>NZ_CP064065.1:0-4800000 GCF_015654185.1 Rhodococcus sp. M8
CGGGTGGTGTGGGTAGGCTGGAACGGTTGCCCCGGAACGCCGCGGACCTCGGTTCGTGGGGTGATGGTGTGTGCGTGTTCTTTGAGAACTCAACAGTGTGCCGATGAATGTCAGTGCCAAAATATTTTTGGTGCGACCGCCTCTCTTTTCGGGGGGTGGTTGTTGCTGGCTGCCGCATTCTTCCGTCTGTGGTGGTCAGTGTTTTTGCTGGTTTGAGTTTTTGCTGGTGATTTGGCTCGATGTCTATGACTGATCGGCCCTTCGGGGTTTGATTGTGAGTCTTCAACGGAGAGTTTGATCCTGGCTCAGGACGAACGCTGGCGGCGTGCTTAACACATGCAAGTCGAACGATGAAGCCCAGCTTGCTGGGTGGATTAGTGGCGAACGGGTGAGTAACACGTGGGTGATCTGCCCTGCACTTCGGGATAAGCCTGGGAAACTGGGTCTAATACCGGATAGGACCGGCGGCCGCATGGCTGTCGGTGGAAAGGTTTTCCGGTGCAGGATGGGCCCGCGGCCTATCAGCTTGTTGGTGGGGTAACGGCCCACCAAGGCGACGACGGGTAGCCGGCCTGAGAGGGCGACCGGCCACACTGGGACTGAGACACGGCCCAGACTCCTACGGGAGGCAGCAGTGGGGAATATTGCACAATGGGCGCAAGCCTGATGCAGCGACGCCGCGTGAGGGATGACGGCCTTCGGGTTGTAAACCTCTTTCAGTACCGACGAAGCGCGAGTGACGGTAGGTACAGAAGAAGCACCGGCCAACTACGTGCCAGCAGCCGCGGTAATACGTAGGGTGCGAGCGTTGTCCGGAATTACTGGGCGTAAAGAGCTCGTAGGCGGTTTGTCGCGTCGTCTGTGAAAACCCGCAGCTCAACTGCGGGCTTGCAGGCGATACGGGCAGACTTGAGTACTGCAGGGGAGACTGGAATTCCTGGTGTAGCGGTGAAATGCGCAGATATCAGGAGGAACACCGGTGGCGAAGGCGGGTCTCTGGGCAGTAACTGACGCTGAGGAGCGAAAGCGTGGGTAGCGAACAGGATTAGATACCCTGGTAGTCCACGCCGTAAACGGTGGGCGCTAGGTGTGGGTTTCCTTCCACGGGATCCGTGCCGTAGCTAACGCATTAAGCGCCCCGCCTGGGGAGTACGGCCGCAAGGCTAAAACTCAAAGGAATTGACGGGGGCCCGCACAAGCGGCGGAGCATGTGGATTAATTCGATGCAACGCGAAGAACCTTACCTGGGTTTGACATACACCGGACCGCCCCAGAGATGGGGTTTCCCTTGTGGTCGGTGTACAGGTGGTGCATGGCTGTCGTCAGCTCGTGTCGTGAGATGTTGGGTTAAGTCCCGCAACGAGCGCAACCCTTGTCCTGTGTTGCCAGCAATTCGGTTGGGGACTCGCAGGAGACTGCCGGGGTCAACTCGGAGGAAGGTGGGGACGACGTCAAGTCATCATGCCCCTTATGTCCAGGGCTTCACACATGCTACAATGGCCGGTACAGAGGGCTGCGATACCGCGAGGTGGAGCGAATCCCTTAAAGCCGGTCTCAGTTCGGATCGGGGTCTGCAACTCGACCCCGTGAAGTCGGAGTCGCTAGTAATCGCAGATCAGCAACGCTGCGGTGAATACGTTCCCGGGCCTTGTACACACCGCCCGTCACGTCATGAAAGTCGGTAACACCCGAAGCCGGTGGCCTAACCCCTCGTGGGAGGGAGCCGTCGAAGGTGGGATCGGCGATTGGGACGAAGTCGTAACAAGGTAGCCGTACCGGAAGGTGCGGCTGGATCACCTCCTTTCTAAGGAGCAACTCCCGTCGGTGGGTCACACAGGTGACTCCGCCACGGGCAGAGCCATTTCGGATTCACACGTAATCCGGTGGTGCTCATGGGTGGAACGCTGACAGCTACTTCTCGTCCGGGTCCCGTTTCTGTGCGGGATCCGAGGAGTTATATCGGTGCACTGTTGGGTCCTGAGAGAACACGCGAGTGTTTTGTCAGCGACGATGATCGGGAACGAAGGGGTTGTTTCTTCTTCCGGTACCGGTTGTTGTGTGTTGTTTGAGAACTGCACAGTGGACGCGAGCATCTTTGTTGTAAGTGTTTATGAGCGTACGGTGGATGCCTTGGCACCAGGAGCCGATGAAGGACGTGGGAGGCTGCGATATGCCTCGGGGAGCTGTCAACCGAGCTGTGATCCGAGGATTTCCGAATGGGGAAACCCAGCACGAGTGATGTCGTGTTACCCGCGCCTGAATATATAGGGCGTGTGGAGGGAACGTGGGGAAGTGAAACATCTCAGTACCCACAGGAAGAGAAAACAACATGTGATTCCGTGAGTAGTGGCGAGCGAAAACGGAAGAGGCTAAACCGGATACATGTGATACCCGGCAGGGGTTGTGTGTTCGGGGTTGTGGGGTTCGATGTGTCGGTGCTGCCGCGCCGGCCGACAGTGAGAAATCGCCTGTGTTAGTCGAAATGGTCTGGAACGGCCTGTCGTAGAGGGTGAGAATCCCGTAGACGAAAACGCGGTGACTGTCGATTCGAATACCCGAGTAGCAGCGGGCCCGTGAAATCTGCTGTGAATCCGTCGGGACCACCCGATAAGCCTGAATACTCCCTGGTGACCGATAGCGGACTAGTACCGTGAGGGAAAGGTGAAAAGTACCCCGGGAGGGAGTGAAATAGTACCTGAAACCGTGCGCTTACAATCCGTCGGAGCCTTCGAGCAGTTTGGTCTGCTGGGGGTGACGGCGTGCCTTTTGAAGAATGAGCCTGCGAGTTAGTGGCATGTCGCGAGGTTAACCCGTGTGGGGTAGTCGTAGCGAAAGCGAGTCCGAACAGGGCGCATCAGTGGCATGTTCTAGACCCGAAGCGGAGTGATCTACCCATGGCCAGGGTGAAGCGACGGTAAGACGTCGTGGAGGCCCGAACCCACTTAGGTTGAAAACTGAGGGGATGAGCTGTGGGTAGGGGTGAAAGGCCAATCAAACTCCGTGATAGCTGGTTCTCCCCGAAATGCATTTAGGTGCAGCGTCGCGTGTTTCTCACCGGAGGTAGAGCTACTGGATGGTCTAGGGGCCCACAAGCTTACCGAAATCAGCCAAACTCCGAATGCCGGTGAGTGAGAGCGCGGCAGTGAGACTGCGGGGGATAAGCTTCGTAGTCGAGAGGGAAACAGCCCAGATCGCCGGCTAAGGCCCCTAAGCGTGTACTAAGTGGAAAAGGATGTGGGATCGCTGAGACAACCAGGAGGTTGGCTTAGAAGCAGCCACCCTTGAAAGAGTGCGTAATAGCTCACTGGTCAAGTGGTTCTGCGCCGACAATGTAGCGGGGCTCAAGTACACCGCCGAAGCCGCGGCACTCGCACAACACCCCGGAGGGTCCACGGATCGTCCGGCAGTGGTGTGGGTGGGTAGGGAGCGTCGTGCAGCCGGGGAAGCGCCGGAGTGATCCAGGTGTGGAGGCTGCGCGAGTGAGAATGCAGGCATGAGTAGCGAAAGACGAGTGAGAAACTCGTCCGCCGAATGACCAAGGGTTCCTGGGCCAGGTTAATCCGCCCAGGGTGAGTCGGGACCTAAGGCGAGGCCGACAGGCGTAGTCGATGGACAACGGGTTGATATTCCCGTACCCGTGTGAACGCGCCCCTGGTGAATCATCGGTACTAACCGTCCAAAGGGTGATCGAGTTCCTTCGGGAGCCGAGAGCCTGCTGCACGGGACCTTCGGTGGTAGTAGCCAAGCGATGGGGTGACGCAGGAAGGTAGTGGGGCCGGTCAGTGGTTGTACCGGTGTAAGCCCGTAGGGCGTGACACAGGCAAATCCGTGTCGCACACAGCCTGAGAGGTGATGCGTAGCCGAATGAGGCGAATTCCATGATCCTATGCTGCCGAGAAAAGCCTCTAGCGAGCTTTCACACGGCCCGTACCCCAAACCGACACAGGTGGTCAGGTAGAGAATACCGAGGCGATCGAGAGAACTGTGGTTAAGGAACTCGGCAAAATGCCCCCGTAACTTCGGGAGAAGGGGACCAGTCCCGGTGACCGGACTTGCTCCGTGAGCCGGGGGTGGTCGCAGAGACCAGAGAGAAGCGACTGTTTACTAAAAACACAGGTCCGTGCGAAGTCGTAAGACGAGGTATACGGACTGACGCCTGCCCGGTGCTGGAAGGTTAAGAGGACCGGTCAGCGGAGTTCACTCCGCGAAGCTGAGAATTTAAGCCCCAGTAAACGGCGGTGGTAACTATAACCATCCTAAGGTAGCGAAATTCCTTGTCGGGTAAGTTCCGACCTGCACGAATGGCGTAACGACTTCTCTGCTGTCTCAACCACAGACTCGGCGAAATTGCACTACGAGTAAAGATGCTCGTTACGCGCGGCAGGACGAAAAGACCCCGGGACCTTCACTACAGCTTGGTATTGGTGTTCGGTTCGGTTTGTGTAGGATAGGTGGGAGACTGGGAAGCCCGCACGCCAGTGTGGGTGGAGTCGTTGTTGAAATACCACTCTGATCGTATTGGACCTCTAACCTCGGACCCTGATCGGGTTCAGGGACAGTGCCTGGTGGGTAGTTTAACTGGGGCGGTTGCCTCCCAAAATGTAACGGAGGCGCCCAAAGGTTCCCTCAGCCTGGTTGGCAATCAGGTGTCGAGTGCAAGTGCACAAGGGAGCTTGACTGTGAGACCGACAGGTCGAGCAGGGACGAAAGTCGGGACTAGTGATCCGGCACCGGCATGTGGAAGCGGTGTCGCTCAACGGATAAAAGGTACCCCGGGGATAACAGGCTGATCTTCCCCAAGAGTCCATATCGACGGGATGGTTTGGCACCTCGATGTCGGCTCGTCGCATCCTGGGGCTGGAGTAGGTCCCAAGGGTTGGGCTGTTCGCCCATTAAAGCGGCACGCGAGCTGGGTTTAGAACGTCGTGAGACAGTTCGGTCTCTATCCGCCGCGCGCGTTAGAAACTTGAGGAAGGCTGTCCCTAGTACGAGAGGACCGGGACGGACGAACCTCTGGTGTGCCAGTTGTCCCGCCAGGGGCACGGCTGGTTGGCTACGTTCGGAAGGGATAACCGCTGAAAGCATCTAAGCGGGAAGCCTGTTCCAAGATGAGGTTTCTCACCCCCCTCGAGGGGGTAAGGCCCCCGGCAGACCACCGGGTTGATAGGCCGGAACTGGAAGTGCGGTAACGCATGCAGGTGACCGGTACTAATAGGCCGAGGACTTACCACAAAGAAGCTACGCGTCCACTGTGCGGTATCTGAAACAACACACTCACACTCGCTGCGCGAGGAGTCGGAGTAAACGCTGCCCCCCAAGAAATGGGTGGGGCTGCGGCCCCGACCCCCGCGAACAGCGTGCGTGGGTCGTTTCACAGAGTTACGGCGGCCATAGCGGAGGGGAAACGCCCGGTCCCATTCCGAACCCGGAAGCTAAGCCCTCCAGCGCCGATGGTACTGCACCCGACAGGGTGTGGGAGAGTAGGACACCGCCGAACACCCGTTACCGGAAGCCCCCCAACCTCGTTGGGGGGGCTTCCGGCATTTCCGCGTTCCCTGTGGGGCGCAGCCGAACCCGTCGGTCCTTCGTCGGGATCAGTCCACCGGGACCGCAAGGCGGGTGACCTCCGACCGCCCGCGCAGGGTGACTTCACCTTTCAGCGACCATCGGATGCGCTCCGCTTCCGCGGCCACCTCTACCGCCCGGGCCGACGCCACCACGTGGCCGGGGAACGTCTTGGCGACGTCCGACAGCCGAGCCGCTTCGTTCACCGGATCGCCGATCACCGTGTACTCGAATCTCTCGTGAGCGCCCACGTTTCCGGCCACCGCGAGGCCCTCGGTGACCCCGATTCCCGCCTCGCACTCGGGGACCTCGGTGCGCAACCGGCGGGCCATCTCCCGGGCGGCCGCGAGCGCACTGCCCGCCGCGTCGTCCATTGCGACCGGAGCGCCGAAGATGGCCAGTGCCGCGTCGCCCTCGAACTTGTTGACGAACCCGCCGGCCCGGTGCACCTCCTCGACCACCACTTCGAAGAAGCGGTTGAGCAGATGTACGACCTCGGTGGGCGGCCGATCGGCCGCCATTGCCGTCGAGCCGATGATATCGATGAACAGCACCGCGACATGGCGTTCCTCGCCGCCCAGGCGCGGCGACGACGCCAACGCCGCCCGCGCGACGTCCTGCCCGACGTGCCGGCCGAAGACGTCGCGGATCCGTTCGCGCTCGCGGAGGCCGTCGGCCATGCGGTTGAATCCCGCCTGCAGTTCTCCCAGTTCGGTTCCGTCGTAGACGACCACCTCGGCATCGAGGTCGCCCCGCTCGATGCGGGCCATGCCGGACCGCACCGACTCGATCGGCGCGACGCTGGTCCGGGCGGTGAGGAGCATAAGCAACGCCCCCAACAACAAGGCGAGTCCGCCGATCGTCAGGATCGTCACCGCGAACCGGACGGGTGATACGGGACGGACGAAGCTGAAGACCGCCACGAGCATCAGCCCGACGACGGGAACGCCGCTGCCCAGCGCCCAGGCCACCATGATGCGGCCGCTGGTGCCGGTGAGTCGGCGTCGCGGCGTCGCCCCGGCCTCCAAGGCCCGGGCCGCGATCGGCCGCAGGGCGAATTCGCTGAACAGATAGACGAAGCCGCAGACCGTCAGGCCCGCGAGGGCGATGGTGAGGGCGACCTTCGGGATCGTGCGCGGATCCACTACACCGAACGCGGTCGCGAACAGCACCAGCCCCAGCGCCCAGAATGCACCCTGCTGGGCGGTGAGGCGCATCGGCAGCCGCATGGTTGCACGTCGTTCGTCGGGGGTGGGATCCCGGTCCTCGAGGATCCACCGCAGTTGTGCAAGGCCGAGCCGGGTCCCGAAGGCCGTTCCCAGGACGATGGCCCCGCCGACGTAGACGGGTGCTATGACGCCGGTGACGACGACGAACTCCGGACGCAGCACCGAGGGGCCCGGGACGACGACGTTGATCAACAACGCCGTGATCGCGGCCCCCGCGATGTTCGTGCCGAGCAGCAACAGGGTGAGCAATGTCTGCACGCGAACACGTTGGCGCCGGACGGATTCCGCGGGCGCGCCGAGCAGCGGCGAGCCGAGGGGCGAGGTGCGGCGGGTGCGAGGCATGGTCGTTCGAGAGTAGTCCGGAGCGATCCTCTAGGGTGGCAACGTGCGCCTTGTGATTGCCCGCTGTCGAGTCGACTACGTCGGACGTCTGACGGCACACCTGCCGATGGCGCGTCGGCTGCTCTTGGTCAAAGCCGACGGATCGGTCAGTGTGCACGCCGACGACCGTGCCTACAAGCCGCTGAACTGGATGAGTCCGCCGTGCTGGCTGGTCGAGGAGTCCGCAGACGAGGCGCACGCCCTGTGGGTGGTGACCAACAAGACGGGTGAGCAACTCCGGATCACCATCGACGAGATCGAGCACGATTCGAGCCACGAGCTGGGTGTGGACCCGGGCCTGATCAAGGACGGTGTCGAGGCGCATCTGCAGGAACTGCTCGCCGAGCACGTCGAAACCCTCGGCCCCGGCTACACCCTCGTCCGCCGGGAATACCCCACGGCCATCGGTCCGGTGGACCTGCTGTGCCGGGACGCGGACGGCGGCACGGTGGCCGTCGAGATCAAGCGACGCGGCGAGATCGACGGTGTCGAGCAGCTCACCCGGTACCTCGAGTTGCTCAACCGGGACCCGTTGCTCGCGCCCGTCAGCGGTGTCTTCGCGGCGCAACAGATCAAGCCACAGGCCAAGACCCTTGCGACCGATCGCGGTATCCGCTGCCTCGTGCTCGACTACGACGCCCTGCGCGGCACCGAGAGCAACGAGTTCCGGCTGTTCTGATATGCCCCGCCGCAACGTTCCCCGATCGCAGCGCCGGCGCCGGCCCGATATCGGCGGGTCGACGTTCTCCGGGGCCACCTCCCGCACCGAATGGGGGCCGTCCGGCGCGGAGTCCGAGCGCTACACCGTGCGCACCGTCCCCGGGTCGCGAGCAACGAAGGCGTACCGGTGCCCCGGCTGCGATCACGAGATCGCGCCGGGAACCCCCCACGTGGTCGCCTGGCCCACCGACGACATCGGGGGCGCCGACGAACGCCGACACTGGCACAACGGATGCTGGGCCGGCCGCGGTACCCGCGGACCGACCCGGCGGTGGTCCTAGTGACGGCTCAGCCGTCGGGTCCTAGTGACGGCTCAGCCGTCGGGTCCTAGTGACGGCTCAGCCGTCGGGTCCTAGTGACGGCTCAGCCGTCGGGTCCTAGTGACGGCTCAGCCGTCGGGTCAGTTGCGGACCTTGCTGGCCACTGCAGGTGAGCGGCCGAGGCGATCGGTGGGCGGTGCCTCCTCGCCGGACCGTGCCTCCTTCGCCGAGCCGGCTTCGCCGTCGCTGCCCTCCGGCTTGCCGCCGGCCGCCGGAAGTTCCTTGGTGGCCGGTTCCTTCTCGGATTCCCCGGTGGCGATCTCCTTGGTCGCGTCGGCCTCGCCCTCGGTGGTGAGCGCATCCCGGTCGCGGTCGAGCAGCTCGCCCTCGCGCGTCACGGCGGCGAGCATCGACGGCACGGCCTCGAGCTGACCGCGTACCCCGTCCAACTGGCTGAGGATGCGGCCGCGCAGCACCCGCAGTTCCTCGGTCAGATCGCGGGCGTTGGCGATCTTCCGCTCGGACTGTTCGGTGGCGATCTCGAGCCGGCGTGCCGCTTCGCGGGACGCGATCTCGAGACGCTGCTCGGCCTCGGCCTTGCTGGTGCGCTCGAGCTCGTCGAGGGCGCCGAGGACCTTGCTGCGGCGCTCGCTCATGGCGATCTCGAAGTCCTGCTGGACCCGGTCCCGCTTGGCTTCCGCCTCCGCCGCCAGGCGATCGCGCTCCGCTTCGGCGGCGGCGATGATCCGGGCGGCCTGGGCACGCGCCTCCGCCATCGTGCGGGCGTGCTCCGTCTCGAATGCCTTACGCCGCTCGGCGAGTTCGGCGATCATCGCTTCGTAGTCCCCGCGCAGCCGGATGCCTTCCTGCTCGGCCAGGGAGATCATCTCGGCTGCGTCGGCCTCGGCCCGTGCCCGCAGCTCGGACGCCTCGTCGGAGGCGAGGCGCAGCATGCGGGAGATGCGGTCGCTCATGCCCTCGGCCGTGGTGGGCGGCACCGACAGCCGATCGACGTCCTTGCGCAGCTCGTCGATCTCGTTGCGGGCGTTCTCGAGCTGTCGAGCCAGGTCGCGAGCCTGCGCGGCGGCCGCATCCCGGTCCGTGGCGGTCACGCGCAGCTCGGCCTCGAATCTGGCGAAGTAGTTGGTCACCTCGTCGCGGTCGAATCCCTTGCGCACGATGGAGAAGGGCAGGTGGCTTGGGGTGCGATCGCGATCGAAGACCATGGCGCCAATCTACCTGCTCGAAGCGGCCGGAGCTGCGCGTGCCGCCGCGTTGTGCTAATGCTGCGGCGGTGTGAACCCGGCGAGTCGGCCGGGTGAGATGGGGGCGGTCAGTGCGATCCGTGCGCAGCAGGTTCGACGAGCTCGACGAGCACGCCGCCGGCGTCCTTGGGGTGGAGGAAGTTGATGCGGGAATCGGCGGTGCCGCGTCGCGGGGCGTCGTACAGCAGGCGCACGCCGCGCGCGCGGAGCTCGGCGGACACCGCATCGAGGTCGCTGACGCGGTAGGCGAGCTGCTGCAGGCCGGGCCCGCTGCGGTCGATGAACTTCGCGATCGTCGAGTTCTCGTTCAGCGGGGCGAGCAGCTGGATCGCGGTCGCGCCCTCCGGCGAGCCGGGAACCGACAGCATCGCCTCGCGCACGCCCTGCTCCTCGTTGACCTCCTCGTGGGTGGAGACGAGCCCGAGGTTCTCGGCGTACCAGGTGAGGGCGGCGTCCAGGTCGGGGACCGCGATGCCGACGTGGTCGATGGCGGTCACGAGGCCGGAGGTCAGCGCCGCGAGCGGAGTCGGAGTGGGGGAGGTCTCAGTCATGAATAAAGACGGTAGCGCTAACGTTAGATCAGTATGCGTCGGGATGGGCTTGCCGGCCTCGAGCCCGCGCGGAAGCCGTCACTCCCACCACCGGAGGAAATCCTCGTGACCAGTTCTGTCATCGTTGCCGGAGCCCGGACCCCGATGGGGCGTCTGCAGGGCGCCCTGAAGGACCTCTCCGGTTCGGACCTCGGCGGGGTCGCCATCGCCGGTGCCCTCGCCAAGGCCGGGGTGGCCCCGGAGCAGGTCGAGTACGTGATCATGGGTCAGGTGCTCACCGCCGGCGCCGGCCAGATCCCGGCCCGGCAGGCCGCGGTGGCCGCCGGCATCCCGATGGACGTGCCCGCCCTGACCGTGAACAAGGTGTGCCTGTCCGGCATCGACGCGATCGCGCTGGCCGACCAGCTCATCCGCGCCGGCGAGTTCGACATCGTCGTCGCCGGCGGCCAGGAGTCGATGAGCCGGGCCCCGCACCTGCTCGAGCACTCCCGGGCCGGGTTCAAGTACGGCGATGCGACCCTGCGCGACCACATGGCCTTCGACGGGCTGCCGACATCTTCACCGACCAGGCCATGGGCAACCTCACCGAGGCCGCCAACACCGGCACCCGGTTCGTCTCCCGCGCCGAGCAGGACGCCGTCGCCGCCGCCAGCCACCAGCGGGCGGCCCGCGCGCAGAAGGACGGGCTGTTCGACGCGGAGATCGTGCCGGTGTCGATCCCGCAGCGCCGCGGCGAGCCGGTCGTGGTCACCGCCGACGAGGGCATCCGCCCGGAGACCACCGCCGAGTCGCTGGCGGCGCTGCGGCCGGCGTTCGCGAAGGACGGCACCGTCACCGCCGGGTCGGCCTCGCAGATCTCCGACGGGGCGGCCGCGGTGGTGGTGATGAGCCGGGCCAGGGCCGAACAGTTGGGTCTGTCCTGGCTCGCCGAGATCGGCGCGCACGGGGTGGTCGCCGGCCCGGACTCGACGCTGCAGTCCCAGCCGGCCCGGGCGATCGCCAAGGCCTGCGCCCGGGAGGGCCTGGACCCGGCCGGGCTGGACCTGGTGGAGATCAACGAGGCGTTCGCCGCGGTCGGGATCGCCTCCGGCCGCGAGCTGGGGCTGGACCCGGCCCGGATCAACGTCAACGGCGGCGCCATCGCGCTGGGCCACCCGCTGGGGATGTCCGGGGCCCGGATCGTGCTGCACCTGGCGCTCGAACTTGCCCGCCGCGGCGGCGGTGTCGGGGCCGCGGCCCTGTGCGGCGGCGGCGGCCAGGGCGACGCCCTCATCGTCCGCGTCCCCAAGGCGTAGACCGCGTCCAATACTCTCGTCGCCGCCCCCGCGCACCGCGTGGGGGCGGTGACGTCTCTCACAGCAACGACAGCTCGTCGTAGCCGATCGGCACAATGGTGTGCATGGCGAACTTCTTCGATCTCAGCACCCCGGCCAAGCGGTTCCGCTTCGTCGCCGTCCTCGAGGCCTTCACCTGGGCCGGCCTGCTCGTCGGCATGGCGTTCAAGTACCTGCCCGAGAACGGCAACGAGATCGGGGTGAAGATCTTCGGCCCGCTGCACGGCGGCGTGTTCGTGGCCTTCGTCCTCGTCGCCCTCCTCACCGCGCGGGCGCTGAAGTGGAACCTGGTCACCACGGGCCTGGCCCTGATCTCGTCCGTCCCGCCGTTCGGCACGATCGTCTTCGAATGGTGGGCTGTGCGCACCGGCCGGCTGGCGGAACTGTCCGCGCAAGCGCGTCCGGTGGACGCGCCCGCACTCGCCTGACCTGCTGTCCCCTGCCGCGCGGAACGTGACAGACTGGACGGCGTGACTCGACCAGGTTCCCGTCCTGCAGCACGTTCCGCCGCGACCGCCGCGGCGATGTCCGGCGCGGTGGATCTCGCGCCCCTCAAGGAGCGGTCTACCGCGCCCCCACCTCCGTCGCAGCCCGGCTCCGGCACCGGCCCCCAGTCCGGTTTCACGCCCGTCGTCGACGTTACCGAGGCCACCTTCGAGGCCGAGGTGCTGCAGCGCTCGATGCAGGTCCCCGTCATCGTGGACCTGTGGGCCACCTGGTGTGGCCCGTGCAAGCAGCTCTCGCCCGTCCTCGAGAAGCTGGCCCACGAGGGTGGCGGCAGCTGGGTCCTCGCGAAGGTCGACGTGGACGCCAACCCGCGGATCGCGCAGGCGTTCGGTGTGCAGTCCGTGCCGACCGTCGTCGCGATCGCCGCCGGGCAGCCCCTCGCCGACTTCCAGGGCGTGCAGCCCGAACCGCAGCTTCGGCAATGGCTCGCCGCCATCCAGGACGCGGTCGCCGGAAAGCTGTCCGGCCCGCCCGGCGCCGAGCCCGTCGAGGAGCAGGAGGATCCGCGGTTCGTCGCCGCCGAGCAGGCCCTCGAGGCAGGGGACCTGGCCGGTGCCGAGGCGGCGTACGAGCTGATCCTGAACTCCGAGCCCGCCAATGCCGACGCTCTGGCCGCGCTGCGGCAGGTCCGGTTCCTCGCCCGCGCTCAGTCGGTGCCCGAGGACGCGATCGCCGCGGCCGACGCCGCCCCGGCCGACCTCGAGGCGCAGCTCGTCGCGGCCGACGCCGAACTGTTCGCCCAGCAGCCCGAGGCCGCCTTCACCCGGCTGATCGGGTTCGTCGCCCGCAGCGCCGGCGACGAGAGGAACGCCGCCCGCACGCGGCTGCTGGAGCTGTTCGAGCTGTTCGATCCCGCCGAGCCGTTCGTCGTCACCGCGCGCCGCAAGCTGGCGTCGGCGCTGTACTGATCGGTTCCCGACCCGCGGTGGCGGTCCGGCTTCCCGGGCCGCCACCGCGCGTCGGTCAGTGGTAGCGGCCCGAGCAGGCGGCCTCGCCGCCGAGAACCCCGGTGCGGAACGCGTCCACCCGGGAGAATCCGCTCGGCACGGTGTTGCCGTTGACGTCGCTGGCGGCGAGGCCGTCGGTCAGCAGGCCGGAGACCGCCTCGTCCAGATCGCCCGGCGACAACCACACCATGTCCTCGGCCGGCTGGGCGCCGGTGCTGTCGGGGCTCAGTTCCGCGCTGATCACGCCGGCGAGGCAGGCAGCCCGCAGCGCCGTCTGGGGGTCGACGAGCGACTGGCCGGCCGCGTTCTGCACGGCCAGGGCGTACCGGGAGGCGAGCAGCACGTAGGCGGCGTAGTCGCCCCGTACGTCGGTCGTGATCCCCCCGGCGCCGGTCTGCAACGGGGTACCGCGGTCCGCCAGCTCGTCGACGTCCACCCCGATGGTGTTGGTGGCGGGACAGTACGACACCGGCGACGTGGCCTTCGCGTCCGGACAGCCGAGGTCGGCGCCGGACAGGTCGAGCTCCGGTTGTTCCGGCAGATCGAACACCCGGCGGAACGAGGCCATCAGCGCCTCCACCGACTCCTCGGTCACGGGAAGTTCGCCGTCGTCGGAACTGTCGAAGAACTGCGGCAGATCGGCGCGCCGGGACTCGATCTCGGCGGCGTCGATGCGGGTGCACGATCCCGCACCGTCGGTGAAGCCGATCTGGAACGCGGTGACCCGCTCGAATGCTGACCCGTGGATCGCGTCCGGGTCGTTGGGGTCGCTGTCGCGGAAGGAGACCATCGACGCCAGCACCGAGTTCAGCCCGTCCGAGGTGTTCAACCGGAAGTGCTCCGAGTTGCCGGCGGCGACGTGCCGCATGAAGGCGCCTGCGAAGCAGTCCGCCTGCTGCTCGAACACGATGCCCGGATCGTCCTCGGCGACCGTCCCGGCCTTGAACTGGACGGCGTGCCCGTACTCGTGGGCGAGCACCGTCACGGCCGCCATCGGGCCGAACGTCTCGATGAGCTGCGGCATCAGGTAGGTGCGGTCCCACCCGATGACGTCGTCGCGGTTGCAGTACGCGGCGTTGATGAACTCGAAGGTGGATTCGCCGCAGAACTTCGGACCGCGCTCGTCGGGATCCCACGAGGCGATCGTGCCGACGGGCTCGAACGCGCCCCGGGCGATGCGCGGGAACTCCTCGTTCCAGTAGGCCTCGATGTCGGCGACCGCGTTGCCGGCGAGGACGTCGACGTCCCCGCCGTCCGAGTTCTCGATCGTCACCTGCGCGTCCGGGGCGGCGGGCCGCGGGCCGCTCGGGCCCGAGGACACCGGCAGGCCCGCCACCGAGAACGGGTTGTCGTAGATGGAGACGGCGGTGCCCTCGATGCGAGCGGCACATCCGGCGAGCACCATCACGGCCAGCGCCGGTACCGCGAGGCGGAACGGCAGCCGCGTCCGAGTCACCTGTTCTTCTCCTGTCGTCCGAGGACGGCGGTCACCGCTGCAACGTCAGCCAGATCGCACCGTAAGCAGGCAGCGTCACCTCCGCCGACGCCGGGCGCCCGTGCCAGGAGCGTGCCGTGGCCGTCACGGCGCCGAGGTTGCCGACGCCGTTGCCCTGGTAGGCCGTCGAATCCGTGTTGAGGATCTCCGACCACTGTCCTGTTTCGGGTAGTCCGACACGATAGTCCGAATGCGTCGATCCGGAGAAGTTGAACAGGCACGCCACGACGGAACCGTCGCTCCCGTGACGGAGAAAGCTCAGCACGTTGTTCGCCGAGTCGTTGGCGTCGATCCACGAGTACCCGCTCGGCGAGGTGTCCAGCGTCCACAGGGCGGGGTGCTCACGGTAGATCCGGTTGAGGTCGGCGACGAGCCGGTGCACGCCCTGGTGCAGCGGTCCGTTGTGCGGATCGTCGAGCTGCCACCAGTCCAGGCCCCGCTCCTCGGACCATTCCGCGGTCTGGCCGAACTCCTGCCCCATGAACAGCAGTTGCTTGCCGGGGTGGGCCCACATGTACGCGAGCAGGCCGCGCAGGCCGGCGGCCTGCTCGCGGTCGCCACCCGGCATCCGGGTCCAGAGCGTGCCCTTGCCGTGCACGACCTCGTCGTGGCTGACGGGCAGGACGAAGTTCTCACTCCAGGCGTACACCAGCGAGAAGGTGATCTCATGGTGGTGGTACGTGCGATGCACCGGGTCCCGGCCGATGTACCCGAGGGTGTCGTGCATCCATCCCATGTTCCATTTCATGGAGAACCCGAGCCCGCCCGCGTGGGTGGGCCGGGTGACGCCGGGCCATGCCGTGGACTCCTCGGCGACGGTGACGACGCCGGGGTGGAGCTTGTGCACGGTGGCGTTCATCTCCTGCAGGAAGGCCACCGCCTCGAGGTTCTCCCGGCCGCCGTACACGTTGGGGGTCCAGCCGCCCTCGGGCCGCGAGTAGTCGAGGTACAGCATCGAGGCGACGGCGTCGACGCGCAGGCCGTCGATGTGGAACTCGTCGATCCAGTACAGCGCGTTGGCGACGAGGAAGTTGCGCACCTCCCGGCGGCCGAAGTCGAAGACGTAGGTGCCCCAGTCCAGCTGCTCGCCACGCCGGGGATCGGGGTGTTCGTAGAGGGCACTGCCGTCGAAGCGGGCCAGGGCCCACTCGTCCTTCGGAAAGTGGGCGGGCACCCAGTCCACGATCACGCCGATGCCGGCGGCGTGCAACCGGTCGACGAACGCACGGAACTCGTCGGGCGTGCCGAAGCGGGCGGTGGGGGCGTAGTACGAGGTGACCTGGTATCCCCACGATCCGCCGAAGGGATGCTCGGCCACCGGCAGCAGCTCGACGTGGGTGAAGCCGGCCGCCGCGACGTACTCGGCCAGCTGGTCGGCCAGCTCCCGGTATCCGAGACCGGGACGCCACGAGCCGAGGTGCACCTCGTAGACGCTCATCGGCTCCTGCCACGGCCGGGAGTCGGCCCGGGCGGCGAGCCACGCGTCGTCGCCCCACACGTAGCTGCTGTGGTTGACCACGGAGGCCGTCGCCGGCGGCACCTCGGTGGCGAACGCCATCGGGTCGGCCTTGTCCTGGACCGAGCCGTCGCGGCCGTGGACCCGGAACTTGTACAGCGCACCCGGCTCCACGTCGGGCAGGAACAGTTCCCACACGCCGCTGGAGCCGAGCACCCGCATCGGCGCGAGCCGGCCGCTCCAGCCGTCGAAGTCGCCGACGACCGTGACGCCGCGCGCGCCGGGCGCCCACACCGCGAACGACGTGCCGCGGACCGTGCCGTCGGGCGTCTCGTACGAGCGCTGATGCGCCCCCAGGATCTCCCACAGCCGCTCGTGCCGGCCCTCGGCGAACAGGTGCAGGTCCAGCTCCCCGAGCGTGGGCAGGAACCGGTACGGGTCGGCGACGACGACGGTGTGCTCGAACGGGTAGGTCACCACGAGCCGGTAGTCCGACAGGTCGTGCACCGGGACGAGCGCGCTGAACACATCGTGGCCGAGAGGCTCGAGTGGGTGATCGATGCCGCCGATGCGCGCCGCCACCTTCTCCGCGTGGGGACGCATGGCCCGGATGATCGTGCCTTCCGGATGCGGGTGGGCGCCGAGCACCGAGTGCGGATCGTGGTGCTCGCCGGCCGCCAGCCGGGCGAGGTCGTGCGGGTTGGGGGAGTGGCGTCGAGTCGGGGGCACTGTCACGAGTTGCTCCTGTAGGCGAGGGTGGTTCGCGTCGGTACACCGATCGGGGGCAGCGCCAGGATGTGCGCCACCGCGCGCCAGGGTTCGAGCCGGACGAAGTTGGCCTGGCCCCACGAGTACTGCGCGCCGGACACCTCGTCGAACACCGTGAGCTGGTCGTGCCATTCGTGGCCGAGCGCCGGCATGTCCAGCCAGACGGTGCCCTGCTCGGCGCCGAACGGGTTGAGGTTGATCACGGTGAGGACCGAATCCCCGGTCCGGGGATCGAATTTCGAATACGCGATGAGGGCGTCGTTGTCGATGTGGTGGAAGTGGATGTTGCGCAGCTGCTGCAGGGCCGGGTGGGCGCGCCGGATCCGGTTGAGCGTGGCGATCCACGGCTCGAGGGATTCGCCGCGGCGGCGGGCCTCGTCGAACCGTCGCGGACGCAGCTGGTACTTCTCCGAGTCGAGGTACTCCTCGCTGCCGGGTCGCAGCGGGACGTGTTCGTAGAGTTCGTAACCGGAGTACACCCCCCACGACGGGGCGAGCGTGGCCGCGAGGGCCGCGCGCAGAGCGAACATTCCGGGTCCGCCGTGTTGCAGCGACTCGTGCAGGATGTCGGGCGTGTTGACGAACAGGTTCGGGCGCGCCTCGTCCGCCTTCGCCGCGATCTCCTGTGCGAATTCGGTCAGCTCCCACTTCGCCACGCGCCAGGTGAAGTACGTGTAGGACTGGGTGAACCCGCGTCGGGCGAGGCCGTACATGCGGGCGGGACGGGTGAAGGCCTCGGACAGGAACAGCACGTCGGGATCGGTGCGCTTGACCTCGGCGATCAGCCACTCCCAGAAGTTCGGCGGCTTGGTGTGCGGGTTGTCGACCCGGAAGATCTTGACGCCGAAGCTGATCCAGTGCCGCACCACGCGCAGCACCTCGGCGTAGATGCCGTCCGGATCGTTGTCGAAGTTGACCGGATAGATGTCCTGGTACTTCTTGGGCGGGTTCTCGGCGTAGGCGATCGTGCCGTCCGGCAGGACCGTGAACCACTCGGGATGCTCCTTCGCCCACGGGTGGTCCGGGGCGCACTGCAGCGCCAGATCGAGGGCCACTTCGAGGTCGAGTTCGCGCGCCCGGGCGACGAAGGCGCGGAAGTCGTCCTCCGTGCCGAGCTGCGGGTGGATCGCGTCGTGGCCGCCCTCGTCGGAGCCGATGGCCCAGGGGGAGCCCACGTCGTCCGGGCCGGCGGTGAGGGTGTTGTTCGGTCCCTTGCGGTTGACCTTGCCGATCGGGTGGATGGGCGGCAGGTACACCACGTCGAAGCCCATCGCGGCGACCCGCGGCAGTTCCTCCGCGGCGGTGGCGAAGGTGCCGTGCCGTGGCGTGCCGTCCTCGTTCCACCCGCCCGTCGAGCGGGGGAAGAACTCGTACCAGGAACCGAACAGGGCCCGTTCCCGATCGACCACGGCGGTGTACGCCTTCCCGCGGGTGATCAGCTCGCGCAGCGGATTGGCCCGCAGGATCTCGGTGATGTCGGCGGCGAAGGCAGGGGCGATCCGGTCGGCGAGCGGGCGCTCCGAACGCAGCGCCGCGGCCACGGCGAGCAGGGCCGGCCGGTTGGGGCGCGGCGCGGTCTTCGCGGCCTTCTCGAACAGGCGGGCGCCGATCTCGATGTCGTTCGCCAGGTCCTCCGGACCCTGGCCGGCGTCGACCTTCGCGTCCACCGCGTGCCGCCACGTGCTCACCGGATCGCTCCAGGCCTCCACCCGGTACGTCCACAGTCCCGGACTGGTGGGGGTGAACACGGCGTGGAAGGTGTCGGGCACCTCGCCGGGAACCATCGGGATCCGGATCAGCTTCCCTTCGCTCTCCGGGTCCGATCCCGGCCCGCGCACGGCCAGGGTGGCGGCGACGGCGTCGTGGCCTTCTCGCCACACGACTGCCGACACGGGAACCACCTCCCCGACAACGGCCTTGACCGGATGTCGCCCTCCCGAGATGTCGGGACGGACATCGTCGATGCCGAGGCGGCCTGTCGCGCTGGCTCCGATTCGACCTGTCACGCTCGCTCCGTTCCGTCTGTCATGCCGGCTCCGTTTCCCTCGCACGGACTGCTGACGAGCCTTCGGATGCGGCCCGTCCCCAACCGTAGTGGAGGTACGCACCGCCGTCCCCTCATGCGACGCGCAATGTCGTCGACGCCCCGCAATAGCTGTTACCCGGGTCGACGCGCCGGAACGAGCGAGCCCCGCGGCGCCGTGTGCCGCGGGGCTCGCGCGTCCGCTCGCGGGAACGTGGCCCGGCCGCCGGACGGCCGACGCATTTGCCGGTCTTCCCGACCGGCCGAATGTCGGTAGTCTTCCCGGGGTGAGAGCCTTGCGTCGGTTCACCGTACGAGCCCACCTTCCCCAGCGGCTGGCCGGACTGGGCCCGCTCGCCGTCAACCTGCGGTGGTCGTGGCACACGCCCACGCAGGACCTGTTCGCCTCGATCGACTCCGCGCTGTGGCGTCGCGTCGAGCACGACCCGGTGCGGATGCTCGGCGAGGTGCCGCCGGCCCGTCTCGACGCGCTCGCCGCCGACGAGGAGTTCCTCGCGCGGCTCGACGCCGAGTCGGCCGACCTCGACGACTACCTCGCGAGGCCGCGCTGGTACCAGCACCAGCAGCAGGAGGGCACCGGGCTGCCGTCCGGCATCGTCTACTTCTCCATGGAGTTCGGCGTTTCCGAGGTTCTGCCGAACTACTCCGGCGGACTCGGCATCCTGGCCGGCGATCACCTCAAGGCGGCCTCGGACCTCGGCCTGCCGCTCATCGGTGTCGGCCTGCTCTACCGCTCCGGCTACTTCCGTCAGTCCCTGACCGCCGACGGATGGCAGAGCGAGCACTACCCGAACTACGACCCGCAGGGCCTGCCGCTGCGGCTGCTGACCGAGGCCGACGGCACCCCTGCCCTGATCCAGGTCGCCATGCCCGGCAATCGCACCCTTACCGCCCGGGTGTGGATCGCCCAGGTGGGCCGCGTCCCGTTGCTGCTGCTCGACTCGGACATCGCCGAGAACGACGAGGAACTGCGCGGGGTCACCGACCGCCTCTACGGCGGCGACCAGGACCATCGCATCAAGCAGGAGATCCTGGCCGGGGTCGGCGGGGTGCGCGCCGTCCGCGCCTACACCCGGATCGCGGGACTGCGCGATCCCGAGGTGTTCCACATGAACGAGGGACACGCCGGGTTCCTGGGCGCCGAACGCATCCGCGAACTGGTCACGGGCGCCGGTCTGGACTTCGACGAGGCGCTCGCCGCCGTGCGCGCCGGCACCGTCTTCACCACCCACACCCCGGTTCCCGCGGGCATCGACCGGTTCCCGGCGGAACTCGTCCGGCACTACTTCTCCGGACCGAACGGCGAGAACGAGTCGGCGCTGCTGCCCGGCCTGGGGGTGGACCGCGTCCTTTCCCTCGGCCGGGAATCGGACCCCCGTGTGTTCAACATGGCCCACCTGGGTCTGCGGCTCGGCCAGCGCAGCAACGGCGTGTCGAAGCTGCACGGCCGGGTCAGCCGCGAGATGTTCGTGGGCCTGTGGCCCGGCTTCGACGCCGGCGAGGTGCCGATCGGGTCGGTCACCAACGGCGTGCACGCCCATACCTGGGCCGCCCGCGAGTGGCTCGAGTTCGCCAACCGTCTCGCCGGTCCCGACCGGGTCGAGGAGGCCCAGGGCTGGGAACTGCTGCAGACGGTCGAACCGCGCGAGCTGTGGGCCACCCGCAACACGTTGCGTGCGCAGCTGGTGGAGGAGATCCGTCGGCGGCTGCGCCGGTCCTGGCTCCAGCGCGGCGCCACCGAGGCCGAACTCGGCTGGGTGGACGGGGTCTTCGATCCGCACGTGCTCACCGTCGGCTTCGCCCGCCGGGTGCCGACCTACAAGCGGCTCACCCTGATGCTGCGCGACCCGGAACGACTGCGGGCCCTGCTGCTCGACGAGGAGCGCCCCGTGCAGCTGGTCGTCGCCGGCAAGAGCCACCCGGCCGACGACGGCGGCAAGGCACTGATCCAGCAGGTGGTGCGGTTCGCCGATGCCGCCGACGTGCGGCACCGCATCGTTTTCCTGCCGGACTACGACATGTCCATGGCCCGGTACCTCTACTGGGGCTGCGACGTGTGGCTGAACAACCCGCTGCGCCCGCTCGAGGCGTGCGGCACCTCCGGGATGAAGTCGGCCCTCAACGGCGGGCTCAACCTCTCCATCCGCGACGGCTGGTGGGACGAGATGTACGACGGCGAGAACGGCTGGGCCATCCCCACCGCCGACGGTGTGATCGACGAACACCGCCGCGACGACCTCGAGGCCAGCGCCCTGTACGAGCTGCTCGAGCGCTCGGTCCTGCCGCGGTTCTACGACCGGGACGGCAGCGGTGTGCCCACCCGCTGGATCGAGATGGTGCGGCACACACTCCAGAACCTCGGTCCGAAGGTGCTCGCCTCCCGCATGGTCCGGGACTACACCGTGCAGTACTACGCGCCGGCGGCCGCGGCCGCGCGCGAGGCGGTCGCCGACGGGTTCGCCGGAGCGCGCGAGCTCGCCCACTACCGGCGTCGCGTCGAGGCGGCATGGCCGGCCGTGCGGGTGGCCCAGGTCGACAGCGCCGGACTGCCGGACATCCCGGAGATCGGCTCCAAACTGGCCCTGACCGCCCACGTGTACCTCGACGGTCTCCGGGTGACCGACGTGGTCGTTCAGGCCGTCGTCGGCCGGGTCGGGGTCGACGACACCCTGTCCGACGTGGTGACGGTGCCGATGCGGCACACCGGCACGGACCCGCTGGGCGAGGTCTTCGAGGTCGAGGTCGCGCTGCCGATGGCCGGGTCGGTCGGCTACACGGTGCGGGTGCTGCCGCACCACGAGCTGCTCGCGTCGGACGCCGAACTCGGCAAGGTCGTGCTCGCCTAGCTAGCTCTCCGCGCCGGGCCCGCGGCCGCTCGCGTCGAGCAGGACGCGCGCGGCGTCGCGGGCCTGCCGCGCGACGGCGGGAGAACCGGAGATCGCCGCCGTCGCCATCGCCCCGTTGGCCAGGATCGCCAGCTGGTCGCCCAGTGCCGGGGGGCTGCCCGCGTCCGCCACGAGTCCGCGCAGGTAGCGCCGGAACGCGTCCTTGTGCGTGCGGGCGATCTCGGCGACGTCACCGGAGATTCCGCCGAGTTCGCCGAACGTGTTGATGAAGGTGCAGCCGCGGAAGTCGCTGCAGGCGAACCATTCCTCGAGAAAGTCGAACACCGCGAGAACCCGCTCGCGCGGATCGGTGCGGGCATCGACATACCGGCGCAGATCCGTCAGCACGGTGTGATCGCGCCGGGTCAGAACGGCCTCCACGAGCCGGTCCTTGGCGGGGTAGAGCTGATAGAGCCGCTTGAGCGACACCCCGGAGCGGGCCCGGATCGTGTCCATTCCGACGGCCTGGATGCCGTGCTCGTTGAACAGTTCCTCGGCGGCGTCGAGCAGCCGGGTCTGCGCGGTGTCCGCGTCCATCGGGCCCCTCTCTCTTGCATCGAGAACCATCGTTCTCTACGCTACACCACGTACCGGAGAACGCTCGTTCTCCGACCGATCCGAGGAGGACTCATGTCCGCTTCCGCTGTCCGCCACCGCACCGAGACCATCGACGGGCTCGACGTTTCCTACCGCGAGGCCGGGGACCCGGGTGCGCCGGCTCTCGTTCTGCTGCACGGCTTCCCGTCCAGCTCGCACATGTTCCGCCACCTGCTCGGCGAGCTCGCCGACCAGTACCACCTCGTCGCCCCCGACCACATCGGCTTCGGGCGATCGGCGATGCCCGCCGTCGACGAGTTCGACTACAGCTTCGACCGTCTCGCGCAGATCACCGATGCGCTGCTCGACCGGATCGGGCTGACGCGCTTCGCCCTCTACCTCCACGACTACGGCGCCCCGATCGGCCTGCGGATCGCGGCCGGGAACCCCGAGCGCGTCACCGCGCTGATCACCCAGAGCGGCAACGCCTACCGCGAAGGGTTCACCCCGTTCTGGGAGGTCCTCTTCGCCCACGCACAGGACCGCGCCGCCCACGAATCCGCCGTCCGTGCCCTCCTCGAGCCCGAGGCGACCCGGTGGCAGTACGTCCACGGTGTCCCCGAGGACCGGCTCGACCGGATCGCCCCGGAAGCCTGGCTGCTCGACCAACTGGGCCTCGATCGGCCCGGCAACAAGGAGATCCAGCTCCAGTTGTTCTGGGACTACCAGTTCAACCTCGACGCGTACCCGGCATTCCAGGAGTACTTCCGCGCCTGGCGGCCGCCGACCCTGGTGGCGTGGGGCCGCGGCGACGAGATCTTCGGTCCCGCCGGTGCGGAAGCATTCGCCCGCGACCTCCCCGACGCGGAGATTCACCTGCTCGACGCAGGCCACTTCGCCCTCGAGACCCACGGGCCGGAGATCGCGGACCTCGTCCGTGGATTCCTGGGCCGCACTCTGAACCCGGCCGCACTCTGAGCCCGGCCGCACACTCCGAGACCGAAGGAGAGTAATCGGATGCCACCGCTTCTCGGTGATGCACCGGACGGGTCCCGCCGTGCCCTGGCCGCCGCCCTCGCCCCGGGGGCCGTCGCGCTCGGCGCGGCCGGCGCGCTCGCCGCCCTCGAGAACCTCGCCCACTGGGCGGTGTTCGGGTTGCCGTACGTCGCGTCCGCAGCCCTCATCGCCCTCGCACCCGGCACCCCGGCCGCCCGGCCCGGAGCGATCGTGCGGGCCTACCCTGCGGCCGCGGCCGCGGCGCTCGTCGTCGCGGCCGTCGCCGGTCCGTCGCAGGCCGGAGCCGCCGTCGCAGCGGGACTTGCGGTCGTCGCCATGGCGCTGCTGCGGGCGCCGCATGTGCCCGCCGCGGTGTGTGCCGGGGCGATCGGGCTCACGGACCCGGGGATCGGCTACGTGGGAACCACGCTGGTGCCGGCGCTCCTCGTCGTCCTCGGCGTCGCGACCGTCGCCGGGCGGGTGCTGCCCGGATTCGTCTATCCGGCGCGGGTCGCCCGTGCCGGCTGACCGGGACGGTCGCCCGTCGCTGTGCGCACGCCCTCGCTTCGAGGTATAGGACCGCGCGGCGGTGGGTATACACCCGATGCGTCCGACCGAGGACGCATCGGAAATCGAGGAGGAGGATGCACTCGCGACACGCCTCTCAGGCGTTCACATCGACCGGGTTGTTCTACCGCGGGGTCCGCGCCGAGCCGAGCCAGGTGACGATGCTCCGGCAGGCCCTGGACCGGTGGCTGGACCGCCTCCACCTCGAGGTCGAACTCGGGCAGGATGTGCTGCTGGCCAGCTACGAAGCGCTGGCCAATGCCGTCGAGCACGCGTATCCCGACGGGTACGGGGATCGTGTCGGCGCGGTCGACCTGGAGGCCGTCTATCGACCGGGGGAACGTTCCGTCGAAGTGATCGTCACCGATCACGGCCGCTGGCGCACCCCGGAGGATCCGTCCGGCGACAGCTGCCGTGGCCACGGGCTCGCGCTGATCCGGACCCTGACGTCCCACACGGATGTCGTCACCGTCCCCGACGGCACCTCGGTCTCGATGAAGTGGGACGTCTCGACCTCGCCCGCGCTCGTCGCGGCGCCGTGACCCGGTAGTGACGCATCAGCCGTGACCCGGCAGTGACACATCAGCCGTGACCCGGCAGTGACACATCAGCCGTGACCCGGCAGTGACACATCAGCCGTGACCCGGCAGTGACGGACCACCGGCTTCCGGAAGCGCCCCCCTGCGGCGCTGTCCGGAAGCCGATGGTCCGGTCGGAGACCACCGACGCCGGGAGAACGTCGGCGGTCAGCTCCTGCGGCCGCGCCGGCTCGACGCCCATCCGGGGCGCCGGGGCGAGGCCGCGGTGGCCCTGCGATCGTCGCCGGTCACAGTGCTCCCGTGGTCGTCCGCGAACATCGCGTCGATACGAGCCTTGATCTCGGCCGTGCTCATCGCCGAACCCGGGACGGTGCTCGGGTCGGCGACGTGATTGAGGTGGTTCATCGGTTCCTTGCTCGGGTGGGCCCGGGCGGGCCGTCGGAGTCGGTGGTGGGCGAGGTCAGGAGCGGATCATCACCGCTGCGACCGCGACCGTCGCCACCGTGAGAAGGGCGGCCAGCACGCCGAGGGTGAGGGATCGGCTGATCGCGACGGCCAGCCCGCACGAGAGGGTGCCGGCACCGACGATGATGGACGGTACCGAGAGCAGCGGCGAGTTGTCGCTGTGGGGAGCCGGATGGGCGAGGTGAGCCATGGGTGTTCCTTCTTCGCGGATCGTGTCCGGGAGGTACACCTGCTCGGAGCGACGGGCAACCGGGCCTCGAGCGGTGTTCTCCCGAAAACCTGTCCACACGATTCGTGGAGAGTGAGAGAGGAGCACCGGGGGTCGGGGCGGCTCCGATTCGGGCGTCGCCGGGATCTGGGGCGGACGCTCTGTGTACCAGGATATGTGATGTGACGCGTGCGACGCCACCCAAGAACTGTGATGTGTGTCACTATCGAGGGTGTTGCCGACCGGAGGGGGCGCGCCGGTGTTCGACCAGGACGAGTTCATGGCGGTGCTGTCGCGGTTCGCGCGCCTGCTGCCCACCCCCTACGACGTCGGCGCAGCGCTCGACGAGCTCGTCGACGGCGTGACCGCCGTTCTGGGTCTCCTCGGGTGCGGCGTGAGCCTGCAGTGCGAGGGCCGGCTGCAGTTCGTCACCGCGGCCGCCGAGGTGGTGGGGGAGATGGAACGCTGCCAGGAGGAGGCCGGGGTGGGGCCGTGCCAGTACGCGTTCGATCGTGGCGAGCCCATCGCGGTCGCCGACGTGCGGACACGATCGGACCTGTGGCCGGACTACGCCGAGAAGGCCCGCGAGCACGGGATCGCGGCGGTGGCCGGCATACCGATGCAGCTCGCGGACGAGAAGATCGGCGCTCTCGACCTGTACGCGTGCGAACCGCGCGAATGGGCGGATCGTGAGATCGCGGCGGCGCAGATCTTCGCAGACATGGCCACCGGCTACATCGTCAACTCCAACAAGCTGCGGCAGCACGAGCAGCTGAACGCGCAACTGCAGACGGCGCTCGATTCGCGCATCGTCATCGAACAGGCGAAGGGCATCATCGCCCACGCCCGGAGCACCACCCCCGACGAGGCGTTCCGGCTCATCCGCGGCCACGCCCGCAGCAACCAGGCACCCGTGCGGTCGGTTGCCAAGGCGATCGTCGAGGTGGGCCTGCGGGTCTGATCACCGGGGCTGCGGCGGCCGCGGTTCTCACACCGGTCGGACGTTCTCCGCCTGAGGTCCCTTCACACCCAGTCCGATCTCGAACTCGACGCGCTGACCCTCTGTCAGCGAGCGGAAGCCCGTCCCCGCGATCTCCGAGTAGTGGACGAAGATGTCGGGCCCGCCGCCCTCCTCCGCGATGAAGCCGAACCCCTTCTCCTCGTCGAACCACTTCACAACGCCCTGTGGCATATCCGAAAAGCCCCCTGTCCCTGCGACCCTCGACTCCGGCGCCTGCACCTCCTTCGATGCTGCCGCGAAACGGCCGGAAATTCCGGGAAAGTCGTGAACGTTTCGGGATCGGACGCGTCGCGGCCCGGTCAGCCCCGCAGACGGACGAGCGCCTTGCGCACCACCCGCGGATCGGCTGTCTCCCAGAACGGGGGCAGCGACGCGCGCAGATACCCGCCGTACCGTGCGGTCGCCAGGCGGGGATCGAGCACCGCCACGACACCCCGATCGTCCGTGCTGCGCAACAACCGGCCCACACCCTGCGCGAGCAGCAGCGCGGCGTGGGTGGCCGCCACCGACAGGAAGCCGTTGCCCCCGCGCGCCTCCACCGCCCGCTGCCGCGCCACTAGCAGCGGGTCGTCCGGTCGCGGGAACGGGATCCGGTCCAGGATCACCAGCGACAGCGACGGTCCCGGCACGTCCACGCCCTGCCACAGCGACAGGGTCCCGAACAACGACGTCGGTTCGTCGGCCGCGAACTTCTCCACCAGGGCGCCGGTCGCGTCCTCGCCCTGGCACAGGACCGGCGTGTCCAGGCGCTCCCGCATCGCCTCCGCCGCCGCCTTCGCGGCGCGCATCGACGAGAAGAGCCCGAGCGTGCGGCCGCCGGCGGCCTCGATCAGCTCCGCGATCTCGTCCAGGTACGCGGGGGAGAGCCCGTCGCGGCCGGGGGCCGGCAGGTGCTTGGCGACGTACAGGATGCCGGAGCGGGCGTGATCGAACGGCGATCCCACGTCCAGGGAATTCCACCGCAGGTCCCCGTCGTCCGACGGTGGTTCCGTCCCCGACGCCGCGCCGGTGTCGCTGCGGGCCGGCGACTGCGGCGGCAGCCCCCAGTTGACGGCGAGCGCGTCGAACGAGCCACCCACCGTCAACGTCGCCGAGGTCAGGACGACCGTCGACGCGGCGAACAGCCGGGACCGCAGCAGTCCGCCGACGGACAGCGGCGCCATCCGCACCGTGTGGCGGGTGTTGCCGCGGAACTCGTCGGCGGCGTGCCAGACGACGTCCCGGCGGGCAGCGGGATCCGTCTCCTCGAAGGCGGTCAGCACGCGAACCGCGCAGTCGTGCACCTCGTCGACGTCCGCCAGCGCCTGGTTGCGGGCCGCGGCGGCCTCGGCGTCGAGCCCCGCCTTGGGTGGTCCGATCGCCGTGCGCACGGCCCACGCCGCGTCGCGGATCGCGGCCAGCGCCGCGCCCGCGCCCTCGGGCAACTCGTCCCACCGCCCCGGCGGCAGCTCCTCGAGCAGCGCCTCCCAGTTCTCGGCGGCCCCCTCGAGTCGGTCGACGTCCTCGTCCTCGATCAGCTTCACGCAGCGCCGCGCCGCGGCCGAGACGGTGCCGCCGGACAGCTCCGCCGTCGCCACCCCGGTGACGCGGTCCACGAGTTCGTGCGCCTCGTCGACCACCACCACGTCGTGCTCGGGCAGGATCGAGATGCCGCTGATCGCGTCGATCGCCAGCAGCGCGTGGTTGGTGACGACCACGTCGACCTGCCCGGCCTCGGCGCGGGCGATCTCCGCGAAACAGTCCTCGCCGACCGGGCACCGCGACTTGCCCAGGCACTCGCGGGCGGTGACACTCACCTGACGCCACGCCTGATCCGACACGCCGGGGACGAGGTCGTCGCGGTCGCCGGTGCCGGTGGTCGACGACCACTCCGTGATCCGACGCACCTCCCGGCCGATCCGCGACAGGGCGAACGCGTCGAACAACTGGTCGTCCGCAGGCGGCTCCTCGGCCAGACCGGTGTGGATCTTGTTCAGGCACAGATAGTTCCCGCGGCCCTTGAGGATCGCGAAGCGGGGGCGCCGGCCCAGCGCCGACTCCAGCGCGCCGGCCAGCCGCGGCAGGTCCCGGTCCACCAGCTGACGCTGCAGCGCGATCGTCGCGGTGGAGACCACCACGGTCCGGCCCGTCTGCACCGCATACCGCACGGCCGGCACGAGGTAGGCCAGCGACTTGCCGGTGCCGGTACCGGCCTGGACCGCGAGGTGCTCGCCGGTGTCCAGCGAATGCGCCACCGCCGAGGCCATGGTCAGCTGGTTGCGCCGTTCCTTGCCGCCCAGCGCGTGCACCGCGGTGCGCAGCAGTTCCGGCACATTCGGGAGTTCGGGCACCGCGTCAGGGTACTGGGCACCACCGTCAGGTTCGCGGCCCGACCTGTCCGACCAGGTCCACACCCGCTTCCCGGAGCGCCGAGAGCGCCGACTCGACGGTCGCCTCGCTCACCCCGGCCGTGTACGGCAGCAGCACCCGCGTGTCGAACCCGGCGGCGGTGGCATCGAGCGCGGTCGCCCGCACGCAGTGATCGGTGGCGATACCCACGATGTCGACCGCGGTGACCCCGTGCCCGCGCAGCCACCCGTCGAGGGACTCGCCCGTGTCGTGGCTGCCCTCGAAGCCCGAGTACGCAGCCTCGAACGCCCCCTTGGAGAAGACCGCCTCCACGCGGGTGGTGTCGAGGGCCGGATGGAACTCGGCACCCTCGGTTCCCGCCCGGCAGTGCGGCGGCCACGAGTCCACGAAGTCCGGCTCCTCGGCGAAGTGCGCACCCGGATCGACGTGGTGATCCCGGGTGGCGACCACGTGCGCGTAGTCCTGCGCGTGTGCGGCCAGGTACCGGCTGATGTCCGCGGCGACCGCGGCGCCGCCGGCCACGGCCAGCGACCCGCCCTCACAGAAGTCGTTCTGCACGTCGACGATGATCAGCGCCCGCGACAACGTCCTCACCTCACGAATCGGGTCGGCACCGCGGCCTCGCCCGCCGACAGGGTCAGGGCCTCCCACGGGAGACTGATCAGCCCGTGCGCGAGCAATGCCCGGCTCTCCTCCAGCGTAGGCCCGTCGCCGACCCGCTCGCCGTTGCAGACCAGCGGAACCATCAGCTCGTGCACCACCTCGCCGTCGCCCCCCGGTACGGGCGCGTCCGCCGGGTAGATCACCTCTTCCACCAGCGTGCCGGTCGGGCGGGCGAACCGCACCGCCCGCTTGGCGCCGCCCCGGGACTCCTTGTGCGCGCTGCGCTTCTCCACCGGGATGCCGTCGACCTCGACCAGCTTGTAGACCATCCCGGCCGTGGGCGCGCCCGAGCCGGTGACCAGCGACGTCCCGACGCCGTACACGTCGACCGGCTCGGCGCGCAGACCTGCGATCGAGTACTCGTCCAGGTCACCCGACAACACGATCTTCGTGTTCGTCGCCCCCAGGCCGTCGAGCTGCTCCCGCACCTGCCGGGCCAGCACGCCGAGATCGCCCGAGTCGATCCGCACGGCCCCGAGTCCGGTGCCGGCCACCTCGACGGCCGTGCGCACCCCGTTGGTGATGTCGTACGTGTCCACCAGCAGCGTGGTCCCCACCCCGAGCGTCTCGACCTGGCTCCGGAACGCCGCCGCCTCGTCGCGGCCCGCCCCGGTGGTGTGCACGAGCGTGAACGCGTGCGCCGCGGTACCCGTGCCCGGCACCCCGTACCGGCGCACCGCCTCGAGGTTCGACGTCGCGTCGAAGCCCGAGAGGTATGCCGCCCGCGCACACGCGACCGCCGCCTCCTCGTGGGTGCGGCGCGACCCCATCTCGATCAGCGTGCGGCCGTCCGCGGCGCTGACCATCCGCGCCGCCGCCGACGCCACCGCGCTGTCGTGGTTGAGGATCGACAGGATCAGGGTCTCGAGCAGGACGCACTCGGCGAACGTGCCGCGCACCGCCAGCACCGGCGAACCGGGGAAGTAGAAATCGCCCTCCCGGTAGCCCTCGATGTCGCCGGAGAACCGGTAGCCGCGCAGCCACTCCACGGTCGAGGCGTCGAGGAACCGTGCCGCCACGGCCAGTTCCTCCTCGCCGAAGTGGAACGTCTCCAGCGCATCGATCAGCCGGCCGGTCCCACCGACCACGCCGTACCGGCGCCCGGGCGGCAGACGCCTCGCGAACACCTCGAACGTGCAAGGGCGGGAACCGGTGCCGTCCGCGAGCGCGGCCTCGAGCATCGTCAGCTCGTAGACGTCCGTGAACAGGGCGGTGCTCGCCGTCGCAGTGCGCGGCAGAAGGGAATCGGGCACCCGATCACTGTAGAGCGCGGGCCGGGATGCGGCTGTATTGCCGGGCGCCGACGCCGTACCCTGGAGACATGGCGACGTGTTCCCCGACAAGCCCGTTCGGCACCGCCCCCCCGGAGCCGTCCGACGCAGTCACCGTGGCCTCGTTTCCCGCCGTCACCATGGCGGCAGGGCAGGCAATGCCGGCGGAAGCCGAAACCGTCGAGGAGATCGAAGCAGTCGACCGGCCCTGGGTCACCGTCGTGTGGGACGACCCGGTCAACCTCATGCACTACGTCGCGTACATCTTCCAGAAGCTGTTCGGGTACAGCAAGGCCAAGGCCACCGAGCTGATGCTCAAGGTGCACAACGAAGGCAAGGCGGTCGTCTCGAGCGGCTCGCGTGACAAGATGGAACACGACGTGCAACGCCTGCACGCCGCCGGGCTGTGGGCGACGATGCAGCGGGCCGAGTGACCGGCCGCCCGCTCGCCGACCATCCCGACCGCGAAGCCAGGAGGAGCCGACCGACGTGCGGCAGTGGAGCAGGAAGAACTCGCTCGGAGGCGTGAAGCTGCGATCCGAGATGGACGCACACGAGGCGTCGGTGCTGCGCTCGCTCGTCGCATCCGTACTCGGCATGCTCGAGGAACGCGCCGCCGGCGCCCCGCAGGACGACCTCGCCGCCCTCACCGGCCTGCGCACCGGCAACTGCACCCCGCCGGACGTCCCCGCCCTGCAACGGCTGCTGCCCGACTTCCACCGGCCCGACGCCGACGCCACCGTCCATCCCGACGACGAATCCGCCGACCTCAACGGTGCCCTGCGCAGCCTGCACGAACCCGACATCATCGACGCCAAGCTCGCCGCCGGAGCCGTCATCCTGCGCACCGTCCCCGAATCCGGCGGCAAGGTGGTGCTCAGCCCGGAACAGGCCGATGCCTGGCTGTACGGGCTCAACGACCTCCGGCTGGCCCTCGGCACCACCCTCGGCATCGACGACGACACCCCCGAGACGCTCGACGAAGACGACCCGCGGGCCCCGCACCTCGACGTCTATCACTGGCTGACCTGGATGCAGGACTCCCTCGTCCAGGCGTTGCTGCCGTGACGGCCACGCCCGGACCCACCGACTCGCTCACCGACGTCGCCGGCCTGCGCGTGGGGCACTGGCAGGCCCTCGACGCCGACGTCACCCTCGGCTCCGACCACGCCTTCGGCACCGGGCGGGCCACCGGATGCACCGTCGTCGTTCCCGACCGTGCCGTCACCGCCGCCGTCGACGTCCGCGGCGGCGGGCCCGGCACCCGCGAAACCGACCTGCTCGACCCCAGCCACTCCGTCCAGCGCGTCGACGCGGTGCTCCTCACCGGAGGCAGCGCCTACGGGCTCGCCGCCGCCGACGGCGTGATGCGGTGGCTCGAGGAACAGGGCCGCGGCATTCCGATGGGGCCGCCGGGGGCCGTGGTGCCCATCGTGCCGGGCGCGGTCGTCTTCGACCTGCCCGTGGGGGAGTGGTCCGCCCGGCCCACCGCCGACAGCGGATACCGGGCCGCCGCGGCCGCCGGCACGACCGTCGCCCGCGGCACCGTCGGCGCCGGAGTCGGCGCACGCGCCGGCACCCTCAAGGGCGGCATCGGCACCGCGAGCCTGTTCCTGACCGAGGGCCCCGCCGCTGGCGTCACCGTCGCAGCCCTCGTCGTCGCCAACCCCGTCGGAGCGGTGTTCGACCCCGAGACCGGCCTGCCCTGGGGCCTCGGCCCCGCCCGGGCCGCCCCGCTCGGGCTCGTCGCGCCCACCGCAACCGACCTCGCCGCCGCCAACGCCCTCGCATCCAAGGGCACCGCCCTCAACACCACCATCGGCGTCGTCGCCACCGACGCCGACCTGACCGCCGCGGCCTGCCGCCGTGTCGCCGTCGCCGGGCACGACGGCCTCGCCCGGGCCGTCCGCCCCGCCCACTCACCCTTCGACGGCGACACCCTCTTCGCCCTGGCCACCGGCACCGCGACGCCCCCCGGCGCGAGCCGACCGATCCCGGAGGCCTTCGCGCCCGAACTGCCCGTGCTGGCCGCCGTGTGCGAGGCGGCCGCCGAGGTCGTCCAGCGCGCCGTCGTCGACGCGGTGCTGCAGGCCACCGCGGTCGCGGGTATCCCCGCCTATCGTGACGTGTTCCCCTCCGCCTTCACGGCCGGGATTCCCACGTCGCGCTGAGGGCCGCGCTGAGGGCTCAGCCCGACGTGCCCTCCGACACGCGCTTCATCTGGTCGCCGCAGCAGATCTCCGAATGCGGCATCCCCTCGGTGCAGGGGCACGGCTTCTCGTAGACGATCTGCGCGCCGCACTTCTCGCAGGCGTAGCGATCTCCGACGTTTCTCGGCACGACTGCCTCCCGGGTCCGACGGTGCCTCCCACAGTAGCCACCGGGCCGCCGGTCGACAGGGCTTTCACGGCGAAGCCCGACCGTCGCCGCGCACGTGTCGAGCGGTGCGCACGTCGGTAGGCTCGAAAGCCAGGAACACAGCACAGGACACACGCGAAGGGCGAGCGCATGACCGTACCCGACGGTTCCCGTCCCGGGCCCCGGCCCGTCTGGCAGCGCGCGGCGCTCCTGATCGCCGGATTCGTCGCCCTGCTCTACGGCGTCGAAGCCGTCGACGCCGCCGCGCCCGCGGACCTCGACTCCGCCGGTATCGAACCGAGAACCGCCGACGGGCTGTGGGGCGTGGCGTTCGCACCCGTGCTCCACGCCGACTGGGCGCACCTGAGCGCCAACACCATTCCGCTGCTCGTGCTCGGCTTCCTCGTGCTCGTCTCCGGCATCGGCCGCGGTCTGGCCGCCACCGCGATCATCTGGGTGGTCGGCGGGCTCGGCACCTGGCTCACCGCCGGGGCCGGCTTCGTGCACATCGGCGCGTCGATCCTCGTCTTCGGGTGGCTCACCTACCTGATCACACGCGGCATCTTCACCCGGCAGTCGAGCCAGATCGTCATCGGGGTGATCGTGCTGTTCGTCTACGGCAGCATCCTGTGGGGCGTGCTGCCCAGCGATCCGCGCGTCTCCTGGCAGGGGCACCTCTTCGGCGCCGTGGGCGGCGTCCTGGCCGCCTGGCTGCTCTCCGCCGACGAGCGTCGCCGCCGCCGCCCGCCGGCCGTGCCCACCTCCTCGTTCGGGTGAGACGCACCCCCGCGCAACAACTGACCGATCGGTAGGCTCACAGCGTCGCCGCAACTGTGACATCTCTCGATCAAAACCTGCGTTGGCTTCGTCGCAGCCACAGGGACGTGGCAGCATGACCCCCATGCGCATGACCGTCCTGGGGTGTTCCGGCAGCGTGGCCGGGCCGGATTCCGCCGCGTCGGGCTACCTGATCACCGCCCCGGGCACCCCGCCCCTGGTGATCGACTTCGGTCCCGGCGTCCTCGGGGCCCTCCAGCGCTACGCCGACCCCGGCGAGGTCTCGCTGCTGCTCTCGCACCTGCACGCCGACCACTGCCTCGACATCCCCGGCCTGCTCGTCTGGCGGCGCTATTCCCCGAACCGCCCCACCGGACGGACCCTCGTCTACGGCCCCTCGGACACCAGCGTCCGCATCGGCGCCGCCTCCGCCGAGATCGCCGGCGAGATGGACGACGTCAGCGACACCCTCGACGTGCGCCCCCTCGCCGACGGCGAAGCCTTCCGCTTCGGCGCGCTCACCATCCACCCCGGCCGGGTCAACCACCCGCCCGAGGCCTACGGATTCCGCATCACCAGCGACTCCGGGCGCACCGTCGTCTACACCGGCGACACCGGCATGTGCGACGAGGTCGTCGAGCTCGCGCGCGGCGCCGACGTCCTGCTGTCCGAGGCCTCGTGGACCCACGCACCCGACGACCGCCCCGACGGCATCCACCTCTCCGGCGCCGAGGCCGGCATGCTCGCCGCTCGCGCCGAGGTGGGCGAGTTGCTGCTCACCCACATCCCGCCGTGGACCTCGCGCGAGGACGTCATCGCCGAAGCCAAGGAGCAGTACTCCGGGCCCGTCCACGCGGTGTCCGCCGGGGACGTCTACCCCATCTAATAGGCTCGTCCGGGTGACCACACGAGAAGACGGCAGAGCGGACGACGAACTCCGCCCCATCCGGATCACCCGAGGATTCACCAACCACCCCGCGGGCTCGGTGCTCGTGGAATTCGGCCAGACCCGCGTCATGTGCACCGCCAGCGTCGAAGAGGGCGTGCCGCGCTGGCGCAAGGGCTCCGGTCTCGGCTGGCTCACCGCCGAATACGCGATGCTCCCCGCCGCCACCCATACCCGCAGCGGACGCGAATCCGTCAAGGGCAAGCTCGGCGGCCGCACGCAGGAGATCAGCCGCCTTGTCGGCCGCGCCCTGCGCGCCTGCATCGACCTCGCCGCCATCGGCGAGAACACCATCGCCATCGACTGCGACGTCCTGCAGGCCGACGGCGGCACCCGCACCGCCGCCATCACCGGCGCCTACGTGGCCCTCGTCGACGCCGTCGCGTGGCTGAGCGCGGCGGGCCGCCTCACCGACCCGCAGCCGATCTCGTGCGCCATCGCGGCCGTGAGCGTCGGTGTCGTCGACGGCCGCGTCCGCCTCGACCTGCCCTACGAGGAGGACGTGCGCGCCGAGGTCGACATGAACGTCATCGCCACCGACACCGGCACCCTCGTCGAGGTCCAGGGGACCGGCGAAGGTGCGACGTTCGCCCGGTCCACCCTCGACAAGATGCTCGACTCCGCGCTCGCCGGCATCGCCGAACTGTGCGAGATCCAGAAGCAGGCGCTCGACGCCCCCTACCCGGGCACGCTGCCGCAGCCCGTGACCCCCGAGCGGACCAGGAAGAAGTTCGGTGTCTGACAGCGTGCAGGTGCTCGTGGCGAGCCGGAACGCGAAGAAGTTGCGCGAACTGCGGCGCGTCCTCGACGCCGCCGGGATCGAGGGGATCGACCTCGTCGGACTCGACGCCGTGCCGCCCTACGACGAGGCGCCCGAGACCGGGGCGACGTTCGAGGAGAACGCGGCCGCCAAGGCTCGCGACGGCGCGGCGGCGACCGGAATGCCGTGCGTCGCAGACGATTCCGGACTCGAGGTCGATGCCCTCAATGCGATGCCCGGGGTGCTCTCCGCCCGGTGGTCGGGGCGGCACGGCAACGACCACGCCAACACCGAACTGCTGCTCGGGCAGCTGCAGGACGTTCCCGACGAGCGCCGCGGCGCGGCATTCGTCTCCGCCTGTGCCCTCGCCGTCCCCGGTGACGACGGCGAGATCGCGGTGCACGTCGTGCGCGGTGAGTGGCGCGGCTCCATCGTCCACAGCCCGCGCGGCGCCAACGGTTTCGGCTACGACCCGGTGTTCCGGCCCGAGGGGGAGGAGCGCACCGCCGCCGAGCTCAGCGCCGAGGAGAAGGACGCCTCGTCGCACCGCGGGCGCGCACTGGCACGATTGGTGCCCGATCTCGCAGCGCTCGCCCGCTGACGCCCGCCGCCGCGGCGCGAAGCCTGCGCTCCCACGCGAAACAAGAAGCCGCCCACGCAATCGCGTGGGCGGCTTGCTGTTTCGCGCGCCGATCGGCCGGCCGGATCAGACGCCGAAGTCGGCCTTGACCTGCTTCGTGCGCTGGTGCTCGACGAAGAACGACAGGAACGGGATCGTGCCGGCGAGGAGGGTGCCGATCGTGCGGCCCGCGGGCCAGCGCACCTTGATCGCCAGGTCGAGCGTGAGCACGAGATACACCGCGTAGACCCAGCCGTGGACCACGGCGATCCAGCCGGGGACGTTCTCGACCTTCAGGATGTACTTCGCGACCATCTCGCCGGTGAGCACGAGCAGCCACACGCCGGTGATCCAGGCGAGCGCGCGGTACCGCGTCAGGGCCGAGGCAATCTTCTTCCGGTCGGCCTCCGGACGGGACTGCGGCGCGGTCGAACCGCTCGTCTGGTCGGGTGCCTGCTCGGGGGTCGTGCTCACTGAGCGCTCCTATCGGACCTGCGCGCAAGCTGCGCGAGGTAATCGTTGTACTCCAGCATCTGCCGAGCCTCCGGGTCGTCCGGATCGACGGCCGCGTTCGGATCGAGCCCAGTGCGGGGCCGCTGGGGGAGGAGATCCTCGGGGATCTCGGTGGGTTCCTTCGGTTCCGACGCGCGCGGCGCACCCGTGGCCTGGCTCTCGGCGTCCTCGGTCTCGAGTTTCACGAACCGGCGGTAGGCGTAGACGCAGAAGAAGGCGAAGGCGGGCCACTGCAGGGCGTAGCCGAGGTTCTGGAACGTGCCGCCCACGGCCTCGAACCGCGTCCATTGCCAGAAACCCAGACCGAGACAGCCGGCCGCGGCGACCGCCACCAGTACGACGAGAGCAAGGCGACGCGGCGGACGGTTCTCGGACACGTCATCAAAAGTACCCGAGCGGCCCCTCGACCTGCCAAGAGCGGTCGGGGGGCCGTGGGCGAGGTCACGTGGTGCGCGAGGGGGGACTCGAACCCCCACGTCCTTTCGGACACAGGTACCTAAAACCTGGGCGTCTGCCTGTTCCGCCACTCGCGCTGGACCCATGAACCATACGACATCCGACCGAGAATTACCTCGTCCGTAGTCGATGGTTTCGTGCCGCCCACGTCGCTGTCTGGCTGTGGCAGTTGGGGCAGAGGAAGCGGACGTTTTCCGGTCGGGAGTCGTTCGGATTCCCGTCGATGTGGTCCACATGCAGTGTCAGTGGGAGATCACACCATTCCGGTCCGATACCGCAGCTTTCGCACTTATGGGGGCGGCCGGACTCGAGGAGGGCGCGGCGGAGTAGCTTCGCCATTCGTCGCGGCGTGCCCGTGGGCTGCACTACAAGTACCTCCCGCCACGGGAGGCGATTTCGTGCCGGTGCCCCACCCATGTGCGCTTGACCAGTGAAGTGAGATGTGTCGAGCCCCAGCCGTTTGATCCGGCGACTGAGGTGATGGTGCGAACCTCCGCTCGGCACCAGGCCCAGGTAGCGCATGACCCCCGCAACGCTCGTCGAGTTTCGGACCGCATCCTCGAGGACTTCCCGTGTGTACTTCGTGGACCGTCCCATCATCCCCCCTGGATCGAATGTATGTGCGATGCGCGGGACTGTATCGGACGGCGCCGACAAATTGCCGAAAGTGCCCTCATGCACGCGTTTCGCGGTCAGTCAAGATGGTAACGATTGTGTAACGATAAACCTGAGGGATTCCTCAGGTTGATGGACGTCCATGTAGCCGCGCAGCCTGCGCGGACTCTCCCTACCAACCGGTCACTTCTCCGACCTGCTGTGAGTGATCTCACGTGCCCCTTCGGGGGAGGTAACCCGCGCGGAACAAAACATGAGGAACCCCTCATGATTTTGTGTCACTCTTGGGTAGCCCGAACGAGCAGATCAGAGCCCATCAGAACGCCAACGGCGGCGCGGGCGGCCACGAGACCACGCCCTTGCGGTGTTCAGGAGAGGAACTACACGCGTGACGATCGACGAGACCACACCAGCCGACAACGGACGGAACTCGAAGGCATCACGACGCGCCAGTGACCGGGGCAACGCCCCCGCTTCCCGTAAGGGCGCGCTGGTCGACAAGCTCCTCGCCGGGGAGCCCTACGCACTCGCCTTCGGTGGCCAGGGCGCTCCCTGGCTCAGCTCCCTCGAAGAACTCAGCCGCGACAACGGGCTCGAGCCGGTCCTGACCGAACTGGTCAACGAGGCCACCGCGCTGCTCGCGCCCGTCGCACACGACCTCGTCGTCGTGCGCCCGAGCGGCTTCGACCCCATCGCCTGGATGCTCGAGCAGGAGGTCGCCGACGAGGACGAGACGCCCGTCTCCGGCCCCTCCGAGTCCACGCTGACTTCCGCCGCGGTCTCGCTGCCCGGCGTGTTCCTGACCCAGGTGGCCGCGCTGCGCGCGCTGGCGAACCAGGGCCTCGACGTGACCGCCCAGGCCCCGGCCGCCGTGATCGGCCACTCGCAGGGCGTGCTGGCCGTCGCGGCCACCGAGGCCGCCGGCGCCAAGGACGGGCAGATCCTCGCGATTGCCCAGCTCATCGGTGCCGCCGCCACCCTCGTCGGCCGTCGCCGCGGCATCATCGCCGGCGCCGAGCGCTTCCCGATGCTCGCCGTCGCGAACGTCGACCCCGAGCGCCTGCGCGCCGTCGTCGCCGAGGTCTTCGCCGACCAGGACCCGCAGCGCTCCGCGGTCGTCGCCATCCGCAACGCCCGCCGCCGCGTCGTGCTGTCCGGCCCGCCTGCCGCCCTGGCTCGCGTGCAGCAGCGCTGCGAGGAGATCTCCGCCGCGGAGACCCGCGAGCGTGAGGCGAAGAAGCGCGGCGGTGCCGTGTTCGCCCCGACCTTCGAGCCGGTCTCCGCCCAGATCGGTTTCCACCACCCCGCTCTCGCCGACGCGGTCGAGCAGGTCGCCGACTGGGCCGCCCGCTGCGGCCTGGACGCGGACCTCGCCCGCTCGCTGGCGCAGGAAGTGCTCGTCGACCCGGTCGACTGGGTCGCCCTCGTCGACGACGCCGTCGCGGCCGGCGCCTCGTGGATCCTGGACATGGGTCCCGGTGAGCTGCTGACCCGTATGACCAGCTCGGGCCTGCGTGGCCAGGGTGTGGGCATCATCGCGGCCGCCACCCGCGGGGGTCAGCGCAACCTGCTGACCCCGGGCGCGGAGCCCGAGGTGCCGCAGCCGTGGTCCGCGTTCGCGCCGAAGCCGGTCACCCTGCCCGACGGCCGCCAGGGCGTCGAGACGGCGTTCACGCGCCTGACCGGCCGCTCCCCGATCCTGCTGGCCGGCATGACGCCGACCACCGTCGATCCGAAGATCGTCGCCGCGGCAGCCAACGCCGGCCACTGGGCCGAGCTCGCCGGCGGCGGCCAGGTCACCGAGCAGATCTTCGCCGACCACGTCGAGGAGCTGAAGGGGCTGCTCGAGCCGGGCCGCGCCGTGCAGTTCAACTCGATGTTCCTCGACCCGTACCTGTGGAAGCTGCACGTGGGTGGCAAGCGGCTGGTGCCGCGGGCCCGCGCCGCGGGCGCGCCGTTCGACGGCGTGGTCGTCACCGCCGGCATCCCCGAGCTCGAGGAAGCCGTCTCGATCATCGAGGAGCTGACCGAGGCCGGCATCAGCTACGTCGCCTTCAAGCCGGGCACCGTGGCGCAGATCCGCTCGGTGATCCGCATCGCGAACGAGGTGCCGAACTACCCGGTCATCGTCCACATCGAGGGCGGCCGCGCCGGTGGCCACCACTCGTGGGAGGACCTCGACGATCTGCTGCTCGCCACCTACGCCGAGCTGCGCACCCGCTCCAACCTGGTGCTGTGCGTCGGTGGTGGCATCGGCACCCCCGAGCGGGCCGCCGACTACCTGACCGGCCGCTGGTCCACCGCCCACGGCTTCCCGGCGATGCCGCTCGACGGCATCCTCGTCGGCACCGCGGCGATGGCGACGCTCGAGGCGACCACGTCGCCCGAGGTCAAGCGGATGCTCGTCGAGACCCCCGGCACCCCCGACTGGGTCGGCGCCGGCACCGCCTCCGGCGGCATGGCCTCGGGTCGTAGCCAGCTGGGCGCGGACATCCACGAGATCGACAACGCGGCGTCCCGCACGGGCCGCCTGCTCGACGAGGTCGCGGGCGACGCCGAGGCCGTGGCCGCGCGCCGCGACGAGATCATCGCCGCGCTCGACGTCACCGCGAAGCCGTACTTCGGCGACGTCGCCGAGATGACCTACGGGCAGTGGCTCGCCCGCTACCTGGAGCTGGCCGTCGGCTCGCAGGAGGTGGCCGACGCGGCCGAGAACCCGTGGATCGACGTCACCTGGCGTGAGCGCTTCCACGAGATGCTGCAGCGCGCCGAGTCCCGCCTGCACCCGGCCGACCGTGGCCCGATCCCGACGCTGTTCGCCGACGACGCGGCCCTCGACCGGCCGTACGCGGCGCTGGCCGCGCTGACCGAGCAGTTCCCGGACGCCGACTCGGTGGTTCTGCACCCGGCCGATGTTCCGTTCTTCGTCTCGCTGTGCCGCACCCCGGGCAAGCCGGTGAACTTCGTCCCGGTCGTCGACCAGGACGTGCGTCGCTGGTGGCGGTCCGACTCCCTGTGGCAGGCCCACGATCCGCGCTACAGCGCCGATCAGGTCTGCATCATCCCGGGCACCGTCGCCGTCGCGGGCATCACCCGCGCCGACGAGCCCGTCGGTGAGCTGCTCGACCGCTTCGAGAAGGCCGCGGTCGACGAGCTGATCGCGGCCGGCGTCGAGCCGGTGCAGATCGCGGCCCGCCGCCACCAGGACCTCGCGGCCGGCCTGCTCGACGCCGTGCTGTCGGCTCCGGACGTCAACTGGGCCGGCCGGCAGACCGTCAACCCGGTGCACCGCCTCGGTGACCTGGACGAGTGGTCCGTCGAGTCCGACACCGCTGCCGTGCACGGCGCGACGGGCGCCACGCTGAGCGTTCTCGACGCCGAGCACGTGGGCCTGACGGTGCCGCTCGCCGGCGACAAGACCGTCGAGATCCGCCTCACGGTGCCCGCCACCGTGCACACCGGTGGCGCCCCGGTCGTCACCGCGGACGACGCGTCGGCGTCGATGTCGGCGCTGCTCGGTGTCGCCGCGGGGCAGGAGCTGCCCGCGGTGAAGAAGGGCGCGGCCCGCATCACCCTCGGCTGGCTGCCGGAGAAGATCGCCGACCACGCCGGTGTCACCGGTTCGGGACTGCCGCTGAACCTGACCCCGAGCGGCCACGGTGTGCCCGACGTCCTGGTCGGCGCGTGCTGGCCGGCGGTGTTCGCCGCGCTCGGCGCCGCGCAGACCGACGACAGCCTGTCGGTGATCGAGGGCATGCTCGACCTGGTCCACCTCGACCACGCCGTCGACGTGAAGGACGGTCTGCCGACCGATCCGTCGATCCTGGGCGTCAAGGCCGAGGCCCAGGACGTGGCCGACACCGACCTCGGCCGGGTCGTCGAGGTGCACGTCGAGATCACCGCCGACAACGGCAACGGCTCGGGTGACACCACGGTCGCCACCCTGATCGAGCGGTTCGCGATCCGTGGCCGCACCGGCAAGGCCGAGCTGGCCGATCCGGTCCGTGCCGGCGGTGCCGTGAGCGAGGACGCGGTGGAGACCCCGCGTCGCCGCCGCCGCGACGCCGTGATCGTCGCCCCGATCGACATGAGCGCCTTCGCGCGGGTGTCGGGCGACCACAACCCGATCCACACCTCGGACAACGCCGCCCTCCTGGCCGGCCTGGGCACCCCGATCGTGCACGGCATGTGGCTGTCCGCCGCCGCCCAGCAGGTCGTCACCGCCCTCGAGGCCGACGCCAAGCTGCCGGCCCGCCGCCTGACGGCGTGGACCGCCCGGTTCCTCGGCATGGTGCGTCCGGGTGCGCAGATCGACGTGCGCGTCGACCGCATCGCGACCGACCGTGGCGCCGAGATCGTCGAGGTGAGCTGCCGCGTGGACGGCGACCTGGTGATGGTCGCCACCGGCCGCACCGCCGCCCCGCGCACGGTGTACGCGTTCCCCGGCCAGGGCATCCAGCGGCCCGGCATGGGCCTGGACGCCCGCGCCCGCTCGAAGGCCGCCCGGGAGATCTGGGATCGCGCCGACAAGCACACCCGCAAGGCCCTGGGCTTCTCCATCCTTGCCGTGGTGCGCGACAACCCGACCGTGCTCAAGGCCCGCGGCGTCACCCACAAGCACCCGGACGGCGTGCTGCACCTGACCCAGTTCACGCAGGTCGCGATGGCGACCCTGGGTGTCGCCCAGATCGCGGAACTGCGTGAGGCCGGCGCCTTCGTCGAGGGTGCGCTCCTGGCCGGCCACTCGGTGGGCGAGTACAACGCGCTCGCCGCGGTCGCCGGGGTGCTGCCGCTCGAGGCGGTGCTCGAGGTGGTGTTCAGCCGCGGGTCGGCGATGCACGCCCTCGTGCCGCGCGACGAGCAGGGCCGTTCGAACTACCGCATGGCCGCGATCCGGCCGTCGCAGTTCGGTGTCGCCGACGCCGATCTCGAGGCGTTCGTCGCCGGGGTCGCCGAGGAGACCGGGGAGTTCCTGCAGATCGTCAACCTGAACCTGCGCGGCTCGCAGTACGCGATTGCCGGTACGGTCGCCGGTCTCGAGGCCCTCGAGTCCGTGATCGAGCGCAAGGTCGCCGAGTTCGGGGGCAAGCGTGCGTTCATCCTGGTCCCGGGCATCGACGTGCCGTTCCACTCGACCGTCCTGCGCGGCGGCGTGGACGACTTCCGGGAGCGCCTGCTGAACCTGCTGCCCGAGCAGATCGATCCCGACATCCTCATCGGCCGCTACATCCCGAACCTGGTGCCCAAGCCGTTCAACCTGGGCCGGGAGTTCGTCCAGGAGATCGCGGACCTGGTGCCGTCCGAGCCGCTGGCCGAGGTCCTCGCGGACTTCGACACCTGGGCGGCCGACCCCTCGAAGCTGTGCCGCGTGGTGCTCGCCGAGCTCCTCGCGTGGCAGTTCGCGTCCCCGGTCCGCTGGATCGAGACGCAGGATCTGCTGTTCGCCGACGAGGCCGACGGTGGCCTGGGTGTCGAGCGGTTCGTCGAGGTCGGCCTCGGCGCCGCCCCCACGGTGGCGAACCTGGCGTCGCAGACGCTGAAGCTGCCGGGCCGCTTCGGGCAGCCGGTCGAGGTGCTCAACATCGAGCGCGAGGCCTCGATCGTGTACTCCACGGACGTCGATCCGGCGCCGGTGGAGGACGACGAGCCGGCCTCGGCCGACGCTTCCGCTGCCGCTCCGGCCGCGGCCGCCGCTCCGGCCGCCGCGCCCGCCGCTCCCGCGGGTGGTCCGCGTCCGGACGACATCGCGTTCAAGGCCGCCGACGCCACGAAGGTGCTCATCGCCCTGTGGACGAAGCTGCGCCCGGATCAGATCGGTCCCGCCGACACGATCGAGGCGCTGTGCGACGGCGTGTCCTCGCGGCGCAACCAGCTGCTCGTCGACCTCGGCTCGGAGCTGTCGCTCGGTGCCATCGACGGTGCGGCCGACGCCGACATGGGCGCGCTCGCCGGCACGGTCGATCGCTTGGCCCGCACCTACCGGCCCTTCGGTCCGGTGCTGTCGGACTCGATCAACGACCACCTGCGCAAGGTGTTCGGCCCGTCGGGCAAGCGTCCCGCCTACGTCGCCGACCGGGTCACCAAGGTGTGGGGTCTCGGCGAGGGCTGGGCGTCGCACGTGACCGCGGAGGTCGCGCTGGGCAGCCGGGACGGTTCGTCCGTCCGCGGCGGTGCGCTCGGCGGCCTTTCCGACGGCGCGCTGTCCGACGGTGCCGCCGTCGACAAGCTGATCGACGCGGCCGTGCAGTCGGTCGCCGGCCGCCGCGGTGTCGCGGTGTCGATGCCGTCCGCCGGTGGCGGTGGCGGTGCCACCGTCGACGCTGCCGCGCTCGGCGAGTTCGCCGAGGGCATCACCGGCTCGAACGGTGTGCTCGCCAAGACCGCCCGCCTGATCCTGTCCGAGCTGGGCCTGGCCGACGCGGCCTCGGACCTCGCGGACAAGGCGGACACCGAGCTGGTCGACCTGGTCTCGGCGGAGCTCGGCTCCGACTGGCCGCGGCTGGTCGCACCGGCGTTCGACGCCCGCAAGGCCGTGCTGATCGACGACCGGTGGGCGACGGCCCGCGAGGACCTGGCTCGCATCTGGCTCGGTGCCGAGATCGGCGCGGAGCGGTTCGCCGGTGCGGGTGCCACGGTCGCCGCGCACGCCGCGTTCTGGGCGGGCAAGGCCACCGAGGCCGGCCGCACGGAGCTCGCGCAGGTCTTCGACGCCGTCGCGACGGCCGCCCGGCAGACCGGCGACGCCGAGTACGCGGGCGAGGTCGCCGTGGTCACGGGCGCCAGCAAGGGCGGGATCGCGGCCGCGGTCGCGGCGAAGCTGCTCGCCGGCGGCGCCACGGTCGTGGTCACCACGTCGAGCCTGAACGACAGCCGCCTCGGCTTCTACAAGGAGCTATATGCGCGCAACGCACGCTCCGGTGCGGCGCTGTGGGTGGTCCCGGCCAACATGGCGTCCTACGCCGACGTCGACGCCCTGGTGACGTGGCTCGGCACCGAAACCGTGGAGACCGCGGGCGGCGCCAAGAAGCTGATCAAGGAGGCCCTGACCCCGACGCTGCTGTTCCCGTTCGCCGCGCCGCGCGTGTCCGGGTCGATGGCCGACGCCGGTGCCCGCGCCGAGATGGAGATGCGGGTCCTGCTGTGGTCGGTGGAGCGCCTGATCGCGGGCCTGGCCGACATCGGCTCCGACCGTGACGTGGACACCCACCTGCACGTCGTGCTGCCGGGTTCGCCGAACCGCGGCAAGTTCGGTGGCGACGGCGCCTACGGCGAGGCGAAGGCCGCGCTCGACGCGATCGTCAACCGCTGGCACGCCGAGCGCATCTGGGCCGAGCGGGTCACCCTCGCCCACGCCCTCATCGGGTGGGTGCGCGGCACCGGCCTGATGGGCGGCAACGATCCGCTGGTGGAGGCCGCCGAGGCCGCCGGTGTGCGGACCTGGTCGACCGACGAGATGGCCGTCGAGCTGCTGAAGCTCGTCACCGCCGGCTCCAAGGAGGCCGCCGCGGTCGAGCCGCTGGTGGCGGACCTGACCGGGGGTCTGTCGGAGGCCGACATCGACCTGCCGGCCCTGGCCAAGCAGGCGCAGGAGGAGGCCGAGGCCGCGAAGGACGCCGCGGCGGAGCCCGAGCACGCGACGATCGCGGCGCTGCCCGCACCGCCGCGCCTGGACGCGACGCTGCCGGCACCGGAGTGGAACACGCTCGACGTCGACCCCGCCGATCTCGTGGTCATCGTCGGCGCCGGCGAGCTCGGCCCCTACGGGTCGGCCCGTACCCGCTTCGAGATGGAGGTCGACGAGGAGCTGTCGGCCGCCGGTGTGCTCGAGCTGGCGTGGGCCACCGGCCTGGTGGCGTGGGAGAACGATCCCAAGCCGGGCTGGTACGACGCGGAGACCGGCGAGCTGGTGCCCGAGGCGGAGATCGCCGACCGGTACCACGACGCGGTGGTCGAGCGCTGCGGCATCCGCCGCTACGCCGACGACGGCGCGATGGTCGACAACGCGGCGCCGCTGCTGACCTCGGTGTTCCTGGACAAGGACCTGTCGTTCGTGGTGGGTTCCGAGGCCGAGGCCCGCGCGTTCGTCGATGCCGACCCGGAGAACACCGTCGCGCACTCGGTTCCGGACAGCGGTGACTGGACCGTCACCCGCAAGGCCGGCACCGAGATCCGGGTGCCCCGCAAGATGAACCTGACCCGCACGGTCGGCGGCCAGATCCCGACCGGGTTCGACGTCACCAAGTGGGGCATCCCCGCCGACATGGCCGAGTCCGTGGACCGGGTGGGCCTGTGGAACATCGTGACCACGGTCGACGCGTTCCTCTCCAGCGGTTTCACTCCGTCGGAGCTGATGCGCTGGGTGCACCCCTCGTACGTGGCGAACACCCAGGGCACCGGCATGGGCGGCATGACCTCGATGCGGTCGCTGTACATCGACACGCTGCTCGGCGAGTCCCGCGCGAACGACATCCTGCAGGAGGCCCTGCCGAACGTCATCGCCGCGCACGTGGTGCAGTCGTACGTCGGTGGCTACGGCGCGATGGTGCATCCGGTGGCGGCGTGCGCGACGGCCGCGGTGTCGGTCGAGGAGGGCGTCGACAAGATCAAGCTGGGCAAGGCGCAGCTGGTCGTCGCCGGCGGCTTCGACGACCTCGGCATCGAGGGCATCGTCGGGTTCGGTGACATGTCGGCCACCGCGAAGTCGGACGACATGACGGCCAAGGGCATCAGCGATCGCCGGTTCTCCCGGGCCAACGATCGCCGGCGCGGCGGGTTCGTCGAGTCCGCCGGTGGCGGCACGGTCCTGCTCGCCCGCGGCGACCTGGCGCTGGAGATGGGCCTGCCCGTCCTCGGTGTGGTCGCGTGGGCCGGGTCCTTCGCCGACGGCGTGCACACCTCGATCCCGGCTCCGGGCATCGGTGCCCTCGGCGCCGGTCGCGGCGGGCTCGAGTCGGGCCTGGCGCGGGAGCTGCGCAAGCTCGGTGTCACCGCCGACGACATCGCGGTGATCTCCAAGCACGACACCTCCACGGCGGCCAACGACCCGAACGAGGCGGAGCTGCACGAGCGTCTGGCCGGGTCGCTGGGCCGCAGCGAGGGCGCGCCGATGTTCGTGGTGTCGCAGAAGTCGCTGACCGGTCACGCCAAGGGCGGCGCGGCGGCGTTCCAGCTGATCGGCCTGTGCCAGGTCCTCAGCCAGGGCGTCGTCCCGCCGAACCGCAGCCTGGACTGCGTCGACGACAAGATGGCCGAGTTCGAGCACCTGGTGTGGCCGCGCACCCCGCTGCGCTTCGGCGAGCGGTACGCGCTCAAGGCCGGTCTGCTGACCAGCCTCGGGTTCGGTCACGTGTCGGGGCTGATCGCGGTGGTCCACCCGCAGGCGTTCGTCGAGGCGATCCCGGCGGAGCGCCGGGAGGCCTATGTGGAGCAGGCTCAGGCCCGCGCCGTCGCCGGTAAGCGCCGCCTCGCGGAGGCGATGACCGGGGGTGCGGCCCTGTACCAGCGGCCCGCCGACCGTCGCTTCGGCGGGGACTCGGTGCCGGCCAAGGCGGCACGCCAGCTCGAGGCCGACGTGCTGCTCTCGCCGGAGGCACGACTGGGTGACGGCGACGTGTACCGTTCGGGTCTGCCCGGCTGCAAGTAGCCGCCGGCCGCACGGTCACAGAGAGCGGGTCACGGGACGGATGGGAGTTGCGGGGATCGGGTTCGACCTGGTCACGGTGTCGGAGTTCGAGGAACAGCTGGGCCGGGCAGGCACGGCGATGCTCTCGAACTTCACCCCGGGCGAGCGTCGCGACGCGAACACCCGCAGCTCCCGTCCGGGCCGGCACTTCGCCGCCCGGTGGGCGGCGAAGGAGGCGCTGATCAAGGCGTGGTCGGCGTCGCTGTTCGGCAGCCCACCGGTGCTGCCGGAGACCGTGCACCGGCAGATCGAGGTGGTCTCCGACGCGTGGGGCCGACCCGGGATCCGGCTGCACGGCGACGTCGCCGAGCACCTGACCGGGGTGCGGATCCACGTCTCGCTCACCCACGACGGAGACATGGCCGGCGCGTTCGTCGTGCTCGAGGACGATCCGCAGGCGTAGGAGTCTGCGGGAGAATTCCGCGTCAGGCGGGGGAGGCGTGCGTCTCCTCCGCCTGACGCGTTTCCACCTGGCCGTCGTCCTCCGGGACCGGCCGCTCGGTCTCCTCCGCCCGGGCGGCGGCCTCACGGCGCCTGCGCCGCTTGGCGCTGGTGCGTGACTCCTTCTCCGCCACCATCAGATACGCACCCATCAGCCGCTTGAGCTCGACGACCGCGTCGGCGTGGCTCTGGTCGTCCTGCACGGAGAAGTTCAGCATCGAGTAGACGACGTGCACGAGCACCTCGGCCATCAGCGTGCGACGCTCGCGCGGGGTGTCGGGCATGAGCGGAGCCAGCATCCGCGCGATCTGCTCGGCGAACTCCTTCTCGTGGATCGCGCCGGTCGCCCGGGTCGACGGGGTGGACTGCATCGCGAGCCACACCTCCCGCCGCGAGGGGTCCGACATCCACAGCCCGGCGAGATGGTCGACGAAGGCGTTGAGGAACCGCAGCCAGTCCACGGAGGGGATGACGCCGTCGAACTTGGCGAGCTCGTCCTGCACACCCACCAGGTCCTGCCGGTTCAGTTCACACACGATGACGTACTTGTTGGCGAAGAACTGGTAGAGGGTTCCGATGGGGACATCGGCACGGGCAGCCACCTCTTCGCAGGTGAACGACTCGAAGCCGACCTCGGTGAGCAGTTCGCGGGACGCGGCGAGCAGCGCGTCGAACTTGCGCCGGCTGCGCTCCTGCGTCGGGCGACGGCGCGGCACGAGTTCCTGGGGCGCCGCCTGGACCTCCAGCGCCGGATCGATACGGCGTGGGGTGCGGCCGCGCTTCGTTGCAGACTCCACGCGCCCAGGCTAACCGGAGGTTGTCCGAATTCCGAACTTTTAGCTGTGAGGGCGAGTCTCAGCTAACACCGCCGGTGGCGCCGCGGTCGCCGGCGCTCACTTGACGAGTGTGAACTGCATGACGTCGATGTGGCCCGTGCGGAAGTGTTCGGCGGAACCGTTCAGGTACTTCATGAAGCGCTCGTACATCTCCTCCGACGACAGGGCGACCGCCTCGTCCCGGCGGGCCGACAGTGCCGCGGCCCAGTGTTCGAGGGTGCGGACGTAGTGCGGCGCCAGGGCCTGGATGCGTTCGACCCGGAACCCCGCCCGCTCCGCGCCGTCGACCACCGTCTCCGGCTGCGGCAACTGCCCGCCGGGGAAGATCTCCCGCTTGATGAAGATGTGGAACAGCGCGTTCTCCCGGGTCACCGGGATTCCCCGCTCGCGCAGCGTTGCGAGGCGGTGCCCCACGATGGTGTGCAGCAGCATCCGGCCGTCCGGGGGCAGCATGTCGTGGCACTTGGTGAAGAACCGGTCGTAGCGTTCGCTCCGGAAGTGCTCGAACGCGCCGATGCTCACGATGCGGTCCACGCGCCCGTCGAACTCCTCCCAGCCCTGCAGCCGCACGTCCACGGTGCGGGGGCCGGGCAGCCCCGCCGCGAGGTCGCGGACGTGCTCGTACTGGTTGCGGCTGAGCGTGAGCCCGATCGTGTTCACGTCGTAGTGCGTGGCGGCGCGCAGCATCGTCGAGCCCCAGCCGCATCCGACGTCGAGCAGTGTCATGCCCGGGTGCAGGTCGCACTTGCCGAGCGACAGATCGACCTTCGCGGCCTGGGCCTGCTCGAGCGTCATGTCGTCCCGCTCGAAATACGCGCAGCTGTAGGTCATCGACGGGTCGAGGAACAGCGTGAAGAACTCGTCCGAGAGGTCGTAGTGGGACTGGACCTGCCGATAGAACGGCGTGAGCGCGCTCTGCGGGCTGGGTGGCATCGCTGTGCCTTCCGTTCGAGGGCCGTCCGGTCCCGCTTCCTGGACCGTTCCGCCCGATGGCAACCTCGATATCGCGGAATCTACGCCGGACGCGGCCGCTGCGAGCATGCTTCGATCTCGAGGGGCGGTACCCGTAGCGAAAACGAGACACGACGATCGGGGAGGCGCGGTGGACGTCGCGGACATGCGGGAGCGGGTGCGCCGGCTGATGCCCGGGGCGCGCAGGGACCTCGGGGAACTGGTGGCGTTCCGGTCGGTGGCCGATCCGCGGCTGTTCCCGGCCGAGGAATGCGTCGCTGCCGCCCGATGGGTGCGCGATGCGTTCGCCGCGGTCGGCGTCGACGACACCGCGCTGATCGAGACGTCGGACGGCTCGCTCGCGGTGCTCGGGCACACGCCGGCCCCGGCGGGAGCGCCGACCGTGCTCCTCTACAGCCACTACGACGTGCAGCCCCCGGGCGACGAATCGCTCTGGCACACTCCGCCGTTCACGCTCACCGAACGCGACGGCCGCTGGTACGGGCGCGGCGCCGCGGACTGCAAGGGCAATCTCGTGATGCATCTGCTCGCGCTGCGCGCGCTGCGGGAGCGGGGACCGCTTCCCGTCGGGATCCGGATCGTCGGCGACGGCTCGGAGGAAACCGGTGGCGGCGGGCTCGAGAACCTGGCCCGCGAACGGCCCGATCTGTTCGCCGCCGACCTGGTGCTCGTCGCGGACTGCGGCAACGCCGAGGTGGGACGGCCGACCCTCACGACGTCGCTGCGCGGCCTGGCGAACGTCGTCGTCCACGTCGAAGCCCTCGCCGGGGAGATCCACTCGGGCCAGTTCGGCGGCGCAGCCCCCGACGCGCTCGCCGCGCTGGTGCGCCTGCTGTCGAGCCTGCGCGACGAGGCCGGCGACACCGTGATCGACGGGCTCGACCCCACCGGAATCTGGAGCGGCGAACCGTATCCCGAGGAGGTGTTCCGCGCCGACGCCGGTGTGCTCGACGGGGTCTCGCTGCTGTCGGCCGGGTCCGTGGCCGACGCCGTGTGGGCGCGTCCCGCGCTGACGATCCTCGGCATCGACGCCCCACCGGTGGTGGGGTCGGCGGCGGCGGTCGTGCCCCGCGCGTCGGCCCGGCTGAACCTCCGCGTCCCGCCGGGGATGGATCCGGCCACCGCTCAGGACGCCCTCGTCGCCCACCTGCACGCCCACGCCCCGTGGAACGTGCGGGTGCGGGTCGACCGGGAAGGCGTGAGCGAACCGTTCCGGGCCGCGACCGACGGACCGGGATACGCCGCGCTGCGCAGCGCGCTCGGCGCCGTCTACGGACGCGAGGTCGGCACGGTCGGGCAGGGCGGATCGATCCCGCTGTGCACGGTGCTGCAACAGGTGCTGCCGGACGCGGAGATCGCGCTGCTCGGCGTGGAGGAGCCGAGCGCCCGGATCCACGGGCCCGACGAGAGCGTCGACCCGTCCGAGCTCGAGCACATGGCCGTCGCGGAGGCGCTGGTGCTCGCCTCCCTCACGCGGTGAGCCGCCGCTCAGACCGACAGGTCGCGGCGCAGCTTCGCGACGTGCCCGGTGGCGCGCACGTTGTACTGCGCAACCTCGATCCGGCCGTCCTCGTCGACGACGAACGTCGAACGGATCACTCCGGTGACGGTCTTGCCGTACATCTTCTTCTCGCCGAACGCCCCCCACGCCGTGAGCGTGGTCTTGTCCGGATCCGACAGCAACGGAAATGTCAGCTGCTCGGCGTCCCGGAACTTCGCGAGCTTGGCCGGCTTGTCGGGGGAGATGCCCACGACGGCGAGCCCGGCGCCGTTCAGGTCGGCGAGGCTGTCGCGGAAATCGCAGGCCTGCTTGGTGCACCCGGGGGTGCTCGCGGCGGGGTAGAAGTACACGATCACCTTGCGTCCGCGGTAGTCCGACAGCGACACCTCGTTGCCGTCCGCGTCGGGGAGGGTGAACTCGGGAGCCGTATCGCCGGGGGCGAGCCTGCTGCTGTTTTCCGTCACCTCCGAGAGGGTAACGGACCCGTGCGTCCACTACCGTGGTCGCAGCACAGTGCAGCGACCAACTGGAGGATCACGTGGGTAGGGACACCGAGGCCATCGAACGGGACATCGAGAACGCCCGCAACCAGCTTGCGAGCACCCTCGACGAATTGAGTGTGCGCGCCAGCCCGAAGAACGTGATGGCCCATGCCAAGCAGACCGTGATGGAGAAAGTGAACCAGCCCAACGTCAAGTACGCGCTCGCGGCGGTCGGTGTCGTCATCGGCGCCCTGGCGCTCCGCAAGCTGCTGCGCTGACAGCTGATCCGAAGGGCACCGTCGTCCGGTTCGCCGGACCGCGGTGCCCTTCGTCGTTTCCCGGCGTCGTGGTCGTGCCCGCCGGGGAGTGACAAAGGACCCGTTCCGAGTTCGATCTTGGCGTGGTTGACTGGTAACGAGCCAACCGCGCCATCTCCGAGGGGGCTGACGGCCATGCCGAACGCACAGCGGGTTGCACGACTTCTTCTCGTCTCGATCCTGACCGCCATGGCCCTGCTCGGTTCGGGGGCCGCGGCCGCGGCGGGAACCGTCGGCGGTGCGCCGCCGGCCAGGCTGCCCGCGTCGGCGCTCGAGCCGGCGAACGGCGCGGTGGTGGGGGTGGGACATCCCGTGACCGTCCGGTTCGGCGCACCGGTCGGTGACCGCGCCGCCGCCGAACGTGCCGTCGAGATCACCACGTCGAAGCCCGTGAGCGGCCGTTTCGCGTGGCTCGACGACAGCCGCGTGCAGTGGGTTCCCGACCGCCTCTGGCCGGGGCACACCACCGTGACCGTCGCCGTGGCCGGGGCGCGCACCGAGTTCCAGGTCGGCGACGAGTTCGTCGCCGTCGCGAACCGGTCGACGCACCAGTTCACGGTCATCCTCAACGGCGAGGTGGTGCGGACGATGCCGGCGTCGATGGGCAAGCCCGGCTACGAGACCCCGGTCGGCACCTTCTCGGTTCTGGAGAAGTTCCGCGATCTCGTCATGGACTCGTCCACCTACGGCGTCCCGATCGACTCGCCGGAGGGTTACCGCATCGACACCGAGTACGCCGTGCGGCTCACCTGGGGTGGCATCTTCGTGCACGCGGCGCCGTGGTCGGTGGACTCGCAGGGCTACGCGAACGTCAGCCACGGCTGCATCAACCTGAGCACCGAGAACGCGCAGTGGTACTTCGACCGGGTGAAGATCGGCGACCCGGTGATCGTGGAGGGCTGACCGGCAGGAGGGACGCACCGTGACGGACGTGACCATCCCCACGGAGCGCGGGCCGATGCCCGCCCACCTCGCCACGCCCGCAGGCCCCGGTCCGTGGCCCGGGGTCGTCGTGATCCACGACGCGCTGGGCATGAGCCGCGACATCCGCGCTCAGGCCGACTGGCTCGCCGGCGAGGGCTTCCTTGCCGTCGCGCCGGACCTGTTCCACGGGTCCAGGCGGTCCACCTGCCTGTTCTCCCTCTTCCGGGGCTGGGTGCCGCGCGGCGACCTGGACGCCGCGCGGAACTGGCTCGCGGACCGGCGGGACTGCACGGGCCGCATCGGCGTGATCGGGTTCTGCATGGGCGGCGGCTTCGCCCTCGCCGTCGCGTCCGACCACGACTTCGCCGCGGCGAGCGTCAACTACGGCGGCCTCACGAAGGAAGTCGAGCGTGCCCTGCCGCGGGCGTGTCCGATCGTCGGCAGTTTCGGTACGAAGGACCGATGGCCCGGCGTGCGCGAGGTGCCTGACCGGCTCGAACCGATACTGACGGCCGCGAACATCGACCACGACATCGAGCGATACCCGAACGTGGGGCACGGCTTCATGAACGACCACGACCCCGGCGATCTGTCGATCGTGGACAGGACCATCGCCAAGGTCGTGGCCGCCCGCTACGACGAGCCGGCCACCCGCGACGCGCGCGCCCGCATCGCCGCCTTCTTCCGTAGGCACCTCGGCGACGCTCCGCCCGCGAGCGACGGGCCCGGGGCGGCTACTTGATCACCGAGCCCGCGTCGATCGGCAGCTGCACGCCGGTGACGTAGCGTCCCGCGTCGCTGACGAGGAACAGGATCGCATTGCTGATGTCGACCGGTTCGACCCATTCGATCGGCAGGGCGTTCATGGCCTTGAACGACTCGGCCGCTTCCTCGCGGGTGATCTCCGACGGCTTCTTGTCCGGCAGGAAGACCGAGTAGGTCTGCTCGTTGTGGATCATGTCTGTGTTCACTGCCGTGGGATGCACCGAGTTCACACGGATCATGTGGGGAGCGAGCTCGTTGGCGAGTGTCTTCGTCAACCCCACCACTCCGTGCTTGGCGGCGACGTAGTGGGCAAGGTTCGCCAGGCCCTTGATGCCGGCGGTGGAACTGGTGAGCACGATCGCGCCGCCGTCGTCGTTGGCCTTCAGGTGCGGCACGGCTGCCCGCACCGTCTTGAACACCCCCGTGAGATTGATATCGATCATGTCGTCCCACATCTCGTCCGTCAGGTCCTCGACCGGCGCGAAGCTGGCGATGCCGGCGTTCGCGAGGACGATGTCGAGCCGGCCGAGCTGGGCGACGCCCTCGTCGACCGCCGATTTCAGGGCGGCGCTGTCGCGGACGTCGGCCTGGCCGGCGATGATCCGCCGGTCCAGCGCCTCGACCTGCCGGACGGTCTCGGCGAGGTCGTCGGCGGTCGCGAGTGGGTATCCCACCGTGTCGACCTGGGCGCAGAGGTCGACGGCGATGATGTCGGCCCCCTCCTGGGCCAGCCGGACGGCGTGACTGCGGCCCTGTCCGCGTGCGGCACCGGTGATGAACGCGACCTTGCCCTCGAGCTGACCCATGGCGACACTCCTTCGACGGTCGATGTGATCCGCCTCCGAGGCTAGAGGGGTTCGCTGGTGGTCGGACCGAAATCGCAAGGTGGATCGGCATACTCGGCGTCCGGTCCGGTCGTGGAGAACATTCCCGGTGGGCAACGGGCGCCGGGCGCCCCGGCGCGGTAGGGGTCTCCGATCGGTGCGGGCAGCGTGCACGAAAGATTTGGCCTGAAGCTACTTGTATTGAAAACGGAACGGTTCTACCGTTGGAGTATGAGCGCAGAAGCGCGCGATGTGGGCCCGGTGGAGGAGAAGCCGCGGCGGTACGACTCGACCCTTCGCCGGCGCCAGGCCGAGCAGAACCGGCGGGCCGTCCTCGACGCCGCCACCACCCTGTTCTCCGAGGGTGGGTGGTCGGTCGCGGTCCGAGACGTCGCGCGCTCGGCGGGCACATCGGTCGAAACGGTGTATGCCCACTTCGGTTCCAAGGCGGGACTCCTCATGCAGGTGCTCGACGTCGCCGTTGTCGGGGACGACGAACGGGTGGCGCTGATGGACCGGCCGGAGTTCGCCGCCCTGTCGCAGGGCACCCCTCGGGATCGGGCCGCCGCGGCAGCCGCCCTGGTGACCGGCATCAACCGACGAACCGTCGGCCTGCAGCGCACCCTGCGCGCGGCAGCCGTCGTGGAGCCGGACCTCGCGACATGGCTGGAACAGGCACGGGAGCGCCAGCGCCTGAACGTGCGGGTCGGCGGTGCGATGATGGCCGGCCGTGAACTGAGCCCGGTCGAGGCCGAGGGGCTGTGGGCCGTGCTCAGCATGGAGGTGTACGAGCTGTTGACCGGCAGCACCGGCTGGAGCCCTGAGCAGTACGAGAACTGGCTCACCGGAGCCATCATCCGGCTCCTGGGCCTGGAGAGTGGAAGGTGATGGGCCATGACTACCGACCATGGACCCGCAGACACACGCAGCATGGGAATAGTGCACAGCGCACTTCGCCGTGACCTGGAACGCACCCGGATCGTGCTCACCACCGAGCCGTACCCGGACCCTCGGCGTCGACGCGGACTGGCGGAGCACGTGTTGTGGATGATGCGCTTCCTGCACATCCATCACACCGGCGAGGATGTCGGGCTGTGGCCCTTGATCCGGGTGAAGAACCCCGACGCCGGCGCCCTGCTGGACCAGATGGACGCCGACCACCAGCGGATCGCACCGGCGATCACCGCCCTGGAAGACGCAGCGCTGGCCTACCGCGACAACGCGAACGCTCGGCAACCGCTGCTCGAAGCGCTGGCCGGGCTCACCGACGTGCTCCTTCCCCATCTGCGGCGTGAAGAGCTGGAGATGATGCCGGTCGTGGCCGCGACCCTCACCACCGCCGAGTACCACGACGTGGAACAGGAGTATTTCGTCAGGCCCAAGAGCTTCCTGGAACTCGGCGCGGAGGCCCACTGGGTCATCGACGGGCTCGGCGAGGACGACCGTGAGCTGATCATGCACGTGGTCCCCGCCGTGCCGCGCTTCATCCTGCTCCACGGCTTCGCGCGCACCTACCGGCGCAAGTCCCGCTTGCGGTGGGGCCACGGGCCCGCCGCCGCGCTGCCGTCGCTCAACCTCGCGCTTCTCGAGGGGCGATCCTGATGGGCACCTTGGCGCGGCACGGCAGGACCGAGACGGTGAGCCGCGCCCCGGCGGAGGCGGTGTGGCAGATCATCACCGACGTGACCCGGGTCGGTGAGTGGAGTCACGAATGCCGGGACGCGCACCTGCTCGGAAACGCCCGAGCGGCAGCGCCGGGAATCCGGTTCCGGGGCAGGAACCGCTCCGGCGGCCTCCGGTGGAGCCGGTCGTGCGTATTCACCGTTGTGGAGCCGCCGCGGACGCTGGCATGGCGGACGGCGGGTCTCCTGGGCCGGGCGGACAGCACGGAATGGCGCATCGACCTCGAACCCGTCCCCGGAGGCACCAAGATCGTCCAGACCTACCGTGTGCTCCACGTGGCACCGGGCCTGGACCGGGTCTATTGGCGGCTGGTCAAGGCACACCGAGACCGGCGCGCGGCACTGGAGGGCGACCTCCGCCGACTCGCCGAACTGGCGGCGGTCGACGCCGCGTCGCACACGCCGGCCATGCGCCCGCCTCGCGAGGGAAGCGCTGTGGCCGACGGTTCCCTCGGCCGCGGTACGGAACGTCGCCGGTACTCGGCGTAGTCCGGGCGGTCCCGCGGAGGCGCGGCCGGTGTTCGAGGCCGCGTCGAAGGCGGGGTGGCTGGTGGGGTGGCAAGGGCGTGGGTAAAGAAAAAGGCCAGACCTCATGGGGAGGTCTGGCCTTTCTTGTGCGCCATCAGGGACTCGAACCCCGAACCCGCTGATTAAGAGTCAGCTGCTCTGCCAATTGAGCTAATGGCGCTTGGCGGTGCGTCTCCGGGCCGTTGTCCCGGCGACGAAGGAAAGATTACACACCTTCCAGTAGCGCACCAAATCGGCAGGTCATGCCGCATTTCGGTGGGAGCGACACGTAACGCCGGGGGGTCCGGCGGCGATTGGTATTCGAACGTTATTCGCGTCGTCGACGTCGCGACGGCTCCGCCTCGAGCGGGGCTGGCATCATCGAGCGCACACGCATCGACGTGCACTTTTGCGGCCCGGGGGAGGCCCGGAATCGGAGGGTGGAGAGTGGTTGGGAACAGTGCGGCGCCGCGCCGAGGGCGGAATCGGCGCGCCGTCGCGGTGGTGCTCGGGACCGTGTTGGTCGGCGTCATGACCTTCGTCACGGCCTGCTCCGGTGCGAGCAGCGCCGGCGGGGCCGAGGAGGTGCCGATCGATTCGAATCCGCTCGCCGCGCTCATCAAGCCCACGGTGTCGGCGAGCGTCGTCGACGGAGGAGTCGGCTTCTCGCCCATCGAGCCCGTGACGGTCTCGGTGGTCAACGGCAAGCTCGAGTCGGTCACGCTGCTCAACCCGGACGGGGAACCCGTCGCCGGGGCGCTCGGCCCGGACGGAGCCACCTGGGCCAACACCGAGCCCCTCGGTTACAGCCGGCAGTACCGGCTCGAGGCCGTCGCGTACGGGCTCGGCGGAGCGACCACGACCGTCGCCTCCTTCGCCACCAGCGCCCCCGGCAACCTCACCCAGCCCTACGTGATGCCGGGCGAGGGCTCGGTCGTCGGCATCGGCCAGCCCGTCGCGATCCAGTTCGACGAGAACATCCCTGATCGCCTCGCCGTCGAGCAGGCCATCACCGTCGTCACCGACCCGCCGGTGGAGGGCGCGTTCTACTGGCTCAGCAACCGCGAGGTGCGGTGGCGGCCCGAGAACTACTGGGCGCCGGGCACGACGGTCACGGTGGACGTGAAGGTCTACGGCCGCGATCTCGGCGACGGTCTGTTCGGGCAGTCGGATGTGCATTCGACCTTCACCGTCGGCGACGCGGTGATCATCACCGCCGACGACAACACCAAGCAGGTCACCGTCAACCGCAACGGGGTCGACGTGATGACGATGCCCACGTCCATGGGCAAGGACAGCACGCCCACCCCGAACGGCGTGTACACGATCGGCGACCGGTTCGAGCATCTGGTGATGGACTCGTCGACCTACGGCGTCGCCGTCGACTCCCCGCAGGGCTACCGGACCCCGGTGGACTGGGCGACGCGGATGTCGTACAGCGGCATCTTCTTCCACTCCGCGCCGTGGTCGCTCGGCGATCAGGGTTCCCGCAACGTCAGCCACGGCTGTCTCAACCTGAGCCCGGCCAACGCCAGGTGGATCTTCGACAACACCAAGCGCGGCGACATCGTGATCGTGAAGAACACCGTCGGCGGCATCCTCGAAGGCACCGAGGGGCTCGGGGACTGGAACATCCCGTGGTCGACGTGGAAGGCCGGAAACGCACGCGCCTGATCCGCCGCCGGGCCGCCCGGCGGCGCCACCCCGGCGTGTGGCAGGCTGGGGCCGCCTCCTGTGGTAGGGGTTGGCACGAGACCCCCGGGATCGACGATCCAGGGGGTCTTCCCATGTCGGGCGGCGCCTTCCGGGCAGCCCGCCCCTGCGGAAGGTCGACATGCGGTCCTGCGCGGCGGACAATCAGGGAAAGGCATGCCTACCTGTGACGTCGACCGACCGTGGACCACCGAGGGTGGCCCGGCGGACAGGACCGAGTCGAGGAGGATTCATGTCTACGACGACAGATCCCACGTTCTACCGCACCCCGAGTGACGCCGTAGCAGCCGCGCCCGAGCGGCTTGCCTATGTGGCTGCCTTCGATCCCGCAGGCCGGGCGAAGGACGCGATCGCAGTGGTCGATTGCGAGCCGGGTTCGCCGACATACGGTGGTGTGGTCGGCTGGACCGAGTTGCCGACGGCGGGCAACGAGTTACACCACTTCGGGTGGAACGCCTGCTCGAGCGCGCTGTGTCATGAGGGGCACGGTCATGAGGGGCACGGTCACGAGGGGCACGGCGATCACCACGCCGGGCATCACGGGCAACCGCTCGAGCGGCGATACCTGGTGGTGCCGGGCATCCGCTCGTCGAGAACGTACATCCTCGACACCAAACCCGACCCGCGGCACCCGGTGGTGACCCGCACGATCGAGGCCGCCGAACTCGCCGCGAAGGCGGGATACTCGCGGCCGCACACGGTGCATTGCGGACCGGGGGGCATCTTCATGTCCGCCCTGGGAGGCGCCGACGGCGCCGAGGGTCCGGGCGGTGTCGCGCTGCTCGACCACGACACGTTCGACGTCGTCGGAGCGTGGGAGGCGGAGCACGGCGAGCAGTTCTTGGCGTACGACGTGTGGTGGCACCTGAAGTACGACACGGTGATCACCTCCGAGTGGGCCACGCCGTCGATGATCGAGAACGGACTCGACGCCGAGGACCTCCTCGGCCGCAGGTTCGGACACCACCTGGACTTCTGGAGCATGTCCGAGCGCAAGCTGACCCAGCGCGTCGATCTCGGCGACGAGCACCAGATGGTTCTCGAACTCCGCCCGGCTCACAATCCCTCCGAGGCGTTCGGGTTCGTGGGAGTCGTCATCAGCGTGGAGGATCTGTCGGCCTCCGTGTGGATGTGGCACAAGAGCGACGACCGGTGGGTGGTCGAGAAGGTGATCACCATTCCGGCGGAGCCGGCCGAGGCCGACGATCTGCCGCCGGCGCTGAAACCCTTCGGCGCGGTACCGCCGCTCGTCTCGGACATCGACCTGTCGGTCGACGACCGTTGGCTGTACGTCTCGTGCTGGGGCACAGGAGAACTCAAGCAGTACGACGTCGGCGATCCGTTCCACCCGAGGGAGACGGGATCGGTGCGCCTCGGTGGGATCGTGCGGCGCGAGCCGCACCCGGCGGATCCGGACCTCCGGATCGCGGGAGCTCCGCAGATGGTGGAGGTCAGTCGCGACGGACGCCGGGTCTACGCCACCAACTCGCTCTATGCGGCCTGGGACGAGGTCTTCTACCCGGACGGGGTGGGGGCGTGGATGGCGAAGTTCGATGCCGACGTCTCCGCCGGTGGTCTGGTCATCGACCGCGGATTCTTCCCGCACGGCGACGACTTCCGCGGACGCAGGGTGCACCAGACCCGCCTGCAGGGCGGGGATGCGTCCAGCGACTCGTACTGCTTCACCGGGTGATCGCCGTTGCACGGCGGGTCGATCGCGCGATTCGGCGGTCGTCCGCCCAAGCGCCGCATCTCGGGACGGAGCGCTGGTGCAGAGCTGCGCGACGCCGAAAAAGACGAGTCCCTGACCGGCATCTCTGCTGGTCAGGGACTCGCCCTGTGGGGGTGAGTGACGGGACTCGAACCCGCGACAGCCAGGATCACAACCTGGTGCTCTACCAACTGAACTACACTCACCATCGCATTCGCGATCGGCCTGGGCCGGTTGCGCCTGCGGTACAGATACTAGCCTGACTTTGCCGGAAACGACGAATCCGCAGGTCAGGCCGGACCCAACTCCTTCGTGACAGCGGCGATCTCGGCCGACGGCGGGCCCGGTGGGGCGACGAACGCGGTTCGCCGGTAGTACCGCAGTTCCCGGATCGACTCCTTTATGTCGGCGAGCGCCCGATGCGACAGGCCCTTCGCCGGCTGCCCGAAGTAGATCCGCGGGTACCAGCGCCGGCACAGCTCCTTGACGGAGCTGACGTCCACCATGCGGTAGTGGAGGTAGGCGTCGAGTTCGGGCATGTCGCGGGCGATGAACCCGCGGTCCGTCGCGATCGAGTTGCCGGCCAGCGGCGCGGTGCCGGCCTCCGGGACGTGGGCCCGGATGTAGTCGAGCACCATCTTCTCCGCCTCGGCGACGCTCACCGTGGACCGGCGCACCTCGTCGGTGAGCCCGGAGCGCTCGTGCATCTGGGTGACGACGTCCGGCATCGCGGCGAGCGCGTCGTCGTCGGCGTGGATGACGATGTCCACCCCGTCGCCGAGCACGTTGAGATCACTGTCGGTGACGAGGGCGGCGATCTCGATCAGCTTGTCGCTGTCGATCCGCAATCCGGTCATTTCGCAATCGATCCACACAAGTTTGTCCTGCACGAAACACAGAGTAGTCAGGCCGGTCGTGGCGATAAGGTCACGGTGACCATTCCGCGGCCGCACGTGGACGAGGAGGACACCGCATGACGGTCGATTCGACACCGCCGGCACCGTCGCCGGCCGAGAAGGCGGCGGCCGCCCGCGCGGCCGCGGAGGAAGCGGCACGCGTCGCCGAAGCGGCCCTGAAGGCGGCCGAGCAGGCACAGCGCGAGGCGGAGGCGGCCGCGCGGGCCGCCGAGGCGACGGACGCCGCGCCCGCCGGGCCGGCCCGGCAGATCGCACCCGCTGGGCAGATCGCCGCGGGATACGCCGCCGACGGGGTCGCCCTCGAACTCGGGGCGGTCGTCCACGACGGGGTGGTCGATTCGTCGGCCCGGGTACGGATCCCGCTCGCCACGATGAATCGGCACGGACTGGTCGCCGGTGCGACCGGCACCGGCAAGACCAAGACCGTGCAGGGCATCGCCGAGCAACTCTCGGCCGCCGGGGTCCCGGTCGTGATGGCCGACATGAAGGGTGACCTGTCGGGGCTGTCGGCGCCCGGTGAGGACGACGACGGGCTCCGGACCCGCGCCGCGGCGACCGGGGATTCCGGATGGGGACCGACCGCCTACCCGGTGCAGTTCTTCTCGCTCGGCACCGAAGGCCCGGGCGTGCCCGTCCGCGCGACGGTCACCGCGTTCGGTCCGATCCTGCTGAGCAAGGTCCTCGGCCTCAACCCCACCCAGGAATCGACGTTGGGGCTGATCTTCCACTGGGCCGACCGCCAGGGGCTGCCGCTGCTTGACCTCAAGGACTTGCGGCAGGTCGTCACACACCTGACCAGCGACGAGGGAAAGGCAGAGCTGAAAGGTATCGGCGGGGTCTCCCCGGCGACCGCCGGCGTGATCCTGCGGGCGCTCGTCAACCTCGAGGCCGGCGGCGGGGACACCTTCTTCGGAGAACCGGAGTTCGAGACCGAGGACCTGCTGCGCGTCGTCGGCGGCAACGGCGTGATCAGCCTGTTCGAGCTCGGCGCCCACGCGGCGCGGCCGGTGCTGTTCTCGACGTTCCTGATGTGGGTGCTCGCCGACCTGTTCCAGACGCTGCCCGAGGAGGGCGACCTCGACAAGCCGAAGCTCGTGTTCGTCTTCGACGAGGCGCACCTGCTCTTCGCCGACGCCTCGAAGGCGTTCCTGCAGCAGATCGAGCAGACGGTCAAGCTCATCCGTTCGAAGGGGTGGGAGTGTTCTTCTGCACCCAGCTGCCCACGGACGTGCCCAATGCGGTGCTGTCCCAGCTCGGCGCGCGGGTGCAGCACGCGCTGCGCGCATTCACACCGAACGATCAGAAGGCGCTGGCCAAGACCGTCCGCACGTATCCGGAGACGGAGTTCTACGACCTCGAGGAGGCGCTGACCACCCTCGGAATCGGTGAGGCCGTCGTCACGGTGCTGTCCGAGAAGGGCGCGCCGACGCCTGTCGCGTGGACGCGGATCCGTCCGCCGCGTTCGTTGCTGGACACCGTCGGCGAGGAGGCGATCCGGTCCGCGGCGCGCGGGAGCGAGCTGTACGGCAAGTACGGGCAGACCGTCGACCGCGAGTCCGCCTACGAGAGGCTCACCGAGAAGGTGGCCGGCGCCCCCGACATGGACCCACGGGCGCAGGTCCCGCCGTTGCCGGACCTGCCCGGCACGCCACCGCCCCGGGACGCGGGGCCGAGCATGGTCGAGCAGGTCCTCGGCAGCGCGGCCGTCAAGGGTTTCCTGCGGTCCGCGGCGTCGGCCGCGGGGCGCGAGATCAGCCGCAGCATCTTCGGCACCGGCCGCCGCCGTAGGCGCTGACGGGGGCTACGCGCCCAGCTTCCGGTAGAAGGCGCCGACGATGGGCGCGACGACGCCGCGCGGGGTGTAGTTGCCGGCGACGGACATCGCCTTGCTGATCAGGCCCGGCACGATGCGCATCTTGTTCTCGGCGAGCGCGTCGAGCGACACCTTCGCGGTGTGCTCGCTGGAGATCCACAGGAAGTCCGGCACGAGCTTGTCGACGATCGAGGCCTCCGCCGGATCCGGGGTCTCCGTGCGCACCGGGCCCGGCGCCAGCAGCGTCACGTGCACGCCGCTGTCCTTCAGCTCCCCGCGCAGCGACTCGGAGAACGTGTTGACGAACGCCTTCGTCGCCGCATAGGTCGCGTTGTGGGGGATCGGCATGTTGCCCGCCGCGGAACCGACCATCAGGATCGCCCCGGAGCGGCGCTCGACCATCTGCGGCAGCACCGCGAGGGTCAGGTCGTGCACCGCGACGGCGTTCAGCTCGACCTGGGCCCGCTCGTAGCCCGGATCCAGCTGGGCCACCGGGCCGAAGGTCGCGATGCCGGCGTTGTTGCACAGGATGCTGATCGGGCGCTCGCCGAGTTCGTCGACGAGCTTCGCCCGCGCGTCGCGGTCGGACAGGTCACACGCGCGGACCTCGACGGTGACGCCGTGCGTCGCCCGCAGCGTCGCGGCGAGCTCCTCCATCACGTCGCCGCGCCGGGCGACCAGGATCAGCGAGTGCCCGCGCGCGGCGAGCTCGGCGGCGAGGGCCTCGCCGATGCCGGAGGAGGCGCCGGTCACGACGGCGCGGGCGTCGGGGGTGGGGTTCGGCAGAGTCATGGTCGGTCAGCGTAGCCGCGGCCGGTTCAGATGCGGTCCGCGAGGCGCGTGCCCTGCTCGATCGCGCGCTTGGCGTCGAGTTCCGCGGCGACGTCGGCACCGCCGATGACGTGCGTGGTCACGCCCGCGGCGGTGAGCCGCTCGACGAGGTCACGGACGGGTTCCTGCCCGGCGCAGATCACCACGTTGTCCACGTCGAGCACCTTCGGGTCGCGGCGGTCCTCGCCGAAGCTGATGTGCAGGCCGGCGTCGTCGATCCGCTCGTAGTTCACGCCCGAGATCTCGTGCACCTTCTTGTGCTGCAGCGACGCCCGGTGCACCCATCCGCTGGTCTTGCCGAGCCGCGCGCCGATCCGGCCGGGCTTGCGCTGCAGCAGGAACACCTCGCGCGGCGACGGCGACGGGCGGGGCTCGGTGAGCGCTCCCGGGGCGGCCTTCGGGTCGGTGACGCCCCACTCGCGCTTCCATTCGGCCAGGTCGAGGGTGGGGGAGTGGTCGTGGGTGAGGAACTCGGAGACGTCGACGCCGATGCCGCCCGCCCCGATCACGGCGACGCGGGCGCCGACGGGCGCACCCTCGCGGACGACCTGCGGGTACGACAGCACGCTCGGGTGGTCGATGCCGGGGATTGCGGGCACGCGGGGGGTGACGCCGGTCGCGACGACCACCTCGTCGTAGGCACCGATCAGGTCGTCGGCCGTCGCGCGGGTGCCGAGCTCGACCTGGACCTTCGTCAGCTCCAGCTGGCGGCGGTAGTACCGCAGGGTCTCGGCGAACTCCTCCTTGCCGGGGATGCGGCGGGCGATGCCGAACTGGCCGCCGATCTCGTCGTCGGCCTCGAACAGGGTGACGGCGTGCCCGCGGCGGGCCAGGTTCACCGCCGCGGCGAGCCCGGCGGGCCCGGCGCCGACGACCGCGACGGCCTTGCGGCGGCGGGTGGGGGCGAGCAGCAGCTCGGTCTCCCGCCCGGTGCGGGGGTTGAGCAGGCACGAGACGTGCTTGTTGACGAAGGCGTGGTCGAGGCAGGCCTGATTGCAGGCGATGCAGGTGTTGATCTCGTCGGCGGCGCCGGCGGTGGCCTTGCGGACCCACTCCGGGTCGGCCAGCATCGGCCGGGCCATCGAGATGAGCTGTGTGTCGCCGCGGGCCAGGATCTCCTCGGCGGTCTCGGGCATGTTGATCCGGTTGGACGCGGCGACGGGGATTGCGACGTGCTTCGCCAGTTCGGCCGTGACGTCCGCGAACGCGGCGCGCGGGACGGACGTGACGATGGTGGGCACCCGCGACTCGTGCCAGCCGATGTCGGTGTTGATCAGCGTTGCGCCCGCCCGCTCGACCTCCTGAGCGAGGGCGACGATCTCGTCCCAGCGCTGGCCGCCTTCGACGAGGTCGGCCATGGACAGCCGGAAGCAGATCGCGAAGTCCGGGCCGACGGCCTCGCGGGTGCGGCGGACGATCTCGACGGGCAGCCGGCGACGGTTCTCGGGGCTGCCGCCCCACTCGTCGGTGCGCCGGTTGGTGCGCTCGGCGAGGAACTGGTTGATGAAGTAGCCCTCGCCGCCCATGATCTCGACGCCGTCGTAACCGGCCCGCTGGGCGAGGCGGGCGCAGCGGACGTAGGCGCGGATCTGCCGGCGCACGCCCCAGGAGGTGAGCCTGCGCGGCCGGAACGGGTTGATCGGCGCCTTGATCGATGAGGCGGACACGCTCAGCGGCCAGTAGCTGTAGCGCCCGGCGTGCAGGATCTGCAGCAGGATGCGACCGCCCTCGGCGTGGACGGCATCGGTGATCGTCCGGTGCCGCCGGGCCTCGAGCCGGTTGGTGAGCTTGGCGCCGAACGGCAGCAGCCACCCGGTCCGGTTGGGTGCGTAGCCGCCGGTGACGATGAGGCCGACCCCGCCGCGGGCACGCTCGGCGAAGTACGCGGCGAGGCGGCCGGTGTTCTTGGCGCGGTCCTCGAGTCCGGTGTGCATCGAGCCCATGACGACGCGGTTGGGCACCGTGAACGGTCCGAGGTCGAGCGGTGAGAGCAGGTGGGGGTAGGGGTTCGTCACGAGTGGTCCTCGGTGGTGAGGGCGTCGAGCACTTCCTGGCACCAGTCGGCGAAGCCCTGTTCGACGCGGATGCCGCCGCGCAGGACGAGGTACTGGTGCAGTGAGGGCCCGGTGAGCCGGTGGGGTGCGGGGAAGTCTCGTTTCTCGATGGTGCGGTACACCTCGAGGCGGGCGGCGTGGGCGTCGCGGTGGCGGGTGAGCTCCGCGAGGAGGGCGGGCAGGGTGCCGGGCCCGGCGGCGCGGATCTTCACGGCCAGGTCGCTGCGCAGCTGCTCGGGGTCGGAGGGGTGGGCGATCCAACGGTCCAGCTCGGTGCGTCCGGCGGCGCTGACGCGGTAGACCTTCTTGTCGGGCCGGCCGTCCTGCGGCACGGTGCGGCCGGTGACCCAGCCGTGGTCCTCCATACGCCGCAGCACGCGGTAGATCTGCTGGTGCGTCGCGCTGTGGAAGAAGCCGATCGACTTGTCGAACCGGCGGGCCAGTTCGTAGCCGGAGCCGGACCGCTCGTCGAGTGCGGCGAGCAGCGCGTGTTCCAGGGCCATGTCGAGAGTATGCACCGAGGTGCATATGCAATCAAGTGCACAGCTGAGGGGACGGTCGCGAACCTCTCGGTCAGCCGCGAACGCGGAGTGCGGTCGCGGCTGACCGGAAATCGCGCGGATCACCGGAGGCCGGTTCTCGGCGCGACGATCTCCTAGGCTGCGGGCATGAGCGCGCACACGGACGCCGCCGGGATCGGGGAGGCCACCTCGCGACGGCAGGTCTTCGCCTGGGGAATGTGGGACTTCGGGTCGTCGGCCTACCACGCGGTGGTGCTGACCTTCGTCTTCTCCGTGTATCTCACCGACGCCGTCGGCGACGACCTGCCGGGGTCGATGTCGGCGAGCACGTGGCTCGGGTGGGCGCTGGGCATATCGGGGTTCTTCATCGCGGTCACCGCCCCCGTCTCGGGCCAGCGCTACGACGCGGCCGGCCGGCGCAAGCGGTCCCTGGCGGTGCTGTCCTACGCCGGTGTCGCGCTGATGGCGGCGATGGTCTTCGTGCGCGACGACTACCACTACCTGTGGCTCGGCCTCGTGCTGCTGGGGGTGTCGTCGGTCGTCGTCGAACTCGCGCAGGTGCCTTACAACGCGATGCTGCGTCAGGTCTCCACCGAGGAGAACATGGGCCGGGTCTCCGGTTTGGGTTGGGCCATGGGCTATTTCGGTGGGCTGCTGTTGTTGCTGCTGGGGTACTTCGGGTTCATCGCCGGCGACGGCGACACCCGCGGCTTCCTCGGCGTGAGCACCGAGGGCGGCCTCAACATCCGCCTGGTCGTGGTGGCCGCGGCGGTGTGGTTCGCGGTCTTCGCCGTCCCGGTGCTGCTGGCGGTGCCGGAGGTTCCGCCCACCGGTGCCGATCCCGGCGCGGAGCGGGCCGGGATCGTGCAGTCCTACCGGGTGCTGCTGCGCGACCTGCGCGAGCTGTGGGCGATGGATCGGCGCACCGTCGGCTACCTCGGCGCCTCGGCGCTGTTCCGCGACGGCCTGGCCGGGGTGTTCACGTTCGGTGCGGTGCTCGCGGTGAACGTGTACGGCATCGATGCCGCCGACGTGCTGCTGTTCGGCGTGGCCGCGAACGTGGTGTCGGCCCTCGGTGCGCTGGCCGCGGGGCGCTTCGACGACCGGGTCGGCCCCAAGGCGGTGATCGTCGCCTCGCTCGCCGCGATGATGGCCGTGGGGGTCGTGCTGCTCGTGGTGTCGGGGCCGCTGATGTTCTGGATCTTCGGTCTGCTGCTGTGCCTGTTCGTCGGGCCCGCGCAGTCGTCGGCCCGCACCTTCCTCGCGCGCATCACCCCGGCCGGGCGGGAGGGGCAGATGTTCGGGCTCTACGCGACGTCGGGCCGCGCCGTGTCGTTCCTGGCCCCGACCCTGTTCGGGCTCTTCGCCTGGACGTTCGACGCGGACCGGGCCGGGATCGCCGGCCTGCTCGTCGTGCTCGGCGCGGGGCTGGCGGCGCTGCTCGCGGTGCGGGCCCCGGAGGGTCAGTCCTTGAAGTAGACGAGCTGGTGGGTCGTGGCGAGCAGCGTGCCGTCGCGGCCCCACAGCTGGGCGGCCTGATCGAAGTAGCCCTGCGAGAAGCGGTGGGTGCGCGCGGTGCCCAGGACGAAATCGTCGCCCTGGGCCTCGAGCTGCCCGGCGTCGGCGTGGAAGTACACCGTCAGGGACACGGTCCCGGCCGGCATGTACCGGCCGCGGCGCAGGAACACCCTCGGGTAGAACACGTCGCACAGCGCCGTCAGCGCCGGGAAGTCGAGCGGGCGGGCCGGGGTGTCGCGCACCCACAGCGTCGTGGTGGAGTCGGGGTGCTCGCCGGCGTCCTGCTGGGGCACCGCGCCTTCGACGAACCGCATCTCGTAGTTGCGGGCCCACGCGATGAAGTCCGGGAAGGTCTGGGTGGGAACCGCATCCGCCGACGGGACCGCCGGCATGTCGAGTTCGGTGTCCGACCAGGTGTCGCGACGGGTGCCGAACACCGCCGTGGCGGTGGTGGTGACCACGCCGTCCTGCGTCAGCTCGAGCAGCCAGTGCTGGTTGGTGCGGTTGGTACGGACCGCCCGCACGGTGATGTCGAACTCGCCGTCGGCGACCGGGCCGGCGTAGTTGACGGTGAGGGAAATGGGATCGCCGAGCCGGTCCGGGTGCTGCTGGACGGCCCGCAGCAGGGCGGCGGCGGTGACGCCGCCGAACGGACCGACCATGTTCGTGTACTCGGGGCTGGTCCGCCCCCGCGCGTGACCGTCCTCCGCGGGCTCGAGCGCCACGGCGGCGTCGAAGGGGTGGGGCGGGGCGGCGATCTCGGTCACGACGACTCCTCGGGAAGAACGGGTCCGTTCCGGCACGGTCCGGACCTAAGTATGACAACATACATAGAAACCGACGGCAAGAGCGGAGCGCGGACATGGCGAGGCGAAGCGACCCGACCACCGGCCCTCGCGCCGCGATGATCCGCAGCGCGATCCGGCTCATCCGCGAGCGGGGCGTCGCGGCGACCTCGTTTGCCGACGTGCTCGCCCACAGCGGCGCGCCGCGCGGGTCGGTCTACCACCATTTCCCGGGCGGAAAGGCGCAGCTCGTCGAGGAGGCCACCCGCAGTGCCGCGGACCACCTGGGTGACGGGATGGCACGGGTGCTGGACTCCTCGGACACCCCCGGCGCACTGCAGGCTCTCGCCGACCTGTGGCGTCGCGGTCTCGAGGCCGGCGACTACGCGGTCGGCTGCCCGATCGTCGCGGCGGCCCTGGGCACCGAGCGCGGCGCCCGCGATGTCGCCGGGGAGGCGTTCGAGCACTGGTGTGGCCTGCTCACCGGCACGCTCGTCGCGGACGGGGTGGGCCCGGAACGCGCCCGGTCGTTGGCGGTGCTCATCGTCGGCGCGCTCGAGGGTGCGCTGGTGCTCGCCCAGGCGCAGCGCAGCTCGGCGCCGCTCGACGCGGTGGTCGACGAGCTCTCGGCCCTGTGCCGATCGGCGATCGACCCCGCGGCTAGTCCGCGATCGTGACCAGGACCTGTTCGGCTGCGTTGCGGTGGCCGTCGGCGTTGGGGTGCAGCGGGGCGGCCGGCTGGGACGGGAACAGGCCTTCGGTCCAGCGCTGCGCGGAGGGCTGGCACGCGTCGTGCCCGACGGTGGACTCGCGCAGGTCGACGTAGTCGACGCCCGCGGCGTCGGCCTGCTGTTCCATCGCCGTGTTGAGCCGGTCGATCTTCGCCTGCAGGTACGTCGCGTCGTCCGGCAGGATCGGCTGATCGGGATAGCATCCGCCGTCCCGGATCCCGGTCGGGTAGCCGACGAGCAGGATGCGCGCGTCCGGGGCGCGGTTGCGGATCTCCCGCACGATCACGCCGTAGGTGGGGGCGAAGTCGTCGATCGCGCGGTCCACGAGGTCGAGGCCGTCGCGGACGTTCGCGGTCGCGCACAGGGGTCCGGCCGGTGCCGCGGCCCTGCCGGACGAGCGGTCGAGCGCGAGACACGATCCGGCCAGGGCGACCAGGCCGATGTCGTTGCCGCCGATCCCGACGGTGACCAGCTCGGTCTCGGGGGTGAGCGCATCGTATTGCGGGGGGACGGTGGCGCCCGACGAAACCACTTGGGGCCCTGTCAGGTTCGCTGTCGTCGCGGAACTGCACGACGCGTCGCGGAAGTTGTCGATGCCCAGCGTCTCGGCCACCGCATGGGGGTAGTTGCTCCCCGAGCGCGCGCACGCCGAGTCGATCTGGGGCGGGATCATCGGGCCCGCCGTGAACGAGTCACCCAGGGCCACATAGGAGCTGTAGGCGGGGCTGGGCTCGGGCTCGGAATCGGCGGGCGACCCGGGATCGGTGCAGGCCGCGCCGGCGAGCACGGTGAGGGAGGCGGCCGCGACCGCGCCGAGCCGGCGACGCATACGGCGGTGGCAGGCTGCGGTGGTCACGGCCCCTCCTGTGGTCATGCTCTTACGGCCGGTCGCCGATGCGGGCGAGGATCGCCTTCGCCAGCGCGTCCGGTGCCTCCTCCGGCACCCAGTGGCTGACGTCGTCGAGGACGACGAATTCGTAAGACGCGTCGACGAACTCGCCGCAGCGCTCCGCGCCCACCCGGCCGAGGGCCGAATCCTCGGTGCTCCACACGTAGGTGGTGGGCACCCGCACCGGTGCCAGCTCGGAGAGCTCCCGGGTCATCGCGCGGTACCAGTTGAGCGCGGCGGTCAGGGCGCCGGGCTCGGACAGCACGTGCACGTATTCGTCGATCGACTCGGGGCTCACCCGGTCGCCGTACATCGCGCGCAGGCGACGGGCGTCGTCCTCGAGCAGGACGTGCTCGGCCTTTCCCTCCTGCCGGAGCAGCTTGATGTAGGCGGCGCGGGCCTGCTGATCGGCGTCCTCGCGCAGGGCCCAGCCGTAGGCCGCGAGGTGCGGCACGGACACCGCGGTCAGGGTGCTGATGCGCTCGGGGTGCCGCGCCGCGACCTGCCAGGCCACGGCGGCACCCCAGTCGTGCCCCACCAGGTGGGCCTGCCCGAGGCCGGTCGCGTCGAGCAGCCCGATCACGTCACCGACCAGCAGGTCGACGGTGTATGCCGACACGCCGTCCGGGCGGGCGCCGGGGGAGTACCCCCGTTGGTCCGGCATCAGCACTCGCAGACCCGCCTCCGCGAGCTGCGGCGCCACGGCCTCCCAGCTGCGGGCGGTCTCCGGGAATCCGTGCAGCAGCACGACGGGCGTGCCGTCGGCGGGACCGGTGACGTGAACGTCGAAGGTGAGGTCTCCGAGGGTGACGTGAGTGGTCTCGAACATGGCGCCCACCGTACGGGTTGCCGTTAGCGGTGGGAAGGTTTCCACGCGCCCATGCCGAGAACGATGAGACGCATCTGCTTTTCGGCGCGGGCGAGGACCTCGGCCTCCGCCGGCCCGCCGGGCCGGTCCACGTCGAGCAGTTCGAGCACCACCTCGAGCATGGCGGTCACCAGCAGGTCGGCCGCCATCTCCAGGTCGTCGACGTCCCAGTCCGCCATTCCGGGCATGCGGGAGAGATCGACGGAGAGTTCGCCCGTGATCAGCCGCAACTCGACGGTGACGGTGCGCGCGACGGCCGGCTGGCCGCCGTAGCGCTCCCGGGCCAGGAATCGGAACGCTTGTTCGTGGGCGCGGACCTGCCGCACCAGGGCCTCGAGCGACGCCCGCGCCGAGGACGGGCCGCGCGTGCGCCGGGCCTCGCGCAGCAGCGTGCGGAGCATGCGCATGGTGTCGGCGGCGAGGGCGACGCCGAGTTCCTCCATCGAGCCGAAGTGGCGGTAGAACGCCGTGGGCACGATCCCGGCTCGGCGGGCCACCTCGCGCAGGCTCACCGTCGCGAAGCTGCGATCGGCGGAGAGTTCGAGCGCCGCGTCGAGCAGGGCCTGGCGGGTGCGCTCCTTGCGCGCAGCTCGCGTCGCGGGTTCGGGAACGGGGGCTGCGGACACGGCTCCGAGTCTAGGCAGTGCGACGCGGCGGCGGCCGGGGACCGTGGTGACGGCCGCCACAACAACGTTGACAGCCCACCGGGCGACCCTGGCACACTGAACTCAGTGCACATTTGTGCACTGACTTTGGATTCTCGCTCGAGAGGAGCGACGCCATGACCCTGCTTCACCGCGCCCGACGCGGGCCGGGGCCGTCGATCGGACGCAAAGCCCTGATCAAGGCGCTGCATGTACTCTCCGCGCCGCACCACCCGGATCGGTACCTCGAACTGGCCGATCCGCTCCTGGCCGTGCAGCACACGCGCGCCCGGATCACGAACGTTGACCGAAATGTCCCGGGTGCGGTGACGCTCGAGCTGCGCCCGGGCCGGCCCCTGGAGTTCCGGGCCGGTCAGCACCTGCAACTCGGCGTGGTGGTGGACGGTGTGCGGCACAGCCGCAGCTACTCGCCGGTGAGTTCCCAGCATCGAGCCGACGGGCGCATCCAGCTCACGGTCGGGGTGCGACCGGACGGCGTCGTCTCGCGGCACCTGCACGAGCACGCCACCGCGGGCGACGTGGTCGACCTCGCGGCGGCCGCCGGCGAGTTCTGTCTCCCGGCGGAGCGGCCGGAGCGGCTGGTGCTCGTCAGCGGCGGCAGCGGCATCACTCCGGTGCTGTCGATGCTGCGCACCCTCGCCGACGAGGGCCACTCCGGAACCGTCGCGTTCCTGCACTACGCGCCCACCGCCGCGCACGTGCCGCACCGCGACGCGATCGAGTCCCTGGCCGGCGCCCACGCCGGCGTCGACGTGGCCTTCGCCTACACCCGGGCGGACGACGGTGCGTTGCGTGGCCGCTTCGACCGGAGTCATCTCGAGCGGGTCGCCCCGTGGTTCGCCGGCGCACCCGCCTACGTCTGCGGCCCGGCCGGGCTCGTCGACAGCGTGCGGGAGGTCTACGGCGACGCCGGCGCCGCGCACCTGCTGCGCACCGAGCAGTTCACCCCGCCCGTCGTCGTCCGCGACGACGACGCGAGCGGCACCGTCACCTTCGCCGCGTCCGGGGTCCGCGCCGAGAACAGCGGCGTCACCGCCCTCGAACAGGCCGAGGCGGCCGGGCTCACCCCGCAGCACGGCTGCCGCATGGGAATCTGCCACTCCTGCACCGTGACCCGGCTGTCCGGCGGCACCCGCGACGTGCGCACCGGCGAGATCGACGACGAGCCCGGCGCCGAGGTGCAGATCTGCGTGAACGTCCCCGTCGGCGACGCGGCCTTCGACCTCTGACCCACTCGAAACAATTGGAGGACACCATGTTCGGTTTGTCCATCCCCCTGTCCCTTCCGCTGCCGGCGTTCCTGTCCGGCCGTCGCGATCCCGACCCGTCGCCGGTCGTGCTGCGCCGCGAGCAGGTCGAGGAGATCGGCCGCGAACTCGACGCCCTGCGCGAGCGCACCGTCGCCTCGCTCGGCGCGGCCGACCGCGAGTACATCTACCGCATCGTCGGGGCGCAGCGGCGCTTCGAGATCGCCGGTCGTGCCCTGTTGTTCGTGGGCTTCCTGCCGCCGGCATGGGTGGCGGGCGTGGCCGCGCTGAGCGTGTCGAAGATCCTCGACAACATGGAGATCGGCCACAATGTGATGCACGGCCAGTACGACTGGATGCGCGAGCCGGAACTGAACTCCCGCACCTTCGAGTGGGACACCGTATGTCCCGCCGACCAGTGGCGGCACTCGCACAACTACCTGCACCACACCTACACCAACATCCTCGGGATGGATCGCGACGTCGGCTACGGCATCCTGCGGATGGATCCGGCGCAGCGCTGGCACCCCTACTACCTCGGCAATCCCGTCTACGCGACGGGGCTGATGCTGCTGTTCGAGTGGGGCGTGATGCTGCACGACGCCGAGGTCGAGAACGTCGTCGCCGGCAAACGCAGCTGGCGCGACGTGATCCCGCTCGCCCGGGGGTGGTGGCGTAAGGCGCGCGGGCAGGTGGTCAAGGACTACGTCGCGTTCCCGCTGCTGTCCGGGCCGATGTTCGTGCCGACGCTGCTCGGCAACGCGGCCGCCAACCTGGTCCGCAACGTGTGGGCGTTCTCCATCATCTTCTGCGGGCACTTCCCGTCCGGGGTGCAGTCCTTCACCGAGGAGGAGACCGCGCACGAGACCCGCGGCGAGTGGTACGTGCGTCAGCTGCTCGGCAGCGCGAACATCACCGGCACGCCGCTGTTCCACATCATGTCGGGCAATCTCTCGCACCAGATCGAACACCACCTGTTCCCGGATCTTCCGGCGCACCGGTACCCGCAGCTCGCGCCGGAGGTGCGGGAACTGTGCGAACGCTACGGGCTGCCCTACAACACCGGGGGCCTGCTCGCCCAGGTCGGCTCGGTGTGGCGCAAGATCGTGAAGCTGGCCCTGCCGCCGAGCTGGGTCTCCGAGGAGCCCACGACGTCGGTGCTCATCGAGCGCAGCGTGCCGGTCGCGGGTACCCTCGCCCACGACAGCGCCTGAAGGGGGCACCGCCATGGTGGGTAGGTTCGAACGCAACAAGGACACGCTCCAGGAACTGACCGAGTCCGCGGCGACGCACGTCGGCAACATCGCCGGCATTATCACCGGCGCGGTCCGCGAGGTCACCCGGGAGGTCGGGGACTGGATCAGCGACGGCATCGAGATGCGGGAGGCCGCCCGCAAGGCGAGCGCCGACGACGAGCGCGTCGCAGAGCCGCCGTCCGAGCCGTCCGGCGGGTAGGCGAAGAACGCCGGGTAGCTGAAGAACACACAGACAGCGCGGGGCGGGCACCGGGATCCGGTGCCCGCCCCGCGCCGTCGGCGTGCGTTCGGATCAGATGACGCCGAGCGCGAACATTGCGTCGGCGACCTTCACGAAGCCGGCGATGTTGGCGCCGTGGATGTAGTCACCGGGCTTGCCGTACTCGGCTGCGGTCTCCACGCAGTTCTGGTGGATGTCGCGCATGATGCCGGCGAGGCGCTCGTCGGTGTAGTCGAAGTGCCACGAGTCGCGCGAGGCGTTCTGCTGCATCTCGAGCGCGGAGGTCGCCACACCGCCGGCGTTCGCCGCCTTGCCCGGGGCGAACGCGACGCCCGCCTCGCGGAACACCGCGATGCCCCCGGGGGTGGTGGGCATGTTCGCGCCCTCGGCGACGACCCGCACGCCGTTGTTCACCAGGGTCTTCGCGGCGGTCTCGTCCAGTTCGTTCTGGGTGGCGCAGGGGATGGCGACGTCGCACGGCACGTCCCAGATCGAACCACCCGGGAAGTACTGTGCGTCGGGACGCTCGTCGAGGTACTCGGAGATGCGGCCGCGCCGGACCTCCTTGATTTCCTTGAGCAGCTCGAGGTCGAGGCCGTTCTGATCGACGATGTAGCCGGAGGAGTCGGAGCAGGCGATGGCGACGCCGCCGAGCTGGTGCACCTTCTCGATCGCGTAGATCGCCACGTTGCCCGAACCGGACACGACGACCTTGCGGCCCTCGAGGGAGGAGTTCACGGACTTGGCCATCTCCGCCACGAAGTAGGCGACGCCGTACCCGGTGGCCTCCCGGCGTACCTGCGAGCCGCCCCAGGTCAGCCCCTTGCCGGTGAGCACGCCGGACTCGTAGGAGTTGGTCAGGCGCTTGTACTGGCCGAACAGGTACCCGATCTCGCGTCCGCCGACGCCGATGTCGCCGGCCGGGACGTCGGTGTACTCGCCGATATGGCGGTGCAGCTCGGTCATGAAGGACTGGCAGAAGCGCATGATCTCCTGCTCCGAGCGACCCTTGGGGTCGAAGTCCGAGCCGCCCTTGCCGCCGCCGATGGGCAGGCCGGTGAGGGCGTTCTTGAAGATCTGCTCGAAGCCGAGGAACTTCACGATGCCGAGGTTGACGCTCGGGTGGAAGCGCAGGCCGCCCTTGTACGGGCCGAGCACGCTGTTGTACTGGACCCGGAAGCCGCGGTTGACGTGCACGTTGCCCTGGTCGTCGATCCACGGCACCCGGAAGATGATCTGCCGCTCGGGCTCGGTCAGCCGTTCGATGAGGCCGGCTTCGAAGTAGCGGGGGTGACGCTCGAGGACGACATGCAGGGACTCGAACACCTCGGCGGCTGCCTGATGGAACTCGGGTTCACCGGCGTTGCGCGCCTTCACCTGTTCGTAGATCTCTGCAATGCGGTCCCGGGTCGACACGCTCACCACCTGACTGTGAGGAAACTGTTACATGGCGTTAACACGTTGAATAATAGGCGCAGGCACCGGGCATCCGATAAAAGGGGGCAGTATGCCCGGGCTCCGGGCGTCGAGGGTGTCGGCCGAACCGGGGGACGGCTACGCGGGCTCGGGAAGGGTGGCTTCCGGGCCCGGGCTGCCGCCGAGCGCGGCGACGAGGCGTTCGCGTGCGCGTCCGAGGTGCCGGGTGATCACCTCGACCGCCGCATCGCCGTCGCCGGCCAGGACGGCGTCGAGGATCTGCTGGTGTTCGGCCGCGATGCTCGTGGTGGTGAGCAGCTGCTTGCCCTGCACCTGCACCATGCACAGCCGCACCTCGGACACGAGCGAGCCGAACATGCGGCTGGTGCGCGGGCTGCCCAGCGCGTCCACCAGGGCGGTGTGGAAGCGCATGTCGGGTTCGACGACGGTGAGCGGGTCGGCCTCGGTCATGGCCGAGATCTCGGCGTTGGCGGCCGACGCCGCCGGAGGCACCGCCCGGGTCTCGGCGAGCGCGCGCAGCACCACCGATTCCAGGTGCGCGCGGGTGCGGTAGATGTCACGCACGTCGTCGGGACCCAACTGGGGCACGCGAGCGGTCTTGTGGGCGCTGCGCTGCAGTAGGCCCTCGCCGACGAGCTTCTCGATGGCGGCCTTGGCGGTCGGCCTGGCGACTTCGTAGGCGCGGGACACCTCGGCTTCGGTGAGAGCGTCCTCGTGCGTCAGCTCCCCGGCGAACACGCGCCGCCGCAGTTCCAGGGCGAGGGCGTCGACGATCGACAGGGCCTCGACGCGTCCGACCAATGCCCCGCTCCTTCCCGGCTCTCCGCGCACCCGCACGGACCTGCGCGAACACCAGCATTCTTGCACGACGCCGCACATGCATTCTTGACAGGAATGTGTACTTGTCTGACAATTCTCGGAAACGGTGACAGGCATCACAACGAGAGGCGCGCTATGTACCAACAGACACTCGACCCGATCGGCGGCTCACTCGCCTGGTCGGCCGTGGTCGCGGCGATCCCGCTGGCCGCGATGTTCGTCATGCTCGGCGTCTTCAGATGGAAGGCGCACCGCGCGGCCCTCGTCGGTCTGGCGCTCGCCGTGCTCGCGGCGGTCGCCGGGTGGGGCATGCCGCTCGGCCAGGCCGCCGCCGCGACCGCCGAGGGAGCCTTCTACGGCCTGTTCCCGATCTTGTGGATCCTCGTCAACGCCCTCTTCGTCTACAAGCTCACGGTCGTCACCGGCTGGTTCGAGGAGCTCGGCCGGGTCATCCGGTCCATCTCGGACGACCAGCGCATCCTGGCCATTCTCATCGCCTTCTGCTTCGGTGCGCTGCTCGAGTCGCTCGCCGGATTCGGCGCGCCCGTCGCGATCTCCGCGGCGATGCTCATGGCCGCGGGCATGGCACCGCTCAAAGCCGCGTGCACGTCCCTGCTGGCGAACACCGCGCCCGTGGCCTTCGGTGCGATGGGTGCCCCGATCCTCGCGCTCGCCGGGGTCACCGGGCTGCCGCTCGACGACCTGTCCGCGATGGCCGGCCGGCAGACGCCGTTCGTCGCGGCCGTCGTGCCGATGGTGATGGTGTTCCTCGTCGACGGCCGCCGCGGAGTTCGGCAGACCTGGCCCGTCGCGGTCGTCGCGGGCCTGACCTTCGCCCTCGCCCAGTTCGTCACCGCGAACTACCTCACCGTCGAGCTCACCGACGTCGTCGCCGCGATCGTCACGGTCGGCGCGGTGCTGGGCATGCTGAAGGTGTGGCAGCCGGGGGAGCGCCTGGTCGCCACGACCGACACCGTCCTCACCGCACCGGTCGGCGCCGGCACCGCGGTCGGCATCGCCGCCCCGCCGTCGCGTTTCGACGGATACAGCCGGACGCGGCGCACGCTGCTGGCCCTCGCCCCGTACCTGACGATCATCGCGATCTTCACCGTGGCGCAGATCCCGTTCGTCAAGACGTGGCTCACCGAGATCGGCACCGTGTCGTTCCGCTGGCCCGGACTCGACATCGTCGACGTCGACGGCAAGCCGCTGAGCGCGCAGACGTTCAAACTCGACCACCTCAAGGCCACCGGCACCCTGTTGCTGCTCGCCGGGGCCGTCACGGCCGGGATGTACGGGATCGGCGTACGCCGCGCCGTCCGCGCCTACGCCGACACCCTCGTGCAGCTGCGCTGGACCATCGTCACCGTCACCTCGGTGCTCGCGTTGGCCTTCGTGATGAACCTGTCCGGTCAGACCGCCGGCCTGGGCATGGCGCTCGCGTCCGCGGGCGGGGTGTTCGCCCTCGTCTCGCCGCTGATCGGCTGGATCGGCGTGGCCATCACCGGATCCGACACGTCGTCGAACTCGCTGTTCGGCGTCATGCAGATGACCGCCGCGCAGCAGGCCGGGCTCGACCCGGTGCTCATGGCGGCGGCCAATTCGTCCGCGGGTGTGCTCGGCAAGATGCTCTCGCCGCAGAACCTGTCGGTCGCGGTGGCCGCGGTCGGCCTGGCCGGGGCGGAGGGTGTCATCCTGCGCCGTCTGATCGGCTGGAGCCTCGGGTTGCTCGTGTTCCTCACCGTCGTCATCTACCTGCAGTCCACCCCCGTTCTCGATTGGATGGTTCCGTGAACACCAGCGTCGTGACTCCCGTCCCCGACACCGAGCCGGTCGTCGCCGCGCTCGTCGACGCCCTCGACGACGCCGTCGTCACCGATCCGGACCGGATGCTCGCCTATCGGCGCGACCAGTCGCTGCTCACGCCGGCCGGGATGCCGCTCGCCCTGGTCCGGGCGCGGGACACCGACGACGTCGTCGCCACCCTGACGATCGCGCACCGGCACGGCATCCCCGTCGTCACCCGCGGCGCCGGCACCGGTCTCGCGGGTGCGGCCAACGCCCTCGACGGCGGCATCGTGCTCAGCGTCGAGAAGATGAACGCCATCGTCGAAATCGACACCGAATCACGCACCGCCACAGTGCAACCCGGGGTGATCAACGGCGATCTCGCCGCCGCGGCCGCCGAGCGGGGGCTGTGGTACGTGCCGGACCCCGGCAGCCGCGCCGTCTCCACCATCGGCGGCAACCTCGCCACCAACGCCGGCGGCACCTGCTGCGCGAAGTACGGGGTCACGGCCGACCATGTCGCCCGCATCAAGGCGGTGCTCGCCGACGGGCGGATCATCCACACCGGCGCCGTCACCCGGAAGAACGTGGCGGGACTGAACCTCACGCAACTGCTCGTCGGGTCCGAGGGCACCCTCGCCGTCATCGTCGAGGCCACCGTGCGGCTGCGCGCCGCCGCCGCCGCGGCGGCCACGGTCGTCGCGAGCTTCCCGGAAACCGCACAGGCCGTCGCCGCGGTGCTGGCGATCCGCGAGCAGGCCGAGCCGTGCCTCGTCGAACTGATGGACCGCACCACCATCGCCGCCGTCAACGACATGACGCACATGGGACTCGACGACACGGCCGGTGCGCTGCTGCTCGTCCAGTGCGACGGGCGCGACGCCGCCGCCGAAGCGCAGGTGTGTGCGCGGGCCTGTACTGCGGCGGGCGCCACCGAGGTGTACGACACCGCCGACCCGGTGGAGGGGGAGGAGTTCATGGCCGCGCGGCGGGTCGCGCTCACCGCGCTCGAGCGATGTGGCAGCACCCTGCTCGACGACCTGGCCGTTCCCGTGCCGCGGCTGCCCGAGATGCTCGCGGCGATCGAGGCGATCGCCGCGCGGCACGAGCTGCTCATCGGCACGTTCGGGCACGCGGCGGACGGAAACCTGCATCCCACCATCGTGTTCGACGCCGCCGACGAGGTCGTCGCGGGGCGCGCCCGGCAGGCGTTCGACGAGATGGTCGCCGAATGCCTGGCGCTCGGCGGTTCGATCAGCGGAGAGCACGGCATCGGGGTGCTCAAACAGCCGTACCTCGAAACCCAGGTCGGCACGGTCGAGCGTGCGCTCATGCGGCGCATCAAGGCGGCGTTCGACCCGAGCGGGATTCTCAACCCGGGGCGCGGAATCTGACCGGACGGCGACCCCGGGACGGACCCGTCGACGGACCTCCGTCCCTACCCGGCCGACGGCTGGTGGTGGCACGGTGGGAGGTGACATCGGCACCGGTGCGGAACGGGGGAGTGCGGCAGTGGCGACACAACCGGAATCCACGCGGCGGGAGCGGCTGCGCCGCGCCTTCGAACCCGCGCTGCTCGCCGTCACCCTCACCGCCCTGACGGCCGGGGGCATCGCCTGGCTTCTCGGCGCCCACGCCGTCGCCGACGCCTGCTGGATCGCCGGCACCGTCGTCGCGATCGTGCCCGCGACCTGGTGGGTGATCGACGCGCTGCGCCGCGGCCGCGTCGGGGTGGACCTGATCGCGGTGCTCTCCCTGGTCGGCACCCTGCTGGTCGGCGAGTACGTCGCCGGGGCGCTGATCGGCGTGATGCTCGCGTCGGGGCAGGCCCTCGACGCCGCCGCGGAACGCCGCGCCACCAAGGACCTGCGCGCCCTGCTCGAGCACGCCCCGCACACCGCGCGCCGCCGCGTCGGCGACGAGGTGCAGGTGGTGCCGCTCGGCGACGTCGTACCCGGGGACACCCTGGTCGTCGGGCCGGGCGAGGTGGTGCCGGTCGACGGCTGGATCACGTCCGAACTCGCGGTGCTCGACGAGTCCGTCCTCACCGGCGAGCCGATGCACGTGCAGCGCCGCACCGGGGAGGCCGTGCGCAGCGGCGTCGTCGCTGCCGGCGGCGCCTTCGAGATCCACGCCCGTGCCACCGCCGAGGAAAGCACCTACGCCGGCATCGTGCGCCTGGCCCGCGAGGCCGCCGCCGAGAGCGCCCCGGTGGTGCGGATCGCGGACCGGGTCGCCGCGTGGTTCCTGCCGCTGTCGCTGACGGTGGCGGGGCTCGCGTGGCTGCTCAGCGGGTCGGCGACCCGTGCCGTCGCCGTGCTGGTGGTGGCCACCCCGTGCCCCCTGCTGCTCGCCGCGCCCGTCGCGATCGTCTCCGGTCTCTCCCGCGCTTCGCGCCTGGGGGTGGTGATCCGCAGTGGCGGCGCACTCGAGAACCTCGGGCACGCGACGACGCTGGTGATGGACAAGACGGGCACGCTCACCAGCGGCCGGCCCGCCGGCGCCGACATCGTCACCGCACCCGGGGGCGACGGCGCCGAGCTGCTGCGCCTGGCGGCGTCCGCCGACCAGCTCTCCCCGCACGTGCTCGCCGAGGCCATCGTGCAGGAGGCGAAGATGCGCGGGCTGACCCTGTCGCTGCCCACCGACGTCGCCGAGCAGGCCGGCACCGGCGTGGCCGCGACCGTCGACGGCCGGCGCGTCACCGTCGGCAGCCTGCCGCTGCCCGCCGACGCGCCCGGCTGGGCCCGGGCGGTGCTCAGCCGTGCCGCGCTCGACGGCGCCGTCGTCGCCTGGGTCACCGTCGACGGCGACCTGGCCGGCGCCCTGCTGCTCGTGGACCCGCTGCGCCGCGACGCCGCCCGCACGCTGCGGCGGCTGCGCTCGGCCGGGCTGGACCGGCTGGTCATGCTCACCGGCGACCGTCGCGAACCGGCCGAGGAGATCGGGTCCGTCCTCGGCCTCGACGGGGTCTATGCCGAGCAGACCCCGGCGGACAAGGTGAACGGTGTGCGTGCCGAGCGGGAGTCGGCGGTGACGGTGATGGTCGGCGACGGCGTCAACGACGCCCCCGCCCTCGCCGCCGCGACCGTCGGCGTCGCGATGGGCGCCCGCGGATCCACGGCGAGCTCGGAGGCGGCGGACATCGTGCTCACCACCGACCGCCTCGACCGGCTCGCCGATGCCATGGAGATCGCGCGCCGCTCCCGGCGCATCGCCGTGCAGAGCGCCACCGTCGGCATGGGCCTGTCGCTGGTCGCCATGGGCTTCGCCGCGTTCGGCTACCTGCCTCCCGCGGTGGGTGCGCTGCTGCAGGAGGGCATCGACGTCGCGGTGATCCTCAACGCCCTGCGCGCCCTGCACGGCGACCGGGACCGGGAGCTGGCCCTGCCCGACGACACCGAGGCGATGCTGCACCGGTTCTCGGCCGAACACGACGTCCTGCGTGACGAGCTGTCGATCCTGCGCGACACCGCCCAGCTGCTCGCGTCCGGCGATCGGCCCGCCGCCCACACGGCGCTGCGCCGCGTCGACGCGTTCCTGTTCGACACGCTGCTGCCGCACGAGCAGGCCGAGGACAGCGAGCTGTACCCGGCGCTCGCGGTGCCGCTCGGCAGCGGGGAGGCGACCGCGACAATGAGCCGGATGCATGCCGAGATCGACCGGCTCAGCCGCCGCCTGCGCACGCACCTGGCGCAGGCCGACGCCGCCGGCGGGCTGCGACCGGACCAGTGCGACGACCTGCTCGCCTGCCTGTACGGGCTATACGCGCTGCTGCGGCTGCACTTCGTGCAGGAGGAGGAGAACTACTTCACCCTCGCGCCCGAGGCCGAACGGGCGGACGGCTCGGCATGACCGGCCCGGGCGGACGGCTGCGGCCGTACGTATCCGGTTCTGCCGGTGCGACGTTCGCGGTGGGACGGCCGGTCAGCGCCGGGCTTCGGCCGCGATCATCGACAGAGTCGGCCGTGCCATGGCCCGCACGAACGGCCCGACCGCCGTCCAGTAGCGGCGGAAGAGTCTGCGGGCCTTTTCGTCGGTGCCGTGCACCCGGATCTCGGTGAGCAGGACGCAGGTCTGCGCGTCGTACGGCAGGACGGTGAAACTCCATGTGCCGACCCCGCATTCGGGAACCGCGATGCTCGACAGGGGCGCCCCGGGATCCCAGTCGACGCGGCCGTAACCCGGCTCCCACCACCGGCCGACGAAGCCGAGCACGAGTTCCCGCCCCGGTTCCTCGGCGACCACCTCGAAGCCGCCCTGCGGACCGATCAGGTCACCGAGGCGGACCGAGCGGTGCGCCCGCACCTCCCGACGCCGCGGCGCGCGCACGGCGTCGAAGGCCATCCGGGCCAGATTGGGGGCGGCGATCACCGGGGACCGCATGAAGTCGATGCGGCGGATCGCGGCGAACGTGTCCCCGGCCGGGGCGTCGACCACCCGCGCGCGTACGACCCGCTGCTCGAAGACCGGCAGCTGCCGTTCGGTCGCGGTGGATTCACCGTCCGGCATTGTTGCTCCTCGGGAGCTGCGCGGTTCGAGTCGCCGACAGTTGCCGGACCATCACCCAGCGCGCGACGAGGTAGCCGAGGACACCGCCGTAGACGGCCTTCAGTACCAGGAACCATCCCGTCGACAGTCCGGACACACCGAGGAGGTGCAGCACCCAGATCGCGAGCACGGAGACGGCCGCGGCCGCCACCCCGAGCGACAGGCCCAGAGACCAGGTGCCGGACGGCAATCGCGCCAGCCCCCGACCGGCCTGCGGGGCGTCGGCGGTGGTCGCATCGAGCCCTGCGCGCAACGCCCGTCGCACCCCGGCAGCGGAGAACCAGGAGACGAGCACGGAGAGGATGATCGCGGTCAGCGCGATGTCGACGACGATCCCGTCGGCCGACCACAGCGGCACGAACGACGTGCCGCGCTTGCCCGCCCACGCCAGCAGCGGATTGACGACGACGTTCACCAGGCCGGTGACGACGGCCTGCTTCCGGACGTACGAGGCAGCAGACTCCACGGCCCGTCCTCCTGACCACGGCCCGCGGAAGCGGGCCCCTCTCATCGTGAACCGCGGAACCGTGCTCGTTCCAGGGCCGTAGGTCCCCAGCGACGCCGCACGGGCGATGCCGACGCGGCGAAGGCCCGACGCCCTGCCCTCGGTCGCGGGTTCGTCGTCGTCGCACTGATATGTAGGGAAAGTTGTCAAGAGAGCAGAGTGAGGCGCCTCCGGGGAGCGACCCCGGGGGCGCCTCCGGCGCTTCGTCGACGAATCCTGCGGTGAGCGTGTCGCTCAGCGACGCGCGGTCAGACTGATATACGCGGGTTGGGTACCGCAGGACGGAATTTTCGGCTGGATCGCATCCGCGTGTCTAGAGTCGAGCGTCGGCCCCGAGGACCTGCTCATAGTGCCGATCGCGGGTCGATCCACGCGCTGTCACCACCGAACTCGTCGGCAAAGCAGATCAGGAGATTGCTTCAGCAGTCCATCACCGCCAACGACCAGCACCACCCCGCCAACTCACGGGCGATCGCCACATTCGCTGTCACGGGTCGTTTGCGGCGTTCGAGAAACCCCACCCACCGGCCGTGCAGGCGACGGTTACCCTCGTCGCCGCGGACACGGGCCGCGGCCGGCGCCTGCTCCCACCGCGACCGCAGCACCGACCCCACGCGATAGCGCGGTCGATGATGCCAGGCCGCTTCCACCAGCAACCGGCGGGCGTGGGTGTTCCCGGTCTTGGTGATCGACCCTTGCACCCGCGACGCACCGGAGGACTGTTCCGAGGGCACCAATCCGACGAACGAACCGATCGTATTGCCGGTGAACCGTGTCCAGTCACCGATCTCCACCGCCAACGCGAAGCCGGTCAAGGTGGAAACTCCACGCAGACAGCACATCCGGTGGACGACCGGGGTGAACTCGCTGGCCGCGGCCATCTCCTCGATCGCCGTGTCGAGTCGCCGGCGCCGGGCCCGCATCGTGAGCACGTGCTCGTAGTCGGCCTCGAACGCCATCCTCGTCGCCGGCCAGGTCAGCTGCGGTGCTGCTTCGGTGCGCAGCCACCGGTCGTGCGCTCCGGTCCAGGCCGCGCCGCCGTAGTAGACGAGGCCGTGGCGGAGCAGCAGTTTCGACAGACGATGGCGCGCCCGCATCAAATCCCCACGACAATCCTCCCGGGCCCGCACCAGGTCCCGGGCCGCTTCCTGATCGACGGTCGGGATCGCCACCGAGGTGACCTCGTCCAGACGCAGCAGCCGGGCCAGGTGCAGAGCGTCACGGGCATCGGTCTTGACCCGGTCCCCGGCGGGTTTCTGGAGCTTCGACGGGGCGGCGACCTCACACCGGATCCCGGCCGCGGACAGATCCCGATACAATCCGAAGCCGGTCGGTCCGGCCTCGTAGACCACCGCCGCCGGCCCCGGTAGGTCCGTGAGCCAGGAGCGGATGTGCTCGTAGGACGGCGTCAACTTGGTCTGGAACACCCGTCCTGTGACGCTGTCGATGGCTGCTGCCGCGACCGAACGTGCGTGCACGTCCAGTCCAACGCTCGTACGCTCGGTGAACACCGGGGCCTCCCACAATTGTCGGATAGGCCGGGCAGGCAGGTTCGTCTGCTCGGTAACCCACGAATCTTGTGCGTGAGGCCTCGGCCTGCAAGAGCGGACCACCAGCTCCGGCGTCCCCCTCGGTCCTCGCCGACCCGCCCCGGCGCCGGCCGCGATGTCAACGTGGAGCACGCGCAGCGCAGCGAGCATGAACGACGTTGACATCGACCGCGTGCCGGGGGGCGCGTCATCACTCGACCGAGGGGGACGCCGATCCCCACGAAAGCGAGCTCACGGCAAGTCGTGCGTCACTCCATATCGTCTAGCTCAGGCGAACCGTGCCCCCCGGGTGCAGTTGGGCGACCCGGCCGCGGCATTCGATCTCGATCGGCGCCTGCATCCCGGGACCGGCGCTCACCTGCACCTCTGTGCCGCTGATGCGCAGGCGAAGGCGGTGCCCCCGGTAGAAGATCGGGAATTCGAGGGCACCGAGTGGTTCGGGCCACTGCGGGGCGAACACGAGCCGGTCGCCCCGGGTCTCGAGGCCGGGGACGCACCGCTGCAACAGATCGACGCTGCCAGCCATGGCCGCCAGGTGGATGCCCTCCATCGTGGTGCCGCCCTGGATATCGGCGATGTCGGCTCTCAGCGCCTGGTAGAAGAAGTCGACGGCCTCGTCCCGGTGGGCGCGTGCCAGCACCCAGGAATGGACGACCCCGCTCAGGGTGGAACCGTGCGACGTTCGCGCCATATAGTAGTCGATGGTCCGCGGGATGTCCTCGTTCGGGAACCGGTAGCCGAGCCGTTCGAGCAGTTCCCGCAGTTCGTCGGAGGACAGCAGATAGAACAGCATCAGCACGTCGGCCTGCTTCGACGCCTGGTAGCGGTTGACGTCGTCGCCCTCGGCCTCGAGGATCCGGTCGAGGCGCTGGATGTCGCCGTAGCGCCGCCGGTAGCCGTCCCAGTCCAGTTCGGCGAGGCGTTCGTACCCCTCGAACTGGCTGAGGACACGATCGTGGAACGGGACGAACATTCTGCGGGTGACGTCCTCCCAGCGCGCCGTCTCCTGCGCGTGCAGCCCCAGGGCCTGGGTCAGGTACGAGCGGATCTGCAGCGGGATCAGCTCGAGCGCCTCGAGGGCGCGCAGGATCACCCAGACCGACATGACGTTGGTGTACGCGTTGTTGTCGATTCCGTCGTACGGTGCGTCGGGGTAGCCGGAATGGAACTCGTCGGGGCCGATGACGCCGCGGATGCTGTACCGTCCGCGTTCCTCGTCGTAGGACGCGAGATCGGCGTAGAAGCGGGCGATCTCCACGAGCATCTCGGCGCCGTACTCGATCAGGAACTCCAGGTCGCCGGTCACCTGGTAGTACTGCCACACGTTGTGGGCGATCGCGATGCCGGTGTGGTGCTGGCGTCGGCTGGGGTCCGGGTTCCAGCGGCCGGATCTGGGATTGAGGTGCAGTTGCGGGCTCTCCTCGCGGCCGTCGCTGCCCGACTGCCACGGGAACATCGCACCGCGGTGACCGGCTTCGCGCGCCATCCGGCGGGCCTCCCGCAGGCGGCGGTAGCGGTAGCGCAGCAACGACCGGGTCAGCGTGGGCAGCCGCAGGTTCAGCACCGGGAACACGAACAGCTCGTCCCAGAAGACGTGCCCGCGGTACGCCTCGCCGTGCAACCCCCGTGCCGGCACGCCCACGTCGAGGTCGGCGGTGTTCGCGGAGACCGTCTGCAGCAGGTGCAGAAGATGGAACCGGAGGACTCGCAGGGCGTGGCCGTGGCCCGGACCCTCGTACTCGATGCCCAGGTGGTCCCACAGATATCCCCAGGCGAGCACATGGCCGTCGAGCAATTCGTCGAACCGGCCCAGCCGGGGAAGCCAGCGGGCGGCTTCGTCGGCCGGCTCGGAGACCGCCTGATCGCGCCCGGTGAACACCGCCACCATCTTCTCCAGCGTCACGGGCCGGTCCGTCTCGACGTCGACGGTGATGTCGTGTCCGATCCGATCGTCGCCGTCGACCAGCCGGTACTCGCCGGCAACGGGCTCCCCGTCGCACCACACCGTGTTCCGGGCCGCCATCGCCACCGGTATCCGCGACTGGTTGGTCTGCACCGCCAGCAGCACCGAGTCGACGGACAGCGCGGTGGCTTGCAGCGGCTCGAGGTGCTGGTCGGCGAGGTCGCGATAGCGCTCGACGAGGGAGTTCCGGACCGCGCCGTCCAGCAGCGAGCGGATCTCGAGCCGGCCCGACCAGTCTTCGGCCACGATCGTCGTCTCGAGGGCGCAGGCGTGCGGCAGATGCATGGCAACCAGGCGCCGCTGCCGCACCGACGTGGTGCGCCCCGCCGCGTCGCGGAATCGGAACCGCCGGATGAGGACGGCGCGGCGGAGGTCGAGGTATTGGCGGTAGTCGAGCAGCTCTGCGGTGTCGAGGTCGAACCACTGCCCGCCGTCGACCCGGAAGGTCACCGGCAACCAGTTCGGCAGGTTCACCAGGCTCTCGTGGTCGATGGCACTCCCCGCCACCTCGTCCTGGAGACGGTTGAAGATGCCGGCCACATAGGTGCCGGGGTAGTGCACGCCGTCCGCGCGGGATTCGGGCGCGCAGCCTCGGGTGGCGAAGAAGCCGTTCCCGACGGTGCAGAGGGCCTCGCGCAGCTTCTCGGTGAGCGGGTCGTAGCCCTCGAAGAACATCGTCCAGGCGTCGTCGGGGGGCGGCGCGATCCCCGGGTCGCTGCCGAGCAGATCCGCCAGCCGCTCTAGTAGCTCACGAACCCGGTCCGGACCGTCGACCGCGAATTGTGCCGTCGACCGCCGATCGCCTTCCTCGCTGTAGCGCACGACGATGCCGATCCCGGTCGATGTCAGGGTGCCGAACGCGTCGTCGTCGGTGAGGTCGTCGCCGATGTAGACCGGCATCGGGTCCTCTGCGCCGCGGAGGTGCTCGAGCACCCAGGCCACCGCCCGCCCCTTGTCCCAGTCCACATCGGGGCGGAGCTCGGTGACCTTGCGTCCGCTCGTGACGCGGAGCCGGCCGTCCCGGTCGGCCGCATCGTGCACCGCTGCGACGACCTCCTCGATCCGGTCCTCGGCGACGTTGCGGTGATGAACTGCCACGGCGAAACGCTTGTGCTCCACCAGAACGCCGGGCACGCCGGCCAGGCGGTCCCGCAGGGCGCCGGCGATTCGCTCGAGCTCGGGCACCGCGGGGACGGCGGCATCGTTCCGGTGGTACTCGCCGTCCGGCCCGACGAGTTCGAAACCGTGGTTACCCGCATACCAGAGCCCGGGCACGCCGACCCGTGCCTGCACGTCGGTCACGTCGCGGCCGCTGATCACGCCGACGGGGCAGTAGCGGGCCAGCCGGGCAAGCTCTTTCGCCGCGCCCTCGACCAGGGTGGCAGCGGTGGGATCGTTCACGAGGTGGGCGAGGGTGCCGTCGAAGTCCAGGAACACGGCGTAGCGCCGGGTGCGCAGGATGGCGGTCGCCTGGTGACGAGATGCCAAGGCGTCCGGGATTTCCGACAGCCGGCGCTCGCGGGGGCGCGGTTCGACCGTGGGGGTGGTCATCGGCTCGGCTCGGATGATGAGTGCATGGCAGTCTGTCCCTCCGCACCGTTGCAGGACAGGCCCACAAGGGGTTCCCCATTCTATGACGGGACCGGCGGCGTGCAGTCCGTTTCGGTGCAGGCTACGACCAGGTCCTCGGGTTGAAGACGACGTAGAACCAGGCGTTCGCCGTAGGGTCCCACGAACAGGAGACGAGGACGACGGCGCCGATGGACCGATCGAACGCCTCGGCCTTGGGGCAGACGGCGTCGCCGTCCGGTCCGGCGAACTCGGCGCGGTAGAGCGGACCGATGTGCCACGGCGCGGCGGCGGCCGTTCCGGCTCCCACGGTGGCCCCCAGGACGATCGGGGCGACGACGAGACCGGCGAGTGCTGCGGCCCTGTGGGCGACGTTCTTCGACACGCGGACTCCTTCGGCGTGGGAACGGTCCGGGCGCTGGCACACCGTCGCGACCCTGAACTCTGCCGAAGCCCGCTCTCGATGATCACCGGTGGGTGCCCGGCGCGCAGGCGTTCGCACGAACCGGTACGTATGTATCCGGTCTCAGTCCTCCAACCGCTCGGCCTCCTCGATCGCCGCCTGCAGCTGGTCCAGCAGTGCCTTCGCCTGCACGATGTCGAGGGCGACGCCGAGGCCTTCCGGCAGGTCGAGCACGACGCCGGGTCCGTTCGCGCGGGCGGTGACGGGATGGTCGCCGGTCGTATCGGTCATCGAGAGTCCTTCCGGTTCGGGGGCGCGCTTGCCGGGTCTCAGTGTGCCCGGAAGAACTACCGTGTGGGGCGGGAGCGTACGGCGACGGGAAGGGGGAGCGATGGCAGTGACCAGCGCCGGCCTTCTGCTGTACCGGATCGACGCCGACGGCGTGCTCGAGGTGTGGATCGTGCACCCGGGCGGGCCGTACTGGGTCGGCAAGGACGAGGCGGCCTGGTCGATCCCCAAGGGGGTCTACGGCGACGACGAAGACCCGTTCGCCGTGGCCTTGCGCGAGTTCGAGGAAGAATGCGGGATGCCCGCGCCCCAGGTTAACTACGAGATGCTCGGGCGGTTCAAGCAGCCCTCCGGCAAGATCGTCACCGTCTACGCCGGTGAGACCGCCGACGATCTGGCCTTCGTCGGCAGCAACACCTTCGACCTGGAGTGGCCGCCGCGGTCCGGAAAGGTGCAGAGCTTTCCCGAGGTGGACGACGCTCGCTGGTTTCCGCCCGCCGTCGCGGCCATCAAGCTCGTGAAGGGGCAACGCCCGATCCTCGCCCGGCTCGGCGAGCGCGTGCACGCTGCCGGCCGGTCGTTCGCGTCCGGTCCGCCGGTGCCCGGTGCAGGAACGGAGGAACCGGGCACATGAGCAAGACCGTGCTCGTCACCGGAGGAGGGCGGGGGCTCGGCCGGGCCACGGCCGAGAAGCTCGCCGCTCGGGGACATCGCGTCCTGCTCACCGCGCGAACCCGCGCTGCCGCGGAGGACGCAACCGAAGCGATACAGCGGACGGATCCCGACGCTCGGGTCGAGCCGCGCTGGGTCGATCTGTCTTCTCTGGAGCAGGTCCGGTCCTTCGGCGTCGCGGAAGCCGAGCGGGGCGAACCGATCGACGTGCTGTTGCATGTCGCCGGCATCCTGCAGACGAGCAAGGAACGCCGGCTCACCGTCGACGGGTACGAGGAGACCCTCGCCGTCAACGTCCTGGCTCCGTTCCTGCTCACCGCCCTGCTCCTGCCCGCACTCGAGCGCAGCCCGTCGGCGCGTGTCGTCACCGTCGGCTCGCGGCTGCACCTGCCCGGATCCCGCGGAGCGCCGGTGGACTTCGAATTCGCCGACGTCCAGCTCGAGCACGGCTACAACCCCGAGCGGGCATACAAGAATTCCAAGCTGGCGGTGATGTGGTTCACCTACGAGCTCCAGCGCCGCCTCGCCGGGCGGCCGATCACTGCGAACGCCGTGTGTCCCGGTTTCGTGCCCACCACCGCTGCTGCGAGCACCCGCGGTCTGATGCGGCTGTTCATGGCGCACGTGTTGCCGCACATGCCCTTCGCCACGTCCGTCGATGCAGCCACCGATTCGCTGGTGTTCACGGCGGTCGACCCGTCGCTCGACGGGGTGGGCGGAAAGTTCTTCGGCGAGTGTCACGAGATCGACTCCAGCGCGCAGTCCCACGACGTTGCCCAGGCCGGACGGTTCTGGACGATCGCCGAGCATCTCACCGGTCTCGCCTGACCTGTCGCGCCGAAGGTGGGACGTGGCCGGCCCCGCGAGGACGCGAGATCTCCGTGCAGTGCTTACGGGCGCTGAGTGGAGTGTGATGCGCCTTCGTGGATCTTGTTCGAACCCAGCAGGCGCACCCCGGCCGGAGGCCGGCAGTGTCCCAGTGCGCCTTCGTGGATCTTGTTCGAACCCTGCAGGCGCACCCCGGCCGGAGGCCGGCAGTGTCACAGTGCCCCCGGCAGGACTCGAACCTGCGACCTAGAGATTAGAAGGCTCTTGCTCTATCCAGCTGAGCTACGGAGGCGCGGCCAGAATCTTAACCGCTCGCCGCGGCGGCCCTCACCGGCGGCCCGCGGCGAGGGTCTGCGCCATGAAGTTCAGCGCCTGCGGCCACGACAGGGCGTACGCGTCGGCGTTGACAGGCTTGCCGTGCCGGGCGCGGGTACTGAAGCCGTGTTCGGCGCCGGGGTAGACGTGCACGATCGTCGCGCCCGAGGTGCGGGACAGCAGCGACCGCTGCAGGTCGGCGAACACGTCGGCCGTCATGATCGTGTCGGCGCCGGCGTGCAGCACCATCACCGGTGCGGCGATGCGCGCGGCGTCGGCGACGGTGTCGTGAGTGTGGTTCGCGGCCGGGACGGCCGGGATCGACGGATGGTAGGCGATCACGTTCGCAAGCCGCTCGTCGCGCGCGCCGGCGAGCAGCGCGAGGCGCCCTCCGAGGCAATAACCGAGCACGCCGACGCGTTCGGCGCCGAGCTCGCCCAGCAGGTGGTCGGTCAGCCCGCGGATCTCGGCGAGCGCGGCATCGTCGTCGAGGCCGTTCATGAGTTCGTAGAGGCGTTCCCTCGGGGTGTCGTCGGCGTTCGGGCCGTGGAACGGATCCCACACCAGCGCGGTGATCCCGGTGGCTGCGATGTCCTCGGCGTACTCGCGCACCTGCGCGCCGATTCCGGTGATCATCGGCAGCAGCACCATGCCCACGCCGCTGCCGTCCCGGGGCGCCGCGAGGTAGGCCTGCAGCGGCCCGACCGCGACGACGGAGATGCGGATCTCGTTCATTCGGGCAGACGTCCTTCCGGCCGGGTGTGTGCGTCCGAATCTATCGGGCGGCGAATCCGCCCGTCGCGCCGCAAGCGCGGGCATACACTCCGTAGGTAGCTGAAATGTGAGGTATGCCACATGCAAGTACCTTCGGCTTTCGAATACGAGCGCGCCACCGGCATCGATCACGCCATCGCACTCCTCGACGAACGCGGCGAGGAAGCCCGGGTCGTCGCGGGCGGGCACAGTCTCCTGCCGATGATGAAACTGCGGCTCGCCGCCCCCGAATGCCTGATCGACATCAACGACCTGGCCGGCGAGCTCGCCTACATCGCCGTCGAGCCCGACGTCGTGCGGATCGGCGCGCTGGCGCGGCACCGCGAACTCCTCGAAAGCGAGGCGCTCGCCGAGATCTTCCCGATCTTCCGCGACGCCGAACGGGTCATCGCCGATCCCGTCGTGCGCAACCGCGGCACGATCGGCGGGTCGCTGTGCCAGGCCGACCCCGCCGAGGACCTGTCCACCGTGTGCGACGTCCTCGACGCCTCGGTCGTGCTGCGCGGTCCGCACGGCAGCCGGACGCTGACGATGGACGAGTTCCATCTCGGCCCCTACGAGACGACCGCCGCCCCCAACGAACTGCTCGTCGAGGTCCGGCTGCCGCGACGGGGCCGCGGGTCGAGCGCCTACGCCAAGGTCGAGCGACGAACGGGGGACTGGGCGATCGCCGCGGCCGGCGCCGCCGTGTGGATGGGCGACGGGGCCATCGACGACGCCCGCGTCGGTCTCACCGCGCTCCGGGCGGATCCGCAGGCTTTGGCCGGCATCTCCGACCGGCTGCGCGGCGCGACGCCGTCCGAGGACCTCTACCGCGAGGCCGGCGAACTCGCCGCCGCCGCCAGCGACCCGGTCGCGGACCAGCGCGGCACCGTCGACTACAAACGCCACCTCGCCGCGGAGCTCACGGTGCGCACCCTGCGGCGCGCCGTCGAGCGGCTCACCACCTCCGAAAGGGGTTGACCCGATGCGTGTTTCGATGACCGTCAACGGTGACGAGGTCAGTGCCGAGGTGGAACCGCGGCTGCTGCTCGTCCACTTCCTGCGCGATCACCTCGGCCTGACCGGCACGCACTGGGGCTGCGACACCAGCAATTGCGGCACCTGCGTCGTCGCGGTCGACGGCGAGCCCGTCAAGTCGTGCACCATGCTCGCCGTCATGGCGAGCGGCCACGACGTGCGCACGGTCGAGGGACTCGAGCGCGACGGCGTGCTCGACCCCGTGCAGGAGGGCTTCATGCGCTGCCACGGGCTGCAGTGCGGCTTCTGCACCCCCGGCATGATGATCACCGCCCGGGCCCTGCTCGACCGCAACCCGGACCCCGACGAGCAGACCATCCGCGAGGCGATCTCCGGGCAGATCTGCCGCTGCACCGGCTACACCACCATCGTGCGGTCCATCCGCTGGGCCGCCGAGCACCCCGTCACCGAGAAGGCGCCGTCATGACCGCCGTCGACCCCACCCCCGAGCTGCTCGACACCGTCGACAACGACAAGAAGCCGTGCGGTCACGGGCGCATGCTGCGCAAGGAGGACCCGCGCTTCATCCGCGGCCACGGCCGCTTCGTCGACGACGTGCAGCTGCCGGGCATGCTGCACCTGGCGATCCTGCGCTCACCCGTCGCCCACGCGAAGATCCTCGGCATCGACACCACCGCCGCGCAGGCCCACCCGAAGGTGAGGGCCGTCGTCACCGGCGCCGACCTCGCGGACAAGGGCCTGGCGTGGATGCCGACCCTGTCCAACGACGTCCAGGCCGTCCTCGCCACCGACAAGGTCCGCTTCCAGGGCCAGGAGGTCGCCTTCGTCGTCGCCGACGACCGCTACTCGGCGCGCGACGCCCTCGAGCTCATCGACGTCGAGTACGACATCCTCGACCCGGTCGTCGACGTCCGCCGCGCGCTCGCGCCCGAGGCGCCTGTGATCCGCACCGACCTCGAGGGCAAGACCGACAATCACTGCTTCGACTGGGAAACCGGGGACGCCGCCGCCACCGAGGCCGCGTTCGCGAAGGCCGACGTGATCGCCCGGCAGGAGATGGTCTATCCCCGCGTGCACCCGGCGCCCATGGAAACCTGTGGCGCCGTGGCCGATTACGACCGCATCAGCGGCAAGCTCACGCTCTGGTCGACCAGTCAGGCGCCGCACGCCCACCGCACCCTCTACGCCCTCGTCGCCGGACTGCCCGAACACAAGATCCGGGTGATCGCCCCGGACATCGGCGGCGGGTTCGGCAACAAGGTGCCCATCTATCCCGGGTACGTGTGCGCGATCGTCGCCTCGCTCGTGACCGGCAAGCCGGTCAAGTGGATGGAGGACCGCAGCGAGAACCTGGTGAGCACCGGCTTCGCGCGCGACTACGTGATGGTCGGCGAGATCGCCGCGACCCGGGAGGGAAAGATCCTCGCGATCCGCACCCAGGTCCTCGCCGACCACGGCGCGTTCAACGGCACCGCCGCCCCGGTGAAGTACCCGGCCGGGTTCTTCGGGGTGTTCACCGGCAGCTACGACATCGAGGCCGCCTACTGCCACATGACCGCCGTCTACACCAACAAGGCGCCCGGCGGCGTGGCCTACGCGTGCTCGTTCCGCATCACCGAGGCCGTCTACCTCGTCGAGCGGCTCGTGGACTGCCTCGCCTACGACCTCGAGCTGGATCCGGTGCAGCTGCGGTTGCGGAATCTGCTTCGCCCCGAACAGTTCCCGTACACGAGCAAGACCGGTTGGAAATACGACTCCGGCGACTACGAAGCCACCCTGCGCAAGGCCGTGGAGATGGTCGGCTACGACGAACTGCGCCGCGAGCAGGCCGAACGGCGCGCGCGTGGCGAGCTGATGGGCATCGGCGTGGCGTTCTTCACCGAGGCCGTCGGCGCCGGCCCCCGCAAGGACATGGACATCCTCGGCCTCGGCATGGCCGACGGCTGCGAGCTGCGCGTGCACCCCACCGGCAAGGCGGTGGTGCGGCTGTCGGTGCAGACCCAGGGGCAGGGTCACGAGACCACGTTCGCGCAGATCGTCGCCGAGGAACTGGGCATCCCACCCGAGGACATCGACGTCGTGCACGGTGACACCGACAACACCCCGTTCGGTCTGGGCACGTACGGCAGCCGGTCCACCCCGGTCTCCGGCGCGGCCGCCGCCCTCGTCGCCCGCAAGGTGCGCGACAAGGCCCGGATCATCGCCTCCGGCATGCTCGAGGTGTCCGTCGCCGACCTCGACTGGGTCAAGGGCGCCTTCCACGTCAAGGGCGATCCGACCGCGTCGGTGACCATTCAGGACATCGCGATGCGGGCGCACGGCGCCGGCGATCTGCCCGAGGGCGTCGAGGGCGGACTCGAGGCGCAGATCTGCTACAACCCCGAGAATCTCACCTACCCGTACGGGGCGTACTTCTGCGTCGTCGACATCGATCCCGGGACGGCGGAGGTGACGGTGCGCCGGTTCCTCGCCGTCGACGACTGCGGCACCCGCATCAACCCGATGATCATCGAGGGGCAGGTGCACGGCGGGATCGTCGACGGCATCGGCATGGCACTGATGGAGATGATCGAGTTCGACGAGGACGGTAACTGCCTCGGCGGCTCGCTCATGGACTACCTGATCCCCACGGCGATGGAGGTGCCCCACTTCGAGACCGGCTTCACCGTCACCCCGTCGCCGCACCACCCGATCGGCGCGAAGGGCATCGGCGAGTCCGCGACCGTCGGCTCGCCGCCCGCGGTGGTCAACGCTGTCGTCGACGCGCTGCGCCCCTTCGGGGTGCGGCACGCCGACATGCCGCTGACCCCGTCGCGGGTGTGGGAGGCGATGCAGGGCCGGCCCACCCCGCCGATCTGACCGACCGGCCCGAACCAGGGAGAGCCACATGGATCTGACGGTGCGCGCCGCGGAACTGACCCGCCGGCGACGGGCGTTCGTCCGCGCCACGGTGGTGCGCGCCCAGCGGCCGACGTCCGCCCGCGCCGGCGACTGCGCGCTGGTGCTCGACGACGGCACGATCGAGGGCTTCGTCGGCGGCCAGTGCACCGAGACCTCGGTGCGCGACGCCGCGCGGCAGGCCCTGAACACGGGGGAGAGCATCCTGCTGCGGGTCCTGCCCGGCGCGACCCAAACCTTCCCGGACACTCCGGGGGCGACCGTCGCGGTCAACCCGTGCCTGTCCGGCGGCGCGACGGAGATCTTCCTCGAGCCGCAACTGCCCACCCCGATCCTCGTCGTCTCCGGGTCGACGCCGGTGGCCGAGGCCGTCGCGGACATCGCCGCGCGGCTGGACTTCGCCGTCACCCGCCCCGGCCCGGGCGCCGCCCCCGACGCCGACGCCGCCGCCGTCGTCGTCGCGAGCCTCGGCGGCGAGGAGGCCGGGATGATCCGGGCCGCCCTCGACGCCGGCATCGGCTACGTCGGCCTCGTCGCCAGCCGGCGGCGCGGCGCCGACGTGCTCGCGCAGGCCGAGGTGCGCCCCGACGAACGGGCCCGCGTGCACACCCCCGCGGGTCTCGACATCGGTGCGCGCACCGCCGCGGAGATCGGGCTGTCGATCGTCGCCGAACTGGTGCAGGCGATCCGCCGCGAGGGCCTCGGTGCGCCCGTCGCGCCGGCCGCGCCGCCGCACACTGCGGTGGACCCCGTGTGCGGGATGACCGTCACCGTCACCGCCGACACCCCGCATCTGACCGACGCCGGCGCGGACGTGTGGTTCTGCTGCCCGGGCTGCCGCCGCACCTACCAGAAGGAACACGCCGCGTGTTCGTGACGGGACCGGCCCCGGGAGCCGGCCGATGAGCGTGTTCGGCGGCGTCGACGACGTCATCCGCCGGTTCGACGACCAGGACTACCTGCTCGACGAGGGCACCGCCACCGCCCTGTATCTCGCGGTGGAGCTCGGCCGGCCGCTGCTGCTCGAGGGCGAGCCCGGCGTCGGCAAGACCACCGCCGCCAAGGCCCTCGCCGCCGCCGTGGGTACCGAGCTGATCCGGCTGCAGTGCTACGAGGGCCTCGCCGCGAGCGAGGCCCTCTACGACTGGAACTACCAGCGGCAACTGCTCGCGATCCGGCTCGCCGAGACCCGGGGTGAGAGCCTGAGCGAGGCCGATCTCTACACCGAGGAGTTCCTGCTCGAGCGGCCGGTGCTGCGCTGCGTGCGGCACCGCGGCCCCACCGCGCCGGTACTGCTCATAGACGAGATCGACCGGGCCGACGACGAGTTCGAGGCGCTGCTGCTCGAGTTCCTCGGCGAGTTCTCCGTCACGATCCCCGAACTGGGCACCCTCACCGCCGTGCGGCCCCCGATCGTCGTGCTCACCTCCAACCGCAGCCGCGACCTGCACGACGCGCTGCGCCGGCGCTGCCTCTACCACTGGATCGACTACCCGGACCGGGACCGCGCCGTCGCGATCCTGCGCCGCACCGTCCCCGCCGCGAATCTCGCGCTCGTCGAATCGGCCGCCGACTTCGTCGCCTCCGTGCGCCGGCTGGACCTGGACAAGGCGCCGGGCATCGCCGAGACCATCGACTGGGTGTCCGCGCTCGTCGCGCTCGGGGTGGGGGATCTGGTCCACCCGGGCGCGGTGGCGACGCTGACCGCGCTCGCCAAGACCCCCGACGACCGGACCACGATCCGTGCCGAGTACGAGGAGTACCGGGCGTGAGCACCGCGCTGCTGCTGCGCGGCGTCGACCTCGCCGCGTTCACCGTGGCGCTCACCGACCGGTTGCGCCGCGCCGGCGTGCCCGTCGCCGCGACCGCCGCCGCGACCTTGGTGCGGGCGCTGCGGCTGTACCCGCCGCGCACCCGCAGCCGGCTGTACTGGACCGCGCGGGTGGCCCTCGTCGATCGGCAGGACGCGCTCGCGGCGTTCGACGCCGTGTTCGCCGAGGTCTTCGACCACCAGGTCCTCGCCGTCGACCCGCACGCCCGCCGCACCGGCCCCGACGGGACGGTCGGTGCCGGCGACGCCGTCGTGCAGGGTGCGGCGCCGAACCCGGCGCCGGCGGCGCCGCAGCCGGGCGTGCCGTGGCACACCCGCAGGCCGCGCCGGTCCGGCGAACCGCCCGAGACGGTCCGGCCCGGGCCGTGGGCCCCGAGCCCCGTCGAGATCCGCGCCGACCAGCCGTTCGCCGACCTGCGGCCCGAGGACCTGCGCACCCTGGGACAGTGGCTCGAGCAGGCCCGGGTGCGCTGGCCGCGGCGCCTCGGCCGCCGCCGCACGCCGCACCACCACGGCCGCCTCGACGTGCGCGCCACCCTCGACGCGTCCCGGCACACCGGGTTCGAACTGGTGCGCCTGCGCCGCGCCCGCCCGATCCGCCGTCCGCGCCGGATCGTGGTGCTGTGCGACGTGAGTCGTTCCATGCACGGCTACGCCGACATCTACCTGCACCTGATGCGGGCCGCGGTGCGCGCCGGCGACGCCGAGGTGTTCGCGTTCTCCACGAGCCTGACCCGGCTCACCGCGACCCTGGCGCACCGCTCCGCCGAGCACGCGGTCGCCCGTGCCAACGACACGGTCGTCGACCGCTACGGCGGCACCCACATCGCCGGCAGCCTCGAGGCGCTGCTCGCCTCCCACCACGGCAACCTGCTGCGCGGCGCCGTCGTGTTCGTCGCCTCCGACGGGTGGGACAGCGACGATCCGCAGGCCCTCGGCCGGGCCGTCGCGCGGGTGCGCCGCCGCGCACACCGGCTGATCTGGCTGAACCCGCGGGCCGGCCGGCCCGGGTACCGTCCCGAGACCGGGCCGATGGCGGCGGCGCTGCCGCACTGCGACGCCCTGCTGGCGGCCGACACCCTCGATGCCCTGCGCGCGGTGTTCGATCTCGACCCGGCCGCCGGCCGGGTGGCGCACGTCTCCGACGGCCCGTCGTAGCGGCGCTCGTCGAGGTCCTACCCTGTTAGGTATGGCATCACCCGAGCTCGCGTCGGCCGCGCCGACGTCCTCGCCGCCGGCCGGGCGGCGCAACACGTCGGCACTGTACGTCCTCCTCGGGCTCGTCGCCGCGGTCGTCGCGCCGATCGTGGTCGGCCTGTCCGCCGCGCAGGCGCTGGTGCTGCTGGGCATCCCCGACCCCGGTCCGCTCACCACCTACGGGCTGCCCGCGGTGCGGGCGATCGCGGAGGTCGCGGCCGTCGCCGCGGTCGGTTCGCTGTTCTTCGCCGCGTTCCTGGTGCCGCCGCAGCGCAGCGGGGTGCTCGACGTGGACGGCTACCGGGCCGTGCGCACCGCGGGCGCCGCCGCCCTGATCTGGGCGTTCTGCTCGGCGGTGCTGGTGCCGCTGACCCTGTCCGACACGTCCGGGCAGCCGCTGGCCGAGGCGCTGAAGCCGGAGAACCTGTGGGGTGCGATCGGGCAGATCGACACCGCGCTCGCGTGGGCGTGGACGGCGGCGCTCGCCCTGATCCTGGCGGTGCTGATCCGCGCCGCGGTGCGCTGGTCGTGGGTGCCGTACCTGCTCCTGCTGTCCCTGGTGACGCTGATGCCGCTGGCCCTGACGGGGCACTCGTCGTCGGGCGGATCGCACGACATGGCCACCAACAGCCTGGTGCTGCACCTGGTCGCGGCGGCGGTGTGGGCGGGCGGCCTGTTCGCCCTGCTCGCCCACGGGTGGCGCCGCGGCGCGCACACCGACCTCGCCGCCCGCCGGTTCTCGTTCGTCGCCGGGGTGGCCTTCGCGGTGATGGCCCTGAGCGGCATCGTCAACGCCGCGGTGCGGCTGCCGGCCGACGAGTTGCTCACCAGCACCTACGGCCGGCTCGTCCTGGCCAAGGCGCTGGCGCTGATCGCCCTGGGCGTCCTCGGATGGATGCAGCGGCGCCGCGCGCTGCCCGCGCTCGAGGCGAACCCCGGCGACCGGGGCGCGCTCGTCCGGTTCGCGGCCGTCGAGGCCGTCATCCTGGCCGCCACCGTCGGACTGGCCGTGGGGCTGGGCCGTACCCCGCCGCCCCCGCCGGCGACGGTGCCGTCGCTGCTCGAGGTGGAGCTGGGCTACAACCTGGACGGCCCCCCGACGGTCGGCACCCTCTTCTTCGGCGCGTGGCGCTTCGACCTGATCTTCGGCACGATCGCCCTGGTTCTCGCGGTCGGCTACGCGATCGGGCTGTGGACGCTGCGCCGGCGCGGCGACAGCTGGCCCGTCGGCCGGTCGATCGCCTGGTTCTCCGGCTGCTTCGTGCTGCTGGTCGCCACGTCGTCGGGCGTGGGCATGTACTCGCCGGCGATGTTCAGCGTGCACATGGGCGCCCACATGGCGATGTCGATGCTGGCGCCCGTGCTGCTCGCCCTCGGCGGGGCGATGACCCTGGCGCTGCGGGCCTTCAAACCGGCGGGCCGCGACGGCTACCCCGGCCCGCGTGAATGGCTCCTGGCGTTCCTGCACAGCCCGCCGTCGCGGTTCTTCACCCATCCGGTCGTCGCGTCGGTGATGTTCGTCGGCGGCTTCTACGCGCTGTACCTGGGCGGGATCTTCGAGGCCAACGCCGACAGTCACGCCGCGCACGTGCTGATGAACCTGCACTTCCTGATGAGCGGCTACCTGTTCTACTGGGTCGTGATCGGCGTGGACCCGTCGCCGCGCGACGTGACGCCGGTGACGAAGCTGGCAATGGTGTTCGGCTCGCTGCCGTTCCACGCGTTCTTCGGTGTGACCCTGATGAGCATGGGCACGGTGATGGCCGAGTCCTACTACCGCGGTCTCGGCCTGGCCTGGAACAGCGACCTGTTCGCCGACCAGAAGGTGGGCGGCAGCATCGCCTGGTCGGCCGGGGAGATCCCGCTGGTGCTGGTGATGCTGGCCCTGCTGGTGCAGTGGTCGCGCAGCGACGAGCGCACCGCGCGACGGGTGGACCGCGCCGCCGAGCGGGACGACGACGCCGATCTCGCCGCCCACAACGCGATGTTCGCCGAGCTGGCGCGGCGGGACCGCGAGGGCCACTAGGGTCGCCGGCGCCGCGCGGTCTCGGTGCGCAGTCGCACGCCGACCGCGGAGAGCAGCGCGACGGCCGCCGCGCCGCCGGCCGCGACGGCGGCCGGGGTGGAGGTGAAGCCGGTGTCGCCGCTGCGGGCCACCGCGATCCACACCAGCCCCCACGCCATGGCCGCGGCGACGGCGAGCCGCCCGTGCCCGGCGACGGCGAGGAGCACCGACACCGCGGCGACCACGACCAGGACGAGCACCGCCCAGGTGTCGGCGCCCAGCGCGAACGGGTCGACCTCCGCGGCGCGCAGAGCCGCCGCGGTGTTCGCGACCGTGGCCACCGCCACCCAGCCCAGGTACAGGAACATGGTGCCGTCCACGACGACGCCCTCGAGGCGGGACGACGGCGCGGTGCGGGTCAGGCCGAGGAAGATCCGGACCAGCACGGCCAGCAGCGCGGCGATGACCGCGACGCTGACCGCGAGCAGTTCGAGCTGCACGACGAGGATCCACGCGGCGTTGAGCAGCATCGAGGCGGCGATCCACCGGCCGAGCGTCCGCTGGCGAGGGTCGGCGTGGTGCGCGGGCAGGGCCTGCCACACCGCGAGCGCCAGCAGGCCCAGGTAGATCACCGACCAGATCGAGAACGCCGGACCGCCCGGCGCCACCGCCGTCGCGTCGGCGGACAGCGCCCCACCCGCCACCTCGGAGATCGGTGTGCCCACCACGGCCCCGGATCCCAGGAAGGAGACGGCGACCGCGGTGATCGCCGACACGGCGACGCCCACGACGCGGAGCCGGTCGGCGGAGGTGGCCTGGGGTCGCGTCGAGCTCGCCGGGGAAGTCGTCATCCCCGGAAGATGCCCGGCGTCGCCGTGTCCGAAACGTCCCGTCCGTTCGGGCTCGGCTGTTAACTTGAGCGCCTGGCACCGACGACGGAAGGAGCGCGATGAGGGGTACGGGGTGGCGGCTGCGGGCGCTCGCGTGCATCGGCGCCGTGGCGGCCGGCCTGGTCGTGCCCGCGACGGCCGGCGCGCAGCCCGCGCCCGGCGAGGTGGTCGCGGTCGAGTCACTGCCCGGTGCGCTGTCGGTGCCGGGTGCGGCCACGGCCGAGCGGCTGACCTTCCGCACCCAGTGGCGGTCCGGTGCGGAGACCACCGCGTCGGGTGTCCTGTACCTGCCGCCCGGCCAGGCCCCCGCGGGCGGCTGGCCGGTCGTGTCGTGGGCGCACGGCACCGTCGGCATCGGCGACGACTGCGCCCCGTCGCGCAACCCGCGCAGCGACCGCGACCGGGCGTACCTCGGGCACTGGTTGTCCCAGGGCTACGCCGTGGTCGCCTCCGACTATCCCGGCCTGGGCGGCGACGGCCTGCACACGTATCTCGACGGGCCGAGCGCCGCGAACAGCGTCGTCGACGTCGTCCGGGCCGCCCGCGCCGCCGAGCCCTCGCTGTCGAACCGGTGGATCGTGATCGGCCAGTCGCAGGGCGGTCACGCCGCCCTGCACACCGCGCGCCTGGCCACGTCGCGGGCGCCGGAACTCGACTTCCGCGGCATGATCGCCACCGGCGCGCCGTCGAACCTCGAGACGGTGTTCCCGTTCGGCGGTCCCGGCTTTCCGGATCTGGGCCTGGACGGCACCACCGTGTTCCTGTCCTACGTCCTGGCCGGCCTGCGGGTCGCGCGGCCCGACCTGGACGTGAACAGCTACCTCACCCCGGTCGGGCGGGGCGTCGTCGACGACGCCGAACGGCTCTGCTACGCCGAACTCGGCGACCGCGTCCGCGGCATCGGCGTGGGGGAGATCCTCGCCCGCCCGCTCGGCGACGACCGCATGCGTGCCGCGCTCGCCGACTACATGGGGGTCCCCACTCGCGGCTACGATCGGCCGCTGTTCCTCGGTCAGGGGCTGCGGGATCAGGTCGTGCCGGCGCCGCTGTCGTTCAAGCTCGTCGCCGACCTGTGGTCCGGGGGCACGAGCGTCGACTACCGCACCTACCCCAACGGGCATTCCGAGACCATGTTCGACGCCCTGCCGGCCACCACGCCGTTCGCGGCGACATTGCTCGGCAGGTAGAGCAGAGGGGTTGCGCCGTGAGCAGGTGGGGAGTGCGCCGGTCGCTGTGGGCGGCCTGCGCGTCGGTGGCCGTGATGTGCCCGGCCGTCGCGGTCGCCGAACCCGTGCCCGGCGCGGTGATGTCGGTGGAACCGTTGCCGGCGGAACTCTCCGTGCCCGGTGCCGCGGTCGCCGAGCGGCTCACCTACCGGACCCAGTGGCGGTCCGGCGCCGCCGCCGTCGACACGGGGGTGCTGTTCCTGCCGCCGGGCGAGGCCCCCGACGGCGGCTGGCCGGTCGTGTCGTGGGCGCACGGCACCGTCGGCCTCGGCGACGACTGTGCGCCGTCGCGCAACCGGCGCATCGAACGGGAGCGGCGGTATCTCGCGCACTGGCTGTCGCAGGGCTACGCGGTGGTGGCCGCCGACTATCCCGGCCTCGGTACCGAGGGCCTGCACACGTATCTCGACGGGCCCACCGCCGCGAACAGCATCGTCGACGTCGTCCGCGCCGCCCGGGCCGCCGAGCCGTCGCTGTCGCAGCGGTGGGTGGTCATCGGCCAGTCGCAGGGCGGGCACGCGGCGCTGCACACCGCGCACCGGGCCACGGCGCGCGCGCCGGAGCTCGACTTCCGCGGCGCGGTCGCCACCGGTGCGCCGTCCAACCTCGAGCTGCTGTTCCCGTTCGGGGTGCCCGGCTTCCCCGACCTCGACCTCGACGGGCTCGTCTCGTTCAGCGCCTACATCATGGCCGGGCTGCGGGCGGCACGCCCCGACCTCGACGTGAACAGCTACCTCACGCCCGTCGGACGCGATCTCGTCGACGCCGCCGAGTACCTCTGCTACGGGGATCTCGAGGACCGCGCCGCCGACGTGGATGTGGGGCAGTTGCTGTCCCGGCCGCTGGGCGACGACCGGATGCGGGCCGCGCTCGCCGACTACCTCGGTGTCCCGACCCGCGGTTACGACCGGCCGCTGTTCGTCGGCCAGGGATTGCGGGACCGGATGGTTCCCGCGCCGCTGTCGTTCAAGCTCGTCGCCGACCTGTGGGCCGGTGGCGCCGACGTCGACTACCGCACCTATCCGGACGACCACTTCGCCACCCTCTTCGCCGCGCTCCCGGACACGACACCGTTCGTGGCCGCCCGATTCGTCCGGTAACGCGGGACGGCCGGCGACCGACGTGCGAGGTGGCGCATGCCGACGATCGGCACGCCCCTCGGACGAGCGGAGGACTTCATGGGCCGGAACAGACGGTGGCGACGGGCGCTGGGCGCGATCGGCGCGGTGCTGGCGGGCGTGCTCGCCCCGTCCGTCGCGGCCGCCGACCCCGCGCCGGGCGCGATCGTGTCGGTCGAGCCGCTGCCGGCCGAGATGTCGGTGCCGGGTGCCGCGGTCGCCGAGCGGCTCACCTACCGCACCGAGTGGCGCTCCGGCGCTCCGGCCGTCGGCACCGGCGTGCTGTTCCTCCCGCCGGGGCCGGCCCCGGCGGGCGGCTGGCCGGTGGTGTCCTACGCGCACGGCACCGTCGGCATCGCCGACGACTGCGCCCCGTCGCGGCACCCGTGGTCCGATCTCGAGCGTCCGTACCTCGAGCATTGGCTCGCCCAGGGCTACGCCGTCGTCGCGGCCGACTATCCGGGCCTGGGCACCGAGGGCGTCCACCCGTATCTCGACGGGCAGAGCGCCGCCAACAGCGTCGTCGACATCGTGCGCGCGGGCCGTGCCGCCGAGCCGTCGCTGTCGCAGCGCTGGGTCGTCGTCGGCCAGTCCCAGGGCGGGCACGCGGCGCTGCACACCGCGCACCGGGCCTCGTCGCGGGCCCCGGAGCTCGACTTCCGCGGCACCGTCACCACCGGGGCGCCGTCCAACCTCGAGCAACTGTTTCCCATGGGCGGACCCGGATTCCCGGATCCGGGCTTCGAGGGTCTGGTCGCCTTCAGCTCCTACATCTTCGCCGGGCTCCGCGCCGCCCAGCCCGACCTGGACGTGAACAGCTACCTGACCCCGACCGGGCGAAAGTTCGTCGACGCGGCCGAACAGCTCTGCTACAACGAGCTGAACGCGCTCGCCGACGGGGTGCGGGTGGGCGAGCTGGCGGCGCTGCCGCTGTCCGCGGGCCGGTTCCCCGCCGTGCTCGCCGACTACCTCGGCGTCCCGACGAGCGGGTACGACCGGCCGGTGTTCCTCGCCCAGGGCATCCACGACACGATGGTTCCGGCGCCGCTGTCGGCCAAGCTCGCAGCCGACCTGCGGGCGGGGGGCGCCGACGCCGACTACCGGGTGTACGTGGCCGGGCACAACACGACCATGACCCGGTCCCTGCCCGACACCACCCCGTTCGTGGCGCGGCTGTTCGGGTCGTAGCCGGCCCGCTCCCGGGTCCCGCCGGGCGGGCCCGGTCGTCCGGGATGTGGGTTCTGCGGGTCCGCCCGATACGCTGGACCTATGGCGGAGTTCATTTACACGATGAAGAAGGTGCGCAAGGCGCACGGTGACAAGGTCATTCTCGACGACGTCACCATGAGCTTCTACCCGGGTGCCAAGATCGGTGTGGTCGGACCGAACGGCGCGGGCAAGTCGTCCATCCTCAAGATCATGGCCGGGTTGGACCAGCCCAGCAACGGCGAGGCCTTCCTCGACCCGGAAGCCTCCGTCGGCATCCTGCTGCAGGAACCGCCGCTCAACGAGGAGAAGACCGTCCGCGGCAACGTGGAGGAGGGTCTCGGCGAGATCAAGGTCAAGCTCGACCGGTTCAACGAGATCGCCGAGCTGATGGCGACCGACTACTCCGACGAGCTGATGGAGGAGATGGGCAAGCTCCAGGAGGAACTCGACCACGCCAACGCCTGGGACATCGACTCGCAGCTCGAGCAGGCCATGGATGCCCTGCGCTGCCCGCCGCCGGACGAGCCGGTCACCCACCTCTCCGGCGGTGAGCGCCGCCGCGTCGCCCTGTGCAAGCTGCTGCTGAGCAAGCCCGACCTGTTGCTGCTCGACGAGCCCACCAACCACCTCGACGCCGAGTCGGTGCTGTGGCTCGAGCAGTTCCTCGCGAGCTACCCGGGCGCCGTCCTCGCCGTCACCCACGACCGGTACTTCCTCGATCACGTCGCGCAGTGGATCTGCGAGGTCGACCGCGGCAAGCTGCACCCGTACGAGGGCAACTACTCCACCTACCTGGAGAAGAAGGCCGAGCGCCTCGAGGTGCAGGGCAAGAAGGACCAGAAGCTGCAGAAGCGCCTCCGGGAGGAGCTCGAGTGGGTCCGGTCCGGCGCCAAGGCGCGCCAGACCAAGAGCAAGGCCCGTCTGGCCCGCTACGAGGAGATGGCCGCCGAGGCCGAGAAGTTCCGCAAGCTGGACTTCGAGGAGATCCAGATCCCGACACCGCCGCGCCTGGGCGACGTCGTGGTCGAGGTCGACCACCTCGACAAGGGATTCGAAGGCCGCGTGCTGATCAAGGACCTGTCGTTCACGCTGCCGCGCAACGGCATCGTCGGCGTGATCGGTCCCAACGGTGTCGGCAAGACCACCCTGTTCAAGACCATCGTCGGCCTCGAGAAGCCCGACTCGGGCACCGTGAAGGTCGGCGACACCGTCAGGCTGAGCTACGTCGACCAGTCCCGCGCGAACATCGACCCCAACAAGACGGTGTGGGAGGTGGTTTCGGACGGACTCGACTACATCGAGGTCGGCCAGAACGAGATGCCCTCGCGCGCGTATGTCAGCGCCTTCGGGTTCAAGGGCCCGGACCAGCAGAAGAAGGCCGAGGTGCTCTCCGGTGGTGAGCGCAACCGCCTGAACCTGGCACTGACCCTCAAGGAGGGCGGCAACCTGATCCTGCTCGACGAGCCGACCAACGACCTCGACGTCGAAACCCTGAGCTCGCTCGAGAACGCGCTGCAGAAGTTCCCCGGCTGTGCCGTCGTGATCTCCCACGACCGCTGGTTCCTCGACCGCACCTGCACCCACATCCTCGCGTGGGAAGGCAACGTCGAGGAGGGCAAGTGGTTCTGGTTCGAGGGCAACTTCGAATCGTACGAGGCCAACAAGGTCGAGCGGCTCGGGGCGGAGGCGGCGCGTCCGCACCGCGTCACCCACCGGAAGCTCACCCGTGACTGAGCCGGGGCAGAAGACCTTCACCTGCACGCTGGAGGTCCGCTGGGCCGACTCCGACCGTCTCGGGCACGTGAACAACACGAAGTTCGTGGAGTACATGCAGGAGGCCCGGATCAAGTTCCTGCAGAGCGGCCCGTTCGCGCGCGGCGCCGTGGTGGTGCGGAAGATGGACGTGGAGTTCCTGCGCCCGCTCAAGGACGACTCCGGTCCGATCACCGTCGCCATCTCGGTCCTGCACGTGGGCAACAGCTCGTACACCCTGCGGCACGTGATCACCGACGTGCAGGGCAATCCGTGCGGTTCCGGGGACGCCGTCCTCGTCGGGTTCGACCCGCACACGGAGTCCTCCCGGCCGCTCACCGCCGAGGAGCGGGCGGTCCTCGAGGACTACGTCGCCGCGACGGTCGGCTGACCGCCCCGGCCCGGGATTCCCCCCTCACACCCGGCGCCGCGGATAGGCTCGAACCAGAGCCTGTCCGCGGCGCTGCCGGTTTCCGGCGGCGAATGAGGGAGTGAGCACCATGGCCGAGTCCGCCACACCCCAGGGGGTTTCGTCGAACCGGCGCGGTGAGCTCTCGGCGGCCGCGCTCGAGGACGTCTACCGCCGCTACGCGGACACCCTCGACGCCCCCGATCCGGCCCTGTCCGCCCACCTGGACCTCGGCCGCGAGCGGAGTGCCGACGCCGTCCTGACCCGCGTCTACCGGCCCGGCGATCGGTGGGGCGTCGGCGCCGCCCTGCAGATCGTCACCGACGACATGCCGCTGCTCGTCGAATCCGTCATCGCGCTGTTGACCCGGCTCGGCGTCGCCATCCGCGAACTCGTCCATCCTGTCGTGTCCGTCCGGCGCGACGAGGACGGACACCTGCTCGAGATGGTGGCCGACACCACGCCCCCGCACGGCTTCGTCGCGGAGTCGTGGATTCACGTCCAGCTGCACCCGGCCACCTCCGAGGCCACCCTCGACACCGTCGGCACCGAGATCGGCGGTGTGCTCGCCGACGTGCGGCAGGTCGGGGCCGACACCGCCGCGATGCTCGCCCGCGAACGCGACCTGGCCGTCGAACTCGACGCGCTCGCCGAGAACCCGCCGCCGCGGCACGCCGCGGAGGAGTTGCGGGAGACGTCGGCGCTGCTGCGCTGGCTCGCGCGTGGCAACTACACCGTCCTCGGTTACCGGCGCTACGACATCGTCGCCGACGCATCCGGGACGCGGCACGCCCGCGCCGTGCCCGGCAGTGGTCTCGGGGTGCTGCGCTCCGACCTCGCCGCCGACGACGTGATCGACATGTCGGCGACCGTCGAGGCCACCGACCGGCCGCTGCTGGTGCTCACCCAGGCGTCCCTGCCTGCCACGGTGCACCGCTCGGTGTACCCGTACTTCGTGGGCGTCGCCGTCCTCGGCCCGGACGGTCGCGTCGTCGGCGAGCACCGGTTCCTCGGTGTGCTGGCCGTGACCGCGCTGCACGAGAACGTGCTCGACATTCCCGTGCTGGCGCGCCGGGTCCGGGAGGTGGTGGCCCGCGCCGGCGTGGAACTGTCGTCCTTCACCGGACAGGCGATGCTCGAGGTGCTGCAGGCGCTGCCCCGGGTGGAACTGTTCTCCGCCGACACCGACACCCTCTACGAGACCGTCACCGCGGTGGTCGCGATGCGCCGGCAACTGCGGCTGTTCCTGCGGGTCGACCCCTACGGCCGCTTCGTCTCGTGCCTGATCTACCTGCCCCGCGACCGCTACAACACACGGGTCCGGGTCGCGATGCAGCAGATCCTGATGCGCGAGTACGGCGGGGGTTCCATCCACTACACCGCCCGGGTCACGGAGGGCGACCTGGCGCTGCTGCACGTGACCATCCGGACCCCGCCGGGACAGGCCCTGCCGCGGATCGACACCTCCGAGGAGAATCGCCTGCGCATCCAGGCCCTGCTCGCCGAGGCCAGCCGCAGCTGGGACGACCACCTCGCCGACCTGGCCGCCACCGACCACACCGTCGATCCCGTGCTGGTGCAGCGCTACGCGGAGGCGCTCCCCGACGGTTACAAGGAGGACTTCGACGCCGTCCGGGCGCTGGCCGACATCGCCCGCCTCGAGGCACTGCGCGACGGCAGCATCGACCTGCTGCTGTACCGGCCCCCCGGCGCCGACCCGCGCCGGTGGCGCTTCACGCTCTACATCGGCAGCGAGGGCATCACCCTCAGCCAGGTGCTGCCGGTGCTGCAGAGCCTCGGCGTCGAGGTGCTCGACGAGCGCCCGTACCAGATCATCCGCGCCGACCGGATGAGCTGCTGGATCTACGATTTCGGCCTGGTCCTGCCCGTCGACCTCGAACCCGACCCGAGGGTGACCACCCGTGTCACCGCGGCGTTCGCCGCCGTGTGGCACGGGCTCTCGGAGCCGGACCGGTTCAACGAACTGGTCCTGCGGGCCGGGCTGGGCTGGCGGCAGGCCATGATGCTGCGCGCCTACGCGAAGTACCTGCGGCAGGCCGGCTTCCCCTACAGTCAGTACCACATCGAAGGTGTGCTGCTCGCCGACCCGGACACCACCGCGCTGCTCGCCGAACTGTTCGAGGCGATGTTCGACCCCGACGAGGCGTCCGCCGACCGCGAGCAGGATGCCGCCGCCGAGCTGGTCGGCCGGATCGACGCCGTCGTCAGCCTCGACGCCGACCGGATCCTGCGCGGTCTCTTCGGCCTCATCCGGGCGACGTTGCGCACCAACTACTTCGTGTCCGGTGACGACGGGGCTGTCGCGCTCTCGCGCGCCGACGCCGCGCCCGCCCGGGTCCTGTCGTTCAAGCTCGACCCGACCCGCATCAACGAACTGCCCCAGCCGCGACCGAAGTTCGAGGTGTTCGTCTACGCACCCGACGTCGAGGGTGTGCACATGCGCTTCGGCTCCGTTGCCCGCGGCGGCCTGCGCTGGTCGGACCGGCGCGAGGACTTCCGCACCGAGATCCTCGGGCTCGCCAAGGCCCAGGCCGTGAAGAACGCCGTCATCGTCCCCGTCGGTGCCAAGGGGGGCTTCGTGGTCAAGCGCCCCGTCGCGCCGACCGGGGACGCGGCCGCCGACCGGCAGGCGGTGCGCGCGCAGGGGGAGGCCTGCTACCGGCGGTTCATCGCGGGCCTGCTCGACGTCACCGACAACCTCGACCGCGCCCGCGGCGTGGCCGTGCCGCCACCGCGGGTGGTCCGCCGCGACGGGGACGACACGTACCTCGTGGTCGCCGCGGACAAGGGCACCGCCACCTTCTCCGACCTCGCCAACGAGGTCGCCCGCGAGTACGGGTTCTGGCTCGGCGACGCCTTCGCTTCCGGCGGATCGGCCGGCTACGACCACAAGGCGATGGGCATCACCGCGCGCGGCGCGTGGGAGAGCGTCAAGCGGCACTTCCGCGAACTGGGCGTCGACACGCAGAGCGAGGACTTCACGGTCGCCGGCGTCGGCGACATGAGCGGCGACGTGTTCGGCAACGGCATGCTGCTGAGCACCCACATCCGGTTGGTGGCCGCGTTCGACCACCGGCACATCTTCCTCGACCCCCACCCGGAGCCCGCCGCCTCGTACGCCGAGCGGCGCCGCCTGTACGACCTGCCCCGCTCGTCGTGGGCCGACTACGACGCGGACCTGATCAGCACCGGCGGCGGGGTGTGGGAGCGCTCGCTCAAGTCCGTCCCGCTCAGTCCCCAGGCCCGTAGCGTGCTCGGACTCGACGACGACGTCACCGAGCTCTCGCCCCCCGAACTGATCCGCGCCATCCTCCGGGCGCCGGTGGACCTGCTGTGGAACGGGGGGATCGGCACCTACATCAAGGCCGCCACCGAAACCGACGCAGACGTCGGCGACAAGGGCAACGACGCGGTCCGCGTCGACGGCGCCACCGTCCGCGCCCGGGTGGTCGGGGAGGGCGGCAACCTCGGCGTCACCCAGCGCGGCCGCATCGAGTACGCCCGGGCCGGCGGCAAGATCAACACCGACGCGATCGACAACTCCGCCGGTGTCGACTGTTCCGACCACGAGGTCAACATCAAGATCCTGCTCGACTCGATGGTCACCGCCGGCGCCCTCGCATCCACCGACCGCAACCCGCTGCTCGAATCCATGACCGAGGAGGTCGGGCGAATCGTTCTGAAGGACAACATGTCCCAGAACAACCTGCTCGGCTACTCCCGCACCGGCGCGCCCACGATGCTCGGGGTGCACCAGCGGCTGATCGCCGACCTCGTCGCCGAACGCGGGCTCGACCGTTCCCTCGAGGCACTGCCCGGCGACGCCGAGATCGAGCGGCGCCGCCTCGAAGGGGAGGGACTCACCTCCCCGGAGCTGTCCACCCTGCTCGCCCACGTCAAGCTCGCACTCGCCGACGACCTGCTCGACACCGACCTGCCCGACAGCGACACCTTCGCCGGCCGGCTGCCCGGCTACTTCCCGCGGCAACTGCGCGAACCCTTCCGCACCGGCATCAAGTCCCACCCGCTGCGCCGGCAGATCGTCGCGACGATCCTCGCCAACGAGACCGTCGACAACGGCGGGATCACCTACGTCTACCGGCTCTCGGAGGAGGCCGGCGCGTCGAGCACCGACGCCATCCGCGCCTACGCTGCCGTCACCGAGATCTTCGGCCTGCCCGGCCTGTGGGCGCGCATCCGCGCGGCCGACACGACCGCGGCCGTCGCCGACGACCTGCTGCTCGAATCGCACCGCGTCCTCGACCGGGCGTCGCGGTGGCTGCTGTCGAACCGGCCGCAACCTCTGGCCGTCGGTGCCGAGATCAGCCGGTACCGCGCGATGTTCGCGCGGCTCGCGCCGCGCGTGGAGGAGTGGATGCAGGGCCACCACGTACAGGACCTGAAGGAACGCGCCGAGCCGCTGCTCGCGCGCGGCGCCCCGGAGGAGCTGACGTGGGACGTGTTCCGCCTCCTCGACCAGTTCCCGCTGCTGGACGTCATCGACATCGCCGACATCGCCGAACGCGACGAGGCCGAGGTCGCCGAGCTGTACTACGCGATGGACGCGCACATGGGGATCGACTGGCTGCTGTCCGCGGTCACGGCCCTCGAGCGCGGCGACCGGTGGCACTCGCTGGCCCGGCTCGCCCTGCGCGACGAACTGTACGGTTCGCTGCGCACGCTCACCCTCGACGTGCTCGGCACCGCCGAACCCGGCGAGAGCACCCGCGAGATGATCGAGGACTGGGAGCTGACCAACGGCTCGCGGCTCGGGCGGGCGAGGTCGGCGCTCGAGGAGATCTTCCTGTCTGGAAATCTGGACCTCGCGACGCTGTCCGTGGCGGCGCGTCAGGTCAGGAGCATGGTGCGCGCCGGCGCACCCGACAGGAGGTAGGCAGTTGAAGCACGCCGGGGTCGAGCACCGTGGAGCCGCGGGGCCCGCGCAGTGAGGGACGCGACCGAGCAGTTCGGCTTCCACACCGCGGTGGAGGTGCGCTGGTCCGACATGGACGCGTTCCAGCACATCAACCACGCGCGCATGGTCACCCTCCTCGAGGAGGCCCGCATCCCGTGGCTGTTCGCCGACGGCCGGCCCACCGTGAACCTGCGGGAGGGTGCCGTCATCGCCGACCTGCACGTGCGGTACCGCGGCCAGTTGCGGCACGAGGACAGCCCGCTGGACGTGCTGATGTGGGTCGAGCAGGTGCGGGCGGCCGACTTCACCATCGGCTACGAGGTCCGGCCCGGCGGCGCGCCCGCCGACGCCACGCCCTCGGTGGTCGCCTCCACCCAGATCGCGGCGTTCGACATCGGCACCCAGCGGCTGTGCCGGCTCACCGGCCCCGAACGCGAGTACCTGCAGCGGTGGCGTCGTGGCTGATTCCCTCAGTGCGGCCGGGACGTCATCCGAACGGTGGCTGCAGGTCCCGGACCCCGCCGACCGCTCCGACCTCGTCGCGTTCCTGACCCGCGCGGTCCGGCTCGACGAGGCCGCTGTCGTGCGGCTGCGGCAACGCCCCGACGGGCTGCTCTCGGCGTGGGTGAACACCGGGTTCGACGCCCTCGCCGCCCGGGTGCTGCGCGGCACGATCGCCCCGGCGGACACGACCGTCGCCGCGGACGGGCTGCGCGCGGCCCTCGTCGCCGCCGGCGGCGACGGGATGGACCCGGGGTGGGCGATGGACTCGGCGTGGCGCGGGGCCCTGCCTCCGGACGCCGGGTACGTCCACCTCGACGACGTCCCCGCCCGCGTCCTCGTGGACCTCGCGCAGCGCGGCGTCACGCTCAGTCGCGAGCAGGGGCAGGGACCGCCGTCGTCGCTGCTGGCGCAGGAGGTGCTCGAGGTCGCCGGTGGGGGAGAGCGGGCCGGGGTGCCGATGCGGCTGGTGTTCGCACTCAACGCCATGGGCTTCGTGCCCACGGGCGGTGCCCCCGCGACAGCGGAGATCGACCTCGACCGGATCGACCCGGCCGAAGTGGTGCGCGTGCGGGCGTCGGCGACATGGCTGCGGCTCGACGCCCGCTACGGATCCGTGTACCTCCGCCGCGGCGGAGGTCTCGGCCTCAGCGTGCGCTGACACCGCCGCCGAGATTCCGGCCCAGCAGCGTCAGCGCCGCGACCACGACCACCGTCCCCGCGAGGGCCACCGGGCCGAGCCGCTCGCCGAGCACCAGCACACCGAGCACGGCCGCCACCACCGGTTCCGCGAGCGTGAGGGTGGTCACCGCCGCGGGCGACAGCGTGCGCAGGCCGAGTGCGAACAGCAGGTAGGCGAGCACCGTGGGGACGAGGGCGAGATAGACGACGGTCGTCGCGCCGGCCGCGCTGTCGAGACCGCCCGGCCACTGTGCCAGCAGGATCGCCGCCATGGGCACCGCCGCCAGCCCGAACATCGCGCCCATCGACGCGGCCGGGGTGGCGCCGCGGCCGAGCAGTGCGGCACCCGCGACGGTGTACGTCGCGTAGCCCAGGCCGGCCGCAAGCGCGGGCAGGGCCCCGGCCGCGACGGAACCGGCGCCCGCGGAGGTGCCGCCGCCCGATCCGGCGACGATGAGGACGAGCCCGACGACCGCGATCGCCGTCGACACCGCCCACACGCGGCCGGGGCGGCGCCGGGACACCAGCCACTGCAGCAGCCCGGTGAACGCCGGTCCGGACCCGAGCGCGATCATCGTGCCCGCCGCGACGCCCGCGGTCTGCACCGCGGTGAAGAACCCCAGTTGATACATCACCACGCCGCCGGCGCCGAGCAGCGTCGGCAGCCGGCGGCCCGCCGGGAACAGCGGGCCACGGGCCCGCGCGAACAGCGCGAGCACCGTCCCGGCCAGCACGATGCGGCCCGCCCCGACCGCGACGGCGTCCAACGGGACACCGAGCGCACGCGAACCGAGGGCCTGCGCGGTGCCCGTCGTCCCGAACAGGGCGGACGCCGCCAGCACCAGGGCGACCGCGCTCGCCGGCGAGCGGTGTGCGGTCAGATCAGCCACGCCGCGCCGTTGCCGGGCAGCTGCCCGTCCACCAGCGGCGCGCTGGACAGGAGCACCGTGCCCGGCGGCATCTCCACCGGGTGCTCGGTGGTGTTGAGGGCGCAGATCAGCCCACCGGAGCGGCGGAACGCCAGGCACCCGGGCGGACTGCCGTACCAGTCCACGTCGGCGCCGTCGAACTCCGGCCGCCGACGTCGCGCCTCGAGCGCCGCCCGGTACAACGACAGGGTGGACGAGACGTCCTCGAGCTGCGCCTCGACGGTCAGCCCGGCCCACGTGTCCGGCTGCGGCAGCCACGTCTGCGATGCGCTGGTGAAGCCGAACGGCGGCTGCGTGCCCTCCCACGGCATCGGGACCCGGCACCCGTCCCGGCCGCGGTCGGTGTGCCCGGACCGCTCCCACACCGGATCCTGCAGCGCGTCCTCGGGCAGGTCGTCGACGTTGGGCAGGCCGAGTTCGGCACCGTTGTAGAGGAAGGCCGCACCGGGCAGCGCCAGCTCGACGAGGATCATCGCCCGCGCGCGGTCGCGCCCGAGCGGACCGCCGCCGTAGCGCGTCACCTCACGCTCGATGTCGTGATTGGACAGTGTCCACGTCGCGACCCCGCCGCTCGGCGCGACCGCGGCGAGCGACACGTCGATCGCCTCCCGGATCTCGGCGGCATCCCACCGCGCGAGCGCAAGATGGAAGTTGAACGCCAGGTGCAGTTCGTCGGGGCGCAGGTACTCCGAGAACAGCACGTGGTCGTGCACCCAGATCTCACCGACGGCCACCGTGTCCGGATACTCGTCGAGCACCGAGCGGATCCGGCGGTGGATGTCGTGGACCTCGGCGTTGTTGAACCGCGGGTCGTCGTCGAAGTGCCGCAGCAGCCGGTTCTGCTCCCAGTGGTCGAAGTCGGGTAGCCCGCCGGGCTTGGCCATGCCGTGGGCGACGTCGATGCGGAAGCCGTCGATGCCGCGGTCCAGCCAGAACCGCAGGGTCTTCTCCAGGTCCTCGAACACCTCGTCGTTGCGCCAGTTCAGGTCCGGCTGCTCCGGTGCGAACAGGTGCAGGTACCACTGTCCGGGGGTGCCGTCGGGTTCGGTCACGCGGGTCCACGCGGGGCCGCCGAACACGCTCGGCCAGTTGTTGGGCGTCAGGTCGCCGTTCGGCCCGCGGCCGTCGCGGAAGTGGTACCGGGCCCGCTCGGGGCTGTCGGGTGCGGCGACCAGCGCCTCCCGGAACCAGGGATGTTCGGAACTCGTGTGGTTGGGGACCAGGTCCATCATGACGCGGATCCGGCGGGCGTGGGCGGCCTCGACGAGGGCGTCCAGAGCGGCGAGGTCGCCGAACAGGGGATCGACGTCGCGGGGGTCGGACACGTCGTAGCCGTGGTCGGCCATCGGTGAGCGCATCACCGGGTTCAGCCAGATCGCGTCGACCCCCAGCAGCTCCAGGTATCCGAGCTTGTCGCGGATCCCGTCGAGGTCGCCGACGCCGTCTGCGTTCGAGTCGGCGAACGAGCGGGGGTACACCTGGTAGAAGACGGCGTCCGCCCACCAGCGTTGTGCAGGGGTGCCGGGGGGAGTGCTCACAGCCACCCATAGTGCCAAACCGACAGGTGGGCCACGACTCGAATGTGGCCGGCCCTCAGATCGGCGAGTTCATCATCGAGTCTGCCGCCATCTCCATGTACGCGATCAGCTGGCTGCGGTGCTCGTCGTCGAGCGTCTGCGAGTCGATCGACGCGATCGCCGTGTGCATGCAGCGCAGCCAGGCGTCGCGTTCGAGCGGGCCGATCCGGAACGGGTGGTGACGCATCCGCAGCCGCGGGTGCCCGCGCTCGTCCGAGTAGGTGCGCGGTCCGCCCCAGTACTGCTCGAGGAACATCCGCATGCGCCGTTCCGCCGGGCCGAGGTCCTCCTCCGGGTACAGCGGGCGGACGATCTCGTCCTCGGCCACTTCCTCGTAGAAGCGCGCCGTGAGCTTGCGGAATGTCTCGGCGCCGCCGACCGCGTCGTAGAAGGTCTGCTCGTCACTCATCAGTTCTGCTCACCGTCCCTCTCGCTCGTCCATTGTGCCGGTTCCGGGAGTGCGCGCCCCAATCGGACGTCTCCGGCACGGGATGTTCACCTCCGGGACCCGGAAAGTCGTCAGAATCGGCGTGCGACGTGCGTAGATCCGTGGTCCACTTGTGAGCAGTCTTCCGGAGGTCGTATGAAGCACCGACGCATCGCACATCGACAACTCCCGCCCGCCGACGCCCACAACGGGGCGCCGGGGGCCAACTCCCTGTGTGTCGTACGCGACGACGCCGTCCCGGACTGGGTCAAACGCCGCGTACTTCTGCTCAACGCCACCTACGAACCGCTCACCGCGCTGCCCGCCCGTCGCGCGGTCGTGCTCATGGCCGGCGGCAAGGCCGACACCGTGCACGAGGATCCGCTCGGCCCGCTGGTGCGATCCGCGGAATGGGCGGTGCAGATTCCGTGGGTGATCCGGCTCCGGAGCTTCGTGCACGTGCCGTACCACGCGCGGGTGCCGATGACCCGCGCCGCGCTCATGCACCGCGACCGGAACCGGTGCGCCTACTGTGGCGCCAAGGCCGAGACCATCGACCACGTGGTCCCGCGCAGCCGCGGCGGTGAACACTCGTGGGAGAACTGCGTGGCGTGCTGCGCGTCGTGCAATCACCGCAAGGCCGACAAGTTGCTCAGCGAACTCGGCTGGACGCTGCGCGCCGCGCTCGTGCCCCCGAAGGGCCGGCACTGGCGGCTGCTGGCGACGCTGCCGGAGCTGCATCCGACCTGGTTGCCGTACCTGGGCGAGGGCGCGGCCTGATCCCCGTCGCCGCAAGTCGGGGCAAGCGCGCCGGGATCGCACATGCTGGGCTACCGTTTGCGATGTGAGCATTCTCGAGACAACCCTCATATTCGTTGCCATCCCGGTGGCGATCATCGTGATACTCGGGGTCTTCTCCGTCTTCACGAAGCCGGTTCCGGGCACGCGGCCCGCCGAGTACAAGCTCGGGGACAAGTGGGACCACGATCCGATGCTGTGGAGCGCGGTCGACGAGGTCACCACGCACGGCCACCACGGTGGGCATCATGAACTCGTCGCCGGCGCGCCGGTCGACCCGATCGGAGGTAGGGCAAGTGGCAAGTGGTGACGTGATGCACAGCCGGACGGCTGTGGCTCCCGCGGAACTGCCGTACGGTGCGGCGCTGACGGCGAGCGGCCGGATCTCCCGGACCCGCCCCCTCGACGGCCTGTTCGAGGGCCCGCCGTTCCGCGACCGCGACATGATCGCTCTCGACGATGCGCTCACCGAGGCCACCCGGGCGACGAAGGTGCGCTTCAACGTCTACGTCGCGGACGCCACCGACCCAGCGGCAACCACCGACGCGGTGTTCCCGACCACGCCGGAGGCGCCGAACTCGGTGCTCATCGCCGTGTACCCGAACCAGCGCTCCATCGAGATCCGCAGCGGCCGCGGCGTCGCGGACCGCGTCGACAACCGGGTCACGCAGCTCGGCGTGACCGCCGCGATCTCGTCGTTCGGGCAGGGCGACCTGATCGACGGCATCGTCAGCGCGATCCGCGTCATGGCGAACGCGATCACCGCGCCGTAGTTCCCCTCGCCTCTGTGGCCGAATGTCACATCACGTCGATCGGATCGACACGATGTGACATTCGGCCACACGCGTGTTGCGGCTAGGACGCGTCGAACGCCCGCGCCTTCAGCGACCGGACGATCCCCGCGCGTCCCTCGCTGATCAGCCGGCGCAGCGCGGGCGGATGCTCACCGGCGAGGAACTCGTCGGCCGCGGCGACGGAGGCCTCACTGATCGACCACGACGGGTACAGGCCCACGACGACGGTCTGCGCGACCTCGCTGGAGCGGCGCTCCCACACGCCCGGAGCGTCGGCGAAGTACCGCGCGACGAAGGGCTCGAGCAGCTCCGACTGGCCGGCCGGAGCGAAGCCGCCGATGATCGCGCGGGCGGTGATGTTCGGGATCGAGTCGTCGCCCACCACCGTGTCCCACACCTGTTCCTTGACGGCCTCCTGCGGGCGCGCCGCCCGCGCGGTGGCCGCCTGTCGTGCACCGGCGGCCGTCGGATCCCGCTCGGCCTCGGCGTCGATAAACGGCGACTCCACGCCCTCCGCGTCGATCTCCCCGGCCGCGGCCAGCGCCTGCACGATCCGCCACCGCAGATCCGTGTCGACGACCAGTCCGGCCAGCCCGACGCTGGAAGGCTCGGCGCCGAGCAGTTCCCCGAGCACCTCGGTGTGCCACGGCGCGAGCCGGGCCGTGGTCAACGCGTTGACGAACGCGAGCTGATGGTCCGAGCCCGGCTGCGCCTCGCGGGCCAGTTCCAGCAGCCGGTTCGCGTAGTCGTTCCAGCCTCGCTCGGCCGCCCAGCCGGGATCGGCGTAGCTGCCGAGGGCGGTGTGCGCCTGCATCAGCAGCCGCTGTACCACGCCGACCTCCGTCTCGGTCGCGACGCCGCGCTGGACCAGCGCCACGAAGTCGCGGGCCTTCAGCTCGGCCTGCCGGGTCATCTCCCATGCGGCAGACCATGCCAGGGTGCGCGGCAGCGGCTCGGCGATGTCGCCGATCCGGTCCATCAGCACCTCGAGCGACTGGGGATCGAGCCGCACGGAGCAGTACGTGAGGTCGTCGTCGTTGACGAGCACCAGCTTGCCGCGGCCGACGCCGACGAGCTCCGGCACCTCGGTGCGCTCGGTGGCGTCGAGGTCGATCTCGACGCGATGTGTGCGGAGCAGCTTGCCCGAACCGTCGTCGTCGTACACCCCGATCGCGAGCCGGTGCACCCGGCGTTCCCCGGCGCCGGGGTCGGCGCCCTCCTGGATCACCGCGAAGCGGGTGAACCGCCCGTCGTCGTCGACGTCGAAATCGGGGCGCAGGATGTTCAGCCCGGTGGTCTTGAGCCACTGCGCGCCCCACCCCGACAGGTCCCGGCCCGACGACTTCTCGAGGGCCGCCAGCAGGTCGTCGAACGTGGCATTGGCGAACGCGTGTTCACGGAAGTAGTCCCGCAGCCCCGCGAGGAACGGTTCCTCGCCGACGTAGGCGACGAGCTGCTTGAGCACGGACGCGCCCTTGGCGTAGGTGATGCCGTCGAAGTTGACCTCCACCGCCGCGAGGTCGGGGATGTCCGCGGCGATCGGATGGGTCGAGGGGAGCTGATCCTGGCGGTAGGCCCACGACTTCTCGACGTTCGCGAACGTGGTCCACGCGTTCGTGTACTCGGTGGCACGCGACTGGCACAGCACCGAGGCGAAGGTCGCGAACGACTCGTTGAGCCACAGGTCGTCCCACCAGCGCATGGTCACCAGGTCGCCGAACCACATGTGTGCCATCTCGTGCAGCACCGTCTCGGCGCGACGCTCGTACGAGTAGCGGGTGACCTTGGAGCGGAACACGTAGTCCTCGAGGAAGGTCACCGCGCCGGCGTTCTCCATCGCGCCGGCGTTGAACTCGGGAACGAACAGCTGGTCGTACTTCCCGAACGCGTAGGGCATGCCGAAGTTCTCGTGGTAGAACCCGAAGCCCTGCTTGGTCTCGGTGAACAACCGCTCGGCGTCCATGAACTCGGCCAGGGAGGCACGGCAGTAGATGCCGAGCGGGATGGTGCCGTGCGCGTCGCTGTAGGTGTCGGTCCACTCGGTATACGGTCCGGCGATCAGCGCCACGAGGTAGGTGCTCATCCGGGGCGTGGTGCGGAAGACGTGCCGTCCGGGGTCGGCGGCGACGGTGTTCACCGTCGCGGCATTGGAGATCACCTTCCAGTCGGCGGGCGTGCTCACCGAGATGTCGAACGTGGCTTTCAGGTCCGGCTGGTCGAAGCACGCGAACATCCGCTTGGCGTCGGCCGTCTCGAACTGCGAATACAGGTAGACCGCGCCGTCGGTGGGATCGACGAAGCGGTGCAGGCCCTCGCCGGTGTTGGTGTAGAGGCAGTCCGCCTCGACGGTCAGTTCGTTGCGCGCGGCCAATCCGTTCAGCGCGATCCCGCTCTCCTCGGTGTATCCGGAGACGTCGACGGGCTTGCCGTTGAGGGTGGCCGAGTGCACGGTCTGCGCGATCAGGTCGACGAAGGTCGACGCGCCGTCCGTGGCGTCGAACGTGACGGTGGTGGTCGAACGGAACGTGGTGGTTCCCGGAGCGCCCGCGCCGTCGGTCAGGTCGAGTTCGATGCGGTAGTTGTCGACGGTCAGGACCGCGGACCGCTCGGCCGCCTGCTCGCGGGTCAGATTCGGTGGTGCCACGGAAAACTCCTTCTCACGACGGGATGCGACTCGCCTGCCATCCCATCATGTGAGGGACCGGTTCACCCGGCGACCTCCGCGAGTGGCACCTCCGGATCGGAGAGCCGGTGGGGGTCGACGGATTCGCCGGAGGAGATCAGCGCGCGGATGTCGTCACCCGCGTCCCAGATGTTGACGTTCATCCCGGCGCAGACCCGCCCGGCCGCGTCGAGCCAGAACGCGAGGAACTGCCGGGAGTCGACGTCGCCGCGCGTGATCACCCGCGCGTCGCCGGGTGCGTGCCCGACGTACTCCATGCCGAGGTCGTACTGGTCGGTGAAGAAGTACGGCAGACGGTCGTAGGAGGCGGGCCGGCCCAGCATGGTGGCGGCCGCGACGTCCGGCTGGTGGAGCGCGTTGGCCCAGTGCTCGACCCGGATCCGGGTCCGGAGCAGCGGATGCTCGGCGGCGGCGATGTCACCGACCGCGACGATGTCCGGATCGCTGGTGGCCAGGGACGCATCGACCAGCACTCCGCCGTCCTCCGTCGCCAGTCCGGCGTCGCGGGCCAGTTCGACGTTGGGCGCTGCGCCCACCGCGAGGAGGACCGCGTCGGCCCGGATCTCGGTGCCGTCGCCGAGACCAAGCCCGCTCGCGCGGTTCTCGGCGGTGAGGATCTCCGACACCGTCGTCGAGGTGCGCAGGTCCACGCCGTGATCGCGGTGCAGCTTCGCGAAGACGGCTCCCATCTGCTCACCGAGCGCGGCGGACAGGGGCTGGGGGGCTGCCTCGACGACGGTGACGTCCGCGCCGTGCCCGCGCGCCCCGGCGGCGATCTCGAGACCGATCCAGCCCGCACCGACGATCGCCAGGTGCGCCGCCGGCCCCGCGTCGCGGCGGACGGCGGCAAGCAGCGCGTCGGACTGCTCGACGGTGCGCAACATGTGCACGCCCGCGGCGTCGACGCCCGGCAGCGGGATGCGCCGCGAGCGCGAACCGGTCGCGAGGGCGAGCTTGTCGTAGCGCACGGTGGAACCGTCGGGCAGCGTGACCGTGTGGGCGGCCGGATCGAGCGCGGTGACGGTGACGCCGAGTTCGACCTCGACCCGGTGGTCGCGGTACCAGTCACCGTGCTGCACGGTGAACTCCGCAAGCTGCTTCTTGCCGGCGAAGTAGTCCTTCGACAGCGGTGGTCGCTCGTAGGGAAGATGTTCCTCCTCGCACAGGAGGAGGATCCGGCCGGGGAAGTCGCGGGCGCGCAACTGCTCGGCCGTCTTGGCCCCGGCGAGCCCGCCGCCGACGATGACGAAGAGTTTCTCGTTGGACATCGCGCATCCCCGTTCCGTGCGGCACCGGTTCCTCGACGGTACGTCGGCGACGGCGCGGGAACCGGCGGTTCGGGAAGAATTGGGCGACGGCCGACGTTGAATCGGACCGTAGTCCGAATTCCTGCAGCGAGGAGACCCCGTGAGCGACCCGACTTCGAAGGACACCGCCGACTTCTGGTTCGACCCGTTGTGCCCGTGGTGCTGGATCACCTCGCGCTGGATTCTGGAGGTGGCGCAGGTCCGCGACATCGAGGCGAAGTTCCACGTCATGAGCCTGGCCGTGCTCAACGAGGGCAAGGACGACCTGCCCGAGGTCTACCGCGAACTGATGACGCGGGCGTGGGGGCCGGTGCGGGTGGCGATCGCCGCGGCGCAGAAGTACGGCGACGAGATCCTCGAGCCGCTGTACACGGCGATGGGCACCCAGATCCACAACGAGGGCAACAAGGACTTCCCGGCGGTGATCGCCAAGTCCCTCGCGGACCTGGGCCTGGATCCGCACCTGGCGCAGGCCGCCGACACCGACGCCTACGACGAGGCGCTGCGCGCCAGCCACGCCGCCGGCATGGATGCGGTCGGCCCGGACGTCGGCACGCCGACCATCCACGTCAACGGCGTGGCGTTCTTCGGTCCGGTGCTCTCACGGATCCCGCGCGGCGAGGACGCCGGCCGGATCTGGGACGGGGTGGTGGCCATGGCGTCCTATCCCCACTTCTTCGAACTCAAGCGCACGCGCACCGAGGACCCGAGCTTCGAGTAGGCGCCTGCGGCGCCGGTGCGTCCTTTGGGCGGTTGCTGCCGCCCAAAGGACGCACCGGCAGCAGCGCTGCCTACTATCTGACGCATGCGCGTTTACCTGGGTGCCGACCACGCCGGCTTCGAACGTAAGAACCAGATCATCGAACATCTCACTGCCAACGGCCACGAGGCCGTCGACTGCGGCTCGTACGAGTACGACGCCCTCGACGACTACCCGGCATTCTGCATCGAGGCCGCTCGCCGCGTCGTCGCGGACGAGGGCAGTCTCGGCATCGTCCTCGGCGGCAGCGGCAACGGTGAGCAGATCGCCGCGAACAAGGTGCCGGGCGCCCGCTGTGCCCTCGCCTGGAGCGTGGAGACCGCCAAGCTGGCCCGTGAGCACAACAACGCGCAGCTCATCGGCATCGGTGGTCGCATGCACAGCCTGGAGGAGGCCCTCGCCATCGTCGATGCGTTCGTCGCCACCCCGTGGTCGGGGGAGGAACGGCATCAGCGGCGCATCGACATCCTGAGCGAGTACGAGAAGACCGGCGTGGCCCCGGAAGTTCCCGGCGCGCCGGCCTGACGAACGGAGCCTGATCCACCGTGCCGGAGGGACCAGCCCTGCACCGGCTCGCCCGGCTGCACCAGCGACGTTTCGCGGGTGCCTCGGTGCGGGTGTCGAGCCCGCAGGGCCGCTTCGCCGACGACGCGGCGCTCGTCGACGGCCGGGTGCTGCTCCGCGCCGAGGCGCTGGGCAAGCACCTGTGGCACCACTACGACAACGGCCTGACGGTGCACGTGCACCTGGGTCTGTACGGCTCGTTCACCGAGGCGCCGGTTCCGCTGACGGATCCGGTCGGTCAGGTACGGATGCGCATGGTCGGCGCCGAGTTCGGCACCGACCTGCGCGGTCCGACCGCGTGCGAGGTCCTCACCCCGGGCGAGGTGCAGGCGATCGCCGCGCGGATCGGTCCCGACCCGCTGCGGCGGGACGCCGAACCCGAACGGGCGTGGACGCGAATCACCAAGTCCCGCAGCGCCATCGGCTCGTTGCTCATGGACCAGTCCGTGATCTCGGGGGTGGGCAACATCTACCGCGCGGAGGTCCTGTTCCGGCACGGCATCCATCCGCAGCGCCCCGGCCGTGATCTCACCAGAGCCGAGTTCGACGCCGTCTGGGACGATCTCGTCGTTCTGATGCGGACGGGGGTGCGACGCGGCGCGATCCACGTCGTGCGGCGCGAACATGACCACGGCGCACCGGCTTACGCCAAGGGCCGTCCCCGGACCTACGTCTACCGGCGTGCGGGTGAGCCGTGCCGGTTGTGCACCACGCCGGTGCTGCACTCGGTCATGCAGGGCCGCAACCTGTTCTGGTGCCCCGCCTGCCAGGTGGGCTAGAAGTCGAACCCGCCGAAGTCCCCGCCGGCCCCGAAATCGCTCCCGCCGTAGTCACCACCGCCGTAATCGCCGCCGGCGTCGCCGTAGTCCCCGCCGTCCTGGCCGGCCTCGAGACCCTGGTCGTATCCGGAGTCGAAGCCCTGCTCGAAGGCCTGCGCGTCGTACGGCACCCCGGCCATGCCGGAGAACATAGCCGAGAACAGCAGCATCGATCCGACGCCCCACGCCCCGGCGACGAGGGCGGGCTTCCACCACGGCTCCGAGTACCAGCCCGCCGGCACGGGCCGGCCCGCGACGCGCCCGCCCGGGAAGTAGTTCGGGGTGCGCGACGAGGGGGCCGGTGAGGCTGCCACCGTGCGTCCCTCGAAGTCGATCTCGCGGTTCTCGGTCACGCGGCCGGCCGTCTGCTGGCCCTCGAGCGTGGGGATATCGGGACCGGGGTCCATGCCCATCGCGAGGCGGGCCGCCCGGATGTAGTACAGCCCCTCGAGAGCGGTCTGCTTGGCCAGCCGTGCCTGCACCGGTGTGCGGGCCTGCTCGATCTGTGACCCGGCGGCGTGGTAGCGCTCGGACGCATCGGCGAGGGCCTGCTTGGAGGCGGTGTCGGTGCCGGTGAGGTTGTAGATCTGGCCGCCGAGCCGCTCGATGGCCTGCCGGGCGTCGGCCTTCGCGTCGTCGAGTTCGTGGGCGCCACGCCCCGACTTCTTCCGCTGCGCCGCGGACACCAGGAACACGACGGCGACGAGGACGGCGACGATCAGCAGGAGTTCCACGGCGGTCCCTTCCGGCGGACTGGACGGTCACCGTCCAGCCTACCGGCGGGTCAGGCTTCGAGGACGGCGTGGAATCCGTCGCGCATGCAGTCGTCGAACACCTCGAGGTCGGGGATCGCCCCCGTGTCGAGGGTGAACCCGACGCAGCACGTGTGCAGATACGACATCAGGGTGACGTTGAACGCCGAGCCGAGGGTGGGGCCGAAGGCGTAGTACCGTTCCACCTTCGCGCCGGCGACGTACAGCGCCACCGGGGAACCCGGCACGTTGGAGGCGAGGAAGTCGACGTGCTTGAGCATTTCGCCGACGACGGCCGGGGGGAGCAGATTGAGGGGGGTGGCGAGGGTCTGCGCCATCGGCACCGCCGGCTCGTGGCGCCAGCCTTCGACGATCCTGTTCACCTCCTGCATGAGCGTGAGGGGGTCGTCGGAGCGCACGGGAAGCGGGAAACGCGCGAGGTTGATCCGGTTGCCGCCGAGGGTGTCCTGCTCGGTGCGGATGCTCAGCGGCATCGTGACCCGCAGCTCGTCGACGTCGGATCCGTGGCGGTGGTGGTATTCGGCCAGGCCGACGAGGACGGCGGTCAGGAAGGCGCTGTTGAGGGTGGCGCCGCCGCGGTGGGCGGCGTCGCGCAGCCGGTCGAGCGGGACGTCGATCACGTGGAGCCGGCGGCTGAGGGTGCGTTCCGTCATGACCGGGGATTCGAGCCGCAGGATCGGGCGCAGGTAGCGGGCGACGGACGCCGCAACCCCCGCGGCGTTGCGGGCGGAACCGATCGGGTTGGTGACCACCGCCCGGGTGGTCGGCCAGATCGAGGCCAGCCCGCGGCCCGCGAGTCCGCGGAGCTGGGACCAGTCCCAGCCGATCGCCTCGGCGGCCAGGTCGAGGCTGTCCGGTGATTCCGGGGCGGGCGGTTCCGGGGCCGGATCGCGGGGCGTGCCGTCGCGGTCGAAGTCGACCAGCCGCGCGGTGATCTGCATACCGCCGATTCCGTCGGTGAGGGCGTGGTGCACTTTGATCAGCAGCGCGGCCTGACCGCCGGCGAGTCCGTCGACCACCGTCATCTCCCACAGCGGCCGGTCCTTGTCGAACGCGGCCATGGCCGTGGTCCGGGCGAACTCGAGGACGTCGTCGAAGTTCGCCGGCCCGGGAAGGGAGACCCGGCGCATGTGCCAGGACAGGTCGAAGTTCGCATCCGCGACCCATCGCGGCGGCGCGAGACCGAACGGCACCTCGACCACGCGATGCCGGAAGCTGGGCACCTCCCGGGTGCCGCGGTCCATCATCTCGCACAGACGGTCCCAGTCGGGTGAGGCGTCGAGCAGGACGACGGCCACGATCGTCGACCGGAGCGCGGGATCCTTCTCCATGCTCCAGGTGAGGTAGTCCGTCTGCTGCATGTGGCGGTCGGATGCGTTGCTCATCTCGGTAACTTCTCACACGGGCCGCCGCGACAGTCGGGTTTCGCTCCGGCCGCACCTCGAACCGGGACGGCATCACGGCCCGGCGCGGGAATCCGGAGCGGATACTCCGAACTCTAGGCGCCGGGCCGTGATGCCGATAGTGACTTTCGTCCGGGTTGTGAGTCCGTCAGGCGGCCGAGGTGGCGGCTTCCGTCCGTCGTCCGAGCCGCTGCAGGGGGCAGCGGTCGCTGCGGCTGCAGGCGTAGGTGGTGCCGGCGGCGAGGAGGGTGAGTGCCGCCGCGGTGATGCCGACGAGGGGGTGGATCTCCTGGGCGAGGATGACCGAGGACATGATCAGGACGAACCAGCCGAAGCCCTTGCGCAGCGCGTCCGGGTCGACCATGGCGGTCAGGCGGCCGCCGATGAGGCTGCCGACGACGGCGGCGCCGGTGACCATTGCCGCCAGGCGCCAGTCGATCTGCACCGTGGACAGGTAGCCGCCGAGGCCGGCGAACGACTTCATGGCGATCACGATCAGCGAGGTGCCGACGGCGATGGGCATGGGCAGTCCGCCGAGCAGGGCCAGGGCCGGCACGACCAGGAAGCCGCCCCCGGCGCCGACGAGGCCGGTGACCAGGCCGACGACCACGCCGTCGAGGAGGATCTTGCCGACCGGCATGGAGTGGGTGCCGTCCGGGCCCGTGGTCTTGTTCTTGCGGCCGCGGAGCATGGCGATGGCGGTGGCGATCATCATCGCGGCGAAGGCGAGCAGCAGGATGCTGCCGGGGATGAAACGCGAGAGCAGGCCGCCGGCGTAGGCACCGGCCATGCCGGCCAGGCCGAACAGGATGCCGGTGCGCCACTGGACGCGGCCTGCCCGCGCGTGGGAGATCGCGCCGACCGCGCTGGTGACGCCGACGACGAGCAGCGAGGTGGCGATGGCTTCCTTGGCATCCATGCCCGCGACGTACGCCAGCAGCGGGACGGTGAGGATCGAACCTCCGCCGCCGAGCAATCCGAGGGTGACGCCGACGAGGACCGCCAGCGCAACGGTCAGCGCGATCATGATCAGTTCCTTTCGGCCGTAGCGGTCTTCGAGTCGACCAGCTGGGCGACGATGGTCTGCGGATCACACGAGGCGCCGCGGTTGTAGGGCAGCTTGGAGAGCACCATGCCCATCGCGCAGGTGTTGGAGAGCGCGGCGAAGCTCAGGCCGCCGCCGACGCCGGCGGCGAGCCACTTGAGCTTGGGTACCGCGATGCTGCCGAGGACGGAGGTCAGCACGATGGAGCCGGCGACGAGGCGGACCTGGCGTTCGAGGTCCCAGCGCTCGGTGCCGCGGTTGACGGTGAAGCCCTTGGCTTCCCAGCCCATCATGCCGCCCTCGAGGATGTGCACGTTGAACAGCCCGGCGGTGCGGAGAGTCTCCTCGGCCTGGGTGGCGCGCTGGCCCGACCGGCACACGAGGACGACGTTCTCGTCGAGGTGGGCGAGGAACTCGTCGCGGTGCTCGCGCAGCAGGTCCAGGGGGACGTTGTAGGCGCCGGGAATGTGCACGGACTCGAACTCGCCGGGCGTGCGGACGTCCACGACGCGGACGTTCTTGCCGGAGTCGAGGAGCTCGCGCAGGGCGGTGGGATCGAGGGTGGCGGGACTCGGCTCGGTCATGGGGGCCTTTCGGATCGGTGGTCGTGATCGCGGGGTGTGCGATCGGGCTTCGTGCATAAACCCCGGGGGGTATGCCCGCAGCAATGATAAGCATACGGGAGGGGGTATGTGCAAGGCGTGCCGGCGGGGTCGTGGCGGCGGTGCGACGTGCTTCCCCGGTATACCCCAGGGGGTACTTGACATACCCATGGGGGTATATGTCAGGATGGGTCAACGCAGAACGCCACCGGTCTTGGTGACCGAGGAGAGGGAGATCCGAATGATTCTCGAGCAGTACTACATCGAGTGCCTGTCGCACGCGTCGTACCTGATCGGTGACGAGGGCACCGGCCGGGCGGTGGTGGTCGATCCGCGCCGCGATGTCACCGAGTACCTCGACGACGCCGCGCGGCACGGGCTGCGCATCGAGGGTGTGATCAACACGCATTTCCACGCGGATTTCGTCTCCGGGCATCTGGAGCTGCTCGAGGCGACCGGGGCGTGGATCGGGTTCGGGGAGGCCGCCGAGGCGGACTACCCGATCCGGCGGCTGCGCGACGGCGAGCACCTGTCCCTCGGGGAGGTGGACCTCGAGATCCTGGCCACCCCGGGGCACACCTGGGAGTCGATCTCGGTGCTGGTGCGCGAGCATCCGGGGGCGACCCCGGCCGCGGTGCTGACCGGGGATTCGTTGTTCATCGGTGATGTGGGCCGTCCGGACCTGGTGAATCTGGGGGATTCGTCGACCGAGGATCTGGCGCGGGCGATGTACCACACGGTGCACGAGAAGCTGCTGACCCTGCCCGATGCGGTCACGGTGCTGCCCGCGCACGGTGCCGGCTCGTCGTGCGGGAAGAACCTGTCGACGGAGCTGACCTCGACGATCGGGGAGCAGCGGGTGAGCAATCCGTCGGTGCAGCCGATGAGCGAGGAGGCGTTCGTGGCGTTGGTCACCGAGGGGCAGCCGGCCGCGCCGGCCTACTTCTCGGTCGATGCCGGGTTGAACAAGAGCGTGCATCCGCTGCTCGATCGGGGGCGCACCATCCCGGAGCTGAGCCCGGCGCGGGTGCGGGCGGAGCTGGCCGCCGGGACCCGGGTGCTCGATGCGCGCGGTGTGGACGACTTCGCGGCGGGGCATCTGCGCGGGTCGGTCAACGTCGGGTTCGACGGCCGGTTCGCCGAGACCGGCGGGATGGTCGCCGAGGTGGGGGAGAAGATCGTGTTGATCACCTATCCGGGGGAGGAGCAGGACGCGGCGGTGCGGCTGGCCCGGATCGGGTCGGACAACGCGGCCGGTTATCTCACCGTCGATCACGACGGGGTGTTCCCGGCGGAGCTGGCGGATCTGGTGCAGACCGCGCCGCGGACCACCGTCGCGCAGCTCGACGAGTTGCTCGCCGCCGATGCGGTGACGCTGGTCGACATCCGTAATCCCGGTGAACGGGAGTTCGGGGTGATTCCGGGGGCGGTGCCGATCCCGTTGGCGCAGCTGCGGACCCGGCTCGGGCAGGTGCCGACCGGCAAGCCGATCGTGGTGCACTGCGCCGGTGGGTGGCGTTCGAGTGTGGCCGCGTCGCTGCTGCGGGCGCAGGGCTTCGACAACGTCTCGGACCTGCTCGGCGGTTACAACGCCTGGGCCGAGGCCCACGTCCCCGCCTGACCGGCACCCGAGGAGAACGAAAGGAACCCCCGATGGCAACGACGAATCTCACCCTCGCGGACTTCGAGTCCACGATCACCGACAACGACATCGTCCTGGTCGACTTCTGGGCCTCGTGGTGCGGTCCGTGCCGGGCGTTCGCCCCCGTGTTCGACAAGTCCTCGGCCGCGCACCCGGACGTCGTGCACGCCAAGGTCGACACCGAGGCCGAGCAGCAGCTCGCCGCCATGGCCGACATCCGCTCGATCCCCACGATCATGGCGTTCCGCGAGGGCGTGCTGGTCTACGCCCAGCCCGGCGCCCTGCCCGCGGCCGCCCTCGAAGACCTCATCGGGCAGATCAAGGCCCTGAACATGGCCGAGGTCCACGCCCAGGTCGCCGAACACAAGGCCGCCGCCGGCGCCTGACCCGCCACCCCCGTTACCCGTCCCGAGGAGGACCCCTATGTGTTACCCCGTCACCTGCCCGAACTGCGGAAAGACCGGCTGGGGCGGCTGCGGCCAGCACGTCGACGCCGTCATGCGCTCCGTGCCCGCACCCGACCGCTGCACCTGCGGCCAGGACACCGCCGCGGGGGCGCAGGCACGCACCCTCGGCGCGCTCTTCCGCCGCTGACCGCACCTCGAGGAGACTGCGCCTCCACCGCACTCTCCGCCGCGGCAACACCCCGCCCTGCTCGAGCAGGGCGGGGTGTTCGCGTAGCAGGCCGAGGGCCAATTACCCTTCCGCGGTCGGCCGACCGGTGAAAAACTCGTAAACGCCCACTCGAGAAGGGACGGCCACGGTGAACAGAGCGATGGGGCCGGTGGACACCATCTGGCTCAACATGGACCGACCCGAGAACCTCATGATCATCGACTCGCTGATGTTCTTCGAGGGCCCCGTCGACTGGTCGCGCGTGGTGTCCCTCGTGCAGCGACGATTCGTCGACACCTACCCGTCGTTCCGGCAGCGGCCGGTGCAACCGCGCACGCATGTCGGGTCGCCGCATTGGGAGGACGACCCGGAGTTCGACCTCGACGACCACCTGATCCGGACGACCCTGCCCCGCAGCGACGACGCGACGCTGCAGCGGTACATCGAACGGCGGATGCCGGTGCCGTTCGATCGTCGCCGCCCGCTGTGGGAGATGCACCTCATCGACGGATACCGGCACGGAGCCGTGATCTACACCCGGCTCCACCACTGCATCGGTGACGGCATCGCCCTCAACCAGGTGATGCTCTCGATGACGGGGGAGACCCCGGACAGCGACCTCGACGACGCCCCGACCGCCGTGCCCGAGCACCATGCCGGTCTCCTCGAGGGGGCCGCCAAGTTCGCGGGGGCCGCGGTGTCGAACACCGCCAGTGCGGCGTCCGGCGCTGCGCACATGCTGCTCGACCTGCCCAAGCTGCTCGATCCGCATGTCCTCGGCGACGCCTTCACCCAGGCCGAACGCACCGGCGAGATCGCGAACAAGCTCGTGCTCGGCCCCAAACCGCACACTCCGCTCAGTGGCGAACCAGGAACGGCCAAACGGGCGGTGTGGTGTGAGCCCTTTCCGCTCGACGACATCAAGCACATCGGTCACCGGACCGGCACCACCGTCAACGACGTGCTCATGGGAGCCGTCGCCGGGGCGCTCGCGACGTACATCCGCGAGCACGGCGGCGAGCCGCAGGACGTGCCCACGATGGTGCCGGTCAACGTTCGCCCCCTCGACAAGCCCCTGCCGAAGGAACTCGGGAATCAGTTCGCTCTGGTGCTCTTCAAGTACCCGTCGGCACTGGAGACCCCGCTCGAACGCATCGTCGAGACCCACCGGCGGATGGAGGTCATCAAGGACTCTCCCGAGGTGACGCTCACGTTCGGCCTGATCAAGGCGATCGGACGGACCGGTCCGGAGCTGGAACGGTTCTTCGTGGACTTCTTCTCCGGCAAGGCGATCGGGGTGACCACCAATGTTCCCGGTCCCACGAGCGACCGGTACATGGCGGGGGCGAAGATCCGCGGTGTGCTCGCCTGGGTGCCGGGCGCCGGCGATCAGACCCTCGGCGTCTCGATCTTCAGCTACAGCGGCAAGGTCCGGGTGGGGTTCAAGGCGGACGCGGACCGGGTGCCCGATCCCGAGAATCTCGTCCGCGCCTTCACCGAGGAGATCGACGGGCTGCTCCGCCTCTCGCACGCCGTGTGACGGCGACGTGAATCCGCCGATTCGGTGTCCGTGCCGGGTGTGGATGTCTACCGTCGGCTCATGAGCGAGCACGGGCACTACCAGGAAGTCCTGAACGCACTGAATCCGCAGCACCGGGCGCTGCGCGCGGCGATTCCCGAGGTGTATCAGGGTTTCAATGCCCTCAGCAAGGCCGCCTTCGCCCCCGGGGCCCTGGATACCAGGACCAAGGAACTGATCGCGCTCGCGATCGGCGTCGTCGACGAATGCGACGGCTGCATCGCCTCCCATGCTCGCAGCGCCGTCCGGGCCGGGGCGAGCAGGCAGGAGGCCGCCGAGGCGATCGGGGTCGCATTTCTGATGCAGGGCGGCCCGGCGACGATCTACGGGTCGCGGGCTTACACCGCGTTCTGCGAATTCGCCGACGCGGAGGAACAGCGGGACCGGTGACGGTCCGGTGGAGGGGATGACGGGAATCGAACCCGCGTAGCCAGTTTGGAAGACTGGGGCTCTACCATTGAGCTACATCCCCATGCATGCGATCGACCCGGGATCGCCGGGTCTGCCGCGTGCAGGAACAGACTGTACCGAACCTCGCTTTGGATTTCATAATCGGGGGGCCGTAGGATTCTCCCTCGGGTCCCCGGAAGGTTCCGGGTGCCGGTGTTGACGGGATGTGGCGCAGCTTGGTAGCGCATCCGCTTTGGGAGCGGAGGGTCGCAGGTTCAAATCCTGTCATCCCGACCAGGAAGAACCGGGTGGACGACCGAGCACCCGGTGACAGCTTGATCGAACGACCAACGAGCACGACAGAAGGAGCATGTCCGTGAAGAGCACCGTCGAGCAGCTCAGCCCGACGCGAGTCCGTATCAACGTTGAGGTGCCCTTCGAGGAGCTCCAGCCTGATTTCGACCGCGCGTTCAAGGCCCTCGCCAGCCAGATCCGCCTTCCCGGCTTCCGGCCCGGCAAGGCCCCGCGCAAGCTGCTCGAGGCCCGCGTCGGACGTGGCGCCGTGCTCGAGCAGGTCGTCAACGACGCCATCCCGGCCCGCTACAGCGAGGCCGTGACCGCCAACGAGGTCAAGGTCATCGGCCAGCCCGAGGTCGACATCACCAAGCTCGAGGACAACGTCGAGCTCGTCTTCACCGCCGAGGTCGACGTCCGGCCGGAGATCACCCTCCCCGACTTCTCCGCCATCGCGGTCACCGTCGATCCCGTCGAGGTCACCGACGAGGCGGTCGAGGAGCAGCTGCTGTCGCTGCGTCAGCGCTTCGGCACCCTCACCGGTGTCGAGCGGCCGGTGCAGGACGGCGACTTCGTGTCCATCGACCTGTCCGCCACCGTCGGCGGCGAGGAGGTCCCCGAGGCCTCCACCACCGGTCTGTCCCACGAGGTCGGTTCGGGCCAGCTCATCGACGGCCTCGACGAGGCGCTCGTCGGCCTGTCCGCGGGCGAGTCGAAGGAGTTCACCACCACGCTCGTCGCCGGTGAGCATGCCGGCGAGGAGGCCGTGGTCACCGTCACGGTGAACAGCGTCAAGGAGCGCGAGCTGCCCGCCGAGGACGACGAATTCGCGCAGCTCGCGAGCGAGTTCGACACCCTCGAGGAGCTCAAGGCCGACCTGCGCGAGCGGGTCTCCCGCGTCAAGAAGGTCGAGCAGGCCGGTCAGATCCGCGACAAGGTTCTCGACGCCCTGCTCGAGGCAGTGGAGGTGCCGCTGCCCGAGGCCGTCGTCCAGGCCGAGATCGACGGCGCCCTGCACGATGCCATCCACGCGCTCGACCACGACGAGACCAAGCTCAACCAGCTTCTCGAGGAGCAGGGCTCGAGCCGCGAGGAATTCGACAACGACACCCGCGAGTCGGCCGAGCGCGCCGTGAAGGTGCAGCTGCTGCTCGACGCGATCGCCGAGGCCGAGGGCACCACCGTCGAGCAGGAGGAGCTCACCGAGCGCATCTTCTTCCAGGCGCAGCGCTACGGCATCCCGCCGGAGCAGTTCATCCAGCAGATCGGCCAGGCGAACCAGCTCGGTGCCGTCTACGCGGACGTCCGGCGCGGCAAGGCCCTCGGCAACGTCGTGGACCGGGCCACGGTCACCGACACCAGTGGCGCCACGATCGACACCTCCGAGCTGTTCGGCACGAAGGGCGACGCCGAGTCCGAGGACGCCGAGGCTCCGGCCGGCGAGGGCGACTCCGAGTAGTAGAGCGAGACCCGTTGCGGCGCCGCGCGATTGCATGTGCGACGTCGCAACGGTTCTGCGCAGGGAACGCAGAGCGGAAATTTCCGCTTTGAGCGAAGTGGGGCGGCACCGGGCATCCGGTGCCGCCCCACTTCGTTACTGTCAGTGTCAGCAATCCACGATTGACGAGAAGGCAGGTACCGTGACTCCTCAGAATCCGGCGACATCCATCGGTCCCACGATGACCTCGGCCACCGCTGGGCTCAACCTCAGCGACTCGGTCTACGAGCGGCTGCTGCGCGAGCGGATCATCTTCCTCGGTACCCAGGTCGACGACGACATCGCGAACAAGCTCTGCGCGCAGATCCTGCTGCTGTCCGCGGAGGACCCGACGCGCGACATCTCCCTCTACATCAACTCCCCGGGTGGATCCGTCACCGCCGGCATGGCGATCTACGACACCATGAAGTTCGTCGAGTGCGACGTGGCGACCTTCGCGATGGGCCTGGCCGCCTCCATGGGGCAGTTCCTGCTCTCGGCCGGCACGCGGGGCAAGCGGTACGCCCTGCCGCACGCGCGGATCATGATGCACCAGCCGTCCGCCGGTATCGGCGGCACGGCCAGCGACATCGCGATCATGGCGGAACAGTTCGCGCACACCAAGCGGGAGATGGCGGAACTGATCGCCGAGCACACCGGCCAGACCGTCGAGCAGATCACGAAGGACTCGGACCGCGACCGCTGGTTCACCGCCAAGGAAGCACTCGAGTACGGCTTCGTCGACCATGTCGTCTCGCGGGCGCAGCAGGCCGGCGGCACCGGCAACTAGTTCCGAGCCCTCCGATCCGCTCTACGCCCCACGAATTCCTGGAGAAGCGATGACCAACCTGTTCGATCCGCGCCAGCTCGGCGGCCAAGCTCCGGCTTCCCCCGCGAGCCGCTACATCCTGCCCTCGTTCATCGAGCACTCGAGCTACGGGGTCAAGGAGTCCAACCCGTACAACAAGCTGTTCGAGGAACGCATCATCTTCCTCGGCGTGCAAGTGGACGACGCCTCGGCCAACGACGTCATGGCGCAGCTACTGGTGCTCGAGTCGCTGGACCCGGACCGCGACATCACGATGTACATCAACTCGCCCGGCGGCTCGTTCACGTCGCTGATGGCGATCTACGACACCATGCAGTACGTGCGTGCCGACATCACGACCGTGTGCCTCGGCCAGGCCGCCTCGGCCGCGGCGGTGCTGCTCGCCGCCGGTACCCCCGGCAAGCGGCTCGCCCTGCCCAACGCGCGCGTGCTCATCCACCAGCCCGCCACCGGCGGCATCCAGGGCCAGGTGTCCGACCTCGAGATCCAGGCCGCGGAGATCGAGCGCATGCGCCGCCTGATGGAGACGACCCTGGCCAAGCACACCGGCAAGGACCCCGAGCAGATCCGCAAGGACACCGACCGCGACAAGATCCTCACCGCCGCGGAGGCCGTCGACTACGGTCTGATCGACAACGTGCTCGAGTACCGCAAGCTCTCGGCTCAGAAGTAACCGCCTCGGCCCGGCCCGGAGCGCGCCTCGCGCGCCTTCGCGGCCGGGCCGGTGTGCTCGAGCGGCATTACCGCCGCCCCGCACAAAATATGGCCCGAATCGCCCGGAACCGGTCGACCGCCGTCGCAGTCTCCGGGTACGGTCGTTCCAAGGGCCCGCTCCCCGGACCGGCGCTGTCGGCGGTCGCGGGATCGGTTGCACGCTTACGAGGAAGTAGGGACCTGACAGATGGCACGTATCGGTGACGGGGGCGACCTGTTGAAATGCTCTTTCTGCGGAAAGAGCCAGAAGCAGGTCAAGAAGCTCATTGCGGGCCCAGGGGTCTACATCTGCGACGAGTGCATCGACCTGTGCAACGAGATCATCGAGGAAGAACTGGCCGAGTCCAACGAGGTCAAGCTCGACGAGTTGCCCAAGCCGGCCGAGATCCGCGAGTTCCTCGACAACTACGTCATCGGGCAGGACTCCGCGAAGCGGACCCTGGCGGTGGCGGTCTACAACCACTACAAGCGGATCCAGGCGGGGGAGAAGGCCCGCGACACCCGGGGTGAGTCGGTCGAGCTGGCCAAGTCGAACATCCTGCTGCTCGGGCCCACCGGCTGCGGGAAGACGTACCTGGCGCAGACGCTGGCGAAGATGCTGAACGTGCCGTTCGCGATCGCCGACGCCACCGCCCTGACCGAGGCCGGCTACGTCGGTGAGGACGTCGAGAACATCCTCCTCAAGCTCATCCAGGCGGCCGACTACGACGTCAAGCGCGCCGAGACCGGGATCATCTACATCGACGAGGTCGACAAGATCGCCCGCAAGAGCGAGAACCCGTCGATCACCCGCGACGTGTCCGGTGAGGGCGTCCAGCAGGCGCTGCTGAAGATCCTCGAGGGCACCCAGGCGTCGGTGCCGCCGCAGGGCGGACGCAAGCATCCGCACCAGGAATTCATCCAGATCGACACCACCAACGTGCTGTTCATCGTCGCCGGTGCGTTCGCCGGGCTCGAGAGGATCGTCTCGGACCGGGTCGGCAAGCGCGGAATCGGCTTCGGCGCCGAGGTGAAGTCCAAGGCCGAGATCGACACCACCGACCACTTCGCCGAGGTCATGCCCGAGGATCTGATCAAGTTCGGTCTCATTCCCGAGTTCATCGGCCGCCTGCCGGTCGTCGCCTCGGTGACGAACCTGGACAAGGATTCGCTGGTACAGATCCTGTCGGAGCCGAAGAACGCGCTCGTCAAGCAGTACGTCCGGCTCTTCGAGATGGACGGGGTGGAGCTGGAGTTCACCCAGGACGGGCTGGAAGCTGTCGCCGATCAGGCGATCCTGCGTGGTACCGGTGCCCGCGGCCTGCGCGCCATCATGGAAGAGGTCCTGCTGCCGGTGATGTACGACATCCCGAGCCGCGACGACGTCGCCAAGGTGGTCGTCACCGCCGAAACCGTCAACGACAACGTGCTGCCGACTATCGTGCCGCGCAAACCCGAACGGGAGCGTCGCGACAAGACCGCCTGATCCAACCGCGTGAAAGGCCCCGGCATCCGTGCCGGGGCCTTCGCCGTAGGTGGGGTGCTTCCGCCGGAGCCTGCGACGCCGCGGTGGCCGCGACGCCACAGTGCCCGCGACGCCGCAGTGGCCGCGACGCCGCAGTGCCCGCGACGCCGCAGTGGCCGAATGTCACATCACGTCACTCGAAGCGACGTGGTGTGACATTCGGCCACGTAAGCGGAGGTCAGATGCGGTTGCCGAGTTCGCGCAGCGGGGTGCGGAAGGTTTCCTTCGCCGACAGGGCGGACACGGCGCACACCAGGCAGGCGCCGGACGTCAGGAGGGCGACGGGCAACCAGTTCGTCGGATCGCCGCCCATGAGCGCGGTGCCGATGGCGGGGGCGAAGCCGGCGATGGCGAAGCCGAGCTGGGTGCCGATCGCCATGCCGGAGTAGCGGACCTTGGTGTTGAACATCTCGGCGTAGAACGCCGGCCAGATCGCGTTGGGCGCGGCGTAGAGCAGGCCCATCAGGGCGATGCCGGCGGCGAAGATCAGCGCGACGTTGCCCGTGGAGATGGCCTGGAAGTACACGAAGATGAACACCGCCGAGCCGAGGACGCCGGTGACGAAGACGGGCTTACGGCCGACGCGATCCGACAAGGCGGCGAGGGCGGGCTGGCTGAACAAGGCGACGGCGTTGGCGGCGATCGCGACCCCCAGCATCGTCGACTTGGCGATGCCCACCTCGGCGCTGGTCGCGAACGCCAGGCCGAACACGGAGAAGATGGTGCTCACGACGGCGACGAAGGCGCAGAAGATCACCCGGGTCAGGTTGGCCGGATGGGTGCGCAGCAGGTCGGCGACCGGCAGCTTGGCGACCTCGTGGGACTTCTTGGTCTCCGCGAACTCCTCGGGCTCCTCGAGCTTGAGCCGCATGACGTACGCGGCGGCCAGCACGAACAGGCTGCCCCAGAACGGTACGCGCCAGCCCCAGCTGTAGAGGATGTCGTCGGGCATGGCCGCGACGGGCAGGAACACCAGGCTGGCGAGGATGAAGCCGGCCTGGGTGCCGTTGAGCGTCCAGCTCGCGAAGAATGCTCGCCGGTTCTGCGGGGCGTGCTCGAGAGTCAGCGAGCTGGCGCCGGACTGCTCGCCGGCGGCGGAGATGCCCTGGAAGATTCGCATCAACACGAGCAGCGCGGGGGCGAGTACGCCGATCGACTCGGCGCTGGGGATCAGGCCGATGCCGAAGGTGGCGACGCCCATGAGGATGAGCGTGAACAGCATGACGTTCTTGCGTCCGACCCGGTCACCGAAGTGGCCGAGCACCACGGCGCCGAGCGGCCGCGCGACGTAGGCGACACCGAAGGTCGACAGGGACAGCAGCGCCGCGTGGCCGCTGTCGGAAAAGAACACGGTCGGGAAGATCAGGGCGGCGGCGGATGCGTAGATGTAGAAGTCGTAGTACTCGAGCATGCTGCCGAGGAAGGCCGACGACGCTGCGCGCTTGACCTTGGTGGTGTCGTGCGGGCGGGTTTCGGTCGTCATACCGGAATTCTCCGGCGTGTCGAGGGTGTGCGCGGTCATCGCGTCTCCTGTGCGGAAAAGGGGAGGGGATGTTCGAGATACGAACCCGGGTTCGTACTGCGTTGTCTCGAATGTAGGCGCCATCACACGGTGAACGCAAGATGTATGAACTAGATAGTTCATAAAATTTCGGAACGCGTCTCCGTGCGCATTCCCCCGAGGTCCATCAGTCGGGCAGGGTCGTCAGGAACGCGACGAGGAGGTCGCCCAGCATCCTCCGATGCCTGGTTCGCAGCTCGTCCGCGGCGAGGTCCTGGTCGAACAGGGCCTGCCAGGTGTACCGGTTGGCGGTGCGGAAGACGCAGAAACTGCTGATCACCAGGTGGACGTCGAGGGCGTCGACGTCGTCGCGGAAGAGGCCGTCGGCCCGGCCGCGTTCGAGGATGCCGGTGAGCACGTCGACGGCGGGGGCGCCCAGGCCGGCGAGATGGGGAGACTGCCGGATGTGCTCGCCCCGGAGCATGTTCTCGTTGGCGACGATGCGGATGAAGTCGGGATGCTGGTCGTGGTGGTCGAACGTGGCCTCGGCCAGCACGCGGATGGCGTCGACGGGGCCGAGGTCTTCGAGGTCCAGCTCGCGCTCCTGGGCGCGGATCGTCCCGTAGGAGCTCTCGAGGACGGCCCGGTAGAGGCCCTCCTTGTCGCCGAAGTAGTAGTAGATCATCCGCTTGGTGGTCTGCGTGCGCTCGGCGATCTCGTCGACCCGGGCTCCCGACAGTCCCTTGTCCGCGAACTCCGCGGTGGCCACCTCGAGGATGTTCTCCCTGGTGAGGTCGCTGTTGCGGCGTCGTCGGCCGGTCGTCTGCTCGGGTGCCATGGCGCCACCCTATCGACCGGGGTCTTGTCTCCGTGCCGCCCGTGGCCGTACGCTATGGCTTGTAACTCACTAGTTCGTACATTGTGACGTGAAAGGCCCGCCATGACCGACTCGATTCTCTGCGGCCTCATCGGAACCGGCATCGGTGCCTCGCTGACACCCCCGATGCACGAGGAGGAGGGCGCGCGGCAGGGCCTGCGCTACGTCTACAAGATCATCGACCTCGACGAGCTGGGCCTCTCGGTCGTCGACCTGCCGCGGCTGCTGCGCACCGCGCGCGAGCTGGGCTTCCGGGGTCTGAACATCACCCATCCCTGCAAGCAGGCCGTCCTCGACCACCTCGACGACCTGTCGCCCGAGGCGAGCCGCCTCGGCGCCGTCAACACCGTGCTGTTCGACGGCGGGCGCGCGATCGGTCACAACACCGACTGGTCGGGCTTCGGCCGCAACTTCGACCGCGGACTCCCCGGCGTCGCGCTCGACGCGGTCGTCCAGCTCGGAGCCGGTGGGGCCGGGGCGGCGGTCGCGTACGCCGCGCTCACCCGCGGGGTGCGCGCGTTCACCGTCGTCGATCCCGACCTCGCGCGCGCCACCGCGCTGCGCGACACGCTCACCGTGCTGTTCCCGGACGTTGCCGTCTCGTCCGCGACGCCGGCCGAGCTGCCGCGGCTGCTGGCCGCCGCGGACGGCCTGATCCACGCGACGCCCGTCGGCATGGCCGCACATCCCGGAACGGCCTTCGACCCGGCACTGCTGCGCCCCGACCTGTGGGTCGCCGAGGTCGTCTACCGGCCCATCGAGACCGAACTCGTCCTGCGTGCCCGCGCACTCGGCGCCCCGACCCTCACCGGCGCGGGCATGGCCGTCTTCCAGGCCGTCGACGCATTCCGCATCTTCACCGAGGTGGAGCCCGACGCCGACCGCATGCTTGCCCACATGACGGCCCTGATCGAGGCGGAGCGGGTGCCGGCCTGATCTGTCCGTGGGGACGACGGCGCCGCCTCACCGCGGTCGGGACGACGGCGCCGAGTCACCGCGGTCGGGACGACGGCGCCGAGTCACCGCGGTCGGGACGACGGCGCCGAGTCACCGCGGTCGGGACGACGGCGCCGTGTCACCGCGGTCGGGACGACGGCGCCGAATTACCGCCCGGCACGCGCAACATTGCGCAAGCGAGCTCGACGATCTCCGACTCGAAGGTGGACAGGTCGGTCGCGTCCCCGGCCTCGTGGGCGCGCTCCCACGAGGCGAACGAGCCGATGACGAAGCGCACCGTCAGCCCCACGCGCCGACGGGCGCCGGCTTCGGGGAGGTCGAGACACTGCGCGATCGTCTCCAGGAGGGAGGCGAGGACGGTGAGCGACTCGTCGGACGGGTAGTAGTCGGCCTGGACGGCCCCCGGCTGGGGGGCCGCCAGGAACACCAGGGGGGCGGTGGCGAGCCACTGCTCGTTGAAGCGAGCCCAGTAGCTGGGCCTTCCGCGGGCGATCTCGGTGACGAGCGGATGGACGTAGGCATAGACGAGCCGTTCGAGTGCCGGGGAGCCGTCGAGGTGGGCTGCGTCCGTCAGTGCCGCCCGCTGGGCGTTGACGCGCGGCGCGTGCCGGCTCCAGACCGCGTCGAGCAGTCCGTGCCACGAGCCGAAGTGATAGGCGATCGCCGAATTGTTGCGCTGACCGGCGGCTGTGACCACCTCGCGCGCCGAGACGCCGTGGATGCCGCGACGGGCGACGAGTTCCTCCGCGGCATCCAGCAGAGCGAGACGACCTGTTGACACTGCCATGCGTCCACTGTACTAAGAAGTTCGACTTTCCAATTAATAAGAACTTCTTAACGGAGGATTCCATGGGTCATCTCTCCTCCCGGAGCGTCCTCGTGGCGCTCGCGGTCACCTCGGTGCTGGCCGCCACGGCCTGCGCGGATTCCGAACCGGCCCCCGCTGCCGAGCGTTCCCCCGGCGCGCTGATCAGCACCCGGCCGCTGACGAGCGCGGCGGCGCTGCCCAGCGCGGCGCGCACGGAACTGATCACCTACCTCTCGGAGGACGCCACGGGACGCCCGATCCTCGTGTCGGGCACCGTCGCGATCCCGCGCGGCGACGCCCCCGGCGGAGGATGGCCGGTGATCAGCTGGGCGCACGGCACGACGGGTGTCGGAGATGCCTGCGCGCCCTCGGCCGACACGGTCGGGGGACCCGCCCACAGCTACCTCTCGCGGACCACCGCGATGCTCGATCGGTGGGTCGCCGACGGCTACGCCGTGGTCCAGACCGACTACGAGGGCCTCGGAACGCCGGGCGGACATCCCTACATGAACGGCGACAGCGCCGCGAACACGGTCGTCGACATCGTGCGTGCCGCACGCGAGGCCGAGCCCGGCATCGGAAACCGGTGGACGGTGATGGGGCACAGCCAGGGCGGGCATGCGGCCCTGTTCACCGCTGCCCAGGGCGCGGAGCGCGCCCCTGAACTGGAACTGCAGGGCGCGGTAGCGTTCGCGCCGGGAAGCCGGACGAGCGAGACCGCCGCCTACTTCGCAACCGGGGGCCCGGGGATCGCGCAGGCCCTGACCTTCCTGCCCGTCCTGTTGCTCGGCGCCGAGGCCGCCGACCCCGAGGTGCCCGCCGACGCGATGCTCACGGACGCGTCCCGTCCGCTGCTCGCGGCGGCGCGCACCGGGTGCATGGACGACGTGCGCAAGATGGCCGCGACCGTTCCCGTGGACCAGGTGTTCGCGCCCGGTGCGGACGTCGGGCGCCTGACCGAGTACTTCGCCACGCAGGAACTCGAGCAGCTCGCCCTCTCGGTGCCGACCCTCGTCGTGCAGGGCACCGCGGACGTGCTCGTGGCCCGGCAGGTCACCGACGAGGTGACGAAGACCCTGTGCGGCAACGGTTCCCCCCTTGCCTACCGGGTCTACGACGGTGCCGACCACCGCGGCGTGCTCGAGGCCTCCCACGACGATGTGCGGGCCTTCGTCGACGGGGTCCGCTCGGGCGACGCGCCCGAACAGGACTGCAGCTGAGCCGTTCCCGGGCCCCCGCTCATACGACGGATCCGGTGTAGACGTTCATCGAGTCGCCGCGGAGGAAACCGACCAGGGTCAGGCCGGACTCCGCGGCGAGATCGACCGCCAGCGACGAGGGGGCCGACACCGCTCCGAGCGCCGGGACGCCGGCCATCACGGCCTTCTGCACCAGCTCGAAGGAGGCCCGCCCGCTGACGACGAGGACGGTGTCCGGCAACGGGACCCGGTTCTCGGTCAGTGCCCAGCCGAGCACCTTGTCGACCGCGTTGTGCCGGCCCACGTCCTCCCGCAACGCCAGCAGGGTGCCGTCGGGGGTGAACAGCGCTGCGGCGTGCAAGCCCCCCGTGCTCTGGAAAACCTTCTGCCGCTGCCGCATTCGTGGTGGCATCGAGGCCAGCGCGCGGGCGGAGACCACGAAGCCGTCGGTCAGCGGGAACCGGGTGCGCCCGCGGATCCGGTCGAGGGACTCCTTCCCGCACACCCCGCACGCTGAGCTGGTGAGGAAGTTGCGGGCGCCCGCACCGTCGGGAACGGAGATCCCCGGCGCGAGGTGGACGTCGAGCACGTTGTAGGTGTTGGCGCCGCTGTCGTCGACGCCGTCGCAGTAGCGCACCACGGAGACGTCCTCGCGGCCGCCGACGATCCCCTCGGCGAGCAGGAATCCGTGGGCGAGTTCCACGTCGTGGCCCGGGGTGCGCATCGTGACCGTCAGGGCGCGGCCGTTGAGGCGGATCTCCAGCGGTTCCTCCACCGCGAGGCTGTCCAGTCGGCGTGCCTGCCCGTCCGCGGTGATCCGCAGGACGGGCCGGCGCGCGGTGACCCGCCCCATCAGTCGGCCCCGGCCTGCTCGAGTCGGACGACGATCGCCTTGGAGACCGGGGTGTTCGACTTCGTCGCGACGTGGTCGAGGGGGATCAGCGGATTGGTCTCCGGGTAGTAGGCGGCCGCGTTGCCGCGCGGGGTGTTGTACGCGATGATCCGGAAGTCGCGGACGCGACGCTCCTGCACCGCGCCGTCGGCGGGCCACTCGGACACGATGTCGACGAGGTCGCCGTCGGCGAATCCGAGTTCGGCGATGTCGTCCGTGTGGACGAACACGACCTTGCGGCCGTTCTTCACGCCGCGGTAGCGGTCGTCGAGCCCGTAGATGGTGGTGTTGTACTGATCGTGGCTGCGCAGCGTCTGCAGCACGAGCCGGCCCGGGGGAGTGGGCACCCACACCAGGTCGTTGACGCTGAAATTGGCCTTGCCGGTGTGCGTGCGGAATTCGCGGTTGTCGCGGGGCGGGTGCGGCAACTGGAACCCGTCGCGCCGGCGGACCTTGGTGTTGTAGTCCTCGCAGCCGGGCACGACCCGCCCGATCGAGTCGCGGATCAGGTCGTAGTTGCCCTCGAACGCCGACCAGCGGACCGGATGGTCGGGGCCGAACAGCTCGCGGGCGAGCCGGCAGACGATCGCGACCTCGCTGTGCAGCTGGTCGCCGACCGGCTGCAACCGGCCCCGCGACAGGTGCACCATGGACATCGAATCCTCCACGGAAACAAGCTGTTTGCCGCTCTCCTGGATGTCGAGGTCGGTGCGTCCGAGGGTGGGCAGGATCAGCGCTGTGCGCCCGTGCACGAGATGGCTGCGGTTGAGCTTGGTCGAGATCTGCACGGTCAGCTCGCAGCGGCGCAACGCCTCCTCGGTGGCGTGGGTGTCCGGGGTTGCGGCGACGAAGTTGCCGCCCATCGCCATGAAGAAGCTCGCTCGGCCGTCGCGCATCGCGCGGATCGCCTCGACGGTGTCGTACCCGTGCCTGCGCGGGCTCGTGATCCCGAACTCGAGGTCCAGCGCGGCGAGGAAGGACTCGGGCATCTTCTCCCAGATGCCCATCGTCCGGTCACCCTGCACGTTCGAATGCCCCCGCACCGGGCAGACCCCGGCTCCGGGCTTGCCGATCATCCCGCGCAGCAGCAGCAGGTTGACCGCCTCGGCGATGGTGGCGACGGCATGGGTGTGCTGAGTCAGGCCCATCGCCCAGCACGCCACGGTGCGTTGGGAGGTGGCCAGGTCCCGGGCGGTGGACCGCAGCTGCGCCTCGCTCAGCCCGGTGGCCTCGAGGACGGTGCCGAGGTCGACCGCGCGGACATGCCGCTCGTAGTCGTCGAAGCCGGCGCAGTGGGCCTCGACGAAGGCCCGGTCGATCACGGTGCCGGGCGCGGCGTCCTCCGCCTCGAACAGCAGCCTGCCGAGCCCCTGGAACAGCGCCATGTCGCCACCGAGGCGGATCTGCAGGAATTCGTCGGCGATGTCCGTGCCGTGGCCGAGCACGCCGTCGACGCGCTGCGGGTCCTTGAACCGGAGCAGCCCCGCCTCGGGGAGCGGGTTGATCGCGATGATCTTGGCCCCGTTCTCCTTGGCCTTCACCAGGGTGGAGAGCATGCGCGGATGGTTGGTGCCCGGGTTCTGACCGGCGACGAGGATGAGGTCCGCGTGCTCGAGGTCTGGCACCGACACCGAGCCCTTGCCGATTCCGATGGTCTCGACGAGCGCGCTGCCGGAGGACTCGTGGCACATGTTGGAGCAGTCCGGCATGTTGTTGGTGCCGTAGCTGCGGATCAGCAGCTGGTAGAGGAACGCGGCCTCGTTGCTGGTGCGGCCCGACGTGTAGAAGACGGCGTGGTCCGGGGTGGGGAGCGCACGCAGGTGGTCGGCGATCAGTCGGTACGCGTCGTCCCAGTCGATGGGGGTGTAGTGGGTCGCGCCGGGGCGGAGGACCATCGGATGGGTCAGGCGGCCCTGCTGCCCGAGCCAGTAGCCGGTCTTCTCCGACAGTTCCGCGACGGAGTGACGGGCGAAGAACTCGGGCGTGACCGTCCGTAGGGTGGCTTCCTCGGCGACGGCCTTGGCGCCGTTCTCGCAGAACTCCGCGGGCTTGCGGTGGCCGGGCGTCTCGGGCCAGGCGCACCCCGGGCAGTCGAAACCGTGCCGCTGGTTGAGCCGTGGCAGCGTGGCCGCCGTGCGGACCACGCCCATCTGCTCGTAGGCGCGTTTCAGCGACACCAGGACCGCCGGGACACCGGCGGCGTGGTCCTTGGGTCCGGTGACCTCGAGGTCGGATTCCACGATGTCGTGCAGCGGACCGTGTCGAGTCATGTGTCCATCCTCACCCGCGAGCGATGCGCATACCAGTTCGAACGCTACCGGTCGCCCCCGAGCGAGCGCTCGGCGGTGGGCAGTACCGGAGGCGAGCCGCCGTTACACGAAGTTCACCGGCGGCTCCCACGCAGATTACACACTGGGTTCACTCTCAGATGACGGTGATTAACAACATAAGACAGTCACCGCGACACGTACGAGGGGCGATCCCTCGGGACTGAACAAGGTGGACACCTATGGAAGAGGCAATCGCTGCCGCCGACACCGCCTGGATCCTCGCGGCCTTCACGGCGGTCTCGCTGATGGTTCCCGGGCTGGCGCTGTTCTACGGCGGCATGGTGAGCGTCCGCAGCACGCTCAACATGATCATGATGACGTTCGCGGGCTTCGCGCTCGTCGGAGTTCTGTGGGTTCTGTTCGGCTACTCGGCGGTGCTCGGAAACTCGCTCGGCGGTGCCGGACTGCTCGGCAACCCCCTCGAGTATCTCGGGCTCGGCCAGCTGCTCGAGGCGCCGGCCGAACCGGGACTCCCGCCGGCGCTGATAGCCGGATTCCAGCTCTTGTTCGCGGGCATCACGGTCGCCCTCGTGTGCGGCGCCCTTGCCGACCGCATGAAGTTCTCGGCCTGGATGGTGTTCGCCGGGCTGTGGGCGGTGCTGGTGTACTTCCCCGTCGCGCACTGGGTCTTCGCGTTCGACTCCGAGGACGGGTCCGTCGTCGGCGGCTGGATCGCCAACACCCTCGGTGCGGTCGACTTCGCCGGCGGCACCGCCGTGCACATCAACGCCGGCATCGCGGCCCTCGCGGTCATCATCGTCCTGGGCAAGCGGCGTTCGTTCCTGAATCCGCCCCGCCCGCACAGCCTTCCGCTGACCGTTCTCGGTGCCGGCATCCTGTTCTTCGGCTGGTTCGGGTTCAACGGCGGTTCCGCGCTCGCCGCGGACAACAACGCCTCGGTCGTCGTGCTCAACACCATCGCCGCGTCGTGCGCCGGCATCTGTGGCTGGCTGATCGTCGAGAAGCTGCGGGAGGGTCACGCCACGACCCTCGGCGCCGCGTCCGGCCTCATCGCCGCGCTCGTCGCGATCACCCCGGCCTGCGGTGCCGTCTCGCCGCTCGGCGCACTGGTCGTCGGTGCCCTGGCCGGTGCGCTGTGCTGCTTCGCGATCTCGCTGAAGTTCCGCCTGGGCTACGACGACGCTCTCGACGTCGTCGGCATCCACCTCGTCGGCGGTGTCCTCGGCACGCTGCTCATCGGTTTCCTGGCGGTGCCGGAGGCTCCCAGCGGCGCGGCCGGGCTGTTCTACGGCGGCGGAATCGGCCTGCTCGGCACCCAGACCGTCGCGGTGCTCGCGGTGCTGGCCTACTCCTTCGTCGTCACCTGGATCATCGCCAAGGGTCTCGACCTGGTGATGGGCCTGCGCGTCGATCCGGAGGCCGAGTACGAGGGTCTCGACGTCGTCGTGCACGGCGAGACCGCCTACGTGCTCGACGCGGTGGGCTTCACCGGCACGTCCCGTACGGAGGCGGCGTCGGTCGCGGAGGCGGCGACGGCACTCACGTCCAGGGCGGCAGCCGAGAAGCTCTGACCGAGGACCGACAACGGGTGAGGCCCCCGCTACCGCGGGGGCCTCGTTCGTCGTCGAGCGGGAGATTCTCGCGACGAGGGGGCAGTTGCCGCTGCCTGCACCCGCGATGCACCGCGGCGGTGTCCCTCTCGACGCGGAAACCCCCCCGCTCGTGGTGGAGAGCGGGATCAGTCCTGGTGTTTGTCCGGGTACGCGGTGACCGCGAGGAACCGGATGGGCAGGGTGACGAGCTCGTTCGGCCCGTGGATGCCCTCGCCGTCGAGCAGCAGGGCGTCGCCGGGTTGGAGCCGGTACTCGGATTCGCCGTGCCCGTAGACCATCTCGCCCTCGAGCATGTAGAGCAGCTCGGTCCCCGGATGCTGGAACAGCGGGAAGACCTCGCTCGCGTCGGTGAGCGTCACCAGCACGGGCTCGAGCCGCTTGTGCTGGCCCCGCAGCGTGCCGAGCAACTCGTAGTGGTGCCCGACGCGGGTGCCGCGGCCGACGATCTCCGCGCCCTGGCCGGCCTTGACGAACACCGCCTCGCGCTGCGCGTCGGCGCCGCGGAACAGCGACGTCACCGGTACGTCGAGACCTGCGGCCAGGCGGGCGAGGGTCGAGAGGCTGCACGACGTCTGGGCGTTCTCGATCTTCGACAGCATCGCCTTGGAGATGCCCACCTTCGCGGCCATGTCGCCCACGGAGAGCCCGCTGGCGATCCGCAACTTGCGGACCTCCTGTGCGATGGCGCGTTCCAGGTCCACCCCGGTCGGGGTGTCCCGCGGGACCTCCCGGCCCGGCGCGTCGTGCAGTACGGGGCGCTCGGGGCTGCTCATGTCCTCACTGTACGTGCTGTTTCCCGACAGTGGACGATCGTGCGACGGGCAGGCACACGGAACGAGCGAATGTGCCTTACCGTCGGACAGGCCGACGGTAAGGCACATTCGCTCGGTGGAAGGCGGGCAGCGGCTCAGAAGCCCTGGCCGGGCACCCAGTTGGTGCCGGCCAGTGGCACCCGCGCCATGGCGGCCGACTCGATGGTCAGGGCCACGAGGTCCTGCGGCTCGAGGTTGCGCAGGTGCGACTTGCCGCAGGCGCGTGCGATGGTCTGGGCCTCCATGGTGAGCACGCGCAGGTAGTTCGCGAGGCGGCGGCCGCCCTCGACCGGATCGAACCGGGCCTGCAGGTCCGGATCCTGCGTGGTGATGCCGGCGGGGTCCTTGCCGTCCTGGAAGTCGTCGTAGAACCCGGCGGCCGAGCCGAGCCTCTCGTACTCCGCCTGGTACCGGGGGTTGTTGTCGCCCAACGCGATCAGCGCCGCGGTGCCGATGGCGACGGCGTCCGCGCCGAGGGCCATGGCCTTGGCGACGTCGGCGCCGGACCGGATGCCGCCGGAGACGACGAGCTGCACGCCACCGGGGGTGCGGTGCATTCCCATCTCCTGCAGCGCCTGCACGGCCTGGGGGATCGCGGCGAGGGTGGGAATGCCGACGTGCTCGATGAACACGTCCTGCGTGGCGGCCGTGCCACCCTGCATGCCGTCGACCACGACGACGTCGGCACCGGCCTTCACGGCGAGCTTGACGTCGTAGTAGGTGCGGGTCGCGCCGACCTTGACGTAGATCGGCTTCTCCCACCCGGTGATCTCGCGCAGTTCGATGATCTTGACGGCGAGGTCGTCCGGGCCGGTCCAGTCGGGGTGCCGGCACGCGCTGCGCTGGTCGATACCGACGGGCAGGGTGCGCATTCCGGCGACGCGCTCGGTGATCTTCTGCCCGAGCAGCATGCCGCCGCCGCCGGGCTTGGCGCCCTGGCCGAGGACGACCTCGATCGCGTCGGCCTTGCGCAGGTCGTCGGGGTTCATCCCGTAGCGCGACGGCAGGTACTGGTAGACGAGGTGCTTGGACTGACCGCGTTCCTCCGGCGTCATGCCGCCGTCGCCGGTGGTGGTGGACGTGCCGACCTCGCTGGCGCCGCGCCCGAGAGCCTCCTTCGCCCGCCCGGACAGCGCCCCGAAGCTCATGCCGGCGATGGTGACCGGGATGTCGAGGTGCAGCGGGTACTTCGCGTGCCGGTCGCCGAGGACCACGTCGGTCTCGCACTTCTCGCGGTAACCCTCGAGCGGGTACCGCGACATCGACGCGCCGAGGAACAGCAGGTCGTCGAAGTGCGGAAGCTTGCGCTTGGCGCCCCATCCGCGGATGTCGTAGATGCCGGTCTCGGCGGCACGCTGGATCTCGTGGATGACGTTGCGGTCGAAGGTGGCCGACTCACGAAGTCCGGGCTGGAAGGTCATGGGAGTCTCCTGGGATGCGGTGCGGGCGGTGCGATCAGTACGCCGAGGCGTTGTCGACGTGGAAGTGGTAGAGCCCGCGGGCGGAGCCGTAGCGGGTGAACTCGGCGGGGTCGGCGTCGAAGCCGGCCGCCCGGAGGAGTTCGCGCAGTTCCTCGAGGTGCTCGGGCCGCATCTCCTTCTTGACGCAGTCCGCACCGAGGGAGGCGACGGTGCCGCGGACGTAGATGCGCGCCTCGTACAACGAATCTCCGAGGGCCTCGCCGGCGTCGCCGAGGACGACGAGCCGTCCGGCCTGTCCCATGAAGGCGCTCATGTGGCCGATGCTGCCGCCGACGACGATGTCGACGCCCTTCATGGAGATGCCGCAGCGGGCGGCGGCATTGCCCTCGATCACCAGCAGCCCGCCGTGGGCCGTGGCGCCGGCGGACTGGGAGGCGTCCCCGGTGACGCGCACGGTGCCCGACATCATGTTCTCGGCGACCCCGACCCCGGCGTTGCCCGCGACGGTGACGGTCGCATGCTTGTTCATCCCGGCGGCGTAGTAGCCGACGTGGCCTTCGATGCGCACATCGATCGGCCGGTCGAGCCCGCACGCGAGGGCGTGCTTGCCCTGGGGATTGGTCACGGTCACCGCGGCTGGGGCCTCGGTGGCCTGCAGTGCGGCGTTCAGTTCGCGCGTGGTGGTGACGTCCAGGTCGTACGTCGCCGTGGCGGGGAGCGTGTCGGTGGGCAGTGTGTCGGTGCGCAGCGTCTCGGTGGTCATGGGCGTCTCCGGCGTCGAAGAGATGGGGGAAGCGTCGGTGCTGGTCAGCGGTGCCATACGTAGACCCGCTCCGGCTCGGGCTCGAAGATGTGAGCGTCCGCGATGCCGGGCAGGCCGGCGAGGGCCCGGAACTCGGAGGCCATCGCGACGTACGCGTCGGTCTCGGCGACGATCGCCGGCTTGCAGGCGATCGGGTCGCGTACGACGGCGAACGAGTCGGACGTCGACACGAGGAGGGTGTAGAACCCGTCGAAGCGCTCCCCGAGCAGACGCAGGGCCTTCTCCAGGTCGGCGCCCTCGGCGAGGTGCTTGGCGACGAACCGTGCCCCGACCTCGGTGTCGTTCTCGCTGTCGAATGCCACACCCTCGGCCTCGAGTTCGCGCTTGACCGACAGGTGGTTGGAGAACGAGCCGTTGTGCACCAGGCACTGGTCCGGGCCGACGGCGAACGGGTGCGAGCCGGCGGCGGTGACGGCCGATTCGGTGGCCATGCGGGTGTGGCCGACGCCCTGCCAGCCGGAGGCGGCCGGGATCCCGAAGCGCTCGGCCAGCGACACCGGATCGCCCATGCCCTTGAGGACGGTCACGTCGCCGCCGAAGCCGATGATCGTTGCGCCGGGGTCGACGGCGCGGACGGTGTCGGCGAGCAACTGGGCCGGGACCGGCGCGTGGAGCACGGTGGTGGGGGGCAGGTCGATCGCGGTCACGGTCACGCCGAGTGCGGCACCGGCGGTGGCGGCGACGTCCGGGGCGGCGCCGAGCAGGGACACCGACGCGTGGCCGGCGGGGGAGAAGGTGGGGTCGCCGTAGAGGGCGACTCCGGCCGAATCCGGTCCCCGGTCGACCATCTGGCCGAGCATGCCGGTCAGCAGGCCACCCAGCCGGGGGGCGAGGGAGGCGTCACGCAGGTGAAGCCCGACGATTCCGCACATGGGTCGTCTCTCCTTTACAGGTCGTCGTTCGCGGTGGCCCGTTCGGACCGAACGGGTCAGAAGGCGGTCAGGTAGCTGTCGATCTCCCACGAGGTCACGGTGTTGTGCCAGTGGAAGAACTCCTCCCGCTTCAGGGAGGCGAAGTACTCGGCGACGCCCGGGCCGGCGGCGTCGAGGGCGCCGGTGACGACGGGGTCGGCGGCGAGCGCGTCCATCGCGTGCAGCAGGGTCATCGGCAGCGTCTCCGAGTTCGGGGTGCCGCCGGGTGCGCCGGGATCGAGCTTGCGGTCGATGCCGTCGAGGCCCGCCGCGACGGTCGCGGCGGCAGCGAGGTAGGGGTTGGCGGAGCCGTCCCCGCCGCGCAGCTCGACGCGGTTGCCGTCCGGAACGCGGAGGTAGTGGGTGCGGTCGTTGCCGCCGTAGGTGGCGTGCCGCGGCGACCACGTCGCGCCGGAGCTGGTCGCGGTGGCGCCGGTCCGCTTGTAGGAGTTGACGGTCGGGGCGATCACGCCCTGCAGGGCGCAGGCATGGTCGAGGATGCCGGCGATGAACGCGTAGGCGGTCTCGGACAGGCCGAGACCGCGGGGGTCCTCGGCGTCGGGGAAGGCGGAGCCGTCCTCCCGCCACAGCGACAGGTGCATGTGCATGCCCGAGCCGGTGCGGTCGGCGAACGGCTTGGGCATGAAGGTCGCGGTCATGCCGCGCTGCTCGGCGAGCACCGAGATCAGGTAGCGCAGGGTGACGACGCGGTCGGCGGTGGTCATCGCGTCGGCGTACTGGAAGTTCTGCTCGAACTGCCCGTTGCCGTCCTCGTGGTCGTTGGCGTAGTTGCCCCAGCCGAGGGAGTTCATCGCCGCGGAGATCGAGGTCAGGTGCTCGTACATGCGGGTGACGTCACGGGCGTCGTAGCAGGGCTGCCGGGAGGTGTCGAGCACGTCGGCGGTGCGCAGCGTCCCGTCCTCGTCGCGCTGGACGAGGAAGTACTCGATCTCGGCGCCGACCTTGACGGACAGGCCCCGTTCGGCCGCCTTGCCGAGAACCTCCTTCAGGATCACCCGCGGGGCGTAGGGCCAGGGCTTGCCCTCGACGTGGGGATCGCAGTGCACCAGCGCAAGGCCCGGGCGCACGAACGGGATCGGCGTGAAGGAGGTGGGATCCGGGATGGCGACGAGGTCGGGATCCTTGGGGACCTGACCCATGGCTCCGGCGGCGTAGCCCGCGAAGCCGACCCCGTCGGACTGCAGCTCGTCGACCGCCTCGACCGGGACGAGCTTGGCGCAGGGCTTGCCGGCGAGGTTGGTGAACACCGCGAGGATGAAGCGGGTGTCGGTGGCGCGGGCGAGTGCGGCGAGATCGGCGGAGCCGGCGGCATCGGCGGGGGCGTCCGTGGAGGGCAGACGCATCACGGGGAGGTCGGTGGCTTCGAGCGTCATGGGGACTCCTGGGGTTCGGCTGCGAAGTTTCATAAGGTGAATCGCTGTCGAATGCAATGAAACATAGCATGCATGACGGGCGTGTTACGCCGCCGTGAGTTTGTGGTGACGGTCCGGCTCGGCCCGCGCCGCTCGGGGGAGAAACGAATGTTCCTGACGCTGAGAGGATTCGGTTACACGCGTTAACGCGTTGGCAACCGTCGGTGCGTTTCATCTCATTACTGTCTGTTTCACGTCAGCGATCGACGTTCCGTCCTCCCCGCCCACGGCCGGTGCAGCCGGCCTCGTTCCTAGGAGCACTCATGGCAGAAACCACCACGGTTCCCGCATTCCGCGTCACCGCCGACTTCTGGAAGACCCTGCCCCAGATGTCCACCGAGGAATTCCCGGGCACCGAGGGCTTCATCGACGACGTCTATCCCAACCCCGAGGGGTCGGAGATGGCCGCGGGCTACTTCAAGCTCGCGCACACCGACGCCCCGCTGGACTACCTGTACGAGTACGACGAGATGAAGGTCGTCCTCGAAGGGGAGTTCCGCCTGGAGAACCTGGATACCGGCCAGGTCGAGATCGCCCGCGCCAAGGACGCGATCTTCTTCCCCAAGGGCTCGCGGATCCGCTTCACCACCCCCCACGGCGCCCTGGCGTTCTACGTCGGCCAGCGCACGTTCGCGCCGTAAGGATCCGGCCATGAGCGTCTGTATGGAGACCACCAGCGTGCCGCGCTGGGACGAGGAGCGGACCGTGGCCGACGGCGGCAGGACGGTCACCGTCCTGTCGTTCGGCGACGCCGCCACCGACCACGCCCGCCGCCTGGTGACCTCCTTCGAAGGCCGGCGAGTGAGCTGGCTACGGGCGCCCGCCACCTGGGGCGACGCGGCCGCGGAGGTGCTGCAGCGCCAGCTCTCCGCGGCCCGCGTCGGCTGGCGGCTCGTGCTGGTGGGCGACGAGGCCGCCGTCCTCGCCGCCCGGGCCGTGGCCGTCGCCGCGGGGGCGCTCGACGACGAGATCCTGCCCGAGGTGCTGACCACGGACACGCGCACGGTGTACTGCGCCCACTGCGGACACACTCACGATGCCACCGCCGCGATCGGGCAGACCAGCACGTGCCCCGCGTGTTCGGCGGAACTCGTCGTGTACCACCATGTTTCGCGCCACCACGGCGCATATCTCGGCTACCAGCTCGACGCGGAGGAAAGCTGATGACCCTCGTATCCGATGCCGGAACGGCCGTCCGGCGCAGCGACGCGACCCTCGCCCTCACCGTCGCCGAGGTGGCCACCGTCGCCACCGGAGTGCGGCACGTGCGGTTCGCCGACCCCACCGGTGCGCCGCTGCCGTCGTTCACCCCGGGCAGCCACGTCGTGCTCTCCTGCGGCGCCCACGACGACGGCCGGCCCCGCCGCAACTCCTACTCCCTGACCGGTCCGGAGCTCGAACCGCAGAGCTACTCGATCTCCGTGCGGCTCGACGAGACCGGCCGGGGCGGCTCCCGCTGGATCCACGCCCTCGAGGTCGGGGACGTCGTGGAGGTCAGCAGGCCCCGAAGTGCCTTCGCGCCGATCCTCACCGCGCGTCACCACATGCTCGTGGCCGGCGGTATCGGCGTCACACCCATCCTCTCGCACGCCCGCGCCGCCGCTCAGTGGGGCCGCTCCTTCGAGGTCCACTACACCTTCCGCGAGGGCGACGGCCCGCACCTCGGCGAGTTGCGCGAACTGTGCGGAGACCGCCTGCACACCTACCACACCCCCGAAGAGTTCTGGGCCGCACTCGGCCCGGCCCTGCTCGATCAGCCGCTCGGCACCCACCTGTACGTGTGCGGGCCCTCCGGTCTCATCGACGAACTCACCCGTCGCGCCCGCGGCGTGGGCTGGCCGGACGCCCGCATCCACTACGAGCACTTCGGTGTCGGCGACCTCGAGCCCGGAACCCCGTTCACCGCGTATCTGCGCCGCACCGGGGTCGACATCGCCGTGAACTCCGGCGTGAGCCTGCTCGAAGCGCTCGAGGCGCGCGGGGTACCGGTGCCCAACCTGTGCCGGCAGGGGGTGTGTGGCGAGTGCCGGATCCCGGTGGCGGACGGCGCGATCGAGCACCGCGACCTGTACCTGACCGACGCGGAGAAGCACGCCGGCGACTGCATGATGCCGTGCGTCTCCCGCGCCGGCGGCGAGCGATTGGAGCTGGACCTGTGACTGCCGCAACCGAATTCGAGGTGCTCCCGGAACGCGTCGCGCGGTTCCCGTTCCCCTTCCCGCGGGACACCTACCGGTACAGCACCAACGTCGAGCCGGCCGGGACCCGCGCGGACACGGCGGCCGGCGGCTGGGGCGAGCACCCGGTCGACATGGACGGCTTCCTTCTCGACGAACTCGCCGAACGACGGCGCGTGCTCGACGCCGACCCGAGCCGCTTCCAGGCGCTCGGGCACATGGAGGTCGCGCAGTGGGACGCGATGCTCACCCTCATGAAGATGCTGGCCGAGGCGTACCCGCAGACGTTCGTGCTCGACCGTGACGGCACCGTCTGGCGGTGGAGCAACCGCGCCCTCGACCTCGAGCAGGCGTTCGTCTACGGGCAGTCCGCCACCCTGCCCGAGCCGCCGCTGCTGTACATCGGCCGGCAGATCCAGGAGGACGTCGTGCTGCTCGATCAGCGCGACGGCGCCCTGTGGGGTGACGCGGGCCTGGTGACGTTCGCCGCGGACTGGTCGCTGCGCTTCGACGTCGGGATGAGCTTCCTGCAGATCCACGGTCCCGTGCCCCGCATCCACACCGAAGGGGTGATTACCCGCGCCCAGTCCTTCCTCATGGGACTGCACGCCGGGCAACGGTATCGGCGCACCAACTGGACCCTCACCGTGGACCGCCGGCTCGACACGGCCACCGAGACGTATCCCGAATGGGGACGCGATCGGCGCCTGCTCGCCGAGGGCCCGCTCGACGACGTCGGCCGGCGCCTGCACCTGCGGGTCGAGGTGCAGCACCTGATCCGGCTCGGCGCGTCCGGCGCGATCATGTTCCTCATCCGCACCTACCTGCTGCCCTTCGAGGAGATCTCGCTGGTGCCGGAATGGGCCGACCGGCTCTACCGGGTGCTCGAGGAACTGCCCGAGGACATGGCCGACTACAAGGGCATCACGCGCACCCGCGAACCCGGTCTGAAGTGGTTGCGCGAGTTCGGAGGTGTGCGGCCGTGAAGAACTCGGGATTCGTCACCGGTGCGGTGCCCCCGATCGATCCGGGCGGGCGCATCCACCTGCTGTTCAGCCTCGGCGACTGCGCCGACGCGCGGGCCGCGGTGACGGCCTGGGCGGCGCAGGCACTCGCCCTCGGCCGCGTCGCGACCACGGTGCCGAACGCGAGCGCGGACGAGGTGTCGCGGCTCGTGCGTGAGGCCCGCGCCGGTGCCCGCGTGCTGATCGCCGGCCCGCGGCGTGAGGCGATGGCCGCGACGGCTGCGGCGCGCACCGCCGGCGTGCTGCCGTGCGAGATGACCACCTACGTCACCGCCGCCGACGGAGTGTCGCTGTTCTGTCCGCACTGCGCCACCACCCAGTCCGTCGACGCCGCTCCCGGGGCGGTCGTCGCCTGCGGTTCGTGCGGCCTGGACCTCGAGATCCGTCCTCATCTGTCGGGACATCACGGCACCTACCTCGGCGCCGTGGCCTGACCCGCCATCGGAAAGGAACCTTCGTGACCACCTCCGTCGTCAGCGACCTGTCCTGCCTGCCGTGGCCTTTCCCCGAGGGCGACAGGACGTTCCGTTACGCCGTGAACGTCGAACCGGCGCCGCGCCGCACCGAGACCGCCGCCGGGGCCTGGGGCGAGCACATCGTCGACCTGGGCAAGAGCCACGACGAGTACGTCGAGATGATGCGGTTGCGTCGCTCGATCGTCGAGGCCGACCCCGGGCGCGTGCAGATGCTGCCGCACATGACGCCGGCGTGCTGGGACCTGATGCTCTACTACATGCGCGACATGGCGGCCTCGTTTCCCGACGTCATGCACCTCGACGTCGAGAATGGCGGATACCGCTGGCGCAACGACCTTCTCGGAATCGATCAATGGTTCGTGCCGGGGGATTCGGGCACCCTGCCGGAGCATCCGCTGGTGTTCATCGGGTGTCAGCTGCCCGACGACGTGCTGCTGGTGACCGAGCGCGACGGGCACCTATGGTTCGACGCGGCGCTGGTCACGTCGTCCGCCGACTGGTCCGTCAAGTTCGACATCGGCATGAGCCTGCACGAGATCCACCGGCCCGTTCCCGGCCTGACCCCGAACGGGGTGACCGACCGCGCCGAGCAGTTCATGCGGCGCCTCACCACCGAGCGGCCGTACCGGCGGGTGAACTGGACCTTCTCCGCGGTCGGTTCGCGGCGCCGGGACACCAGCCTCGAGACGATGCCCGAGTGGATGGACGACATGCCGCGGCTGATCGCCGAACGCGACTGGGGCCGCATCCAGCTGCGCATCGAACTCGAGCACCTGATCCGCCTGCCGATGACGGGGGCGCTGGTGTTCAACATCCGCACCTACATGGCACCGCTCGAGGAGATCGCGCAGGTCCCGGCGTGGGCCGAGCAACTCGCCGACATCGTCGAGGAACTGCCCGCCGAGATCGCCGCGTACAAGGGCATCGACTCCTACCGCATGCCGGCGATGGCCTGGCTGCGCGAGCGGACGCGCGCCCGGGCCGCGTAGTGGCGCACCGGATTCACCGGCGGCCGGTACGGTGACGGAGGGAGGGTCTCCGGCGAGGGGAGAAGCGAGCGTGCGAGCGTGGAGCGGACCGGTCGACGGCGGCATCGCCGTCCTGGGTGCGGGCCTGAGCGGACTGTCGCTGGCGGCCCATCTCGCCGCCGTCCCGGCGCGACCCGGCCCGGTGGTGCTCGTCGACGACGGCGCCCGCGACATCCGTGACGCCGGCTGGGCGTTCTGGTCCCGCCGGTCCGGGCTGCTCGACGCGGCCGTCTCCGCGCGGTTCGCCCGGATCCGGGTCCATGCGGGCGGACGGGCCCGCACGCTCGGCCTCGGCCGGTACCGGTACGGCGTCGTCCGCGGAGCCGACCTGGCGTCGGTGGTCGGCGAGGTTACGGACCGAGTCGACGACATCGGGCTCCGCACCGGCCGGGTGACGCAGGTGCACGACGGGGCCCGCCCGCGTGTCGCCCTGTCCGACGGCACGGAGCTGCACCCCGAGTGGGTCTTCGACGGCCGGGGCCCCGACGCCGACGACCGGGGGACGAGCCCCGATGCGTGGCTGGACTTCCGCGGGTGGCGGATCCGCACCGAAGCTCCCCTGTTCGATCCCGACGTCCCCACCCTGTTCGACTTCCGCACCGATCAGCGCCGGGCGGCGTCCTTCGTGTACGTGCTGCCCACCGATACCCGGCACGCCCTCGTCGAGCACACGAGTTTCGCGCACCCCGACGGCGGGCCCGTCGGCACCGCCGCTCACGACGAGGCGCTCCGGGAGTACCTGGCGGCCGTGCTCGGCGCGGACGAGGACACCTACATCGTGGAGGCGGACGAGTCCGCACGGCTTCCGTTGGCGTCGCGGCCGCCCGCGCGGCGCAGCGGCAACATCGTGCGCATCGGCGCCGCGGGCGGAATGCTCAAGGGCAGCAGCGGATATGCGTACCAGCGGATCCAGTGCGACAGTGCGGCGATCGCGCAGTCGCTCGCCCGGCACGGGCATCCCTTCGACGTGCGGCCTGCTCCGTCCCGGTTCGCCCGGTACGACCAGGGGCTGCTGCGGGCCGTCGTCGAGCGGCCCGCGGTGCTCGAGCGCGCCTTCGCGGGGCTGTTCGACCGGTCCTCCGCGGAGCCGATCCTGCGGTTCCTCGACGAGGAGTCGACGTGGCGCGACGAGGCGGCGCTGTTCGCGTCGCTGCCCGCAGCCCCGCTGCTCAGGGCGATGGCCGGCCGCTGACCGTCCCCGGGTGGTACCGCGCGACCGGCCGCGGGCGACCCGGTCGGGCCCGGCTCGTTCGATCGGCGAGGTACCGCGCTTCACCCTAGGGTTGGGCGCGTGTCGGACTCGGTGGGCGCAGCGCTGCTGGCGATCGCCGCGGCCTTGTGCATCGCGGTGGGTACGGTCGTGCGTCAACGCACGGCGGCCGGTGTGCCGGACGACGCCGTGGGCACGCTGGGCCCGATCACCGCTCTCGTCCGCAACCCCGTGTGGTGGCTGGGCACCGTCGCCGGCGTCGGGGGATACGCCTTCCAGGCCGCGGCGCTCGGCCGGGGCTCTCTGCTGCTCGTGCAGCCGCTGCTGGTGCTGTCACTCCTGTTCGCGCTGCCACTGGGTGCCCGCCTCGCCGATCGCAGCGTCGGCCGGAGTGAGTGGCTGTGGGCGGCGGCGCTCACGGGGTCGGTCGCCGTGCTCGTGGTGCTGGGGAATCCCCGGCCGGGACTCGCCCGGGCCGAGCCGCTGCACTGGGTGCTCACCGGTCTCGTCGGTGCCCCGCTGGTGGCGGCCGGTCTGATCGCCGCCCGGCGGGTGCGCGGCGCGCGCAAGGCGCTGCTGCTCGGCGCCGTGGGCGGCGCCCTGTTCGGGGTCTCGGCCGTACTGACCAAGGGAGTGGTCGACATCGCGTCCCGCGGTGTGCTGCCGCTCGCCACCGCTCCCGAACTGTGGGCGCTCCTGCTCCTCGCCGCGGGGGCGGTGACGGTTCAGCAGGCGGCGTTCCAGGCCGGTGATCTGCGGGCGTCGCTGCCCGCCACCACCGTCCTGGAACCGGTCGTGGCGTCGCTGCTCGGATTCGTGGTCCTGGGCGAATACCTCGAGGCGGACCGCGCCATGAGTGTGGTTCTGGTCACCGCGGCGGCGGTGATGGTGGCCGCGACGGTCGCCCTCGCGCGGGGTGACGCGGCCGCGTCGTCCCCCGACCAGGAGGTATGTCCTCCGGGGGAATAGCCCGGCCGGCGGCGCCGCCCACGGTCTCGCGAACCTTCGACAAATCTCACTCTTTGTTGGCATGAATTTCGGTGGCGCGGGGTACTCCCCGGTCCATGAGATCGACGAACCGAGAATCGGCCCTTCGGGGCGGTCCCGGCGCGTGGATCGAAGTGAGCGAAAGGTCGCAGACTTTCGTCCGGTCCGCTCGCACTGCGTGCGAGCCTGCTGTCAAGGAGAGCCCCGTGCCATTGTCACCTCACCCGCTCCGGCCGACCGTCGATGTCTGGAACTGGCAGATGCAGGGCTTGTGCCGCGGCGTCGACTCGTCGGTGTTCTTCTCGCCCGACGGCGAACGGGGCCGAGCGCGGTACCAGCGAGAGTCGAAGGCCAAGGAGATGTGCCATCGGTGCCCGGTCATAGAGCAGTGCCGCGAGCACGCGCTCACCATGGGCGAACCCTACGGAGTGTGGGGCGGGATGTCGGTCTCCGAGCGGGAGAAGTACGTGCAGTCCCGGAGACGGAAGATCGCGAGCTGAGCCGGATTTCGCCCGGCACCGACCCCCGGTCGGTGCCGGGTTCACGTCTCCGGATCCCCTGACGGCTCCGGGATGTCGCCGCCGCCGGGGTCGGCCCGGCCGTGGAGTCCGACCAGGCTGAGCACGTGGTGGGCGGTGCTGCCGGGTGGCGCCACCAACGTGACGGTGGAGTGCTGCTTGGCCGCGCGGTCGCGGGCCGTCGAGAGCAACGAGACCCCGGCGGAGCCGAGGTTGGTGACCTCGCTCAGATCCACTGTCACCGACAGTGTTCCGCTGTGGGATACGGCGTCGAGGCACCCCTTCAGGATGGGCGCGGTGTCGATGTCGATGTCTCCCCGCACCGCGAGACGACCGGGTTCGGTTTCGGCGACGGCGAATTCGGGCGAGACCTCGGGACGGCCGACGATCGCGCCTTCCGTGAACTCTGTGACGACGCGGGCGCTGCGGGTGAGCCGGAACGTGACCGTCGCGGTCGTGCCCGTGTCGTCGCTGTCGACGACGAGGTCGTCGGCGAAGATCCGGACCATCGTGAGCCCGCGGCCGCGGCTGGTCGGTAACCGATGTGGCTCCGGGGTTTTCGCGGGGGCCTTCCAGCGGCCCCGGTCCCGCACGCGGACCCGGAGGCAGCCGTCGCCGTCGAGCGTTCCGTCGATGTCGACCGGGGCATGCCCGGCGTCGCCGCCGGAATAGGCGTGCTCGACGACGTTGGACACGAGTTCGGAGACCGCGTGCTCGACGGCCACAGTTCCGGCATGGTCGGCACCGATGCGCACGAGCCATCGCCGCAACGACGTCCGTGCCGACCTCGGTGCCTCCCGGTCGGCGTGGAGCCGAAGCTCCAGGGGATCCGGCATGGCCGTGCGCTGAGCGGCCACGATGGTCACGTCGTCGCTGTATCCGGTTTCCCGGAGCAGGAATTCGAGGATCTCCGCGCACACCCGATCCACCGTCCGGGCGCGCGTGTCCGGGATCGGGAACGACCGGCCGGCCACGCTCAGGGCCGCCCGCTCCGCGAGTTCGGCGGTGCTCGCCGGCGGGGGCCGGCCGGGGCGCTCGATCAGTCCGTCGGTGTAGAGCAGCACGACGTCGCCGACGGCGAGGGCGTCGGTGGCGACGGGGAACGTCGAGCCGGTACCGATCGGCGTTCCGCCCGAGAGTGGGAGGTATCGGACCGCCCCGGCCGGGCTCGCCACCAGCGGCGGGGGATGCCCGCTCGTGCAGTAGCGGACCCGGCCGGTGGCGGTGTCGAGGACGACGACACAGACCGTCGCGGTGCGGGCGCCGGGGACGTGCGCCGAGAAGGCGTCGAGGGTGGACAGGGCGGCGGCGACGTCTGCGCCCGCGAGGATCTGCTGGCGCAGCACCGCGCGGAGCTGCCCCATCACGGCGGCGGCCTCGACGCCGTGCCCGACGACGTCCCCGGTGATGAGCGCGAGTTCGCCGTTCGCAAGGGCCAACGCGTCGAACCAGTCGCCGCCGGCGGCCGTGTCCTCGGCGGCGACCAGGTAGGCGGCCGCCACCTCGGCCCCCGGCACGACCGGGACGGACGGCGCCAGCAATGCCTGCTGCATCACAGTCACCGCGTCGCGGGCCTGCTCGTACTTCTCCGACATCAGCTGGGCCCGTGCCTCGGCGCCGCGCCGGGCCAGGACACTGTCGGTCACGTCGGAGGCGAAGAAGAGCAGCCCGGCGACGCCGCGGTCGGGGTCGCGGCGGGGGGCGATGGTGAAGTCGAAGTAGCGCTCCCGGACCACGCCGCTACCGTCGGTATCGATCTGCAGGCGCCACTCCTTGGCGGTCTCGGCGACGCCGGTCGCCGCCACCCGGTCGAGCAGCTCGAAGAACTGCTGGCCCTCGAGTTCCGGTACGACCTCGCGCACCGGCCGGCCGAGGAGGTCGTCGCGCCCCAGCAGCGCCCGGTAGGCGGCGTTGGTCGCGACGTACACGTGATCGGGTCCCTGCCACGCGCCGAGGGCGAACGGCAGTGCTTCGAACACGCGGAGAACCGTGTCCGGCTCTCCCGTGGCCGAGAACAGGTCCTCGCCTTCCGGCATGCCGTGTACCTTCTCCGGTTTCCGCGGTGAAGCGTCACCTTCAGTTCTATACCCCTCCGGGGCTTCGGTACAGCGGCGTGCCGGCCGGCCCGGTTCGTCAGCGCATCTCTCCGGCCCCGACGTACGGATTGAGGCTGGCGAGCGGTTTGCCCTCGGCGAAACGGGAGTAGCGGAAGTCGGCGCCGTCGACGGCGGCGTCGCTGCTGATGCCGTCGAGCAGGAGGTCGGCGGCGAGACGGCCCACGGCCGGGGAGATCTTGTAGCCGTGGCCGCTGAAGCCCACGAGCAGGAACAGCCCAGGGGCGGGGGACGGCCCGATGACCGGGTTGTAGTCGGGGGTGGTGTCGTAGCACCCCGCGTACGACGAGGCGAGCCGCGGATCGGGCATGGCCGGCAGCAGCCGGTCCAGCTTCGCGATGGCGGTTTCCACGAACGGGTCGTCGGCGCGATTGACGTAGTCGTCCGGGTCGGCCCACTCCGGGGTGGAGTGGTCGCTGTTGCCCACCAGCAGGTCCCCGTTGGGCTCGCGCCGGATGTACTGCAGGTTCACCAGGTCGGAGAAGGTGGGGATGTCCGGGGTGGGTTCGCCCTGGTCGACCAGCAGGAGTTGTTCCCGCTGGGCCCGGATCGGGATGTCCACCCCGGCGGTGGCGCCGAGCGCCGGCGACCACACGCCGGTCGCGAGCACGACGGTGCCCGCGTGGATCTCGGAGCCGTCCGCGAGCCGCACACCGTAGACCTCGCCGCCGTCGCGCTGCAGGAGCGAGGTGACGGTGGTGCTCTGACGCACTCGCACGCCGAGGGCACGGGCGCGGGTGCCGTAGGCCATTCCGGTCATGTAGGCGTCGCCGTGGCCGCCGAGGGGTTCGTACGCGAAGGCCGCGAAGGGATCGAGGGCGATTCCGGGCAGCAGCCGGCGGACCTCGTCGGCGTCGATCGTCTCGACGGGCACACCGAGGGAGCGGTGCATCTCGACGTTGGCGGCGAGTGGGGCGGTGTTGTCGGGCCCGACGCCGACGACGTATCCGGTCTGCCGGAAGCCGATGTCGGTGCCGAAGATCTGCTCGGCCTCGGAGAAGACCTGCACGCCGTGCCAGGCCATCGCCGCCAGCGACGGAACGCCGTAGTGGCAGCGGACGATGCCGCTCGACTTGCCGGTCATGCCGGAACACAGAGTTCCGCGTTCCAGGACGAGAACGTCGGTTTCGCCGCGCTCGGCGAGGCACCAGGCCGCAGCCAGGCCCTCGAGTCCGCCGCCGACGATGACGATGTTCGCGGTTTCGGTCATCGTGCTTCCTCACAACTCGCAACAGGGGGTGGTTTCGTGCTGAGAAACAGTGTTGCACGAAATGAAACAGTTGTGCCCGCCCACCATGTGACAACGACGTAAAACCTGCTGGGCGGCAACGTTCCATCGTTGACGCCGGTAGCCTCGTCCGCATGACCCCCGCCGTCCGCCCGGTCACCAGACGGGACATACCGGTCTTCGCCCGCACCCTCGCCGATGCGTTCTTCGACGATCCGGTGATGATGTGGATGTGGCCCGACGACGAGCGCCGGCGCCGAGGTCTGCCACGCATGTTCGCCGCGGAGGCGCGCCACCACCTGCTGGCGCACGGCGCACTCGAGATCGCCGAGGGCCCGGACGGTGCCACCGGGGGTGCGACCATGTGGGCGCCACCGGGCCGATGGAAGGTCACCGGCTGGCGGTCGGTGCTGGTCACCGCGGGAATGATCCACGCGCTCGGCGGCCGCGCCCGCGTCGGCGCCGAGGTCAACGGCGCGCTCGAGGATGCGCATCCGGCCGAGCCGCACTGGTACCTCTCCGCAATCGGGACCGGAAACGCCACGCGTGGAGGGGGATTCGGGAAGGCGCTGTTGCGGTCCCGGCTGGACCGCTGTGACGCCGAAGGCGTGCCCGCCTATCTCGAATCGAGCAAGGAGAAGAACATCTCCTACTACGAGCGGTTCGGCTTCCGGGTCACCGGCGAGATCGTCGTCCCGAACGGCGGCCCCACCCTGTGGAAGATGTGGCGCGAGCCCGTGACGCGGTGACTCGGCGCGCGTCCCGCCGAGCTGTTGATATGCAAGCAATCGCTTGCATATACTCGTCGCTTGTGGGAGATCTCTCGACGGTCACCGCCGGGCCCGACGGCGCGCGCAGCACCCTGGGCCGGTTCGGGATTTCCGGATGAGCACGCCGGCCGAGAGTCCGAACGCCGTGGACGGTCACGGCCGCAAGACCGGCGAGTGGGCGGAGCCCGACCCGCACGGCGGGGTGATGGTGGGCAACTACGTCGACGGTGAGCGCCACGGCACGTGGCGGCACTACTTCGCCGGCGGGGCGTTGCGTTCCGAGGGCGGTTACGACCGCGGCGTCCTGCACGGCCCCTGGACCTGGTACCGCGCCACCGGCGGCCTGCTGCAGCGCGGCGGGTTCGCCCGCGGTGAGAAGCACGGCCACTGGGAGCGCTGGACCACGGCGGGAACGCTCGTCGACAGCGGAAACTGGGAGCACGGCAGGAAGACCGGCGAGTGGACCTACTACGACACCGACGGGAGCATCAGGAAGACGACCACCCACCGGCCGAGGCCGCCGCGCGGGTGACCGAACGAGGGGGAGTGCGGTGACATCGACCTTCGACCGGGATCGAGCCCTGCTGATACGGCTGTGGCGCTCGTGGGCCGAACGGGCACGGGAATTGAGCGACGAGCAGTGGACGGCCCCGACCCGGCTGCCGGGCTGGACCGTTCGGGACCTCTACGTCCACGTCACACCGGACGCCCTGATCGCCCTGCTCGCCGACCCCGCGTCCGACGGTACGGCGAAGGTCACCAGCGCCGCGGAGATGCTCCGCGTCTTCAACGCCGACCCGTTCGCCGCCGAACCGATGCACCGACGGATCGCCGAGATGGTTCGCCGTGCCGCCACCGACGTCGGCCGGGAGACGCTCGTCGAGCGATTCGCCGTCGAACTGCCGCAGGCGTTCGATCGCCTGACCGGCCTCGGCCGTGAGACCGTCGTCCCACATCCTCTGCTGGGCTCGGTGACGCTCGGCGCGCTCCTCGACCTGGCCATCCTCGAAACGACCGTTCACCTGCTCGACGTCGTCGACACGGTCGGCGGACCGCCGCCCGAACCGGAGGCACTCGAACGCACCCGCAACGTGCTCGCCGCCGTACCGGATGCGCGGGCCTTCATCGAGGCGGCATCGGGCCGGTCGGGCGCGCGGATACTGCCGGTGATGCGATGAGGCAACCGCGCATGTGACGCGGCACGGCTCCCGCGATCTCGTCCGCGTGCTCGGACTGCAGAGCAGCAACGCCAGCGCGACGGTGCGCAGCCTGGTCCAGCGGGGACTGGTGGCCCGCACGTCCAACCCCCGCGACGGACGGTCCCGCCCCCTGCACCGGACGCCCCCGCCCCTGGCGGAACGCAACGGCCACCTGATCCGCCGGATGTGGATCACCGGTGTGGCGCGCCTGCTGTCCGAGATGGAGCCGGACGACGCGGCCGCCCTCGTCGCCGTCGCCCCGCTGCTCGAGCGCCTGGCCGCGCTGTCCGCAGACCACCCGCTGGCGGGTTGACCGCTCGTTCCCGCGCGGCGCGCCGGCGGCGTATCCCGACCGGGCCGTGTCGGCTCCCCGGTGACGCCTCCGGCGAGCACTACCCTCGGGCACCATGACCGCATTCGACGACCTCGACGACTATCTCGCTCTCCCTCGCGTCACCGCGCTCGCGCTGTCGCCGGACGGGACCCGCGTCGTGATCGCCCAGTCCACCCTGGACGAGGAGGGGACCGGGTACGTCGGGGCGCTGTGGGAGGTCGACCCGCAGGGGCATGCGCCCGCCCGGCGGCTCACATGGGGTGCGAAGGGCGAGTCGAATCCCGTCTTCACCGCCGCCGGCGACCTGCTGTTCACCGCCGCCCGGGCCGACGGGACGGACGGCGACGACGCCCCCGCCGCGCTGTGGCGGCTGCCCGCCGCCGGCGGCGAAGCACAGCGCGTGGTCTCCCGCAAGGGTGGGGTGCGCGGCGTGTGGGCGGCCGAGGCGGCGGACCGGATCGTGGTGACGGCGGACGTACTCGGCCGCACCGACGGCGACGACGAGCGGATCCGGGACGCCCGCAAGAAGCGCAAGGTCTCCGCCGTGCTGCACACCGGATACCCGGTGCGTCACTGGGATCACGACCTCGGACCGGCCGAACCGCACCTGCTCGCCCTCGCGGACGGCCCACACGCGCCCCTGTCGGACCTGACCCCCGGGCCCGGAGGCGCCCTGCGTGAGGCGTCCCTCGGCCTCGCCGCCGACGGCAGCTTCGTCGTCACCACCTGGTCGGTGCCCGGGCCGCTCGCGTCCCGCCGCACCACCCTGGTGCGCATCGACACCGACACCGGACTGCGCACGGTCCTCGTCGACGACGAGGCCGCCGACGTGTTCGCCCCCGCGATCGCGCCGGACGGCACCCGGGTGGCGTTCCTGCACGAGACGCACTCCGACCCCGAGACGGCGCCGCGAATCACTCTGCGGCTGTTCGACCTTCGATCGGGTGAGACGACGCAGCTGGTGCCCGGGTGGGACCGGTGGCCGACGTCGGTCGTCTGGCGGCCCGACTCCGGGGCCCTGCTCGTGACCGCCGACGAACACGGCCGCGCCCCGATCTTCCAGGTGGCGCTGTGGGCCGACGTCCCCACGCCGTTGACCACCGACGCCGCCGCCTACACCGACCTGCGTGTTGCGCCCGACGGAACGTGCGTCTACGCCCTGCGCGCCGCCTACGACACACCGCCGCACCCGGTGCGGATCGCGCTCGACGCCGCCGGCACCGTCACCGCGCTGCGCGCCCCCGCGGAGCAGCCCGAACTGCCCGGCCGCCTCACGGAGATCACCACCGCCGCCGCCGACGGCACCCCGCTGCGGGCCTGGCTGGCCCTGCCGGCCACCGCCGATCCCGACGCGCCCGCGCCACTGCTGCTGTGGATCCACGGCGGCCCGCTCGGCTCCTGGAACACCTGGTCGTGGCGGTGGAACCCGTGGCTGCTCGTCGCCCGCGGCTACGCCGTGCTGCTCCCGGACCCCGCGCTGTCCTCCGGTTACGGGCAGGACTTCGTCCAACGCGGGTGGGGCCGCTGGGGCAAGGAGCCCTACACCGATCTGATGGCCCTGACCGATGCGGCGATCGAACTACCCGAGATCGACGCCGAGCGCACCGCCGCGATGGGGGGATCCTTCGGCGGCTACATGGCCAACTGGATCGCCGGGCACACCGACCGATTCCACGCGATCGTCACCCACGCGAGCCTGTGGGCCCTGGACCAGTTCGGGCCCACCACGGACTCGGCCTGGTACTGGGCCCGGGAGATGACTCCCGAGATGGCGGTGGAGAACTCGCCGCACCTGTACGTCGCCGACATCGTCACCCCCGTGCTGGTGATCCACGGCGACAAGGACTATCGCGTGCCGATCGGGGAGGGACTGCGGCTGTGGTACGAGCTGCTGTCCGAGTCGGGGGTACCCGCCGCCGCCGACGGCTCCACCGTGCACCGCTTCCTCTACTTTCCCGACGAGAACCACTGGGTGCTCAGCCCCCAGCACGCGAAGATCTGGTACGAGGTGGTCGAGGCGTTCCTCTCGGAGCACGTGCTCGCGCGCCCCCGGGAACTGCCCGAGGTGCTCGGCTGACTGTGTGGATTCGCACCGGTTCGCGGCTCGGTGTTCGAGCAGCATCTCCGCCGGGGGCGACGCTCACCCGCCCAGCATCCGCACCCGCTCCAGCACCGGGGAGAAGGCCTCGAAATACGGCCCGTGGACGGTGTAGTAGGTGAAGCCGTAGCGGTCGCGGTTGCGCAGGACCTGATCGGCCATCCGTTCCACCGTGCCGATCAGTGCGAACGGCGTGTCCAGCAGCTCCTCGACGCTCATCATCGGACCGTAGCGCCCGAGCAGTGCCCGCGCCGCGCCCTCTCGGTCGTCGGTCACCACGACCGCCTGGACCAGCACCTGCCACTCGAGGCGGTCCGCGCGGGCGCCGGCGCGCTCACGGGCGAACCGCACGCGCTCGTCGGCCTCGGTGGCCGTCGCGATGCGCAGCACCCCGGGCGCCTGTCCCGGCACCTGCACGGCACCGGCCACCCCCACGATGTCGGCGCGCTCGGCCGCCAGCTGCAGCACCCGGTCCCCGGTGCCGCCGATCAGCAGCGGGGGACCGGTGCCGCCGAACCCGCGCCGCTGGACCGGCTGCAGCGGTGCCAGACCCATGCCGGCGCGCAGCTCGGCCTGTTGCGGGTACCCACCCTCCGCGAAGCGGCGCCCCAGACCGTCGATCAGGGCCGCGAGCCGATCGACGCGGCGGCCGATCGGCTCCCAGCCGATGCCGGCCTCGTCGAATTCCCACTTCATGTGCCCGGCGCCGAGGCCGAGCTCGAGCCGGCCGCCGGTGAGGACGTCGGTGGTCGCGACGTCGCGGGCCAGCAGCTCCGAATTCCAGAACGGGGCGTTGAGGACGAGCGTGCCCACCCGCAGCCGCTCGGTCGCCTGCGCCGCGGCGACGAGCGTGGGAAACGGCGCGGCGACCCCCAGGTGGTCCGCGGCGAACAGCGTGTCGTACCCGAGGGCCTCGATGCGGCGGCACCGGCCGGCGAACGCGCCGGCCGACTCCAGGGCGAAGACGTTCGTGGCGAAGCGGAACTCGTTCACATCTGTCACGGTGCCGTACCCGTGATCCCCAGTCCAGCAGGCCCGCTCCGGGTCCGTGGGGCGTGTGCAGGCGGTTTGCCTCCGCTGACTACGATTGCGGGGTGACCAGTGCGCCAGAGAACCACCAGAACCCCGCCGACGCCCTCCCCAAGAGCTGGGACCCCAGCACCGTAGAGGACGAGCTGTACCAGGGCTGGGTGGACGCCGGTTACTTCGTCGCCGATCCGTCCAGCGACAAGCCCGGCTACTCGATCGTGCTGCCGCCGCCGAACGTCACCGGCAGCCTGCACATGGGCCACGCCCTCGACCACACCCTGATGGACGCGCTGTCGCGCCGCAAACGCATGCAGGGCTACGAGGTGCTCTGGCTGCCCGGCATGGACCACGCCGGCATCGCCACCCAGACCGTCGTCGAGAAGCAGCTCGCGGTGGACGGGAAGGCCAAGGAGGACTTCGGCCGCGAACTGTTCGTCGACAAGGTCTGGGACTGGAAACGCGAATCGGGCGGCACCATCCAGGGCCAGATGCGCCGCATCGGCGACGGCGTCGACTGGTCCCGCGACCGGTTCACCATGGACGAGGGCCTCTCGCGGGCCGTGCAGACGATGTTCAAGCGGCTCTACGACGACGGACTGATCTACCGGGCCGAGCGACTGGTGAACTGGTCGCCCGTGCTGCAGACCGCGATCTCCGACATCGAGGTCAAGTTCGAGGAGGTCGAGGGCGAACTCGTGTCGCTGCGCTACGGCTCCCTCCACGACGACGAGCCGCACGTGATCGTCGCCACCACCCGGGCGGAGACGATGCTGGGCGACACGGCCGTCGCGGTGCACCCGGACGACGAGCGCTACAAGCACCTGGTCGGCACCACCCTCGAGCACCCCCTCACCGGCCGGCGGATCCCCGTGATCGCCGACGAGTACGTCGACCCCGAATTCGGTACCGGCGCCGTGAAGATCACGCCCGCGCACGACCCCAACGACTTCGAGATGGGCCTGCGGCACAACCTGCCGATGCCCACCATCATGGACAAGGCCGGCAAGATCGCCGACACCGGAACGCAATTCGACGGCATGGACCGGTTCGAGGCGCGGGTCAAGGTGCGCGAGGCGCTGGCCGAGCAGGGGCGGGTCGTCGCCGAGAAGCGTCCCTACCTGCACAGCGTCGGTCACTCCGAGCGCAGCGGCGAGACCATCGAGCCCCGGCTGTCGATGCAGTGGTGGGTCAAGGTCGATGCGCTCGCCGAGGCGGCGGGCGACGCGGTCCGCAACGGCCACACCGTGATTCACCCGGCCAGCCAGGAACCGCGCTGGTTCGCCTGGGTCGACAACATGCACGACTGGTGCATCTCGCGGCAGTTGTGGTGGGGGCACCGCATCCCGATCTGGTACGGCCCCGATGGCGAGGTCGAGTGCTTCGGTCCGGACCAGACCGCCCCCGAGGGGTGGGAGCAGGACCCCGACGTGCTCGACACTTGGTTCTCCTCGGGTCTGTGGCCGTTCTCCACGATGGGCTGGCCCGACACGACGCCGGAGCTCGAAAAGTTCTATCCCACAAGCGTGCTCGTCACCGGTTACGACATCCTGTTCTTCTGGGTGGCCCGGATGATGATGTTCGGCCTGTACGTCGCGAACGACGAGGCGATCACCGCCGGCGGGAAGTCCGGCGTCCAGGTGCCGTTCAAGGACCTGTTCCTGCACGGCCTCGTGCGCGACCAGTACGGCAAGAAGATGTCCAAGTCGCGCGGCAACGGCATCGATCCGCTGGACTGGGTGGAGCGGTACGGCGCCGACGCACTGCGCTTCACCCTGGCCCGCGGCGCCAACCCCGGGAGCGACCTCGCCGTGGGCGAGGACCACGCGCAGTCCTCCCGCAACTTCGCCAACAAGCTGTTCAACGCGACCAAGTTCGCCCTGATGAACGGCGCCGTCGTCACCGAGCTGCCGGCGCGCGCTGCGCTCACCGACGCGGACCGGTGGATCCTCGACCGGCTCGAGCAGGTCCGCGCCGAGGTCGACGAGGCGTTCGAACGGTTCGAGTTCTCCAAGGCGTGCGAGGCGCTCTACCACTTCGCGTGGGACGAGGTGTGTGACTGGTACCTCGAGCTCGCCAAGGTGCAGCTCGCCGACGGCAGCGAGTACGCGGAGGGGACCAAGGCGGTCCTCGGCAACGTCCTCGACCAGCTGCTGCGCCTGCTGCACCCGGTGATCCCGTTCGTCACCGAAACCCTCTGGAAGGTGCTCACCGGCGGCGAGTCCGTGGTCGTCGCGTCGTGGCCGGGCACCAGCGGGGTCGCGGCCGACGCCGACTCCGCGCGCCGCGTCGAGGATCTGCAGAAGCTCGTCACCGAGGTCCGCCGCTTCCGCAGCGACCAGGGCCTCAAGCCGTCGCAGAAGGTCGCCGCGCGGCTCACCGAGATCGACGCCGCCGACCTGGCCGCCCAGGTGCCGGCCGTGCGGTCGCTGGCGCGACTGACCGAGCCGGCGGACGGGTTCTCCGCCACCGCCTCCATCGAGGTGCGCCTGTCCCGCGCCACCGTCACCGTCGAGCTGGACACCTCCGGCACCGTCGACGTGGCGGCCGAGCGTGCCCGGCTGGGCAAGGACCTCGCGGTCGCCGAGAAGGAGCTCGCGGGCACGTCCGCCAAGCTCGGCAACGAGGCGTTCCTCGCCAAGGCGCCCGCGGCGGTCGTCGAGAAGATCACCGCCCGCAAGCAGATCGCGGAGGAGGAGATCGCCCGGATCACCGCCCGACTCCAGGAGCTGGGGTCGGCGTGAGCGAGGACCGGTCCGCGGCGACGCCGGCGCAGCCTTCGCCGGTCGACCTGGCCGAGCTGACCCTCGTCGAGGCCGAACTCGACAAGCGCTGGCCCGAAACGAAGATCGAGCCGTCTCTCACCCGGATCGCGGCGCTGATGGATCTGCTCGGATCCCCGCAGCGCAGCTATCCGGCCATCCAGATCGCCGGCACCAACGGCAAGACGTCGGTGAGCCGGATGATCGACGCCCTGCTGACCCGGTTGCACCGGCGGACCGGCCGCACCACGAGCCCGCACCTGCAGCTGGCCACCGAGCGGATCAGCATCGACGGGGCGCCGGTCTCGCCGCGCACCTACGTCGACACCTATCGCGAACTCGAGCCGTACGTCGCGATGATCGACGCCCAGTCGCAGGCTGCGGGCGGCCCGGCGATGAGCAAGTTCGAGGTGACCACGGCGATGGCCTTCGCCGCGTTCGCCGAGGCTCCCGTCGACGTCGCCGTCGTCGAGGTGGGGCTCGGTGGCACCTGGGACGCCACCAACGTCGTGGACGCGCAGGTCGCGGTGATCACCCCGATCGGGCTCGACCACACCGAGTACCTCGGTCCCGACCTCCCGACGATCGCGGGGGAGAAGGCCGGGATCATCAAGAAGGCTGCCGACGACGGGCTGGTTCCCCGCGACACCGTCGCCGTCCTGGCCCAGCAGGACCCCGAGGTGATGGAGGTGCTGCTGCGACGGGCCGTCGAGGCGGATGCCGCCGTGGCGCGCGAGGGCTCCGAGTTCAAGGTCCTGGCCCGGCGCATCGCCGTGGGGGGTCAGCAGCTCGAGCTGCAGGGCCTGGGCGGGGTGTACACCGACATCTTCCTGCCGCTGCACGGCGAGCACCAGGCCCGCAACGCCTCGCTCGCGCTCGCCGCCGTGGAGGCGTTCTTCGGCGCCGGCGCCGACCGGCAGCTCGACGGCGACGCGGTGCGCGCGGCGTTCGCGTCGGTGCTCAACCCGGGCCGGCTCGAACGGGTGCGCAGCGCCCCGACGGTCTTCCTCGACGCCGCCCACAACCCCCACGGGGCGAAGGCGCTCGCCGCGGCCCTGGCCGACGAGTTCGACTTCCGCAAGCTGGTCGGAGTGGTGTCGGTGATGGCCGACAAGGATGTGCCCGGCCTGCTCGACGCGCTCGAGCCGGTGTTCGACGAGATCGTCGTCACCCACAACGGTTCGCCGCGGGCCATGGACGTCGACGAGCTCGCCGACCTGGCCGTGGCCCGGTTCGGCGACGAACGCGTGGTGGTCGCGCAGACACTGCCCGACGCCCTCGAGACGGCCATCGCCATCGCCGAGGAGGTCGCCGAGCCGGGTGAGGCAGTATCGGGGGCGGGCGTCGTGGTCACCGGTTCGGTGGTGACCGCCGGCGCCGCCCGCACTCTCTTCGGAAAGGACCCCGCGTGAGCGAGGCAGCTGACAACCCCGGCGAATCGCCGGATCGGGACTCCGCCGTCCGGCCCCCGGCGAAGGACCCGTGGAAGGGACTGCGCGGCGTCATGGCCGGCACGCTCGTCCTCGAGGCCATCGTGGTCCTGCTCGTGCTGCCGGTCGTCGCGGTCATCGGTGGGGGGCTGACGTGGTTCTCGGGCGGCTACATCGTGCTCCTCGCCGTCGCGATGATCGCGGGCGCCGGGCTGCAGGGCCGGCCGTGGGCGCTCTGGTACAACCTCGCGCTGCAGGTGCTGACCCTGCTGGGCTTCGTGGTGGACCTGTCGCTCGGCATCGTCGGCGTGCTCTTCAGCGTGGTCTGGGGCTACATCCTGTACCTGCGCAAGGACATGAAGGACCGCGAGGCGCGGGGTCTGCTGCCGGGGCAGCGGGGCTGACCACTACGCTGTGCGCGTGACTGAGCGGACCCTGGTACTGATCAAGCCCGACGGCGTGGCCCGTCGTCATGTCGGAGAGATCCTCTCGCGCATCGAGCGCAAGGGACTCGACATCGTGGCACTCGAGCTGCGCACCGCCACCGAGGAGGTGGCCGCCGCCCACTACGCCGAGCACGAGGGCAAACCCTTCTACCCCGGCCTGATCGAGTTCATCACCTCGCGCCCGCTGGTCGCGGCCGTGCTCGAGGGCCCCCGGGCCATCGCCGCGTTCCGTCAGCTCGCGGGCGGCACCGATCCGGTGGAGAAGGCCGTTCCCGGCTCCATCCGCGGTGATCTCGGGCTCGACGCCGGGGAGAACCTGGTGCACGGCTCCGACTCGGTGGAGTCCGCCGAGCGCGAGATCGCCCTCTGGTTCCCCGCCCTCGCCGGGTCCTGATCCGTATCGACTGCCCCGCCACGGCGCCCTCCGGGGCGCCGTTGGCGTATCCACGGACCTCTGTGTGGGATACTGAGGTAGGTCGCCCCGCTTCGAGTGTTGCGGAACGACCGAACGACATCACGGATCGATGCCCGACATCGCTGTGACCGGGGACGCAGGAGACACCTCGCTCGGTTGCACGCTGGATGCACCGGCGCTCGATCCGCGATCCAGCCAGGCACCGCTCGGCCGTGCAGTGAAAACGGGCACCGGACGACCGCGCGATGCGAGACCGCACATCTCGCGCCTCCCGGTGCGAGCACACACAGACAGCGCCCTCGCGTGGCCGCGTCACATCGCTCGAGACGAGGATGGACGCGCCCGGGGGCCCGAGGAGACCTACGTGGCCGAACAAGCGCCGCCGAACGACAATTCCAACGAAGAGGGCACCGTGGTGCTGCCGCCGAAGATGCGCGTGCACGCCCTTGCCAAACTGCTCGGCCTGACCAGCAAACAGGTCATGGCCAAGGCCGCCGACCTCGGCACCGAGCTGCGCAGTGCCCACTCGAGCCTGCAGCGCGACCTCGCCGAACAGATCCGCGCCGCGCTCGGCGCACCGGCCGAGGCCGAACCGGTGCCCACCGCGGAAGCCGCACCGGAACCGGTGGGTGAGGCGCCCGAGGTGCCCGCCGGAGAGGCCGCCGTCGCGGTGCCCGCCGAGGTCCCCGTGGAGGAGCCGGCGGCCGCGGTCCAGGACACTACCGCTCAGGAACCCGCCGCGGAGTCCGTCGAGGCACCCGCGGCCCCGGCCCTGTTCACCGGCGTGGAGCAGGAGACCCCGGTGTTCGCCGCGCCGGAACCGAGCACCGCCGAGCCCGTCGTCAGCGCACCGCTGTTCCTGCAGCCGGAGGTCACCACTCCCGTCGAGGCCCCGCCCCGTCGACGCCGTTCCCGGCGAGCGGCCGAGGCACCCGAGCCCGCCGTCGCCGAGGAGGTCACCGAGGAGACCGCCGCGGTGGAGGAACCGGCCGAGGAGACCGCCGAGGAGGAGGAGCCGCGTCGGCGCCGTCGTGGCCGCCGTGGCCGTGGCCGTGGCCGCGGCGAACAGCCCGAGACGCAGGACGAGACCACCGCCGAGGAGGGGACAGCTGCGGCGGAGGCCGAGGAAGCGGAGGCCGAGGAGCCGACGGAGGCCGAGGAGCCGACGACGGAGGAAGCCGCGACCGCCGGGCCGGAGGCCGGGGAGGCCGAAGGCGGGGAGGCCGAGCAGGCCGAGGCCGAGCAGGCCGAGGCCGAGGAGGAGTCCGCGGAAGGTCCCTCGCGCCGTCGTCGCCGTCGTCGTCGCCGCAAGGGCAGCGCGGACGGCGCCGAGACCGTCGCCGAGGACGACTCGGTCCCCACCGTCGTCCACGAGCGCGAGCCGCGGCCCAAGGCCCGCGCCGCCAAGGACGAGGTGCAGGGCATCACCGGTTCCACCCGGCTCGAGGCCAAGCGCCAGCGCCGCCGCGACGGCCGGGACGCGGGCCGCCGTCGGCCCCCGATCCTCACCGAGTCGGAGTTCCTCGCCCGTCGCGAGTCCGTCGACCGCGTCATGGTGGTGCGGGAGAAGACCGGTGACGGTGCGCACCCCGGGAACATCACGCAGGTCGCGGTCCTCGAGGACGGCGTCCTGGTCGAGCACTTCGTGACCAGCGCCGGATCCGGTTCGATGGTCGGCAACATCTTCCTCGGCCGTGTCCAGAACGTGCTTCCCTCGATGGAGGCGGCGTTCATCGACATCGGCAGGGGCCGCAACGGCGTCCTCTACGCCGGCGAGGTCAACTGGGAGGCCGCCGGGCTCGGCGGCAACTCCCGCAAGATCGAGCAGGCCCTCAAGCCGGGTGACCGGGTGCTCGTGCAGGTCAGCAAGGACCCGGTCGGGCACAAGGGCGCCCGCCTGACCACGCAGATCAGCCTCGCCGGCCGATTCCTGGTGTACGTGCCGGGCGGCTCGTCCACCGGCATCAGCCGCAAGCTGCCCGACACCGAGCGCAAGCGGCTCAAGGAGATCCTGCGCGAGATCGTCCCGGCCGAGGCCGGCGTGATCATCCGCACCGCGGCGGAGGGCGTGAGCGAAGACGAGCTCGCCCGCGACGTGCAGCGCCTGCAGACGCAGTGGGCTTCCATCGAGGAGCAGGCCGCCAAGCTCGAGTCCGACGGCTCGGGGCAGCCGAAGACCCTCTACGAAGAGCCCGACCTGCTGGTCAAGGTGATTCGCGACCTGTTCAACGAGGACTTCTCCAAACTCGTCATCGAGGGCGAGAACGCCTGGACCACCGTCGAGAGCTACATCCGCACCGTCGCACCGGACATGGTGCCCCGCGTGGAGCGGCACGATCCCGACTCGGGTGGACGCGACGTGTTCGCCGCCCACCGCATCGACGAGCAGCTCGCCAAGGCGCTCGACCGCAAGGTGTGGCTGCCGTCCGGTGGCACGCTCGTCATCGATCGCACCGAGGCGATGACCGTCGTCGACGTCAACACCGGCAAGTTCACCGGGGCCGGCGGCAATCTCGAAGAGACCGTCACCCGCAACAACCTCGAGGCGGCCGAGGAGATCGTGCGGCAGATGCGGCTGCGCGATATCGGCGGCATGATCGTCGTCGACTTCATCGACATGGTGCTCGAGTCGAACCGCGACCTGGTGCTGCGACGCCTCACCGAGGCGCTCGGCCGGGACCGCACCCGCCACCAGGTCTCCGAGGTGACCTCGCTGGGGCTCGTGCAGATGACGCGCAAGCGGCTCGGCACGGGTCTGGTGGAGGCGTTCTCCACCACGTGCGAGCACTGCCACGGCCGCGGCATCGTCGTGCACAGCGAACCCGTCGAGGCCGGCGCGGCCGAGGACGGTGGGCGGCCCGCCCGTGCCGAGAGCGGCTCCCGGCGCCGCCGGGGCCGCGACCGCGGCGCCCAGCCGGAGGCGGCGACGACCGAGACGGCCGCGCCCGCGCCGGTACCGGAGGTGGCGACAGTGGACGCGACCGTCAAGCGTGCCCACCCGGTGGCCCTGGCGATGGCTGCGCACCACGGGAACCACGACGAGAACCCGGCGGAATCCGGCGCCGAGCAGGCGCAGGCAGCGCCGGCCGCGCCGGCCCAGCCGGCCGAAACACGCGAGGCCCAGCCGGCCGAAACACGCGAGGCTGAGCCGGCCGAATCACGCAAGGCTGGGCCCGCCGACACGCGCGAGGCGCGGCCGGCCGAAGCACCGGAGGCCGAAAAGCAGGCAGCGGAGCCGGCGGCCCGTCGCCGTCGCCGGGTCTCACGGGCCGCCGCGGCCCCGACGGGCGACGGCACCGGCGCTGGCACCGTCTTCGTGGTGCCCACACCGGCCCCCGCACCGGAGCCTGCGGCGGTGGCCGCCGCGCCGGTCCCGGACGGGGAGAACGCCGAGCCGGTGGTCGTTCGACGGCCGCGTCGTCGCCGGGCCGCGGGCCGGCCCGCCGGCCCGCCGGTCGAAGCACAGGCATGAGGTCCGACCGGGCCCGACACCGCGCGGGCCCGGTTTGACCCTGGCAGTCACCTTCCCGTAATCTTGGTCAGTCGCTACTCGGCGATACGGCCCTGCTGCGCCCGATGCGGGAAGGTGGCGGGCCCCGAGTCAGCAACCACACCAGACCAGTCGCGTTGCACACCGTGGCGCGAGCACGTTCGAACTAGCAAGGGGTAGCCGTCCGATGGCAACGTACGCGATCGTCAAGACCGGCGGTAAGCAGTACAAGGTCGCTGAGGGCGATCTCGTCAAGGTCGAGAAGATCGAGGGTGAGCCCGGCACTGCTGTCTCGCTTGCTCCGGTCCTCGTCGTCGACGGAGCCGAGCTGACCACCGACGCCGACAAGCTGGCGAAGGTCACGGTCACCGGCGAGATCGTCGAGCACACCAAGGGCCCGAAGATCCGCATCCACAAGTTCAAGAACAAGACCGGCTACCACAAGCGCCAGGGTCACCGTCAGAAGCTGACGGTCCTGAAGGTCACCGGCATCAAGTAATTCGGGCTTCCGCTTCAAACCCCAGGAGGGTTCGTCATGGCACACAAGAAGGGCGCATCCAGCTCCCGTAACGGTCGCGATTCGAACGCCCAGCGTCTCGGCGTCAAGCGCTTCGGCGGCCAGGCCGTCAACGCGGGTGAGATCCTGGTGCGCCAGCGCGGCACCCACTTCCACCCCGGCGTGAACGTCGGCCGTGGCGGCGACGACACGCTGTTCGCCCTCGCTGCCGGTGCCGTCGAGTTCGGCACCAAGCGTGGTCGCAAGACGGTCAACATCGTTCCGGTCGCGGCAGACGCCTGATCTGCCGTCCGAATCGGACACCGCGGAGGTTCCCTTCGCACATACTCCCAGTAGGGGCGGACCAGGGTCGCACACCCGGGTCCGCCCCTACTGTTTTCGGGACGACCGGTAGCGGTCGTTCCGGCACAACTCCGGTAGTCCCGGCACAGTGGGGCAACCGGTCGACACAACAGTTCCACCATTCGACGGAGGTCCACCCCATGTCCCGCTTCATCGACCGGGTGGTGCTGCACGTCACCGCCGGCAAGGGTGGTAACGGCTGCGCCTCCGTCCATCGCGAGAAGTTCAAGCCGCTCGGTGGCCCCGACGGCGGTAATGGCGGCAATGGCGGCAACGTCGTGCTCGAGGTGGACGAGGGGGTCCACACCCTCCTCGACTTCCACTTCCACCAGCACGCGAAGGCCACGAACGGCACGCAGGGCGCGGGCAGCAACCGCGACGGCGCCAACGGCGGCGACCTCGTGCTCAAGGTGCCCGACGGCACCGTCGTGCTCGACAAGGACGGCCGGATCCTGGCCGACATGGTCGGCGCCGGCACCCGCTTCGTCGCCGCCCACGGTGGCCGCGGCGGCCTCGGCAACGCGGCCCTGGCGTCGAAGGCCCGCAAGGCCCCCGGCTTCGCCCTGCTCGGCGAGGAGGGGGAGGAGCGCGACCTCGTCCTCGAACTCAAGTCCGTCGCCGACGTCGGGCTGGTCGGGTTCCCGTCCGCCGGCAAGTCCTCGCTGGTGTCGGTGCTCTCCGCGGCCAAGCCGAAGATCGCCGATTACCCGTTCACCACCCTCGTTCCCAACCTCGGGGTCGTGCAGTCGGGCGACACCACGTTCACCGTCGCCGACGTGCCGGGCCTGATCCCCGGCGCCAGCCAGGGCCGCGGTCTCGGCCTGGACTTCCTGCGTCACCTCGAGCGCTGCGCCGTGCTCGCGCACGTCGTCGACTGCGCGACGCTCGAGCCGGGGCGCGATCCCGTCTCCGACATCGACGCACTCGAGGCCGAGCTGGCCGCCTACCAGCCGGCGTTGTCCGGCGACAGCAGCTTGGGCGACCTCGCCGATCGTCCCCGCATCGTCATCCTCAACAAGGTCGACGTGCCGGACGCCGCCGAACTCGCCGATTTCGTCACCCCCGAGCTCGAGGAGCGGGGCTGGCCGGTGTTCCGGATCTCCGCCGTCAGCCGGGAAGGGCTGCGGCCGCTGACCTTCGCGTTGGCGCGGATGGTGGAGGAGTACCGGCAGGCGCATCCGCCGGCCGCGCCGCGGCGGCCGGTCATCCGGCCCGTCGCCGTCGACGAGACCGGCTTCAGCGTCGTCGCCGACCCCGAGACTCCGGGCGGCTTCATCGTGCGCGGCACCCGGCCCGAGCGCTGGGTGCGTCAGACGGCGTTCGACAACGACGAGGCCGTCGGCTACCTCGCGGATCGGCTCGCCCGCCTCGGTGTCGAGGACGAACTCGTCAAGCAGGGCGCCGAACCGGGTGCCTCCGTCACCATCGGCGACGTCTCGTTCGAGTGGGAGCCGCAGACCCAGGCCGGCGTGGACGTCGTGCCCACCGGCCGGGGCACCGACGCCCGCCTCGACCAGGTCGATCGGGTCGGCGCCGCCGAACGTCGCCACGCCAAGCGGGTCCGCCGCGGTCTCGCGACCGACGACGACGAGTTCTGACCACCGCACCTCGAGCCCAGAAGCAGGAGATCGTGAGCGATACCCGGGAGGCCGTCGCCGGCGCGCGCCGCGTCGTGGTGAAGATCGGCTCGTCCGCCATCACCAGCCTGGTCGGCGGCCTCGACCGGGACCGCCTCGACTGCCTGGTCGACGCTCTCGAAGAGCGCATGCGCTCCGGCTCGGACGTCGTGGTGGTGTCCTCCGGCGCGGTCGGCGCCGGCCTCGCCCCGCTGGGCCTGACCGTCCGGCCCCGCGACCTGGCCACCAAGCAGGCCGCGGCCAGCGTCGGACAGCTTGCCCTGGCCCACGCGTGGGGCACCTCCTTCGCCCGGTACGGCCGCACCGTCGGGCAGGTGCTGCTCACGGCCGACGACATCGCGCGGCGCACCCAGCACCGCAATGCCCAGCGCACCCTCGACCGGCTGCGCGCGCTGCACGCCGTGCCCGTGGTCAACGAGAACGACACCGTCGCGACCGCCGAACTGCGGTTCGGCGACAACGATCGCCTCGCCGCGCTCGTCGCGCACCTCGTCGGCGCCGACGCGCTGATCCTGCTCTCCGACGTCGACGGCCTCTACGACGGCGATCCCCGTAAGGGCGACGCCCACCTCATCGCGGAGGTGACGAGCCCGGAGGACCTCGACGGCGTCGTCGCCGGGTCCGGGGGCGCCCTCGGCACGGGCGGGATGGCGTCGAAGCTGTCCGCCGCGCGCCTGGCCGCGGATTCGGGTGTGCCGGTGCTGCTCACCGCCGCGTCGCAGGCCGACCGTGCCCTCGGTGCCGCGGACGTGGGCACCGCGTTCGCGGCCCGGCCCGACCGGATGTCGGCGCGACGTTTCTGGGTGCGGCACGCCGCCGACACCCACGGCACCCTGCACCTGGACGCGGGCGCGGTACGGGCGGTGGTGGAACGGCGCCGCTCGCTGCTCGCGGCGGGCATCACGGGAATGAGCGGGCGCTTCCACGGTGGGGACGTGGTGGCGCTGGTCGGTCCCGACGGCCGCACGGTGGGACGCGGCGTGGTGGCCTACGATGCCGCCGAGCTGGACTGGATGATCGGGTTCTCCACGCGGCAGCTGCCGGCGGACCTGCAGCGGCCGGTGGTGCACGCGGACGATCTCGTGACGCTGTAGGCGCGGGCGGTCACCGGCCGGACGTGGCCGCCGGTGCCGCGGTGACCAGGGCCGTGAGCACCTCCGAGCAGCCCGCGTCGACCTTCACGGTGGCGAGGGGATCGCCGCGCGTGACGCCACGGTTGACCACGGCCACCGGCATGCGGCGCTTGGCGGCGTGCCGCACGAACCGCAACCCGGACATCACCGTCAGGGAACTGCCGACCACGAGCAGGGCCTCCGCCTCGTCGACGAGCGCGAAGGCGCGCTCCACGCGCTCGCGGGGCACCGATTCACCGAAGTAGACGATGTCCGGCTTGAGCATCCCCCCGCACCGCTCGCAGTCCACCATGCGGAAGCTGCCGGTGTCGTCGACGACCGCGTCGGCGTCCGGCGCCACCTCGAGACCCGTCGTCCCCCGAACCCGTTCGAGGAAGCCCGGATTGGCGGCGGTGAGCCGCTCGGCGAGGGTGAAGCGCGAGATCCGGAGGTCGCACGCCAGGCAGCGCACCTGCGCGTAGCAGCCGTGCAGGTCGATCACCCGCCGGCTCCCGGCCTTGGTGTGCAGCAGGTCCACGTTCTGGGTCAGGACGCCCAGGACGGTGCCGCGGCGTTCGAGCGCGGCGAGGGCGCGGTGCCCGGCGTTCGGCCGTGCGGAGTCCATGTGCCGCCACCCGACATGGTTGCGCGCCCAGTAGCGGCGCCGGAATTCCGGATCCCCGACGAACTGCTGATAGGTCATCGGGTTGCGGGGTGGCGCGCCGGGACTGCGGTAGTCCGGGATGCCGGAGTCGGTCGAGATGCCCGCGCCGGTGAGCACGCACAACCGCCGGCCGTCGAGCAGGTGGTGCAGCGGTTCGATCACCCCGTCCAGGGTAGCGGCGTGTCAGTACCCGGCGCTCGGGTCGACGACCGCGGCGAGATCGAGGCCGGCCGCGAAGCGCGTGACGTTCTCGGTCACGTGCTCGGCGAACGCGGGGATGCGCAGCGCCGGGGGATTGGAGTCGTGCGGGGTGATCATGGCGTTGCGCAGCGACCACAGCGGGTGCCCGTCCGGCAGCGGTTCCGGGTCCGTGACGTCCAGGCCGGCGCCCGCGATGACGCGGCGGCTCAGGGCGTCCACCAGCGCGTCGGTGTCGACGAGGCTGCCGCGGGCAACGTTGATCACCCAGGCGGTCGGCTTCATCGCGGCCAGCTCGTCGGCGCCCACCAGTTGCTCGGTCTCGGCCGTGGCGGGGGCGGCGATCACGAAATGGTCTGCGCGGGGCCATACTTCGTCGATCCGTGCGACGGGGACCGTCTCCACGGCGCCCGGGACGGGGCGGCCGCTGCGGGTGACCGCGAGCGCCTGGGCGCCGAGCGAACCGAGCATGGGGATCAGGGCCCGGCCGATGCCACCCGCGCCGATGATCCCGACGGTGGCGCCGCGCAGGGTGCCCAGCTGGGGGTAGAACACGCTCGGCGTCCACGACGTGGCCGCCAGGTGGTCGGGCAGCGCCCGCACGCCGGCGAGCAGCAGCATGAGCGCGTGTTCGGCGACCGTCGCGGCGAACGCCCCGGCGGCCGACGTCCACGTCACCTGGGGGTGAGCGCGGATGACGCCGGCGTCGAACCAGTCCTCCACGCCGGCGGCGGGCAGCTGAACCCACCGCACCGACGCCGGCAGCACCGCGGGGAACTCGTCCGGTCCGGCGGTCCAGACCACCGCGTCCGGGCGGTCGTCGAAGCCGCACACGCGACCGCCGCCGGCCCCGATCGCCCGGTCGAACACGATGTCCGGGGCGGGGCCGACGGCGATGCGCGGCTGTCGCTCGTAGGTCATGGCTCCGACTCTAGGCGCGAACGCCCGGCCGGTCACTCGCTGCGGGCACTCAGACGACCTCGACGAGGGGGTACACGCCGTTCTCGTCGTGGACCTCCCGGCCGGTGACCGGCGGGTTGAACACGCAGAACATGCGCATCCGGGTGTCCGGCTCGACGCGGTGCCGCTCATGGCCGTTGAGCAGGTACATCGTGCCGGGTGCGAGCGGGTACACGGTGCCGGTCTCGAGGTCGGTGAGGGTGCCGGTGCCCTCGATGAGCCACACCGCCTCGATGTGGTTCGCGTAGTGGAACTCGTTGACGGTGCCGGCCTCGATCGTGGTCTCGTGGAACGAGAACCCGACCTTGTCGCCGCCGAGCACGATGCGCTTGCTGCGCCAGTTGCCGTTGTCCGACGTGATGTCGCGCTCGGTGCCGGTGATTTCCTCGGTGGTACGGACGATCATACGTAATTCCTTCGGAAGCTTGTCTTCTCGTGCATGGGTCGACGGCGGCCGGGGGTCAGGCCCGGACCACCGAGGTGGCCTCGCACAGGATGTTCAGACCGTGCTCGAGCTCGTCGTCGCTGATCGTCAGCGGCGGAAGCAGCTTGACGACCTCGTCGGAGGGGCCGGAGGTCTCCGCGAGCAGGCCCTGCTCGAACGCGAGGGCGCACACCTTCTGTGCGTCGTTCGGCTCGTCGAAGACCAGGCCCTGAACCATGCCGCGACCGCGGGTGGAGACGCCGTCGAACATGTCGGACAGGTTCATGAAGGTCTGCCGGATCCGCTCGCCCTTGCGCAGCGTCTCGCGCTCGAGGTGGTCGTCGGCCCAGTAGTGCTGCAGCGCCTTCGCCGCGGTGACGAACGCCGGGTTGTTGCCGCGGAACGTGCCGTTGTGCTCGCCCGGGCCCCACACATCGAGGTCGCGCTTGAACAGCGTGAGCGCCAGCGGCAGGCCGTACCCGCCGATCGACTTCGACAGGGTCACGATGTCCGGGGTGATCCCGGCGACCTCGAACGAGAAGAACGGGCCGGTGCGGCCGCAGCCCATCTGCACGTCGTCGACGATGAGCAGGATGTCGCGCTCGGCGCACAGATCCGCGAGGGCACGCAGCCACTCGGGGCGGGCGACGTTCACGCCGCCCTCGCCCTGCACGGTCTCCACGATCACCGCCGCCGGGCGGTTCAGACCGCTGCCGGAGTCGTCGAGCACGCGGGAGAACCAGTGGAAGTCCTCGGTGACGCCGTCGAAGTAGTTGTCGAACGGCATCGGGGTGGCGTGCACCAGCGGCACACCGGCCCCGGCCCGCTTCATGGAGTTGCCCGTCACCGACAGCGCACCCAGGGTCATCCCGTGGAATGCGTTGGTGAAGTTGATGATCGACTCGCGGCCGGTGACCTTGCGGGCGAGCTTGAGCGCCGCCTCGACCGAGTTGGTGCCCGTCGGGCCGGGGAACTGGACCTTGTAGTCGAGGCCGCGGGGGGCCAGGATGTGGCTCTCGAACGACTCGAGCAGTTCCCGCTTGGCAACGGTGGACATGTCGAGGCCGTGGGTGATGCCGTCACCCATGATGTAGTCCACGAGCGCGGTCTTCAGGACCGGGTTGTTGTGCCCGTAGTTGAGGGCTCCCGCGCCGGCGAAGAAGTCGAGGTAGTCCTTGCCGTTCTCGTCGCGGAGCCACGATCCGGACGCCGTTTCGAACACGGTCGGCCAGCCGCGGCTGTAGCTGCGCACCTCGGATTCGAGGTAATCGAAAACGCTGTGCTTGGCGGGGGTTTCGGGGTGCTCCAGGATGGTCATTCGTCGTCCTCCTGCGGCGAATTCGCTTTCGCCGGTCGTGTATTCATTCGCCGATCGTGTAGAGATCCTCGGCCATGTGGGAATCGGGAAAATCCGAAGGGGTGAACAATTCGCTCCGGGTGATGCGCAGTCCGCGTCGCCGGGCGAGCGCGGTGAACAGCGCGATGGACGCCTCGTTGTCCGGACTGACGGTCGTCTCGAGCCGGTTCACGCCGGCGTCGGCGAGCCGGTCCCACAGGCTGTCGAGCATCCGGCCCGCGATGCCGCGGCCGCGTTGGGCCTGGTCGACGGCCACCTGCCAGACGAACAGTGTGTTCGGCGACTCGGGACGGCGATAGCCGCTGACGAAACCCACCGCCTCGTCGTCACCGCCGGTGGCGACGACCGAGGTCGCCGCGAAATCGCGGCACCAGAGCACGTATGCATAACTGGAATTGACGTCGAGCACTTTCGAATCACGCGCGATCTGCCACATGCGAATTCCGTCGGAAATACGCGGTGCGCGGAAATTCGGCTCGGGCTGCGCGCTCGCCGTTTCGGCGGGCGTACGGGGCGGGGTACTTCTCTGCGTCACAGGCGTCATAAGCGGTCTCGAACCTAACAACTTCGTGGGCGGGATTCACCCGCCTTGTCGGGATCCGTCGCCGGGTACCCCGGCTCCGCGCAGGTGAGACACCCATGTGAGAAGAGTCACTTCGTGTAGCGCCCGGGCCGAGCGCGGCGATTATTTCGGGCTCGCCAGCGCCAGCGGCAGCACCGCGGAGGCCCCGGCCCGGATCAGGGTCCGCGCCGCCATCGTCATCGTCCAGCCGGTGTCGGTGACCGCGTCGACGAGCAGGATCGGTCCCCGGTTCCCGCGGAGGTCGGGGCTCTCCCACGCGTCCACGAGGCCGGCGATCCGGTACGCCGAGTTCGCTGCCGTCACCGGGGGCCGGCCGGGCCGGGCACGCAGCACGCCGAGATCCTCGAGCCGGCCGAGCTGCGCCAGCCGCGCCGCCAGGGAACCGACCAGGCGAGGATGGGTCGCCGACTCCACGGCCATCACCGCGGTCGGGCGATCCGACCAGTCCCACGCCTTGAGCACCGCCACGGCGGCCTGCACCACCGCGTCGGGCACCGGCGCATCGGGGCCGTCCAGCAGCGCCCGCAGCCGCGGACCCCATCCGAGGTCCGACAGCCGGCCGAGTACCCGGCCCGGCTCGGGCCCGTCGGTGATCTTCCCGGACAGTGTCACGCCGAGCTTGGCCATCCCCGTCGGCCACTGCCGCCGCGGCGGCAGGTCCACCCCCGGCCGGTCCAGCCGGGCCCGCACCCGGCCCAGCTCGGTGTCGTCGACGTCCGCGGGCCACCGCGCCCCGCAGCAGTTGTCGCACCGCCCGCAGCCCGGGGTGTCGGACGTCAGGTCGGGATCGTCGAGCTGGGTGCGCAGGAACACCATCCGGCACCGGGTGGTCCGCTCGTACTCGAGCATCGCCTCCTGCTCGGCCTCGCGGGCCCGCTCGAGCGTCGCGTACCGGGCGGCGTCGTACTCCCAGGGCACGCCGGTGGCGATCCAGCCGCCCTTCACCCGGCGTACCGCACCGTCCACGTCGAGCACCTTGAGCACCATCTCCAGCCGGGACCGGTTGAGGTCGACCAACGGCTCGAGGGCCTGCGTGGACTGCGGCCGCTCCGGCTCGAGCACCTCGATCACCCGCCGCACCACCTCCTCCCCCGGGAAGGCCACCGACGCGAACCAGCTCCAGATCTGCCGGTCCTCGGGGCCCGGAAGCAGGATCACCTCCGCCCGCTCGGTCGCACGGCCCGCGCGACCGACCTGCTGGTAGTAGGAGATGGGTGAGGACGGTGCTCCCAGGTGCACCACGAACCCGAGGTCCGGCTTGTCGAAACCCATGCCCAGGGCCGAGGTGGCGATCAGGGCCTTGACCCGGTTGGCGAGGAGGTCCGCCTCCAGCTGCTCCCGCTCGGCCGGATCGGACTGCCCCGTGTACGCCGCGACGGTGTGACCGTGCTCGGAGAGCAGCGCGGCCAGGTCGTGCGCGGCCGACACGGTGAGGGTGTAGACGATCCCGGAACCGGGCAGCTCGTCGAGGTGCTGGGCGAGCCACGCCGCCCGGCGCGCGGGCTCGTCGATCCGCAGCACTGACAGGTGCAGCGACGGCCGGTCGAGACCACCGCGCAGCACCAGGGTCTCGCCCGTGCCCTCCCCGACGCCGAGCTGCGCGGCCACGTCCGCCACGACCCGGTCGTTCGCGGTCGCGGTGGTCGCGAGCACCGGAATGCCCTCGCCGATTTCGGTGACGAGGGTGCGGATGCGCCGGTAGTCCGGCCGGAAGTCGTGTCCCCAGTCCGAGACGCAGTGCGCCTCGTCGACCACCACCAGTCCGGCGTCGCGGGCGAGCGCCGGCAGCACCTGGTCGCGGAAGTCCGGGTTGTTGAGCCGCTCCGGGCTGACGAGCAGGACGTCCACCGCGCCCTCGGCGACCTGCCGGTGGATCTCCTCCCACTCGGTGACGTTGCCGGAATTGATCGTGGCCGCGCGGACGCCCGCGCGCTGCGCCGACTCGACCTGGTTACGCATCAGGGCCAGGAGCGGGGAGACGATCACGGTCGGCCCGTGCCCGTGGGCGCGGAGCAGCTTGGCGGAGATGAAGTAGACGGCCGACTTGCCCCAGCCCGTGCGCTGCACGACCAGCGCTCGCCGGCGATGCACCACCAGTGCCTCGATGGCGCTCCACTGGTCCTCCCGCAACCGGGCGCCGGGTCCCGCCAGGTCGCGGAGCAGTCGTTCGGCCTCGTCGCGCAGATCCGTGGTGGCGGTGCTCATGGGACCTATCGTGCCGGACCGCGCCGACACCGTCCGTGCCGGACGAGGACGACACCGCCGCGCCGGACGAGGACGACACCGTCCGTGCCGGACGAGGACGACACCGCCGCGCCGCCGCGAGGGGCGTCCGCGCCGGCCGTGGCGTTCGCTTCGGGGACGAACGTGCCGTGTTGCGCGACGAACGGGGTCGTTCCATCGGCGAACGACCCGTCGGTCCCGTCGGGCCGCCGCCGCCCGGCCCGGCGGCGGCGCGGCACGTCGGTCGCGCCGGAGTCGTCGGCGCCACGGTCGCCCCGACCCGGAGCCGCTGCGCTCGTTGCAATCGAACCGACTGCGAGACAGTTGCTTTCGGGGACCGGTGGGACGGCGGTTCGTTCGGCCGGGGGCCGTGGGTGCGGCACGCGGCGGGGTGAGTGGTCCGCGCCCCATCCGGTCCGCCGCTGTGACGGAGGCGTCGTCGGCCGCCGGACGTGCTCGTACCCTGTTCGTTATGCAGACGCAGTTCCTCCGCCCCGCATCCGACTCCTCTCCGAGCCGAATCGACCATCCGGCGTTCCGGCAGAAGGTCGTGTCGGCGGAGGAAGCCGTCCGCTGGATCCAGCCCGGCCACACCGTCGCCATCAGCGGTTTCGCCAGTGCCGGCACGCCGAAGGCGATCACCCCGGCGCTCGCGGAACGCATCGGGGCCGCGCGCGCCGCCGGCACCGACTTCACGGTCAACCTCCTCACGGGCGCGTCGGTCTCCGCCGAGACCGAGCGGATGCTGTCGGAGGTGGCCGGCATCTCCCTGCGGATGCCGTACCAGGCCGAGCCCACCGCCCGCCGCAACATCAACAACGGCCGCATGGACTACGTGGACATCCACCTGTCCCACGTCGCCCAGCAGGTCTGGGAGGGCTACTACGGGCACGTCGACGTCGCGGTCGTCGAGGTCTCCGGCGTCACCGAGACCGGTGAGCTGATCCCGTCCGCGTCGATCGGCAACAACAAGACCTGGCTCGACGTCGCCGAGAAGGTGATCCTCGAGGTCAACTCGTGGATTCCGGCCGCGATGACGGGCATCCACGACGTGTACTACGGCACCGCGCTGCCGCCGCACCGCAAGCCGATCATGCTCACGGACGTCGAGGACCGCATCGGCCAGAGCACGTTCCGCGTCGACCCGGACAAGGTCGTCGCCGTCGTCGAGACCCACGCCCGCGACAGCGCCAGCCCGCTGACCCCGCCGGACGCGGTGAGCCAGGCGATCGCCGCGCACGTGCTCGTCTTCTTCGAGCACGAGATCTCCCGCGGCCGGCTGCCCGCGGACACGCTCCTGCCGCTGCAGTCCGGCATCGGCAACGTGGCCAACGCCGTCCTCCAGGGTCTCGATGCCGGTCCCCACAAGGGTCTGACCTGCTACTCCGAGGTCATCCAGGACGGGATGCTGCACCTGATCAAGCACGGCACGGTCCGCTTCGCGTCCGCCACGTCGCTGGCGCTGAGCGAGGCCGGAATCGACGAGCTGGTGTCGAACATCGACTTCTACCGCGAGCACATCGTGCTGCGCCCTCAGGAGATCAGCAACCACCCCGAGATCGTGCGCCGCCTCGGCATCATCGCGATGAACGGCATGCTCGAGGCCGACATCTATGGCAACGTCAACTCCACCCACGTCATGGGCACCAAGATCATGAACGGGATCGGCGGATCCGGCGACTTCGCCCGCAACGGCTACCTGTCGATGTTCCTGAGCCCCTCCACCGCGAAGGGCGGCAGCATCTCGTCGATCGTGCCGATGGTGCCGCACGTGGACCACACCGAGCACGACGTGCAGGTCCTCGTCACCGAGCAGGGACTTGCGGACCTGCGCGGATTGTCGCCGCGGCGCCGCTCCCGGGTCGTCGTCGACAACTGCGCCCATCCGGACTACCGGGACATGCTGCACGACTACGTCGACCGGGCCGAGGCCGTGCCCGACGCCGGGCACACCCCGCACCTGCTCGGCGAGTCCCTGTCCTTCCATCAGCGTTTCCTCGAGTCGGGATCCATGCTGGCACAGTAGGTTCCGAGGGGACGGCGCCGTCAGCCGCCGGCGATCGGCGCGGGGTCGATCGGCTGTTGCGGGAGCGACTGCGTGACCGCCGCCGATATCGTCTGCAGCGGAGTCGGACCCGAGCCGTTCGGCACTGTCAGCGCCACGTACACCGGGCGGTCCACGACGAACCACGTGCTCGCATCGATGCCCTCCGCGGCGCCGGACACCTCGAACCACTGGACGCCGTCGACCACCTGCAGCGCCGCCGCCTGATCGAACTCCGCCGGCCGCTCGAGCCCGCACCGCAGCACCACCGGCTCGCCCTCGACGGGCTGCCAGGCCGCGGCCCCCACCGGGGCCGGGTCGGCCAGCTCCGCGCGGCGGAGGTCGCCGACCTCCTCGGGCAGCGCACCCAGCAGCGCCGCGCACTCCGGGGACTCGGCCTGCGGCGCCACCACCGGCCCCAGCGCCACGGGCGCCAGCTCCGGGGTGCGGTTCGCCAGCACCGCCGCCACCACGATGCCGATCAGCAACGCCACCGGCAGCGCGACGGCCGTGGCGATCAGGGCGGGACTGCGGTGGTGTTCGGCGTCGCCGGCGGGGGCGGGGTCGGGGTCGGGGGAGACTGTCGGCTCGGTCATAATCTCTCGAATTTGCGGGGACGGTAGCGTGGTCGAAACTACCGTGACCACCGACGCCCGCACCCCACCGACCCACGAACGGGAGGACCGCATCACCGCGCCCGACCGCACCGGCCCCACCGTCGCCGACCTCGGCGAGTTCCCCGTGATCGACCGTGCGGTCGCTGGGCGTCGCCAGCCCGCCACCACGCTCGTCGGACCGGGCCACGACGCGGCCCTCGTCGCCGCCGCCGACGGGCGCGTCGCCGTCTCCACGGACATGCTCGTCGAGGGCCGGCACTTCCGGCTCGACTGGTCCACCCCCCGCGACGTCGGGCGCAAGGCCGTCGCCCAGAACGGCGCCGACGTCGCCGCGATGGGCGCGCGCCCCACCGCCTTCCTCGTCGGGCTCGGCTGCCCGCCGGACACCCCGGTCGACGTGCTCGACGGTGTCTCCGCCGGGATCGGCGAGGCCGCGGAGGCGCTCGGCGCCGGCGTCGTCGGCGGCGACCTGGTGCAGGCGTCGCAACTGATCGTCGCGGTGACCGTCCTCGGCGACCTCGAGGGGCGCGCGCCGCTCCTGCGGTCTGCGGCCCGGCCCGGCGACACCGTCGCGCTGGCCGGATCCACCGGGCGCTCCGCCGCCGGGCTGGCCGTGCTCACCGCCGGCCTCGCCGGCCACCCGGACCTGGTGGCCGCCCACCAGGTGCCGGCGCCCCCGTACGCCGCGGGACCCGCGGCGGCGGCCGGCGGCGCCCACGCCGCGACCGACATCTCCGACGGCCTGCTCGCCGACCTCGGGCACATCGCCGCCGCATCCGGCGTCGCGATTGACGTCTCGCGCGAGCTGCTCGAGCCCGGCGCCGAGCTGCGGGCCGCCGCCGCGGAACTCGGGGCCGACGTATGGGAGTGGGTGCTCACCGGCGGCGAGGACCACGCCCTTGCCGCGTGCTTCTCGCCGCACGTGCCGCTGCCGGCGGGCTGGCGGCCCGTCGGCACGGTGCGCGAGGGCGGCGGCGTCACCGTCGACGGCCACGGCCGGCCGGGTCCCGGAGGCTGGCAGAGCTTCTCGAGATAGGTTTCACGGCATGGCTGTGTATGCGCTCGGCGACCGTGTGCCCGATATCCATCCCGACGCCTGGGTCCACCCCGATGCGGTGGTCATCGGCAACGTCACCCTCGGCGCCCGCGCCTCGGTGTGGCCCACCGCGGTCCTGCGCGGTGACTACGGCCGGATCGTCGTCGGCGCCGAGAGCAACATCCAGGACGGGACGATCATCCACTGCACCGCCGTCGACGCCACCGTCATCGGCGCCGGCACCGTGGTCGGCCACAACGCCCACATCGAAGGCTCCACCATCGGCGACGGCTGCCTGATCGGGTCCGGTTCGCTCGTGCTCAACGGCTCCGCCGTCGGCGACGGGGCGATCGTCGCGGCCGGCGCGCTCGTGGCCCCGCGTTTCCAGGTGCCGCCGCGGTCCATGGCGATCGGCGTACCCGCGAAGATCCGGGAGGGTTACGAGGTGCCGGAGGGCCACGTCGACGCCAACGCCAAGATGTACGCGGCGAACGCCGAGTACTACCGCAGCGCGCTGCGCAGGATCGACTGAGGGGCCGGGCACCACCGATGGCTGTACGACCCCTGCCGGAGATCGTCGAGGAAGGCTGGGCGCGGGCGCTGGCTCCCGTTGCCGCCGACATCGCGGCGATGGGCGACTTCCTGCGCGCCGAGAACGCCGCCGGACGCGGCTACCTGCCCTCCGGCGCGAACGTGCTGCGGGCCTTCACCCAGCCGTTCGACCGGGTGAAGGTGCTCATCGTCGGCCAGGACCCGTATCCGACGCCGGGTCATGCCGTCGGACTGAGCTTCTCGGTCGCGCCGGAGGTGCGTCCGGTGCCGCGCAGCCTGGCCAACATCTACCGCGAATACAGCGACGACCTCGGCCTGCCGACACCACCCAACGGCGACCTCACACCGTGGTCGGCGCAGGGGGTGCTGCTGCTCAACCGCGTCCTGACGGTGCAACCCGGCCAGCCGGCGTCGCATCGGGGCAAGGGCTGGGAGAGCGTGACCGAGCAGGCGATCCGGGCGCTCGTCGCCCGCACCGCGCCGCTCGTCGCGATCCTGTGGGGCCGCGACGCGGCCACCCTCGAACCGATGCTCGGCGACGTGCCCACCGTGAAGTCGGCGCACCCGTCGCCGCTGTCGGCCTCCCGCGGGTTCTTCGGGTCCCGCCCCTTCAGCCGCGCGAACGCGCTGCTGACCGAGCAGGGCGGGGACCCGGTGGACTGGCGCCTGGCCTGAACGGGCGTGGCTCAGCCGCGGCGAATCGACTCGAAGTCGGGGCGCCGCTTCTCGACGAACGCGTCGACACCCTCGATGCCGGTCGGGCCGTTTGCGGCCGCCGCGATCGCCGCGGCCTCCGCGTCGAGCTGCTCGGACAGCGACCGCCCCGCCGAATCGGCGAGCAGTTGCCGGATCCCGGCGTAGGCGGCGGTGGGGCCGTTCGCGAGGGTGCGGGCCACCCGCATCGCCTCGCCGGGCACCTCGTCGTCGGCGACGAGGCGGCTGAGCACCCCGAGCCGCACGGCCTCGTCGGCGTTCAGGACACAGTCGGTGAGGATGATCTCCCGCGCCCGGGCGACTCCGACGATGCGCGGCAGGGTCCACGACATGCCACCGTCGGGGGTGAACCCGATCGACGGGTAGGCCGGCCGCAGCTTCGTCGAGGGGCCCCCGAGCGCGATGTCGGCGTGCAGCACGATGCTCATGCCCGCGCCCGCCGCCCAGCCCTGGACGGCGGCCACCACGGGCACGCGGGCCGCGTCGAGGGCGCGGACGAAGTCGTGGAACAGGCGTGCGACGTCGCCGACGAACTCGCCGCGGTCGGGCGCGGAAGCGAAGGCGCGGACGTCGCCGCCCGCGCAGAAGTTGGCACCCTCACCGACGAGCAGGACGGCGCCGACCTCGGGGCCGGCGGTGCGCAGGGCCTCGATGCCTTGGGCCATGCCCGCGGGGGAGAGGGACGTGCCGCGCTCGGCGGTCGCCACGGCGATGCGCAGGACGCCGTCCTCGAGGCGGACGTGGGACAGTACTGATTCGGTCACCCGGGGCACCCTACCGGTCGCCCCGCCCGGCGGGTACGGGGTCACGGCGACGATGGCGGAACACGACGAGGCCCCGGCGTCGCAACGCCGGGGCCTCGTATGCCGAACCGGGGATCAGCCGCGAACGACCTTGCCCGCCTTGAGGCAGGAGGTGCACACGTTGACCTTACGCGTGTTGCCCGGGGCAACCTGAGCGCGCACGCTCTGGATGTTCGGGTTCCAACGACGGTTGGTACGCCGGTGCGAGTGCGAGACCGACTTACCGAAGCCGGGGCCCTTGGCGCATACGTCGCAGACGGCAGCCATAGTCGCGAACTCCTTGGTGAGTAGTGGATATTTTCGTGTCTTCGTCGGCCTGCGAACACGAGGAGGCGTCCGCCATCCGTGCGAGGCAACCCTGCAAGCGTAGCGGGTGGGGGTGGCAATGGCCAAACCGGCCGTCCGACGGGCGCACCGCTACCCTTGCGTCACCGGTTGCGTGGTGGCGAAGGGGGGAAGCAGGTGCTCGAGGTCGGGGAAGCAGTCGACGGGACTGCCCTGCGCCGATGGGTGGATCTCGGGTTGCGGGCGCTCGCCGAGCGCCGCGACGAGATCAACAGCCTCAACGTCTTCCCCGTCCCCGACGGCGACACCGGTACCAACCTGCTCGTCACCCTGCGCTCCGCGGCGGCCGAACTCGACACCTCCGCGGCGGACGCCGAGGACGTCGCCACGATCGTCGGCGCCCTGGCGCGCGGCGCGTTCCACGGCGCCCGCGGCAACTCCGGTGTCCTCCTCGCGCAGATGCTGCGGGGCCTGGCCGACGCCCTCGACGGGGCCGTGGCCGTCGACGGCGCCGCACTCGGGCGCGCCTGGCGGCACGCCGCAGACCTCGTCACCCGCGCGCTGAGCTGCCCCGCCGAGGGCACCATTGTCAGCGTGCTGCACGCGGCCGCCGACGGCGCGCACGCGGCCGGCCGCTCCGGTTCGCTCGTGACGGTGGCGACCGCAGCGGCCGACGCCGCCGCCGAGGCCCTGCAGCGCACCACCGCGCAACTCGACGTGCTGGCCGAGGCCGGCGTCGTCGACGCAGGGGGCCTCGGTCTGCTCCTGCTGCTCGACGCGTTCGTCGAGACGGTGTCGGGCCGGCGTCCGGACCGGGCACCGATCGCGACGTCGAAGCCCGGCGCTCCCGCCCGGCACGGCGGGCACAACGGGCACGAACCCCGCCACGGCGGCGATCAGGACTTCGAGGTCATGTACTTCGTCGAGGGCTCCGACACCGCCCGCATGGACACCCTGCGTACCCGCCTCGACGCCCTCGGGGACTCGGTCGCCGTCGTCGGCGACGGCGCCGGCACCTGGTCCGTGCACGTGCACTGCTGCGCCGCGGGCGCTGCCGTCGAGGCCGGCCTGGAGGCCGGGCGGCTGCACCAGGTCACCGTCACGTGCTTCGCGCTGGAGGCACAGCAACGGATCGGCGTCGGCCCGGTGGCTTCCGGGGCCGGAAGCCGCTCGGTGCTCGCCGTCGTGGCCGGCGACGGGGCAGCGGAGCTGTTCGAAGCCGAGGGCGCGGCGATCGTGCGGGCGGACGATCCGATCACCCGCCGGCACCTGCTCGACGCGATCCGCCGGCTGGGCAGCCGTGACGTGATGGTCCTGCCCAACGGTGCGCTGCCCGCCCAGGAACTCGTCGCGGTCGGCGCGGCGGCCCGCGACCACCGGCGCGAGGTGATGTTCCTGCCCTGCTCGTCGATGGTGCAGGGACTGGCGTCGCTTGCGGTGCACGACCCGGGCCGCGAGGCCGCCGACGACGCCTTCGCCATGTCCGAAGCGGCCGCCGCGACCCGGTGGGGCTCGCTGCGCATCGCGAACGAGCGGGCCCTGACCTGGGTGGGAACGTGCGAGCCGGGGCACAGCCTGGGCCTGTCGGGTCATGATGTCGTAGTCATCGAGCATGATCTGGTGACGGCGGGAGCGTCGCTGCTCGACAAGGTGCTCGCCGCGGGCGGAGAGCTCGTGACGATGCTCGTCGGCTTCGACGCGCCCGACGGACTCGCCGAGCGGCTGACCCGGCACGTCAACGACCGCCACCCCGAGGTGGAGGTGCTGGTGTACCACGGGGGACAGCGCAGCGACCTGCTGCAGCTCGGTGTGGAGTAGCCGGCACAGGAACAGTCGGACGCCGGCCCCCCGGCGTCGATCGGAGCGGAGAGGACGGCAGTGGCGACACTCGCGGACCGACTCGATCATCTTCTCGGCCGCAAGACCGCGGATGCACTCGCCGACTCGTTCGGCATGACCACCGTCGAGGACCTGCTGCGCCACTATCCCCACCGGTACGCCACCCAGGGCGCCGAGCTCGGCGACTCGCAACCGGTCGAGGGCCAGCACGTGACGATCATCGCGCGGGTGGCCAGGGCCGACGAGGTGCGGATGAAGAGCCGGCCCGGCACCCGGCTCGCCGTCGTGCTCGAATCGGACCGGCAGAAGATCGACGTGACCTTCTTCAACCCGCAGAAGGTCAAGTACAACATCAAGCCCGGGGTGCGCGGCATGTTCTCCGGCACCGTCAAGTACTTCCGCGACAAGTGGAGCCTGGCCCACCCGAGCTACATCATCCTGCCCGAGCCTCGCGGCCCCGAGATCGGTGGCGCGGCCCCGCGGCCCACCCGGGTGCGCGGCGCCGGCGCGCTCGCCGGCATGGCCCGCAGTGCCCAGGGCGACGGCGGCATCGACATGTCGATCTTCGACCGGGCCCTCATCCCGATGTACCCCGCAACCCGCGACGTCGAGTCGTGGACCGTGATGCGCTGCGTGCGGCAGATCCTCGATCAGCTCGAGACCGTCGACGACCCGCTGCCCGAGTGGGTGCGTGGCGAGCACGGCCTGATCGGGCTGGACGAGGCGCTGCGCCGCATCCACCTGCCCGACGACCGGGACGACGTCACCGCCGCCCGGGAGCGCCTGCGGTTCGACGAGGCCGCGGCGGTGCAGCTCGTCCTCGCCCGGCGCCGCCACGACGTCGCGGTGCGCACGGCCCCGGCGTGCCCGCGCCGCAGCGGCGGTATCGCCGACGAGTTCGATCGCCGGCTGCCGTTCGAACTGACCGCCGGGCAGCTCGCGGTCGCCGACGAGATCGCGGCGGACCTCGCCGGATCGCACCCGATGAACCGGTTGCTGCAGGGCGAGGTCGGCTCGGGCAAGACGATTGTGGCGCTGCGGGCGATGCTGCAGGTCATCGACGCGGGACACCAATGCGCACTGCTCGCGCCGACCGAGGTGCTCGCCGCCCAGCATGCGCGCTCGCTGGCGAAGATGCTCGGCGATCTCGCCGCGGCGGGCGAACTCGCCGCCCACGAGCTGGCCACCAAGGTCACCCTCGTGACGGGCTCGATGAGCGCGGCCCGCAAGCGGCAGGCCCTGCTCGACATCGTGAGCGGCGACTCGGGGCTCGTGATCGGCACCCACGCGCTGATCCAGCAGGGCGTCGAGTTCTACGACCTCGGCCTCGTCGTCGTCGACGAACAGCACCGGTTCGGCGTGGAGCAGCGCGACGTGCTGCGCAACCGCGGCCGCGACGGTGCCAGCCCGCACGTGCTGGTCATGACGGCGACACCCATCCCGCGCACCATCGCGATGACCGTCCTCGGCGACCTCGAGGTGTCCACATTGCGGGAACTGCCCCGCGGCCGGTCGCCCATCACCAGCCGGGTCGTGGCGGCGAAGGTGCATCCCAGCTGGGTGGCGCGCGCGTGGGAACGCATCGGCGAAGAGGTCGCGGCGGGCCGGCAGGCGTATGTGGTGTGCTCGCGCATCGGCGACGGCGACAGCGACGAGGACGCCGACCTGGTCGGCTTCGACGAGGCGGAGACGACCGGCGGGCGCGGGGGCAAGGGCAAGCCGCCCGAGACGAAGTCGGTGCTCCAGCAGTTCGAGGAGCTCGCGGGCGGACCGCTGGCCCACCTGAGGGTCGGGTTGCTGCACGGGCGACTGCCCGCGGACGAGAAGGACGCGGTGATGCGCGACTTCGCCGCCGGAGACATCGACGTGCTGGTGTGCACCACCGTCGTCGAAGTCGGCGTGGATGTGCCCAACGCGACGGTGATGGTGATCGTGGACGCCGACCGGTTCGGGGTCAGCCAGCTGCACCAGCTGCGCGGCCGGGTGGGCCGGGGCGGGCATCCGGGGCTGTGCCTGCTCGTGTCGGATTCGAAGCCCGGCGCGCCCGCCATGGCCCGCCTCGAGGCCGTCGCCGCGACCACCGACGGATTCGCGCTCGCCCAGCTGGACCTGCAGCAGCGCCGCGAGGGCGATGTGCTCGGTGTCGCCCAGTCGGGCACCACGTCGACGCTGCGGATGCTCTCGCTCGTCGACGACGTCGAGGTCATCGCGGCCGCGCAGGCCTTCGCCCGCGCCGTGACCGACCGCGATCCGCGGCTCGAGGAACACCCCGGTCTGGCCCGCATGGTGTCGGCCGCGCTCGACACCGAACGGGTCGCGTATCTCGAGAAGTCGTGAGGTTACGTTCCGCGCACGCCGGGCGCGGCGCCGTTGTGAGGTGACGCCCGCCGCACCCGCGACGTTTCCGGCACGTTAAGGATCCCTCGACCTGCATCGTTTCAGTCGGACAAAGACGTGCATCCGTCCCACGATCTGGGATGCGGACGCCGAACGGAGTGTTACGTCGCGGTACCGTCGTCCAATGTTCTCCAAAGTGCTTGTCGCCAACCGAGGCGAGATCGCGATCCGCGCGTTCCGCGCCGCCTATGAACTGGGTGCCGGGACCGTCGCGGTGTTTCCGTACGAGGACCGCAATTCCCTGCACCGGCTCAAGGCCGACGAGGCCTACCAGATCGGGGAGCAGGGGCATCCGGTCCGTGCGTACCTGTCCGTGGCGGAGATCGTCGCCGCCGCGAAGAAGGCCGGCGCCGACGCGGTCTACCCCGGCTACGGTTTCCTGTCCGAGAACCCGGACCTGGCGGCGGCGTGCGCGGCGGAGGGCATCACCTTCATCGGTCCGTCGGCGCACGTGCTGGAGCTGACCGGAAACAAGGCGCGGGCGATCGCGGCGGCCAAGGCGGCGGGTCTGCCGGTGCTGGCGTCGTCGGAGCCGTCGGCCGATCTCGAGCAGTTGCTCGCGGCTGCCGAGTCCATGGAGTTCCCGATCTTCGTCAAGGCCGTCGCCGGCGGCGGCGGGCGCGGCATGCGGCGCGTGGCCGAGCGTGGCCAGCTGCGGGAGGCGATCGAGGCGGCGTCCCGGGAGGCGGATGCGGCGTTCGGCGATCCCACGGTGTTCCTCGAGCAGGCGGTGGTCGATCCCCGGCACATCGAGGTGCAGATCCTGGCCGACGGCCAGGGCAATGTGATGCATCTGTTCGAGCGGGACTGCTCGCTGCAGCGCCGCCACCAGAAGGTCATCGAGCTGGCCCCGGCACCGAACCTCGCCCCCGAGCTGCGCGAGCGGATCTGCGCGGACGCCGTCGCGTTCGCGAAGCAGATCGGTTACAGCTGCGCCGGCACCGTCGAGTTCCTCCTCGATTCCCGCGGCAACCACGTCTTCATCGAGATGAACCCGCGCATCCAGGTCGAGCACACGGTCACCGAGGAGATCACCGACGTCGACCTCGTGCAGGCGCAGATGCGCATCGCCTCCGGTGAGTCGCTGACCGACCTGGGCCTGTCGCAGGACAAGGTCGCGATCCGCGGGGCGGCGCTGCAGTGCCGCATCACCACCGAGGATCCGGCCAACGGCTTCCGGCCCGACACCGGCCGCATCAGCGCGTACCGCACGCCCGGCGGCGCCGGGATCCGTCTCGACGGCGGCACCTCCGTCGGCGCCGAGGTCTCCGCCCACTTCGATTCGATGCTGGTCAAGCTCACGGCCCGCGGCCGCGACCTGCCCACGGCCGTCGCCCGCGCCCGCCGCGCGGTCACCGAGTTCCGCATCCGCGGCGTGTCGACGAACATCCCCTTCCTGCAGGCCGTGCTCGACGACCCGGACTTCCGGGCCGGGAACGTCACCACGTCGTTCATCGACGAGCGGCCGCAACTGCTGACCGCCAAGACCTCCGCCGACCGCGGCACGAAGATCGTCGAGTACCTCGCCGACGTGACGGTGAACAAGCCGCACGGCGAGCGCCCGACGACGGTGTACCCGCACGACAAGCTGCCGAAGATCGACCTCGACGTCGCCCCGCCGGAGGGTTCGCGGCAGCGGCTGCTCGCCCTCGGCCCGGACGGCTTCGCGAAGGCGCTGCGCGAGCAGAAGGCCCTCGCCGTCACCGACACCACCTTCCGCGACGCGCACCAGTCGCTGCTCGCGACGCGCGTGCGCAGCAAGGATCTGCTCACCGTCGCCGGGCACGTCGCGCGGATGACCCCGCAGCTGCTGTCGATCGAGGCGTGGGGCGGCGCCACCTACGACGTCGCGCTGCGGTTCCTGCACGAGGACCCGTGGGAGCGTCTGGCGGCGCTGCGGGAGGCGATCCCGAACATCAACCTGCAGATGCTGCTGCGCGGCCGCAACACGGTCGGCTACACCCCCTACCCGGAGATGGTCACCCGCGCGTTCGTGCGGGAGGCCACCGACACCGGCATCGACATCTTCCGCATCTTCGACGCGCTGAACAACGTCGACCAGATGCGGCCGGCGATCGACGCGGTCCGCGAGACCGGCACCGCCCTGGCCGAGGTCGCGATGTCCTACACCGGGGACCTCTCCGATCCCGGCGAGACGCTCTACACCCTCGACTACTACCTGCGCCTGGCGGAGCAGATCGTCGAGGCCGGGGCCCACGTGCTGGCGATCAAGGACATGGCCGGGCTGCTGCGCGCACCCGCGGCCGCCACCCTGGTCTCGGCGCTGCGCAGCAACTTCGACCTGCCGGTGCACGTGCACACGCACGACACCCCCGGTGGTCAGCTCGCGACGTACCTCGCGGCGTGGCAGGCCGGCGCCGACGCCGTCGACGGCGCCTCCGCCGCGCTGGCCGGCACCACCAGCCAGCCCGCGCTGTCGGCGATCGTCGCCGCGGCCGCGCACTCGGAGTACGACACCGGTCTGGACCTGCAGGCCGTGTGCGACCTCGAGCCGTACTGGGAGGCGCTGCGCAAGGTGTACGCGCCGTTCGAATCGGGCCTGCCCGCCCCGACGGGCCGGGTGTACACCCACGAGATCCCCGGCGGGCAGCTGTCGAACCTGCGGCAGCAGGCCATCGCGCTGGGTCTGGGCGACCGGTTCGAGGAGGTCGAGGCCAAGTATGCCGCGGCCGACCGGATGCTCGGCCGGCTGGTCAAGGTCACTCCGTCGTCGAAGGTGGTCGGTGACCTCGCCCTGCACCTGGTGGGTTCCGGCGTCGCCAGCGACGAGTTCGCGGCCGACCCGGCCCGCTACGACATCCCGGACTCGGTGGTCGGATTCCTGCGCGGCGAGCTCGGCACCCCGCCCGGCGGGTGGCCCGAGCCGTTCCGCTCCAAGGCCCTCGAGGGCCGCGGCGCCCCCAAGCCCGAGGTGCCGCTGACCTCCGAGGAGGAGAAGGCGCTCGACGACACCTCCAGCGAGCGGCGCGCCACCTTGAACCGGCTGCTGTTCCCCGGCCCGACCCAGGCGTTCCTCGAGCACCGGGACCGCTACGGCGACACCTCGGAGCTGTCGGCCAACCAGTTCTTCTACGGTCTGCGCCGCGGTGAGGAACACCGGGTGCGCCTGGACAAGGGTGTCGAGCTGCTGATCGGGCTGGAGGCGATCTCCGAGCCGGACGAGCGCGGCTTCCGGACCGTGATGTGCATCCTCAACGGGCAGCTGCGCCCGGTCTCGGTGCGCGACAAGTCCGTCGCCAGCGAGGTTCCGGCCGCGGAGAAGGCCGACCGCAACAACCCCGGGCACGTCGCCGCGCCGTTCGCCGGCGCCGTGACCCTCCTCGTCGCCGAGGGCGACCGCGTCGCGGCCGGTGACACCGTCGCCACCATCGAGGCGATGAAGATGGAGGCCGCGATCACCGCGCCGCGTGGCGGCACCGTCACCCGCGTCGCCCTCGCCGGCGTGTCCCAGGTGGAGGGCGGCGACCTGCTGGTCGTCGTGTCCACCGAGGAGAGCGCGGAGTGATCGGACGGTTCTCCGGGACGGTGCGATGACCCGGATCGTGGCCGGCCGGGCCGGGGGGCGGCGCCTGAAGGTGCCGCCCCGCGGGACCCGGCCCACCTCGGAGCGGGTCCGCGAGGCGCTGTTCAGTTCGCTCACGGCCCGGATGGAGCTCGACGGCGCGTCGGTGCTGGACCTGTACGCCGGCTCCGGCGCGCTCGGGCTCGAGGCGCTGTCCCGGGGCGCCGTCCACGCCTTGCTCGTCGAGTCCGACGCGCAGGCCGCCGCCGTGATCCGCCGCAACATCACCGAACTCGGTCTGCCGGCGGTGCTGCGGGCTGCGCCGGTCGCCGCCGTGCTCGGCGGTGCCCCGGACCGGGTCTACGACCTCGTGCTCGCCGATCCGCCGTACGCGGTGACCGAGCAGGCGGTGTCCGCGATGCTCACCGCCCTCGTCGACGGGGGCTGGGTGGGGGAGGGCTCGGTGGTGGTGCTCGAACGCTCCTCCCGCTCGCCGGAGACGGTGTGGCCGCAGGCCCTCGAACCGGACCGCGTTCGCAAGTACGGCGAGACCCGGATCGAGATCGCTACCTGCTACGGTTCGGACTCATGAGCAGTGCGGTCTGCCCCGGTTCGTTCGACCCCGTGACCAACGGCCACCTCGACGTCATCTCTCGGACTGCCGTGCAGTTCGACGAAGTGACGGTGACCGTCGTGATCAACCCCAACAAGCAGGGAATGTTCTCGGTTCCCGAGCGCATCGAGATGCTCACCGAAGCCACTGCCCACCTGGGCAACGTGCGCGTCGACTCCTGGCAGGGCCTGCTGGTGGACTATGCACGCGCCCACGGCATCACGGCCATCGTCAAGGGCCTGCGCGGCGCCAACGACTTCGACTACGAGCTGCAGATGGCGCAGATGAACCACAAGCTCACCGGCGTCGATACCCTGTTCGTCGCGACCAACCCGGCCTACAGCTACCTGTCGAGCTCTCTCGTCAAGGAGGTCGCCACCTACGGCGGCGACGTCGCCGACATGCTCCCGGCGACGGTGCACAAGCGGCTGCTCGCGCGGATCGCGGAGCGCACAGCGGCGAAGCGCTGATCCGGCACAGCGGCGAAGCGCTCATTCGGCACAGCGGCCGAGGCTGACCCCGCCCGTTCGATCGCCGACACACCGGGTCCGCGATGCGCGACTCCGGCGGCACCTGCGGCAGACTTGCATCCGGCGGCGGTCGCACCGGCCGCGCCGGGACGACGATTGGGGTTGGGCGTGTACCGGGTATTCGAGGCACTCGACGAGCTGGTCGCGATCGTCGAGGAAGCACGCAGTGTCCCGATGACCGCGAGCTGCGTGGTCCCACGTGGCGACGTACTGGACCTGCTCGACGACGTCCGCGACGCGTTGCCGGCCGAACTGGACGACGCGCAGGACGTCCTGGATCATCGGGACAAGCTCATCGGCGACGCGCGGGCCCAGGCCGACAAGACCGTCGCGGACGCCGACGCGGAGGCCCGCGAGACCCTCGACAACGCCCGCGCCGACGCGGACCGCATGCTCGCCGACGCGAAGGCACAGGCGGACCGGATGGTGCAGGAGGCCCGCGCCCACGCCGACGATCTGCTGCGCGACGCCCAGGCCGAGGCCGACGACACGATCGCCGACGCCAAGGAGCAGTACGAGTCCGTGACGGCCCGCGCGCAGGCGGAGGCCGACCGCATGATCGAGGCGGGCAAGGCCTCGTACGAGCGGTCGGTCGCCGACGGCGAGGCCGAGCAGGCCCGTCTGGTGTCGCAGACGGAGGTCGTGCAGGCCGCCCACGCCGAATCCGCGCGGGTCATCGATGCCGCCCACGCCGAGTCGGATCGGCTGCGGTCGGAATGCGACGAGTACGTCGATTCCAAGCTCGCCGAGTTCGAAGACGTGCTCGGCACGACGTTGCGGTCGGTGGGCCGCGGCCGGCAGCAGCTGCGGACGGGCGCCGGTGTGCCCGACTACACGGAGGCCGAACGTCGGTCCGAGCGGCGCCGCTGACGCATCCGGCTCCCGCGCCGGGCGATTTCGTCGCGCCCGGGTCCATCGCGTATCGTGGAGTGGTTGCCCAGTCGCCCCGGGGGGGCGGCGTCCGTCACCTGGAAAGAGGAAGAAGCATTCCCGTGTCTGCCCGCCGTCACAGCCCCCAGCATCCCGACCGGGATTCGGGTCTCGTGCTGGACGTACGCTCGCTCGGACGCCGTCCGGGCTCCATGCGCACGGTCCACACGGTGGTACCTGCGCCGTTGCGGATCGGACTCGACTCGATCGCGATCGAGGAAGGCACGGATGTGGAACTCGATCTCCGGCTGGAAGCGGTGTCCGAGGGGGTCCTCGTCACCGGGACCGTCCGTGCCGATACAGTCGGCGAGTGCTCGCGCTGCCTCGAGCCCTTCGAGGACTCGGTGGAGCTGTACCTGACGGAGCTGTTCGCCTACCCGAACAGCGTCACGGAGCAGACCACCGACGAGGACGAGGTCTACCGCCTGGTGGACGACACGATCGACCTCGAGCCGGTCATCGTCGACACCGTCGGACTGGAGCTTCCGCTGCGGCCGTTGTGTAGTGACGACTGTGCGGGACTGTGCCCCGAATGTGGCATTCGCCTGGCGATTGCGGAATCCGGGCACGGGCATGAGAGAATGGATCCTCGCTGGGCTGGGTTGGCAGCCGCTTTCGGCGCAGGCTCCGAAGAACCCAGCAGTGCATCCGACAGCAAGAACAACGAGGAGAAGTAGACGTGGCCGTCCCCAAGCGCAGAATGTCGCGTTCGAACACCCGGTCGCGGCGGAGCCAGTGGAACACCACTGCGCCGACGCTCGTCACCTGCCCGAACCGCGGCTGCGGCGAGAAGAAGCTGCCGCACGTGGCGTGCCCGTCCTGCGGCACCTACAACGGCCGTCAGGTGACCGCTGCCGTCTAGTTCTCGAATTCTGAGACATCGTGACGAGCGATTCGACCACCGCATCCGAGGGCGGCGAAGGGGAACACGCGTCCCTTCTCGCCGCCCTCGGTGTCGATGTGGATCCGGAGCTGCTGACGCTTGCGCTCACGCACCGCTCCTACGCGTACGAGAACGGTGGCCTGCCGACCAACGAGCGTCTCGAGTTCCTCGGCGACGCCGTCCTCGGCCTCACCGTGACCGAGAAGCTGTACCTGTCGCATCCGGACAAGTCCGAGGGTGAACTCGCGAAGATCCGGGCGTCGGTGGTGAACATGCACGCCCTCGCCGAGGTCGCGCGGTCTCTCGGTGACGGCGGCCTCGGGCCGCACCTGCTGCTCGGCAAAGGTGAGGAACTCACCGGTGGCCGCGACAAGCCCAGCATTCTCGCGGACGGCATGGAGTCGCTGCTCGGCGCCGTCCACCTGCAGCACGGTATCGACGTCGCACGCACCGTCGTGCTGCGCCTGTTCGCCGAACTCCTCGAGCGGGGTCCGCGGCTCGGCGCCGGTCTCGACTGGAAGACGAGCCTGCAGGAGCTGACCGCGGAACGAGGCGTCGGCGTGCCGGCGTACGAGATCACCGCCACCGGCCCGGACCACGACAAGGAATTCACCGCGACCGTGATCGTCGCGGGCGACGCCCGCGGTGTCGGCATGGGTCGGACGAAGAAGGAAGCCGAGCAGAAGGCCGCCGCCGCGGCCTGGCAGAGCCTGTCCGACAGCGACGCCACCCCCACCGGTGCCGCCGCCGACCAGAGCTGACCCGACGTGCCCGAACTGCCCGAGGTCGAGGTCGTCCGCCGCGGCCTCGACGCGCACGTCCGCGGCGCCACCATCGAGTCCGTCCAGGTGCTGCACCCGCGTGCGGTACGCCGTCACGAACCCGGCCCGCGGGATCTTGCTCTGCGGCTGACCGGGCAGACCGTGGCTGCCGTCCAGCGTCGCGGCAAATACCTGTGGCTCGTCTTGGGACCCGCCGACGTCGCACTGGTCGTCCATCTCGGGATGAGCGGGCAGATGCTGGTCCAGCCGCCGGCGGTGCCGGACGAGAAACACCTGCGCATCCGCGCCGTTCTCGACAACGGCGCCGACCTGCGGTTCGTGGACCAGCGCACCTTCGGAGGCTGGGCCCTCGCCCCGCTCGTCGAGGTCGACGGTGCCGTCCTGCCGGAGCCCGTCGCACACATCGCCCGCGACCCCCTGGATCCGGCGTTCGACGCGGCCGCCGTGGTGAAGGTGCTGCGCGGCAAGCACACCGAGATCAAGCGCGTCCTCCTCGACCAGACCGTCGTGTCCGGCATCGGCAACATCTACGCCGACGAATCGCTGTGGCGGGCCGGCGTGCACGGCAACCGCGCGGCCGACCGGCTCGGGGGGCCGACCCTGCGGCGGCTGCTCGACGCGGCCCGCGACGTGATGGGCGAGGCGCTCGCCCAGGGCGGTACCTCGTTCGATGCCCTCTATGTCAACGTCAACGGCGAGTCCGGATACTTCGACCGGTCGCTGAACGTCTACGGCCAGGAGAACCTGCCGTGCCCACGGTGCGGGACGCCGGTGCGGCGGGAGAAATTCATGAACCGCTCGTCGTTCAGCTGCCCCCGGTGCCAGCCGCCGCCACGGGGCGCACGGCGAGCCTGACTTCGGCCGTCCTCCGCGGCCGTCGAAGCGGTGAATCCGTCCCGCGATCCCTGCCGGCCGTGCACAGTGGGAACGGCGGAGGAGGACGCACATGCGAACATCGAGGAGAGTCGTACCGGCTGCCGCGGCGGCGCTGGTAGTGGCACTCGCGGTCGTCGGATGCGGCACCGACGACTCGTACCCGAGCGAGTCGGCGCAGACGACCACCGAGGCAGCCCGGGAAACGGCCCCGCCGACCGGCACGGCCGAGTCCGAGCCCGGGCCGGCGGGTACCGAGACGCAGGGCACCGAGGCACAGGGCACCGAGACGACGGATGGAATCCCGGCCTATCAGCCGTCGACGCTCGTCAGCCGGGCGATCGGCTCGGCCGTCCTGACGACGTCCGACCCGATCGAGCAGGTCAGCACCTTCTACCTCGACTTCGTGGACCGGGAGGGCTGGCAGGCGGTCTCCGAGAGCGTCACTCCCTACAGCACGAGTCTCACGATCAGGAAGCCGGGGAAGGGCGCCTCCATCTCGGTGTCCTCGGGCGGGGACGGGACGCTGGTCTCGATCAGCACCTATCCGTCACCCTGATCCGTCGCCCTGACGGGGCATCCCGGCTGTCTCGGCTCGGATCCGGGCGCCGGGTGGGATACGGTGGAACCGGTGCGCCGGGAAGTCTGGTCGGCAGACGACGACTGCTGCCCGACATCCGAGGACATTCGATGACGACACCCTTCGCCCGCCTGCCGTTGCTCTCCCGTGGATCGTGGGAGGAATCCAAGCGGGTGGCCGAGATTCTCCGCAAGGAGACCGTCGGTGGTGTCCTGCTGCTCATCGGCGCGCTCGCGGCCCTGGTCTGGGCCAACACCCCGTGGTCCGACGCCTACCACAGCCTCCGCGACACCACGGTGGGGCCGTCCGCGCTGCACCTGGACTTGTCACTCGGGACGTGGGCGGCCGACGGTCTGCTGGCCATCTTCTTCTTCGTCGTCGGCCTGGAACTCAAGCGTGAGTTCGTCGCCGGCGACCTACGGGACCTGCGGCGCGCCGCCGTGCCGATCACCGCAGCGGTGGGAGGGATGGCGGTACCCGCGGCGGTGTTCGTCGCGGTGAACCTGCGCGGCGGAGCGGACGCGCTGACCGGATGGGCGGTGCCCACCGCCACCGACATCGCCTTCGCCGTGGCCATCCTGGCCGTCATCGGGACGCATCTCCCGGCGGCCCTGCGCACCTTCCTGCTCACGCTCGCCGTCGTCGACGACCTACTCGCCGTCACCGTGATCGCGGTGTTCTACACCGACGAGCTCGACCTGGCATATCTCGGGCTCGCGATGCTCCCGCTGCTCGCGTTCGCCGTGGCGGTGCAGCGCGGCATCCGGGCCTGGTGGCTCCTGGTGCCGCTGGCGGTGCTCACGTGGTTCCTGGTCCACGAATCCGGTGTCCACGCCACCGTGGCCGGCGTCCTGCTCGGTTTCGCCGTGCCCGTCGCCCGCAGGACGCGCACCGGCACGGAGGCCATGGCCGAGCAGTTCGAGCATCGGCTCCGGCCGCTGTCGGCCGGGGTCGCCGTCCCGATCTTTGCGTTCTTCGCCGCCGGCGTGACTATCGGTGGCCTCGACGGCCTGGGTGAGGCGCTCCGCGATCCGATCTCGGTCGGTGTCGTCGCGGGCCTCGTGCTCGGCAAGGTCGTCGGGATCTTCGGCGTCACCTACCTGATGGCCCGGTTCACCCGCGCCCACCTGGACGAGGGGCTGAGCTGGCTGGACGTGCTCGGCGTCGCGCTGCTCGGCGGCATCGGCTTCACCGTCTCCCTGCTGATCGGAGATCTCGCCTACGGTGCCGGCACCGTCGCGGCCGACCACGTCAAGGTGGCGGTCCTCGTCGGCTCCCTCACCGCGGCGCTCGCCGCGTCGGTGGTGCTCCGCTCCCGGAACCGCGCCTACCGCAGGATCGCGGAGCTCGAGTCTCTCGACGAGGACCAGGACGGGATCCCGGACGTCTACCAGCACTGAACCCGGCGCGGCCTGCACGACCCCGTTCTGTGCGGGAGGAATCGGCGCCGGTCGGCGATTCCCTGGGCGGAGTGATGTCCCCCACCTAGAATGGGTGGACGGACATCGCGGCCGCATCGTGTGGACCCGGCCCCGTCCACCGGCCGCCGCGGTGTATGCGGGCGATCGGAGGTGGACGTGCATCCCTCCGAACCAGGGCGGTTGCTGCCGCGCCGGGCGCATCGGGCGATCGTCGCCCTTCTGGTCCTCTTCGCTCTGCTGATCGCCGGACCCCGGCTGATCGCGGTGTACACCGATTGGCTCTGGTTCGGAGAGGTCGGCTACCGGGAAGTGTGGGGCACCATCATCGTGACCCGGTTGGTGCTGTTCGCCGCGGTCACGCTGGTGGTGACCGGTCTGCTCTTCGGGGTGACGGCGTGGGCGTACCGATCGCGACCGTTGTTCGCCGTCGGCCCGGACGATCCGATCGAGCGGTACCGGATCGTGGTGCTGAGGCGCCCGAAACTGTTCGCGATCGGTATCCCGTTGGTGCTGGGACTGTTCTTCGGCCTGAGCGCACAGAGTCAGTGGGCCAGAGTGCAGCTGTTCCTCCACGGCGGATCATTCGGTAGCGTCGACGCGCAGTTCGGGTACGACGTCGGGTTCTACGTCTTCGACCTGCCGTTCTACCGGCTCGTGCTGACATGGGCGTTCCTCGCGCTGTTCCTGGCACTCGTGCTCTGCACGGCCACCCACTACCTTTTCGGGGGACTACGGCTGCCGTTCGCAACCGGCGCCGGGGACCGTCGTGGTGCCACCGGCGCGGCGGGTGCGACGACGCGCGCCGCCCGAATCCAGATCGCCGTGCTCGCCGGGAGTTTCGTCGCGCTCAAGGCGGTCGCGTACTGGTTCGACCGCTACCAGCTGCTGTGGAGCGGCCGGAAGGAACCGACGTTCACCGGGGCCGGATTCACCGACATCAATGCGGTGCTGCCGGCTCGCCTGATCCTCGTGGCGATCGCCGTGCTGTGCGCGGCAGCGTTCTTCGCTTCGATCCTGCTGGACGACCTGCGGGTGCCGTTGATGGCAACCGCGCTGCTGGTCCTGTCGTCGATCGTCGTCGGCGGGATCTTCCCGGCCCTCACGGAGCAGTTCTCGGTGCGCCCGAACGCGGCCGATCGCGAGAGCCCGTACATCGAGCGCAACATCGCCGCGACCAGGCAGGCGTACGGGATCGAGGCCGATCGCGTCGAGTACCTCGACTATCCCGGGGTCGGAACCCGGCCGCCGCGCGAGATCCCGGCCGACGTCACCACGATCGCCAACGCCCGGCTGCTGGACCCGAACGTGCTCTCGAGGACCTTCACCCAGCAACAGCAGCTGAAGAACTTCTACGGTTTCACTCCGCAACTGGACATCGACCGGTACACCATCGACGGGGAGGTCGGCGACTACATTGTCGCCGCCCGAGAACTGTCCCCGAAGAGCCTGAGCGGCAATCAGACCCAATGGATCAACCGGCACACCGTCTACACCCACGGCAACGGATTCGTGGCGGCGCCGGCGAACCGGGTCAACGCCGCCGTCCGGGACGCAGCCGCGGCCGGAAGCGGCAGCGACAGTGGATACCCCATCTACACGGTCAGTGACATCGCTTCCCAGGCCTCCGGTCGGCAACTGATCCCGGTCGAGCAGCCGCGCATCTACTTCGGCGAGCTGATCGCGGCGTCGGACCCGGACTACGCGATTGTCGGCGGGTCCGCCGGTGCGGCGCCGCGCGAGTACGACACGGATACCTCGCAGTACACCTACACCGGCAGCGGGGGCGTGCCGATCGGAAGCTGGATCAACCGGCTGGCGTTCGCGGTCCGGTACGGCGAGCGCAACATCCTGTTCTCCGGCGCCATCGGAGCGGACTCGAAGATCATCTTCGATCGCGATCCGAAGACCCGCGTGGAACGGGTCGCGCCGTGGCTCCGCACCGACGGCAATCCGTACCCGGCGGTCGTGGACGGACGGATCGTCTGGATCGTCGACGGGTACACCACCCTGGCGCACTACCCGTACGCCCAGGCCGGCGCGTTGCCCGACGCCCACGTCAGCGATACCGGCCGGCTGCTTCCGGGTGAGCCCGTCTCCTACATCAGGAACTCGGTCAAGGCCACCGTGGACGCCTACGACGGCACCGTCACCCTCTACCAGGTGGACACGAACGACCCGGTGCTCGCGGCGTGGATGGGGGCCTTTCCCGGCGCCGTGCAACCGCCGGAATCGATCACCCCGGAATTGCGCTCCCACTTCCGTTACCCCGAGGACCTCTTCGGTCTTCAACGGGACCGGCTCGCCAAGTACCACGTCGACGACCCGCGGGAGTTCTTCACCAACAACGCGTTCTGGTCCGTCCCCAGCGACCCGACCTCCGAGGCCGTGGGGTCGCAGCCGCCGTACTACGTGCTGGTCGGTGACCGGGAGAGCGCGGCACCGTCCTTCCGTCTCGCCAGCGCGATGGTCGGGTTCAACCGCGAGTTCCTCTCCGCCTACATCTCGGTGAACTCCGACCCGGACGGCTACGGCCGGATGGAGGTGCTGCAGCTGCCGACCGACACGCAGACCCAGGGGCCGCAACAGACCCAGAATTCGATGATCTCCGACACCCGGGTGGCCTCCGAACGCACCCTGCTCGAGCGGTCCAATCGGATCCACTACGGCAATCTGCTGACGCTGCCGATCGCGGACGGCGGGGTGCTCTACGTTGAGCCCCTGTACACCGAACGCCTCACCAGCACCGCCGACGGTTCGACCTTCCCGCAACTGTCGCGAGTGCTGGTCAGCTATCGCGAACCCAGCGCCGGCGGCGTCCGCGTCGGATACGCACCCACCCTCGCCGAGGCCCTCGACCAGGTCTTCGGTGCGGGGACGGGCCGGATGGCGACGGCGCCCGGCGGCGACGCCGCGACCCCGCCACCCCCCGATCCTGCGGCGACCGCTCCGCCACCCGAGGAGGGCGCGACGGTGCCGCCACCTACCGCGCCGCCCGCAGAGCCGACCCCGGAGCAGCTCACCGCTGCGGTCCTCGAACTGAACAGCGCCCTGGCTGATCTGCGCGACGCCCAGCGCACCGGCGACTTCACGTCGTACGGCGCCGCACTCGACCGGCTCCAACGTGCCATCGACAACTTCCTGGCCGCCGGGGGTAGCCTCAACTGAGGTGTTGCTGTCCGACGCTTCCAACGTGTCGTCAAGCGGCCGCGGTGCGCCGTGAGTCGGTCCGTGCGGTCTCTTCGTCGTAGGTGGTGTGATGAGCAGGGCAACCGTGGAGAATGCCGACGAGGTGGTTCGTCAAAGCACGATGTGGCGGGTGGCGCCGCCGGCACGGTGCCGGCCGTAGTAGGGGCGGGCGCCCGGCAGAGGCCTTGAGTGCAGCGAAGGCCTGCGGATAGAGCGCATCACCCAACCGCCGGTTCCGGGCGAGCACGACCCGTTTGATGCCGGAGGCTCGGGTCACCGGCGCCATGCCAGAGTAGTTTCCTCCGGGCCCGGACATCGGCCCAGCGTCCCGGATCATCCCCAATTTCTGCGAGCACCCAGGCACCGAGAACCACTCCCAGACCAGGCTGGCTCAGGTAGATCTCGGCGCCCGGGTGTCGACCAGAACCCGCCTTCACCTGTTCCTCCAGTCCGGCGGTCTGTCGGGCCATCTCAGTAGCGACGGCGACCAATGCCGAGACGGCGGCGGCGTAGGTGTCGGCCGCACCGGGTCGGGCCGGCAGTTGCTCACTGCGCAAGCAGTGACGATCTCGGTGGCGCGAGTTCGCAGGTATCGCTGTCGGCCGGCTCTGCGGAGCAGGGCCCTCGACTCGCGTGACGGTGAATGCGAGCCCCTGCTCCGGGCTTGGTGCGACGGACAGCACGGCGTGGGCGTCACGTCCGGCCAGGTCGTCGAAAGCAGCCACCGCGGCCGGGTAGTACTCGCGCAGCATCGACCGGGTCATGGACGTGTTGCGCTGCCGGGTCCAGATCGTCGCCCTCCATCCAGCCTCCGAATACCCTGGGAAAGGAGGGAAGGATCACCGTGCGATACGACGACTGGGGCGCCCGGTCGCCGCAGTGGGCGGGGTTGCGCAGCGTGTCGACGAGCGTGTGCGGCGTGCCCGTGCACTATGTCCGAGCGGAGCCCGCGTCGACCGCGCCTCCCGACGCGCCGGTTCACCTGCTGGTGCCCCCGATGACCGGTAGCGCGAGCATGTGGCTCGATCTCGTTCCTCCCCTGCGCCGCCTCGGGCCGGTAATTTCCGTCGACCTCCCGGGGACGATTGTCGGCCACACCGGCGATCCGTATCGGCATGGGCCACGCGCGGACCTGGACGCGCGCTTCGTGGCGGCCTTCGCCCGGCAACTCCACCTCGAGAGCCAGGTGCTGCTGCACGGCTGGTCGACGGGTGGCCCGGTGGCGGCGCTGGCCGCCACGATGATGCCCGAGAAGACTCGGGGAGTCGTCTTGGTGGCCCCGGCGCTGCCGTGGCGCCGGACGTCACCAGCCGAGGCATTCGGGTGGCAGACGCTGGGACGTCTCGTCGTCGCAGCCGGCCCGCCCACGGCACGCCTGGTGCTGCGACTGGCGGGCCGGCGCATACTGGACGCCAAGCGAACCGCGATCGAAGACGCGGGCTCCATCTCCGGTGGCCGGACCGACCTGCTCGGTGGAAACCCGGGCCGTGTCTCACGAGCACAGGTCGACCTGTGGCTCGATGACCTCGAGGCGGCCCGCGAGCACCCGGAACGGCTCGCAAGCACGGCCACGGCGTTCGCGTCGATCGTCAAAGCCATGTTCATCACGCAGAAGTCGACGAACGAGGCTCTCGATTCCGTGAAGATGCCCGTACTCGTGCTGTGGGGAAGCGACGATCACCTTGTCGACCCCGCGTCGCTCATGCAGCACGCCCGACGGCCGGGCTGGACACCCCGACCCTTCGAGGACGTCGGCCACCTGCTTCCCGTCGAGGCGCCCGACCTCTACGCGCAGGCAGTCTGCCAGTGGCTCTCCGACAGCCTCGAGACTCCCGGATTCGGGCGTCCTACGTAGATCGGTGTCTTCCCGACCCCAGCAGAACGGCACCGCGGAGACCAGTCTCTCACGGCTCGGGGATCGGCCTACGCGATAGCGGCCGGACTGAGGATTCCGACAGGCTCGTGAGAATCAGGCACTGACACGACGTTGAGAACCCGCAGCTCGGAAGCGCCGTTAAGTGACACCGAGCAGTGGAACCTACATGAGGGCCCTGCCGTCATCCGGCCCGCGGCCCGCCCCGTCGTTCGGCCGGAGCCGCGCCCCACAGCCGCCCTCCGGCCTCCGTCAGGCGGCCGCCGACGCGGTGGTCGCCGGGTACACCCGTTCGGCGAGGTCCGGCTTGCCCCGATGCAGGCGATGCACGTCCTCGACGGCGCACCCGCCGCGGCGCAGCGGCGCTTCGGGTGGGTCGCCGAACGCGCAAGGTGCCGGTAGGATCCGGCCGCGACGAGCGACCCGTGCTTGTCAACCGTCCGGTTGCTCGTTGTCGGCGATGCCGACGAGCCGGTCCAGTGCGTCGGTCGTGGTGGCCGCCAGTTCGAACGGGTCGAGAACGAGGTCGGCGCCGGCGGTGAGGAGCCGTTCGGAGTCCTGGCTGCCGTGGGCGGTGACGGCGACCTTGCCGTGGAACCCGTGGTGACTGCCGCAGCCGGGTCGCGAGCAAGCCTGCCAGTGCAGCGAGGGCGAGGATCGTGGCGACGAGCGGGAAGGAGTGGCAGGTCCATGAGAGGTCACCTACTCACGACTCGTCCGGCGGGGCGAGGGTCCCGGCCACCGGAAGGTCCGCGCTCCCTCGTGCGGCCCGGGCGCGCAGGGACTTGTCGACGGCGACGACGAGCACCGCGAGCGTGGCGAGGCCGACGATGCGCAACCATGCTTGCGCGTCGATCGGAGCGGTCTGGAAGAGGGTGTTCATGGCGGGCACATAGGTGATGGCGAGCTGCGCGACTGTCTGGGCGAGCACCCCGACGAGGATCCACCGGTTGCCGAAGAACCCGATCCGCCATACCGACGCCGTGAGCGAGCGGCAGCTGAAGAGGTAGAACAGCTCCACCGCCACGACGAGGTTGACGGCCGAGGTTCGTGCCTCGGCGAGGTCGGCACCGATGCCGAGCTCCCACTCGAACAGCCACCACGCGCCGCCCACGATGAGGCCGGACACCAGCAGGATCCGGGTGACGAGCGCGCCGGTCAGCAGCGGCCGCGTGGGATCCCGTGGGGGCCGGGTCATCGTGTCGGGTTCCTTCGGCTCGAACGCCAGCATGAGACCCAGTGCGACGGCGGTGGTCATGTTGATCCACAGGATCTGGGTGGGCAGGATCGGCAGGGTCGTCCCGAAGACGATCGCGGCGAGGATGACCAGGCCCTGACCGAGGCTGGTGGGAAGCACCCACACGATGAACTTCGTGAGGTTGTCGAAGACGCCGCGGCCCTCCTCCACGGCGGCCTCGATGGTGGCGAAGTCGTCGTCGGTGAGCACCATGTCGGCGGCCTCCTTGGCCACTTCCGTTCCACCGTGGCCCATGGCCACCCCGATGTCGGCCTGCCGCAGGGCGGGAGCGTCGTTGACGCCGTCGCCCGTCATGGCGACGACGTGGCCACGTTCCTGCAGGGCCCCGACCAACCGGAGCTTCTGTTCGGGGGAGACCCGTGCGAACACCCGGGCCCGGTCGACCGCGTCCGCGAGTTCCTCGGCCGGGATCGCGTCGAGATCCTGTCCGGTGAGCACGAGTCCGTCGTCGGCCTCGCCGATCAACCCGAGCTGCCGGGCGATCGCCGCTGCGGTGGCCGCATGGTCGCCGGTGATCATCTTGACCGCGATGCCGGCGACGTGGCACGCACGTACGGCGTCCACGGCGGCCTGCCGGGGCGGGTCGAGCATCGCGTGCAGGCCGGCGAACACCATCTCGCCGGAGACCACCGACAGGTCGAACTGCGCCTCCGCATCGATCGCGCGGACGGCCGTGGCCAGCACACGCAGCCCTTGCCGCGCCAGGTCCTCGGCGGCCCGGTGGACCGAGTCCCGGTCCAGGGGAAGGCGGCTGCCGTCGGAACCCATGCCGTAGCGGCAACGTTCGAGGATCCGCTCGACGGCCCCCTTGGCGAGCACGACCCGCTCACCCGTGCGGGGCTCGGCGTGCAGCGTCGCCATGAACTGGCGTTCGGAACTGAAGGGGATGGTGCCGATGCGGGGATGCCCGGCGCGGACGTCCTCGGGTGCCAGGCCGGCCTTGCCCGCGACGACGAGCATCGCGGCCTCGGTGGGATCACCGACGACGGACCACCGCCCGTCCCGCCGGTCGAGGTGTGCGTCGTTGCATCCGGCACCCGCCACGATCGTCCACCGCAGGGCCTCGTCCGAATCGGGCGCGGCCACGGCGCCGGCGGAATCGTGGACCACGCCCGCGGGCGCGTATCCCGAACCGGTCACGGAATACAGGGAGTGCACCGTCCACAGGTGGCGCACCGTCATCTGGTTCGCGGTGAGTGTTCCGGTCTTGTCCGAACAGATGACGGTCGTGCTGCCGAGCGTCTCGACGGCGGGCAGCCGGCGGATCACCGCCCGGCGCCGGGCCATCCGGGCCACACCGATGGCCATCGTGATGGTGACGACGGCGGGAAGCCCTTCCGGGATGGCGCCGACCGCAAGCGCCACCGCGGCGGTGAACGTTTCCGGCGCATCCTGACCGCGGACGAGACCGATCGCGAAGGTCGCCGCCGCCAGCACGACGATCGCCACGGTCAGAACCCTGCTGAACGAGGCCAGTTTGGCGGTGAGCGGCGTGGCCAGCACGTCCGCGGCCCCGACGAGGCGATGGATCTCCCCGAGTTCGGTCCGGTCGCCGGTCGCAACGGTGACCCCGGCGCCCGCCCCGGCCGTCACCAACGTGCCCGAGTGCACCATGTTGCGGCGATCCGCCACCGGCGTGGCAGGCGGCAGTACCACCTCGTCCTTGACGACCGGAACGGACTCCCCGGTCAGGGCGGACTCGTCGATCTGCAATTCGGCGACGCGGATCAGGCGCAGGTCTGCGGGAACCTTGTCGCCGGCCTCGAGGACGACGAGATCGCCGGGTACGAGGTCGTCCGACGGCAGGGTCTGCTGGCGTCCACCGCGGATCACGCGTGTCTGTGTGCGCACCATGGACCGGAGTGCGTTGAGCGCCGCTTCGGCCTTGGACTCCTGGACGAAGCCGACGGTGGCGTTGACCAGGACGACCGCGAGGATGACGGCCGAGTCGACGTACTCGTCGAGCCACAGCGTGATCGCCGCTGCGGACAGCAGCACATAGATGAGGGGATTGTGGAACTGGCGCAGAATCCGCCGCAGCAACCCGTGGCCCGAGGCCGCCGGCAGCACGTTGGGCCCGAATCGTTCCAGCCTGCGGGTGGCCTCGTCCGCGTCGAGGCCGCGATGCGGATCGGTCTCGTGCAGGAGCACGACCTCGTGGACCGACAGGTCGTGGTGCGTATTGACGGGCGACGGATCGACGGGCAGGACCATGATGCGACCTCCGGCATCGGTTGCGGGCGCGACGGGGGCAGGAACGGGATCAGTCCGGCACGCGCCGGACGCAGAGCAGTCGGTCGTCGGCTCCGATGGTGGCGGCCTCCGGTGATCCGACGTGCAGCCGCCGGCCGTCACGGACGATCCCGAGCACGATGTCGGTCAGGTGGCGGGGGGATTCGCCGATCTCGGCGGCCTCGGCCGCCCGTTCGGTGATGGCGAACCCGGCCTCGGGGGTGAGGAGGTCTTCGACCATCTGCACCACGCCGGGTGTGGCCGTCGCGACGCCCAGCAGCCGCCCGGCGGTTTCGGAGGCGACGACCACGGTGTCGGCCCCGGACCGGCGGAGGACGTGGGTGTTCTCGGACTCGCGAACGGCGGCGACGATCTTTGCAGCGGGCGCGAGTTCGCGGGCGGTGAGGGTGACGAGCACTACGGTGTCGTCGCGATCGGCGGCAACGACGATCGAGGTGCAGTGCGGAACCCCGGCCAGGCGCAGCACGTCCGATCTCGTGGCCGAGCCCTGCACCGTCACCAGACCCTGTCCGGCGGCGGCCTCGAGTATCAGTGGGTCGGTGTCGACGACCACGATCTCGGACGGCGGGACGCCGTCCCCGAGCATCGCGTCCACTGTGGCACGGCCCTTGGTGCGGTAACCCACGACGACCGTGTGGTTGCGCGCCCGGCGTCGCCACTGCTGGATACGGAACGCCTGCCGCGAGCTCTCGGTCAGAGCCGAGAGCGTGGTGCCGACCAGGACGATGAGGAAGAAGACCCGTAGCGGAGTGATGATCAGGATGTTGACCAGGCGAGCCTGTTCGGTGATCGGAGCGATGTCGCCGTAGCCGGTGGTCGACAGCGACACCGTCGCGTAGTAGATGCAGTCCAGCAGGGACAGCTCGTCGTCCTGGCTGTCGGTGTAGCCGTCGCGGTCCAGGTAGACGACGAGCACCACCAGGGCCAGGGCGATCAGGGCGTAGCCGATCCGGCGGACGATGGCCCGGCCGGGACTGGTCTGCAACTGCGGGACCCGCAGGACGCCCACCAGCGCGAAGGCCGGGCGTTCGGTGAGCACGTCGGCGCCCGTCAACCGAGCACGCCACCTAGCCGGCATCGTGAAATCTGTGCATGCGTGGTCGCGCGATGTTCGATGTGCTCATCCGCCGAGTACCCGGCTCGGAACCCGACCTGCGAACGTACCCTGGTCCACGGTGCCCTCCCTGGTCGTGAAATGCGAACGTCACTCGCCGACCAGACTTCCCGGCACTCCGGGCATCACCCTATCGTGCGGGCGGTCCGGATCGACGGGACTTCGGCCCCTTGGGGAGTCCTAGTGCACGAGGGCGAGCCGGCGCCACGACCACAGCGTCAGGCCCGCCGAGACGGCAGGAACGACGAGGGCGAGCGCGAGTTGCGGACCGGTGACGGAACCGGCCTGCGGTCCCGCCGCCCACAGGCCCGGAGCCGAGAACGGGAACCAGCCGCCCGCTCCGGCCATGACCGCCATCTGGGCGACGACCACCACGGCGATGATCGTCCCGACCGCGGGCAGGTATCCCCGCGCAACGGTGGCGACCCAGGCGCAGGGGAATGCGAGCCCCGCGGTGAGCAGGGCGACGGCGAGGAATCTGCCCACGAGTGCCGGCGTCCCCGGGTCGAGGGGCTCGTCGTCGACGAGCGTTCCCGCCACCACCGCCAGTGCGGCGCCCAGCGCGAGGCTGGTGGCGACCGCCCACGACAGCAGGATCAGCAGCTTTGCGGCGGCGAGGGCCGGGCGGGAGACCGGCGCGGCCCACAGACCGGTGATCGTTCCGTCGGTGAACTCGCGGCCGAAGACCCAGCCGATGACCACACCGAATCCGAGAAGCCCGCCCACCGAGACGATGGTGTCGGCTGCGGCGAACAGTCCCGCTCGGCCGCCGTCGCCGACGATGGTCTGCGCCTTACCCGCCATCACCGCGTTGGCACCGTGCACGGACTGCAGGGTCAGCACGCACATGGCCACCACCCCCGTCGTGAGAAAGGCGGTGGTGACCCATACGGGGCGTGCCCGCCGGAACTTGGCCCACTCGACCGCCAGCGCGGCCCGGATCTGCTCGGAGGTGTTCATCGTCGCGCCTCGCTGTCGCGGTACACCAGGTCGAAGAACTGCCGCTCGAGATCGATTCCGTCCGGGTCGAGGGAGCCGACGACGCGTCCCTCATTGACGGCTGTGATGCGGTCGGCCACGCGGGCGACCTCGTCGAGATGGTGGCTGGACACCAGCGTCGCCGCGCCGCGCTCCCGGCTGCGCTGCAGCAGCGTGCGCAGCAGCATGATCCCGGCCGGATCGAGCGCATTGGTCGGCTCGTCCAGGATCAGCACATCCGGGTCCGCGATCAGCGCCGCGGCCAGACCCAGCCGCTGCCGGTTGCCGAGGGAGAGTTTCCGTGCGCTGGTCCGCGCCCACCGGGACAGGACCAGTTCCTCGATCCACCGGTCGGCCGCGGCGGTGGCGCCTGCCGCGGACAGGCCGGCGAGGCGGCCCGCGATGCGCAGGTTCTGCGCGACGGTCAGTTCGGGATAGGCCAGCGGTGTTTCGACCAGGTGCCCGACGCCCGTCCAGTGCCGTGCCGGCATCGTCGACGGCGCCAGGCCCCGCACGCGCACGATTCCGTCGTCGGGCTCGATCATGCCGAGGAACAGGCGCATCAACGTCGTCTTTCCCGCCCCGTTGAGGCCCACGAACGCGTGTACCTCGCCCGCCCGCACCTCGGTGGTGACGCCCTCGAGTACCGGCGCGGAGCCGTAGCGTTTGCACACGTTCCGGCACTCGAGCACGACGTCGCCGACCTCGGTCACGGCACCTCCCGTGGCTGCCGTGAGGGACTGGCCTCCGGTGCAAGCTGGTGCAGGGCCGACGCAATCCGGTTGCCGAGAGCCTCGTCGCCGGTTTCTGCCCAGTCCGTCAGCGCCGCCATGAGTGCGCCCATGCAGGCCCCGGCGGCCACTGCGGCCTCGAGTCGTCGTGTCCCCGGTTCGGCGAGCGCGGCGGCGACGGCCTCCTGGGTGCGCAGGGTGTTCTCCCACATCCGCGCGCGCAGCCGGGGGTGCGCCGCGACGATCCGCAGGCGAGTGCGCACGTCCCCGAGATCCGTCTCGGGAATCAGCGCCCAGGCGTCGAGGATCCCCCGGCACGCCCGTTCCAGCGGGCTCCGGTCCGCCGGCTGCGCGGCCACGGCGTCCGCAATGACAGGGTCGTAGAGATCATCAAGCAGAACAGCGTCTTTGGATGGAAAGTACCGGAAGAAGGTCATGTGCGACACCCCGGCGGCGGAGGCGATCCGGTCGACGGTGACGGCGTCGTAGCCGTCCTCGGTGAACAGCTGCACCGCCGTCGCCTGGATGCGCTGCCGGGTCCGCTCGGACTTGGACACCCCATAATGTTAGCCACTAACAGTTCGGGCGATCAAGGGGGGTGCCGCCACTGCCCGGTCCACCCGGCGGGTTCTCACGTACTCACGACGTCGCGCTTCCGGAACGCGGCCAGCCCTGCCGCCGTGACGAGCGCGGCGAGAACGACGAGAGCGACGAAGGAGCCCGCGGCGAACGGTTCGAGCGGCATCTGCCGGACATGGTTCAGCGGGGAGAGGACGCCGGCGCTGTCGGGCAGGTCGAGGATCGGTCCGAAACTGCCCACCAGGTAGCCGTAGACGACCAGCACCCAGACCAGATCGAAGGCGCGGGGGCGAGACCGAACAGCGCCGCTCCGATCGCCGCGATGCCGAGGACGGCGGGGGCGTATCCGAGATGCGCCCATACCGATGCGGGCACCCGAGTCGGCTCCCCGGTGGACGCCGCGGCCCCGAGCCCGGTCCCCACGCCGGCGAGTGCGAGGAGTGCCACCACGCCCAGAGCGGTCACGGACAGCCCCGCTGCCATCCATCCGGCACGGCTCGTAGCTGTCGCCAAAACGGGCTCGATCCGGCCCGACTGCTCCTCGCCCCGCAGGCGGCGGACGGACAGGATCGCGAAGCAGGAGGCGAGGAAGGCCGTCGTGTATCCGGTCAGGCCCAGGAAGCCGTCGACGAGATTCGCGGCCGAACCACCCATGAGCGCAAGAATGTCCTCGGGCAGGTTCGCAAAGCTCTCGGCGATCGACCCGGTCAGGGAGCCGTAGAACAACCCCATCAGCGCCAGGCCCGCGCCCCACCCGGCGATGCTGCCGCGCTGCTGCCGTAGCGCCAGGGCGAACGGGTTCGCCAGCGCCGGTGCCGCCTCGGCCCGGCCCGGCCGTGGCGGCACCAGTCCGGCCCCGAGGTCGCCACGGTCCACGACACGGTACGCGGCCGCCGCGGCGGCCGCCGCGAACCCCAACGACAGGGCCAGCGGGCCCCATCGCGGATCGACGAATGCTCGCGTCTGCTGCGACCAGGCGATGGGGGACAGCCAGGACACCGCGCTGCCGTGCCGCTCCAGGACGTCGCCGACGCCCCGCACGACGAAGGCCGTTCCCAGCGCCGCTGCGGCCAGTCCTGTGGCGGTGCGCCCGTGTTCGCACACCTGGCACACCAGGGCGGTGAGCGCGGCGAAGAACAGCCCCAGCGCCGCGAACCCGGCCGCGAACAGCACCGCCCCGCCGGCGTCCACCCCGGCGGCCGTCATTGCCGCGCTGCCCGCCACGACGAGGGCGGCGTTCGCGACGACTGCGGTCGCCAGGGCCGCGGTCAGCGGGGCGCGCCGGCCCACCGCGCCGGCCAGGACGAGTTCGGTGCGACCGTTCTCCTCCTCGCCCCGTGTGTGCCGGACGACGAGGAGAACGTTCATGAACGCGGCGGCGACCAGCAGGTACAGCCCGTACTGGTTCGCGACGAACGCCTCGAGCGTGGGGTCGTCCATGCCGTAGCCGGGACCCGACATCATCACCCCTGCCGGGTTGTCGGCGAAACCGGCCACGCCGCGGAGGTCCTCGGCGGCCGGATACGCCAGCTGCAGGGCGGCGACGAAGTACGCCGCCAGGGCCGAGATGCCGATCACCCACAGCGGCAGCTTGATCCGATCCCGGCGCAGGTCGAAGCGGACGAGGGATGCGGTCCCGGTGAAGGTGTTCATCGCACGCCGCCCACGCCGGCGATCTGTCGATCGCTGCCGTAGTGGCGCAGGAACAGCTCCTCGAGCGACGGCGGTGCGCTCTCGAGGCTGCGGACGCCGTACTCCGCGAGTCGGCGGACCACCTCGTCGAGGTGACCGTTGTCGACCTCGAACACGGTGTGCCCGTGCTCGTTTCGCAGCGCGTGCACGCCCTCGGCCTGCGCCAGGCCGGACGCGTCGAGGTCGGTGCGGACCGTGATCGTCGACCGGGTGAGATGCCGCAGCTGGGCCAGCGACCCGGATTCCACGGTACGTCCGTCCCGGATGATGGTCACGGTGTCGCAGAGCTTTTCCACCTCGGCGAGGATGTGACTCGACAGCAACACCGACGAGCCGCGCTGCTTCGCTTCGGCAACACAGTCCTGAAACACCCGTTCCATCAACGGGTCGAGGCCGGACGTCGGTTCGTCGAGGACGAGGAGCTCCACGTCCGAGGCGAGTGCCGAGATCAGCGCCACCTTCTGGCGGTTGCCCTTGGAATAGGCGCGGCACTTCTTGCGCGGGTCGAGTTCGAAGCGTTCGACCAGCTCGGTGCGGCGCGCACGGTCGGCCCCTCCCCGCAGGCGGCACAGGAAGTCGATGGCCTCGCCGCCGGTGAGCGACGGCCACAGGTCGACGTCGCCCGGGACGTAGGCGAGGTGCCGGTGCACTTCGACGGCGTCGCGCCACGGATCGAACCCGAGCACGGATGCGGAGCCGCCGTCGGCGCGCAGAAGCCCGAGCAGGATCCGGATGGTCGTGGACTTGCCGGCACCGTTGGGGCCGAGGAAGCCGGCCACTTCACCGCGGCCGACGTGCAGGCTGAGACCGTCCAGCGCGGTCGTGGCGCCGAACGTCTTGGTGAGGTCGTGGACCTCGACGATCGTGTTCATGATTGTGTCCTGGGGTAGGCGGGTTCCGGATCAGGAAGGGGGAGCGGCGGATTCGCCGCCCCCGGCGCCCGCCGGCGGGTCCGGGACGTACATCAGGTAGTCGTCGAGCAGCTTGCGGCTGGTGAGCAGACCCTCGGAATACAGCTCGAGGGCCGGTGCGGTGACGGTCTCGGTCAGGTGCCGGAAGAACCCGGTGAAGTCTCCGCCCCGCAGGAGTTCCGGGTGCAGGGTCATCTGCAGCAGCATCGACCCCACGCTCATGCCGGTGAGCAGGCGGGCCCGGGCGCGGTTGTCCCGGGAGGGCCGGATCAGCCCGTTGCGTTCGCCCTCTGCGAGGTAGTCGACCACGTCGTCGACCAGGTGATCGAAGAACTCCGCCGCGCTTTCGCTGCCGGCCTGGAAGGTGCGGGCGACGTAGACGGCGAGCGGGGCGTACTGCTCGGCCCGCCCGAGTTGCGCCAGCCACGGACCGGAGTCGCCGGTGGCGAGGGTCGTCCGCTTGGAATCGCGGATCTGTCTCAGGACCCACTCGTCGCACGCACGTCGCAGGTCCTTCTTGGACCCGAAATGGTGCACGATCAACGCCCCGCTCACCCCCGCGTCCGCGGCGATGGTCCGCAGGCTCGCGTCGAAGCCGTCGCGAGCGAAACGGAGGATTGCGGCCTCCCGGATGCGCGCCGCGGACGTGAGGTCCCGGCGATCGGCTGCCGAGAGGCGACCCGGCGTTGAACGCATGGTCAGTATATTAACCGCGTGTTCAATCGTCGGCAAGAGCCGGGAGAAGGCCCGCCTCGACGCGCCTACGGCGGACCCTTCACGCGGGCGTTGTCGAGCATGCGCATCACCCTCGTCGCGCTCACCCCGTGCACGAGGACGGAGAGGACGACGGTGAAGGCGACGGCGGCCCACAGCTCCTGCTCCTGCGCGATGTCGAGCTCCGCCGCCGCGTACGCGAGGTAGTAGACGGAGCCGATCCCGCGCACGCCGAAGAAGGCCGTGACGCGGCGTTCGCGGACATCCATCTCGTCACAGCCCAGGAGCGAGACCCAGCCGACCACCGGCCGGATCACGAGGACCAGGGCGGCGCCGACGAGAACCGACCCCCACGACAACTCGGCGAGCAGGCCGGTGGTGAGGCCCGCCCCCAGCAGGAGCAGGACCGCCAGCGTGAGGACGTGCTCGAGCTGCTCGATCAGGCTGTGCATCTCGGCGTGGTACTCGTGTGCGCGTTCGATGCGCCGCATGGCCACGGCACACACGAACACGGCCAGGAAGCCGTAGCCGCCGACCAGTTCGGCGATTCCGTACACCGCGAACGTGGCGGCGAGCGCGACGATCGGTTCGCCCCGGTCGGCCAGCCGGACGTGCTCGACGGGGAAGTGGAACACCGCCCGCCCGACGAGATGGCCCGCCAGCCCTCCCACGACGGCGCCCAGGACGATCTTGCCGAGCAGCTCCCACAGCACCCAGGAGACGATCCAGTCCTCGATCGGTCCCTTCGTGAACAGGAACAGCGCGAGGTAGACGAACGGGAACGCCAGCGCATCGTTGAGGCCGGCCTCGGAGGTGAGCGCGAACCGCACTTCGTCGTCTTCGCGGTGGGAACCCTCCCCGGACGTGGGGCCCTCGACCTGCACGTCGGACGCCAGCACGGGATCGGTGGGAGCCAGGGCGGCCCCGAGCAGTACCGCGGCCGCGGGGGTGAGGGCCGCGGCCCACCAGCCCAGCACCGCGACGGCCGCGATGCCGAGGGGCATCGCGATCAGCAGCAGCCGCCGGGTGGACTTCCACGACCGCCACCCGAGGGGACGGTCGATCGCGAGGCCCACGCCCATGAGCGCGACGATCACGCAGACCTCGCTGAGGTACTCCGCCACGGCCGGGTGCCCGCCGGGAGTGAGGGCTTCGGCGTTGTCGAACAACAGCCCCAGCACCGCGCCGGCCACCAGCACGATCATCGGTGCCGAGATCGCCCGGTTGTGGAACAGCCGCGGCACGGTGACGGCGAGAAGCAGCGCGAGCCCGGCGGAAACGTAGATGATCGCGGTGTCCAGTGCCGTGGCCTTCGTTCGCTGCGACGTGGTCGGCGCAAGGATGCCCAGGCGACCGTCGTCCGAAACGCGCGCCCCCGCGCCACCCGGGTCCCGGTCAGATGTCGAAGAACACGGTCTCGATCCCGCCTTCCGGGGTGTCCTGCAGACGCACGTCGAAGGTGTAGACCACCTTGCCGTCGCGTTCGGAGCGCTTCGCGATCAGCGTGTCGCGGCGGACCTCCCACTCGATCCCGTCGAGTACGGGGTCGGCGGCGTTGGCGTCGGCCTCGTCGTCGAAGTAGACCCGGGTGTGCAGGCCGATGTTGATGCCCCGTGCGAACAGCACCATGAGGATGTGCGGGGCCTGGAACCCTCCGACGTTCGCCGGCACCGGTCCCGGTTTGATCGTCTCGAAGGTGTAGACGCCGGTGTCGAAGTCGCCGCCCGTGCGGCCCCAGCCGCGGAAGGTCGGATCGATCGCCCTGTCCTGGGTGTGTCCGTCCTGGGTGTCGCCGGGGTGGGCGTACCTGCCCGCGGCGTTGGCCTGCCAGATCTCGATCAGCACGTCGCGCACGGGCGTGCCGGTGCCGTCGAAGACGCGGCCCTCGAGGGTGATGTGCTCGCCCTTCGTCTCCGGGGTGGTCAGCACGTTGCCGAAGTTGTTGTCGAAGATGTCGAACCCGGCCTGCTGCGGTGCGAGCCCGATGTGGACGTACGGGCCGCCGGTCTGCGAGGGGGTCTCCGGGCGGCGCTCGATCATGCTGTGCGGGGAAAGGCTCATCGGGGGGCTCCGGGGAGGTTGGCGTTGTCGAAGAAGGTGGCGCGGCGGCCGCGCAGGGTGAGGTCGAAGCGGTAGGTACGCGCGTCGAAGGGGGCATTGTTGGCGGGATCCTCCTGCGCGATCAGGCTGCGCAGCTGGTCCAGCGTCGGGATGGTCTTCGCGATGGGGCAGCGCTCGATGAGCGGGTCGCCCTCGAAGTACATCTGGGTGATCAAGCGCTGCGCCCAGCCGGTGCCGTGGATCGAGAAGTGGATGTGGGCGGGCCGCCAGGCGTTGGTGCTGTTGGCCCACGGGTACGGCCCGGGCTTGATGGTGCGGAAGAAGTAGTAGCCGTTGTCGTCGGTGATCATGCGGCCGCAACCGCCGAAGTTCGGGTCGATCGGCGCGAGGTAGCGGTCCTTCTTGTGGCGGTAGCGTCCGCCGGCGTTGGCCTGCCACGCCTCGACCAGGGCGCCCTTCACCGGGTTGCCGAACTCGTCGCGGACGTAGCCGTGCACGATCAGGCGCTCGCCGATCGGCAGGCCGTCCTTGGCGAAGTTGAGGATGAGGTCGTTGTCCTTCTCGCCCAGCTCGCGACGGTCGAAGACCGGCCCGGTCGTCTCCGAGAGCGTGTTGCGCGGCGCGATCAGGGCATTGCGCGGGGAGCGCAGCACCGACGTGCGGTATCCGGGGGTGAGGGCGGGCGGGTGCTGAGTGTGGTCGCGTTCGACGAATTCGCCGGACGCGGCGCCGGGGGCGGCGATGATCATGAGGCGGTACTCCTGGGGACTGTCGCACTGCGACGGATTGGATGTGATCCACGTTATGGGTGAGCATGAGTCATGTAAATTGACGGTTTCGGCCGAATTTCATAACCTGCAGTGATGGAACGCGGTTTCGTGCCCCCGGTCGACCGGGCGTCGCGGCTCCTGGATCGCATCCGGTTGCGCCACCTCACGTGCTTCGTCGCCGTCGCCCAGGAGGGCAACCTCGGCCGGGCCGCCGGCCGGCTGCATCTGAGCCAGCCGGCGGTCACCAAGACCCTCAACGAACTCGAATCCCTGGCCGGCCTGCGCCTGGTGGACCGCGGGCGGCACGGCGCCCGGCTCACCCCCGCCGGCGAGGAGTTCCTGGGCCACGCCGTCGAGGTCACGGACGCGTTGGCGTCCGCCGCCCGTGCCCTCTCCGGGACCGGGCAGCCGGCCGTCGCCCCCGTGCGGGTCGGCGCCCTGCCCACCGTCGCGAGCACCCTGCTGCCCGGTGCGGTCACCCGGCTGCGGGACCGGCGTCCGCACGTCGGCGTGCAGATCCGCACGGCCCCGAACACCGCACTTCTGGGCGCGGTGCGCGCCGGCGAGCTCGACTTCGTCCTCGGCCGGATGGCCGACCCGGAGGCCATGCAAGGGCTCTCGTTCGAACTGCTGTACGCCGAGTCGCTGGCCCTGATCGTGCGCCCGGGGCATCCGCTGGCCGGGGGTCCGGTATCGGTGCCGGCGGTGCTGAACCACCCCCTCGTCGTCGCCACCGCCGGAACCGTGCCGCGGCACCACACCGAGGGCTTCCTCGCCCGGCACGGCCTGCGGCTGCCGTCCGGCAGCGTCGAGACCCTCGACGTCTCGGTCGCGCGCGGGCTGGTGCGCGCCGGCGACGCGGTGTGGCTGACACCCGAGCGGGTGCCGCAGGACGACCTCGACGACGGCACGCTCGTGCGGCTGCCGGTACCGACCCCGGGCACCGCCGAACCCGTCGGACTGCTGCGCCGCAGCAGCGCGGACACCCCCGTCGTCGCGGACGAGCTCATCGGGATCCTGCGCGAACTGGCCGTCGGGTGATCATGGCAGGATCTCCCGCATGGCTGAACAGACTTCCGACACGCCGACGACCGAACTGTGGGTCGAGCGCACCGGCACCCGCCGCTACACGGGCCGCAGCTCCCGAGGTGCCGAGGTCCTGATCGGGTCGGAGACCGTCGAGGGTGTCTTCACCCCCGGCGAGCTGTTGAAGATCGCGCTGGCGGCCTGTTCGGGGATGAGCTCGGACTTCCCGCTGTCGCGCCGGCTCGGCGACACCTACGACGTCACGATCCGTGTCTCCGGCGCCGCGGACCGGGAGAACGAGGTGTACCCGCACCTCGTCGAGGAGATGGCGCTGGACCTGAGCGAACTCGACGAGGAGTCGCAGCAGCGCCTCGTCGCGCTCGTCGAGCGATCCGTCGACAAGGTGTGCACCGTCGGCCGTACGCTCGAGGCCGGCACCGAGGTGACGCTGAAGATCGTTCCGGACGCGTGAGCGGTGGATCTCGGCAGGGAGGGCGGATGATTCGTACAGCGGCCGGACTCGCGCTCGCCGTGGGGTTCCTGGCGGGCGGGGCGCCGGCGACGGCCGCGCCCGCTCCGGCGGACTGCGCGCCGTGGCGGGTGGACGTCGTCGCGTCCGGGCTCGGCGTGCTCGAGAATCTCGCGTTCGACGGTCGCGGCCGGCTGCTGGCCTCGGCGTCCACCCCGGCCGGCGGCGGGTCGCTGCTGGCGCTCACGCCCGAGGGACGGGCCGACGCCGTGGTGGCCGAGGTCCCGGCGCCCGGCGGCATCGTCGTCGACGACGGCACGGCGTACTTCACGACCGGCAACGGCACCGTCTCCGGACTGCTCGGCCGCACCGACGGCACCCTGGAGGCCGTCGACCTCGACACCGGGACGCGGCGCACCGTCGCGTCGGGTCTGACCATGCCCAACGGTCTCGTCCGCCTGCCCGACGGGGACTTCCTCGTCAGCCGGAACCTGGGCAGCCCCCCGGGCCTGACGCGCGTCCCGGTCGAGGGTGGGGCCCCGGAAACGATCCGCACCGACCTCGGCTCCGTCAACGGACTCGCGGTCGACGGCGAAACCGTTTATGCGGCTACGACTTTCGATCCGACTACCCGAATTCACGCGTTGAACGCCGGCGACCTCGCCGGTCCGGTCCGGACCCTGGACCCGTCCGGGCCCGGGCCCCTCGAGACCGCCGACGATCTCGACGTCGGACCCGACGGCGCGTTGTACGTCCCGCTCAACGTCGCCGGGAAGATCCTGCGGGTCGACCCGGTCACCGGCACCGGCTGCACGGTCGCCACGGGGGTGCCCTTCGTCTCCGCGGTCGCGTTCGGCGAGGGCCCCGGCTGGGACCCGGACGTCCTCTACACCACCGGCTTCGACGGCGCCGTCCACGCCGTCCGTCCGGTCCGCAGTTCGGGGGAGCAGCCATGACGCAGTCGCCGCCGGACGCCGTCCGGCTCACCGCCTGGGTGCACGGGCGCGTGCAGGGTGTGGGGTTCCGCTGGTGGACGCGGTCGCGAGCCCTCGAACTCGGCCTCGCCGGTCACGCCACCAACCATCCCGACGGGCGCGTGCTCGTCATCGCCGAGGGCCCCCGCGACGCCCTCGAACGACTCCTCGCCGCGCTGCGCTCGGGCGAGACCCCGGGAGAGGTGCGGCTCGTGGTGGAGAGCTGGGAGCCGACGCGCGGTGACCTGACCGGCTTCGTCGAGCGGTGACGGCCCGCCGGTAAGGTTTTCGCACATGTATTTGAAGGGTCTGACGCTCAAGGGCTTCAAGTCTTTCGCGTCCGCGACGACTCTGCGGTTCGAACCGGGCATCACGTGTGTCGTGGGGCCGAACGGTTCCGGCAAGTCCAACGTCGTCGACGCCCTCACCTGGGTGATGGGGGAGCAGGGCGCCAAGGCGCTGCGCGGCGGCAAGATGCAGGACGTCATCTTCGCCGGGACCGCCGGCCGGCAACCCCTCGGCCGTGCCGAGGTCACCCTCACCATCGACAACTCGGACGGCGCGCTGCCCATCGAATACTCCGAGGTGTCCATCACCCGGCGGATGTTCCGCGACGGGGCCGGCGAATACGAGATCAACGGGAACTCGTGCCGGCTGATGGACGTGCAGGAACTGCTGTCCGACTCCGGCATCGGCCGCGAGATGCACGTCATCGTCGGTCAGGGCCGCCTCTCCGCCATCCTCGAGTCCCGGCCGGAGGACCGCCGCGCATTCATCGAGGAAGCCGCCGGAGTCCTCAAGCACCGCAAGCGCAAGGAGAAGGCGGTCCGCAAGCTCGACGCGATGCAGGCCAACCTCGCGCGCCTGACCGACCTCACCGCCGAGCTGCGCCGGCAGCTCAAGCCGCTCGGCCGCCAGGCCGAGGTGGCGCGCCGCGCCCAGACCATCCAGGCGGACCTGCGCGACGCCCGGCTGCGGCTCGCCGCCGACGACCTCGTGACCCGGCGCTCCGAGTTCGCCGACCAGGACGAGCAGGAACGCGTCCTGCGCGAGCGACTCGACCACGTCTCCGCCGAGCTCGACGACGCCAACGCCGAACTCGCACGCCACGAGGAGGCGGTCGCGCGACTCACTCCCGGCGCCGAGGCCGCGTCACAGACCTGGTTCCGGCTCTCCGCGCTCGCCGAACGTCTCGGCGCCACCGTGCGCATCGCCCAGGAACGCGCCCGCCACCTCGACACCGCCTCGGCGGTCCGCGACGGCCAGGACCCGGACGAGATGGAGGCCCGCGCCGACCGCATCGCCGAAGAGGAGGCCGAACTCCTCGAGGCCGTCGAGGTCGCCCACGGCACCCTCGAGGCCGCGAAGGAGCAGCTCGCCGTCCAGGAGGAGGCCGCCGCGGCCGCCGAGCGGGCGCACCTGGCCGCAGTGCGGGCCGTCGCCGACCGGCGGGAGGGACTCGCGCGCCTGGCCGGACAGGTCGACACCGTGCGCACCCGCGCCGAGTCCATCGACGCGGAGGTGGCCCGGCTGACCGTCGCCATCGAAGAGGCCCGGCTGCGCGGTGTCGCCGCCCAGGCCGAGTTCGAGACGGCCCAGGCCCGCATCGACGACCTCGACGCCGGCGAGATCGACGCCGACGCCCAGCACGAACGCGCCCTCGAGGCGCTGCGTCTCGCCGACGCCCGCCTGAAGGAACTGCAGGACGCCGAGCGCGCGGCCGGCAAGGAGGTCGCCTCCCTCGGGGCGCGCATCGAGGCGCTGGCGATGGGTCTCGAACGCAAGGACGGCGCCGCCTGGCTTCTCGAGCACCGCCCCGACCTGGGATTGTCGGGTCCCCTCGCGGAACGCGTCCGGGTCGAGGCCGGCTACGAGGTCGCCGTCGCAGCGGCGATGGGCCCGGCCGCGGACGCGCTGGCCGCGGATTCGGTCCCGGCGGCCGCCGCGGCCGTCGCCGCGCTGGTGGACGCCGACCGGGGCCGGGTCGCGTTCGTCGCCGGGGGCACCACCGCGCCGGCCGAGCCGGCGAGCCTGCCCGACGGGACGCGCTGGGTGCGGGACGTGATCGACTGCCCGCCGGAACTGCGCGGCGGACTCGACGCGCTGCTGGCGCGCACCGTCGTCGTGGACGACCTGCGCTCCGCGATCGAACTGTGCCACGTGCGCCCCGAACTGCGGGCCGTGACCCGGAGCGGTGATCTCGCCGGCTCGGGCTGGGTCGTCGGTGGATCCGGGCGCGCGCCGAGCACCCTCGAGGTCCAGGCCGCGATCGACGCCTCCCGCGCCGACCTCGACCGCGCGGTCCGGCGCTCCGAGGAACTCTCGGCGGCTCTCGCCGGCGCCCTGGCCGAACAGGCGGCCCGCGCCGAGGTGGCCGAACAGACCCTCGCGGCCCTCAACGAATCCGACGCCGCGATGTCCGCGGTGTACGAGCAGCTCGGCCGGCTCGGGCAGGCCGCGCGCGCCGCCCACGCCGAGTCCGAGCGCCTCGCGGCGCAGCGCACCAACGCCGAGACGGAGCGTGACACGGCCCGCCGCGAGGTCGTCGAGCTCGAGGAGCGGCTGCGGCTGGCCGAACAGGAACAGAGCGACGCGGGCGCCGATCCGGGCACGGACTCGACGGCCGTCGACCGGGAGGTCGCCGCCGCTGCCCTCGCCGAGGTCCGGGCCGTCGAGATGGAGGCGAGGCTCGCGGCCCGCACCGCGGAGGAGCGCGCCCAGGCGCTGCGCGGCAAGGCGGACTCGCTGCGCCGCGCAGCCCAGGCCGAGCGCGAGACGCGGGCCCGGGCCGAACGGGCACAGCGCGCCCGCAAGCAGGCCGCGGCCGTCGCCGCGGCCGTGGCCGAGTCCGGCGCCCGGGTCGCGGCCCACCTGGACGAGGTGGTCGCCGCGGCCTCCGCCCACCGGGACGAGCTGACCCGTCAGCGCGCCGAGCGGGCCGAACAGCTCGACAAGGTCAAGGAGCGGGTGCGCGACCTCTCCGCGCAGCGGGCCCAGCTCACCGACGCGGTGCACCGGGACGAGGTCGCCCGCGCGCAGGCCGCGCTGCGGATCGAACAGCTCGAGCAGGCCGTCGTCGAGCAGTACGCCATCGCGCCCGACGATCTGGTCGCCGAGTACGGCCCCGAGGTGCCGCTGCCACCGTCCGACCTCGAGATCGCCGAGTTCGAACAGGCGCGGGAACGCGGAGAACAGGTCGTCGCGCCGCAGCCGCAGCCGTACGACCGCGCCACCCAGGAGCGGCGCGCCAAGCGTGCGGAGAAGGACCTGACGACCCTCGGCAAGGTCAACCCGCTGGCGCTCGAGGAGTTCGCCGCGCTCGAGGAGCGGTACAACTTCCTCGCCACGCAGCTCGAGGACGTCAAGAACGCCCGCAAGGACCTGCTCGGCGTGGTCGCCGACGTCGACGCCCGCATCCTGCAGGTGTTCACCGAGGCGTACGCGGACGTCGAGCGCGAGTTCGAGCAGGTGTTCGCCAAGCTCTTCCCCGGCGGCGAAGGCCGCCTCGTGCTGACCGATCCGTCGGACATGCTCACCACCGGCATCGAGGTCGAGGCCCGGCCGCCGGGCAAGAAGGTCAAGCGGCTGTCGCTGCTCTCCGGCGGCGAGAAGTCGCTGACGGCGGTGGCCATGCTCGTCGCCATCTTCCGGGCCCGGCCGTCCCCGTTCTACGTCATGGACGAGGTGGAGGCCGCTCTCGACGACACCAACCTGCGCCGGCTCATCGGGCTGTTCGAGCAGCTTCGGGAGAAGTCCCAGCTCATCGTCATCACCCACCAGAAGCCGACGATGGAGATCGCCGACGCCCTGTACGGGGTCAGCATGCGCGGCGACGGCATCACCCGCGTCATCTCGCAGCGGATGCGTGGTCAGGATCTTTCTCGCCCAGAGCTGAGCGCGGCCGTTGCGCCTGACAGTATGGGGGCGTGAGTACCGGAGCCTGGATAGCCATCGCGGCGGCACTTGCCGTCCTCCTCGTCGCGCTCGTCGTCGGCCTGACCCTGTACCGGAGACGGCGAGTGTCGCTGACGGCCGAGCAGACGCCGCAGCTCGGCACCGCCGAGCAGAAGGATCGTTCCGGCGGTTACAAGGCCGCGGGCGGCTTCAGCTTCACCCAGGGGGCGACCGCGACCGCGCCGCCCCAGCCGGTCGAGCGGCCGGTTCCGAGACCGCCGGTGGTCCCGGAACCGCCCGCGTCCCCCAAACCGCCGGTCGCTCCGGAATCGACGGTGGTGCCGGAACCGAAGGTCGTGCCGGAACCGAAGGTCGTGTCACTGCCCCAGGAGGTGTCGGAGGCTCCGGCGCCGACGGTCGAACCCCGGGTGGAGCCCGAGCGGGCCCCGGAGGCCGGCGCCGCCCCCACCGTGGAACCGGCCCCCAGGGTCGAGCCCGTCCCGGGCGTCGAGCCGGAGACCGCCCCGGCGCCGTCCGAGGTCGTCCCGCCGGTCGAGGAAGTTACGCCGGTCGAGGTCGTCCCGCCGGTCGAGGAAGCTCCGCCGGCACCCGCCGTCGAACCCGAGGTGGCCCCGCCGCCGACCGCCGAGCCCGAGGTAGCGGCTGTCCCGCTCGTTCCCCCGATCGAGGAGATCGCCCCGACCGAGGGCCGGCTGGACCGGTTGCGCGGCCGACTTGCCCGGTCGCAGTCGGCGGTGGGCAAGAGCCTGCTCGGCCTGCTCGGCGGCGGCGACCTCGACGAGGACTCGTGGGAGGAGATCGAGGACACCCTGCTGATCGCCGACCTCGGTGCCGCCACCACCACCCAGATCGTCGAGCGGCTGCGGGTGCAGATGGCCGCCCGCAGTGTGCGCACCGAGGCCGAGGCCAGGGCCGTCCTGCGGGACGTGCTGGTCGAGGCGCTGCACCCGGAGCTGGACCGGTCGATCAGGGCGCTGCCGCACCAGGATCACCCGGCGGTGCTGCTCGTCGTCGGGGTCAACGGCACCGGTAAGACCACCACCACCGGCAAGCTCGCTCGGGTCCTCGTCGCCGACGGCCGCCGCGTCCTGCTGGGCGCCGCCGACACCTTCCGTGCGGCCGCCGCCGACCAGTTGCAGACGTGGGCCGAGCGGGTCGGCGCCGAGGTCGTGCGCGGCAAGGAGGGAGGCGACCCGGCCGCGATCGCCTTCGACGCCGTCGCCAGGGGCACCGATCAGGGTGTGGACGCCGTGCTCATCGACACCGCCGGCCGGCTGCACACCAAGACCGGTCTGATGGACGAGCTCGGCAAGGTCAAGCGGGTCGTGGAGAAGAAGGCCGCGGTCGACGAGGTGCTGCTCGTGCTCGACGCGACGATCGGGCAGAACGGCCTGATGCAGGCGCGCGTGTTCGCCGAGGTCGTGGACATCACCGGCGTGGTGCTGACCAAGCTCGACGGCACGGCCAAGGGCGGGATCGTCTTCCAGGTCCAGCACGAGCTCGGGGTCCCCGTGAAACTCGTCGGTCTCGGTGAGGGCGCGGACGACCTCGCGCCGTTCGAGCCGGGCGCATTCGTCGACGCCCTGCTGGGCTGATCCACCGCACCACCGCCAGCTCACCACCGGCCACCCGGCCTCCGACCGGGTGGCCGGTTTTGGTCACGGAAAGGTCACAAATCGTCACTCGGTTCCCATCTGCCACTCCGGTTCGGTAGAAACAGGTGCCGGACGGATCCCGCGGGGCGGGTGGCGACGGGGAAGCAGCGACGAGAGGCTCCTGCGGGAGCTCGCCGCGCTGGCCACCCGGCCCCGCCGGGTCCGTCCCGGCTCGGGTCGCGATCCGTCCCGATCCACCCCCTCCCGGCTCGCGGGAGCACCGCCGCGAAACGCCGTGCGACGGACCCGGTTCGGCGGCCGGCGCCGGTGGATGAGCCACGAAACAGGAACGAAACACATGTCCGATTTGCGTTCACTCCGCTGAAACAGCGCGGCGCTCCGGCCGAAACATCACCACAGCATTCTTCTCTCGACGACGCGCTGACCGGCGCGGCCAACAGGGAGGTTGCAAGTGGAGGAAGTGGTGAACACCGGCGACGCGGCATGGATGCTGATATCGGCGTCCCTGGTGCTGTTGATGACGCCCGGTCTGGCGTTCTTCTACGGCGGCATGTCGCGCACCAAGGCCGTCCTGAACATGATGATGATGTCCTTCGGGGCAATGGCGGTCATCGCGGTGATCTACGTGCTGTGGGGCTGGTCGATGTCCTACGGCACCGAGGACATCGGGGGCATCTTCGCCAACCCGTTCCAGATGTTCGGTCTACAGGGCGCCATCTACGACGACGCCGGTGAGTTCCTGCCCGGCCTCGGCGACTACCCGCAGATCATCGACATCGGCTTCCAGGTCACGTTCGCGGTCATCACCACCGCTCTCATCAGCGGTGCCCTCTCCGAACGCGTGAAGTTCGGCACCTGGCTGGCCTTCGCCGGAATCTGGGTCACCCTCGCGTACTTCCCCCTCGCCCACATGGTGTGGGGCGGCGGCCTGCTCTCCGGCTCCGAGGACGGCCTCGCCGCCAAGATCTTCGGCACCTCCGACGACGGAGAAGGCGGGCTCGTCGCGACCGTCGCGCCCATCGACTTCGCCGGCGGCACCGTCGTGCACATCAACGCCGGCATCGCCGCGCTCGTCCTGGCGCTGATCATCGGCAAGCGCGCGGGCTTCGGTCGCACCGCCTTCCGCCCGCACAACCTGCCGTTCGTCATGCTCGGTGCCGCCCTGCTGTGGTTCGGCTGGTTCGGCTTCAACGCCGGTTCCGCGTTCGCCGCCGACGGTGTGGCCGGCCTGGCCTGGGTCAACACCACCACCGCCGCGGCCGCCGCGATCCTCGGCTGGCTCCTCACCGAGCGCATCCGCGACGGCAAGGGCACCAGCCTCGGTGCCGCCTCGGGTGCCGTCGCCGGCCTCGTCGCCATCACCCCGGCCGCCGGTGCGCTCAGCCCGGTCGGTTCGATCGTGCTCGGCGCGATCGCCGGCGTCCTGTCCGCCCTGGCAGTCGGCCTGAAATACAAGTTCGGCTACGACGACTCGCTCGACGTCGTCGGCGTGCACCTCGTCGCAGGCCTGTGGGGCACCATCGCGATCGGGTTCCTCGGCACCGAGACGGGCCTGTTCTACGGCGGCGACTACAAGCAGCTCGTGATCCAGATCGTCATCGCAGTCTCCGCCCTGGTCTACACCGGCATCATCACCGTGATCGTCGCCTTCGCGCTCAAGCCACTCGGCTGGCGGGTGTCGGAGGAGGAAGAGGCACGCGGCATCGACGAGGCCGAGCATGCGGAGTCGGCATACGACTTCGCCGCCGCCCTCAAGTGATAAGAAGACATCAGGGCACTGGAGACTGGGAAGGGATGAGGATATGAAGCTGATCACGGCAATTGTCAAGCCGTTCACCCTCGAGGACGTCAAGGCAGGCCTCGAGCAGGCGGGTGTGCTTGGCATGACCGTCAGCGAGGTGCAGGGATACGGTCGCCAGAAGGGCCACACCGAGGTCTACCGCGGAGCCGAGTACTCCGTCGACTTCGTTCCCAAGGTCCGCGTCGAGGTCGTCGTCGACGACGCCGCCGTCGACAAGGTGGTCGAGACCATCGTCGAGGCCTCCCGCACCGGCAAGATCGGCGACGGCAAGGTGTGGGTCACCCCGGTCGAAACGGTCGTCCGAGTGCGCACCGGTGAACGAGGCGCCGATGCACTCTGACCCGAAGGGGTCCGGAACTCGCGGCCCTGGTCCCGCTGCCTCCGCAGCGGGATCGGGGCCGCCGGTGTCTCCGGGGCCGGCCGGATCCGGCACCGCCGCCACCGACCTCGCCCGGGCTCGTACCCAGTTGCTCGCCGGCGGCACCCGCAACCGCCGGCTCGACGCCCCCGCCCTCCGCCACGCCCTCGTCGATCTCCACGAGTTCTGGCTCGTCACCAAGGGAACCGAACTCGGAATCAAGCCCGACTGCGGCTTCGCCATCGTCGCCGTCGGCGGCCTCGGCCGCCGCGAGATGCTCCCCTACTCCGACCTGGATCTGGTCCTGCTGCACGACGACATGGACCCCGCTGTCGTGTCCCGGGTCGCCGACCGGCTCTGGTATCCGCTGTGGGACGCGCACATCAAGCTCGACCACAGCGTCCGGACCGTCCCGCAGGCCCTGCAGGTCGCCGCGTCCGACCTGACCGCCGCGCTCGGCCTGCTCGAAGCCCGGCACATCGCCGGCGACCTCGAACTGAGCAATCTGCTGATCGGCGGCGTGCGGCGGCAGTGGCGCACCGGCATCCGCAGCCGGTTCGACGAGCTCATCGCCCTGACCGAGGCCCGGTGGGAACGCAGCGGGCAGATCGCGCACCGGGCCGAACCCGACCTCAAGAGCGGCCGCGGCGGGCTGCGGGACGTGCAACTGCTCAACGCACTGTCCGTCGCACAGCTCACCGACGGCATGCCCGGGCTCGGGCCCGACGTTCCCGGCGGCGGGCTCGCGGCCGCGCACCGCCGCCTGCTGGACGTGCGCACCGAGCTGCACCGCGTCGCCGGCCGGGCCCGCGACCAGCTGCGCGCCCAGGATGCCGACGAGATCGGCGCCGCCCTGCGCATCGGGGACCGATTCGACCTGGCCCGCGTGCTGACCGAGGCGGCCCGGACCGTGAGCTACTCGGTGGAGGTCGGGGTACGCACGGCAGGAAACTCGCTGCCCCGCAAGGGCCTGTCCCGGCTGCGCCGCGTCCCCGTCCGGCGCCCGCTCGACGAGGGTGTGGTGGAACACGGCGGCGAAGTGACGCTGGCCCGCGACGCGCACCCGCGCAAGGACCCCGGCCTGATCACGCGGGTCGCCGCGGCCGCAGCGCAGCACGACCTGCCGATCTCCGCGTCCACCCTCGGCCGCCTGGCCGACAGCGCCCCCGAACTGCGGGAACCGTGGCCGCGCACCGCGCTGAACGACCTGCTCGTGCTGCTCGGCTCGGGAACCCGCGCGATCGACCCGATCGAGGCGCTCGACCGGACGGGGCTGTGGGGCCGGCTGCTCCCCGAATGGGGGGCGGTGCGGGATCTGCCCCCGCGCGATGCCGTGCACACCTGGACGGTGGACCGGCACCTGGTGGAGACCGCGGTGTACGCCGGCGGGCTGACCACCCGCGTCGCGCGCCCCGACCTGCTGGTGCTCGGGGCGTTGCTGCACGACATCGGCAAGGGTCGCGGCGGCGACCACAGCGTCGTCGGGGCGGAACTCGCCACCCAGATCGGCCGCCGGATGGGTCTGTGGCCGTCCGACGTCGCCGTGCTGTCCGCGCTGGTCCGCCACCATCTGCTGCTTCCGCACACCGCGACCCGCCGTGACCTCGACGACCCCGCCACGGTGGAGTCCGTCGTCGAGGCCATCGACGGCGACCCGGTGCTGCTCGAGCTGCTGCACGCCCTCGCCGAGGCGGACTCGCTCGCGACGGGCCCGGGGGTGTGGGGCGACTGGAAGGCGGCGCTCATCCGGGAGCTGGTCCGGCGCTGCCGGCTGGTGATGGCGGGGGAGGAGCTGCCGAGACCGGACCCGATCGACCCCCAGCTCGCCGAGCAGGCGGAACAGGGCGGCATCCACGTCGAGCTCCAACCCGGCGAGAACCCGCACGCCTACACGGTGACGGTGGTCGCGCCCGACGAGCCGGGCCTGCTGTCCGACGCCGCCGGGGTGCTGGCCCTGCACGGCCTGCGCGTGCTGTCCGCCTCGGTGGGCAGCCACGCCGGTAGTGCGGTCAACAGCTTCGCCGTCGCGCCGCTGTTCGGGGCCCCGCCGCCGGCGGGTCTGCTGCGGCAGGAACTCATCCGGGCCCGCGCCGGGGACCTCGACCTGCTCGCCACGCTCGACGCGAAGGAGCAGGCGGCGCGGGAGGCGCAGCTGCCCGAACGCCCGGAGCGGGCCGTGCCGGGCACCTACGCGCAGGCGCCGCCGCACCTGATCTGGATCGACGCCCCGGATCCGGGGCAGGCGATCCTCGAACTGCGCGCCGAGGACCGGCTGGGCATGCTGTGCCGGCTCGCGGACGCGTTCGAACGGTGCGGCACCGACGTGCGCTGGGCCCGGGTTTCCACCCTCGGCCGCACCGTCGTGGACGCGTTCTGCATCGATCTGGGAGGTTCCGACACCCGGGAGAACCGGGAGCGGGTCGAGCGGGCGGTGCTCGCAGTGGTGCCCGCTCCGGAGCCGAAGAATCCCGAGGACAAGGGCTGAGGGCGGGGCGGCCGCTCGTGCACGTGCGAGAACTCGTGCCGCGAGCGGCTACCCTGGAGCGCAGAACTGTCCGCATCTTCGCCAGACCCAGGAGCGCATTCGGTGTTCGAATCCCTTTCCGACAGGTTGACCGGAGCCCTCAAGGACCTGCGCGGCAAGGGGCGCCTCTCCGACGCCGACATCGACGCGACCGCCCGGGAGATCCGCCTGGCGCTGCTCGAGGCCGACGTCGCCCTGCCCGTGGTGCGCTCGTTCATCGCCAAGATCAAGGAACGAGCCAAGGGCGCCGAGGTACACGGCGCGCTGAACCCCGCCCAGCAGGTCGTCAAGATCGTCAACGAGGAGCTCGTCGGGATCCTCGGCGGCGAGACCCGGCGGCTGCAGTTCGCCAAGACCCCGCCCACGGTGATCATGCTCGCCGGCCTGCAGGGTTCCGGTAAGACCACCCTCGCCGGCAAGCTCGCCAAGTGGCTCAAGGACCAGGGCCACACCCCGCTGCTGGTCGCCTGTGACCTGCAGCGGCCCGGCGCGGTCACCCAGCTGCAGATCGTCGGTGAACGCGCCGGTGCGTCCGTGTTCGCCCCGCACCCCGGCACCTCCATCGGCGGCGGCGAGAACCCGCTCGGCATCACCGCCGCCGACCCGGTGAACGTCGCCCGCGACGGCGTCGCCGAGGCCCGCGCCAAGCACTACGACGTGGTCATCGTCGACACCGCCGGCCGCCTCGGCATCGACGAGGAGCTGATGGCCCAGGCCGCCGGCATCCGCGACGCCGTGCAGCCCGACGAGACGCTGTTCGTGCTCGACGCGATGATCGGCCAGGACGCCGTGAGCACCGCCGAGGCGTTCCGCGCCGGTGTCGGCTTCACCGGCGTGGTGCTCACCAAGCTCGACGGCGACGCCCGCGGCGGTGCCGCGCTCAGCGTCCGCGAGCTGACCGGTCAGCCGATCCTGTTCGCGTCGACCGGTGAGAAGCTCGAGGACTTCGACGTCTTCCACCCCGAGCGCATGGCCAGCCGCATCCTCGGCATGGGCGACGTGCTCACCCTCATCGAGCAGGCCGAGCAGGTCTTCGACGCCGAGCAGGCCGAGGCCACCGCCGCGAAGATCGGCTCCGGTGAACTCACCCTCGAGGACTTCCTCGAGCAGATGATGGCCGTACGGAAGATGGGCCCGATCGCGAACCTGCTCGGCATGTTGCCGGGTGCGGGACAGATGAAGGACGCCCTCGCGAACGTCGACGAGAAGCAGCTCGACCGGATCCAGGCGATCATCCGTGGCATGACGCCGGCGGAACGCGCCAACCCGAAGATCATCAACGCCTCCCGGCGGCTGCGCATCGCCAACGGCTCCGGCGTCAAGGTCTCCGACGTCAACCAGCTCGTCGACCGGTTCTTCGAAGCCCGCAAGATGATGGCCGCGATGGCCGGGCGCATGGGCATGCCCGGGTCCCGCAAGCCGCAGCGCGCGAAGAAGGGCAAGAAGGGCAAGAAGGGCGGCCGCGGGCCGACCCCGCCGAAGATCAAGGGCGGATTCCCCGGTGGCATGCCCGCCGGCATGCCCGGCATGGGCGGGATGCCCGCCGGGTTCCCGGACCTGTCGAAGATGCCGAAGGGCCTCGACGAGCTGCCGCCCGGTCTCGAGAACTTCGACCTCTCGCAGCTGAAGTTGCCGAAGAAGTAGTCCGCCGTGGCGTTCACCCTGCGCGGACGGTCCCTGCCGGACGGCGAACCGATCGAGCTGTGGATCGGCGACGACGGCACGTTCGCCGCCGAGCCGATCCCCGGGGCCGAGCTGCTCACCGCCGACGGCTGGATCCTGCCCGGTCTCGTCGACGCCCACTGCCACGTCGGGATCCGCTTCGGCGGCGGCGCGGAGGACGCGGACGGGCTGATCGCGCAGGCCGTCACCGAGCGCGACGCCGGGGTGCTGCTGCTGCGCGACGCGGGATCCCCGGTCGACACCCGGCACCTCGACGAGCGGGCCGACCTGCCGCGGATCGTGCGCGCGGGACGGCACATCGCCGCCCCCAAGCGCTACATCCGCGGGCTGCCCGTCGACCTCGAAGACGAATCGCAGCTGCCGGACGAGGTGGTTCGCCAGGCCCGCGCGGGGGACGGCTGGGTCAAGCTCATCGGCGACTGGATCGACCGTGGCACCGGCGATCTCGCGCCGCTGTGGTCGGACGGGATCCTCGTCGAGGCGATCGCCGCGGCCCACCGCGCGGGAGCGCGCGTGACCGCCCATGTGTTCGGGGAGGACGCGCTGCCCGGCCTGCTCGCCGCCGGCATCGACTGCCTCGAACACGGCACCGGGCTGACGGACGACACGATCGCCACCATGGCCGCGCAGGGCACGGTCCTCGTGCCGACCCTGGTCAACATCGAGAACTTTCCCGAGATCGCCGACTCGGCCACCCGGTTCCCGGTCTACGCGGCGCACATGCGGGACCTGCACGCCCGTGTCGCGGACACCGTCGGCGCCGCCCACGACGCCGGGATCCCGATCTACGCCGGCACCGATGCCGGCGGCTCGGTGCGGCACGGTCGCATCGCCGACGAGGTCGCCGCCCTCGGCAAGGTGGGGCTGACCCCGACCGAGGCGCTCGGCGCCGCCAGCTGGACGGCCCGGGCCTGGCTGGGGCATCCGAGCCTCGAGCCGGGCGCCCCCGCCGACCTGACGGTGTACGAGCTGGATCCGCGGACCGGGCCGGACGTGCTGGCCCGGCCGGGCCTGGTGATGCTCCGGGGTGCCGTCGTCACCCGCCGCGCCGCCTTCGCATGACCGTCCCCGAGCCACCCGACCCGGAGACCGCTGCGGCCCCGCCCCGGCCCGCGCCCTCGCCCCCCGCGCACCGGTGGGGCCTCCCGGCCGCGCTGGTGGTGCTGGCCGTGAACCTCGCCGGCTTCACGCTGGGACCGGTCCTGGCCGGGGAGGGCTTCGTCGCCGAGACATACGTGCTCGCCATCATGGCCCCCACCCTGCTCGCGGGGGCGGCGGCCGTGGCGTTCAGCGTGTGGCGTGGCTGCGGACCCGTCGCCGACTTCGGACTGCCGCGGTCGTGGCCCGAGTTCCGCAACCAGCTCGGAATCGGTCTGCTCGGCGGGGGAATCGCGCTGCTCGGCGCGCTGATCCTGGCAGCGATCCTCGTCGTCGCCCTCGGCATCGACGCCGCCGATTCCCCGCTCACCGCCCTGGTCGGGTTGCCCACGGTGTGGAAACTGCTGCTCGTGGCCTGGGTGTGGTTCGGCGCCCCGCTCGGCGAGGAGCTGATGTTCCGCGGCATGCTCTGGGGGGCGCTCGAACGCCGGCCCGAGCGATGGTGGGGACGCCCGATCGGCGTCCTGACGATCACCACCGTCGTGTTCGCCATGTGGCATCAGGAGTGGTGGCGGCTGCCGGTCCTGTTGTGGGGCGGAGCGGCGATGGGGTTCGCGCGGCTGCGCGGCGGGTCGGTGTTCTCCTCCTGGGTGGCGCACTCGCTCAACAACACCCTGCCCGCGCTGAGCCTGCTGTTTCTGCTCTGACCTCCCGTTTTCGTCCCGGCGAGCGGATCTGGCAGAATGGATCGCTGTCGTCGCATCCGGTTACGTACCGCGCGGCGGTCACAGGATAGAGGCAAAACCGGGCGTGCCAGAAGGGCACGTCGTCCGAATTGCACGTGACAGGCGTATTTCGCATGCGCCGAAGGAGATTCACAGCAGTGGCTGTCAAGATCAAGCTCACCCGTCTCGGCAAGATCCGCAACCCGCAGTACCGCATCGTGGTTGCCGACTCGCGCACCCGCCGCAACGGCCGCGCCATCGAGACCATCGGCAAGTACCACCCGAAGGAAGAGCCCTCGCTGATCGAGATCGACTCGGAGCGGGCCCAGTACTGGCTCGGCGTCGGTGCGCAGCCGACCGAGCCGGTCGAGAACCTCCTCAAGATCACCGGCGACTGGCAGAAGTACAAGGGTCTCCCCGGCACCGAGGGCACCCTGCGCAAGGCCGAGCCGAAGCCGTCCAAGCTCGAGCTGTTCCAGGCCGCCCTCGCTCAGGCCGAGAACGCGCCGGCTGCCGAGGCCGTCACGCCCAAGAAGAAGAAGGCCGCCAAGGAAGACACCGCGGAGGAGTCCTCCGTGTCCACCGAGGCTGCCGAGTAATGAGCACCGTTGTCGCCGATGCCGTCGAGCATCTCGTCCGTGGGATCGTCGCCAACCCCGACGACGTGCGCGTCGAGCTGATCACGGGCCGTCGGGGGCGCACCGTCGAGGTGCACGTGCACCCCGACGATCTCGGCAAGGTCATCGGCCGTGGCGGCCGCACCGCGACCGCCCTGCGGACCCTCGTCTCCGGCATCGGGGGCCGTGGGATCCGCGTCGACGTCGTCGACACCGACCAGTAGGCGCGCCGCGGTGGAGCTCGTGGTGGGCCGTGTCGCCAAGTCGCACGGCATCAAGGGTGAGGTGGTCGTCGAGGTTCGCACCGACGAACCCGAGGAGCGCTTCGCCGTCGGCGCCGTGCTGCACGGCCGCAAGCCCCGCGAGCAGACCCTGCAGACGTACACGGTGGAAGCCGCCCGGGAACACTCCGGGCGGCTTCTGCTGCGCCTGCGGGGGATCGCCGACCGCAGCGCCGCCGACGCCCTACGCGGCACCCTGTTCCTCGTCGACAGCGCCGACCTGCCGCCGTCCGACGACCCGGACGAGTTCTACGACCACGAGCTCGAGGGCCTGGCCGTACGCATCGTCGCGGGCCGGCCCGACGCCGGCACCGAGATCGGTACCGTTCGCGAGGTGCTGCACACCGCCGCCGGCGAACTGCTCGCCGTCCGCCCGGCCGGCGACGAACGGCGCGAACTGCTGATCCCGTTCGTCACCGCGATCGTGCCGACGGTGTCGCTCGCGGGCGGCGTCATCGAGATCGACCCGCCGGAGGGTCTGCTCGACCCCGACTTCGGCTCGGAGACATAACCTCCCGTGCGATTCGACGTCGTCACCATCTTCCCCGAATACCTCGAGCCGCTGCGCGTCGCGCTGCTCGGCAAGGCCATCGACAAGGGCCTCGTCTCCGTCGGGATCCACAACCTGCGGGACTGGACCCACGACGTGCACAAGGCCGTCGACGACTCCCCGTACGGCGGGGGACCGGGCATGGTCATGAAGCCCACGGTGTGGGGGCCCGCCCTCGACGACGTGCTCGCCGGCCCCGACGGCGAACCCGACCCCGACGTGCTGCTCGTCGTCCCCACCCCGGCCGGCGTGCCGTTCGACCAGGCCACCGCGCAGCGCTGGGCCGGCGAGAAGCGCATCGTGTTCGCCTGCGGCCGCTACGAGGGCATCGACCAGCGCGTCTTCGACGACGCCGCCCGCCGGGTCCGGGTCGAAGAGGTCAGCATCGGCGACTACGTCCTCATCGGCGGCGAGGTCGCCGTCCTCGTCATGACCGAGGCCGTCGTGCGACTGCTGCCCGGCGTTCTCGGCAATCAGCAGTCCCACCAGGAGGACTCCTTCTCCGACGGCCTCCTCGAGGGCCCCAGCTACACCCGCCCCGTCAGCTGGCGCGGCCTCGAGGTGCCGCCGGTGCTGCTGTCCGGGGACCACGCCAAGGTCGCCGCATGGCGCCGGGAGCGGGCGCTCGAGCGCACCCGCGAACGCCGACCCGACCTCCTCGCCGACTGACCGGTCACGGTCAGTGCGCGCCGGCGCCGCCGAACACCGTGCGGACCACCTCGGTGACCGTGTCCCGCGCGTGCTGCGCACTCGCATCCCCGGTCACGTCGAACAGCGCCGTGTCCGGCAGATCGGCCCACCGGTCGTCGCCGTCGTCGTAATGCACGAGCTCGCGGGCGAGCACCACCAGCACATACCGCTCGTCCTCGCCGACGAACCCCGTGGACAGGTGGATCCAGCGCCCGTCGAGGCAGCACATCCAGCCCTGCTTCACGCCGAGTCCCGTCGTGTCGACCAGCCCGTCCGGCAACCCGAAATGCTGGTCGTACCCGTCGGCGCCGACCGGAGCGGCGGCCCGCAGGTGCCCGACGATCGTCGCGCGGCCCCACTCGTCCAGCCCGCCCGTGCCGTCGAGCAGGTCCGCGTACCAGGTGAGCAGGTCGGCCGCGGTGGTGACGGTATTCCACCACAGCCCGTCCGCGGGCGCGACGGTGCCGGTGAACGCGTGCCGTGCGGCGGTGCGCTCGACGATCTCCGAGTCGCCGTGCCGGAACCACAGGTCGTTCGCCGCCGAGTCGTCCGACGACTCGAGCATCGCGGTGATCCGGTCGTAGTCACTGCCGCCGAGCGGCAACTCGCCGGTCGCCGCCCGGTACAGCAGGTCGTCGGCGATGAACAGCTTGGCCACCGACGCGGTCTCGATCGGCGCGTCGACGCCCCCGACGACCCGGCGCCCGGTCCGACGATCGAGCGCGGCGATCGACACGTCGGCGCCGCGTCCGGCGGCGGTCGCCGCCGCGGCCGTCATCCGGTCGGGCAGCGAACCGAACGGTTCCAGCGGGCCCGGGGACTCGACGGCGGCGGACGGCAGGGCGACCGGCGACACGACCGGCTCCGGGCCGCACGAACCCACCGTCGCCGCCGTCAGCAACGACAGCGCCAGCACCGCCCAGCGGCCGCCGCGCACCCGGGACATTCCCACGCTCCTGTAGTCGATTGTCCGGCGAGCTCGCCCCACCGTCCACCTCGGAGACGGGCGCGCCCACGCGCGTCACCGAGGGCGGAGGAAGGATAACGGTAGGGTCGACCGCTGTGACGACCGCTCTCAAGACCGTGAATCAGCGCATCGCCGAGGAACTCGACGTCCGGGAAGGTCAGGTCGCCGCGGCGGTCGACCTGCTCGACGGCGGCGCAACGGTGCCGTTCATCGCGCGCTACCGCAAGGAGGTCACCGGCACGCTCGACGACGCCCAGCTCCGGCTGCTCGAGGAACGCCTGCGATACCTGCGTGAGCTCGACGAGCGCCGCACCGCGGTGCTCGAATCCATCGAGTCGCAGGGCAAGCTCGACGACGAGCTGCGCACGCAGATTCTCCTCGCCGACACCAAGGCCCGGCTCGAGGACATCTACCTGCCGTTCAAGCCGAAGCGGCGCACCAAGGCGCAGATCGCGCGGGAGGCCGGCCACGAGCCCGTCGCCGACGCCCTGATCGGCGACCCCACCACCGATCCCGCGCAGTACAGCGCCGAACAGCTCGACGGCGCCCGCGCCATCCTCGTCGAACGCTTCGCCGAGGACGCCGACCTCGTCGGCGAACTGCGTGACGCGATGTGGACCCGCGGACAGCTGAAGTCCACCGTGCGTCCCGGCAAGGAAACCGAGGGCGCCAAGTTCGCCGACTACTTCGACTTCTCCGAGCCCTTCACCGACCTGCCCTCGCACCGCATCCTCGCGGTGCTGCGCGGCGAGAAGGAGGAGGTACTCAGCCTGTCGCTCGAGCCGGACACCGAGGAACCCGAGCCCGGGCAGCGCACCTACTTCGAAGGCCGCATAGCCGCCCGCTTCGGCATCGCCGACGAGGGCCGGCCCGCCGACAAGTGGCTCCTCGACACCGTCCGCTGGGCGTGGCGCACCAAGCTGCTGGTCTCCCTGGCCCTCGACACCCGTATGCGGCTGCGGCAGTCCGCCGAGAAGGACGCCGTCGACGTGTTCGCCGCCAACCTGCGCGACCTGCTGCTCGCCGCCCCCGCCGGCACCCGGCCGACGATGGGACTCGACCCCGGCTTCCGCACCGGCACCAAGGTCGCCGTCGTCGACGCCACCGGTAAGGTCGTCGCGCACGACACGATCTACCCGCACCAGCCGCACAACAAGTGGGACCAGGCCCTGGCCACCCTCGCGCGGCTCGTCGCGCAGCACGGGGTGGAACTGATCGCGATCGGGAACGGCACCGCCTCCCGCGAAACCGATGCCCTCGCCACCGAGCTGATCGCCAAGTCCGGTGCCACGAATCTCACCAAGATCGTGGTGTCCGAGGCCGGCGCGTCCGTGTACTCGGCGTCGGCGTACGCGTCGAAGGAACTGCCGGATCTCGACGTGTCGATCCGCGGTGCGGTGTCCATCGCCCGGCGCCTGCAGGACCCGCTCGCCGAGCTCGTCAAGATCGATCCCAAGTCCATCGGCGTCGGCCAGTACCAGCACGACGTGTCCGAGACGATGCTCGCCCGCTCCCTCGGCGCGGTCGTCGAGGACGCGGTGAACGCCGTCGGCGTGGACGTCAACACCGCCTCGGTGCCGTTGCTCGCCCGGGTGTCGGGCATCGCCTCGTCCCTCGCGGAGAGCATCGTCGCCCATCGAGACCAGCACGGCCCGTTCCGCACCCGCAAGGCCCTCACGGACGTGCCGCGCCTCGGTCCGAAGGCGTTCGAGCAGTGCGCCGGCTTCCTGCGGATTCCCAACGGCGACGACCCGCTCGACACCTCGAGCGTGCACCCCGAGGCGTACCCGGTGGTGCGTCGCATCGTCGAACGGAACGGCGGCGACGTGCGCGAGCTCATCGGCAACACCGCGGTGCTGCGCCGGCTGCGGCCGGCGGAGTTCGTCGACGACCGCTTCGGCCTGCCCACCGTCACCGACATCATCGCCGAGCTCGAGAAGCCGGGCCGCGACCCGCGCCCGGAGTTCAAGACCGCGACGTTCGCCGCCGGCGTGGAGAAGGTCGCCGACCTGAAGCCCGGCATGGTGCTCGAGGGTGTGGTCACCAACGTCGCGGCGTTCGGCGCGTTCGTCGACGTCGGGGTGCATCAGGACGGCCTCGTGCACGTGTCCGCGATGTCCCGCAGCTTCGTCCAGGACCCGCACGACGTCGTCAAGTCCGGCGAGGTGGTCAAGGTCAAGGTGCTCGACGTGGACGTGCCCCGGCAGCGGATCAGCCTGACGCTGCGCCTCGACGACGAGATCCCCGCCCCCGGCGCCCCCACCGGCGGTGCCGACCCGGGCGGTCCGCAGGACCGCGGCGGGCGCCGGCCCGGCGGCCAGCGGCAGGGTGGGAAGCGGCAGGGCGGACAGCGGCAGGGGCAGGGCGGCCGCCGCGGCGACCGTCGCCAGGACGCCGCGCCCGCCGCCGGATCGATGGCGGACGCGCTGCGGCGTGCCGGATTCGGCAAGTAGATGCGCCCCGGGCCGCGCCGACTACCGGCGCGGCCCGGTTCCTGACATCCTCGGGAGCATGCAGCCCACGGTGACGACCGGCCGCGCGCCGAAGGACCCGCTCCGCCTCGTCGACGGCGTTCCGAGGGCGATCGCGCGGTGACTGCGGTGACCGAGTGGCTGCAGCGCGAGATCATCGAGCGCGGGCGGCTGCCGCTGCTGTTCTTCCTGCTCGGCTTCCTCCTCGCGTTCCTCTTCATCCGATTCAGCGTCCGCATGATCCGCGCCCAGGTGCGCTGGTGGCCCGGCAATGTCACCCCCGGCGGACACCACGTGCACCACGTGGTGTTCGGCGTGGTCACCATGGTGATCGCGGGCGGGTCCCTGATCGCGGTCTACGAGGACGGCACGCAGACCACCGGAGCGGCCCTGGCCACGCTCTTCGGCATCGGGACCGCGCTCGTGCTCGACGAGTTCGCCCTGATCTTCTATCTCAACGACGTGTACTGGGAGCAGGAGGGACGCGTCTCGGTGGATGCGGTCTTCGTCGCGATCGCCGTCACCGGCCTGGTGTTGCTCGGCCTGCAGCCCCTCGAGTTCGCCGACGTCACCAACTTCCGGGAGGACCCGTCGTGGGTCACCCGCACGCTGATCGCCCTCTCCGCGCTCGCAAATCTCGCCCTCGCGGCGGTCGTGCTGGCCAAGGGCAAGATCTGGACGGGCCTGATCGGCCTGTTCGTCTTCCCACTGCTGGTGATCGGCGCGGTGCGCCTGTCGCGGCCCGGCGCCCCCTGGGCGCGGTGGCGCTACAGCGGCAAGGTCCGCAAGATGCGCCGCGCGATCGAACGCGAGAGGCGCTATCGGCGCCCGGTGATCCGGGCGAAGATCTTCGTGCAGGACCTCGTCGCGGGCAAACCGACGATGGACACCGTGCACGGGGCCGTCGAGCACTCCCGCGTCGCCGCCGAAGCCGAACTGGCCCGCACGGTGCACGCCGCGCCCCCGCCGATTTCCGCCACCCCGGCACCGTCTGGCACAATTGACGGGTTGCCCGGCTCGGGCACGCATACCTGACCTGGGCACGAACCAGTCGAGCACCGCCTTCCGGCGGCTGCCGCTCGGTTCCTCTGCTCATGCGAACAAGCGAGGATGACAACCGATGAACACCCTGGACTTCCTGGACGCCAAGTCCCTGCGCGACGACATTCCGGACTTCCGTGCCGGCGACACCCTGAACGTGCACGTGAAGGTCATCGAGGGCTCCAAGGAGCGCGTGCAGGTCTTCAAGGGCGTCGTGATCCGTCGCCAGAACGGTGGCATCCGCGAGACCTTCACCGTGCGCAAGGTGTCGTTCGGCGTCGGCGTCGAGCGGACCTTCCCGGTGCACAGCCCCAACCTCGCCAAGATCGAGGTCGTCACCCGCGGTGACGTGCGTCGCGCCAAGCTGTACTACCTGCGCGAGCTGCGTGGCAAGGCCGCCAAGATCAAGGAAAAGCGCTGACCTCGTCGCGCTGACCGCCAGGCCCCGAGTAGCCCGGTCCGGATTCGTTCCGGGCCGGGCTACTCTGATTCGGTGGCAGATTCATCGCGAGACCCGGCCGTGCCGGAGATGCAGCAGCGCAGCACCGACGACACCCCCGAACGCGATCGGAAACAGGACAAGAAGGAGAAGTCGTTCCTGCGGGAACTGCCCGTCCTGATCCTCGTCGCACTCGTGCTGAGCTTCCTGCTCCAGACCTTCGTCGCGCGGGTCTACCTCATCCCCTCGGAGTCGATGGAACCCACGCTGCACGGCTGCCCCGGCTGCACCGGCGACCGGATCGTCGTCGAGAAGATCGGCTATCGCTTCGGCGACCCCCGGCCCGGCGACGTCGTGGTCTTCCGTGGCCCCGACTCCTGGTCCACCGGCTACGTCTCCACTCGCTCCGACAACGTCGTGATCCGCGGCGTGCAGGAGGTCGGATCCCTCGTCGGACTCGTCCCGCCCGACGAGAACGACCTCGTCAAGCGTGTGATCGCCGTCGGCGGGCAGACCGTCGAATGCTGCGACGACCAGGGCCGCGTCCTCGTCGACGGCAAGCCCCTCGACGAGCCGTACATCGAGATGGACTTCCCGTTCACACCCGGCGTGGTCACCTGCGAGACCGAGGTGCGCTCGGGCCGGTGCTTCGGGCCGGTCACCGTGCCGGACGGTCACATCTGGGTCATGGGCGACAACCGCTCGAACTCCGCGGACTCCCGCTACCACGTCGCCGACGAGAACCAGGGCACCATCCCGATCGACAACGTGATCGGCAAGGCCCGGTTCATCGTCCTGCCGCCGTCGCGGTGGGGCACCATCGATTCCCCGGAGATCCAGCAACCGTGACGTCGTGGCCGCCGCGTGCCGTGATCCGCAGGTCCGCGGGCCTGCGCACCATGGAGTCGACGCTCGTGCGGTGCGGGCTCGGGCCGGTCGCGGGTGTCGACGAGGCCGGCCGCGGCGCCTGCGCCGGGCCGCTGGTCGTCGCCGCCTGCATCCTCGATCCCAAACCGCACCCGTCGCTCGCGCGCCTCGACGACTCCAAGAGGCTCACCGAGAAGACCCGCGAGGAGTTGTTCCCGATCATCCGCCGTCGCGCGGTGGCGTGGAGCGTGGTGATCGTGCCGGCGGCCGAGATCGACGTCATCGGCGTGCACGTGGCCAACATCGAGGGCATGCGCCGCGCGGTGATGCGGCTGTCCGTCGCGCCCGGGTACGTCCTCACCGACGGCTTCCGCGTGCCCGGCCTGCCGGCGCCGTCGCTGCCGGTCATCGGCGGCGACGCCGCGGCGGCCTGCATCGCGGCGGCGAGCGTGCTCGCCAAGGTCACCCGGGACCGGATCATGGTCGACCTCGACGGCGAACTGCCCGGCTACGGCTTCGCCGTCCACAAGGGCTACAGCACCCCCGCGCACATGGCGGCATTGCGGGACCTCGGCCCCAGCCGGGAGCATCGGCTGCGGTACGCCAACGTTGCCGCCCTCCTCGGCGACGACGCCGGCCCCGGCCGATTCGGCTCCGACGAGGCGGATGCGGGATGATGGATCAACACACCAGAACGGGAGGACACCGAGACCGATGAGTGCCGAGGATCTCGAGAAGTACGAAACCGAGATGGAGCTCTCGCTGTACCGGGAGTACCGGGACATCGTCGGTCAGTTCGCGTACGTCGTGGAGACCGAGCGACGGTTCTATCTCGCCAATGCGGTCGAGCTGCTGCCGCACAACTCCGGCGGCGAGGTGTACTTCGAAGTGCGCATGTCCGATGCGTGGGTGTGGGACATGTACCGCCCCGCCCGCTTCGTCAAGCACGTCCGGGTCATCACCTTCAAGGACGTCAACATCGAAGAGCTCGACAAGCCGGACCTGCGCCTGCCCGACAAGCTGGGGTAGCGCCCCTACGACCTCCCGTACGTGGCCGAATGTCACATTCCTTCGATCTGATCGAAGCGGTGTGACATTCGGCCACGTGCCGTTCCGGGCCTCCTCCGCGTCGGCCGAAGTTGTCCACACCCGGCGAGTTCATCCACAGATTTCGTGATCCGGCCCGGTGCGGACCGCGGAGGACCTTCGCGTGGCGCACAGTGGTCGCCACACAGGGAGGGACGGGGATGGGACGCAATCAGCAGGTGGGGGCGCTGGGGGAGGACTTGGCGGCCGAGTTTCTCGAGTCGGCGGGCATGGTGGTGCTCGCGCGGAACTGGCGCAGCCGGTACGGGGAACTCGATCTGATCGCCGAGGACGGCGACACGGTGGTGTTCGTGGAGGTCAAGACCCGCACCGGCCTCGGATACGGCACGCCCGCCGAGGCGGTGACCGCGGTGAAGGCGGACCGGATCCGCCGACTGGCCGCGCTGTGGTTGTCCGGACGGCAGCAACGGTGGCGGCGGGTGCGGGTCGACGTGGTCACGGTGCTGCTCCCACAGCGGGGCGAACCCTTGATCACCCACCGGCGGCAGGTGCTGTGATGGCGCTGGGGAAGGCGTACTCGGTGGCCGTCACGGGGGTGGACGGGCAGGTCGTGGAAGTCGAGGCCGACATCGGCCGCGGCCTGCCGGGAGTGAAGATGGTGGGCCTGCCCGACACCGCGCTGCAGGAGTCCCGGGATCGGGTGCGCGCGGCGGTGACGAATTCCGGTGGTGAATGGCCGGATTCGCGCGTGGTGCTGGCCCTGTCGCCGGCGACGCTGCCGAAGGTGGGCAGCGTGTACGACCTCGCCCTCGCGTGTGCGGTGCTCAACGCCGCCAAGTCGATTCCGCCCGAGGGTGTTTCGCGGACGGTTCTGCTCGGAGAGCTGGCGCTCGACGGCCGGGTGCGGTCGGTGCGCGGGGTACTGCCGGCGGTGCTGTCCGCCAAACGCGCCGGGTGGGAGCGGGTGGTGGTCCCGGCCTCCACGATGTCCGAGGCCGGGCTGGTCGACGGCATCGACATCTACGGGGCGGACACCCTCACCGAGGTGGTGCTGTGGCTGCGCGGAGACGGCCCCCTCGAGCGGCCCGGTCCCCGGCCGGTGGGGGAGCGGCCGGGGCGGGCGGACATGAGCGAGGTGGTCGGTCAGCACGAGGCGCGACGGGCCATCGAGATCGCCGCCGCCGGCGCGCACCACCTGATGCTCACCGGCCCACCCGGAATCGGGAAGACGATGCTCGCCCAGCGGCTTCCCGGCGTGCTGCCGGCGCTGACGGAGGAACAGGCGCTCGAGGTGACCGCGATCCACTCCGTCGCCGGAACCCTGTCGGCGGACCGGCCGCTCGTCACCGACCCGCCGTTCATCGCTCCGCACCACACCGCCTCGGTCAGTTCGCTCGTCGGTGGGGGCAGCGGCATGGCCAAACCCGGCGCGGTCAGCCGTGCACACCGGGGCGTGCTGTTCCTCGACGAGGTCGCCGAGATGGGCACCAAGGCGCTCGAGGCGCTGCGGACCCCGCTCGAGGACGGCGAGGTGCGGATCGCCCGCCGCGACGGCGTCGCGCGCTATCCGGCGCGGTTCCAGCTGATCCTCGCCGCCAATCCGTGCCCGTGTGCCCCGCCGCGCGACGCCGACTGCGTGTGCCCGCCCACCGCCCGACGTCGCTACCTGGGCAGGCTGTCGGGTCCGCTGCTGGACCGGGTGGACCTGCGGGTCCGGATGGAGACGGTGGCCACCGGCGCCCTCATGGGGGAGGCGGGGGAGAGCACCGAGGACGTCCGCGCCCGAGTGGCCCGCGCCCGGGCCGCGGCGGCCGAGCGGTGGGGGGTCCACGGCTGGAGCACCAACGCCGAGGTGCCCGGCCCTGCACTCCGGCAGAAGTTCCGCCTGCCCGCCGCGGCGCTCAAGCCGGTCGAATGGGCGCTGCGGAAGGGCGCGATCACCGCCCGCGGTGCCGATCGGGCGTTGCGCGTCGCGTGGACGACACCATAGCGGACTAAGGACTCCGTAGTCTATGGCGCATGACCAAGCGCGTGGCCGTGTACCTCCGACAGTCCCAGGACCGGGACGGCAACGAGTACGGCATCTCGCGCCAGAGGGAGGACGTGCTCCGGCTCGTCCAGGGCCGCGGCTGGACCGTGGCGGGGGAGTACGTGGACAACGACACGTCCGCCACCGCCCGTAAGCCGCGTCCCGCGTTCGAGGACATGATGGCGGCGGTGGACCGTGGCGACGTGGACGTGATCGCGGCCCGCCACGTGGACCGACTCGTCCGGCGGCTGGGGGACCTCGAGGCGGTCCTGGAGCGGTGCGAGGCCCACGGCGTGGCCGTGGTGACCGCCTCCGATGGCGTGGACACGTCCACGGACGCGGGCCGCCTCGTCGTCCGGATCTTGGCGGCGGTGGCCCAGGGGGAAGTGGAACGCAAGTCCGCCCGGCAACGGTCCGCGGTGGCCCAGGCCGCCGCCCAGGGCCGGTACGTGGGAGGGCGGCGGGCGTTCGGCTACGAGGCGGACGGCGTGACGATCCGCGACGACGAGGCGGCGGCGGTCAAGGCCGGGTACGAGGCGGTCCTGGCGGGGGAGTCCGTGGCCACCATCGCGCGGGCCTGGGACGCCGCCGGGTTCACCACGCCCCAGGGGAGCCGCTGGGAACGCTCCGCGGTCCGGGACGTGCTCCTCAACGCCCGGAACGCCGGCCTCCGCCGCCACCGCCCGGAGGGCTCCCACCGGGAGTACCGCCGGGATCCGGCCTCGTTCGTGGTGGGCCGGGCCGTGTGGGATCCCATCGTCCCGGAGGAGACCTGGCGGGCCGTCGTCGCCGTCCTCACGGACCCGGGGCGGCGGAAGGGCACCCCCGGAGCGGTGGCCCTCCTCACGGGCGTGGGGCGGTGCGGCGTATGCGGTGCCACGGTCCACGCGGGCGGAGCCCGGCGCAACGTCCGGGCCTATCGCTGCTCCGCCGCCGCCCATATGCAGCGGATGGCGGACCCGGTGGACGAGTACGTGGAGGCGGTGATGGTGGCCCGTCTGTCCCAGCCGGACGCCCTGGCCGTGTTCGCTCCGGCGGTGGAGGCGGACACGAGGGACCTGTCCGCGGAGGCGGACGTTCTCCGTCGCCGCCTCGAGGACCTGGCGGTGGACTACGCGGACGGGATCATGACCCGGCAACAATTCCGCACCGCCAACGAGCGCGCGCGGTCCCGGCTGGCGGAGCTGGAGGCGGAGATAGCCGCCGCTGGGGCCTCCGACGTGATCGCACCCCTCGTGTCCTCCGGGGACGTGGCGGCGGCGTGGAGCGAATTGTCCACGGCCCGTAGGCGTTCGGTAATCGAGACCCTGGCGGAGGTGACGCTCTACTCCCCGGGGCGGGGGCGGCGGACATTCGATCCGCGGACCGTGGGCATCGTGTGGCGTACCGGAGAGTGAAGTCAATTTGACTGCAGGGCAACGGATCTTATGACGGCTTTGGTTGCATGGTCCCTGGACACCATGTACCTTGGCCTCCAGCGGGGACACCTGGACCGTAGACCCGCCCGGTGATTCGTCACCGGAAAGCTGACGGCGTTGGCTGGAGGGGGAGACCTCCCCAGCACCCGCCCCACCGGGCCGATCCCGGCGGGTAGCGGACCAGTGGCCTACGTGGGGACAACCGGCGGTCCGGGCGGTGACTTCCCCCAGGTGCCTGGTGAGTTGATTCACGCTCACCAGGAGTACCCGTGGCCATCTCTACCCGTTCCCGTTCCATCGCGGGCCATCTCGGAGTCACCCTCCGGAAGGACCCGAACGCCGACACGACGGACCTCCGTCGTGAGCTGGCCGCGTCCCGGATCCAGGACCACATAGAGGAGGTCCTGGCCTCCGCCCCGCCGCTCACCGCCGCCCAGAAGGACCGCCTGGCCGCCATCATCCGGGGCGGTGCATCGGCATGAGCCGCAAAGAAAACGGCCCCACCGTTTCCGGTGAGGCCGCCTCCCTGGACGTATCGGCAGGAGTGCAATCCGCCAACGGATCCCAGCGTACCGGAGATCCGGCCGCGGAGCCCGTAACCGACCCGTTCGCGGCCACCCCGCCACCGCCTCCCCATGGCGGCTCCCCGCGGTCCACGATGCCCGTGTTCCCGTTCCAGGGTTCCGGCAGCACGACCCGGTGGAGTGAGGCGTACCGGGCCGTGAAGGACCGCCCGGGGGAGCCGTCCTCATGGCCGGACGATGCGCTGGAGACGCTCGCGTCCCGGTACCTCCAGCACCCTCCCGCCTTCCGGGAGTCGCTGGCACCTACCCAGATCCTGCGGGTGGCGTTCGAGGAGCTCCAGCGGCGTCTCGTGAAACGACACGGGGCCGCCCAGGCGGAGGAGGCCATCCGGACCCACGAGGCCCACGCCCAGACGGCGGAGGCCAAGCGAAAGGCAGAGAACGACGCCCGGAACGAGGCCACGGCCAACGGGCAGGGGGACGAGTACAAGCGGTTGGTCCGCCGGGAGCTCGTCCGGCTCCGTGCGCGCCAGGAGGCCCAGGAGATCCTCCGCCGGGAGGACGCCGCCGCCCGTCGCGGGGACCTGCCGCCGGCTGATCCGGTCTCGCTGGCCGACGCGCTGGCGGAGGGCGTCCCCGAAACCCGTTGGCGTATCGAGGGACTCCTCAAAGCCGACGCCACGTGTGTCCTCTCCGGCCCGTACAAGGGCGGGAAGTCGCTCCTGGTGGCGGAGCTCGTACGGTCCCTGGCGGACGGGGACCCGTACCTGGACCATTTCCCGGTGGTCGCGCACGAGGGCCGCGTCATGGTTGTGGACACGGAGCAGGGCAGGGCGGAGCTCCTGGAGGTCCTCGCCGCCCGTGGTATCCGGCGGACGGACCGCGTGGACCTCGTGGACACTTCCGGCATCGTCGGGGACTGGGACCTCACCATCCCGGAGAACATGGACCGGGCGGTGGCCATGCTCCAGGAGGGGAACGTCTCCGCCCTCGTGTTCGATCCGCTGGCCCCGTTGTTCATCGCCATGGGCGTGGACGAGAACGACGCCGACGCCCAGAAGCCGCTGGAGGCGTTCAACGAGCTCAAGCGGCGGGCTGGGCTGGACGTGGTGATCCTCACCCACCATTCCGGCCACGGTGGCGGTGGGCGTGCCCGTGGTAGCTCCGCCATCTCCGGCTGGCCGTCCGTCCTCTGGGACATGTCCCGGGACGGGGAGGGTTTCGACGCCCGGCGGTTTCTCACCGCCAAGGGCCGAGGCGTCGGTGTCCCGCTGGGGGAGCTCGTCCTGGGCGAGGACAACCGGCTCCGGTTCGTCCCGGAGACCGAGGGCCGGGACGCCAAGCGGCTGGCGGAGCGCACCGCCGCGGACACCGCTCACCGCGGGTGGATCCTCGAGCGGATCGAGAAGGACCCGGAGCACTCCGCTCGCCACTACACGGGCCTCTGGGAGGCCGGGACCACGTACGCGGTCAACGACGGGGACCGCGTGGTGGACGTAAGGGTGACCAAGAACCGCCTGGAGTCCACGATCAAGGAACTCCTGGCGGACGGATGGCTCAAGGACGTGGGCACCGCCTCCCGCCCCGCCCTCGTGGTCGTGCCGGAACAGGACCGCCCGCCCCGCCTCCACAACCCGGCCAAGGGGCGGTGATGGCCGTTCACACCGCCCCCCGGAGGGGCCATTTTCGGGCGGAGTGTCCTGGAGCGTTCCAGGACACTCTGGGGGCCGGAGTGTCCTGGACACCGCCAGGACACTGTTCACCGCCGCCTACCTGCGCTGACGCCGCCCAAGAGGGGGAGTGTCCTGGAGTGTCCTGGAAGTGTCCTAGGACGGTTTCGGAGCGAGTGTCCTGGCGTCCTGGGGGCTACGTAGTAGCCCCAGGACAGGACACGTCCGCGGGTACAGGGCGGTGGAGGTTGAACAGGGCGGCAGAGGCCGTCGTGGAGGCGGGGGCGGTGGCACTCGTCGGGGCGGCGGCCACCGGGACGGATCCGCCGGGCGGCGGCGTCCCTCGTCCCTCCCCGAACCTCACAACCCAGGAGCAACCCATGAGCTACCCCACCCTCCCCGCCGGATCGACCATCGTCCCGGCTCCCGCGGACCTCACGCTGGCCCGCTACCGGGACAACGGTGAGCACGGCTGGAGCCATCCCGCCGTGGCCCTGGCCACCATCCCCACGGAGGGCGGCGTCCTCGTCGTCCCCCTCGTCGTCAAGGGCGGTGGCATCGTCCGCGCCGACGAGGCGGCCCCGATCGACCGGACCCGACTCGTCGGGGAGGGCCAGGCCATCCCGGCCCGTATCCCTCCCGTGGCGGCGGCGGAGGCCCAGGCGTGACCACGTACATGGGCCGGATGCCCCGCCAACGGGACGCCCTCCTGGCCGCCGCCATCCTCCGGGCCACGCCGGACCTCCGCGGGGCGGCATGTGCCGGTCCCCAGGCGTACCTCTGGGACGCCGGCCTGGACGACGCCGGAGAGTCCCGGGAGGCCGCCCTGGACCGCTGGCAGGCGGCGGAGGCCCGTTGCCTCACGTGTCCCGTGCTGGCCTCGTGCCGGGACGTGGCGGCCACGGGAGGGTTGGCGGGCGTGGTAGCGGGGCGGCTCCACAACGTCCCCGGCGTCCAGGACGGGGCGGTGCCCTCCCAGCTCGTCCCCGCCCGGGGATCGACCAACCGCTACGCCACGAGGACCGACGTGCTCCGGGAACGCAAGCGGGCACGGGAGCGACTCACCCACGACCACGAGGAGGTGGCGTAATGCCCACCGCACCGCCGCGCCAGTGCGACCGCTGCAGGCGCACGTTCACCGGGCCGCGGTGCCCGTGCCGTAAGCCGTGGGAAGGATCCACGCGGACCGGCCAGACCTCCGGCACCAACTCCAGGCGGTGGCGGCGGCTCCGGGAGCGGATCCTCCAGGAGTCCCCGCTGTGCTCCACGTGCCATCGGGAGCTGGCGACCGTGCTGGACCACGTGGTCCCGGTGGCGGAGGGCGGGGCCATGTGGAGTGAGGCCAACCTGGCTCCGATGTGCAAGCCGTGCCATGACCGCAAGACCGCAGACGAGGCCCAGCGTGGCCGGAGGCGGAAGCGGTGACCCTCTGCCCTTCCCGGCCCGTCCTCGTCCGTCTCCGTGGCGCACAGAGCCGGGACGGGCCACCCCCGGGGAGGGGGACCGCGAGAGTCCACAGCTCGTGGCCATGAAGCCCGGCCACTCGGTGTTCTGCGCGCGGGCTCCGGTAACGACCCGATTTTGAACCATAATCTGTACCAAGATGGAGGTAATGCCATGACAGACAACATCACTCGCCAGCTCAACGAGGCGGAGGCAACGCTCACCGTCTCCGCCGCCCTCTACGCGGCGGCGGCGGGGGACGTGGAACGGCTCACCGAACTCGCCGCCGGGATGGACCGGGAGGTGGCCCCCGTTGCGTTCGCCACGATGGCCCGGTGGACCGCCGCCACGGTCGCCAAGATGGCCGGTGGACGCTCCGCCGCCCTGGCGATTTTGGCCGATTCCGCGGAGGCGGAGCTCCTGGAGGCGGCGTACGCGCTCCCGGAGACCGCGGTCCACGCGGTCCTGGACGAGGAGCAGACGGACGAGGGCGGTGGGGACCGTGGGTAGGCGGGGGCCGGCGCCACGGCCACCGGCTCTGAAACTGGTCACCGGACGCCGGGAGGGCTACGACTCCGGCGGACGGCGGATCAACCCGGGTCCCGGGTTCAAACGGGAGCCGCTGGGGCCGCCGCCGGAGGATCTACCGCCCAGGGCGGCGGCGGAGTGGGCGGCGGTGGCCCCGGAGCTGGACCGCCTCGAGCTCTCCAAGGCCATCGACCGTACGGCGTTCGAGACGTACTGCCGGGCCGTCCAACGGCTCCACGACGCCCAGGAGGCCATAGACCGCGACGGGCTCACCGTGCCGGGCTCCACGGGCTCGCTCGTCAAGCACCCGGCGGTGGCCATCCTGGAGGCCGCGGAGCGGTCTGTGAGGTCGTGGGCGCAGGAGTTCGGGCTCACTCCGTCCGCGGAGGGCCGCCTGTCCGCCAAGGCGGTGGAGCCGGACGAGACGGACAACCCGTACGCGGGCGGGTCCTCGTAGCCCGGTAGGCCGGGCGCCGGGGCGGTGGGCACATGCTCCCACCGCCCCGGCTTTCGTTTCGTGTCGTGACACGTTACGTAACGGAAGTCGATACACTCGCTCGTGAGGGACCGGTCCGGCGTCGGGCTGTAGCCGCCCGTGGTGGGACGCCACCGCCAGCGGAAACCACGCCCCGGTCACCTCCCAGGCCAGCGGTCACAGTCCGCGGGAGCCGTCCCCGCCATCGGGGGCCATGACCCGGACCTCAATCCGTCCGTCTGAGAATCGCCCAATCTCACACGGAGAGAGCACATCTCATGTACAAGACCAAGAGTGAACGTATGGCGGACCTCCGGGCCAAGGCCCTGGAGCACACCAACGCCGCCCGCCGCATCCTGGACACCGCCAAGGCGGCGGGGCGCGACGACCTGACCACCTCCGAGAAGGCCACGTATGACGAGGCCCTGGCCAACGCCCAGCGCCATGCCGACGCGCTCCGCCAGATCCAGAGTGACGACGAGATCACCGCCAAGGCCAGGCGGCTGGCCGCCGGTATCGCGGACCCGAGCAACCTCCCCAGCGGGGGCGGTGGCTTCACGGGCCGTATCGGACTGTCCGGCAAGGCCGGCAAGGCCCTGGGCCGCGATCTGGCCAAGTCAATGAAGCCGGACGGAGCCAAGGAACTGGCTCCCACCGGGGCCGCGGTCACCTCCTCGTTGCTCCTGCCGGAGGTGGAGGAGCTGGGCCACCCGTCCAATCGCCTCCTGGAGATCCTCCCGGCCATCGTGCCGGTGTCCCCCACGTTCGAGGTCCTCGTCCAGCGGGTCCGCGACAACAACGCCGCCCCGGTGGCGGAGGGTGAGCTCAAGCCCACCACCGTGCTGGGCCTGGAGAAGCTCGAGGCCAAGCTGGAGGTGATCGCGCACCTGTCGGAGCCGGTCCCGCACTACTGGCTGTCGGACAATCCGTCCCTCAACTCGTTCGTGGGGAACGAGCTCATCCGCGGCCTGTACGACGCCGTGGAGGGCCAGGTCCTCAACGGGGACGGCGTGAATCCGAACCTCCACGGCATCCTCGCCACGTCCGGGATCCAGGTGCAGGCGTTCACCACGGACGTGGCCCGGTCCGTCCGTGCTGCCATCACCAAGCTCGAGGCGGTGGGCCACGAGGACAACCACGTGATCGTGCTTCGCCCGGAGGACTGGGAGCTGGCGGAAACGGCCCGTGCCCAGGGCTCCGGCGTCCTCGAGGCGGTCTCCAGCATCACGGAGCGGGCCACGCGGACCCTCTGGGGCGTGCCGGTGATCGTCTCCACCGCCCTGCCGGTCGGTACCGGCCTCGTGCTGGACCGGACGGAAGTCTCCGTCTACTGGGACGGGGCGGTGGCCGTGCGGTGGACGGAGGTGGGCGAGGACTTCCAGCGCAACCTCATCCGGGCTCGTGTGGAGTCGCGGTTCGAGGTCGTGGTGGGTGACCCGTCCGGCGTGGTGAAGGTGGCCACCGCCGCCACGCCGTAACCCGACACGTCCGGCGGTGGGCACCGCCGGGACGACGAGAGGCCCCGCTGGTCCTTCCCCGGCGGGGCCTCTCCGTGTTTGGGGGCGGTGGCTACTCGGTCACCTCGCGCCACTCACCGAACGGCGGAGCGGTCTCCGAGTGGACCCGCCGAAGTGTAGGGCCGTCTGCCTCCACCTTGTGTACGTAGAACTTCTCGTCCCCCTGCTGGACGAACGGTCCCGCCCCGCCCTTGAGAATGTCGGATACCTCTGCAAAGAGCCTCTCCGGGCTCCCGGGCGGCGTCACTGCAACGGGCTCGCTGTTCGCGTCGGACACCCTGTACCCGTAGGCGATGAAGTCCGTACCGACCGGCTCCCACACGCGAATACCCGGCTCTGCTGCCACGTTCCCCTCCTGTAATCGTGTTGTCCCGACCCGAGGAGTGAGCGTACGGACGCGCCCGGACACCGCCAGCACAGGGTCCCGGTAGGGCGGAGGGAAACGGAACGGGCCTGGCGGCCCGTGCTGTCCCGGACCTCGAGGAGCACCCAAGGGTGCCGGTGTCGAATACCCCTCCCCGGAGCTCCCACGGACCGCCTCTCCGCACCGCGTCGGACCACGACGAGTAGCCCGGCCCCATCGGGGACGAGCTCGTTGTGGACTCTCCGCGACGCCTGGCCAGACTCACCGGGAGAGCGCCCCGCCGGTTCGGGGATATGACCGGGCGGGCTGGGTAACGTCGGGCTCCGCGATAACGACGACGCGGTACAACCGCCACGGCGTGGCTCTTGTAGTCGCCTGGACGTTGGCGGACCTGGCCGAACTGGACGCACCGGGTGAGGTGCAGGTGGCGGCGGCGCTGGATTTCCGGGATCGGGGGACGGCGTGAGCGCGGCGGAGCCGCGCCGGCTGGCGTGGGCGTACCTGTCGACGGTCGCCCAGGGTGCGTCGCGGATGCTGAATGCTGCGATCGAGGCGGACGGCCCGGAGGCGGTCGCCGCGGCCGTGCGCGACGGCTCGATCGGCGGCGCGTTACGCCGTCGCACCGTCGCACGTGCCCATCTCGACTCGGCGGCGCAGGATCTCAAGCTCGTCGCGCGGCTGGGTGGACGGTTGGTGACGCCGGACGACGCGGAGTGGCCGGCGTGGCAGTTGCTGGCGTTCGACGGCCTCGACGGCGCGGACACCGATGCGGCGCCGGTGGCGCTGTGGGTGGTGGGTCGGCGGCGCATCGACGAGCTGGTCGAGCGGTCCGTCGCCGTGGTCGGCACGCGTGCGGCGAGCGGCTACGGGGAGAACGTGACCGCGGAGATCGCCGGGGACCTGGCGATGGACGGGTGGGCGGTGTTGTCGGGGGCGGCTTTCGGGGTCGATGCCGCGGCGCATCGGGCGGCGCTGGGGGTCGGCGGCGCGACGATGGCGGTGCTCGCGTGCGGGGTGGACCGGGCGTATCCGGCGGCGCACACCGGGTTGCTGCGGCAGATCGCCGAGCACGGGGCGGTGGTCAGCGAGTATCCGCTCGGGACGGTGCCGGCGCGGTTCCGGTTCCTGGCCCGCAATCGGCTGGTCGCCGCGCTCGGCGGAGGTGTGCTGGTGGTGGAGGCGGGGTGGCGCAGCGGGGCGCGGAACACGGCGGCGTGGGGGCGGCGGCTGGGGCGTCCGGTGCTGGCGGTGCCGGGGCCTGTGACCTCGGCGGCGTCGCAGGGCTGTCATCGGATGATCCGGGAGCAGGAGGCGCGGCTGGTGGGCACCGCGCGCGAAGTCGTCGAGGAGATCGGCCCGATGGGCGTGAGCGACGACGGCGACGGGCGGTGGGCGCGTGCGCTCGACGGGCTCTCGGGCGACATGGCGTCCGTGTACGAGGCCCTGCCGGCGGTGGGGGCGGTGTCGGTGCAGCAGCTGTCGGAGGCGTCGGGGCTGCTCGTGGAGCGGGTGCGGGCGGCGTTGCCGCTGCTCGAGCTGGAGGGACACGTGCAGCGGGAGGGGGCCGGCTGGGCGCGCAGCGTGTGACGGTCAGGACTGCTCGTGCCCGCGCAGCTCCTCGGCCTTGGACAGGATCGGCTTGTAGTACCTGTCGCCGAGTACCTTCGTCACCTGGGCCGCGAGCTCGGTCTCTCCGGTCTGGAGCAGGACGTACTCGAGTTCGGCCAGCTGTGCGCCGATCGTTTCGCGCCGCCGGTCCGTGTCCTCGAGGGCGCCGACCAGGCTGGTCAGGTACTGCGACGTGACGGTGCTCATCGTTTCTCGCATACCGCAACGATGGCGGAATTCCGTCGCGATTTCGGCGGATCGGGCGATCCCGCTGGTGCCACGGCGAGGCGGTGCTGTGGCTGCGGCCGGACCGCACGCGTAGGCTGCCCTGGTTAGGTAAGCCTGAGCAAATATGGAGGTGGGCGTGGCCCCGAAGACCCCGCGATCGACAACCCTGACGGTGACGGGCAGCGAACGCCTGACCCCGCACCTGGTGCGGGTCCACTTCGGCGGTCCCGGATTCGACGAGTTCGAACCCGGCCCGTACACCGACTCGTACGTCAAACTCGAACTGGAGGCGGGCGGCGAGACGGTCCTGCGCACCTACACGGTGCGAGCAGTGAACCCGCGGTCCAGGCAGATCGCGATCGACTTCGTCGTCCACGGCGATCACGGTGTCGCCGGACCCTGGGCGGCATCCGTCCGGCCGGGGCAGACTGTCGTGGTCCGCGGGCCGGGCGGCGCCTACCGGCCCGATCCGGAGGCCGACTGGCACCTGCTCGCCGGTGACGACACCGCGATACCGGCCGTCGCCGCGGCGCTCGAGGCGCTGGCGCCGGACGCAGTGGGCCGGGTGTTCCTCGAGGTCACCGACGCCGCCGACGAGATCGACCTCGCGGCGCCCCCCGGCGTCGAGGTCACCTGGCTGCACCGCGGCTCCGGTGCCGGGGCCGTCGGGCCGGACCTCTCCGGCGCGAACGCGCCGCTCGTCGCCGCGGTGACCGGCGCCGAGTGGCTTCCGGGAGATCCGCACGTGTTCATCCACGGCGAGGCGGAGACCGTCATGCACCACCTGCGGCCGTACATCCGCAAGACCCGCGGGGTTCCGGCGGCACGCGCGTCGATCTCCGGGTACTGGCGGCGCGGCCGCAGCGAGGAGGGCTTCCGGGAGTGGAAGCGCGAACTCGCGACGGTCGAGGCGCGGTGACGGTGCTCAGGCGCGCTCGCGGGTGAGGGTGAGCAGCGCGGTCATGGACAGCGCGGCCGAGATCGCTATCGCCAGCGCCATCGGCAGCGCGGTGTCCTCCCCGCCGAGCCCGACCAGCGGCGACACCAGGGCGGCCAGGCCGAACTGGGACGCGCCCATGACCGCGGAACCGGTGCCCGCGGCCTTCGGTACCTGCCCCTGCGCCAGCGCCGTCGCGTTGCCCATGACGAAGCCCAGGCTGGAGACGACGAGGAACAGCAGCGGCAGCACCAACCAGCGGTTCGTGTCGGCCACCAGGACCGCGAGCACCAGCAGTACCCCGGCGGTCAGCATCTGGGTCACGCCGTAGCGCAACAGGTCCCGCACCTCGAAGCGGCCGATGAGCCGGGTGTTGACGATGTTGCCTGCGACGAGGCCCACCGAGTTGGCGGCGAAGATCAGGGAGAACTGTCCCGGCGTCATGCCCATGACCTCCTGGACCACGAACGGTGACGCGGAGATGTACGAGAACATCGCGCCGAAGCCGAGCGCGAACGTCGCGGCATAGCCCACGAACCGTCGGTTGCCGATCACCGTGCCGAAGTTGCGGGCGAGCATCGCCAGGCCCCCGCTGTGGCGTCGCTCGGGCGGTAGGGTCTCCGGGACGACCGTGAGCACCGCGACGATCATCAGCACGGCCAGGCCCGTCAGGACCCAGAAGATGCCGCGCCAGCCGATGGGCCCCAGGAGGACGCCGCCCAGCAGGGGCGCGACGATCGGTGCCACACCGCCAATGATCATCATGACGCTGAACAGGCGGGCGGCCTCGTTGCCGCGGGCGCGGTCCGCGATCACCGCGCGCGCCAGCACGATTCCTGTGCCGCCGCTGAAGCCCTGGATCAACCGGGCCACGATGAGCACCTCCACCGTCGGTGCCGTCGCGCACAGGGCGCTGCTCAGGGCCAGGACGACGGTGCCCGCCAGCAGCAGGCGGCGCCGGCCCCACCCGTCGGAGAGCGGCCCCACGATCAGCTGCCCGACACCCAGGCCGGCCATGAACGTGGTGAGAGTGAGCTGGATACCGACCGTGCTGGTGCCGAGGCTCTCCGACATGACCGGCAGTCCGGGCAGATACATGTCGGTGGCCAGAGGCGCGGTGGCGGAGAGCAATGCCAGTCCGAACAGCATCGGCAACGGAATCGTTTTACTCACGAACTAACCTTAGTGTGCCCTCGGTCGGCGTGTTCGGTTGCGTGGGCGGTGCCCACGGCGCACGGTGACGGCCATGGACACCGCGCTGCCGCCGCCCCTCGCCGTGCACCTCGAGGAGTTCGTCGAGCACCTCGACCTGCAGGGCGGCCGGTCGGCCCACACGATCCGCGCGTACACCACCGACATCCGCACCCTCCTCGCTCACCTCGAGGCCGGCCACCCGGATGCGCGGATCGCCGACCTCACTCTCGAGGTGCTCCGCTCCTGGCTCGCCGGCCAGGTGACGAGTGGCGCCGCCCGCACGACCCTGGCGCGGCGCACCTCGTCCGCCCGCACCTTCTGCGCGTGGCTGGCTCGCACGGGCCGGCTCGACCACGATCCCGCGGCGCGGCTGGCATCGGCCCGCACCCATCGCACTCTCCCGCCGGTACTGCGTGCCGACCAGGCCTGTGAGGTGATGACCGCTGCGGAAGCCGGTGCGCGCGAGATGGAGCCGGTGGCACTGCGGGATCGGCTCGTGCTGGAACTGCTGTATGCGACGGGTATCCGGGTCGGTGAGCTGTGCGGACTCGACGTCGACGACGTCGACACCGAGCGCAGGGCGCTGCGCGTGGTCGGCAAGGGCAACAGGGAACGGACCGTGCCGTACGGGGCGCCCGCGGCCGCCGCGCTCGACGCGTGGCTGCGCACCGGGCGGCCCGCCCTCGCGCGCCCGGATTCGGGGCCCGCCCTGCTGCTCGGCAAACGCGGCGGTCGGCTGGGCCCGCGCCAGGTCCGTACCGTGGTCCACGAGACCGTGGCCGCCGTCCCCGGCGCGCCGGATCTCGCGCCGCACGGGCTGCGGCACAGCGCCGCAACACACCTGCTCGAGGGGGGCGCCGACCTGCGGGTGGTGCAGGAGCTGCTGGGGCACTCGAGCCTGGCGACGACCCAGCTCTACACCCATGTCTCGGTAGCACGGCTGCGTGCGGCACACGAACAGGCGCATCCGCGGGCGTGACCTGTACGCGGCGACGGCCGCGGTGCGGTTTGGTACGGTCGCCGCCGCATCTGCTGTGCAATCCGGGGGGATCAGTGGCATACGACGAGTCGACGCACGCTCTGCCGGCCTGGCTTCGGGACGAGCCGGCGCCCGACCCGGCGCCGACCGGTCGCCGGGGCAGGCGCCGGGGGAGTGACCGGACGGTCGGGGGGCCCGTCGAGGGAGAGCCGTCCGTGCAGCCGCCGGCGGCTGCCGAGCCCGTTCGCCTCCCGGCTCCGGTGCCGTCGATTCCGTTCGGCATGCCACCACGACGCCGTCCCGACTCCGTGCCCGAATCGCCGGTCGTCGAACCCGCGATTCCCGAGGCGGCGACGACCGAGCCGGCGACGACCGAGCCGGCGGCGACGGAACCGGTGGTCGCCGAACCACCGGTAGCCGAAGCCGCGGTCACCGGGCCGGTAGCCGCCGAGGGTCCGGAAGAGGCCGTGCCGCCGAGTGATCCGGCGGGGCGTCGCCCCGCCGAGCCCGTGCCGGCTTCGCCGGAGTCCGGCTCGGAACCCGACGAGGTGCCCCCGCGGATGTCGGAAGATAATGCGGGGCAGCCTTGTTCGACATTATCCACGTCGTCCCGAGGGGTCTCGTCGGAGCTCGACGCGTCGGAGCCGCGGCCGTCGAACCTGGACCTGACCTCCGGTGCGCTCGTCCGGCGGTCCCGTCGCACCCCGGTGACCGGCTGGCGGCGCGGCGTGCACCGGCTCACCGGGGGAATCCTCGCGCCCGGCGAATCGGCCGACGAGGCACACAGGCGCGAGCTCGTCGACCGGGTCCGGCAGCCGATCAGCGGCGACTACCGGATCGCCGTGCTCTCCCTCAAGGGCGGTGTCGGAAAGACGACGACCACCGTCGGGCTCGGCGCCACGTTCGCCTCGTTGCGGGGCGACTGCGTGATCGCGGTCGACGCGAATCCCGACTTCGGCACGCTCGCACAGCGGGTGCCGCAGCAGACCGAGTCCACGGTGCGCGACCTGCTCGCCGCGGCCCCGCGGATCTCCCGCTACTCCGACGTCCGCGCGCACACTTCCCAGGCACCGAGCCGCCTCGAGGTGCTTGCGAGTGAACGCGACCCGGCCGTGTCGGAGGCGTTCAGCGAGGACGACTACCGCCGGGTCGTGGACATCCTGCGGGTGTACTACAACGTCGTCCTCACCGATTGCGGCACGGGCATCATGCATTCGGCCATGCGTGGTGTGCTCGCCCTCGCCCACGCCCTTGTGCTGGTCGCGTCCCCGGCGATCGACGGCGCCCGGAGCGCCGCGGCGACCCTCGACTGGCTGCAGCACCACGGGTTCGGGGCGCTCGTCGAACGCACCGTCGTGGTGATCAGCGCCGCCCGGCCCGGGGCCACCAACATCGACATGGAGGCTGTGACGGGCCACTTCCTCGCGCGGTGCCGGGCCGTGCAGGTGGTGCCGTTCGACGAGCACCTCGCCGAGGGGGCCGAGATCGACCTCGGCCTGCTCCGCCCGGCCACCCGCCGGGCCTTCCTCGAGCTCGCCGCCATGGTCGCCGACGACTTCGCGACGGTGTCGGGGCGTCACGCCGCCGGCCGTCGCGCGTAGCGGAGCGGAGCCGCGACCTGATGGGCCGTCGCGCGTAGCGGAGCGGAGCCGCGACCTGATGGGCCGTCGCGCGTAGCGGAGCGGAGCCGCGACCTGATGGGCCGTCGCGCGTAGCGGAGCGGAGCCGCGACCTGATGGGCCGTCGCGCGTAGCAGAGCGGAGCCGCGACCTGATGGGCCGTCGCGCGTAGCGGAGCGGAGCCGCGACCTGATCGGCCGTCGCGCGTAGCGGAGCCGCGGCCTACGGGAAACCGGCTGGAGACGGATCACCGACCGCACGAGCGGCAGAGGGTCGAGGTAGTCGTCGCGGTCCCGGCGCAGACCCCAGTGCAGGCAGGCCGGGGCGCGGCAGCCCTCGTGGCCCGGTTCGAGGGTGCCGAGCGGATCACCCCGTTCCACGCGCCGGCCGGCCGTCACCGTCGCGGTCACCGGCTCGTAGGTGGTGCGCAGCCCGCCGGCGTGCGCCACCGAGACGACGGGTTTGCCGGCGACGGTCCCGGCGAACACCACCACCCCGGCGCCGGCGGCGCGCACCGGCTGACCGGGCCGGCCGGTGAGGTCGGCGCCGCGGTGTCCGGGAAGCCAGTCGTGCTCGGGACCGTCGAAGGGGCGGGCCACGGTCGGCCGTGGATGCAGCGGCCAGCCGAACTCGCGCGGGGCGGCCGCGGCGGGAACCGAACCCGCGAGCGCGGTGAGCGCGGTCAGGACGGCGATCCCGGCGATCTTCATCCGCCCAGCGTGCCGGGCGGCGCCGGCGTGCGACAGGGCCTCGTCGACATTGTGGACAACCACCCGATCCATCCACAGATCGGCCGAACCGGCCTGCTGATCAGGCAGTTGTGGTTCCCGCGGGGCAAGGCCGTACACTGTTCGAGCGGTCTGTGTTCGCAGATCGACTTCGCGCGTCCGCGCGCTGATCGCCGCCCGGTGTGCCGGGCGTCATCGGAAAATGGCCGTCGGCCGGTCCCGCAAGGGTCCGACGGGCATGCGGACGCCAGGGCGGGGATCACCCGATCTCCCGCGGCAACCGAACCGAAAGAGAGAACAGCCATGGCTGTCGTAACAATGAAGCAGCTGCTCGACAGCGGCGCCCACTTCGGCCACCAGACCCGTCGCTGGAACCCGAAGATGAAGCGGTTCATCTTCACCGACCGCAACGGCATCTACATCATCGACCTGCAGCAGACCCTGACGTACATCGACAAGGCGTACGAGTTCATCAAGGAGACGGTCGCCCACGGTGGCACCGTGCTGTTCGTCGGCACCAAGAAGCAGGCGCAGGAGTCCATCGCGGAAGAGGCCACCCGGGTCGGGATGCCCTACGTGAACCAGCGCTGGCTCGGCGGCATGCTCACCAACTTCTCCACCGTCCACAAGCGCCTGCAGCGCCTGAAGGAGCTGGAGTCGATGGAGCAGACCGGTGGCTTCGAGGGTCGCACCAAGAAGGAAATTCTCATGCTCACGCGTGAGAAGACCAAGCTCGAGCGCACCCTCGGCGGCATCCGCGACATGGCCAAGGTGCCGTCGGCGATCTGGGTCGTCGACACCAACAAGGAGCACATCGCCGTCGGCGAGGCCCGCAAGCTGAACATCCCGGTCGTTGCGATCCTCGACACCAACTGCGATCCCGACGTCGTCGACTACCCGATCCCGGGCAACGACGACGCGATCCGGTCGGCCGCGCTGCTGACCAAGGTCGTCGCCTCCGCCGTCGCCGAGGGCGTGCAGGCCCGTGCCGGCCAGAGCGCCGACAAGGACGCCAAGCCGGAGTCCGGCGCCGGCGAGCCGCTCGCCGAGTGGGAGCAGGAGCTGCTCGCGCAGGCCACCCCCGCCGCCGAGGCCGAGGCTCCGGCCGCCGAGGCCGAGGCCCCCGCCGCCGACGCGGCGCCCTCCGCCGACGCGGCGCCCTCCGCCGAAGCCTGATCCGATGCGCGGCCCCGACCGGTAGATCCTGAGATCATGGTCGGGGCCGTCGCACGCGACCGCGCCGCATCAGTGCACACGCACGCGACCGAGCCGCATCAGAGGAAACTCCCGCGCGAGCACCCATCGCGCACAACAGACACAGGAGGCTCGCTTCCCATGGCGAACTACACCGCCGCCGACGTCAAGCGTCTGCGTGAGCTCACCGGCTCCGGAATGCTGGCGTGCAAGAACGCGCTCGCCGACAACGACGGCGACTTCGACAAGGCCGTCGAGCAGTTGCGCATCAAGGGCGCCAAGGACGTGGGCAAGCGCGCCGAGCGCTCCACCGCCGAGGGCCTGGTCGCCGCGAAGAACGGCGTGCTCATCGAGCTCAACTCCGAGACCGACTTCGTCGCCAAGAACGACGAGTTCCAGGCTCTCGCCGAGAAGATCGTCACCGCTGCGGCCGAGGCCAAGCCCGCCGACCTCGAGGCCCTCAAGGCTGTCGAGGTGGACGGCAAGACCGTCGACACCCTGGTGCAGGAGCTCTCCGCCAAGATCGGCGAGAAGCTCGAACTGCGCCGCCTCGCCGTGTTCGACGGCCCCGTCGCCGTGTACCTGCACAAGCGTGCGTCCGACCTGCCGCCGGCCGTCGGCGTGCTCGTCGAGTACTCCGGTGAGGGCGACGCCGCCGCCGAGGCCGCCCGCGCCGCCGCGATGCAGGTCGCCGCGCTGAAGGCGAAGTACCTCACCCGCGACGAGGTCCCGGCCGACACGGTCGAGAACGAGCGCCGCATCGCGGAGGAGACCGCCAAGAACGAGGGCAAGCCGGAGGCCGCCCTGCCGAAGATCGTCGAGGGCCGTCTCAACGGCTTCTTCAAGGACGTCGTGCTGCTCGAGCAGGCCTCGGTGACGGACTCGAAGAAGACCGTCAAGGCGCTGCTCGACGAGGCCGGCGCCACCGTCTCGCGCTTCGTGCGTTTCGAGGTCGGCGCCAGCTAGATCTCTCGTCTCCTCGACCCCGTCGGCGCTCGCCGGCGGGGTCGAGGCGCGTCGGCGGCTCGATATCCGGGCCGATCGGACACTCGCGCCCCCGTCTCGGTTCCACGGGGTCGGATGAGGCAGGATGAAAGGGCCGATCCACCGCTCGATCCGAGGAGAACCATGTCCGAACACGCCCAGGAACGTCCCGGTTTCCGTCGGGTGCTGCTCAAGCTCGGCGGGGAGATGTTCGGCGGGGGCAAGGTCGGTCTCGACCCGGACGTGGTGACGACCGTGGCCGAGGAGATCGCCGAGGTCGTCCGCTCCGGAGTGGAGGTGGCTGTGGTCATCGGCGGCGGCAACTTCTTCCGCGGCGCGGAACTGCAGCAGCGCGGCCTCGACCGCGCCCGCTCCGACTACATGGGCATGCTCGGCACGGTGATGAACTCTCTTGCGCTGCAGGACTTCCTGGAGAAGCAGGGCGTGGACACCCGGGTCCAGACCGCCATCACGATGGGGCAGGTCGCCGAGCCGTACCTGCCGCTGCGGGCCCGCCGGCACCTCGAGAAGGGCCGCGTGGTGATCTTCGGCGCCGGCATGGGCATGCCCTACTTCTCCACCGACACCACGGCCGCGCAGCGCGCCCTCGAGATCGGCGCCGAGGTGGTCCTGATGGCCAAGGCCGTCGACGGTGTCTACTCGGCCGATCCGCGGATCGACCCCGACGCGACCCTGTTCACCGAGATCACCCACCGCGAGGTCATCGAGAAGGGGCTCAAGGTGGCGGACGCGACCGCGTTCAGCCTCTGCATGGACAACGACATGCCGATCATGGTCTTCAACCTGCTCACCGAGGGGAATATCGCTCGGGCCGTCGCCGGTGAGAAGATCGGAACACTCGTACGGTCATGAACGGACAACGGAACATGGAGGAACTGCCGTGATCGATGAAGCTCTCTTCGAGGCCGAGGAGAAGATGGAGAAGGCCGTCACGGTGGCCAAGGACGATCTCGGATCCATCCGCACCGGCCGCGCGAATCCCGGCATGTTCTCCAGGATCGTCGTCGACTACTACGGCGCGCCCACCCCGGTCACGCAGATGGCCAGCATCAACGTCCCCGAGGCGCGCATGGTGGTCGTCAAGCCCTACGAGGCATCGCAGCTCGGTCCGATCGAAACCGCGATCCGCAACTCCGACCTGGGCGTCAATCCGACCAACGACGGGTCCCTGATCCGCATCTCCATCCCGCAGCTCACCGAGGAACGCCGCCGCGAGCTGGTCAAGCAGGCCAAGGCCAAGGGCGAGGACGCCAAGGTGTCCGTGCGCAACGTGCGACGCAAGGCGATGGAGGAGCTGCACCGCATCCAGAAGGACGGCGAGGCCGGCGAGGACGACGTCACCCGCGCGGAGAAGGAACTCGACAAGACCACGGCGAAGTACGTGGCGCAGATCGACGAACTGGTCAAGCACAAGGAAGCCGAGTTGCTGGAGGTTTAACCGTGGGTACAGCCGCCGGGTCGTCCGACCCGCAGCTCCCCTTGGGCGTCACCGACGCCGACTCGGCGGCCGAGGCCGCGAAGGCGGACCCCGAGGTCCCGCCGGTGCGGCCCGATGCCACCCCCACCGCGGAGCCGGTGAAGAAGTCCTCCCGGGCGGGCCGGAACCTGCCCGCGGCCGTGGGCGTCGGCGCCGGTCTCGGCGCCCTCGTCATCGTGGTGCTCGCATTCGCTCCCAAGGCGTGGCTCGTCGTCGTCGCGGTGGCCATCGCGATCGCCACGTGGGAGGTCACCAAGCGCCTGCGTGAGGCGGACGTCCTGGTTCCCCGGATCCCGCTCCTGGTCGGGGGGCAGGCGATGATCTGGCTCGGTTGGCCCTACGGCACCACCGGTGTGCTCGGCGCCTTCGCCGGCACCACGGTCGTGTCGATGCTGTGGCGGTTGTTCGACCGTGGACTGCGCGGCCGGCCCCGCAACTACCTGCGCGACACCGCGGTCACCGTCTTCACCGCGGCGTGGGTGCCGTTCCTCGCGTCGTTCGCGACGCTGATGGTCCTCGACGACAACGGCGCCGCACGCGTGTTCTGCCTGATGATCGTGTGCGTCGCGTCCGACGTCGGCGGGTATGCGGCGGGGGTGCTGTTCGGCAAGCACCCGATGGCGCCCGCGATCAGCCCGAAGAAGTCCTGGGAGGGCTTCGGTGGCTCGGTCCTCGCCTGCACCGTCGCCGGAATCCTCACGGTGACCCTGCTGCTCGACGCCGCCTGGTGGATCGGTGCGCTCCTCGGCGTCGTCCTCGCGGCCACGGCCACGGCGAGCGACCTGATCGAGTCACAGGTCAAGCGGGACCTCGGCATCAAGGACATGGGCACCCTGCTGCCCGGCCACGGCGGCATCATGGACCGGCTGGACTCGATCCTGCCGTCCGCGTTCGTCACCTGGCTCGTCCTCGGCGCCTTCGTCTAGGCCGGTGGCGAGGAGACAGCGGTCCGACGCGCACGGGGTGGTCCCCAGCCCCAACATCTGGCACTGGCCGGAGGTCTACGAGGAAGAGAACCGCGCCCAGGACGTCCACGGCGTGGTGTACGCGGCGCTGCGCGAGGCGTGCGACTGGGCCGGTCGCGACGTCCTCGACGTGGGCTGCGGCACTGGCTTCCACCTGCCGATGTTCGCGGCCACCGCGCGCACCGTGACCGGCATCGAACCGCACCCGCCGCTGGTGGAGCTGGCCCGCCGACGTGTGCGGGACCAGCCGGGCGTCCGGGTGGAGGCCGGTTCGGCCGAGCAGTTGCCGCTTCCGGACGGCACCGTCGACGTCGTGCACGCGCGCACCGCCTACTTCTTCGGGCCCGGGTGCGGGGCGGGCATCGCCGAGGCCATGCGCGTGCTGCGGCCCGGCGGCGCGCTCGCGATCGTCGACCTCGACGCGACCGCCCATCCGTACGGCGAATGGATGCGCGCGGACCTGCCGCACTACGACCCGGCGGCGGTGGAGGCGTTCTTCGCCGCCCAGGGCTTCGACCTGCGCCGGGTCGACACCGAATGGCGCTTCCCGGACCGTGCGACCCTCGAACGCGTCCTCGGCATCGAGTTCGGCCCGCGCGTCGCCGAGCGAGCGGTGCACGGCACCCCGGGCACCACCCTCACGGTGCGCTACCGGCTGCATGTGCGCCGCAAGCCCCGGGGCCTGGAGATCCCCTGAGCGTGCGGCGCGTGCCGCGGACCTAGCGGTGGTGGTGGGTGCCGCGGATGCGGAACACCCGCGCCAGTTCGCTGATCCTCTTCGCCTTGGCCAGGCGGGGCAGGTCGCTGCCGTCGCGCACCCCGCGGCCGTCCTCGCCGAGCGTGTCGATCACCTCGTGTGCCCAGCCGACCTCGTCGGAGCTGGGGCTGAGGGCGGCGTTGACGAACGGTGCCCGGGCCGGAGTCATGCACAGCTTCCCGGTCATTCCCATCGACGCGGTCAGCTTCGCCTCCCGCTCGAGGACCTCGGGGTCGTCGGTCAGCGACGGCCCGTCGACGGGACCGGGCAGGCGGGCCGCCCGGCTCGACACCACCAGGCGGGAACGCGGGTAGGCCATGGCGAGGGGGGAGTCGTCCATCCCGGTGTCGCGGCGGAAGTCGCCGCTGCCGAACGCCAGCCGGAACGTACCGTCGGCGCGGGCGATCTCGGGTGTGGCCTCGAGGCCCACCGCCGATTCGATGAGCACGAGGATGCGGGTGCCGGCCGGCAGCTGAGCGGCCGTGGCGTCGACCTGCTGGCCGCTCTCGGTCTTGGCGAGCATCACGCCCTGCAGGCCGGGCACCCCGGCGAGCGCGGCGAGATCGTCGGCCCAGTGCACAGTGGTGGCGTCGTTGATCCGCACCCAGGCACGGCCACCACCGCGCAACCATTCGACGACGTCATCGCGCGCGGCGGCCTTACCGGCCGCCGGTACGGCGTCCTCGAGGTCGAGGATCACGGCGTCGGCCGGGGACGCGGCGGCCGCGGCGAACCGCTCCGGGGCGTTGCCCGGAACGAGCAGCCAGGATCGGGCGAGCTCGGGTGCGACGGTGGCGGAGGCGGGGGCATCCAGGTGGGCGGTCACGTCAGGCTCCTCGGGTGAAGGTCTTGTCTCCAGGGTGCCCTGTTGTCGCCGCCTTGGGGAAATTGGGTGCGTTGTGTTCGTCACCCGCCGCCGGGCGGCGCGGTGTTACCGCCGCTTCGCGGCGCGTTTGATCTGCAGGATCCGCACACCGCCCGCCAGTGCCATGACGAGGGCCCCGGCGATGGCCGACAGGAGCAGGCTCACCCCGAGCGGCAGGGTGAACTCCCACACGAACATTTCCATGGTGACCGGGTCGAGGTTCTGCAGGATGAACACGAGCAGCAGGATCAGCACCAGAACACCGATGACCAGGCCGGTCCACGTGGAGGCCGCCCGGCTGCGGTCGAGGGGAATCTCCGGTGCCGGGCGGACGTTGGACTCGGGCGTGGCCTTCGTCGCCCCCTGAGGCTCGAGCTGACCCCGGACCGGAAGGTCCGGTGGCGGTTCGGGGAGATCCGCAGGGCGTTCGGTCATGGCTCGATCATCTCGCTCCGGCCGCCGGTGCACACCGCATTCGGCGAGGAAAACCGGCGTTGCCGCCCTGATGGATAATGGTTCATTATGCCCTCCTCTCTTCCCCTGGTTTTCGACGCGCCCAAACGCGGCATGCCGCCGCGCCACCTCGCCGATCTCGATGCCGAGCAGCGCCGCGAGGCCGTGCGCGAACTCGGCCTGCCGGCCTTCCGCGCCGATCAGTTGGCCCGGCACTACTACGGGCGCCTCGAAGCCGATCCGGAGAAGATGACGGATCTGCCGGCGAAGGTGCGCGAGCAGGTCGGGGCCGCGTTCTTTCCCGCGTTGCTGACCCCGGTCAAGCACGTGGCCTGCGACGGCGGCGAGACCCGCAAGACGCTGTGGCGCGCCGGGGACGGCACCCTCCTGGAGAGCGTGCTCATGCGCTACCCCGACCGTGCCACGCTGTGCATCTCGAGCCAGGCCGGCTGCGGTATGGCCTGCCCGTTCTGCGCGACGGGCCAGGGCGGTTTGAACCGGAACCTGTCGACCGCCGAGATCGTCGACCAGGTGCGCGCCGCCGCCGCGGCCCTGCGCGACGGTGACGTCGCCGGGGGACCGGGCCGGCTGTCCAACGTGGTGTTCATGGGCATGGGGGAGCCGCTGGCGAACTACAAGCGTGTGGTGGCCGCCGTGCGGCGCATCACCGCGCCGCCCCCGGAGGGACTGGGCCTGTCGCAGCGGTCGGTCACCGTCTCCACCGTCGGCCTCGCTCCGGCCATCCGCCGGCTGGCCGACGAGGATCTGAGCGTGACCCTCGCCGTGTCGCTGCACACCCCGGACGACGAACTGCGCGACACGCTGGTGCCGGTCAACAACCGCTGGCCCGTCGCCGAGGTGCTCGACGCCGCGCGCTACTACGCCGACCGGACCGGTCGCCGCGTCTCCGTCGAGTACGCCCTGATCCGCGACGTCAACGACCAGCCGTGGCGGGCGGACATGCTGGGCAAGAAGCTGCACAAGGCGCTCGGCCCGCTGGTACACGTGAACCTGATCCCGCTCAATCCGACGCCGGGCAGCGAATGGGACGCCAGCCCGAAGCCGGTCGAGCGCGAATTCGTCCGTCGCGTCCAGGCGCAGGGGGTCTCGTGCACCGTGCGGGACACCCGGGGGCAGGAGATCGCGGCCGCGTGCGGTCAGCTCGCCGCCGAGAACTGAGCGCCACCCCCCGGGACGCGAAGGGCCCGTCCGGACGAACCGGGCGGGCCCTTCGACGCTGCTGCGGGGGTGCGGCTACCGCCGGCGCCGCCGCTGGACGATGTCGCGCACCAGGATGGCGACGAGCGCCGCGGCGAAGCCGATCAGGAACCAGTTCTCGACGTTGCCGTTATGGTTGCCGATGATCATCGCCAGCAGGAACAGTGCGACGAGCCAGCCCATGACGCGGAACAGGCGGGGGGCTTCGCCACTCCAACCCCACTCCGCCGACGGCACCTCGGCCGTGTCGACGCCAGTGGTCTTCAACTCGGTACCGGCCACCGCTTGTCCTCCTGCTCGCAAAGATCTTCGCTGTTGGGCCAATCGTGACATACGACCGTCCGTCGTACGAAGTGGGGGCGCTCTCGCGCGCGCCGGACGGGCGATTCAGCATCCCCTCAGGACGGTCGGGGACAATGTCGGCGTGGTCGACTCGCAACCCAGCTCCCGCACCCGTGTCCTGCTGCTCGGCAGCACCGGCTCCATCGGCACCCAGGCCCTCGAGGTGATCGCCGCCAACCCCGACCGGTTCGAGGTGGTCGGTCTCGCCGCCGGTGGCGGCAACATCGATCTGCTCGCCGAGCAGATCCGCGTCACCGGTGTCGCCGAGGTGGCCGTCGCGAACGCGCAGGCTGCCGCGCGGCTCGACGTCCCGGGTCTGCAGGTGCGCAGCGGGCCCGACGCGGTCACGCGGCTGGTGCGCGACGTCGAGGCCGACGTGGTGCTCAACGCCCTCGTCGGGTCCCTCGGCCTGGAGCCGACGCTGGCCGCGCTGGCGACGGGCGCGCGCCTGGCGCTGGCCAACAAGGAATCGCTCGTCGCCGGCGGCGCGCTGGTCACCGCGGCCGCGGCCCCGGGCCAGATCGTGCCCGTCGACTCGGAGCACTCGGCGCTGGCCCAGTGCCTGCGCGGCGGCAGCCCCGACGAGGTGGCCCGGCTCGTGCTCACGGCCTCGGGCGGGCCGTTCCGCGGTTGGCCGGCCGAGCGGCTCGAGTCGGTCACCCCCGAGCAGGCCGGCGCCCATCCCACCTGGTCGATGGGCCCGATGAACACCCTGAACTCGGCGACGCTGGTGAACAAGGGCCTGGAGCTGATCGAGACGCACCTGCTTTTCGGCATCGGTTACGACCGGATCGACGTCACCGTGCACCCGCAGTCGATCGTGCACTCGATGGTCACCTTCACCGACGGCTCCACCCTGGCCCAGGCGTCACCGCCGTCGATGAAGCTGCCCATCGCACTCGCGCTGGGCTGGCCGCACCGGATCGCGGACGCGGCGCCGGCCCTCGACTTCGCGACCGCCTCGACCTGGGAGTTCGAACCGGTGGCGCACGAGGTGTTCCCCGCGATCGAACTGGCGCGGGCCGCCGGGGTGGGCGGCGGATGCCTGACCGCGGTGTACAACGCCGCCAACGAGGTGGCCGCGGAGGCCTTCCTCGCCGGCGCCCTGCCGTTCCCGGGGATCGTGCGCACGGTGGCGGCGGTCCTGTCCGACGCCGACGACTGGTCCGCGGCACCCGCTACCGTGGAAGATGTGCTCGCCGCCGACGGCTGGGCTCGGGACCGAGCCCGCGCGCTCGTGAAGTAGGAGGACCGGCCACCGATGATGTTCGTTCTGGGCGTCGTGCTGTTCGCCCTCGGCATCGCCGTATCCATCGCCCTGCACGAGGCCGGGCACATGTGGACCGCGCAGCGCCTCGGGATGAAGGTGCGGCGCTACTACATCGGGTTCGGGCCGCGGCTGTACTCGTTCCGTCGCGGCGAGACCGAGTACGGCCTCAAGGCGATCCCTGCGGGCGGCTTCTGCGACATCGCGGGCATGACGGCGCTCGACGAACTGGCCCCCGACGAGCACGAGCGCGCCATGTACAAGCAGAAGGCGTGGAAGCGCGTCGTGGTGATGTCCGGCGGCATCGCGATGAACTTCGTCCTCGGCATGGTGCTGATCTTCGGGCTCGCCGTGGCGTGGGGTCTGCCCCGTCTGGGGGAGACCCCGGCGGAGATCGGGGAGCTCTCGTGCGTCGCACCGACTCAGGCCGGTGAGGCCGGGGGCTACGAGCTGGCGCCGTGCAGCGGGCCGGGTCCCGCCGCGGCCGCGGGCCTCGAGGTCGGGGACGTCGTGGTCTCCGTCGGCGGCACCGAGGTAGCGACGTTCGCGGACCTGGTCGAGGCCACCCGCGCCGCGACCGGGACGGTGGATTTCGTCGTCGAACGCGACGACCGCACGCTGACGATCCCGGTGCCGGTCGAGTCCGCCCAGCGGTGGGTGCAGGATCCCGAGACGGGCGAGATCACCTCGGAGACCGTCAGCGCAATCGGCGTCGCCGCACCGCCGTCCGTCACCGAGTACACCGCGTTCACCGCGGTGGGTGGCACGCTGCGGTTCACCGGTGACATGTTCGTCCTGACCGCGCAGGCCCTCGCCGACCTGCCGAGCAAGGTGGGGGCGCTGTGGGAGTCGGTGACGGGCGGCGAACGCGATCCCGACACCCCGATCAGCGTCGTCGGCGCGTCCGTCATCGGCGGGCAGGTCGCCGAGCGGGGCATCTGGCAGATGTTCGTCCTGCTGCTCGCGCAGCTCAACTTCTTCCTGGGCATGTTCAACCTGCTCCCGCTGCTGCCGCTCGACGGCGGCCACATCGCCGTGGTCGCGTACGAGAAGGTCCGCAACTGGATCCGGGGGCTGCGCGGGCTGCCGGTCGGGGGTCCGGTCGACTACACGAAGCTGCTGCCCGTCACCTACGTGTTCGTCCTCATCGGCGGCGCGTTCATGCTGTTGACACTCACCGCGGACATCGTCAACCCCATCCAGCTGTTCTGACCCGCATCGCTAGAATTGCCGCGTAGCTACGAAAGAAGGCGAAACGTGACCAGCCCCGTCGGTTTGGGCATGCCCGAAGTCCCCGCCGTCCTCGCGCCCCGGCGCAGGACCCGTCAGCTGATGGTCGGCGACGTCGGCGTGGGCAGCGACCACCCGGTGTCGGTGCAGTCGATGTGCACCACCAAGACGCACGACATCAACGCGACGTTGCAGCAGATCGCCGAGCTCACCGCGTCCGGCTGCGACATCGTCCGCGTCGCGTGCCCGCGGCAGGAGGACGCCGACGCGCTCGCCGCGATCGCGAAGAAGAGCCAGATCCCGGTCATTGCGGACATCCACTTCCAGCCGCGCTACATCTTCGCCGCCATCGATGCCGGGTGCGCCGCCGTGCGCGTCAACCCCGGCAACATCAAGGAGTTCGACGGCCGCGTCAAGGAGGTCGCCAAGGCGGCCGGCGAGGCAGGCATCCCGATCCGTATCGGCGTCAATGCCGGCTCGCTGGATCCGCGCATCCTGAGCAAGTACGGCAAGGCCACGCCGGAAGCGCTCGTCGAGTCCGCGCTGTGGGAGGCGAGCCTGTTCGAGGAGCACGGCTTCGGCGACATCAAGATCTCGGTCAAGCACAACGACCCGGTCGTGATGGTCGAGGCCTACCGCCAGCTCGCCGCGCAGTGCGACTACCCGCTGCACCTGGGCGTGACCGAGGCCGGGCCCGCCTTCCAGGGCACGATCAAGTCGGCCGTCGCGTTCGGTGCGCTGCTGAGCGAGGGCATCGGCGACACCATCCGGGTGTCGCTGTCGGCGCCGCCGGCCGAGGAGATCAAGGTCGGCACCCAGATCCTGCAGTCGCTGAACCTGCGGCCCCGCAAGCTCGAGATCGTCTCGTGCCCGTCGTGCGGCCGGGCGCAGGTCGACGTGTACACACTGGCCAACGAGGTCACCGCCGGCCTCGAGGGCATGGAGGTGCCCCTGCGGGTCGCGGTCATGGGGTGCGTCGTCAACGGCCCCGGTGAGGCCCGCGAGGCCGACCTCGGTGTCGCCTCCGGCAACGGCAAGGGCCAGATCTTCGTCAAGGGCAAGGTCGTCAAGACCGTCCCCGAGGCCCAGATCGTCGAGACGCTGATCGAGGAGGCCATGCGCATCGCCGAGGAGATGGAGGGTGACGCCGGCACCGGAAACCCGGTGGTCTCCGTCGGCTGAACCGGTTCGGCGGGCGCAGGACTCCCGCGCGGCCCCGGCTTCTGGCAGTCTGATTGCGTATCCGCAGTCGACAGGTGGTGGGACGTGCTCAAGCTTCTGGGAGTCCGGTCTCTCGGTGGCCGTGACACCGCACACGTGTTGCGGGTGCTGGCCCGCGATCCGGTGGCGGCGTGCATGGTGGCCGGCCGGATCGAGGAGTACGGCCTCGATTCCCGCGCCGTCGGCGGCGACATGTGGAGCCGGGGCGGGCCCGACGACTCGTTGTGCTTCTCGGGGGCGAACCTCGTTCCGCTGCTCGGCGACCGCGACGATCTGCACGCCTTCGCGGACCGCGCCGCCCGCGGCCCCCGCCTGTGCTCGTCGCTCGTCGGCCGGGCCGAACTCGCGTTGCCGATGTGGGAGGTCCTCCAGCCGGAATGGGGTCCCGCGCGCGAGGTGCGGGCCGAGCAGCCGCTGCTGGTACTCGACCGGGAACCGTGCGTCGTCCCCGACCCGCTGGTGCGCCGCGTGCGGCCGGAGGAGATCGACGCCTACATGCCGGCCGCGATCGCGATGTTCCGTGAGGAGGTCGGCGTCGACCCGTGCGCGGGCGACGGGGGCTCGGGCTACCGCCGCCGGGTGCAGAGCCTGATCGCCACCGGACGGGCGTGGGCCCGCTTCGAGCACGGCCGGGTCGTGTTCAAGGCCGAGATCGGCTCCCAGTCCTCGTCGGTGGGGCAGATCCAGGGCGTGTGGGTGGATCCCGGCAGGCGCGACGCCGGCCTCGGCTCGACCGGCACCGCGGCCGTCGCCGCCGCCGTCACCGCCGGCGGCCGGCTGCCGAGCCTGTACGTCAACAGCTTCAACCACCGGGCCCGCGCGGCCTACGCCCGCATCGGTTTCCGTCAGGTCGCGACGTTCTGCACCGTGCTGCTGGACTGAGGGGCCGCTCCGCCCGGCCCGTGTCGCCTCCCCGATCCGCGTGGCCGCCGGTCCTACGATGACGGCGATGAGAACTCGATCCGCCCGCGTCTCGGCCCCGCTCGTCCCGGCACCGCGTCGACTGCTGCGGCGCGGGGCGGTCCTGGTGGCCGCCGTCGCGCTGGCCGGCGGTGTCGTCGCGTGTACCCCGAAGCCGGCCGGCCCCGAGCCCGCCGCACAGGAGTTCCTCACCGACTTCGCCGACCGGGACTTCGCTGCGGCCGCCGCCCTGACCGACCGTCCCGAGCCGGCCGAGGAGGCGCTGGCGGAGACGTGGGCCGGACTACAGGCGGAGACGCTGGCGGTGGACACCGACGGCGTGCGGATCGACGGGGACACCGCGACGGTCACCTACGTCTACGAATGGGGCCTGCCCGGTGAGCGCGTGTGGCGGTACTCCGGCGAGATGAACATGGGCCGCAGCGGGAACGACTGGGTGGTCCGCTGGACCCGGTCGAACCTGCATCCCCAGCTCGGCGATCGGCAGCGGATGCAGCTGCGGACCAATCCCGCCCCCCGCGCGCGCGTCAACGAGCATTCCGGCTCGGATGTGCTCGTTCCGGGCATCGTCTACGGTGTCGGTTTCGACGCCACGGCGGCCGGCGACGTCCGGGGTGCGGCGCGGGCGTTGTCGGCGGCGCTGACACAGTTCGACCCGTCGCTGACCGCGCAGTCGATCGCCGAGACCGCGACCGCCGCCGAGGGCGCCCACTCGGTGGTGCGGCTGCGTGAGGAGGACTACGAACGCGTCGCCGGCACCCTCGCGGCGATTCCCGGCGTCACGATCACCGAGCAGGCCGACCTCGTCTCCACCGACCGCAGCTTCGCCCCCGATCTGGTCGGCCAGATCAAGAAGACCGTGATCGACGAGGTGGACGGCAAGGCCGGGTGGAGCGTGGTCGCCGTCAACCAGAACGGCGTCGACACCGGTGTGCTCACCGAGACCCCGCCCGAGCCGGCGCCTTCGTTCTCCATCAGCCTGGACCGTCCCATCCAGGTGGCGGCGCAGGCCGCCGTCGACGCCCGCGCGGAACAGGCGATGATGGTGGTGATCGAGGCGTCCACCGGCGCGGTCCTCGCCGTCGCCCAGAACAAGGCGGCCGACCGCGACGGACCGGTCGCGCTGGCGGGGCAGTACCCTCCCGGCTCCACCTTCAAGATCATCACCTCGGGCGCCGCCATCTCCAGCGGTCTCGCCACGCCCGGCACCATGGTGGCCTGCCCGGGACGGATCACGATCGGCGAGCGCAGCGTCCCCAACTACAACGAATTCTCGGTCGGCACCGTGCCGATGGCGACGGCGTTCGCGCGCTCGTGCAACACCTCGTTCGCCAAACTCGCCTCCGAGATGGCGCCCGACGCCCTCACCGTCGCGGCCGCGCAGTTCGGCATCGGACCCGAGTACGAGGTGGTGGGCATGCCCACGTTCTCCGGGTCGGTGCCGCCGGCCGAGGACCTGGTCCAGCGCGCCGAGGACGGCTTCGGTCAGGGTAGGGTCGTCGTCAGCCCGTTCGGGATGGCCCTGGCCGCCGCGACCGTCGCGCACGGCAGCGCACCCGTGCCCTACCTGTTGCAGGGACGCGAGACAGCCGTCACCGGCGACCGGCCGCCCGTCACCCCGGAGATGATCGACGGCCTGCGCGGCATGATGCGGCTGGTGATCACCAGCGGCACCGCCGACCGCATCCGCGACCAGGGCGAGGTGTACGGCAAGACGGGTGAGGCCGAGGTCGAGGGTGGCTCCCACGCGTGGTTCGTCGGCTACCGCGGCGACCTGGCCTTCGCCACGCTCGTCGTGCGCGGCGGCAGCTCCGACAACGCCGTCGCCGTCACCCGCGACATGTTCGCGGCACTCCCGGAGGGGTACTGACCGGCCCGGGCGGGGGTTGCCGGCCGGCACCCGGACGAGCCACCGGCCGGGTCGCTCAGGGCAGCAGACCCAGGCGCCGCGCGGACACCACCGCCTCGTGCCGGGTGTGGGCGTCGAGCTTGCCCATCGCGCTGCGCAGGTAGCTCTTGACCGTCTCCGGGCCGACCGACAGCCGGTCGGCGATCTCGGCATTGGTGCATCCCAGTGCCACGTGCGCGAGCACGTCGGTCTCGCGCGGCGAGAGCACCACGTCGGTCGGTTGCGGGGCCGGGCCGCCGAGCGCCCCGGCCAGCCGGTCCGACAGCGCCCGCAGCTTGCGCTGCAGGCCGGCGTCCTCCACGGACTGGGCGAGGCCGCGCAGGTCCGCGTGCACGTCCCGGATCTGGGCCGCCGCGACCGGGTTCTCGGACGGCCGATCAAGGGAGCCGAGCAGCGCCAGCCGCCGGTCCACCTCGTCCCGGATGGCGATCTCGCTGCTGAGCCGGCGCGCCGCCTGCACGAACGCCCCCACCGCGCGATCGCCGAGCGGTGAGCACTCACGGATCGCGCCGTAGAGGACGGCGCGGGCCGCCCCTCCCACCATCACCGGCACCGCGAGGATCGACCGCAGCCCCTCGCTGAGTACGGGCCGGTCGAAGTGGTGGGTGATCGACGACGACCGGCCGTAGTCGGGCACCGTCGCCGGCCGGGCCCGGTCCACCACGAGGCCACCCAGGCCCGCCCGCGGCGGCACCACGACCCCCTCGAGGCCGTTCGTGCGGGTGCCGAAGAACTCGGTCAGGTGCAGGTTCCCGTCGCGGACCTCCCCGGCGAACACGACGGGAATCAGTGCCTCCGCCGCGGTGCGGCGGAGCTCGCCGCGCAGTGCGTCGCTGTCACGGGGACGAAGGAGAGGCGAGGTGCCGGCCGGCGCCATCGGTCACCCCTTTCCGGGGGTATCGGGACGTACTTGTGACTTGGATCATAAAGGAATCGATCCTCGGGACGTTCACCCCGGGGCGCTTCACGAGAGGACGGATTCGATGACCACCGAGACCACCGCGCGTGCGCATTCCGAGCAGGAGGCACGAGTGCGGGAACTGCTGGACCGCTACGACACCGCCGACGCGTGTGCTGCACAGCTGCTGTGCGACGGGCATCCCGCGGACGCCGTCGCGTTCACGGTGGTCGAGGCGGACCTGAGCGCGACCGATCTGACCTTCGGTGACCTGCGCGAGCAGTCCTCCCGCTTCGCCGCGGCCCTGGCCGACCTCGGCGTCGAGCCGGGCGACCACGTCGCCACCCTGATGGGCAAGTCCGCGGATCTGGTCGTGGCGCTGCTCGGCATCTGGCGCCGCGGTGCCGTGCACGTGCCGCTGTTCACCGCGTTCGCACCCCCGGCGATCGGTTTCCGGCTGCAGGCCAGCGGCGCGAAGGTGGTGGTCTCGGACGCCGACCAGGTGGGCAAGCTCGCGCCCGGCGAGGACATCCCCGCCGACGCGCCCTGGCAGATCGTCGTCGCAGGTCACACCGAGGGCGGTGCCGCCGGCATCGGAGTGAGCTTCGCCGACCTGGTGGCCTCGCACGACGCGGACGATCCGCGCGGTGCCGCGGTCGCCGTCGGCGGGCACGGCGGACTCGTGCAGCTGTTCACCTCCGGCACCACCGGCACTCCGAAGGGCGTGCCCGTGCCGGTACGGGCGCTCGCGTCGTTCCACGCCTACCTGGACTTCGGACTCGACGTGCGTGAGGACGACGTGTTCTGGAACGCCGCCGATCCCGGCTGGGCCTACGGGCTGTACTACGCGCTGCTCGCGCCGCTGGCCGCCGGGGTGCGCAGCCTGCTGCTGCATGCCGGGTTCTCCGCCTCCCTCACCTGGCAGGTGATGGAGAAGTTCGGGGTCACCAACTTCGCGGCCGCGCCCACCGTCTACCGCAGCCTGCGAGCGGACTCGGCGCCCGTGCCGGAGTCGATCTCGCTGCGCCGCGCGTCCTCGGCCGGCGAGCCGCTCACGCCCGACGTCGTGGCGTGGTCGGAGCAGACCCTCGGCGCGGTGGTGCGCGACCACTACGGGCAGACCGAGCACGGCATGTTCGTCGTCAACGCGTGGGCCGACGGGCTGCGCGAGGAGGTGCGGCCCGGGTCGATGGGCAAGCCGCTGCCCGGTTGGTCCTGCGCCGTGCTGTCCGACGACTCCGACGAGATCGCCGCCCCCGGCGTGCCCGGGCGCGTGGCGATCGACACCCACGCCAGCCCCCTGCTGTGGTTCACGGGTTACGTGGACGCCCCGGAGAAGACCGCGCAGCGGTTCACGGAGGACGGCCGCTGGTACCTCACCGGCGACGCCGGGCAGGTCGACGAGGACGGCTTCTTCTACTTCTCGGCCCGCGACGACGACGTGATCATCATGGCGGGCTACCGGATCGGCCCGTTCGACGTCGAGAGCGTGCTGGTGATGCACGAGCACGTCGTCGAGGCCGCCGTCGTCGGCATGCCCGATCAGCTGCGCGGTGAGGTGCTCGAGGCGTTCGTGGTGCTGCGCGACGGTGTCGACGGCACCGACGAGCTCGAGGCGGAGCTGCAGCAGCTGGTCAAGCGCAAGTTCGCGGCGCACGCCTACCCGCGGACCGTGCACTTCGTGCCCCGGCTGCCGAAGACGCCCAGCGGAAAGATCCAGCGCTACATCCTGCGCCAGGGCTGAGCCCCCGGGTGGGGGGCGGTGCGGCCGCCGGACCGCGTCGCCCCCCGCTGCGCGGGGCCTATTCTGGTGGGCATGCCTGTTCGCACCGCACTCGTCCCCGGAACCGTCTCGCCTGTCCGTGCCGTCCCCAACGGGATCGAGCGACCGGAGTACGCGTGGAAGCCGACGGCGAAGGAAGGTCACGAGCCGTGGGTGCAGACCCCGGAGACCATCGAGAAGATGCGGGTCGCCGGCCGCATCGCCGCGCAGGCACTGGCCGAGGCGGGCAAGGCCGTCGCGCCGGGCGTGACCACCGACGAGCTGGACCGCATCGCCCACGAGTACATGTGCGACCACGGCGCGTACCCGTCCACGCTGGGCTACAAGGGCTTCGCCAAGTCGTGCTGCACGTCGCTGAACGAGGTGATCTGCCACGGCATTCCGGATTCGACGGTGATCGAGGACGGGGACATTGTCAACATCGACGTCACCGCCTACATCGGGGGAGTGCACGGCGACACCAACGCCACGTTCCTGGCGGGGAACGTCTCTGAGGAGCACCGCCTGCTGGTCGAGCGGACCCGTGAGGCGACGATGCGGGCGATCAAGGCCGTCAAGCCGGGCCGGGCGCTCAACGTCGTCGGCCGGGTCATCGAGGCCTACGCGAACCGGTTCGGGTACGGGGTGGTGCGCGACTTCACCGGTCACGGCATCGGCGAGACGTTCCACAACGGGCTGGTGATCCTGCACTACGACCAGCCGTCCGTCGACACCGTGCTCGAACCGGGAATGGTGTTCACGATCGAGCCGATGATCAACCTCGGCACGGTGGACTACGAGATCTGGGACGACGGCTGGACCGTGGTCACCAAGGACCGCAAGTGGACCGCCCAGTTCGAGCACACCATCGTGGTCACCGACACCGGGGCGGAAATCCTCACGCTGCCGTGACTCGGCCGGGTGCCGGCGGCGGCGTCGTGTCGCGTACCGTGCTTCGGCATGGAACCGACTGACGTGGCGATCCCGGCCGGCACCTTCACCGTTCGCATCGACGGCCCCGAGAGCCGGCACGCGGTGCTGTTGCTGCCCGGCGCCGGGGAATCCGCCGACGTCTACGACGCGGTGTGCGAGCGGCTGCACCATTCGGATCTGCGCACGTTCGTGCCCGAGACCATCGAGGGTCTCGACGTCGCGGGCGTGCACGCCCTGCTCGACGCCCTGAAGCTGCCGTGGGTGCACCTCGTCGGCAGCGGCGCCGGGGCGGAGCTGGCGTGGGCCGTCGCGTCGGGCCGGTTCGGCCGGTTCGCCAGCCTCGTCGTCGCCGACCGGGGCCATCCGGCGGTGCCGGACGCCGAGGGCATCGTGCGGGACGCGAACGCCGCCCCCGCCGAGGTGCCCACCACCGTGCTCGTGGGCAGCGCGACGCGGCGCGCGGAGGCCGACGCCTCGATGCGGTACGTCCTGTCGGAGTTCCGCGTCGTCGAGCTGAGCGGGGTGGGCAACATCCCGGCCGAGGCGCCGGCGGAGCTGGCCAGCGCGATCGCCCTGCGCACCGGCAGCTGGTAGCAGCGGGCGGCTTCGCCGCCGGTGTGTCCTTCGGGAGGCCGGAACCGCCCGAAGGACGCACGCGGCCTACAGACCCAGCAGCGCGTTCTCGACCAGTTCCGGCAGGGCCGGGTGGATCCAGTACTGGCCGGTGGCCGTCTCTCGCGCGGTGAGACCGAAGCTCATCGCCTGGATCAGCGGCTGGATCACCGACGACGCCTGGGCGCCCAGGATGTGCGCGCCGAGCAGCTTGCCCGTGGCGCGGTCGGCGATCACCTTGCAGAAGCCCTCGGTGTCCTCCATCGCCCAGCCGTAGGCGACGTCGCCGTAGTACTGGATCTTCACCGCGACGTCGTAGCCCTGGGCGCGGGCCTGCTCCTCGGTCAGCCCGACCGTCGCGATCTGCGGGTCGGTGAACACCGCGGACGGCACGAAACGGTGGTCCGAGCGGCGCAGCGCGGAGGTGTCCCCGCCCCACGCGTCGTGGAGCAGGTTGTGCTGCACGACGCGGGCCTCGTGGTTCGCGACGTGCTTGAGCTGGTGCGACGACGAGACGTCACCGAGCGCGAAGACCCCGCGCGCGGTGGTCCGCTGGAACTCGTCCACGACGATCCGGCCGTCCTCGTGCAGCGCGATCCCGCCGGCGGCGGCGTCCAGTGCGTCCCCGTTGGGCGTGCGTCCGACCGCGACGAGCAGCGCGTCGCCGCTGACGGTGGTGCCGTCGGCCAGGTCCACCTCGACGCCGTCGCCGACGGCGCGGAAGGCGGTCGCGGGGTTGGACAGGTGCACGTCCCACCGGTCGGTGGCCAGACCGGTGAAGTGCTCGGCGAGGTCGTGGTCGAGGTGCCGCAGCAGCTGACCGGTGCGGGCCAGCACCGACACCCGGGTGCCGAGGGCGGAGAAGACGTGGGCGAACTCCATCGCGATGAACCCGGAGCCGAGGATCACGAGCGACTCGGGCAGCTTCGGCAGCCGCATGATGTCGTCGTTGGTGTAGTAACGCACCCCGCCGTCGAGTACCTCCTGCGGGATCACGGGCCGCGCGCCCGCCGCGACGACGACCTGGTCGGCGGTGATGATCTCCCCGGTGCCGGTGTCGAGGGCGCGCTCGCCGACGAACCGGGCGTGCCCGCGGTGGACGGTGACGTTCGCGCAGTCCTCCGTGCGGTAGCGCTCTCCGCCTGCCGCGATCGGGTCGATCCGGCCGAACACGCGGTCGACGATGTCGTTCCACCGGACCCCGTCGACCGTCGCGTCCACCCCGTACTTCGCGGCCTTGCGCACGGTCTGCGCGACCTCCGCCGCGTAGACGTACATCTTGGTGGGGATGCAGCCGACGTTGAGGCAGGTGCCGCCGAAGGTGCCCTGCTCGAGGATGGCCACCTTCTTGCCGTCGTATCGCTCGTCGACGATCGAGTTTCCGGATCCGGTGCCGATGATGGCCAGGTCGTAGTGGCTCACTGTTCTCCCGTAGTCAGGTTCGCGCGGACGGTCACAGGGTTCTGCTGTGACCGTCCAACCAGTCCAACCACAGATCCAATTCCCGGAATGCCACCTCGAGGACCTCCGGTGTGGAGAGGAACACATCGTGGCGGGCACCGGTGATCGGGACGATCGTCGTGCGGTCGCCCAGGCACCCGGCCCAGCGGGCGATCTGCTTGACGTCGAGGACCGCGTCGGCGGTGTCCACCGCGGGGTCGTACGCCGGGGCCCAGCGCGTGTCCTTCGACCGCAGGATCAGCGACGGGACCCCGACGTCGAGGCCGCGGTGCAGCCGCGCGTGGCCGCGACGGACCGCGCGGAGCCAGCCGAACGTGACGGGGAACCCGGCCAGCGGCTTCCAGTCCAGGTCGTACTCCCACTGGCCGTTGGCGTTCCTGTGCAGGCTCATCCCGTAGGTGTCCAGGCTCTGCCCCGGGATGACGGCTCGGCTGCGGACCCGGCCGACGGTGTCGACGGCGACGGTGCCGAGGCTGCGCAGGATCGAGGGCCCCTGCAGATCGAACCACGGGCTGTTGAGGATCAGGCCCTGGATCCCGGCGCCGCCCGTGCCGCCGGGCCGGCGGTTCAGCCGGTCGAGCCACAGCGGCAGGACCAGCCCGCCGGTGGAATGCGCCACGAGGAGGATGCCACCGCCGACCTCGCTGCGGACGACCCGCAGCGCCTCCTCGAGCTCGGCGTCGTAGTAGGTCAGGTCGGTGACGAAGTGCGGCGTCTGCTCCGGTTGCCGGGAGCGGCCGCACTTGCGCAGGTCCAGGGCGAAGAAGCGGTACCCCTGGGCCGCGAAGTGCTCGGCGAGGTGCTGCTGGAAGAAGTAGTCGGTGAATCCGTGCACGTAGATCACGGCACGGTCCGGGGCGGACTCGCCGCCAGGGTAGACGGACGGCTGATAGCGGACGAGGGTGGCGGTGACCTCGCCCTCGCCGTCCGGATCGGGGCCGAGAGGCAGCGTGAGCTGCTCGTATCCGTCGCCGAGGATATCGGGCATCCAAGTAGTCACGATCACACTGTATTGGTCACTACGCGGACCTGTCGTGGGGGCACAATTGGGTGAAGACAAACGCCGGACAACGCGCGGGTAACCTGTTCGTCGCAGTCGGCGCGGCCGCGACGTCGCCGGGATCCGCGAGTGCAGCGAGACCCGGCCGACGAGCACGGACGTGCACGGGACACTCACGCGGAGCAGTGCGGAACGCAACGGCGCGTGCGAACAGACAAGGAAGTCGATCCTCCAGTGTCAGAGAACGTGGTAGAGGCCAAGACCGATGTAGTGCTCGTGGGTGCGGGCATCATGAGCGCGACGCTCGGCGCAATCCTGCGCCGGCTGCAGCCCGACTGGTCCATCACCGCCTTCGAGCGGCTCGACGCCGCCGCGGCGGAGAGCAGCGATCCCTGGAACAACGCAGGCACCGGTCACTCGGCGCTGTGCGAGCTGAACTACACGCCCGCCAAGCCGGGCGGTGGCGTGGACATCACCAAGGCGATCAACGTCAACGAGCAGTTCCAGGTCTCGCGCCAGTTCTGGGCGTTCGCGGTGGACAACGGCATCCTCACCGATCCCAAGAACTTCATCAATCCCGTTCCGCACGTCAGCTTCGTCCACGGCGCCGACAACGTGAAGTACCTGCGTGCCCGCTACGACGCGCTGGCCGGGCATCCGCTCTTCGCCGGCATGGAGTACTCGGAGAGCCCCGAGTACTTCTCCGAGCGGTTGCCGCTGATGGCGCAGGGCCGTGACTTCTCCGAGCCCATCGCGCTGAATTGGACCCAGGACGGCACCGACGTCGACTTCGGTGCCCTCACCAAGCAGCTGCTCAACAACGTCGCCGCGTCGGGCGGCACCGTGCACTTCGGCCACGACGTGACCGACCTGGACAAGCAGTCCGACGGCAGCTGGATCGTCAAGGTCCGCAACCGCCGCACCGGCCAGGCCCGCAAGGTGCATGCCCGGTTCGTGTTCGTCGGTGCCGGCGGCGGAGCGCTGCACCTGCTGCAGAAGTCGGGTATCGCGGAGGCCAAGGGCTTCGGCGGTTTCCCCGTCTCCGGCCAGTTCCTGCGCTGCACCAACCCGGAGCTGATCGCCATGCACAGCGCGAAGGTGTACGGCAAGGCGGCCGTGGGTGCGCCACCGATGTCGGTCCCGCACCTCGACACCCGCGTGATCGGCGGCAAGCAGGGCCTGCTGTTCGGCCCGTACGCCGGCTGGTCCCCGAAGTTCCTCAAGAACGGCAAGCTCACCGACCTGCCCGGCTCGGTCAAGCCCAACAACCTGCTGTCGATGATCGGCGTCGGCCTCACCGAGATGGGTCTGACCAAGTACCTGATCGGTGAGCTGATGCAGTCGCCGCGCGACCGCATCGGCACCCTCGGCGAGTTCGTGCCGCGGGCCCGCATGGCGGACTGGGAGCTCATCACCGCCGGTCAGCGGGTGCAGGTGATCCGCCGCAAGGGTGCGGGTGGAGTGCTCGAGTTCGGCACCGCCGTGGTCAATGCCGGCGACGGCACGATCGCCGGTCTGCTCGGCGCGTCCCCCGGCGCCTCGACCGCCGTTCCGGCGATGCTCGACGTCCTCGAGCGCTGCTTCCCCGACCGGTGGACGGCGTGGCAGGACACCCTCAAGGAGATGGTGCCGTCCCTCGGGGTCAAGCTCTCGGACGACACCGCGCTGTTCGACAAGGTCTGGCGCTGGGGCACCAAGTCCCTGCAGCTCGATGTCGCCTCTGCGGTGGAGGCCACCGCCCCGGCGGAGCCGGCGACGGTCTGACCGCCCGTCCTCCGATGCGGCCTGCGAGGGTCTCGGCCGGGTCCGGCCCTCGCGGGCCGCGCCGTCCGCCGGAACGCCATGGCGCCCGCGCCCCGGCGGGATACCCTGATCCCAGTCGCTGAGAGGGGCGGGGCTGTGGGCACCGGTATGGAACGGATCTGGCTCGACAGCTACGCCGAGGGGGTGCCGTCGGACATCGCACCCCCCGAGCACTCGCTGGTCGACATGCTGGAGGCGTCGGTCGCTCGGTTCGGGCCACGTCCGGCGCTCGAGTTCTTCGGCGCGGAACTGACCTATTCGCAACTCGGCGACCGGGTGCCCCGTGCCGCGGAGGGGCTGCGACGGCTCGGCGTGCGCCCCGGCGACCGGGTGGCGCTCGTCCTGCCGAACTGTCCGGAGCACGTGATCGCGTTCTATGCGGTCCTGCGGATCGGCGGCGTGGTGGTCGAGCACAATCCGCTCTACACCGGCGAGGAGATGGCCCACCAGTTCGCGGACCACGGCGCCACGGTGGCGATCGCCTGGGACAAGGTCTGTCCGCTGCTGCAGCGGATCGCCGGGGACACGGCCGTCGAGCACATCGTGGCGGTGAACATCACTCGTTCGATGCCGTGGTCCAAGCGGCTCGCGCTCACCCTCCCCGTCCCGAGAGCGCGCACGTTGCGGGACGCGCTGACGGGGCCGGCGCCGGGGACGATTCCGTGGCAGCGGTTGCTGGCCGACGGACCCCTCGACCCGGAGCATCCGCGCCCCTCCGTCGGCGATCTGGCGGTCGTCCAGTACACGAGCGGCACCACCGGCACCCCGAAGGGCGCGATGCTCACGCACTCGAACCTCGGCGCCAACGCCGCGCAGGGCCGCGCCTGGGTGCCGGGGCTGGTCGACGGCGCAGAGGTCGTCTACGCGGTGCTGCCGATGTTCCACGCCTACGGGCTCACCCTGTGTGTGACCTTCGCAATGAGCATCGGCGCCCGTCTGGTGCTGTTCCCCAAGTTCGACGTGGATCTGGTGCTCGCCGCCGCGAAGAAGCACCCACCCACGTTCATGCCCGCGGTGCCGCCGATCTACGAGCGCCTCGCCCGCGCGGCCCGGGAGCGGTCGGTGGATCTGACGTCGGCGCGCTGGTCGATTTCCGGGGCGATGCCCTTGCCGACGGAGACACTGGAACTGTGGGAGGCGGTCACCGGGGGCGTGCTGGTCGAGGGGTACGGGCTGACCGAGACGTCGCCGGTCGCGGTCGGCAATCCCATCGGACTCGCCCGCCGGCCCGGTGCCGTCGGAGTTCCCTTCCCGAGCACCGAGATCCGGGTGGTCGATCCGGCCGACCCTGAGCGCGACGTCGAACCCGGGCAGCGGGGAGAGTTGCTGATCCGCGGACCGCAGGTGTTCTCCGGATACTGGAACAAGCCCGAACAGACGGCGGAGGCGCTGCTCGACGGCGGCTGGTTCCGGACCGGTGACATCGTCCAGGTCGACCGCGACGGATTCGTCACGGTCGTGGACCGGATCAAGGAACTGATCATCACCGGTGGCTTCAACGTCATGCCGTCCGAGGTCGAAGCGGCGCTGCGGCTGTTCCCGGGAGTAGTCGACGCCGCCGTGGTGGGTCTGCCGACCCCTGACGGCAGCGAGGAGGTGGTGGCGGCGGTGCTGGTCTCGGGCGACGACTTCGACCCCGAGGCGGCGCGGGAGCACTGCCGTTCGCGCCTGGCCGCCTACAAGGTCCCGCGGCGTGTGGTGGTGGTGGACGACCTGCCGCGGTCCCTGATCGGGAAGGTGCTCCGCCGGCAGGTCCGCGAGTCCCTCCTCGTCGGCTGAGTCCTTCGGACGCCGTGCGTGCCGGGCCTGCGGCGTCCCTCACGATGTTCGTACGGCGGATGGCGCCGCGATCGGCCCGGCCCGTAGTGTTTGTGCGTTCCCCGCAGCGTGATGCGCGTTGCACAGTGCCGAAAGATGGGAAGTGCCGGTGTCCAGTGCTGCCGATGACGAGACCAACTACCTGGTCGGGCTCAATTTGCGGGGCCGGCGAGTAGTGGTGGTCGGGGGCGGTACCGTCGCACAGCGACGGCTCGGTCTGCTCGTGGCCGCCGGTGCCCACGTGCACGTGATCACCCGTGCGGCGACACCCGCGGTCGAGGGCATGGCCACCGCCGGGCAGGTCACCCTGGAACTGCGCGACTACCGTGACGGGGATCTCGACGGCGCCTGGTACGCCATCGCCTGCACCGACGAACCGGACACCAACGCCGCGATCGTCGCCGAGGCCGAACGTCACCGCATCTTCTGCGTCCGGGCCGACAACGCCCGCCGCGGCACGGCCGTCACCCCGGCCACCGCCCACTACGACGGGATGACCGTCGGTGTGCTGGCCGGCGGCGACCACCGCCGCTCCGCGGCCGTGCGCACCGCGATCCGCGAGGCCCTGCAGTCCGGTGCCGTCGTCGCCGACGCCGAGCCCGCCCGCCCCGGGGTCGCGCTGGTCGGTGGCGGCCCGGGCGATCCCGACCTGATCACGGTCCGCGGGCGGCGCCTGCTGGGTCGCGCCGACGTCGTCGTCGCCGACCGGCTGGCCCCGCCGGAACTGCTCGCCGAGCTCGGCCCGCACGTCGAGGTGATCGACGCCGCCAAGATCCCCTACGGCCGGGCGATGGCGCAGGAGGCCATCAACCAGGCGCTGATCGACGGCGCCAAGGCCGGAAAGTTCGTCGTCCGGCTCAAGGGCGGCGACCCGTACGTGTTCGGCCGCGGCTACGAGGAACTCGAGGCGTGCGTCGCCGCCGGAGTGCCCGTGACCGTCGTCCCCGGCATTACCAGCGCCATCTCGGTGCCGTCCGCGGCCGGGATCCCCGTCACCCACCGCGGCGTCACTCACGAGTTCGTTGTGGTCAGCGGCCACGTGGCGCCCGACCACCCGGATTCGCTCACCGACTGGGGTGCGCTCGCGCGCCTGCGCGGCACGCTCGTGCTGCTGATGGCGGTCGAGCGGATCGAGCAGTTCGCCGCCGCCCTGCTCGAGGGCGGCCGGCCCGCGCAGACCCCGGTCACCGTGATCCAGGAGGGCACGCTGCGCACCCAGCGGGTGCTGCGCGCCGACCTGAAGACCGTCGCCGCCCGCGTCCGGGAGGAGCAGATCCGCCCGCCGGCCATCATCGTGATCGGGCCGGTGGCCGGGTTCGACATCGGGCCGGTGGCCGGGGTCGCCCCGGGCGCTCGGTAACGTTGATCCACATGGCCGAAACCTCCTCGCCCGTGAGCTACCCCGTCACCACGCGTGCGCTGGGCCTGGCGATCATCGTCCTCAGCGGTCTGCAGTTGATGGTCGTGCTCGACGGCACGGTCGCCAATCTCGCGCTGGCGCCGCTGCAGGAGGACCTCGGTCTGAGTGACGCGGGCCGCAACTGGGTGCTCACGTCGTACGCCCTGAGCTACGGGGGGCTGATGCTCCTCGGCGGACGTCTCGGCGACGCCTTCGGCCGCAAACGCATGTTCATCGCCGGCGTCGGCCTGTTCACCGTCGCGTCGCTGCTGTGCGGCCTCGCCGTCAACGAGGGCACCCTCGTCGCGGCCCGCGCGCTACAGGGCGTCGGCGCCGCCGTGGCCTCGCCCACGGCCCTGGCGCTGGTCGCCACCACCTTCGCACCCGGACCGGCACGCAACCAGGCGATCGCCATCTTCGCGGCCATGACGGGCGTCGGATCGATCGCGGGGCTGATCATCGGCGGCGCCCTCACCGAGGTGTCCTGGCGCTGGATCTTCCTGATCAACGTGCCGATCGGGATGCTGATCGTGAGCCTGGCGGTGGTCGCGCTGCGCGAGACCGCGGCCGAGCGGCTGCCGCTGGACGTGCCGGGCGCGGTGCTCGCCACACTCGGCTGCACCGGTCTCGTCTTCGGGCTCACCGAGGGCCCGGAGATGGGGTGGACCAGTCCTGCGGTGGTCGGCGCGCTGATCACCGGTACCGCGCTGCTCGCGGTGTTCCTCGTCGTCGAGCGCCGCGCCGAGAACCCGCTGCTGCCGTTCGTGCTGTTCCGCAACGCGGACCGGGTCGCGACGTTCGTGTCCATCTTCTTCGCCGGTGCCGTCATGTTCAGCCTCGCCGCGTTCGTCGCCCTGTTCGTGCAGGACATCCTCGGCTATTCGCCGCTCCAGGCCGGCCTGGCGTTCGTGCCCTTCGCCTTCGGCCTGGGCGCCGCCGCGGCGGTCGCGTCGAAGCTGGCGGTGCGGGTGCGGCCCCGCTGGCTGGTCGTCACCGGGGCGCTGATCATGGCGGTCAGCCTCCTGTACGGCTCGACGATGTCGCACACCGTCGCCTACCTGCCGACGCTGTTCGTCCTGGTGCTCGTCGTCGGGTTCGGGGTGGGCCTGGCCGTGGTGCCGCTGCCGCTGTGCGCGATCGCCGGCGTCGGCTCGCACGAGATCGGCCCGCTCGCGGCGATCGCCCAGGTGGCGCAGACCCTCGGCGGCCCCATCGGCCTGGCCGTGATCGGCGCGATGGCCACGTCGCGGACCCTGTCGCTGGGCGGCACGTCCGGCGCCGTCGCCGACATGGATCCCGGCCAGCTCTACGCGCTGGGGGAGGGCTACCTCTTCGCCCTCGTCGGCTGTGCGGTGTGCGCCGTGATCGCGGGTGCCGCGGCGCTGTTCATCCGCTTCACCCCCGAGCAGGTGGCGCAGGCCCAGGTGGCGGAGAAGGCGGCGCAGGGCGCGTAGCCCCGTACCGGCCCTGCCGCCGAGGTGTGCCCGGCCCCAGCGGCGGGGTAGCCGACGGACATGTTGTCGACCATCACCGAGTGGATGCGGTTCCCGGCGACGTGGACCGCACGCGCGGTACGCGTGCGCGGGCACGAGCGGTACGTCGCCGCGCAGGCGCTGAAGTCGGCCCTCGCGGCGGTCCTCGCGTGGCTCGTCGCCGCCGAGTGGCTGACGCTGCCGCAGGCCTTCCTCGCCCCTTACGTCGCGGTGTTCCTCGTCGAGACCACGGTGTTCCGGTCCCTCCGGCAGGCGGTGGTGCAGATCGGAACGGTCGTCGCCGGCGTGCTACTCGCGGCAACGGCGGAATGGCTGGTGCCGGGGCAGACGGCGGCGATCGGCGTCGTGGTGCTCGTCGGCTGGTTCGTCGGCCGCTGGCGGCGGTTCGGTTCGAACGGGATCTGGGTGGCGATCACCGCGTTGCTGGTGATCGCGACGGGCGCCGCCGGCAGCCCCGTGATGCTGGGGGAGCGGCTGCTCGAGACGGCGATCGGGGCAGCGTGCGGACTCGTGGTGACCGCGGCGCTGTTCCCGCCGGTCTACCCGGTCGGGGACGAACTCGGGGTACTCGCCCGTGAGGCCCGATCCCTGCTGTGTGACATGGCCGCCGGGCTGGGCGACGAGGCGGGTCCGGGGCCCGGGGGCTGGGTGCGTCGCACGGGGGAGATCGACCGGATGATGGACCGCGCGGCGGAGTCGTCGCAGTGGGCACGAGAGAGTGTGCGGCTCAATCCGCGCCCGATCGCGGCCCGGGTCCGGGATCAGGCCTCGGCCTCCGACGACGTCCTCGACCGGCTGTGGTACGCCGTGCCGGCGCTCCGCGAACTCGCCCGCGTGGCGGAGGCGGCGTCGGACGGCGTTCTCGACGGGGCGGACGACGCGGCGCGCTGCTCGGTGCCTGCTCTCCTGACAGCCCTGGCCGAGCTCGTGGACCGGATCGGGGACGCCGCCGCCGACCCCGCCCGATTCGCCGAACCCGTCCGATTCGACGAGGCCTGCGGCGAGTGCGCCGACCGGCTGGCCGAACTGCAGCGATCGGCCGCCGGGTCCGCCGACCCTCGGGTGGCGGCCGTGCTCGGTAGCTTCTGGCACCCGGCGCACCGGTTCCTCACCGCGGTGCAGGACACCCGGCGCGTGCCGCAGTCAGGTCAGGATCACCAGTTCGGTGGCTGACGCCACCTCGACCCGCAGGCCCGCCCGGGCCGCGACGCGGGCGGCACCGTCGACGTCGGCCGGCTCCGCGCGGGTCAGTACGAGCGCGCGGGCCAGCAGGCCCTTGTGGTGCTTGTTGAAGTGACTGACCACCTTGCGGCTCCCGTCGGGCTGCTCGGTGAGCACGGTCGCGGTGACCGCGCCGGGGACGGGCCCGAGCTGCCGGTACACCCCCGACCGCAGGTCCACCACGAGCTGCCCGGCGGCCTCGGCGGCCAGGGCGCCGCTCAGCTCCGGCCGCCACAGCGACGCGAGGGTCCCGACGCCGGGCAGCTTCGATCCGCCCGACAGGCGATAGGCCGGGATGGGATCGCCCGCGCGCACCGCGCCGAACAGGGCCGACCCGATCGCGAGTCGCCGGTGGGCCTTCTCCCGCTGCGCCCGGGTGAACGAGCCGGCGTCGAGGGCGTCGAACAGCACCCCGGTGTAGCGCGCGAGAGCCGGCCGGGTGGGCGAGACCCACAGCTTGGCGTTGCGTTCGATCTCGTCCGCCTGCGTGGGACCCAGGCCCAGGGCAAGGCTCGACGCCTCCGGATCCGCGGCCAGGTCGACGAGCGCCTGCACCAGCTCCTCGCGGGTCGCGGTCAGTTGCGGCATCGACAGCTCGCCCAGGTCGAGGGGCGCACCGTCGCCGCCGTCGGACTTGGTTTCGGAGGGAGGCAGAAGCACCAGCACAAGCGGTAACCGTACCGAGGTCGGTTCCGGGGCGGCAGGTAGGCTGCTCTCCCGTGATCACCCGCATGTCGCACCTGTTTCTCCGCACCCTCCGCGACGACCCGGCCGACGCCGAGGTCGCCAGCCACAAGCTGCTCGTGCGCGCCGGCTACGTCCGCCGCATCGCCCCGGGGGTGTACTCGTGGCTGCCGCTGGGTCTGCGGGTACTGCGGCAGGTCGAGCGTGTCGTGCGCGAGGAGATGAACGCGATCGGTGGGCAGGAGATCTCGCTGCCGGCGCTGCTGCCGCGCGACCCCTACGAGACCACGAACCGGTGGACCGAGTACGGCGACGGGTTGTTCCGGCTCCAGGACCGCAAGGGCGCCGACTACCTGCTCGGCCCCACCCACGAGGAGATGTTCGCGCTCACCGTCAAGGGTGAATACAACTCGTACAAGGATTTTCCGGTCACCCTGTACCAGATCCAGACGAAGTACCGCGACGAGGAACGTCCCCGTGCCGGCATCCTCCGCGGCCGCGAGTTCGTGATGAAGGACTCCTACAGCTTCGACCTCACCGACGAGGGCCTGGCCGAGTCGTACCGGGCGCATCGTGACGCCTACGAGCGGATCTTCGCCCGACTCGGCGTGAAGTACGTGGTCGTCTCCGCGACGTCGGGCGCCATGGGCGGCAGCGCGTCGGAGGAATTCCTCGCCGAGAGCGACGCGGGCGAGGACACGTACGTGCGCTGCCTCGAGTCGGGCTACGCCGCGAACGTCGAGGCCGTCGAGACCCTGGCCCCCGAGCCGGTTCCGTTCGACGGGCTGCCCGAGGCGGTGGTGCACGACACCCCGGACACCCCGACCATCGACACTCTCGTCGAGTGGGCCAACGGTGCGCTCGACCGCCCGGTGACCGCCGCCGACACCCTCAAGAACATCCTCGTCAAGACGCGGCGACCCGGCGGGGAGTGGGAACTGCTCGGCATCGGCATCCCCGGCGACCGGGAGGTCGACGACAAGCGGCTCGGCGCCTCGCTCGAGCCGGCCGAGTACGAGCTGCTCACGGACGCCGACTTCGCGGCCAACCCGTTCCTCGTCAAGGGGTACATCGGTCCGAAAGCGTTGCTCGACAACGGAGTTCGTTACCTCGTCGATCCGCGTGTCGGAAACGGCACGTCGTGGATCACCGGCGCCGACGAGCCCGGCAGGCACGTCGTCGGACTCGTCGCCGGGCGCGACTTCACCCCGGACGGGACCATCGAGGCCGCCGAGGTGCGCGACGGTGACCCGTCCCCGGACGGTGCGGGCCCGCTCGTGTCGGCGCGCGGCATCGAGATCGGCCACGTGTTCCAGCTCGGCCGCAAGTACACCGACGCCTTCGCCGTCGACGTGCTCGGCGAGAACGGCAAGCCGGTGCGCCCGACCATGGGTTCCTACGGCGTCGGTGTCTCCCGGCTCGTCGCCGTGATCGCCGAGCAGCAGCACGACGACAAGGGCCTGCGGTGGCCCGCCGAGGTCGCCCCGTTCGGGGTGCACCTGGTGATCGCGAACAAGGACGAGGCGGCCCGGGAGGGTGCCGAGAATCTGGCCGCCGAGCTCGACAAGGCGGGCGTCGAGGTGCTGCTCGACGATCGCAAGGCCTCGCCCGGCGTGAAGTTCAAGGACTCCGAGCTGCTCGGCGTGCCGCTGGTCGTCGTCGTCGGCCGCGGCTGGGCCGACGGCAAGGTCGAGCTGCGCGACCGGTTCAGCGGCGAGTCCCGCGAGGTGCCGGCCGATGCGGCCCTGAAGGAGATCCTCGGCGCGTAGTAGCACCCCCGGTGGCCCTCGGGATCGCGTGCGGGCCACCGGGGCACCACACTGATGCCATGGACGACTGGGAGCGCACCGACGCCTACCTGACCGACACCCTGATCGGGGCCGACCCTCAGCTCGAGGACGCGCTCGCGGCGAACACCGCGGCGGGCCTGCCGCCGATCGACGTCGCACCCGTGCAGGGCAAGTTCCTGCATCTGCTGGCGCGGATCCGCGGTGCGCGGCGCATCCTCGAGATCGGCACGCTCGGCGGGTACTCCACCATCTGGCTCGCGCGGGCCGTCGGCGACGACGGGCGCGTGGTGACCCTCGAGTACGAGCCCCGGCACGCCGAGGTCGCGCGCGCCAACCTCGATCGCGCCGGCGTGGGGGAGCGGGTCGACATCCGGGTGGGCGCCGCCCTCGACACCCTGCCGTCCCTCGAGGGCGGGGCCCCGTTCGACCTGGTGTTCGTCGATGCGGACAAGGAGAACAACCCGCACTACGTGCGGTGGGCGCTGCGGCTCGGCCGCCCCGGCACCGTCATCGTCGTCGACAACGTGATCCGCGGCGGTTCGGTCACCAACGCCGATCTCGACGACCAGCGGGTGCGCGGCGCCCGAGAGGTGCTGGAACTCATGGCCACCGACCCCCGGCTCGACGCGACCGCGCTGCAGACCGTCGGCGCAAAGGGCTGGGACGGCTTCGCGATAGCGGTCGTGACCGACTGAGCACTTCGCCCGCGGTCGGCGCGAGCGGATGCCGCGGCGTCCCGGTCGAGGTCAGGGCTGCCCGGGCAGCGCGACGGACGGCGGGACGACCCCTAGGTTCGCGCGCCACCGGGCCGCCCGCATCGCGGACTCGGTGAGCGCCTCGATCGCCGCCCCGCGGGTGTGCTCGCTGCGTGCCCGCTCGACGACGGAGCGCCACGCCACCGCGACATCGGTCTCGATCTGCACCGCCAACTGTGCGGCGGAAACCGCGTCGGTCACCGGGAAGGGCGTCGTGTACCCGGCGGCCGCGGTGGGCGGGGTGACGGCGGCGGCCCGCAGCGCGTCCGTGGTGGCGTCGCGCCGGGCCCGGTGGGCGGCGGTGTCCGCCGACACCTCGGCCGCGCGGGCGGGATTGGAGAACGCGGCGACGATGCCGTAGCCGAACACCGCGGCGTACTCGGCGTTCAACGCGTCCACGAGGGCCTGCTGCTCGACGCCCAGCGACTGTGAACTCACGGCAGCAGCACCCCCTTGTGCACGGCGCACGCGGCGCTGATCGAGGCGAGCAGGCCCGCCCGGTAGCCCTGCAGGGTGCGGGCCAGGTCCGCGGCGGCCCGCTGGGAGCCGTTCAGTCGCTCGCGCAGCAGGTCGAGGGTGGGTGGATCCGCGGCCGGGGCCACGGTCGTCGTCGTGGTGGTCGACGCCGTGGTGGTCGACGCCGTGGTGGTCGACGCCGGGTCGGCCCCGGCGAGCCGGGCCACCTCGGCGTCGAGGACCTGGGCGTGGGTCGTGCGCTCGGCGCCGACGGCATTCAGGGCGCCCGCCCGGTCGGGGAGCAGCGCGACGAGCAGACCGGCGGTCGCGGCGTCGACGCGCGCCCGCTCGGCCTGGGCGATCAGGGGATCGACCTCCCCGGCGCCGTCGTCCGTGCCGGCGCCGCACCCGGCGACGGCGAGCGCACCGACGCCGCCGAGCGCGGCGCCGGACCAGCGCAGCACGGTGCGTCGGGACACGGGCGGTGAGGATGCGGGCGTCGGCACCGCACCATCGTGCCAGCCCGGTCCGGGCGGATCCGACGGTGGTCGGGCCGCGGGGGGTTGGTCACGGGAGCGCCGGATGCGCGATACCCTTGAATACCTGCCGGTCCGCTCGTGCGCCGGCATGACGTCCGCTGCGATCACAACTGAACGAGGAGCCTGTCGCGATGCCGGTGCCGCCCCCGGAGAGAATTGCCGAACTCGTCTCCGGCCCGATCGAGCGCGAGGGATACGACCTCGAGGACGTGGTGATCACGTCTGCGGGCAAGCACAGCACGGTGCGGCTGTTCGTCGACAGCGACGCCGGGTTGAGCCTCGACGAGGCCGCCCGCCTGAGCACCCTGGTCTCCGAGGCGTTCGACGCCGTCTCCGATTTCGGCGAGTCGCCCTACGTGCTCGAGGTGACCAGCCCCGGCATCGGCCGCCCGCTCACCCGCGAGCGGCACTGGCGCCGGTCCCAGGCCCGCAAGGCCCGGATCGAACTGGACGACGAGACGATCGTCGGCCGCATCGGCGAGCTCGTCGGGGACGAGGTCCGGATCGTCGTTCCCGGCCGCAGTGGGCCCTCGGTGCGGGCGATCCCGCTCGCGGAGGTGCGCCGCGCCGTCGTCGAGGTGGAGTTCAACGCGCCGAATCCGCGCGAACTCGAGCTCGCGGGCGGCCTGCCGGACGGCCGGGTGCGTGCCGGCGAGATCGCCGAGGGCGACGGCGACGACCCGGACGACGAGAGCGGCACGGACTACAACGGCACGGACGAAGTGAAGGTGGACAAGTGAATATCGACATCGCAGCCCTGAAGGTCCTCGAGGCCGACAAGAACATCCCGTTCGATGCGCTGATCGAGACGATCCAGACGGCCCTGCTCACGGCCTATCGGCATACCGACGGGCACCAGCCGCACGCGAGTGTCGACGTGGACCGCCGGACCGGTGCCGTGCGGGTGATGGCGCAGGAGTTCGACGCGGACGGCAACCTCGTCTCCGAGTGGGACGACACCCCGGAGGGCTTCGGTCGCATCGCGGCGACCACCGCCCGCCAGGTGATCATGCAGCGCATCCGCGATGCCGAGCACGAGCAGCGGTTCGGGGAGTTCGCGACACACGAGGGCGAGGTCGTCGCCGGTGTGGTCCAGCGCGACACCCGCGCCAACGCCCGCGGCATGGTCGTGGTGAAGATCGGCGCCGAGACCACCGGCACCGAAGGGCTGATCCCGCCGGCCGAGCAGGTGCCCGGCGAGACGTACGAGCACGGCGACCGGATCCGGTGCTACGTGGTCGGGGTGTCGCGGGGGCAGCGCGGCCCGCAGATCACCCTGTCGCGGACGCACCCCAACCTGGTGCGCAAGCTCTTCGCCCTCGAGGTGCCGGAGATCGCGGACGGGTCGGTGGAGATCGTCGCCGTCGCGCGGGAGGCCGGCCATCGCTCCAAGATCGCCGTCCACTCACGGGTGCCGGGATTGAACGCCAAGGGCGCGTGCATCGGCCCGATGGGGCAGCGGGTGCGCAACGTCATGCGCGAACTCGGTGACGAGAAGATCGACATCATCGACTTCGACGAGGATCCGGCGAAGTTCGTCGGTAACGCGCTGTCCCCCTCGAAGGTGGTATCCGTCACAGTCGTCGACCCCGACGCGCGCGCCGCGCGGGTCGTCGTTCCCGACTACCAGCTGTCCCTCGCGATCGGCAAGGAAGGGCAGAATGCCCGGCTGGCCGCGCGGCTGACCGGGTGGCGGATCGACATCCGCAGCGATGCCGCGGCCGGCGGTCCGGCGTCGGCGGGATCGCCCGCGACAGGCAGATAGGCGTGGAATGCACGGTTCCGGCCCGATCAGCGGTAGAGTGGTCGATGGCTCAGCATGAGCTGCCCTCGGCCGACCGAGAGCGCACCGGTCCGGTGCGCACCTGTGTCGGGTGTCGGCAGCGGGTGCTGGCTGCCGATCTGCTGAGGGTTGTGGCGCGGGCGACGGAGCCGTCAGGCTTCGTGCTGGTGCCGGACCCGGGGCGGAGGATGCCCGGTCGGGGCGCGTGGATGCACCCCGATCCGGAATGCCTCGGTCAGGCGGAACGGCGTCGAGCATTCGGCAGAGCGCTGAGGGTGTCGGGAACAATCGACCCGTCTGCGCTTGTTCAGCTGGTCGGGGTCCGGAACGAGGAGGACTCGGCGTAGCGATACGCGCCGGACCGGGGACACCAACTCTGAGAAGAACAGGTACAAGCACTCATGAGCACACCGTGAAGCACCAGCGATGAACGTCCATCGGAGATAACCCGAGGTCGTGCGGGCACCAGCCGCTCGACCTCATCAGTGAGGAGAGCAGTGGCAGGCAAGGCCCGTGTACACGAGTTGGCCAAGGAACTCGGTGTCACCAGTAAGGAACTTCTCGCCCGTTTGAAGGAACAGGGCGAATTCGTGAAGTCGGCGTCCTCGACGGTCGAGCCGCCGGTCGCGCGTCGACTGCGCGAATCTTTCGCGAAGGCGAACGGCGACGGCGCAGCTCCGTCGGCGGCAGCCCCCAAGCCCGGGGCGCCGCGCCCCGGTCCCCGTCCGGCAGCGCCCGCCCAGGCCGCGCCGGCACCCGCCCCGGCCCCGAAGCCCGAGGCCGCAACCCCCGCGCCGAGTCCGGCTCCGGCTTCGCGCCCCGCCGCACCCGGCCCCAAGCCCGGCGCTCCGCGCCCGGCTGCCCCGAAGCCGGCCACCCCGCAGGCTCCGGCCGCGCAGGCCGCTCCGCAGGCGCCGGCTCCGCAGGCTCCGGCCCCGCAGGCTCAGGCTCCGCAGGCTCCGAGCGCCGGCCCCAAGCCGGGCGGTCCCCGTCCCGGCCCGAAGCCGCCGCGCGTCGGCAACAATCCGTACTCGTCCGCACCCGCGGAGCGGCCCGCGCCGCGTCCGGGCGCGCCGCGTCCGGTTCCCGGTCAGGGTCGCCCCGCGGCCGGTCCCGGCGGTGCCCGTCCGGCTCCCGGTCAGGGTCGCCCCGCGGCCGGTCCCGGCGGTGCCCGTCCGGCTCCCGGTCAGGGTCGCCCCGCGGCCGGTCCCGGCGGTCCCCGTCCGGCTCCCGGCCAGGGCGGTCCCCGGCCGTCCCCCGGCTCGATGCCCCCGCGTCCGAACCCGGCCGCGATGCCGCAGCGTGCTGCGCGTCCCGGCCCGACCGGTCGTCCCGGCCGTCCCGGCGCGCCCGGCGGACGTCCGGCCGGCGCTGGTGGCGGCGGCGGTTACCGCGGTGGCGGTGGCGGTGCTCCCGGCGCCGGTGCCGGTGCCGGTGCCGCCGGTGGTTTCCGCGGTCGTCCCGGTGGCGGTGGCGGTGGCGCCGGCCGTGGTGGCCGCGGCGGAACCGCGGGTGCCTTCGGTCGTCCCGGTGGCGCTCCGCGCCGTGGCCGCAAGTCGAAGCGGCAGAAGCGGCAGGAATACGATTCGATGCAGGCACCGTCGGTCGGTGGTGTGCGGCTGCCGCGCGGCAACGGCGAGACCATCCGTCTCGCCCGCGGCGCGTCGCTGTCCGACTTCGCGGAGAAGATCGACGCGAACCCGTCGGCCCTGGTCCAGGCGCTGTTCAACCTCGGTGAGATGGTCACGGCCACTCAGTCGGTGAACGACGAGACCCTCGAGCTGCTCGGCTCGGAGATGAACTACAACGTTCAGGTCGTCAGCCCCGAGGACGAGGACCGCGAGCTGCTCGAGTCGTTCGACATCACCTACGGCGAGGACGAGGGCACCGAGGAAGACCTCGTGCAGCGTCCGCCGGTGGTGACCGTCATGGGTCACGTCGACCACGGCAAGACCCGCCTGCTCGACACGATCCGCAAGGCCAACGTCCGCGAGGGCGAGGCCGGCGGCATCACCCAGCACATCGGCGCCTACCAGGTGATGACCCACCTCAACGGCGAAGACCGGCTGATCACCTTCATCGACACCCCGGGTCACGAGGCGTTCACCGCCATGCGTGCCCGCGGCGCGAAGTCGACCGACATCGCGATCCTCGTGGTCGCGGCCGACGACGGCGTCATGCCGCAGACGGTGGAGGCGATCAACCACGCGCAGGCTGCGGACGTGCCGATCGTGGTCGCGGTGAACAAGATCGACAAGGAGGGTGCGAACCCCCAGAAGATCCGCCAGCAGCTCACCGAGTACGGCCTGGTCACCGAGGAGTACGGCGGCGACACCATGTTCGTCGACATCTCGGCGAAGCAGGGCCTGAACATCGACCAGCTGCTCGAGGCCGTGCTGCTCACCGCGGACGCGTCCCTCGACCTGCGGGCCAACCCGGACATGGAGGCGCAGGGCGTCGCGATCGAGGCGCACCTCGACCGCGGCCGCGGCCCCGTGGCCACCGTCCTGGTCCAGCGCGGCACGCTGCGCGTGGGCGACTCGATCGTCGCGGGCGACGCGTACGGCCGTGTCCGCCGAATGGTGGACGAGCACGGCGACGACGTCCTCGAGGCGTTCCCGTCGCGTCCGGTCCAGGTCATCGGCTTCACGTCGGTGCCCGGCGCCGGTGACAACCTCGTCGTCGTCGAGGAGGACCGCATCGCACGGCAGATCGCGGACCGCCGCAATGCGCGCAAGCGCAACGCGCTGGCCGCCAAGAGCCGCAAGCGGATCAGCCTCGAGGACCTCGATGCCGCGCTCAAGGAGCACAACGAGCTCAACCTCATCCTCAAGGGCGACAACGCCGGTACGGTCGAAGCCCTCGAGGAGGCCCTCATGGGCATCGAGGTCGGCGACGAGGTGCGCCTGCGGGTCATCGACCGCGGTGTCGGTGGTGTCACCGAGACCAACGTCAACCTGGCCGCCGCGTCGAACGCCGTGATCATCGGCTTCAACGTCCGCGCCGAGGGCAAGGCCACCGAGCTCGCCAACCGCGAGGGCGTCGACATCCGCTACTACTCGATCATCTACCAGGCGATCGACGAGGTGGAGAAGGCCCTCAAGGGCATGCTCAAGCCGATCTACGAGGAGGTCGAGCTCGGCCGCGCCGAGATCCGGGCGATCTTCAAGTCGTCCAAGGTCGGCAACATCGCGGGCTGCATGGTCCAGTCGGGTGTCGTCAAGCGCAACGCGAAGGCCCGTCTGCTCCGCGACAACAACGTGGTCGCCGAGACGGTCACCATCTCGTCGCTGCGGCGCGAGAAGGACGATGTGACCGAGGTGCGGGAAGGCTTCGAGTGCGGTCTGACGGTCACCTACTCCGACATCAAGATCGGTGACGTGATCGAGGCGTACGAGCTGCGCGAGAAGCCGCGCGACTGACGCAGCCGGACACAACCGACGGCCTCGTCGGCGGCGGTGGGCGAGATGATCGCCCGCCGCCGTCGGCGTGCCGGAGGACCGGCACCGGACGACACCGGAGGGTGGATGTATCTCGGGGCACTGGAACTGGACGTCCTGCTCGGTGACGTGCGCTCGCTCAAGCAGAAGCGGTCCGTGATCCGGCCCGTCCTCGCCGAGCTGCGGCGGATGGCGGTAAGCGCCGCCGAGACCGGCGACCAGGACCTCTACCGTCGCGCCGAGATCGGCGTGGCGGTGGCCGCATCGGCGGTGCCCTATCTCAACGAGGTGCTCGACACGTGCGAGCGGCTCGTCGCCGGCCGCCCGGAGTTGCAGCTGCTCTCCGTGCGGCGAAGAATTTTCGGTCCGGAGGACTGACCGGACCGGTGGAACAAACATGTGGTCGCCGCCGGCGGCCGGGGAGAGGAACCGACTGACATGGCCGATCCAGCACGGGCACGTCGACTGGCCAAGCGCATCGCCACGATCGTCGCCACGGCCATCGATCACGAGATCAAGGATCCGCGGCTGGCGTTCGTCACCGTGACCGATGCGAAGGTCACCGCGGATCTGCACGACGCCACCGTCTACTACACGGTCCGCGGCGAGGACCTGGACACCGAACCCGACCTGGCCGCGGCCGCCGCAGGCCTGGAGAAGGCCAAGGGCGTGCTGCGCTCGAAGGTCGGGGCGGGCACCGGGGTGCGGTTCACCCCCACCCTGACCTTCGTCACCGACACCGTGCCGGACACCGCCCGGCACATGGAGGAACTCCTCGAACGGGCACGGGCCGCCGACGAGGAACTCGCCAAGGCCCGCGAGGGCGCCGCTCCCGCCGGCGAGCCGGATCCCTACAAGGAACCACGGGTGCGTCCCGACGACGGTGACGACCTGTAGCGCACCGATGGCCGAGTCGATCCAGGCCGCCACGGCGGTCGATCTGCGCGACGCCGTCGCGCTCCTCGAGGACGCCACCTCGGTGACGATCCTCTGCCACGTCCAGCCCGACGCCGACACCTTCGCCAGCGGCCTGGCACTCGGCACGGTGCTCGAGCGGCGCGGCATTCCGGTGCAGGTGGCGTTCGCGTCGCCGGCCGCCGTCCCGGCGTCGATGCGCGACCTGCCCGGCGGGCACCTGCGGGTGCCCGCCGGGCAGGTGCGCCGCGAGGTCGACCTGCTCGTCACCGTGGACTGCGGCACGGCCGGCCGGCTCGGGCATCTCGCGGACCGGCTGGCAGGCGCGAAGCACACCCTGGTGATCGACCACCACCGCTCCAACACCCGGTTCGGCACCCACAATCTGATCGACGAGGCCGCCGAATCCACCACCGCCGTGCTCGCCGAGCTGTTCGACGAGTGGGGCGTGGAGATCGACGCGGACCTCGCCCACTGCCTGTACGCGGGGCTGGTCACCGACACCGGCTCGTTCCGGTGGGGACGCGCCGGGGGACACCGTCTGGCCGAGCGCCTGCTGGCCACCGGCATCGACGGGGCCGCCATCACGCGACGGCTCCTCGACACGCACCCCTTCGGGTGGCTGCCGATGCTGTCGCGGGTGCTCGCGTCGGCGACGCTCGTTCCCGACGCCGCCGGCGGACGCGGACTCGTCCACGCGACGGTGCTGCGCGCCGATTCGGTGCACCTCGGCGCCGAGGAGGTCGAAAGCGTCATCGACATCGTCCGGACCACCGCCGAAGCGGAGGTCGCCGCCGTGTTCAAGGAGTGCGGCCCGGACGTGTGGACGGTATCGCTGCGCTCGAAGAACGCCGTCGACGTCTCCGTCGCCGCCACCGCCCTCGGCGGAGGTGGGCATCGGTTCGCATCCGGATACACCGCGTACGGCGACCGCGACCGGGTCGTCACGGCGCTGCGCGCGGCCCTGGACTGACGGTGCCGGCGCCGCAACCGCGGGACACCGCCGGCCCGGAACCGGACGCGCCCCCGCACGTCGTCCCCGAGGCCACCGCCCGGCGCATCCTCGGGCTCGCGGTGCCGGCCCTCGGGGTGCTCGCCGCCGAGCCGCTGTACCTCCTGTTCGACATCGCCGTCGTCGGCCGGCTCGGCGCGCTCGCGCTCGCGGGCCTCGCCATCGGCGGCCTCGTCCTCGCCCAGGTCAGCACCCAGCTGACCTTCCTGTCCTACGGGACCACGGCCCGCGCCGCCCGCCTCCACGGCGCCGGCCGGCGCGACGCCGCCGTCGCCGAGGGTGTGCAGGCCACCTGGCTCGCGCTCGGTGTCGGCACCGCGATCCTGCTCGTCGGGCAGGTACTGGCGGAACCGGTGGCCGCGCTGATCGCCGGGGACCCGGAGATCGCCGACGCCGCGGTGTCGTGGCTGCGGGTCGCCCTGTTCGGCGCACCGCTGATCCTCGTCGGGCTCGCCGGCAACGGCTGGATGCGAGGCGTGCAGGACACCGCCCGCCCGCTGCGGTACGTGCTCGCCGGGCTCGCGCTCTCGGCGGTGCTGTGCCCGGTGCTCGTGCACGGCCTGCTCGGCGCCCCCCGCTGGGAACTCGCCGGTTCCGCCGTCGCCAACGTCGCCGGACAGGGTGTCTCCGCGGCCCTGTTCGTCGGGGCACTGCTCCGGGCCGGTGTGCCGCGGCGGCCTCGTCGCGCGGTGATCGTGGCGCAGTTGCGCCTCGGCCGCGATCTGATCGCCCGCAGCCTCGCCTTCCAGGCGTGCTTCCTGTCCGCGGCCGCGGTGGCGGCCCGCTTCGGTGCCGCGGCCGTCGCGGCGCACCAGGTGGTGCTGCAGCTGTGGAACTTCGTCGCGCTCACCCTCGACTCGCTCGCCGTCGCCGCGCAGGCCCTGGTGGGTGCGGCGCTCGGGGCGGGGGCCCGGTCCGGCGCGAAGCGCCTGGCCTGGCGGATCACCGCCTGGTCTACGGTGTTCGCCACCGGCCTGGCCCTGGCGTTCCTGCTCGGCGGCGACGTGATCCCGGCGCTGTTCACCGACGATCCGGCGGTCCTCGAGCAGATCGACGTCGCCTGGTGGTTCTTCGTCGCGCTCATGCCCGCCGCCGGAGTGGTGTTCGCGCTCGACGGGGTGCTGCTCGGCGCCGGTGACGCCGCCTTCCTGCGCACTGCCACGCTCGCGTCCGCGCTGTTCGGCTTCCTGCCCGTCGTCTGGTGCTCGCTGGTGTGGGGCTGGGGGCTCGCGGGTATCTGGACGGGGCTTACGGTGTTCATCGTGTTCCGCATGGCGGCCGTGGTCTGGCGGACCCGGTCGGGGCGGTGGGCCGTCGCCGGTGCGGACCGGCAGATCCGGCGCGAGACGGTACGGGACGAGACAGAAGGGCAGGACCGGTGACGGGGAAACTCTGGGCGGTCAGCGACATCCACGTCGGGCATCGAGGCAATCGCCCCGTCACCGAGGATCTGCACCCCGAATCCCCGGACGACTGGTTGATCGTCGCCGGCGACGTCGCCGAGAAGTCCGACGACATCCGCTGGGCGCTGTCGCTGCTGCGCAGCCGTTTCGCCAAGGTGATCTGGGTTCCCGGCAACCACGAGCTGTGGACCACCGCCAAGGACCCGGTGCAGATGCACGGCGCCGCCCGGTACGACTACCTCGTGACGATGTGCCGCGAACTCGACGTGCTCACCCCGGAGGACCCGTATCCCGTGTGGCACGGGGAGGGTGGGCCGGTGACGCTCGTGCCGATGTTCCTGCTCTACGACTACTCGTTCCTGCCCGAGGGCACCACGACGAAGGCCGAGGGCCTGGCGCTCGCCCGCGAACGCAACGTCGTCGCCACCGACGAGTTCCTCCTCTCACCCGACCCGTACGTCACCCGCGACGTGTGGTGCCGCGTGCGGCTCGACGACACCCGCAAGCGCCTCGACGCCCTCGACCCGGCGCTGCCGACGGTGCTGATCAACCACTTCCCACTGGTCCGCGAACCCACCCGGATGCTGTTCTACCCGGAGTTCTCCCTCTGGTGTGGCACCACCGAGACCGCCGATTGGCACCTGCGCTACCGCGCGTTGTGCGCCGTGTACGGACACCTGCACATCCCGCGCACCACGTACTACGACGGCGTCCGCTTCGAGGAGGTCTCCCTCGGCTACCCACGGGAATGGCAGCGCCGGGGTCTGCCCGAGCCGCTGCTGCGCCAGATCCTGCCGGTGCCGGAGTATCCGCCGGGATCGCTGAACAAGTGGGGCGGGCACTTCCGGGTGACCCCCGAGATGGAAGCCGAAGTCGAGAAGATGCGCGCTGAGCGCGCTGCACAGAACACGCGCACTGGGGAGCTGCGATGACCGACCCGACGACCTCGACCCGCACCGGGCTGATCACCCGGATCCTGCCCGACGGCATCGCCGCCGCGGAGTTGTTCGAGGACCCGCCCGGCCTGCGGCCGCACCCGCAGGAGGAGGCGCTCGTCGCCCGTGCGGTGGACAAGCGGCGACGGGAGTTCGCGGGGGCGCGGCACTGCGCGCGGCTCGCCATGCGGCAGCTCGGGATGGAGCCCGGGCCGGTGCTCAAGGGCGACAAGGGGGCGCCCGTATGGCCGCGGGGAGTCGTCGGCAGCCTCACCCACTGCGACGGTTACCGCGGCGCCGTCCTGGCCTACGCGCTGCAGGTGCGGTCGCTGGGGATCGACGCGGAGCCGCACGGTCCCCTGCCCGACGGGGTGCTCGAGGCGGTGTCCCTGCCGCAGGAGCGCACCTGGCTCGCCGGCACCGAGCCGAGCCTGCACTGGGACCGCCTGCTCTTCTGTGCCAAGGAGGCCACCTACAAGGCGTGGTTCCCGCTCACCGGGCGCTGGCTGGGCTTCGAGGACGCCCACATCACGTTCGAGCGCGACGGCGCGGCCGCCGTACCGGGCGCGGCCGCGTCGGGCACGTTCCGTTCCGACCTGCTCGTACCCGGCGACACCCGCGACGGTGCGCCGCTGTCGGCGTTCGACGGGCGGTGGTTGATCGCCGACGGGCTGGTGCTCACCGCGATCGTCGTGCACTGACACCGGGGCCGCCGCGGCAGGTGGCAGAATCGGGCCCCGTGTCTGCCTCCGAGAACCCCGCCCTTGCCCGTGCCGGCCTGCTCGTCGTCGACAAGGACCCGGGTATGACCAGCCACGACGTGGTGGCCCGCTGCCGGCGGCTGCTCGGCACCCGCAAGGTCGGTCATGCCGGCACCCTCGACCCGATGGCGACGGGCGTGCTCGTGCTCGGGGTGGAGCGCGCGACGAAGATGCTGGGCCTGCTCGCCCTCACCACCAAGGCGTATTCGGCGACGATCCGGCTCGGGCAGAGCACCGTCACCGACGACGCCGAGGGTGAGGTGCTCGCGACCACCGACGCCTCCGCCGTCGCGGACGAGGCGATCGCGGCGGCCGTCGCCGCGCTCACGGGGGAGATCTCCCAGGTGCCTGCCAGTGTCAGCGCGATCAAGATCGACGGCAAGCGCGCCTACGCCCGGATGCGCGAGGGGGAGACCGTCGAGCTCGCGGCCCGGCCGGTCACGGTCTCGCGGTTCGAGGTGCTGTCCCGGCGGACCACCTCGGACGGGTTCGTCGATCTCGACGTCGAGGTGGAGTGCTCGTCCGGCACCTACATCCGGGCGCTGGCCCGGGATCTGGGGGCCGCCCTGGGCGTCGGCGCGCACCTGACGGCGCTGCGGCGCACCCGGGTCGGCCCGTTCGGGCTCGAGCACGCCCGCACGCTCGCCCAGCTCGAGGAGAGCCCGGCCGTGAGCCTGGACATCGACGCAGCCGTCCGCACCGCGTTCCCGTGCCGCGACGTCACCGCGGCGGAGGCGGAACTGCTGGCGAACGGCCGATGGCTGGATCCGGTGGGGATTCCCGGCGTGTACGCGGCGATCGACCCGTCCGGCCGGGCCGCGGCGCTGCTGCAGGAGAAGGGCAAGCGGGCCTCGGCAGTGTTCGTCGTGCGCCCGGCCACCATGTAGCGGTGTGTCCTTCGGGCTGCTCCCGCCGCCCGAAGGACACACCGGCGCCGCGGCCGCCTACACCAGCCAGATCGCGTCGGCCGCGGGATGCCCGAGGTCGACCGTGGTGCCGCCGTCGCCGCCGATGCGGACCGAGACGGTGCCCGCGAAGTCGCGGCGTTCGACGACCCGGATGTCGGTGTCGAGGGCTATGCCCACGTCGTCGAAGTAGCGCAGCATCGCCGGGTCCGCGTCCGAGATGCGGGCGACGCGGCCGTGCTCGCCGTCGACGAACGCGCTGAGCTGCCGGGCCGGGGGAGTGGGGATCGTGCCGTCGTCCGCCGGGATCGGGTCGCCGTGCGGGTCCCGCTCGGGATGGCCGAGCTTGGCGTCGATGGCGGCGACGAGCCGGTCGGAGACGGCGTGCTCGAGGACCTCGGCCTCGTCGTGCACCTCGTCCCAGCCGTAGCCGAGTTCCTGGACCAGATACGTCTCGAGCAGACGGTGCTTGCGGACCATGGCCACGGCGGCGGCGCGCCCGGAGTCCGTGAGGGAGATCGCGCCGTAGCGGGCGTGGTCGACGAGGCCCTGATCGGCGAGCTTGCGGACGGCCTCGGAGACGGTCGACGCCGACACTCCGAGCTTCTCCGCGAGCAGCTTCGTCGAGACCTTCTCCCCCGACCATTCCCGCACGGTCCAGATGATCTTGAGGTAGTCCTGCGCGACCGGCGTCAGCGTGTCCGCCGTCGCCACCTCGGTCGTCCCGCTTCTCTCGCCCACGGGGACAGCTTAGGCAAGTCTCACCGCGGATTCATCCGCGTCGCGCAGCCGTGCCCGCCGCCGCAGCGCCCCGGTGATCAGTCCCTGGTGCGGCGAGAAGAGGTAGGCCACCGTGAACACGACGGCCTGCGCCAGGACGACGACACCGCCGGTGGAGGCGTCGGTGTAGTAGCTGACGTACACCCCGGCCGCCGATGTCAGCGCGGCCAGGGTGGGGGCGAGCACCAGCATCCGCGACAGCCGTTCGGTGAGCAGGTACGCCGTCGCACCGGGGATGATCAGCATCGCCACGACGAGGATCACCCCGACGGCCTGGATGGCGGCGACGATGGTGACCGCGAGGAGAGCGAGCAACAGGGCGGACAGCCGGGCCGGGGAGATCCCGAGGGCGTGGGCCTGCCCCCGGTCGAACGCGAACAGGGTCAGGTCGCGGCGCTTGGCGATCAGCACGACGAGCACCACCACCGCGAGGGCGGTGACCTGCCACATGTCCTCGGTGGCCAGGCCCAGCAGGTTGCCGAAGAGCACGTGGTGCAGGTCCACCTGGCTCGGGTTCTTGGAGATCAGGACGACGCCGAGGGCGAACAGCGTCGTGAACACCACGCCGATCGCGGCGTCCTCCTTGACCTTGGTGGTGCTGCGCACGAGCCCGATCAGGGCGACGGCGGCCCCGGCGAACAGCAACGCGCCCAGGGCGAACGGTGCCCCCACCAGGTAGGCCAGCACCACCCCCGGCAGCACGGCGTGGGAGACGGCGTCGCCCATCAGCGACCAGCCGATGAGGACGAGCCAGCAGCTGAGCAGGGCACACACGACCGTGGCGGCCACCGCGACGACGAGCGCACGCTGCATGAAGCCGTACTGCAGCGGTTCGACGATCAGTTCGACGAGGTTCACCGCGCCTCCTGGGGAACGTAAGGGGTCGGCACCAGCGGGTCGACGCCGAAGGCGCGGGCGAGGTTCTCCGGCCGGAGCACCTCCTCCGGGGCGCCGTGCACGAGGATGCGACGCTGCAGCAGCGCGGCCTCGTCGCACAGCGTCGACAGCCCGGCGAGGTCGTGGGTGGCGACGAGGACCGTGTGCCCGGAGCCGGCGAGGTCCCGGATCACGCCGGTCAGCGCCGCCTCGGTGCGCTTGTCCACCCCGGCGAACGGCTCGTCGAGCAGCAACAGGGGAGCGCCCTGGGCGATGGCGCGGGCGACGAAGACCCGCTTGCGCTGACCGCCCGAGAGCTGCCCGATCTGCCGCTGCTCGTAGCCGGCCATGTCGACGCGTTCGAGCGCGGCCCGGACCGCGGCGTGGTCGGCAGGCCGCGGCCGGCGCAGCCAGTTCTGGTGGCCGTAGCGGCCCGTCATCACGACTTCGCCCACGCTGATGGGGAAGTCCCAGTCGACGGCCTCGCTCTGCGGCACGTACGCGACGGCTCCGGCCTTGCGGGCGGTGACGGTGTCGGCGCCGCCGATGGACACGGTGCCGGCGCTCGGCCGCACGATGCCCATGATCGCCTTGAAGAGGGTCGACTTGCCCGAGCCGTTGGTGCCGACGAGCCCGCACACCCGGCCGGTGGCGAGGGTCAGGTCGACGCCGTCGAGCGCGGTGACGGTGCGGTAGTGCACGCTCAGGCGGGAGACGGCCAGTGCGGGGGCGGGTGTCGCGGTCATGGGCGCAGCCCTTCGGTGATGGTGCGGACGTCGTGCCGGAGCAGCTCGAGGTAGGTCGGCACGGGGCCGTCCGGCTCGGAGAGCGAGTCGACGTACAGGGTTCCGCCGAACCGGGCACCGGTGTCCTCGGCGACCTGCCGCTGGGCCTTGTCCGAGACGGTGGACTCACAGAACACGGCGGGCACGGCGTTGGCCCGGACGAAGTCGACCGTACGGGCGATCTGCTGGGGGGTGCCCTGCTGGTCGGCGTTGACCGCCCACAGGTACGCCTCGCTCAGGCCGGCGTCGCGGGCCAGGTAGCTGAAGGCGCCCTCGCAGGTGACCAGCGCTCGGTGATTCGGCGGCAGCACGGCCAGGTCGGCGACGAGCTGTTCGTGCACCGCCTGCAGTTCGGCGCGGTACGCCGCGGCGTTGGCGGCGTAGTCGGAGGCGTGCTCGGGGTCGAGCTCGGCGAACGCGGCGGCGATGTTGTCGACGTACGTCTGGGCCGCCAACGGGGACATCCACGCGTGCGGGTTGTGCCGCCCCGCGTAGGCGTCCTCGCCGATCGGCAGCGGCGGCACGCCCTCGCTGAGGACGGCGTGGGCGGCGTCGGTGTCGGCGAGGAACTGTTCGAACCAGCGCTCGAGGCCCAGGCCGTTGTCGAGGACGAGGTCGGCCCGGGTGGCGTAGCGGAGGTCGCCCGGGGTGGGCTCGTAGCCGTGGACCTCGGCACCGACCTTGGTGATCGACTCGACCCGCAGGTGTTCCCCGGCGACGTTGCGGGCCATGTCCGCGAGCACCGTGAAGGTGGTCAGCACCAGGGGGCGGTCGTCGTCGGAACTCTGCGCCGAGCTGCAGCCCGCCAGGATCGCCGTGGCCGCGAACGCCACGGCGATTTTGCGGAGTCCAACGAAAATGTTCGGCATACCGAAATTATGGCGGTGTGCCGTCGGCGTTGTCCATGCGACGCCCCGGGCGAGCCGGAGATGACCGTCCGGCCGCCGGGTCGTAGGCTGCGCTTGTGCAGAGATGGCGAGGTCTCGACGAAATTCCCGCGGATTGGGGTCGTTGTGTCCTGACGATCGGGGTGTTCGACGGTGTGCACCGCGGGCACCAGCAGCTGATCGCGCGGGCAGTGAAGTCGGCGAAGGAACGCGGCACAGCCAGCGTCCTGATGACGTTCGACCCGCACCCGATGGAGGTCGTGCGGCCGGGCAGTCACCCGGCGCAGCTCACGACCCTCGCGCGGCGGGCAGAACTGGCCGAGGAGCTCGGCATCGACGTCTTCTGCGTCATGCCGTTCACCCCCGAGTTCATGAAGCTGTCCCCGGAGCGGTACGCCCACGAGATCCTCGTCGAGCGGCTCCACGTCGCCGAGGTCGTCGTGGGCGAGAACTTCACCTTCGGCAAGAAGGCCGCCGGCAACGTCGACCTGCTGCGCACCATCGGCGAGCGCTTCGGCTTCGCCGTTCAGGGCCTGACCTTGCTCAGCGAACATGCGGTGACGTTCTCCTCCACCTACATCCGCTCGTGCGTCGACGCCGGCGACGTCGCCGCCGCGGCCGACGCGCTGGGCCGCCCGCACCGCGTCGAGGGCGTCGTGGTGCACGGGGACGGCCGCGGCCGCGATCTCGGCTTCCCCACCGCGAACGTCGCGCCGCCCATGTACTCGGCCATCCCCGCGGACGGCGTCTACGCCTGCTGGTTCACCGTCCTCGGCCCGGGCACCGGGGGGCTCGGCACCGTCACGCCGGGGGAGCGGTACCTCGCGGCGGTGTCGGTGGGCACCAATCCGACCTTCTCCGGGCGCACCCGCACCGTGGAGGCGTTCGTCCTCGACGAGGAGGCCGACCTGTACGGCCAGCACGTCGCGGTCGACTTCGTCGAGCGGCTGCGCGGCATGGAGCGGTTCGAATCGGTGGAGGCTCTCATCTCGGCGATGCACCGCGACGCCGAGCGGGCCCGCGAGGTGCTCGAGCGCACTCGCGGCTAGGGCCGTTCCGGTCCGGGCCCCGCCCGGATCGGGGACAATTCCCGGTGTGTCGATACGTCAGTGGCGACACGCGCGCCTGACCTGGGCGGACGCCGCGAACTATCACGAGTCGAAATCGGACCGGCCGACCGACTGGTCCGCCTTCGTCGTGTTCGACGAGCGGGACGGTGCGATCCGCGGCCCCGAGGACGCGTCCGCTCACCTGCGCTCCCGGGCGCATCTGCTGACCGTGCTGGACCGGCGGGTCGTCGAGGCGCCCGGCCGGCTGGACTATCCGTACTGGGTGCGGGCGCAGCTGCCGCCCGAGGAGCGCATCGAGTGCCACGAGTGGGCCGGCGGCTCATTCACCGCGTGCATCGACGCCATCGCCGACCTGTGCGCGGACCCGCTGGACGTCCGGCGGCGCGCGTGGTGCCTGCACGTCTTCGTCGCGGTGGCCGACCCGGACGATCCGGGCGCGACCGTGACGGTCGTCGTGCTGCAGGTCAGTCACGCCGTGATGGCAGGCTCGGCGCTGCCCGCCTTCCTCGGCGCGCTGTTCGGCGCGGACGGGCAACCGCTGCGCGTTCCCGGCCTACCGCCGGCCGCGGCGCGACCGCAGCACGTCGCCGCAGCGGTCTCGGGTGTGGCGCGCTTCGCCCGCTGGTACCTGCGGCTCGGCTACCTGACGCTCGGCGCGGTCCTGGTGCGGCGCGCGGCGTCGGCGCGGTCCGCGGACGCCCCGACGGTCCCGTCCCCGGCGGCGCGGCCCGCAGCGGTGCTCGCCGGGGCGCCCGGGCCCGACCGGGTGATCCGGATCGTGCGGCCCGACCTGGGCAGTCTCGTCGGCCGGACCTACACCGTGACGGCGATGGGCCTGGCAGCGGTGTCCCTCGCGATGCAGCGTTACTTCGGCGAGCGCGGCCGGCCCGTCGTCGGCGCCCACGTCGCGGTTCCGGTCGCGGTCGGCGCGGCCGGTGCCGCGCTGGGCGTCAATCGGCTGACCGCCGCGATCGTTCCGTTGTGTACCGAGGTCGCCGATCCCCGCGACCGGGTGGCGGCCGTGGCCGACGCACTCGCGGGCGAACGGCGGGTCGCGACGTCCCCCGAGGTGCTGCACCGCCTCGCGGGTGCGGGCGCGGTGCCGTATCCGCTGTACCGCCGGGCGGCGGACCGGCGCGACCGTGCGGCGTCGGCGGGCGGGTTCGCGGCACCCGCCGAGACCGCGGTCACCAGTGTCGACTGTGGCGCCGACGCCGACTGGACCTACCACGGCGGAACGTTCCGTTTCGTCGCGGGCATCCAGTCCCTCCGCCCGGGGATGGGTCTGGTGCACTCCTTCAGCCGGGCCGGCGAAGCGTTCGCCGTCACGGTCATGAGCTCCCCGCTGCTGATGCCGGATCTCGATCGGTACGCGACCCTCCTCGAGGAGGCGTTCGCCGAGGTGATCGAGGCCACCGGAGGCCGCCGATCCGGCACCGGAGCCCGCGGCTGAGGGTGGCCGGGGCCGGCACCTGCCCCTCTGGTACGCTCATCCGCTGGTGTGTGCTGCGGTTCGCGGTGGCCGCACCGACGGGCATCGGCCCGTTCCACGAAGCGCGCGGACATCATCGATCAGGAGTATCCCAGTGGCATTGACCACCGAGCAGAAGAAGCAGATCCTCGGCGAGTACGGCCTCCACGAGACCGACACCGGATCGCCCGAGGCGCAGGTCGCGATGCTCACCAAGCGCATCCAGGACCTGACCGAGCACCTGAAGCAGCACAAGCACGACCACCACTCCCGCCGCGGCCTGCTGCTGCTGGTCGGTCGTCGTCGCCGGCTGCTCAAGTACGTCGAGAAGGTCGACGTCAACCGCTACCGTTCGCTGATCCAGCGTCTGGGTCTGCGCCGATAGGAGCGCGGCGAAGCGACGACGCGATCTGCGTTCGCTGATCTTTCCGATAGCCAACGAGGCAATGCTTAGACTGAGCCTCGTTGGCTATCGGTGTTTGGCCGCTGCGCGGCCGGAGGTGGGTGACGTGCCCACCGGACACCGGCAGCGGCACCCGCGGACGGCGACACCGCCCGCGGAACCGTATGCACCGACGGTGTCGGTCTTCGGTAGTGACCTTCCGGACCCGGTCCGGACGGTTTCGATCGACGACCGCCTCCGCACGCTCGGCCCGTGAGACGCGGGCACGGGCGATCGGTGCGCAGCCGCAGCCACGAGGGTTGTGGCGCCCGCGCGGGTACGGCGAAGACGAGAGGGAAGAGAAGAGTAGAGATGACCAGCAATTCAGCAGTCGAGGTCGACGAGGGCGTGTTCGAGTCCGTCGCAGTCCTCGACAACGGGTCCTTCGGCACCCGCCAGATTCGTTTCGAGACCGGCCGCCTCGCCCAGCAGGCCGCCGGCTCCGTCGTCGCGTACCTCGACGACGAGACCATGCTGCTGTCGGCGACGAGCGCCAGCAAGCAGCCCAAGGAGCACTTCGACTTCTTCCCGCTGACGGTGGACGTCGAGGAGCGCATGTACGCCGCGGGCCGCATCCCCGGCTCGTTCTTCCGTCGCGAGGGCCGGCCCTCCACCGACGCGATCCTGACCTGTCGCCTCATCGACCGGCCGCTGCGCCCGTCCTTCGTCGACGGCCTGCGCAACGAGATCCAGGTCGTGGTGACGGTGCTCAGCCTGAACCCGAACGACCTGTACGACGTCGTCGCGATCAACGCCGCGTCGGCGTCCACCCAGATCGCCGGCCTGCCGTTCTCCGGCCCGGTCGGCGGCGTGCGGGTCGCGCTGATCACCTCCGAGGAGAACAAGACCGGCCAGTGGGTCGCGTTCCCGACGGTCGAGCAGCTCGAGAACGCCGTGTTCGACATGGTGGTCGCGGGTCGCATCGTGGGTGGCGGCGACAACCCCGACACCGCCGACGTCGCGATCATGATGGTCGAGGCCGAGGCCACCGAGAACGTCGTCGAGCTGGTCGCCGGCGGTGCGCAGGCGCCGACCGAGACCGTCGTCGCCGAGGGTCTCGAGGCCGCCAAGCCGTTCATCGCGCGGCTGTGCGTCGCCCAGCAGCAGCTCGCCGCCGCGGCCGCGAAGCCCACCGGTGACTTCCCGCTGTTCCCGGCCTACGAAGCCGACGTGTACGAGGCCGTCGAGGCCGCCGCGTCGACCAAGCTGGCCGAGGCGCTGACCATCGCCGGCAAGCAGGAGCGCGACGAGCGGACCGACGAGGTCAAGGTCGAGGTCCTCGAGCAGGTGGCCCCCAACTTCGAGGGCCGTGAGAAGGAGATCGGCGCGGCGTTCCGCTCGCTCACCAAGAAGCTGGTCCGCCAGCGGATCCTGCGGGACAAGTTCCGCATCGACGGCCGCGGCATCACGGACATCCGCGCCCTGTCCGCCGAGGTCGCGATCGTGCCCCGGGCCCACGGCTCGGCGCTGTTCGAGCGTGGCGAGACCCAGATCATGGGTGTCACCACGCTGGACATGGTGAAGATGGCGCAGCAGATCGATTCGCTCGGTCCCGAGACCAGCAAGCGGTACATGCACCACTACAACTTCCCGCCGTACTCCACCGGTGAGACCGGCCGCGTCGGCTCGCCGAAGCGCCGCGAGATCGGCCACGGCGCCCTCGCCGAGCGGGCCCTGATCCCGGTCCTGCCCAGCCAGGAGGAGTTCCCCTACGCGATCCGTCAGGTCTCCGAGGCGCTCAGCTCGAACGGCTCCACCTCGATGGGCTCGGTGTGTGCCTCGACGCTGTCGCTGCTCAACGCCGGTGTGCCGCTCAAGGCCCCGGTCGCGGGCATCGCGATGGGCCTGGTCTCCGACGAGGTCGACGGTGAGACCCGCTACGTCGCGCTGACCGACATCCTCGGCGCCGAGGACGCGTTCGGTGACATGGACTTCAAGGTGGCCGGCACGAAGGATTTCGTCACCGCGCTGCAGCTCGACACCAAGCTCGACGGGATCCCGTCGCAGGTGCTCGCCGGGGCGCTGTCGCAGGCGCACGACGCCCGCGCCACCATCCTCGAGGTGATGGCCGAGGCCATCGAGACCCCGGACGAGATGAGCCCGTTCGCGCCCCGGATCACCACCATCAAGGTCCCGGTCGACAAGATCGGCGAGGTCATCGGCCCCAAGGGCAAGATGATCAACTCGATCACCGAGGAGACCGGCGCGAACATCTCCATCGAGGACGACGGCACGGTGTACGTCGGTGCCGCCGACGGCCCGTCCGCGCAGGCCGCGATCGACAAGATCAACGCCATCGCGAACCCGCAACTGCCGAAGGTGGGCGAACGCTTCCTGGGCACCGTGGTCAAGACCACGGCGTTCGGCGCGTTCGTCTCGCTGCTGCCGGGCCGCGACGGCCTGGTGCACATCAGCAAGCTCGGCAACGGCAAGCGCATCGCCAAGGTCGAGGACGTCGTCAACGTGGGCTCGAAGATCCGCGTGGAGATCGCCGACATCGACAACCGGGGCAAGATCAGCCTGGTGCCGGTGCCCGACGAGGACACCGCCGACGCTTCGGGCGAGACACCCGAGGCTCCCGCGGCCGAGGACACGCAGCAGTAGTCCGGCCTCCGAGTCGCACCGCGGCCCCGCACCCTCGGAAGGTGCGGGGCCGCGGCCGTGTTTCCGGGGGAAGGCACGCGTCGGGCATCGGCCGGGTCGCGCCCCGGGGTCCGGGACATTCGCCCCGGCGTGACCGGATCGTTGTACTGTGTTGACGCACAATATGTTCGGTGACTCCACGTGCCGTATTCCGGGGCGGAACCGTTCGCATGTCCCCACCGCCGGCCCGCCATGCACCTTTTCCCTCAAAGCGGCTCGCTCGTTGCCTGAGGGTGGTTCTCTGGGGACGTGAACACCGCAACGGAGCGTGTCCCCGGTTCCGGCCGGGGACCGAACCTGGCGCTGGCCACCTGGGTTTCCGCCATCAATTTCTGGGCCTGGAACATGATCGGCCCGCTGTCCACCACCTACGCGGGTGAGCTGTCCCTCAGCAGCTCGCAGGCGTCGATGCTGGTCGCGACGCCGATCCTGGTCGGTTCGCTCGGCCGCATCGCCGTCGGTTCGCTCACCGACCGCCACGGCGGACGGATCATGTTCATCGCGATCTCCCTCCTGTCGATCCTGCCCGTGATCGCAGTGGGTTTCGCGGCCGAGGCCGGGTCGTACCCGCTCCTGCTGGTCTGCGGGTTCTTCCTCGGCATCGCGGGCACGATCTTCGCGGTCGGAATCCCGTTCGCGAACAACTGGTACGAACCCGCCCGCCGCGGCTTCGCCACGGGTGTTTTCGGCGCCGGCATGGTCGGCACCGCGCTCTCGGCATTCTTCACCCCACGCTTCGTGAACTGGTTCGGGCTCCTCGCGACGCATGTCATCGTCGCGGCCGCCCTCGCCGTCACCGCCGGCGTGTGCGTCCTCGTGATGCGCAACTCCCCGGACTTCCACCCGAACACCGACCCTGTCGGACCGAAACTTGCTGCGGCACTGAAACTGCGGGTCACGTGGGAGATGTCGTTCCTCTACGCCGTGGTGTTCGGCGGATTCGTGGCCTTCAGCAACTACCTGCCCACCTACATCAAGACCGTCTACGGCTTTTCCGCCGTCGACGCGGGCGCCCGCACCGCGGCGTTCGCCCTCGCCGCGGTGATCGCGCGGCCGATCGGCGGTGCCCTGTCCGACCGGATCGGACCCAAGCCCGTCGTGCTCGTCTCGTTCGCCGGGACCGCGGTGATGGCCGCCATCGCGATCCTGCAGCCGCCGCCGGAGGTGTGGGCGGCCACCGACTTCATCCTGCTCGCGGTCTTCCTCGGCGTCGGCACCGGCGGTGTCTTCGCCTGGGTCGCACGACGTTCCCCCGCGAAGTCCGTGGGATCGGTCACCGGCATCGTCGCCGCGGCCGGGGGGCTCGGCGGCTACTTCCCGCCGCTGGTCATGGGCGCGACCTACGACCCCGCCGACAACGACTACACGGTGGGACTGGCGCTGCTCGTCGTCACCGCCCTCGTCGCCCTGCTCTACACCGCGGTCAAGCTGAGGGCCCACGAGAACGCCGCGCGCGACACACCCGGGGCCGGCACGACCACCACGACGCGACCCGACGGGAGATGACGTGACAACCCAGCACACCGGCGGTGCCGCCGAAGAGTTGCTGCGCAGCAGCGGACGGTTCTTCACCCCGGGGGAGATCTCCGGAGACGGCCGGACCGTCACCCGCCGCGGCGGACGCGAAGGCGACATCTTCTACCGGGATCGGTGGAGTCACGACAAGGTGGTCCGGTCCACCCACGGCGTCAACTGCACCGGTTCGTGCTCATGGAAGATCTACGTCAAGGACGGGATCATCACGTGGGAGACGCAGGAAACCGACTACCCCACGGTGGGCCCCGACCGCCCCGAGTACGAACCGCGCGGCTGTCCCCGCGGCGCTGCGTTCTCGTGGTACACGTACTCGCCGACGCGGGTGCGCTACCCGTACGCCCGCGGCGTGCTCGTCGAGATGTACCGCGAGGCCAGGGCGCGGCTCGGCGATCCCGTTCTGGCGTGGGCCGACATCCAGGGCGATCCCGAACGGCGCCGCCGTTACCAGCGGGCCCGCGGCAAGGGCGGCCTGGTCCGGGTGACGTGGGCCGAGGCGACCGAGATGATTGCGGCGGCCCACGTGCACACCGTCCGGGAATACGGACCCGACCGGGTGGCCGGCTTCTCGCCGATCCCCGCGATGTCGATGGTGTCCTTCGCTGCCGGTTCCCGGTTCGTCGAGCTGATCGGCGGCGTCATGACGTCCTTCTACGACTGGTACGCCGACCTTCCCGTCGCCTCTCCGCAGGTGTTCGGGGACCAGACCGACGTGCCCGAATCCGGCGACTGGTGGGACGCGGCCTACCTCATGATGTGGGGATCGAACGTGCCGGTCACGCGCACACCCGACGCGCACTGGATGGCCGAGGTCCGCTACCGCGGCACGAAGGTCGTGACCGTGAGTCCCGACTACGCCGACAACACGAAGTTCGCCGACGAATGGATGCCGTGCGCGGCGGGCACCGACGGCGCGCTGGCGATGGCGATGGGCCACGTGCTGCTGACCGAGTTCTACGTCGAGCAGCGGGTCCCCTTCTTCGTCGACTACGTCCGGCAGTACACCGACCTGCCGTTCCTCGTGAAACTCGAGGAACGCGACGGCCGGCTCGTCCCGGGCAAGAACCTCACCGCGGCCGACCTCGGTCGGGACGTGGAGAACGCGGCGTTCAAGCCGGCGCTGCTCGACGGTGCGACCGACACCGTGGCGGTTCCGTACGGTTCGCTCGGCTACCGGTACGGCGACGACGGCATCGGCAAGTGGAACCTCGATCTGGGCGACCTCGTGCCGGCACTGACCGTCGCGCATCCCGGCGGCATCGCCGGCGAGGACGCGGTGACGGTGCACCTGCCGAGCTTCGACACGGTCGACGGGCACGGGGCGAGCATCGAGCGCGGAGTGCCGGTGCGGCGCGTCGGAGGACACCTGGTGTGCACCGTGTTCGACCTCATGCTTGCGCAGTACGGCGTCTCCCGTCCGGGCCTACCGGGCGTGTGGCCGACCGGCTACGACGATCCCGCCGTCCCCTACACCCCGGCGTGGCAGGAAGGCATCACGGGAGTTCCCGCCGCCCAGGCGATCCGGATCGCGAAGGAGTTCGCGCGCAACGCGGAGGAATCCGGCGGCCGGTCGATGATCATCATGGGTGCCGGCATCTGCCAGTGGTTCCATGGTGACGCGACCTACCGGGCGGTGCTGGCGTTGCTCCTTCTCACCGGGTCGATGGGCCGCAACGGGGGTGGCTGGGCCCACTACGTCGGGCAGGAGAAGTGCCGGCCCGTCACCGGCTGGGCTGCGATGGCGATGGGCACCGACTGGAGCCGGCCGCCGCGGCAGATGGCCGGTACGTCGTACTGGTACGTCCACACCGACCAGTGGCGCTACGACGGGTACCGCGCCGACGCGCTGGCGAGCCCGCTGGGCCGCGGCCGGTTCCGGGACAAGCACACGATGGACGTGATGACCTCCGCGGTCGCGATGGGGTGGACCCCGTTCTACCCGCAGTTCGACCGCAACACCCACGAGATCGCCGACGAGGCGCGGGCTGCGGGCGTGGACATCCCCGCGTACGTCGCCCGGAAACTCGCGAGCGGCGAGGTGAAACTGTCGGTCACCGACCCGGACAACCCGCGCAACTGGCCGCGGGTGCTCAACGTGTGGCGGTCCAACCTGCTCGGCTCGTCCAGCAAGGGCAACGAGTACTTCCTGCGGCACCTGCTCGGGACCGACTCGAACATCCAGGGCGTGCCGACCGGTCCGGACCTGCGCCCGCACGACGTCGCCTGGCCGGACGACCTGCCCGAGGGCAAGCTCGACCTGCTGATGTCGATCGACTTCCGGATGACGTCGACCACGCTGTTCTCCGACGTGGTGCTGCCTGCCGCGACGTGGTACGAGAAGGGCGACCTGTCGAGCACCGACATGCACCCCTACATCCACGCCTTCAGTCCCGCGATCGACCCTCCGTGGGAAACGCGTTCCGACTACGAGGCCTTCGGCGCCATCGCGAAGGTGTTCAGCGCGCTGGCGGCGAAGCATCTCGGAACCCGCACCGACATCGTGCTCGGCACACTGCAGCACGACACGCCGGGCGCGATGGCGTATCCGTCGGGCACGGAGAAGGATTGGCGCGTCACCGGGGAGGTGCCGGTGCCGGGCCGGGCCATGGGCCCGCTCGCGGTGGTCGAACGGGACTACACCGCGATCGCCGACAAATGGTCGACTCTCGGGCCGCTCGTCGACACCCTCGGCCTGACCACCAAGGGCGTCACGACACGTCCGGTGCAGGAGGTCGCGGAGCTCGCCGCGACGTTCGGTGTGATGAATTCCGGTGCGGGGGAAGGCCGCCCGGCGGTCACGAGCGCCGAACGGATGGCCGATGTCATCCTCGCGCTGTCGGGCACCTCGAACGGCCGGCTCGCCGTCGAGGGCTTCCGTGAACTCGAGAAGCGCACCGGCCGCCGGCTCGTGCACCTCGCCGAGGGCAGCGAGGAACGCCGCATCACCTACGCCGACACCCAGGCCCGGCCGGTCCCGGTGATCACCAGCCCGGAATGGTCCGGCAGCGAGACCGGCGGGCGCCGCTACGCGCCGTTCACGGTGAACATCGAGGAACTCAAACCGTTTCACACGCTCACCGGCCGCATGCACTTCTACGTCGATCACGACTGGATCGAGGAACTCGGCGAGCAGTTGCCGACCTACCGTCCGCCGCTGGACATGTCGCGCCTGTTCGGCGAGCCCGCCGTGGGCAGCGGCGACGGCGTCGGACTGACCGTGCGGTACCTCACCCCGCACTCGAAGTGGTCGATCCACTCCGAGTACCAGGACAACCTGTTCATGCTGTCCCTCTCGCGGGGCGGTCCGACCATGTGGATGAGCCCGGGGGACGCGGCGAAGATCTCGGTGCGTGACAACGACTGGGTCGAGGCCGTCAACCGCAACGGCGTCGTGGTGTGCCGCGCGATCGTCTCGCACCGCATGCCCGACGGCGTCGTGTACGTCTACCACGCGCAGGAACGCACCATCGACGTGCCGCTCACCGAGACCACCGGTACCCGCGGCGGCATCCACAACTCGCTCACGAGGATCCTGATCAAGCCCACCCACCTGGCGGGTGGCTACGCGCAGACGTCGTTCGCGTTCAACTACCTCGGCCCCACCGGAAATCAACGCGACGAGGTGACGGTCGTACGCCGCCGGTCGCAGGAGGTCACGTACTGATGTCGACGCCCACGACCACGATCCGGGAAGCGAGGCCGGCATGAAGGTGATGGCCCAGATGGCGATGGTCATGAACCTCGACAAGTGCATCGGCTGCCACACGTGCTCGGTCACCTGCAAACAGGCCTGGACCAACCGCTCCGGCACCGAATACGTGTGGTTCAACAACGTCGAGACCCGGCCCGGCCTGGGATATCCCCGTATGTACGAGGACCAGGAACGCTGGCGCGGCGGATGGATCCGCGACCGGAACGGCCGGCTGCGGCTGCGCGACGGCGGCCGGTGGAACAAGCTGTTCCGGATCTTCTCGAACCCGAAGATGCCGGCGATCGGCGACTACTACGAACCGTGGACCTACGACTACGAGAACCTCACCACCGCGCCGCTCGGCGACCAGATCCCCGTGGCGCCGCCGCGCAGCCTGATCAGCGGCAAGCCGATGAAGGTCGAATGGTCGGCGAACTGGGACGACGACCTCGGCGGCTCGCCGGAGATCGTCCCCGCCGACCCGGTGCTGAAGAAGGTCGGCGAGCAGGTCCGGCTCGAACTCGAACAGACCTTCATGTTCTACCTGCCGCGTATCTGCGAGCACTGCCTGAATCCGTCGTGCGTCTCGTCGTGCCCCTCGGGAGCGATGTACAAGCGTGTCGAGGACGGCATCGTTCTCGTCGACCAGGACCGCTGCCGCGGCTGGCGGATGTGCGTGTCCGGCTGCCCCTACAAGAAGGTGTACTTCAACCACAAGACCGGCAAGGCCGAGAAGTGCACGCTGTGCTACCCGCGCGTGGAGGTAGGCCTGCCCACCGTGTGCGCGGAAACCTGCGTGGGCCGGCTGCGGTACATCGGGCTCGTGCTCTACGACGTCGACCGGGTGCTCGAGGCCGCGTCCGTCGAGGACGAGAAGGACCTCTACGAGGCACAGCGGCAGGTGCTGCTCGACCCCCACGACCCGGAGGTGATCGCCGGCGCCCGCGCCGAGGGCATCTCCGACGAGTGGATCGAGGCCGCCCAGCGGTCGCCCGTGTACGCGCTGATCAACACGTATCGGGTTGCGCTGCCGCTGCACCCGGAGTACCGCACGATGCCGATGGTCTGGTACGTGCCGCCGCTCTCGCCGGTCGTCGACGCGGTGACCCGCGACGGCCACGACGGCGAGGACATCGGGAACCTGTTCGGTGCGCTCGAATCGCTGCGCATCCCGATCGAGTACCTGGCGGGACTGTTCACGGCGGGCGACACCGACGCCGTCGAAGCGGTGCTGCACCGGCTCGCCGCGATGCGCTCGTACATGCGCGACATCAACCTGGGCCGGGACACGCGGCCGGACATCCCCGACGCCGTCGGCATGACCGAGGAGCAGATGTACGAGATGTACCGATTGCTCGCCCTCGCCAAGTACGACGAGCGGTACGTGATCCCGACCGCCTACGCGGCCGACGGCCACCAGCTCGAGGAATCCGCCACCGACTGCGCGTTGTCGTTCGAGGGCGGCCCCGGCATGTACGACTCCGGGCCGTTCGGCGAGGCCAGCGGAGGTCCCGTTCCCGTCGCGGTGGAAACCTTCCACGCGCTCCGGCAGCGGCAGACCTCCGAGGGGATGGCGGCGAACGCGTCGAATCCCTCCCGCGTGAACCTGCTCAACTGGGACGGCAAGGGCGTGCCCCAGGGCCTGTTCCCGGCCGGGCATCGAGTCGAGAACCGGGGGAGCGGGCGATGAGGGGGCTGCTGCGCCGTGGCGCGCGCGACACCGCATCGCGGCACCTGCAGCACCGGCTGATCCGGCAGGCGGCGTCGCTGCTGCTGGCGTACCCCGACGAGCGACTGCCGTCCCGTCTCGCGACCGTCGACCGGCTTCTCGGGCACATCACCGGGGAACCGGCGGAGCTGCTGGGCCGAACCCTCGCCGCCCTGCGCGACGGCGATCCCTTCGCCGCGCAGGCCGACTACGTCGACACGTTCGACATGCGCCGGCGCTCGACGATGTACCTCACGTACTGGACCGGCGGCGACACCCGCAACCGGGGCGCGGCGATCCACGCGTTCGCGCAGGCCTACCGCGACGCCGGCGCGGAGCCACCGCCCGGGGAGGCGCCCGATCACCTCCCGGTGGTGCTCGAATTCGCCGCGACCGTCGACCCGGACGCGGGGGAGCAGCTGCTCGCCGCGCACCGCATCCCGATCGACGTGCTCCGGGTCGCGCTCGGCGAACGCGATTCCCCGTATGCGGCGGCGATCGAGGCGGTGTGCGCGACATTGCCCCCGGTCGGCGATCAGGAAGAGCGCCGCGCCCGGCAGCTCGCGGAGGCCGGGCCGCCGGCCGAGGCGATCGGCCTCGAACCGTTCACCCTCACCGTCCCACCGCGCCGGACCGCAACCGTCTCGGCCCAGACCCGAGCCGAAGGAGTCGACTGACCATGTCCGCAGGGGAGATCTTCTGGGACGTCGTGCCGTACGTCACCATCGCCGTGGTGGTCGTCGGCACGTGGTGGCGCTACCGCTACGACAAGTTCGGCTGGACCACCCGCTCGTCGCAGCTCTACGAGAGCAAGCTGCTGCGCATCGCCAGCCCGATGTTCCACTTCGGCATCCTCGTGGTGATCGTGGGGCACGTCATCGGTCTGCTCATCCCGCAGTCGTGGACCGATGCGATCGGTCTGAGCCAGCACGCGTACCACGTGCAGGCGGTGACGCTGGGCACCGTCGCCGGGATCGCCACCCTCGTCGGGATCCTGTTGCTGATCTACCGCCGCCGCACCCGCGGACCGGTCTTCATGGCCACCACCTCCAACGACAAGCTGATGTACGTGGTGCTCGTCGCCGCGATCGTCGCGGGACTCGCCACGACCCTGATGGGCTCGGGTGTGGTGGGGGAGGAGCACAACTACCGCGAGACCGTCTCGCCGTGGTTCCGCTCCATCTGGATCCTGCAGCCGCGCGGCGACCTCATGGTGCAGGCACCCCTGTCGTTCCAGCTCCATGCGCTGATCGCCCTGGCCCTGTTCGCGCTGTGGCCGTTCACCCGCCTGGTGCACGCCTTCAGCGCGCCCGTCGGATACCTGTTCCGCCCCTACGTGGTCTACCGCAGCAGGGACGTCGCCCCCAAGGGGCAGCTGGTCGGGTCGCGGCCGCACCGCCGCGGGTGGTGACCGGAAGGGGTGCGCGGCGGCGCGTGTAGTGTGAGATGTTCCGTCCAGCACACCCACTCGCCTGTAGGACCGTCGAACATCTTCATGGCCGCCACCCGCCGCTCCGCCGCCGCTCCGTCCGCCGCCGTTTCGTCCGTCGTCGCCTCCGCGTCGGCACCCACCGAGCCCGACTCCGGGGTTCGGCGCACCCACCTGCCCGGGGGGCTCCGCGTCGTCACCGAGCACGTGCCCGGCGTGCGCTCGGCCGCCGTCGGCGTCTGGGTGGGCGTCGGCTCCCGCGACGAGCAGCCCTCCGTCGCCGGTGCCGCCCACTTCCTCGAGCACCTGCTGTTCAAGGCCACCCCGACCCGGACCGCGCTCGACATCGCCGAACTCGTCGACGGGGTCGGCGGCGAGCTCAACGCGTTCACCGCGAAGGAGCACACCTGCTTCTACGCCCACGTGCTCGACGACGATCTGCCCCTGGCCGTCGACCTCGTCGCCGACGTCGTGCTGCGCGGCCGTTGCCGCAGCGCCGACGTCGACGTCGAACGGCAGGTCGTCCTCGAGGAGATCGCAATGCGCGACGACGATCCCGAGGATCTGCTCGGCGACGCGTTCCTCACCGCACTGTACGGCGACCACCCGATCGGCCGTCCGATCATCGGCTCGGTCGAATCGATCGAGGCGATGACCCGTACCCAGTTGCACTCGTTCCACGTGCGGCGGTACACGCCGGACCGCATGGTCGTCGCCGTCGCCGGCAATGTCGATCACGACCACACCGTGGAACTGGTCCGTCGCGCGTTCGCCGGGCACCTCGACCCCGCCACGACCGCCGCCCCGCGCCGCGAGGGCAGTCTCCGCCTGCGTACGACGCCGACGCTGAGCATCACCGACCGCGACGGCGAGCAGGCCCACCTGGCGGTCGGCGTGCGATCCTTCGGCCGCCACGACCACCGGCGCTGGGCGCTGTCGGTGCTCAACACCGCCGTCGGCGGCGGCTTGAGCTCACGGCTGTTCCAGGAGATCCGGGAGAAGCGCGGCCTCGCCTACTCGGTGTACTCGGGTGTGGACACCTTCGCCGACACCGGCGCGTTCTCCGTCTACGCCGGCTGCCAGCCCGAGAACCTCGGTGAGGTCGCCGCGCTCGTCCGCGAGGTGCTCGCCGATGTCGCCGAGAACGGCGTCACCGAGGCCGAGTGCGCCCGCGCCAAGGGTTCGCTGCGCGGGGCTCTGGTCCTCGGCCTCGAGGACACCGGGGCCCGGATGAACCGGATCGGACGCAGCGAACTGAGCTACGGCACGCACTGGAGCGTCACCGAGACGCTCGAGCGGATCTCGTCGGTGAGTGCGGCGGAGGTCCGCGCCGTCGCCGCCGAACTGCTGCACCGGCCGTTCGCCGCGGCCGTCGCCGGACCGTACCGCCGGCCCCGGGACCTGCCCGCCTCGGTGCGCGTCCTCGTCGCGTGACCGCGGGCTGAGCACGGTCGAGGTCGTCCGGTTGCGTAGGCTGCTGCGGGACGGCGATCGGACGAGGAAGCGTGGAGAGTCAAGTGAACGCAGCAGCAATTCGGGTGGGTGTGCTCGGCGCCAAGGGCAAGGTCGGGCAGGCGATCTGCGCGGCCGTCGAGGCGGCCGCCGACCTCGAGCTCGTTGCTGCGGTCGACCGGGGCGACAGCCTCGACGACTTCGTCGCCTCCCGGGCGCAGGTGGTGGTGGACTTCACCCACCCCGATGTGGTGATGGGCAACCTGCAGTTCCTCGTCGAGCACGGCATCCACGCCGTCGTCGGCACTACCGGATTCGACGACGCACGACTGGACCGGGTCCGCGGCTGGCTGGCCGCGCAGCCGGAGGTCGGCGTCCTGATCGCGCCGAACTTCGCGATCGGTGCCGTGCTGTCGATGCGCTTTGCGCAGGCCGCCGCGCGGTTCTTCGACTCCGTCGAGGTCATCGAGCTGCACCACCCCAACAAGGCGGACGCGCCGTCGGGCACGGCCTACCGCACCGCGGCGCTCATCGCGCAGGCCCGCGCCGCGGCCGGTGTGGGCCGCAGCCCCGACGCCACCAGCACCGAACTCGAGGGTGCCCGCGGCGCCGACGTGGAGGGGGTGCGGGTGCACTCCGTGCGTCTGGCCGGGCTCGTCGCACACCAGGAGGTGCTGCTCGGCACCCAGGGCGAGACCCTGACCATCCGCCACGACTCGATCGACCGGTCCTCCTTCGCGCCCGGCGTGCTGCTCGGCGTGCGCGAGATCGGGGGCCGGCCCGGCCTCACCGTCGGCATCGACCCCCTCCTCGACCTGTGAGGGGCGACCTGGTCAAGGTCCTCGCGCCGATCGCCTTCATCGTCGTCGCGCTGGGGTTCTACTTCGTGCTGCTCGGCGGGCGCGGGCTCGAACTGGTGCGCTCCGGCAACGCCGCGGCCGTCGGGCTCGGCATCGGCGTGCTGCTGCTGCCGTTGGTGGGCGTGTGGATCGTCTACGCCACCGTGCGGGCCGGTTTCCAGCACCAGCACCTGTCCCGGCGGATCCACGAGGAGGGCCTCGAACTCGACGTGCGCGACCTGCCGCGCCGGCCGTCGGGCCGGATCGACCGCGACGCCGCCGACGCCCTGTTCGAGCGGGTCAAGAAGGAGTGGGAGGCCGACCCGGACAACTGGCGCAACTCCTACCGTCTCGCCCGCGCGTACGACTACGCCGGCGACCGCGGCCGGGCCCGGGAGACCATGCGCCGGGCCGTCGCGCTCGAGAAGCTCGAGCGCACGCAGTCCGCCGATTGATCATGCGCCCCGGCGTCGAGCGAATGTATCGTTCATCTCCTCAGCGGTAGCGGGCGATACATTCGCTCGGTCCACGCCCCGGCCGAAGCCTGACCGCGGTTGCGGTTGTCGTTGCGGGGCAGGGACACCGATCGGTCGGCGACGTACCCTGCAGGGTGTGACCGAGGCCCCCGCCGACGGTGAGCGCACTCTGCTCGTCGTCCACCACACTCCGTCCCCGTCGACCCGCGAACTGCTCGAGGCGGTGCTGGCCGGGGCGCGTGACCCCGACATCGTGGGCGTGCGGGTGCGGACGGTGCCGGCGCTGGGCGCGACCGTGCCGGACGTGCTCGCCGCCGACGGTTACGTGTTCGGCACCACCGCGAACTTCGGATACATGTCGGGGGCACTCAAGCACTTCTTCGACACCGTCTACTACCCGTGCCTCGACGCCGTCGCGGGCCGGCCGTACGGGTTGTGGGTACACGGCAACAACGACACCGCGGGCGCCGTCGCCTCGGTGCGCAAACTCGTCACCGGCCTCGCCTTGGCGCAGGTCACGGAGGATCTCGAGATCACCGGGCCGATCGACGCAAAGGTCCGTGAACGCTGCTACGAACTCGGGGCGACCGTCGCGGTGTCCGTGTCGGAGGAGTGCTGACCGTCCGGGACGTCGCAGGCACCGGACACCGCGCGGTGCGTCAGAGCTGCTGCTCGACGAACTTCGTCAAGCCCCGCTCGGCGGTCTCCATCGCCATCTTCTGCGCCTTCTTGACCATGAAGCCGGGCAGCGGGATCTTCGGATCGATCGTGAGGGTGAAGTCGACGCAGGTGCCGCTCTCGGTGGCGGTGAGGGTGTAGGTGCCGTCCTGCTGGTGCTGCTGGTGGCTCTCGACCAGGGTCCAGGACATCGATTCGTCGCCGTTCCAGTAGTAGTCCACCACCTGCTCGTCGTGGAGACCGATGATGGAGACGGTCATGCGCACACGGTGCGGGCGGCCGTCCGGGTGGGTGGTCTCGACGACGACGGTCTTGTGGGGCCCGGACCACTCCGGCAGCCGGTCGACCGCGGCGATTCCCGCCATCACGCGACCCGGGTCGGCCTTGATCTCGAAACTGCTGGAACTGCTGACGGCCATGGGCTCACTTCCTCGTCTTTCGGGTGACGTGCGTCGGCAATGTACCGCACGGCCTCCCGCTCAACCGTCCTTGCGCTCGGACGGTTCCGACGTAGCGGACGGGCCGGGCCCGGTCTCCTCGGCGCGACGCGTCGCGGCGCGCTCGTCGGCGCGGCGCTGATACCGCATCTGCTCGCGCAGCGCCCCCTGGACGGCCTGCGACACCCACGAGTTCAGTGACACGCCGTTCTGGGCCGCCGCCTCCTCGGCGCGTGCCTTGATCTGCTCGACGAGGCGCAGCGTCACCCGGCTGATGTCCCCGGTGACGTCCTCGAAAGTCGGTGCGGTGCCTGTGGTTTCGGTGGGCGCATCCGTGTGCACCTCGAGCACCGCCGCGCTGCCGTCGAGACGCACGGTGACCACCCGGTCGCCGAGCTCCTTCGAGACCTCCGCCGCCATGTCCGACAGTGCCCGCAGCACGGCCAGGCGGGCGGGCGCGGCGACCGCTGTGGCGAGGGCTGCCGCGGTCCGGCGGGTCTGTTCGTCGCCGAGCTCCGCGGCGGCGACGAGGGACTCGGTGATCGCGTCCAGGTACGGGTCCAGGTTCATGACGCCATACTGATGTCAACGATGATGTCAGTCAAGACGTCAACACGCGGCCCGCATCCGGTGCCGCCCGCGGCGGCGCTACGGTTCGACTGGATCGACAACCTGGAGGAGAACCGATGGCGCCCGAGCCCGTCACGCTGAAGGTCAGGCTGGTGGCCAAGACCGAGTTCGTCCCGCCCGCCGACGTGCCCTGGGAGACCGACGCCGACGGCGGGGAGGCGCTCGCCGAGTTCGCCGGCCGGGCCTGCTACCAGAGCTGGTCCAAGCCCAACCCGCGCACGGCCACGAACGCCGGGTACCTACGCCACCTGCTCACCGTCGGGCACCTGTCCGTGCTCGAGCACGGTTCGGTGAGCTTCTACATCACCGGCATCTCCCGGTCCTGCACCCACGAGCTCATCCGGCACCGGCACTTCTCCTACTCCCAGCTGTCCCAGCGGTTCGTCCGCGGCAGCGACGCGCCGGTCGTGGTCCCGCCGGCCGTGGCGGGGGATCCGCGGCTCGAGGAACTGTTCCTCGCCGCCGCCGAGTCCAGCCGGGCCGCGTACATCGAACTGCTCGACGCGCTCGACGCGAAACTGTCCCACCTGCCCGAGGGGCCGATCCGCGCGAAACAGGCCCGCGAGGCCGCGCGATCGGTGCTGCCCAACGCCACCGAGACCCGCGTCGTCGTCACCGGCAACTACCGGTCCTGGCGGCACTTCGTGGCCATGCGCGCAACCGAGCACGCCGACGTCGAGATCCGCCGCCTCGCCGTCGAGTGCCTGCGTCAGCTGCAGGACGCCGCGCCGAACATCTTCGGCGACTTCACCATCACCCGCCTGCCCGACGGCTCCGAGGTCGCCGCCAGCGCCTTCGCCGCCGACACCTGACCGGCAGGTGTGTGTGGAACAGCCCCCGTCACGCGGTAGCCTTCTGACCATGACCAACGGTGATTCCGCTTCTGCTGTCGAGCTTCCGTTCGGCACCATCGCCACAGCGATGGTGACCCCGTTCACCGCCGACGGCAAGCTCGACGTGGACGCGGGTGTGCGTCTTGCCGCCTACCTGGTCGACGGCGGCTGCGATGCGCTGGTTCTCGCGGGCACCACCGGCGAATCGCCGACCACCACCGAGAACGAGAAGCTCGAGCTGATGCGCGCCGTGCTCGCCGCGGTGGGGGACCGCGCGAAGATCATCGCCGGCGCCGGCAGCAACGACACCGCCCACAGCGTCGAACTCGCCCGCGACGCCGCGCGGGCCGGCGCCCACGGCCTGCTCGTCGTCACTCCGTACTACTCGCGGCCGCCGCAGGCCGGGCTCTACGCCCACTTCACGGCCGTCGCGAACGCCACCGACCTGCCGGTCATGCTCTACGACATCCCACCGCGCTCGGTCGTGCCGATCGAAACGGAGACGCTGCGACGGCTCGCGGAGCATCCGCGCATCGTGGCGGTCAAGGACGCCAAGGGCGACCTCAACGCCGGTGCCGAACTCATCGGCACCACCGACCTGAAGTTCTACTCCGGCGACGACCCGCTGAACCTGCCGTGGCTGTCCGTCGGCGCCGTCGGATTCGTCAGTGTCATCGGGCATCTCGTTCCCGGCCGGCTGCGCGAGCTGTACGACGCCTTCCAGGCCGGCGACCTCGTCCGCGCCCGCGCGGTCAACCTGAGCCTCATGCCGATCCTGCGCGCCGTCTCCCGCCTCGGCGGGGTGAGCGCGTCGAAGGCAGGTCTGCGGTTGATGGGTCTCGACGTCGGCGAGCCGCGCCTGCCCCAGGTGGCGCCGACCTCTGCGCAGATCGACGCGCTCGCCGCGGATCTGCACGCCGCGGGGGTGCTCGCGTGAGCCGCCCGTCGCGCGGCCGGGGCCGCGCCACCCGCAACGCCGGACCGCCCAGCGGCCGGCCCGCGCGCCGGACCGTGCAGACCTCGGCCAACACCCAGCGGCCCGATCCGCGCAAGGTGGCGGACATGTCGGGGCGCCTCGGCACCCCGCCGAAGGCGCCGCCGAAGGGCCTGCGCGTCGTCGCGCTCGGCGGCATCGGCGAAATCGGCCGCAACATGACGGTCTTCGAGCATCAGGGCCGGCTCCTCGTCATCGACTGCGGCGTGCTCTTCCCCGAGGACCAGCAGCCCGGCGTCGACCTGATCCTGCCGGACTTCCGGCACATCGAGGACCGCATGGACGACGTCGAAGCCGTCGTCCTCACCCACGGACACGAGGATCACATCGGGGCGGTGCCGTTCCTGCTGCGCCTGCGTCCCGACATCCCGGTCGTGGGCTCGAAGTTCACCCTCGCGCTCGTCGCCGCGAAATGCCGCGAGCACCGGCTGCGGCCCAACCTCGTCGAAGTCGTCGAGGGGGACAAGACCACGCACGGCCCGTTCGAGTGCGAGTACTTCGCCGTCAACCACTCGATCCCGGACGCGCTCGCCGTCGCCGTCCGCACCGAGGCCGGGCTCGTTCTGCACACCGGCGACATCAAGCTCGACCAGTTGCCGCTCGACGGCCGCCTCACCGACCTCGCCGGATTCTCCCGGCTCGGCGACGAGGGCGTCGACCTGTTCCTCGTCGACTCCACCAACGCCGAGGTGCCGGGCTTCGTGATGCCCGAACGCGAGATCGGCGGCGTCCTGGACAACGTCATCGGCAAGGCCACCCAGCGCGTGATCGTCGCGTCCTTCGCCAGCCACGTGCACCGCATCCAGCAGGTCGTCGACGTCGCCGGGCGGTACAACCGCCGCATCGCCTTCGTCGGACGGTCGATGGTGCGCAACATGCAGATCGCGCAGGACCTCGGCTACCTGCGGGTGCCGGACGGGCTCGTCGTCGATCTCGACACCGCCGCGACATTGCCCGACAACCGGCTCGTGCTGATCTCCACCGGCTCGCAGGGTGAACCGCTGTCCGCGCTGTCGCGCATGGCGCGCGGCGAGCACCGCCAGATCAACATCAAGGCCGACGATCTCGTCATCCTGGCTTCCTCCCTGATCCCGGGCAACGAGAATTCGGTGTTCGCGGTCGTCAACGGCCTCGCCAAGCGAGGCGCCACCGTCGTCACCCAGCAGAACGCGAAGGTGCACGTCTCCGGCCACGCCTCCGCGGGCGAGCTGCTGTACCTGTACAACGCGGTGCGCCCGACGAATGCGATGCCGGTGCACGGCGAATGGCGGCACCTGCGGGCCAACGCGGCGCTGGCCGAAGCGACCGGGGTGCCGCGGGACCGGATCGTGCTCGCCGAGGACGGCGTGGTCGTCGACCTCGTCGACGGGCTCGCGGAGATCGTCGGACAGGTACCCGTCGGCCACGTCTACGTCGACGGCCTGTCCGTCGGTGACGTCGGCGAATCGACCCTGTCGGACCGGTTGATCCTCGGCGAGGGCGGCTTCATCTCCATCTCCGTCGCCGTGGACGAGAACGGTCGCGCCGTGAGCACCCCGGGGGTGTCCGGCCGCGGCTTCTCCGACGACCCGGGAGCGCTCTCCGAGGCCGCGCAACTCGTGGACAAGGTCCTCAACGAGCTCGCCGCCGAGGGTATCGACGACGCCCACCGCATCGCCCAGGCGATCCGCCGTGTCGTCGGGCGCTGGGTGTCCGACACCTACCGTCGCCGGCCGATGATCGTGCCGACGGTGATCACCGTCCCGGGCCCGGCGTAGCCGCGCTGGCGCAACCGCACCCTGCCGTGCCGGACGGTCCGGCGCTACCGGACCGGTCCGGCACTACAGTGGGCCGCGTGAGCCTCGCCCGTGACGAACGACACGCACTCGTCCGCACCATGACACAGACCGGTCCCGACGCCCCCACCCTGTGCGGGGACTGGACCGCCCGGGACCTCGCCGCCCACCTCGTGGTCCGCGAACGCCGGATCGACACGATGCCAGGCATCGTCCTGCCACCCCTGGCCGGGCACACCGAGCGGGTGCGCGCCGAGGCGGCGGGAGGGTCGTGGGAGCAACTGCTCGCCGACATCGAGTCCGGACCGCCGATCTGGTCGCCGCTGTACCTCGTCGACGGACTCGCCAATGCCGCGGAGATGTTCGTCCACCACGAGGACGTGCGGCGCGCCGCGCCCGGGTGGGAGCCGCGACCGCTCGACCCGTCGACCCAGGACCGCCTGTGGCAGATGGCCCGGCAGGTCGGCCGGCGCGGCTATCGCGGCACCGACGTCACGGTGGTGTTCGAACGCCCCGACGGCACCCGCGCGACGGTCCGGCGTCGCGGGCCGCGCACCGTGGTCCTGCGCGGCGAACCCGCCGAGCTGCTCCTGCATGCGTTCGGCCGCGACGAGGTGCGCGTCGAGACGTCCGGGGAGGCGGCCGACGTCGCGGAGGTCGCCGCATCCGGTCGCGGCATCTGATCCGTCCCGGCGCCGGTGTGACCACCGCGTGCGGCTGATGCCGGTGTTGCGGATGGTTCGGTTGTGGACATTGCGACTAACCTGACGGGTATGGCAGGAAAGTCGGGTGCCCGCGGATCGTCGTCAACGACCTCACGGTCGAGGTCGGGCGCGCGCGGCTCGTCCGCCGCCGCGGGCTCGTCGTCGCGGACGAAGAGCAGCACCCGCAAGCCCGCCCCGACGACCCGCCGGCAACCGGCCGCGCGGCGCCCGGCCCGCGCCACCACCCCCCGGCGCAAGGCGCCCGCCCGCTCGTCGCGGGGCAGCGTCCTGCACACGCTCGGTCGCGGGATCGGGAGCGGCTGGACGATGATCGCCCGCGGTGTGGGCGCCACCACCCGCACGATGGGCAGGGTGACGGAGGTCGAGCACGGCCACCGCCGCGACGGCATCGCCCTCGGGCTCATCGCCGCGAGCGTCGTCGTCGCCGGCACCGTCTGGTTCGCGGTCGGTGGCCCGCTCGGGGGCTGGCTCGAGACCGCAGTCCGCGCGGTCGTCGGCGGCGCCAGCGCGGTGCTGCCGCTGGCCGGCCTCGTGATCGCCGTCGTCCTCATGCGCACCGAGCCGCGGCCGGAGATCCGGCCCCGGCTCGTCCTCGGGTCGCTGCTCGTCGCGCTTCCCGCACTCGGCCTGTGGCACATCGCCTCGGGTATGCCGGACGACGGCCCGGGCCGCGAGGGCGGCGCCGGGTTCGTCGGCTACCTGGTGGGCGGACCCCTCACCGACGGTCTGACGGTGTGGCTGTCGGTTCCGTTGCTGCTGATGGCGGCCGGCTTCGGGATCCTGCTGCTCACCGGCACGACGATCCGGGAACTGCCCGGCATGTTCCGCGACTACTTCGGTCTGCACTACCGAGCCGACGACGAGTACGGCGAGTACGACCCGGACCCTGCCGGCGGCTACGACCCGGAGCGCGACCCGACCCTGTTCGACGCCGACGGCTATCCCGTCGAGCGGCGCACCCGGACCCGGCGGCGCACCCCGGTCGAGAACTACCCCACGGACGAGTTCGACGGCGACGCCCGCACCGAGGTGCTGCCCCTGTGGGAGCCGGATCCGGCGCCCGCCACGCCGCCGGCACCCGAACCCGAACCGGACCCGGCGCCGGAACCGCCGCGGGCCCGCACCCGGCCCAAGGCGGCCCCCGCACCGGTCCCGCCGGCGGAGGAGCCACCCGCCGACGACAAGCTCGAGCCGCTCGTGCCCGATCGGGTGGTCGAGGGCGACTACACCCTGCCGTCGCTCGGGCTGCTGCTCGAGGGCGACCCACCCAAGCAGCACAGCTCGGCGAACGATCAGATGATCGAGGCCATCACCGAGGTGCTCGAGCAGTTCAAGATCGACGCCGCCGTCACCGGCTTCACCCGCGGCCCGACGGTCACGCGGTACGAGGTGGAACTCGGCCCGGGTGTGAAGGTCGAGAAGATCACCGCACTCGCCCGCAACATCGCCTACGCCGTGGCCACCGACAACGTGCGACTGCTCGCGCCGATCCCCGGCAAGTCCGCGGTCGGCATCGAGGTCCCGAACTCGGATCGTGAGCTGGTGCGTCTCGCCGATGTGCTCGCCGCACCGTCGACCCGCAAAGACCACCACCCGCTGGTGATCGGGCTCGGCAAGGACATCGAGGGCGACTTCGTCTGCGCGAACCTGGCGAAGATGCCGCACCTGCTGGTCGCCGGCTCCACCGGCTCCGGCAAGTCGAGCTTCGTCAACTCGATGCTGGTGTCGCTGCTCGTGCGCGCCACGCCGGACGAGGTCCGGATGATCCTCATCGACCCGAAGATGGTCGAGCTCACGCCCTACGAGGGCATCCCGCACCTGATCACGCCCATCATCACCCAGCCGAAGAAGGCGGCCGCCGCCCTCGCGTGGCTGGTGGAGGAGATGGAACAGCGCTACCAGGACATGCAGGCCAACCGGGTGCGGCACATCGACGACTTCAACACCAAGGTCAGGTCCGGCGAGATCACCGCGCCGCTCGGCAGCGAGCGCGTCTACCGGCCCTACCCGTACATCCTGGCGATCGTCGACGAGCTCGCCGACCTGATGATGACGGCCCCGCGCGACGTGGAGGACGCGATCGTGCGGATCACCCAGAAGGCCCGCGCCGCCGGCATCCATCTGGTGCTCGCCACGCAGCGGCCCTCGGTGGACGTCGTGACCGGCCTGATCAAGACGAACGTGCCGTCGCGGCTCGCGTTCGCCACGTCGTCGCTGACCGACTCCCGGGTCATCCTCGACCAGCCCGGTGCCGAGAAGCTCATCGGCATGGGCGACGGCCTGTTCCTGCCGATGGGCGCCGGAAAGCCGATCCGGATGCAGGGCGCGTTCATCACCGACGAGGAGATCGCGGCCGTCGTCGACTTCGCCAAGAACCAGAAGGAACCGGAGTACACCGAGGGCGTCACGACGGCGAAGGCGGGCGAGAAGAAGGACGTCGACCCCGACATCGGCGACGACCTCGACGTTCTCCTGCAGGCGGTCGAGCTGGTGGTGTCGAGCCAGTTCGGTTCGACGTCGATGCTGCAGCGCAAGCTGCGCGTCGGCTTCGCGAAGGCGGGTCGGCTGATGGATCTGATGGAGACCCGCGGCGTCGTCGGTCCCAGCGAGGGGTCCAAGGCGCGGGAGGTCCTGGTCAAACCGGAGGAACTCGACGGCCTGCTGTTCTCGATCCGCGGCGGCGGGGACGGGGAGGCGTCGGCGCCGGCGGAGTAGGGCCGGCGGCACGGTTCGATGCCGCGACCCGCGTGTGGTTGAATGGGAGACGTGGAGGGGAGTATCCCCTAACCCGCGGCAGTTCCGTCAACACGTGCGACACCGATGTCGTTCCGGGGCTGCCGACCTCGAAGCCGCACCGTCGAGCTGCGATCCGAGGTGGGAGAGACCTCCGGTGGTTAGCTGTACCTACCGGAGGAATATCTGCCGATGCATGTCACCCCGCTCACCTGGATCGTCACCATCCTGGTGATTCTCGGGCTCTTCGTCTTCGACTTCTACGCCCACGTCCGCAAACCGCACGCGCCGTCGCTGCGCGAGTCAGGCTTCTGGTCAGCGGTGTTCATCGGCCTCGCCGTGGTGTTCGGCGTCGTGGTGTTCGCGATCTGGGGGCCGACGTACGGCGGTGAGTACTTCGCCGGTTACGTCACCGAGAAGGCCCTCAGCGTCGACAACCTGTTCGTGTTCGTCATCATCATGTCGACCTTCGCGGTGCCGCGCGAGTACCAGCAGAAGGTGCTCACGATCGGCATCGTCCTGGCGCTCGTGATGCGCGGGGCGTTCATCGCCGTGGGTGCCGCGGCCATCAACGCCTACAGCTGGGTGTTCTACCTGTTCGGGGCGTTCCTCATCTACACCGCGATCAAGCTGATCCGCGAGCACGGAGACGAGGTCGAGCACGAGAAGGAGCGGGAGAACCGCATCGTCTCGCTGGTCCGCAAGGTGTACCCGACCACCGACGAGTACCACGGCGACAAGCTGTTCACCCGGATCGACGGCAAGCGCTTCGCCACCCCGATGCTGCTCGCCCTCGCCGCCATCGGCTTCACCGACATCCTGTTCGCGCTCGACTCGATCCCGGCGATCTACGGCCTCACCAGCGAGCCCTACCTGGTGTTCACCGCCAACGCGTTCGCCCTGATGGGCCTGCGGCAGCTGTTCTTCCTCATCGGCGGTCTGCTCGAGCGGTTGGTCTACCTGTCCTACGGCCTGTCCGTGATCCTCGCGTTCATCGGCGTCAAGCTGGTGCTGCACGCGCTGCACGAGAACACCCTGTCGTTCGTCAACGGCGGTGAGCACGTCGCGGTGCCGGAGATCTCGACCTGGCTGTCGCTGGGCGTGATCGTCGGCGTGCTGGTGGTGACGACCGTCGCGAGCCTGCTCAAGACGCGCAGCGAGAAGGCCGACCTCACCTGACCTTCCCGCCGCGCCGGTGACGGGCGTCAGTCGTTGAAGACGCCCATTACCGGGAGCCACTGCGTGATCCGGACCTCGTCGAGCAGCCCCTGACGGGCGAACGGATCCTGAGCCACGACCTCCCGCACCGCGGGCTCGTCCGCGGCCTCGACGACGATCAGTGCGCCGGACCCGTCGGCCCACGGGCCGGTCGCGCGCACCGTCCCGGCCTCGACGAGTTCGCCGAGCCAGCCGCGGTGGGCGGGCCGGTGCTCGTCGCGGCCGCTCGCGGTGGCCTCGGAGTAGGTGTACTCGACGGCGAACAGGGGCATGGGTCCTCGCATTCGTGACAGGTGGGCGGAAGGGGGCGGCTCAGAGCGTGAGCAGCATCCGGGTGTTTCCGAGGGTGTTCGGTTTGACGTAGCTCAGATCCAGGAACTCGGCGACACCGGTGTCGTACGAGCGGCACATCTCCGCGTACACCTCGGCGGTGACGGGTGTGCCGTCGATCTCGGTGAATCCGTGCCGGCCGAAGAACTCGACCTCGAACGTGAGCACGAACAGCCGTTCGAGTTCGAGTTCGCGGGCGACGTCGATCAGGCGGGACACCACGAGATGGCCGACCCCGCGACCCTTGACCCGGGGATCCACTGCGACGGTCCGGATCTCGCCCAGGTCGGACCACAGCACGTGCAGGGCCCCGCAGCCGACCACGGTGCCCGCCGTCTCGGCCACCCAGAACTCCTGCACGGCCTCGTACAGCGTGACGAGGTTCTTTTCCAGGAGGATCTTGCCCGAGTAGATGTCGACCAGCCGCTTGATCTCCGGAATGTCGCCGGTTCGCGCACGTCGTACGAGGATGCGGTCGTGAGTCTCCTGGTCCGTCGTCCGCGAAGTCATAGTGGTGAACAGTAGCCGGTCGCTCTACCGATATTGTGTCCGTGTGCCGGTCGGATCCCCATGCTTACGTGTCGCCCCGGCGGACCCGGGTCCGCCTCGTCCTGCGGCGACGTCCGTGGCGCGGAGGCCGGCGTGAGCGCGCCGCATCCGGAGGTGGCCGGAACCGGCGGTGCGGCGGCGGCTCCCGGGCCGCATGCCCCCGCGGCCGCGGAGCCGGTCCCGCTGTGGAACATCGCCAACATCCTCACCATGCTGCGGATCGTTCTGGTGCCGGTCTTCCTTCTGGTGCTGTTCGTGGGCGACGGTCACGACGTCGCGTGGCGCATCGCCGCGACGGGTGTGTTCGCCGTCGCGGCGATCACGGACCGCATCGACGGACAGCTCGCCCGCAAGTACGGACTCGTGACCGATTTCGGCAAGCTCGCCGATCCGATCGCCGACAAGGCGCTCATCGGCGCCGCCCTCGTGGGCCTGTCGCTGCTCGGTGACCTGTCGTGGTGGGTGACCGGCATCATCGCGGCCCGCGAGCTCGGCGTCACGGCGCTGCGCTTCTTCGTGCTGCGGCACGCGGTGATCCCCGCCAGCCGCGGCGGGAAGGCCAAGACCCTGGTCCAGACGCTCGCGATCGTGCTGTACCTGCTGCCGCTGCCGGAGGCGGCGATGCCCTTCGCCGTCGCCCTCATGGGACTTGCGGTGATCCTGACGGTGGGCACCGGCATCGACTACGTGGTCCAGGCGGCGCGGCTGCGCGCCGGGGTGCACCGCGTCGAACAACAGCACGGGGAGTGAGGCGGTGCCCGACCCGCTCGTTCCCGGCACCGCGGCCGCGGAGCTGGTCGCGACCCTGGCCGCGCGGCGGCAGACGGTGGCCACGGCCGAATCACTCACGGCCGGGCTGATTGCGGCGACGATCGCCGGGGTACCCGGCGCCAGCGTGGTGCTGCGCGGGGGGCTGATCGTCTACGCCACCGACCTCAAGTCCACCCTGGGCGGGGTGGACCCGGAACGGCTCGCGGCGGACGGGCCGGTCTCCGAGTCCACCGCCGCGGCCCTGGCCGAGGGCGCAGCGGCTCGCTGCGGAGCGACGTGGGGCGTGGGCATCACCGGCGTGGCCGGACCGGACCCGCAGGACGGGCACCCGCCGGGCACGCTGTATCTCGGGATCGCCGGGCCGGGCGGCACGGTGGTCACCCGCCCGCCGGTGCGCGGGGACCGGTGGGACATCCGGGCCGGCGCTGCCCGTGCCGCCGTGTCGGGCCTACTCACCCGCGTGCGCGGCGCCGCGGGGATGTAGTGTCTTGACACCGCGGTACCGGTGGCAGCCGGACCCGTGCGGAGCCGCGCCCGGCAGGGTTTTCGTGCCCGGGCGGGGAGCCGGGAACCCGGCGACGTGCGTCGTGCGTTGACGGGTTGAGCGACGACGGACGAAGGAGGATGGGATGGCGCTGTTGTTGCGTGAGGCAATCGGTGACAGTCTTCGGCGCACCCGCGTTTCGCAGAGCCGCACCCTGCGTGAGGTCTCCAGCAGCGCCCGGGTCAGCCTCGGCTACCTCTCCGAGATCGAACGCGGGCGCAAGGAGGCGTCGAGCGAACTGCTCGCCGCGATCTGCGACGCCCTCGACGTCCCCTTGTCCGACGTGCTCTTCGACGTCAGTGAGTCGCTTGCCGATGCGGTTCCCGCCCGCGGCCGGACCCCGGTCGGGGCGGCGGCAGGTCTCGGGGCCGAGCCGAAGTCCCGGGACTCGGACGCCCGCGCCGCCGAGCACGCGGCGCTCGTGGCGCAGGACACGCGTGTGGTGATCCCGCCGCCGGCGGCACGCGCGCTGGCCGCCGCATAACATGGAGGACGGACCGCGCCGGCCTGGCCGGACGCGGCCGAAAGCGACACAATTCGGGTCACCACCGGGGGGTGGCTCGGGACACACGGCGGCCGGGTACGCGGGGATCACACGGCCGACCGGAAACGGTGCGCGAGGGCCGCGCACCGGGTCGCGTTCGCCGCGGCGTACCAGATGGAGGCAGGATCACTCCCATGGCTAATCCGTTCGTCAAGGGTTGGAAGTACCTGATGGCGCTCTTCAACTCGAAGATCGATGAGAAGGCCGATCCGAAGGTCCAGATTCAGCAGGCGATCGAGGACGCGCAGCGCCAGCACCAGGCACTGTCCCAGCAGGCCGCGTCCGTCATCGGCAATCAGCGTCAGCTCGAGATGAAACTCAACCGTCAGCTCGACGAGGTCGAGAAGCTCAACGCGAGCGCGCGGCAGGCCGTGCTCATGGCGGATCAGGCCAACGCCGCCGGCGACACCGAGAAGGCCATCCAGTACACGAACGCCGCGGAGGCGTTCGCGGCCCAGCTGGTGACCGCCGAGCAGTCCGTCGAGGATCTGAAGGTGCTGCACGATCAGTCGCTGCAGGCTGCGGCGCAGGCGAAGAAGGCCGTCGAGCAGAACGCGATGGCTCTCCAGCAGAAGGTGGCCGAGCGCACCAAGCTGCTCAGCCAGCTCGAGCAGGCCAAGATGCAGGAGCGCGTGAGCGAGTCCCTGCGCTCGATGGACTCGACGCTCGCCGCGCCCGGCACCACGCCGAGTCTCGACGCGGTCCGCGAGAAGATCGAGCGTCGTTACGCCACCGCGCTCGGATCCGCCGAGCTCGCGCAGAACTCGGTGCACGGCCGGATGCTCGAGGTCCAGCAGGCCACCGTCCAGATGGCCGGCCACAGCCGTCTCGAGCAGATCCGGGCCTCCATGAAGGGCGAGGCGCTGCCTGGCGCGGCGGCACCCGCGACCCCCGCGGTCAACCCCACCAAGGAACCGCCGTCGGCGGCGGGAAGCGCCGGCTCGCAGTAGCGCCGGGGTCGATGGCAGACGGCAGAAACGCGGCAACGCAATGAACACACCCGCACGCGGCCGGACCGGACAGTTCCCCGGTCCGGCTGCGGCTGCGCTCCGGGACATGACCGGCAGCGTGGTCGAGGCGGCGCGCCGCTGGAACGACCCCGCGGCCCGGGTGCGCCGCAAGAAGCGCCGCGCCCGCCGGCGTGCCCGCCTGTTCGGCGCAGCCTCCGGAATGAGCGGTGTCGGCACCGCGACGCTGGTGGCCGCGTCGGCTCCCGACTGGACCATCGTCGCCACCGGCGGGACGACCGCCGCGCTCGTCGTGCCCGCCGTGCTGGCGGTGCGTACCTTCCGGCGCCTCGACGCCGTGCCGCTGCCGCCGCCGGCACCCGCCCGCCGGGCCCTGCCGCCGTCGGGTTCCGTCGCGCGGGCCCCGATGGCCCGGCTGGCGAGCGACGAACAGAGCCTCGCCCAGTTGCTGTCGGTGCTGGCTCGTTCCCGCACCGTCGCCGCCGACGACCTCGAGGAGATCGCCGCGGCCGCCCGGGAGGCCTCCGACGCGCTCGAGGCTGTCGCGGTGGATGTGGTCGCGCTCGAATCCGCCGCCCGGGACAGCGCCGCCGCCGGGGCGCACCTCGGGGCGGCCGTCGCGGCCGCCGGACAGCGACTCGACACGGGCGTCGACCAATTCGAGGAACTCGTCGCCGCCGCGGCCCGGCTCGCGGCGGCCCCCGACGGAACCCGTTCGATGGCCCTGCTCGACCGCCAGCGCGCCGAGCTGATCTCGGCCTCGGACCGGCTCGAGAGCTGGGCCCAGTCGTGGCGGGAGATCCGGCAGATCGAGGGCCGCTACCGGTACTGACGTCGTCCCGGTGGCTCAGTCGTCCAGGCCGCGGGCGACGAGGGCCTCGCCCATCGCCTCCGCGGTCAGCAACGCCCCCACGACGACGGGCACCGCAAGGGCCCGCAGCGAGAAGCCGAGCCCGCGGGCCTTGCGTGCCTCGGTCACCTGCGCGACGATCCCGCCGAGCATCGGGACGGCCCGGACGGTCATCACCAGCACGAGGCCGACCCGTTCCGGATCCACGCCGACCCGCCGGAACGGGCCCAGCCCCGCCACGATCGCATCGAGCATGTCGCTCACCCGGGTGGTCAGCGTCACCAGCGCGGCGAGGGCCACGGCAACCAGCAGCTGACCGGACACCACCACCGCCCGCTCCCAGCCGGCGAGCAGCACCTGGAACGCCGCGATCACCACGAGCATCCACAACAGCGGCCGGAGCTGTCGCAGCGCGGGCCGGGGCGGGATCCGCGCCAGCAGGTAGAGCCCGAGCACGACCGCCCCGGCCACCGGCACCTGCCACGGTTGCCGCATCCACACCGTGAGCGCGACGATGAGCACCGCGGTGACCAGCAGCTTCGGGCCCGCCGGCGCCCGGTGCAACGGCGACGCCGCGCGATGGTACAAGCCCAGGGTGCTCACGCGACCAGCCTGCGGTAGTAGGCGATCGCCGGGCCGGGTGTGTCGTCGGCGACGACGCGCCCACAGTCGACGACGAGCACCCGGTCGAAGCCGGTCAGCAGGTCCAGATGGTGGGTGACCACCACCAGTTGCTGCTCGAGGGCGGCGAAGGTCCGCGCGATCAGCCGGGCGTTGCGCAGATCCAGCAGCGTGGTGGGCTCGTCCGCCACCAGCACCTGCGGATCGGTGACCATGATCGCCGCGAGGGCCAGGAGCTGCTTCTGCCCGCCGGAGAGCAGGTGACTCGGGTGGTCGTGGTGCCCGGCCAGCCCGAAGTCGGCGAGCACCCGCCGTACCCGCTCCGCGCGCTCGGCCTTGCTCAGTCCGCTGCGGCGCAGGGAGAAGGCGACGTCTTCCGCGACCGTGGGCATCACGATCTGATGGTCGGGATCGGTGAAGACGAATCCCACGCGCCGGCGCACCTCGCGGGCCTTGCGGGCGGTGTCCAGGCCGTCCACCGTGACCGTGCCGGAGGTCGGGATCACCAGCCCGTTGATCATCCGGGCCAGGGTGGACTTGCCGCTGCCGTTGGCGCCGACGATCCCGACGCGGCGCTCGGTGAGGGTCACGTCGATGCCGTCGAGGACGGTGCGCTCACCGTAGGCGTGGCCCACCTGCCGGAAGCGGATCTCGCTCATGCGGTCGTGCCCGGCCCGGCGCTCAGCGCGCGGGGTCGGTGGCCGGGCGTGCCGGTGCGCTCGGGCTGAGCAGGGCCGGGTAGGCGCGGTGCACCTGGGCGGCGACGACCGCCGCGACGACGGCCTTGAGCAGGTCACCGGGCAGGAAGGTGGCGTTCGCGCTCAGCGCCGCCCACAGCGTGAGATCGGTGCGTGCGAGCATGCCGGCGATACCGAAGACGTAGAGCACGACGATGCCACCGAGGACGTTGACGGCGATGCCCGGCAGCACCCGGTAGCGGGGCAGCATGCGCGCCGAGAGCCAGCCGATCACCGCGACGGCGGGAAGCCAGCCGAGCAGGAAGCCGACCGTCGGGCCGGCCAGCGCCGTGAGGGTCGTGCGTCCCCCGGCGAGCACCGGCAGCGCCAGGCCCAGCACGATCACCGTGGCCACCGACAGCACGCCCTTGCGGACGCCGAGCAGCGCCCCGGCGAGCATCACGCCCAGCGTCTGCAGCGTGATCGGCACGCCCGACGAGCCGACGGTGATCTGCCCGGGCAGACCCAGAGCGATGATCAGGGCGGCGAACACGGCGATCTGCGCCAGGTCGCGGGCGGGCGTGCGGCGGGTCGAGGACACGATTCTCAGCCTTCTGACGAGGGGACCGAACCTGTCGAGGGTATGTCGCCGCGGCGTGCTCCTTCTCACCACCCCGCTCCGGGCCGGCCCCCGAACAGGGCCGCACCGGCCTCCGGGTAACCACCCATCTTTCCCTGATCTCTGCGTTGACCTGGTGTTTTTCCGACCGTGGGGTGTCACGATCGACAACGAACGGCAACGACGCAAGGAGAAGACGATGTTCTGGAAGATCGTGGGTGTGGTGGCGCTGGTGTGGATCGCCCTCGTGGTGGTCGGGGCGCTCGCGGAGCACCTGTTCGGGATTCTCGTGGTGAGCGCGCTGATCTTCGGCGGCTACATGCTGTACAAGGCCGTGGCCGGCAGCAAGGACGACCACATCACCCACGTGTGATGTGGTCGCGGCGGCTCAGCGCCGCAGCAACTGTGCGAGCAGCCGGCGACCCTGCCCGAGCGACACGTCGGGCAGGTACGCATGACCGACGGCGATGCCGATCGTGGGCAGGGCCGCGGCGTCCGGGAACACCAGGTACATGGGCCGGTGCTGCGGCTGGAACTTCGCCTTGAAGGCGAGCAGCGACCGGAAGCCGTAGACCGGCTCGAGGGTGCGGCCCAGCAGGTCGAGCAGCGCGTCGAGCGCGCCGCGGTCGAGGGCGCCGGCCGACGACGGGTCGGCGCCGGCGAGCGGCGCGCCGGACAGGCTGAGGAACTCGAGGCCCTGTTCCTGCGCGGACATGGCGGCCGAGGCGATGAGGAACTCCATCGCGGGACGGAAGCCGTCGGAGCGGCGGCGCATGAAGTCGAGGGTCAGGCCGACCAGGGCGCCGTCCCGGTAGACCGGCATCCACGACGTCACGGCGTGCACGTGGTCGTCCGCGTCGATCGCCAGGAGCAGCCGCACCTCGGGGTCGCGCAGTTCCTCGAGCCCACCGAGGGTGAAGCCCATCTCGGGGAGGCCCTTGTCGGCGACCCATTCCTCGGAGATCTCGACGATCTGCTCCGTCACCGGCAACGGCGCCTCGGTGAACGTCGTCCACCGCGCCTCCACGCCGTCCTTGGCGGCGCGGTTGAGGGCGGTGCGGACGTCCTGGAACTTCTTACCCTTGAACGCGAGGCCGGGAAGCGCGACGACCGTCTCCTCGGCCACCCGCAGACAGCTCCAGCCGTGGTCCCGGGCGATCGCGGCGGTGTCCTCCCCGACGGAGTAGAAGCACGGGGTCCAGCCGTTGCCGAGGCAGTACGCGGCGAACTCGTCGATCGCGTTCTCCAGGCCGGCCGGATCACCCACCGGGTCGCCCGTGGTCAGGGCGACACCCGAGTGCACGCGGTAGGCCACGGCGTGCCGGCCGTCCTCGCCGAACCAGTAGTGGTTGCCGGGCCACGTCGTCATCCACGACAGCGAGGTGCCGCCGGGGGAGTGCAGCAGTGCACGCACCCGGTGTTCGTCGCCGGGATCGTGCCCGAGAGCGGGGACCAGGAAGCTCCGGACCATCAACAGGCAGAACGCGGCCCACACCAGCACCCCCACCCACTCGAACAGCAGCGTGGCGGCCGGGGTCAGCGGCAGTACCGGCGGCTCGAACAGCTGCAGATACACGGGTGGGACGAGACGTCGCGGCGCGTCGCGCACCAGCGTGGCGCCGCCGGGGTCGCGGTCGAAGCCGTCGGCGAGCAGCGCCCCCACCACCACGTAGGTGACGAGCGCGGTACCCGCCGCGGCGGCGGTGCCCAGCCACACTCGCGGATACGTCCCGCGCGGGGCGCGCACCCCGAACAGCCGGCGGGTCATCAGCAGCAGCACGAGGACCGCGACGAGGGCCAGCAGCGGAGCGAGTTCCATGTACACCGAGCTGGTGCGGCGGGTGCCGTACAGCAGCGACCGGGTCTCCTCCTGCTCGGTGATCTGCACGACCGCGCTGACGGCGGCCACCGCGATCAGGGCGACGTGCCCCCACACCGAGAGCAGCCATGCGGCGCGGCGGCCCCGGCGCAGTCCCTCCGCTCCCACGAGCAGCACCGCCGACGGCATCAGGTTCATCACCAGCGGTCCGATCCCGGACAGGCGCAGCGCCTGCCGCCCCTTGCGGCACTCGTCACGCAGGGCCGGGTCGGCGCAGATGTCGACCAGTTCCCGTGCGCTGTACGGGACCTGGTCGAACAGCTCCCGCAGCGCCGAGAGCGGCCCGATGGCGTGGGGGGAGAACGCCGCCAGGATCGGGCCGAGGACGCTGGCGGCGACCACCAGCGCCACGAGGGTGCGGCGCTCCCGCACGGTGCCGCCGAGCGCCGGGCCCCGGGCCGCGCGGCCGAACAGCACGGGTCCGAGGAACAGGCCTGCCAGCGCCGCGCAGAGCCGCACCACGTCCTGCAGGTGCCCCGCGAACAGGGCGCTCGTCACGAGGAACACCAGCACCAGGGTGCGGATGCGGCGCCGCCACAGCGTACCCATCGCCGCGGTGGCGGCGAGCAGGGTGCCGAGCACCCACGGCAGGGGATCCTCGGTCAGGTGCCCGTGCAGCTCGAAGCCCCACGAGTTCGGCACGGTCGACGCCAGCAGCGCCACCAGCAGGGCGAGCGCGGCACCCGCACCCTGCGAGAGCGCCGCGGCGAGTGCGAATCTGCGGCTGCCGAGGCGGTTCTCCACCGGCACCGCGACGGCGAGGATCGCCACGCTCGACAGGACGTACTCGCCGAGGCCGGACGCGAAGAGCCCGGACGTCCAGAGCACCCACGGATGCCCCTCGCCGAAGCTACGGGTGCCGAGGGAGACGTCGAGGGCCAGGTCGTGGGACGGCCCGCGCCACACGGACCCGGTGGCGATCGCGAGCACCCACATCGCCGCGAGCAGGGTCAGAGCGACGGGGGCCCGGCGCAGCGCCGCGCCGCTGCGCGCGATCACGGGGCGACGAGGCCGAGTCGGCGGCTGAGCCACGGCAGCTCCTTCTCGAGTCCGGCGGACCACACCGCGAAGCTGTGCGCTCCCGGCAGTTCCGTGAGGTGGACGTCCATGCCGGCGGCCCGGGCCGCCGTCGTGAGTTGTTCGATTCCCGAACGGTATTCGCTGTCGTCGAGGCCCACGACGAACGCCCCTGCCGAGCCGGGGTAGCGGTTGCGGGCCAGCAGGTCGGCAGGGTTGTTCCGCGCGAACGCCTCCGTGTCGCCGCCGAACACCTCGCGGATCGTGCGGTCCCGATCGCCGAGGGTCGGCTCGGCCTGGCCGGAGAAGTCGAGGAACGTGGGGTACACCTCGGGGCGGGCGGTCGCGAGCTGCAACGCGCACGTGCCTCCGTACGAGAGCCCGCCGATCGCCCAGCCCGCGGGATCGTCGTCGACCTGCAGGTGCTCGCGGACCCAGGCGGGCACGTCGAGCGCCAGGTAGGTCGCGGCGTTGCCGAGGCGGGAATCGGCGCACAGCGGGTTGTCGAACTGGCCGCCGGTGCCGTCGGCGAGCACGACGACCGGTGCCAGCCCCTCGTGCCCGGCCGCGAACGCGTCCATGATCTGCGGCAGCCGGCCCCCGATCAGCCAGTCGTCGGTGCTGCCGGGCTGGCCGGCGAGCAGCACCAGCACCGGGAGTTCGGGGCGCGGATCGGCGAAGTAGGCGGGTGGCAGGTAGATCCGCGCGTCGCGGGCGCGGAATCCCGACACTGCGCCGGGGATCGGGGTGGTCGTCACCGCGCCGGTCGCGGGCAGATCGGCCGGGGGCGACCAGGTCTCGGACAGCGGCCGCCGAGCGACCGTCGCCGTGGCCGGTGCCAGGGCCGCGTCGAGCGGCACGGTGCGGTAGTCGGTCATGCCGAGGGCGGAACGCACGGTGGGGTAGGCGTCGAACACCGCGTTGATCCGCCCCGCACCCGCCACCACCACCGCCAGTGCGGCGACGACGAGGCCGGCCGCGACGAGCGGACGCGCCCGGTCCCGGCGGCGGACGAGCCACCGGCCGGCCAGGAGCGCGACGGCGAGGACGGCGACGGCGGTCCACGCGTACACATCCCGAGGCAACCGATCCGGGAACGGTCGCCACACCTGCTCGACGAGCACGGCGGCGAGCACCACCAGCACCAGGGTCAGCGCGACGGCCGTCGGAATCCCCGTCAGGAGCCAGCGGCGGTGCCGTCGCGCGGCCAGGGCGGCCAGGCCGGCGACAGTGAGGACGGTGAACACCACGGCCGCCGCCGTCGTCGTCAACCGCATGTCGAGCGCTGCTTCGACGAGCCCGGACCACGACACGCCGTCCAGTATGCGCGAGGCCCCCACCCCCGCATCGTGATCGGCGATAGTGGACGAATGGAACCGGTACCGGAGGACTGGCAGCGGGCGCTCGTGATCGCCGCGCACCCCGACGACATCGAGTACGGCGCGGCGTCCGCGGTGGCGCGGTGGACCCGACAGGGCAAGGAGGTGCGCTACGTCCTGGCGACCAGCGGCGAGGCCGGCATCGCGGGCCTGCCGCCGGCCGCGTGCGGGCCGCTGCGCGAGCAGGAGGAGCGGGCATCCGCCCGGGTCGTCGGGGTCGAGGTGGTCGAGTTCCTCGGGCATCCCGACGGCCGCCTGGTGGCGGGGCCGGACCTGCGCCGCGATCTTGCGGCGGCGATCCGGCGGCACCGACCCGAGATGGTGGTGACCGGCAACTTCGGGCTCACGTGGTTCCCCGGCGTCCTCAACAGCGCCGACCACCGTGCCCTGGGGCTGAGCGTGCTCGACGCGGTCACCGACGCGGCGAACGAGTGGATCTTCCCGGACCTGGCCGAGCAGGGTCTGCCGCCGTGGCCGGGGGTGCGGTGGGTGGCGGTGAGCACCACGTCTCCCACTCACGGAGTGGACGTCACCGACACCGTCGAGGACGGCGTCGCGTCCCTCGCCGAGCACCGCCGCTATCTCGAGGCACTCGCGCCCACCCCCGTGCTCGACCAGGCCCGGGCGCAGGTGGAGTCGGCCACGGCCGCTCTGCCCGGGTTCGCGGCGGAACGGGCCGCCGGGTTCGAGCTCTACACGTTCGGGGGCTGACCGCCGGGTACGAGGACGACTCCGGCACCGGGCACGGCCTCGACGTCCACGGGCAGCGGTCCGAGCGGTTCGCCGTCCGCGTAGGCGGAGATGCCGGGACACTCGAGCCGCACCCGCCGGGCGCGGTGCACGTTCACCTCGTCCAGGTCGACGTGGGTGCCGCGGTAGACGGTGGGGAACAGGCGCAGCAGGCGGGTCCGGTTGGCCGAGGTCACGATCACGACGTCGAGGAGGCCGTCGTCGAGACGCGCGTCCGGCGCGATGCGCATGCCGCCCCCGTAGGTGGAGGCATTGCCCACGGCCACCATCGTCGCCGCCACGTCGAGGTCGTCGCCGTCCAGCGTGATGCGATACGGCAGCAGGCGGAGATTCGCCAGTTCCGCGACCATCGCGACGTTGTAGCGCAACCGGCCGCGCGGCCGGCGCATCCGGTTGGCGCGGTCGGTGACCAGGGAGTCGAATCCGCTGGCGAGCACGGTGCCGAACCAGTGGTCCGGCCGCCCGGGCGCCCGGACCCTTCCGAGGTCGATCGTCCTTGTGGCCCCGTCGGCGATCACGTCGGCCGCCGCCACCGGATCCGACGGCACATGCAGGACGCGGGCGAGGTCGTTGCCGGTCCCGGCCGGGACGATGCCGAGCGGAATCCCGGTCTGCGCGAGCGCCTGCCAGGCGAGCCAGACGAGCCCGTCCCCGCCGACCGCGACGAGTGCCCCGGTTCCCTCGGCGACGGCGTGGCGCACCAGTTCGAGGGAGTGTTGCGGGGTGTCGCCGGCGATCTCGGTGACGCGCAGGCCCCGTTCGCGCAGCCGGGCCGTGGCGGACCTCGTCGCGCGCGCGGTGTGCGGGCCCGCGGCCGGGTTCGTCAGGACGGTGACGGATTCGATCACGGCAGCAGCTTTCCAGGGTTGAGGATGCCGAGCGGGTCGAGTGCGTCCTTGACCGCGCGGAGCAGGCCGGTGCCCAGAGTCCCGATCTCGTCGGCCATCCACGGCCGATGGTCGCGCCCGACCGCGTGGTGGTGGGTGACGGTGCCGCCGGCTGTCATGATCGCGTCCGTGGCGGCGCGCTTGGCCGCCGACCACTGCGTGAGGGGATCGTCCGTCTGCGCGCACACGACGGTGAAGTACAGGGACGCGCCGGTGGGGTAGGTGTGCGAGATGTGGCACAGCACCAGTGGCGGGGTGCCCTGTTCCTGCAGGGAGGCGGTGAGCGCATCGGTCACCGCCGTCCGCAGCCGCGCCAGATTGCTCCACGTGGTGGCGGTTTCGAGGGTCTCGGCGAGTGCCCCGACCCGCAGCAGGGCGTCGCGCAGGTGCGGTGCGTCGAACCGTCCCTGCTCCCAGGCGCGGGCCGGCTCTTCTCCGAGGTCGGTGCCGCCCAGGGTCGAGAGCAGGGCGTCGACCTCCGCGGCGCGGGCTCGTACGTGTTCGGCGGTGCCCTCGACGGTGGTCACGGCCAGGCATCCGGTGGGGGCGGTCGCACCGATGTGCTCGTGCAACGCGAGGTTCGTCGCGGTCTCGGTCTCGTCCGACAGGCGCAGCACGGTGGGGACGGCGCCGGTCTGCACGAGGGTGCGCAGGGCGTCCGCACCCGTGGCGAAGTCGGGAAACGACCAGGCGCGGTGGGCGGTCGCGGCGGGGATCGGGTGGATTCGCACGCCGACCTCGGTGACGATGCCGAACAGGCCCTCGGACCCGAGGAACAGTTGCCGCAGGTCCGGGCCCGCGGCCGAGGCCGGGGCGCGGCCCGCCCGGACGGTACCGCGCGGGGTGGCGACGACGAGGTGCTCGACCATCTCGTCGAACCGGCCGTGGCCCGCGGAGGCCTGGCCGGAGGATCGGGTGACGGCGAACCCGCCCACGGTCGCGTGGCGGAAGCTCTGCGGGAAGTGCCCGAGCGAGAAGCCGTGGGCACCGAGCAGCTCCTCGGCCTGCGGTCCGGTCGCGCCGGCCTGCAGCGTCGCCAGACCGGAGACCGGATCGAGATCGGTGAGCGCGTTCATCCGTTGCAGGTCCACTGCGACGACGGCCTCGAAGCCGTCGCGCACCGGATCCAGCCCGCCGACGACGCTGGTGCCGCCGCCGAACGGCACGACGGCGATCCCCTCGCCCGTGCAGTAGTCGAGTACGGCGAGCACCTCGTCGTGGCTGCCGGGCCGCAGCACCGCGTCGGGACCGTCCTGCGGGCCGGGGTTCTGTCGCCGCAGCAGGTCGAGGGTGCTCTTGCCGCCGGCGTGACGGAGCCGGGCCGCGTCGTCGTCGGCGACGTGTTCCGGACCGACGATGCGCCGCAGGCCCTGGTGGTGCCGGGTGTCCAGCCGGGACGGGGTGAGCCGCACGGCGGTCTCGGGCAGCGAACGGGCGCGCTCGGTGTCCACGCCGAGAGCCTGTCGAAGCAGTGTGCGGACGCCCTCGCCGAGTTCCTTCCGGCGGTCCGCCGTGCCCCACGCGTCCCACTCCATCTCGGCTGCGGCGGTGGGGTGTTGCGGTGTGAACCTCACAGTCATGCGTTACAGTGTTACATACAATGTCTATTCGTAACGATGAGATCCGGTCTTCCGGCCCGCCGGCGGCAACCGTCGAGAACCAGATCCTCGACGCCACCCGCTCGTGCCTGCTCGACTTCGGACTGCGGCGCACCACCCTCGCCGAGGTGGCGCGGCGCGCCGGTGTCAGCCGCCCCACGGTCTATCGCCGCTGGCCCGACACCCGTGCCCTGGTCGCGGACCTTCTCACCCGTGAGATCCGCGCCGTCCTGCCCGATCTCCGCGAAGAGGGGCCCGTCCGGCCGCGCGTCGTGCGGGCCGTCGTGACGGCCGTCGACGAGATCGGCACACATCCGCTGTTCGAGAAGATCCTGCGGTCGGACCCGGACCTGCTCATGACGTACATCGTGGACCGGCTCGGGACCAGCCAGCACGCAGTGCTCGAGGTGCTGACCCGGGCGCTCGTCCTCGGCCAGCGCGACGGCACCGTCCGCGCCGGCGACGTCCGCGCGCTCGCCGCGTTCGTGCTGCTCACCGCCCAGTCCGTGGTGCAGTCCGCCGGGATGGTCACCGAGGTGGTCGACCGGGCGGCCCTGCTCGCCGAGCTGGCGCACGCCGTCGACACCTATCTCGCACCCTCCGGGGAGGATCGCCCGTGACCGGACCCGCCTCCAGTGCCCTCGACGCCGCCCGCCGCCGCCGGGAACTCGACGACCTCGCCGCCCGGCCCACCGTCGACGTGCTCGTCGTCGGCGGCGGTGTCACCGGCGCCGGCGCCGCGCTCGACGCCGCGTCGCGCGGCCTGAGCGTCGTCCTCGTCGAACGGCACGATCTCGCCTTCGGCACCAGCCGGTGGAGTTCGAAGCTCGTCCACGGCGGCCTGCGCTATCTCGCCACCGGGAACATCGGTATCGCCCGCGAAAGTGCCGTCGAGCGGGGAATTCTCATGACCCACACGGCGCCGCACCTGGTGCGCGCGATGCCGCAGCTGGTGCCGCTGCTGCCGTCGGTCGGCCGCGGCGAGGCCGCGCTCGTGCGCACCGGGTTCCTCGCCGGCGACGCCCTGCGGGTCTCCGCGCACACGCCGTCCGCGGTGCTGCCGCGCTCGCGCCGCATCGGCGCGGGGCGCGCCGCCGACCTGGTCCCCGCCGTCCGGCGCGACGGGCTGCGCGGGGGACTGCTCGCCTACGACGGCCAGCTCGTCGACGACGCCCGGCTCGTCGTCGCCCTCGCCCGCACCGCCGCCTCCTACGGCGCCCGCATCCTCACCCGCGTCGACGCCCACTCCGTCACGGCCGACGGCGCCGCCCTGCGCGACACCCTCACCGGCACCGAGGTGCGGGTGACGGCCCGCGCCGTGATCAACGCGGCGGGGGTATGGGCGGGACAGGTGGATCCGTCGATCCGGCTGCGACCGAGCCGCGGCACCCACCTCGTGCTCGCCGCCGCCGCCCTCGGCAACCCCACGGCCGCGCTCACCGTGCCGATTCCCGGCGCCACCAACCGGTTCGTCTTCGCGCTGCCCGCCCAGCTGGGCCGCATCTATCTGGGACTGACCGACGAGGAGGCGCCCGGCGCGCTGCCCGACGTCCCGCAGGCCACCGACGGTGAGATCGACTTCCTCCTCGACACCGCCAACACGGCCCTCGCCGTGCCCCTGACCCGCAACGACGTCCTCGGCACCTTCGCGGGTCTGCGGCCGCTGCTCGACTCCTCCGCGCCGGGTACCGACACCGGCGGCGGCACCGCGGACCTGTCGCGCCGGCACGCGGTCGTGCGCTCCGAGTCCGGTCCGATCGGCATCGTCGGCGGCAAGCTCACCACCTACCGGCGGATGGCGCAGGACGCCGTCGACGCGGCCGTCGAGACGGCCGGACTGCGTGTCGGGCCGTGCCGCACCCAGCGGCTCCCCCTCGTCGGCGCCGCGACTCCTGCCGTGCTGCGCACCGTCGCCGCCCCGGCGAACCTGGTGCGGCGCTACGGCACCGAGGCGGCCCTGCTCGCCGCGGACCCGCGCCGGCTGGAACCGATCGTCCCCGGGCTCGACGTCAGCCGCGCCGAACTGGAATTCGCCGTCACCCACGAGGGCGCCCTCGACGTCGACGACATCCTCGACCGCCGCACCCGGATCGGGCTCGTGCCCGGCGACCGGGCCCGGGCGCTCGACGCCGCCGGGGATGTGTCGGCCTGACCGCCGGAGCGTCCGGCCCGGCACTCTTCACGTGCGCGATATTCTGAGACGGCTGTCGGGCGGGCGCCGCGACGGACTCGGGAGTGGACGACATCGTGGGAGAACTGCAGACCGGCTCCGTGTTCGCCGGGTACCGTATCGAACGCCGCCTCGGCACGGGAGGGATGGGCAGCGTCTACCTGGCGCGGCATCCGAACCTGCCGCGTTTCATCGCGCTGAAGCTGCTCGACCCGTCGGCGACCGCGAACCCGGGAAACCGCAGCCGGTTCCTCCGGGAGGCCGACCACGTCGCGCGGCTCGAACATCCCAACATCGTCACCGTGTACGACCGCGGCAATGTCGGCGACCAGTTGTGGATTGCGATGCAGTACGTGGACGGCACCGACGCGGTGGGTGCACTGCGCAGGGGACCGATGCCTCCGGGGCGCGCCGTGCACATCGTGTCCGAGACCGCCCGCGCGCTCGATTACGCGCATGCACACGGGATACTGCACCGCGACGTCAAGCCCGCGAACATCCTGCTCACGCCGAGCGGGGCGAGCGAACCCGAGCGCGTCCTGCTCGCGGACTTCGGGATCGCGAAGAGCCTCGACAGCACGGCGGTCACCGAGACCGGCATGCTCGTCGCCAGCCTGCAGTACGCGTCCCCCGAACAGATCGAGGGGCGGCCCCTCGGCCCCCGGACCGACGTCTACGCCCTCGGGTGCACGCTCTATCAGCTGCTCACGACGCGGCCACCGTATCCGGGGTCCGAGCCGGCCCATCTGGTCCACGCGCATCTGCATCTGCCCCCGCCGCGCCCCACCGCGGCGCGGCCGGACCTGCCGTCCGCGTTCGACGATGTGATCGCCCGCGCGATGGCCAAGCGCCCCGAGGACCGCTTCCCCACGTGCGGTGCGCTGGCCGCGGCCGCGCGTGCCGCTCTCACCGAGCCGGTCACCGAGCCCGTCACCGCGCCGACCCGGGCGGTCACCGCCGCTGAACCCGCCCCCGTGTCCGCCGGTCCGACCGCCCCGCCCGGACACCCGACGTCGCGTTCCCGTCGGCCGCTGCTCGTGCTGCTGGGCGCCGCGGTCGTGGGCCTCGCGCTCGTCGGATCGCTGACGTGGATCCTGCCCGGCCGCGGCGAGGCGCCGGAGCCGGATGTGCGGGCCGACACCTCGGCCACCGGGCAGATCGACAGCCCCGGTCCGGTGGTGCCGCCCCCCGCGACGGTCACGGCGGAGGTCACCGACCTCCCCACCACTTCGTCCGCACCGACGACCACGGCCCCGCCGCAGAGCCGCCCGGACCGCATCCCGGTCGCGCAGGCGGACACCCGGGGCTTCGACGACGACATCGGGCCGCGCTGCAACTCGACCGACGAGGCCGTCGCGGTGGCGCGCACGTCGGAGTCGCGGGTCCTGGTGTGCCGCAACGACTTCGATCGCCTCTACTACAAGGGCCTGCGGCTCAGCGACGGTGCCGACATCGAACTGGCCGACGCCGCCCCGGCCGCCGCCGGATTCACCGTCGTGGCCGGACCTGTTCGCTACACGTTCGACGAGGACGAACTGCTGATCATCGACAACGGAACGGTCACCACCCGCGAGCAGGTGCTCCAGTTCTGGTCGGCGTATCCGTGACCGCCGGCGCCGCGGAACGGCCACGGCGTGGGACTGTTGCCGCCGATCTCCGCGCCAATCGGTGGCCGGCCCCGGATTCGGGCCCGTCGCCGCGGCCGTGCCCGCCCCTCCCTGCGATCACCAGTAGCGACTGCCGGGCCCGCCTTTGAAGGGGCCGACCACCCGATCGGTGATCCAGCCGCCGTAGAAGCCCCCCGCCTGGGGACGCACCCGCTCGCCGTCGACGAAACAGCCGTCCATCGGACCCGGCATGACTGCCACATGCCCGACGAGTGCCTCGTATCCGGCAACCGGCCGGGGATAGTGCCACGCCGCACGCTCGGCGACGTGTCCGCCTGCCACGACGTCGAAATAGTCGGCCCGTCCCTTCCACTCGCACACCGTGCTCCCGGGAACCGGCCGCAGGACCCCCTCGGCGAAGCATGTCCGGGGCAGGTAGTAGGTCGGCGGGTGGCTCGTCTCCAGCAGCCGCAACAGGGTGCGGGTGCGCGCGACGAGTTGCCCGCCGAACCACACCTCGACCAGCTCGTCGCTCCGTCGGACCACGGGCGGCCGTGGGTAGTCCACACCGACTCCTGCCCCGGACCGACGGGGTCCGGCACCGGATGGCCGCTCCTCACGGGACACCTGCCGACATCGTCATGCTTCCAGGCTCGCACGTACGACGCGGTGGGCACAGCCCGGGCGAGCCCCACCGCCGAGGCGCTGCAGCGGCGGCCGGTACTCCCGGCGTCGCCTCCACAACCGGGCAGCGCGGAGCGGGTGTGGCAGTCTGAGCCGATGCGAGTGGCGGTGGTGGCCGGGCCCGACGCCGGGCATGCGATCCCGGCGATAGCCCTGAGCCTGCGTCTGGCCGAGGCGGGCGACGAGCCCGTCCTCTTCACCGGCGAGCGGTGGCTCGGCCTCGACCTGGACGGGGTGACGCTCGCGCCGCTCGCCGGGCTGGCCCCGCGTCCGGAGGACGACGATGCCGATGCCGGTGCCCGCATCCATGCCCGCGCCGCCCACATCGCGTCCGAGATGCTGCCCGGGCTCAGCGCCTTGCTGCCCGACCTCGTCGTCTCCGACGTGCTCACCGCGGGCGGCGGCATGGCCGCCGAACGCCTCGGTATCCCCTGGGTGGAGCTGTCGCCCCATCCGCTGTATCTGCCCTCGCGGGGGCTGCCCCCCATCGGCAGCGGTCTCGCCGCAGGCACCGGGCTGCGCGGGCGCGCGCGGGACACGGTGCTGCGCGCGGCGACCGCCCGGTCGATCCGGCAGGGGGAACGCGAACGGTCCGCGGCGCGCGTCGGGATCGGCCTGGCCGCCCGGGATCCGGGGCCGGCGGCCCGGCTCGTCGCCACCCTGCCCGCCCTCGAGGTCCCGCGACCGGACTGGCCCGCCGGGGCGCACGTCGTCGGGCCGCTGCTGTGGGAGCCCACCGGCGACGTCCTGGCGCCGCCCTCCGGCGACGGACCGCTGGTGATGGTGGCCCCGTCCACCGCGGCTACCGGCGTGCCCGGCCTGCTCGACGCCGTGTGCACGGGCCTCGGCGGATCCGGGATGCGGATCGTCGTCGCGATGCTCGAGCCGCCCGAGCGGGACTGGCCGGACGGCGTCGTGGCCGGGCACGGCCGGCAGGACCTGCTGCTCGAGCAGGCCGACGTGGTGGTGTGCGGCGGCGGCCACGGGATGCTCGCCAAGGCCCTGCGCGCCGGGGTGCCCGCGGTAGTGGTGCCCGGCGGCGGCGACCAGTGGGAGCTGGCCAATCGGGCCGCCCGGCAGGGCAGCGCGGTGGTCGTGCGGCCACTCGACTCCGACGCGCTGCGGGCGGCCGTGGACACCGTGCTGACCGAGCCGCGCTTCACGCGCGCGGCCCGCCTGGCCGCCGCGACGGCAACGCAGGTCGAGGACCCGGTGACCGTCTGCCGCAGCGTCGTGGCGCCGATGCGGTGACGTGCCCCGCGTCCGCTCCACCGGCCGCTGTCGGGGGTCCGGGAAGCGACTACCGTGGCGCAGGTGCGACTGACGGAATTTCACGAGTGTGTCCGCAACGAGTTCGGGCAGCTGCGCGGCGACGCCCTGCTACGTGACCACGTGCTGCTCTCGCTCGGCGGGCGGACCGCCGCCGCGGCCATCGAGGCCGGCCGGGAACCCCGTGAGGTGTGGCGGGCCCTGTGCGAGGAGTTCGACGTCCCGCCCGCGCGCCGGTGAAACCGCCGCGCCCGTTCCGTTCGAACAGTTGTTCGCCTATGCTGGTCCGCGGGTGGTGAAGAAGTAGTCCACAGGCGTCCGATTCATCCACAGATCCGGCCGCTCGCCGGTCGGGACGGCGAACTTGTCGGTGCCGGACTCTAACGTCATCGGCAAGCAAGACGAGACTCGAAAAGGGGACCACGATGGCACCACAGGCACACGATCGCGACAAGGCGCTCGAGCTGGCGCTCGCGCAGATCGACAAGAGCTTCGGCAAGGGCTCGGTGATGCGCCTGGGGGAGGAGTCCCGCCAGCCCATCGCCGTGATCCCGACGGGCTCGATCGCGCTCGACGTCGCGCTCGGCATCGGCGGCCTCCCGCGCGGCCGGGTCGTCGAGATCTACGGCCCGGAATCCTCCGGTAAGACGACGGTCGCGCTGCACGCCGTGGCCAACGCCCAGGCCGCCGGCGGCATCGCCGCCTTCATCGACGCCGAGCACGCGCTCGATCCCGAGTACGCGCGCAAGCTCGGTGTCGACACCGACGCCCTGCTCGTGTCGCAGCCGGATACCGGTGAGCAGGCGCTCGAGATCGCGGACATGCTGATCCGTTCCGGCGCGCTCGACATCATCGTGGTCGACTCGGTGGCGGCCCTGGTGCCGCGCGCCGAGATCGAGGGCGAGATGGGTGACAGCCACGTCGGCCTGCAGGCCCGCCTGATGAGCCAGGCGCTGCGCAAGATGACCGGTGCGCTCAACAACTCGGGCACCACCGCGATCTTCATCAACCAGCTGCGCGAGAAGATCGGTGTGATGTTCGGCTCGCCCGAAACGACCACCGGCGGCAAGGCTTTGAAGTTCTACGCCTCGGTGCGCCTGGACGTGCGCCGTATCGAGACCCTCAAGGACGGCTCCGACGCGGTGGGCAACCGCACCCGCGTCAAGGTCGTCAAGAACAAGGTGTCGCCGCCCTTCAAGCAGGCCGAGTTCGACATCCTCTACGGCCACGGCATCAGCAAGGAGGGCTCGCTCATCGACATGGGGGTCGAGCAGGGCTTCATCCGCAAGTCCGGCTCCTGGTACACCTACGAGGGCGACCAGCTCGGTCAGGGCAAGGAGAACGCCCGCAAGTTCCTGCTGGAGAACACCGACGTCCGGGACGAGATCGAGAAGAAGATCAAGGAGAAGCTCGGCATCGGGGCGGACGTCACCGCCGAGCCCGCCGACGAGCCCGCCGACTTCTGAGTCGAGCGTTGGGCAGCGACTCCCGTCGCGGTGACCGGCGCGGCGGCGACCTGCCCGGCGGCGGAACGGAGGCACAGGCCAAGGACCTGTGCCTCCGTCTGCTGACCGACCGGGCTCGCAGCCGCGCCGAACTCGCCGCGAAACTCGAACAGAAGGGCTTCGCCGCGGACGTCGCCGAGCGGACCCTCGACCGGCTCACCGAGGTGGGTCTCGTCGACGACGCCGAGTTCGCCCAGCAGTGGGTGCGCTCCCGTCATCGGCATGCCGGCCGGGGCAAACGTGCTCTGGCAATGGAACTGCGCCGCAAGGGGATCGGGCAGCACGAGGCGGCTGAGGCGCTGGAGCAGATCGACGGCGACGACGAACGCGCCCGCGCCGCCGAACTGGTGCGCAAGAAGCTGCGCACCCAGCCCCCGCTGCCCACGGAGGGGGATCGGCGCGAGATCGCCGCGGAACGGGACAAGGTGGTGCGACGGCTGGTCGGCATGCTCGCCCGCCGTGGTTACCCGCAGGGCGTGGCCTTCGACGTGGTCCGCGGCGAACTCGCCGGGCTCGATCCCGAGCCCGGCGACGTCGCCACCGACTGACGGGTTACCGGCGCTTGTCGTGATCGCTGGTGATGTCCACCCCCGGGACGGTCATGCCGGAAAGCACGTTGTCGGGGGCGTTCTCGTCGGCCTCCGGCATCGCGGCACGGTTCTTGCGTCCGGTCCGCAGACGCCGCTCGAGCCGCGTCGCGACGACCGTCAACGCGCCGTTGAGCACGATCATGATCGCGGCCACCACGAGCAGCGACGGCAGGTAGTTGCCGAAGAACGCGCCGAGCTGCTGACCGGCGCGCACGACTTCGACGTACCCGATGAGATAGCCGAGCGCGGAGTCCTTCAGGGCCACCACCATCTGCGAGACGATCGCCGGCAACATCGCCGTGACGGCCTGTGGCAACAGGATCAGACGCATGATCTGGCCCTTGCGCATGCCCAGCGCCGCGGCGGCCTCGGTCTGCCCGCGGGGCAGCGACCGGATGCCGGCGCGGACGATCTCGGCGATCACCGAGCCGTTGTAGAGGGTCAGGCCGGTGACCACCGCCGCCAGCGCCAGGTACTTCGACCGGAAGACCTGGTATTCGGCGAACAGCTGGTAGGCGAAGATCATCAGGATCAGTACCGGGATGGCCCGGAACAGTTCGACGATGAAGCCGCACACCGCGCGCACGGGCCGGTGATCGGAGAGCCGGCCGATGCCCAGCGCGGCCCCGAGGATCAGGGCGAGCACGATGGATACCGCGGCCGCGATGAGGGTGCCCCGGATGCCGGGGATCAGATACGTGGTCCACGAGCTCGATTCCAGGAACGGCTCCCACTTCGCGGTGGTGAGCTGCCCCTTGTCGTCGAGAGCCCGGTAGACGAAATAGCCGACGGCGACGAGCAGCACGGCCACCGCCGCCGAGGCGACGTGGTAGATCGTTCGCGCCCGGGGACCGGGGGCGTCGTAGAGGACGGTTGCGCGGCCGGTGCTCACCGGGACACCTCGAATCGCGTGCTCAGCCAGCCGAACAGCAGGCCCGTGGGCAGGGTCAGGATCACGAAGCCGAGGGCGAAGATGCCGCCGATGACGAAGATCTGCGCCTCGTTCTCGATCATGGTCTTCATCAGCAGGGAGGCCTCCGAGACGCCGATGACGGACGCGATCGTCGAATTCTTGGTCAGGGCGATCAGCACGCTGCCGAGGGGTGCGATCACCGCGCGGAACGCCTGCGGCAGCACGATCAGGCGCAGATTCTGGCCGAAGGTCAACCCGAGGGAGCGGCCCGCCTCGGCCTGCCCGACGTTGACGGTGTTGATGCCCGAGCGCAGCGACTCGCAGACGAACGCTGCGGTATAGACGCTCAGGCCCAGCACCGCGAGCCGGAAGTTGTTGTCCACCAGGAACGTCGGCGACGACTGGGGGGCAAGGCTGATGCCCAGCGTCTGTGACAGGCCGAACAGGCAGAAGATGATGATCAGCGTCAGGGGGGTGTTGCGGAAGATCCCCACGTACACGGTGCCGACCGCCCGTGCCACCGGCACCGGGGACACGCGCATGCCGGCGAGGATCGTTCCGAGGATCAGCGCGCCGATCGCCGAGAACACCGTCAACTGCACGGTGGTCCAGAAGGCGTCGATCAACTGATCGCCGTACTTGCTCAACAGATCCACAGGTCAACTCCACCGATCGGGGACTGGGATCCGGCCGGCCCGTGACGAGTCGTCGAACGGGCCGGCCGGACGACGGGGATGGTCAGTAGCGGTCGACCTGCGGCGGTTCCGGCAGGGGGTATCCGGACGGGCCGACAGTGGATTCGAGGGCGGCCTGCCAGGCCCCGCTCGAGATCATCTCTTCGATCGCGTCGTTGATCTGGTTGCGGGACTCGGTGTCGCCCTTGGCCAGACCGATACCGTAGCGCTCCTCCGTGAACGGCTCGCCCACGACCTTCAACTGGCCCGGGTACTGGGCCGCGTAACCGGCGAGAATGATGTCGTCGGTGGTCACGGCGTCGACCGCACCGTTGCGCAGCGCCTCGACGCAGGCGGAGTAGGTGTCGAACTCCTGCAGCTGCACGTCCTGCGCGTAGGTGTCCTTGACCTTCTGTGCGGGGGTGGAGCCGGCCACCGAGCACAGCCGCTTGCCGCCGTTGAGCGACTCCGGTCCGGTGATGTCGGTGTTGTCGGCACGCACGAGCAGCGACTGGCCGGCGACGAAGTACGGCCCGGCGAAGTCGACCTTCTCCTTGCGCGTGTCGGTGATCGAGTAGGTGGCGACGATGTAGTCCACCTCACCGTTCTCGATGAGGGTCTCGCGCTGCGGGGACGGGGCTTCCTTGAACTCGATGTTCTCCGGCGCCACTCCCAGCTGCTGCCCGACGTACTTCGCGACCTCGACGTCGAACCCGCTGAAGGTACCGTCGGGGTTGCGCAACCCGAGCCCGGGCTGGTCGAACTTGATGCCGACGACGAGGGAGCCGCTCTCGGCGGACTGCGACACGCTGCGCTGCTCGTCTCCGCCACACGCGGTGGCGAGCACGGCGACGGCGATCGCGCCGATGCCCAGGCGAACCGAGCGGGTGATTCTCATCGAGTACCTCCGTGTTGTGGGTGATGCCGCCCCGGTTCCGGTGCGGCAGCGACGCCGGATCAGTGACTGAGGATCTTGCCGAGGAAGTCCTGGGCGCGGGCGGACTTGGGTGCGGTGAAGAACGTGTCGGGGTCGGTGTCCTCGATGATCTGCCCGTCCGCCATGAACAGCACGCGGTTGCCGGCCTTGCGGGCGAAGCCCATCTCGTGGGTGACGACGAGCATCGTCATGCCCTCCCGGGCCAGCGACGTCATGACGTCGAGCACCTCCTGGACCATCTCGGGGTCCAGCGCCGAGGTCGGCTCGTCGAACAGCATGACCTTCGGGTTCATCGCCAGTGCCCGCGCGATCGCGACGCGCTGCTGCTGGCCGCCCGAGAGCTGCGCGGGATACTTGTCCGCCTGATTGGCGATGCCGACGCGGTCGAGAAGTTGCAGCGCCTGCTCCTTGGCCTCGGTCCTGCCCTTGCGACGGACCTTTACCGGGGCGAGCATGACGTTCTCGAGGATGGTCTTGTGCGCGAACAGGTTGAACGACTGGAACACCATTCCCACGTCGGCTCGCAGCGCCGCGAGCGCCTTACCTTCTGCGGGAAGCAGCTTGCCGTCCACCCGGATCTCGCCCGAGTCGATCGGCTCGAGCCGGTTGATGGTCCGGCACAGGGTGGACTTGCCGGACCCGGACGGCCCCACCACGATCACGACCTGACCCGCCGATACTTCGAGGTTGATGTCCTGCAGCACGTGCAGGGCTCCGAAGTGCTTCTCCACCGCCGACATCGAGATCATCGGGGGTGCGCCGCCTGCCGAGCCGGAGGGCTTCTCGAATTCGACCGCCGCTGGTGTCATGGACAGAACCCTATGCTGCCCGCGCCGCCGTGCCGCAATTTTCGCAAGCCGAGTTCGGACTGCGTAATGGAAAATTTACGGTCGGCCCCGAAAGGCCGGTTCCGGTTCGCCCCGCCGGGTCGCGCGATGGACTAGGTTGTCTCTCTCGGCCCACTTCAGGAGCGGTCCGGCCCCGTGAGCTAGGCTGGGACGTGTCATCGATGGACCATGAACCCCCCAGCGCCCCGGCCGCCCTCGACGCGACCGCCGAGGTCGGCGCCCGCACCTACGAGGTGCGCACCTATGGCTGCCAGATGAACGTGCACGACTCGGAGCGCCTGTCCGGGCTGCTCGAGGACTCCGGGTTCACCAAGGCAGGGCCGGGTGCGCCCGCCGATCTCGTGGTCTTCAACACCTGCGCGGTGCGGGAGAATGCCGACAACAAGCTCTACGGCAACCTGAGCCATCTGCGGCCCGTCAAGGACGCCAACCCGAACATGCAGATCGCCGTCGGTGGGTGCCTTGCCCAGAAGGACCGCGAGGTCGTCGTGAAGAAGGCGCCGTGGGTCGACGTCGTGTTCGGGACGCACAACATCGGCAACCTGCCGGCGCTGCTCGATCGTGCCCGGCACAACCGCCGCGCCGAGGTCGAGATCCTCGAATCGCTCGAGGCGTTCCCCTCGACCCTGCCCGCCCGGCGCGAGTCCAGCTACGCCGGCTGGGTGTCGATCTCCGTGGGCTGCAACAACACCTGCACCTTCTGCATCGTGCCGTCGCTGCGTGGCAAGGAGGTGGACCGCCGGCCCGATGACATCCTCGCCGAGGTCCGCGCGCTCGTCGACGAGGGCGTCCTCGAGGTGACCCTGCTCGGGCAGAACGTCAACTCCTACGGCCGCTCCTTTGCCGATCCGGAGCAGCCCCGCGACCGCGGCGCGTTCGCCGCGCTGCTGCGCGCCTGCGGCGGTATCGAGGGTCTCGAACGGGTCCGCTTCACCTCCCCGCACCCCGCGGAGTTCACCGACGACGTCATCGAGGCGATGGCGCAGACCCCGAACGTGTGCCCGCAGCTGCATATGCCGCTGCAGTCCGGCTCGGACCGCGTCCTGCGCGCGATGCGCCGCTCGTACCGCAAGGAGCGGTTCCTCGGGATCATCGAGAAGGTGCGCGCGGCCATGCCGCACGCGGCGATCACCACCGATATCATCGTCGGGTTCCCCGGCGAGACCGAGGAGGATTTCCAGGAGACCCTCGACGTCGTCGAGAAGGCCCGGTTCACCAGCGCCTTCACCTTCCAGTACTCCAGGCGACCCGGCACGCCGGCCGCGGAGATGGACGGCCAGGTGCCCAAGGCGGTGGTGCAGGAACGGTACGAACGGCTCATCGCGCTGCAGGAGCGGATCACCCTCGAGGAGAACCTCGCGCTCGTCGGCAGGGAGGTCGAGTTGCTCGTCGCCGCGGGGGAGGGCCGCAAGGACTCCGAGACCGCCCGGATGAGCGGCCGCGCCCGTGACGGCCGGCTCGTGCACTTCCGGCCCGAGGGCAACATCGACCGTGCGGTTCGCCCGGGCGACGTCGTCACGATCGTGATCAGCGAGGCCGCCCCGCACCATCTGGTCGCGGACACCCAGATCCTGACTCATCGGCGCACCCGCGCCGGCGACCGGTTCGAGCAGGGCCGCACCCCCAAGACGCCCCCCATCGGGGTGGGGCTCGGTCTCCCGCAGATCGGTGTGCCCGAGCCACTTCCGGCACAGACGGGATGTGACGCATGACCGCGAGCGGCCCCGACGAGGGCAGGACGCCCGGCGACGACGCCGGGGACGACGGAAGGGATCCGATGGACGAAGTCCGCGCCGACCTCGAGGCAGCCGAACGCAAGATCGCCGGCGAGATCGACCCCGGAGCCCGCGCGCTCGTCGTCGCGGTCGCGGTGCTCGTGCTGCTCGGCTCGTTCAGCCTGCCCCATGCCGGGGCGGCCAACGGGTGGGAGGTGCTGTCCTTCGCCCCCGACGCGACCGCCGAGTCCATCGCGCTGCCCTCCCGCATCTTCGTGTGGCTCGCTCTGGTGTTCGGCGCGATCTTCTCCATCCTGGCGCTCGTCACCCGCCGGTGGGTGCTGGCGTGGCTGGCGCTGGCCGGCTCCGCGGTGTCGATCGTGTTCGGCATGCTCTCGATCTGGTCGAGGCAGACCCTGCCGGTCGGCGACCCGGGCGCGGGACCGGGCATCGGCCTGATCCTGGGCTGGATCACCGTCATGGTGCTCACCTTCCACTGGGCGAAGGTGGTGTGGACGCGCACCGCGCTTCAGCTCGCCGCCGAGGAGGAACTCCGCAACGCGGCCGCCCAGCAGGAGAACAAGGGCCTGCTCGACGACTGACCGCCCGGGACCGGACGAACGACGGTGCCCCCGGCTCGAACGAGCCGGGGGCATCGTCGTGTCCGGAGGGGCGCTCAGCGCTCCCCGACGGCTCCTTCCGCGGCGTCGGCCCATTCCCGCCACTGCTGCGCCTGCGCGAGCGCACTCTCGGCGTCCTTCGGGCGGCCCGCGGCGGTGGCCTTGGCGGCCTGCTCCTCGAACTGGCGCACGCGCTCCCGGAACTGGGCGGCACGGGCGAGCGCCTCCGGGTCGGTGCGCCGCCATTCGGACTCGGCAGCCTCGCGGACCCGCTTCTCGATCGCCCGCAGACGGCTCTCGAGGTCGTGCATCCGCTCCCGCGGGACCTTGCCGATCTCCTCCCACCTGTCCTGCAGCTCGCGCAGCCGGGCCCGGGCGGCGTCGATGTCCGCCGCCGGATCGATCGACGCCGCCGACTGCAGCAGCGCCTCCTTCGCCTGCGCGTTCTCCTCGAACTCCGCGTCCCGCTCCGAGGCGGCCGCGTTGCGGGCGGCGAAGAACACGTCCTGGGCGCCCTTGAACCGCTTCCACAGCTGATCGTCGGCCTCGCGCGGCGCCCGACCGGCCGCCTTCCACTCGGCGAGAAGTTCCCGGAACGCGGCCGCCGTCGCACCCCAGTCGGTCGAGTCCTGCAGTTCCTCGGCCTGCGCCACGAGATCCTCCTTGCGGGCCCGGGCGGCGGCGCGCTCGCGGTCCAGTTCGGCGAAGTGCGCGCCGCGCCGGCGGTTGAACGCCTCGCGGGCCTTCGAATAGCGCCGCCACAGGGCGTCGTCGACCTTACGGTCCACGCCGCGGATCGTCTTCCACTCCTCGAGGATCTCCCGCAACCGGTCGCCGGCAGCCTTCCACTGGGTCGACTCGGCGCCGATCTGCTCGGCCTCGGCCGCGAGGGCCTCCTTGCGGGCGGTGGCCGCCGCCCGCTGGTGCTCCTTCTCCTGTTTTGCGGCGACCGCCGCCTTCTCCGAGTCCGCGACGATCGCCGCGAGCCGCTCGGCGAGGGTGTCGAGGTCACCGATCACGGCGGCGGTGGGCAAGGACTCCGCGAGCGCCTGGGCCGCCGCCCGGGTCTTCTTCGCGTCCCCGGTGCCCGAGCTCAGCCGCGACTCGAGGATCGCCACCTCGGTCGCGAGGTCGTCGTACCGGCGGCCGAAGTGGGCAAGCCCCTCGGCGGCGTCGCCCGCCTGCCAGGACCCGATGCACCGCTCGCCCTCGGCGGTCTTCACCCACGCCGTGCCGTCCTCGTCGACGCGGCCCCACCGGCTCGGATCGCTGGCCGGGACCGTGGGCTGCGGATGGGGATGGGCGGCCGGGTGCGGCTTGGGTGCCGACGACTCGGGGGCCGGCCGCTGCCGACCCGGTTTGGGAGCGCCCGGCTTCGGAGCGCGGGATTCCTGCGTTGCGTTCGGGTCGGTCATCGGTCCTCATCTCTGCCGCGCGGCACGGCTGCCTGGTCGCACTGGTTCGCGTGGTCGGGCCGCGGAGGTCGCTCCGAGACCACGCCCGCCCACTATTGAAACAGGTCGCACGGCCGGGAGGCGGCGGGTCGGGTCGACTACGGTGGCCCGTGTGTTGATCGCCGCGGCGTTCGTGCCGTCCCCACCCCTGCTCGTTCCCGAGTTGACCGGCTCCGCGGCCGCCGAGACCGCCGACCTGCGCGCCGCCGTGCTCGACGTCGGGGCGGAACTGCGCGCCGCGGCGCAGTGGGTCGTCGTCGGTACGGGCACGGAGGCCGCGCACCTCCCGGACACGGCCGTCGGAACGTTCCGCGGCTTCGGTGTCGACCTGGCCGTCTCGCTCGGGCCGGCGACCGCGGGGACGCCCGATCCGCAGCTGCCGCTGCCGGCCCTGATCGCGGGCTGGTTGCGCGACCGGACGGCGCCGGTCGTGCGCGCCACCACGCACGTCGTGCCGGCCGACACGACCCCGCAGGACTGCGCCCGCTTCGGGCGGCGGCTGCGCGGCGCCCTGGACGCGGACCGCACCCCGACGGCCCTGCTCGTGGTCGCGGACGGCCCGGCCACGCTCACCGCGAAGGCACCCGGGGCCTACCACCCCGGGGCGCAGGAGGTGGACGAGGCGCTCGGCGCCGCCCTCGCGGTCGGCGACGCCGCCGCGCTCGCCGCGCTCGACCCGGCGCTCTGCACCGAACTGGTCCTCGACGGCCGCGCCGCATGGCAGGTGCTGGCCGCGGTGTTCGGCTCCGACGGACCGGCGGCGGCCGCCACGACCCACAGCAGCGCGCCGTACGGCGTGGGATACCACGTCGGGATGTGGCGACCGTGACCCGTGAGCCCCTCCCTCCGGTGGCCGTCGTCGGCCCGACGGCCACCGGCAAGTCCGATCTGGGTCTCGATCTCGCCGAGGAGCTCGGCGGGGAGATCGTCAACATCGATGCGATGCAGCAGTACCGCGGCATGGACATCGGCACCGCCAAGCTGCCCGTCGACGAGCGGCGCGGCATCACCCACCATCAGCTCGACGTCCTCGATGTCACCGAGACCGCCACGGTCGCCCGCTACCAGCAGGCCGCGACCGCCGACGTCGAGGCGATCCGGGACCGCGGCGCCGTGCCGATCATCGTCGGCGGCTCGATGATGTACGTGCAGGCCCTCCTCGACGAGTGGCAGTTCCCCGCGACGGATCCGCAGGTACGGGCCAAGTGGGAGGCGCTGCTCGCCGACGAGGGGGTGGCCGCGGTGCACGCGGCGCTGCAGCGGGCCGACCCGGTCGCCGCGGCGACGATCCTCCCCACCGACGGCCGCCGCATGGTCCGCGCCCTCGAAGTGGTCGAGCTCACCGGGGCGCCGTTTGCGGCGTCGCAGCCGCAGATCGGCGATCCCAGATGGGGGACCGTCGTGCTGGGGGTGGACCGGGACACCGTGGCCCTCGACGACCGGATCGCTCGGCGTACGGACCTGATGTTCGAGCGCGGACTGGTCGACGAGGTGGCGGCGCTGTGCGAACAGGGGCTGCACGAGGGGGTGACGGCCCGTCGGGCGATCGGGTACGCGCAGGTGCTCGAGTACCTGGCCGGTGAGTGCGACCTCGCCCACGCCCGCGAGCGCACCTTCATCGGGACGCGGCGCTACGTGCGCCGGCAACGCTCGTGGTTCCGCCGGGATCCGCGGGTGCACTGGCTCGACGGTGCCGATCCGGCGCTGCGGGACACGGCGCTGCGGGTTCTCGCCGATGCGAACCGTCGTTAAGGTGACGGGCATGGACTTCAGCAAGGGCCACGGCACCGAGAACGACTTCGTGATCCTCCCGGATCCCGACGTGCGGATCTCCCTCGAGCCGAAGCGGGTGGCGGCGCTGTGCGACCGCCGTCGCGGCCTCGGGGCGGACGGGGTCCTGCGCGTCGCGCGCGCCGGGGCCCTGGTCGACGCCGGGGTTCTGCCGGCACTGCCCGAGGGGACGGACGCCGACGACTGGTTCATGGACTACCGCAACGCCGACGGCTCGATCGCGGAGATGTGCGGCAACGGGGTGCGGGTGTTCGCGCACTTCGTCACCGCCAGCGGGCTCGAGTCGCGCGGCGAGTTCGTCGTCGGCAGCCGCGCCGGCGGCAAGCCGGTGCAGGTGCACAGCGCCGACGCCACCCACGGCGAGGTCACCGTCGACATGGGTGTGGTGCGGGAGCTGGGGGAGTCGACGGCCACCATCGAGGGCCGGGTGTACCGCGGGCTGGGCATCGACGTCGGCAACCCGCACCTGGCCTGTGTCGATCCGCACCTGACCGCGGCGACCCTGGCCGCCCTCGACCTTTCCGGTCCGGGTTTCGACCCCGGCTTCTTCCCGCAGGGGGTCAACATCGAGTTCCTCACGCCCATCTCCGCGGGCGCGGTGGACATGCGGGTGTACGAGCGGGGCGTGGGGGAGACCCGGTCCTGCGGCACCGGCACGGTCGCGGCCGCCGCCGCGGCGTTGCGTTTCGACGGGTCCGGCTCCGGTACGGTCCAGGTGCACGTCCCCGGCGGGACCGTGCAGGTGCGCCTCGAGGACGGCCGGGCCGCGTTGCGCGGCCCGTCGGTGCTGGTGGCGTCGGGCACGATCGGCGACGACTGGTGGGGCGGCCTGGACTGACTCCCGGCCCGGCGGCGCCGGTGCGCCGCGCGGGTTTCGCCCTGCGCGGACACCCGGAAAGTCGCATGCGTCGGCGCGTCCGACGTGGGACGATGGTCGTGTATGACGAACACACGACGAAACGAATCGGCCACCGACGACGCGGACCGCGTTGCGGGCTGGGCCCCCGCCGACCCGTCGGTCGGCGAGATGCAGCTCGAGGACCGCAGCGCCCTGCGCCGCGTCGCCGGGCTGTCCACCGAACTCGAGGACATCACCGAGGTCGAATACCGGCAGCTCCGCCTCGAGCGGGTCGTGCTGGTCGGGGTGTGGACCGGCGGCACCGCGGCCCAGGCCGAGGCCAGCCTCGCCGAGCTCGCCGCACTGGCCGAGACCGCGGGCTCCGAGGTACTCGAGGGCCTGATCCAGCGCCGGGACCGTCCCGACGCCGCGACCTACATCGGCTCCGGCAAGGCCGAGGAACTGCGCCAGGTGGTGCTGGCCACCGGTGCCGACACCGTCATCTGCGACGGCGAGCTCACCCCTGCGCAGCTGACCGCCCTGGAGAAGATCGTCAAGGTCAAGGTCATCGACCGCACTGCACTGATCCTCGACATCTTCGCCCAGCACGCCACCTCCCGTGAAGGCAAGGCGCAGGTATCGCTCGCGCAGATGGAGTACATGCTGCCGCGACTGCGCGGCTGGGGCGAGTCGATGTCGCGGCAGGCCGGCGGCCGTGCCGGCAGCAACGGCGGCGTGGGCCTGCGCGGTCCCGGCGAGACGAAGATCGAGACGGACCGTCGCCGCATCCGCGAACGGATGGCCAAGCTGCGCCGCGAGATCAAGGCGATGAAGTCCGTTCGCGACACCAAGCGCACCCGGCGCATGCGCAACCGCATCCCGTCGGTCGCCATCGTCGGCTACACCAACGCCGGCAAGTCCAGCCTGCTCAACAAGCTCACCGGTTCCGGTGTGCTGGTGCAGAACGCGTTGTTCGCAACGCTCGACCCGACCACCCGCCGGGCCGAACTGCCGGACGGACGGGAGTACGTGCTCACCGACACCGTCGGCTTCGTGCGGCACCTGCCGACCCAGCTCGTCGAGGCGTTCCGCTCCACCCTCGAGGAGGTCACGGACGCGGACCTGCTGCTGCACGTGGTGGACGGGTCCGATCCGTTGCCGACGGACCAGATCAAGGCCGTGCGCGAGGTGATCACCGACGTGCTGCGCGAGTCCGACGCTCCGCCGCCGCCCGAGCTGATCGTGGTGAACAAGGTCGACGCCGCCGACCCGCTGACCCTCACCGAGCTGCGCGCCCTCCTGCCCGACGCGGTGTTCGTCTCGGCGCGCAGCGGCGAGGGACTCGACGAACTGCGCGAGCACCTTGCCGCGCTGCTCGAGCACCCGGACGTCGAGGTGAAGGTGCTGCTGCCGTACACGCGGGGCGACCTGCTCGCGCGGATCCACTCGGACGGGCAGGTCCTGAACTCCGCGCACGAGGTGGACGGTACGCGCGTGCATGCCCGCGTGCCGCAGGCGCTCGCGTCGGCCCTGGTCGAGTACGCCGCCTAGTGCGCGGGGCCCTCGTCGGCCTGGTGGCCTCGGCGGCCGTCGTGTCGGCGCCGGCCGCCGCGGCGCAGACCTCCACGGTCCCGATCGCCGAGGTCGACGGTGGCGTGCTGTGCACCCCCACCGATCCCGCCCTCGCGGAGCTGTCGGGCCTCGTCGCCTCCGGTGATCGCGTGTTCGCGGTGCCGGACGCCGGGGCCGACGAGGCGGTGTTCGAGCTCGGGGCCGACTGCGCGGTGGTGCGCCGCATCCCGCCGCCCGTCGACCCGTACGACGTGGAGGACCTCGCCGCCGGTCCGGACGGTCGGCTGTGGCTCGGCGACGTCGGCGACAATCGCGCCGCGCGCGACACCGTCGCGCTGATCTCGGTCGACCCGCAGACCGGCGCGGGCAGCCTGCACCGGCTCACCTATCCCGACGGCCCACGCGACGCGGAGACGCTGCTCGTCCCGCGCGACGGGGTGCCGCTGATCGTCTCCAAGCCGCTGTTCGGCAGTGCCGGGATCTACCGGCCGGCGGGCGGGCGGAGCGTGGACGACCTGCCCGACCCGGGGCCGGTCCCGCTCGAACGCGTCGGATCCCTGACCCTCGGCCCCACGGACACCCCCGGCGGACCCGTCGGCGGGGCCTCCTCCGCGCTGGTCACCGGTGGCGCGGTCAGCGCCGACGGCACCGTCGCCGCAGTGCGCACGTACACCGATGTCTACCTCTTCCACGCCCCCGACGGCGACGTCGCGGCGGCGCTCGCGGCGGGCCCGGCCCTGCGGGTGCCGGTGCCCGACGAACCGCAGGGCGAGGCGGTGGCCTTCACCGCGAGCGGGGACCTGCTGACCGCTTCCGAATCCGCCGGCGGCGCCCTGCCGGGAGTGCGGGTGTGGCGCGACGTGGTGGGCCTGTTCCGGCCCACGCCTGCGGAGGAGCCGGCGCAGACCCCGGGCGGGGCGATGCCCGCGGCGATCGCCGCGGGCATCGTGATGATCGCAGCCGCCGCAGGCGGGCTGTGGCGACGGGCCGCGCGCCGCCGCCGGGGCTGACGTCAGGCGTCGAGGTCGGCGGCCACCAGCTCGGCGACCCGGGCGAGCACGTCGGTGTCGTCGCTGGTCACGGTGACCTCGGTGCCCTGGGTGGCGCCGAGCGTCATGATGAGCAGCGCCGAGCCCGCGTCGACGGGTTCGCCGCCGTCCACGGCCAGGGTCACCGGGACTCCGGAGGCGACCACGGCTTCGGCGATGATGCCGGCCGGCCGGGCATGCAGGCCGATGGACGAGCCGACGGTGACGGTGGTGCTGGGCATGGGAACTCCTTCGGGGTAGGGACGGTCGTCGGATCCGATCAGGCGACGGCGGGCTGGGCCGCGGTGTCGCTGCTGCGCAGGTGGGCGGGCCGGTGCACCTCCTTGGCGAGGGTCACGCACAGCGCACCCACGACGGTGCCGGCGGCGAGGGCGACCAGGAACCACAGCAGGTTGCCGATGGCGAAGAACACGAAGATGCCGCCGTGCGGGGCGCTGAGGGTCGTCCCGGTGGCCATCACGATCGCGCCGGTGACGGCGCCGCCGGCCATCATCGACGGGATCACCCGCAGCGGGTCCGCCGCCGCGAACGGGATCGCTCCCTCGGAGATGAACGAGGCACCGAGCAGCCATGCGGCCTTGCCGTTCTCGCGTTCGGCGGTGCTGTAGATGCCCGGCCGCAGCGTCGACGACAGTGCCATCGCCAGCGGCGGCACCATGCCGGCGGCCATCACGGCCGCCATGATCTGCAGCGAGGCGTTGTTCGAGACGTCGAGCCCGGCGACGGCGAAGGCGTAGGCGGCCTTGTTGACCGGGCCGCCGAGGTCGAAGCACATCATCAGGCCGAGGATCACGCCGAGGATGACGACCGAACTCCCGGACAGGCCGTTGAGCCAGTTCGTCAGGCCCGTGGTGATCGCGGCGAGGGGCTTGCCGAGGACGAGGAACATGAGGGCGCCGACGATGAGGGTGGCGAACAGCGGGATGATCACCACCGGCATCAGCCCGCGGGCCCACACCGGGACCGGGATGCGACCCACCCACAGCGCTGCGAAGCCTGCGATGAGGCCGCCGACGAGGCCACCGATGAAGCCGGCCCCGACGAACACGGCCACCGCGCCGGCGGTGAAGCCGGGCGCCAGGCCGGGCCGGTCCGCGATCGCGAAGGCGATGAAGCCCGCCAGGGCGGGCACCAGGAAGGAGAACGCCAGCGAGCCGAGCTGGAACAGAACCGCGCCGAGATAGGTGGTCAGGCCGCCGTCCGGGAGGTCGGTCAGCGAGTTGCCGACCACGATGTCGGCGGCGGGCTCGGTGATCTCGTACCCGCCGAGCAGGAATCCGAGGGCGATGAGCAGGCCGCCCGCGGCGACGAACGGGATCATGTAGCTCACGCCGGTCAGCAGGATCTGACGCAGCCGGGTGCCCCAGCCGACCTCGCCCGCCGAGGGTTCGTCGGCGGCCGCAGCCACGGCGGCCGCGTCGACGGTGCCCGCGGACGGGTCCTTCGCCGCGCGCATCGCCTCGGCGACCATCACGTCGGGCTCGTTGATCGCCCGCTTGACGCCCGAGGCGACCACCGGTTTGCCGGCGAACCGTTCGCGGTTCTTCACGCCGACGTCGGTGGCGAAGATGACGGCGTCGGCGCCGGCGATCACGGACGCCGGCAGGGGGGTGCTGCCGCTCGAACCCTGGGTCTCGACCCGCACCGTGACCCCGGCGCGTTCGCCCGCGGCCTTGAGGGCATCGGCGGCCATGTAGGTGTGGGCGATTCCCGTCGGGCAGGCGGTGACAGCGACGATGGTGCGCTCGGCGGCCGGGGTGGGTTCGGGCGCCGGGGTGGCCGGCGCGGACTCGGCGGCCGGGGCCGCGGTGGTGGCCGGGGCCGGTTTCGGCAGAACCCCCTCGACCAGCGCGATCACGTCCGCGGGTGTGGCCGCGTCGCGCAGTGACCCGACGAAGTCCGGCCGCACGAGTGCCCGGGCGAGCGACGAGAGCAGCTTCATGTGCTCGGCTCCGGCCCCCTCCGGGGCGGCGATGAGGAACACGAGGTCGGCGGGTCCGTCGGGGGCCCCGAAGTCCACCTTGGGGGACAGTCGCGCGAAGCCGAGCGACGCGGTGGCGACGGCGTCGGCGCGGCAGTGCGGGATGGCGATCCCACCGGGCAGGCCGGTGGCCGACTTGGCCTCCCGGTCCAGGGCGGCGGCGGTCAGTGCCGCCGCGTCGGTGGCGCGGCCGGCGGCGGCCAGCCGCGAGGCCAGCGCGGCGATGACCGACTCCTTGTCGGCGCCGAGGTCTGCGTCGAGCGCGATCAGGCCGTCGTCGATGATCGCGGGCCCGGAGGTGGCGCCGGAAGCGATGTCTGGCATGGCGTGTCCTTACTGGTGGTGAGGGAGGGCCGGGGACGGGGTGTCCAGGGGAACGGGGCGGAGCGGAGCGACCTCGACGGCGCCGGTGTCGACGTCGTCGGGTCCGGGAAGCGTGGTGCCGGGAAGTGCCACGGCCGCCGAGCCGTACGCGACGGCGTGGCGGAGGCGCTCGGCGGGGCCGAGCCCGGCCAGCTCCGCGACGAGATAGCCGGCGAGGGAGGAGTCGCCGGCGCCGACGGTGCTGCGCGCGGTCACGGGTCCGGGCACCGCGTGCCAGGCACCCTCGGCGGTGATCAGCACCGCGCCGGCCGCGCCGAGCGTGGCCAGCACCGCCCCGACGCCGCGCTCGACGAGCCGGCGTCCGGCGGCGACGACGGGTCCGGTGTCGCCGGCCGCCGCCGCGGATTCCAGGGCGGCGGCGTCCGCGCCGGTGAGCTGGGCGAGCTCGTCCGAGTTCGGTTTGAGCAGGTCGGGGGCGGCGTCGGGGAACCGGGCCGCGAGCGACAGCAGGGGAGACTCGGAGGTGTCCACCGCGATGCGGCACGCGACGGACCCGTCGACGGCGGCCGCGCGGACGGAGCGGACGAGATCGGCGTACCAGTCGGCGGGCACGCCGGGCGGCAGCGATCCGGACATCACCACCCAGCGGGCGTCGGCGGCGGCATCGACGACGGTCCGGCGCAGCGCATCGAGTGTCCCTTCGGTATACGCCGGGCCGGGCTCGTTGAGCTTGGTGGTGGTGCCGTCGGGCTCGGCGACGGTGATGTTGCTGCGCGCGAAGCCCCCGGTCGGAACGGCGCGGTAGCCGATGCCGTGGTCGTCGAGCGCGGCGAGCAACGGGTCGCCGGTGTTTCCCGGCAGGACGGCCAGGACCGGCCGGCCGGCCGCGCGGAGCACGCGGGCGACGTTGACGCCCTTGCCGCCCGGGTCCACGCGGGTGGCGGCGGCGCGGTGCACCGCGCCGCGGACGAGCGGGCCCGTCAGTGCGACCGTCCGGTCCAGGCTGGGGTTGGCGGTCAGCGTGACGATCATGCCGTCACCACCTCGATTCCGTTGTCGGTGAGCTCTTTGCAGTCGGTGTCGTCGATCTCGGTGTCCGTGACGAGCACGTCCACGGCGTCGACGGGGGCGAAGCTGATCAGGTGCTGTCGGCCGATCTTGGAGGAGTCGGCGAGGACGACCACCCGGTCGGCGCATCGGACCATCGCGCGCTTGACGGCGGCCTCGTCCGGGTCGGGAGTGGACAGGCCGTGGCCGACGCTGAGCGCGTTGGTGCCGATGAAGGCGACGTCGACGTGCAGAGCCCGGAGGAATCGCAGCGCGTCCTCGCCCACGCTGGCCTGCGTGATCCCGCGGACCCGGCCGCCGAGCATGTGCAGGCGCACCGATCCGAGGCCGGCGAGCCGCGCGGCGATCGGAACCGAGTTGGTGACCACCTCGAGGTCCACGTCGGCAGGCAGCGCCGCCACCAGCCGGCCGGTGGTGGTGCCGGCGTCGAACACCACACTGCCGCCGGCGGGGGGAAGGTACCGGGCCGCCGCGGCGGCGATCCGGTCCTTCTGTGCGGCGTGGGTGTGCTCGCGCTCGCTCAGCGCGGGTTCGGTCACCGTGAGCGCTGCGGTGGGGATCGCGCCGCCGTGCACCCGGCGCACATGGCCGAGCCGCTCGAGCAGGGCGAGGTCCCGGCGGACGGTCTCGGTGGTGACGCGGAAACGGGTGGCCAGATCGGCGACGGACATCCGTCCCCGTCGGCCGATCAGCTCGGCGATCGCCTGCTGCCGTTCCTCTGCGTACACGCCGGGCTCCTCACCGCCGAAATGTTGGTTTATGTTGTTTTACGCCCGTATGTGTTGACATGTCAATGGTTCGGAGTAATCTCGATCACAGAATTACCCCGGAGGCCCATCCCGACACACCGGGCGGCGAGGAGGAGACATGGAGAAGGTGATTCCCGCAGCGGCGGAGATGTCGATCGTTCGGGGCACGCCCGTCGTGCCCGGGGTTGCCTACGGCCCAGTCGTGCGCCCCGCGCCGCGGCCGCAGATACCCGCCACGTTCGAGAGCATCCCGGACACCGCGCGCGACGCCGAGGCGGAGCGTTTCCGGGCGGCCGCCACCACCGTCGCGGACCGGCTGCGCAGCCGCGCCGGCCAGGCCTCGGGCGCCGCCGCCGAGGTCCTGCTCGCCAACGCCCAGCTCGCCGAGGACCGCGGCTGGCTCGGCGCCGTCGCCGCGAAGATCCGCAGCGGAGCCGGCGCGGTCGAGGCCGCCGTCGGCGCCACCGACCAGTTCGCCGACATGTTCACCAAGCTCGGCGGGCTGATGGCCGAGCGCGTCACCGACCTCCTCGACATCCGCGACCGCGTGCTCGCCGAGCTCAGCGGCCACCCCGAACCCGGTCTCGACCTGCCCGAGGAACCGTCGATTCTCTTCGCGGAGGACCTCGCCCCCGCCGACACCGCCGGCCTCGATCCGACCCGCGTGATCGGGCTCGCCACCACCCTCGGCGGGCCCACCAGCCACACCGCGATCATCGCCCGGCAGCTCGGCATCCCCTGCGTGGTCGCGGCGGCCGACCTGGACACCGTTCCCGCCGGCACCCGCGTCCTCCTCGACGGGGCCGCCGGTGAGATCCGTCTCGACCCCGACCCCGAAGGCGCGGCCGCTGCGGTCGCAACCGACCGCAGCGAGCGTGCGCGCATCGCGTCCTGGGCCGGCCCCGGCACCACCGCGGACGGTCATCGTGTCGAGATCCTCGCGAACGTGCAGGACGGCGCCGGTGCCCGTGCCGCCCGCGAGACCCCGGCCGAGGGGGTCGGCCTGTTCCGGACCGAGCTGTGCTTCCTGGACCGGGAAACCGAGCCGACCGTCGAGGAACAGGCCGCGATCTATGCGGAGGTCTTCACCGCCTTCGCCGGCCGGAAGGTCGTCCTGCGGACCCTCGACGCGGGTTCCGACAAGCCGCTGCGCTTCGTCAACCACCCCGACGAGCACAACCCCGCACTCGGGTTGCGCGGCATCCGGATCGCGACCGCCACCGAAGGACTGCTCGACCGGCAGCTCGACGCCGTCGCCGCCGCGGCCGCCCGCACAGGCGCCGCGCCGTGGGTGATGGCGCCGATGATCGCGACCGTCGCGGAGGCCGCGCACTTCGCCGCCGCCGTCCGCGCCCGCGACCTCGTGCCGGGGGTGATGGTGGAGGTGCCGGCTGCCGCGCTGCTCGCCGAACGCCTCCTCGAACACGTCGACTTCCTGTCGATCGGCACCAACGACCTCGCGCAGTACACGATGGCCGCGGACCGCATGTCGCCGCACCTCGCGGCCCTCACCGACCCGTGGCAGCCGGCCGTGCTGGCCCTGGTCGCCCGCACCGCCGCCGCCGGGCGCGCGGCCGGCAAGCGGGTCGGGGTGTGCGGGGAGGCGGCAGCCGACCCGTTGCTCGGCTGTGTCCTGACCGGCATGGGGGTCACCTCGTTGTCCTGTGCGGCAGCAGCCGTCGCCGGCGTCGGCTCCCGCCTGGCCACGGTCACCCTCGACCGGTGCCGCGAGGCCGCGGACGAAGTGCTCCGCACCGTCGACCCCGGCGAGGCGCGCGAGGTGGCGGCCCGCGTGCTCGCCTGACCGAGGTGATCCGCGTCGGGAGCGACCCCCGCGACCTGCTCCCGGAGCCGGCCGGCGCCTACCATTCCCCGTTGTGAACGAACAACTGAGGACGCGGACGGCCGGGTTCGGCTGGACCCTGCACGGCGACGGACGTCGCGTTGCCGACGGCGAGGTCGTCGCCCCGGACGAACGACTGTCCTGGCCCCGCACCGTGGGCATCGGCATGCAGCACGTGATCGCGATGTTCGGCGCCACGCTGCTCGTGCCGACGATCACAGGCTTCCCGGTCACCACGACGCTGCTCTTCTCCGGTGTCGGCACCGCCCTGTTCCTGCTGATCACCCGCGGCCGGGTGCCCAGCTATCTCGGCTCGTCGTTCGCGTTCATCGCGCCGCTGGCGGCCTCGGCCGGCGAGGGCCCCGCCGCCCAGCTCGGCGGCATCGTCGCCGTAGGAGTCGCCCTCGCGCTCGTCGGTCTCGTCGTCAAGGCGCTGGGGTCCCGCGTCGTCGACGCGCTGATGCCGCCCGTCGTGACCGGCGCGATCGTCGCCCTCATCGGCCTGAACCTCGCGCCGGTCGCGGTCGGATCCTTCGAGGCCCAGCCGCTCGTCGCGGCGATCACGCTGGCCGCGATCCTGCTCGTCACGGTGCTCGGCCCCGGCCTCGTCGGCCGCCTCGGCATTCTCGTCGGCGTGATCGTCGGCTGGCTCTTCGCCGCCGTCTCCGGCGGCCTCGCCGAGGAACGCGTCGCGGCCCTGCGCGACGCCGCGTGGTTCGGCCTGCCCGAACTGCGCGCCCCCGCGTTCGAGCTGTCCGTGGTGCTGATCGCCCTGCCCGTCGTGGTGGTTCTCGTCGCCGAGAACGTCGGCCACGTCAAGGCCGTGGCGGCCATGACCGGCCGCAATCTCGACGACGTCGCCGGCGACGCGCTGCTCGCCGACGGCCTGGCCACGACGCTCGCCGGGGTCGGTGGCGGCTCGGGCACCACCACCTACGCCGAGAACATCGGCGTGATGGCCGCGACGCGGGTGTACTCGACCGCGGCGTACTGGGTGGCCGCCGCGACGGCCGTGGTCCTCGCCTTCTCCCCGAAGTTCGGTGCCCTCGTCTTCACCGTCCCGGACGGCGTGCTCGGCGGCGCCACCCTGGTCCTGTACGGCTTGATCGGCATCCTCGGCGTGCGGATCTGGATGGAGGCGAAGGTCGACTTCACCGATCCGGTCAACCTCACGGTGGCCGCCGCCGCGCTCGTGGCCGGGATCGGCGACCTCACCCTCACTGTGGGTTCCGTCGAACTCGGTGGCATCGCGTGGGGCTCGATCGGCATCCTGATCGCCTACCCGCTCCTGCGGCGATTGGCGGACCTGCGCCGCCGGCCGCCCGGCGTGTCCGGTCACAAATAACGCTCGTTCCTGTCAGCGTCAGACCCGTCCTCCGATGTCTACCGTGAGCGTGACGTACGTCATCGGATACAGGAGCGCACATGGAACGCACCCTCTTCGAGCCCGAGCACGAACTTTTCCGCGAGTCGTACCGGAAGTTCCTCGAGCAGGAGGTGGCTCCCTTCCACGAGCAGTGGGAGCAGGACAAGATCGTCGACCGTGAGGTCTGGAAGAAGGCAGGCGCGCAGGGCTTCCTGGGCATGGCCGTGCCCGAGGAGTACGGCGGCGGCGGTGTCGAGGACTTCCGCTACAACACGATCGTCACCGAGGAGACCACGCGCGGAGGTTTCAGCGGCATCGGTTTCATGCTGCACAACGACGTCGTGGCGCCGTACCTGCTGAAGCTGGCGAACGAGGAGCAGAAGCGGCGCTGGCTGCCGGGATTCTGTTCCGGCGAGATCATCACCGCGATCGCGATGACCGAGCCCGGCACGGGCAGCGACCTGCAGGGCATCAAGACCCGCGCGGTGCGGGACGGCGACGAGTGGATCCTCAACGGTTCCAAGACCTTCATCACCAACGGCATCAACGCGGACCTGGTGATCGTCGTCGCCTGCACCGACCCGGACAAGGGGGCGCAGGGCTTCTCGCTCCTCGTCGTCGAGCGCGGGATGGCCGGCTTCGAGCGCGGCCGCAATCTCGACAAGATCGGCCTCGCGGCGCAGGACACCGCCGAGCTGCACTTCACCGACGTGCGGGTGCCCGCCGCCAACCTCCTCGGTGAGGAGGGCCTGGGCTTCATCTACCTGATGCAGAACCTGCCGCAGGAGCGCCTGTCGATCGCCGTGGTGGCGGCGGCGGCGATGGAGGCCGTGCTCGAGGACACGATGCAGTACTGCCGCGACCGCAAGGCGTTCGGCAAGTCGATCGGCAGCTTCCAGAACACCCGGTTCGAGCTGGCGGAGCTGGCCACCGAGACCACCCTCGCGCGCGTGTTCGTCGACAGGTGCATCGAGCAGCTCAACGCCGGAACCCTGAGCGTGCAGGAGGCGGCGATGGCCAAGTACTGGACCACCGACAAGCAGGTCGAGCTGATCGACCGGTGCCTGCAGTTGCACGGCGGTTACGGCTACATGCGCGAATACCCGGTCGCGAAGGCGTATCTCGACGCCCGCGTGCAGAAGATCTACGGCGGCACCAACGAGATCATGAAGGACATCATCGGCCGCGGCCTGAATCTCTGACCGGCCCCGGGGCACCGGTCCCGGCCCGGAACGAGCACAGGCGGCGCCGCGATCCGCGGCGCCGCCCGCGCGCGTTCGCGGGGAGGAGCGAGGTCAGAGCTTGCGGATCACGGTGACGACCTTGCCCAGGATGACGGCGTCGTTGCCCGGAATCGGTTCGAACATCGGGTTGTGCGGCATCAGCCACACGTCCTTCTTCACGCGCTTGAACGTCTTCACGGTCGCTTCGCCGTCGAGCATCGCGGCGACGATATCGCCGTTGTCCGCGACGTTCTGCTGGCGCACCACCACCCAGTCACCGTCGCAGATGGCCGCATCGACCATCGATTCGCCGACCACCTTGAGCAGGAACAGCGAACCCTGCCCCACCAGTTCTCTCGGGAGCGGGAACACGTCCTCGACGGACTCCTCCGCCAGGATCGGACCGCCCGCCGCGATCCTGCCCAGCACGGGAACCATGGCGGCCGGCGTGGCGGACTCGGCGGCGGTGTCGACCCCCTCCGCCGGCTGCGCCTGCGGGGCCGCAGGCTGCGGATCGTCGAGGCCGCGCACGTCCACTGCCCGGGGGCGGTTCGGATCGCGCCGGAGGAAGCCCTTGCGTTCGAGGGTGCGCAACTGGTGCGCCACCGACGAGGTGGAGTTGAGGCCCACCGCGTCGCCGATCTCGCGGATGCTCGGAGGGTAGCCCCGTTCGGTGACCGATTCGCGGATCACCTCGAGGACGCGGCGCTGGCGTTCGGTCAGGCCGGCGGCCGGATCGGCGGTGGTCGTCCGGCTCCGCCCGGCCCGGGGATGGCCGTCCGTCATGATCGTGACCTCCGTGCGTCGTGTGTCGGATGTGCTGGATGTGATGGATCGAATCTAGCTCTCCGATGGCCGGTTATCAAACATCTGTTCGAGATTTTCGGCCGGTAGTGCTGACTTTGTCGGAGCGGCGTGGTACACATCGAACACACGTTCTTTCGAACAGGTGATCGAATTACTCTCGCCGTCGATCGAGCGGTGACCGAAGTTCCGCCGCGGGCCCCGTCCCGCGGACGAGCGACACGGAGGCCTCGATGAGGACATCAGCAGTTCGCCGCACCGAATGGAACGACACCCGGCACCACCCAGGCCAGTGCGACGACACCGGGCAGTACGACACGGGACACTACGACGACACCGGGCAGTGCGACACAGGGCCGTGCAACGACACCGGGCAGTTCGAGGACACAGGGCAGTACGACACCGGACGGGACGGCGAGGGCCGGGCACGACGCTCCGCGGCGACGCACCTCGCCCGGCGGCCGCACGAGGCGCCGGACCGGCGGCTGCCGGTCCGCCCGGATCCGGGGGTGGTGGACTACCGGCGCGCTCCGGTCCGGGTCTCGCGCGTCCCGCACCGGCCCGCCGGGACCGCGCAGCCCGGCCTGCGCACCGTACTGGCGACGGCCCTGCTGACCGCGGTCGCGACCGCGGGACTGCTCGGGATTGCCCACCTGCGCACCAGCCAGGTTGCGGCCGGGGCCGCACGTACCGACGTCACCGTCGTGCAGGCGGGGGAGTCGCTCGGCGACGTCGCGGCGCGGGTGACTCCGGGTTTGCCCCGCCCCGAGGCGATCGAGCGGATCCTCGAACTCAATGCCATGTCGGACGGCCGTCTGCGGGACGGCCAGACCCTGCTCGTTCCGGCCTCCGCGCCGCGGTGAACCGGCATGGACGGGCGGGTACCGGATCCGGCCGACGATCCGGGTATGCAGGTATTGTCGACTCTTGTCAGTCACACCACCTCGTGTGGTCGCGCCGAGAGCGATTCGCCTGCCGGTGAGTCCGGTCTCGGGAGGACGGCATCGGTTCGACGCCGACGTCGCGGCCAGCACGGCTACGACGAAGGAATCGACATGTACTGCCCGTATTGCCGGCACCCCGATTCCCGCGTCGTCGATTCCCGCGAAGCCGACGAGGGGGCCGCGATCCGTCGCCGAAGGGCATGCCCCCAGTGCGGCAGGCGTTTCACCACCGTCGAGACGGCGGTGCTGTCGGTCGTCAAGCGCAGCGGCGTCACCGAACCGTTCAGCCGGGAGAAGGTGGTGCGCGGGGTGGCCCGTGCCTGCCAGGGCCGCGACGTCGACAACGACGCCCTCAACCTCCTCGCCCAGCAGGTCGAGGACGCGGTGCGGGCCAAGGGTTCCCCGGAGATTCCGAGCAACGAGGTCGGTCTGGCCATCCTCGGCCCGCTGCGGGACCTGGACGAGGTGGCGTATCTGCGATTCGCCTCCGTCTACCGGTCCTTCAGCTCCGCAGAGGATTTCGAGCGCGAGATCAAGGAACTGCGCGAGCACCAGCACCGACGCGAGACCGAGTCCCCGGACTGAGCGCCGCGCCGTTCGGCGCGCGCCGGGATCCTCGTCGCCGGATCAGCGAATCGCCGCGACGGCCTTGAGGATTCGCGTCTCCGAGATCGGCCCGCGGGTGCCGAGGTGCTGCGCGAACAGGCTGACCCGCAACTCCTCGATCATCCACGAGACCTCCACCACGTCGGCAGCCGTGGCCCGCTCCTCCGGCAGCCGGGCGAGCAGTCGGTCGTACTCGGCGTAGACCCGGTCCAGCACGTCCATGCCCTGCCGGTCGCGAAGCGCGCTCGCCGGCAGCGATTCGAGCCGGTGTGCCGCCGCCGCCAGGTAGCGGGGCAGGTCGGCCAGCCGGGCACTGCCGAGTTCGGCGACGAAACCCCGGAACAGCAGCGAGGTCAGCTGTTCACGCACGTCCTCGGCGGCCTCGCCGCGCACCCGTTCGAGCAGCACCTCCACCTCGTGTGCCCTGGCCAGGGCGGGGACGACGAGCTTCAGCAGCGCCGCCACCCGGCCCGGCAACTGGGCCCGCACCACCTTCGCCAGCGCGGTGAACTCGTCCGGTGTGCGCACCGGCTTGCCGTGCCGGGCGATCAGCTCGTCCACGGCGCACGCCCGGCAGTCCTCGAGCAGATCCTCGAACGAGCCGTCCGGATTGCGGCCGAGCGCCAGCCGTTCGCCGTTGCTCAGGCCCGACGTCGCGGCGCGCGCCTGCATCGGGACCGCCTCGAGCAGCAGAGCCTGCAGCCCGGTGCGCATCGCGGCCTGCTGCGCGTGCGGGGTGCTGAGCACCCGCACGGCCACGCCACCATCCTCGGCGACCAGCGTCGGATATCCGGTCACCTGCTGGCCGGCGACGGTGCGTGTGACCGTGGGCTCGAGGGTGCCGAGCGTCTCGGCTGTCCATACCAGTGCCGGCGCGCGCTCGGTGCTCGACGCCGCCCGGGAGACCTCGGCCTCGACACGGTTCGCCAGCTGCCTGCGCAGCGCGGTCAGGCTCTTGCTGCGCGCGAGTACGGCGCCGCGTTCGTCGACGGCCGCGAACGTCATCCGCAGGTGGTCCGGCAGGGCGGTCGGGTCGAAGTCGCTCGGCTCGATCCGCGCCGCGCCGAGCCGCGACAGCTCCCGCGCCATCGCGTTGACGAGCGGCTCGGAGCGCGGCTGCACGGACGCGAGGGCTGCCGCAGCGAAGTCCGGTGCCGGAACGACTTGGCGGCGAAGATGCTTGGGAAGCGTCTTGATCAGGGCGGTGACCAGCTCGACCCGCATACCGGGTACCGACCAGTCGAAGCCGACCGGCCGGACCCCGGCCAGCAGCGCGACGGGAATGCGGACGGTGACGCCGTCCTCCTCGGTGCCGGGCTCGAACTGGTAGGTGAGGGGGAACTGCAGATCGCCCTGCCGCCACGCGTCGGGGTAGTCGCCGCCGAGGACGGTGGGCGCCTCCTGGTTGACCACCGTTTCCGGGGTGAAGGTCAACAGGTCGGGATTCTTCTGCCGTTCCTTCTTCCACCACGCGTCGAAGTGCCGCGCCGAGACGACCTCCGGTCCGACGCGCTGGTCGTAGAACTCGAACAGGGTCTCGTCGTCGACGAGGATGTCGCGCCTGCGGGCCCGGTGCTCGAGCGCCTCCACGTCCTCGAGCAACTCACGGTTGGCGTGGAAGAACCTGTGGCGCGTCCGCCATTCGCCTTGGACGAGGGCATGCCGGATGAACAGCTCGCGTGAGGCCTCGCGGTCGATCGGGCCGTACTGCACGGGCCGTTGCGCGACCAGGGGAATGCCGTAGAGCGTGACCCGCTCGTAGGCCATGGCGGCCTCGCGCCTGGTGGACCAGTGCGGTTCGGAGTAGGTGCGCTTGACCAGGTGCGGGGCGAGCTTCTCGGCCCATTCGGGTTCGATCCGCGCGGTGACCCGAGCCCACAGCCGCGACGTCTCGACCAGCTCGGCGGCCATCACCCAGCGCGGCGGCTTCCTGGACAGCGACGAGCCGGGGAAGATCGCGAACCGGGTCCCGCGCGCGCCGAGGAAGTCCCGCTTCTCGCCCTCACGCACGCCGACGTGCGAGAGCAGCCCGGCCAGCAGCGACTGGTGGATCGCGTCGTGGCCGACGTCCTGATGCCGCGTCTCCCACCCGAGGTTGAGGGTGATCTGGCGCAGCTGGCCCTGCAGATCCTGCCATTCCCGGATCCGCAGCCAGTGCAGGAACTCGTCGCGGCACATCTTGCGGAACCGGCTGGACGACAGTTCCTTCCGCTGCTCCTTCAGGTAGTCCCACAGCTTCAGGTACGCAAGGAAGTCCGAGCCCTCGACGGCGAACCGGGCGTGCTTCTCGTCCGCCGCCTGCTGGAACTCGGCCGGCCGTTCGCGCACGTCCTGGATCGACAGCGCCGCAACGATGATCAGGACCTCGCGCAGGCACCCGTTGCGGTGACCCTCCACGATCATCCGCGCCATGCGCGGATCGACCGGCAACAGCGCGAGTTCGCGTCCGGTGCCGGTCAGTTTCGGTGGTTCGTCCTTCGACGGCGGTTCGAGCGCACCGAGTTCCTCGAGCAGCGCGACACCGTCGCGGACGGCCCGCGGGTCGGGGGCCTCGACGAAGGGGAACGAGGCGAGGTCGCCGAGCCCGAGCGCCGTCATCTGCAGCACGACCGAGGCGAGGTTGGTGCGCAGGATCTCCGGTTCGGTGAACTCGGGGCGGGCCTCGAAGTCCTCCTCGGAGTACAGCCGGATACAGATGCCGTCGGCGACGCGGCCGCAGCGGCCGGACCGCTGCTGGGCGGAGGCCTGTGAGATCTCCTCGATGGGCAGTCGCTGGACCTTGGTGCGCACCGAGTAGCGGGAGATCCGCGCGGTGCCGGGGTCGACGACGTAGCGGATACCGGGCACGGTGAGCGAGGTCTCGGCGACGTTGGTGGACAGCACCACCCGCCGGCCGGTGTGTGGGGTGAACACCCGGTGCTGCTCGGCGGCGGACAGCCGCGCGTACAGCGGCAGGATCTCGGTGCCCCGTAGCTTGCGGTCGCGCAGCGCGTCGGCGGTGTCGCGGATCTCGCGTTCACCGGAGAGGAACACGAGGATGTCCCCGTCTCCCTCGGCGCAGAGTTCCTCGACCGCCTCACAGACGGCATCCACCGGGTCGCGGTCGACGAGCGCGTCGCCCACCTCGACCGTCAGGGGCCGGTACCGGATCTCGACCGGATAGGTGCGGCCGGAGACCTCGACGATGGGCGCGGGCGTGCCGTCGGCCGCTGCGAAGTGGTTCGCGAACCGTTCCGGGTCGATGGTCGCCGAGGTGATGATCACCTTCAGGTCCGGCCGCCGGGGCAGCAGTTCCTTGAGGTAGCCGAGGATGAAGTCGATGTTGAGGCTGCGTTCGTGGGCCTCGTCGATGACGAGGGTGTCGTACCGGCGCAGCAGCCGATCGCGCTGGATCTCGGCGAGGAGGATGCCGTCGGTCATCAGCTTGATCAGCGTCGAGTCCGACACCCGGTCGGTGAACCGGACGGTGTAGCCGACGGTGTCGCCGAGTTCGGAGTCGAGTTCCTCGGCGATGCGCTCGGCGACCGCCCGGGCCGCGATGCGGCGCGGCTGCGTGTGCCCGATCAGGCCGCGGACGCCGCGGCCGAGTTCGAGGCAGATCTTCGGGATCTGCGTGGTCTTGCCGGAGCCGGTCTCGCCGGCGACGATCACCACCTGGTGGTCGCGGATCGCGGCGGCGATGTCGTCCCTGCGCTGCGAGACCGGGAGGTTGTCGGGGTAGGTGACCGTCGGCACGCCGGCCGCCCGCGCCGCGAGCCGCAACCGCGCCTGCTCGATCTCGTCGGCGATCTTCGCCAGAGCCTCGGGTCCGCGGGCGCGGTCGAGCCGCCGGCGGATGCGGTGCTCATCGCGCAGCGATACCTCGGTGAGGCCTGCCTTCAGGTCGCGACGGGTCGCCCCGGGCGGGGCGGGGGAGCGCGGGGTCTCGGGTGAGGTGGACATGCTGAATCAACAGCCTAGCGAAGCGCGGACCGTCGCCGCGCGGCACCCGCGGACCGTCGCCGCATAGGATGGCAATTTCATCGCCGTTCGTGGAACAGGAGCAGATCGTGGGCGCGTTGTGGCACGGGTTCGCAGACATGGGTGTCGTCGAGCGGGACGGTGCGTTCGTCGTCGCGCGCGGAGAGGGCGCCTACATCTGGGATTCCGCCGGCACCCGCTATCTCGACGCGACCGCCGGCCTGTGGTTCGCGAACGTCGGCCACGGCCGCTCCGAGATCGGTGACGCGGTGGCGGCGCAGCTGGCGAAGGTGGCGCACTACTCCAACTTCGGTGACCTCGCCGCGGAGCCGACCGTCGAGCTGGCCGAGCGGCTCGCGACGATCGCTCCCGTTCCCGGCAGCAAGATCTTCTTCACCTCGGGCGGTTCCGATTCGATCGACACCGCGGCCAAGCTGACGCGCCGCTACTGGCAGGAGATGGGCCGGCCGGAGAAGACCCTCGTCGTCAGTCGCGAGAAGGCTTACCACGGCATGCACGTCGGAGGCACGTCGCTCGCCGGGATCCCCGTCAACGCCGAGGGGTACGGGAACCTGTGGGACGACGCCGCGAAGGTGGCCTGGGACGACGCGAAGTCGCTGCTCGCCCTCATCGAGCGGGTCGGCGCGGACCGGATCGCGGCGTTCTTCTGTGAGCCGATCATCGGCGCGGGTGGGGTGTACCTGCCGCCGGAGGGCTATCTCGCCGAGGTCCGCGACATCTGCCGCGAGCACGACGTGCTCTTCGTGGTCGACGAGGTGGTCACCGGCTTCGGCCGCATCGGCGGGTCGTGGTTCGCCTCTGGCCGGTTCGGACTGGAACCCGACCTGATCACCACGGCGAAGGGCCTCACCTCGGGGTACGTGCCGATGGGCGCGGTGTTCGTGGCGCCGAAGGTGGCCGAGCCGTTCTTTGCCGGCGGGGTGTGGTGGCGGCACGGCTACACCTACGGCGGGCACGCCGGTGCCGCCGCGGCTGCCCTGGCGAACCTGGACATCATCGAGCGCGAGAACCTGCTCGACGAGTCGGCGCGGTTGGAGCGGACCCTGCACGAGAAGCTGTCCCCGCTGGCCGAGCACCCGCGCGTCGCGGAGGTCCGCAGTGGTCTCGGCGCCGTCGCCGCAGTGCAGCTCGCCGACCCGGGTGAGGCGCTGGAGTTCGTGAAGGCGCTTCGGCGGCACGGGGTTTCGAGCCGGGCGGCGGGACAGGGTGCGCTGCAGATCTCGCCGTCGTTCGTGATGACGGACGAGCAGGTGCAGGGCCTCGTGGACGGGTTCTCCTCGGCCCTGGGTTGATCGACGATCGAGCGGCGCCGACCGTTCGGCACCGGCACCGCGGGTCGCGTCAGCGGCGGGGGCGGAGCCGTTGCAGCACAGTGCAGATCCGCTCGCGCAGTCCCGTGGGCACGTCGTCCAGCGGCACCGCGCCCTGCGTGTCGTGCGCGGCGGCGACGCGGGCGTAGCGGTCGTGGAGCACCGTGCGTACCTCGTCGGGCGTGTGGGCGCGTCGTCTGCGCTCGTCGCGCGCGACGACTGCGCCCGTCGCCGCGACGCCGACCACACCGGCGAGTCCGACGAGCTTCCACCACTGCCTGCCCTTCAATGCCATGGGCGCGAGCCTAGACGGTAGGGATTGGGCTGGGGCCGCGCTCACCTGGGACCGATGCTCGCCACCGTCGATCGGCGCGATCGCCCGGACGCTCCGGCCGAACAGTGTGCCTCAGGGCCTGTCCGGTACTCCGTTGCGTCCCTGCGCGGCCGTATCCGGCTGCGGGCTTGTCCGGAATTCGAATCGGCTGCCGACGGCATTGGGGTGGAAGGCGTCCGGGAGGGCGGTGAACAGCGCGTGCTGCGCCTTCCACGACGTGCAGTGGGCGGGCACGACCACGGCCGGATCCGCCGCGGCGAGGGCGGTCACCGTCCGGGGGACGATCGGGCCGTCGCGGAGATGGAACCCGCCGAGGACGGCATGGAGCCGGCCGACCCCGGTGAGCCGCTCGGCGTGCTCGAGGATGTTGATCAGCCCGGCGTGCCCGCATCCGGTGAGCACGACGAGTCCCCGGTCGCGTAGGTGCAGGACGACGGCCTGGTCGTCGTGGATGAGCGGGTCGGGCCGCCAGCGGCCGTGCCGGTGGGCTTGATGGCCCGGCATGCCGGTCTCGTACTCGGTGGTCCGGGCGATCCGGCCGGTCACCAGGAGCATTCCGTCCAGCAGGAAGGAGGGGCGCCGGTTCTCGACGACGACGAATCCCGCGCCCTCGATCGCCGCGCGGCTCGGCGTCGGTAACTCGAAGGCGCCGTCGGGACCGACGATGCGCCGCCTCGTCCAGAAGTCGGGGTGCACGAGGATCGGCAGGTGCCGGGAACCGAGCCGGCGGGCGAGGCCCTGCAGACCCATGACGTGGTCGAAGTGGCCGTGGCTGAACACGATCGCCTCGATGCCGTCCGGGGAGATCGCCAGCCGATCGAGATTCGCCATCAGACCGTCCGGCGTGGCCCCCGCGTCGTAGAGCACGCGGTGCGTGGTTTCGCCGACCCGGACCTCGATCAGTACGGAGAACCCGTGCTCCGCTCGGAGGAGGTCGACAGTCCGGAATCCGACCGCCAGATCGCTGGGGACGATCGGGAGCGGACCTGCCGATCCGGCCGGCCCCCAGCGGCGGACGGGCCCCACGTCGGGCAGCAGCACGTCGGAGGAGTTGTCCACCAGCGTCGTCACATCGACCGCGTCGACCGGCCGGAGCTCCACCCGTACCGGGTCCCGCTCCGGCAGCTGTCCGGCGGATCGTCGATCGCGGGTCTCCGCTCCCGTCCTCACGCCCTCCTCCTTCCGGTGGATACGGTGAAACAGCCTTCGGCCGGCCGGGCCGTCAGTGCTCGGGGCCGAGGTCGGTGAAATCGGGACGGAAGGGCGCCTCGCTGCCCGTCCGCAGATCGAACGTGCTGCGGTTCTGCGTGAGAATGTCCGTGCCGTAGACGTGGATCGAGATCGCATCGGTCCCGTCGAGTGCCTCCACCGAGTGGATCGTTCCGTCGGGAACGACGGTCACCGTGCCCCGCGGGTTCACGAAGGTGTCGGCAACCTGGAGCCGGGCCCTGCCCGGCACACTCCCGTCGTCGAGCCGGCGATACCACGTCTCCCGTTCCCGGCCCCGATACACGCCGACCACGGCCCACGCGCCGTGATTGTGCGCCGGAGTGCTCACTCCGGCCTTGAACACCGCCACCAGGATCGACAGGTGCCCGTCCGAGGCCCGGTAGAGGGGGTACAGCACCCAGTCCCGCGTCTCGGGACGCTCCTGGTACTGCGGGTCCAGCCAGTCGCTGTCGTCGGCGACTGCTGCGGCCAGAACCGCACGGACCGCCTCCGGTCCGTCGCGCAGTGCGGACGCCTGTCGGAGGCGGGGGATCAGATCGTGGATCGACTGCCGGTGGCCGACTTCGGTGTGCCTGTTCATGATGCACCTCCTGCAACCGCTCTCGAAGAGAACGGTATGCGCACAACAGTGATGAATGCATCGGTACCAGTACGGACGTCGCGCGCCGTCCCGGTGGTGCCGGGCGCCGGCTCACAGACCGAATTCGACCGCCCGCCGCACCAGCTCCACCCTCGAGTTGATGCCGAGCTTCGCGTAGATGTTGGCGAGGTGGGTCTCCACGGTTCGCTCGCTGATGAACAGGCGCCGGCCGATCTCGGGGGAGCTGAGTCCGGCGACCGCCAGCGCGCCCACCTCCCGTTCGCGGGTGCTCAGGGCCTCCGGCCCCCAGGCCGGGCGGTCCCGGCGGCCTCGCCGTACCCCCGTCAGGAAGGCCTCGATCTCGATCAGCACCGCGTCCATGTCGCCGATCCAGGGCCAGTGATCGATCCCGGGCAGTTCGACGAGTGTCGCGCCCGGAACGCGCGCCGCGACGTAGCGGGAATGCTCAACCGACAGCCACGGATCGTCGACGTGGTGGAGCAGGAGCGTCGGCACCCGAATCTCGTGCAGCCTCGGACGAAGATCGGTCGCGGCGCAGAGCCGGAACAGGTCCCGTGCCTGCGCCGGGCCCGCCGCCGCCCGGGCGTGACGCGCGAACCAGGATCGATACCGCTCGTCCCCGGCCAGGGTCGGATTCATCGACGCGATGCCGGAGCCCGTCGCCCACCCTTCGTCGATGCCGGCCAGGACCGACGAGAAGAACTCCTCGCTCCACCCCGCCGCATACCCGTCGTCCTCCAGGAGCCGGGCATGGGCGTCCCACAGGATCATCGAACGTGTGCGGCCGGGGTACTTCAACGCGAACGAGGTGCAGATCCCGGCGCCGACGGCGACCCCGAACAGGGTCGCCCGCCGGGACCCGGCGGCGTCCATCACGGCGCGGATGTCCTCGACGCAGGCGTCCATGGACACCTCCTCCCGCGGCACGTCCGACAGGCCGGTGCCCCGCTTGTCGAACCAGATCAACCGGGCGAACGACGCCAGGCCGCGCAGGAAACGCGCGAAGAACCGCTCCTCCCAGGCGAGGTCGAGGTGCGAGACGAATCCCGGAACGAAGACGAGGTCGGGTCCCGCCTTGCCCAGCACCTGGTACGCGATGCTGACATCCCCGCTGGCGGCGTACCGGACCTCGTGGTCCATCCCTGCACCGTAGCGCCGTCTGCCGCGCTGTCAACCTCGGGTGAGGCGCAGCGAGGCGGGGCAGCGACGGCGGGCCGGCCACCACCTCCCGTGCTCGGCGGCCGGATCCCGTTACCTCCCCGCGTGAGAGGCTGTCGGTCATGCAGCAGCGGAGCTCAGCGCAGTCCCGGATCACCCTCGACGAGGCGGTGGAACTGACCCGCACCGGCGACCTCTGGATCTTCCGCGGCAGCAGCCACGCCGACCGGGCGATCCAGACGCTGACCAACGCCCCCGTCAACCACGTCGGCATGGCGGTGGTCCTCGCTGATCTGCCACCGCTGATGTGGCATGCCGAGCTGGGCAGGAGCCTGCCGGACATGTGGACCGGCCGGCACCACCGCGGTGTGCAGCTGCACGACCTGCGCGAGGCGGTGCAGGTGTGGAGTGCCCGGTACGGGCAGCGCGGCTGGCTGCGCCAGCTCGGCGTCGAGGTGACGCCGGAGCAGGAGGATCAGCTGCTGCGCACCGTCGCCCGGCTGGACGGCACGCCGTTCCCCTCGACGGGCCGGCTGGCGGGGCGCTGGTTCGCGGGCCGGCTGCCGTGGCGGAAACGCACGTCGGATGCGGGTCTCGAGCGCGCGTACTGCGCCGAGGTGGTGGGCGCGACCCTGGAGGCGATGGGGCTGCTCGAGCAACGCGGGCGCGGCAGCAACTGGTACGACCCCGGACGGTTCTGGAGCGGGGACCGGTTGCCGGCCGCGCCCGGGGTCGCATGGGGGCGCGAGATCGAGGTCGTGCCTCCCGAAAACGGGTGAGGGGCTGGTGCGCTCGGTCGCCCCGCCGGAGGCCCACGCCGCCGGATAGGCCCGTTCGCCGGGCCCGCGCGACGACTTCGCGGGATCATGAGCCCATGTCGCGTCCCGCCATCGCACTGCAGGTCTACGTCCTCGACACGCCGGACCCGTCCGGGCTGGCCTCGTTCTACGCCGTGCTGCTCGGCTGGGACATCGACGACGCCGCCACCGACGACGACTGGGTCCAGTTGCGCGCCCCGGCCGGCGGGGGCCTGGCGTTCCAGCTGGCCCCCGAGTTCACCCCGTCGACGTGGCCGGACGACCGGGTCGGGCTGCAGGCACACCTGGACCTCGAGGTCGACGACCTCGACGCCGCGGAGGAGTGGGTGCTGCGGCACGGCGCAACCCGCGTCGTCGGGCCCAACCCCAGCCCGACCTTCCGCACCTACCGGGATCCGAGCGGCCACCTCTTCTGCCTGGTGCGGTCCGCGTGAGCGGTCCGTGTTCCGGCCCGGGGCCTCCCGGGCGGCTACCGGCGCCGGCGCGCCCGTCCGGCGCTCTTCGGCCGGCCCGCGTTTCCGCGGCGGGTTTTCGGCTTCTTGTCGCCGACCACCTTCTTCGGCTGCGATCCCTGCCGCTCCCCGCGCCGTTTCTGCTTCGGCTGGGACTCGTCCTGCCGGCCGCGGGAGCTGTTGGCGGTGCGGCCGCGCACGATCCCGACGAACTCCTCGACCAGATCGGTGGTCCGCTCCGAAAGCCACACCAGGCCCACCTGCGACTGCGGGGCATCGGTCACCGGCCGGTACGTCAGATCCTTGCGGTGGTACAGCCGGGCCAGCGACTGCGGCACGACCAGCACCCCCACCTCGGAGGCGACGTACGACACGGCCGTCTCCGTCGTGGCCGGGCGCTCGAACGCCGTCTCTCCCGGCAGGCGCGCCCAGTCCAGCACGTCGTCGCGCGGATGCAGCACCGTTTCCTCCGCGAGATCGGCGACGCTCAGTTCGTCGACGGCCGCGACGGCATGCTCCTCGGGTACCACCACCACCGATACCTCGGTGTAGAGATTGATCACCGACAGCCCCTCGCGCGGCAGCGGCAACCGCAGCACCGCCGCGTCGACCGTGCCGTCGCGCACCGCGGCCTCGCCGTCGGCGGCGTCCACGGGCACCAGCTCGAGGGGGACGTCGGGTATCCGCTCCGCCCACACCCGCACCCATTTCGCGGGGGTGACCCCGGGGACGTAGGCCAGCCGGAACACCGGGGCGGACTCTTCGCTCACCCGCTCAGGCTAGCGGCCCGTGCGTCCAGCGTCCGCCGAGCATCGTGCCCCACACCGGCATCGCGGCCAGCTCCGCACCGGAGCGGGGCAGCGTGTCCGCGTCGAGCACCACCAGGTCGGCGACGTCGCCGACGGCGACGCGGGCACGACCACCGGTGGACGCGGCCAGCGCCACCTGCAGGTCCAGTTCGTGCTCGCGGTGCCAGACCCGGCCGTCGGGCAGGGTGCGGTCGATCGCGGCGGCCAGCGTCCGCCACGGATCCAGGGGCGCGACCGGCGCGTCGGAGCCCAGTACCAGCCGCGCCCCGGCCGCGTGCAGCGTCCCGTACGGGAAGGCGCGGTGCGTGCGGCCGGGCCAGTACCGTTCGGCCAGGTCCACGTCGTCGTACACGTGCGCCGGCTGGATGCTCGCCGTGACACCCGACCGGGCGAACCGCGGGAAGTCGCGCTCGGCCACGAACTGGGCGTGCTCGACGCTGCCGCGCGCCCCGGTGGCGGCGAACGCGTCGAGCACGTGCTCGCAGGCGTGGTCACCGATCGCGTGGATCGCGCTCTCGACCCCGTGTTCGTGGGCGTGGCGCATCAGCGGCTCGAGCCGTTCCGGCGGCACCGACAACACCCCGTGCCCGCCGTCGGGATACGGGTCGTGACAGTAGGCGGTGCGGGTGCCGAGCGATCCGTCGACGATCACCTTCAGCGGACCCACCGTCGCCAGCCCCGCGGTGCCGGGTACCACGTCGCCGGTGCGCATGCCCGCCGCGATCGCCGCGTCCAGCCACCGGGGCCAGATCCCGCACCGCACACGCAGGTGCCGCGTCCCGGCGCCGATGCGGCGCCTCCACGCGGCGAGAGTGTCCGCGATCTCGAAGTCGACGACGCCCACCACGCCGCGGGCGGCGGCCGCCCGGGCCGCGGAGTCCACGAGGCGATCGCGCACCTCGGGGTCGACGCGCTGGATCTCGTTCATCAGCGGCATGAACTCGGTTTCCCGCAGCAGCCCCGTGGGGTGTGGATGCAGCGAGAAACGCTGTAGCGCAGCAGTATTGAACCAGGCGCTGTGCAGGTCCGCGCTGAACGCGACGACCGGCCGGCCGGGGGCGATCGCATCGAGCGCCGCAGCGGTGGGCGTGTCCGGCCACAGCCCGTCGCGGAAACCGTGCGCGACCACGACGGGGGCGGGGTCACCGGCCAGGCGGGCGGCCACCAGCGCGACCGCGTGCGCGGCCGACGTCGCGCCCGACAGGTCGAGCGCGGCCTGCGCGAGGGTCCACTGGTCGAAGTGCACGTGCGCGTCCCACAGGCCCGGCAGCACCAGTCGCCCGCCGGCGTCGACGACCTCGGTGCTGCCCGCGATGTCACCGCCGATGCGGTCGCCGGTGATCGGCAGGTCGACCGGGCCGGCACCGGGCGCCGTGCGGGCGCCACGCAGGACGAGGGACGGCGGCACCGCTCAGCCCTCGACGATCTCGAACTCGTCGAACACCACCTCGCCGGCCGCGTCGGACTCGGCGAGGTTCACCTCGCCGAGCAGCGCCCAGCCGTGGTCCCCGGCGGGGTCGGCCAGGGTCTGCCGGACCCGCCACAGATCCTTCTCCTCGACCACGGTGAACAGCTGCGGGCCCCGCGCGTCGGGGCCGGTGCCGATCTCGTCGTACTCCTCGAAGTACAACTCGAGCAGGTCGGCCCAGTCCTGGGCCTCGAGCCCGTCGCCCAGCTCGGCGAGCTCGTTCCACCGTCGCCGCGACGCCAGTTCCACCCGCTTGAACATCGCATTGCGCACCATCACCTTGAACGCCCGCGTGTTCGCCGAGATCGGTTTGGGCACATCCGCGCCGAATGCCACCTGCTGATCGTCGGATTCGACGCCGGGGTTGGTGAGCGACTCCCACTCGTCGAGCAGGCTCGAATCGACCTGGCGGATCAGCTCGCCCAGCCACTCGGTGAGGTCTTCGAGTTCCTCGGTGCGGGCCGCGTCCGGAACCGTCTGGCGCAGCGCCCGGTAGGCGTCCGCGAGGTAGCGCAGCACCAGTCCCTCCGAACGGGTCAGCCCGTAGTGACCGACCAGTTCGGCGAACGTCATGGCCTTCTCGACCATGTCCCGCACCACCGACTTGGGGGACAGCGGGAACTCCGAGACCCACGGATGCCCGGCGCGGTACGTCTCGAACGCCGGCTCGAGGAGTTCCGCCAGCGGCTTCGGCCAGGTGATCTCCTCGAGCAGCTCCATGCGCTCCTCGTAATCGATGCCGTCGGCCTTCATCTGCTGCACGGCCTCACCGCGCGCGGCGTGCTGCTGCGCCATGAGGATCTGCCGCGGATCGTCGAGCGTGGACTCGATCACCGACACCACGTCCAGCGCATAGGCGGGGGAGTCGATGTCGAGCAGCTCGATCGCGGCGAGCGCGAACGGCGACAGCGGCTGGTTCAGCGCGAAGTCGCGCTGCAGGTCCACGGTCAGCCGCGCCGTCCGGCCGAACTCGTCGGGCTCGTCGAGCTGCTGCACCACCCCGGCCTGCACCAGCCCCCGGTACAGCGAGATCGCCTTGAGGATGTGCCGGCGCTGGGCGGGGCGCGCTTCGTGGTTGTCCTCGAGCAGATGGCGCATCGCCTCGAAACAGCTGCCGGGGCGGGCGATCACGTTCAGCAGCATCGAATTGCTCACGGAGAAGCGCGAAGTGAGCGGCTCGGGGGATGCGGCGACGAGCTTGTCGAACGTGCCCTCGCCCCACGAGACGAATCCCTCGGGCGGCTTCTTGCGCTGCACCTTGCGGCGCTTCTTCGGGTCGTCACCGGCCTTGGCGAGGGCCCGCACGTTCTCGATCTCGTGCTCGGGCGCCTGCACCACGACGGTGCCCATCGTGTCGAATCCGGCACGGCCGGCGCGGCCGGCGATCTGATGGAACTCGCGGGCCTTGAGCTGCCGGGTCCGGGTGCCGTCGAACTTCGTCAGGCCGGTCAGCAGCACCGTCCGGATCGGCACGTTGATGCCCACCCCGAGGGTGTCGGTCCCGCAGATGACCTTCAGCAGCCCGTCCTGGGCCAGCCGCTCGACGAGCCGCCGGTACTTCGGCAGCATCCCGGCGTGGTGCACGCCGATGCCGTGCCGCACCAGCCGCGACAGCGTCTTGCCGAAGCCGGTGGAGAACCGGAACGCGCCGATCGCCTCGGCGATCGCGTCCTTCTCCCCGCGCGAGCACATGCTCACGCTGGTCAGGGCCTGCGCCCGCTCCAGGGCGGCGGCCTGGGTGAAGTGGACGACGTAGACGGGGGCCTGGTGCGTGGTGACCAGTTCCTCGATCTCTTCGCCGATCGGCTTCTGGGAGTAGGTGAACGACAGCGGCACCGGCCGCTCGGAGCCGGACACCTCGGTGGTGGTGCGGCCGGTGCGCCGGGTCAGGTCCTTCTTCAGGAAGGTGACGTCGCCGAGGGTCGCCGACATCAACAGGAACTGCGCGCGGGGCAGTTCCACGAGGGGCACCTGCCACGCCCACCCGCGGTCCGGCTCCGAGTAGAAGTGGAACTCGTCCATCACCACCTGGCCGATGTCCGAGCCGGCGCCCTCCCGCAGCGCCAGATTGGCGACGATCTCGGCGGTGGCGCAGATGATCGGGGCACCGGGGTTCACCGAGGCGTCGCCGGTCATCATCCCGACCCGATCGGCGCCGAACACCTCGCACAACGCGAAGAACTTCTCGCTGACCAGCGCCTTGATCGGGGCCGTGTAGAAGGTGCGCGTACCGGTGGCCAGGGCGAAGAAGTGCGCGCCGAGCGCCACCATCGACTTGCCCGACCCGGTGGGCGTCGCGAGGATCACGTTCGACCCGGAGACCAGCTCCAGCAGCGCCTCCTCCTGCGCCGGATACAGCGAGAGGCCGCGCCCGGTCGTGAAGGTGGTGAAGGCGTCGAACAGCGAGTCCTCGTCGACGATGTCGGGGGTCAGATCCGGAAGCAGCACCGCTCCAGGCTAGTTGTTGCCGCCGTGACCGCGCCGACGCGCCGTGTGCGGCAGGCCGGCGCGCGGCGGCCGACGGGTCCTGCCGCCCGCGCCGGTCTCGACGGCTGCACCTGCCGGAGCGGGCCGACGGCGACGTGCGACGGCGTTCGAGGACTCGGCGCGGGACGTCGTGGGCGGCGGGTCGCTCAGGTGGCGCTGCGTTCGTCGGCGCCCATCGCGCCGAGCACGGCCCTGCGGGTGGCCGGACCGCCCGTGATCTGGTTCTCGCTGACGCCGTTGATCAGCAACTCGCGCCAGCGTTGCTCGTCGAACACGAGGGGTGCGGTCGAGTCGAGGAACTCCTCGACGACCCGCAGGAACCGGATGGGGTCGTCCCGGAACGGGAAATGGCCGGCGCCGCGGAAGACGTCGAGCCGGGAGTTGGGCATCGCCGAATGCGCCAGGTAACCGTGACTGACCGGGATCACGCTGTCGTGATCTCCCCAGATCAGCTGCACGGGCAGGTTCTCGGTCAGGTAACAGCGGTCGAGCATCGTCACCACCTGGCCGCGCCAGTCCACGACGGCCCGCAGCGTGCGCAGGAACGCCTCGTACGCGGTGGGATCGGGCAATCCGCTCAGGACCCGGATCAGATCCGAGGTGTCGTGCAGGAAGGGGCCGGGCCGCAGCGGCGTGTCGTGCAACTGTCCGAGCAGGCCGCCGGCGATGCGTACCGCGGGCAGGGCGCCGGGCAGCCGCAGCAGCTTGAGGACCTCGCTCAGGCCGGGCATGGACAGCAGGCGCAGCGCCGGGTGGACGTCCTTGGTGACGCCGCCGGCCGAGACCAGGATGAGCCGGTCGACCATCTGCGGGAACTGGTACGCGAACTGCATCGCGACGCCGCCGCCGAGGGAGTGCCCGACCACGGTGACGTGCTCGATGTCCAGGACCGAGAGCAGGTCGCGGACGCCGTTGGCGTACGCGGCGACCGAGTAGTCGGCGCGCGGCTTGTCGGAGCGGCCGTGGCCGAGCAGGTCCGGTGCGATGACCGTGTACTTGCGGGCCAGGTGCGGGATGACCTCCTGCCAGGTCGAGGAGTTGTCGCCGATCCCGTGGATCAGCAGCAGCGCGGGGCCCTCGCCGGCGAGTCGGAAGGCGCGACGGTAGCCGTGGATGGTGCGGAAGACCATCCGCGTCTCCGCGTCCGGCACCGGCCGGAGCGTGCGTGTGCGCGGTGTACCCATGTGCGTCTCCTGACCGCCGGTTCCTCGTCTACCTGTGGTGTCCGAGGCGCCGGACCGTCTCCGGCCCGACCCTTCAGCTCAACTCGTCGAACTGAGCGTACTGACTGTATGTGACCTGCACAACGCGAAGTGTAACGAGAGAGTAATGATCCGGGGTCGGACAGGCGGCGATTCGAACCCGGTCAGGCGGAGGGGTCCGCGTCGCCGGGCTGTCCGTTCCCGCCGCGATCCTCGTATTCGGCGAGGAAACGCTCGAACTCGGCACCGATCTCCTCGCCGGTCGGCAGGTTCTCGTCCGTCGGCAGCTGGGCGGCCTGCTGCTCCTGGGCCGCCACATAGCTGTCGTACTGCCGCTCGAGTCCGCGGACCACCGCCTGCACCTCCTCGTTCTGGGCGATGTGCTCGTCGATCTGCTCACGCACCCGTGCGGCGGCCTCGCCGAGCGCGGCCAGCGGCAACCCCAGGCCCCCGGCTTCGGCGACGTTCTCGAGCAAGGTCTCGGCAGCGCCCGGGTACTCGGTCTGCGCCAGGTAGTGGGGCACGTGGACCGAGAACCCCACCGACTCGTGCCCGTGCTGCGCCATCCGCAGCTCGAGCAGCGACGACACCCCCGCCGGCACCTGCAGCTCGCCCGTCCAGCGGTGGTGGTCGGCGATCAGGTCCTTGTTCGTCGAGTGCGCCGTCACGCCCAGCGGACGGGTGTGGGGGATCGCCATCGGGATCGCGCTGATCCCGATCGTGCGCCGGACCCCGAACTGCTCGGCGAGTAGGCGCACCGCCGTGATGAACCGCTCCCATTTCAGGTCCGGTTCCGCGCCGGCCAGTAACAGGAAGGGGGTTCCGGCCGTGTCGATCAGGGCGTACAGGTTGAGTTCGGGGGCGGCGTAGTCGGAGAAGTGATCCGCCTTGAACGTCATGGTCGGCCGCCGGGACCGGTAGTCGATCAGCTCGTCCACGGCGAACGACGCCACGAGTTCGCTTTCGAGGCTCTCGCGCAGGTGCGTGGTGGCGAGCCGCACCGCATGCCCGGCGTCGGCGAACCCCTCGAGACCGTGCACCAGCACGGGACCCTCGCCGTCGGCAGACGTCAGCTGCGGAGCGGGGAACTCGAGCTCGTACATGCGGGACTGGTCGTCCATGCGAACATCCTCCGTTCGATCCGGGGCGCCGTGATACCGCCGGGTCACCGGCGTGGCATGGTGGAGTTCGAGTCTAGTTGAACTGGTGATCAGCTTCCGCCGGGGCACGACCCCGGCGGGACGCGACAGCGGAGGTCCGGTGGCAACCCACAGCGCAGGAGACGACGTCCGGACGCCGCGCCGCTCCCGGACCCCGCCGGTGCCCTTCCGCCGGCTGGGCGCGACCGTGATCGGGGGCGCGTTGCTGCTCGCCGCCGGGTGCTCGTCGACCGTCGACGGCACGCCACAGCCCGAGCCGGCCGCACTGGCCACGACGGACGAGGCCGGCACCGCGGGCCGGCCCCTCGCCGAACTGCTGCTGCCGCCCGAGCAGTTCCCCGAGCCGTACGACGCGGTGGTGCTACCGCCGCAGGCGGTCGCCCAGGCCGCTCCCGACCTCACCGGAGTCCCGGAGGGGGCCAAGGTGGATCCACCCGGATGCCTGCCGCCGCCGCAGAACTACGGCCCGGACGGGACCGCGATGGTGGTCGGCACGGACAACGACAGCCGGGCCACGATCTCGGTCGAACTCGTCGCTGTCACCGACGACCTGGCCGCCTACCGCGACCGTCTCGTCGAATGCCCCGTCGTCGCGGCGACCCGCCGGGGCGTCACCGCCACGGTGACGACCACGGTCGACCCGTCGGCGCCGCCGGCCGCCGCGGGGGTGGCGACCCTCGCGTTCACCCGCACCGTCCGCTCGGGCGAGGGCCGGGAGGTGGTCACCCAGTCGATGACCAGCCGGATCGCCCAGGTCGACGACGTGCGGGTGCTGGTGACGTACATGTCCTTCGGTGCGGGGCCCGCCGACACCGCCACCCTGGGCCGGGTGTTCGAGGCGAGCGTGGAGCGCGTGCGCGTCGGCTGACGCGGCACGCTACCAGCCGGCACCGACATCGGGCGGCCGGAACTCCTGCGGCCGCAGTACTTGTCCACAACCGGAGCGCTCGTCCCCAGATTCCGCGGATCCGGGTCGCGCGGCCCCCGAGGGCACCGGTCGTCGGGGACAGTCGGCGCATGACCACATCGACTTCCTCGCCCCGGCCGCTGCGACTCACCGATCCGGGGGATCTGATCGCCGCCGTGCCGGCCATGCTCGGCTTCCTGCCCGCACGGTCGCTGATCGTGCTGAGCCTCGCGTCCGATGCCGGCGGCGGGCGCGACGGTGCCCGGTCCGCGACCGTCGGCGCCGTCATGCGCCACGACCTGATCCTGCCGCCCGGCGAGGACGATCCGGTGCCGGCTGCGATGCGCGACGTCTTCGACCGATTCGGTGCGCTCTGCGATCGGGAGGGCGCCGACGCCGTGCTCGTCGTCCTCGTCGACGACCGTCTCGACCACCCCGACGCCCCCGCCGTCGCCGCGGCCTGCCGACTGCTCGACGACTTCGCCGTCCGCCTCGACCGGCGCGGGGTTCGCATCGCCGGAGCACACGCCGTTTCCGAGGTCGCTTGCGGCAGAACATGGTTTGCGCTCGTCGGCGGTGCGCGCGGGACGGTCCCGGACCCGCAGGCCTCGCCCGTCGCCGCCGCCCGCGTCTTCGAGGGCGGGGCGATCCGGCGGTCCCGCGCCGAACTCGCCGATCTGCTCACCCCGCTGCCGATGCCCGGGCGCATGCAGGTTGCCGACCACATCGACGAGGCGATCGACGCGCGTGACCTCGCCTACGAACTCGCCGTCCGCGCCGGCGGCCGCGACCGCGCCGACCGTCAGGAACTCGAGGCCGTGCTGGCCCACATCGCCCGGCACGACGACGGCGCCGAGCTGCTCGCCCCCGAGCTTGCCGAACTCGCCGTCCTGCTGTCCAATTCGACCGTGCGCGACGCCGTGATGGCCCTCGCGGCGGGCGCCGAGGCCGACACCGCCGAACGGTTGTGGGTCACGCTCACCCGGCGTCTCCCGGACCCGGAACGAGCCGAGGCCGCCGCCCTCGTCGGCTACAGCGCGTACGTTCGGGGCGACGGACCGCTCGCCGGGGTGGCCCTGGGGGTCGCACTCGAGTCCAACCCGCGGCACCGGCTCGCCGACCTCCTCGACCAGGCCCTGCAGGCCGGGCTGCGGCCGCACACCGTGCGCGGCCTCGCCGACACCGGCTACGAGATCGCCGCGCGGCTCGGGGTGCGAATGCCCCCGCCCGCACCGGCGGCGTGACCGCCGGGACGGCGCCGGCTCAGCGCCGTGCCGCGTGCGACCGGTCGCCGAGTTCCTGCAGGTAGACCCACGCGTCGGCGACGATCTCGTCGAGGCTCGTGTGCTGCGGCTTCCAGCCCAGTTCCTCGACGGCGCGGCGGCTCGACGCGATCAGTACGGCCGGATCCCCGGCGCGCCGGGGTGCATCGACCACCGTGATCGGCAGGCCCGTCACCCGGCGGCACGCCTCGATGACCTCCCGGACGGTGAAACCCTCGCCGCTCCCGAGGTTGTAGACGGCGTGCTCGCCGGGCCGGGCGGCCGCCAGTGCCAGCAGGTGGGCGTCGGCGAGGTCCTTGACATGGATGTAGTCCCGCACCGCCGTGCCGTCCTTGGTCGGCCAGTCGGTGCCGAACACCGAGATGTGCTCGCGCTGGCCGAGAGCCACCTGCAGCACGAGCGGAATCAGGTGCGTCTCGACCACGCGGTTCTCGCCGGCACCGTGGTATGCGCCCGCGACGTTGAAGTAGCGCAGGCTCGTCGCGGCCAGACCGTACGCCCGCGTGTACGACGAGATCGCATGGTCGATGGCGAGTTTCGTGGCGCCGTACGGGTTGGTGGGCCGGGCGGGTGCATCCTCGGTGATCGGTACCCGGTCCGGCTCGCCGTACGTCGCCGCCGTCGACGAGAACACCAGCCGCGGTGTTCCCGAGGCGCGGATCGCGTCCAGCAGGGCGAGGGTCGCGACGACGTTGCCGTGCCAGTACTTGTCCGGATGCTCGACGGACTCGCCGACCAGGGACTGGGCCGCGAAGTGCAGCACCCCGCCGAACCGGGGCTGTGCACCGCCGCCGAGCACCTCCGCGGCCGCGGTCGCGATGTCGCCCTCGACGAACTCCGCGCCGGCCGGGACGGCGTCGACGTTGCCGGTGGACAGATCGTCGAGGATCACCACCTCGTGACCCTGCTCGAGCAGCACCGTGCTGCAGACGCTGCCCACATAGCCGGCACCGCCGGTAACCAGAAGCCTCACGCTGGGACCCTTCTTCGCCGGCCCGCGCGGGGCCGGCGAAGAAGGGCCTGTCTCAGACCTGCTTCACCTGCACCGCGTGGGCCATCTCGTCGGAAAGTTCGAAGCCGTCGTGGCCGGGCACGTTGATGACCACCGACCCCGGCTTCGTCTCGACTGTAACGCGTGCGTCGGGGACGATCCCCGCCTCACGCAGCCGCCCGATCACCTCGTGATCGGACTGCACGTACTCCGCCAGCCGGCGCACGACCACGGCGGTCGGCTTGCCCGGCGGGATCTCGGTGAGCCGCACCAGCCGCTCGTCCGCCGCGGCCGGGCGGTCCAGGCCGAGCTGGTCCAGTCCCGGAATCGGATTGCCGTACGGCGAGGTTGTGGGGTTGTGCAGCACCTCGACGAGGCGGCGCTCGACCTCCTCGCTCATCACGTGCTCCCAGCGGCATGCCTCGGCGTGCACGTTCTCCCAGTCGAGACCGATCACATCCACGAGCAGCCGCTCAGCGAGCCGATGCTTGCGCATGACCGACACCGCCAGGTCGCGGCCCTTCTCGGTCAGCTCGAGGTGCCGGTCGCCTGCCACGCGCAGCAGCCCGTCCCGCTCCATCCGGGCGACGGTCTGGCTCACGGTCGGTCCGCTCTGTTCCAGGCGTTCGGCAATGCGCGCACGCAGCGGCACGACGCCCTCTTCCTCCAAGTCGTAGATCGTCCGGAGGTACATCTCCGTGGTATCGACCAGGTCCTTCACTCTCACACCCCTTCGTCTGCGGCCGATTCTAACCGGGCGAAACCCCCGGCGGGCGCACCTCGCGCGGCGCCGCCCGGCGGGGCCTGCGGCAGGCGCGCCGGGGCCCTGCGGCACTCGCATCGCCCCGGACGGCGCAGTAGCTTTGTGGCCATGACCACGACCTCCGCCGCGACGGGCGATCCGACACATCCGAGCGGCGACCGAGTGGTGGTGTGGAGCCCGGACTTCCTCGACTACCGGTGGGGCCCGACTCATCCCATGAATCCCACCCGGCTCGATCTCACGATGGCACTGTCCCGCGGCCTCGGCCTGCTCGAGGGGGTGGAGACCCTGCGTCCGCCGGCCGCGACCGACGCCGAGCTGCTGCGTATCCACACCCCTGCCTACGTCGAGGCCGTCAAGCACGCCGGCAGCCTGCCGCCAGGTTCGACCGCCGGGGCGGAGGCCCCGCACGGTCTCGGCACCGAGGACAATCCGATCTTCCCGCGCATGCACGAGGCCAGTGCCGTCCTCGCAGGCGGCACCCTCGCCGCCGCCCGGGAGATCGCCGCCGGCCGCACCCGGCGGGCGGTGAGCATCGGCGGTGGGATGCACCATGCGATGGCGGACTGGGCCGCCGGATTCTGTGTGTACAACGACGCCGCCATCGCCATCTCGTGGCTCCTGGACAACGGCTTCGACCGGATCGCCTACATCGACGTCGACGCCCACCACGGCGACGGGGTGCAGCACGCCTTCCTGAGCGATCCCCGGGTGCTCACCGTCTCCATCCACCAGCACCCCGCGACGCTGTGGCCGAATACCGGCTGGTCCAGCGAGGTCGGCACCGGCGCCGCCGAGGGGACCGCGATCAACCTGCCGGTCCTGCCCGGCACCGTCGACGCGCTGTGGCTGCGCGCATTCCACGCCGTCGTCCCCGCCGCGGTCGCGACGTTCCGGCCGCAGATCATCATCAGCCAGTGCGGTGCCGACAGCCACCGGGAGGATCCGCTGGCCGACCTCTCGTTGACCGTCGACGGCCAGCGCGCGGCGTATCTCGCCATGCGCGAGCTCGCGGACCGGCACTGCGAGGGCCGGTGGCTCGCGGTGGGCGGAGGCGGCTACGGGCTGGTGCGGGTGGTGCCGAGATCCTGGACCCACCTGATCGCAGCCGTACTCGACCGCGAGATCGACCCCGCCACCCCGATCCCCGACGAGTGGCGCGAGCGGGTCGCCGCGATGGCGCCGGGGGTCGATCTGCCGACCGTGATGGGGGAGGGCGGCGACGTGGCGTATCTGCCGTGGGACGGCCCCGGCGGTACCCCCGAGACCGGCGTCGCATCGTTCGATCGTGCTCTCAGCCGCGTCGACTCGGCCATCGTCGCCACCCGCCGGGCCTGCTTCCCGCTGCTCGGCCTGGACCCGGAGGACCCGCGTGACTGAATCCGAGAACACGGCCCACGGCCCCGCGGTCACCGCGGGGCAGACCCCCGACGGCGACGCCGCCGGCGGGCCGGCCGATGCCGCAGCCGGTGGGCCGGCCGATGCCGCAGCCGGTGGGCCGGCCGATGCCGCAGCCGGTGGGCCGGCCGATGCCGCAGCCGGTGGGCCGGCCGATGCTGCAGCCGGTGGGCCGGCCGATGCTGCAGCCGGTGGGCCGGCCGATGCCGCAGCCCGCGGGCCGGCCGATGCCGCAGCCCGCGCACAGGCGGAGAAGGAGGCCGCCCGCGAGCGCGCACTCGCTGTCGCCCGCAACTACCCCAAGCACTGGGTGGCGGACGTCCTCGCCGCCGACGGCAAGGCCGTGCACCTGCGTCCCATCGTCCCCGAGGACGCGGACCTGCTCGTGGACTTCCACAGCAAACTCTCCGAGCGCACCCGCTATCTCCGCTACTTCGGCCCCTACCCGACGATGTCGAAACGGGACCTGTTCAACTTCACCGTCGTCGACCACCACCGGCGGGTCGCGTTCGTGGCCCTGCTCGGCGGGGAGATCATCGCGGTCGGCCGCTACGAGGGTCTGCCCGAGGGCGACGGCCTGTCCGCCGAGGTCGCATTCACCGTCGCCGACGCGCACCAGGGCCGCGGCCTCGGTCCGATCCTGCTCGAGCACCTCGCCGGGGCCGCCGCCGAGAACGGCCTCCACACCTTCGTCGCGGAGGTGCTGGCCGAGAACCGCAACATGGTGACCGTGTTCCGGGAGGCCGGCTACCAGGTCAGCCGCAGTTTCGAGGGCGGCGTGGTGCGACTCGAGTTCGCCATCGACCCCACCGAGGCGCTGGTGTCGGTGCGCAACGCCCGCGAACGCGCCGCCGAGGCCCGCAGCGTTCGCAACCTGCTCAGCCCGGGCAGTGCCGCCGTCATCGGCGCGTCCACCGACAGCCGCAAGGTCGGCAACGCGGTCCTGGTCAACATGCTGCGCAGCGGCTTCACCGGCCCGGTCTATCCGGTCAACGCCGAGCACCGCTCGGTGCGTGGCGTGCGGGCCTATCCGACCGTCCGTGACATCCCCGACGACATCGACCTCGCGATCGCGGCGGTCCCGGCCGACGCCATCGACGCGGTGCTCGACGACTGCCTCGCCAAGGGCGTCAAGGCGTTGCTCGTCGTGTCGTCCGGCTTCGGCGAGACCGGTCCGGAGGGCCGGGTCGCGGAACGCCGCCTCGCCCACGCGGCCCGGGCGCACGGCATGCGGCTGATCGGGCCGAACGCGCTCGGCGTCGCCAACAACGATCCGGAGATCCGCCTCAACGCCACCCTCGCGCCCGTGCTGCCCGCGGCCGGCAACGTCGGCTTCTTCTGCCAGTCCGGCGCGCTGGGCATCGCGATCCTCGACGAGGCGGCCAAGACCGGCGTCGGCCTGTCCTCGTTCGTCTCTGCCGGCAACCGCGCCGACCTGTCGGGCAACGACCTGCTGCAGTACTGGGACACCGATCCGGCCACCGAGGTGGTGCTGCTGTATCTCGAGAGCTTCGGCAATCCGCGCAAGTTCTCGCGTATCGCGCGGCGCGTGGCCCGCAGCAAGCCGATCGTCGCCGTCAAGAGCGGCCGCCACGCCGTGCCCCCGGTCCTCGCGGCCCGCACGGGGGAGATGGACGACACCATCGTGCGGGACCTGTTCGAGCAGGCCGGCGTCGTGCAGGTGGGTTCGATCGCGCAGTTGTTCGACTCCGCCCTGTTGTTCGGCTACCAGCCGCTGCCCGCCGGCCCCCGCGTCGCGGTGGTGGGCAACTCCACGGCCCTCGGCGTGCTCGCCGTCGACGCCGCCCGCAGCGAGGGCCTGCACGTCGGTGAACCCGTCGATCTGGGGGCGGCGGCCTCGCCGGAACAGTTCGCGGCAGCCGTCGCCCACGCGCTCGAGGCGGCCGATGTCGACGCGGTGATCGCGGTGTTCGTGCCCCCGGTCGCCGTGACGGTCGAGCCGTACGCGCAGGCCCTGCGCGACGCCGTCGCCGGCACCGACAAGCCGGTGCTGACGACGTTCCTCGCCACCGAGGGCCTGCCCGACGTGCTCGCCGTGCGCGGACCGGACGGCCACCCCACCCGGGGTTCGGTGCCGTCGTATCCGGGGCCCGAGCGGGCGGCGCTCGCGCTGGCCCGGGCGTGGCGGTACGCCAAGTGGCGCAGCCGTCCGGCGTCCCAGGTCGTCCGTCCGGCGGGTATCGAAGCCGACAAGGCCCGCACCCTGGTCGAAGGGTGGCTGGCGACGTCGCCGGAGGGACGCTGGCTCTCGGACACCGAGGCGGCGCTGCTGCTCGCGTGCTACGGCGTGCACATCGCCGAGTTCCGGGCGGTGACCACGGCCGACGAGGCCGTCGCCGCCGCGGAGGAGATCGGGTTCCCCGTCGCGGTGAAGGCGACCGGCGCCCACTGGCGGCACCGGCCGGACCTGAGCGGGGTGCGGCTGGATCTGCTCGGGCCCGAGGCGGTGCGGATCGCGTACCGTGACCTTGCCGCGGTCTCCGGGGAGCCGTTGCTGCACGTGCAGAAGATGGCCACCAAGGGCATCGGTTGCGTCGTGCAGGTGCAGGACGACCCGTCGTTCGGGTCGCTGATCTCGTTCGGTCTCGCCGGGGTCATCTCCGACCTGCTCGGCGACCGCGCTTTCCGGGTCCTGCCGGTCACCGAGGACGAGGCGGTCGAGCTGATAGACGCACCCAAGGCGGCGCCGCTGCTGTCCGGCTACCGCAACACCGAGCCGGTCAGCAAGGCCGCGCTCGTCGACCTGGTCCAGCGCATCTCCGCTCTCGCCGACGATCTGCCGGAGGTGCGGGAGATCGCGTGCGAACCGGTCCTCGCGTCTCCCACGGGCGCGGAGATCACCGACGCGCACCTGCGGATCGGCCCCGAGCCGCACCCCCTAGACCTCGGCCCCCGCCGGCTGCGCTGACCTCGGCCCCCGCCGGCTGCGCTGACGGCCGCGGCGGTCCGCGGACGCGAAGATCCCCGAGAACCCAGCCCGGTTCTCGGGGATCGTCCGGCCGACTGCCCGGTCAGCTGGCGTAGGCGCGGAGGCGTTCGGCGCGATCGCCCTCGCGGAGCTTGCCCATCACTTCCCGCTCGATCTGGCGGACCCGCTCACGGGAGAGACCGAACAGCTTGCCGATCTGGTCGAGGGTGCGGGGCTGGCCGTCGTCGAGGCCGTAGCGCAGCCGGATCACCTGCTGCTCGCGCTCGTCCAGGGTGGCCAGGACGCTGCGCACGTCGCTGTGCAGCAACCCGGCGATCACCGCGTTCTCCGCGGACGTCGCCTCGGCATCCTCGATGAAGTCGCCGAGCGGGGCCTCCTCGTCGTTGCCGACCGGCATGTCCAGGCTCACCGGGTCGCGGCTGTGGTCCAGCAGGTCGCCGATCTTCTCGACCGGGATACCGGACTCCGCGGACAGTTCCTCGTCGGTCGCCTCCCGACCGAGCTGCTGATGCAGTTCCCGCTTGATCCGGGCCAGCTTGTTGACCTGCTCGACGAGGTGGACGGGGAGCCGGATCGTGCGGCTCTGGTCGGCCATGCCGCGGGTGATGGCCTGCCGGATCCACCAGGTGGCGTAGGTCGAGAACTTGAAGCCCTTGGCGTAGTCGAACTTCTCCATGGCGCGGATCAGGCCGAGGTTGCCCTCCTGGATCAGGTCCAGCAGGGGCATGCCGCGGCCGGTGTAGCGCTTGGCCAGGGACACGACCAGACGCAGATTCGCCTCGAGCAGGTGACTGCGGGCGGCCTGACCGTCACGCACGACGATCGCCAGGTCGCGCTTCTTCGCGGCGGTGAGCCGCTTCTTGGTCTCCAGCAGATGCTGGGCGTACAGGCCGGCCTCGATCCGCTTGGCCAGTTCCACCTCGTCCGCAGCGCTCAGCAGGGCCGTGCGGCCGATCCCGTTCAGATAGACGCGGACCAGGTCCGCGGCCGGGCTCTGGCTGTCGAGGTCGGAATCGACGCGGGCGGTGGTATCGGGGCGTGCCATGACGTGCCTCCTCATCGGTGGTGTCTCGATGCGTTCAACGCGCAGGACCCCTGGGAAAGTTCCCGGGGTTCCTCCGTGGGAACCGCCCTGACCTGCGTATATGGCGAACAGGTCCTGAGAAGTTGCTGAGAACACACCACCGGGGGAACCGGCGGGTAACTTTCCGGCCCGCCGGGCCGCCTTACCGGACGGGTTCGACGAGTCCGTGCCGGACGAGCGCCTGCACCAGGGGGACCGCCTGCCCGGCCAGCGCCTGCTCGTCCTCGTCGTGCGCGGCGGCGAGCAGCGCCACCAGCTCCGACAGCGGCAGGCCGTCGGCCCGCATCCCCGCCAGCAGGGCCGCTGCGGGATCGTCCACCTCGTGCTGCCAGTTCGGGCCGCCGCCGCGGTGCACGCGCGTCACCACCTGCCGCCAGCCGTCCGCACCCGGCAGGTACACGCGCTCCAGGGCGGTGTCGGGCCGGACGACGAACCGCGCCTCGAGGACATCGTGGTCGCGCAACCACGCCAGCCGCTCGAAGTAGCCGACGGCCTCCGCCCCGAGCGGGTCGGTGAATCCGTGCCGCAGGTCCTCGGCGAGCACGTCGCTGGGCGCGTCGGTGCGCCGCAGGTAGACGAACCCGAAGCCGATGCCCTCGACCCGGTGCCGCTCGAAGTGGTCCAGCCAGGCCTCGGCGCGCGCCGACACCGCCGGATCCCGCGGGTCGGCGTCGCCGTCACGCAGCCACGTCCCCACGTAGAGGGCCGGGTCGGCGACGTCGCGCTGCACGATCCACGCATCGACCCCGTGGGCGGGCAGCCAGGAGGCGATCCGGCGTCGCCAGTCCTCGTCCTCGACGTGCACCCACGAGGCCAGCATCGCCGCGGTCCCACCCGGGTTCAGGTGCTCGGCGGCGCGGGAGACCATCAGCTCGCTCGCGCCGTCGAGGTCCAGGCCCGAGTCCCGGTAGGTGTGCTCGACCCGTCCGGTGCTCACCACGAACGGCGGGTTCGCGATGATCCGGTCGAAGCGGCGGCCGGCCACCGGCTCGAACCACGATCCCTCGAGCAGTTCGACCTCGACCTCGTTGAGCGCGGCCGTGGCGGCGGCCAGATCCAGTGCCCGCGGGTTGACGTCGGTGGCGGTGACGGTGCCGGCGAAGTCGGTGGCGCGCACGGCCTGTACGCCGCAGCCGGTGCCCAGGTCCAGCACCGAGCCGACCGGGTCGGTGGGCATGGCCTGCAGCAGCGACAGCGAGGCGTGCCCGACCCCGAGCACGTGGTCCTCGCGGGTGGGCCGGGGGCGCATCGCCCCGTCGAGGTCCGACAGCATCCAGCGGGTGCCGGTGCCGGCGTCGAGCGGACGCAGATCCAGCGCCGCGCGCACGCCGTCGCCGTCGCGTTCGAGCAGCCCGGCCGCGATCGCCGTCGCCACGTCGACCGGGGCGAGCGCCGCGGCCACCTCCGCAGCAGGCAGCGTGTCGCACACCAGGAACAGGCGCACGAGGGTGCCGAGATCACCACCGCCCGTCGCGGCCCGCCGCACCGGCACGGGCTCGCCCCGGCCGAGCGCGGCGTGCGCGTCGGGGCCGAGCAGCTCGAGCAGCGTGTCGGTGTCGAACCGGGCGCGCGTCAGCGCCGTGCGCAACGGGGGCAGATCGAAAGCAGCAGGTCGCGGTCCACCCCCGCATTCTGGCAGCACCCCGAGGCCGCGTCGCCGGGGACCGGGGAGCCGGGTCAGCCCTCGATGATGCGGGGCTGCGGGCCCTCCAGGGCGGTGGTCCCGTCCCCGCGGCCGTCCCAGCGGCTGGGCTCGTCCTTCGACCGCGGTGGCCGATCGTTGGCGATGAGCACCGCCACCCACGGCAACGGGACGGACAGGGCGAGGATGCCCACCGAGAGCCAGGGATTGGCGAACGCCGCGTACGCGAGGGCGGCGAGGATCATGGCGGGGATGCGGAAGGACATGAGCGTGAGGTACTTGCGGACCCGCGCACGGTGCTGGTCCTCCAGCGACAACGCCGCCTCGGTGATCAGAACCGGTTTCTCGGGTGACCCGTCGTCGTAGTCCCCATTGAAACCCGGAGTTCTCGACATCCCTCTACTGTCCCACTCGCGCGCGCGGAATGCACATGCGCATCTGCACCGGGGGTGCGGCATCATGTAACGGTGAGCACCGACATCAAGGAACGGCCGGATACCACCACCGACGAAACCACCGACGACGACACTCCCAAGTTCTTCCACTACGTCAAGAAGGACAAGATCGCCGAGAGCGCGGTCATGGGCACCCACGTCGTCGCGCTGTGCGGCGAGGTCTTCCCGGTGACGCGCTCCCCGAAACCGGGGTCACCGGTGTGCCCGGAGTGCAAGAAGGTCTACGAGGGCCTGCGCAAGGGCGACTGATCGACGGTCTCGTCCGGAGCCGCCGGGGCGTGTTCGCCGGCGGCCTTCTCCGCTGCGCGCGGGTGCGGAGCGTCCACGGGGCACGACTCCGGTTCCCGCTGGTCCGGCCGCATGATGTCCGGTAGCCGGATCGGGATCGGCGCCGTCCCGAGCCGCCGGGTCAGGCCGGTCACCGCGGCCGCCGCCGGCGAGGGCGCCGCGGCGGCCCGTTCGGCCAGCCACCGGCGCATCTGCTCGATGCGGGTCTCGCGGGCGGGCCAGAACTCCTGCACGGTCGCGTTGAACTCGGCACCCAGCACGACGGCGAAGCCGAGGAAGAAGGTGAACAGCAGGAACGCGATCGGGGTGGCGAGCGCGCCGTAGGTGTAGCCGGTCCCGGAGACCCACCGCAGATACCAGCGCAGTCCCGCGCTCGACGCCATGAAGAACGTGCCCGCGAGGATCGCGCCGCCCAGCAGCCGATGCCACGGCAGCGATCTCGGCAGCGCCACCTTGTACAGCGTCGTCAGGCCCACGAGCAGCAGCAGTCCCACGCCGGGGTAGTAGAACGTGTCCAGCAGCCGGGTGCCGAGGTCGTACCACGCCGCCGGCAGCGCGCGTCCGATCATGGTCGGCCCGAGCGCGACGAGTGGCAGCGTGAACACCGCCAGCACGAGGAACACCACGTACAGCAGCAGCGCGAAGAACCGCTGCCAGACGGGATGCCGGTGATCGTGCTGGTCGTGTGCCTCGTCGATCGAGTCCACGAACGTCGAGATCGCCGACGAACCCGCCCAGAGCGACAGCAGGAACCCGAGGGACATCACGTCGGCGCGTCCCCGCAGCAGCACGTCCTGCACCGTGGGCCCGATGATGTCGTCGACGACGCTCTCGCTGAACATCGTGCGGCTGAACGTGACGATCTTGGACTGGATGATCTCCACCGTGTCCGGCCCGAACCACCCGGCCACGTACCCGAGACTGCCCAGCAGGCCCAGCAGCAGCGGGGGCAGCGACAGCGTCTGCCAGAAGGCGGCGGCTGCGGCCTTGCTGAAGATGGAGTCGTCCCACGCCTTGGTCGCCGTGCGGGCGATCACCTGTAGGCCCCGATGCACCGGCCGCCGTCGCGGGCTCGATGCGGCGGTGGATCCGGCCGGTGGGGATATCTCGCTCATGGGTACTTCCAGCATTCCTGACGACACGCCGCGGTGCGCGGCGGCGGGCCGACGGGACCGCGAATTCTGTCATGATCGTCTCCTGTCGCCCGCGTCACGGACGGCGGTTCGGATGCGGGCCGGGCTCGCGGGCCGGGATAGGCTGCTCGACGGCTGTCGCCCGCCCGGCGACCGCACGGCGGTGCCCGTTCGCCGCCCGGCGACGTTGCCGCAGAGCGAAACCACCTGCACGACCGGAGAAGGAGCACGAGTAGCCGGTGAGCACCGAGACCCTCGGAACAGCGTCCTCCGCCCCCGCCGGACAGCTGCGCGCCTGGCAGCGCCGGGCCCTCACGAAGTACCTCGCGACGGGTCCGCGGGATTTCCTCGCCGTCGCGACCCCGGGCGCCGGTAAGACCACGTTCGCGCTGCGCGTCGCGAGCGAGCTGCTGCGTGACCGCACCGTCGACCAGGTGACGGTCGTCGCCCCGACCGAGCACCTCAAGCACCAGTGGGCCGCCTCGGCCGCCCGCTCCGGCATCGCGCTGGACTCGAACTTCACCAACTCCACGGGCCAGACGTCGAGCGACTTCCACGGCGTCGTGGTGACCTATGCGCAGGTCGCCTCGCATCCGTTCAAGCATCGGGTCCGCACCGAGGCGCGCCGCACCCTGGTGATCCTCGACGAGATCCACCACGGCGGCGACGCCAAGAGCTGGGGCGAGGGCATCCGGGAGGCGTTCGGCGACGCCACCCGCCGCCTCGCCCTGACCGGAACGCCGTTCCGCAGCGACGACAGCGCCATTCCGTTCGTGGTGTACGAACCGAACGCCGACGGTCTCATGCAGTCCAGGGCCGACCACGCGTACGGCTACGCCGACGCGCTCGCCGACGGCGTCGTGCGCCCGGTGGTGTTCCTCGCCTACTCCGGTGAAGCCCGGTGGCGCAACAGCGCGGGGGAGGAGTACTCGGCGCGGCTCGGCGAGCCGCTCAGCGCCGAGCAGACCGCCCGGGCGTGGCGGACCGCGCTCGATCCCGCCGGCGACTGGATCCCGGCCGTCCTCACCGCCGCCAACACGCGGCTCGAGCAGCTGCGCCAGGGCGGGATGCCCGACGCGGGCGGATTGGTCATCGCCAGCGACCAGACGGTGGCCCGCGCGTATGCCAGGATCCTCGAGCAGCTCACCGGCGAGGCGCCCGCACTCGTCCTGTCCGACGACCCGACGGCCTCCGGGCGCATCTCGGAGTTCGATGCGAGCACCCAGCGCTGGATGGTGGCGGTGCGAATGGTGTCCGAAGGCGTCGACGTGCCGCGGCTCGCGGTGGGCGTGTACGCCACCAGCGCGTCGACGCCGCTGTTCTTCGCCCAGGCCATCGGCCGGTTCGTGCGATCGCGCCGCAAGGGCGAGACCGCGAGCGTGTTCCTGCCGTCCGTGCCGGTGCTGCTCGATCTCGCCAGCCAGCTCGAGGCCCAACGGGACCACGTGCTCGGCAAGCCCCACCGCGAGAAGGAGGGCTTCGACGACGACCTGCTCGCCGACGCCAACCGGCGCAAGGACGAACCCGGCGAGGAGGAGAAGGCGTTCACCGCGCTCGGCGCCGACGCCGAGCTCGACCAGGTGATCTACGACGGCTCCTCGTTCGGCACGGCGACGTTCGCCGGCAGCGAGGAGGAAGCCGACTACCTGGGGCTTCCCGGGCTGCTCGACGCCGAACAGATGCGGGCGCTGCTGCGCCGCCGCCAGCAGGAGCAGCTGGACAAGCCGGCCTCCCCGCCCACCCCCGTCCCGCCGCCGCAGGTGGCCGAGCGGGTGGCGACCGCCGACTCGCTGGCCCGGCTGCGCAAGGAACTGAACTCGCTCGTCGCCATGCACCACCACCGCACCGGCAAGCCGCACGGGGTCATCCACGGGGAGCTGCGGCGGCAGTGCGGCGGCCCGCCGACCGCGATCGCCACGGCCGAACAGCTGGGCGACCGCATCGCCCTGCTGCGTCAGTGGTGAGCCGGCCGACGGTGAACCGGCCGACGGTGAACCGGCCGACGGCACACTCCCCGAACGGCGAAACGGGCGACCACTCGCGGTGGTCGCCCGTTTCGGGTCGGGTCTCGGAGTCGGTCGGCTCCGGAACGGTGGATCAGACGGCGGCTTCGGCGTCGGACTCGGTCACGATCGTGGCGCCGAGTTCACGCAGCCGGTCGGTGTGCTCCTTGGCGTGGTGGCCGCAGAAGAGCAGCTCGCCACCGGTGGCAAGGACGGCACGGACGCGAGCGGCTGCACTGCACCGATCGCAGCGGTCTGCGGCGGTCAACTTCGGGCTGGTCAACGTTCCGGGCATGACTCCTCCAAACTGGCCACCACTGTCGTCGGTTGCCTGGGGTCTGGTCCGCCGCACCGGGCCGGCGCGGTGGATCTACTGTGTCAGACGATTCCCGTTCATGCGTTGTTCCAATCCTCCGGAAATCGTGTCGCGTTTCACCCCGGAACCGGCCGAATGCCGACGACGTGCGGTTTCGCGGCTGCGGGTGTTCGCTCACAGCGCAGAGCCCTCGGCGCCGTCGCGGGCCCGGAACGGTCGTCGAGAGGGGTCGCGGTGACGGATCGGCTGGTACACATCTGCGCGCGGGCCGACTGGGAGCGGGCGCAGCGCAGCGGGGCGTTGACCCCCGAGTCGCTCGCCGCGCAGGGGTTCGTACACCTGTCGGCCCCGGAACAGGTGCACCTGCCGGCGAACCGGTTGTTCGCCGGCCGCACGGACCTGGTGCTGTTGCACATCGACCCGGCCCGGCTCGCGGACGAGGTGCGGTTCGAGCCGGGCGTGCCGGGCGATCCGGCGGGGATGGCGTTCCCGCACCTCTACGGCCCCCTCCCCGTCGCCGCGGTCACCGCAGCCGTCGACTACCTCCCCGACGAAAACGGACGGTTCGGACATCTCTGACGGTGCGCCGTCACCCGTGTCCGCCGTGAGCCCTACTCTGGCGGCATGAACGTCGAAGTGACGCCGCTTCCCGGGATCGGTGTGCGCAAGGACTTCGAGCTGGCGTCGGGTCGTCGGATCGGGGTCATCACGCATCGGGACGGCCATTCGGACCTGATCATCTCGAAGGCGGACGATCCCGACGCCTGCGCCGCCTCGCTACCGCTGACCGTCGAGGAGGCGGCCACACTGAGCAACCTGCTCGGCGCGCCCCAGCTCGTCGCCCAGCTCCAGGAGGACCACCGGGAGCTGCCCGGGATCATCACCCGGCAGCTGCACATCCACGACGGCTCCCGCTTCGACGGGGCGGTGCTCGGGGACACGGCGATGCGGACCCGCACGGGCGTGTCCGTCGTCGCGGTGATGCGCGCGGGGCAGGTGACGCCGTCACCGGGACCGGACTTCGTGCTCACCGGGGGAGACATCCTCGTCGCCGTCGGCACCGCCGACGGGCTGGACGCCGCGGCCAGGATCCTGCGCAACGGCTGACGGATGAACTCGACCACGCTCGCCCTGATCGAACTGGGGGCGGTGTTCTTCGCCCTGGGGGTGCTCGGACGGGTCGCCGCGCGATTCGCCATGTCGCCGATCCCGTTCTACCTCCTCGGCGGTCTGGCGTTCGGCACCGGCGGCTTCGTCCAGCTCGGCGACATCAGCGAATTCAGTCACGTCGCCAGTGAGATCGGCGTGGTCCTGCTCCTGCTGCTTCTCGGGCTGGAGTACACGGCCTCCGAGCTCATGACCGGGCTCAAACGTTCCCGCGCGGCGGGTCTGCTCGATCTCGTGCTCAACGCCGCGCCGGGGGCGGCGATCGCGCTGCTGCTCGGTTGGGGTGCGACGGGGGCGTTCGTCCTCGGGGGCATCACCTACATCTCGTCCTCGGGCATCATCGCCAAGACGCTGACCGACCTCGGCCGTCTGGGTAACCGGGAGACTCCCGTAGTGCTGTCGATCCTCGTCTTCGAGGACCTCGCGATGGCGGTATACCTGCCGATCCTGACCGCGGTGCTCGCCGGGGTCAGCCTGATCGGTGGACTCGAGGCCGTCGCGATCGCCCTGGGCCTGGTCACGATCGTGCTCGTGCTGGTGCTGCGGTACGGGCGTTACGTCTCCGCGGTGCTCGACAGCCCGGACAGCGAGACGCTGCTGCTCAAGCTGCTCGGGGCCGCGCTCCTCGTCGCGGGCGTCAGCTCGGCGATGCAGGTGTCGGCGGCGGTCGGTGCGTTCCTGCTCGGCATCGCGATCTCGGGGTCGACCGCCCACAATGCGGCTCGCGTCCTCGAGCCCCTGCGGGACCTGTTCGCGGCGATCTTCTTCGTGTTCTTCGGCCTCAACACCGATCCGACCGCGATCCCCCCGGTGCTGGGGTGGGCGGTGCTGCTCGCCGTCGTCACCGCGCTGACGAAGATCGCCACCGGCTGGTGGGCGGCCCACCGGCACGGCATCGGCACCATGGGCCGGGCCCGCGCGGGCGCCGCACTCATCGCCCGCGGCGAGTTCTCCATCGTCATCGCCGGACTGGCCGTCACCTCCGGCCAGGTGGACGCCGAGCTCGCCGCCCTCGCCTCGGCGTACGTGCTGATCACGGCGGTGCTCGGACCCGTCGCGGCACGGATCGTCGAGCCCGTCACCCGCACCGTGGTGCCCCGGCTACGCGAACGGCCGTCGGCTGCGGAGCCGACGGCCGATCGCCGTGAAGCGGAAGAGTTCTAGACGTCGATCCTCAGTCGAGGTAGTCGCGCAGCACCTGCGACCGCGACGGGTGCCGCAGCTTCGACATGGTCTTCGACTCGATCTGCCGGATCCGTTCGCGGGTGACCCCGTAGACCTGCCCGATCTCGTCGAGGGTCCGGGGCTGACCGTCGGTCAGGCCGAACCGCAGCCGGACGACGCCGGCCTCGCGCTCGGACAGGGTCTCGAGCACCGACTGCAGCTGGTCCTGCAGCAGCGTGAACGACACCGCGTCGACGGCGACCACGGCCTCGCTGTCCTCGATGAAGTCGCCGAGCTGGCTGTCGCCCTCGTCGCCGATGGTCTGGTCGAGGGAGATCGGCTCACGCGCGTACTGCTGGATCTCCAGCACCTTCTCCGGCGTGATGTCCATCTCCTTGGCCAGTTCCTCCGGGGTGGGCTCGCGCCCGAGGTCCTGGAGCAGCTCGCGCTGGATGCGGCCGAGCTTGTTGATCACCTCGACCATGTGCACCGGGATGCGGATGGTGCGGGCCTGATCGGCCATCGCGCGGGTGATCGCCTGGCGGATCCACCACGTGGCATACGTGGAGAACTTGTAACCCTTCGTGTAGTCGAACTTCTCCACCGCACGGATCAGACCGAGGTTGCCCTCCTGGATCAGATCCAGGAATGCCATGCCACGGCCGGTGTAGCGCTTGGCGAGCGAGACGACGAGACGCAGGTTGGCCTCGAGCAGGTGGTTCTTGGCGCGGTTGCCGTCCCGGCAGATCCAGTTCAGGTCGCGGCGCTGCGCGACCGGCAGCTTCTCGCCCTTGTCGGCGTACTCCTGCAGCCGGTAGGTGGCGTAGAGGCCGGCTTCGATGCGCTTGGCGAGCTCGACCTCCTCCTCGGCGTTGAGCAGCGCGACCTTGCCGATCTGCTTGAGGTAGGCGCGCACCGAGTCGGCGGAGGCGGTCAGCTCGGCGTCCTTGCGGGCCTGCCGCAGCGCCTCCGACTCCTCCTCGTCCCAGACGAAGTCGCCCGACGCCTTGTCCTTGTCGCTGGGCTCGTCGTCGGCTTCCGTCACCTCCACGACCACGTCCTCGGCACCTTCGAGGTCGGCCTCGGCGACGTCGAGATCCTCGAGCTCGGCTTCCTCGCCCTCGAACTCGTCGCCGGCAGGCTTGCCCGCCTTCTTGGCGGCGGCCTTCTTCGCCGTGGTCTTCTTGGCGGCGGCCTTCTTGGCCGGGGCCTTCTTGGCGGCCGCCTTCTTCGCCGGGGCCTTCTTGGCCGCGGCCTTCTTCGCCGGCCGCTTCGTGGCGGGTGCGGTACCGGTCGTGGTATCCGCGGCGTCCGCGGAGGCTGCCGATTCGTTCGGGGAATCAGCCGTGTGGATTTCGGTGGCTGCCACGTACGCCCTTTCGTGACGAGGTAGTGCGGCGTCGCGCCAGAGTGGTTCCGGCGGAGAGGTCTGTCGGGATCAGGCCGGTTCGCAGCCGGCTGTGCACCATTGTAACGATCGCCGCCACGCGCGATGTGCAGGACTCAGGGGAGTACACCTGTTTTCGCAGCGTAGGCGGCCCCGATGATGCCGGCCGCGTTGCGCAATGCGGCCGGAACGACGGGTGTGCGGTTGGTCAGCAACGGGATCCACTTCTCGTGCTTGCGGCTGATCCCGCCACCGGCGATGAACAGGTCGGGCCACAACAGGGCCTCGAACCGCGACAGCACCAGCGAGACCTCCTTCGCCCACCGCTTGTACGTCCACTCGTTGTTCTCCTTGACCGACGACGCCGCGCGGTGCTCGGCCTCCATCCCGTCGATCTCCATGTGCCCGAACTCGGTGTTCGGCAGCAGATCGCCGTTGTGCAAAACCGCCGAGCCGATCCCGGTCCCGAACGTGAGCAGGATGACCACCCCGGACGCGTCCTTGGCCGCGCCGAAGCGGTCCTCGGCGAGGCCGGCGGCGTCCGCGTCGTTCAGGACACTCACCGGGCGGTCGCCCAGAACCGACGAGAACAACGTCCGGGCGTCGGTGCCGATCCACGCCGGATCGATGTTCGCGGCCGTGCGCGCCACGCCGCCCGTCACCACGCTCGGCAGGGTGACCCCCACCGGTCCCGTCCACTGCGCCTCGTCCACGATCCGGGCGACCGTGTCGGCGACGGCCTGCGGGGTGGACGGCTGCGGGGTCAGGATCTTGATGCGCTCGCCCACCAACCGGCCTGTGGACAGATCGACGACGCCGCCCTTGATGCCGCTGCCGCCGACGTCGACACCGAATCCGAGAAGGTCCGGGTCCGGCGTGGCCGGGTGCATCGTCTGCGTCATCTCGCGCTCCCTCTCGTCACCGGAACAGTCACCGCGGGCGACCGCTGTCGTGACGTCACCCTAATCCGAACGTGGCCGCCGCGCGGGTGGTGCCGTGCCGCACAGTGTGTTCGGATACTCGGGTGCCCGACACCCCGGACTCCCGCCCCTCTACGCTGTCCCCCGACGTCACCACGGACCCGGCCCTGCTGCGCGAGATCGCCGTGTCCGTCGCGGCCGAGGCCGCCGGTCACGTGCGCGCCCGGCGGCCCGACCTGTTCCCACCCGCCGACACGGGTACCGACCGCGTCGGCGCGGTGCGGACGAAGAGCACCGACACCGACCCCGTGACGGTGGCGGACACCGAGACCGAGGACCTGATCCGGCGGCTGCTGACCCGGTTGCGGCCGGGCGACGCGATCCTCGGAGAGGAGGGCGGCGCCCACACCGGGTCGAGCGGCGTCCGCTGGGTCGTCGACCCCATCGACGGCACGGTGAACTTCGTCTACGGCATCCCGGCCTACGCGGTGTCGGTGGCAGCCCAGGTCGGGGGGCGGTCCGTGGCGGGAGCGGTGGTCGACGTCGCCGCCGGGGACGTGTACTCGGCCGCGCGCGGGCGCGGAGCCACCCGCACCGACGTCGGCGGAGCGGTGACGCGCCTGCGCTGCAACCCGGTCGACGACGTCGCCCGCGCCCTCGTCGCGACGGGCTTCTCCTACGCGCCGCACCGTCGCGAACGGCAGGGCGCGCTGGTGGCCGAGCTGTTACCGAGGGTGCGGGACATCCGCCGCATCGGTGCGGCCGCCCTGGATCTGTGCATGGTGGCGTCGGGGCGCGTCGACGCCCACTACGAACACGGCCTGCAACCGTGGGACTGGGCGGCCGGTGCGCTGATCGCCGCGGAGGCGGGCGCGTGGGTGCAACTCCCGGCCGGAGCCGGCGACGCCGGCGAGATCACCGTCGCCGCCGCGCCCGGCATCGCGACACAGCTCGCGGACCTGCTCGCCGCGCTCGGCGCCGACGCGCCGATCCCGGCCTGACGGTCCGCGGCGCGCTCAGCAGCGGGCGTCGCGGGCCGCGGCCAGCAGGTCGATGTCGAGCGGCGCGGCGGCCGCGCCCACCGGCGCCTCCCGCAGCGACTGCAGCACCTCCTCGGCGTCGGCGTTGGGCGCGATCTCCTTGGAGTAGGTGCCCAGGGCCAGGTCGACGGTGTCGTCGGCGCGGTCGTCGCGGACGAGTTCGGCGCACGGCGCGACCAGCCACACCGTGCTCGCCGCCGCGGTCCCGGCCGCCCCGAACCTGATCTGGCCGTGACACTGCATGTTCTGGTCGATGTAGACCGGGTCGTTGCCGGCCTGCACATCCGGTGCGCTCGCGAATCCGTATTCGGCCAGCTGGGTTGCCACGTGGGTGGCCTGGCCACGTTCGCCGTTGGCGTTGAACACCCGCACCCGCGTCGCCGCCAGGGGAGCGGGCTCCACGTCGAGCAGGACGGAACGGTCGACCACCTCGCCGAGGGGGGCCGGCTGGGGTCCGCCGGGCTCCGACGGGACGGTCGGCGGGGCGTTGCACGCCACGGTCCTGGACACCGGGTCCGAGCCGGCGAACACCGATGTCCACACCACGATCCCGATCGTCGCCAGGACCGCGAACAGGGCCGCGGCGGGTACGACGCGGCGCCGTGGGAACGGCCGGCCGCGTTCGTCCCGCGCGCGGCCTTCGGTGATCAGGGAAACCACGGCGCCCTGCCTCTCGCATCTCCAAGGGTTGTGTGCGACCACTGTAGAGGGCCTCCCGGTGGGGTCCGCGAAGGTGGGCGACCGGTGGAATGTCTCGAGTTGCTGTGGTGTTGGTGACAATTGACCGACAATTCCCCGGACCGGGTGTATCGGTTACGGCTTCCGTGGGTACTTCCGCTATTGTTCGGCGGCCCAGGTCGTCGAAAGAGGCGACGGCGAGGCTTTCGACAGCGGAAGGCCCGGGTCGTGTCCGGGACCCGGATACGGCCGGTGGGAACTTCCGGAGACGGTCGGGCGTTGCCCGGGCCGAAGGACATGAACAGTGTCCTTCGGCAGGGCACCTGCACGAGGACTAGAGGTAGAGGAAATGGCGACTGACTACGACGCACCGAGGCGAACCGAAACCGATGATGTGTCGGAGGATTCACTCGAAGAACTGAAGGCGCGACGCAACGAGGCGCAGTCCGCCGTCGTGGACGTCGACGAGTCGGACACCGCGGAGTCCTTCGAGCTGCCCGGGGCGGATCTGTCCGGCGAGGAGCTGTCGGTGCGGGTGGTGCCGAAGCAGGCCGACGAGTTCACCTGCTCGAGCTGCTTCCTGGTGCACCACCGCAGCCGGCTCGCGAGCGACGAGAACGGAGTGATGATCTGCCGGGACTGCGCGGCCTGAGTCCCGGAGGGACGGCGCGGCCTGAGTCCCGGAGGGACGGCGCTGACCGGCCGCCCCCGGTTCAGCGTTCGGTCTTGTCGGCACACCCCAAGGCGGCCAGCAGCTCTGCCGGCCGCCTTGTGCTGATCAGCCAGTAGGGGGTGGGGTCGTCCGGGTCGTCCAGCACGACGAGCACCATCGTCCCGATCCACGGGCGGTGCTGGACGTACGCCGCCGGGTCGAGCTGGCGCCCCAGGGCGGCGCTCTTCGCCGACGCCGGCACCACGACACCGCGGGAGATCACCTCGAGCGGCAGGTGCGCCCGGCCGACGATCAACTCCCCGCCCGTCACCTCCAGCCGCAGCCGGGACAGCCACACGAGCGCCCAGACAGGGAACGGCAACAGCAGCACGTACGGCAGCCAGGCGTACAGGCCGGGCGCCCCCATGTGCAGTTCCGCGGCCAGCAGCGCCGCGACGCCCAGGCCTAGGGGCCACCACCACAGCGGCACCCACATCCGTTCGGAATAGACCGGTGCGCCGGTCGTCTGCTGCGCATCCGCATCGGGTCGAGAGGTTCGAGACACGTCCATCAGAGTAGTCTCGGTGCACGTGACCGATCTTCCAGCCGTCCCCCTGCTCCGCCTGGACCCGGGGATTCCCTTGCCCGCGCGGGCACACGCCGGCGACGCCGGTGTGGACCTGTGCACCACGGTGGACGTGACCATCGAGCCCGGGCGGCGAGCGCTGGTGGGGACCGGCATCGCGGTGGCCCTGCCCGTCGGCACGGTGGGTCTGATCCATCCGCGCTCCGGTCTGGCCGCGAAGTACGGGCTCTCCGTGGTCAACACTCCCGGGACGGTGGATGCGGGCTACCGCGGGGAGATCAAGGTGTGCCTGATCAACCACGACCCCGACCGCGCGGTCGAACTGCGTCGTGGTGACCGCATCGCGCAACTGCTCGTGCAGAGGGTCGAGCTCGTCGACTTCGTCGAGGTCGGTTCCCTCGACGACACCAGCCGCGGCGCCGGAGGATACGGGTCGAGCGGTGGGCACGCCGGTCTGGTGAAGGAAGGTTCCTGACATGTTCGGACGACGCCGGAAGAACCGGGACGCCGAGGCTCCGGGCCTCGCGGACGAGGGCAACTTCGACTCCGCGCCCGTGGACGACGAGGTGCAGGCGCCCGAGGGCGGTCCCTACGACATCGACGACATCGGCGAGGACGCGGTCGGTAGCCGGCTCGACCTCGGGTCGGTGCTCGTCCCGCTGCCACCGGGCGGGCAGATCCAGGTGGAGATGGCACCGAACGGCCAACCGCAGGCCGTGCATCTGGTGACCCAGCACGGCCGGATCACGGTCTCCGCGTACGCGGCACCGAAGTCCCCGGGGCAGTGGCGGGAGGTGGCCGCCGAGCTGGCCGAGTCGCTGCGCCGCGACAACGCGACGGTGAGCATCGAAAGCGGACCGTGGGGCCGGGAGCTGCAGGGCAGCACCCCGAACGCGGACCTGCGCTTCCTCGGTGTCGACGGCTACCGATGGATGATCCGCTGCGTCGTCGCCGGACCGGCAGGTTCGGTGACGGCCGACTCGCCGCTGGTGGAGACGGCCCGTGCCATCGTCGCCGAGACCGTCGTGCGGCGCGGCCAGGATCCGCATCCGGTGCGGACGCCGCTGCCGGTGGTGCTCCCGAAGGCCCTCGCGGAGCAGCTGGCCGCCGCGCAACAGCAGGCGGCAGCCCAGCAGGCGGCCCAGCAGGCGGCGGCCCAGCAGCCCCTGCCGCCGCAGCAGTCCGCGCAACAGCAGCAGCCCGCGCCGCCCCAGCAGCCCGCGCCGCCCCGGCCGCGGCACGGCGAGTCGGGTTCGGCGATGCAGCAGCTCGGCTTCTGACGGTCCGGTCCCCCGGGGTCAGTCCCCGACGCGGCGCAGTGCCTCCAGACAGGTGGCTCCGAGCACGGCGGGATCGGCGCCGATCCCGGCGAGGGTGACGGTGCCCAGCGCGGCCCGCCTCAGGTGCGCACACCATTCCTGCGCGACCGCGAGGGGATGGACCGGGTCGTCCACGGCGGCGGCGATGCCGACCGGCACCTCGACGGTCCGCAGCTCGTCCCGGTCCGGCGCCCGGTAGCGGGACGCCTCGTCGAGCGCCGCCGGCAGGCCCGGCCACTGCGACCGCCAGGAGCGGGCCAGTTCGACCCCGAGCCAGGCGGGGCTGGACGCCACCATCGCCGCGGTGACCGCAGCAAGTCCGTGGGCGCGCAGCTCGCCGGCCGTCCAACGGGCGCTCGCCGCCGCCGGCGCGGCCTCCGGCGAGCCCGTCCACGCCGGCAGGGCTGCGAGCACGCCGACGGTGCGCCCCGGGTGCTCGGCCGCCCACCGCAGCGCGACGGCCGCCCCGAGCGACACCCCGCCCACCAGCACGGGACCGTCGGCGGCGGCGCGCTCGAGTGCATCGACGTAGCTGCCGACCACGCGGGCCGGGTCCGGGTCGACCGCGACGGTGCGTATTCCGGCAGCGGCGAGCGGACCGCCGAACGCCCGCTCCACGAAGCGGGCGTCGGAGCCCGTCCCGGGCAGGACGACGGCGACGAAAGTGCTGGCCCCGGCGTGTTCGGGGGACGTGTTCGCGGAGCGCATGGTCCGATCCTGCCGGACCCGTCCGAGCAGGTGGGAACCCGAGTGGTTGCCCTGTGCGGATAGGTCTACAGTGGCCCTCAGGAAAGCCCCATGCGCGGCCCGCGATCCGTGCCGCGCCCTTCTCAGGAGCACGCTATGGCACCCGCCGCAGCCGGTTACTTCCGCCGACTCACCCGTCGGCTCACGGAAGATCTCGAGCAACTCGACGCCGAGGAGATCGCCGAAACCGCCCAGGCGACGGGTGCCCGCCGCGCCTGCGACTGTGCGCGCGGCGAAGAGGTGACCATGTTCGGTCGTCTCCGCAGTGTCGAGGCGTGCCCGAAGGCCGCCAGCGCCGCCGTCGAGGCGGAACTGTTCGACGGCACCGAGGCCGTCAAGCTCGTATGGATCGGACGTCGCCGCATTCCGGGCATCGAGCCGGGCAAGACCCTGCTGGTGCGCGGGCGCGTCGGCGAGCGTGACGGCTCGAAGGTCATCTACAACCCGTATTACGAACTGCGCGAGCGGGCCTGACCCGAGCGCCGGTGCCCCAGCGCCCGGCGCCGCCCCGCGCCCGCGTGGGGCTGTGGCACCCTCGTAGGAGTGAGCGACAAGCAGCAGACGGTCCTGGAACAACTCGGTGGACTCAGCGGGTTGGTCTACTCGACCGTGCCCGTGCTGGTGTTCGTTCCGGTCAACAGCATCTGGGGCCTGACCGCCGCGATCTGGGCGGCCCTCGCCGTGGCCACCGTCATCCTCGTGTGGCGGCTCGTCCAGCGCACCCCCGTCCAGCCGGCGGTCTCGGGGCTCCTCGGTGTGGGCGTGTGTGCGTTCATCGCCTACCGCACCGGCGACGCCAAGGGCTACTTCCTCTTCGGCATCTACACCAGCCTGCTCTATGCCGCCGGTTTCGTCCTGTCCATTCTGGTGCGGCGGCCCCTGGTCGGCGTCATCTGGGGCATGCTCAACGGGCAGGGATCGTCCTGGCGGCGGCATCGCGTCGCCGTGCGCGCCTACGACATCGCGACCGCGGCGTGGGCGCTGGTGTTCGCGGCCCGCTACTTCGTGCAACACGAGCTGTACGACGCCGACCGGACCGGCTGGCTCGCCGTGGCCCGGATCGGTATGGGATGGCCGCTGACCGCGGTGGCGTTGCTCGTGACCTTGTGGGCGGTCCGCCGCGCCGATCGGCTGGTCGAGCCGGCGCCCGAGGCTGTCGACGAGCCCGTCGAGACCGGCCCGGGCCGGGCCGCCGAAGCCGGCCCCGACCAGGACGCGCGCTGACCTGCTAGAGGCCGATGGCCGCCCGCAGTTCCTGCTCCACCTCGGCCGCGGCGACGAACAGCAGCTCGTCGCCGCCTTCGAGCGGATCGTCGGGCTGCGGGACGATAACCCGGCCGCCGCGCAGGATCGTCACCAGGGCCGCGTCCCGGGGCAGTTGCAGCTTGCGCACCGGCTTGCCGGCCAGCACGGTGGTGTCCGGCAGCGTGATCTCGACCAGGTTCGCGCCCTTGCGCAGCGTCATCAGCCGCACCAGGTCGCCGACCGAGACGGCCTCCTCGACCAGCGACGCCAGCATGCGCGGCGTGGACACGGCGACGTCGACGCCCCAGGACTCGTCGAACAGCCACTCGTTGCGCGGATCGTTGACACGGGCGACGACGCGGGCGACGCCGAACTCGGTGGTGGCGAGCAGGCTCAGCACCAGGTTGGCCTTGTCGTCGCCGGTGGCGGCGATCACCACGTCGTACTGCTCGAGCTGTGCGGCCTCGAGCAGGCTCAGCTCGCACGCGTCGGCGTGCACCCACTTGGCGTCGGGCACGGATTCGGGCTCGACGTGCTCGAGCTTGCGTTCGAGCAGCATCACTTCGTGGTTGTTGCGGATCAGTTCGCGCGCGATGGAGCGCCCGACGGCTCCCGCTCCCGCGATGGCCACCTTCATCGGCGTTCCTCTCGGTGATTCCGGGTCGTGTGTTGCGGCTGCGCCCGCGGGCGCAGCACGGTCAGTCGTCGGCCGCGGGGGGCTGTTCGGCGAGGGCGATCGCCTCGGCGACGGTGCCCGAGACAGCCGCGATGTAGACCTGGTCGTCCGCCTGCAGCACGGTCTTGCGGTCGGGTAGGACCCCGGTGCCGAATCGGATGATGAACGCGACCCTCGAGTGGGTAGCGGCCTCGAACTCGGTGACGTTGCGGCCGATCCAGGCCTCGTGCACCGACACCTCCGCGACGGCGACGGTGCCGGTCGGATCCCGCCACTTGGCGGTCTGGCTCTCATGGGTGAGGTTGTGCAGGAACCTGTCGGTCGTCCACGGCACCGTCGCGACGGTCGGGATCCCGAGTCGCTCGTACACCGCGGCGCGCTTGGCATCGTAGATGCGGGCGACGACGCGCTCGACGCCGAAGGTCTCCCGGGCCACCCGGGCGGAGATGATGTTCGAGTTGTCCCCGGAGGAGACGGCGGCGAACGCGTCGGCCCGCTCGATGCCGGACCGCACCAGCACGTCCCGGTCGAAGCCCATACCCACGATCGTGTGCCCGGGAAAGTCCGGACCCAGCCGCAGGAACGCGCTCGGGTCGCGGTCGATGACGGCCACCTCGTTGCCCAGCCGGACGAGCGCCGCGGCCAGGGAGGAACCCACCCGGCCACAGCCCATGACCACCACGTACACCGTTCGCTCCGTTCCGCTTCTTTCCGTGTCGCCGCGCGTCCCGATCGCGACGCGCAGAACCGAACCGTACCGCCCGCGCAGGACCGGCGTGCGGTGCCGGCCGAACGGGCTCCCCGCAGAGGTGCATTTCGGACACGGCCACGGGTGCCCGGCGGGTGGCCGGTGGGACGGCTTAGGCTTTGCGAGTGTCCAAGCTCTCGACCGCCACGAAGCGGTTGTTGTTGGGTAGGCCGTTCCGCAGCGACACGCTCGGTCACACGTTGCTACCCAAGCGAATCGCCCTGCCGGTGTTCGCATCCGACGCGTTGTCGTCGGTGGCGTACGCCCCGGAGGAGATCTTCCTCGTCCTGTCCGTCGCGGGTCTTTCGGCGTACGTGTTCACGCCGTGGATCGGCGTCGCGGTGGCGCTCGTCCTCGCCGTCGTCGTCGCCAGCTACCGGCAGAACGTGCACGCGTACCCCTCCGGCGGCGGCGACTACGAGGTTGCCACCGTGAACCTCGGTCCGACCGCGGGATTGACCGTCGGCAGCGCCCTGATGGTCGACTACGTGCTCACCGTCGCGGTGTCGATCTCCTCGGCCGCGGCGAACATCGGATCGGCGGTGCCGTTCGTGGCGCAGCACAAGGTGCTGTTCGCGATCTCCGCGATCGTCGTGCTGACCGCGGTCAACCTGCGTGGCCTGCGGGAAGCCGGCACCGCGTTCGCCGTCCCGACCTACGCCTTCATGATCGGCATGATCGTCATGCTGGGGTGGGGTCTGGTGCGCGTCTTCGTGTTCGGGGACGACGTCAAGGCCGAGTCGGCCGGGTTCGAGTTGGTCGCCGAGCAGTCGGATCTGGCCGGGATCGCGTTCGTGTTCCTGCTGGCCCGTGCGTTCTCGTCCGGGTGTGCCGCGCTGACCGGCGTCGAGGCGATCAGCAACGGGGTGCCTGCGTTCCGCAAGCCGAAGTCCCGCAACGCCGCCACGACCCTGCTCATGCTCGGCGGGATCGCGATCGTCCTGCTCCTCGGCATGATTCTGCTCGCGAACAAGCTGGGGGTGGTCATCGCCGAACATCCCGAGACCCAGTTGCGCGGTGCCCCGGAGGGCTACCAGCAGAAGACGCTCGTGGCGCAACTCGCGCACGCGGTCTTCGACGACTTCCCGCTCGGGTTCCTGCTGATCACCATCGTGACCGCGTTGATCCTGGTGCTGGCCGCCAACACGGCGTTCAACGGCTTCCCGGTGCTGGCCTCGGTGCTGGCGCAGGACCGCTACCTGCCCCGGCAGCTGCACACCCGGGGCGACCGGCTGGCGTTCAGCAACGGCATCCTGTTCCTGTCGGGCGTGGCGATCGTCTTCGTGTGGGCCTTCGATGCTGAGGTCACCAAGCTGATCCAGCTCTACATCGTCGGGGTGTTCGTCTCGTTCACCCTCAGTCAGACCGGCATGATCCGGCACTGGACGCGGCATCTGGCGTCCGAGACCGACCCCGAACAGCGGGCCCGCATGCGACGGTCGCGGATCGTCAACACGATCGGCCTGATCATGACCGCATCCGTCCTGGTGATCGTGCTGGTGACGAAGTTCGCGGCGGGCGCGTGGATCGCGATCGTGGCGATGGTCGCGATCTTCGGTGTGATGAAGGCCATCCACCGTCACTACGACAGCGTGGCCGAGGAGCTGGAGAACACCGAATGGGACGGTGTGCTGCCCAGCCGCACCCATTCGATCGTGCTGGTGTCCAAGCTGCACATGCCGACCCTGCGGGCGCTGGCGTACGCGCGGGCCACCCGGCCGGACACGCTCGAGGCGGTCACCGTCAACGTCGACGAGGCCGACACGCGGATGCTGGTGCGCGAATGGGAACGCAGCGACATCACCGTCCCTCTCAAGGTCGTCGAGTCGCCGTACCGGGAGATCACCCGCCCCGTCCTCGAATACGTCCGGCGGGTGCGACGGGACTCGCCGCGCGACGTGGTGACCGTGTTCATCCCGGAGTACGTGGTGGGTCACTGGTGGGAGCAGATCCTGCACAACCAGAGCGCGCTGCGGCTGAAGAGCCGGCTGCTGTTCCAGCCCGGTGTCATGGTCACCAGCGTCCCGTGGCAGCTGAGCTCGTCGGCCCATGCCCGCGGCGAACGATTGGACTCCGCGCCGGGATCGGTGCGGCGGGGATTCGAGGAGGAGGAGCGGTGAGCATCGACTGGTCCGGCCGTCGGCTCGAGGTGACGCTGGGCAACCCGGCGCACGGGGGCTTCTGCGTCGCCCGGCACGAGGGGCGGGTCGTGTTCGTCCGGCACGGCCTGCCCGGGGAGCGCGTCGTCGCGCTGGTCACGGAGGACCGTGGCGGCTCGTTCTGTCGCGCCGACGCCGTCCACATCCTCGAAGCGTCGCCGGACCGGGTGGAGCGGGTGTGTCCCATCGCCGGTCCCGGCGGATCGGGGTGCTGCGACCTGTCCCACGCGACGGTGCCGGCCCAGCGGGCATTCGGGGCTGCGGTGGTCGCGGAGCAGTTGCGCCGTCTCGGCGGCATCGAGCGCGAGGTGGTCGTCGAGGAGGTGCCGGGCGGGGCGGCGAACGGCACCCGCTGGCGCACCCGGGTGCGGCTGGCCGTCGACGCCGCCGGGCGAGCGGGGTATCGGCGCTACCGGAGCCACGAACTGGAGACCGAACTGGCGTGTCCGCAGATCGAGGCGCGCGCCTACGAGGGGCTGGCCGAGCGGGTGTGGCAGCCCGGTTCCGAGGTCCAGGTGGTCCTCGATGCGGACGGGACGCGGCACGTGGTCGAGATCGCACCGCCGCCGGTCTCCCGCACGGGACGTCGCAGCCCGGGCCGGCGGGGAGCGTCCGCCCGCCGCGCGGCGGCCGGTGCGCCCCGCGCCGAGAAGGTGATCGAGGGCTCGGGGCGGGCGGTGGAGCGGGTCGGCGGCCGGGACTGGCACCTGGCCGCGACCGGCTTCTGGCAGGCACACCGCGGCGCGGCGCAGACCTATTCGGACACCGTGGGGGAGTGGGCCGCGGCGTCGCCGGGGGCGACGGCGTGGGACCTCTACGGCGGTGTCGGGGTGTTCGCGGCCGTCCTGGCCGATCAGGTCGGCGACGGTGGCCGGGTCGAGTCTGTGGAACTGTCGCGCCGGGCGGTGCAGGACGGCGCGGAAGCGCTCTCGGATCTCGGGCAGGTGCGGTTCCATGCGGGCCGGGTGGAACGGCTGCTGCCGGATCTCCCCGCCCCGCAGGTCGTGGTGCTCGATCCGCCTCGGGCCGGCGCCGGGCGCGAGGTGGTGGCGGCCGTCGCGGCGGCCGGGCCGGAGCGCGTCGTGCACGTCGGATGCGATCCGGCGTCGTTCGGCCGGGATGTCGGCCTGTACCGGGAGCACGGGTTCGAGCTGGCCGAGCTGCGCGTCTACGCCGCGTTCCCGTCGACGCATCACGTGGAGTGCCTGGCGTTGTTCACCCGCTGAGCGGGCCGCTCACGGATTCAGGGCGTCCCGCGCGACCCCCGTGGTTGCTTGCGGCATGCAACTAAGTGTATAGTTGCGTGTCGCAAGCAAATAATTTCGATTCGGAGGTGTTCCGTGGCTGTCCAGCCCGACACCGCGCACGCGCTCGTCGACGCGATCTTCCTGTTCGGTCGCACGCTGCGCACGACCCTGGCCAACTCGACGGGTGACCCGTTGCCCAACGCGCTGACCGGCGTCCTGTTCGTCCTGTGGCGAATGGGGGAGTGCCGCCCCACCGAACTCGCCGCGGAGCTGTGTATGAGTCAGTCCGCGTTGAGCCGGCAGCTGGGGGAGCTCGTCGAACGGGGAATGGTTGACCGCCACCGCGACCCGGACGACAGACGCGCCCACCGCGTCAGCGTGTCCGAGACCGGGCAGAAGGCCCTGCGCGAGATCCGCGACCGGCGCGCCTCCCGGTTGCACGAGCTGCTCGGCGGCTGGGACCAGGCGCAAGCCGAATCCGCCCTCGACGTGCTCGCGCGCCTGAACCACACCCTTTCCGTACACGAATCCACCGGAAGGAACTGCCTGTGAGCGCCGCAGCTGTCAGTCCCCCCTCCTCGGCGAGCGCATCCGGCGCCGCCGAGACCACCATGACGCACCGCGAGATCCTCGAGGCTCTCGCCGGGCTGCTCGCCGCCCTCTTCACGGCGCTGCTCAGTACCACCATCGTGTCGGTGGCGCTCCCCACGATCATTGCGGACCTGAACGGCAGCCAGACCCAGTTCGCGTGGATCATCACCACCGCACTGCTCGCCAACGCCGCCTCCACGCCCATCTGGGGCAAGCTCGCCGACCTGTTCAACAAGAAGCTGCTCGTGCAGGTCGCGATCGTCGTCTTCGTCGCCGGCTCCGTCGTCGCGGGCGTCGCCACCAACGTGCCGATCCTGCTCGCCGCCCGCGTGATCCAAGGCGTCGGCATGGGTGGTCTCACCGCGCTCGTCGTCGCGGTCATCGGCAGCATCATCCCGCCCCGGGAACGCGGCCGGTACTCCGGTTACATGGGTGCGGTGATGGCCGTGGCCATGTCGGGCGGCCCGATCCTCGGTGGCGTCATCGTCGACAGCCCGCTCGGCTGGCGCTGGTGCTTCTTCATCTCGATCCCCATCGCCGTCGTGGCCTTGGTGCTACTGCAGCGCACCCTGCACATCACCACCGAGCGCAAACAGAACGTGAGAATCGACTGGCTGGGCGCCACGCTGCTCACCGCCGGTGTCAGCGTCCTGTTGATCTGGGTGTCGTTCGCCGGGAAGGCCGGCTACTACGGATGGCTGTCGTGGGAGACCCTCGCGTACGTCGGCGCCGGCGTCGGACTGCTCGCCGCCACCGTCGTGGTCGAGTCCAAGGTCGCCGATCCGATCATCCCGCTGAAGATCGTCACCGAGCGCACCACCGCGCTCGCGATCGTCGCATCCATCGCCGTCGGCGTGGGCATGTTCGGTGCCACCGCGTTCCTCGGGCAGTACTTCCAGACGGCCCGCGGCTACAGCCCGACCGCCGCCGGCCTGCTCACCATCCCCATGGTGCTCGGAATGCTGTTCGCGTCGGTCGTCTCCGGTCAGCTCATCACCCGCTTCGGCCGGTGGAAGCCGTTCCTGGTGCTCGGCGCCGTACTGCAGGTGGTCGGTTTCGGCCTGCTCGGCTTCCTCGACCATGCCACCCCGCTGGGGCTGATCGGGGTCTACATCGCGATCGTCGGTCTCGGGACCGGCATGCTCATGCAGAACCTGGTGCTCGCCGTGCAGAACACCGTCAGCGTCCGCAACATCGGGGCCGCGAGCAGCTCGGTCGCGTTCTTCCGCACCTTCGGCGGCGCGATCGGAGTGTCCGTGCTCGGATCGATCCTCGCCACCCGCGTGACCACGCTGTCCGCGGACGGCTTCGCCGCCCTCGGCATCGACACCGGCTCGGCCGGCGGCGGGGGCAACCTCGACCTCGCGGCCCTGCCCGAACCGGTCGCGGAGATCATCCGCCACGCCTACGGCGACGCCACCGGCCTGCTGTTCCTCGTCGCCGCGATCATCGCGCTGGTCACCGTCGCAGCGGTCGTGTTCATCCCGAACCGCCCGCTGCGCAAGACCATCGACATCGTCACCGAGGAGAAGGTGCCCGCCCCGGCGCAGCACTGATCAGGACCGGCGGTTGTACAACCACATCGTCGCCGGCCCGAACAGCACGATCAGCGCCGCGCACCACGCGAACACGATCGCGAGGTGCGCGGCGTCCGGCGTGCCGGCCGTCAGATCCCGGACGGCGGTGACGAGCCGGCTGATGGGATTGACCGTCACGAAGCCCTGCAACCAGCTCGGCATCGTCGCGGGATCGACGAACACGTTCGACGCGAAGGTGAGCGGGAACAGGATGGTCATGGACACACCCATCACCGCCTGCTCGGTGCGCAGCAGCATCGCCAGCATCGTCCAGACCCACGAGAGACTGAACGCGAACAGCAGCACGAGCACCACCGACCCGATCGTGCCGATCGGGCCGCCCGCGGGCCGGAACCCGAGCATCACCCCGAGGGCCAGCACGATCACCGACGCCAGCGTGTAGCGGGCGAGATCGCCGAACAACGCGCCGACGAGGGGAGCGGGCCGCCACACCGGCATCGAGCGGAACCGGTCGAACACGCCCTTCTCGATGTCGCGGTTGAGCGTCATGCCCGTGTACATCGTGATGGTGCACACCGTCTGCACCAGGATGCCGGGGATCAGGAACTGCACGTACGCGGTGGTCGAGCCGGCCAGCGCCCCGCCGAACAGGTACGTGAACAGCAGCGTGAACATCAGTGGGAAGACGGTCACGTCGAACAACTGCTCGGGAACGTGCTTGATCCGCAGCAGTGCCCGCCACCCGAACGACAGCGACGCGGCGAACGCGGACGCCGGCGTCGGACGCGGCCCGGGGACATGGAGGACGTCCACGACGGCGGCGGGGGTGCCCGCCCGTCGGTCGGCGGTCGAGGTCACGACGCGATCTCCTCGTCTTCGTCGGGAACTTCCGTGGGATGGCCGGTGAGCGCGAGAAAGACCTCGTCCAGGCTCGGCTGCCCGAGGGCGAACGTCGTGACCGGGATGTCCGCGGCGGCGAGGGCCGTCAGCGCCCCCGCCGCGGCCCGCGGATCGTCCACCCGCGCGGTCAGCGCGGCCGGATCGGACGCGGCCGTCACCGCCACCCCCAGCGCGGCGCCCAGCACCGCCGCCGCCTCGTCCCGGCGCGCGGGATCGACCACCCGCACGTGCAGCGAACCCGAACCGACGGACGCCTTGAGCTCGCCCGGGGTGCCCTCGGCGATCACCCGGCCACGGTCGATGACCGCGACCCGGTCGGCGAGCTGGTCCGCCTCGTCGAGGTACTGCGTCGTCAGCAGCACCGTCGTCCCCGCGGCCACGAGCGCCCGCACGATCTCCCACACCTGGTTGCGGCTGCGCGGGTCGAGTCCCGTCGTCGGCTCGTCCAGGAAGATCAGTTCGGGAGCGACGATGATGCTCGCGGCGATGTCGAGGCGCCGCCGCATGCCCCCCGAGTACAGCTTCACCTGACGGCCCGCGGCCGGCTCCAGATCGAACGCCGCCAGCAGCTGTCCGGCCCGGGACCGGGCACCCGCCCTGGAGAAGCCCAGCAGCCGGGCGAGCAGTACCAGGTTTTCCGCGCCGGTCAGATCCTCGTCGAGCGACGCGAACTGGCCGGTGAGCGAGACCCGGCGCCGCACCAGCTCGGGCTGAAGACGCACGTCGTGCCCGAGTACGGTCGCGGTCCCGCCGTCCGGTGCGAGCAGGGTCGCCAGCATCCGGATCGTGGTCGTCTTCCCGGCGCCGTTCGGGCCGAGGACGCCGTAGACGCCGCCGGCGGGGACGGCGAGGTCGATTCCGGCCACGGCGGTCTCCGCGCCGAATCGCTTGATCAAGCCCGAGGTCTCGATGGCCAGTGCAGGGGGCATGGGTCCAGCCTCGCCCACGGTGCCGGGCCCGGCAATCGGTTTTGTCGGATTCGACCGGGCTGGGGTCGCCCCGCGCAGTGCCCACCCCCCGCTCGGCGGGGCCCGGCGTGCCACCCCGGCGCCACCGTGTGCGACGTCACATCATCGGCATAATGAGGTGAGGGACACGGTGTGAGACGGGGCGGCGGCACGACGAAGCGAGTCGACCACCTCCGACGCTCCGTAGACTGGGTGGAACCGCTCGCGCGGAGACGCGCGGGTCCGAGCCGGAGGGAGCAATTCCAGTTGGGTGTCCTGTCCCGCATCGAGTCGCCCGAGGACCTGCGTCGGCTCAGCCAGCCGGAGATCAGGGAACTCGCCGGGGAGATCCGGCAGTTCCTGGTCGAGAAGGTGGCGGCGACCGGGGGACACCTCGGCCCCAACCTCGGCGTCGTCGAACTGACCATCGCCATGCACCGGGTCTTCGACTCCCCCCACGACCCGATCATCTTCGACACCGGGCATCAGGCGTACGTCCACAAGATCCTGACCGGTCGTAAGGACGGCTTCGACACGCTGCGCAAGCAGGGCGGCCTGTCGGGCTACCCCTGCCGCGCCGAGAGCGAGCACGACTGGGTCGAGTCCTCGCACGCCTCGGCCGCCCTGTCCTACGCCGACGGCCTCGCCAAGGCCTACGAGCTGTCGGACCAGCAGGACCGGACCGTGGTCGCCGTGGTCGGCGACGGCGCGCTCACCGGCGGGATGTGCTGGGAGGCGCTGAACAACATCGCGGCCGGCAAGGACCGGCGGCTCGTGATCGTCGTCAACGACAACGGCCGCTCCTATGCCCCCACCATCGGCGGACTGGCCGAGCACCTCGCGGCGCTGCGGCTGCAGCCCGGCTACGAGCGTGTCCTCGACAACGGCCGCCGCTTCGTGAAGCGGCTGCCGTGGATCGGTGCGGCCGCGTACTCCGTGCTGCACGGGATGAAGGTCGGCATCAAGGATGCGGTCAGCCCGCAGGTGTTGTTCACCGACCTCGGCCTGAAGTACCTCGGACCGGTCGACGGCCACGACGAGGCCGCTCTCGAGGCCGCTCTCCGCCGCGCCAAGTCGTTCGGCGGACCGGTGATCGTGCACGCCGTCACCCGCAAGGGCGCCGGGTACGCCCCGGCCGAGAACCATGTCGCCGATCAGATGCATGCCACCGGTGTCATCGACCCGGTCACCGGCCGCGCCACCGCGGCGGCGTCGGCTCCGGACTGGACGTCGGTGTTCTCCGACGAACTGCTCGTGCAGGGCGGCCGCCGCAAGGACGTCGTGGCGATCACCGCGGCGATGCCGGGACCGACCGGGCTGTCGGCCTTCGGCGAACGCTACCCCGACCGGATGTTCGACGTCGGCATCGCCGAGCAGCACGCCGTCACCTCCGCCGCCGGCCTCGCGCTCGGCGGAATGCACCCGGTGGTCGCGGTGTACTCGACGTTCCTCAACCGCGCCTTCGACCAGTTGCTGATGGACGTGGCGCTGCTGAGACTGCCCGTGACCGTAGTGCTCGACCGGGCCGGCATCACCGGCGCCGACGGCGCCAGCCACAACGGTATGTGGGACTTCTCCCTGCTCGGCGTGATCCCGGGGATCCGGGTGGCGTCGCCGCGCGACGGCGCGACCCTGCGCGAGGAGTTCGGCGAGGCGCTCGCCATCGCCGACGGCCCGACCGTACTGCGGTTCCCGAAGGGCGCGGTCGGCCCCGACATCCCTGCGGTGGAGCGCATCGACGGCACCGTCGACGTGCTGCGGATGCCGTCCGAGCGTCGCGGTGACGTGCTGATCGTCGCGGTCGGCGCGTTTGCGGGCCTGGCGCTCGACGCAGCGGAGCGGCTCGAGCAGCACGGCCTCACCGCCGCCGTCGTCGACCCGCGCTGGGTGCTGCCCGTCCCGGCGGCCCTCGCCCGGCTGGCGCGGGACTTCCGGCTCGTCGTCACCGTGGAGGACGGCGGCATGCACGGCGGTGTGGGTTCGGCGCTCTCGTCGGCCCTGCGGGCGGCCGGGGTCGACGTTCCCACCCGTGAACTCGGTGTGCCGCAACGGTTCCTGGATCATGCGTCGCGGGAACAGATCCATCGTGAGCTGGGGCTGACCGCGCAGGACGTCGCGCGTCAGGTGACCGGCTGGGTCGTCGGGCTCGGTGCCGCGCAGAAAGCGGAGCAGGCCGTGGACGGGACCGCCGGGGAGGAGTCCGCGGGCGACGTCGTCGTCCGGCGGGACCCCGGCCTCTGACGCTGCGACGACGGGCCGGCCGCACGTGCTGCCGGCCCGTCGGTCGCTCAGCCAGCTTCCTCGAGGGTCCGTCCGCGTGTCTCGGGCACGAACTTGATCACCACCAGCAGAGACAGCGCGGCCATCACCGCGTAGCCGGCATAGGTGAACGACAGGTTCCAGTCCGCCAGCGCCGGGAACGTCGCGGACACGAGGAAGTTCGCGATCCAGTTGGAGGCGGTCGCGATGCCGACGGCGACGGCACGCACCCGGTTCGGGAACATCTCGCTGATGAGGACCCACACCACCGGACCCCACGACAGGGCGAAGAAGAACACGAAGGCGTTGGCCGCGAGCAGGGCGATCATGCCGTAGGTGTCGGACAGCGTCGCGACCTTCTCCCCGTCCTCGTTGACGACGAAGGTCGCCGAGTGGAAGCACACGGCGGCGGTGCCCAGCGACGCCGCCATCCCGACGGATCCGACGAGCAGGAGCGGCTTGCGGCCGATCTTGTCGATCACCGCGATGGCCACGAAGGTACCGACGATGTTGACCAGTGCGCTGACGACGCTGATGAGCAGGGACCGGTCTTCGCCGAATCCGACCGCCTGCCACAGCGTCGACGAGTAGTAGAAGATCACGTTGATGCCCACGAACTGCTGCAGCGCGGCCAGGGCGATGCCCACGTAGATCAGCGCAGCCACGCCCAGCCGCCGGGAGAACACGTCCCGCACACCCGGCCGGGCGGACTCGAGGTGCAGGGTCTCGCGGATCGTGGCGATCCGCTCGGCGACGGCGACCTCGTCGCCGCCCTCGACCGTGGCGATGATGCGGCGCGCGGCGTCCTCCCGGCCGATCCGCACCAGGTACCGCGGCGATTCGGGGATGGGGAAGGTCATGATCAGGTACAGGGTCGCGGGGACCGCGCCGAGTGCGAGCATCCACTGCCAGGCCTCGATGCCGAGCAGCTCTTCGCTGGCCCCGCCGGCGGCCGCGGCGAGGGCGTAGTTGACGAGCTGGGAAATGGCGATGCCGAGGACGATCGCGAGCTGGTACATCGAGCCGAGTCGGCCACGTATGGCGGCGGGCGAGATCTCGGCGATGTAGGCCGGGGCGATGACCGAGGCGAAGCCGACGCCCACGCCACCTATGGAGCGCCAGAACGTCAGGTCGTAGATGCTGAAGGGGAACGCCGACCCGAGTGCGCCGACAAGGAACAGGACCGCGGCGATCTGCATGACCCGGATCCGGCCCAGCCGATCGGCGATGCTGCCGGCGATCCACGCACCGAGCGCCGCGCCGACCAGCGTCAGCGACACGGACAGGCCGATGGCCCCGGCGCCGACCTCGTAGCGCTCGCGGATGGCGCCGACGGCGCCGTTGATGACGGCGGTGTCGTATCCGAACAGGAATCCGCCGAGCGCGGCCACGGCGGCGAACAGCACCGCGCGGGCCACCGTGTGCTGCTGCTCGATCCTCGAATGGGGGAGGTGGGAACTGTCGGTCACAGGCTGGACGGTACGCCTGACACCGCGTCGGGGGGGCCGCTTCGGTGGGCACCGTGGCCGGGGTGATACGCACGGACGCGCCCCGGGGCCCACGACGGTTGCGCGGGTCCCGGGGCGCCGTGCGGAGCTACCGGTTCGTCAGACGCCGGCCACGCCGGGGGCGAGGAAGCGTGTGCCGTTGACGGCCTCCGAGGTGCCGGTGCGATCCAGGTACGGCGTGATGCCGCCGTTCCAGAATCCGAAGCCGCCGCCGAGGATCAGGCACAGGTCGATGTCCTCGGGGGCGGCGACGACGCCCTCCTCGAGCATGATCCGGATCTCCTCGGCGAAGGCGCGACGGGTCCGCTCGAGCACCTCCTCGGCGGTGGAGGGCTTGTCGCCCTGCGGCCACAGCGCCGCGACCTCCGGGTCGACGACCTGCTTGCCGTCCGCGTACGTCCACACGCCCGGCTTGCGGGCCTCGACGAGCGCCTCGAGTCCGGGGGAGGACACGAAGCGGTCGGGGTAGGCGGCCTGCAGGGTCTCGCCGGTGTGCAGCGCGACGGCCGGGCCGACGAGTGCGAGCAGCGTGAAGGGGCTCATCGGCATGCCCAGCTCGCCGACGGCGTTGTCCGCGACCTCGAACGGGGTGCCCTCGTCCACGGCGGTCATCACCTCGCCGAGGGTGCGGGTGACGAGCCGGTTGAACACGAAGCCCGGCAGGTCCCCGCACAGCACGGCCGACTTCTTCAGCGCCTTGGCGGTGGCGAAGGCCGTCGCAAGGGTCGCGTCGTCCGTCTGCGCGCCCCTGATGATCTCGAGCAACGGGAGCACGGCGACGGGGTTGAAGAAGTGGAAGCCGACGACGCGCTCGGGGTGCTTCAGGTCCGCGGCCATCGTGGTGATCGACAGCGACGACGTGTTGGTCGCCAGGACGGTTTCCGGCGAGACGTACTGCTCGATCTCGGCGAAAACCTGCTTCTTGACGTCCATGTTCTCGAACACAGCCTCGATGACGAAGTCGGTGTTCGCGAACGCGGCCTTGTCGAGGGAGCCCGACACGAGCGCCTTGAGGCGGTTCGCGGCGTCGGGCGACAGCCGGCCCTTGCCCTGCAGCTTGTCGATCTCGGTGTGCACGTAGCCCACACCCTTGTCGATGCGCTCGGAGTCGACGTCGGTGAGGATCACCGGCACCTGCAGCTGGCGCACGAACAGCAGCGCGAGCTGGCTGGCCATCAGGCCCGCCCCGACGATGCCGACGCCGGTGACCTTGCGGGCCAGGGACTTGTCCGGCGCACCGGCGGGACGCTTGGCACGCTTGTTGACCAGGTCGAAGGCGTAGAGCCCGGCCCGCAGCTCGTCGGACATCAGCAGGTCGGCCAGCGCCTCGTCCTCGGCGGCGAAGCCCTTCGACAGCGACTCGGGATCAGCGATGTCGGTGTTACGGGCCAGCTCGAGCAGCTCGACCGCCCGGGCCGCTCCGGGCGCGAAGCCGCGGGTCTTGGCCGCGACGAGCGCCTTCGCGCGGCCGAGCGCCGCGTCCCAGCCGGCGCCGCGGTCGATCTCGGGGCGGGCCGGGGTGATCTCCCCGGCGAGGACCTTCGCAGCCCAGGCGAGGGACTGCTCGAGGAAGTCGGCCGAGCCGAACACCGCGTCGGCCAGGCCGAGTTCGGCGGCCTGCTTCGCGCGGATGACCTTGCCGTTGTTGAGCGGGTTCTCGAGGATCAGCGTCACCGCGTGGTCGGGCCCGATCAGGTTCGGCAGCAGCTGGGTGCCACCCCAGCCGGGGACCAGACCCAGCATCGTCTCGGGCAGGCCGAGCGCCGGCACGTTGTCGGCGTAGGTCCGGTAGTGGCAGTGCAGCCCGACCTCGAGGCCGCCGCCGAGGGCGAGGCCGCCCACGAAGGCGAACGTCGGCACCTGCGAGTCGCGCAGGCGGCGGAACACGCGGTGGCCGAGGCGGCCCAGCTCGAGCCCCTGCTCGCGGCTGGTGATCGAGGGAACGCCCTTCAGGTCGGCGCCGGCGGCGAAGATGAACGGCTTGCCGGTGACCGCGACAGCAGCGGGGTTCGCGGCGAAGGCCTCGTCGAGGGCCTTGTCGAAGGCCTCGAGGCCGGCGGGGCCGAACGAGTTCGGCTTGGTGTGGTCGAACCCGTTGTCGAGGGTGATCAGCGCGACGGGGCCGTCGATGCCGGGCACCTCGACGAGCTTGGTGTAGGCGTTCGTGACGACCTCGTCGGCGAACAGGGACGAAAGCTCGCTCATGACTACTTGTCTCCCTCGAAGTTGGGGTTCTCCCAGATCACGGTGCCGCCCATGCCGAGGCCGATGCACATCGTGGTCAGGCCGTAGCGCACCTCGGGGTGCCGGGCGAACTGCCGGGAGAGCTGGGTCATCAGGCGCACGCCGGACGACGCGAGCGGGTGGCCGCAGGCGATGGCGCCGCCCCACTGGTTGACCCGCGGGTCGTCGTCGTCGATGCCGAAGTGTTCGAGAAACGCGAGCACCTGCACGGCGAAGGCCTCGTTGATCTCGAACAGGCCGATGTCGTCGATGGTCAGGCCGGTGCGAGCGAGAACCTTCTCGGTCGCCGGCACCGGGCCGATGCCCATCACGGCCGGGTCGACGCCCTGGAAGGCGAAGCCGACCATGCGCATGCCGATCTGCAGACCGAGTTCGCGGGCGGTGTCCTCGCCGGCGAGGAGGCAGGCCGTCGCGCCGTCGTTGAGGCCGGCGGCGTTGCCGGCGGTGATGCGGCCGGCGGGGCGGAACGGCGTCTTGAGCTTCGCGAGATCCTCGAGCGTGGTGCCCGGGCGCGGCGGCTCGTCCTCGGTGGCCAGGCCCCAGCCGGTCGCCGACCGGGTGGCGACGGGCACGAGGGTCTCGGCGATGTAGCCGGCCTTCTTCGCGGCGTCGAACTTGTTCTGGCTGGCGACGGCGTAGGCGTCGGTGCGGGCCTTGGTGATACCGGGGAACCGGTCGTGCAGGTTCTCGGCGGTGTTGCCCATCACAAGGGCGCTGGGGTCGACGAGTTTGTCGGCGAGGAACCGGGGGTTCGGATCGGCGCCCTGACCCATCGGGTGGCGGCCCATGTGCTCGACGCCGCCGGCGATCACCACGTCGTACTGACCGAAGCCGATTCCGGAGGCGGTGGTGGTGACTGCGGTCATCGCGCCGGCGCACATGCGGTCGATCGCGAAGCCCGGCACGGTCTCCGGTAGGCCGGCGAGGATCGCGGCAGTGCGGCCGATGGTCAGGCCCTGGTCGCCGGTCTGGGTGGTCGCGGCGACGGCGACCTCGTCGATGCGCGCGGGGTCGAGCTGCGGGTTGCGGCGCAGCAGCTCCCGGATGGTCTTGACGACGAGGTCGTCGGCGCGGGTCTCCGCGTAGATGCCCTTCGGGCCCGCTTTCCCGAACGGGGTGCGTACGCCGTCGACGAAGACGACATTGCGTTGAGTTGTGGTGGTTGACGCCACGCGTATTCCTCCCGATGGAGCGATGCTCGCCGACGCCGGCGAGGCCAGGGTTCCGGGAACATCCCGGCGCCGGGCAGCCCGGACGCCAGCGTGTTACCGACCAGTAACTTACCATCCGCGCCGGGCGTCACCGGAGGGGTGCGCGCGCCGGGCAGCCACCGGTCTCGCCGGCGGTCTGGGCGTCCTGCGGCGAGGCCGGTGGCCGCCGGGGTTGCGGGGCGCGCTCGTGACCATCAGGGGAACTCGCCGCGCTGGTCCCGAGTACGTTGCTCTGAACAGCGGGTATGCGGAAGCGCTCGACACCGAGGCGGTGGCGAATGCAGGGATCGGGCGTGACGCGACCGTGGGTCCGCGGGCCGGGACGGTGGGAACGGGTCAGTCCGCGGTCAGCGCCTTCGCCAGGCGCGGCGCCGTCAGCTCCCGCTGCCAGGGCCGTGCCCCGTCGGTGGCGAACCGTTCCTCGATGTACGCGACGACGTCGGTATCCGCCGACACCCGCCACTCCCAGCACAACCGGCGCACCAGTTCGGGGCCGACGAGATTCTCCACCGGCACCTGGACCTGCTCGCTGAGCTCGGCGAGCGCGGCACGGGCCGCGGTGAGCCGCGCGGCGGCGTCGGGATCGTGCCGGGCCCAGCGGTTGGCCGGCGGCGGGCCGGTGAACGGCTGTGTAACGGGTGGCAGCTCCGATTTCGGCAGCGCCCGGGCCCGCTCGATCGCTCCCAGCCACACCCGCGACGACCGGCGCTGCCGCGGCCCCCCGAAGACCGGCAGGGCGCGCAGCTCGTCGACGGTACGGGGGGCGGCCTCGGCTGCGGCGACGATCGCGGAGTCCGGCAGCACCCGGCCCGGGGCGATGTCCCGGCGTGCCGCGAGTTCGTCTCGCGCCGTCCACAGCTCGCGCACGATCGCGAGCCGCCGCGGATCCTTGAGGGTGTGGATGCGGGAGGTGCGGCGCCAGCGGTCGGGCTTGGGGGCCGGAGGCCCGGCGCGACGGATGTGCTCGAACTCCTGCGCGGCCCACTCCGACTTGCCCTGCTGCTCGAGCTCGGCCGCCATCGCGTCCCGCAGCTCGACGAGGATCTCGACGTCGAGAGCCGCATAGTTCAGCCAGGCGTCGGGGAGCGGCCGGGTGGACCAGTCGGCCGCCCCGTGGCCCTTGCGCAGCTCGAAACCGAGGGTGCGTTCGACGATGGCGGCCAGCCCCACCCGATCGAAGCCGGCGAGACGCCCGGCCAGTTCGGTGTCGTAGAGCACCGCGGGCCGCAGGCCCAGCTCGTCGAGGCCGGGCAGGTCCTGGTCGGCGGAGTGCAGCACCCACTCGAGATCGTTGATCGCCGCCGCGAGCGGCGCGAGCGCGTCGGCCGTCGGGATCGGGTCGAGCAGCACCGTGCCGGCGCCGGCGCGACGCAGCTGCACCAGATAGGCGCGCGCGGAGTACCGGAAGCCCGAAGCCCGCTCGGCGTCGACGGCGAGCGGCCCGCTGCCCGCGGCGAGCGCTTCCGCCGCCGCGGCCACCCCGGCTGCCGTGGTGACGACCTCGGGGACGCCGTCACGCGGGGTCAGCAGCGGGACCGTCGCCCCTGCGGGCTCGTGTTCGTTGGCTACCGACATGGTTCGTGACTCTATCCGGGTGGCGGTGGTCTGGGCGTCGACCCGGTCAACCGCGCGGTCGACGTGCCGATTCCCGGTGTGACGAGTGGCACACGACCGCGCGGGCTGCTGCGCGGATTCTACGGTGCGGTGTCGAGTTCGTCGAGCGCCGAAGGGAAGGCGTCGACGAGCAACCAGACGTCGGGAACAAGTTCGGGGCACGTGAGCACGCCGACATCGAGCGCGCCGTCCAACGACATCACGGTGATGTTGAGTCCGACCCCGTGGAAGATCGGTCCCAGCGGGTACATGGCCCGGATCCGGGCCCCGAGGAAGTACAGGGGCATCGCAGGGCCGGGCACGTTCGAGACCACCAGGTTGTGGACCACGGGGTGGCGTTCCGCGAGCCGCAGCGACGCGTACGTGCGCATCGCCGCGCCGAACACCGCGGGCGCCATGAACTGCGTCCAGTCCTGCAGCAGGCTTGCGCCCAGGGCCGAATTATGTTCTTTGGCACAGGCATTCGCATCCGCGATCGCGTGCAGTCGCTCGATCGGATCGGCGATGTGGGTGTGCAGGCTCGCGAACATCGGCGAGACCTGGTTGCGTCCGGGCCGGTCCGACTTGCCGCGCACCGACACCGGGACCATGCCGATCAGCGGGGAGTCGGGGAGCTCGTCGCGGTCGGCGAGGTAACGGCGCAGCGCACCGGCGCACACGGCCATGACCACGTCGTTGACCTTCACCCCGTGCTCGTCCTTCACGGCCTTGACCCGGCCCAGGTCGAACTGCGCGAATCCGACGCTGCGGTGGCCGGTGATCGTGCCGTTGAAGGAGGTGCGCGGAGCGGTGAACGGTGCCGGCATGGCCTCGCCGCGACGGGCCCGGGTGATCCACCGGGGCACCAGCTCCACGGTCTTGGGCAGCGCCCGCACCAGCCCCAGCGGGCGGGTGGCGACGTTGAGCAGGCCGCCGAGGGCGATCCCGAGCGCCGAGCCGCCGCCGGCCCCGTCGGTGACGGGCTCGGGCCGTGGCGCGTCCGGTTCGAGGCTGCACAGCTGCGCCACGAGGTCCGCGCCGGTGACGCCGTCGGCGCCGGCGTGGTGGATCTTCGTCATCACCGCGACCGATCCGTCCTCGAGGCCCTCGATCACCACCATCTCCCACAGCGGCCGGGAGCGGTCGAGCGGCTGTGCGGCGATGTGCCCGCACAGGTCCGCGAGCTCCTCCCGGCGCCCGGGCGCCGGGACCGCGACCCGGTGCAGGTGGCGGTCGAGGTCGAAGTCCGGATCGTCCACCCATACCGGATGGTCGAGGTTGAACGGGCTGTCGGCGATCTTCTGGCGGAACAACGGTACGGCCGTGAGGCGGGCCGCGAGTTCCGCGCGCAGTGCCTCGTAGCGGTACCCGTCCGGAACGGTCGTCGTGTCGAGGACGATCAGTCCGCACACGTGCAGCAGCTGCGTCGGCGTCTCGAGGTACAGGAATCCGGCGTCGAGGCCGCTGAGTCGATGCATGGCCCCATTCTAGAACAGGTTCTAGTATCGGCGGGGGAAGCCTGGTCCACCTGCCCGAGCGGGTCTTCGTCGCCCCGGCGGTCCGGAACCCGTTCCCCGGGCGCCGCGACGGGCGCCGGTCAGCTCGGCGCGGCGAGCGGGGCCGGCGGAGCGCCCGGCACCCGGTCGGCCAGCTCCGCGAGAGCAGCCGGGAAGCCGTCGGCCAGCCGCCACAGGTCCGGCAGCAGGTCGGGGCACGACTGCAGACCGAAGTGCAGGCCGCCGTCGAGCGACAGGACGGTGATGTTCAGGCCCGCGCCGTGGTAGATCGGCCCGAACGGGTACAGCGCGGTGATCCGCGCGCCGAGGTAGTACAGCGTGTCCGTCGGCCCGGGGATGTCGGAGACCACGAGATTGTTCAGCACCGGGAGCACGTTGGGCAGCCGCAGCGCCGAATACAACCGCAGGGCCGCCCCGAACGCCGCGCCCGGAGCCACCTGGCCCCAGCTGCCGAGCAGGTCGGGGTCGAAGGTGGCGTGGTGGGCCTTGGCCGCAGTCTCGTCCGCCGCGACGGCGTGCAGCCGCACGACGGGATCGGCGATCTCGGTGTGCAGCCGCCCCATCAGCACCGAAATCTGGTTGCCGGCGTCCCCCCGGGCGCGTCCGTGCACCGAGACCGGGACGGCGGCCACCAGGGGAGAGGCCGGCAGTTCGCCGCGGGCGGCGAGATATCGGCGCAGAACCGAGGCGCACAGGGCCAGCACGACATCGTTGACCGTGACGCCGAACGCGCGCTTGACCGCCTTCACGGCCGCGAAATCCAGCGTCACGAACGCGACGTTGCGACGGCCGGTGACGCGGCGGTTGAACGACGTCCGCGGCGCCGTGAGCGGCACCGCCATCGCCTCCCCTCGCCGCGCCCGGCCCACCCACCGGGGCACCATGGCCGCGCTGGACCGCACCGCGCGGGCGAGGTCCAGCGGCCGGGTGGCGAGATCGGCAACGCCGCCCGCGGCGACGGTCAGGCGGTTCGCCCCACCGACGCCGGGCGACTCGGGCCGCGGTGGCGGGGCGCCGGGTTCGCGGTCGCACAGCTGCGCCAGCAGGGTCGCCCCGGCGAGGCCGTCCACGACGGCGTGGTGGATGCGCGTCAGCACCGCGACCGAGCCGTCGGCCAGTCCCTCGAACACCGCGGTCTCCCACAGCGGCCCGGACCGGTCGAACCGCTGGGCGAAACGCTGCCCACAGAGCACGGCCAGTTCGGCCGCGGTGCCCGGGGGCGGCACGGTGAACCGGCGCACGTGCCGGCCGACGTCGAAATCGGGGTCATCCACCCACACGGGATGGCCGGGATTGAGCCGGGAGTCGACCACTCGCCGGCGCAGCAGCGGCACCGCCGCAACGCGCGCCTCCAGGTCGGAGCCGAGCCGTTCGAAGGAGTAGCCGCCCGGCACGGTCGAGACGTCGAGCAGGGCCAAGCCGCCGATCTGCACGGGCAGCCCCGGCGAGTCGGTGTAGAGGAGCGCGGCGTCGAGCCCGCTGAGCCGACGCATGCCTCGATCATAGGACCGCGGGGTGCGCCGGTGCACCGCTCTCCGTGCCGTCGGCGACTCGGGACTCGGCGACGGCTCAGTGCTGCAGGCGCGTCACGCCCGCCGGGGGCAGGCCCGCCGCATACGCGAGCACCTCGCAGAACGCCTCCACGTGCGGTCCGAGCTCGCCGGACTGTGCGGTCCACGACGCCCGTAGCTCCAGCTGATGCGCCCGCGCCGGGCCGGCGATGTCGCCGAAGCGCACCGAACTCGTCGACGTCACGGTGCCGCCGAGCGCCGTCAGCGGCTCGCCGTGCGCGTCGAGCGCATCGACCAGCCAGCTCCAGGCCACCTCCGGCAGCAGCGGATCGGCAGCCAGGGTGGCGTCCACGTCGGCCTGGATGTAGGCGACGAGCCGCATGGTGCCGTTCCAGGCCTCGTCGCCCTCCGGGTCGTACAGCAGGATCAGCCTGCCGAACGCGTCGCCCTCCGATTGCTCGGGCACCAGGTCGGTGTCCGGATGGAGCACCTCCGCGCCCAGCGCATAGCTGTACGGAGCCAGCCGCTGCGGCGGCCGGATCGGACCCACCTCGATCTCCGGCCGCACGGTGGCCGCGTTCATCGAGTCGATGGCAGCGCGGAACTGGGCCGGCTCGGCGGGCGAGGTGGTCACGACAGCGGACGTTAGACCGGGTGACCGGGACCACGCGGGAGGCGCGCCGATTCCGGAGGGGTGGCCGGGCGTGGCAGCATGGGCAGCGACCCGTGCCCTTGGACGAACGAGGATCAATGACCGGCCTGGAGAACACGAACGTCGGCTCCACCCCGCGTGTGGATTACCCGACGCGGCGCCAGCTCCCGCAGGCGCCCCTGCTCGCCGCCGCGCGGGGACTCGAGCCGGCGCACCGGCCCGTGTGGTTCATGCGGCAGGCCGGCCGGTCGCTGCCGGAGTACCGCGAGATCCGGGCGAACATCGGCATGCTCGAGTCCTGCTTCGATCCCGAACTGGTCTGCGAGATCACCCTGCAGCCGGTGCGCCGGCACCGGGTGGACGCCGCGATCCTGTTCTCGGACATCGTCGTTCCGCTCAAGGCCGCCGGGATCGACCTCGACATCGTGGCCGGGACCGGACCGGTGATCGCGAACCCCGTGCGCACCGCGGCGGACGTCGCGAAGCTGCCCACCCTCGAACACGACGAGGTCGGTGCCGTCGCACGGGCGGTGGGGCTGCTCACTCGCGAACTCGGCGACGTCCCGCTCATCGGCCTCGCCGGGGCGCCGTTCACCCTCGCCTCCTACCTCGTCGAGGGCGGACCCAGCCGCAACCACGAGCGCACCAAGGCCCTCATGCACGCCGATCCGCGCACCTGGCACGCCCTGCTGGGGCGGCTCGCCGACATCACGATCGCGTTCCTGCAGGCTCAGCTGCACGCCGGCGTCGACGCGATCCAGCTGTTCGACTCGTGGGCCGGCGCGCTGTCGCTGGCCGACTACCGCGAATTCGTGCTGCCCCATTCGGAACGCGTGTTCGCCGAGGTCGAGTCCGCCGGCGTGCCGCGCATCCACTTCGGTGTCGGCACCGGCGAACTGCTCGGCGCCATGGGCGAGGCCGGCGCCGATGTGGTCGGCGTGGACTGGCGGGTGCCGCTGGACGTCGCCGTCACCCGGGTGGGGGCCGGAAAAGCGTTGCAAGGCAATCTCGATCCCGCGATCCTGTTCGCCGGACCCGAGGTGGTCCAGGCCGAGGTGCGCCGCATCGTCGCCGAGGGTGACCGCGCCCGCGCCGCGGGGGCGACCGGGCACATCTTCAACCTCGGGCACGGCGTCCTGCCCGACACCGATCCGGACGTCCTCACCGCCGTCGTCGAACTGGTGCACTCGCTGTGAGCGGTGCAGGAGCACCGAGCGTCGCCGTCGTCGGCGGCGGCATCACCGGGCTCGTCGCGGCGTACCGGTTGCGTCGCCTGCTCGGCGCGCACGCCCAGATCGTCCTCCTCGAGGGCTCCGAGCGGCTCGGCGGGAAGCTGCGCACCGTGCCGCTCGCCGGGGATCCGGTCGATGTGGGGGCGGAGGCGTTCATCGGCCGCCGCCCCGAGGTCCCCGCGCTGCTCGAGGAGCTGGGCCTGAGTGACCAGCTCGTGCACCCGTCCGGGGCCCGGCCGCTGATCTACGCCGGTGCCGCGCTGCATCCGCTGCCCAGCGGCACCCTGATGGGGATCCCCGCCGACGCCGGGTCGATGACCGGTCTCGTCGACGCCGACACCCTTGCGCGGATAGCGGCCGAGCCCACCGTCCCGCTGTACTGGGACCGCGCCGGCGACGTCTCGGTGGCCGACCTGGTCGCCGACCGGTTCGGCGAGCAGGTGGTGCGCCGCTCCGTCGACCCCCTCCTCGGCGGCGTCTACTCCGGGCTCTCCGACACCGCGGGCGTGCGGGCCACCCTGCCGACCCTGGCCGCAGCCCTCGACGCGGGTGCCCCGAGCCTGAGCGAGGCGGTCACCCGTGCGCTGCCGGAGCCCTCGGACGCGCCGGTGTTCGGCACCCTGCGCGACGGCTACGGCACGCTGCTCGACGCGCTGGAGAAGGCCGCCGACGCCGAGATCCGGCACGCCGCCGCGAGCGGTCTGCGCCGCGCCGGCGGCCGCTGGAACCTCGACCCGATCGGACCCGTCGACGGTGTCGTCCTCGCGGTGCCGGCCGACCGTGCCGCCGAGCTGCTCGCCGACGCCGTCCCGGCGGCGGCCGCGCAGGCGTCCCGGATCCCGCTCGCCTCGTCCGCGGTGGTGGCGCTGGCACTGCCGAGCGGTGCCGCGTTGCCGCAGAACTCCGGGATCCTCGTCGCCACCGGTGAGGACCTGTCCGCCAAGGCGTTCACCCTGTCGAGCCGCAAGTGGCCCCACCTGGCCGGGCGCGACGTCGCGCTGGCCCGCGCGTCGTTCGGCCGTTACGGCGAAGCCGCGATCGTCGACGCCCCCGACGACGAGCTGATCGCCCGCGCTCGCGCCGACCTCGCCACCGTCACCGGGGTCACCGACGAGCCGGTGGCCACGTTCGTCCAGCGCTGGCACGGCGGCCTGCCCCAGTACCGGGCCGGGCACCTCGACGTGGTCGCCGTCCTCGAGGACGCGATCGCTACCGTCGACGGCCTCGAGGTCGCCGGCGCGATGCTTCACGGCGTCGGAGTCCCCGCCTGTGTCGCATCAGGCACGACGGCCGCGACGCGGCTCGCTACGCGAGTGGCAGGATGAGCGGCATGGCACGTCTCGACTTCGACAAGCTCAACTCCACCCTCCGCTACGCGATGTTCTCGGTGTTCCAGGTCCGGCCCGGTGTCCTCGGCGAGGACCGCACCGCGGCGATCGAGGACGCGCAGAAGTTCTTCGCGTCCTTCGAGAACACCGATGTGATCGTCCGCGGCATCTACGACGTCGCCGGCGTCCGCGCCGACGCCGACTTCATGATCTGGACCCACGCCGAGCGGCTCGAGGATCTGCAGAAGCTCTACTCCGATTTCCGGCGCACCACCGTCCTCGGCCGCGCCAGCGCTCCGGTCTGGTCGAACGTCGCGCTGCACCGGCCGGCGGAGTTCAACAAGAGCCACGTCCCGGCCTTCATCGCCGGCGAGGACCCCGGCAACTACATCTGCGTCTACCCCTTCGTGCGGTCGTACGAGTGGTACCTGCTGCCCGACGCCGAGCGCCGCAAGATGCTCGCCGACCACGGCAAGGCCGGCCGTGGCTACCCGGACGTGCGCGCCAATACCGTCCCCGCGTTCGCGCTCGGCGACTACGAGTGGATCCTGGCGTTCGAGGCGCCCGAACTGGACCGCATCGTCGATCTCATGCGTGACCTGCGCGCCACCGAGGCCCGCATGCACGTCCGGGAGGAGACCCCGTTCTTCACCGGTCCTCGCGTCGACGTCGAGAAGCTGATCACCGCGCTGCCCTGACCCGCGCCGCGGCGCCGCCACCGGGGACGGCGCCGCAGCCCGGGCGTGCTCAGGCGGGCAGCCCCGCGATCCGCTCACCGATCCGTTTCGCCGCCTCGCGCAGCAGTTCCAGTTCCTCCGGTGTCAGGTCCAGCTCGACGATGCGCCGCACGCCGCGGCGCCCCAGGACCACCGGGAGACCGACGAACACGTCGCCGATGCCGTACTCGCCGTTCGGGCGCACCGTCGCCGACACGACCGTTCCCGAGTCGGCGACCATCGCCAGCACCATGTGCGCGGCGGCGGTGCCGGGACCGAAGAACGCGCTGCCGGACTTCAGCAGCCCCAGAACCTCCGCGCCCGAGGTGCGGGTGCGGTCGACCAGCTCGTCGAGGCGCGCGGCGTCGAGACGCGCGGCGATCTCCGGTGCCTGCGACAGCGGGATCACCATCTCCTCGCCGTGGCTCCCGAGCGCCACGGCGCCGAGCTCCCGCGCCGCCCCGGCCCCGTCCGCGGCGGCCAGCGCCCGGAACCGCCCCGCGTCGAGCAGCCCGGCCATGCCCAGCACCTGCTCCGCCGGCAACCCCGAGCCGCGCCACGCCTGGTACGTCATCTCGTCCAACGGGTTCGTCACCACGACGAGCACCACGTCGGGGGAGACCGCCGCCGCGCGCCCGGCCACGTCGCCGACGATCCGGGCGTTCGTCGCGGTGAGGTCGCTGCGACTCATCCCCGGCCGGCGGGCCTTGCCGGCGGTGATGATCACGTAGTCCGCGGGACCGGCCTCCTCCAGCGACACCGCCCCCCATACCCGCGTCCCGGAGCCCGTCAGCGCGCCGGTGTGGGTCAGGTCCAGAGCGATCCCCGCCGCCAGGCCGGGTTCGACGTCGACGAGCACGACCTCGTCGAACACGTCCGCGTCGGCCAGGCGCATCGCCGAGATCATGCCGACGTGCCCGGCTCCGACCACCACCGCGCGGGCCGGGGCCCCGCCGGATTCGACACCTTCCGCCATCAACGCCTCCCTCTCGTCGGGTACGGCTGTCGCCGTCCGTCGATGCCCACGCTAGGTCCCCGGGCGCCGCTCGGCTCGCCGATCGGACGCTGCGCGCCCACTGGCAGACTGTGCCCCATGAGTTCTCGAGCCGTGCGACACCAGCACATGGCGCACTGGGGGATGTTCGAGGTCGAGACGGACGAGGGCGACGTCACCGCCGTGCACCCCTTCGAAGGCGACACCGATCCGTCGCCGATTCTCGCCAACGCCGTCGGCTCGGTGCGGCACCGGTCGCGCGTGGCCGGACCTGCGGTGCGCCGGGGCTGGCTCGAAGCAGGACCGGGCCCCAGCGACCGACGTGGGGTCGACGAGTTCGTCGCGGTGTCCTGGGACGAGCTGACCGAGCTGCTCGCCGGTGAGCTGCGGCGCGTGGTCGACACGCACGGCAACCGGGCGATCTTCGGCGGCTCGTACGGCTGGTCGTCGCCGGGCCGGTTCCACCACGCGCAGAGCCAGGTCCACCGGTTCCTGAAGATGCTCGGCGGTTACACCCGATCGGTGCACAGCTATTCGCTCGGCGCGACCGGCGTGATCATGCCGCGCGTGGTCGGCACGCACTGGAAGCTGTTCGCCCGCGCCACGAACTGGGACGTCATCGCCCGCGAGACCGACCTGATGGTGTGCTTCGGTGGGGTGCCGCTGAAGAACACGGCGGTCAACGACGGCGGCACCAGCCACCACCCCACCCGCGGCGCGCTCGACGCCCTGCGCGCCCGCGGCGGGACCGTGGTGTCGATCAGCCCCCTGCACGACGACCTGCACGGCGCCGCCGAGCGGCTCGCGCCCCGGCCCGGCACGGACGTCGCGGTCATGCTCGCCCTCGCCTACGTGCTCGCCACCGAGGACCTCGCCGACCGCGACTTCCTCGACCGCTACTGCGTCGGCTACGACCGGTTCGAGGACTATCTCCTCGGCCGCACCGACGGCGTCGCCAAGACCCCGCGGTGGGCAGCCGGCCTGTCCGGCCTGCCCGCCGAGGCCATCGCCGCGCTGGCCCGGCGCATGGCCGCGGGCCGCACCCTGATCACGGTCACCTGGTCGCTGCAGCGGGTCCGGCACGGCGAGCAGGCGCCGTGGGCGGGGGTGACCCTCGCCGCGATGCTCGGCCAGATCGGTCTGCCCGGCGGCGGCTTCGGGCACGGCTACGGCTCGATGAACGAACCCGGCATCGCGCCCGTCCCGTATCCGCTGCCGACCCTGTTCCAGGGCAACAACCCGGTCGACGACCTGATCCCGGTGGCCGCGATCTCCGACCTGCTGCTGCGGCCGGGGCAGGAGTACGACTTCGACGGCCGGCGCCTGACGTACCCCGACATCCGGCTCGTGTACTGGGCCGGCGGCAACCCGTTCCACCACCACCAGGACCTGGGCCGGCTGCGCCGCGCTCTGACCCGGCCGGACACGATCGTCGTGCACGACCCCTACTGGACCGCGACGGCCAAGCACGCCGACATCGTGGTGCCGTCCACCACGTCTCTCGAACGCGAGGATCTCAGCTGCACCCGCAACGACCCGCTGCTGGTCGCGATGCACGCCGCCGCCCCGCGATTCGCCGACGCCCGCGACGACTACGACACGTTCGCCGCCCTGGCGCACCGGCTCGGCTTCGGGGAGCGGTTCACGGAGGGTCGCAGCGCCCGCGAGTGGCTCGAGCACCTGTACGGGCAGTGGCGTGGCTTCGTTCTCGCCGACGAGAACCGCGTCGAGACACCGCCCGAGTTCGACGAGTTCTGGCGGCGCGGCCACGTGCGGATGCGCAGCGAGGACGGGCTCACCCTGTTCGAGGAGTTCCGTGCCGACCCGCAGCGCAATCCGCTGGGCACCCCCAGCGGGCGCATCGAGATCTTCTCCGCCGATATCGACGGCTTCGGATACGACGACTGCGCCGGGCATCCCGCCTGGTTCGAGCCGGAGGAGTGGCTCGGGGGCCCGCGGGCGCAGCATTACCCGCTGCACCTGATCGCGAACCAGCCGAAGACCCGCCTGCACAGCCAGCTCGACCACGGCGCCACCAGCCAGGCCTCGAAGATCCGCGGGCGTGAGCCGATCCGGATGCACCCGGACGACGCGGCGGCACGCGGCGTGGCGGCCGACGACGTTGTGCGGGTCTTCAACGATCGGGGCGCCTGCCTGGCCGGCGCCGTCCTCGACGACGGCCTGCTGCCCGGCGTGGTGCAGCTGGGCACCGGCGCCTGGTACGACCCCCTCGACCCGGCCGACCCCGGCTCGATGTGCGTGCACGGCAACCCCAACGTGCTCACCGCCGACATCGGCACGTCGCGTCTCGCACGCGGTTGCACGGGCCAGCACGTGCTCGTGCAGATCGAGCGCTTCGACGGGGAACTGCCGCCGGTCCGGGCCTTCGACCCGCCGGTGATCCGCACGCGCTGACCCTCCCGGCTTCCCGTGCGCCGAGCGAGTGTATCGCTCGCTACCGCTACGGAGATCGACGATACATTCGCTCGGAGCCGGGCCCGGCGGTCACAGCCCCAGCGAGCGCTGCACCTCCCGCAGCGTCTGCGCCGACGCCCGCAGCCCGGCGGCCTCGTCGGGCGACAGCGGGATCTCGAGCACCCGGCCGGCGCCGCGGCCGTCGACGATCGTCGGCAGCGACAGGCACACCCCGTCGATCCCGTGCGCGCCGCGCTGCAGCGTCGAGACCGGCAGCACCCGGTGCTGGTCCCTCAGCACCGCCTCCACGATCCGGGCGGTGGACAGGCCGATGGCCAGGTTGGTGGCCCCCTTGCCCAGGATGATCTCGTAGGCGCTGCGGACCACCCGCGTGGAGATCTGCTCCCGGATCGCCGCGTCGAACGCCGGCGCACCATTCTCGTCCCGGTACTCCGTGGCCGGCACCCCGCCCACCGTCGCGCTCGACCACAGCGTGATCTCGGAGTCGCCGTGCTCGCCGACGATGAGGGCGTGCACGTTCTCCACCGCGATGCCGACGTGCTGCGCGACGAGGAAGCGCAACCGCCCGGAGTCGAGAACCGTGCCGGACCCGAGGATCTGTCCGGCGGGGGCGTCGGTCGCGCGGATCGCCGCATACGTCACCACGTCGACCGGGTTGCTGACGAACAGCACCACGGCGTCGGGGGAGAGCGCGAGGAGGGCGGGCGTGAGCTCCTGCACGATGCGCACGTTCGCCGCCGCCAGCTCGAGCCGTGACTGGCCCGGCTTCTGCTTGGCGCCCGCCGTCACGACGATCAGGTCGGAGCCGGCGGTGACGGCGAGGTCGTCGGCGCCGTCGATGCGGCACGCCGGGGCGAACTGGGTGCCGTGGTTCAGGTCGAGCACCTCGGCCCGCACCTTGTCGGTGTTCGGATCGAACAGGGCCAGCGAATCCGCGGAGCCACGGATCAGGCACGCGTAGGCGACGGCGGTGCCGACGCTGCCGGCACCGACGATCGAAACCTTGGACTTGCGGGAGGCACGGGTCGTCGACATGGACTCGATCGTCGTCGCTCCGCGCTCGATCCGCAGCCCGACCCCGCGGCCGCTAGCCTTCGAACCATGAGCGTTCCACCGTTCGACGCCGTGCTGTTCGACTTCTCCGGCACGTTGTTCCGGCTCGAGGAGGACGAATCCTGGCTGGCCGACGTCACCGACGACCGGGGCCGACCGTTCGACGTGCACCGGCAGGCCGAGCTGATGCGCCGGATGACCGCCCCGACCGGCCAGCCCGTCGAGATGGATGCCGCCGAGCATCACGCCTGGATCAACCGCGACCGGGATCCCCGCTGGCACCGCGACGCCTACCTCACGGTGCTGCGCCGCTCCGGGGTCGCCGACGAGGAGCAGGCCCTCGGCCTGTACGCGAAGCTGACCGATCCGCGGTGCTGGACGGTGTACCCGGACACGGTCCCGGTGATCGAGGCCCTCGCCGGCGAGGGCCTCGCCGTGGCGGTGCTGAGCAACATCGCCTTCGACATCCGGCCGGCGTTCGCGGCGCTCGGCATCGACGACCTGGTGTCGGAGTTCGTGTTGTCCTTCGAGGTCGGCGCGGTCAAGCCGGAGCCGGAGATCTTCCGCCACGCCGTCGATGCGCTCGGTGTGTCCCCGGAGCGCACGCTGATGGTGGGCGACAGCGAGGAGGCCGACGGCGCGGCCCGGCGCATCGGCTGCGCGTTCGCCCTCGTGGAGCCGCTGCCCACCGCCGAGCGTCGCCGGGGGTTGTGGCGGGCCCTGTTCGCGGCCGGCCTCAGTCCTTCGGAACCAGGCGCAGGGAGATCGAGTTGATGCAGTACCGCTGATCGGTCGGGGTCGGGTACCCCTCGCCCTCGAACACGTGCCCGAGGTGGCTGTGGCAGGACGCGCACAGTACCTCCACCCGGCGCATGCCGAGGGAGTCGTCGGACCGCAGGATCACCGCGTCGCTCGTCGCCGGATCGAAGAAGGAGGGCCACCCGCAGTGCGAATGGAACTTCTCGGTGCTGCGGAACAGTTCGGTCCCGCAGGCGCGGCACTCGTACACGCCCTCGGTCTCCGTGTCGGTGTACTCGCCGACGAAGGGCCGCTCGGTGCCGGCCTGCCGCAGCACCGCGTACTCCTCGGGGGTGAGGCGCGCGCGCCATTCGTCGTCGCTCAGGGACACCTTCGGCGCGGGTTCGGTCGGGACAGGGTCAGCCATGCGCTCCACGCTAGCCCTCACCACGGTTCGTCGCCACGAGCTCGGCCTGCGGCGCGGTCTTGCGTTCCGGCAACAGGAACGACGGCTCGATGCCGTCCGCCAGCCGGCCCTCCCGCCGGGCGGCCAGGTACCGGTCGAGCAGCACCGCGAAGATCACGATGAGCAGCAGCGACCAGCCGAACGTCGTCTTCATGTACTCGGCGGCGCGCCCGGCCTCCGGCCACCGCCCCGACAGCCAGCTGTCGTAGCTCATGAAGCCGTAGACCGCGAGCCACGCCGGCCAGTTCCGCATCACCGAGTTGGGCAGCACCACCGTCATCAGCAGGGGGAACAGCATCATCGAGTAGTACATCTGGCCGAGCGAACCGAGCAGGAACGACGCGGTGAGCAGCACCCCGGTGCTCGTGCCGACGAAGAACAGCTCGTCGTGGCGGCAGTACCGGTACAGCAGCCACAGCGAGACGACGACCATGACACCCAGCACGACGCGCAGCGCGAGGATCAACCACGCCGGCAGGCCGTAGTACATGCCGTTGCCGACGATCGCGCTGTTGAAGTAGTCGCGCGCCTCGAACAGGTACGGCGTGGTGCGCTCGACGAACGCCCACGCATCCACCGAGAGCGGCCACGCGACGAGCGTCAGTCCGAGGGGGACCGCCGCGGCGGTGGCGAACACCTTCCACTGCCGCCGCACGAACGGAATCAGCAGCAGCGGCGCGAGGATCGGTTTGACCGCGAACGTCAGCCCGATCGCGACGCCCGCCCACAGGTCGCGCCGCCGGAGCAGCAGCGCCAGGAAGGTGACCTCGCCGAGCAGGACGAGGCCGTTGATGTTGGTGAACACCAGGGTGTTCGTCACCGTCTCGGAGCTGAACGCCGCGAGCAGCAGGATCGGCGCGAGCACCGAGTCGAGGCCGTAGCCGAACATCCGCAGCAGCAGGTACAGCGCCACGATGATCGCGATCGCGTTGGCGATGATGAACAGCCACCGCGATCGCTCCGGGTCGATCACCGCGATCGGGGAGATCAGCAGGGTCCCGGACGGCGGGTACAGGTAGTGCGGGTCCACCCACTCGAAGTTCGCGGTGTACACGGGCCGGCGGTTGAGAAACGCCAGGGCCGCGTTGTAGACGGGGGTGAAATCGTCGGTGCGGAATCCGTTGACGGCCTTGACCGCCACACGGTGCAGCACCGTGAGCACGGCCAACGGCCACACAACGCACTTGACCACCTCCGCGGTGGTGCGGGCGGTGCGGGGCTCGAGGCGGCTGAGGAACACTACGGCACGGTACACCGGGAGCCGGTGGTGGCCACCCACCGTCCCCTCCTCGCGGCGCCGGGCCCGGGCCACGTCGGACGCGGGGTCACGCCGGGCACAGGCTGCCGTTCGGCGGTAGCGCACCGGTGTCGAGATACTCCGCCACCCGTGTCTGGATGCAGCCGGAGTGCAGGGCCGCGGAGTATCCGGCGCCCTGCCACGACAGCGCCGCCCACCGCGCCGAGACGGCGGTGAGGGCTCCGGTGACCGAGTCGAGCCCCGCGCTGCCGACGAGCGGGTCGGCGGCGCCCGTCGTCACCAGCACGGGCACGCGGACCTCCGCCGGCAGCGGCGGGGTCGGCATGCTCGGCCAGGCGCTGCACGCGGTGAGACCGATCGCCGCGTCGCCACCGAACAGTGGGTAGTTCGCCGACCACGTCCGCTGCAGTTCGGCGGCCCGTGCCGTCGTGGGCCACCGCTGCCCGTCGCTGCAGCGGGAGACGAACTGCCCGTCGGACAACAGCACGGCCTCGGCGGCGCCGACGAGCTCGAGCATCGGCGTCACGTCGCCCGCGCCGGCCGCGGACAGCGCGTCGGACAGCTCGCGGACCCGGGTCGGCGCGTCGCTGCGGGGAGTCCCCAGGAACCACGTCACCGCGGTGAGCAGGGAGTTCGACGACAGCGGGGCGAGCGTGCCGGCCGCGGCCCGGGCGTGCAGATCCTCGAGCGCGGCCCGCGGATCCGGGCCCAGCGAGCACGCTAGCGCAACGCACTGGCGGGCGAACGCGTCGACCGCCGACTCTGCGCCGCGCACCCGGCTCTCGGCGAGCATCTCGGCGTCGGCGGTGGCCGCGGCGGGGGAGTCGAGGACGAGACGGCCGAGGGTCGTCGGGTACTTCGACGCGTAGGCCAGGGCGACCGTGGCGCCGTTGCCGATGCCGAGCACACCGATCCGCTCGACCCCCCACGTGGTGCGCAGCTGCTCGAGATCGTCGGCGGCGTGGGCGGCCCCGAACAGCAGTTCCTGCGGCTGCAGGTAGTCGGTGCATGCGATGGTGGCCTGCCGGCCGAGCTCGGCGACCCGGTCGGGTCCGTCGCCGGTACGACCGAACTGTCCGTGGTCGGCCAGGGCGCGTCGGTCCGCTCCGAAGATGCACTCGATCGGCTGGGACGCACCGAGGCCGCGCCGATCCACCGCGACGACCGGCCGGGAGGCCACGAGCTCGGCGAGCGAGCCGGTCGACAGCGCGGCCAGCGCCCGGGTGGAGGGCAGGTCCGCCCCCGTCGTCATGACGAGCGGGGCCGCATCGGTAGGGGTCTGCGCCAGCCGGGCACGCAGCACGTCGAGGGGGAACGAGCCCGGCACGGTGCCCGCGGCGTCGATCGCGGCCGGAATCTGGGCGCACTCGAGGACGAGACCCGTCGGGCCCGGCGGCAGGGCCTGCGCGGCGAGGGTGTCGGCGGTGCAGTCGCGCCAGTCCAGGTCCCGGCCGGGCACCGGCAACTCGGGCGCGGCGGCCGGGTCCTCGCCGGTGGGGGTGGCCCGGCCGTCCGCCTCCTGCACCACGGCGACGTCGGGACGCACCGAGGGGCCCGCCCCGCACGCGGCGGTCATCGCTCCGAGCACGACGATGCCCATCGTGAGCACACCGGTTCTGCGCATGGGCACAGCCTGCCAGGTCGGTGCGGCGGGCCGCGCACGTGACCGGATCGTCCGATCCGCCGGACGTGACGATCAGGTGTACGTGATGTGAAGTAGGTCGCAATCTGCCCTCGGTGTACCGGTCGCCTCGAGCTCCGGCCCTACCCTGGAGAAATGCACGAACGTCTCGTCGATCGCAATCCCGTGGTGCCGTCCGACCAACTGGTGGCCCAGATGGTTCCGCCCGCGATGTTCGACGACGTGAGCTTCGCGTCCTACATTCCCGATCCGAACGAGCCGAGCCAGGCGACCGCCGTCCGGACGGCGGAGGAGTTCGCCCACAAGATCGCCAAGATCCGGGGCGGTGGCCGGCGCGGTCTGTTCGGCCGCAAGGCGCCGTCCACCGGCGCCGGGCTCTACCTCGACGGCGGCTTCGGCGTCGGCAAGACCCACCTGCTGGCCTCGATCTTCCACGCGGCGCCGTCGCCGAAGGCGTTCGGCACGTTCGTGGAGCTGACCCACGTGGTCGGCGCTCTCGGCTTCAACAAGGCCGTCGAGGAGCTGTCGAACCACAGCGTGCTGTGCATCGACGAGTTCGAGCTCGACGACCCGGGCGACACGATGCTGGTGTCCCGGCTGCTGACCGAGCTGTCCGCGCGAGGCGTGTCCATCGTCGCGACGTCCAACACCCTGCCCGGGCAGCTGGGGGAGGGCCGGTTCGCGGCGCAGGACTTCCTGCGCGAGATCAAGAAGCTCGCCGCCATCTTCGAGACCATCCGTGTGGACGGCCCCGACTACCGGCACCGCGACCTGCCGCCGGCACCGGACCCGATCAGCTCCGAGGACCTGCTCGATCGAGCCGATGCGGTGGCCGGCGCCACCCTCGACGACTTCGACGAATTGTGCGCGCACCTGAGCACGCTGCACCCGTCGCGGTACGGCAAGCTCGTCGAGGGCGTTCCGGCGGTCTTCCTCAACGGGGTCCATCCCGCCCACGACCAGTCGGTGGCGCTGCGCCTGGTGGTTCTCGCCGACCGGCTCTACGATGCGAGCATCCCGGTGACCGTCGCCGGCGCGAAGCTGGACGAGATCTTCACCGCCGAGATGCTTGCCGGCGGCTACCGCAAGAAGTACCTGCGCGCGACGTCGCGCCTGCTGGCACTGTCGCGGTTCGAGACCGCGGCCAGCTGAGTCACGCTCCCGGCGGACGCCGCCGGGAGCGCAGGACCTCGCGTCAGAGGGTGCGTTGCATGACGTAGTCGTGGTGGGTCTGCGAGCCGACCTGGAACGTCCGCGTCCCCACGACCTCGAACTCGTTCTTGGCGTAGAACCGCCGGGCGCGTGAGTTTTGTTGGTTGACCCCCAGCCACAGCCCCCGGCAGCCGGTCGCCCGGGCGTGGTCGACGATGGCAGCCATCAGTGCCGCCGCAACACCGGTGCCGTGCTTGCCCGGGAGCACGTAGAGCTTGCTGATCTCGGTGGTCGGCAGCGCCGTCACGGCTTCGCGGACCGCCGGGTCGGCCGGTTCGGCATCGATTGCCATGAGGTAGCCCACGATCTCGCCACCGACCGTCGCCTTGAGGACGATGCGGGTCGGGTCGGTGAGGTACTCGCTGAACCGTTCCGCGGACAGGGTCTCGTCGATGAAGGCGGCGATGTCCTCCTGGGAGGCATCGGACGGGCAGGCCAGGGGGAATGTGGTGGCCGCGACGTCGGCGATGGTCTCGGCATCCCAGATCCCGGCCTGCTCGACGGAGACGTTCGCGGTGGATTCCTCGAGTGACGGCGTTGGCATAGCAACCAGTAGATCACTCGGCGCTCCGCCGCGGCGACGCTCGGGGGACGGAGCACGCCCGAGGTCCGGAAATGGCTGAACCCCAGCCTTGGATGGGGGGTCATGGCTGGGGTTCATTACCATCGGGGGGATGGCACCTCCGACGATACATGAGGGATTCCTCAGGTTCCAGCCGGGTGGGTCACGGTTCGGTCACGCGCCGGTTACCGGGGTGGTTGCCTTCTGCGAGCCGACGCTCTACTGTGGGCTCTCATGAAGCGCGTACTCGTAGTTCACCGCCGTAGCGGGGTCTGATTCGGACCGACCCCTCGCTGCGGGTCGTTGAGCTACCTGTCGGTCCTTCCTTCGCGCGGAAGACCTCCTTCGATGAACGCCTTCACCTCCACCGCTCTGATTCCTGCCGCCGGCTGCACGGACACTCCCCGCTCGGCGCCGATCGATCCCTTCGCCGCACGCTACGGTCGGTTCCTGCCGCGCGAGCTGCGCGCCGAGTCCGCCGGCATGAGCTGGGCCGAGTTCACCGCCACCTATGCGCCGCAGCACGGGCCCGTGCGGCTCGGTGGCTGGTACGCCGAGGCTGCGCGCGCCGGCCGCTGCAACTACGAGGCCACCTTCGGCGTGGGGGAGACCATCCACACCGCCGCGGCGACCGCCACCGGCCCGGTGTCTGCGATGACCGCCATGATGCACACCCTCGGGATGCCGCTCGAAATCCTCTCCTTCCACCAGTTCGACCTCGGTGACACCCACGCGACATTCCTGCTGTGCGAGGCGGACGGCCGCCGGCTCTGGAGCATGGGAATCGCGGCGACCGGGACCGAATCGGCACTGCGCGCGATGACCGCCGGCGCCAACCGGCTGCACGCCTCCCGCTGACGGGGTGGCGATACGGCGAAGGCCCTCCCGGTCGGGAGGGCCTTCGCCGTGTGGATGGTGCGCGATACTGGGATTGAACCAGTGACCTCTTCCGTGTCAGGGAAGCGCTCTCCCGCTGAGCTAATCGCGCGGGTGGTGGAGCGGATGACGGGATTCGAACCCGCGACCCTCACCTTGGCAAGGTGATGCGCTACCAGCTGCGCTACATCCGCATGTGCACCTCTCTTCCCGGTGGCCCGGGTCGAGAAGTGCGGGGTGAAACCTGGTCGATCGTGGTGCGCGATACTGGGATTGAACCAGTGACCTCTTCCGTGTCAGGGAAGCGCTCTCCCGCTGAGCTAATCGCGCGGGTGGTGGAGCGGATGACGGGATTCGAACCCGCGACCCTCACCTTGGCAAGGTGATGCGCTACCAGCTGCGCTACATCCGCATGTGCACCTCTCTTCCCGGTGGCCCGGGTCGAGAAGTGCGGGGTGAAACCTGGTCGATCGTGGTGCGCGATACTGGGATTGAACCAGTGACCTCTTCCGTGTCAGGGAAGCGCTCTCCCGCTGAGCTAATCGCGCGAGGTGGAGACGGGAATCGAACCCGTGTGCACGGCTTTGCAGGCCGTTGCCTCACCACTCGGCCACTCCACCGTAAAAGGTCGAGTCCAACCTCTCGAGCGGATGACGGGATTCGAACCCGCGACCCTCACCTTGGCAAGGTGATGCGCTACCAGCTGCGCTACATCCGCATCGCACCGTCCGGCGTCGTGCTCTCCGTGGTGCGGTTGAGAACATTAGCCGACCATCGTCAGAACACACAAATCTGCAGGTGAGGGCGCGGGCGAGGCGTCCTCGTGGGTCGTGAGGGCCCTCACCGGCGCCGGCGTGCGGGCTCCGGCGGATCCGGCGTGCGCGGCACGGGCTCCCGCGCCGGGGCCGATGGCGGTGCGCCCGGCCTCCGTCGCCACCGAAAACGGGGGTCGAGCAGGCGATTCGTGTTCACCCGGTGGGCGTGTTAATGTTCCTTCTCGTTCGAGCCGCTGCGAAGCGGCCCGGTCCCGTGGCTCAGTGGAAGAGCGTCCCGTTCACACCGGGGAGGTCGCTGGTTCGATCCCAGCCGGGACCACAGCACCGACGAAGGGCACCCCCACGGGGGTGCCCTTCGTCGTTTCGGGCGCGGCTCGATGCGCGCCCGGACGGAACAGCCGTCGGCGGAGCGGTCGTGACCTGCGCGTTCATCGGACCGCACTGCGCAGATGGCAGGATTGCGGTCGGTGTGAGGAGGATGCGGCTGATGAGTGTCGCCGACAACAACTGGCCCCTGGTCGGGGCCACAGGAGCACGATTCGGATCTGCCGGCCGACGGCGGAAGGACCGCCCGGCTCCGGCCCCCGGCGCGACCGACCGGCACGAGGCCGCGCCCGCGGTGGACCCGCCGGCGACGGGTACCTTCGCGACCGTCGCCGCCCCGGCGTCGACCCCGATGCCCGCCGCCGTGACCGCGGTCCCGAGGGAAGAGGAGCCGAGCGGGGCGCAGCCGTCGTTCGTGCGGCCCTTCGTGCGCAGCCAGGGACGGACCCGCGCCGAGGTGGATCTCCCGCTCGAGGTCCTCGTCTCGGCCGTGCCCGACGCCGTGGGAGCCGCGGGCCTCGAAGAACACCGCACCATTCTGGCGCTGTGCGCCGAACCCCGCTCCATCATGGAGATCGCGGCTCTGGCCAAGCTGCCCCTGGGGGTCGCGCGGGTCCTGGTGGGCGACCTCGCCGCCACCGGGGAACTCACCGTCCACCGGACCGTCGACGGGGTCGGCCCCGACGCCCAGCTCCTGTCGCGGGTTCTCGGCGGCCTGCGCCGCCTGTAGCCTGCACCGCTCCAGCCTGCCCCGCCCCGGCCCGCACCGCTCCGGCGGTGCCCGGGTGAACGGGCGACCGGGGTGGTGTCGATAGCATGGTCTGGTTGCCGACGCGTGGCATGCCCCGCGGCGTCGGTGCACCCATCACCGGCACGAGCCCGAGGAGCCCACCACAGTGACGACGCCCGCATCCGTAGACCCAGCCGTGCTCGTCCGGGTGCCCGCGGGGACCACTGCCGGTGCCGCCCTCCGGGAGGCCGGCCTACCCAACAGCGGACCCGACGCGATCGTCGTGGTCCGCGACGGCGAGGGCCGGCTGCGCGACCTGTCGTGGACGCCGGAACAGGACACCGAGATCGAGCCGGTCGCCGCCGGTACCGAGGACGGCCGCTCCGTCATCCGGCACTCCGCGGCACACGTCCTCGCCCAGGCCGTGCAGCAGGAGTTCCCGGAGGCCAAACTGGGCATCGGGCCCCCGATCAAGGACGGCTTCTACTACGACTTCCAGGTCGACCGACCCTTCACCCCGGAGGACCTCGCGAAGCTCGAGAAGCGCATGAAGCAGATCGTCAAGGGCGCGCAGCGGTTCTCCCGCCGCGTCGTCGAGAACCTGGACGACGCACGCGAGGAACTGAAGAACGAGCCGTTCAAGCTCGAACTGATCAGTGAGAAGTCGGCCGGCAACAGTTCCCTCGACGAGGACCCCGAGATCATGGAGGTCGGCGGCGCGGAACTGACGATCTACGACAACCTCAACCCTCGGACGGGCGAGAAGATCTGGGGCGACCTGTGCCGCGGCCCGCACATCCCCACCACCAAGTACATCCCGGCGTTCAAGCTCACCCGCAGCTCCGCCGCCTACTGGCGCGGTGACCAGGACAACGCCGGCCTGCAGCGCATCTACGGCACCGCGTGGGAATCCCCGGAGGCACAGGAGCGCTACCTCGAGCTGCTCGCCGAGGCCGAGCGCCGCGACCACCGCAAGCTCGGCAACGAGCTCGACCTGTTCAGCTTCCCCGACGAGCTCGGTTCCGGTCTGCCGGTGTTCCACCCCAAGGGCGGCATCATCCGCCAGGAGATGGAGAACTACTCGCGCCGGCGGCACGTCGAGGCCGGCTACGAGTTCGTGTACTCCCCGCACATCACTAAGGGGCACCTCTACGAGGTGTCCGGTCACCTCGACTGGTACCGCGACGGCATGTTCCCGGCGATGCACATCGACGAGGAACTCAACGAGGACGGCACCGTGCGCAAGCCGGGCCAGGACTACTACCTCAAGCCGATGAACTGCCCGATGCACAACCTCGTCTTCCGTTCCCGCGGCCGCTCCTACCGGGAGCTGCCGCTGCGGCTCTTCGAGTTCGGCTCGGTCTACCGGTACGAGAAGTCCGGCGTCGTCCACGGCCTGACCCGGGTGCGCGGTATGACGCAGGACGACGCGCACATCTACTGCACCCGCGAGCAGATGCGCGACGAGCTGACCACGACGCTGAACTTCGTCCTCGACCTGCTGAGGGACTACGGCCTCGAGGACTACCACCTGGAACTGTCGACGAAGAACCCCAAGAAGTTCGTCGGCGACGACGTCCTGTGGGAGGAGGCCACCGCCACGCTGCGCGAGGTGGCCGAGGGCTCCGGGCTCGATCTCGTGCCGGACCCGGGTGGCGCCGCCTTCTACGGGCCGAAGATCTCCGTCCAGGTTCAGGACGCGCTCGGGCGCAGCTGGCAGATGTCGACGATCCAGCTCGACTTCAACCTGCCCGAGCGGTTCGAGCTCGAATACACCGGTCCCGACGGCAGCAAGCATCGGCCGGTGATGATCCACCGGGCCCTGTTCGGCTCGATCGAGCGCTTCTTCGGCGTGCTCACCGAGCACTACGCCGGCGCCTTCCCGGCGTGGCTCGCGCCCGTGCAGGTCGTCGGGATCCCCGTCGCGGAGGCCTTCGAGGATCACCTGTTCGACGTCACCCGGCAGCTGAAGGCGGCCGGGGTGCGTGCGGAGGTCGACACCAGCGACGACCGGATGCAGAAGAAGATCCGCAACCACACCACGCAGAAGGTGCCGTTCATGCTGCTCGCGGGCGAGCGTGACGTCGAGGCCGGGGCGGTCAGCTTCCGGTTCCGGGACGGCACCCAGGTCAACGGTGTGCCCGTGGCCGACGCGATCCGTCTGGTCACCGAGTGGATCGGACGGCGGGAGAACGCCTCGCCCACCGCGGAGCTCGTCGCTCCCGTCGACCGGGGCGGCGCCGCGTGAGCGGCGACTGCTCCGACGACGCCCTCGTCGATCGCGGTGCCGGAGAACCCGACCACCTGCAGCGGCTGTGGTCCCCGCACCGGATGTCGTACATCGCGGAGGCACCGCGATCCAAGGAGGCGCCGTACGAGCCCTTCACGGACATCCCGAAGATGCGGGACGAGGAGGGTCTCGTCGTCGCGCGCGGCGAGCACGTGTACGCGGTGCTCAACCTGTACCCGTACAACCCCGGTCATCTGATGGTCGTGCCGTACCGCCGGGTCGCCAACCTCGAGGACCTGACCCCCGAGGAGAGCACCGAGTTGATGGCATTCGCGCAGCGGGCGATCCGGGTCATCAAGAGCGTCTCGCGGCCGCACGGCTTCAACGTGGGCCTCAACCTCGGGGCCGCCGCCGGCGGCTCGCTCGCCGAACACCTGCACCTGCACGTGGTGCCGCGGTGGGGCGGCGACGCCAACTTCATCACCGTCCTCGGCGGCGCCAAGGTCATGCCGCAGCTGCTGCGGGACACCCGCGCGTTGCTCGCGGCGGCCTGGAACGAGTGACGCCGCACCGGGCCCCGGCCCCGGTGTCCGTCGCCGCCCCCGCCTGCATGTTTGTCGCCGTTCGCGGGCGTGGCAGGATCGTGTCCCGGACGCAACGGTGTGAACGGAAGACGGGGGTCGGTGGATGCTGAGCTTTTTCGGGCGTGCGTCGGTGTCGAAGGTCACCGCCCCGCTCGGCAGGGCCTTGATCCGCACCGGCCTCACGCCGGACGCGGTGACACTCATCGGCACCGTTGCCACGATCGCCGCCGCCGTGACGCTGTTCCCGATGGGGCAGCTGTTCTGGGGTGCGATCGTGATCTGGCTGTTCGTGATGTTCGACATGCTCGACGGGGCGATGGCCCGCGCCCGCGGCGGCGGCACCCGCTTCGGCGCCGTCCTCGACGCCACCTGTGACCGCCTCGCCGACGGCGCGATCTTCGCCGGGCTGGCCTGGTGGGCCGTCTACGGGGAACAGAGCCGACCGTTGCTGATCGCAACTCTGATCTGCCTGGTCACCTCCCAGGTCATCTCGTACGCCAAGGCCCGCGCCGAAGCGAGTGGCCTGTCCGCCGACGGCGGCCTGATCGAGCGGCCCGACCGGCTCGTCATCGTGCTGGTCGGCGCCGGCGTCACCGGACTCGGCGTGTGGTGGGCGATCCACGCCGCCATGTGGCTGCTCGCCGCCGGCTCGGTGATCACCGTGTTCCAGCGGGTGCTCGCCGTGCGCCGCTCCCCGGATGCCCGCGAGCTGCTGCCCCTGCCGTCGTCGACCCCGGCCGACGGAGAAGCCCGATGAGCGCGACCGAACGTGCCTCCGACCTCGGCTACGCCGCCGGGTGGCGGCTCGTGCGGGCGCTGCCCGAGTCCACCGCCTGCCGCCTGTTCGACCTCGGCGCCGACGTCGCCGCCCGGCGCCACGGTGGCCCGCAGCAGTTGCGCCGCAACCTCGCCCGGGTCCTGGGCGTGCCCGCCGCGCAGGTCCCGGACGAGCTGATCCGGCAGTCCGTGCGGTCCTACGCCCGCTACTGGCGGGAAGCGTTCCGGCTGCCCTCGATGGACCTGACCGTGACGGCCGCCGCCCTCGATCACGCCGTCGAGGGCCGCGAGCACATCGAGCAAGCACTGGCGGCCGGGCGCGGTGTGATCCTCGCGCTGCCGCACAGCGGGAACTGGGACATGGCCGGCGTGTGGTGCACGCAGACCTACGGTGGCCTGTCGACGGTGGCCGAACGCCTGCGCCCCGAATCGCTCTACCAGCGGTTCGTCGCGTACCGCGAGAGCCTCGGCTTCGAGATCTTCCCGCTCAGCGGGGGTGAGTCGCCGCCGTTCGACCGGCTCGCGACGCGGCTGCGCGAGAACCGGATCGTCTGCCTGCTCGGCGAGCGCGACCTGGCCCGCAAGGGCGTGCCGGTGACGTTCTTCGGGGAGCCCACCCGCATGCCCGCCGGCCCGGCGAAGCTCGCCGCCGAGACCGGCGCGCCGCTGCTGCCGGTGCACTGCTGGTTCACCGACGGCGGCTGGGGTTTCCGGGTCCACCCCGAACTCGACGTCACCGGCGGGATCGGGCCGGCGACACAGGCTCTCGCCGACTGCTTCGCCGCCGACATCGCCGAACACCCCGCGGACTGGCACATGCTGCAACCGCTCTGGTTCGACGACCTCTCCGAGGCCCGCCTGGCCCGGATGGAGGCGCGGTGAAGATCGGGATGGTGTGCCCGTACTCGTTCGACGTACCGGGCGGGGTGCAGGCGCACGTCGTGGACCTGGCCCACGTGCTCATCGAACGCGGCCACAAGGTCAGCGTCCTCGCCCCGGCCTCCGACCGCACGGAGCTGCCGGACTTCGTCGTCTCCGCCGGGCGCGCCGTCGCCATCCCCTACAACGGGTCCGTGGCGCGCCTGAGCTTCGGCCCCGTCTCCTATGCGCGGGTCCGGCGGTGGATCAACGACAACGACTTCGACGTCCTGCACATCCACGAGCCGAACGCGCCGAGCCTGTCGATGCTCGCGCTGAAGATCGCCGAGGGCCCCATCGTCGCGACGTTCCACACGTCGACGACCAAATCGCTGGTGCTGAGCACCTTCCAGGGTGTGCTGCAGCCGTATCTCGAGAAGATCAGCGGCCGCATCGCCGTGTCCGAACTCGCCCGGCGCTGGCAGGTGACGTCGCTCGGCTCGGACGCCGTGGAGATCCCGAACGGTGTCGACGTGTCCTCGTTCGCTCACGCCCCGACGCTGCCCGGCTATCCCCGCGCCGGCCGCACCGTGCTGTTCCTCGGCCGGTACGACGAGCCGCGCAAGGGCATGGCGGTGCTGCTCGGCGCGTTGCCGCTGCTCGTCGAGCACTACCCGGACCTCGAGATCCTCGTGGTCGGCCGCGGGGACGAGGACCGGTTGCGCAAGGAGGCCGGCCGGTACGCCCGGCACCTGCGGCTGCTCGGCCAGGTGTCCGACGCGGAGAAGGCCTCGGCGATGCGCAGCGCCGACGTGTACTGCGCCCCCAACCTCGGTGGGGAGAGTTTCGGGATCGTGCTGGTGGAGGCGATGGCCGCCGGTACCCCTGTGGTGGCCGGCGAACTCGACGCGTTCCGCCGGGTACTGCGCGACGGGCGCGCCGGCGTGCTCGTCCCGCTGGGCGACTCGGAGGCTCTCGCCGCCGCGATCCGCGGCCTGCTCGACGACGGTGCCCGCCGTCGCGCCCTGGTGGCGGCGGCGAACGAGATCGTCGGCTCCTACGACTGGCCGGTGGTGGCCGAGCAGATCCTGCGCGTGTACGAAACCGTCACCGTCGGAGCCGGGCCGGTTCGGGAGGTCCGGTCGTGAGGTGCGAGCCGGCGACGGCACCGCGTGAGGGGAGTGGGACGTGACGCTGTCCGCGGTCACCGTTCTCGTCCTGGCGCTGATCTCCGCGATCATCGTCGCGCTCGGGTTGTGGGCCTACGGCACGGCCAACCGGCTGGACCGGCTCCACGTGCGTTCGGACCTCTCCTGGCAGGCGCTCGACGCCGCCCTGGCCCGTCGCGCCGTGGTGGCGCGCGGCATCGCGGCCTCCACCCCGGTCGCCGAGGGCCGTCGGCTGGCCGCGCTGGCCGACCGCGCCGAACGGGCAGACCGTGCCGAACGGGAATCGGCGGAGAACGCGCTGTCGGCCGCGTTGGCCGCGGTGGACACCGAGCGGCTGCGCCCGCAGTTGGTGGCCGAACTCGCCGATGCCGAGGCGCGGGTGCTGATCGCACGGCGGTTCCACAACGACGCCGTCCGCGACACGCTGACGCTGCGCAGCCGCCGGCCGGTGCGCTGGCTGCATCTCGGCGGCACGGCGCCGTTGCCGAACTACTTCGAGATCGCCGAGCGCACGAACCCGGCCGCGGCGACGGGCCTGTCGCTCGACGAGACGCGCACCTCGGCGCGGGTGGTGCTGTTCGACCACGAGGGACGGGTGCTGCTACTGCGGGGCCACGACCCGACCACGCCGGACGTGCACTTCTGGTTCACCGTCGGCGGTGCGGTCGAGGTGGGGGAGACGCTGCGCGCGGCCGCCGTCCGCGAGGTGGGGGAGGAGACCGGGTTGCCGGTCGCGCCCGAGCAGCTGTGCGGGCCCATGTGGCGGCGGGTGGCGGTGTTCCCCTTCAACGGCGAGCTCATCCGCTCGGAGGAACTGTTCTTCGCGCTGCAGACGCCCGCCTTCGAGCCGGGCGACGGCGGATTCACCGACCTCGAGCGCCGCATGAGCCTCGAGCACCGCTGGTTCGCCGAGGGCGAGATCCGGGACCTGCAGCGCCACGGCGAGGCCGTGTATCCGCAGGATCTCGCAGACCTGCTGGGGGAGGCGCGCGACGTCGCCGTGCGTCGTGTGGAGCCGGAGGTCCGCGCCATCCGGTGAGCGCCGGCACTCGAGGCAGGCGGAGTCGATTGCCTGCGAGGCAGGCGGAGTCGATTGCCTGCGAGGCAGGCGGAGTCGATTGCCTGCGAGGCAGGCCAGGGCCTCGCGACTGGCTATGGGACGGTCCCCGAGGTGCCCCTAGAATCGGGAGCGGCGCCGCGACGTGCCCGATTCCGTCCGCCGCGTCAGTTTCTGCAGGCCATACCCCAGGAGTTCTTGCTGTGAGCAGCCCCGAGTCCGTTCCCACCACCGGCACCGCCCGCGTCAAGCGCGGTATGGCCGAGATGCTCAAGGGCGGCGTGATCATGGACGTGGTCACCCCCGAGCAGGCGAAGATCGCCGAGGACGCGGGTGCCGTCGCCGTCATGGCGCTCGAGCGCGTCCCCGCCGACATCCGCGCCCAGGGTGGCGTGTCCCGCATGTCCGACCCGGACATGATCGAAGGCATCATCGAGGCCGTGTCCATCCCCGTGATGGCCAAGGCCCGCATCGGTCACTTCGTCGAGGCACAGATCCTGCAGGCCCTCGGCGTGGACTACGTCGACGAGTCGGAGGTGCTCACCCCCGCCGACTACGAGAACCACATCGACAAGTTCGCCTTCACCGTGCCGTTCGTGTGCGGCGCCACCAACCTCGGTGAGGCGCTGCGCCGTATCAACGAGGGCGCGGCGATGATCCGCTCCAAGGGCGAGGCCGGCACCGGCGACGTCTCCAACGCCACCACCCACATGCGGAAGATCCGCCAGGAGATCCGGCGGCTGACCTCCCTGCCCGAGGACGAGCTCTACGTCGCGGCCAAGGAACTGCAGGCGCCGTACGACCTGGTGGTCGAGGTCGCGAAGGCCGGCAAGCTGCCGGTGACGCTGTTCACGGCCGGCGGCATCGCCACCCCGGCCGATGCGGCGATGATGATGCAGCTCGGCGCCGAGGGTGTGTTCGTCGGCTCGGGCATCTTCAAGTCCGGCAACCCCGCCGAGCGTGCCGCCGCGATCGTCAAGGCCACCACCTTCTACGACGACCCGGACGTGCTCGCAAAGGTCTCGCGTGGCCTGGGCGAGGCCATGGTCGGCATCAACGTCGACGACATCCCGGTTCCGCACCGCCTCGCCGAGCGGGGCTGGTGACCCCACCGCCGCCGGCATCCCCGCGTGCGACGGGAGCCTCCGACCGTGTCGGAGGCTCCCGTCGCTTCTCGCCGGGCCCTGCGGATAGCCTGTCGCAGGACCGGGAAGGAGCCCGCATGGCGAAGATCGAGGAGATCCTGGCGCTCGAACACCTCGAGAAGAACATCTTCCGGGGCGTGGCGACGGAGACGTCGCTGCAGCGCACCTTCGGGGGGCAGGTCGCCGGACAGGCGCTGGTATCCGCGGTGCGCACCGTCGATCCCGCGTACTCGGTGCATTCGCTGCACGGGTACTTCGTCCGCCCCGGCAACCCCGAGAAGCCGATCGTGTATCTCGTCGACCCGATCCGCGACGGCCGGTCGTTCGGCACCCGGCGGGTGACCGCCGTGCAGGACGGGCAGGCGATCTTCACCATGTCCGCGTCGTTCCACGTCCAGGACGACGGCATCGAGCACCAGGACGAGATGCCCCAGGTGCCGGATCCCGACGACCTCGCCGACCTCGCGGACTCGGACGACCCCGGGAACCTGTGGGCCAGGCGCGAGTGGCCGGAATGGGACCTGCGACGGGTGCCGGAGGATCGCCTCTTCCGGCGCGCCGGCATCGTGTCACAGCAGCAGGTGTGGTTCCGGGTCCGTGACCCGCTCCCGGACGACAACGTGCTGCACGTGTGCACCCTGGCGTACATGAGCGACATGACGCTGCTCGGCTCCGCGAGGGTCGCCCATCCCGACGAGCAGACGCAGGGCGCCTCCCTCGACCACGCCATGTGGTTCCTGCGCTCGTTCCGCGCCGACGACTGGCTGCTGTACGACCAGACGTCCCCGTCGGCAGGTTTCGGGCGGGCCCTGACGCAGGGCCGCATCTTCGACCGGAACGGGCGGATGGTCGCCGCGGTGGTGCAGGAGGGACTGGCCCGCTACCTGCGCTGATGCGCCGGCATCCGGCTCGCGGTCCGTGAGCCGGGACACCCCGCCGCGGCTGCTAGCGTTGATATCCAGGCTTCGGACGGGTGTCGTCCCGTCCCCGACAGAACAGGCGACAGTGGGAAGTTCTCCGACCATCGGCGTGCTCGCGCTCCAGGGCGATGTACGCGAGCACCTGACCGCACTCGAGGCGGCCGGCGCCCGCGCGATCGGGGTGCGCCGGACCGCCGAACTCGACGCCGTCGACGGCCTGGTGATTCCCGGCGGGGAGTCCACCACGATGAGCCGGCTGCTGCAGGTGTTCGACCTGCTCGAGCCGCTGCGCGCCCGGTTGAAGGCCGGCCTGCCCGCCTACGGGTCCTGCGCGGGCATGATCCTGCTCGCCTCGCAGGTGCTCGACACCCGCCCCGACGCCGAGCACCTCGACGCCCTCGACATCACCGTCCGGCGCAACGCGTTCGGCCGGCAGGTCGACTCGTTCGAGGCCGACCTCGACGTCGCGGGCATCGAGGGGGATCCGGTGCGCGCGGTGTTCATCCGAGCGCCCTGGGTGGAGGAGGTCGGTCCCGGCGTGCAGGTCCTGGCCACCGTCCCCGAGGGACCGGCCGCCGGACGGGTGGTCGCGGTGCGGCAGGGAGCGGTGCTGGCGACGTCGTTCCACCCCGAGGTCACCGGTGACCTGCGGGTGCATCGGCTCTTCGTCGACACCGTCCGTTCGGGGCAGGTCGGCGCGGAGTAGAATCGACCCTCCGAACCAGTCGGACCCGGTCCGACCTCACCTCGCCGGAAGGGGCTCCAATCGAATGAGCGGCCACTCCAAATGGGCCACCACCAAGCACAAGAAGGCGGCCATCGACGCCAAGCGCGGCAAGATGTTCGCGAAGCTGATCAAGAACATCGAGGTGGCGGCCCGGACCGGCGGTGGTGACCCGGCGGGCAACCCGACGCTGTACGACGCCATCCAGAAGGCGAAGAAGAACTCGGTCCCCAACGACAACATCGAGCGGGCCCGCAAGCGCGGCGGCGGCGAGGAAGCCGGCGGCGCGGACTGGCAGACCATCACCTACGAGGGCTACGGCCCCAGCGGTGTCGCCATCCTCATCGAGTGCCTCACCGACAATCGCAACCGCGCGGCGGGCGAGGTCCGCACCGCGATGACCCGCAACGGCGGCAACATGGCCGACCCCGGCTCGGTGTCCTACCTGTTCACCCGCAAGGGCGTCGTCGTGCTCGAGAAGAACGGCCGCACCGAGGACGAGATTCTCGAGGTGGTGCTCGAGGCCGGCGCCGAGGAGATCAACGACCTCGGCGACAGCTTCGAGATCGTTTCCGAGGCCGGCGATCTCATCGCTGTGCGGACCGCGCTCGTCGAGGCCGGCATCGACTACGAATCGGCCGACCCGGACTTCCGGGCCTCGGTCGAGGTCCCCGTCGACGCGGACAGCGCCCGCAAGGTGTTCAAGCTCGTCGACGCCCTCGAGGATTCCGATGACGTGCAGAACGTCTACACCAACGTCGACGTCTCCGACGAGGTCCTCGCCGAACTCGACGCCTGAGACGGACGGCTCCCGGCCGGGGCTGCGTGTCGATACCGCGACGCGCCGCCCCGGCCGCTATGCTCTCGAACAGTTGTTCGTAGCGGTCGAGAGGTGAACGGGTGCGCGTGATGGGTGTGGACCCGGGACTGACGCGATGCGGCTTCGGCATCGTGGACACCGGCCGCGGACGCGAGGTCGCCGCCGTGGCGGTGGACGTGATCCGCACACCCCCCGACCTGGAACTGCCGTCGCGGCTGCTGCGCATCTCCGCGGCCGCCGAGGACTGGCTCGACCGATTCCGGCCCGATGTCGTCGCCGTCGAGCGGGTGTTCTCCCAGCACAACGTCCGCACCGCGATGGGCACCGCCCAGGCCGGGGGAGTGGTGGCGCTCTCCGCTGCCCGACGCGGCATCCCGGTGGCGTTCCACACCCCCAGCCAGGTGAAGTCCGCCGTGACCGGGAACGGCTCGGCCGACAAGAAGCAGGTCACGGCCATGGTCACCAAGATCCTGGGCCTCGCCACCGCGCCGAAGCCCGCGGACGCCGCGGACGCCCTCGCCCTCGCGATCTGCCACTGCTGGCGTGCGCCCATGCTCGCACGCATGGCCGCCGCCGAGGCCGCCGCGGCCGAACAGAAACGACGATACGAAGCGCGGCTGCGGGAACAGGCCGCCGCGCGGAAGGCAGGTGCACGGTGATCGCCTCGGTGCGCGGGGAAGTGCTCGAGATCGCACTCGACCACGTCGTCATCGAATCCGCGGGGGTCGGTTACCGGATCCACGCCACGCCCGCCACCCTGGCCACGCTCCGCCGTGGCGAGGACACCCGCCTGGTGACGGCGATGATCGTGCGCGAGGATTCGATGACGCTGTACGGGTTCCCCGACCCCGACGCCCGGGACCTGTTCGGGTTGCTGCAGACGGTTTCCGGTGTCGGACCCCGCCTCGCCATGGCCACCCTGGCCGTGCTGGATCCGGATTCGTTGCGTGCGGCCCTCGCCGACGGCAACACCGCCGCCCTGACCCGGGTCCCGGGCATCGGCAAGCGTGGCGCCGAACGCATGGTCGTCGAACTGCGGGACAAGGTCGCCGCGTTCGCCGGAACCTCCGCCCCGGCCGCGGTGGTCGGCTCGCCCATGCGCGACCAGGTGGTCGAGGCTCTCGTCGGACTCGGCTTCCCCGTCAAACAGGCGGAGCAGTCCACCGACACGGTCCTCGCGGGTGACCCGCACTCCGACACCTCCACCGCGCTGCGTTCGGCGCTGGCCTTGCTGGGCAAGAGCCGATGATCGAGGACTTTCCCCCTGCGGGTGCCCCCGACGAGGCGCCGATGACCGCCGAGTACACCCCCGCCGACGGCGACGTCGAGGCGAGCCTGCGGCCGAAGAACCTCGACGACTTCATCGGCCAGCCTCGGGTGCGGGAACAGCTGCAGCTGGTGCTGCGCGGGGCGAAGCTGCGCGGCGGCACCCCGGATCACATCCTGCTGTCGGGCCCGCCGGGCCTGGGCAAGACGTCGATGGCCATGATCATCGCCGCCGAACTCGGATCGTCGCTGCGGCTGACGTCGGGCCCCGCGCTCGAGCGGGCCGGCGACCTGGCCGCGATGCTGTCCAACCTCGTCGAAGGCGACGTGCTGTTCATCGACGAGATCCACCGCATCGCGCGTCCCGCCGAGGAGATGCTGTACCTGGCGATGGAGGACTTCCGGGTCGACGTCGTCGTCGGCAAGGGCCCGGGCGCGACGTCGATTCCGCTCGAGGTCGCCCCGTTCACCCTCGTCGGCGCCACCACCCGTTCCGGCGCGCTGACCGGACCGCTGCGCGACCGGTTCGGTTTCACCGCGCACATGGACTTCTACGACCCGGCGGAACTTCAGCAGATCCTGCTGCGCTCGGCCCGGATCCTCGGCATCGACCTGGGCGAGGAGGCGAGCACCGAGATCGCCGGCCGTTCCCGCGGCACTCCGCGCATCGCCAACCGGCTGCTGCGCCGGGTCCGCGACTACGCCGAGGTCCGCGCCGACGGCATCATCACCCGCGAGATCGCGCAGGCCGCCCTGGCGGTCTACGACGTCGACGCGCTCGGCCTGGACCGGCTCGACCGTGCCGTGCTCGGCGCGCTGGTCCGCAGCTTCGGGGGCGGGCCGGTGGGCGTGTCCACGCTCGCGGTGGCCGTCGGTGAGGAACCCGGCACCGTCGAGGAGGTCTGCGAACCGTTCCTGGTACGGGCGGGGATGATCGCGCGAACTCCGCGCGGGCGGGTCGCGACCCAGGCCGCGTGGCTGCAGCTCGGGCTGACACCGCCGCCGGAGGCTGCTACCGGCGGCATCGAGGTGCGGGCCCGCGAACCGCAACCCGGCCTGTTCGACGACGAATGACCGGTCGGCCACCGGCGCCGGTACAGGAGCCGCGCCGGTAATGGCACACTGGTCTACTGCGCCGGTCCACGACCGCCGGCGCCCGATACCGGACGACTTCGAGGACTGACTTCAACGATGGAACTGCTCTTCCCGCTGCTGATCCTTGCCCTGCTGGTGCCGACGTTCCTCGGCATCCGGCGCCAGAAGAAGGAGATGCAGAAGACCGCGGAACTGCAGGACGCGCTGCGAGTCGGTGACCGGGTGATGACCACGGCGGGGCTGCACGCCACCATCGTCGCGCTCACCGACACCACCGTCGATCTCGAGATCGCTCCCGGCGTGGTGACCACCTGGGCCCGGGTCGTGGTCCGCGAGCGGGTCACCGAGCTCGGCTCGGCGACGGACGAGACCGGTGGCCTCTCGCTGGACAAGGGCGACGACACCGAGCCGCCCGCCGGCCGGCCGACCGAGCACTGAACGGTCGGACACCGACCGGTCGACACCCCGGCCGATGTGCGGGCCGCGCCGGGGGCCGCGCCCCGACGGGTGCGGTGGCCCCGTGACCAGCGCATCACTCACTCGCATCGAGGAGACTGACAGACCGTGGCACCTTCCAACGGATCGGTGCATCCAGTTCGCTCCCTCGCCCTGTTCGGGGCGATCCTGGTGGCGCTGTATGCCCTGATCTTCTTCACCGGGGACAAGTCGGCGACGCCGAAACTCGGCATCGACCTGCAGGGCGGCACCCGGGTGACCCTCACCGCCCGCACCCCGGACGGCAGCGCGCCCAGCCAGGACAGTCTCCGGCAGGCCCAGCAGATCATCGAGACCCGCGTGAACGGCCTCGGCGTGTCCGGCTCCGAGGTGGTGATCGACGGTGACAACCTGGTGATCACGGTTCCCGGCGACGACAGCTCGCAGGCCCGCACTCTCGGCCAGACCGCACGGCTGTACATCCGGCCCGTGATCGGTCAGCCCATCGCCAGCGCTAACGCCGCGCAGCCGGCGCCCACGCCCACGGACCCGCAGGCTCCCGCCCCCGCGACGCCGGCGCCCGACGCCGCCACGCCCGCTCCCGAACCGCAGGGCCGGCCCTTCCCGGCGCAGGATCCCACCGACACCCCGGCGCCCGCCACCGACACCCCGGCGCCCGCCACCGACACCCCGGCGCCCGCCACCGACGCCCCGGCGCCCGCTCCCGCTCCCACGGAGGACCTCGACCCGCAGGCCCGGGCCGCCGCGGACATCGCCGCCGCCAAGGAGACCCGGCAGAGCGAGGACCCGGCCGTCCTGCAGCAGGCCATGGCCACCCTGGACTGCTCGGCCGCCGACCCGCTCGCCGGCAACGACGATCCGGCAAAGCCGCTCGTCGCGTGCTCCACCGACGGCACCGCCGTCTATCTGCTCGGCCCGAGCATCATCGACGGCCAGCAGATCACCGACGCCTCCTCCGGCTACAACACCCAGCAGTCCCGCTACGAGGTCAGCCTCACGTTCGACTCCGAGGGCAGCAGCACCTGGGCGCAGTTCACCGCCGCCAGCATCGGCCAGCAGGCCGCGTTCGTCCTCGACTCCAAGGTGGTCAGCGCGCCCGTGATCCAGGGCGCCACCCCCGCCGGCAGCGCGACCTCGATCACCGGCAACTTCACCAACACCCAGGCCACCGAGCTCGCCAACACCCTCAAGTACGGCTCGCTGCCCCTGTCGTTCGCCGCGTCGGAGGCCGAGACGGTGTCTGCGACCCTCGGCCTGGCATCGCTCGAGGCCGGGCTGATCGCCGGCGTCGTCGGCCTGGTCCTCGTGCTGCTCTACAGCCTCGTCTACTACCGCATGCTCGGCGTGCTCGTCGCGCTGTCGCTGGTGATGTCCGGGCTCGCCGTGTACGCGGTGATGGTGCTGCTCGGCCGGTACATCAACTTCACCCTCGACCTCGCCGGCATCGCCGGCCTGATCATCGGCATCGGCATGACCGCCGACTCGTTCGTGGTGTTCTTCGAACGCATCAAGGACGAGATCCGTGAGGGTCGGAGCTTCCGCTCCGCTGTACCCCGCGGCTGGGCCCGGGCCCGCCGGACCATCCTGTCCGGCAACGCCGTGAGCTTCATCGCCGCCGCGGTGCTCTATGTCCTCGCGGTCGGTCAGGTCCGCGGCTTCGCCTTCACCCTCGGCCTGACCACCATCCTCGACGTCGTGGTGGTGTTCCTGGTGACGTGGCCGCTGGTGCACCTGGCGTCGACGTCGAAGTTCTGGTCCAAGCCGAGCGTGAACGGACTCGGCGCCATTCAGCAGGTCGCCCGTGAACGCCAGCTCGCGGCTGCCTCGGCGAAGGAGGCGTGACGATGACCGACACCACCACGACCGCACCCCGGCACAGCGTCCTCTCCCGCCTCTACACCGGCACCGGCGCGTTCGAGATCGTCGGCCGCCGCAAGTTCTACTACCTGCTCACCGGCGGCATCGTGCTGGTGGCGCTGCTGAGCATGCTGATCCGCGGCTTCACGTGGGGCATCGATTTCGAGGGCGGCACCCGCATCCAGCTCCCGGCCGCCGAGGGCGTCACCACCGAGCAGGTGGAGACGGTGTACTCCGACACCCTCGGCACCGAGCCCGTATCGGTGCAGACCGTCGGGTCCGGCGCGGGCGCCTCGATTCAGATCCGTTCGGAGGCCCTCGACCTCGAGCAGGTCCGGACCCTGCAGAACGCGCTGTACGACGAGTTCCAGCCGACCGGGCCCGACGGCGTGCCGTCGCGCGACGCGATCAGCGTCGCCGACGTCAGCGAGACGTGGGGCGGACAGATCACCCAGAAGGCCCTCATCGCGCTCGCGGTGTTCCTGGTGCTCGTCAGCATCTACATCGCGGTGCGCTACGAGCGGGACATGGCGCTCGCGGCGCTGGCCGCCCTGTTCTTCGACATGATCGTCACCGCGGGGGTGTATTCGCTCGTCGGATTCGAGGTCACCCCGGCCACCGTCATCGGCCTGCTCACCATCCTCGGCTTCTCGCTGTACGACTCCGTGGTGGTGTTCGACAAGGTCGAGGAGAACACGCGCGGCATCCTGCACCTGCATCGTCGGACCTACGCCGAGCAGGCCAACCTCGCCGTCAACCAGACCCTCATGCGGTCGATCAACACCACGGTCATCTCGGTGCTGCCGGTGCTCGCGCTGATGGTCATCGCGGTGTGGCTGCTCGGCGTCGGCACCCTCAAGGACCTCGCCCTCGTCCAGCTCGTCGGCATCGTGGTCGGCGCCTATTCGTCGATCTTCTTCGCGACTCCGCTGCTGGTGACCCTCAAGGAATGGCGCGGGCCGGTGGCCGCACACACCCGCAAGGTGCTCGCCAAGCGCGGCGCCGCCGAATCGCGGACCGTGCCCCCCGCCGGGGAGGCCGTCGGCGCGCACGCCGGCGCGACACCCGTGTCCGTGACCAAGCGCATCGGAGCGACCACGACGGCGGGCGCCGGCGCCGCGCCGGTGGCCGAGCGCACCCCCAGACCGGGCGTCCGGCCCACCGGAAAGCGCGCCAAGAGAAGGCACTGACATGTCGGCACCCGAGCACACACGTCGAGCCCGGCGCCGCCGGTCCGTCCGCGCGGCGATCGCGGGCGCGGCCGCCGCGGCGGCGCTCGCCGCGACCACCGTCGCCTGTGGCACGACGGAGGAGTCCCTGCCCTCCATCGGGTACGCCGTCGACAACACGGTGACCACCTATAACGCCAACACCGTGGACGGCGCCACCTCGGGAGCCCGGCAGGCCCTGGCCCGCGTGCTGCCCGGCTTCGGCTACGTCGATCCGGCCGGTCAGGTGATCTCCGACACCGACATCGGGGCGGCCACCGTCGTCTCGCAGGACCCGCTGACCGTCCAGTACCGGCTGTCCCCGGACTCCGTGTACTCGGACGGGGTGCCGATGTCGTGCGACGACCTGGTGCTGGCCTGGGCCGCCGCCAGCGGCCGATTCACCGCGCCCGACGCCTCGGGTGCCCCGGCGAACCTGTTCTCCGCCGCCCGGCGCTCCGGCTACGTCGACATCGAACGGATCGACTGCCAAACCGGGTCCAAGGACGCCACCGTCGTCTTCCGCGCCGGCCGCGCCTACGCCGACTGGCGAGCCCTGTTCGGCGCCACCGAGCTGATGCCCGCGCACGTCGCTGCCCGGGTCTCGGGGGTGCCCGACGTGGTCGCCGCCATCGGCGGTGGCGACGTCGAGGCGCTGCGCCGGCTCGCCGACTTCTGGAACACCGGGTGGAACCTGACCCCCGGCCGGCTGGACCTGTCGCTGCTGCCGGCCTCCGGCCCCTACCGGATCGAGTCGTTCACCGCCGAGGACGGGCTCGTCCTCGTCGCGAACGAACGCTGGTGGGGCAACAAGCCCGGCACCGACCGGATCGTGGTGTGGCCGCGCGGCACCGACGCCTCCGCGGCGGCCGCCGACGGCCGCGTCCACGTCGCCGACACCGGCACCGGGGCACTCGACCTGTCCCTCGGGGACGACGTGGAGACGACGGCCGCGGCGTCGCGCAACGTCGAGCAGCTCGTGCTGGGCACCGGCGGGGGCAGCCTCGGCGCCGCCGCCGCGCGCCGGGCGTTCGCGCTGTGCGTGCCCCGCTCGCAGTTGTTCGACGAGTTCGGCCGGGTCGGGGACGTGCCCGCCACCGGACTCGGTTCCGGGGCGACGTCGTCGCGGCTGCTGCCCGCCGACTCGCCGCTGTACCCGGGCGTGTCCGGGCCCGCAGCCCGCTACGACCGGACGGACACGACCGCGGCGCAGGCCGAGCTCGCCGCTGCGGGGACGGACCGCATCACCGTGCGGATCGGGTACCTCGGCCCGGACCCGCGCCGCGCCCGTACCGTCGAGCTGATCGCCCAGTCCTGTCGCGAGGCGGGCATCGAGGTGGTCGACGCCGCCTCGGACACGTTCACGCCGTCGCAGCTCACGGCGGGACAGGTCGATGCCGTCCTGGCCGGGACCGCCGTCGCGGCAGGGGCGGGAGGCACGGCCGACATGCAGGACGCGCGCGGCGCCCTCAACTCCGCGGCCGGCAGCAACGTCGGGCGCTTCGCCGACGCCCGCGTCGACCAGATCCTCGACGCCCTCGCCGTCACCACCGACGACGCCACCATCTCCGGTCTGGTGGGTGAGGCCGAGACGATCCTGTGGACCGCGATGCCGACCCTGCCGCTGTACGCGCAGCCCCGGGAGACGACCTTCGCCGGCGGCCTGCGTGCCGCCGTCGCCAACCCCAGCGCTGCCGGTGCGGGCTGGAACATGGACAGGTGGATCCTCAACAGATGAACAGCAATCCCGCCGGAGCGCACGCTCTGATCGAACGTGCCGCCACGGCGGTCACCGCCCGTACCCGCTGGGTCGACGACTTCCCGGCGCCCGGCGTCCGCTTCGCCGACCTGACCCCGGTCTTCGCCGACGGCGAGGCCTTCGGGGCGGTCATCGCCGCGCTGGCCGCCACCGCGCCGGACGCGGAACTGGTGGCCGGCGTCGACGCCCGCGGCTTCCTGCTCGGCGGCGGCATCGCCCACGCTCTGGGTGTCGGCGTCCTCGCGGTGCGCAAGGCCGGCAAGCTGCCTCCGCCGGTGGACACCCGCGAGTACTCCCTCGAGTACGGCACCGCGGCGATCGAGATCCCGCAGGATTCGGTTCGGTTGCGCGGGCGGCGGGTACTCGTCGTCGACGACGTGCTCGCCACCGGCGGCACCCTCTCGGCGACGGCGGAGCTTCTCGACGCGGCCGGTGCCCTGGTCGTCGCGGTGGCGGTGGTGACCGAGATCGAGGCCCTCGGTGGGCGGGCGCGGCTGGAAAAGTACCCGGTGACGTCATTGGTTCGGCTCTGAGAGCTAGAGTTGGCGCAGGTGCCGGTGGTTCCGGACGACGAGGAATGTGCGGCGGTGCGTCCGGTGTGCATCGGCGACGGGAGGTGTGGGCATGACCCAGAATCTTGATCGGTCCCAGAATTCCGGTCCGACCCCGACCTCGGCGTCCACGTCGGCCTCCCGCCGGGTGCGGGCGCGGCTGGCGCGCCGCATCACCGGGCAGCGCGGCACCACTCTCAAGCCGGTGCTCGAGCCGCTGGTCACGATCCACCGCGAGCTGTACCCGAAGGCCGACCTGTCGGAGCTGCAGCGCGCCTACGACGTGGCGGAGGAGCGGCACGCGTCGCAGAAGCGCAAGTCCGGCGACCCGTACATCACCCATCCCCTCGCGGTCGCGACGATCCTCGCCGAGCTCGGCATGGACACCACGACGCTGATCGCGGCGCTGCTGCACGACACCGTCGAGGACACCGGTTACAGTCTCGAGCAGCTCACCGCCGAGTTCGGCGAGGAGGTTGCCCACCTCGTCGACGGCGTCACCAAGCTGGACAAGGTGGTGCTCGGCACCGCCGCCGAGGGCGAGACCATCCGCAAGATGATCATCGCGATGGCGCGCGACCCCCGGGTCCTGGTGATCAAGGTCGCCGATCGGCTGCACAACATGCGCACCATGCGCTTCCTGCCGCCGGAGAAGCAGGCCCGCAAGGCGCGCGAGACCCTCGAGGTGATCGCGCCGCTCGCGCACCGTCTCGGCATGGCGACGGTCAAGTGGGAGCTCGAGGACCTGTCCTTCGCGATCCTGCACCCGAAGAAGTACGAGGAGATCGTGCGGCTCGTCGCCACCCGGGCGCCGTCGCGCGACACCTACCTGGCCAAGGTCCGCGCCGAGATCAACGCGACGCTCGCAGCGTCGCGGATCGATGCCACCGTCGAGGGCCGGCCGAAGCACTACTGGTCGATCTACCAGAAGATGATCGTCAAGGGCCGCGACTTCGACGACATCCACGACCTGGTCGGCGTGCGGATCCTGTGCAATGAGATCCGCGACTGCTACGCCGCCGTGGGCGTCGTGCACTCGCTGTGGCAGCCGATGGCGGGCCGGTTCAAGGACTACATCGCCCAGCCGCGGTTCGGCGTGTACCAGTCGCTGCACACCACCGTGATCGGCCCCGAGGGCAAGCCGCTCGAGGTGCAGATCCGCACCCGCGAGATGCACCGCACCGCCGAGTTCGGTATCGCCGCGCACTGGCGGTACAAGGAGACCAAGGGCAAACACTCGGGCGACGTCGCCGAGCTCGACGACATGGCGTGGATGCGGCAGTTGCTCGACTGGCAGCGCGAGGCCGCCGACCCCGGCGAGTTCCTCGAGTCGCTGCGTTACGACCTCGCCGTGAAGGAGATCTTCGTCTTCACCCCCAAGGGCGACGTGATCACGCTGCCGTCCGGGTCGACGCCGGTGGACTTCGCGTACGCCGTGCACACCGAGGTGGGGCACCGCTGCATCGGCGCGCGGGTCAACGGCCGGCTCGTCGCGCTCGAACGCAAGCTCGAGAACGGCGAGGTCGTCGAGGTCTTCACGTCCAAGGACCCCAATGCCGGGCCGAGCCGCGACTGGCAGTCGTTCGTGGTCTCGCCGCGCGCGAAGGCCAAGATCCGGCAGTGGTTCGCGAAGGAACGCCGCGAGGAGGCGCTCGAGGCCGGCAAGGACGCCATCGGCAAGGAGGTCAAGCGGGTCGGGCTGCCGCTGCAGCGCCTGATGAACGCGGACCTGATGCAGGCCGTGGCCAAGGAACTGCGGTACGCCGACGTGTCGGCGCTCTACACCGCGGTCGGTGAGCACCACGTCTCGGCGCACCACGTCGTGCAGCGCCTCGTCGCGCTGCTCGGCGGGGTCGGTGGCGTCGAGGAGGAGCTCGCGGAGCGGTCCACCCCGTCGTCCATTCCGACCCGGTCCCGGCAGAGCGGTGACTCCGGCATCCTCGTGCCCGGCGCGCCGGGCACGGTGTCGAAGCTGGCCAAGTGCTGTACGCCGGTGCCCGGCGACGAGATCATGGGCTTCGTGACCCGCACCGGCTCGGTGAGCGTGCACCGCACCGACTGCACCAACGCCGGATCCCTGCAGCAGCAGTCCGAGCGGATCATCGAGGTCAAGTGGGCGCCGTCCCCGTCGTCGGTGTTCCTCGTGGCCATCCAGATCGAGGCGCTCGACCGGCACCGGCTGCTCTCGGACGTCACCAAGGCACTCGCCGACGAGAAGGTGAACATCCTCTCGGCGTCGGTGACCACGACCGGCGACCGGGTCGCGGTGAGCCGCTTCACGTTCGAGATGGGCGATCCCAAGCACCTCGGGCACGTGCTCAACGTCGTCCGCAACGTCGAGGGCGTCTACGACGTGTACCGGGTGACCTCCGCGGCATAGAGGGTCCGCGGCGTAGCAGGATCGGCGACCCCACCTCGCCCATCCGCACGTCGCGGTCCGTCAGCCGACGCTAAGCGCATGCTAAGCGCGCTGCGCGATCGTTCTCCTCGCCGGACGGTCCGGCACATCCTGACAGAGGAGAACGCATTGCGTAACACCGTCATCACCGCCATTTCCGCCGAGGGTGCGGAACTCGACGAGGCGCGCCTCGCGACCGTGTCCGGCGGTCGCGCGTGCGAGGATCGGTCGAGCAAGACGATCGACATGTCGACCGGCGCGGTCGGTACCGATCAGGACTTCTGACGGACCGAGGACGCCGGGTGGGGAGGCGACTCGCCTCGCCCACCCGGCGCTCGTCCGTCGACCGATCCGATCCGATCCGCCCCGAGGAACAGCTCATGAGCGCGCATCCCGCCCGCATCCTGGTGCTCACCCAGCCGGGTGACCCGCACGCAGACCACGTCGTCGACCTGTTGCGCCGGCGCGACGCCCGGGTCGTCGTGTTCGACCCCGCCGATTTTCCTGTCCACGCGTCGATCTCCGTCGGCTACACCGCCGGCGGTGCGGTCCGCCGCACCCTCGACCACCGCGGTGGGCGGATCGACCTGTCCGCCGTCGACACGGTCTGGTTCCGCCGCCCACGCAACCCGCGGGCGCACCCGGAGGTCACCGCCCCGGCGGTCCGCGAGTACGTCGAAAGGGAATGCGAGGCAATGACCTCCGCGCTCTGGGACGATCTGGACTGTCTCGCGGTGCCGGGAACGCGGGCCGCGATCCGGCAGGCGGCCCGCAAGACCGCCCAGCTCACCCTGGCCGGCCGTCTCGGGTTCGAGCTTCCGCCCACGATCGTGACCACCTCCCCGGACGAGTTCCTCGATTTCTGGGACCGGCACGAGGGGCAGGTGATCAGCAAACCGCTCGACCGGCCGTTCCTGATCGACGGTGACGACGGCTACTTCCGCATGTGCGAGCCTGTCACGACGACGGACCTGGGGTACGCGGAGGCGATGCGCCTGTGCCCGATGATCGTGCAGGGCTATGTGCCCAAACAGATCGAGGTGCGGGTGACGGTGGTCGGGCAGCGGGTCCTCGGCGCCGCCATCCACAGCCAGGACAGCAACCACACGCGGCTCGACTGGCGCAGCTACGACCCTTCCACGACCCGCTACAGCCGGCACGAGTTGCCGGACGCGCTCGCCGCGTTGTGCCGCAGTCTGGTGGCTGAGCTCGAATTGCAGTACGGGACAATCGATCTCATACTCACTCCGGACGGCCGCTACGTGTTCCTCGAGATCAACCCGTCGGGACAGTGGTTGTGGATCGAGGACGCGACGGGTCTGCCCATCTCCGACGCACTGTGCGAGCTGCTGCTCGACGGTGCCCGCCTCTCCCGGCGCCCCGCCGTCCAGGGGGTGCCCGCATGATCGCCCCGGCCGGCGCGGCGCTCGACGACGCTGCTCTCGGGCAGGCGCTGACTCTGCTCGCGCGCCTCAACACCGACCCGGTAGCGGCCGGGTCCGCGGAGGAACTGCTGGCGGCCCTGCGGGCGGAGCACCCCGGACTGCGCCTTCGCCTGCTCCGGCACCGGGAAGCCTACGGGGACACCGTGCAGTTCGGCCTGCTCGTCTCCGGGCCCCGCGGTGGCACCGTCACGCTGTCCTGGGCGCCGCCGTCGGAGGTGCCGTGGATGTTGCGCGGCGCGCAACGCAGCGCCGAATCGATGCTGCTACGCGTCAACGGCGAGGCGCTCGACATCCAGCACGCGATGGCGTATCTGGACGTGATGTGGGAGCAGACGGCCCTGCTCGACCGACTCGTCGACGTGTGTCTCGTCCAGCAGGAACTCGCCGAGAACCCGGTGACGCTGACCGACGGTGAGCTGCAGGACGCCATGGACGCCTTCCGTCGCGCGCGCGGCCTGCTGACCCCGGCGGCGACCGCTGCATGGATGGCACGGCGGCACCTCGACCACGCGGCGCTCGAGGAGATGGTGGCACGCGAGGCCGCCGTTGCCGCGCTGCGCACGCGGGTGACGGTCGACCGCGTCGACTCGTGGTGCGCGGCGCACCGATCGACGTGCGACCGGCTCCGGATCGCCCGCGTGCGCTTCGCCGACCGCGCCGCCGCCGAGCGGTTCGTCGCCGCGTTCGCCGAGCGGCGACGCACCTGCGGCACAACGGCCGACGCGTTCGGCGCGGCGCTGACGGCTGTCGCCCCGTCCCGTCCGCTGGGGGCCGAGCTGATGGAGCGGACCGTGGCCGACCTCGACCTCGGCCTCGGCTCCGGCCTGGCCGATGCGGTCGCGCCCGGTACGCTGCTGCCGCCGCGGGCGGTCGGAACGGAATGGGAAGTGGTACAGGTGCTCTCGCGCGCCGCCGCGTCCGAGTCGGACCTGCTGGAGCAGGCCTCGAGGCGGTTGTTCGACGAGTGGCTCGCCGACCGGCGCCGCACCGCCCGGATCGAATGGTTCTGGGGCGAGGCGGAGAAGACGCCGCGGTGACGCGCCGCATCCGGCCGCTCGCTCAGACCGGGATGTCCGATTGCGGCGCGGCGTGCCTGGCGATGATCTTCGCCTACTTCGGCGTCCCACGCGGCGTCGCGGACCTCGTCGACGAGCTGGGGGTTTCCCGCGACGGACTCACCGCCCTGGCGCTCGTGCGATGTGCCCGCGGCCACGGGCTCGACGTCCGCGCCTTCGGCCGCTCCGCCGACGCCGTCGCCGGGGGCGGTGCACAGCTGCCCGCCGTCGTGCACTGGGACGGCAACCATTTCGTGGTGGTCGAACGGTGCACGGAGCGGCACGTGCACATCGTCGATCCGGCGCGGGGACGCCGGCGCCTGACCCGGGCACAGTTCCGCGACGGGTACTCGGGCGTGAGCATCGAGTTCGGCCCCGGCGACCCGTCGGTCTATCCGCCGCCGGCCCCGCCCGCCTCCCGGCGACGAACGATGCCGGCCCGGTTCCTGCACGGCCACCGCGCACTGCTCGCGTCGGTCGTGGTGGCCTCGATCGCGTTGCAGGCGATCGGGATGACGCTTCCGGTGGTCTCGGCGATCCTGGTGGACCGGGTCCTGCCGAGCGCCGACCGCCCGCTGCTGTACGCCGTGGTCGGTGCGACGGTCGTCGCGTGCCTTGCGCACGGTGCGGTCGGGGTGGTGCGCAGCCGGATGCTGGAGGCGCTGCGCCGGCGCGCCGACGGTGAGCTCACCGGCGCCGCCGTCGCGCACCTGCTGGCATTGCCGTATGCATACTTCGCTCGCCGGGGAACCAGTGACGTGGTGCAGCGGGTCTCGAGCGTCGGGGCGATTCGGGAGCTGCTCACCGGACCCGTCGTGGCGGCGGTGCTCGACGGGCCGTTGGCGCTGACGTACCTCGCTCTGCTGCTGTGGTGGGCGCCGATGCTCGGCGTCACGCTGATGGTGCTCGCGACGGTGCAGATCGTCCTGATCGTGGGCACCGGCCGCCGGGTCGGTCAGCTCGGTCAGGAGGAGTTGCGCGCGCACGCCCTCGCCGAGGGACGCCTGCTCGAGACCGTGAACGGCATCGAGACGGTGAAGGCCTCCGGTTGCGAGGCGGCTGCGGCCGCGCAGTGGCACGCTCTGTTCACCACCGCCCTGGACGCGGCGTCGCGCAGCGGCCGCCTCGAGGGTGTGGTCGAATCGCTGGTGGCCGGTCTCAGGGTGGCGGCGCCCGCGGTCCTGATGATCGTCGGCGTCGTCGGCGTGCTGGACGGACGGCAGACGCTCGGCGCCATGATCGCCGCGAACGGGGTCGCGCTCGCCGCGCTCGCCCCGCTCGGCTCGGTGGTGTCGGTGCTGCAGCGGCTGCAGTTCGCGGCGGCCCACCTGGCCCGGCTGCGGGACATCGTCGACAGCGACGTCGAACAGCACGGCCGGAGCGTGCGGCCCGCCCCGGCACTCAGCGGCGCGATCTCGCTGCGCGGTGTCGGATTCCGGTACGACCCGCGCTCGCCGTGGGTGGTGCGCGACATCGACTGCGACATCCCCGCCGGGTCGACGGTGGCGCTGGTGGGACCCTCCGGCTCCGGCAAGAGCACCCTCGCCCGCCTGCTGCTCGGACTCTACGAGCCGACGGAGGGACGGGTGCTGTTCGACGGACACGACGCCGCGGACCTGGAATCCCGTTCGCTGCGCGCCCAGTTCGGGGTGGTGACGCAGAACAGCGCCCTGTTCACCGGGACCGTCGCGCAGAACATCGCCGCGGGACGGGCGGAGGCCTCCCTCCCCCGCATCGTCGAGGCCGCGAAACTGGCGCACATCCACGACGCGATCGTCGCCATGCCGATGGGATACGAGACGATGCTGCGGGACGGGTCGGGCCTGTCCGGTGGGCAGTGCCAACGGATCGCGCTTGCGCGGGCGGTGCTCGGCGCGCCCCGGGTGCTGTTGCTCGACGAGGCGACCAGCGCCCTCGACGCCGCGACCGAAGCGTCGGTCGTGGCGTCGCTGGGAGGGCTGCGCCAGACCCGGATCGTCATCGCGCACCGGCTCAGCACCGTCCGCACCGCAGATGTGATTCTCGTGCTCGACGACGGCAGGATCGTCGAAAGGGGCGGCCATCACGAACTGCTGAGCCGGGACGGGCGGTACGCGGAACTCGTCGCCCTGCAGACGCGGTAGGTTGCCGGCCGCACTCACCCGGCCGCACTCACCCGGCCGCACTCACCCGACCGCGACGATCCGCATCGGGATCAGGGGGCGCCCACCGCCCAGGGGACTCGATCCGTCGTCGCCCGCCGCGGCGACCTCCTCGAGCGCCCGCAGGCCGGGTTCTCCGACGGTGCCGAACACCGAATACTGCGGCTGCAGCAGGGAATCGCCGAACACGAGCAGGAACTGACTGCCGTTGCTGTCCCGGTGCCCGGCGTTGGCCATCGCGACGGTGCCGCGCGGATACACGACGGGGGACGGCAGATAGCCGTTCTCCCCGCGGACGACCGTGACGGGGTACTCGTCGGCGAACGTGTAGCCGGGCCCTCCCGTCCCGGATCCGGTGGGGTCGCCGCACCGGAACATCTGCATCCCCGGTTCGTCGGTCACGTGATGGCACTCGGTCCCGTCGAAGAAGCCCTGCCGGGCGAGGCCGACGAAACTCTGCACCGCACACGGCGCTGCGGCGCGCTCGAGGACCAGCGGGACCGGACCCGCGGAGGTCGTCAGCGTCAGCTCCACCGTCCCGGTCGCGGGCACGGACGTCGACGCGGGCACGGTCGCCGTCCCCGCGGCCGGCCCGGTGGCACGGAACGCGCAGGCGACGGTGGCGGCCGCCGGTTCCGGCCGCGGCGGCATCGCAACATAGGCGGACGGGTCGAACCCGGGGGAAGTGGCGGCCGCGGTGGTCGTCGCCCGCAGCGCGGCAGGGGCGGGCCCGGTGTCGGAAGCGGCACACGCCGCAGCCGCGAGTGCTGCGCCGAGCGTCGCGGCCAGGCGCGCAGCAATGGAGGTACCTGAGGTCACAGACACGGCACAGTAGACGATCCCGTCACAATCCGACAGACCCCTGCCGGCGGCGGGGACGCGAACGCCCCGCCCACCGGCGGGTGGGCGGGGCGTTGGGAGACGCGCAGGATCAGTCCGTGCGGACGGCGGTCAGCGTCGTCGGCGCCGCCGGTGGTCCGTCGGGTCCGCCGCCGTCCACCCCGGCCGCGGCGATCTCGTCGAGGGTCACCAGGCCGGTCTCGTCGATGGTGCCGAACACGGTGTACTGCGGCGGCAGGATCGAATCGCCGTAGACCAGGAAGAACTGGCTGCCGTTCGTGCCGGGGCCGGCATTGGCCATCGCGAGCGTGCCCCGTGGGTAGATCATCGGATTCTGCGCCTGCGGATCTCCGGCCGCGTACTGGTCGGTGGGGAACTCGTTGGCGAACTCGTAGCCCGGTCCGCCGGTACCCGTGGCGGTGGGGTCGCCGCACTGCAGCACCGACAGCGTCGGGTCGGTCGTCAACCGGTGGCAGTCGGTGTCGTCGAAATACCCCTGGGAGGCCAGCGACAGGAAGCTGCCGACGGTGCACGGGGACAGCTCGCCCCGCAGGGCCAGTCCGATGTCGCCCTGGGTGGTCGCCACGGTGACGTCGGTGTCGGTGGTGGGGACGGCCTCGGCGCGCGGCGGCTGCACCGGCTTCACGGCCGGTCGTCCGTCGGACGGGTACGCGCAGCTCACCGTATCGGGCAGCGGCTCGGCCCGCTGGGCGGGCAGGGCCGGGAAGTCGGACAGCGACGGTGCGGACGTCGGTGCCGAGGCCGCGGTGTTCGACGTGGACGTCGCGGACCCGTCGTCCGGGTCGCCGGAGCAGGCGGTGAGCAGCAGCGCCACACCGACCCCGGCCGCGGCGGCCCGGGCAGCGCCGGATCGGGTACGGGTCATCAGTCCATCCTCACACTGGTCAGGGAGATCGGCTGGGCCGGCGCGCCGTCCTGGCCGCCGCCCTCGACCCCGGCGGCGGCGACCGTGTCGAGGGTCGCCAGGCCGGTCTCGTCGATGGTGCCGAACACGGTGTACTGCGGCGGCAGGATCGAGTCGCCGTACACGAGGAAGAACTGGCTGCCGTTGGTGCCGGCGCCGGCGTTGGCCATCGCGACGGTGCCGCGCGGGTACGTCAGCGGCTGCGTGGCCGCCGGATCCTCGGGCGCGTACTGGTCGGTGGGGAACTCGTTGGCGAACTGGTAGCCGGGGCCGCCGGCGCCGGTGCCGGTCGGGTCGCCGCACTGCAGCACGGCGAGCGAGTCGGACGTGGTCAGGCGGTGGCAGGCGGTGTCGTCGAAGTACCCCTGCGACGCCAGGGACAGGAAGTTGTTGACCGTGCACGGGGAGGTGTCGTTGTGCAGGACCAGGCCGATGTTGCCCAGGGTGGTCTCCACACTGACGCTGATGTCGGTATTGCCCTCACCGGTGGTGAGGATGCCGTCGGTGCGCGGCGGCTGCACCGGCCTGGCCGGTTCGCCGCCGGGCGGGTACGCACAGTTCACCGATTCGGGCAGCGGTTCCGACCGGCCCGCGGGCAGCGCCGCGAACTCGGTCTGCGCCGGGTCGGTCGTCTCCGACGCCGCGGTGGAGGCGGCGTCGTCGCCGCCGCGGCCGAGCACCCAGATGCCGACGCCCGCCGCGACGACCGCGGCCACACCGAGCGCCGACAGACCGATGGTCAGCTGGCGGCGCTTGCGCGCCCGCTGTGCCCGCCGTTCGAGTTGCCGCTCGAGTTTGCGTTTGGCGGCCTGGCGCCGCTGTGCGTTGCTCGGCACTGCAGTAGTCCTCCCGTAACCGATCGTCGTTGCCGGTCCCAGCGTCGCCGCTGGAACCCGGCTCGAGCCGGATCGAGTCTGCCACCCCAACCTGAGAACCGGGCGACGGGGAGCCCGGCCTAGGCTGTAGGGGCCACGCGAAGGCCCACACCGTAGGAGCGATGCCCGTGCTCGTCACCGGATTCCCCGCCGGGATGTTCCAGACCAACTGCTACATCCTCGCGCAGGACGACGCGAAGGAATGCGTCGTCGTCGACCCCGGGCAGGATGCCGCCGAGCCCCTCGCCGACTTTCTCACCCGGTCCGGACTGACGCCGCGCGCGGTGCTGCTCACCCACGGGCACCTCGACCACATCTGGTCGGCGCAGGCCGTCGCCGACCGCTACGACATCCCGGCCTATATCCATCCGGACGACCGCTACATGCTGACCGATCCCGGGCGCGGCATCGGCCCGACGTTGAAGCCGTTCCTCGAGGGCGCCGAATTCGCCGAGCCGCGGACCGTGATCGAACTGGCCGACGGGGACGAGATCGAGCACGCCGGCATCCGGTTCGCCGTCGATCACACCCCGGGGCACACCCAGGGCTCGGTGGTGCTGCGCACCCACGCGACGACCCCCGACGGCGACGACGTCGAGATCGCCCTCACCGGCGACACCCTGTTCCAGGGGTCGATCGGCCGCACCGACCTGCCGGGTGGCAACCACGAACAGCTGCTCGCGTCGATCGCGGCGAAACTGCTCGTGCGCGACGACGCCACCGCGATCCTGCCCGGCCACGGCCCGTCCAGCACCATCGGCCAGGAGCGGGTGTCGAACCCGTTCCTGGTGGGGCTGGCCGGCTCCCGCTGACCCGGCCCGGGCCGGCCCGGCCTCCGATCCACCGACGAGAGAAAGCAGCGACAGTTGAGCAAGCCCTCCACGTTCTCGGCGCCCAAGGGTGTACCCGATTACGTCCCCCCGCAGTCCGCGGAGTTCGTCGCCGTGCGCGACGGGCTGACCCGCGCGGCGCGGCTGGCCGGCTACGGGCACATCGAGCTGCCGATCTTCGAGGACACCGGACTGTTCGCGCGCGGCGTCGGCGAGTCCACCGACGTCGTCAGCAAAGAGATGTACACGTTCGCCGACCGCGGCGACCGGTCCGTCACGCTGCGCCCGGAGGGCACCGCGGGTGTGATGCGGGCGGTGATCGAGCACGGCCTCGACCGTGGCCAGCTGCCCGTCAAGCTGAGCTACTCGGGCCCGTTCTTCCGGTACGAGCGCCCCCAGGCCGGCCGGTACCGCCAGCTGCAGCAGGTGGGCGTCGAGGCGATCGGCGTCGACGATCCGGCCCTCGACGCCGAGGTCATCGCCGTCGCCGACGCCGGATTCCGCAGCCTGGGCCTCGAGGGGTTCCGCCTCGAGATCACGTCCCTCGGCGACGAGACGTGCCGCCCGCAGTACCGGGAGTTGTTGCAGCAGTTCCTGTTCAAGCTGGACCTGGACGAGGAGACCCGCCGCCGCGCCGAGATCAACCCGTTGCGGGTGCTCGACGACAAACGCCCCCACGTGCGGGAGATGACGGCCGACGCGCCGCTCATGCTCGACCACCTTTCCGACACGGCCAAGGCGCACTTCGACGAGGTGCTCTCGCATCTCGACGCGCTCGGCGTGCCGTACACGATCAACCCGCGCATGGTGCGCGGCCTCGACTACTACACGAAGACGACGTTCGAATTCGTCCACGACGGGCTCGGCGCCCAGTCCGGGATCGGTGGCGGCGGCCGCTACGACGGCCTGATGGCGCAGCTCGGCGGCCAGCCGCTCTCCGGTATCGGCTTCGGGCTCGGCGTCGACCGCACGGTCCTCGCGCTCGCCGCCGAGGGCAGGACCGCGGGCAGCCCCGCCCGCTGCGAGGTGTTCTGCGTGCCGATGGGCGAGGCCGCCAAGTCGACGCTGGTGCCGATCGCCCACCGGCTGCGCGCCGCCGGCATCCGCGTGGACCTGGCGTACGGCGGTCGCGGCGTCAAGGGCGCGATGAAGGCCGCCGACCGTTCCGGTGCCGTGGTCGCGCTCGTGCTGGGGGAGCGCGAACTCGAGGCCGGCGAGATCGTCGTCAAGGACCTGCGCACCGGCGAACAGCACACCGTGCCGCTCGACGACGTGGTCGCCCGGGTCGGGGACGTCGTTGCCCGCACCTGACCCGTCGGCCCGTCCCGCGCCGACCCGTCTGGACCTGATCCCCACGCGGGTGCTCGCGCCCCGCGCCGGGAGAGTCGCGGTGTTCTCCCTCCTGATCGGCGTGGTGGCCGGTCTGCTGGTGTACCTGGTGTCCAGCCCGCTGGTTGCGGTCGTGTTCGGTGTGCTCGTCGGGGTGCCGCCCGCGGTGGGCGCCCTGGCGGTGCTGCGCCGGCACCGCTGGATCGACGGCACCACGGTCACCGCGAAGGGGGCGCTGCGCACCCGGCGGGTGGAGCTGCGCAACCTCGCCGGGGTCGAGCTGGTGGTGTCGGCGCTGCGGGTGAGTCAGGTGGTGTTGCGGCTCAACGACGGGGATCGGCTCGTGTCGGTTCCGCTGGCGTTGTACGCGAACGGCGGCTGCCGGGAGCTCGACGTACTGGCGTTGCGCCGACTCGCCGACGCGCTGGCGGCGAGCGAGCTGGCCTCGGCCGCCGCGATGTCGTCGGTGCTGGTGGAGCAGCTGCGGGCGGAGGCCCGCGACGCCGGGCTCGAGCAGCGGCCGCTGTACCGGGCGGTGCTGCTGGCCCGTGACGCCGGGCGCGTGCCGCAGACCACGCTCACCGACCACGAGGTGGCCTCGCTCGTCGAGTGAGCGCGGACCGATTGGGCTGTGGGTACCCCGGGTATGCGGGGCGCATGATCTCGCTGCACTCGGTGTTCTCCGGGCCGTTCCGAGCCGCCTCCGCGCTGCGCGGGGCGCGGGTGTTCCATCCACGTGGGGTGCTCTTCCGGGGCGTCGCGGAACTGGATTCGCGATGGTGGCCGGTTCCGGCACCGGCGCGGGTGCCGGTCACCGCGCGGCTGTCCGGCGCCGTGGGCACGCCCGACGGCGTGCCCGACATCCTGGGTCTGGCGTTGCGGTTCTCCCTCGAGGACGGCCCGTGGGACATCCTGCTCGCCACCCTGCACGTGCCCACCAGGGCGGTCCTGCTGCCGGCCCGGGGCTGGTCGACCGCGCGGTACGGCTCCCTGATGGCCTATCGCACGAATGTCGACCTCGCGCCGCGGTGGATCTTCGCGTTCCCGGAGGGCGACCAGCCGTCCTCGACGTCCGTCCTGGAACTGGCCCGGCACGGCGTCCCTTTGCTGTTCTCGTTGCACGTGGCCTCGGCCCGTGGGCCGCTCGTGCCGGCCGGCCGCGTCACGCTCGAGTCCGCGGTGCCCGCCTCCGACGAGGCCCAGCCGTCGTTCGATCCCGTGCTCAACCACCCGGCGGCCGTCGAGCTGTGGCCGCGCTGGCTCGTGCCGTTCCGCCGCGACGCATACCGCGGCAGCCGCTCGGGACGCGGGGCATCCGACGCGTCCGCGCGGAGCGGTTTCCTCGACACCGCCGGAACGTAGTAGCCGGGGGTGCAGAGCAACTCTGCACCCCCGGCCTTCGTGGGCCGGACCGGAACCGGTCCGGCGACGCGTCAGCTCACGACGGCGTCGATCGTCTTCTTCAGGGCCGAGGGCTGCGCGGGGGAATGCGGGGCCTTCTCCTTCAGCTCGAGCATCCGCGCCCCGATCTCCTGTAGCTGCTTACGGCCGAGTGCCTCCCGCACCCTCGGGAACCACTCCTCTTCCTCCTCCTCGATGTGGTGCTCGACGTTCTCGATGAGGACGGTCGTCTTCGCGTCGAACCGCTCGGCGTCGGGTTTCATCCCGGCCAGTTCCGTCACGAGGACGTCCGCGACGTGGTGCTCCTCGAACGATTCGAGGATGTCCGATTCGAGGTCGGGTAGCAGCGCGCGCACCTCGGGGTACATCCCCTCGTTCTCGATGTAGGTGTGCACCGTCAGCAGTTCGATGATCCGGCCGACGATCCGGCCCTTCTCGTCGCCGTCGTCCGCTCCGCGGAACTCGCGGAACAGCTTCCGGATCTCCTTGTGGTCTTCCTTCAACAACACGATCGCGTCAGTGGACACCAGGCCTCCCGCCGAAGTGGTTCTCGAATGCCCGCCGCCGTGAGGGGCGTGCGCTCCAGATACCCCGGCGGGAGCCCGATTACACCGATCCGTCCGAATCAGGTGCTCGGCGGTGTCCGCTCGGCGGTGTCCCGGACGTGGGGCTCCTCCGCCACCTCGGCGGCGTGGCGCCGGCCGACGCCGACGTGCGCCTCCGCCCGCATGGTCTCCACCATGTGCGGGTAGTGCAGCTCGAACGCCGGGCGCTCGGAGCGGATGCGCGGCAGCTCGTAGAAGTTGTGCCGCGGCGGCGGGCAGGTGGTGGCCCACTCGAGGGAGTTGCCGTAACCCCACGGGTCGTCGACGATCACGACCTGCCCGTACCGGTAGCTCTTGAACACGTTCCACAGGAACGGCAGGGTCGACACGCCGAGGGTGAAGGCACCGATCGTCGAGATGGTGTTGAGGGTGGTGAACCCGTCCGACGGCAGGTAGTCGGCGTAGCGGCGCGGCATGCCCTCGTTGCCCAGCCAGTGCTGCACCAGGAACGTGGTGTGGAAGCCGAGGAAGGTCAGCCAGAAGTGCCACTTGCCGAGGCGCTCGTCCATCAGCCGCCCGGTCATCTTCGGGAACCAGAAGTAGATGCCCGAGTAGGTGGCGAACACGATGGTGCCGAAGAGCACGTAGTGGAAGTGCGCGACGACGAAGTAGGAGTCGTGGACGTGGAAGTCCAGCGGCGGGCTGGCGAGGACCACGCCGGTCAGGCCGCCGAACAGGAAGGTGATGATGAAGCCGACCGCGAACAGCATCGGGGTCTCGAACGTCACCTGCCCCCGCCACATGGTGCCGATCCAGTTGAAGAACTTCACGCCGGTGGGCACCGCGATCAGGAACGTCATGAACGAGAAGTACGGCAGCAGCACGGCGCCGGTGGCGTACATGTGATGCGCCCACACGGCCATCGACAGGGCGCCGATCGCCAGGGTCGCGTAGACCAGGCCGGTGTAGCCGAAGATCGGCTTACGCGAGAACACCGGAATGACCTCGGAGATGATGCCGAAGAACGGCAGCGCGATGACATACACCTCGGGGTGGCCGAAGAACCAGAACAGGTGCTGGTAGAGCATCACCCCGCCGTTGGCCGGGTCGTAGATGTTGCCGCCGAGCACGCGATCGACCAGCACTCCCATGAACGCGGCGGTCAGCAGCGGGAAGATCAGCAGGATCAGAATCATCGTGATGAAGATGTTCCAGGTGAAGATCGGCATCCGGAACATCGTCATACCGGGGGCACGCAGGCACACGACCGTGGTGATCATGTTGACCCCGCCGAGGATGGTGCCGAGACCGGCGACGGCCAGACCGGCGAACCACAGGTTTCCGCCGACACCGGGGCTGTGCAGGTCGTCCGCGAGCGGAACGTAGGAGGTCCACCCGAAGTCCGGGGCGCCGCCCGGGGTGACGAGGGAGAAGGCCACGACGGAGGCGCCGAACAGGTACAGCCAGTAGCTGAACGCGTTCAGCCGGGGGGAACGCGACGTCGGGCGCGCCGATCTGCAGCGGCAGGATGTAGTTCGCGAACCCGAACACGATCGGGGTCGCGTACATCAGCAGCATGATGCCGCCGTGCATGGTGAACAGCTGGTTGTACTGCTCGTTGGACAGGAACTGCATGCCCGGGACGGCGAGTTCGCTGCGGATCAGCAGGGCCATCAGCCCGCCGATCAGGAAGAAGGCGAACGAGGTCACGATGTACATCAGCCCGAGCATCTTCGGGTCGGTCGTGGTGACCAGCTTGTAGAACGTCGAGCCCTTGGGCGCATACCGCGGCGGATACGGGCGAACGGCCTTCGTCTCGGTGACAACCATGGTGCCTCCTTGCGCCTCCCGGGGGGGCGGCGATGTCGCTGCGGCGCCGGGCGCTCCGCTCGGCCTGAGACGGCACCCCGGAACGACCGCGGCATCATGCGGTAGGTCGAGCGTAACCGGCACCGGCCGCGCGCGGGAGGTTTTGCGAGGCGGATTGTCGTCCGTACGCGCGGAATTCGAGGGGTTTCCGGGAACAATTCCTTGCCCCGCTGTGTTGTGAGTGGTACAAGAAAGGTGTAGCGGCCAGCATAGATCGACCGCTCTCCTCAACCGGCACGAAGAGAGTCTGTGGAGGTGGAAACGATGTTGATGCGCACCGATCCGTTCCGCGAGCTCGACCGCTTCGCGCAGCAGGTTCTCGGCACGGCGGCCCGTCCCGCGGTGATGCCCATGGATGCCTGGCGTGAGGGCGACAAGTTCGTCGTCGAGTTCGATCTGCCCGGCGTCGCCGAGGATTCGCTCGACCTCGACGTCGAACGGAACGTGCTGACGGTGCACGCAGAGCGGCCGGCACGCGACCAGAGTCAGGAGATGGTGGCGGCCGAGCGCCCGCGCGGAGTGTTCAGCCGGCAGCTGTTCCTCGGCGAGAACCTCGACACCGACAACATCGAGGCGACGTACGACGCCGGCGTGCTGAGGCTGACGATCCCGGTCGCGGAGAAGGCCAAGCCGCGCAAGATCGAGATCGCGGTAGGCGACAAGAAGGCGATCGACGGCTGATCCGTCCGAGGCGTGTCCCCGGGAGACGACCATGGACGAACTCGACCTGATTGCCGAACCGCCCGTCGGGCAGCCGCCCACCGTCGACGGCGTGGACCTCGAGCTGCTCCTGCTCGATCTCGAGCTGGAGATGCTCGAGTGGCCCCGGCCGCGACGACCGGTGGCGGACCCGAGGTGCCGGACCGCCGCGGTCCGTCGTCCGCGGGGCGCGGCGCGCACCGCGGGACCGCCGGGTCGAGCCGGGACGCGGGCTCCGGGGGAAGTGGTTGCCACGCAGCGCTCTCCTCCGGTCCGTACCGGATCGGCCCGTCGAAGCCACGTAGTAGCGAAAGGACGGTGATACGACATCGCAGCAGAGTCGCCAGGCGTTGACGTGCGTGCCGCCCGCCCGGACGGCAGCTACGAGGCGCTGGGCGGGGCACCGGCCCGGAGCCGGTGACCGGGCAGCGCACCGCCGGTATTCGGCACACACAGTGCGGGCCGCACCCGATCATCGCCGACGCCCGGCCACCCGCCGTTCGTACCCATCCACGCGGCGGGTGGCCGGGCGTTCGCTCCTGTCACGCGCCGTCACGCCGTTCGGGCGTCGACAACGGAAGAGAAGGGCGGGGCCGTGTCCGGCAGGGAACCCGATCTCTACGCCGTGCTGGGCGTGCCCAGGTCTGCCGGGCAGGCGGAGATCACCGCGGCCTTCCGTCGCAAGCTCCGCGAGCACCACCCCGACCTCCGCAGCCCGGATGTCCCTTTCGGTCCGGATCCGGACGAGCAGCTGCGCAGGATCGTCGCGGCCTACGCCGTCCTGCGCGATCCGCACCGCCGCGCGGAGTACGACCGGCGCCGTGCCGACACGGCCCCCGGCCCTCCGCGCGGACCGTCCGGGTGACCGTGCGTCGCTCGGACCCGCCCCCCGCGGCGGATCCGCCCATCCGGGCCGGACCCGTCCGTCGCCACCGGTGACGGCGCCGCGCGGGCGCTTCCCCCGAGCGAATGTATCGCTCACTCGATCAGTCCGACAGCATGGTTCATTCGCTCGGGTCAGGCGTACGAGGTTCGTACTTGCCTCCGTAGGCGAGGGCCAGCAGGGTGCGCGCCCCGTACACCAGGGCTCGTTCGTCCAGTTCGAAGTCGGGCTTGTGGAGATCGTGTCGCGGACTCGTCCCGTCCCAGACTCCCAAGCGCGCCATGGCCCCCGGGACGTGCTCGAGATACCACGCGAAGTCCTCGCCGCCGCTGGACTGTCCCGCCTCGGCCAGATTCTCCAGGCCCACCACGGATTCGATCGCGGCGAGCATCTCGGCGGTTGCCTCGGCGTCGTTGACCACCGGCGGCACGCCCTGCACGTAGTCCAGTTCGTGGTCCACCGCGTAGGGTGCGAGCAGTTCCGCGACGCTGCGCCGCACCAGCGGCTCGACCGTCGCCCACGTCCGATGCGACGCGCTGCGCAGCGTGCCCACCAGTTCACCGGACTCGGGGATGGCGTTGCCGACGTGGCCGGCGTGGATCCGGCCCCATGTCAGCACGGTGGCGGTGCGGGCGTCGAGGCGCCGATCGAGCACCGACGCCAGCCCGGTCACCAGCACGCCCGCCGCGTGGATCAGGTCGCCGGTCAGGTGCGGGCGGGCCGAGTGGCCGCCGGGGGAGGACAACCGCACCGTGAGAACGGCCCCGGACGAGGTGATCGGCCCGGCGCGGGTGGCGAGCTTGCCCGCCTCGAGCTGGGGGGCGCAGTGCAGGGCGAAGATCCGGGACACCCCGGCGAGGCCACCCGCGGCGACGACCTCGAGCGCACCACCGGGGGTGGTCTCCTCGCCGGGCTGGAAGATCAACCGCACCCGCTGCGGGGGCGGATCCGCCGCGAGCACGGTGGCCGCCTCCAGCAGCATCGCGGTGTGGGCGTCGTGCCCGCACGCGTGACACACGCCCTCCACGGTCGACGCGTACGGCAACCCGGTGGTCTCGGTCAGCGGCAACGCGTCGAGGTCGGCCCGCAACCCGATGCATCCGGTGGTGTCCGGGCCGACGTCGCACCACAGACCGGTGCCGCCGGGCAGCGTCACCGGGTCCAGCCCGAGCGAGACGAGCTGATCGCGCACCAGCGCGGTGGTCCGGAACTCCGCGAACGACAGCTCCGGGTGGGCATGCAGGTCCCGTCGCCAGGCGACGAGGCGGTCGTGGTCGATCGTCATCCGTCGAGAACTCCGTCGGTTCGGTGACATCTACGGGCCGGCCGTACCGAGCCGGCTCGTCAGCCAGTTCACCATGGCCTCGGCGAGCACGTCCCTGTTCTCGCGTTTGACGATGTCGTGGCCCTCGTCGTCGAACAGGAGGAACTCGGCGATCCCACCCCGGTCGCGTACCGCGGCGACGATTTGCTCCGACTCGCTGACCGGCACGTTGGTGTCGTGCGCCCCGTGCACCACGAGCAGGGGTGCCCGCAGTTCCGCGATCCGGTGGATGGGGGAGAGCTCGCGCAGCAGTTCCCGGTCGTGCACCGGATGCCCGTACTTGGGGTAGGCCGCCGCCGCGATCCACGGCTCGGTGTTGGCGTAGAAACTCTCGAGGTCGCTCATCCCGCAGATCGCTATCCCGGCGGCGAACAACTCGGCGTGGAAGGTCAGCGATGCCAGCGTCAGGTAGCCGCCGTACGATCTGCCCGCGCACGCCACCCGGGCGGGATCGGCGATGCCGTGGTCGACGAGGTACTGCACGCAGTCGGCCACGTCGTCGATCCCGGCGAACCGCCCGTAGCGGTCGTCGGCGTGCATGAACGTCCGCCCGAAACCGCCGGACCCGCGCACGTTCGTCCCGAAGACCGTGAATCCCGCCGCCACGATCGCCGGGTAGTAGTCGCTGTATCCGGGCCGTTCCTGGGCTTCCGGTCCGCCGTGGAAGTACAGCAGCACCGGGCCCGGGCCGCTGCCCTGCGCCCGATACAGCCAACCCGAGAGCGGCGTCCCGTCCCGTGCCGGGAACTCGAGCAACGTCGGCAGATCGTCGTCGTCCATCCGGGTCCGCGCGGCCTCCGCGGGGCCCCACTCCCCGGTCCGCGGATCGACGATCTCCACCGAAGGCGGCATTCCGGGACCCTGCACGGTCACCGCCAGCAGCGAGCCGTCCGCGCTGATGCTCAGTTCGGACGCCACCAGTCCGGGCAACCCGAGGGGATCGTCGAGCGAGCCGTCCGCCAGGTGCAGGATCTGCAACTGGCTCAGACCCTTGTGGTTCCACAGCAGGGCTACCGTGCTGTGGTCGTCGCTCACGGCGAACTCGTCGAGGTCGCCGTCCTCCCGCTCGGCCAGCACCCGGTACGACACGCCCTCCGACGACACCGCCACGCCCAGCAGCCGCGCGAACTCCGCGCCGTTGTCGCTGCGCACCAGCGACCGCAGATATCTCTCCGGTTCGCCGTCGCTGGACGCCCACGGCGAACGAAGCTGGTCCACCACGCCGAGCAGCCGATGGTCGTCGAGAATGACCCCGGCGTCCGTGGTGGAACCGACGTCGTTGGGCAGCAGCGCAATCCGCGTGCCGTCCTCGTGCAGCAGCAGCAACTCCCGGTGGCCGCGCGGACCGACCCGCAGCAGCGCCGACCCCGCCCACGCGTCGACGAGGTGACCGCCGACGCGGCGATCGAGCACCACGGTGTCCTGGGTGTGCGGGTCCACCAGCCGGGATTCCGCCACCCCCTCCTCGTCGGTGGCGACCGTCGCCACCCGGTTCCCGTCCCACCCGACGAGTTCCGTCGACGAGTCCCCGGCCGACCCGAGGCGGCGGGCGCCGCGGTCGTCGGGGTCGGTGCTCACCACCCATACCTGGGTGCGCGTACCGGCGTCGGGCGCCACCTCGCACGCCAGCCAACGGCCGTCCGCCGAGTGCATGATCCGGGTGACCGGCCCGTCCACCGGCAACTCGACCCACCGCGCCGCGCTCGTGGCGCGGCCGGACAGGAACCGCTGCACCGCACGGGGATAGCCGCCGTCGTCGACGAGATGAGCGATCGCCGTGCCGTCCGGCGCGACCGACGCACCCGACGTGAAGCGGATGTGGCGCGACTGTGCCGCCGCGGCGGTCGTCGCGGCATCCGGTGTTCGCGCCACCGAGGTCGTCTCCGTCTCGCCGCTCACAGCTGTTCCATTTCCTGGAGCCACATTTCCAGCAGGGCCACCTGCCACAGGGCGTTCGCCCCGAGGGTGGTGCGATGCCTGTTCGGGTCGGCGAGCAGCGCGTCGAGTGCTTCGGGCCGGTACAGCCCGCGGTCGCGGGCGCTCCGGCTGTGCAACGCATCGCGCACCAGGGTCAGTACGTCCCCGTCGAGGTGCCGGATGCCCGGCACCGGGAAGTAGCCCTTGGTCCGGTCGATGATCTCCGCCGGCAGGTGCTTGCGGCTCGCCTCCTTGAGGACGCCCTTGCCGCCGGAGGCCAGCTTCAGTTCGGGCGGGCAGGTCGCGGCCAGTTCGACGAAGTCGTGGTCGAGGAACGGCACCCGCCCCTCGAGGCCCCACGCCATCGTCATCGTGTCGACCCGCTTGACCGGGTCTTCGATCAGCATGACCGTCGTGTCGAGACGCAGCGCCGCATCGACCGCCGTCGCCGCCCCCGCCGCGGCGTGCTGCTCGGCCAGGAACTCGCCACTCGCGTCGTGATCGAGGGAGTACCGAGGGTCGAGCAGCGCGACGATGTCGGCGTGGGTACGGTCGGCGAACACCTTCGCGTACGCCTCGGCGGACCGTTCCCGGGCCACCTCCATCAGCGGCGGATACCAGTCGTAGCCGGCGAGGATCTCGTCGGCGCCCTGCCCGGACTGCACCACCTTCACCGACTTGCTCACCTCCTCCGACAGCAGGTAGAACGCCACGCAGTCGTGGCTGACCATCGGCTCGCTCATCGCCGCCACGGTCTTCGGCACCGCCGGCAACAGCCGGGACGAGTCGATATGGATCTTGTGATGGACGGTGCCGAACCTCCGCGCCACGAGATCGGAGTAGACATACTCGTCCCCGGATTCGCCACCGGCCGGATCGAATCCGATGCTGAACGTGGCCAGGTCTCGCTGGCCCTGCTCCGCGAGCAACGCCACGACCAGGCTCGAGTCGATGCCTCCCGAGAGCAGCACCCCCACCGGCACGTCGGCGACCATTCGCCGGCTCACCGCGGTCCGCAGCGAATCCAGCAGTGCCTCCTGCCAATCCACGGCCGTCCACGTCGTCCGCGCGGGGTCCCGCGTGAATGCGGGCTCCCAATAGCGGTGCTCGGTGCTGCCACCGTCGGGCTCGATCACCCGCACGGTCGCCGGCGGCAGCTTCCGGATCCCCCGCAGCATCGTGTGCGGTGCGGGCACCACCGAGTGGAAGCTCAGGTAGTGGTGCAGCGCGACGCGATCGACGGTGGTGTCGACCTCGCCGGCGCGGAGCAACGCCGGCACGGTGGAGGCGAAGCGCAACCGTCCCGGGCCCTCCGCCAGATAGAGCGGCTTGATGCCGAGCCGGTCGCGGGCCAGGGTCACCGCGCCGGTGTCGGTGTCGTGCACGGCGAATGCGAACATGCCCTTGAAGTGCTGCACGCATTCCGCGCCCCAACGGTGGAAGCTCTTGAGCACCACCTCGCTGTCCGCCGTCGAGAAGAACCGGTAGCCGGCCCCCTCCAGTTCCGAGCGCAGCTCCCGGTAGTTGTAGATGCACCCGTTGAAGACCAGTGCCAACCCGAGCTCACTGTCGATCATCGGCTGGCTGCCGCGCGCCGACAGGTCGATGATCGTCAGCCGCCGATGCCCGAACGCCACCGAGCCGCGCGCGTGGAGGCCGGCCGCATCGGGGCCCCGGGCGCTCATGGCGTCGGTCATCCGCCCGACCGCGGCCACGTCCGGGGGAGCCCCGTCGAAGCGCATCTCCCCACACACACCGCACATCGTGCTCTCCTTCCGGCTCACGCCCTCCGGTTATTCGTCGCTGGCCGCGCCGCGTGGGGGACCGAGCACCCAGGTGTCCTTCCCCCCGCCGCCCCGGGACGAATTGACGACCATGCTCCCGATGGGGGCCACCCGGGTCAGCGCCGCCGGAGCGACGCGGGCACGCACCGACGGCCCCTCGGCCCGAAGATGAACGAATGCGCGCAGGTCGATGTGGTGCGGAAACAGGCCGCTCCCGTCGAACGTCGGATGCGTCGACAACGGCACGACCTCCTGCGCGACGTATCGCTCCGGGTGGGTGAGCAGGTCCCGACGCCGCTCCAGCAGTTCGTGTCGCGACGCTTCCGGGCCGATGGTGATTCCGGCGCCGCCGAACCCGTCGATCGGCTTGACCACCAGCTCCGCCAACCGGTCGAGGACGTAGTCGCGTTGCTCACGCTCGGCGCACACCCACGTGGGTACCTGCTCGAGGATCGGCTTCTCGCCGAGGTAGTACTCGATCATTGCCGGCACATACGAATAGACGGCCTTGTCGTCCCCGACCCCGTTCCCCAGGGCGTTGGCGATCGTCACGTTGCCGGCCTGCAGCGCGGCCCGAAGCCCCCTGCGCAGCGGGTGCCCGTCGTGCCCGATCGAGGACAGCAGCATGTCCTCGTCGAGGCGGACGTACAGCACGTCCACTCGCGTGGCCTCGCGTCCCCGGTGTCGGTACACGACGTCGTCGCGTACCGACAGTTCCCCGGTCAGCACGAGGGGCAGTCCGGACTTCTCGGCGAGCAACCGGTGCTCGAACCATGCGGAGTCCTTCCACCCGGCGCTGAGCAGCGCCACGGAGACGTCCGGTCCCGCGGCCGCGGCGGGCGCCGCCGCCTGCAGCGTCTGCCGCGTCATCTCCGGCATCGAGTCCACGGACATCACGTCGGCCGGCATGCCGAGGGCCCCGAGGAACCGGGTCGTCATCGCGCGATGCGCCATCGCATACCCCACGCCCGACGGCACCCGCAGGTTGTCCTCGAGCACCACGAAGTCGCCCGGGCCCGTGCTGACGAGGTCGATCCCGCAGATGTGGGCGCGCACCGGGGGATTTGCTGCGGCGGCCCCGGTGGCCCGATAGCCCGGGGCACGGTCGAGCAACTCGGAGGGAATCACCCCGTCCCGCACCGCGGCCTGCTCGCCGTAGATGTCGCCGAGGAAGGCGTTGAGGGCCAGGGCGCGTTGCTGCAAACCCGGGACCAGGTGCGACCATTCGGTGTGCGGGACGATGCGCGGGACGATGTCCATGGGAAAGACCTGGGCACGATCCTCGCCGCTCACCCGGAACGTCACGCCGTCGACGCTCTGTTCCCGGTCGATGGACTCCTGGATGCGGCGCAGTTCGGCCGCACCGACCCGCGCCACCGCGGCCAGGACCGCCTCGTACTCGCGACGGGGACGCCCGCCGACCTCGACGGCCTCGTCGTACCGGTCGTCCACGTCGCCCGCTCGCAGCGGAACGTAGCCGTGGAGCAGGGTTGCACCGGGATCGGCGATCTCCGGCACCGCGCGCACGCGCCCCGCGGTTTCGTCGAGAAGCAGATCCACCACGTCGGTCAGGCGGCCCCGTCGGCGCAGCACCCGCCGCTGGCGGGCGGCCGAACTGCCGACCTGCAGGGCGGTCTCCGCGAGCTCCGACACCAGGGCCCAGTCGTCGTTCCCCTCGAGCTGGGGCCGGAGCGACCGGATCAGTCCGTCGACGATCTCCCGTGCCGGCCGCGGGGTGGCCGACCGCACGTCGACCAGAGGACCCTCGAGGCCGGAGCGCGAGGCGCGCCACATGGCGGCGCGCACCAGGGTCGGCGAGACGTCGAGCCCCGGGACACCGGCCCGAAGGTCGGTCACCTCCCGATCGACCAGGGCGCGGAACAGCCCGGCTATCAGCGTGATCGTGTCCACCGACGGGCAGCTGTCGCACACGCGCAGCTCGAGGGTCGGATACCGGTCCGACGGGCGGAGATCGAAGTACACCATGCCCGGGTCGGTGATCACGCCGGTCGAGACCAGGTCCGCGATGAGCTTGTCGTACTCGGCGGCCGACGACACCGGCGCGGCCGGCCCGGTACTCGGCCACCGGATCCACACCAGGTTGCGGACGCTGGCATATCCGGTGTCCGTGCCGTCGGCCCAGAACGGCGAGCTCGCGCTCAGGGCGAGGAAGATCGGCAGGAACGGGGCGACCCGATTGGCGACCTGCACCGCCTCGTCCCGGTCGGGAATGTCCACGTGCACCTGGGTGCCGCAGATCAGCTGCTCGCGGGCCAGGAGCTGGTAGTCGGCCAGCATGCGGCGATACCGCGGCGTCTCGGTGACCTGCATCTCCGCGGGCACGGCCAGTGGGACCGCGCCCGCGGCGGCGATGCCGAGGCCGAGCTCGGCGGCGGTGTCGACGAGAACGGACCGGCGGTGCACCAGATCTGCGCGGAGACCCGCGAGATCCGGAAACACGCCGCTGTTGACCTCGACGACGCAGCGCTGCAGTTCCTCGACGTAGACGTCGCCGGGCAGGCGCGCGAGCAGTTCCGGGGCGCGCGGCGTGAGACGCCGGGTCTTCGCGTCGATGAGGTGGAATTCCTCCTCGACACCAAGCTTGCGGGCACCGCCACCGAACATGCGTTTACACGCTACGCGGCCCGGATCGTCCTCGCAGAAGGAAACCGCGGGTCACGGACACCAGCGTGGCCGTCGACCGTGTCCCCGCCCCGCGCGCCGGGGCGGGGGACACGGAATCACCAGTCGTCGCCGGCCCCGATCACCGGGGCGGTCGCCGGCGGCACCTCGCCGATCACGGCGGTGGTGTTCGCCGCGGTCACCAGGATCGTCGGACGCGCCCGTCGCGGAGCGTCCTCATCGGCGCGTCCGGTGCCCGGGACGGCGGCGGGGAGGGGATGACGTGCGGCCGCAGCTGCGGCCGTCACCGGAGCGGACGTGGGCGGTCGCGGGCCCGACGGCGTGCCGGCGAGACCCCCGCCCGCGGTCCCGAGGGCCGTGGCGCCTCCCGCGCCCAGCGCCACGGCGCTTCCGGCGCCCGGTGCAACGGCGCTTCCGGCGCCCGGTGCCACGGCGCCGGTGCTCACCGGTGCGGTCGCGGCGGTCGTCGTGGGGCCGGCGGTGACGGTGCCACCCCCGAACGCCGCGGCGTGCGTCTGCGCGGGAAGGTCGTCGGACACACCGACCGCGCCGGCGACGGTGTCCACGGCTCCCGTGGCCGCCGCTGCGACGTCGGCCGGAGCCGGCAGGCCGGGCGCGGCGACGGGGGCGGGCACGGCGATGGGTGCGGCGAGGGCGTTCATCGCCGTGGTGTAGCCGAGAAGCTCACCGCGGGTGCGCGCGACCACCGCCAGTGCCGCGGATACATGCTCGGCGGCGGAAGTGAGCAGCGCGATCTGACCCGGCGGCGTCAACGCGACGGGCGCGGTCGCGGTGGCGAAGGCCAGGAAGGACTGGGCGATCCCGCCGAGTTCGACGTTGCCCCGCTCGACACTCGCGGTGGCGGCGCGCGTGACGGCCCCGATCTCGTCGCCCCGTTCGCTCAGCTCGACCGCGCTGACCTGGGCCTGGCGACCCTTGTCGAGCGCCGCCTCGGCGGGTGCGCCCGCCCACGAGTCCGGCAGCGCGTGCAGTGCCGTGCGGGCCAGCGACGCCGCGCCGTCGAGCATCCGCGACGACTGCTGCAGGACCGCCGACGGATCGAGCGCGTCGACGATGCCGGTACCGAACAGGTCGCCGAGGTCGCGCAGTGGACGCAGCATTTCGTCGATTCCCGGCACTGCCGGAACCGGAAGAGACTGCAGCACTTCGGTTATCGCGTCGAGCTCGGGTTCGGGCGACCACGTCGGCGGGGCCGGCGGCGCGGGCAGCGGCAGGTCGAGGGCCGGGCCGGCGGGGGACGCGCGCAGTGCGTCGAGGACGGTGGGCGAAGCGACCGGCGTCTCCTGTGCGATCACCGCGCGCCCCCGAGTCCCGCGGCGACCGCGGCGTCGAGCGCCTCGTACCGGGTGGCGGCGTCGTGCGCGGCGACACCGCCGGACGCGTAGACGTATGCCAGCTGCGCGACGGTGCGGGTGTGCGCACCCTGTGTGACGGCGAACGCCGCGACGAAGTCCGCGCCGATCAGGCCCATGGCGGGGCTCAGCGACGAGACGTTGGCCTGCAGATTCATCGCGCCCGCGCGGGCGACCTCCTCCGCGGCGCGCAGGGATGTGCTGCCGAAGGCCCGGACCCCGTCGGGTACGACACGGACGCCGCCTCCCGTCGAGAACGAGCCGACAGCGTCGAGTAAACCGCTCATGATGACCCCCCAATCAGATTCGCGTGGGCAGCACTCTAACTCGAGTCGGCGACACGGGCGACGAGCGTGCGGGCGACGTCGCGCACGGGCTCTGCGGGCGCGGTGAATCCGAGCACGCGCAGCGCCGCCTCCGCCAGCACGTCGGGCAGGTCGGCGACGGCGTCCGTGCCCCGGTCCGCGCGGATGTTGATGGCGGATTCGACCAGCCGGAACGGCAGATCGGCGCGCGGGTCGTCGGCGTCCGCGCCGGCGCCGAGGCGGTCGAGGACGGCGACCGTGAGCCGCCGGTAGCACTCGCGCAGACCGGTCCGGGCGGTGTGGAACTGTGCGAAGCGCTCGGTGCGCACCTCCGGAAGCAGGTACAGCGCACCGAGATTCCAGCGTCCCGCGACGAGCTGCGCGGTGTCGAACAGCGCCAGGGCGTACAGCCGCGCCTCGGCGGGCGCGTCGTCGCCGAGGCGCTCGCAGAACGACAGGGTGGGGGCGACGGTCTGCTCGAGCAGCGCCGCGAGGATGTCGTCCTTGGTGGCGAAGTGGTTGTACAGGGAGGCCTGCCGGACGCCGACCGCCTCGGCCACGAGCCGCGTCGAGGTCGACGCGAATCCACGGGTGGTGAACAGTTCTGCTGCGGCGTCGAGAATTTCGGCGCGCGCGGTGGAACCGGGCCGGCGTGGCCGGTGCAGTCGGGGGCGTCCGGGACGGGCGTGGGTCACGTCCTCGACGATGGCACAGATCGGACGGTGACAGCGCCCCGGGCGGGCGGTGAGCAGACCGTCACACGGAGGAAACGTCGGTCACGAACTCGTTACGCCGCGGTCATTCGGACAAGACGTGACCTCGCGAAAACTGTCACTCGACAGTTTTTCGACGGTCACCCGGCCGCCGCCACCGCGCACAGAAACGGACACCGCCATGAGCCTGACGCTCACCCGGCCGGCTGCCGCTGCACCGACCGCCTCGCACCAGGACGCGGGCGACCTGGGCGAATTCGGCTACCAGCAGCAGCTGCACCGCAACCTCGGCAAGTTCGCCTCCTTCGCCGCCGGCTTCTCGTTCGTCTCCATCCTGACGACCATCTTCCAGCTGTTCGGCCTCGGCTTCGGCTTCGGCGGCCCCGCCTTCTTCTGGACGTGGGTGGTGGTCTTCGCCGGTCAGTTCATGGTCGCCCTGAACTTCGCCGAACTCGCGGCGCGCTATCCGATCTCCGGGGCGATCTATCAATGGGCCCGCCGGATGGGCGGCGAGGTGGTCGGCTGGTTCGCCGGCTGGTTCATGATCCTCGCCCAGATGGTCACCGCCTCGGCCGCCGCGATCGCCCTGCAGGTGGTCCTGCCGAACATCTGGAGCGGATTCCAGATCATCGGCGACGACCCGTCGCTGACCTCCTCCTCCGGCGCCGCCAATGCCGTCCTGCTCGGCTCGGTGCTGCTCGTGCTCACCACGATCATCAACAGCATCGGCGTGAACTGGATGTCGCGGATCAACAGCATCGGCGTCACCTGCGAGATCGTCGGTGTCGTCGCCGTGATCGGCATGTTCTTCACCCACGCCGTCCGCGGCCCGCAGGTCGTCCTCGACACCGGCGTCACCGGGGAGGCCCCCGGCTACGGCTGGGCGTGGATCGTCTCGGGCCTCATGGCCGCGTACGTCATGGTCGGCTTCGGCTCGGCCGGCGAACTCGCCGAGGAGACCCGCAACCCGCGGCGCGTCGCACCCCGCACCATCCGCCTCGCCCTGTCGGTCTCCGCCCTCGGCGGCGGCCTGATGATCCTCGGCGCCCTCATGGCCGCCCCCAGCCTCACCGACGGCCGCCTCGCCGCCGAGGGCCTGCCCTACGTGCTCGGCGCCATCCTGTCCTCACCGTGGGGCACGCTGCTCCTCGTCGACGTCGCCATCGCCGTGTTCATCTGCACCCTCGCCATCCAGACCGCCGCGTCGCGCCTGATCTTCTCGATGGCCCGCGACGAGCGCCTGCCCGCGTCGAAGATCCTCTCGCACGTCAACGCCCGCACCGGCACTCCCATCGCGCCGGCCGTGCTGATCGGCGTGGTGTGCATCGGCATCCTCGCGCTCAACATGGGCAACAGCGCGATCTTCGCGACCCTGTCGAGCGTGTGCATCGTGCTCATCTACCTCGCGTACCTGATGGTCACCGTGCCGCTGCTGCTGCGCCGGCTGCGCGGTTGGCCGCACGACGGCACGGCGACCGACGCCGACGGCGACCCGCTGTTCTCCCTCGGCCGATGGGGTCTGCCCGTCAACGCCCTCGCCGTCGCGTACGGCCTGCTGATGGTGATCAACCTGTCCTGGCCGCGCGCCGAGATCTTCAACCCGGACGGCACCATGCCGCTGCTGCAGTGGGCCGCACCGCTCACTGTCGCCGCCGTCGTCGCTCTGGGCGCCCTGTGCTTCCCGCGCCGCGCCGCGCACCCGAACCCCGTCACGATCGGAGCCTGAGATGACCGGCGTCCTCGACACCGCCACCACCCACGCCGCCAAGGCGCACGCCCGCGCGCAGGCCGGCACCGTCACCGACGGCATGCCCACCGTGCCCGCCACCGCGTACCCCACCCCGCCCGGCGGCCGCACCGCCGCCATGACCTGGGCGGAGACCGTGCCCGGCGGCCGTTACACCGGCAAGGTCCTCGCCCGCGGCACCCGGCTGCGGCTGCGTGACATCGACGGCGCCGCCTGCGCCCACCTGCTGCTCTTCCGCGCCGACGCCCCGCACGAGCGGCTCAACGTCGCCGACACCGTCAAGGTGCCGTGGCAGGCCTACCTCGGCGTCGGGCACCCGCTGCTGTCGGACCAGGGCCGGGTGCTCGCCACCGTCGTCGCCGACACCTCCGGCCGCCACGACGCCCTGTGCGGCACCACGAACCTCGCCGGGAACACGGCGAAATACGGGGCGGGCAGCCTGCATTCGCACGCCCCCGCCGGGCGGGAGCTGTTCACCGTCGCCGCCGCGAAGCACGGCCTCGCCCCGCGCGACCTGCCGCCGTCCCTGTCGTTCTTCCACGGCGTGCGCGTCGCGGCCGACGGGGCCCTGACCAGCACCGGCACCGCCGGCGCCGGAGCCTGCGTCGAGCTGCTGATCCACCTGCCGGTGATCGCACTCATCGCCAACACCGCCCACCCCCTCGACCCGGCACCCGGGTTCCCCACCACCACCCTCGAGGTGCTCGCCTGGCACGCCCCGCGTGACCTCGACACCCTGCCGAACACGGACCCCGAATACCGGCGCGCCGTCCTCAACACCGAGGACGCCTGGACTGCCGCCACCGGAACGGAGCACTGATCATGACCTCGACCCTCGACCTGCCGGCGCTCGTCCCCGGGACCGTGATCCGCGACGAGATCGCCGGCGCCCGCGGACCGTGGTCGGCCGTCGTCGCCGCCGGCGACGTGCTCACCATCGTCGATCTGCACGGCAACCAGGCCGTCGACACCCTGATCTACGACGCCCACGACACCACCGTCCGCTACAGCGCCGCCGCCACCGTCGCCGCGCAGGGCAACCTGTTCCTCACCGCCGGCTCGGTGCTGCGCGCCGCCGACGGCGAGGAACTGATGACCCTCGTCGCCGACGAGGTCGGCAACCACGACACCGTCGGCGGCGCCTGCTCGCAGGAGTCGAACACCCTGCGCTACGGCCACCACACCAAGCACCAGCACGCCTGCGTCGAGAACTTCCTCGTCGAGGGTGCCCGGTGGGGCCTGGGCAAACGCGACCTGGTGTCCAACATCAACTTCTTCATGAACGTGCCCGTCGACCCCGACGGCACCCTCGGCATCGTCGACGGACTCTCCGCGCCCGGCAAGCGCCTCGCACTGCGCGCCGACCGCGACGTGCTCGTCCTCGTCTCCAACTGCCCGCAGATCAACAATCCGTGCAACGGTTTCGACCCCACCACGGTGCGGATGATCGTCACCCGACCGGAGGCCCGACCGTCATGACCACCAAGATCACCGTCGACCGTCCCGGCATGCTCACCACAGTGCAGGACTATCCGGGCCGCACCGGGTACTGGCAGATCGGGGTCCCGCCCTCCGGCCCGATGGACGACCTGTCGTTCCGACTCGGCAACGCCGCACTCGGCAACCCCGAGGGCGCGGCCGGCCTCGAATCCACCATGGCCGGGCCGGCCCTGCGCTTCACCGATGCCACCGAGGTGTGCGTCACCGGCGCCCCGGCGACCGTGACGGTGAACGGCACGGTGGTCCCGCAGTGGCGTCCCGTCACCGTCCCCGCCGGCGGCGTGCTCGACGTCGGCGCCGTCGCCGGCCCCGGCCTGCGCGTGTACGTACTCGTCGGCGGCGGACTCGACGTCCCCGAATTCCTCGGCAGCGCAGCCACCTTCACCCTCGGAAGGTTCGGCGGCCACGAGGGCCGCACCCTCACCGAGGGCGACGTGCTCGTCGTCGGGGAGGTCGCGACCGGCGCGGCCGTCCCGGTGCCGGCCGAACACGTGCCGGCCATGACCGCCCGCTGGGAGATCGCCGTCACCGAGGGCCCGCACGGCGCTCCGGAGTTCTTCACCCGCAGCGACATCGACACGCTCTACGCCACCGACTACGAGGTGCACTTCAACTCCGACCGCACCGGCGTGCGCCTGACCGGGCCGAAGCCGCAGTGGGCACGCACCGACGGCGGGGAGGCCGGCCTGCACCCGTCCAACATCCACGACAACGCGTACTCCGTCGGTGCGCTCGACTTCACCGGTGACACCCCCATCCTCCTCGGGCCGGACGGCCCGAGCCTGGGCGGATTCGTCTGTCCCGTCACCGTCGTCGCCGCGGACCGGTGGAAGCTCGGCCAGCTCGCGCCCGGGCACACGGTGCGGTTCGTGCCTGTCCGCGCCGAGCACGCCGCGTCGCGCCGCGCGCTCGGCGTCGCCCGTCGGGCCGGGCTGTCGCTGGTGGTCTCGCCCGGCGGCGACGGCGACGACGGCGTCCTCGCCCGCCGCGACGGCGACACCGCCGTCACCTACCGGCGCAGCGGCGACGACAACGTCCTGGTCGAATACGGTGACATGACGCTCGATCTCGCGCTGCGGGCCCGCGTGCACGCGCTGCACCGGCGGCTCGACACCGAACGCCCCGCGGGCCTGCTCGAACTCACCCCCGGCATCCGGTCGCTCCAGGTCAAGGTCGACCCCGACGTGCTGCCGGTGCCGACGCTGCTCGATCTGCTCGCCGAGGCCGAGGACCAGCTCCCGGCGAGCGACGAGCTCGTGGTGCCGAGCCGGCGGGTGCGCCTGCCCCTGTCGTGGGACGACCCGGCCACCCGCGAGGCGATCCAGCGGTACATGCACGGGGTGCGGGCGGATGCGCCGTGGTGCCCGTGGAACATCGAGTTCATCCGCCGGATGAACGGCCTCGATTCGGTGAACGACGTGTTCGACACCGTCTTCGCCGCCGACTACATGGTGCTCGGTCTCGGCGACGTGTACCTCGGGGCGCCGGTCGCGACCCCGCTCGACCCGCGGCACCGGCTCGTGACGACCAAGTACAACCCGGCCCGCACGTGGACGCCGGAGAACGCCGTCGGCATCGGCGGGGCGTACCTGTGCATCTACGGCATGGAGGGCCCGGGTGGCTACCAGTTCGTCGGCCGCACGACCCAGGTGTGGAACCACCGCCACCCGCAGGCCGCGGGCCCGTTCGAGGCCGGCACACCGTGGCTGCTGCGCTTCTTCGACCGGATCTCCTGGTATCCCGTCGAACCGGAGGAGCTGATGGACCTGCGCGCCGACCTCGCGGCGGGCCGCGGCGGGGGAGTGGACATCACCGACGGCACGTTCTCCCTGGCCGAGCACCAGCGGTTCCTGGCCGGCAACGCCGCGTCGATCGACGCCTTCCAGCAGGTGCAGTCGGTGGCGTTCGCCGCCGAGCGCGCCCGCTGGGAGGCCGCGGGCGCGTAGCACCGGTGTGTCCTTCGGGCTGTTCCTGCCGCCCGAAGGACGCACCGGCGGCGCAGCCGCCTACACGACGGCGTCGGCCTCGATCTCGATGAACAGGCCCTTGTCGATGAGGCTCGAGACCTCGAGGATGGTGGAGGCCGGGCGGATCTCGCCGAACACCTCGCCGTGCACGAGCGCGGCCTCCTCCCATGTCGACATGTCGGTGAGGTACATGCGCGTGCGGATCACGTCCGTCAGCGAGGCGCCGGCCTCGCCGAGCGCGGCCTCGATGGTCTTCAGTGCGGCGCGCGTCTGGTCGGCGAGCGTGTCGCCGGCGCCGGTGGTGCCGGACACGGCGATCTGGTTGCCGATGCGCACGGCGCGGGAGTAGCCGATCCTGGGCTCCCATTCGGAGCCGGACGAGATGTTCACACGGGTCATGGCCCGGAATTCTGTCAGGCCGCCCCCGCCGCCCCGCGCTTGACTGTCGTTAGCACGTATGTTCGACTGGCTGCATGCGGTGGGCGGCACAGACTCTCGACGTCGACGACGGCGCGCTCCCAGGCCTCGAACGGGCCGGGCTCGTCCGCAGCGTCCAGACCCCCGAGTTCGAGGGCATCACCTTCCACGAGGTGCTGTGCAAGAGCGCGCTCAACAAGACCCCCGAGGCGTCGAACCTGCCGTTCCGCTTCACCGTCAACACTTTTCGCGGCTGCTCGCACGCGTGCCGATACTGCTTCGCCCGACCGACCCACGAGTATCTCGACCTCGACGCGGGCCGCGACTTCGACAGCCGGATCGTGGTCAAGACCAACGTCGCGGCCGTGCTGCGCCGCGAACTCGCGCGACGGTCGTGGAAGCGCGAGCACGTCGCCCTGGGCACCAATACCGACCCGTACCAGCGGGCCGAGGGCCGCTACCGGCTGATGCCCGGCGTCATCCGGGCCCTCGCCGAATCCGGCACCCCGTTCTCGATCCTGACCAAGGGCACGCTGCTGCGCCGCGACCTGCCGTTGCTCACCCTCGCCGCCGGGCAGGTCGACATCGGCGTCGCCGTCTCCCTCGCGATCGGCGAGCCCGACCTGCAGAAGCAGATCGAACCCGGCACCCCGTCGCCCAAGGCACGTCTGGACCTGATCCGGGCCGTCAGCGACGCCGGGCTGCCCTGCCACGTCATGGTCGCCCCGGTCATCCCGTGCCTCACCGACTCCGCCCGGCACCTCGACGATCTGCTCGGTGCGATCTCGGCGGCGGGGGCGACCGGCGTGACGGTGCTGCCGATGCATCTGCGCGGCGCCACCCGCGGCTGGTTCCTGTCGTGGCTGGGTCAGGAGCACCCCGCCCTGATCCGGCGGTACCGGCAGATCTACGGCCGCGGCGCGTACGTCTCACCGGAGTACAAGACGTGGTTGAAGGACCGCGTCGATCCGCTGGTGTCCCGCTACGGGCTCGGCGCGCGCGTGGCCGAGCACCGGCGCCCGGTCGCAGCGCCGCCGCGGCCGGCAGCCGAGTCGGCGGACCCCACCCTGTTCTGAGCGGCGCTGCGGAACTCGGGACACGACGTCGCCCCCCGGGGTGAGGCAGGTACCCGCGAGGGCGACACCGGCCGGTCGGTCAGGTGGTTTCCGGGACCACGTCGGCGACGCCGGCGTTCGCGTCCACCGGCGCAGCCGGAGCGGCACTGCGGCGCTGCCGGTAGACGCCGACTCCGACGACGACGGCGGCGAGGGCCGAGGACGTCAGCATCTGGCTGCGCGTGCTCTCCAGGGCGATCATGCCGGCGCACAGCGCGACGATCGCCGCGATGGTGAACCAGGTGAGGTACGGGAAGAGCCACATCCTCGGCGACAGCTCCCGGCCCTGGGCCTCGAGCGAGCGGCGCATGCGCAGCTGGGACGCGGCAATGACGAGCCACACGAACAGGGCGATCGCTCCGGAGGAATTGACCAGGAACAGGAACACCGTCTCGGGGTAGAGGTAGTTCAGGCCCACGGTGAGGAAGCCGACCACGGTGGAGACGAGAACCGCGTTGCGGGGCACACCGGACCGCCCGATGGTGGCCAGCGACGGCGGGGCGTCACCGCGGCGCGACAGGGAGAAGATCATGCGGCTGGCGGTGTAAAGGCCCGAGTTCAGGCACGAGAGCACCGACGTCAGCACGATGACGTCCATGATGGTGGCGGCCGCCGGGATGCCGAAGGAGTCGATGACCGCCACGTACGGGCTCAACGCCACCGAGGCGTCGTCCCACGGCAGCAGGGTGACGACGACGGCGATCGAGCCGATGTAGAAGATCAGGATCCGCCACACGACCGACCGCACCGCCTTGCGCACCGCCTCGGCCGGGTTGGCGGACTCGCCGGCGGCGATGGTCGCGATCTCGGCTCCGAAGAAGGAGAACACCACGACGAGGACCCCGGCGAGTACGGCACCTGTCCCGTTGGGGAAGAAGCCGCCGTGACCGGTGAGGTTGCTCAGTCCCGGCGCCTCGACGCCGGGCAGAAAGCCGCAGATCGCGAGGACGCCGAGCACGAGGAACGCCACGATCGCCGTGACCTTGATGGCGGCGAACCAGAACTCGAACTCGCCGAACGACTTCACCGACGCGATGTTGGTCAGCGTCAGCACGACCATGAGGACCAGCGCCCACGTCCACTGGGGCACGCCGGGAATCCAGCGGTTCATGATCACCGCACCGGCCGTCGCTTCGATGCCCAGGACGATGATCCAGAACCAGGCGTAGAGCCACCCGATGGAGAACCCGGCCCATCGGCCGATGGCCCGGTCGGCGTACGCCGAGAACGACCCCGTCTGCGGATTCGCCGCCGCCATCTCGCCGAGCATGCGCATGACGAGCACGACGACGACCCCGGCGAGTGCGTAGGCGACCAGCACCCCGGGGCCAGTCTCCCGGATCGCAGCGCCCGAGCCGACGAACAAGCCTGCACCGATGACACCCGCGATCGCGATCATCGACAGGTGCCGCTTCTCGAGCGTGTGCCTCAGCTCGGGCTGATCGCTGTTCGACATGGGAACCCCTTCACAACCAGGTTTGGTATCGAGTGTGATGTACCTCTCGACCGCCTGAGTCTGAGGTTCCCGCTCCGCCGCTGTAATAGACACATCGGCGAGCCGTCGATCCCGACGTTCGACGAAACGGCAGATGCGCGGCGCCGGCCTGGGCTTTTCCGGCGGTCCGAGCGGTCGCGCGGGAGTCGACTTAACGGGAAGTTAACGGGGGTGGTCCGGACAAAGTCGGCATCTCGGTCGCCGCGGCGAGGGCGGACGCCGGGCCGGTCGCGTGGCCGGCCCCGGGCGGACCGGTGCGCGGTTATGCCGGGTCGGTCCGTTCCCGCACGAGGATCCACCGGTTGCTGCCGCCCCGCCTGCGGTAGGACAACTCGTCCAGCGCCGCCAGGGCGATCGCCAGGCCCCGGCCCCGCTCGGCCATCTCCCCGGGCATCCGGACCGTCTCGAGGTCGACGCGCGCGGGCCGGCCGTCGTCGTGGAAGCAGGCCTCGATCCGGTCCGGGGACAGGCGCAGCTCCAGCCGCATCGTGACCGGAGCGCCGTCGCCTGCGTGCTCGACGATGTTGGCGGCGATCTCGGCCACCGCGATCTCGAACGGGAAGCGATCCTCGTCCTCCACCTGCCCCGCGCACATCATCTTCTCGATCAGCGCGTGCACGTCGGTGAGCGTGTCGGCGCCCGTGACGGTCGTCAGGGCCCAAGATCCCGCGCCGGGGTCAGTCGCCATCGAACGCGGCGTCCGCGGAGTCGTACGTGCGCAGCACGCGGTCGAGGCTCGTCAGCGACAGCACGCTGCGCACCTGCGCCGTGGGCGCCGCCAGCCGCAGGTCCCCGCCGGCCTGCCGGGCGGCCTTGAGCCCCGACACCAGCGCCCCGAGCCCCGACGAGTCGATGAACTCGGTGGCGCCGAGGTCGACGACGACGCGGGCGGACCCGCCCTCGACGAGGCCGCGCAGCTGTTCCCGCAGCCGCGGTGCGGCGACCATGTTCAGCCGGCCCTCGGGCCGGACCACCACCACGTCCGAGCCGGTGGTGCGGGTTGCGAAGTGCGTCATCGTCTTCCTTCCATGTCGGGCCCGCGGTAGCGGACCGCCGGTATCACCACACTCAGGATCGCCAGGTCGAACAGCACCCAGAACAGGTTGACGCCGACGCCCAGCACCGAGCTCGCGCCCAGATACAAGCGCACCACACCCACCACCGACGCGATCACCAGCAGCGCCATGGCCGCGATCTGGTACCGCACCTTGCCCCACGGGAGCGTGGCGCGGCCCTGCCGCGTCTTCGGGGTCACCGCGAAGTCGAGGGGCTTGTGCAGGTACACGTTGCGAAACGCCGTCCAGCACGCCTTGATCCACACCGGGAACAGCGCCAGGCTGTACTGCTGCCCCCGCCAGGTCGGGGTGCCCCGACCGACCACGAAGAACAGCAACTGGTTCAACAGCAGGAACGGGATGAGCCGGCCGAAGAAGTCCCAGCTGTAGGCCTGCACGGGCAGCACTCCGAAGATCAGGTAGATCACCGGCGCGGCGATGTAGGCGACGGCCGCGAAACCCGCGAGGTAGCTCCACATCGTCGCCCAGTACATCAGCCGCTGCGGGATCGTCAATCCTCGCTGCACGAGCGGATTCTCCCGCAGCATCACCTGGATCGTGCCCTGCGCCCAGCGCAGCCGCTGGGTGAGCATCGTGCCCACGTCCTCCGGCGCGAGACCGTGCGCGAGCACCTCGTGGTGGTAGACCGACTTCCAGCCCATCCCGTGCAGGCGCATCGACGTGGCCATGTCCTCGGTCACCGAGATCGTTGCCAGCGCCAGCGTCGGTTCGGCCTCGTCGTCGCGGCTGACGTCGACGGCGCGGATCATCGTACGGATCGACTCGAGCGCCCCGAGCGGCGACCACTCGCGGTCTGCGAGGCGCGACAATGTCGTCTCGTCGAGCAGAACTCCGTCGGCGTCGGACCCGGGGGTGGCGGTCAGGGCGGCGATCGCCTCCAGGTCTGCGCGGATCGATCCGGCGTCCGCGTCGACCACGGCCCGCGCGGCCTCGTCCACGCTCTGCTGGAACCGGTAGGTCACCTCGGCGAGCGGCTGTCCCTGCCGGACGGCCGCGCGGGCCGTGCGCACGGCCACCCGCACCGAATCGAGGGCGGCGAGAACCTCCGGCTGGTTCGCACCGACCTCGGATCGCGCCCGGTCGAGCACCTTGCCGGCCGTGCGCAGCGCCCGCACCACGCCCTCCTCGACGGCACGGACGTAGCCGGTGATGCCCAGCTGCATCAGCGCCTCGCGGCGCAGGATCGCGTTCGAGCCGCAGAAGAAGGCGGCGTTCCAGCCGTCCTTGCCCTGCTGGATCGGGCCGTAGAACAGCGGGGCCTGGCTGCCCAGCGGATCGGAGTCCGGCACGTTGACGAAGTACTGCGGTGTCTGCACCAGGGCCGTCCGCTCATCCTCGAAGTAGCCGAGGGTGCGGTGCAGGATCTCCGCGTCGGGCACCTGGTCGGCATCGAGGACGAGGATGAACTCGCCGTGCGTGTGCAGCAGGGCGTTGTTGAGGTTGCCCGCCTTGGCGTGCCGGGGCTTGTTCGTCCAGCTGGCCGCCCGCGTCATGTACCGGACCCCGAGTTCGGCTGCGGCGCGCTCCAATTCGGGCCGCTCCCCGTCGTCGAGGATCCATGTCTCGTGCGGATACCGGATGCGTGCCGCCGCCTCGGCGGTCCCGATCACCAGGTCGACCGGCTCGTTGTAGGTGGTGATGAAGACGTCGACGATCAGCCCGTCCGGCGGGACCGGCGGCGCGGCCCGCCGGCGCCACCGCCACATCGTGAGCCCGAACAGCATCGAGTCGATCAGGCTGTACGTCTCGGCGACGACGAGTGGCACCGCGATCCACCACGCGGACCAGTTGACGGAGAACAGCCAGCGCCACACCACGTAGTTCACGCCGAGCAGCACCGTCGCGGTGATCAGGATCCGCAGGCCCGGCGACGGGTAGCGGTCCGCACCGGCCGCATTCATGCGTCCTCGCAGCGACGGACGGCGACGACGGTGACGTCGTCCATCGGTGGGTTGCCTTCGGCCAGCGCCCGCGCCGCCTCGGTCAGGTCGTGCGGCGTCGCATGGTCGGCCACGAACCGGTACAGGGCCTCCCGGTCGCTGTGCTCGTCGAGCAGGTCGAGCAGCCCGTCGGAGCAGATCACCAGCGTGTCACCGGGTTCGAGGCGCGTGCACTGCGCCTGCCACGACGTCTCGCGGAGCACGCCGACGGGTAGCCCGGTGCCGGCCAGCGGCACCACGGAGCCGTCGCGACGGCGGATCGCGGCCAGGCCGTGCCCGGCGTCGACGTAGTCCACCGACCCGGTGGCGAACTCGACGGCGGCATGGAACACGGTGACGAAGGTGCCGGTGTGTTCGCAGTCGTCCGTGAGGTTCTCGGCGGCGGCGCCGAGCGCGGCGCCCGTGTCCAGGACGCTGCATGCCTCGGCGTGGCTGAACCGCTCCATCACCCGGGACGCGCCGCGGAACGTGGAGCGCACCGCCGAGGACAGGATCGCCGCGCCGAGGCCCTTGCCCATCACGTCGGCGACGGTGACGACCAGCCCGCCGCGCAACCGGTAGTGGTCGTAGAAGTCGCCGCCGACCACGAACGCCGGAATGCACACGGCCTGCACCTCGAATCCGGGCAGCCCGGTCAACGGGCGCGGCAGCAGCTGGGCCTGCATCGCGGCGGCGCGATCGAGTTCGTCGGCGCGTTGCAGTTCCCGCTGCGCCCATTCGGCGAGTTCGGCGAACGCGTCGAGCTGGTCGGGGTCGAGTGTCCGCGGCTCGGTGTCGTAGATGCAGAACGTGCCGACGGGATGACCCGCGGGACCGTACAACGGGTAGCCCGCGTAGAAGCGGACGCCGTCGGCGCCGCCGACACCGGGAATGCCGGCGAACCGGGGGTCGGCGGAGGCGTCCTCCACGATCAGCGTCGGATCGCCGGGATGGTGGTAGGTGCGCGCAATCGTGGTCTTGCACATGCTCTCCTCGCGCGGCACCTGTACGAGGTCGAGCCCCTGGAGGGACTTGAACCAGAGCCGGTCCCGGTCGAGCAGTGCCACACTCGCCATGGGCACCCCGAACACGTGCCGGGCCATGCGGGTGATCTGCTCGAACCGGTCTTCTCGGGGCGTGTCGAGGATCTCCAGCCGTTCGAGGTCGCGGACCCGCTGGTCCTCGAGGTCGTCGGGGAGGTGCGAGGCGTCGGTCGTCATGTCAGCGCTGCCCCCTCTGCAGGGCTTCCGCCAGCGCGGCAGCCGCTTCCGGGGTGCTCGCCAGCCGCCAGTCGGTTTCCTTGTCGTGATCGAACCAGACGAACGCCGCCACATCCGTCCGGTCGTCGAGGAAGGAGATCAGGTCGCCGACCCAGTCCGGCTTCGACCCGCCGACGTCGGTGCTGCCCACCTCGGTGACCACGATCGGCTTGCCCGGCGCGATCCGGCCGAGCTCGTCGAGGGTCTCCTCGAACAGCTCCCGCGGCGACGTCCAGCGGCTCCACGGCTGCGTGGCGCCCCAGTTGTATCCGTCGGCCCCGACCACGTCGACATACTCCGCCCCCGGGTACAGGTCCGCGATCATGCTGCTGCCCTCGAACGAAACGTTCGGAGCCCACACCCATTTCACGTTGGCCACCCCTTTCGACGCGAACAACTCGTGCACGTGACGCCACGCGGCGACGTAGACGTGCGGCGGTGTCCCCCCGGCCGGACTCCAGGGGTACCAGGTCCCGTTCGGCTCGTGCGCGAAACGCAGATAGACGGTCGAACCCCACGCGGCGAGCTCGTCGGCCCAGCGGTAGAGGTAGTCGTCGTGCACGCCCGCGGCGATCGACGCCATCGTGAACTCGCCGCGCTCGTACCGCCCGTCGCCGAGCCAGCGCCACGGCTCCCACGTGACGATCGGGTCGGCGCCCAGCCGCCGCACGGCGGCGAGCCCCGCGACGGGCGGCGGCGAGGCGAAGTCGGAGAACGACAGCACCACGGTCGGGGGAGTGCCCGCGATCTCGGCGACCCGTTCGAACTCGTCGACGGCGGTCGGGCCGCCGGGCGTGCTCACGCCGAATCGCAGGCACGCGCCGACCGGCTCGTGCAGCGGCGTGATCGCGGCGCCGCAGTCGATCGCCGGCGCGCATCCCACGGCGGTCGACACCGCGACGGCGAGGCCCGCCGCGACCGCCGCCGGGCGAGGATGTCCGTTTCTCACCGCTCCACCCTCGCATCCCGGGCGAACCGTCGCCGGGTTTGTGACGGTTCGTCCGGGATGCGAGCGGGGTCTATGCCGGACGTCCGGGTCCGTGCAGCGGTGTGCCGCAGGGTGCAACACGATGCAACGCTGGCCGCACCCACCTGCAGTGCGGTGTGCTCTGTATCACAACAGTTCAGGACGAGGAGCACGCAATGACCGACACACTGACCCCACCCGACGCCGCGATCACCGGACCGCAGGAGAGGGTCGACGCGTGGCTGGCCGACTTCGAGGCCGCCCTCGCCGCGCGCGACGTCGAGGCCGCCGCGGGCATGTTCGCCACCGACAGCTTCTGGCGCGACCTGGTCGCCTTCACCTGGAACCTCAAGACCGTCGAGGGCCGGGAAGGTGTCGCCGACATGCTCCGTGCGCGGCTGCACGACGCCGACCCCAGCGGATTCCGCACCACCGAGCCCCCCACCGAGGACGGCGGCGTCGTCAGCGCCTGGATCGCGTTCGAGACGGCGGTCGGCCGCGGCGTCGGGCACCTGCGGCTGAAGGACGAGGGTGCCTGGACCCTGCTCACCACGATGCAGGAGCTGAAGGGGCACGAGGAGAGCAAGGGTGTCCGCCGGCCCAAGGGTGTGCAGCACGGTGCCGACCGCAACCGCGTCACCTGGTCCGAGAAGCGCGAGGCCGAGGAGCGCGAACTCGGCTACACCACCCAGCCGTACGTCGTGATCGTCGGCGGCGGCCAGGGCGGCATCGCCCTCGGCGCCCGTCTTCGCCAGCTCGGCGTGCCCGCGCTCGTGCTCGACAAACACGACCGGCCCGGCGACCAGTGGCGCGGCCGCTACAAGTCGCTGTGCCTGCACGATCCCGTCTGGTACGACCACCTGCCGTACATGCCGTTCCCCGAGAACTGGCCGGTGTTCGCGCCCAAGGACAAGATCGGTGACTGGCTCGAGATGTACACCAAGGTCATGGAGGTGCCCTACTGGTCCAAGACCACGTGCACCTCGGCGTCCTACGACGAGGCGACCGGCGAGTGGACCGTGAACGTGGTCCGCGACGGCGAACCCGTCGTGCTGAGGCCGAAGCAGCTGGTGCTCGCCACCGGCATGTCCGGCAAGCCCAACATCCCGACCTTCGCCGGCATGGACCGGTTCCGCGGGGACCAGCACCACTCCAGCCAGCATCCCGGGCCGGACGCGTATGCGGGCAAGAAGGCCGTGGTGATCGGCGCGAACAACTCGGCGCACGACATCTGCGCCGCGCTGTGGGAGGTCGGCGCCGACGTGACGATGGTGCAGCGCTCGTCCACGCACATCGTCAAATCCGACTCATTGATGGACCTCGGCCTCGGCGACCTGTACTCCGAGCGGGCCCTGGCCGCGGGGATGACGACAGCCAAGGCCGACCTGACGTTCGCGTCGCTGCCGTACCGGATCATGCACGAGTTCCAGATTCCCGTCTACAACGCGATCCGGGAGCGCGACGCCGACTTCTACGCCCGGCTCGAGAAGGCCGGGTTCATGCTCGACTTCGGGGACGACGGCTCCGGGTTGTTCATGAAGTACCTGCGCCGCGGGTCCGGCTACTACATCGACGTCGGTGCCGCCGAACTCGTCGCCGACGGCGAGATCAAGCTGGCCCACGGCGGCGTCCGCGAACTCACCGAGAACAGCGTGATCCTCGAGGACGGCACCGAGCTCGAGGCCGACCTGGTGGTCTACGCGACCGGCTACGGCTCGATGAACGGGTGGGCGGCGGACCTGATCGGCCAGGACGTCGCCGACAAGGTCGGCAAGTGCTGGGGCCTGGGGTCGGACACCACCAAGGACCCCGGCCCGTGGGAGGGCGAGCAGCGCAACATGTGGAAGCCCACCCGGCAGGAGGGCCTGTGGTTCCACGGCGGCAACCTGCACCAGTCGCGGCACTACTCGCTGTACCTGGCGTTGCAGCTCAAGGCCCGGCACGAGGGGATCCCGACGCCGGTGTACGGGCTTCAGGAGGTCCACCACCTGAGCTGATCCGGGAAAGCGACGAGCCGCCGGCGCGCACGACGCGCCGGCGGCTCGGCGTGCCGAGACTGTGGGCGGGTGGCGTGCCGGACCTGGTGCCGGGTCAGGCTGCCGGGTCAGGCGTAGTGCCGCAGGACGAACTCGGTCAGACCCTTGCGGATCGTCTTCACCGCGTGCTTCTGGCCCTGCTTGAGCATGAAGCCCGGCACCGGGATCTTCGGGTCGGTGGACATCGTCACCCGCACGCGCGTCCCGCGCTCGGTGCGGGTCAGGCGGTACTCGCCGTCCTGGGAGTGCTGCATCTCGCTCTCGATCAGCGTCCACGAGGTGGACTCCTCGGTCCACTCGTGCTCGATCACCTGCGTGTCCGAGATGCCGAACAGTGCGAGCGTCATGCGCACGACGCGGGGCCGGCCGTCGTCGTGCCGCGATTCGACCTGCACGTCCTTGTGGGAGGACGACCACTCCGGGATGCGCTCGATGTCGGTCAACGCGCGCATCACCTGCTCGGGCGTCGCCTCGATCTCGAACTCGTCTGACACCGATGCGGCCATATGTGTTCCCACTCCCTGGTCGATTCCCATGCCGGTGGTCCGGGTACCCGCCTCGCGGACCCCCGACACGTGTTCCGACGAACGAGGCCCCCGGATCGCTCCCGATAGTGACATAGATCACAAAGCCGCCGTACTCTGGTCCAATGAGGCACGTGACGACCGGACCCCGGGACCTGCAGGTCGCCGTGGGCGACACCATCGAACTGCACCTGCCGGAGAACACCTCCCGCGACTACACCTGGTGCCCAACCCACATCGGCAAGGGTCTCCTGCTCAGCGACGTGCGATTCGTGCCGTCCCGGAATCCGCTCCCCGGCGCCGGCAGCGAACGCATCCTCTACCTGCGCGCCAAGCGGCCCGGCACCTGGCCGGTGTCGCTCCAGTTGCAGCGGGCCGAGCACATGTCGGCGGACGAGCGGAGCATGACCGTCACCGTGACCTGACGGACCACTGCTCGTCGCCCCCGGCCGGTTGCGGTTCGCCCAGGCTCCGGCAGTGCGCCAGGTGGCGCCGTGCCCAGTAGTGCACCGGCCGATGGTCGCCGGCCGCGGTGAGTCGAGCCAGCGCCCGGGTGCGGTCCACCAGCTGCTCGTGCAGGACCCGTTCCAGCACCGCCACCCGGCGCCCGTCGCCGGACGTCGCAATCTGCTCCACGCAGCGACTCAGGCGCGCGGCCCGCGCCGACGGGCGCTCGGCCGGCGCGCCGCCATCCTGGAGGGCCTGCTCCAGAGCGTCCCGGTAGCCGAGCGCGTGCTCCAGATCGTCCGCGATCTCCCGCAGGCGCACCGGGTCGGCCGTGCGCTCCCGGCGCGCCGCCAAGATCTGGATCTGCGTCTGCGTCAACTGCAGCACCGCCCGGAGGTGGACGGTCAACGTGCTCTCGTGCATGGTTCTTCCTCGCTCGACCGGGATGTCGCGGTCGAGTACACCCGCACCCTCTTAGCGGTGGCTTAGCGTCGATCGACCTCGATCGGGCGGGTCCACCAGTTCGCGGAGGCTACGCTGAAACCCGGTCGTTCCGGTCGAACAGGAGGCGAACGTCATGGCAGGACGCATCGTGCACTTCGAGCTCCCCTACGACGACGGTGACCGCGCCCGGTCCTTCTATCGCGACGCATTCGGATGGTCGCTCGCGGACGTCCCCGGCATGGACTACACCCTCGTCACCACCGGTCCCGTCGACGAGACCGGCACCTCCACCGAACCCGGGTACATCAACGGGGGCATGTTCCGACGCGACGAGTTGAAGAGTCCCGTCGTGACCGTCGACGTCGAGGACATCGACGCCGCGCTGCAGAGGATCGAATCCCTCGGCGGGAAGACGGTGACGGGGCGAATGCCCGTCGGCGACATGGGATTCGCGGCGTACTTCGCCGACACCGAGGGCAACGTGATCGGGCTGTGGGAGTCCAGGCGCGACTCGTAACGGCACTCGGAGGTCGTCGCTCTCGAGGACTTCCCATAACCCGAGTCACTTTCCATGACTCGGGAGAAATAGGTGCGACAAGTACGGCGGCCCGATTGGTCGGTGCGGTGATCGGAGTGCCACCGTTATCGGTCGCCGGGGGATTGGTCCGTGCGGGTGAGCAGGCGCTCGGGGCCGAACGTCGCTATCAGCCGCAATGCTGTGTGCAGCTCGTATCGTCTGGTTGCGATGTCGTATCCCAGTAGCTCACTGGCTCGCTTGACTCGGTAGGCAACGGTGTTTCGAGAAACGTGCAGGCGGCGGGCGGCGGCGAACGGACTGCTCTCTTCCTCGAAGAAGACCAGCAGAGTGCTGCGCAGGTCGCCGGCGTGGGCAGTGTTCGCGGCCAAAGGTCCGAGCTCGCGCTGCACGAGGTGGCGGGCGGCCGACATATCGGTCGTCAACAGGGCAGGAATAGCCACATCCGCGTAGAGGGTCGCCCACCGTCCCGGGGCGGGCGACAGGCGCGCTGCGCGTTCGGCGGTGGCGGCTTCCTCATGAGACCTGCGAAATCCTTCGAGCCCAGGAGCCGGTGTTCCCAGCGCGATGCGGACATCGGGGTGTGTCGGCGGGAGATCGTCGACGGATAGGGACGGGGTGAATGTTCCTCGACTGCCCCACGCCCACAGTCGTCCCGCGCCGATCGGCATGATCAGCAGTTTCGTGGCTCCCAGACGGCTGAGTGTGTCGTGCGCGACGGTCTGCAGGTCCGCGTTGTTCGCGCGACTGCGGGCGGGCTCGAACCAGAGTGTGGCCGCCAGGTGCTGGCGGGACAGGTCGTATCCGAGCGCGTGCTGGGCCTGAGTGGCGTCGGTCGATTCGCCGGCCAGGATGCGTCGCACAGCTTCGTCTCTGGCCGCGGCCGCACTGGCCATCCAACGGTCACGTTCGCTGATGTAGTGGGTGACCATCGAACCTGAGAATTCGTCGATGTAGTCGAAGAGTACGTCGGAGATCCGTTGCATCTGTTCGGGGCGTTCGTCGGCAGCCACGAGCTGACTACAGGCCGTCATGAAGGCTTTGGACATTTCGGCGTGCCCGAGCCGGATTCCCCGCAGCAGCCGGTCGAGGGTGATTCCGCGGCGTACGAAGTCCGGCACTCCCGCCAAGGCTTCTCCCGTGATCGCCGGTGCGTCGGGCGCGAGCTCCGAGAGCCGCAGCATCGCGCGGATGACGGACGACTCGGTTCCCATCCGAACCGTCTCGAATGGTTCGCTCCCACCTCTGAGCTCTGGAATTTCCTCGAGAACCCGCGCCGCCATCGTGTATCCGACTTCGCAGGCCCATTGAACCGGAGAGGTACCGAGCCGGTCGGCGGCATCGGCCACCGTGGCCACCGACGTGGCGGGTGGCGAGGCGGCGGCGACGGGATGCAGACGGTGCACCCAGTGTTGCGTCGTCCGGTCGCGCGGAACAGCGCCGAAGGCATTGTCTTCCGCGTCGTGATGCGTGGTCACGATGTAGAGCCTGCCTTCCGATGGCAGTCGTTCGGGGATCCGGTGATGGTCTTCCGGCTCGGGTGGTGAGACAAGGCGCCCCACGAAAGACCGGTTCCTACCGTCAGGCCGTCCACCAGTCCAGGCGAGCCGTTCCGGCGGTACGTCCGGCCATGTGGTGCAGCCGCGTCAGCCGGCCGCGGTGGAAGAGCAACGGCCGGGCGTCGCTGTGGGTGGCGGAGCGGACGCGGCCCATCATGCCGAGGTGGTCGCCGGCCTCGAATACCGATTCGGTGGTGCACTCGATCCATGCTGCTGCCCCGGGTAGTTGTGGTGCTCGCGATCCGTCTCCGCTTTCCCACTGTCCCACCTCGAATCTGGTTCCGGTACGGGAAGCGAATGCGTAGCAGATGTCGTGCTGATCCTCGGCGAGAACATTGATGCAGAACCGGTCCGCACGACGCAGTTGCGAAAACGTGTAGGAGGAGCTGATGCCGAAGAACGCCACCAGCGGAGGATCCAGCGACACCGAGGTCAACGACCCGATGGTCATACCGACAGGTCCCTCCTCCCGCATCGCAGTTACCACGGCGACAGAGGTCGGGATCTGTCCCAGGGTGCGCCGAAGGGCAGACGGATCGAGGTTCGTGACGGGACAAACTGCAGTGGTCATGAAATCTCCTGTGATATCGATGCACCGGATCTGGACAGTGAAGCGCGTCACAGGGACGTTCCGCTTGTTCGGGAGGCTCGAGATTTCCGGCAGCCTTGTGCGGATCGCCCAATCGCGATCCGGAGCGTGCAGATCGCTTCACTGATCCGAAAATCTTTGGTGGATGAGCGCAAGCGTTTCCCGGTCCGACTTCGGAGTATGTGATGCACATCTCGTCACCGACTTCAGTGAGGACACCATGACCGTTGCATCCGCACCCCGTCCCATCTCCACCGACCCGGCAGACCTGTCCGCCGAATTATCCCGGCGTGCCGAGGACTTGGCCGAACTTCTTCGTTCCAACGCCGCTCGTGCAGATGCCGACCGCCGCATTCCACAAGAGAACATCGACGCGCTTGCAGCCTCGGGTCTGTTCAAGCTGGCCGTGCCCGAACGCCTCGGTGGATACGAGGCGGACTTCACCACCTTCCTGAAGGTGACATCCACTCTGGCCCAGTCCTGCGGTTCGACCGCATGGGTGGCCACGCTGATCAACGTGGGGGGATGGCTCGTCGGGCTGTACCCGGATCGGGCTCAGCGCGAGGTTTTCGAAACCGATCCCGATGCCAGGGTGTGTGGCGTCATTGCCCCCAATGCGACCTGCAAGGCCGTCGACGGAGGTCTCGTGGTGAGCGGGAAGTGGGGGTTCGCTTCCGGCAGCCTGCACGCGCAATGGGCGATTCTCGGAGTTCCCATCGTGGACGAGGACGGTCTGCAGGTCGATCAGGGGATCGCACTGATCCCGATGAGCGAGCTCTCCCTCGAGGACACCTGGTACGTGGCCGGCATGCGCGGGACCGGCAGTAATACGTTGATCGCCGACGGGGTATTCGTACCGGCCCATCGGATCCTCTCGGTGACCCAGGGGATCGAGGGCAACTACCCCACCGAGCACACGGATGAGGCACTGTACCGGTCCTCGTTCGTCCCGGTTCTGGCATTGGTGCTGGCCGGCCCCCAGCTGGGACTGGCGAAGGGGGCACTGGACTTCGTCAAGGCATCTCTCGCCAAGGGCCGGGGAATCTCCTACACCTTCTACGACAAGGCCACCGATTCGGGCTCGACGCAGCTCAACATGGCACAGGCGGCATCGCTTGTGGACACCGCCGAACTGCACTGCTTCCGCGCCGCCGCCGATATCGATGCGGCAGCTCGCCGTGCCGAGTATCCCGATGTCCTGACCCGAGCACGGGTGCGGATGGACGTCGGCGTCGTGGCGACCCGAGCGCGCGAGGCGATGGACTTGCTGCTCAGTGTGCAGGGCGCCGGCAGTTTCGCCGAAGGCAGCCCGCTGCAGCTGAAGTGGCGCGATCTCGAGACCGGCTCGCGTCACGCAGTGGTCAACCCGTCCATCAGTGCGGAGGCGTACGGACGAGCGCTGCTCGACATCGATGAGCAGGTCACCCCGCTGATCTGACGAAACGCTCCATGGCCCGCCCGAGATCGACGAACTCCGTCCTCAATCGATGGACAGGACCAGCTTGCCGAAGTGGGCACGGCTTTCGATGCGTTCGTGGGCAGCCCGGACATCGGTCAGAGGACGTACGGAGTCGATCACCGGGCGGAGGCGATGGGCATCGAACAGCGAGAGTATCCGGCCGAACTCGTCTCGGGTGCCGAGAGTCGATCCGAGGATGGTGTGCTGCCCGAAGTAGAGGGAAGGGATGTCGATGTTCCCGACTGTGCCTGCGGTGGCCCCGAAGACGACGACACGGCCGCCGGGTTTGAGGCAGGAAAGGGACTGGTCGAGGTTGGCGCCGACACCGTCGACGACGACATCGACGCCACCTGTCGCGTCGATGATCTGCCGGGGCCAGTTCGGGTCGGTGTAGAGCACTCCGTCGGTGGCACCGAGCTCGCGAACCCGCTCGATCTTGTCCGTACTCGAGGAGGTGACCAGCACGGTGGCGCCGAGGGTGGCGGCGATCATGATCGAGAAGGTGGACACGCCGCTGCCGGCGCCGAGGACGAGAACGGTGTCGCCGGGGCGCAGGCCGGCCCGGGTAACGATCGCGCGATATGCGGTCAGCGCACCGACCGGCAGCGCCTCGGCTTCCTCCCAGCCGAGGTGGCGAGGTTTGGGGAAGAGGTTGGCGGCAGGTACGCAGACGAGTTCGGCGTAGGTGCCGTCGGTGTCGTCACCGAGGATCGAGAACTGTGCCGATGGGGCAGCGGGGTTGTCGCCCCAGTTCAAGCCGGGATAGATGAGCACTTCTTCACCGGTGTCGCGCCGGATTCCGGCACCGTCGATGCCGAGGATGCGAGGAAGCGGGAATCCGCGGCCGGAGCGGCGGACAAGGATGTCGTGCCAATTGACGGCACTGGCTTTGAGCTCGACGACGGCATGGTCCGGGCTGGGGGTGGGATCGGCCACGGTTTCGAGGACGAGTTGCTCGGGACCGCCCCACTGATGGACAACTGCTGCCTGCACGTAATGGCTCCTTCTGGAGGGCTGGATGGAGTCAGCGCTGATTGTGGACAGCGATAAGTTCCTGGGCGCGCGAAAGGTCTTTGCCTGCAAGAGCTTCGACGATATCGGAATGTAGCACCAAGCGTTCGGCGAGCACCTCGGCCAGGGTCCGACCGTCGACAGGTTCGGCTGAAACAGTATGCGAGGCAAGCACGTCGAGCAGGCTGAGATAGACCGATCGAAGTACCCGGCTAGGGCTGGTGCGTGCGATGGCGGCGTGCAGATCCCAATTCGCGCGCAGGAAGGTCAGCACGTCCTCGGTCTCGACCGATCGGCTCATTTCGTCGAGTGCTTGACGCATCCGGGCGATGTCGGCGCGGCCGGCGAACTGGATGGCGTCGTCGATCAACAGTGGATCCAGTGCGCTGCGGATCCGTACCGCGTCGTCGACGGAGGTTTCCGTTCGATCGAGGGCCAGAATGGCGTTGCCGATCCGTACGGCAGGTGTGGGCTCTGCGGCAAACAGCCCTCCGCCCGGACCTGATCGGACGGTGATCAGGCCCCGGGCCTGCAGCAAACGCAGGGCCTCGTTGAAGGTTCCTTTCGAAACCCCGCAGCGCTCTTGTAGTTCCTGCTTGGTGCCGAGGCGCGCGCCGGGCTCGGCGCTCTCGGCGAGACGGCCTATCGCGAGGGCGGCCTGCTCCGGCCGGGTCAGTGACCCTCGTACCTGCAGGTCCGGCTGTGGAGTGGTCATGCCCTCTACCTGCTCTTTCGTACTCGATCGCAATTCATCATGCCCGATTCTCTCAGACCTCTTGACATGAGACTCAGATCACGTCACAGTATTAAGCATATTCAACATGCTCAATTGGTGCGAGGGTGATCCGCACCATTCCCCTTCCAAACGAGAGGACCTCGGCAATGCAGCCTGAACTGCACGATGTGGTCGTGGTCGGAGCCGGTCCGGTGGGCTTGGCCGTCGGACGGCTGCTGGGCCTGCAAGGTCACGACGTGGTGATCCTCGAGCGCTGGCCCGAGCCCTACGGTTTGCCCCGGGCCGTGGTCTTCGACGACGAGATCGGACGCGCCTTCCAGTCCATGGGACTGAGCGACGAGGTCAAGGCCATCTCCGAGCCGGTGCACGACTCGTACGAGTGGCGCAACGCCCAAGGCCGGACACTGGTGAAGATCCCGTGGGAGCTCGACCGCCCGTGCGGCTGGGGTACGTCCTTCTTCTCCCAGCCCGAGCTCGAACAGGTGCTCGCCGACGCGGTGACCGCCATGCCCAATGTGCGGCTGCGGCGCGGCGCCGAGGTGGTACAGATCCACGAAACCGACGACGACGTGCTGGTGACCTACACCAGCGCGGTGACCAAGCAACGCCGGATCCGTGCCCGATACGTGGTGGGATGCGACGGGGCGAACAGCTTCGTCCGCCAGCGCATGGGTGTCTCCATGGTCGATCGGGGATTCTTCTTCGACTGGCTGGTCGTGGACACGAAGCCTCACGACGAAGCCGACTGGGCACCGCCGGGCTGGGACGACGTAGACCCGGTGCCGCAGAACTGGCAGATGTGCGATCCGGCGCGACCCACCACCGTGGTGTCCGGCGGACCGGGACGGCGACGCTGGGAGTTCATGCGACTGCCGGGGGAAACACGCGACTCCCTCAACGACCCCGCCAAGGCGTGGGAGTTGCTCGCAGCCTGGGGGCGAACCCCGGAGAACACCGATCTCGAGCGGCACGCGGTCTACACCTTCGGTGCCCGGTGGGCCGACGCATGGAACAAGGGCCGACTGATCCTGGCCGGCGATGCCGCCCACCAGATGCCTCCGTTCGCCGGCCAGGGCATGTGCTCCGGCATGCGCGATGCGGCGAACCTGTCGTGGAAGCTCGACCGTGTTCTGAGCGGCCGGTCCGGCCCGGCGCTGCTCGACAGCTACACCTCCGAACGGACGCGACACCTGCAGTACGCAATCGCGATGTCGGTGGCCCTCGGCAACGTCATCTGCGTCCTGGACCCGGAGCTGGCTGCCGAACGTGACGCCCGCATGCTCGCCGGGGGAGCAGATCCGGCCAAGGTTCTGCCCATCACCGAGCAGCCGGTCCTGGGGTCCGGGATCGTGGCCACGGCCGAGGGCCTCGCCGGACTCGCGGGAACCCATGCTCCGCAGTTCCCGGTGGAGACTGCCGAGGGGTACACCGCCCTGCTCGACGACGTCATCGGCTACGGCGCGGTTCTGCTGACGTCCGACGCCGCGGCTGCTGCCCGGATCGGCGAAACGCATCGGCCCCTACTCGATGCGGCGAACCTGCGAGTGTTCACGATCGGGTCGGAAGGCTGCGATCTCGAGGATTCCACTCACGCATGGTCGCGATGGTTCACCGACCAGCAGATCGCCTGCGTACTCCTCCGGCCCGACCACTACGTCTTCGGCACCGCTGCCACCCCGGAGCGGCTCACCGACCTTGTCCACGGGTACCACGCTGCCCTCGCTCCGATCTCTGTCGCCACCCCTGTTCCGACAGCCTGACCCCGCACCGCCCCGGGTTCCTCACACAATTTCAGGAGATGCCTCTCATGCGTATTGCCAACCTTGCCGGTCGCGCCGCTCTGATCGTCGGAGAGCGCGGTGCCGAGCACGCCATCGATATCGCCACTGCGAGCGATGGCCGGTTCGGTCCGGACCTGCCGTCGATCTACAACACCTGGGACGAGTTCCGCTCCTGGGCTTCGGATGTGGATTCGACGGAGCAGACCACCCCGGTGCAGCGGGCAACGCTCGAGGCGCCGTCCCCGGCCCCGCGCCAGGTTTTCGCGGTCGGCCTGAACTATTCCGCTCACGCCACCGAATCGGGTTTCGAGGCGCCGAGCCAACTCCCGCCGGTCTTCACCAAATACGTCTCGAGCTTCTCCGGCCCGGACACCGAGGTCACCATTCCCGCCGGCGGTAACGTCGACTGGGAAATCGAACTCGTGGCGATCATCGGCCGCGAAGGTTTCCAGATCGCCGAGCAGGATGCGTGGGACCACGTAGCCGGATTGACCGTCGGGCAGGACATCTCCGAACGAGTCACCCAGTTGCGCGGACCCGCACCGCAATTCGGACTCGGAAAGTCGTTCCCCGGATTCTCCCCGCAGGGTCCGTGGCTGGTCACCCCGGACGAGTTCGCCGATCCGAGCGATCTGGAGCTGGGCTGCAGCATCGACGGCGAGGAGATGCAGAAGGGCCGCACCCGCGAGTTGATCTTCCCGGTCGGCAAGCTGATCGCCGCCCTATCGCAAACCGTCACCTTGTACCCGGGCGACGTCATCTTCACCGGAACCCCTGCCGGCGTCGGCGGTGGCCGCACCCCGAAGCGTTTCCTGCAGCCCGGCGAAACCCTCGACAGCTGGATCGAAGGCATCGGCGAACTGCACCAGCGGTTCGTCGCCGGTCCCGCCGCGAAGTAACAGGAGAACTGTCATGGCCTTGCACGGACTGGGCAAAGTCACCATCGGTGTGCCCAATGTGGACGAAAACATCTACTACTACACCGAATTCGGGCTAGACCACCGCGGTGGCGGCATCTTCGCCACCCAGAACGGTGGCGAGCAACTCGAGATCGTTCATGCACCGATCCGTCGGCTGGTCGAACTCGAGATTGCTGCGGACGATCCCGACGACATCGCTTCCATCGCCCGGCGACTGGCCGAGCTCGGTGTGCCGGTGGTGCACGAAGAGTCGAGTCTGGTGGCCGTGGAACCGGCCACCGGCACCCGAGTGCGTGTCTCGGTGCGTTCGCGCATCGTCGTGCCCCCGGTACCGGCCACCCCGTACAACGGGCCCGGACGGATCGACCGCGTCGGTCGCGCGCCCTTCTCCTCGCGCACCGGGCCGGTCCGTCCCCGCAAGCTCGGTCACGCCGTGCTGGGCAGTGTCGACTACGAGACGACGCGGAGGTTCTTCACCGAAGGCCTCGGGTTCAAGGTCAGCGATTATGTCGGGGACACGGCCGCCTTCATGCGTTGCTCCACCGATCACCACAACGTGCTCGTCCAGGCCTCGCCGGTGAACTTCCTGCACCACACCAGCTGGCAGGTCGACGACATCGACGAAGTCGGACGCGGCGGTTACGGAATGCTCGAAGGACATCCGGAACGGCACGCCTGGGGACTGGGACGGCATTACGCCGGCTCGAACTTCTTCTGGTACCTGCGCGATCCCGCCGGCAACTACTCCGAGTACTACTCCGACATGGACTGCATCCCCGAAGACGAGGTGTGGGCCCCGGAGGTGCTCCACGGCCTGGCAGCACTGTACTCGTGGGGACCCCCGCTGCCGCCGTCGTTCCTCGAACCCGAAGATCTTGCCGCCCTGATGACCGGCGCGCACTCGAGCAAAGGCTGATCCAAGATGACCGATCGCGTCGAATTATTGTGCGCGGGCAAGGTGTTCGCCTCCGCAGCCGAAGCGGTGGCAGACATTCCCTCGTCGGCCGCGCTGGCGGTGGGAGGATTCGGAGTCTCCGGTGTTCCAGATGTCCTGATCGGTGCTCTTGCCGATCGCGACGTGGACGACTTCGAGGTCTTCTCCAACAACTGCGGCGCGACCGGCCACGGACTGGACCTGCTCCTCACTCGCGGAAAAGTACGCCGGATGGTCTCGTCCTATGTGGGGGAGAACAAGGAATTCGCGCGGCAGTACCTGTCGGGTGAACTCGAGGTGGAGTTGACGCCCCAGGGGACCCTCGCGGAGAAGCTGCGGGCCGGCGGCGCGGGCATTCCCGCCTTCTTCACCCCCGCCGGGGTGGGGACACCGGTTTCGCAGGGCGGTCTGCCGTGGCGCTACAACGCCGACGGATCGGTCGCGGTGGCGTCCCCGCCGAAGGAGATCCGCGAGTTCCGCGGCAAGCGGTACGTGCTCGAGGAGTCGATCACGGCGGACTTCTCGCTGGTGCACGCGCTCGAGGGCGACACCGAGGGCAACCTGGTGTTCAACAAGGCCGCGATGAACTTCAACCCGCTCGCCGCGATGGCCGGCCGGATCTGCATCGCGCAGGTCGAGGAGCTGGTGGAGCCGGGCGAGATCGATCCGGGCGAAGTGCACCTGCCGGGGATTTTCGTCAACCGGATCGTGCACACCGGGGTGCAGGACAAGCAGATCGAGAAGCGGACCGTGTCGGCCGGAAAGGGTGCTTGAGATGACCGTGAGTGTGGACACACAGTCCGTCGGCTGGTCGCGCACGCAGATGGCGGCCCGGGCCGCTCAGGAGCTGTCGCCAGGGGAGTACGTCAACCTCGGTATCGGCCTGCCGACGCTGATCCCCAACTACCTGCGCGAGGGCGTGAAGGTCACCCTGCACAGTGAGAACGGGATCCTGGGAACGGGACCGTACCCGACCGAGGATGCGGTCGATCCGGACTTGATCAACGCCGGTAAGGAAACGGTCACCGTCAACCCGGGCGCGGCGTTCTTCGACTCGGCGCTGAGCTTCGGCATGATCCGCGGCGGGCACATCGACACCGCGGTGCTCGGTGGCATGGAGGTCTCCGCTACGGGCGATCTGGCGAACTGGATGGTGCCGGGCAAGATGGTCAAGGGCATGGGCGGGGCGATGGACCTCGTCCACGGTGCCCGCAAGGTCATCGTGCTCATGGAACACACCGACAAGCAGGGCAACCCCAAGATCGTCTCGGAGTGCTCGCTGCCGCTCACGGGAGAGGGCGTGGTGCAGCGGATCATCACCGACCTCGCCGTGATCGACGTGACCGACGACGGCCTGGTCCTGCGTGAGTGCGCACCCGGTGTCGCCGAGGAGTGGGTGCGCGGAGCCACCGGCGCACCGCTGCACCAACTCGAAGCTCAACCCGCCTGAGGACCTCAACCCGCCTGAGGACACTGTCGCGCCCGGGCCGCACTGCCGAACCCGCCCACTCCCGGAAAGAACCACCGGCCATGCCTATCGCCCACGTAGTGACCTTCACCTTCACCCCGAGCACCACATCGGAGACCATCGACGCGCTCGCCCACGCGCTCGAGACCGTCTCCCACTCCTGCGTGGGGATCGAGTCCTACCACCACGGTGCCGACCTGCGCCTGCGGCCGGGAACTGCGGACTACGCCGTCGCCGCGGTCTTCCGTGACCAACAGGCACTCACCGACTACATGACCGATCCGCAGCACCAACGCGTCAACACCGAGTTCGCGACTTTTGTCGCCGCCAAGTCATCGGTGCAGTTCCCGGTGCCCTGACCCGTCAAGACAGCTTTGCATCGATCCTCTCCCCAGAGCACCTCGGCATTGCGGGCGCACCGAGACCGGTGCTGCGGACGGTCAGTGAGTCGACGGCAGCCACGTCCGGGCAGCGGTCACCAACGCGGCGACCCCGATCGGCAGCGTCGGTTCGATGACAGGGGCGTAGTGGGGTGAATGGTTGGACGGCACGGTGAGCAGCGCGGGATCGGTCATGTCACCGGTGGTGAAGAGCGACGGATCGGCGCCGCCGAGAAGCCAGTAGGAGAGCGGCGCCCCGGCGCTGGTCGCGAGAATGCCGACGTCCTCGCTTCCGGCGCCGGCTCCCGGATCGAGAATGTTGTCCTGCCCCAGCCAGGTCGCGAAGGCCTCAAGGCTCGTGCGCAACGCGTCCGCGTCGTTGGTGACGACCGGAAAGCGCTCGATCTCGGTGATGGTCGGGTCCTCCGGCGCGCCGGCCGTGGCAGCTTCGCCGCGCACGATGCGTTCGACACTGTCGAGGATGCGGCGGCGCACGGCGGTGTCGTAACTGCGGATGTTCAACTGGATCTCGGCGTGCCCGGGAATCACGTTCGCGGCGTCACCGGCATGGATCGACCCGACGGTGAGCACCGCGGTCGCGGTACTCGGAATCTCCCGGGAGACGACGGTCTGCAGACGCAACACCGTGGCGGCGGCCAACACGATGGGATCGACCGATGCCTCCGGCATCGATCCGTGCGCGCCCCTTCCGGCGAGCCGCACCCGCAGAGAATCCGAGCCCGCGTACGACGGGCCGGGATGTCCGGCGATCTTGCCGGCCGGCAGGGGCGCCACGTGCTGACCGAGCACGACGTCCGGCTTCGGGAATCTGCCGAACAGCCCGTCGTCCACCATGGCCTGCGCACCCGCGCCCAGCTCCTCGGCGGGCTGGAACACCAGCAGTAGGGTGCCGGTCCAGCCGGACCGGTCGGCAGCGAGAATTCGGGCCGCGCCCAGCAGGCAGGTGGTGTGCAGGTCGTGGCCGCACGCATGAGCGAGCGGCACCGTGCCGCCGTGCTCGTCGGTGGCCGTGGCGGTGCTGGCGTAGTCGAGCCCGGTGTCCTCCCGGACGGGAAGGGCGTCCATGTCCGCCCGCAGCAGCGCGGTCGGCCCCGGCCCGTTCTTCAGGACGCCGACCACGCCGGTCTTCCCTACGCCGGTGGTGACCTCGAATCCCGATGCCCTCAGCCGGTCGGCCACGATCGCGGCGGTGCGGTGTTCTCGGAATCCGAGCTCGGGATGCCGGTGCAGGTCCTTGTACAGATCGACGAGTGCCGGATCGATCGTGATACCGCCGGGTGCGGTCATGGTTTTCCTTCGATTACGTCTTCTGCTGGGCAGGCGACTCGACCTTCGGGTTCCATGGGGCTGGCTGTGCACACGGAGCGCGGTTGTGCGTGAGGCCATCCTTCCACGCCCTTACTCGGCGCGGGGTGACTTCATGCGACCCGGCTCGAACGGGTTGCGCACGAAGACGTTCGGCCACCGCCTCGCCCGAAGCGCTATCGGCCACAGCCGGCTCGGGTCGAGGGCTGCCCTGGCGGAGCCTGTGGCGCTGGACCGGTGGTCGACGAGGTGTGCAAGCTCGGCGAAGCCGGTGTGGTGACACGGAGATTGGTGTAATGGTGTACGGCGAGGGGGTCCATCGATACTGTCGACGAGGTGGCGTTGCGGGACGCGGGTGCGGGTTGACAGGCCCTGAGCGTCACGGCGAGCAGCGGGAACCGCGCAGTCGCGATGGTGGTCGGGCCCGAACTGTGACGGAGGTGCGTATGACAGTCGCTGACACGGTGGCGCCGCTGGTTCGTGCGGTGCTGGGCGCGCAGGCTCCGGTCGGGATCAGGTGTTGGGACGGCAGTCGGAGTGGGCCTGCGGACGCGCCCTGGCGGGTGCACCTGGTCAATAGGCGTGGTCTACGGCGATTGCTGTGGGCGCCCAACGATCTCGGTTTCGCTCGGGCCTACGTCTCCGGCGACATCGACATCGAGGGGGACCTGCTCGCCGGTCTGGACGTGTTGGAGCAGGTGTCGGACCCGAGCCGCGGCCCGGGTGTCCGGATCGACGGGCACACGAAGAAGGCGCTGGTGAAAGCGGCGCTGCGCCTGGGGATCCTCGGCCCGCCCCCGCGGCCGCCGGTGGAGGAGATGAAACCGGTGCGCGGGCGCCGGCACGACAAGGGGCGTGACGCCGCCGCGATCAGCCACCACTACGACGTCGGCAACGACTTCTATCGACTCGTGCTCGGAGAGTCGATGACCTACTCGTGCGCATACTGGGCGGCGCAGAGCGAGGATCTGGACGCCGCCCAGTACGCCAAATGCGATCTGGTGGCCCGCAAACTCGGCCTGACCGCGGGGATGCGGGTACTCGACGTCGGCTGCGGGTGGGGGACCTTCGCGCTGCACGCGGCACGTCACTACGGCGCGCACGTCGTCGGTGTCACCCTGTCCCACGAACAGGCGGACTACGCCCGCAAACGGATGGTCGACGCGGGCGTGGGCGAGTTGGTGCAGATCCGGGTCCAGGACTACCGCGACGTCACCGACGGCCCCTACGACGCGATCTCGAGCATCGGGATGGCCGAGCACGTCGGTGCTGCGATGCTGGCGACCTATGCCGCGGACCTGTTCGCGCTGCTACGCCCGCAGGGGCGATTGCTCAACCACGCGATCTCGCGGCGACCGGGCAAATCCCTCGCCGAGTTCTCGAAAACGTCGTTCATCGATCGCTATGTGTTCCCCGATGGCGAGATCGTGCCGCTCGCGACGATGATCGAGGCGCTCGAAGGGGCCGGTTTCGAGGTGCGCGATGTCGAGTCGCTGCGCGAGCACTACGCGACGACCCTGCGGGCCTGGGTGGCGAACCTGGAGTCGAACTGGGACGAGGCGGTGGCTCACAGCAGCGCCGGGCGGGCACGAGTATGGCGGCTGTACATGGCCGGCTCGGCGTTGGCATTTGCGGCGAACCGGCTCGGGGTCAATCAGGTCCTGGCGGTCAAATGCACCGAACGGGGCCACAGCGGCATGCCCGGCACCCGCGCCGAACTCCTGCGGCCACCCGCACCGAACCCCTCTCCGCCGGGCCACAGTCACACGCAGTGATGTCGGTCCTCTGCCCGGCACACGGACACGATGCGGAGTTCTACCGGCTTCTGACGAGGTAGCCGGAGTTTGCTCGGCTCGACCGAACTGGACCATTCCGCGACCTTGCCACGGGCCTCGACTGGGATGATCCGAACTGACACCATTCGTACCCGTCGCGGCGACCGCCGTCGCACCCGAGAGTCCGAGGAGCCCCATGCCGAGTCGCACAGCCGGTGTCACCCTTGTGTCGGCCCTTGCGATGGCGATCCTGGCCGGGTGCGCGCAGCCGCAGGACGGGCAGCCGGTGGCCGAACCGACCACCGCGACGTCCTCCCGTCAGGCACCCACCGGCGGGGCCGCCGTGTCCACGACGGTGGGCGAACAGCCGTGCGACCCGGATGTCGACCTCGAGGCACCCGAGGTCTTCGCGGTGATCGAGCAGCTACCCCCGCCGCAGCAGATCCCCGATGCCACGTGGCTGCAGGCGTACAACGGCAACTACAACGGCTGCAGCGACCTGAGCTACGCGCAGGTCGGGATCGTGGGGGCGACGGGATCGTCGCCGACCCACCTGCTGTTGTTCCACCGCGGCGACTACGTCGGCACCGCCACGCCGTGCGCGCTGAACCCGGCGGTGGTCGCAACGGCCTTCGACTCCATCGACGTCGAATACAACTACCCGCGCGAGGGCGAGCCGAACGCGGCCGCCACCGGTTTCGCGGAGCTGACGTTCACGTGGTCCGACGGCGGGGTCGTCACCGACGGCCGACTGCCGGACGAGTACCTGGAGTTGACGGGATGCGACGAAATGCGGTGACATCGCCGGGCACTTCGATTGCCGCGGCATCGACGCGAACGTCGGTACGATCGCGGCAAGGTCGGGAAGCCACCCTCAGGACTGCCCGACGGAACAGACAAGGCAGAAACGATGGCAGTCGCCCCCATTCCGGTGGACCAGCGTGTGATCGGGATCGATTCGCGGCGCTTCGCCTCGATCGAGAAGGCGCTCGTCGAACTGATCACCAACAGTGACGACAGCTACTCCCGGCTGGACAACGGCCGCGCACAGGCGAACGGCCGCATCGACATCACCTACGAGCGCCACCAGTCGGGCGCGGTCCTGCAGGTCACCGACCATGCCGAAGGTATGCCGTTCGATCAGGCCGCCCGCATCCTGGCGTACGGGGCAGCCCACAGCCCGCTGTCGCGGGGCGAGGGCCATGGGCGGGGCTACTTCGGGCGCGGCCTCAAGCAGGCCGTGTTCGGTGTCGGCGCCGGAACGGTCGAGACCGTCAAGGACGGCCGGCTCACCCGCATCGACCTCTTCCGCGGCGAGAACGGCGGCTACCTCTACGACGACCACGGCGGCGACCGGCCGGTCTCCGACGACGACCGCGAACGCCTCGGCATCCCCGGGAACGGTACCCGGGTGACGTTGGTCGTGGAGAACCCGCACGTGGTCATCTCCCGGTACCAGACCGTGGTGCAGGCGCTGTCCGACAACGTCTACCTGCGTGAGGTGCTGTCGCGGCGGAGCGTGGAGGTGGTGCACGTCGCCGGTCGGCACGAGATCCAGCGCAGCGGCCGGGTGCTCTTCGACGAACCCCGGCGCTCGTGCTGATCGGTCCGGACGCGCCCGGCAGCTTCGACTTCGACGGCGACGAGTACACCTTCACCCTCACCCTGAAGCGGGCCGAAGGTGCCGAGCTGACCATGTCGGGGGACGAGCGCACGAACGGTCTCGTCGTCGTCTCGGGCCTCGCCGTGCTCGACTGTCAGATGTTCGAGTACGAGAACCAGGTGGGCGCCGAGTACCTGTTCGGCACCGTGCACTGCGCGGCCCTGATCGAGCGGCTCGGGCAGGGTGAGCCGATCATCAGCGACGAGCGTGAGGGTCTGAACCACAAGGACCGGTTCGTCGCCGCATTCTCGCATGCGGTCAGCGTTCGGCTCGCCGAATATGTGCTGGCCGAACGCGATCAGCTCAAACACCTCGAGCACGCGATAACCTCCGAGCACACCGCGCACATGATCGACCGGCTGCTGCACCGGATGAGCGAGTCGGCGATCCGGGATCTCGGGATCGGGCCGGCGCCGGCCTCGGCACCGCTGACGACCGCGACCGGCACGGAGAAGTCGGTCGTCCTTGAATTCACGACGCCCTTCTGCTACCGCAGGCCCGGCCATCGGTTCCACGTCACTCTGGAAGTCGACACCGAGCGCCTGCCCGGCGACGACAGGCTGACGATCGCGTACACGCTGCCCGACTCGATGCGGATCGACCCCCGGCCCGCCGAGATTGCCGTGGAGCAGAAGGCCGGTGTGCAGCGGCTGGAATGGACGGTCGTCGGCGAGGCGGCCGGGGAGCGCGGCGAGATCATGGTGCGGTCCGGGGCGTTCTGGGCGTGGTGCGAGATCGTCATCGCCGAGAACGCGCCGTCGCCGCACCATGTGCCACGCCCGCACACCCCGCCCCATCCGGAGGAACACCGACGGCCGCCACGCGACCACGGCGAGGACATGTTCGTCGGCTACGACCTGCGCTATCTCGGGGACGACGCCGGACGTGCCGTGTACGACCCCGAGCAGCGAACGATCCTCATCAACACCGGCGACCCCACCGTGCAGCTGTATCTGGACGGCCGGGGCCGGTTCCGGGACGCGGCACGACTGCTGCTGGCCGAGTTGTTCCTCGACGTGATCGCCGGCGAGTTGGCGCGCCGATCGCTCGAGAACAAGGGCTTGCAGGACGACGTCCACGCCTACACCGCCGCCAAGCAGAAGATCATCCGCCGCTACGGCGCGCAGATCCACAAGTCGTTCGCCTGAACGGGATTCGAGGTGGCGTCATGACGGAGCCGCGCAGGCCGCTCGACATCCCCACCACCGCTGCCATGCTCGAGGTCGCGCTCGCGGAGGCCCGGCTCGGCCTCGCCGAGGGCGGCATCCCGATCGGCGCGGCCCTGTTCGCCGCCGACGGGACGCTGCTCGGCCGCGGCCACAACCGGCGGGTGCAGGAGGGGGACCCGTCGCTGCACGCCGAGACCGCCGCCTTCCGGGCCGCGGGCCGCCGGCGCGACTACCGCTCGACGATCATGGTGACGACGTTGTCGCCCTGCTGGTACTGCAGCGGCCTGATCCGGCAGTTCGGCATCGGCGCCGTGGTGATCGGGGAGAGCGTCACGTTCACCGGCGGCCACGACTGGCTCGCCGAGCACGGGGTCGAGGTGACGGTGCTGAACGATCGACGCTGCATCGACATGATGGCGACGTTCGTCGCCGAGCACCCGGACCTGTGGCACGAGGACATCGGCGTCACACCCCCCGAGTAGGAGCGATCACCGAGTAGGAGCGATCACCGGGCCGTCGGTGGGGGAGCGGCCGGTTCGCACCCCTCGACGGTGATGCGGGCCAGTTCCGCGACGAAGTCCGCCGTGCTCCGGGACGCCGCGAGCGCTCGCCGCTGACGGCGCGCGCCGTTGCCCCGGCGCAGGATCCGCCGCACCGACGCGCGCGCGGACGGGAAGTCGCCGGCCTCCTCGAGGCCGGGCCGCACGTGCTCGAGCAGCGAGCCCAGCAGCCGGGCGGCGGGGACGGGCCGTTGCGTCAGCGGGTCCATCCCGTAGCCGTCGATGCCCTCCCGCGCGGCGCGCCAGCACGCGGCCTTCAGCCGGTCGGCCTCGAGCCGGGGCGCCGGGTCACCGCGGTGGACGGCGGTGAGCGCGGTGGACACGAGTCCGCGGACGAGGGTGGCGGCGGTGACGGTCTCCTCGATCGTGGCGGGCACGTCGCAGACCCGGATCTCGAGGGTGGGCAGGTGCGGCGAGAGCCGGATGTCCCAGTAGACCATCGCGGGGTCGAGGACGGTGCCGGCGTCGAGCATCATGGCGACGACGTCGTCGTAGTGCCGGGCGGACCGGAAGAAGGGCGGCGGCCCCCCGCTGCCCCAGCGCCCCCACTGGATGTGACGCCAGCTGGCGTAACCGGTGTCGGCGCCGGCGGTGACGGACGAGTTCGCCGTGAGCGCGAGCAGGGCGGGCAGCCAGGGCCGCAGGTGATTGCAGACCTGCACCGCGACGTCGCGATCGGGCACCCCGACGTGGACGTGACAGCCGCAGATCACCTGATCGGTCACCACCCCGAAGTGCTCGGCCATCCGCCGGTACCGGGCGGCGTCCGTGAGCGCCCCGGGCGGGGTGGTGTCGAACGGGGGCACTGCCGCCGCGAGCAGGCGGGCCCCGGCGCGTGCGGCGGCCGCCGCCGCCACCGTGCGCGAGACGCGCAGTTCCTGCCGCAGGTCGTCGATCCGGGTGCAGACCGGTGTGGCGGTCTCGACCTGGCAGCGCGACAGCTCGAGCTGGAGGTCGAGCCCGGCCTCGCGGGCATCGGCCACGACGGCGGCGTTGCTCAGCCGGGGCCGGCCGGAGTCGGCGTCGACGAGCAGCAACTCCTCCTCGACGCCCATGGTCAGCAGCCGGCCCGGGACATCGCCACGGTCGGATCCGGCACGGCGCGGCAGCGTGGACGTCATCGTCTCCTCCAACCGGAACGGCCGAAACAGCTCGGCAGGACCGTGGCTCCAGCCTGGCACGCGTCCCGGGCAGGTGGGAAGAGAACGGGAGGGAAATCAGGCGGCGCCGACGGCGTGGATACCGCGTGCCCACTGCTGCAGCGGCCGGTCTCCGAGCGCGATCGCGAGGGATTCGAGGGTGCGGACGCGGTCGGCCAGCTGGTCCGCGAGGACGTGTTCGAGGGCGGCGACGCTGCGCCTGTCCGCCGAGCCGGCGATGGTGGCGATGCAGTCGCTCAGCCGCGCCGCCCGAGACGACGACGACTTCGCGGATGTCGTGTGCGAATGCAGAATTCGTTCGAGGGTGTCGCATCGTTCCGACAAATAGCGAATGTCCGCCGCAATTTGCTGCTTCGCCATCGGATGCGAGCTGCGCTCGTGGCGAATTTCGAGTATCTGCAGTTGCGTCCGCACCAATTGGTGTACGGCCCGAATCTGGTCGCTCAGTGCGCTCGTGTTCGTGTTCGTGTTCATCGGGTTCCCTCTGCCGAATTCGATGATAGCCCTCGCACCGGGCGATCCGGCGCATACCGGAGAATCTCGACTTCCGGCCGAGAAAGGACAGAAACGGCGATTCGGAATTGGGATCGGCACGGCCGCGAAGGGAAACGGCGACGAGGAGCGCCGCAGCAATTGTTGCCGCCTTCCCCCACCGAGCCGGTCACCGCCTCGGTGCGGCCCGCTGCCGCGCCCGCGGCGAGATGCCGGGGCCGGGAGCCGTCCGCTGCCGGCGGTGCGAGCTCAGTCCTCGGGCAGCGGCGCCGACCAGAGCAGGCGGGTGCCGCCGGTGTCGACCGCGGTAGCGGTGAAGGTGCCCGCGACCTCCTCGGCGCGGGAGGCGAGGTTGTGCAGTCCGCTGCGCGCGACGGTGGCGGGAATGCCGACGCCGTTGTCGGTGACGTCGATGGTGAGGTAGTCGTCGACCGACACGGTGACGGTGACGTTGTTCGCGCCGGAGTGGTGCACCACGTTGCTCATCGCCTCCCGCAGCACCGCCTCGGCGTGATCGGCGAGGGGCCCGGTGACCACGTTGAGCGGCCCGGACATGCGCACGACGGTGCGCAAGCCGACGTCGGCGGTGTGTTCGGCGACGATGTCGTGCAGGGCCTGCCGCAGTTGCCGGGTGCCCTCCATCCCGCCGTGCAGGTCGAAGATCGCGGTGCGCACGTCGGTGATGATGCTCTGCACGTCGTCGATCATGTCCGCCAGGCGCCCGCGGATCTCCGGCGCCCGGGTGCGGGCGTGGGTGCTCTGCAGGTTCAGGCCGTGGGCGAACAGCCGCTGAATGACGTGATCGTGCAGGTCCCGCGCGATGCGGTCCCGGTCGGCGAGCACGGTCAGAGAGTTGAGCCGTCGCTGGTCGTCGGCCAGCTTCAGCGCGAGCGCCGCCTGATCGGTGAAGGAGGTGGCGAGGAAGAGCTGACGGTCGTCGAACGGCTCCCGCCCCGGATCGCGAATGACCGACAGCACCCCCGAAATGGTGTCGGTCGACGCGCGCAGCGGCAGCAGCAGCGCCGGCCCGTGCCGGTCGCCGTCACCGTCGAACTCCGTGACCTGCAGAGGCTCACCGCACCGGTACACGGTTCCGGTCGCGGTCCCTTCGACCCGGATCCGCTTGCCCCCGAACCCGGACGGGTCCGAACCGGCGTATGCGGTGACGATCAGGGCCGCGACCTCCTCCGGCGGCACGTCGGGATCCTCGGGTTGGGCGATCTGCACGTGGTCCGCCTCCGACAGGGCCAGCGCGCGTCGGGCGATCAGGCCGAGCACCTCCTCCGGGTCGGTGTCGGCGAGCAGCTCGGCGCGGATCTCGCTCGTGGCCTCCTGCCAGCGCTGCCGCAGCCGGGCCTCCTCGAACAGGCGCGCATTGTCCACCGCGATGCCCGCCGCGGCCGCGAGGGCCTGCACGATCACCTCGTCGTCCTCGGTGAACGACTGACCATTGGCCTTCTCGGTGAGGTAGAGGTTGCCGAACGCCTCACCGTGCACCCGGACCGGGACACCCAGGAAGGTCCGCATGGGCGGGTGGTGGGCCGGGAAGCCGGACGAGGCCACGTGCTGGGCCAGATTGTCGAGGCGGATCGGCTTCGGCTGTTCGATCAACAGTCCGAGCAGTCCGTGGCCGGTGGGGAGGTCGCCGATCAGCGCGCGGGTGTCTGCGTCTATGCCCTCGTACACGAAGTTCTGCAATCCGTCCCCGCGGCGGTTGAGGACGCCCAGGGCGCCGTAGCGGCAGTCCACGAGCTCGATCGCGGCGTGCACGATGCGCTCGAGCGTCGCCTCGAGCTCGAGCCCGGACGCGACCGTGAGCACGGCCTCGAGCAGACCGTCGATCTGATCGCGCGCGACGATCACCTGGTCGATGCGGTCCTGGACCTCCGCGAGCAGCTCCCTCAGTCGCAGCTGCGAGAGCGTCCCCGCGAGCAACGTTTCCTCGTCGGCGGCCATCGCTCACCCCTTCGGTGGATTACGTCCCGTGCGCCGCGTGCCGGGCCGCTTCGAAAGGCCCGGTTTTTCCCATTGTGCCGAGGGTAATCCGTGGGTCACCCCCGGCGCGGTGACTTGCGCCCCGGTGGTGACGACTTTGGACCCTGCCGCGGGCCGCCTCGACGGGCGAGGGTGGAGTGCGGAGATGTCTTTGCAGGAGGGAAAGCCCAGGATGACGACGGGTCCGGAAGCTCCGCTGGCGCCGGGTCGGTGCATGGCGTTGCTGCGGTCGGTGCCGACCGGCCGTCTGGTCTACACCGACGGGGCGTTGCCCGCGGTGCACCCGGTGGCCTTCGCGGCGCCGAACGGCGAGATCGTCGTTCCCACCGGCGACGACGGGTGGTTCGAGCGTTTCGACGGCAGGCTGCTCGCCTTCCATGCCGAACAACTCGAGGCGCCGACCCGCTCGGGGTGGAGCGTGGTCGCGATCGGCCGCGCCCGGCTCGCGCGCGGCACGGACGGTCTCCGCGGATTCGACGGCGCCGGCGGCCTGCCGTGGGGCATCGGCACGGAGGATCCCCTCCTCGTCATCGACGTCGAGCACATCAGCGGGCGTCGTGCCACGCTGCCGTGGTGGCCCGGCGAGCGCGGTTGACAATCCAGTCCCCGAGCCGACCGTGAGTCGGCACACCGTGCGGTACCGTGCTGACCGGGGATTGGAGGCTGGCGCATGGTCAAGGTCTTTCTCGTCGACGACCACGAGGTCGTCCGCCGTGGCATCGCGGACCTGCTCACCACGGATCCCGAACTGACGATCGCGGGGGAGGCGTCGTCGTACGGCGAGGCTCTCGTGCGGGTTCCTGCCGTAGAACCCGACGTCGCCGTGCTCGACGTCCGGCTCCCCGACGGCAACGGCATCGAGCTGTGCCGGGAACTGCTCTCGCAGATGCCGCGACTGCGCTGCCTGATGCTGACCTCGTTCACCGACGAGCAGGCGATGCTCGACGCGATACTCGCCGGCGCGAGCGGCTACGCGCTCAAGGACATCCGCGGCACCGAGCTGATCCAGGCCGTGCGGGACGTCGGGGCAGGCAAGTCCCTGCTCGACAGCCGCGCCGCGACCACGCTGATGGCGAAGCTGCGCGCCGACACCAGTAACGACGGCGGACCGTATGCGAACCTGACCGATCAGGAACGGACCCTGCTCGCGCTGCTCGGGGAGGGGCTGACCAACCGTCAGATCGCCGAACGGATGTTCCTGGCCGAGAAAACGGTGAAGAATTACGTGTCGCGGCTCCTGGCCAAGCTCGGGGTCGAACGCCGCACCCAGGCCGCGGTACTGGCGACGAAGGTGCCGCCGAGACGCCCCGGCGGGCGCTGAACGTGCCGTAGCCGCGCCGCCCGGGCGTTGCCGACGGCAGGACGGGCACCATGACGGACGACCGGCCCCGATTCGAGCGGCTGAGCCCGCTCGACGTAGGGAACCTGCGCGTCGAGGACCGCGGGGTGCCCATGCACGTGGCCGCGCTCGCCGTCCTGGACGGAGCGCCGCTGCGCGATGCGGCCGGACGCCTCCGGCTGGCGGCGATCCGCGAGCACGTCGCGCGGCGTACCCGCCGCGCGCCCCGACTGCGCCAGCGGCTGCACCGCCCGCCGCCGGGTGCCGGACCGCCCGTGTGGGTCGACGACCCGCACTTCGACATCTCGTGCCACGTGCGGACCCGCGCCCTGCCCGCTCCCGGCGACGAGGCCACCCTGTTGCGCACCTGCGCGGAACTCGACGAACCACGCCTCGACCGGTCCCGGCCGCTGTGGGAGATGTGGCTGCTCACGGACCGGGACGACGGGACGATCGCGCTGCTGCTGCGGCTCCACCACGTGGTCGCCGACGGCATCGCCGCCCTCGAACTGTTCGGCGCCCTGCTCGACACTGCCGCGACCACGCCCGACGAGGACCCCGGTCCCGTGCCCACCCCGGTTCCGCCACCTTCCGTGCGTGCGCTCGTCCGCGACAACCTGCACCGCCGGCCCGGGGCCGCGTGGCGGTGGCTCCGGGCAGTGCGGCCGGCGGTGGTGGCGCGACGTGCCGCCCTGCGGGTGCGGCAGCTGCGCTCGCTCGCCCGGCAGGGCCGGGCCCCGCGGGTGTCGTTCGACGGTCCCGTCGGGCCGCACCGCCGGCTGAGCCTGGTGCGCTGCGACCTCGCCGAGGTCAGGCGCGTCGCACACGCGCACGGTGCGACGGTCAACGACGTCGTGCTCGCCGCCGTGGCCGCCGGCGCGCGGCGGCTCCTCGCGGCGCGCGGCGAACTCGACCCGGACCTGATCCTGAAGGCGTCGGTGGCGGCGTCGCTGCGCACCGCCGACGACCGGAGCCCGGGGAACCGGGTCGGGATCCTGCTCGTGCCCCTGCCGGTGGGGCCCGGGTCGGTGGCCGCCCGGGTCGCGGCCGTCGCCCGCGAGACCGCGCGGCTCAAGCGGGAGCCGCCGCTGCAGCCCGGGGGACTGCTGCTCCAGCGGTGGACGGTGCGGGTGATGCGGCGCCAACGGCTGGTCAATCTGTTCGTCAGCAATCTGGTCGGCCCGCCCGTGCCGCTGTACTTCGCGGGTGCCCGCGTGCGCGAGCTGTTCCAGGTCGGCGTGGTGCAGGGCAACGTCGGTGTCGCCGTCGGCGTGCTGTCCTACGCGGGCCGGCTGAACGTCGACGTCGTCGCCGATGCCGATCTCGTCCCGGACGTCGACGAGTTCGCCGGGGGGATCGTCGACGGCCTCGCGGAGCTGGGCGTCGCGGCGGTCGGCGGCCCGCCGCGTCGCTGACCCGGCCCTTCAGGCGCGATCGCGCCGACCGTGCGCGCCAGCGAATTGCATGCGCGGAGTGCTGAGAATTTCGCGAACCCGATTTCCCCTACCGCGTGCGGCAGCCGGGTCCGCGCTCGAATTGCGGGACCCGGCGCGTTTGGTAACAATTGGGTTCGGTGCACGGCACCGGTACGGTATGTACAAGATCAGAAATGGAGCTCCAGCATGGACTTTGGAACGTTGGCCGACTTCTTCGGAGCAATCGCCGACCTCTTCGGCGCGTTCGACTTCTTCTCCGGTTCCGCCGAGGACATGAACCTCAGCTGATCCGGGGGAAATAGAGGGGGCCTGCGGGTTGAGGACGCAGGCCCCCTTTTCCTGTCCGGGTCCCGGATACCGGTCGCCCGGTCGATCTCATTCTTTACCCGCCGTTGATGTTCGATAAAGGTGAGATAACGCGAGATTGAATTTTCGAAAGCGCCGCCGGCTCCGGGAACCTCATTCGGCGTCGCGTTCGGCCAGGGCCACCGGCCGCATGTAGTCGGTGATGTACTCGCGCACCCACCACGCGCCGGTCTCGCGGCGCTCGCGCCACGTGGTGTACCGGTAGCTGAAGTACCGCGCCCGCACCCAGCGGGGCGGCGCGTCGGGGAACGGGTTACGCCGCAGCAGTGCCGTCACGTGCTCGTCGTTGGTCAGCAGCTTTTCGAGCAGTCGCCCGAACCAGGAGCGCGCGTAGTCGGGGGACAGCGCGGCGAACCACATCAGCCAGTCCAGCCGCAGGTGATACGGCGCGTACTGGCGGGGCCGGCGGCGCACGTCGCCGGGCTTGCCCTTGAACTCGTACTCGCGCCACACGGTGCCGGGGCCCACCTCCCGATCGGAGGTGCCCTCGACGATCACCTCGTGCCGGTGCCGGGTGATGCTGCCGAACGCGCCGTAGGTGTTGACGAAGTGCCACCGGTTGAACGAGGCGTTCATCGCCTGCCGGTGGGAGAGCATGTTCCGCACCGGCAAGTAGCTGAGCACCGCGACCGTCCCGGTCAGCGCCACGACCACCGCCACGAACACCGTCGGCGTCGTCCCGTACCCCGGGCCGGGTTCGAGCGGCAGCAGACGCTCCCACCAGCTGTCCGGGATCACCGACAGGCCCAGCACGATCGCCAGCCAGTTCAGCCAGGAGAAGTTGCCGCTGACCACCAGCCACAACTGGGTGACGATCATGATCGACGCCGCGATCCCCGCGATCGGCTGCGGCGCGAACAGGAAGAAGGGCACCACGAGCTGGGTGACGTGGTTCCCGGCCACCTCGACCCGGTGCAGGGGCCTGGGCAGGTGGTGGAAGTACCAGCTCAGCGGGCCCGGCATCGGCTGGGTCTCGTGGTGGTAGTACAGGCACGTCAGATCCCGCCAGCACCGGTCGCCGCGCATCTTGATCAGGCCCGCCCCGAACTCGAGCCGGAACAGCAGCCAGCGCAGCAGGATCAGGACGAGCAGTGGCGGGGCGGTGTCCGCGTTGCCGAGGAAGATCGCCAGGAAGCCGGTCTCGAGCAGCAACGATTCCCAGCCGAACGAGTACCAGACCTGTCCGACGTTGACGATCGACAAGTACAGCAGCCACAGCAGGAACCAGACGAGCATCGACGCGATCAGCGGCAGCCGGTCCGTCACCCCGAGCGCGGTGGCGGCGGCCAGGACCGCGCCGAGACCGGCGACCGCCGCGAAGAGACGGTCCGAGTAGCGAAGGTGGAACACGCTCGGGGCCCGGCCGAACGACGTCGCCTTCAGGAAGCGGGGGATCGGCGTCAGGCCGGTGCTCCCGAGCAGCGCCCGGAACTGGTTGAGCGCCACCAGGAACGCGACGAGGTACACCAGGGCCAGCGCGCGCGTGCACAGCAGCCGTCCCAGCGAATACCCGTCGGCGTCGTACCATTCCACGGCAGGTCACCTCGTACCGGTGCGGACCCCTCGAGCATGGCACGCGCACCGCGTTTCGGGAGTCGATTCCCCGTGGTGGGCGGCGGGGTCAGCGCAGCGCCGGCGGGTTGTCCAGATCTCGCGCCGTGTACGTGTCGCACGCCGCGATCTGCCCGGTGGTGTACCCGGCGAGGAACCACTTCTGCCGCTGGTCGGACGACCCGTGCGTCCAGCCCTCGGGGTTCACCCGCCCGCCGGCGGAAGCCTGGATCCGGTCGTCGCCGACGGCGGACGCCGCCGACAGCGCGTCGCGGATGTCCTGCTGGGTGAGGGGCTGCAGGAACGGCTCCCCGGTGTTCGGATCCGGCTGCTTGTCGGCGTGGTACGCCCACGCCCCGGCATAGCAGTCGGCCTGCAGCTCGGTGCGGACGGCCCCGGAGTCGGCACCGCGCGGATCGGCCTGCGCGCGGCCGAGGTCCCCGAGCTGGTTCTGCAGGTGGTGACCCACCTCGTGCGCGACGACGTACTCCTGCGCGAGCGGGCCGGCGTTGGCGCCGAACCGGGTGACCAGGTCCTGGAAGAAGCTGGTGTCGAAGTACGCGGTCCGGTCGGCCGGGCAGTAGAACGGTCCGACGTCGCTCGTGGCGTTGCCGCAGCCCGTCGCGACCGCACCGGAGAACAGCACGACCGCGGGCCGGACGTACTCGACGCCGGTCTGCGGCCCGAGCTGCTGTTCCCACACCGCGTCGAGGCTGCCGACGGTGAACTGGACGCGGCAGTCGACGCTCGCGTTGGCGTCCGCCCCGGTCTCACAGCCCTCCAGGGTGCCCGAGCCGTACTGCCCGGACTGCTCCGGGGCGCCGCTGCCGAGGAGCGAGCCGGGATCACCTCCGAGCAGCAGTGCCAGGATCAGCACCAGCAGGCCGCCGGCGCCACCGCCGATCGCGATCTTCCCGCCCGGTCCGCCTCCGCCGCCGACCTGGATGCGGCCGCCCTCCATCCGAGCGCCCTCGTTGAACGTCATCGCCGCCTTCACTTCCTCGTCGCAGGGGGACCGATCGGTTCAGCTTGGCACGGCCGATCGGGTACGGGTGTCCTCGGCGGATGTGTGTCTTTCGTAGGATTGCAACGACGACGTCCCTCGTTAGGTTGTTTCGAAAGGAATTCCGTGCTGCGCACCCATCTCGCCGGCTCGTTGCGAGCCGAGCACGCCGAGCAGACCGTCACCCTCACCGGCTGGGTGGCCCGGCGCCGCGACCACGGCGGGGTGATCTTCATCGACCTGCGCGACGCGTCGGGTGTGTCGCAGGTCGTCTTCCGTGAGGGCGCCGTCCTCGAGCAGGCACACCGTCTGCGCGCCGAGTACTGCATCAAGGTCGTCGGAGTGGTCGAGGTCCGGCCGGAGGGCAACCAGAACTTCGACATCCCCACCGGCGCCGTCGAGGTCAACGCCTCGACGCTCGAGGTTCTCAACGAGGCCGCGCCGCTGCCGTTCCAGCTCGACGACCAGGTCGGCGAGGAAGCCCGCCTGAAGTACCGCTACCTGGACCTGCGCCGCGAGGGCCCGGGCAAGGCGATCCGGCTGCGCAGCAAGGTCAACGCCGCCGCCCGCGGCGTGCTCGCCCACCACAGCTTCGTGGAGGTCGAGACCCCGACGCTGACCCGCTCCACCCCGGAGGGCGCCCGCGACTTCGTGGTGCCGGCGCGGCTGCAGCCCGGCAGCTTCTACGCACTGCCGCAGTCGCCGCAGCTGTTCAAGCAGTTGCTGATGGCCGGCGGCATCGAGCGGTACTACCAGATCGCCCGCTGCTACCGCGACGAGGACTTCCGCGCCGACCGGCAGCCGGAGTTCACCCAGCTCGACATCGAGATGGCGTTCGTGAGCCAGGACGACGTGATCCTGCTCGCCGAGGAGATCCTGCACGCGCTGTGGCGCCTGGTCGGGCACGAGCTGACCACCCCGATCCCGCGCATGACCTACGCCGACGCGATGCGCCGCTACGGCTCCGACAAGCCCGACCTGCGTTTCGGCCTCGAGCTCGTCGAGTGCCGGGAGTTCTTCAAGGACACCACCTTCCGGGTGTTCCAGGCCGAGTACGTCGGCGCGGTCGTCATGCCCGGCGGCGCGAGCCAGCCGCGGCGCCAGCTCGACGCCTGGCAGGAGTGGGCCAAGCAGCGCGGCGCGAAGGGCTTGGCGTACGTGCTGGTCGGCGAGGACGGGGAGCTGTCCGGACCGGTCGCGAAGAACCTCACCGACGCCGAGCGCGAGGGCCTGGCCAAGCACGTCGGCGCCCAGCCCGGGGACTGCATCTTCTTCGCCGCCGGCGCCACCAAGCCCATGCGCGCGCTGCTCGGTGCCGCTCGCGGCGAGATCGCCCGCAAGCTCGATCTCATCGATCCCGACGACTGGAAGTTCGTGTGGGTCGTCGACGCCCCGCTGTTCGAGCCGGCCGCCGACGCCACCGCCTCCGGCGACGTCGCGCTCGGCAGCTCCGCATGGACGGCGGTGCACCACGCCTTCACCTCGCCGATGCCCGAGCACCTCGACACGTTCGACACCGATCCCGGCTCGGCCCTCGCCTACGCCTACGACATCGTGTGCAACGGTCACGAGATCGGCGGCGGCTCGATCCGAATCCACCGCACCGACATCCAGCAGCGCGTGTTCAAGGTGATGGGCATCTCCGAGGAGGAGGCGAACGAGAAGTTCGGCTTCCTGCTCGAGGCATTCAAGTACGGCGCTCCGCCGCACGGCGGCATCGCCTTCGGGTGGGACCGCATCACCGCCCTGCTCGCCGGCGCGGACTCGATCCGCGAGGTCATCGCGTTCCCGAAGTCCGGCGGTGGTGTCGACCCGCTGACCGACGCTCCGGCGCCGATCACCCCCGAGCAGCGCAAGGAGTCCGGGATCGACTTCAAGCCGGAGCCGAAGAAGGCCGAGAAGTAGAGCACCGACAGGACCTCGTCGGCGGCGCCTGCCCACGGGCCGGCGCCGCCGCGGTGTCAGAGGGCAGCGCGCACGGCGGGGCACGGCCTGGCACAGTGACAGCAGGCGCCGGACGGACGGAGAGGGCGGCAACGGCATGACCGACATGGTCGCCACACAGTCGCTGCGAGCGCGGTACGCCCACCGCGGACCGGAATTCGACGAACTCTTCGACCCCGCGGGCGACGTCCGCGAGCACTGGGCCGAACTGGCGGAGGGGTTGCAGGCACGTGGCCCCCAGGCGCTGGCCCGCTACCGGCAGCGGGTGCGCCGGCTCGTCGACAACCACGGCATCACCTACACCCCCGTCGACGCCCGCACCGAGGAGACCGGTCCGGCCGCGCCGCACCGGTGGGAACTCGACGGGGTGCCGTTCGTCCTCTCCGCCGACGATTGGGGCACCCTCGAGCAGGGTCTGCTGCAGCGCTCACGGCTGCTCGACACGCTGCTCGCCGACCTGTACGGGCCGATGCGCACGCTCCGGGAGGGACTGCTGCCCCCGCAACTGGTGTTCGGCCATCGCGGCTACGTGCGGGCCGCGCACGGGCTCTCGCTCCCCGGGCCGCATCAGCTGTTCTTCCACGCAATCGACGTCGCCCGTGCCCGTGACGGCCGGTTCCGGGTGGTGCGGGACCACACCCAGGCCCCGTCCGGCGCCGGGTACGCCCTTGCCGACCGGCGGGTGACGGCACGCGCCATGCCCGACCTGTACCAGGCGACGAACCCACGGCCGCTGTCGCCGTTCGTCGAGGCGATGCGGCTCGCGCTGCGCGAGGCCGCACCCGCCGGCGCGGAGGACCCGGTGGTGGTCGTCCTCGGCCCGGGCGCACACTCGGAGACCGCCTTCGATCAGGCCCACATCGCGGGCGTCCTCGGGTTCCCGCTGGTCGAGGCCGCCGACCTGGTGGTGCGGGAGGGCCGGTTGTGGATGCGCTCGCTCGGCTCGCTCACCCGCGTCGACGTCGTGCTACGCCGCGTCGATGCCGCCTACGCGGACCCGCTCGACCTGCGGCCGGACTCGCGGCTCGGCGTGGTCGGGCTCGTGGAGGTGGTGCGGCGCGGCGCCGTCACCGTCGTCAACACCCTCGGCAGCGGGGTGCTCGAGAATCCGGCCCTGGCGGAGTTCCTGCCGTCGCTGTGCCGGGCGCTGCTGGACGAGGACCTGCTGCTCGAGCCGGTCCCCGCATACTGGGGCGGCACCCCGGCCGGGGTCGCGGTGCTGACGGAGAGGTTCGAGCGGCTGGTGCTGCGGTCGGCGGTCACCGCCCGGTCGGTGATGGTCGGCAGCCTCGACGCGCAGCAGCGCGAGGGTCTGCTCGCCCAGGTGCGAGCGCAGCCGGGTCGGTGGGTCGGCCAGGAGATTCCCGACCACTCGTACGTCCCGTCGCTGTCCGGAATCTCCGGCGGGCTCGGTGCCGCGCCGGTCGGCGTCCGGCTGTTCACCGTCGCCCAGCGGGTCGGATTCACCCCCATGCCCGGTGGGCTCGGCGAGATCGTCGTCCCGGGCGCGACGCCGCGCACGCGGCCGCCGATGCGCGTCGTCGCCAAGGACGTGTGGGTGCGCACCGCCGCGCCCACGGCCACCACCGGCGCGACGGGCGTTCCGGCCGGGGACGAGGTGTCCACCTTCGCCGTGCCCCCCGTCGACGTCGTCGCCTCGCCTCGGGTGCTCAACGACCTGTTCTGGCTGGGCCGCTACGGCGAGCGTGCCGAGGACACCGCCCGCCTGCTCGTCGCGGTCCGCGAGCGCTACCAGGACTACCGCTTCCGGCCCTGGCTGCCGGGCAGCGAGTGCCTGCCCGTGCTGCTGTCGGCGCTCACCGCCGCGGCCCCCGGACCGGCGATCGCGGCGCAGCACACCGGTGCCGACGTCATGGACGACTACCACTCCGCCACAGCGGAATTCCGCTCCATGACCGTCGATCCGGAACGGCTCGGCTCGCTCGCCCAATCGTTCGCCGGACTCGACCAGGCGGCCCGGGCCGTGCGCGACCAGCTCTCCAACGACACATGGGCCGTGCTCGCCGACGTCCAGCGCGCCCTCGACGCGCTCACCGAGGACCCCGACGACGACGGCTCCCTGCTCGGCGCCACCCAGTCCGCCGTCCTCGCCGGGATGCTCGCCCTGTCCGGGCTCGGGGCCGAATCGATGGTCCGTGACCTGGGCTGGCACGTGATGGACCTCGGCAAGCGGATCGAGCGGGCGCTGTCGCTGACCACCCTGCTGGCGACCACCCTCACCGTCGCCCGCGACGCCGCCACCGACCGGGCGCTGATGGAGACGGTGCTCGGCGCCGCGGAGAGCTCGGTGACCTACCGCCGCCGCAACCACCGGGTGCGCCCGGCCGCCGTCGCGCAGCTGCTGCTGCTCGACACCACCAACCCCCGCTCGCTGGCGTGGGTGCTCGAACGCCTGCGCGAGAACTTGCGGGCGCTGCCCGACGCCTCCGGCTCGACCCGGCCCGAACGCCTCGCCGACGAGCTGCTGACCCGGCTGCGCCGGGTGGACCCGGTCGACCTCGAGACCGCCACCGACGGCGTCCGCCGCGAGCTCGCCGATCTCCTCGCGGCCGTCCACACCGGACTCGAGCAGCTGGCCGAGCAGCTGCTGCGCGGGCCGCTGTCGCTGCCCGGCGGCACCCGGCCGCTGTGGGGCGGCGCCCAGCGGAGGACCCTGCCGTGACCGATCCGCTCGACCCCGCCCGGCGCCGGTACCGCATTGTGCATCGCACCACCTACCGGTACTCCGGCGTGGTGACCTCCTCGTACGGCCGCGGCTACCTGCTGCCCCGCGACACCGACAACCAGCGGGTCGTCTCGAGCAGCGTCACCGTCGACCCCGCCCCGGCCGACACGTCGGTGGGGGCGGACCTGTGGGGCAACCGCGACGTCTACTTCCACGTCGCCGAGCCCCACGACACGCTCGTCGTCACCGCGGAGTCCGAGGTGACGGTGACCCCGCCGGATCCGGCGCGGCTGGTCGCCGGTCCCGCCGTCGCGCCGTGGGAGTCGGCGCGGCCGGTCGGCACGGCCGGCGCCCTGGCCACCGACTTCGTTCTGGACCTCGACCCGCCCGAGGTCGACGCCGAGGTACTCGCCTACGCCGCGCCCACCTTCCCTCCGGGCCGGTCGCTGGTCGAGGCGATCGCCGAACTCACCCACCGCATCTTCACCGACTTCGCCTACCACTCCGGATCGACGTCGGTGTCCACGCGCGTCGCCGAGGTCCTGGTCGCGCGCTCCGGCGTGTGCCAGGACTTCGCGCGCCTGGCCCTCGCCTGCCTGCGCGCGCACGGCCTCGCCGCCCGCTACGTGTCCGGCTACCTCGCCACCGATCCGCCCCCCGGACGCGAACGCATGGTGGGCGTCGACGCGACGCACGCCTGGGCGGCGGTGTGGCTGCCCGGCGACACGTGGCTCGCCTTCGACCCGACCAACGACCAGTTCGTGGACGAGCGGTATACCACCGTCGCGTGGGGCCGCGACTACGCCGACGTGCCGCCGCTGCGCGGGGTGATCTACACCGAAGCCAAGGACAGCACCATCGACGTGTCCGTCGACGTGGCTCCGCTCGCGCCCACCGGCGGCGACCGCACCGACCCCGAACCGACAGGAGCGGCCGATGCGTGACTTCTCGTGCCCGATGTGCGGGCAGCAACTGACCTTCGAGAACTCGGTCTGCCTGCGCTGTGGCAGCGCAATCGGCTTCGACCTCGGCACCGTCTCGATGGTCGCGATCCTGCCCGAGGACGACGCCGACGGTCCGGCCTCCGGTGCGGTGCCGGCCCGCCGCTACCGGCTGTGCGACAACCTGCACCTGGCCCGCTGCAACTGGATCGTCGGCCGCGACGAGCCCGGCCTGTGCCGGTCGTGCCGGCTCACCCGCACCCGCCCGGCCGACGACGACACCGACGCGCTGGCCGCGTTCGCCGACGCGGAGGCCGCCAAGCGCCGGCTGATCGTCGAACTCACCGAACTCGGCCTGCCGCTCACCGGCCGCGACACCGACCCGGACACCGGCCTCGCGTTCGACCTGCTGTCGAGCCGCGACGAGCAGGTCCTCACCGGACACGCGTCGGGAGTGATCTCCCTCGATCTCGCCGAGGGCGACGACGTGCACCGTGAGCAGCTGCGGATCGAGATGGGCGAGCCGTACCGCACCCTGCTGGGCCACTTCCGGCACGAGATCGGGCACTACTACCAGATGGTCCTGATCGCCACCCCCGCCGTGCGGGCCCGGTTCGAGGCGCTGTTCGGCGATCCCGACGCGGACTACCAGGCGGCGCTGGACCGGCACTACTCCGAGGGAGCACCCGACGGGTGGGAGGACGAGTTCGTCTCTTCGTACGCGACGATGCATCCGGCCGAGGACTGGGCCGAGACGTTCGCGCACTATCTGCACATGCGGGACGCGCTGGACACCGCCGCCGGGTTCGGGTTCGCACCCGCCGGCGCCGCCCTGGACCGCCCCCAGCCCGGCCCGGCCGGCTTCGACAAACTCCTCGAGCGCTGGCTGCCGCTGGCCTGGTCGCTGAACATGGTCAACCGGTCGATGGGTCACACCGACCTGTATCCGTTCGTGCTACCCCCGCCCGTTTTGGTCAAGATGCGGTTCGTGCACGAACTGATCGTCGCCCGAACCGGGTAGATTGTCAGACGATGACTGCAACATTGGCGGAGCCCATGTCGGAAGTGGTGGAGGCGGCCGAAAAGCTGCTGACCCGGCGCACCGGCGCACCCGTGACCTTGGCCGATCCGGTGGATCTCGGCGGCAGTGGCCGCTCGGTGGTTCTGCGCGTGCGGGTCGCGGCGAACCCGTTCTCCCTGCCGCGCACCCTGGTGCTCAAGCAGGTACCCCCGCGCGCCGAACGGCGGGTGGGCTTCCGTGGCGCCGCCACCGACGACGAGGTCGCGTTCCTGCGCGAGGCGGTGTCCTACCAGTTCGCCACCGCCCTGGCCAAGGACGACCGGCCGGGCGCCGAACTGCTGGCCTACGACTTCGAGTCGCGGCTGCTGGTGCTCAGCGACCTCGGCGACGCCACCCCGATCGCCACGCTGCTGCGCAGCGACGACACCGACACCGTCACCAACACCCTCATGGCGTTCGCCCAGGCCCTCGGCCGGATGCATGCCGCGACCGTCGGGCGGGAGGAGGACTTCGCCGCCCTGCTGCGCCGTGCCGAGGTGGCGCACTTCGCCGACGCCGTCGTCGAGCAGGCCACCGGCGCGCTGCGCGTCGTGCCCGACCGCTTCGCCACCGAGTTCGGCCTCGAGGTGCCGCAGAGCGTGATCGACCGCGCCGAGCGGGCCGCGAAGCTGTTCACCGCCGGCCGGTTCCGGGCCTTCAGCCCCTCGGACCTGTGCCCGGACAACATCGTCGTCGGCGACGAGGGCGTGCAGTTCCTCGACTACGAGTGGGGCGGCTTCCGCGACGCCACCCTCGACATCGCCTACGCCCTGACCTCCTTCCCGGCGTGCCTGTGCAAGGCGCCGCTCACGCTCGAGCGGGCCCGCGCGATGGCCGACGCGTGGCGGGCCGAGGTGGTGGGCATGTGGCCCTCGCTCGGCTTCGACGAGGTGCTCGCCGAGCGGCTGCTCGACGCGCAGCTCGCGTGGGTGTGGCTGAGCACCTACCTGTTCGTCCCCGAGGACCATGCCCGCATCGCGGCGGTGCGGGACCACCACCTGTCCGTGCCGTGGTCCGACGCGCTGCGCAGCCGCTGGTCGCTGCTCGCCGACTACGCCGCCGACACCGGACACGACGACGTCGCCGGGCATGCCCGAGACGTCCTCGAACGTCTCGAGCAGCGCGTCGGCGACTGACCGCGCTATGCCCGGGCCGCTTACAGCGCGGTATGCCCGGCCCGCCTACGGCGCGGTACGTGCGCAGATGGCCTCGACGAACCGGCCCACCTCCGACTCGGGCAGATGCGTGGCCAGGTCGGCCTCGCTGATCATGCCGATCAGCCGATGCTCCTCGACCACCGGTAGCCTGCGGATGCGGTGTTCCTCCATCATCGTCAGGACCCGGTCGACGTCCGCGTCCGCGTCGACCACGTAGGGCTTGCCCTGGGCGAGCTCACCGGCCGTCATGGAACTCGGGTCGCCGCCCGTGGCGACGCACTCGAGCACGATGTCGCGGTCGGTGATGATGCCGTGGAGCCGGTCGTCGTCGCCGCAGATCGGCAACGCGCCGATGTCCAGTTCCCGCATCCGCTGGGCCGCGGTCTCGAGGGTGTCGTGTTCGCCGATGCAGACCGCGTCGCGGTGCATGATGTCGCGTGCAGTGGTCATCACTGCCTCCTCCGTTGAAAACGGTTACTGCACTTCCATTGTCACGCGGGACGGCGACCGGCGGAAGGGTTGCGGAGGCATCGGGCTCACCCGGCGAAGGCGTGCGTCGCCGCGCGGCCGTCCCAGCCGCCCGCCGGCCCGGCCAACCCGAACAGCGCCGCGACCGTCGGGGCGACGTCGAGGGTGCGCACGGGGTCGGCGACGGTGAGGCCGCGGCGGATACTCGCATGCCCGCCGGCGACGAAGAACGGGATCTCGACGGTCGCGGCGTGACCGTGATTGCCCGGAATCGGATTCGACAACGGGCTCGGATCGGAGAACCGCCACCCCGCGTCGCACAACGCCACCAGATCACCCGCGGCGGCGCCGAGACCCAGATCCGCACCCGCGTACAGGGCGGCCACGCCCGGGACGGCGGCGGCGACCTCCCGCATCCGCGCCACCGCGTCCACCCGGGCCGCCGGATCGCCGACCCAGTACAGCAGGTTCGCACCGCCGTTCTGGGCGGTGCGCACCGATCCGGCGAGCAGCGGGTCGGCGCCGAGCACGTCGACGAGGCCGATCAGCTGGTCCGGCGCCGACCAGTCCATCCCGTGGTCGGCCAGCACGATCAGCACCGACCGTTCCCACCGTCCCGTCGCGCGCAGGAACTCCACGAACCGGGCCACCTGCTCGTCCGCCGAGCGCAGCGCCGCGGTACGCGCGAGCCGCAGCGACGCGCCGAGCACGTCCAGGTGCCCGACGCGGTCCACGTCGCCGAGGTTGGTGAACGTGAACCGCGGCGACCGCTCCTCCACCACGGAGATCAGCGCGTCGACCGTGAAGCGGTCCGGCGCGTGTTCGGTGAGCGGCAGCAGCGGCACCGGATCCCACGCCACCGACGCGCGGCCGCCGAACAGGCCGTGCAGGTACCGCTTGGACAGCACGCTCGCGGTCGTCAGCCCCAGCTCGCGGGGCAGCCGGTCGAGCACCGTCCCGGCGCGCAGGTCGGTCGGCCGGTCGAGGTCCCGGGTGCGGCCGAGCACCGGGTCGAAGATCGAGTTGGCGGGCACGCCGGAGCGGTGCGGCAGCACACCGGTCATCATCGCCGCGTGGTTCGGCAGCGTCTCGGCCACCGAGATCGCCCGGGCCGCGGTGTACCGGGTGCCGGCGTCGGCGAGCGCGAGCAGATGCGGCGTGAGACCCGGCGCGAGCTCGTCCGGGCGCATCCCGTCGACGACGAGGACGTGCACGTCCGCGTCCGGTAGCAGCGCCGACGGCGTCGCCGCCCGGGCCGGAGCCGTGCCGATCAGGGCCGGAGCCGTGCCGATCAGGGCCGCGCCGGCCAGCACGGCCGTGCCGGCGAGCATCGTGCGCCGATCGATCGCTCCGGCGGGTGGCGTCACGGCCGGGCCTGCCGGCCGTGCGCACCCGGATCGAGCGCGGCCGCCGGCTCCAGCCGCGGCGTGCCGGCGGCGACCCGCCGGCTCGTGCCGTACCACACGCCGGTGCCCGGGTCGGTCGGATCGAGCACGTACAGCCAGTCCATCTGCACCGCGTCGGGTGTCACGTCGAGGACACCGAAGCCGTGCGAGTCCAGTTCGACGTACCGGATGTGGTGGTTCGTCGCCAACACCGCCGCCTCGATCGACGGGGTGACGGTGCGGGGCGCGACGCCCAGCATCTCGTCGATATTCGCCGAGGTCACCGACGGCACCACCAGTTCGGTGGCCACGGTGCCCGCGCCGGGGTAGTTCGCGGCGTCGACGGGGATGTCGGCGGCCCACGACGAGTGGATGTCGCCGGTGAGGAACACCACGTCGCGGCCGGAGGCACGAATCGCGTCGAGCAGCCGTCGCCGGTCGGCGGGATAGCCGTCCCACTGGTCGACGTTGAACGGTGCCCCCGCCGCGGGGAGCCCCGCGACGGCGGTCAGCGCCGCCGTGGTCCGCTCGTCCAGGGGCGGCAGCAGCACCGGGGCGATCATCACCGGGTTCCCGATGAGCTGCCATCGCGTGCCCGAACTCGTCACGCCCGCGGTCAGCCACGCCATCTGCTCCGCGCCGGTGATGGTGCGCGCCGGGTCGTCGATGCGGCGCCCGTTCACCTGCTCGGTGCGATAGCTGCGCAGATCCAGCATCGACAGCTCGGCCAGGTCCCCGAACTGCAGCCGCCGGTACAGCCGGGGCGCGTCGGCGGTGCCGCCCGGCCGGAGGGGCTGCCACTCCAGGTAGGCCTGCAGGGCCGCGGCCCGTCGCTCCGCCCAGGCTCCCTCGACGGCGGGGTCGTGGTTCTGGGCGCCGCCGGACCACGCGTCGTTGGCGCTCTCGTGGTCGTCCCACACCACGATCCACGGCAGCAGCGCGTGCAGCCGCTGCAGATCGGGATCGCTCTTGTACTGGCCGTGCCGGATCCGGTAGTCGGCGAGGGTGACGATTTCGTGCCGCGGGTCGTGCGGGCGCACCACCCGGTTGCCGCCGGAGGCGTATTCGCCCGTGCCGTACTCGTACAGGTAGTCGCCGAGGTGCACGACGGCGTCGAGGTCCGGGCGCGCCGCCAGGTGCCGGTAGACGCCGAAGAACCCGGCCTCCCAGTTCGAGCACGACACCACCGCGAACCGCAGCCGGTTCAGCTCGGCCCCCGGCCCGGGCGCGGTGCGGGTGCGGCCGACCGGGGAGGCCGCGTCGCCGGCGGTGAAGCGGTAGAAGTAGGCGGTGTCCGGCTCGAGGCCCGTCGCATCGACCTTGACCGTGTGGTCGGACGCGGGGGACGTCGTCACGGACCCCGAGGCCACCACGTCGCGGAGGTCGCCGTCGGTGGCGATCTCCCAGCGGACCGTCGTCGCGACGCCGAGGCCGGAACCGGGCACGGCGTCCGGGGCGGGCGTGACGCGGGTCCACAGGATCACCCGGTCGGGCAGCGGATCGCCGGAGGCCACGCCGTGCGCAAACACGGCGCTCTCCGCCGCGGCGGGGGAGACGGAGACGGCCGCCAGGGCCGCGGCGCCGAGGGCGACGCCGCCCGCGCGCAGCGCGGTCCGTCGCGACACGACACGGGTTTCGGTGGGAGGCACCGGACGATCAGACCAGCGTCCCCCGCGATGAGCAAGTACCGCGACGGAATGTCCCGAACGTTCACGGCCGGTTCACGCGCCGTCGGCCCGACCCGCCGTCGGGCCGGGACGGTAGCGTCGTGGGGTGAGCACCTTCTTCGGAGCGGAGGAACCAGCCGGACCGGACGCCCTGTTCGAGACCCCCCGCCCGACCGAGCCCGATCCCGCACCCGTACCACCGGCGTCGCGCACGTCCCGCGGTGCCGGACCGAACGCGCCGCTCGCCGCGCGGATGCGCCCGGCCGACCTGAGCGAAGTCGTCGGCCAGCAGCACCTGCTCGCCCCCGGTGCGCCGCTGCGCCGCCTCGTCGAGGGCTCCGGCGCCGCGTCCGTCGTGCTCTACGGCCCGCCGGGGACCGGCAAGACCACCCTGGCCTCCCTCATCTCCGGTGCCACCGGCCGCCGCTTCGAGGCGCTGTCCGCGCTGTCGGCCGGCGTCAAGGACGTGCGGGCCGTGATCGACCTGGCCCGTCGCCGCCTGGGCGCCGGTGAACAGACCGTGCTCTTCATCGACGAGGTGCACCGCTTCTCCAAGACCCAGCAGGACGCGCTGCTCGCCGCGGTGGAGAACCGGATCGTGCTGCTCGTGGCGGCCACCACCGAGAATCCGTCGTTTTCCGTCGTCGCCCCGCTGCTGTCCCGCTCGCTGGTGCTGCAGCTGCAGCCGCTGGGCCCGGACGACATCCGGGCGCTGCTCGAGCGGGCCCGTACCGACGAACGCGGTCTCGGCGGCGGTGTGGAGATCACCGACGATGCGCTCGACCACCTGGTGCGCCTCGCGGGCGGAGACGCACGTCGCGCGCTGACCGCGCTCGAGGCGGCGGCCGAGACCGCGCTCGACCGCGGCGGTACGGGCGCGACGATCGACCTGCCGACCGTCGAGTCGAGCATCGACAAGGCCGCGGTGCGCTACGACCGCGACGGCGACCAGCACTACGACGTCGCGAGCGCGTTCATCAAGTCGCTGCGCGGCTCCGACGTCGACGCGGCGCTGCACTATCTCGCGCGGATGATCGTCGCGGGGGAGGACCCGCGGTTCATCGCGCGGCGGCTGATGATCCAGGCCAGCGAGGAGGTCGGCATGGCCGATCCCACCGCGCTGCAGGCCGCGACGGCGGCCGCGCAGGTCGTGCAGCTCGTCGGCATGCCCGAGGCGCAGCTCGCCCTGGCGCAGGCCACCATCCACATCGCGACCGCGCCCAAGTCGGGTGCGGTGACCGCCGCGCTCGGCGCCGCGATCGCCGACGTCAAGGCCGGCCGGTCCGGGTCGGTGCCGGCGCATCTGCGCGACGGCCACTACGCCGGCGCCCAGAAGCTCGGTAACGCCGTCGGCTACCGCTACCCGCACGACCACCCCGACGGCGTGCTGGCGCAGCAGTACGCGCCGGACGAACTCGTCGGCGTCGACTACTACACCCCGACCGGCCACGGCGCCGAGCGCGAGCTGGCGCAGCGGGTGCCCAAGCTGCGCCGGATCGTGCGCGGCGAACGGTAGGGCACCGCGTGCGCCGCAGGTCGCGCGGCAGGCGCCGAGCGAATGAACCATGCCGTCGGACTACGGAGGTGAACGATACATTCGCTCGCCCCCGGCGGGGGACGGAGCGGCGCGGGTGGCGAGAACGGCCACCGTCGCCCGCGCGATAAGCTGAACGATGGCCGATTCGCCGTGCCCGCGCGGGTTCGGCAGCCCACACCGTCAGACAAAGAGGACCATCGACGTGCAGACCCACGAGATCCGCAGGCGCTTTCTCGACCACTTCGTGAAGGCCGGCCACACCGAGGTGCCCAGCGCGTCGCTGATCCTCGCCGACCCGAACCTGCTGTTCGTCAACGCCGGCATGGTCCCGTTCGTGCCCTACTTCCTCGGCCAGCAGACCCCGCCGTTCAGCACCGCGACATCGGTGCAGAAGTGCGTGCGCACCCTCGACATCGAGGAGGTGGGCATCACCACCCGGCACAACACGTTCTTCCAGATGGCGGGCAACTTCTCGTTCGGCGACTACTTCAAGGAAGAGGCGATAGGCCATGCGTGGTCGCTGCTGACCAGCCCCGTCGAGGACGGCGGCTACGGCATCGATCCCGAGAAGCTCTGGGCGACGGTGTATCTGGACGACGACGAGGCGTACTCGATCTGGCACGACAAGATCGGTGTCCCCGCCGAGCGCATTCAGCGTCGCGGCATGAAGGACAACTACTGGTCCATGGGCATCCCCGGCCCGTGTGGCCCCTGCTCGGAGATCTTCTACGACCGCGGCCCCGAGTACGGCGCCCCGGGCGGCCCGGAGGCCGACGAGGACCGCTACATCGAGATCTGGAATCTCGTGTTCATGCAGAACGAGCGCGGTGAGGGCGGCGCCAAGGAGGGCTACCCGATCCTCGGGCCGCTGCCGAAGAAGAACATCGACACCGGCATGGGCGTCGAGCGCGTCGCGTTCCTGCTCCAGGGCGTCGAGAACGTCTACGAGACCGACCTGCTGCGCCCGGTCATCGACAAGGCCGCCGAGCTGACCGGCAGTGTCTACGGCGCCGACCACGCCTCCGACGTGCGGTTCCGCGTCATCGCCGACCACGCCCGCACCGCCGCGATGCTCATCGTCGACGGCGTCAACCCCGGCAACGACGGTCGTGGCTACGTGCTGCGCCGCCTGCTGCGCCGGATCGTGCGCTCGGCCCGACTGCTCGGCGCCGACACGCCGACGATGGCCGAGTTCATGGCCGTCGTGCGCGACACCATGAGCCCGTCCTACCCGGAACTGGCCACGGACTACTCGCGCATCGAGACCGTCGCCGTCGGCGAGGAGACCGCGTTCCTCAAGACCCTGGGCACCGGCAGCAAGCTGTTCGAGGGTGCGGTCGAGACCGCGAAGGCGCAGGGCAGGTCCGTCCTCGGCGGCACCGAGGCCTTCACCTTGCACGACACCTACGGGTTCCCCATCGATCTGACGCTGGAGATGGCCTCCGAGGCGGGTCTGACCGTCGACGAGGACGGGTTCCGTTCCCTCATGGCCGAGCAGCGCCAGCGCGCGAAGGACGACGCCCGCGCCCGCAAGCACGCCCACGCCGACCTGACCGTCTACAAGGAGCTGCTCGACCGCGGCCCCACGGAGTTCACCGGCTTCACCGAGCTGGTGACCGAGGCGACGGTGCTGGCCGTCATCACCGGCGGCGAGCGGCTGCACGCGGCGCAGGCCGGCCAGGACGTCGAGCTGATCCTCGACCGCAGCCCCCTCTACGCCGAGTCCGGCGGCCAGATCGCCGACGTCGGCACCATCACCGCCGGCGGCCTGCGCATCAAGGTCAACGACGTCCAGAAGATCGCCAAGCAGCTGTGGGTGCACAAGGTGACCGTGCTCGAGGGACAGGTCACCGAGGGCGATGCCGTGCTCGTGCAGGTCGACCCGTCCTGGCGCAAGGGCGCCACCCAGGGCCACTCGGGTACCCACCTGGTCCACGCCGCGCTGCGTGAGGTCCTCGGCCCCAACGCCGTGCAGGCCGGCTCGCTGAACAAGCCGGGCTACCTGCGGTTCGACTTCTCCTGGCCCGGCGCGCTCAGCGAGCAGCAGAAGACCGACATCGAGGCCGTCACCAACGAGGCCGTCGCCGCGAACTATCCGGTGAACACCTTCGTCACGGACCTGGACAAGGCCAAGAAGATGGGCGCGATGGCGCTCTTCGGCGAGAACTACGGCGACGAGGTCCGCGTCGTGGAGATCGGCGGCCCGTTCTCGATGGAGCTGTGCGGCGGCACCCACGTCGAGCACTCCTCCCACGTCGGCACCGTCACCCTGCTCGGCGAGCAGTCCGTCGGTTCGGGCGTGCGCCGCGTCGAGGCGTACGTCGGCCTGGACTCGTACCGGCACCTGGCCAAGGAACGGGCGCTGCTCGCGGGTCTCTCCTCGACGCTGAAGGTGCCCTCCGAGGAGGTGCCCGCACGGGTCGAATCCCTGATCGAGCGGCTGAAGGTGGCCGAGAAGGAGCTCGAACGCACCCGCGCCGCCGCGGTGCTCGCCTCGGCCGGCACCTTCGCCGAGAAGGCGCAGCGCACCGGGGATCTTCTCGTCGTCGCCGAGACCGCCCCCGAGGGCGTGGCCGGGAACGACCTGCGCAGCCTCGCCTCCGACGTCCGCGGCCGGCTCGGCAGCGAGCCCGCCGTGGTGCTGCTGCTCGGTTCCGCCGACGGCAAGGTGCCGTTCGTCGTCGCCACCACCAAGGCGGCCCAGGCGAGGGGCATCAAGGCCGGCGACCTGGTGTCGAGCTTCGGGCCCGCCATCGGTGGCCGCGGCGGCGGCAAGCCCGACATGGCGCAGGGATCCGGATCCGATCCGGCCGGGATCCCTGCGGCGCTGACCGCGTTCCGGGCCCGGCTGAGCGAGCTGGCCGGCTGATCGTGGCCGACTTCGCCGGTCCCGACCGTCCGGGCGTCGACGACCCCGGCCGCGGCCGCCGCATCGGCATCGATGTCGGAAGTGTCCGAATCGGGGTCGCCTCGTCCGATCCCGACGGCATCCTGGCCACTCCGGTCGAGACCGTGCCCCGCTCGAAGGAACGCGGGTCCGACGCGCCGGATATCCGGCGCATTGTGGACATCGTCACGGAGTACGAGGCCGTGGAGGTTATCGTCGGACTGCCGCAGACCCTGCGCGGGGAGCCCGGCAAGGCCGCGAAACTGGCCCGTGATTTCGCGGGACGGCTGCGCCGGCGCCTGACCGGGATCCCCGTGCGGATGGCCGACGAACGATTCACGACGGTCACTGCGGCGCGGGCGCTCCGCGAGAGCGGAGTCAGCGCGCGCGGTGCGCGGCCGGTGATCGACCAGGCCGCCGCCGTCGCCATCTTGCAGGGTTGGTTGGACGAGCGGAGTGCAGTTGTGAACGTGGCCGAGGACGGCAAGCCGGGGAGCGGGCAGTGAGCCGGCACGGGCGGCCGGACGACGAGTCCACCGGGGCGGACCACGACTTCCCCGGGGGGCGCTCCGGCTTCGGACCCGCGCAGCAGGACGAGTGGTACCGGCCGCGGCACGGTTCTCCGGGGCCCGACGTCCCGGAGCCGCCGGCCCCGGCCGGGGACGGCTACCGATACGAGCACCCACCGCATCCGGCCGCCGGACATGCCTTCGACGACGCGCCGACCACCGAGCACGTCTACCGGCTCGACGACTACGCCCCCGGCGCCCCGTCGCAGCCCGACCCCCGCCACGACCGGCAGGACCTCGATCCCCACGGCCGGACTCCCACCGACGGCCCGGGCCACGACACCTTCGAGGTCCGGGCCTACGAGACGCAGGCCTACGAGACGCAGGGCTACGAGACGCAGGGCTACGAGCCCCGGGACTACGACCCCCGCGACCACGACGGGTACGACCCCGAGCCGGGGGCCTACCGGTACGACGACTACGAGCAGCGGCCGGCCTACGACGAGGCGGGCTACGACCAGTTCGGCTACGCCGCGGTGGACGACGACCCCCGCGGATACGCCGAGACGCCGGCCGCAGGGCGGGACTGGACCGACTCCGCCGACCGCGCCGCCCCCGAAACCGTCGGAGTGTCCCCGGCCCGCCGGGCCCACGCCCGCTCGGCCCAGGCCCGCCGCACCCGCGGCCGGATCGTCGGGATCCTCGCCGTCGCGGCCGTACTGGTCCTGCTCCTCGGCGGCGGATTCTTCGCCTACCAGAAATTCACCGGCCCGGACCTGCCGCCCGACTACACCGGGGCGGGCGGTCCCGCCGTCGTGGTGCAGGTGCACCCGGGCGACACCGCCGAGCAGATCGGCGCCGCCTTCAAGGAGGCGGACATCGTCGCCAGCTCCGATGCCTTCTACAACGCCGCCGTCCAGGACCCCGGCATGAACTCGCTGCAGCCGGGCTTCTACTCGATCGCCAGCCGGCTTCCCGCCCGCGAGGCCGTCGCCGCCCTGGTCGACCCCGCGAACCGGGTGGGGGCGGTGGTGATCTCCGAGGGCCGGCAGTTGCACGACATCCGCGACGTCAACACCGGCGCGGTGCGCAAGGGCATCTACACCCTCATCGCGGAGGCCAGCTGCCTCGACCGCGACGGGCAGCGCACCTGCCTGACGTACGAGGAGCTCGACGCGGCCGGCGCGAGCACCGACCTCGCCGCGCTCGGCGTGCCGGAATGGGCGCGGGGCGCGGTCGCGAACGTGCCCGACCGCAACCGTCAGCTCGAGGGGCTCATCGCGGCGGGCCGCTGGGACTTCGACCCCAGTGCCGGGGCCGCCGAGATCCTGCGGTACCTCGTCTCCACCAGCGCGCAGCGCTACGACGAGACCGGCATCACCCAGGCCGCGGCGAAGGTCGGGCTGACCCCGTACGAGATGCTCGTCGCCGCGTCCCTCGTGGAACGCGAGGCGCTGCCGGACGACTTCGCGAAGGTCGCCCGGGTGATCCTCAACCGCCTGAAGATCGGGCAGCCGCTGCAGTTCGACTCGACGGTCAACTATGCCCTCGACGAAACCGAGCTGGCGACCACCGACGCCGACCGGGCGCAGGTCACCCCCTGGAACACGTACGCGAGCCCCGGACTGCCCGCCACGCCGATCTCGTCGCCGAGCATCGAGGCGCTGCAGGCCGTGGAGAACCCGGAGGCGGGGGACTGGACGTACTTCGTGACCATCGACGCCCAGGGCACGACCCTGTTCACCAACAGCTACGACGAACACCTGACGAATACGCAGCAGGCTCTGGAAAGCGGAATCCTCGACAGTGGCAGATGACATCGTGACCGGCGGCCGCAAGGCCGCGGTCCTCGGCAGCCCCATCGCGCATTCGAAGTCCCCGCTGTTGCACCTGGCGGCCTACCGGGCGCTGGGGCTGACGGACTGGACGTACGAGCGCATCGAATGCACCGGCGAGCAGCTGCCGGCGCTGGTGGCCGGGCTCGGCCCCGAGTGGGTCGGGGTGTCGGTGACGATGCCCGGCAAGTTCGCGGCGCTCGAGTTCGCCACCGAGCGTACCGACCGGGCGGTGCTGATCGGCTCGGCGAACACCCTGGTGCGGACCGCGGACGGCTGGCGGGCCGACTGTACCGACGTCGACGGCGTCACCGGCGCGCTGCGCGCCGCCGGCGTCGGGGATCTGACCGGCGCCTCGGCGGTGGTGGTCGGGGCCGGGGGGACGGCGCGCCCGGCCCTCGTGGGGCTCGCCGAGCTCGGGGTCACGTCGGTGACCGTCGTCGCCCGCAGCGAGCTCCGGGCCGCCGAGACGTTCGACTGTGCCGAGGCGGTGGGCATGAAGCCGCGCTGGCTGCCGTTCGACGCCCCGGAACTCGGGGAGGTGTGCGCGTCCGCGGGCGCGCTGGTGAGCACCGTGCCGGCGGCGGCGGCCGCGCCCTACGCGCAGCAGCTCGGCCGCGCGCCGTTCGTCCTCGACGCGATCTACGACCCGTGGCCCACGCCGCTCGCCGAGGCCGCCGCGGCGCACGGCTCGGTCGTCGTGGGTGGCCTGCAGATGCTGCTGCACCAGGCGTTCGGCCAGGTCGAGCAGTTCACCGGCCGGCCGGCCCCGCGGGAGGCGATGGCGGCGGCCGTCGCCGGCTGAACCACCGGTAGGTGCTACCGTCCGGTTGCACATCGTCCGGGTAGGTGCAACCATGAAGTTGCATGTCATCGGACGAGGAGGTTCCCATGGACACGCAGGACCGCATCGAACGGGAGATCCGCATCGAGGCGCCCGCCGCTCGGGTGTGGCAGCTCGTCGCCCGGCCCGGCTGGTGGATCGGCGACGGCGACCGTTCCGGGCACACCGTGACCACCGACGGCGACCTGATCGTCGTCCACGACCCGCGGTACGGGAAGTTCCCGATGTACCGGGTGGTGTCCGATGAGCCCCGATACCTCGCGTACCGCTGCTCGGCGGTGATCGACGAGCCGCCCCGTGACGGCGCCGCCACCCTCGTCGAGTTCTTCCTCACCGAGGTGGGCGGCGGCACCGTCCTGCGCGTCGTCGAGAGCGGGTTCGGCGCCCTGGACGGGACCCCGGCACAGCGCCGCGAGGCGTTCGAGGGCAACACCGACGGCTGGCGGCAGCAGCTCGACATCGCCAAACGGGACGTCGAGAGTGCCTGACCCCGCCGATTCCGCCGTCGGCGCGGTGCTCGCGGCGCTGGCCGACCCGACCCGCCGGCTCATCCTCGGCACGCTCGCCGAACTGGGGAGGGCCAGCGCCACCACGCTCGCCGGGCGGGTCCCGGTCTCGCGCCAGGCGGTGGTCAAGCAACTCCAGATCCTCGAGACCGCGGGCCTGGTCGACGCCGCCCGCGCCGGCCGGGAGGTGCTCTACACCCCGCGCCCCGAGACCCTGGACGGCTCGGCCCGGTGGCTCGCCGAGCTGGCCGACGCCTGGGACCGCCGTCTCGGGGCGGTGAAACGCGCCGCCGAAGAGGGCCGGCCCTCCCGCTGACCGGCGGAGGAAGAAAATTCCGCGCCGGATGTCGATCCACCCGCCGGCCGTTCGTGTACAGGTTGGATCACCGGCACCGGGCCGGGGACCGCCACCGCGAGGAGGATCGGCCATGACCCAGTACCTGCTGAGCATCTACCAGCCCGACGGTGACCCGCCGCCGCCGGAGTTCCTCGACCCGATCATGCGCGACGTCGAGGCCGTCGATGCCGAGATGCGTGCCGCCGGCGTCTGGGTGTTCGCCGGGGGACTGCACCCCCCGAGCACCGCCACCGTGCTCCGGCTCGAGGGCGACGGCATCCTCACCACCGACGGCCCGTACCTCGAGGGCAAGGAACACATCGGCGGGTTCACCGTGATCGAGGCGCCCGACCTCGACGCCGCCCTGGAGTGGGGCCGCAAGCTCGCCCGCGCGATCACGCTGCCGATCGAGGTGCGGCCGCTGCAGGGCGGGCACTGCGGGTGACACCCCCGTGCCCGAGGTGACGGACGCGGAGATCGCGCGCGTGTTCCGCGCCGAACACGGCCGTGCGGTCGCCGCGCTCGTCCGCGCTTTCGGGGACATCGACCTGGCCGAGGAATCCGTGCAGGACGCGTTCGCCGTCGCCGTCGCCCGGTGGCCGGTCGACGGGCTGCCGCCGAGCCCGGCCGGGTGGATCGTCACCACCGCCCGGCGCCGCGCGATCGACCGGATCCGCCGGGAGAAGGCCCGCGCCGGCAAGCACGCCGAGGCCGCCCGGCTGCACGAATCCGGGGACACCGCCGGCGACGGCGAGGAGACCGTCGTGCCCGACGACCGGCTGCGCCTGATCTTCACGTGTTGCCATCCCGCGCTGGCGCCCGCCGCCCGCGTCGCCCTCACGCTGCGGTTGCTCGGCGGCCTGACCACGGCCGAGATCGCCCGGGCCTTCCTCGTCCCGGAGACGACCATGGCGCAGCGGCTGGTGCGCGCCAAGGGCAAGATCCGCGACGCCCGGATCCCGTACCGCGTTCCGGACCCCGGTGAGCTACCCGCCCGCCTCGGCTCCGTGCTCGCCGTCGTCTATCTCGTCTTCACCGAGGGGCACACCGCGGCCGGTGGGGACCGGCTGGTCCGCGACGACCTGTGCACCGAGGCGATCCGGCTCGCCCGCCTGCTGGCCGAGCTCATGCCCGACGAACCCGAGGTGCTGGGCCTGCTCGCGTTGCTGCTGCTCGCCGACGCGCGACGACCGGCCCGCACGAACGCCGCCGGGAATCTGGTGCCCCTCGCCGAGCAGGACCGCGGGCTGTGGGACCGCGACCGGATCGCCGAGGGACAGGCCCTCGTCCGGCGCTGCCTGCGGCTCGGGCGGCCCGGCCCGTACCAGATCCAGGCCGCGATAGCCGCCGTCCACGGCGATGCCGCCACGGTCGAGACGACCGACTGGCGGCAGGTCGTCGCGCTCTACGATCAGCTGCTCGTCGTCGCACCCACCCCGGTCGCCGCCCTGCACCGGGCAGTCGCGGTGGCCGAGGTCGACGGCCCCGCCGCGGGTCTCGCCCTCGTCGACGCCCTCGACCTGGACCGCTACCACCTGTTCCACGCGGTGCGCGCCGACCTGCTCCGCCGGCTCGGCCGCATCCCGGAGGCCGCCGCGGCGTACGACGCGGCGCTCGCGCGGACCGCCAACGCCGCCGAGCGCGGCTTCCTGCAGCGCCGTCGCGCCGAGCTCAGCTGACCGGCGACTCCTCCGCCGGCGGCCCGGTCCTGCCGTTCTGCCACGGCCACCGGCCGGAGATCTCGAGCTGCAGGGACCAGCTCAAGAAGGTCCGGATGAGGACGATGACCGCCAGTACCCCTACCGAGGTGAAGGTGGGGGTGACGGCGACCGTCTTGATGATGTCCGCGGCCACCAGGAATTCGAGACCGAGCAGGATCGACCGCCCGAGATCGCGCCGATAGCGTTCGTAGATCAATGCGGCGGCGGAGCGGCGCCAGGACTGCACGGCGACCCAGCTCGCCACCGCCGCACCGACGACGATCACCGCCACCCCGACCACGTCGACGGCGCCGCCGACGGTCTCGAGCACGCGGGACAGCTCCATGCGAACCTCCGGGGTGCGGACGGGACGATTCGGTCATGTTCGCAGGTCCGGCTCGATCCGTCCCGGCAACCGGTTGTCCACACCCGGACCGGTTATCCACAGATTCTGCCTGCGGGCGGCGAGATCGCCGTGCCGGCGCCGCGCGCGCGGCACGCTGCCGCCATGACCGTATTGCTGTTCGCCATGCTCGGCGCCGCGGCCGGTGCCGGCGCGCACCGCCTCGTCGCCCGCCTCGCCGGGCGCCACCCACCGCGCGGGGTGTGTGAGGCCGCCGCCGCGGCCGGCGGCGCCGTGGCCGTGCTCGCCACCGCCACGGCACCGGGTGCGGCCGCCGTCGCGGCGCTGATCTGGTGGTGTGTGTGCCTGAGCGCGGCCGACCTGTCGGCGCGGCGGCTGCCGAACGTCCTGACGGTGCCGGGCGCCGCCGTCGTCCTCGCGGTCGCCGCAGGAGCGGGACACGCGGCCCCTGCGCTCGCCGGGGCGGTCCTGCTGGCCGGGCCGTACCTGCTCGCTCACCTGGCCGCCCCGCGGAGTCTCGGCGCGGGCGATGTGAAGCTCGCCGCCGGGCTGGGGGCGGCCGCGGGCGCGAACGGCGCGGCCGCGTGGACGACGGCGGCCCTGCTGCCACCGCTGCTCACCGCCGCGGCGGGCGCCGTCGTCGTCGGCGCGGGTTGGGTACGGGCACATCGCCGCCCGCGCGGTGTGGTGCTGCCGCACGGGCCGTCGATGTGCGCGGCGGCCGTCGCCGCGGTCCTGGCGGCGGGTTGACCGGGGCGGCGTCCTGCCGGTGGCGGTGCACGTGGAAGGATGGGATTGTGCTGCGCTGGATAACTGCTGGAGAGTCCCATGGTCCCGCCCTCGTCGCGATGCTCGAGGGGATGGTCGCCGGCGTCGAGGTGACGTCGAGCGACATCTCGGAGCAGCTGGCGCGGCGCCGCCTCGGCTACGGCCGCGGCGCGCGCATGAAATTCGAGGCCGACAAGGTCACCATCCTCGGCGGCGTCCGGCACGGCCACACCCTCGGCGGCCCGGTGGCCATCGAGATCGGCAACACCGAGTGGCCCAAGTGGGAGACCATCATGTCCGCCGACCCGGTGGACGCCGAACTGCTCGCCGGGCAGGCCCGCAACGCGCCGCTGACCCGTCCGCGACCCGGCCACGCCGACTACTCCGGCATGCTCAAGTACGGCTTCGACGACGCCCGGCCCGTTCTCGAGCGCGCCAGCGCCCGGGAGACTGCGGCCCGCGTCGCCGCCGGCACCGTGGCCCGCAACTTCCTGCGCCAGGTGTTCGGCGCCGAGGTCGTCTCGCATGTGATCTCCATCGGCGCGTCCGAACCCTACGTGGGGGTGGAGCCGACCGGCGCCGACCTCGCCGCCATCGACGCCAGCCCGGTGCGGGCCTTCGACAAGTCGGCCGAGGAGTCGATGATCGCCGAGATCGAGGCCGCCAAGCGCGACGGTGACACCCTCGGCGGTGTCGTCGAGGTCGTGGTGCACGGCTTGCCCGTCGGTCTCGGCTCGTTCATCAGCGGTGCCGACCGGCTCGACGCCCGGCTCGCCGCGGCCCTCATGGGCATCCAGGCCATCAAGGGCGTCGAGGTCGGCGACGGCTTCGAGACCGCCCGCCGCCGCGGCAGCGTCGCCCACGACGAGATGCGGCCCGGCCCCGACGGCGTGCTCCGCTCGACCAACCGGGCCGGCGGCCTCGAGGGCGGCATGACCAACGGCGAGGCGCTGCGGGTGCGGGCCGCGATGAAGCCCATCTCCACGGTGCCGCGCGCCCTCGCCACCGTCGACATGTCGTCCGGCGAGGAGGCCGTCGCGATCCACCAGCGCTCCGACGTGTGCGCCGTGCCCGCGGCCGGCGTCGTGGCCGAGGCGATGGTGGCGCTCGTCGTGGCGCAGGCCGCGCTCGAGAAGTTCGGGGGCGACTCGATCGACGAGACCCGCACCAACGTCCGCAACTACCTCGAGGCCGTCGCGGCCCGGGTGCCACGGTGACGACATGACGCCACGAGCAGTTCTGATCGGGCCGCCCGGGGCCGGCAAGTCGACCATCGGCCGCCGGCTCGCCCAAGCCCTCGACCTGCCGTTGCTCGATACCGACGCCGAGATCGAGCGCACCACCGGGCGCACGATCCCGGACATCTTCGGCACCGACGGCGAACCGGCGTTCCGGCGGATCGAGGAAGAGGTGGTGGCCGACGCGCTCGCCCGTCACGACGGGATCGTCTCGCTCGGCGGCGGCGCGATCCTGTCCGAGCGCACCCGCGCCCTGCTCGAGGGGAGGACGGTGATCTACCTCGAGATCAGCGTCGCCGAGGGCCTGCGCCGCACCGGGACCAACACCACGCGGCCGTTGCTCGCCGGGGCGGATCCCGCGGCGAAGTACCGGGAGCTGATGCGTCGGCGCCGCCCGCTGTACCGGCAGGCGGCCACCATCCGGGTTCGCACCGACGGGCGCAGCCCCGGCCGCGTGGTGCAGCAGGTCCTTGCCAAACTGGAGGCGCAGACGGATCTGGCCGCCACCGGTGCCCACCCGTCCGCTGCCAGCGGGACCAGTACAGAGAATCGGAGCAATCAACCGTGACCGAACCGGTACGCGTCGACGTCCAGACGGCCCAGCCCTACCCGGTGATCATCGGCCGAGGCCTGCTCGGTGAGCTCGTCGGCGAACTCACCGGCACCCGCACCGTCGCGATCCTGCACCAGCCGCCGCTCGCGGAGACCGCCGAGGCGGTGCGCACCGCGTTGGCGGAGAAGGGGATCGACGCCCACCGGGTCGAGATCCCCGACGCCGAAGACGGCAAGGACCTCGCCGTCGCGGGATTCTGCTGGGAGGTGCTCGGGCGCATCGGGTTGACCCGCAGCGACGCGATCGTCAGCCTCGGCGGGGGAGCGGCCACCGACCTGGCCGGGTTCGTCGCCGCGACGTGGATGCGCGGGGTGCGGATCGTGCACGTGCCCACCACGCTGCTCGCGATGGTCGATGCCGCGGTCGGCGGCAAGACCGGCATCAACACCGACGCAGGCAAGAACCTCGTCGGCGCCTTCCACGAGCCGTCCGCGGTGCTCGTCGATCTCGCGACCCTCGAGACGGTGCCGCGCAACGAGATCGTCGCCGGCCTCGCCGAGGTCGTCAAGACCGGCTTCATCGCCGACCCGAAGATCCTCGAGCTGATCGAGGCCGACCCGGAGGCCGCGCTCGACCCGGCGGGAACGGTGCTGCCCGAACTGATCCGACGCTCGATCGAGGTCAAGGCGAAGGTCGTCGCCGCGGACCTCAAGGAGTCGAGCCTGCGCGAGATCCTCAACTACGGGCACACCCTCGGGCACGCCATCGAACGGCGCGAACGCTACCGGTGGCGTCACGGCGCCGCTGTCGCCGTCGGCCTGGTCTTTGCCGCCGAGCTGGGCCGCCTCGCGGGGCGCCTGGACGACGCCACCGCCGACCGGCACCGCAGCATCCTCGAGCTCGTCGGGCTGCCCACGACCTACGACGCCGACGCCTTCCCGCAGCTGCTCGAGGGCATGCAGTCCGACAAGAAGAACCGCGCGGGCATGCTCCGGTTCGTCGTCCTCGACGGCCTCGCCAAGCCCGGCAGGCTCGAGGGACCGGATCCGTCGCTGCTCGCGGCGGCGTACTCGGCCGTCGCGCGGGAGGGGACCGCCGACCCGGGCACCGTGCTCCTGTGATCCGCTGAGCCCCCTCGACGGGCCGGCGCACTGAAGGGTGCGCCGGCCCGTTCCATTTTTCCGGGATCCCTCGGCTTACTCGGCCCCGAGGTAATTCGAACTGGACGGAATCAAAGAATTTTCCGAATCAAAAGTCGCGGCCCCACCGGACGGCCGACCGCGGCCACGGAAATGAAAGACTTTTCGCCGCAACGTGTTCGGATTCGCCCTCGGCTCTTCGTTGATTTCCGGGTGGTACCGGCCGTACGATTCCCGTCATGATGAACGCTCAGCAGGTCACGACGACGCCGGATGCCTTCCGGCGCCGCGTCGCTCACTGCTGACCCACCACGCGAGCCCCGGGAGTCGACGTCCCGGGGCTTTCGTCGTGTTCGGGCACGTCGCTTCCTCTCGCCGACACGAGAGTCGAGGAACGGATCATGAACGGTGCAGATCACCGAGTGCTCGGTCGCGAACTCGAAATGTTCGCCACCGCACCGATAGTGGGTGCGGGCCTTCCGCTGTGGCTGCCGGACGGTGCGGTGATCCGTGCCGAACTCGAGGCCTTCGCCGCCGAGGTGGCGGCCGGAACCGGCTGTCGCCGCGTCTACACCCCGGTGCTCGCCAAGAAGGAATTGTTCGTCCGGTCCGGCCACTGGTCCAAATTCGCCGACGACATGTTCCCCGAGATGCGGGTCGGAGGCGAGAGTTTCGTTCTCCGGCCCGCCAATTGCCCCCACCACGCCCAGATCTTCGCCTCGCGGGGCCGCAGCTACCGCGACCTGCCGATCCGCCTGTCGGAGCTGGGATCGATGTTCCGCAGCGAACTGTCCGGCGTGCTCGCCGGCCTGAGCCGGGTCCGGCAGATCAGTCTCGACGACGCGCACGTGTTCTGCGCGCCCGAACAGGTCGGCGCGGAGGTGGAACTCGCGCTGAGTGCGATCGAGCGCTGCTACGGGGTCCTCGGGCTCGACGACCGGCGTTACCGCCTGTCCCTGGGTGACGCCGGCGGGCGGTATCTCGGCACCGGCGAGCAGTGGGCGCACGCCCAGGATCAACTGCGCGGAGCGCTCGAACGGCGCGGGCTGGACTTCTTCGAAGCCGAAGGGGAGGCCGCGTTCTACGGTCCGAAGATCGACATCCAGGTCGCCGGCGCGCACGGGCGCGAGGAGACCGTGTCCACCGTCCAGCTCGACTTCACTCAGCCCGAGCGCTTCGGCCTCGAATACACCGGCGAGGACGGGCGCAGGCATCGGCCCGCGATGATCCACCGGGGTGTGCTCGGGTCGATGGAGCGGCTGATCGCGATGCTCGTCGAACGCTTCGAAGGGCGCATGCCGCCCTGGCTGTCGCCCCGCCAGGTGGCGGTCCTGCCCGTCGGGGACGGCCACGGCGACGGGGCCGGCAGGCTGCGGGACAGGTTGGTGGCCGAGGGGATTCGCGTCGACGTGCTCGCCGGGGGTTCGTTGGGCAGCCGTATCCGGGCCGCGCGCCTGCACCGCGACCCGTACATCGCGATCGTCGGCGACGAGGAACTCGCGGACGAGACCGTCAGCGCACTGGTGCCGCAGTCGGGGCAGCGGGCGTGCCTCGGGCGCGAGCAGTTCGTGCAACGGGTGCGGGCCGACGTCCGGGGCCGGGTCCTGCGTCCGTCCGCGCTGCCGTGAACGCCCCCCTCGTGGACGCCGGCCGAGGGGGGAGCCGGCGTCTCGGGTCATGACCGGGTTCCGGCGATCGGCTCGGCCGCCGTCGGCGCTGGTCGTGCCGTCGCAGTCGGGCTCCGCGCGCGCCCGGCCCGGACTCCGTTGGCGATCACGACGATCTCGGCGACCTCGTGGACAAGGACGACCGCGGCCAGGCCGAGGACTCCGAACAGGGCGAGTGGCATCAGAACGGTGATGATCGCCAGGGACAGTCCGACGTTCTGCAGCATGATCGTCCGCGACCGTCGAGCGTGGCGGAGCGCTCGGGGCAGGTGCCGCAGGTCCTCGCCCATCAGGGCGACGTCGGCGGTGTCGATGGCGACGTCGGAGCCCATCGCGCCCATCGCGATGCCGAGGTCGGCGGCCGCGAGCGCAGGGGCGTCGTTGACCCCGTCGCCGACCATCGCGGTCGGCCGTGTGGCGCGCAGGGTCTCGACGAGACGGGCCTTGTCCTCGGGGCGCAGGTCGGCGTGCACCTCGTCGATACCGGCGTCGGCGGCCAGGGCTCGGGCGGTGCGGTCGTGGTCGCCGGTGAGCATCGCGACGGTGTAGCCGTCACGGCGCAGCCCGGCGACCACCTCGCGCGCTTCCGCGCGGAGCTCGTCGCGGACGGCGACCGCCCCGATCGCGGCACCTTCGCGTTCGACGAGGACCGCGGTGGCCCCGGCATGCTGCATCCGCTCGATGTCCGCGGCCAGCGGACCGGCGTCGATCCAGCCGGGCCGGCCCAGCCGGACGGGAGCGCCGGCGATGCGGCCGGTCAGGCCGGCACCGGGGACCGCGTCCACCTGTTCGGCCGGCACGTAGTCGTCGACGGCGGCGAGAATCGCCGGGGCGAGGGGGTGTTCGCTGCGGGCCTCCAGAGCGGCGGCCACGGCGAGAACGTCGTGGGGGGTCGTTCCCTCCGCGGTGGCGACGTCGAGCACGGCGGGCCGGTTCCGGGTGAGGGTGCCGGTCTTGTCCAACGCGATGCCGCGGATACGGCCGAGAGCCTCGAGGGCGGCGCCGCCCTTGACCAGGACGCCGAACCTGGATGCGGCGCCGACCGCGGCGACGACCGTGACCGGGATCGCGATCGCCAGCGCGCACGGCGACGCGGCGACCAGCACCACCAGGGCGCGTTCGATCCACACGCGCGGATCCCCGGCCAGGCTGCCGACGACGGCGATGGCTGCGGCCGCGACCATCACGGCCGGGACGAGTGGGGTGGCGATCCTGTCGGCCAGGCGTTGCGCGTCGCCCTTGCGGGACTGCTCGGCCTCGACGATCCGCACGATCCTGGCCAGCGAGTTGTCCTGCGCGCCGGCGGTGACCTCGACCTCGAGGACACCGGTGCCGTTGATCGACCCGGCGAACACCTCGTCGCCCGGACCGGCCTCGACGGGCATCGATTCCCCGGTGACGGCGGAGGTGTCCAGGGCGGTGCGGCCGGTGCGGATGGTGCCGTCGGTGGCGATCCGCTCCCCGGGTTTGACGATCATGACCTCGCCGAGCGCGAGGTCGGCAGGCGGAACGGTCTGCTCGCGCCCGTCGCGCAGCACCGTGGCGGTGTCCGGGACCAGGGACAGCAGTGCGCGCAGGCCGCGGCGGGTGCGGGTGACGGCGTACTCCTCGAGTCCCTCGCTGATCGCGAACAGGAACGCGAGCATCGCGGCCTCGCCGACCTCACCGAGCAGCACCGCGCCGAGGGCCGCGATCGTCATCAGGGTCCCGACGCCGATCCCGCCCTTGGCCAGGCGTTCGAGCGTGGCGGGGACGAAGGTGTAGCCGGCGACGATCAAGGCCACCGCCTCGAGTCCCACACCGAGAGCGTCGGGTCCGCCGCCGACACGGACGATCAGGGCCGCCACCAGCAGGACGCCCGCGGCGGCGGCCGCCCGGATCTCCGTGATCTGCCACAACTTCTCGGGCGCGTGCTCGTCCTCGCCGGGGAGGCGGGGTTCGGCGTGGCCGCAACCGCAGGCGTCGCTCACGACGCGCTCCCGGTGCCGGTGCCGTAGTTCGGGCACAACGCGACCGCGTTCCCGGTCGCGGCCAGCAACGTCTCGGCCGAGGCGAGCAGGTCCATCAACTCGGGTCGGGTCAGCGAGTAGAACACCTGCCGGCCCTGGGGGCGGCCCTCGACGAGGTTGCAGTCCCGGAGGCACGCCATGTGCGCAGAGACCGTCGACTGCGCCAACCGCAGCTCACCGACGAGGTCCGCCACCCGCGCCTCACCCTCGGCGAGCCGTCGCACGATCGCCAATCGGGTGCCGTCCGAGAGGCTGTGGAACAGCGCCACCGCGGCGTCGAGGTCCGGCACCGGCCGGGTCGACGTCGGGACCGCACCACCGTGGCGATTAATCGTCATACGGCGATGATAGCGGTTTCAGGCGATGTAACGCTGCGACTACTCGGCGCCGCGCACGACCTGCAGGCCGGGACGGCCTGCACGCGCCGGCACGGGCGTTCCGCGGCGGCCCCGGTTCTCCCGGACGGGATGGGAGAGCCGGTGGGCGTGCAGGTAAGCGACGCCCACGCGGGAATACCAGGCGGCGGTCCAGGACGGGATGCCGCCCAGCATCGACAGCGCGAACCCGTGGTGGCGGTCGACGAAGTCGACGGTCACCGCGTACAGATCCACCCCCGGGCACTTCCTGGCCGCCGCCTCGATGTCGAGGTCGTCGGGCCACCAGCTCGCGGGCAGGACGGGGTCGGCCGCCTCGGGGGTGCCCGGGTGGCGGCGACCGAGCACTCGTCCGCGCACCACCGCGGCGGCGGCGCTGCACGAGCCCTTCGCGAGGCCCCACGTCGTGGACCACAGGCCGGCGGGGTGCGTCAGCGGCAGGATCGCCCCGAGCAGTCGTCCCAGCTGCGGTTCACCACCGGTCCGGGAGCACCAAGGCCCACCCTCGTCCGAGCCGTTCGGGGCCGTCTTCCCGTCGGGGCATACCGGAGCGCGCTCTCCCATGGTTCCCTACTCTAAATGTATTGGGCGCCAGTCGGATTGATTTTCGGTGATCGCATCGCGGCAGGGGGATCCGACCGGGCGGCTCCGCCTGCCCGGCATCCGGGTCGCGGACGGGGCGGTGCTGGGGCGGTCGCTGCGCGTGGGGACTCTGCCGAGGATCGGTCTCATCCGCCGTCGAGGCTCCGGTGGGCCAGTTCCTCGCGCGCGGCGGTCTCGACGCCGACCGGGAGGGCAGGGGTGCGGCCCAGTTCGAGGTCGGCCACGAACTCGGCGAGCAGGTCGGTCGGCCATCGATCGAAGTCGGCCATCGCAATCCCCCTCGGTGCGTCCGATCGGGCGAGCGGCTTTCCCTCGCCTGCTCCCGATTCTCGATCCCGATGCTTCACAATTACACCACCGGCACGTCGTGTGACACGACTCCTCGCATAATCGGTCCGTTCCGCCCGTCCCGTCCGATTCCGGCCCGGGCGCGGATCACGCCCGGATGCCCTCCACGGCCGGCGCGGAGCTCGGTTCGGCGCCGTGTTCCCGGCCCAGGTCGGCGATCGCGGAGGTGAACTCCGGGTCGAACAGCAGGAAGCTGAGCAGGTCTCCGCGATCCTCGTCATCGCCGCCGACCAGCCGCGCGACGACGGACGGCGCGGGGTTGCGCAGGAACCGGCGCACGGCGGGTCGGCGACGCACCACGTCCTCCGCGATCTCGGCGATCCGGCCGGCCTGGCCCGGTGGTGGGCCGGCGAAGTCGATCCCGATGGGACGGTCGGTCGGGGACACCGCGCGGGTCTGCGCGATCCGTGCGTTGCGGAATTCGAGCGTGTGCAGATCCTCGATCATCCGGTAGCCGAGCATCGCGCGCAGTGCCAGGGCCGCGACGCCGGCCACGTCGGGAGGCGCCGGCCGGTGCCTCCCGGTGCGCGCCGCGACCGGCGGGGGCCACACCCGCGGCTGCGTCGCCACGACGCCGACGTCGTTCGCGCCCAGCAGCAGCGCGGGTTTGATCGGGGTGTTGAGCAGCAGTCCGCCGTCGATGTACCAGCCGGAGCGCTGCGGGGCGCATCGGTCGGTGACGTGGATGGGCCGGAACAGGATCGGGACCGCCGAGGAGGCCAGCAGGTGGTCGACGGTCAGCGTCGTCTCGACGTAGCTGATGTTGCGGCGGATGTCGTACTCGGGCAGGCGCACCGAATCGTTCTTCTCCACGAACACCACCGTCCCGCCGGTGGCCACGGACGTCGTCGCGACGGCGACCGCGTCCACCAACCCGGCCCGGATGTTCTCGTGCAGCCGGGTCCACGGGACGAGGCGCTGCAGGGTTCCCCGGATCGGGGTCGTATCGAGCAGGCTGACGAGACGCGTGCGGGGAAAGCCGATCGCCTGGCCCAGGAAGGCCGCGCCGGTGCCGAGAAGGCTGTGCACCGACGAGTACACGTCGGACGAGACCACCCCGGTCCACAGGTCCACGACCCGTTCCGCGGCCGTGGGCAGTCCCTCGTCGGCAAACGCGGCGAGCCCGAGCACGTTGATCGCGCCCGCGCTGGTCCCGACGAGGATCGCGGGCGCTGCGCCGTGCCGCGTCATCCGGGGAAGCAGGGAGGTGATCGCCCCGGCCTGATAGGCACCGCGCGCGCCCGCGCCGGCGACGACCAGCGCCGTCCGCCGGCGTCCGTGGGTACCGCGCGCCCCGCGTCCGGCCATGGGCGGAACGGTACCTGCCGGCCTCCGGCCACGGACCCGATTCCGCAACCGGCCCGGTCCGATCGGGAGACGCTAGGGGCGGCGGTCCGGATCGATCCGCTCGAACACCTCGGTCGGGGCGTCGTCGTCGCGCCACCCCTGATCCGGCGCCGCGGCCGCCCCGACCGGCGCCGGCCCGGCGTCGGGCTTCGCCGCCGGCGCGGATTTGCGCTGCTCCCGGCGCACCAGGAACCGCCCGAGCATCACCGCGGCCGTCGCGGGGACGTACACCAGCAGCACGGTGAACGCCGCACCCGAGGTCAGTTCGAAGAACAGCGACTTGACCCCGACCTGGATCGGGCTGAGCGTGTCGATCAGCCAGGTGAGCAGGCCGGCGACGAGGCCGGTGACCGCCGCCGCCTTCAGCCACAGCATCGTCAGGTCCGCACCGTCCTCCGACTGCGGGTGCGCCCGCTGGTCGCGGATCCCGTCGAGCCCGGCCCACACGATCGCGGCGAGCACGACGACGGCCAGCGCGACCATCCGCAGCACCGAGCCTTGCAGCGGCCATTGCACCAGGGCGGCCCCCAGCAGGACCCGCACGAGCACGTGCACGAGGGTCAGGCCGAGCCCGCGAAGCAACCAGGGTTTCATGTACCTCAGAGTAACGTCTGGATCGGCGGAAGTGTGTTCCGCCCCACATGGTCTCCGCTCCTCGTCGTCCTGCCCTTCGTCGTCCTGCCCTTCGTCGTCACCGCCCGGGCGGCGGCCGTTCCGGCCGCCGCCGCGGGAGTACGTTGAGCCCATGCCCGCCGATCACGCCTCCCGCCGCGCCGCGCTGCGCCGGCTGCTCGCCGACCGGGACCTCGATGCGCTCCTGGTGACGGACCTGCTCAACATCCGCTACCTCACCGGCTTCACCGGTTCGAACGCCGCGCTGCTCGTCACCGCCGACGACGACGCCGACGAGTCCCGCACCGTCGTGTGCACCGACGGCCGCTACCTCACCCAGATCGCCGCGCAGGTGCCCGACCTGCGGGCCCGGATCGCCCGCGCCAGCGCCGATCACCTGGTCGGTTCCGCGGCCACGCCGGCCCGGTGGGGCTTCGAGAGCCACATCGTCACCGTCGAACAGCACGTGCGCTGGGCGGGGCTGGGCAGCCCGCTCACCCTCACGCCCGCGCCCCGGCTGGTCGAGCAGTTGCGCATGGTCAAGGACGAACACGAGGTCGGGCTGCTGAAGGCGGCGTGCGCCGCCGCGGACCGGGCGCTGGCCGACCTCGTCGCCGCCGGCGGGCTGCGCCCGGGCCGCACCGAACGGCAGGTCGGCCGCGATCTCGAGGCCCGCATGCTCGACCACGGCGCCGACGGCATCTCCTTCGAGACGATCGTCGCGACCGGGGCGAACTCGGCTGTGCCGCACCACCGGCCCACCGACGCGGTGCTCGCCGCCGGGGACTTCGTCAAGCTCGACTTCGGCGCGCAGGTCGGGGGATACCACTCCGACATGACCCGCACCTACGTCCTCGCGCGGGCCGCCGACTGGCAGCGGGAGGTGTACGACCTCGTCGCGCGCGCCCAGGCGGCCGGGCGGGCGGCGCTCGTGCCGGGCGTCGACCTGGCCGCCGTGGACGCCGCGGCCCGCGGCGTCATCGCCGACGCCGGGCACGGTGATCTGTTCCTGCACGGACTCGGCCACGGGGTCGGTCTGGAGATCCACGAAGCACCCGGAATCGGCCAGGCGGCGACCGGTACACTTGCCTGCGGTGCGGCGGTGACCGTCGAACCGGGCGTGTACTTCTCCGGGCGCGGAGGCGTGCGGATCGAGGACACGCTCGTGGTGCGTGAGCAGGGACCGGAGCTGCTCACACTCACCGACAAGACATTGACCGTCGTATGAGGGCGGTACCTCGACTCTAGGAGACGCGAAACCAAGTGGCCGATACCAGCGATTTCAAGAACGGGCTCGTGCTGAAGATCGATGGTCAGCTGTGGCAGATCATCGAGTTCCAGCACGTCAAGCCCGGCAAGGGGCCGGCGTTCGTCCGTACGAAGATCAAGAACGTGCTCTCCGGCAAGACCGTCGACAAGACCTGGAACGCCGGGGTGAAGGTCGAGACCGCCACCGTCGACCGCCGCGACATGACGTACCTGTACCACGACGGCACCGACTACGTGTTCATGGACGGCGAGACCTACGACCAGATCTCCATCAACGAGGAGACCCTGGGCGACGGCGCGAAGTTTCTGCTCGAGAACATGCAGGTGCAGGTGGCCACCCACGAGGGCACCCCGCTGTTCGTCGAACTGCCGGTCACCGTCGAACTCGAGGTCACCCACACCGATCCCGGCCTGCAGGGCGACCGCTCCACCGGGGGCACCAAGCCGGCGACCCTCGAGACCGGCGCCGAGATCCAGGTCCCGCTGTTCATCAACACCGGCGACAAGCTCAAGGTCGATTCGCGTGACGGCAGCTACCTCGGGCGAGTGAATTCCTGAGTGTCCGGTACGCAGAAGAAACTCGGAGCCCGGCACAAGGCGCGTAAGCGTGCCGTCGACCTGCTGTTCGAGGCCGAAGCCCGCGACATCGACCCGGTCGGTCTCGCGGCCGACCGCATCGCGCTCGCCGTCACCGACGACCAGGTCGCCCAGGTGCCGCCGTACACGCAGACCGTCGTGCGCGGCGTGGCGGAGCATCTCGACGAGCTCGACCAGGTGATCGCCGAGCACCTGCACGACTGGACGCTCGAGCGGCTGCCCGCCGTGGACCGGGCGATCCTGCGCATCTCGGTGTGGGAGCTGTTCCACGCCTCCGACGTGCCGCCGGTGGTGGCCGTCGACGAGGCCGTCGAACTGGCCAAGCAGCTGTCCACCGACGACTCGCCCGCCTTCGTCAACGGCATCCTCGGCCAGATCGTGGCGCTCGCCGACCAGGTCCGTGCCGCCGCGGCGGCCACCTCGTCGCGCGCCGCCGAGCCGGCCGAGCAGCGGGAGTCCGAGCGGCCCTGACATCGCAACGTGAGCGGGCCCGGCCGGGGGCGGAAGTCGCCGGCCGGGCCCGCTCGTCGCTACCCGCGACGGCGGCCTGTGGCACGCCTCACCCCGCACCCGTGTCTGGGGGTCACCGGCCGCTGCTAGGCTGATGCACCGTCAGGCATCCTTTAACGATCCGTCCAGCGAGGCGGAGAAGGAGGTCGCAGTATGGCCATGTCCGAAGACGGGTCGCCGGTATCCACGCCCGGTCCGGCCCGCGAATTGCTCTCCGCAGCCGACGTCGGCCGCACCGTCGCCCGCATCGCGCACCAGATCATCGAGAAGACCGCGCTCGACGCCCCCGAGGGCGAGGCACCCCGCGTCGTCCTCGTCGGTATCCCCACCCGCGGCACCACCCTCGCGCACCGGCTCGCCGAACGCATCGCCGAGTTCTCCGGGGTGACCGTGCCCGTCGGCTCCCTCGACATCACCCTCTACCGCGACGACCTGCGCACCAAGCCGCACCGGCCGCTCGAGCGCACGTCGGTGCCCGAAGGCGGCGTCGAGGACGCCCTCGTCGTCCTCGTCGACGACGTCCTGTTCTCCGGCCGCTCGGTGCGCGCCGCGCTCGACGCCCTGCGCGACCTCGGCCGGCCCCGCGCCGTGCAGCTCGCCGTCCTGGTCGACCGCGGCCACCGCGAACTGCCGCTGCGCGCCGACTACGTCGGCAAGAATGTCCCCACCGCCCGCGCCGAGGACGTGCGGGTCCTGCTCACCGAGCAGGACGACCGCGACGCCGTGGTGATCTCCGGAGGCAAGATTTCGTGAAGCACCTGCTCTCCATCGCGGACCTGACCGAGGCGTCCGCGACCGAGCTTCTCGACGAGGCCGAACGGTTCGAACAGGCGCTGCTCGGCCGTGAGGTGCGCAAGCTGCCGACCCTGCGGGGCCGCACCGTGATGACGGTGTTCTTCGAGAACTCCACTCGCACCCGGGTCTCGTTCGAGGTCGCCGGCAAGTGGATGAGCGCGGACGTGATCAACGTCAGCGCCTCGAGCTCGTCGGTCGCCAAGGGCGAATCGCTGCGCGACACCGCGCTGACCCTGCACGCCGCCGGCGCGGACGCGTTGATCGTGCGGCACCCCGCCTCGGGCGCCGCGCACCGCATCGCCGACTGGACCGGCGACGGCAACGGCGGCGGGCCGGCGGTGATCAACGCCGGCGACGGCACCCACGAACACCCCACGCAGGCCCTGCTCGACGCGCTGACCCTCCGGCAGCGGCTCGGGTCGATCGCCGGCCGGCGCATCGGGATCGTCGGCGACATCCTGCACAGCCGTGTCGCCCGCTCCAACGCGCTGCTGCTGTCCACGCTCGGCGCCGAGGTGGTGCTGGTCGCGCCCCGCACGCTGCTGCCGGTGGGCGTGGAGACCTGGCCGGTGACCGTGTCGCACTCGCTCGACGCCGAACTGCCCGGCCTCGACGCGGTGCTCATGCTGCGGGTGCAGGCCGAACGCATGAACGGCGGGTTCTTCCCGTCGGCGCGCGAGTACTCGATCGGATACGGGTTGTCGGAGAAGCGGCTGGCGATGCTCGGCGAGCACGCCGTGGTGCTGCACCCCGGTCCGATGCTGCGCGGCATGGAGATCGCCTCCGCGGTCGCCGACGCCCCGCAGACCGCGGTGCTGCAGCAGGTGAGCAACGGCGTGCACGTGCGCATGGCCGTGCTGTTCCGTCTGCTCGTCGGCACGGAGAGCGCGATCGCATGACCGGCTCGCACGCGGATCGCGCAGCCGCGCAGGATACGAAGAACACTGGGACAGGAGAAGATTCGGTGTCGCCGCAGGTGCTCATCCGCAATGTGCTCGTCTACGGGGAGGGCGCGCCGACCGACGTGCTGCTCGGCGACGAGCAGATCCTCGGGATCGGGACCGACCTCGATGCCGGCTCCGACGCCGAGGTGATCGACGGCGCCGGACGGGTCCTGCTGCCCGGCTTCGTCGACCTGCACACGCACCTGCGCGAGCCCGGCCGCGAGGACACCGAGACCATCGACACCGGATCCGCCGCGGCGGCGCTCGGCGGCTACACCGCGGTGTTCGCGATGGCCAACACCGACCCCGTCGCGGACTCCGTCGTCGTCACCGACCACGTGTGGCGGCGCGGGCAGGAGGTCGGCCTCGTCGATGTGCACCCCGTCGGCGCCGTCACCGTCGGCCTCGCGGGCAAGCAACTCGCGGAGATGGGCACCATGGCCGCCGGCGTCGGCCGCGTCCGGATGTTCTCCGACGACGGGCACTGCGTGTACGACCCGCTCATCATGCGCCGGGCGCTCGAGTACTCGAGTTCGCTCGGGGTGCTCATCGCCCAGCACGCCGAGGAACCGCGGCTGACCGCCGGAGCCGTCGCCCACGAGGGCCCCACCGCGGCGCGCCTCGGCCTGGCCGGCTGGCCGCGCGCGGCCGAGGAGTCCATCGTCGCGCGCGACGCCCTGCTCGCCCGGGACGCCGGAGCCCGCGTGCACATCTGTCACGCCTCCACCGCCGGCACCGTCGAGCTGGTGAAATGGGCCAAGGCGCAAGGGATCCCGATCACCGCCGAGGTCACCCCGCACCACCTCCTGCTGGACGATTCGCGGCTCGAGACGTACGACGGCGTCAACCGCGTCAACCCGCCGCTGCGTGAGCGCTCCGACGTCGAGGCGCTGCGCCGCGGCCTGGCCGAGGGCGTGCTCGACTGCGTCGCCACCGACCATGCCCCGCATGCCGAGCAGGACAAGTGCTGCGAGTTCTCCCAGGCCCGTCCCGGCATGCTCGGCCTCGAGACGGCCCTGTCGATCGTCGTCGAGACGATGGTCCGCCCCGGGCTGCTGGACTGGCGCGGCGTCGCGAAGGTGATGAGCGAACGGCCCGCCGAGATCGTCGGCCTCGACGACCAGGGGCGGCCCCTCGAGGTGGGGGAGCCGGCCAACGTGGTGCTCGTCGACCCCGACGCCGAGTGGACGGTGCGCGGACCGGAGCTGGCCTCGGTCGCGCACAACACGCCGTACGAGGCGATGACCCTGCCCGGCAAGGTCGTCGCGACCGTGCTGCGCGGTCGGATCACCGCGCTCGACGGCACGGTCCGGCCGGCCACCGGAAGCGGGGTGCGGTGATGGACCGCGTGTTGCTCACGCTCGGCTTCGTCGCCCTGTGGGTGGTGCTGGCCCTGCTGATGTGGAAGGGCTGGCGCGGCCGCGGCCGACGCCAGGCCGATGCCGTCGGTGCCCTCCCGCCGGTGCCGGCCGAGCTGGGGGAGCGGCTGGTGGCCCCGAGCACAGGCCTGTACGTGGGCAGCACCCTCGCGCCGAGCTGGCAGGACCGGATCGCCGTCGGCGACCTCGGCCACCGCGCGGCGGGCGAGCTCAGCCGCTACCGCGCCGGAGTGCTGCTCGAACGCGACGGCGCCTCGCCGATCTGGATCCCGCAGGACTCGATCCGGGCGATCCGCACCGAACGGGGCCTCGCGGGGAAGGTGATGTCCAAGGACGGTGTGCTGGTGATCCGCTGGCAGCTGCCCTCCGGCACCGAGATCGACACGGGATTCCGCGGCGACGACAAGACCATCTACCCCCTGTGGGTGCAGGAGACGAACGAGAATTACCGGGACAGTGAAAGCTAGGACGACAGCCTGGACGGCTGGTACAGCGACGACGGTACGCGAGATTTCGGCTGATGCGGCGAGCTCCGGTGAGGTCGAGCAGAACGGAGAGAACGCATGAGCGGCAACAACTTCGACACGGACACCGCGATCCTGGTGCTCGAGGACGGGCGCACGTTCCGCGGCACCGTCTTCGGTGCGGTGGGGCAGACCCTCGGCGAGGCCGTGTTCAGCACCGGCATGACCGGCTACCAGGAGACCCTCACCGACCCGAGCTACCACCGGCAGATCGTGGTCTCCACGGCCCCGCAGATCGGCAACACCGGGTGGAACACCGAGGACAACGAGTCCGTCGGGCCCACCGGTGACCCCGCCGGCGCGAAGATCTGGGTCGCCGGCTACGTCGTGCGCGACCCGTCGCGCCGCACCTCGAGCTGGCGCGCGTCCGGCTCCCTGCAGGACGAGCTCGAGCGGCAGCACATCGTCGGCATCGCCGGGATCGACACCCGCGCCCTGGTGCGGCACCTGCGCACCCGCGGCTCGATGCGGGCGGGCGTCTTCTCCGGTGATGCCCTCGCCGACGAGCAGACCCTGCTGGATCGGGTGCGGAGCCAGCCGTCGATGCTCGGCGCCGACCTGGCCGGCGAGGTCACCACCACGAGCGGCTACGTCGTCGAGCCCGACGGCGAGGCCCGCTTCACCGTCGCCGCGATCGACCTCGGGATCAAGACCAACACCCCGCGGATGTTCGCCCAGCGCGGCATGCGCGTGCACGTGCTGCCGTCCACCGCGACGCTGCACGACATCCTGGACCTGAAGGCCGACGGGGTCTTCCTCTCGAACGGCCCCGGCGACCCGGCCACCGCGGACGGCGCGGTGCACCTGACCAAGGAGGTGCTCGGGCAGGGGCTGCCGCTGTTCGGCATCTGTTTCGGCAACCAGATCCTCGGCCGCGCCCTCGGCCTGGGCACCTACAAGATGAAGTTCGGCCACCGCGGCATCAACATCCCCGTGATCGAGCACGAGACCGGCCGCATCGCCATCACCGCCCAGAACCACGGCTTCGCTCTCGAGGGCGAAGCGGGGCAGGAGTTCGACACGCCCTACGGCCGGGCCGTGATCAGCCACACCTGCGCCAACGACGGCGCCGTCGAGGGCGTGCGCCTGCTCGACGGGTCCGCCTTCTCCGTGCAGTACCACCCCGAGGCGGCGGCCGGCCCGCACGACGCCTCCTACCTGTTCGACCGGTTCACCAGCATACTCGAGGGAGAGAAGAACTAAATGCCACGCCGTACCGATCTCTCCCACATCCTCGTCATCGGCTCCGGCCCGATCGTCATCGGCCAGGCCTGCGAGTTCGACTACTCCGGCACGCAGGCGTGCCGGGTGCTGCGCGAGGAGGGCCTGCGGGTCTCCCTCGTCAACTCCAACCCGGCGACGATCATGACCGATCCGGAGTTCGCCGACTCCACCTACGTCGAGCCGATCACCGCCGAGTTCGTCGAGAAGGTCATCGCCGCCGAGCAGGCCAAGGGCACCCCGATCGACGCGGTGCTGGCCACCCTGGGCGGGCAGACCGCGCTCAACACCGCAGTCGCCCTGCACGAGCAGGGCATCCTCGCCAAGTACGACGTCGAGCTCATCGGCGCCGACTTCGACGCCATCCAGCGCGGCGAGGACCGGCAGAAGTTCAAGGACATCGTCGCCAAGTGCGGGGGCGAGTCCGCGCGCTCGCGGGTCTGCTACACGATGGACGAGGTGCGCGACACCGTCGCCGAACTCGGCTACCCCGTCGTGGTGCGCCCGTCGTTCACCATGGGCGGCCTCGGCTCCGGCATGGCCTACGACGAGGCCGATCTCGAGCGCATCGCCGGCGGCGGCCTCGCCGCCTCGCCGACCGCGAACGTGCTCATCGAGGAGTCCATCCTCGGCTGGAAGGAGTACGAGCTCGAGCTCATGCGCGACGGCCGCGACAACGTCGTGATCGTCTGCTCGATCGAGAACGTCGACCCGGTCGGCGTCCACACCGGCGACTCGGTCACCGTCGCGCCGGCGATGACCCTGACCGACCGCGAGTACCAGGAGATGCGCGACCTGTCGATCGCGATCCTGCGCGAGGTCGGCGTCGACACCGGCGGTTGCAACATCCAGTTCGCGATGGATCCGCGCGACGGTCGCCTCGTGGTGATCGAGATGAACCCGCGCGTGTCGCGCTCGTCCGCGCTGGCGTCGAAGGCCACCGGCTACCCGATCGCGAAGATGGCCGCCAAGCTCGCCATCGGCTACACCCTCGACGAGATCGTCAACGACATCACCAGGGAGACGCCGGCCTGCTTCGAGCCGACGCTCGACTACGTCGTCGTCAAGGCCCCGCGGTTCGCGTTCGAGAAGTTCCCCGGCGCCGACGGCACCCTGACCACCACCATGAAGTCGGTGGGTGAGGCCATGTCCATCGGCCGCAACTTCACCGAGGCGTTCGGCAAGGTCCTGCGGTCGCTCGAGACCAAGCGGTCCGGGTTCTGGACCGGCCCCGAGGTCGAGACGGAAGATCTCGGCAGCCTGCTCGAGGAGCTGAAGGTCCCGCACGACGGCCGCTTCTACGGCATCGCCAAGGCCTTCGAGCTCGGCGCCACCGTCGAGCAGCTGTTCGACGCCACCAAGATCGACCCGTGGTTCCTCGACCAGATCCAGCAGATCGTCGAGCTGGGGGAGAAGGTGCGCGCCGCCGGGACGTTCGGTGCGCGGGAACTGCGCTTCGCCAAGCACCACGGTTTCTCCGACCGGCAGCTCGCGGCGCTGCGCCCCGAACTCGGCGACGAGGACGCGGTGCGTGCCCTGCGCGAGCAGCTCGGCGTGCACCCGGTGTACAAGACCGTCGACACCTGCGCCGCCGAGTTCGAGGCCAGGACCCCGTACCACTACTCGACGTACGAGCTCGACCCGGACGCCGAGACCGAGGTCGCCGAGCAGCACGAGCGGCCGAAGGTGCTCATCCTCGGCTCGGGCCCCAACCGCATCGGCCAGGGCATCGAGTTCGACTACTCGTGCGTGCACGCCGCCCTGACCCTGTCGCAGGCCGGCTACGAGACCGTCATGGTCAACTGCAACCCCGAAACGGTCTCGACCGACTACGACACCGCCGACCGCCTCTACTTCGAGCCGCTCACCTTCGAGGACGTCCTCGAGGTGTACCGGGCCGAGTCGCAGTCCGGCACCGTCGCCGGCGTCATCGTCCAGCTCGGCGGCCAGACCCCGCTCGGGCTCGCGCGGCGGCTGAAGGCTGCCGGGGTGCCGATCGTCGGCACCAGCCCGGAGGCCATCGATCTGGCCGAGGACCGTGGCGAGTTCGGCCGGGTGCTCACCGAGGCGGGCCTGCCGGCGCCGAAGTTCGGCACCGCCACCACCTTCGAGGGCGCCCGTGAGATCGCCGCCGGCATCGGCTACCCGGTGCTGGTCCGCCCGTCCTACGTGCTCGGCGGGCGCGGCATGGAGATCGTCTACGACGAGACGGCGCTCGAGAACTACATCTCCCGCGCCACCGAGATCTCCGAGGACCGCCCGGTGCTGGTCGACCGCTTCCTCGACGACGCGGTCGAGATCGACGTCGACGCTCTGTGCGACGGCACCGACGTCTACATCGGCGGCATCATGGAGCACATCGAGGAGGCCGGCATCCACTCCGGCGACTCGTCGTGTGCGCTGCCGCCGATCACCCTCGGCCGCTCCGATCTCGAGAACGTGCGCCGCTCCACCGAGGCCCTCGCGCGCGGCATCGGCGTCAAGGGCCTGCTCAACGTGCAATACGCCCTCAAGGACGACATCCTCTACGTGCTCGAGGCCAACCCGCGCGCCTCCCGCACCGTGCCGTTCGTCTCGAAGGCCACCGCAGTACAGCTCGCCAAGGCCTGCGCCCGGGTCATGATGGGCGAAACCATCGCCGACCTGCGCGCCGAGGGCATTCTGCCCGCCCACGGCGACGGCGGGCACGCCCCGGCCGACGCTCCCGTCGCGGTGAAGGAGGCGGTGCTGCCGTTCAACCGGTTCCGCCGCGCCGACGGCACCGGCATCGACTCGCTGCTCAGCCCGGAGATGAAGTCCACCGGCGAGGTCATGGGCATCGACGACGACTTCGGCACCGCGTTCGCCAAGAGCCAGACCGCCGCCTACGGGTCGCTGCCCACCTCCGGCTCGGTGTTCGTCTCGGTCGCCAACAAGGACAAGCGGTCGCTGATCTTCCCCGTCAAGCGGCTCGCCGACCTCGGCTTCCGGGTGCTCGCCACGATCGGCACCGCGGAGGTGCTGCGCCGCAACGGCATCCCGTGCGAGCACGTGTACAAGGTGTCGGAGGAGGAGCGGCCCGAGGGGGCACACACCATCGTCGAGAAGATCCGCGCCGGCGAGGTCGACATGGTGATCAACACCCCGTGGGGCAATTCCGGGCCGCGCATCGACGGCTACGAGATCCGCACCGCCGCCGTCGCCGCGAACATCCCGTGCATCACCACCGTGCAGGGTGCCTCCGCGGCCGTCCAGGGCATCGAGGCCGCCATCCGTGGCGACATCGGGGTCCGCTCGCTGCAGGAGATGCACGCCGGGCTCCGCGAGGACGCGGCGGCGGAGTCCGCCGGCGTCGGCGGCCTGCCCGACGGCACCACGGGCCCGGCGTCGTGACGACGTTCGGGCAGCGCCTGCACGCGGCCCTCGCCGAGCGCGGGCCGCTGTGCGTCGGCATCGACCCGCACCCGGAACTGCTCACCGACTGGGGGCTGACGGTCGACGTCGCGGGTCTCGAGCGGTTCGCGGAGGCGTGCGTCGACGCCTTCGCCGGGCAGGTGGCCGTGGTCAAGCCGCAGGTCGCGTTCTTCGAGGCGTTCGGTTCCGCGGGCATCGCGGTGCTCGAACGCACCGTCGCGGCGCTGCGGGGCACCGGCACCCTCGTCCTCGCGGACGCCAAGCGCGGCGACATCGGTTCGACGATGGACGCCTACGCCCGCACGTGGCTGACCGACGCGTCCCCGCTCGGGTCCGACGCGGTCACCGTCTCGCCGTACCTGGGGTTCGGGTCGCTCGAGCCGGCGCTGCGCCGCACCGCCGACGGGCGCGGGGTGTTCGTCCTCGCGGCCACCTCCAACCCGGAGGGGGCGCAGGTGCAGCACGCGCGCGTCGCCGACGGGCGCAGCGTCGCGCAGGTGATGGTCGACGAGGCCGCGGCCCGCAACGCCGGCGCCGACACCCTCGGCTCGGTGGGTGTCGTCGTCGGGGCGACCCTCACCCGGGCGCCGGACCTGAGCGCGCTGCACGGGCCGATCCTGATGCCCGGCGTGGGCGCCCAGGGCGGCACCGCCGACGACGTGCGCCGTCTGGCGGGCGAGCACCTCGACGCCGTCGTGCCGAACGTCTCCCGCGAGGTGCTGCGGGCGGGCCCGACGGTCGCGGCGCTGCGCGGCGCCGTGGCCCGCACCGTGGACTCGTTCGCCTTCCTGCGGGCCTGACCGGCCCCGCACCGCCACCTCCGGCTCGGCCCGGATCCGATTCCCGGATCCGGGCCGAATGTCCGTTCCGATGCAGGTGGGAGCGCCCCGACACGCTCGCGCGCGGAAATTTTTCCGATCCGTTTCCGGCCGGGACGAGCCGGCGTCGGCGTCGCCTCGCAGGCGGACGCCCGCACCGGCCCGCCACGCCATGCGCAGCGCCTCTACCTGCGGTGATGCCGTGTTCGCCGAGGTGGTGGACGGTGCCCGCGGGGCCCCGCCGGACCGGGCCGGGGACGGCGATCAGGGCGCACTACCGCACGTGTTTTCGAGCCGAAACGGCGGGGGGTGGGTTCGCAATCGTCGTCCGGCGTGAGTACGGTCGCTATCGCCGCTGGTTAACCGGCGGATGAGACTGTTTGCCAACGATGAGACGGAGGAACCGTGGCCCTTCCCCAGCTGACCGACGAGCAGCGCGCCGCTGCTCTGGAGAAGGCGGCTGCTGCCCGTCGCGCCCGGGCTGAGCTCAAGGACCGCCTGAAGCGCGGCGGCACCGACCTCAAGCAGGTCCTGGCCGATGCCGAGAACGACGAGATCCTCGGCAAGATGAAGGTGTCCGCCCTGCTCGAGGCCCTGCCGAAGGTGGGCAAGGTCAAGGCGCAGGAAATCATGACCGAGCTCGAGATCGCCCCGACGCGTCGCCTGCGCGGCCTGGGCGACCGTCAGCGCAAGGCGCTGCTCGCCAGGTTCGACTTCGACGCCTGAGCGACCGGTGGTAGCTGACGCACACACCGTGTCGGACAGCGGTTCCACGACGCGGAGGGGCCGGCTGGTGGTGCTGGCCGGCCCCTCCGCCGTCGGGAAGTCGACCGTTGTCCGCCGGCTCCGCAGCCGGGTGCCCGACCTGCTGTTCAGCGTGTCGGCCACCACCCGCGATCCCCGGCCCGGCGAGGTGAACGGGGTGGACTATCACTTCGTCAGCCGCGACGACTTCGATCGGATGATCGAGTCCGGGGACCTGCTCGAGTGGGCCGAGATCCACGGCGGTCTGCAACGCTCGGGCACTCCCGCGGGGCCCGTGCGGGACGCGCTCGCCTCGGGACGCCCCGTGCTCGTCGAGGTGGACCTCACCGGCGCCCGGTCCGTGCGCGCCGCCATGCCGGAGGCCGTGCTGGCCTTCCTGGCGCCGCCGAGCTGGGATGTGCTGGTCGCCCGACTCACCGGCCGTGGCACCGAATCGGACGAGGTCGTCCGCCGCCGGCTCGAGACCGCCCGGACCGAACTCGACGCGCGCGACGAGTTCGACACGGTGATCGTGAACGAGGACGTCGACCGCGCCTGCGACGAATTGGTATCCTTGTTGGTCGGTCCCCGCGACGATCCCGCCGACCGTCCGCGGCCGATCACCACATCCCCGGCCTCGACCCCGAACCCCGGACCCCGCCAGAGCTCCGGAACGACACAGGAGAATACCGAGTGAGCAGCACCCAAGCAGCCGTGTCCGACACCGCCGGGCACGACCTGCCGGCCTACGACACCCCGCTGGGCATCACCAACCCGCCCATCGACGAGCTGCTCGAGCGCACCTCCTCGAAGTACGCGCTGGTGATCTACGCGGCCAAGCGCGCCCGGCAGATCAACGACTACTACAACCAGCTCGGCGACGGCATTCTCGAGTACGTCGGCCCGCTCGTCGAGCCGGGCCTGCAGGAGAAGCCGCTGTCGATCGCGCTGCGGGAGATCCACGCAGACCTGCTCGAGCACGCCGAAGGCGAGTGAGCCAGCGCGCCGCGGGCACCGCGGACCACTCGGAATTCGGGCAGCGCCGCCGCGTCGTCATCGGCGTCGGCGGCGGCATCGCCGCGTACAAGGCCTGTGCGCTGATCCGCGCCTTCACCGAGAGCGGACACCACGTACGGGTCATCCCGACCGACTCGGCGCTCGAGTTCGTCGGCCGCGCCACCTTCGAGGCCCTGTCCGGCAACCCCGTGCACACCGGCGTGTTCGCCGACGTGCCGCAGGTGCCGCACGTGCGGCTCGGGCAGGAGGCCGACCTCGTCGTCGTCGCCCCCGCCACCGCCGACCTGATGGCCCGCGCCGCCCACGGCCGCGCCGACGACCTGCTCACCGCCACGCTGCTCACCGCGCGGTGCCCGGTCGTGTTCGCGCCGGCGATGCACACCGAGATGTGGGAACACCCCGCGACGGTGGACAACGTCGCCACCCTGCGCCGTCGCGGCGTCGTCGTCGTCGAGCCCGCCTCCGGCCGGCTCACCGGGCACGACACCGGCGCCGGCCGGCTGCCCGAGCCCGACGAGATCTTCGGCCTGGCGTCGCTGCTGCTCGAACGGCCCGACGCGTTGCCGCGGGACCTGACCGGCCGGCGCATCGTCGTCTCCGCCGGCGGCACCCGCGAACCGCTGGACCCGGTCCGGTTCCTCGGCAACCGCAGCTCCGGCAAGCAGGGCTACGCCCTCGCCCGGCTGGCCGCCCAGCGCGGCGCCGACGTCACCCTCGTCGCCGGGGCCGTGGCCGGCCTGGCCGACCCCGCCGCGGTGGACGTGGTGCGGGTGCAGACCGCCGCCCAGATGCAGGCCGCGGTCACCAAGCACGCCGCCGGCGCCGATGCGGTCGTCATGTCCGCGGCCGTCGCCGACTTCCGGCCCACCACCTTCGCCACCAGCAAGATCAAGAAGGGCCGGGGTGAGCCGGACGCGATCGCGCTGACCAAGAACGAGGACATCCTCGCCGGGCTGGTGACCGCCCGCACCGAGGGCACGCTGCCGGCCAGCACCGTCATCGTCGGCTTCGCCGCCGAAACGGGCGACGCCGAGGGCGACGTCCTCACCCACGCCCGCGCCAAGCTGGCCCGCAAGGGCTGCGACCTGCTGGTCGTGAACGCCGTCGGCGACGGGAAGGCGTTCGAGGTCGACCACAACGACGGCTGGTTGCTGGCCGCGGACGGTTCCGAGACCGCCCTCGCGCACGGCTCCAAGGCGCTGATGGCCAGTCGTGTCCTCGACGCACTGCGGCCGCTGCTGGCGCCGGAACGTCCGTGACCCCCGGGGCGGCGCGCCCGTGACCCCCGGGGCGGCGCGCCCGTGACCCCCGGGGCGGCGCGCCCGTGACCCCCGGGGCGGCGCGCCCGTGAGCGAAAGTCTCGCGCCGGCGCGACCGGAACAGTAGCGTCGCCCATATCGTTGACATCAGTTCGTTCGTTCGAGCTAGACACAACCAGTCGAGAGGGAGTTCCGTGAGCAAGACCGGCGGTCGGCTTTTCACCAGTGAGTCCGTGACGGAGGGGCACCCGGACAAGATCTGTGACGCGATCAGCGACTCCGTCCTCGACGCGCTGCTCACCGAAGACCCTCGCGCCCGTGTCGCGGTCGAGACCCTCGTGACCACGGGGCAGGTGCACGTGGTCGGCGAGGTCACCACCTCGGCGTACGCGGACATCCCGAAGATCGTGCGCGACCGGGTCCTCGAGATCGGGTACGACTCGTCCTCGAAGGGTTTCGACGGCAACTCCTGCGGGGTGAACATCGCTATCGGCGCGCAGTCCCCGGAGATCGCCGGCGGCGTCGACGTCTCGCACGAGGCGCGTTCCGGGGTGCTCACCGACGACGAGGTGGCGCTGCAGGGCGCCGGCGACCAGGGCCTGATGTTCGGCTACGCCTGCTCGGACACCCCGGAACTGATGCCGCTGCCCATCGCGCTGGCCCACCGGCTCTCGCGCCGGCTCACCGAGGTCCGCAAGACCGGGGTGCTGCCGTACCTGCGGCCGGACGGCAAGACCCAGGTCACCATCGAGTACGACGGTGACCGGCCGGTGCGGCTGGACACGGTGGTGATCTCCACCCAGCACGCGGCGGACATCGACCTGAACAACCTGCTCACCCCGGATCTGCGCACCCACGTCGTCGAGGCGGTGCTGGCGGATCCGAGCCTGGCCGGGCTCGACACCGCCGAGGTGCGGCTGCTGGTGAACCCGTCCGGGTCGTTCGTGCTCGGCGGCCCGATGGGCGATGCGGGCCTGACCGGCCGCAAGATCATCGTCGACACCTACGGCGGCATGGCCCGTCACGGTGGCGGCGCGTTCTCGGGCAAGGACCCGTCGAAGGTGGACCGCTCGGCGGCCTACGCGATGCGCTGGGTGGCCAAGACCGCCGTGGCAGCGGGCCTGGCCGGCCGGCTCGAGGTGCAGGTGGCGTACGCGATCGGCAAGGCCGCCCCGGTGGGGCTGTTCGTCGAGACCTTCGGCACCGAGAAGACCGACCCGGCGCGGATCCAGCAGGCGATCACCGAGGTGTTCGATCTGCGGCCCGGCGCGATCATCCGGGACCTGGACCTGCTGCGTCCGATCTACGCGCAGACCGCCGCGTACGGGCACTTCGGCCGCACCGACATCGACCTGCCGTGGGAGAACACCGACCGGGCCGAGAAGCTGCGCGCCGCCGCCGGTCTGTAACCCGCCCCGTCAGGGGTCCGGGTGGCCACCGACAGGACCGCCGCCGAGACGGATCCGGTGGCGCGGATCCTGCCGCTGCTGCCGCTGCCGCATCTCGACCGCGAGTTCGACTATCTGATCCCGCGTGAGCTCGATGCCGAGGCGCGGGTGGGCGTGCGGGTGCGCGTCCGGTTCGCCGGCCGGCTCGTCGACGGCTTCCTGCTGGCCCGGGCCCCGAGCAGCGAGCACACCGGCCGGCTCGGCTGGCTCGACCGGATCGTCTCCCCGGAAGTCGTGCTGACCCCGGAGATCGCCGCCCTCGCCGACGCGGTCGCCGCCCGCTACGCCGGCACCCGCGCCGACGTGCTGCGGCTGGCGGTGCCGCCGCGGCACGCGCGGGTCGAGGCGGAGGACCCGCCGCCCGCTGCACCGCCCGCCGCGCCGGAGGTCGACCGGGCCGCCTGGGCCCGGTACCGGCACGGCGAGAACTTCCTCGACGCCCTCGCCGCCGGCCGCACCCCCCGCGCGGCCTGGCAGGCGCTGCCGGGGGAGGACTGGCCCCGCCGCCTGGCCGAACTCGCCGCGTCGGTCGCCGCCACCGGGCACGCCGCGGTGCTCGTGGTACCCGATCAGCGCGACCTCGACCGGGTCGTGGCGACCTGCACCGACCTCGCCGGCGCCGACTGCGTCGTCGGGCTCGCCGCAGGGCTCGGTCCGGCCGTGCGCTACCGGCGCTGGCTCGCCGCGTTGCGCGGCACCGCCCGCATCGTCGTCGGGACCCGGGCCGCGGTGTTCGCCCCCACCCCGGCCCTCGGGCTGATCGTGGTGTGGGACGACGGCGACGACCTGCACTCCGAGCCGCGCGCGCCGTACCCGCACGCGCGGGAGGTGGCGCTGCTGCGGGCCCACGCCGCCGGCGCCGCCGTCGTCCTGGCCGGGCACGCCCGCACCGCCGAGACCCAGGCCCTCGTCGACGCAGGGTGGGCTCACGACCTCTCCGCGCCCCGCGACGTCGTCCGGGCCTGCGCTCCGAAGATCACTGCGCTCGCCGACAGCGACCAGGCGCTCGCACGCGATCCCGCCGCCCGCGCCGCCCGCCTGCCGGCCATCGCGTTCGCCGCCGCCCGCGCCGCCCTGAAGGCCGACCGGGGGGTGCTGGTGCAGGTGCCACGCCGCGGCTACGTGCCCGCGCTGGCGTGCGCCAAGTGCCGGACCCCGGCCCGCTGCCGGCACTGCAACGGCCCGCTCGCGTTGCCGCAGGCGGCCGGCCCGGACGGCGCCGCGACGCCCGCCTGCCGGTGGTGCGGCATCACCGACGCCACCCATCGTTGCCACGCGTGCGGCGCCCGCGCGCTGCGCGCCGTCGTGGTCGGCGCCGGGCGCACCGCGGAGGAACTCGGCCGGGCCTTTCCCGGTGTCCCGGTGGTCACCTCCGGCGGGGCGGAGGTCAAGGCCACCGCCCCGGAGGGGCCTGCGCTCGTCGTCGCCACCGTGGGTGCCGAGCCCGTCACCGCCGGCGGGTACGGCGCGGCGCTGCTGCTCGACGGGTGGGCGCTGCTCGGCCGCGCGGACCTGCGGGCCGCCGAGGAGACGATGCGCCGCTGGCTCACCGCGTCGTCGCTGGTGCGGCCCTTCGCCGACGGCGGCCAGGTCGTCGTCGTGGCCGACTCCGGCATTCCCACCGTGCAGGCGCTGGTGCGGTGGGACCCGATCGGGCACGCGCAGTCCCAGCTCGCCGAGCGCGCCGAGGTCGGTTTCCCGCCCGCGGTGCACATGGCCGCGGTCGACGGCACCGCGGCCGCGGTCGCCGACCTGCTGGCCGCCGCGACGCTGCCGCCGGAGGCGGAGGTGCTCGGTCCGGTGCCGTTGCCGCCGGGGGAGCGGTTACCGTTCGGGGCCGACGATCCCGAGCCGGACGAGGTGCAGCGCATGGTGATCCGAGTGCCGCGCGGTCGGGGCCTCGCCCTCGGCCGGGCGTTGCGCGAGGCGCAGGCCGCCCGCAGTGCCCGCCGTGGTGAGGGCGCGCTGCGGGTGCAGATCGATCCGCTGCGCATCGGGTGACGGCCGTCGTCTCTCCCGGCCGGGACGGTGCGCGCCGGCTGTGTCCCGCCCGGCCGGGTGCCCCGAGAGGGCGAGGACCCTGCCGTGCGACAGGACGGCAGAACCGCCCGCCACCTGCAGAAAGACGGCATGCCGCGAGAGGGTGACTGTGTCACGATAAATCACAGGGGCAGGGTCGATCCTGGTGAACCGAACCAGTGGCGGACGGTGCGGACCGGCACGGGCGGACCGGAAGGGAGGGGCCGTGAACGGCACACGCAGGATCGTTGCAGCGCTGGCCGGTGCGGCGGCCGTGGCCGCCGTGTCCGTCACCGGCGCGGGCGCCGCGCCCTCGGGATCGACAGCGTTCGTGCCCGTCACCCCGGGCCCCGTCGCCACCACGCATGCCCAGGCCGCCGGCTACGCCGAAGACCACCCCGGGGCGGCGCCGGCGCGGTCGAACGACTTCGGGTGCGTGCCCGCACCGGACCATCCGCGGCCGGTGGTCCTCGCCCACGGCACCGACTCCAACTCCTACTCGGACTGGGCCGCGGTCGCCCCGATGCTCGCCGACGCCGGCTGGTGCGTCTTCGCTCTCGACTACGGAAAGGCCGACGGTGCCGACGACTACGGCACCGGGGACATCCGGGTCAGCGCCGCGCAGCTCGGCGGGTTCGTCGAGCGTGTGCGCGCCGACACCGGCGCCGACAAGGTCGATCTCCTCGGCTACTCGCAGGGCGCCACCGTCGCGCGGTACTACGTCAACCGCCTCGGCGGATCGGCCGTCGTGGACCGCTGGGTGGGCGTGGCCTCGCCGAGCTACGGTGGCACCTTCTACGGGCTCGGCACCGCGGCAGTGGCCGCTCCCGGCGCCACCGACGCGGTCGAGGACTTCTTCTCGGTGGCCCTCGCGCAGCAACTGCAGGGTTCGGAACTGCTCACCGAACTCAACACCCCGGTCGACACCGTTCCCGGCGTCCGCTACACCACCATCGGATCCCGCGTCGACGAGGTCATCCAGCCGTCCACCAACGTGGCGCTGCGCGGACCCGGGGCGGTCAACCTGATGATCCAGGACCTGTGCCCACCGGATCAGACCGGGCACTTCAACATGGTGTACGACCCGTTCTCGCTCACCGTGATCCGGCACGCGCTCGCCCCCGAGCGGTACGCCCTCGGCGAGTGCGTCCCGGTGCCGCTCGGCACGGGCATCCCCGAACTGATCATCGAGAGCAACTCCTGACCCGATCCGCCCCCGGGGCGTGCCCGGTGCCCCGATCATGGGTATGCGGGCGGCACGAGCCCCTGCGGACGACGGTCACCGGCGCCCGGGACAGCGCGCCGAAGGGAGGTAGCGGTGAACCCCCCCTCGCTTCCGGGACGCGCTCTCGCGGTGATGCGGGCGCCGCAGCTGGTGTCGCCGCGCCAGTACCTCCGGGTGGCCGCGCGGTGCGTGTACCTCGCTGCGCTGATCGGCACCGTCGTCACGATGGGCATCCCCGCCGACCGGGTGTACCAGGCGGCCTGGATCGTCGCCGGGCTGATCGCCTTCGCGATCGACCGGCCGTGGCGCGGGCACGTGCGCGTCGTCGTCGACTGGCTGCCCCTGGTCGCGGCGCTCGTGGTCTACGACCACACCCGCGGCATCGCCGACGAACTCGGCCTGCCCGTGCGGGTACACGAACCGGTCGCCGTGGAGAGCTGGCTGTTCGGCGGCACGGTCCCGACGGTGTGGCTGCAGGAACGCCTGCTCGGCGCGGACGGGGAGCGGCCCGGCTGGACCATGATCACCGCCGTCGTCTACACCAGCCATTTTCTCGTGCCGTGGTTGCTCGCGGCCCTGCTGTACCTGTACTCGCGGTCACGCTGGGCCGGGTACATGCGACGGGTGCTGCTCCTGTCGTACTTCGGACTGATCACCTACATCCTCGTGCCGGCGGCCCCACCGTGGTACGCCTCCGAGGTGGGCGTGCTGCCGGACGGCGTCGGGCGGGTCACCGGCTTCGGTTTCGGGGTGGTGCCGATCGACGTCGGCACCCGATGGCTGGAGGCGCAGGGCAACCCGGTCGCCGCGCTGCCGTCGCTGCACTCGGCGTTCGCGCTGCTCGTGGCGGTCGCCCTGTGGCCGATCGCGCGGCGCGGCTGGATGCGGGCGCTGCTGGTGGCGTTCCCGCTCGCCATGGCCTTCACGCTCGTCTACGGAGGCGAACACTACGTGGTCGATGTGCTGCTCGGCTGGGGCTACGTCGGTTTCGCCGCGCTGGCCGCCCGGGCCTGGGAGGCGCGCCGCGGAGCGCGGCTCGCCCCGCAGATCAGTCCACCTGCTCGAGCGGCATCGCCAACGTCACCCAGTCGTGCAGGCCACCGCGGTAGTACGCCAGCGAGGACGCCGGATATCCCGCCTCGAGCAGCTCCCGGATCGCCATCGGGGACTGCGGGCACTGCGGGCCGTTGCAGAACAGGATCGACACCCGGGACGGATCGAGCCGGTCCCGCAGCTCCGTGATCCGGCCGTGCGGCAGGTTGACCGCGCCGGGAATGGACCTGCCCTTGCGCGAGTCCGGGACACGGGTGTCGACGAGCACGGCTCCGTTCGCGACCAGCTCCGTCAGTTCCAGCTCACCGACGGTCACCACCCCGGGCGCGCACTGCAGCGGCTGCAGCTCGCCCCACGTGGTGTCCACCAGGACCACGTCCTGCTCCTGCGCCGCCGGCCAGGGCACGCCCGCGGGGTCCGCCGAGCGCACACGGGGGGACCGTGCCATCCGTTCTCGCGTCTCTGCCATCGGCTCAGCCTATCGACGCTGCACGGCGGTTGCCGGGATTCGTCACGTCCGGCCCGACCCCTCGGGTTCGCGGACGGCTGTCACCGCCCGCAGGCCCGGTCCCTAGACTGAGGGCACCATTCGTCGTCGAGATCCGGGAGCAGCATTCGTGAACAGTTCGGTCGGCCCAGCGCAGTCCGCCTCCCGGGGCCGGGGCCTCGCTCCTCGCGCGCGGACGGGCCGCTGACGTGCGGCTGGTGTTCGCCGGGACCCCCGAACCGGCCGTACCGTCGCTGCGCCGCCTGCTCGACTCGCCGCGCCACGAGGTGGTCGCGGTGGTGACCCGGCCCGACACCACCGCCGGCCGCGGGCGGCGTGTCGTCCGCTCGGCCGTGGGGCGGCTCGCCGACGACCACGGCATCGAGGTCCTCACCCCGGAGCGGCCGCGCGACCCCGACTTCGTGGCCCGGCTGACCGAACTCGCCCCCGACTGCTGCCCGGTCGTCGCCTACGGCGCGCTCATCCCGCAACCGGTGCTCGACATCCCGAAGTTCGGCTGGGTGAATCTGCACTTCTCGCTGCTGCCCGCGTGGCGCGGCGCCGCGCCCGTGCAGGCCGCGCTCGCCGCGGGGGACGAGGTGACCGGCGCGAGCACGTTCCGGCTCGAGGAGGGCCTGGACACCGGCCCGGTCTACGGGGTGGTCACCGAGACGATCCGGCCCGCCGACACGGCGGGGGATCTGCTCGCCCGGCTCGCCGATTCCGGTGCCGCGCTCCTCGAATCGACTCTCGACGGTCTCGAGGACGGGGTGCTCACGGCCGTGCCGCAGCCCACGGACGGCGTCTCGCACGCCCCCAAGGTCACGGTCGAGTCGGCCCGCGTGAGCTGGGACCGGCCCGCACACCTCGTGGACCGCCACATCCGTTCGGTCACGCCCGCACCCGGTGCCTGGACGATGATCGGCGACCTGCGCGTCAAGCTCGGGCCCGTGACCGGCACCGAGGAGACCCTCGCGCCCGGGCAGATCCTGGCCCGCAAGGACGGTGTCCTCGTCGGCACCGGCAGCACTGCCGTGCGGCTCGGGCAGGTCCAGCCGCCCGGCAAGAAGACGATGGCGGCCGCGGACTGGGTTCGCGGCGCCCGGCTCGACCCGGAGGTACGCGCCCAGTGACCGAGTCCCGACGCCCCGCCCGCCGCTCGCGCCGCGGACCCGGCGACCGCAACAACAAGCCTCGGCAGGCCCGCCGGCCGTCCCCCGCGGAGGCCGGCCTCGACCAGGCCCGTCTCGCCGCCCGCGACGTGCTGCGCGCGGTCCGGGAGCGCGACGCCTACGCCAACCTGGTGCTGCCGGCGCTGCTGCGGGAGCGGCGTCTCGACGGTCGCGACGCCGCCCTGGCCACCGAGCTGACGTACGGCGCCGCCCGCGCCCAGGGTCTGCTCGACGCCGTGATCGCCGCGTGCGCCAACCGGCCCGTCACCGAGATCGACGGGGCGCTGCTGGACACCCTGCGGCTGGGCACGTACCAGCTGCTGCGCACCCGCATCGCCCCGCACGCGGCCGTCGCGACGAGCGTCGACATCGTCCGCAGCGAATTCGGCCACGGCAAGTCCGGATTCGTCAATGCGGTGCTGCGGCGCGTCGCGGAGAAGCCCGAGGAACAGTGGATCGTCGAGCTCGCCCCCGACCCGGCTCGTGACCCCGTGGGACACCTGGCATTCCGGTATGCGCATCCGGAGTGGATCGCGAAGGCCTTCGCGGTCGCGCTCGGTCCCGACGCCGGGGAGCTCGAGGAGGTGCTCGCGGCGGACGATGCCCGGCCGGTGGTGCACCTGGTGGCTCGTCCGGGGGTGATCACCGCGGAGGAGCTCGCGCTGGCCACCGGCGGGGAGATCGGCCCCTGGTCGCCCTACGCCGTGCATCTCGACGGCGGCGGCGACCCCGGCAAGCTCGACCCCGTGCGCGAGGGCATGGCCGGCGTGCAGGACGAGGGCAGCCAGCTGGTGGCGCGGGCGCTCACGCTCGCCCCGCTCGACGGACCCGACCACGGCCGGTGGCTGGACCTGTGCGCCGGTCCCGGCGGCAAGGCCGCCCTGCTCGGCGCGCTCGCGGACATCGACGGCTTCACCGTCGACGCAGTCGAGCCGGTCGAGCACCGCGCCGAGCTGATCCGCAAGGCCACCCGCGGCCTCCCGGTCACGGTGCACGTCGCCGACGGTCGCGATCCCGGCCTCGGGTCCGGCTACGACCGCATCCTCGTCGACGCGCCGTGCACCGGGCTGGGCGCCCTGCGGCGCCGGCCCGAATCGCGGTGGCGTCGCAGCCCCGGCGACGTCGCCGAGCTGGTGCGGCTGCAGAAACAGCTCCTCGCCTCGGCGATCGGCCTGCTGCGGCCCGGCGGCGTGGTGGTGTACGCGACGTGCTCCCCACACACCTCCGAGACCCTCGCCGTCGTCGCCGACGCCGTCCGTCGGCACCAGGTCGAGCAGCTCGACACGCGCGAGCTCGTGCCCGGCGTGCCGCGTCTCGGCGACGGCCCGTCCGTGCAACTGTGGCCGCACCGGCACGGCACCGACGCGATGTTCATGGCCGCGCTGCGTACACCGGCGGGCTGATCCGCGAGCCTGTGGCGCGAACGCCGGAAGAATCGGTCCGCGCTCGGATACGGTCGGACGCAACCCGGCCGCTCCCTGCAGGAGGCACGTCGTGCCCGACATCGTCACCCTGACCATGAACCCGGCGCTCGACGTGACCACCTACACCGCCGAGGTGCGGCCCACCAGCAAACTGCGCTGCGAGGCGCCGCGGCTCGAGGCCGGGGGAGGCGGGATCAACGTCGCGAAGGTCGCCGGGGTGCTCGGCGTGTCGGCCGGGGCGGTGTATCCGGCCGGCGGTCCGACCGGGGATACGCTCTCGGCGCTGCTGGCCGCCGGGGGTGTCGACAGCCGGCGCATCGACATCGACGGCATGACCCGCGAGTCGTTCACGGCGATCGAACGCAGCACCGGCCACGAGTACCGGTTCGTGCTGCCCGGCCCGGAGCTGAGCGTGGAGGACCAGGAACGGTGCCTGGACCTGCTCGTCGAGACCGCCACCGGCGCACGGTACGTCGTCGCCAGCGGCAGCCTTCCGCCGGGCGTGCCGGGCGAGTTCGTCCAGCGCGTGGCCGACGCCGCCACCGACGCCGGTGCGCGCTTCGTCCTCGACTCGTCGGGGGACGCACTGCGCCGCATCAAGTCGGGCGTGCACCTGGTCAAGCCGAGCCTGCGGGAGCTGCGCGAATGGGTGGGGCGGGAACTGCGCACCCCGCACGAACAGGCCGCGGCCGCCCACGAACTCGTCGACGCCGGCGTCGCCGAGGTCGTGGTGGTGTCCCTCGGGCCGGAGGGGGCGCTGCTCGTCTCCGCCGACACCACCGCCCGGCTGAAGGCCCTGGACGTGCCCGTGCGCAGCGCCGTGGGCGCCGGCGACAGCATGGTCGCCGGGCTGGTCGTGGGCCTGCTGCGGGGCCGCTCGCTGCGCGACGCCCTGGCGCTCGGCATCGCGGCGGGCTCGGCGGCCCTGCTCACCCCGGGCAGCCAGGTCTGCCGCCGCGACGACGTCGAGCGGTTCGACGTCCTCGCGCGGCAGCGGTGACGCCCCGAGCGACCGGATCGTTCCCCCCGTCAGGGCGGTCCCGAGCGGCCGACGGCATGGTCCGCTCGCTCGGAGCGCACGACGCGGTCAGTGCTCGTGCCGTGCACGGTCCAGGACGATCCGTTGCTCGGCCTGCGCCACCGTGCGCCGGGTCTGCGCCGCCGCGTCCGGCGTCACCGACACCGACGTGATGCCCCGGCGCACGAGATGCTCGGCCAGTTCCGTGCTGGTGGAGACGGCCTGCCCGCACAGCGACGTGGTCAGGCCGGCCGCCGACGCCCGCTCGATGATGTGGTCGATCGCGTCCAGCACCGCCGGGTCGAGCGTGTCGAACAGGTCCTTGCACACCTCGGAGTCGCGGTCGACGCCGAGCACGAGCTGGGTCAGGTCGTTGCTGCCGATCGACACGCCGTGGATGCCGAGCTTCGCGTACTCGGGCAGCCAGTACACCACCGACGGCACCTCGGCCATGATCCAGCGCAGCATCCGGCGATCCGTGCCGAGCGGATGCGCGTCGAGCTGGGCCAGGCACTCCCTCAGCTCCCACCGGGTGCGCACGAACGGGATCATCAGGTGCACGTTGGGGTGCTGCGCGCGCACGCGGTGCAGGACGTCGAGGTCGAGCGAGAACAGCTCGGGATCGCGCACGTAGCGGAAGCAGCCGCGGTACCCGATCATCGGGTTCTCCTCGTCCGGCTCCACCTCGCCCCCCTTCAGGTTCGCGAACTCGTTGCTGCGCAGGTCGATTGCGCGGTACACCACCGGCCGCGGGGCGAAGGCCGCCGCGATCCGCGCGACGCCCTCGGCCATCTTCGACACGTACTCCTCGCGCCGGCCCTGCGCGATCATGTAGGCGGGATGCTCCCCGGCGAGCGCCTCGGTGATCATGAACTCCGCCCGCAGCAGCCCCACCCCGTCGACGTCGGTGGCGGCGACGGCCTGCGCGGCGTCGGGGGTGGCGAGATTGACGTACACGGCCGTCGCGGTGACGGTCGGGGAGGGGGCCGCGGCCGCCGGGGCGGCGGTCTGCGCCGCGGTCGGCCGGTCGGCGCGGACCTCCCCGTCGAACACGACGCCGGCATCGCCGTCCACCGTGATCACCTGGCCGTCCCGCAGGTCCTGCGTCGCGGTGCGGGCGCCGACGACGACGGGCTTGCCGAGTTCGCGGCCGACGATCGCGGCGTGACAGGTGATGCCGCCACCGTCGGTGACGATCCCCCCGGCGCGGCGCAGGATCGGCAGCCAGTCGGGCCGCGTCATCGGGGCCACGAGAATCTCCCCCTCGGTCAGGCGCTTGCCGTCGACCAGTTCCTGCAGCACCCGGACCCGTCCGGTCGCCCGGCCGGGGCCGGCGCCGAGCCCGGTCAGCAGCGGTGTCGCCTGCCCGTTGCCGGACGCCGCGGCGGCCCCGGGCATGCCCAGGGTGGTGATCGGGCGGGTCTGCACGATCCACAGCTCGCCCTCGGCGAACGCGAACTCGAGGTCCTGCGGCCGGCCGTAGTGCTGCTCGACGCCCGCGGCGAGCCGCGCGACCTTCTCGAGCTGCTCCTCGTCGAGCACCCGCGTCTGCCGCGACGAATCGACCGCGACGCGGCTGTCGCCGGTGTCGGTGGAGGCGATCTGGAACTCCTGATGCCCGAGATGCACGTCGAGCACGGCGAAGCCGTCCTTGGCGACGACGTAGGTGTCCGGCTCGACCTGGCCGCCCACGACGACCTCGCCGAGGCCGAGGGCGGCCTCGACGACGATGCGGTCGAGCTCGCCGGTGCGGGGGTCGGCCGTGAATGCCACCCCCGAGGCCTCCGAGCGCACCATCACCTGCACCACGACGGCGATGGACGGTTCGTCGGTCACCCCGCGCAGGCCCCGGTAGGTCCGGGCCCGCTCCGACCACAACGACGCCCAGCACGCCTGCACGGCGCGCACCACCGCGTCGGCGCCGGCGATGTTGGTGTACGACTCGTGGATCCCGGCGAACGAGGTGTCCGCGGCGTCCTCGGCGGGCGCGGAGGACCGCACCGCCACCGGCACGTCCACACCCAGCTTCTCGTAGGCGGCGACGATGTCGGCGCGGATCTCGTCGGGCACCGCGGCCCCGGTCACCAGCGCGGCCAGTTCCGCGGAGGTGCGGATCAGCGTCGCGTCGTCGATGTCGGAGGCCGGGACGGCCTCGGCGCGCAGCCGGTCGCGCACCCCCGCGGCGGCCATCGAATCGAGATAGGCGGCGGTGGTGATCGCGAAGGCGGGCGGCACGGGGAACCCGGCCCGGGTCATCTCCCCGAGGTTGGCGGACTTGCCCCCCACGGTCGGCGCATCCTCCGCACCCACCTCGCCGATCGGTCGAACCCACACCGTGTGCGTGGCCATCGTCGCTCCCCACTGCCGCTTCGGGCCCAGCGGATCCGGGCCCGCCACCGTCCACTCAAGCATCGCCCAGAGGGTCGAACCAGGGGTCGAAAGTCATGAAAACCTGTCTCCGGGCGGGCGGGCGCCGCGACGCGCGGCGGGCCCCGCCGGCGGGACCGTTAAACTCGGTGGACGTGGCCCACCCGATGATCGCCCCCTCCATCCTCTCCGCGGATTTCGCGCGCCTGGCCGACGAGGCCGCCGCCGTCGCCGACGCGCACTGGCTGCACGTCGACGTCATGGACGCGCACTTCGTGCCGAACCTGACCCTCGGCCTGCCGGTGGTGCAGTCGCTGCTGAAGGCAACCGACATCCCGCTCGACTGTCATCTGATGATCGAGGACCCGGGCCGCTGGGCGCCGCCCTACGCCGAGGCGGGCGCGCACAATGTCACCTTCCACGTCGAGGCCACCGAGAATCCCGTCGCCGTCGCCCGCGACATCCGGGCCGCCGGCGCCAAGGCCGGCCTGAGCGTCAAGCCCGGCACCCCGCTCGAGCCCTATCTCGAGATCCTGAAGGAGTTCGACACGCTGCTGGTGATGAGCGTCGAGCCCGGCTTCGGCGGCCAGTCGTTCATCCCCGACGTGCTCGACAAGGTCCGCGCGATCCGCCGTCTCGTCGACGCCGGGGAGCTGACCCTGCTCGTCGAGATCGACGGCGGCATCAACGCCGACACCATCGAGGCGGCCGCCGAGGCCGGGGTGGACTGCTTCGTCGCCGGGTCGGCCGTGTACGGGGCAGACGACCCGGGCGAGGCGGTGCGCAAGCTGCGCGAGCGGGCCGCCCACGCCTCCCCGCACCTGACCCTGGCCACGTGACCGATGCACCGCTCGAGGCGGCCGTGAGCGGTGCCCCGCTCGAGGCGGCACTGCGCCTCGCGCTCGACGCCGGGGAGTCGGTGCGCGGCACCACCAGCCCCAACCCGCCCGTCGGCGCGGTGATCCTCGACGCGGCGGGACAGGTCGCCGGGGTCGGGGCGACCCGGCCGCCGGGCGGCCCCCACGCCGAGGTCGTCGCACTCGAGGCGGCCGGGGAGCGGGCCCGCGGCGGCACCGCCGTCGTGACCCTGGAGCCGTGCAATCACACCGGCCGTACCGGTCCGTGCGCGCAGGCCCTGCTGCGCGCCGGCGTCGCCGCCGTCTACTACGCGGTGGCCGATCCCCACCCGGCGGCGGCCGGGGGTGCGCGGACGCTGCGGGACGGCGGCGTGCGGGTGCACGGCGGGTTCGGCGCCGAGCCCGCCGAGGCGGGAGCCCTGCGTGCCTGGCTGCACCGGCAGCAAACGGGACGGCCCCACGTGACGTGGAAGTACGCCGCGAGCCTGGACGGGCGCAGCGCCGCCGCCGACGGCACCAGCCGCTGGATCTCCGGCCCGCAGTCACGCGCCCGCGTGCACGCCGAGCGCTCGCGGCTCGACGCGATCGTCGTCGGCACCGGCACCGTCCTCGCCGACGACCCGTGGTTGACCGCCCGGCTGCCGGACGGCTCGCTGGCCCCGCACCAGCCCCTGCGCGTGGTCGTCGGCAGGAGCGAGATCCCGAAGACCGCAAGAGTTCTCGATGATGCCGCGCCCACCCTGGTGCTGCGCACCCACGATCCGGACGAGGTGCTCGGCGCGCTCGCGGACCGGGTGGACGTGCTGCTCGAGGGCGGCCCGCGCCTGGCCGGTGCGTTCCTCGCCGCGGGCCGGGTCGACCGCATCCAGGCCTATCTCGCGCCGGTGCTGCTCGGGTCCGGACCGTCCGCAGTGCGGGACGCCGGCGTGCGCACGATCGCCGAGGCGCTACGGTTTCGTCGGGAGCGCGTCGAAACCGTCGGCGCCGACGTGTTGCTGACCCTGGTCCCCGACCGGGAGTGAAGGAGCGAGCTGTGTTCACCGGGATCGTGGAGGAACTGGGCGAGATCGTCGCGCGGGAGGACCTGGCCGACGCGGCGCGGTTCACCGTCCGCGGACCCGTCGTGACCTCCGACGCCGGCCACGGCGACTCCATCGCCGTCAACGGTGTGTGCCTGACCGTCGTCGACGTCCCGGGCGGCGACTCCTTCACCGCCGATGTGATGAAGGAGACCCTCGACCGTTCGAGCCTGTCGCAGCTCGGTCCCGGCAGCCGCGTCAACCTCGAGCGGGCCGCCGCGCTGAACAGCCGCCTCGGCGGGCACCTGGTCCAGGGCCACGTCGACGGCACCGGCACCGTGCTCTCGCGCACCCCGTCGGAGAACTGGACCGTGGTGCGGATCTCGTTGCCTGCCGACGTGTCCCGGTACGTGGTGCACAAGGGCTCGATCACGGTGGACGGGGTCTCGCTGACCGTCTCCGCGCTCGGCGGCGAGCCCGGCGACGAGTGGTTCGAGATCTCCCTGATCCCGACCACGCTGTCGCTGACCACCCTGGGCAGCGCCGCCCCCGGCACGCTCGTCAACCTCGAGGTCGACGTCATCGCGAAGTATGTGGAGCGGCTGCAGGCCGCCGGCCGCTGAGTCGTACTGTTGAACTCGGCAATCAGTTTGTCCGTACACGAGATTTTGGAGCCCACGCAAGTGACGAGGTTCGACACCATCGAGCGCGCGATCGCCGATATCGCAGCCGGCAAGGCGGTCGTCGTGGTCGACGACGAGGACCGCGAGAACGAGGGCGACCTCATCTTCGCAGCCGAGAAGGCCACTCCCGAACTGGTGGCGTTCATGGTGCGCTACACCTCCGGGTACCTGTGCGTGCCGCTGGCCGGGGAGGACTGCGACCGCCTCGGCCTGCCCCCCATGTACTCGACCAACCAGGACAAGCACGGCACCGCCTACACCGTGACCGTCGACGCGCGGGAAGGGATCGGCACCGGCATCTCCGCCTCGGACCGGGCCACCACGATGCGGCTGCTCGCCGATCCGAACAGCACCGCACAGGACTTCACCCGCCCCGGGCACGTGGTGCCGCTGCGCGCCAAGGAGGGCGGCGTGCTGCGCCGGCCCGGCCACACCGAGGCCGCCGTCGACCTCGCCCGCATGGCCGACCTGCGCCCGGCCGGCGTGATCTGCGAGATCGTCTCGCAGAAGGACGAGGGCCACATGGCTCAGACCGAGGAACTGCGGGTCTTCGCCGACGAGCACAAGCTCGCCCTGATCTCCATCGCCGACCTGATCGCCTGGCGCCGCAAGCACGAAAAGCACGTCGTGCGCATCGCCGAGGCCCGCATCCCCACCCGGCACGGCGACTTCACCGCCGTCGGCTACCAGAGCGTCTACGACGAGGTCGAGCACGTCGCGCTGGTGCTCGGCGACATCCCCGGCCCGGACGGTGAGGGTGCCGACGTGCTCGTGCGGGTGCACTCGGAGTGCCTGACCGGCGACGTGTTCGGCTCGCTGCGGTGCGACTGCGGCCCGCAGCTCGACGCCGCACTCGAGATGGTGGCCATGGAGGGCCGCGGTGTGGTGCTGTACATGCGCGGGCACGAGGGCCGCGGCATCGGCCTGATGCACAAGCTGCAGGCCTACCAGCTGCAGGACTCCGGCTCGGACACCGTGGACGCGAACCTGCAGCTCGGCCTGCCCGCCGACGCCCGCGACTACGGCATCGGCGCGCAGATTCTCGTGGACCTGGGCATCTCGTCGATGCGGTTGCTGACCAACAACCCCGCCAAGCGGGTCGGCCTCGACGGCTACGGGCTGCAGATCACCGAGCGGGTGGCGATGCCGCTGCGCGCGAACTCCGAGAACATCACCTACCTGCGCACCAAGCGGGACCGCATGGGTCACGACCTGATCGGCCTGGACGACTACGAGGCGGGGGACGCGTAGATGAGCGGCGAAGGACTGCCCGAGCTGCAGCTGTCCGAGGCGGCCGGGCTGCGGCTGGCCATCGTCGCCGGCCGCTGGCACGCCGAGATCTCCGAGGCGCTCGTCGCCGGGGCGCAGCGCGTCGCCGAGCAGGCCGGCGTCACCGACGTCACCCTCGAACGTGTCGCCGGCGCGATCGAGCTGCCGGTCGTCGCCCAGCAGCTGGCCCGCACCCACGACGCGGTCGTCGCCCTCGGCGTCGTGATCCGCGGCGGGACCCCCCATTTCGAGTACGTGTGCGACGCCGTCACCTACGGGCTCACCCGCATCGCGCTGGACGAGGGCACCCCCGTTGGCAACGGGGTCCTCACCACGAACGACGAGCAGCAGGCGATCGACCGGGCCGGACTGCCCGGCTCCGTCGAGGACAAGGGCGGGCAGGCGTGCGCTGCCGCCCTCGACACCGCCGTGACCCTGCGGCGGCTGCGCGGGGCCGCGCGGTGACCTCCGCCGCCGACACCCGCTGGGACCTCGAGGTCCGCAGCCGCAAGATGTCCCGGTGGGCGATCGTCGCGGCGATCGTGCTCATGCTCGGCCACATCGGGGCCGCGCTCGTGCTGCGCGCCGGCGGCGACACCGGCGTGAACCTGCGCGTCGCCGACCAGATCGCCATCGTCTGTGTCGGCGTCGTCGTCTCCGGCAGTGTGCTGCTGCTGACCCGGCCCCGGTTGCGTGCCGGGGCGTCCGGCGTGGTGGTGCGCAACGTCCTCGGTGAGAAGGCGTTCGGCTGGGACCAGGTGCGGGGCATGACCTTCCCCCAGGGCAAGCCGTGGCCCCGGCTCGAGCTGCCGCAGGACGAGTACGTGCCCGTCGTCGCTGTGCAGGCCCGCGACGGGGAGCACGCCGTCGCGGCGCTGGCCGCGTTCCGCGAGCTCGAACAGCGGTACGGCGGGGGTGTCGGCTCGGCCGACTAGCCTGGACCCGTGCCCGACCCCTCGACCTACCGCCCTGCCCCCGGCACCGTCCCGGTGGAGCCGGGGGTGTACAAGTTCCGCGATCCGCACGGCCGCGTCGTCTACGTCGGCAAGGCCAAGAGCCTGCGGTCGCGGCTGAACTCGTATTTCGCCGACGTCGCGTCGCTGCACCCGCGGACCCGGCAGATGGTGACCACCGCCGGGTCCGTCGAGTGGACGGTCGTGGGCACCGAGGTCGAGGCGCTGCAGCTCGAGTACAACTGGATCAAGGAGTTCGATCCCCGGTTCAACGTCCGCTACCGCGACGACAAGACCTACCCCATGCTCGCGGTGACGTTGAACGAGGAGTACCCACGGCTGTTCGTCTACCGCGGGCCGCGCCGCAGGGGCGTGCGGTACTTCGGTCCCTACTCCCACGCCTGGGCGATCCGCGAGACCCTCGATCTGCTGCTGCGGGTGTTCCCGGCCCGCACCTGCTCGGCCGGAGTGTTCAAGCGGCACGCGCAGATCGGCCGCCCGTGCCTGCTCGGCTACATCGACAAGTGCTCGGCACCGTGCGTGGGCCGTGTCGACGCGGCCGGGCACCGGCGCATCGTCGAGGACTTCTGCGACTTCCTCGCCGGCCGCACCGACAAGCTGGTCCGCGACCTCGAACAGCGCATGCAGGCCGCCGCCGAGGACCTCGACTTCGAGACCGCCGCGCGGCTGCGCGACGACCTCGGTGCGCTGCGCCGCGCCCTGGAGAAGCAGGCGGTGGTGCTCGGCGATGGCACCGACGCCGACCTCGTCGCCTTCGCCGGCGACGACCTCGAGGTGGCCGTGCAGGTGTTCCACGTGCGCGGCGGCCGCGTGCGCGGCCAGCGGGGCTGGGTGGTGGAGAAGTCCGGCGACGTGGTGGACCGGCCCGAGGACGCGGCGGGTGCCTCCGGCACCGCCGAGACGGAACTGTCGCTGCTGGTCGAGCAGTTCCTCACCCAGTTCTACGGCGAGGAGGCCGCCCTGTCGGCGGCCGGCGCCGAACCGGCGGGCAGCGCCGTGCCCCGCGAGGTGCTCGTGCCCGCCCTGCCGCCCGAGCCGGAGGAGATGAGCCGCTGGCTCGGCACCCTGCGCGGCGGCCCGGTGCGGCTGCGGGTGCCGCAGCGCGGCGACAAGAAAGCCCTCGCCGAGACCGTGCAGCGCAACGCGCACGAGGCCCTGACCCAGCACAAGCTGCGCCGCGCCGGCGACTTCACCGCCCGCTCGGCCGCCCTGCAGGGCATCCAGGAGGCCCTCGACCTGGACTCGGCGCCGCTGCGCATCGAGTGTGTCGACATCAGCCACGTGCAGGGCACCGACGTCGTCGCGTCGCTGGTGGTGTTCGAGGACGGCCTGCCCCGCAAGGCGGACTACCGGCACTACGCCATCCGCGAGGCCGCCGGCGACGGCCGCTCCGACGACGTCGCCTCCATCGCCGAGGTGACCCGGCGCCGGTTCCTGCGGCACAACCGGGACCTCGCCGCGGCCGGCGGTGACCCGGCCGCGGCCCGCGACGGTGACCCGGCCGCGGCCCGCGACGGTGACCCGGTCGCGGCCCGCGACGGTGACGGCGGCGACCTCGCCCCGGAGGCCGCGCTCGATCCGGCCACCGGGCGGCCCCGCCGCTTCGCGTACCCGCCGAATCTGTACGTCGTCGACGGCGGTGCCCCGCAGGTCGCCGCCGCGGCGGAGGTGCTCGACGAACTCGGCATCACCGACGTCGCGGTGATCGGACTGGCCAAGCGGCTCGAGGAGGTCTGGGTGCCGGGGGAGGAGGACCCGGTCATCCTGCCCCGCACCAGCGAATCGTTGTACCTGCTGCAGCGGGTCCGGGACGAGGCGCACCGCTTCGCCATCACCTACCACCGCAGCAAGCGGTCCCGGCGCATGACCGCTTCCGCGCTCGACGGGGTGCGCGGGCTCGGGCAGGCCCGCCGCAACGCGCTCGTCGCGCACTTCGGGTCGGTGGCCCGGCTGCGGGAGGCGACCGTGGAGGAGATCACCGCGGTCCCCGGCATCGGCGTCGCCACCGCCCGCGCCGTGCTCGACGCCGTGCGCGGCGACGTCCCGGACACCGCGCCGGCCCCGGCGGGTGAGGCTGCGGCGGACACGCCGGTGGGTGATGATGGCACCGTCGGCGTGTCGGGCGGACGAACGGAGTCGGAACTGTGACACACGAGGCGGAGACGGCGCAGCCTCGGCCCCGGCCCCGGGACGACCACCGCCCGCGGGCGGAGGTCGCCCTGGTCACGGGCCTGTCCGGAGCCGGTCTGAGCACCGCCGCGACGGCCCTCGAGGATCTCGGCTGGTTCGTCGCCGAGAACCTGCCCCCGCAGCTGGTCACCTCGATGGTCGATCTCGCGGTGCGGGCCGACCCGCCGCTGCAGCGCCTCGCCGTGGTCATGGACGTACGCAGCCGCCTGTTCACCGGCGACCTCGGCTGGGTCGTCACCGAACTGGCCGCCCGGCCCGTGCGCACCCGCGTGCTGTTCCTCGAGGCCACCGACGAGGTCCTCGTGCGTCGTTTCGAGCAGGTCCGCCGCAGCCACCCGCTGCAGGCCGACGCCGCCGACCGCACCCTCACCGACGGCATCGCCACCGAACGCGCCCAGCTCGCCGCGGTCAAGGCCGCCGCCGATCTGGTGGTCGACACGTCGTCGCTGTCCGGTCCGGAACTGCGCCGCAAGATCGAGTCCGCGTTCGGCGACGGCGACGCCGACTCGATCCGGGTCACCGTGGAATCGTTCGGATTCAAGTACGGTCTGCCGATGGACGCGGACGTGGTGTGCGACGTGCGGTTCCTGCCCAACCCGCACTGGGTGCCCGAGCTGCGTCCGCACACCGGCCAGGACGTCGACGTCCGCGACTACGTGCTGAGCCGGGACGGGGCGCAGGAATACCTGCAGACCTATCATCGGCTGCTCGAACTGACCACGGCCGGTTACCGCCGGGAGGGGAAGCGTTACATGACGATCGCGGTGGGCTGTACCGGTGGCAAGCACCGCAGCGTGGCGATGAGCGAGGCGCTCGCCGCGCGGCTCGACGCCGACCCGACGCTGTCGGTGCACGTCGCGCACCGGGATCTGGGGCGCGAATGACGGGGCCCGGTTCCGCGGCCCCGGCGCCCGGGACCGGCGGCCCGGCCGGCGGGCAGGGCACCGCGCCGAATCCGTCGATCGTGGCCCTGGGCGGCGGCCACGGCCTCTACGCCACGCTCAGCGCCGTCCGCCGGCTCAGCGACCGCGTCACCGCCGTCGTCACCGTCGCCGACGACGGCGGTTCCTCCGGCCGGCTGCGCGCCGAACTCGGCGTCATCCCGCCCGGCGACCTGCGCATGGCGCTGGCCGCGCTGGCCGCGGACACCCCCGGGGTGCACACCTGGACCGAGACGGTGCAGCACCGGTTCGGCGGCACCGGCGCGCTCGCGGGCCACTCGGTGGGCAATCTCATCCTGGCCGGGCTGACCGAGGTCCTCGGCGATCCCGTGGCCGCCCTCGACCGCGTCGCCGAACTGCTCGAGGTGCGCGGCCGGGTACTGCCGATGTCGCCGATCGCCCTCGACATCGAGGCGGACGTGTCCGGCCTCGAATCGGATCCGCGGGCCAGCCGCATCATCCGGGGGCAGGTCGCCGTCGCCACCACCCCCGGCAAGGTCCGGCGCGTGCGGCTGATCCCGGCCGACCCCCCGGCGTGTCCCGACGCGCTCGACGCGGTGGGCGCCGCCGACCTCGTCGTGCTCGGGCCCGGCTCGTGGTTCTCGAGCGTCATCCCGCACGTGCTCGTCCCCGACCTGCTCGAGGTGCTGGTGACGGCGCCGGCCCGCAAGGTGCTGGTGCTCAATCTGGCCGCCGAACCGGGGGAGACCGCCGGGTTCTCCTCCGAGCGGCACCTGCACGTGCTGGCCCAGCACGCCCCGGAGTTCCGGGTCGACCACGTGGTGGTCGACTCCGCATCGGTGCCCGAGGGCCGGGAACGCGAACACCTGTGCCGGGCCGCCGCCGGATTCGGCGCCCAGGTGGTCTACGCCGACGTGGCGGAGACCGGCACCCACCGACACGACCCCGCCAAGCTGGCGGCGGTCCTGGCTCAACACCTGCCCGACGCGGCCCGCCCCCGGGACCTCGCGCAGCGGGACGGAAGGGAGATCCCCACGTGGCAATGACAGCGGAGGTCAAGGACGAGCTGAGCCGGCTGGCGGTCACCCGCACCAGCAGCCGCAAGGCCGAGGTGTCCGCCCTCCTGCGCTTCGCCGGCGGGCTGCACATCGTCGGGGGCCGTGTCGTCGTGGAGGCCGAGGTGGACCTCGGGTCGATCGCCCGCCGGTTGCGCCGCGAGATCTTCGAGCTCTACGGCTACTCCGCGGAGGTGCACGTCCTCGGCGCCGGCGGGTTGCGCAAGAGCTCGCGCTACGTGGTGCGCGTCGCCAAGGAGGGCGAGGCCCTGGCCCGCCAGACCGGTCTGCTCGACGTGCGCGGCCGCCCGGTCCGCGGCCTGCCCGCGCAGGTCGTCGGCGGCAGCATCGCCGACGCCGAGGCGGCGTGGCGCGGCGCATTCCTCGCCCACGGCTCGCTCACCGAGCCGGGCCGCTCGTCCGCCCTCGAGATCAGCTGCCCGGGCCCGGAGGCCGCGCTCGCGCTCGTCGGCGCCGCCCGGCGCCTCGGCATCGCCGCCAAGGCCCGCGAGGTGCGCGGCGCCGACCGGGTCGTCGTCCGCGACGGCGACGCCATCGGCGCGCTGCTCACCCACATGGGTGCCCAGGACACCCGGCTGACCTGGGAGGAGCGCCGGATGCGGCGGGAGGTCCGCGCCACCGCCAACCGGCTCGCCAACTTCGACGACGCCAACCTGCGCCGCTCCGCGCGCGCCGCGGTGGCCGCGGCCGCCCGCGTCGAGCGGGCCCTGGCGATCCTCGGCGACGACGTGCCCGACCACCTCGCCGCGGCCGGTGCCCTGCGCGTGCAGCACCGGCAGGCGTCGCTCGAGGAACTGGGCCAGCTCGCCGACCCGCCGATGACGAAGGACGCCGTCGCCGGACGCATCCGCCGGCTGCTGTCCATGGCGGACCGCCGGGCCAAGGATCTCGGCATCCCGGACACCGAATCCGCGGTGACCCCGGAGCTGCTCGACGAGGCCTAGCCGGCCGGCCCCGGGCGGCGGCCGCGCCGCCCCGGGCCTCCTGCCGCGCCCCGCCGGCCCCGCAGATAGGGTAGGGGTCACATCGACCGATGAGTCCTGCCGACCGGCGCCGATGTCTCCGGCACCGCGGTGGGCACCACTGGCACAACCAGCAGAGATGGGCAAAGGAGCGTAATTGTGACTGTCCGGGTAGGCGTGAACGGCTTCGGTCGTATCGGACGTAACTTCTTCCGGGCTGTCGAGGCGCAGAGGGCGCTCGGCACCACCGACATCGAGATCGTCGCGGTCAACGACCTCACCGACAACGCGACTCTGGCCCACCTGCTCAAGTACGACTCGATCCTCGGCCGCCTGCCGCAGGACGTCAGCCTCGACGGTGAGGACACCATCGTCGTCGGTGACCACCGCATCAAGGCGCTCGAGGTCAAGGAAGGCCCGGCCGCGCTGCCGTGGGGCGACCTGGGCGTGGACGTCGTCGTCGAGTCGACGGGCATCTTCACCGACGCGTCGAAGGCCAAGGGCCACCTCGACGCCGGCGCCAAGAAGGTGATCATCTCGGCGCCCGCCAAGGGTGAGGACCTCACCGTGGTGATGGGCGTCAACGACGACAAGTACGACGGCAGCCAGAACATCATCTCCAACGCCTCGTGCACCACCAACTGCCTCGGCCCGATCGCCAAGGTCCTCGACGACAGCTTCGGCATCGTCAAGGGCCTGATGACCACGGTCCACGCCTACACCCAGGACCAGAACCTGCAGGACGGCCCGCACAAGGACCTGCGCCGCGCCCGCGCCGCCGCCCTGAACGTCGTGCCCACCGGCACCGGCGCCGCCAAGGCCATCGGCCTCGTCCTGCCGCAGCTGGTCGGCAAGCTCGACGGCTACGCCCTGCGCGTGCCGATCCCGACCGGCTCGGTCACCGACCTGACCGCCAACCTCGCCACCCCCGCCTCCATCGAGGAGATCAACGCGGCGATGAAGGCGGCCGCCGAGGGCCCGCTCAAGGGCATCCTCAAGTACACCGAGGACGAGATCGTCTCCTCCGACATCGTCACCGACCCGCACTCGTCGATCTACGACGCCGGCCTGACCAAGGTCATCGACGACCAGGTCAAGATCGTCTCCTGGTACGACAACGAGTGGGGCTACTCCAACCGCCTGGTCGACCTCATCGGCCTGGTCTCGAAGTCCCTCTGACCGAACAGGACAGTCGAACAGTGGCAGTTCAGACCCTGAAGGATCTGCTCGACGCCGGCGTCGAGGGTCGTGGCGTGCTGGTGCGCTCGGACCTCAACGTCCCGTTGGACGGCGCGACGATCACCGACCCCGGCCGCATCGTCGCGTCCGCCCCGACGATCGCCGCGCTCGCCGAGGCGGGCGCGAAGGTCGTCGTCACCGCCCACCTGGGCCGGCCCAAGGGCGAGCCCGATCCGAAGTTCTCCCTCGCCCCGGTCGCGGCGAAGCTCGGTGAGGTGCTCGGCCGCAACGTCCAGCTCGCCGGCGACGTCGTCGGACAGGACGCGCTGGCCCGCTCGGAGGGCCTGACCGACGGCGACATCCTCCTGCTCGAGAACATCCGTTTCGATCCGCGCGAGACCAGCAAGGACGAGGCGGAGCGGCAGGCGCTGGCGCGCGAGCTCGTCGAACTCGTCGGCGAGGACGGCGCGTTCGTCTCCGACGGATTCGGTGTGGTGCACCGCAAGCAGGCGTCGGTGTACGACGTGGCGAACCTGCTGCCGCACTACGCGGGCAACCTCGTGGCCGCCGAGGTCGAGGTGCTGGCCAAGCTCACGGCCGATCCGGAGCGGCCCTACGCGGTGGTGCTCGGCGGCTCGAAGGTCTCCGACAAGCTCGCCGTGATCGAGGCCCTCGCCCCCAAGGTCGACACCCTCGTCATCGGCGGCGGCATGTGCTTCACCTTCCTTGCGGCGCAAGGTATCTCGGTGGGCAACTCGCTGCTCGAGGAGTCGATGACCGAGACCTGCAAGGGCCTGCTCGAGCGGTTCGGCGACGTCATCCACATCCCGCAGGACGTGGTCGTCGCCGACGCGTTCGCCGCCGACGCCGAGGCCGAGACGGTGCCCGTCACCGAGATCCCGGACGGCTGGATGGGCCTGGACATCGGACCCGAGTCGGTGGCCCGGTTCGCCCAGTACCTCACCGGCGCCAAGACCGTGTTCTGGAACGGCCCGATGGGCGTGTTCGAGTTCGAGAAGTTCGCGGCCGGCACCAAGGGGGTCGCCGAGGCGATCGTCGAGGCCACCCGCGCCGGCGCGTTCAGCGTCGTCGGCGGCGGCGACTCGGCCGCGGCGGTGCGCCTGCTCGGCCTGCCCGAGGACGGGTTCTCGCACATCTCCACCGGCGGCGGCGCCTCCCTCGAGTACCTCGAGGGCAAGGAACTGCCCGGCATCGCTGCACTGGAGGCCTGAGATGACCCGTAAGCCGCTCATCGCCGGCAACTGGAAGATGAACCTCAACCACCTCGAGGCCATCGCCCTGGTGCAGAAGATCGCCTTCGCGCTGCCGGAGAAGTACCTCGAGAAGGTGGACGTGACGGTGCTGCCGCCGTTCACGGACATCCGCAGCGTCCAGACGCTGATCGAGGGCGACAAGCTGCTGCTCACCTACGGTGCCCAGGACGTCTCCGCCCACGACTCCGGCGCCTACACCGGCGAGATCAGCGGTGCGATGCTGGCCAAGCTGGGCTGCGCCTACGTCGTCGTCGGCCACTCCGAGCGGCGCACGCTGCACGGCGAGACCGACCAGATCGTGCTCGCCAAGACCAAGGCGGCCCTGCGGCACGGGCTGACCCCGATCGTCTGCATCGGCGAGGGCCTCGACGTCCGCGAGGCCGGCCGGCACGTGTCCCACAACGTCGCCCAGCTGCGCGGGTCCCTCGCCGGGCTCTCGTCCGACGAGATCGCGAAGATCGTCGTCGCGTACGAGCCGGTGTGGGCCATCGGCACCGGCAAGGTGGCCTCGGCCGCCGACGCCCAGGAGGTGTGCGCCGCGGTGCGCGCCACCCTCGCCGAGCTCGCCTCCCCGGAGGTCGCCGACGCCGTCCGCGTGCTCTACGGCGGCTCGGTCAACGCCAAGAACGTGGGCGAGCTCGTCGCCCAGCCCGACATCGACGGCGGTCTCGTCGGCGGCGCCTCGCTCAAGGCCGACGAGTTCGCACAGCTCTCCGCGATCGCCGCGGGCGGCCCGCTGTAAGCACCCGCGGCGCCCTTCCGGATCCCCCGAGGCCCGGAAGGACGCCGCGACGGCGCCCTGTAGTCTGGCGCCATGGCACTGTTCCTCGACATCCTGCTGATCACCACCAGCCTGCTGCTGATCCTGCTCGTGCTGCTGCATCGCGGTAAGGGCGGCGGTCTGTCCACCCTGTTCGGTGGCGGTGTCCAGTCCAGCCTGTCCGGCTCCAGTGTCGCCGAGAAGAACCTCGACCGGCTGACCGTCTTCACCGGCATCGTCTGGCTGATCGCCATCCTCGGCATCGGCCTGCAGATCAAGTTCAGCTGATCGCTCCGCACGACGGCGCGACCCGGAATTCCGGGTCGCGCCGTCGTGCGTCGGCCGCGATACTGACCGGATGACGGATACCGCCCGCCCGGCCGACCCCTCCGGGTCCCGCTCCGCCACCGAGCCCCTGCGCCAGGACATCCGGCTGCTCGGCGGGATGCTGGGCCGCATCGTCCGGGAACAGGCCGGCGAGCACCTCTTCGCCCTCGTCGAACGCGCCCGCGTCGAGAGCTTCCGGGTGCGCCGCTCCGAGATCGACCGGGCCGAGGTCGCGGCGATGTTCGCCGACGTCCCCACCGACGACACCCTCCCCGTCATCCGCGCCTTCAGCCACTTCGCGCTGCTGGCGAACCTCGCCGAGGACCTGCACCGCGAACGCCGCCGCGCCGTGCACGTGCGCGCCGGGGAACCGGCACAGGACAGTTCGCTGGCCGCCACCTACCGCAAACTCGATGCCGCCGAACTCGACCCCGCCGAGGTCGCCGCCGCGCTCGACGGCGCCCTCGTCTCCCCGGTGATCACCGCCCACCCCACCGAGACCCGCCGCCGCACCGTCTTCGACGTGCAGAGCCGCATCACCGACCTCATGCGCCGCCGCGAACGCGCCGAGCCCGACGAGCATTCCGACATCGACCTGCAGCTGTGGCGGCAGATCCTCACCCTGTGGCAGACCGCCCTCATCCGGCTCGCCCGCCTCCGCATCCAGGACGAGATCGAGGTCGGCCTGCGGTACTACGACGCCTCCCTGTTCCGCGTCGTCCCGGCCCTCAACGCCGAGGTCCGGCGCGCCCTGCGCGAACGCTGGCCCGGCGTCCCCCTGCTGCCGGACCCGTTGGTGCGCACCGGAACCTGGATCGGCGGCGACCGCGACGGCAACCCCAACGTGACCGCCGAGGTCGTCCACCGCGCCACCGACCGGGCCGCCGCGACCGCCCTCGGCCACCACCTCGCCGAGCTCGAACAGCTCGAGCGGGAACTGTCGATGTCCGCGCGCCTGGTCCGCATCACCGACGACCTCGGCCGGCTCGCCGACGCCTCCGGTGACGACGCCCCGTCGCGCGCCGACGAACCGTACCGCCGCGCGCTGCGCGGCATCCGCGGCCGCCTGACCGCCACCGCGGCGCGACTGCTGGACGAACCGCCCCCGCACGCGCTGCCGAGCCCACTGGCCGGCTACGACACGCCCGCCGACCTGCTCGCCGACCTCGACATCCTCGACGTCGCCCTGCGCGCCGGCGGCGGCGCCGCCCTCGCCGACGACCGGCTCGCGCACGTCCGCGGCGCCGTCGAGGCCTTCGGCTTCCACCTCGCCTCCCTCGACCTGCGGCAGAACTCCGAGGTGCACGGCCGGGTGATCGCCGAACTGCTCGCCTGGGCGGGCGTCACCGACGACTATCCAACCCTGCCCGAGGACGAGAAGGTCGCCCTGCTCGCCGCGGAGTTGCGCACCCGCCGGCCCCTCAGCGCGCCCGGCGCGCGGCTCGGCGCCGACACCACCCGCGAACTCGGCGTGCTGCGCGCCGCCGCCGACGCCGTCGCGCGCCTTGGACCCCAGGCGGTGCCGCACTACATCGTCAGCATGTGCGGGTCGGTGTCCGATCTGCTCGAGGCCGTGATCCTGCTCGACGAGGTCGGTCTCGTCGAGCACGACGTCGCGGGACCGCGCTGCCCGGTCGCGGTGATCCCGCTGTTCGAGACCATCGACGATTTGAGGCACGGCGCCGAGATCCTCACCGCCGCCCTTGCCGTCCCCGAGTTCCGCAACCTCGTCGACGCCGCCGGCGGCGTGCAGGAGGTCATGCTGGGCTACTCGGATTCGAACAAGGACGGCGGGTACCTCGCCGCGAACTGGGCGCTGTACCGGGCCGAACTCGACCTGGTGGAGGCCGCGCGCACCGCCGGGATCCGGCTGCGCCTGTTCCACGGCCGCGGCGGCACCGTCGGCCGCGGCGGTGGCCCGAGCTACGACGCGATCCTCGCGCAGCCGCCCGGGGCCGTCGCCGGCTCGCTGCGGCTGACCGAGCAGGGCGAGGTGATCGCCGCGAAGTACGCCGAGCCGAAGCTGGCGCGCCGCAACCTCGAATCACTCGTCGCCGCGACCCTCGAGTCCACCCTCCTCGACGTCGAGGGACTCGGCAGCGACGCCGCCCCGGCGTACGCGGTGCTCGACGAGCTCGCCGAACTCGCCCGCACCGCCTACAGCGACCTGGTACACGAGACCCCCGGCTTCGTCGAGTACTTCCGGACCGCCACGCCGGTCGCGGAGATCGGGGCCCTGAACATCGGCAGCCGGCCCACCTCCCGCAAGCCGACGTCGTCGATCGCCGACCTGCGGGCGATCCCCTGGGTGCTGGCGTGGACCCAGTCCCGGGTCATGCTGCCCGGCTGGTACGGCACCGGCACCGCCGTCGAGACCTGGATCGGCGGCGACGACGAGCGTCTGGCCACCCTCACCGGCCTGTACCGCCGCTGGCCGTTCTTCCGCACCGTGCTGTCCAACATGGCGATGGTGCTGGCCAAGTCCGACCTCGGTCTCGCGGCGCGCTACGCCGAGCTGGTGCCCGATCCCGATCTGCGGCACCGGGTGTTCGACAAGATCACCGCCGAACACGACCGCACCGTGCGCACCTACCTGGCGATCACCGGTCACCCCGACCTGACCGCGGACAACCCGGCGCTGGCCCGATCGGTGCACAACCGCTTCCCGTACCTCGAGCCGCTGAACCACCTGCAGGTCGAACTGTTGCGCCGATTCCGCGCGGGCGAGGACACCGACCGGGTCCGCCGCGGCATCCAGCTGACGATGAACGGGCTCGCGACCGCGCTGCGCAACAGCGGCTAGCGGCGGGGTGACAGCGGCCGAACGCCGGGGCCCCGTGCCCGCTCAGCGGGAAGACGGCGCCCCGCACGGCCGTGAGCCCGCTACAACGGGACAGGTGACACACGACCGCGAACAGATCATCGAACGGCTCGCCGAGCTCGCCGCCGCCCTCGACCGCCGCGACTGGGAGGCCCTCGGGGCCGCCTTCACCGACTCTGCCACCGGCTACGGTGCCGCGGGCCGCGACGGCATCGTCGCCGTGGTCCGCGCGCACCTCGGTGGCTGCGGACCGTCGCAGCATCTGCTGGGCAACCACCGTGTCGAGGTCGACGGCGACCGGGCCCGGTCACTGACGTATGCCCGCGTCCACCATCAGGGCGCGGGTCCGGCCGCCGGAGCGAGTTACGAGTGTTTCGGCGAATACGACGATCGGTGGACCCGCACCCGGGACGGCTGGCGCCTGACCTCCCGCACCTTCACCGTGTCCCACGACCTCGGCGACGCCGCCGTGCTCAGGCCCGGCTGACCTCCGGACCGCGCCGCGGTCCCGGCAGCGGCGGGAGTCAGGGCGTGACGATCGCGAAGTCCGGATCCACCGGTGCGAGCACCTCGAAGAGCCGGCCCGCCACCGTCGGGTCGCCCGTCACCGCGATCGTCCCGTCCGCGAGGGCCGTCGCCGGATCCAGCTGCCCGGTGAGCGCACCGATCAGCGTGCGGCGGGTGAGGGTGAACACCGTGCTGCCCGGCAGCGGCGCGTCGACGGTCCGGTGGTTGAGCACGCCGTGCCGCAGCTCCGTGAGATACGTGATCCCGAGGTCGGTGAGGATCCACGAGATCACGAGCCGCAGGTCCCACGCACGCGGCCCGTCCACCCGCACGGCCAGGCTGTCGAAGAGCTGCGGGACGGTCAGCGCATCGAGGAAGTCGCCCGAGGACTGCACGGGCGAGCCGAAGATCCCGTCGCGGAGCTCCTTCGCGCCGGCCAGGTAGATGCAGCGCCAGGTGCCATTCTCGGAGCCGTACGCGAGTTGCTCCATCGCGTCGGCCTGCAGGGCCCGGGCGGCCTGGTCGGTGTCGTCGGTGAACAGCAGATGCTTGCAGACCTCGAGCACCCAGCGGTAGTCGCCCTCCTCGAAGGCGTCCCGCGCGACGGCGAGGGCGGCGTCGGCGCCGCCCATGGCGTCGACGTACCGGCGGGCTGCCTCGACCGGGGGATGGGCCCACAGATTGGCGGGATTGCCGTCGTACCACCCCATGTACCGCTGGTAGATCGCCTTGACGTTGTGGCTCACCGAGCCGTAGTAGCCGTGGGTGTGCCACGCGGCCGCCAGGGCCGGGGGCATCTCGAACCGCTCGGCGATCTCCGCGCCCACGAGCCCCTGGTTCATCATCCGCAGCGTCTGATCGTGCAGGTACAGGTACATGTCGCGCTGCACGGACAGGAATTCGAGCGCACGTTCGCGGCCCCACGTCGGCCAGTGGTGCGAGGCGAACACGACGTCGAGCGCGTCGCCCCACAGGCCGATCGTCTCGTTGAGGTAGTGGCCCCAGGCGTGCGCGTCGCGCACCACCGCGCCGCGCAGCGTGAGGATGTTGTGCATGGTGTGGGTGGCGTTCTCCGCCGCGCACAGGGCTCGCCGATCGGGGAACCAGATGTTCATCTCGGCCGGGGCCTCGGTGCCGGGGGTGAGCTGGAAGACCATCCGCACCCCGTCGACGGTGAGTTCCTGCCCGGTCGCGGTGATGTCGACGGTCGGCGCGATGAGCGTGACGGTGCCGGCCGAGGTGGTCTGGCCCAGCCCGGCCCCGATCTGACCGGCCGGACCCTTCTCGAGCGCCGCGCCGTACATGTAGCCCGAGCGGCGCGACATCGCCGTGCCGGCGAAGAGGTTCTCCGCCACCGCGTGTTCGAGGAACCCGGCCGGGGCGACGACGGGGACCGTCCCGGCCTCGACGAGCCCCGGGTCGAGCACACCCTTGACACCGCCGAAGTGGTCGACGTGGGAGTGGGTGTAGATCATCCCGGAGACGGGTCGGTCCCCGCGGTACCCGCGGTACAGGGCCAGGGCAGCCGCGGCGGTCTCCGCGCTGATCAGGGGGTCGATCACGATCACCCCGGCCTCACCCTCGACGACGGTCATCACCGACAGGTCGAATCCACGCAGCTGGTAGATCCCCGGCACCACCTCGAACAGGCCGTCCTCGGCGAGCAGCCGTCCCTGCCGCCACAGGCTCGGATGCGCCGTCTCCGGCGCGGACCCGTCCAGGAACGCGTAGGCGTCGAGGTCCCACACCACCCGCCCGTCCGCGCCGGTGATCCGCCGCTGCTCGCTGCGGCCGACGAACCCGCGCGTCACGTCCTCGGAATCCTGCCCGTCGTCCGCGGGCAGCGCGGCCGCCGCGGCCTGCAGGTTCCGCCGGGTCGTCTCGCTGGCACCGCCTGCGCTCATGACGCCGCCCTCCTCGGAATCTCGGCTGTGTCGAGGGTACGGTCGGCCCGTCGCGGCGGGTGCACGGAATCGGGGAATCCGCCGCCGGCGAGGCGGCCGGACCCGTGCAGACGGAGCGTGCGGCTCCGGCGTGCGCGGGCGCAGTCACCGATCCGGACCGTCGGCCTCGTCCAGTTCGACGCGGGCAGCGGTGCCCGCCGCCTCCACGGTCGGATGCGCGTGCGCGAGCAAGGCCTCGTCCCCGGCGGCGACGAGCACGTCGCGGACCACCCCGCTGTCGCGGGCCGGGTACAGACGGATTCCGCGGTGGCCGAGGGCGTCGGCGAGCCGGCCCAGCACCTGTGCGGTGTTCAGCGGTACTCGTCGGCGAGGTCGAGGTAGCCGTCCCAGCGGGGCAGGGCGCGGCCGGCGAGCACGGCGTCGAGCCGGTCGAGATAGTACTGCCAGCCAGGACCGACCTCCGAGGTCTCCGACCGCGGTACGTGCCGGTGGGAGAACTCGAGCGTGGTGACGACACCGACCTGCTTCAAGGTGACCTCGAGATGCCACCCGTCCTGGTCGACGCCGAGCTCGTGGGGTGGATCGCAGCGCAGGATCCGCACGTCCGTCGTCGCCGTGTCGTGCTCGTCGGTCATCGTCAGCCGCACCCGTCCGGAGGTGGGGTCGCCCGTCCACCGTCCGTACCAGCGTTCGAGCCGGTCCGACTCGGTCAACGCCGCCCACACCTCGCCCACCGGCAGCGCGAAACTGCGCACGTAGTGCAGGGTCACGAGCGAGGACCCGTCCGGACAGCCGTGCTCGGGACGGATCTCGCCGAGGACGGTGGTCGGGGTGCTCATCGAACGCTCCTTTCCACGCAGTGCTGTCCCCATTGTGATCCGCCGGGTGTCACCCTGCCGGGTTCGGGGTCGGACCGACTCGGCGGGGAACCGCCGGGGCGGCCGCGGCGTCGAACGAGGCAGGGAACACCACAGGGGAGGAGCCCCACCATGGACCGTAGGACGGTGCGCTGCAGCCGTGCCCGCCTCACCGGGCTGCACACGACCCGCAACCCGAGCTGGACCGCGCGCCTGCGCTGCGGCGTGACCGACGGCTGCCGGCCCCCGGATCCACGGGCGGGCGAGCCCGACCGGGACGGACCGTGGCGGTGACGGTCAGTCGGCGGGCAGTGCCGCGGCGGCCTCCGCATCGAGGAACCACACGGTCTGCTCGCGGCCCCGCGCCCCGGCCGCCGGGACGTCCACCGGGGCGGCGCCGCCCACCGCGGCCGCGACGGCCTCGGCCTTGGCCGCACCGGTGACGAGCAGCCACACCTGCCGGGCGCGACGGATCGCGGGAAGGGTGAGCGTGACCCGCGCGGCGGGCGGCTTGGGGGAGTCCTCGACGCCGACGACGAAGCGGTCCTGCTCGCGCACCGCGTCGGTGTGCGGGAACAGGGAGTTGATGTGGCCCTCGCCGCCCATGCCCAGCAGGTGCACGTCGAACTCGGGGGTCGTGCCGTCGGGGGAGTTCGCGGCGAGCACCTCCTCGTACGTGCGCGCCGCCGAGTCGGGGGAACCGGCCCCGGCCTCGTCGAGGGTGGGCATCGCGTGCACCCGCGCCGGATCGAGCGGCACGTGGTCGAGCAGCGCCGCGCGCGCCTGGACCTCGTTGCGCTCCGGGTCGCCCGGCGGCAGATATCGCTCGTCGCCGAAGTACACGTCGACCGCGGACCAGTCGATCCCACCGGGGGCACGCAGGACCGCATCGAGCACGGCGATGCCGGTGCCGCCCCCGGTGAGCACCACCGACGCGCGGCCGCGGGCGTGCTGCGCGGCGACCACGGCCTCGACGAAGGCTGCGGCGGCCGCTCGCGCGACGTCGTCGCCCGTCTCGCAGCGCCGCACGCGGACGTTCTGGGAAGTGTCGTGCACGTCAGACATACTCCACCTTGGACAGTGCGGTCAGGGCCGAGTGGTACACCTCGTCGGGGTCGAGCCGTCGCAGTTCCTCGGCGAGGCATTCCGAGGAGTCGCGGCGTGCGAGCGTGATCAGCGAATCGGGTTTACCGGTGCGCCGCAACGTCGCGACACGCCCGTCCTGGGGCCGCTCGAGCGAGATCGTCTGGGTGCGGGTGCGCAGTTCGACCCGCAGATCGCCCACCGCGCGCTGGACCGGGCCGTCGATCCGGCTCGCGAGCCAGCCCGCGAGCAGATCCACCGCGGGTTCGCTGCCGAGCCCCGACACCAGCGCCGACTCGATCGGCTCGAACGGCGGCTGGTCGAGCGCGGAGACGAGCAACGCCCGCCAGTAGGTGATCCGGCCCCACGCGAGGTCGGTGTCGCCGGGGGTGTAGCCGGGCAGCCGGGAGACGATCTCGGCCATGGGGCGCGACGAGTTCGTCGCGTCCGTCAGGCGACGCACGGCGAGCCGGCCCACCGGATCCGCCGCGGGCACCTCCGGGGGCGTGTTCGGCCACCACACCACCACCGGGGTGTCCGGCAGCAGGAACGGCACGATCACCGATTCCTGGTGGTCGGCGAGCGGGCCGTGCAACGCGAGGATCAGCACCTCCGAGGCGCCGGCGTCGCCGCCGATGCGGATCTCCGCATCCATGCGCGGTTCGCCGCCCGCGCGGCCGCGGCCGACGACGATCACACGGCACGGATGCTCCCGCGACGCCCCGATGGCCGCGGTGATCGCGGCCTCGAGTCCGCGCGGACCGTCGGTGCACACCACCAGCGTGAGCACGCGCCCCTGCGTGACGATGCCCCCGGTCTGCCGCAGCTGGACCAGCTGCTTGCTGATGTCGATCGCGGTCGCGTTGCGCAACTGCATTCTCACGGGCGTCTCCATTCGCGGCCCGAGCGACGGAGCATCTCGTCGGCCGCCGACGGTCCCCAGGTGCCGGCCTCGTACGGTTCGGGCTTACCGTGTGCCGCCCAGTGCTCGAGCACGGGGTCGAGGATCTTCCACGACAGCTCGACCTCGTCGTCGACGGGGAAGAGGGACGGCACGCCGAGCAGCACATCGAGGATGAGCCGCTCGTACGCCTCGGGGGAGGACTCGGTGAACGCCTGACCGTAGCTGAAGTCCATGTTGACGTCGCGGACCTCCATGCCCGACCCGGGCACCTTGGAGCCGAAGCGGAGGGTGACCCCCTCGTCCGGCTGCACCCGGATCACGAGTGCGTTCTGGCCGAGCTCGGTGGTCATCGTCTGATCGAACGGCAGGTGCGGGGCCCGCTTGAACACGATCGCGATCTCGGTGACGCGCCGGCCCAGGCGCTTGCCGGTGCGCAGGTAGAACGGCACTCCGGCCCAGCGGCGGGTGTCGATCTCGCACGTGATCGCCGCGTACGTCTCGGTGGTCGAGTCGGCCGCGAAGCCCTGCTCCTCGTGCAGGCCGACGACCTGACCGCCGTTCTGCCAGCCCGCGATGTACTGGCCGCGGGCGGTGGTCTCGTCGAGGGGCTCGGCGAGCCTGGTCGCGGAGAGCACCTTGATCTTCTCCGCCCGCAACTCCGCCGGGTCGAAGCTGATCGGTTCCTCCATGGCGATGAACGCGAGCAGCTGCAACAGGTGGTTCTGGATCACGTCCCGGGCGGCGCCGATGCCGTCGTAATAGCCGGCGCGGCCGCCGAGGCCGATGTCCTCGGCCATCGTGATCTGGACATGGTCGACGTAGTGCGCGTTCCACAGCGGGTCGAACAGTTGGTTCGCGAACCGCAACGCCAGGATGTTCTGCACCGTCTCCTTGCCGAGGTAGTGGTCGATGCGGAACACCGCCTCCTCGGGGAATACCTCGGCGACCAGCCGGTTCAGCTCCCGGGCGCTCGTCAGGTCGTGGCCGAACGGCTTCTCGATGATCACGCGGCTCCACGTGCCCTCCCGCGCGATCGCGAGCCCGGACTGCTTCAGCTGCGCCGACACCACCGGGAACGCATTCGGCGGGATGGAGAGGTAGAAGGCGTGGTTGCCGCCCGTGCCGCGGGCCTTGTCCAGTTCGGCGAGCGTCGACGCGAGTTCGGCGAACGCGGCGTCGTCGTCGAAGCTGCCCTGCACGAAGCGAATGCCCTCGGCCAGGCGGTTCCACACCTCCTCGCGGAATTTGGTGCGCGAGTTGGCCTTCACCGCGTCGTGGACGACCCGGCCGAAGTCCTCGTCCGCCCAGTCCCGCCGGGCGAAGCCGACGAGCGCGAACCCGGGCGGCAGCAGGCCGCGGTTGGCCAGGTCGTACACCGCCGGCATCAGCTTGCGGCGGGCCAGGTCACCGGTGACCCCGAAGATCACCAGGGCGCACGGCCCGGCGATCCGGGGCAGCCGCCGATCGCGCTCGTCCCGGAGTGGGTTGACCCACGCCGCCGTCTCGGGTTCGCGCACCGCGTCAGCTCTTCGCGCCGTGCGCGATCAGCTGGTCGGAGGTGGCGGCGAGCAGCTCGTTCCAGGACACCTCGAACTTCTCGACGCCCTCGTCCTCGAGCTTGCGGAACACCTCGGGCAGGTTCACCCCGATCGTCGACAGCGCGGAGAACACGTTCGCGGCGGCCTTCTCGGTGCCGGTGACCGTGTCGCCGGTGACCTCGCCGTGGTCGGCGACGGCCTCGAGGGTCTTCTCCGGCATGGTGTTGACCGTGTGCGGGGCGACCAGCTCGGTGACGTACAGGGTGTCCGAGTACTCCGGGTTCTTCACCCCGGTCGACGCCCACAGAGCGCGCTGCGGCCGCGCCCCGGCGGCGGCGAGCTGCTCGAACCGGGCACCCGACTCGAACGCCCGGCGGTACGCCGCGTACGCCAGGCGGGCGTTGGCGACGCCGGCCTTACCGCGCAGCGCGAGGGCCTCGGGGGTGCCGATGGCCTCGAGCCGCGCGTCGATCTCGGTGTCGACGCGGGAGACGAAGAACGAGGCCACCGAGTGGATCGTCGACAGGTCGTGGCCGGCCGACTTGGCGGCGGTCAGGCCGTCGAGGTAGGCCTCGATGACCCGCTCGTAGCGCTCGACCGAGAAGATCAGCGTCACGTTCACGCTGATGCCCTCGCCGATCACGCGGGCGATGGCGGGCAGGCCGGCCACCGTCGCGGGGATCTTGATGAGCAGGTTGGGGCGGTCCACGATGCGCCACAGCTCGATCGCCTGCTGCACGGTCGCGTCGGTGGAATGCGCCAGCCGCGGGTCGACCTCGATGGAGACGCGGCCGTCGACGCCGCCGGTGGCCTCGAACACCGGGGCCAGGACGTCGCACGCGGCGCGCACGTCGTCGGTGGTGACGGTGCGGATGGTGGTGTCCACGTCGGCGCCGGCCAGGGCGAGCTCACGGACCTGGGCGTCGTAGACGTGACCCTTGCTGAGCGCGGCCTGGAAGATCGACGGGTTGGTGGTCACGCCCACCACGCTGCGGGTGGCGATCAGCTCGGCAAGGTTGCCGGACTCGATGCGGTCCCGGGAGAGGTCGTCGAGCCACACGGACACACCGGCGGCCGAGAGCTGGGCGAGGTTCTCGTTCTGGGTTACCTGCTGGGTCATCGGGATCATCCCTTCACTCGGGTCAGCGAGCGGCGGGCGGCGTCGACGACGGCCTCGGCGGTGATGCCGAACTCGCGGAACAGGGTCTTGTGGTCGGCGGAGGCGCCGAAGTGCTCGAGCGAAACGGCCTCACCGGCGTCGCCGAGCAGGCGGTACCACGGCATCGCCAGGCCGGCCTCGACGGAGACGCGGGCACGCACCGCCGGCGGCAGCACCGCGTCGCGGTACGCCTGGTCCTGCTCGAGGAACCAGTCGAGGACCGGCACCGACACCACGCGGGTGGGGACGCCGTCGGCCTCGAGGACCTCGCGGGCCGCGACGGCGAGCTGCAACTCCGAGCCGGTGCCGAGCAGCACCACCTCCGGGGTGCCGCTCGACGCCTCGGCCAGCACGTACGCGCCGCGGGCCAGGCCCTCGGCGGCCTTCTCGCGGGTGCCCTCCAGCACCGGCACGTCCTGGCGGGTCAGGGCCAGGGCGGTCGGGCCGGTCTTGTTCTCCAGCGCGGCGGCCCACGCGAACGAGGTCTCGTTCGCGTCGCCGGGGCGGATCACGGCCAGGTTGGGGATGGCGCGCAGCGCCGTGAGGTGCTCGACCGGCTGGTGCGTCGGGCCGTCCTCGCCGAGGCCGATCGAGTCGTGGGTCCACACGTAGATCGCCGGGGTCTGCATGAGCGCGGCGAGCCGCACCGCGGGACGCATGTAGTCGCTGAACACCAGGAAGGTGCCGCCGTAGGGGCGGGTCGGGCCGTGCAGGGCGATGCCGTTGAGGATCGAACCCATCGCGTGCTCGCGCACGCCGAAGTGCAGCGTCCGCCCGTACGGCTGGGCGTTCCAGTCCTTCGTGGAGATCGACACCGGGCCGAACGAATCCGAGCCGGGGATCGTGGTGTTGTTCGAGCCCGCCAGGTCCGCCGAACCGCCCCACAGCTCGGGCAGCACCGGACCGAGCGCGGCGAGGGCGCTGCCGGACGCCTTGCGGGTGGCCGGGCCCTTGGCGGCCGGCTCGTAGGTGGGCAGCACCTCGGTCCAGCCGGCCGGGAACTCCCCGGACTGCAACCGGTCGAACAGCTCCTTGCGCTGCGGCTCCCGGCCCGCCCACGCGTCGAACTCGGCCTGCCATGCGGTGCGGGCCGCCGCGCCGCGCTCGACGACGGCGCGGGTGTGCTCGATCACGGCCGGGTCGACGTCGAAGTGCTTGGCGGGGTCGAAGCCGAGGGCGGTCTTGACGGCGGCGACCTCGTCGGCGCCGAGGGCGGCGCCGTGCACGTCGCCGGTGTTCATCTTGGTCGGCGCCGGGTAGCCGATGATGGTGCGCAGCACGACGAGCGACGGCTTGTCGGTGACGGCCTTGGCGGCCTCGACGGCGTCGAGGATCGCGGTGACGTTCTCGCCGCCCTCGACGGTCTGCACGTGCCAGCCGTACGCCTCGTAGCGCTTGGCGACGTCCTCACCGAGCGCGATCGCCGTGTCGTGCTCGATGGAGATCTTGTTGTCGTCGTAGAAGACGATCAGGTTGCCGAGCTGCTGCACGCCCGCGAGGGACGAGGCCTCCGACGTCACGCCCTCCTCGATGTCGCCGTCGGAGGCGAGGACGTAGACGTGGTGGTCGAACGGGCTCGCGCCGGTCGCCGCGTCCGGGTCGAACAGGCCGCGTTCGCGGCGCGCCGCCATCGCCATGCCCACGGCGGAGGCCAGGCCCTGCCCGAGCGGGCCGGTGGTCATCTCCACCCCCGCGGTGTGCCCGAACTCGGGGTGGCCGGGGGTCCTCGAACCCCACGTGCGCAGCGCCTCGAGGTCGGCGAGCTCGAGCCCGTAGCCCGACAGGTACAGCTGGATGTAGAGGGTCAGGCTCGAGTGCCCGCACGAGAGCACGAACCGGTCCCGCCCCACCCAGTGCGGGTCGGTCGGGTCGTGCCGCATCACACTCTGGAACAGCGTGTAGGCCACCGGGGCCAGGCTCATCGCCGTGCCGGGGTGTCCGTTACCCACCTTCTGGACCGCGTCGGCGGCGAGCACGCGGGCGGTGTCGACGGCCTTGGTGTCGAGGTCGGTCCAGTCGGCGGGGTGCACTGCCTGGGTGAGAGAGCGGATCTCGTCTGTGATCGACACGAGCAGAAGTCTCCTGACATGGGTATACGGGGAGCGTGCGGGCGCGAAAGCCTCGAGCGCCCCTCCAGAGTAATGTGCTGCGCTTTGCGGGTCGATTCGGTCCGGGCCTGCGCGACGTCTACCATCGTTCGTAGTAGGGCGACGGCGAGCGAAGGTGCGTAATCGCGTGGTGCAAGGAGACAGGGTGCGGACAGGGCAACGGCCGGGAGGACACGGCTTCGGCGCCCCCGAGACACCCCGGGCGCCTCGCCCCGACACGGTGTGGGGACGCGTTTCGGGCACGGTGCTCGCCTATATCGCGCTGACCAAGCCGCGTGTGATCGAGCTGCTGCTGGTGGCGACCATCCCGGCGATGCTCTTCGCCGACCGCGGCGAGGTCGACCTGGTGCTCATCCTGAGCACCCTGTTCGGCGGGTGGATGGGCGCGGCCAGCGCGAATGCGCTGAACTGTGTCGTCGACGCCGACATCGACAAGGTGATGAAACGGACGGCGCTGCGGCCGCTGGCCCGGCAGGCCGTCCCGACCCGGCACGCGTTCGTGTTCGGCATGGTGCTCGGCGTCGTGTCGTTCCTGTGGCTGTGGTGGCGGGCGAACCTGCTCGCCGGCCTGCTCGTCGTTGCCACGATCGCCTTCTACGTGCTGGTCTACACGATGGTCCTCAAGCGCAGGACCTGGCAGAACGTGGTGTGGGGCGGGGCCGCCGGGTGCATGCCGGTGATGGTCGGCTGGGCCGCGGTCACCGGCTCGCTGAGCTGGGAACCGATCGTGCTGTTCCTGGTGATCTTCTTCTGGACGCCGCCGCACACGTGGGCCCTGGCGATGCGCTACAAGGAGGACTACAAGGCCGCCGGCGTGCCCATGCTGCCCGTGATCGCGAGCGAGCAGCACGTCACCAAGCAGATCCTGCTCTACACGTGGGCGACCGTCCTGGCGACGCTGGTGCTCGTGCCGGCCGCCGGCCTGGTGTACGCGGTGGTGACCGTCGCCGCGGGCGCGTGGTTCCTGCTCGTCGCGCACCAGCTGTACCGCAGCGTCCGGGGCGGAGCGGCGGTCAAGCCGCTCAAGCTGTTCCTGCAGTCCAACAACTACCTCGCCCTGGTGTGCCTGGGCCTGGCCGTGGACTCGGTGCTCGACCTGCGCACCATCGCCTCGTTCTTCTGATCCGCGTCCGCGTCCGCGCCGGGGCCGAGCGAATGTATCGTCCGCTGCCGCTGAGCGACGGAACGATACATTCGCTCGGGGCGGGCCTCAGGGGACCAGCACAATCGAGCCGGTCGTGCGGCGGGCCTCGAGGTCCCGGTGTGCCTGCTCCGCCTGCGCCAGCGGGTACCGGGCGCCGACACGGACGGTCAGGGTGCCGTCGGCGACGGCGGCGAACACGTCGCCCGCCCGCCACATCAGCTCCTCGCGCGTTCGCACGTGGTGCGCGAGGGTGGGGCGGGTGACGTACAGCGAGCCGGCCGGGTTGAGTCGCTGCAGGTCGAACGGCGGCACCGGGCCGCTGGCGGCGCCGAACAGCGCCAGCGTGCCGCGGATGCGCAGCGATGCGAGCGACGACTCGAACGTGGCGGCGCCGACCCCGTCGTAGACGGCCGCGACGCCCTCCCCGCCGGTGAGGTCACGGACCCGCTCGGCGAGGTCGTCGGTGTAGCGCAGCACGTCGGCCGCGCCCGCCTCCCGCGACAGGGTCTCCTTCTCGTCGGTGGAGACGGTCGTGATCACCCGCACGTCCTTCGCGGCGGCGAGCTGGGTGAGCAGCAGGCCCACGCCGCCGGCGCCCGCGTGCACCAGCACCGTCTCGCCGGGCTGCGCCGGATACGTCGAATTCAGCAGGTAGTGCGCGGTCATGCCCTGGAGCAGCGCCGACGCGGCCTGCTCGGCGGGAACGGGGTCGGGCACCGGTACGGCCACCGCCGCCGGCACGAGCACCTGCTCGGCGTAGGAACCGTCGGCCGACGCCCAGCTCACCCGGTCGCCGACCCCCACGTCGGCCACGCCCTCACCCACCGCGACGACGCGGCCGGTGCCCTCGGTCCCGGGGACGTACGGCAGCTCCCGCGGGTACAGCCCGGTGCGGAAGTAGGTGTCGATGAAGTTGATGCCCACGGCGTCGGTCCGTACCAGCAGCTGACCTGGGCCGGGCTCGGGAGCCGGGAGGTCGACGAGGGTGAGCACCTCGGGGCCGCCGAACCGTGCCACTTCGATTGCGCGCATGCGTTCACAGTATTCTGCAGGCATGAGCGCCGATACTCAGGTCGTGGCCGCACCGGCCGACATCGTGAAGTCCTTCCGCAGCTTCGTCGCCGCGCATGGCGGCTCCGCCAAGGCGGTGCTGCAGCCGGTCGCGCGGGGCGCGGTGCGCATCACCCTCGTCGCCGAGGACGGGGTGCTCGGCGACCGGGTGGTGCGGGATCTCGCCACCGCGCACGCCGTGGTCGAGGCGTTGCCGGACGTCACCGTCTCGGAGTGGGACCGGGAGGTGACCAGCATCGCGACCCCGCAGCAGGGCCACTGGAAGAAGATGGCCGGCTGGGTGGCCAACCAGACCCGGTTCCCGCGGGCGCGCAACGAGCGCTGACCGATCCTCGAAACGGCTCCGGGGGCCGCCCGTCACGGGCGGCCCCCGGAGCCGTTTCGCCGTATCGCGTGCGCCGGCGTCAGACGGTGACCGGTTCGCGGACCGGTTCGGTGGTGCGGACCCGCCCGGCCGCCCACACCGCCGCCGTGGCGGCCGTGCACAGCCCGGCACCGGCGACGTGCACGGCGACGAGTGCGGCGGGCACGTCGGTGAAGTACTGCACGACCCCGACCAGGGCCTGGGCGACGACGAGGGCGAGCAGCACGTGCAGGCGCTTCTTCACCGGATGGGGGGCGGCGACGGCGTACAGCGCGAAGGCCAGGCCGACGAGCAGGCCGAGGTATCCGACGAGCAGCTCGGCGTGCAGGTGCACCAGCGACTCGATGTCCATCTCGAGGCGCGGCACCGGCCTGTCGGCGCTCTTGTCGCCGGCGTGCGGGCCGGCGCCGGTGACCATCGTGCCCGCGACGAGCACCCCGGCGAGCAGCGCAGCGGACAGGGCGGTGAGGGTCCGCAGCGGGCGGGGGATCGTCTCCACGACCACCCCGTCGTCGGGCTCGCCGACCTTCGCGTACAGCAGCACCGCGAGCCACACCATCAGCATCGACGCCAGCAGGTGCACCGCCACGGTCCACCAGGCCAGGCCGGCGAGCACGGTGATGCCGCCGATGACGGCCTGCAGGACGGTGCCGGCGGGCATCAGCCAGGCATAGGTGAGGACCTCGCGGCGGCGCCGGGCGCGGGTCACGGCCAGCACGACCGCCGCGGCGGAGGCGACGACGACGAAGGTCAGCAGCCGGTTGCCGAACTCGACGACCTGGTGCAGGGTGGCGACCTCCTCGGACACGCCGACGGGCACGAAGCTGCCCGGGAAGCACTGCGGCCAGGTGGGGCACCCCAGGCCGGACGCGGTCACGCGGACGATCGACCCGGTCACGGCGATACCGCCCTGGGTCAGGATCGCGATCAGCGCGAGCAGCCGCTGGGTCCGCAGGGACGGCAGGGGCAGACGGTCGACAAGGCTCAGAAAGCCGCGATACAGCACATGACGATGGTACGGGCCGGTCCACTACAGGCTGTAGTGGGGTGGGGTGCCGGATCAGACGAAGCGGAACAGCCGGCTCGCCAGGAAGCCGCCGACGGCCGCCCACGCGCCGAGGATCGCGACGGCCAGCCAGTCGATGCTGCCGCGCAGCGCGTCGTCGAGGGCGAGGGCGAGCGCCCCCGACGGAACCAGGCGGGCCACGTGCACCACCGCCTCGTGCAGGCCGTCGCCGGCGAGGACGACGCTGCCGATGCCGAGCAGCACGAACCAGATGATGTTGGCCAGGGCCAGCACGATCTCGGCGCGCAGCGTGCCGCCGAGCAGCAGGCCCAGCGTCGCGAACGTCACGGTGCCCAGCGCGATGACGACGGCCCCGAGGAGCAGCCCGACCGGCTCGGGGCGCCAGCCGAGGGCGAGGCCGATGCCGCCCAGCAGAATCGATTGCAGCGCGACGACGAGCGCGACCGCGCCGCTCTTGCCTGCGATGATGCCCCACTTCGGCAGCGCGGTGGCGCCGAGTCTTTTCAATGCACCGTATCTGCGGTCGAATCCGACCGCGATGGCCTGCCCGGTGAACGCCGTGGACATCACCGCGACCGTCATCACGGCCGGCAGGACCCGGTCGACCCGGGTGGCGCCGAGGTCGCCGATCGGGAGCAGGGTGAGCCCGATCAGCAGGGTGATCGGGATGAACATCGTCAGCAGCAGCTGCTCGCCGTTGCGCAGCAGCAGCAGCAGTTCCATGCGGGTCTGCGCGGCGAGCATCGCCGCCGGGGCGTTCGGCCGGGGCCGCGGGCTGAAGGTGCCGGGGGCGAACCGGTTGGCCGGCAGCCGCTCGTGCGACATGCTCATCCTCGGATCTCCCGTCCGGTCAGGTCCAGGAACACGTCCTCGAGGCTGCGCTGGTCCACCCGGATCTCGCTGGCCAGGACGCCCTGGTCCGCGCACCACGACGCGGCCACCGCGACGACCTGCGGATCGATGGGGCCCTCCACCAGGTACCGGCCGGGACCGGCCTCGCGCACCCGGAACGTGTCCGGCAGGGCGGCGCGCAGGGGAGCGAGGTCCAGACCCGCGGCGGCGGTGAGCCACAACTGGCCCTCCGCGCCGGTGCGGGCGACCTCGGCGGGGGTACCGGCGGCCACGATCCGGCCGTGATCGATGATGACGACCTCGTCGGCGAGCTCCTCCGCCTCGTCCATCAGGTGCGTGGTGAGCAGCACCGCGACTCCGTCGCGCCGCAGGGCGTCGATCAGTTCCCAGACCAGCAACCGCGCCTGCGCGTCCAGACCTGCGGTCGGCTCGTCGAGGAAGACGAGTTCCGGCCGGCCGACGAGCGCGCACGCCAGCGCGAGCCGCTGCTGCTGCCCGCCGGACAGCCGCCGGTACGGGGTGCGGCGGGCCTCCTCGAGCCCGAGGCTGCGCAGCAGCCAGGCCGGATCCAGCGGATCCGCGGAATAGGCAGCCACCAGGTCGAGCATCTCCCCGGCCTTGGACCCCGGGTAGGCGCCGCCGCCCTGGAGCATGACCCCGATCCGCGGGCGCAGGGCCTCGGAGTCGGCGATCGGGTCGAGCCCGAGGACGCGCACGGTGCCGGAATCGGGTGCGACGAAGCCCTCGCACATCTCCACGGTGGTGGTCTTGCCGGCACCGTTGGGGCCGAGCAGCGCGAGTACCTGGGCGCGTTCGACGGTCAGGTCGAGACCGTCGACCGCGGTGAGGTCGCCGAATCGCTTGACGACGCCCTCCAGGCGTACGGCGGGTGGCGCAGCGACGGGGGATCTCGAGGTCACGAGGTTCCAGCGTAGGCGCCGGGCGAATCGGCGGGACGCGGTGGTGCGTCCTCCTCGTCGCGCCAGGGCAGCCGGTTGCGGGTGGCGAAGATGGCCAGGCCCACGACGACGACCGTCGCGATGGCCGCCTGGACGATGATGAACGGCTGGTACTCGCCGCCGTTGGGCATGAGGATCACGCTCACCAGCGACGAGAACGCCACCGTGGGGAGCCGGAAGATCGGCCGGGTGGCCCACGCGGCCAGGGGGATCACCGCCCACAGCAGGTACCACGGCTGCACCACCGGGAACAGCAGCACGATAGCGCCGAGGGACACGCCGAGCGCGCCGACGGGATGCAGCCGGCCGGTGAGCACCGCCAACATCATCCGCACCGTCACCAGCGCCGCGATCAGCGCGGCGACGGGCCGGGTGAGCGACAGGATCGCGGTGGTGTGGTCGCCGAGCCCGAGCAGCACCCCGGCCAGGCCGGTGCCCAGGCCGAGCAGCGTCGGGATGGACATCCAGCTGCGCACCTCGGTTGCGGTGCCGAGCGTCTGGGTCCAGCCGAAGCCGAGGCCGCTGCCCCAGCTGACCGCGCCCACGACGACGGCGGCGACCACGGCGAGCAGTGCGGCGGCGGCGGCCACGGCGCGCAGGGTGCCGCCCCAGCGGTGCGCGAGCGCCATCCCGACGAAGCCGAGGGCGAGCAGCGAGGGGACCTTCACCATCGACGACAACGCGATCACGGCGGAACCGGCCAGCAGCCAGGCGAGTGCCCGGCCGCGCAGCGGCCCCGCCGGATCGGGGGTGTGGATGCCGCGCAGCGCGAGCTCGAGACCGGCGAGCATGAGGCCGAGCATCAGGGCCTCGTTGTGGATGCCGGCGACGAGGTGGAACAGCAGCAGCGGGTTGGCCGCGCCGAGCCACAGGGCGCTGACGGAGGCGACGCCGCAGCGGCGCGCGAGCCGCGGCAGCGCCCACACGATCAGCGCGACCCCGGCGAGCGCGGAGACGCGGTGCAGGAAGACCCCGGCGACGATGTTCTCGCCGGTCAGGTCGGTGATGCGCTGCCCCAGCCACAGGATCGCCGGTCCGTAGGGGGCGGGGGTGTCGCGCCAGATGTTGGGCACGGTACGGGTCAGGACGTGGTCGACGCCCAGGGCACCGGCCGGGCCGATCCCGTACGGGTCGAGTCCGCGGGCGGCGATCTCGCTCTGCGCGAGATACGAGTACACATCCTTGCTGAACATCGGGGGTGCCACGATCAACGGCAGGATCCACAGCAGCAGCGTGCGGTCGAGCTGGGAGCGGGTGAGCCGGCGGGGCACCCCGTCCGGGTCGCGGCGGCCGATCGCGAAGCGGCCGAGCAACAGCCACGCGAGGACCACCAGCACGGTGCCGGTCATGGTGAGGGTCAGCGCGGCGCTGGGCATGCGCGCGGGCAGCCCGAGCAGGCGCAGACCCTGGACGGGATTCTGCAGCACCGGCTGCGCGCCGGCGCCGAGCGCGCCGACCGCCATGAGCACGGTGCCCGTCGCGCCGAACAACCGGATCCGGTGCAACTGGGTGGTCTCGGTGGCGTCGAGGCCGCGGCCCTCGAGTTCGTCGCCGTGCAGGATCGCGGCCACGGCCGGGTCGCCGCCGCGGCCGTCGAGTCCGAGGGCACGGCGGCCGAGTTCCACGGCACGGGCTCCGAGGTCCGCGGCGCGGCGGCTCGGCGCCGGGCCGGTCGGGTCGGGTTCCACGGTGGGCGACGGCACCCGAGCAGCGTAGCGGGGCCGGGAACCGGGCCCCGCCGCAGTTAGGTAGGGCACCCTTTGTGGACCGGCCCGGGGAATTCCGTCACACTGGTGTTGTGAAAACGACGTCCGCTGCCCGGGTGCACGAGGAACGCGCAGGTCACACGCCTGTCGCCGCGTTCCCGGTCACCCAGGCGCCGGGCACGCACGAGGGCCAGACCCGGGCGGCGGTGGTGCAGCTGCTGCTCGAGGAGGGTCCGATCACGGCCACCGAGATCGGTGCCCGGCTCGGCCTGAGCGCGGCCGGGGTGCGCCGCCACCTCGACGCCCTCATCGACACCGGCGAGGCCCAGGCTGCTCCGCCGCCGCGGCGGGAGGGCCGGGGACGGGGACGGCCGGCGCGCCGATTCCAGCTCACCGCGGTGGGCCGGGCCCGGCTGGGACACTCCTACGACGACCTCGCCAGTGCTGCGATGCGGCACCTGCGGGAGGTCGGCGGCGAGGCCGCCGTCGAGGACTTCGCCCGGCGGCGCGTGCAGTCCATCCTCGGCGGGGTCCCGCCCGCGGAGTCCGGGAGCGCCACCGAGATCGAGGCCACCGCCGAGGACATCGCGGCGGCGTTCACCGACGCCGGGTTCGCGGCGTCGACCCGGCGGGTGGGCACCGGCGTGCAGATCTGCCAGCACCACTGCCCGGTCTCGCACGTGGCCGAGCAGTTCCCGGAGCTGTGCGAGGCCGAACGGGAGGCGTTCACCGAGATCCTGGGCACCCATGTGCAGCGGCTGGCGACCATCGCCAACGGCGACAGTTTCTGCACCACCCACGTCCCGGTGCTGCCGCCGGACATCGGCAAGACCTGAGCACGACCCGCTTCCCCCGACAGAGCAACACGTTGTCCGCCGGCGATCAGCCCTCGCCGGCACCGAACAAGACTCCGGAAGGAGCTCACATGACCGTCACATCGGATCAGGCGTCGGCCGGCGCGCCGCTGACACAGGAGGAGACCATCGCGTCCCTCGGTCACTACGGCTACGGCTGGTCGGATTCCGACGCCGCCGGCGCCACGGCCCAGCGAGGCCTGTCCGAGGCGGTCGTGCGCGACATCTCCGCGAAGAAGGACGAGCCCGAGTGGATGCTCGACATCCGCCTCAAGGCGCTGCGCACCTTCGAGAAGAAGCCGATGCCGGTGTGGGGCTCGAACCTGGAGGGCATCGACTTCGACAACATCAAGTACTTCGTGCGCTCCACCGAGAAGCAGGCCGCGAGCTGGGAAGAGCTGCCCGAGGACATCAAGAACACCTACGACCGGCTCGGCATCCCCGAGGCGGAGAAGCAGCGCCTCGTCGCCGGTGTCGCCGCGCAGTACGAGTCGGAGGTGGTCTACCACCAGATCCGTGAGGACCTCGAGTCCCAGGGTGTGATCTTCCTCGACACCGACACCGGCCTGCGCGAGCACCCGGAGATCTTCAAGGAGTACTTCGGGTCGGTCATCCCGGCCGGCGACAACAAGTTCTCCGCGCTGAACACCGCCGTGTGGTCGGGCGGCTCGTTCATCTACGTCCCGCCCGGCGTGCACGTCGACATCCCGCTGCAGGCCTACTTCCGGATCAACACCGAGAACATGGGCCAGTTCGAGCGGACCCTGATCATCGTCGACGAGGGCGCCTCCGTGCACTACGTCGAGGGCTGCACCGCCCCGATCTACAAGTCGGACTCGCTGCACTCGGCGGTGGTGGAGATCATCGTCAAGAAGGGCGGGCACTGCCGCTACACGACCATCCAGAACTGGTCGAACAACGTCTACAACCTCGTCACCAAGCGCACCAAGGTCGAGGCCGGCGGCTCGATGGAGTGGATCGACGGCAACATCGGTTCCAAGGTCACCATGAAGTACCCGGCCGTATGGATGATGGGTGAGCACGCCCGCGGCGAGGTGCTGTCCGTGGCGTTCGCCGGCGAGGGCCAGCACCAGGACACCGGCGCGAAGATGCTGCACCTGGCGCCGCACACCTCCTCGACCATCGTGTCGAAGTCGGTGGCCCGCGGCGGCGGTCGCGCCTCCTACCGCGGCCTGGTCCAGGTCAACAAGGGCGCCCACGGGTCGAAGTCGACCGTCAAGTGCGATGCACTGCTCGTCGACCAGATCTCCCGCTCGGACACCTACCCGTACGTCGACATCCGTGAGGACGACGTGACGATGGGCCACGAGGCGACCGTCTCCAAGGTCTCCGACGACCAGCTGTTCTACCTGATGAGCCGCGGACTGACCGAGGACGAGGCGATGGCGATGGTGGTGCGCGGCTTCGTCGAGCCCATCGCCAAGGAACTGCCGATGGAGTACGCGCTCGAGCTCAACCGCCTGATCGAACTGCAGATGGAAGGGGCAGTCGGCTAAATGACTGCGGAAGCGAAGAACACCCCCACCGCCACCGGGGTGCAGGGAGCCGTGCGCTCGGAGAACACCGCCGGGCCCGCGATCAAGACCGCCCGCGGGCCGGCCGTCAACAAGGGGGAGGTCTTCACGTCGTTCGACGTGAACGCCTTCGAGATCCCCTCCGGACGCGACGAGGCCTGGCGGTTCACCCCGCTGCGCCGGCTGCGGGGCCTGCACGACGGCACCGCGGTCGCCGACGGCGCCACCACCGTCGAGGTCACCCCCGTCGAGGGGGTGCAGGTCGAGACCGTCGGCCGCGACGATGCCCGCCTCGGCCAAGGCGGCGTGCCGGCCGACCGTGTCGCCGCCCAGGCCTACTCGGGCTTCACCACCGCCACCGTCGTCACCGTCGGCCGCGAGGTCGAGGTCACCGAGCCGGTCACGATCACCGTCACCGGCCCCGGGGAGGGGAAGGTCGCGTTCGGACACCTGCAGGTGCGGCTCGAGCCGTTCGCGTCGGTCACCGTCGTCCTCGACCAGCGCGGTTCCGGCACCTACGCGGAGAACGTCGAGTTCGTCCTCGGCGACAGCTCGCGCCTGAACATCGTCGCCATCCAGGACTGGGCCGACGATGCGGTACACGTGACGGCCCACCACGCCCGCCTCGGCCGCGACGCCGTGCTGCGGCACTTCACCGTCGGCCTCGGCGGTGACCTCGTGCGCGTGTCGCCGACCGTCAGGTACGACGCGCCCGGTGGCGACGCCGAAATGCTCGGTCTGTACTTCGCCGACGCCGGCCAGCACCTCGAGCAGCGCCTGCTCGTGGACCACGCGCAGCCGCACTGCAAGTCCAACGTGGTGTACAAGGGTGCCCTGCAGGGCGATCCGGGCTCCGGCAAGCCGGACGCGCACACCGTGTGGATCGGGGACGTGCTCATCCGCGCCGAGGCCGAGGGCACCGACACCTTCGAGCTGAACCGCAACCTGGTGCTCACCGACGGTGCCCGCGCCGACTCGGTGCCCAACCTCGAGATCGAGACCGGCGAGATCGTCGGCGCCGGTCACGCCAGCGCCACCGGCCGGTTCGACGACGAGCAGCTGTTCTACCTGCGTGCCCGCGGCATCTCCGAGGAGCAGGCGCGCCGCCTGGTGGTCCGCGGATTCTTCCACGAACTCGTCGAGAAGATCACCGTGCCCGCCGTCCGGGAGCGGCTCGAGGCCGCCATCGAGGCCGAGCTCGCCGCCGTCGGCGCCTGACCCCCACCCGTTCTCCCCATCTTCGCGAAGGAACCGTTACCGACATGTCCCCCGAGCAGAACGTCCTCGAGATCAAGGACCTGCACGTCCGCGTCGCCCAGACCGACGACAACGCCGAGCCGATCAACATCCTCAAGGGCGTGAACCTCACCGTCCGGTCCGGGGAGACGCACGCCATCATGGGCCCCAACGGGTCGGGCAAGTCCACCCTGTCGTACGCCATCGCCGGCCACCCCAAGTACGAGGTGACCTCCGGGTCGATCACCCTCAACGGCGAGGACGTGCTCGCGATGAGCGTGGACGAGCGGGCCCGCGCCGGCCTGTTCCTGGCCATGCAGTACCCCGTCGAGGTTCCGGGCGTGTCCATGTCGAACTTCCTGCGCACCGCCGCGACCGCGGTCCGCGGCGAGGCACCGAAGCTGCGGCACTGGGTCAAGGAGGTCAAGTCGGCGATGACCGAACTCGACATCGACCCGGCGTTCGGTGACCGCTCCGTCAACGAGGGCTTCTCCGGTGGCGAGAAGAAGCGCCACGAGATCCTGCAGCTGGGCCTGCTCGCGCCGAAGATCGCCATCCTCGACGAGACCGACTCCGGCCTCGACGTCGACGCGCTGCGCGTGGTGTCCGAGGGCGTCAACCGCTACCAGGAACGCGAGCACGGCGGCGTGCTGCTGATCACCCACTACACCCGCATCCTGCGCTACATCAAGCCGCAGTTCGTGCACGTGTTCGTCGGCGGCCGCGTCGTCGAGTCCGGCGGCGCGGAGCTGGCCGAGGAACTCGAGACCAACGGTTACGTGCGCTTCACCCAGGCCGCCGCCGCGGCCGCGGGTGCCGACAAGTAAGGAGCAGTGAGCCGATGACGGTGCAGGTGCCCACGGTGGAGGTCGCCCGGATCCGGGCCGACTTCCCGATCCTCGGGCGCACGGTGCGCGACGGAAAGCCCCTGGTCTACCTCGACTCCGGGGCCACCTCGCAGCGCCCGACGCAGGTCCTCGACGCCGAACGCGCGTTCCTGACCACCTGCAACGCGGCCGTGCACCGGGGAGCGCACGAGCTGTCCGAGGAGGCCACCGACGCCTACGAGGGCGCCCGCGCCGTGATCGCCGACTTCGTCGGCGCGGATCCCGACGAGGTGGTGTTCACCAAGAACGCCACCGAATCGCTCAACCTCGTCGCCTACGCCTTCGCCGACGCCCGGTTCCCGCGGCGCCTCGGGCCCGGCGACGAGATCGTCGTCACCGAACTCGAACACCACGCCAACCTGGTGCCCTGGCAGGAACTCGCCCGGCGCACCGGCGCGACGCTGCGCTGGTTCGGCGTGACCGACGACGGCCGCATCGACGTCGACTCCCTCGAACTCACCGACCGGGTCAAGGTCGTCGCCTTCACCCACCAGTCCAACGTCACCGGGGCCGTGGCGCCGGTCGAGGAGCTGGTACGGCGCGCGAAGGCCGTCGACGCGATCGTCGTCCTCGACGCCTGCCAGTCCGTGCCGCACATGAGCGTGGACTTCCACGCGCTCGGCGTCGACTTCGCCGCGTTCTCCGGCCACAAGATGTTCGGCCCCTCCGGCGTCGGCGTCCTCTACGGCCGCCGTGAGCTGCTCGCCGACGTGCCGCCGTTCATCACCGGCGGCTCGATGATCGAAACCGTCACCATGGAGGCGTCGACGTTCGCGCCGCCGCCGCAGCGCTTCGAGGCCGGCTCACCGATGTCGTCGCAGGCCGTCGGTCTCGGCGCCGCGGTGCGGTATCTGCAGCAGATCGGCATGGACGCCGTCGCCGCGCACGAGCACGAGCTCACCGCGGCGGCCCTCGCCGAACTCGCCGGCATCGACGGCGTGCGGATCGTCGGCCCCACCACGGCCGAGCAGCGCGGCGGGGCGGTGTCGTTCGTCGTCGACGGCATCCACGCCCACGATCTCGGGCAGATCCTCGACGACGAGGGCGTCGAGATCCGCGTCGGGCACCACTGCGCGTGGCCGCTGCACCGTCGATTCGGGGTCGCGGCGACCGCCCGCGCCTCCTTCGCCGTGTACAACACGCTCGACGAGGTGGCCGCGCTCGGCGCGGCGATCCGCCGGGCCCAGGCCTTCTTCGGAGCGCGCTGATGCGGATGGAGCAGATGTACCAGGAGGTCATCCTGGACCACTACAAGCACCCGCACCACCGGGGTCTGCGCGAGCCCTACGGCGCGGAGGTGCACCACGTGAACCCCACCTGCGGCGACGAGGTGACGCTGCGGGTGCATCTCGCCGACGACGGCACCGTCGCGGACGTCTCCTACGACGGGCAGGGCTGCTCGATCAGCCAGGCGTCCACCTCGGTGCTCACCGACCAGGTGATCGGGGAGCCGCTGGACCGGGCCCTGGCCACCGTCGACGCGTTCGCGGAGATGGTCGGCAGCCGCGGGACCGTCGAGGGCGACGAGGACGTACTCGGCGACGGCATCGCCTTCGCCGGCGTCTCGAAATACCCGGCGCGCGTGAAGTGTGCGCTGCTGGGCTGGATGGCCTTCAAGGACGCCGTCGTGCAGATCGCCGACAGCATCCACAGCACCGCTGTCGGAGACAGCATCCACAGCACCGCTGTCGGAGACAGCATCCACAGCACCGCTGTCGGGGAAAGCACCCACAGCACCGCTGTCGGAGACAGCACCCACAGCACTCACAGCACCGCACCCGTAGCCAGCGGAGGACAGAACTGATGACCGAACCCGTGACCCCGGCGGACGAGACCACCGCCGCAGCCCCGGACGCGGCTCCCACCCTCGACCCCGAGCGGTTCGAGGAGCTCGAGGAGGCGATGCGCGACGTCGTCGATCCCGAGCTCGGAATCAACGTCGTCGACCTGGGCCTGGTCTACGGCATCACCGAGGACGACGAGGCCGTCACCATCGACATGACGCTCACGTCGGCGGCCTGCCCGCTCACCGATGTGATCGAGGACCAGTCCCGCAACGCTCTCGTCCGCAGCGGCCTGTGCGACGAGCTGCGCATCAACTGGGTGTGGATGCCGCCGTGGGGGCCGGACAAGATCACCGAGGACGGTCGCGAGCAGCTGCGCGCGCTCGGCTTCACCGTCTGACGCGGCCGGTGACCCGGCCCAGCTCCCAGGCGCCCCCGGATCCGGGGGCCGGCAGCTCCCCGGATCCGATCACCGCCCTCGAACACGAGTTCATGGCGCTGATGCGCCGCGGCCGGGCACAGATGGGGGAGCGGGCCCGCGCCGTCCACCCCCGGCTGGATCCGGCGTGCTACCCGCTGCTGGTGCTGCTCGGCCGCGCCGACGCGGTGGCGATGTCGGAGCTGCTCGCGGATCTCGCCATCGAGAAGTCGACGTTGACGCGGCGCATCGACGCCGCCGCCCGGCTCGGCCTGGTCGAGCGGACGACGGACCCGCAGGACGCGCGGGCGCGGCTCGTGGCGCTCACCCCGGAAGGCCGGGAGCGGCTGACCGCGCTGCAGCGCGAGCAGACGGCGCGCTGGCGTCGCCGGCTGTCCGCATGGGACACGGCCGACGTGGAGCAGCTCACGGCGCTCCTGCGCCGCCTCGGCGACGGACTGGACTGAGATGTGGTGCCGGCCGCGGCCGGCACCCATCCGACACCTGAGGCCCCGGCCGGTGCCGGGGCCTCAGGCCCGCTTGCGCGCGGTGGACTTCTTCGCGGGGGCCTTCTCGGTGGTCTTCTTCGCCGCCGTCTTCTTCGCGGTGGGCTTCTCGGCCGTGGTCTTCTTCGCCGGCGTCTTCTTCGCGGCGCTCTTCCTGGCGGGCGTCTTCTTCGCCGCCGCGCCCCGGGCGGGCGCGGCCGCGCCCGGCTCGTCGCCGGCCGCGGCGGCGTCCACGCTGCGCTGCAGCGCAGCCACCAGGTCCAGCACCTCGGCGTCCTCGGCGGCGGGTTCCCCCGCCGGGGTCACCGGCAGCACCTTCTCGCCGCCCCGGGCGATGATGTCGTCGATCAGCGACCGCAGCTCGACCTGGTACTCGTCGGTGAACTCGTCCGGACGGAAGTCGTCGGCCATCGACTCGACGAGCATCTCCGCCATCGCCAGTTCCTTCTGCTTCGGCGGCTCCGCGTCGTCGAGCACCGGGAACGCCACCGACCGCACCTCGTCCGGCCACAGCAGGGTCTGCAGCACGAGCACGCCGTCGCGGTTGCGCAGCGCCGCCAGCCGGGTGCGCTGCCGCAGCGTGAAGTGCACCAGTGCGGTGCGATCGGTCTGCGTGAGCGTCTCGGCCAGCAGCGTGTACGCCTTCGGCGACGACGAGTCCGGCTCGAGGTAGTACGACTTCTCGAACAGGATCGGGTCGATCTGCTCGGTCGGGACGAACTGCAGCACCGGGATCTCGTGTTTCTCCGCGACGGGCAGCTTGTCGAAGTCCTCGTCGGCGAGCACCACCCGCACGCCCTCGTCGGAGTCGTAGGCCTTGTCGATCTCGGCGTAGGGCACCGACTCGCCGCACTCGGTGCAGATCCGGTCGTACTTGATCCGCCCGCCGTCCTTCGCATGCACCTGGTGGAACCGGATGTCGTGGCTCTCCGTGGCCGAATACACCTTCACCGGCACGTTCACCAGCCCGAACGCGATGGAACCCTTCCAGATCGAACGCATGGTTCCATCATGATCGAGATCGGCGCCCGCCGCGCGGAACCGGGCGAACTCCTCACCACAGGGCGCGCAGCATCGCCCCGCGCAACGCCGGCGAACCCGTCGCGAACATCCGGGTCATCGCCGCCACCGTCCCGCCGAGGTCGGTGCGGCCCGACAGGTAGGAGCGCTGGCGTTCCGGTGGCAGCGTGAAGAACCCCGCGAAGAACGCCGGGGTCTGTTCCGGGCGTAGTCCCAGCAGCACCCGCAGCCCCGAGGCGCGCAGCTGCGCGACCGCACGCGCGGACGGGGACCACAACGCCGCCGTGGCGCTGCGGCCCCCGGCGAGCGCGTGCGCCACCGGATCGGCCGCCGCCAGCGACGCCGCCACCGCGTAGCCGGTGCCCGGGTGCATCAGCCCGCCGCGGGCGCCGAACCGGGCCACCCCGCGCGCCGACCCCGGCGGGGGTTGCACGGCGAACCGCACCCGCTCCACCGGCTCCGTCCCGCTCAGCGTGACCCCGCGCGCGGCGAGCCGGGCCTCGAGGCGGCGCCGCAACTCGGCGAGCGGAATGGCGGGCCGCCCCACCAGGCAGGTCTCCTCCAGCAGCACCCGGCCGCCGCCGAGCGGCACCGCGTACAGGAACGACGGCGCATCCCCGGAGCGGGTGCGGTTGTCGCGCCGCCAGTCCATGAACCAGGCGGCGCGGCCCTCCAGCACGGGTGCGGCAGTGGCGGTGTCGACCGTGACCCCGAAGGCGGTCTGCTGGGCGCGGGAGCGGTCGGCGGGCACCCCGCGCGCGTCGATCACGCTCCGGGCCCGCAGCACGCTTCCGTCCGCGAGGGTGACGCGATCCGGGGCGACGGCGTCCACCCGGCCGGCCCGTACCCGCGCCGGCTCCAGCGCCAGGCTTCGCTGCAGTGCCGACGCATCGAACACACCGTAGGGGCGCTCGATCCGGTGTGGCCGCACCGTCCACGCCGCCGGCTCATCCACCCGCGCCGCGAGCACCGAGGGGGGCAGCCACGACGGCAGCTCGTCGAGCCACGCCGCATACGTCGCAGTCCACGGCCGATCCGGCTGCGGGTCCACGGCCAGCACGTCGAGACCCGCGGCGACCGCCCGGTGTGCCACCGCACGCCCCGCCGGCCCGAGCCCGACGACCAGCACCTCCGCGTCTATCACCCGCTACATCGCTCCCGTCGCCAGCAGTCCACCGTCCACCCGCACAGTCTCCCCGGTGATCCAGCCGGCCGCATCGGAGACCAGGAACGCGACCAGCTCGGCGACGTCCTCGGGCGTGCCGAGGCGGCCCATCGGGTATCGGGCGGCGGCGGTGTCCTCACCGCCGGCGACGAGCGCGGCCGCGAACCTCGTCTTCACCACCCCGGGCGCGACCGCGTTGACGCGCACGCCCGGCCCCAGCTGCCAGGCCAGCTCCTCGGTCAGCCGGATCAGCGCCGCCTTCGACGCCCCGTACGCGGCGATCACGCCGGTCGAGCGCAGGCCCGCCACGCTCGCGACGTTGATCACGGAACCGCCGTGCTCGGCCATCCACGCGCGGTAGGCCTGCTGCACGAATCCCAGCGCGGCGACGACGTTGACGTCGAAGATCTTGCGGACGGCGTCCAGGTCGGCGTCCATCAACGCCCCGTAGACGGGGTTGATGCCGGTGTTGTTGATCAGGATGTCGAGCCCGCCGAGCTCGGCGACGGTGCGGCGCACCGCCTCGGCGCGGGTGTCGGCGTCCCCGGCGTTTCCGGGCAGCTCGAGCACCTGCCCGCCGTGTCCGAGGGCGCGCAGCTCGCCGGCGGCCTCGGCGAGCGGCTCGGCGTGGCGGGCCGTGAGGGCCACGCTCGCGCCGCGGGCGAGCAGCGCCGCGGCGATCGCCTTGCCGATCCCGCGGCTCGCTCCGGTGACCAGCGCCGCGCGGCCCGTGAGGTCGGAGCCGGGGGAGGTGTCGGGGGAAGTGGTCATGCCGGCGAACGTAGCGCATCTCACCCCGGCATCCCGGGGTGGACACGGTAAAATGAATGGTTCGTGCGCCTGCCCCTGCGGCATCATTGGCAGCCAATCCGAGTCGTCCCCGAGGAGCCTCACGCGTGATCACCGCCACCGATCTGGAAGTCCGCGCCGGCGTGCGGACGCTGCTCTCGGCGCCGGGCCCGGCGCTGCGGGTGCAGCCCGGCGACCGGATCGGGCTGGTCGGGCGCAACGGTGCCGGCAAGACCACCACCCTGCGCATCCTCGCGGGGGAGGGCGAGCCGTACGCGGGCGCCGTCGTCCGCTCCGGCGACCTCGGCTACCTGCCGCAGGATCCCCGCGAGGGCAACCTGGACGTCCTGGCCAAGGACCGTGTGCTCTCCGCCCGCGGCCTCGACGAGATCCTGCGCGCGATGGAGAAGCAGCAGGCCGTCATGGCCGAGGCCGTCGACGAGAACGTCCGTGACCGGGCGGTACGCAAGTACGGGTCGCTCGAGGAACGCTTCTCGGCGCTCGGCGGGTACGAGGCCGAGTCCGAGGCCGCCCGGATCTGCACCAGCCTCGGACTGCCGGACCGGGTCCTGGGCCAGCCCCTGCGCACCCTGTCCGGTGGTCAGCGCCGCCGCGTCGAACTCGCCCGCATCCTGTTCGCCGCCTCCGACGGCTCCGGCAAGTCCACCACCACCCTGCTGCTCGACGAGCCCACCAACCACCTCGACGCCGACTCGATCACCTGGCTGCGCGGATTCCTGCAGAACCACGACGGCGGCCTGGTCGTCATCAGCCACGACGTGGACCTGCTCGCCGACGTCGTGAACAAGGTGTGGTTCCTCGACGCGGTGCGCGGCGAGGCCGACATCTACAACATGGGCTGGAAGAAGTACCTCGACGCGCGGGCCACCGACGAGGCGCGCCGTCGCCGCGAACGCGCCAACGCCGAGAAGAAGGCGTCCGCGCTGCGGCAGCAGGCGGCCAAGCTCGGCGCGAAAGCCACCAAGGCCGTCGCGGCGCAGAACATGGCCAAGCGCGCCGACAAGCTGCTCGCCGAGCTCGACGAGGTGCGGGTGGCCGACAAGGTGGCCAAGATCCGGTTCCCGGAGCCGGCGCCGTGTGGCAAGACCCCGCTCATGGCCGAGAGCCTGACGAAGGTGTACGGCTCGCTGGAGATCTTCACCGGTGTGGACCTGGCGATCGACCGGGGCAGCCGCGTCGTCGTGCTCGGTCTCAACGGTGCCGGCAAGACCACGCTGCTGCGCCTGCTCGCGGGGGTGGAGACCCCGGACGCGGGCCGGCTGGCGCCCGGCCACGGCCTGAAGATCGGCTACTTCGCCCAGGAGCACGACACCCTCGACGACGACGCGACGGTGTGGGAGAACATCCGGCACGCGGCGCCGGACGCGGGGGAGCAGGACCTGCGGGGGCTGCTCGGGGCGTTCATGTTCACCGGCCCGCAGCTCGACCAGCCGGCCGGGACGCTGTCCGGCGGTGAGAAGACCCGGCTGGCCCTGGCCGGACTGGTGTCGTCCGCGGCGAACGTGCTGCTGCTCGACGAGCCGACCAACAACCTCGATCCGGTCTCGCGGGAGCAGGTGCTCGACGCGCTGCGCAGCTACGCCGGTGCGGTCGTGCTCGTCACCCACGATCCCGGCGCGGCCGAGGCGCTCGATCCGGAGCGGGTGATCCTGCTGCCGGACGGTTCCGAGGACCACTGGTCGCAGGAGTACCTGGAGCTGATCCAGCTGGCGTGAGGTCCGGCCCTGCGTGACCGTGCGCGGGAGTACCCGGAGCCGATCGTGCCGGCGCGGGGTGCGGCCGCGGCCCGGACCTGCGCGATTCCTCCCGGCACCCCGCCCCGTCCACTAGCCTGGAAGCGGGGCCTTGCCGAGCCGACGGGAGGATCCGATGGCACGCAAATCCGGGCACGCCGGGAATGTACTGACCAAGGGCACACGGGTCACGGGGGAATCGCGTGACCGTCTCCAGGCAGAACTGAAACGCCGCTACGAGGCCGGGGCGAGCATCCGGACGCTGGCGCAGGAGACGGGCCGTTCCTACGGGTTCGTGCACAACGTGCTCGTGGAGTCCCATGTAGCGCTGCGTGGCCGGGGCGGACCGAACCGGCGGAGCGCGGCGCGCGCCTCGACCTGAGCGGGTCAGCCGGCGGCGGTCCGTCGCACGGACTCCTCGACCAGGTCCAGTACCGCCGACAGTTCGCTGTCGGCGGTGCCCGAGGCGAGCCGCGCGATGAGGCCGTCGAGGACCAGGTCCAGGTAGCTGAGCACCACCTCGGTCGGCACGTCGTCGCGCAGCCGGCCGGCTTCGCGTTGCCGCTCGAGCCGGCCCACGGTCGCCTTGGTCAGCTCGGCGGAGTGCTGTGTCCACGCCTTCGCGAAGTCCGGGTCGGTGCGCAGGCGCCGGGTGATCTCCAGCCGGGTGCCGAGCCAGTCGAACTGCTCCGGTGAGGCGAGCATGTCCCGCATTACCTGCACGAGGCCCTGCTCGGCGGCGACGTCGGCCATCCGCGCCGCATCCTCCTGGGCCAGCGCCAGGAACAGCCCGTCCTTGTCCTTGAAGTGATGGAAGATCGCGCCGCGGGACAGTCCCGTGGCGTCCTCCAGGCGGCGCACCGTGGCGCCGTCGTAGCCGAACTCGGCGAAGCACCGTCGCGCGCCGGCGAGGATCTGACTCCGGCGTGCGGCGAGGTGGTCCTCACTGACCTTGGGCACCGCGAACGTCCTTTCGGGGAAGAGACGGCGGGCCCGAGACGAGACGTCCCGAGCCCGCCGCCGGTGCACTGCGTGTGCGGTGAACCGATCTCGGACGTCAGCCCTTGATCATGTTGCGCAGCACGTACTGCAGGATGCCGCCGTTGCGGTAGTAGTCCGCCTCACCGGGGGTGTCGATCCGCACGACCGCGTCGAAGACGACCTTCTCGCCGTTCTCCCGGGTCGCGGTGACCTTGACGGTCTTCGGGGTGACGCCCTCGTTCAGCTTCTCGATGCCCTCGATGTCGTAGACCTCGGTGCCGTTCAGCTTCAGCGAGGCCGCCGACTCGCCGGCGGGGAACTGCAGCGGGACGACACCCATGCCGATGAGGTTGGAGCGGTGGATCCGCTCGAACGACTCGGTGATGACGGCCTTGACGCCGAGCAGGCTGGTGCCCTTGGCGGCCCAGTCCCGCGAGGAACCGGAGCCGTACTCCTTGCCGCCCAGCACGACCAGCGGGATGCCGGCCTTCTGGTAGTTCTGCGACGCATCGTAGATGAACGCCTGCGGGCCGCCGTCCTGCGTGAAGTCGCGGGTGTAGCCGCCCGAGACGTCGTCGAGGAGCTGGTTGCGCAGCCGGATGTTCGCGAACGTGCCGCGGATCATCACCTCGTGGTTGCCGCGCCGCGAGCCGTAGGAGTTGAAGTCCTTGCGCTCGACACCGTTGGCCTCGAGGTACTGCGCGGCCGGGGTGCCCGCCTTGATGTTGCCGGCGGGGGAGATGTGGTCGGTGGTGACCGAATCGCCGAGCAGCGCGAGCACCCGCGCCCCCTTGATGTCCGTGACCGGAGCCGGGGTCTTGGGCATGCCCTCGAAGTACGGGGGCTTACGCACGTAGGTGGACTGGGGATCCCACTCGAAGGTCTTGCCCTCCGGGGTGGGCAGGCCACGCCAGCGCTCGTCGCCCTTGAACACGTCCGCGTAGCCCTTGACGTACATCTCCTGGCTGATCGCGGAGCCGATGGTGTCCTGGATCTCCTGGGCGGAGGGCCAGATGTCCTTCAGGAACACGTCGTTGCCGTCGGCATCCTGGCCGAGGGCGTCGTGCTCGAAGTCGAAGTCCATCGTGCCGGCGAGGGCGTAGGCGATGACCAGCGGCGGGGACGCCAGGTAGTTCATCTTCACGTCGGGGGAGATGCGACCCTCGAAGTTGCGGTTGCCGGAGAGCACCGCGGTGGCCGTCAGGTCGTTGTCGTTGATGGCCTTGCTGATCGCCTCGTCCAGCGGGCCGGAGTTGCCGATGCAGGTGGCGCAGCCGTAGCCGACGAGGTAGAAGCCGAGCTTCTCGAGGTACGGCCACAGGCCGGCCTTCTCGTAGTAGTCGGTGACGACCTGCGAGCCGGGGGCCATGGAGGTCTTGACCCACGGCTTGGCCGACAGGCCCTTCTCGACGGCGTTGCGGGCGAGCAGCGCGGCGCCGAGCATCACGGACGGGTTCGAGGTGTTGGTGCAGGAGGTGATGGAGGCGATCACGACGGCACCGTGGTCGAGGACGAACTCGCCCTTCTCCTCGGAGACGACCTTGACCGGCTTGGTCGGCCGGCCCTCGGAGCCGTTCGCGGCCGACTGGACATTCACGGCACCGTCGTCGGCGAAGGACAGGGCGACCGGGTCGGACGCCGGGAAGGACTCCTCGACGGCCTCGTCGAGCTGGGTGTGGTCGGCCGGGTGGTGCTCCTCCACGTAGTTGTGGATGTCCTTGCGGAAGGCGCTCTTCGACTCCGACAGCAGGATCCGGTCCTGCGGGCGCTTCGGGCCGGCGATGGACGGAACCACGTCACCGAGGTCGAGCTCGAGGTACTCGGAGTACTGCGGCTCGACATCCGCGTCGTGCCACAGGCCCTGCTCCTTGGCGTAGGCCTCGACGAGGGCGAGCTGCTCGTCGCTGCGGCCGGTCAGGCGCAGGTAGTTCACGGTCTCCTCGTCGATCGGGAAGATCGCCGCGGTGGAGCCGAACTCGGGGCTCATGTTGCCCAGGGTGGCGCGGTTGGCCAGCGGCACTTCCGCGACGCCCTTGCCGTAGAACTCGACGAACTTGCCGACGACACCGTGCTTGCGCAGCATCTCGGTGACGGTGAGGACCACGTCGGTGGCGGTCACGCCCGGCTTGATCTCACCGGTGAGCTTGAACCCGACCACGCGCGGGATGAGCATGGAGACCGGCTGGCCGAGCATCGCGGCCTCGGCCTCGATGCCGCCGACGCCCCAGCCGAGCACGCCCAGGCCGTTGACCATGGTGGTGTGCGAGTCGGTGCCGACGCAGGTGTCGGGGTAGGCCTGGCCGTTCCGGACCATGACGGTGCGCGCGAGGTGCTCGATGTTGACCTGGTGCACGATGCCGGTGCCGGGCGGGACGACTTTGAAGTCGTCGAAGGCGCCCTGGCCCCAGCGCAGGAACTGGTAGCGCTCCCCGTTGCGCTGGTACTCGATGTCGACGTTGCGCTCGAAGGCGTCGGCGCGGCCGGCGACGTCGATGATCACGGAGTGGTCGATGACCATCTCGGCGGGGGCCAGCGGGTTGACCTTGTTCGGGTCGCCGCCGAGGGTCTCGACGGCCTCGCGCATCGTGGCGAGGTCGACGATGCAGGGCACGCCGGTGAAGTCCTGCATGATCACGCGGGCGGGCGTGAACTGGATCTCGACGCTCGGCTCGGCCGACGGATCCCAGCTCGCGATGGCGCGGATGTGATCGGCGGTGATGTTCGCACCGTCTTCGGTGCGCAGCAGGTTCTCGGCGAGAACCTTCAGTGCGTAAGGGAGTTTCTCGGTGCCCGGAACGGCCGAGAGGCGGAAGATCTCGTAGGAGTTCTCTCCGACCTCCAGCGTCCCCTTGGCGCCGAACGAATCAATACTGGTGCTCACGTCAGCTCCACTCGTCGATGAGGCTCGCCGCCGACGGGGCTGTGTCGACGGCCGAAGCGAGGCCCCGGAGCCGAGCCGGGCCGCAGAACAGGGCCGGACGGCGTCGGAGGCGTCTCGCGGCAAGTCTAACAGTACGCTTGTCCTGTGAACCGATGGGACACAACCGCCGATCCGGCGTCCGGCCGCCGCCCCGGCGCCGTCGCGTAGGGTACGAACGGCGCCGCACGAGCGGCGGCCGTCGAGCCCCACGGAGAGAGATGTCTGCGCCCCTGTCACGTGTCCTGACACCGTCGGCCACCGACCTCCCCCCGGGTGTCTCGCTCGAGCAGGTCCTCGCCGATCTCGCCGACGACCAGGTCTCGGCACCCCCGGACCGCGTCGACGACCTGGTCGCCGTCGTCGAACGCGCGCAACAGCACGGCATCGACCTGAGCATCGTCGTGCTCGACCGCGATCCCCGGCTCGACTCGCAACTGCGCGACCTCGCGACCGACGTCGCCGGCGAGGACGGCGGCACCGTGCTCGTGCTGAGCCCCGGCTGGGCCGGCGCCCACAGCGACAGCATCGACCGGGTGCTCCTCGAGTCCGCGCAGGACCGCACCTACACCGGCGATCCGGTCGCCTCGGCGTCCAACTTCGTCGACGCACTCACCGAGCCCGCGCCGCCCTGGACGCTGCTGACGGTGCTGCTGCTGCTCGCGGTCGCGGGCGCGGCGGGGGCCACGTACCTCGCCAAGGCGGTCCGTCGCCGCGGCGACACCGGCGGGGCGGAGACGGTCGCTGCCGACCGGCCCGCCCGCTGACCGGACCGCACCGAGAATTTTCCCGGCCACCACTGTGGCCGTCGTCACAGTTCAGGGCGTTGACACAGGTCGAATTGCCCTTCTGTTATTTGTGACTGGAGTTTCCTCGGGGTGCAAAGTGTCGTACGGTGCACTTGGCGCTCTTGGGGAAGGGGTGTCACACATACCCGGAGTCGGGTCGCGGTGCGAACCGTGAGGCGACGCCGGGCTGCCGAGCGGTGCAACCGCGGCCTCGTCCGCGGTGGATCGCTGCTGCGGCGACCCCTTTCCAGGTTGCGCTCGGGTGCGTCCCGCCGGCGCGACCGAGGGAGGGCGATGTGAGGCGTAGCGGTATACGGCAGGCGATGTCCCGACAGCCGTCGCGGACGCCCCGAAGACGCCGACTGTCCCGCACGACCCGGCTGGTTCTCGGTCTCGGCCTGGCCGCCTCCCTGATCGCGGGTACCGCCGCGTCCGCCGGCGCGGTACCGTCCCCGCCGCCGAATCCCAGCGATGCCGATCTCGCGGCCGCCGGGGTGGCCGTCGCCGCCGGGGTGGACCAGGTGGGCAGCCTCATCCTCCGGATCGCCACCGCCGACCAGCAACTCGCCGAACTCGAGAATCAGGTCGCGGTCAAGCGGGAGAACGTCAACCGTGCCCTCGTGGACCTGCAGTCCGCCCGCGACGCCGCCGACGCCGCCGCCCACGCGGTCGCCCTGTCGCAGCAGGCGCTGAAGGACGCGGGCACCCGGATCCGGCAGGCGCAGCAGGACTTCGACGCGTTCGCCCGCGACAGCTACGTCCAGGGCACCAATGTCGCCTCCCTCGCCTCGTTCATCGGCTCCACCGGTCCCGACGACCTGCTCGACCGCGCCCAGATCATGCGCCTGCTCTCCGCGGGCCGCACCGTCGTCCTCGACGCCCTCGAACGCGCCCGCACCGAGCAGGCCAACCGGGACTCGCGGGCGCGCGCCAGCAAGCAGGAGGCGGACGCCGCCGCCGCCGCGGCGGAGGAACGCCGGGCCGCCGCCGAGGCGGCCATCGCCGAGGCGCGCACCGCGCTGGCCGCGCAGACGGCCGAGAAGCAACGCATCGAACAGGACCGCGCGCAGGCGCAGGCCGAACTCGACCGGGCCCGCGGCACCGTCACCGGGCTCGAGGGCCAGCGCGCACAGTACGCGGAGTGGGATCGGCAGCGGCAGGCCGAGGAGGCCGCGGCGGCCGCGGCCGAGACCGCCGCCCGGCAGGCGGCGGCCGACGCCGCCCGGCGCGTCGCCGCCGACGCCGACGCCCGCGCCCGCGCGGCCGAACTGGCCAACGGGCAGCGGCCCCACACCCAGATCGACGACTACGTGCGCCCCCGGCCGGCGGCCGCCGAATCCGGCGAGTCCGAGGTCGGATTCGAGTCGCCGCTGCCACCCACCTCCGACGCGACCACCACCCGGCCGGGCCGCACCACGCCCGAGCAGGACGAGTCGGGTACCGACGGGTCGGGCACCGACGGATCCGAGGACGGCACCGACGGATCGGGCACCGACGGATCCGGGGACGGCACCGACGGGTCGGGCACCGGCGGATCGGGGGACGGCGCCGACGGATCGGGCGAGCCGACGACCGACGGCAGCGACGAGTCCGACTCCGAGGACTCGACGATCCCCGACCGCGCCGACCCGGTCGAGGAGGAGGGCACCACCACGTCTCCGCCGACCCGCAGCCGGCCCAGGACCACTCCCAAGCCGGGCTCGACCCTCGGCGGCACCGCCGCCGTCGAAACGGTGATCGACCGGGCGATGTCGCAGATCGGGGTGCCCTACGCCTGGGGTGGTGGCGACGAGAACGGTCCGACCCTCGGCATCCGCGACGGCGGCGTCGCCGACAGCTACGGGGACTACAACAAGGTCGGCTTCGACTGCTCCGGGCTGATGATCTACGCATTCGCCGGGATCGGGATCTCGCTGCCGCACTACACCGGCTACCAGTACACCGCGGGCGAGCAGGTGCCGTCGGCCGAGATGCGCCGCGGCGACATGATCTTCTACGGCCCGAACGCCAGCCAGCACGTGGGCCTCTACCTGGGCGACGGGCAGATGATCGAGGCGCCGCAGTCGGGTTCGCACGTGAAGATCTCACCGGTACGCTGGGACGGCATGACCCCGTACGTGGTACGGATGGTGTCCTGAGGCACCGCTTCGGCCCGGCCGGAGGCGGGCTCGCTCGACACCGGTGACCGCGGGCGTCGGCTCGGCGACGGCGGGGGCGTCCGGCACCTGGAATAGTGGTGTGGGTAGGTGACTTCGAGCAGGAACGACCTAGGCGAAAGCGGTGGATTCTTGGTGACCTCACGCGAGGGTGGCACGTCGGGCACGGCAACGTCGGACGCGAAGACCGCCACGGCGGCCGCGGCCGCCCCGGCCGGGGATGCGGCACGCACGTCGGACCAGGCACACGATGTGCGCCTGCTCGAGCAGGCGATCTACGAGGTCAAACGGGTGATCGTCGGTCAGGACCGGCTCGTCGAGCGGATGCTCGTCGGCGTCCTCGCCCGCGGCCACGTGTTGCTCGAAGGTGTTCCCGGCGTGGCCAAGACCCTCGCGGTCGAGACGTTCGCGAAGGTCGTCGGCGGCTCGTTCTCCCGCGTGCAGTTCACCCCGGACCTGGTGCCGACCGACCTCGTCGGCACCCGCATCTACCGGCAGGGCCGCGAGGCGTTCGACACCGAACTCGGGCCCGTCGTGGCGAACTTCGTGCTCGCCGACGAGATCAACCGGGCCCCGGCGAAGGTACAGTCCGCGCTGCTCGAGGTGATGGCCGAACGGCACGTCACGATCGGTGGCAGGACCTTCCCCATGCCCGACCCGTTCCTGGTGATGGCCACCCAGAACCCGATCGAGAACGAGGGCGTGTATCCGCTGCCGGAGGCCCAGCGCGACCGGTTCCTGTTCAAGGTCCTCGTCGACTACCCCACGGTCGAGGAGGAACGCGAGATCGTCTACCGCATGGGGGTGGCCGCACCCGAACCCAAGCAGGTCCTCGACAGCGACGAGCTGATCCGCCTGCAGCAGGTCGCCAACCGCGTGTTCGTCCACCACGCCCTCGTCGACTACGTGGTGCGCGTCATCTTCGCCACCCGCGCCCCCGGCGAGATCGGCCTGGCCGAGGTCGACGGGTGGATCGCCTACGGGGCCTCCCCGCGGGCGACCCTCGGCATCATCTCCGCCGCGCGCGCCCTGGCGCTGCTGCGCGGTCGCGACTACGTCGTGCCGCAGGACGTCGTCGACATCATCCCGGACGTGCTGCGGCACCGGCTGGTGCTGTCCTACGACGCCCTCGCCGACGACGTCACGCCCGACCAGATCATCGCCCGCATCCTGCAGACCGTCGGCATGCCGCAGGTCGCTCCGCAGGCCAACCCGCCCGCCCCGGTCCCGGTCGGGGCCGCGGCCGCGCCGGCGGCTGGCGTGACCGGGCCGGAGGCGGGTGCGGGGCAGCGGTGAGCCGACGCCGCCCGGTGACCCCGCCGACCTTCCGTTCCGGCGAGCTGCGTGACCCCGCCCTCACGGCGGCGCTGCGGACCCTCGAGCTGACCGTGCGGCGCCGCCTCGACGGGGTGCTGCACGGCGACCACCTCGGGCTCATCCCGGGGCCCGGCTCGGAGCCCGGCGACGCCCGCGAGTATCAGCCCGGCGACGACGTGCGGCAGATGGACTGGTCCGTCACCGCCCGCACCACCCACCCGCACGTGCGGCAGACCGTCGCCGACCGCGAACTCGAGACCTGGTTGGCGATCGACCTCTCGCCCAGCCTCGACTTCGGCACCGGGGTCTGCGAGAAGCGGGACCTCGCCGTGGCCGCCGCGGCCGCGGTCGGCTACCTCGCCGGCGGCGGCGGCAACCGGATCGGTGCCGTCGTGAGCACCGGGGCGCGCACCCACCGCGTGCCCGCCCGCGGCGGCCAGTTGCACACGCAGGCGATGCTCCGCTCGATCGCGACGACCCCGCACGCCCCCGACGGCACCCGCGGGGACCTGCGCGGGCTGATCGAGGCGCTGCGCCGCCCGCAGCGTCGCCGCGGCCTGGCCGTCGTCGTCAGCGACTTCCTCGGCCCCATCGACTGGGAACGCTCGCTGCGCGCTCTGTCCGGCCGGCACGACCTGCTCGCGGTGGAAGTCCTCGACCGCCGCGACCTCGAACTGCCCGACCTCGGCGACGTCGTGCTGCACGACCCCGAGACCGGGCACACCCGCGAGTTCACCACCAGCGAGCAGTTGCGCGCCGACTACGCCCGGGCCGCCGCCGAGCACCGCGCCGCCGTGCGCAAGGCCGTCCGCGGCTGCGGCGCCCCGCTGCTGAGCCTGCGCACCGACCGCAACTGGATCGACGACGTGGTCCGGTTCGTCGCCGCCCGCCGCCACAGCTTCGGCGCCCCGGTGAAGGGGGGCCGGTGAGCATCTCCGACTTCACCGCGCCGTGGTGGTTGCTGTTCCTGTTCGTCGTCGGGGCCCTCGCCGCCGGATACGTGGCGGTGCAACGCCGCCGGATGCGGCACACGCTGCGGTTCACCAACCTCGAGCTGCTCGAGAAGGTCGCCCCCCAGCAGCCCGGCCGCAGCCGGCACGTCCCGGTCGCGTTGCTGCTGGCCGGGCTGGCGCTGCTCACCGTCGCCGCTGCCGGGCCCACCGCCGAGCAGCGGGTCCCGCGCAACCGCGCCACCGTCGTCCTGGTGATCGACGTGTCGCTGTCGATGCAGGCCACCGACGTCGAGCCCACTCGCCTCGCCGCCGCGCAGGCCGCCGCCAAGTCGTTCGCCGACGACCTGACTCCCGGCATCAACCTCGGCCTGGTGGCGTTCTCCGGCACCGCGTCGGTGCTCGTCTCGCCGACCACCAACCGGGAGGCCACCAAGACCGCGATCGACAACCTGCAGCTGAGCGAGCGCACCGCCACCGGCGAGGCGATCTTCACGGCCCTGCAGTCCGTCGACACCCTCGCCGCGGTGCTCGGCGGCGGCGACCAGGCACCCCCGGCGCGGATCGTGCTGCTCTCGGACGGCAAGCAGACCGTCCCGGAGAGCCCCGACGACCCGCGCGGCGGCTTCACCGCCGCCCGGCAGGCCGCGGACAAGGACGTGCCCGTCTCGACCATCTCCTTCGGCACCGAGTACGGCACCGTCACGATCGAGGACGAGCGCATCCCGGTGCCGGTGGACGACCCGTCCCTGAAGGAGATCGCCAACCTCTCCGGCGGCACCTTCTTCACCGCATCGAACCTGCAGGAACTCGAGGACGCCTACAACACCCTCGAGGAACAGATCGGGTACGAGACCACCCGCGGCGACGCCAGCCGCCCGTGGCTGATCCTCGGTGTCCTCGCCGTCACCGGGGGTGTCGCCGCCGCCCTGCTGCTGCGCCAACGCCTGCCCTGACCTGCGCCGCGGACCGCGTGCCCGCCGCCGCGGGCGCCTTGTTACCGACCCGTACCGCCACCAGATAGGGTTTGACCCCATGACTGACGCAAGCAGCCCCGCCGGATCGCCGCGCCCCGCGGCCACCCCCCGCTCGGTTCTCGTCACCGGCGGCAACCGCGGCATCGGCCTCGCCGTCGCCCGCCGCCTGCAGGCGGACGGCCACAAGGTCGCCGTCACCCACCGCGGCTCCGGCGCCCCGGACGGACTGTTCGGCGTCCGGTGCGATGTCACCGACAGCGCGTCCGTCGACGCCGCGTTCAAGGAAGTCGAAGAGCACCAGGGTCCCGTCGAGGTCCTGGTCGCGAACGCCGGCATCACCGACGACACGCTGCTGATGCGGATGACCGAGGACCAGTTCGCGAAGGTCATCGACGCCAACCTCACCGGTGCGTTCCGGTGCGCGAAGCGCGCCAACCGCGCGATGCTGCGGGGGCGCTGGGGTCGGATGATCTTCCTCGGCTCGGTCGTCGGCATGGCCGGTCAGGCGGGGCAGATCAACTACGCGTCCTCGAAGGCCGGCGTCATCGGCCTGGCCCGCTCGGTGACCCGCGAACTCGGCTCGCGTTCGATCACGGCGAATGTCGTCGCGCCCGGATTCATCGAGACGGACATGACCGCCGAGCTCTCCGACGACGTCCGCGACACCGCGAAGAAGTTCATCCCGCTGCAGCGTCTCGGCAAGCCCGAGGACGTCGCCGCGGTCGTGAGCTTCCTCGCGTCCGACGACTCCGCCTACGTCTCCGGCGCGGTCATCCCCGTCGACGGCGGCCTCGGCATGGGGCACTGACGTCGGCACGCACGCCACCACATCCGAAACTCACTGGAGGACCGACACACTCATGGGCGGACTGCTCGAGGGCAAGACCATTCTCGTCACCGGCATCATCACCGACGCCTCCATCGCCTTCCACACCGCGAAGGTCGCGCAGGAACAGGGCGCGAAGGTCGTCGTCACCGGCTTCGACCGGCTGCGCCTGATCGATCGCATCGCGCAGCGGCTGCCGCAGCCGGTGCCCCCGGCCCTCGAACTCGACGTGCAGAACACCGACCACCTCGACACCCTCGCCGGCCGGGTGCGCGAGCTCGCCCCCGAGGGCCTCGACGGCGTCGTGCACTCCATCGGCTTCGCCCCCCGCTCCTGCCTGGGCAGTCCGTTCCTCGACGCGCCGTGGACCGACGTCGCCGTCGCCCTCGAGGTCTCCGCCTACTCCTACGCCGCGCTCGCCAAGGCCCTGCTGCCCGTCCTCAACGACGGTGCCTCCCTGGTCGGCATGGACTTCGACCCCGCCCGCGCCGTCCCGTTCTACAACTGGATGGGCGTGTCCAAGGCCACCCTCGAGTCCGTCAACCGGTACGTCGCCAAGGAGGTCGGCGGCCGCGGTATCCGCTCCAACCTCGTCGCCGCCGGCCCGATCAAGACCCTCGCGGCCAAGGCCATCGCCGGCGACGCCACCGGACCCGGCGCCGAGATGAACCGGCTCAACGAGGGCTGGTCCGCGGCGGCCCCGATCGGCTGGGACGTCGATGACCCCACGCCCGTCGCGAAGACCGTGTGCACGGTGCTGTCCGACTGGCTGCCCGGCACCACCGGGTCGATCGTCTACGTCGACGGGGGATTCCATTCCCAGGTCGGCTTCGGTGCCGGCGCCTAGGGTCGAGCCATGACCCGTACCTCCGAGCCGTACGACGCACTGCTGGTGCTCTCGTTCGGCGGTCCGGAAGGGCCGGACGACGTGCGCCCGTTCCTCGAGAATGTCACCCGGGGCCGCGGCGTGCCGCCCGAACGCCTCGACGAGGTCGCCGAGCACTACCTGCACTTCGGGGGTGTCTCGCCGATCAACGCCCTCAACCGAGACCTCATCGCGCGCCTCGAGGCGGACTTCGCCGCCGCCGGGCTGGATCTGCCGATCTACTTCGGCAACCGCAACTGGCACCCGATGATCGAGGACACCGTCGCGGCCATGCGCGACGACGGGGTGCGCAGCGCGCTGGTGTTCCCCACCTCGGCGTGGGGTGGCTATTCGGGGTGCCGGCAGTACCACGAGGACATCGCCCGCGCCCGCGCCGCCGTCGGCGACGACGCACCCGTGCTGACCAAGCTGCGGCACTTCTACGATCACCCGCTGTTCCTCGACGCCGTCGCCGACGCGGTCGCCGCGGCGCGGGCACAGCTGCCCGCCGACCGCCGGGACGCGGCGCGCCTGGTGTTCACCGCCCACTCGGTGCCCACCGCCGCCGACGCCACCGGCGGCCCACCCGGGCTGGGCGGGCACCTGTACAGCCGGCAGGTCGCCGAGGCGGCCCGCCTGGTGGCCACCGCCGCCGGCAGCGCCGACCACGACCTGGTGTGGCAGTCCCGATCCGGGCCGCCGCAGGTGCCGTGGCTCGAGCCGGACATCGTCGACCACCTCGAGGCGCTGCACGCGCGCGGCGTCGACGCGGTCGTCGTCGTGCCCGTCGGGTTCGTCTCCGACCACCTCGAAGTCGTCTGGGACCTCGACACCGAAGCCCGCGACCGGGCCGCGGAACTCGGCATGGCGTTCGCCCGCGCCGCCACCGCCGGCCCCGACCCGCGGTTCGTGCAGATGGTGCGCGAGCTGGTGCGCGAACACGTCGACGGCGCCGCGCCCGCGCGGCGCGGCACCCAGCCGCTGCTGGGCGTCGGCTGCAACGGCGTGCTGTGCGCACCGGAATGCTGCCGGCCACCGGCCCGGCCCCGCCGCTGACCGGGCGGGCTCAGCCCACCACCCCGGGCTCGGGGTAAGAGAACGAGGACGCCGGGCCTCTCCGAGGCGTGTCCGCGGCATCGGGTCAGGCGTGATGCCCCGCCCGGACCGCGGCCGCCACCGCCCCGAGCCGGGCGGCCCGCACCGCGGCCCACAGCGGACGCAGCGCCTCCTCCCGCGCGGCCTGCCCGCTGGCCGAGGCGGCCCTCGGTTCCACACCGCGGCCGGCGACCGTGAGGATGGCCGCCACTTGATCGGCCGAGTCGAGGATGCGGGCCGCGCGCCCCGGCATCGACTCCGGATACCGGTGCCGCGCATGTTCGGCGACCTCGGCCGCGATCTGCTCCCGGGGGTCGGCGGTGCGGCCGTCCGCGCCGACGGTCAGCACCCGGCCCACCCTCGCCGCGGCGTCCCGCACCGCCTCGCGCATGGCGAACTCGGCCTCCCCGAGGCCGGGCTCGGCGGGCGGCTCGGGCACCGCCGGGACCGCGAACAGCGTCCAGCGCAGCACGTCGGGCCCCTCCACCGAGGGGACGAAGCCGAGACCGGGGGTCCCGGGTGCGCCGGCGAGCACCGCCTCGCCGGCCGCGACCGCGGCGCGCGCCAGCTCGGTGCCCGGCGGCAGGCCCCGCACGTCGCCGGGCACGGGCAGCACCAGCCGGATCCCGTCCACGCCGGCCGGATCGGCCCGGCGCAGCGCGGACAGCAGCACGGCGGCGCCGTCCACGGGCGAATGCTCGGGCACGGCGGAGAAGTCGGCGGTGGGCTCGTCGCGGGAGACCACCAGATGCATCGGCGCCCAGGCGTGCAGGGCGTCGATGACGTCGTCCGGTGCGGCGTGCCCGGCCAACCAGGAACCGGCCCACACCGTCAGGGTCTGACCGGGTGAACTCACGGTTTCCGAGCATAGGCGCCGTCCCGGCAACGGGGCCACGGCCGGTCGGCGTGCCCTCCCGCCGCTGTGACCGCGGCGGCCCTAACGTGGCGGGCGTGAGTCCCGACATGTACGGCGGCGACATCTTCGCCGGCCATCCGCGCGCCCGTAAGCCCACGATCCCCGAGGTGCCCGCCGAGAAGGACCTGGTGGTCGAGGACGCCGCGTCCGGTTGGTGCGGTGCGATCGTCGGCATCGAACGCACCTACGACGGCGACTTCGTCCGGCTCGAGGACGCGTCGCGGTGCACCCGGCTGTTCGCGCTGCGCCCCGCCGCGTTCCTCCTCGACGGCCGGCCGGTGACGCTGGTGCGGCCCGCGCCGCGGCCGGCGGCGGGCGGCCCCACCCGGTCCGCGTCCGGGTCCACGAAGGTCGAGGGGTTGCGGGCGCGGGTCGCGCGCGGCAGCCGTATCTGGGTGGAGGGCGTGCACGACGCGGCCCTCGTCGAACGCGTGTGGGGGCACGACCTGCGCGTCGAGGGGGTCGTGGTCGAGCAGCTCGAGGGCCTGGACAATCTCGGGGAGCGGCTCGCCGGGTTCGCGCCCGGTCCCGGCCGCCGCGTGGGGGTACTCGCCGACCATCTCGTCGCCGGATCCAAGGAGGAGCGGCTGACCGCGAATCTCGGGCCGCACGTGCTCGTCACCGGGCATCCGTTCGTCGACGTGTGGCAGGCGGTGCGGCCCAAGGCGCTGGGAATCGAGGCGTGGCCGACGATTCCGCGTGGGCAGGACTGGAAGACCGGGGTGTGCCGGGCGCTGGGGTGGGGCAGCCCGCAGGACGGGTGGCGCCGCGTCTACTCGGCGGTGTCGAGCTTCCGGGATCTCGAGGCGCCGCTGATCGGGGCGGTCGAGCGGCTCGTCGATTTCGTCACCGAGCCCACCGGGGACTGACCGCGCCGGGGCCGTGACCTGCGGAGCCACCCGGGATGTCCGATTTGTGGTTGGATGGCGTCGTGTCGGCATTGATATGGCTGATCGCTGGGCTGGTGCTCGCCGCCGCGGAGGCGCTGACGGGTGATTTCGTCCTGCTGATGCTCGGCGGCGCGGCCCTGGCCACCGCCGGGGTGTCCGCCGCGACGGATCTGCCGGTGTGGGCCGACGCGGTGGTGTTCGCGGTGTCGTCGTTGGTGCTGCTGGGCGGGGTGCGGCCGGTGCTGCGCCGGCGCTACGCGCTGCCGCCGGCGAAGGCGACGAACGTGGACGCCCTGCCGGGCAAGCAGGCGCTGGTGCTCGAGGAGGTGGCCGCGCACTCCGGGCAGGTGAAGCTGGACGGTGAGGTGTGGACCGCGCGTCCGCTGGACGTCACCGAGGTGTATCCGCCCGGCACGACCGTGACCGTGATGCAGATCGACGGCGCGACGGCCGTCGTGTGGAAGGGGCCGTAGATGGAAGCGCTGATCGTGCTCGCTGTCGTCGTGGCGTTCGTGGCGCTGGTGGTCGTCAAATCGGTGGCGCTGGTGCCGCAGGCCGAGGCCGCGGTGATCGAGCGGCTCGGCCGCTACTACCGGACCGTGTCGGGACAGCTGACGTTCCTGGTGCCGTTCGTCGACCGGATCCGCGCCAAGGTGGACCTGCGCGAGCGGGTGGTCTCGTTCCCGCCGCAGCCGGTGATCACCCAGGACAACCTCACCCTGAGCATCGACACGGTCGTGTACTTCCAGGTGACGAATCCGCAGGCCGCCGTGTACGAGATCAGCAACTACATCGCGGCGGTGGAGCAGCTGACGGTGACCACGCTGCGCAACGTGGTCGGCGGCATGACCCTGGAGGAGACGCTGACGTCCCGCGATTCGATCAACGGGCAGCTGCGCGGCGTGCTCGACGAGGCGACCGGCCGCTGGGGACTGCGCGTGGCCCGGGTGGAGCTCAAGAGCATCGATCCGCCCCCGTCGATCCAGGAGTCGATGGAGAAGCAGATGAAGGCGGACCGGGAGAAGCGGGCGATGATCCTCACCGCCGAGGGGCACCGGGAGTCGGCGATCAAGACCGCCGAGGGCGACAAGCAGTCCCGGATCCTGTCGGCCGAGGGCGCCAAGCAGGCGGCCATCCTCGAGGCGGAGGCCGATCGCCAGTCGCGGATCCTGCGCGCCCAGGGTGACCGCGCCGCGAAGTACCTCGAGGCGCAGGGCCAGGCGAAGGCCATCGAGAAGGTGTTCGCGGCGATCAAGTCCGGTCGGCCGACGCCCGAGTTGCTCGCGTACCAGTACCTGCAGACGCTGCCGCAGATGGCGCAGGGCGACGCGAACAAGGTGTGGATGGTGCCGAGCGATTTCGGGGACGCCCTCAAGGGCTTCGCCCGGCACCTCGGTGCGCCGGGCGAGGACGGGGTGTTCCGGTTCGAGCCGAGCCCGGTCGACGAGAGGCTCCCGCGGCCGGAGGACGACACCGACGAGGTGGCCGACTGGTTCTCCACCGCGCGCGACCCGGAGGTCGCGCAGGCGGTCGCCGCCGCCGAGGCCGTCGCCCGCAAGCCGGTCGATCCGGCGCTGCACAACCCGACCGGCGCCGAACGCCGGGGCGGGGAGCCGGCCGCGTCCCCCGCGACGGCGTTGCCGCCGTCGGAGCCGATCACGGGCGGATGGGTGCAGCCGCAGCCGGGGCAGCGGCACGGCGAACCCCGGTGACCGGAGGGCCGTTCAGGTGAGCAGGCCCCGCCCGACCCCGCACACCGCGATCGCCCACAGCACGCTGGTGAAGGTGCCGATGATGAACTGCTCGGAGGCCTGGGGTTCGCGCAGTTCGGGGTAGCGGGCCAGGCCCTTGACGGCCAGCACGACGGCGATGCCCTCCGGCCAGCCGGACAGGATCGCGGCGGCGACCGCCGCCCGCTCGAGCAGGCCGATCACCCGACCGCCGCGCAGCGGCCCGGGCGGCGGTTCGGGGCCGGCCGGCGACGGCGACGGGGAGGGGGCCGGTCCCGCGTCGGGCTGGCGGCGGGCGATGCGGAACGAGGCCAGCACGGCGGGGGCGCCCCCGGTGACCGCCGCCAGGGTCGTGAGCACCAGGGTCGCGGCGAGGGCGACGCCGTGCACGGCGGGCGTGGCCGTCGCGGTGAGGGCGGCGCCGGCGAGCGCCGCCGTAGCGAGCCCGGCGACGAGCCACACCGGTGCGCCGCGGCGCAGGCTCAGGGCCGGAGCCAGCGCGGCGACGGCGAGCAGAACCAGGGTGACGACGGTCAACGGTCGGCCCTTTCCAGGAGGCGGCGGGCGAGGTCGCGGCCGGCCGGTTCGGCCTGCCAGCCGGCGGCGGCCAGGCGCTGCGACACCGCCTGGGTGCTGATGCCGAGCCGCGCGGCGGCCTCGGCCTGCGTCAGCCCGCCCCGGACGAGGTCGACGGCCTCGTGCCCGGCGTCGGACCGGCGGGTCACCAGCAGCGCCACCAGGGTGAGGGCGGCGTCCGCGTCGGCGGCCGCGGCGGCGTCCGAGCCCTCCACGGCGACCCGCGCGGGGGCGTTCTTGGCGCGGTCGACGGCGCGGCGGGCATGCTCGAACGCCGGTCCCCGGCCGGCGCGGGTCTGCGCCGGCAGGGGCTGCTCGACGGCGCCGGCGCCGATGCCGACGCTCCAGCAGCCGCGGCGGACGAGGTCGAGTGCGAGATCGACGACGACGGCCGGGTCGTCGGCGACGGCCTGGACCTCGTCGCCGGCGGTGCGTTCGAACGGGCGCAGCAGCTCGGCGTCGCGCAGCTCGGTGAGCAGGTCCGCGACCCGGTCGACGTCGCGACGGCTGCCGCGCTGGTCGACGGTCAACACGAACATGATTCAAGGATGCAGACTTGAATGTGGAAAATCAAGGTTTCAGACTTGACCGGTCGGGCGCGGGGCGGGGCGCCGGGAGGCGCGACTCGAGCCACAGTCCCGACGCGCCGAGGGCGATGCACACCGCCGAGACCGCCAGCAATGCGGGATCGGTCCGTCCCGTCAGGGCGTCGCCGAGCAGCACCACGCCCACCGTGCCCGGCAGGATGCCGGCGACCGTGCCCAGCGTGTACGGGACCAGCCGCACCGACGAGACCCCGCAGCAGTAGTTGACCACCGCGAACGGCAGCGGCGCGATCAGCCGCAGCGACCCCACCGCGAGCCAGCCCCGGCGGGCCAGCCGCTCGTCGACCGCCTGCGCCGTCGGATGATTCAGGTGGGCCTCGACCACGCCGCGGCCGATCGCGCGCACCAGCAGCAGCGCCAGCACGGCGCTGACGGTCGTGGCGGCGACGGTCACCGCGATCCCGGTGGCCGACCCGAACAGCACCCCGGCGCTGAGGGTGAACACCGTCCGCGGGAACGGGGCCACGGTCACCACCGCGTGGATCAGGAAGAACAGCAGCGGGAAGAGCGGCCCGGCCGACTCGGCCCACGCACGCACCTCGGCGACGGACGGGTGGGGGAGCAGCACCGCGACGACCGCGAGCGCGGCCAGTACGGCGAGGGCACCGAGGATCCGGCGGTCCCGCAGCATCCTCGTCACGAACGGTCACGATACCGGGGCCGGGGGCCGGACGAGCGGTTGCCTCGGCACGCGGTAGATTCCTTAGGCGACGACATTATCGATCGCTAGGGAAACTGTGGTGATCCCCACAATAGGGCCGGCGTGTATGCGGCTAGCATCACATCGGAATCGGTTTAAGGTTTCCCACGGCCGTGTTCGGCGAGCCCGCCCGCTGCGTACGAGAGGACCCTCACGTGTCATTAGCTTCAGAAGCCGAGGACGCTGCGCGCGCCTATGCGCAGTGGCAGGAGGCGGTGGCGGGGGTGCTGGCCAAGTCCCGCCGTGTCGACCCCGCGGAGCTCGGACCGGAACCGCAGCGGCTGCTCGCGACCACCACCTACGACGACGTCGCCGTCGCCCCCCTCTACGGCGTGCGCGACGAGCGTCCCGAGGCGCCGTTGCCCGGCTCCTTCCCGTTCGTCCGCGGCGGTTCCGCGACCCGCGACGTCAACACCGGCTGGCTCGTCAGCGCCCGCTTCGGCGACACCGCCGGTGACGTGAACGAGCGCATCCTCGACGCCCTCGAGAACGGCGTCAGCGCCGTGTGGCTGCGCGTCGGCGCGGACGGCATCGCGATCGCCGACCTGCCCGCCGCGCTCGACAAGGTCCTGTTCGACCTCGCGCCGGTCACCCTCGACGCCGGCGCCGACACCGCCGCCGCCGCGGCCGCCCTCTACGCCCTGCTCGATGCGCGCACCGACGTCGCCGACCGCGGCGCCGTGCGCCTGCACCTCGGTGCCGCGCCGCTGACCAGCGCGTTCTCGGGTCGGGCCGACGTCACCGTCGCCCAGGCCGTCGAACTCGCCCACGCCGCCGCGGACCGCGCCGAGACCGTGCGGGCCCTCACCGTCGACGGCACCGCGTTCCACAACGCCGGGGCCGCCGACGCCGAGGAACTCGGGGCCGCCGTCGCCGCCGGCCTTGAGTACCTGCGCGAGCTGACCGGCAGCCGCCAGTCCGCGGCCCGTGCGCTCGGCCAGATCGAGTTCCGGCTCGCCGCCACCGACGACCAGTTCCAGACCATCGCCAAGTTCCGCGCCGGCCGGCAGCTGTGGGCCCGCATCGCGCAGGTCGTGGGCGCCGCCGAGGCCGGCCACGCCCCCCAGCACGCCGTCACCTCCGCCGCGATGATGACCCAGCGCGACCCCTGGGTGAACATGCTGCGCACCACCCTCGCCGCGTTCGGCGCCGGCATCGGCGGGGCGGACGCGGTCACCGTGCTCCCGTTCGACACCGCCCTGCCGACCGGTGCGCTCGGCGTGTCGGAGGCCTTCTCCGCGCGCATCGCCCGCAACACCCAGCTGCTGCTGCTCGAGGAATCCAACCTCGGCCGCGTCCTCGACCCGGCCGCCGGGTCCTGGTACGTCGAGGAACTCACGGCGCAGATCGCGGCCAAGGCGTGGGAGTTCTTCCAGCAGATCGAGGCGGCCGGCGGCTACCGCACCGCCCTCGACGACGGCCTGATCGGCGAGCGCATCGCCGCCACCCGCGCCCGCCGGGACTCCGACATCGCCCACCGCCGGACCGCGGTGACCGGCGTCAACGAGTTCCCGAACCTCGCCGAGGCCCCGCTGCCCGCGGAGACCGCCGACGCCGGCGCCGATGTCGCCCGGTACGCCGCGGCATTCGAGGCGCTGCGCAACCGCTCCGACGTCCATCTCGCCGCGCACGGCACCCGGCCCAGGGCGCTGCTCGCCCCGCTCGGCCCGATCGCCGAGCACAACATTCGCACGACGTTCGCCGCGAACCTGCTCGCCTCCGGCGGCATCGAGACGGTCAACCCCGGCCCGCTGTCCGTCGACGACGACAGCATCGCCGCCGCCGTCCGCGACTCGGGCGCCACCGTCGCCGTCGTGTGCGGCACCGACAAGCGCTACGGCGAACAGGCCGCCGCCGCGGTCACCGCGCTCCGCGGCGCCGGGATCGGTACCGTCCTGCTGGCCGGGCCGGAGAGGGCCGTGAGCGAGACCACCGGCGCCGAGCGCCCGGACGGGTTCCTCACCGCCAAGATCGACGCGATCGCCGCGCTGACCGACCTGCTGACCACCCTGGGAGCGTAAGTGAGCATCGAACACGAGATCGGCAGCTTCGCCGACGTCCCGCTGACGGATCCGGCGGCGCCGGCTCCCGCCGCCCCCACCGAGGAGCAGGCCACGGCGCTCGTCGCATCGGTCGCCGCCGCCAACCACTACACGACCGATCAGGTGGTGTGGTCCACGCCCGAGGGCATCGACGTCAAGCCCGTCTACACCAAGGCCGACCGCGACCGGATCGTCGCCGAGGGCTACCCGCTGGGCAGCTACCCGGGCCTCGAGCCGTTCGTGCGCGGCCCGTACCCGACGATGTACGTCAACCAGCCGTGGACCATCCGCCAGTACGCGGGCTTCTCCACCGCCGCCGAGTCCAACGCCTTCTACCGGCGCAACCTCGCGGCCGGGCAGAAGGGCCTGTCGGTGGCGTTCGACCTGGCCACCCACCGCGGCTACGACTCGGATCATCCCCGCGTGCAGGGCGACGTCGGCATGGCCGGCGTCGCGATCGACTCGATCCTCGACATGCGGCAGCTGTTCGACGGCATCGACCTGTCGCAGGTGTCGGTGTCGATGACCATGAACGGCGCCGTCCTGCCGATCCTGGCGCTGTACGTCGTCGCCGCCGAGGAGCAGGGCGTCAAGCCCGAGCAGCTGGCCGGAACCATTCAGAACGACATTCTGAAGGAGTTCATGGTCCGCAACACCTACATCTATCCGCCTAAGCCGTCGATGCGGATCATCTCCGACATCTTCGCCTACACCAGCGCGAACATGCCGCGCTTCAACTCCATCTCGATCTCCGGCTACCACATCCAGGAGGCCGGTGCGACCGCCGACCTCGAGCTGGCCTACACCCTCGCCGACGGCGTCGAGTACCTCCGCGCCGGCCTCGACGCGGGCATGGAGATCGACAAGTTCGCCCCGCGCCTGTCCTTCTTCTGGGCCATCGGGATGAACTTCTACATGGAGATCGCCAAGATGCGGGCCGGCCGTCTGCTGTGGGCCGAGCTCGTCGAGAAGTTCCACCCGAAGTCGGCCAAGTCCAAGTCGCTGCGCACCCACTCGCAGACCTCCGGCTGGTCGCTCACCGCGCAGGACGTGTTCAACAACGTCGCCCGCACCTGCATCGAGGCGATGGCCGCGACCCAGGGCCACACCCAGTCGCTGCACACCAACGCCCTCGACGAGGCGCTGGCCCTGCCGACCGACTTCTCCGCCCGCATCGCCCGCAACACCCAGCTGCTGCTGCAGCAGGAATCGGGCACCACCCGGCCGATCGACCCGTGGGGCGGCTCGTACTACCTCGAATGGCTCACCCACGAGCTCGCCAACCGCGCCCGCCAGCACATCGCGGAGGTCGAGGAGGCCGGCGGCATGGCCCAGGCCATCTCCGAGGGCATCCCGAAGCTGCGCATCGAGGAGGCCGCGGCCCGCACCCAGGCGCGGATCGACTCCGGCCGCCAGCCGGTGATCGGTGTCAACAAGTATCAGGTCACCGAGGACCACGAGATCGAGGTCCTCAAGGTCGAGAACTCCCGCGTGCGGGCCGAGCAGATCGCCAAGCTCGAGCAGCTGCGCGCCGACCGTGATCCCGAGGCCGTGCAGGTCGCGCTGGACGCGCTGACCCGCGCCGCCGGCTCGGCCGACGGCGGCCCGGACCACAACCTGCTGGCCCTGGCCATCGACGCGGCCCGCGCCAAGGCCACCGTCGGCGAGATCTCCGACGCCCTCGAGAAGGTGTACGGACGGCACCAGGCCGAGATCCGCACCATCAGCGGGGTCTACCGGGACGAGGCCGGAAAGGCAGGAAACATCAGCACCGCAACCGAACTCGTCGAGAAGTTCGCCGAGGAGGAGGGCCGCCGGCCGCGCATCCTCGTCGCGAAGATGGGGCAGGACGGTCACGACCGCGGGCAGAAGGTGATCGCCACCGCCTTCGCCGACCTCGGCTTCGACGTCGACGTGGGACCGCTCTTCCAGACCCCCGAAGAGGTCGCGAACCAGGCGGCCGACAACGACGTGCACGTCATCGGCGTGTCGTCGTTGGCCGCGGGACACCTGACCCTGGTGCCCGCGCTGCGGGAGGCCCTCGCCGAGGTGGGCCGCCCGGACATCATGATCGTCGTCGGCGGCGTCATCCCGCCCGGCGACTTCGACGAGCTGTACCAGGCCGGGGCCGCGGCGATCTTCCCGCCCGGCACCGTCATCGCGGACGCCGCGGTGGGCCTGCTGCACAAGCTCGCCGACCAGCTCGGTCACGACCTGGGAGCCTGACCCGGCATGGGCAGCACCCCGGTCGGCAGTCCCACCCGTCGGCCCGCGGTCGACGTCGACGCCCTCGCCGAGGCCGTGCTCGCCAACCGGCGGGCCGGCCTGGCGAAGGCGATCACCCTGGTCGAATCCACCCGGGACGACCACCGGGAGCAGGCGCAACAGCTGCTGCTGCGCCTGCTCCCGGAGGCGGGCGGAGCGATGCGCGTGGGCATCACCGGTGTCCCCGGCGTCGGCAAGTCCACCTTCATCGACGCGTTGGGCATGTACCTGCTCGGCAAGGGCCACCGGGTGGCGGTGCTCGCGGTGGACCCGTCGTCGACCCGCACCGGCGGCTCCATCCTCGGCGACAAAACGCGCATGGCCCGGTTGTCGGTGCAGCGCGACGCCTACATCCGGCCGTCCCCCACGGCCGGCACCCTCGGCGGCGTCGCCAAGGCCACCCGCGAGACGATGGTGCTGCTCGAGGCCGCCGGATTCGACGTGATCCTCGTCGAGACCGTCGGCGTCGGGCAGTCCGAGGTCACCGTCGCGAACATGGTGGACTGCTTCACCTTCCTGACCCTCGCCCGCACCGGCGACCAGCTGCAGGGCATCAAGAAGGGCGTCCTCGAACTCGCCGACCTCGTCGCGGTGAACAAGGCCGACGGGCCGTTCGAACGCGACGCGCGGGTCGCGGCCCGGGAACTCGCCGGCGCGCTGCGGCTCGTGCACCCGCACGACGCGGTGTGGAAACCCCCGGTGATCACCATGAGCGGCCTGGAGGGCGCCGGCCTGGACACGTTCTGGGACACCGTCCTCGAACACCGCCGGGTGCTCACCGAGGCGGGCCTGTTCGAGGAGAACCGGCGCCGCCAGCTGGTGGACTGGACCTGGACCATGGTGCACGACCAGCTGCTGCGCCGGCTCGAGACCAACCCGCGGGTGCGTGCGCTCCGCGGCGACGTCGAACGCGCCGTGCGCGACGGCTCCCTCACGGCAGCCCTGGCCGCCCAGCAGATCCTCGACGCGTTCGACGCCGCACCCTAGACTGCCGGAGCCGGGGCCCAGGCCGCCGGATCGGCGCCCCACGCGCGGGCCGGGAACGGATAGTCCGGATACTCGGCGAGCGCGGGCCGGGCCGCGGTCACCGCCGCGTGCGTGGCCACGGTGCCCGCGCCGGGGCTCGCCGGCGTCGCCGGGTGCGGGTTGCGGCCGGGCGCCTGCAGCAGCCACGCCCCGGTGTGGGCCAGCGCGACCGCTGCGTCGCGGCCCCGCCCGTCCCGGAGCCGCGCGGTGAGCGCGTCGAGCACCCCGGCCGCGAGCAGGTAGCCGCTCGCGTGGTCGAGAGCCTGCACCGGGAGCACTCCCGGCGCGTCCGGGCGGCCCTCGACGACGGCGATCCCGGAAGCGGCCTGCACGATCGAGTCGAAGCCGCGACGGGGCGCCCACGGCCCGGACCATCCCCACGCGCACACCCGGCCGTGCACCAGGCCCGGCCGGGCCTGGTGCACGGGTGCGCCGATCAGCGCGTCGAGCGTCCCGGGCCGGTAGCCGGTGAGCAGCACGTCGGCGTCGGCGAGCAGGCGGCGGCACGTCTCCCGGCCGCGGGCGGTGCGCAGGTCCAGCAGCGCGGTGCGCTTGCCCTGCCCGTTCTCGGCGTGCTGCCAGGCGATCTCGGGCAGCGCGGGCGGATCCACCCGCAGCACGTCCGCCCCCAGCAGGGCCAGCGCCCGGGCGGTAACGGGGCCGGCGATCACCCGGGTCAGATCCAGCACCCGGATCCCGGTCAGTGGCCGCGCCGGATCGCCGCCCGGCCGGGTCTCGCCGGCACTGTCGGACCGGGCGAGGATCCGTACCAGCGGGCCCGCCGCCGCGCCCCGGCCCTGCGCGCTCGTGGCCCACTCGTGCTCGGTGCGCACCCGCACCGCGATAGCGTCGTGCACGGCGGCCGCGTCCTCGACCGCCGCGGCGGGCAGCTGCCGGATCCGGGCGGCGCAGTCGTCCCGGCCCGCACCGTCCGGCAGGTCGAGTGCGCGGAGCAGACGCACGCGGTGGTGCGGGTAGTTGGCGTGGGTGCGCACCCACCCGTCGGCGGCGGCGAAGAACCCGGACAGTGCCGCGAACCCGTGAACGGGCCGGCCGGCCAGGCGCAGCATCCGGTCCCCGGCGAACGAGGCGGCGATGCGCTCCGGGTCGAGCCGCGCCCCCTGCGGCTCGAGTCCGCGGGTGTGGCGGTATCGGTCGGCGGCCGACGCGAAGGCCGCCACGGCCCCCGTGGCGAGGTCGCCCACCGGCAGCCGGGCGGCGAGGAAGTGCCCGGCCGGGGCGCAGCGGATGCCGGTGGCCGGGTCGGCCGGGACGTCGAGGCCGGCGTCGGCGAGGGCGGCGCTGTAGTCGTCGAGCAGGGCGAGGGGGCGCGTCATGCGCCGAGCCTAGAGCGAGGTTCAGCTCGTGCGGTCCGCGGCCGGCTCGCGCAGTTCGGGGCGGGCCGGCTCGAGGCGTTCGAGCGCACCGGCGGATTCGGCGCGGGTGAGCCGGGAGCGGCGCCACGAGACCGTGAGCAGCGCGAGCCATCCGGCCACGATCAGCAGGTACAGCAGGGTGGAGGCCGTGCCGGAGATCTCGAACGCCGTGAACAGCTTCTGCGCGTTGGTCAGCACGATGACGCCGCCGACGGCGGTGCCGAGCAGGGTGGCCGGCACCCGGCTGACCAGCCATGCCGCGATCGGCGCGGCGATCGCCCCGCCCAGGGCGAGACCGGCCACGACGAGGAGGTTGCCGAGCGATTCCCGGCCGAGACCGACGAGGAAGCCGATGCTGGCGGCGAGCGCGACGAGGAACTCGGAGGCGCTGACCGAGCCGATCACCGTCCGCGGGGCCGTCTTGCCGCGGGAGAGCAGGGTGCTCGTGGTGATCGGCCCCCATCCACCGCCGCCGCTGGCGTCGATGAACCCGCCGAACAGGCCCAGCGGAGACAGGAACCTCGCCGAGTGCGGCGAGGTGCGGGCGTGCGCGACGGCGGGCGGCCGGACGGAGAACCGCAGCGCCACATAGACACCGATGGCGAGCAGGATCGTCGATGTCACCGGAATCGCGGCCTCGGTGGACAGGCTGGAGAGCACGGTGGCGCCGAGGAATGCGCCGACCGCGCCGGGCACACCCAGCTTCGCGACCACCCCCCAGTCCACGTTCCGGAACCGCCAGTGCGAGGCGCCGGAGACGAGGGTGGTGCCGACCTCCGCGAGGTGCACGGCGGCGCTGGCGTGTGCGGGGCCGATCCCGCTGAAGATCAGGAGGGTGGTGGCGGTGACACCGAAGGCCATGCCGAGGGCACCGTCGACGAGCTGTGCGCCGATACCGACGAGCGTGAACACCAGGAGAGCGAACATGCAGAAGACTCCGACCACGAAGGAGCGAACCGGGGGAGGGTGGGCGGCGGACGCCGCTCAGCAACACTCCTGGTCGAAGCACGCGCCCCGTCGGGTGGGCCAGAACGCCATCAACGCGAGCAGGGTGGCCGGAGCCGCCGCGATGCTCGTCGCCTGCACGTTCGTGTCCCTTCGCCGGTCTGCTGTTCGCCGCGCTCGCGACGATCCGTCCGAGCATAGCCGGTCGTGCGCGGCGGCGGCATCTTCGGGCGGCGTGTCGCGCCCGGGGATGCCGCCGCGGCCGGTCACGGCAGGCGCCGGGCCGTGATCTCGAATCCGGCGGCGCGCAACCGGTCGGTGAGCACGTTCCCGAAGGCCGTCGCGGGGGTGAGCACCCCGCCGCCCGCGTGGAGACGGTCGCCGCCGAGGATCAGCGACAGCGCCGACTCGCCGAGCATCACCGCGGTCGCCTTGTACCCGGGATCGCCCTGGGCGGCGACGCGTGCGGTGTAGCGGGCGCCGGTGCTCGTCGTGGTGTACAGGTCGATGGTGAAGAAGCCGCGTTCGCGCGCCGACTCGGACGGGCCCTGCCCGGGCGCGGGCAGCACCTTGTCGAGCAGGAACCGGGTCGGGGGGAACGCCAGGCCCGCCACCAGCGCCCCGAAGCCGGCCGCGACACCGGTCGCCACGAGGGGCGACAACCGCGACGAGCCGACGTTCATCACCTCCCGGTAGCGGAACCGCGGCCCGTACGCCCAGCCGGTGAGCGCGTTGCTGCGGCGCACCACCCGCGTGTTGTAGGGGCCCATGAAGAACGGTGCGAGCCGGCCGGACAGCTCGGGGGCGACGGACTTCCCGTCGACGGTCGCCAGGTCGTTCTGCCGCCCGAGGTCCGGCTCGCGGGACCGGTCCGGCGACAGCGAGTACGGGGCGAGGGCGACCTTGCGGGCCTCGGCGTCCCGGCGCACCACGTCCACCTGGGTGCGCATCGAGTCGATCGTGCCGCCGCTGACGCCGCCCCGCATCGCACGCACCACCAGGGTCGTGTCGGTCAGGTCGCCGGCGCCGTCGGCCTGCACGGCCCGGTGCAGCGCGTGCACGCCGAGGTCGGAGGGGATCGAGTCGAATCCGCAGGAATGGACGATGCGGGCGCCGGTGCGGCGGGCCACGTCGTCGAACCGGTCGATGCTCTCGCGGTGGAACAGCACCTCGCCGGTGAGATCGACGTAGTCGGTGCCCGCCTCGGCACAGGCCTGCACCAGCGGCAGCCCGTACTTGGCGTAGGGCCCGACCGTCGTGACCACCACGCGGGTCCGGGCGGCGAGGGCGGCGAGCGACTGCGGGTCGCCGGCGTCCGCCGCGAGCACCGGCCAGGCCGCCGCGGCGGCGCCCAGCCCGGTGCGGATCCGTTCGAGGCGCTCGGCGGAGCGGCCGGCGAGCGCGATGCGCACCCCTTCGGGGGCGTGCTCGGCGAGGTAGGCGGCGGTGAGCCGGCCGACGAAGCCGGTGGCGCCGTAGACGACGATGTCGAGATCGCGGGAGGCAGTCATGCGCCACACCCTACTGCCGGGTAAGTCGGGATGCGACGCGGCTCACACGACGGCGCCGCAGCCACCAGCCGAGCCAGGACACCACGATCGTCACCGCCACCGCGGCCCGCACGAGCCCCACCGCCGATTCCGGGTAGATCACCCCGGTCAGGTAGTGGTCGATGAACCCGCTCGGCGGCAGGCCGGCGATCCCGGCGCGGCGCCGCGCCCAGTTCTCCAGATCGGTCAGCGGGCAGTCGAACCCGACGAGGACGGTGGCGAACCCCCACACCACCGCCACGACGTGCAGCACCAGCGTGCGGGGCCACCGCCACGCCAGGAAACCGCCGAACGTCACATACAGCAGGAAGGCCAGGTGCACGACCACGGTGACGTCGGCCAACAGCCGGTACGCCATGCCGCCAGCCTATCCGGATCGGGCGGGGGAGCGGCAGTTCCGGGCTTCTATCCTGCGTCCGCGTCGGTGCCCTTGACGACGAGGACGGGCACCGGCACCTCGAGCAGCAGCCGCTGCAGGCGTCGTTCCAGCAGGAACTTGCCGAGCGCGTTGCGGTCGCGGGTGCCCACCACGAGACGTTCCGCGCCGGACCGCTCCACCAGGTCGACGAGGGCGCCGACCGGGTCCCCGTCGTGCACCGCCGTCCGCAGCTCCCACCCGTCGGCGCCGAGGGCGGCGGTGACGTCCGTGCGGACCGACTCGAGTTCCCGCTGCCCGGACGGGCCGTCGTCGTCGACCGCGACGAGCACGAGGGTCGTGCCGTCGCTGTGTGCGGCCTCGCGGGCGGCCGTGGTGAGCGCGGCATGTCCTTCCGGGGTCGCGGCGTGGACTACGGCAACGGGCATGGGGTCCTCCGGGGGCGGCGGTGACGTGTGCCTTCCAGTATCCCCGTCCGGGGGTCTCCCTGGCCGCTCCCGGCGGTGTGGAACTGGTCTCCACCTGCGGGGACGTGTCGGATGGATCTCAGCTGCCGGGTGCCGGCGCGCTCACCACGGGGCCGGGCGGTAGTCCTTGAGGAAGCAGCCGTACAGGTCCACCCCGGCCTCGCCCTGCACGATCGGGTCGTACACGCGGGCCGCCCCGTCGACGAGGTCGAGCGGGGCGTGGAAGCCCTCGTCGGCCAGGCGCAGCTTCGTGTGGTGGGGCCGTTCGTCGGTGATCCAGCCGGTGTCGACGGCGGTCATGAGGATCCCGTCGGCGCGCAGGTCCTCGGCGCTGGTGCGGGTGAGCATGTTCAGCGCGGCCTTGGCCATGTTGGTGTGCGGGTGCCCGGCGCCCTTGTACCGGCGCCCGCCGAACTGCCCCTCCATCGCCGAGACGTTCACCACGTACGTGCGGCGGGCCGGGGACGCCGCCAGGGCCGGTCGCAGGCGATTGACCAGGATGAACGGGGCCACGGAGTTGCACAACTGCACCTCGAGCAGTTCGAGCGGCTCGACCTCGCCGACCGTCTGCACCCAGCTGTTGGTGTGCACCAGGTCGGGCAGCAGGCCGCCGGCGTCGACCGCGACCCCGGCAGCGATCCGTGCGGGAGTCGCCGACCCGGCGACCAGCGCGAGCGAGGTGAGCGACTCGGCGGTCAGCTCGGACGGCAGCGACCCGGCCAGCGCGGCCGGATGGGCGTCCGAGGGCTTGCCGAAGGTGAGCACCTCCGGCAACGGACCCGCCGGCAACGGGCCGGACTCGGACTCGGCGAGGGCGGAGTACGCGCCGGGGGAGCGGCGCACGGTCTGCGCGGCGTTGTTGACGAGGATGTCCAGCGGGCCCTGCGCGGCCACGTCGTCCGCGAGCGCCACCACCTGGGCGGGGTCGCGGAGGTCGATGCCGACGATCCGCAGCCGGTGCAGCCAGTTGGGGCTGTCGTCCATGGCGGCGAAGCGGCGGATCGCGTCGTTCGGGAAGCGGGTCGTGATCGTCAGGTGGGCGCCGTCCCGCAGCAGCCGCAACGCGATGTACATGCCGATCTTGGCGCGGCCGCCGGTGAGCAGCGCCCGCCGTCCCGTCAGATCGGTACGGGCGTCCCGTTTCGCGTGGTTCTCCGCGGCGCAGCGCGGACACAGCTGGTGGTAGAACGCATCGACCCGGGTGTACTTGTCCTTGCACACGTAGCAGCCCCGCGGCCGGATCAGGGTGCCCGCGCTCGCCCCCGGTGCGTTCGAGCTCAGCGCGATCCCGGCCGTCTCGTCGTCGATGCGGGTGGGCGATCCGGTCGCCGTCGCCGCGAGCACCTGCCGGTCCGCGGCGACCTTGGCCCGGCGGGTCTCGTTGCGGCGCAACTGCTTGAGCTTTTTGAACATGCTCCCGACGGCGCGCTGCACCGTCACCGAATCCGGATGGTCGGCGTCGAGCTCGTCCACGAGGGACAGGACGCGGAGACAGGTGGCGAGGTCGGCCGGGTCGATGCCCGACGCGTCGGTGTGCGAAGTCATGGGCCTGTTCGTCGTGTGGTGCGGTACCGACCGATGGTATCCGGCGGTGCGCGCGGGGCCGACCCCGCGGGACCTGTGGCCCTGCCCACGGCGCCCGAAACCTGGCAGGCTCGGGCCGGAAGGATCCCCGACCCCAGGAGACGACGATGACCGCACGGCGCCGCCCGAAGTTCCGCGACCTGTCCCCGTGGCAGCAGACGCTCGTTCTCACGCTCGCCTGCGTGCAGCTCTCGCTCGCGGCGACGGCATGGATCGATCTGGCGCGGCGCCCGGCGGACAAGGTCGCGGGCAGCAAGGCGAAGTGGGCTGCGATGATCGCCGTGAACTGGATCGGTCCGATCGCGTACTTCCGCCGCGGCCGGATCGGCTGAGCGGCTCCGGCGCCGCAACGGCGAAGGCCCCGAACCTGATCGGTTCGGGGCCTTCGCCGTCTGTCTCGACTCGGAGTGTCCGAGGGGGGACTTGAACCCCCACGTCCGTTAATAGGACACTAGCACCTCAAGCTAGCGCGTCTGCCATTCCGCCACTCGGACATGCTGATGCTCCCCGCTCCCGCGGGTGCCGTTTCAGCGTAACCCACCCGGGCGCGCGGTCCCAATCCGCTGGTCAGCGGCCCGCGTCCGGCCGCCCCCGGCGTCCGGGGGGAACGCTCCGGCGGTGCGCGCCGCCGGGCCCGACGGACGGCCGCGCGGCGCCGCAACGGCGAAGGCCCCGAACCTGATCGGTTCGGGGCCTTCGCCGTCTGTCTCAACTCAGAGTGTCCGAGGGGGGACTTGAACCCCCACGTCCGTTAATAGGACACTAGCACCTCAAGCTAGCGCGTCTGCCATTCCGCCACTCGGACCTGCTCCGCTCCCACTTCCGCGGGCGCTGTGAAAGAGTAACCCACCGCGTCGCGGCGCCCAAATCGCCCCGCCCACCTGCGTGTTTGCCGAGATCGATGGTAGACAGGGGACCGTGTCCACAACATCGAATCCCGCCCAGCCGGCCGGCGGATCCCGCGCCGAGGCCGAAGTCGTCGACCTGGTGTCGCAGCTGATCCGCTTCGACACCTCCAACACCGGAGACCTCGCCACCACCCGCGGCGAACGGGACTGCGCGATGTGGGTGGCGGCGCGGCTCGAGGAGGTCGGCTACACCACCGAATACGTCGAATCCGGGGCTCCCGGCCGGGGCAACGTGTTCGCCCGCCTGCCGGGTGCCGACCCGTCCCGGGGCGCACTGCTGCTGCACGGGCACCTCGACGTGGTCCCCGCCGAACCGGCCGACTGGAGCGTGCACCCCTTCTCCGGCGCCGTCGAGAACGGCTACGTCTGGGGTCGCGGCGCGGTCGACATGAAGGACATGGTCGGGATGATGCTGGCCGTCGCCCGCCGATTCAAGGCCGAGAACATCGTGCCGCCGCGCGACCTGGTCTTCGCGTTCCTCGCCGACGAGGAGGCCGGCGGCACCTACGGCAGCCACTGGCTCGTGCGGCACCGCCCCGACCTGTTCGACGGCATCACCGAGGCCGTCGGCGAGGTCGGCGGATTCTCCCTGACCGTGCCGCGCCGGGACGGCGGGGAGCGCCGCCTCTACCTCGTCGAGACCGCCGAGAAGGGCCTCGGCTGGATGCGGCTGACCGCCAAGGGCCGCGCCGGCCACGGCTCGTTCCTGCACGAGGACAACGCCGTCACCGCCCTCGCCCGGGCCGTCGCCCGGCTCGGCACCCACACCTTCCCGCTCGTGCTGACCGACTCCGTCGCCGAGTTCCTCGCCGCCGTCGCCGAGGAGACCGAACTCGACTTCGATCCAGCCTCGCCCGACCTCGACGGCACCCTCGCCAAACTCGGGTCCATCGCCCGCATCGTCGGCGCCACCCTGCGCGACACCGCCAACCCCACCATGCTCGACGCCGGGTACAAGGCGAACGTCATTCCCCAGACGGCGCAGGCCGTCGTCGACTGCCGCATCCTGCCGGGCCGGCGCGCCGAGTTCGAACGCACCGTCGACGAACTGATCGGCCCGGACGTCACCCGCGAGTGGATCACCGACCTCGACTCGTACGAGACCACCTTCGACGGCGACCTCGTCGAGGCGATGAACGCGGCGATCCTCGCCCACGATCCCCTCGGCCGGACCGTGCCCTACATGCTCTCCGGCGGCACCGACGCGAAGGCCTTCGCCAAGCTCGGCATCCGCTGCTTCGGGTTCGCCCCGCTGCAGTTGCCCCCGGAGCTGGATTTCGCCGCGCTGTTCCACGGGGTGGACGAGCGTGTCCCGGTCGACGCGCTGCGTTTCGGCACCCGCGTCATGGAACACTTCCTGCTGCACGCCTGAGCACACCAGCACCCAGAGAAAGGACCGGTATGGCCCACGACCCGTACGCGCCGCTGCCCGACCTGCCCACGTTCGAGCTCACCAGCGAGGACATCACCGACGGTCGGCCGCTGAAGCCGGCACAGGCCAGCGGGATCTTCGGGGTTCCCGGCGGGCAGGACATCTCCCCGCAGCTGTCGTGGTCGGGCTTTCCCCCCGAGACCAAGAGCTTCGTCGTCACCGTGTTCGACCCCGACGCGCCGACCGCGTCCGGGTTCTGGCACTGGGCGGTGGCGAACATCCCGGCCTCGGTGACATCGCTGCCCGCCGGCGCCGGCGACGACACCGGCTCCGGCCTGCCCGAGGGCGCGGTCACCCTGAAGAACGACGGCGGCCTGCACCGCTTCCTCGGCGCGGCCCCGCCGGCCGGGCACGGCCCGCACCGCTACATCGTGGCCGTGCACGCCCTCGACGTGGACAAGCTCGACGGGGTGGGCACCGGCTCGACGCCCGCGTTCCTCGGCTTCAACGTGTTCTCGCACGCGATCGCGCGCGCGACGCTGCACGGCACGTTCGAGCAGTAGACCGCGTTCCGCGGATCGCCTCCGCACCGGAATCGGACAGGCACACCCGTCCGGACGGGTGTGCCTGTCCGGACGGGCGTGTCCCGGCCCGCCGAGCCGGGCTCGGCGGATCAGACGCGGGCGTCCGCGCCGACCGCCTCGGCGACCGAACCGAAGCCCGCGGCCCGCACCTTGCGGGCGAGGCCCTTGTGGATGCGGCGCGCCCAGAACGGGCCGCCGTAGATGAAACCGGTGTAGCCCTGCACCAGCGACGCGCCGGCGAGGATCCGCTCCCACGCCTGCTCGGCGGTCTCGACGCCGCCGACCGAGATCAGCACCAGCCGGTCACCGACCCGCGCGTGCAGCCGGCGCAGCACCTCGAGCGAGCGCTCCGCGACCGGCGGACCGGACAGGCCGCCGGCGCCGATCTCCGCGATCCGGGCCGGGTCGGTGCGCAGCCCGTCCCGCCGGATGGTGGTGTTGGTGGCGACGATGCCCGCCAGCCCGAGCTCGACGGCGAGGTCGGCCACCGCGTCGATGTCGGCGTCGGACAGGTCGGGGGCGATCTTCACCAGGACCGGCACGTGCACGGTGTCCAGCACCGCCGCGAGCAGCGGCCGCAGCGACTCGACCGCCTGCAGGTCCCGCAGCCCGGGCGTGTTGGGGGAGGAGACGTTGACGACGAGGAAGTCGGCGAGCGGGCCGAGCAGCCGCGCGCTGGCGGTGTAGTCGTCGGCGGCGTCCCCGGGCGCGACGATCTTGGTCTTGCCGATGTTCGCGCCGACGGGGACCGTGTGCACGCGGGTGCGCAGGCGGTTCGCGGCCTCCCCGGCCCCGTGGTTGTTGAAGCCCATCCGGTTGATCAGCGCCCGGTCCGCGGGCAGGCGGAACAGCCGGGGCGCCGGGTTGCCGGGCTGCGCCTGGGCGGTGACGGTGCCGATCTCGGCGAACCCGAAGCCGAGGGGGCCCCAGGCGTTCACCCCGGCGGCGTCCTTGTCGAAGCCGGCCGCAAGACCGAGCGGGGCCGGGAACGTCACCCCGAACACCGTGTTGCGCAGCACCGGATCGTCGACGACGAGGACCTTCGCGATCAGCGCCCGCAGCGGCGGGACCCGGGTCGCGAGCCGCATCGCCGTGAACGCGATGTGGTGGATCCGCTCCGGCGGCAGCAGGAACAGCAGTCGAAGGAACAAGCGATACACGTAACACTCCCTGCAGGCCCGGGCGGTGCCCGGGGTCGGCGTCAACGAACGGTGGGTTCGGGAACGTGGTGGCCGGTCTTGCGGCGGCGCAGCAGCACCCGGCGGCTGCCGTCGGGATACAGCCGCACCCGCGTCAGCTCCCAGCCGTGGAACTCGGCCTGGATGGCGAGCCGCAGCGACGCGCTGACCCGGGACACGTCGCGCGGCAGCCGCAGCGGCACGTACTCGTACTCGTCGTTGCTGGTGTCCCAGCCCACCGGCAGCCGGGTCCACCGGCCGCCCACCTCGCGTGCCCCTGCCATCACACACCCCCGATCGGGATCCGCTGCAGTCCGTCCCCGGTCGCGGACCCGATCACCAGGACCGCGTCGGTGGCGTCGACCGCCACCGAGTTCGGTTGCCGCACCGTCGCGTACCGGCCCCGCTCCTGCGGAATCCCGGTCGACAGATCGTAGCCGATGACCTCGTTGCTGCCGGTCGAGGTGACCCACACGAGATCGTTCGCGGTGTCGTAGGCGACGCCGTACGGGGCGTTCGGCACCGGGTAACGCTGGCGCAGCACCAGCGGGTCGAGGGTGTACACGTGCAGTTCCCCGCCGCGGGTGTCGGTCACCAGCACCCGGCCGAACGGATCGGTGGTCAGCTGCGTGGCGCCCTCCCCGGCGCGCAACGCCAGCCCCAGATCACCGTCGGCGACGTCGACCTCGGTCAGCGAGGTCTGGCGACGGTCCAGGGCGGCGAGCGACGTGCCCACGGCGGCGAGCGCGTCGACCGAGGCCAGGCCGGGGACGGTCTGCGTCGCACCCGACGCCGGGTCGACGACGTGGGTGACACCGTCGGCGGTGCCCACGGCGAGGCGGCCGTCCGCCAGCACGGCCGCGGCGCGGGCGTCGCCGTCGACCGGCACCTCGGCGACGGTGCCCGCCCGCACATCCACCCGCGCGACGACTCCGGGACCGGGGGCCAGGACCTCGCCGTCGGCCCCGGGAACCACGGTCACGGCCGCGGCCGGCAGCGCGACCTCGCGGGGCGTCGCGGCCGGATCGGCGGCCCCGAGCAGCAGTAGCCGCGACCCGTCGTCGGTGAGCGCGGCGACCGTACTCGTGCCAGGATCGACGGTGAGGGCGTCGACGGCACGGCCCAGCGCCTGCACCGTTCCCGCCGGCGGGACGGCCGGCGCCGGAGCCACGGCCGGCGTGGCCGCGTCGATGGTGGGCAGGTTGTCGCCGCTGTTCGAGGAGGAACACCCGGTGACCAGCGCCAACGCGAACCCCACCGCCGCGGCGGCGCCACGTGCTGCCGGTCTGCCCATCGTCTCGCTCCTCGTACTCGTCCACGGTCGGTCCGGGGCGGCACCGTCGCCGGCCCCGCACCCGACCCCCAGTGTTCCTGATCGCCGCGGCGCCGCCGCAGGCGCCTCGCCCGCCCTCCACCCCGCGAGGAGACCGATGTGACCTGGCCCACCGGCTCGGCCGACGTGCCCGCCGACGGCTTCGCCGTCGAATACGTCAGCCCGGGCGTCCACGCGCACGGGTTCGGTCGCACCGACGAGGGACAGCCGTTCTCGTTCCGGGTGCGCCGCAAGACGCTGCGGGTGGAGGTGTACCGGCCCGCGGGCCGTGTCGCCGTCCCCACCGCGGCGGACGTGATCGCCCGGGCCCGGGCGTCGGTCGCGGAGATCGACCTCGCCGACGAACGCAGCGTAGTGGCGGCGGTGCGAGACACCGTCGCGCGCGCCCGGCCGTGCCGGTCACCGACGCTGCTCGACCGCGTGCTCGGGCTGCTGCCGGGCCGCTGACCCCGCCGCACCCGCCTCGCGGTGCCGCGGCGGCCGGTGCGGCAGCACCAGCGGTGCGCCGGTCTCGGGATGGGCGTGGACCCGCACCGGGTAGTCGTACACGCGGGTGAGCAGCTCGCCGGTCAGCACCTGCGCGGGCGGGCCGTCGGCGGCGACGCGGCCCCGTTCGAGCACGCAGATCCGGTCGGCGTACGCCGCGGCCAGGTCCAGGTCGTGCAGCACCACCACGACGGCGGTGCCCGCGTCGGCGCGGGCCCGCACCACCTGCATCACCGTCTCCTGATGGCCCAGATCGAGCGCGGCGGTGGGCTCGTCGAGCAGCAGCGTCTCGGTGTCCTGGGCCAGTACCCGCGCCAGCGCCACCCGGGCCCGTTCGCCGCCGGAGAGCGCGGGGAACGGCCGGTGCGCCAGGTGCGTGACGTCGGCCTCGGTCAGCGCGGCTGCCACCAGGGCGTCGTCGTCCCGGCTGCGCCCGGTGCGCGCCCACGCCGCGCGGCCCATCCGCACCACCTCCAGTGCGGTGAACGCGAAGCCGACGGCGTGCTGCTGCGGCAGCACCGCCCGTCGACGTGCCAGGGCGGCGGCCGAGAACTCCGCCAGCGGGCGGTCGCCGACCGCCACGCGGCCCGCGGCGACGGGATGGTCGCCGGCGAGCGCGGCCAGCAGGGTGGACTTGCCGGCGCCGTTGGGGCCGACGAGCGCGAGCACCTCCCCGACCCGCACCTCGAGGTCGACGCCGTCGAGGACGACGCGGTCCCCGCGGCGGACCCGCACCCCGGCGGCGCGCAGCGTCACCGCGCCGCGGCCGGCACGGGCCGGCACGTGCCGGTCCGGCCACGGCAGGCGCGGGCTCACGCCCAGCCTCCCTGGCGCGCCCGGGTGCGGCGCAGCATCCAGAAGAACACCGGGCCACCGACCAGCGAGGTCAGCATGCCCAGCGGCAGGTCCGCGTTCTCCACCAGGGTGCGGGCGCCGAGGTCCGCGGCCAGCAGCACCACCGCGCCGCACAGCGCGGCGGCGGGGATCAGCACGCGGTGCGCGGGCCCGAGCGCGATCCGCATCAGGTGCGGCACCACGAGGCCGACGAACAGGATGATGCCGGTGAACGCGACCCCGGAGCACACCAGCACGGCGACGATCACGATGGCGGCCTGCCGCACCCGTTCGACGTCGACACCGAGATGCCGCGCGACGTGCTCGCCGAGGGCGAGCAGGTCCAGCTTCGGGGCGAGCACGACGGCCGCCGCGATCCCGCCCAGCGCCAGCGGCGCGACCACCGCCACGACGTCCCACGTGGCCCCGCCCAGGCTGCCGAGCTGCCAGAAGACGATCTGGTCGCGGGCGGCGGGGGTGGCGACGAAGGTGAACAGGGCGATCAGGCCGCCGGCGAACGCGTTGACCGCCACGCCGGTGAGGATGACCGTCACCACCTCGGTGCGGCCCTCGGAACGCGAGAGCACGTACACCAGGCTCGTGGTCAGCAGACCGGTGGCGAACGCGGCGCCGGCCAGGGCCCATCCGGCGGTGAACGCGCCGCCGAGCACGATCGCGGCGCACGCGCCGACGGCGGCGCCCGCGGACACGCCGATCACGCCGGGCTCGGCCAGCGGGTTGGCGAACACCCCCTGCAACAGGGCCCCCGCGCAGCCCAGCGACGCGCCGACCAGGACGGCCAGCACCACCCGCGGGAACCGCACCTCCCACAGCGTGACCTCCCCGGCCGGGTGGGCGGGCAGCGGCCCCAGGTCGAGCCCGGCGCGGTGCAGCACGCTGCCGATCACCTCGGCCGGCGACGTAGGCACCTGCCCGAGGCACGCCGAGAGCACCGCCAGCACCAGCAGCGCGACCGTCAGGCCCGCGACCACCGCGGCGGTCCGGCCGCGGTGCGCGGCGGGCAGCCGGGCGGGCGCGGCGGTGTCGACGGCGCTCATGCCGGCGCGGCGGGGTAGAGCGCAGCGGCGAGCGCGGCGAGCACCCGCCCGGTGTCCGGGCCGAAGCTCAGCAGCACCGAGTCGGCCATGTCGACGACGTTGCCGTCGCGGCCGGCGGGGGTCTGCGCGACGCCGGGCAGCTGGGCGAGCCCCGCGGGTCCGCCGACGGAGGCGAGGCTCTCGGTCATGATCAAGATCACATCGGGGGCGGACGCGATCATCGCCTCGCTGGTGATCGGGGTGAACTCGGAGGTCAAGCCGGCGACGGTGCCTGCGTCGCGGCCACCGAGGGCCTCGACGAGCGCGTCGGCGCCCGACCCGGGACCGCCGAGCATCTTGATCGCCGACCCGCGCAGGTACAGGAACGCCACGGTCGGGCGGTCGCCGTCGTCCGGCACGGCCGCGCGGGCCGCGGCGATCTCGTCGTCGGTGCGCTGGGCCAGGGCCTCACCCGCCGCGGGCACGCCGAGGGCCCGGGCCACGAAACGGATCTGCTCGCCGACCGTCGCGAGAGTGCGGCGCGGGTCGACGAACACCACCGGCACGCCCGCGGCCCGAAGCTGCTCCTGCACCGCCAGCGGGCCGACCGACGTGTCGGTCAGCACCACCGTCGGGGCCAGGGCCAGGATCGCCTCGGCCGAGAGCCCGTGCCCACCGGGGGTGACATTGGGCACCTGCTCGACGGCGGGGAAACCCGCCGTCGACCGCCCCACCAGCCGGTCCCCGAGACCGAGGGCGAACACGGTCTGCGCGAGGGTGCCCGACCGGTCGGCGGTGACGATGCGGGCGACGTCGGTGACGGTGACCTCGGCGCCGTCGACGCTGCGGACCGTCACCGGCAGCGCCGGGGCGGGAGCCTCGGTGATCGGCCGCGGGTTCGGGTCGTCCACCACCGCGGTGCGCGCCCCGGTCCCGGCACCCCCGGTCGGGGCGGCCGAACAGCCGGCGACGAGCGCGACGAGCGCGAGCGCCGCGGCGAGGAACGCGAAGAGGCCGCGCCGCGTCATGGCAGGGGAGGGGTCGTGCGGTACCGATCGAGGTCGGCAGCCAGGTCGGCGAACAGGTCGCCGTTGAGCCCGAACACGAGGTTCGCCTCGTCGATCACCGTGCGCTGCTGCACCTCGTCGAGCGGCGCCGCGTCCAGCTTCGCCCGGTAGGCGTCCTTGAACGGTTTGGGCTTGGGAATGTCGTCGAAGATGTAGAACCGCAGCCCGTCCCGGTCGAACCCGTAGGCCCGCTCGAGCATGCGCCGGATGATCTGGCCGCCGGACAGGTCCCCCAGATACCGCAGGTAGTGGTGGGCCAGGAACACCTCCGGCCGCGCCGCGGCCACCCGCTCGAGCCGCGCGACGTACCGCTCGGCCGCGGGCAGCGGCGCGAGCGTCTCCCGCCACCGCGGGCCGAGCAGGAACGTCAGATCCGCCTCGAGCGCCGGGGTGCGCAGCAACGCGTCGTCCAGGAAGGGCCCGGCGATCGGGTCGCCGGCGTGGCCCCGGCCCACCCGCTCGAGCGCCTCGTAGACGAACCACGACTGGGCGAGCAGCGCCGCGTAGCCCTCCCGGGTGAGCCGGCCGGCCAGCAGTTCGGTGACGAACTGCGCGTTCTCGGTGTCGCTGTGCGCCTGCGCCGTCTCGCGCCGGAGCCGTTCCGCGAACCCCGTGACCTCGATCGCGGTCATCGACCGGTTCCTCCTCGTGCCCGACGTCCACCGTCGGCGCACCCATGCCGACCTAGAAGACAGGCTAACCTGACCCGGCGGCGGATCCGGGGGGCGACGTGTCCGAGGTCACGCACTGACGTCGTCGAGCGCGGCCGCGATCGCGGCCGGCAACTCCAGCTCCTCGGCCACCAGCACCCCGGTCAGCTGCGCCAGATCCCGCGCGCCGACCACCGTGGACGCCACCGCCGGCCGGTCCCGCACCCACGCCAGCGCCACCGCCAGCGGCGACGTCCCGAGCCCGTCCGCGGCCGTCGCCACCGCCTCGACCACCCGCGCCGCCGGCTCGGTCAGATAGCTGCGCACCTCCTCGGTGTGCACGTCGTCGGCGCCGCGCGAGTCCGCCGGGATGCCGTCGCGGTACTTGCCGGTCAACACCCCGCCCGCCAGCGGCACCGCCGCGAACACCCCCACCCCGTGGTGCAGCGCCGCCGGGATCAGCTCCTCCTCGACCCCGCGCGCGAGCAGCGAGTACTCCACCTGCGTCGCCACCAGCGGCGCGTGGCGCGTCGCCACCGCCGCGGCCGTCGCCAGCTGCCAGCCCAGGTACCCACGCACCCCCACGTACCGGGCCCGGCCGCTGGTCACCGCGAACTCCAGCGCCGCCGCGACCTCGTCGACCGGCGTCCGCGGATCCCACGTCGCCACCTGCCACAGGTCCAGGTGGTCGGTGCCCAGCTCCCGCAACGTGCGGTCCAGCTGCGTGAGCAGGCCCGCACGGGAACAGTCCACCCGGCCCGCCCCGACCTTCGAGGTATCGATGCCCGAGCTGCCGGACACCACCAGCTGATCCCGCGGCACCACGTCGTCGAGCAGCTCCGCCAGGATCCGCTGTGCCACCCCGTCGCCGTAGGCGGGGGACGTGTCGACCAGGGTGCCGCCGGCGTCGACGAACGCCGACAGCTGCGCCGCCGCCTCGTCCCCGTCCGTGCCGCGTCCCCAGCTCAGGGTGCCCAGACCGAGCCGCGAGACCCGCAGCCCGCTCGCACCCACCGTTCTGTGTTCCATATCCGCCCGCGCCTCGTGACCATCCGACCGACGGGGCCGATCCGCCGCAGCCGCGACCGCCGCCCCTGACCCAGCACCCTAGTGCCGCGAGGCCGCGAAAACCGTTCCGCCGCGCCGCGTACCCTCGCCCAGGTGAAAATCGACCCCACCCCCGGCGACCGTCCCCACGATCACCCGGAGGTCGCCGCGTGATCGGCGAATCCATGACCTGGCTCCAGACCCTCGTCCTCGGCCTCGTGCAGGGTCTGACCGAGTTCCTCCCGATCTCGTCCTCCGGCCACCTGCGGATCGTCTCGGAGATCTTCTTCGGCACCGACGCCGGCGCGTCCTTCACCGCCGTCACCCAGCTCGGCACCGAGGCGGCCGTCCTGGTCTTCTTCGGCAAGGACATCGTCCGCATCGTCGCCGCGTGGTTCCGTGGCCTCGCCCACCGCGAACACCGCAGCGACCTCGACTACCGCATGGGCTGGTACGTGATCGTCGGCACCATCCCCGTCGGCGTCCTCGGATTCCTGTTCAAGGACCAGATCCGCACCGGCGCCCGCAACCTGTGGCTCATCGCCACCATGCTCATCGTGTTCGCCCTCGTCATCGCCGCCGCCGAACGCTACGGCCGCAAGACCCGCAAGCTCGACGAACTCACTCTCCGCGACGGCATCCTCATGGGCAGCGCGCAGGCGCTGGCCCTGATCCCCGGGGTGTCCCGCTCCGGCGGCACCATCAGCGCCGGCCTGTTCCTCGGTCTGACCCGCGAGGCCGCCGCCCGGTACTCGTTCCTGCTCGCCATCCCCGCCGTCGTCGCCTCCGGCCTGTTCAGCCTCCCGGACGCGTTCGAACCCGCCGGGGAGGGCCTCAACGCCTCCGGCGCCCAGCTGTTCGTCGCCACCGCCGTCGCATTCGCCGTCGGCTACGCCTCGATCGCCTGGTTGCTCAGGTTCGTCGTCAACCACTCGATGTACTGGTTCGTCGGCTACCGCATCGCCCTCGGCGCCGTCGTCCTGGCCCTGCTCGCCACCGGCACCATCTCGGCCACCTGAGGTCGCGACCCACGCCGGGCCCGCTCGCCGGGCGCCCGGCCCATTAGGCTGGCTTCATGACGGTCATCCTGCTGCGGCACGGGCGCTCGACGGCGAACACCTCCCGGGTCCTCGCCGGCCGCACCCCCGGCGTCGAACTCGACGAGATGGGCCACATCCAGGCCAAGGGCCTCGTCGACCGGCTCGCCGGCCTCACCATCGCCGAGATCGTGCACTCGCCGCTGCTGCGCTGCCGCCAGACGGTGACCCCCCTCGCCGCCGACCGCGGCCTGACCCCCCTCGTCGACGACCGCCTCGTCGAGGTGGACTACGGGCGGTGGACCGGCCGCGAACTCGGTGACCTGCTGAAGGAACCGCTGTGGAAGGTGGTCCAGCAGCACGCCTCCGCCGCGGTGTTCCCCGACGGCGAAGGCCTCGCACAGGTCCAGGCCCGCGCCGTCACCGCCGTCCGCGAACACGACGGCCGCCTCGCCGCCGCCCACGGCGGCGACGTCGTCTGGATCGCCTGCACCCACGGCGACGTCATCAAGGCCGTCCTCGCCGACGCGCTCGGCACGCACCTCGACGGCTATCAGCGCATCGTCGCCGAGCCCGCCTCCCTCAGCGTCGTCCGCTACACCGAGACCCGCCCGTTCGTGCTGCGCGTCAACGACACCGGCTCGGACCTGTCCGGGCTCGCGCCGCCGGCGCAACCGGCGCCCGTGCCGGGCGGGGAGGTCGGTCCCCGCGGCGGATAATGGGAGAGCGACACCGGATGGATTCGACAACGAGGAGGTGCGATGGCCCGCGCGATACATGTCTTCCGGACCCCGGACCGGTTCGTCGCCGGCACCGTCGGTGAACCCGGCGACCGGGTGTTCTATCTGCAGGCCGTGCACGCCTCCCGGGTGGTGAGCGTGATGCTCGAGAAGCAGCAGGTGCAGATCCTCGCCGACCGCATGGGCCTGCTGCTCGAGGAGGTGCACCGCCGCTTCGGCACGGACCTGCCCGAGGACGCGGACGTCGACATCAGTCCGCTCGTCACCCCCATCGACGCGGAGTTCCGCGTCGGGACCATGGGCCTGGGCTGGGACGCCGACAGCGGCAACGTCGTCGTCGAGCTGCTCGCCGTCACCGAGACCGAAGTCGACGAGTCCGTCGTCCTCGACGACGCCGAGGAGGGCCCGGACGCGGTCCGCGTCTTCCTCACCCCCCAGCAGGCCCGCGAATTCGCCGCCCGGTCCGAACTCGTCGTCGCCGCCGGCCGCACCCCGTGCCCGCTGTGCGGCGAACCGGTCGGCGGCGGCCACATCTGCGTACGCACCAACGGGTACCTGCGCACCGAGGGCTTCGATCCCGCCGCCTGGCTCGGCGAGGAGACCTGAGCCGGTGGGCAGCCCCGACGTCCGCACCGTGCTCACCGACGGCGAACTCACCGTGATCGGCCGCGTCGTGCACGCCAGCAACGCCACCCTGGTGTGCGACGCCACCCTCGACGCGACCACCGTGCGCTGCGTGTACAAGCCCGTCCGCGGCGAACGGCCCCTGTGGGACTTCCCCGACGGCACCCTCGCCGGCCGGGAGGTGGCCTCCTACCTCGTCTCCGAGGCCCTCGGCTGGGGCGTCATCCCCACCACCGTGCTGCGCGAGGGACCCTTCGGGACCGGCATGGTGCAGCGGTGGATCGACACCCCCGACCCCGCCGACCCGCCCGGCCGCCTCGACCTGGTCGACCTGTGCCCGATCGACGCCGTCCCGCCCGGCTGGCTGCCCGTCCTGCGCGCCCGCGACCTCGACGGCACCGACGTGGTCCTCGTCCACGCCGACGACCCGCGACTGCAGCGCATGGCCGTGCTCGACGTGATCCTCAACAACGCCGACCGCAAGGGCGGGCACGCCCTCGAGGGCGTCGACGGCGGCGTGTACGGCGTCGACCACGGCATCTGCCTGCACCGGGAGAACAAGCTGCGCACCGTGCTGTGGGGCTGGGCCGGCAGCCAGGTCGACCCGTCGCTGCTCGTCGACCTGGACAAACTCGCCCGCGAACTCGACGGCGAACTCGGGCAGCGGCTGGGCACCCACATCACCGCCGGCGAGGTCGCCGCCCTGCGGGGCCGCGTCGGCGCCCTGCTCCGCCGCCCCGTCATGCCCCGCCCGGTCGGAGAGCGGCGCATCCCCTGGCCGGCGTTCTGAGGACCCGGCCTCCGTCCGGAGCCGCCCGCGCCCTCTACTAGGCTCGTGCGCATGCTGTCATGGTCCGACATCGCGCTCCCGTCCGTCCCCGGCCAGGGCCCCCCGCTGCGGCTCTACGACACCGCGGACCGCGCGGTCCGTCCTGTCACCCCGGGTCACACGGCCACGATGTACGTCTGCGGCATCACCCCCTACGACGCCACCCACCTCGGTCACGCCGCCACCTACCTCGCCTTCGACCTGGTCCACCGCGTGTGGCGCGACGCCGGCCACGACGTGCACTACGTCCAGAACGTCACCGACGTCGACGACCCGCTGTTCGAACGGGCCGCCCGCGACGGCGAAGACTGGATCGTCCTCGGCATGCGCGAGACCGCCCTGTTCCGCGAGGACATGGAGGCGCTGCGCGTCCTGCCGCCCCGCGACTACATCGGCGCCGTCGAATCCGTCGGCGAGGTCGTCGAACTGGTCGAGAAACTCGTCGCCTCCGGCGCCGCGTACATCGTCGACGACGCCGAATACCCCGACGTGTACTTCCGCGCCGACGCCACCGAGCAGTTCGGCTACGAATCCGGCTACGACCGCGCCACCATGGAGCACTTCTTCGCCGAACGCGGCGGCGACCCCGACCGGCCCGGCAAGCGCGACCCGCTCGACGCCCTGCTCTGGCGCGCGCAGCGGCCCGGCGAACCGGCCTGGCCGTCCCCGTTCGGCGACGGCCGCCCCGGCTGGCACATCGAATGCGCCGCCATCGCCCTCAACCGCATCGGCAGCGGCTTCGACGTCCAGGGCGGCGGCAGCGACCTGATCTTCCCCCACCACGAATTCTCCGCTGCCCACGCCGAGGCAGTCACCGGCGAGCGCCGCTTTGCCCGGCACTACGTGCACACCGGGATGATCGGCCTCGACGGCGAGAAGATGTCCAAGTCCCGCGGCAACCTCGTGTTCGTCTCCAAGCTCCGCGGCCAGGGCGTCGACCCCGCCGCCCTCCGCCTGGGCCTGCTCGCCGGGCACTACCGCACCGACCGGGCCTGGACCGACCAGGTCCTCGCCGACGCCCAGGCCCGCCTCGCCCTGTGGCGCGACGCCGCGGCCCTGGGCTCGGCCCAGTCCGCCGACGACACCATCGCGCGGCTGCGTCAGCACCTCGCCGACGACCTCGACACCCCCAAGGCCCTCGACACCCTCGACGCCTGGGCCCGCTTCGCCGTCGACCGCGGCGGCGACGACACCTCCGCGCCCGTCGCGTTCGCGAACGCCGTCGACGCTCTGCTCGGCATCCCGCTGCGATAGAGCGCATTTCGAGTGTGCACATCTCGTCGCGACACGCCGAGGCGTAACGACGAGATGTGCACACTCGACTCTCTCGACATGGGTGACGGATGAGATCGAGAGGTGCGGGAACAGGTGCAAAGTGACCGTTGGGGCGAGATCAGCCCCTCGCAGTTCGAGCATGAAAAGCTCGGCCTCGACTTCGTCAAGGATTTGCTGCCGGACGCCCCGCGGTTCCGTGCCTGGTCGAACTTCGAGTTCCGCGACAACCGCGGTCGCTGGCACGAGGTGGATCTGCTCGTCCTGTCCCGCGACACCCTCTACCTGATCGAACTCAAGTACTACAGCGGCACGCTGCGCGGCAACGACCACGTGTGGAGCCGCGGCGGCTACCGGTCCGAGGACTCGCCGCTACTGCTCACCCGCAAGAAGGCCCAATACTTCTCGTCGCTGCTCAAGGACGCCGAATCCCGCGCAGCTCGGGTAGGGGAGCGCCCCGCACGCCTACGCGAACTCGAGCGCCCCCTCCACCGGCGCCGGCACCCGCCGCGTGCCCGGCGACCCCAGCGCCGCCGCCAGATCCGACCCGTCGTGCTCGGCGAGCAACCCGCCCTCCGACCACACCAGCAGCGTCGCCCCGACCGTGTGCTCGGCCACCGAATGCGCCAGATCGTAGTGCGCACACGCCGGCACCCCGGCATACGTGATCCACAGGTCGTAGCCCGTCATGAACAGATCCAGGTCGAACTGCACGCTCAACCCGAGCAGCTCCGCCCGGCCGTTGTCGTCCACCCCGGCGAACGCCTCGTCCAGCGCCAGCAGCCGCGGCGCCTGCGGATCCGCCGAATCCAGCATCACATGCGCCGCCGCGAACAACGGCAGATGCAGCGACACCGACTGCTCACCCCCCGACAACGCCGAATGCCGCGCCACCGTCAGCCGATCCTCCGCGCCGTCCGCCCCGATCAACCCGAACGCGAACACCCGCCACCGCCGGTAATCCAGCGTCGCCGCCAGGATCTCCGGATACGACCGCTCCGGATGCGCCGCCCGCTCCGCCCGGATCCGCGCCGCGAAATGCGCCCGGACGCTCGCCAGCTCCACCGGCCCCAGCGCCGAGACCTCCCGGTCCAGCAGCCGGCACACCGCCCGCGCCTGATCGTCGAGATGATCGGCCAGCACCCACCGCACCCCCACCGTCGTACCCGACGACATGCGCCGCTGCCGCATCTCCGCCCCCATCCGGGCAATGAGATCCCGCGCGTCCTGGGTGCGCTCGTGGATCTGCTGCGCCAGCCCCGCCAGCAGCGCATCCTCGAGGATGCGCCGCTCCGCGTCGGTCAGCAGCAGCTCCTGATCCCGCCGCGCCGCCGAGATCCGCACCGCGAACTCCGCCACCGACGAAAACCCCTGCTCGTCCTGCACCCGCACCACCGTCAACCCGTCCGGCGCGTCCCACTGCAGCCGATAGTCCTGACCGGCCGCCGCGAGCTGCCCGTCGAACTCCTGTAACGCCGACGTCAACGCCGACCGGGCCGCCTTGCGGGCACCGTCCTCGCCCTTGATCGGCGCCGTCGCCGCCGCCAGCGCCGCGTACAGCGCCCCCACCTCCGCGGGCACCGCAGGCACGTCCCCGCCCGCCCGGGCGAGCCGGTCCACCACCTGCTCCGGCGCCGGCCACGCCGCCGCCGACGGCCACCGCAGCTCCCCCGAGATTCCCAGCAGCGACAGCACATCCGGCCGCGCATACGGCGCCAGCTGTGCGGCGTCGGCCCGCGTCTCGGTCAGCGCCGACCGCAGCGCCTGCTCCGCCGCGACGTGCGCCGCCTCCGCCTTCCCGAGCCGCTCGACCGCGTCGTCGTGCGCGCGGCGCGCGGCGCGCTGCTCCACCCGCGCCGCCTCGATCCGCTCGCGCGCCTGCGCGAGCTGCGCGTCGATCTGCTGCGCGTCGGCACCCAACGCCTCGCGCAGCGTCCCCAGCCGCTGCTGTTGCTGCCCCAGCGACTCCTCGGCCGTCACCGCCCGTTCGGCGGACTCCTCCGCCGCGAGCCGGGCGTCGTCGCGCCGCACCTGCGCCTCTCGCGCCCGCTCGGCCGCGGCGACGTGCTCACGCCGGGCCCGCAGCACCGCCTGGCCCTGCGACTCGAAGAACCGGATCGCCGCCGTCAGATGCTCGAGCTCGCGGGCCGTGTGCGGCGCCCGGTGCCGGGCCGCGACCGAGCGCACCCGCTGCTCCTTCACGGCGCACTCGGCGATCACCTGATCGAGGTCCCGGTCCGCCGCGGCCGCCGCCTCCCCGGCAGTGCGCAGCGCACCCGCGCACTCGCTGACCTTCCGCAGCGCCGCCAGCACCGCGCCGGTGCGCGGCACCGCCGCCGCGGCCCGCTCCAGCTGCGCGAGCCGTCCGTCGAGCTCCGCCCGCTCTGCCTCCGCGTCCGCCATCCGGTTCTGCGCCGCGGTGATCTCCGCGTCGAGCTCGGTCACCCGCAGGCGACGGCGACGGGCCCGCGCGGTGGCCCCGATGTACTCGACCTCCGCCTTCGTATGTCTGCCCAGCTGCACCCCCTGGCGGTAGCCGCCCCGCTCGTCGACGGCCGGGCCGGTCTCGTCCGTCACCGCATCCCGCACCGCGACGGACGCCAGCACCGCCCGCACCCGCTCGGCCGGCACCCCGGTGTCCGGCTCCACCACCAGCACGTCGGCCAACGTCCGGCCGGTGGGGCGCTGCGCCGGCGGCACCGGCATCAGCGCGACCGCCCCCGCGGGCACGTCCCCCGCACCGCCGCACACCCAGCCCGTCAGCAGGTTCGCCGCCTCCAGCGCGGCCTCGAGTCCCGCGGCCGCCTCCGCGCTCACGTCGTCCGCGAACCGCACCAGCCGCCACAGCGGCGCTCCCGACGGGTCCGACGACCCGGTCGGCCGCATCGGGAACGACGGGGGAGCGTCGTCGCGCTCGGCCTCGACCAGGTCCCGTTCGGCCCGCAACACCGCGATCCGCTCCCGCGCGTGCGTGATCTCCGCCTCCAGGCCGCGGCCGCGGAACCGCAACTCCTCGACCACCGGGGCCGTGCGCTCGGCCAGCGCCGCCGCCGGCGTCGCCGCCTCGTCGTCGCCGGCCGCCGCGATCGCCGCGGTCAGCGCCTCGACCAGCTCCTCCGGCAGGCCGAGCACCGACCACGTGTCCCGGTGACCGACCCACCACTCCCGCAACAGGTTCGACGCCTCCGCGCGGGCCAGCTCCACCACCGCGTCCGCCGTGGCCACCGCCGCCCGGGCCGACTCGAGCTGCGCCCGGCCCCGCTCGGCGGTCGTCTCGGCCCGCACCCGCGCCGCCGCCGCGCCCTCCGCGGCCGCCACCGCCGCCCGCACCGCCCGCACATCCGCGGCCCGCTCCTCCGCACACGCCGCCACCGTCGCCGCGATCTGCTCGCCCGGCGCGTCCTCGGCCGGCGGCGCCCACTCCACACCCGCATCCCGCGCCGCCGCGGCGAGTGCGTCCTCGGCGCGGCCCACCGCGGCCGCTGCGTCCGTCGCCGCGGCCGCGGCCCGCCGCGCCTCCTCGTCGCGCTGCGCCAGCTCCGCCCTCGCGCGCTGCGCCTGCTCCGCCTGCCCGGCCGTGGTGCGCTCGAGGTCCGCCACCACCTGCGCCAGATCGTCGAGCTGCTGCTTGCCCTCGTACGCGCTCGACCGCTGCAGCGCCTCGAGAGTCGCCCGGGCCTGCTCGAGGTCCCGCTCCGCGAGCTCGAGTCGCTCGTGGGCCTGCGCCCGCTCCACGCCGGCCCGGTCGAACGTCGTCACCGACGCCGTCCACTCCGCACTCCCGCCCTCGACCGCCGCCAACCGCGCCCCGAGCCGGTCGACGTCGGCGCGGGCCTGCTGACCCAGGTAGGTCGCATACACCGCGACGAACCGCTGCGCCGCCTGGTCCGCCGCCGCCAGCGACTCCAGCGCGCGCGAGACCTCCTCCATGTCGGCGAACGACCGCGCCGCCTCGAGCACCAGCTGCTCGTCCAGCGGCCGCAACCCGTCGGTCAGCGCCTGCGACAACCCCTTCGGGTCCAGGTTCTTGGCCAGCTGCGGCCGGCGCAGCGTCAGGATCAGGTTGATCAGCTGGTCGTACCGCTCGATCCCGAGCCCGAACAACCGCGCATCGATCGCCGCCCGGTAGTCCACCGGCCGGTCCGTGACCGCGTCGGCCCCGACCTCCTCGATCAGCTGCCGCCGCGTCAGCGGGCGATCGGCGGCATCCAGCAGCGAGAAGTCCACACCGACCCGGCCGTCGACGACGAAATACCACCGCGTGACCTTGTCGTTGCCGCGCGCCGCCCGCATCCCGACCCCCACGGTCACCGCCTCCGGATCGTCCCGGCGGCCGCGGCAGAACTCCATCCACACGTACGAATACGCGCTGTCCTGCCCCTGGTACAGCAGGTTGGACCGCATCGTGCGCTCCTCGCCGGCGAACGGGTTCAGTCGCCGCGGCTCGATACGCCCGTCGAACACGAACGGGAACAGCACCTCGAGCGCCTTGGTCTTGCCCGACCCGTTGGGCCCGCGCAGCACCAGCCGGCCGTCCGCGAACGAGAACTCCTGGTCCCGGTAGTCCCACAGATTGATGATCCCGGCACGTGTCGGCCGGAAACGGGCACTGCTCACGACATCTCCGCTTCGTTCGAATCCTCACCGGCCGGCGCGAGGCGCGGGTCGCGTTCGCGCACCGTCACCACCACTCCCCGGAACCGGGCCAGCGCCGGCAACGCCAGCACGCCGCCCGGCACCCGTGCCACCAACCGTTGCCGCTGCAACAACGTCACCGCCGCCTCCAGCAGGCCCGCCGGGTCGGCCTGCCACTGCGCGGCGAAGGTACGGCCGAACTCGTCGACCAGCTTCGCCGCCGTCTCCGCCAGCCAGCTGTCCTCGACCAGCGGATGCGTCGGCGCCGGCCGCTGCGCCGGTGTCGTGTCCGCCGGCCCGGCGCCGGCATCACCGGCCAGCGACGCGAACACCCCGGCCGCCGGAATCGCCGCGTCCAGTCCCGCCTCGAGTTCCGCCTCCGCATCCGCCGGCCTCGGCAACCGCACCGGCACCGACTCCGGATCCGACACCCGCGCACAGATCTCCCCGGCCAGCAACAACGCCACCTGCGGAACCGTTCCCACCCCCGGGAACCGCAGATCCGACATCCGCCCCGACGAATCGACCAGCGCGACGCCCTCCGCGCGCCGCTCGGCCACCAGCCCCGTCAGCAGCTCGATCCCCGCGGTCGTCCGTGGCAGCGCCAGCTGCAGCCGCGCGTCGTCGTCGAGTTCCTCGGCATACACCACCGGTCGCTGCACCAGCGCCCGCCGTACCCGCCGTGCCACCTCGGCGGTGTCCACGATCCGGTCCCCGTCGCGGCCGTCACCGGCGGCGAGCAGGCCCCGCACCGAGCGCAGGTGCTGTAGCGCGCGCGGCGGCCGGAACAGCGCCGCCACCACGGGCCGGTCGATGTCGTAGAGCGCCTCACCCCGGTCCGGATCCGACACCCAGCCGCCGGCGTCGCCGTCCGCCAGCGTGATCGCCCCCCGCGCGGCGAGCCACGCCACCGCGTCGACGAACGCGTCCCGGTCGGTCGCACGCTCGGTGGCCAGCTCCACCCCGGGCACCTGGCCGGCCTCGGACGCGACCTGCTCGGCCAGTTCCGACAGCGTGATCTGCCCGCCGGCGCGTCCCAGCGCCGCCAGCGCCAGCGCCAGGTAGGCGTACCGGCGACGGTCGAAGGGCCGGTCGGTGACCGTGCGCGCGCTGCCCCCGGGATCGAGCCGGTCCGCGACGGTGAACAACCGCGCGGTCGTCTCGGTCACCTCCAGCCGGTATCCGAACAACTCGAGCAGGTCCTCCCGCAGCTCCGTCGCCCACCGGCGCAGCAGCGGCAGCGCGGCCCGGTCCGGGTACTGCGCGGTCACCAGATGGTGCGACAGGATCAGGCGCGCCGCCCGCTGGTACGAATCCCGGTCGAGCGGCGAGATCCGCCGGGCCCTCACTGCACGCTCACCCGCAGCCCGTCCAGATGCAGCCGGCCCCGCGCCGTGCGTACCACCGTGCCCTCCGCGGCCGGGCTCAACGTCAGCCGCACCCCGTTCTGCGTGCCCGTCGCCCCCGGCACGGTGCCGCTGACCGGAACCCGCGCCGACAGCGCCGCGTCGAGCAGGCTCAACAGCACCTCGGTCTCCGGCTCGGACAACTCCCGCTCGTCCACGCCGCCCGCCGCCAGGGATCGCGCCGCCTCGGCCCGCGCCCGCTGCGCCGCCAGCTGCCGCTCCCGCAACCGCCGGATCCCGGATTCGTTGCGCTGTACCCGCGCCGGCGCCCCCGCCGACGGGGTGCGCCCGGTCTCGGCTAGCGTCCGGGCGATCGGCACGGGTGCCGCTTCCCACCACGACGTCGTCACCGGGATCGTCTCCGGGTCGGGATGCACGGCGGAGAAGTGACGCGGGCGGCCCAGGTCGAACACCGCTCCGAACAGCGCGTGCGCCGACTCCTCGCTCGGCGCGGCCGCGAACCAGCCGGCCAGGTGCCGCAGCTGCGACTCGCGGCTCACCCCGCCGCGCCGGGTCTCCGTCACCCGGCGCAGCAGCGCCAGCACCGCCGCGATCGCGCTCATCGTGCCCTCCCGCAACCGCTCCGACTCGCTCGGTACGTCCCCGGCGCCGACGAACCACCGCTCGAGGCCGCGCCATCGGGCTCGCCAGTCCGCCTGCCGTTCGGGTGCGGGCAGCAGCACCCGCTCGTCGTGCGCGGCGGCGAACCCCAGCATGCGGTCGATCCCCGTCTCCTGCACCCGTGCCAGCGCGGCCGCCAGCTTCGGTGCGTAGCGGGCCAGGTCCGTGCTGAACTCGCGCATGTGCGCCAGCACCGCATCCTTGTGCGCCAGGAACGACTCGGGCGTGACCTCGGTGGTGCGCACCAGGTCGCCGAGCATCAGATAGAACCCCGCGGCCCGCTCGGCCATGTCCGACAACGTCGTGTCCAGCCGCGACAGCTTGCGATAGATGAGCTCTCCGTCCCCGGCCGCGTTCGCGGCCGCCAGCTCGGTCAGGTCGGCCAGCAGATCCGCCAGCGCGAGACGCGACAGCGACGCGTCCTCGCCGCGCGCCCGCAGCACATCCTCCACGGCCCGGAAGGCGTGATAACCGGCCCGGCCGAACTGATACACGTAGTGCCGGTTGCGGTACTCGGCCAGCGACGCCGCCCGGGTGCCGTCGTAGCTGCGCTCGAGCACACCCCAGGCGTGCAGCTGCTCGAGCAGCGGTGCGACGTCCTGGGCCGACAGCGCCGCCGCCGGATCCGCCGAGCCGGTCCGCTCGAGGATCGCCGCGACCTCGGCGGCGTGCAGCAGCACCACGTAGTTGGCGCGGGCGAGGTCGAAAGCACGCAGCACCCAGAGGTATTCGGCCCGCTTCTCGGCCGTCGCGAACGAGAACAACCGGAGCCGGTCGTGCTGCACCCCGGCCCCCGGATCGGTGGGCCCGGCGGGCGGCTGCGTTTCGTTCACCGTGACAGGGTAGGCGGGGGCGGCCCTCGTGCCGCGCAACCCCCGGTGCCGTGCGCGCCACACCCGGGCGGAGGTGCAGCCCGTGCCCCTCATTGGCGTCCGGCCGTCGCCGGGGTCGGGGATCCCGCCGCCCGGTCAGCTCTCGGCCGGCGCCGTCTGCGTCGTGTCCGCCTCGTGGCGGGACTCGGCCGCTGCGGCGCGCGCCGCGGTGAGGTCGACCCGTAGCCGATCCCGCTCGCCGCGCAGGTCGACGATCTCGGCCCGAAGTTCGTCGCCCCGGTCGCGGGCCGCGGTCTCGGCGGCCTGGGCGGCCGCCGCCGCGATGCGGGCCTCTTCCAGGGCGCCGCGCAGCTTCTCGACGCGGGCGCGTTCCGCGGTGAGATCGGTGTCGAGCCGGACGGTGGCCGCGGCGGCCGTGGCTGCCTCTTTCTCCGCGGCGGCGCGGGTGTGCACCAGATCGTCACGCAGGGTCGCGAGTTCCGATTCGAGCCGGGCGAGCTGCTGTTGCTGGGTGGTGACGGTCGACCGGTACTCGGCGAGCTCCGCGGCGTGCGCGGCCGCGGTGGCATCGATGCGTTCCTGCCAGGTGCGCAGGGTGTCCGCGTGCTCCTGGGCCGCTCGCGTCGACTCGTCGCGATGTGCGGTCTCCAGTTCCCGGATCCGGGTGTCGTGCGCCGCGCGGGCGTCCGCCAGCTCCCGGTCGACGGCCTCGACGGCGGCCTCCGCGTTGTCGCGGTCCTCGGTCGCCTGGGCGAGTTGCTCGCGCAGGCGGGCGATCCTCGCGTCCGCGTCCGCCTTCACCTTCGCCAGTTCCGTGGTGGCCCGGTTCATCTGCGCCTCGAGCGCGTCCGGGTCGGTGAGCTTGTCGACGGCGGCGGTGATCTGCGCGGCGACGGCGCTGTACTGCTCGAGCGTCGTCGCGCTCAGGGTGCGGAGTGCGGCGACGGCGGACGCCAGGTTGGTGGCTGCTTCGGCCGGGCCCGGGGGAGTGGTCGGCTCGGCCAGCGAGGCCGCCTCCCTCTTCTGTCGTTCCCGTTCCCGGTAGGCCCTGACCCGGTCGGCGGCGGACGCGTACTTCCGCGGTCGTCCCGGCTTCGGGCGCTCGTCGGGTAGGGATTCGCCGGTGCTCGCTTCGCTCACGGAGTCCTCGTCTCGGGCAGTGGTTGCAGCCATATCTATCAGGTGGGGGAAGGGGCCGAAACACGGTTACGGAATCGGATTCATACGGAATACATTAATTTACCGAATACTCCATTCCGGTCGCTTCTCGAACGAAACCATCCGCCACACCCACGAGGAGAGGGGGCCTTCCGCCCGGGCCTTCGCGGGCCCGATATCGGACTCCGGAGTGTGCATCCGGGTTATCCGTACGTATCGAAAAATGAAAATAATTATGAAATGAAATGAATTAAATATAGTAATTCCAGTTCAAGAGGTAGTGAGGCGACGCGAAACTTGAAACGTTACGAACAAACGGTCCAGTCGCTGCTCGGGAAACGCATAGGTACGCATATATGCATGAGTTGGCTTGATCGTCATAACTCCCCCTTATGGTGAGTCAGGGGTGCGGGGGTTTCGAAAAGTGGGGAGGGTGCCGCGACGGACTCGGCGGTGGCCCGTCGGGCCCTTCCTGGCCCACCGCCGGGGCGGGGCGCACCGGGTGCCCGGCTACGGATCAGTCTGGTGCGGAACGATTTTCGAGGCCGGTCGGGCACGAAGGTGCGCCCGTTCGCCCTGCTTGCCGAACAGGCTGTGGAACTCGACCGGTGCGGCATCGGCGGCGCCGAACCAATGCGGCACGCGAGTGTCGAACTCGGTCGCCTCCCCGGGCACGAGAACCAGGTCGTGCTCACCCAGGACGAGTCGCAGCCGTCCGTTGCGGACGTAGAGCCACTCGTAGCCCTCATGGGTCTGGGGATCCGGTTCCCCACGGCTGCTGTCGGCGGGGATCACCAGCTTGTACGTCTGGATGCCGCCGGCGCGCCGGGTGAGCGGCACCATGGTTCTGCCGTGACGAGTGATCGGACGCAGATGAATGCGCGGGTCGCCGGTCGGTGGGGCGCCGGACTCGAGTTGGGACAGGGTACTCACCGAAATGCCCGTCGTCGCCGAGAGATCGGCCAACGTGGTCTCGCGCTTCCGCCGCAGGGCGCGAAGCCGGGGCCCGACCGTCTCGAGCGCTCGGTCGAGGTCGTCCATGCCCCACGCTTTGCCATATCGGCAAACAACGTTGCGGGTTTTTCCCGTCGGATCTCATAGTCGTCGTGGAGGTGATCGAGATGAGCGATCTGCTCGAAAACGAATTACGACGTGGTGGTGATCGGCGGCGGGGCTGCCGGACTGAATGCGGGGCTGATGCTCGCCCGGGCGCGGCGGTCGGTGGTCGTCCTCGATGCGGGCGCCCCACGCAACGCTCCGGCTGCCGGCGTGCACGGATTGCTGGCCCGGGACGGGGTCCCGCCGGCCGAACTGCTCGACCGCGGCCGAGACGAGGTGCGCGGCTACGGCGGTGACGTGCTGCACGCGGACGTGACCGCCGTGACCCGCCGCGAGGGCGGGTTCGAGGTGACCCTGTCCGACGGTCGGGTGCCCCGCGCCCGCCGGCTGCTGGTGACCATCGGGCTGGTCGACGAGCTTCCCGACGTGCCCGGGCTGCGGGCGCGTTGGGGGAGAGACGTGCTGCATTGCCCGTACTGCCACGGCTGGGAGGTCCGCGACGGGGCCATCGGCGTGCTGGCAAGCGGACCCATGTCGGTGCACCAGGCCCTGCTGTTCCGGCAGTGGAGCGCCGACGTCACGTACTTCACCCACACCGCGCCGGCGCCTGCCGCCGAGCAGGCGGAGCAGCTGGTCGCCCGTGGCGTCCGGGTGGTCGACGGCGAGGTGGCCGCCGTGGAGATCGTCGACGACCGCCTCACCGGGGTACGGCTGAGCAACGGCAGGACGATCGCCCGCGAGGCACTGGTGGTCGCGCCGCGGATGGTGGCGCGTGCCGGTTTCCTCGCGGCGCTCGGACTGCGGGCCGTGGAGCACCCGGCCGGGGTCGGAGAGTACATTCCCGCGGATGCGTCCGGCCGCACCGACGTCCCCGGAGTGTGGGTCGCGGGAAGCGTCACCGATCCGGCCGCCGCTGCCCAGATCAACGCCGACGTGGTCGCCGAGGAGACCCGCCGGGCGGTCGACGCCTACCGGGATCGGTTCCCGGCCCGGTCGGAAGCGCTCGTGCGCGAACCGGCAAAGGGTGGCCCCCGCTGCGGCGTGTGAACCGCGACGGACCGGTCCCTCGCGCGGCGCGCCCGAGCCGGGCGCGCCGCGCTGATCGGCGTCGCCGAGGCGGGGGTTCCGGCCGAGGCGCGTATCGTCCGTTTCGCGAAGGCGGTCGACTCGGCATGAGGAGTGGTGTCACCGTGACGAATCAGTTGTCGGGCAACGAGTCCCTCGAGGCGTCGATCTCCACGCCGGTACTTCCCGCCGGTGTGGAGGAGGCGATGCGCCGACTCCGAGCCAAGGCCGCATCGGACAACACCCGAGCTGCCTTGACCAGCGACTGGAGCAAGTTCGCCCGGTGGTGTGACGCCGTGGGCCACGTGCCGCTACCGGCGCCACCCGAACTCGTGGGCTGGTACCTCACCGAGAAGGCGGGCGAGCTTCGACCCGACGGGCGCTGGGCCTACGCCCCGTCGACCCTCGCGCGATGGGTCGCGACGATCAACAAGGTGCACGCCCTGGCGGGCCTGCCGAAGCCGGGACACCACGAGGCGGTGCGCGACGTGGTGCGCGGCATCCGGCGGACCCGTGCGACGCCCCCGGCACGCCGCACCCCACTGCTCACCGACGACATCCGTGCGATCGTCGGAGCGATGCGCGCCGCCGCCACTGAGTGGCCGGACCGCGTAGCCGAGCGCCGCGATTCCGCCCTGCTGCTGCTCGGACTGGCCGGCGCGATGCGGCGGTCGGAGCTGTCCGCCCTCACCACCTCCGACGTCGTCGCCCATCGGTCCGACGGGCTGTACGTGACGATCCGCCGATCGAAGGCGGACCGCGACGCGCGCGGACGCACCGTCACGCTTCCGTACGGCTGCGATCCCCGGACCTGTCCGGTGTGCGCCTACCGGCGCTGGCGCGAGGTGCTCGACGTGTGGGACGCGGACGGTGGGGTGGCGGTCCGGGAGCTGTTGACCGCCGATCGTGCCGCCGGCGACGAGCATTGCTGCCGCGGTGTGGCGCCGGGGGAAGGGAGTGCGGAGAGGCCCCTGTTCCGCACGATCCACCGCACCGGTGCCGTCGGGAGCGGCGCCCTGAGCGGGCAGTCGGTGCACTCGATGATCCAGCGGCGGGCGCGGCAGGCCGGGTTCGCCGCCGAGGTGGTCGCCACGCTCGGCGGGCACAGCCTGCGCGCCGGGTTCGTCACCCAGGCCGTCCGCAACGGAGCCACGACTCAGACGATCATGACGCAGACGGGGCATTCCGACGAGCGGATGGTGGCGCTCTACAGCCGCCAGCACGCCGGACTCGTCGGCAATGCCGTCACCGCGCTGGGCCTCTGACCGCGGTCAGGTGCGACCGACGGGTCGGCGCCAGGCGCTCTGGTCGGCAGTGAGCGCCGCCAGTAGGTGCTCGGCGGCGTTCAGGTTGCGGAACGGTCCGGCCAGCAGGTCCGCATAGACCTGGGACGGTGCCGCGAAGCGCAGGCCGTCGCGCCGCCGCATCCGCTCGAACACCACCGACGACCACGGCGTGGCCACCACGACGTCGGCTCCGCGATCGACGGGGCGCAGACCGAGTGCCTGGGCGAACGCGTCCGGGTCGTCGGCGTACACCTCGAGAACCTCGGCGGCCGCGTAGTCGGTGGCGCCGAGGCCGGTGATCGCATAGCTCAGGTCGAGCGGTTCGGAGAGATCGGCCCGTACGGTGCCGACGCCGTCCGGCGCGCCGAACCCCCTTGTGGTGCAGGGTTTGCGGTCCGCTGCCCAGGCTCGCAGCATCTTCTCCCAGTGCACCATGGTGATCGGGCCGCGCGGGATGCGGCGGATCAGTTCCCGCTCTCCGAGTACCTCGACGACGCGGTAGGTGGCGCCGGTGGAGGCGCCCGACAGGCGGATCAGCTCCGGCACGGACATCTCGCCGGTGAAGTCGGCAAGCGCCCGGACGACTCGCTCGGACGGTTCACCGGTGAGCACGCCCGACGGCCGGCCGGGCCCGCGCCACGGGTCGGCGTCGGCGCCCCGGTTGCGCACCCAGATCGCCGGCCGGGACGCGACGAGCGTGAGATTCCCGGTCGCGTCGGAGTACGAGATGCCGTGCTGGTCGAGCTGGCGCCGCACCGGATCGGAAAGGTAGTGCGCGCACACGAATCCCCGGTCGGACTCGGACAGTTCGGCGGCGATGCGGGCGACGTCCCCGCTGAGCACTCCGCGGGACGCGATGACGGCGTACGACACCGACTCGCCGTCGGGTGCGGTCACGAGGATGCGCTCGGGGGCGGCAGGGGAGCGGGGGCGGTCGGACGTGGCAGTCCAGCCCAGGGGCAGACACGCTTCCACCACGGCGATCGAGCGACGGTAGATGTCGATGGGGCGCTCCGGGCGGGGCCCCAGCGCGCTGTCGACCGGTTCTGTGGGCTGGGCGGATGCTGTCATGTCTTCACAATAGGTAATCGGTACGACACGGAAGCTCTTCAATTCACGAATACACCGCCATCCGGCCGACCCGGCCAGGGGAGGAGACCGCGACACGCACCCCACCACGACATCTTGATCCGGAGGGCAACCCGATTCGATCGCGGAGACGGAACGGCGGAACGGACGCGTGAGGAGGGGTCGGGCCGCCGGCTGGGGGTGAGTCGAGGGGTCCTGCTCTCGACTGACGCTTTGTAGTATCCATATTCTGAGTCTGACGGAAATAAGAAAAATACCGAAACCACCCTCACTTCACGACAAAACCGCACCCAAATACGCCAAGAACAAACAAGTCGGCAGCGGCCCAGCGGGCTACAGTCCGGGAATGCCTGCGCCACGTCCGAATCGCCCGTCTCGCCGGACTCTGCTGGTGTCGCTCGGGGCGGCGGTGACGGCCGCATACCTGGGTGTACTCGTCCTGTTCGGGGTGAGCACGCACGAGTCGCGGGAATGGCGGCCGGTGGACGTCGATGCCGACTCGGTGCTCGTGGTGGTGACGATGAAGTCGCTGCAGCCGACAGTCGACCGGGTGCATGCGGAGGTCACCATCTATCCCGGGGACTCGTTCCTCGATGCGAACGGGGCCACGCTCGCCGTGCCGCTGAGTGTGCTGCTCGTGCCGGCCGTCTCCCAGTCGGAGTTGTTCTTCCCGGCCCATTCCGTGCCCGTCGGCTACCCGGTGGAACTGCTTGCTCGCGGGCAGGCGATCCGCTGGCCGTTCGACACCTTCGATGTCACGCCGGTCGTCGTGGAGGCCGATGTGGGGGAGAAGTCGGAGCGAGAACCGGTACCGTCGGACGTGCTGATCGACGGCCGCATCGACGGGTGGGCGATCGACCAGGGGCCCGTCGTCGCCGCTCCGGAACTCGGCTTTCCCGACGGTGTCGACGGCACAGAGGTGGTGTTCACGCGCACCGGAGGCACTCTCGTGTATGCGGCGATCCTGCTGCTGATGATGGTTGTCCTCGCGGTCCTGGCCGCGTTCGTCGCGGTGCAGACGTTCCGGCGGCGCCGCGCGGTGGAGACCGACATGCTGGCGTGGATGGCGGCGATGCTGTTCGCGGTGGTGCCGCTGCGGGGCATCCTACCGGGCTCACCACCGATCGGGTCGTGGGTCGACGTGGCGGTGACCATGTGGGTGGTCACCGCCCTCGTCGCGGCTCTGACGCTGTACGTGTTCTGCTGGTGGCGCGACAGCCACCCCTCGCTCACCCGACGGTGACGACGATCCGCCCGTCGTGCACGCGCGCCGGGTAGGTGCGGACCGGGTCGATGCCGGGCGCGGTGCATCGGCCGGTGTCGAACACGAACGCGTACTGGTGCAGGGGGCATACGACGAGGTCGTCGTCGATCTGTCCGTCGGCGAGCGGTCCGCCCCGATGCGGGCACACGGCGTCCAGGGCTCGGACGGCGCCGTCGCCGAGCAGGAACACGGCGATCTGCCGTCCGCCCACCGTGTACGTGCGGCCTTCGCCCGGGGTCAGGTCGGTCAACGCGCCGACCGCGTACTCCATTGCGGTGGTCCGGCTTTCGGTCGTGGTCATCCGACCGGCACCTGCGGCAGCGGGAGCAACGGCAGCGCGGGGCTGAACTGCGCCGGCGACTTCGGGGTGGTCCGTTCGAGCCAGGGGTCCCGGTATCCCGCCACGGCCGTGCCGATGCGTTCGTCGAGTCCGGTCACGATGTCCTCCTCGTCTCGGACCAGCAGTGCCTGGAGCCGGTCGATGCCGATGCGGGGCACGAAGTCGTAGGTCCGTTCGAGCCACTTGGCGTTCTCGCGGTAGTGCTGGATGAACCGGCCGGCGAGGGCGAGGACTTCTTCGCCGGAGCCGACGGTGGCGAGCAGATCGCCCTTGCGGACGTGGGCGCCGGCGGCGCCGCCGACGTAGATCTCCCAGCGGCCGTCGCCGACCGCGACGACGCCGAAGTCCTTGCACAGCGCCTCCGAGCAGTTGCGGGGGCATCCGGCCACGGCGAGTTTCAGCTTGGCGGGTGTCTCGAGCCCCTGGAAGCGCTCCTCGAGCGCGATGCCGAGGGCGGTCGAGTCGCCGAGACCGAACCGGCAGAAGTCGCTGCCGACACAGGTCTTGACGGTGCGGAAGCTCTTGCCGTATGCGTATCCGGAGGGCATGTCCAGGTCGGCCCACACCTTGGGCAGGTCCTCCTTGCGGATGCCCAGCAGGTCGATGCGTTGGCCGCCGGTGACCTTGACCATGGGCACGCCGTACTTGTCGGCGACGTCGGCGATGCGGCGCAGCTGGTCCGGGGTGGTGACCCCGCCCTTCATCTGCGGCACCACGGAGAAGGTGCCGTCGCGCTGGATGTTGGCATGGACACGGTCGTTGATGAACAGCGCACCCCGTTCGTCGACCCAGTCGGGGCCCCACACGGTACGCAGCAGCGACGCGAGCGGCATCTTGGCAGCGGCATCCTCGCGACCGCCGGTGGCGAGTTCGGCGAAGACCTGGGAGACCGCGCGCAGGTCGCGGCGGCGGATCTCGGCGATCAAGTCCGGTTTGGCGAGCGGGATGCACGGCACGTACCAGTTCGCGGCGGGGTCCTCGGCGAGGGCGCCGCCGGCGGCGCAGGCGACGATGTCGGCAACCAGGCCCTTGCACGAGCCGCAGCCCTTCCCGGCGCGGGTGCGGGCGCACACCTGCACGAGGGTGTCGGCGCCGTCGTGGACGCACGCGACGATGTCGCCCTTGCTGACGCCGTTGCAGTTGCACACCTGGGTCTCGTCCGGCAGGGCGGCGGCGACGTCGGCGCCCTGCGGGTCGCCGAGGTCGAACAGCAGCGCCGCGCGGTCCGCCGGGATCTCGAGCTTGCCGTCGAAGGCCTGGGCGAGGGTGGCGGCCTTGCTCACGTCGCCGAGCAGCATCGCGCCGACGAGCCGGCCGTCGCGCACGACGATGCTCTTGTAGATGCCGCTGCGCGGATCGTAGAACTGGACGAACTCGTCGTCCTCGTGCTCGGGTTCCTTGACCCCCATAGAGGCGACGTCGATGCCGGCGACCTTGAGCTTGGTGCTGGTGCGGGATCCCTGGTAGGCGGCGTGCGCATTCGCACCGGTGAGGTGCTCGGCGAGGACGACCGCCTGCTCCCATACCGGGGCGACGAGGCCGTACACCTCGCCGCGGTGCTGGGCGCACTCGCCGACGGCGTAGATGCTCGACTCCTCTTCGCAGCGCATCTGGTCGTCGACGACGATGCCGCGTTCGACGACGATGCCGCCGGCACGGGCGAATTCGGTGTTGGGGCGGATGCCGGCGGTGACCACGACCATGTCGGTGTCGACGACGGTGCCGTCGGCGAACTGCACGCCGGTGACCCGGCTGTGGTCGTCGCGCAGGACGGCAGTGGTGCGGGTAGCGGTGTGGACGGTGATGCCGAGCTTCTCGATCTCGGTGCGCAGCACCCGGCCGCCGCGTTCGTCGAGTTGCTGGTTCATCAGGTGGGTGGGCGAGTGCACCACGGTGACGGTCAGGCCCTGGGTGCGCAGCCCGTAGGCGGCTTCGAGGCCGAGCAGGCCGCCGCCGACGACGACGGCGCGGACGTCGTCGTGGGCGTCGGCCATCTGCAGCATGCCGTTGGTGTCGGCGAGGGTGCGGAAGCCGAAGACGCCGCGGCCGAGCCGGCCGTCGGGTTCGCGCAGGCCGTCCATGTTGGGGAAGAAGGTGTTCGACCCGGTCGCGACGACGAGCAGGTCGTAGGGGACCTGCCGGCCGGATTCGCACGTGACGACCTTGCCGAACCGGTCGAGGTGGGTCGCGCGGTCGCCGGCGTGGAGGGTGACTCCGTTCTCCCGGTACCAGCTCCTGGGGTTGAGGACGAGTTCGGCGTCGTCGACGTCGGCCTGGCCGGCCAGCACGTGGGAGAGCATGATCCGGTTGTAGTTGCCGTACGGCTCGTCGCCGATCATCGTGATCTCGAACTGGTCCCGGCCGCCGCGCGCGAGGATCTCCTCGACGGTGCGGGCGCCGGCCATGCCGTTGCCGACGACGAGCAGCCGTCGGCGCGGGCCGTGGGGGTGCGACGCGGTTGGGGTCATGCGTCCAGGGTTGCCGGGGGCGGTGACGGATCGGCGGCACCGGGGTTACGCGGCGGTCAGGAAGTGCTCACCGCCGCCGGGGAGGGGGTGTCAGCCGGGGGTGGTGTCGCGGCGTGGCATCGCCAGCGGGGCGACGACGGCGAGCACGAGGGCGGGCACGACGAAGCTCGCGACCGGCGCCGCGGCATAGAGCGGCGTCAGCGCCAGCGGGGCGACGGCGCCGCCGGAGAACCGGAAGGCCTGCACCACGGAGACGGCGCCGCCGCGGTTGCGGCCCCGGGAGCCGAGGACCGCGGCGTTGACACCGACGAGCACGCACTGCGAGGCGATGCCGGCGACGAACCAGGCGGCCGCGACCAGCCACAGCAGTCCGGCGGTGCCGGCGACGACGACGAGGGCGGCGCCGGCGAGGGCGCCGAGCAGCACGGTGCGGCGGGCGCCGATGCGGTCGATGAGGGTGCCGACACGGCGGGCAGTGAGGATGCCGGCGACGCCGAATCCGGTCAGGAGCAGGCCCCGCTGGGTGGGGGTCAGGCCGAAGACGTCCTCGGCGCGGAAGGCGAGCAGGAAATTCAGGCCGCCGAGGGCGCCCCAGCCGAGCAGTGCGACGACGCCGATGCGCAACACGTCGGGGCGCAGCGCGTCGCGCAGCCGCGGCGGTGGCTCTCCGGTGGGGGCGGTCAGCTGTTCGGGCAGCCCGATCACGGCGAGGACGGCGGCGGCGGCGGCGATCACGACGAACGCCCACCGCCAGTCGACCTCGGCGGCCAGGCCCCCGACGAGCGGGGCCGAGGTCTGCCCGGCGGCCTGCATCGCCCCGAACAGGCCCAGGGCGCGGCCCAGCCGTGCCCGCGGCACGATCGCGGCGAGCGCGGCGAGCAGCAGCGGGGTGGTGAAGGCGTTGGCGATGCCCTGCAACGCGCGGGACGCGAGCAGCAGCCCGAGGGTGGGGGCGAGCGCGGACGCCAGCGACGCGCAGGTGTAGGCGATGTACGCCGTGCGGACGGTGCGGACCCGTCCCCACCGTGCCCCGAGGGTGCCGGAGACGAGCATCGTCAGCGCGAACGGCCCGAGGTACGCGGTGAGCGTGCTCGCGGCCGCGCCGGCGCTCACGCCGGTGGCCGCGCCGATCTCCGGCAGCACGGACGCCACGACTCCACCGCCGAAGGGTCCGAGGAATCCTCCGGCGTAGAGGGCGGCACGCTGCAGCGAGGCGCGTGCCGCGCTCACTGGGTGAAGCCGCCGGGGCCCCGTCGCCGCAGGTAGCGTTCGAATTCGGCGGCGAGGGCGTCGCCGTCGATCTTGGCGATGACCTCGGAGATGTCGGATTCGGCGTCGCCGCGTTCCTCGAGGGCCCGCACGTATTCGGCGATCTCCTCATCGTCCTCCGTCATCGCGGTGACGGTCTGTTCCCACTCCTCGGCGAGGATCGGCAGTTCGCCGAGAGGCACCTCGAGGTCGAGGACGTCCTCGACACGGCGCAGCAGCGCGACGGTGGCCTTGGGGTTGGGGGGTTGCGACACGTAGTGGGGGACGGCGGCCCAGAACGACACGGCGGGCACGCCGGCGCGGACACACGCATCCTGCAGGACCCCGGCGATGCCGGTGGGGCCCTCGTACCGGGAGCCTTCCAGGTTGAAGCGTTTGGCGGCGTCGGTGCTGTAGGCGGTGCCGGTGACGGGGACGGGCCGGGTGTGCGGGGTGTCGGCGAGCAGGGCGCCGAGGATGACGACGGTGTGCACGCCGATCTCGTCGGCGAGCTCGATGATGGCGTCGCAGAAGCTGCGCCAGCGCATGTTGGGTTCGATGCCGCGCAGCAGCACCACGTCGCGGTCGCTGCCGGGGGGTGAGCACACCGACAGGCGGGTGGCGGGCCATTCGATCTCGCGGGTGACGCCGTCGACGAGACGCACCATGGGGCGGTTGACCTGGTAGTCGTAGTAGTCCTCGGAGTCCAGTTCGGCGAACGGTTCGGCGTCCCAGATGAGCTCGAGGTGTTCGACGGCGCCGCTGGCCGCGTCCCCGGCGTCGTTCCACCCTTCGAACGCGGCGACCAGCACCGGGTCACGCAGGGTCGGCACGTCCGGTTCCGGGGTCTCGGCGAACTCGCTTGCACTCACCTGTCCAGCCTACGGCGAGAGCCGGACGGGCCGCCCACTAGTCTGGAGCGCATGTCCACCCCATTGCACTCTGCCTTGCTCGATGCGCTTTCGCAGCGCGTTGTCGTGGGAGACGGGGCGATGGGCACGATGTTGCAGGCCGCGGATCTGAGTCTGGACGACTTCCGCGGCCTCGAGGGGTGCAACGAGATTCTCAACGACTCCCGGCCCGACGTCATCCGGGGGATCCACCGGGCGTACTTCGAGGCCGGGGCGGATGCCGTCTCCACCAACACCTTCGGCTGCAACCTGCCCAATCTCGCCGACTACGACATCGCCGATCGCATCCGTGACCTGTCCGAACGCGGCGCCCGCCTGGCCCGGGAGGTGGCCGACGAGATGGGTCCCGGCCCGGACGGCATGGGCCGGTTCGTGCTCGGCTCGATGGGTCCGGGCACGAAGCTGCCCACCCTCGGTCACGCCCCGTTCGCCACGCTGCGCGACGCCTACACCGAGTCGGCGTTGGGCATGCTCGACGGCGGCGCCGACGCCATCCTCGTCGAAACCTGTCAGGACCTGCTGCAGGCGAAGGCCGCGATCGTCGGCAGCCGCCGCGCGATGGAGCGGGCGGGCCGGCGCATCCCGATCGTCACCCACGTGACGATGGAGACGACCGGCACGATGCTGCTCGGCAGCGAGATCGGGGCGGCCCTGACGGCGCTCGAACCCCTGGGCATCGATCTGATCGGGCTGAACTGTGCGACCGGCCCGGAGGAGATGAGCGAGCACCTGCGGCATCTGTCCAAGCACGCCCGGTTGCCGGTGTCGGTGATGCCGAACGCGGGCCTGCCGGTGCTGGGAGCGAACGGCGCCGAGTACCCGTTGACGCCGGAAGAGCTGGCGGAGGCGCTGAGCGGATTCGTCGCCGAGTTCGGTCTGGCGCTGGTCGGCGGCTGCTGCGGCACCACCCCCGAGCACATCCGGCAGGTCGCCGAGGCGGTGCACGCGACCGAGCGCGCCGAGCGCGGCCCCCGGCCGGAGCCGGGCGTGTCGTCGCTGTACTCGGCGGTGCCGTTCGAGCAGGACTCGTCGATCCTGATGATCGGGGAGCGCACCAATTCGAACGGGTCGAAGGCGTTCCGGGAGGCGATGCTCGCCGGGGACCACCAGAAGTGCCTGGACATCGCGAAGGACCAGATCCGCGACGGCGCGCACCTGCTGGATCTGAACGTGGACTATGTGGGCCGCGACGGCGCCGTCGACATGGCGGACCTGGCGGGCCGGCTGGCGACGGCGTCGACGTTGCCGATCATGATCGACTCGACGGAGCCGGACGTGATCCGGGCCGGCCTCGAGCATCTCGGGGGCCGGTGCGCGGTGAACTCGGTGAACTACGAGGACGGCGACGGCCCCGGTTCGCGGTTCGAGCGGATCATGGAGCACGTCGTCGAGCACGGCGCCGCGGTGGTGGCGTTGACCATCGACGAGGAGGGCCAGGCCCGCACCGCCGAGCACAAGGTGCGCATCGCCGAGCGGCTGATCGCGGATCTGACCGGCAGGTGGGGGCTCGGCGAGGAGGACATCATCGTCGACGCCCTGACGTTCCCGATCTCCACCGGTCAGGAGGAGGTCCGCCGGGACGCCATCGAGACGATCGAGGCGATCCGCGAGATCAAGCGGCGGCATCCGCGGGTGCACTTCACCCTGGGCATCTCGAATGTGTCCTTCGGCCTGAACCCCGCGGCGCGGCAGGTGCTGAACTCGGTGTTCCTGCACGAGTGTGTGCAGGCGGGGCTGGACACGGCGATCGTGCACGCGTCGAAGATCCTGCCGATGGCGCGGATCCCGGACGAGCAGCGCGAGACGGCGCTGGATCTGGTGTACGACCGGCGGCGCGAGGGCTACGACCCGCTGCAGAAGCTGATGGCGCTGTTCGAGGGGGTGTCGGCGGCGTCGTCGCGGGAGTCCCGCGCGCAGGAGCTGGCCGCGCTGCCGCTGTTCGAGCGGCTCGAGCGGCGGATCGTCGACGGCGAGCGCAACGGGCTCGAGGAGGATCTGGACGAGGCGATGCAGACGACCCCACCGTTGGCGATCATCAACGACACGCTGCTGTCGGGGATGAAGACGGTCGGGGAGCTGTTCGGCTCGGGGCAGATGCAGCTGCCGTTCGTGTTGCAGTCCGCCGAGGTGATGAAGGCGGCGGTCGCGCATCTCGAGCCGCACATGGAGTCCACCGGCGACGAGGGCAAGGGCCGGATCGTGCTGGCCACCGTCAAGGGCGACGTGCACGACATCGGCAAGAACCTCGTCGACATCATCTTGAGCAACAACGGCTACGAGGTGGTCAACCTCGGCATCAAGCAGCCGATCGCGACGATCCTGGACGCGGCGGTGGACAAGAACGCCGACGTGATCGGCATGTCCGGGCTGTTGGTGAAGTCGACCGTGGTGATGAAGGAGAACCTCGAGGAGCTCAACCATCGCGGGGTGGCGGAGCGGTTCCCGGTGCTGCTCGGGGGTGCCGCGCTGACCCGCTCCTACGTGGAGAACGACCTGGCCGAGATCTACGAGGGGCAGGTGTCCTACGCGCGTGATGCGTTCGAGGGCCTGCATCTGATGGACCGGGTCATGGCCGTCAAGCGCGGCGAGGGCCCGGCGGCGGACAGCCCGGAGGCGATCGCGGCGCGGGAGAAGGCCGCCGAGCGTAAGGCCCGGCACGAGCGGTCGCGGCGGATCGCGGAGAAGCGCAAGGCCGCCGAGACGCCGGTCGAGGTCCCGGAGCGCTCCGATGTGGCCGCCGACCTCGAGGTGCCCACCCCGCCGTTCTGGGGCACCCGGGTGGTCAAGGGGGTGGCGCTGGCCGACTACGCCGGCCTGATCGACGAGCGGGCGCTGTTCCTGGGGCAGTGGGGGCTGCGCGGGCAGCGCACCGGGGACGGTCCCACGTACGAGGAGCTGGTGGAGACCGAGGGCCGGCCGCGGCTGCGGTACTGGCTGGACCGGCTGTCCACCGAGGGGATCCTGGCGCACGCTGCGGTGGTGTACGGGTACTTCCCGGCGGTGTCGGAGGGCGACGACGTGGTGGTGCTGGCGGAGCCGCATCCGGATGCCGCCGAGCGCTACCGGTTCACGTATCCGCGGCAGCAGCGCGGCCGGTTCCTGTGCATCGCCGACTTCGTGCGGTCGCGGGCGGATGCGCGGGCCGAGGGGCAGGTGGACGTGCTGCCGTTCCAGCTGGTGACGATGGGGCAGCCGATCGCGGACTTCGCGAACGAGTTGTTCGCGTCGAACTCCTACCGGGACTATCTCGAGGTGCACGGCATCGGTGTGCAGCTGACCGAGGCGCTGGCCGAGTACTGGCACCGGCGGGTCCGGGAGGAGCTGGTGCTCGCCGGCGGCCACACCCTGGCCGAGGAGGATCCGGCGGACGTGGCCGAGTTCTTCAAGCTCGGCTACCGCGGGGCGCGGTTCGCGTTCGGGTACGGGGCGTGCCCGAATCTCGAGGACCGCGTCAAGCTGGTCGAGCTGCTCGAACCGGGCCGGATCGGGGTGGAGCTGTCGGAGGAGCTGCAGCTGCATCCGGAGCAGTCCACCGACGCGTTCGTCCTGCATCACCCGGAGGCGAAGTACTTCAATGTCTAGTGCGGTGACCACGTCGACGCTGCGGGCCGTCCTGTGGGACATGGACGGCACCCTGCTCGAATCGGAAACGCTGTGGGACATCGGGATCCGGGAGCTGTCGCTGCGCCTGGGCGGGCCGATGACGGACGAGACACGGCGGGCGACGATCGGGGCGTCGAGCGCGTTCGCATTGCGGACGGTGTTCGCGTCGCTGGATCTCGCACCGGATCCCGACGCCCTGGCCGCGGCGAAGGCGTGGCTGTACGGGCGCATGGGGGAGCTGTTCGCGCAGGGGCTGCCGTGGCGGCCCGGGGCGCGTCGGACGCTGGGGGCCGTGCGCGCCGCCGGGCTCGGGTCGGCGCTGGTGACCAACACCGACCGGACGTTGTGCGAGTTCGCCCTGGACACGCTCGGGCGCGAGCACTTCGACCATTCGGTGTGCGGCGACGAGGTGCCGGCCGGCAAGCCGGATCCGGCTCCGTACCTGCGGGCGGCGCAGCTGCTGGGGCTCGAGCCGGCGCAGTGCCTGGCGGTGGAGGACTCGCCCACCGGGGCGGCGGCGGCGGAGGCCGCGGGCTGCACGGTGCTGGTGGTGCCGTCGCTGACGGAGGTGCCGACCTCGCCGCGGCGGGTGTTCCGCGAGACCCTGGACGGGCTGACCGTCGCGGACCTGCACGCGCTGCACCTGCCGGGGGTGTGCTGAGGTGGCGATCCCGAAGATCGTGTTGTTCTATCGGTTCACGCCGCTGGCCGATCCGGAGGCGATCCGCTTGTGGCAGCACACCCTGGCGGCGTCGAACGATCTCACCGGTCGCATCCTGATCTCCGAGCACGGCATCAACGCCACCGTCGGGGGCGACATCGCCGACGTCAAGCGGTACGTGCGCGGCACCCGCGCGTACGCGCCGTTCGCCGACGCCGACATCAAGTGGTCGGACGGCACGGGGCGGGACTTTCCGCGCCTGTCGGTGCGGGTACGGCCGGAGATCGTGACCTTCGGGGCGCCGCACGAGCTGAAGGTCGACGAGCACGGGGTGGTCGGCGGTGGGGTGCACCTGTCGCCGCACGGGCTGCACGAGCTGATCGGCGAGCGCGGCGACGAGGTGGTGTTCTTCGACGGGCGCAACGCGTTCGAGGCGGAGATCGGCCGGTTCCGCGGGGCGGTCGTGCCGGATGTGGGGACCACGCGCGAGTTCGTGTCGGTGCTCGACAGCGGCCGCTACGACCACCTCAAGTCACGTCCGGTGGTGACCTATTGCACGGGCGGGGTGCGCTGCGAGGTGCTGTCCGCGTTGATGCGCAACCGCGGGTTCGAGCAGGTGTATCAGCTCGACGGCGGCATCGTCCGGTACGGGGAGACGTTCGGCGACGACGGGCTGTGGGAGGGTTCGCTGTACGTCTTCGACGGCCGCACGAACGTCGAGTTCTCGGACGCGGCGGCGGTGTTGGGCCGGTGCACGCTGTGCCGGGCGCCGACCTCGCGCTACCGCAACCACCCGGACGTCAACGGCCGGGAGCTGAGCCTGGTGTGCGAGGCGTGCGTGCCGGACCCGGTCGGGCCCTGACGGTGGCTGCGTCGCCGCTGCCGGTACGCGACGGTCTCGGCCCGGACCGGCTGCGGCTGCCCGTCACCGATCCCGCCCCCACGATCCTCGGGTTCCTGCGCGGCGCCGAGCCCGGCGAGGACTGGCACCGCCACGTCGCGGCCGGTGAGCTCGTCGACGAGCACGGCCGGCCGGTGACCGCGCAGACCCGGTACCAGCCGGGCCGGTTCGTGTACTTCTACCGGGAGCCGCCGCCGGAGGTGCCGGTGCCGTTCCCGGTGACGGTCCTGCACCGCGACGAGGGGCTCCTCGTCGTGGACAAGCCGCACTTCCTGGCGACGATCCCGCGGGGCGCGCACATCCGGGAGACGGTGGTGGTGCGGCTGCGCCGGGAACTCGGGCTGCCGGACCTGGTTCCGGTGCACCGTCTGGACCGGATGACGGCGGGCGTGCTGCTGTGCACCACCGATCCGGGATTGCGGGGGCCGTACCAGCAGCTGTTCGAGCGGCAGCGGGTGCGCAAGGTGTACGAGGCGATCGCCCCGTACCGGCCGGGACTCGAGTTCCCCCGCACGGTGCGCAGCCGGATCCGTAAGCGGCACGGCGAGCTCACGGCCGTGGAGGAGCCCGGCGAGCCGAACTCCGAGACGCGGATCGAGCTGCTCGAGCGGCGCGGGGACCTGGCCCGGTACCGGCTGCATCCGCGGACCGGGCGCACCCATCAGCTGCGGCTGCACCTGAGCTCGCTGGGGACGCCGATCGTCGGGGACAACTTCTATCCGCGGTTCCGGCGCCGCGCGCCGGACGATTTCTCGGATCCGCTGCGGTTGCTGGCGCGGACCGTCGAGTTCGACGATCCGCGCACCGGGCGGCGCCGCCGGTTCGACAGCGGCCTCGCCCTCGAGTTCTGACGGTCCGGGCCGGGCGCCCGGGACGGTCGCGGCACTGGGTGCGGGAGCACGCTGCGGTCATGAAACAATGAACCCCCGTGAAGACCTTCGATTCCCTGTTCGCCGAGCTGTCCGAGCGTGCCGTCACCCGTCCCGAGGGGTCCGGCACCGTTGCCGCCCTGGACGCCGGCGTCCATGCGCAGGGCAAGAAGGTGATCGAGGAGGCCGGCGAGGTGTGGATCGCCGCCGAGTACCAGAGCGACGAGCAGCTGGCGGAGGAGATTTCGCAGTTGCTGTACTGGGTGCAGGTGCTGATGGTCGGGCGGGGTCTGAAGCTAGAGGACGTCTACAAGCATCTGTGACGGCTCGCCGTCGGGCATGTGTGACGGCTCGCCGTCGGGCAGCCGCCCGGGGCCGGCCGTCGTGCCCTCGAGACCTTCCGCATGTTCCTTCCCTGCTCTTCGCACCGTTGCCGAAAGGACCGTCCATGCTGCGCGTCGCAGTTCCGAACAAGGGCTCGCTGTCCGAGTCCGCCGCCGAAATCCTGCGCGAGGCCGGATACCGGCGCCGCACCGACTCGCGCGACCTGACCGTCATCGACCCGGTCAACGACGTCGAGTTCTTCTTCCTGCGCCCGAAGGACATCGCCATCTACGTCGGTTCCGGCGAGCTCGATCTGGGCATCACCGGCCGTGACCTGGCGCTGGATTCGGCGGCGCCGGTCACCGAGCGGCTCGCTCTGGGGTTCGGGTACTCCTCCTTCCGCTACGCGGCGCCGAAGGGCCGGGACTGGAAGATCGAGGACCTCGCCGGCCTGCGGATCGCGACGTCGTACCCCAACCTGGTCCGCCGTGATCTGACGGCGCGGGGGATCGAGGCGACGGTCATCCGCCTCGACGGCGCGGTGGAGATCTCCATTCAGCTGGGGGTGGCCGACGCGATCGCCGACGTCGTCGGCTCCGGCCGGACGCTGCGCCAGCACGATCTGGTGGCGTTCGGGGAGTCGCTGTGCGACTCGGAGGGCGTGCTGATCGAGCAGGAGGGCGCGAGCCGCGGCGATTCGGCGCGCAACCAGCTCGTCGCCCGCATCGAGGGCGTGGTGTTCGCGCAGCAGTACGTGATGCTCGACTACGACTGCCCCAAGCCGGTTCTCGACGAGGCGGTGCAGATCACTCCGGGTCTGGAGTCGCCGACGATCTCACCGCTCGCCGACGACTCGTCGGTGGCGGTGCGGGCGATGGTGCCGCGCAAGGGCCACAACGCGGTGATGGATCGGCTCGCCGAGATCGGGGCGCGGGCGATCCTGGCAACGGACATCCGGTCGTGCCGCGCGATGCGCGGCGCCGAGTAGCCGCGGCCGAGCGTCCGGCGCGTCAGCGCCCGGGGCAGGTGCCGGGGGCGGCGATGCCGGCGAGACGCTGTTCGGTCCAGGTGAGTAGTTCGGGTACGAGCGGGGAGTCCTCCGCGACGAGCCCGAGGTGGTCCCGGCCGGGATAGCTGCGGTAGTCCAGGGCCCAGTTCTCGGCGCAGCGGTCGCGCACGTAGCCGTCCTGCACGGCGGCGGTGACGAGGGAATCGGTGGCGCCCTGCGCGAGCAGGACGGGCACGGCCGTCGTGCCGGTGGGGACGTTCTCCGCGAGGCGGCGGCCGAGGGGTCCGGTGGTGGGGTCGGTGCGCAGCACGGACCGGTCGCGACTGAGCGAGAGTGCCGACAGGACCGAGACGTAGACGGCGGGTTCGGACAGGCACCTTGTCGCCATCTCGCGCACGAGGGTGCGGGCGGCGGGCCCGACGTAAGTGTCGCCGTCGACGTCGTCGTAGACCGCGGTGTAGGCGGCGAGGACGTACGAGGCGAACACGCTGCCGCCGGGAACGGTGTCGAGCCCGGTGGTCAGCGCGACGGTGTCGCTGGCGGGGGCCATCGCGGCGATCCCGGCGACGGGTGTGTCCGGGGCGTAGGTGGGGGCGAGCAGCCCCGCCCACAGGGCCGCGTGCCCGCCCTGGGAGTGCCCCCAGACGACGGTGCGGTCGGCGAGGTCGAGGTGGTCGAGGTGGTGGGCCGCACGCACAGCGTCGAGCACCGAGCGTCCTTCGCCCTGCCCGATCAGGTACGGGTGCGGGCCTGCGGTGCCCAGGCCGACGTAGTCGGTGGCCACCAGGGCCCAGCCGCGGTCGAGGAGCGCGGACTCGGCGGGCAGGGCGCCGGCGCCGAGCGGGTCGTCGAGGAGGGTAGGCGCACAGGGTTCGGCGAAACCGGTGGTCCCGTGGGCCCAGGCGATCACCGGTCGAGGTCCGGGCGGGGCGTTCTTCGCGACCACGACCAGGGCGCTGGCCACGGCGGGCTGGTCGTCGTCGCGGGTGGTGGTGTAGAGGATGCGCCAGGCCTCGGCGCCGTCGGGGACGGCGCGGGTGAACGGTTCGGCGCGCAGCAGCGCGCCGGGATGATCGGGCATCCGGTGCGGTGCGGTGTAGAACGCGTCGACGACGGGGGAGCCGGCGCGCAGGCGGACCGCCACGCCGGCTGCGGCGACGGCCACGAGCAGCGCGAGAACCGCCACGGCCGGTCGCCGGTACCGGGCCGGGGTGCGGGGCGCCGTCGGGGTGGGTCCGGGGGTGCGGTCGTCGAGGGCGGCGAGTCCGTCGCCGATGCGGGCGAGGCCGAAGAACACGGTGCGGATGCCGAACAGGAAGGCGACGACGAGGAACGTGACGTCGGGCCAGCGCCAGGCGAGGACACCGAACACGATGTCGGCGAGGCCGAGGACTGCGGTGGTGAGTCGCTCGTCGAGGTCGCCGCGGGCGGCGCGGACCAGACGCAGGGCGCCGCCGACGACGAGGGCGAGCGCGACGGCGGGGGCGAGCAGATCCAGGGCCCGGCCGAGCCAGGCGAGGACGGCGATGCCGAACCCGATCCAGGCGAGGGCGGTGGCGGTCGCCGCCGCCCCGGCGTGGGAGCGGTACGCGGCGAGCAGGTCGGCGGTGCCGGCGGTGATCGCGGCCAGGCCGATGAGCAGGCCCAGCGCGGACAGTGAGGTCAGCGGTCTCGTCGTGAGCAGCAGGCCGAGCAGCAGGCAGACGAGTCCGAGGAGCACGGACGTCCACCACGGTGCCGTGCGCAGCGCGGCGGTGGCGGCGCGGGCTCTGCGGTGGGGACCGGTCGCGGGCATGTCGTCCTCCCCTGGTGCCGACCGAAATGTCCGGTCGAGTGTGGCACGGTCCGCGGGCGCCCGCCCGGTGATCGGTGCCCGCGGCGGGGTCAGCGGGGGCGGACCTGCACGGTTTGCGCGATCCCTCCGACGGCGCCGTCCTCGTCGTACAGCACCCCGGCGGTCATGCCCACCCCGTCCGGGCCGGTGGACGTCTCGGCGCTGATGCCGACCCACTCGCCGACCGGTTCCCGGAACAGGTGCACCGTCAGGTCGGTGTTGAGGAAGGTCCAGACGGCGGGGTCGAGTTTGGAACCGACACCGTTGGCGACATCGGCGACGGTGAACAGCCGCTCGACCGGGGTCGGGGCCTCGCCCTCGACGAGCGCCAGGTCGGTGCGCAGCCACGCCGCCGACGGCCCCGGCGCCCCGATCGGGGTGATCGTGCGCCAGTCCAGGGTGCGCACGAATCCGGTCTGCCAGAACGCCGAGCCGGGGTGTTCGACGACGCCCTGCGCCGGCGGCGGCAGCGGCGCGTCCGCGGCGTGGGCGACCCCGGGCAGGTCGGCGGTCTGCATGCGCCAGGCGGTGCCACGGGCCACCGCTCGGGGGGTGCCGTCCGGGCCGGCGGCCCACAGCTCGGCGACGACGAGTTCGACCTTGCGGCCGGGGCGGTCGATGCGGGTGCGGACCTCGATCTCGGTCAGCGGCACCGGGCCGAGCAGTTCGACGCAGATGCGGGTCAGTCGGGCGTCGGGGCGGCGGCCGCAGCGTTCGAGGGCGCGGGCCAGCAGCGCCGACGGCGGGGCGCCGTGCTGCATCGTCGGTGCCCACGTGCTGACCGTATGGGCGGTGGGCCGAAACCGTTCGACGGCAGTGCCCCCGTCGCCGGGGCCGCCGTCGATCGGCACGAAGTACGCCGCGTCGCTCACTCGCTCGTTTCCTCCTCGGGACGGGCCGCGCCGGCGGGCTCGTCCGGCCGGCCCGGATAGGGCGGGGCGGTGCCGCCGAATGCCGGGCACCGCACCCGATGATCGCACCACCGGCACAGCGGCCCCGGGTTGGGCCGGAAGTCCCGTGCGTCGGTCGCGGTGCGCACGGCCGCCCAGAGGGCGCGCACGGTGCCCTCGAAGCGGCGCAGTTCGTCCCCGTCGGGGGTGTAGTCGAGTACCTGTCCGTCCGCCAGGTACAGCAGCCGCAGCCGCGCCGGCACCACCCCGCGGGTGCACAGCACCATCAGCGCGTAGAACTTCAGCTGGAACAGCGCCGCCGCCTCGCCGGTCTCGCGGGGTGCCCGGCCGGTCTTGTAGTCGACCACGCGCACCAGCCCCTGGGGGGAGATGTCGATCCGGTCGACGAAGCCCCGCAGCCGCAGCCCGTCGTCCAGTTCGGTTTCCACGCGCAGCTCGCACGCTTGCGGGGTGAACCCGGTGGGATCCTCGAGTGCGAAGTAGCGGGCGACGAGGGCGCGGGCCTCGGTGAGGAACCGGTCGCGCTCGCCCGGGCCGATCACGTCGGCGAGGTCGGGTGCCTCCTCGAGCAGCCGCTGCCACGCCGGTGCCACCAGCTCGCCGGCGGGTCCGGGCCGCCGCTCGGCGGCCGGCAGCGCGAACAACGCCTCGAGGGCTGCGTGGACGACGCTGCCGCGCAGCTGGGCCCGCGACGGGACCTCGGGGATCCGGTCGATCGCCCGGAACCGGTACAGCAGCGGACAGCGTTTGAAGTCGGCGGCGCGCGACGGCGACAGCGCCGGCGTCCGCGGGGCCGCGGGCCGGTCGTCGGTGGGGGGCGTCGTCGCGGCTGTGCTCACACCTGGCAGGGTATGGCCCGGGACCGACACGGTGTCGGTACCGGCGGAGCGGACGAAGGTGGATACGGCGATGGCAACAGGTGGACTCGGGCGCAGCGGACCGTTCGAGGTCGGTGACCGGGTGCAGCTCACCGACGCCAAGGGCCGCAAGTACACGGTGGTGCTCGAGGCGGGCAAGGAGTTCCACACCCACCGCGGCGGCATCCTGCACGACGCGCTCATCGGCACGGACGAGGGCAGCGTCGTCACCTCCACCAACGGCACCCCCTACCTGGCGCTGCGGCCGCTGCTGACCGATTACGTGCTGTCCATGCCGCGCGGGGCGCAGGTGATCTACCCCAAGGACGCCGCGCAGATCGTGCACGAGGGCGACGTGTTCCCCGGCGCCCGGGTGCTCGAGGCGGGCGCCGGTTCGGGTGCGCTGACCTGTTCGCTGCTGCGGGCCGTGGGGCCGACCGGCCGGGTGATCTCCTACGAGGTGCGCGACGACCACGCCGAGCACGCGGTGCGCAACGTCGAGACGTTCTTCGGGGAGCGTCCCGGGAACTGGGATCTCACGGTGGGCGACGTCGCGGACTACGACCTCGACCGGCACGGTCCGGTCGACCGGGTGGTGCTGGACATGCTGGCCCCCTGGGACGCGCTGCCGACGGTGGCGAAGGCGCTGGTACCCGGTGGGGTGCTGATCGTGTACGTGGCGACGGTGACTCAGCTGTCGAAGGTGGTCGAGGCGCTGCGTGAGCAGACCTGCTGGACCGAACCGCGGTCGTGGGAGTCGATGGTGCGCGGCTGGCACGTGGTCGGCCTGGCCGTGCGTCCGGAGCATCGGATGCAGGGGCACACCGCGTTCCTGGTCAGCGCCCGCCGCCTCGCCGAGGGCACCGTCACACCGAAGCCGCAGCGCCGGCCCAGCAAGGGCTGACCGCTCCGGTCCGCACGGCGGCCGAGCCGCCTGATCTCCACGGCGGCCGAGCCGCCTGATCCGCACGGCGGCCGAGCCGCCCCGGTCACGAGCAGTTCAGCGACCCCATCGCCAGGACCTGGCAGGTGCTCTCGTCCGCCAGCCGCCAGGTGCCGTCCTCCCGCTCGAACGTCAGCGGCATCGGGGCGCCGCCGTGCGGACCGGTGACCTGCACGGTTGCCGAGACCGTGTCGTCGTCGACGGCGTTCACGGACTCGACGTCGGCGGTGAGCGGGTAGCCGGCGAGCACCCCGTTGAACTGCTCGAGCAGCGCGCCCCGGTCGTCGCCGTCCTCGACCACCACGGCCTTGTCCGCCGCCGGCACCGCCGGGTCGAAGAACGTCGTCAGTACCGCTTCGAGCTCGCCCTCGGTTGCCGCGGCGGCGGGGCCGGCCGCGGACGTCGTCGCGGCGGAGGATGTGGGCGACCCACCGGCGGAGTCGTCGGCGGCGCAGGCGGGCAGCGCGGTCAGTGCGGCGACGGCGACGGCGGCAGCGGCCCGTCTGGTGCGAGTGGTCACGGGAATCCTTTCGACCCGGCAGAGAGAAAGGCAAGGCTAACATCGGTATCGGGGATTCGGGCCCGCGGCCGTGAGGAGTCCGACACGCATTCGCAGCATGCCGATTTCGCGTCGCACCACACAGTCGGCCGTCTGCCGGTAGCGTGGAAAGACCGATAGTGGAGGGAGTCGCACATGAGCTCGACAGAGAACCCGGATTCGGTTGCGGCGGCACAAGAACTCGAAGCGCTGCGCGCCGAGGCGACCGCCCTGCGGCGGCGGCTCGTCGAACCGTCCGAACAGGTCCGTGACCTCGAGGCCCGGATCGACTCCCTGACCGTGCGCAACGGCAAGCTGATGGACACGCTCAAGGAGGCGCGCCAGCAGCTGATCACCCTGCGCGAGGAAGTCGACCGGCTCGGTCAGCCCCCCAGCGGCTACGGGGTGCTGCTCGGCATCTACGACGATCAGACCGTGGACGTGTTCACCTCCGGCCGCAAGATGCGGGTCACGGTGTCCCCGAACCTCGAACCCGATGGTTTCGTCTCCGGCCAGACGGTCCGGTTGAACGAGGCGCTGACCGTCGTCGAAGCCGGCGGATTCGAGCGGGTCGGAGAGATCACCACCCTGCGCGAGGTCCTCGACGACGGCACCCGCGCTCTCGTCGTCGGACACGCCGACGAGGAGCGCATCGTGTGGCTGGCCGCGCCGCTCGCCGCCGCGGCCGCCGCGGCGGCCGGCACCATCGAGGTGAGCGAGGACGCCGAGCCGTCGTTCAAGCTGCGGCCGGGTGATTCGCTGCTGGTCGACAGCAAGGCCGGCTACGCCTTCGAGCGCATCCCCAAGGCCGAGGTCGAGGACCTCGTCCTCGAGGAGGTTCCCGACGTCGACTACAACGACATCGGTGGCCTCGGCCGGCAGATCGAGCAGATCCGCGACGCGGTGGAACTGCCGTTCCTGCACAAGGACCTGTTCCGTGAGTATGCGCTGCGCCCGCCCAAGGGCGTGCTGCTGTACGGCCCGCCCGGCTGCGGCAAGACCCTCATCGCCAAGGCCGTCGCCAACTCGCTGGCCAAGAAGATCGCCGAGGCCCGCGGCGAGGATTCGAAGGAAGCGAAGTCCTACTTCCTCAACATCAAGGGCCCCGAGCTGCTCAACAAGTTCGTCGGCGAGACCGAACGCCACATTCGGCTGATCTTCCAGCGGGCCCGCGAGAAGGCCTCCGAAGGCACGCCGGTGATCGTGTTCTTCGACGAGATGGACTCGATCTTCCGCACCCGCGGCTCCGGTGTGTCGTCGGATGTCGAGACCACGGTGGTGCCGCAGCTGCTGTCCGAGATCGACGGCGTCGAGGGTCTCGAGAACGTCATCGTGATCGGCGCGTCCAACCGCGAGGACATGATCGACCCGGCGATCCTGCGGCCCGGCCGACTCGATGTGAAGATCAAGATCGAGCGGCCCGACGCCGAGGCGGCGCTGGACATCTTCTCCAAGTACCTCACCGAGGGACTGCCGGTGCACGCCGACGACCTCGCCGAGTTCGGCGGGCACCGCGGGGCGTGCGTGCGCGCCATGATCGAACGGGTCGTCGACCGGATGTACGCCGAGAGCGAGGAGAACCGCTTCCTCGAGGTGACGTACGCCAACGGCGACAAGGAGGTCCTGTACTTCAAGGACTTCAACTCCGGCGCGATGATCCAGAACATCGTCGACCGCGCCAAGAAGTACGCGATCAAGTCGGTACTCGAGACCGGCGCGCCCGGTCTGCGGGTGCAGCACCTGCTCGACTCCATCGTCGACGAGTTCGCCGAGAACGAGGACCTGCCCAACACCACCAACCCGGACGACTGGGCCCGGATCTCCGGCAAGAAGGGCGAACGCATCGTCTACATCCGCACCCTGGTCACCGGCAAGAACGCCAGCGCCAGCCGGGCGATCGACACCGAGTCGAACACGGGCCAGTACCTGTGACGCCGCGCCGGTGGGGTCGCCGCGTCCCGCGGCGGCCCCACCGGCGTGGGACGCGACCGGCAGGAGGCTGACCGTGCCGCTGCCTCGCGCTCTGACCCGGTTCAACAGGGTCGTCACCAACCGGCTCGCCCGGCCGGTGGCCGGACACCTACCGCTGACGGCGGTGATCGAGCACCGCGGCCGGCGTACCGGGCGCCGCTACCGCACCCCGGTGCTGGTGTTCGGTCGCGACGGCGGCTACCGCATCGCCCTGACCTACGGCCCCCGCACCGACTGGGTGCGCAACGTCCTCGCCGCCGGCGGCTGCACCCTGCACACCCGCGGCCGCCGCATCGACCTCGTCGACCCCGTGCTCGGCCGCGACCCGGCCGTGCGGTGGGCGCCGCCCGGCGTCCGCACGGTCCTGCGCGCGACCGGCTCGGTCGAGTATCTCGACGCCGCCGTCGCCCCGTCCGCCGCCCGCCCCGGCCCGCCCGGCCCGGCCGGACCGGCACCGATCACCTAATCTCGACGTCATGCAGCGGATCATCGGCATCGAGGTCGAGTACGGGATCTCCTCACCCAACGAGCCCACAGCGAACCCGATCCTCACGTCCACCCAGGCGGTCCTGGCGTACGCGGCCGCCGAGGGGGTGCCGCGCGCCAAGCGCACCCGCTGGGACTACGAGGTCGAATCCCCACTGCGCGACGCCCGCGGATTCGACCTGGGCCGCTTCAACGGTCCGGCCCCCGTCATCGACGCCGACGAGGTCGGCGCCGCCAACATGATCCTCACCAACGGCGCCCGGCTGTACGTCGACCACGCCCACCCCGAATACTCGGCGCCGGAGGTCACCGACCCCCTCGACGCGGTGATCTGGGACAAGGCCGGCGAACGGGTGATGGAGGCCGCCGCCCGGCACGCCTCGAGCGTGCCCGGCGCGCCGCGCCTGCAGCTGTACAAGAACAACGTCGACGGCAAGGGTGCCTCGTACGGCACCCACGAGAACTACCTCATGGCCCGCGACACCCCGTTCTCGGCGGTGGTGGCCGGGCTGACCCCGTTCTTCGTCTCCCGGCAGGTGATCACCGGTTCCGGCCGGGTCGGCATCGGCCAGTCCGGCGACGAGGCCGGATTCCAGCTGTCCCAGCGCGCCGACTACATCGAGGTCGAGGTCGGGCTCGAGACCACCCTCAAACGCGGCATCATCAACACCCGCGACGAGCCGCACGCCGACGCCGACAAGTACCGGCGCCTGCACGTGATCATCGGCGACGCCAACCTCGCCGAGATGTCGACCTACCTCAAGGTCGGCACCACTGCGCTGGTGCTGGACCTGATCGAGGCCGGGGTGGACCTGTCGGACCTGCAGCTGGCCCGGCCGGTCACCGCCGTGCACCACATCAGCCACGACCCCACGCTGCGCAAGACCGTCGCCCTGACCGACGGCCGTGAGCTGACCGGCCTGGCGTTGCAGCGGATCTACCACGAGCGCGTCGCGAAGTTCCACGACGGCACCGACGACAAGCGGGTGCGCGACATCCTCGACAAGTGGGCGATGATCCTCGACCTGCTCGAACGCGACCCCATGGAGTGCGCGCACCTGCTGGACTGGCCGGCCAAGCTGCGCCTGCTCGAGGGCTTCCGGAACCGGGAGGGCCTGGCGTGGTCGGCGCCGCGGCTGCACCTGGTGGACCTGCAGTACTCCGACGTGCGGCTGGACAAGGGCCTGTACAACCGGCTCGTCGCCCGCGGCTCGATGGAGCGCCTGGTCGCCGAGCAGGATGTGCTCGACGCGGTGCACACCCCGCCGTCGGACACCCGCGCTTTCTTCCGCGGCGAGTGCCTGCGCCGGTTCGGCGCCGACATCGCCGCCGCCAGCTGGGACTCGGTGATCTTCGACCTCGGCGGCGAATCCCTGGTGCGCATCCCCACCCTCGAGCCGCTGCGGGGCAGCCGCGCGCACGTCGGCAAGCTGCTCGACTCGGTGGATTCGGCGGCCCAACTGGTCGACGAACTGACCAGCTGACCCGTCCCGGGCGGGCGCGACACGCGCGTAGTCGCGCGGAGTGTCGCATCTGCTCGGTAGGGTGGAGGTCCGAGCAGTCGGAGCTCGCACCGGCCGAGGCCGGAGCGGGCCCCACGAACGAACGAGGAGGTCGACCGCTATGGCTCAGGAGCGGACCACACGCGGTGGCGGAGGCGACGACGACGAGGTCGTCGGCGACGGCGGTGCCGGTCAGGAACGACGCGAGAAGCTCGCGGCCGAGACCGACGACCTGCTCGACGAGATCGACGACGTGCTCGAGGAGAACGCCGAGGACTTCGTGCGTGCGTACGTGCAGAAGGGCGGCCAGTGACAGCGGAGCGTTCGCCGATCCCGTTCCCCGTCCACCCGCCGCGCATGCCGTTCGGTTCCCCGCTGTCCTCGTTCTCCGACCACCTGCGCATGCATGCGCCGGAACTGCTGCCGGAGAACCGTCCCGGGCTGCGGGGCGTCGACGCGGACATCGCCCCGCACGGCACCACGATCGTCGCCGTGACGTTCGCCGGCGGCGTGCTCATCGCCGGTGACCGGCGCGCCACCATGGGCAACATGGTCGCCAGCCGCGACGTGGAGAAGGTGTTCGTCACCGACAGCTACTCCGCGGCCGGTATCGCCGGCACCGCCGGCCTGGCCATCGAACTCGTGCGCCTGTTCGCGGTCGAGCTCGAACACTACGAGAAGATCGAGGGTGTGCCGCTGACCTTCGACGGCAAGGCCAACCGGCTGTCGTCGATGGTGCGCGGCAACCTCGGGGCCGCGATGCAGGGCCTGGCGGTGGTGCCGCTGCTGGTCGGCTACGACCTCGAGGCCCCGGAACCGCAGCGCGCCGGCCGGATCGTGTCCTACGACGTGGTCGGGGGCCGCTACGAGGAGCGCGCCGGCTACCACGCGGTGGGCTCGGGATCGCTGTTCGCCAAGTCGTCGCTGAAGAAGCTCTACCGCGCCGACGCCGACGAGGCGGCCGCGCTGCGCACCGTCGTCGAGGCGCTCTACGACGCGGCCGACGACGACACCGCCACCGGCGGCCCGGACACCACCCGCGGCATCTATCCCACCGCGGTGGTCATCACCGCCGACGGCGCCACCGAGGTGCCGGAGCAGACCTTGTCGGCGCTGGCCCGCACCGTGGTCGCGGACCGCACCGTCGCCGAGCACGGGCAGGGAGGTGCGCAGTGACGCTGCCGTACTATGCGTCCGCCGAGCAGATCATGCGCGATCGCTCGGAACTGGCGCGCAAGGGCATCGCGCGGGGCCGCAGCGTGGTCGTGCTGATCTACGCCGACGGGGTGGTGTTCGTTGCCGAGAACCCGTCGAAGGCGCTGCACAAGGTCAGCGAGCTCTACGACCGCATCGGGTTCGCCGCGGTCGGCAAGTACAACGAGTTCGAGAACCTGCGGCGCGCCGGGATCGTGCACGCCGACATGCGCGGCTACTCCTACGACCGGCGCGACGTGACCGTGCGGTCGCTGGCCAACGCGTACGCGCAGACCCTGGGCACCATCTTCACCGAGCAGCCCAAGCCGTACGAGGTGGAGATCTGCGTCGCCGAGGTCGGCCGCGCCGACTCCGCCGACACCGCGCAGCTGTATCGCATCACCTACGACGGCTCGATCGTCGACGAACCGCAGTTCGTGGTGATGGGCGGGCACACCGAACCCATCGCCACCGCCCTGCGCGAGTCGTACCGGCCGGGTCTGTCCCTCGCCGAGGCGGTGCAGGTCGCGGTGCAGGCGCTGCAGCAGGTGCCCGCCGCCGGGGCCGAGATCGGCACCCGGGTGCTCGGCCGCGCCGAGCTCGAGGTGGCGGTGCTCGAGAAGCCGCGCCCGCGTCGCGCGTTCCGCCGCATCACCGGCGCCGCGCTCGACCAGTTGCTGCCAGGCACCGGCGAGCGGTCCGGCGACGACACCGGCACCACCGGGCCGGACGGGTCGGGGCCCGTTCAGGGTTCCTGATCGAGGGGCCGGTAGAGGGTGAGCTCGCCGGGGACGCTGCGGAACTCGAACAGCGCGCCCTCGGCGAGCACCTCACCGTCGGTGGCCAGGGCGACCCGGCCGCTGCGCACCCGCACCGACAGCGCCGGCGCTTCGCGCCGCACGTGGATCGGGGATCCGGCGAGGCTGCCGGTGACCGCGGCCGCGAGCAGCCGGGTCCGCGACCAGTGCAGGTCGGCCCGCAGATACCGCACGTCCAGGGTGCCGGTGTCGACGCGGGGCCGTGACATCGGCACCCGGTCGTCCGGCGCGTACCGGCCGCTGCCGACGAACAGCAACCACACCGCGGTGGGCACCCCGTCCAGCGACACCCGCAGCGGGCTCGCGGTCGCGAGGACCGCGGCCAGCGCCGCCGCCGCGGCCGGCCACTTGCCGATCCTCGGCTCCCACCGCTCACGCAGCCGCACCGAGTCCGGATAGCCGCCCACGCTGGCGGTGTTGACGAACACGTGTCCACCCCGGTCGGCACCGTCCGGGCCGGACCGGTCGGCACCGTCCGGGCCGGTGCCGTCCACCCACACCCGGCCGAGGTCGACCCGCAGCGCCTGCCCCCGCTCGACCGCGCGCACGGTCTGCTCCAGGTCGAGCAGCCCGGCGTCGCGGGCGAAGTGGTTCAGGGTGCCGCCCGGGAACACCGCCAGCGGCAGCCCGTGCGCGACGGCCGCGCTCGCCGCGGCCCGCACGGTGCCGTCCCCGCCGTGGACGCCGAGCGCTGCGGGGGTGTGCTCGGCGACGAACCGGTCCAGCTGGGCGGTGAACTCCTCGTCCGGGTCGAGGGTGACCACCCGTGCCTGGGGCAGCGCCGCCGCGATCACGCCCGCGTCGTCGTCGCGGCCGGCGCCGGGGTTGACCAGCACCAGCAGGTCCCGGCCCTGCGGCAGGGCCGGGGCCGGGCCGGGCGGGCCCAGCCGGGCGGGCTCGTCGGGGCGCACCGCCCACCAGCGGCGCGTGGCCAGGGCCACCGCCGCACCGACGGCGACGCCGGTGACCACGTCGGCCGGCCAGTGCACCCCGGTGTGCACCCGGGAGTAGGCGACCGCCGCGGCCACCGGCGCGAGCAACGCCCCCGTCATCGGGGATTCGAGGGCCATCCCGGTGGTGAACGCCGCCGCCGACGCCGAATGCCCGGACGGGAACGACGACGAGCGCGGCGTCGGCAGCGAGCGGCGCAGCGGGCCGTCCTGCCGGGCCGGGGGCCGGCGGCGTGGCAGCAGCGGCTTGAGCACCCCGTTGGCCAGGGCACTGGCCCCGGCCAGCGCCAGCATGCCCCGGACGGCGCCGCGGCGGGGCCGGCCGCCGATCGCGGCGCACGCCGCCGCGCAGCTCATCCACAGCCGACCGTGGTCGGCGGCTCGGCTCAGGCCCCGCAGCACGGGGTCGGCGGGGGAGGGACGCAGGGCGGCGCTGCCGGCGAACAGGGACCGGTCCAGGCGCGCCAGCGGGGCGGGAGCGAAGATCACGGGTACAACCGTAATCTCCTTGCGGCTCATGCTCGGTGGTTCCGCGCGGTACTGTCGAAGTGTGCAGCGACGAATCATGGGCATCGAGACGGAGTTCGGCGTCACGTGCACCTTCCACGGGCACCGGCGGCTGAGCCCCGACGAGGTCGCCCGGTATCTGTTCCGTCGGGTGGTGTCCTGGGGCCGCAGCTCGAACGTGTTCCTCCGCAACGGGGCGCGCCTGTACCTGGACGTGGGTTCACACCCGGAGTACGCGACCGCCGAATGCGACGACCTCCTCCAGCTCGTCGAGCACGACCACGCCGGGGAGCGGGTGCTCGAGGAATTGCTGATCGACGCCGAACAGCGCCTCGCCGAGGAGGGCATCGGCGGCGACATCTACCTGTTCAAGAACAACACCGACTCGGCCGGCAACTCCTACGGCTGCCACGAGAACTACCTCGTGGTGCGGGCCGGGGAGTTCTCCCGCATCTCGGACGTGCTGCTGCCGTTCCTGGTGACGCGGCAGCTGATCTGCGGCGCCGGGAAGGTGCTGCAGACCCCCAAGGCCGCGACCTACTGCCTGTCGCAGCGCGCCGAGCACATCTGGGAGGGCGTGTCGTCGGCGACCACCCGGTCCCGGCCGATCATCAACACCCGTGACGAGCCGCACGCCGACGCCGAGAAGTACCGGCGGCTGCACGTGATCGTCGGCGACTCGAACATGTCCGAGCCCACCACGATGCTCAAGGTCGGCTCCGCGTCGCTGGTGCTCGAGATGATCGAGGCCGGCGTGGCGTTCCGCGACTTCGCCCTCGACAACCCGATCCGGGCCATCCGGGAGGTCAGCCACGACCTGACCGGGCGGCGGCCGGTGCGCCTGGCCGGGGGCCGGCAGGCCAGCGCCCTCGACATCCAGCGCGAGTACCACGGCCGGGCGGTGGAGTACCTGCGCACCCGCGAACCCGATCCGCACGTCGAGCAGGTGGTGGATCTGTGGGGCCGGGTGCTCGACGCGGTCGAGTCGCAGGACTTCGCGAAGGTGGACACCGAGATCGACTGGGTGATCAAACGCAAGTTGTTCCAGCGCTACCAGGACCGCTACGACCTGGAGCTGTCCGACCCGAAGATCGCCCAGCTGGATCTGGCGTACCACGACATCAAGCGCGGGCGCGGGGTGTTCGATCTGCTCCAGCGCAAGGGGCTGGCGGCGCGGCTGACCGACGACGAGTCCGTCGACGCGGCCGTGCACACGCCGCCGCAGACCACCCGGGCGAAGCTGCGCGGCGACTTCATCGCCGCCGCGCAGGACGCCGGCCGGGACTTCACCGTGGACTGGGTGCACCTCAAGCTCAACGACCAGGCGCAGCGCACGGTGCTGTGCAAGGACCCGTTCCGCTCCGTCGACGAGCGCGTCGAACGGCTCATCGCCTCGATGTAGCGTGCCGCGGGTCGTCCGCGTCCGGTAACCGGGTCGGCCGGCGGGCGGGGGATTAGGCTGCACCGCGTGGCGAATTCCAAAGTCGAGCGGCTGGTGAACCTGGTCATCTGCCTGCTGTCCACCCGCCAGTTCCTCACCGCCGAGAAGATCCGCGCCTCCGTCGCCGGATACGACGAATCGGGCAGCGACGAAGCGTTCAGCCGCATGTTCGAACGCGACAAGAACGAGCTGCGCGACCTGGGCATCCCACTCGAGACCGGCATGCCGTCGCGGTTCTCCACCGTCGAGGGCTACCGCATCAACCGCGACGCCTACGAACTGCCCGAGATCGAGCTGACCAGCGCCGAGGCGGCCGCCGTCGCGGTGGCGGCGGCGCTGTGGGAGTCGCCGGAGCTCACCTCCGCGGCGCAGGGCGCGCTGCTCAAGCTGCGCGCCGCCGGGGTGCAGGTCGATGCCGACCCGGCGGGCGCGATCACCGCGATGCCGACCCGCAGCCGCGGCTCCGAGCCGGTGCTGGGGCAGGTGCTCGCCGCCGTCGACACGCGCCGCGCGGTGCGCTTCCGGCACCGCAGTTCCCCGACCGACCCGTGGACCGAGCGCACCGTCGAACCGTGGGGCGTGGTCACCGTGCACGGCCGCTGGTACCTGGTGGGGTTCGACCGGGACCGGGGGGCGCCGCGCACCTTCCGGCTCTCCCGCATCGACGACGACGTCACCGCGTTCGGCCCCGCCGGGGCCGTGCGGATCCCCGACGGGGTGGACCTGCGGGCACACGCCCTGACCGCCACCACCTCCGGCGACGTGACCGGGCACGCCCGCGTATGGGTCGCGGACGGGCGCGCGTTCGAACTGCGCCGGCTCGGCACCGAGCACGAGCGCCGCGCGGTCGGCGACCGTCCCGGCACCGTCCTCGACGTGCCGGTGCGGTCGTGGGAGTGGATCGGGCGGGTGATCGCCGGGCAGGGCGCCGACGCGCTGGTGCTCGACCCGCCGGAACTGCGCGCGGAGGTGCGCCGCATCCTCACCCGGGTGCTGGCCACCACCACGACGGCCACCGTCGGTGCCGTCTCGAACAGCGGCGGCGGTGCCGACCGGGGGGAGAGCCGATGAGCACACGACTGTCCGGGCGGTTGACCCGGCTGCTGAACCTGGTGCCGTACTTCACGGCCCATCCGGGGATCAGCGCCGCCGAGGCCGCCCGCGATCTCGGGGTCACCCCGAAACAGATCATGGACGACCTGAACCAGCTGTGGGTGTGCGGGCTGCCCGGCTACGGTCCCGGCGACCTAATCGACCTCTCGTTCTCCGAGGACAGCATCGTCGTCACCTTCACCGCCGGGATCGACCGGCCGTTGCGGCTGACGTCCACCGAGGCCACGGCGCTGCTGGTGGCGTTGCGGTCGCTGGTGGAGATGCCCGGCGTGGTCGACCCAACCGCGGCGCTCGGGGCGATCGCGAAGATCGAGGCCGCCGCCGGCACCGCGGCCGCCGCCGACCGCACGCCCGCCCCCGCGCAGCCCGTCGCCGAGGATCCGGTCGCGGCGACCGTGCGCTCGGCGGTGCAGCACCGCCGGGTGCTGCACCTGACCTACTACTCGGCCTCCCGCGATGCGGTGTCCGAACGCGACGTCGATCCGATCCGGATCGTGCTGGTCGGCGAACACACCTACCTGCAGGCCTGGTGCCGGGCCGCCGAAGGGGTGCGGCTGTTCCGGTTCGACCGCATCGACGCCGCCACCGAACTCGACGAACCGGCGGACCCGCCCGAACGGGCGCTGCGCGAGGACGACCACCTCGACCTGTTCGCCGGCGACCCGACGCTGCCGGCGGCCCGGCTGCGGATCGACCCCGGCTACGGGTGGCTGCTCGACTACTACCCGCTGACCGACGTGCGGGTGCACGACGACGGGGTCATCGACGCGGTGATGCACTACGCGTCGCTGGACTGGATGGCGCGGTTGACCGTCGGCCTCGGCGCGGGGGTCAGTGTGCTGGGTCCGCCGGAGCTGGTCGCGGCGGTGCGGGACCGGGCGCAGGCCGCCCTGGCCGCGTACGACGCTCCCGCCGGGAACGGGCTGTGAACCTGCTCCGAACTCGTCGTGAACGCCCCTGTGCGGCGCGCCGGTGCAGGGTCGGTCCGGTAGCATCGACGCCAGCAGATCAGTGGAGGTTGATAATGGGTGCAATGAGCCCCTGGCACTGGGCCATCGTCGCGATCGTCGTGATCATCCTGTTCGGTTCGAAGAAGCTGCCCGACGCGGCCCGCGGTCTCGGCCGGTCGCTGCGCATCTTCAAGAGCGAGGTCAAGGAGATGCAGAACGACGACGCGCGCCCCGCGCAGCAGCAGGCTCCGAGCCCGTTGCCGCCGGCCCAGCCGGCCCCGGCCCCCGTGGAGCCGCAGCCGCAGACGCCGCAGCCCGAATCACGTTCGGCCTGACCGTATTTCCCTGACCGGGGCATCCGTGCGGATGTCCCGGTCCTCCGCTGATCCCGGCGGCCGTGACAGGAGCTGAGAACCGCACCGTGCGCATCCCGTTCGATCCGCGTCGAAGCCGGCGCAAGACCAATCCCGACGGCACCATGTCGCTGGTCGAGCACCTCTACGAACTGCGCACCCGCCTGCTCATCGCCCTCGCCGCCGTGGTGCTCACCACGATCGTCGGGTTCGTCTGGTACAGCGCCGGCCTGTTCGGGCTCCCGAGCCTCGGCGAGATCCTGCGCGGCCCCTACTGTGATCTGCCGGCGTCCGCGCGCGCCGACATCAGCGCCGACGACAGCTGCCGGCTGCTCGCCACGGGACCGTTCGAACAGTTCATGCTGCGGCTGAAGGTGGCGCTGACCGCGGGCATCGTGCTGGCCTGCCCGATCTGGCTGTACGAGCTGTGGGCGTTCATCACCCCCGGCCTGTATGCCAAGGAACGCCGTTATGCGATCGGCTTCGTCGTCTCCGGCGCGGTGCTGTTCGTCGCCGGCGCGGTCCTGGCCTACCTGGTGGTCTCGCACGCGTTGTCGTTCCTGCTCACCGTCGGTAACGACGTGCAGGTCACCGCGCTGTCGGGCTCGGAGTACTTCGGGTTCATCATCAACCTGCTCGTGATCTTCGGGGTGTCCTTCGAGATTCCCCTCGTCATCGTCGCGCTCAACGCCGTCGGGGTGCTCAGCTACGCCAAGCTCAAGTCGTGGCGGCGGGGGCTGATCATGGCGATGTTCGTCTTCGCCGCCATCGCCACGCCCGGCCAGGACCCGTTCTCGATGCTGGCGCTGGCCGCGGCCCTGACCCTGCTGCTCGAACTCGCCATCCAGCTCGCCCGCCTCAACGACAGGCGCCGCGCCCGCCGCGACCGGGAACAGGGCTGGGGCGACCTCGACGACGACGAGAGCTCCCCGATCACGGCACCCACCCCGGTGCCCGCGCCCACCTCGACGGTGCCGCCCGGCCCCACGGCCCGGCCCGCGCCGCCCGACTACTCCGACACCCTCTAGCCGCCGCCTGTGACCGACTCCACCGACACCGGATCCACCGCGACCGCGCTGCCGCCCCGGCTCGCCGAATTCGCCGCCGAGCTGTCCTTCCCGCTCGATCCGTTCCAGGTGCAGGCCTGCCGCGCCCTCGAGGGCGGGCACGGCGTGCTCGTGTGCGCCCCCACCGGCGCCGGCAAGACCGTCGTCGGTGAGTTCGCCGTGCACCTGGCGCTGCGCGCCGGCAGCAAGTGCTTCTACACCACCCCGATCAAGGCGTTGAGCAACCAGAAGTACGCCGATCTCGTCGCCCGCTACGGCAAGGCCTCGGTCGGCCTGCTCACCGGCGATCAGTCCGTCAACCCGGATGCCCCGGTGGTGGTGATGACCACCGAGGTGCTGCGCAACATGCTCTACGCCTCCTCGACCACCCTGATCGGGCTGACCCACGTGGTGATGGACGAGGTGCACTTCCTCGCCGACCGGTTCCGCGGCGCGGTGTGGGAGGAGGTCATCCTGCACCTGCCCGAGGACGTGCGCCTGGTCAGCCTGTCCGCCACCGTCTCCAACGCCGAGGAGTTCGGCGACTGGATGGAGACCGTGCGCGGCGACACCACCGTCGTCGTCGACGAGGTGCGGCCCATCCCGCTGCACCAGCACGTCATGGTCGGCCCCCGCATCTTCGACCTGTTCGAATCCACCGCGCACCCGGCCGCCGCGGACGGCACCGGCCGCCGCGGCGTCGTGGTCAACCGCGAACTCGTCGAGCAGGTGCGCCGCCGCGCCGCCCTCGACTCGACCGGCCGGTGGGGCAGTCCCCGCGGGCGCATCGGGTTCCGGCCGCTGCCGCGTCCGGAGGTCGTCGCCCGCCTCGACCGGGAGGGGCTGTTGCCGGCGATCACCTTCGTGTTCAGCCGTGCCGGCTGCGACGCCGCCGTCGGCCAGTGCCTGCGCGCCGGTCTGCACCTGGCCTCCGACGCCGAGACCGCGCAGATCCGGGCCATCGTCGACGAACACACCGGCGACCTGCCGCGCGCCGACCTCGAGGTGCTCGGCTTCCGGGAGTGGCGCGCCGCCCTCGAACGCGGCATCGCCGCCCACCACGCCGGCATGCTCCCGGCCTTCCGGCACACCGTCGAGGACCTGTTCGTCCGCGGCCTGGTGCGGGCGGTGTTCGCCACCGAAACCCTCGCCCTGGGCATCAACATGCCGGCCCGCACCGTGGTGCTCGAGAAGCTGGTCAAGTACAACGGCGAAACCCACGCCGAGCTCACCCCCGGCGAGTACACCCAGCTCACCGGGCGGGCCGGGCGCCGCGGCATCGACGTCGAGGGCCACGCGGTGGTGCTGTGGCAGCCGGGCCTCGAGCCCGCCGACGTCGCCGGGCTCGCCTCCACCCGCACCTTCCCGCTGCGCAGCTCGTTCCGCCCGTCGTACAACATGGCGGTCAACCTGATCGACGCGGTCGGCGCCGAGCACTCCCGGGCGCTGCTCGAACGGTCCTTCGCCCAGTTCCAGGCGGACAAGTCGGTCGTCGGCCTGACCCGCGGCATCGAACGCAACGAGAAGGCCCTCGCCAAGCTCCGCGATCAGCTCGGCGGCGAGGACGGCGACATCATCGACTACCTGCAGCTGCGTGAGGAACTCACCCAGCTCGAACGCCGACGCGAACGCCAGGCCCGGCAGGACCGCCGGCAGGCCGCGGTCGCGTCGCTGCTCGCGCTGCGCCGCGGCGACATCGTCGCCATCCCCGGCGGCCGGCGCACCGGACTGGCCGTCGTCCTCGAAACCGACACCGACGTCACCGACCCCCGGCCCCTGGTGGTCACCGCGGACGCCTGGTCCGGGCGGGTGTCGGCCGCGGACTTCCCGGCACCGGCCACCGCGCTCGGCAAGCTCCGGCTGCCCCGGCACGCCGACGCCCGCACCGCCCGGGCCCGCCGTGACCTCGCGTCGGCGCTGCGCAGCACCGGGATTTCCGCGCCGCGCCGCCCCAAGCACGCCAAGAACGGCGACACCCGCGAGATCGACGACCTGCGGCGGCGCCTGCGCCGGCACCCGGCCCACCAGCATCCCGACCTCGACCGACTCGCCCGGCTCGGGGAACGCTACAACCGGCTCGGCCGGGAGGTCGCACAGATGCGCCGCCAGTCCGCGGCCACCACCAACTCCCTCGCTCGCACCTTCGAGCGGATCGTCGCGTTGCTGACCGAGCGGGGCTACCTCACCGCCGGCGACGACCCGTCGACCACCGAGGCGGGGGAGCGGCTCGCCCGCATCTACAGCGAGAGCGACCTGCTCGTCGCCGAATGCCTGCGCCACGGCGTGTGGGCGGGACTCTCGCCCGCCGAGCTCGCCGCGGTGGTCTCGGCGGTGGTGTACGAGGCGCGCGTCGAGGAGGGCGCCACCGAGTACGGGCCCACCGGGCCGCTGCGCCGCGCGCTCGCCGACACCGTCCGCCTGTGCGGGCAGCTGCGCGCCGACGAGGTTCGCTTCAAGCTGCCCCCCACCCGCGAACCGGATCCCGGGTTCGTCGATGCCATCTACACGTGGGTGAGCACCCAGTCGTTGACGGAGGCCCTGATCGCCGCCGGGGCCGCCGGACGCGACCTTTCGGCGGGCGACTTCGTGCGCTGGTGCCGGCAGGTGATCGATCTGCTCGACCAGATCCGCACCGGCGCGGTCGACCCTCAGATCGCGAAGACCGCCGCCCGGGCGATCGGCGCGATCCGGCGCGGTGTCGTCGCGGTCGATGCGGCGTGACGACACCGCGTGTGGTTTGATACGCGCGCTGCCACACGGCTTTCTCGTGGTGGGTGGGGCGCTACGGCTACGGTAATTGGACACAGCGAAGGCAGGTGGAGGCGACAATGAGCGGTCCGCACGACCCGCAGGATTCCGACGATTCGACCAAGCAGTGGGCGCCGTCGCCCCCGCCGTCCTCCGGAGCCGAGCAGGGGCCGGCCCCGACGCAGGCGTTCGGCACGCCGCAGCAGGGGCAGCCCGCCGGCCAGCAGTGGGGCCCACCGGGTCAGCAGACCCCCGGCCAGCCGCAGCAGGGTCAGCCGCAGTGGGGGCAGCAACCCGGCCAGGGCCAAACCCCCGGCCAGCAGTGGGGCCAGCAGCCCGGCCAGGGCCAGCAGTGGGGACAGCCCCAGCAGGGTCAGCCCCAGTGGGGGCAGCAACCCGGCCAGGGCCAGCAGTGGGGCCAGCCGGGTCAGCAGACCCCCGGCCAGCCGCAACAGGGCCAGCCCCAGTGGGGGCAGCAGCCCGGCCAGGGCCAGCAGTGGGGACAACCCCAGCAGGGTCAGCCCCAGTGGGGGCAGCAACCCGGCCAGGGTCAGCAGTGGGGGTCGACCGGTGCGAGCCAATGGAATGCCGGTGCGCCGCAGCAGAAGTCGAAGACCGGGCTGATCGTCGGCCTGGCCGTCGCCGGGCTCGTGGTGATCGGCGCGATCATCGGCGCCGTGCTGCTCCTCGGCGGCAACGACACCCTCGACCCCGAGGCCGCGCAGGCCGGTGTCGAGAAGGTCCTCACCGAGTCCTACGGCGCCACCGACGTCTCCGACGTGCAGTGCCCGGACGGTGAAGAAGTCAAGGCGGGCAACAGCTTCGAGTGCACCCTCACGGTGGACGGCCAGTTCCGGTCGGTGACGGTGACCTTCACCGACGACGAGGGCACCTACGAGGTCAGCCGCCCCAACTGAGCGCGCCGGTCCGTCGCCCTCACCCCGCGGCCAACGCCGCGGTCAACCGGGCGACGGACCGCCCGATCCCCAGCTCCTGCGCCAGCCGCTCCAGCGCCTGCGGATCGACCGGGGTGGACGGCACCGTGTCCGGCCGCGACACCCGGACGGGGGCGTCGGTGGCGACCCGCACCACCGGCACCGCCGCGTCGAGATACGCGCCGGCGTCGATCAGCTTGCCGCGCACCCCCTTCGCCAGCCCCGACTCCGGGTCCACCGCTGCCGCGCGCAGCGCCGTCAGCGACCCGTACTGCAGCAGCAGGGTCGACGCGGTCTTCTCCCCGACGCCCTTCACCCCCGGCAACCCGTCCGACGGGTCCCCGCGCAGCGCCGCCAGCTCGGCGTAGGCCGCGCCGGCCCGCTCGGGTGGCAGCCCGTACCGCGCCGCCACCTCGGGCGGCCCGAACAGCTCGGCCTTGGCCAGGCCCCGCCCGACGTACAGCACCCGCACCGGCACCGAGCCGTCGCGCACCACCTGCAGCAGGTCCCGGTCCCCGCTGACCACCAGCACCGGATCCCGGGACTCACCGGCGGCGAGAGTACCGATCACGTCGTCGGCCTCGAACCCGGCCGCGCCGGCGGTGGCGAGGCCGGCGGCGGCCAGCACGTCGGTGATCATCGGCACCTGCGACGGCAACGCCGCCGGCACCTCCTCGACGGTGCCGTCCGAACCGGCGGCCACCCGGTGCGCTTTGTAACTCGGCACCGCCGCCACCCGGAACGCCGGCCGCCAGTCCAGATCCAGGCACACCACCAGCCGCGCCGGCCGATGCTTGGTGATCAGCGACGCCACCATGTCGGTGAACCCGCGCACCGCGTTGACCGGGCGGCCGTCCGGGGCGGTGAGCGACTCGGGCAGCGCGTGGAACGCGCGGAACCACAGGCTCGCCCCGTCGAGCAGCATCAACGGGCCGGTGGGGGGCACGGGGGCGGCGGACGCCGGCGTCGCAGTCACGACGATCATCCTGCCAAACGCCACTACGCTGTCCGCATGAATTCCCCCGCGCGCCGCTTCCCCGCCTCCGCATACGCCGACCGCCTCGCCCGGGCCGCCGCCCTCGGCCGCGACGCCGGCCTCGACGCGCTGCTCGTCACCCCCGGCCCGGACCTGCGCTACCTCCTCGGTTCGCGGGCGGAATCGTTCGAACGGCTCACCTGCCTGGTGGTGCCCACCGACGGCGCCCCCGCCTCCGTCGTCGTGCCGCGGCTCGAGCTGGCCGCCCTCACCGACTCCGCCGCCGCGGACCTGAACCTGCCGGTGCACGACTGGGTCGACGGGCAGGACCCGTACGCGCAGGTGGCGGCGCTGCTGCCGGAGCGCCCGCGCACCGCGGTCGCCGACGCCATGCCCGCCCTGCACCTGGTGCCGCTCGCGACCCGGTTCGCGGTGCCGCCCGTGCTGGCGACGGAGGTGGTGCGGCAGCTGCGCATGATCAAGGACGACGCGGAGGTCGAGGCGCTGCGCCGCGCCGGCGCCGCCATCGACCGGGTGCACGCGCAGATGGGACGGTGGCTGCGGCCCGGGCGCACCGAGGCGCAGGTCGCGGCCGACATCACCGCCGCGATCGTCGCCGAGGGCCACACCGAGGCCGCGTTCGTCATCGTCGGCTCCGGCCCGCACGGCGCCGACCCCCACCACGAGGTCTCCGACCGGGTCCTCGAACCCGGCGACGTCGTGGTCGTCGACATCGGCGGCCCGGTCGAGCCCGGCTACTACTCCGACTCCACCCGCACCTACAGCCTCGGCGCGCCCGCCGCGGACGTCGCGGCGAAGGTGGCGCTGCTCGAGGCCGCGCAGCAGGCGGCCGTCGACGCGGTCCGGCCCGGGGTCAGCGCTGCCTCGGTCGACGCCGCCGCCCGCGACGTGCTCGCCGCGCACGGCCTCGCCGAGGTGTTCGTGCACCGCACCGGGCACGGCATCGGGCTGTCCGTGCACGAGGAGCCGTACATCGTCGACGGCAACACCGATGTGCTGCGGCCCGGGATGGCGTTCAGCATCGAACCGGGCATCTACTTCCGCGGCGCATGGGGTGCGCGCATCGAGGACATCGTGGTGGTCACCGAGGACGGCTGCGAGCCGCTCAACCACCGGCCGCACGGCCTGACCGAGCTGCCGGGATGACCGGCCCTACCGGTCCAGCACCGAACCCATCACCCGTTCGACGGTGATCTCCACCACCACGCGGGTCGGGTTGGGCCGCGGCGGCCGGTACCGCGCGGTGTAGCGGCGCACCCCCTCGGCGACGGCCTCCGGGTCCGTGCGCACCCGGGCCGGACCCTCGAGGGTGAGCCAGCGGCCGCGCTCGACTTGGCTGACAGCGCCGTACCCGCCGCGCTCGGCGTTGAGCGCCTTCTGCGACGTCGCGTTGGTGATCACCCGCACCACCGCGGCGTCCGGGTCCCAGGTGAAGCCGACGGCCACCACGTGCGGGCTGCCGTCCGTGCGCAGCGTCGTCAGGGTGCCGAGATGGTATTCGGTGAGGAACTGCAGCGCGGCGTCGCCGAGCGCGGCGGGGGTTCGGGCCATGCCTGCGACGGTAGCCGAACCCGGCACCGCCGGACCCGCCCCGGACGGCCCCGGCGCCGCCCGGGCACACTGGTGCGGTGAGCAACGAGCAGGGTTCGATCGTCGTCTTCGGGGGCCGCAGCGAGATCGGGGCGGCGGTGGCCGTGCGGCTGGCCCGCGGCCGCACCGTGGTCCTGGCCGCGCGCCGCGCCGGGGACCTCGAGCCGCAGCGCCGCGCCGTGCTCGACGCCGGGGCCGCCGCCGTGCACACCGTCGAGTTCGACGCCGACCGGCTCGACACCCACGAGCAGGTTCTCGCCGACATCCGGGCCCTGTACGGCCCGATCGACGTCGCGGTCCTCGCGTTCGGCATCCTCGGCGACCAGCGCCGCGCCGAACACGACGCCGCCCACGCCGTCGCGATCGTGCACACCGACTACGTCGCCCACGTGGCGCTGCTCACGCACCTCGCGGCGCAGCTGCGCGCCCAGGGTTCGGGCCGGATCGTGGTGTTCTCGTCGGTGGCGGGGGTGCGGGTGCGCCGGGCGAACTACGTGTACGGCTCCGCGAAGGCCGGCCTCGACGGATTCGCCGCCGGCCTGGCCGACGCGCTGCACGGCAGCGGCGTGTCCCTGCTGCTGGTGCGGCCCGGGTTCGTGATCGGCCGGATGACCGAGGGTATGAGCCCCGCGCCGCTGTCGAGCACCCCGGACCGATGCGCCGATGCGGCGGTGCGGGCGTTGCACCGCGGCCGCGGCGAGGTGTGGGTGCCGGCGGTGCTGCGGCCGGTGTTCTTCGGGATGCGGCTGCTGCCGCGCCCGATCTGGCGGCGGCTGCCGCGCTGACCGGCGCGGTCAGCGGCGGCGCGACTCGAGCAGCCGCAACCACACCTCGCCGACCGTCGGATATGCCGGTACCGCATGCCACAGCGTCTCGAGCGGCACCGCCCCGACCACCGCGACGGTGGCCGCATGCAGCAGCTCGGCCACGTCGGTGCCCACGAACGTCGCCCCCACCGCGGTGTCGGTCGCGCGGTCGACGACGAGGGCGGCGCGGCCGGTGAAATCGTCCCGGGCCAAAGCGGATCCGGCCACGGCGATGTCGACCTCGAGCACCTCGACGTCGAGGCCGTCGGCGCGGGCGCCGGCGGCGGTGCGGCCCACCGACGCGACCTCCGGGACGGTGAACACCACCTGCGGCACCTGCCCGTGGTCGGCGTTCGCCCGGTAGCGCGGCGCGTCGAGGTCGCGGCCCTCGGCGCGGGCGGCGATCACGTCGCCGCACACCCGGCCCTGGTACTTGCCCATGTGCGTCAGCGCCGTCCGGCCGGTGACGTCGCCGACGGCGTAGAGCCAGCGTCCGTCCGTCCCGGCGACGGTCATGTGGTCGTCGGTGCGCAGCGGGCCGTCCCCGGCCACCCCGACCGCGTCGAGACCGAGGTCGGCGGTGGCGGGCCGGCGTCCGGTCGCGACGATCAGCTCGTCGACCTCGAGGTCGCCGCCGTCGTCGAGACGCAGCCGCACCGGGCCGCCGTGGAGGCGCCCCACGCCGGTGTCCGCGACGTCCGGGCGGGACACCTCCGCCACCGTGGTGCCGAACCGCAGCCGCACGCCGTGCTCGCGCAGCGCCGCGGCGACCGCGTCGCCGGCGAACGGTTCGGTGCGGGCGAGCAGCCGCTCCCCGCGCACCAGCATCGTCAGGTCCTCGGTGCCCAGCTCGCGCAGCCACGTGGCGACCTCGCAGGCGACGACGCCGCCGCCGACGATCGCGGCGCGCCGCGGCACCTGCTGCAGGTTCGTCGCGTCCCGCGACGTCCACGGCCGGGCGGCGCGCAGCCCGGGCAGGTCGGGGACGACGGCGGTGGTGCCGGTGGCCACCACCACCGCGTGCCGTGCCCGCAGCCGGCGCGGCTGCGGGCCGTCCACGGTGACCTCGCACGGCCCGCTCAGCCGGCCGTGCCCGCGCACGACGTCGATCCCGGCGCCGCGGGCCCACTCGACCTGCGCGGCGTCGTCGCGGCCGCTGGTGAACGCGTCGCGGCGGGCGAGGACGTCGGCGACGTCGACGCCGTGCGCGGCGACCTTGGCGGCGACGCCGGGCATGTGCCGGGCCGCGCCGAGCACCTGCCCCGGTCGCAGCAGCGCCTTGCTCGGCATGCACGCCCAGTAGGAGCATTCGCCGCCGACCAGTTCGTGTTCGACCAGCACCGCGGTGCGGTCGCTGCCGGCGATCGCATAGTCGGCGGCATTCTCCCCGGCGGGCCCGCCGCCGAGGACGATGACATCGAACACGTCGGACTCGGAACCGGCACCGATGGTCATGACCTCACGGTAGGCCGCGCCCGGACCGCGCGACCCCGGAATGCGGCGACCCCGGAATGCGGCGACCCCGGAATGCGGCGACCCCGGAATGCGGCGACCCCGGAATGCGGCGGCCGCGGCGCGGATCAGCGCAGGGCGGGGGAGTCGGCGTCGAAGATCAGCCCCATCGGGGCGAGCACCCGCACCACCTGTTCGGCGGCCCACTCGTCGAGGTCGCACAGCAACAGCACCGGCCACGGCGTCACCACCAGGGGGCGGTCCACGGCCGCGAGGAACTCCGCCATCCGCGCCGGCAACACCGCCCCGGGCAGACCGCCGCCGAGGGTGACCGCCCCGTCGGGCTGGTCGAGCCATCCCACGGGCCGGGCCGGGGCCGGCGGGTGCGGCGCCGCCGGCTCCGACGGCTCCAGGCCCAGGGCCGCGAGGGTCGCGGCGACGCCGGCGCGGCGGGGCCGCTGCGCCGCCGCGACCAGCGCCTCGACGACGTCGCCGGGGGGCAGGCGCACCCCCGAGTCGGTGCCGTCGAGCAGCAGCGCCCACCGCCCGTCGGGCAACGCCAACGCCCCCACCTCGGGGGCCAGGGCCGCGATGTCGCCGGTGCCGTCGTCGATCCCGACGACGATCTCGCGGTCCGGTACGGTCCCGTCGAGGCGGTCCTGCACCCCGGCCAGCGTCTCCCACACGTCCACGTGCCCGCCGATGCGACCGGACAGCGGCGAGACGAGCAGGCGGTGCCGGTGCTCGCCGGGCAGGTCGAAGCCGTGACCGGTCAGCCGTGCGGTGAGCTCGGTGCGGTCCCCGCGCATCCCGAGGCCGCCGGCGGTGAGGACGAGGGTGCCCCCGGCGTGCTCGTGGGCGAGTTCGGCGAGGACCTGCAGCTGCGCCGCGGTCAGCCGGCCCCCCGGGAGGGGCACCTCGACCAGGTCGGCCACGGCGGGATCATGGTCATGCGGCATGCCCTCCAGGCTAGACGGCGCCGGTCGGCGCGCCGACGGCGCGGTTTTCCGTAGGGTGTGCCCCATGACCCCGACCTTCGCCGACCTCGCCGCCGCGAAGTACGTGCTGCTGACCACGTTCCGCAAGGACGGCACCCCGGTGCCGACCGCGGTGTGGGCGGCCGCCGACGCCGACCGGCTGCTGGTGTGGACCGTCACCGACTCCTACAAGGTCAAGCGGCTGCGCCGCGATCCGCGGATCACCCTCGCGGTGTGCGACGTGCGCGGGAACCCGCGCAGCGACGCGGTCCCCGGCACCGCCACCGTGCTCGATGCCGCCGGCACCGAGCGGGCGCGGGCCGTGATCGCGCGCAGATACGGGATCCTCGGGTGGCTCACGGTCAAGGGCAGCGTGCTGCGCCGCGGCCGCGCCGGCACCGTCGGCATCGCCTGCGCCGTCGACGCGGGCGCCACCGCTCCGGAGACGGGCACCCCGGCCCCCGGGCACGGCGGGTGACGGGAGCGCTGCGATGCCGCACAGCTGAGAGCGCGTCGGCGCACATCCGATGCCGGCGGTCCGGGGTGCGAGGCACGAAGCCTTCGACAGCTGTGCTGCTAGTGCGGTAGCCGGGCGCCGCCGGGGGTGGTGGCGAAGACGTGGGCGTGCGACGGGTCGATGCGGACGTGCACGACCTGGCCTTTCTCCGGTGGATTTCGCCAGTGGACCCTGGCCACCATTGGCTCGTGCCGTCCGCCCACCTGAGTGCGTCCGAAGATGAACGCTTCCGAGCCGAGTTCTTCGACCACGTCGACCTCGAGTTTCAGTCCGCCGGAGTCGGCGATCTCGACGTGCTCAGGCCGGATCCCGAAGACAACCTCCCGGCCGGCGGCCGCCAGGGTGTCCCGCGGCACCGGAATCACCTGCCCGCCGAAGCGGATTCCGCCGTCGGTGACGGGCACGGTGAACAGGTTCATCGACGGTGAACCCATGAATCCGGCGACGAAGACGTTCGCGGGCCGGTGGTAGAGCTCGCGCGGTGACGCGCACTGCTGCAGCACCCCGCCCTGGAGGACGGCGACCCGGTCGCCCATCGTCATCGCCTCGACCTGGTCGTGCGTGACGTAGACGGTGGTCGTGCCCAGGTGGCGCTGCAACTGGGCGATCTGCGTCCGGGTCTGCACCCGCAGCTTCGCGTCGAGATTCGACAGCGGCTCGTCCATGAGGAACACCTGAGGCTGGCGGACGATGGCGCGGCCCATGGCAACTCGCTGCCGCTGGCCCCCCGACAACGCCTTCGGCTTGCGGTCCAGATACGCGCCGAGGTCGAGCATGTCGGCGGCCTCGGCGACGCGGCGGCGGATCTCGGACTTGTCGGTACCGGCGAGTTTGAGCGCGAAGCCCATGTTCTCCGCGACGCTCATGTGCGGGTAGAGGGCGTAGTTCTGGAACACCATCGCGATGTCGCGTTCCTTGGGTTCGGCGTGCGTGACGTCGCGGCCGCCGATGGTGATGCGGCCGCCGTCGACGTCCTCGAGGCCGGCGAGCATGCGCAGCGACGTCGACTTACCGCAGCCGGACGGGCCGACCAGGACGAGGAATTCGCCGTCCTCGATGTGCAGGTCGAGTTGGTCCACCGCGGGGCAGTCCGAACCGGGGAACAGTCGGGTCGCGTGGTCGTACGTGATGGTTGCCATGAGAAAAGAGAGTCCCTCCACCGGCAGGAACGTGCCGGACGATCCGAGTGAGGTGAGTGGTGTGGGTATCGGTGCTGTCAGGGCGTCGTGGTCGAACTGTCGGTACCGGTGAACGGCACGTAACTCGAGGAGGAGATGGTGCCGAATTGCGGTCCGTCGCCGTTGTCGAAGCCCCACGTCGTCCAGTTGCCGTCCCGTGTCCGCCGCATCTGCACCGCGTACAGGTCGGCGGTGTCGATGTTCGCCGCCTCGGTGATCTTCCACGGCCCGAGCGGGGACTGTCCTTCGGCGATCCAGGTCCCCGCTCGGTGCCCGGCGTGAACGCTGGTGTTCTTGGGCGCGCAGGAGAACACCAGGACCGGTTTCCCGTTGACGGTGTGTGCCTGCAGGACTTCCATCTCGCCGAATCCGGCGGGCGTCGAGAGTGGGGGGTGGATGTGCCAGTGGCTCAGGTCCTTGCTGGTGGCGTGGCCGACGACGGCGCGGCCCTCGGGATCGCCGGAGTTGGCGCGGGCGGTGATCAGCATGTGCCACCGACCGGCGTGTTCGAAGACGTAGGGGTCGCGCCAGGCTTCGTCCGGCCAGGTGCCCTCGCCGAGGCGTTCGTACCAGCGGCCGTCGGCCTCGAGGACGAGGTCGGGGTCCTTGGTCCAGGTGACCAGGTCCGAGGAGGTTGCGCGGCCGATGCGTTGTACGAGGCCGTTCTCGGCCCGGCTCACGCCGGTGTAGAACATGCTCCAGCGTCCGCCGGTGTCGCGGACGACGGAGCCGGTCCAGGTCGCGAGGTCGTCGAACGCCGGGGCGTCGGAGGCCGCCACTGCGTCGGCGGTCAGGGTCCATTGCTCGCCGTCCCGCGAGGTCGCGTGTCCGATGGCCGCACGGTAGTGGCGGCGTTCGCGGTCCTGCAGGGCGCGCGAGGCGCGGAGGAAGAACAGGTGGTAGTCGGTGCCGTCGTCGGTCATCCAACTGTCCCAGACCCAGTGGTCGGGAAGGGCGAGGCGCATCAGGTCTCCTGGGGTGTTCGGCAATCGGGGCGCGACCGTCGTGCTCTCAGCGCGGAGAGTCGTCTGCGGTCGCCGCTGTCGGCCGCCTTCGGTCCGGCGCCGGTCCGGTGCTGGCGCGGACGGTGAGTGTCACCGGGGCCGTGACGGCGGTGGGTACGCCGCCGTCCGCGGTGGGGCTGGGATTCAGCGTTTCGAGGACCAGGCGGGCGGCGATCTCGCCCTGCTCGCGGACGGATTGGTGCACCGTGGTCAGGTCGGTGAGTGCGGCGAGGGGGTGATCGTCGATCCCGACCACGGAGACGTCGTCGGGTATCCGCAGGCCCCGGCGGCGCAGGGTTCTGATCGCGCCGAGGGCGAGTTCGTCGCTGTGCGCGAACACAGCCGTCGGGGCGCGCTCCGGGGCCGCGTCGAGAATGTCGGCCATCGCCGATGCGGCGTTGAGGCCGCCCCAATCGACGTCGCGGATGAGAGCGTGATCGACCGCGATCCCGGCCTCGGTCAGGGCGTCGACGTACGCCGCCGAGCGGCCCGGGCGGGCCGGCCAGCCCGGCTGGTCCGGGTCGTGGGCGGCGATCATGGCGATGCGCCGGTGGCCCAGTTCCAGGAGGTGGTCGACGGCCAGGCGGCCGGCACGATAGTCGTCGATGCAGACGTAGGGGTAGTCGGCGTTCTGCCCGCCGGCGGCGATGATGCTGACGCCCATCAGGGCGAGCCGTTCCTGCTCGTGCTGGTCGACCGGGAATGCGACCACCACGACGGCGTCGACCTTCCGGCGGGCGGGCAGCCGGGTGAAGAAGTCGTGGCGGTCGTCGGGGCCGCCGACCTGGTACAGCAACAGGTCGAAGTGGGCCGCGGAGAGCACCGTCTCGATGCCGCTCACCATCTCGCCGAAGAACCAGCGCTCGATGTGGGGGACGGCCAGCGCCACCCGTCGTGTCGGGCCGCCGGCGAGGCGGACCGCATCCGGGGAGACGACGTAGTCGAGACGGCGGGCGGTGGCGAGGACCTTCGCCTTCGTCGCCGCGGACACACCGTACGAGTCGTTGAGGGCGCGTGAAGCCGTCGTCAGTGAGACCCCGGCTTCCCGGGCGACGTCGCTGAGGCTCAACGCTGCAGGTCGATTGGACACAAGCCCGATGGTAGACCGATCGACCTTGATTTCGGAAGCGCTTCCGACATACGCTTCGGAAGCGCTTCCGAAATGTGATGCGCATCTCAACGCGGAGGAGTTATGGACTCACACCACTCGACCCCGGCCCGGCGGGCACGCAGATTCGCCGCCCTCGCAGGCGCCGCGGTCCTGCAGACGGTGGTGGCGTGCGCGCCGCCGGGCAGCGGTAACACCGCGACCGTCCCGACCGACCCGGTGCCGGTGAACATCGATCTCGGCACCGACCCGATCGAGTTGACCCTGTACGACGGTGCGGGGTTGAAGAAGATCGACGAGGCCCTGATCGCGGCGTTCACCGAGCGCCATCCGAACGTGACCATCACCCCGCGCTACGACCCGGACGAGGTGCAGGCCGTCAACGCCCCCCGAGTGCTCGCGTCGGAGAATCCGCCGGACATCGCGCGGATCATCGCGCTGCCCGCCGCGGTAGCCAACCACCAGCTCACGGCCCTCGATCCGTGGGCCGACGCCTACGGCTGGAACACGCTTCCGCCGGGGCAGAGTGCCATGTACCGGGTCGATGCGAACGGAATCCGCGGCACCGGCCCGCAGTACACGATGGCCAGCGGGTTCACGGTGACCGGGCTCTACTACAACAAGGAGCTTGCGAACCGGATCGGGATGGTCGAGCCGCCCACCACCGTTGCGGAATTCGAGCAGGCCCTGGCGTCGGCGAAAACTGCCGGACTGATCCCGATCATGGTCGGCAACAAGAGCGCGCAGGTCACCTTCCTGGTCCAGATGATGCTGAACACCGCCCTCGGCCCGGACGCGGTCAACGGCTGGGTCTTCAACGCGCCCGGCGCCACCCTCGATACCCCCGCCGCGGTCGACGCGGCCGCGGTGGTGGCCGGCTGGGCAGCGAAGGGCTACTTCCCCGCGGACACCAACGGCACCGACGCCACCGCCGCCGCCGGACGGTTCGCTGCGGGCGAGGCCCTGTTCTATGTCTCCGGGAACTGGGATGCCGCGACCCTACAGGCCAAGATGGGCGAGAACGTCGGCTTCACCCTTCCACCCGCGCCCGCCGGGTCACCCGTGCTCGCCATGTCCGACCCGGTGTCGAACTTCGCAATACCCTCGGGGTCGGACGACAAGAACGCCGCCGCAGCCTTCCTGGACTTCCTCCGCTCCGACGCGGGCCGGCAGGTCGTGGTCGACGCCGGCTTCGCCCCGTCCGGTACCGGCCCGGTCCCGGCCACCGCACCCGGATCGCTGGGCGCCCAGATCCAGGCGGCCTTCGACATACTGGTCGCCGCCGACGGCCAGGTCCAATTCGTCCAGAACGCCACCAACGGCATGTCCGGCACCTGGCTACCGCAGGTCCAGATGCTCGTCGCCGGCCGAACCACGCCCGGCGAGATGATGGCCGCCGTCCAATCCGCATACGAGCAGGACCTCCTGAGATGACCTCCACCGCACACGCCCCCCAGACATCCCCCACCCGGGCGTTCCCGCATCGCGTCGCAACCCGGCCGGGGCGGGGCCACCGCGCCAAACGGGCCCTGACCGGATGGCTGTTCGTCCTGCCCGCCGCGGCGGTGTACACCGTCTTCGTCCTCCGGCCGCTGCTGAGCACCCTCTGGTACTCCCTCTACAACTGGGACGGCATCTCCGTCGGCAGCTGGGTGGGGCTCGGCAACTACCGCCGCGTGCTCACCGACCCGCAGCTGCTGTCCTCGATCGGGCACGCGTTCTTCCTCATCCTGTTCTTCACCGTCCTCCCGGTGATCGGCGGCCTTCTCGTCGCTGCCCTGCTCCAGGAGATCCGCATACGCGGCCTCGGAACCCTCACCCGCACCCTGCTGTTCCTACCGCAGATCATTCCCGGCGCGGCCGCGGCGGTCGCGTGGGTGTGGATGTTCTCGACCAACGGCACCGTGAACCAACTGCTCTCGGCCGTCGGCCTGGGCGGGCTCACCCGCTCCTGGCTCGGCGACTTCGACTGGGCCCTGCCCGCCGTCGGCGTCATCGGCACCTGGCTCGGCCTCGGATTCTGCACCATCCTGCTGATGGCCGGCATCGGGAAGATCGACATCTCGATCTACGAGGCCGCCCGGCTCGACGGCGCCAGCTTCCTCAGCACCTTCCGATACGTCACCGTTCCAGCCCTGCGGGCCGAGATCGGGGTCTGCGTCACCGTCACCATCATCGCCGCCCTCGCCAGCTTCGACATCGTGTTCATGTCCACCCAGGGCGGACCCGGCTACGCGACCACCGTGCCCGGCGTCCTGATCTATCAACTCGGCTTCACCGAATCCCGAGTCGGTCTCGCCAGCGCCCTCGCTGTCGTCCTCACCGGCCTGATCCTGATGGTCATCCTGCCGATCCAGCGCTTCTTCAGAGAGAAATGATCATGAAAACCTCCGCTCGCCAACGGATTCCCGGACTCGTCCTGCTGCTCGGCACCATGATCTTCTCGATCCTGCCGTTGCTCAGCATGCTGTCGGCGGCACTGCAACCGCAGGGCACCGTCCCGCTCGGGCTGTCGTGGCCGTCGAACCCGCACTGGCACAACTTCCTCGACGCCTGGCGCGTCGCGGAGGTGACACCGCTGATGGTCTCGAGCATCATCCTCGTCGCCGGCGTCGTCCCCGTCGCAGCGCTGTTCGCTGCGATGGCCGGTTACGGGCTCGGGCAGCTGCACGTGCCCGGAGGCACCGTCGTCTTCCTGCTCCTGCTGCTGGGGTTGACTCTCCCGAAGGAGGCGACGATCGTGCCGCTCTACTACCAGCTGCGCGAGATGAACCTGCTCAACACCCGCCTCGGACTCATCCTGGTTCTCATCGGCACGTTCACGCCCTTCGCCGTCTTCTGGATGCGAGCCCATTTCCTGTCCATGCCGAAAGAGCTCACCGAGGCTGCGGCCCTGGACGGGGCGGGCCCCTGGCAGGCCTTCCGTCACATCCAGATCCCGCTCGCGGTCCCGGCGCTGGCCTCGCTGTGTCTGCTGCTGTTCCTGTGGACCTGGAACACCTTCCTGCAGGCCATCGTCCTCATCGACGACCCCGGTAGGCGGACCATGGCGGGCGCACTGCAGAACTTCGTCGGCCAATACTCGACCGACGTCGTCCTTCTCAACGCCGGATCCCTGCTGATCATGGCCCCGACCATCGTGGTGTTCCTGCTGTTCCAGCGCCACTTCGTCAAGGCGATGATCGCCGGCGCCGTCAAGGGCTGACCGTGCCCGCCCACACCACCACCACGCCCACACCACCCGCAGGGGAAACCATGCCCACATCACGACAGTGGTGGCACGACGCTGTCATCTACCAGGTGTATCTGCGCAGCTTCGCCGACGGCACCGGCGACGGCATCGGCGACCTCGCAGGGCTCGCCGAGCGCCTGCCGTACCTCGTCGACCTCGGCGTCGACGCAATCTGGATCACCCCCTGGTATCCGTCACCGATGGCGGACGGCGGCTACGACGTCGCCGACTTCCGCGACATCGACCCGCTCTTCGGCACTCTCGACGACGCGGACACCCTGCTGGCCGCCGCCCACGCTGCCGGACTCCGCATCATCATCGACCTGCCCGCCAACCACACCTCCGACACCCACCCCTGGTTTCGGGAGGCGTTGCGCAGCGCCCCCGGTTCGCGGGAGCGCGCCAGGTACTTCTTCCGCGCCGGCCGCGGCGACACGGGCGAACTCCCGCCGAACGACTGGATCAGCGCATTCGGCGGACCGGCCTGGACCCGCACCACCCGAGAGGACGGACAAGCCGGCCAGTGGTATCTGCACTTGTTCGCACCCGAACAACCCGACCTCGACTGGACCAACCCCGAGGTCCGCACCGAATTTGCTGACGTTCTGCGCTTCTGGTTCGACCGCGGCGTCGACGGCATACGCATCGACGCCGTGTCGGCGATGGCCAAGGTTCCCGGACTGCCGGATGCCGGCCACGCACCGGGAGCCCGGTTCGAATCCAGCACGTGGGTCGACAATCCGCACTGGGATGTCGACGAACTTCACGACATCCTGCGCGAGTTTCGCACCATCGCCGACGAATACGGCCCCGACCGCATGTTCGTCGCCGAGGCGATCGTCCGCAGCCCCGAACGTCTGGCCCGCTACGTGCGTCCCGGCGAGTTGCACACCGCCTTCAACTTCGACTTCCCCAGAGCCGGCTGGGACCCGGCAGCACTGCGCGAGGCCATCGACCGCAGCCGCGAGGCGCTCCGCGAGGTCGGTGCGCCGACCACCTGGGTGCTCTCGAGCCACGACGAGACCCGCCACCTCACCCGATTCGGGCGCGCCGAAACCAGCACACTGCCGATGACCCTGACCGCCGCCACCGACTCCGATCTCACCCTCGGCACCCGCCGCGCCCGCGCGGCGGCCCTGCTCATGCTCGCCCTGCCCGGCGGTGCCTACCTCTACCAGGGCGAAGAACTCGGCCTCGAGGAAGTCACCGACCTCCCTGCGGAACTGCTGCAGGACCCGACCTGGGAACGGTCCGGGCACACCATCCGCGGCCGCGACGGATGCCGGGTCCCGCTGCCCTGGAGCGGTGACCACCCACCCTTCGGGTTCGCCGCCGACCACGTCCAGCCGTGGCTACCCCAACCCGACAACTGGAAGTCGAAGACCGTCGCCGCCGAATCCGACGACCCCGATTCGATGCTCACCCTCTACCGCACCGCACTACGACTCCGACGCACACTGCCCGCCCTGCGCGATGACTCTTTCGGCTGGCAGCCGTCGGCCACCGATGCCCTCGTCTTCGACCGCGGACCGACGTTTCGGTGCGTCGTGAACCTGTCCCGTCAACCGGTTGCGATCGACCCGGACGCAACCGTCCTGCTCGCCTCCGCCGCCCTGACCGATGCCCGTTCTCTGCCACCGGACACCGCAGTCTGGCTGCGCACCAACCGATAGGGCCGTGACACAGCCACTCCATCGAAGAACTTGTCGGATCCGGCGGTGACCACATCGAACGAGCCTTCTCGCCCAAATCCGCCCGATTTTCGGGGGACACTACGTCGAGCCCGTAGGTCGGCAGCCCGGCCCGGTTCCACCGCCCCCTGCCCTGAGCGCCGGGCTCAGCGAGCGCGGCTGACCGACGACATGTGGAAGTCGGGGACCCGCAGCGGCGGCATCGCGGTGCGGGTGAACCAGTCCTTCCATTCCCGCGGCAGGGTCCGCTCCGTGCGGCCCGCCTCGGTGGTGCGCCGCAGCAGATCCAGCGGGCTCTCGTTGAACCGGAAGTTGTTCACCTCCGCCGTCACCGCACCGTCCTCGACCAGGTACACGCCGTCGCGGGTCAGACCGGTCAGCAGCAACGTCGCCGGGTCGACCTCCCGGATGTACCACAGCGTTGTCAGCAACAGTCCCCGCTCGGTGCGGGCCACCATCTCGTCCACGTCGGCCGCGCCGCCGCCGGTCAGCACCAGGTTCTCCCCGGGCGCCGCCACCGGCGCCCCGAACTCGGCGGCCGCGGCCCGCGGGTACGCCAGCGCGTGCACCGCGCCGTAGCGCACCCAGTCGACCCGCCCGGCGTCCATCCCGTTGTCGAACACCGACACCGAGTTCGACGAGGCGGTGGCCGCGACGAACGGCGCGTACTCCAGGCCGGGGGCGGCCGGATCGGAGAACAGGGTCAACGGCAGCGCGGTGAGCCGTTCGCCGACGCGGGTGCCGCCGGGCCGCGACAGCGCGGTGTGCCCCTCCTCGGCGCCGCGGCCCTCCATCGACCACATCAGGTAGATCATCAGGTCCGCCACCGCCGACGGCGGCAGCAGCGTCTCGTAGCGCCCGGCCGGGAGGTCGACCGTGCGGCGCGCCCAGTCCAGCCGCCGCGACAGCTCCGCGAGCAGGGACGGTGTGTCGACGTCGGTGAAGTCGCGGGTGCCGGCCCCGGCCCACGCGCTGGCCCCGTTCAGCCCGCCCCGCTTGCCGTTGATCTCCACCGATCCTTCCGGCTCGGTGAACCGGCGCCGCACCCCGCTGGAGGTGCCCAGCCAGGTCGTCGACACCCGGTGGTGGGCGAAGCCGTAGAGCTGATCGGCGCCGTCGAACCCCGCGGCGAGATCGTCGACGAGCCGCCCGAACACCGAGATGTCCGTCCCGGCCGCGGCGTCGGCCCAGTCGCCGGGCACGCCGTCGCCGCCGACGAGCGGCATCGCGTCCTCGGCCGGGGACGCCGCCACGGCCGCCGCCCCCGCCGCCCGCACGGTCGGGGCGATGTCGGCCGGGTCGACGCTGCTCGACGTCACCACCCCGACGCGGGGGGTGTCGCCGCGCTGCACCGCGATCACCGTCCAGCTGCGCGAGCGCGAGATCCCGTTGGTGGTCATCGAATTTCCGGCCCACCGCAGCGACGCCTCGCCGGTGTCGGTGACCAGCACGATGGTCTCGTCGGCGGTCGAGCAGCGCAGCGCCCGCTCGAGCAGTTCCTGCGCCTCGATCATCGCCCGCCCTCCGCGCGTGTGTTGAGCACGTTCACCGACCGCAGCAGCGCCGACGGGCAGCCGTGGCTGACCGGGGCGACCTGACCGGGCTGGGCCTTGCCGCAGTTCACGGCGCCGCCGAGCTGCCAGGTCGACGGCCCGCCGACCGCCTCGAGCGACCCCCAGAAGTCCGTCGTGGTGGCCTGGTACGCCACGTCGCGCACCTGCCCGGCGAGTTCGCCGCCGCGGATCCGGTAGAACCGCTGACCGGTGAACTGGAAGTTGTAGCGCTGCATGTCGATCGACCAGGACTTGTCACCGACGACGTAGATTCCGTCGTCGACCCGGGCGATGAGGTCGGCGGTGGTCGTGTCGGCCGACGGGTCCGGCTGCAGCGACACGTTCGCCATCCGCTGGAGCGGTACGTGATGTGCCGAGTCGGCGTACGAGCAGCCGTTCGAGCGTCCCAGGCCCAGCCGCGGCGCGAACACCCGGTCGAGTTGATAGCCCACCAGGATCCCGTCCCGCACCAGGTCCCAGGACTGGGCGGCGACCCCGTCGTCGTCCCAGCCGACGCTGGCGAGCCCGTGCGCGACGGTGCGGTCCGCCGTCACGTGCATGACGTCGGTGCCGTAGCGCAGCGTGCCGAGCCCGTCCGGGGTGGCGAACGAGGTGCCCGCATAGGCCGCCTCGTACCCGATGGCCCGATCGTATTCCGTTGCGTGCCCGACCGATTCGTGGAGGGTCAGCCACAGGTTGGTGGGGTCGATCACCAGGTCCGTCGGCCCGGCCTGCACGCTGGGGGCCGCCGCCTTCTCCGCCAGCCAGCCGGGGATCCGCTCCAGCTCCTCGTTCCAGTTCCAGTGCGCGTCGCCGGCCAGATACTCCCAACCCCGCCCCACCGGCGGGGCGAGGGTGCGCATCGTCTCGAACTCGCCGGTGCGCCGGTCGACGGCGGTGGCCTCGAGCTGCGGTGCCACCCGCACCCGCTGCTGGGTGATCGTCGAGCCGGCCAGGTCCGCGTAGAACGTCTGCTCCTTGATCTGCAGACAGCTCGCCGTCACGTGATCGACCCCGTCGGTGTCGAGCAGCCGCCGCGAGAAGTACGTCAGCCGCGCCACCTTCTGCGCGGTGGGCACCGTGAACGGATCGACCTCGTACGGTGACACCCACACCGCGTCCGGGTAGACCGGTTCGTCGGCGAGCTCGACCCGTTCCCGGTTCAGCGCCCGCAACGCCCGGGCCACCTCGATCGCCTGCCCCGCGGTCGCCGCCGCGACGGCGGGACTCAGCTCGGCGTGCGAGGCGAACCCCCACGTGCCGTCGACCACCACCCGCACGGCCAGCCCCGTGTCGACACTGTCGACGGCCGCCTGCACGGCGCCGTCCCGCAGGCTCAACGACTGGCTGTGCACGCGATGCACCCGCAGGTCCGCGTGGGAGGCGCCCGCAGCGCGGGCGACGGACAGCGCGGCGTCCGCGAGCGCCCGCAGCGGCAGGGCGAGGAAGTCGGCGTCGACGGTGCTCACCCGCAACACCGTAGCGGCCCGTGCGCCGGCTCAACCGAACTGCTGCCATCCCAGCCGCACCACCATCACCAGCACCACGGTCAGCAGCACCACCCGCACGAACCCCGCGCCGCGCCGCAGCGCCGTCCGCGACCCGGCCACCGCGCCCGCGATGTTGCACACCGCCAGCGCCAGCCCCAGGGACCACCACACGTGCCCGGTCGCCGCGAAGTACACCAACGCCCCGAGGTTCGACCCGAGATTGATCACCTTCGCCATCGCCGCCGAGCGCACGAACTCGGTGCCGAGCAGCGTCGCGAACGCGATGATCAGGAACGTGCCGGTGCCGGGGCCGAGCAACCCGTCGTAGAAACCGATCACCGCGGCCGCCAGCAGCACCACCAGCACCGTGCGCCGCAGCGTCGGGCGTTCGTGCGCCAGCGTCGTGCCGACCTGCGGTCGCAGCGTCACGAACACCGCGACCGCCACCAGCACCACCATCACGATCGGAATGAACAGGTCCCTGTCGATCCGCGAGACCGTCGCCGCACCCGCCGCGGCCGCGACTGCGGCCAGCGCCGCCGCCGGAGCCAGGACCGGCCACTGCAGCCGGATCCGACGGGCGAACGTCACCACCGCCGCGCCGGTGCCGCAGATGGCGGTGAGCTTGTTCGTCGCCAGCGCGGCCGCCGGCGTCAGTTGCGGGGCGACGACGAACAGTGCCGGCAACAGGATCAGCCCACCCCCACCGACGACGGCGTCGACCCACCCCGCGGCGGTCGCCGCCACCATCAGAACCGCCCAGTCGCCCGCACCCACGCGGCCATTCGATCACAGCGGCCGGGAGCAAAACCGCCGCGCCGTTCGTTGACCGGGTGTGACCGTCGCATCCGCATTCGTGCCGCCCCCGGCGCCTGGGAGGATCACCCCATGATCGCGCTGCTGTTCCTGGCCTACGTCGTCGTCGAGATCGGGGTGCTGGCCTGGCTCGGCTCCACCCTGGGCATCGGCGCGACGATCCTGCTGTTCCTCGGGGTGAGCGTCCTCGGCTACCTCGTCCTCGGCGCGCAGGGCCGGCGTGCCCTGCAGAACCTGGGCCGCGTCCGCAGCACCGCCGCCGACCGTGCCGGATTCGCCGGCGCCGCCGACCGTGCCGGATTCGCCGGCGCCGCCGACCGTGCCCTCACGGACGGCGCCCTGATCGGTGTCGGTGCCGCCCTCGTCCTCGTGCCCGGCCCGGTCACCAGCGCCGCCGGAATTCTGCTGCTGCTGCCCCCGACCCGGGCCCTGCTGCGGCCCGCCGTCCGGGCCGTCGCCGCCCGCAAGGTGGCCGCGGCCGCCGCCCGCGGCGGCGGATTCCGCGGCGAACGGCTCGTGGTCGTCGACGGCGAGGTCGTCGAGCACACCGTCGTCGGCACCCCGCGCCTCGGCGCCGCGACACCCGGCGCGGGCACCGTGCTCGAGGGGGAGATCGTCGACCCCCCGCAGCGCCCGCACCTGCCCTGACGGGGCACACTGGGTAGCCGTGAGTTCCCCAGCCCCCCGCACCCAGCTTCTCGTCGGCGGCCGCATCTACAGCGCCAGCGCCCCCGACGCCACCTCGATGGCCGTCACCGACGGGCAGGTCGTGTGGGTGGGGGAGGACCGGCCCGGCCGCGCCCTGCACCCGGACGCCGAGACCGTCGACCTCGACGGCGCGTTCGTCGCACCCGCGTTCGTCGACACCCACGTCCACGTCACCGCGCACGGCCTGGCCCTGACCGGCCTCGACCTGTCCGGCACCCCCTCCCGCGAGGACGCGCTGCACCGGCTGCGCGACCACGCCGCCCGGCACGCCGACGCCGTCGTCTGGGGCCACGGATGGGACGAGACCCGCTGGCCCGACCCCACCGCACCGACGACCGACGACCTCGACGCCGCCGCCCCGGGCCGCGCCGTCTACCTCACCCGCGTCGACGCCCACTCCGCGGCCGCCTCCACCGCGCTGCGCGCCGCCACCGACCTCGTCGGACTCGACGGCTACCACCCGCAGCGTCCGCTCACCGCGGCCGCGCACCACACCGTCCGCGCCGCCGCCCGCGCCCTGCTCACCCCCGCCCAGCGGGCCCGCGCCCGCGCCGCCGCCCTCGACGACTACGCGGCACACGGCATCGTCGCCGTCCACGAGTGCGGCGGCCCGGACATCGCCGGCCGCGACGACTTCGCCGAACTGCTCGCCACCGACCACGCCGTGCAGGTCCGCGGCTACTGGGGCGAGGCCGTCACCACCGCCAACCAGGCCCGCGCGCTCCTCGCCGCGACCGGCGGCCACGCCCTCGGCGGCGACCTGTTCGTCGACGGCGCCCTCGGGTCGCACACCGCGTGGCTCGCCGCGCCCTACACCGACCGCCCCGACTGCTGCGGCACCGCCTACCTCACCGTCGAGCAGATGGCCGCGCACCTGCGGGCCTGCACCGAAGCCGGCATCCAGGCCGGCTTCCACGTCATCGGCGACGCCGCCGTCGACGCCGCGGTGCAGGCGTTCGCGGCCGTCGTCGCCGAGCTCGGCGGCCCGGCCGTCGCGGCCCGCGGGCACCGGCTCGAACACCTCGAGATGGTCACCGCCGAGCAGACCGCCCGGCTCGGCGGCTGGGGTGTGATCGCCAGCATGCAACCGGCCTTCGACGCGCTGTGGGGCGGGCCGGACGGGCTGTACGCCACCCGCCTCGGCGCCGACCGCGCCGCCGGGCTCAACCCGTTCGCACCGCTCGCCGCGACCGGCATGTCGCTCGCCTTCGGCTCCGATGCACCGGTCACCGCGGCCCGGCCGTGGCCGATGCTGCGCGCCGCCGTGCACCACCGCACCCCGGGCAGCGGAATCTCCCCCCGCGCCGCGTTCGCCGCCGCGACCCGCGGGGCGTGGCGCGCCGGCGGGGTGCGCGACGGAGTCGCCGGCACCCTCGACCCCGGCGCGCCCGCGTCGTACGCGATCTGGGAGGCGGACGAGCTCGTGGTCAGCGCCCCGAAGGACAGCGTGCAGCGCTGGTCGACCGACCCGCGGTCGCGGGTGGCGCCGCTGCCGGACCTCGAGCCGGGCACGCCCGACCCGGTGCTGCTGCGCAGCGTGCACCGCGGCCGCGTCGTGTACGCACGGTGATCGGGCCGCGCGCCGCCGCCCGGCCGGTGGTGGCCCGCAGCGTCGCCGCCGTCGCGGCGGGGTTGCTGTTGTTCACGAGTTTCCCGCCGCGTCCGCTGTGGTTCCTCGCGCCGCTGGGCATCGCGCTGCTCACCACGATCCTGGCGGCGCCGACGCGGCGCCGCCGTGCCGGCTTCGGCTACGGCTACCTCGCCGGCCTGGGGTTCTTCGTGCCGCTGCTGCCGTGGATCGGCGAGTACGTCGGCCCGCTGCCGTGGCTGGCGCTCGCGGCCGCCGAATCCGTGTTCGTCGGCCTGTTCGGGGTGATCGCGGTGCAAGTGCGTGCCCTGCCCGGTGCCCCGGTGTGGATCGCGGCCGGCTGGAGCCTGACCGAATACCTGAGGGCGAGCGTGCCCTTCGGCGGCTTCCCCTGGGGCCGGCTCGCGTTCGGGCAGCCGGACGGGCCGCTGGTCGGTCTCGCCGCGGTCGGCGGGGCGCCGCTGGTGTCGTTCGCCGTGGCGCTGACCGGCACCGGCCTGTGGGCGTGCGGCCGCGTCGGCCTGCGCTACGCCCGCGGGCACCGGGAGCGGTCACCGCTGCTGCGGGCCGCCGCGGTGACCGTCGCCGCGCCGCTGCTCGCGCTGGCGACCTGGCCGGCGCTGCCCGCCCCCGAGTCGGGCGAACGCATCGTCACCGTCGCCGCGATCCAGGGCAGCGTGCCGCGGCTGGGACTGGACTTCAACGCCCAGCGCAAGGCCGTGCTGAACAACCACGTGGCCCGCACCCTGGAGCTGGCAGACCGGGTCCGGGCCGGCACCGCGCCGCGCCCGGACGTGGTGATCTGGCCGGAGAACGCCTCCGACATCGACCCGCTGCGCAACCGCGACGCGGCCGCCGACATCGGCGCCGCGGCGGCCGCGGTCGGCGCCCCGATCCTGGTGGGCGCCGTGCTGGTCAACGGGGACGGCACCACCACCAACTCGGTGATCGTGTGGGACGCGGCCGGCGGGCCGGGGGAGCGGCACGACAAACGCATCATCCAGCCGTTCGGCGAGTACCTGCCGTACCGCTCGTTCTTCCGGTTGTTCTCCGACTACGCCGATCGGGCCGGGCACTTCGTACCCGGCGACGGCGACGGCACCGTCCACGCCGCCGGCATCCCGATCGGCGTGGCCACCTGCTACGAGGTGGCGTTCGACCGGGCGCTGCGGGACTCGGTGCGCGCCGGCGCGCAGCTGCTGGCCGTGCCCACCAACAACGCCACCTTCGGCGACACGGAGATGACCTACCAGCAGCTGGCGATGTCCCGGGTGCGGGCCGTCGAGCACGGCCGTGCCGTGGTGGTGGCCGCCACGAGCGGGGTCAGCGCGATGGTCGCGGCGGACGGTACGGTCACCGAGCGCAGCGCCCTGTTCGTGCCCGAGGTGCTGGTGGCGCAGGTGCCGCTGCGCACGACGGCTACGCTGGCTACTCGGCTCGGACCGATTCCGGAGCTCGTGCTCTGCGTCGGTGCCGTCGCCGCCGTCGGCGTGGCGCTGGTGCGCTCGCGCGGGCGGGGCACCACCGTGCCGGCCGCAGCCGGCACCGCGAGATGACCGGTCCACGGCCGGTTCGACAGGAAGGACCTTCGATGGCAGCGGCGACGCCGGCCGGGAACGACAGTGCGCCGAGCGCCCGGACCCTGGTGATCATTCCGACGTACAACGAACGCGACAACATCGGCCTGATCGTCGGCCGGTTGCACGCCGCGCTGCCGCACACGCACGTGCTGATCGTCGACGACGGCAGCCCGGACGGCACCGGGGACGTGGCCGATCGTCTCGCCACCGCGAGCGAGGGCCGCATCCACGTGATGCACCGCACGGAGAAGAACGGTCTCGGCGCCGCGTACATCGCCGGGTTCCGTTGGGGACTCGAGCGCGGCTACACCGTGCTGGTGGAGATGGACGCCGACGGCAGCCACGCCCCCGAGCAACTGCACCTGCTGCTCGAGCGGATCGACGCGGGCGCCGACCTGGTGCTGGGCTCACGGTACGTGCCCGGCGGCACGGTCGTGAACTGGCCGTGGCACCGGGAGGTGCTCTCCCGCGGCGGCAACATCTACTCGCGGCTCGCGCTGGGGGTGAGGATCCACGACATCACCGGCGGCTACCGCGCCTACCGCCGCGAGGTGCTCGAGAAGCTCGATCTCGCCGCGGTCGCCTCGCACGGCTACTGTTTCCAGGTCGACCTCGCCTGGCGGGCCGTGCAGGCCGGGTTCACCGTCGCCGAGGTGCCGATCACCTTCACCGAGCGGATCATCGGCGAGTCGAAGATGAGCGGCAGCATCGTGCAGGAGGCCCTGATCAAGGTCACCGTGTGGGGTGTGCGCAACCGGTGGACGAAGCTGCGCGGTCTGCTGCGCCGCTGAGCAGCGGCCGGGGGGAGGGGTGGACGCCGACGGGCGTGCACCCCTCCCGGGTGCCGGGGCTCATTCGACGTTCTTGACCTCGATCTTCTTCCCGGCCTCCTGCTGCTCGGCGAGACCGATCGACACGGTCAGGATGCCCTTGGTGTAGGACGCCTCGACGTCGTCGTCCTTCGCACCCGGGGGCAGGGTCACCGAACGGCGGAACGAGCCGTAGTGGAACTCCGAGCGTCCACCCTCGGACTTCTCCTCGGTGCGTTCGGCCGTGATCTCGAGCTGCCCGGCGTTGATCGAGACGTTGATGTCCTTCTCGGGGTCGAGCCCGGGCAGTTCGGCCCGCAGGACGTACCGGCCGTTCTCGACGCGGTCCTCGACGCGGATGAGGTTGCCGCCGAGGGCGGGACGCAGGCCGGTGAAGGGGAAGGCGTCGAAGAACTCGGACAGGTCCGGGAACACCGAACGGGGACGGCGCGCTGGCACAGTGGACATGTCTGCTCCTCTCTGGGAGTCGGATCGATGGGGAGGTCGTTCCGACTCCATTCGACTCCTCTCGACGAGGTCCCGACAGGGCCGGAAGTCCCGGACCCGGCGGCGCCGAACGTTCGAAGAAGAGGTACTAGGGCAATCGATCGTTCGGCACCGAGCAGGACCGTCGAACGTTCGTCAGGCCGGGTCCGCGGTGCGACGATCGCGTTCGCGCCGCAGCTCGGCGACCTGCACCTGCAGCTCGGCGATGTGCGCGCGCGCCTCGCGCAGCTGGGTGGCCCGCTCGTCGGCCAGTTCGGCGCGCACCATCGCCAGATCCGCCTCGAGTTCGGCGACGCGCTGCCAGGCCTCGGCCGCGGCCCGCAGCGCCTCGTCGCGTTCGGTGCGCAGCCGTGCCGCCTCGAAGTCCACCGCCCCCGTCCCCGCCGCCCGGGGGGCTGCCGGCACGGCGCCGATCCGGGCCGCCGCGGCCTCCGGTGGCCCCGGATCCGGTACCGCCGGGGGCGGCCCCGGATCCGGTACCGCCGGGGGCGGCGCCGGATCCGGGGAGGGGGCGGCACCGGCGGGGGCGGAGGTCCGGCGTTGACGCTCGCGCCAGGCGCGCGCACGTTCGGCGCTGTTGGCGTACTGCTTGCGGCGGCCGCCCGACGCCGGGGTCTCCCCGATCGGTGTGCCGCCCGACGAGGCTGCATCGCTCACGACCGCAGGTTACCAGGGCGAACACCTCCGAACGTTCGAAACAAACGTTCGGAGGTCACGAATGGGTCATCTTTGCGAACGTTCGAATCGTTCGTTCGGTTTCGGTCGTTCTACCAGGTGACGGACAGATCGTCGGCGACACCCAGGTCGGCGCACAACCGGCGGATCGCGCTGCAGTCCTGCACCACCCGCCGCGGATGCGGCGCCGCCGCGGTGTCCGCGAGCATCTCCCGCCCGCCCGGAACGCGCTCCGCCTCCACGATCGCCGCCCAGGTTCCCAGATCGCTGCCGGTGAAGGCCTCGATGCCCGCCGCCAGGGCCTCGACCAGCTGCGCCCGGTCGCCGGGCCCGAGATCGGTGAACACCATCTTCAGCAGCTCGGCCGCGAGGGAGGCGTGGCTGAGCTCGTCGCGCCGGTGCAGGGCCACCGTCGTGCGGTTGACCGGCTGCAGATCCTCGTCCTCGGTCATCAACCCGAGAAACGCGCTGATGGAGGTCTCCGCGACGGTGGTGAACGCCAGCCGGATCAGGGCCTGCGCCCGCGGATCCGGCGCCGCGTCGACGGCGGCGCGGTGCTCGCGCACGGTCCGGCACGGCGGCAGCGCCGACTCGGGCATCCGCCAGCCGCGACGCCGGCGGATCACCGCGCTCGCGTTGAGATGCATCAGGGTGTGGTACTGCTCGTCGACCATCGCCTGCAGCACCCCCGCGGTGACGGTGTCCGAGGGTCCGACCTCGAAGAAGTCCGTCGTGATCAGCGCGAAGCCGGGGTTGACCACGTACTGCTCGATGTCCATGACGTTCTTGTTGTACGCGATCCACCCCCAGCCCCGCAGCCGGGCCCGGCGCTCCTCGTCCAGGGCACGGTACGCGGGGTGGGTGTGGAACGGCACGAGTTCGTCCGGGAAGTCCAGCCGGGTCGGATCGAACAGCTCGTCGAGATCGGGTTCGCGCTTCTTGACCGTGGCGCGCCGCCCCCATGACCGCGCCAGGCCCCGCACGACGGCGCTCTCGACGACGTCGTGCGGATCGTGGTCGGGCAGCGCGGGCGCGAGCAGCGGGCCCCGCGCCCCGGACAGATCAGGCTCGGCCATGGCGGCTCTCCGTTTCCTCGTGCGTCAGCTCCGCGAACAGTCCCGCACACAGCTCCCGATACCGGTCGGCGTCCGCGCCCAGCGGCGTTCCGGCCCGGGCCAGCAGGTCCGCGAACCCGGCCACCGAACCGGCGCCGACCACTGCGTCGAGTTCGTCGAGGGAGGCGCGCAGCGCCGCCCGGGCGGCGGCCGCGTGCGGATTGCCGGCCTGCACGTCGAGATACACCTCGGGCGCGCCGGCGGTGATCCGCGCGAGCAGCGCCCGCAGCAGCACGTGCGGCGGCGGTGCGGTCGCCCCCGCCACCGACGGGGACACGTCGAGCCGGCCCAGCGCCAGCCCGAACGCCAGGACGGCCGCGTGGGTGGCGGCCTGGGTGGCCGCCGCGACCCGGTCGTGCTCGTCCGCCGTCAGCCGCACCACCTGCGCACCCCACCGGCCCAGCGCCCCGACCAGCGACTCGACCGCCGGGCCGGGCCGGTGCTCGACCACCGCCACCGGCCGGCCGGCCATGCCCAGCGCCGGCGCGAACATCGGGTTCAGCCCCACGCACTGCGCGGACCACCCCGGCTCGCGCACGGCCCGCGCCCACGCCGACTTCACCGACAGCGTCTCGACGAGCACCGCGGCCGGCGACAGCAGCGCACCGAGCGGGGCGGCGGCGGCGAGTGCGGTGGTCTCGGGCAGGGCCAGCACCACTGCCGGAGCGACCCGGACCGCGTCCCGCATCGCCGCCGTGGGGGCGGTGACATCGCCGCGCAGCGCGGCCGGGTCGTCGCCGGCGGCCGGGTCGATCACCACCACGGCGGTGCCGTCGCGACGGAACGCCTCGACCAGCATCCGGCCGACCGCGCCGGCACCGCCGGCGACGACCACGGGACCGGCCGCGGCGTTCACGCGCGGGGGCCGTCCTCGGGCGGCTCGTTCACCGACAGGGTGCGGCGCATCGCCACCGCCTTGACCATCGTCTCCTCGAGCTCGTCCGCCGGATCCGACAACGCGACGATGGCGCCGCCGATTCCGAACCCCACCTCGTGCTCGGTGGCGACCATGGTGCGGATGACGATCGACAGATCCGCCGCCCCCGTCGGGGACAGATATCCCAGCGCCCCCGAATACACGCCGCGGGGGCCGTCCTCGAGCTTGTCGATGATCTCCATGGTGCGCAGCTTCGGAGCCCCGGTCATCGACCCGCCCGGGAACGCGGCCCGCACGCAGTCCACCGCGGTCGCATCCGGGCGCAACGTGCCCCGGACCGTGGAGACCAGTTGGTGCACGGCCGCGTACGTCTCGACGTCGAACAGCTTCGGCACGTGCACCGAGCCGGGTACGCACACCCGCGAGAGGTCGTTGCGCACCAGGTCGACGATCATCAGGTTCTCCGACCGGTCCTTCTCGCTGTCGAGCAGGCTCTGCCGCAACGCCCGGTCCGCGTCCTCGGTGGTGCCGCGCGGCCGGGTTCCCTTGATCGGCTTCGACTCGACCACCCGGTCCGGGCCGATCCGCAGGAACCTCTCCGGCGAGGCGCTGAGCACCGACACCTCCGGGAACCGCAGCAGGGCGCTGTACGGGGTCGGGCTGAGTTCCCGCAGCGTCTCGTAGGTACGCAGCGGATCCACGCTGCGCTCCACGGTCGCCGCATTGGTCAGGCACACCTCGTACGTCTCGCCGCTGCGGATCTCGGCGATCGACTGGGCGATCAGCTCGAGGTACCGCTGCGGCTCGTGCCGCAACCGCACCTGCGGATCCTGCTCCGCCCGCACCAGCGGCGCCGTGGCCGGCGCCGTGGCGGACTCCGGCAGGGACTCGAGCACCGCGGCGGTCTCGTCGAACCACGCGGTCGTGGCCGGCTCACCGGTCCGCTCGCTCAGCGCCAGCAGATAGCAGCAGCGCGCCTCGTGGTCGAGCACGACCGCGCGGTCGGCGAACACCATCGCCGCGTCCGCGATGGGGGACGTGTGCACCAGCTGGCCGCCGGTGTCGGCCTTGAGCTCGTACCCCAGGTAGCCCACGTACCCGAGAGCGAACGCGAACGGCAGGTCGTCCCGCCGGGAGACCGTGCGCTCGGCGAGGCGACGGTCGACGTGGTCGAAGAAGGTGGTGTGGAACTCGGCGACCGGTTCCCCGGCCCGCTGTTCGCGCACCAGGGTCTCGGCGACGCTGTAGGTGACGAACTCGGCGCGTGGTCCCGATCCGTCCCCGAGGATGGAGAACCGCGAGTTCGGCTCGGTGGCGGCACTGCCGTCCAGCCAGAAGCTGTGTGGGCCCTCGGCGAACAACGCTTCGAACACCCGCTGCGGGTCCGGGTTGTGTGCGATCCGGCGGCTCTCGAGCACCAGCGCCGGGGGCGGGGCCGTCGGCGCGGGCGGTAGGGCCGGCTCCGGTGGGTGGGGCCGGGCCGGGGTCGCGTCGCGGAAGTTCGCCAGCAGTTCGCGGCCGTACTCGGTGCAGATCGATTCGGGGTGGAACTGCACCCCCCACAGCGGACGGGTCCGGTGGGCGACCCCCATGAGCAGCCCGTCCTCGGTCCAGGCGACGGCCTCGAGCTCGTCGGGCACCCGGTCGACGACCAGCGAGTGGTATCTCACCGCCGCGAACGGCGAGGGAATGCCGGCGAACAACCCGGTGCCGGTGTGCCGGATCCGCGAGAGCCGTCCGTGCACCGGTTGCGGGGCGCGCACCACGTCGCTGCCGAACAGGTTGCACAGGCCCTGGTGGCCCAGGCACACCCCGAGCACCGGCAGACCGGAGTCGAGCAGGGCGTGGGAGCTGATCCCGAAGTCGCGGGCCCGGTCGGGCCGCCCCGGCCCGGGGGAGACGACGACGTTGTCGAACCGGTCCAGGTCCAGGCACTCCCACGGGGTGTCGTTGCTGACGACCGTGGGCGCAACACCGTTGACCTCCGCAAGCAGGCTGTAGAGGTTGTAGGTGAACGAGTCGTAGTTGTCGATCAGCAGGGTGCGGATCGAACCGGCGGGCGGCGGCGCGGCCATGACCGGCCTCAGGTCCGGGTCTCGCGCAGCTCGGCCGACGCCGAGCCGGTGCCGTCGATGATGAGGTCCTCGACCCGGCACGCCTCCGCGATGAGCAGCGCGTACAACGAGTGCAGGAACTCGGGCGACATGGCGTTGCGGTGCGCGTAGGTCTCCGCGCGGTCGTGCACGACCTGCATCCGCCCCGGCTGCAGCATCGGGATGGCGTGCCGCTGTTTCAGGTGCGCGATGCGGGCGCAGATCCGCAGCCGGTCCCGGACGTCGTCGAGGAGCCGGGCATCGACGCGGTCGAGTTCGGTGCGCAGCCCGTCGAGCAGGCGGTCCGGCGTGGATTCGGCGGTGCCGCCGGCCCTGCGGTCGTTGCTGTTGTCCATTGCTTCTCGCCCCCTGTACCACGTCCCGAAACCCCAGTGGGTCATTCCGTTTCGCGTCGTCCGAGGTCGCCGGTCCGAGAATCCGGCCGGTGTTCGATCATGATGACACGCGCGCGAAGGCGCTGTCGGCGTTTGATCTTTTTGTGCCGTGCGCGCAACACGGCCGACCCCTGGGGCCCGTGATACGCGATGCCGCCCCCGGGACGGATCCCGGGGGCGGCATCGTGAGGTGCCGGTGGGGGCGGGTCAGGCGCCGCGCCGCTTGGTCTTGAGCAGTTCGAGGCGCTCCTTGAGCAGTTCGTCGAGCTCGTCGATGGAGCGGCGCTCGAGCAGCATGTCCCAGTGGGTGCGCGGCGGCTTGACCTTCTTGGTCTCCGGTGCCGCGCCCTCGACCAGGGAGCCTTCCAGGCCGTTCTTGCAGATCCAGGTGCCGGGGATCTCCGCGTCGTCGGCGAACGGAACGTCGAACTCCTCGCCGTTGTCACAGCGGTAGCGGGCGATCCGCCGCGGCGCCAGATCGTGGTCACGGTCGGTCTCGTAGCTCACCGCCCCGAGCCGGCTGCCTCGCAGTACACGATCTGCCATGGTGGTGTCCTCTCTTGTGTGCTCCGCCCGGTGCGCTCGCCTCCGAGGGAAGCGAGCGTCCACAGTGCGGTCGACATCGGCGGATGCCGACCACTCTTGTCAACGCCCGCGCGGTCGAATCGGTTCCCGACCGCCCCGGGGCCGTGGGCGCGGGTCATTCTACCGGGCTGCCCCGGCCGCTCCGGCGCCGCGGGCCGGTAAGGTTTGCGGCCATGACCGGACGTACCCGTAAACCGGAGAACTGCCTCTGGTGCGGCCGGCCGGTCGCCGACGCCCCGCTCGGGCGCCGCCGCCGCTATTGCCGCCGCTCGTGCCGCCAGCGGGCCTACGAGCACCGCACCCTCGCCCGGGAGGCGGGCCTGCCGGAGGACGCGGTGGTCCTGACCGCCGACGAGGCGAGCGCGGTCGCCGACCGCGCCTTCGAGGTGCGGTGCGCGGCCGAGGACGTCGCGACCGCGGTGGGCGAGGGCGCAGGTCCGGAGGAGCTGGCGCCGCTGTGCGCCGACCTGGTGCGCCTGGCTCGCGCCGCCGAGCGGCTCCGCTGAACCGGGCTCCGCCGAGCCGGCGGCGGCCTCAGGCGAAGAACGCCCCCATCGTGTACACCACCTGGCAGAAGGTGCCGTCGACGTACTGCACGGAACCGAACAGTGCCGACAGCACCGGCCCGGTGCCGGTGTCGAGGGTCTTCGACAACTGCGGCACCCCGCCGACGGTGTCGTCGAGGGTGGCCACGCCGCCGCGGAAGTTCTCCATGTTCAGCCACACGAACTTCAGGTCGGCCCGCGCCGGCAGGGTGGGGATCGTGGGGGAGACGAAGATCTTCAACTGCCCGATCTGCACGGGCGGCACCGCGTTGGGGCCGGGCTGGGCCCAGCCGGTGGTCATCGCGTACGGGGTGAAGCCGCCGCCGCAGCCGAGCCCGAACGTGGGGGCGGGCTGCATGAACGGCTGCGGCGTGTTGCGCGGCGGCGGCTCGAACAACGCCGGGGTGCGGGCCGCGTCGAGCAGGGACTCCACCGCCCGCAGCGCCTCGGGGGAATCCGCGGCGGCCGCCGCCCGCAGCGCATCCGGCGGCAATCCCGGGGGTGCCGGCTCCGCGACGGCGTGGGCGGGCGCGGCCACGGCGACAGCCGCGGCTGCCGCGGCGGTGAGCGAACGAACGGTCCATCGACGCTGCTGCATCCAGAGCTCCTCGAGGATGGGGCGGGCACGGGCGACGGCGTGGTCGGCTCGACAATAGGGGGGCGGGGGCCGCCGCGGGGCGTTTCCGGGGTCCGGTTCGAAAAGCGGTTACCGAAACTGTGATTCGAGCGCATCCGGTGACCGGATCGCGATCGAACGGTAACAAATCCTCGTCGATTCGCCGCGAGCGCCGCGACAGGTCCCCCCTCCGGTCTCGACTCGGGATCGATGCGGCCCGAGGGGTCGATTTTTCGGTCCGGTTTCGGGCCGAGACGTCGTCGCGGTGGTCTAGCTTGAGGGAGCGCTCCTGTCACATATTCGAGGGCGCGGACGATCGAAGGGGAAAGAGCTACAGCCACGTCGATCCGACCGAGGGGTTTTCCTGCACGGTGCCGGGGGGTGCCAGGACATCACTGGAATCACTTTCGTGAAGGGGAGTTCGTTGCAAGAGCGGCTGCACATTCCGCCCGGGGCCTTCCCGTTGTCCTCTGCCCAGCGCTCGATCTGGTTCGCACAACAGCTGGCACCCGAGGTGCCCGTCTGCATCGCCCAGTACGTCGACCTGCCCGGGGACCTCGATCTGGATCTGCTGCGCGAGGCCGCGCACGAGGCCGCTCGCGAGTTCCAGTCGCCGTACCTGCGGGTCGTCGAGGTCGACGGTGAGCCGTACCAGTACGTCGATCCCGACCTCGACCTCAGCGACATCCCGCTGCTGGACTTCTCCGATGCGCCCGATCCGATGGCCACGGCGCAGCAGTGGATGAACACCGACTACGCCACCCCGGTCGATCTGGCCGACGACTCGCTGGTGAACATGACGATCCTGCGGATCGGTGAGCGACGGCACCTGTGGTACAGCCGGATCCACCACGTCGCCCTCGACGGCTTCGGTGCCATGACGATGGTCAACCGAATCGCCGCGCTGTACTCGGCGGCCCACGAGGACCGCGTCCCCGAGCCACCCACCGCCGCCGACCTGCGCGACCTCTACCAGTCGGATCTCGACTACCGCGGTTCGAACCGGTACGCGAGCGACCGGGACTACTGGATCGGGCGGGTCGCCGGACTCGAGGACGGATCGACCCTGGCGCGGCGGGCGGTGCCGACCGCCGCGCGCAGCACCCTCGAGAGTGTCACCCTGCCCGACGACCTGGTCGCCCGGTTGACCGACGCCGATGCCACGAGCGGATCCTCGGCCGCCGCGACGGTGGTCGCGGCGGCCGCGTGCTATCTCTCCCGGCTGACCGGCCGCGCCGACGTGATGCTCAATCTGCCGGTGTTCGCGCGCACCACCGCGGCGGCGAAACGCTCCGGCGGCATGCTCGTCAACACCGCACCGCTGCACATCCGTCTCGAGGACGACGACACCCGCGCCGACCTGGTGCAGCGGGCCCAGCTGGAACTGACCGGTGCGCTGCGCCACCAGCGGTTCAGCCTCGAGGACCTCCGCCGCGAGACCGGCACCGCCGGCCGGGCCCACAGCTACGGCGGACCGATGATCAACGTGATGCTCTTCCGGCAGGAGATCACCCTAGGCCCGGTCCGCGGCGAGTTCCACATCATGACCTCGGGTCCGGTCGACGACCTGCTGGTCAACATCTACCAGAGCGGCACCCCCGCGCGGACGTTCCTCGACTTCCGCGGCAACCCCAACCAGTACGAGCCGGACGAGCTGCGCGCACACCACGGCAGCTTCGTCGAACTGCTCGCCGAGTTCCTGCGGGCCGACCCGGACACGCCGGTCGCCCGCATCCACCGCGCGACCGCCGCCGTCGCCGAGCGCCTGCGGCGCGATGCCGACGTCGAGCGGTTCTGGCGTGCCGCCCTGGCCGGGGCGCCCGAGCACCTCGAGCTGCCTGCCGACCGCCGCCGCACCGGCCCGCGCGCCCCCACCGCCGCCCACCTCGAGGTGCCGGTCCCCGCCGCGCTCGGGGACCGGGTCACCGAGCTCGCCCGGCGTCACGGCGCCACCTCCACCGAACTACTGCACGCCGCCGTCGCGGTGCTCGTCGGCCGGCTCACCGCCGGCACCGACACTCTCGTCGGCGTCCCCGGCCCCGCCGGGGCGCTGCCGCTGCGGGTGCAGCTCGACGAGAGCGAGCCGTTCGCCGCGCTCCTCGGCCGGGTCACGGTGATACACGCCGCCGCGACCGCCCACGCCGACGTGCCGGCGGACCGGCTCGCCCGGACCTTCGACGGGCAGCACGTGCCGACCCTGCCGGTGCTGCTCGACAGCGGCGAGCCCGCCGAAGGCGGCGGGCTCGCACACGCCGAAGTCGCGGTGCACACCGCGACCGGCCCCGAGGGCACCCGCCTGAGGTGTACGTACGCCGCCGACCTCTTCGACGCCGATACGGCACGATCGTTCTGCGAACGTTTGCTGCGGATCCTCGACGCCGTCACCGCCGACCCGACGGCACCGATCGGGGACGTCGACATCGTCTTCCCCGACGAAGCCGCGGAGCTGAGCCCGGTCCGCGGACTGCCCGGCTCGTCCCCACAGCTGTGGCCCGAGATCCTCGCCTCCGTGGCCGCACACGTCCCCGACGCGACGGCCCTGGAATTCGAGGGCCGCACGATGACGTATGGGGAGCTCGACGCCTGGTCCAACCGGGTCGCCCGGGTGCTGATCGACGCCGGCGCCGGCCCGGAGACGTTCGTTGCCCTCGGCATCGCCCGGTCCCTCGAATCCGTGGCCGCGATCTGGGCAGTGGCCAAGTCCGGCGCCGCGTACATGCCGGTCGACCCCGCCTACCCGGCCGAGCGGATCGAGTACATGCTCGCCGACTCCGGGGCCGTCCTCGGCGTGACCACCACCGCCCACCGCGACGGCTTGCCCGCCGACGTGCCGTGGCTGGTGCTCGACGACGCGGAGTTCGTCGCGGCGCTGGACTCGGTCTCCGACGGGCCGCTGTCGGACCTCGACCGTCACGGCGCGCTGCATTTCGACCATCCTGCCTACCTGATCTACACCTCCGGGTCCACCGGCCGCCCGAAGGGCGTGGTGGTGCCGCACCGCGGGCTGGCGAACCTGTGCGCCGAACTGCACGGCCGGCACAGCCCCACCCCGCACTCGCGGGTCTCGCACTTCTCGTCGCCGAGCTTCGACGCCTCGGTGTACGAGTACATGACCGCGTTCGCGATCGGCGCCACCCTCGTCGTGGTGCCCCCGACGATCTACGGCGGCGAGGAACTGGCCCGCTTCTTCCGCGAGCAGCGCATCACCCACGCCTTCTCCACCCCCGCGGCGCTGGCCTCCGTCGATCCGGAGGGCGTCGCCGCCGAGTCGGTCACCGTCGCCGGCGACGCGTGCCCGCCCGAACTCGTCGCCCGCTGGTCCCGGGGCCGGCGGATGTTCAACGCGTACGGCCCGACCGAGTGCACGATCGTCGTCAACATCTGCGGTCCGCTCGCGCCGGCCCCCACGATCCCGATCGGCACCCCCGTGCGCGGCACGCACGAGGTCGTCCTGGACTCCCGGCTGCGGCCGGTGCCGATCGGCGTCGCCGGCGAGCTGTACATTGCCGGCCCGGGTATCACCCGCGGCTACCGCGGCAAGCCCGGGCTCAGCGCCGGCCGGTTCGTCGCCGACCCGTTCGGGGCGCCGGGGGAGCGGATGTACCGCACCGGCGACGTGGTGCGCTGGCGGCGCGACGGCGCCCTCGAATACCTCGGCCGGTCCGACTTCCAGGTCAAGGTCCGCGGCTTCCGCATCGAACTCGGCGAGATCGACGCGGTTCTGACCGCCCACGAGGACGTCACGTTCGCGGTGACGATCGGGCACACCGCCCCGTCCGGCGACACCGTGCTGGTGTCCTACGTGCTGCCCGCGACCGGGCGCACCGCCGAACCCGCCACCCTCACCGCGCACCTGTCGCGGAGCCTGCCGGCGCACATGGTGCCCACGGCGATCGTCGTCCTCGACGAGATCCCACTCACCCCGGTCGGCAAGCTCGACCGCCGCGCCCTGCCCGTGCCCGTGTTCGCGGCGGACGGCACCACCTACGTCGCGCCGTCCACCGACGCCGAGAGGACGGTGGCGCAGGTGTTCGCCGAGCTCCTCGGCGTCGACCGCGTCGGTCTCGACGACAGCTTCTTCGACCTCGGCGGAAACTCGCTGATCGCCACCCGTGTCGTCGCCCGCATCAACGCCGCCCTCGGCACCGACCTGGGGGTCCGGGCACTGTTCGAGGCCCCCACGGTGCGGACCCTCGCCGCCCTCACCGCCGACGTCGGCACGGGCACCCGGGTGCCGCTGGTCGCCGGGCCCCGTCCGGGGGTGCTGCCGGTCTCCGCGGCCCAGCAGCGGATGTGGTTCGTCAACCAGCTCGACACCGCCTCGCCGGCCTACAACATCCCGATGGCGATCCGGCTGCGCGGCCGGCTCGACCGGGACGCGCTCGCCACCGCCGTCACCGATGTGCTCGCCCGCCACGAGGCGCTGCGCACCGAGTTCCCGGCCACGGCCGACGGTCCCGTCCAGCGGATCCGCCCGGTCGAGCAGGTGCGCCTCGATCTCACCGCGACGACCGTCGCCGCCGAGGAGCTGCCGCAGCGTCTGGCCGCCGAGGTCACGGCGGGGTTCGACGTGGCGGTGCAGGTGCCGGTGCGGGCGCGGTTGTTCGCGCTCGGCGACGGGGAGCACGTGCTGGTGTTCGTGGTGCATCACATCGCGGCGGACGGGGCGTCGATGGCGCCGCTGGCCCGGGATCTGATGACCGCGTACGCCGCCCGCACCGGCGGCCGCGCCCCCGACTGGACGCCCCTGGAGGTGCAGTACGCCGACTACGCGCTGTGGCAGCGGCAGGTCCTCGGCGATCCGGCCGACCCGGATTCGCTCGCCGCCGCCCAGCTGCGGTACTGGCGCGAAACCCTTTCCGGCGCACCGGAAGTGCTGGCGTTGCCCACCGACCGGCCCCGCCCGCCGCAGCAGTCGTTCCGCGGCGCCACCGTCCGCTTCGAGGTCGGCGCCGAACTGTACCGGGCGGTCGGCGACCTGGCCCGCACGCACGGCGCCACCCCGTTCATCACGGTGCACGCGGCCCTGGCGGTGCTGCTGGCCCGGCTCTCGGGCAGCGACGACGTCACCGTCGGCACCCCGGTCTCCGGTCGCGGCGACCGCGCCCTCGACGATCTGGTCGGCATGTTCGTCAACACCGTCGTCCTGCGCACCCCCGTCACCGCACAGCACACCTTCGCCGAGCACCTGACCCGCATCCGCGACGGCGACGTCGACGCCCTCGCCCACGCCGACCTGCCGTTCGACGCCCTCGTCGACGCCGTCACCGACCACCGATCCGAGGCCTACGCGCCCCTGTTCCAGGTGATGCTGGCCTTCCAGAACACCGAGTCCGCCCACTTGCGGCTGCCCGACCTGACCGTCGACGTCTCCGAAATCGACACCGGCACCACCAAATTCGACCTGCACCTGATGCTGGCCGAGGTCCCCGGCGACGACGGCGCCCCCGCCGCCCTCACCGGCGCCCTGTCCTACGCGACCGACCTGTTCGACGCCGGCACCGTCACCGCCCTCGCCGACCGCTTCGTGCGGCTGCTCACCGCCGTGACCACCACCCCGCATGTGCCCGTCGGCGACCTCGACCTGCTCGAGCCGGGCGAACGCGAGCTGATCCTGCGGCGCTGGAACGCCACCGACGCCCCCCGCGGCCCGCACACCCTCGCCGACCTGTTCGCCCGGCAGGCCGCCCGCACCCCCGACGCCGTCGCCGTCGTCTTCGGCGACGAGGCCCTGACCTACGCCGAGTTCGATGCCCGCACCAACCGGCTCGCCCGGCGGCTGATCGCCGAGGGCGTCGGCCCGGACCGCCTCGTCGGGCTCGCGATGCGCCGCTCGATCGAGCTGCTCGTCGGGATGTACGCGGTGATCAAGGCCGGCGGCGCCTACCTGCCGCTCGACCCCGACCACCCCACCGACCGGCTCGAATACGTTCTGGGCAACGCCCGTCCGGTGTGCGTGCTCACCACCGCCGCCGACCGGACGGCGCTGCCCACCCCGGCCCCGATTCTCGAGGTCGATCGCCTCGACCGGACCGGCGCCTCCGACGCCCCCGTCGCCCCGGAGGAGCGCGCCGCCCCGCTGACGGGGGACCACCTCGCCTACGTGCTGTACACCTCCGGCTCCACCGGCCGGCCCAAGGGTGTCGCGGTCGCTCACGCCGCGATCGTCAACCGGTTGCGGTGGATGCAGCACGCCTACCCGCTCACCGCCGAGGACACCGTCCTGCAGAAGACACCGTTCACGTTCGACGTGTCGGTGTGGGAGTTCTTCTGGCCGCTGCAGACCGGGGCGCGCCTCGTCGTCGCCGCACCCGACGGGCACCGCGATCCCGCCTACCTCACCGCCGTCGTCGAGCAGCAGCACGTCACCGTGGCGCACTTCGTGCCGTCCATGCTCGCGGTGTTCGTCGCCGCCACCGACCCGGCCCGCTGCACGTCGCTGCGGTTGCTGTTCTGCAGCGGCGAGGCGCTGCCCCCGGCCACGGTCGCCGCCGCCCACGCCGCGTTCCCCACGGCGGACCTGCACAACCTGTACGGGCCCACCGAGGCCGCCGTCGACGTCACGTTCTGGGCCTGCACCGACGACGACGTCGACGTCGTGCCGATCGGCGCCCCGGTGTGGAACACCCGCGTCCATGTCCTCGATGCGCGGCTGCACCCGGTTCCCGTCGGCGCCGTGGGGGAGCTGTACCTGTCCGGTATCCAGCTCGCCCGCGGCTATGTCGGGCGCGGCGACCTGACCGCCGACCGGTTCGTCGCCGATCCGTTCGGTCCGTCCGGCACCCGCATGTACCGCACCGGCGACCTCGTGTCCTGGCGCCGCGACGGCAATCTGATCTACCTGGGCCGCACCGATTTCCAAGTCAAGCTCCGGGGGCTGCGGATCGAGCTCGGTGAGATCGAGCAGGCGTTGCGCGCCGACCCGGCCGTCGCGCAGGCCGCGGTCGTGGTGCACCGGCACCCCGCCGGCGCCGCCGACGGCTCCGACGGGGTGCTCGTCGCGTACGTCGTGCCCGAACCCGGCCGGAACAGCGATACCGCGGCGAGCCGTGCATCCGATACCGCGGCGAGCCGCGCATTCGATACCGCGGCCCTGCTCGGGGCCGCCGCGGCCCGGCTGCCCGGCTACATGGTGCCCGCCCACGTCGTCGTCCTCGACCGGTTCCCGCTCAACCCCAACGGCAAGCTCGACCGCAAGGCACTGCCCGCCCCGGACCTCACGGCCGTGCGGGCGGCGGAGCACGTCGCGCCGCGCACCCCGGTCGAGCAGGTCCTGGCCGAGGTCTTCGCCGGCCTGCTCGGGGTGGAGCGTCTCGGCGTGCACGACAGCTTCCTGGATCTGGGCGGCAACTCGCTGCTGGCCATGCGGCTGGCCGCGCGGATCGCCGCGGCGACCGGCACCGACGTGGGCGTGCGTGATCTGTTCGACGCGCCCACCGTCGCCGCCCTGGCCGAGCGGCTCCGCGACCGCGATGCCGCGGCGCGGCCCGCGCTGACCGCCGCCGCGACCCGGCCCCCCACGATCCCGCTGTCGCCGGCCCAGCAGCGCATGTGGTTCATCAACCAGTTCGACACGACCTCCCCGGCCTACAACATCGCCGTCGCGCTGCGTCTGACCGGGGAGCTGGACCTCGCGGCGCTGCGGGCCGCTGCCGCCGACGTCGCCGCGCGCCACGAGACGCTGCGCACCCGCTACCCGCTCACCGACGACGGCCCGATCCAGGTCGTGCTGCCGGTCGCGGTGGCGCAGCCCGACTTCACCGTCACCCGCGTCGAGACCGAGGACACGGTGCCCGCGCACATCGACCGGATCGTCGGCGCCGGGTTCGACGTCGCCACCGAGGTGCCGGTGCGGATCCGGCTGCTCACCCTCGCCGACACCGACCACGTGCTGGTCCTGGTCGTGCACCACATCGCCGCCGACGGGTTCTCGATGGGACCGCTGGGTCGGGATCTGATGACCGCGTACGCCGCCCGCGCCGGTGGTCACACCCCCGACCGGTCGCCGCTGCCGGTGCAGTACGCCGACTACACGCTGTGGCAGCACACCGTGCTGGGCGACGAGTCCGATCCCGCCTCCACCGCCGCCCGGCAGCTCGCGTTCTGGCACGACGCGCTGGCCGGGGCGCCGGAACTGCTCGAGCTGCCGTGGGACCGGCCCCGCCCGGTGCAGCAGTCCGGGCGCGGTGCCCGCGTGGCGTTCGAGATCGACGCCGACACCCACCGCGGCATGCTCGCGCTGGCCCGCGAGCACGACGCGTCGTTGTTCATGGTCGTGCATGCGGCGCTGGCGGTGCTGCTGGCCCGGCTGTCCACCAGCGACGACATCGTGGTCGGGACCCCCGTCGCCGGGCGCGGTGACCGCGCCCTCGACGATCTGGTCGGCATGTTCGTCAACACCGTGGTGCTGCGGGCCCGGGTGGACGAACGCGAACGGTTCGACTCGCTGTTGCGGCGGGTCCGTTCGGCGGACCTGGCGGCGTTCGGCCAGGCCGACGTCCCGTTCGAGCGGCTCGTCGAGGCCCTCGACCCGCCCCGGTCGACGTCCTACCCCCCGCTGTTCCAGGTGCTGCTCGAGTTCCAGGACATCGAGCGCCCCGAGATCGCGCTGCCGGGGGCGACGGCGCGGGTACTCGACCTCGATCCCGGCCTGTCGCCGTTCGACCTGCAGCTGTCGATCGCCGAGCGGCCCGGCGGCGGATCCGGCGTGCGGGCGGCGTTCACCTACGCCACCGACCTGTTCGACGCGGACACGGTCGCCTCGTTCGCGGACCGGTTCGTGCGGATCCTCGACGCGGTCACCGCGGATGCGTCCGTGACGGTGGGGGACGTGGAGATCGTCACCCCGCGTGAGCTCGCCACCCTGGCCCCGGCGCGGGGCCGGCCCGCGGTCTCCCCGCAGCTGTGGCCCGAACTGCTGTCGTCGGTGGCGGCGATCGTGCCGGAGGCGGTCGCCCTGTCCTTCGAAGGCCGCACCGTCACCTACGGTGAGCTCGACGCCTGGTCCAACCGGCTCGCCCGCGTCCTCACGAGCCACGGGGTCGGACCGGAATCCTTCGTGGCCCTGGGAATTTCGCGTTCAATCGAGTCGGTCGCGGCGGTGTGGGCGGTGACCAAGTCCGGGGCGGCGTTCGTCCCCGTCGACCCCGGCTACCCGCCCGAGCGGATCGCCTACATGCTCGACGACTGCCGGGCCACCCTCGGCCTGACCACCACCGCCCACCGCGACGTGTGGCCCGCGGACGCGGTGTCGTGGCTGCTGCTCGACGACCCCGGCCTGCGCCGCCGCCTCGACGACGTCTCGCCCGCCCCGGTCACCGACGACGACCGCCGCACCCCGCTACGGTACGACCATCCGGCATACCTGATCTACACCTCCGGCTCGACCGGCCGCCCGAAGGGCGTCGTCGTCACCCACCGCGGCCTGACCAACCTCAACGCCGAAGTGCGCGAACACTTCTCGATCACCCATCGGGCCCGCGTCTCGCACCTGGCGTCGCCGAGCTTCGACGCGTCCCTCTTCGAGCTGACCAAGGCGTTCTGCGCCGGCGCCACCCTCGTCATCGTGCCGCCCAGCGTGTACGGCGGCGAGGAACTCGCCCGCATCCTGCGCGAGGAACGCATCACCCACGCGTTCGTCACCCCCACCGCCCTCGCGTCGCTCGATCCCGCGGGCCTCGACGAGCTGCGCGTGCTCGTCGTCGCCGGGGAGGCCTGCCCGCCGGAACTGGTCGACCGCTGGGCGCCGGGCCGCCACATGTACAACGGCTACGGTCCGTCCGAGGCCACCATCGAGACCAGCGTCAGCCCCGACATGCGCCCGGACACCACCGTCACCGTCGGTGGCCCCGCCATCGGCTTCCACGAGGTCGTCCTCGACGAACGGCTGCGGCCCGTCCCCATCGGGGTCGCCGGCGAGCTCTACATCGCCGGCGCCGGCCTGGCCCGCGGCTACCACCGCCGACCCGACCTCACCGCGGCCCGGTTCGTCGCCGACCCGTTCGGGGCGCCGGGGGAGCGGATGTACCGCACCGGCGACGTGGTGCGCTGGCGCACCGACGGCACCGTGGAATACCTCGGCCGCTCCGACTTCCAGGTCAAGGTCCGCGGCTTCCGCATCGAACTCGGCGAGATCGACACCGCCCTCGCCGCCCACGAGGACGTCGCCTTCGCGGTGACGATCGGGCACACCGCCCCGTCCGGCGACACCGCCCTGGTCGCCTACGTCCTGCCGGAGACCGGCCACCACGTCGATGCCGCCGCGCTGCGGGGGCACGTCGCCGGGCAGCTGCCGGCGCACATGGTGCCCGCCGCGATCGTCGTCCTCGACGAGATCCCGCTCACCCCGGTCGGCAAGCTCGACCGCCGCGCCCTGCCGGTACCCGACCTGTCGGCCACCGGCGAATACCGCGCCCCGGCCACCGACACCGAGGCCACCCTCGCCGACATCGTCGCCGAGGCCCTCGGCCACGAGAAGGTTTCCGTCGACGACAGCTTCTTCGACCTCGGCGGCAACTCGCTGATCGCCACCCGTGTCGTCGCCCGCATCAACGCCGCCCTCGGCACCGACGCCGGCGTGCGGGTGCTGTTCGAGGCCCCGACCGTGCGGACCCTCGCCGCCCGCATCCTCGACGACCACGCCGGTGGCACCCGCGTCCCCCTCACCGCGGGCCCGCGCCCCGACCGGATCCCGCTGTCCCCACCCCAGCAGCGGATGTGGTTCGTCAACCAGTTCGACACCGCCTCGCCGGCCTACAACATCCCGATGGCGATCCGGCTGACCGGCCGCCTCGACCGGGCGGCGCTCACCGCCGCCGTGCACGACCTGATCACCCGCCACGAAACCCTGCGCACCTGGTACCCGAACGAGAACACCGGCCCGGTGCAGCTGGTCACCGACCCCGCCCAGGCCACCCCCGACCTCGATCCGGTCCCAGTGTCCGCCGAGGAGCTGCCGCAGCGTCTGGCCGCCGAGGTCACGGCCGGGTTCGACGTGGCGGTGCAGGTGCCGGTGCGGGCGCGGTTGTTCGCGCTCGGCGACGGGGAGCACGTGCTGGTGTTCGTGGTGCATCACATCGCGGCGGACGGGGCGTCGATGGCGCCGCTGGCCCGGGATCTGATGACCGCGTACGCCGCCCGCACCCGGGGACAGGAGCCGGCGTGGGCGCCGCTGCCGGTGCAGTACGCCGACTACGCGCTGTGGCAGCGGCAGGTCCTCGGCGATCCGGCCGACCCGGATTCGCTCGCCGCCCGGCAGCTCGAGTTCTGGCGCACCGCCCTGGCCGACCTGCCCGAGATCCTGCCCCTGCCCACCGACCGACCCCGCCCGCCGCACCAGTCGTTCCGCGGCGCCACCGTCCGCTTCGACGTCGAGCCCGAGCTGCACCGCCGGCTCGCCGACCTCGCAGCCGCCCACGGCGCCACCGTGTTCATGGCCGTGCACGCCGCCCTCGCGGTGCTGCTGGCCCGGCTCTCGGGCAGCGACGACATCGCCGTGGGCACCCCCATCGCCGGCCGCGGGCACCGTGCCCTCGACGATCTGGTCGGCATGTTCGTCAACACCCTGGTGCTGCGCACCCCCGTCGCCCCCGGCCTGCCGTTCGCCGATCACCTCGAACGTACCCGCGAGGTCGACCTCGCCGCCTTCGGGCACGCCGACCTGCCCTTCGAGAAGCTCGTCGACGCCCTCGCCCCCACCCGCGCCACCGACCACGCCCCGCTCGTGCAGGTGGTCCTCGAATTCCAGAACAACGAACGCGCCCACCTCGCCCTGCCCGACCTGACCGTCGACGCCCTCGACGCCGACGCCCCCGTCGCCAAGTTCGACCTGCAGCTGACCATGGGGGAGAACCCGGCCGCCGGCACCGACCCCGCCGGCATGACCGGGGCCTTCACCTACGCCACCGACCTGTTCGACGCCGACACCGTCACCGCGTTCGCCGACCGGTTCCTGCGGGTCCTCACCGCCGTCACCGCCGACCCCGCCCGACCCGTCGGCGACCTCGACCTGCTCGACCCCGCCGAACGGCCCGCCGCCGCGCGACGCCCCGACCCCGACCGGCACGCCGAGACCCTCCCCGCCCTCTTCGCGCGGTCCGTCGCCGCAGCACCCGACACCGTCGCGATCACCGCCCCCACCGACCCGGCCACCCCGGCGCTGACCTACCGCGAACTCGCCGCGCGGGCCCGTCGCCTCGCCCGCGCCCTGATCACGCACGGCGCCGGACCCGACCGGCTCGTCGCCGTCGCCGTGCCCCGCTCGACCGACCTGATCGTCACGCTGCTCGCCGTCCTCGAGACCGGCGCCGGATACCTGCCCGTCGACGTGTCCTACCCGCCGGAACGGCTCGCGTTCCTCTTCGCCGACGCCCGGCCGGTCTGCATCGTCACCACCGGCGCCGACGCCGCCACCCTGCCCGCGGGGGACGCCCCGGTGCTGCTGCTCGACACCCAGGACACCGCCGCCCGGCTCGCGGAACTGCCCGACGGCCCGCTCACCGACGCCGACCGGCTCGGTGTGCTGCACCCCGACCACACCGCCTACGTCATCTACACCTCCGGCTCGACCGGCCGCCCCAAGGGCGTCGTCGTCCCGCACCGCAACGTCGTCACCCTCCTCGCCGAAACCCACGACAGGTTCGGATTCGACGAGCACGACGTGTGGACCATGTTCCACTCGTACGCCTTCGACTTCTCGGTGTGGGAACTGTGGGGCGCACTCGCCTACGGCGGCCGCCTCGTCGTCGTCGACCACCACACCGCCCGCTCCCCGGAGGCATTCCTCGACCTGCTGCGCCGCGAGCACGTCACCGTGCTCAACCAGACACCCACCGCGTTCTACCAGCTGATCGAGGCCGACCGCGCCGCCGGCGAGCACACCCTGTCGCTGCGCTACGTCGTCTTCGGCGGCGAAGCCCTCGACCTCGCCCAGCTCGAACGCTGGTACCGCCGCCACCCGGACACCGCGCCGGTGCTGGTGAACATGTACGGCATCACCGAGACCACCGTGCACGTGACCTTGCAGCCGCTGGACCGGCAGTTCGCCGCGACCGCCTCGGCCAGCGTCATCGGCGACGCCATTCCCGGCCTGACGGTGCACGTCCTCGACCGGCGGCTGCACCCGGTGCCGGCCGGCGTGATCGGCGAGATGTACGTCTCCGGCGGGCAGGCCGCCCGCGGCTATCTCGGCCGCCCCGCCCTGACCGCCGCGCGCTTCGTCGCCGACCCGTTCGGCGGGCCCGGCGCCCGCCTGTACCGCACCGGCGACCTCGCCCGCCGGCGCCGCGACGGCCGGCTCGAATACGTCGGCCGCAGCGACTTCCAGGTGCAGCTGCACGGTTTCCGCATCGAGCTGGGGGAGGTGGAGGCGGCGCTGCTGCGCTGCCCCGGAGTCGCCCGCGCCGTCGTGGTGCTCCACCGCGACGACCGCGCCGCCGACCGCCTCGTCGGGTACGTGGTTCCGGAGACCGCCGCGACCGTGGATGTGGCCGCCACGCTGAACCGGGTCGCCGGTGACCTCGCCGCCTACATGGTCCCGGCCACCCTCGTCGTCCTCGACACCCTGCCGGTCACGGCCACCGGCAAGCTCGACCGCAAGGCCCTGCCCGACCCCGACTTCGGGGCGCTGGCCACCGAGACCCGTGCCCCCGCCGGCCACCTCGAAAAGCAGCTCGTCGAGCTGTTCGCGCAGGTCCTCGGCCTCGAGACGGTCGGAGTGGACGACTCGTTCTTCGCGCTCGGCGGCGACAGCATCATGTCCATCCAGCTGGTCTCGCGCGCCCGGGCCGCCGGGATCGAGCTGACCCCTCGGGATGTGTTCGAACGCAAGACCCCCGCCGCGCTCGCCGCCGTCGCCACCCTCGGCGGCGGCCCGGCCGTCCTCGCCGAACTGCCCGGCCGCGGCGTCGGCCCCGTGCCCCTGACCCCGATCGTGCGGTGGATGCTCGAACGCGGCGGCAGCATCGACCGCTACTCCCAGGCCGCGCTGCTGCGGCTGCCCGCCGGCCTGGACCGCGTCACCCTCGCGGCCACGCTGCAGACGGTGCTGGACCGGCACGACATGCTCCGCGCCCGCCTCGTCCCCGACGTGGACGACCCCGCCGGGGTCGGCCTGCAGGTCCGCGGTCCCGGCGCGGTCACCGCCGACACGCTCATCCACCGCGTCCCCGTCACCACCGCCGCCGACACCGACGACTTCTTCGCCCTCGCCGCCGCCGAACTCGACGCCGCCGCCGACCGGCTCGACACCGCCGCCGGAATCCTGCTGCAGGCGGTGTGGTTCGACGCCGCCGCCGGCTCCGGGCGTCTGCTGCTGGTCGTACACCACCTCGCCGTCGACGGCGTGTCCTGGCGCATCCTCGTTCCCGACCTCGCGGCCGCGTGGGCCGCCGCCCTCCACGGCACCGCGGTCGAGGAGCCCCCCGCCGGCACCTCCGTGCGGCGCTGGGCGCACGCCCTCGTCGAGGCCGCGCACCGGTCCGACCGCGTCGCCGAACTCGACCGCTGGACCGCGATCCTCGACGGTGACGACCCGCTGCTCGGGGACCGTCCCCTCGACCCGGTCGTCGACACCAACGCCACGGTCCGCACCGTCTCCACCGACCTGCCCGCCGACGTCACCGCCGCGCTGCTGACCGCGGTGCCCGGCGCCTTCCACGGCACCGTCAACGACGGCCTGCTCACCGCCCTGGCACTGGCGGTCACCGCCTGGCGCCGCGACCACGGCACCGACGTGGACGACGTGCTGGTCGGCCTCGAGGGACACGGCCGGGAGACCGCCGTCGCCCCGGGCGCGGACCTGTCCCACACCGTCGGCTGGTTCACCACCATCCATCCGGTCCGGCTCGACCTGAGCGGTGTCGACCTGCCGGACGCGCTGCGCGGCGGCGACGCCGCCGGTGCCGCGATCAAGGCCGTGAAGGAACAGCTCGCCGCCGTCCCCGACCACGGCCTCGGGTTCGGCCTGCTGCGCTACCTCAACGCCGGCACCGCCGTCCGGCTGCGGACCCGCCCCGCCCCGCAGATCAGCTTCAACTACCTCGGCCGCCTCACCCCGGCCCTCACCGAAGCGGACACCCCGTGGCTGCCGGTGGACGCCTTCGACCGCGGCGGCGCCCAGAGCCCGGACATGCCGGCCGCCGCCGCCGTCGACATCAACGCCGTCACCGTGCCCACCCCCGACGGGCCGGTGCTGCGCGCCACCTTCTCCTACCCGCAGCACCTGCTCGCCGACGCCGACGTCGCCGCCCTCACCGACCGGTGGGCGGCCGCGGCCGCCGCCCTGGCCCGGCATGCCCGCGACCCGCACGCCGGCGGCCTGACCCCGTCCGACGTGCCCCTCGTCGCCCTCGACCAGCCCACCCTCGACCGCCTCGAACGCCACTACCGGGCGGCCGGGCACGACACCGGCCTGGCCACCGTGTGGCCCGTCGCCCCGCTGCAGGCCGGGTTGCTGTTCCACGCCCTGCTTTCCGCGCAGTCCGCCGACGCCTACGTCGTGCAACTCGTCCTCGACCTGCACGGCACCGTCGACCCGGACCGGCTGCGCCGCGCCGCGCAGCTGCTGCTCGACCGGCACCCCAACCTGCGGGCCGCGTTCGCCGACGACGGCTCCGGCGGCTTCGTCCAGGTCGTCCCCGCCCGCGTCGAACTGCCCTGGACGGTGCTGGACCTGACCGGCCTCGACGATCCGGACCGTCAGGCGGCGCGCCTGCTCGACGAGGACCGCCGCACCCGATTCGACACCGCCGTCGCCCCGCTGCTGCGCGCCACCCTCGTCCGGGTCGCCGCCGACCGGTACCGGCTGGCCCTGACCAATCACCACATCCTGCTCGACGGCTGGTCCACGCCGCTGCTGGTCAAGGACCTGCTGCTGCTGTACGCCACCGACGGCGACACCGCCGCCCTCGACCGGCCCCGCAGCTACGGCGACTATCTGCAGTGGCTGGCCGGGCAGGACCCCGACACCGCCGCGGACGCCTGGGCCCACACCCTCGCCGGTCTCGACGAGCCCACCCTGCTCGCCCCCGCGCACCGCCCCGGCCGCACCGCCGCGGTCTCGCAGGACCTCGACCTGGACCTGCCGTCCGGTCTCGCCGCGCGCCTCGACGCCGTCGCCACCGACCGCGGCGTGACCGTCAACACCGTGGTGCAGACCGCGTGGGCGCTCGTGCTCGGCGCGCTGACCGGCCGCCACGACGTCGTCTTCGGCGCCACCGTCTCCGGCCGGCCCCCACAGGTCGCCGGCATCGAGTCGATGGTCGGGCTGTTCATCAACACCGTCCCCGTCCGGGTCACCGTGCGGCCCGCCGAGACCCTCGGCGCCCTGCTCGACCGGGTGCAGGCCGAGCAGGCGGCCATGCTCGACCACCACCACATCGGTCTGAGCGCCATCGAACGCCGCGTCGGCGCCGCCGCCGGCTTCGACACCCTCACCGTGTTCGAGTCCTACCCGGTGGACCGGGCCGGGCTGACCGAGGACACCGACATCGCCGGGATGCGGGTGGCCGGCATCAGCGGCCACGACGCCGCGCACTACCCGCTGAGCATCGTCGCGCACCCGGCCGGCACCGGCGACACCGCGACCCTGCACCTGCGGCTGAAGTACCTGCCCGAGGTGTTCGACCGCCCGGCCGTCGAGACCGTCGCCCGCCGCATCGAGCGGGCCCTGACCACCCTGGCCACCGATCTCGACGCCCCGGCCGCGGCCGTCGACGTGCTCCTCGACGACGAACGCGCCGTCCTCGCCCCGGTCCGCGGTCCCGCCGGCGGCACCACCCGCACCCTGCCGGAGCTGTTCACCGCGACCGCCGCCGCCCATCCGGACGCCGTCGCGATCGTCGACGGCGCCGCCCGGTGGACCTACCGCCGGCTCGACGAATGGTCCACCCGCGCCGCCCGCGTCCTGCTCGACCTCGGCGTGGGTCCGGAAACCTTCGTGGCCCTGGGGATTTCGCGATCGTTGCACTCGGTGGCCGCGATGTGGGCGGTCACCAAGACCGGCGCCGCATTCGTGCCCGTCGACCCGAACTATCCCACCGACCGCATCGCCTTCATGCTCGCCGACAGCGGCGCCACCCTCGGCGTGACCACCGCCGCGCACCGCGACACGCTGCCGGACACCGCCCGCTGGCTCACCGTCGACACCGACGCCTTCGCCGCCCGGCTCGACGACGCCTCGACCGACCCGATCGGCGACGCCGACCGCCGCAGCCCGCTGCGCCTGGACCACCCCGCCTACCTCATCTACACCTCCGGCTCCACCGGCCGCCCGAAGGGCGTGGTGACCACCCACCGCAGCCTCGAGAACTTCGCCCTCGACCAGCGCAGCCGGTTCGGCGCCGGCCCCGGCGCGACCGTCATGCACTTCTCCTCGCCGAGCTTCGACGCCTCGATCTTCGAATACCTGCTCGCGTTCGGTTCCGGTGCCACCCTGGCGGTCGTACCGCCCACCGTGTACGGCGGCGACGAACTCGCCCGCGTCCTACGCGCGCACGGCGTCACCCACGGCTTCATCACCCCCGCCGCCCTGGCCTCCCTGCCCCCCGACAACCTCGACGCCTTCGCCGAGCTCGCCGTCGGCGGCGAGGCATGGCCGTCGGAACTGCGCGACACCTGGGCGCCCGGCCGGCGCCTGGTCAACGCCTACGGCCCCACCGAAACCACGATCATGGCCGCCATCAGCGCCCCGATGACCGTCGCCGGCCCCATCACGCTCGGCGGCCCGCTGCGCGGCGTCCGCGCCCTCGTCCTCGACGCCGCCCTGCGCCCCGTGCCCGCCGGCGTCGCGGGCGAGCTGTACCTCGGCGGCCTCGGCCTGGCCCGCGGCTACCACGCCCGCCCCGACCTGACGGCCGGCCGGTTCGTCGCGGATCCGTTCGGGGCGCCGGGGGAGCGGCTGTACCGCACCGGCGACGTGGTGCGCTGGACCGACGCCCTCGAACTCGAATACGTCGGCCGCTCCGACTTCCAGGTCAAGGTCCGCGGCTTCCGCATCGAACTCGGCGAGATCGACGCCGCGCTGTGCAGCCACCCGGGCGTCGCATTCGCCGCGACCCTCGGCCACACCGCCCCGTCGGGGGAGACCGTGCTCGTCGCCTACGTCCTGCCCACCCCCGGACACGACATCGACGCCGACGCCCTGCGCGCGCACGTCGGCGACCGGCTGCCGGCGCACATGGTGCCCGCCGCGGTCGTCGTCCTCGACGAGATCCCCCTCACCCCGGTCGGCAAGCTCGACCGCCGCGCCCTGCCCGCACCGGACCTGTCCGGCGGCAGCGGCGACTACGTCCCACCCGCCGACGCACTCGAAACCGCCGTCGCCGGGGTGTTCGCCGACGTCCTCGGCGTCGACCGGGTCTCGGTCACCGACAGCTTCTTCGACATCGGCGGCAACTCCCTCGTCGCGACCCGCGCCGCCTCCCGCCTCGGCGCCGCCCTCGGGGTCGACCTCGGGGTGCGGGCCCTGTTCGAGGCCCCCACCGTCCGCGCCCTCGCCGCCCGCCTCGCCGAAACCCCGGGCGCCGAACCCGCCATCGGCACCGGACCGGCCCGGCGCCCGCGTCCCGACCGCATCCCGCTGTCCCCGGCCCAGCAGCGCATGTGGTTCGTCAACCAGTTCGACACCAGCTCCCCGGCCTACAACATCCCGCTCGCGATCCGGCTGACCGGCCATCTGTCCGTCGCCGCGCTCGACACCGCCGTCCGCGACGTCCTGGCCCGGCACGAGAGCCTGCGTACCATCTACCCGGCCGGCCCCACCGGGCCCGTGCAGCGGATCCTCGACGCCGACGACGTCGGCCTCACCGTCGACGTCGTGCCCGCCACCGAGGACACCGTCGTCACCGCCGCCGGAGAGTTCGCCGCCACCGGATTCGACGTCACCGTCGATGTGCCGCTACGGGCGCGGGTGTACACCCTCGGCCGCGACGACCATCTCGCCGTCCTCGTCGTCCACCACATCGCCGCCGACGGCTTCTCCACCGCCCCCCTGGCCCGCGACCTGATGACCGCCTACCAAGCCCGCACCCGCGGCGACGCCCCCGCCTGGGCGCCGCTCGAGGTGCAGTACGCCGACTACACGCTCTGGCAGCTCGGCCGCCTCGGCGACGCCGACGCCCCCGGCTCCCTCGCCGCCACCCAGCTCGACTACTGGCGCACCACCCTCGCCGGCCTGCCCGAGGTCCTCACCCTCCCCACCGACCGGCCGCGGCCCGCGCAACGGTCCTTCCGCGGCGACGTCGTCCGCTTCCCGATCGACGCCGCCCTGCACGACCGCCTGACCCGCCTCGCCCACGCCCACGGCACCACCGTGTTCATGGCCGTCCACGCCGCCCTCGCGGTGCTGCTGGCCCGGCTCTCCGGCAGCGACGACATCGCCGTGGGCACCCCCATCGCCGGCCGCGGGCACCGTGCCCTCGACGACGTCGTCGGCATGTTCGTCAACACCCTCGTGCTGCGCACCCGCGTCCCCGGGCAGATCACCTACACCGACCTGCTCACCGACGTCACCACCACCGACCTCGACGCCTTCGCCCACGCCGACGTCCCCTTCGAACAGGTCGTCGACGCCGTCGACCCCGCCCGCTCCACCGCCCACGCGCCGCTGTTCCAGGTCTCCCTCGAATTCCAGAACACCGAACGCCCCCGCCTGGAACTGCCGCACCTGACCGTCACCGGCCTGCCCCTGGATCCGACGGTGGCCAACTTCGACCTCGAACTGTTGCTCGGCGAGAACCACGACGACACCGGCGCCCCCACCGGCTTCGACGCCGCCCTCGTCTACGCCACCGACCTGTTCGACGCCGACACCGTCGCCGCCGTCGCCGACCGGTTCGTCCGCCTCCTCGACGCCGTCACCGGCGCCCCCGACACCCCCGTCGGCGACCTCGACCTCGTCACCGCCGACGAGACCCGCGCCCTGGTCCCCGCGCACGGCCCGCACACCCTCGGCACCCGGCTGTGGCCACAGATCCTCGCCGACGCCGTCGCCGTCGATCCCGACGCCCTCGCCGTCGTCGACGGGCCCCGCCGCGCCACCTACCGCGATCTCGACGCCCACTCGAGCCGCCTCGCCCGGATGCTCGTCGACTACGGCGTCGGCCCCGAGACCGTCGTCGCCCTCGGCCTGCCCCGCAGCCTCGACTCCGTGACCGCGCTGTGGGCCGTGACCAAGACCGGCGCCGCCTTCGTGCCCGTCGACCCGAGCTACCCCCGCGACCGCGTCGAATACATGCTCGCCGACAGCGGCGCCGCCCTCGGCCTCACCGTCACCGCCCACCGCGACGGGCTGCCCCCCACCGTGCCGTGGTTCGCCCTCGACTCCGCCACCACCGTCGCCGAACTCGCGCCGTACCCGCCCGAACCCCCGACCGACACCGACCGCACCGCGCCCCTCGAACCCGACCATCCCGCCTACCTGATCTACACCTCCGGTTCGACCGGCCGACCCAAGGGCGTCGTGCTCACCCACCGCGGCCTGTCCGACCTCGCCGTCGAGGAACACCTCCACCTCGACGTCCGGCCCGGCAGCCGCGTCTCACACCTGGCCTCACCGAGCTTCGACGCCTCGGTGTTCGAACAGATGATGGCCCTCTCGGCCGGCGCCACCCTCGTGATCGTGCCCCCGACCGTGTACGGCGGCGACGAACTCGCCGACGTCCTGCACACCGAACAGGTCACCCACGCGTTCATCACGCCCACCGCGCTGGCCTCCCTCGACCCGGACGCCGTCGACAGCCTGGAGGTGCTCCTCGTCGCCGGCGAGGCGTGCCCACCCGAACTCGTCGCCCGCTGGGCCCCCGGCCGCCGCATGGTCGACGCCTACGGCCCCACCGAGGCGACCATCATGACCTCCGTCAGCGACCCCCTGGCCCCGGGCGAACCCGTCACCATCGGCCGGCCGACCCGCGCCTTCCACGCCGTCGTCCTCGACACCCGGCTGCGCCCCGTGCCCGTCGGCGTCGCCGGCGAACTGTATGTCGCCGGGCCGGGCCTCGCGCGCGGCTACCACGCCCGACCCGACCTGACCGCCGCGCGCTTCGTCGCCGACCCGTTCGGGGTGCCGGGGGAGCGGATGTACCGCACCGGCGACGTCGTGCGCTGGACCAAGGAGCACGACCTCGAGTACGTCGGCCGCTCCGACTTCCAGGTCAAGGTCCGCGGCTTCCGCATCGAACTCGCCGAGATCGACGCTGCGCTCACCGGACACCGGGACGTGGCGTTCGCCCACACCATCGGCCACACCGCCCCGTCGGGGGAGACCGTCCTCGTCTCCTACGTGCTGCCCGCCCCCGGCGCCGCCCCCGGCCCCGCCGGCATCAGAGAGCATGTGTCGCAACACCTTCCGGCGCACATGGTGCCCACGGCCGTGATCGTGCTCGACGGGATCCCGCTCACGCCCGCCGGCAAACTGGACCGGCGCGCCCTGCCGGAGCCGGACTTCTCGGCGCTCGGCGGCGCCTACCGCGCCCCGGCCACGGACCTCGAGCGCACCGTGGTGGGGGTGTTCGTCGAGCATCTCGGCCTCGACCGGGTCTCGGTCGACGACAACTTCTTCGACCTCGGCGGCACCTCGCTGCTCGCCACCCGGATGCTGCCGGCGCTCGGCGAACGTCTCGGCCGTCCGGTCCCGCTGCAATTGATCTTCGTCCATCCGACCCCCGCCGGCCTCGCCGCCCACCTCGGCGGCCCGCAGGAACGCACCGGCATCGACGAGGCCCTGCAGGTGCTCGTGCCGCTACGTGAAGGCACCGGCGCACCGCTGTTCTGCCTCCACCCGGCCGCCGGCCTGTCGTGGGCGTACGCGCCGCTCGCACAACGCATCGGCGGCGACCGGCCGGTCTACGGGCTGCAGCTGCCCACTCTCAGCGGCGGCCCCGCCCCGGAGTCCATCACCGCGCTGGCCCAGCGGTACGTCGAGGAGATCCGGCGCATCCAGCCCCACGGCCCCTACCACCTGCTCGGCTGGTCGCTCGGCGGCGTCGTCGCCCACGCGGTCGCCGTGGACCTGCGCCGGGCGGGGGAGCGCGTGGACACCCTGGCCCTGCTCGACAGCCACCTCAGCGTCCGGGGCGCCGGGTCGGTCGGGGTCCGCGACATGCTCCGCGACCTCGGCGTGCCGGTCGATGCCGAGCAGGACCCGACCTACGACCAGGCGTCGGCGCTCCTCGACGCCGCGCTCGGCGGCGGCACCGGCCTGACCGCCGCGCACCTCGAGCGGATCCACCGCGGCTCGGCCGCCGCGTTGCGGGCCGCCCGCCGGCACACGCCCGCCACCTTCGACGGGGACGTGCTGTTCTTCACCGCCACCCGGTCCGCGGCGCCGGCGCCGGCGGTCGCGGCCTGGCACAACGTGGTGTCGGGGGAGATCCACCAGTACCGGATCGACTGCGACCACCACGAGATGGTGGCCCCGCACGCGGTCGAGGCGATCGTGCGGGTCCTGTCGGCGCGGCTGGCGGACACCGCGATCACCGGCGCGGGCCCGCGGGGCTGAGGCCACCGCCCGGCACATCGGGGCGGACCGGATCGACCTCCCGGTCCATAACGTCAGAAGGCGACCGCGCTTGCGCGGCCGCCACGTCCCGGCGATCTCGCCCTCGATGAGCACTGCGCGCGGCCCTGACGAGCTGCCGCCGGCCCCTCCGGTCATATATCCGATCCGGCGGCGTCGACCCAGAACAGGTCGGCACGCGGCGGGGACGTGGGGTCTGCGACCGATCACCGCCCGAGCGGGCTGTAGAAGACCAACCCGTTGCCCTTGTTGTCGTACACCACGGCGCGGCGCTCGTGCGCGTCGTCGTACGGGCCCTTCACGATGCCGCCGCCGGCTTCTTCGATGGCCTTCGCGGCGGCGTCCACGTCGGCGGTCTTGATGCCGACGACCACCTGGCCGTGGATCGGATGGTCGATTGCGGTCGCGAGTGCGAGGGTGACCCCGCCACCGTCGAGGGCCGCGAAATGAGCGCCGTCGCGGAACTTCAACGCCATGCCCAGGGTCTCGCTGTAGAACTTGATCGACTCGTCGAGATCGTCGGTCGACAGCACGATCATCTTCACTTCATGGCCGCTCACGAAAGTCCTCCTTCGGCGAATGTCCGGAAAGCCTAACGGGATCGACACCAGGGCAGCGAGAGTCGATCGTCCCTTCGAGCGCCGCCGGTCGACCCCTCCCAGTCCGATTTTTGTCACAGTGACGTATTAGGGTCGATGAATTTTGTGCGGCGCGAGGGGGAGGGGAGGCGGTTCGAGGCCGGCGGTGTCGGCAGCGCCGCTGGTTACCATCGACGAGTGGACCGTGCCGCCAGACTCGTGCTCGCTGTCGACCGTCAGGGCGGCCGATGCCTGTGGTGCGGCAGACGGTTCGGGCCCCTGGTACCACCGACCACCGAACACCTCGTGCCGCGAGTCAAAGGCGGTCCCAGCATCGCCGCCAACGAGGCTGCCGCGTGCCCGCGGTGCAACGCGGATCGCGGACACATGGGCCCGATCGACTGGCTCGCACAGTGCCGACACCGACACGGATGGACCCCTCAGGCGAGTCTGCTGGCAACGCTGCTGAACGAGTTGAACCTCGAATTCGACAGCGCGGGTGGACATCGCCGCGCCAAGCGCTACCTGTCCGGCCAGCTGCGGCGTTGCCGACCCGACGACCGCTGAGGGACGCTGACCGGGATTCACCCCAGCAATCGTCACTGTGACGAATTACTTCGCGAGGAGGCCGCGGCGGGGGCGAGGGCACGCCACGCCGGAGCACGTGGTCGATTGCTGACCTCGGGGTGGCATCCGGCCGCTCGGCGGCAGGCATGTCCGGGCTCTGGGCGGCGCGGTTCGGCAGCGAGCCCGCGATACAAAGTGCCCGACGTTGCGCCGCGACGCCGAAAGCCGAGCAGATGAACGTCGTCACGACGGGCAGGCTCGCGACATCCTCGACACCCGACCGGATCCCGCGTCGGCGAAAAGGCTGGTCGAGTCCGGTACTCGTATTGCCGATAATCCACATTATGTCAACTAACGGATCGGAGAACTCCCCAACCGGGATCGAATGCAGTGCCGAGGTGGTCGACGCCCCGCGTCGCGACGGCGGAGGTGATCGAGCAGACGGCGGATTGGATCCGCTCCGGCAGCGACGCCCGCCACCTCGGCAACGCCGGGAACGGCGGGCCGCCCCACGGAACGGCCGGTGCGCTACTGCGACGTTCTTCGGCGCGACGGCCGATCGCCACATACGGGATCACGACATCTCGCAGACGGTCCGACCTGCCGTGAAGATATACCGCACGGACCCGTCCCGACGCCCCTGCGGCGCCCGACGTTCGGCATGGACGAGACCTCCTCCCCGATGCCCGAGCACCCCGACGGCCGGGAATGCCCCGCGCCGCCGGCGACCGGCCGGCATGCCCGGCCCCACGGCGCACCGCGTCGATCCTCTCGTCGGGGTCGGCGCCACACTCCTCGCCATCTATAATAACGATTATGATGGATAATCACCGTTATCCATCATGTGCGGCAGAGGTCGCGGCGGGTACGCTCCCCGGATGCCGGCGGAACGCCGCCGTGTGGGCAATCCCGCGCTCGCCGCCCTCGTCCCTTGCGCCCCGGGCGCGACGAACCGGCCCGCGTGCGGGCGAGCGCCGGGAAGGCAACCCTCGCGCTCGTCCCCGGGCGGCGATACGTCTCGCCCACTCCGTCCCGTCCCGGACCTCTCCCCGCACGGCATCCCTTTCCGCGTCGACGTAGATTCGGGTTCGACAGGTATGGTCGGTTCCGCCGGGCCGGCCCGGGGTACGGGAGGGACGTCGATGCGGCCGAGCGTGTGGTTGACCCCGGGCGAGCTGTCCGCCCGCTCCGGGGTGGCGGTGTCCGCGCTGCACTACTACGAGGCCCGCGGCCTGATCGACAGCAGGCGCACCTCCGGGAACCGGCGCACCTACCGGCGCGACACGCTGCGTCGCCTGGCGTTCATCCGGGTCGCCCAGGGCGTCGGAGTCTCCCTCGACGAGATCCGGGAGGCGCTCGATTCGTTGCCGGACAGCCGGGTGCCGACCGCCGCGGACTGGGCCCGGCTATCGCGGCAGTGGCACGACCGGCTCACCGAGCGGATCGAGGCGCTCACAGCCCTGCGGGACAGTTTCACCGACTGCATCGGTTGCGGCTGCCTGAGCCTGGCCTCGTGTCCGCTGGCCAACCCCGGCGACGTGCTGGGCGCGCAGGGGCCGGGACCGCACCGGCTCGGCAGGTCCGTGCCCCGATAGGAGTCCGGCACCCGCGCCCCGCCTCGGGTCCCCACTCCCCTTTCCTGTTGTCACACCGTTCCCGTCGGTCCCGGATGTCACACTGGTATCGCACAGGTGTACGACCGGTACGTGAGGAGGGGCATGACGAGCCGGGTGGATCCGGGGTTGCTGGACTGGGTCGCCGCGTATCTCGAGACGTTGCAGACGGCGAAGCGGTCGGCGCACACCGTCAAGGCGTACCGACTGGATCTGCAGGCGGTGTGCGAGGAACTCGGCGTCAAGCTCTCGGTCGCCCCGGAGGACCTGTGCGTGCAGGACATCACGATCCGGGCGATGCGCTCGGCGTTCGCCGCGTTCGCGCGGGAGCGGCAACCGGCGTCGGTGCGGCGGGCCTGGTCGGTGTGGAACAGCTTCTGCAACTTCCTCGTCTCCGAGGGGGTGTCGGAGGGCAACCCGATGGCGTCGATCGCCCAGCCGAAGCGGCCGCAGCACACCCCGAAGTCGTTCACGCCCAAGGCGATCGGTCAACTCGTCGACACCCTCACCGTCGAGGCGCAGCGCCCCGCCGCCTCGGGCCGGGAGTGGCCTCAGCGCGATCTGGCGCTCATCGCGACCCTGTTGCTGACCGGCATCCGCTCGGAGGAGCTGATCCGCCTCGATCTCGGCAGCGTTCTCGGCGGCACCGAGGCGCCCGTGCTGCGGGTGATGGGCAAGGGATCGGTGGAACGGCGGATTCCGCTCGAGGAGAGCTGGACGGCGATCGTCTCCGGGTACCTCGAGGAGCGCTACACGCGGTTCCCCCCGTCCCAGCGGTCCCGGCGCGGCGACGACGAGACGCCGGCGGTGTGGGAGCGCTATCCCCCGTCCGATCCGTTGTTCGTCGGCGCCGACGGCCAGCGCATCACCCGCGGCACGCTGCAGTACCGGGTGCGGCGGATGTACCGGATGGCGGGCATCGAGGGTGAGCGCAAGCGGGGCGCCCTCGCGCACGCGCTGCGGCACACCTTCGCCACCAGTCTGGCCGACGGCGGCGCGACGATGGTGGAACTGCAGCAGTTGCTCGGACACCGGTCGCTGCAGACCGTGCAGATCTATACGTCGGCGACGGACGACGCGGTCCGGCACGCCGCGCGGCACAATCCGGTCTACGGGCTGCTCGACCGGCGCGAGTGAGGCCCGGCGCGCGGGGGCCGGCCGGTGGCGGGACGCGTAAGCCTGTGGTGAGCGGGTATTGCTGACAGACTGGGGGCGGCGCGGGAGCCCCGTCGCTCGTCCCGCCACCGGTTGCCCGGTCGACCCGAGACATCGAGGAGCACGGAATGAGCATCCAGTCGGTTGAGCCACGTCGTCACCATGTCGTGGTGATCGGATCCGGATTCGGGGGCCTGTTCGCCACCAAGGCCCTCGCACGTGCCGACGTGGACGTCACCGTCGTCGCTCGGACCACGCACCACCTCTTCCAGCCGCTGCTGTACCAGGTGGCGACGGGCATCCTGTCGGTGGGCGACATCGCGCCCCCGACCCGCCTGGTGCTGCGCAAGCAGAAGAACGCGCAGGTGCTGCTCGGCGACGTCGAGTCGATCGATCTGACGCAGCAGACCGTCGCGTCCCGGTTCCTCGAGCACGAGACGGTGACGCCGTTCGACAGCCTGATCGTCGCCGCCGGTGCCGGGCAGTCGTATTTCGGCAACGACCAGTTCGCCGAGTTCGCGCCCGGCATGAAGACGATCGACGACGCGCTCGAGCTGCGCGGCCGGATCCTCGGGGCGTTCGAGCAGGCGGAACTGTCCGAGGACCCGGCCGAGCAGCGGCGGCTGCTCACGTTCGTGGTGGTCGGGGCGGGCCCCACGGGGGTGGAACTCGCCGGGCAGATCGCGGAGCTGTCCCATCACACGCTCCGGGGCGCGTTCCGCACCATCGATCCGTCGTCGGCGCGGGTGGTGTTGCTCGACGGGGCACCGGACGTGCTGCCGGTGTACGGGGGCAAGCTCAGCGCCAAGGCCCGTCAGACCCTCGAGAAGCTCGGCGTGGAGATCCAGCTCAACGCGATGGTCACCGACGTGGACGCGACGGGCCTGACGATCAGGGAGAAGGACGGCACCGAGCGCCGGATCGAATCGCAGTGCAAGGTGTGGTCGGCGGGCGTGTCGGCGAGCCCGCTGGGCCGGCAGCTCGCCGAGCAGTCCGGCGCCGAGGTCGACCGGGCGGGCCGGGTCCAGGTGAATCCGGACCTGTCGCTGCCCGGTCACCCGAACGTGTTCGTCATCGGCGACATGATGTCGTTGGACAAGCTGCCCGGCCTGGCGCAGGTGGCGATGCAGGGCGGTAAGTACGCGGCGCGGCAGATCGTGGCGGGCCTGTCCGGTCACAGTCCGGCCGAACGCAAGCCGTTCAAGTACTTCGACAAGGGTTCGATGGCCACGATCAGCCGGTTCAGCGCGGTCGCGAAGGTCGGCAAGCTCGAGATCAGCGGGTTCGTCGGCTGGGTGGCCTGGCTGGGGATCCACCTGCTGTACCTGGTGGGGTTCTCGAACAAGCTGTCGACCCTGCTGTCGTGGGCCACGACGTTCCTGACCCGGGGCCGCAACGAGATGGCCTCGACGGAGCAGCAGGTGTTCGCCCGCAACGCGATCGATCGGCTGCAGCGGCACACCGAGGAGGCCGAACGCGGCAGCCGCCGCGCCGCGGGCTGAGACGCGGCCGCCGCCGCGCCGCGGGCTGAGACGCGGCCGCCGCCGCGCCGCGGGCTGAGGCTGGTTCCGGTGGCCCCCACCGCTGTGGTCAGCCCCCCAGGGCGTCGGGATCGAGGATGTTGGCGAGGCGCACCTGCCCGTGGGCGACGGTGCGGTCCTGTTCGTCGGTGATGGCGACCTGCCACAGCTGCTGGCTGCGCCCGCGCTGGATGGGGGTGGCGGTGGCGGTGAGCACACCCTCGCGGGTGGCGCGGATGAAGTCGGTGTTGTTGTTGACCCCCACCACCTTGCCGCGGTCGCCGAGCCAGATGCTGCCGGCAAAGCTGGCGACGGACTCGACGACCGCGCAGTAGACGCCGCCGTGGACGATGCCGAACGGCTGGTGCTGGGTCGGGGTGACGGTCCAGTGCGCGCGGACCCGGTCCGGGCCGAGTTCGGTGAACTCGAGGCCGAGGACGGAGCCGAAGCCGTTGTTGTGCTGTTCGGTGACGGCCGCGGGGTCGGTCAGGTGCTCCTGCGTGGGCAGATCGGTCATGTGTCACTCCGTCCGGGTCGTGCCAGCTCCCTGGCGCGGGCCCGGCGGCGGTCGCCGGGTCTGGAAGGGATGCTAGGACATCGCCGGTGGCACGCAGTGCCGGGACGAGCCGGCGGGCCTCGCGTCGTGGACGCGAGGCCCGCCGCGGGAAGGACCGGGAGTCTCTGCAGCCCTCAGGACTCCGGCGCGGTCCGGCGGTCGCAACACTCTCGACTATAGGGAAGGCTTGCCTAATTTGGCAAGCCCTCGGACCGGCAGGCCCAGCGTCAGGAACGCATCCAGCAGAAGCTGGCCGCGACGCGCCGCGACGGAGCGGGAGGTGCCGGCCAGCAGGGGAATCTGGGCCGCACCCGCCACGACGGCGCGGCCCAGGAGGGACCAGAACCGCAGCGCGTCGGTGGGGGCGCACAGTGCCAGCGAGGCGTGCGCGGCATGCAGCGCGGTGCCGGCCCGGTGGGCGGTCCACCGCGCGAGCGCCTCCTCACACGGCAGCACGACGACCGTGTCGTCGGCGGCCGCGGGGTCGTCGGGCAACACGCGCAGGGTGTCGTCGGCGACCGCGGCCCAGTCGATGCCTCCGTCGCTGTCCTGGTGGATCCACAGGTTGTCGAGTCCGGGGTCCCAGCAGCGTGCCTCGAGCAGGTAGGGGGCGAGCACCCGGCCCGCGACGACGTGGACGAGGGCGCCGGCCACCTGGTCGGCGGCGATCCGCGGGTCGGCGACGTCCTCGAGCGCGCGGGCGTGGAGCAGCGCGATCCGCCGGTCCCGCTCGGCGTCGGCGAGCCGCCACCAGCGGCGGCGCGGCTCGTCGTCGATGCGGGCGACGGCGTAGACGCGCGGGGCGTGCGGCGTCAGCAGGCGCAGGCGGGCGTCCGTGTCCACGAACGCGCGGACCTGCGCTGCGGTGGATCGGGGTGGCAGCAGGGTTGTCATCCACACCTCCTGATCGGCGAGCTGCTGTGGTTAGGTAAGCCTAACCATTACATTACGGGCCGGCGGATGCAACCCGGAAGATAGGGTTCGGTAACCTAACCTCCGTTCGGCCGAGTTCGCGTCCCCCGAGGAGCCCGCCCCTGTGACCACCCTCCGCCCCCCGGACACACCGGCCTCCGCCGCTGTACCTCCCTCCCTGGCCCGACGCCTCGTTGCCGAGGCCCTCGACCTGGCCCTGCTCGCCGTTCCCGCCGGCATCGGCCTGCTGCTCGTGCAGGCACTCGCCGACGCCAACGGCGGCGGGCAGACCGACCGGGTCGTCTTCGGCGGCACCGCACTGGCCGCCACCGTCGGCCTGCAATGGTGGAACCGCGGGCACCGCGAGGGCAGCACCGGGTGCAGCCTCGGCAAGCAGTGGACCGGCCTGATCACGCGCGACGCCGCGGACGGCGGCCCGGCCGGCACGCGGCGCAGCCTGCTGCGGCGCGGCACCGAGGTCGTCACCGACCGCGTCGCCGCCGCCGCGGGCTTCACCCCCCGCGCCGCCGACACGAGCCTCGCGGCGCTCCGCCGTCGCCGGCTCCTCGGCCTGCTCGCCATCGGCGGCGTCCTGGGGGTGGTGCTGCTCGCCGGGATCGCCGTCGGCGCGCGACCGATGACCATCGCCGAGGTCGTCCACGCGCTGACCGTCGACGACGGCTCCGACACCGACGTCATCGTGCACACCCTGCGGATCCCGCGCACGGTCCTCGGACTCGTGGTCGGCATCGCACTCGGCGTCGCCGGCGCCCTCATCCAGGGCCACACCCGCAATCCGCTGGCCGACGCGGGACTGCTCGGCCTCAACGCGGGCGCCGCGTTCCTGGTGGTGCTCTCGATCTACCTGCTGGGCATGTCCACCCCCGCCCAGTACCTGTGGTTCGCCTTCGCCGGGTCCCTCGCCGCCAGCCTCGTGGTCTTCGGGCTGTCCTCCCTCGGCGGTGGCCGCGCCGGGCCGCTGAGCCTGGCCCTGGCCGGCGCCGCCGTCGCTTTCTTCCTGCAGGCCATGACGCATGCGGTGGTGCTGCTCGACCAGACCACCCTCGACGGATACCGGTTCTGGATCGTCGGCTCCGTCGCCGGACGCGACCTCGAGGTGCTGTGGCAGGTGCTGCCGTTCCTCGCGGCCGGGCTCGTCATCGCGGTGGCCAACACGCCCGGCCTCAACGTCCTCGGACTCGGCGAGGACGTGGCCCGCTCCCTCGGCACGAACGTCGTCGCGGCCCGCACCGTCGGCATCGTCGCCATCACCCTGCTCACCGGCGCGGCCACGGCGGCGTGCGGGCCGATCGCGTTCATCGGGCTCGTGGTCCCGCACGTGGCGCGGGCCGTCACCGGACCCGACTATCGCTGGCTGGTCCCCTATTCGGGCCTGCTCGGCGGCGCGCTGCTCGTCCTCGCCGACGTGATCGGCCGGATCGTCGTGCGGCCCGGCGAACTGCAGGTCGGCATCGTGCTCGCGCTGATGGGGGCGCCGTTCTTCATCGCCCTGGTCCGCCGGCGCCGGCTGGTGGCGCTGTGACCGCGCCCGCGACGACGCACCCCGCACCGGACCGGCCGACGGTCCCGTCCCGTCCGGCCCTGCGGCTCGGCCCGGTCTCGCTCGTGTGGCGCCCGCGCATGGTGGTCGTGTGCCTGGCGCTGGTGGTGGCGACGTTCCTGCTGCTGTGCGTGGGCCTCGGCCGGGGCGACTATCCGTTGTCGGTGCCGCAGGTGCTCGCCGTCCTGGCCGGCGGCGGGGAACAGCTCGACCGGTTCATCGTGCACGAGTTGCGGCTGCCCCGCGGCCTGGCGGCGGTGCTCGTCGGCGCGGCCCTGGCCGTCTCCGGGGCGCTGACCCAGACGGTCTCGCGCAATCCCCTGGCCAGCCCCGACATTCTGGGCATCACGGCCGGGGCGAGCGCGGCCGCCGTCGCCCTGATCGTCGCCACCGGGTCCGGAGTGCTCGGCGGGGCGCTCGGCGCGCTCGGCCTGCCGCTCGCGGCGCTGCTGGGGGGCCTGCTCACCGCCGCGGCGGTGTACGTGCTGGCCTGGCGCGGCGGCGTCGAGGGCTTCCGGCTGGTGCTGATCGGCATCGGCGCCAACGCCCTGTTCGTCGCGCTGACCAACTGGATGCTCGTCTCGGCCGACATCAACGACGTCTCGCAGGCCCAGGTGTGGCTCACCGGGTCGCTCAACGGCGCCGGGTGGTCCCAGGTGGTGCCCACGGCGCTCGCGCTCGCCGTGCTCGGCGGCTGGCTCGTCACCGGCGCGTTCACGATGGGCGCGCTGCGGCTCGGGGACGACACCGCCCGCTCGCTCGGGGTGCGGCTGCAGACCCAGCGGGCGGTGCTGCTGCTCTCCGCGTGCGCGCTGGCCGGGATCGCCACCGCGGCGGCCGGCCCCATCGGGTTCGTCGCATTGGCCGCCCCTCAGGTCGCGTTGCGGCTGGTCCGCTCCCCCGGCCCGCCGCTGATCGCCTCGGCCCTGACCGGGGCGGCGCTCGTCGTCGCGGCCGACATCCTCGCCCGGACGGTGCTGCCGGTGGCCCTGCCCGTCGGGCTGGTCACCTCCGCGCTCGGCGGCCCGTTCCTGCTGTACCTGCTCGTGCGCTCCAACCGAAAGGTCTCCGTATGACCGGCATCTCCCGCGACATCGGCGCGCCCGCAGCCCAACCGGCGGCGGCCGCGTCGCCGCGGCTCGTCGCCGAGCACCTGGCCCTGGGCTACGGCGACCGGCTCGTCGTCGACGACCTGGATCTGACCGTGCCCACCGGCGTGATCACCACGGTGATCGGTCCCAACGGTTGCGGCAAGTCCACCCTGCTGCGGGCCCTGGGCCGGCTGCTGCGCCCGCGTCGCGGCACCGTGCTCCTCGACGGGCACGCGATCTCCTCGATGCGCACCCGCGACGTCGCGCGGGTGCTGGGGCTGCTGCCGCAGGCCCCCGTCGCGCCGGAGGGCCTGACCGTCGCCGACCTCGTCGCACGCGGACGGCATCCGCACCAGTCGTGGCTGCGCCAGTGGTCCGCCGACGACGAGGGCGAGGTCGCCGTCGCGCTGGAACGCACCGGCATCGCGGATCTGGCCGACCGCCCGGTCGATCAGCTCTCGGGCGGGCAGCGGCAGCGGGCGTGGATCTCGATGGCGCTGGCGCAGGGCACCGACATCCTGCTGCTCGACGAGCCGACCACCTATCTGGATCTGGCGCATTCGGTGGAGGTGCTCGACCTCGTCGACCGCCTGCACTCGGAGCTGGGGCGCACCGTGGTGATGGTGTTGCACGATCTGAATCTCGCGATCCGCTACAGCGACCATCTCGTGGTGATGAAGGACGGGCGGATCGTGCGGTCGGGGGCGCCGGCGGAGGTGATCACCGAGGAGTTGCTGCGCGAGGTCTTCGCGCTCGACGCCGCGGTGATCGACGATCCGGTCTCGGACCGGCCGCTGATCGTGCCGATCGGCACCCGCCACGTCGTCGGCACCGCGGGCGGCCCGGCAGCCACGAGAACACGTACTACTTCGGGTAGTACGACACGGACGTCGGAGACCCGGTAAACTCGTGTCATGGCAGCACTCGGAGAACTCGAACGCGCAGTGATGGACCACCTGTGGTCCTCCACCGAACCCCAGACCGTCCGGCAGGTCCACGAGGCCCTCGCCGCCCGGCGCTCCCTCGCGTACACCACCGTCATGACCGTTCTCCAGCGCCTCGCGAAGAAGAACCTCGTCATCCAGCAGCGCGACGACCGCGCCCACCGCTACGTGCCGGTGCACGGCCGCGAAGAACTCGTCGCCAGCCTCATGGTCGACGCCCTGGATCAGGCCGACGAGTCCGCCGGCCGGGTCGCCGCCCTCGTCCACTTCATCGGGCGTGTCAATCCCGACGAGGCCGCCGCGCTGCGCGAGGCCCTCGCCGCCCTCGAGGCCGAGGAGGAAGGGCACGCCCGTCCCGCCGTCGCCGACCCGGGTACCGGTCGGGCGAGCTGACTGGCACACTCGGTGCCATGAACGCGACCACTGCGCTGGTCTTCGGCATCCTTGCGCTGCTGCTGGCAGGACCGATACCGGCCCTGCTCAGTCGTGCCACCTGGCCGTACCGCAACCCCCGCGCCGCCCTGGTGCTGTGGCAGGCAGTGGCCCTCGCGGCCGTGCTGTCCGCGTTCAGTTCCGGCCTGGCCATCGCGTCGCTGCTGCTCGTCCCCGGCGAGGACGGCCGCCCCACCACCGCCCCGCTGCAGGAGATCGACGCGCTGGGCCTGCCCCTGTGGCTGACCTACGTGGTGGTCTTCGCCCTCACCCTGCTGATCGGTGCACGGCTGATGTATTCGATTCTGCGGGTCGGCGTCCGAACCCGCCGCCGCCGGGCCCGGCACCGCATGCTCGTCGACCTGCTCGACCGGCGCGACAGCGGCGCGTCGGTACGCCAGCTGTCCTACGTGCGCGTCCTCGACACCGCCGAACCCGTCGCCTACTGCCTGCCGGGCCTGCGGCACCGGGTCGTGCTGAGCGAAGGCACCCTCGACCACCTCGGCGACGACGAGATCCGCGCCGTCCTCGGCCACGAGCACTCGCACCTGCGGGCCCGGCACGACCTCGTGCTCGAGGCGTTCACCGCCGTCTACGAGGCGTTCCCCCGCTGGGTGCGGTCCAAGTCGGCGCTCGGCTCGGTGCAGCTGCTCGTCGAGATGCTCGCCGACGACTCCGCCGTGCGCGTCACCGGACCCACCCCGCTGGCCCGGGCCCTGGTGGCCTGCGCCGGCGCCCGCACCCCCCAGGGCGCCCTCGCCGTCGGTGGCCCCTCCACGCTGCTGCGGGTCAAACGCCTCGCCGAACCCGGACCGGACCTGCGCACCGCCGTCATCGCGTACGCCGCCGCCGTCGCGATCCTCGTCGTGCCCACCATCGCGGTCGCCGTGCCGTGGCTGACCGAACTCGGCCGCCTGCTGCGCGCCTGGTGAACCGGCGCCGGCCCCACCCGTAGCACGCCCCCGATTTCGATCCCGTCCGGGTTCGGGGGAAGCTGTACCCATGACCGTCGAACGCACCGAGAATCCCCGCGCCCAGATCGGCGTGACCGGCCTGGCCGTCATGGGATCGAACATCGCCCGTAACTTCGCCCGCCACGGCCACACCGTCGCGCTGCACAACCGCAGTGTCGCCAAGACCGACGCCCTGCTCGAAGCCCACGGCGACGACGGCGACTTCGTGCGCACCGAAACCATCGAAGAGTTCGTCGCCGCCCTGCAGAAGCCGCGCCGGGTGCTCATCATGGTCAAGGCCGGCGAGGCCACCGACGCGGTCATCGAGGAACTCGCGAACGCGATGGAACCCGGCGACATCATCATCGACGGCGGCAACGCCCTCTACACCGACACCATCCGCCGCGAAGCGGCACTGCGCGAACGCGGCCTGCACTTCGTCGGCGCCGGCATCTCCGGCGGCGAGGAAGGCGCCCTCAACGGGCCGTCGATCATGCCCGGTGGCCCCACGGAGTCCTACGAGGCCCTCGGCCCCCTCCTCGAGTCGATCTCCGCCCACGTAGACGGCACCCCGTGCTGCACCCACATCGGCCCCGACGGCTCCGGCCATTTCGTGAAGATGGTGCACAACGGCATCGAGTACGCCGACATGCAGCTCATCGGCGAGGCCTACAACCTGCTGCGCGACGCCCTCGGCTACGACGCCACGACGATCGCCGACGTGTTCTCCGAGTGGAACACCGGCACCCTCGAGTCCTACCTGATCGAGATCACCGCCGACGTCCTGCGCCAGACCGACGCCACCACCGGCAAGCCCCTCGTCGACGTCATCGTCGACGCCGCCGAGCAGAAGGGCACCGGCCGCTGGACCGTCAAGTCCGCCCTCGACCTCGGCGTCCCGGTCACCGGCATCGCCGAAGCCGTCTTCGCCCGCGCCCTGTCCGGCTCCCGCACCCAGCGCGCGGCGGCCCGCGGCCTGGCCTCCGGCGCCCTCGGCGACAAGCCCGCCGACGCCACACAGTTCACCGAGGACATCCGCCGCGCCCTGTACGCGTCGAAGATCGTCGCCTACGCCCAGGGCTTCGACCAGATCGCCGCCGGCAGCGCCGAATACGGCTGGAACGTCGACCGCGCCGCCCTGGCCACCATCTGGCGCGGCGGCTGCATCATCCGCGCCCAGTTCCTCAACCGCATCAAGGAGGCCTACGACGCCGACCCGCAGCTGCCCAGCCTGATCCTCGCCCCCTACTTCCGCGAGGCCATCGAAGCCGGCATCGACAGCTGGCGCCGCGTCGTGGCCACCGCCACCATGCTCGGCATCCCCGTCCCCGCGTTCGCCTCGTCGCTGTCGTACTACGACGGGCTGCGCGCCGAACGTCTGCCCGCGGCCCTCACCCAGGGCCAGCGCGACTTCTTCGGCGCCCACACCTACGAGCGCATCGACGCCGACGGCAAGTTCCACACCCTCTGGAGCGGCGACCGCAGCGAGATCCGCGCCTGACCGCGCCCGCACCGACGCCGCCGTAGGGCATAGTTTGTGCCCATGAGCGGCACCGTCACGGCGTCCGTCGTGTGCGCGCTGGCCGCCGCGATCCTGTTCGCGGCGGCCAGCGTCGCCCAGCAGCGCTCCGCCGAAGCCGTCCCCGCCGGCGAGTCCCTCGTCGCCGCCCTGATCCGCAGCCCCCGCTGGTGGGCCGGGGTACTCGGTGACGGCGGCGGCTACCTGCTGCAGGTCGCCGCGCTCGCCCTCGGGCCGGTCCTGGTGGTCCAGCCGCTGCTGGTGTCGTCGCTGCTGTTCGCCCTCCCCCTGTCCGCGGCGTTCTCCGGGTCTCGCATCACCCGTCCCACCTGGCTGACCGCGGCGGCGCTGTGCGCGGCTCTCGTCGTGTTCCTCGTCGTCGGCGACCCCACCGCCGGGGAGATCGACGCCCCGGGGCACGAGTGGGTGCTCCCGCTCGGCGTGGTGTGCGCCGTCGTGCTCGCCGCCACCGCGATCGGGCTGTTCGGCCGCGACCGCGGCACCCGGGCGCTGGCCCTCGGCGCGGCCAGCGGCCTGCTCTACGGGGTGGCGGTGGCGTTCACCAAGTACGTCACCGACCTGTTCGAGCACGGCCTGCGGCCCGTGGCCGGCGCCTGGCAGACCTGGGCCCTGGTCACCGCCGGCCTCCTCGGCGTCTACCTGCAGCAACGCGCCTTCCAAGCCGGCCCGCTCGCCGCATCCCTGCCGGCCGTCACCATCGGCGAGCCCCTCGCCGCCGTCTTCCTCGGCATGACCGTCCTCGACGAACGGCTCCGGGTGGACGGCCCGGGACTCGCCCTCGTCGTCGCCTCGGTCGGCGTGATGCTGATCGCCACGGTGGCGCTCTCACGCAGCCAGGCCCGGCTCACCGCACCCGCCGGCGCCGGCGCCGGCGCGTAACATTCGCCGGGTGCGCTTCCTCGACGGTCACCAGCCCCCGTACGACCTGACGTACGACGACGTGTTCCTCGTCCCGGACCGATCCGCCGTCGCATCCCGGTTCGACGTGGACCTGTCCACGGTCGACGGCTCCGGCACCACCATCCCCATCGTGGTCGCCAACATGACCGCCGTGTCCGGCCGCCGCATGGCCGAGACCGTCGCCCGCCGCGGCGGGCTCGTCGTGCTCCCCCAGGACCTGCCGGCTGGCACCGCCGCCGAGACCGTAGCGTTCGTCAAGAGCCGCCACCTCGTCGCCGACACCCCCGTCACCCTCGGCCCCGAGGACTCCGTCTCCGACGCCCTCGCCCTGCTGCCCAAACGCGCCCACCGCGCCGTCGTGGTGGTCGACGAGAACCGCCGCCCCGTCGGCGTCGTCACCGAGGCGTCCTGCCGCGAGGTGGACCGGTTCGCGCGGCTGCGGTCGGTCGCCATCCGCGACTTCGCCACCGCCCCCGTCGGCTCGTCCCCGCGGGAGGCGTTCGCGCTGCTCGAGGCCAAGCACGACCCGTTGGTTGTCCTCACCCACGACGACGGCACCCTCGCCGGGGTCCTGACCCGCACCGGCGCCGTCCGCGCCGGCATCTACAGCCCGGCCGTCGACGCCGACGGCGCCCTGCGCATCGGTGCCGCCGTCGGCGTCAACGGCGACGTCGCCGCCAAGGCCGCCGGACTGGTCGACGCCGGCGTCGACCTGCTCGTCCTCGACACCGCGCACGGGCACCAGGAGAAGATGCTCGACGCCCTGAAGCGGATCAAGGCGCTCGATCTGCCCGTCCCCCTCGTCGCCGGCAACGTCGTCTCCGCCGCCGGCACCCGCGAACTGCTCGACGCCGGCGCGGACATCGTCAAGGTCGGCGTCGGCCCCGGCGCCATGTGCACCACCCGCATGATGACCGGCGTCGGGCGCCCCCAGTTCTCCGCCGTCGCCGAATGCGCCCACACCGCCCGCGACCTCGGCGCGCACGTGTGGGCCGACGGCGGCGTGCGCCACCCCCGCGACGTCGCGCTCGCCGTCGCCGCCGGCGCCGCCAACGTCATGATCGGGTCCTGGTTCGCCGGCACCTACGAATCCCCCGGCGAGCTGCGCTACGACGAGACCGGACACCCCTACAAGGAGAGCTTCGGCATGGCCTCCAAGCGCGCGGTGGCCGCCCGCACCGTCGACGACTCCGCCTTCGACCGCGCCCGCAAGGCCCTGTTCGAGGAGGGCATCTCCACCTCCCGGATCCGCATCGACCCGCAACGGCCGGGCGTGGAGGACCTGATCGACCACATCTGCTCCGGGGTGCGCAGCACCTGCACCTACGCCGGCGCCCGCACCCTCGAGGACCTGCACGAGCGGGCCGTGCTCGGGGTGCAGTCGGCGGCCGGCTTCGCCGAGGGACGGCCCCTGCCCACCGGTTGGTGACCGCGCCGCCGCTGCGGAGCCGGACACGGCCCGTAGAATGAGGCCTCACCGTGAAACGCCCGCCCCTTTTCGATGATCGGGCCCGACGAGAGGAACCCGGTGCCCGCGGCACCCACCACCACTTCGACAGGACCCCTGGCCACCGCGGCCGACGCGGAGTCCGACTCCGCCGGTTCGGAGGGCTCCCCTAGCGAGCCGGGTGACAAACCCGGCGGGACCTACTCGACACCGGAGCGCAGCTTCCATTCGGCACCGGAGCGGAGCTCCCGGTCGGCACCGGGACGGTGCTGATGTCCGTCTTCCTGTCCATTCTCAGCCTGGTCGGCTTCATCGCCCTCACCGCGGGCACCGCCGTGTTCGTGGCGGCCGAATTCTCCCTGACCGCCCTCGAACGCAGCACCGTCGACGCCCACGCCCGCGACGGCGACCTGCGCGCGCGACAGGTGCAGCACGCCCACCGCACCCTGTCCTTCCAGCTCTCCGGCGCCCAGCTCGGCATCACCATCACCACCCTGATCACCGGCTACCTCGCCGAACCGGTCCTCGCCCGGTTTCTCGACCCGCTGCTGCGCGCGGCCGGGCTCGGCGCCGGCGTGGCCTCCGGCATCTCCCTGGCCCTGGCGCTGATCATCGCCACGTCGTTCTCGATGATCTTCGGTGAGCTCGTGCCGAAGAACCTCGCCATCGCGCGGCCCCTGGCCACCGCCCGCGCCACCGCGGGCCTGCAGGCCGGCTTCTCGCTGGTCTTCAAGTGGGCCATCGTCGGGCTCAACGGCGCCGCCAACCGGATCGTGCGGCGATTGGGCATCGAACCGGCCGAGGAACTGCGCTCGGCGCGCTCCCCGGAGGAACTCGGTTCCCTGGTCCGGGCCTCGGCGGAACGCGGCGCCCTCGACGAGAACACGGCGCTGCTGGTCGGGCGCTCGCTGCGCTTCGGGGAACGCACCGCCGAGGACCTCATGACCCCCCGCGTGACCATCGAGTCACTCGACGTCCACGACACCGTCCTCGACCTCATCGACGCCTCGTCACGCACCGGCTACTCCCGCTTCCCCGTCGTCGACGGCGATCTCGACGCCACCGTCGGCGTCGTGCACGTCAAGCACGCGTTCACCGTGCCCGGCCGGCGCCGCGCCCACACCCAGCTGCGCACCCTCGCCCGGCAGGTGCCCGTCGTGCCGTCCACCCTCGACGGTGACGCGGTCATGGAACGGGTCCGCTCCGACGGCATGCAGGTCGCGCTCGTCGTCGACGAGTACGGCGGTACCGCCGGCATCGTCACCATGGAGGACCTGATCGAGGAGATCGTCGGCGACGTCCGCGACGAGCACGACGAACCCGAGCCCGAGGCGCAGCGCGTCGAGCAGGGCTGGTCCTGCTCCGGGCTGCTCCGCATCGACGAGGTGGCCCACCTGACGGGATACCTCGCCCCGGACGGCGAGTACGAGACCCTCGGCGGCCTGATCCTCACCGAGCTCGGGGAGATCCCCGCATCCGGCGACGAGGTGCTGCTGCCGCACCGGCCCGGCGACGCCCATCACCGGTGGCGTGCCCACGTCCTCGAGATGGACGGGCACCGCATCGACCGGGTCCTGCTCGTCCCCGTCGACGAGCCCGCCGGCGAGGACGACCACGCACCGGACGACGAGAGGGGGGACCGGCGATGAACGACTGGCTCGCGGTGCTGCTCACCGTCCTGCTGCTCGCCGGCAACGCCTTCTTCGTCGGCGCCGAGTTCGCCCTCATCACCGCCCGCCGCGACCGGCTCGAAACCCTCGTCGGGCAGGGCAAGAAGAGGGCACGGACCGTCATCGACGCGGGCGAGCACCTGTCGCTGATGCTCGCCGGGTCCCAGCTCGGCATCACCATCTGCTCGATCCTGCTCGGCCGCGTCGGCGAACCGGCGATCGCCCACCTGATCGAACAACCCATGCATGCGCTCGGCGTCCCGGACTCCCTGCTGCACCCGATCGGCTTCGCGCTCGCCCTCGCGATCGTGGTGGTGCTGCACATCCTGCTCGGCGAGATGGTCCCGAAGAACATCGCCATCGCCGGACCGGAGCGGTCGGCGATGCTGCTCGTGCCGGCACACCTGCTGTTCATGAAGGTGGCCCGGCCGCTGATCGCCTTCTACAACCTGTGCGCCAACGTCAGCCTGCGGTTGCTGCGGGTGGAACCGAAGGACGAACTCGATGTCACCGTCACCGAGATCGAACTGTCCGAGATGATCGGTGAGTCCCGCTCCGAGGGGCTGCTGGACGAGGAGGAACACCGGCGCCTGACCAAGGCACTCGCGACGAGCGGACGAACCGTCGCCGACGTGACGATCCCCCTGTCCGGGGTCCGCACCGTTCCGCTCGGCCCGGCCGGCACCACCCTCGGGGCCGTCGAGCGGGCCGTCATCGAGACCGGCTACTCCCGGTACCCGGCGGAGACCCCGGCCGGGGAACTGGCCGGCTATCTGCACCTGAAGGACGTGCTCGACCTCGTCCGCGACGAGTCCGCGGGACCGGACACGATCATCGCGACCGCGGAGATCCGGCCGTTGCCGCCGGTGCCGGTCGACGCCCCCCTCGACGACGCCCTGTCGCTGCTGCGGCGCACCAGTTCCCACCTCGGCGGAGTCGTCGACGAGCACGGCAGGGTCATCGGCATCGTCGCGCTCGAGGACCTCGTCGAACAATTCGTCGGCACCGTGCGCGACACCACCCACCGGATCGCCGACCCGGGACCGGGACCCCGGACGTGAACCCCGCCCCGACCACCCCGGCGCCCGCCGGCCGGCGGCGCCCCCGCCGGCACAGCACCGCGATGGAATCATTGCAGCACCGATGCAGTCGTTACGGGCGGGAACCATGAGTGCGGTCCTGGCACCCGAGCAGTGGCTGCCGCGCCGGGAGCGGCACCGCCACCGGCTGACGGCGCTGCTCGGCCCCTACCTCGACCGGCGAGCGCGCGGCGCCACCCACCCGGTGATCGACTTCCTGTTCACCTACTACAGCTTCACGCCGTCCCAGCTCATGCGCTGGCACCCCGGCTTCGGATCCACCCTCACCGGCTCCGCGTCGGCGGAGTACGCCACCCTGCGGGGCTACCGGACCACCGGCACCGGGGTCACGGTCGACCCCACCCACCTGGCCCGGCGGCGCGAGACCGTCCGATACGTCGCCGGCCTGCTCGAGGCCACCGCATCCCGGCCCGCGCACTTCGGCTGCTTCGGTCTCCACGAATGGGCGATGCTCTACCGCACTCGGCCCGAAGACGTCCGCCACAGCGCCGTACCCCTGCGCCTCGGCCACACCGGCACCGACGCCGTCGTCGAGTCGTTGCAGCTGCGCTGCACGCATTACGACGCGTACCGGTTCTTCACCCCGGACGCCGGCCCCCTCAACATCGAACCGCTCACCCGCGACGACCAGGTACGGCGGGAACAACCAGGCTGCCTGCACGCCGCCATGGACCTGTACAAATACTGTTACAAGCTCACCCCGCTGCTCGACACGGACCTGACCGTCGACTGCTTCGAGCTGGCCTACGCCGCCCGGGAACTCGACATGCGGGCCAGCCCGTACGACCTGAGCGAGTACGGCTACCCCCCGGTACCGATCGAAACACCCCGCGGACGAGCGGAGTACGTCCGCGAGCAGACGGTCCTGGCCGAGCGGTCCACCGCGCTGCGCGCGGCGCTGCTCGACCGGTGCCACCGGCTGCTCGACGCCGACCGGGAGCACGCCGGCCGCTGCTGAGCGGACACCGCCGCCTGCCCTCTCCCCGGGACGTCCCCGGCACGCGACTCGGCACCCGCGACGATCGATATCCCTCCCCGCCGGGTCTACGCTGAAGTCTGGAGAGGCCACGACCCGATGCTGTACGTCTCCGTCCTGGGTGAGCAGTCGATCACCGACGACACGACCGGCGCCGTCGTGACGCGGTCCCCCCGCGGCACGACCCTGGTCGCCTACCTCGCCCTCCACGCCGGAGTTCCACAGCCCCGCCAGCTCATCGCCCCCCTGTTCTGGCCCGACTCGACGACCGCCCAGGCCCTGACCAACCTGCGCCGCGAACTGCACCACCTGCGCCGCGCCCTCGACGACGACCCGGCCGTCGAGGTGACCTCCCGGGATCTGTGCTGGCGCGACACCGAGACCAGCCGGGTGGACCTACGGACCTTCACCGTCGAGTACCACGCCGCCCTGGCGGCCGCGACGAGCGGCGACGACGAGGCGGCGCTGCGGCACGCCACCACGGCGCTCGCCGAATACCGCGGCTCCCTGCTGCCCGGCATGTACGACGACTGGATCCTCGAGGCCCGTTCGGATCTCGAACGGCACTGCGTCGACCTGTGCGATCTGCTGTGCCGGCTCCGGGTCCGCACCGGCGACCTCCCCGGGGCGATCGACGCCGCCCGCCGCCGGATCCACCTGCGGCCCCTGGAAGAGGGCGGATACCGCACCCTGATGCACCTGCAGGCCGAGCACGGCGACCGCGCCGCCGCGGTGAGCACCTATCACCGCTGCGCCGCCCTCCTCGAACGTGAACTCGGGGTGGCACCGGACCCGGCGACGCGCACACTCGCCGACCGCCTGCTCGCCCACGCGGCCCCCACCGCGGCCGCCCGCCCGACCGCCGAGCCGGCGGCCCGGCGGCCCGGACTCGCCCCCCCGGCACTCGTCGGACGCTCACGCGAACTCCGTCGGCTGCATGAGGCGTGGCGCACGGCGGCCGCTGGCCGCCCCACCCTCGTCCTCGTCACCGGCGGCGCCGGCGTCGGCAAGACCCGCCTGGTCGCCGAGATCGCCGACACGGCCCGCGCACAACCCGCAGTGGTGGCGAGCACCCAGTGCTTCGGAACGTCCGGACGGCTCGCCCTCGCCCCGGTCGCGGACTGGCTCCGCACCCCCGCGGTCCAGCCCACGCTCGCCGCGCTCGACCCGCTCTGGCGCGCCGAGGTCGACAGGCTCGTACCGTCCGGCACCACCCGCCCGGAACCCGGCGCCGGCCTCCGGGCGATGGTCGACGCCTGGCAGCGCCTCCGGTTCTTCGAAGGCCTGGCGCGGGCCCTGATCGGCGTCGGCCGCCCGGTCCTGCTGACCCTCGACAGCATCCAGTGGTGCGACCCGGAGACGCTGACGTTCCTGACGTTCTGCCTGTCCCTGACCCCCGACGCGCCCCTGATGGTGGCCGCGACAGCCCGCACCGACGACACCGACGAGAGCCGGGACCTCGAGCAATGGGCCGTCCGGATGCGGACCGCCGGTCTGCTCACCGAGCTGCCACTGCAGCCCCTGGGGGTCTCCGGCACCGCCCGCCTGGCCGAGGCGCTCGGCGGGTGCCCGCTCGACCTGCAGGACGCCGAACTGCTGCACGCGACCACCGGAGGCTTCCCGCTCTACATCATCGAAGCGATGCACAGCGGACCGGACCTCGCCCCCGCCGGCAGCCTGGCCGACGTGCTGCACGACCGGATCGGGCAGGTGAGCCCCGCCGCACGGGACGTCGCCCGACTCGCCGCGGCGGTAGGCCGCAACTTCACCCTCGACCTGCTCACCGAGGCCAGCGACCTCGACGCCGACGCCGTGGTGCGCGCCGTCGACGAGCTGTGGCAACGCAGAATCCTGCGACAGTTCCGCGACGGCTACGACTTCTCCCACGACCTGCTCCGCGACGCCGCCTACGCCCGGATCAGCCCGCCCCAGCGCTGGCTGCTGCACCGCCGTCTCGCGCAGAGCCTCGAATTGCTGCACGCCGACGACAGCGACAGCGTCTCGGCGCAACTCGCCGAGCAGTACGCCCGCGGGGGACGACCGGACCGGGCAGTGGCCTACTACCGTCGCGCGGCCGATGTCGCCTCGAGCACCTTCGCCCACACCGAGGCGATCCGACTGCACAAGAAGGCGCTCGTCATCGCCCGCACCCAATTCGAGGGGCGCAGCGCGGCCGTACAGGAACTCGCCGTCCGCGAAGCGATGGCGGCGCCGCTCAACGCCAGATACGGCTACTCCTCCCCCGAACTGCAACAGACCCTCGAGCGCTCGATCCGGCTGGCCGCATCCCTCGGCCGCAAGGACTCCCTCCTGGCCGGCCTCGTCGGGCTCTGGTCGTCGCGGTTCGTGCAGGGAAACATTGCCGGCGCCCACGAGGTGGCGACCCGCGCCCTGACCCTCGTCGACCCCGGCTCCCCGCTGAGCGGATCGGCCCACTTCGCATTCGCCGGTTCGGCGGTCGAGCTCGGCCGCCCCGAGGAGGCGCTCCACCACTTCGACCGCGCGGCCGCACTGACCCGGGGCGCTCCCTCGTTGACCGTCGGCACCCGGCCCGACGTGCACGGCAGCGCCTGGGCGGCACACGCCCACTGGCTGCTCGGCCACAACGACGCCGCACTGACCTGCTGCAACGAGGCCGTCCGGCTGGCCCGGACGATCGATCATCCGTACAGCCTGGCCGTCGCCCTGGCCTACAGCGGCATCACCCACCACCTGCGGGCAGACCCCGCCGCCCTCGACGTCGCCGTCGCGGAACTGACCGACCTGTGCGTCCGGTACGGATTCGCCTACTACAGCGAGTGGGCGCTGATTCTCGGCGGTTGGTCCCGCGGCGGCGAGGCCGGCCTCACGCAGGCGCGGCGCGGCATCGACACACTCCGAGCGGCCGGTTCGTTCGCCCGGATGCCGTACTGGCTCTCGCTGCTCGCCGACCTGTCGGTGCGGGAAGGAGATCCCGGCGCCGCCCGCGCCGCGCTCGATGCCGCCCTCGTCGCCGGACAGGCCCGCGACGACCTGTGGTGGCTGCCCGAGGTGATGCGGATGCGCGCGGCGCACGACGACCACGACGCCGCGATCGCGCGGCTGCGCGCCGCCGCCCGGACCGCGGCCGCCCACGGCAGTGCCGCCCTGCTCCGGCGCTGCGCGCGGGACCTCGCCGAACACGGCGTTCACCTGCCGCTCCCGGGCGTTCCCCCGGCCCCGTGACCGGCTGCGCGCACTCGAACGCTGCGCGAACGCCCCCTTCCTAGGGTCGACGGTACAACGCCCGCACCGGCGAGCGACCGACCCGAAAGGGACTCCCGTGACCACCATCTCGACCCGGTCGGCCGGCGCCGTGCCGTACGACGACCTGGCCGCGGCCCTGCGCGGCGACCTAATCACCCCCGGCGACACCCGCTACGACACGGCGCGTGCCGTCTACAACGGCATGATCGACAAACACCCCGCGGCGATCGCACGCTGCCGGGACGCCGCCGACGTCGTTTCCTGCGTCCGCTTCGGCCGCGCCCACGCCCTCACCCTGGCCGTGCGCGGCGGCGGGCACAACGCCGGCGGCCTCGGCGTGTGGGACGACGCGCTCGTCGTCGACCTGTCCCTGATGCGCAGTACCACGGTCGATCCGGCACACCACACCGTCCGCGTCGACGGCGGATGCACCTGGGGCGACGTCGACCACGCCACGGTCGCCTTCGGCATGGCCACCCCGTCCGGCTTCCTCTCGTCCACGGGTGTGGGCGGGCTGACCCTCGGTGGCGGCATCGGCTATCTCTCCCGGCGCTTTGGGCTGACCGTCGACAACCTTCTCTCCGCCGACGTGGTGCTCGCCGACGGCACGCTCGTGACGGCCGACGAGAACTCGCACAGCGACCTGTTCTGGGCGCTGCGCGGCGGCGGCGGGAACTTCGGCGTCGTCACCTCCTTCACCTTCCGCTGCCACGACATCGGCGAAGCCGGCATGATCGTCGGCGGCCCGGTGCTCTACGACCTCGCCGACACCGCCGACGTCATGCGCTGGTACCGGGAACTGCTGCCGGCGCTCCCGGAGGAACTCAGCGGCTGGATCGCGCTGCTCACCGTCCCACCCGCCGCCCCGTTCCCCGAGGACCTCTGGGGCCGCAGGTGCTGCGGCATCGTCTGGTGCTACACCGGACCGCACGGCAAGGCCGACGAGGTGCTCGAGCCCATCCGGACCTACGGCTCGCCGCTGCTGGTCGGCCTGCACGACATGCCGTTCACCGTGCTGCAGAGCGCATTCGACGCCCTCTACCCGCCCGGCCTGCAGTGGTACTGGCGGGCGGACTTCTTCGACGAGATCACCGACGCCGCGATCGACGTGCACTGCCGGTACGGGCAGCAGCTGCCGACCGGTCACTCCACCATGCACCTCTATCCCATCGACGGCGCCACCAGCCGTGTCCCCGAGGACGCGACCCCCTTCGCGTACCGGGGCGGCGGATGGGCGGGGGTCATCGTCGGCGTCGACCCCGACCCGGCCAACGCCGACCTCATCACGCGGTGGGCCCGCGACTACTGGGAGGAACTGCACCCGACCTCCGCCGGCGGCGCCTACGTCAACTTCCTGATGAGCGAGGGACAGGACCGGGTCGAAGCCGCCTACCGCGGGAACTACGACCGGCTCACCCGGATCAAGCGGCGCTACGACCCGGACAACGTCTTCCACATCAACCAGAACATCCGGCCCGCCGCACCCGACCGGTAGCCCGGAACCGCACCTGCGCGGAGAGGAACGGGACATGCCCACCCACAGGCTGGAAACGGACTATCTGGTGATCGGCTGCGGCGCGGCCGGCATGGCGTTCGCGGACGCATTGATCACCGACTCCGACGCGGACGTCGTCATGGTGGACCGGCGGCACGCACCCGGCGGACACTGGCAGGAGGCCTACCCGTTCGTGCGGCTGCACCAGCCGTCCGCGTACTACGGCGTCAACTCACTGCCGCTCGGTACGGACACCATCGACGACGTCGGCCCGAACCGGGGCATGTACGAGCAGGCGGGCGCCCCCGAGATCTGCGCGTACTACGACCGGGTCATGCGCCGGCGTCTCCTGGCATCGGGATCCGTGCGGTACTTCCCGATGAGCGAGTACGTCGGCGGCCACCGCTTCGTCTCCCGGGTCGACGCCGACCGGTACGAGGTGACGGTCCGGAAGGCGCTCGTCGACGCCACCTACCTCGAGCCGGCGGTCCCGGCGACGTTCGCCCCGCCGTTCGACGTCGCCCCCGCCGTCCGCTGTGTCCCGGTGAACGCGCTCGCGCGGGTCGCCGAGCCTGCCGAGCGGTACGTCGTCATCGGCGCCGGCAAGACGGCGATCGACGCGTGCCTGTGGCTGCTGCAGATGGGGGTGCCATCGGACGCCGTCCGCTGGATCAAACCGCGCGAGGCCTGGCTGCGCAACCGCTGGTTCGCGCAGGGCGGCGAACTGGTCGGCAACCTGATCGACGGACTCGCCCGGCAGATGGAAGCCGCAGCACTGGCGACGAGCACGGACGACCTGTTCGCCCGGCTCGAGGCGAGCGAACAGCTGCTGCGCGTCGACGAGCGAGTCACCCCCACCATGTACAAGGGGCCGACGGCGAGCACCGCCGAGCTCGCCCAGCTCCGGCGCATCGACGACGTCGTCCGCCTCGGGCACGTCCGGCGCATCGCACGCGACGAGATCGTGCTCGACCACGGAACGATCGGTACCGGGCCCGACCACCTGCACGTGCACTGTGCCGCCCCGGGCCTGAACCCGGCCCCGGCCGTCCCGATCTTCGAGGAGGGCCGTATCACGCTGCAACCGATCCGCACCGGGCTCATCCCGTTCAACGCCGCCCTCGTCGGGTTCGTGGAGGCCACCGGCCGGGACCTGGCCGAGAAGAACCGGCTCTGCCCACCGAACCGGCTACCGGACGTCCCCCTCGACTGGATCCGCGGAACGCTCGTCGAGACGAGCGCCGAGTACGCGTGGTCGAAGGAACCGGACATGGCGGACTGGCTCGAGCGTTCCCGCCTGAACACGTCCCGGGGGCTCCGGCACCGCGCCGACCGGCCCCTCGTCCGGGAAGCGACGAGGCGATTCGCCACCCACGTCCGCCCCGCCCTCGCCAACCTCACCGGACTGCTCGACGACGCCCGGCGGGCCGCGTGAGCGCCCGGCCGCCCGGCCCGCCCGGGCGGGCCGGGTTCGCGGGCCACCCCGTATGATCTGAGCGATTACGGCTACTCGCCGATCACGATCGAGACCGCTTCCGGGCGCGCACAGTACGCCCGCGAGCGGTCGGCGCTCACCATCGCGCCGCGGCCCTGGAGAGGAGCTGCTGAATCGATGTACCGCCCCGGCGGCGGGTCGAACCGACCTGCCCGAAACTACCGGCGGGTAACGTGAGTGCTGTTCGTCGTGCTGCCCGTCGGCACCGCCGACGCGAGCGCACAGGTCCCGGAAAGAGTGAGGCAGGTAATGACTGAACGCGTGCAAGTCGGTGGACTCCAGGTCGCCAAGGTGCTCTACGACTTCGTCGTCGACGAGGCGATCCCCGGCACCGGGGTGGACGCGGCCGAGTTCTGGGCCGGCGCCGACAAGGTGATCCACGACCTCGCCCCCCGCAACCGCGCCCTGCTCGCCGTGCGCGACGACCTCCAGGCGCAGATCGACACCTGGCACCGCGACCGCAAGGGCCAGCCGCACGACGCCGCTGCCTACAAGGCGTTCCTCCAGGACATCGGCTACCTCGTCCCCGAACCCGCCGACTTCCAGGTCACCACCGGCGGTGTCGACGCCGAGATCGCCACCACCGCCGGGCCGCAGCTCGTGGTGCCCGTCCTCAACGCCCGCTTCGCCCTCAACGCCTCCAACGCCCGCTGGGGCTCGCTGTACGACGCCCTCTACGGCACCGACGCCATCTCCGAAGAAGGCGGCGCCGAGAAGGGCACCGGCTACAACAAGGTCCGCGGCGACAAGGTCATCGCCTGGGCCCGCAACTTTCTCGACACCGCCGCCGCCCTCGCCACCGGATCGCACGCCGACTCCACCCGGTACTTCGTCGACGGGAAGGAGCTGAAGGTCGAACTCGGCGACGGCACCGTCACCACACTCGCCCAGCCCGAGAAGTTCGTCGGCTACCTCGGCGAGAAGGACGCCCCGACGTCCGTGCTGCTGCGCAACCACGGTCTGCACGTGGAGATCCAGATCGACCCCGAATCCCCGATCGGCAAGACCGATGCCGCCGGTGTCAAGGACGTCGTCCTCGAATCGGCCATCACCACCATCATGGACTTCGAGGACTCCGTCGCCGCCGTCGACGCCGACGACAAGGTCATCGGCTACCGCAACTGGCTCGGCCTCAACCGCGGCGACCTCGCCGAGGAGATCTCTAAGGGCGGCAAGTCCTTCACCCGCGCCCTCAACGCCGACCGCGTCTACGTCGCCCCCGACGGCTCCGACCTCACCCTGCACGGCCGGTCCCTGCTGTTCGTCCGCAACGTCGGCCACCTCATGACCAACCCCGCCGTGCTCGACTCCGAGGGCAACGAGGTCCCCGAGGGCATCCTCGACGCGCTGATCACCAGCCTCGCCGCCGTGCACGGCCTGTCCGTCGGCGAGGACACCGGGCCGCTCGCCAACAGCCGCACCGGCTCGATCTACATCGTCAAGCCCAAGCAGCACGGCCCCGAGGAAGTCGCCTTCACCACCGAACTCTTCGGCCGGGTCGAAGAGGTGCTGGGCCTGCCGGCCAACACCCTCAAGGTCGGCATCATGGACGAGGAACGCCGCACCACCGTCAACCTGAAGGCCTGCATCAAGGAGGCCAGCGAGCGCGTGGTGTTCATCAACACCGGATTCCTCGACCGCACCGGCGACGAGATCCACACCTCCATGGAGGCCGGCGCCATGGTGCGCAAGGCCGAGATGAAGAAGCAGAAGTGGATCCTCGCCTACGAGGACTGGAACGTCGACACCGGCCTGGCCACCGGCCTGCAGGGCAAAGCCCAGATCGGCAAGGGCATGTGGGCCATGACCGACCTCATGGCCGACATGCTCGAACAGAAGATCTGCCAGCCCAAGGCCGGCGCCAACACCGCCTGGGTCCCCTCGCCCACCGGCGCCACCCTGCACGCCACCCACTACCACCAGGTCGACGTGTTCGCCGTGCAGGACGAACTGAAGGGCAAGCGCCGCGCCACCGTCGACGACATCCTCACCATCCCCCTCGCCCCCAGCACCGACTGGACCGACGAGCAGAAGCGCGAGGAGCTCGACAACAACTGCCAGTCGATCCTCGGCTACGTCGTGCGCTGGATCTCCCAGGGCGTCGGCTGCTCCAAGGTGCCCGACATCCACGACGTCGCCCTCATGGAGGACCGCGCCACCCTGCGCATCTCCAGCCAGCTGCTCGCCAACTGGATCCACCACGGCATCGTCACCGCCGACGACGTCGTCGCCGCCCTGCAGCGCATGGCCCCCGTCGTCGACCGGCAGAACGCGGGCGACTCCACCTACCTGCCGATGGCCCCCGACTTCGACGGCAGCATCGCCTTCCAGGCCGCCAAGGAACTGATCCTCGAAGGCACCACGCAGCCCAGCGGCTACACCGAGCCGATCCTGCACCGCCGCCGCCTCGAGTTCAAGGCCGCCGACGGCTGCCGAGCCTGAGCCACGGCCCACGGCCCCCGATCCACCGGATCGGGGGCCGTGGCGTCTCACCGGCCGATCACTAGACTCCGGGAACGGCGGGGCAGGCACGACGACAGGCAGGAAACACGTGGGTCGACATCGCGGCACGGGCCGCGCCAGAGGCGTCAGCAAGGGCCCGATCATCGCCGTCGCCGTAGCACTCGCACTCGTCCTCGCCACCGTCGGCTGGTTCCGCCTGCGCGAACGCATCGACGCGCAGGCCACCGAAGCCGCGCAGACCTGCGTCGAAGGCGACGCGCTCCTCGACGTCGCCGCCGATCCCGCCGTCGCCCCCACACTGACCACCCTCGCCGCCCGGTGGGTCACCGACACCCGCCCCGTCGTCCGCGACCACTGCATCGACGTGCGCGTCACCCCCGTCGCCACCACCCCGGCCACGACCGCCCTCACCGCCGATCCCCGCTGGGACCCCACCCTCGGCCCCCCACCCGCACTCTGGGTCCCTTTCAGCAGCGACGCCACCGCGCGCGCGGCACAGGCCCTCGACGGCCAGACCCGCTCCCTCGCCACCTCCCCGGTCGTGCTGGCCGTCCCGGCCGAGCTCGAGCGCGCCCTCAGCACCGCCGGCACCGGATGGCGCCAGCTGCCCTCCCTCCAGTCCGATGGCAGCACCCTCGCCGGCCTGGGCCTCGACGGCTGGGCCGGCCTCCGCCTGGCCCTGCCCACCGGCACCGACGCCGACGCCACCACTCCCGCCCTCGAGGCCGTCGCTGCCGCAGCCACCGACGCCGGAACCGGTCCCCTGACCGCCGAACAGGCCGCCTCCCCCGCAGCCACCTCCGCCGTCGGTGCGCTCGCGCTCGGCGCCGACGCCCTCGGAGACGGCGCCGGACCGACCACCGCCGCAGCCCTGACCACCCTCGCCGACGGGCCCGGCGCCGACGGGGCGGTGCACGCCGTACCGATCACCGAGCAACAACTGCACACGGCGGTCGCCTCCGGTGGCGCCGCCGGCCTCGTCGAATTCGTTCCCGCCGGCCCCACCCCCACCGCCGACTTCCCCGCCGCCGTGGTCGACGCCCCGTGGGTCGACGAGACCCTCTCCCGCGCCGCCGCCGAACTCGCCGGCCACCTCCGCGAACCCGACGCGGCCCGCGTCCTCGCCGACGCCGGCTTCCGAGTCGACGGCCAGCCCGTCCCCCGCACCGACGCGGTTCCCTTCCCCCGCATCGAACAGACCCTGAACCGCGCCGCCCCAGCCGTGGCCGACATCCTCCTCGACCACCGGCGCGCACCCGTCGCACCCCGCGCCACCACGATCCTCCTCGACACGTCCACGTCCATGGGAACCGTCGAGGGTGACGACACCCGTCTCGCCCACATCGCCACCGCCCTGGACCAGCACGTCTCCCGCTCGCCGGATGCCTCGACACTCGCCGTGTGGGTCTTCGCCCGCGACCTCGACGGCACCACTCCGTACCGCGCCACGGTCGCGCGCGGCACCCTCACCGCGGACCAGCGCACCGCGCTGACCGCCGCCCTGACCGGTGCCGACACCACCGACGGTTCCGCCGTCTACCGGTCCCTGGCCGCCGCCTACGTCGACGCCGTCCGCAACCACACCCCCGGCAGGCCCAACTCCGTCCTCCTGATCACGGACAGTGCCAACGACGACGACACCTCCCGCCAACGCATCCTCGACCTCGTCGCCGCCGCCGGCGACCCCGATCGACCCGTCCGGATCGACGTCGTGGCGCTCGGCGACGACACGAACCGCAACACCCTGCAAACACTCGCCGACCGCACCGGCGGTGCGCTCGTCCCCGTCGCCACGACCGACGGACCCGATCTCGCCGCCGCCATCCGAAAGCTGATGTCCTGACACCGTGATCCGCCTTCTCGTCGCGGGGACGTTCCTCGCCCTCGTCACCTTCTGGCTCCACCGCCGTCTCGTCCGAGCCCCCGGCCTGCGCGGCCGCTCGGCAATCGCTGCGAACACCGCGCTCGGCGTCCTCCTCGTCGTCGCTCTGATCGGCGCGCAGAGCGGCACGTCGCTCGACCCGCGCTGGGCCCGCCTGTTCGGATTCCTCGGCTGGACCTGGCTCGGCGTCGTGCTGTACCTGGTCCTCGGCACGCTCCTGATAGGGATCGTGTGCCTCGCGGCGCGAGCGGTACGCCGTTTCCGGCGCGGCGACGCCCACCCCCCGGATCCCTCCAGGCGGCGCGCCCTGCAGATCGCGACGGGCACGCTGACCGTCGCCGCGGTCGCCGCGGTCGGCTACGGCACGGTCGAGGCCGCTCGGCCCCGGGTCGTGCACACCCGGATCCCGTTGCGCCGGCTTCCGGCCGGATTCGACGGGATGCGGGTCGCCCTCGTCACCGACCTGCACGTCGGCCCGTCCCGCGGCCGCCAATTCACCCGTCGCGCGGTGGACCTCGTCAACGCGCAGCAGCCGGACCTGATCGTTCTCGGCGGGGACCTCACCGACGGCACGATCGCGTTCGTCGGGCAGGATCTCGCTCCCCTCGCCGACCTGCGGGCCCCCCTCGGGGTCTACGGAGTCAGCGGCAACCACGAGTACTACGCCGACGACGCGCTGTCCTGGCTCGATTTCTGGGAAACCCTCGGCGTACGCACCCTCCGCAACGAACGAGTCGCCCTGGAGCGCGGCGGCGATGTCATCGATCTCGCGGGCATTCACGATTACTCGGCACCGGCCCCGAACGAAGCGGATCTCACCGCAGCGTTGCAGGGCCGCGATCCCGAGCGCTTCGTCCTCTTGGCCGCCCATCAGCCCCGGCAGGTGTTCGAGGCCCGCGACCACGGCGTCGACCTGCAATTGTCCGGCCACACGCACGGCGGACAGATGTGGCCGCTCGGATACGTCGTGCCTCTGCAACAGCCGACGGTGACGGGACTCGACCGGTTCGGCGACACTCTCGTGTACACCTCCCGCGGTACCGGCGCCTGGGGTCCGCCGGTACGGATTGCTACCCCTCCGGAAGTGGCAATCCTGGAACTGAAGACCTTCCCGGGCTGACCTCTTCGTCTGGGCTGTTTTTGTGCGGTTGTTTCGCGGTTGAGGTGACGTGGGATGTTGTTCGGTTATTTATAGAGTTCCGTTAGGCTCGGAATACTGTCCGTAGTCTTTCGGGGGCTGGGCTACCGACACCCAGCCCCCGAAAATTCGCTCAACTGCTGTAAGCCTCCAACGGCGGGCACGAGCACACGAGGTTCCGATCCCCGTACGCCCCGTCGATGCGGCGCACCGCGGGCCACACCTTCGCGCGGCTCTGCCCCAGCGGATACACCGCGATCTCACGGCTGTAGGGGTGGGTCCACTCCCCGACCAGGCACTGGGCGGTGTGCGGTGCGCCGCGCAGTGGGTTGTCGTCCACCGGCCACTCCCCTGCCCCGACGCGATCGATCTCGCCGCGGATGGCGATCATCGCGTCGATGAACGCGTCGAGTTCGGAGAGATCCTCGCTCTCGGTGGGTTCGACCATCAGGGTGCCCGCGACGGGGAAGCTCATGGTCGGCGCGTGGAAGCCGTAGTCCGCCAGGCGCTTGGCCACGTCGTCGACCGTGACCCCCGTATCCTTCGTCAGGGGGCGCAGATCGAGGATGCACTCGTGCGCCACCATGCCGTTCTCGCCCGTGTACAGGACGGGAAAGTACTCGTCGAGCCGGCGCGCGATGTAGTTCGCCGACGCGATCGCCGTCAGCGACGCCCGCCGCAGGCCTTGGGCCCCCATCAGCTTGATGTACGCCCACGTGATCGGGAGGATGGAGGCCGATCCGAACGGCGCCGCCGACACCGGCCCACCGCCCCCGAGACCCGGTTCGGCCGGGTGGCCGGGCAGGAACGGCACCAGGTGCGCGCGCACGCCGATCGGCCCCACGCCGGGGCCGCCACCACCGTGCGGGATGCAGAAGGTCTTGTGCAGGTTCAGATGACTCACGTCGCCTCCGAACTTGCCGGGACGCGCCAGACCGACGAGGGCGTTCAGGTTGGCGCCGTCGATGTACACCTGCCCGCCGGCGTCGTGCACGGCACCGCAGATGTCGGCGATCTCGTGTTCGTAGACCCCGTGGGTCGACGGGTACGTGATCATGATCGCGGCGAGACGTTCGGCGTGGTCGGAAATTTTCGCACGCAGATCGTCGAGGTCGACGTCACCGTTGGACCGGCACGCCACGACCTCGACGCGCATGCCGGCCATGACCGCGGAGGCGGCGTTGGTGCCGTGTGCACTCGACGGGATCAGGCAGGTGTCCCGATGCTCGTCACCCCGGCTCAGGTGGTAGTGGCGGATGGCGAGCAGCCCGGCGTACTCGCCCTGGCTACCCGCGTTCGGCTGCAGGCTCACCGCGTCGTACCCGGTCACCGCGGCCAGCCACCCTTCCAGGTCGCCGATGAGCCGGCGGATGCCCGCGGTCTGCTCTGCAGGGGCGAAAGGATGCAGCGCCGAGAACTCGGGCCAGGTGATCGCCTCCATCTCGGTGGCGGCATTGAGCTTCATCGTGCACGAACCCAGCGGGATCATGGTGCGGTCGAGCGCAAGGTCCATGTCCGACAGGCGGCGCAGGTACCGCATCATCGCGGTCTCGGTGCGGTACCGGGTGAACGCCTCGTGCTGCAGGTACGCGCTCGTGCGCGCGAGCTGCCGCGGCACGGCGGGTGTGGCTGCGGCCGAGGTGTCCTCCGCCCCGAACGCGGCCAGGACCGCGGCCACGTCGGCGTCCCGGGTCGCTTCGTCGCACGAGATCCCCACGTGGTCCCCGTCGACGCGACGAACGTTGATGCCGGCCTCGAGCGCCGCCGCGACGACCGCGTCGGCGCGGCCGGGAACGCGGGTCAGCACGGTGTCGAAGAAGCTGTCGTGCACCACGTCGATACCGGCCGCCTTCAGCGACGCCGCGAGACGGGCGGCCTGGCCGGCCACGCGGGTCGCGATCCCGGCCAGGCCCTCGGCCCCGTGGTACGACGCGTACATGGCAGCGAGCACCGCGAGGAGAACCTGTGCGGTGCAGATGTTGCTGGTCGCCTTCTCGCGCCGGATGTGCTGCTCACGCGTCTGCAACGCCAGCCGATAGGCCGGTGCGCCGTCCGCGTCGACCGACACACCGACAAGCCGGCCCGGAAGGTTGCGGGCATGGGCGGCGTGCACGGCGAGATAGCCGGCGTGCGGCCCGCCGAACCCCATCGGCACGCCGAAGCGCTGGGTGGTGCCGAAGCACGCGTCCGCGCCCTGTTCCCCGGGCGGGGTGAGCAGAGTGAGTGCCAGCAGGTCCGCGCCCACCGCGACGAGCGCCCCACGCTCGTGCGCCGCCTCGACGAGGGGGCCCGCGTCGAACACCCGGCCGGAGGCACCCGGGATCTGCAGGACGACGCCGAAGAACTCTCCCTCGGGCAGGCCGTCGTCGACGAGGTTCGCGGTGACGATCTCGATCCCCAACGGTTCTGCCCGGGTCGCCAGGACCGCGGCGGTCTGGGCGAACAGGTCGGCGTCCACGACGACCCGCGCACTCCTGGACTTGCGGTTGGCGCGCTTGAGCAGCGTCATCGCCTCCGCGGCGGCGGTCGCCTCGTCCAGCATCGACGAGTTGGCGACCTCCATACCGGTCAGGTCCGAGACCATGGTCTGAAAGTTGAGGAGCGCTTCGAGGCGCCCCTGGCTGATCTCCGGCTGGTACGGGGTGTATGCGGTGTACCAGGCGGGATTCTCGATGATGTTGCGCAGCAGTACCGGCGGGGTCAGCGTGCCGTAGTACCCCTGGCCGATCATCGATGTCGCGACGGTGTTCCGGCCCGCGAGTTCCTGCAGCGCCGTCAGTACCTCGTGTTCCGACATCGGCGCGTCGAGCGACTCGAGTCCGTCCGCGACTCCGTCGGCCCGGGCGTCGAGGATGCCGGCGGGCACCGCCTTGACGGCCAGCTCGTCGAGGGATTCGACGCCGATGACGTCGAGAATGCGGCGCAGTCCCGCCGCGTCGGGGCCGACGTGGCGGTCGGCGAAGGTGTACGTAGCGGCGTCGGTCATCGCGACTCCCTGAGGTCGGAGGTCCGCATCCGCGCAGGGGGTCGCACGGTGCGTGTCCTCCCCCTCTGTCGCGAGCTCGCCGGGGCGAGCGCCTGAGAGATTCGGTACCGGAGCGAGCCGGCCCTTTCCCCGTGGGCGGGTGGGTGCTCCCACCGCTTTCCAGAGACGTCGGTGCCCGCACGGTCCTCGATGCCTGAGAGATTGACGGGGAGGTGCTGCTCCTTCGGCGTCCGGAACAGGTCCGGAACTCTCCCGCACGGCGGCGACGTATCACCGATTCTAGGGCACGGGGACACCCGGGCAGCACCGAGGCCGCAGGTGTTTCGTGTGACGAGCGTCTAGCCGATCCGCCGATTGACACGTTCGCGACGGCGGGAGGCCAGTTCGTCCTCGGGACGCTGCTCGATGTCGCCGCCGTCCGCCCGCTCGGCCGGGAAGTCGGCGATGCTGCCCGTCAACTCCCGCATCGCGCCGCTCACCGCGATCCCGAACACGCCCTGTCCGCCCTGCAGTAAATCGACCACCTCTTCCGGTGAGGTGCACTCGTACACGGTGGTGCCGTCGGAGAACAAGGTGATCTTCGCCAGGTCCCGCACTCCGCGTTCCCGGAGGTGGTCGACCGCTACCCTGATGTTCTGCAGGGAGATGCCCGTGTCCAGCAGACGCTTGACGATCTTCAGGACCAGGATGTCCTTGAACGAGTAGAGCCGTTGACTGCCCGAACCCGCCGCGCCCCGGATGGACGGAACGACCAGATTCGTCCGCGCCCAGTAGTCGAGCTGACGGTAGGTGATGCCGGCGATCTGGCAGGCGATCGGCACGCGGTAGCCGACGAGCTCGTCAGGCACCGAATCGTCCGGGAACAGACCCGGCTGCATCTCGTCGACGTCGAGAGATGCCCGTGACGGGGCCTCGCGGTCGACGGCGTCGAAGCTGAGCTGCTGTCCCTGCGGCCGATCTCCCACTGTTGTGACTCCCTCTCGCGTGCACAGGCGTGCCCCGGAACGAACGACGGGCGGATCCCCCACCCCATCCGATCGTCGAGCGCCCGCTTGACCCACCGAGTCGATCCGTAGCGATTCACTCAGCGTACGCCCCGTGCGAAAAGTTGGGCAGCAACACGCCGACCGGACAACGATCTTCCGGTCCTGTACCACTCGTCGCAGAGCGCGCCCCGGCCACCGTGACCGGGAGTCGCGACAGAACCTCGGCGATGGTCGACGATCAGCCGTCCGTCGCCTTGAAGTCGTCGGGGGACACGGATTCGAGAAACTCCTTGAACTTCTCGACCTCGTCCTCCCGCTCATCCGGCATGACGAGGCCCGCTTCCACCAGCACCGGCTCCTCCACGAAGACCGGCGCGCCGATGCGCAAGGCTACAGCGACCGCATCGGAAGGACGGGACGACACGCGCAGACCACCGTCGAAGACGAGATCGGCGTAGAACGTCCCCTCTTTGAGATCCACGATCCGGACCTCCTGGAGGGTGCGGCCGAACGCATCGACCAGATTCTTGATCAAGTCGTGCGTCAGAGGCCGGACCGGCTCGACACCCTGCTGTTCCAGCGCTATCGCCGTGGCCTCCATCTGGCCGATCCAGATCGGCAGATACCGATCACCGTCGACCTCGCGCAGCAGAAGGACAGGCTGATTCTGCGGTTGCTCGACCCGAATCCCCACTACTCGCATCTCGCTCATCGAGCCGCCTCCCATCCCTGCTGTGCGTCGGTGGCGAACCGTCCGCCGATATCCCCCTGAATTCTAGTGCCAACGAGCCGCCGTCGTCAGAGTCGTTGCCACCGCTGCCACACTCACCGATCGAGAGCGCCCCGAACGGCCGCCTTGACGAGGCACGTGTGCATCGTCAACGACAACGCCGCCAATTCCCGCACCATTTCCTCGGCCCGGGCGCGCGCCCCGACGTCCCGGCCCTTCGCGACCGGACCGGCGATCTGCGCCACCAGGCCCGCCTCCCGGTCGGCCGCGAGCTTGAAGGCACGCAGGTGCCGGACCTCGAGGCCGAACTCGGACATGGCCTTGGCGGTGCGAGCCAGCAGCACCGCATCCTCGTCGAAGAAGCCGGCCGCGCCGGGCACGATGAGCCCGGCGCGGATCAGCTCCGTGAGGAAGGACGATTCGATGCCCGCCTGCCGGCACAGGTCCTCCCGGCCGACCCGCACCTCCCGGTCCGTGCGCAGATCCTCCGGCGACACCTCGCCCGGCGCCACCGCCAGGGGCCGGGGCCGCTTCGGGCGGCTCTCCACCGAGCCCACCGTCGCGACACCACGGTCGATCGCCTCGAGCTGTTCCTTGATCACCTTCAGCGGCAGGTACTGGTCCCGCTGCGCGGTCAGCACGTACCGCAGGCGCTCGCAGTCCGCGATCGAGAAACGTCGATAACCCGACGGGGTGCGTTCCGGACTGATCAGTCCCTCGGATTCGAGGAAGCGGATCTTCGAGATCGTCACGTCCGGAAACTCGGGACGGAGCCGATCGAGCACGGACCCGATCGACATTCCCCCCGGTGACGGCTGGCGGGCAGCGGTCATCAGCTACCCGTGCCCTGCGAACCCCGCGGGCCGGTGAGGAACACCAGCCGGAACTTTCCGATCTGCACCTCGTCGCCGTTCGCGAGAACCGCCGAGTCCACCGGCTCGCGGTTGACGTAGGTGCCGTTCAGGCTTCCCACATCGACGACCTGGAACTCGCCCTCGTCCTGACGGAACTCGGCGTGCCGGCGGCTCACCGTCACGTCGTCGAGGAAGATGTCGCTGTCCGGGTGACGCCCGGCCGACGTCGTCGGCTGATCGAGCAGGAAACGCGACCCGGCGTTCGGGCCGCGCTTGACGACGAGCAGCGCCGATCCTGTGGGAAGCCCCTCGACCCCCGAGACGGGGGCCTCGGTCGTCCCCGTGCCCGCGCCGGTGGTATCGAGTTCGTTCAGGAAGTCGGCACGAAACACCGAAGTGGTTTCCGCAGGGGTTTCCTCGTAGCCCGCGTTGCCGTTCTCGCTCACCGTATCTCCTTATCCGTTCGACCCTTCGGGATCGCTCCCCCTGGGCCGCAGTTTCGTTCAGCCACGATCACTTCCGGTACGGACCCGCGCCCCGACCCGGCACACGCCTACCGTTGACCGTACCCTGCGCAACGTCCTTCGTGCAGGCAGACGCGGTCCCGGCCGGACGCGGCGTCAGTTCTGCGTGATCGCGCGGTACCCGTCCGCGTCGAGCGTGCTCGCCAGAGCGGCGTCGAGCTCGTCCTTGCTGCCGACCTCGAGGTCCACCAACCAGCCGGCCTCGTACGGATCGCTGTTGACGAGCTCGGGATTGGCATCCAGATCCGGGTTCACCCCAACGACTTTCGCCGTGAGCGGCGCGAACACGTCGGAAACGCTCTTGGTCGACTCCACCTCGCCGAACGAGTCGCCCGCGGTGATCTCCGCTCCCGTCTCCGGCAATTGCACGAAGACGACGTCGCCGAGCTGTGACTGGGCGTAGTCCGTGATGCCGACGCGCGCAGTCGCGTCACCGGTTCGGCGAACCCACTCGTGCTCCGCCGTGTAACGCAGATCGGCGGGTGTTCGGAACTCACTCACGACAGGTCCTTTCGGGCAGCGACATTCGCGTGGAACGCCGGGTTCAATTACCGGGCTGAGAGTATTGTCGCGGCTCGATCTCCCGCAAGGCGGGTACCTCGACCTGCGGCGACTGTTCGATCTGTACCGACCCGCCCGCGCGCGCCACCGTGTCGACCACGCCGCCGGGGATGTTCAGAGCCGCCGCCAGCGTGGGCGCGTCCCCGATCGCGGCGACGGCGTAGGGCGCTGCGATCGATCGATCGTCGACGACCAGCGCACCGGCGGTGCCGCCCACCCAGGAGTCCAGGCCGATACGGACGGCGGGGCCGCCGGTTCCGGCGACCTGGACGGCCTCCGCCCCCGCGGCGCGCAGCTCCTGGATCGTGTCGAGGAGGACTTCCGGTCCCACGCCGCGCCGAGGGTCGGCAATGGTCAAGATCACTCCCGGACCGGCCGCCGGGGCGGTACCCACCTGGATCTCCAGGGCCGAGAGGCGCTGCTGCGCCTCCGCGAGTGCGGCTTCGGAGCCGTTCCGTTCCAGGCTGGCCAGCGTCTGTTCCAGTGCGGTGATCTCCTGCCGAAGCTCCGCTTCGCGGCGGTTGAGGTTGTCGAGCACCACCAGCAGGTCGGCCGGCCGAGCGGAGTCGAGCGCGTCGCCCGAACCGGTGTTCCTGACCTGCGTGGCGATTCCCACGCCCAGCACCACCATGAGCAGCGCCGCCAGGGCGGAGAAGACGATCCGCGAGCGGCGCGCCGCGCCGCTCTCGGCCGGTTCGTGCCATTCGTGCTTGCCCTCATGCATCCGGCTACGCCCCGAACAGTCTGCGTCGCAGCGCGGATGCATTGCCGAAGATCCGGATACCGAGGACCACGACGACCGCGGTGGAGAGCTGGGTGCCCACCCCGAGCTGGTCGCCGAGCCAGACGATCAGTGCGGCGACGAGCACGTTGAAGGTGAAGGAGACGACGAACACCTTGGCGTCGAAGATCTCGTCCAGATAGGCGCGTAGTCCCCCGAAGACCGCGTCGAGCGCGGCGACCACCGCGATGGGCAGGTAGGGCTGGACCACGTCGGGAACCTGGGGGCTGAAGATCACACCCACGGCGATGCCCACGCCGAGGGCCAGCACCGCATAGAGGGCGTATCCGCGCTTGGTCGCCACAGTCTTCACCGCTCTCCCGTTTCCCGTGCCGATGCGACGTCGCGTACCGAGGCGCCCGGCAACGCGAGGTCCGTCGCCTCCGTGATGGTGAAACCTACCCCGTACAGCTGTTGCACCCCCGACATACGCAGGTAGGCGTCGCTGACGACGAAGCCGGTCTGCAGTTCGGCCGGTGACCCGACGGCGGCGACCGTGTAGGGCGAGAAGACCGGCTGGTTGTCCACGAGCATCGCTCCCCCGGCCTGCCGGACGGTGACACCGGGACCGACCCGTACCCCGTTGATCGCGACGGCCTCGGCCCCGCCGGCCCAGAGGGCGTTGACGACCGACTGCAGGTCGCGGTCGAGGATCACCGAGGTGCTGCGGGCGCGGTCCTTCTCCGCGGAGTCCGTCAGGTCGGGACGCGAGGTCGGATCGGCGAGGGTGACTGTGATGCCGGGGCCGCGCACGGGAGCCGCGGCGGCGGCCTCCTCGGCTCGGGCGAGCCGGTCGAGCACCGCCGCACCCTGTTCGTCGTCGGCGAGCACCTCGATGCGGCGCTGTTCCACCTGGGTGGCCACGTCGTCGCGGGTGGCCGCGAGTACGTCGTTGCGGTCCTCGGCGGTGCGGACGGTGGCGAGGATCTCGTTGCGTGCCTGGTCGGTACCGGATTCCCGCTCGATGTTCTGGGCGTAGGCCACTCCGAGGACGAGTCCGGCGAGCAGGCCACCGAGGACCAGCCAGAGCCCGATGCCGACCCGGGTGGGCCGGGCGTGGCCGGCGGCGCGGTCGTGCGCCGCGGCCGCGTAGCCGGGGTCGAGGTGGTCCTCGAGAAGCGCCTTGAGCAGCGACGGCACGGGGTTGCGGCGGATCTGCTCCCAGTTGCGGCTCATTCGGTGGCAGGCCCTCCCGGGGTGGGTACCGCACGGGCCGTCCGCACCGCCTGCGACAGGTAGAGCACGCCCGTCCACACGTAGAGGGCAGTACCCCAGAGGAGGGCGGCCCACCCCGCGGGCGCGAGGACGCCGGCCGCGGCGGGAAGCGCTTCCGCGGCCAGCAGGAGCGGCAACGCGAACATCAGCAGGAAGGTGGCGCCCTTACCCAGGTACAGCACCTCCGGGGGCGGCAGGCCACGGCGACGGTAGACGGCCAGGGTCGGAGCGAGGACCAGCTCCCGGCCGATCAGAACCACGGCGATCCACCACGGCACTATGCCGCGGGCCACCAGGGCGAGGAGGGTGGTGACGACGTAGAGGCGGTCGACGAGCGGATCCAGCACCGCGCCGAGCCGCGAGGCCTGGTCGAGCAGCCGCGCGAGCTTGCCGTCGGCCCAGTCGGTGATTCCGCTGAGCATGAGGACCGCAAGCGCCCATCCGTCGGCGTGCCGGACGAGGACCAGATAGAGGAAGATCGGGATGCCGACCAGGCGGACGACGCTCAACACGTTGGGGACGGTGACGATGCGGTCGGATCGAGCCGGCGCACCGGCCGTCGTCGCGTCGTTCATCGTCCGTCCTGTCGTTCGGGTGGGGTCGGTTCCGACAGCCTTGCACACGCCTCGTCGCCGCCGGCCGGCCGACTCGTCACCTCCACGCGAACACGGGCTGTTCCAGGTCGTCGATGCGGGTGCTGCGACGGTGGAGCACGACTTCCCGGAACTGGTACACCACCGCCGCGGTGGGGGCGTGGACGAGATGCCCCCGGAACGGCCACTGGATCACCGGCTTGTCCGATTCCGGTATGGCAACGAACCGGGGTTCGCTGTCGAGCTCGGATGCGGTGACGGCATAGAGTGCGGCCACCTCGTCGGGGTTGGGCACGAGATCGTCGATCGCGGCATCCGCCCAGACGACGTACGGGGAGATGACGTAACCCGAGCGGGTGATGTAGTCGTCGAGGCGGCCGAGAATGCCGCCGGGGTCGGTGCGCAGGCCGAGTTCCTCGTGCAGCTCGCGCAGCGCGGCCACCTCGGGTGTCTCCCCGTCGTCGAGACGTCCGCCCGGCAGGGCGAACTGGCCGGGGTGCGCTCGCAGACGGGTCGGGCGGCGGGTGAGCGGCACGACAGGGTTGCCGTGCCCGTCGTCGAGTACGGCGACGACCACCGCCGCGTGGCGCCGGCCTTCCAGCGGCAGGGAGCGGGGTTCGAACGCGGCGAGCGCCGACCCGATCTCGGTCGGGTCCAAGGGGTTCGGGACGGTCATTGCGTCGACATTAGGGGGTGGGGACTGCGATTCTGCGCATGGATCGCCGAATCGGTCCGCCCCGTGGGTCCACCCGGTGCATAGTTGTCCGAGGAAACGAACGGATCCCAGGGGTACACGAGGACGTGAGCATGCAGCGCACCACCCGACCGATGGCCGAGGTCCGCCGGGGAGTCGCGGACCGGGTGGTGGGCCGGGCCCGGGAAACCGACCTCCTGCTCGCTGCCATCGGCGCGGGGCGCGACGTGCTGCTCGAGGGGCCACCGGGCACCAGCAAGTCCACCCTGCTCGGCGCCATCACCGCCGAGCTCGGCAGTCCGCTGATGTTCGTCGAGGGGAACGCCGATCTCACGCCGGCACGCCTGGTCGGCTATCACGATCCGGCACGGGTGCTGTCGGAGGGCTACCACGAGGACAACTTCGTGCCCGGCCCGCTGGTGGCGGCGATGCGGGCCGGCGGGGTGCTCTACCTCGAAGAGTTCAACCGCTCGCCCGAGGACACACTGAACAGCCTGCTGACCGCGATGGCGGAGCGGCGGATCACGGTGCCGCGGGTGGGCACGGTCGAGGCCGATCCGGCGTTCCGCGTGGTGGCCTCGATGAACCCGTTCGACAACATCGGCACCGTCCGGTTGTCGATGAGCGTGCACGACCGGTTCTGCCGGCTGGCGGTGGACTATCAGGACACGCAGGCCGAACGTGAGATCGTCGTCCGGCGCACCGGGTGCGGGTCGGCGCGGCTCGTCGCCGACGCGGTAGCCCTCACCCGCGCCACGCGCGGGCACCCTGACCTGCGCGGCGGGTCCAGCGTCCGCGGCGCGATCGACCTGACGCTGGTCGCGATGCAGCTGATCGACATGCGGGACGTGCGCGGCGAGCTGCCGGACTCGGCCGACCCGCCGCGCGATCTGCCGCCGGACTACACCGGCGCCGTGCTCGACGCCCTGCTGGTCGCTTTGTCCGGGCGGATCGCGGTGGACGAGGTCGCCGAGACCACACCCGAGGCGGTGTTGCGGGAGATCTGGCAGGACCACTTCCTCCTTCGCCCCAGCTCCGCGGCCCCCGGTTGAAGAGCCGTCCCCGCGGACGGCCCCGTGCACCGGCGCGCCCAGCGTCACTCCACCGGTCGGGGAAAGCCGTTCCGGCGCAAGCCGAAGCAGCTGTCGACGGCCCCGACGCTGTACGAGAACCGAGGCAGCGGCCAGGGTTTGGCGATGGTCGGCGGTCCGCATCGTCAGGGGCGCAGCCCCGGAACGGGTCCCGGTGCGGGTCCCGGGATGACCGACGAGCCGGCCGAGGTGCTGACACTGGGCGAACTCGATGCGTCGGGCCCTGCCGGCGACGCCGAGGTCCGACGCCGGGCCCGCGAGATCGCTGCGCGCCTGTCCGTGCCGCGCCCGCGGCACCGTCGCCTGCCTCGGCGGGGCGTCGGCAGACTGCGAACCCTGCCGTATCAGGACGGCGCCGAGGAACTCGATCTCGACCGCACCGTCGAAGTGCTCGCGGAGGACCCGCTCGCGCGGTCGACCGATCTGGTGATGCGGGACCGGATCCGCGACCACCGGAAGGTGGTGCTGGTCGTCGACATCTCCGGGTCGATGCGCGGCGAACGCATCCGCACCGCCGCGGCCGCGGTGGGTGCCGTGGCCGGCGAGCTCGGCCACGACGATCTGGCGGTGGTGGCGTTCTGGTCCGAAGCCGCCGTGCTCAGCGCTCTCGGTGAGCCGGTCTCCCCGGCTCGGCTCGTGGACCTGCTGCTCCGGATCCCGAGCAAGGGTCTGACGAACGTCGGCTTCGCGCTCGAGGTGGCGGCGCGTCAGCTCCGGGACGTACCCGCCGACGAGGGACGGGTGCTGTTGCTGTCCGATTGTGTGCACAATGCCGGGCCCGATCCGCGGACCGCCGCCTCCCGGCTCCCCCGGCTCGACGTGCTCGCCGACATCTCCGGCGAACACGATCTGCTCACCGCCCGCGATCTCGCTCATGCCGGCCGTGGGCTGGCCCTGCCGATCCGGGGCCACCGCGACGTCGCTGCGGCCATCTCCCGCGCGTTCGGCGCCTGACTGTGCGCGGTGCCTCTTGGGGGGTTTCGGTGGGGAGCGTGGAGTCGTGATGAATTTCGGAAAATACTTTTGTTCCGTACTGGTCGGATTATGTAAGCCGGACTTGGGTGCGCCGAGCGGTCTTCTTCTTGAAATTATTGTGTTCCGTTTGCTTCGAATTCGGATGCGGCGGTGTCAGCGGGGGCCCACGCCCCTCCCCTCTCGTGCCCGAGGGGGCACCGCTCGGAACGGGCGGGAGAACCGCGCCGTCGTGGCTCGCTCATCGCGCCCGGTCCACGTCCACGCACAGGATCGCCGAGTCGCTCAGGGGCTTCCCAGGTACAACCGCCCGGCATGCTCGACGACGCCCGTCACCTCGCCGAAGGGCACATCCCGGCACCCGAAGTCGTGCAGCAGGCGGCCGTCCCCCCACCCCAGCACCCAGGTCGTGCGAGCGGGACGAGCCAGTCGCGCCACCGGCAGCCGCCACAACGCCCGGCGTACCACGGGTCAGCTGCCTCCGAGCCGGTCGAGGACACCATTGCGGGGCGCAACCATCGCCACCCACAGCCGGCCGCCGCGCGCCCGGGAGACGTTGTCCGGCATTCCCGGAAGGTTCGTCATCAGCGGCCGCGGGGCGTGGGGGCACGGACCGGCAGTCCGGTCAGGCAGTAACCGCCGGTTTCGGCGAACAGGACAGTGGATTCGTCCTCCGTGAGAGTGATGCCATTCGGGAAGTGGAGCCGGTCGAGTCCGGCAGGGACCGAACCGTCCGGGTCACGGCGCAGCAGCCGGCCGCTGCCGCGGTGCTCGGGCAGGGCGCCCACGTAGTGGTCCAGACCGTGGCGGGTGTGGACCGGGTGGGCCCCGCGCCGCCCGCGTTCAGCTCTCCAGGCGCTTCTTCAGACCGGTGAGCGTACTGTCGACCAGGCCCTTGATCACCCGATTCCGCAGGAAACCGGGCAGCGGCAGGTTGTGGTGGATGGTCAGCTCGTACGTGACGGAGGTGCTGGCCGGACCGACCGCGTCGAGTTGGTAGCGCCCTTCCTGCCCGGTCTGCAGGCGTCCTTGGAGCATCGACCAGCTCATGCCGTCGTCGCGGTGCCGGTAGGTCAGGGTGTAGCTGTCGGTACCGACGGTGGCCGACGCCTTGAACCGGGCGGTGCGCGGCAATCCAGTCTCCTCGTCGACCTCGAGCACCTCGGCCTCGAGGATCTCGGGGATCCACTCGGTCTGGCTCTCGAGGTCACGGATGGTCGCGAGCACGGTGCCCAAGGGCGCCTCGACCTGGACGGTCTTGGTGGCGCTGTCAGTGGGCATGCTCGCCGTCCCCGTAGTAGCCGAGCCGGAGCAGGGTGGTGATCTCGCTGATCAGCGGCATCCGCGGGTTGGTGCGGTTGCTCAGGTCCTGGAACGCGGTCATCGCCAGCTCCGGCAGGGCGGCGAGGAACTCGTCCTCCGCGATGCCGATCTCCTTCAGGGTGCGCGGCACCCCCATGCGGCGGAGCAGGTCCTCGACACCCTGGAAGAGCCGGCGGCGGCTCTCCTCGGGTTCGTGCCCCCCGAAGACGATCCGCCCGAGCTGAGCGTACTTCTCGGGCGCGACGTACGCGGAGTAGCCCGGGGCCGGCATGAACTTGGTCGGCAGGCTGGCGTTGTAGCGCAGGGTGTGGGGCAGGAACACGCCGTTCACCCGGCCGTGGGCGATGCCGAACCTGGCGCCGACGGAGTGCGCAAGGGCGTGGTTCGTGCCGACGAAGGCGTTCGAGAAGGCGAGTCCGGCAAGAGTGGCGGCATTGGACATGTCGGTGCGGGCGGACAGATCGTTCGGGTCGTCGTACACCCGCGGCAGCGCCTCGAAGATCAGGCGCGCGGCCTGGACACAGAACGCATCGGTGTAGGGCGAGGCGAAGATGGAGGCTACCGCTTCCAGCGCGTGGGTCAGCGCGTCGATGCCGGTGTCCACGGTCAGGGTGCGCGGCATCGAGAGGGTGAGCATCGGGTCCACCACCGCCATATCCGGAACCAGCGAGTAGTCGACGAGGGTCTCCTTGCGGCCGGCGACGGTGAGGACGGCCGCGGGTGAGACCTCCGATCCGGTGCCGGCGGTCGTGGGGATTGCCACCAGCCGCAGCTTGTGTGGATCCTGCGGGTACTCCGCCATGCGCTTGCGGGGGTCGAGGAACGGCAGCGTCAGCTCCGCGAGATCCTTCTCCGGGTGTTCGTAGAACAACCGGATCGCTTTCGCCGCGTCGATCACCGACCCACCGCCGATGGCGATGAGCAGGTCCGGCGGGTACCCCTCGAGCAGCGCAACGCCGCGGCGGATGGTGGCCTCGTCCGGTTCCGGCTCGACCTCGCTGAACACCTTGATGTGCTCCGCGCGCAGGTGGGCGCGGAGCTCGTCGACGACTCCCCGCTGTTCGCTCAACGCGTCGGTGACGACCACAACGCTCGTACACGGGACCTCGCGGAGGTTCTCGAGGGCACCGGCATTGAAGTAGGTGTTGGAGGGCACGCGGAACCACTGCGGCGGGGTGCGCCGGTGCGCGACGGTCTTGATGTTGAGCAGCTGCTGGTAGTTGACGTTCTCGGTGGTGCTCGATCCGCCCCAAGTGCCGCAACCCAGGGAGAAGGTGGGGGTGAGGTTGTTGTAGATCCCGCCGAGCGCGCCGACCGCGGTGGGGGCGTTGACGAGGATCCGTCCGGTGCGCACGGCCAGACCGTAGGCGTCGATGACCGCCGGATCGGTGGCGTAGATGGCGGAGGTGTGGCCGAGGCCGCCGTGTTCGGTGACGAGCACGGCGGCGTCGATGCCGTGCTGGACGTCGCGGGCGCGCACGAGACCGAGGACGGGCATCAGCTTCTCCTGCACCAGAGGGTGCGCGGCGAGCTGGTCGAGGTCGGAGGGCAACGGCGCCAGGAGCACCTTGACCGCTGGATCCACGGTGAAGCCCGCGCGGGCGGCCAGTTCGGGAGCCTGCTGGCCGAGAGCGGCGAGGTTGACCTTGTCGCCGCAGCCGAAGGCGAATTCGGCCACCGCGGCGGCCTGCTCGTCCGTGAGTACGTGCGCCCCCATCCGCTCGAACTCGGCGACGGTGGCGTCGTAGATCTCGTCGTCGATGATGCAGGTCTGTTCGGCGGGGCAGATCACGGAGGCATCGAAGGTCTTCGAGATGAGGATGTCGACGACGGCGCCCTTGATGTCGGCCGTGCGGTGCAGATAGATGGGGGCGTTGCCGGGTCCCACGCCGAGCGCGGGTTTGCCGGCCGCGTTGGCGAGGGAGACGATCTTCTGCCCGCCGGTGACCCAGATGAAATCGACCCGAGGATGCTTGAACAGGTAGTGGGTGACCTCGTGGGCGGCGTCGGGAATGACCTGCAGCGCGCCGGGGGGCATACCGGCCGCTTCGGCTGCCGCGCGCAGGATCTCGACCGTGCGTTCGCACGACCGCACGGCGAAGGGCGAGGGCCGGAAGATGACGGCGTTGCGGGTCTTTGCCGCGACGATCGCCTTGTACAGCACCGTGGAGGTGGGGTTGGTGACCGGGGTGATCGCCAGGACCACGCCGATGGGTTCGGCGACGCGGACGATGCTGCGCTCGACGTCCTCCTCGATCACGCCCACGGACTTCTTGTCCTTGAGGTAGTCGTAGAGGAACTCGGTGGCCACGTAGTTCTTGACGACCTTGTCCTCGAAGACGCCGAATCCGGTCTCCTCGATCGCCACCGATGCCAGTTCCGCGGCCGCCCGGATGCCGGCCTGCGCCATGGCTTCGACGATCGCGTCGACCTGTTGCTGGTCGAGGGTGCGGAACTCGGCCGCCGCGGTGGTCGCCGTGTCGACGACCGCGTCGATCTGCTCGTGCCGGACCGGGCCGGTGTCGACGGCGGGAGTCGCCTCCGCCGTGGCGGCGTCGCCGGTGCTGTTGGTGGCCTGGGATTCGGTGCCGATCCGGGTTTCGGTCATGTTGTCTCCTCGGACTGGAGATGCCCGTCGCGCCTCGGTGTGGCCGCGGCTCCTGTTCGCGACAGTACTCGCGGCTCGAGGTGTTGACTGCGGTCTTTGGACCCTGACCGTAGGCCTTTCGCGGAGCTGCCGCTGCCGCACCCTGGGCGGCTGGTTCCGGGGTGGGCCGGAGCGGCACGGCAGTCCCGGAACCGGGCCGCGGAGGGTGGCCCGCACGCGAACGAGGCGGTCCCGGTGAATTCGGGACCGCCTCGTCGTGGGTCGGGCTGACAGGATTTGAACCTGCGACCACTTGACCCCCAGTCAAGTGCGCTACCAAGCTGCGCCACAGCCCGTCCGCGCTCTCGTCGAGCGCTCGTTGAGATTACAACAGGGACGGACCGATTCACCAATCGCCTGGTCAGGACCGTTTCGGGTGCTACTTGCCGCGGCGGTCCCGTTTCTCGCGCACGCGCACGGAGATCCGCACCGGGCTGCCCTCGAAGCCGAACTCCTCGCGCAGCCGCCGCTCGAGGAATCGGCGGTAGCCGGCCTCGAGGAAGCCGGTGGTGAACAGCACGAACGTCGGCGGCCGGGTGCCGGCCTGGGTGGCGAACAGCACCCGCGGCAGACGGCCGCCGCGCATCGGCGGCGGAGTCGCGGCGACGACCTCCTTGAGCCAGGTGTTGAGCCGGCCGGTGGAGATGCGCTTGTCCCAGGACTCGAGGGCGGTCTCCATGGCCGGCACGAGCTTCTGCACGGCTCGGCCGGTCTTGGCGGAGATGTTGACGCGCGCCGCCCACGGCACGCGCAGCAGATCGCGTTCGATCTCCCGGCTCAGCTCGTAGCGGCGATCCTCGTCGACGAGGTCCCACTTGTTGAAGGCGATGACGAGGGCGCGGCCCGCGTCGGCGACCATCGAGATCACCCGTTGGTCCTGCTCGGTGATGGGCTCGGAGGCGTCGATCAGCAGCACCGCCACCTCCGCGGCCTCGATGGCGCCGCGGGTGCGCAGCGAGGCGTAGAACTCGGCCCCGGAGGCGGTGTTGACGCGCTTGCGCAGGCCGGCGGTGTCGACGAACCGCCAGGTCTTTCCGCCGAGCTCGACGAGGGAGTCCACCGGGTCGACCGTCGTGCCGGCGACGTTGTGCACCACCGACCTTTCGTCGCCGGCCAGCTTGTTGAGCAGGCTGGACTTGCCGACGTTGGGCTTGCCGACCAGCGCGACACGACGCGGGCCTCCCCCGCCGGTGCCTTCGCGCGGGGTCTGCGGCAGCACCGAGAGCAGCTCGTCGAGCAGGTCCCCGGTGCCGCGACCGTGGGTGGCCGACACCGAGTACGGCTGCCCCAGGCCCAGCGACCACAGGGCGGCCGCTTCGGACTCGACGCGGTCGTCGTCGACCTTGTTCGCGACGAGCAGCACCGGCGTCTTGGAGCGGCGCAGGACCCTGGCGACCGCCTCGTCGACGGCGGTGGCGCCGACGGTCGCGTCGACGACGATCAGGATCGCGTCGGCTGTGCGCATCGCAATCTCCGCCTGCCGCGCGACGGACTGTTGCAGGCCCTTCGCGTCGGGCTCCCAGCCGCCGGTGTCCTGCACCATGAATCGGCGGCCGTTCCAGTTGGCCTCGTACGAGACGCGGTCGCGGGTCACGCCCGGCACGTCCTCGACGACCGCTTCGCGGCGGCCGATGATGCGGTTGACCAGGGTCGACTTGCCGACGTTGGGTCGTCCGACCACGGCGACGGTCGGCACGGGCACGAACTCCTCGAGTTCGTCGTCCCCGACGAGCTCGAGGTCCCAGTCAGCTTCCTCCGACCAGGTGCCGTCGCCGGCGAATTCCGTCACATCCTCGCTCACAGGGTCGCTCCCGTCTGCTCGGCGACCACGGCGGCGAGCGCGGCGATCACTTCGTCGATGTCCATGTCGCTCGTGTCGACGACGACCGCGTCGTCCGCCGCGCGCAGCGGGGAGACCGCGCGGGTGGAGTCGAGGTGGTCGCGGCGCTGCACCGCGGCGAGCACCGCCTCGTAGTCGTCGCCGCGGCCTTCGGTGATGTTCTGCCGGTTGCGCCGCTGTGCCCTGGCCTCGGCGGAGGCGGTGAGGTAGATCTTCACATCCGCGTCGGGGAACACGACGGTGCCGATGTCGCGCCCCTCGACGACGATGTGCCCGGCGTCGCGGCCGATGCGCTGCTGCGCTGCGACGAGGGCCCGACGCACCGCGGGGACGGCGGAAACGGCGGAGACGGCGCCGGTGACCTCGCCGCCGCGGATGATCTCGCGGACGTCCTCCCCGGCGAGCCGGATGTCCTCGACTTCCGGGTCGGTGCCGATCGACCAGGGCAGGGACGCGGTGGCGGCGGCGATGGCGGCGGGATCGGTCAGGTCCGCCCCCGCTCGCAGGGCGTGCAGGGTCGCGACCCGGTACATGGCGCCGGTATCGAGATAGGCGGCGCCGAGACGGCGGGCGAGCCGCTTGGAGACGGTGGACTTGCCAGTGCCCGACGGGCCGTCCATGGCGACGATCAGGGAGCTCACAGGCCCACCGCCTGGTAGAGGCCGCCGACTTCCTTGCGGCCGAGCACCCGCAGGGTGCCAGGTCGCTGGTCGCCGAGCGCGACGGGTCCGATGTCGGTGCGGACCAGGCGGATCACGGGGTGGCCGACGGCGTCGAGCAGGCGGCGCACGATGTGCTTGCGGCCCTCGTGCAGTTCGAGGCGGACGAGGGACTGGCCCTCGTTTACCTGCAGGAGCGCGAAGGAATCGACCTTGGCGGGGCCGTCGTCGAGTTCGACGCCGGCGCGCAGCTGCTTGCCGATACCGCGCGGGAGGACGCCCTTGACGGTGGCGAGGTAGGTCTTGGTCACCTCGTAGGAGGGGTGCATGAGCCGGTGCGCGAGCTCGCCGTCGTTGGTGAGCAGCAGCAGCCCTTCGGTGTCGGCGTCGAGCCGGCCGACGTGGAAGAGGCGTTGTCCGGCGGCGACGCGTTCGGAGACGATGTCGCCGACGCAGGGGCGGCCGAGGTCGTCGGACATGGTGGACTGCCAGCCGCGCGGCTTGTTGAGCACGAGGTGGACGAGGTCCTTGTTGACGACGACGCGCACGCCGTCGACGCGGACGACGGCGTTCTCGGGGTCCACGCGCAGGCCCTGTTCGGTGACGATGGAGCCGTCGACCTCGACGCGGCCGGCGGCGATGAGTTCCTCGGCGGCGCGGCGGGACGCCACTCCGGCCTGGGCGAGGACCTTCTGCAGGCGCATGCCTTCGCCGGCGGGCAGTTGGGGGCGCTCGGCGGCGTGCTGGTGCCGGGCGGGTTTGGCGTTGCTGATCTTGGGGAGGGCCGCCGGGCGCTGGGCCTGGGGCTTGGGGGCGGCGGGACGGCCGCGCTTGTTGAGCGGGGTGTCGCCCTTGCGGTGTGCCTTCTTGGGCGTGGCCGCGCGGGCGGCGGGTTCGCCCCGTCGTTCGCGCGGGGGGTTCCCCGCGCGGGAGGTGGTCTTTCTGCGGTCCGGTGTGCCATCACGGCGAGCGGGCTTGTGCACTTTTTTCCTGTCTCAATCGGGATCGAACGGCGCGGGCGAGGTGGACTCGGTGCGCGGGTTCCTTCCCATTCTCGCAAATCGTGGGTCGGCCTCGAGACTTTCGCTGATGTCGTCGATCACATCGACGTCCGGGAGCAGCGGCGCGAGGGGCGGCAGGTCCTGCAGGGAGGCCAGGCCGAGGCGTTCGAGGAACAGTTCGGTGGTGACGTAGCGGGTGCCGCCGGTCTCGGGGTCGGTGCCGTCCTCGGCGATCAGGTCGCGGGCCAGAAGGGTGCGCATGACGCCGTCGACGTTGACGCCACGGACGGCGCTGACGCGGGCGCGGGTGACGGGCTGGCGATAGGCGACGACGGCGAGGGTTTCGAGGGCGGCACGGGTGAGCTTTGTGCGGGCGCCGCCCTGCAGGAGCCGTTCGACGTACGGGGCGTAGTCACGGCGGGTGTAGAAGCGCCAGCCGTCGCCGGCGTAGCGCAGGTCGATGCCCGAGCCGCGCGCGTCGAGGTCGGCCGCCATGCGGTGCAGGGTGGTCTCGACGCGGGTGGCGGTGACGCCGATCGCGTCGGCGAGCTGGGCGTTGGGGGCGGGGGTGTCGACGACGAGGAGCAGCGCCTCGAGGGCGGCGGCGAGTTCGTCGTCGGTCATCTCGAGCAGTTCGGCGTCGAGTCCGCGTGGGTCGGGGTCCGGCGTGTCGCTGCTCACCCGTAGTCCTCCTCGAATGTGGTGACGGCGTCGTCGTTCTCGCCGGTCCAGGCCACCTGGAGCGGCCCGAGCGGCTCGGGTTGGTCGAAGGTGACGGCTCGTTCGCGGTAGAGCTCGAGCAGCGCGAGGAACCGGGCGACGATCTGCAGGCTGTTGTCGCATTCGGCGACGAGTTGGCCGAAGGTGGCCCAGGTGCCGGCGCCGTGGGCGCGCAGCAGGGTGAGCAGGCGGGCGGCCTGCTCGGGGACGGAGACCCGGGGGGTGTGGAGGTGGTCGAGGCCGACGCGGGGTGGCGGCTTGGGCCGGAAGGCGGCGGCGGCGATCTCGGCGAACCGGGCCGCGTCGACGCCGAGGACGACCTCGGGCACCAGGTTCTCGTACTGCGGTTCGAGCGAGACCGCGCGTGGGTAGCGGCGCAGGGCGGCGGCTTCGAACTCGGCGAACAGGTCGGCGATCTGTTTGAAGGCGCGGTATTGCAGCAGGCGGGCGAAGAGCAGGTCGCGGGCCTCGAGCAGGGCGAGGTCCTCGGGGTCGTCGACGTCGCCGGAGGGCAGGAGGCGGGCGGCCTTGAGGTCGAGCAGGGTCGCGGCGACGACGAGGAACTCGGTGGTCTGGTCGAGTCCCATCTCGGGGCCGAGGGCGCGGGTGTAGGCGATGAACTCGTCGGTGACCTCGTGCAGGGCGACCTCGGTGACGTCGAGGCGGTGCTGGGAGATCAGGGTGAGCAGCAGGTCGAAGGGGCCCTCGAAGTTGCGCAGCCGTACCTGGAAGCCCGCGGGGGGCGGGGCGGGGCGGGCCGGGTCGGGCGCGGCCGGGCCGGGGGTGTCGACGGTCACGGGCTATCGGCCGGAGCGGTGGATCACTTCGCGGGCCAGGGCCCGGTAGGACTCGGCGCCGGCGGACTTCGGCGCCCAGGTGGTGATGGGTTCTCCGGCGACGCTGGTCTCGGGGAACCGGACGGTGCGGGCGATGACGCTGTCGTAGACGAGGTCGCCGAAGACCTCGACGACCCGGGACATCACCTCGCGGGCGTGCAGGGTGCGCGAGTCGAACATGGTCACGAGGATCCCGGCGAGGCTGAGCTTGGGGTTGAGCCGGTCGCGCACCTTGTCGACGGTGTCGTTGAGCAGGGCCAGTCCGCGGAGGCTGAAGTACTCGCATTCCATCGGGATGATCACCGCGTCGGCGCAGGCAAGGGCGTTGACGGTGAGCAGGCCGAGGGACGGCTGGCAGTCGACGAGGATGTAGTCGTAGCGGTCGAGGACGGGGTACAGGGCGCGGCCGAGGGCTTGTTCGCGGCCGACCTCGGAGACGAGCTGGATCTCGGCGGCGGACAGGTCGATGTTGCTGGGCAGCAGGTCCAGGCCTTCGACGCGGGTGTGCAGCAGTACGTCGTCGACGGAGACGCCGCGTTCGACGAGGAGGTTGTGCACGGTCAGGTCGAGGTCGTGGTGGGCGACACCGAGACCGGCGGACAGGGCGCCCTGCGGGTCGAGGTCGACGAGCAGGACGCGGCGGCCGTATTCGGCGAGCGAGGCACCGAGGTTGATGGTCGAGGTGGTCTTGCCGACCCCGCCCTTCTGGTTGCACATCGCGATGATCTTCGCGGGCCCATGGCTGGGCAGCGGCTGCGGCTCCGGGACGTGCCGGCGGGGCCGGCCGGTGGGGCCGAGCTCGGCCTCGGGTTCCGCGGTGTGGGTGTGCTCCGGGCCGGCGTGTGCCGCGTCGGCGCCGGGGCGGCCGTGGAGCAGGGCGTGCTGTGCTGCCGGCGCTGTGTCCGCTGCGGGCGGTTGTGGTGTCCCCACTATCCCCTGCTCCCCCTGTCCTGCTCGCTCGGCTGTCGGATCAACGCTACCGCTTCGGGTGGTGCGATGGCGCCGTGGACACGCCCTGCCGTCGCGGGCGCTATCGGGCGCGGGGGTGGGCCCCGGCCCACACCTCGCGCAGTGCACCGGCTGTGACCTGCGTGTAGATCTGTGTGGTGGTCACCGAGGCATGGCCGAGCAGTTCCTGCACCACGCGCACGTCGGCGCCGCCGTCGAGGAGGTGGGTGGCGAAGGAGTGGCGCAGGGTGTGCGGGGAGACGGCGGCGGTGACCCCGGCGCGGGTGGCGGCGGTCTGCAGCACCTGCCAGGCGCTCTGCCGGGACAGGCGGCCGCCGCGGGCGTTGAGGAACAGTGCGGGGGTGCGGCCGGTGGCCAGCGCGGGCCGGCCCCGCACGAGATAGGCGTCGACGGCGGCCAGGGCGGGCCGGCCGACCGGCACGACGCGTTGCTTGCCGCCCTTGCCGCGCAGGAGCACCGACCGGTTGGTGGTGTCGAGGTCGTCGACGTCGAGGCCGACGGCCTCGGAGATGCGTGCCCCGGTGGAGTACAGCAGTTCGAGCAGCGCCCGGTCGCGCAGGTCGCGCGGCCCGTCGGCGCTGGTGCCCGCGGAGCCGAGGATGGCCAGCACGTCGGCGACGGACAGGGCCTTGGGCAGGCGCCGGCCCGCGGCGGGGGGTTTGACGGCGCGGGCGACGTCGACGGGGGTGCGGCCTTCGGTGGTGGCGAAGCGGTGCAGTCCGCGCACGGCGACGAGGGCGCGGGCGGCGGAGCTGGCCGCGAGGGCGGGCCTGCCGCGGTCGGGGTCGCCTCGGCGCAGCGCGGTGACGAAGTCGCCGACGTGCTCTTCGCGGACGTCGGCGAGGTCGTCGATGCCGCGGTCGGTGAGGTGGTCGAGGTAGCGGGTGAGGTCGCGCCGGTAGGACGCCAGGGTGTTGGGCGCGGCGCCGCGCTCGACGGTGAGGTGGTCGAGGTAGGCGTCGAGCTGGCGGGCGAGCACCGCGTCAGTTCCCGTCGCGCTTGGTGCGCAGCAGGGCGCGGGGCCGGTCGGGCCACTCGGCCTCGGCGGGGCGCAGGGCGCCCGCGTCGCGGCGGGTGGCGGCGAGGGCGAGGATCCCCGACACGGCGGTGGCGTTGACGATCCGGCCGCCGAGCACCATGGCGACGGCCTCGTCGACGGGGACGCGGCGGATCTCGAGGTCCGCCTCCTCGTGTTCGGGGTCGGGCCGGTCGGCCTCGGACAGGCCCCGGGCCGCGTACACGCGCACGGCCTCGTCGGTGAATCCCGGCGAGAGGGCGAGGTCGACGAGCAGGTCCCAGCGGGCGGCGGCCAGGCCGGTCTCCTCGGCGAGTTCCCGGCGGGCCGCGTCGAGCGGGTCCTCGCCGGGCGCGTCGAGCAACCCGGCGGGCAGCTCCCAGAGGCGGTGGCCGAGCGGGTGGCGGTACTGATGGATCAGGATCAGCCGGTCCTGCTCGTCGACCGCGGCGATCGCGACGGCGCCGTGGTGCTCGACCACCTCCCGCTCGGCCTCGTGCCCGTCGGGCATGGCGACCCGGTCCACACGCAGCGACACGATCGCGCCGGTGTAGATCCGGCGCGTGGACAGCGTCCGGAACTCGTGTCGCTGCGTCACGGTCGGCTACTTGCCGCCGGCGGTGGCGTTCTCGGACGCGGGGACCACCGCGTCGCCGCCGCCCACCTCGACCTCGTCCGCGTCGTCGCCGTGCACGTCCACGGGCAGGCGCTCGGCGGCCTTGTACCGCAGCGCGGCTGCGATGAACGCGGAGAACAGCGGGTGCGGGCGGGTGGGGCGGCTCTTGAGCTCGGGATGCGCCTGGGTGGCCACGAAGAACGGGTGCAGGTCGGCGGGGTACTCGACGAACTCGACGAGATGCCCGTCCGGGGAAGTGCCCGAGAACCTCAGGCCCGACTTGGCGATCCGGTCGCGGTAGGCGTTGTTGACCTCGTAGCGGTGGCGGTGCCGCTCGGAGACCTGCTCGCCGCCGTAGGCGCGGGCGACGACCGAGCCCTTGGCGAGTACGGCCGGGTAGGCGCCGAGCCGCATCGTGCCGCCGAGATCGGCCTCGCCGGCGACGGCCTGCTCCTGATCGGCCATCGTGGAGATCACCGGATGGGTGGTGTCGGGATCGAACTCGGCGGAGTTCGCGTCGGTGATGCCCACCGAGCGGGCCGCCTCGATGACCACGCACTGCAGGCCCAGGCACAGGCCGAGCAGCGGGATCTTGCGGGTGCGGGCGTAGCGGATCGCGCCGAGTTTGCCCTCGATGCCGCGGATGCCGAAGCCTCCGGGGATCAGGACCGCGTCCACGTCGCCGAGCGCGGCCTGGGCGCCGGCCTCGGTCTCGCAGTCGTCGGAGGGCACCCAGCGGATGTCGACCTTGGCGCGGTGCGCGAAACCACCGGCGCGCAACGCCTCGGTGACCGACAGGTAGGCGTCGGGCAGGTCGACGTACTTGCCGACGAGCGCGACCCGCACGGTCTCACGCGGCTGGTGCACCCGGTCGAGCAGGTCGCCCCACACGGTCCAGTCCACGTCGCGGAACGGCAGGCCGAGCTGGCGGACGACGTAGGCGTCGAGTCCTTCGCGGTGCAGGACCTTGGGGATGTCGTAGATCGACGGGGCGTCGGGGCAGGAGATGCAGCCGTCGACGTCCACGTCGCACATCAGCGCGATCTTCGCCTTGAGGGCGGCGGGGACCTCCCGATCGCAGCGCAGCACCAGCGCGTCGGGCTGGATGCCGATGTTGCGCAGCGCCGCCACCGAGTGCTGGGTGGGCTTGGTTTTCAGCTCACCCGACGGGGCCAGATAGGGCACGAGGGAGACGTGCAGGAAGAAGACGTTGCCGCGGCCGACGTCGTGACGGACCTGACGGGCCGCCTCGAGGAACGGCTGGGACTCGATGTCGCCGACGGTGCCACCGATCTCGGTGATGATCACGTCGGGAACGTTGCCGTCCTTGTCGGGGCCGGCCATCGCCATGATCCGGTTCTTGATCTCATCGGTGATGTGCGGGATCACCTGGACGGTGTCGCCGAGGTATTCGCCGCGCCGCTCCTTGGCGATGACCGTGGAGTAGATCTGGCCGGTGGTGACGTTGGCGGCGGCGTTGAGATCGCGGTCGAGGAAGCGTTCGTAGTGGCCCACGTCCAGGTCGGTTTCGGCGCCGTCCTCGGTGACGAAGACCTCGCCGTGCTGGAAGGGGTTCATGGTGCCGGGGTCGACGTTCAGGTAGGGGTCGAGCTTCTGCATGGTCACGCGCATGCCGCGCGCGGTGAGAAGAGCGCCCAGGCTCGATGCCGTCAGCCCCTTGCCCAGTGAGGAGGCGACGCCCCCGCTGACGAAGATGTGCTTGGTGGCGGTACGCGAGTGGCGTGACTGTGGCAAAGAAGCTCCCGTGACGTCTGGTGCAGGACTTCGGACTGATGACGGAACTGCTGGGGCCTGCACGACCCACGGAACTTCACGGTAACACCTGTCGTGGGTCCCGCGTGCACGACTCGCCCGGATCGGACGGGGATCACACCGTTCGCCGCGCCGCGCCCGTCAGCGGGCGGCGGTTCCGACGGTGACGGCGCCGGCGTTGGGGCCGGTTCCGTACCGGCCCGACACCCCGGCGAGCTGTTCCTGCAGCGCCAGCACCGTGGTGATGCGGCCGGATTCGCGGTCGACGGTGTCGACGGTGGACAGACCGGCCGACAGCGCCGCGTCGGCCCGCACCACCGCGACGGCCCCGTTGCCGACGGCGGCGCCGGGCCGCCCGGCCAGGACCGTGCCGGCACCGCGGGAGTCGAATGCGGCGGCGAAGCGGGCCAGCAGCGCACCGCGGTTGCCGCCGCCCTCGGCGCCGGCTCCCCCGTCGCCGGTGACGACGATGGCGGTCTGGGCGGGTTCGACGGTCCCGTCGTCGTACGCGACGAAGCCGCCGCCCCGCAGCGTGGAGAGCGCGAGGTCACGTTCCTGGGGGGTGCTGCGCGGCTGCCCGCTCGCCGGCTCGACGAGCAGCACGGCTCCGAGCAGGTCCCCGGCCAGGCTGCCCTGATCCACGGCGCCGGTCTGCAACTGCACCCCGGCGGGGACGACGTTGGTGACGGTGGTGCGCAGCTGGTCGGCGCCGGCGGCGTCGACGAAGGGCTCGGTCAGCGAGATCCGGCCGGTCACGGCGGCGCCCGCCGCCTCGACCGTGCGGATCACCGCGTCCAGGTCCGCCGGGTCGGTGTCGGGAGTGGCGATCATGAGCACCGTGCGGCCGGCGAGCGCGTCGCGCACCACACGCCCGGACACCGCGGCGTCGAAACCGTCGGCCGCGTTGAGCTGCTCGGTGAGCACGTTGGTGCGGTCCTCGGCGTCCTGCAGCCGGCCCCGCAGTTCGGACCGGTCGTCGCGGAGCCCGGCGACGACGCTGTCCGACAGCAGCCCGGAGCCGAGGACGATGCCCACGGCGAGGGCGAGGAAGACCGCTGCGATCGAGATTGCGTGGTGACGCAACGAGATCACGCGGTCAGCCCCTGCACCCACACCACGAGACTGTCCCAGCTCTGCACGGCCCAGTCCACGACGTCGCCGCCGAGGTTGGACACGATCAACGCGACGATCACGGCGATCAGCGCAGCGAACACCAGCAGGGCGATCACCCCGCCGGAGACGCGGCTGCGGTAGAGGGTGGCGACGGCCTTGGCGTCGACCAGTTTCGGCCCCACCTTGAGCCGGGTCATGAACGCCGACGGGTTGCTGTCACGGCGGCCCTGGTCGAAGAACTCGTCGAGCGAGACGGTGCTGCCGACGGTGACGATGAGGGCGGCGCCGTGATGGTCGGCCAGCAGCAGCGCCAGGTCGGCGGGGGCGCCGGTGGCGGGGAACGTCATCGCGCCGATGCCCAGGTCCTGGATGCGTTCGAGACCGGGGGCGTGGCCGTCGTGATCGGCGGGCAGCACCACCTCGGCGCCGGACTTGAGGGTCTCGGTGCCGATCTCGTCCGGGTCGCCGACGATCAGATCCGGCCGGTATCCGGCCCGGACGAGGGTGTCGGCGCCGGTGCCGACGCCCACGAGGATCGGCGAGTACTCCTTGATGAACGGCTTGAGGTTCTTCAGGTCCTGCTCGTGGTCCGGCCCGTCCGCGACCACCACCACGTGCCGGTCGCGCAGGTCCACGTCGACGTCGGGCACTCCGACCCCGTCGATGAGCAGCGGGCTCTCCGAACGGATGAACTCGATGGTGTTGCCCGAGAACGCCTCGAGGTGGTCGACCAGGCCGGTCTTCGCCTCGATCATGCGGTCGGAGATCTCGGTTTCGGTCTGCTCCTCGCCCTGGATCAGCAACCGTTCCCCGGAGTAGACACCGCCCTCGTGCAGGCGGACCTTGGCGCCGTCCTTGACCTTCTTGAACACCTCGGGACCGGTGTTGTCGATCAGGGCGATGCCGTTGGCGACGAGCACCTCCGGGCCGAGGTTCGGGTAGCGGCCGGTGATCGACGTCGAGGCGTTGACCACGGCGGTGACCCCGGCCTCGACGAGCGCGTCGGCGGTGACGCGGTCCATGTCGACGGCGTCGAGAACGACGATGTCGCCGGGACCGACCCGGCGCAGGAGCCTGGCCTGGTTCTTGTCGACCCGGGCAATGCCGCTCACTCCGGGCAACGTTTCGTTATTGCGTGACAGCAGCGCCGGCATCTTCATGGCATCGATGATGAACCCGGGCCGGGGCCGGGCAACGGAGGCGCGCCGGGCGGGATCAGCCTCGTCGTTCGGCGTGCGCGGTGGCGAGCAGTTCCTCGGCGTGGGCCCGGCCCGTCTCGGTGTCGCCGAGGCCGGCGAGCATGCGGGCGAGCTCCGCGACCCGCTCGGTATCGGTGAGCGCGCGCACCCCGCTGCTGACGACGCCCCCGGCATCGTCGACTTTGTCGACGACGAGGTGGGTGTCGGCGAACGCGGCGACCTGCGGCAGGTGGGTGACCACGATGACCTGATGGGTGCGCGACAGGCGGGCCAGGCGCCGGCCGATCTCGACCGCAGCCCGACCGCCCACCCCCGCGTCGACCTCGTCGAACACCATCGTGGCGCCGCGTTCGGACCCGGCCAGCACCACCTCGAGCGCGAGCATGACGCGGGAGAGCTCACCGCCGGAGGCGCTGCGCGCGATGGGCAGGGACCGGGCCCCGCTGTGCGCGGCGAGCCGGAACTCGACGTCGTCGACGCCCGAGGTGCCGGCGTGCAGCACCCGCCCGCCGACCTTCAGCGGTGCGGTGTCCTGCGGCCCCGCCTCCCGGTCCCGCACCTGCACGTCCAGACTCGCCCGGCCCATCGCCAGGCCGGACAACTCCTTGCTGACCGCCTTCGCGAGCTTGTCGGCGGCCTTCCTGCGGGCGGCGGAGAGGGCGGTCGCGGCCTCGGCGGCGGCGGCCGCCTCGCGATCGGCGCGCGCGGCGAGGTCGGCGACCGCATCGGCGGACACGTCGATCCTCGACAGCCGGTCGCGGGCCTCGCGAGCCCACTCGAGCACACCGTCGATGTCCGCGGCGTACTTGCGGGTGAGCGATTTCAGCTCCGCCTGGCGGTTCAGCAGCGTCTCGAGGGCCCCCGGGTCCGACGGCAGGTCCGACAGGTATCCGGACAGCTCGCCGGCGACGTCGGTGACCACCGCGATGGCCTCGTCGAGCCGGGGACCGAGCTCGCGCAGGGCCGGGTCCTCGGCCGCCTCGAGCCGCGCCCGCGACTCCCCCAGCAGATCCAGAGCCGCCGCGGCCACGTCGTCGCCGTCCCCGCCGGTGAGCGCGGCCTGCGCGCCCTGCGCGGAGTCCCGCAACGAATCGAGGTCGCCGAGCCGGCGCACCTCGGCCACGATCCGGGTGTCCTCCCTCGGCTGGGGGTCGACGGCGTCGATCTCGTCGAGCGCGAACCGCAGGCGGTCCGCCTCCTGCGCGAGCTCCCGGGACCGCTCGGTGCGTTCGCTCAGCTCGGCCCGCGCGGTCAGCCACCGCTGGCGGTGCTCCTGGTACGCCGCCAGCAGCGGCGCGATCGCCTTGCCGGCGAACCGGTCGAGGGCGGCGCGCTGCTGGTCGGGCCGCAGCAGCCGCAACTGGTCGTTCTGGCCGTGCACGGTCAGCAGCGGATCGGTGAACTCCGACAGCACCCCCACCGGGACGCTGCGCCCGCCGAGGTGGGCGCGGGAGCGGCCGTCGCTGCCGACGGTGCGGACCGCGATGATGCTGCCGTCGTCGTCGCGCTGGGCGCCGGTCGTCTCGAGCAGGCGTGCCACTTCCCGCTCGACGTGGCTGGGCACGCCGCCCGCCGCGCTCGACCCGGCGTCGGCATCGATGCAGAAGCGACCCTCCACGACGGCGCGGGAGGCGCCGACACGGACGCGGGTGGGGTCGGCGCGCGCCCCCGACAGCAGGTGCAGGCTGGTCACGACCATGGTCTTGCCGGCTCCGGTTTCGCCGGTCAGGACGGTCAGCCCGCCGTGGAACTGGGCGCCGGCCTCGGAGATGACCCCCAGATTGTCGATCCGGATCTCGGCAAGCACCTCACAGTCTCCTTCCCCGCCAGCCCTTCACCGGAAGATCGAACTTGCGCACCATGCGGTCGGCGAACGGCGCCGAGTCCAGCCGCACCCACCGCACCGGGTGCTTGCCGCGCACCACCTCGAGTCGGCCTCCGGCGGGCAGGTCCAGGGTGCGGCGGCCGTCGCAGAACACCAGCCCGTCGTGGCTGCCGGCGAGGGTCTCCACGGCGATCAACGACTCCGGGCTGGTCACCATGGGCCGGGCGAACAGGGCGTGCGCGTTGCTGGGGATCACCAGCAACGCCTCGAGTTCCGGCCACACGATCGGGCCGCCGGCGGAGAACGCGTACGCGGTCGATCCCGTCGGGGTGGCGATCAGCACGCCGTCGCACCCGAACGCCGACACCGGCCGGCCGTCGACCTCGAGCACCACCTCGAGCACGCCCAGACGGGACTTGTTCTCGAGGCTGGCCTCGTTCAGCGCCCACCCCCGGTCGACGATCACGTCGTCGACCCGGATCGCGACGTCCAGCGTCATCCGCTCCTCGACCCGGTACTCGCGGCGCACCACCTGCGCCAGTGCCTCCTCGAGATGTTCGGCCTCGGCCTCGGCGAGGAAACCGATGCGGCCCAGGTTGATTCCGAGCACGGGCACCCCGGCGCGCTGGGCCAGTTCGGCGGCGCGCAGGAAGCTGCCGTCCCCGCCGAGCACGATCACCATCTCGCAGCCCCGGGCGGCGTCCGGTCCGGGTTCGACGATGCGGACCCGTCCGTCCGGGCCGGCGAGCGGACCCAGACCGGTGCTGGCGACCTCGTCGTCGAGCACCCGCAGCCCGATGCCGGCCTCGCCGAAGATCTTCGCCATGCGCTGCGCGGTCGCGGCGATCTCGACCCGCCCCGAGTGGGACACGAGCAGGACCTCGCGGGTCGCCCGCTCCGGGCCGGTCGCTGCACTATCTGCGGTCACTGGGGTCCTTCCTGCACGGCTCGTTCGACGAGTTCGACCACGTCCGCGCCCAGTTCGACCGGGCCGGGTTCCCCGGCGCGCAGCCACAGGAAGTACTCGACGTTGCCGGACGGGCCGGGCAGCGGACTGGCCACCGCCCCGAGCGTACGCAGCCCCAGAGCCTGGGCCTCCCGGGCGACACCGAGGACCGCCTCGGTGCGCAGAGCCGCATCCCGGACGACGCCGCCACTGCCGACCCGCTCCTTCCCGACCTCGAACTGCGGTTTGACCATCGGCAGCAGATCCGCGCCCGGAGTCACGCACCGCACGAACGCCGGGAGCACCAGCTTCAGCGAGATGAACGACAGATCCGCCACCACCAACTCGACCGGCCCTCCGATCGCGTCCGCACCGATGTTACGCACGTTTGTTCGATCGATCACGTGGACGCGCTCGTCGGACTGCAGCCGCCACACCAACTGGCCGTAGCCCACGTCGACGGCGACGACCTCGCGGGCGCCCTCGTGCAACAGGACGTCCGTGAAGCCGCCGGTGGAAGCCCCGGCGTCGAGGCACCGCCGTCCGGTGACCCGCAATCCCTGGGGGGTGAACGTCTCGAGGGCGCCGAGCAGCTTGTGGGCCCCTCGCGAGGCCCACGCCACCTCCTCGGCGACCTCCGTGACCAGCAGGGGCGCCCCCGGATCGACCTGGGTCGCGGGTTTCGTCGCGACGGTGCCGTTGACGAGGACCCGCCCAGCCGTGATCAGTTCACCGGCGTGCTCGCGGGACCGGGCGAGGCCCCGGCGCACCAGCTCCGCGTCGACTCGCGCTCGCCGGGCCACGTCAGATCTTGTCCACGGTCGCGAGCGCCTGGACCAGCAGGTCGTGCGCCTGTTCGAGCAGCTGCGCCTGCCGCGGGATGATCTCGGACGGATCGGGCTCACCGTCGGCGGTGACGTCGCGGGCGCGCGTGAGCAGACCCTCGACCTCGATATGGATCGACGCGGGATCCACGCCCGGATGGGGGCGTGGAAGGTGGTCGCCTGGGCGTGGAATCGACGTGCTCATCGTCGACCACGCTAGTGCATGCCGGTGACGAACCGGCACACCACGCAGACCCGGCTCAGCGGGATATTCCCCACCGTGCCAGCAGGTCGTCCGCCGCCACGACCCGACCGAAACCGGGGTTGGCCCAGGCGACGTCGAGCACGGCCCGCAGCGCGGCCATCGGGTCCGCCGCGAACTCCGAAGCCAGGTGCACATCCCGTCCGTCGAACGACACCGCTCCCGGCTCGCGCGGTCCCACCCGCAGCGCGGCCGCCTCGGCGTCGAGACCGGCGAGCGAGTCTGCCACATAGGTGGGGCGCTGATCCTGCGGCGCCCGGAGCAGGTCCGCGACCGTGCTGACGCCGGTCAGCACCAGCAACGAATCGGCGCCCACGGCGTTCGCACCGGCGATGTCGGTGTCGAGCCGGTCGCCGACCACGAGCGGACGCGAGGCGCCGCTGCGCACGACGGCGTCCTCGAGCAGCGGCGCGGCCGGTTTGCCCGCCACCAGCGGCTCACAGCCCGTCGCCGACCTCAGGGCCGCGACCATGGAACCGTTCCCGAGCACCAGGCCCCGCTCGGTGGGCAACGTCGAATCGACGTTCGTCGCCACCCACAGGGCGCCGGAGCGCAGTGCGAGCGTCGCCTCGGCGAGGATCGCCCACCCGGTCTCCGGGGAGTGTCCCTGCACGACCGCCACAGGCTCGGCGTCCGCGGAACGCACCGGAGTCAGACCGACCGCGGCGACCTCGTCGACGAGGGCCTCGGTACCCACAACCAGCACCGGGGCGCCGACCGGGACCCGCTCGGCCAACAGCCGGGCCGCGGACTGGGAACTGGTGACCACGTTCGACTCGTCGGCCGCGAAACCGAGTTCGCGCAGGTGTTTGGCGACCTCCGCCGGGCGACGGCTCGCGTTGTTGGTGACATAGAACAGCCGCTCGGCACCCTCCGACAATGCCTCGCGGGCCCCGGGCACCGCCTCGGCGCCGCGGTAGACGGTGCCGTCCAGATCGAGCAGGAGTACGTCGTAGAGCGCCCGCAACGACGCGCCGCCGGATGTACCGGTCACTGATCCTCTCCGGTGAGCTCGGCGACGCGTTCCTCGGCGTCGGTGTCCCCCTCGAGATCCGCCGCGGCGGCGTTGAGGAACCACTTCAATCCGTCCTCGGTACGTCCCGCGGCCACGAGTGCATCCGCGTACGCATAGAACAGGCGCGCGGCGGACGGGCCGGTGCGCGAGGCATCCAGGTCCGGGGTCTGCAGGGTGACCACCGCCTGGTCGAACTGTCCCAGATCCATCCGGGCGCCCGCCACGACGATGCGCAGCTCGGTGGCCTCGTCGCCGGTCAGCGCCCGAGCCTCGTCGCTGCGGCCCAGCTCGATCGCGCGCTCCGGCCGGCCGAGACCGCGCTCGCAGTCCGCCATGACCGCCAGCAATCCCGGTCCCCCGGCCATTCGTCGGGCGGCCCGCAACTCGGACAGCGCCTCCGCCCATTCGCCGGCGTGGTAGGCCGTGATGCCCGCTGCCTCACGAACCACGGCGATACGGCCGGCGCGCTGCCGCGCAGCGCGAGCGTGCGCCAGCGCCAGACGGGGATCGTCGTCGATCAGGCGGCCGGCCATGACCAGGTGCCGGGCCACTGCGTTGGCGTTCGACTTGTCGAGACTCAGCAGGTCCCGGCGGATCGTCGGATCGAGGTCCGACGCTTCGACGTCCTCGGGCAGGTCCGGCTCGTCCGGCCGGGCTTCGCGACGCGGAGCCGGAGCACCCTCGCGGCCACGGCTCGGGCCGAATCCACCCTCGCCGCCACGGCGACGCGGAGCGCCCCCGTCTCGCCGTTCGGGTCCGTGGCCGGCACGGGACGTGCCCGTGCGCCGATCGTCACGGCCCCGATCGTCGCGCCGGTCACCGGTGCGCCGATCGTCCCGACGGTCGTCGTTTGTGCCTCGATGCGGGCGCTCGCTGCGGGAACGGTCGTCGCGGGAACGGTCGTCGCGCCGCTCACCGTAGGGCCGATCTCGCCGGTCCCCCGACGGGCGATCGCTGTGGGGTCGCTCCGAGCGGCTACTCCCGCGGGAGTCGTCCGCGGAGCCCTTCGCCGGCTCGCTTCGCCGTTCCCCGCGGAAAGTGCGGTCCTCGCCGCGACGATCCGGTCGGCCGGCGACTCCCTGCCGGCGATCCTCGCCGCGGGCCGGGCCCCGGTCGCCACCCTGGCGGCGCTCGCCGCTGTCTCCGCGTCCCGACCTGGGAGTGGACCCTCCACTCCGGAAGGATCGACGCTCACCATCGTTGTCGGACACAGAAAAATCCTTTCATGAAAAACCAGAAAAACCACGAGAGGGGACCCAACTGGTGGGTCCCCTCTCGTAAACGGGTGTTCGGCGGTGTCCTACTCTCCCACACCCTGTCGGGTGCAGTACCATCGGCGCTGGAGGGCTTAGCTTCCGGGTTCGGAATGGGACCGGGCGTTTCCCCTCCGCTATGGCCGCCGTAACTCTGTGAAACTGTCCACACTCCTTCGGAGTGAATGGAGTGAACGCTGCCCTCTTTCACGGGGGCTGCGCCCACTCGATTCCCCGAAGAACATGGTGAATCGAGTGTGTTGTTTCAGATACCGCACAGTGGACGCGTAGCTTCTTTGTGGTAAGTCCTCGGCCTATTAGTACCGGTCACCTGCATGCGTTACCGCACTTCCAGTTCCGGCCTATCAACCCGGTGGTCTGCCGGGGGCCTTACCCCCTCGAGGGGGTGAGAAACCTCATCTTGGAACAGGCTTCCCGCTTAGATGCTTTCAGCGGTTATCCCTTCCGAACGTAGCCAACCAGCCGTGCCCCTGGCGGGACAACTGGCACACCAGAGGTTCGTCCGTCCCGGTCCTCTCGTACTAGGGACAGCCTTCCTCAAGTTTCTAACGCGCGCGGCGGATAGAGACCGAACTGTCTCACGACGTTCTAAACCCAGCTCGCGTGCCGCTTTAATGGGCGAACAGCCCAACCCTTGGGACCTACTCCAGCCCCAGGATGCGACGAGCCGACATCGAGGTGCCAAACCATCCCGTCGATATGGACTCTTGGGGAAGATCAGCCTGTTATCCCCGGGGTACCTTTTATCCGTTGAGCGACACCGCTTCCACATGCCGGTGCCGGATCACTAGTCCCGACTTTCGTCCCTGCTCGACCTGTCGGTCTCACAGTCAAGCTCCCTTGTGCACTTGCACTCGACACCTGATTGCCAACCAGGCTGAGGGAACCTTTGGGCGCCTCCGTTACATTTTGGGAGGCAACCGCCCCAGTTAAACTACCCACCAGGCACTGTCCCTGAACCCGATCAGGGTCCGAGGTTAGAGGTCCAATACGATCAGAGTGGTATTTCAACAACGACTCCACCCACACTGGCGTGCGGGCTTCCCAGTCTCCCACCTATCCTACACAAACCGAACCGAACACCAATACCAAGCTGTAGTGAAGGTCCCGGGGTCTTTTCGTCCTGCCGCGCGTAACGAGCATCTTTACTCGTAGTGCAATTTCGCCGAGTCTGTGGTTGAGACAGCAGAGAAGTCGTTACGCCATTCGTGCAGGTCGGAACTTACCCGACAAGGAATTTCGCTACCTTAGGATGGTTATAGTTACCACCGCCGTTTACTGGGGCTTAAATTCTCAGCTTCGCGGAGTGAACTCCGCTGACCGGTCCTCTTAACCTTCCAGCACCGGGCAGGCGTCAGTCCGTATACCTCGTCTTACGACTTCGCACGGACCTGTGTTTTTAGTAAACAGTCGCTTCTCTCTGGTCTCTGCGACCACCCCCGGCTCACGGAGCAAGTCCGGTCACCGGGACTGGTCCCCTTCTCCCGAAGTTACGGGGGCATTTTGCCGAGTTCCTTAACCACAGTTCTCTCGATCGCCTCGGTATTCTCTACCTGACCACCTGTGTCGGTTTGGGGTACGGGCCGTGTGAAAGCTCGCTAGAGGCTTTTCTCGGCAGCATAGGATCATGGAATTCGCCTCATTCGGCTACGCATCACCTCTCAGGCTGTGTGCGACACGGATTTGCCTGTGTCACGCCCTACGGGCTTACACCGGTACAACCACTGACCGGCCCCACTACCTTCCTGCGTCACCCCATCGCTTGGCTACTACCACCGAAGGTCCCGTGCAGCAGGCTCTCGGCTCCCGAAGGAACTCGATCACCCTTTGGACGGTTAGTACCGATGATTCACCAGGGGCGCGTTCACACGGGTACGGGAATATCAACCCGTTGTCCATCGACTACGCCTGTCGGCCTCGCCTTAGGTCCCGACTCACCCTGGGCGGATTAACCTGGCCCAGGAACCCTTGGTCATTCGGCGGACGAGTTTCTCACTCGTCTTTCGCTACTCATGCCTGCATTCTCACTCGCGCAGCCTCCACACCTGGATCACTCCGGCGCTTCCCCGGCTGCACGACGCTCCCCTACCCACCCACACCACTGCCGGACGATCCGTGGACCCTCCGGGGTGTTGTGCGAGTGCCGCGGCTTCGGCGGTGTACTTGAGCCCCGCTACATTGTCGGCGCAGAACCACTTGACCAGTGAGCTATTACGCACTCTTTCAAGGGTGGCTGCTTCTAAGCCAACCTCCTGGTTGTCTCAGCGATCCCACATCCTTTTCCACTTAGTACACGCTTAGGGGCCTTAGCCGGCGATCTGGGCTGTTTCCCTCTCGACTACGAAGCTTATCCCCCGCAGTCTCACTGCCGCGCTCTCACTCACCGGCATTCGGAGTTTGGCTGATTTCGGTAAGCTTGTGGGCCCCCTAGACCATCCAGTAGCTCTACCTCCGGTGAGAAACACGCGACGCTGCACCTAAATGCATTTCGGGGAGAACCAGCTATCACGGAGTTTGATTGGCCTTTCACCCCTACCCACAGCTCATCCCCTCAGTTTTCAACCTAAGTGGGTTCGGGCCTCCACGACGTCTTACCGTCGCTTCACCCTGGCCATGGGTAGATCACTCCGCTTCGGGTCTAGAACATGCCACTACAAACGCCCTGTTCGGACTCGCTTTCGCTACGACTACCCCACACGGGTTAACCTCGCGACATGCCACTAACTCGCAGGCTCATTCTTCAAAAGGCACGCCGTCACCCCCAGCAGACCAAACTGCTCGAAGGCTCCGACGGATTGTAAGCGCACGGTTTCAGGTACTATTTCACTCCCCTCCCGGGGTACTTTTCACCTTTCCCTCACGGTACTAGTCCGCTATCGGTCACCAGGGAGTATTCAGGCTTATCGGGTGGTCCCGACGGATTCACAGCAGATTTCACGGGCCCGCTGCTACTCGGGTACCCTCCACGAGAGCCGGCATGTTTTCGTCTACGGGATTCTCACCCTCTACGACAGGCCGTTCCAGACCATTTCGACTAACACACCGGTTTCTTACTCTCGCCCACCATGACAGTGATGGGAAGAAGGGCCCCACGACCCCACGAGTGCAACGCCTGCCAGCTCTCACACACCCGCGGTTTAGCCTCTTCCGTTTTCGCTCGCCACTACTCACGGAATCACATGTTGTTTTCTCTTCCTGTGGGTACTGAGATGTTTCACTTCCCCACGTTCCCTCCACACGCCCTATATATTCAGGCGCGGGTAACACGACATCACTCGTGCTGGGTTTCCCCATTCGGAAATCCTCGGATCACAGCTCGGTTGACAGCTCCCCGAGGCATATCGCAGCCTCCCACGTCCTTCATCGGCTCCTGGTGCCAAGGCATCCACCGTACGCTCATAAACACTTACAACAAAGATGCTCGCGTCCACTGTGCAGTTCTCAAACAACACACAACAACCGGTACCGGAAGAAGAAACAACCCCTTCGTTCCCGATCATCGTCGCTGACAAAACACTCGCGTGTTCTCTCAGGACCCAACAGTGCACCGATATAACTCCTCGGATCCCGCACAGAAACGGGACCCGGACGAGAAGTAGCTGTCAGCGTTCCACCCATGAGCACCACCGGATTACGTGTGAATCCGAAATGGCTCTGCCTCGCTCCCCCGGCACCTGTGTGCTGGTCCGAGCAAGGAGTTGCTCCTTAGAAAGGAGGTGATCCAGCCGCACCTTCCGGTACGGCTACCTTGTTACGACTTCGTCCCAATCGCCGATCCCACCTTCGACGGCTCCCTCCCACGAGGGGTTAGGCCACCGGCTTCGGGTGTTACCGACTTTCATGACGTGACGGGCGGTGTGTACAAGGCCCGGGAACGTATTCACCGCAGCGTTGCTGATCTGCGATTACTAGCGACTCCGACTTCACGGGGTCGAGTTGCAGACCCCGATCCGAACTGAGACCGGCTTTAAGGGATTCGCTCCACCTCGCGGTATCGCAGCCCTCTGTACCGGCCATTGTAGCATGTGTGAAGCCCTGGACATAAGGGGCATGATGACTTGACGTCGTCCCCACCTTCCTCCGAGTTGACCCCGGCAGTCTCCTGCGAGTCCCCAACCGAATTGCTGGCAACACAGGACAAGGGTTGCGCTCGTTGCGGGACTTAACCCAACATCTCACGACACGAGCTGACGACAGCCATGCACCACCTGTACACCGACCACAAGGGAAACCCCATCTCTGGGGCGGTCCGGTGTATGTCAAACCCAGGTAAGGTTCTTCGCGTTGCATCGAATTAATCCACATGCTCCGCCGCTTGTGCGGGCCCCCGTCAATTCCTTTGAGTTTTAGCCTTGCGGCCGTACTCCCCAGGCGGGGCGCTTAATGCGTTAGCTACGGCACGGATCCCGTGGAAGGAAACCCACACCTAGCGCCCACCGTTTACGGCGTGGACTACCAGGGTATCTAATCCTGTTCGCTACCCACGCTTTCGCTCCTCAGCGTCAGTTACTGCCCAGAGACCCGCCTTCGCCACCGGTGTTCCTCCTGATATCTGCGCATTTCACCGCTACACCAGGAATTCCAGTCTCCCTGCAGTACTCAAGTCTGCCCGTATCGCCTGCAAGCCCGCAGTTGAGCTGCGGGTTTTCACAGACGACGCGACAAACCGCCTACGAGCTCTTTACGCCCAGTAATTCCGGACAACGCTCGCACCCTACGTATTACCGCGGCTGCTGGCACGTAGTTGGCCGGTGCTTCTTCTGTACCTACCGTCACTCGCGCTTCGTCGGTACTGAAAGAGGTTTACAACCCGAAGGCCGTCATCCCTCACGCGGCGTCGCTGCATCAGGCTTGCGCCCATTGTGCAATATTCCCCACTGCTGCCTCCCGTAGGAGTCTGGGCCGTGTCTCAGTCCCAGTGTGGCCGGTCGCCCTCTCAGGCCGGCTACCCGTCGTCGCCTTGGTGGGCCGTTACCCCACCAACAAGCTGATAGGCCGCGGGCCCATCCTGCACCGGAAAACCTTTCCACCGACAGCCATGCGGCCGCCGGTCCTATCCGGTATTAGACCCAGTTTCCCAGGCTTATCCCGAAGTGCAGGGCAGATCACCCACGTGTTACTCACCCGTTCGCCACTAATCCACCCAGCAAGCTGGGCTTCATCGTTCGACTTGCATGTGTTAAGCACGCCGCCAGCGTTCGTCCTGAGCCAGGATCAAACTCTCCGTTGAAGACTCACAATCAAACCCCGAAGGGCCGATCAGTCATAGACATCGAGCCAAATCACCAGCAAAAAACTCAAACCAGCAAAAAACACTGACCACCACAGACGGAAGAATGCGGCAGCCAGCAACAACCACCCCCCGAAAAGAGAGGCGGTCGCACCAAACAAAATATTTGGCACTGACATTCATCGGCACACTGTTGAGTTCTCAAAGAACACGCACACACCATCGCTCCGCGCCTTCGCGCCTTGCTCCGGGGCAACCGTTCTAGCCTAACACTCTGAACTCGCGGACGCAAACAATGTCTGCGATCTTCGTGTTGGCTGCTCGACCGATCAGGGCGCAACCGCTTTCCGTACCTCTCGGTCCGGGTCGGCGTCCGTGTCGCTCGAACGACGACAAAGTTACGCCACCGCTAACGGGCCGTCAAATCCGCAGGTCAGCGGCCCGTCGGCGGTGGCGGCAGTGCGCTCAGCCGCGTTCGACTCGCACGCCGGCAAAGTTGCGCTTGCCTCGCCGCAGGACAAGCCAGCGGTCGTGCAGCAGATCCGCGCTCGACGGGGTCCACTCCTCGGATGAGATCCGTTGGTTGTTCACGGAGGCACCCCCCTCCTTGATCGTGCGTCGGGCAGCGCCCTTGCTCTCGCACAGGCCGGTCGCGACGAGCAGGTCCACGATCGTGCCGGGCTGCCCGTCGTGCACTTCCGCGACGGAGGCCTCTGCCAGCGCGGCCGAGAGGGTCGCTTCGTCCAGGTCCGCCAACTCTCCACGACCGAACAGCGCCCGGCTCGCAAGTTCGACCGCCCGGGTGTTGGCCTCGCCGTGAACGAGGGTCGTCATTTCGGCCGCAAGGCGGCGCTGCGCCTCGCGCGCCTGCGGCCGCTCGGCCGTCGCCGTCTCGAGTTCGGCGAGTTCGTCCTGATCCAGGAACGTGAACCACCGCAGGTACTTCACGACGTCGGCGTCGGCGGCGTTGACGAAGTACTGGTACCAGGCGTACGGCGTGGTCATCTCCGGGTCGAGCCAGAGGCTTCCGCCGCCGGTGGATTTCCCGAACTTCTTGCCGTCGGCCGAGGTGACGAGCGGGACGGTGAGCGCGTGCACGGCGGCACCGTCGGTCCGTCGGTTGAGCTCGACGCCCGCGATGATGTTGCCCCACTGGTCCGACCCCCCCACCTGCAGCGTGCACCCGTGCTCGCGACGCAACTGCACGTAGTCGTTGGCCTGCAGCAGCATGTAGCTGAACTCGGTGTACGAGATGCCGTCGCCCTCGAGCCGGCGCTTCACCGTGTCGCGAGCGAGCATGACGTTGACGGAGAAGTGCTTGCCGATATCGCGGAGGAAGTCGACGACGCTGAGCGAGGAGGTCCAGTCGGCGTTGTTCACGACGATCGCGCTGGTCGGCGAATCGTCGAAGTCCACGAACCGCTCGAGCTGACCGCGGATGCGTTCGGCCCATTCGGCGACCGTGTCCGCCGAGTTCATGGTCCGCTCCCCTACCTCCCGCGGATCTCCGATCATGCCGGTAGCGCCGCCCGCCAGCACGATGGGCCGGTGGCCCGCTCGCTGGAAACGCTTCAGGGCCAGCAACGGCACGAGGTGACCGGCATGCAGACTCGGCCCGGTGGGATCGAATCCGGCATAGAGCGTGACCGGGCCCGCGGCGAGATCGCGGCGGAGTGTGTCGAGGTCGGTCGATTGGGCGATCAGTCCACGCCAGGTCAGTTCGTCGAGGATGTGCTCAGTCACCGCTCGATCATCCCATCCGACGGGGAGCGGCCGGCGCGCGCGGGCTGCGCCGGTACGCCGACACCCCCACGGCGCCGGGGATCCACAGCCGCCACGGTCGTTCGGCCGCGACACTGATGCCCACGCGTGGGCCCGACGCGACCCGGTCGACGTCACCCAGAGTGAGTTTCGCGGTTGCGCCATCGTCGAGCACATCGATCCCGTTGTCCGCCAGCGTCAATCCCAAGGCGGCCGCGAGGTTGCCGGGTCCGCGGGCAAGGTTCGGTGCGGGAGTCCCGGCCGTTCGCCGGGAACGGACGATCTCCTCCCCCGCGACTACTTCGGCACCTCGCAGCAGTACCGCCGCGGCCACTCCGTCGGGCCCCACGGAGATGTTCGCGCAGTGGTGCAGCCCATAGCTGCGGTAGATGTAGAGATGGCCGGCAGGGCCGAACATCACCGCATTCCGCGGCGTACGTCCCCGGTAGGAGTGCGCCGCCGGATCGGGCCAGGGACCCTCCTTGGGCCCGCCGTAGGCCTCGACCTCCGTGATCCGCAGGACCACCTCGCCCGCGCACAGCGTGGCGCCGAGGATCGTGTGCGCCGCAGTCAGCGGGTCGACCCCGGTGAGCCGCTCGAACGCCACGCTCAGTCCGCCACCCGGTCCTCGGTCCAGCCAGCCACGCCGCGCGCGACGAAGTCCTCGTGTTCGGCCTCGGTCACCGCTCGGGCCTCGTCGACGAGGAGGACGGGGATGCCGTTCTCGATCGGATACGCGCGGCGCAACCGCGGGTTGTAGAGAACCGAATCGTCCACGAGGAGCAGCGGCCCCTTGTCCTGCGGGCAGGCCAGGATGCTCAGCAGCGTGGGATCGACAGCCACGGTGGTCCTCTCGACGGTGGTGCGGGACTCGGACGGCCCCAGGCTACCGTGCGCCCGGTGCCGGACCTGTGCCGACGCCGGTGAATCTCGCCGCGACCGCTTTGGTGAACCGCTTGTAGGTTCCGGTCGCCGGGTCGGCGAACCACGACCGCACGGTCGGCTTCGGCAGGCCCCGCGCCGGCAGGTCACCGGACATCGGCCGATACGTGGGCCCGAGTGCGATGTGCGGCACGACATGGACCAGGTCGGGCCGTTCCGGAGCGGGAACCGCGTCGAGTGCCGCCGTGATCTCGGCGGCGCTCGGCGCGCGGTTCTCGCGCAGGGTGCACGCGGCCACGGCGACTTCGGTGTCTCCGGTGCGCACGCCGTATACGACGCAGAGATCGACCCGCGGGATACCGCCGAGGGCATCCACCACCGGCTGGCCGTACACCGGTCCGTGCGGGGTGCGGATGACACTGTGCTTGCTGTCGAGCAGCCAGTAGTCACCGTCCTGGTCTCGTCGGAAGAGGTTCTCGGTGGGCACCCACACGTCGCCGAGTTCGAACACTCCCCGCATGACGCCGGGCAGCGCTTCCGTCGACGCGCTGGGCCGGCCGAGCAGGAGGCCGACCTCGCCGTCGGCGCTCTCGCGGACGAAGCCCCGCGCGTCCTCCACCAGCCGCCCGGTGGTCGGGCCCCACGCCGCCAGGCGTGCCTCGGCGCTGCCGGGCAGCGGCCGTCCCTTGCATCCGATCTTGGCACCCGAGACGTTGGCCAGGACGATCTCGCCGTCGGTGGAGGCATAGAACTCGAGCACCTGGGCAGGAGCGAAGCGTTCGAGGGTCCGCCGCCACAGGCCGGGCGTCATGCCCGAGCCGATGAAGAGGCGGACGGGGTGGATCTCGTCGATGTGCAGTGCCGGGCTGTCGAGGACGTCCCGCATCATCGCCCAGGTGTAGGTGACGACGGTGACGCCGTAGCGGTGCACTTCCTCGCTGAAGCGGGCGGGGTCCAGGCCGTGGGACAGGGCTATGCGGCAGCCGCCGGCGAGCGCGCCACCGAAGCTGACCAGGAGGCCGGACGAATGATGAAGCGGGGCAAGGCAATACACCGTGTCACCACGCCCCAGTGCGGCGGCGGTGGCGGTGCCGAAGGCCGAGAGCGCCCATCGGTGGTTGGAGATCTGACGCATCTCCAGGGTGTCGCCGCTCCCGGTGAACAGGAGGAAGGCGAGTTCGCGCGCGACGCCGGGGTCGGGCGCATACCAGCCGGGGAGTTCGACCGTGGTGATGTCGAGGTGTTCGAGATCGACGACGTCGGCGCCGGCCGGGATGTCCAGTTCGCGGATGCTGCCACCACCGAGGACCAGGGCCGGGATGCCGGTGGCGATCGCCTGCTGGAGGTTCTCGGGATCGGTGATGATCTTCTGGACGGCGCCCAACCGGATGGCCTCGTCGAGGTCGGGGCCGGGCGGGAGCAGGACCGACACCGCGCCGATGCGGGAGACGGCCGTGACCGCGGCCATCGCACTGGGACGGGTGTCCATGAGGACACCGATGTGGGCGGCGGGGCGGACACCGGAGTGCACCAGCCCGCGCACCACGTTGTCGATCCGCCGATTGACGTCGGCGAAGGTGTAGACGCGGTCCTCGTAGATGAAGCACTCGCGGTGCGGCCCCTTGCGGCACTGCTCCGTCAGGACGCCGGCGAGCGAGATGCGGGTTCGTGGCTGAATCTGTCCGAGCCGGGCCAGGCGCGGAAGGGCCCGGGCCGCCTCCCCCGACAGCTCCCGGGCCCCGCGCACCGTTTCGGAGGCCAGGTCGGCGATGCCCTTGCCGACCTCCACACCGACCTCGGCGATGGTGGCGACGGTGTGGGTGAGGCGGGCCGCGACGGACACCCCGGTCTCTCCTTCTGCGTGGAGCTCGGGGATCGCCATCCGGCCGACGCCGACCGGCCGGTCGCCGTGCCCTTCCCGCCACTGCACCCATTCGCCGACGGCGGGCCAGGTCTGCCGCGCCGCGGTGCCGCCCACGACGAGCCCGAAATGGCCTGCGCGCAAGGAGTATTCGAACACCTGAGCCCGGGGGGCGGCCTTGCGTATGCCGCGCACCGCGAGGGGCTGCCCGATGTCGTCCACCTCGCCGACGAACGCGAGGATGGGGCAAGTGATCTCGGCCAGGCTCACGGCCCGGTCGTTGATGACGAAGCCGCCGCTGACCATGCGGTTGTGCACGATGAACTGGCGAAGCAACTCGGCCACTGCAGGACCGGACCAGGCCACCCACCCCTCCGTGTCGAGGAAGCGGCGCTGAGGTTCGCGCGGCAGGAGGGCTTCCCGGTCGTGCAGCTGCATGAGGAACTCGATGCGCGAACGCACGGTCTTGACGGGGTCGAGGAACTGGAAGCCGGTCTTGGCCATCCACCCGGTGATGGCGAGCCGGTTGAAGACGTGGTCGGCGAGGAAGTCGGCGGCCCGGACGGCGACGCCCTCGGGAATCCCGAACGGCAGGGCGGCCAGGGTGTCCACGGGGCTGCCGAAGGTGATCAGGCTGGCGACGTGCCGACTGCGGCGGTAGGCCGCGGCCTGATAGCAGAACATGCCGCCCTGCGAGTACCCGGCCAGGTGGATGTCCCGGCCGGTGTATTCGTGCACGTGATCGATGATCTCGTCGAGGGCGATGATGTGGTCGGTGAGGGTGCGGTCCCACCCGCCTTCTTCCCGGTCCGGGGAGCCGAAGTCGACCACCCAGGGGTCGAGACCCATCGAGTGCAGGATGCCGACGGCTCCGGTATCGCGGGTGACGTCGTAGACGTCCGCCGACATCATCATCGGGGGGACCAGCACCACCGGAGCAGCATTCTCGGCGGCGTCGGATTCCGGGTAGTAGTGCCGCAGCCTGTACATGCCGGTCCGCTCGACGATCTGGAACGGCGACGGTGTCGCCCCCGTTTCCAGACCGCCGTGACGGACCACCTCGAGGCCGTTCTGCGCGGTCGCCACCACGCGCCGCAGGGGCCCCATCACCGATCCACCGCCCAGTGCCACGAACCTCTTCCCATCCGCCGAGTTCTGCGTGTGTCCACCCTGTCAGGAATGACAGCCTGCCACATTACGTCGAGGCGATGGCCCTGTTCACCGAGCGGGCCGGTCAGCTGCGCACCCAGTCCCGCAGCGCGCGAGCGGCGGCACGAACTCCGTCGAGCTGTTCACCTACCCGGGCGCCCGCGGTGCCGCCGCGGGCGTTGCGGGAAGCGATGGAGCCCTCCACGGTGAGCACCTCGCGGACCTGCGGCGTCAGCGCGGGGTCGACCGCCGTCAGCTCGTCGTCGGTGAGTTCCTCGAGGCCGACGCCGCGCGCCTCCGCCGCGCGCACGCACGCCCCGGCCGCCTCGTGTGCGACGCGGAACGGGACACCCTGGCGCACCATCCACTCGGCGATGTCGGTGGCGAGGGTGAATCCGGCGGGTGCCAACTGGGCCATACGATCGGTGTGGAAGGTCAGGGTGGACACGAGACCGGTGATCGCCGGCAGCAGCAGCTCGAGCTGCAGGACCGAGTCGAACACCGGCTCCTTGTCCTCCTGCAGGTCCCGGTTGTACGCCAGCGGTTGGGCCTTGAGGGTGGCGAGCAGGCCCGTGAGGTTGCCGATGAGGCGACCTGCCTTGCCCCGGGTCAGTTCCGAGACGTCCGGGTTCTTCTTCTGCGGCATGATCGACGATCCGGTGGACCACTCGTCGGCGAGGGTGATGTAGCCGAACTCCGGGGTGCTCCAGAGGATGACCTCCTCCGCCATGCGGGAGAGGTCGACCGCGATCATGGCGAACACGAACGCGGCCTCGGCGGCGAAGTCGCGCGCGGAGGTGGCGTCGATCGAGTTCTCGGCGGCGGAGTCGAAGTTCAGTTCTGCCGCGATCGCGTCGGGGTCGAGGCCGAGGGAGGAGCCGGCGAGCGCTCCCGAGCCGTACGGGGACACCGCCGCACGCGCGTCGAAGTCCCGCAGCCGCTGCACGTCGCGCAGCAGCGGGTGGGCGTGCGCGAGCAGGTGGTGCGCGAGCAGTACCGGCTGTGCTGCCTGCAGGTGGGTCTTGCCCGGCATCACCGCGGCGGGATGCGCGGCGGCCTGGTCGGCGAGGGCGTCGACGACGGCGAGGACACCGTCGGCGATACGTCGCGCCGCGTCGCGCAGCCACATCCGGAACAGGGTGGCGACCTGATCGTTGCGGGAGCGGCCGGCTCGCAGCCGGCCGCCGACGTCGGGACCGACCCGCTCGATGAGCCCACGTTCGAGGGCGCCGTGGACGTCCTCGTCGGACTCGGCCGGGGCGAACGCGCCGGAGGCGACGTCGGCGCCGAGCCGGTCGAGGCCGTCGAGCATGGTGGCGAGGTCGGCCTCGCTGAGCAGGCCGGCCTTGTGCAGCACGCGCGCGTGCGCCTTGGAGGCCCGGACGTCGTAGGGGGCGAGCGCCCAGTCGAAGTGGGTGGACTTGCTCAGTGCCGCCATGGCGGCGGCCGGTCCGGATGCGAACCGGCCGCCCCACAGGGCGCCCTCGTTGGTGCCGTGACTCTGGATGCCTTCGGCATCGTGACTCTGGATGCCTTCGGCATCGTGACTCCGGATGCCTTCGGCGTCGTGGGCGGTCATGACTACAGGCCCAGGTCCCGCTTGGCGGCGACCTTGGAGGACAGGCCGTGGATCTGGACGAAGCCCTTGGCGTTGGACTGGTCGAAGCTGTCGCCCTCGTCGTAGGTAGCGAGGTTGAAGTCGTACAGCGATTCGGCGCTGCGGCGGCCGTTGACGGCGATGTGGCCGCCGTGCAGGACGAGCCGGATGTCGCCGGAGACGTGCTCCTGGGTGTTCTGGACGAACGCGTCGAGCGCGTACTTCAGCGGCGAGTACCAGAGACCGTCGTAGACCAGCTCGCTCCAGCGCTCCTCCACGCGGCGCTTGTACCGGCCGAGCTCGCGTTCGAGGGTGACGTGCTCGAGCTCCTGGTGGGCGTGGATGAGGGTGAGAGCGCCGGGGGCCTCGTAGATCTCGCGGCTCTTGATGCCGACGAGGCGGTCCTCGACCATGTCGAGGCGGCCGACGCCTTGGGCGCCGGCGCGGCGGTTCAGTTCCTGGATGGCCTCGAGCACGGTGACCGGCCGGCCGTCGATCGCGGTGGGCACGCCCTTCTCGAAGGTGATGATCAGCTCGTCGGGGGCCTGCCAGTTGAGGCTGGGGTCCTCGGTGTAGTCGTAGACGTCCTTGGTGGGGGCGTTCCACAGGTCCTCGAGGAAGCCGGTCTCGACGGCACGGCCCCACACGTTCTGGTCGATCGAGAACGGGGACTTCTTGGTGACGTTGATCGGCAGGTTGTGCTCGCCGGCGAAGGCGATGGCCTTCTCGCGGGTCCAGGCGTAGTCGCGGACGGGGGCGATGACCTCGAGGTCGGGGGCGAGGGCGCCGAAGCCGACCTCGAAGCGGACCTGGTCGTTGCCCTTGCCGGTGCAACCGTGCGAGACGACCGTGCCGCCGTGATCGCGGGCAGCCTTGACGATGTGCTTGACGATCAGGGGGCGGCTGATCGCGGAGACCAGCGGGTAGCGGTCCATGTAGAGGGCGTTGGCCTGGACGGTCGGCAGGCAGTACTCCTCCGCGAACTCGTCCTTGGCGTCGACGACGACGGATTCGACCGCGCCGCAGTCGAGGGCGCGCTGGCGCACGACCTCCATGTCCTCGCCGCCTTGGCCGAGATCGATGGCGACGGCGACGACCTCCTTGCCGGTCTCCTTGCCGATCCAGCTGATGGCGACGGAGGTGTCCAGCCCGCCCGAGTAGGCGAGTACGACGCGATCGGCCATTGTGTTTGTGCTCCTTCTTGATTGAACTTGCGTCTATCGGTGCTCGGTGCGCGATCGGATCAGGCCAGGGATTCGATCTTCGCGGCGAGGTCGGCTCCGGTGAGGGGCTCGCGCGCGATCACCGCGATGGTGTCGTCGCCGGCGATGGTGCCGACCACTTCGGGTAATGATGCCCGATCGAGTGCGCTGGCCAGATAGTGCGCTGCTCCGGGTGGGGTGCGGAGCACGGCGATGTTGCCGCTCGAGTCGGTGGAGACCAGCAGTTCGCCGAGGAGGCGGGAGAGCCGGTCGGTGCCTCCGGACACGCCGCGGACGGGGCTCCCGTCCTCGGGGACGACGTACACGCCGGGCCCGCCGTCGGCCCCGCGGAGCTTGACCGCTCCGAGCTCCTCGAGGTCGCGGGAGAGGGTGGCGTTGGACACCTCGATGCCTTCGGCGGCCAGCAGCGCGGCGAGTTCCGGCTGGCTGCGGATCGCGTGGGTGGCGACGAGCGCGGTGATCCGGGCCTGCCGGGCCGCGCGGGTCGGGGCCGCGGCGGCGCCGGCCGGTCCGGCGCCGCTCGACGGTTCGGCCACGCTGCTCACGGTTACCGTTCGCGCTGCTCGAGCAGCCACACGAGCAGCGCCTTCTGTGCGTGGAGGCGGTTCTCGGCCTCGTCCCACACCACCGACTGCGGTCCGTCCAGGACCTCGTCGGTGACCTCGTCGCCGCGGTGGGCGGGCAGGCAGTGCAGCACGACGGCGTTCGGGTCGGCGAGCGCGAGCAGCTCGGCGTTGACCTGGTACGGGCGGAAGGGACCGACGCGGTCGAGTCCGTCGTTCTCCTGGCCCATGGAGGTCCAGGTGTCGGTGACGAGGGCGTCGGCGCCGGCGACGGCGGCGCGCGGGTCCTCGGTGAGGGTGATCCGCGCGCCGGTTTCGGCGGCGCGGGCGCGGGCCGCGTCCACGACGGCGGGGTTCGGGACGAAACCGGCGGGGGCGGCGATCGTGACGTCGATGCCGGCGGTGACACCGCCGAGCAGCAGCGAGTGCGCCATGTTGTTGGCACCGTCGCCGAGGTAGGTCAGCTTCAGCCCGTGCAGCTCACCCTTGTGCTCGCGGAGGGTGAGCAGGTCCGCGAGGACCTGGCAGGGGTGGTACTCGTCGGAGAGGGCGTTGACGAGGGGCACGGTGGCGCCTTCGGCCATCGCCTGGAGCCGGTCCTGGCCGAAGGTGCGCCAGACGACGGCGTCGACGTAGCGGGACAGGACGCGGCCGGTGTCCTGCAGGGTTTCCTCGCGTCCGAGCTGGGTGGTGCGGCCGTCGACGACGACGGCGTGGCCGCCGAGCTGGGCGATACCCATCTCGAAGGAGAAGCGGGTGCGGGTCGAGTTCTTCTCGAAGATGACTCCGACGCCGCGCGGGCCCTCGAGGGGACGGGCCGAGAACGGGGCCTTCTTCAGGGCCGCGGCGAGGTCGAGGACCTCGCTCTGCTGCGCGGGCGTGAGGTCGTCGTCCTTGAGGAAGTGCTTCACCATGGGTCTAGTTTCCTTCCTGCTGGGCGGCGTCGAGCACGCAGGGCAGCGTCGCGACGAACCCGTCGGCCTGTTCCTGGGTGAGGATCAGCGGCGGCGCGAGGCGGATGACGTCGGGGGCGGCGGCGTTGACGAGATAGCCGGCGTCCCGGGCGGCCGCTTCGACGGCGGGTGCCTTGGTGTCGGTGAGGACGATGCCGAGCAGCAGGCCGGCGCCTCGGACGTGGTCGACGAGGGGGTGCCCGAGCGCTTCGATGCCGGTGGCGATGGATTTGCCGACGGCGTCGACGTGGGCGAGCAGGTGCTGTTCGTCGATGGTGCGCAGGACGGCGAGCGCGGCGGCGGCGCACACCGGGTTGCCGCCGAAGGTGGTGCCGTGCTTGCCGGGCTGGAAGAAGTCGGCGGCCGGTCCGGTGGCGACGACGGCGCCGATGGGCAGGCCACCGCCGAGCCCCTTGGCGAGGGTCATCACGTCGGGCACGATGCCGACGGCCTGGTGGGCGAAGAACGTGCCGGTGCGGGCGATGCCGGTCTGCACCTCGTCGAGGACGAGCAGCGCCCCGCGTTCGGCGGTGATGCGGCGGGCGTGGGCCAGGTAGCCCTCGGGGGGCACGACGACGCCGGACTCCCCCATGATCGGTTCGAGGAACACGGCGGCGGTGTTCTCGTCGACGGCGGCGTCGAGGGCGTCCGCGTCGCCGTAGGGGACGAATTCGACGCCGGGGGGCATGGGTTCGAACGGGGCGCGCTTGTCGGGCTGGCCCGTGAGTGCCAGGGCGCCCATGGTGCGGCCGTGGAAGGCCTTCTCGGCGGCGATGATCTTGGGGCGTCCGGTGAGCCGGGCGAGCTTGAACGCAGCCTCGTTGGCTTCGGTGCCGGAGTTGCAGAAGAACGCCCGGCCGGGGTGCCCGAAGTGCGCGAGGAGACGCTCGGCGAGTTCGACGACGGGTCCGCTGGCGTAGAGATTGGACACGTGGCCGAGCGTGTCGAGTTGCGCGGTGACGGCCTCGCGGATGGCGGGATGGCGGTGACCGAGGGCGTTGACGGCGATGCCGCCGAGCAGGTCGAGGTACTGCTTGCCGTCGGCGTCGGTGACGACGGCACCGTCGCCGGCGACGAGGGCGACCTTGGGGACGCCGTAGTTGTTCATCAGCGACCCGGCCCAGCGCTGCTGGAGTTCGGAGGTGCCGGTCATGAGGTGCCTTCCTGGGTGGGTGCGGTCGTCCGGGGGTGGGTGGGAGTGACCATCGTGCCGATGCCTTCCTCGGTGAGGAGTTCGAGCAGCACCGAGTGCGGCTGGCGTCCGTCGATGACGTGGGCGGTGGGCACGCCGCCGCGGACGGCCCGCAGGCAGGCCTCCATCTTCGGGACCATGCCGGCGTCGAGGGACGGCAGCAGATCGGCCAGGGCGTCGGCTTCGATGCTGGTGGCGAGGGAACTGCGGTCGGGCCAATCGGTGTAGAGGCCCTCGACGTCGGTGAGGACCACGAGCTTCTCCGCGCCGAGGGCCTCGGCGAGGGCGGCGGCGGCGGTGTCGGCGTTGATGTTGTGGACCACGCCGTCGGCATCGGGGGCAATGGTGGAGACGACGGGGATGCGGCCGGCCGCGATGAGGTCGTGGACGGCGGCGGGGTCCACGGTAGTGACGTCGCCGACGAGACCGATGTCGGTGTCCTCGCCGTCGACGACGACCGTGCGGCGGGTGGCTGTGAAGAGGTGGGCGTCCTCGCCGGAGATGCCGACGGCGTACGGGCCGTGGGCGTTGATCAGGCCGACGAGTTCGCGGCCGACCTGGCCGAACAGCACCATGCGGACGACGTCCATCACCTCGGGGGTGGTGACGCGGAAACCACCGCGGAACTCACCTGCCATGCCCAGTCGCTTCAGCATGGCGTTGATCTGCGGTCCGCCGCCGTGGACGACGACGGGATGGACGCCGACGGTGCGCAGGAACGCCATGTCGGCGGCGAAGGCGCGCTTGAGGTCGTCGTCGATCATGGCGTTGCCGCCGTACTTGACCACGACGATCTTGCCGCGGAACTTCTGCAGCCACGGCAGGGCCTCGGCGAGGACGTACGCCTTCTGGTGGGCGGTGAGCTGCGCGATGGGATCGGTGGCCATATCGGTTCCGGTCATGACGAGTAGGCCGAGTTCTCTTCGACGTAGCCGTGGGAGAGGTCGGTGGTGCGGATGGTCACCTCGGCGTCGCCGACGCCGAGGTCGATGTCGAGGGCGATGTCGGGGCCGGAGAGGTCGACCTCGCGGGCGCCGGGGGCGCCGACACCGTCGATGCACACCGGGGAGCCGTTGAACGTGACGGAGATGCGGTTCGGGTCGAGGTCGATCGGGGCGATGCCGATCGCGGCGAGGACGCGACCCCAGTTGGGGTCGGAACCGAACAGGGCGGTCTTGACGAGGTTGTCGCGCGCGACGGTGCGCGCGCCGACGAGGGCGTCCTGTTCGCTTGCGGCGCCGCGGACGGTGACGGTGACCCGCTTGGTGACGCCCTCGGCGTCGGCCATCATCTGCCCGGCGAGGTCGTCGCACACCGCGAGGACGGCGGCGTCGAGCTGTTCCTGGGTGGGGGCGATGCCGCTGGCACCGGACGCGAGCAGCAGCACGGTGTCGTTGGTGGAGGTGGACCCGTCGACGTCGAGGCGGTCGAATGTCAGCCGGGTGGCGGCGCGCAGGGCGCGGTCGAGCTGCTCGGCGGTGGCGACGGCGTCGGTGGTGACGACGCACAGCATGGTGGCCAGAGCGGGGGCGAGCATGCCGGCGCCCTTGGCCATGCCGCCGACGTTCCACTTGTCGGCGTGGTGCAGGGCCGCCTGCTTGGGCACCGTGTCGGTGGTCATGATGGCGTAGGCGGCGTCGGTGCCGCCGGAGATGCCGCCGGCGAGTTCGTGGACGATCTCCTCCACCCCGGCGAGGACCTTGCCCATGGGCAGCCGGTCGCCGATGAGCCCGGTAGAGCACACGGCGATCTCGCCCGCACCGGTCTCGGTGCCCCAGTTGCTGAGGGTTTCGGCGACCTTCTCCGCGGTGGCGTGGGTGTCCTGGAACCCGCCGGGGCCGGTGCAGGCGTTGGCGCCGCCGCTGTTCAGGATCACCGCGCGCAGGGCGCCGGAGGTGAGGACCTGCTGCGACCACAGCACGGGTGCGGCCTTGATCTTGTTGGTGGTGAACACGCCGGCGGCGGTCAGCTCCGGACCCTCGTTGAAGACCAGCGCGAGGTCCGGGTTGCCGGAGGCCTTGATGCCGGCGGGGATGCCCGCGGCGCGGAACCCGGCGGGCGACGTGACGCCCTGGGTGCGGATCAGGCGTCCGCCGGCGATGTCGACGGCGTCGGCGTAGACGTGCTCGTCGGTGGAGTGTCTGTCGATGCTCACGGGGCGACTCCCACGGTGGACAGGCCGGCGGTCTCGGGCAGGCCGAGTGCCAGGTTCATGGACTGCACCGCCGCGCCGGCGGTGCCTTTGGTCAGGTTGTCGAGCGCGGCGATGGCGACGAGGACGCCGGCGTCGGGGTCGACGGTGACGGCGAGCTGCACGGCGTTGGAGCCGAGCACCGCACCGGTGGTGGGCAGCACCCCTTCGGGCAGCACCTGGACGAACGGCTCGTCGGCGTAGGCCTTCTCGTACACGGCCCGGGCCTCGTCGGCGGTGGCCGTGGTGGGGGCTGTGCAGGTCGCGAGGATGCCGCGGGGCATCGGCGCCAGCACGGGGGTGAAGGAGACGGTCACGGCGGCATCGGTCAGGGCGGCGAGGTTCTGCTTGATCTCCGGCGTGTGCCGGTGCGCTCCGCCGACGCCGTAGGCCCGCACCGAGCCCATCACCTCGGAGCCGAGGAGGTCGACCCTGGGGGACTTGCCGGCGCCGGAGGTGCCGGACACGGCGACGACCTGGACCCTCGGCTCGACGATGCCGGCCGCGACGGCGGGGGCCAGGGCGAGGGTGGCCGACGTGGGATAGCACCCAGGGACCGCGATGCGGGTGGCGCCGATCAGGTGCTCACGCTTGCCGGGCAGCTCGGGCATGCCGTAGGGCCAGGTTCCTGCGTGGTCGCCGCCGTACCAGCGTTCCCAGTCGGCCGACTCGGACAGACGGAAGTCGGCGCCGCAGTCGATGACGACGGTGGTGTCGGGCAGTTGCTCGGCGATGACGGCGGAGTGGCCGTGGGGCAGGCCGAGGAACACGACGTCGTGGCCGGCCAGGGTGTCGAGATCGGTGGCGCCGAGGATGCGGTCGGCCAGCGGAAGCAGGTGGGGATGGAACTCGCGGAGCGTCGCGCCGGCGTTGCCGCCGGCGGTGAGCGCGCCGACGACGAGCCGGCCGTCCTGATAGGCGGGATGACCGAGAAGCAGGCGCAGGATTTCGCCGCCCGCGTACCCGCTGGCCCCCGCGACGGCGACCCGAATCGGTGACTGTGCGGTCGCCGTGAATTCCGGTGAGTTACCCATACGATTGATTATGCATCATCATGCAACTTCATTCATACGGGTGGGTCGGACCGGACCGGCTCACCCCTCGGCCAGCGAACGGCGGATCTCGGTCAGCTTGTCGGCGGCGGCCCGTCGGCGCTCGTCGAACTGTTCCTCGAGCGTGCGCCCCGCCGCGCTCTCGCGGGCAAGTTCCTCCGCACCGATCGCCGTGCCTGCGCGGCGTTCGATCTTCTCACGCACCGAGTCGAACGTGGGCACTCCGGCCGAGGTGTAACCGGCGGCCGCCCCCTCGGCAGGTGTCACGTCCGGCCCGACCGGGGACGGCGGGACGTCCGGCACCGAAGGCGAGCCCGGTTCCGCCGGTGTCACGTCCGGGACCGACGGAGAACCGGGCTCGGCCGGGGTGACGTCGGGCACGGGCGTGTCCGGAGCGTCGGGGTCGGGGGACGACGGATCCGTGGTCATGCTCCCAGGCTACGTCCGCAGGCCCGGGTCAGTGCCGCAGTTCGGCACCGACGGCGGCGGACGCCGACGCGACGGCGGCGGCGCGGGCGGCGCTGGCCTCGTCCTCCGTGAGCGTGCGGTCTGCCGCCCGGAACCGCAGCGCGAAGGCGAGCGACTTGCGGCCCTCCCCGACCTGCGCCCCCTCGAACACGTCGAACAGGCGAATGTCCTCGAGCAGCTCGCCGCCACCCGCGCGCAGCGCTTCCTCGACGTCGGCGGCCGGGACCTCCTTGGCCACGACGACGGCGACGTCCTGCAGGACGGCGGGGAACGGGGAGACCTTGGGCGCCGGCAGCGACTCCATGATCGGCAGCGCGTCGAGGTCCAGTTCGAACGCGCACGTGCGGGCGGGCAGGCCGCCGCGCTCGAGCACCGCCGGGTGCAGCTCGCCGGCATGGCCGACGACGACACCGTCGACGAGCAGCTCGGCGCAGCGGCCCGGATGCCAGGGCAGGTACTGCGCCGCGCGGCGCTGCAGCCGCACACCGGCGGCGGCCGCGACGGTCTCCGCCGCGGCGAACGCGTCGGTCGCGTCCGCGGGCCGGCCCGGGCCCCACGGCCCGGCGGGCTCCCGCAGGCCGCACAGCACCGCCCCGACATGGACGGGCTGCGCGGGCAGCGATCCTTCGAGCAGCGCGATCTGCTCGTCGGTGGGACGCCGGTCCACCGGCAGCGGCGGCACGGGCCGGGTGCCGGGTCCGGGCAGGACGACCTGCGCGATCGCATAGAGCGACAGGTCGCGCTGGCCACGGGAGACGTTGCGGGCGAGCACCTCGAGCAGGCCGGGCAGCAGCGTCGTCGCCAGCTCGGGGCGGTCGGCCTCGAGCGGGTTGAGAACCTTGGTGGTGGTGCGGCGCGGGTCGTCGGCGTCGAGACCCCACGTGTCGAACACGTGCGCCGGCAGGAAGACGGGGGCGAGGACCTCGACGTGGCCGTCGGCGGCCAGGGCGCGGCCCACGGCGCGGCGGCGCTTCTGGCTCGGGGTCAGTCCGCGGCCGGCGGGGGCGGCGGGGAGCACGGACGGGATCTGCTCGAGTCCCTCGAGCCGCAGCACCTCCTCCACCAGGTCGGCCGGCTGGCGCAGGTCGGGTCGCCACGTGGGCGGCGTGACCACCAGCTGGCCGTGCCCGTCCGGGCCGACGCCGACCTCGACGCCACATCCGATCTGGGTGAGCCGGCGGGCGGCGGTGCCGGTCGGGTAGGCGACCCCGGCCATGCGGTCGGGCAGGTCGATGTCCATGCGGATCGAGACCGGCTCGACGGGGACCGAGATGTCGGTCAGGACCGGCTCGACGCGGCCACCGGCGATCTCCACGAGCAGCGACGCGGCCCGGTCCAGCGCCGGCAGCGCCACTTCGGGGTCGACGTTGCGCTCGAACCGCTTGCCCGCCTCGCTGACCAGCTTGTGGCGCCGCGCGCTCCGGAACACGGCCAGCGGATCCCAGGTGGCGGCCTCGAGGAGGACGTCGGTGGTGGTGCCGCTCACCTCGGTGGCGACGCCGCCCATGATCCCGGCCAGGGAGATCACCCCGGAGTCGTCGGTGATGACGACGTCCTCGGGGTCGAGGTCGCGTTCGATGCCGTCGAGGGTGGTCAGCTTCTCCCCCGCCCTCGCGCGCCGCACGACGAGCTCACCCTGGAGGGTGGCGGCGTCGAAGGCGTGCAGCGGCTGGCCGAGTTCGAGCAGCACATAGTTGGTCACGTCGACGGCCGGGGAGATCGGGCGGATGCCGGACAGCAGCAGCCGCCGCTGCAGCCACCACGGGGACACGGCCTTGGGGTCGATGCCGGTGACCTTGCGGGCGGCGAAGCGGGTGGCGTCGGTCTCCGGCTCGAGCCGGATCGGGTAGGCCTGGCCGCCGTCGGCCGGATTGGGCACGACGTGCGCGGGGTCGGCGAACTCGAGGTCGAAGCCGCACGCGAGTTCGCGGGTCAGGCCCCGCAGCGAGAAGCAGTAGCCGCGGTCGGGGGTGATGTTCAGCTCGATGACGGTGTCGCCGAGGCCGAGCAGGTCGTTGGCGTCGGTACCCGGTTCGGCGGTGCCCTCCTCTAGGACGAGGATGCCGGAGTGGTCCTTGCCGATGCCGAGCTCGGCGACGGAGCAGATCATCCCGTCGGAGACCCTGCCGTAGGTCTTGCGGGAGGCGATGGCGAAGCCGCCGGGCAGCACCGCGCCGGGCAGCGCGACGACCACGAGGTCGCCCTCGGTGAAGTTGCGGGCGCCGCACACGATGCCGCGCGGGGCGTCTTCGCCCACCTCGACCTGGCAGAAGCGGATGGGCTTCTTGAACTCCGTGAGCTCGGTGATCTCGAGGACGCGGCCGACGACGAGGGGGCCGTCGAGACGCGCGAGGGTGTCGACCTCCTCCACCTCGAGTCCGACCCGGACGAATCCCGCATCGAGTTCCTCGGCGGTGACGTTCCACTCGGGGGTGGCCCGCTGCAGGATCTCGGTCAGCCAGGACTGCGCTACTCGCACTTGTGCTCAGCTCTTTCGGTCGGTTCGGTGGTCGGGTCTCGGGTCGGGCGGCGTCAGCCCTGCACGCCGAAGGGCATGGTGAATCGGACGTCGCCCTCGACGATGTCGCGCATGTCGGAGATGCCGTTGCGGAACTGCAGGGTGCGCTCGAGGCCCATCCCGAACGCGAAGCCGGTGTACTCGTCGGGGTCGATGCCGCTCGCGCGCAGCACGTTGGGGTTGACCATGCCGCAGCCGCCCCATTCGACCCAGCCGGCACCGCCCTTCTTGTTCGGGAACCACACGTCCACCTCGGCGGACGGCTCGGTGAACGGGAAGTAGTTCGGGCGCATCCGGGTTCGGGTCTCGGGTCCGAACAGGGCACGGGCGAACGCGTCCAGGGTGCCGCGCAGGTGGGCCATGGTCAGACCCTTGTCCACGGCCAGGCCTTCGATCTGCGAGAACACCGGGGTGTGGGTGGCGTCGAGCTCGTCGGTGCGGAAGGTGCGGCCGGGGCACACCACGTAGATCGGGATGTCGCGGTGCAGCATGGTGCGCACCTGCACCGGCGAGGTGTGGGTGCGCAGCACCTGCCGTGAGCCCTCCGGCGCGATGTGGAAGGTGTCCTGCATCGTGCGGGCGGGGTGGTCCGGCAGGAAGTTCAGCGCGTCGAAGTTGAAGTGCTCGGTTTCGACCTCGGGGCCCTCGGCCACCTCCCAGCCCATGCCGACGAACACGTCGGCGATCTGGTCGGAGATGATCGTGATCGGGTGCCGCGCGCCGGCGGGCCGGCGGTTGGCGGGCAGGGTGACGTCGATGGCCTCGGCGACGAGGACCGCGGCGTCGCGCTCGGCGAGGAGCTCGGTGCGGCGTTCATCGAAAGCCGCGGTGACCGCGCCGCGGGCCGCGTTGACCCGCTTGCCGGCGTCGGCGCGCTGGTTGCCGGGCAGGCCGCCCAGGGCGCGCTTGGCGAGGGAGACGGGGGCCTTGTCGCCGAGGTGGTCGATCTTGGCCTGCGCGAGCGCGTCGAGGTCGGGGGCGGCGGCGAACGCGGCCAGCGCGGCCTGCGTGGACGCGGCGAGCGACTCCTCGCTCAGGGCGCTCGGATCGACTGCCGGCGGGGTGCCGCCCTCATTCTTGGCCACGACCGGTGCAACTCCTTCTTCGGGCGAACGGTGGGTGTGGTGCCACGTTCGGCGTCGAACGGATCGCGCCAGCGCAGCACCCAAATCCTAGGCGATGGCCGGGCCGCGCTAGGGCACGGCCCTGTCGGCGCGATGCTGCACGCGGGCGCTTGCGTACAGGCAGATCGACGCGGCGGTGGCAAGGTTCAACGATTCGGCGCGGCCGCGGATGGGGATGCGCACCCGGTGGTCGGCCCGCGCCGCGACCGCCGGGTCGAGGCCGTGGGCCTCGTTGCCGAACAGCCACGCCGTGGGGGCGGCGAGCAGCTCGTCGGCCTCGTCGAGATCGACCTCGCCGTCGGCGGCGGTGGCGAGCACCTGGAGTCCGGCGGCGGCGAGCGCGTCGAGGACGGTGCCGGTGTCGCGTTCACGGGCGAGCGGGAGGTGGAACACGCTGCCCGCGGAGGCGCGGACGCACTTGCCGTTATGCGGGTCGACGCTGTCGCCGGCGAGGACCACCGCGTCGGCGCCGACCGCGTCGGCCACGCGGATGACGGTGCCGGCGTTGCCGGGCTCGGCGATCTCGACGGGCACGGCGAGCAGCCGCGGCGGCGGGGTCAGGGCCCGGGCGAGCGGCACGTCGAGCAGATCGCACACGGCGACGATGCCGGGCGGGGTGACGGTGTCCGATAGCCGGGCGGCCGCGCGCTCGGTGACGGTGGAGACCCGCACGTGTCGGCGCCGGGCGGCGTCGAGCAGATCGGGGTAGCGGGCGGCGGCGGCCTCGGTGACGAACACCTCGTGCACGACGGCGGTCGTGAGGGCCTCGCCGACGGAGTTCTCGCCCTCGGCGAGGAAACGGCCGGCCTTGCGGCGGTCGGAGGTGCGCAGGAGTTTGACAGCAGAAACGACCCGTGGGGTGCGCTCGGTGAGCGGGTCCACGGGTCGTTCCTGTGCTGGTCGGTCGTTCAGCGTCGTCTCGGCGTTCGCGCTGCGCTCAGGCGGCGTCGGCCGGCGCGTTGACGTCGGCGGGCAACGCGGCCTTGGCCACGGCGACCAGGCCGGCGAACGCCTCGGCGTCGGAGACGGCGAGCTCGGCGAGGATCTTGCGGTCCACCTCGACACCCGCGGCCTTCAGGCCCTGGATGAAGCGGTTGTAGGTGATGTCGTTGGCGCGGGCAGCGGCGTTGATGCGGCTGATCCACAGCTTGCGGAAGTCACCCTTGCGCGCGCGACGGTCGCGGTAGGCGTAGGTCAGCGAGTGGAGCTGCTGTTCCTTGGCCTTGCGGTACAGACGCGAGCGCTGCCCGCGGTAGCCCTTGGAAGCCTCGAGGATCGAACGGCGCTTCTTCTGGGCGTTGACGGCCCTCTTCACGCGTGCCACTGATATGTCCTGTCAATCTCGGGGGGCAGTCGATCGCCCCCGGGGGTCGGTCGGGGAAAGAAGCTCAGATGCCGAGCATGCGCTTGACGCGCGGGGCGTCGACGTCGGAGACGGCGGCCTTGCCGTCGAGGCGACGCGTCACCCGGGAGGACTTGTGCTCGAGCAGGTGGCGGCGGCCGGCCTTCTGGCGCAGGATCTTTCCGCTGCCGGACACCTTGAATCGCTTCGCGGTGCCGCTGTGGGTCTTCGACTTGGGCATGGAGTCCTCAGTTCGTCGGGGATTTACTCGTGTTCGTCCGGCTTGCGCGCAGCGGCCGGCCGGGCGGTGAGCCCGGTCGACCGGCGGAGCTACGCGGTGCCGTCGCCTGCCGCGGGCTTGTCCGCGGCAGGAGCCGGCCTGGCGACGGAGGCCTGGGCGGTCTCCTGCGCCTTGGCGCGGGTCTTGGCGCCCTTGTGCGGGGCCAGGACCATGGTCATGTTCCGACCGTCCTGCTTGGGGGCGGTCTCGATGAAGCCGAGATCGGCGACGTCGGCGCCGAGGCGCTGCAGCAGCCGGAACCCGAGCTCGGGGCGGGACTGCTCGCGGCCGCGGAACATGATCGTTACCTTGACCTTCGACCCCGCCTCGAGGAAGCGCACCACGTTGCGCTTCTTGGTCTCGTAGTCGTGGTCGTCGATCTTCGGCCGGAGCTTCTGCTCCTTGATCACGGTCAGCTGCTGGTTCTTGCGCGACTCGCGCGCCTTCTGGGCAGCCTCGTACTTGAACTTGCCGTAGTCCATGATCTTGCAGACCGGCGGACGGGCGTCAGGGGCCACCTCGACCAGATCGAGATCGGCTTCGAATGCCAGGCGGAGTGCATCTTCAACACGCACGATTCCGACCTGTTCCCCACCCGGTCCGACGAGTCGGACCTCGGGAACTCGGATGCGTTCGTTGATGCGGGTCTCAGCGCTGATGGGGCCTCCTAGGTAGAGCGGTGCGGTCCGGGTGACCGCGCCGCAGCACATGGGGCCGACTTCCGACGAAAAACCCCGCCGACGGTGCTTGCGCACCGGGCGGGGTCCGAATACCGACCGGCCCGACGGACCCCACGACGCGAAGGCCGTGCGCTCTCGTCCCCCGATCACTCGGGGCGCACGCTCCCCGGATACCCCGGTGGGCGGCGGACCGGACCACTGAGCGAAGGTCATGACCAGGTCATGTGCCGCGCAGAGGTGGGAGTCGGACTCCACTTTGCTGCCCACGCGCAGAGCACGCGGACGGTCGTGACTCACAGCCTAGCAAACTTCGGGCCGTCGATCGAATCGCCGGCCGCGGCCCGACCCGCCCCAGCGGCAGCGAGGCGCGGGTGGGATCGTGGACCCATGACCGACACCCCCGATCCGACCGTGGCCGGTGACGTCCGGCACCTGGGCGAGATCCCGGCCGTCGAGGTGATCAGCCGCGCCGCCGTGATGCTCATGAGTTCCGCCGCCGAGAAGCTCGGCCTGGCCGACGAGGATCCCGAGGCCGGCACCCACCGCGACCTGGACGAGGCGCGCCGGGTGATCACCGCCCTCGCCGGGCTGGTCACCGCGTCCGTGGAGTACCTCGGCCCGCACGCCGGGCCGCTGCGCGAGGGGCTGCAGGCGCTGCAGCGGGCCTTCCGGGAGGCGTCGGCCTACCCGGACGAGCCGGGCAAGGGCCCGGGCGAGAAGTACACCGGCCCGGTCTTCTGACCCGGCCTCGGCCACCCCGGTCTCAGCGCAGCGGCACGCCCGGCTCCTCCCAGGCCCGCAGGCGCCGCAGCAGCGAGTCCTTCTTGCGTTGGTGGTCGGCCATCCGGCCCAGCACGTCGTCGAGGAAGCGCACCGCGTGGTCGACGTACGGGCCCTTGTTGAGCATCACGCACTCGGCCCGGCCCGACGCCGCGGCGTCGGTGATCTCCGCGCGCGACGGCCGGCCGGTCCGGGCGAGGGTGTCGAGGACCTGCGTCGCCCAGATCACCGGGACGTGCGCCGCCTCGCACACCCACAGGATCTCCTCCTGCACCTCGGCCAGCCGGCCGTAACCGGCCTCGACGGCGAGGTCGCCGCGCGCGATCATCACGCCGACCCGCGGCGAGTGCAGGGCCGCGAACAGGATGGACGGCAGGTTCTCGAACCCCGCCACCGTCTCCACCTTGAGGATCACCCCGAGCCGCGCGCCGCCGAGTTCGGCGAGCCGGTCCTGCAGGCGCGCGACGTCGGCGGCACTGCGCACGAAGGACAGGCTGACCGCGTCCGCGTGCGCGACCACGAACGGCAACCGGTCCAGGTCCTCGTCGGTGAGCGCCGGCAGCCGCAGCTCGGTGTCGGGCAGGTTGATGCCCTTGGCCGTCCCCAGCCGGGAGCCGCGCAGATCCGCGTCGGTGATGCGGATCCGCAGCCGCCCCGGAGCGGCCTCCTCGACGATCCCCCCGATCCGGCCGTCGTCGAAGAAGATCCGGTGCCCGATCCGGGTGTCCTCGAACACCCGGGGCAGGGTGCAGCCGATGCGGGGCGGGCGGGCGTCGGGGTCGGCGGGCGTGAGGTCCGGATCCAGGATCAGCTCGTCGCCGACGTGCAGGGTGAGCCGCCGTTCGCGCGGCGGGAGGGCCGCGACGGCGGTGGCGTCGCCGTGCGCGGTCAGCCGGGTGCCGGGCACGAGGTAGGCGGTGTCGGTCAGCTCGGTGCGCACGTCACCGGCGGCGGTGCCGGTGACGACCAGCATGCGCTTGGAGCCGCGGGTGTCGCGGAAGGCGATGCGGTCGCCGGGTCGGCGCCGGGCCAGCCACAACTCGTCGGTGACGGGGACGACGACCTCGCCCGCGGCGGCCGCAGAGCCCGGGCGGGTGAGCCGCACCTGGACGGGTGCGACGGTGCGGCCGAGCGCGTCCCGTTCGGGTTTGGCGTGCACGACCGCGGGACCGGGCGCGACGGGGCCCGTGCGCAGCTTCGGGCCGGCGAGGTCCATGGTGACGGCGACGTGCCGGCCGTGGGCCCGTTCGGCGCGGCGCACGTGGTCGATCATGGCGGCCCACGCGTCCGGGCCGTCGTGCGCGCAGTTGATCCGGACGAGTTCGGCGCCGGCGCCGACGATCCGGTCGACGAGTTCGGCGTCGGTGGCCGCCTCGCTCGGCAGCGTCACCATGATGCGGGTCCGGCGGCCGCCGTGGACGGGACCGAGCAGTGCGGTGGCGTGGCGTTCGAGCAGGCGCTCGCCGGTGACGAAATCGACCGGACAGGGCCGGGCATCGATCTCGGGCAGGTCGGCGAGGCTGCCCACGGCCCGGCGCACCGCGTCGACGGAGGCCAGCACGTGGGCCTCGGCGCGCCCCAGGGACGAGAGCCCCCACGCGGCGAGGTCGGACTGCAGGTCGCGGATGTCCCGGCGCCGCAGGGCGACGTAGTGCGCCAGGTTCTCCGCGCCGGGCCGGTGAGCGGGGTGGGCCTGGGCCCAGCGCTCGTCGGCGTCCGCGGCGGCGACGAGCCCGTCCCGCAGCTCGTCGAGCGCGGCGGCGAGGGCCGCGAGGTCGCCGTGCGCACCGGTCATGCGCCCACCGTAGGGGCGCGGAGTTTCGCGAGGTTTGCGCCCGGTTGAACAATGTCGTTCCGGCAACGACCGTGTCGGTGACCCGCACCGTCGCCTGCATCCCCGAGGATGGGTGTCGTGGGCGCACACGTGATCCTCGTTCCCGGATTCTGGCTCGGCGCATGGGCATGGGAGGCCGTCGCCGAGGACCTGCGGGCGCGGGGGCACAGGGTCGACGCCCTGACTCTGCCCGGGCTCGGGTCCGTCCGGACCGACCGCTCCGGCATCACCCTCGACGACCACGTCGGTGCCGTCGTGGATGCGGTGGCGGGCGGTGCGATCGTCGTCGCGCACAGCGGCGCCGGCCCGGTCGCGTACGCGGCGTCGGACCGGGTCCCGACGGACGTGGCCCGCCTGGTGTACGTCGACTCCGGTCCGCTGCCGGATGCCGCTGCACTGCGACCGGATCTCGATGCCGCCGTGGCGGAGATCCCGCTACCGCCGTGGGCGGAGCTCGAAGCCGACGGCAACAGCCTGCACGGGCTCGACGACGCTGCGCTGCAGCGGTTCCGGGAGCGGGCGGTGCCGCATCCGGCCGGTCCGGCGCGGACTCCGCTCGCCCTGCACGACGACGCCCGCCTGAGGGTGCCGACCACCGTCGTGTGCAGCAGCTTCCCGTCCGGGGCGATCCCGCGGATGGCGCAGTCGGGGCATCCGGTGGCGTCCGAGCTCGGCCGGTTGACCGACGTGGAGTACGTCGACCTGCCGACCGGTCACTGGCCGATGTGGTCCCGTCCCGCCGATCTCGCGGCGGCGATCGATACGGCGACGATCGATACGGCGGGGCGCCGCTGACGCGGTCGCTCGCTACCGGCCCGCGGCGAACAGGTCCTCAACGAACGCTGTGACGTCGTCCAGGGACGCCCGCATCGTCTCCAGGTGGCCGACGGGATACGACCGGAACACGAACCGCTCCCCGGCCGCGGTCAGGTCGGCGACGAGCTTGAACGTGAACGGCGCCGGGGTGACGGTGTCCGTCAGGCCCTGGCCGAGGAACAGTGGACGGTCGTAGCCGCGGGTGGGGATCTCGAGCATGTCGCGGGCGGCCCGGACCAGGGCCGGATCGTCGGTGCGTCGCGCCAGCAGGTCGCCGATCGACAGATCCCCGACCTCGGCCGCCGCCTCCTGGTAGCACAGGTCCTCGAGCCGGGCGAGGACCTCGCGGCCCCGCGGGCTGAGGAAGCGGTCGACGTCGACGTCGGGGCGGGTCGCGCGCATCCCGGCCAGCAGGTAGGCGATGAACACGGTGGTGCCGGTCAGCGGCAGCGGCGGAAGGCGCGGGTCACCGAACGGCACGAGGTGCTCGATGTTCGACGGCACGCCCAGCGCGACGGCGCCGCGGTAGTCGAGCTCGGGTGCGTACCGGGTCGCGAGGGAGGCCGCGACCATCGCGGCTTGACCGCCCTGCGACTGGCCGAGTGCGACCCAGCGCGACCCGAGGGACGGTTCCACTGCCCGCGCGGCGCGCACCATGTCGATCAGGGCGTGGGCCTCCGACGGCCCGTCGAGGTAGGCGTGGAGGCCGGGGGTGCCGAGACCGGGGTAGTCGGTGGCGACGACCGCGTATCCCTGGGCGAGCCAGTGCGCCAGGTATCCGTTGTCGATGCGGCCGTCGACGGTGGGGGCGCACCGGTCCGCGATTCCGACCGCGCCGTGTCCCCACGACACCACCGGCCAGCCGCCGGTGGGCGCGGCGCCCGACGGCACGAAGACCGCGCCGGTGCTCAGGGCCGGCACCCCGCGCGGTCCGGTGGTGCGGTAGGTGAGCACCGACGCGGCGGACGCATCCGGCAGCCACCACTGCCGCGGCAACGGATCGACCCGGACGACGGTGCCCGGCGGGTCCGCCTCGCTGCCTGCGGGCCGGGCCGCCGCAACCCCGGCCGTGAGCAGCATCGCCGTCACGAGCGCGGCGACGATCCCGCGGACACGACCACCGGAGAACGTCCGTGCCACCCCATCCCCCTCGCGGTCCGCGGCGCGTCGGCGCCGAGGTCAGCTCGCGGCCGCCACCTTCCGCGGCGCGCGCTTGCGCGCCGGCTTGCGGGCGGGCGCGGGCTCCTGGGCGACGGACTCGGCGAGCGCCTCGCGCAGGAACGTGCCGGTGTAGCTGCCCTCGACCGCCGCGACGTCCTCGGGCGTGCCCTGCGCGACGACGGTGCCGCCGCCGGAGCCCCCTTCGGGGCCCATGTCGATGATCCAGTCCGCCGTCTTGATCACGTCGAGGTTGTGTTCGATCACGATCACCGTGTTGCCCTTGTCGACGAGCCCGTTGATCACGCCGAGCAGCTTGCGGATGTCCTCGAAGTGCAGACCGGTGGTCGGCTCGTCCAGCACGTACACGGTGCGGCCCGTCGACCGCTTCTGCAGCTCCGCGGCGAGCTTGACGCGCTGCGCCTCGCCCCCCGAGAGGGTCGGGGCTGGCTGGCCCAGGCGCACGTATCCGAGGCCGACGTCGACAAGGGTGCGCAGGTAGCGGTGGATCGAGGTGACCGGCTCGAAGAACTCGGCGGCCTCCTCGATGGGCATGTCCAGCACCTCGGCGATGGTCTTGCCCTTGTAGTGCACCTCGAGGGTCTCGCGGTTGTAGCGGGCCCCGTGGCACACCTCGCACGGCACGTACACGTCGGGCAGGAAGTTCATCTCGATCTTGAGCGTGCCGTCACCCGAGCAGGCCTCGCATCGGCCGCCCTTGACGTTGAACGAGAACCGGCCCGGCTGATAGCCGCGCACCTTCGCCTCGGTGGTCGCGGCGAACAGGGTGCGGATCTTGTCGAACACGCCCGTGTAGGTGGCCGGATTCGACCGCGGGGTACGGCCGATCGGCGACTGGTCCACCTGCACGAGCTTGTCGAGCTGGTCGAGCCCGTTGACGCGGGTGTGCCGGCCGGGCACCTGCCGCGCGCCGTTGAGCTTGTTGGCCATGACCGTCGCGAGAATGTCGTTGACCAGGGTCGACTTGCCGGATCCGGAGACACCGGTGATGGAGGTGAGCACGCCGAGCGGGAAGGCCACGTCGATGCCGCGCAGGTTGTTCTCGCGGGCGCCGACGACGGTGACCTGACGCTTGCGGTCCACCGGCCGGCGCTGCTCCGGCACCTCGATCCGCTGACGTCCGGACAGGTACGCGCCGGTGAGCGACTCGGTGCACTCGAGCAGTTCCTTGTAGGGGCCGGTGTGCACGACGCGACCGCCGTGCTCGCCGGCGTACGGCCCGATGTCGACGACCCAGTCCGACGCGCGGATGGTGTCCTCGTCGTGCTCGACGACGATCAGGGTGTTGCCGAGATCACGCAGCCGCGTGAGGGTTTCGATGAGCCGGCGGTTGTCGCGCTGGTGCAGGCCGATGGACGGCTCGTCCAGGACGTACAGGACACCGACCAGGCCCGAGCCGATCTGGGTGGCGAGGCGGATGCGCTGTGCCTCCCCGCCGGACAGGGTGCCGGCCGCGCGGGACAGGGTGAGGTATTCGAGTCCCACGTCGAGCAGGAACCCGAGACGCGCCTGGATCTCCTTGAGCACCTGCCCTGCGATGGCCTCCTCCCGCGCCCCGAGGGTCAGGGCGTTCAGGAACTCGGCGCACTCGGCGATGGACAGGTCGGAGACCTCGGCGATGGACTTGTGCCCGTGCTCGCCCGCGGCGATCGTCACCGCGAGGATCTCCGGACGCAGCCGCGCGCCCTCGCACGTGGGGCACGGGATCTCCCGCATGTACCCGTCGTAGCGTTCCTTCATCTGCTCGGACTCGGTCTGTTCGAGCCGGCGGTGCAGGAACGGCATCACGCCCTCGAACTCGGCGTAATACGACCGTGTCCGGCCGTACCGGTTCTTGTAGCGGACGTGGACCTGTTCCGGGCTGCCCTCGAGGATGGCCTTGCGGGCCTTGGCCGGCAGCTTGTTCCACGGGGTGGACATCTCGAAGCCCATGATGTCGGCGAGCCCGGACAGCAGCCGGGTGAAGTACTCGGAGGTCTGCCCCATCGACCAGGGCGCGATCGCACCGTCCTCGAGGCTGAGTTCCGGGTCCGGCACGACGAGCTCCGGGTCGACCTCCTTGCGGATGCCGAGGCCGGTGCATTCGGGGCAGGCGCCGTACGGGGAGTTGAACGAGAAGGACCGGGGTTCGAGTTCGTCGATGGACAGGGGGTGCCCGTTCGGGCAGGCGAGCGTCTCGGAGAAGCGACGCTCGCGGTCGGCGGCGTTCTCGTCCCGGTCCACGAAGTCGAGGACGACGATGCCCTCCGCCAGGCGCAGCGCGGTCTCGATCGAATCGGTGAGCCGCTGCTTGGCGCTCGCCTTGACCGCGAGGCGGTCGACGACCACCTCGATGTCGTGTTTCTCCTGCTTCTTCAGCTTCGGCGGATCGGTGAGGGGATAGACCACTCCGTCGACCCGCACGCGGGCGTACCCCTGCACGGTCAGCTGCTCGAACAGGTCGACGAATTCCCCCTTGCGGGTGCGCACGACCGGGGCGAGCACCTGGAACCGGGTGCCCTGCTCCATGTCGAGGACCTGGTCGACGATCTGCTGCGGCGTCTGCCGGGCGATCTGCTCCCCGCACTGCGGGCAGTGCGCCGTGCCTGCGCGGGCGTAGAGCAGGCGCAGATAGTCGTAGACCTCGGTGATGGTGCCCACCGTCGAGCGCGGGTTCCGGTTGGTGGACTTCTGGTCGATGGACACCGCCGGCGACAGGCCCTCGATGAAGTCGACGTCGGGTTTGTCCATCTGGCCGAGGAACTGGCGCGCGTAGGCGGACAGCGACTCGACGTAACGGCGCTGCCCCTCGGCGAAGATCGTGTCGAACGCCAGGCTCGACTTGCCCGACCCGGACAGGCCGGTGAAGACGATCAGGCTGTCACGCGGCAGGTCCAGGTCGATCCCCCGCAGGTTGTGCTCCCGCGCGCCACGCACGATCAGGCGATCCGCCACGCCACGTCCCTCCTCGTCGGATCCCCTGGACGGTCGGATCCGGTCGCATCTCGATTCACCGACGTCACGTCGCGCAACTCGGCCCTGGACCATGGTAGGCGCGCCCACCGACACGTTCCGGTTCCCGACCGCCGCGCACGCGGGCGACGGGCCTCGGCGGTAACGTGCCTCACATGTCGCAGCAGCCCTTGGTCATCGACGACGACTACACCGGCGAGGTCACCCCCGGCGGTCCCGCGCAGCGCCGCACCGTGCCCGGCGCGACCATCGTCAAGATGTCCGTCGGACCCATGGACAACAACACGTACCTGGTCACGGATTCCGCCACCGGCAGATCTGTGTTCCTCGATGCAGCGAACGAGCCGGAGTTGCTGACCCGGTTCCTCGCCGAGCACGCCCCGAAACTCGAGCTGATCGTCACGACCCACCAGCACTGGGACCACTGGCAGGGCCTCGAGGCGGTCGCGGCGTCGACCGGGGTTCCCACGGCGGCGCACCCGCTCGACGCCGAGCAGCTCCCGGTCACGCCCGATCGGTTGCTCATGGAAGGCGACACCGTCGCCGTCGGCGAGCTCGGTCTCGAGGTGATCCACCTGTCCGGGCACACCCCCGGCTCGATCGCGCTGGTCCTCACCGAGGCCGGCACCGGACGGCACCACATCTTCACCGGTGACTCCCTCTTCCCCGGCGGCCTGGGCAAGACCGCGGACGCCGAGAAGTTCACCTCGCTGTACGACGACGTCGACACCAAGCTCTTCGGCCGCTTCGGTGACGACACGGTGATCTACCCCGGCCACGGCAAGGACACCACCCTCGGCGCCGAGCGCCCGCACCTCGCGGAGTGGCGCGAGCGCGGCTGGTGACCGGGTGGCTGCGGGAGGCCGCCGTTCTCACGCGGCGCGTTCGCGCAGCTGCGACGGCGGCAGCTCGATGGCCGGGGCCGGTGTCCACTGCGCAGACCGCTTCCCGGCGGTCACCGGGAGATTGCTCGTCGGCTCACAGACCCCGGTCGATGATGTCGAGGATCTCGTCACCGGTCGCGGCGTGAATCCTGTCCACCGTGTCGGCGCGGCCCCGCTCGGCTCCCGCGAGGTCGGCGAGCAGGGCTTCGAGCCGCTGCGCGACCGCCGCGCGTGCCTCGTCGTCGGCGCCGAGGTCGGCGACGACCGCCTGCAGGCGGTCGATCCCGGCGACGGCCACCGACACCGGGTCCGGGACCAGCTCCGCGCGCAGGAACTCGGCGACGGCCCGGGGACTTGGGTGATCGAACACCACCGTCGGCGGTAACCGCAGACCGGTCGCGGCACCGAGATGGTTGCGCAAGGCCACCGCCGCGAGCGAGTCGAAGCCGAGTTCCTTGAACGCCTGGTCGGGATCGACCGAGTCCGACGCGTCGTGGCCGAGGACTGCGGCAGCTCCGGCTCGCACCAGCTCCAGCACGAGGTGCCGCTGTTCGGGCACCGACCGGTCCGTGAGCCGCTGCGCCCACTCCAACGGCCCTGATCCGTTCGGTCCGGACAACGCCGACCCCGAGCCGGCCGCGCGCGGCCGCGCTTGCCGCACCAGTCCCCGCAGCGGAGCGGGAACGGACGTCGCGGCCGCACCGGGGTGCTCGAACCGAGCCCCCACCACGGCGGAGAGGTCGGACGCCAGGGCGCTGTCGAACAGGTCCAGGCCGTCGGCCTCGCTCATCGGAACCAGGCCGCTACGGCGGGCCCGGGCGAGATCCACCGCGCCGAGCCTGCCGGTCATGGCGCTCGGCGGTGCCCACATGCCCCACGCGATCGAGACCGCGGGCCGGCCGTGGGCTCGCCGATGCTGGGCGAGGGCGTCGAGGAACCGGTTCGCCGCCGCGTAGTTCCCCTGCCCGGGCGCGCCGAGCACACCGGCGAGCGACGAGAACAGCACGAAGGCGTGGACCCCGGCGGTCAGCCGGTGCAGGTGCCAGGCCGCGTCGACTTTCGGCCGCAGCACCGCGTCGAGCCGGTCGGGGGTGAGCGAGGTGAGGGTGGCGTCGTCGAGGACTCCGGCCGCGTGGATCACCGCGGTCAGGGGGTGCTCGGCGGGGATCCGGGCCAGCAGACCGGCCAGTGCCGCCGCGTCGGCGGTGTCGCAGGCGACGATGCGCACCTCGGCGCCCGCATCGCGCAGTTCGCGGCGTAGCCGGTCGCTTCCGTCGGCGTCGGGTCCGCGTCGGCTGGTCAGCACCAGATGCCGCGCCCCGTGCGTGCTGACGAGATGGCGCGCCACCGATCCTCCCACGGTGCCGGTGCCGCCGGTGACGAGCACGGTGCCGCGGGGGTCGAACAGCGGACCGGATCGCTGCACGGCCGGTATGCGCCGCAGGCGGGGCACGAGCACGGCCCGGCCCCGGACCGCGACCTGCGGTTCCCTGCTGGCCAGGGCCGACGTGATCGCCGTGTCGACGTCCGTCTCCCGGTCGAGGTCGAGCAGCACGAACCGCCCGGGGTTCTCGTTCTGCGCGGAGCCCACCAGACCCCACACGGCGGCGGCCGCGAGGTCGATGTCGACCCCTTCGCCCTCCTCGCCGGTGGCCGTCGCGTTGCGGGTGACGACCACCAGCACACTGTCGGCGAACTCGGCGTCGTCGAGCCAGTCCTGCAGCAGTCGCAGCGTCCGGGCGCACAGGTGGTGGGTCGCCTCCGGGCCCGGGTCGCCGTCGGTGCCGCACCCCACCAGCACCGTCCAGGGCCGCCCGTCGTCGGGCGTGGCTGCCCTCGCGGTGCGCAGCGCCGCCGCGTCGGGACAGCGCGACAAGGTCGATTCCAGATCCGCGGCGCCGAGTACCACCATCGGGCCGGGCGGCGGCTCGGACGGGAGGTCGTCGATTCGGGTCCATGCCAGGCGGTGCAGTCGCCGCGCGCCGGACGGGCCCGCGCCGGCCCCGTCGCCCGTCCGGGGCACCACGTGCAGCGCCTCGACGGTCAGCACCGGCGCGCCGTCGGCATCGGTGGCGTCGACGCGGTACCGCCCGTCCTCGCCCGTCGCGCACCGCACCGACACCGCCTGCGCACCGGTGCGGTGCAGCCGGGTTCCCGACCAGGTCAGCGGCCAGTCGTCCGGCCCGAAGACGGGGTCGAGCGCCGCCTGCAGCAGTTGCGGATGGATCCCGAAGCCGCTCGGGTCGACGCCGTCGTCGAGGCGCACCTCGGTCATGATGTCGCCCGGGAGCCGGTCCGGCTGCGCGGCGAGCACGTCGTCGACGGTCGCCGACGCGTTCCGCACCCAGGGGCCGTCGGCCGGTCCCATGTTCGACGAGACGGTAACGGTGCGCGCGCCGTCCTCACCGGCCGGTGACACGAGCACCCGGATCGGCAGCGACCCCTCGGCCGGCAGGCCCAGCGCGTGGTGCAGCGTGAGAGCGGCGATGCGGTCGCACCCGACGTGGTGGGCGGCGTGCAGGGTCAGCTCGACCAGGACGGCCGGTACCAGGGTCTGCGGAGCGTCGGTCGGCGGATCGCCGGGCTGCGGCGCCGCGAGCGACGAATCCCGGTGCCGGGACAGCGCTCCGGTGAACACGGTGGTGTCGTCGTCGAGGGTCACGGCCGCGCCGAGCAGCGGATGGTCCGCCGGGCTCAACCCCAACTCCGTCGGATCACCGCTGGTGCGTGCGGGCGCCGACGGCCAGAAGGAGCGACGCCGGAAGGCGTACGTGGGCAGGTCCACCCGGCGGCGGCCGGGCAGTACCCGATCCCAGTCGATCGCCAGGCCCTGCACGGACGCAGCGGCGACCGCCTCGACGAAGCCCCGTGCGTCGTCCCCGCGCCCGGGCAACGTGGCGATCGGGTGCGGGACGACCTCGGCGGCGTGAGCGGCCAGGGCCGCGCCGGGTCCGATCTCGACGCAGCGGGAGACGCCGAGTTCGGCGAGGGTGCGCATGCCGTCGTGGAAGCGCACGGCTCGGCGGATGTGCCGGCGCCAGTACTGCGGCGACGTCAGTTCCTCGGCCGTGGCGACGCGCCCGGTGAGAGTGGAGACGACGGGGATCGTCGGCGGCTGCGCCGCCGGCCGCGACACGACGGTGGTGAACTCGTCGAGGACGGGGTCCATCAGCGCCGAATGGAACGCGCGTTCGACCTGCAGCGTGGTGACCGCGATTCCCGCGGTGGACAGTTCGGCAGCGACGGCGTGCACGTCGGCTGCAGCTCCCGCGAGCACCACGGATTCGGCGCCGTTCACCGCGGCAAGGTCGACTCGGCCGTCGATCCGCGACCGGACGTCCTCCGGGCGGGCCCGGACGGCGATCATCGCCCCGGGGGCGGTGGCCTGCATCAGCCGTCCGCGCGCGGCCACCAGGGCGGCGGCGTCGGGCAGGCTGAACACGCCCGCGACGTGGGCCGCGGTGAGTTCTCCGATCGAATGTCCGATCAGGTAGTCGGGGGTGAGGCCCCATTCCCGCAGTAGTCGGTAGAGGGCGACCTCGACGGCGAACAGGGCCGGCTGGGTGTACTCGGTGCGGTCGAGTCTCGCGGCGGCTTCGTCCGCGTCGCCCCAGATCACCTGCCGTATCGGGGTGTCGACGTGCTCGTCGAGGGCGGCGCAGGTCTCGTCCAGGGCCCGGGCGAACACCGGGTAGGTGTCGTAGAGGCCGCGGCCCATTCCGATCCGCTGCGCGCCCTGGCCGGTGAACATGAATGCCGTCCTCCCGCGGGCGCTCGTCCCGGCGACGGCGTTGCCGCCTGCGCGTCCCTCGGCGAGGCGGGCCAGGCCGTCGCGTAGGTCGGCGAGCGTCTCGCCGGTCACGGCGGCGCGGTGCGTGAAGCCGGACCGGGTGGTGGCCAGCGAGTAGGCGAGATCGGCCGGATCCGGCGGGGCCCCCGTGTCGAGGGCGTCCCTGTCGAGGACGTCCGTCAGCCGGGCGGCCTGCGCGCGCAGCGCCTCGTCGGTCTTGGCGGAGAGCACCCACACCAGGGGCGACGCCGACCGCGGCGGGGCCGCCGGTGCGGCGACGTCGGGCGGCTGCTCGAGGATCATGTGGGCGTTGGTGCCGCTGATGCCGAACGAGGAGACGCCGGCGCGGCGGGGGCGCCCGGTCTGCGGCCATGCCACCGCGTCGGCGAGCAGCGCGACCTCGCCGGAGGTCCAGTCGACGTGCCGGGTCGGGGCGTCGCTGTGCAGGCTCGGCGGCAGCACACCGTGTCGCATCGCCATCACCATCTTGATCACGCCGGCCACCCCGGCCGCCGCCTGGGAGTGGCCGATGTTCGACTTGACCGACCCCAGCCACAGCGGCCGGCCGTCGCGTTGCTGACCGTAGGTGGCCAGCAACGCCTGGGCTTCGATCGGGTCGCCGAGTGTCGTGCCGGTGCCGTGGGCCTCCACCGCGTCGATGTCGGCGGGGTCGAGGGCAGCGTCGGCCAGCGCCTGCCGGATCACCCGTTCCTGCGACGGACCGTTCGGGGCGGTCAGGCCATTCGAAGCGCCGTCCTGATTGACCGCGGAGCCGCGGATCAGTGCCAGCACCCGGTGACCGTGGCGCTGGGCGTCGCTCAGCCGCTCGAGCACGACCATGCCCGCGCCCTCGCTGAGCCCGGTGCCGTCCGCTCGATCGGAGAACGGTTTGCACCGCCCGTCCGGGGCGAGTCCGCGCTGGCGGCTGAATTCGATCAGCACGCCGGGGGTCGCCATCACCGTCGCCCCACCGGCCAGCGCGAGGGTGCATTCGCCGTCGCGCAGGGCCCGCGCCGCCAGGTGCAGCGCCACCAAGGACGACGAACACGCCGTGTCGACGGTGACCGCGGGACCGGTGAAGCCGAGCGAGTAGGCGATCCGCCCGGAGGCCACGCTGTTGCTGGTGCCCGTCATGAGATAGCCTTCGGCGTCGGTGCTCCGCCGGGTCATGAGGTGGAATCCGTAGTCGCCGCCCATCATTCCGACGTACACGCCGGTGTCGGTGAGCCCGGGCGAGTTCGGCGGGATTCCCGCGTATTCCAGTGCTTCCCAGGCGCTTTCGAGCAGCAGTCGGTGCTGCGGATCCATCGCGACGGCCTCGCGGGGGCTGATCCCGAAGAACGCGGCGTCGAACCGGTCGGCGTCGTAGAGGAATCCGCCGGCCCGCATGTAGGTCGTGCCGCTGCGCTCGGGATCCGGGTGGTACACCTCGTCGAGGTTCCAGCCGCGGTTGTCGGGGTACGCGCCCACCGCGTCGCGGCCGTCGCGGACGAGGCGCCACAGCTCGTCCGGGCAGGAGACCTGGCCGGGGTATCGGCAGGCCATCCCCACGATCGCGATCGGGTCGTCGTCGTGGCGCCGGCGCGCCGTGCGGGTCGGTTGCGGGGTGTCCTCGGGGCCGAGCAGCCGTGCCGCGATCTCGCGGGCGAGCGCGTCCGCGGTGGGGTGGTCGAACACCACCGTCGCGGCCAGCCGCACCCCGGTGGCCGTCGTCAACTGGTTGCGTAGCTGCACCGCGGTGAGCGAGTCGAAGCCGAGTTGCTTGAAGGCCCGTTCCGGATCGATGGCCTCCTTCCCGTCGTGGCCGAGTACCGCCGCGACGTGCGTGGTGACGATTTCGAGGACCCGGGCGTGCCGCCCGGCGGGGTCGAGCGCCCGCAGTTCGTCGGCGAGGCCGGGGGCCGACGGGGCGGCCGCGGCGCGCCGACGGGACGTGCCGAGCACTCGGCGCAGGATCGGGGGGAGGGCCTCGCCGTCGGAGCGGCGGGCGGGTGCCGAGAGCCGTATCGGCACCGTCAACGGACGGTTCGCGGCGAGCGCCGCATCGAACAGGGCCAGCCCCGCTTCCGGGGTGAGGGTGTCTATGCCGGTGCGCTGGAGCCGATCCAGATCGGCCGCATTCAGATGGGAGGTCATCCCGCTGGGGCGGTCCCACAGTCCCCAGGCCAGGGACAGTCCCGGCAGTCCCTCGGCGCGGCGGTGCTGCGCGAGCGCGTCGAGGAAGACGTTGGCCGCCGCGTAGTTCGCCTGGCCGGCGCCGCCGAGAACACCCGCCGCGGAGGAGAACAGCACGAACGCCGCGAGACCGCGATCGCGGGTGAGCTCGTGCAGATGCCACGCACCGTCCACCTTGGGGCGCAGGACGGCGTGCAACTGGTCCGGAGTCAAGGTGGCGGCGGTGGCGTCGTCGAGCACCCCGGCGGCGTGGACGACACCCGACAGGTCGGGGACGGCGGCGAGCAGGGCCGCCACCGCGGCTCGATCGGCCACGTCGCAGGTCACGGCGCGGATCTCGGCGCCCGCCTCGGCGAACTCGGCGCGCAGGTCCGTCGCCCGCTCGGCGCGGACCGCGTGTCGGCCGGTCAGCACGAGCCGGCGCACCCCGTACCGCCGCACGAGGTGACGGGCGACGAGCCGGCCGATGGTTCCGGTGCCGCCGGTGACGACGACGGTGCCGTCGGGGCCGAACGGCACCGGATCCGCGGCTGCGTCGGTGGCGGTCGGCACCGCCGCGAGCACGGGCGCGAGGAGTGTCCCGGCGCGGACCGCCAGTTGTGGTTCGTCGCAGGCCAGGGCCGCGGACAGCACGGTGGGATCGGGCAGGTCACCGGGCGGCCGGTCCAGGTCCACCAGGGTGATCCGGTCCGGGTGTTCGTTCTGCACCGCACCGATCAGCCCCCACACGGGCGCGGCGCCGACGTCGATCGGTTCGTCGTCGGTGACCGCCACGGCGCGGCGCGTCGTCACCAGCAGTCGGGTCTCGGCGAGGCGCTCGTCGGCGAGCCAGGCCTGTACCGCCCGCAACGCCGCCTCCGCGGCGGCGTGCGCGCGCGTCGGCACGTCGGATTCGCCGTCCGGTTCCCCGGCCAGCAGCAGGGTGCGGCCGGCGGGATCGCCGCCGGTGAGTGCCTCCCCGAGCGTGGCGAGATCCGCCGTCGGGGCCGCGCCGGCCTCGACCGGGATCCATTCCACGCGGTAGAGGCCGGTGCCGGTCGCGGTGGCCGGCGCCCGCGGACCTGCGAACGGCCGCAGCGCCAGCGAGCGCGCGGTCAGCACGGGCTTGCCGGCGGTGTCGTACGCGGCCACCCGGTACCGTTCGGGTCCGGTCGGGGCGATGTGTACGCGCAGGGCGGTGGCACCCACGGCGTGCAGTTGCACGTCGTCCCATGCGAACGGCAGTCGCAGGTCGCGGGCGCCGGCCGCGGCGGCGGCGAGCGCGATCAGGTGCAGCGCCGCGTCGAACACCGCCGGATGGATCCCGTACCCGGCGACCGCCGCGGCGGGGTCCTCTCCCGCCAGGCGCACCTCTCCGTACAGGTCGTCACCGCGGCGCCACGCCGCGCGCAGGCCCCGGAAGACCGTCCCGTACCCGTATCCGGTCTCGTCGAGCGCGTCGTACAGACCGCTCACGTCGATCGGCGTCGCATCGGCCGGGGGCCACTGCCGGATCGGAACCTGCGCGGTGTGCACCGCGCCCGTGAGTGTGCCGACGGCGTGCCGGGTCCACGGTGTCCGCGCCGGGGCGTCCGCCGGGCGGGAGTGCACCGACACCGTGCGGTGCCCGGCGTCGTCGGCGGTGAGGACGGCGACCTGCACCGCGAGCTCCCCACCGGTGGGAACCGTCGCGGGCGTCTCGAGGGTGAGTTCCGCGAGGCGGCTGCAGCCGGCGCGATGCCCGGCGTGCAAGGCGAGTTCGACGAACGCCGTGCCGGGCAGCACCACGGTGCCGTCCACGGCGTGCTCGTTCAGCCACGGCAGTCGGTGCGGCGACAGCACGCCCGTGAACACCGCGCCGCGACCGTCGCCGAGTTCGACCGAGGCGGCGAGCATCGGGTGGTCCCCGGCATCCATGCCGGCTGCGGCGGCATCACGTTGCGGCGCGCCCCCGTCGAGCCAGTAGCGGCGATGCTGGAAGGCATACGTGGGCAGGTCCACCCACGGCCGGTGACCGGCGCGGCGAGCCCACCCGACCCGGTCCCACTCGATGTGCGCCCCGGACACGTGTGCCTCGGCGAGGGCGGTGGTGAACTGGCGCAGGCCTGCCCGGTCGCGCCGGAGGGTGCCGAGGGCGCGACCCGCGATGCCGGCCGCGTCCAGGGTCTCCTGCAGCGGCACGGTCAGGACCGGATGGCTCCCCGACTCGACGAACAGCCGATACCCGTCGCGGGCCAGAGATCTCGTCGCGTCCTCGAAGCGCACCGGCCGGCGCAGGTTCCGGTACCAGTAGTCGGCGTCGAGTGCGGTGCCGTCCATCATGTCCCCGCTCACCGTCGAGTAGAACGGGATCCGCGAACGCTGCGGGGTGATCGGGGCGAGAGCGTCGAGAATGGGCCTGCGCAGCACCGAGACGTCCGCGCAGTGGGAGGCGTAGTCGACGGTGATGCGCCGGGCCTGGACACCGTCGGCCTGCCACCGCGCGACCAGTACCTCGAGGGCGTCGCCGGGGCCGGACACGACCGTGGCGGCCGGACCGTTGATCGCCGCCACCTCGACGGTCCCGGCCCAGGGTTCGATCTGCTGCCGCACCGCGTCCGCCGGCAGACCCACCGACGCCATGCCACCGCCGCGCCGGGCCGATTCCGTGATCACCCGGCTGCGGGCCGCGACGACGAGCGCCGCGTCGGGCAGGGTCAGCGCGCCGGCGACGTGGGCGGCGGCGATCTCGCCCTGCGAGTGCCCGACCACGGCCGCCGGTTCGACGCCGTGTGCGTGCCACAGCCGCGCAAGACCGACCATCACCGCGAACAGCGCGGGTTGCACGACGTCGGCCCGGTCCAGGGCCGCCGGATCGCGGTCGCGGAGCACGTCGAGCAGCGCGAACCCGGTGTGCGGGGCCAGGGCGTCGGCGCACTCGCGCAGGCTGTCGGCGAACACCGGGGAGGACTCCAGCAGTTCGGTGGCCATGCCCACCCACTGCGCGCCCTGCCCGGGAAAGACGAACACCGGCCGGTCGCCCGCCTCGACCGCCACGCCGGTGATCACACCGGGGTCGGGGGCGCCTCGGCCGAGCGCGTCGAGACCGGACAGCAGGGCCGTCCGGTCGGTACCGAGCACGGCGGCACGGTGGTCGAAGGTCGCGCGGGAGGTCAGCAGCGGGCCGGCCACCTGGGCGGGTGTCAGCTCGGGGTGGTCGGCGACGTAGTCCCGCAGCCTGTGGGCCTGCGCGCGCAGCGCCGGTTCGGTGTGGCCCGACACGAACCAGGCCACGACGTCGTCCGATCCGTCGATCCCGTCGGTGGGCGCAGCGTCCGGCGGTGGGGTCGGCCGCTCCAGCACGACGTGGGCGTTCGTGCCGCTGATGCCGAACGAGGAGACCGCCGCCCGGCGGGGCCGGTCGGTCGCCGGCCATTCCCGGTTCTCGGTGAGCAGGGACACCGATCCGGCGGACCATTCGACGTGGGGGGTGGGGCGGTCGATGTGCAGCGTTCTCGGCAGCACACCGTGCCGCATCGCCATGATCATCTTGATCACTCCGGCCACTCCGGCGGCTGCCTGGGTGTGCCCGAGGTTCGACTTCACCGAGCCGAGCCACAACGGCCGGTCGGGGGGCCGATCGCGGCCATAGCCGGCCAGCAGGGCGGACGCCTCGATGGGATCGCCCAGCGTGGTGCCGGTGCCGTGGGCTTCGACCGCGTCGACGTCGGCCGGGCCGAGTCCGGCGTCGGTCAGGGCCTGCCGGATCACCCGTTCCTGGGCCTGCTTGCTCGGGGCGGTCAGGCCGTTGCTGGCGCCGTCCTGGTTCACCGCGCTGCCGCGGACGACGGCGAGGATCCGGCGGTCGTTGCGCTCGGCGTCGGACAGGCGTTCCAGCGCGAGGATCGCGGCGCCTTCGCCCCACGCCGTACCGTCGGCCGCGGCGGAGAACGCCTTACAGCGCCCGTCGTGGGCCAGTCCACGCTGCCGGCTGAACTCGACGAACACCGCGGGCGTCGACATGACGGTCGCCCCGCCGGCCAGGGCGAGTTCGCACTCGCCGTTGCGCAGTGCCTGCATGGCGAGGTGGACGGACACCAGGGACGACGAGCATGCCGTGTCGACGGTGATCGCGGGTCCGTTCAGTCCGAAGCTGTATGCGACACGGCCGGAGGCGACACTCATCGCGGTGCCGGTGATGAAGTAGCCCGCGAGTTCCTCGGGCGGGGCGCCGCCCGCCCGTGCCGAGTAGTCGATTCCGGACAGACCGGTGAAGACGCCGATCTGCCTGCCGTGCACGGACCGCGGATCGATGCCGGCGTGCTCGAAGGTCTCCCAGCTCGTCTCGAGCAGGAGTCGCTGCTGCGGGTCCATCGCCAGTGCTTCGCGAGGTGAGATTCCGAAGACCTCCGGGTCGAAACCCGCTGCATCGTCGAGAAAGCTACCTTGCACCGTGTACGTCCTGCCGGCCTGCCGGCCCGTCGGATCGTAGAGATCCGCCGCTTCCCAACCCCGGTCCGTGGGGAACCCGGAGACGGTCTCCGAACCGGATTCCACCAGGCGCCACAGATCCTGAGGGGAGCGGACGCCGCCGGGGAACCGGCACCCCATCCCGACGACGGCGATCGGTTCGCGACTCACCCCCTCGACCTCGCGGAGCTTCTCCCGGGCCTGATAGAGCTCTGCGGTCACCCGTTTCAGATAGTCGAGGAGCTTCGCGTCATCGGCCATAATCGAGCTCCAATCCGAGAGCCGTCGTGCCAGCGCCGAGAACTCGATGGTATCCGCCGCCCCCACCCGGACACAGCGATCTGCTCGTGCGATCGTGACCGGTGCGTCGTGCGAGACGACTGTGGGCACGCCTCGGACGCATACCGTCCGGAGCGCTCGGCGACCTCCGAGGCCTTCCGATCGAGTTGCCCGTCGGGCTCCTGCCGTGCACTGAACACGTAATCGGCCGACACGTATCCGCAGGCACCAGCGGGTCCTAGACTGTGGCGATGGGCATCGCTCCGGATGTCGGGGCACCGCGTCGGCGCGGCACCGCCCGATTCGGTGCCACCCGCCGCCGCGGGCTCGGGCCACCGTCCGGGTGCCGCTTGCGCCGGCGCATCCCCACGACCCGCGCCCGAGGCTCTGTCGTCGACGACCCCGCCCCGGCCCCCGTGCCGCCGTCCGCCCATTCGCCGTTCCGCCGCGACAGGCCGACCGCACATCCACCCTCGACTTCCGCCTGGAGGACCACATGACCGTCACATCCACCGACACATCGACCGAACTCCTGACCCGACTGCGGAAGGCCTACGCGACCGGACGCACGCGCGATGCCGGATAGCGCATCCGCCAGCTCCGCGGCATCGAGAAACTCGCCGACGAGCGCGAAGCCGAGATTGCGGCCGCCCTGCAGGAGGACCTGGGCCGAAACGCGGTCGAAGCCTGGCTCGGCGACGTCGCTTCCACTCGGGCCGAAGCCGCCTACGCCCGCAAGCGGGTCCGGTGATGGATGCTTCCTCGACCGAAGTCCTTGTCGATCAACCAGTTTCCCGCACTCGGCTGGGTGCAGTACGAGCCGATGGGAGTGGTCCTGATCATCGCACCGTGGAACTACCCGGTGTATCTGACGCTCGGTCCGCTCGTCGCGGCAGTGGCCGCCGGAAACTGTGCCGTGATCAAACCGTCGGAGCTGGCCCCCGCCACGTCCGCGCTGCTCGCCCGGCTGATTCCGCAGTACCTCGACCCGGAGGCCGTCGTGGTCACCGAAGGCGATGCCGAGCTCACCCAGAGCCTGCTCGCGCAGGGATTCGATCTCGCCCTGTACACCGGCGGCACCGAGGTGGGCCGCAAGATCATGGCCGCCGCCGCCCCGCAGCTCACGCCGGTGATCCTCGAACTCGGTGGCAAGTCTCCGGTCATCGTCGCCGAGGACGCCGATCTCGAGGTCACCGCGCGGCGCATCGCCTGGATCAAACTCCTCAACTCCGGACAGAGCTGCATCGCGCCCGACTACGTACTGGTCGAGCGGTCCGTCCGCGACGGGCTCGTCGACAAGATCGTCAACACGATCGCCCTGTTCCGCAGCGAGGAACCGCAGCCGGGGATGCGGGTGGTCAACCACCGTCACTTCGATCGGCTCGAGGCGCATCTGGAGTCCACAACCGGACGCATCGTCACCGGCGGCAGGTGCGATCGTGACACTCTCACCGTCGAACCGACCGCGATCGTCGATCCGGCACCCGACGACCCGGTCATGACGGACGAGATCTTCGGGCCCATCCTGCCGATCCTCACCGTCGACTCGGTCGACGCAGCCCTCGACTTCATCGGTGCCCGCCCCAAACCCCTTGCAGCGTACGTGTTCTCCAAATCACTGAACACCCAGAAGAAGATCACGCAGCGAATCAGCGCGGGTGGCGTGGTGGTCAACCACGTCGGCATGCACGTCCTCGCCCCACAACTGCCGTTCGGTGGCGTGGGCGCCAGCGGAATGGGGGCGTACCACGGGCGCTACGGTTTCGAGGCGCTCAGTCACCGCAAGGCGGTGCTCGTCAAGCCGTTCCGCCAGGATCCGGCGATGAACTACCCGCCCTACACCCAAGCTGCGCTGAAGATCATGCGGCGCCTTTTCTGAGCGCTCCACCGACACCGTCGGGAGTGGAGGGCACCGGCACGGCCGAGGAGGGATCGGCCGGTAGCGTAGTGGACGGCCTCGACGACTCGGAACCGACGAGCCGTGCATTGCTGCGGTCCTGACTCGTCGCCCACGGACGCAGGGGCCGCAACTCGGTTACCCGGCACCCTCGGTCCCGACAGCCCCGACCCCGCGGTCGTGCCCGTACCCTGGGGAGGTGACCACGAGGAGGTCGCCGTGACAACCCGTCCGAGACCCGTCGAACCTACCGCCGGGCAGGAGTCGGTGTGGGACTACCCGCGCCCGCCCCGCGTGGAGACCTTCACCGGCTCGATCACCGTGGAACTGGGCGGCCGGACCATCGCGTCGAGCACGCGCGCCTGGCGGGTACTGGAGACCAGCCATCCGCCGACCTACTACCTTCCCGCCGACGCCTTCGCCGAAGGGGTGCTTCGGGAGACGCCGGGCTCGTCGTGGTGCGAGTGGAAGGGCCGGGCGGGCTACTACGACCTGGTGACCGACCCGCGGGTCGCGCCGAAAGCGGCATGGACCTACCGTGATCCCACCCCCGCCTTCCGCGCGATCGCCGGGGCCGTCGCGGTGATGGCCGCCCAGGTCGACCGGTGCACCGTCGACGGCGAGGAGGTCGTCCCGCAACCCGGCGGGTTCTACGGCGGCTGGATCACCAGCTCGGTCGTCGGCCCGTTCAAGGGAATCCCCGGATCGGCGGGCTGGTAACCGCTCCGCAGTACGTCGACGCCGATGCGCACCTGCGGGCGAGCGCGAGCATAGACTGGGTCCATGGGCATCGTTTCCGATGTCGATACGCACCGCGTCGGTACAGGGCACTCCCGCTGCGCGGTGGTCGAGTCCAGCTTTCCTTCCGGCACAAGCTTCGAGAGTTCACCCGGGCGGTCACGCACCGGCCCGCACGAAGCCGTACCACCCGAATGCGGCGGCGAACGACCGTCCCTCGGCGCCGCCTGCGTCGAGGATCCCGGCGCCGACCGTTCCGACCGCCCCGGGCAGGAGAGATCGTCGTGACCGATGACGGAATGACCGGCCGCGTCGTGGTCGGAGTGGACGGTTCGGAGCCATCGAAGGGGGCACTGCGCTGGGCACGATTCGTCGCCCGCTCGGCAGGGTTCGAGGTCGACGCCGTGGCGGCATGGGAGATTCCCTGGGCCGCCGCGGAAGGCTGGCCGAGCGATTGGGATCCGGAGCGGGAAACGTCCGGGATGCTGCACGAGACGGTCACCGGGGTCCTCGGGAGCGAGCCCGGCGTGTCCGTGCAGGAACTGGTTCGCCGCGGCGGAGCCGCGCGCGTCCTGCTCGACGAGAGCCGCGACGCGCAGTTCCTGGTGGTGGGAAGCCGGGGGCATGGCGGCTTCAGCGGCCTGCTGCTCGGTTCGGTCAGCGCCGCATGCGCCGAGCACGCACACTGCCCGGTGCTGGTCATCCACGGCGATACCCCGCCTCCGCCCGTCTCGCCCTGAGGCGATCGCGGCGACGATCCCGCGCCCCCGTCGCACCGCTGTCCCCGATCTGCCGGTCCGGTCGTTCCCTTCCCCGGATCGGTCCCCGCCGCATGTTCTCGTCCCGGAAAACGCTGCGAACAGCACCCGGTGCGGCGGATGATCGAGAAACAGCGCCCGAGGGCGGTGGATCGTACGCGCGACCCTCCCGTTCCTGCGCGTGTCCGACTCGTTCGCTCGATCTTCGGGAGAGGCCCGCCATGAGACTCGGCATCCTCGTTCTCGCCGTCGGCGCGTCGCTGCTCGCCGGCACCGGTGTTGCAGCGGCCGCCGATCCGGCCGTCCTCGGCGGCGGTTCCGGTATCGTCATGGACGGCCGGAACTACTGCACCCTCACCACGATCGGCCCCGATTCCGGGGGCCGGCTGGTCGGATTCACGGCGGGGCACTGCGGAAACGCCGGGTCAACGGTCGCCTCGGAGGCCGATCCGGACGCCGGTGTGGTCGGCACGATCGCCTACACCGATGCGGACTTGGACTACGCGGTGATCGTGTTCGAGCCGGCGAAGGTGGTGCCCGTGAATCGGGTGGGAAACACGACGATCACGGGGATCGGGGGGCCGGCGCAGTTCCCGGACATCGTCTGCAAGCAGGGCCGCACCACGGGGCATACCTGCGGGGTGGCCTACGGCGATGTGTTCGGTTCGGGGCAGACCTGGACGCAGACGTGCGTCGACCTCGGCGACTCGGGAGGTCCGGTGGTGGTCGGAACCACGCTGGTGGGCATGGTGAACGGCTATCTCAGCGTTGCCTGCCTCGGTCCGGAGGTCGGCACGAGCATGACGGCCGTCGTCGGTGACGCCGATGCGCGGGGCGGCGCCGGGGCGGGGTTCCGTCCGATCTAGGAGGCGCAGGTCGAGACGATGTCGCCCGGGTGAGGGGCGGACCTGTCGGACCGGCGGCCACGCACCCCGGGGGTTCTCCTCGGTCAGCCGACCTCGGCGAGGAAGCGCTCCAGGATGCCGGCGACCCGGGCCGGGTCTTCCAGCGTCGAACTGTGGCCCACCCCGTCGAGTTCCACCAGTCGCGAGCCCGGGATCAGCGCGTGCATTTCGCGGGAGAGATGCGGCGGCATCTCGACATCCAGTTGTCCCGCGACGATCAGCGTCGGCACGCTCACCGCGGGGAGCTCGTCCCGGATGTCGGGGCGGACCATCATGCCGAGCATCGTGTTCGCCAGTGACGACCGGTCGGCCTGCGCCCACCGCCTGCGCCACGCCTGACGCTCGGATTCCCGGGTGGGGTCGGTGCGGAACGGTTCGCCGTAGAGTTCCTTCTCGATGCCGCGCAGCACGAGGGCAGGTGACGGCCCGAGGAGCCGGGCCACGGCCGTCAGGGCCAGGTGCAGCGGGTACTTCGCGGGCGGGTGCGGGGTTGCGCCGGTGTTGAGCAGGGTCAGCGAGCGCACCTGGTCCGGTTCCCGCGCTCCGATGCGCATCCCGACGAAGCCGCCCATCGACAGCCCCACCAGATGCGCGGGTGCGAGGTCGAGCCGCCGGATCACGGTGAGCACGTCGGCGGTCAGTTGCTCGAGCTGGTAGCCGCCCCGGGCGTGCCCGGAGCGGCCCTGTCCCCGGAAATCGAGGGTGAGGCAACGGTATCGATCCCTCAGCGCCGCGATCTGCGCCTCGTACATTCGCCCGTCGAAGAAGAACCCGTGCAGGAACAGGATCGGCTCGCCCGCACCGCCGGTGTCCTCGCAGTACAGGTCGACGTCCCGCACCCGCAGGTACGACCGGCGCATGTCCGGAACTCTGGGCGTTGTCATGGCATGCTCCGTTTCGAGCTGTGACGGGGACCGTCGCGGAATGAGGTCGAGGATCGGTTCCGAGCACCGCCGGTGTCAAGGGGGGCCGCAGCAACCGCAGTGGCGCCGTGGATCCGTGTGCCCGCGATCTCGCGACACCACTTCAGCACGTGCAGTTGTGCCTCGGTCAGGTGCGTGAAAGCCTGATCGGCCCAAAAGCTTCCGCGCACATACTGCACCGCGCGTTCGACCCGGGGTTTACGCTTCGGTGACCGCACCCGCGCCGGATCGGGCCGGGCCGCCCGGTCCGTCGCCGGCGTCGGCAGGGGCCTCGGTGCGACCGTCGCCGCATTCTTCGGCTGCGTCGACGACCGCGCCGGCGCAGCAGCGGTGGTGGTACCGGACTGGACTCGGGTGGTGGGCCGGTACGGGATCAGCCGTTTCGCGGCCGGTGCCCCGTCCCCGACGGCGGCCGGCACCGGCCAGTCCACCAGCCCGGTGCTGCCGAGGGCGGCCAGCGTCGCCGCGGCCGCCGGGGTCGAGTCGGTGACCAGACGAGCGGATGTAGCACGTATTCCCGGAGATCCTCGACCGTCGATTGGCCCACCGCCGAAGACCATCCTGCGGCGGGAACCCGGCGCGTTCACTGCCGAAGCCCGGCCGGATGCGACAGACTCGAAGTCATGGCCTCGTCCGCGCCCGCCCACACCACGTATCTCGCGTCGTCCCGGGGGGACCTGCCGCGATGGCAGGACATCCTGCCGAAGGCACGGCACGTCGAGCACCCCGGCCCCGAGCGCCACAGCATCTACCTCGACACCGACGACCGCGATCTGCGGCACTGGGACAGCGTCCTCCGGTACCGAAATCCCGGCCCCGACGACGAGCCCGGCTGGGAACTGGCCGTTCCCGGCGGCACGCTCGGCACCGAACTGCACCTCGCCTCCCCCGACAGCGACCTCGTGCCCGACGAACTCACCGCGGCGGTGGCGGGCCTGACGGGCGGGCGGCCGCTGCGACGCTCGGTCACCCTCGGCATCGGCGAGCACCGGCACGAGTGGTACGACCGCAAGGACCGGCTGCTCGCGCAGATCATCGTCGAGACGGTCCAGGCCACCGTGATCGGCCGGGCGGCAACCGTCGAACAGTGGCACCAGCTCCACCTCGACCTCGGTACGGCGGCGACGAAGAAGCACCGCACCGCCGTCACCGCGGCCCTGGCCCGCGCCGGCGCCGCACCGGCCCCGCACCGCAGCGAGCTCGAGCACGCCCTCGCCGCAACCGACCCGGCCCCGGGCCCCCACACCCCCACCGGGAAGGCCCCCACAGCGCGGCGGATGCTCGGTGCCTACCTCGACACCCAGATCGAGGCGATCGGCGCGGGGGACGTGTGGCTGCGCCGCGGTCTGGACCCGATACATCCCACCCGGGTCGGTATCCGGCGGCTGCGCAGCACCCTCCGGGTGTGGCAGGACCTGTTCGAACCCGCGCAACGCACCTGGCTCGATTCCGAATTGTCTTGGTATTCCGGGCTGCTCGGTCATGTTCGGGATCGGCAGGTGCAGCGCGCCCGGCTGGCCGCCGCGCTCGAGACACTGCCGCCGGAAGTGGTGATGGGCCCGGTGGCGTCCCGGATCGACGCCGATCTGCTCGCCGACGAGCGCCGCCACCTCGACGAGGTGCTGCGCGCCCTGGACTCCGACCGGTATCGCATGCTGCTCGCCGCGCTGGCACGCTGGCGCACGCAGCCACCGCTGACCGACCATGGGGACGGTGCGCGGGTGATCGAGAAGGCGGTGCGCACCGCCGAACGCACGGCCCTGAGCCGGGTGCGGGCCGCCGCCGACGAGGACGAGCCGGCGCCGAGTCGGGCCCGCAAGGCCGCCGAGCGGGCCCGCTACGCCGTCGAGTTGGCTGCCCCGCTGCTGGGCCGCACACGCGCGAAGCGCAAGATCGCCCGCTACACGAACATCCAGCAGGTCCTCGGCGAACATCGGGACAGCGCCGTCGCCACCGACCTGCTGCGCGAGTTCGGTGCCCGGGCCGGGACCACACCCGGGGAGAACGGGTTCACCTTCGGGTTGCTGTACGGGCTCGAACTGCAGGCGGCCGAGCGGGCCCGTCGCCACGCCGCCGACCTGGCCACCTGAGCGGCACCCCCTGGTCCGGTCGAGGCGGCGGCGCGCCTCGTCGAGGCTGCCGGCCTCGGTCACCGTGCGCACCACCGCGCCGATCCCCGGGAGCCGTCACTGCACCACCGCGGCGAGGGTCGGTCGATCCATGATCCGAGCGAGGTCGTGATCGACCTGGCGATGGCGACGACCGCCGCGATGCCGCACAGGACCCGCATGGCGGCGTATGCCGCGATGGGGGTCCGACCCCCGGCGGAGCACAGGGCGGGTGCTCGACGTCGAGCAGGCTGCGACGGTAGCCGGCCATGGGCCGCCAGGTCCCCCGGAGGTGGGCGAATGTCGGGGAACGCAGTACCGGGCGGGGCCGCTCTTCGGGTGACGGTCATCGCGGTGCTCTCGTCTGGTGGGCCGGCTGTCCGCTGTCGGTGACCCGGAACACCGGGTAGCGCGGTGCCACAGCCGCCAACTCTTCCAGGGTGGGTGCACCGGCCAGGCCGAAGTACATGTCCGCCTCCCGGGCGATCCGTCGGTTGCCGGGTTGCCGTCCGCCCCGCAGCAAGTAGGCGCGGAGGAGGCCGGCCCGGTCGGCGACCGGCACCTCGACCAACGTGACAGCCCTGCGTCGGCGGCCGCGGGCCAGCATCGCGCGCCCGCCGGCGGCCCCCACGTTGCGGGCCCACTGGGACTGCCCGGCCAGCGACAGCAGGTACTGCGCGCCGTCGTGGTCCAGCAGCACCAGGTTGGTCCGGCGCACGACACCGGAGCGGCGCCCGGGAACCTCGAGCGTCACGACATATCGCGGGCTGAGCCGCAGCCGGGTCAACGCGTGACCCAGCCACTGCAGCCGGGCGTACACCAGCGGTGGGGGCCGATACCGGCCCGCTCCGCCGTACCGGGGTGCGGCCACAGCGACCCGGAGCGTGCGCAGCCCCCGGCGCAGCCGACCGGCCCGAGGCCGGTCCAGTTTCCGGGCCAGGTGGTGCAGTGCCTCGGCCGCTGCGGTGGCCAGCGGCAGCCCGTGCCCGGGAGCGAGCACCCGCGGCTCCAGCGCCGCCAAGGCAGCGACGGACCGCACCGCCGCCGGCTGGTCCCAGGTGGTGTACCGGGGTGGTCCGGCGAGCCGCCGCCGGCCGGTCAGCGTCCCGAGGACCGAGTTCAGGTCCACGGTCACCGCGGCGTCCCCGGCGATCAGCACGCCGTCGCTGCGTCGCAGGTAGGCCACGTGACCCGGGGTGTGCCCGGGGGTGTGCACCCATTGCCAGTCGGGCAGCGCCGGCACCACGCCGCCCGGCCCCAGCGGACGCACCACGTCGGTGAGGCTGCCCGCCTGTTCGATCCGGGCCTGAGTCCGCCGGGGCAGCAGCCGCATCAGCGGGATCACCACCCACCGGTCCAGCGGCATCGTGTACTCCGGCAGGTACCGGCCCGGGGCCATCGGCAGCTCAGCGGGGTGGACGTACACCGGCACCCCCCAGGTCCGGGCCAGGGCCCCGGCGGCCCCGGAGTGATCCGGGTGGAGGTGGGTCAGCAGAATCGCCGCCGGCTTCGTGCCCGTGCCGAACAGCGACTCCGCCGCCGCGGTGATGGTCTCGGCGCTGCCGGCCCAGGCCGCGTCCACCAACGCCCACGTCGACCCCGACGCGATCAGGTAGACGTTGGAGGCGGCGGCGCTCCGGCCGGCCCGGAGCAGGTGGACGCCGGGGGCGATCTGGTGCGGTCGGGCACGGAAGGTCATCGGGTGCCCCTGCTGCGGTGGCCGCTGCCGGGTTGCGCGTGCGCGACGCCGCGCCCGGCCTCGAGCCGGTCCCGGGCCCGGGCCGCCGGCAGCGCCAGGATCACCCCGCCGAAGGCCAGCACCATCAGCCCGTACACCCCGGCAGGACTCGTCGAACCCCACACCGCGTGCATCACCAGAGTGCCCGGGACCAATCCCAGGTAGCCGACCACGCCGGCTCCCAGCGCCCACGGCCACATCCGTGCCAGGGAGCGCCTGGCTGCGCCGAAGTGCTGCGGGGATACGGCCGGCCAGGCTGCGCCCAAGCCCAAGACGATGCCCAGCAGGGGCGGCCCGAACCCGCCGCCCACGGCCAACAGCAGCAACGACAGCCCGAGCAGCAGCGGCCCTGCGTGCCGGCGGTGCACGCCGACGATCGCCCAGGCACCCAGCGCGGTCGCCACCACCACGGTGACGACCCCGGAGACCAGCAGGTCGGGGAGCACGGTCAGGGCGGGCTCGCCGCCGAGGGCCTCGAACGCCGCGTGCTCGGGCCAGGACCGGATCACCCACCCCGGCGGTGGGCCCGAGCCCTGAAGCATCTCCCCGACCCCGTGCTCGATGCCGGCCAGGGCGGCCAGCGCCCCGAACACGGCGACCACGGTCCCGGTGGCGGCACCCGGCCGGACCTGCTGCCGGCTGCCGCCGGACTCGGCGTTCTCTGCGGTGGTCACCCGAATCACCCTGGGGCGGTCACGGGGGCGCCGGTCGACTCGACTACGTATTCCGCGGAACCGGCTTCGGATGCAGTCATCTCTCACCTCGGATCCTCGAAGGTGTGCACGGCGCCTTCTCCGACCGCGGTTGCGGTGGGTGCACCCACTGTAGGTGCGCATCGCGGCAGATCGGCACGAGATCTCGTGCCGATCTGCCGAAGAAGCCACACGACCCCAGAAACCGCCACTACAGGCGGCGAGCGGGAACGCCGCCCAGCTGCGGGCTGGTCCCGCCTTCCACCGCGGGAGTGCGGTGTGCGCAGACGCGGTCATGACTGCCGTGGTGGGTGAAAGTCCAGTTCCTGCAGCGTGGTCAGGGAGGTCGACGGCAGGTCGGGGAAGCGAATCGCTCTCATCGGATGAGTCATCGAAGTTCGACGTCGAGTTCCACACCCTCCTCGCACACGCCGCCCAGAATCCGCTGCGGGTGACGCTGCACGGTGCCCTCCGAGCCTCGAGCGGCGTCAAACCCGCCCGACGCCCGGACCCGGTCCCCGCCGGCCCCGAACTGCCGGATACACCATCGCCGGCCAAGACGAGGTGAACAGTCCTGTCCCCGGATACCCGATCATCCTCGAGGACCCGTTCCGCGCCGAATCCTGGCGACAGACGAGGCCCCTCGTACCAGCTCCAGCTCTGGGGTGCAGCAACACACCGACGTCGCCGCCGCGCGGCCAACCGCTCGCTGAGCGTCCGCTGAGAAGGCGGTGCGTCACGCGTATCGGCGAATGGCCAACCGGGGCCGACAACCGGCCGACAGCCGACTTCGGCGTCGCGGCGGACGCCGCCGCGACGCGGACGCGTAGGCCGGCGAGTCGGGTTCTGCTGCCGCACAATGGTTCTCGGGGAACATGCGACCCAGGCGTGAGTGCCCGCCGACAATGCCCGCTCCCTCGATGGACAGGCCGCTGGTCGTCCGTTCGATCGCCCCGCCTCCGATCCCACGGGGATATGATCAGGGCATTCGACCAACCCCGGCTATGAGTGAGGCAGCCGATGGCCGAGAGCGATCCGCTGGCGACGCAGCGGGAGACCCCGCCGCGCATCGTGGCCGAACTTGTCGCGGCCGGGTTCGAGGACGTGCACGAGATCGGCCGGGGTGGTTTCGGCGTCGTCTACCGGTGTCGGCAGCCCGCCCTGGACCGCACCGTGGCGATCAAGGTGCTGACCTCGGAACCGGACCCCGACAACCTCGAACGCTTTCTGCGTGAGCAGCGCGCAATGGGGCGGCTGTCCGGCCACCCGAATATCGTCACCGTCCACGAGGTCGGGGCCACCGCATCCGGTCAGCCGTACATCGTGATGGAGTACCACCGCCGCAACTCGCTCGAGGCCCGGATCCGGGAGCAGGGCCCACTGCGGTGGGAGGACGCACTCGGGATTGGCGTCAAGATCGCCGGCGCGTTGGAGACCGCGCACCGCATGGGCATGCTGCACCGGGACGTGAAACCGGCGAACATCCTGCTCACCGACTATGGTGAGCCGCAGCTGACCGACTTCGGAATCGCTCGGGTCGCCGGGGCTTTCGAGACCGCCGCCGGCGCGGTCACGGGATCTCCGGCGTTCACCGCCCCGGAGGTGCTCGCCGGACAATCCCCCTCCCGCTCGGCGGACGTGTACGGGCTCGGCGCGACCTTGTTCTGTGCCATCACCGGGCACGCGGCGTACGAGAGGCGCCGCGGCGAATCCGTGGTCGCGCAGTTCCTACGGATCACCCGCGGGCCGGCACCTGACCTGCACGGCGGCACCGGCATCCCGGATGATGTCGGCGAGATGCTCGAGCGCGCGATGGACCGGGATCCGACCTCACGCACCGGCACCGCCGCCGCATTCGGCGAGCAGTTGCGTGCGGTCGAGGAACACCACGGGCTGCCGGTGGACGAGCTACCGGTGCCCGATGCCAGCGAGCCCACCGACCTCGGCGCCGCGCACCCCCGCGCCACGACCGGCACCGGCCGCCGGCGGCGGACCGGATCCGGCCGGCTGACCCCACCGGTGCCTGCCACGCGGCTGCGCCCACCGACGGCGACCCGCCCCCTGGTGGTCCGCGAGCGCCTGCTGCGGTTGCTGCGTGTGGGTGGGCGGCGCACCCTGACGGCCATCACCGCCCCGCCGGGCTTCGGCAAGACCACCCTGGCCGCACAATGGTCGCGCGAACTGGCCGACAACGGCGTCCAGGTGGCCTGGCTGTCCGTCGACAGTGACGACAACGGGGCCGTGCGACTTCTGGCGCATCTGGTCGAATCCCTCCGACAGGTGCGGCCGGCCCTGGCCCAGGATCTCGGCGCGGTCCTCGAGGAGTACGGCGACGACGCCACGCAGTATGTGCTCACCGCGTTGATCAACGAAATCCAGGAGTCCGAGGAGCACGTCGCTCTGATCATCGACGACTGGCACCGAGTCTCCGACTCCGCGACCATCGCTGCGATGGCGTACCTGTTGGACAACGCCGACCCCAATCACCTGCAGATCATCGTGACCAGCCAGGCGCGCACCGGACTGCCGCTGAGCCGCATGCGGCTGCGCGACGAGCTGATCGAGGTGGACGCGGCCACCCTGCGGTTCGACCCTCCGGAGGTACGACGGCTGCTGGTCGAGCTGGCCGGACTCCGCCTGACCGACAACGACGTCGACGCACTGACCCGCGCCACCGGCGGCTGGGTGGCCGCGCTGCAGCTGGTTTCGCTGTCGCTGCGCGACAGCGACGATCCGGCAGAGCTGATCCGCGGAATCACCGGCCGCCACCATGTCATCGGGGAATACCTCGCCGAGAACGTCCTCGACACCCTCGAACCCCGAATTCTCGAGTTCCTGCTCGCCACCTGCATCTGCGAATACGTCTCTGCAGAGCTGGCAACCGTGCTCACCGGAACGACTCGATGCCAGTCGTTGCTCGAGGAGATCGAGGACCGCGGCCTGTTCCTGCGCCGGATGGACGAGGACCGCACCTGGTTTCGCTACCACCACCTGTTCCGAGAGTTCCTGCAACGCCGAATCGAACGCGAGACCCCCGAACGTGTGACGCAGCTGCACCGCACCGCGGCCCAATGGTTCGCCGAGCACGCGATCATCCGCGACGCGGTGACCCACGCCCAAGCCGCGGGGGATCAGGAGATGGCCGTCGACCTGGTCGAACGGCACGGCGCGAGCCTGCTCGAGCACTCCCAGGTGACGTCCACGCTGGCGCTTCTCGACAAGCTACCCCCGGCGGTGCTGTCCAACCGCCCCCGCTTGCAACTGATGGTGGCATGGACCACGATCCTGTTGAACCGCGTTCGCCCCGCCGAACAGGCCCTCGAGGCCGTCGAATCCCTCCTCACCACCGCGCCTCCCACCGCCGACGAGACCGAGGACCTGCGAGCCGAAGTCGGGGTGGTGCGTGCCGTCGTAGCGGCCCGGTGCGACCGCTTCGACACCATCGACGAGCTGGTCCGCCCCAGCCTGGCCCGGGCCGACTCGCTCTCACCATGGGTAGTGTCCGCGGCCGCGAACCTCGCCAGCATGGCCGCGATCTACCGGTTCGATTTCGACGCGACGGAGCGGCTTCAGGAGTGGGCCGCGCCATACCACGCCCGCAACCACGGGCCATACGCCCACATGCACAGCTATTGCTGCCTCGGCCTCGCCGCGCACGAACGACTCGACATCGCCACCGCCGAGGAGCGGTTCCGGCAAGGTCTGCGGGTATCCCGCAGCCGGGGCGACGGGCACTCTCTCGCCGCCCGACTCGCGGCGTCACTGCTCGGCGAGCTGCTGTACGAACAGGACCGCCTCGACGAGGCGGAACGACTCCTCGACGAGGCCTACCTGCTCGGCTACGAGGGCGGTGCCGTGGACTTCAAGGTGGCCCGGTACGCGATCGGCGCCCGGATCAAGGCGGTGCGGGGCGATCGCGCGGCGGCCGCGCAGCGCCTGGATGCGGGCGCTCGGGCCGCGCACACGCTGACGTTGCCCAGGCTGCGGGCCCGGATCGAGGAGGAACGCGTACGGTTGCGGCTGCCCCCGACCGCCGGCATTCCCCCGCGCCCCCCGATCGCCTATCCCGAACGGCGCCGGCCGGTGCACGGGGTCGACGCGATCACCGCCCAACTCGACGAGACCGTCGCCATCTGGGCACTGCTCGACGACGACACACCGGCGTCGACGGAGTTGGCCTGCACCTGGGCGCAGGAATGGGTGGACATGCTCGCAGACGCCGACCGGCCGCGGGCGCTACTGCAGGCACGGCGGCTGCTGGTCAACACCCTCGCCGCGGCCGGCCGCACCGACGAGGCCAAGGAGTTGCTCGCGACGATCACCGCGCAATGCGCCACGCTCGGCATCGTGCGCTACCTGCTCGACGGCGGGCCGCACCTGGTGGCGCTGCTCGCGGATCTGCGCGCGGACTGGGAGGCCGGGCGGTGGCGAGACGAGTGGCCCGCGGTGCCCGACCGATTCTGGGACGCGCTCACCCCGACAGAACCGTGATGCCCCGCCCATGCGCTCATCGCATCGTCCACAACGTCAGCGGCGCATCCACCCGCATCCCGCGGCCCCACTCCGACCGCGAGAGGGCGCGAACCCGCGGACCAACGCCCGGCCTCGTCCGCCACCCACCAGACTGGTCGATGCGTGGGTCAGAACCTGCCGCGCGGGGTGTTCGGTGGACGATCGGGTGCGCGAGAGGATGAAGCGTTCCTGACGCTCTCCGTCACGGTGCGTTGTTCGAGGTAAACCGCCGCAGTGGCCGAATCCGAATTCCGGCGTTCTGCCCGATGCGGTCACCGATGCCGTGGACGCAGCGCACGGCCACATCCGGGCCCTGCTCATCCGTCGTCCTCCACGTGGGCGGGGATCGCTTCGCGGCCACCATGGTGGTCCTGCCGGAAGGGCTGTACTTCGGCCGGCTGGGCACCGACAGCGCTCACGACCTCGTCGACACGTATCCGGCCGGCACCCTGGTCCTGCCCCACGTGCGCGGCCGCGCCGCGTTCTCGCTTCCGGCGAAGGCCGTCGAGCACGCCGCACGCCAGGCCGGCGGCATCACCGCCGTCGACGCGCTCGAACACCTCCGCGAGACCGTCGGACCCGATTCGGACAGCCCCACGGTCGACGCGCATCTGGCGCAGCGCCGGTTCCGGGTGGTGGTGCGCGCAGGGAAGCCGCAGGCTCGGTTCCACCACTGATGCGGAGCCGGCGCACCGGTCGCCTGGAATCGGTGGATCGTCGAGGAACTACACACGATCCCGTCCGAGCCGACTTGTCCACGCCGCTCCCCTCACCGGCGCGGTCCACCTACAGAAAAGCTCTGCGGCTCAGTTACATCCGGTTGGTGAACATGGTGGATCTCGTCTACCTCGCCGTGGCAGCGGAAGTGCCGGCAGCAGACCTGCTGCAGCCGCGGCCCAATTGTTGCCGGATGACCGGGGGACTCCGACTTCGCGGGCGGCCGCGGGATTGCTCCAACCGCGGGCGTAACTCACCACCCGATCCTCTATCGGGAGGAGCCGCTACGGGGAGGGCTCGAGTCCCGTCTCGCTCGGTGACCTTCGGACCGCATGGACCCGATAAAGCTCGTGCTCGCCGGCGAAGCCTTTCAGCGTGTACCTGCCCGCCGGCTCCGCGGCCACTGCCGCGCTGTCCAGCCGACGCATCGCCGCGACGTCGACGAGCACCTCGAGTGGTTTGGCGATCGAAGCGATGCGGCTCGCCCGGTTGAGCGGTCGACCGATCCAATCACCGGCACTGCGCACGGCAGTGCCCCATGCGATCCCGGCATGCAGCGGCGGAAGACCCTGCCGGTGCGCGGCAGCAAGGAGCTCCAGCACCACCGTGGCCAGACTCGTCGGGTCCGGGGACAGCAGCAGCACCGCGTCCCCGACGGTCTTCACGAACCGCACCGGCGGGGCCACCACATCCGTGGTCAGAGCATCGAGTCGATCGGCCAACTCGCCGAGCTCCGATGGCGACAGTTGCTCCCCGAGACCGGTGAACCCGACCAGATCGGCGAAGCACACCGCGACCTCGTGTGCCCCGGGATCACGGTGATCGACCGTATCTGCGTGGATCTGCTGACGCAGATACTGCCGAAGGCGCGTGGTGACGGCGCGACCGAGCAAGCGGGATTGAAACTCCGCGAACCGTCGCAGCTCGCGGGCATAGCGCAGTGCCATCTCGGGGTGATCGGCGTCGGCATCGAGCTGCCGCTGAATCAAGGACACGGTCGCGCCGGCGAGGGTCGCGGTATTTCTGCCCACAATCCGGGCGAACGCGAACAGGTCGGCGTCCGCGCCACCGAGAGCGCGGTACTCGGCCAACAGCCGGGCCAGACGCAGCTCGTCCTCGCTGTAGTCCGCCGCCCCCGCGGTCGACACCCCACGGCCCATCGAGCGAAACCACCGCTCCACATCCGACCTGGAGAGGCCGGTCCGCCCCGAGATCTGTTCGATCGTGTAGGTGACCCCGCGGGGAGTCAACGCATCGTCGAACAGCAGATATCCCAGCTGGCCTCGCCGGGTGGCCTCGGTCAGCGCTGCCACGTTTGCGCCATGGTCGGCGAGGTGCAGCAGGACGCGGATGCGGCGTGCTCTGGCTACTCCCCCCAGCCCGTCCAGCAAGCCGGCCGCCGCGAACTCACGAACGCGACGTCGGCGGCGGCACAGCCGGGACGGCGCGGACAGCAGACGCCTCGCCAACGAAAGGAGCACTTCTGGATTGTCCCGGCTCGCGCCGCCTCCTGTCCCAGGAGTCTCGCGTCCATGACGACGACGTCGAAACTACCGGCGTCGGACATGGCCACTGCTGCCGCAAACGTCACTCGGTACCTCGGGGTGACCCGGATGCCCTTCAGGATCAACACTCGGTACCGGTGCCTCACATGCAGCACACAGAACCCGGTCGGTCGATCAGGGCGGTCGCCTCGACGTCGACGAGCCGTGCCTGAACGCCGTGGGCGAGCGCACCGAGAATCCGGGGCACCGCACCGCCGGAGGACGCGATCGCTCGCGCTGCCGGCTCCGGCCGACGGCCGGTGCTCTAATTCCTCCCCGACTCACACGGCCGCAACCCCCGAAAAAGCCTGTCCGGGTCGAGTTCGGCGGCCGGGGGAACGACCACACCGATCGCCCGGGCCTCGGTCACCGCCCGGGCGAGCAACAGGCGGGCCTGCTCGTAGCGGCACCGAAGGTCCTCGGGCAACGCAACATCGCGCAGTGCGACTCCGGCGGGGACCTCGTCGAGCGCCTCTGCGACCAGGGATCGCACGATGAGAATTCCTGTCTGCACACCCTCGACCGCCCAGCGTTGTTGCCAATCCATGCCGACCGCCCTCGACTCGGCTCAGCACCGATTTCACCTGCCGCAATTATCCGCCCCGCAAGTCCCTGTAGTCACGCCTCGAAGCTGGGCACCGCCGTCGGCGTCGGTGCATATCGCCCGTAGTTGCTCGAGGGGGACCGATTCCGCGAGCGGTCTACTCCGCTTCGGCAGTGAAGTACCCCGCCAGGCGCGCCTCCGCGAGAGCGCGCCTCAACAGATCCGTTGCCTGCACCTCCAACACCAGGCCGATCCAGACGAGATCCACCATGTCGGTGATTCCTTCGCCTCGTTCCAGGCGCAGGATCGTGTGGTGGCTGACGCCGCTCGCCTTGGCGAGAGCGCCGTGAGTCAGGTGCCTGCGGAGTCGCTCCACTCGAAACTCCTCGGCAACCGGTCGCTGTGGTCGATTCCGCGGTCGTCGGGACAGATGACCCGGCCATGACTCGAACCTACGTCACGAACGTGCAGGCGACAGAAGTGCGGGCGACGAAAGGGGCCCGCCGCCGACCGGCCGAGGATCAGTGCTGAACCCCGTCAGGCCTCGGTGACACTGGGCTTCTGATCCTCGACAACAAAGCTGGCACGGGTGTGGATGGGCGCGCCCGGGCGCCGGACATAGGGAACGACGCGGAAGTCGTTTCGCCACACCTGATGATCCAGGTCGACGCGCACGTATCCACGCTGCGCGTTGAAGAACTTCATGTCGGGGTTGGCGGCCAGCAGGCGGCGCCCGGTGTCGTTCATGTCGGCGCCGTCGCCAGCTGAGGTGATCGATGTTCCCGAGAATTCGGCCGCAACGACCGGTGATTCCGGATCGGCGTAGTCCCGGCGCAAGTCGGCGACGATGTTCTGGTGGCGGTCCCCGGTGATCACCACCAGATTGCGGACGCCGCGATCCGCCGCAGCGCCGAGGACGGTGTTGCGATCGGCGACGTACCCGTCCCAGGAATCGGACGACACGACCGTCTCCGGCCCGGGATCGTTGTCGGTCTGGCCCATCGCCACCTGATTGCCGATGATCTGCCAACGGACCGCCGAGTCGATGAATCCATCGATCAGCCAGTCCCGTTGCGGTGCACCCAATATCGTGCGGTCGGTGTCGAGCCGGTCGGCGCAGTTCGCGGTGACGTCCTCCCCGCAGGCCTGCCGGTCCCGATATTGCCGTGTATCGAGCATGGTGATCTGCGCGAGATCACCGAAGCGATAGCGACGGTGCAGGCGCATCCCCGGCCCGGAGGGCCGCTGCGCGAGTCGCAGCGGCTGATGCTCGTACAGCGCCTGGAAGGCAGCGGCTCGGCGCCGACGGAACAGCGCGGAGATGCGATAGATGTCGATGCCCAGTCCCGGCGCATCGGCGGCCCAGTTGTTGTCGACCTCGTGATCATCCATGGTCACAATCCAGGGAAAAGCTGCATGTGCGTCCCGCAGCGGCTGCTCCGCTTTGTACTGTGCGTAGCGCAACCGGTAGCCGGGCAGATCGACGGCTTCGTCACGGTCCACTCCCATCGACATTCCCTCACGGCCGCGCCTCCACCCGCGTTCGTAGATGTAGTCGCCCAGATGGACGACCAAATCGAGGTCCTCATCGCTCATGTGCTCGTATGCGGTGTAGAACCCCGAACTCCACGATTGACAGGAGGCGAACGCAAACCGCATCCGCGAGGTGGATTGTCCCGGAGCAGGGGCCGTGCGGGTCCGGCCCACCGGAGAGATCGCCGAGCCGGCACGAAACCGGTAAAAGTACCAGCGAGAGGGCTCCAAGCCGTGGATCTCCGGGTGCACGCTGTGGGCGAGTTCGCGCGTCGCGACAGCCGTACCGCGCGTCACCACCTGCCGGAAGCTCTCATCGTGCGCGACTTCGTATTCGACGGTCACCGGATCCCACCCCATGCCGCCGCGCCCGCCGGGGGCAAGCGGGTCCGGTGCCAGACGGGTCCACAGGACGACACCGTCCGGTGTCGGATCTCCCGATGCCACACCGAGTACGAACGGGTCATCTCCTCGCCACCGCGGCGCCGGCATGCGCGCGCTGCTCACCCCCGACGTACCCACCAGCACCGCAGCCGCTCCGGCCATACCGACTCGCAACACCTGCCGACGGGAGAGGGACATACACCACGGTATATCCCGGCTGCGGTCAGCGAGCCGGACGACGGGGTGCATCACTATCGAGACTGCTCCAGGCCCGCTTCGGCCGCCGGTGCCGCCCTGGCAGCCCGAACCTCACCCGCCTGCCCCCGCACCGGCGCAGTACACGTCGCTCGTCGCCCCCGGCCCCGATTGGCTGGCCGAGCGGCTGTGCGACCGACGGATCGTCCGGCTGACGGGTCGTCTCGACCACGCTCGCGCTGCTCGACACCTCCGGCGACGACCCGGTGCAGCTATGGCCGTACGACGTCGAGGCCGACCGGCAGCAGTTGCGGGCACTGCAGCAACACCTCGCGGACGTCTGCCGGCGCCCCGTGGAAGAGATCGCCGAGAACATGCGCGCACACCGGATCCTGACCGCCGAGCAGGCCCGTGACTACGGCCTGATCGACGCGGTCGGCGGGAACCGGACGCCACCGCGCCGCGACCGCCGGGTGACGCGGCGGTCAGCCGAGGAACACCGCGACCCGATCCGCGAGATCGAGCAGCGGCTGCGGGAAGACGCCGAGCACCACCGTCATCACCGCCCCGGCGGCGACCGCGACGGTTGTCAGCACACTGGGCACCACGACCGTCGGGGCGTCGCGGTCCGGCTCGTCGAAGAACATCAGCACGATGACGCGCACGTAGAAGTACGCCGCAATCGCGCTGCTGACCACGCCGACGATCACGAGTGGAACGGCTCCGCTGCCCGCCGCCGCCCCGAACACGGCGAACTTGCTGACGAACCCGCTCGTGAGCGGGATGCCGGCGAACGCGAGGAGGAACAGGGCGAAGACCGCGCCGACGAGGGGTGAGCGCCGGCCGAGCCCCGCCCAGCGGGACATGTGGGTCGCCTCCCCGAGATCGTCGCGGACCAGGGTCACCACGGCGAACGCGCCGAGGGTGCTGAATCCGTAGGCGAACAGGTAGAACATCGTCGACGCCAGCCCCGCCCGGTCGGCGGCGATCAGGCCGGTGAGGATGAAGCCGGCGTGGGCGACCGACGAGTAGGCCAGCATCCGCTTCACGTCGTTCTGCGTCACGGCCAGCACCGATCCCGCCACCATCGTCAGGATCGCGACGCCCCACAGCAGGGGACGCCAGTCGTCGCGCATCCCGGGCAGCGCCACGTAGAACACCCGCAGCATCGCGCCGAACGCCGCGACCTTGGTGGCCGCCGCCATGAAGGCGGTGATCGGTGTGGGCGCCCCCTGATAGACGTCGGGGATCCACGAGTGGAACGGCACCGCCCCGATCTTGAACAGCAGGCCCACCGCGAGCATCGCCGCGCCGATCAATGCCGGTGTGTCCCCGTCCGCGCGACCCGCGACGGCGTCGGCGATGCCCGCCAACCGGACCGTGCCCGCGTAGCCGTACAGCAGCGCCACGCCGAAGAGGAAGAAGGCCGAGGAGAACGCGCCGAGCAGGAAGTACTTCAGTGCCGATTCCTGCGAGAGCAGGCGCTGCCGCCGGGCCAGGCCGCACAGCAGGTACAGGGGCAGCGACAGGACCTCGAGCGCGATGAACATCGTGAGCAGGTCGTTCGAGGCCGGGAACAGCAGCATCCCCCCGACCGCGAACAGCACCAACGGGAAGACCTCGGTCTGCGACATCCCCACCGCGGCGGCCTCGCGCTCGGCGAGGCTGCCCGGCACCGCGGACGCCTGCGGGGCGAATGCGTCGGCACCGCCGGCGCCCGTCGCCGCCGCGCCCGGTCCCCCCGCAGTGGCGCCGCGGGCGCCCGGCTCGATTCCGCGTTCGGCGACGAGCAGCACCGCGAGGATCGAGACGAGCAGGATGGTGCCCTGCAGGAACAGAGTGGGCCCGTCGACCGCCACCGCGTCCACCGCGGCGGTGTACCCGGGCGCGGCCTCGGCGGAGAAGTCCAGCCCCGCGGCGAGCACGACGACGGCCACGAACGCGGCCACGAGACCGCCGAGCGCGAGCAGCAGCTGGCTCGCGTACCGGCCGCGGCGGGGAACGAACGCCTCGACGAGCACTGCGGCGACGGCCACCCCGAACACGATCAGCATGGGAGAGAGCGGGCCGTATTCGAGGTCGGGGGCCGGAATCGCCTGAGCGAGAACGGTGGTGCCGTCCGAGAGAGTCACCTGTGCGTCCCTCCGTGAGTGTCGGGCCCGGTCCCGCCGCCCGCGACGGGCTCGGCCGGCGCGGGCGGCGCCGGATCGGGCTGGTCGACCGTGACCAGGACCCGGCTCACCGCCGGGGTGATCACGTCGAGGGCGGGTTTCGGATACACGCCCAGGACGAGGAGCAACGCGATGAGCGGCACCACGACGGCGAGTTCGCGGGGCACCAGATCGGACACGTGCTCGTTGCCGTCGGTGACCGGTCCGGTCATCATGCGCTGGTACAGCCACAGCACGTAGATCGCCGAGAGGACGAGTGCGAGCACTGCGAACACGGCAGCGACCTGGTAACGCGGATACGTGCCGATCAGCACCAGGAATTCGCTGACGAACGGCGCCAGGCCGGGAAGGGACAGGGTCGCCAGTCCCGCGACGAGGAACGTGCCGGCCAGGACGGGGGCGACCTTGCGGACGCCACCGTAGGCGGCGATCGCGCGGGATCCCCGCCGGGAGACGAGGAACCCGGCGATCAGGAACAGCGCCGCGGTGGAGATGCCGTGGTTGACCATGTACAGCGTCGAACCGGCCTGCCCCTGGCTGGTCATCGCGAAGATGCCGAGGATGATGAACCCGAAGTGCGAGATGGAGGTGTAGGCGATCAGGCGCATCACGTCCGTCTGGCCGATGGCGACCGCCGCACCGTAGACGATGCCGATCACCGCGAGCGTGACGATCACCGGCGCGAAGTACACCGACGACTCGGGAAACAGTTGCAGGCAGTAGCGCAGCATGCCGAACGTGCCGACCTTGTCGACCACGGCCATCATCAGCACCGCCCCGGCCGGGGTGGCCTGCACCGCGGCGCCGGGCAGCCAGGTGTGGAACGGCCACAACGGTGCCTTCACGGCGAAGGCGAACATGAAGCCGAGGAACAGCGCGTGGAGCACCACGGCGTCGGCGCCGAGACCGCCGCCGGTCACGGCGGCGACGATGTCCCGGAAGTCGAAGGTGCCGGCGCCCTGCCGGGCGGTGACCACGTACAGCCCGATGACCGCGGCCAGCATGATCAGTCCGCCGAACAGGTTGTAGAGCAGGAACTTCACCGCCGCGCGGGAGCGCTGCGTGCGATCCCCGAGACGATCCCCGAATCCTCCGATGAGGAAGTACATCGGAATGAGCATCGCTTCGAAGAAGATGTAGAACAGCAGCACATCGAGGGCGGTGAACGACACCATCACCATCGCCTCGACCGTCAGCATCAGCGCCATGTACAGCTGCGTGGTGCGCCGCGGCGCGGATCCCCGGGCGGTCGCGGCGGACTCGGCCTGTGTCGCGTCGTTCCAGCCCGCCAGCATCAGCAGCGGAAGCAGCACCGCGGTCAGCAGCACCAGCACGAGCGCGATACCGTCCACGCCCAGCGTGTATCGGGTGCCCAGGGCCGGAATCCACTCGTGGGATTCGACGAACTGGTACTGCTCACCTGCCGGATCGAATCCGACCGCCAGTGCGCAGGCCAGTACGAGCACCACGGCCGCGACCGCCAGCGCCGTCGTCTTGGCGAGGCTTCGCATGCGGGCGGGAAGCGCCAGCACGACGACGGCACCGACGAGCGGAACCACCCACAGGGTCGTCAACCAGGGAAAGTCGTCCACTACAGCCTCCCCAGCACCATCGTCGCGACCACGACGGCCGCGCCTACCAACATGGACAAGCCGTAGGACCGCACGAAACCGGTCTGCAGGTGCCGCATCCGGGCGGACAAGGCGCCGACCGTGGCGGAGATCCCGTCGACCGCGCCGTCGACGCCCTTGTCGTCGACGGTCACCAGGGTCGAGGTCAGGGACCGTCCGGGCCGCATGAACACCGCCTCGTTGACCGCGTCGCCGTAGAGATCCCTGCGGGCGGCGACGGTGAACACCGATACCTCGGCGGGGGCGACCTCGGGAATGTCGCGCCGAGCGTACTGCCGGTAGGCCACCGCGGCACCGGCGAGCACGACGGCGAGGGTGAGGGCGGTGGTCACCCACACCGGCAGCAGGTGTTCGGCCTCGTACGTCCCCACCACCGGCTCGAGCCAGTTCTGCAGCGCTCCCCCCAGGCTGAGCGCAGCACCGGCGCCGACCGAACCCACGGCCAGCACGATCATGGGCACCGTCATCACGGCCGGCGCCTCGTGGGGATGGACGTCGGCGGCCCAGCGACGCCGGCCGAAGAAGGTCATCAGCATCACCCGCGTCATGTAGAACGCGGTGATTCCGGCACCGAGCAGGGCGGCCGTCCCGAGGACGACGCCTTCGGCGCCGCCCGCTCCGAAAGCGGCCTCGATGATCTTGTCCTTGGAGAAGAAGCCGGCGAACGGCGGGATGCCGATGATCGCGAGGTAGCCGAGGCCGAAGGTGACGAACGTGACGGGCATGACGGTGCGCAGGCCGCCGTAGCGGCGCATGTTCACCTCGTCGTTCATCCCGTGCATCACCGATCCGGCACCGAGGAACAGTCCGGCCTTGAAGAAGCCGTGGGTGAGCAGGTGCATGATCGCGAAGGCGTACCCGGCGGGACCGAGGCCGGCGGCGAGGACCATGTAGCCGATCTGGCTCATCGTCGACGCGGCGAGCGCCTTCTTGATGTCGTCCTTGGCGCAGCCGATGACGGCCCCGAACAGCAGGGTCACCGCGCCCACGAGCACGACGGCGAGTTGCGCGGTGGGGGCGAGGTCGAAGATCGCATCGGACCGGACGATCAGGTAGACGCCCGCGGTGACCATGGTGGCGGCGTGGATCAGCGCCGACACCGGTGTCGGGCCTTCCATCGCGTCACCGAGCCAGGACTGCAGCGGCACCTGCGCGGACTTGCCGCAGGCGGCGAGCAGCAGCACGAGGCCGAGTGCGGTGAGCACGCCGTCGCTCGCACCCTCGGCCCCGCCGAAGACGTCGTCGAAGGTGACGGAACCGAACGTCGCGAACATGATCATCATGGCGACGGCCAGGCCCATGTCGCCGACGCGGTTGACGACGAACGCCTTCTTCGCGGCGGTTGCGGCGGACGGCTTGTACTGCCAGAACCCGATGAGCAGGTACGAGGCGAGACCGACACCCTCCCAGCCCACGTACAGGCCGAGGTAGTTGTCGGCGAGGACGAGCAGCAGCATCGCCGCAAGGAAGAGGTTGAGGTAGGCGAAGAACAACCGGCGCCCGGGAGCGGCGGAGCGACCCGACGCACCCGGAGCGGAGCCGGCGGAGCGACCGGAGGGGTCGGGGCCGTGTGCCATGTACCCGATCGAGTAGATGTGGATGAGTGAGCCGACGCCGGTGATCAGCAGCACGAAGCACATCGACAGCTGGTCGAGCTGGAGCCCGAAGTCGATCTGCAGGCCCGCGACCGGTATCCATTCGAAGAGGCTCTGGTTCACGGCACGGTCGGCGGCGTCGCGGCCGAGCATGTCGACGAAGAGGGCGACCCCGAGCGCGAACGAGGCGAGTGCCGTCGCGCATCCGAGCAGGTGTCCCCACGTGTCGCTGCGCCGGCCGGCCAGCAGCAGCACGGCCGCGCCGAGCAGCGGCAGCGCGGGCAGCAGCCAGACGGTGGACGAGATTCCGCCGTTCATGCCGGTCCGCCCGTCGGGGCGCCACCGGCGCGGGCCGTCGTCTCGGGCGCGGTCGTCTCGGGCACAGTCTCCTCCTCGTGCGTGTGCGGACGGGCTGTCCGGGGTCGTCAGTACTTCAGGAGGTTGGCGTCGTCGACGGACACCGAACGCCGGGCGCGGAAGATGGTCATGATGATCGCCAGGCCGACGACGACCTCGGCGGCGGCGACGACCATGGTGAAGAACGCGATGACCTGACCGTCGAGGTTGCCGTGCATGCGGGCGAACGTGACGAACGCCAGGTTCGCGGCGTTGAGCATGAGCTCGATGCACATGAACACGACGATCGCGTTGCGGCGCAGCAGGACACCGACCGCACCGATGGTGAACAACAGGGCGGACAGGTACAGGTAGTTCTCGGGGTTCACCGCGATCCCTCCTCACCGGACGAGCCGCGTCGGGGTGCGTCGCCCGCGCGTGGGCCGGCTGCTCCGTCGGCGGACATCGCCCGCCGCCGGAGCACCTCGCTGACCGACAGGTCCGAGTACGATCCGTCGGGCAGCCGGGCCGGCACGTCGACCGCGTTGTGGCGGGCGTAGACCCCGGGACTCGGCAGCGGGGTGGCGCGGCCGCCGGCGCGGAAGCGTTCCTGCGACAGTTCCTGCTGGGTCTTGCGCAGCCCGAAGCGTTCCCGATGGGCGAGGACCATGGCGCCGATCGTGGCGGTGATCAGCAGGGCTCCAGTGAGTTCGAACGCCCAGACGTACCGTACGAAGATCAGCTCGGCCAGGCCGGCGATGTTGCCTGCGGCGTTCGCGTCGTCGAGGCCGGCGAACTCCCCGACGGCGGCGTTGCCGAGACCGCCGACGAGCAGCAGCCCGAATCCGAGGCCGGCCGCGATCGCGGCGACCCGCTGGCCGCGCAGGGTCTCAACGAGCGCGTCGGAGGAATCGACGCCGACGAGCATGACCACGAACAGGAACAGCATCATGACCGCCCCCGTGTACACCACGATCTGCACGACGCCGAGGAACAACGCGTCCTGGGCGATGTAGAACACCGCGAGGATGATCATGGTGACGGCGAGGAACATCGCCGAGTACACGGCCTTGGTCGCGGTGACGACGCCCAGTGCGCCGATCACCGCGAGTGTTCCGAGGATCCAGAACAGCACGGCCTCACCGGTGGACGTGCGGGTGAAGGCCTCGGCCGCCAGCAGCGCCGGAGTCATCGGGTCCATCGAGACCACTCCCCTCTCCGCCGGTCACGCCACATCGCGGCCGCCTCGCGGCTGCGTCGGTTCCCGGTCGGCTTCGACGGTTCCGTCGGCGGCCGACGCGGTGCCGGGCGCGGCCTCGGTCACCGTGCCGAGGTAGTAGTCCTCGTCCGTCGTGCCCGGGTACATGTCGTGGGGCGGGGCGGCCATGCCGGGCGCGAGCGGCGCGAGCAGCCTGGTCTTGTCGTAGATCAGGTCGGTCCGGTTGTCGTCGGCCATCTCGTACTCGTTGGTCATGGTCAACGCCCGCGTCGGGCAGGCCTCGATGCACAGCCCGCACCCGATGCACCGCAGGTAGTTGATCTGGTAGACGCGTCCGTAGCGCTCCCCCGGCGAGTATCGCTCGGTGTCGGTGTTGTCCGCACCCTCGACGTAGATGGCGTCGGCGGGGCACGCCCAGGCACACAGTTCGCACCCGATGCACTTCTCCAGTCCGTCGGGATGGCGGTTGAGCTGATGTCGGCCGTGGTAGCGCGGTGCGGTCGGTTCCTTCTGCTCCGGGTAGCGCTCGGTCTGGGCCTTGTGGAACATCGCCCTGAAGGTCACTCCGAATCCCGCGATGGGATCGAGGAAGTCAGGCATCGCGGTTCTCCTCGGTGGTCGGATCGGAACGGCGCCCGGCGCCGGCTGCGGCGACGGGGGTGCGTCGCCGCCGCGGCGGCAGCGTCTGGCCGGGCAGCGGCGGGACGGGGAAGCCCCCGGCCATCGGGTCGAACGGCTCGGCGGTCGCCGCAGCCGGAGGGGCGGCCGTCCCGCCGGGGGTCTCGGTGGGCCGGGGGCGGCCGGCGCGCATGCGGTTCCACATGAGCGACGGCACCGCCAGGGCGACGACGACACCCGCCGCGGCAAGGACTATCTGCCACCGGTCCAGGCCCTCCGTGCGCAGGACGCGAATCACGGCGACGACCATGATCCAGGCGAGCGCCACCGGAATCAGCACTTTCCAGCCCAGGTTCATGAACTGGTCGTACCGCAGCCGGGGCAGTGTGCCGCGCAACCATACGAACAGGAACAGGAATCCCCACACCTTGAGGACGAACCAGAGCAGCGGCACCCAGCCGGAGTTCGCGCCCTCCCACATGTTCAGCGGCCACGGCGCGCGCCAGCCGCCGAGGAACAGGGTGGTGGCCAGAGCCGAGACCGTCACCATGTTGACGTACTCGGCGAGCATGAACATCGCGAACTTCAGCGACGAGTACTCCGTGTGGAAGCCGCCGACGAGTTCACCCTCGGCTTCGGGCAGGTCGAACGGTGCCCGGTTGGTCTCGCCGACCATCGCCGTGACGTAGATCAGGAACGAGGGCAGGAGCAGGAAGACGTACCAGACGCCGTCCTGGGCGGCGACGATGCCGGAGGTGGACAGCGTGCCCGACAGCAGGAAGACGGCCGCGAACGAGAGGGCCATCGCGATCTCGTAGGAGATCACCTGCGCCGTCGAGCGCAGACCGCCCAGCAGCGGGTAGGTGGACCCGGACGCCCAGCCGGCGAGCACGATGCCGTAGACGCCGATCGAGGTGGCCGCGAGGATGTACAGCACGGCCACGGGCAGGTCCGTCAACTGCAGCGGCGTGCGCTGGCCGAACACGGAGACCACCGGCCCGAGCGGGATGACGGCGAACGCCATGAACGCCGGCACTGTCGCGATGATCGGCGCGAGGACGTAGATGGGTTTGTCCACGCCCGCGGGCACGATGCCCTCCTTCAGGGCGAGTTTGACGCCGTCGGCGAGGCTCTGCAGCAACCCGCGCGGGCCCACCCGGTTCGGGCCGACCCGCATCTGCATGCGCGCCAGGATCTTTCGCTCCGCAAGGATCGCGACGAGCACCGTCAACACCAGGAAGGCGAAGACGGCCACCGCCTTGACGACGACCAGCCACCACGGATCCTGACCGAACGCCGCCGGATCGGGGTACCCGGACTGCGCCGACAGGGCACCGGGAACCGGCACCGCCGCGGCGCCGAACAGAACGGCGTCACTCATCGGTCACCTCCTGTGACCGGGCGTCGCCCCGGCTGATCCGGACGGTGTCCCCCACGGACGCGGCCAGTTGCCGATGCACCGCGCATCCCGGCGAATTGAGCGGCACCCACACGACCCGGTCGGGCATGTCGGCGATCGCCAGGGGCAGCGTGATCGAGCCCCGGTCCGTCGCGACGGTCACCGGATCCCCGGCGTCGGCGCCGATCTCGGCGGCGGTGACGGCGGACAGCCGGGCCACCGGCCGGCGGGCGGTCCCGGCGAGATGCGGTTCGCCGTCCTGCATCCGTCCGCGGTCGAGGAGCATCCGCCATCCCGCGAGCACCGCCTCACCGGGGCCCGGCTGCGGGCGGTCCCGCGGCGCGACGTCCGGTGGACCGGCAGGTGCGCCGTCCCAGGAACCCAGCGCCACGAGCTCGTCGAGAGCCGCCGCGGCGTCGACGAGGCCGAGGCGGACGCCCATCTCGTCGGCGATCGCGCCGAGGACCCGCTGATCCGGCAGGGCGCCGGTGTTGCGCAACGCGGCGGCGAAGGGGCGCGCCCGGCCCTCCCAATCGAGGAAGGTTCCCGGTTTCTCCACCGCGGGTGCGACGGGGAAGACGACGTCGGCCCGGTCGGTGATCGCGCTGCGCCGCAGTTCCAGGCTGACGACGAAGCCGGCGGCGTCGACCGCGGCGAGAGCGGCGTGCGGGTCGGGCAGGTCGTCGACGTCGACCCCGCCGATCACCAGGGCTCCGAGCGTGCCCGACGCGGCGTCGGCGAGGATCTGCGCCGTGTCCCGGCCGGCGGACGGCGGCAGGTCCGGCACGCCCCAGACGGCGGCGACCTGGCGTCGGGCGTCGGCGTCGGTGACCGGGCGGGCGCCGGGCAGAAGCCCCGGCAGGGTCCCGGCCTCCAGCGCACCGCGTTCACCGGCCCGCCGCGGGATCCACGCCAGCCGCGCGCCGGTGTCGTCGGCGAGACGGCCGACGGCCGACAACGCCCCCGGCACCGCGGCCAGCCGCTCCCCCACCAGGACGACCGCACCGGGTCGGCGCAGGAGCTCGGCGGTCTCCGCTTCGTCCCGGTGTCCGGGCCGACCGGCGAGGCGGAGGGTGTCGAGCAGGTCCGGTTCGGCGCCCGGGACGGCCGGCAGGAGCCGGCCGGACAGCTTCTCGAGGCCACGGCTCGCGAACGGTGCGATCGCGCGCACCGCCAGCCCCCGCCTGCGGACCGCCTTGCGCAGCCGCAGGAACACGATGGGCGACTCGTCCTCGGGCTCGAATCCGGCGAGCAGCACCGCGGGGGCGTTCTCGAGGTCGTCGTAGGTCACGGCGCCGGCGCCGGGCCACCGGCCGGCGACCCGGGCCGCCAGGAATTGTGCCTCCTCCGCGGAATGCGGACGCGACCGGAAGTCGATGTCGTTGGTGTCCAGGCCGATACGCGCGAACTTGCCGTACGCGTACGCGTCCTCGACGGTGACGCGGCCGCCGACGAGCACGCCGGTACGGCCGCGCGCGGCGGTGAGGCCGCGGGCGGCGACCCGCAGGGCGTCGCGCCACGAGGCGGGTGCGAGCGTGCCGTCGTCGCCCCGGACCAACGGGGTGGTGAGGCGGTCGGGCTGGGTGGCGTAGGTGAAGGCCCACCGGCCCTTGTCGCAGTTCCATTCCTCGTTGACCTGCGGGTCGTCACCGGCCAGCCGGCGCAGCACCGTGCCGCGCCGGTGGTCGGTGCGCTGGGCGCAGCCGCTGGCACAGTGTTCGCACACGCTCGGGCTCGACACCAGGTCGAACGGCCGGGCGCGGAACCGGTAGGCCGCCCCCGTGAGCGCGCCGACCGGGCAGATCTGCACGGTGTTGCCGGAGAAGTAGGACTCGAACGGTTCCTTCTCGTAGATGCCGACCTGCTGCAGGGCGCCGCGTTCCATCAGTTCGATGAAGGGGTCGCCGGCGATCTGCTGGGAGAACCGTGTGCACCGGGCGCAGAGCACGCATCGCTCGCGGTCCAGGAGGATCTGCGAGGAGAGCGAGATCGGTTTGGGGAACGTGCGTTTGACCTCGGTGAAGCGGGACTCGGCACGCCCGTTCGACATTGCCTGGTTCTGCAGGGGACATTCGCCGCCCTTGTCGCAGACCGGGCAGTCCAGCGGATGGTTGATCAACAGCAGCTCCATCACGCCCTTCTGCGCCTTGTCGGCCACAGGCGACGTCAGCTGCGTGTGCACGACCATGCCGTCCGTCACCGGGGTTGTGCACGAGGCGACGGGCTTGCGCTGGCCCTCCACGTCGACCAGGCACTGGCGGCACGCGCCGACGGGTTCGAGCAGCGGGTGGTCGCAGAATCGGGGAATCTGGACGCCGAGCAGTTCCGCGGCGCGGATGACGAGGGTGCCCTTCGGGACGCTGATCTCGACGCCGTCGACGACGACGGTCACCAGATCGGGCGGGGTCGGCAGGCCGGTGGTGTCGTGGTTGGTGTGGACGCTCATCGCGTACCCCCGTCGTTCGGTCGGCCCGCACCGGCCCCCGCCATGAGGGTGGACAGGTGCGGGTCGAACGGGCAGCCGCCGTGCTCGAAGTGCGCCAGGTACTCGTCGCGGAAGTATTTGATCGACGACGTGATGGGGCTGGTCGCGCCGTCGCCGAGTGCGCAGAACGACCTGCCGAGGATGTTGTCGGAGAGGTCGAGCAGCTTGTCCAGGTCGGCTCCGGTTCCGTCGCCTCGCTCGAGCCGCCGCAGGATCTGCACCAGCCAGTAGGTGCCCTCCCGGCACGGTGTGCACTTGCCGCACGACTCGTGCGCGTAGAACTCGGTCCAGCGCAGCACCGCGCGCACCACGCAGGTGGTCTCGTCGAAGATCTGCAGTGCCTTGGTGCCCAGCATGGAGCCGGCCCCGGCGACGCCTTCGTAGTCGAGCGGGACGTCGAGGTGCTCGTCGGTGAAGAGCGGCGTCGACGAGCCGCCGGGGGTCCAGAACTTCAGCCGGTGCCCGGCCCGCACGCCGCCCGCGTAGTCGAGCAGTTCCCGCAGGGTGATTCCCAGGGGCGCCTCGTACTGGCCGGGTGTCGTCACGTGACCGGACAGGGAGTAGAGCGTGAAGCCCGGTGACTTCTCGGTGCCCATGGAGCGGAACCACTCGATCCCGTTGTGGAGGATCGACGGCACGCTCGCGATCGACTCGACGTTGTTGACGACCGTCGGGCGGGCGTACAGGCCCGCGACGGCGGGGAACGGCGGGCGCAGCCGGGGCTGGCCGCGTCGGCCCTCGAGGGAATCCAGCAGCGCGGTCTCCTCACCGCAGATGTACGCCCCGGCGCCGGCGTGCACGACGAGTTCGAGGTCGTAGCCGCTGCCGAGGATGTCGCGGCCGAGGAAGCCCGCGGCGTAGGCCTCGGCGACCGCGGCCTGCAGCCGGCGCAGCACCGGCACCACCTCGCCGCGGACGTAGACGAAGGCGTGCGCGGCGCGGATGGCGTACGCCGCGATGACGGCGCCTTCGACGAGCGCGTGCGGTGTGGCCAGCAGCAGGGGCATGTCCTTGCAGGTGCCCGGCTCGGATTCGTCGGCGTTGACCACCAGGTAGTGGGGTTTGCCGTCGCCCTGGGGGATGAAGCTCCACTTCACGCCGGTGGCGAAGCCGGCGCCGCCGCGGCCGCGCAGGCCCGCCTCCTTGACGGTGGCGATCACCTCGTCCGGGGGCATGCGCAGTGCCTTGCGCAGGCCTTCGTATCCGTCGTGGCGGCGGTAGGTGTCGAGTGTCCAGGACTCGGGCTCGTCCCAGTACCGGCTCAGGACAGGGGTCAACGGCACGTCAGCCTCCTTCGGATCGGGGTCCGGCGACCGGGCCCGGGTCGGAGGACTGGTCCGGCTCCGGCGCGGGGGCCCGCATGCCCCGCTCACGGGCGATGCGCAGGCCCGCGAGCGATGCCGCACCCGCGCTGCCGCCCGCCGCCAGGGCGCCGGGACGCTCGTCCGGGAACCCGGCGAGGATGCGGGCGGTCTGCCGGAAGGTGCACAGCGGTGCGCCCCGGGTGGGCGTGACGGGGCGGCCGGCGCGCAGGTCGTCGACGAGCGCGCGGGCCGAGTCCGGGGTCTGGTGGTCGAAGAACTCCCAGTTGACCATCACGACGGGTGCGAAGTCGCAGGCGGCGTTGCATTCGAGGTGCTCGAGGGTGATGGTGCCGGCCTCGGTGGCGTCGCCGGCGGCGTCCTCCGCGGTGCCGGCGGCTGCGGTGCGCAGCCCGAGGTGTTCCTCGAGCGCTTCGAGGATCTCGTCGCCGCCCATGATCGCGCACAGGGTGTTGGTGCAGACGCCGACGAGGTAGTCGCCGGTGGGCTCGCGCCGGTACATGGAGTAGAACGTGGCCACCGCGCCGACCTCGGCGCCGGTGAGCCCGAGCCGGTCGGCGCAGAACTCGACGCCGGCCGGGGTGATGTACCCGTCCTCGGACTGCACCAGGTGCAGCAGCGGCAGCAGGGCGGAGCGTGGCTGCGGGTAGCGGCCGATGATCTCCGCGGCGTCGGTCTCGAGGCGGGCCCGCACGTCCGCCGGGTACCGCTCGCGGGCGCCCGGCCGCACCAATCGGGTCCGCTCCTCGGGTCGTGGGCCGAATTGGATGAACACCGGGCCGGGGGCCGGGTCCGGCTCGATCGCTACTCGCTGCTCCTGCGTCAACGGTCCACTCCCCCCATCACGGGATCGATGCTGGCGACCGCGGCGATGACGTCGGCGACCATGCCGCCCTCGCACATCGCGGACACCGCTTGCAGGTTCGTGAAGGACGGGTCCCGGAAGTGCACCCGGTACGGCCGGGTGCCGCCGTCGCTGACCATGTGCACGCCCAGTTCCCCGCGCGGGGACTCGACGGCGGTGTACACCTGGCCGGGTGGGACGCGGAAACCCTCGGTGACGAGCTTGAAGTGGTGGATCAGGCCCTCCATCGAGTTGCCCATGATCTTCCGGATGTGCTCCGGGGAGTTACCGAGACCGTCCGCGCCGAGGGACAGGTCGGCCGGCCACGCGATCTTCTTGTCCTCCACCATGACCGGCCCGGGTCGCAGCCGGTCGAGACACTGCTCGACGATCCTGATCGACTGCTTCATCTCGTCGATCCGGATCAGGTAGCGGCCGTAGGCGTCGCATCCGGTGTCGGTGCACACGTCGAACTCGTAGGTGTCGTAGCCGCAGTACGGTTGCGACTTGCGCAGGTCGTGCGGCAGGCCGGTCGAGCGCAGGACGGGGCCGGTGATGCCGAGGGCCATGCAGCCGGTCAGGTCGAGGTAGCCGATGCCCTGGGTGCGGGCCTTCCAGATGTGGTTCTCATTGAGCAGGTCCGCCATGTCCCGCAGCCGCCGGGGCAGCAGGTCGAGCAGGTCGCGGATCTTCTCGACCGCCCCGGCCGGCAGGTCCTGCGCGAGCCCGCCCGGACGGATGTAGGCGTGGTTCATGCGCAGACCGGTGATCGTCTCGAACACGTCGAGGATCAGTTCCCGCTCCCGGAAACCGAGGAACATCGCGGTCATCGCGCCGAGTTCCATGCCGCCGGTGGCCAGGGCGACGAGGTGCGAGGAGATCCGGTTGAGCTCCATGAGCAGCACGCGGATCACGGTGGCCCGTTCGGGGATCGCGTCGGTGATGTCGAGCAGCTTCTCGACGCCGAGGCAGTAGGCGGTCTCGTTGAAGAACGGCGACAGGTAGTCCATCCGGGTGACGAAGGTGACGCCCTGGGTCCAGGTGCGGTATTCGAGGTTCTTCTCGATGCCGGTGTGCAGGTAGCCGATTCCGCAGCGGGCCTCGGTGACGGTCTCGCCCTCGATCTCGAGCACGAGCCGCAGGACGCCGTGGGTCGACGGGTGCTGGGGCCCCATGTTGACCACGATGCGTTCGTCGCCGCGGTCGGCGGCCGAGGCGCGGGCGGCCTCGACGATGCTGTCCCAGTCCTCGCCGACGACGGTGTGGACCGGCCCCTCGGTGATGTCGGTCATCAGCTGTACGCCCTCCGCTCGTCGGGCGGCGGGATCTCCGCCCCGTGGTACTCGACGGGGATGCCGCCGAGCGGATAGTCCTTGCGTTGCGGATGCCCCGACCAGTCGTCGGGCATCTCGATGCGGGTCAGCGACGGGTGGCCGTCGAACACGATCCCGAAGAAGTCGTAGGTCTCGCGCTCGTGCCAGTCGTTGGTCGGATACACCCCGTACAGCGACGGGATGTGGGGGTCGGCGTCCGGGGCCGACACCTCGAGCCGGATGCGGCGGTTGTGGGTGATCGACATGAGCGGGTACACCGCGTGCAGTTCGCGGCCGGTGTCCTGCGGGTAGTGCGCCCCGTCGACGCCGAGGCAGAGTTCGAAGCGCAGGTCCGGTTCGTCGCGCAACCGCCGGGCCACCTCGGGAAGGTGCTCGCGACGGACGTGGAAGGTCAGCTCACCGCGGTGGACGACGACCTTCTCGATCGCCGCCTCGACATCCACCCCGGACTCGGTGACGGCGGCGTGCAGGGCGTCGGCCACGTCGTCGAAGTACCCGCCGTACGGGCGCGGGGTGCTCCCGGGCAGGGTCACCGGGCATACGAGCCGCCCGTAGCCGGAGGTGTCGCCGCTGCCGCGGACCCCGAACATGCCCGTGCGGACGCCGATCACCTCGGCGCCGCCGTCGGGCCGCGCCGGCAGCGTTCCCTCGGGGCCGGTGGTGGCCGCCCGGTCCACCGGCAGTGCGGTGTCCTGCGCGTGCGTCGCGGGATCCGTAGGGCGCGAGGACCGTTCGTTGTCGGAGGAGGAGGTCACCGGGCCGACCCCCGCACCTGGAGGGTGGGCACGACGGGCCGGGCGGCGGCCAGGGCCGCCTCCTCGGCGGCCTGCACGGCCTTCTCCCGGTCCACGCCGAGCGGCATCTGCTGGATCTTCTCGTGCAGCATCAGGACGGCGTGCAGCAGCATCTCCGGCCGCGGCGGGCACCCGGGTAGGTAGATGTCGACGGGAACGATGTGGTCGACACCCTGGACGACGGCGTAGTTGTTGAACATGCCGCCCGAGGAGGCGCACACACCCATGGCCAATACCCATTTCGGCTCGACCATCTGGTCGTAGACCTGCCGCAGCACCGGGGCCATCTTCTGGCTGACCCGGCCGGCGACGATCATGAGGTCGGCCTGTCTCGGCGAGGCGCGGAACGCCTCCATCCCGAACCGTGCGATGTCGAACCGCGGCGACACGGTGGTCATCATCTCGATCGCGCAGCACGCGAGCCCGAAGGTCGCGGGCCACAGCGAACCCTTGCGCGCGAAACCGGCGAAACTCTCCACCGTGCTCAGCAGAAAGCCGCTCGGCAACTTCTCCTCGAGACCCATGTCCGACTCTTATCACTTTCGGTCGGTGTTCGAATCCATTACGGCACAATCCCATTCCCTGTCGCGGTCATTCCCAGCCGAGACCACCCCGCCGCCACTCGTAGACGTAGGCGACGGCGACGTTGAACACGAACAGCGCCATCGCGGCCAGCCCGAAGACCCCCAGGGCATCGAGGTGCACGGCCCACGGATAGAGGAACACGATCTCGATGTCGAAGATGATGAACAGCATGGCCGTCAGGTAGTACTTCACCGGGAACCTGCCGCCGCCCGGCGGCTGCGGCGTCGGGTCGATCCCGCACTCGTAGGCTTCGAGCTTGGCTCGGTTGTAGCGGCTCGGGCCGATCACCGAGGACACGACGACCGAGAACACCGCGAAGGCGACCGCGATCCCTCCGAGCACGAGGATCGGGATGTAGACGTTCATGGCGCCTGGCTCCTCTCCGTGCGAGCCGGCCACCCGCGCCGACCCCGTTGCCCTTGCCGACCTCCACCGGCCGCTGGGGCCGAACGATCACGATACGGAGACAGTGCCGTGAGTCACTTCAACCGCATCATTGTGATGTACGGCTCAGCCTACCGGCGCGGTGTCCCGCCGAGGCGGATACGACGCGGCGTGATTTCTCCGTTTCGCCCGACCCTTGCGGGGGTGCCGGGACGCCGGGACCGGCAGATCGCCCGGACCGTGGGCCGATGCCGGCGCCCGCTTCGCGCCGCCCTCAGGTGGTGCTGCGGCCGCGCAGCAGCGCGACGACCGTCTCCGCGAGGCGGAACGGGTCGAGAGGCCGCGGCACCGCGGCCTCGGCGCGGGACCAGTCGGCCAGCCACGCGTCGTCCGCCCGGCCGGTCAGCACGACGACGGGCGGGCACTGTTCGAGTTCGTCCTTGAGTTGCTTGGCGATCCCCATCCCACCGGCGGGGGCCGCCTCGCCGTCCAGGATCGCGAGGTCGATACCACCGGCGTCCATGCGGCGGATCACCATCGGCTCGGTCGCCACCTCGACGAAGTCGAGTTCGGGGAGTTCGGGATCGGGTCGCCGGCCCAGCGCCCGGGTGACCTGCTCGCGCGTGTCGGCGTCGTCGCTGTAGACGAGAACGCGCAGGGCGGCAGGACGGCTGGTACTCGCGGTCGAGTCGGTCACGGAGCAGATGCTACTGGCCGGAACGGAGGGGCCCGGGAGGCGAGCCGCGGCACGCACGGCTCGCGGCCGCCTGCGCCCCGCCGGTCCCGCCGACGGCAGGCGACCGGTCCCCGTGCTCACCTGGCGTTACCGGGTGAGGAGAGCCAGGCTGCCACGAGGGCCGGTCACACCGCCGATTCTACTCGCCCGGAAGAGCTTCGGAATCTCCCGGCCCCTTCCCCTCGGAACCGGCGGTGGCCTGGGCGTACCGGTGTTCCGGCAGCACCAGCATGCGGGCGTACGCGATCGCTCGGGGCGTGGTCGCGAAGACGTGCCGCTCCTCGCTGTCCTTGGTGGTGAAGACACCCAGCGCGGACAGCGGCCGCAGGTGCTCCGGTTTGGCCCCGGAGATCAGGACCGTGATGTGCCGGTGCTCGAGCTTGGTGATGGCGTCCTTGAGGACGAGGGCGCCGGTGGCGTCGATGGCCGTCACCCGGGACATGCGCAGGATCACGACCTTGACGTCCGTGACGTCGGCGAGCTCGAGCAGGAATCGGTGGGCCGCGGCGAAGAACAGAGCGCCGTCGATCCGGTACGCGACGATGTGCTCACGCAACAGCTCGTGTTCCTCGGCGGCGTGATCCCCTTCCTCGTCGAGGGGAACCTGCTCGATCCGGGCGGACTTCGCGACCGCCCGCAGCGCGAGCACCGCAGCGAACCCGACACCGATCGCGACCGCCGTCACGAGGTCGAGGGCGACGGTGACCAGGAACGTCACCGTCATGACGATCGCATCCGCGCGGCTCGCCCGCGTGATCGCGACGATCGAGGCGGTCTCGACCATGCGCACCGTGGTGGCGAGCAGAACGCCGGCGAGCGCGGCAAGGGGGATCTGGGCGACGAGCGGCGAGGCGAGGTAGACGATCCCGGCGAGGATGACGGCGTGGGTGAGGGCGGACAGCCGGGACCGCGCCCCCGAGCGGACGTTGACGGCCGTCCGGGCGATCGCGCCCGTGGCCGGAACGCCGCCGAACAGGGGGGCGGCGATGTTGGCCAGGCCCTGCCCGAACAACTCCCGGTCCGGGTCGTGCCGGGTGCCGACGCTCATCGAATCCGCGGCGGTCGCGGACAGCAGCGATTCGAGGGCCGCGAGCGCGGCCACCGCGAGCGCCGGCGCGAGAAGCGACGTCAGCTCACCCAGGTCGAGGAATCCGAGGCTGGGGGCGCTGAAGCCGGACGGGATGGACCCGATCCGCGTGACGTCCAGATGGAACAGCTGTGCGACGACGGTGGCCACCACCACCGCGACGAGCGAGAACGGCAGCTTCGGCAGGTACCGGCCGCCGATCAGGATGGCCGCCGCGACAAGCACCGCCACGACCGTGGGCAGAAGGGACGGCTGGTCGACGAACTGCCGGGCGGCGTCGAACGCGCTCTGCCACACCTTCTCCCCCTCGGCGTGGGCGATGCCGAGCGCGGCCGGAACCTGCTGCAGGGCGATGACCACGGCGATCCCGGCGGTGAAGCCCTCGATCACCGGGGCGGGCATGAACCGCACCGCCCGGCCGATGCCGGCGAAGGCGAGGACGACGAGAACGACGCCGGCGACGAGTCCCACCGCGAGGACGCCGGAGGCGCCGTGCTCATGGAAGATCGGCACCAGGACGACGGTCATCGCGCCGGTCGGGCCCGACACCTGGAAGCGGGAGCCGCCGAACACGGCGGCGACCGCTCCCGCGACGACGGCGGTCGCGAGGCCCGCCGCGGCCCCGAGACCGGAGCTGATGCCGAAGCCGAGCGCGAGGGGCAACGCGACGAGGGCGACGACGAGTCCGGCGGTCAGATCGGCGCGGGGCGAGCGCAGGGCCGGTTTCCACTCGACCCAGCGCGGCATCAGCGCGGCGACCGACCGCGCGGCGCGAGCCACGACGGTGCCGGCTCCCGCCGCCTCTTCCTCGGTGCGCCCGGTCACCGCATCCTGCTGCTCTGTCGACATCGACATCGTGCCTCCACCACAAACAATAAATAAGCACTTAATAAAGTCTGCAATCAATGCGCGCGAAGCGCCCCGGTGCGCGACCGGCTCAGCGGCGCGCTCGGCCCGCCGGTTCGGCTACGTCGTCCTCGAGCAGCTCCGCCTGTCCGGCGACCACCCCCGTGAGGATGGCGCGGGCGACGCCCAGCAGTTCCGCGACCCGCGGCGACGTCAGCGCGTACGTCACCGACAGCCCCTCCCGGCGCGCGGTGACCAGGCCTGCGCGCCGGAGGATCGCCAGTTGCTGGGAGAGATTGGCGGGTTCGATCCCCACCTCGGGCAACATCTCGGAGACGGCATGCTCGCGCTCGCTGAGCAGCTCGAGGACGCGGATGCGCGCCGGATGTCCGAGCGTCTTGAAGAAGTCGGCCTTCATCCGATAGAGGGGCTGACGCGCCTGCGCGACCATCACCGTTCCCGTCGTCCGAGCCACCGCCGGCGGGCGATGCCGTTACTTGCGTAGTTTAGCAATCAAAGAGGTAGGGTGTGCGTGACATGCGACACACCGGACACCGACACCGTCGGCACCCGGCGCGGTTCAGGAACGCGCCGCACGCCCGAGCCGGGCGAGGCTCGCGGACATCTGCGCGGGCGAGACCCGCGGAAGCCGCACGCGACGCAGGTACGCGGTGTCGGTCACCGCGGACCAGTCGCACGTCTGGCTCACCGCAGCGCCCCCGGTCGTCCCGGTGAAGGACCACTCCCACCGGATGCCGAGCGGCGGCGTGTCCGGGTTGGCCGGCAGCCACGCCAGCAGCCGGTCGGGTTCGAACGCCACCACGTGGTTGACCACCGGATACGCGCTGCGCCCGGGCAAGTGCACCTGCGCGGAGAAGCGCTGGCCGACGGCGGTGATCGGGGGCTGCCCCGCGGGCACCTGCACCGTACCCGAGCCGTCGATCTCGCTGTGCCGCAGCGGGTCCCGCATCACCCCGAACAGCGCCGCGGCCGACACCGGTATCGTGGCCTCGACCCGGACCGATGTCGTCGTGCGCACCACGCGCACCCCGGCCCCACCGATGTCGCCGACCCCTGCCGCTTCTCCCCCATCGTTCACGCCGCACATCGTGCCACCTCGGCGCGCAATCGTTGCGCGGCGTCCGGAGCGTGATCCGGGTCGAACGCGCATATCGCGCCGGGCGGCGGGGTATGCGTGCAAAGGTGGAACCGCCACCGATCACGGGAGGAAGCACATGATTGTCCGCAGAATTGCCCGCCCCATGCTCGCGTCGGTCTTCGTCGCCGGGGGCATCGACGCGCTGAGAGACTCGTCCACCAAGGCGGCGGCAGCGCAGCCGGGACTCGACCGGGCGGTGGGCATGCTGCCCGACACGGTGACGCAGAAGCTCCCGGACTCGGTGAGCGAGAAGCTCACGAACGATCCGGAGACACTCGTGCGGATCAACGCCGCCGTGCAGATCGGGGCGGGTGCGCTGCTCGCGGTCGGGAAGGCACCGCGGCTGGCGGCTCTTGCCCTGGCCACCACGCTCGTGCCCACGACGGTGGCGGGTCACGACTTCTGGAACGTCGAGGATGCGGAGGCCCGGGCCATCCAGCGCACCCAGTTCCTCAAGAACGTCAGCCTGCTCGGCGGGCTGATCATCACCGCGGTGGACACCGAAGGCAAGCCGTCGCTGGGGTGGCGCGGACGGCGGGCCGCACGGCGCGCCCAGGAGGCCGTCGCCGGTGTCCTGCCTCATCAGGACGACGGCGCGGGCGAAGCGGTCACCGAGAGCCTGCACAAGGTGGCCGAGCGGGTCCGGGTCCTGTCGGAGGAGGCAGCGGAGGTGGCCGGCACCGCCCGTGAGCGTGGAAGCCACCTGCTGGGCGTTGCCCGCGAGCGCGGACCCGAGCTCGCCGAGGTCGCCCGCGAGCGCGGCACGCACCTGCTCGACGTCGCCCGCGAACGCGGCCCCGAACTCGCCGACGTCGCCCGCGAACGCGGCACCGAACTGCTCGACGTCGCCCGCGAACGCGGACCCGAACTCGCCGACGTCGCCCGCGAACGCGGCACCGAACTCGCCGACGTCGCCCGCGAACGCGGCACCGAACTGCTCGACGTCGCCCGCGAACGCGGACCCGAACTCGCCGAGGTCGCCCGGGAACGGAGTTCGCTGCTGTGGGGCACGGCCCGTGAGCGCGGCCCGGAGCTGGCGAAGGTCGCCCGCGAGCGGGCGCTGACGGCGGAGGAGCGTTCCCTGTTGCTGGCGCAGCAGGCCCGTCACCGCGCCGAGGAGGCCCTCACCCGCGCCCGCCTGCAGTTGCAGCGCTGACAGCACGGTCCCGCACCCGGCGATTCTGCGCCGGTGCGGGACCGCCACTAGACTTCTTGGGCACTTCGTGGCGACGCACCCGCCGCCCGTCCGACCCCGAGGAGACCCCTTGCCGGCCGATGGCCTGTCCCACCCCGACCATGAGCGTGAGCAGGTCTACCTGTCGATGCTGTACGGCCACCTCGACTCCATGCGGGCCTACGCCAAGACCCGGCTGAGCCGGGTGCTGCTCGACACCGGCGGCACTCCGCAGGCCCGCAGCGAGCGGGAGTCCTTCACGCAGCTGTACACCGAGGACATCGCGAAATACGACGCGGCCGAGCACGGGCTGTGCTTCGGCCGGATCGACGTGCGCGACGGCGAGGACGGCGACGGGACCGAGGTGCGGTACATCGGCCGCATCGGCATCCTCGACGAGGCGAACGACTACGAGCCGCTGCTGCTGGACTGGCGGGCGCCGTTGGCCCGGCCGTTCTATCTGGCGACGCCGGCGGCGCCGGAGGGCGTGACGCGGCGCCGGCACATCCGGTCGCGCAGCCGCGCGATCACCGCGCTCAACGACGAGTACCTCGATCTCGACGCGGCCCAGGCGCACGACGCCACCGTCTCGGCGGGGGGTGTCGCCGGCGAGACGGCGCTGCTGGCCGCGCTGAACGCCGCGCGGACCGGGCAGATGCACGACATCGTCGCGACGATCCAGGCCGAGCAGGACGCGATCATCCGATCCGAGCACAAGAGCGTGCTCGTCGTCCAGGGCGGCCCGGGCACCGGGAAGACCGCGGTGGCCCTGCACCGGGCGGCGTTCCTGCTGTACACGTACCGTCGGCAGCTCGCGAAGAGCGGTGTGCTCATCGTCGGACCGAACTCGACGTTCCTGGACTACATCGGGCAGGTGCTGCCGTCCCTCGGCGAGACCGGCGTGTTGCTGTCCACGATCGGTGACCTGTACCCCGGGGTGCGCGCGAGCGTCGAGGACTCCCTCGAGGCAGGCGCCATCAAGGGCTCCCTCGGCATGATCGAGGTGCTGAAGAAGGCGGTGCGGGACCGTCAGGAGATCCCGACGACGCCGATCCCCCTGGTCTTCGACACCTACCGGCTGACCCTCGACCGCAAGACGGTCACGCGGGCGCGGGGCCGGGCCCGGTCGTCGCGCCGGCCGCACAACCTGGCTCGCCCGATCTTCGTCTCCGCGGTGGTGGACGCGCTCGCCGACCAGCTCGCGTCGATCATCGGTGCGAATCTGGTCGACGGCGGAAACCTGTTGAGCCGGGACGACATCGACGACATCCGGGCCGAGATGCGGGCGGACCGCGACATCACGGCGGCGATCGACTCGCTGTGGCCGCAGCTGAGCCCGCAGCAGGTGCTCGCGGAGCTGTTCGCGTCCCGGCAGCGGCTCGCGTCGGCGGCGCCGGAACTCGACGAGGACCAGCGCGCACTGCTGCTGCGCCCCTCGGCGACGCGGGTGTTCAGCGCCGCGGACGCGCCACTGCTCGACGAACTCGCCGAGTTGCTCGGCGTCGACGACGCGGCCGAGCGGGAGCGCGTCGCGCGGCAGTGGCGCAAGCAGATCGCCGACGCGCAGGGCGCCCTGGACATCCTGACGGGGTCGGCCCCGCAGGATCTCGAGGACGAGCTGGATCCGGAGATCCTGATGGCGTACGACCTGATCGACGCCGACCAGCTCGCGCAGCGACAGAGCCGCTCGAGCCACGAGACCACGGCCGAACGGGCCGCCGGGGACCGGACCTGGACGTACGGGCACGTGATCGTCGACGAGGCGCAGGAGCTGTCCGAGATGGCCTGGCGGATGCTGATGCGGCGCATCCCGAACCGTTGGATGACCCTGGTCGGCGACACCGCGCAGACCGGCGATCCGGCCGGCAGCTCGTCCTGGCAGCGGATCCTGGAGCCGTACGTGGCCAACCGGTGGAAGAAGGCCGAGCTGACCGTCAACTACCGCACGCCCGCGGAGATCATGGAGATCGCACATGCGGTCCTCGCCGAGATCGATCCGCACCAGGTGCCGCCCCGCTCGGTGCGCGAGTCCGGGTTCACACCGTGGGTCCGGAACGTCGACGCGGACGGCCTTCTCGAAGCCGTGCACGGCGCCCTCGCGGCCGAGGACGGCCCGGGCCTCACGGCGGTGATCGTGCCGCACGATCTCGCGGCGCAGTGGGCGCATCTGCGGTCGGACTCGGTTCGGGTGTCCACCGTGAAGGACGTCAAGGGACTGGAATTCGATTCGGTGCTGCTGGTGGAGCCGACCGCCATCGTGGCGGAGTCGCCTCGCGGGCTCAACGACCTGTACGTGGCGCTCACCCGCGCCACCCAACGGCTCGGGGTGCTGCACACCGGGGAACTGCCCGAGGCACTGGCGGCGCTGGTGGCGCCGGCCCGGCTGTGACAGGTCACCGATGTGCCGTTTCACCGCCTGCGCCGTTCGGCCGGGCGGTATGTTGCGGACGAACGTGCGACCGGTCGGAGCGGGAGGCGGGGCGGTGAGAGCGGTGTGGCCTCGGGGGCGCTGGGCGCGCATCCTGGCAGGGTTCGGGGTCCTCGCCACCACCGCGGGTTGTGCGGGGACCGCGGCCTCGGAGGACTCCGCGGCCGCCATCCCGGTCACGGTCCCGATGGCGGCCGCACCGGTCGAGGCGGAGGCGCTGGACGGGCCGGCCCTGCGGTTCAAGCAGGCCCTGGCCGAGGCCGGGCTGGCCGCCGGGGTACCCGACGAGACGCTGGTGGCACTGGTCCGGGGGACGTGTGCCCAGCTGGCCGCCGGCCTGCCGGAAGAACAGATCCTCGGCTCGGTCCGGTCCGTCGCGGCCTTCGCGGCGTCCGTCTCGCGGGCGGCGTTGCAGGGCGACGACGCCGCCCGGTTCTACGTGGGTGCCGCCCGCGAGACCTACTGCTGATCGACGCGTCAGCGGACGGTGTGCACGATGAGCACGTCCGAGGTCGACTTGCGGGCCAGATCCGAGGGTACGGAGCCGAGCAACCGGCCGGTGAGGGTGTTCAGGCCCCGGTTGCCCACGACGAGCAGGTCCGCCTCCACCTCGTCGACCAGTTCGAGGAGCGAGTCGACGGGAGCCCCGACGACGGCCCGTTCGAGGACGTTCTTGGCGCCGGCTGCGTGGGCCTTCTCCCGGGCGGTGCGCAGGATGTCGTAGGTGGGCGCCGATCCGGTCACCTGGTAGGCGTCCTCACCGAGCACGTCGGCGGCGCGGGCGCTGTCCTTCGGATCCACCGGGTAGTAGGCGCACGCGATGACGAGGCGGGCCTCGGCGTCACCGGCGAGAGCTGCTGCCTTCTCGACGGCGCGGTACGACGACTCGGAACCGTCGGTTCCGACGACTACGGTCCGGTAGGCGCTCATGCATTCCTCCATGAAATTGGTCGGGTTTCGCCGGCGGGCGACCGTCGTTGCGTCCCCCTTCCGACTGCTGCGTCGACAGTAGCGGCCGACCGGACGGGGTTGACGGCCTTTGGGGTGGATCCCACAGGGCCCGCCGCCGTGCGCTCGACGCCACTGACGACCGTTGACGTTACCGTGCGTCACCGTAACGCGGACCGAACATCTGCGCGGGGAACACGCCGGATTCCACGATGGCGTCCCGCCACGGCAGCGCGAGCTCCGTCAGCCGGTCGGCCTTGTCTTCGCCCAGCGCCGCCCACGGCACCGCCGCGAGGTCGTCGGTCAGGTCCTCGACGAGTTCGCGGACCTCGAAGCCCTCGTCCGTGAGCGCACCGGAGCGGTCGAGCAGTCCGCGCGAGCGCAGCGCCGTCTCCGCGTCGGCCCACTCCTCCTTGCTCCAGCCGCGGCGCGCGCGGGCGAAGTCCTCGCTGAACCCGATCCCCGCGGCGGTGTGGGTGACGAGGGCCTCGATCCCGGTCAGGCCGGCGGTCTGCAACGCCGCGACGTGCCCGTCGCCCCGGTATTCGCGCAGCAGGGTCAGCGCGTGCCACAGGATCAGGTGCGGGGCGTCCGGCCACGGCAGGTCGGCGTGCCCCGCGTACAGCGGCCGGCCCTCCGGTCCCGGGACGGCCCGGGCGGCGCTCGCGGCGAGGTCCGCCGCCTCGCGCATCTCCGGCGAGTCCAGCACCTCGGGCCCGAGGATTCGGGCCAGCGACTCGTCGATGCCGCGCAGCCGGGCGGCCACGACGGCCTCCGGGGTGGCGAGGCGCCAGGCGTGCGGGATCGCGGACGCGACGAGACGGGGACTGAAGTTGTAGAAGGTGGCGGTCACGACGCCCGCCCCGACCGCGCCGAGCGCGGCGGAACGCGCCGCGAAGTACCGCATCCGGCCGGCCTCGAGGCCGGTGTCGCCGAGCGCGGCGTCGACTTCGGGGGCGAAGTACCCGACGGAGTGGATCAGTTCGAGGGCACGGGCGATGCGGCCGGCAGACTGTGGGTCCATGCCGCAGACGCTACGCGAGGCCGGCGGCGTCCATCCCGCGCAGTTCCTTCTTCAGGTCGGCGATCTCGTCGCGCAACCGCCCGGCCAGTTCGAACTGCAGCTCGCGAGCCGCGTTCATCATCTGGTCGGTCAGTTCCTGCACGAGGTCCGCGAGTTCGGCCCGGGGCATGGATTTCACGTCGCGGCCCTCGTAGACGCCGGCGCTCACGGCGCGACCGGATTCCCCCTGGGCGCGGCGGCCGCGGGAGGCGTTGCGGCCCGAGCCCCCGACCTCCACGGTGTCGTCGGCCTCCTCGTAGACCTGGTCGAGGATGTCGGCGATCTTCTTGCGCAGCGGCTGCGGGTCGATGCCGTGCTCGCGGTTGTACGCGATCTGCTTCTCGCGGCGCCGCTCGGTCTCCTCGATGGCACGCGCCATCGAGTCGGTGACCTTGTCGGCGTACATGTGGACCTCGCCGGAGACGTTGCGGGCGGCCCGGCCGATGGTCTGGATGAGGCTGGTGGTCGAGCGCAGGAACCCCTCCTTGTCGGCGTCGAGGATCGCCACGAGCGAGACCTCGGGTAGGTCGAGGCCCTCGCGGAGGAGGTTGATGCCGACGAGGACGTCGTACTCGCCGAGCCGCAGCTGCCGGAGCAGCTCGACGCGCCGGAGGGTGTCGATGTCCGAGTGCAGGTAGCGCACCCGGATGCCGAGCTCGAGCAGGTAGTCGGTGAGATCCTCGGACATCTTCTTGGTGAGGGTGGTGACGAGCACCCTCTCGTCCCGGTCGGCGCGCTCGCGGATCTCGTGTACCAGGTCGTCGATCTGGCCCTTGGTGGGCTTGACGACGACCTTCGGGTCCACCAGTCCGGTCGGCCGGATGACCTGTTCGACGAACTCGCCGCCGGCCTGCCCGAGCTCGTACGGGCCGGGGGTGGCCGACAGGTACACGGTCTGGCCGATGCGGGCGGCGAACTCCTCCCAGGTCAACGGGCGGTTGTCGACGGCCGAGGGCAGCCGGAACCCGAATTCGACGAGGTTGCGCTTGCGCGACATGTCCCCCTCGTACATGGCGCCGATCTGCGGGACGGTGACGTGGGACTCGTCGATGACCAGCAGGAAGTCCTCCGGGAAGTAGTCGATCAGGGTGGCCGGCGCGGAACCGGCGGGACGGCCGTCGATGTGCCTCGAGTAGTTCTCGATGCCGGAGCAGAACCCGACCTGGCGGATCATCTCGAGGTCGTACTGGGTGCGCATGCGCAGGCGCTGCGCCTCGAGCAGCTTGCCGCGGTTCTCGAGGTCCGCGAGACGGTCCTCGAGTTCGGCCTCGATATCGGTCACGGCCCGTTCCATCCGCTCCGGCCCGGCGACGTAGTGGGTGGCGGGGAAGATCCGCAGCGCGTCCACCTTGCGCACCACGTCCCCCGTCAGAGGGTGCAGGTAGTAGAGCGCGTCGATCTCGTCGCCGAAGAACTCGATGCGCACGGCGAGTTCCTCGTACGCGGGGATGATGTCGACGGTGTCGCCCTTGACCCGGAACGAGCCGCGCGTGAACGCCATGTCGTTGCGGGTGTACTGCACGTCCACCAGCAGGCGCAGCAGGGCGTCGCGGGGCACCTCCACCCCGACCTCGAGCGCGATGGAACGGTCCAGGTAGGACTGCGGCGTGCCCAGGCCGTAGATGCACGACACGGACGCGACCACCACGACGTCGCGACGGGAGAGCAGCGCGGAGGTGGCCGAGTGCCGCAGCCGTTCCACGTCGTCGTTGATCGAGGAGTCCTTCTCGATGTACGTGTCGGTCTGCGCGATGTACGCCTCGGGCTGGTAGTAGTCGTAGTACGACACGAAGTACTCGACGGCGTTGTGCGGCAACATCTCCCGCAGCTCGTTGGCGAGCTGCGCGGCGAGGGTCTTGTTCGGCGCCATCACCAGGGTGGGGCGTTGGACCCGCTCGATCAGCCACGCGGTGGTGGCCGACTTGCCGGTGCCCGTGGCGCCGAGCAGCACCACGTCCTTCTCCCCCGCCTGCAGGCGGCGCTCGAGTTCGTCGATCGCGGCCGGCTGATCCCCGGCAGGCTTGTGGTCGCTGACCACCTCGAACCGGCCCTCGGCCCGTTCGATCTCCCCCACGGGGCGGAACTCGGAGTGGGCGACAACGGGATGCTCGCTTGCGAACGCCATGGGAACCAGGGTAGGCGGCGGCACCGACAATGCCGATCGGCGGCGGCAGGGACCCGGTGCCTGGCCGCCGGGACACGGAGTCATCCGCCGGGACACGGAGTCGTCCGCCGGGACACGGAGTCGTCCGCCGGGCATGATCGGTCGGACCGGCCCGCCCGTCCACCGTCGGCTCTCGTCGGACCGTCCGCCCGGGAGACCGCGAAATCCAGGGGGTACACGTGAACGCTCGCAACGACCCGAAGCCCGCGGTGGCGCCCCCACCGGACTATCGGGTCCACACCCGGCTGGACCTGAAGAACGACACGCGGGCGGCCGCGGCCGTCCGGACCGTCCTCGTCCTCACCGTCGCCGTGCTCCTCGGCGCGGCAGTGGTCCTGGGCCTGCCGCTGCGGAGCGGGTGGGGCACGGCGCCCACGGTCGTCGTCACCGTTGTGGCGTGCCTCGGCTACCTGGCGGTGCACGAACTGACCCACGGCCTGGTCTCCCGGATCCTCTCCGGCGTGCGCCCGACGTACGCGGTGCGGTTCCCCTTCCTGACGACGGGCAGCGACGCCTGGCTCACGCGGAACGCGGCCGTGACCGTCACCCTCGCCCCCGTGGCGCTGTGGGGCGCGGTCCTGGTGGCCTTGCTGTTCGCCGTGCCCGCCGACTTCGTCCTCACCGTCTTTGTCGTCACGGTGGTGAACTTCGCGGGGTCGGCCGGCGACTACGTCCAGGCCGGCGCGCTGTGGCGGCTGCCCGCCTCCGCGCTCGTGCAGGACAACGGGCACGAGACGACGACGGTGGTGCCGGCCGGGCCGGCGGGCCGGTAGGTCCGGCACCGGCGGGTTCGCCGGCCCGGACCGCAGTAACGTTCAGCCCATGTCCGAGGCGAAACTTCACCACGTCAAGGTCGAGACCTTCGATGTGGCCGCGCACACGAACGTCGACCCGAAGGGCATCGTGCGGGAGGTGGAGGTGTACCGGGTCGAGCGGTGGGGCCTGTACATGGCGCGGCCCGCCGACCACCCGCAGTTCGGGTATCTCGAGTCGTGGCTGCTGCCGGACCTCGGCCTGCGCGCGTCGATCTTCCACTTCCGGCCCGGTTTCGAACGCGACCAGGACCGGTACGTCGACGTCGGCGAGTTCTGGTGCGAGGGGAACGTGTGGCACTCGCGCGACCACTACCTCGATCTCGTGGTGCGCACCGGCCGCGACACCGCCGTCGAGGACGTCGACGAACTGCTCGCCGCCGCGGCGGCGGGACTGCTGGATCCGGGGACCGCCGAGCGCGCGGTGCAGCGGGCGTTGCGGGCGGTGGACGGCATCGCCACGCACGGCCACGACCTCGATGCCTGGCTGGCCGCGCTGGCCATGCCGGTCAGCTGGCGCTGAGCGGGTCCCGCCTCGGTTCGGGCGTCAGGCCGACCAGCCGGTCTTCTCGGCCCACTCCCAGGCACGCGTGTAGGCGCCGTCGAACCAGGGGGCCTTCTCCCCGGCGTAGACGGCGGCGGCCTCGGCCGGGTCGTGCCGGGCGGCCGCGTCACGGGCCGCGGCCTGCTTGATCTCGGCGAACTCGGCGACGGCCTCGGAGTTCGCGCGCAACCAGTCCCGCAGCAGCAGCGCGAACTGCTGGCCGGGCCAGCCCTGCACCCGCAGGTGCACGTACGCGGGCCGACCGGGGTCGGCACTGCCGTGCAGGCGCGCGCCCCACACGGCCGGATCGGTCTCGCCGCCGGCACCGTACGACGGCCGCGGGTCGTCGTGGTCGACGTGGGCGATGCGGGGGAATCCGGCGCCAGCGAGTGCGTCCTCGAGCGCCTCCGCCGCGGCGAGGTCCGGCACGGTGATCTGGAGGTCGAGCACGTCGACGGCGGCCAGCCCGGGCACGGCGGTCGAGCCGATGTGGTCGATCCGCAGGGCGCCGCCCCCGGCGGCGAGCGCGAGCCGACCGATCAGCCGCTGCGCCTGCCGGTGCCAGTCCGGATTCGGATCGACGAGCACCGGCGCCGGCTGCATGGGGGTGCGGCTGCGCAGGTTCGCCTCGAACGGCACGAGCCGCTCGGTCCACAGGGCGCGCACGGCCGCCGCGAGGGCGTCCCGGTCGCCGTTGTTGTCCAGCCAGACGTCTGCGGCTGCGCGGCGCTGTTCGTCGGTGGCCTGGGCGGCAATGCGGGCACGCGCGTCGCCCTCGGGCATCGCGCGCAGTTCGACCAGGCGGCGCAGGCGCTCGCCGGCGTCGGTGTGCACCACGGCGACGAGGTGGAACGCGGGCGCCATGCCGCCCTCGACGAGGAGCGGGATGTCCTGGACGACGATGGCGTCGGCGGGTGCGGCGGCGACCAGTTCGGCGGTGCGCGCCCCCACCCGGGGATGGGTGATCGCGTTGAGCACCGCCCGCGCCTCGTCGCTGGCAAAGGCCTTGGCGGCCAACGCCGGTCGGTTCAGGGATCCGTCCGGCAGCAGGATGTCGTCACCGAAGGCCGCGGCGAGTTCGGCCAGGCCCTCGGTGCCCGGCGCGACGACTTCGCGGGCGATGGTGTCCGCGTCGACGAGCACCGCCCCCAGCGCGACGAGTTCGTGGGAGACGGTGGATTTGCCCGCTCCGATGCCTCCGGTCAGTCCGAGTCTCAGCACGTCGAACAGTGTCGCATCACCGATCCGGGTGCCGGACACCGGCCGGTCGTCACACTGCAGTCACAACGGGGTCACGGACTGGTCGCGACCTGGGATTTCGTCGGCAACACGCCCATCTCACCCGCCTCGCCTGCCCCAGAATCATCGGCGCGTCGGATATCGTCGGACCGAGCGTCCGACCATCGTCATTACCCGCCCCACTCGAAAAGGCACCGCATGCGATCCTCCCCTCAGTTGCCCGGTCGGCATCGCCTCGGCATGGAGAACGGTGTTCACTGCATCCTCATCCCCGAGGTCGCCGCCGCGCTCGCCGAGCACCGGCGTAACTGGTTCACCATGCTGCTCAGCAACGCCCGCCACAGCCAGGCGGCGATCCGCAAGCGCGCCGCCGAACTGCCGGCCCAGTGGGCCAGCACCCCGGCGGTGAGCTGAGCACCTCCGGCATCCGGTCGGCGCGACGCCGAAGGCCGCGGCCCCGCTCCTCGAGGAGCGGGGCCGCGGCCTTTTCCGGGGGGACCAGCGTCCGGTGCAGGCTGTCTGCCGGCGCGGAGAACGCGAGGGGCCCCGCACCGGCAGGTACGGGGCCCCTCGCTCGAACGTGTCAGGCGTTGCCGGACAGCTTCTCGCGCAGCGCGGCGAGCTGCGCGTCGCTGGCCAGCGAACCACCGGTCGACTCGGCGGTGCCGGTCTCGGCACCCGTCTCCGACGAGTAGTTGGTGCCGGAGACACCCGCGGCAGCCTCGGCGGCCTCGTCGGCAGCCATCTTCTCGATCTGCGCGGTGTGCATCTTGTGGCGACGCTCGGCCTCCGCGTAGCGGGACTCCCACTCCTCACGCTGCTTCTCGAAGCCCTCGAGCCATTCGTTGGTCTCGGGGTCGAAGCCCTCGGGGAAGATGTAGTTGCCCTGCTCGTCGTAGCTGTCGGCCATGCCGTACTTCGACGGGTCGAACTCGGCGTTGTAGTCCTCGTTCGCCTGCTTCAGCGACAGCGAGATGCGGCGACGCTCCAGGTCGATGTCGATGACCTTGACCATCGCGTCGTCGCCCACGGCCACAACCTGGTCCGGAACCTCCACGTGGCGCTCGGCCAGCTCGGAGATGTGCACCAGGCCCTCGATGCCCTCCTCGACGCGGACGAACGCGCCGAACGGAACGAGCTTGGTGACCTTGCCCGGGACGATCTGACCGATCGCGTGGGTCCGGGCGAACTGACGCCACGGGTCTTCCTGGGTGGCCTTGAGCGAGAGCGACACGCGCTCCCGGTCGAGATCGACGTCGAGAACCTCGACCGTGACCTCGTTGCCGACCTCGACGACCTCGGACGGGTGGTCGATGTGCTTCCAGGACAGCTCGGAGACGTGCACCAGACCGTCGACCCCGCCCAGATCGACAAACGCGCCGAAGTTGACGATGGAGGACACGACGCCCTTGCGGACCTGGCCCTTCTGGAGCTGGTGCAGGAACTCGCTGCGGACCTCGGACTGGGTCTGCTCGAGCCAGGCGCGACGCGACAGGACCACGTTGTTGCGGTTCTTGTCGAGCTCGATGATCTTGGCCTCGATCTCCTTGCCGACGTACGGCTGCAGATCGCGGACGCGGCGCATCTCGACGAGCGACGCGGGCAGGAAGCCACGCAGGCCGATGTCGAGGATCAGGCCGCCCTTGACGACCTCGATGACGGTGCCCTTGACGGCCTCGTCCTTCTCCTTGAGCTCCTCGATCGTGCCCCACGCGCGCTCGTACTGCGCACGCTTCTTCGACAGGATCAGGCGGCCTTCCTTGTCCTCCTTGGTGAGAACCAGGGCCTCGACCTCGTCGCCGACGGAGACGACCTCGTTGGGGTCGACGTCGTGCTTGATGGAGAGCTCGCGGGACGGGATGACGCCTTCGGTCTTGTAACCGATGTCGAGCAGCACCTCGTCGCGATCAACCTTGACGATGGTGCCTTCCACGATGTCGCCATCGTTGAAGTACTTGATCGTGGCGTCGATGGCGGCGAGGAAATCCTCGGCGGAGCCGATGTCGTTGACGGCTACCTGCGGCGAGGTGACGGTGGTGGAGGGCATGTGTTGAGTTGCTCCGGACGGGTTGGTGTCGGTTGATGAAGTTCGGTCGGACAAGCGGACCGCGCGCCGCGCGAACGCCACGCACACTCCGCCGCGGGCGCCCGCGCCGGAACCTTATCGGGCCACGGGCGGACACTCGCGATCATCAGGCTACGCGTCCCGGTGCTAGCTGGGCAAACCCGGCCCGGGCGCGGCGGGCCCGCGGCTCTACGCTGAACGACATGTCCGACGACCGTCACGCCCACGCCCAGTCCGTCCTGGGAGCCACCCGCGCAGGTCGGGCCCGCCTCGGCACGCGGGACAGTGAGCGCGCGAGCCGCACCTGGTGGGACGCCGACGCCGCGGACTACCACCGCACCCACGGCGAGTTCCTCGGCGTGGACTCGGCGGAGGGCGAGTTCGTGTGGTGCCCGGAGGGGCTGCACGAGGGCGACGTGCACCTGCTCGGCGACGTCGCCGGCAAGGACGTCCTCGAGCTCGGCTGCGGGTCGGCGCCGTGCGCCCGCTGGCTCGCGGGCCGGGGCGCCCGGGCGGTGGGTCTGGACATCTCCATGGGGATGCTCGCGCGCGGGCTGACCGCGATGGACCGCGGCGGGCCGCGGGTACCGCTCGTGCAGGCCGGCGCGGAGGACCTGCCCTTCCCGGACGCGAGCTTCGACATCGCGTGCTCGGCGTTCGGGGCGGTACCGTTCGTCGCCGACTCGGCGCGGGTCATGCGGGAGGTCGCGCGGGTGCTGCGCCCGGGCGGGATCTGGGTGTTCGCGGTCAACCACCCGATCCGCTGGATCTTCCCGGACGACCCCGGTGAGCGGGGACTGACCGCGATGCTGCCGTACTTCGACCGCACCCCGTACGTGGAGGTCGACGAGGCCGGCGTACCCACCTACGTCGAGCATCACCGCACCATCGGGGATCGGGTCCGAGAACTCGTCGCGGCCGGCCTCGAGGTACGCGACATCGTCGAACCCGAATGGCCGGAGGGGCTCGACCGCGAGTGGGGCCAGTGGAGCCCGCTGCGCGGGGAACTGTTCCCCGGCACCGCGATCTTCTGCAGCCGTAAACCGGACTGACCCGCCCGCGGCCGCCCGCCCGGCCGATCACCCGTCCGGCCGATGCCCGGTCCCCGCCTGTGTCATGGTCGTGGGGTGACGCCCGCCGAGGACGACTCCGGCGCACCGCGAGCGCCCCGCGCCGATCACCGCGACCCGCCGCGGCACGGCGGCCGGTTGCTGCCCACCACGCGGCTCGACGCGTTCTCCGACGGCGTCTTCGCGATCGTGATCACCCTGCTCGTCCTCGAACTGGACGTACCCGACTCCGCAGCCCGGCTGCTCGAGGACCTGCGCGCCGAGTGGCCCTCCTTCCTGGGATACCTGGTCAGCTTCGCCTTCATCGGTGGTGTGTGGGTCGCCCGCAGCAACCTCACCCGGTTGCTGTGGGCGACCGACGGGGTCTTCCTGCGCCTGAATCTGCTGCGGTTGCTGTTCGTGACCGTCCTGCCGTTCACCACCAGCCTGATGGCGACCCACCTGTCCGACGCGGCGCGAAGGCCTGCCACGGTGGCGTTCGGCCTGAACCTGGCCCTGGCGATACTCATGAGCAACGTGCTGATCGCCTACGCCGTGCGCAACGCCGACCTGACCGACGAGGCGGGCCGGGCCGAACTGCCGGCGCTGGCCCGGGAACGATGGTCGGTGGCGGTACTCATGGCCGCATCGACCCTCCTGGCGGCGTTCCTGCCGCAGCTCGCGGTGGCGTTCTACCTCGCGGTGGCGGTGCTTCTGCTCGTCGAGCCGTTCCGGCTTCTCCGGGTGCCCCGGCACCGAGCAGGCACCGGGTCCGCGTGAACCGGCACCCGGGGGCCTTCGGCCCTTCTGGTCGCCGGAGCGGCCGCCTATGTTGGGCAGCAGGACGACCCGTCCCTCCCACAGACGGGAGACGACCGTGAGCGAGCCTGCGACCCCGGGGCAGGACGATGCCCTGCTGCTCTCGGTGGTCCGGGATCTGGTGGCCGAGAGGTACACGGTCGATCGCGCGGCCGGCACACGGCTCGACAGCGTCTTCGATCGTGATCTCGGGCTCGACAGTCTCGCGGTCACCGAGCTGATCTCCCGCGTCGAGGATGCGTTCGGGGTGAGCCTGGATCATGGGGTGCTCGGCACCGTGACCACCCCGCGTCAGCTGCTGACGGCGGTGCACCACGCACCCGCGCGGGAGCGCCGCCGGCCGGTGCCCGCGCGACGGGCGGCGCCCCCATGCACCGACCGGACGCCGGACGCGACCGCGACCCTGACCGAGGCGCTCTCGTGGCACGCCCGCACCCATCCGGATCGGGTCCACCTGCGCATTCTCACCGAGGGACACCAGAGCGAGATCAGCTACGGCGAGCTGCATTCCGCGGCTGCCACGGTGTCCGCCGCGCTGCTCGCCCACGATCTCCGGCCCGGTGACGCGGTCGGCCTCATGCTTCCCACCAGCCGGGACTACTTCACCACGTTCACCGGCGTGCTCCTGGCCGGGGGCGTCCCGGTACCGGTCTATCCGCCGGCGCGTCCCTCCCAGCTCGCCGAGCACCTCCGTCGGCAGGTGCACATTCTCGACAACGCACGGACCCGTGTGCTGGTCACCGACCCGGAGGCCGCCCGCCTGGCCCGGTTGACGCGCGGCCAGGTGGAGACGGTGCGCCACGTCCTGACCCCGGGCGACCTGGCCGGCTGCGGGGAGGCGACCGGCGGACCGCGCGGCGCCGGCGACATCGCCCTGTTGCAGTACACCTCCGGCAGCACCGGCGACCCCAAGGGCGTGACCCTGACCCACGCGAATCTGCTCGCCAACATCCGTGCGATGGGCAAGGCAGCCGAGGTCTCCACCTCCGACGTCTTCGTCAGCTGGCTGCCGCTCTACCACGACATGGGCCTGATCGGCGCCTGGTTGTCCGGCCTGTACTTCGGGGTGCCGCTGGCGGTGATGTCCCCGCTGGAGTTCCTCGCCCGCCCGGCGCAGTGGCTGTGGGCGATCCACACCCACCGCGGCACCCTGTCGGCGGCTCCGAACTTCGCCTACGAGTTGTGCCTGCGCCGAATCGCCGACGCCGACGTCGAGGGGCTCGACCTCGGCTCGCTGCGCATGCTGTTCAACGGCGCCGAAGCCGTGAACGCGGACACCGTGATCCGGTTCGGCGAGCGGTTCGCCGCCAACGGACTCCGCCGCGAGTCCCTGGCCCCGGTCTACGGGCTGGCCGAAGCATGTGTCGGCCTCACCTTCCCGCCCGTGGGACGGGGACCGGTGATCGATTCGGTCGCCCGCGAACGTTTCCTGCGCACCGGCCGGGCGGCCCCCGCCACCGACGAGGACCCGAACCCGCTGCGCTTCGTCGCCTGCGGCCGGCCGATCCCGGATCACCGGATCCGGGTGGTCGACTCGGCTGCGAACGTGCTCGGCGACCGGCGCGAGGGCCGGATCGAGTTCCGCGGCCCCTCGGCCACCGCGGGGTACTTCCGCAACCCGCAGGCGACCAAGGCGCTGTCCCGGCACGGCTGGCTCGACACCGGCGACCTCGGCTATCTCGACGACGGCGAACTCTACGTCACCGGCCGCATCAAGGACCTCGTCATCCGCGCGGGCCGCAACCTGCACCCGGAGGAGCTCGAGCGGGCGGTGGGCGAGATCCCGGGACTCCGGAAGGGCTGCGTGGCGGTCTTCGCGACCTCCGCGCAGACCGCCGGCACCGAACGCCTGGTCGTGCTGGCCGAGACGCGCGAGACCGAGACAGCCACCCTGGACCGGCTCCGGGAGCGCATCGTCGGGGTCTCCGTGGATCTGCTCGGAACACCGCCGGACGACATCGTGCTCGCCCCACCCGGAACGGTGCGCAAGACCTCGAGCGGCAAGATCCGGCGTTCCGCCACCCGGCAACGCTACGAGCAGGGCGACGTGCGGGCCCGTCCCCGGCCGGTGTGGTGGCAGCTGACCCGCTTCGCGGTCCGCGGCGCGATCCCGAGCCTGCGGCGGGCGGCGCAGCTCGTCCGGACCGGTGCGTTCGCCCTGTGGTGCTGGTCGATGGTCCTCGCGGTCGGCCTGCCGACCCTGATCGCCATGGCGGTGCTGCCCCGCCTCCCGGCGCGCCGCGCGGCCGCGCGCAGGGCCGCCCGCGGTCTCGCCCGCCTGACCCGCACCCCGGTGACCGCGCAAGGGGCCGAGCATCTCGTGCGGCTGCCGAACTGCGTAGTGGTCGCCAACCACGCCAGCTTCCTCGACGGCATCGCGTTGTCGACGATCCTGCCGGGCCGCTACACGTTCGTGGCCGGGGAGGTCTTCGAGCGCAAGCCGTTCATCGGTTTCCTCCTGCGGCGGATCGGTACGCGGTTCGTCGAACGGACCGAACGTGAGCAGAGCGTGGCCGACGCCGATCGGCTGGTCGAGGAGGCACGCGCCGGGGGCCGCCTGGTGGTGTTCCCCGAAGGCGCGCTGTCGCCGGTGCCCGGGCTCCGGTCCTTCCACCTGGGTGCGTTCGTGACCGCCGCACGGGCGGGTCTTCCGGTGGTCCCCGTCGCGATCACCGGCACCCGCGCGATGATGTGGCCCGATCACGGCAGGATCATCCACCGCGGAGCGATCCACCTCGTCGTCGGCGCGCCGATCCTCCCGTCCGGAGACGGCTGGGACGCGGCCGTCGCGCTGGAGCGCGCAGCGCGGGCCGTGATCGCCGAACACTGCGGAGAGCCCGACAGCGGCCGCTGAGGAGGCCCGACCGCTAGAGCAGCTTGGACAGGAACGACTGGGTTCGTTCGTGCTGCGGATTGCGCAGCAGTTCCCTGGGAGCACCGGCTTCGACGACCACGCCGCCGTCCATGAACACCAGTTGGTCGGCGACCTCGCGGGCGAAGCCCATCTCGTGGGTGACCACCATCATCGTCATCCCGCCGGCGGCGAGGTCCCGCATCACCGCGAGAACCTCGCCGACGAGCTCGGGGTCCAGGGCGGAGGTGGGCTCGTCGAAGAGCATGAGCTTCGGCTCCATGGCCAGGGCGCGGGCGATGGCCACGCGCTGCTGCTGGCCGCCGGAGAGCTGGGCCGGGTAGGCGTCGGCCTTGGCCGCGAGCCCGACCTTGTCGAGCAGTTCCCGCCCCAGCGCGACGGCGTCGGCGCGGCGCATCTTCTTCACCAGCATCGGCGCCTCGATGACGTTCTCGAGGGCCGTGCGGTGCGGAAACAGGTTGAAGTGCTGGAACACCATGCCGATCTCGCGGCGCTGCTTGGCCGCCGCCCGCGGGCTCAGCTCGTAGAGCTTGCCCCCGCGTTCGGCGTAGCCGACGAAATGGCCGTCGACGTGCAGGCGGCCGGCGTCGATGTTCTCGAGGTGGTTGATGCAGCGCAGGAAGGTGGACTTACCGGAGCCGGAGGGCCCGATCAGGCATGCCACGGTGCCGTCGGGCACGTCGAGCGACATGCCGTTGAGCACCCGCAGGGCACCGTAGCTCTTGTAGACCCGGTCGGCCTGGACCATCGGTGTCATCGGCGTTCTCCTCCGGGGATGTCGGGTGCCTGCGCCGCGCCGGGCTCGACGGGGACGGGCTTGCCCTGCGCGTCGGCGAGAGCCTGCAACTGCCGCGCGGTGAGCTGGCGGCTCAGGCCCTTCGAGTAGTGCCGTTCCAGGAAGTACTGGCCCACCATGAGCAGGCTCGTGATGGCCAGGTACCACGTGGCGGCGACCAGCAGCAGCGGGATGGGCTGGAAGTTGGCGCCGGAGATGTCCCGGGCGCGGCCGTAGAGCTCGAGGCTGTACGGCACCGCCGCGACCAGCGAGGTGGTCTTGAGCATGCTGATGAGCTCGTTGCCCGTCGGCGGAATGATCACCCGCATCGCCTGCGGCAGGACGGTGCGGCGGATGGTCTGCGACCACGACATGCCGAGCGCCACCGAGGCCTCCGTCTGGCCTTCGGGGACCGAGCCGATCCCGGCGCGCACGATCTCGGCCATGTAGGCGGCCTCGTTCAGCCCGAGGCCGATCACGGCGAACAGGAAGGCGGCGTTGATGCCCTGCAGGTCGATGTGCACGAACTGGTGCACGAACGGGATGCCGAGGTCGAGCTGCTTGTAGATCGAGGGGAACAGACCCCAGAACACCAGCTGCACGTAGACGGGGGTGCCGCGGAAGATCCACAGATACACCCACGAGACGGTCTTGAGCACCGGGTTCGGTGACAGGCGCATGACCGCGAGGAGCACGCCGAGGAGCACGGCGAGCAGCATCGCCAGCACGGTCAGCTGCACGGTCTTCCAGGCCGCCTCGGTGATGCGGCGGTCGAACAGGTACTGCGCGTACACGTCCCAGCGGTACGCCTCGTTGGTGGCGGCGCCGTAGAGGAACAGCGCCAGCAGCACGGCGACGACGATGCCGGCGATCCAGCGGCCGGGCCGGCGCAGCGGCACGGCCTTGATGGTTTCCGGTTCGGTCTGCGGTTCCGGTCCGGTGACGGATGTCGAGCGGTCGCTCATCGCACCCCTTTCGCTCAGCTCGTCGCCGCGTTGATCTGCGCGGTGTCGATGGTTCCTTCTTCCATGCCCCACCGCTGCGCGATGCGCGCGTAGACGCCGGAGTCGATGAGGTGCTGCATCGCCTGCTGCAGCACGGGTCCGAGGGGCGAGCCCTTCGCGACGACGAAGCCGTAGGGGGCGGCGTCGAACACGGCTCCGGCGGTTTCGAGCCGGCCGTCGCTACGGGCGATTGCGTACGCGGTGATCGGCGAGTCGGCCGAGAGGGCGTCGACCCGGCCGAGGATGAGGGCGTTGGTGGCCTCGTCCTGGCTGTCGTACTTGACCTTGTCGATCGGCGGTTTGCCGGCGGCGACGCACGCCTCGCTCTTGGCGGGCACCTCGTCGATGTCCTCGTAGGTGGTGGTCTGCACCGCGACCCGCAACCCGCAGGCGTTGTCGGGGTCGACGTCGTCGCCGACGCGCTGGGCCCATTGCACGCCGGCGCTGTAGTAGGTGACGAAGTCGACGGACTGTTCGCGTTCCTCGGTGTCGGTGAACGACGACGAACCCATGTCGAACGTGCCGGCCTGGACTGCGGGGATGATGCGGTCGAAGTCGGATTCGCTGAACACCGGACGGACGCCGAGGACGTCGCCGAGGGCGTCGACGAGTTCGACCGCGAAACCGACGATGCGCCCGTCGTCGTCCTTGAACTCGTTCGGGGCGTACGGCACGTTGACGCCCACCTTCAGCTCGCCGGTCGCCGCGACGGGCGCCGGCAGCTGGTCGGCGATCGCCTCGACCCGTTCGGCGCCGACCGGTTCGCCGGGCGGCACGGTCGACTCGGTGTTGACGACGCAGCCGGACAGGACCGCGGCCGTCAGCAACGTCCCGAGCAGCCCCGCGACGAGGCGTCGGCGGCCGGTCGGTCCGGTAGGTGCTGGTTCGTCCACAACCGCACAGTATCCATCGGCGGGCCCGGATTACGGAATCCGCCCCGGACGGCCCTCGGTGTCGACGGCCGCACCTGCCTACCGGTCGCCGGCGGCGACCGGTACGTAGTTGCCGACGTCGGCGACGACGCCGAGCTCGAGCCGGAACGCGGGCGGGTCGAACCCCCGACGTGCGTGGCTCTCCTGCAGGGCCGCCCGGGCCCGCTGCAGTGCCGAGTGGTCCGCCCAGCGCACCACGGTGACGATGTTGTATTCGCTCGGGCCGGAGCACAGTTCGACGACGTCGTCGCCGTGGAACCCGGGCTGGGTACGCAGCTCGCGGTGCGTCTCGTGGACCGCGGCGAGGAAGGTCTCCCGTGCGGCCGCGGGCACGGAGAACTTGTCGATGCGCAGGATCTCGGTCGTCATGGCGGCCACGGTAGGACCTCGAGCCGACTCGAGGTCAAGAGCTACGAGCTCAGCGGCGACGAGTGCGGGCGACGACGGCCTCGGTGAATTCGGCGGTCGAAGCGAGGCCGCCGAGATCCGCGGTAGCCACGCCCGCCTCGACGGTCGCGTCGACGGCGTGCTCGATCCGGCGGGCCGCGGCGACGAATTCCGGCAGGTCGTGGGCGGTGCCGAGCCGGTCGAGGAGCATCGCGGCGGACAGGATCAGTGCCGTGGGATTGGCGCGGTTGCGGCCGGCGATGTCCGGGGCGGCGCCGTGTGCGGCCTGCGCCATGGCCTGGGTGTCGGATGCGTTGATCGACGCCGCGGTGCCGAGCGAGCCGGACAGTTCGCCCGCGAGGTCGGAGAGGATGTCGCCGAACATGTTCTCGGTGACGACGACGTCGTAATCGGCACCGTGGCGGACGAGGTGGGCGGCCATGGCGTCGACGTGCTCGTCGTCCACCGTCACCGACGGATACTGTGCGCCGATCTCGCGGCAGACATCCCGGAACAGGCCGGTGGTCAGGGACAGGACGTTGGCCTTGTGCACGATCGTGACGCGGCGGCGGCGGCGGGTGGCGAGCCGGAAGGCCGTGTGGGCGATGCGTTCGCAGGCCGCCCGGGTGACGACGCCGACGGCGAGCGCGACGTCGGGGGTGGGCATGAATTCGCCGCTGCCGACGACCATGTTGCGGTCCGCGTAGAGCCCTTCGGTGTTCTCCCGGACGATGACGAGATTCATGCGCGGGGACACGGCGCGGACACCGGGCAGGGCGCGGGCGGGACGGATGTTGGCGTACAGATCGAACCGCTTGCGGATCTGCCCGCCCGGGGTGAGCTGCGCGCGGAACGGGTCGGGATAGGCGGCGCTGTCGTGCGGTCCGAGGATCCACGAGTTCAGGCCCGCGAGTGCGTCGAGGGTGGATTCGGGGGTGGGTGTGCCGTGGGTGGCGATCGCATCGGCGCCGAGCGGCAGCGGCACCCAGTCGATCTCCGGGCCGTGCACGGCGGCGACGGCGGCGTCGACCACCCGGCGGGCGGCCGGGACGATCTCGTGACCGATCCCGTCTCCTTCGAGAAGTCCGATACGGTGCGGGGCGGGGATTGCGACGGCGTCGGTCATGCGGCAATCATTACCCACCATGGTGCAGTCGGTGGAACTGCTCCTCGACGACCGTCTGGATCAGGCGGTTCGCGAGGAATGGTCGCGGTTGCTGGACGTGGGACTGTCCAGTCAGGCCCGCAATCGGTCCGAGTCGAACCGCCCGCACATCACGCTCGCGGTCGCCGCGTCGATTCCGCCGGGCGTGGAAGGGGCGATGCGGGAGCAGATCACGGGCGAGCCGTTGCCGGTGCGGCTCGGGGGGATGGTGCTGTTCGGCTCGCGTACCGCGACGGTGGCGCGGCTGGTGGTGCCCACGGCCGAACTGCTCGAGCTGCAACGGATGGTGTTCGCGCTGATCGACGGTTGTCCGGGTGTCCCGGCGCACATCCGGCCCGGCGAGTGGACCCCGCACGTGACCCTGGCCCGCCGGGTGCCGCCCGGCCGGCTCGGATCGGCGCTGACGGCGACCCGAGCGGGCACCCGGGAGCTGACGGGCGTGTCGGCCGGCATCCGGCGGTGGGACGGCGAGGCGCGACGCGAGTGGCGGGTGGTGTGACGCCGCGCCGCCGCGGCCCGGTGCCGGGTCAGACGCGGTAGTCGCCGAACTGGGTTTCCTCGCGGTGGGTATCGGGCGTCCGGCCGGCCAGCGCCAGGGCGTCGAGCACCACGAGCACGACGAGGACGAACAGGAGGACGGTCATGGTCTCAGCCTGGTCCGCGGACCGACCCGCCGACAGCGGCAGAAACGACACGTATCGTCGATTTCCGGCCAACCTGGTGGCAGACTGGGCGGCATGCTGACGACGGTGGTCGTGCCGCTGCTGCCCCGCACCGAGGCCTTCGAACTCGGCGTCGCCTGCGAGGTGTTCGGCTTCGACCGATCCGACGACGGGCTACCCGTATACGACTTCAGCCTCGTCGCCGGCAGTCCCCGCCCGGTCACGACCCGGTTCGGGTACACGATCGACGTCCCCTACGATCTCGATCGCCTCGACGACGCGGATCTGATCGTGATTCCCGCCGGCGGCACCGGAATCGCCGACCTGGACGAGTCGTTCGTGTGCGGCGTCGCCGACGAGATCGCCGACCTGCAGCCGCTGTTCGCCAAGCTGCGGGCGGCGGTGGACCGTGGCACGCGGGTCGCGAGCCTGTGCACGGGAGCGTTCGTGCTGGGCGCCGCCGGCCTGCTCGACGATCGCCGCTGCACCACCCACTGGCGCCACGCCCCGCGGCTGGCCGAACGCTTCCCGTCCGCGAAGGTCGATCCGGACGTGCTCTACGTCGACGACGACCCGGTGTTCACCAGTGCCGGCACCGCCGCCGGAATCGACCTGTGCCTGCACATCGTCCGCAAGGAACAGGGCTCCGACGTGGCCAACGGCATCGCGCGCCGGATGGTGGTCCCGCCGCACCGCGACGGCGGGCAGGCCCAGTACGTCGCCATGCCGCTGCCCACGGCACCCGCCGAGACACTCGCACCCCTGCTCGACTGGATGACCGAGCACCTCGACGAGGATCTGCCCGTGGCGGCGCTCGCCGCGAAGGCACACATGTCCGCGCGGACCTTCGCGCGGCGGTTCCTGGCCGAGACCGGGACGACGCCCGCCCGCTGGCTGCGCGATCAACGGGTTCTCGCGGCCCAACGGTTGCTCGAGACCACCGACCTGCCGGTCGACGTCATCGCCGACCGCGTCGGCTTCGGGACAGCCGCGGTCCTGCGGCAGCACTTCCTGCGCCTGCGCCGCACCACCCCGCACAGCTACCGTCGCACCTTCCGCACCGAACCCGCCCGCGTGCGGTGACCCGCCGGGTGCCCACGAACGCCCTCGGAGTCGGCGCAGCAGTTATCGACGGGGGTATCCCCGGGACGAACGGGTACCCGCGGGAAGAATCGATCGCGACACGACGTTGACGCGATCAGTACCCGACCGAAAGGATCCCCGTGGCCACCCAGACTCTCACCCAGCAGAACTTCGACGACATCATCACCGGTAACGACGTGGTTCTCGTCGACTTCTGGGCATCGTGGTGCGGGCCGTGCCGCTCCTTCGCCCCCACCTTCGAGTCGTCGTCGGAGAAGCACCCGGATGTCGTGCACGCCAAGGTGGACACCGAGGCCGAACAGGGCATCGCGGCGGCGGCGAACATCCGGTCCATCCCGACGATCATGGCGTTCCGCGAAGGCGTCCTCGTGTTCAACCAGGCCGGCGCCCTGCCCCCGGCCGCACTCGAGGACCTCGTGACCCAGGTCAAGGCCCTCGACATGGACGAGGTGCGCCGCCAGATCGCCGAACAGAACCAGACGCAGGGCTGAGCGACCCCCGGGTGCGCACGTCCCGCCGCGACAGGGCGACGGGACGTGCGCACCCCTGTGTCGGGATCAGTGCGCGGCGGCGTCCCAGCTGCGCCCGAAGCCGACCGAGACGTCCAGCGGAACCGACAGGTCGATGACCGAGGCCATCTTGTCCCGCACCAGCTGCTGCACCTGTTCGCGCTCGTCGGCGGTCACCTCGAGCACCAGTTCGTCGTGCACCTGCAGGAGCATGCGCGAGCGCAACCCGGCCCCGCGCAGCGCCGTCTGCACGTCGATCATCGCGACCTTGATGATGTCGGCGGCGGTGCCCTGGATCGGGGCATTGAGCGCGGCCCGCTCGGCGACCTCCCGGCGCTGACGGTTGTCGCTGTTCAGGTCCGGCAGGTAGCGGCGGCGCCCGTAGAGGGTCGAGGTGTAGCCGTCCTTGCGGGCCTGTTCGACGACGGCGTGCAGGTAGTCGCGCACGCCGCCGAAGCGGTTGAAGTACGCCTCCATCTGCTCGCGGGCCTCGTCGGTGGAGATCTTCAGCTGCTGCGCCAGCCCGTACGCGCTGAGCCCGTAGGCCAGGCCGTACGACATCGCCTTGACCCGCCGCCGCAGTTCGGGGGTGACCTCCTCGATCGGCACCCCGAAGGCCCGGGAGCCGACGAAACTGTGCAGGTCCTCGCCGGTGTTGAAGGCCTCGATCAGCCCCTCGTCCCCGGAGAGGTGGGCCATGATCCGCATCTCGATCTGGCTGTAGTCCGCGGTGAGCAGCAGGTCATAGCCGGGGCCCACGACGAACGCGTCGCGGATGTGCCGGCCCGCCTCCGTGCGCACCGGGATGTTCTGCAGATTCGGCTCGGTCGAGGAGAGCCGGCCTGTGGCCGCCACGGTCTGGTTGAAGGTGGTGTGGATGCGGCCGTCGTCGGCGATAGATTTGATCAGACCGTCGACCGTGGTCTTCATCTTCATCGCTTCCCGGTGGGCGAGCAGATGTTCGAGGAACGGGTGCCCGGTCTGCTCGAACAGGTTCTGCAGCGCCTCGGCGTCGGTGGTGTAGCCGGTCTTGGTCTTCTTCGTCTTCGGCATGTCCAGCTCGTCGAACAGCACCACCTGCAGCTGCTTCGGTGAGCCGAGGTTGATCTGTTTGCCGATCACGTCGTAGGCGGCCGACGCGGCGGCGGCGACGTCCGCGACGAAGCCGGACTGCAGGTCCTCCAGCCGTTCGGCCTCGACCGCGATGCCGGTCGTCTCGAGGTCAGCGAGCACCCCCAGCAGGGGCAGTTCCATGTCGGTCAGCAGGGCGGTGGATTCGATCCCTTCGAGCTCGGTGTCCAGGGCCGCGGCAAGGTCCACCACCGCCCGGGCCCGCAGAATCGCCGACTCGGCGGCCTTCGCGTCCGCGGCGTCGGCGTCGTCGAGCAGCGAGAGCTGCTGCTCCCCCGACTCCTCGACCCGCAGTTCCCGCTTGAGGTAGCGCAGGGACAGGTCGTCGAGATTGAAGCTGCGCTGACCGGGACGCACCAGGTAGGCCGCGAGGGCGGTGTCGCTGGTGACCCCGGCCAACGTCCAGCCGCGGCCGCGCAGTGCGTGCAGGGCGGCCTTCGCCTCGTGCAGCGCCTTGGGCACCGCCGCGTCGGCCAGCCAGCCGGTCAGCGCCGACTCGTCCTCGGGCGTGAGGGTCGTGGTGTCCACGTACGCCCCCTCGCCGTCGGCCGCGGCGATCGCCACGGCCGTGGCGTCACCGCCGTACGGAACGCAGGACCCGAGCACGGTGATCCCGTGCCGCGCACCCGGCCCGGCATGCTCGGCCAGCCACCCGGTGAGCGCACCCGGCTCGAGCACGCCGCCGCGCACCTCGAAGCCCTCCTCGGCCTCGGGTTCGACCGAGCTGAGCGTCGCGAACAGCCGGTCGCGCAGGACCTTGAACTCGAGGTCGTCGAACAGCCGGTGGATGCGGTCGCGGTCCCAGGGTGCCAGCGCCAGCTGGTCGGGGGTGTAGGGCAGGGTCATGTCCCGCACCATCTCGGTGAGCTGACGGTTGAGCAGCACGCTCGACAGGTGCGCCCGCAGGGCGTCGCCGGTCTTTCCGCGAACCTCGTCGACGCGGTCGACGAGGTCGGTGAGGCTCCCGAACTCGCGGATCCATTTGGCGGCGGTCTTCTCCCCCACGCCCGGGATCGACGGCAGGTTGTCGCTCGGATCCCCGCGCAGCGCCGCGAAGTCGGGGTACTGCTGCGGGGTCAGCCCGTACTTCTCCTCCACCGCTGCCGGCGTGAACCGGGTCAGGTCCGACACTCCGCGCCGGGGATACAGGACGGTGACGTCGTCGGTGACCAGTTGCAGGGAGTCCCGGTCGCCGGTGACGACGAGCACCCGATACCCCTGGGCCGTGGCCTGCGTGGCCAGGGTCGCGATGATGTCGTCGGCCTCGAAACCGGCCTCGGCCATCACTGGGATACCCAGGGCCTCGAGCACGTCCTTGGTGATGTCGATCTGACCGCGGAACTCGTCGGGCGCGGAGCTGCGGTTGGCCTTGTACTCGGGATACGCCGTCGCCCGGAACGTGTCGCGGTTGACGTCGAACGCGGCGGCGACGTGGGTGGGTTGCTCGTCGCGCAGCAGGTTGATGAGCATGGAGGTGAACCCGTACACCGCATTGGTGGTCTGCCCGCTGTGGGTCTTGAAGTTCTCCGCCGGCAGTGCGTAGTACGCGCGGAACGCCAGGGAATGCCCGTCGAGCAGCAATAGGGTCGGTCGGTCGCCACCGGAGGCGGCGGGGGCGGAGGAGGTCGATGCGCGAGTCACGGTTCCTCAGTCTAGGGACCGGCTCGGACAACACGGTCCCCTCCGCGACTGTGTGCCGAGCACAGCACACCCCCGGCACTTTGGGCCCAACGACCGGTGGAATCCCCTGGGGATCGCCCTACCGTGGAGGAAGCGTCGCTGATCCCCGATCGCCGACACCGCTCACCACGCGGATCTGTCGCTTCGCGACCGGTACGCCACCGGCCTCCCTGCGGCACTCGCCCGCGCCGAAAGGACCGCGATATGCATTCCGCACCCGCACCCGTCGACGGGTATGCGGGAACGCACGGACCACTCTCAGCCGTCGGCCCGCGCCGGCGCCGGTACACCGCCTCCCCTTCCCGGGGTCCGGCCCAGTGCATTCCCGCCCAGGACCTTCCGACCGAAGGACGTCGTCCCGTCGACACCGCCGCCCGGCCGCTGATGCTCGAGCGGTGCCGGGAGTGCACCACCGCGCTCGCGCCGTTGACCAGGTCCTGCTCACGGTGCGGCAGCACCCGCCTCGAGGCGGTGCCCGCTACCGGGCTCGGCTCCGTCGTGTCGTCGCGGGTCGTGCACCGCGCCCCTAACGGACCCCAGTCCGACCCGGTGCCCTGCACCATCGCGATCGTGGCCCTCGACGAGGGCCCCTGGGTCTACACGTCCATCGACGGTGCGCTGCCGGAGCACCCGGACGGTCCGATCCGCGTGGAATTCCGGCCCACTCCGCCCGGTGAGAGGTTTCCCGTGTTCACCGTGCGGGACGCATGAATCGGAAGCAGGTGAGCACGATGCCGGCACTATCGAATACGGGGCTCCTGGGATCGACTCTGGCCACCCTGGCGGCAGGTGCCGGGCTGTATGCGGTGCGCACCGCAAGTATGCCCGCGCACGAGAGCTACGGCGACGAGGACTTCGACGCGATGCTCGCGCTGCCCGAGCACACCGTCCGCACCGAGGACGGCGTCGCACTCGCGGTCCGGCTCAGCGGACCCGCGGATCCGTCCGTCACCGTCGTGTTCGTCCACGGTTACTGCATGCGCATGCAGTCCTGGCACCTGCAGATGCGCCACATCGCGCGGCACTGGGGCAAGGACATCCGAGTAGTGTTCTACGATCAGCGCGGCCACGGGGAATCCGCCATGGCCGACGCCGCATCCTGCACCATCGCCCAACTCGGTCGGGATCTGGGCACGGTCATCGACACGGTCGCCCCCACCGGCCCGGTGGTCGTGGTCGGGCACTCGATGGGCGGGATGACGACCATCGCGCTGGCCGCGCAGCGCCCGGAACTGTTCGACGAACGCATCGTCGGCGTCGGACTGCTCGCCACCACCGCAGCCGGCCTGACCAAAACCGGCATCGGCCGCAACCTCGAGAACCCGGTGATCGACGGATTCCGGCACCTGGCCCGCACCGCGCCGGGCTTCGTGCAGTACGCCCGCGGTGCCGCCAAGGCGATCATCGCGCCGATTCTGCGTGCCGCGTCCTACGGGACCGTGGTCAGCCCGAAGCTGGTGGAGTTCTCCGACCGGATGTTGGCGGAAACCTCGGTGCTGACCATCGTGAACTTCCTGCGCACCCTGGAACTGCACGACGAGTCCGTGGCACTGCCGGTGCTGGGACGGGTGCCCGCCCTCGTGCTGTGCGGGGACGCCGACATGATCATCCCGTTCTCCGGCTCCGAGGAACTCGCGGCGGCCCTCCCAGACGTCGAGCTCAAGCGGGTCCGCGGCGCCGGCCACCTGGTGCAACTCGAATTCCCCGAGGTCGTCGCCGGGGCCCTCGACCGGCTGATGCACCGCGCGTGGGCGCACCATCGAGCCGGACGGACTGCGGCAGGATAACGCTCGCGCCGAGCGTCAGTCCGCGCCCGTCTCACGAGTGCGGGACGCGCTGATCGGAGGCGGAGCAGAGCACGGCCGGTCCCAGCCAGTGACACAGCGCCAGCGCATTCTCGGGGTCGAGGCGGCGCACGTGCACTTTGCGCCCGAGCTTGTCCTCCGCCTTGTGAATCCGATACGCCACCGAATTCTTGTGCATGTTCAATGCGGTCACGGTCGCGGTGTAGCTGCTTCCCGTCGACAGGAACACGCGCACGGTGTCCCGGCACTGCGCGGCAGCGGGGTCGTCGGCCGCCAACGCGCCGAGCACCTCGTGCACCCACTCGCGGGTCGCATCGAGGTTCTCGCACATCAGGGCCACCGCACCCACGTCCTTGATGGGAACGACGCGGGGACCGGGGATCCCCGCCGCGAGCGCCACGATTTGGGCCTGCACGGCCTGCCGGTGCGTCCGGACGAAGCCCTCGATACCTGCCTGCAGGGCACCGGTGGCCACCGTGACCGGCCGTTCCCAGCCCGCGACCGTCTCGGTGAGCAGCGGCAGATCGAGCTCGGCGCCGGCCGGGAACGGAAGCCACCCCCCAGACGGTGTGCTCGTCGCGGGGCTCGAACAGCGGCGCGGCGCTGCAGCCGAGCCGATCGGCGAGCCTGGCCGTACACCGCTCGAGATAGCGAACATCGTCGCTCGCGGGGGCGTCGTCGATCCAGAAAACCAGGCCCAGGTGGTCATGGTCGAGCCGTTAACCGAGGGCGCTCTCCGCAACAGCTTGATCGCACGGGCGTCCGGCCAGAATATCCCCGAGCCGCGCCGAACGCGCAGCGCCGCGATTGAACAGCCACGTCTCGCGCTCGGCGTCGTAGGCCTCGAGCATCTCCTGAAATACCCGCTCGGAGCGGGCGGCCAGCTTCGTCATGACCACCAGCGTGGTCCGCGCGACGATCGAGGCGCCCGCATCCGACACTTCCAGCCGCTCGAGACACCACCGAAGTACGACGTCGTCCACCAGGTTGGAACCCGTCACCACTGCGATGATCGGAAGGTTGCGCTGGGCCAACAGCCTGACGTACTCCACGCTGAGGGGAGTTGCCGACAGTTGATCGGGCGCGATGTCGTGCGCGAGCATCTGCACGGTCGCGCCGATGCCGGCCTCGACCACGGCGGTCAGCATCCGCCCGAGGCCGGGATCCCATTTCGGCGTCTCGCTCCTGGCGGCGAGGCGTGCCACGATCTCCTGCGTGATCGCCGCCCGGTTCTCGTCGATGTCGGCGGCGACGGCCGCGACCCGGGCGCGCACGGCCGTGTCGAGATCCGCCGTCGGATCCCACTTGCCGACGCCCGGCTCCCGGGCGCTCACCCCGTACATCCCTGGTGGGCCCACACTCGCGCACGGCCTGCCCCCGGGGGCCCCCGCCCCGGCGGACGAACAGGACACGCACGTCATCTCCGCGAGTCTAGTTCGACATGCCCTCGGTTCAGGCCGACACGATGCACGCCCGCTCCCCCTGCCACTGGCGAGGACTCGATACAGTTATCTATGGCTAGTAGATTATTGCGTGTCGCGGCGCTGCCGCGCACAGGATGGAGCTGCACCCATGACCACTGTCCCCTTGCTCGTCGACGCCGCCTGGCTCGCTACCCACCGCTCCGACGAGAACATTCGAATCTACGACGTGAGCATTGCGCACGGGCAGACCGATTCGGGGAAATCGTTCACCCGCTCCGGACGCGAGTCGTATGAGGCTGAGCATGTCCCCGGTGCCGCGCACGCCGACGTACTCGGTGACCTCGCCGTCGCCGACTCGCCGTACGCCTTCACGATCCTCGACCACGACACCTTCGCCCGACGCGCGGGCGCTCTCGGTATCGGAGCCGACAGTCACGTCGTGCTGTACGACCAGGGCGGAAATCTGTGGGCGACGCGATTGTGGTGGAATCTTCGACTCGAAGGATTCGACCGGCTGTCGGTCCTCGACGGTGGGCTCGGTGCGTGGAAGGCTGCCGGGTTCGAGACCGAAAAGGACTCGAGCAACAGCTACCCGGCCGCCACTTTCGTCGGTGAACGGCGGCCCGAACTGCTCGCCACAAAGGAGAGCGTCCTCGCCGGGATCGGCAATCCCAACGGTGTCCTGGTGAATTCGTTGGAGCCGGAGACGTTCCGGGGCGATGTCGACACCTATGGGTACGGCCGTCCGGGTCGGATTCCCGACAGCGTCAACGTCTTCTTCGGCGATCTGGTCACCGAGGACGGCCGCGTGCGCGGACTCGACTTCGTGCGGCCGCTCTTCGCCGAGGCCGGTGCCCTCGACGAGGACAAGTCGGTGGTGACCTACTGCGGCGGCGGCATCGCGGCGACCTTCCTGGCTTTTCAGCTGGCCCGGTTGGGTCGAGACGACGTCGCGGTATACGACGGGTCGATGAACGAGTGGGTGTCCGACGAGTCGTTGCCGCTCGAGATCGGCTGATCCGGACACGACGCAAGACGGCAGTGGGGTGGATCTTGGGAGGGGGCCATCCCACCGCCGTCCACGGCATCGTGCCGAGTGCGGATGAGTGACGCTCCGGGGTCACGGTGAATGTCTCGGACCCGGACCGTCGAGGATCCGATGCCGAGGTCCGTGCCCCGGCGGGACGAAACGGAACAGATACGCCACGGAAATCGCAGAGCGCCGTGGAATGCGGTTGCAGCCGCTAAAGTCCGGTTCCACGACGCCGGTGCCCCGGCGGCGCGCACGACGACCCCGACGTGATCCGGAGGACCTGCGTGGCCCCATCCGTGCCGCTCCGGGGGCGACCGCCGATACCTCGGCTCGCCCCGACGCTCCTGCTCCTGCTCGTCGCACTCGCGCTCGCCGGTGTCGGAGCCGGGGCGGCCTCCGCGCAGGAACCCACCCCACCCCCGGCGCCGACCACCACCGCGCCGCAGCCGAGCGAGGAGGTGCGGGTCAGCGGCAGTCTCAACAACGCCGGGCAGCGCCTCGGCGGGGTCACGGTCCGGGCCCGCGACGCCGCGGGCGCCGAGGTCGCCCGGGCCACCTCGGCGCCCGACGGGCGCTGGCAGATGACCGTACCCCCCGGCACCTACACGTTCGAGGTGGACGAGCAGTCCCTTCCCGAGGGGGTGAGCGTGCAGGCCGCCGTGCAGCGCGACGTCGCCGCCGGCCGGGCGAACACGGTCATCTTCTCGTTCGGCGAGTCGCGGTCCGGGTTCGCCACCTCGGGGTGGGAGACGCTGATCCGCACCGTCGTCGACGGACTGCGGTTCGGCCTCGTGATCGCGATCGCCGGGGTCGGGCTGAGCCTGATCTTCGGAACCACCGGCCTGACGAACTTCGCGCACGGCGAACTCGTGACCCTCGGCGCGGTGGCCGCGTGGATCTTCAACGTCAGCCTGGGTATCCAGTTGATCCCCGCGACGCTGCTCGCGATCGTGGTGGGCATCGTCATCGGCCTGCTCAACAACGGGCTGATCTGGGCGCCCCTGCGGCGCCGGCGCACCGGCCTCATCGCACAGCTGGTCGTGTCCATCGGCCTGGCGATCTCGTTGCGCTACCTGATCCTCGCGCTGTTCTCCGACCGGGCCGAGGCGTTCGCCGACTATCAGGGCCAGCGCCAGCTGGAATGGGGTCCGATCGCGATCACCCCGGTGAACCTGGCCTGCATCGTGGTCAGCCTCGTCGTGCTGGTCGGGGTGGCCCTGCTCATCCAGCGCACCCGCATCGGCAAGGCGATGCGGGCGGTGGCCGACAACCGGGATCTGGCGGCCGCCTCCGGCATCGACGTCGAACGCGTCGTCCGGTTCGTGTGGGCCCTCGGCGGTGGGCTGGCCGCCCTGGGCGGCGTGCTCTTCGGCCTGTCCGAGCTCGGGGGCCGCGTGCAGTGGGAGATGGGCTTCAAGCTGCTGCTGCTGATGTTCGCCGGGATCACCCTCGGCGGCCTCGGCACGGCGTACGGGGCGTTGCTCGGCTGCGTCATCGTGGGCCTGCTGGTGCAGTTGTCGACGCTGGTCATCAACCCCGACCTGAAGTACATCGGCGGCCTGCTCGTGCTGATCCTCATCCTCGTCGTCCGGCCCCAGGGCATCCTGGGCAGCCGGGCAAGGGTCGGGTGACCGCCGTGGACATCGCTGCCGTTCTCCAGGTTTCCTTCGCCCAGTTGATCGGGCCGTCGGCGATCTTCTACGCGCTGCTGGCCATCGGGCTGAACCTGCACTTCGGGTACGCCGGACTGCTCAACTTCGGCCAGATCGGGTTCGCCCTGCTCGGCGGGTACGGCGTCGGGATCATGACCGTCACCTACGACCAGCCGCTGTGGCTGGGCATCCTCGTGGGCCTGGCCGCCTCGGCCCTGCTGGCCCTGGTGCTGGGCATCCCCACGCTGCGGCTGCGCGCCGACTACCTCGCCATCGTCACCATCGCCGCCTCCGAGATCCTGCGGCTGGTGTTCCGGTCCACCGCCTCGGATCCGGTGACCGGCTCGACCAACGGCCTGTTCGGGTTCGCCGGGCCGTTCACGCAGCTCAGCCCGTTCGACTCCGGGCGGCAGTACTCGCTGCTCGGGATGCGGTTCTACGGCGACGACCTGTGGGCGATGGTCGTGGGCTGGACCCTGGTGCTGATGCTGTGCGGGCTGGTGTATCTGCTCAGCCACAGCCCGTGGGGCCGGGTCCTCAAGGCCGTCCGCGAGGACGAGGACGCCGCCCGATCACTCGGCAAGAACGTGTTCGTGTACAAGATGCAGGCGCTGGTGCTCGGCGGCATGATCGGCGGGCTCGGCGGCGTCTTCAACGCGCTGCAGACCAAGTCGATCAACCCCGACTTCTACTCCACCGCGCAGACGTTCTTCGCCTTCGGCGCCCTGATCCTCGGTGGCGCCGCCACCGTGTTCGGTCCCGTGCTCGGCGCGATGCTGTTCTGGTTCCTGCTCACCGTTCCCGATGCCCTGCTACGCCAGTCCATCTCGGGCCCGGACCCGCTGCTGGCCCTGTCCGAGCAGCAGGTCGGGGCGATGCGCTACATCCTCCTCGGTGTGCTCATCGCAGTCATGATGGTGTTCCGGCCCCAGGGCATCCTCGGCAACAAGCGGGAGGTGCAGCTCGATGCCTGACGCGACCCTCTCCGCGGCGCAGCGCTCCGCGCTGTTCGACTCCGTGGCACGCGAGCCCGGCGCGGCCAAACCGGATCCGATCCTCGTGGTGGACGGGCTCTCCCGCACGTTCGGCGGCCTCAGAGCGGTCGACGTGGCGCACCTCGAGATTCAGCGGGGGTGCATCACCGGGCTGATCGGGCCGAACGGCGCCGGCAAGACCACGCTGTTCAATCTGCTCACCGGCTTCGACCGCCCCGACACGGGGACCTGGAGCATGGACGGGATGCCGCTCGGCGGCCTGCACCCGCACCAACTGGCGCGCCGCGGGATCGTGCGGACGTTCCAGCTGACCAAGGCGCTGTCGAAGATGACGGTGCTCGACAACGTGCGGCTCGGCGCGACGGGCCAGCGCGGGGAACGGATGCTCGGTGCGCTGCTGCCGTGGATGTGGCACCGGCAGGAACGCGCCGTCACCGAGCGGGCTCGTGAACTGCTGGCGCGGTTCGCCCTGGACGCGAAGGCCGACGACCTGGCCGGCTCCCTGTCCGGCGGGCAGCGCAAGCTCCTCGAGATGGCGCGGGCCCTGATGACCGAACCGACGGTGGTGATGCTCGACGAGCCGATGGCCGGGGTCAATCCCGCGCTGACGCAGAGCCTCCTCGGGCACATCAAGGCCCTGCGCGACGACGGGATGACCGTCGTGTTCGTCGAACACGACATGGACGTCATCCGCGACATCTCCGACTGGGTGGTGGTGATGGCCCAGGGCTCGGTGATCGCCGAGGCCCCGCCGGACCAGCTGTCCTCGAGTCCGGCCGTCGTCGACGCCTACCTGGGCAGCCACCACGACCAGGCGCTCGAGTTCGACGACGAGGGCAACCCCGTCGGCGCCACGGCCGCGCTCGCCGTGGCGATCGAGGAGGCCGAGGCCCACACCCTCGAGTCCGGCGGCGACCTGTCCGAACCGAGCGCCACCGTCCTCGCCGACATGCCCGGCGCGGCCGGGCAGCCCGAGACCGGTAACGAGCCTCCGATGCAGGAGAAGCCGTGAGCGAGACGCCCTCCCCCAGCCCGGCACAGATGACCGCGGCCGAGCGCGCGGCCACTCCCGAGGAGCACGCCCGTCTCGCCGAGGGGGCGCTGGTGCGCGCCGACGACATCGTCGCCGGGTACTTCCCCGGTGTCGACATCCTGCGCGGCTGCAACTTCTTCCTCCGCGACGGCGAGATCGTCGGCATCATCGGACCCAACGGCGCCGGCAAGTCGACCCTGCTCAAGGCGCTGTTCGGGTTGATCCCGGTGCGCCGCGGCACGGTGACGCTGCGCGGCGACGACATCACCGCCGCGCCCGCGCACGTACTGGTGCGCAAGGGTCTCGGCTACGTGCCGCAGACCCGTAACGTGTTCCCGTCACTGACCATCGAGGAGAACCTCGAGATGGGAATCTACTTGCGGCCCAAGAAGTTCGAGGAACGTTTCGCGTTCGTCGCGGAGCTGTTCCCGCTCCTCGGTGAGCGCCGCAAGGTCAAGGCCGGTGCCCTGTCCGGTGGTGAGCGGCAGATGGTGGCGATGGGCCGGGCGCTGATGATGGATCCGTCCGTGCTGCTGCTCGACGAGCCGTCGGCGGGCCTGTCGCCGATGTTCCAGGACGAGGTGTTCATCCGCTGCAAGAAGATCAACGCCGCGGGGGTGTCGATCATCATGGTCGAGCAGAACGCGCGACGGTGCCTGCAGATCTGCGACCGCGGCTACGTGCTCGACCAGGGCCGCAACGCGTACACCGACACCGGGCCGAATCTCATGCACGACCCGAAGGTCGTCGAGCTGTACCTCGGGACGCTCGCGGGCAGCCAGGAGAAGAAGCGCGACTGACGGGTGGACGACGGACGGGGCCGGGAACCGATCGGTTCCCGGCCCCGTCCGCGGGGCCCTCGCTAGCTACTCACCGACCACGATGTAGTCCTCGGTGGTGAGCCTGTTGTCCGGCCCGAACACCAGGTGCCCGTAGGACCCGATGCCGGGCTCGCCGGCGTCGGTGAAGTTGAGCCGGCCGGTGACACCGTCGTAGTCGATGTCCTGGCCCCCGCGCAGCAGATCCAGGCACTGCTGGTAGCTGGTGCACGTCGTGCCGTCCTTGGTGACGCTGTTGATGTTCGCGGCGATGTCCACCCCGGCGGTGGAGCCGGCCTGTTCCGCGGCGAGCGCCGAGATCACCACGGCGTCGTACGATTCGCCGGCATAGTTGAAGTCGATCAGCGCGGGATCGATGGCCTTGAGTCGATTCTGGAAGTCCGGGCCGACGTCCGTGAGCGGAGTGGTGCCGCGCATCGTGTCGACCAGCCCGGGCGCGACGGCCTCACCGAGGGCGTTGCCCATGTTTCCGTCCACGCCGTAGACGAGCATGCCGTCGGACGGCCCGATACCCACCTCGTGCATGCGGGTGAGGATCTTCGCGGACTCCTCGAACCCGATGATCGCCACGGCGTCGGGGCCGAAGTTCTTGATCTGGTCGACCTCGGCGTTGAACGACTGCGCGTTGGGGTCGTAGATGATCTTCTGGACCTGGTCCTCCGGCACGCCGGCCTCGACGAGGTTGTTCTGGGTGTTGGTGGCCAGGCCGGTGCCGTACGGGTCGTTGAGCGCGATGATCGACACCCGCTGGGCACCGTCGTCCGAGATCAGCTGCGCCAGGGCCTGCGCCTGCAGCACGTCGGTGGGGGCGGTGCGGAAGTACAGCCCCTTGTCGGGATAGCAGACGAACTGGTCGGAGGTGTTCGCCGGCGAGAACATCACCACCCCGGCGCTGGCGATCTTGTCGAGCACCTTCAGCGACACCGACGACGAGGCCGCCCCCACGATCACCTGCGTTCCCGCCGCGAGTTCCCGGTCCACCGTGGAGTTCGCGGTGTCGGTCGTGGTGTCGCCCGAGTCGCCGGTGATCAGCTCCACCGGCTGGCTCAGCACACCGCCGGCGGCGTTCACGTCGTCCACCGCGAGCCGCACCGCCGCCACCTCCGGGGGCCCGAGGAAGGCGAGGCTGCCGGTCTCGGGAAGCAGGGTGCCGATCTTCAGCGGGGTCGTCACCGGCGTGGCACCGGCGGTCGCCTGCGCGGGTTCGCAGTCGGTGGTCACGGTCGTCGCGGACGCCGCGCTGTCACCGGAACCGCCCGCGGCGGAATCGTCGCTGTCCGAGCTACAACCCGCGAGGGCGAGAGACGCTGCTCCGAACACCGCAGCGGCGCGGACGAAGGTCCGTCTGGCCATCCAACTCTCCTTCGATCGGCATGCACACCGTCCCGGATGCGTCACCGGGACGTGGCCAGAAACCTATCCGCCCCGCGCCGTCCGTGAACCCGGGCGAAATCCTTGTGACGCGACCGTTATCGAAGAATTAACGCCGGTGTGACGGGGAGCTCCGTCATCCCGCCGCAGCACCACCCAGCGTCTCGATGACCACCTCGGCGACGTGCTTCATCGTGGTGCGCCGATCCATTGCCGCCCGCTGGATCCAGCGGAACGCCTCCGGCTCCGTCATCGCATGCTTGTCCATGAGCAGGCCCTTGGCTCGGTCGACGAGCTTGCGGGTCTCGAACCGCTCGGTCAGCCCCGCCACCTCGCGCTCGAGTTCACGGATCTCCGCGAACCGGCTCGCCGCCACTTCGATGGCCGGAACGAGATCGGACTTGGAGAACGGCTTGACGAGATACGCCATGGCGCCGGCGTCCCGGGCACGTTCGACAAGTTCGCGCTGACTGAACGCCGTGAGGATGACCACAGGCGCGATGCGGCGGGCGGCGATCTCCGAAGCGGCGTCGATGCCGTCGCGCCGGGGCATCTTCACGTCCATGATGACCAGGTCGGGCTTCAGCTCCTCCGCCAGCTCGACCGCCCGCTGCCCGTCGCCGGCCTCACCGACGACCTCGTAGCCTTCCTCGCGGAGCATCTCCACCAGATCGAGCCTGATCAGCGCCTCGTCCTCGGCCACTACGACGCGCCGCGGCTGAGCGGGATTCTCGTGCGGGGCGGCTGTCATGGTCGGCCATCTCCTGTCGCTCGGGCGGCCCCCGCGGAGGGGGTGGAACGTTAGAAGGGTACCGGTGGTCGACGGCAGTTACCGATCTTCTACAGTGGTCTCCGCACGACGCCCCCGTATCCCAATTGGCAGAGGAAACGGATTCAAAACCCGTACAGTGTCAGTTCGAGTCTGACCGGGGGCACCCACAGTGCGCCGCCTCATCGGAGCGGCGCCCCGAGCGACCCGCGGGCCCCCACCCCGTCGCCCTCTCGACCGGTGCGCCGCGCCGACGTCCGGGACCGCTGGTAAGGTGCCGATTTCGGTTGCGCCGGCCGGTGTTCCGGTCGGGACCACCGCCGACCGTTCCCAGGCCCTGCGGAACGCGGATCGAGATTGGAGAAGGCATGGGACGCGCCCTTCCCGTCGTGGCGGCCTGCGCGGCTGCGCTGCTCGCCCCGGCTCCGGGGGCGGCCGCGCACGTGCCGGACGATCGGATCGTGCTGCGCCCGGGCGACGGCATCACCTTCACCGCCGCCGATCCCGCGCCGGGTTGGTGCTCGGTCGCCGCGGTCGGCCACGACCGCGCAGGACGGCTCGTCGCCATCACCGCCGGCCACTGCCGGCAGACCGGCTCGGCCGCCGTGTGGAAGGCCGGCGAGCAGAGCCGCGGGCCTGTCGGCACCGAGACCTCCGTCCACAGCCCCGGGTCGGTGGACTGGCTCGGAATGCCGACCGACGCGGTGCCGGACTATGCGGTGCTCCAGCTCGACGAGACGAGGGTACGCGGCTCGAACACCTCGGCGCCGGACGCCGACGGCGAGGTCGTGGTGCTCGAGTCGATCGGCTCGCTGCCGGACGGCGACCAGGACATCGGCAGGCACTGCGCGGCCGGGCACACGACCGGGATCGCGTGCGGGCCCGCCCCGCTCGTCGACACGCTGGACGTCGCCGGCACCCGCGACGTGCTGGTGAACCCGAACTCGGTCAACTCGTGGCTCGTGATGCAGCAGGGCGACTCCGGCGGCCCGCTGGCCCGCACCGACACCCACGAGTGGCTCGGCCTCGCAGTCGGATACCGGCCGAACGACGTGCGCTTCGCGGTGTACCAGCGGGCCGACCGGATCATCGAGGACCTGGACGCCCGGGGCGGCATCGGCGCGGGATTCACGCTCGTGTGCACCCCGTGACGAGTCAGGTCGTCGCCTCCGCGGACGTCGTCGCCGTGCCTGCGCCGGCGGCGGTCGGCGTCCCGGGGCGGTGCGTCGCGGCCGCGGCACCGCGGTGGTTGTGCTCGGTGACCACCACCTGGCCCGCGGCGATGGCCACCGCCACCGGCCACTCGATCAGATCCAGCGCTACCAGCGCCGCCAGCCCGGCGAAGTAGGCGAGCTGGTCGGGCCGTGGGATCCCGACTCGGCCGACGAGGGGCAGGTGCACGGCGAAGCGTTCGGCGTCGCGGGCGAGCCGCGCCATCGTTCGGTGGGATTCCCAGAAGGACTGTTCGTCGGCCATTCTTTCCTCGCTCGTCAACTTCGGTTCACCTGACGTCCCTACCGTCGGGGGCATGTCGAACCCGATGGCCGCCGTGGGCCCGGATGCGGTGGTCGGCGCCGTGGTCCGGCTGCTCACTCCCCCGCTGTGCGAGCTGTACGCCGTGTTGATGCGCGCCGGCGTGGTGGTCGTGGTCGACGACTGACACCACCGGCCGAACTAGCTCGTCGCCACGGGGGGAGTCTTCCGTGCCGGCTGCGCCGTCGGTGCGAGCGCGGTGACCGCCCCGGGGGCGGCGGCGGTCGCGCCGGGACGCACCGGGCCGGGGCGGGGCGCGAGGAGCCGGACGGCGAGCGCGCCTCCGCCGACGGCGACGACGACCGGCCATTCCACGAGCCCGGTGAGCCCGAGCGCCGCAAGGGTCAGCGCCGCCGCCGGGGTGGAGCCGGAGCCGCTGCTCACACCGGAGCGGGCGCCGTCGAGCGCACCGCGCACGCTGCCGACGAGCCCGCCGACAGCGGCGCCGCCGACGGCTCCCGCGGCGCTGGTGGTGGCGTACGCGGTGCGGGTGACCAGGTGGCCGGTGGTGTCCAGTAGCTGCATGGCACGTCCTGCTCTGCTTTCGGTCGCCAGCGTGCGCGGGGTCTCGGCGGGACGGTGGCGCGAGGGTCTGCGGCGAGCTCGGCGCCTCGAGGAGCCGTCGTTCCCGGGGCACGGCGGCCGTGACGGTCGGACTCGCCCCTACTGTAGTCCCGATGTCGGCGAGAGCCGAGCGGTCGGCGCCGACGTTTTCCCGGAAGCGCCACCGGCATCCCGGGACTCGAGCACCGATGCCACCACCTCCCCGATCGCCGGCAGCCGGAGCGCGGCGGTCGGTGCGACGGCGGCGGCCACGGTGGCCGCCGCAGCGCACCCGAGTGCCTGCGTCCATCCGACCGGACCGACCGGCACGCAGCCCAGCAGCCCGCTGACCCCCGGCGTGCTGATCAGTGCGGCCATGGCGGCGAGCGAGCCGAGGACGGTGGCGACGACGAGGGGGCTGCGGGACTCGAGCAGTGTCTGCCCGAGCTGAGCGCCGACGAGCGCGACGAGCGCCACGGTCGACGCGCGCGGGTTCGAGCCCGTGACCCTGGCCATCGCCCACGCCGCGGTGGCCGCGGCCGCGGTCGTGGCGCCGCGGGCGGCCATGGCGTGCAGCAGCACGGACTCGTCGGGCCGGGGCGCGGGGCCGGAGCCGTCGGTGCGGGGGGTGCTGACGGCGAGGGCCGCCGCGGGCAGCGCGTCGGTGAGCATGTTCACCAGCAGCAACTGGCGGGCATTGAGCGGGGAGCGGCCGGTGATGAGGCTACCGAGCAGCGCGAAGGCGACCTCGCCCGCGTTGCCGCCGAGCAGGACCGACACGGCGGCCTGGACCCGCTGCCACAGCACGCGGCCCTCGTCGAGCGCGTCGAGCAGGCCCGCGACGCGGCCCTCGAGCAGCACGACGTCGGCCGCGCCGCGCGCGGGGTCGCTGCCGCGGGAGGCCACGCCGATGCCGACGCTCGCGGCCCGGATCGCGGCGGCGTCGTTGGCGCCGTCACCGACCATGGCGCACACGTGTCCGGTGTGCTCGAGGGCCTGCACGATCTGCACCTTGTGCTCGGGGGACATCCGGGCGAAGACGAGGCGCTCCTCCACGGCTCGTTCCCGTTCGGTGTGCGAGAGTCCGTCCCATTCGGCACCGCTGAGCACCTGATCCGCCGTGACGGGCAGGCCCAGTTCGCCGGCGATCGCGACGGCGGTCACCGGATGGTCGCCGGTGACGAGCCGGACGGCGACGCCCTGCTCGAGCAGCGCGGGCAGCAGTCCGGCCGCGTCGGCCCGCGGCGTGTCGGACAGCCCGATGAGGCCGACGTGCCGCAGCCCGTTTCCGGACAGCTCCGCGAGGGCGTCGGGATCGTCTGCCGCCCCAGCGGTTTCGGCATCGGTCAGGTCGCGCTGTCCCACGGCGATGACCCGCAGTCCGTCGGCGGCCAGGGCGTGCACCCGCTCGCGGACGTCGGGATGGTCGTCGCCGTAGGCGCCGAGCATCATCTCCGGCGCGCCCTTGACCGCGAGGTGGTTTCCGGCGATCGCAGCCGCGTAGGCCCGGCCGGACCGGAACGGCAGGTGGGCCGTCCGTTCGGCGGCCCGGTCCGCGACGGCGGCGGCGTGCGCGGACTCGACGATCGCGACGTCGGTGGCGTGCTCGGGTGGTCCCCCGTTTGCCGGAATGCCGGTGCGGGCGGCGCAGGCCAGCACGTCCTCCCGGGTGAAGCCGGGGGCGGGTTCGACCGCCGCGACCCGTAGGCGGTTCTCGCTGAGTGTGCCCGTCTTGTCGAAGCAGACGACGTCGACCCGGCTGAGGGCCTCGATCGAGCGGGGCGCCCGCACGAGGGTCGAGTGCTTGGCGAGCCGGCGGGCGGACGCGACCTGCGCGAGGGTGGCCACGAGCGTCAGCCCTTCCGGCACGGCCGCGACGGTGACCGCGACCCCGCTGGTCACCGCCGCGCGGACCCCGGTGCCGCGGAGCAGGCCCAGCGCGGCGACGAGGACGCCGCCGCCGAGGCTGACGGGCAGCGCCCGGCGGGTGAGGGTGCTCAGCCGTGCCTGCAGGCCCACCTCCCGGACCCGCGCGGGCGCCATCGCGGTGGCGCGACGGGTCTCGGTGGCCCCGCCCACCGCCGTCACGACCGTCACCGCGGTGCCGGTGAGCACGGTGGTGCCCGCGTAGAGCATGCAGGCGCGTTCGGCCAGCGGGGCCCCCGGCGTCGAGTCGCTCTGCTTGACGACCGGGAGCGACTCGCCGGTCAGTGCCGACTCGTCGACCTCGACCCCGTCGGCGTGGAGGATGCGCCCGTCCGCGGGCACGACCTCGCCGGGACGGACCTCGACGACGTGCCCGGGACGCAGCCGGGCCGCGGGGACTCCGACGTATCGCCTGCCGCCGCGTGGTCCGGCGACGCGGCGCGCGGGCGGATCCTGCACCGCCAGAAGCTTTTTCAGAAGTCGTTCGGCGCGCAGGCGCTGGGCGGCCGAGATCGCGGCGTTGAGCAGCAACACCGATCCCACGAGCACGGCGTCGAGCGGCGAACCGAGCACCGCACTCGCCGCGGAACCGGTGGCGAGGACGGGGGTCAGCGGGTCGGACAGCTCGGTGCGTACCGCACGGGTGAAGTCGACGGCGGAGCCGACCGGGCGGGTGCCGACCCGCCGCACCACCCGCACCGCCCGCGTGCGGGTCCGCACCCGCCAGCCGGAATCCTCCGCGGGCAAGAACAACTCGTCCGGCGACGGCGCGGGGAGGAGCGCGCACACCTCGGCCACCGACAGCGCATGCCAGTCGTGGGCCGAACGCGGCGGCGGCAGCGGCGCGGCGAGCGCGATGCGGGCCGCCGACGTTCCGGCCCACAGCCCGGCCGCGGCACCGGCGGTGACCGATTCCGGACCGGTGCCCGGCACACCGGGCAACATGAGCAGCGCTCCGAGGGCGGAGGCGTCGCGGGCGATCTCCACGCCGCGCCGGCTCGCGGTCCGGGCGGCCGGGAGCGCGTGCAGGATCCGCCACGCACCGGTGAGGTCGCGGACCATCAGGTCCGCCGGCCAGGGCGGCCGGCTGCCGTCGCGCAGGACACCGATGCCCACGTCGGCCAGGGCGAGGGCGTGCGCCGCCTCGGCGGTGAGGACCACGACGGTGCCGCCGCCGCGCTGCAACCTCTCGACGATGCCGAGCAGTGCGGCGTCCATCGACTCGACGAGAGGTTCGAGGCGATCGAATCCGTTCCGCAGGGAGCCCGCCCCCTCGTCCTCGACGGAGACCACGACGATCCCGGCGCGCCGGGCGGCGGCGAGCACGGCGGACGCGTAGCGGTCGTGGACGGGACCGATCAGCACCCGCGCGTCGGCGGGAAGGTGCCCGGGCACGTCCGGCACGGCGGAAACGGGGTGCCAGCCGGGGGTCAGGACGCCGCGTTCGACCGCCGTCCGCGCCCGGTCCCACACCACGCTGCGGTCGCGGTCGGGCACGCCGTTCAGGCGCGTCACCGCGAGCCCGGGGGTGTACAGGGCGCGGGGGTCGACGACGATCGCGTCGACCCGGTCGAGGCGGCGCAGCACGGCCGGTCGCAGGGTCAGCACGCCGCGGGCGGCGAGCCCGCGCGCGAGGGTGGCGGCGAAGGATTCCCGCGCGGTGCGGGTGGCCTTGGGGACGGCGACGAGCGCCGCGGAACCGGCGGTGGTGGGTCGGCCGGTCAGGAGCCCGGCCGCCGCCGCGCCGGCGAGGCCGGCCCAGCCGGCACGGTCGGTGTAGCGCTCGACCGGACCGGCCGGGGGTTCGGTGGGACGGACCGGCCGGCGCGGGCAGCGGGCCGTGGCCGCGTGGGGGGCGAGGTCCGGTTCGAAGTCGCGCCAGGCGCGCCGCATCGCCAATGTCTCGCCCACGAGGACGGTCCGGGTGGCGGCCTCGACGGCGGAGGAGGCAGGCGAGAGGGTCAGGGTGTGCAGCACGGAGGTCCCGGCGGCCAGCAGCAGGTCGGCCCTGCCGGGGCCGAGCGCGGACTCGACGAGAGCGCGGATCCGCGGGTGGTAGTCCGACACGAGGACCGGAGCGGCTGCGCCGCCGTGCAGGCGCGGCAGGCGCAGGTAGCGCCCCGCCGCGGTCAGCGCCAGTCCGGTGCCGGCGGTCGCCGCGGACACGCCCCGCCGGACGAGCAGGACGTCGTCGCCCGGCAGCTCGTGCGGAACACCGCGGGGTGCGGTTGCGGCGCCCTCCGCTTCGGCGTGTTCGACGAGGCGCCGGAGCGTGCCGGCCGTCGGTCCGGCCGGGTCCGTGGACACCACGAGACGGCACCAGGGGCGGTGCAGTTCGGCTGTGGCCACGCCCGGTGTGTCCCGGATCGCGGCGAGCACCCGGTCGCCGAGCGCCTCCCCGTCCGGGCCGTCGAGGCCGCGGACCTCGATCCACGTTCGGGCACCGTTCGCTGCGCAGCGCCGGGCGGGGCGGCCGCCGGCCGCCTCCCGGGCGACGTCCGCGACGAGCTGGACAACGGCCACGGGGGCGGGGGCCGCGGCGGCGGTGACGGGGGCGCGCAGCAGGGCCGCCCCCACGCCGGCCGCCGTGGCGGCGCCGACGATCGCGGTGTCGAGGGCGACGCCGGCACCGGCGGCCGCCACCCGCACGCCGGCCCGCAGGGCGGATCCGGGAAGGGCCACGAGGGTGGCGACCGAACCGCGCGGACGCCGCCGGTAGGAAGTGCTGTGGTGCATGGTGTCCTCCTCGGCTGCCGCACGAGCATCCCGGCTCGGGACCGGACACCGGGTGCCGACGCTCGGACATGCCCGCCGGCAGTCGCCGGCATCGAGGTCACCGCGCTTTCAGCGTAGTTCCGCCGTCGGGCGGTGGACACGTCTCGGGGTGATTCGCCCGGTGACCTCGCGTGGAGTTCAGCGGACGCTCTCGGTGACCGTCCAGCGACCCTCCCCCTGTAGTTCGAGCACCCGGTCGTGGAAGCTGTCGAGGGTGCTGCGGTGCCCGACGCTGACGATGACGCTGTCCGGCAGCGCCTCGCGCACGGTGCGATAGAGCGCGTGCTCGAGTCCCTCGTCGACGGCGGCGGTGGCCTCGTCGAGGAACACGGTCCGCGGCCGGGCCAGCAGCACCCGCGCGAACCCGAGGCGCTGCTGCTCCCCGGGGGACAGCACGCGCGCCCAGTCGGTGTCGTCGTCGAGGCGTTCCCTCAGGTGCCCGAGGTGCACACGTTCGAGCACCTCGCCGAGTTCCGCCTCGTCCCGTACGGGCGGACGAGGATACGACAGCGCTTCGCGCAGCGTCCCGAGCGGCACATACGGGTCCTGGGACAGGAACAGCGCGTCGCCGTCCGGACGCGCGATCCGACCGTGGGCGTACGGCCAGAGCCCGGCGAGGGAGCGCAGCAGCGTCGTCTTGCCGCTGCCGGACGCGCCGCGGACGAGCAGCGCCTCGCCGGGGGACACGTGGATGTCGAGGCCGGTCACGAGCGGCCGGCCGGCCGGGGTCCGCACGTCGAGACCGCGCAGGTCGAGGGTGTCACCCTGCTCGGTCGCGACGAGGACGGGCAGCTTCGCGGACTGGTCGGTGGCGTCGACCAGGCCGTTGAGACGGATGGTGGTCGCCCGGAACGCGGCGAAGTCGTCGTAGGACTCGCGGAAGAAGGACAGCGAGTCGTGGACCTGACCGAAGGCGTTGCCGGTCTGCATCACGTCACCGAGGGTGACCTGACCGGCGAACAGCCGCGGCCCCTGGATGAGAAACGGGAAGATCACCGCGATCTGGTTGACGGTCAGGTTGAAGCCGTCGAACTTCAGGATCCGGAACACGATGCGCCACCAGTTGCGGATCACCGCGGCGAATCGGCCCAGCAGGCCACCCCGCTCGACGTTCTCGCCGCGGTAGAAGGCGATGTTCTCGCCGTACTCGCGGACGCGGACCAGGGCGTAGCGGTAGGTGGCGCCGAGCTTCTCGTTGAGGAAGTTCAGCCGGATCAGCGGCCGGCCGATCCAGAACGCCACCGCGGTGGTGACCAGCACGTAGATGTAGACCAGGAACACCATTCCGCGGGGGATCTCGGTGCCGAACACGGTGATCGGGCCCGACAGGTCCCACAGGATGCCGGTGAAGCTGACGATGGACAGCACCGCGGTGACCGCCCCCATCGACAGGACGCGGGTGGTGGTGACGAAATCGGTGACGTCGACCTGGATGCGCTGGTCGGGGTTGTCCACCGGCTTGTCCACGAACCGGTCCCGGTAGAACGCCCCGGTGTCGAGCCAGGTGTCGACGAGCCGGTGGTTCAACTGGGTGCGCCAGTGGATGTCGAGGGTCTGACCGAGCAGGTACGCGACCAGGCTGCGCGCCACGTGGATGGTGGCGAGCACGGCGAAGACCCGCATGAACCGCCAGAACGCGGCCTCGTCGAGGTCCTGGATCGCGGTGTAGAAGTCGTTGTACCAGTACGAGAACAGCACGTTCATCCGCACCGCGAAGACGGTGAACAGCAGAACCAGGGCCACGAGTCCGAGCGGGCCGAGGCCCCGACGCGGATCGAAGTAGGGCCACGCGATGCGCCACCACTGCCGTCCCCAGTGGGTCGTTCGCGCGAGCAGCGCCACCACGACGACGAACACCACCGTTGTGATCACATACGCCTTCAGCGTCCACCAGACGCTGTCGACGAGCACACTTCCCCATTCCATCCGTCGCCGCTCCCGTCTCCCGCGCGATCGCGCGGTCCATGCGAGAGATTGTGGACCCCGCCCCGGGGTGCGCGACGCCGATTCCGCGACCGATCGCGGGGCTGCCCCCGCGGCGGAGCCGGTGCCCGGCGCGCGCCGGGCACCGGACCGCTGCTTCGTCACGGGTTCTGCGGGTATCCGACGGTCATGGAGGTTCTGGGCATTCTCATTCTCGTCGGGGTGGTCGTCTACGTGGTGGTCCAGCGTCGCAGGAGCGGGCCACGGAGGTGACCACGGCTCGGCCGGGCTCGCCGTGCGGTCGAGCCCGGCTGGGCCGTGCCCGCAGGACGGAACGATCCGCGGGTGCACACGAACGTCGCCGGTCCTCGCTCCTGGCGGCGAGGACCGGCGACGGGTCGGTGGGTGGCTGTCAGCGGGTGCCGGGCACGGTGCGGTGCGTCGTGGTCCGGCGGGTGAGCAGGAAGCCGAGGGCGATCATGGCGGCCCCGAGCACGAAGTGCAGCCAGTCGTCGGCGGAGTTGACCGGCACGAAGTTCGCCGAGCTGTCCTTGTCGATCACCAGTCCGTAGAGCCACAGCACCAGGTAGATGATGCCGCCGCCGATGAGGTAGGACCGAGCGGCACCGACCGTGCGGGCCATCGCGACGCCTGCCACACCGAAGAGCAGATGCACGATGTTGTGGAGGATGGAGACCTCGAAGATCCCGAGCAGCAGCGCCCCGGACTCGTGCCCGGCGAACGTCATGGTGTCGTAGTTGGTCGTGATTCCGGGAACGAACCCGAGAATGCCGACGAGGAGGAACACCACACCGACAGCGAGGGCGGCTGTCTGCACCGGTGTCCGGGTCATAGTTCGTCCTGCGTACTCGGCCATGGCCGGCTCCTTTCGTTCGAACAGGTGACCGGAGCGGAGTGGCTGCGGCTGCCGGAGAGATACCTCCGTGGGCGTTCGTGAAACCTTGCCCGCGAGGATTTTCGCGGGACGGCGACGGGCCGTGCGTGCTGCCGATAGGAACGGTCACCGGTCCCGGGTCATCGGCCCCGGCCGCGGGTCGGCTCCGGCGGGGGTGAGCTGAGCGACCAGTCGGGCAGCGACGTCGCGCAGCTTGACGTTCTCGTGCTGGGACTGGCGCACCAGCACGGCGAAGGCCTCCTCGGCGGTCAGACCGCGCGCGGCCATGACGATCCCGACGGCGTGGTCGATGGTCGGACGCGAGCGCAGGGCCCGATCGAGTTGCGTGATCTCCGCCCGGGCCCGGGCACAGCGACGGGCCTGCCGCAGTGCGGTCTCCACGGCCGTCGTGAACACCTCCACCAGCGTCTCGTCCAGAGAATCGAACCCGTGGTCGTGTTCGCTGTAGAGGTTGAACGATCCGGCCGTCTCGTCGTCGATCCGCAGCGGCGCGGCCAGCGAACTCGCCGTCCCGAACCGTTCCGCGCGCTCGGCGAACGCCGGCCAGCGTCGCCGCATCTCGGCGCGGTCCGCGCGCACCACCTGGCCGGTCCGCACGGCGTCGAGGCCCGGGCCGGCGCCGGCGAGGTACTGGGCGTGGTCGAGTTCGTAGAGCAGCGGATTGCTGCAGGCCTCCGTCTCGGGGCGGCCGCCCCGCAGGACCGTCACCCCCGCCATGCCGGTCTCGGGCACGATCTTCACGACGTTGCCGACGAGCAGGTGCAGCAGCTCGGGCAACTCGTCGCCCTCGTCGAGCGCGGCGGACAGCCTGCGCAGCGCCACGACGATCTCCCCGACTCGTCCACACAGTGGGTCGTTCCCGGCCATGTCCCCGTCCACGACTGCATCCCCGTCGGTCGTTCTTCTCACAGAATGCACCCGGTGAGACCGGCCGGGCACAGTTCTCGGGTCATCTGGTGCGGCCTCACCGCCCGAGGCGCTGCGCCAGGTATCCGACCAGGCCGTCGAGGGTGCTCAGGTGCGCGTAGTCCGCCACGGGGATGTCCACCCCGAGCGACGAACGCAGTCCGATCAGCACGTTCAGCCAGTCCATCGAGTCGAGGTCGACCTGCTGGCGCAGCGGCCGGTCACCCTCCAGTTCGATGTCCTCGATCTCGGGGGCGACGTCGGCGATCGCGGCGACGACGGCGGCGCGGATGTCGGCACGGGCGGTCTCGCCGGTATTGGTCTCGTCGGTGGTCACGATCTCACCTCACAGTCGTTCCGGGTGCTGGAGCAGTTCGGCGATCTCGGCCAGGAACAGGGCGCCACGCCGGCCGTCGCTGACCCGGTGGTCCGCAGCGAGGGTCGCGGTGACCACCGGGACGGGCCGCACCGCGTCGCCGTCCACCCACGGGCGCCGGGTCGGCTTGCCGAAACCGACCAGTGCGACCTGCGGCGGGTAGATCACCCCGTACACCGAGTCCACGCTTTCCTCCCCCAGGTTGGTCACGGTGACGGTGGGGTCGGACATCTCCGAGCTGCGCAGCGAGCCCGCCCGGGCGCGCTTGACGAGGTCCGCGAGGGCCGCCATGAGCTCGGGCAGGGCGAGGTCGGCGACGTCGTGGATCGCCGGGGCGATCAGCCCGCCCTGGCGCAGGGAGACCGCCACCCCCACGTGCGCGGCCGGGGCCGGGTGGAACTCGCCGTCGGTCCAGAATCCGCTCATTTCGGGGTACCGGCGGGTGGCCAGGGCGACCGCCTTGAGCAGCAGCGCCGCAAGTAGGACGCGCTCGGTGACCGGGCGTTGCGCGTTGTACTCGGTGAGCCAGTCGAGGGCCCGCGCGAGCGGGATCTGTTCCGACAGGTAGTAGTGCGGAATCTCCCGCTTGGAACGTCCCATCGCGGACGCGATGGCGCGGCGCATCTCGGCGGCCTTGTCGATCGGGGCCCTGGCCGGTTCCGCCGCGGCGGCAGGTGGCGCCGACGCCGGCGCGGTGCCCGCACGAGCCGCCGCCCGATCGACGTCCTCGATCGTCACCGACTCCCAGGGTCCGGTGCCGGTCACGGTGTCGAGGTCCACGCCCAGCTGCCGGGCCTGCCGGCGGGCGGCCGGCGAGACCCGCCGCCGCGCGGCCGGGGCGGCCGGAGCGGGCGCCGGCGGTGCCTCGGTGACGGGGGCGGCGCCGCCGGCCGCGGCGACGGGGGCCACCACCGGGGCCGCGGCCGCCGGGGCCTCGGCGACGGGCGGAGCGTCCTCCCCGGGCTCGAGCAGGGTTGCCATCACCGCGCCGACCGGCAGCGTGATACCCGGTTCCGCGAGCAACCGGTGGACGACCCCGTCCCGCCAGATCTCGACCTCCACCTCGGCCTTCGCGGTGTCCACCGAGGCGATCACCTGGCCGCGCTCGACCGTGTCACCGGGCGCGACGCGCCATTCGGTCAGGGTGCCCTCGTCCATGTCGGCGCCGAGGGACGGCAGGGTGAACTCGAACACGTCGCCTCCTCAGCTCTCGCCCATCAGGGCCTGCACGGCGGCGACGATCTTCTCCGGCTGGGGAATCGCCGCCTGCTCCAGGTGCCGGGCGTAGGGCACCGGCACCTCCGCGCTGCACACCCGCGTCACGGGTGCGTCGAGGTCGTAGAACGCCTCCTCGGCGATCCGGGCGATCACCTCCGCGGAGAGGCCGACGCTGCGCCAGCCCTCGTCGACGACCACCACCCGGTGGGTGCGACGGACGGAGTCCACGACGGTGGCCGTGTCCAGCGGGCGCAGCACCCGCAGGTCGACGACCTCGGCCTCGATTCCGCTGCCCGCCAGGGTTTCCGCCGCGACGAGGGACTTGCCGACGGTGCCGCCGTAGGCGACGAGGGTCACGTCGCCGCCCGGCCGGAGCACCCGCGCGCTGTCGATGTCCACCGGCTCGTCGGGGTCGATGTCGGCGGTGGTGTTGTAGAGCAGTGCGTGCTCGAACACGACGACCGGGTCCGGGTCCGCGAGAGCGGGGGCGAGCATGCCGCGGGCGTCCCGCACGGTCGCCGGGGCCAGCACCCGGATGCCGGGGATGTGCGCGTACCACGCCTCGAGGCTGTGCGAATGCTGCGCGGCCAGCTGCCGCCCGGCGCCGGTGGCCATGCGGATCACGATCGGCACGGAGAACTGGCCGCCGGACATGTGACGCAGTGCGGCGGCGGTGTTCACGATCTGATCGAGGGCCAGCAGGCTGAAGTTGACGGTCATGATCTCGACGATCGGCCGCATCCCGCCGAGTGCCGCACCGATGCCCGCACCGACGAAGCCCAGCTCGGACAGCGGGGTGTCGCGGATGCGTTCGGGTCCGAACTCGTCGAGCAGGCCCTTGGTCACGGCGTACGTGCCGCCGTATCGCCCGATGTCCTCGCCCATGAGGAACACCCGCGGATCGGTGCTCAGGGCGTCGTGCAGCGCGGCGCGCAGGGCCTCGCGGTAGCTGAGTTTCACGGTGCCTCCCCGGCCGGTGTGGTCACGTCGCGGAGCAGGTCGGACTCCGGCTCCCAGGTGCCGGCCTCGGCGAAGGCGACGGCGTCGTCGACCTCGGCCACGGCCTGGGCGTCGAGCTGCCGGAACTGTTCCTCGGTGAGCAGATTCAGCGCCTTCAGCCGCGCCGAGAACGTGTGGATGGGGCCGCGTTCCTTCCACCGTTCGACCTCGGCCTTGTCGCGGTAGAGCTCGGGGTCGAACATCGAGTGGGCACGGAATCGGTAGGTCTGGAACTCGAGGAACATCGGTCCGCCCGTGCTGCGGACGTGGGAGACCCCGGCCCGGGCCGTCTCGTGGACGGCGAGCACGTCCATCCCGTCCGTCCGGAGTGTGGGCACCCCGAACGCGGCGGCCTTGGCGCACAGGTCGGTCTGCGACTCGGACCGGGCCAGGGCGGTGCCCATGGCGTACAGGTTGTTCTCGCAGCAGAACAGCACCGGCAGCTGCCACAGGGCCGCGAGGTTGAGCGCCTCGTGGAACGCGCCCTCCGCCATCGCCCCCTCACCGAAGAAGCACGCGGTGACCCGCGGGATCTTCTGCATCTTGTCGGCCAGCGCGAGGCCCACCGCCAGCGGCAGACCCCCGCCGACGATCGCGTTGCCGCCGTAGAAGCGGGTCGCGGCGTCGAACAGGTGCATCGAGCCGCCGCGCCCGCGGGAGCAGCCTTCCTGCTTGCCGAACATCTCCGCCATGATCGCGTTCATGGACAGCCCGTGGATCAGGGCGTGCCCGTGCTCACGGTAGGTGCCCACGACCGTGTCGCCCGGGTCGAGCGCGTGCAACGCGCCGACCGCCACGGCCTCCTCCCCCACGTACAGGTGCAGGAATCCGCGGATCTTGCCGGCGCCGTAGAGTTCGGCGGCCTTCTCCTCCATCCGGCGGATGCGCAGCATGTCGGCCAGCAGCGCGAGCGCGAAGTCGCGGTCGTAGGGGAATCCGGCGGCGCCCCCGCCGGCCTGCTCGGTGTCGCTGGTCATCCGGCCACCTCCGGGGTCTCGAGCGTCGACGTGTCGCCTTCCGCGAGGCCGAGTTCGCGGGCCTTGAGCAGCCGGCGCAGGGTCTTGCCGCTGCGGGTGTGCGGCAGCGAGTCGACGAACGTGAGTTCCTTGGGGGCGACGGCCGCACCGAGCCGGACGCGGGCGTGCCCGATCAGCTTGCGGCGCAACGCGTCGTCGGGGTCGACGCCGCGCTCGAGGACGACGAACGCCTTCACCCGTTCGCCGAGGATCTCGTCCGGCACACCGATCACGGCGGCTTCGAGGACGGCCGGGTGTTCGGCGAGCGCGCTCTCGACCTCGAACGGTCCGATGAGATGGCCGGCGGACTTGATCACGTCGTCGGCGCGGCCGACGAACCAGAAGTATCCGTCGGCGTCGCGGCGCGCGAGGTCCCCGGTGAGGTAGAGATCGCCGGCGAAGCACTTGCGGTAGCGCTCGTCCTGGTTCAGGTAGCCACGGAACATCGACGGCCAGCCCGCCCGCAGCGCCAGTTCACCCTCGGTGTCGGCAGCGGTGACCTCGTGCACCGTGCCGTCCTCGTCGCGGCGGACGATCCGGGCGTCGACGCCGGGCAGGGGCCGGCCCATCGATCCGGGCTTGATGTCGAACGCCGGCGTGTTGGCGATCATGATGCCGCCGGTCTCGGTCTGCCACCAGTTGTCGTGGATGGGCAGCCCCAGCACCTCGGTGCCCCACCACACGGCGTCGGGTGCCAACGGCTCACCGACGCTGGCGACGAACCGCAGGTTCGGGAACCGGTAGCGTCCCGCGACCTCGGGTCCGGCGCGCATGAGCATCCGGATGGCGGTGGGGGCGGTGTACCACACGCTGATCTGCTGGTCCTGCAGGATCCGGTACCACCGTTCGGCGTCGAACTCGGCTTCGTCGACGATCGAGGTGACGCCGTGCAGCAGCGGCGCGACGATGCCGTACGACGTGCCCGTCACCCAGCCGGGATCGGCGGTGCACCAGTAGATGTCGTCGGGATGCAGGTCGAGGGCGTATCGGCCGGTGGCGTAGTGGGTGACGACGGCGCCGTGCACGTGCAGCGCCCCCTTGGGGGTGCCGGTGGTGCCGCTCGTGAAGTGCAGCAACGACGGGTCGCCGGCGGTGGTGGGTGTGGGATCGGCGGCCGGCTCGGCGGCGTCGAGCAGGGCCCGTAGGTCGAGGGTGCCGGGAACGTCGGTGGCGGCGTCGTCGTCGCCGACGAGCAGCACGTGCTCGAGGGTCGGCACCCGGTCGCGCACCCCCGCGACGCGCCGGTGGTACAGCGCCTCCGTGGTCACCAATACCTGTGCGGAGCCGAGTTCGAGGCGGGTGAGCAGGGGTTCGGGACCGAAGGCCGAGAACAGCGGGGTGACGACCGTGCCGTTGCGCAGGGCACCGAGGACGGCGATGTACAGCTCGGGGATCCGGCCGGAGAACACGAACAGCCGGTCGCCCTTGCCGATTCCGAGGTCGCGCAGGACGCGGGTGAAGCGGCGGACGCGGTCTGCGAGGTCGCCGTACGACAACTCCGTGACGTCGATACGGCCCGTCGCGTCACCGGCACCGAGGAACCGGAGGGCGGGACGGTCCCGCAGCGGGCCGTCGGCGTGCCGGTCGACCGCCGACCAGGCGATGTTGCACCCCCCGCCCGGGGGGCCCGGCACCTGCGCCGCCGCCTCGTCCCACATGAACCGGGCACAGGTGGCCTCGTAGTCCGACAGGTTCGGCGGGACCCGCAGGTCGTCGGCCGTCTTGCGGATCACCGCGTCGCTGCTGGTCGTCACGGCCGCTCCCTCCGGTGCAGATCGCGTCGAGCCGATCATGCGCCGCCCGGAACGGCCGGCATAGGGGCATTGGTCCCTCGGGCAGCACCCGCACGGGCGTGCGGGTGCTGCCCCGGACCCGCACGGACACGACGGGGAGCCCTCCGGGCCTTCGACCGTCCCGCGTTGCCGGCGCGCGCAGCGGTGCATGCCGGTGTGACTCACGGTGACGGCGATCCTGCCGAGGACCCCGTCGACGCAGGCTTCGGCTTCGGGCAGCCCCACCAGCCGAAGCCTGCGTCGGCGTCGGTCGCTGACGCGGTGCGGGACCGGCTGGGCGAGAACACCATCCGGGATGTTGCGTGCCGAGAACCCGAGCCGGTCCGATCCCGGATCCGGACCTGCCAGCGCCGCACCCCAGCCGGGTTCGGCAGATCCGCTCCGGTCCTCTCCGGTTCTCCCGTCGTTGCCCCCGGGTTGCCCAGCGGGGCAGACTGTCTGTCGACGCTGGCCTGCCGAGCCGCAGGGCATCCGAGGAGGCGATCGTGGAGCTGCACATCGTGGCGATCGACAAGCCCGACGACATGAACGTCGTCGTCGGGCAGGCCCACTTCATCAAGACCGTCGAGGACCTGCACGAAGCACTGGCCGGGGTGAGTCCCCACCTCCGGTTCGGAGTCGCGTTCTGCGAAGCCTCCGGACCTCGCCTCGTGCGCTTCTCGGGCAACGACGACCGGCTCGTCGAATTGGCCAGGCGCAACGCCCTGGCGGTCGGCGCAGGCCACTCGTTCTTCGTGTTCGTGGAGGACGGCTATCCGGTGAACATCCTGAACACGCTGAAGCAGGTACCGGAGGTATGCGGCATCTTCTGCGCCACGGCCAACGCCGTCGAGATCATCGTGGCCGAGACGGAGCTCGGCCGAGGCATTGCCGGGGTGATCGACGGGAACCCACCCCTCGGCGTGGAGACGAGCGCCGACGTCGCCGACCGCAAGGCACTGCTGCGCACGATCGGTTACAAGCTGTGACCGCCCGTGCGCCCCATGACGCGCACAGGGCCCCGGGGCGAGGATGTAGCGCTCGTTGACCGGTCGAGGCTCGACGTCAGGGCCCGGTGCGCGTGCGATCGCCCGCCGCCCGGGATCGGGACCCACCCGCCGACCGGCTCATTGCCGCTGACCGGATCGCCGGTCCCCGTTCCCGGACCGGATCGCACCGGCGGCGTGCAACGCCGGGCGATCCGGATGGTCGTACCGCACGACGATGTCGGCCTCCGCGGCCGCGGCGGCGTCGTGCTCGAGCAGCGGCGGGATCGTCCAGCGGTCCTCGTCGGGCGTCAGCCGGCCCAACGCGGCCCGCGACATCGCCAGGTGCACCGCGACGTCGAAGGCGAGTCCGCGACCGAGCAACATCGGGCCGGCGACCACGAGCACCTGACCGTCGGGAGCGTCCACCCGCCGGGCACGAGCCGACCGGTCCCCCGCCTCGTCCCACAACCGCGGCAGCCATCGCTTCTTTTCGTGAAGTCCCCGAACGACTTCGCGGTCGAGCGCACCGTAGTCGAACCAGTTCGTCCGGTAGCTCTCGTGATCGGTGCGTCCGTGCTCGAAACGGAGCGAGGCCGGGCGCACGAAGTCGTGGAGCGACAGCACTGCCGCCGGCCGGCCGTCGACGCGCAGGCGCGCGGCGACCTCCTCCGCAAGGTTCAGCGGTGCGGCCGCGTCGGCGGCAGAGATCCCGACGCACACCCGTCGGTGGTGCCCGGCCGCGCGTTCGGCGATGACGCCGGCCAGGTCGGCCGGGTTGATCGGGGTGAACATCGTCATCGGCCCAGTTTCCGCCATCGCAGGGCCACCCGCTCGACAGAATCCTCGGCTTCGGCGTGGTGCCGTCACCCCGCGGGCCGGACGATGATGTTGCCGACCTTGTGGCCGGAGTCCACTCGCGTGTGGGCCGATACGATCTGGTCGAGACCACCGATGTCGTCGGTGACGGCAACGAGCCGACCGGCGGCCGACAACTCCAGGAGGAACTCGACGTCCTCGGGTCGCTCGGGCGCAGCACCCGTCTTGACATCGGCGCCGGGGCGCATGGTCTCCCACAGGTTTGCCACCGCAAGCAACAGAACGCCCCCGTCGGTGAGGAGCTTCCGTCCGGACGAGGGGGTGAGGTTGCCGACAGTGTCGAGTACGACGTCGAAGCGGTCGGTCAGGTCGGACACATCGGTGAGCGTGTAGTCGATGACCTTGTCGGCGCCGAGGTCGGAGACGAGGCCGAGATTGGCGGTGCTGGTGACGGCCGTGACGGTGGCGCCGAAATGCTTGGCCAGCTGAACGGCGTTGGTTCCGATCGCGCCCGACGCCCCGTTCACGAGCACAGAATCGCCGCGTCCCGGTGAGGCCTTGTCTCGCAGGAAGTGCAACGCGGTGGTCCCGCCGAAGAGCAGCGCCGCCGCATCCGGGTGAGTGACCGCTGCCGGTTTGCGAACCACCCGCTCCGCCGGGACCGTGACGTATTCCGCGTGCGCCCCCATTGCGAGTCCGGTCATGCCGCACACTTCGTCGCCACGGGTGTACCCGCCGGCCCTCGCGCCGACCGACTCGACGACACCGGAGAAGGTGCCGCCCAGGATCTTTCGCCTGGGCCGGAACACGCCGAACATCAGCCGGGCGAACGGGCCGAATCCGCGGGGGAAGCGGGCCGCGCGGATCCGCGAGTCCGCGGCCGTCACGGCCGCGGCGACGACGCGGACGAGGACTTCCGTGTCCCGGGGGACCGGAGTGGGCACCTCCGCGACGCGGACGACGTGCGGTGGCCCGTACCTGTCGACGATTGCGGCCTTCATGAGCCCTCCCTTACGGATGTAAGTCTTGTCCGGGAAGACTAGGCTTACGCCTGTAAGTACGCAAGAGTCGTGAGGGAGACATGAACGAACGGCCGGGGCTGAGCCGCATCGGGATCATCGAGGCCGCGGTTCGCGTAGCCGACCGCGGCGGCCTCACCGCGGTGAGCATGCGCAACGTCGGCAAGGAACTCGGCGTGGAGGCAATGTCTCTCTACCACCACGTCGCCAACAAGGACGATCTGCTCGATGGGCTCGCGGACTGGATCTTCGCGGGAATCGTGCTGCCCGGACCGGGCGAACCGTGGCGGCCTGCGATGTTGCACCGGGCGACCTCGGCGCGGAACGTGCTCGCCCGGCATCCCTGGTCGCTGACCTTGATCGAGTCCCGCCGTTCGCCCGGTCTGTCGCTCTTGCGGCACCACGACGCCGTGCTCGGTTGCCTGCGCACGAACGGCTTCCCCGTTGCCCTTGCGTCCCACGCCTTCTCGGTGATCGACGCATACGTGTACGGCTTCGTGCTCACCGAACTGAAACTGCCCTTCGCGTCGGCGGACGGCGCCGAGGAGTTCGCCTCGGAGATCGACGTGCCGGCCGACGCCTACCCCTACCTGGCGGAAATGGTCGGCGAACTGGTGATCGGCAAGGACTACTCGTTCGCGGACGAGTTCGACTACGGACTGGGGCTGATCCTCGACGAACTCGACCGCCGCCGTCGCCGGGTGGAGGAATGAGAAGCGCCCCACGCGCGACGAGGGACTGCGCGGCAGGCGGCGGACCGGGCGGTGACGGCGAAGGCGCGTGTGTCCGCGCCCCCGCGGCCGGCGGGGGCGCGGACACGGTCGCCCTCGTCAGCCGCGGCGCGGGAAATGACGGATCAGCCCCTCCTGCACGACCGTCGCCACGAGTTCCCCCTCGAGGGTGAAGTAGCGGCCCGTCGCCAGCCCGCGCGATCCTGCCGCGACCGGGGACTCGGTGGCGTACAGAATCCACTCGTCGAACCGGACCGGCCGGTGGAACCACATGGAGTGGTTGACGGTGGCGGCGACGATCCGGTCCAGCCCCCAGGACAGCCCGTGGGTGGTGAGGATCGAGTCGAGCACGGTGGTATCGGAGCTGTAGGCCAGGGTGGCGGCGTGCAGGAGCGCATCCTCGGGCAGCGCGCCGTCGGCGCGCATCCACACCCGGTTGTGCGAGAGACGTTCCCCGGTGCCCTTGAGGATCCAGGCGGGGTCGTTGGCGTACCGCATGTCGATCGGCTTGAGGGCGTTGACGAAGTGCGGCAGGTGATCCTCGAACCCGGACAGGTGGTCCCCGAGCGGCGGCAGCACATCCGGGTAGGGCACCTCGGGAACGCTCACCGCATGTTCGAGCCCTTTGCCCCACCGCTGGAAGGCGGCGAGCATGACGAACAGCTCCTGGCCGTTCTGGGAGGCGGTGACCATGCGGTTCGCGAAATCCCGGCCGTCGCGGTGCCGGACCACCCGGTACTCGATCGGCGCCTTGACGTCGCCGCCGCGGATGAAGTGGGCGTTGAGCGCGTGCACCGGCCGGTCCCCGACCGTGCGGCCGGCCGCGATCAGGGCCTGAGCGACGAGCTGGCCGCCGAAGGTGCGGCTGCCCACCTGGATCGGGTGCTCACCCCGGTAGAGGTCCTCGTCGACCTGCTCGAGATCGAGCAGGTCGACGAGGACCTCGAGATCGGTCGCGGTGCGACGGCTCAATGGGTGTCCTTCTCCCCGATCCGGTGCACGTGGATCAGGTTGGTCGACCCGGAGCGGCCGGGCGGGGACCCGGCCACGATGACCACGAGGTCGCCGCGCTGGTACCGGCCGAGCGAGAGCAGCGCCGCGTCGACCTGCTGCACCATCACGTCGGTCGTGTCGACCGGCTCGACGGAGAAGGTCTCGGTGCCCCATGTCAGCGCCAGCTGGCTGCGGATGTGCGGGACCGGGGTGAACGCCAGCAGCGGCAGCCGGGTGTGCAGCCGCGCCAGGCGCCGCACCGTGTCGCCGGACTGGGTGAACGCCACCAGCGCCTTGGCGTCGAGCCGCTCGCCGATGTCGCGCGCCGCGTAGGAGATCACCCCGCGCTTGGTGCGCGGCACGTGGGTCAGCGCCGGCACCCGGGTGGGATCGGACTCCACGGCCGCGATGATGCGGGCCATCGTCCGCACCGTCTCGACCGGGTACTTGCCCACCGACGTCTCGCCGGAGAGCATCACCGCGTCCGCGCCGTCGAGGACCGCGTTGGCGACGTCGGAGGCCTCGGCGCGGGTCGGCCGGGAGTTCTCGATCATCGACTCGAGCATCTGCGTGGCCACGATGACGGGCTTGGCGTTCTCGCGGGCGATCTGGATCGCCCGCTTCTGCACCAGCGGCACCTCCTCGAGCGGCATCTCGACGCCGAGGTCACCGCGGGCGACCATCACCGCATCGAACGCCAGCACGACCGCCTCGAGATTCTCGATGGCCTCGGGCTTCTCGAGCTTGGCGATCACCGGCACGCGGTGGCCCACCCGATCCATCACCTCGTGCACGAGCTCGATGTCGGCCGGGGAGCGCACGAACGACAGGGCGACGAAGTCCACGCCGAGCCGCATGGCGAACTCGAGATCCTCGATGTCCTTCTCCGACAGCGCCGGAACCGAGATGTTCATCCCCGGCAGGGACACGCCCTTGTTGTTGCTGACCGGCCCACCCTCGGTGACGCGGCAGACCACATCCCTGCCCTCGACGTGCTCGACGACCAGGCCGACCTTGCCGTCGTCGACGAGCAGGCGATCCCCCGGACGCGCGTCGTCGGCGAGCTGCTTGTAGGTGGTCGAGACCCGGTCGTGGGTTCCCTCGACGTCGTCGACGGTGATCCGGACGATCTCGCCGGTATTCCACACCGTCGGCCCCTCGGCGAACCGGCCGAGGCGGATCTTCGGGCCCTGCAGGTCGGCGAGGATGCCGACGGCATGCCCGCTGGTATCGGAGGCCTCCCGCACGCGGCGGTAGTGGGCCTCGTGATCGGCGTGTTCGCCGTGGCTGAAGTTGAGGCGGGCCACGTCCATCCCGGCGTCGACGAGTTCCCTCAGGACCTCGGGGTCTGCCGTGGCCGGGCCCATGGTGCAAACGATCTTGGTGCGTCGGGTCACGCGGTCGAGCCTAGTACCCGTGCGGCGGTGGCGGAGCACAGCCGGTGCAGCGCCGACGCCGTGCCCGCTCGGCCGAGGGCCGACGTCCGGTTGCCCCGGGCATCGGTCCGGCCGTCCCCGTACCTCCGCCGGATGCGGCGCCCGATCTCGTCGGTGCCGGAGCGGCCCGCGGAACCCCCTGTGACGGAGACGGATCCGGCGGCGTGCGCCCGCGGCGCAGGACGGCACTCCCCTCCGGACGGCGGGGGCGGGGCACGGAAACGGCGCGGCGTCGATCGCGGCCACCCCACGCGATGCATAAAATGTGTGTCATACAAGCGAGATATTCGTACCGGAGAGCCCACTTCCCGACGGTCCGAGCCCGCGCCGGCGTGGCCCGGGAATTGTCTCCGGCACGGAAGGTTTCCTGTGGCGATCGGGTAGATTCGGCACACCGGAGGCCATGGCAGCGAGGACACCGAACGAGGGAATCTGAAATGGAGAAAACGAGGAAGGAGCCGCTACCACACTCCCGCCGCGGTGTCTACGGCATCTCGGTGGCCTCCGAGCTGTCCGGGGTCGATCCGCAGTCCATGCGCCTGTACGAACGCCGCGGACTGCTCAGCCCCGCGCGCACCGAAGGCGGCACCCGCCGCTACAGCGACGAGGACGTAGCGCGCCTGCGACGTATCGGCGAACTCCTCGCCGAGGGCATCAATCTGGCCGGCATCGCCCAGATCTTCCGCCTCGAGTCGAACCACGCCGAACTGGCGTCCCACAACGCACGTCTCGAATCCCACAATGCCCGGCTCGAATCGGACAAGGCTCGCCTGGAATCCGACAAGGCCCGGCTCGAGGATGCCAATGCGCGACTCGAGTCGGACAACGCGCGCCTGCGGGCGGACAACGGCAACAGCTGAGCGACCTCCAGCGGACACCCCCGGCCGCCGGACGGCGCGGGGTGTGCAATGCGCTGTCCGGCGGCCGGTGATGTCTGCGCGCAGCGGCGGGCGAAGGACCCGGCCGGCGGCTCGCCCGCTCAGCGGGCTTCGTCCGCGGCCTGCCGTTCGGTGCGCGCGCCCTCGTGCGCGAGGGTTCCGGCCGAGTTCTCGAGATGTGCCCGGACGAACCACTGGAACTTCTCGAGGTCGCGCGTCTGCCCGATGAGCAGGTCCTCGGTGATCGGATCGATCTCCCCGACCTCCGAAATCGCCTTGCGGCAGTCCCCGATCACGCCGTCGTACACCAGGTCGAGGGCGGCGAGGTGGGCCTGGGCGGTGTCCCGCCCCACCGAGTAGTCGTCCCACGAGCGGTCCTTCTCGATCGCGCCCGCGGTCCCCTTCGGGGACGACCCGAGCGCGGCGATGCGTTCGGCGACGTCGTCGGCGAATCCGCGGACCGCGTCGACCTGCGGATCGATCATCTCGTGCACGCCGATGAAGTTCGGTCCCACGACGTTCCAGTGAACGTGCTTGAGGGTGAGGTGCAGGTCGTTGTAGGCGCTGAGCCGATTCTGCAGCACTTCGGCCACCCGGACGCCCTCGCTGTCGCTCAGGCCGGGGACGGTGAACTTCGCCATCTTCGATTCCTCCTACAGGCTCGTGTGTAGTACCTCCGCGGGCCGTCTCGCCGGCCCGCCGGTGTCGGCACGTAGGTGCCGGGCACCCCGCAGCCGGATTACCCCGGCACCCGGGCGCCGAAACCGCCGGCAAGCAAGCCCGTGCCACCCTCCACGGGAAGGACATCGTCGATACCCTCCCCGTCGCACCGCACCGGATCGGTGTTCCGCAGTAATTGCATCTTCCATTTGACAAAATTTCTATTGTGCGAGACAGATTATCTACCGGCAGGGTGCGGGGGCGTCGCTTCCCGGGATACCGAGCGCGGCGAAGTGCCTCCGCGCCCCGCCCCGAGTGATACACAAAAACTACTTGTCATAAGTACGAGTTCGACGGCAGTTGCCGGAGCGACCGGCCCCGGTGTCGAGCAAGGAGGCGCGACGCGATGACCGCAGCGGACCTGGTGGTGGTGGCCAATCGGCTCCCCGTGGACTACGACCCGTCGGCCGACGACGGGCGCGGCGGGTGGCGCCGCAGCCCGGGCGGGCTCGTCACAGCCCTGGAGCCGGTGCTGCGCGCCGCCGACGGCGCGTGGGTGGGCTGGCCCGGCGCCCCCGACGTCGCCTTCGATCCGTTCACCGAGGACGGCATCACGCTGCATCCGGTCTCCCTCACCGAAGGCGAGGTCGCCGGCTACTACGAGGGATTTTCCAACGCGACGCTGTGGCCGCTGTACCACGACGCGATCGTCGCTCCCGCCTACGACCGCACGTGGTGGCGGACATACGTCGCGGTCAACCGCCGCTTCGCCGAGGCCGCGGCCGACGCGGCCGCCCCGGGCGCGACGGTGTGGGTGCACGATTACCAGCTCCAGCTCGTGCCCAAGATGCTGCGCGACCTCCGGCCCGACCTGAAGATCGGCTTCTTCCTGCACATCCCCTTCCCGCCCACCGAGCTGTTCCTGCAACTGCCGTGGCGCACCGCCGTCGTGGAGGGCCTGCTCGGCGCCGACCTGGTGGGCTTCCACCTGCCCGGCGGCGCCCGCAACTTCCTGTTCCTGGCACAGCGGCTGCTCGGTCTGCACACGAGCGCACACTCCGACCTGGACTCGTGCGTGGGCACCGTCGACGTCGGCGACCGGCGGGTGCAGGTCGGCGCCTTCCCCATCTCGATCGACTCGGCCCACTTCGCCGAACGCGTCCGGTCCCCCCACATCCGCGAGCGGGCCGCGCAGGTTCGCGAGGAACTCGGCAACCCCGAGACCCTGCTGCTGGGCGTGGACCGGCTCGACTACACCAAGGGCATCGACATTCGGCTCGAGGCGCTGCACGAGCTGCTCGACGAGGGCACCCTCGACCCCGAGAAGGTCGTCATGGTGCAGCTGGCCACCCCGAGTCGCGAGCGCGTGTCCGCCTACGCCCAGTTGCGCGAGGACATCGAGCGCAAGGTGGGCCACCTCAACGGCGAGTACGGGCAGCTGGGCCGGCCGGTGGTGCACTACCTGCACCGGCCCGTCGACCGCGACGAGCTCATGGCCCTGTACAGCGCGGCGGACGTCATGCTCGTCACACCCCTGCGCGACGGCATGAACCTCGTCGCCAAGGAGTACATCGCCTGCCGGACCGACGGCACCGGTGCCCTCGTCCTGAGCGAGTTCACCGGGGCGGCCAGCGAGCTGCGCCGCGCTCATCTGGTCAACCCGCACGATCTCGACGCCGTCAAACGCGCGATCGTCATCGCCGCCACCGAGGAACCGGCGACGGCGGCGCGCCGGATGCAGTCCCTGCGCACCCAGGTGCTCCACCACGACGTCGACCGGTGGGCCAACGCCTTCCTCACGGACCTGCGCGCGAGCGGATCCGGCACCACCGCGGCCGCGAGCGCCTGAATCACAGCCGGGCGCGGGCTCGAAGCGGGGTCGGCGGCGCCGACGGAGGACACCCTCGACCCCGGCACGCCGTGACCGTCGACAGCCCGTGCGACGGCGGAAGGGGCGATGCGGTTCGGCCGCATCGCCCCTTCCGGCCTCTGCGATCAGTCGTCGGTGGAGTTCTCGGCGGTGGGATTCTCGGCGATTTCCGGGGCGTGCTCCCGAGTCGCCATGCCGCCGTTCCTGCCCTCGTCCACCGGGCCGGGCCGGCCCCCCTTGGGCCGGTTGCCGTCGGTCGGCTTCTTCTCCGTCACGGGGTCTCCTTCGGTCGGAAGTCCACGGTCACGGGCCGGGACGATCGACCTCACCGCGCCATGCGCCGTCGGCGACGCCGCGTTCCTCGATGAACTGCTTGAAGTGCCGCATGTCGCTCTTCACGCGGCGATCGAGGAGGCCGAGCTTGTCGGCGACGTTCTCGAAGAAGCCCTCGGGGTCGATGTCCATCTGCGCGGTGACCCGCGTGGTGGTGTCGTCGAGCCGGTGGAAGGTGATCACGCCGGCGTGGTCCGGCCCGGCGTCGGACCTCCATGCGACGCGCTCGTCGGGATGCTGCTCGGTGATCGTGGCGTCGAACTCCTTCGTCCCGCCGGCGACCTTGACGACCCAGTGGGTGTGGGTGTCGTCGATCTGGCGGATCCGCTCGACGCCCTCCATGAAACGGGGGAACTCCTCGAACTGCGTCCACTGGTTGTAGGCCGTACGGATCGGGACATGGACGTCGACCGACTCGGTGATCGTGCTCATGACGCTCCTTTCCTGCGGCGACCGGTGCGCCGCTCCCGGGTGGCCTACCCGGGCGGCCGAGCCGGGAAACGCCGGGGGTCCAGATGCAGCGACCGGGGATGGACCGGCGCCGGCAGCGCCGACTCGCCCGTGAGGAACGCGTCCACACCGCGCGCCGCCGCGCGTCCCTCGGCGATCGCCCACACCACCAGCGACGCACCGCGGTGGGCGTCGCCGCACACGAACACCCCCGGGGCCGAGGTCTGCCAGCGCTCGTCGCAGTCGAGAGTGCCCCGGACGCCGGGGGTCAGGCCGAGAACGTCGAGGAGCGGTCCGCGCTGGACCCCCTCGAAGCCGACGGCGAGGAGGGCGAGGTCGCAGGGAATCTCGAAGGGGTCCCCGAGGGGGAGGCGGCGCGCGTCGACCTCGGCCAGTTCGAGCGCCCGCACCCGCCCACGGGAACCGACGAAGCGCTGCACCGTCACTTCGAACCGGCGGGTCCCGCCCTCCTCGTGCGCGGGCGCCGTTCGCAGCACCCACGGCGCGAGCGGCCACGGCGTGACGTCCTCGTCGCGGCGTCCGGGCGGCCGGGGCCGATAGTCGAGCTGGGTGACGGAACGCGCGCCCTGACGCAGTGCGGTGCCGAAGCAGTCGGCGCCGGTGTCCCCGCCGCCGACGATCACCACGTGCCGTCCGGCGGCGGTGAGGGCCGCGGGCCCGTCGCCCTCGCACTCGTGGTTGGCGGCGACGAGGTACTCCATCGCGGGGTGCACCCCGCCGAGTTCCCGCCCCGGGACGGCCAGGTCGCGGGCGCGGCCGGCCCCGACCGCGAGGACCACCGCGTCGAAGCCGGCCCGCAGCGTGGCGACATCCGGGTCGATCCCGGCCTCGGTGCCGGTGCGGAAGACCGTGCCCTCGGCGCGCATCTGCGCGAGGCGCCTGTCGACGAGGGCCTTGTCCATCTTGAACGCCGGGATGCCGTAGCGCAGCAGTCCGCCGAGCCGGTCTGCGCGCTCGAGGACGGTCACGGCGTGTCCGGCGCGGGTGAGCTGCTGGGCCGCGGCGAGACCCGCCGGTCCGGAGCCGACGACGGCGACGGATCTCCCGGTGCCGCGGGCCGGGGGGCGCGGCGGCACGCGGCCGTCGGTCCAGGCCCGGTCGGCGATCGCCCGCTCGATCCGTTCGACGGTCACGCCCGCGGTGTGGTCGTCCCGGGCGAGCACGCAGGCGGATTCACAGGGTGCCGGGCACAGCCGGCCGGTGAACTCGGGGAAGTTGTCGGTGGCGTGCAGCCGGTCGGCGGCCTCGGCCCACAGGTCACGACGCACCAGGTCGTTCCATTCGGGGATGAGGTTGCCGAGCGGGCAGCCGGTGCCGGCGCTGTGGCAGAAGGGGATACCGCAGTCCATGCAGCGGGCGGCCTGCTCCCGGATCGAGAGCGCCTCCTCGTCCGGGGGCTGCGCCCGGTGCACCTCCGCCCAGTCGCGGACGCGCTCGGCGGCGGGCCGGCGCGGCGGTTCGCGTCGGTCGTAGCGCAGGAATCCGCGGGGATCAGGCACCGTCGGCTCCCACCGGGGTGGGGCGCTCGCACGCCGCGGCGCGGACGCGGATCAGATCCTCGGGCACCACCGCGGTGAACCGGACCGCGCTGCCGGGCCATTCGGCGAGGATCTCCCCGGCGACCGCCGATCCGGTGCGCGCGTGGTGGCGGGAGATCAGGTCACGCAGCGGAGCGAGGTCGCCGTCGTCGACGGGCTGCAGTTGCACGGAGGCGGTGTTGACGCGGCCGGGCTCGAGGTCGAGGACGTAGGCCAGCCCCCCCGACATGCCCGCGCCGAGGTTGCGGCCGGTGGCGCCGAGGATCACGACGCGGCCCCCGGTCATGTACTCGCAGGCATGGTCGCCGGTGCCCTCGCACACGGCGTCGGCGCCGGAATTGCGCACCGCGAAGCGCTCCCCCACCCGGCCGTGCAGGAACAACTCCCCGGAGGTGGCCCCGTACAGGACGGTGTTGCCGGCGACGATCTGCTCGTGCGGGTCGAACGGCGCGGCCGGGTCGGGGCGCACCACCACCCGTCCGCCGGACAGGCCCTTGGCGACATAGTCGTTGGCGTCGCCGGTGACGGTGACGGTGATGCCGACGGGCAGGAAGGCACCGAGGGACTGCCCGGCGCTGCCGTACAAATCGATCCGCACCGTGTCGTCGCTCAGGCCGGTGGGGCACCGTCGACCGGCGGTCCAGCCGAGCAGGGTGCCGACGGCGCGGTCACGGTTGGTGACGGCGGCGGTGAGATGCACGGGACGGCCGTCGTCGAGGGCGGGGGCCGCGCGGGCGATGAGGTCACGGTCCAGCGGCGCGTCGGGCGGTCCGGCGGCGGGGCGGGTGCGGCGGCGCTGCGGGGGTGCCCCGAGGGCGTCGGCCGGCGGGGTGAACAGGGGTGCGAGGTCGAGTCCCCGGCGACGCCAGTGCTCGAGTGCCGCGTCGGGTTCGAGCAGGTCGACCCGGCCGACGGCGTCGTCGAGGCGGGACAGGCCCAGCGCCGCGAGCCGCCGGCGCACGTCCCCGGCGACGAACCGGAAGAACTGCTCCACGAATTCCGCTCTGCCGGTGAACTTCTCCCGCAGTTCGGGGTTCTGGGTGGCGATGCCGACGGGACACGTGTCGAGGTGGCACACCCGCATGAGGATGCAGCCGAGGACCACCAGGGGCGCCGTGGCGAACCCGAACTCCTCGGCGCCGAGCAGCGCCGCGATCATCACGTCGCGGCCGGTGCGCAGCCCGCCGTCGCACTGCACGGTGATGCGGTCGCGCAGGCCGCTCAGCACGAGGGTCTGCTGGGTTTCGGCGAGCCCGATCTCCCACGGGGTGCCGGTGTGCTGCAGGGCGGTGAGCAGGGCCGCCCCGGTGCCGCCGTCGTGGCCGGAGATCAGCACCACGTCGGCATGGGCCTTGGCGACGCCGGCGGCGACGATGCCGACGCCGACGCCGCTGACGAGCTTGACGTGGATGCGGGCCTGCGGGTTGGCGCACCGCAGGTCGTGGACGAGCTCGGCGAGGTCCTCGATGGAGTAGATGTCGTGGTGCGGCGGCGGGGAGATCAGTCCGACGCCCGTGGTGGCGTGCCGGGTACGGGCGATCCACGGGTACACCTTGTGGCCGGGAAGCTGGCCACCCTCACCGGGTTTCGCTCCCTGCGCCATCTTGATCTGCAGGTCGGTCGCGTCGGCGAGGTAGGCGGCGGTGACACCGAAGCGGCCGCTGGCGACCTGCTTGACGGCGCTGCGGCGCAGCGGGTCACCGAGGCGGTCGGGATCCTCCCCGCCCTCCCCCGAGTTCGACCGGCCGCCGAGGCGGTTCATCGCGACGGCGAGGGTCTCGTGCGCCTCACCGGAGATCGAACCGTAGCTCATCGCCCCAGTGGCGAAGCGGCGCACGATGTCCTCCACCGGCTCGACCTCGTCGAGCGGGATCGGATCCGCGGCGACGGTGCGCAACAGCCCGCGCAGGGTTCCGCCCGCGGCGGCGAGCCGGTCGATCTCGGCGCAGTACCGCGCGTAGACGTCCGCCCGCCCGGTGCGGGTCGCGTGCTGCAGCAGGAACACCGTCTCCGGGGTGAACAGGTGAGGTTCGCCGTCGCGTCGATACCGGTAGACGCCCCCACTGTCGAGAGCCGTTTCGGCGCACCGGTTCTCGAAGGCGGTCCGGTGCCGGCGACGGGCGTCGCGGGCCAGGTCGGCGAGGCTCGCGCCGCCCAGCCGGGAGACGGTGCCGGGAAGATACGCGTCCACGACCTCGCGGGCGAGGCCGACGGCCTCGAATGTCTGCGCCGCCGTGTACGAGGCGAGGGTGGAGATTCCGAGCTTCGCCATCACCTCGCGAACCCCGGAGACGACGGCGCGCCGGTAGTTCGCCGCGGCCGTCGCCGGGTCCGTGCCGGGGATGCGCCCGGCGGCCGCGAGTGAGCGCACGGTGTCGAGGGCGACGTAGGGGCACACCGTCGCGGCGCCGAATCCGACGAGCGCGGCCACGTGGTGGACCTCGCGCGCATCCCCGGTTTCGGCGATCAGCGCGACGCGGGTGCGCCGCCGCGTGCGGACGAGGTGGTGGTGCACGGCGGAGACGGCGAGCAGGGAGGGGATGGGGACGCGGTCCGGCCCGCAACCGCGGTCGGTGACGATCAGGATGCCCCGGCCGGCGTCGATGGCGGCGTCGGCGGCGCGGCGCAGGTCCGCGAGCCCGGCGGCGAGGGCCTCGCCGGGGTCGCCGCCGGCCGCGAAGTGCGCGGGCAGTACCCGGGAGGCGAGGTCCGGGCGCGGCCCGTCCGGGCCGAGTGCCGCGACGGCGGCGAGTTCGTCGGTGTCGAGGACCGGGCCGGGGAGCACCAGTTGCCGGCACGATTTCGGGGACGCGTCGAACAGGTTGTCCTCCGGGCCGGCGACGCGCCGCATCGAGGTGACGACCCGTTCGCGGATCGCGTCCAACGGCGGGTTGGTGACCTGCGCGAACAATTCGACGACGTAGTCGTAGAGCAGCCGGGGACGCGGCGACAGCACCGCGGGGGCGATGTCGGCGCCCATCGAGCCGAGCGGTTCGGCACCGGTCGCGGCCATCGGTTCGAGCAGCACCTCGAGGTCCTCGCGGGTGTACCCGAACAGCCGGTGCGTCCTGCCCTGGTCGTGGTCCGGGGCGGGGTGCCCGCCCGGGCGGGGCAGCTCCGCCAGGTCGATCTGCCCGTCACGCAGCCACCGACCGTAGGGGTGGGCGGCGGCGAGGGTGTCGAGCAGTTCGTCGGGCGGCACGATGCGGCCGGCGACGGTGTCGACGAGGAGCATCCGGCCCGGCTCGAGCCGGCCCTTGTGCACGATGTGTTCCGGTGGCAGGTCGAGGATTCCGGTTTCACTGCCGAACAGGACGCGGTCGTCGGCGGTGCGGCACCACCGGCCGGGTCGCAGCCCGTTGCGGTCGAGCACGGCACCGAACAGCCGTCCGTCGGTGAAGGGCAGGCACGCCGGCCCGTCCCACGGTTCGAGCAGCGCGGCGTGGAAGCGGTGGAAGGCGCGTCGCCGGGGATCGAGGTCGGGCTCGTTCTCCCATGCGGGCGGGACGAGCATGGTCACCGCGTGCGGCAGCGAGCGCCCGGCGAGGTGGAGCAGTTCGAGGACCTCGTCGAGGGAGGCCGAGTCCGACATGTCGGGGGCGCAGACCGGGAACAACCGGGTCAGGTCGCCGGGCAGCAGGCCGGTGCGCAGGAGTCCCTCGCGGGCGTGCATCCGGTTGCGGTTGCCGCGGATCGTGTTGATCTCGCCGTTGTGGGCGCTGTACCGGAACGGTTGGGCGAGCCGCCACGACGGGAAGGTGTTGGTGGAGAAACGGCTGTGCACGAGCGCGATCGGGCTGGCGCAGCGCGGATCGCGCAGGTCGGGGAAGAACGCCGGCAACTGCTGTGCCGTGAGCATGCCCTTGTAGACGACGGTGCGGGCGGACAGCGACGGGAAATAGACGTCGCCGGTGTGCTCGGCGCGGCGCCGCAGCGGATACACCCGCCGGTCGAGGTCCACGCCGGCGGGCCGGGCGCCGCCCGTGCGCGGGGCGGCGACGAACAGCTGGCTGATGTGGGGTCGGCACGCTCCGGCGGTGCGCCCGAGGCCGGACGGGTCGACGGGAACCTCGCGCCAGCCGAGGATCTGGAGATCCTCCTCGGCCGCGAGCGCGTGGATCCGCCGTCGCGCCGTCGCCCGGCGCCGCGGGTCGCGGGGCAGAAAGCACAGGCCGGTGGCGTAGTACCCCGGCGGCGGGAGCTCGAAGCCGGTGACGGCGTCGAGGAGCGCGGCGGGGACCGCGAGAGTGATGCCGGCGCCGTCACCGCTGGCGGGTTCGCGACCGCAGGCGCCGCGGTGGCCGAGGTTGCGCAGCGCGGTGAGTGCGTCGGCGACGGTGCGGTGGGTGCTGCGGCCGCGCAGGTCGACGATCGCGCCCACGCCGCAGGAATCCGCTTCGCGGTCGGGGTCGTAGAGTCCGCGGGGCTCGGGCATCCCGGAATGCCGCACCGGTCCACCTCCACGTCGCCGGTGTGGCGGCGACGTCGCGCGTCGTCGGATGGGCGGCCCCGACGGGGTCGCCACGACGGGCGTGCGCTGCGGTATGGGTGGCCGGACCAGTTCCGCCCGACGATCGAACCGGGGATCGGTCCCGGTGGCGGCCAGTCTACGCGCGCGACGGCCGGCCGCGCGAGAGGCGCGACCGGCCGTCGGGTGGGTGGGTCAGGGCCGCAGCGGGCGGCCGTCGGAGTCGCGGACGCTGCCGGTGAGCATCATGATCCCGTCGATGACGGACCACACCCAGATCACCGGGATGATCACGAAGCCGACCAGGAGGATGGTCAGCAGTCCGCCGATCCACAGCCCCAGAAGCTGGATGAGGCCGACCGCGGTGCTTCCGAGGTAGAGCCGCCCGACACCGCAGATCCCGACGAAGGGCAGCAGCAGCTGCAACAGGCCCGCGGTGGTCTTCGACTTGTCGGAGTAGGGCTCGCCCGTCGCCGGATCCCGTCCGTACGGCGCGGAGGGATCGCCGTAGGCGCCGTAGCCGGTGGGACCGTAGCCGCCGGTGGGACCGTAGCCCGGCCCGGCCGGGGTCGGGTACTGCGGCCCGCTCTGGAACTGCGGGTCGGGGGCCCCGTAGACGGGTCCGCTGCCGGCGTACTGCCCGCCGGTCGGCGCCTCGGTCCCGCCGGTGTGTGCGGTGCCGTACTGCGCTTCGCTCGACGGCGGTGGATAGCTCGGCGTGGTGCCCCAGCCGGGACCGTTGCCCATTCCGGAGTAGGTGTCCCAGCCCGGTCCGGCCGTGCCCCACGTGGGCGCGGTCGACTCGGTGGTGGGCGGCGGAACGGACAGCGACGCCTGGGCGGTCGGATCGTAGTCGGCGGTGCCGCCGAACGTGGGCAGCTCCGCGGTGGGGGCCGGCTCGCCGCCCTGCGGCGCGGCGCTCGACCCGGCAGCGGGGGCGGCCTCGGCGTCGGACTGTTTGCGCAGGTCCGGTCCGGCGGACGTCTCGTCCTTCTTCCGCAGATCCGGGCCCGTGGGGTCCGGGGATCCCGCGTCGGATGTGGTCACGACTTGTCCCCTCCGTTCTCGCTGCGCCTACCTGTCTCGACCTTACCGCCGGCCTCGGCCGATGCCACGGGCCCGGATGCGCCGTCCCGCTTCTCGTCGTCGGCCGCCCCACCGTCTCCGATCCCGTCGCCGGTTGCGGTGGCATCGGCTGCGGCTGCGGTGGCGCCGTGCGGGTGACGGGACTTCAGTTCCTCCGGCGCTTCGCGACCCTTGCGGGCGAAGACGACGTAGGCGACGGCGAGGACGAACACGATGGCGGAGGTGAAGGAATTGATCCGGATACCGGCGATCTCGGTGGCCGGGTCGGACCGCATGAGTTCGACGAAGAAGCGGCCCGCGCTGTAGCCGGCCACGTAGAGCGCGAACAGCCGGCCGTGTCCGATACGGAAGCGCCGGTCGACGAACACGAGCAGCAGCACGACGAGCAGGTTCCACACCAGCTCGTACAGGAACGTCGGATGCACCACCGCCGCGACCTGCCCGGTGGAGATCCCGTCGATCAGGTCCGGGCTGGTCTGTCCCGCGTCGTTGCGACGCTCGTAGATCTCGAGGCCCCACGGCACGGTCGTCTCCCGGCCGTAGAGTTCCTGGTTGAACCAGTTGCCGAGCCGGCCGATGGCCTGCGCCAGCAGGATCGCCGGGGCCACCGCATCACCGAGGGCGGGCAGCGGCACACCGCGGCGCCGGCACCCGATCCAGGCGCCGACACCGCCGAGGGCGACCGCCCCCCAGATCCCGAGTCCGCCCTGCCAGATCTTCAGCGCGTCGACCGGGTCGGCGCCCGCGCCGAAGTACTTCTGCCAGTCGGTGGCGACGTGGTACAGGCGCCCTCCGAGCAGGCCGAACGGCACCGCCCACACGGCGACGTCGAGGACGGTGCCCGGCTCGCCGCCACGGGCGACCCAGCGGCGGTCGCCCCAGAAGATGGCGACGACGATCCCGACGATGATGCACAGGGCGTAGGCCCGCAGCGCGATCGGCCCGAGGTACCACACCCCCTGCGGTGGACTGGGCAGATACGCCAGGACGGTAGCGGCGGCGGGTACGGCGGTGGAGGTCACGTGGCCACGCTAGCCGAGCGCACGCCCTCCGCGAGTTCCGTGGTGAGCGTGCGCAACGCGTCGGGGCCCTGCGCCACGGCGGCCACCAGCGCCGAGCCGACGATCACCGCGTCCGCGTAGGCGGCGATCTGCGCGGCTTGTTCCCGGGACCGCACGCCCAGGCCGACACCCACGGGGATCTGCGAGTGCTCCCGCACCCGGGCGACGAGTTCGGGCGCCATGTCGGAGACGGCGTCGCGGGCGCCGGTCACGCCCATCGTGGAGGTGGCGTAGACGAACCCGCGGCAGGAGTCGACGGTCATGACGAGGCGCTCGGCGGTCGACGACGGGGCGACCAGGAAGATGCGGTCGAGCCCGTGCCGGTCCGCCGCCGCGATCCACTGCTCGGCCTCGTCGGGGATGAGGTCCGGGGTGATGATCCCCAGTCCCCCGGCGGCAGCGAGGTCGCGGGCGAATTCGTCGATCCCGTACTTGAGGACGATGTTCCAGTAGGTCATCACGACGGCGTGGCCGCCGGCCGCGGCGACGGCCTCGACGACGCGGAACACGTCCCGCACCCGGAAGCCCGCGGTGAGCGCCTCGTCGGCGGCGGCCTGGATGGTGGGTCCGTCCATCACCGGGTCGCTGTAGGGGATGCCGACCTCGACGATGTCGCAGCCGGCCTGCACGAGCGCTTCGAACGCCTCGATCGAGCGCGGCAGGTCGGGGTACCCGGCGGGCAGGTAGCCGACGAGCGCGGCGCGGTTCTCGGCCTTGCATCGGGCGAAGACCTCACCGAGGCGGGACTGCGGCTGCTGGGCGCTCACTGCGCGGATCCTTCCGTCGTGTCGGAGGTGGCGGGGTCGGCGGGAAGGAGCCCGAACCACCGCGCGGCGGTGTCGACGTCCTTGTCGCCCCGGCCGGACAGATTGACCAGCACGACGGCGCCGGAGCCGAGTTCGCGGCCCAGCTTCAGGGCCCCGGCGACGGCGTGCGCCGACTCGATGGCGGGGATGATGCCCTCGGTGCGCGAGAGCAGCGAGAACGCCTCCATGGCCTCGGCGTCGGTGACGGGCCGGTAGTCGGCGCGGCCGATGTTCTTGAGGTAGGAGTGCTCGGGTCCGACGCCGGGGTAGTCCAGGCCGGCGGAGATCGAGTGCGACTCGATGGTCTGGCCGTCCTCGTCCTGCAGCAGGTAGGAGTAGGCGCCGTGCAGCGCGCCGGGCGTGCCGCCGGTGATGGTGGCGGCGTGCCGCCCGGTTTCCACCCCGTCGCCGCCGGCCTCGAAGCCGACCAGGCGGACACCGGGGTCGTCGATGAAGGCATGGAAGATGCCGATGGCGTTGGATCCGCCGCCGACGCAGGCGGTGACGGCGTCGGGCAACCGGCCGGTGAGCGCCTGCACCTGCGCGCGCGCCTCGAGGCCGATGATGCGCTGGAAGTCGCGCACCATCATGGGGAACGGGTGCGGGCCGGCGGCGGTGCCGAAACAGTAGTAGGTGTTGTGGGCATTGGTGACCCAGTCGCGCATGGCCTCGTTGATCGCGTCCTTGAGGGTGCGCGAACCGCTGGTCGCGGCGACGACCTCGGCGCCGAGCAGGCGCATCCGGGCGACGTTGAGGGCCTGCCGCTCGGTGTCGACCTCGCCCATGTAGACGACGCAGTCGAGGCCGAGCAGGGCGCAGGCGGTGGCGGTGGCGACGCCGTGCTGCCCGGCACCGGTCTCCGCGATGACCCGGGTCTTGCCCATCCGCTGGGCGAGCAGGGCCTGCCCGAGCACGTTGTTGATCTTGTGCGAGCCGGTGTGGTTGAGATCCTCGCGCTTGAGCACGATCCGGGCGCCGCCGGCGTGTTCGCTCAGCCGCTTGGCCTCGTACACCGGGGAGGGCCGGCCGGTGTAGTCGCGCTGCAACCGATCGAGTTCGTCGAGGAATCCGTTGTCGACCCGCGCCTTGTCGTATTCGGCGGTGACCTCCTCGATCACCGCCATCAGCGCCTCGGGGACGAACCGGCCGCCGAAGACCCCGAAGTGGCCGCCGGGGTCGGGTTCGTGCGCGGTGTGCTCGGCCACTGCGGCGCTCATGCGGGGCAGACCGCGGCCCTTGGCGGAAAGTACGGGATCGTCTGTGCTCACCCGTCCAGTCTGCCCCAACGGCGGCCCCGGCCCGTCGCCGGGTCCGGCCCGTCGGCGCCGCGCCGGAATGCGGTCAGCGTGCGGGCTTCGGGCAGGACGGATGGGTGCCGGCGGTGACCAGTTCGGCGACCGCGTGGCGCGGGTCGCCGCTGGTCACCAGTCCCTCGCCGACGAGCACCGCGTCGGCACCCGCGCCGGCGTAGGTGAGCAGGTCGGAGGGACCGCGCACGCCGGACTCGGCGATCTTGACGACCTCGGTCGGCAGTCCCGGCGCGATGCGGGCGAACGTGCTCTTGTCGACCTCGAGGGTCTTGAGGTTGCGGGCGTTGACCCCGATGACGGTGGCGCCGGCCTCGAGGGCACGGGTCGCCTCCTCCTCGGTGTGCACCTCGACGAGCGCCGTCATGCCGAGAGATTCGACGCGGTCGATCAGCGACGTCAGCACGGGCTGTTCGAGCGCGGCGACGATGAGCAGCACGATGTCCGCGCCGTGGGCACGCGCCTCGTGGATCTGGTACGGGCCGACGATGAAGTCCTTGCGCAGCACCGGGATCCGCACCGCGCGCCGCACGGCGTCGAGATCGTCGAGACTGCCCTGGAAGCGGCGCTGCTCGGTGAGCACGCTGATCGCGCGGGCACCGCCGGCCTCGTAGGCCTTGGCGAGTTCGGCGGGGTCGGTGATGTCGGCGAGCGCCCCCTTCGACGGGCTGGCCCGCTTGACCTCGGCGATGACGGCGATTCCCGGCTCGAGCAACGCGGCCTTGGCGTCGATCGGCGGGGGCGCGGCGGCAGCGGCGGCCTTGACCGCGGCGAAGTCGAGGACCGCCTCCCGGGCGGCGACGTCGGCGCGCACCCCTTCGAGTATCGAGTCGAGAACTGTCATCGTGGCTCGAAGTCCTTTCGCCCCTGTCAATCCGATGTGAGAAAACTCATCGGAGTTTCTTGAAGAGTAGTGTGCGCGCTCACCGGCCCGTGCGGCGGGTCCCCGAATCGTCGGCGCCGCCCTCTCCCCCTCGATCGGCGGCCGGGTCGTCGGCGACGTCCACCGTGGGGTCCTCGCCCGCGTCGAGCGCGTCCCACAGGGTGCGTTCGGTGACCGGCTCGTCGGCGGTGTCCCGGCGGGTGGTGGCCTCGCGGCGGGCGGCCGGGCTGTCGTACTTCGACGACAGTCCGGCCTCGGCCCGCGGGGTGCGCCACAGCTGCACGGCGGCGGCCAGCGCGGCCACGGCGCCGGCGAGGGCGAGCACGGCCGGCCCGGCCGCGACGGTGAGGGACGTGACCTCGGCGCGTGCGGGCAGCTCCGCGATGCGCGCCGCGGTCGCGTCGTCGGCGCCGCCGGCGAGCAGCCCCACCGCCGGGACGGCGGCGGCGACCGCGACGACCGCGACGAGCACGGCCAGTATCCGCAGCGCCCATCCGCGCACCGCGAACGACGCCGCGACGGCCGCCAGCAGCGTCAGCGCGAGCGGAGTCAGCGCCGCCGCCCAGGTGCCGCCGACGAGGGTGGTGACCCGGTCCTCGCCGAGGCCGTCGGAGGACGTGACGGTCACCCAGGTCAGGCGGCTCGCGCCCCACAGCGCGACGGCGCCGATCGCGAGCAGCAGCGCGGCGACCGCGCCGGCCCGCCGCCGGGGCGCGCTGGTGGCGCTCACCTGCGGTCCCCCTCGTACGGGGTGAGGGTGCCGGCCGCGGCGACGGCGGAGAGCACGGCCATGGCCTTGTTGCGGGCCTCGGTGTCCTCGTAGACCGGATCGGAGTCGGCGACGACGCCGGCACCGGCTTGCACGTAGGCGACGCCGTCCTTGACCAGGGCCGAGCGGATGGCGATGGCGGTGTCGGCGTCGCCGGCGAAATCGAGGTAGCCCACGATGCCGCCGTAGATGCCGCGGCGGGTCGGCTCGAGTTCGTCGATCAGTTCCATCGCCCGGACCTTGGGCGCGCCGGACAGGGTGCCGGCGGGGAAGCACGCGGTGACCGCGTCGAGGGCGTGCCGGCCCGCGGCGAGGCGGCCGGTGACGGTGGAGACCAGATGCATGACGTGGCTGTAGCGCTCGATGTGCCGGTAGTCGTGGACCTTGACGGTGCCGGGCTCGCACACCCGCCCGAGGTCGTTGCGGCCCAGGTCGACGAGCATGAGGTGCTCGGCGTTCTCCTTCTCGTCGGCGAGGAGGTCCTTCTCGAGGAGGATGTCGTCCTCCTCGCTCGCACCGCGCCAGCGCGTCCCGGCGATGGGATGGGTGGTGGCGACCCCGTCGGCGACGGTCACGAGCGCCTCCGGGCTCGAGCCGACGATAGAGAACGCCGTGCCGCCGGAGCCGTCGGGGACGTGCATGAGGAACATGTACGGACTCGGGTTGGAGGCGCGCAGCATCCGGTACACGTCGATCGGCGCCGCGTGACAGTCGATCTCGAAGCGCTGGGACAGCACCACCTGGAACGCCTCGCCGGCCTCGATCTCGCCGATGAGCCGGCGCACGTCGGCGCCGAAGCTCTCGGTCGTGCGCTGGCGCCGGTAGTCGGGGGCGGGCCGGGCGAACGTGGAGACGGTCGACGGGGCGGGCGCGGCCAGGGCCGCCGTCATCCGGTCCAGCCGGGCCACCGCGTCGTCGTAGGCCTCGTCGACGCGTTCGTCGGAGCCGTCCCAGTTGACGGCGTTGGCGATGAGCGTGATCGCACCCTCGTGGTGGTCGACGGCGGCGAGGTCGGTGGCGAGCATCATCACCGTCTCGGGAATCTGCAGGTCGTCGACGGCGTGCTCGGGCAGCCGCTCGATCCGTCGCACGACGTCGTAGCCGAGGTAGCCGACCATGCCGCCGGTCAGCGGCGGCAGGCCGTGCAGCCGCTCGGTGTGCAGCAGCTCCAGGGTCCGGCGCAGCACGTCGAGCGGGTCGCCCCCGGTGGGGGCGCCGGCGGGCACGTGGCCGTACCAGGTGGCCTCCCCGTCGACGACGGTGAGCGCGGCCGGGCTGCCGGCGCCGATGAACGACCACCGCGACCACGACCGGCCGTTCTCGGCGGACTCGAGCAGAAAGGTGCCGGGCCGGTCGGCGGCGAGCTTGCGGTATGCCGACAGCGGGGTCTCCGCGTCGGCGAGCACCTTGCGGGTCACCGGAACGACGCGGTGCTCGGCGGCGAGCAGCCGGAACTGCTCGCGGGTGGTGGTGGAGTCGGGTCGGCCGCCCTCGGTGAGATCGGGGGCCGCTGCGGGGATGGTGGTGGGCTCGCCGGACATGGCGCCCATCATCCCAGGGCCTGCCGCGGCGGGCGCGGCCGCGGTAGCGTCGCCGGACATGAGAGCCGGTGACATCGCCCCCGATTTCACGTCGAGCGACCAGGACGGCCGTCCGCGGACGCTGTCCGCGCTGCTGGCGGACGGGCCGGTGGTGCTGTTCTTCTACCCGGCCGCGTTCACCCCGGTCTGCACGGCCGAGGCGTGCCACTTCCGGGATCTGGCGGCCGAGTTCGCCGCCGTCGGCGCCACCCGGGTCGGGATCAGCACCGACCCGGTGGACCGGTTGGGCGCGTGGTCGACGCGGCAGTCGTTCGACTACCCGCTGCTGTCCGATCCGGACGGCGCGGTGGCGGCGCAGTTCGGGGTGCGCCGGGGGCTGCTCGGCCGGCTCTCGCCGGTCAAGCGGACCACCTTCGTGCTGGACACCGACCGCACCGTCCTCGAGGTGATCGCCAGCGAGGTGCGCCCCGGCGTGCACGCGGATCGCGCGCTCGCGGTGCTGCGGGCCCGGCGCGCGAGCCGGGACTGACGGTCAGTCCACCTGGACGGAACGCTTGGCCAGGCCCATCCAGAACCCGTCGATCACCTGCCGGGGCGCCTGCTCCGGGTCGCTCGACGCGCCGAGGGTGACGAACAGCGGGGCGAAGTGCTCGATCGTGGGGTGGGCGTACGGCATGCCGGGCGCCCGGGTGCGGAAGTCGAGCAGGCCGTCGACGTCGCCGGCAGCGAGCCGCTCGGCGGCCCAGGCGTCGAACTCGGCGGACCAGCCGGGCGCGACGGCCTCGGGGCGCGGGTCGCGCAGGAACGGCAGGCCGTGCGTGGTGAAGCCGGAGCCGATGACGAGCACCCCCTCCTCCCGGAGCGGGCGCAGCCGCCGGCCGAGCGCGAGCAGGCGCTGCGGATCGAGGGTGGGCAGCGAGATCTGCAGGACCGGGATGTCCGCGTCCGGGTACATGACGGTGAGCGGCACGTACGCGCCGTGGTCGAGACCGCGGTGCGGCTGCTGCACGACCGGTTCGCCGTCGGGCATCAGCGCGGCCACCTTGCGTGCGAGGTCGGGGGCGCCGGGCGCCGGGTAGGTGACCTCGTAGAAGCGGCGGGGAAAGCCGCCGAAGTCGTACACGAGCGGGGTGCCGGTGGTGGTGGCACCGATGGTCAGCGGCGCGGACTCCCAGTGCGCGGAGACCACGAGGATCGCGGTGGGGGTCGGCAGGTCGGCGGCCCAGCGTTGCAGCTGCGCCACCCACGTCGCGCTGTCGACCAGGGGCGGTGCGCCGTGGCTGAGGAACAGGGCGGGCATGGGGCTCACACGGACTCCTATGGTTGAAGCTTCAACAATACTACCCGATACAGCACCGGCACCGTCCGAAATGTTCCCGGCCTGCGGGGATGGATCGGCGCGGGCGCGGGTATCCGCCCCCCATGACCGGAACAGAGGGCCTGAAGGTGGTCGTCACGGGCGCGACCGGAAACGTGGGCACCAGCGTCACGGCGGCGCTCGGCGCCCAGGACGCAGTCGGATCGGTGGTCGGCATCGCCCGCCGCCCCACCGACTGGCGCTGCCGCAAGACCGAGTTCGTCGTCGCCGACGTCGCCGACGACGACCTGCACGAGCTGCTGCGCGACGCGGCGGCCGTCGTCCACCTCGCCTGGCTCTTCCAGCCCACGCACAAACCCGAGATCACCTGGCGCAACAACGTGCTCGGATCGATCCGGGTGTTCGAGACCGTCGCCGAGGTGGGCGTGCCCACCCTCGTCCACGCGTCGTCGGTCGGCGCCTACTCGCCGGGACCGCAGGACGAACGGGTCGACGAGCGCTGGCCCACCCACGGCTGGCCCGGCGCGGCGTACCCGCGGGAGAAGGCGTACCTCGAACGCTGGCTCGACACGTTCGAACTGCGGCACCCCGACATCCGGGTGGTCCGGATGCGTCCCGGATTCCTCTTCAAGCGCGAGTCCGCGACCGCGCAGCGCCGGTTGTTCGCCGGGCCGCTCCTCCCCGGCCGCCTCGTCCGGGCCCTGCCGGTCGTCCCCCGCACCGCCGGACTGCGGATGCAGGTCCTGCACACCGACGACGCCGCCGACGCCTACGTCCGGGCCGTGCTCCGGCCGGTGCGGGGCGCATTCAACCTCGCCGCCGAACCCCCCGTCGACGCCGAGGTCCTCGCCGAGATTCTCGGCGCCCGCACGGTGCCCGTCCCGCCGGCGGCGCTGCACGCGGCCGTCGCCGCGGCCTGGCACGCACGGCTCGCCCCCGCCTCCCCCGGCCTGGTCGACACGGTGCTGCGGCTGCCGCTCATGGACTGCACCCGCGCCCGCACCGACCTCGAGTGGATTCCCCGGTTCTCGCCGCGCGCCACCCTCGAGGAATTCCTCACCGGGCTCCGCGACGGCGCCGGGCTGCCGACACCGCCGCTGGCGGAGGACAGCGTGGGCCGCCGGCTGCACGAGGTCGCCACCGGCATGGGACAGCGCCCCTGACCGCCCGCCCCGACGGACGCCCGGCGTCCCGCGCCGGCCGTCCCGATAGGGTGGACGATCGAGAAAGGACGGTGCATCAGTGGGCTCCGCACAGATCGACGACACCGAGTGGCTGACCGCATCCCAGCAGCGGGCCTGGCGGAAGCTGGTGGCGCTGATCACCCGCCTGCCGGCCGCGCTGGACACGCAGCTGCAGCGCGACTCCGCGCTCACCCACTTCGACTACTCGGTCCTCGCCGAGCTGTCCGAGGCACCCGAGCGGCGGCTGCGGCTGTCCGAGCTGGCACAGCTGTCGAACGCCTCGCTGTCCCGGCTGTCGCACGTGGTGACCAAGCTGGAGAACGCCGGATGGGTGTGCCGCCGGAGCGTGCCCGGCACGCGCGGCTCGTACGCGGTGCTCACCGACGCCGGCATGACCAAGCTCGTCGAGGCGGCGCCCGGTCACGTCGCGACCGTCCAGGCCCTGGTGTTCCAGGGCCTCGACGACGATCAGGTCGCCGCGCTGACCGACCTCGGTACCGCGCTGCTCACCCAGCTCGACAAGGGCATCGCCGCCGGTACCGGGAAGGCCTGACCGGGCAGGGTGCACCCCCGCTGTGGCCGCGGCCGCTCACCCGTCGAACCCTCACCCGTTGAAACCCTGGGCCCGCAGATCGCGGGCCAGATGGTCGCGCTGCTCGATCACCAGGCGCCGCAACGCCGCCGGGGCGTCGGCGTGCGCGTCGAGCCACCGGTCGCACGGCCCGAGCGTGTTTCCGGCGGGGAACAGACCGACCACGATCCGGCGCGCGATCTCGATGCTGCGCTCGGACCACACCGCCCGGAGCGCGACGAAGTAGTCGTCGTCGTACGGGGCGATCAGATCCCGGTGCGCCCCGGCCCGGAACCCCGCGATGGTGGCGTCGAGGTGCTCGTTCGACAGCGCCGTGTCGGAGAAGACCGCACTCCAGGCCTGCGCCTTGACCGCGGCGAGCGGTCGCGCGGCCACGGCGCGCAGGTGCGCGGTCCGTCCGGAACCGGTGTCGTCGCGGGCGAGTTCGCCGTCGAGATCGGCCGGCTCCGCGTGCCCGGTCGCCGCCAGCGCGGTCCACATCTGCCAGCGCAGATCCGGGTCCAGCGGCAGCCCCACGGGTGCCGGACCGGTGCCGTCGAGGATCGCGCGCAGGTCGGCGGCGTGGGCGTCGTCGACAGTGGCGGCCGCGGCGACCGCGCGGGCCCAGGCGAGCTGCTCACCCCATCCCGGGGTGGCGGCGAACACGGCCGTCCATGCCGCCTCGAGCCAGACGCGACGCTGCCGGGACCGGCTCGCGGCGGGCAGAAAGTGCTCGATCGCGTAGGGTGCGTTCGCCAGCAGTGCGGCCAGCAGGGCCGGATTCGGTTCGGCCACCGCGAATCCGCGGACCATGGACAGGTACCGCGCCGCGGTCAGCTCGCTGTCGCGGGTGGCGTTCCACAACGCCGACCAGATCAACCCCCGGGCCAGCGGGTCGACGACACGATCGAGCGAATGCTCCACCGTCTCCAGCGACCGCGGGTCGAGCCGCACCTTGGCGTAGGTCAGGTCGGCGTCGTTGAGCAGGATCAGCGGCGCGGCCACCGACTCGATCGGTGTGCGCTCGGCCTCCAGGTCGACCTCGACCCGCTGCCGGCAGACCAGGTCGCCGGCCTCGTCGAAGTCGTAGTGGCCCACAGCCAGCCGGTGGGGCCGCGCCGGCGTCTGGACGATCGCGGACCGTCCCTCCTCCGCGTCCTCGAGCATCAGGGTCGACACGCCGGTGGTCTGCAACCAGGCGCGCGCCCACCCCGAGAGGTCTCGTCCCGAGGTCGCCGACAACTCGGTGAGCAGATCGGCGAGGGTGGTATTCCCGAAGGCGTGCCGGCGGAAGTAGCGCCGTGCACCCTCGAAGAAGGCGTCCCGCCCCACGTACGCGACGAGTTGTTTGAGGACTCCCGCGCCCTTCGCGTACGTGATGCCGTCGAAGTTCAGTTTGGCGGCCTCGAGGTCGACGATGTCGGCGACGATCGGGTGGGTCGTGGGCAACTGGTCCTGCAGATAGGCCCAGGCCTTGCGCCGGTTGGCGAAGGCGACCCAGGCGTCGGTCCACTCGGTGGCCTCGGCACTGACCAGCGAGCCCATGTAGTCGGCGAACGACTCCTTGAGCCACAGGTCGTCCCACCACTTCATGGTGACGAGGTCCCCGAACCACATGTGGGCCATCTCGTGCAGGATCGTGTTCGCGCGGGCCTGGTACTGCGCGGCGGTGGCGGCTCCGCGGAACACGTACGCCTCGGTGAAGGTGACGCACCCGGGGTTCTCCATGGCACCGAGGTTGTATTCGGGGACGAACACCTGGTCGTACTTGCCGAACGGGTAGGGGTAGCCGAAGTGGTCGGCGTAGAAGTCCATTCCCTGCCGGGTCACCTCGAAGATCGTGTCGGCGTCGAGGTACCGCGCCAGGGAGGCGCGGCACAGCACGGCGAGCGGTACGGCGAGTTCGTTCCGGTTCCAAGAGGATTCGGCGTGGTGGTACGGGCCCGCCACGATCGCGGTGATGTAGGTGGAGATCGGCAGCGTCGGTGCGAACACCACCTTCTGCGCGTCGTCGATCGACTCGCGTTCGGCGACATGCTGATTGGACAGCACCTGCCATTTCGCCGGGGCGGACACGACGAACGTGAACGGCGCCTTCAGATCCGGCTGCTCGAAGCACGCGAACACCCGTCGCGCGTCCGCGGGTTCGTACTGCGTGTACAGGTAGGTCTGCCCGTCGGCCGGATCGACGTACCGGTGCAGGCCCTCACCGGACCGGCTGTACTCCGCGGCGGCGACGACGGTGACGACGTTGTGCTCACGCAGGCCGCTCAGCGCGATGCGCGCGCCGTCGTAGCGGACGGGCACCGGCTCGCCGTTGAGCACGACCGACTCGACGCCGGCGCCGAGGAAGTCGAGCCACGTCGCGTCCGCGGCTGCCGTGAACTCGACCGTCGTCGTAGTCGCGAAACAGGTGCTCCCGGCATCCGGGGCGCCGCGCAGGTCGAGTTCCACCCGGTAGCTGCGGACCGTCACCGCCCGGGAACGCTCGGCGGTTTCGGCTCGGGTCAGATTCGCGGACGCCATACGCCGATCCTGCCAGGATCCGCTCGCCGAGATCGACGGCCGGCAGCGCCCGTCGCGGGGCGCCCTGTCCCGGGGGCGGTGCACCTCACCCGAGCGGGACACCCCCGACGCCCCACTGCTCCCGCGGCACCTCGGTGATGGTCACCCACACCGACGTCGCATCCTTGCCGGTTGCCTCGGCGTAGGCCTTGGTCACCGCCTCGATGGTGGCGCGCTTCTGTTCGACGGTGAGACCGGGGGTCTGGCTGATCTGGATGAGAGGCATGGGGAGATTGTGCCGCACCGCCGACGGAGCGGGCACCGGGAGGTGTAACGAAACAATCCGGTCGGTCGATTTGGTTCACGACCGCCGTTCACGACCTGCCTCGCCTCTCGGAAGGATGCAGCATGGGATCCTCGGAACTGTTCACGGAGTTCGTCGGTTGGGCCGCAGAAGGTTTCCTCACGGACGATCCGATCCGGTCCGCCATCGGCACCGTCGTGTACCTCGGCCTGGGTCTCTGGAGCCTGCTCACCGGCGCGCCGATCGTCATCTGACGCCCGCGACACCGCCGGTGTGTCCTTTGGGCGGCTGGAGCCGCCCAAAGGACGCAGCGGCGCCGAAGGCGCCTACTCGCCGGCGAGCAGGACGTCGGCGTCGAAGCACGTGTGGGTGCCGGTGTGGCACGCGGCCCCGACCTGGTCGACGACGAGCAACACCGTGTCGCCGTCGCAGTCGAGCCGCACCTCGTGCACGTACTGGGTGTGGCCGGAGGTCTCGCCCTTGACCCAGTACTGGCCGCGCGAACGCGAGAAGTAGGTGGCGGTACGGGTCTCGAGGGTACGGGCGAGCGCCTCGTCGTCCATCCACGCCATCATCAGCACCTCGCCGGTGGCACGTTCCTGGGCGACGGCGGCGAACAGCCCCGCCTCGTTGCGCTTGAGCCGCGCCGCGATCGCCGGATCCAGCCTGCTCATCGCACCTCGATCCCCTCGGCGCGCATCGCCGCCTTGACCTGCGGGATGGTGAGTTCCCCGAAGTGGAACACGCTGGCCGCGAGGACCGCGTCGGCGCCGGCGTGCACGGCGGGGGCGAAGTGCTCGACAGCTCCCGCGCCGCCGCTGGCGATCACCGGCACGTGCACCGCGGCGCGCACCGCCTGGATCATCGGCAGGTCGAAGCCGGACTTGGTGCCGTCGGCGTCCATCGAGTTCAGCAGGATCTCCCCCACGCCGAGTTCCGCGCCGCGGCGTGCCCATTCGACGGCGTCGATGCCGGTGCCGCGGCGGCCGCCGTGCGTGGTGACCTCCCATCCCGACGGGGTGTCCTCCTCGCCGTCGGGCACGGTGCGGGCGTCGACGGACAGCACGATGCACTGCGACCCGAACCGCTCGGACATCTCGCGCAACACCTCCGGGCGGGCGATGGCGGCGGTGTTGATGCTGACCTTGTCCGCGCCGGCCCGCAGCAGCCGGTCCACGTCCTCGACGGTGCGGACGCCGCCGCCGACGGTGAGCGGGATGAACACCTGCTCGGCGGTGCGGCTGACCACGTCGAGCATGGTGCCGCGGTCGCCGCTCGACGCGGTGACGTCGAGGAAGGTCAACTCGTCCGCGCCCTGCAGGTCGTACGCCGCGGCGAGTTCGACGGGATCACCGGCGTCGCGCAGGTTCTCGAAGTTCACCCCCTTGACGACGCGGCCGGCGTCGACGTCCAGACACGGGATCACCCGGACTGCCAGGGTCATGGAATTCGGTCCTCCTCGGGGACGGGACCGGGAAGCGATCCCACGATGTCGAGTATCTCCTCGTGCACGCCGGGGGCGCCGGCGACCACAGAGCCGGAGCCGATGCGCCAGGGCTTGCCGGCGAAGTCGGTGGCGAGACCACCGGCCGCCCGCACCAGGGCCACGCCGGCGGCGTTGTCCCACGGGTGGTGCCCGAAGACGACGGCGGCGCCGAGCACCCCGGCCGCCGTGTACGCCAGGTCCACCCCGGTGGAACCGTGCATGCGCAGGCGCGACACCCGGCGGCTCAGCTCGGTGATGACCTCGAGCCGGCGCCGGCCCGGGATACGCCCGCGGCTGTCGATGTCGAAGCTGCCCACGCCGACCATCACGTCCGCCAGCGCCGCCGGCTGCAGCGGCGGCTGGGGACGACCGTTGCGCAGCAGCGGCCCGTCCGCGGCGGCCGCGAACCGGTCGCCGACGAACGGCAGCCAGGTCAGCCCGAGGATCGGGTCGCCGTCGCGGACGAGTGCGAGCAGGATTCCCGCGGTGGGCAGCCCGGCGGAGTAGTTGACGGTGCCGTCGATCGGGTCGAGCAGCCACACCGTGCCCGAATCGGCTTCGGGACCGCCGAACTCCTCACCGTGCACGGCAATGCCCGTGCGCCGCTCCAGTTCCGTGGAGATGCGCCGTTCGAGTTCGAGGTCGAGGTCGGTGGCGAAGTCGTTGGGCCCCTTGTTCACCGAGCGCGGCGCGCCGCGACCGGCGACGAAACGCTCCGACGCCGCGTCGAGCACCTCACCGGCGACGGCGAGCAGGCTGGACAGATCGGCGGGCGCGGTCATCGGATCAGCGTGAGACCGCGTCGAGGGCCTCGGTGAGCGTGAACCGGCCCGCGTACAGCGCCTTGCCGACGATGGCGCCCTCGACGCCCCGGTCGACGAGGCCGGCGATCGCCCGCAGATCGTCGAGGGCGGACACGCCGCCGGAGGCGACGACGGGAGCGTCGGTGGCTGCGCAGACCTGGGCGAGCAGATCGAGGTTGGGGCCGGTGAGCGTGCCGTCCTTGGTGACGTCGGTGACGACGTAGCGGCTGCAGCCGTCGCGGTCGAGCCGCGCGAGGACCTCCCACAGGTCGCCGCCGTCGGAGACCCAGCCGCGGCCGCGCAGGCGCCACTGCCCGTCGATGAGCTTGACGTCGAGCCCGACGGCGATGCGGTCGCCGTACTCGGCGATGGCGCGGGCGCACCAGTCGGGATCCTCGATGGCGGCGGTGCCGAGGTTGACGCGAGCGCACCCGGTGGCCAGCGCCGCCTCGAGGGACTCGTCGTCGCGGATCCCGCCGGAGAGCTCGACCTTCACGTCCAGTTCGCCGACGACCTCGGCGAGGAGTTCGCGGTTGGAGCCGCGTCCGAAGGCGGCGTCGAGATCGACGAGGTGCACCCATTCGGCGCCGGCGTTCTGCCACTCGAGGGCGGCGTCGCGGGGAGAGCCGTAGCTGGTCTCGCTGCCCGCCTCTCCCTGGACGAGGCGAACTGCTTCACCGTTGGCGACATCGACTGCAGGCAAAAGGACCAGGCTCACTGCGCCCATGCTAGTGGGTCGCGGCGGTCGCGGAGAACCGGCCCCGACGGTCACCCCGCACCGTCGCCGCGCGGCGTGTCGTCACCGTCGCCGCGCGGCGTGTCGTCACCGTCGCGGCGCGGCGTGTCGCTGCCGTCGCGGCGCGGGGTGTCGTTGCCGTCGAGACCGAAGGCGCGGCGCGTCGTCCGGGTCGAGACGACGCCCATCGCGGCGATCGCGCCGGCCACGCCGGCGAGGGCGACGATCAACCCGACGACGGGCCCCGGTCGCAGCACCACGATGACGACGGTGGCGAGCAGGAGCACGCCCGTGGCGGCGCCCAGTGCCGTCAGCGCGAGCCGGCCGAGCGAGAACTCCGGCCGGGCCGGGTCGTCGCCGCCGGCCCCGCCGCGGTTCACAAACTGCCGACCCAATTGCGCAGCAGCTCGGCCCCCGCGTCGCCGGACTTCTCGGGATGGAACTGCGTCGCAGACAACGGGCCGTTCTCGACCGCGGCGAGGAACCGCCCGCCGTGCTCCGCCCAGGTCAGCGCGGGCGGGGCGAACAGCTCCGACGGCGGCAGCTCCCACTTCTGCGCGGCGTAGGAGTGCACGAAGTAGAACCGGGTGTCGCGGTCCATGCCGGCGAACAGCACGCTGTTGTCGGGGGCCTCGACGGTGTTCCAGCCCATGTGCGGCAGCACCGGCGCGTCGAGACGTTCGACGGTGCCGGGCCATTCGCCACATCCGTCGGTCTCGACACCGAATTCCACGCCCTTGTCGAAGAGGATCTGCATGCCGACGCAGATGCCGAGCACCGGACGGCCGCCGGCGAGTCGCTGCCCGATGATCCGGTCCCCGCGCACCGCCTTCAGTCCCGCCATGCACGCCGCGAACGCGCCGACGCCGGGCACGACCAGGCCGTCGGCGGCGAGCGCGACCTGCGGGTCGGCGGTCACCTCCACCTGCACGCCGGTGCGCGCCACCGCGCGCGTCGCCGAATGCAGATTGCCGGAGCCGTAGTCGAGGACGGCGACCTTGGTTGCGCTCATGGGCTCGATTCTATGGGGCCGCGGCGGGCCGCTCCGACGGCCCGGCGATCCGGGCGAGCAGCGGCAGGATCGGCACGAGCAGCGCGGCGGTCGCGAACGCGGCGGGATAGCCTGCGACGGTGGCGATCCCGCCGAGCAGCAGCGATCCGGCCCCGGTGCCCGCGTCGAAGCCGATGTTCCAGGCGGCGCTCGCGGCGCCGACATGGGCGGGCCCGGCGCGACGGAACGCAAGCATCAGGGCGTCGTTCTGCACGACGCCGAAGCCGAGGCCGAATGCCACCGCCGCACCGAACAGGACCGCCGCGCCGCCGCGATCGTCCGCGGCGAGCGCGAACGGCACCATCGCCACGGCGGCCAGGCCGAGCCCGGCCGGCAGGATCCGGCCCGCGCCGATCCGGTCCGCGACCGCACCGGCGCCGTAGCGGCCGACGAGGGTGGACGCGCTGATCAGCGCCAACGCGAGCGCCACCTGGCCCGAGGCCGCGGGCACGGCGATCGACAGCAGCGAGGTGAGGCCGCCGTAGGCGACGGCACCCGCGGCGATCGCCACCGCCGGCAGGGCCAGAGCCCGCAGCGGCGTGCGGCTTCCGGCCGCGCCGGTCTGCCGGGTGACCACCTGCGGCAGGCGCGCGATCGCGACGAGCGCGAGCGTGGGCACCGCCGCGCCGAGCACGAACACGGGTGCGGTGGAGGCCCGCTCGGCGACCGCCAGTCCGAGCGGCAGTCCGACCATCTGCGCCGCGGCGATCGCGATGCCCTGTGCGCCGGTGGCGCGGCCGAGCAGCCGGGCGGGCGCGAGTTCGGCCACGAGGGCGGCGCTGGCCACGGTGATCATGCCGAAGCCGATCCCCCGCACCGCGGAGGTCGGCAGCACCACGGCCGGGTGCAGCGACAGCAGGAGCAGCAGCGACGGCAGGCCCAGCAGCAGGCATCCGGCGGCGAGCACGGGCCGGTAGCCGCGGGCCCGCACCAGGCGCGGCACCGCCGGTTGGGTGAGCACCGTCGCGCCCATGAACACCGCCGTCACCGCGCCGGCGAGGGTGCCGCTGCCGCCGGCGTCGGCGACGGCCCGGGGCACTACGGGCAGCAGCAGGGAGAACCCGGCGAACGCGCCCGCCGCCATCGCCCAGGCGGCGGGCAGCCCCGGCACCGCGAACAGGCCCGGCCGATCCGACGACGTCAGAGCAGCCTCAGCACACCGGCGATCGCGGCGAGCAGGGTCAGCGCCAGCAGCACCCCGGCGAAGAGGGTGTTGCCGCCCCGCCACGTCGACCAGGTGCCACCCGCGGCGAGGCCGGCGAGCATGAACAGGCCGTACGTCAGGACGACGTCCACTACAGGGTGCCCTTGGTCGACGGCACGCCGCTGACCCGGGGATCCGGTTCGACGGCCTGGCGCAGCGCCCGCGCGACGGCCTTGAACTCGGCCTCGGTGATGTGGTGCTGGTCGCGGCCGTAGAGCACGCGTACGTGCAGGGCGATGCGGGCGTGGAAGGCGAGGGATTCGAACACGTGCTTGTTGATCACGGTCGAGTACGGCACGCCGGGGTAGCCGCCGATCACCGAGTGCACCATGTAGTCCGGTTCGCCGGTGTGCACGCAGTAGGGCCGGCCGGAGACGTCCACCGCCGCGTGCGCGAGGGTCTCGTCCATCGGAATGAACGCGTCGCCGAAGCGGCGGATGCCCCGCTTGTCCCCGAGCGCCTGATTCAGCGCCTGACCGAGGACGATCGCGGTGTCCTCGACGGTGTGGTGCGCCTCGATCTCGATGTCGCCCTGGGCGCGCACGGTCAGGTCGAAGCTGGCGTGCTGACCGAGCGCGGTGAGCATGTGGTCGTAGAACGGGACACCGGTGGTGATGTCGGTGCGGCCGGTGCCGTCGAGGTTCAGCTCGACGACGATGGACGACTCCTTGGTGGCACGCTCGATCCGCGCGGTGCGCGGGGTGGGGGTGGTCTGCTCGCTCATCGCCCGTCCTCGATCTCGGTGGCGGCGAGCTTCTCGCTCACCCGTAGCAGTTCGTCGTTCTCGTGGGCCAGGCCCACGGTGGTGCGCAGGAACCCGGGGATACCGACGTCCCGGATCAGCACACCCTCGTCGAGGTAGCGCTGCCAGGTCGCGGCGGCATCGGCGAAGCGCCCGAACAGGATGAAGTTCGCGTCCGAGGGCACCACGTGGTAGCCGAATCGGGTCAGCTCGGTCGCGATGCGGTCGCGTTCGGCGCACAGCCGCGCGACCGAGCCGAGGGTCTCGTCGGCGTGCCGCAGCGCGGCCCGGGCGGCAGCCTGGGTGATCACCGACAGGTGGTAGGGCAGCCGCACGAGCAGCAGTGCCTCGACGAACGCGGGCGCGGCGGCGAGGTAGCCGAGCCGGCCCCCGGCGAACGCGAACGCCTTGCTCATGGTGCGCGAGACGATCACCTTGGCCGGGAACTCGTCGATCAGCGCGAGCGCGCTGGGGGCGGCGGAGAACTCGGCGTAGGCCTCGTCGACGATCACGATGCCGGGCGCGGCCGCGCAGATCGCGCGCAGCTCGTCGAGCGGGATGCTGTGCCCGGTGGGGTTGTTCGGGCTGGTGACGAACACCACGTCGGGTTGCTGCCGGCGGATCGCGGCCACCGACGAGTCGAGGTCGAGGGTGAAGTCCTCGCCCCGGTAGGTCGGCAGCCACTCGGTCTGGGTGCCGTCGGCGATGATCGGGTGCATCGAGTAGGACGGCACGAATCCCATCGCGGATCGGCCCGGCCCGCCGAAGGCCTGCAGGATCTGCTGCAGGATCTCGTTGGACCCGTTGGCGGCCCAGACGTTCTCGACGCTCACGCCCACCCCGGTCTGCCGGGTCAGGTAGGCGGCGAGGTCGGTGCGCAGCGCGACGGCGTCACGGTCGGGGTAGCGATGCAGCTGCGCGGCGGCCTCGCGCACCGACTCGGCGACGTCGTCGATCAGGGCGCGGGTCGGTGGGTGCGGGTTCTCGTTGGTGTTGAGCTGCACCGGCACCGTCAGCTGCGGCGCGCCGTAGGCGGACTTGCCGCGCAGGTTCTCCCGCAGCGGCAGGTCGTCGACGGTGATGCCGGATCCCGGGGCGCTCACTGCAGATCCTCGAAGCGCAGCCGCACGGCCTCGCCGTGCGCGGGCAGGTCCTCGGCGGTGGCGAGGGTGATCACGTGCCCTGCGACGTCCTCGAGCGCCTCGCGGCTGTACTCGACGACGTGAATGCCGCGCAGGAACGTCTGCACGCTCAGTCCGGACTGGTGCCGGGCGCAGCCGGCGGTGGGCAGCACGTGATTCGAGCCGGCGCAGTAGTCACCGAGGCTGACCGGCGCCCAGGGGCCGACGAAGATCGCGCCCGCGGCCCGCACCCGCGCGGCGACCGCGGAGGCGTTCTCGGTCTGGATCTCGAGGTGCTCGGCGGCGTAGGCGTCGACGACCTTCAGGCCCTGGTCGAGGTCGTCGACGAGGACGATCCCGGACTGGCTGCCCGACAGCGCGGTCCGTACGCGTTCGCGGTGCTTGGTGAGCTCGAGCTGGGCGGCGACGGCGGCGTCGACGGCGTCGGCGAGCTCGGCGCTGGTGGTGACGAGGACCGACGCGGCCATGACGTCGTGCTCGGCCTGGCTGATCATGTCGGCCGCGACGTGGACCGGATCGGCGGTGTGGTCGGCCAGGATCGCGATCTCGGTGGGGCCGGCCTCGGCGTCGATGCCGACGACGGCGCGGCACAGGCGCTTGGCGGCGGTGACGTAGATGTTGCCCGGGCCGGTGATCATGTCCACGGGCGCGAGTTCGGCGTCGTCGACGGCGGTGCCGTCCGGTGTCACGACGGCGGTGCCGTCCGGTGTCACGACGGCGGTGCCGTCCGGTGTCATATCGGTGCCGCCGTAGCTGAGCAGCGCCACGGCCTGGGCACCGCCGACGGCCCACACCTCGTCGACGCCGAGCAGGGCGGCAGCGGCGAGGATGGTCGGGTGCGGCAGGCCTCCGAAGTCCGCCTGCGGCGGGGACGCGACGACGAGCGACTCGACGCCGGCGGCCTGGGCGGGCACCACGTTCATCACGACCGACGACGGGTAGACGGCGTTGCCGCCGGGCACGTACAGCCCCACCCGCTCGACCGGCACCCAGCGTTCGGTGACGGTGCCACCGGGCACGACCTCGGTGACGGTGTCGGTGCGGCGCTGGTCCTGGTGCACCGTGCGGGTGCGTTCGATCGCGACGACCAGCGCCGAGCGCACGGCGGGATCGAGTTCCTCGAGGGCCCGGTCGAGTTCGGCCTTCGGCACCCGCACGCGGTCGGGGCGCACCCCGTCGAACTTCTCGCTGTAGTCGAGGGCGGCGGCGGCGCCTCGGTCGCGCACGTCCTCGACCACGGGCCGCACCTGATGCAGCACCGCGTCCACATCCACTCCGCCGCGGGGCAGCGCGCCCCTCAGCTCCGCAGTGGTGGGGGTTCGACCACGCAGGTCGGTGCGGGCAAGCATGAGGTGTCCTCTCTCGCGAACGGGGGTCCGTTCCATTATCCGTGATGGCGGCGATCGCCCTCGACGGCAGTCCCCGAACGCGCCGTCCGTGCGCCTCGGGGCGGCCGGCGGCCGGACCTATGCTGACCACATGGAGGACGATGTGTCGCCCCCCCCGACGTTGGGGGAGCTGATCCGCCGGCAACGTGAGCTCGCCGAGTTGCCCATGCGGCAGCTCGCCGCGATGGTGGGGATCTCGAACCCGTATCTGTCGCAGATCGAACGGAACCTGCGGGCGCCGAGCGAACGCGTGCTGCAGGCCATCGCCGAGCAGCTGCATCTGTCGGCGGATGCGTTGACGGCCGAGGCGGGGCGGCCGGATCCGGGAGAGTCCGCGGTGGTGCACGCGATCCGGGAGGATCCGGATCTGACGAACGCGCAGCGGCGGTCGCTGGTGGAGATGTACGAGGCGTTCCGGGAGGTGACCGTGGGTAAGCGGCGCCGGGGTGCGCGCTCCGACGACGATGCGGAGTGAGTAAGGTCACATCGGACGGCATAATGTGAGCCATCCTCAGGTTTCGGCTGGTGGGGCGCCGCGTCCCCGCCCGCCCGCCCCACGTGCAGCTCGCATGTACTTCGCGGTAAGATGCGCGACCCGGCACGCGGTGTCACCCTCGGGGCACACCCCTCTTCCCCATCTGGAGATGTCCCTTGCTCGACCACGTGCACAAGAAGTTGAAGTCGACCCTGGACCCGATCGGCTGGGGTCCCGCGGTGAAGTCGGTGGCCGGACGCGCCGTCCGCAACCCCCAGGCCGTCACCGCCGCCACGACGGAATACGCGGGCCGGCTGGTGAAGATCCCCGCGGCGGCCACCCGCGTGTTCAACGCCGACGATCCCAAGCCGCCGATGCCGCTCGACCCGCGGGACCGCCGTTTCTCCGACACCGCCTGGCGGGAGAACCCCGCGTACTTCTCGCTCCTGCAGAGTTATCTCGCCACGCGGGCCTACGTCGAGGAACTCACCGACGCCGGCGCCGGCGATCCGCTGCAGGACGGCAAGGCTCGCCAGTTCGCGAACCTGATGCTCGACGTGCTGGCCCCGTCGAACTTCCTGTGGAATCCGGGCGTGCTCACCCGCGCATTCGAGACGGGCGGGGCAAGCCTGCTGCGCGGCGCCCGATATGCCGTGCACGACGTGCTCAACCGCGGCGGCCTGCCGCTGAAGGTGGACTCGGACGCGTTCACCGTCGGCGAGAACCTCGCGTCCACCCCGGGCAAGGTGGTCTATCGCAACGACCTGATCGAGCTGATCCAGTACACGCCGCAGACCGAGCAGGTGCATGCGGTGCCGATCCTCGCCGCGCCGCCGTGGATCAACAAGTACTACATCCTCGATCTCGCACCCGGTCGCAGCCTCGCCGAGTGGGCGGTCCAGCACGGCCGCACCGTGTTCATGATCTCGTACCGGAACCCGGACGAGTCGATGCGGCACATCACCATGGACGACTACTACGTCAACGGCATTGCCGCCGCGCTGGACGTGGTCGAGGAGATCACCGGGTCGCCGAAGATCGAGGTGCTGTCCATCTGCCTCGGCGGCGCGATGGCCGCGATGGCCGCCGCGCGCGCATTCGCCGTCGGCGACAAGCGCGTGACCGCCTTCACCATGCTCAACACCCTGCTCGACTACAGCCAGGTCGGGGAACTCGGGTTGCTGACCGATCCGTCCACGCTGGACCTCGTCGAGTTCCGGATGCGGCAGCAGGGCTTCCTGTCCGGCAAGGAGATGGCCGGCAGCTTCGACATGATCCGCGCGAAGGACCTCGTCTTCAACTACTGGGTCTCGCGGTGGATGAAGGGCGAGAAGCCTGCGGCCTTCGACATCCTCGCGTGGAACGAGGACAGCACGAGCATGCCCGCGGAGATGCACTCGCACTACCTCCGGTCGCTGTACGGCCGCAACGAGCTGGCCGAGGGCCTCTACGTGCTCGACGGACAGCCCCTGAACCTGCACGACATCACGTGCGACACCTACGTCGTCGGCGCGATCAACGACCACATCGTGCCCTGGACATCGTCGTACCAGGCGGTGAACCTGCTGGGCGGCGACGTGCGCTACGTGCTCACCAACGGCGGGCACGTCGCCGGCGCGGTGAACCCGCCCGGCAAGAAGGTGTGGTTCAAGGCCGTCGGGGCGCCGGACGCCGAGACCGGCTCGCCGCTGCCCGCGGATCCGCAGGTCTGGGACGACGCGGCCACCCGCTACGAGCACTCGTGGTGGGAGGACTGGACGGCCTGGTCGAACAAGCGCGCCGGGGAGCTGGTGCCGCCGCCGGCAATGGGCAGCGCCGCCCACCCGCCGCTCGAGGACGCTCCGGGCACGTACGTCTTCAGCTGAGGACTTGCGCGTTAGCATTCATCTTGCTAACCTGCTAACTGCGTCCTCCGAGGCGCCCTCACACACCCGAACGGAAGGTACGCCATGACCACCGCCAAGACCCCCGTCGACGCCGCTGTCGCCAAGACCACCGCCGACACCGCCAAGGCCAACGAGGCTGCTGCCAAGGCCACCGCGGACGCCACCGCCGCCGCTCAGAAGATCGCCGAGTCGGCCACCACCGCCGCGAACCAGGCCACCGCCGAGTTCACCAAGGCTCTCGACGAGAGCGCCGCCCGCCTGAGCGAGTTCAACGACAAGGTCGTCGACGCTGCCAAGCAGAGCGGCAACCTCACCGTCGACACCTACGAGCGCGCCGTGACCAGCCTGCTCGACCTGCAGGAGAAGATCGCCTCCGCCACCCCGATCGCCTGGGTCGAGGACCTCACCAAGGCGCAGGTCTCCTTCGCCCGTGAGCTCACCACCACGGTGACCACCACCGCACGCGATCTCCTCAAGTGATCGATTGTGCGTCTCTTCCGACGCGATCGCGTCGGAAGAGGGGCACCACGCACCGGGCGCCGGTTCAATGAACCCCATGAACGCCCTGCAGACCGTCGCGATCGCCGCCGCCCCGTTCCGTCTCGGGGCGGCGGCGATCGCCGGCTGGAGCACCTACCTGGCCACCCTGAGCCGACGCGGCGCGCACCCGCTCGACGTCGCCGGCGACATCGCCGACTGGTGGCGCGTGCTCACCGACCGCGAACCCCCGCGCTGGGCCCACCCGTGGCCCGTCGCGCACTCCTGGCCGCTCGCCCGGCTGCGTGACTGCAGCGACCCCGACGCTCCCGCCCCCGAGGCCGTCCCCACCCTGCTGCTGCCGCCGCAGTCCGGATCGCACTCGTGCATCGTCGACCTCTCCCCCGACCGCAGCCAGGTCTCCGCCCTGCGCAGCGGCGGGTTGTCGCGGCTGTACTGCCTGGACTGGGCGCCCGCCGGCCCGGTCACCGACGGCGCCTCCCTCGACGACCATCTCGCCGTCCTCGCCGAGGCCGTCGAACTGCTCGGCGGACGGGTCAACCTGGTCGGCGGCAGCCAGGGTGGCTGGCTCGCGGCGATGCACGCCGCACTGCATCCGCGGACCGTGCACAGCCTCACCGTCGCGGGGGCCCCGATCGACTTCCACGCCGACCGTCCCGGTGCCGGCGCCCTCGAACACGTGCCACGCTCGGTGTCCGCGTCCGTGCTGAACCTGTGGTACGACGCCTCTCGGCTGTTCGGGGTGCTGCCCACCGACCCGGTGAGCGAGGTCCAGCGCAGCCTCGAACTGCTGGGCCTGCTGAACGACCCCGACACCCTCGGACAGGCGATCGACGAACGACGGTGGTTCCTCTGGCGCCAGGAGATCCCCGCCGCATTCCGCACGTGGATCCTCGAGCACCTGTTCGTCGGCAACGACCTCGTCGCCGGGGCCGTCACCACCGCGGCCGGTCCGGTGGACCTGGCCGCGATCGAGTGCCCCGTGCACATCGTCCTCGGCCGGCACGACCTCGTGGTGCCACCGGGACAGGTCCTCGCCCTCGCCGACCACGTCAGCACACCCGCCGGCGACATCACGGTGCACGACGTCGACGCCGGCCACCTCGGCTTGTTCGTCGGCCGGCGCGCCCTCACCGAGCTGTGGCCTCGGCTCGCGGCCGGGATCGCCGCGCACTCCCGATGAGGACCGCCGTCGCGGCGGTACGGAGGGCCGCTGCCGCCGTGGTGCTGACGGCCGCCCTCGCGGCCGCCGCCGCGGCGGGGTCCTCCCCGCCCGCCCACGCCGCGGGAGACGGGTTCCTGTGGGGCGTGTCGAGTTCCGGCTTCCAATCCGAAGGCTCCCCGCCGGACAGCAACTGGACCAGGTACGCCGCGTCGGGCCGCACCCACGAACTCGTCGGCACCTCGGTGGATTTCCGTCACCGCTACCGGGAGGACATCGCCGCGGCCGCGGACCTCGGGGTGGACGTGTTCCGGTTCTCGGTCGAGTGGTCCCGCATCCAGCCCACCCCGCACGGCTGGGACGAGGCCGAACTGCGCTACTACGACGACGTCGTCGCGACGGTGCGCGAGCACGGCATGATCCCGATGATCACCCTCGACCACTGGGTGTACCCCGGGTGGATCGCCGACCGCGGCGGTTGGCGCGATCCCGCCACGGTCGGGGCATGGCTCGCCAACGCCGAGCAGGTCGTCGCCCGGTACGCCGGGCTGGGCGCGATGTGGGTGACGATCAACGAACCGACGATCTACGTCCAGAAGGAACTCGCCTTCGGCGGGATCGACGCTGCCGACGTCCCCCGCATGTTCGACGCCCTGGTCGCCGCGCACCGCTCGATCTACGCCCGGATCCACGAACTGGACCCGGGCGCGCGCGTGACGTCCAACGCCGCGTACATCCCCGGGGTGCAGACCGGACTCGACGCCCTGTTCGTCGACCGGGTCCGCGACACCCTCGACTTCCTCGGGCTCGACTACTACTACGGAGCCACCCTCGCCAACCCGAGCGCGATCCACGCGCTCACCGACGACTTTGCCTCGATCGTCCCGCATCCCGACGGGATGTACGAGGCGCTGATGCACTACACCCGCCGTTTCCCGGGGCTGCCGCTGTACGTCGTGGAGAACGGAATGCCCACCGCCGACGGGGCGCCCCGCGCCGACGGCTGGACCCGGGCGCGACACCTGCGCGAGCACGTCGACCGGATGCGCCGCGCCGCGGCCGACGGCGCCCCCGTCTTCGGGTACAACTACTGGTCGATCACCGACAACTACGAATGGGGAAGCTACACACCACGTTTCGGCCTGTATACCGTCGACGTGCGCACGGATCCGAACCTGACGCGCCGTCCCACCGACGGGGTCGACGCCTACCGGGCCGTCACCGGTGAGCCGTGGCCGGTGCCGGTGCCGGGCTGACCGGCCCGGCCCGGTCGTAGAATCGCCCGATGACCTGGCAGACGTGGGTGGCCCTGCTCGGCGCCGCCTGGATGATCAGCCTCTCCCCCGGCGCCGGCGCGATCGCGTCCATGTCCTCGGGCCTCGCCCACGGACTGCGGCGCGGCTGGTGGAACATCGTCGGGCTGCAGTTCGGCCTGCTGCTGCAGATCGTGGTGGTCGCCGCCGGCGTCGGCGTGGTCCTCGCCGGGTCCGCGGCGGCATTCACGGTGATCAAGTGGTTCGGCGTGGCCTACCTCGTGTACCTGGGGGTGCGCCAGTGGCGCACTCGCCCCACCGAGGTCGACCCCGGCGCGGCGCCGGGACTCGGCTCGGCGCCGGCGCTGGTGGCGCGCGGGTTCCTGGTCAACGCGAGCAACCCCAAGGCGGTGGTGTTCATGCTTGCCGTGCTGCCGCAGTTCCTCGATCCCGCAGCCCCGCTGCTGCGGCAGTACCTGATCATCGCGGCGACGATGGTGACCGTCGACACGATCGTCATGACCGGCTACACGGGCCTGGCGGCGCGGGTGCTGACGCTGATGCGCTCGCCGCGCCAGCAGCGCATCACGGGCCGGGTGTTCTCCGGGCTGTTCTTCACGGCCGCCGCGTTCCTGGCCACCGTGCGCCGCGCGGCCACCGCGGCATAACGGCCGGTCAGTGCGGCCGCGGCGCCACCCCGAGCCGCTCGCACGCGGCGTGATACAGGGCGACCACCGCGGTGCGGATCCCCGCCCGGTCGGAGACGGGCTCGAGCCACGGCACCCGCACCGTCGTCTCGATGCCGCCGACCTCGACGACCCACTCGCCGAACTCGGTGTGCACGCCGGTCATGCGGGCGGCGCCCGCCGTGGGTTCCGCGAACGCGCGGACCACGAGCAGGTTGTCGTCGGCGTGGTCGTCGTTCATGTGCCCGGTCACGGCCGCGACGACGGCGGCGTCGAAGGAAGTCACGCCGGCGAGCCTAGCCTCACCGATCGCCGTCGGCGCCCGCCACCCCGACGGTGCGTTCGAGCGCGGCGAGCTCGTCGTCGAGGTGCGCGATCAGGCGATCGAGCTGCGGGACGCTGCGGCTGCACGAGGTGAGCCCAAACGCGATCCGGTCGTCGGTGCTGGTGCAGGTGATGTTCAGGGCCTGCCCGTCGACCGGCACCGACAGCGGGTACAGGGCGTCGACGCGGGCGCCGTTCCAGTACAGCGGCTCGACCGGGCCCGGCACGTTGGAGACGATCACGTTGAACGGCGGCCGCACCACGGCCCGGTTGCCGGTGAGCACCCCGACCGCGAGCGGAGCCATGCCGAGAGCGCTCGTGGCCAGCAGCGCGGTCTGGGACCGGCCCCGCATGGACTCCTTGCCGTCGACCATCGCGTCCCGGATGGCGGCCAGGCGGGCCGCCGAATCGTCGACGTGGGTGGCGAGCGGGCACATCAGCACGCCCACGTCGTTGCCGCCCTCGGTGGTCTTCCCGCGACGCAGCGACACCGGCACCATCGCGACGAGCGGATCGTCGGGCAGGGCCTCGTGGTCGAGCAGGTAGGCGCGCAGCGCTCCCGCGGACATCGCGAGGACGACATCGTTGACGGTGGCGCCGGCGGCCTCGGCGACGCGCCGCAGCCGCGTCAGCGACCAGTCGTGCGCGGCGAAGCGGCGGCCACCGGCGATGGACACGTTGAGCATCGTGCGCGGCGCCGTGAGCGACACCGCGCCGCCGCGGCCCCGCAGGGCCCGGTCCACGGTCCCCACCAGCGCGGGCACCATCCCGGCGGCCTCGTCGACGACGCCGCGCACGGCCCGCACGGTCATGCTCGGCAGGTCGAGCGCGGTCCCGACCGCGGAGTGCGGCGGGTCGGCGGACGGGAAGCGCGCCCAGGGCGCCGGCATGTCGGTGCGGTCCGCGTCGGTGCTCAGGGCCCGGTGCAGCAGCCGCATCGCGCCGACACCGTCGGCGAGAGCGTGGTGGATCTTCGTGTAGATCGCGTACCGCCCGTCGGCGAGGCCCTCGATCAGGTGCATCTCCCACAGCGGCCGGCTGCGGTCGAGGAGGGTGCTGTGCAGCCGCGACACCAGGGCGCGCAGTTCGGCGATGCCCCCGGGGCGTGGCAGGGCGTCGCGACGGACGTGGTGTTCGAGGTCGAAGTGCGGGTCGTCCTCCCACGCCCACATCCCCAGGGTGGCGAGGGAACGGACCGCGCGCCGGCGCCACAGGGGCGCGACGTCGTCACCGGCGAGGGCCGCGTCGAACAGCGCGCGCAGGGAACGGGCGTCGCCGCCCGGCGGCGGCTGCAGCAGGATCAGTCCCCCGACGTGCATGGGATGCTCGCGCGACTCGCCGAGCAGGAACATCGAGTCGATCGGGGACATCGGCAAACGCATGCGAGGTCTCTCCGTTCCCCGGTGACGGGGAACTGGTTAGTGGCGGACCCCCTGTGACCCGCCGGACGCGCGCCGCCGCCGTGAGGTGCCTCACGGCGGCGGATACGTAGCCAGTTGTACGCGATCGATGCGGCCGGTGCCAAGCGCGGCCCCGGCGTGGCGTCACATGTCGAGACCGAGGTCGAGGACGGTCACCGAGTGGGTCAACGCGCCGACGGCGAGGTAGTCGACCCCGGTGCGGGCGTAGTCCGCGGCCACGTCGAGGGTCAGGCCCCCGGAGGACTCGAGGCGGGTCTGCGGCGCGTGCGTGTTGCGCCGTTGGACCGCGATCTGCGTCTGCCACAGCGGGAAATTGTCGAGCAGGATCAGCTCGACGTTCTCGGCGAGCACCTCGTCGAACTGCTCGAGGCTGTCGACCTCCACCTCGCACTCGAGGTCGGGGGCCTGGGCCCGCACGGCCCGCAGCGCCGCGATCACCGAACCGGCGGCGACGACGTGGTTGTCCTTGATCAGCGCGGCGTCGCCGAGACCCATCCGGTGGTTGACACCGCCGCCGACCCGCACCGCGTACTTCTGCAGCGCCCGCAGGCCCGGCAGCGTCTTGCGGCTGTCGCGGATCTTCGCGTCGGTGCCGGCGACGGCGTCGACCCACTGCGCGGTGGCGGTGGCGATCCCGGACAGGTGGCACATCAGGTTCAGCATGGTGCGCTCGGCGGTGAGCAGGCCCCGGGTGGGGGCCTGCACCGTGAGCACCGCCTCCCCCGCCGCGGCACGATGCCCGTCGACGGCCCGGTCGAGCACCTCGTAGTCGCCGGCACCGAGGACCTCGTCGAGTACCAGCAGACCGATGTCGATCCCGGCGACGGTGCCGGGGCTGCGCGGCACCACCGACGCCGTGGCCACGGCGTCGGCCGGCACCGTGGCGGCGGTGGTCACATCCGGGCCGTAGCGCAGGTCCTCGTCGAGGGCGACGCGCACCAGCGCGAGCGTCTCGTCCCGATCGAGTCCGGCGGGCAGCTCGGTGCTGGCCATTCAGTGTGCTCCTGTGAGTTGTGGTGTGCGCAGCATGATCTCGCCGTCGGCGTCGAGACGCGTCTCGAGGCTGCGACGCTGCGCGGGGTCGGATTCGGGATGGTCGTCGCGGGTGTGGCACCCGCGGCTCTCGGTGCGGGCGCCGGCCGCGAGGGTCAGGGCCCGGGCCGCGACGGTGAGCGCGGCGTCCTCGAGCGCCGCCGCGTCGGTGCACCGGCCGGTCGGGGCGGCGGTGAGGCCCGCCCCGGCGACGGCGAGCCCGGCGGCGTCGCGGACGACGGAGGCGTGCCGGGTCATCAGCTGCTGCAACGCCGCCCGGTCCGCGCGGGGCCGGACGGGCAGGTCGGCGTCGGCGGTCTCGACGCGCAGCCCCCCGCGCTCCTCGGCCGCGGCCAGACCGGCGCGCTCGCCGACGACGAGGCCCTCGAGCAGGCTGTTGGAGGCGAGCCGGTTGCCGCCGTGCAGGCCGGTGCGGGCGACCTCGCCCGCCGCGTACAGCCCGGGTACACCGGTGCGGCCGCACACGTCGGTGACGACCCCGCCGCACGAGTAGTGCGCGGCCGGAGCGACGGGAATCAGGTCGCGGGCCGGGTCCAGGCCCACCTGCGCCAGGGAGGCGGTGACGGTCGGGAAGCGCCGCGCGAACCCGTCCAGGTGCCGGGCGTCGAGCAGGACGTGGTCGTCGCCGAGCTCGGCGAGCCGGGTGGCGATGGCACGGGAGACGACGTCGCGCGGCGCGAGGTCGCCGAGGGGGTGCACCCCGGCGGTGACCGGGCGGCCGGCACTGTCCACGAGGCGGGCACCCTCGCCGCGCACGGCCTCGCTGACGAGCGGGCGGCGGCCGACGGATCCGGCCGCGAACAGCACGGTCGGGTGGAACTGGACGAACTCGAGGTCGGCGACGGCGGCACCGGCGTGCAGGGCCAGCGCGATACCGTCGGCGGTGGCGCCGGGCGGGTTGGTGCTGCACGCGTACAGCTGCCCGAGGCCGCCGGTGGCCAGCAGCACGGCCGGGGTGTGGACGACACCGAGGCCCCGGTCGTCGAGGACGAGCAGGCCGGTGACGCCGCGCGTGTCGGTGAGGACGCGGGCGGCGGCGGCACCGAAGAGCACCGGCAGTCCGGCCGCGCCCAGGGCACGCTGGATCTCGGCACCGGTGGCGTCGCCGCCGGCGTGGATGATGCGGCGGGTGCTGTGGCCGCCCTCGCGGGTGCGGGCGATGCCGCCGTCACGGCCGCGGTCGAACACGGCTCCCAGGTCGGTGAGGGCCGCGACGGCGTCCTGCCCGCCGGAGACGATGGACCGCACGGCCGTCTCGTCGCACAGCCCGGCGCCGGCGGCGCAGGTGTCGGCGACGTGGGAGTCGACGGAATCCGCCGGCCCCGGGGCGACGACGGCGATGCCGCCCTGCGCGTACTGGGTGGCGGTGTCGGTGGGGCCGCCCTTGCTGACGGTCAGCACCCGCAGTCCGCGCCGGGACGCGGCGCGGGCGGCGGTGAGGCCGGCCACGCCGCCCCCGACCACCACGAGGTCGGCGCGGGCTTCCCAGCGGATCGTGTCCCGCCGCTCCGCTCGACCCGCGCCGACGCCGGAGGACATCGTCACTCCCCGCCGCCGGGGTTGCCGATCGCGATCATCCGCTGCACCGACTGCCGGGCCCGCTCGGCGACGGCCGGGTCGACGTGGACCTCGTCCTTGCCCTCCTGCAGGCAGCGCAGCAGCGCGGCCGGAGTGATCATCTTCATGTAGGGGCAGGACGCGCGGTCGTTGACGGCCTGGAAGTCCACGCCGGGCGCCGCCTTGCGCAGCTGGTGCAGCATCCCCACCTCGGTGGCGACGAGGACCTGCTTGGCGCCGGTGGCGCGGGCCGCGTCGAGCATGCCGCCGGTGGACAGGATCTTGACCTTGTCGTCGGCGACGAAGCCCTCACCGGCGAGGTACAGCGCGGAGGTGGCGCAGCCGCACTCGGGGTGGACGAACAGCTCGGCGTCGGGGTGCGCCTTGGACTTGGCGGCGAGCTCGTCGCCGTTGATCCCGGCGTGCACGTGGCACTCGCCCGCCCAGATGTGCATGTTCTGCCGGCCGGTCACGCGCTTGACGTGGGCGCCGAGGAACTGGTCGGGCAGGAACAGCACCTCGCGGTCGGGGTCGATGGAGGCGACGACGTCGACCGCGTTCGAGGAGGTGCAGCAGATGTCGGTCAGGCCCTTGACCTCGGCGGTGGTGTTGACGTACGAGACGACGACCGCGTCAGGGTGGTCGGCCTTCCATTCGCGCAGCTGGTCGGCGGTGATCGAGTCGGCGAGCGAGCACCCGGCCCGCTCGTCCGGGATGAGGACCGTCTTGGCGGGGCTGAGGATCTTCGCGGTCTCCGCCATGAAGTGCACGCCGCAGAAGACGATGGTGTCCTCCTCGGCCTCGGCGGCGATGCGCGAGAGGGCGAGGGAGTCGCCGACGTGATCGGCGACGTCCTGGATGGCGGGCAGCTGGTAGTTGTGCGCCAGCAGCGTGGCGTTGCGTTCGCGCGCCAGTCGCCGGATCTCCTCGGCCCACTCCGGGGTCGCCTCGACGCCGGTGTAGCCGCCGGGTCCGTCCTGGATCGGGGTGTGCGCGCCCGCCCACGTCGTAGTGGTCATGGCCTGCTCCTTCGCCGTGCACCGGGCGGGCTTTGCCCGGATTTCCGTATTCGGGGGTTTTCGACTTAGGATCGAAAACATGACACATGGTAGCACCCTTCACGAAGTGCTCATCGTCGTGTTCCAGGTTCGCCGATTTCCGGACACCCAGGGCGGCACGAAGACCGAGCTCGGGGTGCTGTTGTGGCAGCGCGCCCTCGACCCGGAGGCGGGCACCTGGTCGCTGCCCGGCGGCCGCCTCCGCGACGACGAGGACCTCACCACCTCCGCCCGTCGCCAGCTCGCCGAGAAGGTCGACGTGCGCGAGGTGGCGCACCTCGAGCAGCTCTCGGTGTTCTCCGATCCGCACCGGGTGCCGGGACCGCGCACGATCGCCTCGACCTACCTCGGGCTGGTGCCGATCACCTCCGATCCCCACCTGCCCGAGGACACCGCCTGGCATCCCGTGTCGGACCTGCCGGCGATGTCCTTCGACCACGGGGTCATGGTCGAGAACGCACGCACCCGCCTGGCCGCCAAGCTCTCGTACACCAACATCGCCTTCGGGCTGGCCCCCGCCGAGTTCGCCATGTCCACGCTACGTGAGATCTATTGCGCGGCACTCGGATACCAGGTGGATGCCACGAACCTGCAGCGCGTGCTCAAGCGCCGCGACGTCCTGACCCCCACCGGCACCACCGCCCCGCCGGGGCGTGCCGGCGGCCGTCCCCCGGCACTGTTCCGCTTCACCGAGTCGCGCCTGCGCGTCACCGACGAGTTCGCCGCCCTGCGCCCGCCGGGCTGACGGTTGGTGTGGTTCTCTGCGTCGGTATCGGCAACTGCAGGACGGCCCGGCCGAGTGGACGGTGGCGGCGAGCGCGTAGTGAGCTACCTCGAGGAGGTCGGTGCCGGCAAACGCGCCGAATCCGCGGAGCCGCTCGTCGCGGTGGCACAGGGCTGCGGCGAGCCGGCCGAGCCGGTTCGGGGGCTCGGCGAAGAATCGCAGGCGCGCGCCTCGCGTTCACCGAGATGTTCGGCGCCGTCGCCGTCCGCTGGGGGCTCCGGCGGCAGACGGCGGCGTCGGCCGGCAGCGGGTGCCCGCAAGTGGGCCCGCTCGAAGGCCTGAGAGTCGTCCGGGCGGATGCGGACCGCGTCCCCCTCAGGGGCGACATCGAGAATCCGGTAGGTGTCGTCGATCAGCGTCATCGCCACGGCAGTGCACGGTAGAAGCTCGACGTCAACGCTCGGTCACACGCCGATGAGCATCGCCTCCGCCTCCGTCGGTGGTGACCCGCTGGGATCCAGGGCCACCACCGACGGAGCCCGTCAGTTGAGGCGCTGCGGGACGCCGTAGGTGACCACGGTGTCGTTGTTGGCGGTGATCGCGCGGGCGAACGGCCGGACCGTCACCGGCCCGACGGCACCGGAGACCGAGCCGTGCACGCCGGCGATCCGGACGGTGACCGAATCCCCGTCGAACTCGTGATCCTCGACGATGGCGACCTCGGTGATGCCGCCGGGGGCGAGTTCGACCTCGATCTCCTGCTCGGGAATGATCGAGCCGCCGATCGTCGCGCCGGTGCTCGCGTCGAGGCCCAGCGCGAATTCGGGTGCCAGTTCGACGTTGACGCCCACCTCGTTGCCGACCTCCCAGTCCAGGCTGGGGGTGAAGATGTGCACCACCGCACCGGGCACCGCGACCGGGTAGCCGATCTGATATCCGAGGGTGAGCTTGGTGCCGGTGTAGTCGGCGGCACCGGGCCCGGTGATGTTCACGGTGGCGGAACCGTCGTGGAAGAACTCGACACTGAGCGGGGAGCTGTCGAGCGGGAGAACGCCCTGGATGGAGGTGTCGGCCTGCAACACCTCGATCGCGTTGCCGTCCGCGAGGGGCAGCACGCGGGCGTTGTCGACGGCGGCGGTGGCGGCGCCCGGGCCGACGAGCACGCTCAGCGCCACGGCTGCGGTGAGCGCGGTGCCCCGGACGACATTCGGACGGAATCGGTTGCCGGAGAAGCGGTGGACCATCGTGACGACCTCGTTCCTGGAGGTGGGAAGTGGCGTGACCTCCGACACGCACGCACAGCCTAGAAGCAGCACACGCGATTTCGCCGGACGAACCGGGGCGCGGCGTGTCCTGAACGTGACGCCACCACGGGCGGGCAGGCAGGATCACAGCACTCCGGCAGCGCCTGGTTCACACCGCTGTGGCACCGACCGGCCGCCCATAGATGACAAGTTCCGCGAGAACCTACAGCGAGGTCCGGCACATGCCGGCCTTACGTATACCGGGCGTCGGCCGGGTACCGGGGGAAACCGTCGCCGGCCGCGCGCCAGTCGGCCAGCCACCGCTCGGTGAGTTCCGTGCCCTCGGCCCGCAACGCCGCCAGGTGCCGCGGACTCCGGTCGAGTTTCGAGGCGTGGTCCAGCGTCCACGCCGAGTCCCGGCTCATCTTGATCGTGCGGACCACGACGGTCTTGCGGTCCGTCAGGGGCGGGGCGTCGTTGCCGTACTTGTCGATCCACCGGTTGACGGTGAGGATGTGGTCGAGTTCCTGGTTCAGCGACAGGTTGCCGGCCAGATCGTTCTCCCGGTCGCGGATCTCCTCGAGACCGACGCGCAACGAGGTCGGCGAGTACTCCTGCGGGTTGATCCGCACCACCCAGATCTCGTCGGGCTTGTCGTCGCAGGTCTCGGTGTCCAGCAGGTCCCGCACCGGCGGGTTCTGCGAATACAGGCCGTCCCAGTAGTAGCCGGTGCGCCGGACGGTGGTGCCTTCGTCCGCAGTGGGGAACTCGAGGTTCTCGATCGGTTGTGCGGGCAGCAGCTCGGGCAGCGTGCCCGACGCCGCCACCCCGTCGAGCGACAGGGCGCGTCGCATCCGCCACCGCGTCGCGCCGTACTGGTCGCGCTCCGGCGGGGGCTTGAGCCCCAGTTCCTCCAGGGTCTTGTCCGAGTCGAAGGTCTCGAAGTTGCCGCTGAGCACCTCGATCGCGCCGGCGATGACCCGGACATTGTTCTGGGCGAGGAGCTTCCAATCGACCGAGTCGAAGTCCGGGCAGAGCGAGGCGAGCAGGCCCTGGAATCCGAGGTACTCCGGGCGGGCACCCACCGATCCCAGGCCGAGCAGCCCGAGGCGGCCCGCCGCGGCGTACGGACTCGATTCGGGGAGGGCCACGCCCGCGGCCTTCCAGCGCAGCAGCACCTGCCCGGCCAGGTTGTGCAGCGTCTCGGCGGGGTTGGTCGCCGCGAACACGGTCCACAGGTGGTCGAGTCGTTCGACGGCCTTGTCGACGGTGCCGCAGTCCGGGTCGGATCCGTTGGGGGCCAGGCCGTACCAGGTCGCAAGCGCGCACAACGCGCCGGCGGACGTGCCGCTGAGCGAGACCAGATCGAAGGAGGTGCCGCCGTCGGCGTCCCACCGCTGCTTGGCCCGCAGAATCGAGGTGAGCGCACCCCAGGTGAAGGCGACGTGCGTACCTCCACCCTGACAGGCGATGGCGATCTTCTTGCGCCGCACGGACTGCACCGACACGTTGATCCTTCCGGAGGGGACGTGGCGCTGATTGTGTCGCATCTCCGGCCGCCTGTCCGCGCGGGCCCCGGGCGCGGCGGTCGCTCCCCGGCCGCACCCGCCACGGTCGGCGGGCGCGGCCACGCTCAGCGACGTTCCGTCAGGCTCGAGTCGAGCGTCCCGTGCCGGGAGCACCGGGCCCACCAGCCGTCGGGGGCGACCTGCACGATCATCCGGCGCCCGCACTGCTCGCAGAACCGGGGCGGCTCGAGACCGAGCCGGGCCGCGGCCGGGACCGGGGCGTTCTCGTCGACGGGCCGGCCGGTGAACGGGTTGAACACGCCGGCCTCCTAGAGGGTCTCGCCGAGCGCCTTGATCGGCATCTTCAGCTCGCCGAGCAGGTCGATGTCGGACTCGGCCGGCCGGCCGAGGGTGGTGAGGTAGTTGCCGACGATGACGGCATTGATGCCGCCGAGGATGCCCTGCTTGGCGCCGAGGTCGCCGAGGGTGATCTCGCGGCCGCCGGCGAAGCGCAGGATCGTGCGCGGCAACGCGAGCCGGAACGCGGCAACGGCCTTGAGCGCCTCCGCCGCCGGCAGGACCTCCAGATCCCCGAACGGGGTGCCCGGGCGCGGGTTGAGGAAGTTCAGCGGCACCTCGTCGGGCTCGAGCGCGGCCAGGTCGGCGGCGAATTCGGCACGCTGTTCGAGGGTCTCCCCCATGCCGAGGATGCCGCCGCAGCACACCTCCATGCCGGCCTCGCGGACCATCCGCAGGGTCTCCCACCGCTCCTCCCAGCTGTGGGTGGTGACGACCTGCGGGAAGAAGGAGCGGGCGGTCTCGAGGTTGTGGTTGTAGCGGTGTACTCCCATCGCGGCGAGCTGGTCGACCTGCTCCTGGGTGAGCATGCCGAGCGAGCAGGCCACCTGGATGTCGACCTCTTTGCGGATCGCTTCGACCCCGGCGGCGACCTGGGCCATGAGCCGCGCGTCGGGCCCCCGGACGGCGGCGACGATGCAGAACTCGGTGGCACCGGTCTTGGCGGTCTGCTTGGCGGCCTCGACGAGGCTGGGGATGTCGAGCCATGCCGAGCGGACCGGGGAGGCGAACAGCCCCGACTGGGAGCAGAAGTGGCAGTCCTCGGGGCAGCCGCCGGTCTTGAGACTGATGATGCCCTCGACCTCGACCTCGGGGCCGCACCAGGTCATGCGGACCTCGTGGGCGAGGCCGAGAAGATCCTCGAGCCGCTCGTCGGGCAGCCGCAGCACCTCGAGGACCTGCTCACGGTCGAGTCCCTCGCCACGCCCCAGCACCTGTTCGCGGGCGAGGGTGAGGATGTCGGCACGGGCGGGGGCCTGGGTCACGGTCGTCTCCTGGAGGGTGCGGGTCACGGCGAACTTGAACACCGTTCACTTGAACGCTGTTCAGGCTAGGGTGGCGGTGGTCTACTGTCAACGCGACGGATGGTCGGGAACCAGGTACGACGGGAGCGAACGGTGCAGTTGCGACGCGGCGACGTCCTCGACGGCGCGATGGCGATCCTCGACGAGTACGGTCTCGGCGACCTGACGATGCGCAAGCTCGCCACGTCGCTCGGCGTCCAGCCCGGGGCCCTGTACTGGCACTTCCCCAACAAGCAGACCCTGCTCGGCGCGATGGCCGACCGCATCCTCGACGGCGTCGACGCCCCGTCCACCGCCCCCGCCTGGGACGGCGCACTCACCGAACTCGCGCACCGCTTCCGCGCCGCACTGCTCGCCCACCGCGACGGCGCGGAACTCGTCGCCGCGACCTACGCGTCGCGGCTGACCACGTCGCGCGTGCGGGAGGCGTTCGTCGCGGCGGGCCTGCGGGCGCGGTTGTCCCGCGCCCACGCCGAGCTCGCCGGGTACGCGCTGCTGCACTACGTCCTCGGCCACACCGTCGACGAGCAGTCCCGTCTGCAGCTCGCCGAACTCGGGGCGCTGACCCGCAAGCCCGTCTCCCCCGACGTGTCCACCGAGACCGCGGCCGGCCCGGACGTCGACCTGCTCGACGGGGATCCGTCCGTGCGGTTCGACTTCGGCCTGACCCTGTTCGTCGACGGCATCCGCAGCCGCCTGCGCGAGGGCGATCCCGCTGCGTCGCGGCCGAATGTCACACCGGTGCAACCCACCTGAACGCATGTGACATTCGGCCACCAGGACGGACGGGGGTCGGCCGCGCGGTGGCCTGCTACCGGTGGGCCGAGCGGGTGGGGGTCAGCGCCGGAACAGCTTGTTGCCGAGCCAGACGATCGGGTCGTACCGACGGTCGACGACGCGTTCCTTCATCGGGATCAGCGCGTTGTCGGTGATGTGGATGTTCTCCGGGCACACCTCGGTGCAGCACTTGGTGATGTTGCACAGCCCGAGTCCGTGCTCCTCCTGCGCGGCGGTGCGCCGGTCGGCCACGTCGAGCGGATGCATCTCGAGTTCGGCGATCCGCATCAGGTACCGGGGACCGGCGAACGCCTCCTTGTTCTCCTCGTGGTCGCGCACCACGTGGCAGACGTTCTGGCACAGGAAGCACTCGATGCACTTGCGGAACTCCTGCGACCGCTGCACGTCGATCTGCTGCATCCGGTACTCCCCCGGCGCCAGGTCGGGCGGGGGCGCGAACGCCGGTATCTCCCGGGCCTTCTCGTAGTTGAAGGACACGTCGGTGACCAGATCGCGAACCACCGGGAACGTGCGCAGCGGGGTCACGGTGACCACCTCGTCCTCGGCGAAGACCGACATCCGGGTCATGCACAGCAGCCGCGGACGGCCGTTGATCTCCGCCGAGCAGGACCCGCACTTGCCGGCCTTGCAGTTCCACCGCACCGCCAGGTCGGGAGCCTGGGTCGCCTGCAGCCGGTGGACGATGTCGAGGACGACCTCGCCCTCGTTCACCTCGACGGTGTAGTCACGCAGTTCACCGCCCCCGCCGTCACCGCGCCAGATCTTGAATGCCGCCCGGTACCCCATGGCTACGGCCTCCGTCCCGGATGCTCCGCGAGTTCGTCGTCGGTGTAGTACTTGGCGAGTTCCTCGAAATCGAACAGCGCCAACAGGTCCGGTCGCATGGGCACCTGCTGTTCGGGTGCCACCGTGACATCCGGGATCGACTCGTCACCCCCGTCCGTGCGGCACACGAGCAGCGTCCGGCGCCAGTTCGGGTCCATCGACGGATGATCGTCGCGCGTGTGCCCGCCGCGGCTCTCGGTGCGCAGCAACGCCGCCCGGGCCACGCACTCGCTCACGAGCAGCATGTTGCGCAGGTCCAGGGCGAGGTGCCAGCCGGGATTGAACTGCCGGTGCCCCTCCACGGCGACGTTCCGGATCCGCGCCCGCAACGCGCCGAGGACGTCGAGGGCACGGGCGATCTCGTCGGCGCGCCGGATGATGCCCACCAGGTCCTGCATGGACTGTTGCAGCCCGGTGTGCAGGGTGTAGGGGTTCTCCGCCGTCGCGGGCTCGGCGGGATCGAACGGGGCCAGCGCCGTGCGCGCCGCGGCCGTGACGTCCGCCTCGGCGACGCGCGGGCGGTGCCCGAGGCCCTGCACGTAGTCGGCGGCGCCGAGGCCGGCGCGCCGGCCGAACACCAACAGATCCGACAGGGAGTTGCCGCCGAGCCGGTTCGACCCGTGCATGCCGCCCGAGCACTCGCCGGCGGCGAACAGTCCGGGCACGGACGCGGCACCGGTTTCCGGATCGACCTCGATGCCGCCCATCACGTAGTGGCAGGTGGGGCCGACCTCCATCGCCTCCGCGGTGATGTCGACGTCGGCGAGCTCCTTGAACTGGTGGTGCATCGACGGCAGCCGCCGGACGATCTCCTCGGCGGGCATGCGCGAGGCGATGTCGAGGAACACCCCGCCGTGCGGGGTGCCGCGACCGGCCTTGACCTCGGAATTGATGGCGCGGGCGACCTCGTCGCGCGGCAACAGGTCCGGGGTGCGGCGGTTGTTCTCCTGGTCGGTGTACCAGCGGTCGGCCTCCTCCTCCGTCTCCGCGTACTGGCCTTTGAACACCGGTGGGATGTACGAGAACATGAACCGCTCGTTCTCGGAGTTCTTCAGGACCCCGCCGTCGCCGCGCACCCCCTCGGTGACGAGGATGCCCTTGACGCTCGGCGGCCACACCATCCCGGTGGGGTGGAACTGGACGAACTCCATGTTGATCAGGGCGGCCCCGGCCCGCAGCGCGAGAGCGTGACCGTCGCCGGTGTACTCCCACGAGTTCGACGTCACCTTCCAGGACTTGCCGATCCCGCCGGTGGCCACGACGACGGCGGGCGCCTCGAACAGCACGAACCGGCCGGACTCGCGCCAGTACCCGAACGCACCGGCGATGCGGCCCTCGGCGTCCTTCAGCAGTTCGGTGACGGTGCATTCGGCGAACACCCGCACCCGGGCGTCGTAGTCGCCCGTGGCGGCGTGGTCCTCCTGCTGCAGGGACACGATCTTCTGCTGCATCGTGCGGATCAGCTCGAGGCCGGTGCGGTCACCGACGTGCGCCAGCCGCGGATAGGTGTGACCGCCGAAGTTGCGCTGGCTGATCCGGCCGTCGGGGGTGCGGTCGAACAACGCACCGTAGGTCTCGAGTTCCCACACCCGGTCGGGCGCCTCGCGGGCGTGCAGTTCGGCCATGCGCCAGTTGTTGAGGAACTTGCCTCCTCGCATGGTGTCCTGGAAGTGCACCTGCCACGAGTCGTGCGGGTTGGCGTTGCCCATCGCGGCGGCGCAACCGCCCTCCGCCATGACGGTGTGCGCCTTGCCGAACAGCGACTTGCACACGACCGCGACCCGCAGTCCGCGTTGACGCGCCTCGATGACGGCGCGCAGCCCCGCCCCGCCCGCGCCGATGACCACCACGTCGTAGCTGTGCCGTTCGACGTCCGCCATCCAGTCCTCCTTCGCTGCCGAGTCGGCCCGGGGCCGGCGCCCGGGCCGTCGTCGTGGCTCAGCCGACGAACCGCAGGTCCGAGATGGTGCCGCTCGCCACGAGCATGATGTAGAAATCCGTGATCATCAGGGTGCCCAGCGTGGTCCACGCCAGTTGCATGTGCCGGGTGTTGAGCCGGGAAACCGCCGTCCAGATCCGGTAACGCAGCGGGTGTTTCGAGAAGTGCTTGAGCCGGCCGCCGGTGACGTGCCGGCACGAGTGGCACGAGACGGTGTACGCCCACAGGAGCAGCACGTTCCCCACCAGGATGAGGTTGCCGAGGCCGAAGCCGAACCCGCCGCCGGAACCGTGGAACGCGACGATCGCGTCGTAGGTGTTGATCGCCGAGATGACGAGCGCGACGTAGAAGAAGTAGCGGTGCGAGTTCTGGATCAGCAGCGGCAGCCGCGTCTCCCCCGTGTACCGGGCGTGCGGCTCGGCGACGGCGCAGGCCGGCGGCGCCAGCCAGATCGAGCGATAGTAGGCCTTGCGGTAGTAGTAGCACGTCAGCCGGAATCCGAGCAGGAACGGCAGCGACAGGAACGCCAGGGGGATCCACATGGGCAGCTCGCCCACCCACGTCCCGAAGTGCCGGGCGCCGGGCACGCACGACGCGCTGACGCACGGCGAGTAGAACGGCGTGAGGTAGTGGTACTCCTCCACCCAGTACGCGGTGCGCACGAAGGACCGAATCGTCGCGTAGACGACGAAGACGGCCAGCCCGAGCGTGGTGAGCACGGGCGGTTGCCACCACCGGTCGGTGCGTAGCGTGCGCGCCGCGATCCGGGCCCGCGTCGAGGACCGGACGCCGGCGCCTGCCGCGGGGGCGCTCACCGCGAGCCGTGCAGGCCGCCGAGCCCCTCGTCGTCACAGTCGACGCCGCGGAAGATCTCGTCGTACGGGGTGTCGGGGATCGGAATCCGCTCGCCGGCCGGCCGGGACGTCTCGCGCGGCGGCGAGGCCGCCAGATCCTGCGCGTCGATGTCGAGCCGGTCCACGTCGTTGATCAGGCGGCGCACCGCAGCGGCGTCGCCGTACCTCGACCGGAGCGAGGTCAGGCAGTGCCGAAGGTGACCGATGGTGCGGTGCAGTTCCTGCATTTCGGTGGTGGACATTCGTACCTCCGAGAGGGCGGTCGGCACGTCGACACCTGCCGACTCGATGTGACAGCTATCACAGTACGACATTCGCGCGGCAACACATGCGAATCCGGCGATCGGCGCGTAAACGCCCCGCCGGGCGGCCTATCCGCCCCGGATCCGGACATTTCAGTCCAGGAAATGTGAAATCTCTGCTACAGGTTTCGAAAATCCCGCATCCGGGAAAGCTTTGGTGCCAGTGTGAAAACAGCTCGCGCTGAAGAGAGTAAGGACCGAAACCGTCATGCAGACCACCTTGTTCGCCTCCGCCGCTTCCCGTCGCGCCACGGCCTCGGCCGGCTCGGCCATGAGTACCGAGGAGATCAAGCGCCGCATCGAGGCGATGTTCGCCGAACCACGCACCGACGAGCGGTCGGCGAGCACCGGGCGCGCATGAGGTCGACGACGTCGATGTGGAAAGCAGGGGATCAGATGAGTTCAGGATCGATCGAAGGGGTACCGGCCGGCGAACTGCTGATCGTCGGTGACTGCTCCCGGGTGCTCGACGGCGCCCGCGGTGCCGAGCTGCGGACGTGGGCGCGTCACCACGGACTCGGTTTCACCTACACCTTCGCCCCGGGCCGGGTGGTGTGCGCGATCGTCACCGAGGAGGTGCTCGACGGCGCCTGCTCTCCCGCCGAGGCGATGACGATGCAGTCCGTGCGCGCCGCCGGCATCCCCTGCGTCTGCGTGCACGACGCCCCCGAACGGATCCTCGAGGCACTCGTCGAACACGACCTGTTCGGCGACACCGTGACCCGGTCCCGCGGGGACGTCACGGTGCCCGCCGGGACCGTGTGCACCTCGGTGTTCGCCCTGAACGGTGACGCCGGGGCCCGCCGGGACCCGCAACCGGCCTGACTCCGTCCACGAAATCGACTCCGGCCCCGGCGCGTCGTGCGCCGGGGCCGGAGTTGTTCGGTCGACCAGCCGTCGGGCGAGCAGGAGACGCCGCCCCGGCGGCCCGGATCAACCCGAGAAGGCCGAGGCCTCCTGCGGCAGGTGCCAGCGCATCGCCACCACGGTGCCGTCGGAATTGACGGCCAGGTCGGTGTCCGCGGCCAGGTTCCGGATCAGCGTCAGGCCGTGCCCGCGCGAGCTCCCGGCGGTCGGCACGGCCGATTCCCGCCAGTGCCCGCGATCGGTGACGACGATCTCGACGCACCGGTCCTGAGGCGAGTACTTCGCCTCGAGGTCGACCGTGCCGTCACCGTCGGCGTAAGCGTGCTCCACCGCGTTCGCGAGCGCCTCGTAACTGGCCAGCAGCACATCCTGGCCACCGACCTCGGCGAGCCGCAGGCCGCTGAGCCACCGATCGAGAGCCTGCCGCAGCATCGTCACCTGCGAGGCCTCGGCGCGTACGCCGCGGTAGTACAGTCCGGTCGTCAGAAAGGCTGGTGCTACGCCTCGCGTCTGCATCCTCGTTCCCTCGTCGTCGACAGGTCCCCGACCGGTTCGTGTCCGGCGTGCCAGGTCTCCGCCCGGCGCATGCCTCCCCGCCGCCCTTGTCGGCTCATGCCTCCCTGCCGGCCTTGTCGGCTCATGCCTCCCTGCCGGCCTTGTCGGCTCATGCCTCCCCGCCCTTGTCGGCTCATGCCTCCGTGCCGGCCTTGTCGGCCTGCAGGGCGGCCAGCGCCTCGTCGAGGCGGCTGTGGATCGGGAACACCTCGTCGAGCCCGAGCAACGACAGGGGCCGCGCGGTGGCCGAGCCCTGCGCGACGACGGCGTAGGGGATCGTGCCGGCGGTCTTCTTCGACAGGTCCACCAGCACGGCGATGCCCACCGAGGCAAGGAAGTTGACGGCACCCAGGTCCACGATCAGACCCCGGCACTTGTCGTTACCCAGGGTGGCGACGGCTTCCTCCTCGAGCTGCGGGGCGCTGACCAGATCCACGTCACCGGCCACCGACAGCACCGCGATGTCGCCGCTCCACGTCTGGGATACGGCCATGATCGGCTGTTCGGAAGTCGCTTCGTTCATCTGTCCATCATGCAAGACTCTGTCCTCCTGTGCGATAGCGGGTCCGATCCAGGGATCGGAAGTCAACGGGGTACACCCACGGCGAGCAGGGCGATGTCGTCCTGCGCCCGCAGGCTGGGAATCAATTCGGAAAGCTCGGCGACGAGGCGGATCGGGGTGGCGTCCGGCACTCGCGCGGAGAGGAATGCGACGACGTTCTCCTCCCCGAAGATCTCCCGCCCGTCGGGGCGGGCCTCGGTGAGTCCGTCGGTGTAGAGCAGCAGCGTCTCTCCCGGCTCGAGGTCGACGGTGCACGCTCCGAAGCGGGCCTCGGGCAGCGCGCCCACCAGCATGCCGCGCACGCCGACCGCAGCGCAGACCGCCCCCGAGCGCCGCAGCAGCAGCGCGGGCGGATGCCCGCCGGTGGCGAGGGTCACCCGGGCGCCCTCGCGACCCTCGAGGTTCGGTTCGATGATCCCGAGCATCACGGTGCAGAACCGGTGCTGCTGCGGGTCGAGCAGCAGGACGGTGTTGAGTTCGGCCAGCGCCAGCCGCGGGTCGGAGAATCGCACGGCGGCCGCCCGCAGCGTGTACCTGATCAGCGAGGTGACCGAGGCCGCGACGGGCCCGTGCCCCTCGACATCCCCGAGGAAGAACGCCCACCGGTCGTCACCGAGGTGGAACACGTCGTAGAAGTCGCCGCCGACCTGCTGGGAGGACGCCGCATGGTAGTGGCACGCGAGCTCGATGCCCTCGATGGCCGGCAGCGACGGCGGCAGCAGGGTCCGCTGCAGGGTCGTGGCGAGTTCGGCGAGCACGTGCCGGTCGCGCTCGGCCTGCAGCCGCAGGTCCCGTTCGGCCCGGACGGTGGCCAGCGCCGACAACCGCAGCTCCAGCTGATCCATCACCACCGACGCGAGGTCCTCGAGGACGGACAGGTCCGCGGCGGAGACCTCCCGGGGCCGGGTGTCGAGGACGTTGACCGTGCCGAGCCGGTAGCCGTCCGCGGTGGTGATGGGGGCTGCGGCGTAGAACCGCACCCCCAGCTCGCCGTGGACGAGGGGATTCTGCGCGGTCCGCGGGTCGGTCCGGGCATCGGCCACCACATAGGGACGGTCGCAGAGAATCGCGGAGGCGCACAGGCCCGGGTCGCGGTCGATCTGCCGCACCCCCTCGAGGCCGTGGGCGGCCTTGAACCAGATGCGGTCCTCGTCGACGATCGTCACCGTGGCGATCGGGGTGCCGAACCAGGACGCAGCCAGCCGAGCGATCCGGTCGAACGTGCCGTCGGCCGGGGTGTCGAGAATGTTGTAGCGGGAAACGGCCCGCATGCGGGCAGTCTCCCACTGCTGGTGATCGAGCACCGTCATCGCCTGCGCTGTCTCCTACACCGACTTCCGGTCCTGCCTCGGTCGGTGAAACGCAGCAGTCGACACCCAACGCGACGAGCACTGCGTAGCACTGACGTAGGGACGCGTAGTCGGAACGCGTACCTCACAGGCACTACGGCTGGTGTCTCAACCGCATCGGACACCCTACCCGAACTCGCCGTCTTCGCACATTCGTTCACCTGCAGGAAACGTGCCGGGGCGCCGACCGGGGGCCGCGACGGGCGTCAGGATCGCATCGGCAGCCCGGTCCGGTCGGCCGGCAGCCAGCGTGCGGCCTGCTCGCCGAAGGCCACGGCGTCGAGGGCGCCACTGTCCGCCGGGATACGCCCGAGGACGGGCACGCCGGTCACCTCGGGCAGGTCCTGCAGATTGCACCGCTCGGCCAGACCGGGCTGCTCCGGCCACGCGCCGATCACCAGGCCCGCGCACTCGACGCCGCCGGCCTGCAGCGCGGCGACGGTCAGCGCGCTGTGGTTCAGGGTGCCCAGGGCGGGGGCCGCCACCACCACGGTGGGGGCGCTCAGCGCGGCGGCGACGTCGAGGAGGGTGAACCCGTCCGCCCCCAGCCGGACGAGCAGCCCGCCGGCCCCCTCGACGAGCACCAGGTCGTACGCGTCCGCGAGTGCCCGCACGGCGGTGACGACGTCGGGCAGGTGCAGCGGCGGCCGCCCGCTGCGCCGCGCCGCGGTGTCCGGTGCGAGCGGCTCCGGGTAGCGGGCCAGTTCGACGGTGTGGACCCGGTGCCCGGTGAGCCGGGCGATCTCGGCGAGGTCGCCGGGTACGTCGTCGGCGACGCCGGTCTGCGCCGGTTTGCACACGGCGACCCGCAGGCCCGCCGCGGCGGCCACGGCGGCGTAGGCCGCCGTGACGACGGTCTTGCCCACCTCGGTGGAGGTGCCGGTCACACACAGGACGGTCATGCCCGCACCCCGGCCAGCACGTCGGTGAGGACGCTTTCGATGCGGGCGAGCTCGTCGGCGCCGAGATTCGCGCGCGCGGTCAGCCGCAGCCGGGACGTGCCCTCGGGGACGGACGGCGGCCGGAAGCAGCCGACGTGGACGCCCCGGCTGCGGCACGCCTGGGCGGCGTCGAACGCGACCTGCGGGTCACCGAGGATCACCGACACCACCGCCGACGTGGGGGCGGCGACGCCGGTGATCCGGGCCAGGTCGGCGGCCCGTTCGAGCACGGCGGTGGCCCGTTGCGGCTCGTCGCGCAGCACGCGCAGCGCACCGCGGGCGGCGCCGACGGCCGCGGGCGCGAGACCGGTGTCGAAGATGAAGGTGCGGGCGGCGTCGATCAGGTGGGCCCGCACGCGGGTATCGGCGAGGACCACGCCGCCCTGCGAGGCCAGGGACTTCGACAGCGTGGCGGTGACCACGACGTCGGGTTCGCCGGCGAGACCCGCCTCGTGGACGAGTCCGCGGCCCCCCTCACCGCGGACTCCGACCCCGTGGGCCTCGTCGACGAGCAGCAGTGCGCCGTGCGCGCGGCACGCCGCATGCAGTTCCGGCAGCGGCGCGAGGTCTCCGTCGGCGCTGAACACGGAGTCGGTGAGCACGAGGGCGCGCCGCTCGGTGCGGGTGGCGAGGGCCGTCCGCACGAAGTCGACGTCGGCGTGCGGGGCGATCTGCACCCGCGCGCGGGTCAGCCGGCATGCGTCGACCAGGGACGCGTGGCAACCCGCGTCGGAGACCACGAGGGTGTCGCGGTCGGCGAGGGCGGTGACGGCGCCGAGGTTGGCGGCGTAGCCGCTGGCGAATACGAGGCCGGACTCGGCGCCGGTGAACTCGGCGAGTTCACGCTCGAGCAGTTCGTGCTCGCTGGTGGTGCCCGTGACGAGGCGGGATCCGGTGGCGCCGCCGCCCCACCGGCGCAGCGCGGCGGTCGCGGCGGCGAGGACCTCGGGGTGCCGGACGAGCCCGAGGTAGTCGTTGGAGGCGAGGTCGACGGTGCCCGGTGCCGGGGTGCGCGGATGCAGGGTGCGGCGCAGGCCCGCCGCGCGACGGGCGTCGGCGACGTCGTCGAGCCACTGGAGGCTGGCGAAGGCGGTCATGTCGGCAGACCATACCTGAACACTGTTCAAGTGACGCTCCGGGCGGCCGATTCCTCCCCGTGCGGTGGCTGCCGGCGGTGACCGCCGCCCCGCGAGTTCCCCGCTCGTGACCCGGCGTGCCGGGCCGGATCAGGCCCGGGCCGCCGCGCACATCCCCGCGACGATCCTCTGCACGTCGTCGGCGCTGCAGACGTAGGGCGGCATCGCGTAGATCAGGTTGCGGAACGGGCGCAGCCACACTCCGGCCGCGACGGCGGCCGCCGTCGCGGCGCCCATGTCCACCGGCCGGTCCAGTTCGAGCACGCCGATGCCGCCGAGCACCCGCGCGTCCACCACGCCCGGCAGCTCCCGCGCCGGCGCCAGGCCCGCCTCGAGGCCGGCGGTCAGCGCGGCCACTTCGCCGCGCCAATCCCGTGACAGCAGCAACTCCACGGCAGCGACGGCAACCGCGCACGCGAGCGGATTGCCCATGAACGTCGGGCCGTGCATGATGCCGCCGCCCTCGCCCGCACTGACCACTTCGGCGACGGCCGATGTGCACAGCACCGCGGCCAGGGTCAGATAGCCACCGGTCAACGCCTTGCCGACGCACATGACGTCCGGCGCGACGGCCGCGTGGTCGGCGGCGAACAGCTCCCCGGTACGGCCGAACCCGGTGGCGATCTCGTCGAAGATCAGCAGCAGCCCGTGTGCGTCGCACATCCGGCGCAGCTCGTTCAGATAGCGGGGGTCGTGGAAGCGCATCCCGCCCGCCCCCTGGACCACCGGCTCGACGATCACGGCGGCCAGCTCGTCCGTATGGGCTTCGAGCAGCGCTTCGAACTCGGCGACGTACGCCGGATCGAACTCGCGGGGCGGCGCCGGCGCGAACACCTGCCGCTGCAGCACGCCGGTCCACATCGAGTGCATGCCGCCCTCGGGGTCGCACACGCTCATCGGCGCGAACGTGTCGCCGTGGTAGCCGCCGCGCCACGTCATGAGCCGGTGACGTCCCGGCCTGCCGGCCGCGCGCTGATACTGCAGTGCGAGTTTGACCGCGACCTCCACCGACACCGACCCGGAATCGGCGAGGAAGACCTTGTCCAGACCATCGGGGGTGATCTCCACGAGCAGCTCCGCGAGCCGCGCGGCCGGCTCGTGGGTGAGGCCCCCGAACATGACGTGGCTCATCCGGCCCAGCTGCTGCGTGACCGCCGCGTCGAGGACCGGGTGGCGGTATCCGTGCACGGCGGCCCACCACGAGCTCATGCCGTCGACGAGTTCCCGGCCGTCGGCCAGCCGCAGCCGGGTCCCGTGCGCCTCGTCGACCACGAGCGGCGCGGTCGATGCAGGGACGGCTCCGTAGGGGTGCCACAGGTGCGCCGCGTCGAGCGCGGCGACCCGGTCGGGACTCAGACGACGAACGGTCACGAGGATCGACTGTAGGCGTCCCCGCCCCGGGGCCGATCGTCGCCCGTGCCGGGGAGGATCGCTCGCCCCGTACGCGACCGTCGATCCGGTTAGGGTTGCGGTCATGGAACCCACCGAGCCGAGCACGTCCACGGAGGCCCTCCCGGCCGACATCCCGGTGTGGCCGGGGAGCGCATATCCGCTCGGCGCGACCTACGACGGGGCGGGCACGAACTTCGCCCTCTTCTCCGAGGTCGCCGAGAAGGTCGAACTGTGCCTGATCGCCAAGGACGGCACCGAGACCCGCGTGCCGATCGAGGAGGTCGACGGCAACGTCTGGCACGTCTACCTGCCCACGGTGACCCCCGGCCAGCGCTACGGCTACCGGGTGCACGGCCCCTACGACCCGGCGCAGGGTCTGCGCTGCGATCCGAGCAAGCTGCTGCTCGACCCCTACGGCAAGGCCTACGACGGCGCGTTCGACGGCGATGCGTCCCTGTTCTCGTACGCGATGGTCGGGGCCGAGGACGCACCGTCCGAACCGGAGCATTCGGCAGGAGCCGAGGAGGCACAGTCGGCACCGGAGCCGGCGGCCCGGGCCGCGGAGGACGCCGGCGCCGAGGCCGCCGGGGACACGGCCGGCGCCGAGGCCGCCGGGGACACGACCGCCGACGAGGCGGACGACTTGGACGGGACCGGGTCCGGCGAGACCGGGGACGACGGGACCGGGGACGACGGGGCCGGGGACGACACGGCGGCCGAGTCCGCCCCCGAGCCCGCCGCACCGGCGAATCCCGATTTCCCGCAGCTCGATTCGCTCGGGCACACGATGACGACCGTGGTGATCAACCCGTTCTTCGACTGGGCCTCCGACCGGCACCCGCGCCGGCCCTACTACGAGACCGTCATCTACGAAGCCCACGTGAAGGGCATGACCGCGACCCATCCCGGCGTGCCGGAGCAGCTGCGCGGCACCTACGCCGGACTGGCGCACCCGGTGATCATCGACCATCTGCAGAGCCTCGGGGTCACCGCGATCGAACTGATGCCCGTGCACCAGTTCATGCACGATCAGGTCCTGCTGGACCGTGGGCTGCGGAACTACTGGGGCTACAACACCTTCGGCTTCCTGGCCCCGCACCTGGACTACTCGTCGGCGAGCAACCCGAGCGGCGTCGTCGCCGAGTTCAAGGCGATGGTGCGCGCCTACCACGAGGCAGGCATCGAGGTGATCCTCGACGTGGTCTACAACCACACCGCGGAGGGCAACCACCTGGGACCGACCATCTCGTTCCGCGGCATCGACAACGCCGCCTACTACCGGCTGGTCGACGACGACAAGTCCTACTACATGGACTACACCGGCACCGGCAACAGCCTCAACGCCCGCCACCCGCACACCCTGCAGCTGATCATGGATTCGCTGCGCTACTGGGTGACCGAGATGCACGTCGACGGCTTCCGCTTCGACCTGGCCTCCACCCTGGCCCGCGAACTGCACGACGTGGACCGGCTGTCCGCGTTCTTCGACCTGGTGCAGCAGGATCCGATCGTCTCGCAGGTCAAGCTGATCGCCGAACCGTGGGACGTCGGCGAGGGCGGCTACCAGGTGGGGAACTTCCCCGGCCTGTGGACCGAGTGGAACGGCAAGTACCGCGACACGGTCCGCGACTACTGGCGCGGTGAACCGGCCACTCTCGGCGAGTTCGCCTCCCGGCTCACCGGCTCGTCGGACCTGTACGAGGCCACCGGCCGCCGCCCGAGCGCCTCGATCAACTTCGTCACCGCGCACGACGGCTTCACCCTCGCCGACCTCGTCTCCTACAACGAGAAGCACAACGACGCCAACGGCGAGAACAACATGGACGGCGAGTCGCACAACCGGTCGTGGAACTGCGGCGCCGAGGGCCCCACCGACGACCCGGAGGTGCTGGCCCTGCGGCAGCGGCAGAGCCGCAACATCCTGGCGACGCTGATGCTCTCCCAGGGCACCCCGATGATCGCGCACGGCGACGAGTTCGGGCGCACGCAGCAGGGCAACAACAACGTCTACTGCCAGGACAACGAGCTGTCCTGGATGGACTGGTCGCTCGCGGAGACGAACGCGGACCTGCTGGACTTCACCCGCAACGTGATCGCCCTGCGCCGGTCGCACCCGGTGTTCCGGCGGCGGCGGTTCTTCGAGGGCCGGCCGATCCGCAGCGGCGAGCAGTCCCGCGACATCGCCTGGCGCACCCCGGCGGGCGAGGAGATGACCCCGGAGGACTGGGACAGCGGGTTCGGCAAGTCGCTGTCGGTGTTCCTCAACGGCGAGGGCATCCACGAGCCGAACCAGCGCGGCGAACGCGTCGTCGACGATTCGTTCCTGCTGTGCTTCAACGCCCACGACGAGCCGATCGACTTCGTCACCCCCGACGGTCCGCACGCACAGGAATGGTCGGTAGCGCTGGACACGGACGTGCCGGACGGACTGCGCGAACAGGTCGTGACCGCCGGGGGGTCGGTGCGGGTGCAGGCCCGTTCGCTGCTGGTGCTGCGGAGGACCGCATGAGCCCGCGCCCGGTGTCGTCGACGTATCGGCTGCAGCTCACCGGCGACGGGACGACCTTCGCGGACGCGATCGCGCTCGTGGACTACCTCGAGGCGCTCGGGGTCTCACACGTGTACCTGTCCCCCGTGCTCAGCGCCGCGGCCGGATCGACCCACGGCTACGACGTGGTGGACCCGACCACGGTGTCGGCGGCGCTCGGCGGCCGCGCGGGCCTCGAGGCCCTCGCCCGCGAGGTCCGCTCCCGCGGGATGGGTCTGCTGATCGACATCGTGCCCAACCACGTCGGCGTCGGCGATCCCCGCGAGAACCCGTGGTGGTGGGACGTGCTGCGGCACGGCCGCGACTCGCGGTACGCGACCTACTTCGACGTCGACTGGGCCGCGGACAACGGCACCGACGGCCGGATCGCCCTGCCCGTGCTGGGTTCGGCGGCCGACGTCGAGGAGCTGACCGTCGACCGCACCGGCGACGAGCCGACGCTGGCCTACTACGAGCGGCGCTTCCCCGTCGCCCCGGGCACCGACACCGGGACCGGAGCGGAAGTACATGCGCGGCAGGCGTATCGGCTGGTGCCGTGGGACAGCGGCCTGATCGGGTACCGCCGGTTCTTCACCGTCGACGACCTCGCCGCGGTGCGGGTAGAGGATCCCGCGGTGTTCGACGCGGTGCATGCCCAGGTGGCGTCGTGGATGGACGACGACCTCACCGACGGCGTCCGCGTGGACCATCCGGACGGCCTGGCCGACCCGACCGGCTACCTGCGGCGGCTGCGCGGGCTCGTCGGCCCGGACCGGTGGCTGGTGATCGAGAAGATTCTCGGCGACGGCGAACCGCTCGACCCGACCCTGCCCGTCGACGGCACCACGGGCTACGACGCGCTCGGCGAGGTCGGTGCGGTGTTCCTCGATCCGCGGGGCGAGAAGGACCTGAACGCGCTGTCACTCGACCGCACCGGCACCCCCGGCGACGCGGAGTGGCTGCACGCGCAGGAGAAGCAGATCAAGCGCGCGGTGCTGCGGACGGGGCTGGCGCCGGAGGTGCGCCGGCTGGTGCGGGCCGTGCGGCGAGATGCCGCCGATGCGACCTGCCCGGACGAGCGGCTGCGCGACGCCGTGATCGCGGTGGCGGCCGAACTGCCCGTGTACCGGTCGGACTATGCGTCGCTGGGCGGGATGCTGCCCCGCATCCTGGGTGACCGCGCCCGCGCCGACGCCGCGCTCGAACCCGCCCTCGAGGTGCTGGCCCGGGCCCTGGCCCGCGGCGGAGAGGCGGCGGCCCGGTTCGGCCAGGTGTGCGGCGCCGCGACGGCGAAGGCCGTCGAGGACTGCCTGTTCTACCGGGCGGCGCGGCTGGTGTCGCTGCAGGAGGTCGGTGGCCACCCGGGACGGTTCGGGTTGCCCGTCGCCGAGTTCCACCTGGCGTGGGCGGAGCGGGCGCGGCGGTGGCCGCGGGCGATGACGTCGCTGTCGACGCACGACACCAAGCGGGGCGAGGACGTCCGCGCCCGCATCGGGGTGCTCTCCCAGGTGCCGCAGCTGTGGGCGGCGTGCCTGTCCGAATGGGAATCCGTCGCCCCGCCGCCGGACGCCGCCACCGGGCTGTTCCTGTGGCAGAACCTGTTCGGCGCGTGGCCGCGCGACGGCGTGGTGACCGGGGAACTGCGGTCGCGGCTGCGCGAGTACGCCCGTAAGGCGTTGCGGGAGAACGGCTTGCGCACCACCTGGACCGAGGTGGACGAGGAGTTCGAGGGCGCGGTGGCGGCCTGGCTCGACGCGGTGTGCGACGGGCCGGTCGGCGCGTCACTGACCGAGTTCGTCTCGTCCCTGACCCCTCATTTCTCCGCGGATTCGCTCGGGCAGAAGCTGCTGCAGCTGCTCGGACCCGGCATCCCCGACGTGTACCAGGGCACCGAACTGTGGGAGGACTCGCTCGTCGACCCGGACAACCGGCGGCCCGTGGACTTCGCCACCAGACGCCGGCTGCTCGCACAGGACGCACCGCCGGCCGTGGACGACGCCGGCACCGCGAAGCTCGCCGTGGTGCGGACGGCGCTGCGCCTGCGCCGCGAGCGGCCGGCGAGCTTCGTCGGCGGGGCCTACGTTCCGCTGTCCGCGTCGGGGCCGGCCGCCGGTCACCTGATCGGGTTCGGGCGGGGCCCGGCGGCCGAGGAGGTCGACGTGGTGGCGCTCGCGTCGCGGCACACTGTCACGCTGGAGGAAACCGGGTGGGGCGACACGACGCTCGACCTGCCGCCGGGACTCTGGGTCGATCGGCTCACCGGGCGGCGGCTGTCGGGAACGGTGTCGCCGGCGGAGGTGTTCGCGGATCTTCCCGTTGCGGCGCTGGCCCGCGATTAGGAATTCTCCTCCTGGGGGTGGACGGCCCTCGGCAGGCGACGCCGGCCGAGGGACCCGGCGACCGGGACGAGCCGGCGGTTCAGCCCACACCGGTCGGCGGTGGCCCCGTGGGGGTCTCGAGGCCTGTGCGCCCTTGCGCGAGGAGGACGCGCGTCACCTTACGCAACAGCCATCCCTTGATCCCGGGAAGACTCGCGGCGATCTGCTCTTCGATGGCCAGTTTGTCGTAGTACGAGCGGAGCCGGTGGATCCGGGCCGACCCATCGAACTCGTAGACCGTGACCACCGGAGCTCGATATACGATCCCCCGGTACGTCTGGGTCATCCGACCTGGGGTTACCCCAGGGTCGTGTGGCGGGAGGGGTCCCCCCTTCGGCGTGGCGTGGCCCGGACCGAGCGGTGCTTGTCACCGGTCGGGGCTACCGCCGAGGTACTGCGCGACAGGGGCGCTACAGCGTTGGTAGAGGAGCTGACGGAGGACGTCGTGGCAGTGTCGGCCTCGCTCTCCGGCAGGGGCAGGAGGTAACCGATGAGTACCACGGGAGATCGTCGGTCTGCCCGGAAAGCGAAAGCCCGTGCCGATCGCGCGTTGTGCCCGGTCGCGGTATCAGCCACCTTGGGGCTTCGGGTCGCTGATGCGGCAGAGGCGATGCGCGCCCACGCCGTCGCGAGGCCACTCGACGTCGCGACCGCCGGGCGCCGGCTCCGCGGCGCGGAGCCATGCCGGACCGGGTCTGTCAGCTGCTCGCCCGCAAGGCCGTACGAGCAGCTCGGCGGTGCGCCGGCAACGGAGCCGGGCGTTTCGAGGAGGAGCATGCGAACCTGCTCCGGTCCGAGCGGGTGCACCGGCTCCTCGAATCCGGCAGGCGCCGGCGCTTCGACGAGCCGGCGATGATCACGGTGCGGGACGTCGCCTTCCGGGCGGCGAGACCTTGCGCGCGGCGCGACGGCGGGCGATCTCTCGGACGGCGAGCGGGCGGCCCTGTGGATTGTGGGTGTGGACCCGGGACTGCCCCGCACCGCTAACGCAGGCGCAGCAGGACCAGGGCCAGGGCCGTGCCGTCCTCGCCGAGCTCCGCGGCGTATCGGCGGATCACGCTCATGTCGTGGGCGTGGGTGACGCGGGGCGCGCCCGTCCCGACCCGGAGCTGCCCGATCCGTCGTTCGAGCGCGATGCGGCGCCGCACCACGGCGAGGATCTCGGCGTCGAGGCCGTCGATGTCGGCGCGCAGACGGGGCAGTTCGGAGTCGGTGGTGCCTGGTTCGGCAACGGCGGTCATGATGCCTCCCTTCGGGATTCGGTGTGTTCGCTGCATCGATACTCCCGCGCGGGCGCGGCGGGTAACAGCCACCCCAGGTGGCGGATTCGCCACCCCGACGGGGGTCACTGTCACCGGCGCGCCGACGGATCCGGTCACAGTGCCCGCCGGTAACCGCGGATCACCGGCACGGCGCACACCGCGAGCAGGGCGACCGACCAGGCCACGGTGCGCAACAGCGGCCCCTGGACGGCGCCACCGAGGGCGAGCGCCTGCATCGTCTCGACGGCACTCGTCATGGGCTGGTTGCGGATCACCGGCGCAAGCACCTCCGGGTACGCACCGATCGGCACGAACCCCGGGTTGAAGAACAGCATCAGCGTGCACAGCAGCGAGATCGATTCGATGACAACGGTTTTCGCGGCCATGAGCGCGGCCGCGGTGACCAGCGCGGCGAACGCCACCCCGAACAGCACCGGCACCGCCAGGAAGCCGATCGCGGCGAGCGGGCCCCGCTGGAAGCGGAAGCCGAGGACGAAGCCGGCGGCGACGATGACGACGGTGGTCACGGCGATGCGCACCGCCTCGGCGAGGAACCGCGACGCCAGCGCCGACGCCCGGTGGACGGGCAGCACCCACAGCCGCGCGGGCAGCCCGGCCGCGCATTCGCGGCCGAGCGTGACGGCGCCGGCCAGCGAGCCGAGCAGGGCGCTCATCACGACGACCATCGGCACCGTCCCGTACAGGGCGTCGTGCCCGGCGAACGCCGAGACCTGCCGGCCGAGCACCGCCTCGAGCATGAGCAGCAGCAGCACCGGGTAGGCGAGGCTCTGCAGCATCGTCATCGGATCCCGGCGCCACCGGGTGAGCAGGCGCCCCGCCTGCAGCCAGGTGTGCCTGACGAGAGCGGGTACCGAGTTCTCGGGTGCGGTCACGGTGGTGCTCATCGCTGTCTCCGATTCGTGCGGGCCGCCAGGGGGACGACGACCAGAAGGATCCCGCCGAGCCACAGCAGCGTCGGCGTCAGCGCGGTGGCGGTGGCGGTGCCGTCGGCGAGACCGCGCAGGCTCGACGCGAACTGTGAGACGGGCTGGTTGCGGACGAACGGCTGGATCCAGGCCGGAAACTGGTCGATCGGGACGAAGCCGCAGGAGAGCATCCCGAGCACGAGCTGCGGCAGCATCAGTGCCTGGGTCGTGGCTTCCGGGCTGCGGAACAGGGTGCCGATCACGTCGGCGCCGAGCGTGAGGACCATCCCGACGGTCAGCGCGAGTGCGCAGAACCCGACGGCTGCGGCGGTTCCGGCGAACCGGAACCCGATCACGTGCCCGCAGCCGATCGCCGCCGAGAGCGACAGCGCGCACTTGACGGCGCTCGCGGACAGGCGCGCGGCGAGCGGCACGGCCGCCGCGATCGGCATCGTCGCGAAGCGGCGGTCGATGCCGTGCACCGCGTCGGTCGCGGCCAGGAAGGCGGCGGAGATCGCGGTGAAGGACACGGCCTGCAACGCGATCAGCGGCATCAGGAACTGCCCGTAATCGACGGTTCCGCCGGTGAACAGGGCGATCACGCGTTGCAGCGGCACGTAGAACCCGACGGTGAACACGAGCGGCGCGACGAGCGCGGTGACGAGTTCGCCGCCGCGGATCGCCGGGATCAGGGTGCGTACGGACAGCACCCACCACTGGTAGAGCGGCGAGGGAACCGGTGCGACGGTCGTCGTGGTCATGCCACCACCTCGAATCGCGGCCGGGCGGCGGTGAGGGCGAGGAAGACCTCGTCCAGCGACGGTCGCCGCAGCGCGATGTCGGAGACGGCGACGCCGTGGGCGGCGACGGCGGTGGCGACCTGCGCCAGGGTGCCGGCGCCGTGCGGCGCGGGGATCGTGACACGGTCGGCGGCGACCTCGATCGCCGCGGCCGGCGCGAACCGGCCGAGCACGTGCGCCACGGCCGGCACGTCGGCCACCCGCACCGGGACGACCTCGCAGAAGGTGGCGCCGACGCGCTGCTTCAGCTGGGCGGGGGTGCCCTCGGCGACGACGGCGCCCCGGTCGATGACGACGATCCGGTCGGCGAGCAGGTCGGCCTCCTCGAGGTACTGCGTGGTGAGCAGCGTGGTGACGCCCTGGGATTTGAATCCGGCGATCAGGTCCCAGACCCGTTGGCGGCTGCGCGGATCGAGCCCGGTGGTCGGCTCGTCGAGGAACACCACCTGGGGCGGGACGACGAGCCCGCAGGCGATGTCGATGCGGCGGCGCATGCCGCCGGAGTACTTGCCGACCCGCCGGTCGGCGGCGTCCTCGAGGTCGAATTCGGCGAGCAGTTCCCGCGCCCGGGCGCGGGCCGCGCGGCGCCGCAGCCCGAGCAGCCGGGCGAACAGGACCAGGTTCTCGAAGCCGGTGAGCATGTCGTCGAGGGCGGCGTACTGGCCGGTGAGCATCACCGCGCGGCGCACCCCGGCCGCGTCGGCGACGACGTCGTGGCCGGCGACGACGGCGCGACCGGAATCCGGCCGCAGCAGGGTGGACAGGATGTTCACGGTGGTGGTCTTGCCGGCGCCGTTGGGGCCGAGGACGCCGAGGACCTCGCCGGCCTCGGCGGTGAAGCTCACGCCGCACAGGGCCGGGACCGGCCCGAAGCTCTTGGTGACGGCGTCGACGAGGACGGCTGGGGTCGAGGGGGACATGGTGCTCCGTTCGGAAGGGGTGGACTGCGGGATCAGGACGCGGCGAGGTACCGGTCGTCGCCGAGGTGCCGATCGAGCACCGCGGCCAGGGCGGGCACCGCGTCGGGTGCGGTCATCCGGTCGTGCTCGACGTCGAGCAGGTGGTTGTGCATCGCGCCGGTGACGTAGGGCCGCCAGCCGGCGAAGCCCCCGGCATGGTGCGTCTTGTCGGCCGTCGCGGTGACGAAGACGAGATCGCCGTCGTAGAGCGGCGGCCGGTACCCGGCGAGCAGCGATGCCGAGCCGTTGTAGGCGGCGGTCATCCGGTCGAGGTGACCGGCGTCGACGGGGGCCCCGGTGTGGGTCCGGATCAGCGCGGCGGCCTCGGCCGCCGTCAGCGCCGGATCGGCGTCGGGCAGGCCCAGCGACGAACCGAGGGTGGCGACGAGTTCGCCGACCGTCAGCGGTTCCGGCGCGGCAACGTCGCGGGCGATCAGGTCCGCGTCGAGCAGCGCGAGCAGCGCCACCTCCTCGCCGGTCTCGCGCAGCCGCGCGGCGACGGCGTGGGCGATGAATCCGCCGAGGGACCAGCCGAGCAGGTGGTACGGGCCGCTGGGTTGGACCGCGCGGATCTCGTCGACGTATCGCTCGGCGTACGCGGCGATCGTTTCCGGGGCGTCCTCGAGGCCTTCGAGATGCGGGGACTGCAGTCCGTACACCGGCCGTCCGGGGGCGAGTTGCGCGGCGAGCCCGGCGTAGCACCAGGCCAGTCCGGCCGCCGGATGCACGCAGAACAGCGGGGCGCCGTCGCCCTCGGTGCGCAGCGGCAGCCGCACCGCGAACGGTGAGTCCGGCTGCCCGGCGGTGTCCGCGGCCTCGATGCGGGCGGCCAGGGCCACCGGGGTGGGCGCCGAGAACAGCTGGATCACCGGCACGGTGGTCCCGAGGGCGGCGCCGAGCCGATCGCAGACCCGGGTGGCGTCGAGGGAGTTGCCGCCCAGGTCGAAGAACGAATCGTCGATCCCGACCTGCGCGAGGCCGAGCACCTGCGCGAACGCGGCGACCACCGCCTCCTCCGTCGGGGTGCGCGGAGCGCGCCCCGAGCCGGCCGCGAACACCGGCTCGGGCAGCGCCGCCCGGTCCAGCTTGCCCACCGGGGTCAGCGGCACCGCGTCGAGCACGACGACCGCCGCCGGCACGAGATGGGCGGGCAGCAGCTCGGCCACCTGCGCCCGCAGCGGCTCGGCCTCGAGCTCGCAGCCCGGCGCCGCCAGCACGTACGACACCAGCACCGGCGACCCGGCCGGACCGGTCCGGCCCACCGTCACCGCATAGTCCACCTGCGACAACCCGGCCAGCGCCGCGTCGATCTCCCCGACCTCGACCCGCATCCCGCGGACCTTGACCTGATGATCACCCCGGCCGAGGTACTCGAGTTCGAGCCGGCCCCCGGCCCGCACCCACCGCACCAGGTCGCCGGTGCGATACATCCGCGCCCCCCGGGACCTGCGGATGCGCCACGAACCGGCCCGCGGTCAACCCCGCCCGCCCGTGATAGCCCCGCGCCAGCCCGTCCCCGGCCAGGTACAGCTCCCCCACCACGCCCACCGGGGCCGGCCGCAACCGCCCGTCGAGCACCAGCGGCGTCACTCCGCGCACGGCCGATCCGATCGTCACCGCCCGTCCCGGCGCCAGCGGTCCCGCCGTCGCCCAGATCGTCGCCTCCGTCGGCCCGTACAGGTTCAGCATCGTCCGCCCCCCCGGCGAACCGCTCGACCAACTCGGCTCCGACCGCCTCCCCGGCCACCGCCAGCACCTCGACCGACGTCAATGCCGCCGGCTCCAGCGTCGACAACGCGGCGGGGGTGACGACGAGGTGGCTGACCCGGGCCGCGCGAAGCCGGTCGGCGAGTTCGGCGCCGCCGACCACCGTGGGCGGTACGACCACGAGCCGCGCGCCGACCGCGAACGCGGCGAGCTGTTCGAACACCGCGGCGTCGAAGCTCGGCGAGGCGATGTGCGCGATCCGGGCCTGCGCGGTCAGCGCCAGGGCTTCCCGCTGCGCGGCGACGAGGTTGCCCAGTCCGCGGTGGGTGACGGCGACCGCCTTCGGGGTGCCGGTCGAGCCGGACGTGTAGATCAGGTAGGCGGGATCGTCCACGTGCACGGCCGCGGCGCGCGGCCGCTGCGGGACGAGTGCGAGACGCGTGTCGGCGTCCGGGCCGTCGAGCACCAGCCACCCGACCGAGCCGGGCAGGCGGTCGTGGTGCGCGGTCACGGTGACGCCCAGGACGGCCCCGGAATCGGCGAGCATGTACTCGATCCGTTCCTGCGGGTGCCGCGGGTCGACGGGCACGAACGCCGCTCCGGTCCGTGCGACCGCCCAGACCGCGAGCACCGATTCGAACGATCGGGTCAGTGCCAGGGCGACGAGGGTGCCGGGACCGGCGCCGCGCGCGGTGAGCGCGTCGGCGAGCAGCGCCGCGCGGGCATCGAGCTCGCGATAGGTGACCTGCCGGTCGTCGGTGACCACGGCGACGGCGTCGGGTCGCGCGGCCGCGGCGGCGTGCAGCAGCTCGGGCAGGGTCACCGGGGTGACGGGCTGCGGGCCCGCGCTGGTGCGCAGGTCGTCGGCCTCCTGCGCGTCGAGCAGGTCGACGTCGCCGATCGCGGCGTGCGGGTTCTCGGCGACCGCCGTCAGCAGCCGGCCGAAGCGGGCGGCGAGGGTCCGCGCGGTGCCGTCGTCGAACAGGTCGGTGGCGTAACCGAGCGTCACCTCGAGACCGGCGGGTTCGCCGTCGGCGGTCGTGCGTTCGCGCAGTGTCAGGCTCAGGTCGAAGGGTGAGGCCTCGTGGGCGACGTCCTGCAGCTCGATGCGCAGGCCCGCGACCTCGAGCTCCGGCTCCTCGAAGTTCGCCAGCGCGAGCGAGACCTGGAACAGCGGGTGGTGCGCGGTGGACCGGGCCGGGCGCACCGCCTCGACCACCTGATCGAACGGCAGGTCGGCGTGGGCGAAGGCGGCCAGGTCGGCCTCGCGCACCTGCGCCACCAGGTCGGCGAAGGCGACGTCCGGCCGCACCGGGGTGCGCAGGACCACGGTGTTGACGAACATCCCGACCAGGTCGTCGAGTTCGGCGGCGCCGCGGCCGGCCACCGCGGTGCCCACCGCGATGTCGTCGCCGGCGCCGAGACGGGACAGCAGCGCGACGAGCGCGGCGTGCAGGGTCATGAACATCGTGGCGTGTTCGGTGGCGGCGACGGCCCGCAGCCGGGCGTGCACGTCGGCGTCGACGGCGAGGTCCACGTCGGCGCTCGCCATGGACTGCACGGCCGGGCGCGGCCGGTCGGTGGGCAGGGTGATGCGGTCCGGGAGCCCGGCGAGGGTCTCCACCCAGAATTCGCGCTGTTGCGCGGCCGTCGATTGCGGATCGGTCTCGTCGCCGAGGATGTCGCGCTGCCACAGCGTGTAGTCGGCGTACTGCACCGGCAGCGGCGCCCACGCCGGGGCCGCACCCGCGGTGCGGGCGGCGTACGCGGCGATCAGGTCCCGGGCCAGCGGCGCCACCGACACCCCGTCCGCGGCGATGTGGTGCAGCACCAGCACCAGCACATGCTCCTCCGCGCCCAGACGCAGCACCCGGGCCCGCACCGGCAGGTCCACGGTCAGGTCGAAGCCGGCCCCGGCGAAGCCCGCCACGGCGGCATGCACGTCGGCAGGTGCCTCGGTGAGGTCGAGGGGGACGCCGGCGTCGACGGCCACCTGGTGCGGGCCTTCCGCGTCGGCGGGGAACACGGTGCGCAGGCTCTCGTGCCGGTCGGTCACGTCCCGCCATGCCGTGGTCAGGGCCGCGGCGTCGAGGGGCCCGGACAGGCGCAGCGCCACCGGGATGTTGTACGCCGCGGAGGTGGGGTCGAGCTGGTTGAGCACCCACATGCGCTGCTGCGCCGGGCCGAGGGGCACGCGGGCCGGCCGGGGCCGGGCCGTGAGGGCGATCCGCGGGGCGGGACGCTCGAGCAGCCGCACGGCGAGCCCCGCGGGGGTGGGCGCCTCGAACAGGTCGCGCACCGCCAGGGCGGAGCCCGCGGAGTTCAGGCGGGCGACGACGCGGGTGGCGTCGAGGGAGTTGCCGCCCAGGTCGAAGAACGAATCGTCGATCCCGACCTGCGCGAGGCCGAGCACCTGCGCGAACGCGGCGACCACCGCCTCCTCCGTCGGTGTGCGCGGAGCGCGCCCCGAGCCGGCCGCGAACACCGGCTCGGGCAGCGCCGCCCGGTCCAGCTTGCCCACCGGGGTCAGCGGCACCGCGTCGAGCACGACGACCGCCGCCGGCACGAGATGGGCGGGCAGCAGCTCGGCCACCTGCGCCCGCAGCGGCTCGGCCTCGAGCTCGCAGCCCGGCGCCGCCAGCACGTACGACACCAGCACCGGCGACCCGGCCGGACCGGTCCGGCCCACCGTCACCGCATAGTCCACCTGCGACAACCCGGCCAGCGCCGCGTCGATCTCCCCGACCTCGACCCGCATCCCGCGGACCTTGACCTGATGATCACCCCGGCCGAGGTACTCGAGTTCGAGCCGGCCCCGGCCCGCACCCACCGCACCAGGTCGCCGGTGCGATACATCCGCGCCCCCGGGACCTGCGGATGCGCCACGAACCGGCCCGCGGTCAACCCCGCCCGCCCGTGATAGCCCCGCGCCAGCCCGTCCCCGGCCAGGTACAGCTCCCCCACCACGCCCACCGGGGCCGGCCGCAACCGCCCGTCGAGCACCAGCGGCGTCACTCCGCGCACGGCCGATCCGATCGTCACCGCCCGTCCCGGCGCCAGCGGTCCCGCCGTCGCCCAGATCGTCGCCTCCGTCGGCCCGTACAGGTTCAGCATCGTCCGCCCCCCGGCGAACCGCTCGACCAACTCGGCTCCGACCGCCTCCCCGGCCACCGCCAGCACCTCGACCGACGTCAATGCCGCCGGCTCCAGCGTCGAGAGCACCGACGGCGTGAGGACCATGTGCGTCACCTGCTCGGCATCGAGCAGCGTGGCGAGTTCGGCGCCGCCGACGACGCCGGCCGGAACCGACACCAGGCAGCCCCCGGAGCCGAACGCGGCCAGTTGTTCGAAGATCGCCGCGTCGAAGCTCGGCGAGGCGAAGCCGAGGACCCGCGCGTCCGGTCCGACCGCGAGCGAATCATCCTGGGCGCGAACGATGTTCGCCAACCCGCGGTGGGTGACCGTGACGGCCTTCGGGGTGCCGGTCGAGCCGGAGGTGTAGATCAGGTAGGCGGCGTGGTCGGGATGCAGCGGCCGGGTCCGGTCCGCGTCGGTCAACGGCGCGGCGGATTCGGCGGCGGATGCGGCCCGCAGCGCCGGGTCGTCGAGCTCGAGCCAGGTGAGCGCGCCGGGCAGCGCGGACCGGTGCGCGGTCGTGGTCAGCCCGAGCGTGGCACCGCAGTCGCCGAGCATGTGCGCGATGCGCTCGGCCGGATACGCCGGGTCGACGGGCACGAAGGCGCCGCCGGCCTTGGCGACCGCCCACACGGCGAGCACCGACTCCGCCGAGCGGGGCAGCGCGAGGGCCACGCGCACGTCCGGGCCCACCCCGGCGGCGACGAGCAGGCGGGCGAGCCGGCCGGCGGCGGCATCGAGTTCCCGGTAGGTCCAGGTGGTGCCGTCGGCACGCACGGCCGGGCGCTCGGGGTGCGCCGCGGCGGCGGCCCCGAGCAGCGTGGGCAGCAGCCACGGCCCGACACCGGCGGGACCCGCCGTCGCGTGCAGGGCGGCGGACTCGGCGGCGTCGAGCAGATCCACGTCCCCGACGGGCACGGCCGGGTCGGTGGTGACGGCGGTGAGGAGCCGCACGAACCGCGCGGCGATCGTGCGCGCGGTGGCCTCGTCGAACAGGTCGGTGGCATAGGTGAGGGTGGCGTCCAGCCCGGCGGGCCGGCCGTCGTCGCCGGTGTGTTCGCGCAGCTCGAGCCCGAGGTCGAACTGCGAGGAGCCACGCTCGACGTCCTCGACGGCGATCTCGAGCCCGTCGATCTCGAGGGTGGGTGCCGCGAAGTCGGCCAGCGCGAGGGAGACCTGGAACAGCGGGTGGTGCGCGGTGGACCGGGCCGGGCGCACCGCCTCGACCACCTGATCGAAGGCGACGTCGGCGTGGGCGAACGCGGCCAGGTCGGCCTCGCGCACCTGCGCCACCAGGTCGGCGAACGTGGCGTCGGGCCGCACCGGGGTGCGCAGGACCACGGTGTTGACGAACATCCCGATCAGGTCGTCGAGTTCGGCGGCGCCGCGGCCGGCCACCGCGGTGCCCACCGCGATGTCGTCGCCGGCGCCGAGGCGGGACAGCAGCGCGACGAGCGCGGCGTGCAGGGTCATGAACACGGTGGCGTTCTCGGCGCGGGCGAGGCGGCGCAGCGCGGCGTGGACGCCGGCGTCCACGGTGAAGGCGACGTCGGCGCTCGCGCCGGACTGCACCGCGGGTCCGGGCCGGTCGGTGGGCAGGACGACCCGATCCGGCAGGCCGGCCAGGGTGCGGGTCCAGAAGTCCAGTTGCCGGGCGGTGGTCGAGTCGGGGTCGTCGGGCTCGCCGAGCACCTCGCGCTGCCACAGCGTGTAGTCGGCGTACTGCACCGGCAGCGGCGCCCACGCCGGGGCCGCACCCGCGGTGCGGGCGGCGTACGCGGCGATCAGGTCCCGGGCCAGCGGCGCCACCGACACCCCGTCCGCGGCGATGTGGTGCAGCACCAGCACCAGCACATGCTCCTCCGCGCCCAGGCGCAGCACCCGGGCCCGCACCGGCAGGTCCACGGTCAGGTCGAAGCCGGCCCCGGCGAAGCCCGCCACGGCGGCATGCACGGCGTCCGCGGGGACGTCGACGACGCCAGGATCGGTGGGCGCCGCGTCGACGATCACCTGGCGGGGGCCTTCCGCGTCGGCGGGGAACACGGTGCGCAGGCTCTCGTGCCGGGCGGTCAGGTCGCCGAAGGCGGCGGCGAGCGGGGCGATGTCGAGCCGGCCCCGCAGGCGCAGCGCCACCGGGATGTTGTAGACGCCGGACGCGGGGTCGAGCTGGTTGAGCACCCACATCCGGTGCTGCGCCGGGCCGAGGGGCAGGCGGGCCGGCCGCTCCCGTCGCCCGAGTGCGACGGCGGCACCGGTGCGGCCCGCGGCGCGGGTGGCCAGCGCCGCGGGGGTGGGCGCCTCGAACAGATCGCGCACCGCCAGGGCGGAGCCCGCGGTGGCGTTGATGCGGGCGATCACCCGGGTCGCGTCGAGGGAGTTTCCGCCCAGGTCGAAGAACGAGTCGTCGGCGCCGAGCCCGTCCAGGCCGAGGACGTCGGCGAAGGCGGCGGCGGCGGCGGTCTCGACCGGTCCACGCGGTGCGCGGGCCGGGCGCCGGCTGCGGCCGAAGTCCGGCTCCGGCAGCGCCGTCCGGTCCAGCTTGCCGACCGGGGTGAGCGGAACCTCGTCGAGGACGACGACCGCGGCGGGCACGAGATGGGCGGGCAGCTGTTCGCCGAGCCGGTCCCGCAGCCGGTCCGGGTCCAGCCCGCGGCCCGGCACGGGCCGCACGTAGGAGACGAGGACGGCCGAGCCGGTGGGACCGGGACGGCCGAGCGTGGCCGCGAAGTCCACGTCGGCGACGGCGGCGAGGGCCGCGTCGACCTCCCCGAGCTCGACGCGGATGCCGCGCACCTTGACCTGGAAGTCGGTGCGGCCCAGGTATTCCAGCACCGGGCCGCCGTCGGCGGCGCGGGTCCAGCGCACGAGGTCACCGGTGCGGTACATGCGCTCCCCGGGCCGTCCGGGATGCGCGACGAACCGGCTCGCGGTCAGCTGCGGACGGCCGTGGTAGCCGCGCGCCAGCCCGGGACCGGCCAGGTACAGCTCTCCGGCCGTGCCGAGCGGCACCGGCCGCAGCCAGCCGTCGAGGACTTCGGTTTCGGTGCCGGGCACACCGGCGCCGAGGGTGACGGGCGCATCGGCGGTGAGGGGGGCGACGGTGGCCCAGATGGTGGTCTCGGTGGGGCCGTAGAGGTTGAACATCGTGCGGCCGGGCGCCCACCGGCGCACCAGGTCGGTGGGGACGGCCTCACCGCAGACACCGACGACCCGCACGGTGTGCGCGGCGGCCGGGTCGAGGGTGGCCAGCACGGCGGGGGTGAGGACGAGGTGGGTGACGCCCGCGTCGGCGAGCCGGTCGGTCAGTTCGTCGCCGCCGACGACCGTCGGGGGTACGACGACGAGCCGGCCGCCGGCGGCGAACGCGGCGAGCTGTTCGAACACGGACGCGTCGAAGCTCGGCGACGCCACGTGCGCGACCCGTGCCGACGGGGTCGGCTCCAGCACGGCGAGCAGTGCGTCGACCAGGTTGCCGAGGCCCCGGTGGGTGACCGTGACGGCCTTCGGCGTCCCGGTCGAGCCGGAGGTGTAGATCAGGTAGGCCGGGTCGTCGAGCCGGGCCGGCGACGGCACCGCGGGGCCGGCCGGGGTGCGGCGGGCGGTCGCGGGATCGTCGAGCACCAGCCACGTCGTCGCGGAGCCGGGCAGCCGGTCCCGGTGGGCGGTGACGGTGACGCCGAGGCGGGCGCCGGAATCGGTGAGCATGTGCTCGATCCGGTCCAGGGGGTGGCGCGGGTCGACGGGGACGAACGCGGCGCCGGTCTTCGCGACCGCCCACACGGCGAGGACCGATTCGAGCGAGCGGGTCAGCGCGAGCGCGACCAGCGTGCCGGGTCCGGCGCCGTGCGTGGCGAGCAGCCCCGCCAGGGCGGCGGCCCGGTCGTCGAGTTCGCGGTAGGTGAGCTCTGCGGCGCCGGCGACGACGGCGACCGCATCCGGGTGACGGGTGGCGGTGCCGGCGAGGATGTCGGCGAGGGTGACGGCCCGGTCGCGGGCCGGCACGAACGGGGCGTCGACGCCGGGGGCACCGAGCGCGGCGATGCGGCGGTCCGGGGTCCGGGCGAGCGCAGCGAGCAGCTCCGCGCACCGCTCGAGGATGCGGCGCGCGACGCCGTCACCGACCGAGGCGGGGCGGTAGCGCACGCTCAGCTCCGGCCGGGCGCCCGGCTCGACGATCAGGCTCACGGGGTACGGGGTGGCTTCCGCGCCGGTGACGCCGAGGACCCGCATTCCGGCGCCGTCGGCGGTCGCGGACAGGGCGTCGCGGTCGAGCGGGTAGGACTCGACGACGGCGAGGGTGTCGAACAGTTCGGTGACGCCGGCCGCCCGGTGGATCTCGGCGAGCCCGAGGTGCTGGTGCTCGAGCAGCGCCGCCTGTTCGGCCTGGAGGCGGCGCAGCAGGTCGGCGCCGGTGTCGGTGGGCTGCAGGCGCACCCGCACCGGCACGGTGTTGACGAACAGGCCGAGCACGGCGTCCACGCCGGGCAGCTCGGGCGGGCGGCCGGAGACGGTGGAGCCGAACACCACGTCGGTGCGGCCGGTGACCTCGGCCAGGGTGAGCGCCCACGCCGCCTGCACGACGGTGGCGAGGGTGACGTCGTGGGCGCGGGTGGCAGCGTCGAGGGCGGCGGCGGTTTCGGCGCTCAGCGCGACGGTGTGGGCGGCGCCGCCGGTGTCGGCGGGGTCGTCGTGCGGGGCGACGAGGGTGGGGGCGTCGATGCCGTCCAGGGCGCGGGCCCACGCGGTCCGCGCGGCGACGAGGTCCCGGCCGGCGAGCCAGGCCAGGTGGTCCCGGAACGACGGCGCCGGTCCGGGCACCGCCGCGCCCGCCGCGTAGGCGGTGAGCAGTTCGGCGACGAGCAGCGGGGTGGACCAGCCGTCGAGGACGAGGTGGTGGTTGGTCAGCAGCAGCCGGTACCGGTCGGCGGCGGTGCGGACCAGGTGGACGCGCAGCAGCGGCGCGGCGGCCAGGTCGAACCGGTCGGCGCGGTCCGCGTCGAGGATGCGCGCCAGCTCGCCGTCGGTGTCGGCACGGCCGCGCAGATCGGTTTCCCGCCAGGTCACGTCGGCCGTGCGGAGCACGACCTGGAGCGGGCCGGCGGCCGTGTCGCGGAAGGCGGCCCGCAGGCTGTCGTGCCGGTCGACCACGGACTGCGCCGCGGCGCGGAGCCGGGCAGGGTCCACGGTGCCGGCGAGTTCGAGCACGGTCTGCACGGTGTAGTCGTCGGGGGCGTCGGTGGCGGCGTACCCGGTGTGGAACAGCAGCCCGGCCTGCAGCGGGGACAGCGGCCACACGTCGGCCAGGCCTCCGCGGTCGCGCTCCCACGCGTCGATCCGGTCCTGGTCGACGGCGACCAGCGGGAAGTCGGAGGGGCTGTGACCGCCGGCGGCCGGGTCGCCGACGTGCCAGGCGAGCGCGGCGAGCGCGGCCACCCACAGCTGCGCGAACTCGTCGACGGCGTCCTCGTCGAGCAGGCCGGTCGCGTAGGTGAAGGTGGCGGCGAGGCCGTCGGCCTCGACGGCGGCGTCGATGTCGAGCACCGCGGGCAGCGGCATCTGCGGTTCGCGGGTGGCGGCGGTGCCGAGCGGCAGCCACGGTCCCTCGACCGTGGTGTCGATGCGGCCGAGGAAGTTGAACGCGATCTGCGGGGCCGGATGCGCGGGCAGGGTGCCGGCGACGTACCGGAGCAGGCCGTAGCCGATGCCGTGGTCGGGAACGGCGGCGAGCCGTTCCTTGACCGACCGGATCGCCGCGCCCGCCGCGGCACCGCCACCGAAGGCGTCGTCGACGTCGATGCCGGTGAGGTCCACGTCGAGGGGGTGCACGGTGGTGAACCATCCGACGGTGCGGGACAGGTCGGCTCCGGGGACCGCCGCCTCCTCGCGGCCGTGGCCCTCGACGCCGACGAGCGTCGCGGGGGCGGTGCGGCCGCGGTTGCGGCGCCACCGCTCGGCCGCCAGGCCGAGCGCGGCGAGCAACGCCTCGGCGGTGCCGCAGTGGAAGCGCTGGGGCACGGCGGTCAGCACGGCGTCGGTGACCTCGGCGGGCACGTGCACGCGCAGCCGGGCGGAGGTGGCGACGGTGTCGCGCGCCGGATCGAACGGCCGCTCCCCCAGTGCCGGGTCGGGCGTCGCGAGAATCCGCTCCCACAACGGCAGTTCGTCGCTGCGGTCGGCCTCGGTCAGGCCGTGCGCCCACCGGCGCAGCGACGTGCCGACCGGGGCGAGGGCGGGCGCGGCACCGCCGGCGAGGTCGGTGTAGGCGGCGGCCAGGTCGGGCAGCAGGATGCGCCAGGACACCGCGTCCACGGCGAGGTGGTGGACGACGGCCACGAGCAGGTCGTCGCGGCCGTCGGGCGAGGCCAGCCACTCGAACTGCGCGACGATCCCGGCGGCCGGATCGAGTCGGTCCGCCGCGGCCTCCAGCGCGGCCGCGGCGGCGCCGCGTGGCTCGTCGACGGCGGCGCGGCGCAGCACCGCGTCGGCGGCGACCGCGCCGACGGGGAGCACCTCGAGCGTGCGGGCAGCGGTCAGCCGCATCCGCAGCGCGTCGTGCCGATCGAGCAGCGCCTGCACGGCCCCGGCCAGGTGCGCCGGGTCGGGATGCTCGGGCAGCCGGATCAGCACGGCCTGCCCGTACCGGTCGACGGGCCCGCCGCCGGCCAGCAGTTCGGCGACGATCGGGGTGATCTCGACCGGACCGGTGCCGCCGCCGGGGAGTTCGGCAAGGACTGTGCCGGCTCCGGTGTCCGCGACCGCGACGGCGGCCAGAGCGGCGACGGTGCGGCGCTCGAAGACGTCGCGCGCGGTGAACCGCAGTCCGGCGGCGCGGGCGCGGGAGACGAGGGTGATCGCGACGATGCTGTCGCCGCCGAGGGCGAAGAAACTGTCGTCGGCGCCGACTCGTTCCACGCCGAGCACCTGGGTGAACAGGGCGGCGATCACTTCCTCGCGGGCGCCCTCGGGGGCGCGGCCGGCGGTGGGGGTGCCGAAGTCCGGGGCGGGCAACGCGGCGCGGTCGATCTTGCCGACGGGGGTGAGCGGCAGTTCGGGCAGCACGGTGATCGCCGCGGGCACGAGGTAGGCGGGCAGGGTGTCGGCGAGTTCGCCGCGCAGGGCGTCGACGTCGACGGCGGCGCCGGCGTGCCCGACGACGTAGGCGGCGAGGACGGTCGCGCCGGCGGGCGTGGTGGCGCCGACGGTGACGGCCCGGGCAACGGTGTGGTGCCGGAGCAGCGCGGCGTCGACCTCGCCGAGTTCGACGCGGAACCCCCGGATCTTGACCTGGTGATCGGTGCGGCCGGCGAACTCGAGCGCGGCGGCTGCGCCGCCGGTGTGTCCTTCGGGCTCCCCTGGCAGCCCAAAGGACGCACCGCGCCAGCGCACCAGGTCACCGGTGCGGTACATGCGTTCTCCGGGCGCGTACGGGTCGGCCACGAAGCGGGCGGCGGTCAGGTCGGGGCGGCCGAGATAGCCGCGGGCGATCCCGGCGCCGGCCAGGTACAGCTCGCCGGTGACCCCTGCGGGCACGGGCTGCAGCCGGCGGTCCAAGACGAGGGCGCGCATGCCGCGGATCGGGGTGCCGACGCCGACCCGGTCGCCGCGGTGGTGCGGAGCCGCGAAGGTGGCGGTGACGGTGGCCTCGGTGGGGCCGTACGCGTTGAGGAATGCCCGGCCCACCGACCACCGATCGGCCAGGTCGGGCGGGCAGGCGTCGCCACCGACGACGACCGTGCCGATCTCGGGGTGGTCGTCGGGGTCGAGGGTGGCGAGCACGGCCGGGGTCGCGTCGAGGTGGGTGACTCGTCCGGCGCGGAGAACCTCGGCGAGCTCGGTGCCGCCATAGGCCTGCGGCGGCACCACCACCAGGGTGGCGCCGGCGGTGAAGGTCACCAGCAGCTCCTCGATCGAGGAGTCGAAAGCCGGCGAGTACAGGTGGGTGGCGCGCGAGCCGGCGGCGACGGCCAGACGCGCGCGGGCGTCGTCGGCGAGGTTCGCCAGGCCGGCATGGGTGACGACGACCCCCTTGGGGGTGCCGGTGGAACCGGAGGTGTAGACGACGTAGGCGGCGTGCTCGGGCCGCAGCGGGATTCCCCGCTCCGCGTCGGTGACCGGGCCGGCGTCCGCCGCCGTGACCGCGGCGACGGTCGCGGGGTCGTCCAGGGCGATCCAGTCGGTGTCGTCGGGCAGTCCGTCCCGGTGCGCGGCGACGGTCAGGCCGATGCGGGCGCCGCTGTCGCGCAGGACGTGCTCGAGCCGGGCCCGGGGGTGACCGGGGTCGACGGGCACGAACGCGGCTCCCGTCTTGGCGACGGCCCACACGGCCTGCACCGATTCGACGGACCGCGACAGCGCCAGCGCCACCGTGGTCTCCGGGCCGGCGCCGCGGGCGAGCAGCAGCCGGGCGAGCCGGTCGGTGGCGGCGTCCAGGTCGGAGTAGGTCACGGTGCGCGCACCGTCGATCACCGCGACGGCGCCGGGGTCGAGGGCCGCCCCGGCGGTGAGCAGGTCGGCCAGGGTGCGGGGCGGCACCGGATCGGCGCCGCGGGCCGGGACGAGGGCGGCGCGCTCGTCGTCGCCGAGCAGGTCCAGGTCGGCGAGACGCCGGTCGGGTGCGGCGGTGGCGAAACGGTGCAGGAACGCGAGGAACCGCCGGTGGTGCGCGGCGAGCTCGTCCCGGTCGTACAGGTTGGGGTTGGCCTGGAAGTCGAGGTGCGTGCTGTGGCCCCCCGGATAGAGGTTGACGAACAGGTCCTCGATGAGCCCGGAGGTGAGCACGTGGACCCGCCCGGTGAGCGCGCCGAGCCGGACCCGGTGGTCGAACAGCATGAGGTTGACCGAGGGGCCGAACCCGGCGGCGTGATCGCCGGTGAGACCGAGGTCGCGGGCGATGTCCTCCTGCCGGTACCGCTGGCGGCGCAGTGCCCCGGTCAGCTCGAGTTCCGCCGCGGCGATCACGGCGGCGACGGTGGCGGCGTCGGTGCGCAACCGCAGCGGCACCACGTTGGCGAGCATGCCCCCGGAGCGGCGCAGCGTGGCGGTGGTGCGGGCCGAGACGGGCAGGCTGAGCATCACCTCGTCGTGGCCGGTCATCCGGGCGAGGTAGGTGCCGAACGCGGCGACCACCAGCGGTGCGAGGCTCGACCCGCGCCGGGCCGCGGCGTCGCGCAGGGCCTGCTCGGTGTCGGCGGGCAGCTCCGCGCCGACCAGCAGCGGGTGCGCGTCGGCGGGGGCGGCCCGGCCGGCCAGCGACACGGGATCGCTCAGCCCGGCCAGGTGCTCGGTCCAGTACGCACGGTCGGCCTCGAACCGCGGGGAGCGGCGGTAGGTCTCGTCCGCGGCGACGATGTCGGGCAGCGCCGCGGTGCGCGGCGTGTGCACCGCGGTTCCGGTGACGGTGGCGGTGTAGAGCTCGGCGGTGCGCGCGACGAGGGTCATCGCGCCGACGCCGTCGAGGGCGATGTGGTGGATCCGGGCGTACCAGAACCAGCGGTCCTCGGCGATGCGGAGCACGGCGGTGACGGCGAGCCGGTCGGTGCACATGTCGACCGGGGCGGTGTAGTCGCGCTCCATCCATTCGCGGGCCGCGGCCACGGGATCGGCCTCGCCCCGCAGATCGACCACCGTCAGCCGCTCGCCGGTGTGCACGACCGTCTGGAACGGGTGGCCGTCCTCCTCGACGATGCGCAGGAAGCCGGTGCCGAACTCGCGTCCGACGGCACGGGCGGCACCTTCGAGGGCGTCGAGGTCGAGGTCCCCGGCGATGTCGACGTACTGGGCGATGTTGACGGGCGTGGCGCCGGCCAGGTGCTGTGCGAACCAGATCCCGCGCTGGGCCGCCGAGAGCGGGAACGCGCCGGCGGGCTGCGGGGCAGCGAAATGTTCTTGGGCGACCGGGCTTTCGTGCAACACGGGGGTACTCCTGACGACCGGTGGACTGTGCTGCTTCCACGGTCGTCCGCAGACCCCGGTGCCGATACCGACCCCAGCGGTGGGCGCGGCACCCGCAGGGGTGGTCGAGAATCACCCTCGGGTGCGAGAACTCCTCAGCCGGTCCAGCCCGCGGTGGGATCGCGCCGCCACAACAGGTCGTGGATGGCGTCGACGGCGTCCCCGGCGGAGGTCACGGCGAGCACCCCGGCGGCGGGCAGCGGCCACCCCCCGATCGAGATCACCGGGACGCCGGTGCGGACGGCGAGCGCGATCTCGCTGAGCGTGCCCCAGCTGCCGCCGACCGCGATGAGCGCCTCGCAGGTGCGTACCAGCAGGGCGTTGCGCATCTCGCCGAGACCGGTCGGGATCGACACGGTCAGGTACGGGTTGGCCTCCGCGCGGTCGTCGCCGGGCAGCAGGCCGAGGGTGGTGCCGCCGGCCTCCGCGGCTCCGCGCGATGCCGCGGCCATCACCCCGCCCAGTCCCCCGGTCACGACGACGGCGCGTCGCGCCGCGAGCAGCCCGCCGACCTGACGGGCGATCCGGCGTTGTTCGGCCGTGGCCTCCGCGGGCCCGACCACGCCGACATACCGCTGCGCATCCATGACGCGATTGTCCACCACCCAGGGTGCAGAAGTGGCCCCCTGAGGTGAAATCCACCACCACCGGGGTTGCTCGCCCGGCACCGGCATCCGGCGGATCCTTGTCCGCATGTCCACCCTCCGCACCGAGCGTCTCGTACGCCGCCATACGGTGATCGCCGACGACGGCGTGCCGCTCGCGGTCCACGAGATCGGCGCGGCCGGCGCACCGCTCACCGCCGTGTTCGTCCACGGGCACTGCGGCCGCACGGAAACCTGGGCGCCTCTTCGGGATTCGCTGCTCCGACGCCGCGGAGCGACGCTGCGGATGGTGTTCTTCGACCACCGCGGTCACGGCGCGTCCGGCACCGCCGGGCCGGAGACGTACACCGTCGAGCAGCTCGGGCGCGATCTCGCGGCGGTGCTGCGCGCGGTCTCCGCCGGTCCGGTGGTGCTGGTCGGCCACTCGATGGGCGGCATGACGATCCTGTCCTACGCCCGTCAACATCCGCACGAGATCGGCACCCGGGTCGCCGGGATCTGCCTGATCGGCACCGCCGCCGGTGATCTCGGCCGGTCGGGGCTCGGGCGGTACCTCGAGAGCCCCGCGGTCGAGTTGTTCCACCGCGCGGTGCAGCACGCACCCGGCGCCGTGCAGCACGCGCTGCACCTGGGCGGACGGGCGGTGCGGCCGCTGAGACGGGCGGCGCAGCGACGCGCCCCCGGTTCCCGGTGGGCGGCCCTGCTGGCGGTGCTCGCGAACGACACGCCGGTGGTGACGATGGCGGCGTTCCTGCGATCGTTCGCCGTGCTCGACGAATCCGCCGCGTTGGCGGTGCTCGCCGCGGTCCCCGCGCTCGTGCTGTGCGGGTCGGCGGACGAGTGGACCCCGTTCGAGCTGTCCGCCGGTCTCGCAGCGCGGCTGCCGCGCGCCGAGCTGGTGCGGGTCGACGGCGCCGGGCACTCGGTGATCGCCGACCGCCCCGCGGAGGTCGCGCGGGCCCTCGGCAGGTTGCTGCAGCGGGTGGGGTGAGCCGCAGGTCAGAGGTCGCGTTCGGTGATGACGCCGCTGTGCAATGCGAGCTCGGCGAGCCGGACCCGCTTCTGGTTCTGCGGCAGATCCTCGACACCGAACTTCGCGAACAGCGCCCGCAGATGCGTCTTGACGGCGTCGACGCTGAGGAACAGCTCGGTGGCGATGTCCTGGTTGGAGGCGGGGGTGGCGAACGCGGCGCCGTGCTTGTAGGGCCGGCACAGCGCGAGCAGGATTCCGCGTTGCGTCTCCGTGAGCGAACGCACCGTCGGCAGCTCCGACGCGACGCGGGTCGCCTCGTCCGGTCCGGCACCGATCTCCTGGAAGGTCAGTCGGATCGAGCCGATCCGGATGCTGTCGCCCTCCCGCAGGCGGCGGCGTCCGGTGATGCGTTCCCCGTTGAGGAACGTGCCGTTGCGGGAGAGCCCGTCGTCGAGGATGGTCCAGTGGGTGCCGATCCACTCCACGACGGCGTGCAGGCGGGAGACCTCGTTGTCGCCGGTGAACGCCACGTCGGAGCTCGGAGCACGGCCGATGGTGACGCGCGGCGACTCCGGCGACAGCTCGAACCGATGCTGCCGCCCCTGCTTGTCGACATACGACAGACGCGATTCGGTGACGACGCTCATCACAACCTCCAGGGCGCGGACTCAATCCTGCCCGTAGGTTGCAGCGTCGGCAAGGGGGTCGCGTCCCAACCGCAGCAGCGTCGCCGCCAGCGCCGAACCGTCCCGCCCCAGTGCCGCGGTGAACCGCGCGAGCACCGCCATCTCGCGACGCGTGTGCGCCGGCACCGTTCCGTGACCGGCGCGGCGCAGCCGGCCGGCGTGGTGCGCGAGACCGGTCCGGCGCCGGATCGCGGCGACGATCTCGGCGTCGACCCGGTCGATCTCGTCGAACACGTGATCCAGTTCGGCCGTGCCGGCGAGGGCGGTGGGGTTCGGGGTGAACGTTTCCGACGTTACGGTCACGGGGCCTCCACGGGATTGGCGGTCGGTCGCCCCATCGTGGCTCGGGAACGCCTTGTCCCCCAAGGACCCCTGGGGTGGGGAACACCCCACCCCTCAGCCGAGCAGAAGCGTCACCGCCACGAAGTAGATGACGATGGAGAGCAGGTCCTGGATCACCGTGGCGAGCGGGCCGGACCCGAACGCCGGGTCCTTGCCCAGCCGCTGCAGTGCCCACGGCAGGACCATCGCGACGGTGGTCGCGATGGTGCTGGCGGCCAGCACGGCCGATGCCACGGCGACCGCGAGATCCCGGTTTCCCGTCATGAGCAGCACCGCCGGCAGCATCGTCGCACCCAGCAGCGCCCCCACCGACAGGCCGGTCAGCACCTCGCGGCGCACGATCCGGCGGATCCCCACACCCACCGAGAACCCGCGGATGACCAGCGCCTCGGTCTGCGTACCGACCGCGTCCGCCAGGTACACGATGCCCGGCACGAAGTAGGCGACGGCGAGGTCGGCGTCGAGCTCGGCCTCGAAGACCTGCATCAGGCGGGCCGAGACCATGGCCCCGACCAGACCGACGACGAGCCACGGCAGCCGGTGCCACAGGCGTCGACGGATTCCCTCGACGCTCGAGGCCCGTGCCGCGTCCACCGAGTGCACGAAGCCGCCGAGCCGGGCCATGTCCTGGTCGTGCTCGTGCAGCAGCACGGCGAGCAGCTGCTGGGGCGCGATGAGACCGCGGAACCGGCCGCGGCCGTCCACGACGGCGAGGCCGGGTTCACCGTGCTGAACAGCCTTCCACGCGGCCCGTTCCTGCGCGGTGTCCGGACGCACCACCGGCGGATCCGGATCCATCACGTCGCTCATCCGGGTGGTGCCGGGGGCTGCCAGCAGCCGTTCGATCGTGACGAGACCGACGAGCACCTCACCTGCGAGCACGGCGACGACGGCGGCGCTGTCGAAACTGTGCTCCCGCATCCGGTCGAGCACCCCGGCAACCGTGTCGTCCGGCCCGGCAACCGGGACGGCCGCGAAGCTGTGCCGCAGCGCGGTGCCGGGACTGCCCTGCTCCCATGCCTGTGTGTCGGCAGATTCGACCATGCCCCACCGTTCCTCCGGCCGCTCGTCCCGAGGTTCGATCGTGCCACGACCGGCACCACCGCCCGATCCCGGCGGTGGCGATAATGTGCCGGTGAGTCCACGCGAGCGCGCCCCCCGGCCCGGCCCCACCACACCCTGCCCGTGCGGCCGGGGCCTGCCGTACGGCGAATGCTGCGGGCCGTTCCTCGCCGGCGGGCACGCGCCCACCGCCGAACAGCTGATGCGTTCGCGGTACACCGCCTTCACAGTGGGCGACGAGGCGTATCTGCGCCGCACGTGGCACCCCGGGACTCGCCCGGTGCGGCTGGACCTCGATCCGGCGCAGCGGTGGACCGGGCTCGAGGTGCTGCGCACGAGCGGCGGCGGGTTCCTGCACACGGAGGGAACGGTCGAGTTCCGCGCCCACTACAGGTTCGGCGGTCACGCGGACGTGCTGCACGAACACAGCCGGTTCGTCCGCGAGGACGGCCGCTGGCTCTACGTCGACGCTCTCGGCTGACCTTGGCGGGCGCGGTTCGGTCGTTCGGCGTACTCAGTCGAAGAGGGCGAACGCGCGCGCTACGAAGAACGCCGCCACTCCGAGCACGATCAACGCGATGAGCAGGATCGCGAAGACGGGCATCACCCGGCTCGGGTTGGGTTGGGGATGCGACAGACCGGAGGTCTGTCCGGCATCGGGCGGCGTGTCCCCGGGCTGTACTCCCCCGCCGGCGTCGAGGCCGGGGGTGTCTTCCGGCTGAGGTCCGGGGTTCTGGGTACTCACGTGCGCTCCTGGTGTCGGCGGTGCGGGAACGGTGCCGAGAGCAGCGCCTCGGCCCCGACGACATACCCGGTTTCCGGCCGCGTAATCCTCGGGCGCGAGCGTCAGCCGAACGGTCCGGGCAGATGACGCGAGAACCAGACGGCCTCGCCGAGCGGCTCCGTCGCCGCGTCGAGGTGCCCGCTCACGTCGGTGAGAGCGTCGACGAGCCCGGTCACGGCGATCTCGTCGGCGAGCGGCAGGGACTCCCGGTCGAGTGCCTCGGCGGCCTCCACGATCGCGGCGATCTCGCGGGCCAGGTCGAACAGCTTGTCGCGAGTGGCACCGACCCGGGACGCGAAACTGGCGTGACTCATGGGGTCCTCTCGGGCAACGTCGTGGGTTCGCGGTCCCCGTCGCCGTCGAGGCGACGTATGTCACCGTCCGCCCCCGGGCGGGGCGCGGACGGTGATGCCCTGTCTCAGCTCAACCAGCCGAACAGGTCACGGAACAGATGCATGAACCAGTTGAACTCAGGTCGGAAGTTCCACATGACCGATTTCCTCCTTCCCTGCCTCGACGTCCCGACCCACTGTCTCGGATATCCGGCGGAATGTGATCCGAAACACATTCGAGCGCCCCACCGCCGGGACCCCTCACGATTCCGCCGGCCCGGCGGTTTCGGGGACGTGCAGCGGCCGGTCGTGGCCACTCGCGACAACCCGGGGCGCGAGCCCCTCGATCCGGGACATCGATTCGCGCGCGTAGGCCCGGTTCCACGTGGTGAGGCGGGGCGGACCGGACATCCCGCGCCTGCGGCGCAGCAGGCCGGGGCAGCGAGCTCACGTCGACCGTCAGCACGGCGCCGCCGGTGATCGCCACCCGGCCGGACCTGCGGAACAACGCGAGGTGCCCCGGTGTGTGCCCCGACCGCACGAGGTAGACGTTGGCCTCGGTCAGGCCGCGGCCGGCCCCGAGCCGGTACACGCCCGCGGCGACCTCTTCCGGATGCGGCCCGTTCCGGGCGGTCGTTCCCGAGCCCGTGCCCGCCGCGGTGCGCCCGCGCCGGGAGGGCGCCCCGTCTTCGGTGCAATTCTCGGACGCGAGGAACCGCGCGGACCTGGTTCGGTAAATTCCATTTTTCCGTAGGCCGTGGATTCCACATATCCGGTGCGCCGGTCTCCGCGGCGCACGCTGGGGCGCCACCCCGGCTGCCGCGGCGCGCCGTCACCCGCCGGATCGGTCCCGCCCGGCCGGGGCGAAGTGCTCCGAGAGATGCCTCGCGACCTCGTCCGGTTGCTCGAGCGCCACGGAGTGCCCCGCGGCATCGACCGTGACGTGCCGGCCTCCCGCGGCGTCGGCGATGTTCACCGACGAGATCGGCGGCGGGTAGGCGTGGTCCTCGTGGCCGGCGACGGCGAGGACCGGCACGCGGCAGCCGGCCAGCTCCTCGACGATCCGTCCGCGGTGGATGACGCCGTGGGCCGCGTCTCCGATGCGCGGCCCGAGCCGGGCGATCGCCGCGCGCCAGGTGCTCGTCATCGCGCTCTCCTGAGCGAGGCTCGAATCGCCGAACATGATGTACATGATCGTGTCGACGACGTCGGCCGTGCCGTGCTCGGTGAGGTGGCCGACCAGCGGAGCGAACTCGTCGAGCTTGTACTCCTCCTCCGCCGACGAGCCGAGTGCGGCGGCCGTGCGGAGCAGTTCGGGCCGTCGCGCGGCGAGCCGCAGCGCGACGAATCCGCCGAGGGAGTTCCCGACGACGTGACAGGGTGCGAGATCGAGATGCTCGATCAGGGCCGCGGCGTCCTCGGCGAGAACGTCGACCGCCAGTTCGTCCCGCGCCGCCGGGGCGCTCTCACCCTGCCCACGATGGTCGTAGGCGACCACCCGGTACCCGTCGTCGGCGAATTTCTGCACGAGCGCGTCGAACATCGTGTGATCGAAGAAGAGCGAGTGGCTGAACACGATCGGCACCCCGTCGCGCGGACCGACGTCGACGAAGGCGAGTTCCGTCCCGTTGACCGATGCTCGAAGCATGAGAAACCTCCTGGATCCGGGCCACCGCACCGCGCTGTGGCGCTCGTCACTACACTGCCGACGAGCGTAGGGAGCGGTCCGGTCGCAGCACTCGTCGATCCGCGCAGGACCCTGCCCGTCCCGCGCACGGCCGGTGAGGAGGTCACGGTGACAGCGGACTACCAGGTGCAGTTCACGACGACCCGCCGCGTGCCGCGGCGCGACCGCGCCGAGTTCTGGACCGACCACGTGCGGTTCAACCACGGCACCCTGGACTACTTCTTCCCCGCTCCGGGCGAGCGGTCGCCGGCCGACTTCGCCGGCGCCACGCACGTGCAGCGCTGCGGGAATCACCAGCTCGTCGAGTTCTGGTCCGATCGGATCACCTACGCGCGGACCGCGCGGCACGTCCGGGCGGACGACGACCGGAGCATGCGACTGTTCGTGCCGAAATCCGGCACCCTCACCGTCGCGCACGACGGGGTCACGCTGCCGGTGCCGGTCGGCCGCGCGGCCCTCGTGTCGATGGCCCGCCCCTTCGAGCTCCTCCATCGCGCGCAGACCCGGGCGTGGGTGCTCACCGTGCCCGAAGGGTGCCTGCCCGACCGTGCCGTCGCCGACGGGCCGAGCGTGCTCGACCTGCGCCGCGGCGTCGCGTCGGTGGCGGAGACGATGACGCGGGCGCTGGCCCGGGAACGGAAGTCGTTGTCCGGTCCCGCATTCGTCACGATCAGCGCGCGGGTGATCGAACTCGTGGCCGTCGCCCTGGCCGACCTGCGCGACGGCATCCGCCCGGGCGGCCTGGAGGCGGTGGCCGCGGCCGCCCGGGCCTACGTCGACGAACGTTCGGACGATCCTGACCTGACACCGGCGTCGATCGCGCGCGACCTGGGCTGGTCGCTGCGGCAGCTCCAGCTCGCGTTGCGGACGGCCGGCACCACGCCCGCCGAACTGCTCCGCAACCGGCGGCTGGACCGCGCCCGCAGCCGCCTCGAGGACCCACGCTGGAGCGCGGTCGCCGTGGGCGACATCGCGTTCGCCTCCGGCTTCGGATCGCTCAGCGCGTTCGGGACGGCGTTCCGTGCCCGCTTCGGGACCACCCCGCGGGCGGTGCGCGTCCAGGCCCCGGCGGCCTGGCCGTGAGGAGGCGGCACCGGCTCAGCGCAGCAGCGTCGCCCGCAGGGTCGCCGTGAGCCACGCCCGGTACTCGTCCACGTCCCAGCCGCAGTCGCGGCGCAGCAGCGCATGCACCTGCGGAGAACCCAGCGTGTAGAGCACGTGTGCCGCGTGATTGACGCTCACGTCGTCGCGCAGCAGCCCGTGCCGGTGCAGCCCGACCGCGATCGTGCGCGCGTTGTCCGCGGTGGCGCGGGCGTCCTCGTCGGCGAACCGGCGCATGTCCGGGTCCGCGCCCGACGACTCGACCGAGGTCATCAGCAGCCCGCCGGCCCGCTCGAGCAGGTCCGCGCCGTAACGGACCACCTGCTCGACGATGCGTTCGGCGTCCGATCCCGCCGGGCCGGAGGCGACCCGCCCCGGGCGCGAACGCTCGGCCGGAGCCGGATCGTCGCCGGCCGAGTCCGCGGACCCGCCCGCGACCGCGGCGTCGAGCGCCTCCCGGAACAGTTCGGACTTGCCGCCGGGGAACGCCGTGAAGACGGTTCGCACGGCGACCCCGGCCGTCTCCGCGATCTGCTTCACCGTGGTGCTGACGTACCCGCGATCGACGAAGAGCCGGGCGGCAGCGTCGACGACGGTCGCCCGGGTACGGCGCGCGGCCTCCTCGCGCAGCGGCGAACTGTAGGTCCTCTTGGCATGCTGGGACATCGATCTCAGCGTATCAGCATCGGTTGCATCGAAACTGCAACAGATTTCGGAGGCCTGCAGGCGCGACGACGACCGGGCATGCTGGTCGGGTGCATACCTTCGAGGTCTGGGCTCCGACCCCGCAATCCGTCCGGCTCCGCGTCGACGGCACGGACCACCCCATGCGCCGGGACGACGGCGGCTGGTGGCGCGCCGAGGTCGACGCCTCCCCCGGTGCCCGCTACGGGTACGTCCTCGACGACGACGAGACCGTGCTGCCCGACCCGCGCTCGCCGCGGCAACCCGACGGCGTGCACGGCCTGTCCCAGCTGCACTCGCTCGACGAGAGCGCCTGGACCGACGCGTCCTGGACCGGTCGGCAACTCGCCGGCGGAGTGGTCTACGAGCTGCACGTGGGCACCTTCACCGATGGCGGCACGTTCGACGCGGCCGTCGACCGCCTCGACGACCTCGTCGAGCTCGGGGTGGACCTCGTCGAGCTGATGCCGGTCAACGCCTACAACGGCACCCGCGGCTGGGGCTACGACGGGGTGCTCTGGTATGCGGTGCACGAGCCGTACGGCGGCCCGGACGGCCTGCAGCGCTTCGTGGACGCCGCCCACGCCCGCGGCCTCGGGGTGATCCTGGACGTGGTCTACAACCATCTCGGACCGTCCGGCAACTACCTGGACCGCTACGGCCCGTACCTGTCCGGCGGGCAGGGCACGTGGGGCGCATCGGTCAACCTCGACGGGCCGGACTCCGGCGAGGTGCGCCGCTACATCCTCGACAATGCCCTGCGGTGGATGCGGGACTTCCATATCGACGGGCTGCGCCTGGACGCGGTGCACGCACTGGTCGACCACACCGCCGTGCACCTGCTCGAGGAACTGGCCGTCGCGACGTACCGGATGTCCGCGCACCTCGGCCGGCCGCTGAGCCTGATCGCCGAGAGCGACCTGAACGATCCGAAGACGATCTCGCCCCGCGCCGCCGGCGGCTACGGCCTGCAGGCGCAGTGGGACGACGACATCCACCACGCCGTGCACGCCGCCGTCTCCGGCGAACGACAGGGCTACTACGGCGATTTCGGTTCGCTCGACTGTCTCGCCCGCACCCTGCGGCACGGGTTCTTCCACGCCGGGACCTATTCGAGCTTCCGCGGGCGCACGCACGGGCGCCCGCTCGACGTCGGGCGCATCCCGGCGAGCTCCCTGCTCGCCTACACGTGCACCCACGACCAGGTGGGCAACCGGGCGATCGGCGACCGGCCCGGTCACTACCTCGACCACGGTCAGCTCGCCGTCAAGGCCGCGCTGGTGCTCACCTCCCCCTTCACGCCGATGTTGTTCATGGGCGAGGAGTGGGACGCGAGTTCACCGTTCCAGTACTTCACCTCCCACCCGGAACCAGAGCTGGCCCGGGCCACCGCCGAGGGACGCCGGCGCGAGTTCTCCGAGCACGGATGGGACGCCGAGGACGTGCCCGACCCACAGGATCCGGAGACGTTCCGGCGGTCGACGCTGAACTGGGCCGAGCGCGCCGAGCCGGGCCACGCGCGGGTGCTCGACTGCTACCGGCAGCTGCTGGCGCTGCGCCGCGAACGCGCCGAGCTGACCGATCCGTGGCTCGAGCACCTGCACGTCGACTACGACGAGGACGAGCGCTGGATCGTGATGCACCGCGGCGGCCTTCATGTGGCGTGCAACCTCGGGCCCGACCCGGTGACCGTGCCCTTCGGTGGTGCTCCCCTGGTGTGGTGGGAGCCGGTTGTGGTCAACCGGACCGGGTCCGCGACGCTCGTGCCGGGGCACTCGTTCGTCGTGCTCGACTCTGCCGTCACACCGCGGGCCTGAGGCCGCGCAGGGCCACCGCAGGCCGTAGGCCGCCCAGGGTCACCGCAGCCGGAGGCGCACAGGATCACCGCCGGCGGAGCATGCGCAGGGTCAGCGCGGCGGTGGCCGCCAGGATCACCGCCGTGGCGGCCGCGGCCCCGTGCGTGCCGGCGACGAACGCGGCCCGCGCCGACTCGAGCAGGGCCTCGGCCTCCGCCGCCGGGAGTCGTCCGGCCGCGGCCACCGCGCCGCCGAGGGTGTCGAACTCGTGGCCGGAGCCCGGAATCCCGAGCCGGGAACGGTAGACGGCCGTGACGACGCTGCCGAGCACCGCCACCCCCAGCGCGACACCGAGTTCGTACGCCGTCTCCGACACCGCCGACGCGGCGCCGGCCCGGTCCGCCGGGGCGGCCCCGACCACCAGGTCGGTGGTGAGGGTCAGCGCGACGCCGACCCCCACGCCGATGAGGGTGAAGCCGACGACGAACAGCCCCGCCCCGTGGGTGGTGCCGAGAGCCAGCAACATCGCCGCACCCACGGCCGCGATGGCCAGAGCACCCGACAGGACGGTCCCGACGGGCAGGCGCCGCACGAGCCATGCCGCTCCGAGCGAGGACAGAGCGCTGGTCGCGGTCCCGGGGAGCATCAGCAGACCCGCCTGTAGAGGTCCGATCCCGAGCACCAGCTGCAGATACTGCGACCCGAAGAACAGCACCCCGGCGAGGGCGAAGATCGCCAGCAGATTCGTCAGTACGGCCGCGGAGAACTCGCGCCGCCGGAACAGAGTGAGATCGAGCAGCGGGTTCTTCGCGACCCGCTGACGGTGCACGAACGCCGCGGCGGCCGTCAGACCGCCGCCCAGCGCAACCAGCGCGGCGGCATGCGGTCCGTGCAGCGCCGTTTCCTTGACCGCGTAGACGATCGGAACCACGGCCAGCAGCGACAGCGCGGCCCCCGGCAGGTCGAAGCGGCCCGGGTGCGGATCCCGCGATTCCGGGACGAGGAACGGCCCGGCGAGGACGAGCACCGCCATGATCGGCAGGTTGATCAGGAAGACCGACCCCCACCAGAAGTGTTCGAGCAGCCAGCCGCCCACGAGCGGGCCGAGCGCGGCGCCGCCGCCGGCCATCGCGCCCCACACGCCGATGGCGACGGTCCGCTCCCGCGGGTCGGTGAACATGTGCCGGATGAGCCCCAGGGTCGCGGGCATGAGGGTGGCGCCGGAGATTCCCTGCAGTGCACGCGCCAGGATCAGCATCTCGGGGCTCACCGCCCACGCCGCGACGGCCGAGGCCGCGGCGAAGCCGACGGCGCCGACCAGCAGGAGCCGGCGACGGCCGACGCGGTCGCCGAGCACGCCCATCGTCACGAGCAGGCCGGCGACGGCGAACGAGTACACGTCGATGATCCACAGCAGCTGCACCCCGCTCGGGGCCAGATCGGCACTGAGGAAGGGCAGGGCGAGGTCGAGAACGGTCGCGTCGACCGCGATCAGCAACACGGCACAGGCGAGTACCACCAGCCCCGCCCAGGTGCGCACACCCGCGGGCGCAGGCCCGGTCCCCGCGTCCGCCGGGCGGAGCCCCGGCATCTGCCCGGTGTTCGTCATCCGTCTTCCCTCCACACTGAACCGTCCAGCCGGTACAGAAATACGGTAGCACCGACCGTCCGGACGGTACAAAGGCAATCGGTAGAATCGGCCCATGGCCTCCGACACCCGCGACCGCATCCTCGACGCCCTCGAACGCACCCTCGTCGACGTGGGGGTCGCCCAGGTGACGCTCGAGGGCGTCGCGGCCGCCGCGGGCGTCTCGAAAGGCGGCCTGCTGTACCACTTTCCGACCAAGGAGTCGATGCTCGCCGCGATGGTGCGGCGCCTCGGCGAACGGGGCGACGCCCGGCTCGCCGATGCCGTCGCCGGCGGCACCCCGGTCGCGGAGTGGTATCTCGCCGATCCGGACGAGACCGGCGACGCCGCGGAGATGGCCCTGTTCCGGTCCACGGTGGCGGCGCTGCGCAGTGCCGACGGCCAGCACGACGACGTGCAGCGCGCGGTGGTCGAGGTGATGCGCTCGTGGGACGAGGGCCTGCGCGCCGAGATCGACGATCCCGTCACCGCCGAGATCGTGCGCCTCGTGGGCGACGGCATCTACCTCGGTGCGATGCTCGGCCTCCCGAAGCCCGATCCGGAACTGCACAGACAGGTGGTCGCCCGCCTGCTCGGCTCCGCACACCCCTGATCGCTGGAACCGCCGCCACACCCGCACCGATCGGAATCACCCGGGCGGCGCACGCGGTTCACGGGCGCCGGCACACACCGGACGGGCGGGCCCGGCGGGGACAACACACCTCCCCCGCCGGGAATCCCGTGCGGCTCAGGTGAGATAACGGTAGGCCGGCGAGCCCGGCTCGAGCCGCTGCGCCTCGATCGGCGAGGCCGACATGCGCGCCAGCAGCGGCGACAGGCCGTCCGCCGCCCCGAGTTCGATGCCGACCAGCGCCGCCCCGAATTCCCGGTTGTTGCGCTTGACGTACTCGAACAGCGTGATGTCGTCGTCGGGTCCGAGCACCTCGTCGAGGAACCGCCGCAACGCACCCGGCTCCTGGGGGAAGTCCACCAGGAAGTAGTGCTTGAGGCCGCGGTGCACGAGGGAGCGCTCGATGATTTCCCCGTAGCGGGAGACGTCGTTGTTGCCCCCCGAGATCAGGCACACCACCGTCGAGCCCGGCGCGATGGTCAACCCCTCGAGAGCAGCGACGGACAGCGCGCCCGCGGGCTCGGCGATGATGCCCTCGTTCTGGTACAGATCCAGCATCGCGGTGCACACTGCACCCTCGTCGACCTGGGTCATCCCGAACGGCCCGGTGCCCAGACCGTCGTTGCGGAGCGCCGCGACCAGCGGCAGGTTCGCGTGGGAGACGATCTCGGCGCCGAGCCGGGAGACCACCGCGTAGGGCACGTCGCCGACCCGCTTGACGGCGGCACCGTCGACGAACGGATCCACCTCGGGCAGGGTCACCGGTCCGCCCGCGACGAGGGCCGCGGTCATCGACGCCGCGCCGGCCGGTTCCACCCCGACGATGGAGGTGGACGGCGACTTCTCGTGCAGGTACGCCGCGATGCCGGCCAGACAACCGCCACCGCCGACCGGAACCAGCACCAGGTCCGGCGCCGCGGGGAGCTGGTCGAGCACCTCGCGGGCGATGGTCCCCTGCCCCGCCGCGGTGCGCGCGTCGTCGAACGGCGCGACCATCGTCGCGCCGGTACGCGCGACGTCCTCGGCGGCGGCGGCCGCCGCCGCGTCGAACGTGTCGCCCGTGGGGATGAGTTCGACGAAGGCACCGCCGTGCGCACGGATGCGGTCCCGCTTCTGCTTCGGGGTCCGGGTGGGCACGTAGATCCGGCCCATCACCCCCATCGCCCGGCAGGCGTAGGCCACACCCTGCGCGTGATTGCCGGCGCTGGCCGTCACCACACCCGCCTCGCGTTCGGCGGGAGAGAGCTGCGCCATGACGTTGTATGCGCCGCGCAGCTTGTAGGAGCGGACGCGGGTGAGGTCCTCGCGCTTGAGATAGACGTTCGCGCCGGTGAGGACGGAGAGCCGCTCGCTGTGCTCGAGCGGGGTGGGCGCGACCACCGCCGAAATTCGCTCCGCCGCGGCCTCGATGTCGGCCACGCTCAGGGCGGGCAGGTGCATCGGATCGGCGGCTCGCGAGGTAGTGGTCACCTACCTATGCTGCCACTGCCCGCCCGGAACCCCCAACGCGGGTTTCGTCACCCCGCCGGCCACACCCGGCTCCCGCGCTCGCGCGTCAGCGCGGTTCCAGGATCAGGAGCGGGATCTCCCGGTCCGTCTTCTTCTGGTACTCCGCGTAATCGGGGAAGGCCTCGACCGCGCGCCGCCACCACAGATCCTTCTCCTCGCCGTGGACCTCGCGGGCGGTCATGTCCCGGACCGTCGGCCCGTCGCGCAGTTCGACGTGCGGGTCCGCCAGGACGTTGTAGTACCAGACCGGATGCTTCGGGGCACCGCCGAGGGAGGCGACCACCGCGTAGACGCCGTCGTGCTCGACCCGCATCAGCGGGGTCTTGCGCAGCTTGCCGGTCCTCGCTCCGCGGCTGGTCAGCACGACGACGGGCCGGCCGTTCAGGGTCGTGCCCTCGGTACCGCCGGAACTCTCGTACAGCGCCACCTGGTCGGCGGCCCACTGGGACGGACTCGGTTCGTATTCTCCGGTGAGAGGCATGGCCCCCAGTCAACACTGCCGGGCCCGGCGTCACCGCACCGATCGGCAAAGTTCGGTGGCCCGAAAACAAGTCTGCGAGTAGCCTGGTGGACGGGTTCCCCGAGGCGCACGGAGGTCGAGATGACGACGATGGATTCGCCCACCCCCACCCGCCGTCGGCCCGCGTCCGTCGACGTGGCCGGAACCGCATGGCCGCTGTACAAGCTCGAGTCACTCGTCGCGGCCGTCCTGGTCCTCCTGGCGCTGTTCGCGATCACCGCGGACGCGCAGACCGCCGTGCTCACCGCCGCCGCGACCGCCACCGTCGTATGGTGGGCCCGCCTGCTGCACTACCGGAGCGACACTGACCGCCGCGACACCTGACCGCAGCGACACCCGACCGCAGCGGCGTCCGACTGCAGCACACCGTCGGCGGGTCAGGTCGCCAGGCAGGCCGGCCCGAGCAGAGCCTTGAGATCCCCCATCAGCGCCGACGACGGCTCCACCCGCAGGCTGTCGTCCACCTTCAGCACGGTGACCTTGCTGCCGGAGATCAGCCGGACGTGCACGTCCGAGGTACCGGGGTGGCGGGTGAGCACGCTCTTGAGCGCCCCGACCTTGTCGGGGGTGCACAGCCGGGTCGGCATCGACACCGACAGCGGCTTGGCCACCCCGACCTGCGACAGGTCGGGCACGGCGAGATCGTTGGCGATCAACGAGATCCGGTCGTCGCGGATCGACACCCGCGCCTTGACCAGCACCACCGAGTCCTCGACCACGTCCATGCCGTACACCGAGTAGGACTGCGGGAAGAAGAGCACCTCGATGCCGCCGGCGAGATCCTCGAGCTGCGCCGACGCCCAGGTCAGACCGTTCTTGTTGATGCGGCGGTTCACCGACGCGAGGATGCCGCCCACGGTGACCTGGGTGCCGTCCTTGATCGCGCCCTCGAGGATGGTCGGGATCGCGGTGTCCGACTGCTGGGCGAGCACGTGCTCGACGCCGTTGAGCGGATGCCCGGACACGTACAGGCCCAGCATCTCCCGTTCGAGGGCGAGCTTGTGCTTGGTGTCCCACTCCTCCTCGGGGATCTTCACGTTGAACACCGAGGTGACCGACTCGTCGGCGTCCGCGCCGCCGAACAGGTCGAACTGCCCGATCGCCTCGGCCTTCTTGGTGCCCATGACCGCGTCGATCGCGTCGGCGTGGACCAGCATCAGGCCCTTGCGGGGATGGCCGAGCGAATCGAACCCGCCGGCCTTGATCAGCGACTCGGTGACCTTCTTCGAACACGCGAGCGCATCGATCTTGTTGAGGTAGTCGGAGAAGTCGGTGAACCGGCCCTTCTCCTCCCGCGCCCGGATGATGGACGCCACGACGTTGGTACCGACGTTGCGCACCGCGCCGAGGCCGAACCGGATGTCCTCCCCCACCGACGCGAAGTCGACCCGCGACTCGTTGACGTCGGGCGGCAGCACGGTGATGCCCATCTTGCGGCAGTCCGACAGGTAGACCGCAGCCTTGTCCTTGTCGTCGCCGACGGACGTGAGCAGGCCCGCCATGTACTCGGCGGGGTAGTTCGCCTTGAGGTACGCCGTCCAGAACGAGACGAGGCCGTACCCGGCGGCGTGCGACTTGTTGAACGCGTATCCGGCGAACGGAAGCACCGTGTCCCACAATGCGGTGATCGCGGGCTGGGAGAAGCCGTTGTCGAGCATGCCCTTCTGGAAGCCGCCGTACGCCTCCTCGAGGATCTCCTTCTTCTTCTTGCCCATGGCTCGCCGTAGCAGGTCTGCCTGTCCGAGCGAGTAACCGGCCACCTTCTGAGCGATCTGCATGATCTGCTCCTGGTAGACGATCAGGCCGTAGGTGTCGGCCAGGATGTCCTTCAGCGGCTCCTCGAGCTCGGGGTGGATCGGCTTGACCTCTTGCCGGCCGTTCTTGCGGTCGGCGTAGTCGTTGTGGGCGTTCATGCCCATCGGGCCGGGCCGGTACAGCGCGAGCACGGCGACGATGTCCTCGAAGCCGGTCGGCTGCATCCGGCGCAGCAGATCGCGCATGGCGCTGCCGTCGAGCTGGAACACGCCCAGGGTGTCGCCGCGGGCCAGCAACTCGTAGGTGGGCGGATCCTCGAGCGGCAGCGTGTCCAGGTCGAGGTCGATGCCGCGGTTGTTCTTGATGTTCTCGATCGCGTCACCGATGACGGTGAGGTTCCGCAGACCGAGGAAGTCCATCTTCAGCAGGCCGATGGCCTCGCACGACGGGTAGTCCCAGCCGGTGATGATCGCGCCGTCCTGCGCCCGCTTCCACAGCGGGATGGCGTCCATCAGCGGCTCGGAGGACATGATCACCGCGCAGGCATGCACGCCGGCGTTGCGGATCAGGCCCTCGAGGCCGAGCGCGGTGTCGTAGATCTTCTTCACGTCCGGGTTGGATTCGATCAGCGCCCGGACCTCGGCGGCCTCCTTGTACCGCTCGTGGTTCGGGTCGGTGATGCCCGACACCGGAATGTCCTTGGCCATGATCGGCGGCGGCAGCGCCTTGGTGATCTGGTCGGCGATCGCGAAGCCCGGCTGGCCGAACTGCACGCGCGCCGAGTCCTTGATCGCGGCCTTCGTCTTGATGGTGCCGAACGTGATCACCTGGGCGACCTTGTCGTTGCCCCACTTCTCGGTCGCGTACCGCACCATCTCGCCGCGGCGGCGATCGTCGAAGTCGATGTCGATATCGGGCATGGACACGCGCTCGGGGTTGAGGAACCGCTCGAACAGCAGGCCGTGCGGGATCGGATCGATGTTCGTGATGCCCATGGCGTAGGCGACGAGCGAACCGGCGGCCGAGCCCCGACCCGGACCGACCCGGATACCCACCTCGCGGGCGTGGTTGATCAGGTCGCCGACGACGAGGAAGTACGCCGGGAAACCCATCTCGCAGATCACGTCGATCTCGTAGTCGGCGCGGCGCAGGTATTCGTCGGGCGCGCCGTTCGGGAAGCGGCGGTCGAGGCCGCGCATGACCTCCTTGCGCAGCCAGCTCGCCTGCGTCTCCCCCTCGGGCACGGGGAAGATCGGCATGCGGTCGCGGTGGGTCCACACCTCCTCGTAGGACTGCACCCGCTCGGCGATGAGCAGCGTGTTGTCGCACGCGCCGGGCACCTCGCCGTCCCACAGCGCCCGCATCTCCGCGGCGGACTTCAGGTAGTAGCCGTCGCCGTCGAACTTGAAGCGGGTCGGATCCGACAGCGTCTTGCCGGTCTGGATGCACAGCAGCGCCTCGTGGTTCTCGGCGGCATCCTTGGTGACGTAGTGACAGTCGTTGGTGGCCAGCGGCGGGATGCCGAGCGTGCGGCCGATCTCGAGCAGGCCCTCCCGGACGCGGCGCTCGATGGACAGGCCGTGATCCATCAGCTCGAGGAAAAAGTTGTCCTTGCCCCAGATCTCCTGCCACTTCGCGGCCGCCTCGAGCGCCTCGCGGTCGTGGCCGAGACGCAGCCGGGTCTGGATCTCCCCCGACGGGCAGCCGGTGGTCGCGATGATGCCCTCGGCGTGGTGGGCGATGAGGTCCTCGTCCATCCGGGCCCACTTGCCGAGCTGGCCCTCGATGGAGGCGAGCGAGGACAGCTTGAACAGGTTCCGCAGTCCGGTGGCGTTCTCGGCCACCATCGTCATGTGCGTGTACGAGCCGGAACCGGAGACGTCGTCGGACTTCTGGCTCGGATCCCCCCACTGCACGCGCTTGGTGCTGAACCGCGACTCCGGGGCGATGTAGGCCTCGATGCCGATGATCGGCTTGATCCCGAACTTCGTCGCGGCGTTGTAGAACTCGCTGGCGCCGTACATGTTCCCGTGGTCGGTCATCCCGACCGCCGTCATCCCCAGCCGCTCGGCCTCCTTGAACAGGGGACCGACCTTCGCGGCGCCGTCGAGCATCGAGTACTCGGTGTGGTTGTGCAGATGAACGAACGAGTCAGCCACGCGTGCCTCTCCCGGAAGGTCTGTGAGCATCCCGAGTGTAGGCCTCCCCGGCGACGGGATCGGACCGCCACACCGGCGCCGGCGGCGAGTCGTGACCGGTGTTACTCCGGTGTACTCGAGGTGACCGGTTCGAGGCGTCCGCGCGCCGTGCGGGCCCGCAGGACGGCGTCGACGGTGAACACCGCCAGCGCGGTCCAGATCAGCCCGAATCCGATCCACCGCGAGGCCGGCATGTCCTCGTGCAGCACCAGCACGCCCCACGCCATCTGCAGGCCGGGGGTCAGGTACTGCAGCATGCCGAGGGTCACCAGCGGCACCCGCTGGGCGGCCGCCCCGAACAGCAGCAGCGGCAGCGCCGTGACGAGCCCGGCCGACACGAGCAGCAGCGAGTGCCCGGCCCCGTGGCCGGTGAAGGTGCCGGTGCCGGTGACAGCGAGGAAGACCAGGTAGCCCGCCGCGAACGGCACGGCGACGATGCCCTCCCCCGTCAGCGACGTCCGCGGATCGAGCGGCACGATCTTCTTGACCACCCCGTACAGCGCGAACGAGAACGCCAGGGTCAGCGCGATCAGCGGCGGCCGGCCGTAGTCCACGGTGATCACCGCCACCGCGGCGGTCGCCACGAACAGGGCCGCGACCTGGGCGCGGCGCAGGCGCTCCCGGAAGAACAACACCCCGAACAGCACGCTGACCAGCGGGTTGATGAAGTAGCCCAGCGCGGTCTCGACCACCCGGCCCGACACGACGCCGTAGATGTACGTACCCCAGTTGACGGCGATGGCCACCGACGCCGCCGCGACCAGGGCCCACACCCGCACGCCCAGTCCCCGCAGCGAGCCGAGCCGGCCGAGCACGGCGAGCAGCAGCAGCATCGCCAGCAGCGTCCACAGCACCCGGTGGGCGAGGATCTCGACGGGTCCGGCGGGCTCGAGCAGCCCGAAGAACGCCGGGAAGAGTCCCCACGTCAGATAGGCGCCGAGCCCGCACACGATGCCGGCGTCGAAGCGCGATGCGGTGCTGCTCACCGCTCAACGGTAGGGCCCGGTGGCGCGACCGCGCGCGCCGGGTGGATCAGAACGACACGGTCGGCGGCAGTTCCGTGCCCGCCGGAGCGGTATAGAACTCACGCTCGCGCACACCCGCCGGTCCCGCGAAGAACATCCACGGGATCGTCTTCAGCGACGTGTTGAGCCTGCCCGCGGCGTCGTTGTAGTACTGGCGGGCGAAGGCGAGCTGGTCCTCGGTCTCGCCGAGCTGGCGCTGCAGATCCAGGAAGTTGGCCGATGCCTTCAGGTCCGGGTAGTTCTCGGCGACGGCGAGCACGTCGAACACCGCCTTCTCGAGCCGGGCGTCGGCCTGGGCCTTCTCTGCGACCGTGCCGCCGGAAGCCGCCCGCGACGCGGCGGTGCGCGCGGCGGTGACCTCCTCGAGCACGCTCTTCTCGTGCGCCGCGTAGCCGCGCACCGTCGCCACGAGGTTCGGCACCAGGTCCGCGCGCCGGCTCAGTTGCACGTCGATGCCGCCGAGGGCCTCCTGGGCCAGCACGTCGGCGCGGCGCAGCCGGTTGAAGCCGACCACGAACACGGCACCGAGCACCACCACCAGCACGACGACGATCACGATTGCGGTCACCATGGAGCCGCCCTCCTTCCGTAGCCCGGCACCGGTGCGGACGCGCCGGTGCCTCGTTCACCGCGGCGATCGGTCACCACGAGCCGCCACCGCCGCCGCCACCACCGCCACCACCGCCACCACCCGACGACGAGGACTGCGACGCGGTGTACGCGCCGATCGACGACGACAGGGCCGACTCGAAGCTGTCGAATCCCCCGGTCCCCGAGGCGAATCCGTGCACTCCGACCGGATACGGGTACCACGCCGGCGCCGGCGGCTCGGACCCGGTGACCGTGCGGTACTTCTCCGCCCACCGGTCGGCCACGCCGAACGCGACCGCGTGCGGAATGTAGCGGGTGTAGAGGTCGCGTTCCGCCGAGAACCGGTAGCGGTCCTCGCTCGACGGGGTCACGAGCATGCGCCGGAACCCACCGGCACGCGACCACATCTCGCGGCCCTTCGCGGTGCGCCGCGTCCCCGCCTCCGGCCGCAACAGCTCCCATCCGCCGAACACGAACGCCGCCGCCGGCAGGCCCCACATGCTCGGCCACACCGGCACCGCGAACCCGACCACCGCGAGGACCAGCGCCAGCACCACCGCCGCCTTGCCGAGACGCTCGCGGGCCGACGGGGCCACCAGTCCCTCGTTGCGGGCCCAGATCCGGCACTGCGACGCCAGCTCCGTCGTCGCCTTCGACAACCGTTCCCCCGCCGACTTCGAGCCGTCGGCCCGCAGCACCGCACCGGGGTACGAGATCTGCAGTGCGTCGCCGACCGCCCGGGTCACCGGGTCCGTCGCCGCCCACCTGTCCGCGGATGCGACGCCGCGGACCTCCCACACGTCGGACTTCTTCCCGCCGCCGGCGGGGCGCAGCTCGACCAGTTCCTCCTCTGCGGCGTACAGCAGCGTCGCCGCGAGCGGCGCGGGCCCGGGCCGCTCGGAGGCGAGGTAGACGGTCTGCACCGGTCCGAAGCCGTCGGGCGGCGAGTACAGCACCGGCAGGCCCGGCTCGGGTTCGCGGGCTGTCCACGCCCACCGGGCCGCGCCGGCGAATCCGAGCAGGCTCAGCATCGCGACCACCGCCACGACCGGCGCCGACCGCCCGAGGATGGGATCCCACGCGACCGGCCAGGGCACCGTGGCCCGGGCCGGGGCGTCGAGCCCGAGCCCGATGCGCACGTTCACCGCCGTCCGGGGTTCGAGCCCGGTCACCCCGACGGAGACGGTGTCGGTGCCGGCCCCGCCGAGGATGCAGGCCGCCCCCGACACCGCACATTCGACCAGGCCGGACGCCGCGGGCAGCCGCACCGTGATGTCGGCCCGGTCGATGGCCATCTCCCACCCGCCGGGAACCACGCTCCAGTGGAACACCGAGCCGACCGGGGCGGCCGTCCCCGCGGCCGTGTCGAACGTCGCGGCGGCGCCGCCCGGCGGGTCGAGGACCCCCTCGGTGGTGTACTCGATGCGATAGGTGTGGGTGCCCGGCTCCAGGTACACGTCGGGGTCCCCGATCTTCGCGACGACGAATCGGTGTCCTTGTTGCCGGCTCGTCTCGAACGGCTCGGGCGCGCCGTCGCGTTCGACGGAGACGATCTCGGGGATGTGGCGCACGTGTGGATCGGCGCCCGTGGTGACGTCCCAGTACCGGAAGATGCCGTGCCGGCCGGCCGGGAAGGCGACCGTGACGGTTTCGGTGGCGGTGAGCCCGCCCTCGGCCTCGACGGTGTAGTCGGCGGTGTAGTTCGTGATCCGCGCCGGATCCGACGCGGCGGATGCGTCGCCGGTGTCGAGTCCGGCGAGCAGCGGCCACAGCAGACCGGTCGCAGCGAGCAGCGCAACCAGGAGATACCCCAGAACCCGTGCCACCGCGCCACCGTACCCACCGGCGAGGCGTCTGTCCCGCCGATCCTGCGCGACCGGACCTCAGGGCTCGCCGTCGTCCGGTCCCGGAGCGACGACGTCGACGTGCTCGGGCAGCAGCGGGTTCACCGAGAACGCGCCGGCGACCGCGTCCGCGGGCAGCAGTTCGACGGCGCGGACGCCGAGGGCCGCGGCGAGCTCCGACGCCGTCGCCGGCGCGACGCGCACCACGACGCCGACGACGCAGGCGCACCCGTCCGCGAGACGATCGGCCGAGACCGCGGCGACGCGCGCGGCCCGGTCGGCGCCGCCCGCCTGCCGCAGCCGGCCCGCCGCGACGGCGGGCGCACGCAGCAGCGCCTCCCGATGGGCGGGCACGGCGACCGGGACCAGTGGGGTCTGCACCCGCTCGATCGGGACGCGGAACAGCACCTGCGCGATGCGAGGGTCTCCCGGCAGCGCCGCCGCCTGCTCGACCGTCACCGGCGTCGCGAAGGACACCAGGCCCCACCGCGGTTCGCCGGTGCCGGACTCGACGCTCGCCTGGGCGCGCGCGAGGTAGCCGGCGACCGCCTCGCCGTGGTCGGGGCCGAGGGTGTCGGTGCGCACCGTCGCCGTCCGGGCCGGCGTGAGCAGCCCGGCCGCGAGCACCGCCAGCAGCAGTGCCGCCGTCGCCGCCCACGGCAGGGACACGCGCACGGTCAGGCGCTGCGCAGCACGGCGAGCGCGTGCTCGAGGTCGGCCGGGTACTTGCTGGTGATCTCGATCCAGCGCCCGTCGGCGGGATGCGCGAACCCGAGCGACCGGGCGTGCAGCCACTGCCGCTCGAGGCCGAGCCGCTCGGCCAGGCGCGGGTCGGCGCCGTAGGTCAGGTCACCGCAGCAGGGGTGCCGCAGCGCGGAGAAGTGCACGCGGATCTGATGGGTGCGGCCGGTCTCGAGGTGGATGTCGAGCAGGCTCGCGGCCTGGAACGCCTCGATCGTGTCGTAGTGGGTGATGCTGGGCTTGCCGTCGGCGGTGACGGCGAACTTCCAGTCGCTGCTGCGATGCCGGCCGATCGGCGCGTCGATCGTGCCGCTGCTCGGATCGGGGTGCCCCTGCACGAGGGCGTGGTAGCGCTTGTCGATGGTGCGCTGCTTGAAGGCCCGCTTGAGCACCGTGTAGGCGCGCTCGGACGTCGCGACGACCATGACCCCGGACGTGCCGACGTCGAGGCGGTGGACGATGCCCTGCCGCTCGTGGGCGCCGGAGGTGGAGATGCGAAATCCGGCGGCCGCCAGTCCGCCGATCACGGTCGGCCCGGTCCAGCCGACGCTCGCGTGCGCGGCGACGCCGACGGGCTTGTCGACGGCGACGATGTCGTCGTCCGCATAGAGGATCCCCATGCCCTCCACGGGCGTCGCCTCGATGGTGAGGGGCCGGGGCGGCTCGGGCAGTTCCACCTCGAGCCAGGAACCGGCGGACAGTCGATCGGACTTGCCCGCGGCGGCACCGTCGACCAGGACGGCTCCCTCCTCGGTCAGGGCGGCGATCGCCGTGCGCGACAGGCCGAGCAGCCGTGCCAGGCCCGCGTCGACCCGCATCCCGTCGAGCCCGTCGGGGACGGGCATCGCCCGGGTTTCTCTCACTTGTGTGCTTCCTTTCTGCTGTCGGAGGAGCCGGTCTTCCGCGAGCCGTCCGGTTCGACGCCGAAGACGGTCAGCGCCACGAGCAGGATCGCGCCGCAGACGATGGCGGAATCGGCGACGTTGAACACCGGCCACCAGCCGACCGACACGAAGTCGACGACGTGGCCCTGCAGCGGGCCCGGGGAACGGAAGATCCGGTCGACGAGATTACCCAGCGCGCCCCCGAGGACGAGCCCGAGTCCCAGCGCCCACCAGCCCGATCGCAGCGTGCGGCCGATCCTGACCACGCCCACCACGACGGCGACGGCGACCAGGGTCAGCAGCCACGTCATGCCGGTGGCCATCGAGAAGGCGGCGCCCGGGTTGCGCACCAATGTGAGCGTCACGGTGTCCCCGACGATCGAGACGGGATCGGCCGGATCGATGTAGTGGACGGCCAGCACCTTGGTGAGCAGGTCGAACCCGAAGATCACCGCGGCGAGGGCGAGCAGCTCGCGCAGCCGCCGGGCCGGCGCGGGCGCGTCCTTCGCCGGGGTTCCGGCCGAGGACGACGCAACCGGGGGTTCCGCGACGGCGTCGGGGTGGGCATCGTGCTCGGTGGGGTCGTCGGTCACCCTGCCATCATCCCCCATCCGAGGAGCGCGACGGCCACCCCGCCCGCCGTGGCTACCCTGGGGTGCGTGCCTGTGCTGCCCAAATTCGCCCGCCCGAGGGCCCGCTCCCTCGGTGTGGCCCTGTCCCTGACCACCCTCCTCGCCGGGTGCGGCAACTCCGCCGACGGTGCCGCCCCCACGTCGACGGCGACCTCGACGGAGGTCACGGTGCCCGTCGCCGCGGTCACCGCGGTGGTCCTGGAGCCGGGGGCCGAGCCGCGCAGCCGGATCCGGCTCACCCCACCCGTCGACACGAGCCAGCAGGTGGCGCTGACGACCGCCTCGCAGGTCTTCCAGTCGATCGGCGATCAGCCGGCACAGGACTTCTCCACCCCCGAACTGACGTTGCCGCTCACCGCGCGGGTGAGCGACGCCGTGTCGGACGCCTCGCCGAGCAGCCTCGTGGACCTGCGGATCGACGACGCCACGTCGCCGGATGCGGCCCTCGCCGCGGCGCTCGGGCCCGCTCGGGGATCCGAGGCGGGACTGACGATGTCCCCGTCCGGCGCGGTGAGCGCGCTGCGGCTCGATCCCACGCCGGACTCCGCGGACATCGCCCGATCGGCCATCGAGCAGGCCTTCTACCAGGCCGTGTACCGGATGGTGTCGTTCCCCGAGGAGGAGATCGGCGTGGGTGGGGTGTGGGAGATCCACCAACAGGTGATGAGCGGGATGGCGCTCGATCAGGTCGCCACCGCGAGCCTGCTCGAGCGGGACGGCGACCTGCTGACCGTGCACCTGCGCATCACCCAGACCCCGCGCGAGGCTACCTGGGCGCTGCCGAACGGGTCCGGTCGGCTGAACATCGACCGGTACGAGATGACCGGCGAAGGCACGATGACCATCGACCTCGGCCGGCCGCTCCCGATCGCCGGGGATCTCACGGTCGGCGGGGAGCAGGCGTACAGCGATCCCGCGGGCACCACCCGTCTGGCGCAGACCCTGGTGGACCGGGTGCGCTGGCAGTCCTGAGCGGACGGGCGGACGCGGCGGCGGCCGGGGCGGATCTCCGCCCCGGCCGCCGTGTCGGTCTACGTCAGGCGCAGGCCGGCGACTGCAGCTGAGCCGTCGCGACGATGGCGCAGGCGTTGTTCTTCGACAGCTTCCACACGCCGTTCTCCGCGACGAAGTCGACGGTGCCGACGGCGGGCTGCTGCGCACCGGCCAGCAGAGTCTCGATGCCGGCGGTGACCGTGCCGTTCTGGTTGTCGTTGACGTCCAGGACGGTGATCTGCGCGCCGGCCTGCTTGGCCGCGGCGGCGACCTGGTCGATCAGGGCGGGATCCTGCTCGGCACCCTGCACGAGGTTCACCTTCTCCTCGGCCGGGACGGTCTCGTCGAACGCCTTGGCCAGCATGGCGTTGAGGTCCTCGACGGTCGGCACCGGCGGGTACTGCGCGGCGGCGGTCGTGGTGCTGGTGGTGGTCTTCGCCGAGGTCGAGGTCGAGCTACCTCCGTCGTCCGAGCTGCAGGCGGACATCGTGAGGGCGGCGGCCAGAGCCACCGTGGCGACAGTGATCTTGCGAAGCTTCAACTTCTCGTCCTTCTCGTTCTCGATCGTGCACGGGTGTACCGTGCTCGGTTCATCCAGCAGCGGATGCTCCACCGGGACAGCGGATCGCCCGTAAGCGTACCCGGCGGTAGTAAGAAGACCGTGAGAGCGGCGGGGCCCGCGCGCTCACCCGAGGCCGGCGAGCGGATCGGCCTCGGAGAGGGCGGGATCGTTCTCGTCGAGGGTGCGGGCCGGCCCCGGCCCGGTCGAGCGCGTCTCGAAGCGGATCGTCACCACGCCGTGCCCGGCGCCCTGCACCCAGCCGTGTCCGAACTCCGGATGCCGCACGTCCGTGCCGGGACGCCACCGCCGTCCCGTCACCGTCGTGACGTGCTCCGGCCCGGCGTCCGGCGACGACTCCACCGGGTCCTCCGGGGGCTGCTCGAGCTCGGGAAACAGCGACTCCTGCCGGATGCTGGACAGGCCGGCGAGGCCGACGCCGACGAGGCGGATCGGGCCGATCTCGAGCGGGTCGAGCGCCAGCCGCTGCGCCGCCGCCGTGAGCGTTGCCACATCCTCGGTGGCGTACGGCAGCGTCGACGAGCGGGTGAGGATGCTCATGTCGGCCTTGCGCAGCTTGAGCACGACGGTCCGGGCGGCCCGGCCGTCGCGCCGCAACCGGCGATGCGCTGCGGCGGCGCTGCCGGTGACGGCACGTCGCAGCTCGGCGAGGGTGACGATGTCCGTCGGGAACGTCGTCTCGGCGCTGACCTGCTTGGCGTCGGCGCGTTCGACGACCGGTCGATCGTCGTGCCCGTTGGCGAGCCGGTGCAGCGCCGGGCCCACCGTGGCGCCCAGGATCGAGGCCGCCTCCGGGACCGGCAGCGCGGCGAGGTCACCGATCGTGTCGATGCCCAGACGCCGCAGGCGCTCCTCCGACACCGGTCCGATCCCCCACAGCTTGCGTACCGGCAGGCCGTGCAGCAGCGCCAGCTCCTCCTCGGGACGCACGACGAGCGCTCCGTCGGGCTTGGCGAGGCCGGAGGCGATCTTGGCGATCTGTTTGCCGGAGCCGGCGCCGACGGACGCGACGAGGCCGGTGCGGGCCCGCACCTCGTCGCGCAGCCGCGCACAGAACCGTTCCACGTCGTGGTGGGCGGCGCCGGCGAGCTCGGCGGGTTCGGCGAACGCCTCGTCGAGCGACAGCGTCTCGAGCACGGGGATGCGCTCGCGCAACACGTCGAACACGGTCTGGCTGAGCGCCTGGTACAGCACCCCGCGCGGCGGCAGCACCACCGCGGCGGGCCCCACCAGCCGGCGGGCCCGGCTCATCGGCATCGCCGACCGCGCCCCGAAGACGCGGGCTTCGTAGCTGGCCCCGGCGACGACGCCACGCGCGCCGAGGCCGCCGACGAGCACCGGCCGACCCCGTAGGGTCGGCCGGGTCAGTTGTTCGGCGGAGGCGAAGAAGGCGTCCAGGTCCAGGTGCAGCACCCAGCGCCGACCACTCGGATTCACCACGGGGGGCACCCGGGCATCCTCGCCCCTCGCACCGACATCACGCCCGCATCCGCGTCACCGCCGTCGTGGCCGCGCCGCGCACCCCGGTCACCGGGACGCTCATGCCTTGACGATGGCCGCGCGCACCCCTTCACCGAGGTCGAGCGCCCCGTCCCCGGCGGGCGCGAGTTCGAAGCTGGTGGCGAGCACCTCCGAGGCGATGAGCTCGCGGTGCCGCAGTGCCCAGTCGGCGCGGTCGGCCGGCACCTCGAACACGACGGAGATGCGGTCCGAGACGTCCAGGCCCAGGTTGCGGCGCGCGTCCTGCAGCTCGCGGATCCGGTCCTTCGCCCAGCCCTCGGCCTCGAACTCCTCGGTGACCGTGGAGTCCAGCACCACCAGGCCGGCGCCGCCGGGCAGCGCGGCCGTCGACTCCGGCTCCGCCGCAACCAGGCGGGTGGTGTACTCCTCCGGCAGCAGCGCGATACCGGCGGCCGTGACGGTGCCGTCGGCCGCCTCGGACCAGTCCCCGGCCTTGACGGCCCTGATCACCGTCTGCACGTCCTTGCCGAGGCGCGGTCCCGCGGCCCGGGCGTTGACGACCAGCTCGAAGCGGCCGTGCGCATCGACGTCCTCGGTCAGCTCGACCGACTTGACGTTGACCTCGTCCTGGACGAGCTCGGCGAACGGCTGCAGCCGGTGCGCCTCGGGGGCGGCGACGGTGACCTGCGGGAGCGGCAGCCGCACGCGCAGCTTCTGGGCCTTGCGCAGCGACAGCACCGTCGAGCACACCGAGCGGACCTCGTCCATCGACTCGACCAGGGCCGGGTCGGCCGGCAGGTCCCCGGCGGCCGGCCAGTCCGCCAGATGCACGGAGCGGCCGCCGGTCAGGCCGCGCCAGATCACCTCGGTGACCAGCGGCAGCATGGGGGCGGCGAGGCGGCTGACGACCTCGAGCACCGTGTGCAGGGTGTCGATCGCGTCGGCGTCCTCGTCCCAGAACCGGCTGCGGGAGCGGCGCACGTACCAGTTGGTGAGGGCGTCGCTGAAGGTACGCAGCTCGTCGCATGCTCCGGCGATGTCGACCACCTCGAGCGCGTCGGTGATGGCGTTGCGGGTGGCGGCGAGCTTGGCCAGGATGTACCGGTCGAGCACGTGCGGCGAGTCGGTGCGCCACGTGCCGGGCTTGGACGCGTACAGCTGCAGGAAGCTCCACGCGTTCCACAGCGGCAGCAGCGCCTGCCGGACGCCCTCGCGGATGCCCTGCTCGGTGACGACGAGGTTGCCGCCGCGCAGGATGGGCGAGGACATCAGGAACCAGCGCATGGCGTCGGAGCCGTCGCGGGCGAACACCTCGTTGACGTCGGGGTAGTTGCCCTTGGACTTGCTCATCTTCAGCCCGTCGTCGCCCAGCACGATGCCGTGGGCCGCGACGGTCTTGAACGCGGGGCGGTCGAACAGCGCGGTGGCGAGCACGTGCAGGGTGTAGAACCAGCCGCGGGTCTGACCGTTGTACTCGACGATGAAGTCGCCGGGATAGTGCGAGTCGAACCATTCGGTGTTCTCGAACGGATAGTGCACCTGGGCGAACGGCATCGACCCCGACTCGAACCAGCAGTCGAGCACCTCGGGGACGCGGCGCATCGTCGACTTCCCGGTCGGGTCGTCCGGGTTGGGGCGGGTCAGCTCGTCGATCATCGGCCGGTGCAGGTCGCTCGGCCGCACCCCGAAGTCGCGTTCGAGCTCGTCGAGGGAGCCGTACACGTCGACGCGCGGGTAGGCCGGATCGTCCGAGACCCACACGGGAATGGGGCTACCCCAGTAGCGGTTCCGGCTGATGTTCCAGTCGCGGGCACCCTCGAGCCACTTGCCGAACTGGCCGTCGCGGATGTGCTCGGGTACCCAGGTGATCTGCTGGTTCAGCTCCACCATGCGGTCCCGGAACCGGGTCACGGCGACGAACCACGACGGGACCGCCATGTAGATCAGCGGCCGGCCGGACCGCCACGAGTGCGGGTAGGAGTGCTCGATCGTCTCGTGCCGCAACAGTTTTCCGGCGGCCTTGAGGTCCTTGATGATCACCGGGTTGGCGTCGAAGACCTGCAGACCCTCGTAGGGCGGAACGAGGGCGGTGAACTTTCCGCCCGGATCGAGCGGCTGCACCAGCTCGATGCCGTTGCGCTGGCAGTACTCCATGTCCTCTTCACCGAAGGCCGGTGCCAGGTGGACGATTCCGGTGCCGGAGTCGGTGGTGACGTAGTCGGCCGCGATGATCCGGTGGGCGTTCTCCCGGCCCACGAAGAAGTCGAACGGCGGCTCGTAGGCCAGGCCGACGAGGTCCGCGCCGGTGTACCGGCCCAGCACCTCGGGTTCGTCGCCGAACTCGCGGGCGTAGTGACCGAGTCGGTCCTCCGCGAGCACATACGTCCTCGCGTCGTCACCCTCGCCCACGCGGACGGCGACGTAGGTGATGTCGGGGTGCACCGCGATCGCGAGGTTGGACGGCAGCGTCCACGGCGTGGTGGTCCAGATCAGGGCGTTGGCGCCGTCGAGTTCGCTGCCCGGTGCGCGCACCACCATGTCGACGGTGACGGCCGGGTCCTGACGCATCTTGTAGGCGTCGTCGAGGCGGGTCTCCTGGTTCGACAGCGGGGTCTGCTCGTACCACGAGTACGGCAGGACCCGGAAGCCCTGGTAGATCAGGCCCTTGTCGTAGAGCTGCTTGAAGGCCCACATGACCGACTCCATGAAGTCGAGGTCCAGGGTCTTGTAGTCGTTGTCGAAGTCCACCCAGCGGGCCTGCCGGGTGACGTAGTCGCGCCACTCCCCGGTGTACCGCAGCACCGACGTCTTGCAGTAGGCGTTGAACTCGGCCAGCCCCATCGTGTCGATCTCGGACTTGTCCTTGATCCCGAGCTGCTTCTCCGCCTCAAGCTCGGCGGGCAGGCCGTGACAGTCCCAGCCGAAGCGCCGTTCGACCTTCTTGCCGCGCATCGTCTGGAAGCGCGGGATGAGGTCCTTGACGTAGCCGGTGAGCAGGTGCCCGTAGTGGGGCAGGCCGTTCGCGAAGGGCGGGCCGTCGTAGAAGACGAACTCGTCGGCGCCGTCGCGATTCGCGACCGAGGCGCGGAAGGTGTCGTCCTTCGCCCACCCGTCGAGGACCTTCACCTCGAGCTCGGGGAAGTCGATGCCCGAGTCCTTGGCGACCCCGTAGTCGACGCGCGGGTATCCGCCGGTCGGTGCGTCGGGGGCCTGCGGGCGGTCGGGGGTGCTCTTCGTCACAGCGTGACTCCTCGTGCCTAGACGTGTCCGGCACGGGGACGATCGCCGCGCCCTGTGCGCCGGCAACCGCGGTACCACCCCGCTTGCACCGTCCCTCCGGGCTCTGCCGGCCGGACGGGCCTCTCGTTCGGGCTGTGACGGGCCCACCCGTTCGGTTCTACTGAGTCGTGCCGGTCGGCACGGCCGTTCTTCCGAAGGCTCCCCGGTGATGGCCGGATCGACGCCGTCCCCGGCGGCTGCCGGGGGAAAGCACTGCAAACTGTTCTCGGACTATTCTATGCCGCCGCGCTCACTCGCTCGGATCGCGTCCCTCGCGGCGCCGTCTCGGCTCGGATCCCGTCGCCGTCGGGGGCGCGGTCCGCTTGCCACTCAATGCGCTGATCAGCAACAGGACCGCGCCCACCACACACACGACGATGCAACCCCAGGCCCACAGCACGGACCCCGTCATGAGGGCCACGACGAGCATGCCGAAGCCGACGGCTGCAAGGGCGAGAGTCACCACCAGCACGGCGCACCCTCATCGGAACCCGGCCATCGGACCGCCGCCTCGATCAGCTGTTGCCCTTGGCGAAGGACGTGGAACCGAACGAGGAGTTCGACTGGTTGAACGCCTCCTGGCCACCGTCGACCGGCACGGCGGAACCGCGCTGTTCGAGCTCCTCGAGCTGAGATTCGAGGTAGGACTTCAGGCGCACCCGGTACTCGCGCTCGAAGGTCTTGAGCTGCTCGATGCGGCCCTCGAGCACCGAGCGCTGCTGGTTGATCGTCGCCATGATCTCGGTGTGCTTCTTCTCGGCGTCCGCCTGCAGCGCGTCGGCCTTCTCCTTGGCCTGGCGCAGCTGCGTCTCGGAGCGGGTGCGGGCGTCGGCGAGCATCGCCTCGGACTTCTGCCGCGCGTCGGCGATCATCGCCTCGCTGCGGGTGCGCGCATCGGAGATGAGCTGCTCGGAATTGGTGCGGGCGTTGCGCAGCAGCTCCTCGGCCTCGGCCTTGGCGTCGCCGGTGAGGCGGTCCGCCATCTCCTGGGCCAGGCCCAGGACCTTGGCGGCCTGCATGCTCGCGTCTCCGGAGGCCGGTGCGGCCGCAACCGGTGCGGGGGCCGGTGCGGGCGCCGGCGCCGGAGCGGGTTCCGGCGGCTTCGGCGCCTCGACGACGCGAGCGGGCTCCGGTTTGGCCGGCTGGGCCGGTGCCGCCGCGCCGGGTCGGGCACCCTTCTTGGCCTCGGCGAGCTCCTGGTCGAGCTCGGCCACCCGCTGCCGCAGGTCGGCGTTCTCCTCGATCAGGTGGGTCAGTTCCTGCTCGACGAGATCCAGGAACGCGTCGACCTCGTCCTCGTTGTAGCCACGCTTTCCGATCGGCGGCTTGCTGAACGCGACATTGTGCACATCAGCTGGGGTCAGCGGCATGGAAGGATCCCTTCACGCGTCGTGTGAGCGGTCAAGCAAGCATTCAGTTATATCCACAGTGCGTCACGCGTATCAAACTCACTGTAACTGGCACCCCATTCTGGCACAGGGCGGCTTTCGCGCGGATCGTCCGAGCAGGTGTCGGCCCTCAGAGCGTCCCACCTCGGGGAATGAACGCCATCAGGAAGTAGACGATGAACAGCAGCACCATGATGGACAGATCCAGTCGCACTCCCCCGAGATTCAGCGGAGGAATGAGCCGGCGCAACAGTTTCACCGGCGGATCGGTGACCGTGAAGATTGCTTCGAGAACGACGACGACGAATCCCGTCGGCTTCCAGTCCCGCGCGAACGTCCGGATGAACTCGACAATGATCCGGCCGATCAGCAGCAGCCAGAAAATGAACAGCAGGAACCAGAGCACCTCGAATACGGCCACCCGCCCACTCTGCCCGACGACGGCGGATCGAGCCAAACCGAAACGCCCGGCGTCCGGTGTTGTACACCGGGCACCGGGCGTCGACCGTGCCGGAACCGCCGCTGCGGGTTCAGGTCACTGCTGGTTGTAGAACCCCGTCTCCGCGATCCGGCGGCGCTCCTCGGCGGAGACGTCGATGTCCGCCGGGGAGAGCAGGAACACCTTGGTGGCGACCTTGTCGAACGAGCCGCGCAGCGCGAAGGCCAGCCCGGCGGCGAAGTCGACGAGCCGTTTGGCGTCGGCGTTGCTCATCTCCACCAAATCCATGATCACCGGGGTGCCGTCGCGGAACCGCTCGCCGATGGTGCGGGCCTCGCCGTAGTCCCGGGGACGCAGCGTGGTGATCTTCGACAACGGGCCTCCCTCGTCGAACAGTGCGCCGCGACGGGCCTCGGACCGTTCGAGCCGGCCCTCGGAGCCGAGCGACGACCGCGCGGCGGCGCGGGCAGGCGGCGGGGTCGGGCGCGGTGCGCGGGCCGTGATCGGCTCCACGCGGGCCGCCCGCACGGGGGGCTCGTAGCGATCGAAGCCGTCCGGCTCGAAGTCGCGGCCGGCGTCCTCCCGGCGCGCCGCCTTGTACTCGTCGCGGTGCGACGGGCCGTAACCACCGCCGGCGTACGGCGGCTCGTCGTACTCCCGGTCGCGCTCACGGCGGGCGCTCGCGGGGTCGTCGAGGTAGTCGTCCTCGTATTCCTCGAGCGGCACCATCCCGAAGTACGCCTTGAACTTGTGGAGTGAGCTCATGGATCAACCTTCCTCGCGCGGCGGTCGACACTCAGGCTAACGGCCGCGAGCCCAACACCGCGGTTCCGACACGCACGCATGTCGAACCCCATCGCACCGCCGCCTCGAGGTCGCCGGACATGCCGGCCGACAGTTCGGTGGCCTCGGGATGATCGGAGCGCAGCCCGCTGTGGAGCCCGGCGAGCCGTTCGAATGCGGCGTCCGGGTCCCATCCCAGTGGCGGCACCGCCATCAGGCCCCGCAACTCGAGTCCGCCGGCGGCGGCGACCTCGTCCGCGAGTGCGGGCAGGTCCGCGGCGCTCACCCCGCCCCGCTGCGGATCGTCGTCGAGGCTGACCTGCAGCAGCACCCGTACGGGCGTCTCGCGGTCGCCGGACTCCTGCGCGGCCTGCGCACCGGCGTCCAGTGCGTGCGCCAACCGGACGCTGTCGACCGAGTGCACGGTGTGGGCCCAGCGGGCGACGGCACGCGCCTTGTTGCGCTGCAGCCGGCCGATCATGTGCCATGCGACAGCGGGATCGGTTGTACGCGAACGGAATTCGGCAACCTTCGCGGCGGCCTCCTGTTCGCGGGATTCGCCGAAGGCCCGGCACCCGAGTCCGTAGAGGATCTCCACGTCGGAGACCGGGAAGAACTTCGTCACCGGCAGCAGGGCGATCTCCGCCGGGTCGCGGCCGGCTGCCCGGGCCGCGGCGTCGAGCCGCTCGCGTGCCCGCCGCAGCCCGTCCGCGATCTCGGCGCGCCGCGCGCCGGGATCCGCTGCGCTCACCGGCCACCCCCGGCACCGGTGGCCGATACGGCCTCGAGCCAGATCACCGCCGCCAACCGCCCGGTCGGCGCCTGACGGCGATGACTGAACAACGTCGGATCCTCGATGGTGCACCGGGGATCCTCCGCGACCGCCACGACGCCGTGCGCGCGCAGTTGCCGGCGCAGCCCTGCGCGCAGGTCCAGCCCGGGCGTGCCCCGCACGGTGCGGGTGGCGCTGCCGGGCAGGTGCGCCTCCACGTCGGCCTGCATCGAGGCGGGCACCTCGTACCGGCGTCCGCTCGCGGCGGGCCCGAGGAACGCGCCGATGCGCTCGCGGTGCGCACCGAGCTCGACCATCGTGTCCAGGACGCGGGGAACGATACCCACGCGGGCGCCGATCCGGCCCGCGTGCACCGCGGCGATCACGCCCGCCTCCTCGTCCGAGAGCAGCACCGGCACACAGTCCGCGCTCAGGGTGACGAGCGCGAGGCCGGGCTCGCGCGTGACCAGGGCGTCGGTCGCGGGCACCGGGCCGTCGACCGGGCCGTCCACGACGGTGACGTTGCGGCTGTGGATCTGCTCCATCCACACCAGCCGTTCGTAGGGCTGCCCGATCGCCGCGGCGAGGCGGCGACGGTTCGCCTCGACCGCCGCCGGGTCGTCACCCACGTGGTCACCGAGATTGAACGAGTCGTAGGGCGGGGCGGAGACGCCGCCGGCGCGGGTGGTGACGACCCGCCGCGCCCGGAGAGCCGACTGTGCCACCGTCACCGGCGCATGAAGATCGGCACGTCGACGTCGTCGTCGCCGTCCTCGTCGACCTCCACCGGCCGTGCCGGCTGCGCAGACCCGATCGGCGGCAGCGAACTGCCCGCGACGGGCTGCTGCTCGCGCGCCGGCATCTCCTCGGCCCGCTCCCGCTCCGGGCGGCCGACGTCGCCGGCACGTCCCGCGCCGATGGTGCCGCCGCGCGTTGCGGTGGTCGGCGGGGCCGATTCCACGGGACGCCGCGCCGGGGTGCCGCCGTCGAACCCGGCCGCGATGACGGTGACGCGCACCTCGTCGCCCAGGGAGTCGTCGATGACGGTGCCGAAGATGATGTTCGCGTCGATGTGGGCGGCCTCCTGCACCAGCGAAGCCGCCTCGTTGATCTCGAACAGGCCGAGGTCGGAGCCGCCGGCGATGGACAGCAGCACGCCGCGCGCCCCTTCCATCGACGCCTCGAGCAGCGGCGAGTTGATCGCCGCCTCGGCGGCCTTGATGGCCCGGCCCTCCCCGCGGGAGGAACCGATGCCCATCAGCGCGCTGCCGGCGCCGGACATCACGCCCTTGACGTCGGCGAAGTCGACGTTGATCAGGCCGGGGGTGGTGATGAGGTCGGTGATGCCCTGGACACCGTTGAGCAGCACCTCGTCGGCGGAGCGGAACGCGTCCATGAGGCTGACGGCGGCGTCGCCGAGCTGCAGCAGCCGGTCGTTGGGGATGACGATGAGGGTGTCGCAGGACTCGCGCAGGGTCTGGATGCCCGTGTCGGCCTGGCCGCCGCGGCGCTTGCCCTCGAACGAGAACGGCCGCGTGACGACGCCGACGGTCAGCGCACCGAGCTTGCGGGCGATGCTCGCGACCACGGGCGCGCCGCCGGTGCCGGTCCCGCCGCCCTCGCCGGCGGTGACGAAGACCATGTCGGCGCCCTTGAGCACCTCTTCGATCTCGTCCTTGTGGTCCTCGGCGGCCTTGCGGCCGACCTCGGGATCCGCGCCGGCGCCGAGCCCCCGGGTGAGTTCACGGCCCACGTCGAGCTTCACGTCGGCGTCGGACATGAGCAGGGCCTGGGCGTCGGTGTTCACCGCGATGAACTCGACTCCCTTGAGTCCCTGTTCGATCATGCGGTTGACCGCGTTCACGCCGCCACCGCCGATACCGACGACCTTGATTACGGCGAGGTAGTTGTGCGGGGGCGTCATGGGCTCTCGCCTTCCTGAGAAATCGGTCACGCTTCGATCATCATCGGGTGAGGTACGGACAAACCCTCAACCACAGGTCGATGGTTATGTCAAGTATCTCGACTGCTGCGAAACGCTATGGCACGGTGGCGGCGATCCGCCAGCAGGCGCGCCGACGGCGGTCACGATTTTCGTCGCCGTGCCTCGATCGCCGTCCGCGCCGTCATCGCACCGTCGGCAGGTCGGGGCCCGCCACGTCGTAGGTCCGGCCGGGCTGGGTGAGCAGCGGCAGCACCACCTGAGCCTTGCGCTCCGAGCGCTCCACCCCTCCCCACACCACGATCCGGCCGTCGTGCAGCGTGAGCGAGACCTCCGACGCCGACGGAGCGGCCACCTCGCCCACCTGGACGCGCAGCTCGGGCGGCAGCGCCTCGAGCACCTCGATCGCCGCGGCCGTCGCCGGATCGCCGGGACCGGGGCCGGGGGTGACGAGGCGCGGGGTCAGCATGGGCGGCGGCTCGACCGCGAAGTCCACCCCGTCCGCGTCGAGCGAGTGGGTGCCGTCCGGCGCGTCGACGAAGAACACCGCCTCCCGCTCGGTCACCGTGACCCGCACGGTGGACGGGTACACGCGCTGTACCCGCACCGACGCGGCCCGCGGCAACGTGGCGACCCGCTGCGCCGCCGCCGCGGTGTCGACCTGCAGCAGCGGCGTGCCCTCCGCCAGCTCGAGGCGGGCCAGCACCTCGTCCTGCGGGATCGCCGTCACGCCGACGACCTCCACGTTGCGCACCGACAGCAGCGGCGACAGCCAGGCGGCCGCGATCAGTCCGAGCACGGCCGCCACCACCGCCGCGCCGATCAGCACGGTCCGCACCCGCACGGACCGGCCCGACGGCCGTCGCGCGGGCCGCGCCGCCCGGCGGGGCCGGGTGCGGGTGGCGGAGGCGGGCGTCACGACCCGACCGGCCCCGGTCCGGCAGGAGCCCCCGGCCGCAGCCGGCCCGGCTTGCTGCGCAATGCGTCGAGGATCTGGCGCCCGAGCATGGTCACGTCGCCGGCGCCCATGGTGATCACGACGTCGCCGGGACGGCTCAGCCGCGCGACCTGCCGCGGCACGAGGGACAGATCCGGCTGGTAGTGCACGGGCTTGGACACCGATCGCGCGACGAGGGCTCCGCTCACGCCCGGCCGGGGCTCCTCCCGCGCACCGTAGACGTCCAGCACCACGACCTCGTCGGCGAGGTCGAGGGCCGCACCGAACTCGGTGGCGAAGGTCTCGGTGCGCGAGTACAGGTGCGGCTGGAAGACGACGATCACGCGGGGTCGTTCGGTGCCGGTCTCGGTGTAGCGGACCGGTTCGCCGGCGACCAGTTCCGCGGCCGCGGCGAGGACGGCGCGGACCTCGGTGGGATGGTGGGCGTAGTCGTCGAACACCCGCACGCCGTGCTCGCGGCCGCTGTACTGGAATCGCCGGTGCACGCCCCCGAAGCCGGCCAGGCCCTCGACGGCCTCCTCGACCTGGGCGCCCGCCTCGAGGGAGGCGAGCAGTGCGGCGAGCGCGTTGAGGGCCATGTGCCGGCCGGGGACGGACAACCGCACCGTGCGCGGCGCCGCCTCGTCGGCGAGGTGGAACTCGGCGACTCCCCCGACGTCCTTGGCCTCCCAGTTGAGCAGCCGCACGCCGACCGGCACGCCGTCCACCTCGGCGCGGTCGCCCACCGCTGCCGCCGTGCCGTATCCGGTGATCCGCAGGTCGTCGGCGCGACGGACCGTCGCCCGCCGCGCCAGGGCGGCCGAGCCGGGGTCGTCGAGGCACGCCACGAGCAGCCCGCCGGGGGCGATGCGGTCGACGAACTCGTCGAACACCCGCACGTATGCCTCTTCCGTGCCGAAGAAGTCGAGGTGGTCCGCCTCGATGTTGGTCACGATCACCACGTCGGGGTCGTACTGCAGCAGCGAGCCGTCGCTCTCGTCGGCCTCGGCGACGAACACGTCGCCGCTGCCGTGGTGCGCGTTGGTGCCGGACTCGTTGAGCTCGCCGCCCACCGCGAAGGACGGGTCGAAGCCGCAGTGCTGCAGCGTCACCACCAGCATCGACGTCGTCGACGTCTTGCCGTGCGTGCCGGCGACCAGGAAGGTGCGGTGCCCGCGCATCAGGGCCGCCAGCACCGCCGGGCGCAGCAGGACGGGAACGCCGCGTTCCCGGGCGGCGACCAGCTCGGGGTTGTCCTGGGGGATCGCGGCGTGGGTCGTCACCACGGCGGTGGGGCCGCCCTCGAGCAGATCCAGCGCGCTCGCGTCGTGTCCGATGCGCACCGAGGCCCCCCGCGCGCGCAACGCCAGCACGCCGCGGCTCTCCTTGGCGTCCGATCCGGAGACCTTCCCGCCGCGAGCGAGCAGGATCCGGGCGATGCCGGACATCCCGGCCCCGCCGATACCCACCATGTGCACCCGCTCGAGCTGCGGGGGCAGCTGCTCGCTCATCGATCACTCCTGTTCGCTTCCACGCCTGCGACGTCCAGCACGATCCGCGCCACCTCGGCGGCGGCGCTGCGGTGGCCCGCCCCTGCCGCACGCCGTCCCATCTCGGTCAGGCGGGCTGCGTCGCGCAGCAGGGGGATCACCGCATCGGCCACGAACGCCGGCGTCAGTTCCTCGTCCGCCACGATCATTCCACCTCCCGCCGCCACCACCGGCCGGGCATTGAGTTCCTGCTCCCCGTTGCCGTGCGGCAGCGGCACGTACACCGCCGGCAGGCCGACCGCGGACACCTCGGCGACGGTCATCGCCCCGGAGCGGCAGATCACCGCGTCGGCGGCGGAGTACGCCAGGTCCATCCGGGTCAGGTAGGGCACGGCGACGTAGGGATACCGGTCGTGCTCGGGATGTGCGGGCACGTCGAGGGTGTTCTTCGGGCCGTGGGCGTGCAGCACGGCGATGCCCGCCGCGGCGAGCGGACCGGCGGCTCCCGAGACGGCCTCGTTGAGCGAACGGGCGCCCTGCGAGCCACCGAACACCAGCAGCACCGGCCCCTCCGGGGGGAGCCCGAAGTGCGCCCGCGCCTGCGCCCGCAGCGCCGCCCGGTCCAGCCCGGTGATCGACGACCGGACCGGGATGCCGATGATTTCGGCGTCGCCGCGGCGCACGATCCCCGAACCCGGGACGGCGGCCAGGACACGCTCGGCGCGCAGGGCCCCGATCTTGTTGGCGATGCCGGCGCGGGCATTGGCCTCGTGCACGACGACGGGGATGCGGCGCCGGCGGCGCAGCGGTCCGGCACCGGCGGCCAGGTAGGCGGGCAGCGCCACGTAGCCCCCGAATCCGACGACGACGTCGGCGTGGGTGTGGTCGAGCACCTCGCGGGTCCGGCGGACCGAGGCGAGGACCCGCGCCGGCAGCTTGGCCAGGTCGGCGGTGAGCTTGCGGGGCAGCGGCACCGGCGGGATCAGCTCGAGTGGATACCCGCGCTGCGGCACGAGAGTGGTCTCGAGCCCCCGCTCGGTGCCCAGCGCGGTGATCGTCGCCGTCGGCACCAGCCGGCGGATCGCGTCGGCGACCGCGAGGGCCGGCTCGATGTGCCCGGCGGTGCCACCCCCGGCCACCACCACGGACAGGGCAGACTGCTCGCCGCTCACCTACGGTTTCCTCGCTCTCCGGTTCGTCCGTCTCTGCTGTTCGTCGTCGTGCCCGCGCGGCGCCGCGGCTGCCGTGGGGGTTGGTCCCGCGGGGCGGCGGGCTGCGCCGCGCGGCCCTGACCGCGGGCGCGTTCCTGCGGCGTGCGGCCCCGTGGGGTCTGCCGCTCCCGGGTCGCCGTGCCGCCGCCCCGGTCGGCGGTGCCGGCCCGGCGTGCCTCGATCCGGCCGGGGTCGGCACGCCGGGAGGCGTCGAGCCGCACGGGTTCACCGCGCGACGGCGTGTACTGCTCCGGCTTGGGCAGCCGCAGCAGCCGCCCGAAGCGGCCGTCCTGCCCGGCGTGCAGGGCGGCGACGGCCTCGGGTTCGTGCCGCGCCGCGTTGGCGATCAGGCCGAACATCAGCAGCGTCGTCGCGGTGGAGGTGCCGCCGGCCGAGACGAGCGGAAGCTGCAGGCCGGTGACGGGCAGCAACCCGACGACATAGCCGATGTTGATGAAGGCCTGCCCGATGATCCAGGTGGTGGCGGTGGCGGTGAGCAGCCGCAGGAACGGATCCACCGATCGCAGCGAGATCCGCAGGCCGGCGTAGGCGAACAGACCGAACAGGCCGATCACCGCCAGGCCGCCGAGGAAGCCGAGCTCCTCGCCGATGATGGCGAAGATGAAGTCGTTGTGTGCGTTGGGCAGGTAGCTCCACTTGGCGCGGCTCTGCCCGAGCCCCCGGCCCCAGAACCCGCCGTCGGCCAGGGAGAACTTCGCCTGACGGGCCTGATAGCCGATGCCTTGCGGGTCCGCGCCGGGGTTGAAGAAGGCCCGCACCCGCGCGGACCGGTACCCGGCGGTCAGCGCGAGGAGCACCGCCAGGCCGGCGGCGGTACCGACGATCGTCAGGAACACCCGCAGCCGCAGACCCGCGAACCAGAGCAGCGCGAGGACGATGATGGCGAGCGAGACGGTGGTGCCCAGGTCGGGCTGGAGGATGATCAGCAGGGTCACCACCAGGGTCGCCGGGACCAGCGGAACCATCATCTCGCGGGCGCTGGAGCGGTCGCCGCGGCGCGACGCCAGCAGGTGCGCGCCCCACACGGCGATGGCGATCTTGGCCAGCTCCGACGGCTGCAGCGACACGCCGGCGATGACGAACCACCCCCGGGTGCCCTGGGACAGCGTGCCGATGCCGGGGATGAGCACCAGCACCAGCAGCACGACGGTGACCGCGAACGCCGGGAACGAGAACCGGCGCAGCACCCGCACCGGAACGATCAGGGCGAAATAGAAGATGACCAGGCCGAGAGCGGCGAAGATCGCCTGCGAGGTGAACAGGCCGTAGGCCGAGCCGTTGGTGGCGACGGCCTCGACGCTCGACGACGACAGGACCATCACCAGGCCCAGCACGGTGAGCAGCACCGCGATCGTGACGATCAGGTGGAACGAGGCCAGCGGCCGGGCCAGCCACAGCCCGACCCGGTTCCGCGCCGTCCCGTCGGCGGGCTGCGGGGCGTTCACTGCCCCGTCCCGCCCCCGCGCAGCTCCTCGACCGCGGCGGCGAACGCGCGACCACGCTGCGCGTAGTCGGCGAACATGTCCAGCGACGCGGCGGCCGGCGCCAGCAGCACGGTGTCGCCCGCCGTCGCCAGCGACGCCGCCTCACGCACCGCGACCCGCATGGCCGTGGGTCCGTCCGCCCCCGGCAGCGCCACCCGGCGCGCCGCAGCCGGGGCCGTCCTCGGTTCGCTCGTGCTCATCTGCCCATCGTCGCGCGTGTCGAGGAGGACCACGGGGACCTCGGGGGCGTGTCGCGCCAGCGCGTCGGCGATGCGGTCGGCGTCGCGGCCGAGCAGCACCACCCCGGCGAGGCGGGGTGCGACCTCCGCCACCAGGTCGTCGACGTGGGCGCCCTTGAGCAGGCCCCCGGCCACCCACACCACCCGGTCGTGGGCGAGCAGCGACGTGCGGGCCGCGTGCGGATTGGTGGCCTTCGAATCGTCGACGTACGCCACGCCGCCGACGGTGCCGACCGGGGCGGCGCGGTGCGGACCGACCCGGTGCCGGCGCAGACCGTCGTGCACCGCGGAGGCGGGGACGTCGATCGCGCGGGCCAGCGCGGCGGCGGCGAGCGCATCCGACAGGCCGGCCGGCCCGGCAGGGGTCACGTCGACGACCGAGGCGAGCACCGCCGAGTCGGCGAAGGCCCGGTCGACCAGAACGTCGCCACTGATGCCGAGCTCACCGGGCTGCGGGTAGCCGAGCGTGAAGCCGACGGTGACGACGGCACGGGACCGGTCGCGCAGGCCCCCGGCGATCGGATCGTCGAGGCCGAGCACCCCCACGGTGCCGGACAGCGCCCGTGCCTTGGCGTCGATGTAGCCCGCCATCCCGCCGTGCCAGTCCAGGTGGTCCTCGGCGATGTTGAGGATCACGCCGGCCTCGGGCCGCACGGACGGCGCCCAGTGCAGCTGGAACGACGACAGTTCCACGGCGAGGACGTCGGCGCGGGGGTCCGCGCGGCGCAGCGCGTCGAGGACCGGCAGGCCGATGTTGCCGCACGCCACGGACGCGAGCCCGGCGGCCTCGAGGATCGACTGCAGCATCGTCGTCGTCGTGGTCTTGCCGTTGGTGCCGGTGACGACGAGCCAGCGCCGCGGCGGGCCGTAGATCTCGGCGCGGTCGATGCGCCAGGACAGCTCGATGTCGCCCCAGATCGGCACGGCGGCGCCGGCGGCGTGCGAGAGCAGCGGCGCGTCGGGCGCGAAGCCGGGGCTCGTCACGACCAGCGCATACTCGTGCAGCGACGACGCGTCCGCGACGAGGTCGTCGAGATCGACGGTGTCGGCGCCGAGCTCACGGCAGCGCGCGAGGGCCTGCGGGTCGCGGTCGGTGACGGTCACCGTCGCGCCGAGGTCGCTGAGGGGGGCGAGGGTGGCACGACCGGACATCCCGCCGCCGGCGACGAGCACGCGGGCGCCGCGGAGCCGGTCCAGGTCTTGGCGGCGCAGTTCGTCTGTCACGGTGTCAGTCCCCGATCGCCGCTAGGTATTCGCTGTAGAACAGGGCCATGCCGATGGCCGACGCGATGGCGGCGAGCAACCAGAACCGGATGATCACCGTCGTCTCCGCCCAGCCGCCGAGCTCGAAGTGGTGATGGAACGGCGCCATCCGGAACACGCGACGCCGGCTGGACCGGAACACCGCCACCTGGATGACGACGGACGCCGCCTCGGCGACGAACAGGGCGCCGATGACCACCATGAGCAGCTCGGTGCGCGTGGTGACGGACAGGCCCGCGAGCATGCCGCCGAGGGCGAGCGAGCCGGTGTCGCCCATGAAGATCTTCGCGGGGGCGGCGTTCCACCACAGGAAGCCGATGCACGCGGCGGCGCCGGCGGCGCACAACAGCGCCAGGTCGAGCGGGTCCCGCACGTCGTAGCAGCCCTTGCCGGGGTCGGCGACGCACGAGTTGCGGTACTGCCAGAACGTGATGATCACGTAGGCGCCGAGCACGAGGCTCATCGACCCGGCGGCGAGCCCGTCGAGGCCGTCGGTGAGGTTGACCGCGTTGGACCACGCGCTGACGAGCAGGTACACGAAGAGGATGAACACCACCGCGCCCATCGAGACGGTGGCGATGTCGCGCACGTAGGACAGGTGGGTGCTGCCCGGGGTGAGTCCGTCGCCGTTGCGGAACTGCAGGGCGAGGATGCCGAACGCGACCGCGGCGACGAGCTGGCCGACCAGTTTGGCGGTCTTGTTCAGGCCCAGATTGCGCTGCTTGCGGATCTTGATGAAGTCGTCGAGGAAGCCGACGCCGCCGAGGGCGGTGGTCAGGCCCAGCACGAGCAGACCCGAGGCCGACGGTCCCTCCGCCCCCTCGTAGGCCAGGCCGATCGCGTGCGCACCGAAGTATCCGGCCCACAGGCCGGCGAGGATCGCGACGCCGCCCATGGTCGGTGTGCCGCGCTTGGACTGGTGGCTCTGCGGTCCTTCGACGCGGATCTCCTGACCGAATCCCTGCCGCGAGAATGCCTTGATCAGCACCGGCGTCAGCAGGATCGACACCGCCAGTGCGATTCCCGCGGCGAAGAGGATCTGTCTCACCGTGCGGCCTCCGTTTCCGTTCCTGCCGTACCCGCCGTTCCTGCGAGGATCGCCTCCGCCACCGTCCACAACCGGACGGACTGCGAGGCCTTGACCAGTACCAGGTCGCCGGGCCGCAGCTCGCGCTCGAGGAGCTCGATCGCGGCGGCGGTGTCGGGGACGTGGCTCGCCTCGTCGCCCCAGGATCCTTCCATCACCGCACCCTGGTAGAGACCGCGGACCGGGCGGGTCGCGCCGACCGCGACGATGCGGGTGACGTCCAGGCGCACCGCGAGCCGGCCGATGGCGTCGTGCTCGACGACGGACTCGTCACCGAGTTCACCCATCTCCCCCAGCACCGCCCAGGTCCGGCGCGGGCTGTCGCCGGCGCGGGCCATGGTCACCAGCGCCTTGAGCGCCGCCCGCATCGAGTCCGGGTTGGCGTTGTACGCGTCGTCGACGACGGTGACGCCGTCGGCACGGGTGCGCACGTCCATACGGTGCGCCGACACCGCGCCGGCACCGCCGAGCGCGGTCGCGACCTGCTCGGGCGTGGCGCCGCACTCGAGCGCGACGGCCGCGGCCGCGAGGGCGTTGCCGATGTGGTGCTCGCCGTGCACCGCGAGGGTGACCGTGGTGCGGCGCTCGGTGCCGTCGTCGCGCACGACGAGGGTGAACGTGGGACGGGCGTGCTCGTCGAGGTGGACGTCGGTGGCCCGGACCTGCGCGGCCGGGTCGCTGCCGACGAGCACCACGCGGGCGCGGGTGCGCGGTGCCATCGCGGCGACCAGGGGGTCGTCCGCGTTGAGGATCGCCACGCCGCCCTCCTCGGCGGCCGGCAGGGCCTCGACGAGCTCCCCCTTCGTCCGGGCGATGACCTCCTGGGAACCGAATTCCCCCAGGTGGGCGGTGCCGACGTTGAGCACCACCCCGATGCGGGGCGGCGCGACGGTGGCGAGGGCGGCGATGTGCCCGGGTCCGCGGGCCGACATCTCCAGCACCAGGAATCGGGTGTCGGTGGTGGCGCGCAGCGCCGTCCACGGATGCCCGAGCTCGTTGTTGAAGGAGCCGGGAGGGGCGACGACCGGGCCGAGCGGCGCGAGCACCGCGGCAAGCAGGTCCTTCGTGGAGGTCTTGCCCGCGGATCCGGTGACGCCGACGACGGTCAGCCCGGCGGCGGTGAGCTCGTCGACCACGGCGCGGGCGAGGGCACCCAGCGCGGCGAGGACGGCGGCACCCGAGCCGTCGGGGTCGTGTTCGAAGGCCAGCGAGTTGGTCTCGACCGGCGGCACCGGCGGCACCACGACGGCGGGCACACCCACCGGTCGGGCGGCGAGCACCGCGGCGGCGCCGGCGGCGATGGCGTCGGCGGCGTGGTCGTGCCCGTCGGAGCGGGCCCCCGGCAGCGCCAGGAACAGCCCGCGCGGGGTGACCTTGCGGGAGTCGAACTCGACGGTGCCCGTCACCTCGACGGCCGGGTCGTCGACGTCGTGCAGTGTCCCACCGACCACCTCCGCGATGCGGGCAAGTGTCATCGGGATCATTCGGTGCCTCCGTACTGCTCGCTACCTGCGCCGGCGAACCGGTCGATGGCCGCGGCGAGCACTTCGCGGTCGTCGAAGGGGTGCTTGACCCCGTGGATCTCCTGGCCGGTCTCGTGGCCCTTGCCTGCCACGAGGACGATGTCGCCCGGGTGTGCCCAGCGCACGGCCGCCTCGACGGCGGCGGCCCGGTCACCGATCTCGCGGATCTCCCCCCGCTGCTGTTCGGGGACGGCGCGGGCACCGGCGAGCAGCGCGGCGCGGATGACCGCCGGATCCTCGGTGCGGGGGTTGTCGTCGGTGACGACGAGCAGGTCCGCCCCACGGGCTCCGACGTCGCCCATGAGCGGACGCTTGCCGTGGTCGCGGTCGCCGCCCGCACCGACGACGACGGCGAGCCGGCCGCCGGCCGCCCGTCCGCGCAACGTCGCGATGACGGCCTCGAGTGCGGCCGGCTTGTGCGCATAGTCGACGACGGCGAGGAAACCCTGCCCGCGGTCGACCCGCTCCACCCGTCCGGGTACGTCGACGTCGGCGATGCCGGCGGCCGCGGCGTCGACGTCGACCCCGACCGCCGCGCACACCGCGACGGCGAGGGCGGCGTTGGCGACGTTGTAGTGGCCGGGCAGGCGCACCGCGACGCGCCGTGCGGTGCCGTCGGGCCCGGCGAGGGTGAACACCTGGGAGCCGGACGGCTCGGTGCGGACCGCCGTCGCCGTCCAGTCGGCGGTTCCGGTGGTGGCGACGGTGCGCACCGCCTCGGGCTCCGCAGGGTGGGCGGCTCGGGCGATCCCGGCCATCCGCACGCCCCACTCGTCGTCGATGCACACGACGGCACGGCGGGCCCGCACGGGCGAGTCCGCCGCGAACAGCCGGGCCTTCGCCCCGAAGTAGTCGTCGAGGTCGCGATGGAAGTCGAGGTGGTCCTGGGACAGGTTCGTGAAGGCACCGACCGCGAAGCGGACCCCGGCGACCCGCCCCAGGGACAGGGCGTGGCTCGAGACCTCCATCACCACGGTGTCGATGCCCTGCTCGCGCATGGCCGCGAACAGGGCGTGCAGCTGCGGGGCCTCGGGGGTGGTGAGCGCGCTGGGGACCCGCCGGCCGGCGAGGCGGGTCTCGATGGTGCCGACCAGGCCCGTGACCCGCCCGGCGGCGGCGAGCCCTGCCTCGACCAGATAGGCGCTGGTGGTCTTGCCGGAGGTGCCGGTGATGCCGACGACCTGCATGTGCTGCGACGGGTCGCCGTAGATGGCGGCGGAGACGACGCCGAGGACCGACCGCGGATCCGGGTGGACCAGCACCGGCACGGGGCGGGTGACGACGGCGGCGAGGTGCTCGCATCCGGCGGCGTCGGTGAGGACGGCGACAGCACCCCGTTCCAGGGCCTCCGCGGCGTATTCGGCGCCGTGCGCGCGGGCGCCCGGGAGTGCGGCGAACAGGTCGCCGGGCTGCACCCCCTGGGCCCGCAGGTCGACGCCGGTCACGAACACCGGGATGCCCGCGGCGGAGGTCGTGGCGCCCGGTGCGACGGTGCCGACGGTGGCGCCCACGGCGGCAGCGAGGTCGCGGAGCTGCGTCACCGGTGGATGCTCGGGTCTCAGGCCGCCTCCCGGCGGGGACGGGTCCGGACTCGACGGCACAGGCACCAGGCTCCTCTCGCTCCGCGGCAGTGTCTCCTGCCGTTCCTCTACTCCCGCGGCCGCGCTGTTCCCGAGCACCGGGGCTCGACCGCGGTGTCACGGTACCGACGTGTCAGGTTACCGACGGGCGGCGGTGCCACCGACACGTGCTCGGCGATCGACCGCACCCGCGCGGCTCAGTCCACCTGCAGGATCAGCTTGCTGCCCGGGTCCGCCGACAGCGGCACGCCCTCGCGCTGCAGCAACCACGAGGCGATCGTGTGGAACAGCGGTGCGGCGGACTGCCCGCCGCTGCCGTCGGCGCTGCGGGTGGGCGCGTCGAGCATGATGCCGATCACATAGCGGGGGCGGTCGGCGGGCGCGATCCCCGCGAAGGTGATCCAGTAGTTCGAGTTCGAGTAGCACTTGCATGCGGGGTCGACCTGCTGGGCGGTGCCGGTCTTGCCGGAGACCTGGTAGCCCTCGATCGCCGCCGGGGTGCCGGTGCCGCGCTGGTTCCCGGTGTCGTCCTGCACCACGGCGCGGAACATGTCGCGCACGGTGGCGGCGGTCTGCGGGCTGACCACCCGCACCGGGTCCGGCCGGGGTGTCTCGGTGCGGGTGCCGTCGGGTGCGACGACCGCCCGGACGACGCGCGGCGGAATCCGCTCGCCGTCGTTGGCGATGGCCTGGTAGATCCCTGCCATCTGGAGCAGCGTCATCGAAAGGCCCTGCCCGATCGGCAGGTTGGCGAAGGTGCCGCCGGACCACTGCTCGCGGCTCGGCACGCTGCCGGCGGACTCGCCCGGCAGGCCCACGTCGGTGCGCTGCCCGAGGCCGAACAGGCCGAGCATCTGCGCGAACCGGTCCTCGCCGACCCGTTCCGCGAGCATCAGGGTCCCCACGTTGGAGGACTTCCCGAACACACCGGTGGCGGTGTAGGGCACGACGCCGTGGTCCCACGCGTCCTTGACGGTGACGCCGGCCATGCGGATCGTGCCGGGCACCTGCAGCACCTCGTCGGGGGTGGTGAGGCCGTCCTCGATCGCGGCGGCCGCGGTGACGATCTTGTTCACCGACCCCGGCTCGAAGGGGGTGCTGACGGCGGGATTCCCGAGTTCGGCGTCCTTCGGGTTGTTGCCGACCCCGATCGACGGGTCGAACGTGCCGTCGTTGGCCATGGCGACGACCTCGCCGGTCCGGGCGTCGAGCACGACGGCGGACGCGTTCTTCGCCCCGGACAGGTCCTTGGCGCGCTGCACCTGCTGTTGCACGTAGTACTGGACGTCGGAGTCGATGGTCAGTTCCACCGCGGAACCGTCGACGGCAGGTTGCTGATCACGCCAGCTGCCGGGGATCACCGCGCCGTCGGAGCCCCGATCGTACGTCGAGGAGCCGTCGGTGCCGGCGAGCACGGAGTCCATGGAATCCTCGAGACCGAGGAGGCCGTGCCCGTCCCAGCCCGTCGCGCCGACGAGGTTGGCGGCGAGCGAGCCGCCGGGATACAGCCGGATGTCCTGACGCTCGAGACCGACCTTGTCGTACTCGTCGACGAGCGAGGTCGCCACGGCCGGATCGACGCCGCGCGCCAGATAGACGAAGGTCTCGTCGCTGCGCAGCTTGTCGAGGATCTCGTCCTCGGGGGCGGCCGCTCCGAGCGCCTCGTGGATCGCCTTCGCGAGACCCTCCAGATACGCGTCGGTCTCCGGCTGCGTCGAGTCCTCGGCGCGCGCCTCGTCCAGCTCTCGCCGGACGCGGACGGGCTGGAAGGTGAGCGCCTTCGCCTCCATCGTGTAGGCCAGCGGACTGCCGTTCCGGTCGGCGATGGTGCCGCGGGTGGCAGGCTCGACGAGCCGCGTCGTGCGCTGGCTGGCCGACTCGGCGGTCAGCTGCGGCGCCTGGACGACCTGAACCCACAGCAGTTGCACGGCCGCGACCCCGAGGGCCAGGAACATGACTGCGCGCCCGTACCGGTAGCGGAACCGGAACCCGGTGGTGTCCGCTCCGCCGGAGGCCTTGCGCGGGCGGGTGCGCCGGGCGGGCGCCGGCCGGCGGGAAGGAGCAGGGCGGCCGCGGACCGGCCGGGAAGACGGTGGGGTCCCTCGCCTCACCGGCGCCCGTCCTCGGCGTGCGTCGCAGGGGTCACGGGCACCAATTGTTCCGGCTGACCGGGCGCGGCCCCGGCATTGCCGGGCGACGGCGTGGCGTCCGGGGGTGCCGGGGCAGGCTCCCCGGCCGGTACCGCCGCAGTAGCCCCGGCCGGTACCGCCGCAGTACCCCCGGGCGGCACCGCCGCCGCAGTACCCCCGGGCGGCACCGCCGCCGCAGCGGACGGCGCGGCGCCCGGGGTCGTCGCGGTGGGGGCCTCACCCGCGGCGCCGGCCGACGGCGCGGCGGCCCGGTCGGTGCCGGCGGACGGGGTCAGCGGCCGCGGGTTCTCGCTCCCCGCGCTACCCGCGAGCGGCGGAAGCTGGGCCCGGGTCCGGTCATCGGCCGCCGGGGGGTTCAGCGGCGCGGCCGGTGCCCCCTCGGCGGGGGCCGGGGTTCCCACCACGCGCACACCGCCGTCGTCGCCGACGACCAGGCGCGCGACCTCGCCGGTGGGGATCATGCCGAGCTTTGCAGCCTGCATCGCCAGCACCGGCGCCGAGTTGCCGGTTTCGACGTCGCGCTGCAGCACGGCGCGCTCCTGGATCAGGCGCTGGTTGTAGTCGCGTGCGGCGCTGAGCTGGTAGGAGTCCTCCGCGGCGCGCGTGGTCAGCAGCAGGGTTACGGCCATGCCGATGCCGAGGAGACCGATAATGGTGGCCACGAACGGAATTCGCGCCGCCACACTACCGCCGCGGCGAGCCGGTGCGGGAGTCGCCGTGTCCGGGGTCAGGTGCGCCGTGCGACGGCTGCGCCGCTGATACGCCCGCTGCGCAGCCGTGGATCGAGCCGGACGGCGAGCAGGTGCTGCCACCTGTACGGTCATCGGTTACCTCCTGGCGATTCGTTCCGCGGCACGCAGGCGCACGGGCGCCGAACGCGGATTGGCCTCGATCTCCTGCTCCGTCGCCCGTTCCGCCCCGCGGGTGAGCATCCGCAATTCGGGCCCGGTACCCGGAAGTTCCACCGGGAGCCCCTCCGGGCTCTTCGACTTCGTCAGCGGGGTGAGAATCTGCTTGACCACGCGGTCCTCGAGGGACTGGTACGACATGAACACCACCCGTCCCCCGACGGCGAGAGCGTCCAGGGCGTCCGGGATCGCGGCGCGCAGCGAGTCGAGTTCCCCGTTGACCTCGACCCGCAGCGCCTGGAACGTGCGCTTGGCGGGATGGCCGCCGGTGCGGCGGGACGCGGCCGGAATCGCCCGGTACAGCAGCTCCACCAGCTCCCCGCTCGTGCGCAGCGGCGTCTTCGCCCGCTGCCGCACGATCTCCGAGGCGATCTTCCCGGCGAACCGCTCCTCCCCGTAGGTGCTGAGTATGCGGGCGAGGTCGCCGTGGCTGTAGGTGTTGAGCACGTCGGCCGCGGTGACGCCCGTGGTGGGGTCCATGCGCATGTCCAGGGGTGCGTCGCGGGAGTAGGCGAAGCCGCGCTCGGCCTCGTCGAGCTGCATCGAGGACACGCCGAGGTCGAACAGGATCGCATGCACGGAGCCGACCCGATCCAGCCCGCACGAGGCGAGGGCGTCGGCGATGCCGTCGTAGCGGGTGTGCACGAACTGCGTGCGGTCGGCGAACGGCGCGAGCCGCCGGCGGGCGACGGCGAGGGCCTCGGGGTCGCGATCGAGCCCGATCAGGCGCACACCCGGATAGGTCCGCAGGAAGTGCTCGGAGTGTCCGCCGAGACCGAGGGTGGCGTCCACATAGATCGCGCCCGGGCCGGCGGCATCGATGGCGGGGCCGAGCAGTTCGTCGGCGCGGCCGAGCAGGACGGGGATGTGACCGAAGCTCTCCGGACTCCCGGCCTCCGGAACTGCCGCCGCGTCCTGACCCTCCGCCATTCTTCCTCCGGTTGTCCTGCTCGGTTCGTGGGCGATCGGATCGTGGCTTCGGTCGGGGGGTTCGCAGTCACGCCTCCGGATACGACCGCGGCGAATGCATCGAGGTCTCTGTCCGAACTGGAAACCTGGCGTTGGGGAAGTACGTCAGGGTTCCGTTTCACGAACCTGGCACTGGGGAAGTGTGTCAGGGTCGCTGTCGGGCAGAGGCCTCGCGGCACTCGCCGCGGTGGCACTGCGGTCGCTGCTGCGGTTCCGGTCACAGAATGTCGTGCAGGGCCTCGTCTCTCGCTTCCGAAAACTCTTCCTCGTGCTCGGCGAGGTATTGCTCCCACGCCGCCGCGTCCCAGATCTCCAGGTGTTTGACGGCACCGATCACGACGCAGTCCTTCGTGAGCCCCGCGTACTTGCGGTGGGCGGCGGACAGGGTGATCCGGCCCTGCGCATCGGGACGCTGCTCGTCGGTTCCCGCCGCCAGGCTCCGGAGGAACGCCCGGGCCTGCGGATTGCTCCGCGAGGCCGCGGCGGCGCGCTCGGCCAGGGCGGCGAACTCGTCGCGCGGAAAGACGGAAAGGCTGTGGTCCTGACCCTTCGTGATCATCAACCCTCCCGCCAGTTCGTCTCGGTACTTCGCGGGCAGCGTGAGCCGCCCCTTGTCGTCCAGCTTGGGTGTGTGGGTACCGAGGAACACTCGACACCCCCCGCCACGCCCCGGCCGGACCCTGCCTACTACCCGACGGAGGAACCCCTCCGCCGCGACCCACACTACCCCACTTTCCCCCACGTTCAACCGCTTACGCGCCCGCGCGCGGCGCCGTTTTTCGACTGTGCGCAGTTCACGGCGGGTGGGGCGGAGTGGGCGACGACGCACGGCGCGGGCAGCGTCGCGACGCGCGGACCGAGACGCGGGCGCGGGACAGCGAACCCGGACGCGGGAAACACGCTGGTCGGCTCCGTCGCCTCCGCTGCGCGCCGGTCCCGGGAGCCGGAGTGGGCGGAAGTGGGGTACGAACGTGGGGGACGGTGGGGCGCCCGGCGCCGTGGCCGCCGCTCGTCCGGGAACGACGAACGGCGCGTCCCGTGGCGGGACGCGCCGTTCGTGAGAACTCGCGTGGAAGTACTGTCGCGCTACTCCTGCTCGAAACGCCGGCGGAAGCGGTCCTCCATCCTCTTGCTGAACCCTCCACCGGACTTGCGGCCGCCGCGGGACCTACCATCCCCGGCACCGCGGCTTGCCCCGCGGGGACCGTCACCGACGCCTGGACCGCGCTTGCCTCCGAGGAGGAGCAGGACCCCCGCGCCGAACATGACGATGAATCCGACGAGACTGATGATCGGGAACCCACCCGGCTTCACCGGGAGGGCGACGCCCGCGATCAACAACGCCAAACCCAGTGCGAACAACGCGCCGGCCTGGAGCCGACGCCGACTGGACGCCATCCCCATCCGGCTTCCCCGGACGGTAGAGGCGAACTTGGGATCCTCAGCATAGAGCGCGCTCTCGATCTGTTCGAGCATGCGCTGCTCGTGCTCGGAGAGTGGCACGGTACCTCCCCCGGCACTAAAACGGTGGCCGCCGGATCTGCGGTCCAGATCGACGGGGGGCCGACTTTGACGGCCGCCTGGCTCAATAATACGAGTACATCCCGGCGGGGACCACCAACTGGGGATTCGAGTTCGATCACGGTTCCGAAGGTCCTGCGTATGACGGACCGACGACCCTGGCCCGGGCCGTCGAACGACCCGGGCTGCCCCCTGCACCGATCATGCGCTGCGCCGGTCGTCCCCCGACCTCGAATTCCCGGACGCCGACGGGTCGTCCGCGCCCGTCAGGTAGTCCTCCACCTCGTGGAGAAAGCGGCCCACCTCGTCGTAGAAGCGGCTCGCCTCGTCGGCGGGCACGGAACGCGTGACCCCCGCCTCGATCGCCGCGCGGGTGTCCGAACGATCGGCGAAGAAGTCCGCCCAGGCGGCGAACTCCGGCTCCGCGCGGGCCATGAGCACCCAGGCGTTGCGGGTGCGGGGACGCCGCGCCGGCCGCACCGCCCGCAACTCGGCGCCCGCGAGCACGGCGCCGGCACCGCGCAGGGCGGCGAGATAGGCCAGGTGGAATCGCTCGGACGGTTCCGGAGTGCCGGCGGCCGCCGAGAGCAGCTCGTCGGCACGGTCGAGCAATGTCGCGGCGCGCGACGACACCGGGCGGGCGGCGCAGTCCGATCGGCCGACGGCCCGCGGGCCGGTCGCACCCGACTGTGCGGTTCGTGACGTGACCATCACTCCGAACACCTCCTGCACCCCGCCGGGGCACCGGCCGGGTCACGGCCCCGGCGATCCGGCGATGTTCGCTTCCCTCGAACATCGCCGGATCCCCGGTATCGAACATCCGTTCGACGTATTCAATATAGCTGCACCTACCGACACGTCGTCAAGGGAAGGCGGTCCAGTCCCCGTCATGAGTACGGATGCGACCCCGCGGGGCGCGGCGCCGATCCTCGTCGATCTGTCCGCTGCCGAGTTCCGCGCGCGACTGCCCGAGGTGCTGCCCATCTACGTGGCCGCCATGCGATACCCGCGCGGCACCGAGTACCACCGCGCGCCCATGTGGTCCGAGCACTCCGCCCGGCCGGGATGGAAAGCTGTCGCGGCGGCACTGCCGGACGAACCGTCGAGGCTCGTCGCGATCGCCTACGGCTATCGCGGGTCGCCGCACCAGTGGTGGAATCAGCAGGTGCGGACCGGGATGCGCCACGCCGGCTACCCCCCGGAGACGATCGACGCCGTCCTCGGCGACTACTTCGAGCTGACCGAACTGCACGTGCGGCCGGACGCCCAGGGTCACCGCATCGGGGAGGCGCTCCTGCGCCGGTTGCTGAGCGACCGCCCCGAGCGCACGGTCCTGCTGTCCACTCCCGAGATCGCCGGCGAGGACAACCGGGCCTGGCGGCTGTACCGGCGATTCGGGTTCCGCGACGTCGTCCGGCAGTTCCGGTTCACCGGGGACGCCCGCCCCTTCGCCGTCCTGGGACGGGACCTTCCGCTCGAAGGTCCGTAGCGTGGGCGGGGTGATCGATGCCGTCGTCGTGGGTTCCGGGCACAACGCCCTGGTGAGCGCGTGCTATCTGGCCCGTGCCGGCTGGTCGGTGGAGGTGCTCGAGAGGGACACCGTGCTCGGCGGCGCCGTGTCGACCGTGGAACGCTTCCCGGGCCACGCCGTCGACCGCGGCTCGTCGGCCCACGTCATGATCCGGCACACCGGCATCGTCGAGGAACTCGAGCTCGCCGCCCACGGCCTGCGCTACGTCGACTGCGACCCGTGGGCGTTCGCGCCCGCCCCCGTGGGCAGCGACCGTCCGGGCATCGTCTTCCATCGTGATCTCGACCGCACCTGCCGATCCGTCGAGGCCGCATGCGGAGCGCGCGAGGCCGACGCCTACCGCCGCTTCGTGACGGTGTGGGGTCCGCGCAGCGCCCGGGTGATGCGCTCGTTCTCGGTGCCGCCGACCGGCCGGCACCTGCTGTCGTCCTTCTGGGGCCTCGACACCGGCAGTGGCGGCAGCGACCTCTCCCGGCAGTTCCTCACCACCGGCGACGCCCTGCTCGACGAGTACTTCGACGACGAGCCGCTCAAGGCCGCCCTCGCCTGGTTCGGTGCCCAGTCCGGCCCCCCGATGTCCGAACCCGGCACCGCCCCGATGGTCGGCTTCGCCGCGCTGATGCACACGCTGCCGCCCGGCCGCGCCGTCGGCGGAAGCGGCGCGCTGACCCGGGCCCTGGCCGCCCGCCTCGCGGTCGACGGCGGCGTCGTCACCCTCGGCGACGCCGCCGCCGAGATCCGCCGGGCCGGGGACGGCTGGGCGGTACGTACCGACTCGGGACGCACCGTCACCGCGCGCACCGTGATCGCCGGCTGCCACGTGCTGACCACGTTCGATCTGCTCGAACGCGGCGGATTCGACCGCGCCCGCCTGAACGCATGGCGGCGCCGGATCCGCGTCGGCCCCGGCATCGGCATGGTGCTGCGCCTGGCGACCGACGCGCTGCCGCGGTACCCCAGCGGTCCCGCCGACGAGTCCGACGCCGTGCGGGGCCTGCAACTGCTCGTCGAGGACCGCGCCCGGCTCCGGCTCGCGCACGGCGCGGCACTGGCGGGGGAACTACCGCCGCGGCCGGCCGTGCTGGCCATGAGTTTCACGGCGCTCGATCCGTCGATCGCACCGCCCGGCGAACACCAGGTGACCCTGTGGTCGCAGTGGCACCCGTACCGGCTCTCCGGTGGCCGGCGGTGGCCCGCACTGGCCGAGTCGGAGGCGGATCGGATCGTCGCCGAGATGGAGCGCTTCGCCCCCGGCTTCGCCGGTTCCGTCCGGCACCGGCACATCCAGACCCCGCACGAGATCGAACGCGAACTGGGCCTGATCGGCGGCAACGTCATGCATGTGGAGATGTCGCTGGACCAGATGTTCATGTGGCGGCCGCTGCCGGAGCTGTCCGGGCACCGGGTGCCGGGTGCCGACGGGCTCTATCTGACCGGCGCGTCCACCCATCCCGGGGGCGGGGTCTCCGGCGCGAGCGGGCGCAGCGCCGCGCAGCGCGCGCTCACCGACGCCGGGGGTGGCCCCCTGCGCCGGGTGCTGGGGCGGTGGCGGCGATGAATCGCCTGCCCGCCGTTCTCGCCGGCGGCGCGATCGCCGCGCAGATCGCCTATCCGCTGACCACCGGCCAGGCCCGCGACGTCGTCACCGTCGCGGTGGTCACCCTCCTCGCGGCCGCCGGGCTCGCGCACGCGGCGGCGCGGCGCGGCCTCGCCTGGACCGCCGGGTTCTTCGTGATCACGGCGGGTGTCGGCTTCGCCTCCGAGGTCGTGGGGACCGCCACCGGATACCCGTACGGCTGCTACGCGTACGCCACCGACCGGCTGGGTCCCGCCCTGTTCGACGTGCCCCTCGTGGTGCCGCTCGCCTGGACCGCGGGGATGTACCCGGTCTGGTACGTGGCCTCGCTGCTCGCCCGCAGCGGGATGCCGTGGCCGGGCGGGAACCGCGAGCGGGTGACCCGTATCGCGCTCACCACGGTGGGGATGGTCGGCTGGGACCTGTACCTCGACCCGCAGATGGTGTCCGACGGACAGTGGAGCTGGTGCAACGGCGGCGGCCTGCCGGGCATCGAGCAGATCCCGCTCACCAATTATCTCGGCTGGGTCCTCGTCGCCACGCTGATGGCGGTGGGGCTGGACCTGCTCGACCGGACCGGCCGGGTACACCCGGGCAACGACACCGTGCCGCTGGTGCTGTTCCTGTGGACGTGGCTCGGGTCTGCGCTCGCCCACGGCGTGCTCCTGAGCGCCCCGGAGCTGCGGTACTCGGCCGTCTACGGCTTCGCGGTCATGAGCGTGCTCGGCGTCCCGCTGCTGTGGTCGCTGCGGCGACGCGCCGGGGCAGGGGCTCGCGTCTGACACGTCCCCGCGCTCCTGGCACGATGGCGCTGTGCGCCTGCCCACCTCGCCCCACTCCCGCCGACGGACCCTCTCGGCGGCGCTCCTGCTCCTGCTCGTCCCCGTGCTCGCCGGCTGCCTGCGGGTGCAGGCGACGATGGGGGTCTCGGCCGACGACCGCGTCTCCGGCCAGATCGTCGCCGCGACCATTCCCGCCGACGAGAACGACAAGGGACCGCAGCTGGTGGCCCCGGACTCGCTCGCCGACCGGGTCCGCGTGCAGGAGTACGACCAGGACGGGTACGTCGGCAGCCAGGTGTTCTTCAGCGATCTGAGCTTCGGCGACGTCCAACAGCTCGGGTCGATGTCCGACCAGACCTCGGGCACCTTCCAGCTCGCGCTGCAGCGCGCCGGCGACCTGGTGAGCGTCAACGGCAAGGTCGATCTCGAGTCGGTGCCCGTGCAGGGCACCGACGTCCAGATCACGATCGCGTTCCCGGCGCGGGTGGCCACGACCAACGGCACCCGTGAATCCGACTCGATCGTCACGTGGAAGCTGCCGGCCGGTGAGGTGAGCACGTTGCGCGCCGAGGTCCGCTACGCCGACCCGAACACCCGGGGATTCGCCGGCTGGGCGGGTATCGTCGCCGGCGTCACGACAGGCGTCGCCGCGATCATCGGGGTCCTCGCCTGGATGAACCGCAACCCCGCTCCCCCGCGGCAGCGCACACGCGGCGACGCGACGGCGTCCTAGGGCGATGCGGGCGCTGGTCGGGGTCGTCCGCGCCGGGGCGGCCGCCGCGACGCTGGGAGCTGCCGTCGCCGTCGTCAATCGCCTCACCCTGCCCCGGCTCGTCCCGGGTGGTGTGGTCGAGGAAGCGGTGACCGTGATCGTTCCGGCCCGCAACGAGGCCCGGCGCCTGCCGGATCTCGTCGCGGATCTGCGGGCCCAGCGGGGTCTGCGCCGGCTACGGGTGGTGATCTTCGACGACGACTCGGCCGACGGCACCGCCGAGGCGGCCCGGCTGGCGGCCGGGGACGATCCCCACGTCACGGTGATCCGCTCGACCGCGCCGCCGCCGCCCGGCTGGACGGGCAAGGCCGCGGCGTGCGCCCGCGCGTACGCGGCCACCGATCCGTCCGGCGTGGTCGTCTTCGTCGACGCGGACGTGCGGTTGGAGCCGGGCGCGGTGGCGGCAGCGGTGACGCTGCTGCGGGACCGGCGGGCCGACCTGCTCACCCCGTGGCCCTTCCAGCGGGCCGGCTCCGCCGCCGAACAGCTCGTGCAGCCGCTGCTGTTCTGGTCCTGGTTCGCGACGCTGCCGGTCGCGGTGTCCCACCGCTCGCGCCGGCCGTCGACCGCGGTCTCGTGCGGCCAGTTCCTGGTGTTCGACGCGCCGGCGTATGCCGCTGTCGGCGGGCACGTCGCGGTCGCGTCCAGTCCCACCGAGGACCTCGACCTCGCCCGGGCACTGCGCCGGGCCGGCCGGCGCACGATGGTGGCTGCGGCCGGCGACGTCGCGTCCTGCCGGATGTACGAGGGCGCTGCGCCGCTGCGGGCCGGGTACACGCGCTGGCTGTGGTCGGCGTTCGGCCCGCCCGCCGGATCCGCTGCGGTGCTCGTCGCCGCGGCGGCGACCTACGTGCTGCCTCCCGCGGCGGCTCTCCTCGGCCGCGGACCGGTCCGCGGCTGGGGGGTGGTCGGCACCGCCGCGGCTGTCGTCTCCCGGACCCTGGCCCGTGCGACCGAACGCGGCGGTGAGCCCGGCCCGTCCGACGTGGCGGCCGCACTCACCCATCCGTTCGCGGTGTGTGGGTTCGCGGCGCTGACGATCGACTCGCTCCGCGCGCGCCGCGCCGGCCGGCTCGGCTGGAAGGACAGGCCGCTGCCCTGACCGCTCGATCAGACCGCCGTCGGCACCGCGATGCCCAGGCGGGCCAGCACCTCGCGGGTGGCCCGGGCGAAATTCAGGGTGATGAAGTGCAGGCAGGGCGCACCCTCGGCGATGAGCCGCTCGGCCATCTCGGTGGCGACGTCGATGCCCACCTCGCGCACGGCGGCGCGATCCTCCTCCGGGCCGTTCCCGGCGGCCCGGACGAGGCGCTCCTCGAGCGCGGCCGGCAGCCTCGACCCGGAGAGTTCGAGGCTGCGCCGCGCGGTACGCAGCGACGTGATCGGCATGATCTCCGGAATGATCGGCTTGGCGCCCTGCTCCGGGTCGTAGGCCACGACCCGGTCCCGCAGCCGCAGATAGTCCTCGACGTCGAAGAACATCTGGGTGATCGAGTACTCGGCGCCGGCGCGCAGCTTGTGGACCAGGTACCGCGTGTCGTGCTCGAGGTCCGGGGAGCGGTGGTGCCCCTCGGGGAACGACGCCACCCCGACGTGGAAGTCACCGAGGTCGCGGACCAGCCGAACGAGTTCCTCGGCGTACTCGAGGCCCTCCGGATGCCTGGTCCATTCTCCCAGCGGGTTGCCCGGCGGGTCGCCGCGCAACGCCAGGATGTTGGTGATGCCGCGATCGGCGTATGCGCCGACCATGGCGCGCAGTTCGTCGATGCTGTGCCCGACGGCGGTCAGGTGCGCCACCGGCAGGAGCGTGGTTTCCTGCGCCAGCTGACCGGTGACCCGGACGGTGCGGTCGCGGGTGGAACCGCCCGCTCCGTACGTCATCGACACGAAGGCCGGGCCGAGGCGCTCGAACTCGCGCACGGCGCGCCACAGGCGCGCCTCCGCGTCGGCGTCGCGCGGCGGGGAGAACTCCACCGAGAACGGGATCCGTGCGCCTCGGGGCGCACGGAGTCGGTCCACCACCGACGGCGTACGGGATTCTCCGCCGCCGTCCGGCCCGCTGTCGGAATCGAAAGTCACCCGACCAGCATAGGGGCACGTCGGAGCGGGCCGAACCGGGGCAAGCCCCTCGACCGCCGGATAGGGTGGGCTCGGGTGTGCCCGGCGCCTTTCGGGCTCGATCCGTGGCCGCACCCACCGTCGCCCGACGGGCCCGTCCACACACGACCAGGAGGACGCCCTGTTCACCGGATCCGAACCCGTGCCCGCCGCCTTGTTCCCCGATCTCGTCGAGGGCGCCCTGCGCGACTTCTTCGTCTCCCGGATCGAACTCGTGGAGCCGATCGGCGGCGGCTACCCCGAGGCCGTCACGGCACTCGAATCGTTCGTGCTGCGAGGCGGCAAGCGGGTACGCCCGGCGTTCGCGTGGAACGGCTGGCTCGGGGCCGGCGGCGACCCGTCGGGGCTCGACGCGCCCGCGGTGCTGCGGGTCTGCTCCGCACTCGAACTGGTACAGGCCTGCGCCCTGGTGCACGACGACATCATCGACGCGTCCACCACCCGGCGCGGCTTCCCGACCGTGCACGTCGAGTTCGCCGACCGGCACCGCGCGTCGGGCTGGCGCGGCCGGCCCGAGCAGTTCGGTGCCGCCGTGGCCATCCTCCTCGGCGATCTCGCTCTGGCCTGGGCCGACGACATGGTCCGGGAGGCGGGACTGGAGCCGGCCGCGACCGCGCGGATCGCACCGGTGTGGTCGGCGATGCGCACGGAGGTCCTCGGCGGGCAGTTCCTCGACATCGCCGGAGAGGTGTCGGCCGACGAGTCCGTCCCCGCGGCGATGCGGGTCAACCGGTACAAGACCGCCGCGTACACGATCGAACGGCCGCTGCACCTCGGCGCGGCCCTCGCCGGGGCCGACGACGCGCTGATCACCGCCTACCGGGAATTCGGCACCGACATCGGGCTCGCCTTCCAGCTTCGCGACGATCTGCTCGGGGTGTTCGGGGATCCGGAGGTCACCGGCAAGCCGTCCGGCGACGACCTGCGCTCGGGCAAGCGAACGGTGCTGTATGCGCTGGCCCTGGAATCCGCCGACGCCCGTGACCCCGGCGCCGCGCGGTTGCTGCGCGAGAGTATCGGCTCGGACCTGTCCGACGCGGACGTGGAGAGGCTGCGGACGGTCATCACCGAGCTCGGGGCCGTGGAGCGGGTGGAACGCCGCATCGCCGCGCTCACCGACACCGCGCTGGCGACCCTCGACGCCTCGGGTGCGACGGACGAGGGCAAAGCCCGCCTGCGGGCGGCGGCGCTCCACGCGACGCGGCGGGCCGCGTGATGCGCACCGTGACCGGCGCGGAGCGGGTCGTCGTCGTCGGGGCCGGACTGGCCGGGCTCTCGACCGCGCTGTACCTGCTCGGTGCGGGCCGCAAGGTGACCGTCCTCGAGCGCGAGGCGACCGTCGGCGGGCGGGTGGGTGTGCACGCCGGGCCCGGATACGAGATCGACAACGGGGCCACGGTGCTCACCATGCCGGAGCTCATCGCGGACGCCCTGGCGGCGGTCGGCGCGGACTTCGAGTCCGTCACCCCGGCGGTGCGGCTGCGACGGCTCGCCCCCGCGTACCACGCCCGGTTCGCCGACGGCACGACCCTGGACGTGCACACCGATCCGGACGCGATGGTCGCCGAGGTCACCCGGGTGTGCGGCGCCGAGGAAGCGCAGCGCTACCTGCGGCTGCGCTCCTGGCTCGCCGAGATCTTCGACGCCGAATTCGACCGGTTCATGGCCGCGAACTTCGACTCCCCCCTCGACCTGGTCGCCTCCCCCGCGGCGGCGCGCGACCTGGCGACGTTGCTCCGCCTGGGCGGGTTCGGCCGGCTCGGGGCGCAGGTGAACCGCCGGATCACCGACCCGCGGCTGCGCCGGGTGTTCACCTTCCAGGCGCTGTACGCGGGCGTCGCGCCCGCGCGGGCCCTGGCGGTGTACGGCGCCATCGCCCACATGGACACCTCCCTCGGTGTGTACGCGGTGGAGGGCGGCATGCGGGTGCTGGCCCGCGCCATGGCCGACGCGATCGTCGCCGCCGGCGGCGACCTGCGCCTCGGCACCGAGGTCACGGGCCTCGACTTCGACGGCCGGACGGCCACCGCCGTCCGCACCGCCTCAGGCGAACGCGTCCCGTGCGACGCCGTGGTGCTGAGCCCGGATCTTCCCGTCGTGGACACGCTGCTGCCCCCACGCCGGCGACGACGCGTGCTCGCGTCGCCGTCGGCCGTGGTGCTGCACGGAAGCGTGCCGTCCGCCGTCGCCGCGCAGTGGCCCGCCACGCACCACCACACCATCGACTTCGGTGCGTCGTGGGAGGAGACGTTCGCCGAGATCAGCGCGGGCCGGGGCCGCGGCCGGCTGATGAGCGACCCCTCGCTGCTGATCACCCGGCCGGCGCTGAGCGACCCGGGTCAGAGGTTCCTCCGCGACGGCGTGCCGCACGAGCCGCTGTCGGTGCTCGCGCCCTGCCCCAATCTGGACAGCGCCCCGTACGACTGGTCCGCTCTGGCCGACCCCTACGCGGCAGAGCTCCTCACCGTCCTCGGCCGGCGTGGATACGGCGCCGTCGCCGACGAGTTCCGCATCGACCACATCGACACCCCGGCCACTTGGCAGGCCAGGGGCATGCTTGCGGGCAGCCCGTTCTCCGGGGCACACGTCTTCCGGCAGACCGGACCCTTCCGGCGACGGAACCTGGATCCGCGCCACCCCAACGTCGTGCTCGCGGGATCCGGAACCGTGCCGGGCGTGGGCGTGCCGACGGTCGTGCTGTCGGGCCGGCTCGCCGCCGAGCGGCTCGGCGTCCGCGCCGCGCGGTGAGCGGTGGACCGCCGGCGGCCGCGGCTGAACTAAACTGTCACCTCGTTCACCTGTCCGCCCGCGCCGCGCCCGGGCCCCGCACCGTCCACGACTTCCCGGGGGAGGAACTCGCAACCATGTCGTCCCCTGCCCCTTCCGACGCTGCACCGCAGCATCCGTCGGAACCGCAGCCTCCGTCGGAATCGCAGCCGCCCGCCTCGCCGCCCGTGCGGAGCAGACCCGGCGACTTCCTGCGAAGCCCGGCCGGCAACGCCGGCCTGCTGGGTGCGCTCGGCGCCGCATTCGTCACGTTCGGTGGCTTCGGTGCGGGTAGCGTCCGGCGGGAGGACCCGCTGCTCGAGGACCTGTACCTGTCCTGGTTGCGGTTCGGGCACGGCCTGCTGCTCTCGACGATCCTGATCTGGGCCGGCGTCCTGTTGATGATCGCCGCCTGGGTGCGGCTGGGCCGGAGCACCCTCGCCGGGCACGTGACGCTGCGCGAGCTGTGGACGGTGCTGCCCATGTGGGTGGCGCCGCTGCTGGTGGCCTCGCCGATGTTCAGCCGCGACGCCTACTCCTATCTCGCCCAGGGGGCGATGCTCCGCGACGGCTTCGACCCCTACCTCGACGGTCCGGTTGTCAACCCGGGCGTCCTGCTGGACAACGTGAGCAACGTGTGGAAGACGACCACCACCCCGTACGGTCCGGTGCATCTGCTGCTCGGTGCCGGCATCACGTCGCTGACGGGGGACGACGTCGTCACCGGCACCTGGTTGCTGCGGCTGACGATGCTGCCGGGCCTGGTGCTCACCGCGTGGGCGGTGCCGAAGCTGGCGCGCCGGCTCGGCGGCAACCCCCGCATCGCCCTCTGGCTGGCAGTGCTCAACCCACTGATCCTGATTCATCTCATCGGCGGCGTCCACAACGAGATGCTGATGGTCGGCTTCATGATCGCCGGCATCGTGCTCGTGCTGGAGGGCCGGCACGTCGGCGGCATCGCACTCGTGTCCGTCGGTGCGGCCGTCAAGGCGTCGGCGGGCATCGCCCTGCCGTTCCTGGTGTGGATCTGGATCCTGCACGAACGTGACCGCGCCCGGGCGCAGGGCCGCGAACCGGCCGCTCCGATCGTGCTGTTCGTGAAGACCGCAGGCGCGGGGCTGCTGGTGTTCGCGGCCGTGTTCGGAGCGGCCTCGGCGCTCGCAGGCGTCGGTATCGGCTGGCTGACGGCCCTGTCCGGCTCCTCGAAGATCATCAACTGGCTGTCGCTGCCGACGATCATGGCGCACGCGGTCACGTGGTTCACGCCCTGGCAGCTGGGGTCCATCCTCGACGTCACCCGCATGCTCTGCGCCGTGGCCCTGGTGGTGATCATGGTGGTGACGTGGTGGCGGTTCCGGCACACCGAGCGCGACGCCGTGCTCGGGATCGTGATCACGCTGACCGCGATCACGGTGCTCTCGCCGGCCGCCCTGCCGTGGTACTACTCGTGGCCGCTCGCGGTGGCCGCGGGCTTCGCCCTGTCGACGACCACGTTGGCAGTGCTCGTAGGCTTGTCCAGCTGGCTGATGTTGATCTTCAATCCCGACGGCTCGATCGGCATGTACAACCTTGCCCATGTGATCCTGGCGATCGTCGTCTCGGTGATCGCCGCCGTGTCGCTGCGCACCGTCGACCCGCTGCGGCTGCGCGAGCGGCGCGAGCCGCCGATCACCGCCGTCTCCCCGGATCCGAGGTGACCGTGACCGAGACCGACGCGGGATTCCGTTACTGCGAGGAGCTGGCGGCCACGCACGGCCGGACGTACTACCTCGCCACCCGCCTCCTGCCCCGCCCGCGACGGTCGGCGGTCCACGCCCTCTACGGGTTCGCCCGCCTCGTCGACGACATCGTCGACGTGACCGCGGTCGACGACCCGGCCGGCGCGGCGCTGCAGGTGACCGCGACGGAGCGCCGGCTGCACGCCGCGCTCGCCGGTGATCCCGGACCGGCGGACGCCACCGGGTTGGTGGTCGGGGCGCTGGCCGAGACGATCCGGCGCTACGACCTGCCGCTGGACTACTTCGAGGCGTTCGTCCGGTCGATGCGGATGGACATTCCCGGCACCCCCGAGTTCCGGGCCCGCTACGACGACATGCCGCAACTGCGGGAGTACATGTACGGCTCCGCGGCGGTCATCGGGCTGCAGTTGCTGCCGGTGTTCGACGTGGCCGACATCGACGCCGCCGCACCCTACGCCGCGGCGCTCGGGGAAGCCTTCCAGCTCACGAACTTCATCCGCGACGTGGGTGAGGACCTCGACCGGGGGCGCACCTACCTGCCGGCCGACACCTGGGCCGCGTTCGGGGTGGACGTCGCGCTGCTCGAGCACGGCCGACGCACCGGCGGGAGCCCGGATCCGCGGGTGCGCCGGGCCCTGGCCCACTTCGTGGCGCTGACGCGCGCGGAGTACCGCCGCGCCGAGCCCGGTCTGGCGCTGCTGCCGGACCGGATCCGGCCCGGCATCCGCACCGCCTTCGAGCTGTACGGAGGAATCCTCGACGAGGTCGAGCGCAGCGGGTACCGCGTCCTCGACGTGCGCGCCGTGGTCCCCACGCGGCGCCGTGCGCGGGTCGCGCTGACACAGCTGGCCCGCCTGCGCTGAGCCGCCGGAGTCAGAAACCGAGCGCCTGCGCCCGGCGCATGACCTCCCGCCTCGCGTGGGTGTGCATCGCCGCCGCCGGGGAGCCGCCCGCGAGCGTGTCGTCCTCCCGGAACATCCAGTTCAGGATCTCGTCGTCCCGGAATCCCCCGTCGTGCAGCACCGCGATGAGACCGGGGATCCCAGTGAGGATCCGACCGTCGTCGTCGAAGAACGCCGCCGGCACGGCCAGCACGCCGTCCCGCTTGATCGCCAGCAGCTGGCGGTCGCGCAGCAGCTGGTGGACCCGGGTGATCACCAGGCCGAGCTGCTTCGCCACGTCGACCAGTTGCAGCACGGGTACGGAGCGGTCGAGGACGTCTTCGCTGTAAGGGATAGCACTCACGCCGCTAACGTTATCGGGTTCGCGGCGGCTGCCACGACGGGCCGTCGGGTGATCACCGCGGCAAGCCGCGCAGAGTTACCGCGGCAAGCCGCGCAGAGTTACCGCGGCGAGCCGCGCAGTGTCACCGCGGCGAGCCGCGCAGTGTCACCGCGGCGAGCCGCGCACGTGTAACCGGGTGGTTCGTGCGCTGGCTACGATCGACAGAGGCGAACCCGACGGCCCGACCCGTCGCACGCCGCACCTACGCAGGAATCGACGGCATGAACACGGGGGTACACCGGGTGAGCTCTGGAGGCGACCGCCTGATCGGTACGGTGCTCGAACGGCGCTACCGCATCGAGGCACCGATCGCCCGTGGCGGCATGTCCACCGTGTACCGCGGCACGGACCTGCGGCTCGACCGTCCGGTAGCCGTGAAGGTCATGGATCCGCAGTTCGCGGCCGATCCTCAGTTCCTTGCGCGGTTCGAGTTCGAGGCGCGGTCGGTGGCCCGGTTGACCCATCCGGGTCTGGTGGCGGTGTACGACCAGGGGCAGGACGGGGACCATGTCTTCCTGGTGATGGAACTCGTCGAGGGCGGCACGCTGCGCGAACTGTTGCGCGAACGGGGCCCGATGCCACCACACGCGGCGGCCGCCGTCGCGGCGCCGGTGCTGGGGGCGCTGGCGGTGGCGCACCGCGCCGGCCTGGTGCACCGCGACGTCAAGCCGGAGAATGTGCTGATCTCCGACGCCGGGGAGGTGAAGATCGCCGACTTCGGGCTCGTGCGCGCGGTCGCCGCGGCGACGACGACGTCGCGCAGCGTCATCCTGGGTACCGCCGCCTATCTGTCGCCGGAGCAGGTGACCACGGGCACCGCCGACGCACGCAGCGACGTGTATGCGACCGGGATCCTGCTGTTCGAGATGCTTACCGGGCGCACCCCGTTCACCGGCGACACGTCGCTCTCGGTGGCCTATCAGCGGGTCGACAGGGATGTCCCGGACCCCGGTTCCCTCATCGACGGGGTCCCGGAGCAGTTCGACGAACTGGTCCGGCACGCCACCGAGCGGGAGCCGGGTGAGCGGTTCCCGGACGCCGCGGCGATGGCCGCTGCGCTGAGCGAGGTCTGCGACGTCCTGGCGCTGCCCCGCTACCGGGTGCCTGCACCGCGACGGTCCGCGCAGCATCTTTCGGCCGTCGCGGAACCGGCGACGGCCGCGGTGGATCCGGCGCCGCCGACGGTGGCGGTGCGCGCCGCGGCCCCACCCTCGCGGCCGCTGCCCCCGCCCGCGATGCCGCCCGGACCGGCGGCCCAGCTCGCCCCCGTGGGCCCGCAGCACACGAAGGTCGTGACCCAGCAGCACCCGCGTGCCGAGTTGTCGGGGCCGCAGGCCGAGCCTGCCCGGGTCCCGGTCGCCGATTTCGCCGCCGAGCGCCGACGTAACCGGCGGACGACGCTGCTGTGGCTGCTGGCGATCCTGGTGCTGGCCCTGGCCGTCGGTTTCGGCGGATGGTGGCTCGGGTCCGGACGGATGACCACCGTGCCCAGCGTGCTCGGCGCCGATCGGGACACCGCGCTCGCGGCGCTGCAGGCGGCCGAGGTGACTCCCGAGGTGCAGGGCGAGTACTCCGACGACGCCTCGGTCGACACCGTGCTCGGTACCGACCCGGAGGCGGGCAGCCGGGTCGCCCGGGGTGACGAGGTGGTGCTGCTCGTCTCGCTGGGCCGGCCGACCGTGCCCACCATCGTCGGGGGCGGCGACCGCGACGTGGTGGAGCAGGAACTGCGCAACCGGACCCTCGTCCCCGTGGACGGCGGCACCGCCTACAGCACGGCCGTCGAGGAGGGCGGGGTCGCGGCCCTCGATCCGGCGCCCGGCACGGTCCTGCCGGTGGGAGCGGAAGTCAAGGTGATCGTCAGCAAGGGATCACCGCCGGTGGATGTGCCCGACGTCGCGGGCCGCACGGTCGACGAGGCCCGGCGGGCCCTGGACACGGTCGGCCTCACGGTGCGCGAGACGCGGGAGGTGTTCGACGCGGAGGTCGACGCGGGACGGGTGGCGGGCACCGACCCGGCGGTCGGGAACCGGGTCAACGCCGGCGGCAGCGTCACGCTGCTGGTGTCGAACGCGGTGAAGGTGCCCTCGCTGCTGGGCCGCACGGTCGCCGCGGCACGCGACGAGCTCGGCCGGCTGGGGCTGGACGTGGAGGTGCGCCAGTTCGCGGGCTCCGACCGTTCGGTGGTGATCGGTCAGAGCCCGGGCGCGGGCGACCGGGTCGAGCCGGGCGGCACGGTGACTCTCACCGCACTGCCCTGAGGCCCCTGACGACCCGGAAGGCCCCGGGACCCGGCCGCTCCGCGGAGGGTCAGCCGCGGAGCATCTCCGCGACCAGGAACGCCAGCTCGAGCGACTGCTGGGTGTTCAGGCGCGGGTCGCACGCGGTCTCGTAACGGCCGTGCAGGTCGATGTCGGAGATGTCCTGTGCGCCGCCGAGGCATTCGGTGACGTTCTCACCGGTGAGTTCGATGTGGATGCCGCCGGGATGGGTGCCCAGGGCGTTGTGCACCTCGAAGAAGCCCTGCACCTCGTCCACGATCCGGTCGAAGTGCCGGGTCTTGTACCCCGTGGACGCCTCGTGGGTATTGCCGTGCATCGGGTCGCACTGCCAGATGACCTGGTGACCGGTCGCCTGCACCTTGGCTATGATCGGGGGCAGCAGATCGCGCACCTTCGCGTGCCCCATCCGGGAGATGAGGGTCAGCCGGCCCGGCTTGTTGGTGGGATCGAGCCGCTCGACGTACTCGGCCGCCATCTCGGGTGTGGTGCTGGGGCCGATCTTCAGGCCGATCGGGTTGGCCAGCAGCTCGGCGAAGGCGATGTGGGCGCCGTCGAGCTGGCGGGTGCGGTCACCGATCCACAGGAAGTGCGCCGACAGGTCGTAGAGCCGGGGGTGCCCGTCGGTGTTGTCGAGCCGGAGCATGGCCCGCTCGTAGTCGAGGACCAGCGCCTCGTGGCTGGCGTAGATGGTGGCGGCCTTCAGGTTGGGATCGACGACGCCGCACGCGTCCATGAAGCGCAGGCCGCGGTCGATCTCGGAGGCGAGGGCCTCGTACCGCGCGCCGGCCGGGGAGGATGCGACGAACTCCCGGTTCCAGTCGTGCACCCGGTGCAGGTCCGCCTCGCCGGCGGCGGTGATGGCCCGGACCAGGTTCATCGCGGCGCTGGCGTTGGCGTAGGCGCGGATCAGCCGGGACGGGTCGTGCGCACGCACGGCGGAATCGGCGACCAGCGAGTTGATCATGTCGCCCCGGTACGACTGCAGCCCGAGCGCGTCGATGTCCGACGACCGCGGCTTGGCGTACTGTCCGGCGATCCGCGCGACCTTCACGACCGGCAGCGACGCGCCGTAGGTCAGCACGACGGCCATCTGCAGCAGCGTGCGGATGTTGGCCTTGATGTGCGGCTCGGTGTTGTCGGCGAAGGTCTCGGCGCAGTCACCGCCCTGGAGCAGGAAGGCCTCACCCCGCGCGACCGCGGCGAGGTGGTTCTGTAGGTCCTCGACCTCGCGGGCCACGGTGATCGGCGGCACGCTCTCGAGCACGGTACGCATCGCCGACGCCTGGTCCTCGGGCCAGCTCGGCTGCTGCAGGGCGGGCTTGGCCAGGGCCGCGTCCAGCCTTTCGCGCAGCTCGGCGGGGAGCGGCGGAAGGGTCGGCAAGCGGTCGATCGGCACATCGACAGTCCAGTTCACACCACCAGGATATGGCCCCGGCGCGACGAGGGACACGCACCCCCGGGTGGGTCGATGCCACACCCCGTCCCGCCGGCCCGCCCGGCGGCCGCGGCACCCGGTTCAGCGGTACAGCCGCGCGGCCTCGATCGCCTCGAACTTGGCGAGGTTGTGGCGGGCATCGGCGAGGGCGTCGTGGTTGTCGTCCGGCACCGGCGGCAGGGGGGGCTTGCCGTGCTGCTCCCAGTGCTGGCGCAGCTCGCGGGTGAATTTGGGCAGCGCGTCGGGCAGTTCCGGCATGGTTCCCCAGAGCTGGACGAGCGCGACGTGGTCGTAGGCCCCGAGCCAGGCCCACAGCTCGGGCTGGATGCCCGGCCGCGGGATCAGGAAGGACATCAGGTCGTCGCGGATGCGGGTCCGCGACTTCCAGGCGGGATGCGCCGGGGGCGGCAGCTTCGGCAGCACGTGCCGCCGCACCCAGGGCCCGGCCCGCTCGGGGTCGAACTCCGTCGACACCGCATAGAATTCGCGCCCGTCCTCGCAGGCGACACCGATCGACACGAGCTCGATGGTGCGACCATCCTCGATGAACTCGCAGTCGTAGAAGTAACGCACGTGCGCACATTATGCCCGGCCGCGGCCGGGCGGGTGTCGCCGGTATCCGGCGTCAGCCGGCCTGCGTGTCGGGCAGGCGATCAGCGTCGGCGGCCGTGGCGGCCGCATCCTGTTCGGCGGGCCGGTTCTTCAGGGAGGCCGCGTAGATGTCGACGTATTGCTGGCCCGACAGGCGCATCAGCGCGTACATCACCTCGTCGGTGACGGTGCGCTCGACGAAACGGTTGCCGCCCATGCCCTCGAAGCGGGAGAAGTCGATCGGTTCCCCGATCCGGACCGTCACCTTGGCCGGCTTCCACATCTTCGACCCGATGGGGTTCATCTCGTCGGTGCCGATCATCGCCACCGGGATGACCTTCACGCCGGTCTGCAGGGCCAGCCGGGCGATACCGGTCTTGCCCTTGTAGAGGCGGCCGTCCGGCGACCGGGTGCCCTCCGGGTAGATGCCGAGCAGCTTGCCCTGGGAGAGGACGCGGACGCCGGCGTTGAGGGCGTCCTGCGCGGCGTCGGCGCCGGTGCGGTCGATCGGGACCTGCCCGACCGCGGAGAAGAACCAGCGCTGGAACCGGCCCTTGAGCCCGGGGCCGGTGAAGTACTCGCTCTTGGCGAGGAAGGTGATGCGCCGCGGTACCACCAGGGGAAGGAAGAAGGAGTCGAGGACGGCTTTGTGATTACTGGCGAGGATCGCGGGGCCGTCGGTCGGGATGTGCTCCGCCCCTTCGATTTTCGGCCGCCCCATGAGCCAGAGCAGCGGCCCCAGCAGGACGTACTTGAAAAGCCAATACCACATGGCGTCCTTCCCCGTCTCCGAAACGCGCAGGCAGATCGTGCCTGCCGGTCGACTCTACGACGGCGGGGTGTCGCCGTGCACACCGTGGCACGCCGCGGTCCCGCCTCACAGCGATGGACGTGACGATCATCTCAGCCGCCTGGTCCGTTTCGTCCGGACCGGGACGATTCGCGGGCGAGGTCGGCCGCGCCCACCAGGCCGGCGGCGTCGCCGAGGTGCGCGGCGCGGACCCCGGCGAGCGGCCGGTGACCACGCCCGGTCAGGGCCGCCGCGTAGTGACCGCGGGCGTCGTCGAGGAACAGAGACGCCGACCCCGACACCCCACCCGCGATGACGACCAGGTCCGGGTCGTAGAGGTCGGCGACCATCGCCAGGCCCAGCCCGAGCCAACGGGCGAACTCGGCCATCGCCGCGACGGCGAGCGGGTCGCCGTCCTGCGCGGCCCCGGCGATCCGTCGTCCGGTCAGCGCCCCGGGATCCGCCGCGACGTCACGGGTGAGCGGGGAGGACCGGTCCGGGTCTGCCGCGAGCAATTCGATCGCCGTGTCGACCAGCGCGGTGCCGCTGCAGTACCGCTCCCAGCAGCCCCGCTTCCCGCACGCGCAGGGCCGCCCGTCGGGAACCACCTGCAGGTGCCCGAGTTCGGGGGCGATGCCGTGCGCGCCCCGGAACGGCACACCGTCCAGGAGCAGGGCGGCGCCGATGCCGGTGCCGACGGCCACCAGCACGGTCGTGCGGACACCGGCGGCCGCACCGAACCGGTACTCGGCCCACGCCGCGGCGTTGGCGTCGTGCTCGAGGATCACCGGCAGGCCGATCCGCGCGCTCATCCGCTCGGCCACGGGCACGTCCGCCCACGGCAGGTGCGGGGCGAAACGGACGACGCGACGGTCGGCGGTGAGGAATCCGGCGACGGCGAGCCCGACGGCGGTGACCTCGTTGCGTCCCGCCAGGCGGGCGACGGTGCGGTCGAGGGCATCCTCGAGGGCGCGGCCCGAGTGCGGGGTCGGCGACCGGACGGTGTCGACGACGGATCCGGTGCCGTCGACGACGGCCGCGCGAATGCTGGTGCCGCCCACGTCGATTCCGATCGTGAGTCGATCCATGCTCACGGTGTGGACCCGATCAGCGCCGGATCGTGACCGAGATCGGCACGAACGCACCGCTGCGGCCGGGAGCCGGGGGCGGGGTCTGCGGATCCGGCCCGTCGGGGCCGGCCCCTGGGGGCGGAAGGTACCGGGCGAGCAGGTCCCGCAGCAGGGCGATCAGGGCCGCGATCTGGGTGGCGAGGCGGGTGAGGAGCTCATGTGGCTCGCCCCGCACCGCGGCCGCGACGGCGCACAGCGGGCACCAGCTGCATCCGCTCGGCGCCGAGGCGGGCGCGGCGGCCGCGTCCCCGGTCGTCGGGCCGGGCGCGGGCCGGGTGGGCGGTGCGGGTTCGGCGAATCGCTGCACCGTCTGCTCGAGCCGGTCGAGGACGGCGTCGGCCAGCGCCCGCAGTTCGGCGACGAGGACGTCGTGATCGGCGCTCACTGCGGCCACACCGCGGGATCGGGACGGAACCGCACCAGCAGGTCGGATCCCTCGAACTCGGCGCCGGAGACGGTGCAGCGCCGCAGACCGGACGCGAGCCTCACCCGGCGACGCATCCCGTCGGCGCCGATCACCAGGTCGTCGTCCACCCGGCCGAGTGTCAGCGATGCCGCGTCCGCCAGCGGCAGATGCATCCGCATCGTGTACACCGCATCCACCCCTGTCCCCGATTCGCGCTGTACCCGCACCGGCTCCACGCCGGAATCCTCCGGCGTATGCGGCGCCACGCCGTCCGGGTACAGCGACTCCGCAAGCGCCGCCAGAGAGGCCAACCCTACCGGTTCGGTGCATCGCTGCTCGCACTCGACCACGGCGACGGCGCCGAGAATCGTCGCGATCTCCGCCACGATCCGGCGCTGCCCCCCGCGCTGCTCGGCGAGCCAGGTCGCGGCGGGCCCGGCCTCGTCCGCCGGGAAGTCCGGGACGGTCCGATTGACGAGCACGCGCGCCAGCCGCAGACCGGACAGGGCCGTCCAGGACCGCAGCCGCCGCGCCTCGGCGACGCCGAGTCGATCGGCGGTGGCGACGAGGTGGACCGAGGTGCGGGAGTGGTCGGCGAGCAGGTCCCGCACGGTCGCGGTGTGGTCGACGACGCGGTCGACGAGCGCCACGACCAGGGCCAGACGCGGGTCGGCACCCGTCGCCGCGACGATGCGGCTGTGCCGGGGCCAGATCCGCTCGATGTACTCCGACACCGTCGCCGGCGCGGCGAGCGTGCGGAAGGCGTCCGCGGACGCGGGGAGGTCGACGATCACCGCGTCCCAGCGTCCCGTGTCGGCCAGGCGGGCCACCTCGCCGAGGGCGAGGATCTCCTGCACGCCGGGCAGCCCGGTGACTTCCTCGGGTGCCGGGATGCCGAACCGGTCGCCGTGCTCGTGGGCGCCGCCGGCGGCGGCGAGCGCGGCCAGGAGCGCGAAGCGCTGCTCGAGCAGGGCGAGCGAATCGATCTCCAGCGCGTCGAGGCCGTCGGTGACCGGGACGATGCGCGCATCGACGGATCCCGGCGTCGCCGGGTCGACGGCGAACACATCCGTCAGCGAGTGCGCCTGATCGAGGGAGACCACGAGGGTGCGAACCCCGGAACGAGCCGCCGCGAGGGCGGTCGCCGCCGCGAGGGTCGTCTTGCCGGTGCCCCCCTTGCCGACGAAGAGCTGCACGGCGGCGGGGCCGGGCCGCCCGGCGTGCCCGCTCAGCCTTCCACCCGCTTCTTGAGTTCCTTCAGCGCGGTGTCGGTGATCACCTTCTCGGCCTTTCGTTTGAACAGGCCGATCATCGGGATGGTCAGGTCCACCGTCAGCTCGTAGTACACGGTGGTGCCGCCCTCCGGCGCTTCGGTCAGGATGTAGGAGCCGAACTGGGCCTTCTGGATCTCGCCCGCGACGAGCTCCCAGCTGACCGATCGGCCGTCCGGGGCCCACTGGTAGACCAGCTCGTAAGTGTCGCGCACCACCCCTGCGTCGAGCACGAACCGGACCCGCTCCGCGCGTCCTCCGGACTCGACGGCGAGCACTTCCACGGACTTCGCCGCCGAAACCCAGGCGGGGTACGCGTCGAAGTCGGCGATCACGGCCATCACCCGATCGGACGGAGCATCGATGGTGATCGACCTCTTGGTCTTCTCGGCCATGCGACCAACGCTTCCTTTCCCTCTGTCCCCGCCGTCCGTCCCACCGGTCGGCACACGCGGGAACCGTTGTCTATCACACCGTAGTAGTTCCGGGGAGGGCTCGTCGCCTGCAGGTGCTCGGCCGTCGGATCAGGGATTTCCGTCCTGGGGCGGTTCGCCGGCGGCGCGGCCCGCGTCCAGTCGCCGTTTGACGTCGAAGGTCATGGCCTTGCCGGCGACGCGACGCCGGTGGTTCATCGTGGCGAGGTCGAGTCCGCCCACCCGCTCCGGCGGCACCCCGGTCGGTTCGCAGTGCAGGAAGTAGTGCACGATCGCGCCGTCGAGCATCGGCTCGAGCCAGACCTCCATCGTGCCGTTCAGCGCGCCGGCGACCGACCACCGGATGCCCTTGTCGGCCCGGTCCTCGCGGACCGTCAGAGCCAGGTCGGGCCACCACGCACGCCAGCGGCGGGGCTCGGCGATCTCGGCCGCGATCCGCCGCGGCGACGCGGCGACGAAGGTCTGATCGGCCACCTGAATGCTGCTCACGGGGAAAGCTTCACACACCGCCGGTTCCGGCTCGTCCAGGGGGCCGGGTCGGTCGGGCGCGCGGGCCGGTCGGGGCGTCAGGCCAGCAGGCGCCGCAGTTTCGCACCGAGCACGTCCCACCGCCATTCGGCGCCGACCCAGGCGCGGCCCGCCGCGCCCATCGCCGCCGCCCGGTCGCGGTCGGCGAGGACGTCGGCGACGGCGCCCGCGACCGCCGCGACCGACGTGCCGTCGACGACGACCCCGGTCTCCCCTGCGCGTACGGTCTCCGGCGCACCGCCGGACCGGCCCGCCACCACGGGCACCCCGGTGGCGGACGCCTCGAGGTAGACGATCCCGAGACCCTCGACGTCGAGGCCGGCGCCGCGCGTACGGCACGGCATCGCGAACACGTCCGCGATGGTGTGGTGGGCGGGGAGTTCGGCAGCCGGCACCCCGCCGGTGATCACGACGTGGTCGTCGACCCCGACCGCGCGGACCAAGTCCCGGAGGCGGTCCTGGTACGGGCCGCCGCCGACGATCACGAGCACCGCCCCGTCGATGCGACGGCGGACCTCCGGCAGCGCACGGATGAGCATGTCCTGGCCCTTGCGGGGCACGAGCCGGGACAGGCACAGCACGGTGGGCCGGTCGCCCAGCCCGTACCGGGCGCGCAGTTCCGCGCGAGCGGCGGGGTCCGGCCGGAACACCTCGGTGTCCACGCCGGAGGGCAGATGCTCGAGCCCCGCGCCGGGCCCGAACGCCGAGGCGAATCGACCACGGGTGTACCGGCTGACGTACGTGACGGCGTCGGTGTGGTCACCGATGCGGCGCAGCGCCTGCCGTCCGGCGGGCACCATCGACCAGCCCACCTCGTGCCCGTGGGTGCTGGCCAGGACCCGGCGGGCACCGGCGCGGCGCAGCACGGGCGCGAGCAGGGCGAGCGGCGCCGCGGCGCCGAACCACACGTTCTCGCAGGCCCGGTCGCTCATCAGCCGGGTGGCCCGCCGTGCCACTGCGGGGGTCGGCAGCATCAGGGTGGTGGGGTGGCGGACAACCTCGAAGGGTTGCCGGGCGTCGAACTTCACGTGGCTGTCACCGCGCCATCGCGGGGCGTACACGACGAGTTCGTCCGGGGGCAACTGGGACGCGAACGCCTGCAGGTAGGACTGGATCCCCCCGGGCCGGGGCGGAAAGTCGTTGGTGACCAGCAGCGTTCGGGGCATGCGCTCACCGTAGGCGGTGCCGTGGCGGGCGCGGACGCCGGGTCAGCCGACCCGGGCCGGCACCTGCGCCTCGAGCCAGGTCTGCCATCGGGCGACGAATTGCTCCGCATCCGCACCGAGCACGTCGCCGAGCGCGGCGTCGAGTTCCGCGGCGTCGACGGGCCCGGTGGCCAGCCGCCGGTACAGGGCGGTGAGACGATCGCCGCCGAACTCCCCGGCGACGAACGTCGCGATCGACCACGCGCTCTCGTACGCCAGACGCGCACCGTCGCCGGCGAAGTCGGCGTCTGCAGGCAGCGCGGTGGGCGCCCCACGCTCGGCGACGGCGGCGGCGAGGGTGGGCGCGATGACGCCGAGGGCACCGTCGGCGTTGCGGTAGCCCACGTAGTCGGCGTAGCCCTCGAGGATCCACAGCGGCGACCCGTCGACCGTGTCGGTGCGGGCCGCGACGTGGGTGAGTTCGTGGCGCAGGATCGCCCGCAGGCCCGCCGCGTCCAGCCGCTGCCCGGCGGCGGGGCTGAAGACGATGCGCTGGCCGGTGGTCTCGCCGCGCTCGTGGTCGACAGCGTCGGACACGGCGACGGCGGCGATCTCCGCGCCGTTGTAGCGGCTGCCGACCTGGGCGGTGAACTCGTCGTGCGAGGCGGTGACGAGCACGAGGGCGCGGCGGGGCCACTCGGTTCCCCACGCGGCGTCCACGGCCTCCACCGCGGCCTCGAGTTCGCCGGCGATGTCCGAGACGAGGGACGAGTGCTCGGGGTGCCCGACGACGAGGGACCGCCCCCCGGCCCCGGTGTCCACGGCCCGGACCAGCAGCGGCCCGTAGTCCCACGGCCCCCGCCAGGTGGCGGTCTCCGCACCCGGCAGCGGGCGGTCGTCGACGAGGCGCCACTGCTCACCCCGGCGGGCAAGGAGCAGCGTGACGGGCTTGCGCGTCGGTTCGTCGTCGATGCCCTCGACGGCGTAGCGCAGCAGGACGGTGTGGGCGCGGGCCTCGTCGGCGCCGAGGCGGGCCCCGACGTCGTCGGTCACGTCGGTCCCGGGGTCCTGGCCGAGCTCGTAACCGAAGTCCGCCAGCGGCAACGCGGCGAGGGCCTCGGCGCGCCGCACCTCCGCGTCGAGCAACCCCGGGCGGGCCTGCGGGTCCACGAGGGCCGCCAACGCCGCCCGGTCGGCGGAGCGAACGGCCCGGGACCAGGTGTCGAGCAGCCCCTGCACGGCCGTGCGCGACGCCGGTTCGGCCGGCTCGTCGTCGGGCGTGAACGCGAGCGTGAGGCCGACGGCCACGACCGCGACGATCAGCCCGGCCACGCCGAGTCGCTCCCACCGGCGGCTGCCGGGGGGACGGCGGGACGAATCAGGCGCGGGCACGGCGGCCAGTGTAGGTCGCGCTCACACCGGCGCCGTGGGGGTGGCGGCACGACGGGCGTCAGTACCGGCGGGCGTTGTGGAACGGCATCCTGTCCATCGGGGCGACCTTGACGGGCACGCCGTACGTGGAGGCGTGCAGGACGTTGCCGTTGCCCGCGTACAGCCCCACGTGCGAGGCGTCGTCGTAGAAGGTCACGACGTCGCCGGGCTGGAGCTGGTCGCGCGGGACGGGGGTGCCGCCCTGGGCCTGGGCCTGGCTCGAGCGCGGCAGGTTCTTGCCGATCTGTTTGTAGGCCCACACCACGAGGCCGGAGCAGTCGAACGCGGAGGGGCCGGTGGCGCCCCAGCTGTACGGGCTGCCGATCCTGGTCATGCCGGCCTGCAGGGCACCGCTGCCGCTACCGGGGGCGAGGCCCGACAGGATCTTCTCGGCGTCGAATCCCGGCGGGAACGGCGCGCCGGCCAGCGTGGCCTTCTCCTCGGCGCTCAGCTCGGCGAAGGCGGCGAGCACCTCGTCGATCTGGGCCTCGAGCTCGCTCTGCTGCCGCTGCAGATCGTCGCGCACGACTTGCGCCTGCTCGGCGGCGGCACGCGCCTCGTCGACCGAGCGCTGGGACGCCAGCGCCGCCTCCGCGGCGGCCGACGACGCGGTGCGGAATCCCGCGACCTGGTCGGCGGTCTCCTGGGCGATGAGGTCGAGCGCCGACATCTGGTCGAGCAGCTGCTGGGGTGAGTCGCTGACCATCAGGGCGAACAGCCGGTTGGTGCGGGCACCGCGGTAATTGGCGACGGCGAGCTTGTCCACGGTCGGGCGGAAGACCGCGAGTTCTGCTTCCGCGGCGGCCAGCGCCTCGCGGTCGCGGGCCAGCTCCGCGTCGGCGGCGCGCTGGGCGTCGACCTTCGCGTCGAGATCGATTCCGGCGTTGTGCAGCGCCTCGGTGGTCTGCTCGGACTTGCGCGACAGCTCGGCGAGCCGCTCCAGGGCGACGGTGGGGCTCTCCCCCACCGGGTCGGCTCCGGCCGGGGCGGCCGCGAACGCCAGCGTCAGCAGCACTCCGATTGCCACCAGCGCCCGAAGCGACCGTTTCGTCCTGTCCACCACCACGGGACCAGGTCCTTTCGTTCGACGTTGCGCACCCGTTACCCGAAAAATCTCGATCAGGTTACGGAAGGGCATTGGTTCGTGTCTACCCACCGGTAGGTCACGCAGCGCCGGGTAGGCGAATCCCGGAAAACCGGCGGGGGCGGACCGGCATCGACCGGTCCGCCCCCGCTGCGCCACTGCGTGGCAGTCGTCGAGTCGTCGCTCAGTAGCGACGGGCCCCGTCGACCGGCATCGAGTTCACCGGGGCGACCTTCACGGGCTGGCCCGAGGTCGACGCGTGGATGACGTTGCCGTTGCCGATGTAGATGCCGGAGTGGCTGCCGCCGTAGAAGGACACGACGTCGCCGGGCTGCAGCGCCGAAATGTCCACGGCGCGACCGGCGGAGGCCTGCTCGTAGCTGGTGCGCGGCAGGTTCAGGCCGGCCTGCTTGTAGGCCCACTGCACCAGGCCGGAGCAGTCGAAGGCGTCCGGGCCGGCGGCGCCGTAGACGTACGGGGCGCCGAGCTTGGTGTGAGCGGCGTCCACGGCGCGCTGTGCGACCGAGGTGACCGGCGCGCTGAAGGGCGCGGCCGGCGCCGGCGCGGCACCCTGCGGGGCCGGCGGGACGAGGTTGGTGACCTCCGGCGGGAGGGTCACACCCGCCGGCAGCTCGAACGAGCCGACGCCGGGAATGGTGATCGGTTCCGCGAGGGCGGGACCCGCCGAAACAGTGACCGCGCCGAGAGCGAGGGCACCGGCGACGACGGCGCGCCGCACGGTGCGCTTGGAAATCTGAGACGCCACGAGGGGGTTGCTCCATTTCTTCCGTTCGTCCGCCGACCGAGTTAGCTGACGGGTTCGGGCTGGGAAGATCAGCCCTACCCCTCGTCCCGCTGGCGCGGTCGGAGGGGATTCACCCCAGAGGACAACGTGGGTCCCCGGCTCGGGCACCCGCTGCGGGTGCGCCGATTAGGCGGTGACCGAGCGGCGTCTCCCCTCTGGTGGTTCGACATCCTCACCGCTTGGTCTCGAAAAGATTACGAAATCGCATCGGAGGATGTCGACCGTCCGCGCCGGAGACGCCGCGGATTGACGGGTATGTCCGATTCAGGTCCGACGGCCCGGCCCGTTCGATCACGGAAACATAACGGTCGGTTCGGGACGCGGCAGGCCCGCGGCCGCTCCGGGCGCCTCCGGCGGCCTGCGCCCGGAACCCGTCGCGTTGTCGCAGGTCGAACCGGCGATCGCGAGCGCATCGACGAAGCGAGAAGCCGCCGACCGAGGCGGCGCCTGCCCTCCGGTCGCGGTATCGATACCCTCTCGCGCCGCCGCCCACACCCACACGGCCGACCGAAGGTGTGATCCTCGTCTCCCCGGACCGTTCCGGGTGTCTCCGCCCCGTCCCCGGGGTGTCGGACCCGCCCCCTACCCTGGCGTCGTGACCGTGCCCCACCGAACCGAGCCCGCCGTCGGGGTGCAGCTCGGTTTCGACGAATTGGACACGCCGCTGCGGGAGACCACCTTCGTCGTCGTCGATCTCGAGACCACCGGCGGCAGCTCCACGGACGACGCGATCACGGAGATCGGGGCGGTCAAGATCCGCGGCGGCGAGGTGCTCGGCGAGTTCGCCACGCTCGTCGACCCGGGCCGGTCGATCCCCCCGAACATCGTGCAGCTCACCGGCATCACGACCGCCATGGTCCGTGCCGCGCCCCGGATCGAGCAGGTCCTGCCCTCGTTCCTCGAGTTCGCCGCCGGATCCGTGCTCGTCGCGCACAACGCGGGCTTCGACGTGGGATTCCTGCGGGCCGCGGCGTCCCGGTCCGAGGTCGCGTGGCCCCGCTTCCAGGTACTGTGCACGGTCAAGCTCGCGCGCCGCGTCCTCGGCCGGGACGAGGCACCGTCCGTGCGGCTGTCCGCGCTCGCCGAGCTGTTCCGGGTGTCCACCACACCCACGCACCGCGCCCTCGACGACGCCCGGGCAACCGTCGACGTCCTGCACGCGCTCATCGACCGCGTCGGCAACCAAGGGGTACACAGCCTCACCGAACTGCGGGACTATCTGCCGGCCGTCACCGCCGAGCAACGCGCCAAACGGTCCCTCGCGGCGCACCTGCCGCGGCGGCCCGGCGTGTACCTGTTCCGCGGGCCCTCGGACGAGGTGCTGTACATCGGGACCGCGGTCGACCTGCGCCGCCGCGTGCGCAAGTACTTCACCGGATCCGAGACCCGGCCCCGCCTGAAGGAGATGGTGGCACTCACCACCCGGATCGATCACGTCGAGTGCGCCCACGCCCTCGAGGCCGGGGTGCGGGAGCTGCGGCTGCTCGCCGCGCACGCCCCGCCCTACAACCGTCGCTCCAAGTTCCCCAGCCGGGGCTGGTGGATCACCCTCACGGACGAGGCGTTCCCCCGGCTGTCCGTCGTCCGCACACCGACCACGGCGCCCCCGGCGCCGACGTGCGGCGGCCCGACCGACGCCGTCGGCCCGTTCTCGTCGCGGGCCGACGCCGTCGCCGTCGCCACCACCGTCGCCGAGTTCTGCCTGCTGCGGACCTGCACCCGGCGCATCCCCCGCACGAAACGGCACGGCGAGCACTGCCCTCCGGAGGCCGTGGGGGCCTGCGCCGCCGCCGCGGCCGGGCTGCAGACCCCCGTCGAGTACGCGCGGCAGGTGGACCTCGCCCGGGCGCTGCTGCGCGGGGAGGACGACGCGCCGCTGCATCGGATGCGCGAGCGCATCGACCATCTCGGCGCCGCCGAACTGTTCGAGAGCGCGGCCCGGCTGCGGGACCGGGCGGCCGACGCCGTGTTCGCGCTGCGCCGGACGCAGCGCCTGGCCGCCCTCGCGGCGGTGGACGAGCTGATCGCCGCCCGCCGACGCGCCGAAGGGGGCTGGGAGTTCGCGGTGATCCGGGCCGGCCGGCTCGCGGCAGCGGGAGTCGCTCCACGCGGCGTCCCGCCGATGCCCGTCGTCGACGCGATCGCCGCCGCGGCCGAGACCGTGCGCCCGACGACCGCGCCGCTGCGGGGTGCGCTCGTCGAGGAACTGGGACTGCTGGCCCGCTGGCTCCACGACGACGGAGTCCGCATCGTCCGGACCACCCAGGGCTGGTCCGAGCCGCTCCGCGGCGCCGGGGCGTGGGCGCAGTGGGGTGAGCTCGCCCGAACGGCACGCGCCGGGGCCGAGCCGGTCACGATCGCGCACCCCCTACGCTGAGGGCTCGCCCGCAGGTCCGTCCCCGGAAGCCGAGGAGAGCAATGATCCACGCCATCGTCCTGATCCACGCCGACGCCCACCGCATCCCGGAGACCGCCCAGGCGGTCGCGGACCTGGCCGGCGTCGACAAGGTGTACTCGTGCGCCGGCGACATCGACCTGATCGCGCTGCTGCGGGTGCGCGACCACGAGGAGATCGCCGAGGTGGTCACCCGCGGGATCAACAAACTCGACGGCGTGACCAGGACGGCGACGCACATCGCCTTCCAGTCGTACTCGAGCGCCGACGTCGAGGCCGGGTTCTCGATCGGCGAATAGGACGGACGCCCGGCCCGTCGTCGCGCTCAGCCCGCGGCGGCGAGCCGGTTGGTCACCTCGACCCAGCGGGCGAGCACCGCCGCCGCCGCGCCCGAGTCCAGCGCCTCGGCTGCCGTCTGCATCCCCGCCGCCAGGGCACTGGCGAGCGATCCCTCGAACCCCCGGAAGGCGGCGATCGCCCCGGCGGCGTTCAGCAGGACCGCGTCGCGTACCGGCCCGTGCTCCCCGGCGAGCACCGCCCGCGCGATCACGGCGTTCTCGGCGGCGTCGCCGCCGCGCAGCGCGTCCAGCGGCACCCGGGCGACGCCGAGGTCGGTGGGATCCAGGCTCACGGTGCTCACGCTGCCGTCCCGGACGACGTACACCGTCGACGTCGTGGAGGTGGTCAGTTCGTCCAGTCCGTCGTCGCCCCGCACGACGAGCGCCGAGTTGCCCCGCTCGGCGAGGACACCGGCGACCGTGCCGATCAGCTCCGGGAAGGCACATCCGATCAGGCCGGCGCGGGGCCGGGCCGGGTTGGTCAGCGGCCCGAGCACGTTGAACACCGTCGGGATACCGATCTCCTTACGCGGTGCGGCCGCGAACCGGAGCGCCGGGTGGTAGACGGGGGCGAAGCAGAACCCGATGCCGGCCTCGGCGACCGACTCCGCGACGGCCTCGGGGCCGAGGCTGATGTGCACGCCGAGCGCCTCGAGCACGTCCGCGCCGCCGCTCTTCGACGATGCCGCCCGGTTGCCGTGCTTAACGACGCGGATGCCGCATGCGGCAACCACCAGCGACGCCATGGTCGAGATGTTGACCGTGTTCGCCCGGTCCCCGCCGGTGCCCACGATGTCGACGACGTCGTCGTCCACCGGCACCAGCCGGGCGTGGCCCAGCATCGAATCGGCGAGGCCGAGCAGCTCCTCGGGCGTCTCCCCCTTCATCTTCAGCGCGACGCCGAACGCGGCGATCTGCGCGGCCGTGGCGTTGTCGGACATGATCTCGTCCATCGCCCACTGGGCCTCCGCACGCGCGAGGTCGCGTCCGGCGGTGAGCGCACCGAGGACCGTCGGCCAGCTCCGGACCACCGCATCCGCCTGTCGTCCAGCGTTCATCGCACCTGCCCTCGCCGCATCTCGCTCCTCGGTGCGCCGCCGTCGTCGGCGGCGCATGCCGGAAGAGCTTAGCCAGCGCCGATCTCCGGCTGCAGGGCGTCCCACCCGAGCGCGGTACCGCCGAGCCGTTGCGCCAGACCGGCCATCCGCGACCGCTCCTGCGAACAGTGCAGCGCATCGAGCACCTGCACCCGCTGCAGCAGGACGGCCTGGAGGCCGGGCCCGGCCGGGTTCGCCGGCTGCGCCGGGGCGTACCCGTCCTGCGCGGCCAGGGCGATCGCCCGCTCCACGGAATCGGCCGGCAGCTCGAGATGGTGCCGCAGGACGGCCTCCGACTCCGGCGACCAGGCCGGTTCGGTCGCCGCGCCCCGCTCGAGGGCGGTCGAACAGGCCTCGACGTCGTCGAAGGACGAGACCACCACCACCAGGTCCGGCCGTGCCGGATCCAGGGGCTCCGGTCCCCTGCGCGAGAACGCTCGCCGGACCCGGCCCCACACCCCTCCGCCACTGCTCATCGCACCACGATCCCACGCGCCACGGGCGGTGCACGACCGCCCCCGGAAAACGCTATCGCACGGCGTCCACCAGCGAAGACGCGCCGATTTCGGCCCCGATTGCCCACGAGTTACTACGAGCAGTCATACTTGCGAACGTGACGAGCGCAGTAGGGACTTCAGGAACTGCAATCACCCAGCGCGTGCACTCGCTGAACCGGCCCAATCTGGTCAGCGTCGGCACCATCGTGTGGTTGTCCAGTGAGCTCATGTTTTTCGCAGGGCTCTTCGCCATGTACTTCGTGGCGCGGGCGCAGGCCGACGGCAACTGGCCGCCGGAGCCTGTCCACCTCAATCTGGCGTTGGCGGTGCCGGTCACCCTCGTGCTGATCGCCTCCTCCTTCACCTGCCAGATGGGTGTGTTCGCAGCCGAACGTGGCGACGTGTTCGGCCTCCGGCGGTGGTACATCATCACCCTCGCCATGGGCACGTTCTTCGTGCTCGGCCAGGGCTTCGAGTACACCCAGCTGGTCGGCGAGGGCGTGACGATCTCGAGCATGGTGTGGGGTTCGGTCTTCTACATCACGACCGGCTTCCACGGCCTGCACGTCATCGGCGGCCTCGTCGCCTTCGTGTTCCTCCTCGTGCGCACGAGGGTCAGCAAGTTCACGCCGGCGCAGGCCACCGCGGCGATCGTCGTCTCCTACTACTGGCACTTCGTCGACATCGTGTGGATCGCGCTGTTTGCCACGATTTATTTCATCCGTTAGCCAGCTGAACGCCCAGGCAGCCCCCTGACGTCCAGTCCGTCCCGACATACCAAAGGGATACAGATGAGTTCATCCCCACCTCTCGCTTCCGAGGGTGACATGCCCGGTCAGTCCGCGGCCGCGTCCGCCAAGTCCCGCCGTCAGCGCAAGCTGCGCCGCCGCGTCACCGGTGCGCTGGTGCTCGCCCTCGGCCTGCTCAGCGCCGGCTTCCTCGCCTCCGCGCTGACTCCCGCGCCGCAGGTGGCGACGGCGAACGAGGACCAGTCGGCCCTGATCCGCGAAGGCAAGCAGCTCTACGAGACCTCCTGCGTCACGTGCCACGGCGCCAACCTGCAGGGTGTGCAGGACCGCGGCCCCAGCCTGATCGGTGTCGGCGAGGCGGCCGTGTACTTCCAGGTCTCCACCGGCCGCATGCCGATGATGCGCAACGAGGCCCAGGCCGTGCGCAAGACGCCGAAGTTCGACGCGGCCCAGACGGACGCCCTCGGCGCGTACATCCAGGCCAACGGCGGCGGCCCGACGCTCATCCGTGACGAGAACGGCGAGATCGCCCAGTCCTCGCTGCGCGGCAACGACGTCGCCCGCGGCAGCGAGCTGTTCCGCCAGAACTGCGCCTCGTGCCACAACTTCACCGGCCGCGGCGGCGCGCTGTCGTCCGGCAAGTTCGCGCCGGCGCTGGATCCGGCGAACGAGCAGCAGATCTACACGGCGATGCTGACCGGCCCGCAGAACATGCCCAAGTTCTCCGATCGTCAGCTCACGCTGGAGGAGAAGGAGGACATCATCGCCTACGTCAAGGCCTCCGGCGAGACGAACAGCCCCGGCGGATACGGCCTGGGCGGTTTCGGCCCCGCCTCCGAGGGCCCGACGATGTGGGTGGTCGGGATCGTCGCCGTCGTCGGTGCGGCACTGTGGATCGGAGCAAGGTCATGAGTGGCGGCGAAACGCCGAACAAGCACACGATCGAGAACCTCGATCAGATGAGCCGCGACGATCTCGTCGCGCTCGGCACCAACCTCGACGGCGTGGACGTGGCGTTCCGCAAGGACCGCTGGCCCGTCGCGGGCACGCGCGCCGAGAAGCGCGCGGAACGGAACGTCGCCTTCTGGTTCGGGCTGGCGGGTGTGTCGGCTCTCGCGTTCATCGCGGTCTTCATCTTCTGGCCGTGGGAGTACCAGGGCCCCGGTGAGGACAACTACACGCTGTACAACCTGTACACGCCGCTGCTGGGCCTGACCCTGGGTCTGGCCATCCTCGGCGTCGGCGTCGGCGCGGTGCAGTTCACCAAGAAGTTCATCCCGGAAGAGGTGTCGATCCAGGATCGGCACGACGGAGTCTCTTCGGAGGTCGATCGGCGGACGATCGTCGCCGAGCTCTCCGACTCGCTGGACACCTCCACGCTGCCGCGTCGCAAGCTGATCAAGCGCACGGCGCTGTTCGGTGGTGGCGCGCTCGGCCTCGGCCTGATCATGCCGCTCGGCGGCCTGATCAAGAACCCCTGGGCCGAGGGCGACGAGTCGCCGCTGTGGGTCTCGGGCTGGACACCCCGGTACCCGGGCGAGACGATCTACCTGCGTCGCGACACCGGACGCCCGAACGACATCGTCCTGGTCCGCCCGGAGGACCTCGATGCCGGCGGCATGGAGACCGTGTTCCCCTTCCGCGAGTCGGACCGCGGTGACGAGCACGCCCTCCTCGAGGGCCTGCGCGGCATCCGCAACGCCGTCATGCTGATCCGCCTCCGGACCGAGGACACGGCGAGGGCGATCAAGCGTAAGGGTCAGGAGAGCTTCAACTACGGCGACTACTTCGCCTACTCGAAGATCTGCACTCACCTGGGCTGCCCGACGTCGTTGTACGAACAGCAGACCAACCGCATCCTGTGCCCCTGCCACCAGTCGCAGTTCAATGCCCTGGAGTACGGCAAGCCCCTGTTCGGTCCTGCTGCTCGCGCACTGCCGCAGTTGCCTATTACAGTGAACGAAGAGGGCTTCCTCGTCGCCAACGGTGACTTCATCGAGGCTCTCGGTCCGGCATTTTGGGAGCGTCGCCCGTGAGTACTGCAACACCATCCCGCGCCGCCCACGCGGCGGAGAACATCGACTCGCGCTATCACCCGGCGGCCGGGCTGCGGCGTCAGATCAACAAGGTGTTCCCCACCCACTGGTCCTTCCTCCTGGGTGAGATCGCCCTGTACAGCTTCGTGATCCTGCTGATCTCGGGTGTGTACCTGACGTTGTTCTTCGATCCGTCCCTCGCGCACGTCACCTACGACGGCGCCTACACCCCGCTGCGCGGCGTCACGATGTCGCGTGCGTACGAGACGACCCTGGACATCTCCTTCGAGGTGCGCGGCGGTCTGTTCGTCCGGCAGATCCACCACTGGGCTGCGCTGATGTTCGCCGCGTCGATCATCGTGCACCTGCTGCGCGTGTTCTTCACCGGTGCGTTCCGCCGTCCGCGTGAAGCGAACTGGGTGATCGGCTCGCTGCTGCTGATCCTGGCGATGTTCGAGGGCTTCTTCGGCTACTCGCTGCCCGACGACCTGCTTTCCGGCACCGGCCTGCGGGCCGCGCTGTCCGGCATCACCATCAGCATCCCGGTGATCGGCACCTGGATGCACTGGCTGATCTTCGGCGGCGACTTCCCCGGCATGCTCATCATCCCGCGCCTGTACGTCGCGCACGTGCTGCTGATTCCGGGCATCATCCTCGCCCTGATCGCAGCCCACCTGGCCCTGGTCTGGTACCAGAAGCACACCCAGTTCCCCGGCCCCGGCCGTACCGAGCAGAACGTCGTCGGTGTCCGGATCCTGCCGGTGTTCGCGGTCAAGTCCGGTGCGTTCTTCGCCATCACCTTCGCCGTGCTGGCGCTGATGAGCGGTCTGCTGCAGATCAACCCGGTCTGGAACATCGGCCCGTACAACCCGTCGCAGGTGTCCGCCGGCTCGCAGCCCGATATCTACATGATGTGGACGGACGGCCTGGCCCGTATCTGGCCGGCGTGGGAGATCTACCTGTTCGGCCGCTACACGATCCCCGCGGTGTTCTGGATCGCAGTGATCATGGGCCTGGTCTTCACGGTCCTCATCGCCTACCCGTGGATCGAGAAGAAGTTCACCAAGGACGATGCGCACCACAACCTGCTGCAGCGTCCGCGGGACGTGCCGGTCCGGACCGCGATCGGCGCGATGGCTCTGACGTTCTACGCCATCGCGACCATCATGTGCATCAACGACATCATCGCCTACAAGTTCGACATCTCGCTGAACGCGATGACGTGGATCGGCCGCATCGGCATCCTGCTCGGCCCGCCGCTCGCCTACTACCTGACCTACCGGTTCTGCCTGGGCCTGCAGCGCAGCGACCGCCAGGTGCTCGAGCACGGCATCGAGACGGGCATCGTCCGTCGCCTGCCGCACGGCGAGTACATCGAGATCCACCAGCCGCTCGGCCCGGTGGACGACCACGGTCACCCGATTCCGCTCGAGTACCAGGGTGCTCCGGTGCCGAAGCGCATGAACAAGCTCGGCACCGCCGGCAAGCCCGGCGCGGGCAGCTGGTGGAGCGCGGACCCGGCCGAGGAGGCGACGGCACTCGAGGCCGCGCACCACGAGGCCGAGGTCGAGCAGCGCGCCATCCTGAGCGAGTACCAGACGCGCGTCCACGGCACCACGGACGGCGACGGCAAGGCGCACTGACGGTCGCTCGAGTCCGAAACCACGGGAGGGGCCCCGAACCGGAAACGGTTCGGGGCCCCTCCCGTTTCTCCGTGGTCCCCTGCGGCTTCCATCCCCGGTGGCTTCCGGTCGGTGCGGACGACCGGATCCGGTCCCCGCACCCCACCCCTCCCCCACTGCGACGGACGGCCGGGAACCCGAGCGGACCGTCGGCTCACCGGCCCTCGGACGGGCCGGGCGTGTCGCGGTAGGCGAGTCGGTGCGAGCGCGGTACCGCATCGGCGTCTGCCCGGGGGCGCGCGGTGTCCTGCCGCCGCGTTCCGCGCGGTGTCCTGCCGCCGCGTTCCGCGCGGTGTCCTGCCGCCGCGTTCCGCGCGGTGTCCTGCCGCCGCGTTCCGCGCGGTGTCCTGCCGCCGCGTTCCGCGCGGTGTCCTGCCGCCGCGTTCCGACGGGACCATCCGGGTTCGATTCCGACCCTCGGCGCGGTATCGCCCCACCGCCGGCACGACGGCGAGCGCCACCTCGACGAGGTCGCCGCCGTAGTACCTCAGCAGCGCCCGCCTGTGGATCCGCCGTGGCTACGCCGGGCGGGTGAGTAGGCGTGAAGGCTCTCGCGGCGGGACAACGGCGCGCCGCGACACTGCCCGCCCGGCACCCCCGGCGTCGGCCCCGTTCCCCACGACCGGGCCATGGACGATTCCCCCGGTGACACCCCGCCGAGCCGTGATGCGAACCGCGCACGGCGAGCACGGCCCGAGGCTCCCCGTCCGGGCACGGAACGGAAACGGCCGCGGGGCGGCCTCACCGTGTGGTGAGGCCGCCCCGCGGCATCGGATCTACGCGCTGTGTGCGCTCAGTGCTTCTCGGGTCCGACGTGGTACTCGAACACCAGGCCGGCCGCAGCAGCGAGGATCAGGATCACGGCGAGGACGATCAGCCACGGCTGGAAGAAGGCCAGCGCAATGGCGGCGAACGCAGCCGCCCCGGCCAGCAGGATCGGCCAGTAGCTACCCGCACTGAAGAAGCCCAGGTCGCCTGCGCCGTCGCTGATCTCGGCCTCCTCGTAGTCCTCCGGGCGGGTGTCGAGGCGACGGGCCACGAACCGGAAGTAGGTGCCGACGATGAGCGTCAGGCCGGCGGAGAGCACGATCGCCGTCAGGCCGGCCCACTCGATGCCCGTGCGGGACAGGCCGGTGAACACTCCGTACACGATCGCGACGAGCACGAAGAACACCGTCACGACTTCGAAGAGCTTGGCTTCGATCTTCATATCAGCTTGTCCTTGGTCGGAGGTTTACCGGTCATTCGCCCGCGGTGACGACACCACTGGCCGCGCGGTCGGTGCGGTCGGTCTTGAAGGGGGTGGTGGACGTCGCGACCGGGGACTCGCCGATGCGCTCGAGCGCCTGCGCGTTGGTCAGGCCCTCGCCACCGTCCTCGACGGGCTTGCGGAGCTCGATGTACTCCGCGAACCGCTCCGGGCTCACCGCGCGGACCTCGAAGTTCATCATCGCGTGGTAGGTGCCGCACATCTCGGCACAGCGGCCGACGAACGCGCCTTCCTCCTGGATCTCGGAGATCTGGAAGACCGGATCGGAGCTGTTGTTCAGCGGGTTCGGGTTGACGTCACGCTTGAACAGGAATTCCGGCACCCAGAAGGAGTGGATCACGTCGGACGAGGCGAGCACGAACTCGATCCGGCGATCGGTCGGCAGGACGAGGACCGGGATCTCGTTGCTGGTGCCGACCGTCTCGATCTTGTTGTAGTGCAGGTACGACAGGTCCTCGGCCTCCTGGCCGTGGATCGGGGCCGGGATCTCGTGCTCGCCGCCGGCATGCTCCTCGGTGTCGCCCTCGACCGCGGCCTGCGCGATCTCGTCCGTCCCCTCGTAGCGCGCCGTGCCCTCACCGAGGTCGACGGTGCGGTAGCCGAACTTCCAGTTCCACTGGAACGCCGTGACGTCGACGACGACGTTCGGGTTGTCCTCCTTCTCGAGGACGTAGTTCTGCACCACCACGGTGAAGTAGAACAGCACCGCGATGATGACGAACGGGACCGCCGTGTACAGCAGCTCGAGCGGCACGTTGTAGGCCGTCTGCCGCGGGAACTCCGGCGAGTCCTTCTTCTTGCGGTGGAAGATGACCACCCAGAAGGTCAGGCCCCACACCAGTACACCCATGACGAGGGCGGCGACGACCGACCACGTCCACAGCTCACGCATACGCTCGGCCTGCGGGGTAATCCCCTCCGGCCAGCCGAAACGCAGGACTTCCTCGCTGCTACATCCCGTCAGCAGCACGGCTGCAATACCGAGAGATGCTGCCAGCCCGAACCGCCGAAGGATCCGACCTTGCGCCACGTTCACGCCTTCCTGATCGCCGCAATTCCACTAGGGCACACCCGGAGGGCAGACCCAATTACTACGCAGCGTAGACCAAACCCGGCCGCGATCCATCCCCGGGGCGCACACAACGTGTCGCGTCGTCGCGAGCCCGCTGCTCACGGCCCGGGTCGACGCCGGCCACCGGCTGCCGCGACCCCCGGGCTGCGGCATACTGCCATGCAGACCGTCGGTCCCTGCTGCGGCAACATCCCGGGGGCCGAATCCATCCCAACCGGAATGAGGTATCGGACGCCGTGTGCGGACTGCTCGGGTTACTGACCACTGACGGCACCAGCGACGACGCCGTCGCCAGGGTCGACTCCGCGATGCACTGCCTGCGTCATCGCGGACCGGACGAGCACGGCACCTGGCACGACGGCGACCTGGTCTACGGGTTCAACCGGCTGTCGATCATCGACATCGCGCACTCGCACCAGCCGCTGCGGTGGGGCCCGCCGGAGTCCCCGGAGCGCTACGCCCTGACCTTCAACGGTGAGATCTACAACTACGTGGAGCTGCGGGCCGAGCTGGCGGAGAAGTACGGGGCGCAGTTCGCCACCGAGGGGGACAGCGAGACCATCGTCGCCGCGTACCACCACTGGGGCACCGAGGCGGTGCGACGGCTGCGGGGCATGTTCGCGTTCGCGATCTGGGACACCGAGACGCGCGAGCTGTTCCTCGCCCGCGACCCGTTCGGCATCAAGCCGCTGTTCCTCGCCACGGGCACCGGCGGCACCGCGTTCGGCAGCGAGAAGAAGAGCCTGCTCGAGCTGGCCGATCTGATCGGGATCGGCACCGAACTCGACCCCCGCGCCGTCGAGCACTACACGGTGCTGCAGTACGTTCCCGAGCCGGAGACCCTGCACAAGGAGATCCGGCGGCTCGAGTCCGGCTGCTACGCCCGGGTGCGCCCGGGGGGCCGGCCGGAGATCACGCGCTACTTCGAGCCGACGTTCCCGGTCCGGCCCTTTGCCGCAGGCCGCGAGCGCGACCGGTACCGGGAAATCGCCGAGGCACTCGAGGACTCCGTCGCCAAGCACATGCGTGCCGACGTGACGGTCGGGTCGTTCCTGTCCGGCGGCATCGACTCCACGGCCGTCGCGGCGCTCGCGATGCGGCACAATCCGAACCTGATCACGTTCACCACCGGGTTCGAGCGCGAGGGCTACTCGGAGGTCGACGTGGCGGCCGAGTCCGCCGCCGCGATCGGCGCCCGCCACGTCGTCAAGGTCGTCTCCCCCGCCGAGTTCGCCGCGGCGATCCCCGAGATCGTGTGGTATCTGGACGACCCCGTCGCCGATCCCGCGCTGGTGCCCCTGTGGTTCGTCGCCAAGGAGGCCCGCAAGCACGTGAAGGTGGTGCTCTCCGGGGAAGGCGCCGACGAGCTGTTCGGCGGCTACACCATCTACCGCGAGCCGCTGTCGCTGAAGCCGTTCGAGTACCTGCCGAAGCCGTTGCGGCGCGCGGCCGGGAAGCTGTCCGAGCGCATCCCCGAGGGCACCCGCGGCAAGAGCCTGCTGCATCGCGGGTCGATGACCCTCGAGGAGCGGTACTACGGGAACGCCCGCAGCTTCAACGACGCGCAGCTGCGGGCGGTGCTGCGCGACTTCCGTCCGGAATGGACGCATCAGGACGTCACCGCGCCGATCTACGCCCGCTCCGCTGGCTGGGATCCCGTCGCGCGGATGCAGCACCTCGACCTGTTCACGTGGCTGCGCGGCGACATCCTCGTCAAGGCCGACAAGATGACGATGGCGAACTCGCTGGAGCTGCGGGTGCCGTTCCTGGATCCCGAGGTCTTCCGCGTCGCCTCGCAGGTGCCGCTGGATCAGAAGATCACGAAGAACACCACCAAGTACGCGCTGCGCCAGGCCCTCGAGGGTATCGTCCCGCCGCACGTGCTGCACCGCGCGAAGCTCGGCTTCCCCGTGCCGCTGCGGCACTGGCTGCGCGGCCCGGAGCTGTTCGAGTGGGCCCGCGCCGTGATCGCCGAGTCGGGCACCGAGCACCTGCTGGACAAGGCGGCCGTCGGCCGGATGCTCGACGAGCACCGCGAGGGCCGCGTCGATCACAGCCGCCGGCTGTGGACGGTGCTGGTGTTCATGATCTGGCACGGCATCTTCGTCGAGCAGCGCATCGTGCCGGACATCCAGGAGCCGGCCTACCCCGTCGAGGTGTAGGGCCGCTACGGGCCGGTGTGTCCTTCGGGCGGTGGGAACCGCCCGAAGGAGGCTCTACTGACTGATCCGTGGGTTTGTTCTACCGGGTAGTCGGGGTCGGTCGCCTCCGAGGCTGAGCATCGCCAGGGCGATGACGGCCTCGGGGGTGTGGAACCCGAAGCCGCGGCGGACGATGAGCCGGATCTTGGTGTTGACCGATTCGACCCGCCCGTTCGACAACCGGTGTTCGATCGTGGCCAGGATCGCCGGGCGTTGGGCGGTGATACTGCGGGCCAGGCCGACGAACGCCGGCAGGCCACTGGCGGCGGCGTCCTCGATCCACGCATCGAGCGCATCGGGGGCCACCGCAGACGGCAGCTTCAAGATCAGCCGTAGCTGCTCCTTGAGCTGCCAGGCCCGGAACAACCGGGCGTCGTGAGCCTCGATCCAGGCCAGCTGATCACGCTGGGCCGCGGTCAGGTGTTCGGGATTCTTCAGCAACGCCCATCGGCTGTTCTTCACCGCCGCCGTGGCCGGATCCCCGGCCGAGCGGGTGCGCGATTTGTACCCCGCCCCGGCCCAGGGACGGGCCGCCGGACGCGGGCCCCGGGCCCGGTTCCACGCCGCCCGCCGCTCCACGTCGAGGGCACCGGTCGCCCACGCCACGATGTGGAACGGGTCGGCGCAGCGCACCGCGGCCGGGCACCACCGGGCCACCGTCGCCGCGACCGGGCCGGCCGCATCCGAGGTCACATGCGTGATCTCGGCGCAACGGTCCGGCCCGAGCGCGGTGAAGAACCCGGCGAGCACCGCGGCGCCGTGACCGGGAGCGGCCCACACCCACCGCCCGGTGTCGTGGTCGACGACCACGGTCAGGTACTTGTGGCCCTTCTTGTAGGACACCTCGTCGATCCCGATCCGCCGCACCCCGGCCAGCCGGTCGGCGCCGGCGTCGCCGTCGGCGAACACCCGCGCCACGATCGCCCCGACCGTGCGCCAGGCGATCCGCATCAACGCGCACACCGCCGTCTGGGAGGTCTGCGTGGCCAGCCACGCCACCGTCGCATCGAAACCATAGGTGTGCCCGGCGCCGTGCCGGGCCCACGGCACCGCCGCCACCACCACCGCGTGTTCGGCGCACCGCACCCGCGGAGCGGGGGCTTCGACGAACACCGGCACCGCACCCCAGTCCGGGGCCCGCCACCGGCGCCGTCCGGCTCCTCCGTCGTAGCGCGGGCAACGGCGCCGGCACACCCCGCACCGGTGACGGGCGCGGGCCTGCGGCCGCACCGAGACCACCACCGCCCCGGCCTGCTCGTCGAAACCGACCGCGTCGATGACCGTGTGGTCGACACCCAACACCCGACGCCATATCCTGGCTGCGCGCACGCCGTTCTCCGCACCTGTAGCGAACTGACCCTAGACAAGCCAGAACGCTACTGCGGCAACGGCGTGCGCTTCCACCACGGCCGGACCCCACCCACGGTTACGTCAGTAGAGCCCCGAAGGACACACCGGCCGGTCACGGCAGGATCGCGGCGATCTCGTCCGCGGCCGTCTGCCCGTACGCGACCGCCAGCCGCTTGACCGCGTCGGGACGGTCGAAGGTCCATTCCTGGGTGCCGGTCGTCTCGAGCACGAGCACCGCGACGAGCGAGCCGAGCTGGGCGGCACGCTCGAGACTGAGGCCCGCGCGGTGTCCCAGCAGGAAGCCCGCCCGGAATGCGTCGCCGACGCCGGTGGGATCCACCTTGGCCCGCTCGGGCACGACGCCGACGTGAATCCGGTGGCCGTCCCGTTCGACGATCTCGACACCGTGGCCGCCGAGCGTGGTGACGCGCAGGCCGACCATTGCGCGGATCTGCTCCTCGGTCAGGCCGGTCTTCTGCTGCAGGAGTCCCCACTCGTACTCGTTGGTGAACAGGTAGGCGGCACCGTCGATCAACCGGGCCGCCTCGTCGCCGCTGAGACGGGCGAGCTGCTGGGACGGGTCGGCCGCGAACGGCATGCCGAGCTGTCTGCACTCGTCGGTGTGCCGGGCCATCGCCTCCGGGTCGTTCGCGCCGACCAGGACCAGATCGACCCCGTGCGCCCCGGTCACGTCGGCGAGGGAGATGTCCCGGGCCTCGGACATCGCGCCGGGATAGAACGAGGCGATCTGTGCCATCGCCTCGTCGGTCGTGCACACGAAGCGCGCGGTGTGCGCGGTCTGCGACACGTGCACGGGATCGCAGTTGACGCCGTTGCCCTCGAGCCACGCACGGTACTCGGCGAAGTCGGCGCCGACCGCCCCGACGAGCACCGGCGACCCGCCGAGCACACCCATCGCGTAGGCGATGTTGCCGCCCACGCCGCCGCGACGGACAACCAGGTCGTCGACCAGGAAGCTGAGCGAGATGTGGCTGAGCTGGTCTGCGACGAGCTGCTCGGCGAAGCGTCCGGGGAAACGCATGAGGTGGTCGGTGGCGATGGAACCGGTCACGGCGATGGTCACGTGGCTGGGCCTTTCAGCGAAGGACTGGGACCGATCTCACGCTACCCGCACAGCACTGCGGCCCCGACGCGAGTGCGCGTCGGGGCCGCAGTGCGGACCGCGTCCTTCGGACACGGGCGGACTTACGTCAGTTGAACGAATCGCCGCAGGCGCAGGAGCCGGTGGCGTTCGGGTTGTCGATCGTGAAGCCCTGCTTCTCGATCGTGTCGACGAAGTCGATCGACGCGCCTTCGACGTAGGGGGCGCTCATGCGGTCGACGGCGAGAATGACGCCGCCGAAGTCGCGGGTGAGGTCACCGTCGAGCGTCCGGTCATCGAAGAACAGCTGGTAGCGAAGGCCCGCACACCCACCCGGCTGCACGGCGATGCGCAGCGAGAGGTCGTCGCGGCCCTCCTGGTCGAGCAGCGCCTTCGCCTTGGCGGAGGCAGCCTCGGTCATGGTGACGCCGTGAGTGGCGGTCTCTTCCTGCACAGTCATGGGCGCTCCCTAGTCTTTCGTGTTCCAACCCGGTTGCCTCAACGGTACCGCGCGCGCATCTATTCCTCATGCGCGCCTCGGACCGCACGCGGGCCTGACCGGGGGCGATTTTCCGGCCGGGACGGTTTTCCCATAGCCTGGAGGGGTGAAGTTGCTACGCCGCGGCGGTTCCGACGAATCCGACAACGGGGACCTCGGCGCGTCCGAGTCCGTCGCCGACCCGCAGTCCGAGGGCGGCAAGGGAACGACCGGCAAGGGCCGTCCGACCCCGAAGCGCCGAGAGGCCGAGGCCCGCCGGCGTGGTCCCGTCGCTCCGGCTCCGTTGACCGCCAAGGAAGCCCGGGCGCGCCGCAAGGCCGCCAAGCAGTCCCTCTCCAAGGAGGAACGCAAGGCGCAGTCCGCGGAGCGCCGCGCCGCCGCCGGCGAGCGCCGCACTCGCATGCTCGCGGGCGAGGAGAAGTACCTGCTGCCGCGCGACAAGGGGCCCGTGCGGGCCTACGTGCGCGACCTGGTGGACAGCCGCCGCAACCTCGTGGGCCTGTTCATGCCCATGGCGCTGGTCCTGATCATGACGATGTTCCTCGGGCCGGTGGTCCAGCAGTACGTGACGCTCGCGATGTTCGCGATGATCGTGCTCATGGTGATCGAGGGGATCTACCTCGGCCGCCTCGTGAACAAGAAGGCCCGGGCCCGCTTCCCCGACACCACGGAGGGCGGCTTCGGCCTGGGGTGGTACGCGTTCGTGCGAGCCTCGCAGATCCGCAAGCTCCGGGCGCCGCTGCCGCGGGTTTCCCCCGGCGACGCCGTCTGACCGCGCGGGCCTGCGCACCGGTCAGTGGTGCGGTGCTCGGCGCGCATCGATCGTGCTGCGCACCCAGCCGGCCGACGGGTCGCCGCACAGGAGCGACGACGGATCCTGCGGCCGGAAGTGGTTGTGGCGCCACCAGGCCCGCGTCACCCACCGCGGGGCGGGGCGGGAACGGGCCCGCGCGAGTTCGAGGCCGGCGACGAGCGCGGCCAACACGAGGACGATCACGACGACCTGGCTCATGACGGACAGTCTGTCGCCGGTGCAACGCCCGAGACAGTGGCAGCAAAGCCATCTACCGTCGATTTTCTGCCACGGCGCGGGTTGATAGCGTCCAGCGGTGGCTTCGGCCTCCGCCACTTCGTGAAAGGTGCCCCGTGAGCAGCGAATCCGTCCACTCCGCCGACGTCGTCTTCCCGCCCGTCGTCGCCCCCGACCGGGAGGTCCGCCGGCGCGCCGACGCCCGGCAGCGCGATCTCACCAAGCCTGCCGGTTCCCTCGGCCGGCTGGAGGAGCTGGGGTGCTGGGTCGCGTCCTGCCAGGGGCAGGTACCGCCCCGCCCGTTCACCCGTCCCCGGGTGGTGGTGTTCGCCGGCGATCACGGTGTGGCCCGCGGCGGTGTCTCGGCGTATCCCCCCGAGGTGACCGCTCAGATGGTCGCCAACTTCCTCGCCGGCGGCGCCGCGGTCAACGTTCTCGCCGCCAGCGCCGGCGCCGGGGTCCGGGTGGTGGACATGGCCGTCGACGGGGACACGGATCCGGCGGTTTCCGCACACAAGGTGCGCCGGTCGAGCGGCTCCATCGACCGGGAGGACGCGCTCACCGAGGAAGAGACCCTCCAGGCGATCACCGCCGGGCGAGCCGTCGCCGACGAGGAGGTCGATGCGGGAGCCGACCTGCTCGTCGCGGGTGACATGGGGATCGGCAACACCACCCCCGCGACGGCGCTGATCGCCACGCTCACCGGCACCGAGCCCGTCGCGGCCGTGGGACGCGGCACCGGCATCGACGACGCCGCCTGGATGCGCAAGGTCGCCGCGATCCGCGACGCGATGCGCCGCGCACGGCCCCACGCCCGCAACCCGGTGGCGCTGCTGCGCACCGCGGGAGGCGCCGACCTCGCCGCGATGGCCGGGTACCTCGCGCAGGCGTCGGTACGCCGGACCCCGGTCGTGCTCGACGGGGTCGTCGTCACCGCCGCGGCGCTCGTCGCCGAGGAACTCGCCCCGGGAGCCCGGGACTGGTGGATCGCCGGGCACCGCTCCACCGAACCGGCCCACACGCTGGCCCTTCGGCACCTGAACCTGGATCCGCTCGTCGACCTGGGGATGCGTCTCGGCGAGGGCTCGGGGGCGGTCGCCGCGCTGCCGATCCTGCACGGCGCGGTGGCGGTCCTCACGAACATGGCGACGTTCGCCGAGGCCGGCGTGAGTACCCGCGACGAGGACGCCACGCCGGACGCCACGCCGGGCGCCGATCCGCGCGACGACTGATGCGTGGCATCGCCCTGGGGCGATCGATGCGCGGCATCGCCCTCGCCCTCTCCTGGCTCACCGTGCTGCCGGTTCAGGGACCGGGGCGCATCGATCGCGGCGCCGGGGGCACGGCTATCGCCGCGGCGCCGGTCGCCGGCCTCGTGCTGGGTCTCGGGACCGCAGGCGTGCTGTGGGCGGCGGTCGCCGCCGGCTGCACTCCCCTGCTCGCGGGCCTGATCGGGGTGGGGTTCCTGGGCCTCGCGACGCGCGGCATGCACCTCGACGGCCTGTGCGACACGGCCGACGGGCTCGGCTGCTACGGACCGCCGGAGCGGGCTCGTGAGGTGATGAAGTCGGGCGGCGCCGGACCGTTCGGGGTGGCCACCCTGGTGGTCGTGCTCGGTGCGCAGGCCGCCTCGTTCGGGGCGCTCGCCGACGCGCGATCCTGGCCCGCCGTGATCCTCGCCGTCACCGCCGGCCGGGTCGCGGTCGTCCTCGCCTGCCGCCGCGGCGTGGCCGCAGCCCCGGGCAGCGGGTTCGGTGCCCTGGTGGCGGGGACACAGCCGCTCGGGGTGGGCGCCCTGTGGGCCGGCGTCGCGCTCGTCGCGGCGGCCTGGTGCGTGCCCGGCTCCTGGTGGGCCGGCCCGGTGACGGTGGCCGTGGCGCTCGGTGCTGCACTGCTGCTGGTGCGGCACTGCGTCCGCCGGTTCGGCGGCCTCAACGGCGACGCGCTCGGGGCCGGCCTCGAGACGACGGTGACGATCGTGGCCGCGGCGCTGAGCGCGGCCGTCGCGTAGGCCCGGCCGAGCCGGGCTCAGTGCAGGGCCCGGCCGAGCCGGGCTCAGCGCAGGGTGGTGAGCCAGCCGTGGGTGTCGGCGAACGTCCCCCGCTGGATGCCGGTGAGGGTGTCACGCAGGGCCATGGTGACCTTGCCGGGCTCGCCGTCGGCCACGGTGAACTCGCCGTCCCGGCTCTTGACGGTGCCGACCGGGGTGATGACCGCCGCGGTGCCGCACGCGAAGACCTCGGTGATCTCGCCGGTGGCGACCTTCGACTCCCATTCCTCCACCGAGATCTTGCGCTCCTCCACCTCGAGGCCGGCGTCCCTGGCCAGGGTGAGCAGGGAGTCGCGGGTGATGCCGGGCAGCAGCGAGCCGGACAGCTCCGGCGTCACCAGCCTCGCGTCGGCGCCCGATCCGAAGATGAAGCACAGGTTCATGCCGCCCATCTCCTCGATGTAGCGGCGCTCGACGGCGTCGAGCCACACGACCTGGTCGCAGCCCTGCTCGGTGGCCTGCGCCTGCGCCAGCAGCGACGCGGCATAGTTCCCGGAGAACTTGGCGTCGCCCGTGCCGCCCGGCGCGGCCCGCACGTACTCCTGCGAGATCCACACGCTCACCGGCTTGACGCCGCGGGGGAAGTACGCGCCGGCCGGGGAGGCGATCAGCATGTACCGGTACTGGTTCGCGGGCCGCACGCCGAGACCGGCTTCGGTGGAGAACATGAACGGCCGCAGATACAGCGACTCCTCGCCACCGGCGGCGGGCACCCATTCGTGGTCGGCGTCGACCAGCTCCGCGATCGAACGGACGAACAACTCGTCCGGCAGCTCGGCCATGGCCAGGCGCCGCGAGGACCGGCGCATCCGTTCGGCGTTGGAGTACACGCGGAAGGCCGCGATGCTGCCGTCGGGCTGCCGGTAGACCTTCAGACCCTCGAAGATCGCCTGCCCGTAGTGCAGCACCATCGCGGCCGGGTCGAGCTGCATCGGGCCGTACGGCTGGACGGTGGCGTCGTGCCAGCCGCGGCCCTCGGTGTAGTCGATCGTGACCATGTGATCGGTGAAGTACCGGCCGAACCCCGGATCCGCCAATATCTCTCCACGCCGCTCCGCGGAGGCGGGCGAGGGGTGCGGAACGTGGGCGAATTCGAGGACACCGGTCATGACCGTTGATCCTATCGAACCGCCCGCGCCGCCCTACTTGGTGTGGTCGGGGACGAACGGTGGGACGACCAACCGGGCGCGCAGGGCGCGTCCCCGGACGTCGACCGCGACCTCGTCCCCGGCGGCCAGGCCCGCCGCCGTATCGAGGAGCGCCAGCGCGATACCGACCTTGAGCGTCGGGGAGAACGTGCCGGACGTGGTCTCCCCCACCGTGTTTCCGTCGCGCAGCACCTTCAGGTCCGGCCGCAGCACGCCACGGTCGAGCGCCTGCAGCCCCCACAGCCGTCGCGCGGGACCGGACTCCTTCTCCGCGACGAGCGCCGCACGTCCCCGGAACGCCGGCTTGCTCCAGCCCACCGCCCAGCCGCAGCGGGCCTGCAGGGGCGAGATCGCCTCCGACAGCTCGTGCCCGTGCAGCGGGTAGCCCATCTCGGTGCGCAGAGTGTCGCGGGCCCCGAGCCCGGCAACCTGACCGCCGGCGGCACGCACGGCGTCGGCCAGCGCCCGGAACAGCGCCTCGGCGTCGGCCCAGCGCGGCACCAGTTCGAAGCCGCGCTCACCGGTGTAGCCGGTGCGGCACACGCGGACCGGCACGCCGTTCCACTGCGCGTCCACGAAGCTCATGTAGCCGAGGTCGGTGGGCAGCCCCAGCCCCTGCAGGACAGCTTCGGAGGTCGGTCCCTGCACGGCGAAGACGCCGTGGTCGCGGTGCTGGTTCGTCACCGTCACGCCCTCGGGCGCGTTCGCGGCGAGGACGGCGACGACCGCGGCGGTGTTCGCGGCGTTCGGCACGAGGAACAGCTCCTCGTCGGAGACGTAGTAGACGATCAGGTCGTCGGTGACACCCCCGGACTCGGTACAGCAGAGGGTGTACTGGGCCTTGCCCGGGCCGATCTTGCGCAGGTCGTTGGTGAGCGTCGAATTGACGTAGTCGGCCGCGCCCGGACCGGCGACGAGGGCCTTGCCCAGATGGCTGACGTCGAACAGGCCCACGTTCTCGCGCACGGCGGTGTGCTCGGCGACGGTGCCGGCGTACGAGACCGGCATCTGCCAGCCACCGAAGGCCGCGAAGGTCGCACCGAGTTCGGTGTGGACGGCGTGGATCGGGCCCTGCAGCAGTAACTGGTCGCTCATGCGCCCCACGCTATCCCACCCCCCGGGATCATTAGCATCGGTGCCACGACCCCCTTCCCCCTAGGAGACGCCCGTGAGTGCCCTTTCGCCCACCCTTCCCGAACTCGTTCTCGCCGGAAGCGTTTCCAAGCGCGCGGACGTCCTCGTCATCGGCCTGACCGCAGGCGACGACGGTCCCGAGGCCCTGCTCGGCGACGGACTGGTCGACGAGGACGTCCTCGGCGGGCTGCTCGACGCCCTGCAGTCCGTCGGCGCCAAGGGCAAGGCCGAGGAGGTCACGCGGATCCCCGCGCCCGCCGCCCTGCCGGTCACCAGCGTGCTCGCCGTCGGGCTCGGCGCCGCCGGCAAGATCGACGCCGAACAGGTGCGCCGCTCCGCCGGCGCCGCGGCGCGCGCCCTCGCCGGCGCCTCCGTGGTCGCGACGACCCTGTCCGCCGTGGATCTCGGCGCCGCCGCGGAGGGCTTCGCGCTCGGCGCGTACACGTTCACCGAGTTCCGCACCGCGAAGTCGAACTCCGGCGACGCGCAGCCCCCCGCCCGGATCGAGCTGCTCGTTGCGTCGCCGCGCGCCCGCGAGGTCAAGGCCGCGCTGGCCCGGGCGACGGCCGTCGCCGAGGCGGTCGCCACCGCCCGCGAGTTCGTCAACACCCCGCCGAGCCACCTGTTCCCGGCCGAGTTCGCCGACCGCGCGCAGGCGCTCGGCGCCGCCGCCGGGCTGCGGGTCGAGGTGCTGGACGAGAAGGCGCTCGAGCAGCAGGGCTACGGCGGCATCGTCGGGGTCGGCAAGGGGTCGTCGCGCCCGCCGCGGCTCGTGCGGCTGAGCTACTCCGCCAAGAAGCGCAAGGCCCCGAAGGTGGCGCTCGTGGGCAAGGGCATCACGTTCGACACCGGCGGCATCTCCATCAAGCCGGCCGCCGGGATGGAGAACATGACGTCCGACATGGGCGGGGCCGCGGCGGTGGTCGCGACGGTCGTGCTCGCCGCGAAGCTCGGGGTGGCGGCAGACGTGACCGCGACGGTGCCGATGGCCGAGAACATGCCGTCCGCGACGGCACAGCGTCCCGGCGACGTGCTCACCCAGTACGGCGGCACCACCGTCGAGGTGATCAACACCGACGCCGAGGGTCGTCTCATCCTTGCCGACGCCATCGTCCGTGCCTGCGAGGACGAGCCCGACTACCTGATCGACACCGCGACGCTCACGGGCGCGCAGATGGTCGCCCTGGGGACGCGGACGCCGGGCGTCATGGGCACCGACGAGTTCCGGGACCGTGTCGCACGGCTCTCGCAGGAGGTGGGCGAGAACGGGTGGGCGATGCCGCTGCCGGCCGAGCTGCGCGCGGACCTGAACTCCCGGGTGGCCGATCTGGCCAACGTCACGCCGCACCGGTGGGGCGGGATGCTCGCCGCCGGCCTGTACCTGAAGGAGTTCGTGGCCGAGGGCGTGCAGTGGGCCCACATCGACGTGGCCGGGCCGGCTTTCAACACCGGAAGCCCGTTCGGCTATGTCGGCAAGGGCGGCACCGGTGTGCCGGTGCGCACGCTGTTCGCCGTCATCGAGGACATCGCGGCCAACGGCTGACCCGTCCGGCGCGTCCCTGCCGGGCGGCAGGGACGCGCGGGCGCGCGTGACCCAACCCTCGTCGAACGCCGCGATTGGATCAGTGCAAGGATGGTCGAGGTCATACCCGGCATCGGGTGTGGTCTCAATCGAACACCGCAAGACACCGCACGAGACCGTGGCCTCGAGCACAATGGTCTGCGACCACACAATGGTCCGCGACCATCGGTCGGCACAACTCAACACACCCGAACACAACCGTCGAGGAGTCAACAGACATGGCCTTCTCCGTCCAGATGCCAGCGCTTGGTGAGAGCGTCACCGAGGGAACTGTCACGCGATGGCTCAAGCAGGAAGGAGACACGGTCGAAGTCGACGAGCCGCTGCTCGAAGTTTCCACGGACAAGGTCGACACCGAGATCCCCTCGCCCGCGGCCGGTGTGCTGGTGAAGATCGTCGCCCAAGAGGACGAGACGGTCGAGATCGGCGGCGAGCTGGCGGTGATCGGTGACTCCGCCGACGACGCGGGATCGTCCACCACCCCTTCTGCCGCCCCGGCCGAGGAGGCGGCACCCGAGGAGCAGCCCACCCCCGAGCCCGAGCCGGAACCCGAGCCCGCTCCGGCTCCGTCCGGTTCCGACGCCGGCGCCGCCGAGGGCACCCCGGTCACCATGCCGGCGCTCGGCGAGTCCGTGACCGAGGGCACCGTCACCCGGTGGCTGAAGTCCGTCGGTGACGAGGTCGCGGTCGACGAACCCCTGCTCGAGGTGTCCACCGACAAGGTCGACACGGAGATCCCGTCCCCGGTTGCCGGTGTGCTCCTCGAGATCAACGCCCAGGAGGACGACACCGTCGAGGTCGGTGGGCAGCTCGCGGTGATCGGATCGGGAACCCCGGCCGCGGCACCGTCGAAGCCCGAGCCGAAGCCGGAACCGAAGCCCGAGCCGAAGGCGGAACCGAAGCCCGAGCCGGCGAAGCAGGCGGCCCCCGAGCCGGTGAAGCAGCCCGCCCCGGAGCCGGTGAAGCAGGCCGCTCCGGCCCCCGCTCCGGTCCCCGCGGCCGAGGAGACCTCGGGTGGAGCCACGCCGTACGTGACGCCTCTCGTCCGCAAGCTCGCCGCCGAGCACGGCGTCGACCTGTCGACGGTGTCCGGTACCGGTGTCGGCGGCCGCATCCGCAAGCAGGACGTGCTCGCCGCTGCCGAGGCCGCGAAGGCCCCCGCCGCCCAGGCGCCGGCGCCCGCCGCCAAGGCCCCGGCCGCCGCTCCGGCCGCGACCGCCGGTGTCCGTCCCGAGCTGGCCCACCTGCGTGGCACCACGCAGAAGGTCAACCGGATCCGCCAGATCACCGCGATCAAGACCCGCGAGTCCCTGCAGACCACCGCGCAGCTCACCCAGACCTTCGAGGTCGACGTCACCAAGATCGCGCACCTGCGGGCGCAGGCCAAGGCGACCTTCGCCGAGCGCGAGGGCGTCAACCTGACCTTCCTGCCCTTCTTCGCGAAGGCCGTCGTCGAGGCCCTCAAGGCGCACCCGAACATCAACGCCTCCTACGACGAGGACAAGAAGGAGATCACCTACCACGCGGCCGAGCACCTCGGCATCGCCGTGGACACGGAGCAGGGTCTGCTCTCCCCGGTGATCCACAACGCCGGTGACCTGTCGCTGGCCGGCCTGGCCCGCGCGATCGCGGACATCGCCAAGCGTGCCCGCAGCGGTGGCCTCAAGCCCGACGAGCTGGCCGGGGGCACCTTCACGATCACGAACATCGGCAGCCAGGGCGCCCTGTTCGACACGCCGATCCTGGTGCCGCCGCAGGCGGCGATGCTCGGCACCGGTGCGATCGTCAAGCGACCGGTGGTCGTCACCGACGAGGTGGGCAACGAGTCGATCGGTGTCCGTTCGATGTGCTACCTGCCGCTGACCTACGATCACCGGCTGGTCGACGGCGCGGACGCGGGCCGGTTCCTCACCACGATCAAGCACCGCCTCGAGGAGGCGGCGTTCGAAGCCGACCTGGGTCTGTGACCCACGGGGTGTAGCCCGGCACTCACCGGACCCGCAGCGGGGGCATCGTCACACCGACGAGGCCCCCGCTTCCGCGTTCCGATCCCCGCAGATGCGGGAGAATCTCCGGCATGCGCATCCTCGTGGCCGGCTCGTCGGGGCTGATCGGAACTGCCTCGGTCGCGTGGCTGCGGGCGCACGGCCACGAGGTGCGGCGCCTGGTGCGGCGTCCGCCGGGGGCGCCGGACGAGTGGTCCTGGGACCCGCGGACGGGGCGGGTCGATCCCGCGGCGCTCGACCGCGTCGACGCCGTGGTGAACCTGTGCGGGTCGAGCGTGGGTGCGCGGCGCTGGTCGGGCGCGGTGAAGCAGGAACTGCGCGACAGCCGGATCGTCCCCACCGACGTCCTCGCCGCCGCCGTCGCGGCCGCCGGGGTGCCGACGCTGGTCAACGCGGGCGCCGTCGGCTTCTACGGGGACACCGGCGAGACGGTGGTGGACGAACGCAGCCCTGCCGGGCAGGGGTTCGTGGCCGACCTGTGCCGCGACTGGGAGGCTGCCACGGCGCCGGCGCGTGAGGCCGGGGTCCGCGCGATCGTTCTCCGCACCGGGATCGTGCTCGCGCCGCACGGGGGCATCCTGCGCCGGCTCGAGCCGCTGTTCCGGCTCGGGCTCGGTTCCCGGCTCGGCGACGGCCGGCAGTACATGTCGTGGGTGGCGCTCGAGGATGCGGTGGCGGCGGTGGGCTTCGTCCTCGGTCGCGGCGACATCGCCGGACCGGTCGATGTCACCGGGCCGGCCCCCGTGACGAATGCCCGGTTCACCGAGGCGCTGGCGCACTCGGTGCACCGGCCCGCGCCGTGGACGACCCCCGGTTTCGTGGTCGCCGCGGTCGCCGGGGAAATGGCGCGCGCACTGGTGCTCACCGGGCAGCGTGCCCTGCCGGCGGTGCTCGAGTCGACGGGCTTCGAGTTCCGGTACCCGACGATCGGTGCCGCCCTGGGAAACGCGCTCGCGTCCTGAAGTCACCTCTTCGCGAGGGCTCGCCGACGGCGTAGGGTCGTGGACTATGAGCAGCGCATCCTCCTCCGCCCGTTTCGATTCCGAACCCGTCGCGGTGGCGCACCTGGGGCTGATCGGTTACCTCGAGGCGTGGGAGCGGCAACGGGAGATCGCCGCCGACCGGGCCGAGGGCCGCGGTGTCGACACCCTGCTGTTGCTCGAGCATCCGCCCGTGTACACCGCCGGTAAGCGCACCGCCCCCGAGGATCGCCCCACCGACGGCACCCCGGTGATCGACGTCGACCGCGGGGGCAAGATCACCTGGCACGGTCCCGGCCAGCTGGTGGGCTACCCGATCATCCGGCTCGGCGAACCCATCGACGTCGTCGGCTACGTGCGGCGTCTCGAGCAGGCCCTGATCGAGGTCTGCACCGACCTCGGGCTCACGTGCGGCCGCGTGGACGGTCGCTCGGGCGTGTGGCTGCCGGCCGAGCTGCGCGACGGGCACTGGCTGCCCGAGCGCAAGATCGCCGCCATCGGGGTGCGGGTGCAGCGCGGGGTGACGATGCACGGGTTCTCCCTCAACTGCGACGCCACCCTCGACGCGTTCGACTCGATCGTCCCGTGCGGCATCCGCGACGCGGGTGTCACCTCGCTCACGGGTGAGCTCGGACGGGACGTGACCGTCGCCGAGGTGATGCCGGCGGTGACGGCGGCGGTGATCGACGCTCTCGACGGCCGCCTGCCGGTGACGGACCACGACATCGAGCGGGTGACGTTCGAACAGGCCGTCGGTGCCGAGCCGCCGCAGACCCCGCGGCCGGAGTTCACCACGGTGCGGTACGGCTGATCGCCGCCCGCCACGGCCGCGCCCCCAGGGTGGGTCCGGCCGGTACCGGCGGGCGTAGGATCGAGCCCGTGACTGTGGCCCCAGAAGGACGCAAACTGCTGCGGATCGAGACCCGAAACGCGCAGACGCCGATCGAACGCAAGCCGAACTGGATCAAGACCCGGGCGAAGATGGGCCCGGAGTACACCGAGCTGAAGGGACTGGTGCGGCGCGAGGGCCTGCACACGGTCTGCGAGGAAGCCGGTTGTCCCAACATCTACGAATGCTGGGAGGACCGGGAGGCGACGTTCCTCATCGGCGGCGAGCAGTGCACCCGTCGATGCGATTTCTGCCAGATCGACACCGGTAAGCCCGCCGAGCTCGACCGCGACGAGCCGCGCCGCGTCGCCGAGTCGGTGCAGGCGATGGGTCTGCGGTACTCGACGATCACCGGTGTCGCCCGCGACGATCTGCCCGACGGCGGCGCGTGGCTGTACGCCGAGACCGTGCGGCAGATCCACGAGCTCAACCCGGGCACCGGCGTCGAGAACCTCATCCCCGACTTCAACGGCAAGCCCGAACTGCTCACCGAGGTCTTCGAGTCGCGTCCCGAGGTCCTCGCGCACAACGTCGAGACCGTCCCCCGGATCTTCAAGCGCATCCGCCCGGCGTTCCGCTACCAGCGGTCGCTGGACGTGATCACCGCGGCCCGCGAGTTCGGCCTGGTGACCAAGTCCAACCTGATCCTCGGCATGGGTGAGACGCCGGAGGAGGTCACCGAGGCGCTGCACGACCTGCACGCCGCCGGCTGCGACATCGTCACCATCACCCAGTACCTGCGTCCGTCGCCGCGGCACCATCCCGTCGAGCGGTGGGTCAAGCCCGAGGAGTTCGTCGCGCACTCGGAGACCGCCGAGGAGATCGGCTTCGCGGGCGTGATGGCCGGGCCGCTGGTCCGGTCCTCGTACCGCGCGGGCCGCCTGTACGCGCAGGCCATGGCACACCATGGCCGCGAATTGCCCGCCGCCCAGGCGCACCTGGCCGAGGGGGGCACAGCGGCCCAGGAAGCCAGCTCCGTGCTCACTCGCCTCACGCCGTAGCCGTACCGGACCCGCGGTGGTGAAGGGGCCACCGCGGGGAAAGTATCCTGGGTGCATGGCGAAAGGCAGCAAACCCGACAAGGAAGCGAAGGCCGCGGCGAAGGCCGCGCGCAAGCAGGCGTCGAAGGAGCGGCGAACCCAGCTCTGGCAGGCGTTCCAGCTGCAGCGCAAGGAAGACAAGCTGCTGCTGCCGTGGATGATCGGCGCGATCGTCGTCTCCACCCTGGTGTTCTTCCTGATCGGGCTGATCTTCGGTATCGAGTGGTTCCTCCTGCCGGTCGGCCTGCTCGTGGGGGTGCTGCTCGCGTTCGTCATCTTCGGTCGCCGGGTGCAGAAAACGGTCTACGGCAAGGCCGAGGGTCAGGCCGGCGCGGCGGCGTGGGCGCTGGACAACCTGCAGGGCTCCTGGCGCGTCACGCACGCGGTGGCCGGCACCGCGCAGCTCGACGCCGTGCACCGCGTCATCGGCCGCCCGGGCGTGATCCTGGTGGCCGAGGGATCGCCGCAGCGCGTGAAAGCGCTTCTCGCACAGGAGAAGAAGCGGGTGGCGCGCCTCGTCGGCGACACCCCGATCTACGACGTCGTGGTCGGCAACGACGAGGGCCAGGTCCCGCTGTCGCAGCTGCAGAAGCACCTGTCCAAGCTGCCACGCAACATCGACACCAAGCGGATGGACGCGATCGAGGGCCGGCTGGCCGCCCTGAGCACCAAGAAGACCGGCGCCGCGCTCCCGAAGGGTCCGATGCCGGCCGGCGCGAAGATGCGCAGCGTCCAGCGCACCATGCGCCGCCGCTGAGCCCCGCTCCGACGACGGGAGCCTGCACCCGGATCGACCCGGTGCAGGCTCCCGTTCCGCGTTTCGGGGGAGGGTGCGTCAGCGGGACCGTACGAGGGCCGTGCCGGTCGCCCGGTCCTGCAGGCCGCGGCCGTCGACGTCGGTGACGATCGCCGGCGCGATGAACACGAGCAGCAGCTGCCGCGCCAGGGCGCGAACCGGCCCCACTCGTGCGGGCGCATCGACCCGGGCGACCTGGAGGCCGACCAGATACTGCCCCGGGGTGAACGAGAACAACGTCACCGTGAGCACCCCCACCACGAACCACACCAGCAGGGTGTAGGTGGACAGCTGAGGGTTCTCGAAGGGACGTTCGCCGACGATCGCGGTGGCGATACCGACGGAGGTGAACCAGTCGATCGCCAGAGCGCTCGCCCGCCGGCCGGTGCCCGCGAGCGCACCCGGCCCCTCCTGGGGCAGGCCGAGCAACTGCCCGCGGTAGTCCTGGGCCTTTTCCTGCCCCTTGGGGATCGCCGCAGCGGGTCCGGAGAGCCAGCTGCCGGTCATACGTGCCATGCTGTCCAGGATAGGGTGCAACGAGCGGACCGGCCCGACCCCACGTGCACGCCGGTGACTTCTACCACAAAAGTAGTCCTCACGACACCGGAAGACGAGCTGTAACATCGGTGAAACATGGGATTGATGGTCGGGCAACACCAGCTCAATACGGTCTGTATCCGACGCAGACGCCCCATCCCCATGGCGCGCATTGACTGAAGGAGCACAAGCGTGGCGTTCACCTCGGCCGAAGAGGTCATCAAGTACATCGAGGACGAAAACGTCGAGTACGTCGATATCCGATTCAGCGACCTCCCCGGCGTTCAGCAGCACTTCTCGATTCCCGCGAGCGCGTTCACCAAGGACGTGTTCGAGGACGGCTTGGCGTTCGACGGCTCGTCCGTTCGCGGCTTCCAGTCCATCCACGAGTCGGACATGATGCTGCTGCCCGACGTCACCACCGCGCGCATCGATCCCTTCCGGGCCGCCAAGACGCTGAACATCAACTTCTTCGTCCACGACCCGTTCACCCGCGAGTCCTACAGCCGGGACCCGCGCAATGTCGCCCGCAAGGCCGAGGAGTACCTCGTCAGCACCGGCATCGCCGACACCGCGTTCTTCGGTGCCGAGGCCGAGTTCTACATCTTCGACTCGATCCGCTACGACTCGCAGATGAACGGCGCGTTCTACGAGATCGACTCGGTCTCCGGTTCGTGGAACACCGGCGTCGAGCTCAACGCCGACGGCAGCCCCAACCTCGGCTACAAGGTCCGCCCGAAGGGCGGCTACTTCCCCGTCGCACCGTACGACCACTACGTGGACCTGCGCGACGAGATCTCCACCAACCTGCAGAACGCCGGCTTCGAGCTCGAGCGCGGCCACCACGAGGTCGGCACCGCCGGTCAGGCCGAGATCAACTACAAGTTCAACACGCTGCTCGGTGCGGCCGACGATCTGCAGCTGTTCAAGTACATCGTCAAGAACACCGCCTGGAAGCACGGCAAGTCCGTGACCTTCATGCCGAAGCCGCTGTTCGGTGACAACGGTTCGGGCATGCACGTGCACCAGTCGCTGTGGAAGGAAGGCAAGCCGCTCTTCCACGACGAGTCCGGCTACGCGGGCCTGTCCGACCTGGCGCGCTGGTACATCGGCGGCATCCTGCACCACGCGCCGTCGCTGCTCGCGTTCACCAACCCGACGATCAACTCGTACCACCGTCTGGTGCCGGGCTACGAGGCTCCGATCAACCTGGTCTACAGCCAGCGCAACCGCTCCGCCGCCGTGCGCATCCCGATCACCGGCAACAACCCGAAGGCCAAGCGCCTCGAGTTCCGCGCCCCGGACTCCTCGGGCAACCCGTACCTCTCGTTCGCCGCGCAGATGCTCGCGGGTCTCGACGGCATCAAGAACAAGATCGAGCCGATGGCCCCGGTCGACAAGGACCTCTACGAGCTCCCGCCGGAGGAGGCCAAGAACATCCCGCAGGCTCCCACCAGCCTCGAATCGGTCATCGACAACCTCGAGCGCGACCACGAGTACCTGACCGAGGGCGGCGTGTTCACCAGCGACCTGATCGAGACCTGGATCTCGATCAAGCGGGAGCAGGAGATCGCTCCGGTCAACCTGCGGCCGCACCCCTACGAGTTCCAGCTGTACTACGACTGCTGAGCCGGTTCCGCACGTAGTTCGTCACGAGTCCACCCGCCTTGCGAGTCCGCAAGGCGGGTGGACTCGTGTGTGCGGCCTCGTCGGCCGGAGGGCGCGACTCCCCCACCGCCGGCCGCCCTCGGTGTGCGCCGAATCTGCTATCCGGCGTGCGTCGCGTCCCGCTCGTGCGCGGGCGATGTGTCGCCCGGTTCACCCCCTCCGCGGTGTGCGGTGAACGTGGCGGCGACGCACAGCAGTGCGACGACGAAACACGCCAGCGTGTACCACAGGTTTCCGACCGGATCTCCGGTGCTCGTCACGCCGTCGACGGCACGGAGGAAGTCGGGCAATGCGGTCGCCCAGAGGAACGCCATGACGCACAGGTACACCACGCTGTAGGCCTGGACGAAGCGGTTCGTGTAGGGAGGAACGTCCGGCTCGCCCCGCCGCAGCCGCACCCATCGGCGCACGAGCACCACGCTCGCGACGAGTGTGACGACGACCAGTTCCACCGCGTACAGCACTCCCCGGACCGTCGTGCTTCCCATGCCCAGGACCGTGGCCGGGAGCGGGAGGACGAACGTGCCCAGCGACGCCAGCAGGCCGATCACGACCGTGCGCCACACCAGCTCGAGACCGGAGAAGTGCCGGCCGCGGTCGACGTGGCGACCGACGAAGAACTGCACGCACAACGCGAGCGACATCGGCCAGAGCGCGGCGAACACCACCACACTCGGGAGCGGGACCGCATCGAACATGGGCTGGTTGACCGGATTCGTCACCGACCAGTGCCACCATCGCAACTGCGGTCCGAGGTGGTCGAAGATCTCGTAGAACGAGTGGTGAACGAAGCCCACGCAGACCGCACCGACGAGAACCCCGTAGCGCCGGAAAACGCCCAGCATTCTGACGATCTCGAAGGCCAGCGTGGCCATCAGCGGGTAGATCGCGACGATGTACAGCGGGAGCCGGCCCCACAGGAACTCCACCGTGAACACGTTGTGGGCGAACATCGTGTCCACGTGCTCCTCGATGCCGAAGGCGGCGGGGAAGTACAGCGGTGGCTCGATGAGGAACAGGTAGGCGGTGGCGCCGAACCAGAGCACCAGGTTGGTGGGATCGCCGTGGCGACGCAGGCGCACGACGGCGAGCACGAGCGCGAGCACGGCACCGAACACGACGGTGACCTCGAGAACCGGAAGGGTCCAGTTCTCCAGGGCCGACGGGTTGCGGACCTCGACGAGGCCACCGGCCTCCTCGCACGAGAAGCCCAGGGACGTGGCGAGTTCGGCGAAGGTGGGTGCGCACAGGTCGGTCATCGCTCCGGCCCCCCTACGATGCGACCGCGTCGGCGGTGTACCAGCGCGTGACGTCGTAGCCATCCTCGTAGCGCCGGAACCACACGTCCGCGAGTGCCGGCAGCTTCTCGTGGGCCGGGTTGTGCTTCGGCAACTGGCTCCGGACGACTCCCGCCAGGGCGACGAGTTGCTCACCGAGCGGCAGATCGTCGAACGCGCGCGGCAGGGGGCCGTGGTCCTCCGCGTGCAGCAGCGGCAACCACGTGCGCAGGCGCTGCTTGCGCCGGTAGGACGCGAACATCGACAGAGCGTCGATCCTCCGGTCCGCCAAGGGAACATGCTCGTTGAAGCCCTCGCAGGCCAGCCGGATGACCTTCAGCACATGACGGAAGACCGAGGGGGCCACGCGCATCCGGTAGATGTCGGAGCCGACGACGGAGTCGAAGACGACGAGCGCCGAACTCCGATGTTCGACCTCCTCGACGAAGTGCCAGATGAACAGCGACGCCACCCGGTCGTCTCCGGGCCGGAACAGGGCCGCCTCGTTGTCGAGCATCAGCTTGAACACCGGAGTGAAGGTCGCTTCGAGATCCGCGGTGTAGGCGAGCCGGTAGTTCAGCGAGGTCTCCGCGGTGAGCCGGTCGAACTCTCCGATGACGTCGTCGAGAGTCTCCCGGAGCCCCGGGTACTGCTTGATCAGGGCCCTGACGTGTTGGCGGTGCGCGGTCGAGTGCTGCCCCTCCTGACGCATGAACGCGTCCGCCTCCGCGGCGACCTCGGGGTCGGTGATCAGCGGCTTGGTCTGGAGAATCATCTTCACGATCATCTTCTCGAAGCCGATCGCCAGGAACGAGACCGCGTTGGCCATGCTCGAGAAGGCCGGATTCGCGTCGTTCCACAGGAAGGGCACGTCGTAGTCCTCGAACGCGAAGTTCATCTTTCGGATCTGCAGATCGGTCACGCGCTACCCCTCGTCGTCCGGAAATGGGCTGGGCCGGGGCCCCGCCGAGGCCCCGCGCCGCGGTGCCGTGATCATACATAGATCGACCCACACGTATGATGAGAACGTGTTATCGAATTGGCGGACGGCCCCGCGGGCGGCGGGCCACCCCGTGCTACCGTCGGTCGTTCGAGCGGACGGCCGACAGGCCCCACCATGCGGAGGGTCCGTCGTTCCGGATGCGGTGCGATCCGAGGAAGCGGAGCAGTGGCACGGAGACGCGGGTGGGGCGGCAGCCCACCGGAGAACGACGACGAAGCGTCCCGCCGGATCGTCTCCGCTGCAGTCGATCTGATCGGGCGTACGGGTTCCGTCATCAGCATCGCCGATGTCGCGGAGTCGCTGGGCGTCATCCGCCAGACGGTGTACCGCTACTTCCCCAGCGCGGATGCACTGATGCGGGCCGCGGCGATCGCATCGGTCGACGGATTCCTCGCTCGACTGACCCGGCACATCCGCGGCATCGAGGATCCCGTCGACGCGATGACCGAAGGCGTGGTCTACACCCTGGCCGAGGTACGCCGGACGCCGCATCTGGGCATCCTGCTCACGGGCACGTACTCGAACGTCCATCCCGACGGCCTCACCTCCGAAGAGGCACGCGAGTTCGGGATGACGATGATCAAGCGTTTCGACGTCGACTGGGAGCGCTACGGGTACGACGACGCGGCACTCCACGAACTCGTCGAATACGTGCTGCGCACGATGCAGTCGTTCTTCGTCTCCCCCGGCAACCCCCCGCGGAGCGACGACGAGCTGCGGCGCTATCTCCGACGCTGGATGGGCGCCGCGATCCTCGCCCAGTGCCCGACCGCGGCACGCGCCTCCTCCGGCGGCGTCCGAGACGACAGCGCGTGACGGGAACCGGCCCGGACCGGCGATCCCGGTGCGCCCGCCGGTGCCGATCGCACGCCGTCGCACGGCCGCGGCCCCGGAGCGGTCGCTCCGGGGCCGCGGCCGATCGCCGCGCTAGACCGGCTCGGGCTCGCGGACGACCTGCGGCGTCTCCGCCCGCTCGGCCGCCTCGGCCCGCAGCCGCTGCCCGAGCACCGACTTGCGCCGACCGTAGACGAAGTAGATCACCACGCCCAGGGCCATCCAGGCCACGAACCGCATCCACGTCTCGACGGACAGGTTGAGCATCAGCCAGCCGCACGCGAGGACCGCGAGGATCGGCACCAGCGGCACGAGCGGCACCCGGAACCCGCGCGGCAGGTCGGGGCGGGTCCGGCGGAGCACCATCACGCCGATGCACACCAGCACGAAGGCGAACAGCGTGCCGATGTTGACCATCTCCTCGAGCACACCCATCGGGAACACCGCGGCGAGGACGGCGACGATGCCGCCGACCAGCAGGGTGATGCGTACCGGGGTGCCCTTACGGCCCGTCGTGGCCAGCTGCCGCGGCATCAGCCCGTCCCGGGACATCGCGAACAGCACGCGGGTCTGGCCGAGCATCATCACCATCACGACCGTGGTGAGGCCGGCGAGGCCGCCGACGTTGATCGCCATCTGCGCCCACGTGATGCCGTGTGCCTCGAACGCGGTGGCCAGCGTGGCGCTGCCGTCGCCGACGAGCGCGCTGCCCGTCCGCAGGTCGGTGTACTTCACCATGCCGGTCAGCACCAGCGTGACGCCCACGTAGAGGACCGTGACGATGGCGAGCGAGGCGAAGATGCCGCGCGGCAGCGCCTTCTGCGGGTTCTTCGTCTCCTCCGCGGTGGTGGCGACCACGTCGAATCCGATGAATGCGAAGAACACCAGGCTCGCGGCGGCGAGCAGGCCGTACCATCCGTAGCTGCTGCCGTCGGCTCCGGTGAGCGCCGAGAACAGCGACTGGTGCACGCCGCTCGCGGTGCTCTGCGCCCCCTCGGCCGGCGGGATGTAGGGCGAGTAGTTGCTCTTGTCGATGTAGAAGACGCCGACCACGATGACCAGCAGGACGACCGCAACCTTGATGGCGGTGACGACGGCCGACACCCGCGAGGACACCTTGGTGCCGACGACGAGCACGACCGTGATCGCGCCGACGATGAGTAGCGCCCCCCAGTCGACCGCAAGCGGCCCGAGATGCATCGTGGTGTGCCCGCTGCCGCCGAGCATGCCACCGAGGTACAGCGACCAGCCCTTGGCGACGACGGCGGAGGCGAGCGCGAACTCGAGGATCAGGTCCCAGCCGATGATCCAGGCGACGAACTCACCGAAGGTGGCGTACGAGAAGGTGTAGGCGCTGCCGGCGACGGGGACGGTCGACGCGAATTCGGCGTAACACAGGGCAGCGAGACCACACGTGATCGCGGCGAGCACGAATGCCAGCGAGATCGACGGGCCGGCGACGTTGCCCGCGGTGCGTGCGGTGAGGGTGAAGATGCCGGCGCCGATCACCACGGCGACGCCGAACACGGTCAGGTCTTTGGCGGTCAGCTCTCTTCGCAGCCGCGAACAGGGTTCGTCGGTGTCCGCGATCGACTGTTCGACGGATTTGGTGCGCCAGATGCCGACTCCGGGCATGATGTGCTCCTCAGGATGGGATTGTGGGCCCGCCGGACCTCGTGGGCGACCGGGGGCGTGACACTCGCAGGCGACGCATTGTGGTGCCGCAGAGCGGGATTGCGTGAGCAATTCAGTGCAGCAATCATGGCACTGTCACAATTCGTGTCAATATCTTCCGCACCAGCTATTCACAATGCTCAAATGTGATGCACATCACAACGGAAAGGATGTCACCGTGCTCAGTTTCGATCGGCTCGACGCGGCTCTTCTCGCCGAGCTCACCCACAACCCGCGGGCCGGCATCGTCGATCTGGCAGCGAAGCTCGGCGTCGCGCGCAACACCGTCCAGTCGCGGATCCGGAAGCTCGAGGAGTCCGGCGCCGTGACGGGATACCGGCCGGTGGTGGATCTGCCGAAGCTCGGCCTGCCGCTGCAGGCGTTCATCGGCGCAGAACTGGTGCAGGCCCGGATGGGTCACGTCATCGCGGAGCTCGAGCGGTTCCCCGAGGTGCTCGAGGTGCACGCGACGACGGGCCGGGAGGACCTGTTGATCCGGATGGCGGCGCAGTCGCAGGAGGATCTGCTCCTGCAGCTCGAACGAATCCATGCGATCGAGGGCGTCGCGCACACCACGACCACGCTGGCGCTGACGACGCCGGTGCCGTACCGGACGCAGCCCCTGCTCGAACACCTCACCCGCGACTCCGGGCACGGGCGCTCCGCGCCGGTGAGCGACCGGCACTGAGGGACCGGCGTCGAGGGACATCGGTTTCCGGGTACGCGAGAAGGGGGAGGCACCGCGGTGCCTCCCCCTCGCCGTACCGCCCGTCAGGCGGCGTCGATACGCCGCTCGGCGACCCGGTTCGCGGCCGCGCCGGGCCCGATGTCCAGGGTCCGCGACATCTCGAAGATCTCGGCCGTGCGGTCGAAGATCGCGTCCACCCGGGACCGGACGACGGTCGGGTCGGATCCGTCGACCTCCCCCGCGACCTGGATCAGGCCGCCGGCGTTGGCGACGTAGTCCGGCACCCACGTGATGCCGCGGTCGCGCAGGATGTCCTCGACCTCCGGGCGGGCCAGCTGGTTGTTCGCCGCACCGCACACCAGACGCGCACCGAGCACCCCGGCGGTCGACGGGGTCAGCGTTCCCCCCAGGGCACACGGTGCGTACACATCCAGCGGCGCCGCGACGACGCCGTCGGCGACCCGTGCCGCCGGGAACTCGGCGGCCACCCGGGCGAGAGCCACCGGGTTCACATCCGAGACCACCACGTCGGCGCCGTCCGCGGTGAGCAGCCCCACCAGTTCGTAGCCCACCTTCCCGAGCCCCTCGACACCCACGGTGCGGCCGGCGAGAGTCGTTGTTCCCCAGACATGCTCGGCTCCGGCGCGCATCGCCTGGAACACGCCGAGCGCGGTGAGCGGCGAGCTGTCCCCGGATCCGCCGGCCGCGGGAGTGCGTCCCACCGCGTGCGAGGTCTGGCGGCCGATCACGTCCAGGTCGCCGGCGTGGGTACCGACGTCGGCGGCGGTGATGTAGCGGCCACCGAGGGACTCGACGAACCGTCCGTACGCGGCGAGCAGCGCCTCGCTCTTGTCCGTGGCGGGGTCACCGAGGATGACGGCCTTGCCGCCGCCGAGGTTCACGCCCGCGACCGCGGCCTTGTAGGTCATGCCCCACGACAGCCGCAGCACGTCCTCGAGCGCCCGGGCCTCGTCGGCGTACGGGTAGAAGCGGGTGCCGCCGAGCGCGGGCCCGAGCGCGGTGGAGTGGATCGCGACGATCGCGCGCAAGCCGGTCGCGGCGTCCTGACAGAAGACGACCTGCTCGTGTGGGCGGTCGGACAGGCACCGGGATCGGCCGAAGACACCGGCGGGGGCGTCGGAGGTGGCCGAACGGGCGAGGGTCGAGGTGGTCACGTGATGGGTTCCTTTCCGGAAGAATGTATTCGGGATGCCGAGAATCGGTGGCGGCTCAGAAGTCGATCTCGACGCCGAGCTCGGCGAGCCGCGCGCGGTACTGCTCGACGGAGCGCAGCTTGACGTCCTCGTAGCCGCGGACCGTGTCCGGCAGAGCCGCGACCTGCACCGCGCGGTCGTAGGTGGCGGCATCGAGGTCGGCGGCGAGGCGATCGACCGTGGCCGTGTAGTGCGCGAGCAGGGCGCGCTCGACCTTCCGGACGTGCGCGTAACCGAACGGATCGAGGCGGGTGCCGCGCAGGCGCCTGCCCTTGGCCAGGATCCGCAGCGCCGCGTGCGACTTCGGTCCGAACCCGATCTTCTTGGTGCGGCCGAGCGCCCGCAGGACCGGCGGGTGCAGCCGGTAGGTCAGCTGCTCACCGCCGGGCACCTGAGCGCGTACCTCGTCGAGGAACGTGGGGTCGACGAGCAGTCGCGCGACCTCGTACTCGTCCTTGTAGGCGGTGAACTTGAACAGCCCGCGCGCGACGGCCTCGCTGAGGTCGGTGCGGTCGGTGACACGGCGTTCGGCCGCCCACACGGACTGCACCCGGTCGATGTAGCGGGCGGCGAGGCGTTCGCCCTGGAAGTCGATGAGCGCGGCGGCACGCACCCGCACGAGCCGCAGCACCTCGCCGTCGAGGGTGGTGTCCGCGAACAGGGCGTCCGGGGCGACGGTGACCTTCGGCTGCGGGCGGGCCGGTTCGGTTGCGGCCGCGAACGCGCCGGGGTCGGCGATCGCCACGCGGCCCCACCGGAACGCCGCGATGTTCGCCGCCACCGCGACACCGTTGATCTCGATCGCCTCCTCGACGGACTCGGCGGGGATCTGCAGGCCGCCGAGTTGATGGGCGGCGCCGACGATCAGGAAGTTCGCGGCGGCGGTGTCGCCGAACAGTGCCTGTGCGGCGGCGAGAGCGTCGAACGAGGCCGACCGGCGGGTCGCCGCGTCCAGCCGGGACAGCAGCTCCTGTTCGTCGGGGTGGCGGATCGACCTGTCGTACACCATGTCCCCGGTGGGGGTGCGGCTCGTCGAGGCCACCGCCACGGTCGTGGCAGGATCGGCGTAGGCGAGGTTCTTCGCATCCGCCGCGGTGAGCAGGTCCAGCGCCAGCAGGCACGACGCCCCGCCGGTGGTCACCCGGTTGCCGGGTTCGAGACCGTCGGCGGCGAACCGTAGGTGCGAGACCACCGGGCCGGCCTTCTGGCTCATACCGATCTGGTCCAGGGATTCGACGTCGAAGCCGGCGCGCAGCGCGGCGGTCGCGAGCACCTGGTTGACGGTGACGATGCCGGTGCCACCGATGCCGGCGAGGAAGATGTTGCGGGTGCCCACCGCGGAGCCGGGATCGGGGTCGGGCACGGCCGGGGGCACCGGGACGGTGCGGCGCTGCGGCGTGCGTCCGGGCGCGACCTCGACCGTCACGAACGACGGACACTCCCCGTCGAGGCAGGAGTAGTCGGTGTTGCACGACGTCTGGTCGATGCGGGTCTTGGACCCGAACTCGGTGTCGACCGGCTGCACCGACAGGCAGTTGCTCTTGACGCCGCAGTCGCCGCAGCCCTCGCACACCGCCTCGTTGATCACCACGCGCGTGGTGCGGGCGGGCAGGGTGCCGCGCTTGCGCTGCCGCCGCGCATCGGCAGCGCAGTGCTGGTCGTAGATGAGCACGGTGACGCCCGGGACTTCGCGCAGCAGCCGCTGCGCCTCGTCGAGCCGGTCACGGTGCCAGACCGTCACGCCGCGGGCGAGGGAGCGCTTGCGGTGCCGCTTCGGTTCGTCGGAGCAGACGATGATCCGCCGCACCCCCTCGGTGGTGAGCTTGTGGGTGAGCGCGGGAATCGTCAACGCGCCCTCGGCGTCCTGCGCCCCGGTCATCGCGACGACGTCGTTGTAGAGCAGCTTGAAGGTGATGTTCACCCCGGCCGCGACGCACGCCTGCACGGCGAGCTGGCCGGAATGGAAATACGTTCCGTCGCCGAGGTTCTGGAACATGTGCGGGATGTCGGTGAACGGTGCCTGACCGATCCACTGCGCGCCCTCGCCGCCCATCTGGGTCAGCCCGGTGACGGCGCTGTCGGCGCGGCCGGACATCGTGACGAGCGCGTGGCAGCCGATGCCGCCGCCGCCGATCGAGCCCTCCGGCAGGGCGGTGGAGCGGTTGTGCGGGCAGCCGCTGCAGAAGTACGGGGTGCGCTTGGCCGACAGCACTTCCAGGGGCAGCGACGGGAGCGGCGCGGGTCCGAGGTCCACGTGGCCGCGCAGTACCCGGCGCAGCGGCCCGCGGATCCGGCCGGCGGTCAGTTCGCCGTCGACGGGCATCAGCGGGCGGCCGTCGGCGTCCTTCTTGCCGACGATGCGCGGCGGGGCGTCGGTGCCGTAGAGGATCTCGCGGATCTGGGTTTCGACGAACGCGGTCTTGTCCTCGACGACGACGAGTTGGTCGAGGCCGGAAGCGAATTCGCGGACCAGGTCGGGGCCGATCGGGTACGGCATGCCGATGCGCAGCAGCCGGATCCCGGCGCGATGCAGGTCGGCGTCGGTCACCCCGAGGTCGAGCAGCGCCTGCCGCAGCGCGTCGAACGTGGTGCCGGTGGCGGCCAGCCCGATCCGGGCGTGCGGGGGGTCGACCTCCACGACGTCCAGCCCGTTGGCCTTCCCGTAGGCGTGGACCATCGCCCAGCGCGGCCCGTACAGGTCGGCCTCGGCGATCACGCTGTCGCTCGGCGCAGCCATCGGACGCTGACGGTAGACGAACGGCTTTCCCTCCCAGTCGATCTCGGGAACCGTGATGCGCAGGTCCGCGACCGAGCCGTCGACGGACCACGCGCCGTCGGCGACGTCCGCGACGATCTTGAGCGCGACGAGGCAGCCCGAGGCGCGCGACAGCGCGACCCCGTGCAGGCCCATCGAGACGATCTCGGCGGCGTTGCGGGGGAAGAGCACCGGGATGCCGAGGGCCGCGAGGGACCGTTCGCTCACCGCGGGCACGGTCGACGACTTCGATGCCGGGTCGTCGCCGACCATCAACAGCACGCCGCCGTTCGGGTCGACGCCGTACATGTTGGCGTGCCGCAGCGCGTCGGTGGCCCGGTCCAGACCGGGGCCCTTGCCGTACCAGACACCGACGACAGCATCGTGGGTGGGCGTGCCCGCCCCGAGCCGGCCCTGACTCCCCCACACGGACGTCGCGGCGAGTTCCTCGTTGAAGCCGGGCACGAAGGTGATGTCGTGCTCGGCGAGAACCTTCGGCATGCCGTGCAGCAGCTTGTCGAGGCCGCCGAGGGGGCTGCCGGGGTACCCGGAGACGAACGTGGCCACGCGACGTCCGTCGCGGATGTCGCGCACGTGCTGCTCGACGAGCTGCCGGGCGATCGCCTGGACGCCGGTGAGCAGCACCGTGCCCGAGCCGGAGCGGTACCGGTCGTCCAGGTCGTAGGGAAGACGCTCGATTTCGCGGACCGCGGTCTCGGTCATCGCACACCACCGTTCCTTTGCTGCGACATGTGTTGCGCAGCGTCGCTCAAGTCACATCAACTGGTGCAGCAATAATCGACATAGCTGATTGATTTCGTCAACACGCAAGTTTTCAGCGAATCATAATGTTCAAATGTGACCCGCGACACACTCGACAAATGGTCACCGTGATCAGCGGGCGGGTGTCGCACCACCGGCGACGCGGACCCGGCCGGCTCGATGCGCCGTAGCGGACCGGCCCGTCCGCTCTCGCTCCGGGGTCCGACACCGGCTTCGTGCGCGGTTCCGTTCGATGGGCAGATCGGGGCCGTGGACACCGATGCCGTGGACACCGATGCCGGGGGCACCGATGCCGAGGGCACGGCCACCGAAGCCGTTCCGCCGAGGCTGCCAGTTCTGCCGGATTTGTCAGGAGCCGGGAGTACCCTGAAGTGGCGCCGGCCGGTTCCGGGCCGGAGCGCCTGGGGAACTGCCGATGAAAGCTTGCGTACCCCGCCATGCCGGGGCACTGTCGTCCACGGCCGGACCGTCGTCCGTGCCGCGGGGCCGCGCGCCGCCGCCCGGTCCCGTCCTCCCGACCGCGCCGATAGACCACATCTGACGGACCCCGCTCACCGGCATGCCCGGGCGGAACGGGTGTCCCCCACCGGATTCACTCCATCGCGACATCGTTCCCGAAAGGACGTTGTCATGCGCACCACCCTCCCGGCCGCCCTGTGCGCGGCCGCCGCCACCCTCCTTCTCGGATCCGGCATCGCCGCAGCGCAACCCGCGCCCGATGTCGTCGGCCTCAGCGAACAACAGGCGATCGCCCTCCTGGACGCGGAAGGCATCCCGTACCGGATCACCAACCGCGCCGGCAATCTGTCCGGCGAGTGCCGCGTCACCGAACAACGGGATCGCGGCTATCGCACCGAAGTCGACTACGTGTACGACCACGACGACGACGAGTTCGATCGTGTCGAACGGCAGGTGTGGTTGGGCGTCGGCCTCGTCGTAGTCTGCCGCTGACCTCTCGCTTCGCGAACCACCGTGCGCCCCTCGCGACCCGGGGGGATGCACGGCGGTGCCGCATGCGCCCAACCGATCCGGCGGAATCGCCTCGCCGAACGCGTTCTCCCGCACCCTCACCGGGCACGCATCGAGCGCCTTGCCCGAATTATCCAGTCCCGCAGGGGAATCACCCCCTGGTGACACCCGACGTCCGGGGGCGATCGGCCCTCACGCCTGCGCCGGGATGTCCAACGGCTCGACGCGGGCACGGACCCGGAGGACGTCCGCGTTCACCGAGTACAGGGCGTCGAGGAACGCGACGGCGAAGGAGCCCGGGCCCGTGGCGTTCCCGTCGGCGATCTCCGCGGCCACCGCGACGTGGGCGTGCGCGGCGGCGAGTCCGATCAGCGCCGTGGGGGCGACGGCGAGGTATGCCGCAGCGAGGGCACCGAGCGCGCAGCCGGTGGAGGTCACGCGCGGGAGCAGGGCACTGCCGCCACCGATGCGCAGGCCGGTCGTCGCACCGGCGGCGTCGCGGCCGACGAGGTGGTCCACGGGACCGGAGGCGGACACCGCGTCGGCGTGGGCCAGCAGCGCCAGCGCGGCCGGCACCGCGGCGGCGGGGTCGTCGGAGCTGTCGACGCCGCGGGTGTCGCCACCCAGACCGGCCAGCGCGATGACCTCGGAGGCGTTGCCGCGGATCGCCGTCGGACGGAACGGGAGCAGATCCGCGGCCAGGCCGGTGCGCCACGGGAGGCCCCCCACGCCGACGGGATCGAGCACCCACGGGGTGCCCGCGTCGCGGGCGGCCTCGGCGGCCAGGGTGAACGCCGCCGCCGTCCCGTCGTCGGGGGTGCCGAGGTTGATCAGCACGCCCCCGGCGATGCGGGCGAATCCGGCGGCCTCGTGGACGTTGTCGATGTGGGCGTTGCTCGCGCCGGCGGCGAGCAGGACGTTGGTCAGGAAGTTGGCGGAGACGACGTTGGTGAGCGACTGCACCAGCGGCACCCGGGCGCGGAGAGCGTCGAGAGCGGCGGCGAGATCGTCGACGGTCGGGGGAATCGGGGCAGTGGTCACGATGAAGTCCTGAGCTGGTTCCACGGGAGGTCGGGGCCTCACGTCCCGAACACCCGCTCCACGACCCCCCGGGCACGTCGAGTGACCCGCAGGTAGTGGTCGAGGAACTCGGAGGCGTCACCACCCGACCAGCCGGCGACCTGGGCGACCGCCGACAGCAGCTTGCCCGGGCCCGGCAGCTGGTCGGTTCGCTTGCCGCGCACCAGCACGAGCGCGTTGCGGGCGCGGGTGGCGGTGAGCCACGCGTCGCGCAGCAGTGCGACGTCCGCGCTGCTGAGCAGTTCTGCGGCGCCGATCGCATCGAGCGTCTCGAGCGTCGAGGTGTTGTGCAGCGACTCGATGTGGTGCGCGTGCTGCAGCTGCAGCAGCTGCACGGTCCACTCGATGTCGGCCAGGCCACCGCGGCCCAGCTTGGTGTGGGTGGCGGGGTCGGCACCGCGCGGCAACCGCTCCGAGTCGACCCGGGCCTTGATCCGCCGGATCTCGCGCACCGCGTCGTCCGACACGCCGCCGGCCGGGTACCGGGTGGCGTCGATCATGTGCAGGAACTGCAGTCCGAGCTCCGCGTCGCCGGCGACGGCGTCGGCCCGCAGCAGCGCCTGCACCTCCCACGTCTGCGCCCACTGGGCGTAGTACGCCTGATAGGACGCGAGGGTGCGCACCATGGGTCCGCTGCGCCCCTCGGGGCGCAGGCCGGTGTCGACCTCGAGCGGCGGATCCGTGCTCGGCGCGCCGAGCAGGGTGCGCACCCGCTCGGCGACCTGGTTCGCCCACTTCACCGCGGCGGTTTCGTCCGCCCCGGGGTTCGGCTCGCAGACGAACAGCACGTCGGCGTCGGACCCGTAGCCCAGTTCGCCACCGCCCAGACGCCCCATGCCGATCACCGCGAGCCGCGCCGGCGCCGGCCCGTCCTCCTGCTCGGACGCCTTGATCACCGCGGCCAGGGCAGCCTCGAGCACCGCCGCCCACACCGCGGACAGTGCGCGGCACACCTGCGGTACGTCCAGCATCCCGAGGATGTCGGCGCTCGCGACGCGGGCGAGTTCGGCCCGGCGCAGCGACCGGGCCGCGTTGATCGCCTTGTCGGGGGCGTCGTAGCGGGCCGAGGAGGTGACGATGGCCTTGGCGACCTCGTCGGGCCGCGGTTCGAGGAGCCGGGGCCCGCCGGCGCCGTCGGCGTAGAGCCGGATGACGTCCGGGGCCCGCAACAACAGGTTGGACACGTAGGCGGAGGACCCGAGCACGGTCATGAGCCGGTCCGCGACGGACGGCTCGTCGCGCAGCGTCCGCAGGAACCACACCCGGTCGACGAGCGCCTCGGACAGGCGGCGGTAGGCGAGCAGCCCGGCGTCGGGGTCGCTCGTCTCCCCCAGCGCCTCGAGCAGTTGCGGCAGCAGCAGCGCCTGGATGCGGGCCTTGCGGGAGGCACCGCCGGACAGTGCCGTCAGGTGGCCGAGCGCGTTCTCCGGTGCGCTGTAGCCGAGCGCGGCGAGCTGCCGGACCGCGGCGTCGGGCGACAGCCGCAGCGCCTCCTTGTCCACCCGGGCCACCGACTCGAGCAGAGGCCGGTAGAACAGCTTCGCGTGCAGCTTGCGCACCCGCGCCGAGTTGCGCTTGATCTCCGACTCGAGCACCCCGAGCGCGTCGTGCCGTCCGTCGGGGCGCATGTGCGCGGCGCGGGCGAGCCAGCGCATCGCCTCCCGGTCCTCCGGGGGCGGCAGCGTGTGGGTGCGTTTGAGCCGCTGCAGCTGCAGGCGGTGCTCGAGCAGCCGCAGGAACTCGTAGGAGGCCCGCAGGTTCGCGGCGTCGTCGCGCCCGACATAGCCCCCGTCGGCGAGGGCGGACAGCGCCTGCACGGTGTTCGGTACGCGCAGCGCCTCGTCGGCGCGGCCGTGCACCAGCTGTAGCAACTGCACCGCGAACTCCACGTCGCGCAGGCTGCCCCGGCCCAGCTTGAGTTCCCGCTCGCGCAGCTCGGCGGGCACGAGTTCCTCGACGCGCCGGCGCATCGCCTGCACCTCGGGCACGAACGCCTCCCGCTCGGAGGCCGTCCACACCATGGGGCTGAGCGCCTCGACGTAGCGGCGACCGAGGTCGAGGTCGCCGGTCATGGGCCGGGCCTTGAGCAGTGCCTGGAACTCCCACGTCTTGGCCCAGCGCTGGTAGTACGCGACGTGCGAGTCCAGGGTGCGGACCAGTGCGCCGCGCTTGCCCTCGGGACGCAGCGCGGCATCGACCTCGAAGAACGCCGAGGTACCGATCCGCATCATCTCCCCGGCGATGCGGCCGGCGCGAGCGTCGGCCGGCTCGGCGACGAACACGACGTCGACGTCGCTGACGTAGTTGAGCTCGCGGGCCCCGCACTTGCCCATCGCGATGACGGCCAGGTCGACGGGGCAGGGACCGTCCGGGACGACGCTGGCGACGGCCACCGCCAGGGCCGCCGTCAGGGCCGCGTCGGCGAGGTCCGCGAGCCGCTGCCCCACCTCGAGGTACGGCAGGACCGGTTCGTTCTCGACGACGGCCGCGAGATCGGCGGCCGCGAGCAGCGCCAGCTGGTCGCGATAGCCGGTGCGCAGCGCAGCCACGGCCGCCGGACCGGTGATCGTCGCCCGGTAGATCAGACGGTTGTCTCCCGTCCCGGCCTCGGGTTCGGCCTCGACGTAGCCGAGCATCCGATCGGTGAGGGTCCGCCGGTCGGGCAGCTGCAGCGTCCCGGCGAGGCCACGCCACCGATCCGGGTGGGCCACGATGTGGTCGCCCAGGGCGGACGACCCGCCGAACAGGCCGAACAACCGGCCGCGCAGCCCCTTGTCGGTGCGCAGCGCCGCGTCGAGTTCGGCCCAGCCGTCGCCGAGCGCGTCGTGCAGCCGGGCAAGGGTGCGCAGGGCGAGGTCCGCGTCGGGTGCGCGGGAGAGGGCCCACAGCAGTTCGGTGCTGTCGGTGTCGGTCCAGCCGAGCTGCCGGAGTTCGTCGGGTGCGGTCGGGGCGAGGAGGCCGAGCCGACCGGCGCTCGGTATCGCCGAACGCGCCGTCGGCGGTCTCACCATGCCGCCACCGTCGCTCCGGCGCGGGACACTACCGCCCGAGTGGGCACGGACCTCACCTCTTCGTCGTCGTCGACCGTCCGGTCCGCGGCGACGCCCTCGTGCGGCCGCGGCCGGCAGGGGTTACAAGCCCAGGTACTGATCCAGTTCGTACGGGGTGACCTGGCTGCGGTAGTTCTCCCACTCCGTCCACTTGTTGCGGAGGAAGAAGTTGAACACGTGCTCGCCGAGCGCCTCGGCCACCAGTTCCGACTTCTCCATCTCGCGCAGGGCGATGTCGAGGTCGGTCGGCAGCTCCCGGTACCCCATGGCGCGCCGCTCCGCGGAGGTCAGCGCCCACACGTCGTCCTCGGCCTCGGGGGCGAGCTCGTAGCCCTTCTCGATGCCGCGCAGGCCGGCGGCGAGAAGCACCGCGAACGTCAGGTACGGGTTGCAGGCCGAGTCGGGCGTGCGGATCTCCACCCGGCGCGAGGACGCCTTGCTCGGCGTGTACATCGGCACCCGCACCAGAGCGGAGCGGTTGGACGGGCCCCAGCAGGCCGCGGTGGGCGCCTCGCCGCCGTGCACGATGCGCTTGTAGGAGTTGACCCACTGGTTGGTCACGGCACTGATCTCGTTGGCGTGCTCGAGCACCCCGGCGATGAAGGCCTTGCCGGTGGCCGAGAGCTGCAGCGGATCGTCGGGATCGTGGAAGGCGTTGTTCTCCCCCTCGAACAGGCTCATGTGGGTGTGCATGGCCGACCCCGCGTGCTCGCGGAACGGCTTGGGCATGAACGTCGCGCGCACGCCCTCCGACATCGCGATCTCCTTGACCACGTAGCGGAAGGTCATCACGTTGTCGGCCATGGACAGCGCGTCGGCGTAGCGCAGGTCGATCTCCTGCTGACCGGGCGCGGTCTCGTGGTGGCTGAACTCGACGGAGATGCCCATCGACTCGAGCGCGTCGATGGCGTGGCGGCGGAAGTTCGGGGCCGAGCGGTGCACCGACTGGTCGAAGTAGCCGCCGTCGTCGGCCGGCACGGGCGGCGCGCCCGTTTCACCGTTCTCGACGAGGAAGAACTCGATCTCGGGGTGCACATAGCAGCTGAAGCCGAGGTCGGATGCCTTGTTGAGCTGGCGGCGCAGCACGTGCCGCGGATCGGCCCAGCTGGGGGTGCCGTCGGGCATCGTGATGTCGCAGAACATGCGGGCCGAGTACTGCTGACCCTTGCTGTCGGCCCACGGCAGCACCTGGAAGGTCGAGGCGTCCGGCCGGGCGACCATGTCGGCCTCGGAGATGCGGGAGAATCCCTCGATGGCCGAGCCGTCGAACCCGATGCCCTCCTCGAAGGCTCCTTCGAGTTCGGCCGGGGCGATCGCCACGGACTTGAGCGTTCCGACCACGTCGGTGAACCACAAGCGCACGAACCGAATGTCGCGCTCTTCGAGGGTGCGGAGCACGAACTCCTTCTGGCGATCCATACGGCCGAGACTAGGCACAGTGCGTTAAATCCGTGTTACATCCGCGGGTTGTGGCCCCGGCGTGTCGCTCACATCGTCGCGCCGTCAGCACCGCGGGTCCGCCGCCGGCGCCTGTCCGGTCACGAAATACCTGATCACCGGGTCGTCGACGCAGGCCTCGCCGTCGAGCACGACGGTGTGCTGGGTACCCGTGAAGGTGACGAGTGCGCCGCCGAGTTGCCGCGCGAGGTCCACCCCCGCCTGGTACGGCGTTGCGGGATCCTCGGTGGTGGAGACGACGAGCACGGTCGGCAGGCCCGGCACGTCCGGGGTGTGCGGCTCACCGGTGTGCGGCACCGGCCAGAAGGCGCACAGATCCCGCGGCGCGGCGCCGCTCGCGCGGCCGTCGTCGAGGAACGGCGCGGCCTGCCGGTACAGCCGGTCGGCCTCGGCCGCGACGGCCGCGTCCGTCACCGGCGGGTCGTCCACGCACCGGATCGCGTTGAAGGCATCGGTGGAGTTGGCATAGGTGCCGTCGTCGCCGCGTCCCTCGTACAGGTCGGCGAGCAGCAGCAACGTGTCGCCCCGGCCCTCGGTCAGCGCCGCGAGCCCCGCCCGCAGCGAGCCCCACAGCCGCGGCGAGTACAGACCCTGCTGCACCCCAGTGATCGCGTCCCGGTGGCTCAGGCCGCGCGGATCCGTGGTCTCCGCGGGCGCCGCGATCAGCGGGTCCACCAGGGCCCGGAACCGGCCCACCGCCGCGACCGGGTCGGCGCCGAGCGCACAGTCGTCGTGGCGGGCGCAGTCCGCCGCAAACGCGTCGAACGCCGTCTGGAATCCGGCCGCCTGCAGCAGGACCTCGTCGAGGGGGTCCTGCTCGGGATCGAGCGCACCGTCGAGCACCATCGCCCGCACCCGGTCGGGGAAGGTCTCCGCATAGAGCGTGCCGATCCGGGTGCCGTACGAGAACCCGAGGTAGTTCAGTTTCTCATCGCCGAGGACGGAGCGGAGCACGTCCATGTCGCGCACGACCTCGCGGGTGCCCACGTGGGCGAGCAGGCCGGTCCCGGCGCGCTGCGCGCAGGCACCGGCATAGTCGCGGTGCCGCTGTTCCGTGCGCGCGATGCCCTCGGGGCTCATGTCGCCGTCGTCGGACGCGCGGTCGGCGTCCGCCTCGGCGTCGGTGCGGCAGCGCACTGCGGGCTCGGAGGCCCCGACGCCGCGGGGATCGAATCCGATCATGTCGAACCGGTCGGTCAGCTCGGTGCCGTCGGCAACGGTGGCGAGCCCGATCCCGGCCGCACCCGGCCCGCCGGGATTGACGAGCAGCGAGCCGATCCGCTGCCCGGACGCGGGCGAGCGGGAGATCGCCACCGTGATCGTCTCCCCGTTCGGGTCGTCGTAGTCCAGCGGCACCGTGATCCGCGCGCACTGCACGCCGCGGGGTAGTTGCTCGGCGTCGGGGCCGTAGTCCCGGCAGGACCCCCACTGCACCTGCTGCGCGTAGAACTGCTCGAGGCCGGCCGGGGCGCCGATCGGCGACGTCCGCGGCGGCGCGGTCTCGGTCGTGGTGCTGCAGCCGGCGGCGAGCAGCACCGCGGCGGTCAGCGCGACGGCGCGCGCCGGGACGCGGAGCGAAGGGGACGACACCCAGCGATGGTGCCACGGGCAGCATCCGCGCCGACGCGGCCGGTTCGGGTCCGGCCCGCCGCCGCATCCGGCGGATGTGACCAATCGCACCGCCGGCGCCGCTACTGCCCGAATGGAGCCGGTGGCAGACTGAGACCGTCATCACCCAACCCGGGGACCCGCACGGGCCTCGAGGCAGAAAGGGACCTCTGATGTCCGAATCCACCGCTGCCCTCTACGGCGGCTCCGCCCCGTCCGCCGCCCCTCGGCGCAAGACGCGGGTCCATCACCTGCAGGCCATGAAGGCCGAGGGTCGTCGCTGGGCCGAACTGACGGCGTACGACTACTCGAGCGCCCGCATCTTCGAGGAGGCCGGCATCCCGGTGCTGCTCGTGGGCGACTCCGCCGCCAACGTCGTCTACGGCTACGACACCACCGTGCCGGTCACGGTCGACGAAATGCTCCCCCTGGTGCGCGGCGTGGTGCGCGGCGCGCCGCACGCCCTGGTGATCGCCGACCTGCCGTTCGGCACCTACGAGGCGTCGCCCGAGCAGGCTCTCGCCACCGCCATCCGCTTCATGAAGGAGGGCGGCGCCCACGCCGTCAAGCTCGAGGGCGGCGAGCGGGTCGCCGCGCAGATCGCCGCGATCGCCGCCGCCGGCATCCCCGTCCAGGCCCACGTCGGGTTCACCCCGCAGTCGGTCAACAGCCTCGGCGGATTCCGCGTGCAGGGCCGCGGCGACGGCGCAGAACAGCTCATCGCCGACGCCATCGCCGTGCAGGAGGCCGGCGCCTTCTCCGTGGTCATGGAGATGGTGCCCGCCGACATCGCCGGCCAGGTCACCCGCAAGCTGACCATCCCCACGGTCGGGATCGGTGCCGGCAACGAGTGTGACGCCCAGGTCCTCGTGTGGCAGGACATGGCCGGCTACACCAGCGGCAAGACCGCGAAGTTCGTCAAGAAGTTCGGCAGCGTGGGCGACGAACTGCGCCGCGCCGCGGCCGAATATGCTGCAGAGGTGGCGGCCGGGACGTTCCCCGGTCCCGAGCATTCCTTCTGATCCGGCAGGACGAGGGGAACCTACGGCCGGTCCGGCCGGAGGTTCCGCTCACCCGTAGGCCCGGGCCTTACCGACCCGCGAGGTGCACCCCACATGATTCGTCCCCGTCGCACACTGCTCGCCGTTGCCGTCGCCGGTGCGACGATCGCCGCCCTGGGCGGGTGCGCGTCCGGCGGTCAGCCCGCCCCCACCGGCTCGACCACCGCGTCGACGCAGCCGACGACCGGCACCGGCGCGGCGGCCGAGCCGAGCGCGCTGCCCGGTGGGGTCACCGAGGCCCAGGCCGCCGAGCTGTGCTCGCAGATGGAGGCCCAGCTGCAGAGCTGGCGGACCTACACCCCGTCCATGAGCAAGCCCGGCTTGAACCTGCTGGTCGGCGAGTGGGCGGCCCGCAACGGGATCGACATGCTGGCGCTCGCCCAGGACCGTGACCGTGTCGACACGATCGCCTCGGCCCAGTGTCCGGAGGTGCACAGCCAGGCGCTCGAGGCCCTGCAGATCCCGACCCTCGCCTCCGCGCTGGTCGGCTTCTGATGCCGTTGCGGCGGCCGTACCCGCCGATCGAGCCGTACGAGCAGGGCCTGCTCGACGTCGGCGACGGCCAGCGCATCTACTGGGAGGTCAGCGGGAATCCCGCCGGCAAGCCGGTGGTGTTCCTGCACGGCGGTCCGGGCGGCGGCACCATGCCCGCCCACCGGCAGTTCTTCGATCCGGAGGCGTACCGGATCGTGCTGTTCGATCAGCGCGGCTGCGGTCGGTCGGTGCCGCACGTCGCCGACGGCGCGGATCTGTCCGCCAACACCACCGAGTATCTGCTCACCGACATCGAGACCCTGCGGCGACATCTGGGGATCGGCCGCTGGCAGGTGTTCGGCGGCTCGTGGGGGTCGACGCTGGCCCTGGCCTATGCGCAGCGCCACCCGCACCGGGTCACCGAGCTGGTGCTGCGCGGTATCTTCCTGCTGCGCAGCAGCGAGATCGACTGGTATTACAACGGTGGCGCCGGACAACTGTTCCCCGAGCTGTGGGAGCGTTTCCTGGAGCCGCTGGCCGGGGCGCCGGACGGTGAGCATCCCGTCGACACGTACCACCGGCTGCTGCATTCACCCGACCCCGACGTCGCGCTGCGGGCCGCCGTGGCGTGGTCGACGTGGGAGGGGGCGACCAGCGCCCTGCTGCCCACCCCGGAACGGGTCGTGGAGACGTCGGAACCGCGTTTCGCTCTGGCATTCGCGCGCATCGAGAACCACTACTTCCGCAACCGTGGCTTCCTCGAGGAGGGGCAGCTGCTGCGCGACGCCGGACGGCTGCGCACCATCCCCGGCGTGATCGTGCAAGGTCGCTACGACGTGGTCTGCCCCGCGACGAGCGCGTGGGAACTGCACAAGGCGTGGTCCGGCTCGGAACTCGTCGTCGTCGACGACGCCGGGCACGCCGCGAACGAGCCCGGCATCACCCATCACCTGCTCGAGGCGACCGACCGCTTCCGCTGATCCTCACCCGAGGCGGCCGAACCCGACGACCGCCGAGTCGGACGTGACGTCGACGGTGTGGACGCGGATGCGGCCGAGTTCGTTGCCGCCGACCGTCGTCGCGGTGTCGCCGTCGACCGCGACGACGATGTTGGTGTGCTGGCCGACCCACAGCTCGTTCTCGTACAGCACCACGTCGCCCACCGCCGGCCGGTACCCGTCGCCGGCCGGTTCGAATCGTCCAACCGACTCGTAGTACTCCTGCAGGGTGTACACGCCGGGGATCCGCCAGTGCCCGGAATGCGGATTGGCCAGCGGCCGATCCGCTTCCCGCATGATCCAGCTGACGAAGTTCGCGCACCAGGGCTCCTCGGCGCCCTCGGAGTAGAACGTCCCGGGCCGCTGCGTCCGGTGTTCGTCCTCGAGCAACTCCACGATCCGCGCCTGCGGGAGCGTCAACGCCGACGTGTCCACGTCCGGGAAGTCGGCGGTGTCCCAGGGCAGATACCGGCTCGGTGCCACGCGGAACACCAGCACCGCCAGGACCACAAGCACCGTCGTGAGGACGGCGAGGCCGACGAGCAGGCCCCGCGGCCGGCGCGGCGGTCGGGACGCGTTCACGGCCGCCGCTCCCGCCCGGCAGCGACGTCACGCCGGGTACGCAAACCGCACCTTCCGGGCCTGCGGGTCGGCGTGCGTCAGCCGGATCCGGATCCGGCTGCCCTCCTTCGGCTCGCCGGCGCACGGGGCGATCACGGTGGCGTCGGGCACGAACACCTCGGCGTCCCGGCGGCCGTTCGCCGCACGCAGGACCGTCGCCTCGAACGACTCCCCCACGTGCGGGGCGAGGACCGTCGCCTCGGTGAGTTCGATGCACGCGCGGGTCACCTTCCCGGCGAGCGCGTCGGAGCCGGACATCGTCTCGGGAAGCTCCGGGAGCACGGCGCGCACCGGGTCCGGCACGTCGGTGCCCGCGCAGAGCGCCAGGCACACCTCCGTCACGAACCGGTCGGCCAGCCGCCGCAGCGGCGCGGTGACGTGTGCGTACGGCGCACCGATCGCCCCGTGTCCCGGCTGCTCCGGAATCGCACCGTCGAACGCCACGTACGACGCGCCGCGCAGCAGCGCCGGGGCCTCGCTCATCAGCACCAGGGTGCCGGGCAGGTTCACGTCGAGGCCGGCCAGGAAGGTACCCACCGGCACCTGGTCCGGCCACGGCACTCCCAGGGCGGAAGCGGTGCGCCGCAGTTGCGCCACGGCCTCGGGAGCGGCCGGCGGCAGGGTCCGCAGCAGCCCGATCCGCGCGTCGAGCATCAGTCGCGCCGCACACATCCCGGTCAGCAGCGACACGTGGGAGTTCCAGTCGTCGACCTCGGTGCGCGGCTGGGTGGTCAGCCGCCAGCCGTTCCCGTCGGCGACCACGTCCTGCTCGGGCAGGCGCAGTTCGATCGCGCCGCGTGCGCGGGCCGCGGCCTCGCGGAGCCGGCCGAACTCGGATAGTGCCGCGATCGACGGGTGCACGACCCCGGCGTCGACGCCGGCCTGCACGCCGGCGTAGTCGAACCGGGCGACGGACCGGACCAGTGCGCGCCGCACGCTCACGTCCACGGGCTCGGCGGCGTCGTCGAGAACGATGCGCCACAGCGCCGCCGGACGCACGCGGCCGGGGAGGAGGCTGGCCGAATCCTCGGACAACGGCCGGGGGTGCAGCGGGACCGACCTGTCGGGCAGATAGTAGGTCTGTCCGCGGCGCCGGCTCTCGCGGTCGAGCGCGCCGTCGGGTGCGACGACGGCCGCGACGTCGGCAATCGCGTAGTGCAGGACCAAGCCGTCGACGGTGCGCTCGAGGTGCAGCGCCTGGTCGAGATCCATCGAGCCCGGCGGATCGATGGTCACCAGGGGCAGATCCGTGCGGTCCACCCGCGCGGCGGACCAGCGGTCGACCGCGGCCTCGGCCTCGGCGACGGCGGCCAGGGGATAACTGTCGTCGAGCGCGAACTCGGCGCGGACGGCTCCGAAGTCGATCGCGGGCGCGACGACGATGCGGGTGTTCGTCACCGTGCTGGGGAACCGCTCAGCGGTTCCACTCCTCGTCGGCCTCGTCCGCGGCCTTGTTGCGCTCGGCCGCGATCTCGAGTGCCCGTTCGGCGGTGGCGCGGTCCGGATACGGCCCCATGCGGTTCAGCGCACTGGGGTCCTTTCCCTGGCTGACCTTTCCGGTGTGGACGTCGTAGTACCAGCCCTCGTCGCTCATGACTCCCAGTCTGCCCCAACCGACGCCGAGTTTCGGGGTAACCCGCACGCGCGGCGCGGCTGGTACCGTCGGCCCCTGGTCCCCGCTCGACGACTCGAAAGGCACCGCATGTCGTACCTGCTCTACGACTTCCTGCTCCCCTACCTGGGGCACGAGGCCGCCTCCTACTGGGCGCACCTGCTGGTCGTCGCCCCGATCTGAGCCGGGTGGGCGGACGAGCCGGCCTGTAAGCCGGATCCTGTACCCCGCCGAGGCGGGGTGGCGACCATCCATCTGGGCACACCGTCGCCGGGTACCTCGAGCGGTTCACCCGCAGGCTCGGGCGAGCAGCCCTCGGACACCTGCGCAGCCGCACCGAACGAGTCGGTGCGGCCTTCAACCTTGCTCCGGGCGGGGTTTACCGAGCCGCCCCGGTCACCCGGGGCGCTGGTGCGCTCTTACCGCACCGTTTCACCCTTACCCACCCCGAGGGGTGGGCGGTCTGTTCTCTGTGGCACTGTCCCGCGAGTCACCTCGGGTTGCCGTTAGCAACCGCCCTGCTCTGTGGAGTCCGGACTTTCCTCGATCCAGGGCCTGGCACCGCCACGGTGCCGGTTCCCTGAGCCGCGGTCGCCCGGCCAACTCGTCCGCGTCGATCAGGGTACTGCCTCACCTGTCTCGAATGCGAACTACGGTACCGCCATGGCGAGATATGTGGCCCTGCTGCGGGGAATCAACGTCGGTGGCATCACCATCGCGATGGCGGATCTGAAGGACGTGTTCGCCGGGCTCGGTTTCGGCAACGTCCGCACCGTGCTCGCTTCGGGCAACGTGGTGTTCGATGCCGACACCGCCGATACCGCCGAAGCGAAGGCCCGGATCGAGGCGGCGCTGCGTGATCGATTCGGGTACGAGGCGTTCGTGTTCGTCCACGATCAGGCGGCCGTCGCGGCGATCGTCGACGCCTACCCGTTCGAGGAGCGTGACGGCCGGCACGCGTACGCGGTGTTCGTCGCCGATCCCGCGGTTCTGGACGAACTGGCGGCGACGGCGGACGGTCTCGACCCGGCGGTCGAACGCGTCGCCCGGGGCAACGGCGTCCTCTACTGGGACGTCGAGCGCGGGCAGACGGTCAAGAGCGCCTTCGGCCGGAACACCGGCAAACCGCGCTACAAGGCGGTGACCACGACGCGGAACCTGCGCACGCTCCGAAAACTCCAGGTGTGAGCGGCCGGAACGCTGCCGGCGGTGCGTCCTTCGGGCGGTGGGCGCAGACCGAAAGACACACCGGCGCCGACGGCGCCTACAGGTGCGACGTGTCGTTGACCAGCCGCACGGCCGCGCCGCCGTCGGGATAGAACTCGGCGATGCTCAGCGACGCGAGGTCCAGGTGCAGGCGGTACAGCAGCGACGGCCCCGCGTCGAGCGCCATCTGCAGCAGCGTCTTGATCGGCGTGACGTGGGAGACGACGAGCACGTTCGCCCCGCCGTACTCCGCGACCAGATCGTCGCGGACGGTGGCGAGACGGCCGCGGACCTCGTCGAAGCTCTCCCCACCCGGCGGGCGCACCGACGTGTCCCCCAGCCAGCGCCGGTGCAGATCGGGATCGCGCTGCGCCGCCTCGAGGAAGGTCAGCCCCTCCCACTTGCCGAAGTCGGTCTCGATGAGGCCCTCGTGCACCGTCACGGGCAGACCGAGCGCCGACGCCGCGGCATCGGCGGTCTCCCGGGCCCGCCCGAGCGGCGACGACACCACCGCGGCGACGTTGCCGCGCTCGCCGATGCGACGCGCGGCCGCGCGGGCCTGCGCACGGCCCAGTTCCGTCAGCGGCGGGTTGCCGCGGCCGGAGTAGCGGCGCTCCACCGACAGCGGGGTCTGCCCGTGCCGCAGCAGCAGCATCCGGGTGGGCGTGCCGACAGCGCCGGTCCAGCCGGGCGATTTCACCGGTGGGGCCGCCGATTCCGGTGTGGGAGAAGCGGATTCGGAACCCGAAGCAACCGACGCGGCGGCGTCCATCGCCTCGTTGGCGAGCCGGTCGGCGTAGGCGTTCTCCGCGCGTGGCACCCAGGTGAACTCGACCCGCGAGAATCCCCGGGCCAGCTCGCGGGCGCGGGCGGCGAGCGGAATCATGTCCGGGTGCTTGATCTTCCATCGGCCCGACATCTGCTCGACGACAAGCTTGGAATCCATCCGGACGTCGACCTCGTCGGCCCCGAGTTCGGCGGCGGCGGTCAATCCGGCGATCAGGCCCTGGTATTCGGCCACGTTGTTGGTGGCGCGGCCGATGCTCGCGCTGCGCTCGGCCAGCACCGCCTCATGGTCGGCGCCGAAGACCACCGCACCGTAGCCGGCGGGGCCCGGGTTGCCGCGCGAGCCGCCGTCGGCCTCGACAACTACCCGGCTCAAATCCCGGATTCCTTGGTACGCACCAGGATCGCGTTGCACTCGGGGCAACGTACGAGGGTCTCGGGGGCGGCGGCGGCGATGCGAGCGATCTCGCCGCGGTCGAGCTCGAGGCGGCATGCGCCGCACCGGCGCGCCTGCAGCAGGGCCGCGCCGATGCCCGTCTTCGTCCGCTGCGCCTCGTACTGGTCGACCAGCTCGGCCGGGAAGGCCTCCACGAGTGCCGCGCGGTCGCTCAGGCACCGCTGCTCGGCGACCTCGATGTCGGCGAGCGCCTCGTCGCGCAGGCGGACCGCGTCGGCGAGTTCCTCGTCGACGCTCGACAACCGCGCGCCGGCGTGGTCGTGATCGGCCTTGGATGCCTCCCGGCGTTCCATGACCTCGAGCAGCTCGTCCTCGAGCAGGGCCTGCCGGCGTTCGAGGCTGGTCAGCTCGTGCTGGAGTTCGGACAGCTGCTTGGCGCCCACACCGCCGGCGGCGAGAAGCTTGCGGTCGCGATCCTCCCGCTGGCGGACCGCCTCGACCTCCCCCTCGAGCTTGCGAATGTCGCGGTCGAGGTCGTCGAGGATGATCTCGACAGCGACGGCGGCGTCCCGGCGCGCGGTGCGTTCCGCCTCGAGCCGCTCGACCTCCTGCTGTTCGGGCAGGGTGCGGCGCCGGTGCGCCAGGCGGGTCACCTCGGTGTCCACAGCGGCGAGGGCCAGGAGCTTGGACTGCACGGCGGGTTCGACGTTCACTCGGCGGGTTCCTGCTTTCGGCGACGAGATCAAGGGGGGTGGTAGCTGCCTACCGTACCGCGCGGCCGGTCACGGGGAACCCGGACCTACCGGGCTGCGGTGGTCCAGGGATCGGTGCGCAGCGCGCTGACGCGGGTCGACCAGCCGTCGCGGTCGACGAACACGTCGTCGAGCACACCCTTCGCCTGGGCGCACCACGGGTACTCGCTGGCCCAGTGCGCGACGTCGACAAGCGCGGGGCCGCCGGCGCGCAGGTGCTCGTCGGCGGGATGGTGCCGCAGGTCCGCGGTGACGTAGGCATCGACGCCGAGCCGGCCGACGGTGCCGAGGAAGGAGTCGCCGGAGCCGCCGCACACCGCAACGGTGCGGATCATCCGGTCGGGGTCGCCGGCACCGCGCACCCCCCACTCGGTGGCCGGCAGTGCGGCCGCGACCCGCTCGGTGAACTCGCGCAGCGTCTGCGGCGCCGGGAGTTCTCCGACCCGGCCGAGACCCCGGGAGCCGGGCAGAGCGGCGAGTTCGAGCACGTCGAACGCGGGTTCCTCGTACGGGTGCGCCGCGCGCAGGGCAGCAAGCACCCGGCCGCGCACCGATCGCGGGGCCGCGACCTCGATGCGGTCCTCGGCCAGGCGTTCGAGTTCGCCGACGGTGCCGACCGCCGGATCCGCCCCGGCCTCGGGACGGAACTGTCCGGTCCCGGAGGTGGTCCAGGAGCACTCGCGGTAGTTCCCGAGCCGGCCCGCACCGGCGTCGAACAGGGCGGCGCGCAGCGTCTCGGCCGAGTCGGCGGGCACGAGGACCACCCACTTGTCGACCGCCGGTTCGGGCTTGGGTTCGATCGGCCGCAGGCCGGTCAGGCCGAGCGCCTGTGCCAGCGCATCGGACACGCCCGGGTCGGCACGGTCGGCGTTGGTGTGGGCGGTGAACAGCGCGCAGCCGCCTCGGATGAGCCGGTGGATCAGGGCGCCCTTCGGGGTGTGCGCGCCGACGGTGTCGACGCCGCGCAGCAGCAGCGGGTGGTGCACGAGGAGCAACTGCGCACCCCAGGCGAGGGCTTCGTCGACGACGTCGGCGGTCGCGTCGACCGCGAGCAGGACCCTGCTCACGGGCTCGGAGGGATCACCGGCGACCAGCCCGACGGAGTCCCACGACTCGGCCAGCGACGGCGGATAGGCCGTCTCGAGCACGTCGATCACCTCGCGCAGCGTCACCGCCGTCACCGCTCCTCCTTCGTCGTCTCCCGGGTGCTGCCCGAGACCCTACGCGGCGGGCTTCGCCGGGAGCCGGGACAATGGGGACGTGACGACTCTCGCCGACCTGCATCCACTGCTGCTGCCCGCGCCCGTCGTGCTGTTCGACCTCGACGGCACCCTCACGGACTCGGCGGCGGGCGTGCTCGACGGGTTCCGGCATGCGCTCGCCACGGTGGGCGTTCCGGAACCGGCGCACGACGAGCCACAGCGGGTCCTCGGTCCGCCGATGATCGACACACTGCGCGGGCTCGGTCTCGACGAACAGCAGGTGGATCGGGCGCTGACCGCGTACGTCGAGCGCTACGACGCGCGCGGCTGGGCGGAGAACTCCGTGTTCGACGGGGTGGCGGCGATGCTCGAGCGGGTGCGCGACGCCGGGAGCCGGCTCGCCGTCGCGACGTCGAAGAACCAGGGCTTCGCCGTCCGCATCCTCGAGCACTTCGGGCTGGCCGCCCACTTCGAGTTCATCGGCGGCGCGAGCGACGACGGGAGCCGGCGGGCGAAGTCGGACGTGATCGCGCACAGTCTGGCCTCGCTCGGGGTGGACCCGGTCGCCGCGGAGGACGGCGGCACCGCGGGCGTGGTCATGGTCGGCGACCGCGAGCACGACGTGACGGGCGCGGCGCGGTGGGGTATTCCGACGGTGTTCGTCGAGTGGGGGTACGGCGCCGACGACGAGGCGGCCGTCGCCCACCGGTCCACGGCGAGCGTCGACGAACTGACGAGGGTGCTGACCGGTGACCGCTGAGCGCCTGCACGTGACGTTCGTGTGCACCGGCAACATCTGCCGGTCGCCGATGGCCGAGAAGATCTTCGCCGAGCACCTCCGCCGGGCCGGTCTCGCCGAGCGCGTCCGGGTCACCAGCGCCGGCACCGGCGACTGGCACGCCGGCGAGGACGCGGATCCACGCACCACGGACCTGTTGCGGCGGCACGGCTACCCGACCGGGCACTGCGCCCGGCGCGTGACCGACGAGCAGCTCGCCGCCGATCTGGTGGTCGCACTGGACGCCGGCCACGACCGGGTGCTCGCGCAGCTCGGGGTGCCCGCCGAGCGCCGGGTGCTGCTGCGCAGCTTCGACCCGGACGCCGAGGGCGAGTCGGTACCGGATCCGTACTACGGCGACCGGTACGAGTTCGAACTGGTCCGGCGGCAGATCGAGGCGGCGATCCCGGGCCTGCTCGACTGGGTGCGACGGCAATGAGGCCCGCGTCACCGGTTACCGTGGTTACGTGCGACGACTGACGTTCCTGCTCCGCCCGAGCTGGCTGGTGCTGGCCCTGGTGGTGGGCGGCTTCGCCTACGCGTGCTTCACCGTGCTCGCGCCGTGGCAGCTCGGCAAGAACACCACCACCGAGGAGCGCAACGACCGGATCACCGCCTCGCTGGCCACGGACCCCGTGCCGGTGGAGGAGCTGCTGACCGGTGCCGCGCCGGCACCGGAGGACGAGTGGCGGCGCGTCGTCGCGACCGGGTCCTACCTCCCGGATTCGGACCTGCTGGTGCGGTTGCGCAGCGTCGAGTCCTCCCCCGCCTACGAGGTGCTCACGCCGTTCCGGCTCGCCGACGGCCGCACCGTCCTGGTGAACCGTGGATACGTGCGCCCGGAGCGGGGCACCGAGATCCCCGGGTTCGCCCCGGCACCGGCCGGTCCGGTGACCGTCGACGCCCGCCTGCGGATGTCCGAGGGGACCGCCGAGGGCAAGACCCCGTTCCGCGACGCCGGCCACACCCAGGTCTACTCGATCGACCCTGCGCAGATCGCGGCGTTCACCGGCCTGGAGCTGACGGGCGGATACCTGCAGCTGTCCGAGAACCAGGCCGGGGGGCTGGGCACGATCCCGTTGCCGCAGCTCGACGCCGGCCCCTACCTGTCGTACGGGCTGCAGTGGGTGGCGTTCGGGATCATGGCGCCGCTGGGCCTGGGGTACTTCGTATGGGCGGAGCTGCGCGAGCGCCGCAAGCGGAAGGACCCGGCGTCGGCCGCCGCCCCCGAGGCCGAACCGGTGCCCGCTCCGGTGGAGCGCAGCACCGAAGACAAGCTCGCCGACCGTTACGGCCGGTCCCGTTGAGCCACCCAGGCGAGGAGCCCGCGATGCACGCGACGATCGACGACTACCTGGCCGACAAGGATGCCGCCGCCGTCGACATGTTCTGCCGGCTCCGCACGCTCGTGCTGGGCCTCGGCGACGACGTCGAGGAGCAGGTCCGCACCGCCGAGGTGCGGTGGGGGCGCGGTCGCGTGTTCGCGGCGGCATTCGTCTATTCGTCGCGGCTCGAGATCGCGATCGACCTGCCGCGGCGGGTCCATCACCCGCAGCTGCGGGAGGCCTTCCCGACCACCGGAAAGGTGACGACCCACCGGTTGAGCATCGCCACCCCGGATCAGCTCGACGACGGCGTCGTCGCGTTGCTGGCGGAGGCGTACGCCACGGTCGGCGCAAGCACCCGATAGCAGGTTCCGCAGGGCGGTGAGCCGCGACGGGCGTCAGACGTAGAGCTGCTCGATCCGGTCGGCGAAATTGTCGACCACCAGCTTGCGGCGCAGCTTCATGCTGGGCGTCAGATCCCCCGCCTCGATGGACAGCTCCCGGTCGAGGACCGTGAACTTCTTGATCTGCTCCCAGCGGTTGAGCCGGTCGTTGAGCCGGTCGATGCAGCCGGCGATCAGCTCGCGGGTCCGCTCGTCCCGGGCGATCTCACCGAACTCCCTGCCGGCCATGCCGTTCTTGTCCGCCCACTCCGTGATCGCCTCGGCATCGAGACCGACGAGGGCGACGCAGTAGGGCCGGCTCTCGCCGTACACGACGATCTCGCTGGCATAGGGGCAGATGCCCTTGAAGGTGGCGGAGATCGCGGACGGCGCGACGTACTTGCCCTGGCTGGTCTTGAACAGATCCTTCTTGCGGTCCGTGATCCGCAGGAACCCGTCGGCGTCGAGTTCCCCGATGTCGCCGGTGTGGAACCAGCCGTCGGGTTCGAGGGCCTCTGCGGTGGCATCGGGCCGCTCGTGGTAGCCGTCCATGACGCCCGGCCCGCGCAGCAGTACCTCCCCGTCGCCGGCGATCCGCACCTCCGTGCCCGGGAAGGGCCAGCCGACGGTGCCGAGCCGGTACGCGTACGGGCGGTTGATGAACGACGCGGCGGACGTCTCGGTCAGGCCGTACCCCTCGAGGATGATGATGCCGGCCGCGTCGAACCACTGCGCCACGGCACGGTCGAGCGGGGCCGCCGCCGAGACGAAGAACCGCAGGCGACCGCCGAAACGCTCCTTGATGGTGGAGAACACGAGACGGTCGGCGAGCCGGTACCGGAGCTGGTCGAGGCGAGAGGGTGCGCGGTCCTCCTGCCGGGCCTGCGAGACACGCAGTCCGACGCCGAGGGCCCAGTCGAAGATCTTCTTCTTCGCCCCGCCCTCCTCGGCGATCATCGCCTCGATGCGGGCGTGTGCCTTCTCGAAGATGCGCGGCGCCGCGCCCATGAAGGTGGGATGCACGACGGCGAGGTTCTCGACGATCTTCTCCACGCGGCCGTCGATCACGGTGGTGAAACCGATCTGCAGGGGCAGCGCCAGCATGACCTTGCCGAAGGCGTGCGACAGCGGCAGCCAGAGGAAGTTCAGATCGTCGGGTCCGAGGATGTTCACCGCGTCGACGGCCGCAGCCGTGTACGTCCACCCCGAGTGCGGCAGCAGCACGCCCTTCGGCTTCCCGGTGGTGCCGGAGGTGTACATGATGCTGGCCAACTGTTCGGGCCGGATCGCGTCGACCCGGTCGGCGACGACGCGGGGCGACTCGGCAAGCAGTTTCCGGCCCCTGTCCTCCAGGTCGGCGAGGCTGATGACCCAGTCCCCGTCGCCCTCGCCGTCGATGACCACCACGGTCCGCACCTTCGGCAGGTCGGCGCGGTGGGCGACGAGCTTGTCGACCTGGGTCCGGTCCTCCGCGATCACGACGCCGCTGCCCGAATTGGCGACGATGAAGGCGACGTCGGGGGCGTTGGTCGTGGGGTAGATCGTGGTGGTCGCGGCACCGGCGCACATCACCGCGAAGTCGGCGAGCACCCATTCGTACCGGGTCGACGACGCGACCGCGACCGGATCCTGAGGCTGGACCCCCAGGGCGATCAGGCCCGCGGCGAGCGTGTCGACCCGCTCGCCCACCTGCCTCCAGGTCACGCTCTCCCAGCCGTCACCCTTCGGATACCGGAAGGCCTCGGCCTCGGGAGTCGCCGCAACCCGGTCGACGAACAGCCGGGCCACCGACGACGCCCGGTTGTCGAGCTTCGAAGAGTCCACCGGTTCGTCCGCCACCCGCAGCGCAGCCATGCGCCGAGTGTAGGACCGTCCCGGTCTCCGACGTGGGCGGTTGCGCAAACGAGGGCGCCCCCGGTCACCGACGCCGGGCAGGTACCCGCGGGAGTCGTAGCGCGACAACGTAGCCGACGGTCGACATGACCGCCATGGCGCCGACGGCGAAGGTCAGGGCGCGGTTCCTGGCGTCGGCGTTGATCCGCACGAGCTCGTCGGCAGCGGGACCCCCGACGCCCCGCGCCGCGAGGTTGGCACCGACCTGGTCGTCGCGCAGCGCGGTGACCTGGACCTGCTGGTCTACCGTCTGCTGGACGAGCTGCTTCTCCGCGGCGTTCAGCACGGCGCTGTCGTCCACCCCCGACTGGAACGAGGAGACCAGCGCCGTCGTCAGGAACGCACCGGCCAGTGCCACTCCGAGTGAGCTCCCGAGGTAGTTGATGCTCCGCGACAGGCCCGTCACGTCGCTCACCTCCTCCGCCGGCGGCGTCGACTGGATCAGGTCGGTCAGCGTCATCGTCATGCCCTGGCCGACACCGAGGAGGAAGAGCCCCGGCGCGAGCGCCAGGCCCGTCGCGGTCTGCCCCGTCTCGCGCGGGTCGAACATGGCGGCGACCGCGACGCAGCCCGCGATCATGAACAGGAACGACCACAGCTGGGCGGTCCGATGAGTCATTCGGCGGCCGGCGACGAGCCGGGCCGCCGCCGAGGCGGCGACGATCAGCCCCAGCGTCACGGGCAGCATGGCAAGGCCGCTCCACAGCGCGTCGAAACCCAGCGTCGTCTGCAGGAAGACCGGCACCAGGAACAGGACACCCGCGGTCACCAGCGCCTGCATCGCCAGGGTCTCCGAGCCGGCCCGCGTCGTCCGATTTCGCAGCACCGCGATCCGCACCAGCGGATCTCGACCGTTCGTGACGAGGTGGCGCTCCCACGCGGCGAACGCGACCAGGACCACCAGCCCGGCGCCGCCCAGTACGAGCACGGGCGACACCCCGCCCCGTTCGAGCACCGTGTACCCGAGCACCTCGAAGTCCTGCCGGGCCCGGACCAGGCCGTACCTGCCGGCCAGCAGCGTCCCGACGACGAGGAGCCCGAATCCGGTCGCGGACAGCACCGCTCCCAGGACGTCGAACCGGCGATCCTCCGCCGGAACGCTGCGTCGCCCCGGTTCGGCGACCCGGCGCATGAGGAGCAGCACGACAACCGTCACCACGGTTCCCATGAGGAACGACACCCGCCAGCTCAGGAAACTGGTGATCACGCCACCGACGATGGGGCCTGCCGCCGCGGCAACCCCGCCGACCGTCCCGATCGTCGACAACGCCCTCGTCCGCGTGGCGCCGGTCAGGGCGTCGGTGAGCAGGGCAAGCATGGCCGGGATCATGAGCGCCACGCCGATCCCCTGGAGCAGGGACCAGCCGACCAACATGAAGACGATACTCGGGCCGACGGCAGTGATGAGCGTGCCGAGCCCGAAGATCTCCGCGCCCAGGACGAAGGTTCGTCGGTAGCCGAGGCGGCCTCCGAGCTTGCTGCTCGTGATCAGGAACGCGGCGATGACGAGGGAGTACAGCGAGATCGCCGACTGTACGGCGGTCAGAGTGGTCTGCAGATCCGCGACTATGGCCGACATGGCCACGTTCATGGCGGTCGAGTTGTAGACCATCAGGAAGTTCTGGACCGCAAGGGGGAGGAACAGGGCTCCGGCGACGCCCGGTCCCGGTGTGCCGGTCCTTCCGCCGCCGTTCACGTCGGAATGGGCGACGACCCTGATGCCGCCGCGCCCGCGCGGACACCGACTGCTGCCGCGGCCGCGGCGGACACAACGGAAAGGGCGATGCCCGGAAAAGCGGGTGCCACCCCGGCGGACGACGTTGCGGTACCACGAAGTCGCACGACGAGCCTCGATTCTGCCCGTGGCCGGTGGCATCACGACCGGCCCGTGAGTTCGACGGTACGACCTCCGGACGGCCCGACGGCGAGAATCGGCGACGTGCCTGGTTCCGCCGTTCGACCACGATCTCGCGACTCCGTTCAGTCTGGGCCACAACAGGTCCGAAGGGTCGAACCGGGAGTGGTCGGTCAGGCGGTGTGCTGATCGGAGACACCCGGCCGGCGCTGCCGGCTCCCCGAGCGGCCATCGGCGGTACGTATCCGCGAAGGCGGAGGATAGAAGTCCCACAGACGCGTCACATCTCATCGATGCCCACTCCCGTCTGCGAAAGCGCAGACCTGCCTCAGGCAGATGGAACGTGATGGACGAGGTAAGCGGTGCGATCCGATTCCCGGCCGCGTTCACCGCGATCGAGAACCATTTCACATGGAAGCTCCAGACCGACGACGGCCGGACCGGCGTCGTCCGGATGGCCGAGGACTACGCGCGGCGACACCACACCCCGCTCGATCTGCCGGCGTTGCGCGCGTTCGCCGATCTGCGTAACGCCCGCAACGCCCACTCGCGTCTTTCGGACTCGACGATCCGCTCCGCTCGGTCCTCGAGGAGATCCGCCGGCACCACTACTCGCAGTTTCCCATCTGCGACGACCGCACCTACCGCGGTCTGCTGACCACCAACTGCATCGCATGCTGGCTCGCACACCGCCTGGCCACCGACGAGATCGTCGAAGGCGAGACCGTGGGCGCGGCACCGGAGTTCGTCGAGCCCCACGATCGAGTCATCCATCTGTCCCGCAAGACGACCGTGCCGCAGGCCATCAAGAAGTTCTCCCCACCCGCCGACGGCGGACTCCCGCCGACCGCCTTGATCATCACGCGCAGCGGCAAGCCCAACGAGAGCCCACTGTCCCTCGTCGTCGCGGACGACCTGCCGGTCCTGGTCGCCGCGATGAGCGCGGGAACATAACTGGGCACATTGCCGATACTCCTGTCGACGGCGGCAACTCGATTCCGACCGGGAGGTCCCCGTGAGACCCGGCGAAGTGCGGCTCGGCCAAGGAGTCTGGTGGGCCGAGGAATATTGGCGGGTGATGGGCGTCTACGACGACGGCAGACTGCTGCGCCTGGCGAGACCGACCCACTTCGAGGACGGCAGCTTCTCGTTCACCGAAAACGTGGTCAACGACGTACCCGTCGAGTTCGTCTCGCCCCCCGACTCGCGTGGACCCGGCTGGACATAGCAGGCGACGACAGCGCCACTCCGGGTCACGAAGAGGGAATCGTGAGAATCACTCTGCCCAACGGCATCGTCATCGAGGACGACGACCCATCCGCTGCCGCGGCCGCTGCCCTCGCGGGCCTCGCACCCGTCGTTGACGATGCCGGCTCCGCCCCGAATGACGTCCCGGACGAAGAATCCGCCGGTTGCTCGGAGGACGCGGCACTCGAAGCCCTGCACATCGTGCGTGCTCGACCGAAGCCGGTGACCGTCACGTACCTCGCCAGGAGATCGGGCATCACCCCGGAGGACGCCCTGGAACGACTCGCGATGCTTGTCGTGATGGGCCGGGTCGAGCAACTGTCCGACGGCATCTACCGCCCGATCGACAACGTCAACGACGTCGACGAGAGCGAGCCTCGGGACACCGCGGCGATGAATGCCGGCACCCCGGCCGAGGAGTCCGAGACGGTGCCCTCCGCGGAACCCGACCCCTTCGATGCGATCATGACTTTCAGGCGTGAGGTGCAAGCCCTGCTACCGACCCGACGTGACCGCGAGACCTACGACCTGTTCGTCTCCCGACGCAAGCGTTTGTCGAGTGCACGTGCCGCTGCGCTGCTCGAGCCGTCCCATCGTCGGGCGATACAGGCTCGGCTCGACGACGACCGCGACCGGCAAACCTTCGAGTTGTTCGTCGAGAACGACGCCTTCCAGTCGGAGGGCACGGTCGCCGGTTCGCTCTTCATCACCCGCCGTGAGGCCGAGGACCGGCTGCAAAGACTGGTCGCGCGCGGAGTCATCGGACGCAAACCAACCGGCTACGGGACCTACCACCGCTACTACGCCATCGACTGACTTTCTCCGAGTAGGCGAACAGTGCCGGACTGCACCCTTCAGGCGCTCATAGACGGTCGGAAACAACGCCACCAGCAGCTTCTGCGACATCCTCTGGTTGTCGAGGATCTGCGCCGACCGGTCCGCCGAGGAGTCCATAGCTCCCGATCACCGCGGCGAGGAATTCACTGTGCAGGTCCTGGCTCGCCGAGAACGGCTGCATGGTGCCGTCTGCGCCTGCTGCAGGGTCTCGGACTCCTCGAGCCGGTCCCGAATGTAGGTGACGACGTTGCGCACGCTCGAGTCGGGGTGGTCACCGGAGCAGGCACTGCGGGACCGGCGCATACCCGAGGGGGCGACGAACGAGCGGCACTCGTTACCCGCCGGAACGATTCGAGGATCGGGTCGGGCAGTCGGCGCAGCGCCGGACGGCTGCCGGGCCGTGTAGTCCGTACGCTGTGCCGTCCATCCGGCCTCACTGCGGAGCGGCTGAGAGGGCGGGGAAGACCACGCGGTAGACGGACGGAACGGCACCTCCGGGCGTCAGTCGCCGGTCCCTCCGAACTCTGGAGGGGTGTCGCGGTAGGTGAACGGTTCCAACGTCACCATTGCGCCGGTGCCTTCGTCACCGTCGACGAGTTGGGCCGCCGTGGCTCGGAATTCCACGCCGACGGTCCTCACGTACCCGTCCGCCTCCCACTGCCCGACCCTCCACCGCAAGTAGTCCCGCAGATCGTCCAAGCTCGCGAAGAACGTCACCGACTTGGGTGCGAGAACCACGCCGTCCTGCCGCCACGACTCTTCCAGGCCGTAGTAGCCGCGGGTGTGGCCGGCCCAGACCTCGTCGAGGGGCACAATCAATTCACTGGGATCGCGTATCGGAACAGGACGCCATCCGTCCTTCGCGGGCTTGCCCTCGAGCACACGATCGGGTGCGCCACTGAGCGTCACGAGGGCCTGCATCTCGGCATCCGGCAGTTCGCGGAACGCCGCGGGGCCGTTGACTGCATTCGAGCTCTCCAGGGGCGTCCCCGCTTTTCGCTCGTGCACCGGGAACGCCGGCGTCAGCCAGTGGATGGGCTGCAAGTAGATTCTGCGAACGCCGGGCTCCCCAGTCAGCTTGGTGACCGTGCAGAACCCGACCACGGACTTCGAATCGGTCTGATAGGCCGCCACCACGTCCCCGGCCGTCACTTCTTCGGCGAGATGCTTGGACACCTCACCCGACAGCGTCGAGTAGTCCCCGCCCCACTCGACAGGTGCACCTCGACTGAACACGCCCCGTAGCCAGTCACCGTAATATCCGGACGGCCCGCCTTCCGCGGCGTTGCACTTGTAGAGCCAGAACCCCATCTCTACCTCTCCCGGTGACCGCAACAGACCGAAGCTGGGCCTTCCCAGTCCGGGGTAACCTCGCGAACTCCGCCTACCCGTTTCTGTGCCTTTCAAAAGCGGCGGGTCCTCGATTGGGAGAATCGGCCGCCGGTGGCTGGTGCCGCCCGCACAATCGCAACCACGGAGCTGGACGGTAATGACCTCGGAAGGCTGCGCCGAGTCGCGGACCCACTCAGTGTCCCGACGTCAGAAGCAGGTGATTTCACGCCCTGGCTTGCCGAGAACATCGACCTCCCGGCTGAGTAGCTCGAGAGGCCGTTGACGGTCGTGTCCACACAGGTCGCTGTCGGCGAATTCTGCTTCGACATCCAGGCGGAGGACGACAACGGCCGCACCGTCGTCATCGAGAACCAACTCGAGCGAACCGATCACGGGCACCTGGGCAGAGCCTGATGTACGCAGCCGGCTTCGACGCCGCGGCCATCGTTTGGGTATCGACACGGTCGGTGAAGATCACCGAAGCGCGCTCGACTGGCTCAACGAACGCACTGACAGCTCGGTCGGCTGTTCGACGACGACCTCGAGGCGGTCGCGAGCGTCCTCTCGGAGGCGCGAGCTCGGGCGAATGTGGGCAAAGCCCTTCCGGCGGTGAGGTACCGGACCCTGAACAGGCTGCTGGGCAGCGTGGGTTGCAGCAGCTGCTCGACGGCACCTATGACATCCCCGGCGTCGTGCGTACGCGCTACGAGGATACCCGTCACCATCCTCCAGGTCGGCCTCACCCAGGTGAGTGCGCTCCTTCCACGCAGGGCAGCGGTTCATGAATGCCACAACCGGCGACCTCGAGACCGTGACGGGTGTACCACGCCGTCCCGTGTTCCCTCGTCGATCCGGCACACAGTGAGGGCAGAGACGGCGCATCCTGAGTGGGTGGCGCGAGCCGTCGGGTCGGCGGCGGAGAATCTCGGCAAGGGCTATCGACACAGGAGGACGCGATGACCTCACATGCGAACAGCACCCCGATTCCGCCCGGCATCGAGATGCCGGACGAGGTCCGCACCCGGTTGGGCACGCTGCGGTCCTTCGACGGAGTCCCGGACGACGAGACGACCCGGACACTGTTCGACAACCTGGACTTCCAGCGGGCGGTGCAGGCGTACCTGCTGGCGCAGCATCCGGTGTCGTGGGCGGCGTGGCGCCGGGGGCTGCTGCGCTGGGGCCCGGCGAACACCACGATGGCGCTCTGGGAGGACCTGTGCCACCCGTGCACCGTCGGACCGGCGATGCACACGACCGTTGTGTACTTCTACATGTGGATCGACCTCCACGATGGACCCCTCGTCCTGGACGCCCCGCCCGACGTGTACGGCCTGATCGACGACTCGTGGGGGCGCTGGGTCGTCGACATCGGCGCGACCGGACCCGACAAGGGCCAGGGTGGCAAGTACCTGTTCCTGCCGCCTGCATACGACGGCGAGGTCCCGGACGGCTACTTCGTGGTGCGGTCCCGTAGCTACGGGATGTGCCTCGTCTCGCGCGGTTTCCGCGACGAGCACGGCGACCCGCATCCGGCCGCCGACATGATCAAGGCGAAGACCCGGGCTTACCCGCTGGCTCAGGCCGACGACCCGCCGCCGATGCGATTCGTGAACGTCTCCTTCGAGCCGTGGGTCACCATCCCGGCCGCCGACTACCAGTACTGGGAGCTGCTCAACGAGGTGGTGCAGTCCGAGCTGCCGGAGTCATCCGACCCGGTCACGCTGGGGATGTTCGCCGCCGTCGGCATCCAGCACGGCACACCGTTCGACCCCGACGAGCGGATGCGGGCAATCCTGACCGAGGCAGCCGCGGTCGGCGACGCGACCGCCCGCGCGCTCCTCTACCGGGTCCGCCAGCCCGAGGCACGCTACTACCCGGACGGCGCCTGGCGGGTCTTCCTCTTCGCCGGTTACCAGTTCCAGGACAATGGCGCCGCGATGCTCGACACCGCCGCCGCGCTCGGCTTCATAGGGAGCGGATCGAGTCCGGCGTACCTGACGGAGATGGTCGGCGCCGGATCGCAGTATGTCACGGCGTTCGTCGACGCCACCGACGCGCACTTCGACGGCGCCAGGACCTACCGGCTGCACGTCCCGCCGAACGTGCCGGTCAACACCTTCTGGTCGATCGTCGTCTACGACACCCAGACCCGGTCGATGCTGCAGACCGACCAGGAATGGCCCACCGTTGCCAGCGACCGCGACATGATCTCGAACGCGGACGGCTCCGTCGACGTCCACTTCGGTCCCGAACGGCCGGAGGGCAGCCGCAACTGGATCCAGACCCTGCCCGGCAAGAGCTGGTTCGCGATAGTCCGGCTCTACGGTCCGCTGGAACCGTGGTTCGACAAGACATGGAGACTGCCCGACATCGAACCGCTCGCGTAGCAACCGGGAATGGTCCGCCCTGACGGCCGGTGCCTCTCCACCGGCCGTCAGAGACGTCACGCCGACTTCTGGTCGGTGTCCGGCGGGTGGTCGAGCTTGCGACGGGCCGCGGTGACGGCCGCGTCGACGGTCGGGTGTGCGTCTTTAACGACACTGGCGATGCCGGTCGCGCTGAGCAGGTCGCGCACCTGGCCGATCTCGCCGGCGAAGAGCAGCCGAATGTGGTGGTGCTCGAGGTCGGCATACAGCCGGTCCAGCATCTCGACGGCGGTGATGTCGATTCCCGGCACAGCTGCGGTGTCGAGGACGACGGCCCGCGTGTCGTCATGGACATGGCCGCGCACGGCCGCTGCCACGTTGTCGGCGTTGGCGTAGATCAAGCCGGACTCGGGCCGCAGCACCACGATCCCGGGCTCAGTGAGCGCGTCGGGATGGCGCTGCAGGTCGACCCAGCGGCCTTTGACCGGTGTGCGGCCCAGCTCGGCGACGTGAGGCCGCGAGGCCCGGAACAGCAGGAGCAGGACCGACACCGCGACACCGAGGAAGAGCCCGGGAAGGATGTCGAAGACCAGCACACCCACCATGGCGCTCGCCGCGGCGAGGAAGTCCGCGTACGCCGCGACGCCGTAGATCCGCCGCAGGCTCGGGGTCGCCAGGCGCGCGTACTTGCGCAGCGTCCGGAAGTCGACGAGCTTCGTGACGGCCGCGATCACCACGGCGGCGAGGGTGGCCTCCGGCAGGTTCGCGAACAGACCGGTCAGGAACAGCAGCGTCATCACCGTCAGCGCCGCCACGACGATGCCAGAGATCTGCGACACCGCCGCGGCCGAGACGTTGACCGCGGTCTTCGACAGGGACCCGTTGACGATCATCCCGGAGGACAGTCCCGCGCCGATGTTCGCTGTGCCCACCCCGAGCAGCTCCTGGTTCGGATCGATCTCGTAGTGTTCCTTGGCGGCGTAGTTCTTGGCTGCTCCGACGCCCTCGGCGAACGCCACCAGCAGGATCCCTGCCGCCGACGCGAGCAGCGCGACGTAGTCGGATCCAGGGAGGCCGGGGAGCCCGAGCGGAGGTAGCCCGCCTTCGATCCGCCCGACGATCTCCACTCCCTTGGCGTCGAGGCCGAGGACCGAGACGGCGACGATTCCCAGGACGACCGCGACCAGCGGTGCGGGCAGCCGGGGCGACACCCTGTGCAGGACCAGTACGACCGCAAGGGAGCCGGCGCCGACGGCCAACGTCCAGCCGTTCGTCTCACCCAGCGACGTGACCAGGTGCCAGGCATTTTCGAAGAAGTCCCCCTCTCCCCTCGGGACTCCGAAGAGCTTCGGGAGCTGGCCGACGATGATCGTCAGCGCCAAGCCGACGATGAACCCCTTCAGCATCGGCTCGGAGATGAAGGAAGCCAGAAACCCCAGACGCAACAGCCCCGCGAGAATCCCGAGCGCACCGACCAGCAGCGCCAGACCGGCCGTCAGCGCTGCCGAATCGGCGTCACCGGAAATGCCGGCAACAGCAGCACCCGAAAGCGCCGCGGTGGCCGCCATCGGCCCCACCACCAGGTGCCGGGAGCTGCCGAACAGCGCGTAGAGGAGCAGCGCCGCGGGCGCGGCATACAGGCCGATCACCGGGGACACCCCGGCGATCGTGGCGTACGCGAGGGCCTCGGGCACCAGAACCGCCCACACCGTCAGGCCGGCCAGCAGGTCACGTCCCATCTGGTTGGCCCGATAGCCCTCGAACGACGTGAGCAGCGGCACCTTCACAACACGAGCACAGCAAACCCGGCCCGGCCACGACAGAGCCCAAAGACCCCGGGTGACGCCGCACGATCCCCGGCACACCGCGGCCCCGGCCTGGCCGTGTCCGCGGGCGTCAACGTGAAGGCCCTGCAGTGGATGTCGGGTGGGCAGAATCCCCCTCGAGCGGTGAAGGACCGGCCGCTGACCAGGTCTTTCACCGCCACTCCCCTGGTGGGCGCGGAGGGTTTCGAACCCCCGACCGCTGGTGTGTAAAACCAGAGCTCTACCACTGAGCTACACGCCCGCAAATCCGACGGCTCGCGCCGCCGGACTGTGCCTCAGGACTTTAGCGCGGCCAGCGCTCGCACCCAAGCGCCCTGGTCACGGGGTTCGCCGGGCTGATTCTCCTCGGCGAACCGGATGATGCCGTCCTTGTCCACGACGAACGTGCCGCGGTTGGCGAAACCGAACTTGTCGTTGAACACGCCGTAGGCCTGGGCGACGGCGCCGTGGGGCCAGAAATCGGACAGCAGCGGGAACGTGTAGCCCTGCTCGGCGGCCCAGATCTTGTGCGTGGGCGAGGCCCCCACCGAGACGGCGATGATCGCGGTGTCGTCGTTCTCGTACGTCGGCAGGTCGTCCCGCACGGCGCACAGCTCGCCCTGGCAGACCCCGGTGAACGCCAGCGGGTAGAACACGAGCAGCACGTTCTTGTGCCCGCGGAAGCTCGACAGGGTCACTTCCTGGTTGTTCTGGTCCTTGAGTGTGAAATCGGGCGCCTCGGCACCCACCTCGATCGCCATCGCGTCGGTCGTCCTTACTTCGGTGGAGGTGAACTGAGCGGTGCGCTCAGCGCTTGGTGCGGGCGGCCTTCGGCTGCACCAGCCGGCTGCCCACCCAGTCGCCGAGGTTGGCGGTCGAGGTCTGGGTCAGGCCGGCGGTCGTGGCCGATTCGGCGATCTCGCTGGGCTCGACGTGATCCGCGCGGCCGGTCTTCGGGGTCAGCACCCAGACGACGCCCTCGTCTGCGAGCGGGCCGATCGCATCCATGAGCGCGTCGACGAGGTCCCCGTCGCTGTCGCGCCACCAGAGGAGCACCACGTCGACGACCTCGTCGGAGTCCTCGTCGAGCAGGTCCGATCCGATGGTGTCCTCGACGGCGGCCCGCAGGTCGTCGTCCGTGTCCTCATCCCAACCGAGTTCCTGAACCACCTGGTCGTGGGTGATACCGAGCTTCTGAACGTAGTTCTGGGCGTCCGCCGCGGCGACCACGGTGGTGTCCTCCTTCGGTTGGGCCGCGGGCCTGCCGCGTACCGGATGTCACGAGCGATTTTTCAAAGCGAACATCCTCGGGGGGCTCAACGCAAGCCGAATCGCAAGGAAAGTCACAACATTCTTCGGGGGACGTTACCGCGAGGAGCTCCGCACCGCCGATTCTGCCGCGCGGAGTCGAACGGTCCGGATACCCGCCTCGCGGCCGCTTCACACCCGGGGGGATGCCTCCCACCGCGCGATGGGGGAAGATGAGCAGTGCATCTCGTTCAGATGTCGATGAGTCGGCTCCCACAAGAGCCGGCCTACGGAGCGGGCGCCACACCTGCGCGCCCCACCACGATGAGGAGCAGACGTTGACAGACCTGATCCACGAGCCCGATTCCTCGACGAGCGCCGCCACACAAGGCGCCTCGGAAGCGGGATCCTCGCCGAACACCAGCGGGGCCTCCGACGGCCGCGTGCGGGTCATCCGCGAGGGCGTGGCCTCCTACCTGCCGGACATAGACCCGGCCGAGACCACGGAGTGGCTCGAGTCCTTCGACGGGCTGCTCGAGTCCGCCGGTCCTGCGCGTGCCCGGTACCTGATGCTGCGCCTGCTCGAGCGTGCCGGCGAGCGCCACGTCTCGATCCCGGCACTGACCTCGACCGACTACGTGAACACCATCCCGACCGAGAACGAGCCGTGGTTCCCCGGCGACGAGGAGGTCGAGCGTCGCTACCGTGCCTTCATCCGGTGGAACGCCGCGATCATGGTGCACCGCGCGCAGCGCCCCGGCATCGGCGTCGGCGGCCACATCTCCACCTACGCCTCCTCCGCGGCGCTGTACGAGGTGGGCTTCAACCACTTCTTCCGCGGCAAGGACCACCCCGGCGGCGGCGACCAGATCTTCATCCAGGGTCACGCCTCTCCCGGCGTCTATGCCCGCGCCTACCTCGAGGGCCGCATCCCGGCCGAGCAGCTCGACGGGTTCCGCCAGGAGGCCAGCCACGCCGACCAGGGCGGCGGCCTGCCGTCCTACCCGCATCCGCGGTTGCTGCCCGACTTCTGGGAGTTCCCGACGGTGTCGATGGGCCTCGGCCCGATGAACGCGATCTACCAGGCGCGGTTCAACCACTACCTGAACGACCGCGGCCTGAAGGACACCTCCGACCAGCACGTGTGGGCGTTCCTCGGCGACGGCGAGATGGACGAGCCGGAGTCGCGGGGTCTCGCGCACGTCGCGGCGACCGAGGGTCTGGACAACCTCACGTTCGTGGTCAACTGCAACCTGCAGCGCCTCGACGGTCCGGTCCGGGGCAACGGCAAGATCATCCAGGAACTGGAATCGTTCTTCCGCGGCGCCGGCTGGAACGTCATCAAGGTGGTGTGGGGTCGTGAGTGGGACGCCCTGCTGCACGCCGACAAGGACGGTGCGCTGGTCAACCTGATGAACGCGACGCCGGACGGCGACTACCAGACCTACAAGGCCAACGACGGCGCCTTCGTCCGCGAGCACTTCTTCGGCCGCGACCCGCGCACCAAGGAACTGGTCAAGAACCTCAGCGACCAGGAGATCTGGAACCTCAAGCGCGGCGGCCACGACTACCGCAAGATCTACGCGGCGTACGCGGCGGCGATGGCGCACAAGGGCCAGCCGACGGTGATCCTCGCGCACACGATCAAGGGGTACACCCTCGGCAAGCACTTCGAGGGCCGCAACGCCACGCACCAGATGAAGAAGCTCACGCTCGAGGACCTCAAGTACTTCCGCGACCTGCAGCGCATCCCGATCTCGGACGCCGAGCTCGAGGCGAACCCGAAGATGCCGCCGTACTACCACCCGGGCAACGACTCCCCGGAGATCCAGTACATGCTCGAGCGGCGGCGCGCGCTCGGCGGGTTCCTGCCCGAGCGCCGTACCGCCAAGGCCCCGCTGACGCTGCCCGACGACAAGGCCTACGAGGTGATCCGCAAGGGCTCCGGCAAGCAGCAGGTGGCCACCACCATGGCGCTGGTGCGCATCATGAAGGAGCTGCTGCGCGACAAGGAGATCGGTCCGCGCATCGTGCCGATCATCCCGGACGAGGCCCGCACCTTCGGTATGGACTCGTGGTTCCCGTCGCTGAAGATCTACAACCGCAACGGCCAGCTGTACACGTCGGTCGACGCGGAACTGATGCTCGCCTACAAGGAGAGCGTCGTCGGGCAGATCCTGCACGAGGGCATCAACGAGGCCGGTTCCACCGCATCGTTCACCGCCGTCGGCACCTCGTACGCCACGCACGGGTTGCCGATGATCCCGCTGTACATCTTCTACTCGATGTTCGGCTTCCAGCGCACCGGCGACGGGCTGTGGGCGGCGGCCGACCAGATGGCCCGCGGTTTCGTGCTCGGCGCGACGGCCGGCCGCACCACCCTCACCGGTGAGGGCCTGCAGCACGCCGACGGGCACTCGTTGCTGCTGGCGTCCACCAACCCGGCGGTGGTGTCGTACGATCCTGCGTTCTCCTACGAGCTCGCGCACATCGTCAAGGACGGTCTGCGCCGCATGTACGGCGGCACGGAGGGTGTCGACGGGTTCGGCGGCGAGAACATCTTCTACTACATCACCCTCTACAACGAGCCGTACGTGCAGCCGGCCGAGCCGGAGAACCTCGACGTCGAGGGCCTGCTCAAGGGCATCTACCTGTACCGCCGCGGCGAGGGCTCCGGGCCGAAGGCGCAGATCCTCGCCTCCGGTGTGCTCATGCCCGAGGCGCTGCGGGCGCAGGAGATGCTCGCCGACGAATGGGGCGTGGCCGCGGATGTGTGGTCGGTGACCTCGTGGGGCGAGCTGCGCCGTGACGGCGTCGAGTGCGAGCGGCAGGCGCTGCTCGACCCGGGTGCCGACGCTCCGACGCCGTACGTGGCCAAGGTCCTCGCCGACGCCGCCGGTCCGTTCGTGGCGGTCTCGGACTGGATGCGCGCGGTACCGGACCAGATCCGGCAGTGGGTGCCGGGCGACTACACGACGCTCGGCGCCGACGGGTTCGGGTTCTCCGACACCCGCCCGGCCGCGCGCCGGTTCTTCAACATCGACGCGGAGTCGACGGTGGTCGCGGTGCTCGCCGCCCTCGGCCGGGACGGCGCGATCGATCGCTCGCAGGCGGTCGAGGCGGCCCGGCGGTACCGCATCGACGACGTGGCGGCGGCTCCGGAGCAGACCTCGGATCCCGGCGTGGCCTGATCCGACCCGCTCCGCCGCGGGCGACGGGCGTAGTTTCGTCCCATGGTCGCAGAACCCGCAGAGCCGCGTCCGAGGCGGGCACCGGGCGTCCCTACCGGGCGTCCGGTGCCGCCGGCGCGGCCGGAGCGTGATCCCCTGCCCGACGCGCTCCTGCGCCGGGTCAAGCAGTTCTCCGGGCGGCTGTCCACCGAGGCCGTCCACGCCATGCAGGAGCAGTTGCCGTTCTTCGCGGATCTCGACGCGTCGCAGCGGTCCAACGTGCAGCTGATCATCCAGACGGCGGTCGTCGACTTCCTCGAATGGGTGCGCAACCCCGACAGTGATCTGCGGTTCAGCCTGGACGCGTTCCAGGTGATCCCGCAGGATCTGGCACGCCGGCTGACGCTGCGCCAGACCGTGGACATGGTCCGCGCCGCCATGGAGTTCTTCGAGCAGTGGCTGCCCGCGCTGGCGCGCAACGAGCAACAGCTCGTCGCACTGACCGAGGCGACGCTGCGCTACGGCCGGGAACTGGGCTTCGCCGCAGCCTCGGTCTACGCCAGCGCGGCCGAGTCCCGCGGCGCCTGGGACACCCGCCTCGAGGCGCTGGTCGTCGACGCGGTGGTCCGCGGCGACACCGGTTCGGACATGCTCTCGCGCGCCGCGACGCTGAACTGGGATGCGACGGCGCCGGCCACCGTGATCATCGGCACTCCCCCGCCGAACGAGGGTGTGTCGGTCGTGACGACCGTGCACTCGATCGCGCAGCAGCACGGCCGCGCCGCGCTGGCAGTGGTGCAGGGCGAGCGGCTCGTGATGGTGGTCAGCGGGGAGCTGCACGGCAGCATCGAGGCGATGACGTTCCGCTCCGAGCTGATGCGCAGCTTTTCCGACGACCCGGTGGTGATCGGTCCCACCACGCCCACCCTCGCGTCGGCGCACGCGTCCGCGGTCGAGGCGATGGCCGGCATGGAGGCGGTGGCCGGGTGGCGAGGAGCGCCGCGGCCGGTGCACGCCGCGGAACTGCTGCCGGAGCGGGCGCTGCTCGGCGACGCGGGGGCGATCGCCGCGCTCGAGGACGACGTGGTGGCTCCGCTCACCGAGGCGGGTCCGGCGCTGGCCGACACCCTCGACGCATACCTCGACTGTGGGGGTGCTGTCGAGACCTGTGCCCGACAGCTGTTTGTTCATCCAAATACCGTCCGGTACCGGCTCAAGCGGATCACAGAAGTCACCGGCCGCGACCCCACGAATCCCCGTGATGCTTACGTGTTGCGGATAGCCGCCACCGTGGGAAGGCTGGCTCGAAGTCATAACGAATTACGAACTCCAGTCCCACCAGTCTCCCGTTTCACACTGCGCGAACCGGGCACGTAACGGGAGGCGGCGTTCCGTCGATGGTGGACGCCGACGTGCTGTTTTGTGGGAACCCTACAAAACAGCAAGCGAGAGTTCATCCCTACCGACATCTCGCAAGGCCCTGTCCAGGGTGTTCTCTGATCATCGTGATTTCGCTGCTCGCCCCCGGTCAGGGCTCCCAGACACCCGGCATGCTCGCCTCCTGGTTGGAGCAGCCCGGCGCCCGCGATCGCATCCAGCTGTGGTCGAAGGCCTCGGGCCTCGATCTCGAACGCCTCGGCACCACCGCGACGGCCGAGGAGATCACCGACACGGCGGTGACCCAGCCGCTGGTCGTCGCGACGGCGCTGCTGGCCTACGAGGAACTCGAGGCCCGCAACCTCGTCCCGGACGACACGATCGTCGCCGGCCATTCGGTCGGCGAGCTCGCGGCCGCGGCAATCGCCGGGGTCATCAGCGCGGACGAGGCGGTCATGCTCGCCGCGGTCCGCGGTGCCGAGATGGCCCGGGCGTGCGCGATCGAGCCGACCGGGATGTCGGCCGTGCTCGGCGGCAACGAAGAGGACGTGCTCGCCCGGCTGGCCGAACTCGACCTGACGCCGGCCAACATCAACGCGGCCGGCCAGATCGTCGCCGCCGGTCGCCTCACGGCACTCGAGGAGCTCGCGGCGAACGCTCCGGAGAAGGCCCGGATCCGGCCCCTGCCGGTCGCCGGCGCCTTCCACACCGTATTCATGGCCCCGGCCCAGGAAGCCGTCGCCGAGGCCGCGGCGAAGATCGTGCCCAGCGATCCGACCCGCACGCTGCTGTCCAACTCCGACGGGGCACCTGTCACATCCGGAGCGGACGCACTGACCAAGCTTGCCGCGCAGGTCACCCGACCGGTGCGCTGGGACCTGTGCACCGCGACCCTGCGCGCGGCCGAGGTCTCGGCGGTCGTGGAGCTTCCCCCGGCCGGCACCCTGGTCGGCATCGCCAAGCGGGAGATGCGCGGCACGCCGACCACGGCACTCAAGACCCCTGAGGAGATCTCAGCGCTGGCCGAATCGCTCCGCGTCGGCTAGTTTGCTGCGCGCGCGTCGCGCAGTACGGGACCTGCCCTCGACGGGCACCCGGAATCCGGGCGGAATCCGCCACCCGGTCCGATCAGCAAGACGAAACGAAGAAGGGAGCCACAACGTGGCCGCCACCCAGGAAGAAATCATCGCCGGTCTCGCGGAGATCATCGAAGAGGTCACCGGCATCGAGCCCTCCGAGGTGACCGTCGAGAAGTCCTTCGTCGACGACCTCGACATCGACTCCCTGTCCATGGTCGAGATCGCCGTGCAGACCGAGGACAAGTACGGCGTGAAGATCCCCGACGAGGACCTCGCCGGCCTCCGCACCGTCGGTGACGCCGTCGCCTACATCCAGAAGCTCGAGGCCGAGGGCGTCCAGGCCACGAACGACAACGAGTGAGCTCAACCGTGACTTCCGCCTCTCCCCGCACCGGGACATTCCCCAACGTCGTCGTCACCAGCCTCGCGGCCACGACATCGATCGCTGGTGACGTGGATGCCACGTGGAAGGGCCTGCTCGCCGGTGAGAGCGGCATCGACACGCTGACCGGCTTCGTCGACGAGTTCGACCTGCCGGTTCGCATCGGCGGCAAGCTCAAGACCAGCCCCGACGAAACCCTCTCGCGCGTCGAGATCCGCCGGATGAGCTTCGTCGAGCGGCTCGCGCTGGGCCTCGGCCGCACCGTGTGGGAGAACGCGGGCAGCCCGGAGGTCGACCGCGAGCGCCTCGGTGTCGTCATCGGCACCGGTCTCGGTGGCGGCGAAGCGCTCATCGACGCCGTCGACAAGCTGCGCAACGACGGCTACCGCAAGGTGTCCCCGTTCGCCGTGCAGATGGTCATGCCGAACGGCCCGTCGGCGACGGTGGGCCTCGAGCTCGGCGCGAAGGCCGGCGTGCTGACGCCGGTGTCCGCCTGCTCGTCCGGCAACGAGGCCATCGCCCACGCCTACCGGATGATCGCGATGGGCGATGCCGACATCGTCGTCGCCGGTGGCGTCGAGGGCCAGCTCGACGCGGTCGCCACCGCCAGCTTCGCCATGATGCGGGCGCTGAGCACCCGCAACGACGACCCGAGCAGGGCGTCGCGTCCGTTCGACAAGGACCGCGACGGCTTCGTCTTCGGCGAGGCCGGCGCGCTGATGGTGCTCGAGACCGAGGAGCACGCCAAGGCGCGCGGCGCCACCATCCACGCCCGCCTGCTCGGTGCGGGCATCACCTCGGACGGATTCCACATCGTGGCACCCGATCCCGAGGGGACGGGCGCGGCGCGGGCCATGACGAAGGCCATCAGTGGCGCCGGCCTGTCGCCGTCCGACATCGGCTTCGTCAACGCGCATGCCACGGCCACACCCATCGGCGACATCGCCGAGGCGAAGGCGATCAATTCCGCGGTCGGCAACCATGCCGCGGTGTATGCACCGAAGGGAGCCCTGGGGCATTCGATCGGTGCGGTCGGCGCGCTCGAAGCGGTCCTGACGGTCCTGAGCCTGCGGGACGGGGTCATCCCGCCCACGCTCAACGTGGACAACCAGGATCCAGAGATCGATCTCGACGTCGTGAAGGGCGAAGCCCGTTACGGCCGGATCGATTTCGCGCTGAACAACTCGTTCGGTTTCGGTGGGCACAACGTTGCGCTCGCGTTCGGCCGGGCCTGACCCGACCGGACTTCGCTCGCCGTCGGGGTGGGGGTCTCGTCACGGGACCCCCACCCCCGGCGCCCATCCCCCGCTCTTGCCTTGCCCGAGGAGAACGCGATGACCGTCCTGGAACCTGCTCAGACGCGCGACGCCGCCGTCGACCCCCGCGATCCGCTCCGGAGGCTCGAGCGACTGTTCGACGCGGGCACCCTGAGCCTGCTGCACCCCCGGGACAAGTCCGGCATGCTCGCCGCGATCGGTTCCATCGACGGCGTCCGGACCGTCGCGTACTGCTCGGACGCCACCGTGATGGGTGGCGCCATGGGCGTGGACGGCTGCAAGCACATCGTCGACGCCATCGACACGGCCCTCGAACAGGACGTCCCGATCGTCGGGCTGTGGCACTCGGGCGGCGCTCGGCTCGCGGAGGGCGTCGACTCCCTCCATGCCGTCGGCCTGATCTTCGAGGCCATGGTCCGCGCTTCCGGCCGGATCCCCCAGATCTCCGTGGTTCTCGGCTTCGCGGCGGGCGGCGCCGCCTACGGCCCCGCACTCACCGACATCGTCATCATGGCGCCCGAGGCCCGCATCTTCGTCACCGGCCCCGACGTGGTGCGCAGCGTCACCGGCGAGCAGGTCGACATGGAATCCCTCGGTGGGCCGGACACCCACACCAAGAAGTCCGGCGTCGCCCACATCGCCGCCCACGACGAGGACGACGCCCTGCACCGGGCCCGTCGCCTCGTGTCGATGCTCGCCGAGCAGGGCGAGTTCGACCTCGACGCCGCCCGTCGCGGCGACACCGACCTGCGGGCGCTGCTGCCCGAATCCCCCCGCCGCGCCTACGATGTCCGCCCGATCGTGCACGAGCTGCTCGACAACGTCGAGGGCGAGTCCACCTTCGAGGAACTGCAGGCCGGATGGGCCCGGAGCGTCGTCACCGGCTTCGGCCGGCTCGGCGGACGCACGGTCGGCGTCATCGCGAACAATCCGCTGCGTCTCGGCGGCTGCCTGGACTCCGTCAGCGCGGAGAAGTCCGCGCGTTTCGTGCGCCTGTGCAACGCCTTCGGCGTTCCCCTCGTCGTCATCGTCGACGTGCCCGGCTACCTGCCCGGCGTGAGCCAGGAGTGGGAGGGCGTGGTCCGTCGCGGAGCCAAGCTGCTGCACGCATTCGCCGAGTGCGAGGTGCCCCGCGTGACGCTGGTGACCCGGAAGATCTACGGCGGCGCCTACATCGCGATGAACTCGCGCGCACTGGGCGCGACCGCCGTGTTCGCCTGGCCGGACGCCGAGGTCGCCGTGATGGGCGCCAAGGCGGCGGTGGGCATCCTGCACAAGCGGGCCCTGGCCGCGGCGCCGGAGGAGGAGCGGGAGGCACTGCACGACCGTCTCGCCGCCGAGCACGAGGCCATCGCCGGCGGCGTGGGCCGGGCGATGTCGATCGGCGTCGTCGACGAACTGATCGACCCGGCGACGACCCGCAGCACCCTCGCCCAGGCGCTGGCCGCGGCTCCCGCGCGCCGCGGCCGCCACAAGAACATCCCGCTGTAGGCGGCTGCGCCGCCGGTGCGTCTCTCGGGTTGCCCCAGCAGCCCAAAGGACGCACCGGCCGCGCAGCGGCCTACCCCACGTTCCGGCGCAACCAGGTCACCTCGGCGCCCTCGCCGCCGCTGCGGTAGGGCTCGAGCGCCTCGTCCCAGGCCGTTCCCAGCACCCGGGTCAGTTCCTCCTCGATGTTGCCGCCGGCGAGCAGCGCCCGCAGCCGCATCTCTCCGACCACGACGTCCCCGTTCGCGCTCGTGTTGCCGCGCCACAGCCCCAGTCCCGGCACGTGGCTGTAGCGCTCGCCGTCGACGCCGTCGCTGGGGTCCTCGGTGATCTCGAAGCGGATCATCGGCCACACCCGGAGGGCGTCGACGAGGCGTGCGGCGGTCCCCACGGGACCCGCCCAGTTCACAGTCGTGCGCAGTTGTCCGACGTCGACCGGTTGACCGATCCAGGTGAGATCCGGACGGCAATCGAGGGTGGCGGCCAGTGCCCATTCGATATGCGGGCAGACCGCAGCAGGCGACGAGTGGATGTAGACCACCCCGGTCGTCGCATCCGCGAACTGGTTCGACGCGCGCACTACACACCTCCACTTCGACGAGGGACGTCTTCCCCAACGGCCTGACATCGAAGCGGTCGCGCATGGCGACAGGGGACAGTCTGCCTGTGTTACTCCTGTTTCGCTAGGGAACGGATGAGGAATTTGAGAATTCGGTGAGTACGTCGTCCGCGAGGGCCGGCCACCGCGGCTTGGCCCAGTCGCCGAAAGCCCTGTCGGTCAGCGCGACACACGCGACCTCCGCGCGGGGATCGACCCACAGGAATGTACCGGATTGGCCGAAGTGCCCGTACGTTTCGGGCGAATTGGCCGAACCGGTCCAGTGCGGGTTCTTCCGGCCGCGGATCTCGAACCCGAGCCCCCAGTCGTTGGGCTTGTGCATGCCGTATCCGGGCACGATCCCGTCGAGCCCCGGGAACTGCACCCGGGTGGCCTCCGCGAGAGTCTGCGCGGACACCAGGCGGGGCGCGAGCAGCTCCGCGGCGAAGTGCGTCAGGTCGGCGAGCGACGACTGTCCCCCGTGCCCGGCGGGTCCCGGCAGCGACGATTCCCGCATGCCGAGCGGCTCGAAGACGGCCTGGGTGAGGTATTCGGGGAACGGGATGCCGGTCTCACCCGCGACGAGCTCCGCGAGGATCTCGAAGCCCGCGCTCGAGTAGATCCGTTTGCGCCCGGGCTCGGCCTGCGCCCGGCGTTCGTCGAAGGCGAGTCCCGACGCGTGTGCCAGCAGATGGCGGACGGTGGACCCCTCCGGACCGGCGGGCTGATCGAGCTCGACCGCACCCTCCTCCACGGCGACGAGGACCGCGTAGGCGACGAGCGGCTTGGTGACCGACGCGAGACGGTAGAGCCGCAACTGGTCGCCGTGCCCGGCGACGACACCGCCGCCGCGGGTGAGAACCGCGGCGGCGGCGTGGTCGACGGGCCAGTCGGAGATCGCGTCGAGGCTGTTCACGTACCCAGCCTAGAAGACGGCGCAGGCTACCGCGCGATCACCGATCGGCGTCGGTGTACTTGATGACGCCGCGGATGTTCTTCCCGTCGAGCATGTCCTGGTAGCCGTCGTTGATCTGTTCGAGGGTGTAGGTGCGGGTGACCATGTCCGCGAGGTTGAGCTGTCCGGACTTGTACATCGCCAGCAGGTTGGGGATGTCGACCCGCGCGTTGCAGCCGCCGAAGATGTTGCCCTGCAGATCCTTCTGCAGCATCGCGAACAGGAACGCGTTCAGCTTCACGTCCATGTCCGTCATGTGCCCCATCGCGGTGACCACGCAGCGGCCGTTCTTCGCCGTCAGCTGCAGGGCCTCCTCGACGTATTCGCCGCGCATCTCGCCCACGGTGATGATCGTCTTGTCCGCCATGCGGCCCCAGGTGGTCTCCATGATCGGCATGAGCGCCTCGGCCATCGACGCGTAGGCGTGCGTCGCGCCGAACTTCAGGGCCTGCTCCCGCTTCCACGGCACGGGGTCGATCGCGAAGATCTGCCGCGCCCCGGATGCGACGGCGCCCTGCAGCGCGCTCATCCCCACACCCCCGATGCCGATGACGGCGACAGCCTCACCAGGCTTGACGTCTGCGACGTGGGTGGCCGACCCCCAGCCGGTGGGCACGCCGCAGCCGACGAGGGCGGCCAGCTCGAACGGGATGTCCTTGTCGATCTTGACGACCTGGGTCTGGTTGACCGTCATGTAGGGCGCGAAGGTACCGAGCAGGCACATCGGGATCACGTTCTGGCCGCGTGCCTGGATCCGGTAGGTGCCGTCGGAGATGGCCATGCCGCTGAGCAGGCCGGCGCCGAGGTCGCACAGGTTCGAGTGGCCGGTGGCGCACGACGGGCAGCGGCCACAGGCCGGAATGAAGGACAGGACGACGTGATCGCCGACTTCGAGGCCCACGACTCCCTCGCCGACCTTGGTGATGACACCGGACCCCTCGTGGCCACCCATCGCCGGGAAGGACGGCATGGGCGTCGCTCCCGTGACGATGTGGTGGTCCGAGTGGCACATGCCCGCCGCCTCCATGCGGATCTGCACCTCACCCGCGACCGGGTCGCCGATCTCGATTTCCTCCACCGACCACGGCTCGTTGAGACCCCACAGGATCGCGCCCTTGGTCTTCATCTGCATCGCCCTCCGTCACAGTGCGTGTGTACGCATGTGACCATAGCCACAAGACGACGAAATTGGAACAGGTTCTATGTGTGGCGCGCTGCCGGGTCCCCGCCCGGTCCCGGGTGGGGACTCCGCATGGACACGGCAGCCGAAAGCCGGACCGCCCCCCAGGGCTCCGCCCACCGTCACCGAACCCTCCCCGCCGGCCGGGGCGAACCGGACCGACCGCGCGAACAGGACTCGGACCAGGGTGAATCGCAGGGTGAAGCTCGGGAACCGCGTAACCCTCGGCCGTCCGGCAGCGGTGTAGACGGCATGAACGTGATCGCGTCGCTGCTCGTCGCGTGGGTGGCCGTTGCTGCGGTGGTTGCCACGATCGTCGGGGCAGCGATCGCCCTCAGAGCCGAGCACCGGTCGCCGCGGTCCGCCCCGCGGCAGACGAACGGGCCACGGCGGTCACCGCATCGTGCGGCACGCGGCGAGCGACTCCGCACCGGCGTGTGCGCGGACTCGCGGGACTGACGCGACGAACACCCCCGCCCCGTCTGCTCGAGGCGGGGGCGTCCGGTATGCGGTGACGCCGAGCGTCGGGGTGCCCGGCGCCACCACGATGTCCATCGACCGGCCGCCGGCGGACGTAACGGCCGACGAGGGTGATAGCCGGGGTGATATTCACGGCCCGGGGTGAACCCGCGGGTGAAGACCTCCGGGCCCGACCGGCGCCGCCGAAGCCGCGAGATTTCCAAGCAGGGCTGCCCGACCCGGATGTTCGGATAGCTTGGCTGTCGTACCTGCAATTTCGGCGGGCGATTTCGTAGGAGCTGCGCGTGAGGCAACATCCGACTCTCGTCTTCCACGGTGCCGCGAAGACGGTGACCGGCTCGTGCATGGAGGTCGCCCTCGGCGACACGCGGATCCTGGTGGACTGTGGCCTGTTCCAGGGCTCACGCAGCCTCGAGGAGCTGAACCACGGCGACTTCGCGTTCGCCCCGCACGAGATCGACGCCGTCGTCCTCACCCATGCCCACATCGATCATTGCGGCCTGTTGCCCAAGCTGGTGGCGCAGGGTTTCGACGGACCGATCTTCTGCACCGGCCAGAGCGCCGACCTGCTGGAATTCATGCTCGCCGATGCCGGGCGCATCCAGGAATTCGAGGCCGAGCGGCGAAACCGGCGGCGCGATCGCACGCGCGAGAAGCGGTTCGTCCCGCTCTACACCGAGGAGGATGCGCTCGCCGCGTGGGGGCAGACCCGTGCGGTCGCACTCGAGGAGTGGTTCGAGCCCGCCGCGGGCTTTCGTGCGCGACTGTGGAACGCGGGGCACATCCTGGGTGCCGCATCGGCGGAGATCGAGGCGGGGGGCGTGCGCCTGCTCTTTTCCGGCGACCTCGGCCCCGCGCAGAAGGCGTTCCACCCCGACCCCGAGGGCCCATCCGGATCGGACCATGTCGTCTGCGAATCCACCTACGGCAATCGGACTCGGGTGCGGATGACGATCGACCAGCGACGCGACCTGCTCGAAGAGGAGATCCACCGGGCCGTCGGGCACGGCGGCAATCTCGTCATTCCCGCCTTTGCGCTGGAACGGACGCAGGAGCTGCTGCTCGACATCGCACACCTCGCCGACGAGAACCGCATCCCCGCGGTGCCGGTGTTCGTCGACTCACCGCTCGCCAACCGCGCCACCTCGGTGTTCGCCGAGCATGCGGGCGAGCTCGAGGACCTCGAGGGGAAGGACATCTTCCGCCATCCCGCGATCCACTACGTCGACGACGCTGCCGTCTCCAAGCGGATCAACGACATGTCGGGCGCGATCATCATCGCCGCCTCGGGCATGTGCGAGGCGGGACGCATCCGTCATCACCTGAAGCACAATCTCCACCGCCGGGATTCGACGATCCTGTTCGTCGGTTTCCAGGCGCAGGGCTCGCTGGGCCGCGTGATCCTCGACGGCGCGAAGCGCGTCCGCATCTCGGGTCAGGACATCGACGTGCGAGCGCAGATCCGCCGGATCGACAGCTACTCCGCCCATGCCGATCAGACCGAACTGCTGGACTGGATCAAGGCGCGCGGCCCCGTGTCGGGCAGCCTGTTCCTCGCGCACGGCGAACCGGAGGCAGTCGCTGCGCTGGCCGAACTGGTGCGGGAGGTCGACCCTTCGCTGTCGATCATCACCCCGGCGATGGGGGAAGGCTACGTGTTGGCGGCCGGCACCCCGGCCACGCGAATACACCCCGCCCGCGCGGATATGCCACGCCTGACCGGCCGCGATTGGCAGAACGACTACGCCGAACTTGCGGTGAGCCTCAAACAGCAGCTCGCGCGCATCGCGGATGCCGGCTCGCGCCGGAAGGCCATCGCCGAGATCCACGAGATCCTGGACAGCTACACGGACGTCCGCGACGCGGGGCGGCGGACGAAACGGGGTTGAACCGAGCCCGAAGCGAGAGCCACATCGCCGACGGTCGCCCGAATTGCACCGATCGGGACCTTATGCCCTACCCGAATGGGCCGTTCTACTTCACATCGCCCCGCAGGCCGAATACGCTCGGATCCGGCCGCTATCCCCCCTGCACAGTGGCCCTGCCCCGCCGGCGACGACGCGCGAAGCCGGCGGGGCTTCGCTTTCTCCCTTCGGCACCCCTGCTGTTTTCTCCCCTTCGGCTCTACTGCTGCTTCTCCCCTTCGGCTCTACTGCCGCGGCCGCACGAGGTCGGCGTGGCGCTGCGGTGAACGCCCGCACCGACCGGGCCGGCTACCTCTTGCGGGCGGTGAGCAGCAGGTACTCGGCGTCGTACGCGGTCCGGCCGGGCTGCCCGGCCCGGTTCCAGTCGGTGAGGAACTGCAGGAACTTCCGGTCGAGATCTGCGGTCCGGTCGGGGTCGACGGCGTTGAACCGGTACACCGCGATCGTCGGACCGTAGTTGTGCTTCCAGTACTCGCGAAACTCGGTCGGATCCGCGCTGTGGTCCATCACCACGATTCGGCGATCCATGCTCAGGTCGGTGATCCGATCACCGAACAACTCCCGGACGTGCTGCTCGTCGCCCCACAGCGGGGGCGGCGAAGCGCCGGGCGGCGGTGGCGGCGCATACGGGGCCATGAGCCGGAACAGCTGACCGATGAAGCCCTCCGGCGTCCAGTTGATCATCGCGATCGTCCCGCCCGGCCGGCACACGCGGAGCAGCTCGTCGGCGACGGCCTGGTGGTGGGGTGCGAACATCGCCCCCACGCTCGAGAGCACGACGTCGAAGCTGCCGTCGGGGAACGGCAGGGCCTCGGCGTCCGCTTCCACCCACTCGAGGTCCACGCCCCGCTCGGCCGCGGCTGTGCGGCCCGCGACGAACAACTCCGGCGTCAGGTCGGCGGCGGTGACGATCGCGCCCCGTTCGGCAGCCGGGATGGCAGCGTTGCCGGATCCGGCGCCCACGTCGAGCACCCGCCGGCCCGCCGTCACCCCGGCCGCGGCGACGAGCGTCGGGCCGAACGTCGGGATCAGGTCGGCCGCGACCGCCGGATAGTTCCCGGCCGCCCACAGCGCCCGGTGCTTGGCCTTCAGCGCCCGGTCGGCGTCACGTTCCACGGTGCCGGTCATGGTTACTCCTTCGTCCGGTGTGGCGGGACCGTGCCCCGCACTGGCATCCACACAGACGTCACCGCCACCGCGGGGACGCACACCCGACCCGGACGGGGCGTGCCGGCACCGGCGACTTCGGCAGGGGACCTGCGTCCTTTCGCCGGTACCGTCGTCTGTGAGGGACACCGCCCGTACAGCGCCCCTTCCCCGGAGGACCAGACCATGACCAGGGCATCGACCAGTTCCGCGGCCGGCGCGGACGCCGTGACCACCGAAGCCAGGACCACCGAAGCCATGACCACCGAAGCCATGACCACCGAAGCCGTCTGGCGCGAGTTCGGTGCGCAGCTCCGCGCCTTCGTGCACCGGCGGATCGCGGATCCGGACCGCGCCGACGACGTGCTCGGCGAGATCCTGCTGCGCGTCCACAAGAACCTCGGCCGTGTCGAGGACCGCGAGCACCTGATCCGGTGGGTGTATCGGATCGCCCGCAGCGCGATCATCGACGACTACCGCCGGGCCGCCCGGGATCGGGACCGGCTCGCGCCGCTCACCGGCGATGCACCCGACCAGGCCGGGCAGGAATGGGACGACGACGCGGCGACCACTCTGCGGGAGCTGGCCTCCTGCCTGCGCCCGCTGCTCGAGGGGCTCTCCCCTGAGCAGCGCCGAGCCGTCGAGCTGACCGACCTCGAAGGACTGACCCAGGCCGACGCCGCCGCCCTCGAAGGCGTATCCCTGTCCGGAATGAAGTCCCGCGTCCAACGCGGCCGGCGGAAGCTGGCCGAGCTGCTCGGACGGTGCTGCGCGCTGACCCTCGATGCCCACGGGATGCCGATGGACTACACCGCCCCGACCGACTGCCGCTGCGCCGGCAGCCCCCGCTGATCCGGCGCGCCCCGGTGTGCCGTCGCAGGACGGCCCACCGGGGCGAGTGCTGTCAGCCGCAGCAGGCACCCGCGACCGGGCTGTCCTCACTCGCGCACGCAACCGCACACGCCGAGCCCGTCAGCCCGTCCGGGTTGGCGGGGTTGTCGTCGGTGACGGCGTAGTACTCCCACCACCCGTTGGGCACGTCCGGCGCATCGACGAACACCTTGTCCTGCACGGCATGGCAGCACAGATCCTGCTCGGCCACCGTGGCGGTCAGACCGGCGGCGCGGAACCGGGCCAGCGCTCCGGACACCTCCTCGGAGCCGGCCGCCTCGATCCCCAGGTGGTTCAGGCGTTCGCGCGCACCGGGATTCTCGATCAGCACCAGCTTCAGCGGGGGATCCTCGATCGCGAAGTTGGCGTACCCGGGGCGCTGTTTGTGCGGGGACACCCCGAACAGCGCGGTGTAGAACTCGGTCGCCGCGGTGATGTCCTCGACGTTGAGAGCGAGCTGGACTCGGGTAGCAGGCATGGTGGTCACTCCTCGAAATCGGGACACCGGCCGGGAATCCACCGCGGATTCTCGTCACCGTGTGTCCTCCCTACTGACGACTGCCGCCCCCGACGGACGCAGCCACCGGCACCCGCGCCCCGCGGATGCGTCCCTCGCGCCGCTGCAGCGTCGGAAAGAAGACCCAGCCACTGTCACGAAAGGTGCCGTCATGAACACCACTTTGGCCCCGCTGCCCGAGAACTGGAACCGCGCAATGGCCGTCGTCGCCCATCCCGACGACCTCGAGTACGGCGCCGCCGGCGCCATCGCCCGCTGGACCCGGTCGGGCAAGTCGGTGGCCTACGTCATCGCCACCGACGGCGAGGCCGGCATCGACGGCCGTACTCCCGCCGAGGCGGCACCGCTGCGGCGCCGCGAGCAACTCGACGCCGCCGCCGTGGTCGGCGTCGAGGACGTGACGTTCCTCGGATACCGCGACGGTGTCGTCGAATACGGACTCGACCTGCGCCGCGCCATAGCCCGCGAGATCCGGCGGTTCCGTCCGGAGGTGTTGATCACCGCCACGTACGAGCCGACCTACGGCCTGAACGGTGGTCGGATCATCAACCAGGCCGACCACCGCGCCGTGGGCGTCGCGGTGCTCGACGCCGCGCGCGACGCCGGCAACCGCTGGATCTTCCCCGAGCTGCTCGACGAGAACCTGCCACCGTGGGACGAGGTCGGCCTCGTGTACCTCATGGGCGCGAACCAGCCTTCGCACGCCGTCGACGTCACCGAGAGCCTCGACGCCGGTATCGAGTCACTGCGCGCACACCGGTCCTATCTGGACGGACTGGGCCGGGACTTCGATCCCGCGGCATTCCTGCACGAGTTCACCGCGGCGGCCGGAGCGCGCATCGGCGTGCAGCATGCCGTCGCCTTCCAGCAGATCCGGCTCCAGGGAGTGTGACGGTCGAAATCCCGGAGGGTCCGCCGGCACCTGCGCCGCCACCGTCCACGTTTCGTCCGGCCCGAGCGCCCGGTGCCGACTTCCGGGACGGGAAAACGGCGGGCCGGGCGGGCCCAAATTCGCGACCGAATCGGTTATGAGGCAAGCGAATTCAGACTTTTCCCGGCGGGCACCGAACCATCCAGGCAGGCCGGTAGGACTGGGTGGACGGCAGTGGCGAGAAACGGGCGGCACCGATTCCGATGTCCGGTTTCGATGTGGATGGTGGGAAACCGGTGGGATTTCGAACGCTCTCGCCCATCGCCGCCACGGCGCACTGCTCCGCTGTCACCGACGCTACCGGCACGGTGGTGCGAGGGTGTGCGCACGCGTTCTTCGTCGATGCACGTGGTCCCTGCGGGGTCGGTGGTGCAGTTCTGCTAACGGCACGCGGGCGCACGAAACCGGATATGGGCATCGAGGCCCCCGTTCGGGGTGCGAGGTAGCAGCTCGGCGGTGGCTCCGCTGGCACGGGCGAGTTGCGCGACGATGGCCAGGCCCAGTCCGCTGCCTTCGGTGTCGGTGCGGGCACGCCAGAACCGATCGAAGGCCCGGAGGCAGTCCTGCGGGGACAGGCCGGGGCCCTGGTCCAGGACGTGCAAGTCGACGACATCGGCGGCGGCGACCGGGGCGACGGTGACCTCGATGGTGGAGCCGGGGTCGGACACTGCCAGGGCGTTGTCGAGGAGGTTGTCGATGATCTGCTCGGCGGCGCCGGGCACGGCGAACGTGGGCGCGGCCGTGGGTGCTGTCACGGTGAGCCGGACGTCGGATTCGTCGGCGAGCGGTGCCCATTGTTCGACGCGCGTGCGCGCGATCTCGGCCAGGTCGATCTGCTGGGGTGCGGTGCCGGCGTCGTCGGCGCGGCTGAGCACCAGGAGTGCATCGATGATGTGCTGTAGCCGCAGGGCCTCGTCCTGGGCCGAGGCGAGGGTGCTGCGAGCAGCATCGGGATCGGACTCGACGAGGTCGGCTGCGCTGTCGAGGCGCAGGCGCAGGGCGGTCAACGGGGTGCGCAACTGGTGGGAGGCATCGCCGGCGAACGCGCGTTGCTGGCGCAGCAGGTACTCGAGCCGGTCGGCCATCCGGTTGAACGAGCGAGCCAGGCTGCGGATCTCCGGCGCCCCGGCGTGCTCGGGGGTGCGTGCCGCCAGGTCGCCTTCGGCGAGTTGTTCGGTGGTGCGGCGCAGCTGCTGCAAACGGCGGGTGACGGGGCCGGCGATGAGGACGGCCACGATTCCGGCCAGGAGCACGGTGATGCCGGCGACGAGCCAGAGCATGCGTAGTTGCCGGTGGACCTGGTCGGTCACCACCTGGACTGGGTAGGTCAGCCGCACAGCGCCGACGACGCTCTCGCCGCTGAGAACCGGGACCGTCACATACAGCAGGTCCGTGCCGAGACTGTCCGAACGGCGTTGGCCCGAGGTGATCTGTCCCGACAGTGCCGCACTGATCTCTGGGCGGGACAGATAGGAGGCGCCGGCGCTGGATTGGTCGTCGTCGGAGGTCAGCACGGCGGTGCCGTCGGCGTCGACGATCACCACCCGGGCGCCGCTGGCACGGTGATAGCGCCGGGTGTCGGCGGCCAGTGCCGGATCGATTCCGGTCCTGGCTTCGAGAGTGTCCTCGCTGCGGCCGGCGAGCAAGAACGCGTCCCGCTCGAGGGAGGTGGTGATGCGTTCGCGTTCGACCTGCATCAGGTAGTTGCCGAGCGGGACGTCCTGTACTACCACCACGACGAAGGTGACGGCCATGAACGCGGCCATCAACCGCCATCTCACGGACGATCCCCGAGCCGGAAGCCGACCCCGCGGACTGCTTCGATCCAGCAGGGGTCGCCGAGCTTCTTACGGAGGGCGGCCACATGGGCATCGACGGTCTTGGTGGTGCCGTACCAGTTGGCACCCCACACCTGGTGCAGGATGTCCGAGCGCCGGTACACCGCACCGGGATCCTCGGACAGGTAGCTGAGCAGATCGAATTCCTTCGGCGTCAGGTGGATCTCTCGTTCCTTCAGGTGCACCCGTCGAGTACGGCGGTCGAGGGTCAGGCCCCCGATCGTGCGGATGCCGGTGTGCTCGTGGGCTGTCTCCCCGGGTGCGCCGACCCGCCGTCCGACGGCGCGGATACGGGCGATGAGTTCGCGCATTCCGAACGGTTTGACCACGTAGTCGTCGGCGCCCAATTCCAATGCCAGGACCCGGTCGATTTCCTCCCCGCGGGCGCTGAGCACGATGATCGGAATCGGCGACCGGGCGCGAATGATGCGACAGACGTCGGTGCCGTCCATGTCCGGTAGCCCCAGATCGAGCAGGACGAACTCCGGGCCCGACTCGGACACCGCCGCGACGGCATCGGCGCCGGTAGCCACCCACCGGGCGTCGAACCCCGCACGGGTCAACCCGTCGCACACCCCGGCGGCGACGGATTCGTCGTCTTCGACCACGAGCACCTGCATGCCCCGAATTATCGGCTCGCACCGAGCCGGGCGTCGATCCGACCACCGCCGGGGGACGAACCCTCGAGTGATCTTGGACGAATCTTGGATCTTTGCAGGACCATCCTTCGCCGATCCGTCCCTACGGTGAAGACATGAGATCGAAAGTGGCGGTGGCTGTTGCCGTGCTCTTCGTCCTAGTGATCGGAGCAGCCGCCCTGGCCGTCAACACCCGGATCCTGAGCACCTCCTCGAACAGCGACATCGGACGCGCGAACGAGGTACTCATCCCCAGCAGTCCCACTTCCGGGGCACCGAGCATCTCCGCCCCGACTCCGGCAACGACCCCCACGTCGACCCGCACGGCGGTACCGACGCGCGAACACGAACCGCCGTCGAGCGAGGATCACGAGGAGCCGGACAGGACCGAGCATGAACCCGACGACTGACCCGCGCCTGTCGCGGCGCTCGCCGGCACACCGGTCCAAGATCACCGCCTCGATCCTGTCCGGCGGTGCCGTGCTCGCCATCGTGACCGCCATGGCCGCCAATGCCCCCGATCGCTTCGCCGACTCCGGCGCCGACCCCGGCCAGGTCGGCGGGGCCGCTTCCTCGACCGCTTCCACCGGCGGCGTGTCCGATCGAGCGGACACGGCCGCAGTGCCCGCGCCGGCTCCCGGCCGCAGCGCCGTGACCGTTCCACACGGCATCTCCCGCGGATCAGGCGGCTGAGATGGCTTCTCCTCCGCATGCCGGCGCGGCCGGCGCCCGAGCCGGCAGCGAGGCGACGACGATGCGGGCCGTCCGGCAGGACCGTCGCCCCGCTATGGGCGGCACTGCGGCGATCACGGTGGTCGGCGGGCCACCGGGTCTCGTCGACGACTGTTTCGCATTGCTGGACGAACTCGAACAGGCGTGGAGCCGGTTCCTCGACACCAGCGACGTCTGGCGGCTGAACTGGGCGCAGGGGCGACCGGTGCAGGTCCGCTCCTGCACCGTCCGCCTGGTGCGCGAACTGATCCGCGCTTGGGCGCTGACCGACGGCGCCTTCGACCCGACCACGCTGCCGCAGCTGGTCGCCGCCGGCTACGCCACCAGCAGCACCGACCCGACCCGGACTACCATGCTGCCCGACACCGCCACCTGGCCGGGATCCATGACCGACATCGACATCGACGGTCCTCTCGTGCGGCTTTCTGTCGGCACCACCCTCGACCCCGGGGGGCTCGGCAAAGGACTGGCCTCCGACATGCTCACCGAGTTCGTCCTCGACCGCGGCGCCGACGGCGTCCTCGTCGAAGTCGGCGGAGACCTCGTCGTCGCCGGAGCCGCGCCCGACGGCGGCGCCTGGACCATCGGCATCGAGGACCCTTTCACCGGTGAGCTGCTGACCGTCGTGCGGTTGACGCGTGGGGCCGTGGCCACCTCGAGCCGCCTGGTGCGCATGTGGACCGGCGCCACCGGTCCCGCCCACCACCTGATCGACCCGGCCACCGGCGTCAGCGCTGTCACCTCGACGGTGACCGCCACCGTCGTCGCCGGCAGCGGCGCACGGGCCGAGGCCTTGACCAAGCTCGCCTTCGTCGGTGAACCCGAGGCCCTGCTGGGGCAGGTCCCGCGTCTCGGCGGTGCCGCCCTGGTGCTGTCCGCCGACCGGCGACAACGGCGTTCCGTGAACTGGAGCGATTTCGAATGAGCGATCTGCACCTGTGGTGGTACGTCACCCGCGCCAGCGCCCTCGTCGCCTGGGTCACCCTGACCGTCGCGGTGCTGTGGGGAGTGCTGCTGTCGACGCGAATCCCGCAGACGGTCGCCAACCCGGCGTGGTTGCAGGATCTGCATCGCTGGCTCGGTGGCACCGCCCTGATCATGACCGGCCTGCACATGTTCTCACTCGTGCTCGACTCGTGGTCCCGGTTCTCCCTCACCGACGTGCTCGTCCCGCTCTCCGCCGGCTACCGGCCCTGGCCGGTAGCCCTGGGCGTCGTGGCGTTCTATCTCCTGCTCGCCGTCTACGGGTCCTCGCTGCTCCGGGCACGCATGTCGCCGCGGTGGTGGAAGCGCCTGCACTACGGCAGCTATGCCGCAGTGGTGCTCGTGTCTTTCCACGCCGGATGGTCCGGCACCGACGCCGGCGCCTGGGGATATCGACTTGTCGCCTTGATCCTGGTGGTCTCGACGATGGTGGCCGTGCTGACGCGTGTCCTGACCGGTGGCGGTCGGCCCCCCGCGTCCCGTCGGACACCACGGCGGCCGCGGTCGGCACCACAGCCGATGACCGTAGGCGCTACGCATCTGCTGGCCTCCGGCATCGTCGGGATCGACCTGACCGCCCGCGACGGGGGCGAGCTGCCCGTGTGGACACCCGGATCGCATGTGACCGTGCACCTGCCCCACGGCCTCCAGCGCCGTTACTCGCTGTGCGGCGACCCCGCCGACCGCACCCGATACCGGATCGCGGTGCACCGGGCGCCGCACTCCCGGGGTGGCAGTTCCTGGTTGCACGCCAGCGCCCGCCCCGGCACGGTCCTGTACGTCGGCCCGCCGGAGAACCACTTTCCGCTCGAACCCGCACACGACTATCTCTTCCTGGCCGGGGGCATCGGGATCACCCCGATCAAGGCAATGATCGAATCGCTGCCGGCGCACCGCCGATGGCGGCTGATCTACCTCGGTCGCAGCCGAGCCACCATGGCGTTCTGCGAGGAACTCGAGCAGCGATGGCCGCAGAACGTGAGTATCCATGCCCACGACGAAACCGGCAGCCGCCTCGACCTTGCCCCCATCCTCGCCGCTGCCACCGCCGGCGCGGTGTACTGCTGCGGCCCCGCGGCGATGACCGACGAGGTCGTCGCCCGGGTGCCGCCCGCACGCCTGCACATCGAACGGTTCACCGCGGCACCGGGACAGTCCCCTGGTCCGCGTCGGCCGATCGATGTCACCTGCAGCCGCAGCAATCGTCACGTGCACGTGTCGGAGAGCCAGTCCGTGCTCGAAGCGCTCGAGCACGCTCGTGTACCGGTAATGGCCTCGTGCCGGGAGGGCGTGTGCGGGGCGTGCGAGACTCGGGTATTGGCCGGCGAGGTCGAGCATCTCGACGCGGTGCCGCACACCCCGGGCAAGGATCGGCTCGGGGTCATGTATCCGTGCATCTCCCGCGCCCACAGCCCCACTCTGGTCCTGGATTTGTGACGCGCCCGGCCGGGCGTCACGGTTGCCAAGGTCAGCCGTCGCCATTCCATCCCCGATCCGGTGGCAACGATCGGCCTCACCGGCGCGGGGGGTTGCACGGAGAGTACCGAGCGCCACCCACCCCGGCGATCATCGCCGGCAGCATCTTTCGATGATCGGCTCGCCGGCGTGTACCGCCACCAGGTCGACCGATCCCGCCCGCCGGTTCTGTCGGGCTCGGCATACTGGACGGGCACAGCGCGCCCCGGTCGGCGGCGCCGCGGCCACGGTCGGGCATCGTGCGCACCGGCAGGGGCCGTGGGCCGGAACATCGGGAAGGTCGACGGGTGATGCAGCAGCGCATCGAGGACTACGCGTTGATCGGTGATCTGCACACCGCCGCGCTGGTGGGCCGGGACGGCTCGATCGACTGGTTGTGCCTGCCCCGGTTCGATTCCCCGGCGTGTTTCGCGGCGCTGCTCGGTGACGACGAGGCCGGACGATGGCTGCTCGCCCCCACCGACGGCGGTCTGTGCACCCGGCGGGCGTACCGCCGCGACACTCTCGTCCTGGACACCGAGTGGGTCACCGCCACCGGGACGGTGCGGGTCACCGACTGCATGCCGGTGCGGGCCGAGGCCGCCGACGTCGTCCGAGTCGTCGAAGGCCTGGCCGGGTCGGTGCGGATGAACACCGAGCTGCGGCTGCGGTTCGACTACGGTCACGTCGTCCCGTGGGTGCGCCGCGTGCCCGGATCCCTGACCGCGGTCGCCGGGCCGGATGCGGCCTGGCTGCGCACCCCGGTGCCGTTGCACGGCCACGACATGAGAACCACCGCGCAGTTCGAGGTCCGCGCCGGCGAGAGCGTCCCGTTCGTGCTGACCTATGCCTTGTCCTACGGGCACACCCCCCGCCCGCTCGACGCCCTGCAGGCGATCGCCGACACCCAGGCGTACTGGACGGAGTGGATCGAGCGGTGCGACTACACCGGTGAGTACCCCGAGGCCGTGCACCGTTCCCTGATCACGCTCGAGGCCTTGACCTACCGGCCGACCGGGGGGATTCTGGCCGCGGCCACCACCTCGCTGCCCGAGCAGATCGGCGGCAGCCGCAACTGGGACTACCGGTACTGCTGGCTGCGGGACGCCACCTTCACCCTGCAGGCCCTTCTCGGCTGCGGATTCGTCGCCGAAGCCCGGGCCTGGCGGAACTGGCTGGTGCGGGCGGTGGCCGGGAATCCGGCGGACCTGCAGATGATGTACCAGCTCGACGGGGCCCGGCGGGTGCCGGAATACGAGGTGCCGTGGCTGTCCGGCTACGAGGCCTCCGTGCCCGTGCGCATCGGCAACGCCGCCGCCGGGCAGTTCCAGCTCGACGTGTGGGGTGAGGTGCTCGACGGTCTGCACCTGGCCCGGCAGAGCGGCCTTCGCGGTGACCCGGCCTGGGACATCGAGGTGGCATTGCTGGACTTTCTCGAAGGGCACTGGCAGGAACCCGACAACGGGCTGTGGGAGGTACGCGGGCCGGCTCGCCCGTTCGTCCATTCCAAGGTGATGGCGTGGGCCGGGGTCGACCGCGGTATCCGGGCGGTCGAACGGTTCGGTCTGCCCGGCCCGGTCGACCGTTGGCGCGTTCTGCGCGAACAGATCCGAACCGAGATCCTGACGAAGGGATTCGATCCCCACCGCGGCACCTTCACCCAGTTCTACGGCAGCCGCGGCGTGGATGCGGCGTCGCTGCTCATTCCCCGCACCGGGTTCCTGCCGTGGGATGATCCCCGCGTGCTGGGCACCGTGGCCACTGTCGAACGTGAGCTCAGCCGGGACGGCTTCCTGCTGCGTTACCGGCCGGAGCTCGAACACGTCGACGGCATCGCCGAGCCGGAAGGAGCGTTCCTGGCCTGCAGCTTCTGGCTCGCGGACGCCCTGCACGGCGCCGGCCGCACTCGCGACGCCCACGCCCTGTTCGAGCGGTTGCTGTCGGTGCGCAACGACGTCGGGCTGCTCGCCGAGGAGTACGACCCCCACGCCCGTCGGCAGCTCGGCAACGTGCCCCAGGCCTTCAGCCACGTGGCGTTGGTCAACACCGCACGCCACCTCGCCGGCCATGCCGTCCATACCCACCGCCCCACCTCGCGGTGACCACCCGAGCAGCCGTCCGGTCCGGGTCGACCACCTGCTGCCCTCGACGCTCTGCGCGAGCGCCGTGTGTCCCCGATCGCCGAGCGGTCGCCGATCTGGGCCTTTCCCTCGTCGACCGGGATGCTGAGCGACTCCAACAGCTTCCGCAAGTCCGGGCGCCGTCTTTGCAGCTGCCGTCGGCGACGAAGGCGTCCACATCCATAGGTTTCGGCTATCGAGGCCGGACGTAAACCGTCCTGAACAGGGACGATTGTGGGGCGGGCGGGGCTCGAACCCGCGACCAATGGATTATGAGTCCACGGCTCTAACCGACTGAGCTACCGCCCCGTCCGCGCGCATCCGGAGGTACGCGACGTGTGGCGAATGCTACCGGCTGCGGCGGCCGCCCCGCGTCGCGGGTCACCCCCGTGTCGCCCGGCGCGGGCTGTCGCCGACCCGTCGCGGCGGCACCACACGGCTCCTGTAATTTCCGTCACACTCAGCGTCTTTCGTGGCGGCGCAGACAAGAAAACCCCTCCCACCCGAGATCGGGTGGGAGGGGTTTTCTTGGAGCTCCCCCGGCTGGACTCGAACCAGCAACCGTTCGATTAACAGTCGAATGCTCTGCCAATTGAGCTACAGGGGATTGTCCTGCGGTGCTCCGCCGTTTCCCGCGGTGCGTGAAGAACTGTAGCGCCCCACCCGACGCGGCACCAAATCGCCTGCCTGTGAGCCCGAGGGCGAGGATCGGGCAGGATGGGTGGGACGTTGACACGGCTGAATGGAGACGACGTTGATCGGACTGTTGGTGGGGGTTGCCGCGGGCTACGTCCTGGGGACACGGGCGGGCCGCGCCCGGTACGAACAGCTCAGCAGGACGGCGAAGGCGGTCGCGGGTAGTCCGGTGACGAAGAAGGCGATCGAGGTGAGCCGGCAGAAGCTGGCCGACTCGCTCAGCCCGGAGCCGAAGCTCGAGCCGATGAAGCCGCTCGACGAGCAGACCACGATCCTCGTCCCCCGCGACCAGTTGCGGCGGTGACGCGGGTGGCGTGAGTTCAGCCGGCCAGGCCGTCGCCGCTGGTGTCGCCGATGGCCTGGTCGAGCAGGCTGCGCCGGTACTGCTCGAGCGCGACGAGGTCCCCGAGCAACGAGTGGAACTCGTCGGATTCGGTGGCCGGGGAGATGCGCTGCAGTTTGGACTTGAGTTCGGCGACCTGCTCCCCCACCCAGACCTCCTGCAGCCGGGCGAGGACCCCGCCGATGTAGCGGGGCATCCGGTCCTCCTCCGCGGGCAGCGGGTCCACCGCGAGTTCCATGACCAGCGAGTGCACCATCGGGTCGGTGGCGGCGCGCCCGACGGCGTCCACCCATTCCGCGCCGCCGAGTCCCGCGCTCGTCCCACCGACCGCGGCCACGGCCTCACGCACCGCCGCGTAGGCCGGGTCGGTGAACGTCTCGGCGGGCAGCGAATCGAACACGGTGCCGGCGATGCCGGGGTACTGCAGCGCCGCCTTGAGGGCGTCGCGCTGCGGCCACAGCGCCGGATCGTTGGGGCGGGGCCGGCGCAGGACCGTGCCCGCCGCGGCCGTCTCCGCCCGCTGTTGCGGCGCGGCGGTGCGCGGCTTCTCGTCGCCGCCGCGGGCGACGCGCCGGGACTCGTCCTGCACGCGCCGGCGCACGGCCGGAATGTCGTCCCAGCCCACCCAGTGCGACAGCTGCACCGCGTAGCTGTCGCGCAGCGTGCGTTCCTTGATCCGGGCCACCACGGGAACCGTGCGGCGCAGCGCCTCCACCCGCCCCTCGGCGGTGTCGAGGTTGTGTTCGGTGAGGATCGACTTGACGACGAACTCGAACATCGGGGTGCGCCGGGCGACGAGGTCGCGCACCGCCCCGTCGCCGGACTTCTGCCGCAGCTCGCACGGATCCATGCCCTGGGGCGCGATCGCGACGAACGTCTTGGCCGTGGTCTTCTGGTCGCCCTCGAACGCCTTCATCGCCGCGGCCCGGCCCGCTGCGTCGCCGTCGAAGGTGTAGATGATCTCACCGCGGAAGTAGCTGTCGTCCATGAGCAGGCGCCGCAGCATCGCCAGGTGCTCGTCGCCGAATGCGGTACCGCACGCGGCCACAGCGGTTTTCACGCCCGACAGGTGCATCGCCATGACGTCGGTGTAGCCCTCGACGATCACGGCCTGGTGCGCCTTGGCGATCTCCCGCTTGGCCAGGTCCAGGCCGAACAGCACCTGAGACTTCTTGTAGAGCAACGTTTCCGGGGTGTTGACGTACTTCGCCGTGAGCGTGTCGTCGTCGAACAGCCGACGGGCACCGAAACCGATGACGTCGCCGGCGAGATTGCGGATCGGCCACAGCAGCCGCCGGTGGAACCGGTCGATGGGTCCGCGGCGCCCCTGTTTGGACAGCCCGGCGGCCTCGAGCTCGGCGAACTCGAAGCCACGGGTGAGCAGGTGCTTGGTGAGGGCATCCCAGCCGTCGGGGGCGTAACCGCACCCGAACACCTCGGCCGCGGACTCGTCGAAGCTGCGCTCGGTCAGGTAGTCCCGCGCCGCCTGCGCGCCGGGCGTGCGCAGCTGCTCGGCGTAGAACTCCTGCGCGGCCGCGTTGGCGGCGACGAGCCGGGCGCGGGTGCCCCGGTCGCGCTGCACCGACGGGCCGCCGCCCTCGTAGTTGAGGGTGTAGCCGACCCGGTCGGCGAGCTGCTCCACGGCCTCGACGAAGCTGATGTGCTCGATCTTCTGCAGGAACGAGTACACGTCGCCGCCCTCGCCGCAGCCGAAGCAGTGGAAGTGACCGTGGTTGGGGCGGACGTGGAAGGACGGGGACTTCTCGTCGTGGAAGGGACACAGCCCCTTCATCGAGTCGGCGCCGCCGCGCCTGAGGGCGACGTACTCGCCGACGATGTCCTCGATCCGGACGCGGTCGCGGACGGCCGCGATGTCTCTGTCTGAAATACGCCCGGCCACGACGACGAGTCTAGGCGCTACCCCCAACTCGCCTGAGCGGCGAGGCTGTCGCGGTCGATCCGTTCGAGCCGGGCCTCGGTGCACGAGGCGATCTGGTCGACGATCACCCGCATGCGGGCGGCGTCGTCGACGGCGGCGTCCCACAGCGGCACGAAGAACGGGTCGAGGCCGACCGGCGCCGTGCGCATCAGCCATTCGGCGACGCGGTGGATCCGTTCACGCTGCCGTTCCTGACGCTGCCGGTGGGCGGCGTCGGACATCACGAACTGCAGGGCCATGGTCTTGAGCAGCGCCACCTCGGACGCGACGACGGGCGGAACGACGAGGTCGGCGTCGTAGCGGGTGACGGGCCGGTCGCCGGTGACGGCACGGGTGCCGATGATCGCTGCCGTCGCGAATCGGCCGACGAGCTCGCTCGTGAGGCGCTTGAGTGCCACCGAGCACGCGAGGCTGCCGTCGTAGGTGTCCACGGCCTGGACCACCGGCATCTGCGACAGTCGCTTCGCCGCCTCCACCAGCTCGTTCGGGTCCAGGCCGGAGAACTCGCGCATACCGAGATCGACGAGCGTGTTCACCGACGCCGGGTCGGTGAGCACACGCAGGTCGATCCGTCCGTCGATGACGCCGTCCTCGACGTCGTGGACGGAGTAGGCGACGTCGTCGGACCAGTCCATGATCTGGGCCTCGAGACACTTGCGCCGGTCGGGCGCGCCGTCGCGCACCCAGGCGAGGACCTCGGCGTCGTCGTCGTAGGCACCGAACTTCGCGCCGGGCGCCGGGCGGGTCCACGGGTACTTCAGCGTCGCGTCGAGTGTCGCGCGCGTGAGGTTCAGACCGGCGCTCGTGCCGTCGGGGTGGAGGGTCTTCGGCTCGAGGCACGTGAGGATCCGCAGATTCTGCGCGTTGCCCTCGAACCCGCCGCAGCTCGCGGCCACCTCGTCGAGGGCGCGTTCCCCGTTGTGGCCGTACGGCGGGTGTCCGATGTCGTGCGCGAGGCCGGCGAGGTCCACCAGGTCGGGGTCGCAGCCGAGGCCCTCGGCGATGCTGCGGCCGATCTGGGCGACCTCGATCGAATGGGTGAGCCGGGTGCGCGGAGTGTCACCGTCGCGGGGGCCGACCACCTGGGTCTTGTCGGCGAGCCGTCGCAGCGCGGCGCTGTGCTGGACGCGGGCACGGTCCCGCGCGAACGGCGTACGGCTCGCGGTCGCCGGCTCGGCACCGGCGAGCGCCGACACCTTCGGGACCTCGGCGACGCGCCGCTCGAGTTCGTGTTCGCTGTAGCCCGGCATCACGTCCTCCTTCACTGCGCGGCCGTGTAGGGGAAGTCCGCCGAGTCGTGGGTGAGCTGGTACCAGATCAGCGCGCCCGTCTCGCGGGCGATCCCGTGCAGCTGCGACTCCCGGGTGTACACGGCGGGGCCGGTGCGGGTCGGTGCGGTCCACGCGTCGAGACCGGCGTCGCGGGCCATGGTGCGAGTGCGCAGCGAATGCCATGGATCGCTCACCAGCACCGCGGAGTGCAGTCCCTGCCCGGCCATCTCCCGGCTGACCGCCTCGACGCTGAGCAACGTGTCCGACCCCTCTTCGACGGCGGTGATCGCCGACTCCGGCACTCCCTGTGCGATCAGGTAGTTCTTGCCGGACGCCGCCTCGGTGAACAGGTCGCCCTCCTGCTTGCCGCCGACGGTGACGATCCGCTCGGCCACCCCGTTCTCGTACAGGGTGAGGGCCTGGTCGAGCCGGGCCTGGAACACCGACGACGGGGTGCCGGAGTACTGGGCGGCGCCGAGGACCACGATGGCGTCGGCCCGGCTCCAGTCGTCGATGCGCGCCACCTGCCACACGCGGACCGCGGTTCCGGCGAGGACGGCGATCGCCGCGAGCAGCACCCCGAGCACCAGCCGGCGCGTCCAGCGCGCGACGCCCGCACCGAACCCGCGCGGGGGTTCGGGCAGGGACGGGGCCGGGCGTGGGCGGGCTGCGGTACTCACTCCCCGATTCTGCCAGTGTTCCGAGCGCGCCCACCCGGCGACGCGCCACGGGCGACGGCGCATGCGAGCCGATAGATTCGACGCATGTCACCGCATTCGGTCGCCGTCCGGCCGCTTCCGGCCCGCCCGCTCCGCCGCTCGCTGTCGATGTCGGTGCCGATCCTGCTCGCGGCCCTGGCCTGGCTGGTGCTGCCCGGTTCGGCGGCGGCCGAGCCGCCCTTCCGGCTTCCCCAGCCGATCACCGACACCGCCGGAGTACTGGATCCGGCGGCGACGGCGCAGATCCAGCAGGCAGCAGACGCGCTCTACGCCGAGCACGGGGTGCAGTTGTGGGTGGCGTACGTGCCGACGTTCTCCGGACTGTCGTCCGACGACTGGACCGAGCGGACTGCGCAGGCCAGCAACTTCGGGACGGACACGGCCCTGCTCGCCGTGGCCACGCAGGACCGCGAGTACGCGCTGTGGACGCCGAACGCCCTGTCCGGGGTCACCGCGTCCGAACGGGACGCCATCAGCGCGGACCGGATCGTGCCGCAGTTGCGCAGCCAGGACTGGGCCGGGGCCGCGGGGGCGGCGGCCGAGGGTCTCGACGCGGCGTTGTCGGCGTCGGGTTCCGGCTCCGGCACCACGCTGCTCGTCGGCGGCGGAGTGATCGCGGCCGGGGCCGGGGGGGTGTACCTGTACTCCCGGCGCGCGAAGCGCAAGCGGGCCGAGGCGGGCGCCCAGGCGGCGGCGGCCACCGACCCGACCGACACCGACGCGCTGCGCGAGCTGCCGCTCGAGGGCCTCGAGCTGTACGCCCAGAAGATCCTGGTCGAGACGGACAACGCCGTTCGCTCGAGCGCCGAGGCGCTCGAGCTGGCGCGCGGAGAGTTCGGCGATGCCGCGGTCCAGCCGTTCGACCACGCCTATCGACAGGCGCAGTCGGCTCTGGCGTCCGCGTTCGAGATCCGGCAGCGGCTCGACGACGCCATCCCCGAGACGCCCCAGCAGCAGCGCGACATGCTCGTGCAGTTGATCTCGTCGTGCGGCCAGGCCGACCGGGAACTCGACGCGCAGGTCGAGGCGTTCGACCGGATGCGCGACCTCCTGCTCGACGCACCCGCCCGCCTCGACGCGCTCACACAGCACGCAATCGCGTTGCGCGCGCGGTTGCCCCAGGCCGAGGCGACGCTGACCGAGCTGCGAACGGAGTTCCCGGCCGGCGCGCTCGCCCCGATCACGGACAACGTGACGCTGGCGCAGGACGAGATCGAGTTCGCCGAGAAGTCCGTCGATCAGGGCCGCACCGCGGTGGCACGTCCCGTCGGCGAGCAGGGCGACGCCGTGCGAGCCATCCGCGAAGCGGAGGGTGCTCTCGGGCACGCTGCCACGATGCTCGACGCAGTCGACCACGCCGCCGACGACATCCGGCGGGCGATCGCGACGTTGCCGGCCGCGATGGCCGACGCCGCACAGGGCATCGCCGACGCCGAACAGCTCGCCGCCGCGGGTGGTGCGGAACTCGCCGAGGCCCGCAAGGCCGCGCAGGCGGCCCTCGACCACGCCCGGGCGGACATGAACACCGACCCGCTGGGCAGTTTCACCCGGGTCGTGGAAGCGGACGCACGACTCGACGCGCTGCGCGATCGGACCCGTCAGGCGCAGGAGGAGGCGCAGCGCACCCGCCGGCGCCTCGAACAGGATCTGGGGGCGGCTCGATCGCAGGTCACCGCCGCGGCGGACTTCATCGGGACGCGGCGCGGTGTGATCGGCGCCGAGGCCCGCACCCGGCTGTCCGAGGCGCAGCGCCACCTGGACGCCGCGCAGCAGCTCGCCGCGCACGAACCGGGGCAGGCGCTGCAGCACGCTCAGGCGGCCGCGACCCTCGCGGCGAACGCGCTGCGCGCAGCGCAGAACGACGTGCAGCGCTGGGAGCGTCAGCAGCGTCCGCCCCGCGGCGGCGCCTCCGGCGGCAATATCGCGGGTGCGGTGCTCGGCGGTATCCTCATCAACAGCATCCTGACCGGTGGTCGTGGGGGCGGCTTCGGGGGCGGGGGCTTCGGCGGAGGCGGGGGCTTCGGCGGAGGCGGGGGCTTCGGCGGAGGCGGCGGCTTCGGGGGGTCGAGCGGGGGCCGGTTCTAGTCCCGGCCGCGCAGCGTGAGAGGGCCGGTCGCGCGAGGCGGCCGACCCTCTCACGGAGGCTCTGTGGTCAGGCGCCGATCAGCCGCTGGGCGAGGTAGCCCTCGACCTGGTCGAGGCCGACGCGCTCCTGCGCCATGGTGTCGCGCTCGCGGACGGTGACGGCCTGGTCCTCGAGGGTGTCGAAGTCGACCGTGATGCAGAACGGGGTGCCGATCTCGTCCTGGCGACGGTAGCGGCGGCCGATGGCGCCGGCGTCGTCGAACTCGATGTTCCAGTGCTGGCGCAGCTGCGCGGCGAGGTCCTTCGCCTTGGGGCTCAGGTCCGCGTTGCGCGAGAGCGGCAGCACCGCCGCCTTGACCGGGGCGAGCCGGCGGTCGAGGCGCAGCACGGTGCGCTTGTCGACACCACCCTTGGCGTTGGGCGCCTCGTCCTCGCTGTAGGCGTCGACGAGGAACGCCATGAGCGACCGCGTCAGGCCCGCTGCCGGCTCGATGACGTACGGGGTGTACCGCTCGTTGGTGGTCTGGTCGAAGAAGCTCAGGTCGGCGCCCGAGTGCTGCGCGTGCGTCGACAGGTCGAAGTCGGTGCGGTTGGCGACACCCTCGAGCTCACCCCACTCGCTGCCCTGGAAGTGGAAGCGGTACTCGATGTCGACGGTGCGCTTCGAGTAGTGCGACAGCTTGTCCTGCGGGTGCTCGTACAGGCGCAGGTTGTCCTTGTTGATGCCGAGCCCGGTGTACCAGTCCATCCGGTAGTCGATCCAGTACTGGTGCCACTGCTCGTCCTCGCCCGGCTTGACGAAGAACTCCATCTCCATCTGCTCGAACTCGCGGGTCCGGAAGATGAAGTTGCCCGGGGTGATCTCGTTGCGGAAGCTCTTGCCGATCTGGCCGATTCCGAACGGCGGCTTCTTGCGCGACGTGGTGAGCACGTTCGCGAAGTTCACGAAGATGCCCTGTGCGGTCTCGGGGCGCAGGTAGTGCAGCCCCTCCTCGCTCTCGATCGGGCCGAGGTAGGTCTTGAGCATCATGTTGAAGTCACGGGGCTCGGTCCACTGGCCCTTGGTGCCGCAGTCCGGGCAGGAGATCTCCGACATGGGAACCGAGTCGGGATCGTCGAGCTTGTTCTTCTCGGCGTACGCCTCCTGCAGGTGATCCTGGCGGTGGCGCTTGTGACAGCTCAGGCACTCGACGAGCGGATCGTTGAACACCCCGACGTGGCCCGACGCCACCCACACCTGACGCGGCAGGATGACCGACGAGTCCAGACCGACGACGTCCTCGCGGCTGGTGACCATGTTGCGCCACCACTGCTTCTTGATGTTCTCCTTGAGCTCCACGCCGAGCGGCCCGTAGTCCCAGGCCGACCTCGTACCGCCGTAGATCTCACCGCAGGGGTAGACCAGCCCCCGGCGCTTGGCCAGGTTGGCGACGGTATCGATCTTGGATTTCGGTGCCACTCGGATTCACTCCATCTTCGATGCGGGGTTTCGCAGCGTGCGTCGACCCGTAAGCCTATCGCTCCGCTCGGGGCGGTCGAACTGCACGCCGGTTGACATGCACATTCATGCATATCAAAATGGAATCGGTTTGCAATAACGCGGCCGCCAGTCCACGAAGGAGATCCGTTGAGCGTTGCCGACACCGGCCCCGGCGGCGACGCCGCGGCCCCGGACCGTCCGCACGAAGACTGCCGCCCGGGATCGGCGACGCCGTCCCCCGTACCCGCCCCGTCGCGGGAAACCCTCGCCGCCGCCGGCGAGCTCCTGCGCGCGCTGGCCGCACCGGTGCGCATCGCCATCGTGCTGCAACTGCGCGAATCCGAACGCTGTGTACACGAACTGGTCGGCGCGCTCGGCGTCACCCAGCCGCTGATCAGCCAGCACCTGCGCATCCTCAAGGCCGCGGGCGTGGTCCGCGGCGAACGCGCCGGCCGCGAGGTGCTCTACCGTCTGGTCGACGACCATCTCGCCCACATCGTCGTCGACGCCGTCGCCCACGTCGAGGAAGGTTGACCGTAGTCGTGTCGCCCGCCCACAAACCCGTAGTCGGAGTCCGCTCCACCAAGCAGCGCAGCGCCATCTCCGCGCTGCTCGACGAGATCGAGGAGTTCCGCTCCGCCCAGGACCTGCACGACGAACTGCGCAAGCGCGGCGAGGGCATCGGCCTGACCACCGTCTACCGCACGCTGCAGTCCCTCGCCGAAGCCGGCACCGTCGACGTGCTGCGCACCGACAGCGGCGAGTCCGTCTACCGGCGCTGCTCGTCCGGTCACCATCACCACCTCGTGTGCCGGGCGTGCGGTTACACGGTGGAGGTGGACGGGCCGGCGGTCGAGCGCTGGTCGCACGAGGTGGCCGAGGACAACGGTTTCGTCGACGTGAGCCACACCGTCGAGATCTTCGGCACCTGCCGCGACTGCGCGGACGCCGCGCCGGCGACGTCGCGCTGACCGACGACGGTCAGCGGCACCCGCTGCCGTCGCAGCCGCACCCGCCCAGCAGGTCGACCACCTCGCCGGCAGTCTCGTCGCCCGGCTCGTCGAACACGCACGCCCGGCCGCCGAGCCGCGCCGCCAGTTCGGGCACATGCGGCACCAGCGCCGCGACCACCGCGACCGCGCGCGCCAGGTGCACCGGCACCAGCGGGCGCGCCGGGACGCGCTGCACCGCCGTCACCCGGTCCTGGTGCAACTCGAGCCGCGCGTCCGGCCATCGCGCCTGCAGGTCGACGAGGACCTCGGCCGCGCGGGTACGACCGGCGATCCGCTCCACCAGGTACGTCGTCAGCTCCACCACCCCGGCCCGCGAATCGACGACGGCGTAGGTGAGCACATCGTCGACCCAGATCGGCACGTCGCCGTCCGTGTCGGGTTCGATCTCCTCGGCGAGGACCGCCGAGAAGACACGCAGCACGGCGGCACGCAGCGCGTCGTCGTTCCCGGTGGCGATCGGGGAGTCCCAGTCGAGTTCGCTCACTCGGATCCGCCCGTGCCCGTGACGGCCGAGCGCGCGTCGCCGGCGCCGCCGAGCACGAGCAGCAGCATCGTGGTCAGGGGCGAGTCCCGAAGGCCGGTGGCGGGGAATGAGTACCGCAGCACCACGTCCGCCTCGGCGTCCCGCTCGACGAGGTGTATCGACCCGAACTGCAGCGCGTCGGCCGCCCCGGCGACCCGCGTGCGCAACGCGTCGTCGAGCGGCAGGTCCCACGCGAGGACGCCGGTCAGCGACACCACGTCGAGACCCTCGGTGAGGGTCACCACCCGCACGGCGCACGGCACGCCCGCATAGTCGAATCCCAGCGCATCGTCGCCGTTCGTCCTGGGCTCGTGCATGGCGACGAACTCCGCCAACGCGGCCGCGACCCGGTCGCGCAGGCCGAGGCCGCTCGGGTCCACCCCGCCGGGGGCCGGCCTCCGCTCCTCCGGTCCCGTTCCGGCGCCCGTCACTTCACGCCCCCGAAGCGGCGGTCGCGCGAGGCGTACTCCACGCAGGCGGCCCACAGGTCCCGACGGTCGAAGTCGGGAAACATCTTGTCCTGGAACACCATCTCGGCGTAGGCCGACTGCCAGAGCAGGAAGTTCGAGGTGCGTTGTTCCCCGGACGGCCGCAGGAACAGGTCCACGTCCGGCATGTCGGGCTCGTCGAGGTACCGCGCAACCGTGGCCTCGGTGACGCGTTCCGGGTCGAGCTCACCCGTGGCCACGCGACGCGCGATCTCCCTTGCGGCATCGGCGATCTCGGCGCGACCCCCGTAGTTCACGCACATGGTGAGGGTCATCACGTCGTTGTCGCGGGTCAGTTCCTCGGCGATCTCGAGTTCCTTGATGACGCTGCGCCACAGCTTCGGCCGGCGTCCGGCCCAGCGCACGCGTACCCCCATCTCGTGCATCTCGTCGCGGCGGCGGCGGATCACGTCCCGGTTGAAGCCCATGAGAAAGCGCACCTCGTCCGGGCTGCGCTTCCAGTTCTCGGTGGAGAACGCGTACGCCGAGAGCCACTTGACGCCCATCTCGATGCACCCGCACACGGTGTCCATCAGCACCGCCTCGCCGCGTTCGTGGCCGGCGGTGCGAGGCAGACCGCGTTCCTGGGCCCAGCGGCCGTTGCCGTCCATGACCAGGGCGACGTGCCGCGGGATCAGTTCTGGCTGCAGACCGGGCGGGCGGGCGCCGGACGGGTGCGGGTCGGGTGGCCGGATCTCGCGGTCACGCGATGCTTGCGGGGTGCGGCGTCGAATCACGCTCCCCATCCTGCCCGACCGTCTCCCCGCCCACAGCCACCGCATGGGGACGGCCGCGTTCGATCAGCGGCAGGGTCCGCAACTGCCGCTCCAGATGCCACTGCAGGTGGGCGGCGATCAGGCCGCTGGCCTGCCCGCGGGTCGCCTCGGACACCGTGTCGGTGCCCTGCCAGCGACCGTGGAACAGCGCGTCCATCAGATCCAGCACACCCGCGCCGGGGGTCGCGGCGCCCGGCGGCCGGCACCGCACGCATACCGCTCCCCCGGCCGCGACGTGGAACGCGCGATGCGGGCCGGGATCGTCGCAGCGAGCGCAGCGGCTGATCGCCGGCGCCCAGCCGGCGTAGGCCATGGCCCGCAGCAGGTAGGCGTCGAGGATCAGTTCCGGCGGCCGGACCTGGTCGGACAGGGCACGGAGCGCACCGACGGTGAGGCGGTGCAGCTGCGGGGCGGGGGCGCGCTCCTCACCGGCGAGCCGTTCGGCGGTCTCGAGCACGGCGCACGCGGTGGTGTAGCGGCCGTAGTCGTCGACGAGGTCGGCGCCGAACGCATCGACGGTCTGGACCTGGGTGATGATGTCGAGGCTGCGGCCCGGATGCAACTGCACGTCGATGTGCGCGAACGGCTCGAGCCGCGCCCCGAACTTCGAGCGGGTGCGCCGCACCCCTTTCGCGACGGCCCGCACGAGGCCGTGGCGACGGGTGAGCAGCGTGACGATGCGGTCGGCCTCGCCCAGCTTGTGCTGGCGCAGCACCACCGCGTGATCCCGGTACAACCTCACCCTGCGAGTCTGTCACGCCGGGCCGACACCGAGGCGGCGGCGCGGATTTTTCGCGTTGTTCACAGACCCGGCCGACCCGAAACGCGGTCGTCACCCTCCCTGCAACCTGCACAGCAGAACCCCCTGCGGTTCGGTCATTTTCGCCCTTGCCGAACCGGGCCGGACCCAGCACCATCGGACGACATCCGGTGCGGCGACGCCCGTAGCGCGGGGCCCAGGCGGGCCTGCACCCCGCGGCGGCGCCGATCCCCCGGCCCGATGCCTCAGCCCGCTGGAGGAGCCACCCGTGACCACCGCCCATATCGTCTTCCTGCTCGGCCTCGTGTCCCTCCTCGTGGCCATGGCCCTGCGCAAGAACGTGATGATCCCGGCAGTGGTGGCGACGTTCGCCACCGCCCTCGCCTACGACGGCAACGTCGCGAACGCCGTGATGGCGGTGTTCCGGGCGACGCTCACCTCGGGCTCGGCGCTGTTCGAGATCTTCGTCGTCATCGCGGCGGTCACCTCGATGCTGGCCGCGATGCGGAGCATCGGCGCCGACGAGATGATGGTGCGGCCGATGAGCCGGTGGATGATCAACGGCCGCGTCGCCTACGTGGTGCTGTTCGTGTTCACCTATCTCCTGTCGCTGTTCTTCTGGCCGACGCCCGCCCTCGCGTTGATCGGGGCCGTGCTGCTGCCCGCCGCGATCAAGGCCGGGCTGCCACCCCTGGGTGCGGCGCTCGCCCTGGCGATCTCGGGTCAGGGGATGTCCATTGCCTCGGACTACGTGATCGGGCTGGCCCCGTCGATCTCCGCGAGCGGCGCCGGGGTGCCCGCCGACGACATCGCCGGTCGCGCGCTGGTGATCTCGCTGATCGTCGGCGTCGTCGCCGCGGTGCTGGCCTGGTTCCTCACCGTGCGCCGCCGGATGACGGGCGGCGCCGGCACGCCGGGGACGGGCGGCGGGAGCGGGCACCCCGGATCCGCGGCCGGCGGCGGCGCACGCAACCCCGTGCCGGCGAGCGCCGCGCCGGCGGAGCCCACGCCCGAGCGTGCGGTCGACGTTCTCGAGGACGAACTTCCCGGATACGACGAGGGCACCCGCATCACCGGCCGCCCGCGCCTGGCCCGCCGGTGGGCAGTCGGTGTGCCGGCGGCGTTCGCCGCGGTGCTCGTCTACATGCTGCTCGGCCGGTTCACCGACCTCGTGCCGTGGTCGGACGGCGCCGGCGCGTCCCTGGTGGGCGGGACGGCGATGATCCTGATGGCACTGGTGACGGTCACCGCCCGCAGGCAGGAGGCGCTCGAGTTCTGCGCGACGCACTTCGTCGACGGCCTGTCCTACGCCTTCAAGGCGATGGGCATCATCCTTCCCGTCGCGGGATTCGTGTACATGGGCATCCCCGACTACTCCGGTGCGATCCTGGGTCTCGAGGACGGTACCGGCCCGGCCTTCCTGTTCGACGCCGTTGAGGGCGTGCAGGGCTTCATCCCGGACAACGGACTCTTCGTCGCCCTGAGCATGCTCGTGATCGGAATGGCGATGGGCCTGGACGGGTCCGGCTGGGCGGGCCTGCCGCTCACCGGCGGCCTGGCCGCCGCCCTCGCCCCGCAGTCGGGCATCGACACCGCGACGCTCGCCGCCATCGCCCAGAACGGCGCCACCTGGACCGGCGGGGGCACCCTGGTCATCTGGTCGTCCCTCGTCGTGGTGGCCGGCTTCTGCAAGGTCTCCGTCACCGACATGGTCCGCCACCTCGCCGTTCCCGTCGTGACCGGCCTCGTCGTCGCGACCCTGGCCGCCGTGGTCATCTGGTGACCTCGGCCGACGTGAGCACACCCGTCCCCGACTTTCCTTCTATCCCCTACCCCGAGGACCCGACGATGGATTCGATTCCCTTCCGTTACGACCCACAGCGCTGCGCGCTTGTCGTGATCGACATGCAGAACGACTTCTGCTCCCCGGACGGCGCCTTGGCGCGCTGCGGTTTCGACGTGACGGCCGCGGTCGCCATGGCACCGCGCCTCGCCGGGCTCATCGCATCGGCGCGGGCCGCCGGCGTGCAGATCGTGTTCGTCCGCACCCTTCACGACGAGACCACGGACACGCCACAGTGGCTCGGACGGGTCGGCGACGGACCCGACGCGGCCCGCACCGGTCTCACCTGCCGGCCGGACACCGCGGGCGCCGAATTCTACGGCGTCGCACCGCAAGACGCGGATGCGGTGGTCGTCAAGCACCGGTTCAGCGCGTTCGTCGGCACCGACCTCGACGACGTCCTGCGCTCACGGAACATCGAATCGCTGCTGTTCACCGGGGTGGCCACCGAGGTGTGCGTCGAGTCGAGCCTGCGCAGCGCCCTGTTCCACGAGTACTGGGTGTCCCTGGTGGAGGACTGCGCCGCGACCTACAGCCCGGCCGCTCACGATGCGTCGGTGGCCGTAGTGGCCCAGAACTTCGGCACCGTGGTGACCGCCGAGAAACTCCGGGCACTGTGGAGCGCGGCCCCCGTCTAGCGGCGGCGGGCGCCGGGATCGCTCAGGTGGCGCTGCGCTCGTCGGCGCCCATCGCGCCGAGCACGGCCCTGCGGGTGGCCGGACCGCCCGTGATCCGGCTCTCGCTCACGCCGTTGATCAGCAGCCGGCCCCAGCGCTGCTCGTCGAACTTGGCGGGCGCGGTCGAGTCGAGGAACTCCTCGACCACCCGCACGAACCGGATGGGATCGTCCCGGAACGGGAAATGGCCGGCGCCGCGGAAGACGTCGAGCCGGGAATGGGGCATCGCCGAATGCGCCAGGTGCGCGTGATCCACCGGGATCACGCTGTCGTGCTCACCCCAGATCAGCTGCACGGGCAGGTCCTCGGTCAGGTAACAGCGGTCGAGCATCGTCACCACCTGACCACGCCAGTCCACGACGGCCCGCAGCGTGCGCAGGAACGCCTCGCACGCGGTGGGATCGGGCAATCCGCTCAGGACCCGGATCAGATCCGAGGTGTCGTGCAGCAGGACCCCGGGACGCAAGGGGGTGTCGTGCCACCGGCCCAGCAGGCCACCGGCAATGCGCATCGCGGGCATGGCGCCCGGTAGGCGCAGCAGCTTGAGCGCCTCACTCAGCCCCGGCAGGGACAGCAGGCGCAACGCCGGGTGAACGTCCTTGGTGACGCCACCCGCGGCCACCAGGACGAGCCGGTCGACCAGCTGCGGGAACTGGTACGCGAACTGCATCGCGACGCCGCCGCCGAGCGAGTGCCCGACCACGGTGACGCGCTCGATGCCCAGGACCGAGAGCAGGTCACGCACACCGTTGGCGTACCCGGCGACCGAGTAGTCGCTGCGGGGCTTGTCGGAGCGGCCGTGGCCGAGCAGGTCCGGTGCGATGACCGTGTACCTGCGGGCCAGGTGCGGGATGACCTCCTGCCAGGTCGAGGAGTTGTCGCCGATCCCGTGGAGCAGCAGCAGCGCAGGCCCCTCGCCGGCAATCCGGAACGCGCGACGGTACCCGTGGATGGTGCGGAAGACCATCCGCGTCTCCGTGTCTGGTACGCGCCGGAGGTTGCGTGTGCGCGATGAACCCATGTGTATCTCCTGACAGCCGGTCCCTACGACACCCCGGGGAGGCTCCCGCGATATCCCCGGGGGCATACCCAACCGATCGTCGCGCCTCCCGCGAATGTGACGAGCGCCACCTTTCTGCGCATCCCGCCCTCGACGAGACAAACTGGAACGCGTTATTGTTCGTTCGAACGAACACCACGAAGGGGGACGCAGCCGTATGACCGCACCACGGGCAGACACCCGAGCGCCCGGCCTCGCCGCCGAGGCCGCCGCCCTCGCCGCCGGCGCCACCACGTCCGTCGCCGCGACGCGCGCGGCCCTGGAACGCATCGAGGCCGGCAATCGCGCACTCAATGCCTTCCGTGGCGTCCGCCGGGAGCAGGCGCTCGCCGAGGCCGAGGAGGCCGACCGGCGTCTTGCCGCCGGCGTCCGTCTCCCCCTGCTCGGTGTGCCGGTCGCGGTGAAGGACGACACCGACATCGCGCACGAGATCACCGCGTTCGGATGCGCCGGCGAGTTCGCCGTCCGCGAGGAGGACGCGGAGGTGGTGCGGCGGCTGCGGGCCGCCGGCGCCGTGATCGTCGGCAAGACGAACACCCCCGAACTGGGGCAGTGGCCGTTCACCGGCGGCAGCGCCTTCGGCCACACCCGCAACCCCTGGCACCGGGACCACACCCCCGGCGGTTCGTCGGGGGGCAGCGCCGCCGCGGTCTCGGCGGGCCTGGTGTCCGCGGCGCTCGGCTCCGACGGCGCCGGATCGGTCCGCATCCCGGCCGCCTGGACCAACCTCGTGGGAATCAAGCCGCAACGCGGCCGCATCTCGATGTGGCCCGACCCCGAGGCCTTCCACGGCCTCACCACCCACGGCACCCTGGCACGCACGGTCGCCGACGCCGCACTGCTGCTCGACGCCGTCGCGGGCAACCACGTCGGCGACCTGCACGAAGCGGAAGCCGTCACGGTGTCCGACGCCGTGGGTCGCGATCCGGGCCGGCTCCGGATCGCGCTCTCGCTCGCGCGCCCCTACACCGCCACCCGCACCCGACTGCACGCCGAGATCCGCGCCCGCGTCGAAGCCCTCGCCGGCACGCTGCGTGCCCTCGGCCACGACGTGACCGTCGCCGACCCGGCCTACGGAAAGCTGCTGGGCCTGAACTTCCTGCCCCGGTCGATGGCCGGCATCGACGACTGGGTGCGGCGGCTGCCCGACCCGGCCCTCGCCGACCCGCGCACCCGCGCGAACGCCCGCACCGGCCGGTTGCTGCGCGGCCGTCCGCTGCGCGCCGCTCGCGCCGCCGAACCACGCATCCGCCGGCGCATCGGCGCGATCTTCGACCGCTTCGACGTCATCCTCGCCCCCACCACCGCCACCCCACCCCCGGTGGTGGAGGCGATGGACGGCCTCGGGGGCTGGGCCACCGACAAGGTGATCACGGCCGCCTGCCCCTACACCTGGCCGTGGAACGTCCTGGGCTGGCCGAGCGTGAACATCCCGGCGGGCTTCACCGGATCGGGCCTGCCGGTCGGCGCCCAGCTCATGGGACACGAGAACGCGGAGCCCCTGCTGATCTCCCTCGCCGCCCAGCTCGAGTCGGAGCTGCGCTGGGATCGTCACACGCCGCAGCGGTGGTGGTGACCTCGATGGGCACGGACGTCCGCGGCGCGATCGTGGCCGCGACCCTGCATCTGATCGGCACGGACGGCATCGCCGCGATCACCAACCGCCGCATCGCCGCCCGGGCGGGAGTCTCCCTCGGCTCGATCACCTACCACTTCCCCACCCAGTCCGACCTGCTGCGGTCGGCGCTGACGACGTTCGTCGCAGACGAGACCACGCGGTTGCGCGATCTGGCGGAGGACTACCGTGGTCGCGGACTGAGCCTGGCCGACGCCGCGGCACTCACCGGACAGGTCGCCGAGGACCTGTCGTTCTCGGCGGAGCGGATCGCGCCGTTCGAGCTCTACGTCCAGGCCGGCCGGGATCCGCAGTTGCGGGAGGCGGCGGCCCGATGCTGGGCCGCCTACGACGCGCTGACCGTGACCATCCTCACCGAACTCGGTGTCCCCCGACCGGAGTCGGTCGCCCCGACCCTGGTCGCGACCATCACCGGACTCCAGCTGCGCCGCCTGGCCACCGGCGCCGCGCCCGACCTCTCGGCGGCGGTGCTGCAGCTGGTGCGCAGCACGGTGCCCGCCGCGGCGGACTGACCGCGGGCCGCACACGGGGCCGCCGACACGGGTCAGGCCAGGGTCGCCACCACGAAGACCGCATACGCGACGAGCGCACTCCACGCGACGGCGTCGACGGCCCGGCGGGGGGCGCGCGTCGCGAACAGGGCCGACGCCGCGGCCAGCAGCATCCAGCACGCCGGATGGGCGTAGCGGATCGCGGCCGACTGCACGCCGGTCGTCTCGTCGGCTCGCGCGGGCACGACGAAGAGCCACAGCACGGCGAACGCCGACGAGGCGAGCGCAAGGAGGAGACCGAACGCGACGCGGTGACGCACGATCATGCCGCGCAGACCGCCTCCGGGGTCACCGGCCACGACCGCCTCCCGGGCGGACCCGACCGGTCGGCGCGAGCGATGCGGGAGAGGGCACTGCGCATCACTTCCTGTCGGGGCCCGCCCGACGACACCGCACGCGACTGTCAGAAGCCGAGGCGGCCGAGTTGTTTCGGATCGCGCTGCCAGTCCTTGGCGACCTTCACGTGCAGATCGAGGTAGATCTTCACCCCGAGCAGCTTCTCGATCTGGGAGCGGGCAGCGGTGCCCACCTCACGCAGGCGGGCGCCACCCTTGCCGATCACGATGCCCTTCTGGCTCGGCCGCTCCACGTACAGCAGCGCATGCACGTCGAGCAGCTCGCCCTGCTTCTCGGTGCGACCCTCTCGCTCGGTGATCTCCTCGATCACCACCGCGAGCGAGTGGGGCAGCTCGTCGCCGAGTCCCTCGAGCGCGGCCTCCCGGATCAGCTCGGCCATGAGCGTCTCCTCGGGCTCGTCGGTCAGTTCGCCGTCGGGGTAGAACGCCGGCCCGGGTTCCATGTGCGAGGCGAGGACGTCGATGAGGACCTCGAGCTGCTCGCCCGAGGTGGCGGACACGGGCACGACGTCCACGTCCGGTCCGAGCAGCTCGGAGACGGCGAGCAGCTGCGGCGCGATCCGCTCCTTGCTCACCTTGTCGATCTTCGTGACGATGCCGATCAGCTTCGTGCGCGGGGCGACCTGCCGCACCTGTTCGACGATCCAGCGGTCGCCGGGGCCGATCTTCTCGTCGGCCGGGATGCACACGCAGACCGCGTCGACCTCCGAATAGGTGTCGCGCACCAGGTCGTTGAGCCGCTGCCCGAGCAGCGTCCGCGGCCGATGCAGGCCGGGGGTGTCCACGAGGATGATCTGTGCGTGTTCACGGTGCACGATGCCCCGGATGGTGTGCCGGGTGGTCTGCGGACGCGACGAGGTGATCGCAATCTTGCTGCCCACGAGCGCATTCGTCAGCGTCGACTTCCCGGTGTTGGGCCGTCCGACGAAACACACGAAGCCGGAACGGAAGTCGGGGTCGGTCATACGAGCTCCTCGTCTGCGGTGCCGGCGGTGCGGATCGGCACGGTGGGTGTCGTGGCGTCGACGGCCGCGGTCACCCGTCGACCGATTCCTCGGCGGCGGTCTCGGCCGTCTCCGTCGCGGGGACCCGTTGCACGTACACGGTGTTGATGCGGACCCGGCCCCGGGCGTCGCGGGCGCCCTCGCCGCGCAGCCGCAGACCGTGGGTCTCCACTTCGGAACCCGGCAACGGTACCCGGCCGAGCACGAACCCGAGCAAACCGCCGACTGTGTCGACCTCGATGTCGTCGAGCGCAACGTCGAACAGGTCACCGAGGTCCTCGACGGGCAACCGCGCGGAGACCCGGAAGGTGTCGTCGCCGAGATCCTCGACGGGCGCGATCTCTCCGGTGTCGTACTCGTCGGCGATCTCGCCGACGATCTCCTCGATGATGTCCTCGATGGTGACCAGCCCGGCGATGCCGCCGTACTCGTCGACGAGCAGCGCCATGTGGTTGCGGTCGCGCTGCATGTCGGCCAGCAGATCGTCGAGGCGCTTGGAATCCGGCACGAACACCGCCGGGCGCATCACCTCGGCGACGGTCACGCTCCGGCCGCCGTCGCGCGAATAGTAGGTCTGCTGCACCAGGTCCTTGAGATACACGACGCCGCGGATGTCGTCGACGTTCTCGCCGATCACCGGGATGCGGGAGTGCCCGCTGCGCACCGCGAGCGACGTCGCCTGGCCGGCGGTCTTGTCCGCCTCGATCCACACCATCTCGGGGCGCGGCACCATCACCTCGCGTGCGGTGGTGTCACCGAAGTCGAACACCGACTGGATCATTCGCCGTTCCTCGGCGGCGACGACGCCGCGCTCCTGCGCCATGTCCACCAGCTCGCGCAGTTCGATCTCGTTGGCGAACGGCCCGTTCCGGAATCCCCGGCCGGGGGTGATCGCGTTGCCGATCAGGATCAGCAGCCGGCTCAGCGGGCCGAGCAGGACACCGATCACGCGCAACGGCACGGTCCCGGCCAGGGCGATGGGGTACGCGTGCTGGCGACCGAGGGTTCGGGGGCCCACGCCGATCACCATGTAGTCCACGAGCACCATGATCACGGCGCTGGCCACCAGCGCCCCGGTGTGGCCCATCCAGTCGAGCAGCGCCGCCACCAACACCACCGTCGCGGTGATCTCGCACAGGATGCGCAGCAGCACCATGAGATTGACGTACCGCGGCCGGTCCTCGAGGATCACCAGCAGCTTCTGCGCGCTGGGCCGCTCGCCCTTGGCGAGTTCCTCCACGCGGGCCGGGGAGACGGTGTTCAGCGCCGAGTCGACCGCCGCGAACAGCCCGCCGAGCGCCACCAGCACGACGGCGACGACGACGAGCGCGGGGGCGCTCACGCCAGTGCTCCGATCACGAGGCCGCTACCGCTCGGTCGGGTCGAAGAAGCCGGCCTTGCCGAGGAGCTGCTGATCGCGGGCCGCGAGCCTGGCCTCGTGCTCGGCGCGCCGCAGTTCCTCGTACCACTCCTCGAGGAGCTGGTTCTGCAGACCGAACATCTCCTTCTCCTCGTCGGGCTCGGCGTGGTCGTACCCGAGCAGGTGCAGCATCCCGTGGACCGTGAGCACGGCGAGTTCGTGCGCGAGCGAATGGCCGGCCTTCTCGGCCTGTTCCGCGGCGAAGGACGGGCACAGCACGATGTCGCCGAGCATCGAGGGGCCGGGCTCGGGGGCGTCGGGGCGGCCGCCGGGCTCGAGTTCGTCCATGGGGAAGGACATCACGTCGGTGGGGCCGGGCAGGTCCATCCAGCGCATGTGCAGATCGGCCATGGTGTCGGAGTCGACGAGCACCATCGACAGTTCCGCGGCCGGATGCACGTCCATCCGGGCGATGACGAACCGCGCGATGTCGATCAGGTCCTCCTCGGCGACGTCCATCCCCGATTCGTTCGAGATCTCGATGCTCATCTGTGGCGTTCCTTCTGGGCGGATGCGGACACGGCGGGTACGAGACGGGCGGGGCCCTCGGTCACGGTCACCGGCGCGGCACCCGGCTCTGGGCTGCTGCCCGCCGCTGGGCCCGGTTGCCCATGGCGACGCCGGCCGGCCGATCGGCCTCGAAACGCTCGTAGGCGTCGACGATGTCGGAGACGAGCCGGTGCCGCACCACGTCGCTGCTGTCGAGGACGGCGAAATGGATGCCGTCGATGCCCTCGAGGATCTCGGCGGCGGCCGCCAGCCCGGAGCGGGCACCGCCGGGCAGGTCCACCTGCGTGGTGTCGCCGGTGACGACGATCTTGGAACCGAAGCCGAGACGCGTCAGGAACATCTTCATCTGCTCGGCGGTGGTGTTCTGCGCCTCGTCGAGGATGATGAACGCGTCGTTGAGGGTGCGTCCGCGCATGTACGCCAGCGGCGCGACCTCGATGACCCCGGCCTGCATCAGCTTCGGGATGGCTTCCGGGTCCATCATGTCGTGCAGCGCGTCGTGCAGCGGGCGCAGGTACGGGTCGATCTTCTCGTGCAGCGTGCCCGGCAGGAAGCCGAGCCGCTCCCCGGCCTCGACGGCGGGCCGGGTGAGGATGATGCGGGTGACCTGCTTCGATTGCAGCGCCTGCACGGCCTTGGCCATGGCGAGGTACGTCTTGCCGGTGCCCGCGGGCCCGATGCCGAACACGATCGTGTTGGTGTCGATGGCGTCGACGTAGCGCTTCTGGTTGAGGGTCTTGGGCCGGATGGTCTTGCCGCGCCGGGACAGGATGTCGAGGCTGAGGACGTCGGCCGGCGAGTCGGACAGACCCTGCGTGAGCATGCCCACGGTGCGGCGCACCGCGTCCGGGGTCACCGCCTGCCCGCGTCCGACGAGGGTGACGAGCTGCCCGAGCACCCGTTCCGCGAGCGCGACGTCCGCCGGCGCGCCGGTGAGGGTGACGGAGTTGCCGCGTACGTGGATGTCCGCACCGAGGGCCCGTTCGAGGGCGATGAGATTCTCGTCGGCCGAGCCGAGCAGCGGCGCCGCAGCTTCGGGCGGCAGGTCCAGGTGGGAACGGACGGTGGTCCGTTCGGCGTTCCCGGTGTCTCGGGTGTCGTCTGGTTCACTCACGTGGACGGTACGGCCTGCTTTCGGTTCGTCTCGCGCACGACGGGCGTCGTGACGATGCCAGTCTAGCGCCGGGCGTCCCCGCGCCCCACCGCATTGCCGCCCGGGCCGTGCGCCGCGCGCCGATCCCGCTGCGCTCGCTGGGCCCGCTGGACGACGTCGACGGCCCGCTCCGGCGGGACCCCCATGAGGACGAGGGCGGCCAGGGCGACGGTCTCCCCCGCGTCGTGCACCACCCCGAGATTGGCCTGCTCGAGGGTCGCCATGGTGAGCCCCTCGAGCATCCCGACGAGGACGACGGCCGGAAGGTAGGCGGAGAACACCCCCGACCGGCAGCCCCGCTCCACGATCGCGAGGGTGCGGGCGCGCAGCGGGGCGATGAGTTCGCCGATGCGCTCGTCGCCGACCTCCTTGCGCGCGAAGGACAGCAGCACGCGGAAGCGGTCACCGACGGGCCAGGTCATCAGGGCCGCGGCGGCGAGCGCCAGGTCGGGCTCCTCGGGGTCCGGCCGGTCGACCGCGGCGGCGAGCGCGGCAGCCGCCTCCTCGGCGATGCCGTCGACGAGCGCCTCGCGGTTCGGGAAGTGGGCATAGACGGTGCGGCGCACCACGCCGGCGGCCTGCGCGACGTCGTCCATGCTGGCGTCCGGGTCGGCGGCGAAACACCCCATCGCCGCCTCGAGGATCCGGGCTCGGTTCCCGCTCGTCCGCCGCCGCGGCCCCCGGACCGGTTCCGCCACGCTGACACCTTCTTCCGCCGCCGGGTGTGACGTCCGTCAACTTTACTTGCACACACGTGTGCAAATTTCTAACTTGCACAGTGTTGTGCAAATTGTTGCCGATGCCCGCATCCCGTGAGGAGCGCCGATGACCTCGATCCTGACCCGCTCGACCGCAGATCCCACCCGCCCGTATCCGCGACGGTGGGCCGGCCTCGCCGTGCTCTGCCTGAGCCTGCTGATCGTCGTGATGGCGAACACCGCGCTGATCGTCGCGGCGCCGAGCATGCTGCGCGAACTGCGGCTCACCAGCACCGACATGCAGTGGGTGATCGACGGCTACACCGTCCCCTACGCCGCGCTGATGCTGCTCGCCGGCGTCCTCGGCGACCGCTACGGCCGGCGGCGCGCCCTCCTCGCCGGCCTGGCCGTCTTCGCCGCGGGGGCCGTGTTCGGCAGCCTCGCCGGCACCGCGACCGAGGTGATCGTCGCCCGCATCACCATGGGGGTCGGCGCCGCGGTGATCATGCCCGCAACCCTGTCCCTGCTCGTCGCCATGTTCCCGGCCTCGGAACGGCCCCGCGCCATCGCCGCCTGGGCCGCGACCTCCGGACTGGCGATCGCGCTCGGCCCGTTGCTCGCGGGCTGGCTGCTCGAACAGCACGCGTGGGGTTCGACCTTCCTCATCAACGTGCCGATCGCGGCATTCGCCGCGGTCGCGGCGCTCGCGCTGGTGCCGCCGTCCCGGGCCGAGCACCTCACCCGCATCGACTGGGCCGGCGGCGCCCTGTCCGTGGCGGCCGTCGGCGCCCTGGTCTTCGGCATCATCGAGGGCTTCCACTTCGGTTGGAACGCAACGTCGCTCGGATCCGTGGCGGTCGCGGCCCTCGCCGGTGCCGCGTTCGTCGCCTGGGAACTGCGCCACCCGCAGCCGCTGCTGGACCTCGGGCGGGTCACCGACCGTTCCGTCGGCGGCGCGTGCCTGTCCGTGCTGCTGCTCTTCCTCGCGTCGTTCGGGGCGATCTACTTCGTGGCGCAGCACTTCCAGTTCGTGTTCGGCTACAGCCCCCTCGGCACCGGTCTGCGCCTGCTCCCCCTGGCCGGGGCCGTGTCGATCGGATCGGCCGTGAGCGGGCGGCTGGCCCCACGCCTCGGTGCCCGCGTCGCGATCGGTGCCGGAACGGCCGTCGCCGCGGCCGGCGTCCTCGCTCTCGCCCTCGTCGACGACGGTTCCGGATACGGGCTGTTCCTCGTCTCGCTCGTGCTCCTCGGCCTCGGCATCGGGCTGGCCGCACCCCCGGCCACGGACCTCGTGATGAGCGGATTCCCCGAGTCCGACCTCGGCGCCGCGGGGGGCCTGAACGACACCGCGGTCGAGCTCGGCGGATCCCTCGGCATCGCCGTGCTGGGCTCGGTGCTGGCCACCACCTACCAGCGCGAGATCTCCGGGTTCCTCACGGGACTGCCGCTCGCGACTCTCGACGGGCCGATGGCCGCCCAGGCCGACGCGGCCGTCGCTGCGGCGGGCGATTCGGTCGGCGGTGCGGCGATCGTCGCCGAGGAGCTGGCGAAGAACCCGTTCGTCTCCTCCTACGCCCAGCCGCTTCTCGACGCATCGGCCTCCGCGTTCTCGCAGGCGATCACGTCGGCGAGTCTCGTCGGCGGCCTTGCCCTGGCCGTCGGCGCCGTCGTCGTCGTCGCGGTCCTGCCCCGCCGCGGCTGAGCGCTCAGCCCGCCGAGCGCGCCCCCGAGCCCAGCGGTTCGGGGGCGAGCAGCAGGTCGCGCGACAGCGCCCAGCTGCGGGTCCGCTTGTCGAGGAACGCGAAGTGGTCCTCCCCGTCGACGACGTGCAGTTCCACCGGATCGCCCGCGGCGACCGCCGCCGCGGCATAGCGCTCGGCGACCTTCACCGGCACCTGGGCGTCCTCGGTGCCGTGCACGAGAGCGACCGGCACACCGATCGGCACCCGGTGCCGGGGCGACGCCGACCGGTACAACTCCGGATCCGCGTCGTAGGGCTGACCGAACAGGTCCTCGATGTACCCGATCCGCCGGCCGCGTTCACCCGCGGACGCGAGGTCGAGCGCACCCGCCTGGGAGACGACGAGTTCGGGGCGCACCTGCGTGCGCTGACCCGCGAGCCACACGGCGAGCTGACCGCCGGCCGAGTGCCCGACGACCCGCACCCGGGCCGGATCGAGTTCGACACCCGCGGCCAGGGCCCGCTCGGCCACCGCGGTGGCGACGGCGTCGAGGGCCGCGACGACGTCGGCGGACATCTCCGGCCACCGCCCGCCCGCGCCGAGCCGCCGGTACTCGACGTTCCACGCCGCCACACCGTGCGCGGCGAGTTCGAGCGACAGCGGCGTGCCGAGGTTGAGGTGGTACTTCCCGCTCCAGAAGCCGCCGTGGACCACCATCACGACGGGCACGGGCCCGGTCGGATCCGCGGCGTCCGGCAGGTACAGGTGGCCGAACTGCTGCGGCTGCGGACCGTAGGCGATACGGGTTCGGGACATGCGTGACACGCTAGTGCAGCGGCAGCCGCGCACCGTGCGGGAGCCGCAGGGGCTCATGTGGACGACCAGCTTCCCTCGCTGGAGGCGATCGTCGGCTCCGGCAGCTACCCGACGTTCGCCCGGTCACTCGTCGCACTCTCCGCGGAGGGCTACGACTTCGACCTCGACCACCTGTTCGAGCTAGGCCTGGGTGCGCCGCTCGACGGCCTGGCCGTACGGCTCGACCGCCGGGCCCCGTGAAGCGCGGTCCGCGCGGCGAGATCCCCAGGAAAACCCGGAACCGGAAGCCTCCGAACGCGTTCCGGAGCCGGTTCCCGGGTCATTCGACGGGCCGGGCGCTCCACCGTGCGGTGAGCACTCCCACCGCTCCGAGCGCGACGGCCGCGGCGGTGGACGTTCGCAGCACCGTCGGCCCGAGCAGCACCGGCCGGGCCCCCGCGGCCGTCAGCGCCGCGATCTCGGCATCGTCGACGCCGCCCTCCGGCCCGACCACGAGCATCAGCTCGGGGACGTCGGCCAGCGGCAGCACGGCGAACGGTTCGGTTGCCGACTCGTGCAGGACCGCCGCGATACCCCCGCGGGCGACGGTCGCGCGCACGGCCTCGGCGACGCCCGCGGTCCGCTGGACCGGCGCCACCTCGGGAACGTGGGCGCGCCGGGACTGTTTCGCGGCCGCCACCGCGACGGCCTGCCATCGCGCGACGCCCTTGGCCGCCTTCGGCCCGTCCCAGCGGGCGACGCACCGCGCGGCCTGCCACGGCACGAACGCGTCGGCACCCGCCTCCGTCGCCAGCTCCACGGCCAGTTCGGAACGATCGGACTTCGGCAACGCCTGCACCACGGTGACCCACGGGCGCGGTGCGGGGACCTCGCGCCGAGCCAGGACGCGGGCCTCGAGCCGGTCCTTCGCGGTGGCCGTCACCTCCACGTCGGCGACGTGGCCGCGGCCGTCCGACAGGACGAGGCGCTCACCCACCGCGATGCGCCGTACCGTCGCCGCATGGCGGCCCTCCTTGCCGTCGAGGACCGCGACAGCCCCGGCCTCGGGCAGCGGATCGAGATAGAACAGGGTTGCGGCCACCGCCCGGGCCTCAGCGCGCGCTGAACGCGTCGCGCAGCCGGGAGAAGAAGCCCCCGGCGTGCTGCGAGCCGGTGGTGACGACCTCGGGCACCTCGTGCTCGCGCTTGCGACGGAACTCCTCGAGGAGCTTGGACTGCTTGCCGTCGAGCTTCGACGGGACCACCACCTCGAGGTGGGCGTGCACGTCCCCGCGCACCCCGGAGCGCAGTTTGGGCATGCCGTGGCCCCGCAGCACCGCCACCGACCCGGGCTGCGTGCCGGGTTCGACGGTGATCTCGGCGGGTCCGTCGATGAGGGTGTCGAGCACGACGGTGGTGCCCAGCGCCGCGTCGACCATCGGGATCCGGATCGTGCAGTGCAGGTCGTCGCCGTCGCGCACGAACACGTCGTGCGCCTGCTCGATGATCTCGACGTACAGGTCGCCGGCGGGGCCGCCGCCGGGGCCGACCTCGCCCTGCGCGGCCAGCCGGATGCGCATGCCGTTGCTGACACCGGCCGGCACCTTGACCGTGATCTCGCGGCGGGCCCGCACCCGGCCGTCGCCGCCGCACTTGCGGCACGGGTCCGGGATCGTCTCGCCGGCGCCGCGGCAGGTCGGGCACGGCCGCGAGGTCATGACCTGGCCGAGGAACGAGCGCTGCACCGACTGCACCTCACCGGCGCCGCCGCACGTCTCGCAGCGCACGGGCTTGGAGTCGCCGTTGGTACCGGACCCGGCGCAGCCGTCGCACAGGATCGCGGTCTCCACGGCGATCTGCTTGCTGACACCGGTGGCGCACTCCTCGAGCGTCAGCCGGGTGCGCAGCAGCGAGTCCGCGCCGGGCTGGACGCGGCCCCTGGGCCCGCGGGACGTGGTGGCCCCGCCACCGAAGAACGCCTCGAACACGTCGCCGAGGCCGCCGAAGCCGGCACCGGAGAAGCCACCGCCCGCCCCCGGCCCGGACCCGAGCGGATCCCCGCCGAGGTCGACGATGCGCCGCTTCTCCGGGTCGGAGAGCACCTCGTACGCTGTGGAGATCTCCTGGAACCTCTTCTGCGCCGCCTCGTCCGGGTTCACATCCGGGTGGTGCTCGCGCGCGAGCTTGCGATACGCCCGCTTGATCTCCTGATCGGTCGCGTTCTTCGACACGCCGAGCGTCCCGTAGTAGTCCCGTGCCACGTGAGTTCTTCGTCCTTCTCTATTCGCACAGATGTTGTGTCGTCGGATGGTCCGTCCGCGCCGCCCGGCGCTCAGCGTTCGCCGAGCACCTCACCGATATAGCGGGCGACCGCAGCCACCGACGCAATGGTCCCCGGGTAGTCCATCCGGGTGGGGCCGAGCACACCGAGGCCGCCGAAGACGGTGCCCGCGGCACCGTACCCGGTGGACACCACGGACGTGCCGCGCATCTGCTCGACCTGGGTTTCCTCGCCGATCCGCACCGTCACGCGACCGGCGTCCTGCGTCGCCGCCAGCAGCTTGAGGACCACCACCTGCTCCTCGAGCGCCTCGAGCACGGTACGCAGCGAGCCGGGGAAGCCGGCGTGCGGGTCGAAGTCGGCGGCGTTGCGCGTCAGGTTCGCCGTGCCGCCGAGCACGAGCCGCTCCTCGGGATGCTCGACGAGGGTTTCCACCAGCACGGTGGCGCAGCGGATGACCGCATCGCGCAGCTCGTCGGGCGCGTCCTCGGCCAGCTCGCTCACCGCGATCGACGCCGCGGCGAGCCGCTTACCGGTCAGCGCGGCACCGAGCAGGTCCCGCAGCCGCGACAGGTCCTCCTCGCCGAGAACGTCACCGAGCTCGACGATGCGCTGGTCGACCCGGCCGGAGTCGGTGATGAGCACCAGCAGCAACCGGGCGGGGGTCAACGCGACCACCTCGAGGTGGCGGACCGACGAAGCCGACAACGTGGGGTACTGCACCACCGCCACCTGCCGGGTCAGCTGCGCCAGCAGCCGGACGCCGCGCCGCAGCACGTCGTCGAGGTCCACACCCGACTCGAGGAACTGCAGGATCGCCCGGCGCTCGGCCCCCGAGAGGGGCTTGACGTCGGCGATCCGGTCGACGAACTGACGGTAGCCCTTGTCCGTGGGAACCCGGCCGGAGCTGGTGTGCGGCTGGGTGATGTACCCCTCGGCCTCGAGCACGGCCATGTCGTTGCGGACCGTCGCGCTGGATACGCCCAGGTTGTGGCGCTCGACGAGCGTCTTCGAACCGATGGGTTCCTTGGTGGACACGTAATCGGCCACGATCGCTCGCAACACCTGGAAGCGCCGTTCCTCGGTGCTCGACATCCCGCCCACCTCCGTCTCTGCTGTCGCACCCGGAACGGCACGCACCACCGCAGGACGGTGCACTGCGTGCCGTTTCGCTCCAGTTTAGTCGCCGGTCCCGGACGGCGAGCGGGACGGCGCCCGCCGGCGACGCGTCGTAAGTTGGTGCCATGATTTTCAAGGGCGTCCGGGACGGCAAGCCGTATCCCGACCACGGGCTCTCGCTGCGCGACTGGGCGCAGATCCCGCCCCGGCAGGTGCGGCTCGACCAGATCGTCACCACCACTAAGGTGCTCGAGCTCGACCGGCTGCTGTCGGAGGACTCCACCTTCTACGGCGACCTCTTCCCGCACGCGGTCCAGTGGAAGGGTGTGCTGTACCTCGAGGACGGCCTGCACCGGGCCGTGCGCTCGGCGCTGCGCAACCGCACCGTCCTGCATGCGCGAGTGTTCGACTACGACGCCCTGTTCCCTCACGCCCCGGACGCCGACACCACCGAGGCGTAGATATCGCACCGCTGCGCGGCCGGGATATCGCACCGCTGCGCGGTCAGGACATCGCACCGCTGCGCGGCCGGGACATCGCACCGCTGCGCGGTCAGGTCAGGATCGCGCGCACCACCGCGTCGGCGAGGAGCCGGCCGCGATCGGTGAGCACCAGCCGGCCGGCGCGCAGGTCGGCGAGGCCGTCCGCGACGACGGTCTCGGCGGCGCGTCGTTCCTCGGGGGCGAGCACGTCCAGCGGCAGGCCGGTGCGCAGCCGCACCTCGAGCATCACCCGTTCGGTGTGGACGTCGCCGGCGGTGAGCAGTTCGCTGCCCCCGACCGGGAGCCCGCCGGCGGCGAGCGCGTCCGCGTAGCGCGCCGGGTGCTTGACGTTCCACCAGCGGACGCCGCCGACGTGGCTGTGCGCGCCCGGCCCGGCCCCCCACCAGTCGCCGCCGTCCCAGTAGCCGAGGTTGTGGGCGCACCGCGCCGACGGATCGTCGGCGCGCGCCCAGTTCGACACCTCGTACCAGGTCAGGCCGGCGGCCTCGAGCCGCGCGTCGATGCGCTCGTAGCGGGCCGCGAGCACGTCGTCGTCGGGGGCCGGCAGTTCGCCCCTGCGCACCCGGCGGGCGAGCGCGGTGCCGTCCTCGACGATCAGCGCGTACGCCGAGACATGATCGACGTCCGCAGCGAGCACGGCGTCGAGGGACGCGTCGAGGTCCTCGTCCCGCTCGCCGGGGGTGCCGTAGATCAGGTCCAGGTTGACGTGGTCGAATCCGGCGGCCCGCGCCTCGCCCGCGGCCGCGACGGCCCGGCCCGGGGTGTGCGTGCGGTCGAGCACCGCGAGCACGTGCGGGGCGGCGGACTGCATGCCCAGCGACACGCGGGTGTAACCGGCCCCGCGGATGCCGTCGAAGAACTCCGGCGACGTCGATTCCGGGTTGGACTCCGTCGTCACCTCCGCGCCCGGGGCGAGGCCGAAGCTCGACCGGACCGCCGCGAGCACCTGCGACAGGCCGTCGGCACCGAGCAGCGACGGGGTGCCACCGCCGACGAAGACGGTCTGCGCCGCCGGGGCGCCGAGCAGTCGCGCCGCGATGTCGAGCTCGCTGCGCAACCCCTCGAGCCACGACTGCGGAGACGCGGACGTGCCGAGCTCTCCGGCGGTGTAGGTGTTGAAGTCGCAATAGCCGCAGCGGCTCGCGCAGAACGGGACGTGCACGTACACGCCGAACGGGCGGGAACCGACACCGGCGAGGGCCGAGGCCGGCAATTCGAACCCTGCTCCGACTCCGACATTGGTTCCACTCACTCCCCCAGTGTTCCAGAAGGCCGACCGGAGCCCGCCGCCCGGACACGGCCCGGACACGCCACCCCGGCCCGGCGCTGTCACCTCGGCATTTCCCCGAAATTCGGCGTAAATACCGCCACGTTTCGAGAACAGGCCCGTGACATGGCACAATGGTCCGCATGACCGGACCCGGAGTGCGACTCGTGGCGCGACGCCACGTCGACCTCAAGCGTGTCTGTGCATCGCGGTGTCTGTCCTGCACCGCCGGTTTCTGCGCCGACTGTCGATAGTCGGCCCCACCCCCGGCAGCCCCCGCTTCCCGCCGGGTCGAGGCATGTCCGCGCCGGGCTCAGCCCGCCCTGCCGATCCCGATCCGGTCCCTCGCGAACTCCAGGAGTACCCGTATGTCGTCGACCACCGACGTCTCCCCCGCCGGCGATACGACCGAAACCGCCGCGGCCCGCCGCCGCCCGGCCCGGCCCGCCAAGCAGCGCGCGGAGGGCCAGTGGGCCCTCGGCTACCGTGAGCCGCTCAATCCCAACGAGCAGGTCAAGAAGGACGACAACCCGCTCAACGTGCGCCGGCGCATCGAAGACATCTACGCGCACACGGGATTCGACGGAATCGACCGGAGCGACCTGCGCAACCGCTTCCGCTGGTGGGGCCTGTACACGCAGCGCGAACAGGGCTACGACGGCACCTACACCGGCGACGAGAACATCGATCTGCTCGAGGCGAAGTACTTCATGATGCGGGTGCGCTGCGACGGCGGCGCCCTGAACCTCGCGCAGTTGCGCACGATCGCGGGGATCTCGACCGAGTTCGCTCGCGACACCGCCGACCTGTCGGACCGCGAGAACGTCCAGTACCACTGGATCGAGGTCGAGAACGTCCCGGAGATCTGGCGCCGTCTCGAATCCGTCGGCCTGAAGACCACCGAGGCGTGCGGCGACTGCCCCCGCGTGGTGCTCGGTTCCCCCCTCGCCGGCGAGTCCCTCGACGAGATCATCGACGGCACACCGGCGGTCGAGGAGATCGTCCGCCGCTACATCGGCGACCCGAAGTACTCGAACCTGCCGCGCAAGTTCAAGACCGCGATCTCCGGTCAGCAGGACGTGGTGCACGAGATCAACGACGTCGCGTTCGTCGGCGTGAACCACCCCGAGCACGGCCCCGGCTTCGACCTGTGGGTCGGCGGCGGCCTGTCGACGAATCCGATGCTGGCGCAACGGGTCGGCGCGTGGATCCCGCTCGCCGAGGTGCCCGACGTGTGGGAGGCCGTCGTGTCGGTCTTCCGCGACTACGGCTACCGCCGCCTGCGCTCGAAGGCGCGGCTGAAGTTCCTGATCAAGGACTGGGGCGTCGAGAAGTTCCGGGACGTTCTCGAAACGGAATACCTGAAGCGGCCGCTGCTGGACGGACCCGCACCGGAGAAGCCGGCGCGCCCGATCGACCACGTGGGCGTGCAGAAGCTGCGCAACGGGCTCAACGCGGTCGGCGTCGCCCCCATCGCGGGCCGGGTCTCCGGCACGATCCTCGCCGCCGTCGCCGACGCGGCCGAGAAGGCCGGATCCGATCGCATCCGCTTCACGCCCTACCAGAAGCTCATCGTGCTCGACGTCGCCGACGAGAAGGTCGATCAGCTGATCGCCGACCTCGGCGAACTGGGCCTGCCCGCGAACCCGACGCCGTGGCGCAAGAACCTGATGGCCTGCACGGGCATCGAGTTCTGCAAGCTCTCGTTCGTCGAGACCCGCAAGCGCTCGCAGGCGCTGGTGCCCGAGCTCGAGCAGCGCCTCGCCGACATCAACGCCCAGCTGGACGTTCCGGTGACGATCAACATCAACGGCTGCCCCAACTCGTGCGCGCGTTCGCAGGTCGCCGACATAGGCTTCAAGGGCCAGCTCGTCGACGACGGGGACGGCAACCAGGTGGAGGGTTTCCAGGTGCACCTCGGCGGGACGCTCGGCATGGATGCCGCGTTCGGCCGCAAGCTGCGCCAGCACAAGGTGACCAGCGCCGAGATGGGCGACTACATCGAGCGCGTGGTGCGCAACTTCGTCAAGCACCGCACTGCGGGAGAACGCTTCTCGCAGTGGGTGCTGCGCGCGGACGAGGCCGATTTGCGATGACCGGGGAGCAGACGATCGAAGGACGGAACGTGACCACGACACGGACAACGGAGGAACTGAGGGAGCTGGCCGCGCAGGGGGCGGCCACTCTCGACGGCGCCTCGGCGCGGGAACTGCTGCAGTGGACCGAGGAGAACTTCGGCGACTCGTACATCGTGGCGTCGAACATGCAGGACGGGGTGCTCGTGCACCTCGCGGCACAGGTGCATCCCGGCGTGGACGTGCTGTTCCTCGACACCGGCTACCACTTCGCGGAGACCCTCGGCACCCGTGACGCCGTGGCGCAGGTGTACGGCGTCAACCTGGTCGAGGCCAAGGCGCAGCAGACGGTGGCCGAGCAGGACGCACTGCTCGGCAAGGATCTGTTCGCGCGGGACCCCAACGAGTGCTGCCGCCTGCGGAAGGTGGTGCCGCTGAAGGAGACCCTGAAGGGCTACCAGGCGTGGGTCACCGGCATCCGCCGGGTGGAGGCCCCCACCCGGGCCAACGCCCCGCTGATCTCCTTCGACGATGCCTTCGGGCTGGTGAAGATCAACCCGATCGCCGCGTGGTCCGACGAGGACATGCAGAACTACATCGACGAGCACGGGATCCTCGTCAATCCCCTGGTCGACGAGGGCTATCCGTCCATCGGGTGCGCCCCCTGCACCGCCAAACCACTACCCGGAGCCGATCCGCGCAGCGGACGGTGGGCCGGCCGAGCCAAGATCGAATGCGGGTTGCACGCCTCATGACACTCATCGACACGAATTTCTCCGAATCCCGGCGCAAGTCGGACGGCGATAGGTTCGACACCCTCGACGCGCTCGAGTCCGAAGCGATCCACGTCTTCCGCGAGGTCGCCGGCGAATTCGAGCGCCCGGTGATCCTGTTCTCGGGCGGCAAGGACTCGACGGTCCTGCTGCATCTGGCGCTCAAGGCCTTCTGGCCCGCGCCGCTGCCGTTCGCGCTGCTGCACGTCGACACCGGGCACAACCTTCCCGAGGTCCTCGAGTTCCGCGACCACGTCGTCGAGAAGTACGGGCTGCGGCTGCACGTGGCGAAGGTCGAGGACTACCTCGCCGACGGCCGCCTCACCGAGCGGCCCGACGGGATCCGCAATCCGCTGCAGACGGTGCCGCTGCTCGACGCCATCGCCGAGAACCGCTTCGACGCGGTGTTCGGCGGCGGCCGCCGCGACGAGGAGCGCTCCCGCGCCAAGGAACGGATCTTCTCGCTGCGCAACGCCTTCGGCCAGTGGGATCCCAAGCGGCAGCGGCCCGAGCTGTGGAACCTGTACAACGGTCGGCACGCCCCCGGCGAGCACGTGCGGGTCTTCCCGCTGAGCAACTTCACCGAGCTCGACATCTGGCGGTACATCGCCCGGGACAACGTCGAACTCGCCGGCATCTACTACGCCCACCAGCGCCCGGTGTACCGGCGCGACGGCATGTGGATGACGCCCGGCGTCTGGGGCGGCCCGGCCGAGGGTGAGGAACTCGAGGTCCGGTCGGTGCGCTACCGCACGGTCGGCGACGGCTCCACCACCGGCGCGATCCTGTCCGAGGCCGCCGACAACGAGGCGATCCTCGCCGAGGTCGCCGCGTCGCGGCTCACCGAGCGCGGGGCGACCCGCGGCGACGACCGCGTTTCCGAAGCGGCCATGGAGGACCGCAAGCGAGAGGGATATTTCTGATCATGAGCGACCTCCTTCGACTCGCCACCGCCGGCAGCGTCGACGACGGCAAGTCCACCCTCGTGGGCCGGCTGCTGTACGACACCAAGTCCGTGCTGGCCGACCAGATCGACGCGGTCACCCGCGCCTCGGTCGACAAGGGTCTCGACACCCCCGACCTGTCCCTGCTCGTCGACGGCCTGCGCGCCGAGCGCGAACAGGGCATCACCATCGACGTCGCGTACCGCTACTTCGCCACACCCCGGCGCAGCTTCGTGCTCGCGGACACCCCGGGACACGTGCAGTACACCCGCAACACCGTCTCGGGTGCGTCCACCGCCCAGCTCGTGGTGCTGCTCGTCGACGCCCGCAAGGGCGTGATCGCGCAGACCCGCAAGCACGCCGCCGTCCTCGCGCTGCTCGGCGTGCCCAAGCTCGTCCTGGCGGTCAACAAGATCGACCTGGTCGACGACCCGGCGCGCGTGTTCGCCGACATCTGCGACCAGTTCAACACCCTGACCCGGTCGCTCGGCTGGTCCCCGGAGGACGTGCAGGAGATCCCGGTCTCCGCCCTGCACGGGGACAACGTTGCGGTCCGTTCGGAGAACACGCCGTACTACGACGGTCCGACGCTCATCGAGCACCTCGAGTCCGTCCCGGTCGACGCCGACGTCCACGGCCGTCACGAGATCGGGCTGCGGTTCCCGGTCCAGTACGTGATCCGGCCCCGCACCGCCGAGTTCCCGGACTACCGCGGCTACGCCGGACAGGTCGCGGCGGGCAGTGTCCGTCCCGGCGACGAGGTCGTGATCCTGCCCGCGGGCACCCGGACCACGATCGAGCGGATCGACACCGCCGACGGCGAGCTCGACGTCGCGCACGCCGGCCGCAGCGTCACGCTGATCCTCGCGGACGACGTGGACGTCTCCCGCGGCGACGTCATCGCCGCCCCGGCCGCCGCCCCGGAACCGATCGGCCAGTTCGAGGCGACGGTGTGCTGGCTGGCGGAGAAGCCGCTGCGGCCCGGTGCCCGGCTGCTGCTCAAGCACGGCACCCGCACGACGCAGGCGATCGTCGGGACGCTCGAGGAGCGCTTCGACGAGCAGACCCTGACCTCGGTTCCCACCCCCGAGTCGCTCGAGCTCAACGAGATCGCCCGCATCACCGTCCGGGTCGCCGAGCCCATCGCGGCCGACGACTACAAGGTCAACCGGCGCACGGGCAGCTTCCTGCTCATCGATCCCGCGGGCGGCAACACCCTCGCGGCGGGCCTGGTGGGCAACAGCCTCGCCGAGATCGAACTCGGGGACCGCGTCCCCGCATGATCCCGCTCGTCGCCGTCGCGCACGGCAGCCGTGACCCGCGCTCGGCGCGCGCCATGGCTGCCGTGCTCGCGGCGCTGCGGGAACGCCACCCGGGCCGGGACGTGCGGCTTGCGTTCCTGGACCTGAACACCCCGTCGGTGGGGCAGGTCGTCGACGCCGTCGCCGCCGAGGGACACCGCCGCGTGGTGGTGGTCCCGTTGCTGCTGGGCAGCGCCTTCCACGCCCGCGTGGATCTGCCCGCGCTGCTCGCCGAGGCCCGCGCCCGGCACCCGCTTCTCGACGTGATCCAGGCGGACGTCCTCGGCGCCGACGACCGTCTCGTCGCGGCGGCCCGCGAGGCGATCGCCGCCACCGGTGTCTCCCGGACCGACCCGACGGTGGGCATCGCGCTGTGCGCGGTCGGATCCCGCCGCCACGACGCCAACGCCGCCACCGACGCGATCACCCCGCGCCTGCTGCGGGGCACGTCGTGGGCGTGGGGCCGGACGTGCTTCGCCACCGCCGCGGCACCGACCGTCGTCGACGCCCTGGCGGCCCTGCGCGCCGCCGGCGCCACCACCCTCGTGCTCGCGCCGTGGATGCTCGCCCCCGGCCTGCTGTGGGACCGCGCCGTCGCCGCCGCCCGCGCGGCGTTCCCCGAGGTCAGCTGCGCCGCCACCCTCGCGGCCTCCGATTCCGTCGGGCTCGTGATCGACGAGCGCTACCGGCAGTCGCTCGTGCACGCCGGGATCACCGCGCGCCACATCGCCTGACAACCACCGATTGCCTCTGGCGCACGCCGGTCCTATCGGGACAGACTGGAGTCGAGGCAAGGAGGCATCGTCATGGCCACAGCACCGATTCGGCACGGGATCGTAGTCGGCATCGACGGTTCGGACGGCTCGTTCTCCGCGGCCCACTGGGCCGCATCTGCCGCCCGGATCTTCCGCGAGCCGCTGCACCTCGTCAACGTGCTGCCCGATGCGCCGAGCGCGACCGGCGGCAGATCCAAGGAGGAGTTCGCCAAGCTCCTGCAGGCCGACAGCGAACGGCTGCTCGAACGCGCCCGCCAGGCGGCACTCGACGGCCGCACGGACGTCACGGTCGAATGCAGCAGCCGGCCGGGACCGCCGGCGAAGACCCTCGTCGAACTGTCGAAGACCGCCCGCCTGCTGGTGGTGGGCCGGACCACGACCGGCGAACTGCGCTCGATGTTCGCCGGCTCCGACGTCGTCCGCGTCGCCAACCACGCCCGTTGCCCGGTCGTGGCGTGGCGGGGCGAGGGCGACCACGAGGAGGTGGACACCCGGCCGGTCGTCGTCGGCGTCGACGGCAGCGCGTTGAGCAACGCCGCCATCGAGCATGCGTTCGAGTTCGCGTCGTTCCTCGGCGTACCGCTGATCGCCGTGCACGCATGGACCGAGCAGTCGACCCTGCGGGGCTACGACGAGTCCGCCCGCTTCGTCGACTGGACGACGTACGCGGAGCAGAAGGTCGCCGACCTCGCGGAGAGCCTGGCCGGCTGGCGCGAGCGGTATCCCGACGTCGAGCTGCGGACGGAGCTCGAGCGCCGCGGCGCGATGGTGGCCCTCATCGAGCGTTCCATCGACGCGCAACTCGTCGCGGTGGGCAGCCACGGTCGCAGCACGATCGCGTCGGCTCTGCTCGGCTCCACCGGCCAGGGCCTGCTCCATCACTCCCGCTGCCCGGTACTCATCTGCCGCGAGTGACGCATGCGGCCGTGACCTCCGGTCGCGCAAGGAATTTCGAGCGCAGCAGTCCGCAAGGCGCGCGGATCCCCGGCTCCGTCGCCCTAGTTCGCCGCGTCGGCGTAGATCACGGCGATGCTGCCGGTACCGGGCCGGAACAGCTCGGCGTCGACCGTGCTCCAGCCACCGAGATCCTCGACGGTCCACAGTCTTTCGGGAGCCGGGAAGTCGTCGGCGAACTCGCGTGCGGCACCCGGGTCGGCGGGCCGGAATCCGGCCGCCGCCCACAGCCGTTGCGCCTCCCCGGTGTAGAGGAAGTCGTTGAAATCCTGGGCCGCCCGCACGTCGGGTGCGTTGTCGATCACCGCGGCGGGGCTGTCGATCCGGAGAGTGGTGGTCAGGGGGACACGCCGGACGGCGGCGCCGTCGCGCTCGAGCCGCAACGCCTCCTGTTCCGAGAGGAGCAGCACGTCGCCGGCACCCTGCACGAACGCCTCCACGGCCTCTTCGCCGCTCGCGGGCGAGGTTTCGACGTGGTCACCGACGAGCGCGGCGAGGTAGTCCAGCCCCGCCTGCGGATCGGCACCGCCGTCGCTCGTCGCGGCGTACGCGGCGAGCAGGTTCAGCTTCGCCGCACCGGAGGCCGACGGGTCGGGGGTGATCACCTCGAGACCGGGCGCGAGCAGATCGTCCCAGCCCGCCACACCCCGCGGATTGCCCTCCCGCACGACCATCGTGACGACGGACCCGTACGGGACTCCCCGGTACGCTCCCGCGTTCCAGTCCGGGTCGACGAGTCCCGCGTCGACGAGGCCGGTCAGGTCCGGCACCGATGCGAAGGTGACGAAATCGGCCGAGGCGCCGTCCACGACGGCGACGGCCTGCTGCGCGGACGGACCGGACGCGACGTCGAACCGGACGTCCTCGCCGGCCTCGGTGGCGCCGAACGCGGCGATCACCGTGTCCAGCGCCGCCCGGGCACCCTCGTGGGCGTACAGGTCGACGGTGGGCCCGGAGGCGGCCTCGGCCGCGTCGCCGCGATCGCCGGAGCCGGCCGAACACGCGGTGAGCACGACGGCCGCGATCGAGGCGAGCGCCGCGACGCGCCGGCCCGGACGAGATTTCACGACGTACCTCCGGCGCAGGGTCAGCGGGTCAGCAGCCAGGCCACGACGACGAGAACGAGCAGGGCCAGCAGGGCAAGGGTCACGCGCGAGCGTGGCATGTCAGCGATCCTCCGTCTTCCGTTCGGACGCGGCCGGCTCTCTACGTCCGACGGCCGCGAGCACGCCCGCGAGGGCGCGGTCGAGCAGCCAGGCCACGCCGGCGCACAACGGCACCATGACGACCAGCACCAGCGCGACCTGCGGGACGAAGGGAAGGCCGGCCAGCCACAACTCGAAGCCGTCCCACCACGATGCCACCCGATCCACGCCCCCACCCTAGTCGTCGCCGTTTCGGTGGACGCCGACGGCCGGGTGCCGGGATCATGAGGTGATGGCACAGACGTTTCCGGGGTCCGGGATCTCCTCCGCGCATTCCCACCCGCCACACCGCAGCCCGTACCCGCCGATCGACGACTACGCGTTCCTGTCGGACTGCGAAACGACATGCCTCATCGCGCGCAACGGGGCGGTGGAATGGATGTGCCTGCCCCGGCCCGACTCGCCCAGCGTGTTCGGGGCGATTCTCGACCGCAGCGCCGGGTACTTCCGCGTCGGACCGCACGACCGCACCGTGCCCGCTGCACGCCGGTATCTGCCCGGCGGACTGATCCTCGAGACCACGTGGCAGACCGAGACGGGATGGATGGTGGTGCGGGACGCGCTGGTGATGGGGCCCTGGCACGCCGTCCAGGAACGATCGCGCACTCACACCCGGACGCCGACGGACTGGGACGCCGAGCACATTCTGCTGCGCACCGTCCGCTGCGTGAGCGGGACGGTGGAACTCGACGTCAGTTGCGCGCCGGCGTTCGACTACCACCGCGCCCCGGTGCGCTGGGAGTACACGGGCAAGGTGTACGAGGAGGCCACCGCGTTCTGCACCGGCGGCGAACCCGGCGAGCATCCCGAACTACGGCTCACCACCGACCTCCGGCTCGGGCTCGAGGGCGGCGAGGCCCGGGCACGCACCCGGATGGTCAAGGGCGACAAGGCGTTCGTCGCGCTGTCGTGGTCGGATGTGCAGTGTCCCGCCACGTTCGAGGAAGCCGCCGCGAAAATGGCGGAGACGGCCGACTTCTGGCGCGAGTGGATCACCACGGGCCGTTTCCCCGATCACCCCTGGCGGAGTTACCTGCAGGCCAGCGCCCTGACCCTCAAGGGCCTGACCTACGCACCGACCGGCGCCCTGCTCGCGGCGGCCACCACGTCTCTTCCGGAAACGCCTGGCGGAGAACGGAACTGGGACTACCGCTACGCGTGGGTGCGGGATTCCACGTTCGCACTGTGGGGCCTGTACACCCTCGGCCTCGACCGGGAGGCCGACGCGTTCTTCGCGTTCATCTCCGACGCCTCCCGCAGCGAGGACGGCCGGTTGCAGCCGCTGCAGGTGATGTACGGCGTGGGTGGGGAGCGCGTGCTCACCGAATCGCAGCTCGACCACCTGTGCGGCTACGACGGGGCCCGTCCGGTGCGGATCGGCAACGATGCGTATCACCAAACGCAGCACGACATCTGGGGCGCCATGCTCGACTCGGTGTACCTGCACGCGAGGACCCGCCGGCACATGCCCCAGACCTTCTGGCCGGCCGTGCAGCGGCTCGTCGGCCAGGCCGAGGACCACTGGCGCCTGCCCGATCGCGGCATCTGGGAGGTCCGGGGAGAGCCGCAGCATTTCACCTCGTCCAAGGTGATGTGCTGGGTCGCCCTCGACCGCGGCGCGCGACTGGCGCGCATGCAGGGCCGCCCGGACCACGCCGCGCGGTGGGACGCCGTCGCCGACGAGATCAAGGCGGACATTCTCGCCCACGGCGTCGACGAGCGCGGGGTGTTCACCCAGCGCTACGGTCATCCCTCCCTGGACGCGTCCGCGCTGCTGGTCGTGCTGCTGCGGTTCCTGCCGGCCGACGACCCGCGGGTGCGGGCGACGGTCCTGGCGATCGAGGACGAACTGACCGAGGACGGCCTGGTCCTGCGGTACCGGGTGGACTCCACCGACGACGGATTGACCGGCGAGGAGGGCAGCTTCACGATCTGCTCGTTCTGGCTGGTCTCCGCCCTGGTGGAGATCGGCGAGGTGGAACGGGCCCGCACCCTGTGCGAACGACTCCTCGGCTACGCCAGCCCGCTCAAGCTCTACGCCGAGGAGATCGACCCGCGCTCGGGCCGGCACCTGGGCAACTTCCCCCAGGCCTTCACCCACCTGGCGCAGATCAACGCGGTCGTGCACGTGATCCGGGCGGAGGAACAGATCGCGGCCGGGGAGTTCCTGCCCGCGCGTCCGGCGCCCTGACCCGCTACCCGAAGCGGCGCAGCAGTTCCTCCGCGCGGGTCGCGATGTCGCGGACGATCTCGCCGGCGGGCCGCTGTTCCCGCACGAGTCCGGCCGCCTCGCCCGCGTAGACCACGCCGAGCCGGGGGTCGTTGCCGTCGTACGCGGCGGCGAGGGTCTCCTCGTCGGCGCCGCGCCCGTGCCACTCGGCGGTGTAGTCGTTCGTCAGGGCCCGGCCGCCCCACCGCGCCGGCCACGGCTGGTGCCGGGCCCGGTCGAAGACGTCGGTGTAGACGGTGTCGGTGCTGCTCGCCGCGACGAGCCTGTCCCGGGCATACTCCGGGCCGACCGTCTCGGGGCTCGCCAGCAACGCGGTGCCGACGAGCGCGCCCTCGGCGCCGGCCGCGAGCACCGCGGCCAGTCCCCGTCCGGACGCGATGCCGCCGGCGGCGAGCACCGGCAGCGACGTCGATTCGAGCACCTCCTGCAGGAGCGGCAGCGTCCCGATGCGGCCGGTGTGCCCGCCGGCCTCGTGTCCCTGCGCGACGACCGCGTCGACCCCGGCGGCCTCGCCGATCCGCAGGTCCTCGATCGTGTTGATCTGGGAGATCGCGAGGGCGCCCGCCGCGTGCACGCGCGGCACATAGGGCGCCGGATCGCCGAAGGACAGCGACACCACCCGGGGCCGTTCGGCCAGCACCGCGTCGAGAAGACTGTCGTCGGCGGCCAGCGACCACGTCATCAGGCCGAAACCGAGCAGCCCGCCGCCGAGTTCGCGGGCCACCGCCGACTCGGCCGCCAGCCATTGCGGGGTGTTGTAACGCGCGGCTCCGATCAGACCGAGGCCCCCCGCGCGGGTCACCTCGCCGGCCAGCCGGCCGCCGGCGCGGCCTCCCATCGGGGCGCCGAGCAGCGGGACGGTGACGCCCAGGGTGCGCGTGAGCCAGGTCTCGAGCACGGTGGGCTACTTCCCCTTCGGCTTGTCGGCAGACGCCTCGGACGAGAGCGCGGCCACGAACGCCTCCTGCGGAACGTCCACCCGGCCGATCGTCTTCATCCGCTTCTTGCCCTCCTTCTGCTTCTCGAGCAGCTTGCGTTTGCGGCTGATGTCGCCGCCGTAGCACTTGGCGAGCACGTCCTTGCGGATCGCGCGGATGTTCTCCCGGGCGATGATCTTCGACCCGATCGCCGCCTGCACCGGGACCTCGAACTGTTGCCGCGGGATGAGCTCCTTGAGTTTGGTGGTCATCTTGTTGCCGTACGCGGCCGCCGCGTCCTTGTGGACGATCGCACTGAACGCGTCGACGGCCTCGCCCTGCAACAGGATGTCCACCTTCACCAGCGCGGCTTCCTGCTCGCCGGCCTCCTCGTAGTCGAGGCTGGCGTAGCCGCGGGTGCGGGACTTCAGCGAGTCGAAGAAGTCGAAGATGATCTCGGCCATCGGCAGGGTGTAGCGCAGCTCGACGCGGGTCTCGGACAGATAGTCCATGCCGCCGAGCTCGCCGCGCCGCGACTGGCACAGTTCCATGATCGAACCGATGAACTCGCTCGGGGAGATGATCGTGCACTTGACGATCGGCTCGTAGATTTCGCGGGCCTTGCCCTCGGGCCAGTCCGACGGGTTGGTGACGATGTGCTCCTGCCCGCCCTCGAGCACCACGCGGTAGACCACGTTGGGGGCGGTGGAGATCAGGTCGAGGCCGAACTCGCGCTCGAGCCGCTCCCGGGTGATCTCCATGTGCAGCAGGCCGAGGAAGCCGCACCGGAATCCGAAGCCCAGAGCCACCGACGTCTCGGGTTCGTAGGTGAGCGCGGCGTCGTTGAGCTGCAACTTGTCGAGAGCGTCGCGCAGGACGGGGTAGTCCGACCCGTCCACCGGGTACAGGCCGGAGTAGACCATCGGGCGGGGCTCGCGGTAGCCGGTGAGCGGCTCGGCGGCGCCGCCGCGGGCAGAGGTGACGGTGTCGCCGACCTTCGACTGGCGCACGTCCTTCACGCCGGTGATGAGATAGCCGACCTCGCCGACGCCGAGACCGGCGGTGGCCTTCGGCTCGGGCGAGACGATGCCCACCTCGAGCAGCTCGTGGGTGGCGCCGGTGGACATCATCTTGATCTTCTCGCGGGGCACGATCTTGCCGTCGACCACACGCACGTACGTGACGACGCCGCGGTAGGTGTCGTACACCGAGTCGAAGATCATCGCGCGGGCCGGCGCGTCGGGGTCGCCGACCGGCGGCGGCACCTGCCGGATCACCTCGTCGAGCAGTTCCGGCACGCCCACGCCGGTCTTGCCCGACACGCGCAGCACGTCCTCGGGCTCGCAGCCGACGATGTGGGCGAGCTCGGCGGCGTAGCGGTCCGGGTCGGCCGCGGGCAGATCGATCTTGTTCAGGACCGGGATGACCGTCAGATCCTTGTCGAGAGCGAGGTAGAGGTTCGCGAGGGTCTGCGCCTCGATGCCCTGGGCGGCGTCGACGAGGAGCACCGCGCCCTCGCATGCCTCGAGCGCACGGGAGACCTCGTACGTGAAGTCCACGTGCCCGGGCGTGTCGATGAGGTGCATCACGTAGTCCTCGCCGTCGACCTGCCACGGCAGCCGCACGTTCTGGGCCTTGATGGTGATCCCGCGCTCGCGCTCGATGTCCATCCGGTCGAGGTACTGGGCCCGCATCTGGCGCTCCTCGACCACACCGGTGAGCTGCAGCATGCGGTCCGCGAGCGTCGACTTGCCGTGGTCGATGTGCGCGATGATGCAGAAGTTCCGGATCTTCGCGGGGTCCGTGAACGTGGTGTCGGCGAAGGTGCTGATGTCGGGCTCCTGACTCGGACGGGCAGCGGCCCTGGCGGGACGCGGTCACCCCTGCAGAATATCCAAGTCGCGGCGGGTCCGGTCCCGCGGCCGCACCTGCGCGGCCCCGCACGCCGCTAAGCTCGCCGACGTGGCTGGCACATGGAAGAAACTGGGCAGGCAACTGGGACGGCTCGCGGTCGAGCAGGGACCGCGATTGCTCGAGCAGGTGCAGCGCTCCGGCGCCCTCGACCGGGCCCGGACCGCGCTCGGCTCCGGTGCCGCCGACACCGCCCGGCCGGTCCCGAAGCCCGGCCGCCCGGTGACCTCCCACACCGCTCCCACCGCGCAGCGCGCCCGGCGGATCGCCTACGCCCCCGACCTCGACGGCCGCGCGGACCCCGGCGAGATCGTGTGGACGTGGGTGGCCTACGAGGAGGACGCGACCCAGGGCAAGGACCGGCCCGTGCTCGTCGTCGGACGCAACGGTGGCACCCTGCTCGGCCTGATGCTGTCGTCGAACAACGACCGGGACGGTCACCGCGACTGGCTGGCGCTGGGCAACGGCAACTGGGACGCGGGCAGCCGGCCCAGCTGGGTCCGCCTGGACCGCGTGCTGGACGTGCCCGAGGAAGGCATCCGGCGCGAAGGCGCGGTGCTCGACCGGGCCCGGTTCGAGCAGGTCGCCGCGCGCCTTCGCGCCGAGTACGGCTGGCAGTAGCCGGCCCTCGCCTTACCGCCGGCGGGCGCCCGCCACCCGGGCCGCGGACGGCCGCAATCCGGCGAACCGCCCGAACAGCGACCGGTAGACCAGCGCCCCGAGGGCGCCGCCGATCAGCGGGAACAGGATGAACAGCCAGAGCTGTCCGAGCGCGCCGTCCTGGTACGGCGCGACCGCGATGCTCCGCGCCGGATTGACCGAGGTGTTGTCGATCGGGATCGAGACCAGGTGGATCACCGCCAGGGTGAATCCGATCGACACCCCGGCCAGCAGGACGTCCGAGGCCTGGTCCGTCGCGGCGAGCACCACGAACACCAGCAGCGCGGTCAGCAGCACCTCGACGACCATGGTCGCCCCGATCCCGTAACCCTCGACGAGCACACCGCCGAGCGGGCCCTCCACCGCCGACGGGCTGTGCGGGCCCCAGCCGTTGGCGCCGAGCCCCTGCGCGGCCCGGTCGTAGGTGGGCAGCGACTGCGCCACCGAGTAGATCGTCACGCCCGCGACGAGGCCGCCGAGGACCTGGGCCACGACGTAGAACACCGCCCGCTTGAGGGTGACCTGGCCGATCGCGAGCTGGCCGACCGTCACCGCCGGGTTCACATGGCATCCGGAGATCGGCCCGATGGCGTAGACGAGGAACAGCAGGGTCAGCCCGAACGCCAGCGCGACGCCGAGATTGCCGACCTTGTCCCCGGCGAACACCGCCGTGCCGACTGCGGAGAAGACCAGCACGAACGTGCCGATCGCCTCCGCGGCGTACTTCTTGGCGTCCGAGAATTCGTCCTTCTCCACGGCCTCGAGCGCGGTCTCGTGCTCGGTCCCGTGCTCGGCGGCCCCGGGTGCCCGGTCCGCCGCCCGGCCCTCGTGGCCCGTCTCGCGTTCGTTCGTCATGCGCCCACCTCGCGTCGTGCGGTCCCGCAGGACCGGATCCGATGTGTCGAACTTCGGCACTGGCGAGCACCGCGGGTCGAAGACGGGCTCACAGGCCGCACAGCACTACCGCAACAAGACACAGCGGACACTACGCAAGCCGGGTGACCTCCACAACAACGTCGAGTGCCGTCGAACCGCCGCCGGAGTAGATGCCCTTCAGCGGCGGCACGTCCGCGTAGTCCCGGCCGGTACCGACGGACACGTGCTGTTCACCGACGACCGTGGCGTTGGTCGGGTCGTAACCCCACCACGAACCGGTCCAGGCCTCGACCCACGCGTGCGACTCCCCCGCGACGGTCGCCCCGACGGGGGCAGCGGCCGTCGGATGCAGGTATCCCGACACGTACCGGCTGGGAATTCCCATGCCGCGCAGCAGGAGCAGCGTCAGGTGCGCATAGTCCTGGCAGACCCCCTCGCGTTCCTCGAAGGCCTGCACGGCCGAGGTGTGCACCCCCGTCGTGCCGGGGACGTAGGACATCTCGTCGTGCACCCACTGCGCCGCGGCCAGCACCGCGGCCACCGGATCGGCACCCTTGGCGATCTGCCGGGCGACCCTGGCGAGACCGCGATCGGCCGGCACGTACCGCGACGGCAGCAGCACCTCGTCGTAGCGGTCCCGGTTCTCCTCGCTGCGCAGTTCGTCCCATCCGATCGCCTCGTCGGGCACCGCGGTCTCCTCGGTCTCCACCACCGACAGTCCGGTCACCTCCAGCGAGGTGTGCGGCGCGTGCAGGTCGAACGCGGTCACCGCCGTGCCCCAGTAGTCGACGTACCGGTACGACCGTGTCGCCGGGGTGGTCTCGACCCGGTTGAGCACGACGGTCTGCCGGCTGTCCGCGCGGGGCGTGAGCCGTACCTCGTTGTACGACGAGGTGACCGGCGCGTCGTACGCGTACCCCGTCTTGTGGACCACTCGCATCCGCCAGGTCACAACTCACCCTCCACGATCGTCTCCCCCTGTGCCGCGCCGGCATCGGTCCAGGCCACCCACGGCGCTGCGTGGAAGTACTGCAGCGCGATCGCCTCGCCGACCTGCCGGCACATCTCCTGCAGCGACTGCAGGCGCGTCTGCAGATCCTCGAGCAGCCGTCCGGGGGCGAGGAACTCGAGTTCGCTGCGGGCACGGCCGAGCAGACGTTGCGCCTCGTCCCGGGCACCGATCCGGCTGTGCGGATGCCGGTCGAGCGCACCGAGGCACCGCTCGGCCTCGCTGATGGCGAAGAACACCGACCGCGGGAACAGCCGGTCCAGCAGCATGAATTCGAGCACCAGGCTCGCGTCGAGGGCACCGCGGTAGGTGCGCAGGTAGGTGTCGTGACCACCGACCGACCGCAGGACCGTCGCCCACGTCGGCGAGCCCGGGCGGTCGCCCGCCCGGGAGAGCAGCAGCCGTACCACCATGTCGACGCGTTCGATGGACCGGCCCAGCAGCAGGAAGCGATAGCCGTCGTCGCGGCTGAGCGTCGAGTCCGCCAGGCCCGCGAACATCGCCGCACGCTCCTCGACGTACCGGAAGAACTCGTGCGGTCCGAGCCGCTGGGCGGCCCGCTTGCGCTCGGCGAGACCGTTGTAAGTGGCGTTCAGGCACTCCCACATCTCGCTGGAGGTGACCTCGCGGGCGCCGCGGGCGTTCTCGCGCGCGTGCGCGACGGAATCGACGATCGACCCCTGCCCCTGCCGGTCGAACGCGATCAGGTCGACCACGGTGGACACGTCCAGCACGCCCGGCGGCTCGGCGAATCCGAGTACCCGCAGCAGCTGCCGGCAGGTGCGGTCGGGGTCGACCGTGGAGTCCTCGAGCAGCTGGTGCACCGCGACGTCCATGATGCGGGCGGTGTCGTCGGCGCGTTCGACGTAGCGGCCGATCCAGAACAGGGACTCGGCATTGCGGGCCAGCATCAGCGCCCACCCCCGAGCGCGCTCTGCTGCTGCTGTTGTTGCTGTTGCTGTTGCGGGCCGCCGATGTCGGGTCCGTGCTCGACCTGCGCGCCGTGCGCCGGCCGGTCGACCACCTGGGCGCCGCCGAGTTCTCGTTCCTCCCCGGAACTGCGCGCGGCGAGCACCCACGTGTCCTTGCTGCCGCCGCCCTGGCTCGAGTTCACCACGAGCGACCCTTCGGGCAGCGCGACGCGCGTGAGACCGCCGGGCAGCACCCACACCTCCTCCCCGTCGTTGACGGCGAAGGGCCGCAGGTCCACGTGACGCGGCGCGAGCCGGTCCCCCACCCGGGTGGGAACGGTGGACAACTGCACGACGGGCTGGGCGATCCAGCTGCGCGGGTCGTTGCGGATCTTGCGGGTCATGGTCTTCAGCTCGGCGGGCGAGGCGTCGGGACCGAACACGATGCCGTACCCGCCGGAGCCTTCCACCGGCTTGATCACGAGTTCGTCAAGACGGTCGAGCACCTCCTCGCATTCCTCGTCCAGCCAGCAGCGCAGCGTGTCGACGTTGGGCAACAGCGGCTTCTCGCCGAGGTAGTAGTCGATGATCTCGGGGACGTAGGTGTAGACGAGCTTGTCGTCGCCGACACCGTTGCCGACGGCGCTCGAGATCACGACGTTGCCGGCGCGGGCGGCGTTGAGGATGCCGGCGACGCCGAGTACGGAGTCGGGACGGAACTGCATCGGATCGAGGAAGGCGTCGTCGATCCGGCGGTAGATCACGTCGACCTGCCGTTCGCCTTCGGTGGTGCGCATGTAGACCGCGTTGTCACGACAGAACAGGTCCCGGCCCTCGACGAGTTCGACACCCATCTGCCGGGCCAGCAGGGAGTGCTCGAAATACGCGGAGTTGGCCACGCCGGGGGTCAGCACCACCACGGTCGGGTCGGCGGCGTTGAGCGCGGCGGCCGCCCGCAGCGCCCGCAGCAGGTGCGAGGCGTAGTCGCCGACGGGACGCACCCGGTGCTCGCGGAACAGGTCCGGGGCGATCCGGGCCATCACCCGCCGGTTCTCCATGACGTACGACACCCCGGACGGCGAGCGCAGATTGTCCTCGAGGACCCGGAACGTGCCGTTCTCGTCGCGGATCAGGTCGATGCCCGCGACGTGGATCCGGACGCCGTTGGGCGGGACGATGCCGACGGCCTCGCGGTGGAAGTGCTCGCACGAGGTCACCAGCCGCTTGGGGATGACGCGGTCGCGGAGGATGTGCTGCTCGCGGTAGACGTCGTCGAGGAACATCTCGAGCGCCTTCACCCGCTGGGTGATGCCCCGTTCGAGGCGGGCCCACTCCGCCGCCGCGATGACCCGGGGCATCAGGTCGAGCGGGAAGGGCCGCTCCTGTCCGGACAGGGAGAAGGTGACGCCCTGGTCGGTGAAGGCGCGGCCGAGGGCCTCGGTGCGCGCCGCGAGCTCGTCGGCGCCGGTGGAGACGAACCGTTGGTGCAGCCGCCGGTAGGGGGCTCGCACCCCACCGGCCTCGTCGAACATCTCGTCGAACGCGAGCGTGTAGCCGGGCACGTCGCGATAGCCGTCGAACACCCCGTCGGAACGCCTGCGCGAGCGGGAGCGGTCGGGGGGTCGGGCGACGGTTGTTCGGCTGCTCATGCCCGAAATCCTGCTACAGGATGCCGGGCTGTGCAGTGCCGGAAACCCGCTTGTCACCTGCCCGTCACCACCGGCGGTTCCGGCGCCCGGTTTGGGGTTTGCGACAGGCCGCTGGTATCGTGGTCCGTCGGTGCCGTAGTGCGCCCAGAGCTTTCCGACCAACTACCAGCAAGACGACAGGATTTTACGCGTGGCCAACATCAAGTCCCAGGTGAAGCGGATCCGCACCAACGAGCGCAACCGACTCCGCAACCAGTCGGTCAAGTCCTCGCTGCGCACGGCGATCCGTTCCTTCCGCGAGGCCGCGGCCGCCGGTGACAAGGACAAGGCCACCGAGCTCCTCGTCTCCACCAGCCGCAAGCTCGACAAGGCTGCCAGCAAGGGCGTGATCCACGCCAACCAGGCCGCCAACAAGAAGTCCGCCCTGGCCAAGGTCGCCAACGGACTCTGAGGTAGAACGCAAGCTCTGCTCCGGAAGCCGCCCCGTCCCTCGGACCGGGCGGCTTCCGTCGTCTAGTGGGTCCGGCCGGCCAGCCCCGCGACGCGGCGCACGGCGCGCTCCACCGCGTAGTCGGCGTCCGCGGCCGCGCCCTTGACGTCGGCATTGAGGTCGGCCACGACCTGCAGCGCCGCCCCGATCGATCCCGGGTCCCACGCGCGTGCCTGGGCCTGAGCCTTCTTCACCTTCCACGGAGGCATCCCGAGCTCGGATGCCATCTTGAACGGGTCCCCGCGCCCGGCCGAGCCGACCCGCGCGATCGTGTGGACAGCATCCGCGAGGGCGTCGGCGAGCAGGACGTGCGCGACGCCCCGATGCGTCGCCCACCGCAACGATTCCAGCGCCCCCGGCTCGTCGCCCGCCACGGCCTTCTCGGCCACCTCGAACCCGGTGACCTCGGCCTTGCCGGAGTAGTAGCGCTGCACGGCTGCGGCGTCGATCTTGCCGCCCGTGTCGGCGACCAGCTGGCTGCACGCCGCTGCCAGCTCCCGCAGGTCGGAGCCCACGGCGTCGATGACCGCCTGTACGACCTCCGGCGCGACCCGCACACCCGCCGCGCGAAACTCCGCACGCACGAAGTCCACCCGCTCGGCCGCCTTGGTGATCCTGGCGCACTCGTGGGTCTCGGCGCCGCACTTCTGCAGGGCGCCCACCATGGCCTTCGCGCGGCCGCCGCCACTGTGCAGGACGACCAGGGAGACCCCCTCGGGCGGTTCGGTCGCCGCATCGAGGATCAGCGCGACGGCGTCCTTGCCGGCCTCCGCGGCGGATTCGAGGACGACCACCCGGTCCTCGGCGAACAGCGACGGGCTGAGCAGCTCGGCGAGTTCGGCCGCGCCGGCGTCCCCGGCGCGCAGCCGCGAGACGGGCAGCTCGGACCCCGCACCCGTCCGCGCCCGGACGTCACCGACGATCCGCGCGACGGCGCGTTCGACGAGGAGGTCTTCGTCACCGAGCACGAGATGCAGCTGCGGGTTGCTCACGGATCGATCGTGCCACGACGGCCGGACATCACCGCCGGTGCCCCGGGCCGGCGTCCACGCCACAGTCGCGGCAGGCACCGGGCGGCGACGAGTGCGCCCCCGACGGCGACTGCTCCGCCCACGCCTCCGGGCACGGGCACCTCGGCCAGGGGCAGGTCGGCCGCGCGGTCCGCCACCTCGAGGATCCACCACAGCATGGGTGCGGTGCCGCGGGCGAGCAGCTCCGCCGCCGTCGGCGACGCCGTGGAGACCACCGCGACGGTGGTACCGAGCACGGTCAACGGCGGAAGTACCGGCGCGACGAGGATGTTGGCCGCGACCGCCACGACGCTGACGGTGCCGGACAGTGCGGCGACGATCGGGGCGGTCACGACGAACGCGGCCGCCGAGACGGCGCACACCTCCGCCGCCGAGCGGGGCCAGCCGCGGGCCCGCAGCCGGGTCACCCAGGCCGGCGCCACCAGCACCAGCCCGGCGGTGGCCGCGACCGACAGGGCGAACCCGACGTCCGTCGCGAGTTCCGGTGCGGCGACGAGCAGGGCGCCGACCGCGCCCGCGAGGGCCGGCAGGCCGTGCCGGCGCCGGCCCGTCACCAGAGCGAGCAACCCGATCGCTCCCATCGCGGCGGCGCGCAGCACGCTCGGCGACGGGCGCACGACGACGACGAACGCCACCAGCGCGACCGCCGCGAGCGCCGTGCCGGTGCGGGGGCCGAGGCCGAGGCCCCGCACGGCGAGGAGCACCGCGCCGAGGACGATGCTGACGTTGGCCCCGGACACCGCGGTCAGGTGGGTCAGTCCCGCCACCCGGAAGCTCTCCCGGACGTCGTCGGACAGCCGTGAGGTGTCGCCGACGACGAGGCCCGGCAGGAGCCCGGCCGCAGCGGGCGGGAGCACCGCTCCGGACGCCGAGGCGAGCCGCTCGCGGATCCGTCCCGCCCACTGCTGCACCCGCGAGGGGGCCTGCACCGATCGGGGCGGGCCGTCGACACGGACCACGGCCACCGTCAGATCCGCGCCGTCCGGTTCGGCGAGCCGTCCGCGCAGGGTGATCCGCTGGCCCGGCAGCAGCTCCGCCCACTCGTCGACAGGGGCGAACACCACGACGGCGCCGCCGCCCGAGTACCGGTCGGGTCCCAGCTCGGCGCGGTGCAACGTTGCCGGCACCAGCACCTGGTCCCCGCCGAACGCACTGTCTCCCAGTCTTTTCGGGTCCTCCGTCGGTTCGACCACCAGGGTGGCCCAGCCGGCGCGTGCGGCCGCGGCGGCGAGCGGATGCGTCTCGGCCGCCCACACCCGCAGTGCGACCGCCGCCGAGAATCCGGCAGCGACGACGAGAGCGGCGAGCAGCGGCCGGGCCGCGGCACGAAGCCGTCGTCGCCGTGCCACGACGACCGTGGCCACCGCGCACACGGCGGCCGTCGCCGCGATCCCGAGCGAGACCCACCAGCCGGCGTGCAACCCGAGCGCGGTTGCGGCCCACGCCGCGACCGCGCCCGGCACCAGTCGCGCGTCGTCGCGGTCGGGCGCGGTCACACCACGACCAGCGTCCGCAGGCGTGCCAGCCGAGCGGGACCGATCCCGTCGACCTCGGCGAGCTGTTCGACGTCGGTGAACGGCCCGTTGTCCCGGCGCCACGCGACGATCGCGGCCGCGGTGACGGGACCGACGCCGGGCAGCGCATCGAGCGTCGCCTCGTCGGCGGTGTTGAGGTTCACCGGCCCCGCCCCGGGGGCTGCGCCGGGCCCCCCGACCCCACCCTCGCCGCCGGAGCCGGACACCCCGCTCGCCGGCGGAACCGGCGGCGACGCACCCACCACGACCTGGTCTCCGTCCGCGAGCCGCTGCGCCAGATTCAGGGTGGTCAGGTCCGCACCGTCGAGGGTGCCGCCCGCGGCGGCGAGGGCGTCGGCGACCCGCGCGCCGGGCGCGACCCGCACCAGGCCGGGCTTGCCCACCAGGCCCACCACGCTGACCACCACCTCGTCCGGCGCCGTGTCCTGCCGGGACGCAACGGGGTCGGCCGCCGGTGCCGCAACCTCCACCGCCGGCAGCGGCGGTACCGGCTCCGCGACGGGACGATCGCCCCAGACCACGACGAGTGTGGCCAGCACCGCCACGACACCGACCGCGGCGAGGGCCCCGGCCCCACCCCGGCCGGTCTGCCAGCGCGCCGCGCGCAACCGCTCGAGCGGACCCGGCGGCTCGACGGTGCCGGCCGGGTCGTACCACGGGTGCGGGTCGTCGTCCGCCTGGTGCGGGATCGTCGGCGCCGCCGATGCCCGATCGCCGGCGGACCGGGCGATCGCGTCGAGCCGGCTGCGCACGAGATCGTGCTCGTCGCTGCTGCTCATGGCGCGACGCTAACCGGATCCGGCCGCCGTCCACGCGGCCGCCGAAGCGATCCGGCGAATCTGTGGATGAATCGTGTGCCTGTGGACAACCCCTACGCGCGGGAGACGACCACCCCGACGGCGCCGGGACCGACGTGTGCGCCGAGAACCGCGTCGAGTTCGGACACCGACAGCGCGGTGCCGGCGGGCAGCCGCTCGGCGAGCTGTGCGACGAGCTGTTCGGCGCGTTCGGGGGCATCGCGGTGGTGGACGGCCACCGCGGTCACCGGCTCCGCGGTGTCGACGACGCCGTCGACCAGCTTCGCCATCGCCTTGGTCATGGTGCGGGTCTTCTCCCGCAGCACCAGCCGGCCGTCGACGAGGTGGAGCACCGGCTTCATCGCCAGAGCGGTGCCCAGCAGGGCCGTGGCGGTGCCGATGCGGCCGCCACGGCGCAGATGGTCGAGCCGGTCGACCACCAGCAGGGTCCGGCTGCGGGCGGCGACCTCCACAGCCCGTTCGTAGACGGCCCGCACGCTCGCACCGGACCGGGCCAGCTCCGCCCCCGCCAGGGCAGCGAATCCCAAACCCATTGCGGTGGTTCGACTGTCGACCAACTGCACCCGGTCACCGAGGGCGTCGGCGGCGTAGCGGGCGGCCGACCAGGTACCCGACAGCTCACGGGACAGGTGCACGGCGACCACGCCGTCGCCACCGCTGTCCGACAGCGCCTCGGCGTACGCCTCCGTCAGTTCGGCCGGGGAGGGACCGGAGGTGGTGACGCCGGACAGGTCGGCGGGCAGATCGTCCACGCCCTCGCGCAATTCGACACCGTCGGCGATCACGTGCAGCGGCACGACACGGATGTCGTACCGCTCCACCATTTCCGGGTCGAGACAGCACGACGAGTCGGTCACCACTACTACAGACACGCCGCCTACCGTATGTCCTCCGCGGCGGCGCGCGCATCCCGGCGCACCATCCGTACCGCCTCGAGAACCGCGGCGGCCACCTCGCTGTGCCCGTCCCAGCCCCAGTGGATGCCGTCCGGGTTCGCCGCGCCGGAGTGGATGTCCGCGTGCACGGCCTCACCGAGATCGACCAGGGGAACCGACTTTTCGGACGCCCAGCGGTTGATCGCCCGGGCCGCGGCGGGACGGCCGCGGTGCACGGCGCGGTACTGCTCGCTGCGATGCACCGACGGCAGCGTGCCGATCACGGGCAGGTCCGGCCGCATGTACGCCAGCGACGCGCGGATGGTTTCGAGGTAGTCCACGCTGACCCGGGGCGGCAGGGCCACCGGCCAGCCGAGGGGCGAGAGCCGGGGCTGCAGCCATCCGTAGGTCTCCCGCACGACGCGGCGCAGGCGCGGCGGCCGCACGTAGCGCAGGGTCTCCCGCAGCGCCGTCGGCAGAGGGGACGGCAGGGTGTCCATGCCGCCCACGGCCAGCACGACGGCACCGGCCCGCGGGATCGTCGCCCACACGCGTGGATCCTGCGTCATCGCCCACCACGCGTCGCGTGTCGTCCACCCGATCCGCGCGACGAGTTCGACGTCCCAGTCGAGTTCCCGCGCCACGATGTTCGGCCAGATCCGCGGATGGTCCGCCGGCAGTCCGCCCTTCGGACCGTAGTAGCTGAGCGAGTCACCGATCACGAGCAGCGTCGGCCGCTGCGGCCCGGCCACCGGCCGTGGGTCAGAGGACGTCATCGGCCGCCACCGTAGCCGTCGCGTTCCACACGTCGAGCCGCCACGCGGGCTGGTCCCCGTATCCGCTGAGCTGGACCCAACCGGTGTTGCCGAGTCCGCCGAGGACCGGCCACCGGTCGACCGGGAGATCGAGCAGTGCGGCGGTCAGTGCCGCGATCAGTCCGCCGTGCGCGACGACGATGATCGGCCGCTGCACCCACTGCTCGTGTTTGTCGAGAAGTTCCTGGATCACCGGGGCGCTGCGCCGGGCCACGTCGACCCGGCTCTCCCCCTCGGGAGGCGCCCAGGTGGCGTCGGCCCGCCACGCTGCCCGCGCCCCCGGGGACACCGAGTCCACGTCGTGGTGGGTCAGGCCCTGCCACCGGCCGAGGTGGGTCTCGCGCAGCCGCGGATCGATCGCCACCGGCAGGCCGGCCTGGTCACCGAGTTCGACGGCGGTGTCGTAGGCGCGCCGCAGATCGGAGGAGACGATCGCCACGGGCCGGTGCTCGACGAGGATCCGGGCGGCGGCCACGGCCTGACGCCGCCCCAGCTCGGACAGCTCGGTATCGAGCTGCCCCTGCATCCGGCTGGTGGCGTTGTACTCGGTCTGCCCGTGACGCACCAGGATCAGGCGCCGGACCGGTACCCGATGGGTCACCGGTCGCCCGGCGTGTCGTCCGCGGTGGGCGTGGTGTCGTCGGCCGCGGGCGACCCCGCGCCGGTGTCGTCGGCCGCGGGCGACCCCGCGCCGGTGTCGTCGGCCGCGGGCGACCCCGCGCCGGTGTCGTCGGCCGGCGCGGGAGCGCCGATGCCGTCGACGGTGATCACCGGGCAGTCCTTCCACAGCCGGTCGAGGGCGTAGAAGTTGCGTTCGTCGTCGTGCTGGATGTGTACCACCACGTCGACGTAGTCCAGCAGCGTCCAGCGACCCTCGCGGGTGCCCTCGCGCCGCACGGGCTTGTGGCCTGCCAGCCGCAGCTTCTCCTCGACGTTGTCGACGATGGCGTTGACCTGACGCTCGTTGGCCGCGGAGGCGATCACGAAGCAGTCGGTGATGACCAGTTGCTCGGACACGTCCAGCACCACGACATCGGTGGCCAGTTTCTCGTCGGCCGCGCGGGCCGCGATGCGTGCCATCTCGATGGCTTCTGCAGTTGCCGTCACTGCGTGGTCTTCCTCTCGGGGTGGGGGTGGGACTCGGGGTGGGGGTGGGACTCGGCGTGGGGATATGACACGGTCGCCGCCCCGTCGAGGCGCCGCGAGTTCGCGGGCCGGTACAGGTTGCGCTTGGTGATGTACTGCACCACCCCGTCCGGCACCAGGTACCAGATGGGCCTGTGGTCACGCACCCGCGTCCGGCAGTCGGTCGAGGAGATCGCCAGCGCGGGGATCTCGACGAGACCGACGGTGTCGGCGGGCAGCTTCTCGAGGTGTTCGGCGAGATGCTCGACGTGCAGGTCGTAGCCCGGACGCGACACTCCCACGAACCGGGCCAGCTCGAACAATTCGGTCCAGTTCTGCCACGACAGGATCGAGGCGATCGCGTCGGCGCCGGTGATGAAGTACAGCTGGGCGTCGGGCATCAGCGAACGCAGGTCGCGCAGCGTGTCGACAGTGTAGGTGGCCTTGTCCCGCTCGATGTCGACCCGGCTGACGGAGAACCGCGGATTCGAGGCGGTCGCGATGACCGTCATCAGATAGCGGTCCTCGGCCGTGCTGACCTCGCTCCCCGACTTCTGCCACGGCTGTCCGGTGGGCACGAACACGACCTCGTCGAGGTCGTACCGGTCGGCCACCTCGCTGGCTGCGACGAGGTGCCCGTGGTGGATGGGGTCGAAGGTGCCGCCCATGACACCGACGCGACGTCGTGTGTCACCGACGCCGTGTCGTGTGTCACCGTCGCGACGTCGCGGCGCCGGATTCGGGGCGGATGGCTCATGCACGATTGTCCAGCTTACGGGTTCACACCGGCAGCAGGCCCGCCACCACCTGCGCGAGCTGCTGCGCGGACCGGCACTCGTGCATCGTGATCACCTCGCCGTACGTCTTCGCCGCCGAATCTCCGGTTCCCCATTGGCCGCGGGGTTCCGGGTTGAGCCAGTGGGCGTGCCGGGCGACGGCCACCAGGTGCTCGAGGGCGCCGAGGTTGGGATCGCGGTAGTTGGTCCGCGCGTCGCCGAGCACGAGCAGGGAGCTGCGGCTGGTGAGGCTGTGCGCGTACCGCTCGGTGAACACGCCCAGCGCGTGACCGTAGTCGGAGTGGCCGTCGTAGGCGATCAGCTCGGCCTCGCGCAGCATCCGCGACATGGCGGCCCCGAGGTCGGCGCCGGCGGAGAAGTGGTGGGTGACCTCGTCGGTGCTGTCGATGAACGCGAACACCCGGACGCGGGAGAACTGCTCGCGCAGGGCATGCACGAGCAGCAGGGTGAAGTGGGAGAAGCCGGCGACCGACCCGGAGACGTCGCAGAGCACCACCAGCTCCGGACGGGCCGGGCGCGGCTTGCGGTTGACCAGGTCGATGGGCACCCCGCCGGTGGACATCGACTTGCGCAGCGTCCGGCGCAGGTCGATCGCTCCCGCGCGGGCCCGCCGCCGGCGCGCGGCGAGCCGGCTCGCCAGCAGCCGCGCCAGCGGGGTGACGCTGCGGCGCAGCGCGGTGAGCTCGGCGTCGGTGGCACGCAGGAAGTCGACCTCCTCGGCGAGCTTGGGCACCCCGTAGGTGGCGACGCGGTCGCGTCCGACCTGTTCGGCGGTGCGGCGACGCGTCTCGCGCTCGACCATGGCCCGGAAATCCGCCACTCGGCGCGCCGCCGTGCGGCGCGCCACCTCGGTGGCGTACTCGGTGTCCTGATCCCGCTCCTCCGGGCCGGCGTTGCCGAGCAGGCCCTCGAGGATCTTCGAGACCAGCGTTTCGGGCGACACCTGGCGCAGCGCCTGGTACGCCGAGAACGACGGTCCGTTGCCCGAGGTGTACTGCCCCAGCTCCTCGACGATCTGCGCGGTCAGCAGCTCGACGAGCTCGACCGCGTCGGCGGAGTCGTCGGCGAGTATCTCGGCGATCAGATCCCGCAGCGCCTCGAAGTCGATCTCGCCGTCCGGGGTGCGCGGCAGCGCCGGATCGATCCCGCCGGCCTCGCGGCGGCCGACCGCTGCCGGGAACCACAGGTCGAACAGGGCATCGAAGGTCGGGCGGTGGGTGGGCCGGCGCAGCAGCGCGCACGCCAGCCCCTCGCGGAGGGCGTCCCGGTCGAGCAGGTCGAGCACCGACATGACCCGGCCGGCATCGACGGTCTCGGACGGTCCTACGGGAATGCCGCGGCGGCGCAGTGCCTCGACGAACCCGACCAGGTGGCCGGGCAGGCCGTGCGGCGCCGACGGCCCCTGGTCCCGCACCGGCGGGCGTGCCCCGGCCATGTCAGTTCAACCGCAGCTCGGCCGCGGCCCGCAGCTGATCGGACTGGTGTTTGAGGATCACCCCGAGCGTGGCCCGCACGGCGGCGTCGTCGAGGGTGTCGAGGCCCAGGGCGAGCAGCGTGCGGCCCCAGTCGATCGTCTCCGCCACCGACGGCAGCTTCTTGAGCTGCATGCCGCGCAGCACCCGGACCGTGCGCACGAGCTGCTCGGCGACCGTCTCGGGCAGCTCCGGTACCCGGCTCGCCAGGATGCGGCGCTCGAGGTCGGCGTCGGGGAAGTCGAGGTGCAGGAACAGGCAGCGTCGCTTGAGTGCCTCGGACAGCTCCCGCGTCGCGTTCGAGGTGAGCACCGTGAAGGGCTTGCGGGTGGCGCTGATGGTGCCGAGCTCGGGCACGGTCACCGCGAAATCGCTGAGCACCTCGAGCAGCAGACCCTCGATCTCCACGTCCGCCTTGTCGACCTCGTCGACCAGGAGCACCGTCGGATCCTCCCGGCGGATGGCGGTCAGCAGCGGGCGCGGCAGGAGGAACTCCTCGGAGAACACGTCCTGCTTCGTCGCGTCCCAGGAATGGTCGGTGCCGGCCTGGATCCGCAGGATCTGCTTGGCGTGGTTCCACTCGTACAGCGCCCGCGACTCGTCGACACCCTCGTAGCACTGCAGCCGCACCAGCTCGGCGCCGGAGGTCTGCGCCACCGCCCGGGCGAGCTCGGTCTTGCCCACCCCGGCGGGGCCCTCGATGAGCAGCGGCTTGCCGAGGCGGTCGGCGAGGAACACCGCGGTGGCCGTGGCCTTGTCGGCGAGGTATCCGGTCTCGGCGAGGCGGTCGATCACCTCGTCGACGTCGGCGAAGATCGGCGGGGTGGTCGGCAGCGCACGGTCCACGCTGTGTCCTTTCGTCGGGGCCGGCCCTGTCGGGTCCGGGTCTCGTCCGGTCCGGTCTCGTCGAGCGCTGTCGCGAACCCTCAGGCCGGCCGGGTGTGGCCGTCGCCCCACACCACCCACTTGGTGGAGGTGAGTTCCGGCAGTCCCATCGGGCCGCGGGCATGCAGCTTCTGGGTGGAGATGCCGATCTCGGCACCGAACCCGAACTGCTCGCCGTCGGTGAACGCCGTCGAGGCGTTGACCATAACGGCTGCGGCGTCGACCCGCGCGGAGAACTCCCGGGCCGCCGCGAGGTCGGAGGTGACGATGGCCTCGGTGTGGCCGGTGCCGTACCGGTCGATGTGCGCGACGGCCGCGTCGAGGTCGTCGACGACGGCGAGCGCGATGTCGAGGCTCAGGTACTCCTCCGCCCAGTCGGCCTCGGTGGCCGGCTCGAGGCCGGGCAGGTCACCGTGCACGGTGACGCTGTGGTTCTGCAGCACCTGCAGCAGCCGGGGTACGGCGGTGTCGGCGACGGCCTTGTCCACCAGAATCGTCTCGGCGGTGTTGCACACGCTGGGCCGGCGGGTCTTGGCGTTGACGACGATCTTCTCGGCCATGTCCAGATCGGCCGACGCGTGCACGTACACGTGGCAGTTGCCCACGCCCGTCTCGATGGTGGGCACGGTGGCGTCGCGGACGACGGCGGAGATCAGGCCGGCACCGCCGCGCGGGATGACGACGTCGACGAGTCCGCGTGCCTGGATGAGGTGCGTGACCGAGGACCGGTCCGCGCTGGGCAGCAGTTGTACGGCGTCCTCCGGCAGCTCCTGCATCGCGAGGGCGCCGCGCAGGGCCTCGACGAGGGCGGCGTTGGAGTGGGCTGCCGACGACGACCCGCGCAGCAGGGCCGCGTTGCCGGACTTGAGGGCCAGGCCGAAGGCGTCGACGGTGACGTTGGGCCGGGCCTCGTACACCATCCCGACGACGCCGAGCGGCACCCGCATCTGCCGGATCTCGAGGCCGTTGGGCAGGGTCGAGCCACGGACCACCTCGCCGATCGGGTCGGGCAGCCCCGCGACCTGCCGCAGCCCCGCCGCGATGCCCTCGACGCGGGCCTGCGTCAGCCGGAGCCGGTCGAGCAGGGACTCCTCGGTGCCCGCCGCGCGGGCGGTCTCGATGTCCTCGGCGTTCGCGGCGAGCACCGCGTCGGACGCGGCGAGCACCGCGTCCGCGGCGGCGTGCAGGGCGGCGTCCTTCTGCGCGGTGGTGAGCAGGGCGAGCCGGCGGGAGGCGACGCGGGCGCGACGGGCCGCGGCGTGCACGGCCTCGCGGGTGTCCCCGGCGCCGGTCGCCCGGACGTCCCCGGAAACGGTTGCAGATGAGTCAGGGGTCACGGCAGTCATGGCCCCCAGACTAGTCCGCGCCCGGGCGGATCAGCGCAGCCCGGTCCCCCGCGCCAGGGCGGATCAGCGCAGCCCGGTCCCCCGCGCCAGGGCGGTGTCCACCAGCGTGGACAGCAGCGTGCGGTACTCGAGACCGCTGGCCTCCCACATACGCGGGTACATCGAGATCGACGTGAACCCGGGCATGGTGTTGATCTCGTTGATCACGGGCCCGTCCTCCGTGACGAAGAAGTCGACGCGGGACAGGCCCTGGCAGTCGAGGGCGCGGAAGGCGCGGACCGCGAGCTCCCGGATCCGGTCGGAGACGTCGTCGTCGAGCTTGGCGGGCACGTCGAACTCGCACACGTCGTCGAGGTACTTGGTGTCGAAGTCGTAGAACGCCTCGTGATCGCCGGACGGGTCGGGCATCCGGATCTCGGCGACGACACTGGCGCGCACGTCGCCGTCGGGGAACTCGAGCACGCCGCACTCGACCTCGCGACCGACGATCGCGGATTCGACGATCACCTTCGGGTCGTGCCGGCGGGCCTTCTCGATCGCCGCGTCGAGCGCCGCCCAGTCGGCGACACGGCTGATCCCGATGGAGGAGCCGCCGCGGGCGGGCTTGACGAAGACCGGGAGGCCGAGACGCTGTTTCTGCTCCTCGGTGAGGGTCGCGGCGCCGGGGCGCAGCACGATCTGGAATCCGACGGGCAGGCCCTCGGCCGCGAGCAGCTTCTTGGTGAACTCCTTGTCCATCCCGGCGGCGCTGGCGAGCACGCCGGGTCCCACGTACGGAACGCCGGCGAGCTCGAGCAGCCCCTGGATCGTGCCGTCCTCGCCGTAGGCGCCGTGCAGCACCGGGAACACGACGTCGACGGAGGCGAGCACCTTGCCGAACTCGCCCTCGTCGAGGGCGACGATGTCACCGGCCCGAGTGGGGTCGGCGGTGAGCACCAGCGCCGTTCCCTCCGCGTCGACGGTCGGCAACTCGCGGCCCGCCTTGGCGAGCCGTTCGGGATCCGTGTCGGCGAGCACCCAGGCGCCGTCGGTGGTGATGCCGATCGGGACGGCCTCGTAACGCTGCGGGTCGAGGTGGCGCAGGATGCTGCCCGCCGAAACGCAGGAGACGGAATGTTCGTTGCTGCGGCCGCCGAAGACGACGGCCACCCGGATACGGGGTGTGCTCACGGCACAAACCGTACCGGTGCCGCCGCCCCGGTAGATACCCGAGTCCTGCTCAGCACCGGGAGAGCGCGCGGTCGAGATCGTCGAGCAGGTCGGCGGTGTCCTCGATCCCGCAGGACAATCGCACGAAGCCGGCCGGTACGGGATCGCCCCAGCGGGCGCGCCGGTCGGCGGTGGTGTGGATGCCCCCGAAACTGGTCGCGGCGGTGACGAGCTCGCTCGCCGCGACGAACCGGTGGAACTGCTGTTCGCCGTCGAGCCGGAACGTCACCAGCGGCCCGAACCGGCGCATCTGTGCCGCGGCGACGGGGTGGGCGGGATCGTCGCCCAGACCGGGGTAGCGGACGCCGCGCACGGCGGGATGCTCGCGCAGCATCGACGCCGCGGCCAGCGCGTTGGCGCACTGCCGGTCGAAGCGCAGCCCGGCGGTGCCCAGGCTGCGGTGCGCCAGCCACGTCTCGAACGGGCCGAGGACGGTCCCGGAGAGCAGGCGCTCCCGGTCGAGGGCCGGCACGAGTGCATCGTCGGCGACAGCGAGGTACCCCATCAGCAGATCGCTGTGCCCGCTGAGCGATTTCGTGCCGCTGGCGACGACGATGTCCGCGCCCAGCGCGAGCGGCTGCTGCCCCAGCGGGGTGGCGGTGGTGTTGTCCACCAGCAGCAGGGCGCCGGCCGTCCGGCACAGCGCCGCGGTGGCGCGCAGGTCGACGACGTCCAGTCCCGGGTTCGACGGGGTCTCGGCCAGCACGAGCGCGCCCTCGCCGGCGCCGGCGAGGACAGCGCGGAGACTGCCGTCGCCGAACTGGGCGGCGGTGAGTTCGTAGACCGTGATCCCGAGGGGCTCGAGGCGTTCCCGCGCGTATTCGCGCACCTGGTAGTACCCGTCGGCGGGGACGACGACGGTGCCGCCGCGACGGGTCAGCGCCCGCAGCGCGACGGTGACCGCGGACATCCCGGACCCGACGACCCGGGCCGCGGCCGCGCCCTCGAGCGCGGCCAGCGCGGATTCGAGGGCACGCCAACCGGGATTCGAGGCGCGGGCGTAGGTGTCGGCCTCCGTGCCCTCCGCGCCGAGCTGGTAGGGGGCGGCGAGGACCGGACCGGGTTGCAGCGGAGCCCCTGGAATATGTTCGGCGGCAACCGCTTTCACGCAGCGTGTGGAGTCACCCGGCACGGTCTCACTCCGGCTTGATCCGGCGGCCGAGCAGCAGCCCGATCGCCTCGGGCACCGACATGCCCTCGTAGCACACGCGGTGCACGGCGTCGGTGAGCGGCATCTCCACGTCGTAACTGGCCGCCAGCGCCCGGACGGAGGTGCACGACTTGACCCCCTCGGCCACCTGGCCGTGCGTGGCCTCCTGGGCGCTTTCGAGCGTCCCTCCCCTGCCCAGTCGCTCCCCGAACGAACGGTTACGCGACAGCGGCGAGGTGCACGTGGCCACGAGGTCGCCGACACCCGCCAGCCCGGCCAGGGTGGTCGGCTTGGCACCGAGCGCAGTTCCCAGCCGGGTGATCTCGGCCAGCCCACGGGTGATGATGGAGGCGATCGTGTTGTCGCCGAGGCCGACACCGGCCGCCATGCCGCACGCGAGCGCGATGACGTTCTTGCACGCGCCGCCGATCTCGCAGCCGATCACGTCGGTGTTCGTGTATGGCCTGAAATACCCTGTTGCACATGCCCTTTGAATCTCGAGCGCCCGAGTGGAGTCGGAACACGCGATCACCGTGGCGGCAGGCTGCCGATCGGCGATCTCGCGGGCGAGGTTCGGCCCGGACAACACCGCGATGCGGTCGTGTTCGGCGCCGGTCACCTGGGCGATCACCTGACTCATCCGCATGAGGGTGCCGCCCTCGATGCCTTTCGCCAGGCTCAGCAGGGTCGCGTCGGAACCGATGTCGTCGCGCCACGCCCCGAGATTCGCGCGCAGCGTCTGCGACGGCACCGCGAGGACGAGGAAGTCCACTCCGTCGAGTGCGACGCGGTGATCCGCGGTGGCGCGCAACGTCGAGGGCAACTCGACGCCCGGCAGATAGTCCGGGTTCTCGTGCCGGGCGGCGATCGCCTCGGCCACCTCCGCGCGCCGCGCCCAGATCGTCACGTCCGTTCCGGCCTCCGCCAGTACCTTCGCGAAGGCCGTCCCCCACGACCCCGCACCCAACACCGCAGCCTTGCTCACGCAGTCCCCTTACTCGTGTCCGATCCCGTCCGCAGACCACCGCCGCGACCGCTCCAGTATCGCCCACCGCCGCGCCCGCGACCGTCCTCGTCGCCGACTGGCAGAATCGACGACCATGACCGCCGCGCACGCGCTGATTCCCGTCAAGGCCCTCGGCCTGGCGAAGTCGCGGCTGGCGCACGTCCTCGACCCCGGCACCCGAGCTGCCCTGGTGCTCGCGATGCTCGACGACACCCTCCACGCGGCGCTGGCGGTCGAGGGGCTCGCCGTCACCGTGATCACCACCGACGCCGATGTCGCCGCGCTGGCTCTCCGCGCGGGGGCGCACACGCTCGCCGATCCCCCGCCGTCGACACGGCCGGCACCGCCGTCGATCCGCTGAATGCGGCGCTCGCCGCCGCGGCCCGGCGGGTGCGGTCCCGCGAGCCCGGCGTGGATCTGGTCGCGCTGCACGCGGACCTGCCGGCCCTGCGGCCCGCCGAACTGTCCGCGGCCCTGACCGCGGCGCGCGAGGTCGGCCGGGCGGTCGTCGTGGACCACACCGGCACCGGCACCTCGGCGCTGCTGCACTGCACGACCGAACCGCTGCACCCGCTGTTCGGTCCGGACTCGGCGCACCGTCACGTGCGGGCGGGAGCCCACCCCCTGGCCGGGGACTGGCCGGGACTGCGGCTCGACGTGGACACCGTCGCCGATCTCGAGGCCGCCACTGCGCAGGGCGTGGGGCCCGCGACGGCCTCGGCTCTGGGGCGGATCGGATGGCCGATGCCCGTTCGTCATCCCGACTTCGGTTGACGTACGTCGACGGATTGTCCGCCGTTCCGAAACTGAGGGATGATCGACGTGTGAAACACGGCGATTCCACGGACCAGCGCATCGACACCGAACCCCCCGGGTTCGCCGGGGCATCCGGCGACGGCGGAGCCGGACTCGACGGCACCACCGCCACCCGTTCGGCCTCGGCACCGAGTGCCCCGCCCGCAGCCACGATGCTGCAGGCGGTCGCCGACGGCTTGCCGCTGGACCGCTACCTCAACCGGGAACTGAGCTGGCTCGACTTCAACGCGCGAGTGCTCGCGCTGGCCGAGGACACGTCTCTGCCGCTCCTCGAACGCGCCAAGTTCCTTGCGATCTTCGCCTCGAACCTCGACGAGTTCTACATGGTGCGCGTCGCCGGCCTCAAGCGCCGTGCCGAAACCGGCCTGTCGGTCCGCTCCGCCGACGGGCTGTCGCCACGAGCGCAACTCGCGCTCATCGCGCGCAGCACCCAGGAGATCGCGCGCCGGCACGCTCTCGTCTTCCTCGATTCGGTCCTGCCCGCCCTGACCGCCGAAGGCATTTCCATCATCGACTGGGAGGATCTGACCGACGACGAAAAACAGCGCCTGACCGCGTACTTCGTCGAGCAGGTGTTCCCGGTACTGACGCCCCTCGCGGTCGATCCGGCACACCCGTTCCCGTACATCAGCGGGCTGAGCCTCAACCTCGCTGTCACCGTGAAGGATCTGGAGTCCGCCGGGGAGCACTTCGCGCGGGTGAAGGTGCCGGACAACGTCGATCGCTTCGTCCGGGTCCGCCGGGAAGGCTCCCCGGACGAGATCGACGCGTTCCTGCCTCTCGAGGAACTCATCGCGGCGCATCTCGACGTGCTGTTCCCCGGCATGGAAATCGTCGAGCACCACGCCTTCCGGGTCACGCGCAACGCCGACTTCGAGGTCGAGGAGGACCGCGACGAGGATCTCCTCCAGGCGCTCGAGCGGGAACTCGCCCGTCGCCGCTTCGGTTCTCCCGTGCGTCTCGAGGTCGCCGACGACATGACCGAGCACATGCTCGAACTGCTGCTGCGCGAGCTCGACGTCGATCCCGCCGACGTGGTGCAGCTGCCGGGACTGCTGGACCTGTCGAGCCTGTGGCAGGTGCACGGCGTGGACCGCCCCGACCTGAAGGACCGGCCGTTCGTGCCGGCCACGCACCCCGCGTTCGGCGAACGCGAGACCCCCAAGAGCGTGTTCTCGACGCTGCGCGAGGGCGACGTGCTGGTGCACCACCCCTACGACTCCTTCTCCACCAGCGTGCAACGGTTCATCGAACAGGCCGCAGCCGACAGCCAGGTGCTCGCGATCAAGCAGACCCTCTACCGCACCTCCGGCGACTCCCCCATCGTCAACGCACTGATCGCCGCGGCGGAGGCCGGCAAGCAGGTGGTGGCGCTGGTGGAGATCAAGGCCCGCTTCGACGAGCAGGCGAACATCAAGTGGGCCCGCAAGCTCGAACAGGCCGGCGTGCACGTGGTGTACGGCCTGGTGGGGCTCAAGACCCACTGCAAGACGTGCCTCGTGGTCCGCCGGGAGGGCTCGCTCATCCGCCGCTACTGCCACATCGGTACCGGCAACTACAACCCGAAGACCGCCCGGCTCTACGAGGACGTCGGCCTGCTCACCGCCGCCCCGGAGATCGGCGCGGACCTGACCGATCTGTTCAACACGCTCACCGGTTACTCGCGGATGGCGAAGTACCGCAACCTGCTCGTGGCCCCGCACGGCGTGCGAGCGGGCATCATCGAACGGATCGACGCCGAGATCGAGCACCACGCGGCCGGTCGCGACGCCCGGATCCGCCTGAAGGCCAATGCGCTGGTCGACGAGCAGGTCATCGACGCGCTGTACCGCGCCTCCTGCGCGGGGGTGCCGGTGGAGATCGTCGTGCGCGGCATCTGCGCGCTCAAGCCCGGAGTACCCGGACTGAGCGAGAACATCACGGTGCGGTCCATCCTCGGGCGGTTCCTGGAGCACTCGCGCGTCCTGCATTTCCGGGCAGCCGACGAGATCTGGATCGGCAGCGCCGACATGATGCATCGCAACCTCGATCGCCGGGTGGAGGTGATGGCACAGGTGAAGGATCCCCGGCTGGCGGCGCAACTCGACTCGATCTTCGAGTCGGCGCTCGACCCGGCCACCCGGTGCTGGACGTTGCGGGCCGACGGAACCTGGCTCGCGTCGCCGGCTCCCGGAACCGCGGCCCGTGACCATCAAGAAGAGCTCATGCGTAGCCGTAGCTCCTGATCGGAAGGATGTCGGTGTCCCCCGTTTCCGACAACGCAATGCGAGCCAACATCTTCGCCGCCGGGGCTGTCCTCTGGCGACGGAATCCGACCGACCGGAACCGTTTCGACGTGGCGGTCGTGCACCGGCCGCGTTACGACGACTGGTCCTTCCCCAAGGGCAAGCTCGATCCCGGCGAGACCCCGATCGTCGCCGCCCTGCGCGAGATCGAGGAGGAGACCGGGATTTCGGCGCGTCTCGGCCGGTATCTCGGCAAGGTCACCTACCCGGTGCCGGGTCACCGCAAGCTCAAGCGGGTGGACTACTGGGCCGCCGAGAAATGCAGCGGGGAGTTCACCCCCAACGACGAGGTCGACGAGCTGCGCTGGCTCGCACCCGACGACGCCTTCGCGGCCCTGTCGTACCCGATGGACCACACGGTGCTGCGCCGCTTCCAGGCCCTGCCGCCGGACACGGCGACGGTGCTGATCGTGCGGCATGCCAAGGCCGGCAGCCGCAGGAATCACCGGGGCGACGATCGGGACCGGCCGCTCGACGCGGCGGGCCGTGCCCAGGCCCAGGCCCTCGTTCCGCAACTGCTCGCGTTCGGCGCCGACAGCGTGGTCGCCGCGGACCGGGCACGCTGCGTGCAGACGGTGCAACCGCTCGCGGACCGGCTCGGGATCGACGTTGCCGTCGAACCCTCCCTCACGGAGGAGGAGTACAGCGCCGACCCGCAACTCGGGCGCAAGCGGGTGCTCGACCTCGCCCAGCGCGGCGGGGTGCCGGTGATCTGCAGCCAGGGCAAGGTGATCCCGGACCTTGTGCAATGGTGGGCCGAGCACGACGGGATCACCGCGCCGAACACGCGTAACCGCAAGGGGAGCACGTGGGTGCTGTCGCTCGCCGGCGACCGGCTCGTCGCGGTGGACCACATCGACAGCCCGCTGCCCGCCGGGCCCGCCTGAACGCGCTTCGGCGGCCATCGAGGTTCCCCCCGATGGCCGCCGAACGGACGGTATCCGGTTGGCAGCCCTAGTTCTCGGCAGCCCTACTCCCAGCAGCCCTACTTCTTGGCGGCAGCCTTCCGGGCCGGCGCCTTCTTGGCCGCGGTGGTCTTCTTGGCCGGAGCCTTGGCCGCGGTGGTCTTCTTCGCCGCGGTGGTCTTCTTGGCCGCGGTGGTCTTGGCCGGAGCCTTGGCCGCGGTGGTCTTCTTCGCCGCGGTGGTCTTCTTGGCCGCGGTGGTCTTGGCCGGAGCCTTGGCCGCGGTGGTCTTCTTCGCCGCGGTGGTCTTCTTGGCCGCGGTGGTCTTGGCCGGAGCCTTGGCCGCCGTGGTCTTCTTCGCCGCGGTGGTCTTGGCCGGAGCCTTGGCCGCCGTGGTCGCCTTCTTCGCCGGAGCTGCCTTGGCGGCAGTCTTCTTCGCCGCCGCGGTCTTCTTGGCCGCGGTCTTCTTGGCGGCCGCTGTCTTCTTCGCCGCGGCAGCCGCGCCCCGCTTGACGGCCGGACCGGTCGCGGGGAGCTTCTGGCTGCCGGCGATGACCGCCTTGAACTGCGCGCCGGGGCGGAACGCCGGCACCGACGTCGGCTTGACCTTCACGGTCTCACCCGTGCGCGGGTTGCGCGCGACCCGCGCCGCGCGGCGGCGCTGCTCGAAGACGCCGAAGCCGGTGATGGTGACGCTCTTACCCGAGTGCACTGCGCGCACGATCGCGTCGACCATGTGCTCCACGGCCGCCGTTGCAGTGCGCCTGTCCGAACCGAGTTTTTCGGTCAGAACATCGATCAGCTCTGCCTTGTTCATTGCATTCCTCCGCACATAACGGTCCACCGTCAGACCGACTCGAGTCCACGGTAGACCCGCAAACGGGCAAGAGTCTATGTGCCACGCCAATTCTCATGCAAATTACAGGCGGGCCGGATCCGAACGTGTCGTCGGATCCGGCCCGCTCAGGCCCGATTCGGGGCCGGATCAGGGCGCCGGGAGGGTCCGCGGTTTCCAAGACGGCCTTGCGTTTTCGAACTCGGAAATCGCCTCTACCTGCCGTAACGTGAGCCCGATGTCGTCGAGACCCTCCAGCAGACGCCACCGGGTGTAGTCGTCAATGCTGAACGGCACCACGGTGGTTCCGGCGGTCACGGTGCGATGCTTGAGGTCGACCTCCAGCTCCAGTCCCGGCTGTTGTTCGATGAGTTTCCAGAGCAATTCGACGTCCGGCTGCTCGACCTGAGCGGCCAGCAGTCCGGCCTTTCCGGAGTTGCCCCGGAAGATGTCGGCGAAGCGGGACGAGATCACGACGCGGAAACCGTAATCGGACAGCGCCCACACGGCGTGCTCGCGGGAGGACCCGGTACCGAAATCCGGCCCGGCCACGAGGACACTGCCCCGGTCGAACGGCGGAGTGTTCAGTACGAAGGCCGGATCCGTGCGCCAGGCGGCAAACAGCCCGTCCTCGAATCCGCTTCGAGTGACCCGCTTCAGATACACCGCGGGGATGATCTGGTCGGTGTCGACGTTCGACCGGCGCAGCGGAACGCCGATGCCCTTGTGAGTGGTGAAGGCTTCCATCGAGATTCTCCTTCGGTCCCGTGACCTAGTCCAGATCCGCCGGAGCGGAGAGAGTGCCGCGCACCGCGGTCGCCGCGGCGACCTCAGGCGAGACGAGGTGGGTGCGTCCGCCCTTGCCCTGGCGGCCTTCGAAGTTCCGGTTCGAGGTCGATGCACAGCGCTCGCCCGGCGCCAGCTGATCCGGATTCATGCCCAGACACATCGAGCAGCCGGCCTGGCGCCATTCCGCGCCCGCGGCCGTGAAGACCTCACCGAGACCTTCGGCTTCGGCTTGGGCACGAACGCGCATCGATCCGGGCACGACGAGCATACGAACGCCGTCGGCGACCTTGCGGCCCTGGAGAACTTCCGCAACGGCGCGCAGATCCTCGATCCGGCCGTTGGTGCACGAGCCGACGAAGACGGTGTCGACCGGCACCTCACGCAGCGGGGTTCCCGGCTCGAGTCCCATGTACCGCAGCGCCTTCTCGGCCGCGAGGCGCTCACCCTCGTCCGCCATCGCCTCCGGGTCGGGCACCGACGCGCCGAGGGGCGCGCCCTGGCCGGGGTTGGTGCCCCACGTGACGAAGGGCGTCAGGGACGAGCCGTCGATGTGGACCTCGGCGTCGAAAACCGCGTCCTCGTCGGTCTTCAACTGCTCCCACGCGGCCACCGCGGCGTCCCAGTCCGCGCCCTGGGGGGCGTGCGGGCGGCCCTTCAGGAACTCGTAGGTGATCTCGTCGGGCGCGATCATCCCGGCCCGGGCGCCCGCCTCGATGGACATGTTGCAGATGGTCATCCGTGCTTCCATCGACAGCTTCCGGATCGCCTCGCCGCGGTACTCGAGCACGTAGCCCTGGCCGCCGCCGGTGCCGATCCGGGCGATGACGGCGAGGATCAGATCCTTGCTCGTGACGCCGGGCGGCAGTGCGCCGTCGACGGTGATCGCCATGGTCTTGAACGGGCGCAGCGACAGTGTCTGAGTTGCCAGCACGTGCTCGACCTCGCTCGTGCCGATGCCCATCGCCAGGGCACCGAAGGCGCCGTGGGTGGAGGTGTGGCTGTCGCCGCACACCACCGTCATGCCCGGCTGCGTCAGGCCGAGCTGCGGTCCGACGACGTGGACGATGCCCTGTTCGACGTCACCCATCGGATGCAGCCGGATGCCGAACTCCTCGCAGTTGCGGCGCAGCGTCTCGACCTGGGTGCGCGAGACGGGGTCGGCGATGGGCTTGTCGATGTCGACCGTGGGCACGTTGTGGTCCTCGGTCGCGATGGTGAGGTCCGGCCGCCGCACGGGCCGATCCGCCAACCGCAGACCGTCGAACGCCTGCGGGCTCGTGACCTCGTGCACGAGATGCAGATCGATGTAGATCAGGTCCGGCTGTCGCGCCGCGCCCTCTCCCGTACCGCGCACGACCACGTGCTGGTCCCACACCTTCTCCGCCAGAGTCTTTCCAGCCATCTTCTCCACCTGTCGTACGTGACGAACGCGGATCCCGTTCTCGGGGCTGTCCCGGGCCGCGAATGCTGTCGTCCCCGCCCGGTTCCGCGTGGGTTATGCTTCCCATTATGCGAGACGGAGGTATCGACCTATGAGACAGCATAGCGGGATCGGAGTGCTGGACAAAGCGATGGCCGTCCTCCATGCAGTGGCGGAGCAGCCCTGCACTCTCACCGAACTGTGCGCCCGCACCGGACTTCCCCGCGCCACCGCCCACCGGCTCGCGGTCGGGCTCGAGGTGCACCGGCTGCTCGCCCGCGACGGTGACGGCCAGTGGCGGCCGGGTCCCGGTCTGGCCGAACTGTCGGCAGGCGCGGGCGACGCACTCGTCGACGCCGCCTCGCTCGTGCTGCCGCGCCTGCGCGAGATCACCGGCGAGAGCGTGCAGTTGTATCGACGGGAGGGCACCCACCGGGTGTGCGTCGCGGCCCTCGAACCCCCGACGGGCCTGCGCGACACCGTCCTCGTGGGGGCCCGGCTGCCGATGACCGCCGGGTCCGGAGCCAGGGTCCTGCTCGCCTGGGCCGACGCCGCGACGCAGCGGGCGATCCTGCCGGAGGCCGCATTCGGCGAGCGGGTCCTCGCCGAAGTCCGGCGCCGGGGCTGGGCGCAGAGCGTCGCCGAACGCGAACCCGGGGTCGCCTCGGTGGCCGCCCCCGTGCGCGATGCATCCGGGGCCGTCGTGGCCGCGATCTCCGTCTCGGGACCCGTCGACCGCATGGGCCGCCGGCCCGGGGCGCGCTGGGCCGCGGACCTGCTGGCGGCCGCCGACGCGCTGCAGAAGCGACTGCAGTAGCCCGTCCACCCGCCGGCTCCTGTGCGACAGTGCACGGATGGGAACCAACCAGCGCACACAGATCACGATGACCGACGCCGAGATCGGCGACTTTCTCGAACGCAGCCGCGTCGCGACGATGGCGACGATCGGCCCCGGCGGCCTCCCGCACCTCGTCGCGATGTGGTACGCGGTGCTGGACGGCGAGATCTGGTTCGAGACGAAGCTGAAATCGCAGAAGGCGGTCAATCTGCGGCGCGACAACCGGATCAGCGCCCTGGTCGAGGACGGCCACACCTACGACACCCTGCGCGGCGTCTCGCTCGAGGGGCATGCCGAGGTGGTCGAGGATCGAGAGGTGCTGTTCGAGGTGTGCCGCAGCGTGTGGGAACGCTACACCGGTCCCTACACCGCGGAGTTGCGGCCCGCGGTCGAGCAGATGATGCACAAGCGCGTCGCGGTGCGGGTCGTCGCGGACCGGACCCGGTCCTGGGACCACCGCAAGCTCGGGATGCCGGCGATGCCGATCGGCGGCAGCACGGCACCGTACCTGTTCGAGGCCCTGGAAAACCGGGCGACAGACGCCGGGTTGCCAAGTTAGATTCCGGGATGTCCCGGACCGAGCTCCGGGTGAGGGAAGGGAGACAGCGATGAACGACCCGAGCGGGGACCGGATCGCGGAGCAGTTCCGCGCAGCCCTCGAGCGCAAGAATCAGCACGCCCGTCGCGGCTCGGACCATCTCGACGGGAGGGCCAAGGCGCAGGCGCCGCACGGCAGCGCCGACCACCGCCGCAATTTCCGGCGCAAGAGCGGATGACGAGCACAAACAGCGAAGGTCCCTGCGATCCGTGGATCGGAGGGACCTTCGCGTGGTAGCCCCGACGGGATTTGAACCCGCGCTACCGCCTTGAGAGGGCGGCGTCCTAGGCCGCTAGACGACGGGGCCAGGAACTTTCTTCTCTGTTGCTCCTCCCACCCTGCGGCGGGAAGCTCAGCCAGCTTAACCGGCCGAGGCTCGGTGACAAAATCACCGGGCAGACGCTGGGGTACCAGGACTCGAACCTAGAATGGCTGAACCAGAATCAGCTGTGTTGCCAATTACACCATACCCCAATGGCTTGTTCCGAAGACCTGCCTCGCGGCGCTGCGGCCTCCGTTCCGAACCGAGAAGAAGGTTAGCACCATGGGTGCCCCCAATAACAAATCGCCAGGTCAGAGCGGGTAAATCCACAACCTGCGCGGTGTCGGGCCGACCGCGGGGGCGCCGCGGCCGGCCCGGCACCGCTCAGGCGATGCGGGCCCGGGCGGCACGCAGGCGCGTGAGCGAGACGTCCCGGCCGAGCAGTTCCATCGACTCGTACAGGGGCGGGCTGATGTGCGAGCCCGTGAGCGCCACGCGCACCGGCGCGAAGGCCTTGCGGGGCTTGAGGCCGAGCTCGTCGATCAGCGCGGCCTTGAGGGCCTCTTCGAGGGCCGCCGCGCTCCACTCGGCCACACCGTCGGCCGCGGCGATCGTCGCGTCCAGCACGGGCGCGGCGTCGGGGCCGAGGTTCTTGGCCGCGGCCGCCTCGTCGAGCGTGAAGTCGGCCTCGGCCACGTAGAGGAACTTCAGCAGGTCCCACGCGTCCGAGAGCACCACGATGCGGGTCTGGACCAGCTCGGCCGCCACCGCGAACCGGGCGTCGTCGACGTCATCGGTGATGTGCCCGTGCTCCACGAGGAATGTCTTCAGCCGGGCCGCGAAGTCGGCCGGTTCGAGCATGCGGATGTGCTCGGCGTTGATGGCGTCGGCCTTCTTCTGGTCGAACCGGGCCGGATTCGAGTTGACCTTGGCGATGTCGAAGGCGGCGACCATCTCGTCGAGCGAGAAGACGTCACGGTCGTCGGCCAGGCCCCAGCCGAGGAGCGCGAGGTAGTTGAGCAGTCCCTCGGCGATGAAGCCACGGTCGCGGTGGATGAACAGGTTGGACTCGGGGTCGCGCTTGGAGAGCTTCTTGTTGCCCTGCCCCATCACGAACGGCAGGTGGCCGAACTCGGGCGTGAAATCGGTCACGCCGATGCGCTGCAGCGCCTCGTAGAGCGCGAGCTGGCGCGGGGTCGACGAGAGCAGATCCTCGCCGCGCAGCACGTGGGTGATCCGCATCAGGGCATCGTCGACGGGATTTACGAGCGTGTACAGCGGGATGCCGTTGCCGCGGGTGAGGGCGAAATCGGGCACGGTGCCGGCCTTGAACGTGGTCTCGCCGCGCACCAGGTCGTTCCACGTCAGGTCGTGATCGGGCATGCGCAGCCGCACCACGGGCTTGCGCCCCTCGTCGCGGTACGCCTGCCGCTGCTCCGCGGTCAGATCGCGGTCGTGGTTGTCGTAGCCGAGCTTCGGGTCGCGGCCGGCCGCGCGGTGGCGCGCCTCGACCTCCTCGGGCGTGGAGAACGACTCGTACGCCTCGCCCGCCTCGAGCAGCCTGGCGACGACGTCGAGATGCAGGTCGCGGCGCTGCGACTGCCGGTACGGCTCGTACGGGCCGCCCACCTCGGGACCCTCGTCCCAGTCGAGGCCGAGCCACCGGAGCGCGTCGAGGATCGCCTGGTACGACTCCTCGGTGTCGCGGGCGGCGTCGGTGTCCTCGATGCGGAACACGAAGGTGCCGCCGTGGTGACGGGCGAAAGCCCAGTTGAACAGGGCGGTGCGCACGAGGCCCACGTGCGGGGTTCCGGTCGGGGACGGACAGAAACGAACGCGTACTTCGCTGTTGGTCATGGCTCACTCGGGTCGAGGGATCGAAAAGTCCCCTCCAGGCTAGTCCCGGGCGTGCCGGCCGCGAAGCCGCGGTCCGCCTGCTACCTGCGCTTGGCGGTCACCGGATTCGTCAGCGTGCCGATGCCCTCGACGGTGATCGAGACGGTGTTGCCGTCGACGATCGGCCCGACCCCCTCCGGGGTCCCGGTGAGGATCACGTCGCCCGGCAGCAGCGTCATCACCGCCGAGATCCACTCGATCAGCTTCGGAATGTCGTGCACCATCAACGACGTTCGGCTGCGCTGGCGCGTCTGCCCGTCGACCTCCGCGGAGATCTCGAGATCCGAGGGATCGATGTTCGTCTCGATCCACGGGCCGAGGGGACAGAACGTGTCGTGCCCCTTGGCCCGCGTCCACTGCCCGTCCTGCTGCTGATGGTCGCGCGCGGAGACGTCGTTGGCGACGGTGTAGCCGAGGACGACGTCGAGGGCCTTCGCGGCCGGAACGTCCTTGCAGGGACGGCCGATGACGACGGCGAGCTCCGCCTCGTGGTGGACGAGGCCGCTGCTCGGCGGGAGCACGATCGGCGCCCCCGGGCCGACGATGGAGGTGTTCGGCTTGAGGAAGATCACCGGCTCGTCGGGAACCTCGTTCCCGGATTCGGCCGCATGGGCGGCGTAGTTGCGGCCGACGCAGACCACCTTGCTCGCCAGGATCGGCGCGAGCAGCCGGACGTCGGCGAGCGGCCAGCTGCGGCCGGTGAAGGTCGGGGTGCCGAAGGGGTGTTCGGCGATCTCCTTCGCCGTCGCGGCGTCCCCCTCTCCCTCGATGCTGACGAAGGCGACACCGTCCGGGCTGGCAATTCGACCAAGGCGCATGCCGGGGAGTCTATCCGTGTCGCCGCTGGCGGCCCTGCGGACCACGGGACGCAGGTATAGGCTGCCACCGGGAAGTTCACAATACGGGAATTTTGTTTCAGATAGTGAGATCACATGACGGTTCGGGACATCGGCGCGCGGCGCTGGGTCATCCTGGCGCTCGGCGTGTTCGCGCAGGCGGCCCAGGCGGTCCTCGTCAACGGCGCTGCCTTCCTCATCCCCGCGCTCCACGAGGATCGCGGACTCACGCTCGCCCAGGCCGGAACACTTTCGGCCGCGCCGATATTCGGGGTCGTGTTCAGCCTCGTCGCGTGGGGTGCCCTGGCCGACCGGTTCGGCGAGCGGCGGGTCCTGGCCGCAGGGCTCGCACTGGCTGCGGCGGCCACGGCCGCAGCCGCCGCCAGCGGGACCCTGCCGATGCTCGCGCTCATGCTCGCTCTCGGCGGTGCCGCCGCGGCGAGCGCCAACGCCGCGAGCGGTCGCGTCGTCGTCGGCTGGTTCCCGCCGCACCAGCGTGGTCTCGCCATGGGGATCCGGCAGATGTCGCTGCCGCTCGGCGTCGCCGTCGCCGCGTTGACCATTCCGCCGCTCGCGCGCGACCACGGAATCGGCTCGGCCCTGGCCTTCTCCGCCTCGGTGTGTGCCGTCGCCGCGGTGGCGTGCGCGGTCGGCATCGTCGACCCACCGCGGCCGGAACGCGGCCGGGCCGCAGAGCTCGGCCTGCTCGACAACCCCTACCGTGCCGGGCGGTCGCTGCAACGGATCCACGCCGCGTCGGTGCTGCTGGTGGTGCCCCAGTACGTGGTGTGGACCTACGCGCTGGTGTGGCTGATCTCCGAGCGCGGCTGGACCGAGTCCGCCGCGGGCCTGGTCATCACCGCCGCGCAGTTCCTCGGTGCGCTCGGTCGCGTCGCCGCCGGCGGGTGGTCCGACCGGGTCGGCAGCCGCCTGCGGCCGCTGCGGCTCGTTGCGCTCTCGGTTGTGCTGTCCATGGCAGCGCTCGCGGCCGCCGCGCTCACCGACTCGGCCGTCGCCGTCGCGCTGCTGATCGTGGCATCGGTGACGACGGTGGCCCCGAACGGGCTGGCCTTCACCGCCGTCGCCGAGATCGCGGGACCGTTCTGGGGTGGCCGCGCGCTCGGCATCCAGAACACCGGCCAGTTCGTCGCGGCGGCGTGCGTGGGCCCCGCGTTCGGCGGGCTCATCGCACTGGCCGGCTTTCCCGCGGCGTTCGCGCTCGCCGCGCTGATCCCGGCCGCCGCGGTGCCCCTGGTCCCCCGCAAATGAGCCGGTGCGGCCTCCCGGACACCGGGAGGCCGCACCGAGACCGGATCAGAGGGCGGCCGCGATGCGGTCGCCGACCTCCGTGGTCACGATCGGGCCCGTGCCGCGGGCGGCGAGGTCCGCCTCGACCGCACGCTCGACCCGGGCCGCCTCGTCCGCCCGGCCGAGGTGGCGCAGCAGCAGGGCGACCGACAGGATCGCCGCGGTCGGGTCGGCGATGCCCTTGCCCGCGATGTCCGGGGCGCTGCCGTGGACCGGTTCGAACATCGACGGGTTGGTGCCGGAGGCATCGATGTTGCCGCTGGCCGCCAGGCCGATGCCCCCGGTGACCGCACCGGCGAGATCGGTGATGATGTCGCCGAACAGGTTGTCGGTCACGATCACGTCGAACCGGCCCGGGTCGTCGACCATGTAGATGGTGGCGGCGTCGATGTGGCAGTAGGCCGTCTCGACCTCCGGGTACTCCGCGCCCACCGTCTCGACCGCACGCGTCCAGATGGCACCGGCGTTGGAGAGCACGTTGGTCTTGTGGATCAGGGTGAGGTGCTTGCGCCGGCTCTGCGCGAGCTCGAAGGCGTAACGCACGACGCGCTCGGCACCGAACCAGGTGTTGACCGAGACCTCGGTGGCGATCTCGTGGGGGGTGCCGACGCGGATGGCGCCGCCGTTGCCGGTGTAGGGGCCCTCGGTGCCCTCCCGCACCACGACGAAGTCGATCTCCGGCTGCGCCGCGAGCGGGGACTTCGCCCCCGGGTACAGCCGCGACGGCCGCAGGTTGACGTGGTGATCGAGCGCGAACCGCATGTTCAGCAGCAGGCCCCGCTCGAGCACGCCCGGGGTGACGGACGGGTCGCCGATGGCGCCGAGCAGGATCGCGTCGTGCGCGCGGATCGCCGCCAGGTCGGCGTCCGGGAGCAGTTCCCCGGTGGCGTTGTACCGCCGGGCACCGAGGTCGTACTCGGTGGTCTCGAGATCGGGGACCAGCGTCCTGAGCACCTTGAGGGCCTCGGCCGTGACCTCGACACCGATGCCGTCACCGGGGATGACCGCAAGCTTCATGGGCACACTCTCTTCCTCTTCGCGACGACGGCCGCGACCGTGCTCGACGATCGCGGCCATCGGATACAGCGGGGGGTGGTTCAGGACAGGTCGACCTGCGCGACGCGGGCGTCGAGCCGCTCCACGATCTGCGCGACCTCGGTGTCGCCGACGACCCGGTCGACCCGCAGGATCACCGTGGCGCCGGGGCCCTCGACGTCCTGGCTCAGTGCCGCCGCCTGGATGTCGATCCCGGCGTTGCCGAGGACCGTGCCGAGGACACCGAGCACACCCGGGCGATCCTCGTAGTGGACGACGAGGTTGTGGCCCTCGGCGCGCAGGTCGAAGCTGCGGCCGTTGATGTTGACGATCTTCTCGATCTGCTGCAGGCCGGTCAGCGCACCGGTGACGGTGGTGACGAGACCGTCGGCGGCCACGGCGCGGACCTCCACCGCGCTGCGGTGGGTGGAGGCCTCGCTGTGCTTGTCGACCTCGACACTCACGCCGCGCTGCTCGGCGAGGGCCGGGGCGTTGACGAAGGTGACCGGCTCGTCGCTGCTGGCGGAGAACAGGCCGCGCAGCGCGGCGAGGCCGAGGATCTCGACGTTCTCCGCGGAGAGTTCGCCGCTGGCGACGACCTGCACGTTCTGCACCGCCTCCGGCGAGAGGGTGCCGGCGATCAGGCCGAGCTTGCGCACGAGCTCGAGCCACGGTGCGACCTCCTCGCCGACCGGGCCGCCGGAGACGTTCACGGCGTCCGGGACGAACTCACCGGCCAGGGCCAGCAGCACGCTCTTGGCGACGTCGGTTCCGGCGCGGTCCTGGGCCTCGGTCGTGGAGGCGCCGAGGTGCGGGGTGACGACGGTGTTGTCGAGGTCGAACAGCTTCGAGTCCGTGCAGGGTTCGGAGTGGAAGACGTCGAGGCCGGCGGCGCGAACCTTGCCGGAGACGAGGGCGTCGTGGAGGGCGTCCTCGTCGATGAGACCACCGCGGGCGGCGTTGACGATGATGACGCCGTCCTTGGCCCGCGCGAGCCGCTCGGCGTTGATCAGGCCGGCCGTCTCCTTGGTCTTGGGCAGATGCACGGAGATGAAGTCGGCACGCTCGATCAGCTCGTCGATGTCGACCAGTTCGATCCCGAGCTGGGCGGCACGGGCCGGCGGCAGGTAGGGGTCGTAGGCGATGACGTGGGTCTCGAAGGCGGCGAGGCGCTGCGCGAAGAGCTGCCCGATCCGGCCCAGACCGACGACGCCGACGGTCTTGCCCAGGATCTCGGTGCCGTTGAAGCTCGAACGCTTCCAGGTGCGCTCACGCAGGGTGCGGTCGGCGGCGGGGATCTGCCGGGCCGTGGCCATCAGCAGCGCCACGGCGTGCTCGGCGGCCGAATGGATGTTGGACGTCGGAGCGTTGACGACCATCACACCGCGCTCGGTGGCGGCCGGGATGTCGACGTTGTCGAGGCCGACGCCGGCGCGACCGACGATCTTCAGCCTCGTGGCGGCGGCGAGGACCTCGGCGTCGACCGTGGTCGCCGAACGGACCAGCAGGGCGTCCGCCTCGGGCACCGCCGCGAGCAGCGCGGGACGGTCCGGACCGTCGACCCAGCGCACCTCGACACCGTCACCGAGCGCATCGACGGTCGACTGCGCCAGCTTGTCGGCGATCAGGACAACGGGACGGCCATTCTGGCTCACGTGCGAACTCCCCTGTGGTTGGTTTGTCTGACGGGTCGTCGACGGCGCCGCACCCCGAGGTGCGCGAATGCAGCCGTGACCGGGCTCAGTTTAGTGCCCGGGCCGTGGCCCCGGGGCCACGGCCCCGGAATGGGTTGCCTACTGGTACGAAACGACCCACGCCCGCGGCGCCACGGCCGCGGTCCGTTCGGACCCGAACGCCGGCGAATCCGAGCCGGGAAGGCCCTCCGGCCGATCCTGTACCTGGTGCCGCCGTCCCGGCGCGAGCCGCATTCCGGGTCCGGAGCGGGACCGTCCGGGTGGCACCTGTGGTCCGGCGAACCTGCGCCCGGGGGAACGTCGCTCGCAGACCACCGACGAGTTCCGTTCGCACGGGCACCGTTTCGCCGGGACCCTGCACCAGGCCGCGGCCCGGCGCGAGTGGACCGCGAGGGCGGAACGCCGTGCCCCGGCTATGCGGGGCCGGGACCCGCGGTGGATCGCCGGTGCCGGAACGCGACGACGGCGGTGCGGACCGTCGGATAGAAGCGGTCCCGGGTGAACCGATCTCCCAGCCCGAACCGCACCAGCCGGTCCTTGATCGGACCCTTCATCGCGGCGAAGGCCAGGTGGATGCCCTTGCCCGCCAGGTACCGGTCCAGGTCGACGAGTTCGTCGACGGCGGTGGTGTCGAGGCCGGTGATCGGTTCCGCGGCGATCACGACCCACTCGACCGGCTCGGGCGATTTCGCGACCAGCGAGCGGACGTAGTCGTCGAAGATCGAGCCGTTGGCGAAGAACAGCGGGGCGTCGAACCGCACGAGCAGCAGGCCCGGGATCCGATGCCCCTCGGGATGGCGGTTGATGTCGTGGAAACCCGCGACGCGGGTGAGCTCGACGAGTTCGGTGCGGTACGGCGACCATGCGTGTCCCACGACGGCGACGAAGGAGAGCCCGATGGCGACGAGAATCCCCTCGAGCACCCCGACGAGCGCCACTCCGAGGAAGGCCGCCGCCGCGAGACCGGCCTCGATCCGGCTCATCCGCCACATGCGGATCACGCCGCGCACGTCGATGAGTGCCGAGGCGGCGACGAGGACGACCGCGGCGAGGGTCGCCTCGGGCAGATAGGCGGTCGCGCCGGGCGCGAGCAGCACGAACAGCAGCACGGCGGCGGCGCCGACCACCCCGACGAGCTGGGTGCGGGCACCGTTCTGCTCGGCGACGGGCGTGCGCGACGAGCTCGCCGAGATGGGGAAACCGCTGAACAGCCCGGTCGCGACGTTGGCGGCGCCGATGGCCTTCATCTCGGTGCTGCCGTCCACGTCGTCGCCGCGGCGGGCGGCGAACGTGCGCGAGAGCACGCCGGTGTCGGCGAACGCGATGAGCGCGACGCCGGCCGCCGGGCCGAGCAGTGCGAGCACGTCGCCCCAGCTCACCGCTGCCACATCGGGCGTCGGCAGTCCCGACGGCAGCGCCCCGACCATGACGATCTCGTCGGTGAGGCCGAGCAGCGCGGACACCACGGACGCCCCGACCACGGCGACCAGGACACCCGGGATGCGCGCCCGCAGGAGGCGGAACGCCACGATGACCGCCAGGGACGCCACACCGACGGTCGCCGCGACGAGGTCGACGTCGCCGGCGGCCACCGCCCGGACGATCGCGGCGGTGTCCTGGAGCAGGCCCGGCTCGTCGATCGAGAAGCCGAGCAGTTTCGGGAGCTGACCGACCACGACGACCAGCGCGATGCCGTTGAGATAGCCGAGCCTGATGGGCTTGGACAGCAGTTCGGTGACGAAACCGAGGCGCAGGAAGCCGGCGACGACGAGGATCACGCCCACGAGCAGGGCCAGAACCCCCGCGAGCGCGAGCGCCTCCTGCGGGTCGCCCGTCGCGGCGAGCGGGAGCACCGCCGCGGCGATGAGCGGGGCGAGGGACGAATCAGGCCCGAGCACAAGCACTTTCGACGGACCCACCAGCGCGTACACCAGCAGCGGGACGATCGTGGCGTACAGGCCGGCGTAGGCGGGCAACCCGGCGGCCGTCGCGTAGCCCATGCCCGCGGGGATGAGCAGCGCGGTGAGTGCCAGGCCGGCGGTGATGTCGGGGCGCAGCCACTCCCGGCGGTAGGTGCGGGCCGTGACGACCCCCGGCAGCTTTCCCAGGCCCCAGGACATCAGCGCATTATCCACCCTGGAACGCCGACGGCCCGGCACCACAGCGGTGCCGGGCCGTCGAAGCGGCGGGATCCGATCAGGCGGTCTCGGTGATCGGGCGGTCCACCCAGCTCATCAGGTCGCGCAGCTGCTTGCCGACGACCTCGATGCCGTGCTCGGCGTTCTTCTTGCGCAGCGACTCGAGCTCCTTGTTGCCGCCCTCGACGTTGGCGACGAGACGCTTGACGAAGGTGCCGTCCTGGATGTCCTTCAGGATCTCCTTCATGCGCTCCTTCGTGCCGGCGTCGATGACGCGCGGCCCGGAGAGGTAGCCACCGAACTCGGCCGTGTCGGACACCGAGTAGTTCATGCGGGCGATGCCGCCCTCGTACATGAGGTCGACGATGAGCTTGAGCTCGTGCAGCACCTCGAAGTACGCCATCTCCGGGGCGTAGCCGGCCTCGACCATCACGTCGAAACCGGTCTTGACCAGTTCCTCGGTGCCACCGCAGAGGACGGCCTGCTCACCGAACAGGTCGGTCTCGGTCTCTTCCTTGAAGGTGGTCTTGATGACGCCGGCCCGGGTGCCGCCGATGCCCTTGGCATAGGACAGCGCCAGCGCCTGGCCCTCGCCCTTGGGATCCTGGTGGACGGCGATGAGCGCGGGGACGCCCTTGCCGTCGACGAACTGGCGGCGCACGAGATGGCCGGGGCCCTTCGGGGCGACCATCGCGACGGTGACGAACTCCGGCGCCTCGATGAGACCGAAGTGGATGTTCAGGCCGTGGCCGAAGAACAGCGCGTCGCCGTCCTTCAGGTTCGGCGCGATGTCCTCCTTGAAGATCGACGCCTGCGCGGTGTCGGGCGCCAGCAGCATGATGACGTCCGCCCACTCGGAGACCTCGGCCGGGGTGCCGACCGCCAGGCCCGCCTCCTCCGCCTTGGCCCGCGACTTCGAGCCTTCCTTCAGACCGATGCGCACCTCGACACCGGAGTCGCGCAGGCTCAGCGAGTGCGCGTGTCCCTGGCTGCCGTAGCCGATCACCGCGACCTTGCGGCCCTGGATGATCGACAGATCGGCGTCGTCGTCGTAGAACATCTCGACTGCCACAGTTGTTACCTCTCTCAGCAAATAAGGGTGTGTTCAGGCTAACGGGTGGCCGTGATCGACTTCGGACCGCGTCCGACCGCGACGACCCCGGACTGCACGATCTCGCGGATGCCGTAGGGCTCGAGCATCCGCAGCAGGGCGTCGAGCTTGGACCGGGTACCGGTGGCCTCGATCGTGAGCGACTCGGGCGAGACGTCGATCACCTTGGCGCGGAACAGATTCACCGTCTCGATGACCTGCGTCCGCACGCTCGCGTCCGCCCGCACCTTGATCAGCAGCAGCTCGCGGGCGACCGAGGCCTCCTCTTCCTGCTCGACGATCTTGATGACGTTGACGAGCTTGTTGAGCTGCTTGGTCACCTGCTCGAGCGGGAACTCGTCGACGGTGACGACGATCGTCATCCGGGAGATCTCGGGGATCTCGGTGCCGCCCACCGCGAGGGATTCGATGTTGAACCCGCGGCGGGAGAACAGGCTCGCCACGCGGGCCAGCACGCCCGGCTTGTCCTCGACGAGAACGCTGAGGGTGTGACTGGTGCTCACTGACGATCCTCTCCTGCTGCTGCGGCGCCGCGCTGGTCCGGGTGCTTCTCGTGCTCGAGTGCCTCGTGGATGACGGCCGGCTCGGCGGCCGCCTCGTCCTCGTCGAACAGCGGGCGGATGCCCCGCGCCGCCATGATCTCGTCGTTGCCGGTGCCCGCGGCGACCATCGGCCACACCTGGGCGTCCTTGCCGACGATGAAGTCGATGACCACCGGACGGTCGTTGATCGACTGCGCCTGGCGGATCGCGTCCTCGACCTCCTCCTCGCGCTCGACGCGGATGCCGACGCAGCCCAGAGCCTCGGCCAGCTTGACGAAGTCGGGGATGCGCAGGGTGTGGGTGGCCAGGTCCGTGTTCGAGTACCGCTCCTCGTAGAACAGCGTCTGCCACTGCCGCACCATGCCGAGGTTGCCGTTGTTGATGAGCGCGACCTTGATCGGCACACCCTCCACCGCGCAGGTCGCCAGTTCCTGGTTGGTCATCTGGAAGCAGCCGTCGCCGTCGATGGCCCACACCTCGGCGTCGGGCACGCCCATCTTGGCGCCCATGGCCGCCGGAACGGCGTACCCCATGGTGCCGAGGCCGCCGGAGTTGAGCCAGGTCCGTGGCTTCTCGTAGTCGATGAACTGCGCGGCCCACATCTGGTGCTGGCCGACGCCGGCGCAGTAGATCGCGTCCGGTCCGGCGAGCTTGCCGACCTTCTGGATCACGAACTCCGGCGAGAGCATGCCGTCGGCGGGCCGGTCGTAGCTGAGCGGGTAGGTGCGGCGGATCCCGTCCAGGTACTCCCACCACTGGGCGTACTCGAGCGTGGTGCCCGTCGCGAGATCCGCACGGATCGCCTCGATCAGCTCGACGATCACCTCCTTGCAGTCACCCACGATCGGCACGTCGGCGTGCCGGTTCTTGCCGATCTCGGCCGGGTCGATGTCCGCGTGGATGACCTTCGCGCCGGGCGCGAACGAGTCGAGCTGACCGGTGACGCGGTCGTCGAACCGCGCGCCGAGCGTGATCAGCAGATCGGACTTCTGCAGGGCGGCGACCGCCGCGACGGTGCCGTGCATGCCGGGCATGCCGCAGTTGAGCCGGTGGGTGTCGGGGAACGCACCGCGCGCCATGAGCGTCGTGACCACCGGGATGCCGGTGAGCTCGGCCAGCTCGAGCAGCTCCGGAGAGGCCTCGGCCTTGATGACACCGCCGCCGATGTACAGCACGGGCGACTTCGCCTCGGCGATCAGGCGGGCGGCTTCACGGACCTGCTTGCCGTGCGGCTTGGTCACGGGACGGTAGCCGGGCAGGTGCATCTCCGGGGGCCAGCTGAAGGTGGTCTGGGCCTGCAGGATGTCCTTCGGGATGTCCACGAGCACCGCGCCGGGACGGCCGGACGCGGCCAGGTAGAACGCCTCGGCGAGGACGCGGGGGATCTCGGCGCCGTCGGTCACGAGGAAGTTGTGCTTGGTGATCGGCATGGTGATGCCCGAGATGTCCGCCTCCTGGAAGGCGTCGGTGCCGATCAGACCGCGGCCGACCTGGCCCGTGATCGCCACGACGGGGACAGAGTCCATCTGCGCGTCGGCGAGCGGGGTGACGAGGTTGGTGGCGCCGGGGCCGGAGGTGGCCATGCACACGCCGACCTTGCCGGAGGCCTGGGCGTATCCGGTCGCGGCGTGGCCGGCGCCCTGCTCGTGGCGGACCAGCACGTGCCGGACCTTCTGCGAGTCGAACAGCGGGTCGTAGACGGGGAGGATCGCACCGCCCGGAATGCCGAATACCGTGTCGACTTCGAGCTCCTCGAGGGCCCGGACCACCGACTGTGCGCCGGTGACCCGCTCGGGGGCGACCTGGCGACGGTTACCGGACTGGGTGGCCGCGGCCGCGGGCGACGGGGCTGCGGCCCCGGGCTTGCGCGGCGAAGGTTGAGGCCTTGCGGTTGGTGCGCTCACTGCGATTCCTCTGGTTCTGGCTCCGGGCAACAAAAAACCCCCGTCAGCAGCATCTGCTGTACGAGGGTGGCGCGTCGTGGGCGAGTTGCGAGAAGCGGCTCAGGCGACGACGCGCCGGCCGATTACGAGCAACCCATTCTGATTCACGCGCTCGACGGTAGGCGCGCGAAGGTCCGACAGTCAACTTGGTTCGGTCACCTGTCCCAGAATGTGAGATGCCTCAGCTGCAATGGGAAGATGGTGAGGTGTCATCTCCACAGCAGCCCGTGCCACCACGCCCATCATCCCATACGGCCGAACAGCAGCCGCAGGTCATCCAGATTTCCCGGCTCGCGCTGCTCGCATGTGGGTTCGTGCTGCTCGGAGTGGCCTCCCCGGCCCTGGCCTGGCCCGCCGCGTTCGGCTGGATGGTGGTGATTCCGTTCCTCGTCGGCGCGTGGGTGCTGCGGGTGCGCACCGTCGTCGGGCCCGAGGGCATCACCGCCCGGTCCGCGTTCTCGACCCGGACCCTGGCCTGGGACGAACTCGACGGCCTGCGATTCCCCAAGCGGGGCTGGGCGCGCGCCCGCCGCACCGACGGCACCGAGGTACCCCTGCCGGTCGTCACGTTCGGCCGTCTCCCCCAGCTCGCCGCCGGTAGCGGCGGTCGCATCACCGACCCGTATGCGGCCGCGCGCGAGGCGGAGGCACGGGAGCAGGCCGCGGACACCGAGCCGGACGCGGACGTCGAGTCGAAATAGCACACGAGTAAATTCGAAGCCGCCCAGGCCCGCTCCGGCCCCGTCCGGCGGAGCCCGGTCCCCGGCGTCGCCGCGCCCGCGCAGCACACAGCCCCGAAGCAGCCCCAGCCCCGAAGCAGCCCTAGCCCCCGAGGAACCCGATGCCCCCGTTGAGGTCACGCACCACCACCGCCGGACGCAACGCCGCCGGGGCCCGCGCCCTGTGGCGCGCCACCGGCATGACCGACTCCGACTTCGGCAAGCCGATCGTCGCGATCGCGAACTCCTACACGCAGTTCGTGCCCGGCCACGTCCACCTCAAGGACGTCGGCGAGATCGTCGCCGAGGCGGTGCGGGCCGCCGGCGGTGTGCCGCGCGAGTTCCACACCATCGCCGTCGACGACGGGATCGCCATGGGCCACGGCGGCATGCTGTACTCGCTGCCCAGCCGCGAGATCATCGCCGACTCGGTGGAGTACATGGTCAATGCGCACACCGCCGACGCGCTGGTGTGCATCTCCAACTGCGACAAGATCACCCCCGGCATGCTCAATGCCGCGATGCGCCTGAACATCCCGACGGTGTTCGTCTCGGGCGGCCCGATGGAGGCCGGCAAGGCGGTGGTCGTCGGCGGTGTCGCGCAGGCCCCCACCGACCTGATCACCGCGATCTCGGCGTCGGCCAACGACGCCGTCAGCGACGACGGCCTCGACGAGGTCGAGCGCAGCGCCTGCCCCACGTGCGGGTCGTGCTCGGGCATGTTCACCGCGAACTCCATGAACTGCCTGACCGAGGCGCTCGGACTGGCACTGCCCGGCAACGGGTCGACGCTGGCCACCCACGCGGCACGCCGGGCGCTGTTCGAGCGGGCCGGCACCACGGTCGTCGAGGCGGCGCTGCGCTGGTACCGGGACGAGGACGAGTCGGTCCTGCCGCGCAACATCGCCTCCCCCGCCGCGTTCCGCAACGCCATGGCGCTCGACGTCGCGATGGGCGGCTCGACCAACACCGTGCTGCACACGCTCGCCGCGGCGCAGGAGGGCGAGGTCGACTTCGACCTCGGCACGATCGACGCCATCAGCCGCAAGGTGCCGTGCCTGGCAAAGGTCTCCCCCAACTCGGACTACCACATGGAAGACGTCCACCGGGCCGGCGGCATCCCCGCGATCCTCGGCGAGCTGCGCCGCGCCGGGCTGCTCGAGACGGACGTGACCACGGTCCACACGACAAGCTTCGACGAGTGGCTCGATACGTGGGACGTGCGCTCCGGCAAGGCCTCCGACGAGGCGATCGAGCTGTTCCACGCGGCCCCCGGCGGCGTCCGCACCACCGAGCCGTTCTCCACCGCCAACCGCTGGTCGTCGCTGGACACGGACGCCGCGGCCGGCTGCATCCGGGACGTCGAGCACGCCTACACCGTCGAGGGCGGACTGGTCGTCCTGCGCGGCAACCTCGCTCCGGACGGCGCGATCCTCAAGACCGCCGGCATCGACGAGGACCTGTTCACCTTCGAGGGCCCGGCGTTGGTCGTCGAGTCGCAGGAGGAGGCCGTGTCGGTGATCCTCGGCAAGAAGGTGCAGCCCGGGGACGTCGTCGTGGTCCGCTACGAGGGACCGTCGGGCGGGCCGGGCATGCAGGAGATGCTGCATCCCACCGCGTTCCTGAAGGGCGCGGGACTGGGCAAGCAGTGCGCCCTGATCACCGACGGCCGGTTCTCCGGCGGCACGTCGGGACTGTCGATCGGCCACATCTCGCCCGAGGCGGCGTCCGGCGGCGTCATCGGTCTGCTCGAGAACGGTGACCGGATCCGCATCGACGTCCCCTCGCGCACCCTCGAGGTCCTCGTCGACGACGCCGTCCTCGCCGAGCGGCGCGCCAAGATGGAGGCTTCGGAGCGCCCGTGGCTGCCGGTCGACCGGCAGCGCACGGTCACCACCGCCCTGCGCGCCTACGCCGCGTTGGCCACCTCGGCCGACAAGGGTGCAGTCCGCCGGGTGCCGTAGGCACCGGTGCGTCCTTCGGGCTGTTCCTGCCGCCCAAAGGACGCACCGTCCGCGTCAGCGGCCGAATATCCAGAGGCAGACCCCACCCGCGACGCCGAGCAGCAGCGCGACGAACGAGCCGGCGAACGGCCGGGTCGCCCAGCCGCGGGTGCCGTCGACCGCGACCCGACCGGGACCGGTCAGCACGATCACTGCGGCGGCGGCCGCGAGCAGGGTCTCGTACTCCACCCCGTCCGGCGCGAAGTACTGCAGTCCCGGCTCGGCGGACTGCCGGAACAACCACGCGTTGATCATGATCGCCAGCACGGCGGCGGCGGCGAGCGGGGTGAGCAACCCGAGGATCAGCAGCGCTCCGGCCGCCACCTCCCCCACCGCACCGAGCACCGCGAGCAGGGCCGGACGCTGGTAGCCCGCGTCGGCGAGCATCGCCTCGAACCCGTCCATGCCGGGGCCGCCCCACAGCCCTGTCAGCTTCTGCACCCCGTGCACCACCATCGTGCCGCCGACGACGAGCCGCAGCACGAGCAACCCCAGGTCCAGTGTGCCGCGGCGCGCCTTCGCCGGCCCGGGCGCGGCACCGGTCTCCGCTCCGATCGGCGCCGCGACGGCGCCCGCGGGCTCGTACCGGTGCATCCGCTCGGTGGGGGCGACGTCGGAGTCCGCGTACCCGTACTGCGCCGGGCCGCGCCGCTCGAAGGCGGAGTTGTCGAGATCGAGGTCGTCATCGGACTCGAGCATCGACGAGCGGGGGCGCTGCAGCTCCAGGGTGGGATTGTCGTAGGGACTCGACACCGGCTCCGCGGCATCCTGCGGCGTCGGCTCCGGGACGTGGTCTTTCGCCTTGTCGGTCACCGAACCAGGGTAGGTCGCCCGGGTCGGCCGACCCGGGAACCGAGTCGGGGCGCGCCGCCCCGGTAACGTCATGGTCATGACGAGGCGCGCGAGAGTCGGTGGGTCGCGACGGATGCGAGCGACGGTCGCGTCGATCGTGGGTCTGCTCGCCCTCACCACGTCGTGTGCCCGTTTCGACGACGCGACCACCACCCCGTTCACGCCGGAGCCGAGCTTCGACGCGGGCGCCGAACTCGAACCGCTCGAGCCCCCGACGACGACCACGACGCCGGGCGCACCGCCGACACCGCCGGGCCCGTGTCAGGACCCCGACCCCGCGGTGGTCGCCACGTGCCTCGACACCACGGGAGGGCTGGTCACCATGCCGGACGGCGGCTCCGCTCTCGTCGCGGAGCGGCGCACGGGCCGGATCCTGCGGGTGGCACCGCGGACGGAACCGGTGGAGGTGGCCACCGTGCCGGTCGACGGTTCCGGCGACGGCGGGCTGCTCGATCTCGCGCTGTCGCCGACCTTCGACGAGGATCGGCTGCTCTACGCCTACATCACCACCCCGACCGACAACCGCGTCGTGCGGCTCGCCGCGGGCGACGTCCCGAAGCCCGTGTTCACCGGCATCCCGCGGGGGGCGAGCGGGAACGCGGGCGCGCTCGAGTTCACCTCACCCACCGACCTGGTGGTGCTCACCGGCGACGCCGGGAATCCGGCCGCGGCCGCCGATCCGGCGTCGCTCGCCGGGAAGCTGCTGCGGATGCCTCTGCCGGCGCCGGGCGCGGCCGCGGCGCCGTCGGTCGTGCTCTCGGGGATCGGAACGGCCGGCGACGTGTGCCGGGATCCCGCCGGAAACCTGTGGGTCACCGACCGCACCGCGCTCGAGGACCGGCTGCAGCGTGTCGGAGTGGACGGCGCGGTGGGCGCGTCCCCCGCCTGGACGTGGCCCGAGCGTCCGGGCGTGGCCGGATGCGCGGCCGGTGCGGACGCGGTCGCGGTGTCGCTGACGGACGGCAAGGCGGTTGCGGTGGTCGCCATCGATCCGGGAACAGGGGCGGTGACGGCGGCGCCCGTGCCGGCGGTGCAGGACCGCTACGGCCGTCTCGGCGGCGCGTCGGCGGGCGGCGACGGGCAGCTGTGGGTGTCCACCGTCAACAAGGCCGGCGGCGAACCGGGCCCGAACGACGATCGGGTCGTGCTGATCCAGTTCCCCGCCGGCGGGGGCGGCTTCGACTAGCCGGAACCGTTCGTCTCGGGGTACGTCACGACAGCGTGAAGGGCGGCTCGGCCGCGTCGGTGAACGCGCCGCTCACATTGCCCAGCAGGCCCGGTTTCGCAAGGTCGAGCTTGCGGCAGGTCGAGAAGTCCAGGTCGGCCGACCGGGTCCACACGATGTTCGGGCTGAACGACGATTCGAACATGTACAGCCCCTCGGTCAGGTCCGTCAGCGTGCGCCAGATCGTCATCGAGATGTTCGGCCGTTGCGGATCGGGTTCGCCGAACGGTTGCGCGACATTGCGCATGACGCTGAGCAGCGCCGCATACGCACGGGCCGGGGTCTCCACGGCGGGCAGTCGGTCGAGATAGTAACTTGCCCGGACGAAGCGGTCGGACGCCTCCGTGGTGCCGGGCAGCGGCTCGGATCCCCCGAAACCGGTAAAGCTCTTCCGGAGTTCGATCTGCTCGTCGTACGGCGGTGAATTCGTCATGACGGTGTTCGCGCGGCCGTGATGTATCCGCAGCGTTCCACCGATGTGCTCGAGGATCAGGGAGTCACCGCTCGCGTCCTCGAGGGCCAGATGCACGGTCGCGGGACGCTGGGAGCGCGGCTCGATCAACGGTCGGACCTGGAAGGGCCGCTCGGCCATCAGGGCGAGGCACTCGTCGACGGTGCCGCACAGGTCCAGGAAGATCTGCGGCCACAGGGACACCGCGAGCGCGGGCAGTTCCGGGTCCCGTTCCCCGAAGTCCGCCTCCGCGAGCCACAGCACGTGGGCGGCCAGGCCGCGCTCGTTGATCCCGTCGCTCGTGGCGTTGTCCCAGACGGCGGCCACGAGACTGCCGTACCGGGCCGTCCAGGTCACCGGGTCGGGATCGCGGTCGTGCCCGATCCTGTCGACCCCCGCGGAAGTGACCACAGGTTCGTGTCCATCTCCTCGCGCCAGTCCATGTTCCGGCCGACGAGAACGCCGTGCCCGCTTCCGGTCCACATTGCCCGAGTGCACATTGATCCTCCGCGATGTCCGACGAGAAATCCGGCCGCCCGTGCGCCGTGAGCGTCGACCCGCCGCACGACGACAGTGACAATACGGACGTTTCGGTCGAATCTCGGCGTTTTCGCGGCGGATCCGCCCGCACCCGCTCCCGCGACGGTTCGGATTACTCGAATTCGGCTGTGTCGCAATTGCTTCCGGCACACTTCCCCGCTCGACCCGGGACGGTGCAACAATGTCGCCGATCGGTCCGAAGCAGTGGCACGCCCGAGGGAGGGGCCCGCATGACCACACGCCTGAATCCGTACATCAGCTTTCGCGACAATGCCCGCCAGGCCATGGAGTTCTACCGATCCGTGTTCGGCGGAGAATTGAATGTGAGCACGTTCGCGGAGATGCACGCGAGCGACGACCCGTCCGAGCAGGACAAGATCATGCATTCGATGCTGGCGAGCCCGAACGGTCTCGTCCTGATGGCGGCGGACACCCCCAACCAGATGAGCTACAACCCGGGGGACAACATCTCGATCTCGCTCAGCGGCGACGACGAGGCCGAGCTGCGGGGCTACTGGGACCAGCTGAGCGACGGCGGAACCATCGCCATGCCGCTCGAGCGAGCACCGTGGGGCGACCACTTCGGCATGTGCACCGACAAGTTCGGCATCCAGTGGATGGTGAACATCGCCGGCGATTCGCAGTAGACACACGGGCGGCCTGCCATCCCGGCAGGCCGCCCGCTCGCGGAAGAACCTCTCGTGGAAGAACTCAGCTGCAGGCGGCGAGCACGAGCTCCTTGACCAGGGCCGGGTCGGCCTGGCCGCGGGTGGCCTTCATCACGTCGCCGACGATCTTGCCGGCCGCCTGGACCTTGCCGCTGCGGATCTTGTCGGCGATGTCGGGGTTGGCGGCCAGCGCCTTCTCCACCTCCGACTTGATGAGCGAGTCGTCGCGCACGACCACGAGTTCGGGGTGCGCAGCGAGGATCTGCTTCGGGTCGCCCTCACCGGCGAGCACGTAGTCGACGACCTTGCGGGCGAGCTTGTTGGTGAGCGTGCCGTCGGCGACGAGGGCGATCACCTGCGCGACCTGCTCCGGGGTGATCGGCAGCTCGACGAGCTCGACGCCGCGGGTGTTGGCCTGCTGGGCCAGGTAGGCGACCCACCAGGACCGGGACTCGGAGGCGGGGGCGCCGGCCTCGGTGGTGGCGATGATCAGGTCCAGGGCGCCGGCGTTGACGAGGTCGCGCATCTCCTCGTCGGAGATGCCCCACTCGGCCTGGATCCGGGCGCGCCGCAGCCACGGCAGCTCGGGGAGGGTGGCGCGCAGGTCCTCGATCCACTCCGCGCTCGGGGCGATCGGTTCGAGGTCCGGTTCCGGGAAGTAGCGGTAGTCCTCCGCGGTCTCCTTGCGCCGGCCCGGTGAGGTGGTGCCGTCGACCTCCTGGAAGTGCCGGGTCTCCTGGATCACCGTGCCGCCCGCGGTCAGGACCGCGGCCTGGCGGCGCATCTCGTACCGCACGGCGACCTCGACCGACTTGAGCGAGTTGACGTTCTTCGTCTCGGTGCGGGTGCCGAACTCCGCCGCTCCGATCGGGTTGAGGGAGAGGTTGGCGTCACAGCGCATCGAGCCCTGGTCCATGCGCACGTCGGACACGTCGAGGGCCTTCAGCAGGTCCCGCAGCGCGGTGACGTAGGCGCGGGCGACCTCGGGGGCGCGCTCGCCGGCGCCGACGATGGGCTTGGTGACGATCTCGATGAGCGGCACCCCGGCGCGGTTGTAGTCGAGCAGCGAGTGGCTCGCCCCGTGGATGCGGCCCGTGGCGCCACCGACGTGCAGCGACTTGCCGGTGTCTTCCTCCATGTGCGCGCGCTCGATCTCCACGCGCCACGTGCTGCCGTCGTCGAGGACCACGTCGAGGTAGCCGTCGGTGGCGATCGGCTCGTCGTACTGCGAGATCTGGTAGTTCTTCGGCTGGTCCGGGTAGAAGTAGTTCTTCCGCGCGAACCGGCCCCACGGCGTGATCGAGCAGTTCAGCGCCAGGCCGATGCGGATCGCCGACTCCACCGCCGCCTGGTTGACGACGGGCAGCGAGCCGGGCAGGCCGAGGCACACCGGGCACACCTGCGTGTTGGGTTCGGCGCCGAACGTGGTCGGGCACGGGCAGAACATCTTGGTCGCGGTGTGCAGCTCGACGTGCACCTCCATGCCCATCACGGGCTCGAACTTCGCGAGCACCTCGTCGTAGGCGAGCAGATCATCGGACATGGCGGCAGTCATGCGCTCGATTTTAGACGGTGCCGCCATGCGGCGAACCGGCCCTCACGCGCGGCGCGACCTCACCCGAAGATGATCCGCATCTCCTCGTAGCGGTCCTTCGGCACCCGCTTGTGGTTGGCGAGCGCCTCGTCGAAACCGACCCGGGCGATGTCGGTTCCGTGCAGCGCCACCATGTGCCCCCACTCCTCGTCGGCGACGAGATCGGTGACCGCCATGCCCAGGCGGGTGGCGAGGACCCGGTCGAAGGCCGTCGGCACGCCGCCGCGCTGGATGTAGCCCAGGATCGTGGCGCGGGTCTGGATACCGGTGCGCTCCTCGATCATCGGGGCGAGGACGTCGGCGATGCCGCCGAGCCGCGGCCGGTCGAACTCGTCGCGCCCCTTGTCGGAGTATGCCTCGGTCATCTCCGGCAGGGTGAATCCCTCCGCGACCACCACCATGGGAGCCCGGCCGCGGTCGCGGACGCTGGTGACCCATTCGCAGATCTGCTCGATGCTCTCGGGCTGTTCGGGGATGAGGATGGCGTGGGCACCCCCGGCGGTGCCGGAGTGCAGCGCGATCCACCCCGCCTCCCGGCCCATCACCTCGAGGACCATGCAGCGCTTGTGCGAGTTGCCGGTGGTGCGCAGCCGGTCGATCGCCTCGGTCGCGATCTCGACGGCGGTGTCGAAGCCGAAGGTGTAGTCCGTCTGGCCGAGGTCGTTGTCGATGGTCTTCGGCACTCCGACGATCCGGATGCCCTCCTCGAACAGCCGCTTGGACGCGGCGGCCGTGCCCTCGCCGCCGATGGCGATCACGGCGTCGACGCCCATGCGCTCGAGCGTGCGGGCGATGCTCTCCGCGCCGCCGTTCGGTCCTTGATAGGGGCCGAACCGGCTGGTGCCGAGAATGGTGCCGCCCTGATGCGACAATCCCCGAACCTTGCTGCGATCCAAGGGGATTGCGTCGCCTTCCACCAAACCACGCCAGCCGTCGAGGAATCCGACGAACTCCTGACCGTAGACGGTCCTGCCCTTGAGGACCGCTCCGCGGATCACCGCGTTCAGGCCGGGGCAGTCCCCGCCGCTGGTGAGAATGCCGATGCGCGTCATCCGTACCTCCGTGCCGGTCGTGCAGGTTGTCGGTGGTCCTCCCGGCAATACTGCCCCGGCGCGGCGCCCGCGGCATCCCGATCGCGGGTGCAGCTCACCCCGGCACGACCAGTCCGGACTCGTACGCCAGTACCACCGCCTGCGCCCGGTCCCGCAGGTTCAGCTTCCCGAGCACCTTCCCCACGTGCGTCTTGACCGTCTGCTCCGCGACGAACAGGTGAGCGGCGATCTCCTGGTTCGACAGCCCGCGGGCGATCAGCTCGAGCACCTCGCGTTCGCGCGGGGTGAGGACGTCGAGCGCCCGATCGCGGCCGCGGCGCGGCGACCGCCGGCGGGTGACGTCCGCGATGAGGCGGCGCGTGACGGTCGGCGCGAGCAGCGCCTGGCCGTCGGCGACGACGCGGACCGCCCGGATCAGTTCGTCGGCGGGCGCGTCCTTGAGCAGGAATCCGCTGGCGCCCAGGCCCAGTGCCTCGTAGACGTAGTCGTCGATGTCGAAGGTGGTGAGCATCAGCACACGTGTCGGCGGATCGGTGCGCCCGGCGAGGATGTGCCGGGCCGCGTCGAGTCCGTTCATCTCGGGCATCCGCACGTCCATCAGGACCACGTCGGGTCGCAGGCGGGCCGCCTCCGCGACGGCCCGCCGACCGTCCGGGGCGTCGCCGACCACGCTGATGTCGGGTTGGGCGGCGAGCAGGGCGCCGAAGCCCTGCCGCACCATGGCCTGGTCGTCGGCGATCAACACGGTGATGGGGGTCGCGGCTGCGCTCGGGTCCGTCACGGCCTCAGCCTAGGCCGCCGGGACGCGCGGCAGCTGCGCTCGCACCTCGAATCCACCGCCCGGGACGGGATGGGCCACGAGCCGCCCTCCGACCGCAAGCGCCCGGTCGACCATGCCGCGGATGCCGTTCCCGCCGCCGCGGTCCCCGGGTCCGGGCTCCGCGCGCCCGGGGCCGTTGCGCACGGTCACGCTCACCTCGTCCGGTCCGTACCCCACGCCGACCTGGACCGGTGCCCCGGAGGCGTGCCGGGCGGCGTTGGCGAGCGACTCCTGCAGGATGCGGTACACCGTGAGCGCGGTGGCGTCGGAGACACCCGCCGGGTCACCGTCCGCCGCGGTGGACAGGACCATCCTGGCGCGCCGCGCGCCCTCGAACAGGTCGCCGAGCCGGTCGAGGCCGGGCTGGGGAGCCTGCGCCCCTTCGCCGTCGCCGTCGCTGCCGTCGGCGAGGTTGTCGCTCCGGAGCACGCCGAGCATGCCGCGCACCTCGTTGAGCGCCTCGCGCGCGGTCGCCCCGATGGATTCGAACTCCGCGCGCACCGGTTCGGGGACCTCGGGCAGGCGGTACGGGGCGCTCTGCGCCTGCACCACGACGAGGGACATGTGGTGCGCGACGATGTCGTGCAGGTCGCGGGCGATGCGGGCCTTCTCCTCGAGGATCGCGCGGCGGGCCCGCTCGAGTTCGCTGACCTCCTCCTGCCGGGCCAGCTGCCGCCGGGAGAGCACGAGCCACCGCACGAGCAGGCCGAACACCGCCATCGCGGTCAGGCCGAGCGCCCAGCCCCAGCCGTTCTGCCCCGGTACGTGGGTGAAGAACAGCACCACGGTGGCCGCCCACACGAGCCCGGCGATCTGCAGGGACGCGCGCATGCTCACCGCGACGAGCAGCGCGCACAGCACGAGGATGTGCACCACCTGCCAGGGGTAGTCGTAGCCGGGGACGAGGTCGAAGGCGCGCGGGATCGCCAGCGCGGCCCCGGCCGAGACCGCCCACCCGAGGGCGGGATCGGTCCGGATCGCCACGAACGGCCCGGCCGCGAGCGCCGCGACGACGGGCATCAGCGGTGCGGGCACCTCGTGGGTGAGGTGCAACGTGGGCCACGCGACCGCGTACAGGATCAGCGTCGCCGCCACGATCGCGATCGTCCACCAGCGGCCTCGGCCGCGTTCTCTCGTCCAGCGCACGGCACCACGGTAGGCACGGGACGCCCGCACTGTCGTCATACCAGGGTGTGAGATGCGCCTGGCTCCGTGGGGTCAGACGGCCGCGGCCGGACCGCTCCGGTGTGGGATCCGCGGCGGTCCCCGTCGTTCCTAACGTCCGTGCCATGCGCAGACGAGCGACGACAGTGATGGTGGGTACGGCCGCGGCGCTGTTCCTGGGAACCGTTGGGGCGCAGGCTGGTCCGGAGGGGCAGCCGAGGCCGCACGGGGGCGCCACGGCGGCGGCGGTGGCGGCGCTGTCCGACGGCGACACTGCGGCGGCGCTCGAGGTCTTCCCGGCCGGCTTCGAGCCGGCGATGCACTACCGCCCGGTCACCGAGGACGGGATCCTGGTGGATCCCCTCGGGGGCTGCTCCTCCCCCGTTCCCCTGCCGAAATTCTTCGAAACGCCTTGCCGTGAACACGATCTCGGCTACGACCTGCTGCGATACGCCCGGTCGGTGGGACACGAACCGGGTCCGCAGGCGCGGCGCGGCCTGGACGCCCGGCTGAGCTGGCACCTGCACGAGGCGTGCCGCACGGCGGCTCCCGGCGACGGCTGGTGCGTCCTCACCGCGGATGTGGCGTCGATTGCCGTGCGGTTCAATTCGTGGCGGCAACGCGACGCGGCACCGGTTCCCGAGTCGCCGCTGCCGTACGCGGCCGTGGTGTGGACGTTGGCCGCGGCGGCGCGGTGGGCGGTGCGATGAGGGCGCTCGCGGCGTCCGTGGCCGCGGACGCGGGGGTCGATTCGCTCGCGCGGCGCTGCCCGCGGGTGGCGACGACCGTGGCGGTGACGATCGCGGTGTGGGTCTCGCTCGCGCCGTCCCTGCTGCCCCGTGCGGCCCTGGCACAGGCCGCTGCCTCCGGATGCGCCGCCGCAGCCGCGGCCGTGGCCGCCGGGGTGCGCCGCCGGCGGCACGGGGGATCCGCGCGGCCTGGGGCCGCGCGGCCGGCGGCGCTGGTCGTCGCGGCCGGCGTGCTCGGGTGGGCGGTGCTCGCCGCGGCGCAGTGGCAGGACGCGTTGCGGGCGTCGATGGGGCGACCACCCGCCGGTCCGGCGCACTGGATCGTTGTATGTAGTTGTGCCCCCTTGATATTCGCGGCAGCACGGGCGATCGGCCGGGTTCCGGGGGCGTGGCGCCGGCGGGCCGGCACCCGCGCGGTCGCGGCCACGGCTGTCACGGTGGCCATGGGCGTCGGCGTCGCGATTGTGCCCGTGGGGCTCGGGCAGGCAGACCCGGTCGCGAGGCCCGTCGCCGCCGCGGTGGCCGGCAGTCCGTCGTCCCTGGTGTCCTGGGAGTCCCTGGGCGACGAGGGCCGCCGTTTCGTGACCCTCGACGCGCATCCCGGCGCGATCCGCACGTACGTGGGGCTCGGATCCGCTGCGGACGCCCGCTCGCGCGCCGCGCTGGCCGTGCGCGAACTCGACCGCGCCGGTGGGTTCGCCCGCGCCCACGTCGTGGTGGCGGTGCCCACCGGCTCGGGCTGGATCGACCCCGGCGCGGTGCGGGGGTTCGACACGGTGTTCGGCGGCGACGTCGCGCTCGTGGCGCAGCAGTACTCGGCCGCGCCGAGCTGGGTGACGTTCCTGTTCGACCGGAACACGGCCGCGGCGTCGGCCCGCGCCCTCCTGACGGCCGTGCGCGCCCACCTCGACACCCTGGACCCGGTCCGGCGCCCGCAGCTGCACGTGTACGGGCAGAGCCTCGGGTCGATCGGGGGCAGCGCCGCGCTCGCCGACCACGCATCGGCCGCGGCGGGTCCCTGCGCGGCGATCTGGGCGGGTCCGCCGGCCGGCGCGGTGCGCACGGCCGGAGCGATCGTCACCGCGAACACGTCGGATCCGGTGGTGTGGTGGCAGCCGTCGCTGCTGTGGTCCCCGCCCGACCTGTCCCGAGCGCGACGCGACGCGCCCGTGCCGCGGTGGCTGCCGGTGGTCAGTTTCGTGCAGGCGACGCTGGACCTGCCGGTGGCGCTGGACGCGGCCCCCGGTCACGGGCACCGCTACGGCCCGGACCAGGCCCGGTGCGACCGCCCCTGACCGGGACGGCGCACCGGGCCTCGGCCGGACTCAGGCGACGATCGGGCCGCGTGCGGCCTCGAACGCGGCGCCGACGCGGTAGAGGCGCTCGTCGGCGAGCGCCGGGGCCATGATCTGCAGGCCGACGGGCAGCCCGTCGTCGGCGGACAGCCCGGACGGCACGGACATCGCGCAGTGCCCGGCGAGGTTGGTCGGCAGCGTGCACAGGTCCGACAGGTACATCGCCAGCGGATCGTCGACCTTCTCGCCGATCTTCCACGGGGTGAACGGGCTGGTCGGCGAGACGAGGACGTCGACCTGCTCGTACGCCTTCTCGAAGTCCCGCGCGATGAGGGTGCGGACCTTGAGCGCCTGCCCGTAGTAGGCCTCGTAGTAGCCGGAGGACAGCGCGTAGGTGCCGATCATGATGCGGCGCTTGACCTCCTTACCGAACCCGGCGGCCCGGGTGGCGGCCATGACCTGCTCGGCGCTCATCGTGCCGTCGTCGACGCGCAGGCCGTAGCGCATGGCGTCGAAGCGGGCGAGGTTGGAGGAGACCTCGGACGGCAGGATCAGGTAGTACGAGGCGAGCGCGTACTCGAAGTGCGGGCAGGAGACCTCGACGACCTCGGCGCCGAGTTCGGTGAGCGTGGCCACGGCCGCGTCGAAGGACGCCAGCACGCCCGGCTGGTAGCTGTCCGAGTGCAACTCCTTGACGACGCCGACGCGCAGGCCCTTCAGGTCGCCCTGCGCGCCCTCCCGGGCCGCCCGGACGACCGGCCGGACGGGCGCGTCCACCGACGTGGAGTCGCGCGGGTCGTGGCCGGCGATCACCTCGTGCAGCAGCGCCGTGTCGAGCACGGTGCGGCCGCACGGGCCGCCCTGGTCGAGCGACGACGCGCACGCGACGAGGCCGAACCGGGAGACCGTGCCGTAGGTGGGCTTGGTGCCGACCGTGGCGGTGACGGCGGCGGGCTGGCGGATCGAGCCGCCGGTATCGGTGCCGATGGCCAGGGGCGCCTGGTAGGACGCCAGCGCGGCCGCGGAGCCGCCGCCGGAACCACCGGGGATCCGGGTGGTGTCCCACGGGTTGCGGGTGGGACCGAAGGCGGAGTTCTCGGTGGACGATCCCATCGCGAACTCGTCCATGTTGGTCTTGCCCAGGATGGGGATGCCGGCCCGCCGCAGCTTCGACGTCAGGGTCGCGTCGTACGGCGACATCCAGCCCTCGAGGATCTTCGAGGCGCACGTAGTGGGCATGTCGGTCGTGGTGAACACGTCCTTGAGGGCGATCGGCACGCCGGCCAGCGGCGACGCCGGGCTCTCGCCCGCGGCGACCGCGCGGTCGACCTCCGCGGCGGCGGCCAGCGCCTGCTCCCCCGCGACGTGCAGGAAGGCGTGGTAGTCGCCGTCGACCTCGGCGATGCGGTCGAGGTGAGCCTGGGTGACCTCGACCGACGAGACGTCGCCGGAGTGGATGCGGTCGGCGAGGTCGGCCGCGCCCAGCCGGGTCAGGTCGGCGCTCATTCGCCCTCCCCCAGGATCTGCGGGACGGAGAAGCGGCCGTCCTCGACGAGCGGCGCGGCGGCGAGCGCCTGCTCCGGCGTCAGGCCCGGGCGCACCTCGTCGGGGCGGGTCACGTTGGTCACCGCGTTCGGGTTGGCCATCGGCGCCACATCGTCCGCAGCCACCTCCGACACGGCCTTGACGTGGCTGAGGATCGTATCCAGCTGGCCGGCGAACTCGTCGAGTTCGGCGTCGGTCAGCGCGAGCCGGGACAACCGGGCGAGGTGCGCGACCTCGTCACGGGAGATGGCAGGCACCTTCGGTGACCCCTTTCCGATGAAGAAACGAACGTCCCGTCCAGGGTAGTGCGTGCCGACCGGGACGGTTTCGCCGGTTCCCCGGACCCGCGCCGACCGCCCGCCGTGTTGCAGTTCGGAGAAACACCTGTGTCGTTCGTGTGACAACGACCGCGTGACCGGCGGTTTCCTGTCCCGTCTCGGCGCAGCACCGCCGGACCGGCATCCGGCGGTGCTGCGGGGGTGAAAAGATGGTGTCCGTCGCCGGCCGAGCGCCTCGGCCGCGACTTCGGAATCGGGGAAAGGACGCACGTGTCGTACCTGTTACGCGTCCAGCTTCCCGACCGGCCGGGCAGCCTCGGTTCACTCGCCGTCGCGCTCGGTTCGGTCGGTGCGGACATCCTCTCGCTGGACGTCGTCGAACGCGGCGCCGGCTTCGCGATCGACGATCTCGTCGTCGACGTCGACGCCGGGTCGCTGCCGGACACGCTCATCACGGCCGCCGAACGCCTCGAGGGCGTGACGGTGGACTCGATCCGTCCCTATGCGGGAATCCTCGACACCCACCGCGAACTCGAGCTGATCGATCAGGTCGCCACCGCGCGCCACGATCGGCTGCAGGTGCTCGTCGACGGGGCGCCCCGGGTGCTGCGCGTCGGCTGGGCGACCGTCGTCGACACCGGCCCGTACGGGGTGTACCGGGTGGTCGGCAGTTCCGGCGCCCCCGAGACCCGGCCGGCGGAGGTGCCGTGGATGCCGCTCGAGAAGCCGATGCTGCTCGACCACGAGGGCGAGTGGGTGCCCGACCTGTGGCGAGCGATGAACACGACCCTGGCGGCGGCGCCCCTGGGGACCCAGGGCCGGGTGCTGATGCTCGGCCGGCCCGGCGGCCCGGAGTTCCGCCCGTCCGAGGTGGCCCGGCTCGGCTACCTGGCCGGCATCATCGGAACCGTCCTCGGCTGAGCGGAACGGCTCAGACCAGCTCCCGGACCAGGGTGCTCAGCTCGACGCCGGGCACCGGCGCCCAGTCCCGCTCGGGGACGGGGACGAATCCGTTGCGGTCGTAGATGCGGCGCGCGTCGACCATGTCCGGCTGCGTGGAGAGCACCACGGCGCGATCGCCGCGGTCGTAGGCGGTGTCGAGGACGTGCCGCACCAGCGCCGACCCGACACCCCGGCCCCGCGCCGACGGCGCGACGGCCAGCATCCGGAACTCGAGCTCGCCCTTCTCGGCGATGTGGGCGAAGCGCGACGCCGGCTCCGCCAGCGTCACGGACCCGACGATCTCGCCGTCGGCGAGCGCGACCACCACCTCGGCGTGCTTGTCGCGGGCGGCGGTGTCGCGCAGACGCTCGGCGTACGGGTCGTCGGGCTCGACGAATCCGCCGCCGACGTACACGTCGACGGTGAGGGCGCCGACGGCGTCGTACTCGTCCGGGCTCACGCGTCTGATCTCGATCACTGGAGGACTATCCCAGTGACCGCCCCTTCCGCCCAAACGGTTTCCGGGCGATCTCCGTCACACCGGCTCCGGCCGCCGGTCAGCTCTCGAGCTCGCCGAACTCCTCCTCGATCGCGTCCTGGCCACCCGAGACGCCGTCCGGGCCGAGTTCGAGCAGCCGGCGGAACCCGTCCTCGTCGAGGACGGGGATGCCCAGCTCGGCCGCCTTGTCGGCCTTCGTTCCCGGGGCATCGCCGACGACGACGAACGCGGTCTTCTTCGACACCGAACCGGCCGCCTTGCCGCCGCGGAGCAGGATCGCCTCCTTGGCCTGATCCCGCGAGAAACCCTCGAGCGATCCGGTGACCACGATCGACAGGCCCTCGAGGGTGCGTTCGATGGATTCGTCGCGCTCGTCGAGCATGCGAACCCCCGCCGCGCGCCACTTCTCGACGATCGCGACGTGCCAGTCGACGGCGAACCATTCACCCAGGGCCGCAGCGATGGTCGGTCCCACCCCCTCGACGGCGGCGAGCTCGTCCACGGACGCCTCGCGGATCCGGTCGAGGCTGCCGAATTCGGTGGCCAGCGCCCGTGCGGCGGTGGGGCCGACGTGCCGGATCGACAGTGCCACCAGCACCCGCCACAGCGGCTTGTCCTTGGCTGCTTGGAGATTCGCCAGCAGGCGCTTGCCGTTGGCGGACAGCGCCCCCGCCTTGGTGCGGAAGAGCGACGTCCGCAGCAGGTCCTCGGCGGTCAGGTCGAACAGGTCACCCTCGTCGGCGATCACCCCGGCCTCGAGCAGCGCGGTGGCGGCCTCGTAGCCGAGCGCCTCGATGTCGAATGCGCCGCGGCCCGCGACGTGGAAGACCCGCTCACGCAACTGTGCGGGGCAGTGCCGCTGGTTGGGGCAGCGCAGGTCCACGTCACCCTCCTTGGCGGGGGCGAGCGGTGTCCCGCACTCGGGGCATTCGGTGGGCATGACGAACTCGCGTTCGGTGCCGTCGCGCAGGTCCACCACCGGGCCGAGCACCTCGGGGATGACGTCACCGGCCTTGCGCAGCACCACCGTGTCGCCGATGAGCACGCCCTTGCGGGCCACCTCCGCCGCGTTGTGCAGGGTGGCGAGGGAGACCGTCGACCCGGCCACCGTGACCGGTTCCATGTAGGCGAACGGGGTGACCCGGCCCGTGCGGCCGACGCTGACGCGGATGTCGAGCAACGTGGTGGTCACCTCCTCCGGCGGGTACTTGTAGGCGATCGCCCACCGGGGTGCGCGCGAGGTGGTGCCGAGCCGGCGCTGCAGGGACACCTCGTCGACCTTGACGACGAGCCCGTCGATCTCGTGTTCGACGTCGTGGCGGTGCTCGCCCCAGTACCGCATCCGGGCGACGACCTCCTCGACGCCGACGACGCGGGCGGTGTGCCCGGAGACGGGCAACCCCCAGGCGGCGAGGGCGGCGTAGGACTGCGACAGCGACACCGGCTCGAATCCCTCGACGCGGCCGAGCCCGTGGCAGATCATCCCGAGGCGGCGCCGCGCGGTCACCGCGGGGTTCTTCTGCCGCAGCGATCCGGCCGCGGTGTTGCGCGGATTGGCGAACGGGGCCTTGCCCTCGGCGACGAGGGCGGCGTTGAGCGCGTGGAAGTCCTCGAGCCGGAAGTACACCTCGCCCCGCACCTCGAGAACCCGGGGGACGGGAAATTCCTCGGTGGCGGTGAGCCTTTCGGGGATGTCGTCGATCGTGAGGGCATTGAGCGTGACCTCCTCGCCGGTGCGGCCGTCGCCGCGGGTGGCGGCACGGCGCAAGCGGCCGTCCTCGTACACCAGACTCAGCGCGACGCCGTCGATCTTCACCTCGCACAGGTAGTGCAGGTCCGGACCCGTCTCGGCCTCGACGCGGGAAACCCAGGCGCGCAGTTCGTCCTCGGTGAAGACGTTGTCGAGGCTGAGCATCCGCTCGAGGTGGTCGACGGCGGTGAAGTCGGTGGCGAAGCCCCCACCGACGAGCTGAGTCGGGGAGTCCGGGACGCGCAGGTCCGGGTAGTCGTCCTCGAGCTGCTTCAGCGCGCCGAGCAACTGGTCGAAGGCGCCGTCGGAGATGATCGGCGCGTCGCGCACGTAGTAGCGGAACTGGTGCTCGCGCACCTCCTCCGCGAGCTGCTGCCAGCGCTCGCGCACGTCGGGCGGAGCTTGGGTGGGCGCGTCCGTCGATTCACTCACGCCGGAAAGACTAGTCGAGCGATACGACGTTCCCGGCCGCTGCGGAGCCGAGCGATTCCGGGTCGTCCGCGAACGCGGCGGCGACGTCGCGGGCGAGGCGCAGCGCCCGGCGCGCCCACGTGGGATCGGCGCCGGCCAGGCCGCAGCGCGGGGTGACCCCCACCGAGCGCAGCGTGGCGCGGGGGAAGCCCAGCCGGTCGATCAGCGTGATCGCGGGGGCCGCGACGTCACGCCAGGTGGGGACGGCCGTGTCGGGTGCGGTGGACGGCACCAGCCCGAGCAGGAGGGTGGTTCCGGCGTCGATCAGCTCACCGATACCGTCGAGGTCGGCGTCGGTGAGCTGATCGACGTCGAGGGCGACGGCGTCGACGCCGCTGCGGCGCAGCAACCCGGTGGGCACGTCGGCGGCGCAGCAGTGCACCGCGACGGGGCGGCCGATCGCCGCGATCGCGGCCTCGAGCAGGTGCTGCGCCTCCGGCTCGGGGAGCGCCGGCACCGATTCGAGCTTCGTGCGTCCGGTCAGGGTCCCGGCGAGGACGGCGGGCAGCGCAGGCTCGTCGAGCTGGACCACCACGTGGGCGCCGAGGCGGCGGGTCAGTTCCGCGGCGTGCCGCGCCAGGCCCTCGCCGAGGGACTCGGCGACGTCGCGCACGGCGCCGCGATCGGTGAGCACCCGCCGGCCCCCGGCCAGCTCGGCGTGCGCGGCGAGGGTGAACGGGCCGGCGGACTGCACCTTCAGGAATCGACCGGGACCGAGACCCGCTGTCTCCCATGCCTCTTCGAGTGCATCGAGATCCCGACGCAGCAGATCCCCGGCGCGGGCGGCGACCGCGCCGCGGCGACCGCCGAGCCGGTACCCGGTGGTGGACGTGTCGAGGTGCAGGTCGACCAGCAACGCGCCGGTGCGGCCGATGAGATCGGCCCCGAGCCCGCGGGCCGGCAGCTCGACCAGGTGCGGCAACGCCTCGAGCTCGCCGAGCACGGTCGCGGCCGATTCCCGGGCGTCGGTGCCGGGCCACGACCCGATGCCGGTCGCGACGCCGGACCAGGGGTTCGGGATGTTCGCGGTCACCGGGACGTGGCCGCCGTGCCGGTACCGACGATGGTGCCGCTGCCGAGGACGACGTCGCCGCCCGCGTCCGGCCGGTACAGCACCACGGCCTGTCCGGTGGCGACGCCGGTGAGCGGTTCGCGCAGGGTCACCTCGAGACCGGTGCCGGCGGGCTCGGCGACGGCCGCCGCGACACCGCCGTGCGCGCGGACCTGCACGACGCATTCGACCGGTCCGGCCGGCGCGGCCCCGCTCGTCCACACCGCGCGCTCGGCACTGATCGCCCACACCTTCAGGTCTTCCGCGGAGCCCACCTTCACCGTGCCGGTGTCCGGCTCGATCGCGGTGACGTAGCGGGGGCGGCCGTCCGCGCCGGGGCCGGCGATACCCAGGCCCTTGCGCTGTCCGACCGTGAAGCCGTGCACCCCTTCGTGTTCGGCGAGCACGGCGCCGGACCGGGCGTCGACGACGCGGCCGGGACGCACCCCGATGCGGGCACCGAGGAAGGCGCGGGTGTCACCGGAGGGGATGAAGCAGATGTCGTGACTGTCGGGCTTGTCCGCGACCGCGAGTCCCCGCTCGGCCGCTTCGGCGCGGATCCGCTCCTTCGGGGTGTCCCCGACCGGGAACATCGCACGCGCGAGCTGGTCGGCCGTCAGCACACCGAGCACGTACGACTGGTCCTTGCCGGCGTCGACCGCGCGACGCAGGACACCGTCGTCGAGCCGGGCGTAGTGGCCGGTGGCGACCGCGTCGAAGCCGAGGGCGACGGCCCGGTCGGCGAGGGCCGCGAACTTGATCTTCTCGTTGCAGCGCAGGCACGGATTGGGGGTCTGGCCGGCGGCATAGGACTCGACGAAGTCGTCGATGACGTCCTCCTTGAACCGGTCGGCGAAATCCCAGACATAGAACGGGATTCCGAGCACGTCGGCGGCGCGGCGCGCATCCCCGGCGTCCTCCTTGGAGCAGCAGCCCCGCGACCCGGTCCGCAGCGTGCCCGGCGCCGTGGACAGCGCCAGGTGCACGCCGACCACGTCGTGGCCGGCGTCGACCGCGCGGGCCGCGGCCACCGCCGAGTCCACGCCACCGCTCATTGCCGCGAGCACCCTCATCGACGTCACCTCTCTCGACTACCGGCGCCGGCCAGTCCGGCGGCCCGCGCCCGTCCCACCACCTGCGGCAGCGCCGCCACAACGGCCTCCACGTCGGCGCGAGTCGACGTGTGGCCCAACGAGAATCGCAACGACCCGCGGGCCGTGCGGGGGTCCGCCCCCATCGCGACGAGCACATGGCTCGGCCGCGCCACCCCGGCGGTGCAGGCCGAACCGGTCGAGCACTCGATCCCGGCCGCGTCCAGCAGCATGAGCAGCGAATCGCCCTCGCAGCCGGGGAAGGTGAAGTGTGCATTGCCGGGCAGGCGGTCCGCGCCGCGCGGGCCGTTGAGGACCGCGTCCGGGACCACGGCCGTCACACCGGCGATCAGTTCGTCGCGCAGCGTCGTGAGCGCGACGGTGCGTTCGCCGAGTTCGGCCGTCGCCTCGCGCAGCGCCGCGGCCATGCCGGCGATCCCGGCGGTGTCGTGGGTTCCCGACCGTACGTCGCGCTCGTGTCCGCCGCCGTGGGTGAGGGGCACGCACGGCACCTGCCGGCCCAGCAGCAGGGCACCGACACCCTGGGGACCGCCGAACTTGTGCGCGGCGATCGTCATGGCGGCCAGCCCGCTCGCGGCGAAGTCGACGGGCAGATGGCCGACCGCTTGCACGGCGTCGCTGTGCACGGGCACCCCGTACTCGGCGGCGACCGCGGTGAGCTCGGCGACGGGCATCACGGTGCCCACCTCGTTGTTGGCCCACATCACCGACACCAGGGCCGTCTCGTCGGCGTGCTCGGCGAGGGCCATCCGCAGCGCATCCGGCTCGACGCGTCCGTCGGCGTCGACGGCCAGCCAGGTCACCTCGGCGCCCTCGTGCGCGACGAGCCACTCGACGGCATCGAGCACGGCGTGGTGCTCGACGGCGCTCGCGATCACCCGGCGACGGCGCGGATCGGCGTCGCGGCGCGCCCAGTAGATGCCCTTGACCGCGAGGTTGTCGCCCTCGGTGCCGCCCGAGGTGAAGACGACCTCGGAGGGACGCGCACCGAGGTCCGCGGCGATGGACTCCCGGGCCTCCTCGATGCGGCGCCGCGCCGCGCGGCCCGACCCGTGGAGGGACGACGCGTTGCCGACCGTCGCGAAGATCTCCGTCATCGCCGACACGGCCGCGGGCAGCATCGGGGTGGTCGCGGCGTGATCGAGGTAGACGGTCGTCGAGGTGCCGGAGGCTCCGGCGGGGTTCGAGGTCATGACCGAACCAGGATAGCGGGTCGGGGCTCGCGCCCGTCGCGCTCACCGTCCGGCCCGGAGCTCCTCGCGACCACGGGTGTCGTGCGCGGCGGCGGCCCGGCCGAGCCTGGCGAACTCGGCGCCGTCGTCGTGCCGCCGGCGCGCGGACAGTTCACACCGCGCGGCGAGGTCGCGGCGATCGGAGCCGGGCCGCTCGAGCGGGGCGAGCACCACCTCCGCCACCACGCCCCGGTGCCGCAGGAGCCGTCGCAGCGACGCTCCCATCGTCTCGTCGCCGACGAACGCCGGACCGGTGGCGATCGTCCCGGCGGCGTCGGCGTACCGGAGCCCGACCGGCTGCACCGGGCGCTGCGCGTCGATCGCCGCCTGGAACAGTGCCGGACGGAACCCGCCGTACGCCCTGCCGCACCACGTCGTGCCCTCCGGGAACGCCGCGATCCGCTCCCCCGCCAGGAGGCGGTCGCGGATCCGCGACACCACGACGGGCAGGTCGCGCAGACGCTCGCGCTCGATGGGTATGACCCGCATGCGGCGGGCCAGCGCGCCGAGCAGTCCCCACTCGAGCAGGTCGCTGCGCGCGACGAACCCTGCCGGGGCAACCGCGGTGAGCACCAGCACGTCGGTCCAGGACACGTGCGGGGCGACGACGAGCACGCCCCCGCCTCCCCCGCCTCCCCCGTCGCCGCGGTCCCGCAGGTCGGTCACCGTCAGCCGCAGCCCGGCACAACGCAGCAGGACGCGGGCGAACGCACGCTGGGCGGCGAGGCGCCCCGGGCGGGGCAGGAGCCGGCCGGCGGTCAGCAACGGGGCGGTTGCCAGGACCGCCACCACGAGCACCCAGCGCGCCGCCGCCGTGACGAAACTCACTCGCCCCGGATCGGCCGGAAGGCAGCCGGTGCCGCAGGGACTGGCCGGCATCCAGGCGTGGGCGCGGGTGTTCACGCCCGCGCTCCTGCGGCCGCCTCGGCGCTCTCGGCGGCGGTCCGCAGCCGCTCGAGGTAGCGCGCGTTGGCTCCGGCGAGGCTCTGCAGCGCGACGAAGTCGGCCACCCCGAAGTCGGGGTCGTGGGCGGGCTCGCCGCAGATGCGAGCACCGAGCCGCAGATACCCGCGCAGCAGCGGCGGCAGCACCGGCCGCCCGGGTGACGGGATGTCGTCGAGGGGGCGGCCGTCGACGACGACCGGGGTCCGGGGAAGCACCCGCCGGGCCGGCTCGACGGAGTGCCGGGCCAGCAGCACGTCGCGCACTCCCCGGACGTTGGCGCCGGGCACGTCGGACGGGTGGGTGCGCATCGGCACCGACACGCACCCCATGACCCAGTTGTGCCCGGTGAGTTGCAGGTAGTGCAGGATCCCGGCCCACATCAGCGACAGGACCGAGCCGGAGCGGTGGGCGGGGTCGACGCAGGCGCGGCCCATCTCCACCGCCCGCAGACCGTCGGGATCGAGGGCGGTGAGATCGAATTCGGTGGCGGTGTAGTAGCCCCCGGCGGCGCGTGCGGCCTCCGGCGGCAGCATCCGGTAGCAGCCCACCACCGCGCCGGTGTGGTTCTCGCGCACCAACAGGTGGTCGCAGTACTCGTCGAAGCGGTCGGCGTCGAGGCCCGCGGGCATGCCTGCCGGGAGGCGGAATCCGGGTTCGGCGGCGAAGACGCGGTAACGCAGCCGCTGTGCGGCCTCGCGATGTTCGCGGTCGGCGGACACGAGCAGGGAGTACCGCGGCCCCGACAGCACCGCCTCCGACAGCCCCGGGTTCCGGGCCGGCACCAGCAAAGTGGTCATGGCGCAATGTGTATCGAGCCGGTACGTCGCGGCAGGGGCGGCACGGTGTCGCCTCCGTGCACGTCCGGTGAACATGCCCGGGTACGCGTGCGGCCCCGCACCCTGGACGGGTGCGGGGCCGCGGCGGGACCTCGGGATCAGCCCTTGTGCTTCTTGATCTCCTCGGTCAGCTGCGGAGCGACGTTGAACAGGTCGCCCACGACGCCGTAGTCCGCGATCTCGAAGATCGGGGCCTCTTCGTCCTTGTTGACCGCGACGATCGTCTTGGACGTCTGCATGCCGGCCCGGTGCTGGATGGCGCCGGAGATGCCCAGCGCCACATACAGCTGCGGCGAGACGGTCTTGCCGGTCTGACCGACCTGGAACTGGCCCGGGTAGTAGCCGGAGTCGACGGCGGCGCGGGAGGCACCGACGGCGGCACCGAGCGAGTCGGCGAGGTCCTCGACGACGCTGAACTTGTCGGCGCTGCCGACGCCGCGGCCGCCGGAAACGACGATCGACGCCTCGGTCAGCTCGGGACGGTCGCCGCCCACGATCGGGTTGCGCGCGGTGATCTTGACCGCGTTCTCCTCCTGCGCCGGCACCTCGACGTCCACGCGCTCGGCGGCGCCGGCCTGCGGCTGCGCCTCGACGGCACCCGGACGCACGGAGACGACCGGCACCTCGCCGTTGGCCTTGGCGTCGACGGTGTACGCGCCACCGAAGATCGAGTGCACGGCCGAACCGTCGGACTTGACGTCGATGACGTCGCAGAGCAGACCGGAGCCGATGCGCGCGGCGAGGCGGCCCGACACCTCCTTGCCCTCGACGCTGGCGGCGGTGATCACCGCGGCGGGGCTGGCGGACTCCACGAGCGAGGCCAGCACGTCGACCTTCGGGGTCACCAGGTAGCCCTCGATGTCGTCGGACTCGGCGGCGTAGACCTTGGCGGCGCCGGCGGCGGCGAGCGCGTCCTGCAGCTTGTCGGCGGTGCCGGCCGGACCGGTCACGACCGCGGCGGGCTCACCCAGCGCACGGGCGGCGGTGATCAGCTCGGTGCTGACCTTCTTCAGCGCGCCCTCGGCGTGCTCGACGAGCACGAGTACTTCTGCCATTGCTCTTTCTCTCCCTTGGGTATGTCTGCTGTGTCGCGTGGGCGCGATCAGATGATCTTCTGGCCGACGAGGTACGCGGCGATCTTGCTGCCGCCGTCACCCTCGTCCGCGACGCGCTCACCAGCGGTACGCGGGGGCTTCGGGCTGACACCGGTGACGGTGCTGCCGGCGTTGGCCACGCCGAAGATCTCGGGGTCGAGCCCGATGTCGGCGAGAGTGAGGGCCTGAACTTCCTTCTTCTTGGCGGCCATGATGCCCTTGAAGGACGGGAAGCGGGGCTCGTTGATCTTCTCGGTGACCGAGACGATGGCCGGCAGCGTGGCCTCGAGGGTGAAGACACCCTCGTCGGTCTCGCGCTCGCCGCTGACCTTGCCGTCGGCGACGGTGAGCTTGCGCATGTGGGTCAGCTGCGGCAGGCCGAGGTACTCGGCGATGATCGCCGGCACGGCGCCCATCCGGCCGTCGGTGGCCTCGTTGCCGGCGATGACCAGGTCGACGCCCTCGATCTGGCCGAGAGCCGCCGCGAGCGCGTACGCGGTCTGGATCGCGTCGGAGCCGTGGATGGCCGGGTCGTTGAGGTGGATGGCCTTGTCGGCACCCATGGACAGCGCCTTGCGGATCGCGTCGGTGGCGCGGTCCGGACCGGCGGTGAGCACGGTGACCTCCCCGCCGTCGCGCTCCTTGATGAGCAGGGCTTCCTCGACGGCGCGCTCGTTGATCTCGTCGAGCACCGCGTCGGCGGCCTCGCGATCGAGCGTGAAGTCGCCGTCGCTGAGCTTGCGCTCGGACCACGTGTCGGGGACCTGCTTGATCAAAACGACGATGTTCGTCATGGGTCTACGTCGACCTCCTGTGTATGACTGCCTGGGATCGGCGAGGCGCAACGCCTTGACCGAGCTCTCGTGCTTCGCACGGGGGTGTGCGATAGATTACCTCACGCTAAGTTACCCGCTGGTAACTTGGATGGGAACCTCGTTCACCATAACCACACGAAGGGAGCCGCACGGCTGTGATCTGGACCACCGATGACGAGGTCGACAAAGGTGGGGCTAATGTCTGGGCGGTGAGCGAATCCCCCGTCCCCGCCGGCGACGCCCCTCAACTGCCACTCACCGGCGAGCGCACCGTTCCCGGCATCGCGGAGGAGAACTACTGGTTCCGCCGCCACGAGGTGGTCTACCGCGACCTGCTGCCCCGGTGCGCCGGCCGCACCGTGCTCGAGGCGGGCGCCGGCGAGGGCTACGGCGCCGACATGATCGCGGGCGTCGCCACCGCCGTCGTCGGCCTCGACTACGACGAGAGCGCCGTCGCGCACGTGCGCGCCCGCTACCCGCGCGTGGACATGCGGCACGCCAACCTCGCCGACCTGCCCCTCGCCGACGCCTCCGTGGACGTTGTCGTCAACTTCCAGGTCATCGAGCACCTGTGGGACCAGTCCGGGTTCCTGCGCGAATGCCACCGCGTGCTCCGGGACGGCGGCGAACTGCTGATCAGCACCCCCAACCGCATCACGTTCTCCCCCGGCCGCGACACCCCGCTCAACCCGTTCCACACCCGCGAGCTGAACGCCGCCGAACTCACCGAACTGCTCGAGGGAGCCGGCTTCCGCGTCGCCCTGACGACCGGGGTGCACCACGGCCCCGCCCTGCGCGCCCTCGATGCCAAGCACGGCGGCTCCTTCATCGACGCCCAGATCGAGCGCGCTCTCGCCGGCGAGCCCTGGCCCGCCGGCCTGACCGCAGACGTCGCGGCCGTGACGGTCGACGACTTCCTCCTCGCGCCCGAGAACATCGACGCCAGTCTGGATCTCGTCGCGATCGCGGTGAAGGATCCGGCGCGGTGACCACTCCCGCCACCCGGCGGGAACCGGGACTGTTCGCGCTCGTGCTGCACTCGCACCTGCCGTGGCTCGCCCACCACGGTCGCTGGCCGGTCGGCGAGGAATGGCTCTACCAGTCCTGGGCCGCGACGTATCTCCCGGTGACCGACGTCCTGCGCCGGCTTGCCGCCGAGGGCCGCACGCGCCTGGTCACCCTCGGGGTGACGCCCGTGCTCGCCGCTCAGCTCGACGACCCCCACTGCCTGACCGGGATGCACCACTGGCTCGGCAACTGGCAGCTGCGCGCCCACGAGGCCGCGGGCATGCGGGAGCCGGCCTACCGTGCGCTCGGAGCCCGCGAGCACCGGCATGCCGCCGCAGCCCTCGAACAGTTCGAAACCCGTTGGCGTCACGGCGGATCCCCGGTGTTCCGCGAACTCGTCGACGCCGAGGCGGTCGAACTTCTGGGCGGGCCGCTGGCCCATCCCTTCCAGCCTCTGCTCGATCCCCGCCTGCGGGCGTTCTCCCTCGCCGAGGGACTGGCCGACGCGCATGCCCGCTGGGCGCACACACCGCAGGGCATCTGGGCGCCCGAGTGCGCGTTCACCCCCGGCATGGAGGCCGGATACGCCGGCGCCGGCGTCGGGCACTTCATGGTGGACGGTCCCGCCCTGCGCGGCGACACCACGCTCGGCCGGACCGTGTGGGACTCCGACGTCGTCGCCTTCGGCCGGGATCTGCAGGTGTCCTACCGGGTCTGGTCGCCGAAGTCCGGCTACCCGGGCCACCCCGCCTACCGGGACTTCCACACCTACTGCCACGACACCGGGCTCAAGCCCGCCCGCGTGACCGGCCGCACCGTCGCCCCACAGGACAAGGCGCCCTACGACCCCGATCTGGCGTCCGCGGCCGTCGACCGCCACGTGGCCGACTTCGTCGACACGATCCGCCGCCGACTGCGCCGCGAGTCCGACCGCATCGGGCGCGACGCCCTGGTGGTCGCCGCCTTCGACACCGAGCTGTTCGGCCACTGGTGGCACGAGGGCCCGCTGTTCCTCGAACGGCTGCTCCGGGCGCTGCCGGAGGCGGGCATCGAGGTGGGCACTCTCGCCGACGCACGCGACCGCGGGTACGTGGGAGCACCCGTCGACCTGCACGACACCTCGTGGGGGTCCGGGAAGGACTGGCGGGTGTGGGCCGGCGAGCAGGTTCGCGACCTCGTACAGCTCAACGAGGAGGTCGTGCGCACCACGCTCGACACCCTGGACAAGGCCCGCGGCGCCGCCGGGGCCGGCCGCCCCGCGCTGCGCAACCGGGTGCACGACCAGATGCTGCGCGAGGCGCTGCTGACGGTGTCGAGCGACTGGGCATTCATGGTCAGCAAGGACACCGCGGCCGGATACGCGCGGGACCGGGCCCACAAGCACGCCCACGCGTTGCGCGAGATCGCCGCGGCGGTCGCCGCAGGCCGCGACGAGACGGCGGCGCGCCTGGCCGCCGGCTGGAACCGGGCCGACAATCTGTTCCCCGGGCTCGACGCCCGCCGCCTGCCCGACCGGATGGGAGCCCCCTCGTGAAGGTGCTGATCGTCTCCTGGGAGTACCCGCCCGTCGTCGTCGGCGGCCTCGGCCGGCACGTGCACCACCTCGCCACCGAGCTCGCCGCCGCCGGCCACGAGGTGGTCGTGCTCTCCCGGCGGCCCACCGGCACGGACGCCACCACCCACCCCACGATCAGCCACATCGCCGAGGGCGTGCTCGTGGTGGCCGTCGCCGAGGACCCACCGCACTTCGACTTCGGCGAGGACATGCTCGCCTGGACGCTCGCGATGGGTCATGCCATGGTGCGGGCGGGGCTGAGCCTGACCAAGGGCGGCATCGGCGACGGCTGGTACCCGGACGTGGTGCACGCGCACGACTGGCTCGTCGCACACCCCGCCGTCGCGCTCGCCGAGTTCTTCGACGTACCGCTGGTGTCCACCCTGCACGCAAGCGAGGCCGGCCGGCACAGCGGCTGGCTGTCGGGCCGCGTGAACCGGCAGGTGCACTCGGTGGAGTGGTGGCTCGCCAACGAATCCGATCGGCTCATCACGTGTTCGGCATCGATGAACGAGGAGGTCGCCGCGCTCTACGGGCCGGACCTGCCGCCGGCGACGGTGATCCGCAACGGAATCGACGTCACCGCGTGGTCCTACCGGGAGCGGGCGCCGCGTTCCGGGCCGCCGCAGCTGCTGTTCGTCGGCCGCCTCGAGTACGAGAAGGGCGTGCAGGACGCGATCGCCGCCCTCCCCCGGATCCGGCGCACGCACCCCGGCACCACCCTCGTCGTCGCCGGGGAGGGCACCCAGTTCGACTGGCTACGCGAGCAGGCGCGCGTGCACCGCGTCGCGCGGTCGGTGACGTTCGTCGGCAACCTCGACCGCATCGAGCTGCTCGGGTGGCTGCACCGCGCCGATGCGATCGTCCTGCCGAGCCGCTACGAACCGTTCGGGATCATCGCACTCGAGGCCGCGGCCGCCGGGACGCCACTCGTCGCGTCGACGGCCGGCGGCCTCGGGGAGGCCGTCGTCGACGGCTCGACCGGCCTCTCGTTCGCACCCGGCGACGTCGCGGGGCTGGCGTCGGCGGTCCGGCGGACCCTCGACGACCCCGCGGCCGCCCAGCGACGGGCGCGGGCGGCGCGCGAGCGGCTCACGGAGGACTTCGACTGGCGGCTGGTGGCCACCGAGACCGCCCGTGTGTACTCGGAGGCGAAACGTCGTGTGCGCCATCCGCTTCCGCGACCGACGATTCCCCAGCGGCCGTTGCCCGGCCGGTGACCGGCGCTGCCGGCCCGCGTCACCGGGACGGCAGCAGCGGAGGCTCGCGGTGCGCCCAGGGCCGGGCCCGCTCGAGCTGTGCCGCGAGCGACAGCAGCAGTCCCTCCGAGCCCAGCGGCCCGAGAAACTGCACGCCCAACGGCAATCCCGCTGCGGTCCAGTGCAGTGGCACCGAGATCGCCGGGCGCCCGGTGATGTTCGCGAGCTGGGTGTACGGCGTCCGGGCGAGGTTCTCGTCGACGATGCGGTCCATCAGCCCGGCCCACCGCGCCGCGCGGCCCAGCCGCGCCGTCACGATCAGGCGCGCGGCCCCCTGGAGCGCGGGCGGCGTGGCCAGTTCCCCCACGCGCGCCGGCGGATACGCCAGGGTCGGCGTGAGCAGCAGGTCGTACCGCTCGTGGAACGCGCCGAGCTGCTGCGTATACCCGTTCCACCGGCGCAGCGAGGCGAGATAGTCCGAGGGCCGCACGGAGTCGCCGAGCGCGGCGAGGAACCGCGTGTCGGGCTCGAACGCGTCGGGGGCGCACCCGGTGCGCAGGCGCGCCTGCCGAACGTCGGCGGCGAGCCAGGCGAACCACATCGTCAGCCAGTCGGTGGACAGCCGCCGCTCGTCGATCCCCGTCGCCGCGGGTTCGACGGCGTGGCCCAGCTCGGCGAGCAGCGCCGCGGCGTTCTCGACGGCCGTGACGGCCTCCGGGTCGACGCCGGTGCCGATCGGGGAGTCCGTCGCGAACCCGATGCGCAGCGTCCGCGGTGGGGTACTCGCCGCCGACGCATACGACTCCTGCGGTGCCGCCGTGAGATAGGGCCCGTTCGGGTCCGGACCGGCCAGCACGTCGAGCATGGCTGCCGCGTCGCGCACCGTGCGCGTGACGACGCCGTTGCTGACCGCCCCGTGCCGGTCCTCGTCCACCTCGGGTCCGCTCGGCACCAGGCCCCGGCCCGGTTTGAGGCCGACCAGCCCGCAGCAGGCGGCCGGAATGCGGATCGAGCCGCCGCCGTCGTTCGCGCCGGCCGCCGGGACCACGCCGGCGGCGACCGCCGCCGCGGATCCGCCGGAGGACCCGCCCGGCGTGTGCGCGGGATTCCACGGGTTGCGGGTGGGACCGTTCGCCACCGGCTCGGTCACCCCCTTGACCCCGAACTCCGGAGTGTTCGTCTTGCCGAAGAGGACGAGGCCCGCGTCCAGCCAGCGATCGACGACCACCGCGTTGCGCACGGCGGGCAGCTCCGCCAGGGACCTGCTCCCGCTGCCGGTCGGAATCCCCGCGACGTCCTGGAGAAGATCCTTGACCAGGAACGGCACCCCCGCGAACGGACCCTCGAGGCGCTCCGCGGCCCGGCTGCGCGCCTGCTCGTCGAGCCGGCGCACGACGGTGTTCAGTGTGGGCTCCACCGCGTCGAGCCGGGCGAGGGCCGCGTCGAGCAGTTCGCGCGGCGTGACCTCGCGACGGGTGACGAGTTCGGCGAGCCCCACGGCGTCGTAGCGGCGGTAGTCGGCGTAGTCCATCGCAGGCGCCCCGGATCAGGAACCGGGTTCCGCCGCCGGTTCGCGGCCCGCCTTCTTGCGCGCGATGTCCTCGAGCGCGGCGACGTACGCGGCCCGGTCGGCGGCACCGGACTCCCAGTCCGTGCGGCGGTTCCTGACCACCTTGGCCGGCGATCCGACCGCGATGCTGTAGTCCGGGATGTCGCCCTTGACCACCGCGTGCGCGCCGAGGACGCAGCCGCGGCCGGTGCGGGTGCCGCGCAGCACCGTGACCTTCGTCGCGATCCAGGTGTCGGGTCCGATCCGCACGGGGCTCTTGACGATCCCCTGATCCTTGATCGGGTACGTGATGTCCTCGGTGCGGTGGTCGAAGTCGCAGATGTAGCACCAGTCGGCGACGAGTGTGGAGGCACCGATCTCGATGTCGAGGTAGGTGTTGACGACGTTGTCCTTGCCGAAGACCACCTTGTCGCCGATGCGCAGCGACCCCTCGTGACAGCGGATGGCGTTGCCGTCGCCGATGTGCACCCACCGGCCGATCTCGAGCCGGGACAGCTCGGGGACGGAATGGATCTCGACGTTCTTGCCGAGGAACACCATGCCGCGCAGGATCACGTGCGGGTTGGCGAGCTTGAACTTGGCGAGCCGGTAGTACCGGACCAGGTACCACGGCGTGTACGCCTTGTGCGCCAGCACCCATCGCAGCGAATCGACGGTCAGGAATCGGGCCTGATCGGGGTCCCGCCGACGAGAACCCCGCCACCTCGTGCGCAACGGTGCGCCCCACATGCTCGTCATGGTTGCCAGCGTACGGTCCGCCTCGCGCATCGAGTGCGCCACCCGGCCCGATAGTGTGGCCCATCGGGTCATTCGAGCCATGGCGAGGAGATGAGTGATGCGGGCTGCCCTGCGGACGGTGATGCTGACGGCCTCGGCGGCACTGGTGTTGACCGGATGCGGCAGCGACGGCGGCCCGGTCGACGTCCTCGCCGCCGGGGCGTGGCCGGGTCGGTACGCCGACGCCCGCAACAGCAACACCGCGCCCGCCGACGGGCTGCGCGACCTCGCGCCCGCCTGGTCACGTCCGCTCGGCGGCGCCGTCACCGCGCCCGCGAGCGTCGCGGCGAACGGACAGATCTTCGTCACCGCCGCGACCGCCGCCGGCTGCAACCTCGTCTCGTTCCAGATCGACACCGGCCGCAAGCGCTGGTGCACCCGCCTCGCGCCGGGTGTCACCGGGGTGACTCCCACCGCCGACGGCGTGGCCAACATCTACGTCGGCGAGGAGGGGGCGATGGTGTCGTTCAACGAGCACGGCCAGCGGCGCTGGCGGATCCCGGTGAGCGGGACGCCGGGCACCGCACAGTTCACCGGCGACGGAAACCTCGTGTTCGTCACGCATTTCGGTCAGGTCAACGTGCTCGACCCGCAAACGGGCAGGCACGCCGCCCCGATCTTCGACCTCGTGCCCACCCCCGGGGTGGCGGACGGGACGAACGTGCCACGGCTGCCCAACGACCACGGTCTGGCCGCATGTTTCGGCGGATCGGAGGACTGCCCGGTGGCCACCACCCCGGCGGTCGATCTCGGGACCGGCCGGATTCTGGTGACGCTGTGGCGGCCGGGCGCCGATCGCGCCGCCGTCGTGTCGATGCGCTACACCGGCGGCGACGATGCGCGGGTGGTCGAGGAGTGGTCGCAGCTGGAGCTTCCGGGCGGCGCGACGACCAGTCCCGTGCTGTCCGCGGACGGCGCCACGGTGTACGTGCACGACGGCGAGGGAGCCCTGTGGGCCCTCGATGCCGGGACCGGGACGCCGCGGTGGAGCCACGACCTCGGGTACACGGCCTCCACCGGACCGGCGGTGTCCGCCGACGGACTGCTGGTCCTCGCGCCGGGGGGCCGGACCGGCGACCTGGTGGCGCTGCGCGACACCGGTGAGGCGGCCGAACTCGTGTGGCGCCGCGGCGACGTGCGCCAGCTGGGGGTGCCGGCGCTGACCGCCGACGGCATCGGATACACGGTGGCCCGAGCCGACGACGGGTTGGCCGCGCTGGTGTTCGACGCCGCCAGCGGGGAGACGCTCGACGAGGAGACCCTGCCCGACGCGGCCGGATTCTCGGTCGGCACCGCGGTCGGGCCGGCCGGCGAGTTCGTCACGGCGACGCTGCCGGGCGACGTCTACGTGCTCCGCTGACCTTTCGCCGCGGGCGGCGACGGCTCAGCCGGCGATCTGGATGAGATTGCCGCAGGTGTCGTCGAAGACGGCGGTGGTGATGCCGCCCATTTCGAGGGGCTCCTGGGTGAATCGCACCCCGAGGCTGCGCAACCGCTCGTACTCGGCGCGCACGTCGTCGACCGCGAACGAGGTGAACGGGATACCGTCGGCGACGAGGGCCTCCTTGAACGGCCGGACGGCGGGATGGCCGTCGGGCTCGAGGACCAGTTCCGGCCCGTCCGGTTGCTGCGGCGAGACGACGGTGAGCCACCGCGCCTCGCCCAGGGGGACCTCGGTCTTCTTCACGAAACCCAGGACGTCGGTGTAGAAGGCGAGCGCCTTGTCCTGGTCGTCGACCAACACGCTGGTGAGGGTGACCTTCACTGCGACTCCTTTCGATGCGCGACCGTCCATCGGTCGGCGAGGCCCTGCAGTGGCGCAACGTCCACATGATGGAACTTCGATCGCCCCTCGCGGCGGGTCCGGACCAGCCCGGCCTCCTCGAGGATCGCCAGGTGCTGCGAGATCGCCTGCCGGGACGAGCCCAGGCCGTGCCGCGAGATCAGTCGTGTGCACAGCTCGAACAGCGTCTGGCCGTCCCGGTCGACGAGCTCGTCCAGGATGGCCCGCCGGGTCGGATCCGCCAGCGCTTTGAAGACGTCGACCACACCGTCGAGAATACGCAAGTATTTGCTTGCATATCAAGACCCGCACCGGAACGACCCACCCGGCCGGGACAGGGCTCAGCGACTGGGTTCGCAGACGAACGCCGTCGGGGTGCGGCCGATCCGCGTGAGCACGACGCTCAGCGACCGCGATCCGCGCAGCTTCAGCCGCGGCCGGAGCACCGCCGGATCGACGTCGACCCCTCGCACGAGAATCTCCGCCACCCCACAGTCCATCGACGAGAGCGATTGCCGGAGAGTCTTTTCCGTGTACTTCAGTCGATCGAGAACGCGGAATCCCCGCACCCCCGCGGGGAGGGTGTCGCCGGTGAGATACGCGATCCGCGGATCGAGCTGCCACAGGCCGTGGGCGGCCGCGTAGTGCCGCACCAGCCCCGCACGCACGATCGCCCCGTCGGGATCGACGATCCACTCCCCCGGTTCCCGCTCGGGGATCTCGTCCGGCTCCGCGTCGGTGATCTCGAATACGGCGCCGTCCGAACGCAACACACTCGCCCGTCGCCGCACGCCCGGCGTGGCCAGACCCGGGGAGTACAGGCATGCCTCGCGGACGCCGCCGTCGAGCGAGACCACCTCGACCTCCCCCGCCCAGTCCAGCGCATCGAAATCCAGTCCGGGGGCACACTTGACGGCCAGGTCCCGTCCGGCGTAGGCGTCGAGCAGGTCGGGCAACGGCGGCATCAGGGCCGCCGGGTCGTGCGTGCGCCGGCCCTCGGATCGGCGGGCCGGATCGGCGATCACGGTGGTACCGCGGGTGATCGGGCGCAGCGCGTCGGCGCGGGCCAGCGCCGCCCCGGGGACGTTGTGGGCGGCCATCGCGAGGCGAACGGGGTCGAGATCGCTGCCGACCACCGCCTCCGCGACCCCCACCAGGGCCGCCAGCTCGGCGCCGATCGAGCACGTCACGTCGTGGACGCGCCGGCCGGCGAGCCGGCGGGCCCGATGCGCGGCGACGGACGCCGGCGTCGCCTGCTGCAGCGCGTCGTCGGTGAACAGCCAGCCGCCGGCAGCGGGCAGCTTCGCGACCGCCCTGCGGCGCAACAGCACCGTCTCGGTCAGCGGCGCGGTCAGATCGGCGAAACGCGTACGCGCCCAGCCGATGTCGGCTAGGCGCGTCCGCGCGGACAGCTCCCGGGCGGCCACCTCCGCGAGATCGGCCGCGCCCTGCGACGAACGCAGGTACGCGACGTCGGCGAGGGTGAACGCGTAGCCCACACTACTTGCCGGGCTTCACGCCGGTGATCATGACGTTGTAGAAGAAGCTGCGCGGGACCACGTGCCTGAGGACCTTCTCGTCCACCCAGCTGAGCGTGCGCCACCCGCCGAACGCGAAGCGCGCCCAGCCCCAGCCCAGCTTCTCCGCGGGCACCGCGGCCTCGAATGTGCGGACCGGCCAGCCCAGCAGCGCGGCCGCGAACTCCTCGCTGCTCGCCTTCACCTCGACCGCGCCGGCCGAAGCCGCCATCCGCTCCAGGTCCGACGGGTCGAAGGTGTGCAGGTCGACGACCGCCTCGAGCGCCGCGGCACGGGAGGACTCGTCGAGTTCGGCCTGCGGCCGCCGCCAGTCCCGCAGGAACGGCAGCTTCGTGACGTTGGTGGTGGCCTCCCACGTGAGGCGGCCGAGCCAGCGCGCGTAGAAGTTCCCGACCGTGCTGGGCTCGCCGGCGAAGACGAACCGGCCGCCCGGCTTCAGCACCCGCAGTACCTCCCGCAGCGACTGCTCGACGTCGGGGATGTGGTGCAGCACCGCGTGACCGACGACGAGGTCGAAGGTGTCGTCGTCGTACGGGATCGTCTCGGCGTCGGCCACCCGGCCGTCCACGTCGAGGCCGAGGTGCCCGGCGTTGCGCAGCGCCACCTTGACCATCCCGGGCGACAGGTCGGTGACCGAGCCGGTCCTCGCCACTCCGGCCTGCATGAGGTTCAGCAGGAAGAAGCCGGTGCCGCAACCGAGTTCGAGGGCCCGCTCGTACGGCAGGGGCTGGTCACCGGCGGCGGCGTCGAAACGACCCTTCGCGTAGTCGATGCAGCGCTCGTCGTAGGAGATCGACCACTTCTCGTCGTAGGTCTCGGCCTCCCAGTCGTGGTAGAGCACCTGCGCGAGCTTGGTGTCCCGAAGGGCGGCCGCCACCTCCTCGGCAGTGGCGTGCGGGTTCGGCGCGGGGTCGACCCCGTCGGTCCTGCTTGCAGTCATGAAGGGCATCCTACCCATCGGTAAGGAATGAACAAGTTCCAGTTCCGGGGTGCCTACTCCCCGACGAACTCGGCCTTACCCGGGCCGTTGGCGACGAAGGACTCCATGCCGATCGTGCGGTCCTTCGTCGCGAACAGGCCGGCGAAGACGTGCTGCTCGATCTTCAGCCCCGTGTCCAGGTCGGTGTCGAGGCCCTGGTCGATCGCGGCTTTGGCCGCCGCCAGTGCGCGGGTGGCGCCCCGGCTGAACTGCGACGCCCACGCGCGCGCCGCGTTGTACACCTCGTCCGGGGCGACGACCTCGTCGACCAGCCCCATCTGCAGGGCCTCGGCCGCACCGACGAAGCGGCCGGTGAACACCAGATCCTTCGCCCTCGACGGGCCGACGAGGCGGGCGAGGCGCTGCGTTCCGCCGCCGCCCGGGATGATGCCGAGCAGGATCTCCGGCACACCGACCTTCGCGTTGTCGCCGGCGATCCGCCGGTCCGCACCCAGCGCGAGCTCCAGGCCGCCCCCCAGCGCGTAGCCGGTGATCGCGGCCACCGTCGGCTTCGGGATCTCCGCCACCGACCCCAGCGCCGACTGCAGATCCGCGATGATCTCGCTCATCTGCACGTAGCTCAGCTCGGCCATCTCCTTGATGTCCGCGCCGGCCGCGAACACCTTCTCACCGCCGTAGACGATCACCGCCTTGACGTCGGAGTTCACGGTCGCCTCGCGCGCAGCGGCCCGGATCTCCTCCTGCACCTGCCGGTTGAGTGCGTTCATCGGCGGCCGGTCGAGCCGGATGGTGCCGATACCGTCGGAGACCTCGAGTGTCACGAATTCAGCCATGAGGCACAGGCTAGTTGGCATCCCGGGCGGCCCACGGATGCGGCCCCGCCTCGTAGTAGCCGTCCTGCTCGGGGAACTCCACCCGGAGCTGTCCCTCCCAGGTGATCCGGGTCGGCAGGATCGGCGTGATCTGCGGCTCCGCAGCGAGGATCTCCGCGACCGAGCCGAACCGTGACAGGGCCGTCAACTGGCTCCAGGTCGGGGGCAGCAGCACACTGCCGCCCTCCTGCCAGTGCGCGATCGCCTCCTGCGGAGTCTGCCACCGCACCTCGTCGGCCTCGCTCGTCTCGCCGTCGGCGATCTGTCCCTCGGGGGCCGCCGCGACGAAGAACCTCGTGTCGTAGCGACGACCCTCTCCGACCGGCGTGATCCAGTTCGACCACGGCCGCAACAGGTCCGCACGCAGCACCAGCCCCTCACGTTCGAGGAACTCGCCGAAGGTGAGCTCCCGAGCCTCGAGCTGCCTGCGGGCCTCCCCGAACGGTGTCGTGTCCGCCACCACGGTGTCCGGTGTCGCACCGGCGAGCAGCACCCCGCACTCCTCGAACGTCTCGCGCACGGCCGCGAGGACGAGCGCCTGCGCGAGCGTCTCGGAGGTGCCGAACCGCTCCGACCACCACGGCACGGGCGGTCCCGTCCACGCCACCGTCGCAGCGCTGTCCGACGGGTCGACGCCGCCGCCGGGAAACACCGTCATGCCGCCGGCGAACGCCATGCCGCGCACGCGCTGCAGCAGGAACACCTCGACGCCACGGTCGCCGTCCCGGACGAGGATCACCGTCGAGGCATCCTTGAGCGGCATCGCCGCTGCACCCGCGGGTTCTCCCGAACGTTCGATAGCCATACTCACAAGTTACGGCATGACGTGACACACAACTCACCCACCCGGCTGCTCCGCGCGGCAGTGACCTCGGCCGCGGCTCCGCTACGCGCGGCGGTGTGCTCGGCCGCGGCTCCGCTACGCGCGGCGGTGTGCTCGGCCGCGGCTCCGCTCCGCTACGCGCGGCGGTGACCTCGGCCGCGGCTCCGCTACGCGCGGCGGTGACCTCGGCCGCGGCTCCGCTACGCGCGGCGGTGACCTCGGCCGCGGCTCCGCTCCGCTACGCGCGGCGGTGTGCTCGGCCGCGGCTCCGCTCCGCTACGCGCGGCGGTGCCTCCCGGGCTGGTACGTGCGGCGCGCGAAGAACCGGCCGTCCGCCTTGTCGAGCGTGATCGCCTGGCTGAACGCATCGCTGAGGTTCTCACCCGTGATCACGTCGTCGAGCAGACCCTGCGCCACCACCTGCCCCTCCTTGAGCAGCATCGCGTGGGTGAAGCCCGGCGGGATCTCCTCCACGTGATGGGTGATCAGCACGATCGCCGGAGCGTCCGGGTCGGCCGCCAGCACGCCGAGCCGCGCCACGAGCTCCTCACGACCACCGAGGTCCAGGCCGGCGGCGGGCTCGTCGAGCAGCAGCAACTCCGGATCCGTCATCAGCGCCCGGGCGATGAGCACGCGCTTGCGCTCACCCTCGGAGAGCGTGCCGTAGGTGCGGTCGGCGAGATGCTCGGCGCCGAGGCTTTCGAGCATCTCCACGGCGCGTGCGCTGTCCACCTCGTCGTACCGCTCGCGCCAGCGCCCCAGCACGCCGTACCCCGCGGAGATCACCAGGTCCACGACCTTCTCGTCGCCCGGCACACGGTTCGCCAGCGCCGACGACGACATCCCGATCCGGGGCCGCAGCTCGGACAGGTCGGTCTTCCCGAACGTCTCCGCCAGCACGTGCGCCGTCCCCGATGTGGGGAATGTCTCCGCTGCGGCCACCCGCAGCAGCGACGTCTTACCCGCCCCGTTCGGACCGAGGATCACCCAACGTTCGTCGAGTTCCACCTTCCAGGACACGGGACCGACGAGGACGTTGCCGCCCCGCCGCACGAGCACGTCGTCGAATTCGATGAGCAGATCGGGATCAGGTTTTGCCACGCCGACCATCTTTGCGTACGCGCACGAGCGGTTCACGGCAGGATCGCTTCCGTGTCGTACCCCTCGCCTCCACCGCACCCCTCCCCCGCACCCGGCGAGCCGCCGGTGGGACCTGCCGTCGCCCGGTCCGACGCCGGTCCCTTCCCGCTGGGCGCCTTCCCCGGCGACGACGGGACGCGGTTCGCCGTGCACGCGCCCCACGGCAGCCGTGTTCAGCTCTGCCTGATCGACGACGCCGGCCGCGAGGAACGCATCGACCTGCCGGACAAGACGTACGGCGTCTGGCACGGCGCGGTGCCGGGGGTCCGCTCGGGCCAGCGCTACGGCTACCGCGTGCACGGCGCGTGGCAGCCCCGGACCGGGCTACGTGCCAATCCGCACAAGCTGCTGCTCGACCCGTGGGGCCGGCAGCTGACCGGTGACATCGGCGACACGGCCCGCTTGCTCGGCTACGAGCGCACCCCGTTCGGCGATGCGTCGACCGTGGACTCCCTCGGCCACACACCGCTGTCGGTGGTGGCCGACAACCCCGGCCGGGCCCGGCACAACCGTCCCGGCACGCCGTGGGAGCAGACGGTGATCTACGAACTGCACGTCGGCTCCTACACCGCCCGCCATCCCGCCGTCCCCGAGCAGTGGCGCGGCACCTATCTGGGCCTGACGGCGCCGGCCGTGCTCGAACACCTGGTCGGCCTGGGGGTCACCGCCGTCGAACTGCTGCCCGTGCACGCCTTCCTCACCGAACCACCCGTACGGGATCGCGGCATGCGCAACCACTGGGGTTACTCCACCGCGTCGTACTTCGCGCCCCACCCGGGCTACGCGGCCACCCCCGGCAACGAGATCGCGGAGTTCCGGACGATGGTCGACACGCTCCACGAGGCGGGCCTCGAGGTGATCCTCGACGTGGTCTACAACCACACCTGCGAATGGTCGGTGGACGGCCCGCACGTGTCCTGGCGCGGCCTCGACGCGCCCGGCTACTACCTCCTCGACGCCACCGGCCACGACATCGACCTGACGGGCTGTGGCAACACCGTCGACGGCAGTTCCCCGGTGGCGGTGCGGATGATCTGCGACAGCCTGCGGTACTGGGCGACGGAGATGGGTGTGGACGGCTTCCGGTTCGACCTGGCCAGCGCGCTCGCCCGGCCGCGAGGCGGCGACTTCGATCCCCGGGCGGCGGTGTTCACCGCCATTACCACCGACCCCGTCCTGACCCGGCTCAAGCTGATCGCCGAGCCCTGGGATGCGACCCTGCCCGGCTACCAGCTCGGCAACATCGGTCCCCAGTGGTCGGAGTGGAACGATCGTTACCGCGACTCGGTGCGGCGCTTCTGGGCGCGCGGTGCGGGAATCCGGGAGGTCGCCTCCCGGCTCGCGGGCTCGGAGGACCTCTACGGCCGGCACACCCACCGGCCGTGGATGTCGATCAACTTCGTCACCGCGCACGACGGTTTCACGATGGCCGACCTTGTCAGCTACCGGCGCAAGCACAACGAGGCCAACGGCGAACAGGGCCGTGACGGTAGCGACAACAACGAATCCGTCGACCACGGCGTCGAAGGACCCACGGACGATCCGCGGATCGTGGCCGCCCGGGCCCGGCACGTGCGTGCGCTCCTCGCCACCCTGCTGCTGTCGACCGGCACCCCGATGCTGCTCGCCGGCGACGAGTTCGGGCACTCCCAGGGCGGCAACAACAATGCCTATTGCGTGCCCGCCGACGTCCCGGTCCGCGACGCCTGGCCACTCGACTGGGAGCACGCGGACCAGGAACTCGTCGAGTTCGTGCGGCAGACGTTGCGTCTGCGCAAAGTGGTGCCGGTGCTGCGTCAGGGCCGCTTCTTCGACGGCAGGGCCCGCCAGGTCGGCTACCCCGACCTGGTGTGGTTCGGCGCGGACGGAAGGGAACTGCAGGAGGCGGACTGGCTCGACGAGAACCGGCGGACGCTGCAGGCGTGGGTGGACGGCTCGCAGCTGGGCACGGTCACCCGCGCGGGCGTTCCGCTGACGGACAGCAGCGGCCTGCTCGTGCTGCACGCAGGCGGCCCCACCACCCTGACCCTCGGCCGGGCCGAGTGGTACCACGGTGCGATGGTGTGCGCCTTCGACTCGAGCTCCCTCGACGGAGAGCCCGCGGATCTCACGCCGCTGCCCGCCGGCTCGACGTTCCCGCTGACCGGGCCGACGCTGCTGGTGTTCCGGATCGCGACGTGATCAGCCCGGGACGGCGACGACCGTCACCGACCCCGGCGCCACCTCGGTGAATCCCGCGTCCCGTACCGCCACGGCGGTGCCGGCGTCGACTCGCTCCGTCAGGTACCGCCACCGGGCGGGGTCGGCGTCGCGCACGGCACACACGAACCCGGAGTCGGCCCATGCGCCGGCGTGCTCGACGTCCAGGGCCCCGGCCAACAGCATCGCGGCGTGGCCGACCTGTGCCGCGGCCTTCCCGACGGTCATGCCGAGCGCGGCGTCGATCCACAGCACCGGAACTCCGGCGGGCGGATCGTCAGGGGTGTCGTGGGGCAGATCGGTGCCGCCGATCTGCAGCCGCGAGATGCGCGGATCGAGAGCGCCGACGGGCCCCGGGACCAGTGCCCGGGCGTGTGCCCCCCGGTGTTCGACGGTGATTCCGTCGACCTCCTGCGCGGCGCGCCACTGGGCACCGCGGGCGCGACGGCTGACCTTGCGGATGCGCGCGTCGGTCCACGCGAGGTAGGGCTCGCGCCACGGGCCGGGTTCACCGGCCGGCCCGGTCCCGACGCGTGGGTCCAGGCACAGCGCGATCGTCGCCATCGCAGCAGCCTCGAGCAGCGCGCTACGGGAGGGCGGATCCTGCTTGGGGATGTGCAGCACGATCGGCATCGCGAGCACCGCCCCGGGGTCCTCCGGGTCCGGTCGATGCCCGTAGCCGCGGGCGAGGACACCGTGGCGAGCCACGAAATCCGCACCGTGGCGAGCCACGACATCCGCACCGTGGCGCGCCACGACATCCGCACCGTGGCGCGCCACGACATCCGCACCGTGGCGAGCCACGACGTCGGGACCGAGCGGGGCCGTGGCCTCAGGCACCGGTGTCGAGGGGCACGCGGCGCAGGGTGCCGTCGACCCGGTCGGCGGCCTCCACCTCGTCGCGGGTGACGCCGAGGACGAACAGCACCGCGTCCAGGTACGGGTGGGACAGCGCGGTGTCCGCGACCTCGCGTAGCGCCGGCTTGGCGTTGAAGGCGATGCCGAGCCCTGCCGCGCCGAGCATGTCGATGTCGTTGGCGCCGTCGCCGACCGCGACGGTCTGCTCGATCGGCACGCCGGCCTCGGCGGCGAACTCCCGCAGGGCACGGGCCTTGGCGGCACGGTCCACCACCTCGCCGACGACGCGGCCGGTGAGCTTGCCGTCGACGATCTCGAGCGTGTTCGCCCGGACGAAGTCCAGTTCGAGTTCGTGGGCGAGGCCGTCGATGACCTGCCGGAAGCCACCGGAGACGACGCCGCATCGGAAGCCGAGCCGGCGCAGCGTGCGGATGGTGGTCCGGGCGCCGGGGGTGAGCTCGAGGTTCTCGGCGACCTCGTCGATCACCGACGCGGGCAACCCGGCCAGGGTCGCCACCCGCTGGTTCAGCGACTCGGTGAAGTCGATCTCCCCGCGCATCGCGGCCTCGGTGACGGCGCGGACCTTGTCCTCCACGCCGGCGTGCGCGGCGAGCATCTCGATGACCTCGCCCTGGACGAGGGTGGAGTCGACGTCGAACACGATCAGCCGCTTCGAGCGGCGGGCGAGACCGGCGCGCTCCACGGCGATGTCGACACTGAGGCCCGCGGCGACCTCGGCGAGCCCGGCGCGCAATCGGACGTCGGCCTCGGCGCCGGGGTCGGCCGCGGTCACCATGAGTTCGAGACCTGTCACCGGATAGTCGGCGATGCCCCGGATCGAGTCGATGTTGGCGCCCTGCCGCGCGAGCTCACGACCCACCGAACGCAGCGCCCGGGCGCTGACGGGACTGCCGAGGACCACAACGGCGTGGGTGGACACGGTCGAGCCGATACCCGGCTCGACACCGGTCTGCACCTGGGCGTGCATGCCGATGGTGGCCATGGCGGCCTCGATCTCGTCCTGCAGGGCATCGGGATCGGCGGGGCAGGAGACCAGCACACCGAGGGTGAGCCGGCCCCGGATCACGACCTGCTCGACGTCGAGCAGATCGACCTCGTGCCGGGTGAGCGCCGCGAAGAGCACAGAGGTCACGCCGGGATGGTCCGGCCCCGTCACAGTCACCAGCATCGCGGTGTCAGACGCCACCTACGTCTCCGATCCTTCGTCCGTCGCGGCACATGCTCACTCATTGTGCCAGGTGAACGGGGTGCCGAACGAGCAGGGGTCCACCCCGGAAGAATGCGCGAGGCCCCGCCCGTCGGGACGGGCGGGGCCTCGGGAAGCGTCGATCCGGTGTGCGGATCAGCGGTCGGCGGGGGTCCTCTCGGCACCCTCGCTCAGCGCCACATGGTTGTGCTTGTTGCTGCCCGGACCGACGTGCGCCTCGGCGCGGATGCGGTCCACCATGTGCGGGTAGTGCAGCTCGAACGCCGGGCGCTCGGAGCGGATGCGCGGCAGCTCGGTGAAGTTGTGCCGCGGCGGCGGGCAGCTCGTCGCCCACTCGAGGGAGTTGCCGTAACCCCACGGGTCGTCGACGGTCACGACCTGGCCGTACCGGTAGCTCTTGAACACGTTCCACAGGAACGGCAGGGTCGAGGCGCCGAGCACGAAGGCACCGACGGTCGAGATGATGTTCAGGGTGGTGAACCCGTCCGAGGGCAGGTAGTCGGCGTAGCGGCGCGGCATGCCCTCGTTGCCCAGCCAGTGCTGCACCAGGAACGTGGTGTGGAAGCCGAGGAAGGTCAGCCAGAAGTGCCACTTGGCGAGACGCTCGTCGAGCATGCGCCCGGTCATCTTCGGGAACCAGAAGTAGATGCCGGCGTAGGTGGCGAACACGATGGTGCCGAAGAGCACGTAGTGGAAGTGCGCGATGACGAAGTAGGAGTCCGTCACGTGGAAGTCGAGCGGCGGGCTGGCGAGGATGACGCCGGACAGGCCGCCGAACAGGAAGGTGACGATGAAGCCGACCGAGAACAGCATCGGCGACTCGAACGTCAGGTGGCCCTTCCACATGGTGCCGATCCAGTTGAAGAACTTCACGCCGGTGGGCACCGCGATCAGGAAGGTCATGAAGGAGAAGTACGGCAGCAGCACGGCGCCGGTGGCGTACATGTGGTGCGCCCACACCGCGATCGACAGCGCCGCGATCCCCAGGGTCGCGTAGACCAGGCCGGTGTAGCCGAAGATCGGCTTGCGCGAGAAGACCGGGAAGATCTCCGAGACGATGCCGAAGAACGGCAGCGCGATGATGTACACCTCGGGGTGGCCGAAGAACCAGAACAGGTGCTGCCACAGCATGACGCCGCCGTTGGCGGGGTCGAAGATGTGCCCGCCCAGGTGGCGATCGACGAAGAGGCCGAAGAACGCGGCGGTCAGCAGCGGGAACGCCAGGAGGATGAGCACGCTGGTGATGAGGATGTTCCAGGTGAAGATGGGCATCCGGAACATCGTCATGCCGGGGGCGCGCAGGCACACGACGGTGGTGATGAAGTTGACCGCACCGAGGATGGTGCCCAGACCCATCACGCCGAGGCCGAGGACCCAGAAGTCACCACCGACGCCGGGCGAGTGCAGCTCACTGGTGAGCGGGCTGTAGGCAGTCCAGCCGAAGTCGGCCGCACCACCGGGGGTGATGAAGCCGGCGGTCACGATCGTCGCGCCGAACAGGTACAGCCAGTAGCTGAACGAGTTCAGGCGCGGGAACGCGACGTCGGGCGCGCCGATCTGCAGCGGCAGGATGTAGTTCGCGAAGGCGAACACGACCGGGGTCGCGTACATCAGCAGCATGATCGTGCCGTGCATGGTGAACAGCTGGTTGTACTGCTCGTTCGACAGGAACTGCAGACCCGGGACCGCGAGCTCGGTGCGGATGAGCAGAGCCATCACGCCACCGATGAGGAAGAACGCGAACGAGGTGACCATGTACATGATCCCGAGCATCTTGGGATCCGTGGTCGTGATCATCTTGTAGAAGAACGAGCCCTTGGGTCCCTGCCGCGGCGGGTACGGCCTCGCTGCAGCTATCTCCGGGACTGGCTGGGGCGCTACGGCAGTCACTAATCCTCCTGATTGCGCGCTCGACTCGCAGTGCGAGACGAACGTTCTCTGGCTTGCGCTGATCGAATCGTAGACGGTGCGACCACCGCACGCTCACCGGGTCCTACTCAGTGTCGTACTCGGCGGTCGAGCATACCGGCGGGGGTCTGTGACCCACGCAACCCGGGGCCGTGGCACACCTCACCGAGCACACGGTTTCGCCCACACACTAAGGTAAGCGTTCCCTAACTATTTGCGATCCCGAGAGACGAGGTCCACCGTGTATCCCCTCCCCCTGCGCCGCGGCATCGCCGCCCTGGCGGCGTCCCTGACCGCGGCCGTGCTGCTCGCGGGCTGTTCCTCCGGCGAGACGGCCGAGCAGACCCCCGCCACCGCGGGCTTCCCACGCACCGTCGAGCACTTCCGCGGAACGACCACCGTCGAGTCCCAGCCGCTGCGGGTCGTCGCGCTCGACACCAGCTACGCGGACGCGACGCTGCTGCTCGAGTCCGACCTCGTCGGCTACGTCGACTACCGCACCGAGGGACTGCCCGACTACCTCGGTGACAGCCGCCGGCAGTTCGCCGCCGAGGCCACCTCCGTCGGTGCGGTCTCCGACGCGAGCCTGGAGAAGATCGCCGCGCTGCACCCCGACCTGATCCTGTCCGCCGACGTGCGCGACGGCGAGAACTACGACAAGCTCTCCGCCATCGCGCCCACGGTCTTCTCCGAGAGCACCGGGCCGACGTGGAAGGACAACATCCGTCTCGCCGCGCGGGCCCTCGGCAAGGAGGACCTCGCCGAACAGAAGATCGCCGACTACGAGGCCCGGGCGAAGGCCATCGGCGACGAGATCAACGCCACAACCGGCAACCCCACCGTCTCAGTGGTCCGCTTCGCCGGTGAGCCCACCGCCCGCCTCTACCGCACCACGTCGTTCAGCGGCATCGTCCTCGAGGACGCCGGCCTGGCCCGCCCCGCGAGCCAGGGACCCGACCCGGCCGATCCGAGCAGCATCATGAACGCGATCAGCCCCGAACTCATCGGCGAGGCGGACGCGAATGTGATCTTCGTCAGCATGTACCGCGACGGGGAGGGCAAGTCCGAGGCGGCGGCGCAGCCGTTCCTGTCCAACCCGCTGTGGCAGAACCTGCGCGGCCGGAAGGTGGACGTGGACGACAGCCTGTGGATGACGCCGGTGTCCATCCAGGGCGCGCACGAGATCCTCGACGACCTCGCCGAGGCGTTCGGGGTCGATCCGCACACCAGTTAACCTGGACCGTCCCCTAGACAGGAGTGGTCGTATGCCCGCAGCGTCCCGGTCTCGCGCCGTCACGTGCACCGTCGCCCTCGCCGCCGTCGCGGCACTCGGGTTGGCGGGATGCGCGGAGGCGACGGACGATCCGGCGAGCAGCATCGTGCGCACCACCACCCGCATCGCCGGGGCGGCCGTCGTCGGGATCGAACGCGACACGACCACCGCGTGCGCGCTCCCCAGCCCCCCGGACCCGGGGCAGCCCGCCGGCGGCACCCGGTCGGTGATCCACACCGGCGGCGTCTCCGAGGTGCCCGCCGACCCGCAGCGGATCGTCGTGCTCGACGCCGCCGCGATGGACGCGGTGTGCGCCCTGGGCCTGTGGGAGCGGGTGGTCGGCACGACCACCGACGTCGCCCGGGCCGAGTACCTGGGCACGGGGATCGCGACGCTGCCGTCGGTGGGCACCACATCGGCGCCCGACGTCGCGCTCATCGACGGCGTGGAGCCGGACCTCATCCTCGGCTCGTCCGCCGACCCGGAGCTCTACCGCCGGCTCGGCACCGTCGCGCCGACGGTGCTCGTCGGCTCCGACCCGGTGTTCTGGCGGCAGCAGTTCCTCCGCGCCGGCGAAACACTCGGACGCTCGCAAGCGGCTGGCCGCGTGCTCGACGACTACCGCGCGACCGCGACGGACGTCGGCAAGGCGGTGACCGCGTCGCAGACCCAGGCGTCGATCGTGCGGTTCACCGGCGACGGCGCCGTCGTCGAGGGCACCGCCTCGTTCGCCGGACAGGTCCTCGCCGACGCCGGCGCCGCGCGCCCGCCCGCACAGCGGTTCGGTGTGCAGGACGGGCGCGCGGACGCCCCGCTCGACGAGGCCGACCCGGCCGCCGCGGAGGGCGACCTGATCTACGTCCGCTTCGCCGGCGAGGACGGCGTCGCGCACGGCAGCGAGGTGATGGACTCCGAGGCGTGGCTCGAGCTCGGGGCGGTCACCGACAGCCGGCTGTTCGCGGTGGACGACCTGGTGTGGTCCACACCCGGCCCGGTGGCCGCGAAGGCCGTCCTGACGGATGTGCGCAACACCCTCAACGGCTATTCCAACTGAGTCGACCTCGTCGAAAGGCGCCCGGGGACATGCCTATTCCGGAGTTCGTCGCGCAACTGCGCGCACAGGTCGGTCCCGCGCCGCTGTGGCTGCCCGGCGTCAGCGCCGTCGTCGTCGACCCCGACGGACGGGTGCTGCTGACCCGTCGCGCGGACAACGGCCTGTGGGCCGTGGTCTCGGGCATCCTGGAACCCGGCGAGGAACCCGCCGTCGCGGCCGTGCGCGAGGTGCGGGAGGAGACCGGCGTCGACGCCGAGATCGTCCGGCTCACGAGCGTGGACGTGACCGCTCCGATCACCTATCCCAACGGGGACGTCGCGCGGTACCTGGACGTGTGCTTCCTGACGCGCCCGACGGGTGGCGTGGCCCACGTCGCCGACGACGAGAACCTCGAGGTGGCCTGGTTCGCGCCGGATTCGTTGCCGCAGAACATGACCGCCACGTCGGTGCTGCGCCTGGAGAAGGCGCTGCGGGACGTGCCGGAGGCGTGGTTCCGCCGCCCCTGACGGTGCGCCTGACGCCCACCTGACGGCCGAATGTCACACGTGCTCGATCAGATCGAACGCGTGTGACATTCGGCCACAACAGGTGGACCGTGGGGTCAGAAGTCCCAGTCCTCGTCCTCGGTGACGACGGCCTTGCCGATCACGTACGAGCTGCCCGAGCCGGAGAAGAAGTCGTGGTTCTCGTCGGCATTCGGGGACAGCGCGGACAGGATCGCCGGGTTCACGTCGGTCTCGTCCTTGGGGAACAGCGCCTCGTAGCCGAGGTTCATCAGGGCCTTGTTGGCGTTGTACCGCAGGAACTTCTTGACGTCCTCGGTGAGCCCGGCCTCGTCGTAGAGGTCCGCGGTGTACTGGGTTTCGTTGTCGTACAGCTCGAACAGCAGATCGAAGACCCAGTCCTTGAGCTCGTCGCGCTCGGCCTGGGTGATCTGCTCGAGGCCGCGCTGGTACTTGTAGCCGATGTAGTAGCCGTGCACGGCCTCGTCGCGGATGATCAGCCGGATCATGTCCGCGGTGTTGGTCAGCTTCGCCCGCGACGACCAGTACATCGGCAGGTAGAAGCCCGAGTAGAACAGGAACGACTCGAGCAGCGTCGAGGCAGCCTTGCGCTTGAGCGGGCTGTCGCCCTGGTAGTAGTCGAGGACGATCTGCGCCTTGCGCTGCAGGTTGTCGTTCTCCTCCGACCAGCGGAACGCGTCGTCGATCTGGCGGGTGGAGCACAGCGTCGAGAAGATGCTCGAGTACGACTTGGCGTGCACCGACTCCATGAACGCGATGTTGGTGAGCACCGCCTCCTCGTGCGGGGTCACCGCGTCCGGGATCAGCGACACCGCGCCGACGGTGCCCTGGATCGTGTCGAGCAGGGTCAGACCGGTGAACACGCGCATGGTCAGTTCCTGCTCGTACTCGGTGAGCGTGCCCCACGACGGGATGTCGTTGGACACCGGGACCTTCTCCGGCAACCAGAAGTTGCCGGTGAGGCGGTCCCACACCTCCGAGTCCTTCTCGTCCGGAACGCGGTTCCAGTTGATCGCCGAGACGCGGTCGATCAGTTTGACGTGGGCGCCGTCGGCCGGCGAGTGCGCGCGGGGTGCGGAGGTCATCTGTCTTTCCCTACCTGAGTTTCGATGTGTACCGGCAAGATTCGTCACAGCATGCAGGAGACGCAGCCCTCGACCTCGGTGCCCTCGAGCGCCATCTGCCGCAGCCGGATGTAGTACAGCGTCTTGATTCCCTTGCGCCAGGCGTAGATCTGCGCCTTGTTCACGTCGCGGGTGGTGACGGTGTCCTTGAAGAACAACGTCAGCGACAGGCCCTGGTCGACGTGCTGGGTGGCCGCCGCATACGTGTCGATGATCTTCTCGTACCCGATCTCGTACGCGTCCTGGAAGTACTCCAGGTTGTCGTTGGTCAGGTAGGGAGCGGGGTAGTAGACGCGGCCGATCTTGCCCTCCTTGCGGATCTCGATCTTCGACGCCACCGGGTGGATGGAACTGGTGGAGTTGTTGATGTACGAGATCGACCCGGTCGGCGGCACGGCCTGCAGGTTCTGGTTGTAGATGCCGTGCTCCTGGACCGACGCCTTCAGCGCACGCCAGTCGTCCTGCGTGGGAATCGCCACGTCGGCGTCGGCGAAGAGCTGCCGCACGCGGGCGGTGGCCGGCTCCCACACCTGGTCGGTGTACTTGTCGAAGAACTCGCCCGAGGCATACTTCGACTCGGGGAAGCCCTTGAAGTACGTGCCCCGCTCGATGGCGAGCCGGTTCGACGCGCGCAGCGCGTGGAACAGCACGGTGTAGAAGTAGATGTTCGTGAAGTCGACGCCCTCTTCGGAGCCGTAGAAGATGCGCTCACGGGCGAGGTAGCCGTGCAGGTTCATCTGCCCGAGGCCGATCGCGTGGGAGTCGTTGTTGCCCTGCTCGATCGACGGCACCGAGTAGATGTGGGTCTGGTCCGACACGGCGGTCAGCGCCCGGATCGCCACCTCGATGGTGTGCGCGAAGTCCGGCGAGTCCATCGCCTTGGCGATGTTCAGCGAGCCGAGATTGCACGAGATGTCCTTGCCCACATGACTGTAGGACAGGTCCTCGTTGAACGTCGACGGCGTGGAGACCTGCAGGATCTCCGAGCACAGGTTCGAGTGGGTGATCTTGCCCTGAATGGGATTGGCCCGGTTGACGGTGTCCTCGAACATGATGTACGGGTAGCCGGACTCGAACTGCAGTTCCGCAACCGTCTGGAAGAACTCGCGCGCCTTGATCTTCGACTTGCGGATGCGCTTGTCGTCGACCATCTCGTAGTACTTCTCGGTGACGTCGATGTCGGCGAACGGCACACCGTAGATGCGCTCGACGTCGTACGGCGAGAACAGGTACATGTCCTCGTTGCGCTTCGCCAGCTCGAACGTGATGTCGGGGATGACGATGCCCAGCGAGAGGGTCTTGATGCGGATCTTCTCGTCCGCGTTCTCGCGCTTGGTGTCGAGGAAGCGGTAGATGTCGGGGTGGTGGGCGTGCAGATACACCGCGCCGGCGCCCTGGCGGGCCCCGAGCTGGTTGGCGTAGGAGAAGGAGTCCTCGAGCAGCTTCATGATCGGGATGACGCCGGAGGACTGGTTCTCGATCTGCTTGATCGGCGCCCCGTGCTCTCGGATGTTGCTCAGCAGCAACGCAACCCCGCCTCCGCGCTTGGACAGCTGCAGTGCCGAGTTGATCGAGCGGCCGATGGACTCCATGTTGTCCTCGATGCGCAGCAGGAAGCAGGAGACGGGCTCGCCGCGCTGCTTCTTGCCGGAGTTGAGGAACGTCGGGGTCGCGGGCTGGAACCGGCCGGAGATGATCTCGTCGACGAGGTGGGTCGCGAGCTGCTCGTCGCCGGCGGCCAGGGTCAGCGCGACCATGCAGACGCGGTCCTCGAACCGCTCCAGGTAGCGCTTGCCGTCGAACGTCTTGAGCGTGTACGAGGTGTAGTACTTGAACGCACCCAGGAACGTCGGGAAGCGGAACTTCTTGGAGTAGGCGTGCTCGAAGAGCTGCTTGACGAACGGGCGGGAGTACTGCTCGAGCACCTCGGGCTCGTAGTAGTTCTCCTCCACGAGGTAGTCGAGCTTCTCCTCGAGGTTGTGGAAGAACACCGTGTTCTGGTTGACGTGCTGCAGGAAGTACTGGCGCGCGGCGGCGACGTCCTTGTCGAACTGGATCTCGCCGTTGGGCCCGTAGAGGTTCAACATCGCGTTGAGCGCGTGGTAGTCGAGTCCCTTGAGGGATTCGTCGATCTTGGCGCTCGCTGCCGGCGCGGCATCGGTGACGGTCACGGTGCTTGCTCCCACTGTGAGTAGACGGGTTCGCCGCGCACCCGTATCCCCGACGGTGACGCAGCGTTGATGGAGTGGACGAGTGTGGGTGAGGTCGCGGTTACGCCGACTGCAACGCCTGCGCCCAGAACTGTGCCAGGCCCTCGCGGACGCGCTCGACGTCCTCGGCGGTACCCATCAGTTCGAACCGGTAGAGGTACGGGACCTTGCACTTCTGGGAGACCACATCCCCGGCGTAACAATAGGATTCGCCGAAGTTGGTGTTGCCGGCGGCGATGACCCCGCGAATCAGCGCACGGTTGCGCGGATTGTTGAGGAACCGGATGACCTGCTTGGGCACGAAGTTCGTGTCCCGGCCGGTCGCGGTGGTGCCGCCGCCGTAGGTCGGCAGGATCAGCACGTACGGCTCGTGCACCTCGAAGGTGCCGTCACGGTCGTGCAGCGGAATCCGGGTGGCCGGCAACCCCAGTCGCCGGACGAATCGGTGCGTGTTCTCCGATGTGCTCGAGAAATACACCAACGAGGTCATGGATGTCTCACATCACTTCGCTCGGGTCCGGCGACCGGCCGCAGGGGCGGTGGGTCGGCGCGCGACGGGTCAGGCGGCGACGGCGAGGGCCTTGATCCGGTCCGGGCGGAAGCCGGACCAGTGCTCGTCACCGGCGACCACCACGGGGGCCTGCAGGTAACCGAGGGCCATCACGAAGTCCCGCGCTTCCGGGTTCTCCGAGATGTCGACGACGGCGTACTCGATACCGGCCTTGTCGAGGGCACGGTAGGTGGCATTGCACTGAACGCAGGCAGGCTTGGTGTAGACGGTGATGTTCATGGTTTCCCCTTTTCGACAACCTGACGACTGACTGCACAGCAGTGCCTCGAGGCCCGTCGTACCAGCACGATCCCGCTTCCCCGAGGGACCGGAAACGATCAAGCCTTCCAGCGCTCTAGACACTACACCTAGTGGCCGACAGATTCATAGAACGCGAGATGTTGTGAGTTACAGCCGTGATATTCCCAGGTCGTTACTCACCGCGCGGGGCTGTCGGGCAGGTACGGGAGCACGTCCTCGAGGTGCACCGGAAGCCGGCGCACCCGCGCCCCGGTGGCGTGCCGGAGGGCATTGACGACCGCCGCGGCGCTGCCGACGATGCCGATCTCCCCGACCCCGCGCGACCCCATCGGTGTGGCGTGCAGGTCGTCCTCGTCGAGCCAGGTCGCGTCCACGTCGCCGACGTCGGCATTGGTGGGGATGTGGTACTCCGCGAGGTCGTGGTTGACCACGTGGCCGGTGCGGGGATCGCGGATGCTCTCCTCGTGCAGGGCCATGGAGATGCCGAAGCACATCCCGCCGATCAGCTGCGAACGGGCGGTGCGGGGGTTGACCACCCGGCCCACGGAGAACACGCCGAGCATCCTCGGGACCCGGATCTCGCCCGTGTCGACATCCACCCGCACCTCGGCGAAATGCGCGCCGAACGACTGGATGCGGTAGTGCTCGAGCGCGGGATTCTCCTCGGCCGTCGCCGACGCCTCGGCACCCGGCTCCGGTCGATCCCCGTGCCGCTTGCGGAACGCGTGGGCCGCGGCGACGATCGCCGTGCCCCACGACGAGGTACCGGAGGATCCGCCGGCGACGGTGGCATTCGGCAGGGCCGAGTCACCGATCTCGAGATGGATGTCCTCGGGCCGGCAGCCGAGCGCGTCGGCCGCGACGAGGGTGAGCGTGGTCCATGCTCCGGTCCCGATGTCCGCGGCGCCGGTGCGGACGGTGAAGCGCCCGTCGCCGTCGTGCCGGACCGCGACCTCGGTGCCGGGGTTGACCAGGTGCGGGTAGCTCGCCGCGGCCACTCCGGTCCCCACGAGCCACCGGCCGTCGCGGCGGGTGCCGGGCGTGCGGTCGGCGGCGTCCCAGCCGAAACTGCGACTCCCCTCCCGCAGGCACTCCACCAGCCGGCGCGAGGACCAGGGCCGGCCGGACTCGGGATCGGCGGGCGGGTCGTTGCGGACCCGCAGTTCGATCGGGTCCATGCCGCACGCCACCGCCAGCTCGTCCATCGCGACCTCGCCGGCGAACATCCCGGGGGCCTCCCCCGGCGCACGCATCCAGTAGGGCGCGGGCACGTCGAGCGCGACGATGCGGTGCGAGGTGCGCCGATACCGCGAGGCGTACATCCCCCGCGACGACACCGCCGTCTGCTCCGCGTACTCGCGCACGTGCGAGGACTGCGAGAAGGCCTCGTGCACCATGGCTTCGAGACGCCCTTCCCGGCTCGCGACGAGGCGGACGTGCGAGACGGTGGGCGGCCGGTAGCCGACGTACCCGAACATGTCCTGCCGGGACACGGCGAACTTGACCGCCCGACCGGGCAGCAGGCGCGCCGCCATCGCCGCCACGACGTCGTGCGCGTGCGGCGCCCCCTTGGACCCGAAACCACCCCCGACGTAGGGACTGATCACCCGCATCTGCTGGGGGCGCAGACCGAGCACGGGAGCCAGCGTGGAGACGACGCCGTGGGCGCTCTGCGTGGAGTCGTACAACGTCAACGACTCGCCGGACCACTCGGCCACGACCGTGTGCGGTTCGAGGGGGTTGTTGTGCTCCTCCGGGGTGGAATACCAGCCGTCGACCACGACGCCGTCGCGCTCCGCGGCCTCGGCCGCTGCGGCATCGCCCTGTTCCGTGTCGGTCGGATATCCGCCGTTGGCCTGTTCCGGGGCATAGCTGCGCGGGTGGTCGTGCCGGAACGCGACGTCGTGCGGCGCGGACTCGTACTCCACCCGGACCAGTTCGCTTGCGTGTCGCGCGATCTCGGGCGTCTCGGCGACCACGGCGGCGACGATCTGCCCCCGGAAGGCGACGTCCGGGCTCTGCAGGACCGCGTACTCGGCCTCCGAGGTGTCCGCCAGGCGGGGGGCACTCCACGGGGTGAGAACGACGAGCACGCCGGGCAGGGCCTCCGCCTCCGCGGTCTCGATGCGGGTCACCGTTCCCCGCGCCACGGTTGCCGTGACCGGGACGAGGTAGGCCGGGTCGTCGACCGGATGCTCGTACGCGTAGGGCGCGGTTCCGGCCACCTTCTGCGGGCCGTCCACCCGCGGCGTCGACGTGCCGATCGGGCGCTGGGCCGAGTGGGTCATGCGACTGCCTCCGAGGTGAGTTCACGCAGTACCGAGACGAGGGTGCGGCGCAGCAGCGGCACCTTGAACTCGTTGCCGTCGAGGGGCCGGGCATCGGCGAGTTCCGCGTCGGCGGCCGCGGCGAAGACGCCGTCACCGGGGGCGCTCCCCAGCAGGACGTGCTCGGCGCGATGGGCGCGCCACGGCCGGTGCGCGACGCCGCCGAGGGCGATGCGGCATCCGGTGACGACGCCGTCGGCGACCGTCAGGTCCGCCGCCACCGAGACGAGCGCGAACGCGTACGACGCCCGGTCGCGCACCTTGCGGTACGTCGAGACGGCGCCTTCGGGCGCCGGGATCTCGACGTCCAGGATCAGCTCGTCGCGCTCGAGCACCGTGTCGTACTCGGGGTTTTCGCCGGGAAGCCGGTAGAGCTGCTCGACGGGGATGCACCGCTCCCCCTGCGATCCGAGCACCGTCACCTGGGCGTCGAGCGCGAGCAGCGCCACCGCCATATCCGACGGGTGGGTGGCGACGCACTGTTCGGAGGCGCCGAGGATGGCGTGGTAGCGGGTGTAGCCACCGATCGCGGTGCAGCCGCTGCCCGGGGTGCGCTTGTTGCACGGGGTCGACGGGTCCCGGAAGTACACGCAGCGGGTGCGCTGAAGCAGATTGCCGGCGGTGGTGGCCATGTTGCGCAGCTGCGGGGAGGCGCCGGCCAGCAGGGCCCGGGCCAGGACCGGGTACCGGCGGCGGACGATCGGATGGGCGGCCAGGTCGCTGTTGCGCACGTTGGCGCCGACGCGCAGCCCGCCTTCGGCGGTCTCCTCCACGATGTCGAGCGACAGGCGGGAGACGTCGACGAGGACGTCGGGCGCGGTGACGCCGAGCTTGAGGTGGTCCACCAGGTTCGTGCCGCCGGCGAGGAAGGCGGCACCCGGGTGGCCGGCGACCGCGGCGACCGCGGCGGCGGGATCGGCAGGCGTCTCGTAGCGGAACGTCTTCACGAGCAGTGCCCCTCCCCGCGCGCGACGTGGCGGAGCGCTTCGACGATGTTGGGGTAGGCCGCGCAGCGGCACAGGTTTCCGCTCATGCGTTCGCGGATCTCGTCGTCGGTCAGTTCCGGGTCCTGTGTGAGGTCCGCGGTGACGTGGCTCGGGGAACCCTTGGCGGCCTCGTCGAACATCCCGACGGCGGAGCAGATCTGGCCCGGTGTGCAGTAGCCGCACTGGAAGGCGTCGCATTCGACGAACGCCTGGGGCAGGTGCGAGGGACCGTCGTCCGCGATGCCGGCGGCGGTGACGACGTCGGCGCCGTCGTGGGCGACCGCGAGCGACAGGCAGCTCACGATGCGCCGGGAGTCGAGCAGGACCGTGCACGCGCCGCACTGGCCGTGGTCGCAGCCCTTCTTCGGGGAGTAGATCCCGAGCCGGTCGCGCAGGGCGTCGAGGAGCGTGGTGCGCACGTCGACGGTGCAGCGGCGCTCACGGCCGTCGACGCGCAGGGTGATCGTGTGCTCGTGTTCGCCGGGACTGTCGCTCTCGTGCGCCATGGGCTCCTCCGTCGCGGTGGGGACTGGCGAGGTATTCCCCGCAGCATGCCCCGGCAATCACGGCTGCGGGCGCGAATGGGGTACGGACGGTGACGGCCCCGGACCGGGCGTGGTCCGGGGCCGCTCGGTGTGCGGCCGGCTCAGGCGTCGACGAGTTCCCGGCGGGCGTCGGCGAGCTGGGCGAGCAGCGCGGAGATCTGCTCGGCGACCTCGGCGTTCTCCTTGGGGTGGGCGTCGCCGAACTTGTCGATTGTGCCGCCGATGGACAGCTGCAGGCCCGTCCGGCTGCCGGCGATGCCAAGCGCCTTGACGGTCTCCTCGAGCGCCCACTTCGCGCCGTTGCCGCTGGGCGAGGCGCTGATGACGGCGACGGGCTTGCCGGCCAGGGCGCCGGCGCCGTACGGGCGGGAGAGCCAGTCGATGGCGTTCTTGAGCACGGCGGGGATGGTGCCGTTGTACTCGGGGGTGACGAGCAGGAGGGCGTCGGCCTCGCTCGCCGCGACGCGCAGCGCCCCGGCGGCGACGGGCGCGCCGGTCTCGCCGTCGAGGTCCTCGTTGTAGAAGGGCACCTCGCCGAGGCCTTCGTACACGGAGACCTCGACGCCCTGCGGCGCGACGGCGGCCGCGGTCTCGGCGAGGCGGCGGTTGACGGAGGCGGAGCGCAGGCTGCCGACGAGAGCGAGAACGCGGGTCTGGGACATGGGGGTGTTTCCTTCGGTTCGGGTGTCCGGGTCTGACTCCACTCTAAACGGACCGCGGTCCACTTCCATTCCCGGGCGGTACTGTGACGTGGTGAACATTCCGCTGCTGCCGCTGGTCGGGGACGAGGGCGTCGAACGGTGCGACGCGGCCCGCAACCGGCGCCGGCTTCTCGAGGCGGCCTCGCTCCTCGTCGCCGAACGCGGCGTCGACGCGGTCACGATGGACGCCGTGGCCGCGCGCGCCGGGGTCGGCAAGGGCACCGTCTTCCGCCGCTTCGGCTCCCGTGCGGGACTCATGCGCGCCCTGCTCGACCATTCCGAACAGGCCCTGCAGCAGCAGTTCCTCACCGGTCCCCCGCCGCTCGGACCCGGCGCCGATCCCGTCGACCGGCTCGTCGCGTTCGGTCGTGCCCGCATCCGTCTCGTGGAGGTGCAGGGCGAGGTGCTCCGCGCCGCGGAGAGTTCCGCCGAGGCCCGGTTCAATGCCCCGGCACGGGCCGTCAGCCTGACCCACATCGAGGTCCTGCTTCGCGCTGCGGGTGTCGACGGCGACCTCCCGCTGCTGGCCCAGGCCCTGTTCGCCCCGCTCGAGGCCACCCTGGTCCTGCATCAGTGGCGCGATCTGGGGTTCTCGCTCGACCGGCTCGCCGACGGGTGGGCGGACCTGGCCCGCCGCGTCGTCACGGCGCCGCCCGCCGCCGGGCGGGCGGTACCGTGACCGGCATGCGGCGGACTCTCGGGCTCTCGATTCTCCTCGCGCTGGCCGCGACGACGGCCGTCTGCGCGGGCGACGGCGCCGCCGCCCCGCCCCAGGACCCGGCCGTGCTCGTGGGGCGGGCGTTCGTCTCCACCGCCGTGTCGGGCCCGCAGATTCCCGGCGGCGGCCCGCTGGTCGTGGAGTTCCCCGATGCGGGCCGGATCGCCGCCACCGCCGGCTGCAACCGTTCGTTCGGGTCGGTGGAACTCGGCGACGGCGTGCTGCGCGCCGATCGGCTCGGCAGCACTCTCATGTCGTGCCCGCCGCCGCTCGACCGCGCCGACACCTGGCTGTCCGATCTGCTGGCGTCGGAACCGCGCTGGCGTCTCGACGGCGACGTACTCACCCTCGACGGCGGGGACGTGTCCGTCTCACTGCTCGACCGCACGGTCGCCGACCCCGACCGTCCCGTCGTGGACACGCACTGGGTGCTCACCGAACTCGTCACGGCCGACGCGGTGTCGACCTCCCGCGCCCTCGAGAACGCCGCGCCCACCCTGACCGTCGCCGGCGACGGCACGGTCTCGGGCAGCACCGGCTGCAACCGGTTCACCGGTACCGCCACCGTCGGAGACACCGTGGTCACGTTCGGGCCGCTGGCCACCACCCGCGCGGCGTGCCCCGACCCGGAGCTCGCGCGGATCGAGTCGGCCGTCCTGGGAGTGCTGTCCGGCGAGGTGCGGTACACGGTCGAGGGTGCGGCGATGCGGCTGACCGCCGCCGACGGTGTCACCGGTCTCGGATACACCGCCCGCTGACGAGCCGGCTTCGGCTCAGTACCGCTCGACCAGCCACTGCGCGAGTGCGCGGGCACTGGCATCGACCTTGGCCGGCCAGTCCAGGGCGGTCTCGTCGGCGTGGTCGCTCACGTGCTTGACGAGCCGGCACTGCGCGCCCATGCGGGATGCGGCGAGCGCGACCGCGAAGCCCTCCATGTCGACGAGGTCGGCGCGGGCGGCGAGCGCGTCACGCACCTGCGCGTCCGAGACGAAGGAATCGCCCGTGGCGAGCACCGTCCCGTCCCCGTCGTCGAGTTCGAGCACGTCCTCGACCGGGTAGCCGAGGCTGCGCAGCACCTCGCTGCTGATGTCGTGATTGATCACCGCCGAGGGGACGTAGAGGCCGCCGTGGTGCAGGTGTAGCGCCCCGGCGGTCCCGATGTTGACCACCACCGGCGGGGTCCCGCGCCGGTGCCGCGCCAGCGCCTCGGTCACCGCGACGGCCGCGTGCACCTTGCCGATGCCGGTGATCACCGTCTCGTAGTGCGCCGGCACGTGCGCTGCCTCGGACTTCGTGGCGGCGACGACGAGGATCTCGGTCAACTCTTCTCTCCCAGCGCGAGGGTCGCGAGCGCCGCCCGGTGCAGCGCCCGCCCGTACCCCGCACCGTAGCCCGCCGCGTGCACCGCCAGCGGATGCAGCTGGTGCATCGGCACGCGCTCGCGCCATCCGGCTCGCAGCGGGCACGTGGCGTCGTAGGCCGCGACGATCTCGTCGAGCCGGGGGCAGCCGAACAGCGCCAGCATCGCCAGGTCCGTCTCGCGATGACCGCCGTGCGCCGCCGGGTCGATCAGCACCACCCCCGCGGCGGTCCACAGCACGTTGCCGTTCCACAGGTCGCCGTGCAGGCGGGCGGGGGGTGCACCGTCGTCGAACTCCCCGGCGGCGACGCGCGCGCAGGCCCGCTCGACGTCGGGCAGCTGCGCGGCGGTGACGCTGCCGGCGTCCACCGCGATCCGCAGGAACGGCTCGACCCGTTCCACCACGTAGAACTCGCCCCAGCTCGCGTGGACCGTGCTACTCATCGGCCGCTTGCCGATGAACAGCTGGCCGTCGAATCCGTCCGGTGCGCAACCGAATCCGGCGGCGCCCGCGGCGTGCATACGCGCCAGGCGAGCGCCGAACTCCCGAGCCGCCGCGGCGGTGGGGGCCGCCTCGGTCAACCGCTCGAGGTCGATGTGGTCCACCCCGACGTCGCGGACACCGGCAACGGGCATGCCGGCATCCGCGAGCCAGGCCAGCCCGGCGGCCTCGGCGCAAAAGAAGTCGGGGTGAGCCCCGGCCCGGTGCTTGCGGAAGACGTCGCTGCTCATCGCCACGAGTGTGCCCGCGGCGCGCCGCGCATGTCACCCGAGCAGACCGTCGGGCGTCCCGCTAGGGTTCGGAATATGGCGAACCTTCGCGAGCAGATCATCGAGGAACTCGGCGTCCGGCCGACGATCGACCCCCGGGCGGAGGTCCGGTCCCGCGTGCAGTTCCTGAAGGACTACGTCGTGTCGACCCCCGCCAAGGGGTTCGTTCTCGGCATCAGCGGCGGTCAGGACAGCACCCTCGCCGGCCGGCTCGCCCAGCTCGCGGCGGAGGAACTGCGGGCCGAGGGCCGCGAGGCCGAGTTCGTCGCGGTGCGGCTGCCCTACGGCGCGCAGGCCGACGAGCACGACGCGCAGGTCGCGCTGGAGTTCATCGGTCCCGACCGCTCGTTGCGGATCAACGTCAAGCCCGGTGCCGACGCCTCGGCCGCCGAGGTCGGGCAGGCCATGCACGAGATCTACGGCAACGGATCGCAGCTGAGCGACTTCGTGCGGGGCAACATCAAGGCCCGCGAGCGGATGATCCTGCAGTACGCGATCGCCGGCGAGCTCGGCTACCTGGTGGTCGGGACGGACCACGCCGCCGAGGCGGTGACCGGGTTCTTCACCAAGCACGGCGACGGCGGGGCGGACCTGACCCCGCTCGCCGGCCTGACGAAGCGGCAGGGCGCAGCGCTGCTGCGCGAACTCGGGGCTCCCGACAGCACCTGGCAGAAGGTGCCGACCGCGGATCTCGAGGAGGACCGGCCGGCCCTTCCGGACGAGGTGGCCCTGGGTATGACCTACGCGGAGATCGACGACTACCTCGAGGGCAAGGACGTCACCCCGGAGCTGGCCGAGAAGCTCGAGCGGACGTTCCTGAACACCCGGCACAAGCGGACGGTGCCGGTGTCGCCGTTCGACACCTGGTGGCGCTGACAGCCACCCCGCCCGGCGGCCGGGCCGATCCGCTCAGCCCGGCGGCCGGGCCGATCCGCTCAGCCCGGCGGCCGGGCCTGATCCCGTCAGCCGCCGGCGAACGGCGGGAGGACGTCGACCGTAGGTCCGGCGGCGCGTCCGAGGTCGCGGGTGAGTTCGGAGTCGATGAGGAACGCGGCCACCGACAACACCCGCGCCATCTCGGCGCCGTGACGGTCGATCAGGGCGGTCTTGAGGGTGCCCAGATCCACCGACGGCGCCAGCGCCACCGTCTCCTTCTCCACTCCGGCCGCGTCCGCCGCCGCCGCGAAATACCGCACCTCGATGCCCGTCACGGTCTCACCCACCGATAGCTCCCATGCTGCGCTGCGGCGGGGTGAAGTCCGCCGCGTCGATGCCGTGTCCGGCCCACTTGTTCCACATTGCACCACGCCACAGCGCGGCGAGCTCGTCGTCGTTCGCGCCGCCGCGCAGCGCCGCCCGCAGGTCGGTCTCCCGGTCGCTGAACAGGCACGAGCGCACGGTGCCCTCCGACGTCAGGCGGGTGCGGTCGCAGTCCGAGCAGAACGACCGGGTCACCGACGCGATGATGCCGACCGTCGCGGGCCCGCCGTCGACCGCCCAGCGTTCGGCCGGCGCCGACGGGTCCTCGCGGCCGACCTCGGTGAGGGCGAAGCGGGCGGAGAGCACGTCGAGCAGCCGCTGCGCGGGCACCATGTTCGCCCGGGCCCACTCGTGGTCGGCGTCGAGCGGCATCTGCTCGATGAACCGCAGCTGCACGCCCTCGTCGAGGCACCAGGCCAGCAGGTCCGCGGCCCCGTCGAGGGTCTGCGGCATGAGCACCGCGTTGACCTTCACCGGCGCGAACCCGGCCGCCTTGGCCGCGCGGATCCCGTCGAGCACCGAATCCAGCCGATCGCGCCGGGTCAGCCGGGCGAACCGCGCGCGGTCGACCGAGTCCAGGGAGATGTTGACCCGGGTCAGGCCCGCCTCCGCCAGCGCCCGGGCACGATGGGCGAGTCCCACCGCGTTGGTCGTCACCGCCAGCGGGATGCCGGGGACGGCGCGCGCACACCCGGCGACGATCTGCTCGAGATCCCGCCGCATGAGCGGCTCCCCGCCGGTGAAGCGCACCTCCCGGACCCCGAGCCGGTGCACCGCGACGGCCACGAGCCGCACGATCTCGTCGGCGCTGAGCAGCCGCTCGCGCGGGATCGCCGGCAGCCCCTCCTCGGGCATGCAGTACGTGCAGCGCAGCGAGCACTTCTCGGTGATCGACACCCGCAGGTCGCGCGCGACACGCCCGAACCGGTCCAGCAGTTCGGGAGTGTCGGGCCGGTCGGAGACGTCGTCGACAGCGGCAGGGCGCACCGCCGGGATCCCCACGTGCACCGCAGTCATCGGGCCTCCGTCCTCATGACCCTCAGTATGCCGTCGCGGGCCCCGTCGTGCGGGAGGAGCAGAAACCACGACCCGGACGAGGACGCACGGCGCCGCGAGCGATGTGCCTAGGATTGGCCCATGGCGGGCGGCAGGCGGTCGGTGGAGGAGCATGCGCGACACGTGGCGACGTTGCTCTCCCCGTTGCTGATCCGCGGTACCGAACCGGTGCTGCTGCTCGAAGCGCTCGGCCGGGTGCTGGCCGAGGACGTCGTCGCTCCGATCGACCTCCCCACCTTCCGCAATTCGCAGATGGACGGCTACGCGGTCGACACGGCCTCGCTCACCGCGGCGCCCGCGACCCTGCCCGTGCGTGCCGTCCTCGCGGCCGGCGACGGGGTCGTCGCGCACGTGCCCGGGACCGCCACCAAGATCATGACCGGCGCGCCACTGCCCACCGGTGCCGACGCCGTCGTTCCCGTCGAGGACACCGTGCCGGTCGAGGACACCGTGCCGGTCGAGGACACCGTGCCGGTCGAGGACACCGTGCCGGTCGAGGACACCGCGGCCGAGGGGCGGGGACTCCGGGTCACGGTGTGCACGCTGCCCGAACCGGGGGCATACGTGCGCGAGCGCGGCAGCGACATCCACCGCGGTCGCACGCTGCTGCCCGCGGGCACCGTCGTCGCGGCCCGGCACGTCGCGGCGCTCGCCGCCGTCGGCCTGACCCACGTGTCCGTCCGGACTCGGCCGCGCGTGGCGGTGATCTCGACCGGCAGCGAACTGGTGCCCGGAGGAAGCGTTCTCGCCCCGGGCAAGATCCACGACTCGAACGGGCCGGCCCTGGCCGCCAGCGCGGCCGCCAACGGGGCGCTGGTGGTCTCGGTGGATCGCAGCGGCGACGATGCGGAGGTGTTCGCGGCGAAACTCGCTCGCGCCGCCTCCGTCGCCGAGGTGGTGTTCACCTCGGGCGGGGTGTCGAAGGGCGACTTCGAGGTCGTCAAGGACGTGCTCGGCCCGCGAGGGGCCGAATTCGTGTCGGTGGCGATGCAACCGGGCGGTCCGCAGGGCACGGCACTGGTGGATTCCGTGCCGGTGCTGACCTTCCCCGGCAATCCGGTCAGCGCGCTGGTCTCGTTCGAGGTGTTCGCCCGGCCGGTATTGCGGGCCGCCGCGGGGCTGCCCGCCGTCGAGCCCGAGACCCGTCCTCTGTCAACAGGTCTCAGCTCCGTGCCGGGCAAGCGCCAGTTCCTGCGCGCTCGCCGCGACGGCGGCGCCGTGGTGGCGATCCCCGGCGCCGGGTCCCACCTGATCGCCGCGATGGCCACCGCGGACGTACTGCTCGACATCCCCGCCGACACCTCGGACCTCGAACCCGGAGAACTCGTGAAGGTACTACCGCTATGACCGAACCGCACGACCTCACCCCGCCCGACGGCGGGGCCCTGAGTCACCTCGACGACCGGGGCCGCGCCCGCATGGTCGACGTGTCCGGCAAGGCCGACACCGCCCGCGTCGCGGTCGCCGCCGGCGAACTCGTCACCACCGCGGAGGTGGTGTCGCTGGTGCGGGCCGACGACATGCCCAAGGCGGACGTGCTCGCCACCGCGCGGATCGCCGGGATCGCGGCGGCCAAGCGCACGTGGGAGCTGATTCCGCTGTGCCACCAGTTGGCGCTGTCGTCGGTGAAGGTCACCTTCGGGTTCACCGACACCGCGATCACGATCGAGGCGACGGCAAAGACGAAGGGCCCCACAGGCGTCGAGATGGAGGCCCTCACCGCCGTCGCGGTGGCCGGGCTGACGTTGCACGACATGGTCAAGGCCGTCGACCCCGCCGCGGTGCTGAACGGAGTGCGGTTGGTCTCGAAGGAGGGCGGCAAGCGCGGGCACTGGCAGCGCGACGAGGCGGAGACCGCCGCACCGGCGGAGGACGAGACCGTCACGCCGGACGAGGACGACATCCTGGAGCAGGCCGGCGTGCCGGCGACGGTGCTCGTCGCGTCCACGGGTGTGGCTGCCGGTACGCGGGAGGACAGGACGGGCCCGCTGATCGCGGACTTTCTCGAGGCGCGCGGCTTCACGGTGCGGGGTCCTCTGGTGTATGCCGACGCGGACATCGCGTGGGGCCTCGAGGACGCGCTCGCCGGCGACCCGGCCCTGGTGATCTCCACCGGCGGGACCGGCGCCTCCCCCACGGACGCGACCCCGGAGGCGACGCTGGCGCTGCTGGACCGCGAGCTGCCGGGGGTCGCCGAGGCCATCCGCCTGCGCGGCCTGCAGGCCACCCCGCACGCCTCGCTGTCACGCGGCGTGGCCGGGCTGGTGGGCCGCACGGTGGTGGTCAATCTGCCCGGCTCACCGGGTGGCGTGAAGGACGGGCTGGCGGTGCTCGAGCCGATTCTCGGCCACCTGCTGGCCCAGGTCGCCGGAGGAGGCGCGCATGAATGAGCTGCTGGCACGGATCTCGGCCGAGCCGCTCGACCCGGCGTCGGTGGACGCCGCGGTCGCCGGCCCCCAGCACGGGGCGGTGGTGCTGTTCAGCGGGGTGGTGCGCAACCACGACGGCGGGCGCGCGGTGAGCGCGCTCGAGTACCGGGCGCACCCCGAGGCGGAGCGATTCCTGCGTCGCTGTTGCGAACAGGTGGCGGCGGAGTCGGGACTGCCGGTCGCCGCGGTCCACAGAGTGGGCGATCTCACCATCGGCGATCTCGCGCTGGTGGCGGCGGTGGCGGCACCGCACCGGGCCGAAGCCTTCGCTGTCTGCGCCGAACTGGTCGAACGCATCAAACGCGAGGTCCCCATCTGGAAGCGGCAGCGATTCGAGGACGGTCTGTCCGAGTGGGTCGGCCTCGACGCGTGCGCCGACGAGCATCCCGGCGTGGGGTAGGCTGCGGTAGTTCGGGCATCACGACGATGCTCACCGTCGTGGGATACCGGCGGGCCGGGATCGTGCCCGGTTCCGCATGCAATACCGGCATCGGCTTTCCTTGCGGCGATCCACTGCGCCCTCCGAGATCGTCTCGGGGTGCGTGCACGCTGCATCGAAAGGCAGTTCTGTACCTATGACCGTTTCCTTCTCCGACCTCGGCGTCCCCCGGACCCTGGTGGCCTCCCTGGGCGACAGCGGCATCACGAGCCCGTTCCCGATCCAGGTCGACACGCTGCCCGACACGCTGGCCGGCCGTGACGTGCTCGGCCGCGGCCGCACGGGCAGCGGCAAGACGCTGGCGTTCTCCATTCCGCTCGCCGCGCGCCTGGCCGGCCGCGCCACCCGCGAGGCCGGCCGCCCGCGCGGGCTGGTGCTGGCCCCCACCCGCGAGCTGGCCACGCAGATCGCCGCGGTCGTCGAGCCCCTCGCGCGGGTCGCCGGGCTGCGGGTGACCACCATCTTCGGCGGAGTGTCGCAGAACCGGCAGGTCGACGCGCTGCGCCGCGGCGTGGACATCGTGATCGCCTGCCCGGGCCGCCTCGAGGACCTGATGCGGCAGAAGTTCGTCACGCTCGACGCGGTGGAGATCACCGTGCTCGACGAGGCGGACCACATGGCCGATCTCGGCTTCCTGCCCGGCGTGACGCGCATCATGAACGCGACCCCCAAGGACGGTCAGCGCCTGCTGTTCTCGGCCACGCTGGACAACGGCGTCGACAAGCTCGTCAAGCGGTTTCTGCGCAACGAGGTGCTGCACTCGGTCGACGAGGCGCACTCCCCGGTGGCGGCGATGACCCATCACGTGTTCGACGTCGACAACGCCGACACGAAGAAGGACCTCGTGCGGACCCTGGCGTCCGGTACGGGCCGGCGAATCCTGTTCATGCGCACCAAGCATCAGGCCCGCAAGCTCGCCCGTCAGCTCACCGAGTCCGGCATCCCGGCGGTCGATCTGCACGGCAACCTGTCGCAGAACGCGCGCGACCGCAACCTCGCGGCGTTCTCCTCCGGTGAGGCGCGTGTGCTCGTGGCCACCGACGTCGCGGCCCGCGGCGTCCACGTCGACGACGTGGAACTGGTGGTGCACGTCGACCCGCCGGCCGAGCACAAGGCGTACCTGCACCGTTCGGGCCGTACGGCCCGCGCCGGGAGCACCGGCGACGTCGTGACCGTGGTGCTGCCCGAGCAGCGCAAGGATCTGGCCGTCATCATGCGCAAGGCCGCGATCAAGGTCACTCCGGTGCGGGTGACGGCGAAGTCGGAGCACGTGCTGGACCTGGTCGGCGAGATCGCCCCGCACGTGAGCCCGTCGGTCAAGCAGGCCGCACCGGCCCCGTCCGGCGGTGGATCGCGACGGCCGGCCCGGCGCAGCGGCAGCGGGGCCGCTCAGCGCGGCGCCCGGCAGCACGGCGGCGGGGCCGCCCGGCAGCACGGCGGCGGGGCCGCCCGGCAGCACGGCGGCGGGGCCGCCCGGCAGCAGGGCGCGTCGCGGCAGGAGCAGCCGGCGGCCCGGCAGGAACGCGCCGGCCAGGCCGGGGGGCGCCGGCGTCGCCCGAATCACACGTCGGCGACCGCCGCACGGTAGGTAGGTCCCGCTTCCGGACCCGCGCTCAGCGCGGGGTGAACCGGTGCACGGCCAGCATCGCGTCTGCCGGCACCGGTTCGGTCGGGACACATTCGGCGAGCCGGGCGCGTACCGCCTCGGGGTCCAGATCGGCGCCGATCACGACGAGCCGGGTGGTGGCAGGGACGTCGCCCGTGCGCCGGACGGGGTCGAAGCGGATGTGGTCGCCGACGGTGTGCAGCAGGTAGGTGCGCGTGCGTCCCCCGGCGACGACGCGGACGTACCCCTTGATGCGGAACACCCCGGCCGGCTGGTCCTCGAGGAAGTCGACGAGGGCGCGCGGGTGCAGCGGGACGGGGGACTCGAAGTCGACGGCTTCGTAGCCGTCGTGCAGGTGCGTGTGGTCGCCGTCCTCGTCGTGTTCCTCGTAGAGCAACCGGTCGAGGCTGAGTTGTTCGCCGGGTTGCGGCTCGGGGCGTTCGGGGATGTCGAACAGCAACGCCGGGTCGATGCGCCCGTGCACTGTGGACACGATCGCGGCGCGGTCGTTGAGGCGGCACAGCAGTTCGAGCAACTCGTCGTGGGCGTCGCCGTCGATGCGGTCGGTCTTGTTGAGCAGCACGAGGTCCGCGAGCGCGACGTGCTGATCGAGTTCGGGATGCCGGTCCCGGACGGTGCCGAACTCGGCGGCATCGACGACGAGGACGAGACCGCCGTAACCCACGTATTCGTTGCCCGAGCCGACGACGAGCCGGATCATGTTGCGCGGCTCGGCGAGTCCGCTCGCTTCGACGACGATGACGTCGATGCCGGAGGTACGGTGCGCGAGCCGGTCGAGCATCGCGTCCATGTCGGCGACGTCGACGGCGCAGCACAGGCAGCCGTTGCTCAGCGAGACCATGGAGTCGACCTGCCCGGCGACCATCATCGAGTCGATGTTGACCGAGCCGAAGTCGTTGACGATCACGCCGATTCGCGCGCCGCGGTTGTTGCGCAGCAGGTGATTGAGCAGGGTGGTCTTCCCGGAGCCCAGGAATCCTGCGACGATCACCACGGGGATCCGCTTGTTCGCCATGAGGCGAGCCTAGCGGTGCGTCCCGCCGGCCGGTCCGGGACGGGACGCACCACGGGCCTCGTCAGTTGCCCCGGCGGATCCATTCCTCGAGATGCGGGGACTCGGTGCCGATCGTCGTGCCGTCGCCGTGACCGGTGTGCACCTTCGTCTCGGCGGGCAGGGCGAACAGCCTGTCGCGGATCGAGCCGATGATGGTCGGGAAGTCCGAGTACGAGCGTCCCGTCGCACCGGGACCGCCGGAGAACAGGGTGTCGCCGGTGAACAGCTCGCCCGCCTCCGGCAGGTACAGGCACGTCGAGCCGGGCGAGTGCCCGGGGGTGTGGATGACCTGGATGTCGGTGCCCGCCACCGCGATCCGATCCCCGTCCGCGAGCGGCCGGTGCGCGACACCGGGGTGGGTCATCTCCCACAGCACGTCGTCGGCGGGGTTGAGCAGGATCGGGGCGTCGAGCTTGTCGGCCAGCTCGGGGGCAACGGTGACGTGGTCGTTGTGCCCGTGCGTGCACACGATCGCCACCACCTTCCGGCCGCCGACGGCGTCGATGATCGGCTGCGCGGTGTGCGCGGCATCGATCACGACCACCTCGTCGTCGTCGCCGACGAGCCAGATGTTGTTGTCGACCTCCCACTCGCCGCCGTCGAGGGCGAAGGTGCCGTGGGTGACGACCCGATCGATACGCAGAGTCACAGGACCACCACCGAGCGCAGCACCTCGCCGCGGTGCATGGTCTCGAACGCCTTCTCCACCTGGTCGAGGGCGATGCGCTCGGTGACGAACTTCTCGAGCGGCAGCCGGCCCTGCTGGTAGAGGTCGACGAGCATGGGGAAGTCCCGCTCGGGCAGGCAGTCGCCGTACCAGGACGACTTGAGGGACCCGCCGCGGGAGAAGAAGTCGATCAGCGGCATCTCGAGGGTCATCTCCGGGGTGGGCACCCCGACGAGGACGACGGTGCCGGCCAGGTCGCGGGCGTAGAACGCCTGCTTCCACGTCTCCGGGCGGCCGACCGCGTCGATGACCACGTCGGCGCCGAAGCCGCCGGTCAGCTCCTGGATCGCCTCGACCGCGTCGACCTCGGCCCCGTTGATGGTGTGGGTAGCCCCGAGGTCGGTGGCCCACTCGAGCTTCCTCGGGTCCCGGTCGACCGCGATGATCTTGTTGGCGCCGGCGAGGCGGGCGCCCATGATCGCGGCGTCGCCCACGCCGCCGCAGCCGATCACCGCGACGGAGTCGCCGCGGGTCACCCCGCCGGTGTTCACCGCGGCACCGAGGCCGGCCATCACCCCGCAGCCGAGCAGGCCGACGACGGCCGGGTCGGCGCTGGGGTCGACCTTGGTGCACTGCCCTGCGTGCACGAGGGTCTTGTCGGCGAACGCGCCGATGCCCAGGGCCGGGGTCAGCTCGGTGCCGTCCTCGAGGGTCATCTTCTGCGTGGCGTTGTGGGTGTCGAAGCAGTACTGCGGGCGGCCGCGCTTGCAGGCGCGGCACTGCCCGCACACGGCCCGCCAGTTGAGGACGACGAAGTCCCCGACGGCGACCGAGTCGACGCCCGCACCGACGGACTCGACGACACCGGCGGCCTCGTGCCCGAGCAGGAACGGGAACTCGTCGTTGATGCCGCCCTCCCGGTAGTGCAGGTCGGTGTGGCACACGCCGCACGCGGCGATCGCAACGACGACCTCCCCCGGCCCCGGGTCGGGGATGACGATCGGCACGACCTCGACGGGAGCGCCCTTCGCGCGGGCGACGACGCCCCGGACCTGCTGTGGCATGACGGTGTCTCCTTCTTCTCGTGCGGTGCTCGCGCGACGTCGGCGACGTATCGCGGTATGCGCACACGCTATCGGCGGCGCGGCACCCCGGTACCTGATCGAAGGAGTGGATCGACCTGACCGAAAGACCAGTCCCCCACTTTCGACCCCGAAATGCCGAAGTGTCGTTGATCGAGTACGGAAGTCCGGCTAAGCTTCGGTATGACCGCCCTCACAGGGCGCAGCGTCCAGGCGAGGCGACCCCTCGCAGGCCCGAGGAGTGCAATGTCGATCGCCAACACGGTGACCCTCCCCCACCCCCGCAGCGAAAGCTGGGACTGGCAGCTGCACGCGGCGTGCCGGGGCCACGAGTCGTCGGCCTTCTTCCATCCCGAGGGGGAACGTGGCCGCGCACGCGAACTGCGCGAGTACCGCGCCAAGCTCGTCTGCGCCCGGTGTCCGGTTCTCGAGCGCTGCCGCACCCACGCACTGGAAGTCGGTGAGCCGTACGGCATCTGGGGTGGCATGTCGGAGTCCGAGCGCCGCTCGCGCCGCGCCGCCGTGGATCGGTCGGCCCGGTGGGGCATGCTGGGGCGCTGACGCGACCCGCCTGCGCCGCGACGCGGCGCAGGCGCCGACCAGGGAGGCACGAATGGACTCACCCGGCCACCCCGGCCCGCCGATTCTCGTCGTCATGGGGGTGTCCGGCTCCGGCAAATCGACCGTCGCGGCACTCGTCGCCGAGGCCACCGAATGGGACCTGCTCGAGGGCGACGACCTGCATCCGCGTGCCAACGTGGAGAAGATGGCCGCCGGCCGGCCGCTCAGCGACGCGGACCGGGCGCCGTGGCTCGCGGCGGTCGGCGCGTGGATCCGGGACCACACCGGCCGGGGCCGGCCGGGGGTGGTGACGTGCTCGGCGCTGCGCCGCCGCTACCGGGACGACCTCGCCGGCGAGAACGTGGTCTTCGTGCACCTGGCGGGCACGCGCGAGCAGATCCGGGAACGGCTCCGCACGCGGCGCGGCCACTACATGCCGGCCGACCTGCTGGACTCGCAGTTCGACACGTTCGAGCCGCTCGAACCCGACGAGGCGGCGATCGTCGTCGGCATCGACGCCGAGCCCGCCGACGTCGCCGCCGAGATCGTGGCGCGGGCGGCCGAGTGGACGCGCGGGACGGACGTCAGCCCGCGGCCTTGATCCCCGCCTCGGCGCCGAGCGCGGCCGCCTCGCCGCGGGTGCTCACCCCGAGCTTGCGGAGCACCGAGGCCACGTGGAACTTGACCGTCGACTCGCTGACACCGAGCCGCTCGGCGATCACCCGGTTCCGCCGGCCCGCGACGAGGTGCTCGAGCACCTCCACCTCGCGTGGCGCGAGGACCGCCAGCGCCTCGAGTGCGGGGCTGCCGGCCACGGGTGCGGGCATGTCGAGCGGTAGCCGGGCCGCGACCCGGCAGCCCCAGCCGGGCGTGGACTCGGCCTCCACGGTGCCGCCGAGGGTTTCGGCCCGGTCCCGTAGCTGCCGCGCGAGGTCGGCGGCGTCGGCCTCGCCGTCACCGTCGTCCCGGATGTCGATCAGCAGGTCGGTTCCGTCGCAGTTCCAGGCGACCCGGACGCGGCCGAGGTTCGCCTGCGCGGACATCGCGAGGACCGCGCCGCGGGCGAGGGCCCGGGCCGCATGCGCGACCTCGCCCGGCAGCGCCCGCCCGTCCACCGGCGGGGCGACCATCTCGAGGACCACCTCGCGGTGCCAGAGCAGACCGCGCAGTTCACCGTGCAGCCTAGCGAAGGCGGTGGTCACCGCCTCCTCGGCGAGTTCGCGGTGCCGGTCGACGGCCGAGCGCAGCCCGATGAGGGCATTGGTGGCGGTTTCGCGTGCGGTGATGCGGGCCCGGGTGTCGTCGAGGTCCCTCGACCGCAGCGTCGCGAGGATCGACTCGAGCGTCATCGCATGGGCCTCGGTGAGCTCGGCAACGGTCCGTGCGCGTTCGGAGGAGGCGGCGCGGGATTCGGCGAGGTACGCCGGGCTGGCGTTGCGGACCTGCAGCTGGATGCCGGTGGCCACCACGGCGAACAGGGCCCGGACCAGCTCGAGGGGAATCGAGCCGGTGCGGGCACCGCCCGGGACGAGCACGAGCAGCGTGTCGGTGGCGTCGAGGATCGCCCACACGTCGCGGTCCCGGCCCGCGATCCGGGCCGGGCCGCGACGGATCTGCCCGGTCGCGAGTTCGCTTCGGACGCGGTCGAGTTCGGCGATGGTCACGCGGTCGACGATCGCCGGGTCGCCGGCCACCTTGCGGGGCCGGCCGGTGCATTCCCGCGTGAAGATCACCAGGGCGGTGTGCGGGACCAGGTCGGTGAGCAGCGCCGAGAAGCGCTGGCCGATCTCGGTGAGCGGCCCGACCAGTACGTCCCGCAGATTCGTGATCAGCGTGTCGGGGGCCGGGATCGGGGTGTTCACTCCGGTCACGATAGCGCGCGCGGCCCGGCGACCGGCCCCGCCGATCAGTGTGTGGCCACCGAGGCGGGTGTGTCGGCGGACCGGGCGTCGGCGGTGTGCGCCTCGAACCGCAGCCGTCCCACGGCGACGGCGGCGAGCACGAGGGCGCCGGCGACGAGCAGGTAGAGCTGGGTGGGCGACCAGTGCAGGTCGAGCAGCGCACCGGCGACGATCGGCGAGGCGATGGCCCCGAGCCGGCCGACGCCGATGCCCCAGCCGACGCCGGTCGCCCGCACCGACGGCGCATACACCGAGGGCGTGATCGCGTACAGGCCCGCGATGCACCCGTTGACGAACACGCCGATGAGGGCGCCGAGGGCGAACGCGACGACCACCGCGACGGTGGCGGGGACGAAGACCACGAGCAGAGCGCCGGCGATCACCATGTACGACGCCAGGACCCGCTTCAGCGCGAATCGCGCGGACAGCGCGCCGAGCAGCGTTGCGCCGAAGATGCCGCCGAGGTTCAGCAGCACGCCCCCGGTGATGCCCTGGTCGGCCGACAGGCCCGCTTCGACGAGCAGCTTCGGCGTCCAGCTCGTCACGAAGTAGAAGGCGAACATGGTCAGGAAGAACGCGGCCCAGACGAGCAGCGTCGAGCGACGCTGCCGCGGTGCGAGGAGGCTGCCGACCCTGACGCCGGACCGCGGCCCGGAATCGTCGGCCTGTCGCGGCGCGGGCAGCGCGGCGAGCGGCTGGTGCCCGGCGCGGACCGCGAACGCGTTGATGCGGGCGAGGGCGTGGGCGGGCCGCCGGGCGAGCAGGAAGTCGAGGGATTCGGGCAGGCGGAGGTACACGACCGGGATGATCACCGCGGTGCAGACGCCGCCGAACAGGAACACGGATCGCCATCCGTAGGAGTTCTGCAGCACGACGGCGATGATGCCGCCGACGGTGGCGCCGACGGCGTAGCCGGTGGAGTTCAGGCTCACCGCCAGCGCGCGCCACCGGTTGGAGGCGTACTCGCTGGCGATGACGTTGCTGCTGGCGAGGATTCCCCCGATGCCGACGCCGGTGAGGGCGCGCAGCAGCCCCAGCTGCAGGGCGCTCTGGCTGACCGCGGAGGCAAGCATGCCGATCGACGCGATCCCCAGGCAGAGCAGGATCATGCCGCGGCGGCCGATCGTGTCGGCCCACGGCGCGAGGAACAGCGAGCCCGCGGCCATGCCGAACAGGCCTGCGCTGAGCAGCAGGCCGAGCGCCGAACCGGACAGGCCCCACTCCTGGGACACCGACTGGGCGGTGAAGGCCATGACGAGCACGTCGAAGCCGTCGAGGACGTTGAGCAGCACGCAGATCGCCACCGCGCCCCATTGGAAGCGCGTCATCGGGCTGGTGTCGATGCGTTCACGTAGATCGATTGCCATGTATCGGGCCCCTGTTCGAAGGATGTGAGGCGAGTCACCTGCGAGGAGCGTGATGGATCGGATCACAACGAATCCACCCTCCTTCCGGATACCGGAAGGGCACCGCCCGACTTTCCGCCATCCGGAAGTCGGGTGGCGCCCGTCACGTGCCGCCCGTCACGGTGGAGGCATCCGCCGGTCGCTCGGACCGGAACCATCCCCGTGGAGACGAGACAACCATGACGAAGATCGCCCGGAACCAGTGGTATGTGGCCGCCTACGGCCGCGAGATCGACCGGGAACTGTTCGCCCGGACCATCTGCGACGAGCCGATCCTGTTCTGGCGCACCGAATCCGGTGAGGTCACCGCAATGTCGGACCGGTGCGTGCACCGCCGCTTCCCGCTCTCGCAGGCGCCGAGCCGCCTCGCGGGCGACACGGTCGTATGCGGCTACCACGGCTTCACCTACGGGTCCGACGGCGGCTGCGTGGCCGTGCCGGGCCAGAAGCGGGTACCCCGCACCGCGCGACTGAAGTCGTACCCGGTGGTCGAGCAGGACTCGTTCGTGTGGATCTGGATCGCCGACCCGGACCGTCCGGCCGAGCCCGATCCGACCCGCATCCCCCGGGCGCCGTGGCTCGACGCGCCCGGCTACGCCGTGGCCTCGGGCATGGAGCCGCTGCGGGCGCGCTACAGCCTGCTCGTCGACAACCTGATGGACCTCTCCCACGAGACGTACCTGCACGGCGGCTACATCGGCACCCCCGAGGTGGCCGAGACCCCCATCACCACCGAGGTCGACGACGAGGCCGGGATCGTCTACGTCTCCCGGCACATCGCCGACGCGGAATGCCCGCCCTTCTACGCCGAATCGACCGGCCTCGAGGGCCGCATCACCCGGTGGCAGGACATCGAGTACCACCCGCCGTGCCTGTACCTGCTGCACAGCCGGATCGCGCCCGTCGGCGTGCTGCCGCCCGAGACCGGACCCGACAGCGACGCGTTCCACGTCGAGGTGGTCTACGCGATCACCCCGGAGACCGAACACTCCACTCACGATTTCTGGTCGGTGGCAAGGGATTTTGCGCTCGAGGACGAGAAGGTCACCGAGTTCCTGCGCGAGAACAACCGCACCGTCGTGCTGCAGGACGTCGTCGCGCTCGACCGGCTCGAACAGGTGCTCGCCACCGAACCAGAGGGGTACCAGGAACTGAGCATCAACATCGACGCCGGCGCTCTGGCCGCACGGCGGATCCTGCAGGCGATGACGGCGGGCGGCACCCTCGCCGAGACGAGGTAACCGATGTCCTCGCAACCGAACCGGATGCTGCGCGGGCCCAACGTGATGCGCGTCGTGTGGCTGCCCGGCTCCGACCGCCTCGAGGGAACGTGCCATTGCGGTGCCCGGCACGTCGCCGAGGATCCCGTCACGCTGTGGGACTGGCTGCTCGCCCATCCCGTCGACCACGCCGACGCCCTCCCCCGGCCGCCCGAACCGACCCGCGAAGTCGCTCACGCGTAAGGACCCGACCATGACATTTCCGGAAAAAAGCTCCCCAGCAGACGAATTCGGCACCGACCTCGAAATCGTCGAGCGGACGGAACCCGCGGACGGCGTCGTCGCGCTGTGCCTGCGGCACCCGGACGGCGGGCCCCTGCCGCCGTGGAGTCCCGGCGCGCACATCGATCTCGTGCTCGACGAGGACCTCGTCCGTCAGTACTCGCTGTGCGGCGACCCGGCCGACACCGGGACGTGGCGCATCGCCGTCCTGCGCGAGGCCGACGGCCGCGGCGGCTCGCAGTACGTGCACGACAAACTCGCCGTCGGTGACCGCGTCCGCGTTCACGGACCCCGCAACACCTTCGACCTCGCCCCGGCGCCGCGCTACCTCTTCCTCGCCGGCGGGATCGGGATCACCCCGATAGTGCCGATGATCGCCGCGGCCGAGGCGGCCGGCGCCGACTGGTCCCTCGTCTACGGCGGCCGCCGCCGTGCCTCAATGGCGTTCGCCGACGACCTCGTCACCCGCTACCCGGGCCGGGTCACCCTCGTGCCGCAGGACGAACGGGGCCCGCTCGATCTGCCGTCGCTGCTCGGGGACCCGCGTCCCGGCACCCTCGTCTACTGCTGCGGCCCCGCCGGGCTGCTCGACGCCGTCACCACCGCCTGCGCCGACCGGCCCGCCGGGTCGCTGCGGATCGAACGGTTCGCCGCGAAGGAACAGTCCGCTCCGGTGCGCTCGGACGGCTTCGAGGTGGAGCTGGCCCTGAGCGGTACCACCGTCACCGTCGCGCCCGACGAGAGCGTCCTGGACGCCGTCGCCGCCGCGGGTGTGCAGGTGCTCTCGTCCTGCCGCGAAGGTACCTGCGGCACCTGCGAGACCACCGTGCTCGCCGGCACGGTGGACCACCGGGACTCCCTGCTGACCCCCGAAGAACAGGCCGCGCACGACACCATGCTGATCTGCGTGTCCCGCGCCGCCTGCCCCCGCCTGGTTCTCGAACTCTGACTGCCCGAATCCCGAGGTGACCGCCGTGACCGTCGCAATGCACCCGCCCACCCTCGACGACGACCCGTTCGACGACGCCGTCCTGGCCGACCCGTACGCGTTCCACGCCCGGCTGCGCGCCGCCGGACCGATGGTGTACCTGCCCCGCTACGACGTGTACGCGACGGGCAGGTTCGAGGAGGTCCACGCCTGCCTCACCGACTGGCGCACCTTCGTCTCCGGACGAGGGGTCGGCCTCGCCGACTTCGCCCACGAGACGCCGTGGCGTACCCCGAGCCTGCTGCTCGAGGCCGACCCGCCGGACCACACGGTGGTGCGGGCGGCCATGGGGGCCGTCGTCTCGCCGCGCACCGTGCGCGCGCTACGCGCCGGGTTCGAGGCCGAGGCCGACGCCCTGGCCGACGCGCTCGTGGCCCGCGGTGAGTTCGACGCCGTCACCGATCTCGCCGAGGTGTTCCCCCTGCGGGTGTTCCCGGACGCGGTGGGGATCCGGGAGGACGGCCGCGAGCATCTGTTGCCGTACGGCGCCATGGCGTTCAACGCCTTCGGGCCCCGCAACGACCGCGTGGAGAAGGCACTCGCCGCGTCCGGGCCGACGCAGGAGTGGGTCGCGGAGTCGTGCCGGCGGGAGAATCTCGCGCCGGGCGGGTTCGGCGCGCAGATCTGGGCGGCCGCCGACCGTGGTGACATCACCGCCGAACAGGCGCCTATGCTCGTTCGATCCCTGCTCACCGCCGGCGTGGACACCACCGTTCACGGCATCGCCAACACCGTCTACGCCATGACGCGGTTCCCCGGGCAGTGGCAGGCGCTGCACGCCCGGCCGGCGCTCGCGAAGTTCGCATTCGACGAGGCGCTGCGCTGGGAATCGCCCGTGCAGACCTTCTTCCGCACCACCTCCACCGACACCGAGGTGGCCGGCGTCCCCATCGGCGAGGGCCGCAAGGTCCTGCTGTTCCTCGGCGCCGCCAACCGCGACGAACGGCGATGGGGACCCGATGCGCACGTCGTCGACATCCACCGCTCCGCCGGCGGACACGTCGCGTTCGGCATGGGCATCCACCAGTGCGTCGGTCAGCCGATCGCGCGGCTCGAGGCCGAGGTGCTGCTCACCGCGCTGGCACAGCGGATCCGGCGGATCGAACCGGCCGGGGATCCGGTGCCGCAACCGAACAACACGCTCAAGGGCTGGGCTAGCATTCCGCTCAGAGTCGAACCGGCCTGACCGGAGCAGTTCCCGAGGAAGGGGTGAGCACACCGTGACCCCCACCGGCGCCGCCCGCCCGGCCACCGGTTCCGTCACGGTACGCGCGCTCACCCTCCTGGAGGCGTTCACGCGCGAGCAACCCAACCTGACCCTGAGCGAGATTTCCCGGCGCACCGGCCTGCCGCTCACCACGGTGCACCGGCTCGCCGGGGATCTCACCGAGTGGGGCGCGCTGGAACGCGACTCGTCCGGCCGATTCAGCATCGGCCTCCGGCTGTGGCAGGTCGCGGCGCTCGCGCCGCGCGGCACGCTGCTGCGTGAACTGGCGCTGCCCGTGATGGAGGACCTGTCGCAGATCACCCAGGAGAACGTGCAGCTCGGTGTGCGCGAGGGAACCGAGGTGGTGTTCGTCGAACGCCTGCGCGGTCAGCGGGCGGTGAAGACCCTCACCCGGGTCGGCAGCCCCTTTCCCATCCATGCGTCCGGCCTGGGACTCGTGCTGCTCGCGTTCGCACCGCGCTCCGTTCAGGAGGAGGTGCTGGCCCGGCCGCTGGAGCGGTTCACCGAACGCACCCTCACCTCCCCCGCCGAGCTGCGCCGGGTCCTGGCCGAGGTACGCCGCTCCGAGATCGCGGTGAGCGACCGGCAGGTGACGATGGAGGCGGTCTCCGTGGCCGCACCCATCTTCGAGCGGCCCGGCGTCGCCATCGCGGCGCTGTCGATCGTCGCCGCCGCGGACACCGCGCAGGTCACCGCACTGTCCCAACTGGTCCGCGCCGCGGCCCGCGCGATCGGCCGCTCCCTGCGGCCCGGCGGATTGACGAGCAGCGATGGGTGAACCGGCCCGGACCGTGCCGCGGCTGCTGCTCGACAGGGTGGCCCGCACGCCCTACGCGGAGGCATTCCGGCACCCCAGCGGCGACGACTGGACGAGCGTGTCGTGGACCGAGGTGGCCGGCCGGGTCACCGCCCTCGCCGCCGGGTTGATCGGCCGTGGAATTCGCCCGGGCGCGCACGTGGCCGTCTGCGCCGCCACCAGCTACGAGTGGATCCTCGCCGACCTCGCGATCGTGTGCGCCGGGGCGGTCACCGTGCCGGTCTATCCCGCCACCCCGCCGACGGAGGTGGTGGCACTGCTCCGGCACTCGGGCAGCGTGCTGACCTTCACCGACCGGCCGCTGCCCACCGCGCCGGTGCTGCACCTGGACCGGCTCGGCGAACTCGAGGCCGAGGGCCGGCGGCTCCTGGCCGCCGATCCCGGAGCGGTCGCGGCCCGCATCGCGGGCGTGACGCCCGACCACCTGGCCACCCTGATCTACACCTCCGCCTCCGACGGCACCGCCAAGGGCGCGTGCCTGCCGCACGCCGCCGTCACCTACGAGGCCCGGGCCATGGCCCGCCTGGGCATGCTCACGCCCTCGGACCTGCAACTGCTGTGGCTGCCGCTCTCCCACGTCTTCGGACGTGCGCTGCTGTTCGTGGGCGTGCACCTGGGCGTGCCGACGATCGTCGACGGCCGTGCCGATCGAGTCGTGCAGCGCCTCGACGAGGTCCGGCCGACATTCCTCGGGTCCGTTCCCCACGTGCTGGGCAAGATCCGCGCCGGCGTGGAGTCCGGTGCCGCGGATCTGGGCCGGTTGCGGTTCGTGATCTCCGGCTCGGCGCGGCTCGACCGTCCGCTGGCCGAGTGGTTCGAAGGGGCCGGCGTGCCGGCACTCGAGGGATACGGCCTCACCGAGACCGCGGGTCCGTGCTGCGTCAACCGCCCGGACAGCCGGCGCCTCGGTTCCATGGGCCGGCCGCTGCCCGGCACGCAGGTGCGCATCGCCGCCGACGGGGAACTGCTCGTCCGCAGCCCCGCCGTCATGTCCGGATACCACGACGACGCCGAGCGCACCGCCGCAGTCCTCGACCGCGACGGGTGGTTCCACACCGGCGATCGCGCCGTCGTCTACGACGACGGTTTCGTCACCCTGCGCGCCCGCAAGAAGGAGGTGTTCAAGACCTCCACCGGCAAGTACGTCGCGCCGGTCGCCGTCGCACGCCGGTTCCGGGCCCTGTTGCCCGGCGCGGACCTCGTCGTGGTGGGCGAGCACCGCCCCTACTGCGTAGGACTGGTGGTCCCCACCTCGGGCCGGGCGATCCCCCCGGCCGAGGCCGCGGCCGCCGTCGCCCGGCTCAATGCGGAGCTCGGCCGGTGGGAACGCATCCGCCGGTTCACCGTGCTGCCCGCACCGCTGCCGCCCACGGAGGTCGACGCGCACGGACGCCCGCTGCGGGAGCGGGTGCTCGCGCGCTGCGCCGAGGTGGTGCGCCGACTGTACGAGGGTTGATCAGGGGCGGTAGCCCGGCTCGGTGCGACCGGCGTCCCAGGTGCGATCGGCGTCCCAGGTGGACACCGCCCAGATCACCACCACGTCGATCGCGATGATCGCGAGCGACCATCCCGGGTAGTAGGGCAACCACAGGAAGTTCGCGATGATCGACAGCGCCGCGATGACGATCGCGGCGACGCGCGCCCACGTGGCTCCCGTGACGAGAGCGAGACCGATCACGGCCACGAGGATGCCCAGGATCAGATGCACCCAGCCCCACGCCGAGACGCTCCAGGAGAAGGTGTACTCCTGGCCGACCACGATGATGTCGTCCTTGGCGATCGCGGCGATGCCCTGCAGAACCTGCAGGACGCCGACCGTCGCGAGCAGGATGCCGGCCGCGATCGACGTGCCCGCGGCGAAGCCCTGCTTCAGGCCGGACCCCGTTGCAGGTCCACTGTCGTGGCGGACCGCGGCGGGGCCGCCGGCCTCGTGGGCACCACCACCGTGGCGCGCGGACGCACCCGCCGCTGCCGTGGAACCTGCACCGGCGGTGGCACCTGCACCAGCCGTCGAACCTGTGCCGGCCGTCGAACCTGCACCGGCCGTGGCACCCGCACCGGTTGGAGAACCCGGGGTAACGCTCGAACCTTCGGACACGACAGCTCACCTCTCCCGTTTTCGAAGCGATCCCTCACAGTGTGCGCCGCCGGACGAGAGCGTGGAGCAGGTTCCGAGGGTGAAAAATGTCGGCATTGCCCGGAGAAGGGGCCGCCGCGGTGGGAGAAGGATCCGGAGAGTGCCGGAGGGAGTGGAGCTAAGGGGACTCGAACCCCTGACCCCCACACTGCCAGTGTGGTGCGCTACCAGCTGCGCCATAGCCCCGTGCAGAACAACCGTGCCACCCGCGGTGGCCTCTCACGACGAGAGGCGAGAGCATTCACTCTCGCCTCTCGCGGTGATGGTGGAGCTAAGGGGACTCGAACCCCTGACCCCCACACTGCCAGTGTGGTGCGCTACCAGCTGCGCCATAGCCCCGTACTCGGATCGTCACCCGGGATTCACTCCCCGGTGCGAGAAGAAAATTACACCATCGCCGTCGACGACAACAAATCGCCTGGTCAGTGGCGACGGTGCGGGCGACGGTGATCGAACGGCCGACCACCGTCGCCGCCGCCTCAGCCGAGTTCGGCCACCCAGTTGTCGTTGCCGAGGGCGTCGATCACCGTGCCGTTGTGCACCACCGCGGGGGTGCCGGACGCGCCCGCCGCCGCGAGCGCCTGCCGTCCCGCCTCCGCGTCGACGGCGGCCTGCTCGACGCGCGCGCCGTCGGCGACGCACTGCGCCGCCTCGTCGGACGCCCCGGCGTCCCGCGCCATCTGTGCCAGCTCGGCGTTGGTGAGGTCGCTGTCGCTCCGCTCGGCGGGCTGGTTCTCCGGCGAGAGCAACGCGGCGTGGAACGCGGAGAACGCCGTCGCATCACCGGTCTGGGCGACACACTGGCCGGCCGCGACCGCGCGGGTCGAGTAGTCGCCGCTCGCGGAGAGCTGATCGAGGAACGCGAGCATGTGGTACCGCACGGCGACGTCGCCGGCGTCGACCGCCTGCGCGAGTTCCTGGCCGTGCTTGTGCTCGAGCTCGGCGCAGTACGGACACAGCGGATCCTCGAACAGGTCGATCGTGGTCGCGGCGTCGGGAAGACCGAGCACGATGACACCGTCGTCCTGCAGCGCCACCTGCACCGCGGTGTTCTGCACCGTCCCGTAGCCCTCGTTGCGCGCCTTGCCCCGGTTCGACTGCCACAACACTCCCCCGATGACCAGCACCGCGATGACCAGGACCGCGATGCCGCCGAGGATGAAGGTGGACTTGCTCGACGTCGGCTCCGGCGTGTACTTGACCGGTTTGACCTTCTTCGCGCTCACGGAATCTGCCCTTCGCTGCTCGGGGATCGGTGCGGGATCACTCTGCCATCGCGGGCTGAGTGCGTGCTGAGAGCCTCGCCCGTGAGCCGAGACCGAGCGCGAACGGACTGCGTGGGAACACCGCCAACCACCCGGCCAGGGCGAGGAAGCCGAGGTCTCGTGCGATCTCCCCGGCGTAGTCCCAGCCGTTCACGTCCGCCGCTCCACCGCCGCCGAAGCATCCGCAGTCGATGGACAGGCCGCGGGCCCAGACCGAGGCGATCACCGCGATCAAGGTCAGCAGCGCAGCCGCGCCCACGACCGCTGCGGCGCGCACCGCGAGTCCGATCAGCAGCAGCAGGCCGAGCACGAGTTCGAGGATCGGCAGACCGGCCGCAACGGGCCGTACGAGCGCCTCTGGCAACAACTGGTATGCGCGGACGGCCACGACGGTCTGTGACGGATCGGCGAACTTGATCCATCCGGAGATCAGCCACACGGCAGCGAGACCGAGCCGGGCGATCAGGCTGAACAGGGGAATCCACACCCCTTCGACAGTACCGACGACTGGGGTCAGATCTCCGTGGCTTCGGTCACTGTGGGTTTCCGGGCGGGCCGCGGCGCCAACGCCCAGGGCACGGCGACGAGCAGCATGACGGCGCCGGTCACGGCGAAGGCGGCCCCGTACGACACCTGCTGCGCCAGGATCCCGGCGGCGACCGGTCCGATCACCGCCCCCACATCCGCGGTCATCTGGAATGTCGCCAGCACCGGGCCCCCGCGCGCCCTGCTGCCGACCACGTCGGCGACGGACGCCTGCTGGGCCGGGTTCATCAGGCCGGACCCGACGCCGGCCAGCAGCGACGTCGCGAAGAACAGCGCGAGGTTCGTGGTGAGGCCCATCGCGATCGTGCTGGTCCCGCACACCACCAGCCCCAGCAGGACGAACGGGCGGCGGCCGAACCGGTCGGACAACCGCCCGGAGACCATCAGGACCAGAGCATTGCCCACGGCGAACACCGTCAGTGCCACCCCGGCGAGGCCGGCATCGCGCCCGAGGACCTCCACGACGAACAGCGGCACCATCGCCACCCGCACGCCGAAGACGACCCAGCCGTTGGCGAAGTTCGACCCGAGCGCGGCCCGGTACACCGGCGACCGCAGAGCCTCCCGCAGCCGCATCACCGGCATGGCGCCGCCGGAGTCCGGCACGGCAAGCGCGGAGTGACGCAGGCTCACGAACACGACCGCCGCCGCGACGAGCAGCGCCACCGCATAGATGAGGAACGGTGCCCGCAGGCCCAGCCCGACCAGGGCGCCCCCGGCGAGGGGGCCACCGATGTTGCCGAGCAGGAAGCTCGTCGCGTAGAGCCCCGACACCCGGCCCCGCGCGTTCGGCGGCGAGATGCGAATCAGCAACCCGAGCGCCGAGACGGTGAACATGGTGGAGCCGATGCCGCCGAGCGCCCGGAACAGCAGCAGCTGCCAGTAGTCCGTCGCGAAGGCGCAGGCGCCGGTGGACAGCGCCACGATGAGCACACCGGCGGTGTACACCGGCCGCTCCCCCAGCCGCTGCACGAGGTTTCCGCTCGCGGGGGCGAACAGCAGGCGCATCGCCGCGAACGCCGAGATGACGACGGACGCCGCGGTGACCCCCACCCCGAAGCTGCGCGCGAACTGCGGCAGCGCGGGTGCGACGAGACCGAAACCGAGGGCGATGACGAAGGCCGCGCTGACCAGGACCCAGATCTCCCGCGGCAGGGCGGCGTCGCGTGTTCGCATGATGGCCTGATGTTAGCGACGCGCACGACCGGGAGGGCGGGCGCGTCCCGCCGGTGCGGGCTCAGCCGAGGACGTGGGACACCAGGTCCCGCGCCGCGTCCTGGACGCGGGCGAGATGCTCCGGGCCGAGGAACGATTCGGCGTAGATCTTGTACACGTCCTCGGTGCCGGAGGGCCGGGCCGCGAACCACGCGTTCTCCGTCGTGACCTTCAGGCCCCCGAGCGCGGCACCGTTGCCCGGCGCGGCGGTGAGGGTCGCGGTGATCGGCTCGCCGGCGAGTTCGGTGGCGTCGACCTGGTCGGGCGAGAGCTTCGCCAGGACGGCCTTCTGCTCGCGCGTCGCGGGCGCGTCGACCCGGGCGTACGACGGGTCGCCGTAGCGCTCGGCGAGCTCGGCGTAGCGCCGGGAGGGGGTCGTGCCGGTCACGGCGGTGATCTCGGACGCGAGCAGGGCCAGCAGGATGCCGTCCTTGTCGGTGGTCCACACCGAGCCGTCGCGCCGCAGGAAGGAGGCGCCGGCGCTCTCCTCTCCACCGAAGCCGAGGCTGCCGTCGAGCAGGCCGGGAACGAACCACTTGAAGCCCACCGGCACCTCGAGCAGACCCCGGCCCAGGCCCGCGGCCACGCGGTCGATCATCGACGAGCTCACGAGGGTTTTGCCGACCTTCGCCTCGGCCGACCATCCGGACCGGTGCCGGTACAGGTAGTCGATGGCGACCGCGAGGTAGTGGTTCGGGTTCATCAGCCCCCCGTCGGGGGTGACGATGCCGTGCCGGTCGGCGTCGGCGTCGTTGCCGGTCGCCAGGTCGTAGCGGTCGCGGGCGCCGATCAGCGACGCCATCGCGTTGGGCGACGAGCAGTCCATCCGGATCCTGCCGTCGGTGTCGAGGGTCATGAACCGCCAGGTGGCGTCGACGAGCGGGTTGACGACGGTCAGGTCCAGCCGGTGCCGCTCGGCTATCTCGCCCCAGTAGTCGACGCTGGCGCCGCCGAGCGGATCGGCGCCGACGCGCAACCCGGCGTCGCGGACGGCGTCGAGATCCACGACGTTCGGCAGGTCGTCGATGTAGGCGGCGAGGAAATCGTGCCGGCCGGCGTCGGCGAGCGCCCGGACGGCGGGCACCCGGCGCACCCCGTTCAGCCCCGCGGCGAGCAGTTCGTTGGCGCGCGCCGCGATCGCCGACGTCGCATCGGTGTCGGCGGGCCCGCCGTGCGGCGGGTTGTACTTGAAGCCGCCGTCGCGGGGTGGATTGTGCGACGGGGTGACGACGATGCCGTCGGCGCGGGCACCGGATCCAGCGCCGGCGTTGTGCCGCAGGATCGCGTGGCTCACGGCCGGGGTCGGCGTGTAGCGGTCGCGAGCGTCGATCACCACGTCGACGCCGTTGGCGGCGAGCACCTCGAGTGCGCTCGTCCACGCCGGCTCCGACAACGCGTGGGTGTCGCGGCCGAGGAACAGCGGACCGGTGATCTGCTGCGCCGCCCGGTACTCGACGATCGCCTGGGTGGTGGCGAGGATGTGCTGCTCGTTGAAGGCGCCGTCGAGGCTGGAACCGCGGTGACCGGAGGTGCCGAAGGCCACCTGCTGCATCGGATCCTGCGGGTCCGGCGTCACCGTGTAGTACGCGGTGACCAGGTGCGCGAGGTCCTCCAGATCCTCCGCCGCCGCCGGTTGTCCCGCTCGTTCGTGCGCCATGTGACCTCCTCGTCCACCCGACCTTGCCCTGCTCATCTTGCCCGCCCGGCGCGCCCGGCGCGCGCCGATCGCCGTCGGTCAGGACGTGAGGGCATACCCGGCCCAGGCCGCGGCCGTGCCGGCGAGCACGCTCACCGCCGCATACACCGTCGCGGTGACCGGGCGGCGCACCCGGACGAGACCGACCGTCTCGACGGCGAACGTCGAGTAGGTGGTCAGGCCCCCGCAGAACCCCGTGCCGAGCAGCGCGAACGTCGAGGGCGCGAGCGCAGCCCCGGACAGCACACCGAGCAGCAGGCAACCGAGGACGTTGACGGTCAGGGTCGCCACCGGGACGCTGCGGTAGGAGCGGACGTGCCGGCCGGCGAGATAGCGCAGGACCGCTCCGGCACCGCCGCCCAGGGCGACGAGCAGGACGGTCATCGGGCCGTCCGGTGCCGCCACGCCTCGCCGGCCGCCATGCCGGCGCGCGCCGCCGCGAGTGCCCCCACGAGCGTCACGGCCACATAGACGACGGCAGTCGCGGGGTGGCGGACCGCGTCGACGGCGAACGTGGAGAAGGTGGTGAACCCGCCGAGCACACCGACGCCGAGGAACAGGCGCCACAGCCGGTCGGGACCGAGCATTGCTGCGACGACGCCGAGCAGCAGCGAACCGGCGATGTTGATCGCCGCGATCGTCCAGATGCCGGGGAATTGCACGGACAGCGCGTATCGGGTGACGGCACCCACCGCGCCGCCCGCGGCGACGACGGCCGTCGGCTTGTACTCCATGCCGGTAACCGTAGAGGTCCGGCATATGCGAAGGACCCCGGCCGGGTGGCCGGGGTCCTTCGCGTTTCCGGTGGAGCTGCCGGGAATCGAACCCGGGTCCTCCGCCGCCTCGCCAGGGCTTCTCCGTGTGCAGTTCGCTATGTCTCTACTTGGATCTCCCGGTCCCGCGAACAAGCCGAGATGACGATCCCAGTCGCTGTTTGTTGTCCCGTCCGGCTCCGCGACCGAGCCGTACGGTGGAGCTCCCTAGTCGATGCCAGGATCCGGGGCGGGAGCACACCCGGTCTGACAGAGACGCACTCGCTTAGGCAGCGAGGGCGTACTCGCGCTGAGTAGACTCGGCGCTTATTGGTTTGCAGCGACGCTTACGGTGGTCTCTTGCCTGCACCGACACGCTTCCCCTAGCTCAACGTACGCAGTCGAAACCGTTCAGCCCCGTACGTACCTGCGGCCTTCGCAGGACTACCCACTCTAACGCGCGGACCCCCCTCCGTCATTCCCATTTCCACCGTGATGCGAATGACGTGGCTCACAGCCCTCAGGCGGCCGCGGTGATCATGCCGACGGCGGTGAGGGCGAGCACCATTCCGGTCATCTGGCCCCGCCCGATGCGCTCGCCCAGCACGACCATCGCCAGCAGCACGGTCGCCGCCGGGTACAGCGCGCCGATGACGCTCACCAGCGACAGCATGCCGCCCTGGAAGGCGAACATCAGCGCACCGTTGGCGATCACGTCCAGCACCGCGACCGCGATGATGTGCGGATAGACCCGGCTCGACGGCCGGATCATCTGCCGCACGCCCAGGGCCACCGCCCACACGACGAGTGTCGCCGTGAGCCGGGACATGCCGAGGGGCCACAGGCCGGTGCCCTCGGGGACGCGGTGCAGCGCGACGAACATCAGCGCGAACGCGACTCCGGAGCCGACGGTCAGCCACGCCACGGTCGCGGTGAATCGGGGTTGCTCGTCCCCGGCGACGCCTTCCTTCGATTCGCGACTGACCAGCACGACGGCGACGAGGGCGATCGCGATGCCGGCGTAGGCGACCGGTCCGGGCCGCTCCCCCGTCGCGATCCCGACGAGCACCGGGATACCGGCCACGAGCACGGCGGTGAGCGGGGACACCACCGACATCGGGCCCGCGGCGAGCGCGAGATAGAACCACCAGATCGCGAGCCCGCCGGCGACACCGGCCGCCGCACCCCAGCCGAGGGACTCGGGGGTGAGGTCGCCGCCCACGAGCGGCGCGGCGGCGAGCACCAGCAGCAGCGACAGCGGGTACGAGACGATCACGAACCGCAGCGCCGCCACCCGGCGGGACGCGACCCCGCCGAGGAAGTCGCTCACCCCGTAGCCGACCGCGGCCACCAGGGCGAGCACGATCGCCGTCAGCGCATGCCCTTCACCCGCCGGCCGAGCTCGCGGGTCACCTCGCGCTCGGCGGTGCGACGGGCCAGGTCCTGCCGCTTGTCGTAGTCCTGCTTGCCCTTGGCCAGCGCCAATTCGACCTTCACCTTGCCGTCGGAGAAGTACATCGACAGCGGGACCAGGGTCTGGTTGCCCTCACGGGTCTTGCCGACGAGGTTGTCGATCTCCCGGCGGTGCAGCAGCAGCTTGCGGGTGCGCCGGGGCGCGTGGTTGGTCCACGTGCCGTGCCCGTACTCGGGGATGTGCAGCCCGCGCAGCCACACCTCGCCGTCGTCGACGGTGGCGAACGCGTCGACGAGCGACGCCTTGCCCTCGCGCAGGCTCTTGACCTCGGTGCCCAGGAGCGCGACTCCGGCCTCGTACGTGTCGAGAATGGTGTAGTTGTGCCGTGCCTTGCGATTCGTGGCGATGACCTTGCGGCCCTTTTCCTTCACTTTCGGGCCCCTCCGGTCCTCGATGCGTCCGACAGATCTGTGTACAGCATAGGTAGCGGACGCAACGAGATATTCCCGCGCACCGACGCGCGGCTATTCACGCACGTACAGACGCAGGGTGACGTAGGCGGTCAGGGCCGCCATGCCGACGCCCACCAGCACCAGGATCGGCGAGACCAGCAGCACGTCGCTGTTGGAGATGCGGGCGACGATGTTGGCCTCGTAGACCTCCGCGAGCACCTCGTCGACGAAGGCGCCCTTCGCGACGAACAACCCCGCGATCGCCAGCGCCGCGCCGATCACGGCCGCCGCGACGGCCTCGAGCAGGAACGGCAGCTGGGTGTACCAGCGGGTGGCGCCGACCAGCCGCATGATGCCCACCTCGGTGCGGCGGGTGAACGCGGCGATCTGCACCATGTTCGCGATGAGCAGGATCGCAGCGACCGCCTGGACCGTGGCGATCGCGAATGCGGCGTTGCGGACGCCGCCCAGCACGCTGAACAGCCGCTCGACGAGGTCCTTCTGATTGAGCACGCTGTCGACGCCGGGACGGACGGCGAACTGGTCCTCGATCACCCCGAAGCGGTCGGGATCCGAGAGCTTGATCTTGAACGAGGCCGGGAAGCTCTCGGTGCTGACGAGCTCGGCGAGCTCCGGCTGGTCCTTGAAGACCCGCTCGGTCGCGTCGGCGACGGCGTCCTCGCGGTTGAGGTACTGCACCGACACCACCGCCGGGGTGTTCTCGAGGTCCGAGCGCAGGGTGCGGCAGATGTCCTGTTCGCAGTCGGGGTCGAGGGTCGAGATGTCGTCGGTGAGGAACACCTGCACCTCGACCCGGTCGAGGAAGATCTGCTGCGTCTTGTCGGCCATCTGCACGACGAGCAGACCCGCGCCGAACAGGCCGAGGGAGATCGCGGTGGTCAGGATCATCGCGACGGTCATGGTCAGGTTGCGGCGCAGGCCGGTGACGACCTCGCTCAGGATGAAGCTGGCACGCATGGAGTGTCGAAGTCCTTCGGTTGCCGGAGGGGCGAGAGCGATGGGAGCGGAGGAGCGCGGTCAGCGACCGACGCCGTAGACGCCGCGCGCCTCGTCGCGCACGACCCGACCGAGATCGAGCTCGACCACGCGGCGCCGCATGGAGTCGACGATGTGGTGGTCATGGGTGGCCATGAGCACGGTGGTGCCCGTGCGGTTGATGCGCTCGAGCAGCATCATGATGTCCTGGCTGGTGTCCGGGTCGAGATTGCCGGTGGGTTCGTCGGCCATGAGCACCAGGGGCCGGTTCACGAAGGCCCGGGCGATCGCGACGCGCTGCTGTTCGCCGCCGGACAGTTCGGTGGGCAGGCGGTCGGCCTTGCCGGACAGGCCGACGAGGTCGAGCACCTCGGGCACGGTGCGAGCGACGACCGAGCGGGGCTTGCCGATCACCTCGAGCGCGAACGCGACGTTCTCGGCCACCGTCTTGCGCTGCAGCAGCCGGAAGTCCTGGAATACGCAGCCGAGGTTCTGCCGCAACCTGGGCACCCGGCGCGCCGACAGGCGGTTGACGTGGAAGTCCGCCACGTGGATGTCACCGGAGGTGGGCGTGTCGTCACGCAGGAGCAGCCGCAGGAAGGTCGACTTCCCGGAACCGGACGGGCCGATGAGGAAGACGAACTCGCCCTTGTCGATCTCGACGCTCACCTTGTCGAGGGCGGGCCGGGTCGACGTCTTGTACGACTTGGACACATTCTCCAGGCGGATCACGCCGCCATGCTAGCCGTTATCGGACGGTGACCTAAGGAACCGACTCGCCGGTAGGTTCGGCGGGGGACGAATCGCCGAGGCCGGGAATCGGAATCTCGGGCAGCCGCAGGCCGGGCTGAGTCGTCGTGGTCGTCGGGGCCGGGGCCTCGGGAACGGTGCGCGAACCCGCTCCGCCGGGCGTGGATCCGGTCCCGGTCGGCGCCGGCGTGGTCGTCGTCGGGGTCGGCTCCGTACTGGTCGGCGTGGGGCTCGGTTCGGCGGTGGTGGGCTCGGGCACGTACGGCACGTACGGCGTCTCGCTGACGACCACCGCGCCCGGCGGCGCCGTCGCCGTGCCCTGTTCCTCCTCCGGGTTGAGGTACAGGTAGAGCACCCACAGCCCCAGCCACACCAGGCAGAGGGCCAGGGTGGCGGTACGCAGCCGGCCGCCGAAGACGTGGTCCGGGATGTGGAACCTGCGAGGCTCGCTCACCGCACCGCCTCGATCCCGTGGATCGGGGTGGACGTGTCGAGCTGTGGATGGACGGTGAGGCCCTGCCGGCGCAACGCGAGCGCGACCCGCACGCGCAGTTCCCGTCCCACCTGGAACTGCTTCCCGGGCAGGGTGCGCGCGACCATGCGAACGCTGACCTGGTCGACCTCGAGGCTCTCGACGCCCATCACGGTGGGCTCGTCGAGCAGCAGTTCCTTCAGCTTCTCGTCCTCGAAGGCATTGACGCCGACCTCGTGCAGGATGTCGTTGACCTCCGCGATGTCGGCCGTGACCGGGATCGGCACGTCGACGACCGCACGGGCCCAGTCCTTGGAGAGGTTGACGGCCTTGTTGATCTGCCCGTTGGGCACGGTGATGACCTCGCCGGCGGCGTTGCGCAGCTTGGTGACGCGCAGGGTGACGTCCTCGACCGTGCCGACGGCGTCGGCGGAGGCCCCGGTGACCGAGATCTGGACCGTGTCACCGAACCCGTACTGCCGTTCGGTGATGATGAAGAATCCGGCGAGAATGTCCTGGACGATGCGCTGGGCGCCGAAGCCGAGCGCCGCGCCGAGGACGGTCGCGGGGGCCACCAGGCTGCCGATGGGCAGCGCGAGGTAGTCGAACACCTTCAGGGTGGCGACGATGTAGACGAACGTGATGACCACCCAGGTGATCACCTGCGCCACCGAGTGCCGGTGTTTCGTCACCTCCGAGCGCACCAGCGCGTCGGACTGCTGATACGTCTCGTCGATGCGGCGGGTGATGCGGCCGCCGGTCCAGCTGACGAACCGCGCGACGAGGACAGCGCCGAGCACGGTCAGCGCGATCTGCAGACCGCTGGTCGACAGCCAGTCGAGGAGCCTGGTACCGGGAAACAGGGTGGATCCTCCGTAGCCGTGTTATTGATTCTGCTTCTGGTTCTCGCGCATGCGCCACCGGATGCCCTCTTCGAGGAATCCGTCGATGTCGCCGTCGAGGACGGCGGCCGGGTTGTTCACCTCGTACTCGGTGCGCAGGTCCTTGACCATCTGGTACGGGTGCAGGACGTAGGAGCGCATCTGGTTGCCCCACGAGCTGCCGCCGTCGCCCTTGAGCGCGTCCATCTCCGCGCGCTCCTCCTGCCGCTTGCGTTCGAGCAGCTTGGCCTGCAGCACGCGCATGGCCGAAACCTTGTTCTGCAACTGCGACTTCTCGTTCTGGCAGGTGACGACGATGCCCGTGGGGATGTGGGTCAGGCGCACCGCGGAGTCGGTGGTGTTGACGGACTGCCCGCCCGGGCCGGACGAGCGGTACACGTCGACGCGGATGTCGTTCTCGTCGACGTCGATGTGGTCGGTGGTCTCGACGACCGGCAGCACCTCCACCTCGGCGAACGACGTCTGGCGGCGGCCCTGGTTGTCGAAGGGGCTGATCCGCACGAGCCGGTGGGTGCCCATTTCGACCGACAGGGTGCCGTACGTGTAGGGCGCCTTGATCGCGAAGGTCGCGGACTTGATGCCGGCCTCCTCCGCGTACGAGGTGTCGTACACCTCGACCGGGTAGCCGTGCTTGTCGGCCCACCGGATGTACATGCGCATGAGCATCTCGGCCCAGTCCGCGGCGTCGACGCCGCCGGCGCCGGCGCGGATGTTGACCAGCGCGTCGCGCTGGTCGTACTCGCCGGAGAGGAGCGTGCGCACCTCCATCGCCTCGATGTCGGTGCGCAGGCCGGCCCGCTCGGCGTCGGCGTCGGCCATGGCGGCGGCGCGGTCCTCACCCTCCTCGCCCTCGGCGAGTTCGTAGAGCACCGGTAGGTCGTCGAGCCGGGAGCGCAGCTCCTCGACGCGGCGGAGTTCGCCCTGGGCGTGCGAGAGCTGGCTGGTGACCTGCTGCGCGTGCTCCTGGTCGTTCCACAGCTCCGGGTCGGCGGCCTGGTGCTCGAGTTCGTCGATACGCCGACGCAGCTCGTCCACGTCGAGAACCGCCTCGACGGTCTCGAGGGTGGTCGCCAGTTCGGCCAGGTCTGCGGAAACATCGGGATGCACGATTCCCAAGGTTACCGGGTGTGCGGCGGTGCCTCGCCACCGCTCGGGGCCGGTGGGCTCTCGGCTAGCGTCTGAGGCATGAGCACCGACCTCTCGGCCGATCTGGACCTCGCCCTGCGCCTCGCCGACGAGGCGGACGCCATCACGCGCACCCGGTTCGGCGCCCTCGACCTGTCCGTCACCGACAAGCCGGACCTGACACCGGTGTCGGATGCCGATCTCGGCGTCGAACGCGCCGTGCGCGGCACCCTCGGCGCCGAGCGCCCGGGCGACGCGATCCTCGGCGAGGAGTTCGGCGGCGACGCGGTGTTCACCGGCCGGCAGTGGGTGGTCGATCCGATCGACGGGACGAAGAACTTCGTGCGCGGCGTGCCGGTGTGGGCCAGCCTCATCGCCCTGCTCGACGACGGCGTGCCCGTGGTGGGGGTGGTGAGCGCCCCGGCGCTGAACCGTCGCTGGTGGGCCGCGGCGGGCGCGGGCGCGTGGACGGCGTACGACGGCGCAGAGCCGCGCCGCATCGCCGTCTCGCAGGTCACCGACCTGTCCGCGGCGTCGCTGAGCTTCTCGAGCCTGTCCGGCTGGCGCGATCGCGGTCGGCGCGACGAGTTCGTCGCGCTCACCGACGAGGTGTGGCGGGTGCGGGCCTACGGCGACTTCTATTCGTACTGCCTGCTCGCGGAGGGTGCGGTCGACATCGCACTCGAGCCCGAGGTGTCCCTGTGGGACCTGGCCGCGCTCGACGTGCTGATCCGGGAGGCGGGAGGCCGGTTCACGAATCTGGACGGTGCGGCCGGCCCGCACGGCGGCAGCGCGGTAGCCACCAACGGGGCGCTGCACGAGGGCGTGCTCACGCGCCTGCGGTGATCCGCGCGGCTCCCGCCCACCCCGAACTTACTCGATAGTAGACACCTACCTTACTCCGGAGTAAGGTAGGTGGTGTCCGTCCCCACATCGAGAAACTTCTGGTGATCATGAGCAAGCAAGAGAGTGTGGCCCGGAACACCCCTCGCGACACGTCCGCGGTGGGCCTGAATCCCCTCCGACGGGACGCCATGGGCGCCGCGATGCGGGTGCTCACGCGGATCACCGGTTCGGAGCTCGCGGACCGGTACAACCTCCGGCAGGCCATCGACCGGGTGACCTACCAGTCCACCAAGACCGGCTTCAAGACGCTCGGCGCCGCCACCCGCACCTTCAAGAAGGTCACCGGCGGCAACGCGCCTCAGCGCCTCGACCCCGCCGTCCGCACCGACCTGTTCGACCTGACCCCCACCGACGATCAGCAGATGATCGCCGAGACCGTCCGCGAGTTCGCCGCCGAGATCCTGCGGCCCGCCGCGCACGACGCCGACGAGGCGGCCGCCGCCCCCACCGACCTCCTCGCCCGGGCCGCCGAACTCGGCATCACCCTCGTCAATGTGCCCGAGGCGTTCGAAGGAGCCGCCACCGAGCGGGGCGCCGTCACCAACGCGCTCGTCGCCGAGGCGCTCGCCCACGGCGACATGGGGCTGGCCCTGCCGATCCTCGCGCCGAGCGGCGTCGCGGTCGCCCTCACCCAGTGGGGCACCGAGGAGCAGCAGCGGACCTACCTGCCGGCGTTCGCCGGGGACGACGTCCCGCAGGCCTGTGTCGTGATCACCGAGCCGCGCGCCCTGTTCGACCCGTTCGCGCTGCAGACCAAGGCGGTGCGCTCCCCCAGCGGTTACCGGCTCAACGGCGTCAAGTCCCTCGTGCCGGCCGCCGGCAGCGCCGAGCTGTTCGTCGTCGCCGCCGAGCTCGACGGAAAGCCGTCGCTGTTCCTGGTCGAGTCCGACAGCAAGGGCGTCGCGATCGAGGCCGACCCGTCGATGGGCCTGCGTGCCGCCGGGCTCGGCCGGCTGCATCTGACCGACGTCGCCGTCCCGCAGGCCGCCCTGCTCGGCGACGCGGACGCCGACGCACGCGCCGAGCAGTACGCGGACGCGGTCCGCCTCGCCCGCCTGGGCTGGGTCTCCCTCGCCATGGGTACCGGGCAGGCCGTGCTCGACTACGTCGTCCCCTACGTCAACGAACGGGAGGCGTTCGGCGAACCGATCAGCCACCGGCAGGCCGTCGCCTTCATGGTCGCCGACATGAAGATCGAGCTCGACGGCATCCGGCTGGTCACGCTTCGCGGCGCGGCCCGCGCCGAGCAGGGCCTGTCCTTCGCCCGGGAGGCGGCGCTGGCCCGCAAGCTCGCCACCGACAAGGGCATGCGGATCGGCCTCGACGGCGTCCAGCTGCTCGGTGGCCACGGCTTCACCAAGGAACACCCCGTCGAACGCTGGTACCGCGACCTGCGCGCCGTGGGCGTCGCCGAGGGCGTCGTCCTCGTCTGAGCCGCCCGATCCGGCAGCGTCACCTCACACCTAGGAATCTGTGATGATCAATCTCGAACTTCCCAAGAGGCTCAAGGCGTCAGCGAACCAGGCGCACCAGGTCGCCGCGCAGATCTTCCGTCCCGTCTCGCGCAAGTACGACCTCGCCGAGCACGTGTACCCGGTCGAGCTCGACACGATGGCCGCGATGGTCGAGGGGTTGAACGACTCCGGCCAGGGCGCCTCGGGCGCGGCGCTCGGCCGCGGCGACGAGCCGAAGAAGCAGGCCGGCAACGTCAACGGCGGCAACATGGCGTCGCTGCTCAATGTGATCGAAACCTGCTGGGGCGACGTGGGGCTCACCCTGTCGATCCCCTACCAGGGGCTCGGCAACTCGGCGATCGCCGCCGTCGCCACCGACGAGCAGCTCGAACGCTTCGGCAAGGTGTGGGCGTCGATGGCGATCACCGAGCCGAGCTTCGGCTCCGATTCCGCCGCCGTGACCACCACCGCCGTCCTCGACGGCAACGAGTGGGTCCTCAACGGCGAGAAGATCTTCGTCACCGCCGGCGAGCGCTCGACCCACGTGGTGGTGTGGGCGAGCGTCGACAGGTCGAAGGGGCGCGCGGCGATCAAGTCGTTCGTCGTCCCGCGGGACGCCCCCGGCCTGAGCGTGGCGCGCCTCGAGCACAAGCTCGGCATCAAGGCCTCCGACACCGCCGTCCTGGTGCTCGACAACTGCCGGATCCCGAAGGACAACCTGCTCGGCAGCCCCGAGGTGAACGTCGAGAAGGGGTTCGCGGGGGTCATGCAGACCTTCGACAACACCCGCCCGATCGTCGCCGGCATGGCCGTCGGCGTCGCCCGCGCGGCGCTCGAGGAACTGCGCGGCATCCTCGCCGAGGCCGGCGTCGAGGTGTCCTACGACATCCCGGCCTGCAACCAGCACGCCGCGGCCGCCGAGTTCCTCGCGCTCGAGGCCGACTGGGAGGCGGCCTACTTGCAGGCGCTGCGGGCCGCGTGGATGGCCGACAACAAGCATCCCAACTCGCTCGAGGCCTCGATCTCCAAGGCCAAGGCCGGCCGCACCGGCACCGCGGTCACCCTCAAGGCCGTCGAACTGGCCGGCACCTACGGCTACTCCGAGCGTCCGCTGCTCGAGAAGTGGGCGCGCGACTCGAAGATCCTCGACATCTTCGAGGGCACCCAGCAGATCCAGCAGCTCATCATCGCGCGACGGCTGCTGGGCCTGTCGAGCGCCGAGCTGAAGTAGCAGGTCACAGACCACTTCTCCGAGGGGTCGGGCCCCCGCCGTACGCACCGACGGTGGGGGCCCTCTCGCGCTCCGGGGCCGGTCCGCTACACGCGAGAGCCGGCGGAATCGTCCTCACGTGCGCGGCGGAGATCTTCGCGGAGGGCGACCACCTCGGCCGTCAGCGCGGCCACCTGCGCCCGTGTCGCCGCCTGGCTCGCCTCGTCCTGCTCGCCCACACGCTCGACCGGCCAGGACGCCGACGTGGCCGTCACGACACCGAGCAGGGCGATGCCCGCGATCATCAGGGCGGCCGCGATCAGCCGGCCGGTGGCCGTGACGGGGGCGAAATAGCCGTAGCCGACCGTGGTGACACCCAGGTGAGCACCATCACCGCCTCGCCCACCCGCGCCGTGCCGTCCGCCGGCTGGGCGAGCACCAGCCATGCGTACGCGGCCAGGAACATCCCCGCCGCGGTGGCCATCGGCCATTCGGACAGGCGGCGCCACCGTTCCTCGGTCACTCGAACGCCCCGGAGGCGAGGTATCGGATCACGAACGGATCCTGCCGTCACCGCCGCGCGGGCCGGAATCGCCTCCCGTCCGGTGCCCGCCGGCAATTCGGACGAATGTCCATGACTGTGAGGCGCGTCACCACTAGGGTTGCGGTGACGCGAATCCGGCACGAGCTCGAAGGGGACAGCATGCCCGGGCAGGACATCATCGACAGGATCACCGGTGCCGCCGGGGGGGTGACCGACACGCTGGGCGCCGTACGGGTGCTCGCCCGCTCCGGGCTGCTGCACTTCCCCCGGGTGGACCACGGGATCGGCACCCTCGTCGCGGTGAGCCGCTACGGTCCGTTCGCCGGACCGGTGCACGCCCACGCCGCGCGTGGCTTCGACGCCGTCGCCCTCGTCGACGAGCGCGGCCGGCTGAGCTACCAGGAACTCGAGGCGCAGTCGAACGCGCTCGTGCGGGCGCTGCAGGCCGACGGCGTCGCGGCGGGGGACGTGATGGGCCTGATGGCCCGCAACCATCGCGGACTCGTTCTCACCATGCTCGCCGCCGCCAAGCTCGGCGCCAAGCTGGTCATGATGAACACCGGATTCGCTCCGCGGCAGCTCGCGGACGTCGCCGCGCGCGAAGGTGTGGGCACCTTCGTCTACGACGCCGAGTTCGCGGCGGTGGCGGCCGCCCTGCCGCCGGAGGTGCGGACCTACAGCTCGTGGCCCGAGGGCGACGAGCCGGGCCCACCGGGCATCGAGTCCGTGCTCGCGCAGTTCGACGGGTCCGCCGTTCCGCCGCCGAGCACGCTGGGCGGTTTCGTTCTGCTCACCAGCGGCACCACCGGCACACCCAAGGGCGCCCCGCGCGAGCGCACGTCGCCGCTCGCCTCGGCGCAGTTCCTGGACCGGGTACCGCTGCGGCCGGGACAGACGATGCTGATGGCGGCGCCGGCGTTCCACGGGACCGGAATCTCGCAGTTCGGGCTCGCCCTGGCGTTGGGGCAGACGGTGGTGATGGAGCGACGGTTCGACCCGCTCGAGACGGTTCGCCTGATCGAGCGGCACCGGGCCAACGTGCTGGTCGTCGTGCCGACCATGCTGCAGCGGATCCTGGACCTCGGCGGCGAGACGATCGGGCGGTACGACACGTCGAGCCTGCAGATCATCTTCTCCGCCGGGTCCGCGCTGTCGCCGGACGTGTGCCGGCGCACCCGTGAATACTTCGGCGACGTGCTGCACAACCTGTACGGCTCCACCGAATGCGCGGTGGCCACGGTCGCTACTCCCGAGGACATCCGCCGGGCGCCGGGCACGGCCGGACGGCCGCCGGTGACGTGCCGGGTCGAACTGTACGACGAGGCCGGCAACCGGATCACGACGCCCGGCGAGGTGGGCCGGATCTTCGTCGCGAGCGGTCTGAGCTTCGACGGCTACACCGACGGCCGGGACAAGGAGCGCATCAACGGTCTGCTCTCGACCGGCGACGTGGGGCACTTCGACGAGGATGGGCTGCTGTTCGTCGACGGCCGAGACGACGACATGATCGTCTCCGGCGGCGAGAACGTGTACCCGCTCGAGGTGGAGAACCTCCTCGTCGAGCGGGACGACGTGTTCGACGCCGCGGTGGTCGGCGTGGAGGATCCGGACTTCGGTCACCGGTTGCGCGCCTTCGTGGTGCCGGCGGAGGGCTCCGAGCGCGACGCCGAGGAGATCAAGGAGTATGTCAAGGCGAACCTGGCCCGCTACAAGGTCCCGCGCGACGTCGTCTTCCTCGACGAACTGCCGCGCAATGCGACGGGAAAGCTGCTGCGACGCGTGCTCGTCGACATGAAGCCCTGAGCACATGGGAAGGGCCCGGCACCGGATGATCCGGTGCCGGGCCCTTCCACTTGGTAGCGGGGACAGGATTTGAACCTGCGACCTCTGGGTTATGAGCCCAGCGAGCTACCGAGCTGCTCCACCCCGCGTTGCAAGAACGAAGTTACACGGCTCGATGAACGGAATGCAAATCGCCTGGGCGAAGGCCGTTTTCGCCCCTCATACTGTGTCCTGGGACACACTCGCGCGACGACCCCGCTCACATAACGGTGGAATAACAATCGCGTGGCGAGGCGGCCGACCTGCAGTGCGAGAGCGGCTGCCCCGGCCGGACGCCGAGTCGTCCTCGAACCGACGGGGCCCCGCGCACCTCGTGCGCGGGGCCCCGTTCGTCGCGGAAGGGATCAGCCGCCGGTGGACTGGTACGCGTCCACGGCCGCCTGCACCCGTTGCAGCGCCCGGCCGTAGGCGGCGAAGTCGCCCGTGCTCTGGGCCGCACTGAGCTCGGCCAGCGCCGCGTCGAGTTCGGCGACCGCGGCCGCCCGGTCCGCGGGAGCCGGGGCGGGAGCGGGGTTCGGCGCCGGAGCGGGCGCCGGAGCCGCTGCCTGACCGTCCTGCTCCGTCCCCTCGACCGGCGCGGTGGGCGCCGACTCGCCACCCGGCGCAGTGGCCGCACTGCCGACACCGGCCCCGAAGACCTGGTCCAGCGCCGAGGCGAGGGTGGGGGCGTAGCCAATGCGCACGCCGCCGGCAGGGCCGGGCTCGCGATAGCTGACGATCACCCGGGACAGCTGCGGGAACGTCGACGTGCTCCCCGTCGCCGAACTGCGTTCCGTGTACATCGGCTGGACGTAGAGGATCCCGCCCTGGGCGATGGGCAACGTCAGCAGGTTGCCGTACTGGATCCGGTTGGATCTCTCGAGCAGGGTCCGCTCCGACGCGACGCGCGTGTCGGAGATCATCGCGTTCTGCGTCTGTTCGGGACCGAACGTCTGGGTGTCGGTCGGCAGCCGCAGGATCGTGAACCTGCCGTAGTTGTCCGGGTCCGAGTCCACCGAGATGTACGCGGACAGGAACTGCCGGTTGAAGCCCACCATCGCCGAGGTGAGCCGGAACGACGGGCGGGCCGTCTCCTCGTCACCGATCAGCACGTAGTACGGCGGCTGGTTCGCGGTCGTGTCCACCGTCGGATCGCTCGGCACCGACCAGAACGCGTTGTTGGTGAAGAACTCGCGCGGGTCGTCCACGTGATACTTCGCGAGCATCTCCCGCTGCACCTTGAACAGGTCCTCCGGGTACCGGAAGTGTGAGCGGAGCTCGTCGGAGATCTGATCCTGCGGGGTCACCGCATCGGGGAAGACACCCATCCACGCCTTCAGGACCGGGTCCTGGTCGTCGACCTGGTAGAGGGTCACGGTGCCGTCGTACGCGTCGACCGTCGCCTTCACCGAGTTCCGGATGTAGGAGACCTCCTTGCGGGGCAGCAGCCGGCCGGTGTTCTGGTCGACGCTGTCCTCGACGAGCCCTTCGAGGGAACTGCGCTGCGCGTACGGGTAGTTGTCGAGCGTGGTGTAGGCGTCGACGATCCACACGATGCGCCCGTCGACCGCGGCGGGATAGGCGTCGCCGTCGGCGGTGAGCCACGGCGCGACCTTCGTCACCCGGTCCCGCGGGTCGCGGTTGAACAGCAGCTTCGACTCGCTGCCGATGGCGCTCGAGAACAGGATGTTGCGTTCGGCGTACTTGGACGCGAACGCGAGCCGGTTGAACCAGTTGCCGATCGAGACGCCACCCGAGCCGGTGTAGGTGTACTGCGCGGTGTCGGTGTCGTACTCCCGCGGGGCCTCCCCCTCGGCGGCACCGACGATCGCGTAGTCGGGCTCCTCCTGCGCGATGACCTCACCGAAGTAGATCCGCGGCTGCTCGACCGGAATCACCTGGTTGCCCGACTCGAGCGATGCGATGTCGCTGACCATGTACACCGGGTAGCCACTGTTGCTGTTCGCGGCCTCTTCCGCGGACTCGCTGGCGGCCGCGTTCACCCGGTTGGCGGGAGCCGCGACCAGGCCGTTGCCGTGGGTGTACACCGTGTGCTTGTTGATCCAGTCGGTCTGGTTGCCCGTCAGGCTCGACGGCGACAGCTCGCGGGCGGCGACGATGTAGTCCTCGCGCTCCCCGTCGATCTCGTACCGGTCGATGTCCAGCGACGGCGGGAACCCGTAGAAGTTCTTCAGCTGCTGCTGCTGGGTGAAGGTGCGCGGCAGCACGTTGGGATCGAGCAGGCGGGTGTTGGCGATGGTGGTCACGTCCGCCGGCACGTTGCGCGGTGACGTGGTGCCCACGCCGGGGTAATCCCGGTACTCCACGATCTCGTCCGTGATGCCGTAGGCCTCACGCGTCGCCGCGATGTTGCGCTCGATGTACTCGGACTCCTTGACGGCGGCGTTCGGCCGGACGGAGAACTGCTCGACCACCAGCGGCCACACGGCCCCGACGAGGATCGACGAGAGCACGAGCAGGGCCGTCGCCATCGCCGGGATGCGCAGGTCGCGCAGCACGATGGCCGCGAAGAACGCCACCGCGCAGATGACCGCGATCGCCATCAGGATCAGCTTCGCGGGCAGCACGGCATTGATGTCGGTGAAGCCCGCGCCCGTGAAGGTGGGCTCCTTGCGCCCGCTCCACAGCAGTGCGTACCGGTCGAGCCAGTACGCGATCGCCTTGAGCGCAACGAAGATCCCGGCCAGCACGGCCAGCTGGATGCGGGCGGCGCGGGTGAGGCTGCCGCCGCGGCCGGCGAGCCGGATGCCGCCGAAGATGTAGTGGGTGACCAGGCTGGCGAAGAGCGCCAGGATGACCGCCACGAACATCCAGTTCAGCAGGAAGCGGTAGAACGGCAGGTCGAAGGCGTAGAACCCGACGTCCAGCCCGAACTGGGGGTCCGTGGTGCCGAACGAGCCGCCGTTGAAGAACATCTGCACGGTCACCCAGCTCGCCTGCGCGATCAGGCCCGACAGCAGGCCGAGCACGATCGGAATGCCGAGGCCGAACGTGCGCAGCCGGGTCATCACCGTGGTGCGATACCGCGAGATGGGGTCGTTGGGCCCGGATGCGGGCACGAACACCGGCCGCGATCGGTACGCCAGCAACAGCGCCAGCCACACCACACCGCCCACGAACAGGCTCACGAGGAGGAACAGGACGATCCGGGTCAACAGCACCTTCAGGTACACGTCACGGAAGTCGACCTCGCCGAACCACAGCCAGTTGGTGTAGGCGTCCACCAGTCGGGGACCGACCAGCAGCAGCACCGCGGCCACCACGGCCAGGCTCAGCAGGATCTTGCTGCGTTTCGACAGCGAAGGTACTCCGGTGGGGGGCCTCATGCCCACGTGCCACACTCCCAATTCTCCGGCGACGCGAACGCGCCGCAGCTGTTCACCCCGACTGTCACCCACGGCACTCGCGGTGACCGTTTCGCCCCACTCTACGGAATGAGGCGACCACCACGCCGCGCGGCGACGAGACCCGGCGACGATGCAAGGATATGTCCGTGAGCGACAGTCATCCCGTCCCGTCCGAAGACGCCCTGCGCCGGTGCGTCGGTGAGATCGTCGACTTCGTCGACGCCGGTGGCTGGGGACAGCCGCCGACGATGTTCGCGCTGGTGCCCACGGCCCTGCTGGCGGCGTCGGAACCCACCCTGCTCGACCAGCTGGACGAGGGCCACGAGTACACCCCGGTGGAGCAGGAGGCCTTCCCCGACGACGTCGAAGGCGGCAGCCCCGCCCTCGACGAGTTCCTCGCCACCACCAGCTGGCCCGATTCCGTCGCCGGCTGCGCCCTGGTGCAGGAGATCGTGGTGCTGCCCCCGAGCGCGGAGTCGGATCTCGACGACGCGCTGGTGCCGCTGCTCGCCGATCCGCACGCCGCCGACGAGGCCGCCCGGGCCGCGGCGCACGGGCACCCGGAGCGGCGCGATGCCCGCCTGATCGCGGCGGTCCTGCGCGACGGTCCGTCGCTGTCGCTGCTGCAGCTGCGGCCCACCGACGAGGACGACCCGTTTGCCGGGATCGAGCTGCGCACCTACGACAACCTCGCGCCGAACGTGGTGTCCGCCCTGTACGCGACCCTCGAACCGGGCGACGACTAGGACCGGTCCCGCACGACGGCCTAGCCGCAGGTGGGCGCGTCGCCGCCGGCGGCGAGGGAGCCGAGCGCGTCGATCGCGCCCTCGAGGGTCTCGACCTTGACCAGCCGCATCCCGTCGGGGGCGTCGCTCTGTGCCTCGGCGCAGTTGTCGGCGGGCACGAGGAACACCGTGGCGCCGTCCTCCGCGGCCCCGACGAGCTTGTGGGTGATGCCGCCGATCGGGCCGACGACCCCGTCGGAATCGATGGTGCCGGTGCCTGCGACGACCTCGCCGCCGCTGAGCTCGCCGGGGCTGAGCTTGTCGACCACGGCGAGGCTGAAGATCAGCCCCGCCGACGGGCCACCGACGTCGGCGAGGTTGAACGTCACGTCGAACGGCACGTCCGGGACCTCCTCGGGGCTGATGCCGAGGAAGCCCTTGTCCGGATCGTCGGGGCGGGCTCCCACAGTCACCGAGGCGGTCTGCTCGACCCCGTCGCGCACGAGCACGACGTCGACCGGGGTGCCGGGCGCGACCGCGGCGACGGCCCGCTGCACGCTGCCGGCGGTGGTCACCGGCTCCCCGGCGACGGTGACGAGCCGGTCGCCCTCGCGCAGCACGCCGGCGGAGGGCCCGGACTCGCCGACCCTGGCGACGCGCAGGACGACGGGCAGGTCGAGGTGGTGCAGGGCGGCGAGTTCCGCGCTGCGTTCGGACTGCTCGAACTGGGCGGCGTCCGCCTCCTTGACCTGCTCCCTGGTCGCGGTGGGCGGGTAGATCTGCTCGCGGGGGGCGATCCCGTACCGGCTGCCCAGCCACGCCGAGAGCGCCTGCGCCACGGTCAGGCGGTCGCTGACCCCGACCGTGGTCATCACGAACTCGCCACTGGTGGGGTCGGTGTCGGCGCCCTCGATGGCGACGACAGCCTTGCCGTCGATCTCGCCGAGGGTGTCGAACGTCGGGCCCGGACCGAGCGCCACGTACGGCACCTTCACGTTCAGCGCCACCGTCACCAGCAGCAGCGCGGGGAACAGCGCCGCCAGGATCGTCACGAGCCGTCGATTCACCCGGCCAGGGTATCCGGAGCGGCGATGTTCGCGATCAGCGTGATCGCGGGGGCCGCCACCCCGCGGTGCGCCTTGTACCGTTGACGACATGAGCGACACGCCTTTCGGATTCTCGAATCCCGACGACGACCCGGACCGCAGGAAGGACTCCGGTTCCGGTGCCGAGGGATCCGGCGCCGAGGGTGCCGGTCCGGAAGGCGCCGGGTCCCAGGGCGGCGCCACCGGCGGGTTCCCCTTCGGTTTCGGGGCCCCCGGCGCAGGCGGTGCCCCGTTCGGCGCGGGCGGCGACAACCCGTTCGGCGCGCAGGGCTTCGACCCGGCGGCGCTCGGGCAGATGCTGACACAGTTCGGTCAGATGCTCAGCGGCATGGGCAGCGCGGTGGGGTCCGGCGGTTCCGGGCCGGTCAACTACGAGGTGGCCGGCAAGCTCGCCCGCCAGCAGATCGGCTCCGTCACCCCGGTGTCGTCCGGGTCGGCGGATGCCGTCCGGGACGCCGCACATCTGGCGGAACTGTGGCTCGACGGGGCGACGACCCTGCCCGCGGGCGCGACCCGCACCGTCGCGTGGACGCCCGTCGACTGGCTCGACAACACGCTCGAGACGTGGAAACGCCTGTGCGATCCGGTGGCCGAGCAGGTCAACGGCATGTGGATGCAGGGCCTGCCGGAAGAGGCCCGGGCGATGGCCGGGCCGATGCTCGGCATGTTCTCCCAGATGGGCGGGCTGGCGTTCGGTTCCCAGCTCGGCCAGGCCCTCGGGCAGCTCGCCAAGGAGGTCCTGACCTCGACCGACATCGGCCTGCCGCTCGGGCCCGCTGGCACCGCGGCGCTGATGCCCGCCGCGATCGAGGCGTTCGGTGACGGACTCGAGCAGCCGGCCCAGGAAGTCCTGGTCTTCCTCGCCGCCCGGGAGGCGGCACACCAACGGCTCTACAGCCACGTGCCGTGGCTGCGCTCGCGCCTGCTGTCCACTGTGGAGGACTACGCGCGTGGCATCCGGATGGACTTCTCCGCGATCGAGGACCTCGCCCAGGGTATCGATCCCATGGCGCTGACGGATCCGTCGAAGATCGAGGAACTGCTCAAGGGTGCGGCGTTCGAGCCGCAGACCACCCCCGAGCAGAAGCAGGCCCTCGAACGTCTCGAAACGCTGCTCGCCCTGGTCGAGGGCTGGGTGGAGACCGTGGTCGCCGACGCGCTCGGCGACCGGCTGCCCGGGGTGGCCGCGCTGAGCGAGACGCTGCGCCGCCGCCGCGCGAGCGGCGGGCCCGCCGAGCAGACCTTCGCGACTCTCGTCGGTCTCGAGTTGCGGCCGCGGAAGCTGCGCGAGGCCGCGGCCCTGTGGCGCCGGCTCACCACCGATGCCGGGCCGGACGCGCGGGACAAGGTATGGGCGCACCCGGATCTGCTGCCGGACTCGTCGGACCTCGACAACCCGGCCGCGTTCCTCGACCGCGTCATCGGCGGAGAAGCGGCGGCGTTCGACGATCCGATCGCCCAGCTGCGCGAGACCGAGGCGCGCGAACGCGCCGAGCGGGAGAAGGGCGAGCCGGGCTCCGGCGAGTCCACCGATCCCGACGAATCCGCCTGAACGCACATCGGGCCAGGTAGGCGCCGGTTTTACCCTGTGGACAACCCGCCTCGGGCACAGGTGGTGCGACGGGGGTTGCTGTCAGGCTGACGGCATGACCACGGCAACGCATCCACAGTCCGGACCGGCGCTCGACCCTGCCCTCGAGGTGCTCCACCGACCGGACGGAACGGTGCAACTCGGGTGGGGCCCGGACACGGCGGCCGTCCTGTCCCCCGGCGCGGGGCTCGACGCGTTCGGCCTCTCGACGGTGCTGCGCCTGCTCGACGGGCGCTCGTCGCGCGAGGAGATCCTCGCCCGCACCGCGCGGGCGGGGCTGCCGGGCGCCGCCGTCACCGCCCTGCTCGACGAGCTGACCGCCCTCGGTGCGGTCCGGGATCCCGGCGTAGCCGCGCTGCAGGTCCCCCGGGTGCGGGTGCACGGGCGCGGGCCACTGGCAGACGCGCTGGTCGCCCAACTGACGGTGTCGGGCACGCGGCTGCGCCGGTCCGCCGTCTACACCGGCGACAGCGACGTCGCCCGCTGGGACGCGCAGTGCGTGCTGCTCACCGACGCGCTGGTGCCCGACCCCGGTCTCGTCCGCGAGCTGATGCGGCACCGTGTGCCGCATCTGCCCGTACTGCTGCGCGACGGCCGCGGCATCGTCGGCCCCTTCGTCGTCCCGGGCCGCACGAGCTGCCTGCGCTGCGCCGATCTGACCCGCACGGATCTCGATCCGCACTGGCCGCAGCTGGCCGCCCAGCTGTGCGACCGCGTCGGGTGTGCGGAGCCCGCAGCGGTGCTGGCGACCGCGGCCCTCGCCCTCGGACAGCTCGACGCGATTCTCGCCGCCTCGCCGTCCACGCCGCCCGCGACGTTGGACCGGACCCTCGAGGTGGATCTGCGCAGCCATCGACTCACGTCGCGGCGCTGGTTCCGGCACCCGGACTGCGGGTGCGGAGGCACACCCGCGTGAAGCGGCGCACCGCGCCGGTGACGCAGCGGCGCACCGCGCCGGTCGCGCAGCGGCGCACCGCGCCGGTCGCGCAGCGGCGCACCGCGCCGGTCGCGCAGCGGCGCACCGCGCCGGTCTGACGCCGTCAGGCATGATGGTGGGCGTGGCCGAAATCCCCCGCAGAAGCAGTTCCCGCACCGCCAAGCTCGCCAGCATCCCCCTCGGGATCGCCGGTCGCGCCGCGGTGGGATTCGGCCGGCGTCTGGCCGGCGGGGACCGCGAGGAGATCGATGCCGAGCTCGCGGCGAAGGCGGCCGAGCAGCTGTTCACGGTGCTCGGCGAGCTCAAGGGCGGAGCCATGAAGGTGGGCCAGGCGCTGAGCGTGATGGAAGCCGCGGTGCCGGAGGAGTTCGCCGAGCCGTACCGGGAGGCGCTGACGAAGCTGCAGTCGGCGGCGCCGCCGCTGCCGGCCAAGGCGGTCCATCGCGTCCTCGATCAGCAGCTCGGCGCCCGCTGGCGGGAGCGCTTCGCCTCGTTCGACGACATTCCCACCGCCTCGGCGAGCATCGGCCAGGTCCACCGGGCGGTGTGGGCGGACGGCCGCGAGGTCGCGGTTAAGGTTCAGTACCCGGGCGCCGACGAGGCGCTGCGCGCCGATCTGCGCACCCTGTCGCGGTTCGCGGGACTGTTCGCGACGGTAATGCCGGGCACCGACGTGCGGGCCGTGCTCGACGAGCTGACCGCGCGCACCGAGGAGGAGCTCGACTACCGGATCGAGGCCGACAACCAGCGGACGTTCGCCAGGGTGTTCGCCGACGATCCCCGGTTCGTCGTGCCGCGGGTCGTCGCCAGCTCCCCGAAGGTCTTTGTCACCGAATGGCTCACGGCGACACCGCTTTCCATGATCATCGCCGAGGGAACCCGCGAGCAGCGCAACCGGGCCGGGGCGCTGCTGGCCGAGTTCCACTTCGCGTCCCCGGCACAGGTGGGGCTGCTGCACTGCGATCCGCACCCGGGCAACTTCATGCTGCTCGACGACGGCCGGCTCGGCGTCATCGACTTCGGTGCCACGGCCGCGATGCCGAACGGGTTGCCGCCGGTGCTGGGCCGGATGGTGCGGCTGGCCCTCGAGGAGCGCTTCGACGAGCTGACCACGCTGCTCTACGAGAACCGATTCGTCCTGCCGGGCCGGGAGGTCACCGAGCAGGAGATCGCGGACTACCTGCGCCCGTTCACGGATCCGATCCACACGGAGTCGTTCCACTTCACCCGGGCCTGGCTGCAGAAGGCGGCGGGCACCGCCACCGACTTCTCCGGATCCAACTTCCGCACTGCGCGGGCACTGAACCTGCCGCCGGAGTACGCGAACATCGTCCGCGTACTCCTCGGCTCCGTCGGTATCTGCGCGCAACTGGACGCGCACGCGCCGTACATGCGGATCCTGTCGGCGTGGCTGCCGGGATTCACCGATCCGGTGGACTGACCTCCCGGCAGCCGGTCCGGCCTAGGCGCACACCAGTTCCTTGCGGGGGCGTCCCCGCGGACGCTTGCGGGCGACGACGACACCCCGTTCGAAGATCTCGCCGCCCCACACGCCCCACGGCTCGGCACGGTCGAGTGCCGCGGCGAGGCAGTGAGCGCGGATCGGGCACCGGCCGCACAGCGCCTTGGCTCGCTCCAGTTCGGTCGGTGATTCGGCGAACCACAGGTCCGGATCGCCGTCGCGGCAAGGCAACTCGCGCACGCGCGTCGTATGGTCGACGTCGAGCGTTGCGGTCTGCACGATGGATGTCTCCTCTGTCTGGTTCGGATGCGATGCGCGAACCGGGCAGAAGACGAAGAAGGCCACGGTCCGCTGGGCGGTGTCCGTGGCCGGAAGGCGAATGAAGATTACCGGGGTGAACCTCGGTGGCTTCGGGGCACGGACGAAGGGGCGGCTGCTCGCACGCGGGCGACGCGCGGAGTGCACGCGCCGGCGGCGACGGGGGCGCCGGCGACGGGGGCGGCGACCACCACTGCAGCTGCATCGAAGCCGAGCATCGGGGCCACCTCCTTCGTCGTCCGCGCACGGGCCTTTCCCGTGACATCGACCTCCAGCCTAGGAACTCGGCCGTCGATCGCACAACCCATTTTCTACCTGCGGTTTTACCGCAGCTTTGCGAACCGCTACAGATCGAGGGTATCGGGCGCGCGTTCACCGCGCACGACGGCGAGCACGTCCGCGCCGAACTGCTCGAGTTTCTTCGCCCCGATGCCGGGGATGGCGACGAGGGCACGGTCGTCGCCCGGCCGCTGCTCAGCGATCGCGATGAGCGTGTTGTCGCTGAACACCACGTAGGCGGGGACCTTCATCTCCTTGGAACGTTCCCGGCGCCAGTCCTTCAGCGCCATCAGCAGCGATTCGTCCAGGTCCGACGGGCAGCCCTCGCAGCGCCCGAGCATGGTCGCGGACGACCCCATCAGAGGCTTTCCGCACACGCGGCACTGCGGCCGCTTACGTTTCGGCGACGCGGGGGCCGCGATCCGGGAGGCCGGCGAGTCGTCGGGGATCAGACCGTGCAGGAACCGGGACCGCCGCCGCGACCGGCGGCCGCCCTCGGTGCGCGAGAGCGCCCAGGACAGTTGCAGGTGCACGCGGGCGCGGGTGACCCCGACGTACAGCAGGCGGCGCTCCTCCTCGATGCCGGCCTCGTCGGGCGGCGTGGAGCTGTCGCCGACGACGTGCACGATGGGCAGGGTCCCGTCGGTGAGGCCGACGAGGAAGACCGCGTCCCATTCCAGGCCCTTGGCCGCGTGCAGCGACGCGAGCGTCACGCCCTGCACCGTCGGCGGGTGCCGCGCCTCGGCCCGCGCCGCCAGGTCACGCAGCAGACCGTCGAGATCGAGGTCGGGCTCGTGCCCGAGGAGCTCCTCGGTCAGCTGCACGAGCGCCCGCAGCGATTCCCACCGTTCACGGGCCTGCGCACCGGCAGGCTCGGCCTCGGTCAGGCCGAGCGGGGCGAGCACCGCCCGCACCAGCGTGACGAGGGCGGCGCCGCGATCGGCGCCCTCGGGCAGGTCGTCGCGGCCGTGGGCCTGCCGCAGCGCGCCGACCGCCTGGCGCACCTCGGCGCGGGTGAAGAAGCCCTCGCCGCCGCGGACCTGATACGGGATACCGGCCTCGGTGAACGCCTGCTCGTAGGCCTCCGACTGGGCATTGATGCGGTAGAGCACCGCGATCTCGGCGGCGGGCACCCCCGATCCCAGCAGCTTCGCGATCGACTTGGCCACGGCCTGCGCCTCGGCGGGCTCGTCGTCGTACTCGGCGAACGCCGGCTCGGGTCCGGGCGGGCGCTGGCCGACGAGCTGGAGGCGGGTCCCGGCGATGCGGCCACGTGCCGCACCGATGACCCGGTTGGCGAGGGACACCACCTGCGGCGTGGAACGGTAGTCGCGTTCGAGCCGGACCACGGTGGCGTCCGGGAATCGGCGGGAGAAGTCGAGCAGATACTGCGGGGTGGCACCGGTGAACGAGTAGATCGTCTGATTCGCGTCGCCGACGACGGTGAGGTCGTCGCGGTCGCCGAGCCACGCGTCGAGCACGCGCTGCTGCAGGGGCGTGACGTCCTGGTACTCGTCGACGACGAAGCAGCGGTAGCGGTCGCGGAACTCCTCGGCGACGGCGGTGTGCTCCTCGAGCGCGGCGGCCGTGTGCAGCAGCAGGTCGTCGAAGTCGAGGAAGATACCGTCGTCGCGCACCTTGAGGGACTCGTAGCCGGCGTAGACGGCAGCCACCCGTCCGGCGTCGGCGGGGGGCTCACGCCGGGCCCGGGCCACCGCGGCCGGGTAGTCCTCCGGCGCGACGAGCGAACCCTTGGCCCATTCGATCTCCGAGAGCAGGTCGCGCACGGTGTCGGTGTCGGTGGCGAATCCGGCACGGTGCGCGGCCTGGGAGACGACGGCGAACTTGCGGTCGAGCAGCTGCCACGGCGTGTCGCCGACCACTCGCGGCCAGAAGTAGCGCAGCTGCCGCAGCGCGGCGGCGTGGAAGGTACGCGCCTGCACCTGCGGCCCCGAGCCGCCCACCCCGAGTTCGCGCAGCCGGCCGCGCATCTCCCCGGCGGCGCGGGCGGTGAACGTGACGGCGAGGACCTGGCCGGCCGCGACGTGTCCGTGGGACACCAGGTGCGCGATGCGGCGGGTGATGGTCCGGGTCTTTCCCGTCCCGGCACCGGCGAGGACACACACCGGGCCCCGCGGCGCGAGGACCGCCGCCGCCTGCTGGGGATCCAGGCCCTCCACCGATGCATCTGCTCGCATGGGCTCCATCATGGCAGGACGCGGTGACAGGCCTCCGGCCCACACCGACTGTGGTGGAGAACACATTTCACCGTCGCGCGGAACAGCGGGTGCCCCGGAGTTGTTGTGCGCACCGTGACTACGACCGATGCTCCCGCCCTGACGCTCTACACCACCGACTGGTGCGGCTACTGCCGCCGCCTCAAGAGCCAGCTCGACGAGCACGGCATCGGCTACGCCGAGATCGACATCGAGGCCGACCCGTCCGCCGCCGAGTTCGTCGGCAGCGTCAACGACGGAAACCACGTCGTTCCCACCGTGCAGTACGCCGACGGCAGCACCGCGACCAATCCCCCGCTGTCCGCGGTCAAGCAGGCGCTCGGTCTCTAGCCGACGGCACCGCATCCGCCGGGAGCACCGAGGAGCTCAGGTGGTGTATCCCGGCGGGGCCGGCACGGCGTGTTCGGCTGCCCGGCTGACCTGCTCCCATGCCGCCCAGTCCCGGATGCGCTCCTGCGCGAGTCCGACCGCGGCGTCGTAGACGACGCTGCCGAGGATCAACCGTCTCGGCGGGGCGTCGCTGTCCACGGCTGCCCGGACCGCGGCCGCGGCGAGCGCCGGCTCGCTGTCGACGCCGCCGGCGGCCGACGTCGCTGCCATCTCGGCGCGCAGCGCCGCATAGTCGTCGAGCGGCGCGGTGGCGGGCATGTCCTTGTACAGGTCCGTCCAGTATCCGCCGGGTTCGACGATCGTCACGGCGACCCCGAAGTGTGCAGCCTCGGCAGCGACCGCCTCGCTCAGTCCTTCCAGTGCGAACTTGCTGGCGCTGTACAACCCGGTGGTGGGAAATGCCGCGATCCCCGCAACACTGGAGATCTGCAGCAGGCGGCCCGGGCGCCGGCGCAGCGCCGGCAACACCGCCTGCGTGACCCACAGCGCTCCGAAGAAGTTGGTCTCCATCTGAGCGCGTGCCTGCTCCTCGGTGAACTCCTCGACGAAGCCCGTCCACATCGTCCCGGCGTTGTTGACGACGACATCGAGGCGCCCGAAGTGTTCGACAACCCGATCGACCGCCGCGAACACCGCCGACCGGTCGGTCACGTCGACGTCGACGGTGAGCACCCGCTCGTCGTCCCGGAACTCGGGCACGGCGGTTGCGGTGCGGGCAAGAGCGGCCACCCGGTCTCCTGCGGTGAGCGCCTCCCGGGTGAACGCTCGGCCTAGCCCTCGGCTTGCCCCCGTGACCAGCCATATCCGCTGCTCGACCATACCGGCGCCTCCTCGAATCTAGACGAGACGGATCGTCTCGCCATGTGAGTATGCGATCCTCGTTCCCTCTTGTCAAGACGGTCCGTCTCGTCTCGATTTGGCTATGCTGGGTTCCATGCCGCCGAGAACCACCCGCCGCAGCGACGCCGCCCGGACAGCGATCCTGACCGCCGCGGTGGAGTTGGTCGGTGAAGTGGGCTACAGCAAGTCGAGCATCGAGGCGATCGCTGCCCGAGCCGGCGTCGGGAAACAGACCATCTACCGGTGGTGGTCGTCGAAGGGATCGGTGCTGCTCGACGCCTACCTCAACGCAAACGTGGGCGGCGAACCGGAGGACCCGCAGGGCCTACCGAACACGGGCGATCTCGTCGCCGACATGAGGGCGGTGCTGCGCGCCACCGTCGACGAACTGAACGATCCCCGGTTCGAACGGCCGTTGCGCGCGCTGACCGTCGCCGTACTCGAGGACGAGTCCCTGGCCGCCGAATACTCCCGTCGTCTCGACGAGCCGACGCGGCGGATGAAGAAGGAGCGGCTGCGCGCGGCGCAGCGACAAGGTCAGCTGTCCCCCGATGTGGATCTCGACGCCGTCGTCGACACCCTCTTCGCCCCCGTCGCCCAGCGCTGGCTGCTGCGCTCCGGTCCGCTGACCTACGAATACACCGATCACCTCGTCGAGACCGTGCTCACCGGTCTGCCGAGGCCGGGGTCCTGACCGGTTCAGTTCCCCCGGACCCAGCCCTCCAGCATGCCCCGGGCGATCGAGATCGATCCCGGCAGCAACAACGGGGCGTCGGCCGGGGAGGCCCAGTCGCCGAGCGCCAGCGCGGCCCGCACCTCGTCGCGGGTGAACCAACGGGCCTCGGCGATCTCCCCGTCGAGGAAGGCCAGCGGATGCTCCGGATCGGCGACGGCGGAGAACCCGATCATCACCGACCGCGGGAACGGCCACGGCTGGCTGCCGAGGTACCGCACGTCTCGCACGTCGACGCCGACCTCCTCGCGGATCTCCCGCACGACGCAGGACTCGAGCGACTCCCCCGCCTCGACGAACCCGGCGAGCACGGAGAACCGTCGCTCCGGCCACACCGGCTGTCGCGCCAGCAGGACCCGGTCCGCGCCGTCGTGCACGAGACAGATGATCGCCGGGTCGGTACGCGGGAACTCCTCGTGACCGGTGCTGGTGCTGATCCTCGACCAGCCGGACAGGGTCGGCTCGGTCGGCGCTCCGTCCAGTGAACTGAAGCCCGCGTTGTCGTGCCAGTTGAGCAGGGCCACCGCGGTCACCATCAGACCCGCGTCGGCGTCGTCGAGCCGGTCGCCGATGCGGCGCAGGTCGGCGACCGTTCCGGTCTGGGCGAGCACCCGCACCGCCCACACGTGCCGCCCGTCCCGCACGCCGAGGAACACCGCGCCGGGCACCGGCTCGGGTCCCAGCTCCACCGCCGCGGCGAACACCAGCGCGTCCCCGTCCACCGGCACCTGGCCGCGACGATCGACCCGCAGCAGATGGGCCCGGGACCAGCCGTCGTGCAGGGCCGCGGCGTCGCCCCGCAGCTCCTCGGCGCGGTCGACGACCGCACGGGAGAGCAGGGGGGTGTCGGACAGCTGGAAACGGCTCACGACTGCACCCTAGCGGCGGCGCGGGCTCAGCCCGACACCCGCCGGATGTAGAGCAGCTTGTCGTCCGCCTCCACGGCGTCGACCTCGGGAGACCCCACGCGCAGCAGGCGGCCGTCGCGCACGACTCCGAGCACGATGTCGGACAGGTGCCGGGGCGATCCACCCACTTCGTTCGGTTCGACGTCGCGTTCGGCGATCGCGAATCCCGCCTCCGGGGTGAGCAGATCCTCGATCATCTCCACGACGCTCGGCGTCGTGGTGGCGATGCCGAGCAACCGGCCCGCAGTCTCCGACGAGATGACCACCGAGTCCGCGCCCGATTGACGCAGCAGATGCGTGTTCTCGGATTCGCGGATGGCCGCGACGATCTTCGCCCTCGGGGCGATCTCGCGGGCGCTGAGCGTGACGAGAACCGCGGTGTCGTCGCGGTTGGCGGCGACGATGATCGCGGCGGCGTGCTGAACGCCCGCCAGGCGCAGCACATCCGACTTCGTCGCCGAGCCCTGTACCGTCACCAGCCCCTGCCCGGCGGCGGTCTCGAGCACCACCGGATCGGTGTCGACGACGACGATGTCCGACGGCGGAACCCCGTCGCCCAGCATCGCATCCACCGCGGTACGGCCCTTGGTGCCGTATCCGACGACGACGGTGTGATTACGCACGCGGCGCCTCCAACGCTGAATCTTGAACGCCTGGCGCGAACTCTCGGTCAGTGCCGAGAGCGTGGTACCGACCAGGACGATGAGGAAGAAAATCCGCAACGGCGTGACGACCAGGACGTTGATCAGTCTCGCCTCGGGTGTGAACGGGGTGATGTCGCCGTAGCCGGTGGTCGACAGCGAGACGGTCGCGTAGTAGATGCAGTCCAGCAGCGACAGTGCGTCGCCCTGGGCGTCGCGGTAGCCGTCCCGGTCGAGGTAGACCACCAGCACGGCGAATGTCAACGCCACCACCGCATATCCGACGCGGCGAGTGATGGCCCGGCTCGGGCTCGTCTGCAGCTGCGGCACCCGCAGGATGCCCACCAGCGCGAAGTCCGGGCGCTCGGTGAGCACGTCGGAACGGCTGAAGCGGGCACGCAACCTACCCGGCATGGCGGCGCTCCCGCGGTGTTCTCGGCTCCGGTGACGCGGTCACCGACGTTCTCGTTGCTGACATCGGCTCGCAGCCTACGCGTCGGCCGCTAGTGTGGCGCGCATGTCCACACTCCCGTCCCAGCGCGCGGCGCTGCGGCTGTCCGCGCTCCTCCTCGGAGCGGGCGCGGCGCACTTCGCCTCCCCCCGGCCGTTCGACCGGATCGTGCCGACGGCGCTGCCGGGCTCGCCACGCACCTATACCTACGTCTCCGGGGTGGCCGAGCTGACCGCCGGGACGGCGCTTGCGATTCCGCGGACCCGGCGGCTCGGCGGGACGCTGGCCGCGGCCCTGCTGATCGCGGTGTTCCCCGCCAACGTGCAGATGGCCGTGACATGGCTGCGCAGCGAGCGGCTCTCCCCGGCCGCGAAGGCGGTCGCGGTGGCCCGGCTGCCGCTGCAGGTGCCCCTGATCGCCCAGGCTCTCACGGCGCGGCGCAACGCCCCGCGCCGCTGACCGCCGCTATCGCTCGCCGGCCGACGGGCGGTCCGCGCCGGCGCTGCGCACCAACCGGTCCAGCCGCTCGGCGCCGGGCAGGTCCTCCGGCGCGATGGTCCGCCCGGTGCGTACGTAGTGGAATGCGGCCCGCACCTTGTCGAGAGGCGGCACGGCCGGTCGGCCCGTCGCGCGGAACGTGCGGGCGGCCATCAGCTGCGCCCAGGCCAGTCGGTACGCGGCCAGCTGCATCGCCACCGCCTCGAGCCGGTCCTCGTCGGGCTCGGCGCCGGTCTTCCAGTCGATGACCGTCCAGCCGCCGTCCGGGTCCTCGAACACCGCGTCGATCCGGCCACGGATCACCACCCCGGCCAGCGACGTCTCGAACGGAACCTCCACCTCCACCGGGCTGCGCTGCGCCCACCGCGAGCGCAGGAACGCCTCCTGGAGCCGGTCGAGTTCGGTCTCGTCGCCGCCGGCGTCGTCCGCGCCGGGCAGTTCGTCGAGGTCGAGCAGCCGCGTGGCGCCGTATCGCCGTTCGAGCCAGGCGTGGAAGGCGGTGCCGCGGCGCGCCAGCGGATTCGGCCGGAACGGCAACGGACGGCGCAGCCGCGCCGCCAGCGCGGCCGGGTCCGCGGCCAGATCCACCAGCTGGCTGACCGACATCTGGGCGGGCAGCATCACCTCGGCACGCTGCTCGGCGCGCCGGGCCCGCTCGGCGAGCAGCGCGTCGACGTCCGCGGCCCAGTCGTCGGGGTCGTCGTCCGGGGTCGCCGGGGGTTCGGGTTCGGGCTCCTCGAGCATCGCGAGGACCAGGGCCGCGCCCTGCTCGACGAAGGGACGCCGCACCCCGAGGGGATCGCGCGGCCACACGGCGGTGTGCGGATCCGCGGTCATCGGGTTCTCGGTGCCCGGCTCCGGCGCCGGGGCCCAGGTCTCGATGCGGCCGAGCCCGGGTCGCGCCGCCACCAGCTCGTGCAGTTCGGACAGGAACGGGGACGGTCCCTTCGGGTCCGTTCCGGACTCGGCCCAGTGGTGCCCGGAGACGAACAGGGCCCGCTCCGTGCGGGTGAGCGCGACGTAGAACAGGCGCCGGTCCTCGTCCAGTTTCCGGCGCTTGAGGGCGTCCTTGTGCGTGTCGATGCAGTTCTCGAGCGATTTGCGGTCGTAGACCTCGTCCAGATCGAGGACGGGGACGCCGTCGCTGTTCTCGCCCGGCAGCGCCCGGTCGCCGCGCAGCGACGGCGGCAGTTCCCCGAGGGCGCCGAGCCATGTGCTGCCGGCCGTCGACGAGGGGAACACCCCGGCGGTCAGGTGCGGGACCGCCACCACCTCCCATTCGAGGCCCTTGGCCGAGTGCACGGTCAGCACCTGCACCCGTTCGGTGGCGACCTGCACCTCGCCCGGAGCGAGTCCGCCCTCGATCGCCTCGGCGGCGGAGAGGTAGGCGAGCAGGCCGGTCAGCGTCGCCGAACCGCGGCTCGCGTACCCGGCGACCACGTCCGCAAAGGCGTCGAGGTTCTCCCGGCCGACACCGCCGTCGCTGCCCGCGCGGGCCTGCGCCTCGATGCCGATGCCGAGAACCCGCTCCACCTCGGCGACGAGCTCCGTCAGCGGCTGGCCCAGCCGCTCCCGCAGGGACGCCAGCTCCTTGCCCAGCGCGACGATGCGCGCGTAACCGAACTCCGAATACCGATGCGGCGGACCGGGATCGGAGAGTGCGTCGGCGATCCCGGCCTGTTCGGACTGCTCGCCCGGCAGGGCGCTGTCGAGCGCCTCGGCGAGGGCGGCCGAGTCGCTGACCGTGCCGGCGACGCCGAAGCGGCCGCCGATGGCGAGTTCGCCGGCCCGGCGCCACAGCGCCTTCAGGTCGGCGGCGCCGAGCTGCCAGCGGGCGCCGGTCAGCACCCGCACGGCCGCGCTGCCGGCCGTGGGGTCCGCGGCCAGCCGCAGCATCGCGATCACGTCCGCCACCTCGGGGGTGTGCAGCAGGCCGCCGAGATCGACCACCTCGACGGGCAGGCCGTGGGCTCGCAGCGCCTCCGCGATCGGCGCGGCGTCAGCATTGCGGCGCACCAGCACCGCCGCTGTGGGCGGCGACGCCTCGGCGGCCCGGGCGGCCGCGTACTCGGCGGCGATCCGCCCGGCCACCCATTCCCGTTCGGCCTCCACGTCCGGATGCAGGGCGAGCCGGACGTCGCCGGGGGTCGGCTCCGGCTTCGCCCGCAGCGTGCTGACCTGGACACCCTTGTGCCGCAACGGTTCCGATGCCAGATTCGCCAGCTCCAGCGCCTCTGGGGGGTTGCGCCAGCTGGTGAGCAACTCGAGCCGGGGCGCGGGGCTGCCGTCCGGCAGCGGGAAGTCCGTCGAGAACCGGGGCAGGTTCGCCGCGGACGCGCCACGCCATCCGTAGATCGACTGCATCGGATCGCCCACCGCGGTCACCGCGGGCATCCGCTCCGAGGCGCCGCCGGACAGGGGACCGCCGAACAGCGACGACAGGAGGACACGCTGCGCGTGGCCGGTGTCCTGGTACTCGTCGAGCAGCACCACCCGGAAGCGGGCCCGCTCGGCGCGGCCGACCTCCGGGTGGTCGCGGGCCATCCGGGCGGCGAGCGACATCTGGCTGCCGAAATCCAGCGCGCCCTCGCGGCGCAGCGTCTGCGCCAAGCGCTCGACCAGGGGCAGCAACTCGATCCGGGCCTGCTGCGCGTCGAGGATGCTCAGCAGGGTCTTCGACGGTCCCCCACGCTGATTCGGGCCGGCGGGCAGCGTGTGCACGAGCTTGTCCAGCTCGGTGTGCGCGACGCGCAGGTCCTCCGGCTCGACGAGGTGCTCGGCGAGCTGCCCCGACAGGGCCAGCACGCACTCGGTGACCGACGCGGGATTGCGGTCGGTGTCGAGGTCGCCGTCCCAGGCGCTGACCACGCGGTACGCGAGCTGCCACAGCTCGGTCTCGGACAGCAGGGTCGCCGACGGTTCGATGGGCAGCAGCAGCCCGTGCTCACCGAGCAGGCGCCCGGCGTACGCGTGATAGGTGCCCACCTCCGGCTCGCCGGCGAGGATGCGGGCGCGCAGCCCGCCGGTCGGGTCGAGGTCGCGCACCAGCGCCGATCCGGCGAGCTTCGCCAGCCGCCGGCGGATCCGGGTGGTGAGCTGCTGGGCGGCCTTGCGGGTGAACGTCAGGCCCAGCACCTGTTCCGGGTCGACGAAACCGTTCGCGACGAGCCAGACCACGCGCGCCGCCATCGTCTCGGTCTTGCCGGCGCCGGCGCCGGCGACGACGAGCGTGGGCTGCAGCGGCGCCTCGATCACCGCGGCCTGCTCACCGGTCGGCGGGAACTGCCCGAGCGCGGCGGCCAGCTCGACCGCACTCACCGTCGGTGGTGCCACTATCCCGTCACCTGCCTGCCCTCGTCGTGCGCCGGGCAGCTCGACAGGACCGGGCAGTGCCGGCACCCGTCGTTGACCCGGGCCAGGAACTGCGGTCCGCGGGTGGCCGCGGCTGCTTCGTGGATCACGTCGCGCCAACGGTCGAGCGCCTCGGCGTCCAGCGGGGGCTGTACCCGCTGGGTGGCGCCCTCCTTGTTGTGCGGTTTGGCGACGAACACCAACCGTGCCCCGCCGGGTTCGCCGGCGGGCTGCCCGTCGATCGCGCCGGCCGCGGCGGCGACCTGGTAGGCGGCCAGCTGCGCGTGCTGCTGCGCCGCCTCCTTGGTGACCGGATGGCGCGCGGTCTTGACGTCGATGATCACGGGCCGCCCGTCGGGGTCGCGCTCGAGCCGGTCGATCCGGCCGCGCAGCCGCACCCGAGGCTCGTCCTCGGTCCGGGGTTCGAGGATGCCGTCGACGGCGATCTCGACCCCGACCTCGGTGAGCTCGCCACGGGTGCCGCGCAGCCACGCCGAGAACGTGTCGAGCATGGCGCGGGTGCGTTCGAGCTCGCGACGGGCGTACCACTGGGAGCCGAGATCGACCGAGTCCCATGCCCGTTCGAGCGCCCGCTCCACCTGGTCGGGCGGGATCCGCCCGGCGAGCGCCTGCACCAGCGTATGCACCAGACTGCCCGCGACGGCGTGGGTGTTGTCGCCGTCGGAGCCGCCGTGCCGCTCGAACATCCACCGCAGCGGGCACGTGGTGAGCTGTTCGACCGTCGACGGCGACAACGGCACCGCGTCGGCCCCGGGGTCCCACAGTTCCTGTTGCGTGCTGGGCTCGGCGGTGCCGTACCACTGGTCCGGATGCGCGCCCCGCACACGGGCCCGGGCGAGCCGCGCGAGCTGTGCGGCCGCCCGGCGCTGCCGCTGCGGATCGTCCCGGGCCACCACGGGATCGCACACCACGCTGCGCAGCTCGGCGACGAGGGTGGGGAGGGCGAGCACCCGGGTGCGGGTCTCCTCGGGCAGCACCGAGACGTCCTCACCCGCCTCGTCGACGACGTCGTCGGAGTCCGCGCCCACCAGCTCGTCGACGAACCGGGAGCGCACCATGTCGGTGTCGCCGCCCACCGATTCGACGGCGGTGACGAGCAGGGTGCGCCGCGCCCGGCTGCACGCGACGAGGAACAGGCGGCGCTCGTCGGCCAGTAGCGGCGCGGTGCGTGAGAGCCGCGTCGAGCCGTCGCCGCCGCCGTCGGCCCCGGACACCGCGTCGATCAGCGTCTCGATGCCCAGCAGGGTGCCGCGGGCGCGCAGGCTCGGCCACAGGCCCTCCTGCACGCCGGCGACCGCCACGACGTCCCACTCCCGGCCGGCCGCCGAGTGGGCACTGACGACGGTGACCGCCTCCGCCGGCGCGACCAGGCGGGTGCGGACGGTGCCCGGGATCTCCTGCTCGGTGAGGTAGTCGACGAATCCGGCGAGCTGGGCGCGCGGCAGCCGGTCGACGTAGTCGGCGGCGGCGTCGAACAGCGCCACGATGCCGTCGAGGTCGCGGTCGGCCTGCGCGCCGACCGGACCGCCGCGTTCGGACGCCGCGGCCCACTTGCGCTCGAGTCCGGTGGCCTGCCACGCCTCCCACAGCACGTCCTCGATGCCGCCGCCGCGGCGCGCGGCCTCCCGGGCCTTGCGCAGCACGGCCTGGGCCTTCTTCAGCGGCGCCGCCTCGACGTCGGTGAGTCCGCGCTCGAGCCGTTCGGCGTCCTCGCCCTCGTCGTCGACGAGCAGCAGTCGCAGCAGTTCGGCGGAGTCGCGGTCGCCCCCGGCGGCGAGCTCGACACGGCGCAGGCCGCGGCGCAGGCGGCGCAGGGCGACCGGTTCGGCTCCGCCGACGGGCCCGGACAGCAGGGCGAGCGCCTCCTCGCCGCCGAACGGCAGCCCGGACAGTGCCCGCAGTACGAGCAGCAGCCCGGCGACGCCGTGCTGGCGGGCCAGCGGCAGCTCGGAGGCGGCCGTGGTCACCGGCACGCCGGCCGCCAGCAGGGCGCGCCGCAGCGGGGCGAGCGAGCGCGGCACCGACCGCACCACGACGGCCATCCGGGACCACGGCACCCCGTCGACGAGGTGGGCGCGGCGCAGCGTGTCGGCGACGAGCGCGGCTTCCTTCGCCGGCGTCGGCAGCACCCGGACCCGCACGGTGCCCGGGTCGTCCGACGGGACGGCGGGTGCGCCGCGGTGCGGCGGGAGGCCGGACAGCCGGCGGGTGATACGGCCGACGAGTTCGGCCACCTCGGGGGCGGCGCGGTGATTGGTGCCGAGCACCACGCGGCGGCTCGGGTCGTCGTCGACCAGCGCGGCGAGGAAGGCCGGGTCGGCGCCACGGAAGGTGAACACCGCCTGGTCCGGATCGCCGGCGACGGTGGTGGTGCGGGTGCCGAGCCCGACGACGCGCACCAGTTGCGCCGCCTGCGGGTCGAGATGCTGGGCGTCGTCGACGAGCAGGTGCCGGATCCGGGACCGTTCCCGTGCGAGCAGGTCGGGGTCGGTGACGAACGCGGCGAGGGCCGCCCCGACGAGTTCGGCGGCGTCGAGGGCGGGCGCGGTGGCCTCGGGCGCCTCGACGCCGACCGCGCCGCGCAGCAGCATGATCTGCTCGTACCGGGCGGCGAATTCGCCGACGGCGACCCACTCCGGCCGCGACCGCCGCTGCCCGAGCTCGATCAGGTCCTCGGGACCGAGGCCGCGTTCGTTGGCGCGCAGCATCAGGTCCCGCAGCTCCACCGCGAAGCCGGTCATGCCGAGTGCGGGCCGCAGCCGCTCGGGCCACATGCCCGCGCCGTCGTCGAGATCGCCGCGCAACAGCTCGCGCAGGACGGCGTCCTGCTCGGCGCCGGTGATCAGGCGCGGGGGCGGGTTGCCGTGCGTGGACGCCTGCAGCCGCAGCACCGCGAACGCGTACGAGTGGACGGTCCGCACCAGCGGTTCCCGCGTGGCCCGGGGACCACCGGGAACCGCCCCCACGCGGAGCAACCCGGCGGTGATCGCCTCTCGCACCTCGGTCGCGGCGCGCCGGGAATGGGTGAGCACCAGCACCGACTCCGGGTCGGCGCCGGCGGCGATCCGGGACACGGCCAGGTCCACGAGCAGTGCGGTCTTACCCGTCCCGGGGCCGCCCAGCACCTGCCACGGCCGCCACTGCGGCATGGGCGGCGAATCGGCGAACACCCGCTGCACGTCCTCGGGCCACTGTCGCTGCGGCGGCGCCTCGTCCGGCCTCGGCACCAGCCGCACCTCGGCCTGCCGGGGCCGGGCGTCGGGGCGGATGTCGGCGTCGGTCATGGGGCCATTCCAGCAGACGGGACCGACACCGCCGCGGAGCGGCGAATCCCGCACCGCCGCGGAGCGGCGAATCCCGCACCGCCGCGGAGCGGCGAATCCGACAAGGCCGCGGAGCGGCGAGTCAGCCGGGCAACGGAACGTTCTGCAGCCGGACCTGACCGCGCGCCAGGGTCCTGCCGCTCTCGGTGCCGGTGACGGTGACGAGCCACAGCTGCTGGACGCGGCCCTGCTGAAGCGGTTCGGCGACGACGTCGACGCGCTCCCCCGTGCTCGAGCGCAGGAAGTCGGTGCTGTTGTGCACCCCGACCGCGAACTGGCCGCGGTCCTGGACAGCGGCGCTGGCCCCGACGCTGGCCGCGGATTCGACGGCGGTGGTGTAGACACCGCCGTGCACGACGCCCCACGGAGTGTGATGGTCCCGGCTCAGATCGATGTGTCCGGTGACCCGGGTGCCGGAGACCTCGTCGAGCACGAGGCCCGCCGCCTGCAGGAAGGCGCTGCCGGCGGGGAGATCGGTAGAGGTGGTGTCCATGGCGTCACGCTAACTTCTGAAATTACAGTTAGCAAGGGTCTAGCCTCGATGCATGCGCTGGTTGGAGACGGACACGGCGAACTGTTCCGTGCAGCGGACACTGGACGTGATCGGCGAGAAGTGGACCCTGCTCGTCCTGCGGGAGGCGTTCAACGGCGTGCGCCGGTTCGACGACATGCGGCGGCACGTCGGGATGTCCGAGCCGATCCTGGCCGACCGCCTGCGCAAACTGGTGGCCGCGGGAATCCTGCGCCCGGTGCCGTACCGGCAGGCCGGACACCGCACCCGCAACGAGTACCGGCTCACCGACAAGGGTCTGGACCTCTTCCCCGTCCTCGTCGCCCTGCTCCAGTGGGGCGACCGCTACTGCGCCGACGAGGACGGGCCCCCCGTGGTGGTTCGCGACCGGGTGAGCGGCCGGCCCGTCGCCGCGGTGGTCGTTCCCGCCGGCACGGCCGGACTGACCGCCCGCGAGACCGAATCGACCCCGGGTCCGGGAGCCCGGCCCGTCCCCGCCGACCGGCCGCACCGGTCCCGCGCGAGCGCATCGGCTGCCACCGGAACCGGCCGCGGCCCTGACACAATCGACGGGTGAACGAACTGCACACCCATCTGTTCGGCCCCGCCGACGGTCCGCAGCTGCTCGCCCTGCACGGCCTCACCGGTCACGGCCGGCGCTGGGAGCACCTCGCGTCGGAGCACCTGCCCCAGGCCCGGGTCATCGCGCCGGACCTGCGCGGGCACGGCCGCTCCCCGTGGACGCCGCCGTGGAACTTCGAGACGCACGTGCGGGACCTGCTCGCCGTCCTCGACGCCCACGCCTCGGGTCCGGTGCTGGTGGTCGGGCATTCGTTCGGCGGCGCCCTCGCCGTGCATCTGGCGGCGACCGCCCCCGAGCGGGTGCGCGGGCTGGTGCTACTGGATCCGGCGATCGGGCTGCCGCCGGAACGCATGCTCGAGATCGCGGAGCTGACCGTGCAGCACCCCGACTACACCGACGCGGCCGAGGCCCGCGCCGACAAGACGAACGGCGCGTGGGGCGAGGTCGATCCCGCGCTGCTCGACGCCGAACTCGCCGAGCACCTGATCACCCTCGACTCGGGCCGGGTCAACTGGCGCCTGTGCGTTCCCGCCCTGGTGACGTCGTGGAGCGAGCTGGCGCGTGAGTTCGTCCTGCCACCGGCGCACCTGCCCACGATCGTCGCGCGGGCCGCGAGGGTGCAGCCGCCGTACGTGACCGACGAGTTCCGGGCCGCCCTCGCCGACCGCCTCGGCACGAACCTCACGGCGCTCGACATCGACTGCGACCACATGATCGATCAGGCACGACCGGAGGAGACCGCGGCCCTCGTCCGGAAGCTGCTGTAGATGCCGGCAACGAGCGAGGCGGACGTCGAACGCGTCCGGGAGCTGGTGGCCTCCGTCCCCGAGGGCCGCGTGACCACCTACGGCGACGTCGCCGCGGCGGCCGGCCTGTCCAGCCCGCGCACCGTGGGCTGGATCATGCGGACCGACAGCGCGGACCTGCCGTGGCACCGGGTGGTCCCGGCCTCCGGAAGGCCCGCCGCGCACCTGGCCCACCGGCAACTCGCCCGGCTCGAGCTCGAAGGCGTGCCGATCCGCGACGGCCGGGTCGATCTCGCGGCGGCGCGGCACCGCTTCTGAGCCGGCTCACACCAGCGGTGGTGCCGCTCGCCGCGGCTCGAGGACGGCCGCGCCGAGCCCGGCCAGCACGTCGACCGCGGCGAGCAGTTCCGCGACCGGCCGGGTGAACGGCAGGCGCTGATGGTCGTCGAACGCGTGGCCGGTGCCGAATCGGGTGCCCGGCAGCAGGACGAGTCCCTGCCGTTCCGCCGCGGCGACGAGGCGGGTGGAACCGATGCCGTCCGGCAGCCGGCACCACAGCGACAACCCGCCCGCGGGCGGGACGAACCGCCACCCGGGCAGGCGTGCGGCGACGGCCGCGGCGAGCGCCTCCTGACGGGCGCGCAGCCCGGCGCGGCGCTCGTCGAGGATCCGCTGCCACTGCGCGAACAACTCCACGGCGGCGAGCTGGTCGAGGATCGAGACGCCGAGCTGGCGCCGCAGCAGCACCTCCCGCACGCGCGCGACGGTCGCCCGGTCGCCGCGCACCCAGCCGATCCGGATGCCGCCCCAGACCACCTTGCTCAACGAGCCGACGTGCACGGTGGCCGCGTCCGGGACCGCCGCCCCGAACGGCTCGATGTCGTCGCCGGCGAACGACAGCTCCGCGGCGACCTCGTCGACGACGGTCAGGACGCGATGCCGCCACAGGGTCGCGGCGAGGGACCGCCGCGCGGCCACGCTCAGGCTCACACCGGTCGGATTGGCGTGGTCGGGCATCAGGTACGCGACGGTCGGGGCGTGCTGCCGCGCGGCGCGATCGGCCTCGTCGACGATCACATCCGGATCGTCACGTCGACGGGCACGGCGACGGACTGGGCCCCGGTCGCCGCGATCGTCTCGAGCGCGCCGGGATGGCTCGGATGCTGGTGCAGCACCCGTCGTCCCGCCCCGACGACGGTGTGCAGGACGGCGTCGAGCCCGTCCGCCGCGGCGGCGGTGATCAGCACCTGCTCGGGGTCGGTCGGCAGTCCGCGGGCGGTGTACCGCGCCGCGACGGCGGCACGCAGCTCGGGCAGGCCGCTCGGCGCGTACCCGTGACCGGCCAGCAGGTCGGGCAGCCGGGTCTGCGCGACCGCGTAGGCGGCGGTCAGCAGGGACGACGCCTCCGGGGCGGCGTTGCCCAGGTCCAGCACGCCGGGCACGGGGGCGCCGAGCGCGGTGCCCCACGGCTGCCGGCCGTCGGGAGCGGCAACGAACGTGCCCGCCCCGTGCCGGGTGAGCGCCCAGCCGTCGTCGCGCAGGTCGCCGTAGGCGGCGGCCACCGTGACGCGGCTGACGCCGAGCGCGTCGGCCAGCGCCCGCTCGGCGGGCAGGCGCGCGCCGACCGGGAGCCGGCCGTCGGCGATGCGGCGGCGCAGCGCGGCGGCGACGGCCCGGTACAGCGGACCGCGGTCGGCTCCGACGTCGCCGAGCAGCGCCGCGAGCCGGGCCGCGGACGGGGTGGCGGACACGTCCTTCATACAGTCCACTTTCGCACGGTGGACCGGAATCTCCGGTCCACCGGCCCGAGAGAATAGGACCATGATCTTCCTGGTCGTTCTCCTCACCGCGCTCAGCCTGGCGGCGGCCACCTGGACAGTGCTGGACACCGCGCAGGGCGGCCGGTGCGGTATCGGCGGGCCGCCGCGCAGTCACCACACGCCCGACTGACCGCCCCGGCACACCGCGCCAGCCCGCGTCGGGCAGCATGAGCTCATGAGTTCGCTGACCGACGTCGAGGCCGTCATCGTCGCGGGCGGACGCGCGACCCGCATGGGCGGCGTCGACAAGCCCGCACTCGTCGTCGGGGGCCGGCGCATGCTCGACATCGCGCTGGCCGCGGTGGCCGGGTGCCGCCGGATCACCGTCGTCGGACCACGGCGCGACGATCTCGACCCGGCGGTGGTCCAGGTCCAGGAGCAGCCCGCCGGGGCCGGGCCCGTCGCCGCCCTCGCCGCCGCGGGTCTTCACGCACCGGTGGTGCTGGCCCTCGCCGCCGACCTGCCGTTCCTCACCGCGGACACGGTCACCGCACTGGTGGAGACCCTGCGCGGCGCCCCCGGAGCCGACGCGGCGTTCGCTGTCGACGACTCGGGCCGGATCCAGTTCCTGCTCGCCGCGTGGCGTGGTCCCGCGCTCGCCGGCCGCCTCGCCGCGCTGGGGACGGATCCGGCCAATCAGCCGATGAAGGCCCTGCTGCCGGAGCGCTACGTCACGGTTCCGGTGGCGGGGACCGCGGACTGCGACACCCCGCAGGAGCTCGCGCAGGCCCGCGCCGCGCGTCCCGGGCTCGTCGCGGCCGACCCCGCCGCCGCCCGCGCGGAGATCCGGCGGTCGTTGCCGCGGTTGCCGGTCCGCACCGTGGCGCCCCAGGCGGCGGAGGGTGCCACCCTCGCCGCGCCACTCGTCGCCGCCGAGGCCCTGCCGCGGGCCGCGGTGTCGGCGATGGACGGGTACGCCGTCGCCGGCGACGGTCCGTGGCTGCTGCGCGCCGAGGTCCACCGGGCCGGCGCGACCGAGCCGTTCACCCTGCACGACGGCCAGGCCGCGCGGATCGCCACCGGTGCCTACCTGCCGCCCGGCGCGACGACGGTGGTGCGTGACGAACACGTCGAGGTGACCGACGGCACCGTGACCCGGATGCCCGGCGCCCCGGTGCGCGACGACGCGCGCCGTCGCGGGGAGGACTGGGCGCCCGGTCACGTGCTCGCCGAGGCGGGCACTGCCCTGGGCCCGGCGGTGGTCTCCGCTGCGCTGAGCGGCGAGGTGACCGCGGTGCCGGTCCGCGGGCCCGTCCGGGTCCACGTGGTCGTCACCGGCGACGAGATCCGCCGCGACGGGCCGCTGCGCGACGGCCAGACCCGCGATTCTCTCGGCCCCGTCCTGCCGCGGTTCGTGCAGTGGTGCGGCGCCGCCGTCGCCGGCGAGGCGCACCTGCGCGACACCGTCGACGGGTTCGACCGGCTGCTCCGCGAAGCCACCGACGTCGACACGATCGTCGTCACCGGGGCGACCGGCGGCGGGGCCGCCGACCAGCTGCGGGCGGCGCTGGCCCGCGCCGGCGCGGCGATCGTCGTCGATCGGGTCCGGTGCAAGCCGGGCGGTTCCCAGGTGACAGCAGTGCTGCCGGACGGTCGTGTGGTGCTCGGCCTGCCCGGCAACCCGGTCGCGGCCGTCGCGACGCTGCTGGTGATGCTGCCCGCCGTCGTCGACGGGCTGACCGGACGACGGCCGGAGCCACCGTGGACCGCGCCGCTCGCCAACGCCTCGCAGGTGAGCGGCGACGTCACCCGGCTGCTGCCGGCGACACAGACCGACGACGGGCTGTGGGTGTGCGACAACGCGATCCGCACCGCACACCTGGCGGGGCTGATCGGGCGACGGGCGATCGCGCTCGTGCCGCCCGGCGCGGCGGACGGCGATCCGGTGGAACTGGTGCCGCTGCCACACTGACCGGCGCGCCGGTCAGGCCGGGTGCGCGAGGACCCGGTATCCGGTCTCGTGGAGCCGCCGGTGCTCCGGCCACCGGTCGCGGGTCCAGCCGGGTTCGGTGTGGGCCGCGACGATCGCGGCGGTCGTCGCGGCGTGCAGGTCGAACTCGAGGTCGCGGCGCAGTTCCGGCAGGACGGTCCGCTCCCCCGCCGTGCGCGCCTGCACGATGGTGGCGACCGTCTCCGCGACCCGCGCGTCGGCGCAGCGCAGCACGCGACGATGCGCGAACGGCAGCACGACCCACAGCACCGCGACGGCGACGAGCACGCCGATCACCGTCTCGAGCAGGCGGTCGCGGGCCACCACGGCGAAGTCGTGCGGCACCCCGGCGCCGCCGAGCAGCAGCGCGAGCGGAGTGATGAACACCATCGCCACGCCGTAGTTCCGGACCAGGTACTCCTCGGTTCCGGCGAGCAACACCGCGACCACCACGACGAGCGCGACGGCCGTCGGGGCGGCCCACACGACCGCGGCCAGCACGCCCAGACCCACGACGGTGCCGGCGAACCGGTGCAGGCCCCGGTAGCTGCCCAGCACCCGGTCGGGTCCCTGATGCAGCACCATCGCCGCCGTGATCACCGCCCAGTCCGGCCGCCCGACATCGCACGCGAGCGCCAGTGCGCCCGCGACGGGACCGGCCACGACGAGGCGGAGGACGATGGTCCAGGATCGGCTGCCGGGCCGGGCGGCCCGCGCCAGCCGGTATCGCGCCGACGGGCGCGGCAGCGGTGGTTGCGGCCGCAGATCGTCGGTCTCGGAGGCGGCACCCTCGTCGGTTCCTGCGACGACCGTCGCGAGCCGCAGGTGCGCCGCTCGGAGCGTCCGGGTCAGCGGATGCGCGCCCCCGCCCAGCCGCCCGTCGTGCAGGCACATCCACGCGGCGTGCAGCGCCCGGACCGCCTCGTGCCGCGGCCCGGTCTCCGCCGGGGCGCGCAGGCAGGCGTCGACGGCCTCCACGGCCGCCGCCACCGCGGCACGCTCGGGTGCGCGGGGCCGGGCCAGCGCGCCCGACATCGACACCACCACTGCCGTGCCCGCGCCGGCCGCGGTCCACGACACGACCGCACCGACCGGCACGCCGGCGCTCGGCAGTGCCGCCGCGATCTCCAGGGTGAGCAGCGGCAGGAACGCACCGGGTGCACCGAAGCGCAGCGCGTCGACCAGGAAGGCGCCCACGGCGACGACCGCCGTCATCACCGCCACGAGCAGGAGCCACGTCCATTCCGAGCCCGAATGCACGAGCGTGCCGACACCGGCGCCCAGACCGGCCAGCGCGACGAGCACCGCCGCGACGACCATCACCACCTGCCACCGCGCCCGGTAGGCGCGGCCCTCGCCGTAGACGACGGCGAACGCCCCGAGGGCGGCCGTCGCGGCGACGGGCCCGTGACCGAGCGCGAGGCCTGCCAGGCCGGGCAGCGCCACCGCGGCGGCCGCGCGCAGGGCACCGGGCCAGCGCCGGCCCCGCCGGGGCACCCCGAGCAGGAGCGTCCGCGGAGGCCCCGGCGCCGGGATCGGCGGGCTCGCCGCGTCACTCCGGGACCCGGCTCCCGGATCTGTCACCGCTTCGGACACGAGGATCGACGATACGGCGCGCACCCGCGGTCGGCGGCGCCGTGTCGGCAAGGTCACCCGCGCAGCGGGCCTCCGGCGAGCAGCGCCGGCGCCGCCGACCGGTACCGCTCGGCCACCAGGCGCACGATCGAGTCGTGCACCCCGAGCGGGGCCGCCACCCCGTCGGCGCCCGCATCGGCGAGACGCGCGTGGAACAGCCCGTCGGCGAGCAGGTACGAGGCGACGAACACCCGGCGCGCACCCGCGGCGCGCAGTCCGGCGACGACCTCCGGCACGCGCGGGGCACCCGTGGCGACGTACCCGACGCGCACGGCGACGCGCGCGAGGGCCGACAACATGTCCGCGGCCCGTCGCACGTCGCCGAGGGCGCGGGGGTCGGAGGAGCCCGCCGCGGCGAGCACCACCGCGTCACCGGGTTTCCAGCCGGCCGCGGAGAGCCGGTGCAGCAGCACCCGTGCGAGCACCGGGTCGGGTCCGAGCGCGCGGGTGACCGCCACGGCGGGATGCCCACTGTCGGCGACCTCGCGTGGCACGTCGGCGTGCACGTGGTAGCCGGAGGCGAGGAAGGCGGGCACCAGCACGGTGGGCCGGCCGGAATCGCGCAGCACCTCCGCCGGCGAGGGTCCGAGGACGTCGACGAACGCGACGCGGGTGGCGCCCACGTCGCGGGAGACGGCGTCGGCGAGGGACGCGATCATCTCGACGCCGCGCGGATTGCGCGTGCCGTGAGCGACGAGCAGCAGGGCCGGGTCGATCATGGTCACAACTCCTGATCCGGAACGGGGTCGGCCGGAGACGATGCCCCTAGCCGAGCGGGTATTCCTTGTCGGCGCAGCCCACCGGGTCAACCGCGAGCCGGTAGCCTCGCTTGACGACGGTCTGCACGATCGTGGGGGCGCCGAGCGCGGACCGCAGCCGCGCCACGGCGGTCTCCACGGCGTGGGTGTCGCCGCCGCCGCCGGGCAGCGCGGCGAGCAGTTCCTCACGCGAGACGACCCGGCCGGGCCGGGCGGTGAGGGTGCGCATCAGCGCCATCGCGGCGGGCGCCAGGCAGCGGATCTCGCCGTCGACCACGACGCAGCGGCCGCGGACGCTGAGGACGTGTCCCCCGGCCTCGATGCGGTGGGCGCGCCGCGGCAGCTCTTCGGCCAGGTGCCGGGCGAGGGATCCGAGCCGGGCCCGGGCCGGTGCCGAGACCGGCACCTCCAGCTCGACCAGCGGCGCGGCCGTCACGGGCCCCACGCACACCGCGGTGACCCCGGTGCGCAGCGCGCGCAGCATCAACTCGAGCATGCCGGTGGCCTTGGAACGCATCAGCAGCGACGCGACGGCCGGCGCGCTGGTGAAGCTCACCGCGTCGATGCTGTGGTCGGCGATCTGCTCGATGAGCCGGTCCAGCGCGGTGGGGTCGTCGGGCGGGGTCCACCGGTACACCGGGACCGCCACCACGTCGGCACCGGCGTCGCGCAGCACCTCGCACAGGTCCGCGCCGGGTTCCCACTCGGTGCGGGCGCCGTGCAGCTGCACCGCGATCCGCACCCCCTCCACACCCTCGGCCAGCAGGTGCTCGAGCACCTCCGCGGACGACTCCGACGCCGGCGACCACTCCTCCCGCAGATCGGCGGCCCGGATCGCGCCGGTGACCTTCGGCCCGCGGGCCAGGATGCGGCTGCCGCCCAGGGCCTCGCCGAGCTGCTCGGCGAGGCCCCAGCCGTCCGCGGCCCCCATCCAGCCGCGGAAGCCGATCGCCGTGGTGGCCACGGTGATGTCCGGCGGGGTGTCGAGGATGTCGCGCGTCACGCGCTCGAGCTCGGCGTCGTCCGCGAGCGGGATGATGCGGATGGCGGGTGCGTGGACAACCTCCGCGCCGCGCCGGGTGAGCAGGGTGGCGAACTCGTCGGCGCGGCGTGCGGCGGTGATGCCGATCGTGAAGCCGTGCAGCGGCGCGTTGTCCTCGCTCACGAACGCTCGCCGTAACCGCGGTGCACGGGCACGAGGCTGTGGATCTGGACGACACCGGCCCACACCCGCACGTCGTACACGGGCAGGCGGACCGACGGATCGTCGAGGCAGCGTCCGTCGTCCAGCGAGAAGACCTGCTTGAGCAGCGGCGAGGCGACGGTGGGCTCGCCGCTGCGGTCGCCGACGATCCCGCGCGACATCACCGCGGCGCGGCCGAACGGATCGAAGTTGCCCACCGCCCGCAGACTGCCGTCGTCGAGCCGGAACAGCGCGGCCTGCTCGCCGCCGCGCAACAGCACGGCGACGCCGCGGCCGGGGATGAGGTGACTGAGCGGGCACGCCGACGTCCACTCCAGACGCCCGTCGTACACGCTGGCACGCGACGCGCGCTCGGGGGTGTGCGTCTCGATGACGGTCATGAATGTCCTCCTTGGAACTACGGACGGAATTCTCCTGGGCCGGTGTTTCTCGGGCGTTAACCCGAGATTCCCTCACGGTAAGAGGGCATTCCGACCAGCACCGGCACCTTCCGCTTGCCCGAGTCGTCGAACCGCACGGTCGGGTCGGCCACCTCGGGCGCGTTGACGAACGACACGAACCGGGACAGCTTCTCGGGGTCCTCGAGCACTCCCTTCCACTCGTCCCGGTACCCGGCGACGTGCTTGGCCATCGCCGCCTCGAGCTCGTCGCCGATGCCGAGGCTGTCCTCGCACACCACCGCCCGGAGGTGCTCGAGCCCGCCCTCGAGGGACTCGAGCCAGGGCGCGGTGCGCTGCAGGCGATCGGCGGTGCGCACGTAGAACATCAGGAACCGGTCGATGTACTTGACGAGGGTCCCGTCGTCGAGACCACCGGCGAGCAGCTGCGCATGCTTGGGCGACTGGCCGCCGTTGCCGCACACGTACAGGTTCCAGCCGTTCTCCGTGGCGATCACCCCGACGTCCTTGCCGCGCGCCTCGGCGCACTCGCGGGCGCAGCCGGAAACGCCGAACTTGAGCTTGTGCGGTGAGCGCAGCCCGCGGTAGCGCAGTTCGAGGTCGACCGCCATGCCGACCGAGTCCTGCACGCCGTACCGGCACCACGTCGAGCCCACGCAGCTCTTCACGGTGCGCAGGGACTTGCCGTACGCCTGGCCGGATTCCATGCCGGCGTCGACGAGCCGCTGCCAGATGAGCGGCAGCTGCTCGACCCGCGCACCGAACAGGTCGATGCGCTGGCCGCCGGTCATCTTGACGTACAAGCCGAAGTCGCGGGCGATCTCGCCGATGACGATGAGCTGCTCGGGGGTGCACTCCCCGCCGGGCATCCGCGGCACCACCGAGTAGGTGCCGTTCTTCTGAATGTTGGCCAGGAAGTGGTCGTTGGTGTCCTGCAGCGCCGCCTGCTGCCGGCCCAGGATGTGGTCCGAGTCGGTCGAGGCGAGGATCGAGGCGACGACGGGCTTGCAGATGTCGCAGCCGGTCCCCTGGCCGTACTTGGAGATCAGTGCCGAGAACGTGCGGGTGTTCGTGGCCTGCACGATCTGGAACAGCTCGGCCCGGGACTGCTCGAAGTGCTCGCACAAGGACTTCGACATGACCACACCGGACGCCGCGAGGAGCTGCTTGACGGTGGGCAGGCAGCCGCCGCACGTGGTGCCGGCGCCGGTGCAGGCCTTGACCTGGGCGATGTCGCACGCGCCGTCCGCGATGGCACCGCAGATCGTCCCCTTGGTGACTCCGTTGCAGGAGCACACCTCGGCGTCGTCGGGCAGCGACCCGGCGCCCGGCTTCTCTCCCGCCGGGGAGATCAGCGCCGCGGGGTCGCCGGGCAGCTCCCGGCCGACGAGCGGCCGCAGCGACCCGTACGCGGAGGCGTCGCCGACGAGGATGCCGCCGAGCAGTGTCTTCGCGTCGTCCGAGACGACCAGCTTGGCGTAGGTGCCCTTCGCGGCGTCCGACAGCACGACCTCGAGGGCGCCGGGAGTGGTGGCGTGCGCGTCGCCGAAGCTCGCGACGTCGACGCCGAGCAGCTTGAGCTTCGTGGACAGGTCGGCGCCCGGGAACTCGGCGGCGCCGCCGAGGAGCCGGTCGGCCACCACCTCGGCCGTGCTGTAGCCGGGGGCGACGAGGCCGTAGCAGGTGCCCTCGACGGCCGCGCACTCGCCGATCGCGTAGACCGCGTCGTCGGTCGTGCTGCGGCAGCCGAGGTCGGTGCGGACACCGCCGCGCGGGCCCAGCTCGAGCCCCGCGTCGCGGGCCAGCCCGTCCTGGGGACGGACGCCTGCGGAGAACACGAGCAGCGCGGCGTCGATCACCGACCCGTCGGACAGTTCCACCCTCAACCCGCCGGGACCCTCGGTGATGCCGGCGGTGCCGACGCCCGTGTGCACCGTCAGCCCGAGATCGGTGACGAGCCGGGCGAGGAGCGCACCGCCGCCCTCGTCGACCTGCAGCGGCATGAGCCGGGGGGCGAACTCGACGACGTGCGGCGTCATGCCCAGCATCCGCAGCGCGTTGGCCGCCTCGAGGCCGAGGAGCCCGCCGCCGACGACGACGCCGACCGCTCCCGGAGCGGCCCGCTCCGCGCCGGCCCGGATGCCGTCCAGGTCGTCGAGGGTCCGGTAGACGAAGCACCCGGCCAGATCCTTGCCGGGAATCGGCGGGACGAAGGGGTACGAGCCGGTGGCCAGGACGAGCGCGTCGTACCCGATCACCTCACCGGCGTCGGTGGTGACGGTGCGCCCGGCACGGTCGATCGCCGCGGCCCGGGTGCCGATCCTCAGGTCGACCAGGTCGTCGCCCTCGTACTCGTTGCCGGCGAGGGCGAGTTCCGTCGAATCCCACGAGCCGACATAGGAGGACAGTCCCACGCGGTCGTAGGCGGGCAGCGGTTCCTCGCACAGCACCGTCACCGACCAGAGGTTCTTCTCGTCGCGGGCGCGCAGCGCCTCGACGAAGCGGTGGCCCACCATGCCGTGTCCGACGACGACAACAGACTTGTGGCTCATACCGTTTCCTTCTTCCTTGCGTACGTGATGGGGGCCGGCCGCGGTCAGACGCGGGTGGCCACCGTGTCGGCGGTGACGTCGCGCGGTGCGGGCGTCTCCGCGGGCGGGGCGGTGGGTCGGCGCAGGAACACGGCCCAGGTGACGACGATGCAGACCAGGTAGAAGGCGAGGAACACCCAGAACGCCATGGTCGCCGACTTGGCTTCGCTGCTGTAGGACGCGCGCAGCACCAGGTTGATCCCGACGCCGCCGAGTCCGCCGATGGCGCCGGCGAATCCGATCAGGGCGCCGGACATGCTGCGCGCCCATGCGGCCTTCCCGGCCCGGTCGAGCGAGTCGAGGCTCTGCGCCTTGGCCTCGAAGATGGACGGGATCATCTTGTAGACGGAGCCGTTGCCGATGCCCGAGAGCAGGAACAGGGCGATGAACCCGAGGACGAAGGTCACCATGATGCCGCCGGTGGCGGCGCCGGCGGTGGCGTCGTCGAGGGTGCCGGCGGTGACGAGCAGTCCCGCCGCGAGGGCCATTGCCGCGAACGTGTACAGCGTGATCCGGCCGCCCCCGATCCGGTCGGCCAGCTTGCCGCCGAGGGGCCGGGCGATCGAGCCGAGCAGCGGGCCGATGAACGCGATCTGCGCGGCGTGCAGGGAGGCCTCGGCGGCGGTCGCGCCCCCGGCCAGGAAGTTGATCTGCAGCACCTGCCCGAACGCGAAGCTGAAGCCGATGAAGGAGCCGAAGGTGCCGATGTAGAGGAAGCTGAGGATCCACGAGTCGCGGTACCTCAGGGATTCGCCCATCGCCCGCAGGTCGGCGCGCTGGTCACCGAGGTTGTCCATGAACAGGGCCGCGCCGAGCGCGGCGAAGGCACACAGCACCAGGTAGACGGCACACACGATCCACGGCTCGGTGTTGCCGACGGTGGCGATGACGAGCAGGCCGACGAGCTGGACCACCGGCACGCCGATGTTGCCGCCGCCCGCGTTCAGGCCCAGCGCCCAGCCCTTGAGCCGCTGCGGGTAGAAGGCGTTGATGTTGGTCATCGACGAGGCGAAGTTGCCGCCGCCGAGTCCGGCGACCGCGGCCACCACCAGGAAGGTGGTGTACGAGAAGCCGGGGTTGAGCATCAGGTACAGGGCCGCGAGGGTGGGGATCAGCAGCACCAGCGCGCTGAACACCGTCCAGTTCCGACCGCCGAACCGGGCCGTGGCGACGGTGTAGGGAATGCGCAGCAGCGAGCCCACGAGGGTGGGCACCGCGACGAGGAAGAACTTGCCGGCGGGATCGATGCCGTAGACGTCGGCCGGCATGAACAGCACCATCACGGACCAGATGGACCAGACGGAGAAGCCGACGTGCTCGGCCAGGACGGACCAGATCAGGTTCCGCTTCGCGATCTCCTTGCCGCCGGCTTCCCATGCCGCCGTGTCCTCGGCGTCCCAGTGTTCGATGCGGTGCTTGCGCGCGAACTTCGCACGCAGGCCTTCGGTCGGTGATACTCCGGTCGTTGCGGCCACCCCATGCCCCTTCCTCGGGTCGGTATCGATGGACCCAAGGTAGGAAACGGGTGTTGCCGCGGTGCTGCCCTCGGTGACTGCCGCGTCAAGAGATGCTCACCTGCGGCAGGAGGCCTCCGTGAGGTCGGCGCCGCGGGTGCTCGCGGGCTGTGGACCGGCACCGGAACCGCCCCAGGTGTCCTCGACGTACCGGGGCCGGCAGGCGACCCGGCCGGCGATGAGCACCACGAGCGCCGCACACCCGAGGAACGCGAACGGCGCCGTCCAGCCGCCGGTGGCCTCGCGCAGCACACCGACCAGCACCGGGCCGAGACACGCGACGGTGTAGCCGAGACCCTGGGTGAAGCCGGACAGTGCGGCGGACGCTGCGTGGGTGCGGGTGCGCAGATTGATCAGGGTGAGCGCCATGGGGAACGTGGTCGGCCCGACGCCGATCGCCAGCACCCACAGCGCCGTGGCCGTCAGCGGCGCGAGCAGCAGACCGGTGAACCCCACCGCGTAGCACGCCACGCACACGACGACGAGCGGGAACGGATCCCGCATGCGGGCGCACGCGGCGGGAGCGACGAACGAGGCGGTCAGGCCGACGAACGAGAACAGGGCGATCATGGCGCCGCCGAGCGCCTCGCTGCCGCCGGCGTCGAGCAGCACCGCGGGGATCCAGGTGAACATCGAGTAGGTGATCAGCGAGGTCATGCCGAACATGCCGGCCATGCCCCACGCGACGGGCGAGCGCCACACCCGGCCGGGCGTGGGCTGGGAGTGCGGCGCGTCGCCGGCGGCCGGACGCGTGCCGCGGGCCCGGTACAGGACGCCGATCCACGGGATCGCCGCGGCGAACGCCCACGCCGCCCACAGCCCGATGGACCAGCGCCACCCGGCGGCCTCGGCGACGGGGACCGCCGCGAGGGCCGGCAGCACCGTCCCGATCTGGACGCCGACGATGTACACGGTGCTCACGACCGCGAGCCGGTCGGAGAAGTACCTCTTGACCAGTGGCGGGATCACCACGTTGCCGACCCCCATCCCGGCGAGCGCGAGCGCGGAGAACGCGAGCAGTGTCCACGTCTCGTGGGTCAGCGCGCGCGCTGCCATGCCGAATCCGGCGGCCAGCATCGCGACGAGGGCCGTGGCCTCGAGCCCGGCCCGGCGCGCGATGACGGGGGTGAGCAGCCCGAACACCGCGAACATCGCGGTCGGCACCATGCCGAACACGCCCACCACGGCGGGCGCGAAACCGAGCTCGGCGCGGATCTGCTCGGCGAGCGGGCTGAACGAGGTCACGGCGAGGCGCAGCGTGAGCGCGGACATCACGATCGCAACGAAGACCAGGAGCCGTCCCCGCAGGAGGGACGGGGACGAGGATCCGGCACCGGTGACAGCCACGAGCGAAATCATAGGATGACCCGACGTCTATCGTCGAAGGTGTTTTCCGGATGCAGGAAGGATCCCCATGCGCACCGTGCGACGCACCAGCCTCATCGCCCAGGTCACCGAGCAGTTGCGCGACCAGATCCGTACCGGCGCCTGGGCGGTGGGCACCCGCATCCCTCCCGAACCCGCCCTGGCCGAGCTGACCGGGACGGGCCGCAACACCGTGCGCGAAGCCGTGCAGGCGCTCGTGCACTCGGGGCTGCTGGAGCGGCGGCAGGGCTCGGGCACCTACGTCGTCGCCACCTCGGAGGTGGGCAGCGCTCTCGGCACCTACTTCGCCGACGCCCACGAGCAGGACGTGCTCGAACTGCGGCAGGCTCTGGACGTCACCGCCGCAGCGCTCGCCGCCCGGCGCCGCACCGACGCGGACGCCGCGCACCTGACCGAACTGTTCGACGCGCGGATGCGCGCGTGGGCCGACCCGCGTTCGGCCGCCGCCCTCGCCGCCGACGTCGCCCTGCACCGCGCGATCGTCGAGGCCAGCCACAACGCCGTGTACCTCGAGTTCTACGACTCGCTGCTGCCCGTCATCGAGGAGACGATCCGGCGCCGCGTCGACGAGACGGGGGCGGGGTTCCACGACGAGCACCGCGAGCTGGTGCTCGCCGTCGTCGCGGGAGAGCCCGGCCGCGCCACCGCCGCCGCGCTCGCGATGTTCGGGGAGCTGCGCGGCGGCGAAGGCTAGAGGAGCAGCCGCACCAGATCCGAGGTGTGTGCCAGCCCCGGGAACGCCTCCTCCGTGGAGCGCGGATGCAGGGCGTGCACGGCGAGCCGGAACATCACTGCGCGCAACAGCATCTGCGGCCATTCCGGCAGGTCCTCCCACCGGCCGATGAGCTCGTCGTCGGCCCCGCCCCACGACAGCGCGTCGACGACGGCGACACCGGCCGCCCACGACGCGGGCCGCCAGTAGGGGGTGATGTCGGTCAGGCCCGGCGCGGCGCTGCCGGCGAAGAGCACGGTGCCGAACAGGTCACCGTGCACGAGCTGATCGGGCAGGTGGACCGGCTTGCGCAGCGTCGCGAGCTGGTTGATCAGGTCGATGCTCTTGCGTCCGTCGGGGGTGACGGTTTCCGGGGCGCCGGCGGCGCGGGCGGTGCGCAGGGGCACCGCCTCCCACGCCGCGCGGTCGGCGGCGACGAACACGTCGACGTCCTCCCACGGCGCCACGGGCGGCTGCATGAGGAAGCGCGGCCGCTCCAGCTGGGCGGTGGCCGCGTGCAGCCGCAGCGACAGGGCCACCACCTCGTCGTGCCGCGGTTCGGAGGTGCCCACGATGTAGGTGTCGGCGCGCCAACCGGAGACGACGTAGCGGCCGTCGGTGGAGCGGACGGGCCGCGCCAGTCGCACCCCGTCGACCCCGAGGGTCTCGCGCACCTTCGCCGACCACGCTGCGCGGGCATGGTCGGCGACCGGCGAGAGCACCACGTCGCCGCACCGCCAGCCACCGTCCCAGTCCGCCCCGAGCGGGACCGGTTCGACGTCGCGGAGGCCGAAGGTCGAGCGCACGTGCTGCGGGGGTTCGAGGGGACTCACGGGGCACACCGTACAGTCGGCGCCGCCCCGTTGAGGGGAAGGCACTCCGTTACCCGGGGACACCATTCCCGCATCGTTATCTTCCCCGTATTCCCCTCAGTACACGGGTTCCCCTCAGTACACGGGCAGCGAAGGGTCCACCTGCTGCGCCCACGCGAGCACCCCGCCCTGCAGGTGCGTGGCGTCCGCGAAACCGGCCTTCTTCAGCACCGCGAGGGCCTCGGCCGAGCGGATCCCCGTCTTGCAGTGCAGCACGATCGGCCTGTGCTGCGGCAGCTCCGCCAGCGCCTCGCCGGAGAGGATGCGGTCCTTCGGGATCAGCCGCGCCCCCTCGATGTGGACGATGTCCCACTCGACCGGCTCGCGCACGTCGATCAGCTCGATCTCCCGGTCCGACTCGAGCAGCCGGCGCAGCTCGGTCGGGGTGATGGTCGACTCGGCGAGGGCGGCTGCGCCGTCGTCCGGCACCACACCGCAGAAGGACTCGTAGTCGACCAGCCCCGTCACCGGCACCCGGCCCGGGTCGCGGCACAACGTCACCGTCCGGTAGCTCATCGCGAGAGCGTCATAGATCATCAGGCGTCCGAGCAGCGACTCGCCGATACCGGTGATCAGCTTGACCGCCTCGGTGGCCATGATCGACCCGACGGACGCGCAGAGCACCCCGAGCACGCCGCCCTCGGCGCAGGACGGGACCATCCCGGGCGGCGGCGCCTCCGGGTACAGGTCCCGGTAGTTCAGCCCCCGCCCGTCCGGTGCGGCCTCCCAGAACACCGACACCTGTCCCTCGAACCGGAAGATCGACCCCCATACGTACGGCTTGCCGGCGAGGACCGCGGCGTCGTTGACGAGGTAACGGGTGGCGAAGTTGTCGGTGCCGTCGAGGATCAGGTCGTACTGCTCGAACAGTGCGACGGCGTTGCCGGGGTCCAGGCGCACCGGGTGCAGCCGCACCTCCACGTTGTCGTTGATCCCGCGGATCGTGTCGCGGGCGCTCTCCCCCTTGGGGCGGCCCACGTCGGCGATCCCGTGGATCACCTGCCGTTGCAGGTTGGACGATTCGACATCGTCGAACTCGACGATGCCGAGGGTGCCGACACCCGCCGCAGCGAGGTAGAGCAGCACCGGCGAACCCAGGCCGCCGGCGCCGATGCACAGCACCCGCGCGTTCTTCAGCCGCCGCTGCCCCACCACCCCCACCCCGGGGATGATCAGGTGCCGGCTGTAGCGGGCCACCTCCTCGCGCGTCAGGTCCGCAGCGGGTTCCACCAGAGGTGGTAATGGGCTCACGACAGCTCCTCGGCCGGCTCGATCGGGCGGTTACCCGATTGTCCCATCCTCACGCCCGCGGATACGGCCACGGGTTGAACCTGCAGGTGAGTCCGTCGCGGGGGACGAGGCCCTCGGGATCGAGGCCGGCGATGTCGTCGTTGGCGGTGCCGAAGGACTGCTGCATCATGATCGGCGCGAGGCCCCCGTCGCTGCCGCACCCCTCGTGGGCGGCGAAGCCGATGGCGTGCCCGACCTCGTGGTTGATCTGATACTGACGGTAGGAGCCGATGTCACCCTGGAATGCGACGGCGCCACGCACCCACCGCGGCTCGTTGAGCAGGACCCGGCCCAGGCCCGGGTTGTAGCACGACACCTCCAGCTCGATGTCGTACCCGCAGCCCTGCCGGATCGTCATCTGGGACGTCAGCGACACCCGGAAGTCGGGCACGCCCTGATCGACGCGACGGAACGCGAACGCCGGGTCCTGTGTCCAGCTCTTCGGGTTGGCCAGGGTCTCGTCGACCATCCGGGCGAACGCCGCGTCGCCGCCGTAGCCGGTGGCGTCGACCCCGTCCTCGATCTCCACGGTGTAGGTGTAGACGCGGCCGGTGCCGACCTGACCGCTGGTCCCGGGCACCACCCGCCAGGTGCCGGCGCCGGCCACCGTGAACGGCCCGCCGTCCGGGAGCGCGCCGGACGGCAGATCGGCGGGGAACGTGCCGTCCGCGACCGGCGCGGGCACGCCCACCACGTCGCCGGATGCGGCCGCCGCGTCCCCGGCCGCCGTGGCCTCGGGCGTGCTGCCACCGGTGCGCAGCGCATCCACCAGGACGATCACCGTGAGGACCGCGAGGACGGGTATGGCGTAGGCCCGCCATCCGTAGGTCGCGACGAACCGGCCGAGCCGGGTCTGCCTGCGCACCCCGCGGTCCGGGCGCGGCGGGCGAGGAACCTTCCCCCCGCCCGAGACGGGATCCCACTGAGCTCGCAGAGGCTGGTGGGAAGGGGCGCGGCTGCGTCGCCGGTCGGACGTCCGGTCCTCGGGTGTCCGGTGCGGACTGCGCACCGGGCGGCGCGGTGTGTCCGTCACGCCGGCTCCTGCTCGGTCGGTCACGGTTGCCAGACTCTCATACGGCCGTCGCCGGCCGTGCCGGGTCGCCGAGCGCGGGCGCCGACCGCCGCCACGCCGATGTGGCGCCGCGCACAGTGGGCCTTCAGCTGGGATACTCGTGGGTAGGGGTGCACGGCACCTCGAGGCCCCCTGGCCTGTAACGTGCAGAGACGATTGCACGTCGTAGTGGTAGGCATCACTTCGACGAATTTTTCGGATTGGGAGCGACATGACCGAACTCGCAGCCCGGACATCGTCCGGCCGCGCCACCAGCTCGGGCAACGGCACCGGCACTCGACGCGGCGCCCGGATGCCGCGGGACGAGCGCCGGGTCCAGCTCCTCGCTGCAGCCAGCGAAGTCTTCGTCACCCGCGGATACCACGCGGCCGGCATGGACGAGATCGCCGAGTGCGCCGGGGTCAGCAAGCCGGTGCTGTACCAGCACTTTCCCGGCAAGCTCGAACTCTACTGCGCTGTGCTGCAGAGCTACGTCGACAGCCTGATCGCCGGAGTCCGCCAGGCCCTGCGGTCGACCACCGACAACAGGCAGCGCGTCCGCGCCGCGGTGCAGGCGTTCTTCGACTTCGTCGACAACGACTCGCAGGGTTTCCGTCTGGTGTTCGAATCGGACCTGATGGGCGAGCCGCAGGTGGCGCACCGCGTGGAGCAGGCCACCGAGGCCTGCGTCGACGCGGTGTTCGACCTGGTGAGCCACGACTCCGGTCTGGACCCCTACCGGGCGCGCATCCTGGCGGTCGGCCTCGTCGGCACCAGCCAGTTCACCGCCCGCTACTGGCTCGAGGCCGCCCGGCCGATTCCGAAGGAGGACGCCGTCGACACCACGGTCGCTCTCGCCTGGGGTGGACTCTCGCACGTGCCGCTGCAGCCGGAGCTGCGCAGGCGGTAACCGGAGGGCGCCGACCAGACGGCGCCGACCCCAGGGCCGGGGCCGCGCCCGCGACGACAGAAGGGCCGGGGCAGCAGCCCCGGCCCTTCGTCGTGATGCCGTCGTTCTAGGTCGCCGCGAACCCGACCTTGCGAATGTCGGCGGGACCGATCTCGACGTAGGTGACCCGCGCCGCCTGCACGATGAGCTTGCGGCCCTTCTCGTCGACGAGTGTCAGCACGCCGTCCTTCTCGCCGGCCAGGGCTTGCGCCACGAGCGACTCGACCTCGTCGGGCGTCTGCTCGCTGATCACGGTGAGCTCGCGGGGACTGTCCGCAACACCGATCTTGACCTCCACGGTCGACCTCCGAACTCTCAGGGCTCTACAGCTGTCCCCGCCCAGGCTAGTGCAGTCCCAGCACCGCCATCCGCTCGGCGTGCTCGAGCTGCATCCGGTCGAACAACGCGGCAATGTCGGTGAGATCACCGGACGCGGCGATCACCAGATCGGTGAGGTCCTCACGCTGGGCCATCACGTACTGCGCCTGGGTGATGGCCTCGCCGAGCAGCCGCCGTCCCCACAGCATCAGCCGGTCCTTGTCGGCCGCGCTGCGCCGCACCGCCTCGCGCACCTCGTGCACCACGAACTCCGAGTGCCCGGTCTCGGCGAGGACCTCCCGCACGACCTCCGCCACCTCGGGGGCGAGGGTGCCGGCGATCTCGCGGTAGAAGTCGGCGGCGATGCCGTCGCCGACATACGCCTTGACCAGCGACTCGTGCCAGTTCGAGGGGTTCGTGGACGCGTGGTACGCGTCGAGGGCGCGCCGGTAGGGCTCCATCGCCGTGTAGATCTCCACGCCGCGCGCGGTGAGCGCGGCGTGCAGCGTCTCGAAGTGGCTCATCTCCGCGGCGGCCATGCTCGCGAACGCCACCCGCCCCTGCAGGCTCGGCGACATCCGTGCATCGTCGGCGAGGCGGTAGAAGGCCGAGATCTCACCGTAGGCGAGCACCGCGAACAACTCGGCGACGCCGGGATGATCGGCCGGGACGCGCGCCGGAGCGGCGGGTGGACGAGACTCTGCGGCGGACGGCGACGTTTCGGCTCCCATGACGACACAGCGTAGTACCCAGCCGGTGACCGCGCGGCTCACGGTACAATGGTCCTGGAAGGCCGCGCCTCGAGGCGCCGACCACCGGCCCCGCGGACTTCACCGATGATGTGCGCGCACCCGATCGCAGATCGCTGCCGCGCCTCGCAGAGCCCGTTCCGGTCGCTCTCGCTGAGGCGCAGGCCGGTCGCCTCTCCACTCGTGCGTGCGTGCCGAGACCAGGAAGGCCAGACCCCTGAGCAAGATCACTGTCGACCACGAAGACGACGCCACCGAAACCACGGTGTCGGCCCAACTCGACTCCACCCACACCCCGCCCACGTTCGGCGAGCTGGGCGTGCGGGACGAGATCGTCCGCGCTCTCGCCGAGATGGGCATCGAGCGCACCTTCGCCATCCAGGAGCTGACGCTCCCCCTCGCCCTCGCCGGCGACGACCTGATCGGACAGGCACGCACCGGCATGGGCAAGACCTTCGGGTTCGGTGTCCCGCTGCTGCACCGCCTCACCACCACCGCGTCCGGCACCACCGCCCTCGACGGAACGCCCCGCGCCCTGGTGATCGTGCCGACGCGCGAGCTGTGCCTGCAGGTCACGCAGGACCTCGAGAACGCCGCCAAGTACCTCCGCGGCGCCGACGGACCGCTGAAGGTCCTGTCCGTCTACGGCGGGCGCCCGTACGAGACACAGGTCGACGTGCTGAAGAAGGGCGTCGACGTCGTTGTCGGGACCCCGGGCCGCCTGCTGGATCTCGCCAACCAGGGTCACCTGATCCTCGGCAAGATCGGCATCCTGGTGATGGACGAGGCGGACGAGATGCTCGACCTCGGCTTCCTCCCGGACATCGAGCGCATTCTCGGCATGGTGCCCGACCGCCGCCAGACGATGCTGTTCTCGGCGACGATGCCCGGCCCGATCATCACGCTCGCCCGCACCTTCCTCACGCGCCCGACGCACATCCGGGCCGAGGAGCCGGAGTCCTCCGCGGTGCACGAGCGCACCAACCAGCTCGTCTACCGCGCGCACGCACTCGACAAGGCGGAGCTGGTGGCGCGGGTGCTGCAGGCCGAGGGCCGGGGCGCCACGATGATCTTCACCCGCACCAAGCGCACCGCGCAGAAGGTCGCCGACGAGCTCGCCGAGCGCGGCTTCGCCGTCGGAGCCGTGCACGGCGACCTGGGGCAGATCGCCCGGGAGAAGGCCCTCGACAGGTTCCGCAAGGGCAAGATCGACGTGCTCGTGGCCACCGACGTGGCCGCCCGCGGGATCGACATCGACGACGTCACCCACGTCGTGAACTACCAGTGCCCCGAGGACGAGAAGACCTACGTCCACCGCATCGGCCGCACCGGCCGGGCGGGGCGCACCGGCATCGCCGTCACCCTGGTCGACTGGGACGACATCCCGCGCTGGCAGCTCATCGACAAGGCCCTCGACCTCGGCCTGTCCGACCCGGTCGAGACGTACTCAAGTTCGCCGCACCTGTTCGAGGAGCTGGGCATCCCCGAAGGCACGACCGGCACGGTCCGCAAGGCGCCGGCGGAGCGGCCCGCCCGCGAGGAGGCCGCCGAGGACGCCGAGGACGCGGCACGCCCCAAGCGCACCCGGGTCCGCCGGCGCACCCGCGGTGGCCGGCCCGACTCCGGAAGTGCCGAGAACACCGGACCCGAGAACACGAGCGCCGCGTCGGAGCAGGCCGAGGACTCCGGGGACGGGACGGCGGCGCCCGCACGCCGGCGCCGGCGCCGGCGCCGCGGCGGTTCCTCCGCGACGGCGAAGAGCGACACGGTCACGGCCTCGGCTGCCCAGTAGTCGGCCGCGATGCTCGCACCGGAGCGCAGAACCCGGGCGGACCTGATCGCAGCCCTCCTGCTCGCCGTCGCGGTCGTCGCGGCGGCGAGCGTCGTCTGGCTGCGGTCGGACGCGCGCGGCACCGTGTCCGTCACGACCGACGCGGCACCCGAGGCGCCGGCGTCCGCGACGGCGGTGCCGTCGACGCTGACGGAGGCGTGGCGGGCCCCCAGCGGTGCGACGTCCCGTCCGATCGCGGTCGGAGGTGTCGTGGTCACCGGCGACGACGGCACGGTCACCGGCCGCGCCCTCGACTCGGGCGCCGAGCTGTGGCGCTACGGCCGCGACATGCCGCTGTGCGGGGTCGTGGAGGACTGGCGCACCGCCGTGGCGGTGTACCGCGACCAGCGGGGATGCAGCCAGGTGACCCAGCTGGTCCCCGATTCGGGGATGCGCGGGGCGCAGCGTTCCAGCGACGCCGACGACGCAGTGACCCTCACCGCCGCCGACACCCACGTGATCTCGCGGGGCGACACCCGCCTCGAACTGTGGCGGTCGGATCTCGTGCGCACGCTCGAGTACGGGCGCGTGGACGCGCCCGTCGTGCCGGGGGCGCAACCCCGCAACGGGTGCACGCTGCGCTCGGCCGCGGCCAGCAACACCCGGCTGGCGGTCGTCGAACGCTGCCCGGGCGAAGAGGCGGACCGGTTGACGCTGCTCGAGACGACCCCGGAGGCAGACTCCCAGCCGAAGGAGATCGCCTCGTCGGTGCTGCCGGAACTGGGGCCGGACGACATGGGTACGCGCGTCGTCGCGGTGAGCGGTGAGCGCACGGTGCTGTACCTGCCGCCTACCGCCTCCTCCGGGCCCGTTCTCGCCGGATACGACGCCGCCGGCACGCTGACCGCCCGGCACCCGCTGTCGGCCGCGGCGACGCCGAACGCGGTGTTCCCCGCCGCGGTGCAGGGTTCGTTCCTCACGTGGTGGTCGGGCACGGAGACCGTCGCCCTCGGCGGCGACGACCTGGTGCCGCGGTGGACGCTGCCCGGGACGACGGGCACCGGCGCCGCCATGGCCGGGGCCCTGCTGCTGCCGGTGCGCGACGCCCTCGCGGTGGTCGAGCCTGCCACCGGGGCGGTGCAGGGCCGGATTCCGGTCGTGCGCGACGAACCGGGTGTGGTGAACGTGGCGGTCGCCGGGACTTCGGTGCTCGAGCAGCGCGGGCCGCAGGTCGTGGTGCTGCGATGAGTCCCCGAGGAACTCACCGCGCACCTCACGACGTGAAGGTGACCAGCTTCTTGCCGTCGCGCCAGTGGGCGAGCAGGTTCTCGGCCAGCTCGCGATAGGCCTCGGCGCCCTTGTTCTTCCGGCCGGCGAGCACCGATGCCCCCGACGCCGACGCCTCCGCGAAGCGCACGGTACGCGGGATCGGCGGCGCGAGCACCGGCATGTCGTACCGGTCGGCGACGTCGGCGAGCACGTCGCGGCTGTGCGTCGTGCGGGCGTCGTAGAGCGTCGGCAGGGCACCGAGGAGCTCGAGGTCGGGGTTGGTGATCTGCTTGACCTCGGCGACGGTGCGCAGCAGCTGCCCGACGCCGCGGTGCGCGAGGGTCTCGCACTGCAGGGGCACGAGCACGGACTGCGCGGCGGTCAGGCCGTTGAGCGTGAGCACGCCCAGCGACGGCGGGCAGTCGATCACGACGACGTCGAAACTGTCGAGCAGCGGGGCCAGCGCCCGCCGGAGGGTGAACTCCCGCCCCGGTCGCATCAGCAGCAGCGCCTCGGCCCCGGCGAGGTCGATCGTCGCGGGCAGCAACGTGAAGCCCTCGTCCGTGTCGAGCAGAACCTCCTTGGCCTCCGCCGCCCCGACCAGCACGTCGTGCACCGAGCGTTCGAGCCGGTCGGGGTTGTGCCCGAGCGAGAATGTCAGGCATCCCTGCGGGTCCAGGTCGACGACGAGCACCCGCTGCCCCAACCCGGCCAGGGCGGCCGCCAGAGACGCGACGGTGGTCGTCTTCGCGACGCCACCCTTCTGATTTGCCACCGCAAGTACCGTTGTCACGGAACGATCCTCGCCTAAAAGTCGTCCGAACGCGAGAATCGACCGCGACTTCCGCCGTCCGGCGGGTCGCCGATCCCCACGAAAGGCCCCCGATCGTGATCCGCCGCGCCCGTCCCACCGACGTCGACGCCCTCACCGCCCTCGTCTACGAGCTGGCCGAGTACGAGAAGGCCCGCGCCGAGTGCACCGTCGTGCCCGAGCAGCTGCACACGGCGTTGTTCGGCAGGGACGCCGCCGCGTTCGCCCACGTCGCAGAGGACGCACAGGCAACGGTGGTGGGCATGGCGCTGTGGTTCCGCAACTTCTCCACCTGGGACGGGGTGCACGGCATCTACCTCGAGGACCTGTACGTCCGGCCCGAGCACCGGGGCCACGGCCACGGCCGCGCTCTGCTCGCGGCACTGGCCCGCGAATGCGTCGACCGCGGCTACAGCCGCCTGAGCTGGTCGGTGCTGGACTGGAACACGCCGTCGTTCGGGTTCTACCGCTCGCTCGGCGCCGTCCCGCAGGACGAGTGGACCACCTTCCGCCTCAGCGGGCAGGCACTCGCCGCGCTCGGCGGAGATCAGGCCACGTCGTCGGCGTCCGGGGCGTAGTCCTGCGCCAGCCAGCGCGTCGTCGGCGGGCTGAACAGCAGCACCAGCGCCGGCACCACGATCAGGGCGAGCAGGATGCCGAGCACGACCTGGTGGGAGTCCGTCAGCAGCGACCAGGCCACCGGCAGCAGCAACAGCTGGGCGACGATCGCCACGGCCCGCCCCCACCGCTTGCCCCGCAGCAGCGCGATCCCGGCCGCGAGCACGCCGCCGAACAGGATCCCCAGCCACAGTGCGAGGCCGTAGCCGTTGCCGACCGTCTGGTCGTGCCCGCCCGTGAGGGCCCGGACCACGGAGACCACAGCGAAGCCGATGGCGATCACGCCTTCGAGGACGACGAGACCACCCGCGGCTCGAACGGTCGACGGAACGGTGCTGCGTGGCGACTCGGTGGACACCCGGCCAGCGTAGTGGACCCGTACGAGACCACTTAGGCTGATGCTCCGTGCGCGCACTGCTGATCGTGAACCCCAACGCGACGACCACCACTCCGGCCGGTCGCGACCGGCTGGCCCGTGCGCTCGCCGACCGGGTCTCCCTCACCGTCGCCCACACCACCCATCGGGGGCACGCCGCCGAACTGGCCCGCTCGGCGCACGCCGACGGGATGGACGTCGTCGTCGCGCACGGCGGCGACGGCACCGTCAACGAGATCGTCAACGGCCTGCTCGGCACCCCGTCGGAACGGGTGGCCGACCCCACTCTCCCCCTGCTCGCGGTGGTCCCCGGCGGCTCGGCCAATGTCTTCGCCCGGTCGCTGGGCGTGGACGCCGATCCGGTGAGGGCGACCGAGCAGTTGCTCGACCTGCTGGCCCAGCGCACCACCCGCCGGATCGGCCTCGGCCACTGCGACGGCCGGTGGTTCGTCTTCAATGCGGGACTCGGGCTCGACGCGCAGGTGTGCGAGGCCATCGACCTGAGCCGGCTGGGCGGGCGGAAGGTCACCACCGCGCGTTACGTCGCGCATTCGATCACGCAGTTCTTCAAGTCGAAGGGCGCCGAACCCGCGCTGACGTTGACGCTGCCCGGCCGGCCACCGATCCCGGGCGTGTACTACGCGTTCGTCTCCAATTCGAGCCCGTGGACCTACCTCGACAAGCGCCCGGTGCACACCAACCCGGGCACCTCGTTCGAGACCGGGCTCGGAGTCTTCGCGATGACGACGACGGCGGTGTTCGCGAGCCTGCGGGTGGTCCGCCAGCTGCTCGCGCGGCGCGGCGATCCGAACTCCCGTCGCCTGGTGCGCGTCGACGACGTCGCGCGGGTGCAGGCGGTGTCGTCCCGGCCGATCGGCCTGCAGGTCGACGGCGACTACCTGGGCCTTCGCACCGAAGTGGAGTTCGTGTCGGTGCCCGCCGTGCTCGACGTCGTGGCCCCGTGTCCCGGGCGCGCCGACGCCCGTACGTGATCCGGGTTACATTTTCGTTTCCCGAGGTGTACAAAGGAAGTTCGAACCCAAATACCCGGGACACCGTCGGCGTGAGCTTCCCCACGGTCGTGACGTTTTCTATTGACTTCACGCTGGTTCGTGAAAGCATTCACAAGTAACCGCGCGGAAACACTTGCCGACGCGCACATGAACTTGCCACCACGATCAGCCGGTGCGACGAGCACTATCGAAGGAGAGTAGAAGCATGGACTGGCGCCACAAGGCCATCTGCCGCGACGAGGATCCCGAGCTGTTCTTCCCCGTCGGCAACAGCGGTCCGGCCCTCGCGCAGATCGCCGACGCCAAGCTCGTGTGCAACCGCTGCCCCGTCACCGCCGAGTGCCTCTCGTGGGCCCTCGAGTCCGGCCAGGACGCGGGCGTCTGGGGCGGCATGAGCGAGGACGAGCGTCGCGCCCTCAAGCGCCGCAACGCCCGTACCCGGGCACGCACCGCGGTCTGACGCGACCTACGCCACAGAGCTCCGGGAAGGCCCGGCACCGTTTCGGTGCCGGGCCTTCCCGCGTCCGGAGGCCGCGCTCCCCCGTCCCGGCAGGGACACGGCGACACCCTCCCGGCAGGGACACGGCGACACCCTCCCGGCAGGGACACGGCGACACCGTCTCAGCCGAGTGTCACCCGGCCCAGCGGAACCCGCAGCCGCGCGTCGGTGCCGGTCGGCGCAGCCCGTTCGAGCCGCAACGTCCCGCCGAGTTCCGCGGCGACGAGCGTGCGCACGATCTGCAGGCCCAAGCGGTCCGAGCTGCCGAGGTCGAACCCCTCCGGCAGACCCTTGCCCTCGTCGTGGACCACCACGTCGAGCCAGCGGGCCGACCGCTCGGCGCGCAGCGTCACGGTCCCGGAGGCACCCGGGTCGAAGGCGTGTTCCACGGAGTTCTGCACGAGTTCGGTGAGCACCATCACCAGCGGTGTCGCCCGCTCGGCGGGGAAGACCCCGAGGCTGCCCTCCCGGCGCACCCGGACCTGGCTGCCCACGGCCGCGACGTCGACGACGATGGGGATAAGCCGGTCGACGACGTCGTCGAGATCGACCTCCTCGTCCACCGACATCGACAGCGCTTCGTGCACGAGCGCGATCGACGTCACCCGGCGTACCGCCTCGGCGAGGGCCTGCCGGGCCTCGGTGTTGCCGGTGCGCCGTGCCTGCAGCCGCAGCAGGGCCGCGACCGTCTGCAGGTTGTTCTTCACCCGGTGGTGGATCTCCCGGATCGTGGCGTCCTTGCTCAGCAACGCCCGGTCGCGCCGCTTGACCTCGGTGACGTCGCGGATGACCACCGCAGCGCCCTCGAGCCGGCCGCCGGGCGCGAGCACCAGCGCGCGCAGCAGCACGGTGGCGCCGCGGGCCTCGATCTCCATGGGCCGCCCCAGCTTGCCGTGCACCGCTCCGCGCAGATAGGTCTCGACGTCCTCGCTCTCGAACGGATCGGTCACCAGCGCGCGCGTCGTCTCGATCAGGTTCTGGCCGAGCAGGTCGGAGTTCAGGCCCATCCGGTGGTAGGCGGACAGGGCGTTCGGGCTCGCGTACACCACCCGGCCGGACCGGTCGAGGCGGATGAAGCCGTCCCCGGCCCGCGGACTGGACTTGGTGTCCGATCGGGATTCCGGATTCGGGAAGGTGCCTTCGCAGATCATCGTGAACAAGGCGTCGGCGCATTCGAGGTAGGCGGTCTCGAGGGCGCTCTTGGTGCGCCGCGCCACGGTCGCCGCGTCGCGGCTCAGGACCGCGATGACCTGCCCATCCCAGCGGACCGGCACGGCCTGACGGCGCAGGGGCGCAACGTGGCTGGGCCGTGAGTCCGCGGAGACGACCACTCCGGTCTCGAGGGCCCGCAGCACGTGTGGGTGCTCCCGTTCGGAGACCACCGAACCCACCATGTCCTCGGGCAGCACGGTCGAGGCGGTGGTGGGTCGGCACTGCGCCACGCACACCACCCCACCCGGCTCCGCGCTCACCCACAACAGGACGTCCGCGAAGGACAGGTCCGCGAGCAACTGCCATTCGCCGACGACCCGCTGGAGGTGATCGACCGCACCGCCCGGCAGGTCGGTGTGCTCGGCGAGGAGGGCACTGAGGGTGGACACGGGGGGCACGTGCGGACTCAGGAGATGACCGCGATGAGATCGCCCTGCTGGACGACGTCGCCGACGACCACGTCCAGCGATGTCACGGTGCCGGACGTCTCGGCGAGCACCGGGATCTCCATCTTCATGGACTCCAGGATCACCAGTGTGTCGCCTTCGGCGACGACGTCCCCCTCCTGCACGACCACCTCGAACACGGTGGAGACCATCTCGGCGCGCACGTCCTCGGCCATCGGGCACCTCATTCCACGAAGAAGACGGTGGCCCTGCTTTCAGGGCCACCGGACCACACGTGAAACACTGTAATGAACCAGAAAGGAGATCGGACCATGGGTAAGCGAGGCCGCAAGAAGCGCAGCCGCAAGGGCAACGCCGCCAACCACGGCAAGCGTCCCAACGCCTGAGGCGCGCGCACACGCGTGAGGGGGCCGGAAGCAGCTGCTTCCGGCCCCCTCACTCGTTGGTGGCTCAATCCCGGACGTCGGTGCGGGTCGTCACGACGACGGTCCGCCGGATCTCTATCAGCAGCCGCTCCCGGAGGCCCTCCGGAGCGTGCTCGCCGCCGCATTTGCGGCTCAGCAGGGACTTGAGCTGGGACTCGAGCCCGTACGCCTCGAGGCAGGACCCGCAGTCGTCGAGATGGCGCTGCAGGCGCTCACGCGACCGATCGTCGCACTCGCTGTCGAGCAGCAGGTAGACGTCCGCGATCACCGCGGAACAGTCGAGCTGATCGAAGTCGGCCGACTCGCTCACCTCGAGACCTCCTTCTTGTCCGCACCGTCTCCGACGGCCGCGTCGACGGCTCCGCTCCGGTTGAATCCCCGCTCCCGCGCGACATCGGCCAGCAGGCCGCGCAACTGCTTGCGGCCGCGGTGCAGCCGCGACATCACCGTGCCGATGGGGGTGCCCATGATCTCCGCGATCTCCTTGTACGGGAAGCCCTCGACGTCGGCGTAGTACACCGCCATCCGGAACTCCTCGGGCAGCTCCTGCAGCGCAGCCTTGACGTCGTCGTCGGGAAGCGCATCGAGCGCCTCGACCTCGGCCGACCGCAGACCGGTGGAGCTGTGCTCGGCGGTCGCCGCGAGCTGCCAGTCGGTGATCTCCTCCGTCGGGTACTGCGCGGGCTGGCGCTGCTTCTTGCGGTAGGAGTTGATGTAGGTGTTCGTCAGGATGCGGTACAACCACGCCTTGAGGTTGGTGCCCTCCTTGAACGAGGAGAAGGCGGAGAACGCCTTGATATACGTCTCCTGAACCAGATCCTCCGCGTCCGCAGGGTTGCGGGTCATCCGCAGGGCCGCGCCGTAGAGCTGATCGAGCAGGGGCAGTGCATCCCGCTCGAACCGTTCGGCCAGTTCCGCACCAGACTCCTCGACCACACCGATCCCTTCACTTGCCGTATCCGTGAAGGCTACCGGTCGGGGCGGGCACAGCACAGGCACGCGGTACTCCCTCGCTCTCGGTCACCGGCCGCGCCCGATCGGGGCGGCCACCCGGAATCAACACGACAGCTCCGGCCCTTGTTCCCTACATTGGCGCGCATGGCCTCGACCTCCACTCCCGCGACGAAGCTGCTGCTGCGCGAGAACGTCACCCACCGCGTCCACGAGTACCCGCACGACCCGCGGGCCGGCTCCTTCGGCTCCGAGGCCGTCGAGATGCTCGGGCAGCGGCTCGGGGTGGTCCCCGCACAGATCTTCAAGACCCTGGTGATCAAACTCTCCGACGGCAAGCTCGCGGTGGCCGTGATCCCGGTCCCGGCGACCCTTTCGCTCAAGGCGGCGGCGGCCGTCCTCGGTGGCGGTAAGGCGGTCATGGCCGAGCGCAGCGACGCCGAGCGCGCCACCGGCTACGTCCTCGGGGGGATTTCACCGCTGGGCCAGCGCAGCCGGCTGCGCACCGCCGTCGACGCCTCCGCGCAACAGTGGGATCGGGTCCTGTGCAGCGCGGGACGCCGCGGCCTCGAGATCGAACTCGCGCCGGCGGACCTGGTGCGGCTCGCGGGCGCGGTGGTGGCGCCGATCACCACCGGGGCCTGATTCGGCGCCGGGCGTCAGAGCAGGGTGAGCTGCTCGGCGGCGGGCGAGGCCGGGGCGAGCAGTCCGGGACCGTGGTTGCGGACGCTGCCGACCTCGGCCGACGACGGGTCGTGCTGCCACTCGTACCAGCCGTCCGTCGGCACCAGGCACCGCCGGTGCCGCACCGGCCGCGCGAAAGCGGGCTCGAGCGCGGCCGATTCGGGTCGGGTGTTGAAAAGCGTTGCGCTCCGGCTAATCTCGGTGGCGAACGACGGGACGGTCCCCCAGCGCATCCGCCGGATCCGCCGTCACCGCATGCCGGCCGCACACGGCTTCGAAGTGTGGCAGGTGTGGCCCTCGCGCGCGGATGGGCGAAGATGGACGGGTGAATCCGTGGAGTGCGCCCCGAGCCGAGTCACCCGTCGACAGTTCCGTCACGCTGCCCGGGTCCAAGTCGATCACCAACCGCGCCCTGATCCTCGCCGCGCTCGCGGACGGCCCGTCGACCGTGACCGGCGCGCTGCGCAGCCGCGACACCGACCTGATGATCGGCGCCCTGCGCGGACTCGGCGCGACGATCGACGAACGCGACGACGGCACCACCCTGCATGTCACCCCCGGCCGGCTGCACGGCGCCCGGGTGGACTGCGGCCTGGCCGGCACGGTGATGCGATTCGTGCCGCCCGTCGCGGCACTGGCCGACGGCGACGTCTTCTTCGACGGCGACGAGCAGGCGCGCACGCGGCCGATGGGCACGGTCCTCGAGGCCCTGCGCTCGCTCGGCGCCGACGTCGACGGCGACACCCTGCCCTTCACCGTGCACGGGCGCGGCCGCCTGCGCGGCGGTGTCGTCACCATCGACGCGTCCGGCTCGTCGCAGTTCGTCTCGGGGCTGCTGCTGTCCGCCGCGGCGTTCGACGAGGGCGTCACGGTCCGGCACGCCGGGGCGGCCGTGCCGTCCATGCCGCACATCGACATGACCGTCGACATGCTGCGCGAGTCCGGGGTGACGGTGGACACCACCGTGCCCAACACCTGGCGGGTCGCGCCGGGCCCGATCCGCGCGGTGGACCGCGTGGTCGAGCCGGATCTGTCCAATGCGACCCCGTTCCTGGCGGCCGCGGCCGTCACGGGCGGCACGGTGTCGGTGCCGCGGTGGCCGCAGCGCACCACCCAGGCCGGCGACGCGATCCGCGGCATCCTCCAGCAGATGGGCGCCGACGTCGCCCTGTCCGGCGGCACGCTCACCGTGCGCGGCCCGGAGCGCCTGCGCGGCCTCGACATCGACCTGCACGACGTGGGTGAGCTCGCCCCCACCGTCGCAGCGCTCGCGGCGCTGGCGACGACCCCGTCCACGCTGCGGGGCATCGCGCACCTGCGCGGGCACGAGACGGACCGCCTGGCCGCCCTGGCCACGGAGCTCGGCAAGCTCGGCGGCGCCGCGACCGAGACCGCCGACGGCCTGCACATCGCGCCCGCGCCGCTGCACGGCGGGCGCTGGCATTCGTACGCGGATCACCGGATGGCCACGGCGGGCGCGATCGTGGGCCTCGTGGTCGACGGCGTCGAGGTCGAGGACATCGGCACGACCGCCAAGACCCTGCCGAACTTCCCCGAGCTGTGGGCCGGGATGCTGACGGGAGCACGCTCCTGAGCCGGCGCACCTACGACGAGTCCGATGTCCGGATCCGTCCGGGCAAGGGCTCGCGTCCGCGCACGAAGGACCGGCCGGCTCATCTCGACGCCGCCGAGGCGATGGTGGTCTCGGTCGACCGCGGTCGGTGGGGCTGCGTGCTGGGCGGCGATCCGGCACGGCCGGTGGTGGCGATGCGGGCCCGTGAGCTCGGCCGCACCCCCGTCGTGGTTGGCGACCGGGTCGCCGTGGTCGGGGACCTGTCGGGACGGCCCGACACCCTGGCGCGGATCGTGCGGGTAGAGGAGCGCACCACGGTGCTGCGCCGCACCGCCGACGACACCGACCCGTTCGAGCGGATCGTCGTGGCCAACGCGGAGCAACTGCTGATCGTCGTCGCGCTGGCCGATCCGCCGCCGCGGACTGGGCTGGTCGAACGGTCCATGGTCGCCGCGTACGCGGGCGGTCTCGACCCGGTGCTGTGCCTGACCAAGAGCGATCTCGCCGATCCGGCCGAGTTCACCGCGCAATTCGCCGACCTGGACGTCCGCGTGATGCTGGCCGGACAGGATCGGGACCTGACGGAACTCCGGGAGATGCTCACCGGCAAGGTGACGGCCCTGATCGGCCACTCCGGCGTCGGGAAGTCGACCCTGGTCAACAGACTCGTCCCGGATGCCGACCGGGCCATCGGGGCGGTCTCGGGCGTCGGGAAGGGCCGGCACACCTCCACGCAGTCGGTGGCGTTGCCGCTGCCGGGCGGTGGTTGGGTGATCGACACGCCCGGTATCAGGTCGTTCGGACTCGCGCACATCGGCGCCGACAACGTGATCGCCGCCTTCTCGGATCTTGCCGAGGCGGTGGAGGCCTGCCCCCGCGGCTGCACCCACCTGGGCCCGCCTGCGGATCCCGAGTGCGCGCTCGACGAACTCGAGGGCAAGTCCCGGCGCCGCGCGATGGCGGTGCGGGCTCTGTTGACCGCGATCGCCGCGAACGAGACCTGGTGACCGAGAGCCGGTGATACGGCCCGTGACGCCGAGCGCCCGGCGTCACGGGGACGCCGGGCGCTCGATGCAGGCTCGGGATCAGCGCATGCCCAGGAGGCGGCGCACGCCGCGGACCCGGCGGTTCTCGCGGATCGCGGTCGCCAGACCGCGTCGCCGGCCGGTCGCGGGGTCCACCACGGCGGTGCCGCCGAAGCCGCGTTCGGACGCGGTTTCGGGTGCGGCGTCCGGGGTGTCGGCGAGGTACTTGTTCGGCAGCGACAGCTTGGCGATGGTGCGCCACGACTTGAAGTACTGCACCGCGAGCGGGCCGGTGGTGTACGGCAGGTCGTACTTGTCGCACAGCTGCCGGACCTTCACCGCGATCTCGGCGTACCGGTTGGACGGCAGGTCCGGGAACAGGTGGTGCTCGATCTGGTAGCTCAGGTTGCCGGTCATGAAGTCCATGACGGGGCCGCCGGAGATGTTGGCGCTGCCGAGCATCTGCCGCAGGTACCACTGCGCCTGCGACTCGTTGTCGACGTCGGCCTTGGTGAACTTCTCGGCGCCGTCGGGGAAGTGCCCGCAGAAGATGACCGCGTTGGTCCACAGGTTCCGGATGACATTCGCCGTCATGTTCGCGGTCAGCGTGGACTTCCAGGCCTTGCCCGTCAGCGCCGGGTAGACCACGTAGTCCTTGACGATCTGGCGACCGATCTTGTCCCCGACCTCGCGCAGCTTGCGCTTGGTCTCGGCGCGGTCGTCGCGGCCCTTGGCCACCTTGCCGAGCTCGAGATGCTGGACCGCGACGCCGTACTGGAACAGCAGGGCGAGCAGCGCGTTGTAGACGATGTTGCCGTAGTTGAACGGCGACCAGCGCTGGTCCCGCGTGACCCGCAGCAGGCCGTATCCCACGTCGTCGTCCATGCCGAGGATGTTGGTGTACTTGTGGTGCAGGTAGTTGTGGGTCTGCTTCCAGTGCGCGGACGGGTCGGCGTTGTCCCACTCCCAGCTGGCGGAGTGGACCTCGGGATCGTTCATCCAGTCCCACTGCCCGTGCATCACGTTGTGCCCGAGCTCCATGTTCTCGATGATCTTCGAGACGCCGAGCAGGCCCGCACCGAGCAGCCACAGCGGACGCCGGCGGCTGCCGAACAGCGCCGCGCGCCCGCCGAGTTCCAGGCCGCGCTGCAGCCGGATCGTGTTGCGGATGTAGCGGGCGTCGCGTTCGCCGCGGGAGTCCTCGATGTCTCGCCGGATGGCGTCGAGTTCTCGGCCGAGGGCCTCGACGTCCGCCTCCGTGAGGTGCGCGTACTCCTTGATGTCCGAAATGGCCATGCGCCTACCGTACCGTAGGTTACGAGTCCGTAGGTTACGGAGATGTAGCTTGTGCGGCAGATCACTTCCGCCGGGCGGCGCGTTTGGCGGCGCGCAATGTCTGCAGCGCGGTCGCCAGCCCCTCGCGACGCTCCCCCACCGACCGCACCCGCGGCAGATCGGGACGCCGGAACTTGCGCTCGGAGGAGGTCTCCGGGGCATCGTCCGACGTCGCCCGCAACCACGCGTCCGGCAACGCCAGCTTGTGGATCGTGCGCAGCGCCAGCAGGTACTGCTTGCCGAGCGGACCGCTCGTGTACGGCAGGTCGTACTTCGCACACAGCGTGCGCACCCGCTCCGCGATCTCCGGGTAGCGGTTGCTGGGCAGGTCCGGGAACAGGTGGTGCTCGATCTGGTAGCTCAGGTTGCCGGTCATGAAGGCCATCACCGGACCGGCATCGATGTTGGCGCTACCGAGCAGCTGCCGCAGGTACCACTGGCCCTGCGTCTCGTTCTCGTACTGCGCCACGGTGAACTTCTCGGCGCCGTCGGGGAAGTGACCGCAGAAGATCACCACGTACGCCCACAGGTTCCGCACCAGGTTGGCCGTGAGGTTCGCGGTGATCGTGCTGCGCCACGCCCGGCCCGTCATGGCCGGGAACAGCACCAGGTCCTTGCCCAGCTGCCGCGCGATCTTCCGGGCAAAGTCCTTGGTGGGCTGGGAGTTCCGCTGCCCCGGCGGCACACCGCACGCCTTCTTCTCGGCTCCGAGGTCGTGCAGGGCGATGCCCCACTCGAAGGTGGCCGCCAAGATCAGGTTGGCCACGGGCTGCAGCAGGTTGATCGGCCGCCACTTCTCGTCGCGCGTCATCCGCAGGATGCCGAATCCCACGTCGTCGTCCATGCCGACGATGTTCGTATAGGTGTGGTGCGCGTAGTTGTGGGCGCGCTTCCAGTGCTGCGACGGACCCGTCTGGTCCCACTCCCACGACGTCGAGTGGATCTCCGGGTCGTTCATCCAGTCCCACTGCCCGTGCATCACGTTGTGCCCGAGCTCCATGTTCTCGATGATCTTCGACAGGGAGAGCAAGCCCGTGCCGAGCAGCCACAGCGGACGCCGGCGGCTGCCGAACAGCGCCGCCCGGCCGCCGATCTCGAGCACGCGTTGCAGCCGGATCGTGTTGCGGATGTAGCGGGCGTCGCGCAGCCCCCGGGTGTCCTCGATGTCGCGACGGATCGCGTCGAACTCGCGGCCGAGTTCCTCGATGTCCGCGTCGGTGAGGTGCGCGAACTCGGTGATGTCGGTGATTGCCACCGGGGTCCTTCCCCCTGGTCCGGGTCGGTAGTGCGTCAGGCGCCGAGCGTGCAGTCTCCGGCAGCCGCGGAGATGCAGGTCTGAACCCGCTCCCCCTCGGCGTGTTCCTTGCCGGACCGGAGATCGACGACGTGCCCCTTCTCCAGGGGCACCACACAAGTCTGACAGATTCCCATCCGGCAGCCGAACGGCATCAGGGCGCCGGCGCTCTCACCCGCCTCGAGCAGGGTCGTCGCACCGTCGACGGTGACGGTCTTGCCCGACTTGGCGAAGGTCACCGTGCCGCCGGCGCCGGAGGTATCCGCCCGGGTGACGGCGAAGCGTTCCAGATGGAGCCGCTCCGGCAGGCCCGCGGCATCCCAGAACCGCTCCATGTCGTCGAGCATCGCCTGCGGGCCACACGCCCACACCTGGCGCTCCCGCCAGTCCGGGCACACCGTGTCCAGCTCGGCGAGGGTGAACTTGCCCTGCTCCCGCGTCAGCCGCACGTACGGGCGGTACTGCTCGTGGTCCGCACCGAAGCGGGCGATCTCGTCGGCGAACATCACCTCGGGGGCGGTGGGCGCCGAGTGCACGTGCACGACGTCGGGCAGCTCGGCATGCGCCTGCAGCGACCGGCGGTCGAGGGTGCGCAGCATCGACATGATCGGGGTGATGCCGCTGCCCGCGGTGAGGAAGAGGATCTTCGGCGGCGGGGGGTCGGACAGGACGAACTCGCCCTTGGGCGCGGCGAGCCGCACGATCGTGCCCGAGGGCACGCCGCTCACGAGGTGACTCGACAGGAAACCGTCGGTCATGGCCTTGACGGTGATCGAGATGAGCTTGCGGTCCCAGGTGGGCGACGAGGTCAGCGAGTACGAACGCCAGTGCCAGCGGCCGTCGACGTGCAGCCCGATGCCGATGTACTGGCCCGGCGCGTACCCGAAGTCGAAGCCCCAGCCGGGCTTGATGACGAGCGTCGCGGAGTCGGCGGTCTCGCGGCGGACCTCGACGATGCGGCCGCGCAGCTCACGCGCCGACCACAGCGGGTTGGCGAGGTGCAGGTAGTCGTCGGGCAGGAGCGGTGTCGTCAACCGCGCGGCCGCGCCGCGCAGGAGATTCGACACGGATCGGTCCCTCGTCGCGACATGCGCCGCCGGCCGCTCGATCCAGTCCTTCAGACCCATCCGATCACTTCTCCTCGTCCAGGGGCTACGCCTCCGTAGGTTACCAGCTCCCTACGGAGGCGTAGGTTGCGGCGAGACAGCCGTCACACTCGGGGCCGGGAGCAGCTCAGAGCAACTCGAGCAGGAACTGCAGTTCCTGGGCGGCGTACCAGGCGAGTTCGTGGTCCTCGGCGTCGCCCAGCACGAACTCCGCCTCCTCGTCGCCGAGGTCGGCCGCGTCCACGACCGGGAGGGCACGGGCGATGTCCGGCTCCGCGGCGGCGAGGTCCACGTGCACCGACGCGACCGCGGACAGCGGCACCGGTCCGGGCAGCCGGACCACCGCATCGTCGAGATCCGGGCGCAAAGTCACCCCGTCGACGTCCGCGGCCACGACCACCCGGCGCAGGCCGAACTCGGGAGCCGGGTCGTCGTCGGCCCGGCCGGCGAGCAACCGCAACGAGGCGCGGGCCGCCTCGGCCATCGCGACCTCGGCGAGTTCCTCGTCGTCGCCGGAGGTGTACGCCTCGCGCAACGCGGGGGTGACCGCGAACGCGGTGCGGCTCACCGCCTCGAACTCGCCGTCGGCGACCAACCGCTTCAACGTCTCGATCGTGGCCGGCACGTACACCCGTGTCACAACTCACCTACTGGCATCCAACAACTCCTCGAGCGACTCGTGCAGCAGCGACGTCAGCACCTCCACATCGGGCATGGCGTCGCGGTCCGCATTCAGACCGTAGTAGACGTTGCCGTCGTACGACGTCAACGCGACGCTCAGTGCCTGGTTCTTCAGCAGGGGCGAGATCGGGTACATCTCGAGCACCCGCGCCCCGGCGAGGTAGAGGGGATGCTGCGGACCCGGTGCGTTCGTGATCATCAGGTTGAACATGCGCTGGGAGAAACCACTCGCGACACGCGCCCCGACCGCGTGCATGGTCGCGGGCGCGAACCCGGACAGCCGCATCATCGACCGCGCCGGCACCCGCCGGCCCTGCCGCGAGTAGGCCTCCCCGGCGTGCGAGATGTGGGACAGGCGGACGACCGCGTTCGGTTCACCGACCGGAAGGTCCACCAGGAAGGTCGAGACCTCCCCGCGCGGCCCCGCCGCGGACACGTCCCCACCCTCGTCGGGCGCATCCGGGTCCTGCGTGTACACCGACATCGGCACCATCGCCCGCACCACCGTCGCCTCCGTCAGCGGCTCCCCGCGTGAGAGCAGCCAGTACCGCAGCGCCCCCGCGATCACCGCCAGCACGACGTCGTTGATGGTGCAGCCGTAGCGGGCCCGGATCTTCCGGTACAGCTCGAGATCGGCCTTGACCACCGCGAACCGGCGGTTGCGCGAGATCGAGGCATTCAGCGGGCTGCCGGGCGCGGACTGGGCGGCGGTGCGCGCCAACCGGCCCACCACATCCAGCGCCTCGCCGGCGGTGGCGGCCAGATCGCCGACGGCCGCCCGCAACCCCGACACGGCCTCGCCGGGGCGGGCCACCAGCTCCGCGAGCGCGCCGAACACCAGCGCCGAGTCGCTCGGCTCCGGTTCCGGCATCCACAGCTCCTCCGGATCCACCCGGGGAGTCTCGGTGGGCTCGAAGAGCACCTGCCCGATCTCGAGTGCCTCCTCGCCGTCCACCAGGGCCGAGTGGGTCTTGGTGAACAGGGCGCACCGGTCGCCGGCCAGGCCCTCGACGAGATACATCTCCCACAGCGGGCGCGAACGGTCGAGAGGACGGGAGATCAGCCGGGCCAACAGGTCGTGCAGCTGCGCTTCGGAGCCGGGCCGCGGCAATGCCGAGCGCCGCACGTGGTAGGTGATGTCGAAGTCGCGGTCGTCGACCCACACGGGCCGCGCCAGGCCGAGCGCGACCTCGCGGGCCTTCTGCCGGTACCGCGGCACCGCCGCGAGACGTCGCTCCACCAGCCGCAGCACGTCCTCGTAGTCGAGCCCACCGCGCGGCTGCTCCAGGATGGCGAGCGAGCCGATGTGCATCGGCGTATTGCTCGTCTCCAGAAAGTAGAACGACGCGTCCTGAGCCGACATCCGGTTGGTCATCGCCCGACATCCCCCTCGTCCCGCGGCGCCCCGGCCCGCGACGACTCGCCGAGGCCGAACAGCACCGTCAATTCCGCCACCACCTCGGCGGCATCGGCATGATGCACGCCGACCATCCCCGCCGCGACCGCGCCGTCCACGTTCACCCGCAGGTCGTCGACGAACACGCACGCCGACGGTTCGAGCCCGAGACGCCGGGCCACCAGCAGGTAGCTGCGCGGGTCCGGTTTGGCGGTGCCCACGTCTCCGGACAGCACCACCTCGTCCACCAGCCGGCCGCGCCCGAGATCGCGCAGCGGGCCGGCTGCGGGACCGCCCGGATCGTTGCTGAGGATCGCGGTGCGCACGCCGCGCCGGCGCACCTCGGCGAGCACCCCACCGAGCGCGGCCGCGTCCGTGCCGGGGCCCGCGAGCACCCCACCGAAATCGAGCACCAGTCCACGCATCGCCTCACCCTAGTTCGCGAGCACCGGTTCGGCGATGCAACAGCCCGAACCGCGGCGACACCGGACCCGCCATGCTCGCGCCTCCTCGGCGCGGATGTGGCACCATGACCGGCGACTCCGTCCTCTCCCGGGGTCCGCACACCGGGCGTCGGCCGCTCCGCGCCGACGTCGCCCCCTGGATCCGGGAGAACCGATGACATCTCCGCACGACGACGCCCACTACGTCCGGCGCATCGTTCCGTTCGAGCCGCCGGTGCAGCGCTGTTGCCCGGCCGGACCGCATCGCCGGCACGCGCGGCGCCGCCTCACCCCGCACGACGGCCGCTCGGTGCGCGCCTCGGCGCCGCCGGCCGGCCGGCCGGCGGCGGAGGTGGATCCGGCGGCGCGACGGTTCGCCGACCTCGCGGCCCGGTTGATCCTCGAGGTGGCCGACCGGCGCCGCCCGGAGACCCAGCTCACCGCGGTGCTGCATTCGTCGCTGCACGCGAGCGTCGCCGCCGTGGCGAAGTCGGGCGACACGGGGACCGCGGTGCTGCTGCGGACCCGGCTGCGCGCGGTCGACGCCGACACCGCCGAGTTGTTCGGCTCCTACGGCCGCGGCCACCGCGTGTTCGCGCTGGCCGGCCGGGTCTCGCGCCATCCCACAACACGCCGGACGCCGCACGGCTGGCTGATCACCACCGTGTGGCTGGGCTGACCGGACGACGCGGCCGGGCCGGCGCTCCGGCCGGGTCGTCAGCGGCGGCGCTGCGCCTTGGTCTGCTTGCGTGCCGCCTCCCGGCGCTGCCGGCGGGTGCCCGTCGTCCCGGGCGCGGACGCGGCCGGCGACGATGTCGCGGGGCTGCGCCGCACCTGGGCACTGCCGTCCTCGGCCGGCCCGGTGTAGGTGAGGTTGCGCTCCTCGTCCTCGTCGAGCCCCTTCGCGCGCAGCGCGGCCGGAGCGGGCGCGGGAGCAGGAGGTGCCGGGGCGGGAGCAGGCTTCGCCAGGGTGGGGGCGGCCTGCGCCGTGACGGCCGCGGACGCGGCGGTGACGCTGACGCCCGGGGCCGGCTGCGGCTGCGCCGCCTCGACCTGCAGGTTGAACAGGAATCCGACGGACTCCTCCTTCAGGCCCTCGAGCATGCCGATGAACATGTCGTAGCCCTCCCGCTGGTACTCGACGAGCGGGTCGCGCTGCGCCATCGCCCGCAGGCCGATGCCCTCCTTGAGGTAGTCCATCTCATAGAGGTGCTCGCGCCACTTGCGGTCGAGCACCGACAGCAGGACGCGGCGCTCGAGCTCGCGCATGCCGCCCTCGCCGGCGACGGCGTCGATCTCCGCCTCGCGGCGGGCGTACGCGGCGCGCGCGTCCTCCAGCAGGGCCTCGCGCAGTTCCTCGCGGCTGAGGTCCGCGGGCTCGCCGTTCGTGGAGACGGTGAGTTCCTTGTGGTCGATGCCCACCGGGTAGAGGGTCTTCAGCGCCGTCCACAGCTGCTCGAGGTCCCAGTCCTCGACGTAGCCCTCGGCGGTGGCGCCGTCGACGTACGCGGTGACCACATCCGCGATCATGTGCTCGACCTGGCCCTCGAGGTCCTCCCCGCGGAGGATGCGGCGGCGCTCGTCGTAGATGACGGTGCGCTGCTGGTTCATCACCTCGTCGTACTTCAGGACGTTCTTGCGGATCTCGAAGTTCTGCTGCTCGACCTGCGTCTGCGCGCTCTTGATGGCCTTCGAGACCATCTTCGCCTCGATCGGCACGTCGTCGGGCAGGTTCAGGCGGGTCATGATCGACTCGAGCGCCGCGCCGTTGAAGCGGCGCATCAGCTCGTCGCCGAGCGAGAGGTAGAAGCGCGACTCACCCGGATCGCCCTGCCGGCCGGAACGGCCGCGCAGCTGGTTGTCGATACGGCGGGACTCGTGCCGCTCGGTGCCGAGGACGTACAGGCCGCCCGCCGCCCGGACCTTGTCGGCGTCGGCCTTGACCTCGTCGTTGATCCGCTCGATCACCTCGTCCCAGGCCGCCTCGTACTCCTCGGGCGTGTGGACCGGGTCGAGACCCCGCTTGCGCAGCTCCACGTCGGCCAGGATGTCCGGGTTGCCCCCGAGCACGATGTCGGTACCGCGACCGGCCATGTTGGTGGCGACGGTCACCGCGCCGGACCGGCCGGCCTCGGCGATGATCGTCGCCTCCTGCTCGTGGAACTTGGCGTTGAGCACGTTGTGCGGGATGCCGCGCTTGGTGAACTGCTTGGACAGGTATTCGGAGCGTTCGACGCTGGTGGTGCCGATCAGGACCGGCTGGCCCTTGGCGTGGCGCTCGGCGACGTCGTCGACGACGGCCGCGAACTTCGCCTCCTCCGTCTTGTAGATCAGGTCGCCCTGGTCCGCGCGGACCATCGGCTTGTTCGTCGGGATCGGGATCACGCCGAGCTCGTAGATCTGGTGCAGCTCCGCGGCCTCGGTCTCGGCGGTGCCCGTCATGCCGGAGAGCTTGTCGTAGAGGCGGAAGTAGTTCTGCAGCGTGATCGTGGCGAGCGTCTGGTTCTCCGCCTTGATCTCGACGCCTTCCTTGGCCTCGATGGCCTGGTGCATGCCCTCGTTGTAGCGCCGTCCGACGAGGATGCGGCCGGTGAACTCGTCGACGATGATCACCTCGCCGTTGCGGACGATGTAGTCCTTGTCGCGCTGGTACAGCTCCTTGGCCTTGATGGCGTTGTTGAGGTAGCTCACCAGCGGCGAGTTCGCCGCCTCGTACAGGTTGTCGATGCCGAGCTGGTCCTCGACGAGCTCCACCCCCGCCTCGTGCACGCCGATGGTGCGCTTCTTGATGTCCACCTCGTAGTGGACGTCCTTCTTCAGCAGCGGCGCGATCCGCGCGAACTCGGCGTACCACTTGCTCGACGCGTCGGCCGGGCCCGAGATGATCAGCGGCGTGCGGGCCTCGTCGATGAGGATCGAGTCGACCTCGTCGACGATCGCGAAGTTGTGGCCGCGCTGCACGAGATCGTCGAGCGAGTGCGTCATGTTGTCGCGCAGATAGTCGAAGCCGAACTCGTTGTTGGTGCCGTAGGTGATGTCCGCGGCGTACGCGGCGCGCCGCTCGGCGGGCGGGAGGCCGGACAGGATCACCGCGGTCTCGAGCCCGAGGGACCGGTGCACCCGGCCCATCCACTCGGAGTCGCGCTTGGCGAGGTAGTCGTTGACCGTCACCACGTGCACGCCCTCGTCGGCGATGGCGTTGAGGTAGGCGGGCAGCACACAGGTCAGGGTCTTGCCCTCACCGGTCTTCATCTCGGCGATGTTGCCGAAGTGCAGCGCCGCGCCGCCCATGATCTGAACCGGGTAGTGCTTCTGGCCCAGCACCCGCCACGACGCCTCGCGGGCCGTCGCGAACGCCTCGGGCAGCAGCTCGTCGAGGGTCTCGCCGTCCTGGTAACGCCGGCGGAACTCGTCCGTCTTGGCCCGCAACTGCTCGTCGGTGAGCGTCTCGAACTCGGGTGAGAGGGAATCGACGTGGTCGGCGATGTGCTTGAGCCGCTTGACCATGCGACCTTCACCGACTCGGAGCAGCTTCGACAGCGACAGCACGGGCGTGTTCGTCCTCAATCTCGGGTACAGCACGGGCAACGAAAATCCGGCCGAGGCCTGTATCGACCCCGGCCGGATTCCATGGTAGGCGGTCTTTCAGCGAGGTGACGACGGGCGACCGCTCGGCAGGGTGGCGCGCGAGACGCCGCCGCTCCGCGGTGCGGTCGTCACACCAGCCGGATCAATCCGTAGTCGAACGCGTGCCGGCGGTAGACGACCGAGGGACTGTCGGTCTCCTTGTCGTGGAACAGGTAGAAGTCGTGCCCCACCAGCTCCATCTCGTACAGCGCGTCGTCGACGGTCATCGGCTCGGCCGTGTGCTCCTTCGTGCGCACGATCCGGCCCGGACCTGTGGGCTCGGGCTCGTGCTGTTCCAGCGAGATCTCCGGTGAGATGCCGAGGGAGTCGTCCTTGGCGAGTTGCGCGGTGGCCTCGGCGACCGAGACGGGGGTCTTCTCCCCGTGGTGCACCTTGCGGCGGTCCTTCGTGCGACGCAACCGCGACTCCAGCTTGTCCGTCACGGACTCGAAGGCGGCGTAGAAACTGTCCGCGGACGCCTCCGCGCGCACCACCGGTCCCTTGGCCCGAGCGGTGATCTCGACTCTCTGACAACTCTTCAGCTGCCGGCGATTGCGCTCGTGCTGCAACTCCACATCGAACAGGAAGATCGTCGGGTCGAAACGTTCGAGCCGAGCGAGCTTCTCGGACACGTAGACCCGGAAGTGATCCGGGACCTCGACGTTGCGCCCCTTGACGACGATGTCGGCGCGGGGACCGTTGGACTCCGCAGTACCGGCTTCGGCCTCTGCAGCGGGAACCTTGGACTTCGAAGGGATCGTCACTCGTACCTCCCGAGTACGGCCGGCGCAGCTCGCGCGCCGGCATGATCGACGAGCGCGAAACGCGCTCCGCCCGACACGACGGTCAGGGGCGTTTTGCGCCCGCTACCTGTGTTTTCGGGTCTGAGGGCGACGGTAGTACGGAACGGCGGGGAGTGCCACCGTTCCGTCGAATTTCACGCCGTGGTCACCTCGTGGCAGGACCGATGTCCCCTTTCTCGCGGACCCACGTCCCGCGGCGCAGGGCCCTCCGGCTCGCTACGCGGCGGCGATCACCAGCACCCCGCACGGGCGATGGCCCGCGGCCCGCAGGACCCGCACCGACTCCGCCGCGGTGGCGCCGGTGGTGACGACGTCGTCGACGAGCAGCACCGCCGCCCCGGGCGGCGGACCCGCCGCCGTCCGGATCCGCACCCGGCCGGCCAGGTTGCGCTGCCGCTGGGCGGCCGACAGCCCCACCGAATCCCGGACGCCGCGCCCGGTGCCGAGGAGGCCGCAGACCTCGAGCCGCCGGTCGTGGCCGGCGGCCACGCGCGCCGCGCGCGTCACCGGGTCGCCGCCGCGTGACCGCGCCGCCCGCGCCCTCGTCGGAGCGGGCACCACGACGACGGGTCCGGCGGGCAGCTCGCCCCAGCGCCGCAACCGCGACACGGCGGTCGCCAGCGCGAGGCCGAGCGGGCCGGCCAGATCGCGCCGGCCGTGTTCCTTGGCCGCGATCACCGCGCGACGGCGGGCGCCGCGGTACGGCCCCAGCGCCCACACCGGCACGCCGGGATCGACCCGGGGCCGGACCCGTGCGGGCACGTCCGCCAGTTCCCGGGCACAGCGCCGGCACCAGCCGACGCCGGCGAGTCCGCAACCGCCGCACTCGACGGGCAGCACCAGATCCAGCAGCGAGGTCAGCACCGCGCCAGTGTGGCCGCCGGCCCCGACATCCCGCGCCGGACCGTCAGCCCGGCAGGACGGGGACCGCCTGCAGCCCGGTCAGGCCGGGTACCTCGCGCCAGTACCGGTCGCCGGCCGGATCGGCGTTGTTCAGCTGGAACACCGCCCGCGAGTCGGCCACGAACTCCGAGGTCGTCGACGCCTCGACGGCGACCACGGGCGGGGTGAGGTTCCGGCTCGGCAGGGCGTCCATGCGGGAGCCGTCCACCGCGACCTGCACGACGGGCACGTCGGAGGCGGACCGTGCCACCACCACGGTGTCCGGGGTGCTCCAGTCCAGCGACAACGCCGGGCTGCCGAGGCCGATGGCGATCTCCCGCGGCGTCGTGAGCGAGAACTCGCCGTTCGACTTCTGCACGACCACCGCGACGTACACGCGGCCGTCCACGATCATCGCCGCGCGCACGCCGTCGCGGGAAAGCCGCAGATCGCTGATCACGTTGCCCACGGCCCGCACGGAGCCGGCGTCGACGGGGAGGACGGTGACCCGGCCGGTGCCCGGCTCGCGCACCACGCGCACCACGTTCGTGCCGTTGACCACGGCCCACACGGAGTTGTCGTCGAGCGCCCACGTCGGCCGCGTGATCGATTCGCCCTGCAGGGCACGTGCCGCCGTCCCGTCGCGGTACGGGCCGATCAGCAGCTCGGCGGTGGCTTCGGGGGCGGGACGCCCGGTGTCGGCGACGGCGGCCGCGAGCTCGCCGTCGTGCGACAGCGCGACCGAGCGCAGGTTCGTCGCGGCGCCGAAGGCCCCGGGCACCGGAGTCACCCCGGTCTCGGCGACACTGACCAGCCCGCCGCCCCGCAGGGCGTGGAGGCCGATGGTGGCGCTCGAGGTGGCCAGCGGGTTCATCGACGCCACGTCCGCGGTGGTCCAGCCGTTCGGGAACCGCTCGTCCAGCGGCTGACCGTCCGCGAGCAGCACGTAGGGCCCGGTGATCTCGGCGTTGGCGAGGGTCCAGATCACCTGTGCCGCCAGCATCTCGCGGCTCTCCTTGCTCAGGGGCTTCAACCCCAGGAAGTCGATCCGGACGCCCCCGAGACCGACGCCGACCTGGGTCGTGCGGCCGTCGGCCTTGGTGATCGGCCCCCGCACGGACACCCCGGAGCCGAGTTCCGTGCGCACGGCCGGTGCCAGGGCCGCCTTCGGGCCCTCGATGAGCAGGTCGATCAGCTGTGCCGCGGTCTGGTCCTGGGTCGCGGCGATCCAGCGGGGGTCGGGCACGACTGTGCGCCCGGACGGGTCGACGAAGTACAGCGAGCGTCGCTGGTAGCCGTTGAGGAACTGCGGGCGGTCCATGACGACGCCCGGTCCCATCTCGTCGATGCGCCACTCGCCGCCCGTGAGCACGAGCGTGATCCTGGTTTCGAACGGTCCCTCGTCGGCGCGGTAGACCCCGCCCTCCTCCAGGTGCCCGACCCGGTTGGCGCGGATGACGTACGTCGCGCGCTCGGCGCTGCGCGACTCCGGCAGCACGTCGACCTTGTCCACGATCGTCGCGCTGGCGGCGTCGTCCCACCCGGCCGACATGTCGGCGGTGAGGAACTGCCGGGCCGCGAGGTGGCGGTTCGCCGGGTCGGTGCTGGCGCGCAGGAAGTCGCGCAGGAGCAGGTCCGGTTCCCGGCCCGGTGCCGGCGGGGGGACCGAGGTGGTGGTGGGCTCACGGGCGATGGTGCCGACCGCCTGCGGCGACGACGAGTCCGGCAGGCTGGCACACCCCGACACGGCGACGGTCAGGCCGAGCATCGCCGTGAGGATCGTCTTCGTGCCCCTCATGTGGCGGCTCCCTCGGGCGGGACCGGCACGTGCGCCGAATCCGCGGCCGTCCCGGCGTCGTCGCCGGTCCCGGCATCCGCCGGCTCCGCCTCGGCCGGCGCGGCCGCTCCCGGCAGCGGGCGGCCCTGGACCGCACGGACCGTGCTGGGAACGAGCGGCAGCGGACTGCGGCCGACCTTGCGTCCCCGTTCCCGCGGGAGGGTCAGCCGGAAGCAGGACCCCTGGCCGGGCTCGCCCCACGCCTCGAGCTTGCCGTTGTGAAGGTTGGCGTCCTCGACGCTGATCGCCAGGCCGAGGCCGGTTCCGCCGGACCGCCGGACCCGCGACGGGTCCGAGCGCCAGAACCGGTTGAAGACGAGTTTCTCCTCGCCCGGACGCAGGCCGACGCCCTGGTCCCGGACGATGAAGGCGGCGGCGTTGTCGTCGGCGCGCAGGCGCAACAGGATGGGTTTTCCTTCCCCGTGGTCGATGGCGTTGGCGAGCAGGTTCCGCAGGATGCGCTCGACGCGGCGCGGATCCACCTCGGCGGTGACGGGTTCGCCGGGCAGGTCGACGATCAGCTCGGTCCCGCTCTCGCGGGCGAGGTGCCGGACGGTGGAGACCGCGGCACGGGCGCACATCCGCAGGTCGAGCTGCTCGGCCGCGAGCTCGGCGACGCCGGCGTCGTGACGGCTGATCTCGAGCAGATCGCCCAGCAGGCTCTCGAACCGGTCGAGCTCGGTGACGAGCAGCTCCGAGGCCCGCTTCAGGGACGGGTCGAGTTCGTCGCTGCCGTCGTGGATCAGGTCGGCGGCCATCCGCACCGTCGTCAGCGGGGTCCGCAGCTCGTGACTGACGTCCGAGGTGAACCGCTTCTGCAGGTTGCCGAACTCCTCGAGCTGCGTGATCTGCCGCGACAGGCTTTCGGCCATCTCGTTGAAGGACATGGCCAGGCGCGCCATGTCGTCCTCACCGCGCACCGGCATGCGTTCCTTGAGCCGGCCGTCGGCGAACCGGACCGCGATGCGCGACGCCGAGCGGATCGGCAGCACGACCTGGCGCGCGACGATCATCGAGATCGCGGCGAGCAGCACGAGCAGCACGCCGGCGCCGACGAGCAGCGTGCCCCGCACCAGCGACAGCGTGTTCTCCTCGCCCGCCAGCGGAAACACCAGGTACAGCTCGAGGGTGGAGATGTCCGACGCCGTCGGGGTGCCCACGATCAGGGCCGGGCCGGAGTAACCGTCCGGATCCGACACGGTCGCGAACTGGTAGGAGATCTGGCCCTTCTGCACGAAGGCGCGCAGGTTCTCGGGGATCTGGTCGGCAGGACCGCTCGACGTCGGGGCGCGCGGTCCGTCGCCCGGCACGATCAGCACCGGGTCGAAGGTGCCCGCGACGCCGGTGTCCTGGCCGGCGTCGCTGCCGCGGTTGGTCAATGCCGCGGCGGCCCCGTCGAGCCGTACCTGCAGCGAACCGGAGTCGTCGGCGCCGGCGAGCTGGCCCTCGACGAGTGCGCGGGAGCGCTCGACCTCCTCGGTGGCAGCGTTGATCTTCACCTCGAGCAGCCGCTCGGTGATCTGGCTGGTGAGCACGACACCGAGGACGAGCATCACGATCAGCGACAGCGACAGGGTCGAGACCACGACCCGGAGCTGCAACGATCGCCGCCACGTGTGGGCGAGCCGGTTGCTCACCGCACGTGACCACCTCAGCAGCGGCAGGGTCCTCCTCGTGATCCGCCGCCGCAGTCGGTACCCACCGATCACGGCGGTCCGGCCTTGTAGCCGACGCCACGCACCGTCAGCACCACCTCGGGATTCTCGGGATCCTTCTCGACCTTCGCGCGCAACCGCTGCACATGGACGTTCACCAGGCGGGTGTCGGCCGCGTGCCGGTAGCCCCAGACCTGCTCGAGCAGCACCTCACGGGTGAACACCTGCCGCGGCTTGCGCGCGAGCGCCACCAGAAGATCGAACTCGAGCGGCGTGAGAGAGATCAGTTCGTCCCCGCGGCTGACCTTGTGGGCGGGAACGTCGATGGCGATGTCGCCGATGGAGAGCACCTCGGCCGGTTCCTGCTCGGTGCGACGCAGCCGCGCCCGAACCCGGGCCACGAGTTCCTTGGGCTTGAACGGCTTGACGATGTAGTCGTCGGCGCCGGATTCGAGCCCGAGCACCACGTCCACGGTGTCCGACTTGGCGGTGAGCATCACGATGGGCACGCCCGAGTCGGCCCGCAGCACCCGGCACACGTCGATGCCGTTCATGCCCGGGAGCATGAGGTCGAGCAGGACGAGGTCGGGCCGGATCTCCCGGACCGCGTTCAGCGCCTGCGAACCGTCACCCACCACGTACGGCTCGAATCCCTCGCCCCGCAGGACGATCGTGAGCATCTCGGCGAGCGCGGTGTCGTCGTCGACAACCAGAATCCTCGGCTTCATGGCTTCTATCGTGTCACTCCTCGACCGTGGTGAAGCTGATTTGAGATCTCGGCGGCGAGTTGTCGCGGATCGGCGTCGGGTCCGGCAACCCGCCACGGCGACATCCACTGTCGGCGTGCGAGGTCGTCGTACACCTGCCCGGTCCGGGCCTGCAGACCCGAGTCCCGTTCGTACGCGTCCCGATCGCGGGCCGTGTCGGCAGCGGCGCGACTGCGGGCCCGCTGCGCAGCCAATTCCACGGGTACCCGCAGCAGCAGCTGCAGATCCGGTACGGGCAGCGCGAACCGATCGAACTCGAGCTCGCGGACCCATTCCACCGACGGCCCCGAGCCGTCCTCGTGGTGCCGCGCGGCGGTGTAGGCGGCGTTGGACGCGACATACCGGTCGAGCAGCACGATGTCGTTGTCCGCCAGGAGCTTCCGCAACTCGTCGGCGGCGTCGCGCCGATCGAGGGCCCACAGCAGGGCCATCGCCTCGATGCTCGAGGCCGCGTCACCGTGCCGGCCCCGCAGGGCCTCGGCACCGAGGTCGGCGTGCACCGACACGCCGTAGCGCGGAAACGCGAGCGTCGCGACGACGAATCCCGCAGCGCGCCAAGCCTCGACGAGGCCCGCGGACAGTGTCCGCTTGCCGGCCCCGTCGAGCCCCTCCACGACGATCAACGCGCCCATCGGCGGTGTCCTGCGATCCTCGCTACCGTGCTCAGTACCGGTAGTGCTCGGGCTTGTACGGGCCCTCCACGTCGACCCCGATGTACTCGGCCTGGTCCTTGGACAGCTTGGTGAGCTCGCCGCCGAGGGCCTCGACGTGGATGCGGGCGACCTTCTCGTCCAGGTGCTTGGGCAGGCGGTAGACCTCGTTGTCGTACTCGTCCGGCTTGGTCCACAGCTCGATCTGGGCGATCACCTGGTTGGCGAACGAGTTGCTCATCACGAACGACGGATGGCCCGTGGCGTTGCCGAGGTTGAGCAGCCGGCCCTCGGACAGCACGAGGATGGAATGCCCGTCGGCGAAACGGAACTCGTCGACCTGCGGCTTGATGTTGATGCGGGTGACGTCCGACGCCCGCTCGAGGCCGGCCATGTCGATCTCGTTGTCGAAGTGGCCGATGTTGCCCAGGATCGCCTGGTGCTTCATGCGGCGCATGTGGTCGAAGGTGATGATGTCCTTGTTGCCGGTCGCGGTGATCACGATGTCGGCCTGCTCGATGAAGCCCTCGACCGTGACGACATCGAAGCCGTCCATCAGCGCCTGCAGCGCGTTGATCGGGTCGATCTCGGTGACGGACACGCGCGCACCCTGCCCGCGCAGCGCCTCCGCGCAGCCCTTGCCGACGTCCCCGTAGCCGCACACCAGGGCGGCCTTGCCGCCGATGAGCACGTCGGTACCGCGGTTGATGCCGTCGAGCAGCGAGTGCCGGGTGCCGTACTTGTTGTCGAACTTGCTCTTGGTGACCGAGTCGTTGACGTTGATCGCGGGGAACGCCAGGTCGCCGCCGGCCGAGAGCTGGTACAGCCGCAGCACACCGGTGGTGGTCTCCTCGGTGACGCCGCGCACCGACTCGGCGATCGCCGTCCACTTCTTCGCGTCCTGCGCGAGGGACTCGCGCAGGAGCGCCAGGAACACCCGGTACTCGGCGGAGTCGTGCTCCTCGTCCACCGGCGGCACCACACCCGCCTTCTCGAACTGCGCGCCCTTGAGCACGAGCATGGTGGCGTCACCGCCGTCGTCGAGGATCATGTTGGCCGGCCGCGGTGTCCCGTCGGCGGCGGCGGGCCAGGTGAGCATCTGCTCGGCAGCCCACCAGTACTCATCGAGGGTCTCGCCCTTCCACGCGAACACCGGCACACCGCGCGGGGCCTCCACGGTGCCGTGCGGGCCGACGACGACCGCAGCGGCGGCATGGTCCTGGGTCGAGAAGATGTTGCACGAGGCCCAGCGCACCTCGGCGCCGAGCGCGACGAGCGTCTCGATCAGCACGGCCGTCTGGACGGTCATGTGCAGCGAGCCGGAGATCCGCGCGCCCTTCAGCGGCAGCACCTCCGCGTACTCGCGGCGCAGCGCCATCAGGCCGGGCATCTCGTGCTCGGCCAGCCGGATCTCCTTGCGGCCGAATTCGGCGAGGGACAGATCGGCGACCTTGAAGTCGATCCCATTCAGCTGGTCGGCCACGAGCTTGGTGTCGGACACGTGAGAATGCCTCTCCTGTTGTCAGTCGGTTCTGCCAACAGGCTATACAACTCGCTGCTCAGTCGTGCCGGGCGGAGCGATCGATGAACGGCCCGAGCAGCTCCGCCAGGTCCGCGGCGACGTCCCGGTCGGACTCGGGCGGCATGGAGATGTAGCTCATCGCGATGCGCACGATCGCGCGGCCCAGGATGCCCGCATCCGACGCGGACGCCTGGACCCAGCTGCGCTGGAAGGTTTCCGACAGCCGGGCGGAGGCCCGCTCGATGAGCGGCGCCGAATCGGTGGTGATCAACCGCAACAGGTCCGGCTTGGCCTCGCCGCGCAGCAGCGACTGGATCAGCGGGTCGGCGCTGCTCTCGACGAAGAACGACGTGAACCCCTCGACGAGGGCGTCGCGCGCCTGCCCCACATGGCTGTAGATCGCGTCGTCGACGGCGTCGACGAACTGATCGACCAGGCGCAGGGCATACGCCTGGGCCAGGCCCTGCCGCGAGGCGAACTCGTTGTAGAGCGTCTGCCGGCTCACACCGGCGCCCCGGGCGACGTCCGTCATGGTGACGGCGGACCAGTCGCGGGCGGTGAGCAGGTCCCGCATGGCATCGAGCACCGAGTTGCGCAGCAGCATCCGGCTGGCCTCGTGGAACGGTACGCGTTGCCGGTCCTCGGGTTCCCCGGCTCGCGGGGGCTCCCCGGCGGGGGACGATTCGTGCACGATCGACATGCCGCGACGTTTTCACGCGGGGCGGGTCCCGTCAACACGAATGGAGCTAGCGGCGCGGCGCCGCCGGTTCCGCCAGTACCGAGTGCCGGCGACTGTAGGTGAAGTAGACGACCACGCCGATCACCATCCACACCACGAACCGCAACCACGTCTCCACCGACAGGTTGGCCATCAGCCACACGCACGCGAGTACCGCGAGAATCGGCACGAGCGGCACCGCGGGCACCCGGAATCCGCGCTCGAGATCCGGACGGGTCCGGCGCAGCACGATCACCCCGATCGAAACCAGGACGAACGCGAAGAGCGTCCCGATGTTGACCATCTCCTCGAGGGTGCCGAGCGGAATGAGGCCGGCGAGGACGGCAACCACGACCGTCACCAGCACGGTCGTCCGCACCGGGGTACCGTGCCGGCCGGTGTGCGACAACCGTCGCGGGACGAGGCCGTCGCGTGCCATCGCGAACAGCACCCGGGTCTGGCCCAGCATCAGGACCATCACGACGGTGGTCAGGCCGGCGAGGGCACCGACCGAGATGAGGTTCTTGGCCCAGTCCATCCCGTTCAGCGCGAACGCCGTCGCGAGCGTCGACTCGTCTCCGGCCAGTTCCTTGTAGTTCACCATCCCGGTGAGGACGAGGCTCACCGCCACGTACAGCACGGTGACGATCGCGAGGGAGCCCAGGATCCCGATGGGCACGGCCCGCTGGGGATGCCGCGTCTCCTCCGCGGTGGTGGCGACCACGTCGAACCCGATGAATGCGAAGAACACCAGGCTCGCCGCGGCGAGCAGGCCGTACCACCCGAACGTGCTGCCCCCGGCCCCGGTGAGGAACGAGAACAGCGACTGCCGCAGGCCCTCACCGGTCGAGGCAGATTCCGACGGCGGGACGTACGGGGTGTAGTTGTCGGTGTCGATGTAGAAGACGCCGAGCGCGACAACGAACAGGACGACGGCGATCTTGATCGAGGTGATCACCAGCGACACGCGCGAGGAGAGCTTCGTGCCCGTGGCTATGAGTACGCCGATCACCACGACGATCAGGATCGCACCCCAGTCCACCTTCACGGGCCCGAGAGCAGCCACCGGCGACAGGCCGCCGAGCACCTCGCCGAGATACAGCGACCAGCCCTTGCCGACCACGGCGGCGGCGAGAGCGAACTCGAGGATGAGGTCCCAGCCGATGATCCATGCGACGAACTCGCCGAACGTCGCGAAGGAGAAGGTGTAGGCGCTCCCGGCGACGGGCACGGTCGACGCGAACTCGGCGTAGCACAGCGCCGCGAGCGCGCAGGCCACAGCCGCGAGCACGAACGCGAGGGACACGGACGGGCCGGCGACGTTCCCGGCCGTCCGGGCCGTGAGGGTGAAGATGCCGGCGCCGATGACGACGGCCACGCCGAACACGATCAGGTCCCACGCTGTGAGGTCCTTGCGCAGACGGGAATCCGGTTCGTCGGTGTCGAGGATGGATCGCTCCACCGACTTGGTCCGGAACAGTCCGCTGCGGGATACGCCGCCGGTCTCGGTCATCGGGCACTCCCCTTTCTCCGGAGCGGAAGTACCCGGAGTGGCGCCCTCCCAAGCCTAAGCCACGGGGGTACGGAACAGATCGGGCTCGAGGTGGATCAGCCGAACGGCGGGGACGGCGGCCCCGACCCGGGCCTCGGGTCGTCGATCGCGGACAACGAGCCGAGGGAGAACAGCACCCCGTCGTCGATCGGAAACGAGCGTGTTTCCGCTAGTCGACGGGAACGCCGGTCTCCGCCAACCGCGCGCGGAACAATTGCGCCGGCTCGCCGGCCGCCCGCACCGTGACGGCGGGGTCGGAGGCCGACAGCCACACCGCCTGGCCGGCCGACAGCTGCAGGCTCCGCCCACCGCATTCCACCCCGGCCACCCCGGCGGTGCACAACAGGATCTGCGGGCCGCACGGCGGCAGGGTGACGGCGTCCGGTGCGGCACCGGAGCCGGCGGCGACGTCGACGCGTGACAGCGCGAACTCCGGGGCCGGAGTCCGGTAGCGCACCTCGCCCGGCCCGGACGGCTCCGGTTCGAGGATCGGCACATCCACGGGACGGAAATCGAGCACCCGTAGCAACTCCGGCACGTCGACGTGTTTCGGCGTGAGGCCGCCGCGCAGCACGTTGTCCGAATTGGCCATGATCTCCACGGCCATGCCGTGCAGGTACGCGTGCAGGTTCCCGGCGGCGAGGAACAGGCCCTGTCCCGGCTCGAGCGTGATCCGGTTGAGCAGTACCGCAGCGAGCACCCCCGCATCGCCCGGGTAGAACTCGGCCAGCTGCAGCACGGTCCGCACCTCCTCGGCGAACGAGGCCGTGCCGTTGCCGTTGTGCGTCGCCAGGTACGTCACGCAGCCGTCGAGTACCCGCGGCAGCAACGCCGACAGCACCGACTGCGGCAGGGTGATCCAGATGGTGAACAGCGCCCGCAGGCCGTCCGAGTCGGGCTGCCCGGCGAGCAACCCGATGTACGGGTCGAGCTCGGGAACCTCGAGGGCGCCGAGCAGCTCGACGGTGCGGTGCGGATCCCGGAAACCGGCGAGCGCCTCGAAGCGGGTGAGCGCGACGACGAGTTCGGGCTTGTGGCTCGCATCGCGGTAGTTCCGCACCGGCGACTCGAGGGGCAGGCCCGCGGCCTCCTCCCGGGCGAAGCCCTCGGCGGCCTGTTCGGCGCTCGGATGGGCCTGCAACGACAGTGGCTCCTCGGCGGCGAGCAACTTGAGCAGGAACGGCAGCCGGGGTCCGAACCGGCTCAGTGTCGCCGGCCCCAGATGCCCGCCCGGATCGGCCTCGAGCACGTCGAGCAGCGATGCGCTCCCGCCCGGGCTGTCGCCGTTGGCGCTCACCACGCGCGCCGGGTCCGCGGGATGCGCACCGAGCCACAGTTCCGCCTCCGGATGTGCGGACGGCACGGTACGGCCGCACAGCGCCGCGATCGCGGTGCGCGAACCCCAGGCATACGAACGCAGCGCACCTTCGAGTCGGAGCACTAGCAACCACCGACCAACCGCAGATAGGCCGCGGCCATCTCGAATCGCACGGCCAGCACCGCCACCTGCTCCGGCACCGGCGGCACCGCCTTCGCCTCGAACTCCCCCACCACCGATACCAACTCCATGTCCGGCAGCGCTGCCGCGCGCCGCTCCGCCTGCCGCCGATCCTCCTCCACGCTCAGCACGAACACCCGCGCCGGGGGTGCGGGCACCGGCCCGTCGAGCTGTTCGTCGTGGAAGAACGGATCGTAGGGTTCCCCGCTCGCCGGCGGCCTCGCGATGAGCCGGTCCCGGGCGGCGAGGACGTCCGACAACGCCGACGCCGACGCGATCACCCCGGCCACCTGCAACAGGGACTCCCCGGCGTGCCGGGCCAGCGCGGCCGTCACCGCGGAGTCGCCGGCCAGCGCCACCCGACGCGACTGGATGCGGGCCGCGAGCGCCTTCGCCGGGTTGTGGAACACCTCGCTGCCCGGCTGGTCGCGACCGGCCTCCGCGTCCGCCGAATCGGCGAGGTCGGCCAGCGGGGGAACCGCGCCCGCCGTGCGGGTGGCCTCCATCGCGACCACCACCGCGAGGAACACGGCGAGGTGCCGCAGGAGTGAGTACGCCACCGGCACCCGGATCCGCGGGGGCAGCAGCGTCGCACGGCCGGCGGTCGCCGCCCGGATCGGCCCCTCGTCCGGGGCGTCGACGACCACCTCGGCCCCGCGCCGCAGGGCCGCGGCGACCGACTCGGCGAGCTGCGGGTCGCCCGCGTCGTCGCCCGCGACGACGACGACGTCGAGCGGGCCGACCCACGGCGGCGTGACGGGGGCCGTGACCAGCGGCACGGCCGAGCGGGCCGCAAGCATCGCGACGACCAGCTCGCCCGCGCGCGCGGCGCGCGCGTCGCCGCACACGAGCACCACGCTGCGGGGGTGCAGGCCGTGCAGGCGGTCGAGGATCTGCTCGTCGACGGCCGCGGCGGTGGCCCGGATCTGGGCCCCACCGAGCGCGGCGAACCGCAGGATCCCGTCGACGTCCGCGTCGATCAGGGCGTCCGTGTCGTCCAAGTCGAGGAACGAAGAGGGAGCCGTCATGGCTGCGCCACCATCCTTCCGACTCGAACCGTCCCGGCGCCGGGCCCCGGGAACTCGATTATCCCCGCCACGGATACTTCCGTCACGCGCGCACGATTGCCAGGATTTCCCTCACCAGCGCGTCGACCTGTTCGGCGGTGCGGGCCTCGACGTTGAGCCGCAGCAGCGGCTCGGTGTTGGAGGCGCGCAGGTTGAACCAGGCGCCGTCGGCGAGGTCGACGGTGACGCCGTCGAGCCGGTCGACCGATTCGGCACGATCGCCGAATGCCTCGAGCACGGCGGCGGTGCGCTCCGCGGCGTCGGCGACGGTGGAGTTGATCTCCCCGGACGCCGCGTACCGGTCGTAGCCGGCCATCAGCTCGGACAGCGGCCGGTCCTGCCCGGCGAGCGCGGCGAGCACGTGCAGCGCGGCGAGCATGCCCGAGTCCGCGCCCCAGAAGTCGCGGAAGTAGTAGTGCGCGGAGTGCTCCCCCCCGAACACGGCCCCGGTCTCGGCCATCTGCTGCTTGATGAACGAGTGCCCGACGCGGGTGCGGACGGGCTTGCCGCCGAGTTCGGCGACCAGTTCCGGCACGGCGCGCGAGGTGATGAGGTTGTGGATGATCGTCGACCCGGGTTCCTTGGCGAGTTCCCGCGCGGCCACCAGCGCGGTGACCGCCGACGGAGTGACCGGCTCGCCGCGCTCGTCGACGACGAAGCAGCGGTCGGCGTCGCCGTCGAAGGCGAGTCCGAGGTCGGCACCGGATTCGCGCACGAGCTTCTGCAGGTCCACCAGGTTGGCGGGATCGAGCGGGTTGGCCTCGTGGTTGGGGAAGGTGCCGTCGAGTTCGAAGTACAGCGGCACGAGGTCGATCGGGAGCGCGCCGAACACCGCCGGCACCGTGTGCCCGCCCATGCCGTTGCCGGCGTCGACGGCGACCTTCAGCGGGCGCATCGCCGACAGTTCCACCCGCGAGCGGACGAACGCGGCGTAGTCGGCGAGCACGTCCCGTTCGGAGACGGTGCCGGGGGCGCCGTCGAAGTCCGGGACGCCGGCGACGAGTTCGGCGGCGATGGTGGCGAGGCCGGTCTCCTGCCCGACCGGCTTCGCCCCGGCCCGGCACAGCTTGATGCCGTTGTAGCGCGCCGGGTTGTGGCTCGCGGTGAACATGGCGCCGGGGGCCTCGAGGATGCCGGAGGCGAAGTACAGCTGGTCGGTGGAGGCGAGTCCGATGTGCACGACGTCGAGTCCCTGGGCGGTGACGCCGGCGGCGAAGGCCTGCGACAGCTGCGGGGACGATTCGCGCATGTCGTGGCCGATCACGATGCGGGTGGCGCCGCCGTCGCGCGTCAGGCGAGCGAAGGAGGCTCCGACATCACGGACGAACCCCGCATCGAGCTGTTCTCCCACCACGCCACGCACGTCGTATGCCTTGACCACGGCGGACACGGACTCGGCAGATCTCGCCACTGTTGCTGCTCCTGATCGTCGACTGGCACCGCCGCCTCCGCGGCGGGGCACGGTCAGCCTAGTGGGCGACGATCAGGACGTGGGATCGGGCAACACGCGCAGGTGGCCACGGCGGCCGGTGCGGGCCGTGGGCGGCGCGGCCAGCGCCGTGGGGACACCGGAATCGGTGTCGTCGGAGTCGGTTCGGGCACGCTCGCCGAGACCGGCCTCACGCACCGCCTCGGCCAGGGCGGTCAGGTCGTCCTCGTCCGGAGTGCCGGTGGTGAAGGCACCCTCGTACCGGACCAGCTCCCACCCCTTCGGCGCGGTGATCCGCGAGCCGTGCGATTCGCACAGATCCCACGAGTGCGGCTCGGCGACTGTCGCCAGCGGACCGACGACCGCGGTGGAGTCCGAGTACACGTAGGTCAGCGTCGCAACAGCAGGGTTCTTGCACCCAGGCCGGCAGCATCGACGCAGTGATCTCACAGTCGGAGAGTAGCGCGCCGTCCGCCCGGGGACTATCCGGACACACCGGAGAACCCGGTACGGATTTTCGTGTCGTACTGTCCAGAGCATGCACCGATCGCGCCGTTCCCGCCCCGTGACGTCCCGCTCGGTCGCGCGACGCGGCCGCGGCGTGCGCGGGCCGTTGTTCCCGCACGAGTTGCCGGCGTGGCGCTCACGGGCGGAGAAGTTCGACCTGCTCGTGCTGGGGGCGTTCGCCCCGATCGACGCGCAGTGGCACGACCGGCTGACCAAGCTCGATATCGCCGTCGACGAGGTGCCCAAGATCCGCGCCCTCGACCCCGACTCGGTGAACTGGCCGTCGGAGGTGGTCGCGGACGGTCCGGTGCCGCTGTCGCGACTCGTGCCCGCGGGGATCGACCGCCGCGGCGCCGCGACGCGGGCCCGGATCGTGCTCTTCCGCCGCCCGCTCGAACTGCGGGCGAAGGATCCCGAGGATCTCACCGACCTGGTCCACGACGTGCTCGTGCACCAGGTCGCCACCTACCTCGGCGTGGAACCCGAGGTCATCGACCCCGAGCTCGGCGGCTTCGACGAGGACTGACGTCCTCAGACGATGCCGCGCTTGAGGCGCCGGCGCTCCCGCTCCGACAGACCGCCCCAGATGCCGAAGCGCTCGTCGTTGGCCAGCGCGTATTCGAGACACTCGTCCCGGACCTCGCAGCCCAAGCAGATCCGCTTCGCCTCCCGGGTCGATCCGCCCTTCTCGGGGAAGAACGCCTCGGGATCCGTCTGCGCGCACAGCGCGCGTTCCTGCCACTGTTCGTCGCCACCGTCGGACGGGTCGCCGAAACCATCGATCAGGCTGAGCACGGGTCGCGCGGGCGCGTCCCCCCCGATGCCGTCGATGTCGTCCCGAACGTCCTCGCCTGCAGTGTCGATGCCTGCAGTGTCGATCCGAGAGCTCTCGAACCATTCGCGCTCGTCGGCCATCGTTCGCCTCCTCACCTGCAGCGCTGCAACTCTCGTCGAAACCGGCCCACTCCGCGCCATCCCCGGTCGAACATGCGTTCGAATGCAGTTCACCACAACCGATCTCGGCCCCGGTTCACTGGAAATGACACTTATGTGATTAGACACGTGGGGCGTGTCGCGGTCAAGCCGAGCGGCGCCGCTGCCTTACCATCCGGGGTTCTCCACCGTGCCGGTGCGCACCCGCCGCCCGGGCGCGCAGGCACCCCGGCAGCCCACCCGGCGCACCGCCTAGGCTTGCCCTGTGAACGTGACTGTATTGGTCGGCGGCGTCGGAGGTGCGCGTTTTCTCACCGGCGTGCGCCGGCTCCTCGGCATCGAACCCGGCCGCGACCTCGACCCCGACGCCGCACACCGGGTCACCGCGATCGTCAACATCGGCGACGACGTCTGGATGCACGGGCTGCGGATCTGCCCCGACCTGGACACGTGCATGTACACCCTCGGCGGCGGGATCGACACCGAACGCGGATGGGGCCGGGCCGACGAGACCTGGCACGCGAAGGAGGAGCTGGCGGCCTACGGCGCCACACCCGACTGGTTCGGTCTCGGCGACCGCGACATCGCGACCCACCTGCTGCGCACCCAGTTGCTGAGCGCCGGATACCCGCTCTCGGCCGTGACCGAGGCCCTGTGCGACCGGTGGAAGCCCGGCGTCACCCTGCTCCCGGTCTCCGACGACCGCAGCGAGACCCACGTGGTCATCACCGATCCGGCCGACGGCGAGCAGCGCGCCGTGCACTTCGAGGAATGGTGGGTCCGGCACCGCGCGCAGGTCCCCACGCACAGCTTCGCGCACATCGGCGCCGAGAAGGCCGCCCCCGCTCCCGGAGTGCTCGCGGCGATCGAATCGGCGGACGTGGTGATCCTCGCCCCGTCGAACCCGGTGGTGAGCATCGGCGCGCTCCTCGCGATCCCCGGCCTGCGCGGCGCTCTGCGCACCACGTCCGCGAAGATCGTCGGCCTCTCGCCGGTGATCGACGGAAAGCCGTTGCGCGGCATGGCCGATGCCTGCCTCGACGTGATCGGCGTCGAGTCGACCGCCCAGGGCGTCGGGCGGCACTACGGCGCCCGCAGCGGCGCGGGCCTGCTCGACGGGTGGCTGATCCATTCCACCGACACCGCCGATGTGCCCGGCGTCGAGGTGCGCAGCGTGCCGCTGCTCATGACCGATCCGGACGCGACAGCCGAGATGGCTCGCGCCGCATTAGAACTGGCAGGAGTGACCCCGTGACCATGCCCACCGACACGGCCACCGGGACCGCCGCCGGAGTGCGCGACCACTCCCCCGGGCGGCCGATCGAGATCCTCCCGGTGCCGGGCCTGCCCGAGTTCCGGCCCGGCGACGACCTCGCCGCCGCAGTGGCCACCGCCGCACCCTGGCTCGCCGACGGGGACGTCCTCGTCGTCACCAGCAAGGTCTTCTCCAAGGTCGAGGGCCGCATCGTCGACGCCCCCACCGATCCCGAGGCCCGCGACACGCTCCGGCGCCGCCTCGTCGACCAGGAGGCCGTACGCGTGCTCGCCCGCAAGGGCCGCACCCTCATCACCGAGAACCGGCTCGGGATCGTGCAGGCAGCCTCCGGGATCGACGGCTCCAACGTCGCCGCGTCCGAGCTCGCCCTGCTGCCCGAGGACCCGGACGCGAGCGCCGCGGCGCTGCGGGAGCGCCTGGGGACCCTGCTCGGCGTGACGGTCGCGGTGGTCGTCACCGACACGATGGGCCGGGCCTGGCGCGTCGGCCAGACCGACGCCGCGATCGGTGCGGCCGGGATCCCGGTCCTGCACGAATATGCCGGATCCCGGGACGCACAGGGCAACGAGCTGTTCGTCACCTCCGTCGCCGTCGCCGACGAGATCGCCGCCGCGGGCGACCTCGTCAAGGGCAAGCTGGGCGGGGTACCGGTCGCGGTGGTCCGCGGTCTCGACCTGCCCGACAACGGTTCCACCGCACAGGAACTGATCCGCGGCGGGGAGGACGACCTGTTCTGGCTCGGCACCGCCGAGGCACTCGAGCAGGGCCGCCGTGAGGCGCTGCTGTTGCGCCGGTCGGTGCGCGAATTCTCCTCGGAACCGGTCGATCCCGAGGATCTGCGGGACGCGGTCGCCGAGGCGCTCACCGCTCCGGCGCCGCACCACACCCACCCGGTGCGGTTCGTCTGGGTCCGCACCGAGCAGGTCCGCCGGCGGCTGCTCGACCGCATGCGCGAACGCTGGGCCGCCGACCTCGCCGGCGACGGGCTCGACCCGGCGGCGATCGACCGCCGGGTCGGCCGCGGCGCCCTCCTCTACGGCGCCCCCGAAATGGTGATCCCGTTCTGGGTTCCCGACGGCGCGCACAGCTACCCCGACGCCCGCCGCACCGCCGCCGAGGCCACGATGTTCACCGTCGCCGCCGGCGCTGCCGTGCAGGGCTTGCTGGTCTCGCTCGCCGTGCGCGGGCTCGGCAGCTGCTGGATCGGGTCGACGATCTTCGCCCCGGACGTCGTGCGGCGTGAACTCGGCCTGCCCGGGGACTGGTCGCCGCTCGGCGCGATCGCGGTCGGGCACCCCCTCGAGCCGGCGACGCCGCGCGTCGCCCCCGCGGCCGGCGACCTGCTGCTGGAGCTTTGAGGTGACCGCGTCCACGCTGCACGCCTCGGCCGTCGACCGGCTGCAGAACTGGCGGACCGACTCGGTGGACGCGGAGTCGCTGCGGCACACCATGCTCGCGTTCCTCGACGCCGCGCCCGAGGGGTGCCTCCGCAGGCACGTGCCCGGGCACGTCACGGCGTCGTCGCTCGTGCTCGACGCCGACCGCCGGCACGTGCTGCTCACCCTGCATCCCCGGGTGGGGCGGTGGATCCAGCTCGGCGGGCACTGCGAGGAATCCGACGAGACGGTCGTCGGGGCGGCGCTGCGGGAGGCGACCGAGGAGTCCGGCATCGAGAACCTGGTCATCGATCCGGAACTGCTCTCGGCGCACACCCATCCGATCACCTGCTCGCTGGGCCGCCCGACCCGGCACCTGGACCTGCGGTTCCTCGTCGTCGCGCCGCCCGGGGCCGTGCCCGTCCGCAGCGCGGAATCGACCGACCTGCGCTGGTGGCCGGTCGACGCGCTGCCGCCGGAGGCCGAGCACGACACCCTCGGGCACCTGCTCGGCCTCGCCGCCGTACGCACCGGGGCGGGCCGTTAGACCGGTTGCAGCGTGGGGCGTTTCGGTTCGATGCCGTCGCCCGAGGAGGTGCCGCGCAGGCGCCGCCCGACCCAGGGAATCAGGAATTCGCGTGCCCACCGGCGGTCCTCGGCCCGCTTGGCCGCCGAGACCACCGGCGCGGCATCGAACTCGGCCGGGGTGAGCGTGTGCGACACACCGAGGAGATCGAGCACGCGGATCGCCATGTTCCGGTGCCCGGCCGGCGACATATGGAGCCGGTCGAAATCCCACATCCGCAGGTCGCGGTACTCGTCGAACCGCCAGAAGTCGACGATCGCCGCACCATGGCGGTCGGCGATCGCCCGGACCAGCTCGTTGTAGACGGCCCAGCGGCCGCGCAGCACCCCGAACACCGGCGCCCAGCTGCCGTCGTAGGCCGTCCACACGAGCACCCGTGCACCCGTGGCGGCAAGCTTGCCGATGGCGTCGTCGTACTCGGCCGCCAACGCGTCGAGGTCAAGCTTCGGGCGCATGAGGTTGTTGCCACCGGCGTAGATCGTCACCAGGTCGGGTCGCATCGCGATCGCCGCGTCGAGCTGCTCGTCGAGGATCGGGCGCAGCAGCCGTCCGCGCACGGCGAGGTTCGCATACCCGAACCCGGGGTTGTCGCGGGCGAGCTCCTCGGCGACGAGGTCCGCCCAGCCACGCAACCCGTTGGGCCGGGCCGGATCCGGGTCCCCGACGCCTTCGGTGAACGAATCACCCAGCGCCACATACCGTTCGAACTTCATTCGTGGACCCCCCGTGCTCACACGTCGGTGCTGAAACGGATCCCCCCGTCGGGGATCTGCACACCGGGCCAGACCCGGGCGCCGCGCAGCAGCTCGCAGCGCGCCCCGATGTCGGCGCCGTCGCCGATCACCCCGTCGCGGATCAGGGCGCGGGGACCGACCCGGACCCCGAATCCGATGATGGACCGCTCGATCACCGCACCGGCCTCCACCCTCGCGCCGTCGAAGATCACCGCGCCGTCCAGGCGTGCGCCGGCGCCGATCTCGGCGCCGCGGCCGACGACGGTGCCGCCGATCAGCAGGGCACCGGGCGCGACGGAGGCACCGGGGTGGACGAGGGATTCGCCGCGCTGCCCACCGAGCGCGGGCGACGGTGCGATGCCGCGCACCAGGTCTGCCGAGCCGCGCACGAAGTCCTCCGGCGTGCCCATGTCCCGCCAGTAGGCGGCGTCGACGTGCCCGTACACGCGCTTGCCCTCCGCCAGCAGGGACGGAAAGACCTCACGTTCCACGGAGACCGGACGACCCTCGGGGATCGACTCGATGATCTCGCGCTTGAAGACGTAACAGCCGGCGTTGATCTGGTCCGTCGGCGGATCCTGCGTCTTCTCCAGGAACGCGGTGACCCGGCCCTCCTCGTCGGTGGGCACGCACCCGAACGCGCGGGGGTCGCCCACGCGCACCAGGTGCAGCGTCACGTCGGCGTCGGTGCGCAGGTGCGTGTCGAGCACCGCACCGAGATCCGTGCCGCCGAGGACGTCACCGTTGAAGACCATGACGTTGTCGGCGCGCAGCCTGGGCAGCACGTTGCGGATGCCGCCGCCGGTGCCCAGCGGCTCCGCCTCGGTGACGTACTCGATCTCGAGACCCAGTTCCGAGCCGTCACCGAAGTAGTCCTCGAACACCTCCGCCTTGAAGGATGTTCCGAGCACCACGTGCTTGATGCCGGCCGCACGGATGCGCGTGAGCAGGTGCGTCAGGAACGGCACGCCGGCGGTGGGCAGCATCGGCTTCGGCGCGGACAGGGTCAGCGGCCGCAGCCGGGTCCCCTGCCCGCCCACCAGGATCACCGCATCGGTGTGCGGCGCAGCATCGTTCGTCATCGTGTCCCCTGTTCCGTGGTGGTGCCCGCCTCGGCCGCCCGCGCCCGTTCGCGCGCCGCCGCGGCCACCGACATCCTCGACCGGGCGGCGAGCCCGGCCCGCAGCGCCCACCGCAGCGGCGCCTGCCACGGATGCGGGTGCCGGTCCGCCTGGAACCGGTACGCGCTGTCGTGGTGGGCCGGCAGCATGAGTTCGGGATGCCGTCCTGCGGCGTGCCCCTTCGCGTGGGTGACCTCTGCCGAGGGCACGTACACGTTGAGCCAGCCCGCCCGGCCGAACCGGTCGCCGAGATCGACGTCCTCCATGTACATGAAGTAGCGCGAGTCGAAGCCGTCGACCGCGTCGAACGCCGCCCGCCGCACCAGCAGGCACGACCCGGACAGCCAGCCCACCGGGCGTTCGGACACGGTCTCGTTCTCCTGCCGGTACCGCTGCGTCCACGGGTTCTTCGGCCACACCGTGCCGAGCAGCGCGTGCCCGGCGCCGGAGACCAGCCCGGGCACCGAGCGCGCCGACGGATAGACGGTGCCGTCGGGTTCGTAGATCAGCGGGCCGAGGGACGCCGCGCGCGGCCAGCGACGCGCCGCCTCGAGCAGCCGGTCCAGCGACCCGGGTCCCCAGCGCACATCGGGATTGGCGACGACGACGAACTCCTCCGCCGGATCGACCTCCGCGACGGCCCGGTTGACGGCCCCGCCGTAGCCGATGTTGCCGCCGGTGTGCAGCAGCCGCACGTTCGGGTGCCGGGCCGCGGCGTCTTCGGGGGCGCCGTCGGTGGACCCGTTGTCCGCCAGGATCACCTGGGTGGGCAGGTTCGTCGCGCCGGTCAGCGAGGTCAGGAAGTGCTCCAGATGCTCACCGGGCGAGTAGGTCACCGTCACCACGGTCAGCTTCGAACTCACGCCGTCACCTTAGCCGCCGGGCGCGGTCCCGCCGAATCACGCCCTGGCCCGCAGAGCGCCGATCGCGGCGTGCAGCGCGGGCCGCCACGGCCGGAGCGGCGTCAGCCCGGCCGCGGCCCACGCGCTGCCGTCGAGGACGGAGTACGCCGGGCGGGGCGCGGGCCGCACGAACTCGTCGCTGCCGCAGGGCTGCACGCGGCCCGGGTCGGCACCCGCCTCGGCGAACACCGCACGGGCGAGGTCGAACCAGCTGGCCTGCCCGGAGTTTGTCGCGTGCAGGACCCCGCCGGGCACCGCACCGGCGCGGGTGGCGAGTTCGAGGAGGCCGTCGGCGAGATCGGCGGCGTAGGTGGGGCAGCCGACCTGATCGTCGACGACGCGCACGGTGTCGCGTTCGCGTTCGAGCCGCAGCATCGTCGCGACGAAGTCGTTGCCCTCGCCGGTGTAGAGCCACGCGGTGCGCACCACGTGGGCGGTCGGCAACCGGTCGAGCACCGCGCGCTCCCCCGCGAGCTTGGTCCGGCCGTAGACGGTGCGGGGCCCGGTCGGATCGCCGACCCGGTACGGGCGGTCCCCGTCGCCGGCGAACACGTAGTCGGTGGACACGTGGATCAGGTGCGCTCCGGCGGCGGCGCACGCGGCGGCCAGATGGGCCGGTCCCCACTCGTTGACCGCGGCGGCGTCCTCCACATGGGTCTCGGCCGCGTCGACGGCGGTGTAGGCGGCGCAGTTGAGCACGACGGCGCCCGGTTCGACGAGCGCGGCGACGGCATCCGGATCGGTGATGTCCGCCTCCTCCGCGCCGACGCCCCGGATCGGGAGGCCGGCCGCGGCGCCGCGGGTGAGCAGGTGACGGCCCAGCTGTCCGCGGGCTCCGGTGACGAGAACGGTCTGCACGGGCACGAGTCTGGCACGCCGGGGGCGGCTGTCACCCGGTAGCCGGCGCGGCTGTCACCCGGTACGAGCCGGGCACGCCGCGGCGGGTGCCACAAGGGCCGCGGTCTCGGCAGTAGCCTGGGTGCGACCGCCGACGCCCGACGAGAGGACCGCCAGGTGCCGCCAGAGCCGCCCACACGCCGAGTGCCGGCGCGCGACGCGGGGGGAGGATCGGGGGTCTTCCGCGGCCGCCCGCTGCGGATCGCCGTCAGCGTCGCCGCGGCGCTCACCCTGGTCGTCACCGGCGTCGCATGGCGCGGCATCGATTCGCTGCGCTCGTCGCTCGCCACGGTGGGCGGGCTCACCCTGGGCGACGGCCGGGACGGCGCCCTCGACATCCTCCTGGTGGGCACCGACAGCCGCACCGACGCGCACGGCAATCCGCTGTCCCAGCGCGAACTCGACGCGCTGCGGGCCGGCGAGGAAGTGGCCAACAACACCGACACGATCATCCTGGTCCGGGTGCCGCTCGACGGCACCTCGGCCACCGCCATCTCCATCCCACGCGACACCTACGTCGAGGTGCCCGACATCGGGATGTCGAAGATCAACGCCGCGTTCGGCGCCACCAAGGAGACCGAGCGGCTGCGGCTCGTCGAGGCCGGCGAGTCCGATGCGGCCGCCGAGAAGGCGGCCACGCAGGCGGGCCGGGAGGCACTGGTCGAGTCGGTCGCCGACCTGACCGGCGTCACCGTCGACCACTACGCCGAGGTCGGCCTGCTCGGGTTCGTGCTGCTCACCGATGCCGTCGGCGGCGTCGACGTGTGCCTGAACAACCCCGTCGACGAGCCGCTGTCCGGGGCGAACTTCCCCGCCGGCGAGCAGACCCTCGACGGCGCGGACGCCCTGAGCTTCGTCCGGCAGCGCCACGACCTGCCGCGCGGCGACCTGGACCGAATCGTGCGCCAGCAGGTGTTCATGGCCTCACTCGTACAGAAGGTGCTCAGCGCGAAGACGCTGAGCAACCCGTCCAAGCTGAACCAGCTCAGCGCGGCCGTGCAGAGGTCTGTGGTCCTGGACTCCGACTGGGACATCCTCGACCTGGCGACCCGGATGCAGGACCTCGCCGGCGGCGCCGTGCAGTTCTCCACGATCCCCGTCCAGGACCTCAACGCGATGACCGACTACGGCGAATCGGTGGTGCAGGTGGATCCGGAGGAGGTGCGCCGCTTCGTCGCCGACCTCGTCGATCCCGGCTCCGGCGACGACGGGTCGCAGCCGACGACGAGCGCGGCACCGGAGGTCGATGCCGGCACGATCACGGTGGACGTCGCCAACGCCGGTGGTGTCGGCGGCCTGGCCTCCCGCGTCGCGGCCGTGCTCGTCGGCGACGGCTTCGTCGAGGGCGGCGTCGGCAACCACACCGGCCGCGCGGTGGACGAGTCGACGGTCTTCGCCGCCGACCCCGAGTCCGACCAGGCGCGTGCCGTCGCGGAGGCGCTCGGCGGCCTGGCCACCGCCGCCGACCCGTCGCTCGACGCCGACACGGTGCGGGTGGTGCTCACCGCGGACTACGCGGGGCCGGGCACGGATGCGAACGTCACCTCCGTGGCCTCCGGATCGGATCTCGTGAGCGCCGGGGCCACCCCGACGTCCGTCCCGGCCGCCCCGCCGATCGACGCCGGCTCCGCCGGCCCCCGCTGCGTGAACTGAGGAACGAGGAAGCTGTGACCACCCTGACCGACACCCTGCTCGATCCGATCCTGGCCGCCGACCCGGCCGGCCCCCGCATCACGTGGTACGACGACGCGTCCGGCGCCCGGATCGAGCTGTCCGCGGTCACCCTGGCGAACTGGGCCGCCAAGACGGCGAACATGGTGCGCGACGAGTTCGGTCTGCTGCCCGGCGGCCGGGTGGCCGTCCTGCTCCCGGCTCACTGGCAGAGTGCCGCGGTCCTGCTCGGCGCATGGTGGGCCGGCGCCGAGGTGGTGCTCGAACCCGACGACGCGGACCTCGCGCTGGTCAGCGCGGACCGTCTCGACGATGTCGCGGACGTCGCCGAGGTCGCCGTCCTCTCGCTCGACGCGTTCGGCCGGCCCGTGCCGGACCTGCCGGTGGGGGTCACCGACTACGCGACGCACGTGCGGGTGCACGGTGACCAGTTCCGCTCCGCCGGGGACGGCGGACCGGTGCTCGACGGACGGACGGCCGGCGAAGTGATCGCGGCGGCCCGGGACGCGGCCGCGGCCGCCGGCATCACCGGCGCGGACCGGGTGCTGTCGAGCCGCGACTGGGGCACCCCGCAGGCGCTGATCGACGGCCTGCTCGCCGTCCTCGCCGTCGGCGCGTCGCTGGTGCAGGTGAGCAACCCGGATCCCGCCGCCACCGACCGACGGGTCGAGAGCGAGAAGGTCACCGCCCGGCTGAACGGCTGACGCGCGGCAGGCTCAGGCGACGTAGCCGCCGTCGGCGAGGCCGGCCTCGATCTCGAATCGGTTGCGGGCACCCGGGTGGCGTAGCTCCTCCCACACGTAGCGGACGGCGAATCCGGCCCCGTACCGCGCCCACTGATCGGCGTGGACCGCCTCGTGCCGCAGGATCCGGCGCGACGGTGGCCGGCCGGTGAGGAACACCCCGCCGATCGTCGTGCCCGAGCGGGCGTAGCCGCCGCGCATCCCGGTGCACACGTAGAGGCCGAACTCGTCGTCGAAGCCGACGCGGCCGCCCCATCCCCGAGCCCACAGCAGGGCCAGGGCCGTCACCGCCCGGGCCTGCGCGTCGCCCCGCGACGCGCGCGACCGTTGCAGGTCGGCACGCGCGTCGCGGGGGCTCACGGGCCCGAGCCTATCCGGCCGACAGTGCCTCCACCGGCGACACCGCCGCCGCGCGCCGCGCCGGAAGCAGCGCCGCGACCACACCGGCCACGCCGCCGGCGACGACGATCCCCAGCAGCTGCAGCCACGGCACCGACGGCAGGACGAGCTTGTCCACGCCGAACACCGACGCGGTCCCGGCGACACCGAGGATCAGTCCGAGCGCGACGCCGAGGCCCGAGGCCACCCCTGCCACGAGCAGCGCCTCCTGCACGAGCAGCGACCGGATGCCGCCGCGGCCGAGCCCGACGGCCCGCAGCAGTCCCGTTTCCCGGCGCCGCTCGAGCACCGACAGGGCCATGGTGTTGCCGACGCCGATCAGGGCGATGAGCACGGCGACCGACAGGAGGCCGCCCACCACGAGCAGCATCGTGTCGAGCACCTGCTCGATGGTGCGGCGCATCGCGACGGCGCCGCCGACCTCGCTGCCCGGGGCGGCCTCGGCCGCGGCGCTCGTGACGGCGCGCTGCGCGGCGGCGATCGCCGCGTCGTCGTCGATGTCGGCCAGCCGCAGCCACACCGCCTCGGTGCGCGTCGCCCCGGTCAGCGCGGGCAGGTCGGCGTCGTCGACGAGGGCCGGGGCGCCCTCGGTGCCGTCGACCACGGTGAGGGTCCGACGCCCCCGCTCTCCGGAGACGTCGAGCCGGGAACCCGCGGACACGCCGCGTCCGGCACGCTCGTCGGGCGACAGGGCGATCTCCCCCGGTCCCGGCAGCGTGATGTCGGTGCGCAGGGTGCGGCCGACGTCGACCCGATCCACGCCGAGCACGCGCAGGTCCACTCCGCCGACGGCGAGGGTGACCGCCTGCAGGTCCGCGGTCTCCGCGACCCCGTCGATCGTGTGCAGGCGTTCGCCGAGGCCCGCCGGAAGGCCCTCGTCGCCGGCGGCCGTGACGGTCACGTCGACGGGGAACTGGCCGTCGATGGCCGCGGGCGCGCTCGCCTTCACCGTGGCCACGCCCACGACGATCGTCGCGGTGAGGGTGACGCCGAGGATCAGCGCGGTTGCCGTGGCGGCGGTGCGGCGCGGATTGCGGCCGGCGTTGCCGGCGGCGAGCTCGCCCACGGGCCCGCCGATCCGCGCCAGGGCACGCCCCGCCCCCTGCACGACCGCCGGGACGATGCGCCGGGTCGCGGCGAGGAATCCGACGAATGCGAGCAGCCCGCCCGCACACGCGACGAGGACGTTGACTCCCAGGACGCCCGCGGTCAGCAGCAGGGCCCCGGCGACGAGGCCGACCGTCGCGACGATGCGGCGCAACCAGGACGACCGTGCCGGCTCCGGCGTGCTCTCCATCGGATGGAGCGCGGCCAGCGGCGCGACGCGGGTGGCGGCCCGTCCGGGACCGGTGGCGGCCAGGACCGTCACGACGATGCCGACGAGCAGGCCCACGACGACGGTGAGGGGCCCGACGGCGAGCGACCCGATGGGCAGCGGTGCGTCCCACGCCCGGGCCGCCGCGACCACCGCCGCGGCGAGCCCGATTCCGGCGAGGACGCCCGCAACCGAGGCCACGGCGCCGACGAGCAGCGCCTCGAGCAGGACACTGCGCCGTACCTGTGCGGCGGTGACCCCGACGCAGCGCATGAGGGCCAGTTCCCGGGTGCGGGCGGCGAGCACGACCGCGAAGGTGTTGGCGATCACGAGCGCGGACACCACGACGGCGATCGCACCGAACGCGAGCAGCACGTTGCGCAGCAGGTCGGCGTCGCCGAAGTAGCGCGCGGCCACTGCGGCGGACCGTTCGGCGCCGGTCCGGACGGTCCATCCGGGCAGCGCCTCGGACACCCGGTCGACGAGGTCGGCGGCGGTGACGGCGCCGTCCCCCGCCAGGCGCAGTTCCCACCCCGGTGCGCCGCCGGCCCATCGGTCGACCTGCGCTCCGGTCCCGAACACCGCCGCGTCCGCGGCCTGCGGGGTTCCGGCCAGATCGACCTGCCCGACCACCGTCACGGTCGCGGGCTCGCCGCCCTCGGCATCCGTCACGGTCAGGACCGTGCCGAGCGGCACACCGGTGGTCGAACCGACCGCGATCTCGGAATCGGCGGCGGGCCATCGGCCGTCGGCCAGCCGCTGCCAGCGCAGGGCCTCGTCGCCCCCGACGGAGGTGACGTCGGCGTACGAGGGCACACCCTCGGGACCGGTGTAGCGCACCGACGCGGTCAGGTCCACCGCGACGGCGCTCACGCCGGGCACCGCGGCCGCCCGGGCCGCGAGATCCTGCGGCCGCTCGACGGGCGCCGGCGGCGACTCGGGCGCGGTGACGACGGCGTCGGTGCCGCGGTACTGGGCCGCGAGCGAATCGGTCACCCCGGCGCGCACCGTGTCTCCGAGGACGAGAGTCGTCACGACGTAGGCGACCGCGACGAGGACGGCGAGAACCGAGGAGAGGTACCGGCCGGCGTGTGCCCGGGCCTGGGCGAGCGCCAGCCGCCGCATCAGCGCACCTCCTGGAGCGCGGCGGTGCCGAGGCGACGCATCGTGTCGAGGACGGTGTCGGGCGTGGGCGCGGCGATCTCGCCGGCGGGCCGGCCGTCCGCGAGCAGCACGACGCGGTCGGCGTAGGACGCGGCCACCGGGTCGTGGGTGACCATGACGACGGTCTGACCGGTCTCGCGCACGCTCGCCCGCAGCAGGCCGAGCACCTCCGCCCCGGAGCGGGAGTCGAGGTTCCCGGTCGGTTCGTCGGCGAAGACCACATCGGGCTGGGGCAGCAGGGCCCGCGCGACGGCGACCCGCTGCTGCTGGCCGCCGGACAGTTCGTGCGGCAGGTGCCGCAGCCGCCCGTCGAGGCCGAGGCGCGTGACGACGTGGTCGCGCCATTCGTCGCTCGGTCGCCGCCCGGCCAGCCGCATCGGCAGCAGCATGTTCTCCTCGGCCGTGAGCACGGGCAGCAGGTTGAACGCCTGGAAGACGAATCCGATGCGGTCGCGCCGTAGTCCGGTCAGCCGCCGGTCCCCTGCCCCGCTGATCTCGTCGTCCCCCAGGAAGATCCGCCCCGAGGTCGCGGTGTCCAACCCGGCGAGACAGTGCATGAGGGTGGACTTCCCGGATCCCGACGGCCCCATGATCGCCGTGAAGGCTCCCTTCTCGAAGGCCACGCTCACCCCGTCGAGCGCACGCACCTCGGCGTCGCCCCGGCCGTACACCTTCACCAGCTCTTCCGCACGCACGGCGGCGGTTCCCACCTCGTTGTCGTCCATGCCGTCGACGCTAGGAACCGCGCCGCACCGGCACATCGGAGCGCGGACGGATCTTCCGGCCGCCGCGGGTCCTACCGTGGTATGACCGGCCGCGACCACGACGGGCGGACGGCCGGAGCCGCGCAGCCGTGCGCCCGCAGGTTCACGGTCCGTCCGCCGCGCCGAGCAGATCCTCCGGCCGGACCAGTCCCGCACGGAACGCGAACAGCACCGCCTGCACGCGGTCCCGCGACGCTGTCTTCGAAAGCACCCTCCCCACATGCGTTTTCACGGTGGCTTCCGACAGCACGAAGCGTTCGGCGAGTTCGGCGTTGGTGAGGCCGTGCGCCATCGCGACGAGCACCTCGAGCTCACGCGGGGTCAACTCCGGCGGAACCCGCACGGCCGGACGACGATCGGGCGCGCCGTCGCCCCCGAGCAGCGGACCGACGTGCCGCAGCAGCCGGCGGGTGGCGCGGGGCGCGATCACCGCGTCGCCGCGGTGCACCGTGCGGACCGCGGCGAGCAGATCCTCCGGCGGCGCGTCCTTGAGCAGGAACCCGCTCGCGCCCGCGCCGAGCGCGGAGACGACGTACTCCTCGGTGTCGAAGGTGGTGAGCATCACCACCTTCGGCGCGTGCGGGCGGGTGAGCAGCCGGCGGGTGGTCTCGATCCCGTCCAGGCCGGGCATCTGCACGTCCATCAGCACCACGTCCGTCTCGGCCCGTGCGAGCGCGTCGAGGGCGGCGTGCCCGTCCGCCGCCTCGGCGACCACCGTCAGGTCCGGTTGCGAGTCGAGCACCATCCGGAAGCCGGCCCGCACGAGGTGCTGATCGTCGACGAGACCGACCCGGACGGGTCTCGGCTCCGGGCCCGACTCCGGCACGGTCTCTCTCCTCTCAGTGGTACGGAAGCAGCGCATGGACACGGTAGCCGCCGCCCGGCGCCGGACCGGCGGACACGGCGCCGCCGTGCAGCCGGGCGCGTTCCGCCATGCCGATCAGTCCCTGCCCGCCCGGGCGGGGCTCGACGAGGGCCGCCGCGCCGCGACCGTTGTCGACGATCTCCACCTCCACGCGTTCGGGCAGCCACGCGAGGCGGACACGGGCGTGGGCGCGGGGGCCGGCGTGCCGCAGCACGTTGGTCAGCGCCTCCTGCGCGATGCGGTACACGGTCAGGCCCGTGCCCGCGGACAGGTCGCGCCGCGGACCGGTGACCGTGAACTCGACGTCGAGCCCGCCGCCCCGCAGATCGGCGATCAGCTCGTCGAGGTCGTCCGGCCCGGGTGCGACGCGGAACTCGCGGGGTCCGTCCTCGCGCAGAACTGCCAGCAGCGAGCGCATGTCGCTCAACGCGCGCCGGCCGGTGTCGGCGATGGCCGTCAGCGCGGACACGGCCTCCTCGGGGTGCTGCGGGGCGGCGTACCGGCCACCGTCGGCCTGGGCGATCACGACGGTCAGCGAATGCGCGACGATGTCGTGCATCTCCCGGGCGATGCGGGTGCGCTCGCCGAGCGCGGCGAGCTCGGTCTCCTTCTCCCGTTCGAGTTCGAGAAGGCGGTTGCGCTCGCTGAGGTTCGCCATCTCCTCCAGGCGCAGATTCCGGATACGCCCGAACGCCCATGCCCCGGCGAGGAATACGACCACGAACACCGCGGACACGGCCATGCCGAGGGCGGAGCGGTCTTCGATGTTCCCGAGGTAGCGGATGCCCGCGAGGGCACCGCCGGCGACCGCCGCGGCGAGGCCGAGGGTGCTCGCCCACCGCGGGCCGTAGGCGGCGAGGGCGTAGACCGCCGCCGGGGCGGCCACCGGGGCGACGGGGCTGACCGTCGGCACGGTCGCCAGGTGCACGAACGCGGCGGCGGCGACCACGGCCGTGGCCGGCACCACCCGGGTGCGCCGCCACGCCAGCGGCACGCTCAGGACGAGCACGAGGACCGCGTCCCACCAGCCGGGCTCGGAGGTGGCGACGACGAGCAACCCGAAGGCGGTCAGCAGAGCGGCCAGGACCGCGTCGATGGCGCCGGTGTGGGTGCCGCTCCACCGGTACCACCGCTCGAGGCGAGTGGGGGCGGGCACGGCGCGGCCGTCAGCCCAGCAGCTTCCGCCGCAACGCGTCGTCCTTCTCGAGCACCATCTGCTCGAGGCCCGCCTGGAACTGCTCCATCCGGCCCCGCAGCGCGGGGTCGGCCGCGCCGAGGATACGGGCGGCGAGCAGGCCGGCGTTGCGGGCGCCGCCGATGGAGACGGTCGCGACAGGCACCCCGGCAGGCATCTGCACGATCGACAGCAGCGAGTCCATGCCGTCGAGGTACTTCAGGGGGACGGGCACGCCGATCACCGGGAGCGGGGTCGCGGAGGCGACCATGCCCGGAAGGTGGGCGGCACCGCCGGCGCCGGCGATGATCACCTTGATGCCGCGTCCGGCGGCGTCGCGGGCGTAGTCGAGCATGCGCTGCGGGGTGCGGTGGGCCGAGACGACCCCCACCTCGAAGCGGATGCCGAACTCGACGAGCGCCTCGGCGGCGGCCTCCATCGTCGGCCAGTCCGAGTCGCTGCCCATGATCAGGCCGACCTGTGCTCCGTCAGTCACCGTGAGAATCCCATCCGTCGGTCCACACTCCGTGCGAGAGCCAGTGCGCCGCGCGTTCCGCGCGTTCGCGCACCGCCGCCACGTACTGCGGGTCGTCGATCGACCCGGACGCGTCCCCGAGCACGTTGACGTGCCCGATCTTGCGGTCCTTGCGCTCGCCCTTGCCGTAGAGGTGCACACGCACGTCGGGCATCCGGGCGAACAGGTGGTGCAGCCGCTCGTCCATGCTCATCGCGGGCGCCTCGGGGGCGCCGAGGACGTTCGCCATCACCGTCACCGGGGCGATCGGTGACGTGTCGCCGAGCGGGTAGTCCAGCACCGCGCGCAGGTGCTGCTCGAACTGCCCGGTGCGGGCGCCGTCCATGCCCCAGTGCCCGGAGTTGTGCGGCCGCATCGCGAGCTCGTTGACGATCAGCTCGCCGGTCTCGGTCTCGAACAGTTCGACCGCCATGACTCCGACCACACCGAGCTCGGCGGCGATGCGCAGGGCCAGCTGCTCGGCGCCGGCCTCGATGTCGGCCCGCAGGTTCGGGGCGGGCGCGATGACGACGGCGCACTGCCCGTTCAACTGCACGGTCTCGACCACGGGCCAGCTCGCGCCCTGCCCGAACGGCGAGCGCGCGACCATCGCGGACAGCTCCCGCCGCCACGAGACCTTCTCCTCGGCGATGAGCGGCACCCCGGCCGCGAGCTGCTCGGCGACGATCCGCTGCGCCTCGTCCACGTCGTCGGTGATCCACACACCGCGACCGTCGTAGCCGCCGCGCGCCGACTTGATCACGACGGGCCACCCGTGCTCGTCGCCGAACGCGGTGAGGTCGTCGACCGAGGTGAGCTCGGTGAACGGCGGCACCGGGGCACCGAGCTCCGCGAGGCGCCGGCGCATCGCGAGCTTGTCCTGCGCGTAGATCAGGGCCTGCGGCGGCGGCTGCACGCTGACGCCCTCACGCTGGAGCACCTCGAGATGCTCGGTGGGCACGTGCTCGTGGTCGAAGGTCAAGGCGTGGACGCCGGTCGCGGCACTGCGCAACGCGTCGAGATCGGTGTGGCTGCCGAGCACCACGTCGGGGCTGACCCGCGCGGCCGGATCGTCCGGGCTCGCGGCCAGCACCCGCAGGGTCTGGCCGAGCGCGATCGCGGCCTGGTGGGTCATCCGGGCGAGCTGGCCGCCGCCGACCATCGCGACGACCGGCATACCGGTGGGCAGCGTGCGGGGAGGGTGCGAAGGGGCGTCGCCGGCCGCGGAGGCGGGAGTCGCGGCGGCCGAGTCCGGGGGTGTAGCGGTCACGGCTCACCATGGTGTCACAGCGGGCGGCGGGCGCGGCGCCGCGCTCCCGCGCGACACCCCGTCGTTCCTGTGGTAAAGCTGATAAACCGCCCGCGGGTTCGTGTGTTCGGATCCCGGTTTCGTAGACTCGTCCGGGTGTCTTTCGTCGATGCTGCCGTGAACCGAGTCCCCGAGCCTCTGCGGGGCCTGTTGCTGCGGCACCACGAGTTGATCAAGTTCGCGATCGTCGGCGGCACCACCTTCGTCGTCGACTCGGTCATCTTCTACACCCTCAAGCTCACGGTGCTCGAGGAGAAGCCGGTGACCGCCAAGGTCATCGCCGGGGTGATCGCCGTGATCTGCTCGTACGTCCTCAACCGGGAGTGGTCGTTCAAGAACCGGGGCGGCCGGGAGCGGCACCACGAGGCGCTGCTGTTCTTCGCCGTCAGCGGCATCGGCGTGGTCCTCAGCTTCATCCCGTTGTGGATCTCGAGCTACGTGTTCGACCTGCGGGTGCCGAACGTCAGCCTCACCATGGAGAACATCGCCGACTTCGTCAGCGCCTATCTCATCGGCAATCTGCTGCAGATGATCTTCCGGTTCTGGTGCTTCCGCCGTTTCGTGTTCCCGGAGGAGATGAACCCCGGCGGAGACGACATTCCCGAGCACGAGGAACTCGCCGAGGAAGGCCTGGGACACTCCTGAGTCCGGTCCCCGCCGCCGCGGGTCAGCCGAATCCGGTCCCCGCCGCCGCGGGTCAGCCGAATCCGGTCCCCGCCGCCGCGTGTCAGCGTGGTTCCCGGATCCCCGCGGGGGCGGACTCGTCGCGGGTCGAGCCGAGGAACAGGGCGAACAGGGCGGGCCGCCGGCGTTGCAGTTCGAGGCGCCCGCCGTCGGCCTCGGTCAGGGCACGGGCGAGCGCGAGGCCCACCCCGGTCGAGCCGGTACCCGAGAAGCCGCGGTCGAAGATGTGCGGGGCCAGCTCGTCGCTGACGCCGTCACCCTCGTCGGTCACCTCCACGCACACGGTCGATCCGCCGCCGTGGGTCGATACCCGCCGCACGGACACCGTGCACGTTCCACCGCCGTGCATGAGGGCGTTGTCGACCAGCACCGCGACGGCCTCGCGCAGCCGGGATCCGGTCACGCGGCTGCGCAGCGACGGATCCCCGCTCAGCAGCAGTTCCCGGCCCGCCTCCTTGTAGGGCCCCCGCCAGTCCGCGATCACCCCCGCCAGCTCCCCCACGACGGACACCTCGGTGCGCAGCTCGGAGCCGCTGTTACGGGACGCGCGGACCAGCTCGTCGATGGCGGTGGTGAGCCGGTCCACCTGGCGCATCGCCTCCTCCGCCTCCTCGACGACGGCCGGGTCGGCGTGGGTGGACAGCTCGTCGAGGCGCAGCCGCACCGCGGTCAGCCGGGACCGCAGCTGGTGCGAGACGTCGCCGACGAGGGCGTGCTCCCGCTGCAGGCGCCCGGCGATCTCCACGGTCGCGGCGTCGAGGACGTCCGAGACGCGGTCGAGTTCCGGGATGCCGTGCCGGCGTGGATCGGGCCGGAAGTCGCCCTCGGCCAGCCGGCGGGCCCGTGCCGCGACGTCGCGCAGAGGGTCGGCCAGCCGCCGCGCGGTGACGACGGCGACGACGGCGCCGACGGCCATGGACAACAGCACCAGCAGCGTCACCCCGACCAGGACCTGCCGCTGCAGCAGGCGCATGTCCTCGGACGGCGCCTCGAGCCGCAGGGATCCCGACGTTCCCATCGACAGGGACTCGACCAGGGGGTTCGGGACTGCGGCGGCGCCGATGTCGAGGCGGGCCGCGGCGTCCTCGGGGGTCGGGTAGACGACGAGGAGGCGGCCGCCGTCGGGAACGACGAGCCGCAGCGAACTGGTGTCGAGGCCGCCGACGACCAGGCCGTCGGCGCCCTCCTGGGCGATGATCTCCGCGGACATGCGGTCGAGCCGGTCCTGCAAGTCCCTGCGCGCGGTGTCCTCGACGAACAGCCAGGCGGTGTAGGCGAGCGGGACTCCGAGCAGCAGGGCCACGAGCAGCGAGCCCGCGAGGACCGCGAACAGGATTCGGCGGCGCACTCCGGTCCCGTCAGTCGGTGTTCAGGCGGAAGCCGACGCCGCGGACGGTGGCGATGCGCCGCTCCCCGGCCGGGCCCTCGTCACCGATCTTGCGGCGCAGCCAGGACATGTGCATGTCGAGAGTCTTGGACCCGCGCAGGTCGGCGTCGCCCCACACCTCCTGCAGGATCACGTCCCGCGAGACCACCTGGCCGGCGTGCTCGAGCAGCACCCGCAACAGTTCGTACTCCTTGTTGGCGAGGGTGACCTCGGAGCCGTCGACGAGCACGCGCCGGGCCGCCCGCTCGAGCCGGATGCCCGCGACCTCGACGATGTCCTCGGGCTCGCCGCCGCCACGGCGGCGCAGCAGCGCCCGGACCCGGGCCATGAGTTCGGCGAGCCGGAAGGGCTTGCCGACGTAGTCGTCGGCGCCGGCATCGAGGCCGACGACGAAGTCGACCTCGTCGGTACGGGCGGTGAGCATCAGGACGGCGAGGTCGGAGCGGTGGGCCCGGATCTGCCGGCACACCTCGAGGCCGTCGATGCCGGGCAGCCCGAGGTCGAGGATGAGCAGTTCGTAGTCACCGGACAGGGCCCGTTCGAGCGCGGCGGGACCGGTCTGTTCGACGGTGACGTCGTATCCCTCCCGGCCCAGCGCCCGGGACAGGGGCGCGGCGATGGCTTCGTCGTCTTCGGCGAGCAGGACTGCGGTCACGGATCCAGCGTACGGATCGGCACCGGCCGTCCGGCGCGTTACCAGGCTTTGCGACTCGGCCCGTCGGGTCGGGGTTCCCGGTCCCGCGCCGGGTCGGCGTGGAACGCCTGCTGGTACAGCAGGGCATGCACGCGCTGCACGTCGGGGATGTCGTCGAACTCGAGCGGATCGTCGGCCGCGGAGACGATGACGAGGGTGCCGGTGCGCAGGATCCGGTCCAGCAGGCCGTGCCGGAACTGCACGTTGCTGATGCGGCCCATCGGGATGTCGATGCCGGAGTGGGTGAGCACGCCCTGCCGGACGAGCACCCGCCGGTCGGTGACGATGAAGTGGGTCGACAGCCAGCTCACGAGCGGCGCCAGGCACTGCCACGCGACGATCGCCGCCCACAGCACCGCGAGCACGATCGCCAGCGTGCTCGCGGTGGAGCCGTCGAGCCGGGCCTGGCTCAGGCCGAGCAGGAATCCCGCGAGCGCGGTGGCGACCAGGAAGATCGCCGCCGGCACGATGAGCATCTTCCAGTGCGGGTGCCGGTGCAGCAGCAGCCGTTCCTCGGGGGCGAGGGCGTCCTCCGGGTATCCCATGCCGGACACGATGGCACAGCCGCAGCGCCGGGCGCCCGTGCCGGGTCAGGGCACCGGGCGCAGGTGGGTGATGTCCCCGGCCGACACCGCGATCGGCTCGCCACCGTCGTCCGGGGTGATGACGATGCGGCCCTGCTCGTCGATGTCGACCGCGACGCCGTGCAGTTCCGTGTCGCCCGGCAGGACCGCCCGCACCCGGCGGCCGAGCGTGCCGCACCGGTCGCGGTAGGCAGCGGCCAGCCCGGCGACGTCCCAGCCCGCGACGTACCACTGCTCCCACCGGCGGCCGAGTTCGCGCAGCAGGGCCTCGGCGAGTGCGGTGCGATCGAGTTCGGTCGCCCCGGCGAGCGCGAGCGACGTCGCGGTGGGGACCGGCAGCTCGTCCTCGGTGAGCGAGACGTTGAGGCCGATGCCCACCACCACGGCGGGCTCGGGGTGGGTACCGGCGACCTCGGCGAGGATGCCGGCCACCTTGCGGCCCTCGACGAGCACGTCGTTGGGCCACTTCAGTTCGGCGTCCACTCCGGTGACCGAGCGGATCGCGTCGACGGTGGCGATGCCGGCCAGCAGCGGCAGCCAGCCCAGGTCGGCGAGGTCGATGCCGGGCATGCGCAGCAGCACCGAGACGATCACCTGGGCGCGGGGAACACCGGTCCATCCACGCGAGTGCCGGCCCCGGCCGCCGTGCTGGAACTCGGCGAGCAGGACGCGGCGGTCGGCTCCGGGTTCGCGGGCGGCCGCGAGCAGGTCGGCGTTGGTCGAGGCGGTCTCGGTGACGACGTCGAGGCGCCGGTAGAACGCGTCGGGGTCGGCGCCACGCACGAGCGCGGCGCGCAGCCGGGCGGCATCCAGCTCGCGCCGCACGGGCGCGGGGTCGACGGGCGGGCGCTGCGGTTCGGGTTCGGTGGGCATCCGCACAGCCTAGGATGGGCAGCGAAACGTACTCGCCGGTAGCTTCAGTTCAATGATTCAACACAAGCGGGGCCTCGGTGCGCGATCGCTGACTGACGCTCGCTAAGCTCATGGGCCATGACCACTGTCCAGGAGCCGTCCGCGCCCGAGGCGGCGAGTACGCCCGATATCCACACGACTGCCGGCAAGCTGGCAGACCTGCGCAATCGCCAGGCTCAGGCTCAGGCCCCGAGCGGTGAGGCCGCCGTCGAGAAGGTGCACGCGAAGGGCAAGCTGACCGCCCGCGAGCGCATCGAAGCGCTGCTCGACGAGGGCTCGTTCGTCGAGCTCGACCAGCTCGCCCGGCACCGCAGCACCAACTTCGGCCTGGCCGAGAACCGCCCGGTCGGCGACGGCGTCGTGACCGGCTACGGCACCATCGACGGCCGCGACGTGTGCGTGTTCTCGCAGGACGCGACCGTGTTCGGCGGCAGCCTCGGCGAGGTCTACGGCGAGAAGATCGTCAAGGTCATGGACCTGGCGCTCAAGACCGGCCGCCCGCTGATCGGCATCAACGAGGGGGCGGGCGCGCGCATCCAGGAGGGTGTCGTCTCGCTCGGCCTCTACGGCGAGATCTTCCACCGCAACGTGCAGGCCTCCGGGGTGATCCCGCAGATCTCGCTGATCATGGGCCCGGCCGCCGGTGGACACGTCTACTCCCCCGCCCTGACCGACTTCGTGGTGATGGTCGACCAGACCAGCCAGATGTTCGTCACCGGTCCCGACGTCATCAAGACCGTCACCGGTGAGGACGTCACCATGGAGGACCTCGGCGGCGCGCACACCCACATGGTCAAGTCCGGTGTGGCGCACTACGTCGCCGACGGCGAGCAGGACGCCCTGGACTACGTCAAGGACCTGCTGTCCTACCTGCCGAGCAACAACCAGGCCGCCGCGCCCCGCACCGAGCCGACCGACCCGATCCTCGGGTCGATCGAGGAGTCGCTGACCGAGGAGGATCTCGAGCTCGACACCCTGATCCCGGACTCGGCGAACCAGCCGTACGACATGCACGAGGTGATCCGTCGCCTCCTCGACGACGACGAGTTCCTCGAGGTCCAGGCCGAGCGCGCCCAGAACATCATCGTCGGCTTCGGCCGCGTCGACGGCCGGTCCGTCGGCATCGTCGCCAACCAGCCGACCCAGTTCGCCGGCTGCCTGGACATCGACGCGTCGGAGAAGGCCGCGCGCTTCGTGCGCACCTGTGACGCGTTCAACGTCCCGATCGTCACGCTCGTCGACGTGCCGGGCTTCCTGCCGGGCACCGAGCAGGAGTACAACGGCATCATCCGCCGCGGCGCCAAGCTGCTGTACGCGTACGGCGAGGCCACTGTCGGCAAGATCACCGTCATCACCCGCAAGGCCTACGGCGGCGCGTACGACGTGATGGGCTCGAAGCACATGGGCGCGGACGTCAACCTGGCCTGGCCGACCGCGCAGATCGCCGTCATGGGCGCCTCCGGTGCCGTCGGCTTCGTCTACCGCAAGCGCCTGCTCGAGGCGGCCAAGAACGGCGAGGACGTCGACGCGCTGCGCCTCGAGCTGCAGAACGAGTACGAGGACACCCTGGTGAACCCGTACGTCGCCGCCGAGCGGGGCTACGTCGACGCGGTCATCCCGCCGTCGCACACCCGCGGGCAGATCGTGGCGGCCCTGCGGCTGCTCGAGCGCAAGATGGTCACGCTTCCGCCGAAGAAGCACGGGAACATCCCCCTCTGACGGCCGCACGGCCGAGACCATCCCGGCCGGCTCGGTCCTTCCGAGCCGGCCGGGCCACGACCCCACGAGAGGGACGACATGACTTCGAACGCGCAGCGATCCCGCTCCCGCGTCCTGCCCACCGGCTCCGGTAGCCTCCCGGGAGGTGTGTTGTGACTGCGGTAGCTGAGGAGAAAACCATCATCGACACCGAGGTGACCGAGGTCGCGGCGGCCGACGAGGCCCCGGCGGCGGCGCCGGCGGCCGAGACCGCCGCCCCCGAGGCGGCTGCGGCGATCCGGATCGTCAAGGGCCGGCCCTCGGACGTCGAGATCGCCGCGCTGGTGGCGGTGCTCGCCGCGGCCTCCGGGTCCGCCGCCCCGGCAGTGGACGACCGCCCGCGCGAGACGTGGGGCGACCCCACCCGGATGCACCGCCGGACGGCGCCGTTCTCGCCGTACTCGTACCCGAACCTGGGCTGATCATGGCGAGGCTGGTGCTCGCGTCGGCGTCCCCGGCCCGGTTGTCCGTGCTGCGGTCGGCCGGCGTCGCGCCCATCGTGCGGGTGTCCGCGGTGGACGAGGATGCGCTCGCCGCCGCACTCGGTCCCGGGGCACCGCCCGCGGTGGTGGTCACCGAACTGGCCCGCGCGAAGGCGGCGGACGTGGTGCCCGGCCTGGTCCGGGACAGCCTCGGCGACGACACCCTCGTCGTGGGCTGCGACTCGATGCTGCTCGTCGACGGGCAGTTGCAGGGCAAACCGGGGACGGTCGAGGTGGCGCGCGAGCGCTGGCGGGCGATGGCGGGACGCAGCGCCGACCTGCTCACCGGGCACAGCGTCCTGCGCCTGCGCGACGGCGAGGTCGTCGCCCAGGCCGCCGACCACAGCAGCACCACCGTCCACTTCGGCCGCCCCACCGCGGACGACCTCGAGGCGTACCTGGCCAGCGGCGAGCCGCTGCAGGTGGCGGGGGCGTTCACGCTCGACAGCCTCGGCGGCTGGTTCGTGGAGCGCATCGAGGGCGATCCCTCCTCGGTGATCGGGATCGGCCTGCCGCTGGTGCGTCGACTCCTGGCCGACGTGGGGGTGTCGGTGGCGCGGCTGTGGGCCGCGAACACGGCCGAAAGCCCTTCAGTTTAGGCTTGCCTTGCCTTAGCATCGGGGCATGAGCGATTCCCGTGCCCTGCCCATGTCCGAGCGCGACTCCGCACACCTGCCCGGCCACTGGCTGCTCGCCCGGCTCGGCAAGCGCGTGCTGCGCCCCGGAGGCGCGGGGATGACCACCCGCCTGCTCGTGGATGCGGACGTCGAGGGCAGCGACGTCGTCGAACTCGCGCCCGGCCTCGGCCGCACCGCGCGGGAGATCCTGGACCTGGCGCCGCTGTCGTACACCGGCGTCGAACACGACGAGGCCGCGGCCGAGCTGACCCGCGCCGCGATCGGCGACCGCGGCCGCTGCGTCGTCGCGGACGCCGCTGCCACCGGCCTCCCCGACGCCGGCGCCGACGTCGTCGTCGGGGAGGCCATGCTCACCATGCAGACCGACGCGGCCAAGGCGCGCATCGTCGCCGAGGCCGTGCGGACGCTGCGCCCGGGCGGCCGGTACGCGATCCACGAACTCGCCCTCGTCCCCGACGAGCTCGACGATGCGGTGAAGACGGAGATCCGGCAGGGCCTGGCCCGGTCCATCAAGGTCAATGCCCGGCCGCTCACCGTCGGCGAGTGGCGAACCCTGCTCACCGAGGCGGGCCTGAGCGTCGACGTCGTGCGGCTCGCCCCGATGGCGCTGCTGCAGCCCGCCCGGTTCGTCGCCGACGAGGGCGTCGTCGGCACCCTGCGCTTCGTGCGCAACATGCTGCGCGACGGCGACGCCCGCACGCGGGTGCTGGGCATGCGCGCGACGTTCACGACGTACCGCAGGTCGATCGCGGCCGTGGCGATCGTCGCGACGAAGCCGCGGTAGCCTGCGGTCGTGAGCCCCGCCGCCGCGCCGCAGCCCGAACCCGCGACCCCCGCCCTGTCGTATCTCGCCGACGTCCGCGACGCCGTCGAGCCCTACCCCGACCGGCCGCGCCCACAGCGCGTCCTCGTGGCCGAGGGCGCCCGCGTGGTGATCTTCGCGTTCGACGCCGGGCAGGAACTGCGCGAGCACACGGCCGCGTTCCCGGTGCTGCTGCAGGCCCTCACGGGCCACCTGCAGGTCACCGCCGACGGGCGCACCGTGGATCTCGAGCCCGGCGGGGTGGTGCACATGACCACCCGCCTGCCGCACGCGGTGCGGGCCGTCGAGCCGTCCCGGCTCATGCTGACGATGCTCGATCCAGCTGCGCGCTGAGCGCCGCCGCGATCGCGGCCGCCTTCGCCTTGGCCCGGTCCGCGTTCGCGCCGGCGAACAGCGCGTCGACGCTGTCCGTCCACAACCGCACCCAGCGGTCGAAGCGCGCCGCGCCGAGACCGTGCTGCCGGTGCAGGGCCGTGTGCACCGGAACCAGCCGGCCCCGATAACGGCCGGTGCCGAACAGGACCTGCTCCCAGAAGTCCCCGACGACCGGCAGGTGCTCGTCGAGACCCACGACGGCCAGCGTCGCGAACGCCGCCCCGAGGTCCGGATCCGTCAGCGCCCGGTCGTAGAACCGGCGCAGCAGCCGATCGATGTCGGCGCGCGTCGCGAGGTCGGTCGGGGCGGACGGGGAGCGCAGCACGTGTCCCGACGGTACCGCCTAGAATCGACGGCGCACCTCGTCGTCACCGGATTGCCGATCACCGAACTGTCACCACTGCCTCAGGAGCCACCTGTGCCCGTCGCGCCCGACGCCAACCCGTCCTTCGCCGCCTACGCCGATCCGACCCGCCTGGTGTCGACGGAGTGGCTGTCCGCCCATCTGGGTGCGCCCGAGGTGAAGGTAGTCGAATCGGACGAGGACGTGTTGCTCTACGACGTCGGCCACATCCCCGGCGCCGTGAAGATCGACTGGCATCTCGACCTCAACGACCCGGTCACCCGCGACTACATCGACGGCACGCGGTTCGCCGCCCTCATGGACCGCAAGGGCATCCGCCGCACCGACACGGTCGTCGTCTACGGCGACAAGTCCAACTGGTGGGCCGCGTACGCGATGTGGGTGTTCACCCTGTTCGGCCACGAGGACGTGCGCCTGCTCGACGGCGGCCGCGACGCCTGGATCGCCGAGAACCGCGACACCACCCTCGACATCCCGGTGAACACCACCACCGGCTACCCGGTGATCGAGCGGGACGACGCCGCGATCCGGGCGTTCAAGGACGACGTGCTGGACCATCTCGGCAAGGGCCCGCTCGTGGACGTGCGTTCCCCGCAGGAGTACACCGGCGAGCGCACCCACATGCCGGACTACCCCGAGGAGGGCGCCCTGCGCGGCGGCCACATCCCCACGGCCGTGTCCATCCCGTGGGCCCGCGCGGCGGCGCCGGACGGCCGGTTCCGCTCGCGCCCCGAGCTCGAGGAGATCTACGCCGACATCGCGCCGGACTCCGACGTCATCGCCTACTGCCGCATCGGGGAACGGTCCAGCCACACCTGGTTCGTGCTGACGTACCTGCTCGGCTACCAGCACGTGCGCAACTACGACGGGTCGTGGACCGAGTGGGGCAACGCGGTGCGGGTGCCGATCGTCAAGGGCGAGGAGCCCGGAGAGGTGCCGGCCCGGTGACCCTGCCCGCTCCCCTCGCCGAGATCGTCGACGATTTCGCCGCCGTCGAGGGCCAGGACAAGCTGCAGTTGCTGCTCGAGTTCAGCCGGGAACTCCCGCCGATCCCGGCCGAGCTCGAGGAAGCGGCGATGGAGCCGGTCCCCGAATGTCAGTCGCCGCTGTTCCTGTCGGTCGATACGGCCGACCGGGAGCACGTGCGGCTGCACTTCAGCGCGCCCCCCGAGGCCCCGACCACCCGCGGCTTCGCATCGATCCTGCATCAGGGGCTCGACGGTCTCAGCGCCGAGCAGATCCTCGAGGTGCCCGACGACTTCTACTCGGCCCTCGGGCTGGCCGACGCGGTCAGCCCCCTGCGCCTGCGGGGAATGAGCGCGATGCTGGCGCGCATCAAGCGGCATCTGCGTTCCTGAGATGCCATGGAGTTCACCGAACTCGAGGACTACCCCATCCCGGCGGGTGTACTGACCGAATGGCTGCCGTGCGTCGCAGCGGATGCCTGGAGCACCGATCCGCGACCGGTGTCGTACGTGCACGAGGCACATCTGCGGCGCACCGCGGGCAGCCGGTACGGCGACGTCCCGGACGCGTGGCTGGGCACCGCCTTCGAGGTCGCGGGACGCCTCGAGGAGGAGCCGTTCCGGCGCGCCCTGGAGCGGTGGATCGACCGGCACGAACCGCTGCGCAGCCAGGTCGTCCTGAGCGGTGACGGCGCCATCGGCTCCGGCGGCGTGACCCGGCGGACCGCGCCGCCGGGCGCGGTGTCGGTCCGATTCGTCCGGCACCTGCCGTCCGCCCCGGACGACATCCGCGAGCACCTCGAGCAACTGCTGGCCGACTGCACCGAGCCGCACACGTGGCCGGCGTACGTCTTCGCCACCCTCGAGCCCGAGGACGGGGACGCGTCCGCGGCGTCGTTCACGGTGTTCTTCGCCGCCGACCACGCGGTCGCCGACGCCTACTCGGTCGTGCTGGTCGCCCACGAGATCACGGCCCTGTACGAGCAGGAGCGGTCCGGCCGGCCGGCCGGACTGTTCCCCGTGGGCAGCTACATCGACTTCGGTGCCGCGGAGCGGGCGGACGCCGCCGATCTGGCCGGCGAGCACGAGGCCGTGCGGATCTGGCGGGAGGCCCTGACCGCCGGCGGCGGCGCGATGCCCGAGTTCCCGTTGCCCCTCGGCCCCCGGCCGGCCGGTGCGGTGCCGCAGCGCCGTCTGTCGACGCGGATGCTCGACGACGACCGGGCCAACCGCTTCGCCGCCCAGTGCCGGGAGGCCGGGCACGGCTTCTTCGCCGGCACGCTCGCGTGCCTCGCCCGCGCCACGGTCGAGCTCGCCGGGGTCGACCGGTTCCGGACGATCGCGCCGTCCCACACCCGCAGCGGTCCGATGTGGGCCGGGGCCCTCGGCTGGTTCGTGGGACTGCGCCCGGTCGACATCGATGCGGCCGGGGCCACGGACTTCGCGACGCTCACGGCGCGCGCCGGCGCCGAGCTGCGCCGCACGCGGGCGAGCGCACGGGTGCCGTTCGACCTGGTCGGCGAACTGCTCGAGGTACCCATGCGACCGCGATTCCTGGTGTCGTACATGGACGTTCGCTTCGTCCCCATGGCCGCGCAGTGGCCGCAGTGGAACGCCCGGACGCTGCGCAGCCGCAGCTACACGCACGACGTGTTCCTGTGGTTCAACCGCAGCCCGAAGGGAGTGAACCTGGCGGGCCGGTTTCCCGACACGCCGACCGCGGCGGCCAACGTGCCGTCGTTCGTCGAGCGGGTCCGAGAATTGATGCACGAGGCGAGCGAGGGCCGCGAGTGGGACACGCCGGAACACGGGAACGAGGACGCTTCCGCTACCGGCCGGTAATGTTGCCGGGTTCCGGGCGACCCGTAGGGTGTAGGGGCTATCCGGTTACATCGTCTATCGGATTGGCGCCTACACTCCCAGAGACGGCAATAACCTAACGATCGATCAACAGGAGGCTCCGTGCCCAGTCATGCCAGCGCGCACATCACGAAGGTGCTCGTCGCCAACCGCGGCGAGATCGCTGTGCGGGTCATCCGAGCCGCCAAGGATGCCGGTTACGGGAGCGTGGCCGTCTACGCAGAACCCGACGCCGACGCCCAGTTCGTGAAGCTCGCCGACGAGGCATTCGCGCTCGGTGGCCAGACCTCCGCCGAGTCCTACCTGGTGTTCGACAAGATCCTCGACGCCGCCCGCAAGTCCGGTGCCGACGCGATCCACCCCGGCTACGGCTTCCTGTCCGAGAACGCCGACTTCGCGCAGGCCGTGATCGACGCCGGTCTGATCTGGATCGGCCCCTCCCCGCAGGCCATCCGCGACCTCGGCGACAAGGTCACCGCGCGGCACATCGCCGAGCGCGCCCAGGCGCCGATGGCCGCCGGCACCAAGGATCCGGTGAAGAACGCCGACGAGGTCGTGGAGTTCGCGAAGCAGTACGGCGTGCCGGTCGCGATCAAGGCGGCCTTCGGTGGTGGCGGCCGCGGCATGAAGGTCGCGCACACCATCGAGGAGATCCCCGAGCTGTTCGAGTCCGCGACCCGCGAGGCCGTCGCCGCCTTCGGCCGGGGCGAGTGCTTCGTCGAGCAGTACCTCGACAAGGCGCGCCACGTGGAGGCGCAGGTCATCGCCGACCAGCACGGCAACGTCATCGTCGCCGGCACCCGCGACTGCTCGCTGCAGCGCCGCTTCCAGAAGCTCGTCGAGGAGGCCCCCGCGCCGTTCCTGACCGACGAGCAGCGCCGCCGCATCCACGAGTCCGCCAAGGCCATCTGCCGCGAGGCCGGCTACTACGGCGCCGGCACGGTCGAGTACCTGGTCCAGGGCGACACGGTGTCCTTCCTCGAGGTCAACACCCGCCTGCAGGTCGAGCACCCGGTCACCGAGGAGACCGCCGGCATCGACCTGGTGCGCCAGCAGTTCCGCATCGCCAACGGCGAGAAGCTCGAGCTCACCGAGGACCCGGCCCCGCGCGGGCATGCGTTCGAGTTCCGCATCAACGGTGAGGACGCCGGCCGCGGCTTCCTGCCGGCCCCCGGTCCGATCAGCGTGTACCGCGAGCCCTCGGGCCCGGGCGTGCGCGTCGACTCCGGTGTGGTGCAGGGCGACGTCATCGGCGGCCAGTTCGACTCGATGCTCGCCAAGCTGATCGTCACGGGCGAGACCCGCACCCAGGCCCTCGAGCGTGCTCGCCGCGCCCTCGCCGAGTTCGAGGTCGACGGCCTGGCCACCGTGATCCCGTTCCACCGGCACATCGTCGAGCACCCCGCCTTCGTCGGGGACGGCGAGAAGTTCGACGTCTACACCAAGTGGATCGAGACCGAGTGGGAGAACACCGTCGAGCCGTACACCGGCGGTGGGGTCGCCCCCGAGGACGAGGACGAGGCGCTGCCGCGGCAGAACGTCGTCGTCGAGGTCGGCGGCCGCCGCGTCGAGGTGTCGCTGCCCGGCCAGTTCACCCTCGGCGCCGGCGGCGGTGCCGCCGGTGGGGCGCTCCGCAAGAAGCCGAAGCCGCGCAAGCGGGGCGGCGCACACGGCGGCAAGGCCTCCGGTGACGCGGTGACCGCGCCGATGCAGGGCACCGTCGTCAAGGTCGCGGTCTCCGAGGGTCAGGAGGTCGCCGAGGGTGACCTGATCGTGGTGCTCGAGGCCATGAAGATGGAGAACCCGGTCAACGCGCACAAGGCCGGCGTCGTCACCGGCCTGTCGGTCGAGCCCGGCGCCGCCATCACCCAGGGCACGGTACTCGCCGAGCTCAAGTAGCAGTTCCGCCTGCGACGGCGCGCCCCGCGAATCCTCGGATTCACGGGGCGCGCCGTCGTTCGTTCCGGGACTAGGGTGGTGATATGGCCGATTCACCGGAGGTCCGTATCGGCACGGCCGAGCGCGAACAGGCCCAGCGCCTGCTCGGCGAGCACTTCGGTGCCGGTCGCCTCACCCTCACCGAGTTCGAGGACCGCAGCGGCCGCATCGCCGCCGCCGTCACCCGCCGCGATCTCGCGGTCCTGTTCACCGACCTGCCCACCGTGACCGGCCGGGCCGACGGGCACCGGCGCGGGTGGTGGCTTCTGGTCCCGGTGGTGGTCCTCGGACTGGTCGCGTTCTACCAACTCCTGGAACCGAACGTGTGGATCATGACGGGCGCGACGGTCGCCGCCACCATCGCCGTCCTTGCCGCCCGCGCCCGCGGCGGACGACCGCGCACGGCCGAGCCGGCCTTTCTCCGCGACGTCCCGCCGCTCCCCGCCCGCGCCGCCCGGGACCCGCACTCCCGGGACCCACAGCCATCCGCGACGCGCGACGTCCCGGACGTGGTGTGGCTGCTGACGATGAGCATGTTCGCCGTCGCGCCGGCGCTGGTGCTGCGGCACCCCATCGCGCTGCTGATCTCCGCCGTCGCGCTGATCCTGATCATCTCCCGTGCATTCCGGACCGGGACCGGCGGGACCGGTCGCTGACGACCCATTAGTGTGGACCCATGGCCGACTCCCCCGAGGTCCGCATCGGCACCGTCGAACGCGAACAGGCACTGAACCTGCTCGGTGAGCACTTCGGTGCGGGCAGGCTCACCCTCGTCGAGTTCGACGAGCGCAGCGCGAAGGCGGCCGCCGCCACCACCCGCGCCGAACTCGACGCCCTGTTCACCGACCTTCCCCCGGCGACCCCGAACACGCCTGCCCCGGTGGACGACACCGCGAAGGCCGAGCAGCGGGAGAGGTGGCGCACCGCCGCCATGGGGCTGATCCCCCTCGTCGCTCTCCTGCTGTTCTTCGTCTCCGGAAGCTGGTTGTGGTTCCTGCTGATCCCGGCCGCAGGCATCCTGTACTCCGCGACCAAGGGCACGAAGGGCGGCTGCTGAGTGGACCCCGTCGAGATCAACGCCGGCAACTGGTACCTGCTCGCCGAACGCCCCGACGAGTGGGCCGCCGGCACGGGCTACCACTGGTCGGTGCGGGAGGCGACGACCGCCGATGTCGAAGCCACCGTGGAACTCCGGCCCGACGGGACGCTGACCGGGTCGGCCGAACCCGGTTGCGAGGACGCGCTGGCCGCCGCGTTGGCCGCCGTGCGCCGGTTCGCCGAGAGCGCCTGGAACATGGCGGTCACCGAATCCACATGACCGCCCGGTTCGTTCCGGTGGCGCTCACGCTCGTGGTCGTCACCGTGCTGCTCATGCTGCCGGGCGATACGACTCCGTCGGCGTTCCCGCACGCCGACAAGATCACGCACGCACTGATGTTCGCGGTGCTCGCCTACGCGTCCCGCTTCGCCCGGATCCCGCCCGTCGCGACCGTCGCGTGGCTCGCGGTGTACGGGGTGGTCACGGAGGTCCTGCAGGCGACCGTCGCGGTCCGGCGGTCGGGGTCGGTGTGGGACTGGTGCGCGGATCTGCTCGGCGTGGCGATCGGTGTCACGGTGTTCGAGGCCGTACGCCGACGGAGTCGCTCGGAACCGTAGGGCCCGGCGCCTGCGCCGTCCGCTCCCCCGGCCCTCATTCCAGGAGTCGTTGCCGTAGCAGCGCCCGACCGGAGTCCGTGAGCCCCAGGGCGTCGCTCAGGTAGCGGTCGAACGACCCGAACGCCTCCTCCGCCGCCGCGAGCGCCGTCGCGAGGTACTCGGCGCGGACACCGAGGACGGATTCGAGGTCCCCGCGGGGCACCCCCTTCGCCGTGAGCGCTTCGAGGACCGGGGCGAACACCGGCAGCAGCAGCTCGTTGGTGAGCAGGTAGTCCTCGAAGACGGTGTCCTCGTCCACGCCCAGCGCGAGCAGCAGGACGGCCGACGCCCACCCCGTGCGGTCCTTGCCGGTGGTGCAGTGCACGAGCACCGGGTCGGCGTCGCCGGTCAGCAGGGTCTGCAACAACGTCCGGTATGCGGCGCGGGCGCTCGGCAGCAGGACGAAGTCACGGTAACTGCCCCGCAGGTATTCGGCGCCGCGCCCGTCCCCGAGGACCTCGCGGGCGAACGCGGCGTCGGTCAGAAGCTCCTTCATGTGCGCGGCGATCGAACCGTGCTCGCGGTCGGCGAGCACGTCGAGGGCGAGGGTACGCACACCCTCCGGGAGCCGGTCCGGCGCCGCCTGCCGCTCCGGTTCGGTCCGCAGGTCCACGACAGTCGCCAGGCCGAGCCCGGACAGCACCCGCGCATCGGCGTCGGTCACCCGGCTCAGGTCGGTGGACCGGAAGACGATGCCCCGGCGCACCGACGCACCGTCGCGCGTGGCGTATCCACCGACATCGCGCAGGTTCGGTATCGAGGTCGCTTCGGGACCGGGCATCGGCCCTCGGGAGGTGGGGGTACCGGGACGACCGGCGGAGTCCGACATGCGCCCACCCTAACCGGGTCGGTTCACCCGTCCGGATCGGTGCACCCGGTCCGATCCGCCGGAGCGGCGCCGGGCGCACGCGGAGATCCGGGCGATCGACGCGAGTGCCGGATTCGCCGGCAGCCGAGTGTCACAGGACCCACCCACTACCGCGTGAGGGCGCGGATGACGTCCTTGATGCTCGCGTCGTCGGGCAACACGAGCGGCAGCAGGTTCGTGAGGGCATTCACGATGATGGTGAACCGCATTGCCGTCTCCTTCGGTTCTTGCGGCGCTCTCGCTACCGCTACCGCTACCGCTACCGCTTCCGTGCGGCCCGGCGGGTTCCGGACCCACCACAACTGTGCGGTTCGGCCCCCGTCGCTGCATCCGTGGTGACACCGGAATGCGGGACCGTGGTGACACCCGCACGCGGTCCGTGCCAGCACGGTGGTGCCGGCGACGGCGCGGGAGGAGACTGAGACGGTCCGGGAGGAGACCGAGACGGTCCGGGAGGAGGCCGGCCGTGCGGCACCGAGTCATCCAGCTGCTCGTCGTGGTCACCGCGGTGCTGGTCGCGGCGATCGCCGCGGCGGTGGACTGGTCGCCGGCGGCGCTGCGGGATCCGGCCCGCACGCTGCTCCTCGGGCCGCGGGAATCCTTCGCCGCCGCCGAGGGGCCGTTCCTGCCGGTGTTCGGGCCCACCGAACTCGCGCTGTTCCTCGGCACCGGAGTCGCATTCGTCGTCTCCGGAGCGATCGCATGGAACAACCGCCCGCACGACCTGAGCGGGCCCCTCATCCTCATGGCCGGCCTGTTGTGGTTCCTGGGCGGCCTGCGACGTTCCGGCGAGCCCGTGGCCTTCACCGTCGGCGTGGCGGCGACGAACCTGTATCTGCCCGTCCTGCTGCAGGCCCTGATCGGGTTCCCGACCGGCCGGCTGCACCGACGGTGGCAGCGCCTGTTCGTGGGCGCCGCGTGGCTTCTCGCCACGATCAGCATCGTGGCCGAGTGGCTGTTCTTCGATCCGCGGACCGCACCCGCGGCATCACCGTCGACGTCGACGAATCTTCTTCTGCTCCGGGATGATCCGTCCCTGGCACAGGCGGTGCAGCTCGTCGTCGGGTTCTGCGCGTTCCTGATCGTGGGCACGCTCGTGCTGGTGGTGATCGTTCGCTGGCGTTCGGGCTCACCGGCGTACCGGGCCGGCTTCGCGCCGCTCGGCGTCGCGTACGGCCTCTCGGCGGTGATCACGATCGTGGTGCTGTCGAGCGCGGTGAGCCTTCCCTGGTCGCCCCCGCCGTGGGTGCTCAACCTGCGCTACCCGACCACGGCGCTGTTTCCGCTGGCGGTGGCGGTCGGTCTCGTCCGGTACCGGCTGGCGCGTGCTGCGGTCAGCGACGCGATGGTGGAGATCGGTTCCGCCCCCATCGGTGTCGGATTCGTCGACGCGCTGCGGCGGGCCGTGCACGACCCGAGCCTGGTGCTGTGGACCTATGCGCCGGAGCGCGCGGCCTACGTCGATCCGGACGGGTCGGTCCACGCTCTTCCCCGCCGTTCCGATTCTCGCGCGGCGACCATCCTCGAACGCGGCGGCACTCCCGTGGGGGCCTTGGTGTACGACCCGTCCCTCGAGACCCAACCCGAGCTGCTCGCCGCGGTCCACAGCGCCACCGCGCTGGCTCTTGAGCACGAACGGTTGCAGGCGGACCTGCAGCTCCGGCTCGACGAGGTACGGCGCTCCCGCGAACGGATCGTCGCGGCCGGCGACATCCAGCGGCGACGCCTCGAGCGCGACCTGCACGACGGTGCGCAGCAACGGCTCGTCGCCGCGTCGCTGTTGTTGCGCCGCGCCCAGCGCGCCGGGGAGGAGGCCGATCTGCGCCGGCTGCTCGCGGACGGTGCCGCCGAACTCGACACCGCCCTGACGGAACTGCGGGAGCTCGCCCGGGGTGTCTACCCGGCGGTGCTCACCGAGCGCGGGCTCGCGGCTGCGCTGCGCTCGCTGGCCGAGCGGGCACCCGTGCCCGTCGGCATCGACGACGGCCTCCCCGGCCGGCCCTCGCCTCCCGTCGAGCTCGCCGCGTACCTCATCGGGGCGGAGGCCGTCACCAATGCCGGAAAGCACTCCGGGGCCACCGCCGTCCGCATCTGCCTGCACCGGGCGGGTGATGCGCTGCGCATGACGATCCGTGACGACGGATGCGGTGGCGCGCGGCCGACGCCCGGCGGGGGGCTGGACGGGCTGCGGGATCGGACCGAGGCTCTCGGCGGCGACCTCGTGCTCGACAGTCCCGAGGGCCGCGGCACGACCGTCGACGTCACGCTCCCGTTCCACCTCGACGTCAAGTCCTGACCGGCCCCGTCCGCCGGACGGTTCCCGGCCCGGCGGATCAGTGCCGTGCTACCTCTCCCAGCACGCGGTCCAGCGCGTCGAGCGCCTCGTCCAGTTCGGCGGTGGTGACCGTCAGCGGCGGCCGGAACCGGATGCCGCGCTGCCCGGTTCCGATCATCAGCACGTGCTCGTCGACCCGCAGGCGGGTGAGCACGGCGTCGCGGACGGTGGGCGTGGGCAGGGTGAACGCGCACATCAGGCCGCGTCCGCGCGGCTCGCCGACCAGCCGGTGGCGGCCGGCGAGCTGGTTCAGCCCGGACAGCAGATGCGCCCCTGTCATGCGCGCCCGGTCGACGAGCCGGTCCCGCTCGATCACCTCCAGAATGCGCCGGGCGCGGACCATGTCGGTCAGGCTGCCACCCCAGGTGGAGTTGAGCCGCGACGAGACCATGAAGACGTTGTCGGGGATCTCGTCGATCCGGCCGCCGGCCATGATGCCGCAGACCTGGGTCTTCTTGCCGAAGGCGACGATGTCGGGTGCGACGCCGAACTGCTGGTACGCCCAGGTGGTTCCCGTCAGCCCGACGCCGGTCTGCACCTCGTCGAAGATCAGCAGCGCATCGTGCCGGCGGCACAGTTCCGCCATGGCCTGGAAGAACTGCGGCCGGAAGTGATGGTCGCCGCCCTCGCCCTGGATGGGTTCGGCGATGAAACACGCGATGTCGTGCGGATTCTCGGCGAACGCCCGGCGCGCCTGCTGCAGCGCATGCGCCTCCGCGGCCTCGACGTCGCGGTCGTCGGCGAGGTAGGGCGCGTCGATGCGCGGCCAGCGGAACTTGGGGTACCGGGCCGTCTTGATCGGGTCCGTGTTGGTGAGGGACATCGTGTAGCCGGTGCGACCGTGGAACGCCTCGGTCAGGTGGAGAACGCTGCCCCCGAGGTCGGAGCCGAGTCCGCGCGCCTCGTTGAGCCGGCTCTTCCAGTCGAAGGCCGCCTTGAGTGCGTTCTCCACCGCGAGCCCGCCGCCGTCGACGAAGAACAGGTGCGGCAGGGCCGGGTCGCCGAGCACCCGCGCGAAGGTGTCGACGAACCGGGCCATCGCCACCGTGTAGATGTCGGAGTTGCTGGGCTTGTTCGCGGCGGCCGTGGCGAGTTCGGCGGCGAACGCCGGGTCGTCGACGACGTCGGGCGGGTTCATCCCGAGCGCGGAGGATGCGAAGAACCCGAACATGTCGAGGTAGGTCGTGCCGTCCCGTTGATCGACGAGCCGCACGCCCCGCGATCGGTCGAGGTCGAGGACGAGGTCGAACCCGTCCACCAGCAGATGTTCGCGCAGAACGGCGTGTACCCGGCTCGGGGGCAGCTCGCGGGCACCGTCCGGGTGTCGGAATGCAGTGCTCATGCCCAGAGAATACGTCAAAGTTCCGTCAAGATCGGCGCGATAAAGGAAGATCACCCCTTCCTCCGGCTATCGTTCGTAAAATGTTTGGAGAATGACGGTGCTGCGGGTGGCCACATTCGCCGTCGCGCGGATCTCCTGGAGCAGTTGTTCGAGCGCCCGCGGCGAGGCGACGCGCACGAGCAGGATGTAGCTCTCGTCCCCCGCCACGGAGTGGCAGGATTCGATGGCGTCGATGTGCCGCAACCGCGCCGGCGCGTCATCGGGTTGGGACGGGTCGAGAGGGGTGATCGCGACGAACGCCGACAGCATCAACCCGAGCGCTTCGGGATCGATCTTCGCCGCGTATCCGCGGATCACCTGCCGGGCTTCGAGGCGGCGAACCCGGGACTGCACCGCGGAGATCGACAATCCGGCCTTCTCGGCGAGAGTGGCCAGCGTCGCCCGGCCGTCCACCACCAGTTCGCGCATGAGCAGCCGGTCGATCTCGTCCAGGGACTCCTTCGAGTTCTCCGCCATCAGCGCAGGCTAATCGAACCGGAAAGGACATCGACGATGAATCCGACTGGCAATCTGCACGATCGCGCCGCGGCCGCGCTGCGTCGCTGCGGGGCGAGCGCCCCCGCCCTCGACGGCGCCCACACGGTCACCAGCCCGATCGACGGCTCGGAGCTCGCGCGGTTGCACCCGGCCCGCGCCGCGGACGTCGACGCCACGGTCGCCGCGGCGAGCGCGGCCTTCGGGCACTGGCGGCAGGTCCCGGCGCCGATGCGGGGACAGCTGGTCCGCAGGCTCGGGGACCTACTCGGCGAGCACAAGTCCGATCTCGCCGAGCTCGTCACGCTCGAGGCCGGGAAGATCCCCTCCGAAGCGCTCGGCGAGGTGCAGGAGATGATCGACATCTGCGAGTTCGCGGTCGGCCTCTCGCGCCAGCTCTACGGCCGCACGATGCCCTCCGAGCGACCCGGCCACCGGCTGATGGAGACGTGGCATCCGCTGGGGGTGGTCGCGGTGATCTCTGCGTTCAACTTCCCCGTCGCCGTGTGGTCCTGGAACACCGCGATCGCGCTCGTGTGCGGCGATCCGGTGGTGTGGAAGCCCTCCGAGAAGACCCCGCTCACGGCGCTGGCCTGCCATGCGCTGCTCGAGCGGGCCGCGGGCGACGTGGGCGCCCCCGCCGGCCTGCACCACGTCCTGGTCGGCGACGCCGCCGTCGGCGAGGCGCTGGTCGACGATCCGCGCGTCGCGCTGGTCAGCGCGACGGGCTCGATCCGGATGGGCCGCATCGTCGCGCCCCGGGTGGCGGCGCGGTTCGGGCGCTGCCTGCTCGAACTCGGCGGCAACAACGGCGCGATCGTCGGCCCCTCCGCCGACCTCGACCTCGCCGTGCGGGCCGTGGTATTCGCCGCGGCCGGCACCGCCGGGCAGCGCTGCACCACCCTGCGACGGCTGATCGCCCACCGCTCCGTCGTCGACGAGCTGACCGAGCGGATCGCCAAGGCCTACTCGGGGCTGCGGGTGGGCGATCCGTTCGACGACGGGGTGCTCGTCGGACCGCTGATCGACGGCCGTGCCCACGCCGCAATGCGGACCGCGCTCGAGCGCGCCGAACTCGACGGCGGCATTCTCGTCACGGGCGGCGACGCGGTCGAGGTCCCCGGTGACGGGGTGTACGTCCGGCCCGCGGTCGTGCGGATGCCGGCGCAGACGGACGTGGTGCGCGAGGAGACGTTCGCCCCGATCCTCTACGTGCTGACCTACGACGGCTTCGACGAGGCGATCGCCCTGCACAACGGGGTACCCCAAGGACTTTCGTCGTCGATCTTCACCACCGACCAGCGCGAGGCCGAGCGCTTCCTCGCCGCCTCGGACTGCGGCATCGCCAATGTCAACATCGGCACCTCCGGCGCGGAGATCGGGGGCGCGTTCGGCGGCGAGAAGGAGACCGGCGGCGGCCGCGAGTCGGGTTCGGACTCGTGGAAGGCGTACATGCGCCGCGCCACCAACACGATCAACTACTCCGACGATCTGCCGCTGGCGCAGGGTGTGGAGTTCGGTTGAGCGACAAGCTGGTTCCGTACCGACTGTGGGGGTGCCGACCGGACCGGTTCGACACCGAGATCGAGGGCGAGTTCGCGTGGACCGACCACATCGTGCGGACCCTCGGCGCGGCGTTCGAGCCGGCCGGCGCCGAGATCCGGAGGGAGGTGTCCCTGCTGCCGGAGACACACGGCGTCAGCGTGCGCGCGGACGGGCTGACGCTGGGCATCCTCGGCGACGGCGACGCGCTGCGCTACGGGCCGGTGCTCCGCCGTGTCGTCGCAGGCGGGTATCTGCCGACCGTGCCGGGCCGCATCTGGGCCGCCGATGCGGGCGCCTACAACGACGACCCGTCCCGCAGCGGCCGCGTCATCGCCCGCGTCTCGGTCAGCCTCGGCGCCCCGGCCCGACTGGTGCCCCGCAACGATCCTCCGGACGTGCCCTACACGCTGCTGCCCCCGGGCCGGACCCTCCAGGTCACCGGGGAGGAACGACACTTCGACCTGCTGCACCCCTACGCCGACCCGCCCGGCAAGTACGCCCTGCTCGTCACCCTCCACGAGGCGGACGGCGCGCTGGTAGAGGTGCGGGTGGACGACCGGGCGTGCGGATACCTCGGCCGGCGGTCCAGTGCGCGTCTGCTGCCGATCGTGACGCACCTGTCCGCGCGTGGACTCCGCACCGCCGCGCGGGCCGCGGTGAGCGGATCCCGGCTGGCGGCCGAGGTGACGGTGTCGGTGACGCCGGCCGACGAGATCGACGAGCGCGTCCTGGACGGACCGCCGGTGGTCGTGCCGCGGCTGGCGCCCGGCCCGGTCGCCGACCCGCCCGACCCGGTGCTGCCGATGCACCGGTACCACGGGTGGGGCGGGCAGATCGTCGTGCAGGGCGACCGGCTGTGGATCCTGCGGGAGGGCCCCGTGGCGCGGGCGTTGGGTCCGGTTCCGTTGACGCCCAAGCGGATCCGTCTGCGGGACGTGGTGGACGTGCAGTTCCGCCCGGCGCTGCCCCAGACCGACGGCATGCTCCGGATCGTGACGGGCAGCGGCCGGGACGGCGCGCCGGCGTCGGCGGATCCCGACACGGTGGTGTTCCACCATCCCGACCGGCAGCGATTCCAGGCGCTCGCCGAGTGGCTGCGGCACGTCGCAGCCGTGAACGCCGGACCGCCGTCGTGAGAGGCACCGCTCAGGGCCGCCGCAGCAGCTCGGCCTCCCCCGGTTCGACGACGATCGTGGCCGGTTCGGTCCGGCCGTAGTACCGCGTACGCAGGAGCCAGCTCCGCGCGTGGGACAGTTCCGAGCGCCACCCGGCCAGGTAGTACTTCCGGCCGAAGCGGGCCATGACGGTCGCCGGTGGCCCGCCCGGCCGCACGGTGGCCCGGCCGTGCAGCCGCAGGACGGGTCCCCGCTCGCCGTCGTCGAGCAGCACCACGACGTCGGGATTCGCGGCCGCGTTGCGCGCCGCCACGGTGCTGCGACCGGTGGCGAAGTACAACCGGCCGTCGACCTGCACGAACCACAGCGGGGCCAGGGCCGCCGCGCCCTTCGGGGAGCGGGTTGCCAGGCGCGCGACGAGGGCACGGTCGAGGAAGTCGCGCACGACGGCGTCGTCGGCCTTCACGCGTCCCGCTCCTCGTGCAGGGTCGCGTAGTCCCACGCGGTGGCCCGCCGGGACGTGAACACGAACCAGGCGAGGTCCTCGCGACCGTCGGGGGCGGGGGCATCCGCTGCGGCGAGGCGTCCGCGCCAGTTCACCGCCCGCAGCTCGAACCAGAATTCGCCGTCGTCGAGCAGGACGGTGACCCGGTCGAGACCGGCCGACGGCGGCACCGACTCCCGCGGCACACCGACCCACAACTCGCCGTCGCGTCGCCGGACCCGCGCGGGCAGCGCGGTGACCGCACCGGCGTCGTCGAACGCGACCGCCGCCCGACCGTGCTCGAGCAGCCTGCCGGCAAGCGGTTCCGGTTCGACGCGCTGGGTGATCCGCCCCATGCCGACAGACGATACCGCCGGATCATCCGCGGCGGCCGGGATCGCGCGGGGCCGGCCGGATCCGGATCGGTTCGGGCACCGTGACGGTCTCGTTGCCGGGCAACGGCTCCCCGCGGCGCCGCCCGACGTCGGCGACCGTGTCGACGTCCGCGAGCGGCTGCGCCCCCTGCCGCGCGACGGTCTCGTCGTAGAGCTCGAACCACGGGAATCCGCGCCCGGTGTAGTCGGCGGCGGCCAGGGGCCGGGTCGGTGGGGCCTCCCCGGTGACCGTGCGCCACTGCTCGCTGTTCACCAGGTGCACGTCGACGACCGAGCGGTGGTCGAGGTCCCACGCATCGTGCGGTTCGACCGGGGTGGCGACGCCCTGCTCGACGGACCCGCCGGCACCGAGCCCCATGGCCGCGGCCGGCGCGAAGGAGTGCATCGGACGCCGGGCGTCGAACTCGGCACGTTCCTCCCATCGTCGCGCCCGCATGGGGTACGCCGCGATGCGGATCCCGCCCTGCGCCGGCCCGGACCGCAGCTGTTCCTCGACGCCGTAGCCGGAACCGAGCGGCATCGCGACGAACTGGCGCACCCGCCCCTGCGCCACGACGAAGCCGTCGAGCCACGGTTGCGCCGGCACCTCGAGGTAGTCCTCGCGTTCGAAGTCCGGCACCGGCGACCAGGTTTCGCCGGTGAGCGCGTCGACGTCCCCGGCGGCGACCTTCACCAGGAACGGGTACCGGGACTCGAACCCGAGCCAGCACGCCTCCGACTGCCACATCGGCATCACCAGTCCGCCGCGGGACCGCCACGAGTCCGGTCTCCGGGCGTCGTCGAGTCCGGCGACGGTCCGCAGCGGGAACCGTCCCAGGCCGGGCGGCAACGGGTAGGTGTTGCCGTCGTCCGGCACCCGCAGGGTGCGGTGGAACGAGACGGCCATGCGGGCGGCGGCGTGCACCTCGGGGAACTCGAACACCAGGCGGTCCTTCTCCAGAGCGAGCGCCACGTCGTCCCTCCCGTCCGCATGCTCCGGTGCCGTTCACGTGCGGGTGAGGGTACGCCGACCGGACGGGCCGGTCGAGCAGTGCGCCGAGCGCCTCTCGGCTCACGTGACCCGGGCCACAGCTGTGGTAGACCAAGGGGCATGTTTCCTGGGAACTTCGTCGCCACGACCCCCGACAAGCCCGCCATCGTGCGGCCCGCCACCGGGGAGTCGCTCACCTACCGGCAGCTCGACGAGAGCTCCGTCCGCCTCGCGAAATACCTGCGCGCCGCCGGACTCGAGCCGGGCGACCACATCGCGCTGATCTCGGACAACGACCTGCGGGTGATGGAGGTCTACTGGGCGGCGCTGCGTTCCGGCCTGTACGTCACGGTGGTCAACTGGCACCTCACCCCCGCCGAGGCCGCCTACGTGGTCAACGACTGCGGCGCGAAGGTGCTCCTCGCCTCGGCGGGCGCGGCGACCGCGATCGACACCCGTTCCGGGGCTTACCCGAACGTGATCCGCCGGCTCGTGTACGGCGGTGCACTGCCCGGCTTCGACGACTACGCCCACGCGCTCGCGGCATTCGACGCCTCGCCGCTGGAGTCGCAGCCGCGTGGTCAGGACATGCTCTACTCCTCGGGCACCACCGGCCGGCCCAAGGGCATCAAGCCGAAGCTGCCCGAGGGACAGGTCCAGGACGTCCCGGACCCCTACACGGCGGTGTTCGCCCCGATGTACGGCTTCGATGCCGAGTCGGTGTACCTGTGCCCGGCCCCGCTGTATCACGCTGCGCCGCTTCGCTTCTGCGGAGTGGTGCAGTCCGTCGGGGGCACGGTGGTCCTCATGGACCGGTTCGAGCCGGAGGAGGCGCTCGCCCTGATCGAGCGTTACCGCGTCACACACAGCCAGTGGGTGCCGACGATGTTCGTGCGGATGCTCAAGCTCCCCGAGGAGGCGCGCGGCAAGTACGACATGTCGAGCCTGAAGGTCGCCATCCACGCGGCGGCGCCGTGCCCGCCGGAGATCAAGCGCGCCATGATCGAGTGGTGGGGCCCGATCGTGTACGAGTACTACGCCTCCACCGAGGGCGCGGGCGCCACGTTCATCGACTCGGAGCAGGCGCTTGCACACCCGGGATCCGTGGGTCGCGACGGCGTGATGGGCGTCGTCCACATCTGCGACGACAGCGGCGCCGAGCTGCCGGTCGGTGCCACCGGCACGGTGTGGTGGGAGCGCGACGAGCGGCCGTTCGAGTACCACAACGACCCGGAGAAGACCGAGGAGGCGACGCACCCCGATCATCCGACCTGGACCACCAGCGGCGACATCGGATACCTCGACGAGGAGCGCTACCTGTACCTCACCGACCGGGCCGCGTTCACGATCATCTCCGGCGGCGTGAACATCTACCCGCAGGAATCGGAGAACGTCCTCACCCTGCACCCCAAGGTGTACGACGTCGCGGTGATCGGGGTCCCCAACGAGGAGATGGGCGAGGAGGTCAAGGCCGTCGTCCAGCTCGCCGACGGCGTCGAGCCCGGACCCGAGGTCGAGCGCGAGCTCCTCGACTTCGTCCGCGAGCGCGTCTCCCACTTCAAGGCGCCGCGCAGCATCGACTTCTCCGACGACCTGCCGCGCACGCCCACCGGCAAGCTCGTCAAACACAAGCTGCGCGCCCGCTACCTCACCCCGGCAGGCTGACCGTGTCCGCCGATCTCGCCGAGCTCGCCGACCAGCTCCCGGCCGGCGCGCTGATCACCGATCCGGACCTGCTCGCCGGGTACCGGCAGGACTGGGCGCGCGATCCGGACGCGGCGGTGCCGCGCGCGGTCGTGCGGGCCACGCGCACGGCGGACGTGCAAGCCACACTGCGATGGGCGAGCGCCCACCGGGTGCCCGTGGTGCCGCGCGGCGCGGGCACCAGCCTGTCCGGCGGGGCGGGCGGGGTGCCGGGCGGGATCGTGCTGAGCACCGAGCGGATGCGGGCGATCACCGTGGACCCGGTCACCCGCACGGCGGTCGTCCAGCCGGGACTGCTCAACGCCGAGGTCAAGCGGGCCGCGGCCGAGCACGGGCTGTGGTATCCGCCCGACCCGTCCTCGTTCGAGATGTGCACGATCGGCGGCAACGCGGCGACCAACGCCGGGGGGCTGTGCTGCGTGAAGTACGGCGTCACCACGGACTACGTCCTCGGCCTCGAGGTGGTGCTCGCCGACGGCACCGCGGTGCGGCTCGGCGGACCCCGCCTCAAGGACGTGGCGGGCCTGTCGCTGACCAAGCTGTTCGTCGGCAGCGAGGGCACCCTCGGCATCATCACCGAGGTGACCCTGCGGCTCCTCCCGCCGCAACCGCCGGCATCGACGATGGTCGCCACGTTCGACTCGGTCCAGGCCGCGGCCGACGCGGTGCTGGCCGTGACGGCCACGTTGCGCCCGGCGATGCTCGAGTTCATGGACCGCGCCTCGATCAATGCGGTCGAGGACGCGCTGCACATGGGACTGGACCGCGACACCGAGGCGATGCTCATCGCCCGGTCCGACGCGCCCGGCACGGCCTCGGCGCAGGAGATCGCGACGATGGTGCGGGCGTGCGAGGACGCCGGTGCCGAGGAGGTGTTCTCGACCGACGACCCCGAGGAGGGCGAGGCGTTCGCGGCGGCGCGGCGGATGGCCATCCCGGCGGTCGAACGGACCGGCAGCCTGCTGCTCGAGGATGTCGGCGTGCCCCTGCCGGCCCTGCCGGCACTGGTCGGGGGTGTCGCCGAGATCGCCGACCGCAATGCGGTGACGGTGGCGGTGATCGCGCACGCCGGCGACGGCAACACCCATCCGCTGATCGTGTACGACCCCGCCGACGCCGACCAGACGGCCCGCGCGCACGTGGCCTTCGGGCAGATCATGGACCTGGCGATCGCGCTGGGCGGCACCATCACCGGGGAGCACGGGGTGGGCCGGCTGAAGAAGGCGTGGCTGCCGGATCAGGTGGGTCCCGACGTGATGGCCCTGACCCGGCGGATCAAGGCGGCGCTCGACCCGGAATCCATCCTCAATCCGGGCGTCATCCTCTGAAGCAAGATCGAGTACGGTGGCCGCGTGCGTGAGGACCGAATCCAGTGAACGCCCGTACGCCCTTGTCGCCGGCGGGCCTGCCGCTGCGCGACACCCGCTACCGGACGTTCGAGCAGTACCCGGAGTCCGCCGCGGCGACAGCCTGGCTGCGCGACTACGTGCGCGCCGCGGTGCCCAACCCGAGGATGAGTGAACGCGAGTACTGGTCGGTGGTGTGCCTGCCGCCGCACGACGGCTCCATCGAGGCGGAACCGCTGGTGAGCGTGCACGTCGGCGCGATCGAGGCCGCGGGGCTGTACGTGGAGGCCCCGGCGGCGCAGCCCCGCCGGATCGGCGGCCGGGTCACCGTGGCCGTCGACGACCTCGAGGCGGCCGCCGGAACGAGTGTGGACGTGCTCGCGGCGGCCCACTCGGACCTGCAGTTCCGCCCCGACGGGCCGGTCGTGTCGATCGGCTGGTCCGACGGACCCGCCAGCCGCGCGCAGTTCGCCGCCGTACCGTGGGAGCCCGCCGCCGCCGCACTCGTCGGACGCGTGATGCGCAACGGCAAGTGCCGATGGTCGGCTCACCACTGCGCGCAGCTCGCTCGGTTCGCGCTGGCCGACTGACGTCCGGCCCCCGACCCGCCGGCCGGGGGCCACCGGCACGAGCGCGGTGTCCGGGAAACCTCCGGCGTGTCGTACCGGCGGTGCACCATGGAACGGTGACCGACGTCCTGACCCGTTTCTCCGAGCCCACCCGGCAGTGGTTCGCGGGCGCGTTCGAGGCCCCGACCCCCGCGCAGCTCGGGGCCTGGGAGTCGATCTCGTCCGGCGCGCACACCCTGGTGGTGGCCCCCACCGGGTCGGGTAAGACACTCTCGGCGTTCCTGTGGTCGCTCGACCGCCTCGCGGCCACCCCGACCGAGCACTCCGGCACCCGCGTGCTCTACGTCTCCCCGCTCAAGGCCCTCGCGGTGGACGTGGAACGGAACCTGCGCTCGCCGCTGGTCGGCATCACCCAGACCGCGCGGCGGCTCGGCCTCGAGCCGCCGGAGATCACCGTCGGCGTACGCTCGGGCGACACGTCGGCGGCGGACCGGCGCGCCCTGATCCGCACCCCGCCGGACATCCTCATCACCACCCCCGAGTCGCTGTTCCTCATGCTCACCTCCGCGGCGCGCGAGACGCTCGCCGGCGTGGAGACCGTCATCGTCGACGAGGTGCACGCCGTCGCCGGAACGAAACGCGGTGCGCACCTTGCTCTTTCTCTCGAACGGCTCGATCTGCTGCTCGGGCGGCCGGCGCAGCGGATCGGCCTGTCGGCGACGGTGCGCCCGCACGAGGAGGTGGGCCGGTTCCTCGCCGGGACCGCGCCGATCCGCATCGTCGCCCCGCCGTCCGCCAAGACGTGGGATCTCACGGTGCGGGTGCCCGTCGAGGACATGACCGAACTGGGCGTGCAGCCGGAACCCTCGGACGACGGGATGCCGGGGGTTCCGCAGGCCGGGTCGATCTGGCCGCACGTCGAGGAGCAGATCGTCGACCTCATCGTCGCGCACCGTTCCACCATCGTGTTCGCCAACTCCCGCCGCCTCGCCGAGCGGTTGACGGCCCGGCTCAACGAGATCCACGCCGAACGCGAGGGGGAGGCGGTGGACCGCCGGCCCCCGCCCCCGGCGCAGATCGGGGCGCCCACCGAGGTCGCGTTCGGCGCGCAGCCGCTGCTGGCGCGGGCGCACCACGGCTCGGTGAGCAAGGACCAGCGGGCGCTGATCGAGGACGACCTGAAGTCCGGGCGGCTGCGCTGCGTCGTCGCCACCTCGAGCCTCGAACTCGGCATCGACATGGGTGCGGTCGACCTCGTGATCCAGGTGTCGGCACCACCGTCGGTGGCGAGCGGACTGCAGCGCGTCGGGCGGGCGGGCCACCAGGTGGGCGAGGTCTCCCGCGGGGTGCTGTTCCCCAAGCACCGCACCGACCTGGTGCATTGCGCGGTCACGGTCGAACGGATGGTGGGCGGGCACATCGAGGCCCTGCAGGTGCCGGCCAACCCGCTGGACGTGCTCGCCCAGCAGACCGTCGCCGCGGTCGCCCTCGAGCCGCTCGACGTGGACGAGTGGTTCGACACGGTGCGGCGCAGCGGCTCCTTCGCGACGCTGCCCCGCTCGGCGTACGAGTCGACGCTGGACCTGCTGGCCGGGCGGTACCCGTCGGACGAGTTCGCCGAGCTGCGGCCCCGGGTGGTGTGGGATCGCACCGCCGGCACCCTCACCGGCCGGCCGGGCGCGCAGCGGCTGGCCGTCACCTCGGGCGGCACGATCCCCGACCGCGGCCTGTTCACCGTGTACATGGTCGGCGAGAAGGCCACCCGGGTCGGAGAACTCGACGAGGAGATGGTGTACGAGTCCCGGGTGGGCGACGTGTTCGCGCTCGGCGCGACGAGCTGGCGCATCGAGGAGATCACCTTCGACCGGGTGCTGGTCTCCCCCGCCTACGGGCAGCCCGGCAGGCTGCCGTTCTGGCACGGTGACGGAGTCGGCCGCCCGGCCGAACTCGGCGCCGCCCTGGGGGCGTTCGTGCGCGAACTGGGGCACGCCGATCCGGAGGACGCCGCCGCCCGGTGCCGTCGCGGCGGCCTCGACGACAACGCGACCGCCAACCTGACACGGCTGCTCGAGGAGCAGCGCAACGCCACCGGCCGCCTGCCCACCGACCGGACCCTGGTGGTCGAGCGGTTCCGCGACGAACTCGGCGACTGGCGCCTCGTGCTGCACTCCCCGTACGGGATGCGCGTGCACGCGCCGTGGGCGCTCGCCGTGGGCGCACGGCTGCTCGACCGGTACGGCGTCGAGGCCGCGCCCACGGCCTCGGACGACGGCATCATCGTCCGGCTCCCCGACACCGAGGACGCCCCGCCCGGCGCGGAGGTGTTCGCCTTCGACACCGACGAGATCGAGGACCTGGTCACCGAGCAGGTGGGCGGCTCGGCGCTGTTCGCCTCCCGCTTCCGGGAGTGCGCGGCGCGGGCACTGCTGCTGCCGCGGCGCACGCCCGGCAAGCGGGCGCCGCTGTGGCAGCAGCGGCAGCGCTCGGCGCAGCTGCTCGACGTGGCCCGTCGCTACCCCACCTTCCCGATCCTGCTCGAGACGGTGCGGGAATGCCTGCAGGACGTCTACGACCTGCCCGCCCTGCGGGACCTGCTCGGCCGCGTGGCCCGGCGGCAGGTCCGCATCGTGGAGGTCGAGACGGCCACCGCGTCACCGTTCGCGACCTCACTGCTGTTCGACTACGTCGGCGCGTTCATGTACGAGGGCGACAGCCCCCTGGCAGAACGGCGCGCCGCGGCCCTGTCGCTGGACTCGACACTGCTCGCCGAACTGCTCGGGCGTGTGGAGCTGCGGGAACTGCTCGACGCCGACGTCATTGCCCGGGCCGAACTGGAGCTGCAGCACCTGGCCCCGGACCGCAAGGCCCGCGACGCCGAAGGTGTCGCGGACCTGCTCCGGCTGCTCGGCCCGCTGACCGAGACCGAGATCGCCGAGCGCACCACGGCCGATCCCGCCGCATGGCTCGACGAGCTGGATGCGCAGCGACGGGTGCTGAAGGTGTCCTTCGCCGGCCACGAGCGGTGGTCGGCCATCGAGGACGCCTCGCGTCTCCGGGACGCGCTCGGGGTGCCGTTGCCGATCGGCGTGCCGACGGCGTTCGTCGAGCCGGTGCCCGATCCGCTGGGCGACCTGATCGGCCGGTACGCCCGCACCCACGGCCCGTTCACCGCGGCGGAGGCGGCGGCCCGGTTCGGGCTCGGCACCGCGGTGGTGCAGGACGTGCTGCACCGGCTGGCCGCCGAGAAGCGGGTCAGCGCAGGTGAGTTCCGGCCCGGCACGACGGGCGCCGAGTGGTGCGACACCGAGGTGCTGCGGCGGCTGCGGCGACGGTCGCTCGCGGCGGCACGACACGAGGTGGAGCCGGTCGGCACCGCCACCCTCGGCCGGTTCCTGCCGGCGTGGCAGCACGTGGGCGGCGGCCTGCGCGGGGTGGACGGGGTAGCCGCGGTCGTCGAGCAACTGGCCGGGGTGCCGGTGCCGGCGAGCGCTCTCGAGCCGCTGATCCTCGCGCCGCGGGTGCGGGACTACTCCCCCGCGATGCTCGACGAACTCACCACGACGGGCGAGGTGCTGTGGGCGGGGTCGGGGCAGATCTCCGGCAAGGACGGCTGGGTGTCGCTGCACCTGACCGACACCGCCCCCCTGACCCTCGCGCCGGCGGCCGAGATCGAACAGACCGACGTCCACCGCGGCATCCTGGGCACGCTCGCGGGCGGCGGGGCGTTCTTCTTCCGTCAGCTCACCGAGGCCCTCGGCACCACCGACACGGAAACCGCCTCGGCACTGTGGGATCTCGTGTGGGCCGGCCTCGTCTCGGGGGACACGCCGGCCGCGCTGCGCGCCCTCGTCGGCGACACCTCCCGCGCGACCCCCGCGCACCGCACGCCCCGACGCGCCCCGCGCGCCCGGATGTACCGCGGCCGTCCGGCGCTGCCGAGCCGGACCGGGCCACCGACGGTCGGTGGGCGGTGGTCGCTGCTGCCCGACCGGGAAACCGATCCGACGGTGCGCGCCCACGCCGCCGCGGACCTGCTGCTCGAGCGCTACGGTGTGGTCACCCGCGGCGCGGTCGTCGCCGAGGGCGTGCCGGGCGGCTTCGCTCTGATGTACAAGGTACTGAGCCGGTTCGAGGAGACGGGGCGGTGCCGCCGCGGCTACTTCGTCGACACGCTCGGCGGTGCGCAGTTCTCCACCCCGGAGGTCGTGGACCGGTTGCGGTCCTACGGCGAGTCGCTCGAGGGCCGCCACACCGGCACACCCGCGGTGACGCTGGCCGCGTGCGACCCGGCGAACCCGTACGGCGCGGCACTGCCTTGGCCGAAGTCGGCGGCGCCCGAGGACTCGCCGCGGCACCGCCCCGGCCGCAAGGCCGGGGGGCTGGTGGTGCTCGTCGACGGCGAGCTGGGTCTGTTCGTCGAACGCGGCGGCCGCACGGTACTGACGTTCACCGAGGACCCGGGGACACTCCGCGGTGCGTGCGCGTCACTGGCCGGGTCGGTCAAGGGCGGGGGCCTCGACACGCTCGTCGTCGAGAAGGTCGACGGCAGTTCCATTCACGGTCACCTGTTCGCGGAATTCCTCGCCGAGGCCGGCTTCTCGGCCACCCCCCGCGGTTTCCGGTTGAGGGCCTGATGCCCGAGGGCGACACCGTCTTCCAGGCGGCCACCCGGCTGCGCCGCGCCCTCGCGGGAAAGCCGTTGACGCGCTGCGACATCCGCGTGCCCCGGTACGCGACGGTCGATCTGACCGGCACCGTGGTCGACGAGGTGCTCGCCCGGGGCAAGCATCTTCTGGTCCGCGTCGGTGCGCACACCCTCCACACCCACCTGAAGATGGAGGGGGTGTGGGACGTCCACGCGCCCGGGACCCGCTGGCGCCGTCAGGGATATCACGCCAGGATCGTGCTCGCGGTCGCGGACGCCGAGGCCGTGGGCTTCGACCTCGGGATCGTCGAGGTGCTGGACCGCGACCGCGAGGAGGAGGCCGTGGGACACCTGGGACCCGATCTGCTCGGCCCGGACTGGGACCCGGCAGCCGCCGCCGCGAACCTGATGCGCGATCCGGGCCGACCCGTCGGTCTGGCGCTGCTCGATCAACGGGTGATGGCCGGGGTAGGCAACGTGTACCGGTGCGAGCTGTGCTTCCTGCGGGGCGTGCACCCGTCGACACCGGTCGCGGACGCGGGAGAGGCGGCCGCCTGGGTCGATCTGGCGCACCGCCTGCTGGTGTTCAACCGGGACCGCGTCAGCCGGATCACCACCGGCGACCGCCGGCCCGGCCGGGGCACATGGGTATACGGACGCGCGGGCAAGCCGTGCCGCCGGTGCGGAACCACGATCCGGACCGGCATGCTGGGGTCGGCGAGCGACCCGGATCGCAAGATCGACTGGTGCCCGCACTGTCAGCCGCGCGACGGGGACGGCTGAGCCGGCGCGTCCCGCCGGCTCGGTCGTCCCGCAGCTCAGTGGTTGCGCAGCTCGGTGGTTGCGCAGCTCAGTGGTTGCGCAGCTCAGTGGTTGCGCAGCTCAGTGGTTGCGCAGCGCGTCGATGAGCTCGCCCTTGCGCTTGGACGAGTAGCCCGAGATCCCGAGCTCCTTGGCCCTCTTCTTCAACTCGTCGACGGTCCAGTCCTCGTAGGACCCCGACGTACCGCCCTTGTGGCCGACGGAGGACCGGCCGCGCTTCGCCGCCGCGTTCGAGATCCGGGCGGCCTTCTCCTTGGAGGCGCCGTCGTCGCGCAGTTCCTGATACAGCTTCTCGTCCTTGATCGACGACCTGGGCATGATGCCCCTCCTTTCGTCGAGCGTGCCGTCGTCTCGCGAATACCCCTCCGCCTGCGGCTCTACACTTCCGGCCTGGACGAGCAGGCCCACGCAGTGCCGCACCAACCGCTCCGGCGACACCGCGACGGTGCCGTCCAGATAGCCGATGAACAGGCTCGTCAGCGCCCCGACGAGCCCGACCGCCACCATGTGCCGCTCCTCGCGGTCGGCGATCGCCGTGAGCTGCTGCTGGACGAGCAGCACGAACGTGGGAGCGAGGTCGAGTCCCTGACCACCGAGCGACGGCTCCCGCAGCGGGCCGAGCAGCAGCACCCGGCCCAGGGCCGGGCGGTCGACGATCAGCTCGACGAAGGCCCGGACCGCCGCCTCGGGAAGATCCCCCGGTCGCGGGGCCGTACCGACCGCGGCCTCCAGCGCCGTGCGCACCCGTTCGCCGACGGCGGCATACACGGCGCGCACGAACGCGTCCCGGTCGTCGAAGCTTTCGTAGAAGTACCGTTCCGTCAGTCCGGCCGCCCGGCACACGGCGCGCACGTTGACCGCCGGCCCCTCGGGCGCGCCGAGCAGATCGATGCCCACCGAGAGCAGCGCGTCGCGGCGTGCCCGCCGGCGTTCCGCCATGTCGGTGCCGCCCCAGCGCCGTCGCACCCTCTCCACCACCGCGATCCCGTCGTCGACCACCTGCGTCGTCGGATCCTACGCCGCGGCCCGGACGCAGCGGATGTGTGCGGTCGCAGGCTCCGTGCGACCGCCGTCTGTCACCCTTGTCGGCATGGACTCCGATGCCCACGCGCTCCTGCACGGTCCGTTGTTCTCCCGGCGCACACCTTTGGACCGGGACAACGCCGCCAGCCGTATCAGCGCCTACATCTACGGCAACGTCCTGGTGCTCGCGGCGCTGGTACCGATCATCACCGGCCCGAAGTACGTCGGCATCGCGATCGTGCTCGGTACGGCGCTGTCGACGTTCGTCGCCCACGCATTCGCCGAGGCGGTCGGGCACACCGTGCGCCAGGGGACCCCGCTGACCCGGGCGGAGAAGATCGCCGAACTGCGCAATTCGGTGCCGATCCTGAGTTCGGCGGTCCTGCCGTGCGTGATCCTGGGACTCGGCTGGCTGGGCTGGCTCGAGCCGCGCACGGCCCAGCTGCTCGCCGAGGTCGCCGTGCTGCTGCGGATCGGTGGCATCGTCTTCGTCATCGGCCGGCTCAACGGGGAGCGGCCGGGGCGCACCTCACTGGTGAGTGCCGTCGCACTCACCGCGGTTGCCGCGACCGTGGTGCTCGTCAAGGTCATCCTGACCCACTGACCTTCCCGGCCACTGACCTTCCCGGCCACTGACCTTCCCGGCCACTGACCTTCCCGGCCACTGACCTTCCCGGCCACCGACAGGGCTGGGACGCGCGCCGGTGGCGCCTCAGACGCCCGTCGGGACCGGCTCGAGGATCTCCGCGCGGGCCTCCGGGGCGGCGGCCCGCAGCGCATCGGCGGACTCGTCGTCGGGCCGGCTCTGCGAGCGGATCTCCGCTTCGACCCGGGCCCGGTAGGTCGCGATCTCCTGCTCCACCGTCGCGGCATCCCAGCCGAGGACGGGGGCGACCAGGCGGGCCGTCTGCTCGGCGCAGTGCACGCCGCGGTGCGGGTACTCGATGGAGATGCGGGTGCGGCGGGCGAGGATGTCCTCGAGATGCAGCGCTCCCTCCGCGGCCGCCGCGTACACGACCTCCACCTGCAGGTACTGCGGCGCATCCGTGAGCGGCTCGAGCAGCTCGGGACGGTCGGCCGCCAGTTCCAGCATCTCGTCGATCAGCGACCCGTACCGGTCGAGCAGATGCTTGACCCGGTACGGGTGCAGGCCGTACCGCTCGGCGAGCTGCATCGTCTGGTTCACGAGCGCGAAATAGCCGTCGGCACCCACCAGCGGCACCCGCTCGGTGATGGACGGGGCGATCCGCGCGGGGATGTCCTCCGCCGCCAGGTCGACGGCGTCCTCGGCCATCACGCGGTAGGTGGTGTACTTGCCGCCGGCGATCGCCACGAGGCCGGGTGCGACCCGGGCGACGGCGTGCTCGCGCGACAGCTTCGACGTCTCGTCGCTCTCCCCGGCCAGCAGCGGCCGCAGGCCCGCGTACACGCCGTCGATGTCGTCGTCGGTCAGCGGGACGACCAGGACCCGGTTCACGTGGTCGAGGATGTAGTCGATGTCGGCCTTCGTCGCGGCCGGGTGGGCGAGGTCGAGGTTCCAATCGGTGTCGGTGGTGCCGATGATCCAATGGCTGCCCCACGGGATCACGAACAGCACTGACTTCTCGGTGCGCAGGATGATCGCCGAGTCGCTGACGATCCGGTCGCGCGGCACCACGATGTGCACGCCTTTCGAGGCGCGCACCCGGAACCGGCCGCGCTGCCGGGACAGGGCCTGGATCTCGTCGGTCCACACCCCCGTGGCGTTGATCACCACGTGCCCCTTCACCTCGGTGACCGACCCGTCCTCCGAGTCGCGCACCCGCACGCCGGAGACGCGGTCGGCCTCGCGCAGGAACCCGACCACCTGGGTCGAGGTCCGCACCACGGCGCCGTAGTGCGCGGCCGTGCGGGCGACGGTCATGGTGTGACGGGCGTCGTCGACGACGGTGTCGTAGTACCGGATCCCGCCCACGAGCGAGTCGCGCTTGAGCCCGGGCGCCATGCGCAGCGCCGCGGAGCGGGTCAGGTGTTTCTGCGCGGGCACGGACTTGGCGCCGCCCATCCGGTCGTACAGGAAGATGCCCGCGGCAATGTACGGGCGCTCCCACACCCGGTGGGTGAGGGGGAAGAGGAACTTCAACGGCTTGACCAGATGCGGCGCCAGCGTCGAGAGCGACAGCTCGCGTTCCCGCAGCGCCTCGCGGACGAGCCCGAACTCGAGCTGCTCGAGATAGCGCAGCCCACCGTGGAACATCTTCGACGAGCGGCTCGACGTGCCGGAGGCGAAGTCCCGTGCCTCCACGAGGGCGACCTTCAACCCGCGGGTGGCGGCGTCCAGGGCGGCACCGGCGCCGACGACGCCGCCGCCGATGACCACCACGTCGAACTGCTCCGAACCGAGCCGTCGCCACGCGTCACGGCGCTGCTGCGGCCCGAGAATCTGGACGCCTGGTTGGTTGGTCACCGCATCGCTCCCGTGAGTCGCCGACGTTTCCGCACTCAGGCTAGTAGGTTCGTCCGCAGACTGCCGTCCCGAACCATACGCCCGGAGAGGTTGCCGTGACCCGATACATCGCCGCGATCGATCAGGGGACCACATCGAGCCGCTGCATCATCTTCGACCACGACGGCCGCATCGTGGCCTGGGCCCAGACCGAGCACGAGCAGATCCTCCCCCGCGCCGGCTGGGTGGAACACGATCCGGAAACGCTGTGGCTCAACACCCGCGAAGTCGCCGCCCTGGCCCTGGCGAAGGCGGATCTGACACGCGCCGACATCGCCGCGATCGGCATCACCAACCAGCGCGAGACGACGGTCGTGTGGGAACGCTCCACCGGCCGGCCCGTCCACAACGCGATCGTGTGGCAGGACACCCGCACCGATCGCCTGGTCGAGCAGCTCGCCGGCGACGCGGGCGTGGACCGGTATCGCAAGGCCACGGGCCTGCCGTTGTCGACGTACTTCGCGGGCCCGAAGGTGCGGTGGATCCTCGACAACGTCGAGGGCGCCCGGGAAAAGGCGGAGGCCGGCGAGCTCGCGTTCGGGACGGTGGACAGCTGGATCCTGTGGAACCTCACCGGCGGCACCGGCGCGGGCAACCGGCAGCCGGGAGTGCATCTCACCGACGTCACCAACGCCTCTCGCACGATGCTCATGAATCTCGAGACGCTGCAATGGGATCCGGACATCTGCGCGGACTTCGGGATCCCGATGTCGATGCTGCCGGAGATCCGCAGCTCGTCGGAGATCTACGGGTACGCCCGCGAACGCGGGCCGCTCGCCGGCGTCCCGGTGGCGGGCATCCTCGGCGACCAGCAGGCCGCGACGTTCGGCCAGGCGTGCCTGTCGCCGGGCGAGGCGAAGAACACCTACGGGACCGGGAACTTCCTGCTCCTCAACACCGGGACGACGCCGGTCCGGAGCGAGCACGGGCTGCTGACCACCGTCTGCTACCGCGTCGGCGACGCCCCGGCGGTGTATGCCCTCGAGGGTTCGATCGCGGTCACGGGGTCGCTCGTGCAGTGGATGCGCGACAATCTCGGGCTCATCCGCACGGCCGCGGAGATCGAGGATCTCGCCGCGACCGTCCCCGACAACGGCGGCGCGTACTTCGTGCCGGCGTTCTCCGGCCTGTTCGCGCCGCGGTGGCGCCCCGACGCGCGCGGCGTGATCGCCGGGCTCACCCGCTTCGTCAACCGGGGGCACCTGGCGCGCGCCGCGCTCGAGGCGACCGCCTACCAGACCCGCGAGGTGATCGAGGCGATGCACGCCGACTCCGGCGTCGAGTTGCACACCCTGAAGGTGGACGGCGGGATGGTCGTCAACGAAACCCTGATGCAGTTCCAATCGGACATCCTCGGCGCCCCGGTGGTCCGGCCCGTGGTCGCCGAGACCACCGCGCTCGGCGCGGCCTACGCGGCGGGCCTGGCGGTCGGCTTCTGGGACGGCGAGGACGACATCCGGCGCAACTGGGCGGCCGGCCGCACCTGGGAACCGAAAATGGACGCCGCCGAGCGGGAGCGGCTCTACGCCGAGTGGAACAAGGCGGTCGAGCGGACCTACGGCTGGGCCTGAGCCGCGTTACGCACGGGCCGTCCTGTGCTGCAGGGCGCGCACGGCGCGGCCGAGCCGGCGCGCCGCCTCGGCGAGGTCGGCCTCCCCGGCGGTGGCGAAGCACAGCCGTGCAGCGCGACCGTGGTCCCCGGACACCGCGAAGGCGGTCCCCGGCACGAACGCGACACCGTGCTCGGCCGCGACGGGCAGCAACTCGGCCGTGTCGAGCTCACCGGCGAACCGCACCCAGGTGAACATGCCGCCGCGCACGGCGGAGGAGACGACCGCGTCGCCGAACTCCGCGGCGAGGGCGGTCGACAGCGCCGTGGCCCGGGCGCCGTAGGTGCCCCGGAGCCGGTCGAGATGCCCGGCGTACCAGGGCCCGTCGGCGAGGAGCGCGGCGGCGATCGCCTGGGTCAGGGACGAGCCGCACAGATCGGCGCCCTGTTTCAGCAGCTCCACGGCCGCGCACAGCCGCCGGTCGCCGTGCAGCCAGCCCACCCGTAATGCCGGGGCGAGGGTCTTCGAGGCACTCGAGAGCCGGACGACGCGGTCCGACCAGGACGCGACGGGCGCCGGAGGTGCCTGTCCGAACCACAGCTCGCCGTACGGATCGTCCTCGACGACGCGGAATCCGTACCGGTCGGCGAGGGCCGCGAGGTGCCGGCGCCGAGCCGCGGACAACACAACCCCGCGCGGGTTGTGGAACGTGGCGACGGTGTGCACGAGCACCGGCCGCTCCCCCGCCGCCAGGAGGCGTTCGAGCGCCTCCGTGTCCATGCCGTCGTCGTCGAGCGGTACCGGGACCACGCGAGCCTCGGCGGCGTGGAAGACCTGCAGCGCACCGGTGTACGCGGGCTCCTCGACGATCACCGTGTCACCCGGGTCGAGCAGCACCTGAGCGAGCAGGCTCAGCGCCTGCTGGGAGCCGTGGGTGACGACGACCTCGTCCGGGTGGACGGCGCGGCCGAGCCGCTCGCCCTCCCGCTCGGCGAGCACGGCGCGCAGGTCCCCGCGACCGGAGGTCGCGGCGTACTGGGCGGCAGCCGGGTCACGGAGCACGGTGGCGGCCGCGTCGGCGATCTCCGCGGTGGGCAGCAGCTCGGGCGCCGGGAGCCCGCCCGCGAGGCTGAGGACGTCCGGTCGGGCGGTCAGGGCGAGCAGATCACGGATGGCGGAACTGCGCAGGCCGCGCATGCGGCGGGCGGGGCGCAGAATGTGGTCGACGGGCACGAGGACTCCTGGACAGGTTGGGAGAACACCTCTTTCGTCCCGGGTCCGCGGTAGGCGCGAGGGTGTCGATGGGCGGACCGGATCCGGCCGTCGCGTCCGACCGTAGCACCGTCACCCACTCCTTGAAACGCGCTTCTCATATTATGAGAAGGCGTCCTGCGGCGGCGCGGCCGGGCGCCCGAGCGAGACGCGAGGTGCCGAACGGGAGTGTGTCGCGCCGAGCGGGCCATGACTGCGGCGTCGGCCGAGAGAGGCCGACGACAAGCTCCCGCTGGGCGCGTACACCTCCCGCTCGACCGCACCGTCGCCGGACGGGTCACGAGCGCCCGACCCTCGTGTCTCAGTCCAGGTGGTCGTCGTGCCGCATCAGCTGGCGCGCCGCCTCGGTGATCGACCCGGTCAGCGACGGGTACACCGAGAAGGTGTGGGCGAGATCGTCGACGCTGAGATTGTTCTGCACCGCGATCGCGATGGGCAGGATCAGCTCCGAGGCGGTGGGGGCGACCACCACGCCACCGATCACGACGCCGGTGGCGGGACGGCAGAAGATCTTCACGAAGCCGCGGCGCAGCCCCGACATCTTCGCACGGGGATTGGTGTGCAGCGGCAGCATCACGGTGCGGGCCGGCACCTCGCCGTTGTCGATCGCGGCCTGGCTGACGCCGACCGTGGCGATCTCGGGCCGCGTGAACACCGCCGAGGCGACGGTCTTGAGCCGGATCGGGCTCACCCCCTCGCCGAGGGCGTGGTACATCGCGATGCGGCCCTGCATCGCGGCCACCGACGCCAGCGGCAGCAGCCCGGTGCAGTCGCCGGCGGCGTAGATACCCGAGACGGACGTGCGCGAGACCCGGTCGACCTGGAGGTAACCGCCCCGGTCGAGTTGCAGGCCGACCTTCTCGAGCCCGAGGTCGGAGGTGTTCGGCACCGAGCCGACCGTCATCAGGGCATGGCTGCCCTCGACGATGCGCCCGTCGGCCAGCTTGACCCGGATCCCGTTCGCGGTGCGCTCGACGGCGTCGGCACGGGCGTGCTTGACCAGGTTCACGCCCCGCTCGGCGAAGGCGTCCTCGAGCACGAGGGCGGCGTCCTCGTCCTCGTGCGGCAGCACCCGGTCGCGGCTCGAGACCAGCGTCACCTGGACACCGACCTCCGTGTAGGCGGAGACGAATTCGGCGCCGGTGACACCGGAACCGACGACCACGAGGTGCTCGGGCAGCGCGTCGAGGTCGTAGAGCTGACGCCAGTTGAGGATGCGGTCGCCGTCCGGCTCCGCGCCGGGCAGCACCCGCGGGCTCGCGCCGGTCGCGATGAGCACGACGTCGGCGTCGAGGATCCGCTCCTCGCCCGTGAAGAGGTTGGCGCGCACCTGGTGCGCCGCCATCCCGACCTGGCTGTCGATGAGCTCGCCGCGGCCGCTGAGCAACTGCACGCCGGCCGCCTCGAGCTTGGTGCGGATGTCCGCGGACTGCGCGCGGGCGAGGCTCTTGACCCGGGCGTTGACCTCGGGCAGCGCCACCCCGGAGCTTTCGAGCTGGACGCCGAGGTCGGCGGCTCGGCGCATGTCAGTGCGGATGCCGGTGGACGCGATGAACGTCTTGGACGGCACGCAGTCGAAGAGCACGCAGGCACCGCCGACCCCGTCCGAATCGATCAGTGACACGGTCGCGCCGTACTGAGCCGCCACCAGCGCCGCCTCGTAGCCCGCAGGGCCGCCGCCGATGATCACGATCCGGGTCATTGTTCTCCTCTGTATCGATTCCGAGATGGTCCTCGGTCCGGGTGTGCGGGCGCCGGGGTTGCCGAACGTCCGCAGACACGCTATGCCACCGGCCCCGTCCTGCGCACGCGGACTCGGCCACGCAGCGGCCAGCGCCCCGTGTCCTGCGCCGGACGGTCAGCCATTAGCCTGTACCCCGTGCCGATCTACGCCGCCTACGGCTCCAACATGCATCCCGAGCAGATGCTGCAGCGCTGCCCGCATTCGCCGATGGCCGGAACCGGCTGGCTCCACGGCTGGCGGCTGACGTTCAGCGGCGGCGACATCGGCTGGGAGGGTGCGCTCGCCACCGTCGTCGAGGATCCCGACTCGAAGGTGTTCGTGGTGCTGTACGACGTACCCGACGAGGACGAACGCAGCCTCGACCGGTGGGAGGGCTCCGAACTCGGCATCCACCGCAAGATCCGGCTGCGCGTGGACACCGACGACGGTCCCGTGCTCGCCTGGCTGTACGTCCTCGACGCGTACGAGGGCGGCCTGCCGTCGGCCCGCTACCTGGGCGTGATGGCCGACGCCGCCGAGATCGCGGGAGCCCCCGCCGACTACGTGCGCGACCTGCGCACCCGCAACAGCCGCAACGTCGGGCCGGGCCGGCCCGACAGCTTCTAGTCCCCGGCCGGCCGGTCCGGGTAGAACGGCACGGGGACGCCGACCCGTAGCGTCACCGGATCCCCGGCCTGCACGTCGTGCGACGCGGCCCGCTGCGCCCGGATCGTCTGCCCGGCGCCGGTCACCCGCACCTCCGTCAGTGCCCCGCCGAAGGCGATGTCGAGCACGGTGAACTTCGACGGCTCGTCGGCCGCGGCGACCTGCACCTGTTCCGGGCGCACGAGCACGTGACCCTTGCCGTGGGCCGGGGCGGCGAGCGGGACCGCACCGATCACCGTGTGCGCGCGGTCGCCGTCCGCATCGGCGTCGAGCACGACCGAATCCCCCACGAATGCGCCCACCTCGAGCGTCGCGGGCCACCGATAGACCTCCTCCGGGGTGCCCACCTGGGCGACACGCCCGCCGAGCATCACCGCGACCGTGTCCGCGATGGCCAGGGCCTCGGCCTGGTCGTGGGTGACCAGCACGGAGGCGACCTCCTGGTCCCGCAGCAGGGCGCGGACCTCGGCGCGCAGACTGGCCCGCAGCCCGGCGTCGAGGGCGCTGAACGGCTCGTCGAGCAGTACGACGGACGGGTTCGGGGCCAGCGCCCGCGCCAGCGCGATGCGCTGCTGCTGGCCGCCGGACAGCTGCGACGGCTTGCGCTGACCGGTGCCGGCCAGGCCGACCAGGTCGAGCAGTTCCGCCACGCGGCGGTGCCGGACGGACTTCTGCCGCACCATCGATCGCCACGTCGGCTGCACCAGCCCGTAGCCGACGTTGCGCGCCACGCTCAGATGCGGGAAGAGCGCACCCTCCTGCGGCACCAGCCCCACCCCCCGGCGCTCCGGCGGCAGAGCCGTGAGGTCGCGTCCGTCCGCGACGACGCGCCCCGCGCTCGCCGGGTGCAGACCCGCGACGACGCGCAGCAGCGTGGTCTTGCCCCCGCCCGAGGGCCCGAGTACGGCCAGCAACGCGCCTCGCTCCACCGTCAGCGAGACGTCGCTGACGACCTCGGTCCGCCCGTACCGGGCGCATACGCCCTCGATGGAGAGCCCGCTCATTCCTCACCGCCACTTTCCGCATCGACCCGGCCCCGCAACAGTCGACCCAGCACCAGCGACGGCAGCGCGGCGATGAGCACCAGGATCGCGGCGTACGGGGCCGCCGAACCGTATTCGAGGGTCTCGGTGTACTTCCACATCCGTGACGCCAGGGTGTCCTCCCCGATCGGCACGAGCAACAACGTCGCGGGCAGTTCCTTCGCGATGGTGAGGAACGCCAGCGCCGCGCCCGCCACGACACCGGGCGCGGCCAGCGGGATCATCACCCGGACGCCGGTCCGCAGCCGTCCGCTGCCGAGGGTCGCGGACGCGTCCTCGAGGCCGAGCGGGATCGAGGCGACGGCCGCGCGGATCGACCCGACGGCGAGCGGCAGGAACAACACCGCGTAGCCGATCACGAGCATCGGGGTGTGCTGGTACCACTGCGGCAGCAGCCGGATACCGAAGAAGACCAGGGCCAGACCCACGGTGATGCCGGGCAGCGCGAACCCGACGTAGGAGGCGCTCTCGGTGAACCGCGCCACCGGCGAGGTCGAACGCGCCGCCAGGGTGCCCACCGGCAGGGCCAGCGCCGTCGTCAGCAACGCCCCCAGGGCCGCCACCCACAGCGTGTACGTCGTCGCCGTCCAGATCCCCGCCCAGTCGATCGCCGCCTGCTGCGAGAACCACAGCCAGCGCGCGAGTCCGGCCAGCGGCACGCCGACGCTCACCACCAGCACGACGGCGAGGAACGCCAGGGCCGTCCACCGCTGCCCGCCCAGCGGCACGGCCGCGGCGGCTCGTGGGGCGCCGGAACCGACGCGCGCGGTGGCCCCGCGGCGCACCCGGCGCTCGGAGACCGTCAGCGCGACGGCGAGAACGACGAGCACCAAGCCGAACACCGCGGCCGGGGTGCGGTCGAGCAGCCCCCGGTAGCTGCCGTAGATGGCGAGGGTGAAGGCCTCGTACCGCATCAGCGCGACGGCGCCGAAGTCGCTGAGGGTGTACAGCGCCACCAGCAGGCCGCCGGCCGCCGCGGTCGGCCACACCTGACGCAGGGTCACGGTGAGCGTCGTGCGCAGCCGGGACCGGCCGAGGGTGCGGGCCACCTCCTCGAGTCCCGGATCGACCGAGGCCAGCGCGGCGGACACCGGCAGGTACACGTACGGGAAGCTCGCCGCGGTGAGGACCAGCGCGGCCCCCGCGAAACCCGCGAGGCCGGGGAACTGGGCGATGTAGACGAAGCCGGACACGTACGACGGGATGGCGAGCGGAACGCTCAGCGCCAGGGCGAACCACCGCCGGCCGGGCAGGTCGGTGCGTGCCGTGAGCCACGCGGCGGTGACGCCGATCACGAGGCAGGCGACGGTGACGGTGAGCGCGAGAATGCCGCTGCGCCACACCAGATCGAGGGTGCGCTGCCGGAACACCAGCGACCACACGCGGTCGGGGCCGTCTGCGAACGCACGCATGACCAGGTGCGCCACCGGGGCGAGCGCGAACACCGAGACACCCAGCGCAGCCAGCGTGAGAACGGGCCGGCTGCGCCGGGTGGGACGGAGAGCGGCGAGCTGGATCAGATGAATCCCAGCTCCTGCAGCAACGCCTGGGTCTGCTCGAGCGAGGCGAGTTCGGCGAGTTCGATGTCGGAGTTGCCGATCTCCGACAGCGGACGCAGCTGGTCCTTGGTCTCGACGCCCTCGACGACCGGGTACTCGGCCGTCTCGTCGGCGAAGTAGGCCTGGGCCTCGGGCGAGAGCAGCGCGGCGACGAACTGCTCCGCCTGCTCCTTCTGGTCCGTGGTCTTCAGCACGCCGGCCCCGGCGATGTTCACCAGCGCGCCCGGATCACCGGCCTGGAAGTAGTAGACCTGCACGTTCAGGTTCTCGGCACCGCGCTCGTCCGCGAGGCCGTACCAGTAGTAGTGGTTGGTCAGGCCGAGGGTGACCTGGCCGGTGTCCACACCCTCCATCAGCGGGCCGTTGCCCTCGAAGGCCACCGGCTCGTTGGCCTTGAAGGCCTCGAGCCAGGCGCGGGCCCCGTCCTCGCCGCGCGCGACGCGCAGCCCGGTGACGAACGCCTGGAACGACGCGTTGGTCGGGGCGAAGCCGATCTGGCCCTTCCACTTCGGGTCCAGCAGGCCGTCGATGCCGGTGGGCAGATCCTGCGGCTGCACCTTCTCGTCGTTGTAGACGAGCACGCGGGCGCGCGCGGAGGTCGCCACCCAGGTGCCGTCGGCGGCGCGGTAGTCGGCGGGAACCAGCTCGGTCACCGACGCCGGCAGCGTCTCGAGCAGCCCCGCCTGGTCCAGCAGGCCGAGCGCACCGGCGTCCTGGGTGAACACCACGTCGGCCGGCGAGGAGCCGCCCTCCTCGACCAGCTTTCCGGTGATCTCGGGGGTGCTGCCGTAGACGACGTCGACCTCGAAGCCGAGGGTGCCCTCGAGCTGGTCGATCAGCGGCCCGACCAGGTTCTCGCTGCGCCCGGAGTACAGGGTGAGCGCACCGGTGGAACCGCCCTCGGACTCACCCGATCCCGAGTCGCTGCCGCAGGCGGCCAACACGGCGGCGACGACCCCGGCCGACAGTACGGCGACAGCTCTGCGTCGAAAATGCATCCGGACCTCCTGGCGTGAGCGACGACTCACAGGCAACGTACAGGTTGTGCAAGCCTAACCTGATCCCAGGACCAGGTTCGTCATCACCCGTACGCCGACGGCCAGGGCCCGCTCGTCGAGATCGAAGTCGGGCTGGTGGATGTCGAGCTTCGGCCCGGTCCCCCGCCACACACCCAGCCGGGCCATCGCCCCCGGAACCTGCTCGAGGTACCAGGAGAAGTCCTCGCCGCCCCCGGACTGCGGGGTGTCCGCCAGCGCGTCCGGGTCGATCGCGCGCACCGCGTCCTCGACCATCCGGGCCGACACCTCGTCGTTGACGACGGGCGGCACACCGCGCCGGTAGTCCAGCTCGTAGCTCAGGCCGGTCGGCGCGAGCAGACCGTGCACGATCTCGCGCACCATCGGCTCGAGCAGCTCCCAGGTCTCGTGGTCGCCGGTGCGGACGGTGCCGGTCAGCATGCCGGTGCGGGGAATCGCATTCGCGGCCTTGCCCGCCGTCACCGCGCCCCACACCATCACCGTGCTCGTGCGCGGGTCGATGCGCCGGCTGAGCATGCCCGGCAGCCCGGTGATCACGGTGCCGAGCCCGTACACCAGATCGCCCGTCAGGTGCGGGCGGGAGGTGTGCCCGCCCGGCGAGTCGAGGACCAGCTCGACCGTGTCGGCGGCCGAGGTGATCGCCCCGACCCGCACCCCGACCCGGCCCGCCTCGAGCCGCGGATCGCAGTGCAACGCGAAGATCCGGGCCACCCCCTCGAGCGCGCCCGCGGCGACCACGTCGAGCGCACCGCCCGGCATCACCTCTTCGGCCGGCTGGAAGATCAGCCGCACACCCACCGGCAGCTCGGGCACCGAGTGCAGCGCCAGCGCCGTGCCGAGCAGGACGGTGGTGTGTGCGTCGTGCCCGCAGGCGTGTGTCACGCCCGGCACGGTGGAGGCGAACGGCAGGCCCGTCAGCTCCTGCATGGGCAACGCGTCCATGTCGGCACGCAGGGCGATCCGCGGGCCCTCGGGGCCGAGATCGCAGATCAGGCCCGTGCCGCGCGGCAGCACCTTCGGCTCGAGCCCGGCGGCGGCGAGCGTGCTCCCGACGAACTCGGTGGTGGCGTACTCCTGACGGGCCAGTTCGGGATTGGCGTGGATGTGCCGGCGCCACGCCGACAGGTCGTCGGTGTGCTCGCCCAGCCACTTCTCGATGTACGGGTTCATCGGCGCGCCACGTTCTCGAGCAGCCGTGCACGCTGCGTGGGATCGGTCGCCGCCCGGGCCGCCGTCGCGGCGAGCGCGCGGGCGCCGTCGAGGACGGCGAGGTCCGCCGAGGCGGTGACGCACGCGGCGGCGAACGCCGCCTGGTGGGTCACCGCCCCACCCGAGTCGAGACCGATCACCGGGTGGATACCCGGCACCACGTTCGTCACGTTTCCCATGTCCGTGCTGCCCAGCGGGCGCGATCCTTCCTCCTCGACGGGCAGCGGCGTGCGCCCGAGACCGATGATCTCCTCACGATAAGCCCGGACCAGCCACGGGTCGGGAGTCAGTTCGGTATAGGTCGGCGACACGGTGCGGATCTCGTGCGTGCAGCCGGCGGCGAGAGCCCCGGCGGCGAAGCAGTTCCCGGCGCGCTCGGACAGGTCGGCGAGGGAGTCCGCGGTCGTCGCCCGCAGGTAGTACAGCAGTTCGGTGTGCGCGGGCACGATGTTCGGGGCGGTGCCGCCGTCGCTGACGATGCCGTGGATCTGCTGGCCGGGCAGCAGATGCTGACGCAGCAGGCCGACGGCGACCTGCGCGACGGTCGCGGCGTCGGCGGCGTTGCGGCCGTATTCGGGGGCGGCGGAGGCGTGCGCCTCGCGACCGGTGTAGGTGACGGCGATGTCGGCGAGGGCCAGCGACGTCGCCCCGGTGATGTCGAACGGGCCCGGGTGCACCATCAGGGCCATGCCGACGTCGGCGAACACGCCGCGCTCGAGCATGAGCACCTTGCCGCCGCCGGTCTCCTCGGCGGGCGTGCCGATGACGCGGACGGTGATGCCGAGGGCGTCGGCGACCGCGGCGAGACCCAGGCCCGCGCCGGCGGCGGCGGCGGCGATGATGTTGTGCCCGCACGCGTGCCCGATGCCGGGCAGGGCGTCGTATTCGGCGCAGATGCCGACGACGAGTTCCCCGCTGCCGAACCGGGCGTCGAACGCGGTGGGCAGATCGGCGATCCCGGTGCGGACCTCGAATCCGCCGCCGCGCAGCAGTTCGACGATCTTCGCGGCGCTGCGGTGTTCGTCGAAGGCCAGCTCCGGCTCGGCGTGGATCGAATGCGACAGGGCGATCAGGCCGTCCGACGCAGCCTCGATCGCCCTGTCCGCATCGCTCGTCACCCGCTCAGTCTGGCACGGGCGGAACGAGGGCACCTCACCCGAGGCGGAAGTTCGACTCGTCCGTCTTCGTCTCGAGCGCCGCGATCAGCGGCGCGTGCAGACCGCGCTTGATGCCCGCCAGGTTGGCACCCCGGGTGCCGGTCAGGGCGGCAGCCCGCTCGACGGCGGCGGCCAGCACGGTGTCGCCGTCGACGGCGCGATCGACGATGCCCGCCGCGAGGGCGTCACCACCGCCGAACCGGCGGCCGGTCGTGGTCGCCTCGACCGCGGCCTGGATCGGCAGCCGCTCGCGCAGCAGTGCGGACATCCCCACGGTGAACGGCATGTTCAGCGACACCTCGGGCAGGCACCAGAAGCCGCGGTCGGCCCGCATCACGCGGAAGTCGTGGGTCAGCGCGAGCATCGCACCGGCACCGAACGCATGGCCCTGCACCGCCGCGACGGTGGCCGCGGGGAAGGTGAGGATCCGCCCGTACAACTCGTGGACGGAATCGAGGTAACCCGGCAGCCCGGGGAGGTTCCCGAAGATCCAGTCGGTGTCGAGGCCGTTGCTCCAGAACTTCCCGGTGGCCGCGGTGACGAGCGCCGCGGGGCCGTCGTGCGCGACGACCTCGTCGAGCAGCGCGTGGACGGCGGAGAGCCAGTCGGGGTGGAAGCGGTTCTCGGTGTCGCCGCCGGAGCGGTCGCCGAGGTGGAGGACGAAGACGTCGCCGTCGCGTTCGAGGTATGGCATGCGGAGAGGATAGCGCCAGAACCTACCGGTGAGTAACAACACGGTTGGCGCTAGGGTCGACCGACATGGGAGCACCCGACGCCATCGCCGACCCCCCTGCCGAGGCCGCCCGCGCCGCCGCGGCACTCGCCGAGCGCACCGGCGTGCCCGAGCACTCCGTCGCGGTGGTGCTCGGCTCCGGCTGGCGCGCCGCGGTGGAGCGCTTCGGCACGGCGGTCGCCGACGTTCCGATGAGCGAACTGCCGGGATTCGCCCCGCCCACCGCCGAAGGACATTCGGGCACCGTGCATTCGGTGCGGGTCGGCGAGACCCCGGTGCTGCTCCTAGCGGGCCGCACCCACGCCTACGAAGGGCACGACCTGAGCCGCGTCGTGCATCCGGTGCGCACCGCCGTCGCCGCCGGCGCGCGCACCGTCGTGCTCACCAACGCCGCCGGCGGCATCCGGCCCGATCACGCGGTCGGTCAGCCGGTCCTGATCTCGGACCACCTCAACCTCACCGGACGCTCGCCGCTCGTCGGCGCCCAGTTCGTCGACCTCGTCGACGCCTACTGCCCGAGGTTGCGCGCCCTCGCTCGCGAGATCGACCCCACCCTCGGCGAGGGCGTGTACGCCGGCCTGCCCGGCCCGCACTACGAGACCCCCGCCGAGATCCGCATGTTGCGCACCCTCGGCGCGGACCTGGTGGGCATGTCCACCGTCCACGAGACCATCGCCGCGCGTGCCGCCGGCGCCCGGGTCCTCGGCATCTCCCTGGTCACCAACGCCGCGGCGGGGATCACCGGCGAGCACCTCGACCACCACGAGGTCCTTGCGGCGGGACGGGCCGCCGCCACCCGCATGGGCGACCTGCTGCGTGAGCTGGCGGGCCGGCTGTGACCCTGCGCTTCGGCACCGCCGGGCTGCGCGGCCCCGTCGGCGACGGCCCGGACTGCATGAACGAGGACGTGGTCGTCCGCACCACCGCGGGCCTGGCCCGCTGGCTCGACGCGCGCGGCTCCGGCGGCGGCACCGTGGTCGTCGGCCGCGACGCGCGCACCGGATCGGCCGAGTTCTTCGCCGCCGCCACAGAGGTTCTCGCGGCCGCCGGTTTCGACGTCGTGGCGTTGCCGCGCCCGCTCCCGACCCCGGTGACGGCGTACGCCGTGCGGACGCTCGACGCGGTCGCGGGTGTGCAGATCACCGCGTCGCACAACCCGGCCACGGACAACGGCTACAAGGTCTACACCCGCGGCGGCGCACAACTGGTCGAGCCGGACGACCGGGAGATCGAGGCGGCGATCGACGCCGTCGGCGACGCGGCGTCGGTGCCGCGCGTCACCGTCGCACCCGCGGGGGACGAACTGGTGGCACGGTATCTCGCGCGCGTCGCGTCGCTGCCGCGCTCCGCGGCGCGGGAACTCCGCGTCGCGCTGACGCCGCTGCACGGCGTCGGCGGGGAGACCGCGGTGGCCGCCCTGCGCGCGGCCGGCTTCGGCGACGTGCATGTCGTCGACGCACAGTTCGCGCCCGACCCGCGCTTTCCCACCGTCGAGTTCCCCAACCCGGAGGAGCCGGGGTCCGCCGACGCCCTGCTCGCGCTCGCTGCCGAGGTCGGCGCCGACATCGCCGTCGCCCTCGATCCCGATGCCGACCGGTGTGCCGTGGGCGTCCCCACGCCCGACGGCTGGCGGATGCTGCGTGGCGACGAGACCGGGGTGCTGCTGGGCGACCGGATTCTCGCGGGGGCCCCGCGCGGTGCACTGGTGGCGACGACGATCGTCTCCTCGTCCCTGCTCGGCAAGCTCGCCGCCGCGCGGGGCGCCCGCTACGCGCAGACCCTCACGGGCTTCAAGTGGCTCGCCCGCGCGGGCGACGGGCTGGTGTACGCGTACGAAGAGGCCCTCGGACACTGCGTCGACCCGGATGCGGTGCGCGACAAGGACGGCATCGCCACGGCGATCGTCGTCGCGGACTACGCCGCGGAGCTGAAGACCCGGCGGCGCACGCTCGTCGACGCTCTCGACGCCCTGTACCGCGAGTTCGGGCTGCATCTCGGCGATCAGGTCTCGATCCGGGTGACCGACCTCGCGCGGATCGGGGCGATCATGAGCCGGCTGCGGTCCGCGCTGCCGGCCGAACTCGCCGGGGAGCCGGTCACGGCCACCGACCTCGCGACGGCGGCCGGCCCGCTGCGCACGGACGCGGTGGTACTCGAGGGGGCGTCGGTGCGCGTCGTGGTGCGGCCCTCGGGCACCGAGCCGAAGCTCAAGTGCTATCTCGAGGCGGTCGCCCCGGACGGTGACCGCGGCGGCGCGACGGCGCGCCTACGGGCGTTGCGCGCGTGGGCATCCGCGCTGAGCGACGGGTAACCACGCACGTCGGTGCCGGCGGTGCCCGCGTGTCGCGGTCACCGCCGGCACCGGAGCGACGACGATTCTCAAAGGCGGTGCGGCACCCCGTACGTGACGACGGTGTCGTTGTTCGAGGTGACAGCCCTGGCGTACGGCCGGATCGTGACCGGGCCGAGCGCTCCCGAGACCGAGCCGTGGACTCCCGCGAGCCGGACGGTCGCCGCCCTGCCGTCGAACTCCATGTCCTGGACGAAGGTCACGTCGGTGATGCCGCCGGGCGCGAGGTCGACCTCGATCTCCTGGGAGGGGATGAGCGAGCCGCCGATCGTCGCGCCGGTGCTCGCGTCGAGACCGAGGGCGAACTCCGGGGCCAGTTCGACGTTGACGCCGACGTCGTTGCCGACCTCCCAGTCGAGGCTGGGGGTGAAGATGTGCACGACGGCGCCGTTGAGGGCGACCGGGTAGCCGATCTGGTATCCGATGGTCAGTTTGGTGTCCTGGAAGGAATCCGCGTCCGGTCCGGTGATGTTGACCGATACGACCTCGTCGTGGAAGAACTCGAAGCTGACGGGCGAGCTGTCGAGCGGCGGATAGGACTGGATCGACGTGTCGGCCTGGAGCACTTCGATGGCGTTGTTGTTGCCGAGGGGCAGCGTCCGGGCATTGTCGACAGCGGCTCCGGCACTGCCGGACCCCACCACCATGCCCAGCACTGCGGCCGCACCGAGTGCGGTGGCCCGGGCGCACTGTCGAAACCTGTTGCCGGAGAAGGTGTTGATCATCGAGCGGACCTCATTTTCGTGGACGGTCGAGGGCAGTGGACGAACCAACCGATCTCGGCGAGCGTAACCACAGAAGCCCCGTCCGGAAGGCGAGTTGATCATCTTCGCCGAAACGAGACGGAATCGGCCGGACACACCGCCGCTCCGGACCGGACCCCCCTCACGTCCGGCACCGCGACCGGAATCTCTTCCTGTCCTGCGGTTTCGCGGGTTCCGGGCCGGATGCCGGCGAGGCGCGCAATGCCGCGGAGCCGACCCGCACCATATCCCAAAAGAAACTCTATTGTAATCCTGTCACACAACAGACAAAGAGGACATACAAGACTATCTCGGCGTCGGTCCGGATCGCCGGTGCGGCGCAAGCGGATCCGCGAGCCGCCTCAGCGAGGTCCGAACTGGCGGTCGCCGGCGTCCCCGAGTCCCGGGACGATGTACCTGTCCTCGTTGAGTCCCTCGTCGATCGTCGCGGTCACCAACCGGACCGGATGACCGGAGTCGGCGAGCGCCGCCACCCCCTCCGGGGCCGCGACCACGCACACCGCGGTGACGTCGGTTGCTCCGCGCGTGACCAGCAGCTCGATCGTGTGGACCATGGAGCCGCCGGTGGCGAGCATCGGGTCGAGCACGTAGACCGGCAGGCCGGACAGGTCGTCCGGGAGCGACTCGAGGTACGGCACCGGCTCGAACGTCTTCTCGTCCCGGGCCAACCCCACGAAGCCCACGCGTGCCTGCGGGATCAGCGCGTGCGCCTGCTCCACCATGCCGAGCCCCGCGCGCAGCACCGGCACCAGCAGCGGGGGCTGCTGCAGGCGCACACCGGTCGTGGTCGCGACGGGCGTGCGCACCTCGAACTGCTCCACCGGGGCGTCCCGGATCGCCTCGTAGATCAGCATCTGGGTCAGCCGGCGCAGCGCGTACCGGAAGGCGGCGTTGTCGCTGCGCTCGTCACGCAGGGTCGTGAGGAGAGCGGCGGCGAGCGGATGGTCGACGACGAGCGAATCCATGCCGGAAGGATAGAACGCGGCCACCGTGTGCCTGCCGCCGAGTGGGGCCGCGGACCACCCGCCCTCGGGCGGCGATCAACGGTCCGTGCCTGCCGGGTTCCCCGTCGCGGTTCTCCGTCTCGGCCCGAAGCCCACCGCAGGTGTGCCATCGTGACAGTCGGGCGTGCGGGGAGACGGGACGGGTGCGCATGTGGGAATTCGTCGACGAGCGGAAGGCACAGATCGCCTTCAGCGCCTACCAGCACGTGAGCCTGGTCGTGCAGGCCGTCCTCCTCGCCACGATCGTCGCCGTCGTGATCGCGGTGATCGTCACGCGCGTCCCGCGGCTCGAACCGGTGGCGAACGCGCTCAGCTCCATCGGTCTGACGATCCCGTCGTTCGCCCTGCTCGGCATCCTGATCCCGCTCGTCGGAATCGGCGTCACCCCGGCGTTCATCGCCGTGGCGTTCTACGCGGCGCTGCCCGTGCTGCGCAACGCGGTCGTCGGCCTGCAGGGCGTCGACCGGGCGCTCGTCGAGTCGGCGCGAGGCCTCGGCATGGGCGAGGTCGGCACCCTCACCCGCGTACGGCTCCCCCTGGCCTGGCCGGTCATCCTCGCCGGGGTGCGGGTCTCCACCCAGATGTCCATGGGGGTCGCCGCCATCGCCGCCTACGTCCTCGGCCCCGGCCTGGGCTCGTTCATCTTCACGGGCCTGTCCCAGATCGGTGGCGCCAACGCCCTGAATTCCGCGCTCGTGGGCACGGTGGGCGTGGTCGTGCTCGCCCTCGCTCTCGACGCACTGCTCCTCGCGATCGGCAAGGTCACCGTCTCGAAGGGAATCCGAGCCCGATGAACACGCCAGCACATTCCGCCGGGGGCATCAGCGGCACCGACATCGAACTGGTCGACGTGGTGAAGACCTTCCCCGGTCAGGCCCGGCCCGCCGTCGACGGACTGAGCCTGCACATCCCGGCGGGCGAGATCGTGATGTTCGTCGGTCCGTCCGGTTGCGGCAAGACCACGTCTCTGAAGATGATCAACCGGCTCGTCGAACCCACCTCCGGCACCATCCTGATCGGGGGTGAGGACGTCCGTTCCGCGGACGTCGACGACCTGCGCCGGCGGATCGGGTACGTGATCCAGGGCGGCAGCCTCTTCCCGCACATGACGGTCGCCCAGAACATCTCGATCGTGCCCCGGCTGCTGGGCTGGGACAAGCGACGGACCGCGGACCGGGTCGTGGAGCTGCTCGAACTGGTCAACCTGGATCCCGGCAAGTACTGCGACCGGTACCCGCGGGAGCTCTCCGGCGGCCAGCAGCAGCGGGTCGGCGTCGCGCGGGGCCTGGCCGCCGACCCGCCCGTGGTGCTGATGGACGAGCCGTTCGGGGCGGTCGATCCGATCACCCGGCACCGGCTGCAGGACGAGCTGCTGCGCATCCACGAGGAACTGCGCAAGACGATCGTGTGCGTCACCCACGACATCGACGAGGCCGTGAAGCTGGGCAACCGCATCCTGATCATGGAGGAGGGCGCGCACGTCGCCCAGTACGACACCCCCGAGGTGATCCTCTCGGCACCGGCGAACCGGTTCGTCGAGAAGTTCGTCGGCGCCGGGTCCACCCTCAAGCAGCTGTCCCTCAGCCGGGTCGACGACCTCGACCTCGTCGACGGCACCACCGCCACCGTGGGAAGCCCCGCCGCCGAAGCTGTCTCCCGCGCCGCGGCGAACGACGACGACACCGTCGTGGTCCTCGACCAGCGACGGCGGCCGGTGGCGTGGCTGTGGGTGCACGAGCTCGAGGGCGCCGAGTCCGTCCCGGCCGGCGAACCGCAAGGCGTGATCACGCTCGATCGGCACGCCACGTTGAACGATGCGCTCGACGCGATGCTCACCTCGGCGCACGGGGCCGCGATCGTGACCGGCCGGCACGACGAATTCCTCGGATTGGTGAACTTCGAGTCCGTCACCAACCGGATCCGCCCCACCGGTCCACGCTCGGCGGGGCCCGGCGCCGACGACACCGGGAGCCGCATATGAGCCTCGACGCCGAGCCGGCCGCGCCGTCGCGCGCCGCGGGAACCGGGACACGCTCGCGCGACGCCGGCGCGGGGCGTGAGAACACGGGGCTGCTCGTCGTCATCCCCGTCCTGGTGGCAGTGGTGTTCGCCGCGTGGGCACTGTGGCGGGGCAACGCCGACCTCGACTCGATCGAGGCCCGGCAACTCGACTGGACCACGATCACGACCCTGCTCTGGCAACACGTCGGGCTCACCGTGGTCTCGGCGATCCTCGTCGTGGCGGTGGCCGTCCCGCTCGGCATCGCCCTGACCCGGCCGAGGTCACGCGCACTCGCACCCGTGGCGGTGGGGATCGCCAACGCGGGCCAGGCGGCCCCGGCCATCGGCCTGATCGTGTTGCTCGCGATCTGGCTCGGCTTCGGATTCGGCACGGCGGTCGTCGCCCTGACCCTGTACGCCGTCCTTCCGGTGCTGCGGAACACGATCACCGGGATCGAGGGCATCGACCCCACGCTCGTCGAGGCCGGCCGCGGAATCGGCATGTCCGGCGCCGGGGTGCTGCTGCGCGTCGAACTGCCGCTCGCCGTACCGGTGATCATGACCGGCGTGCGCACCGCCCTCGTCCTGCTCGTGGGCACCGCCACCTTGGCCACGTTCATCAACGCCGGCGGCCTCGGTTCCCTCATCGTCACCGGCATCACCCTCTTCCGGTATCCGGTGCTCGTCAGCGGGGCCCTGCTCGTGGCGCTGCTCGCCCTGCTCATCGACTGGGCGGGCCGGGTCCTCGAACTCACGGTGCAACCGAAGGGGCTGCGCCGGTGACCCGGATCCTGCTGCCCCGCATCGTCGGATCCCTGCTCGTCGCGGCGACCCTGACCGCCTGCGGACTCGGAACCGCCGGCGGCTTCGTCCCCACCGGCGAGCTCGCCGGTCCCCTGCAGTCCGTCCAACGGCTCGACGGGGCGAGCGTCGCGGTCGGGTCGAAGAACTTCTCGGAAGGAGTCCTGCTCGGGAAGATGGCGGTGATCCTTCTGCGCTCGGCCGGTGCGGACGTCACGGATCTGACCAACATCCCCGGCAGCGCCAGTTCCCGCCAGGCGCAGCTCGAGGGACAGGTCGACCTCCAGTGGGAGTACACCGGAACGGCCTGGATCGCCTACCTCGGACACGAGGAGGCCATCCCGGACGAGCAGGCCCAGTACCAGGCCGTACGCGACGAGGACCTGCGCGAGAACGATCTGGCGTGGCTGCCGCCCGCCCCCATGAACAACACCTACGGCTTCGCGGCCACCAGCCGCAACGCCCAGCGCCTCGGCGTGGACTCCCTCTCCGACATCGCGAACATCCCGGTCGCCGAACGCACCTTCTGCGTGGAATCCGAGTTCGCCAACCGCAACGACGGCCTGCAGCCGATGCTCGAGACGTACGGGATCCCCCTCGGCTCCGGGGTCCCGCGGGAGAACATCAAGACCCTGGACACCGGGGCGATCTACGAGGCGACGGCCCGGGGCGAATGCAACTTCGGGGAGGTGTTCACCACGGACGGACGGATCGAGGCGCTCGATCTCGCGGTGCTCGAGGACGACCGCACGTTCTTCCCCATCTACAACGTGGCCGTCGTCGTCCGCGAGGAGACCCTCACCGAGAATCCGCAGATCGCCGACCTGTTCGCACCCGTCACCCGGGAGCTGACCGACGAGACCCTCATCGAGCTGAACGGGCAGATCGACGTCGACGGCCGGGAGCCGGCCGAGGTGGCCTACGACTGGCTCGTGGAGAAGGGCTTCATCGAGTAGGACGGGGTGTGCGTGATGGCCGAACGCGCCGAGGCCGCGCCGCGCCTCACCGGCCGGATCCTCCTGACCGTTCTCGGTCCCGCGATCGCCTACGCGATCGCGGCCGTCGACCCGCTGATGCTGACCCTCAATCTGTCCACCGTGGGCCGCGGTCTCGACGTTCCCGCCGACCGGATCGGGATGCTCGCCGCCGCCTCCACCCTCATGGTGGCCGCATCCGTCCTCGCGGTCGGGACTCTCGGCGACCGGTTCGGGCTCGCGCGCATGCTCGTGTGGGCCCTCGTCGCCAACATCGCCGTCGGGTTGCTGTCGTCGCTGGCGCCGAACTATCCGGTGCTGCTGCTGATGCGCTTCCTGGACGGCCTGGCGCTGACCGCGCTGCTGGGACTGTCGCTGGCGCTCGTCACCGCCTCCGTCCCGGCCGAACTGCGGTCGACGGCTCTCGGCGTCCTCATGGCCGTCGACACGGTCCTGTACGGCATCACTCCGGCGGTCGGCGGGTGGGTCGTGGAGACGTTCGGCTGGCGATCGCTGTTCCTCGTCACCCCGCCGCTCGCGCTGCTCGCGCTGACACTGATCGTCCGGTTCGTCGACGAACCACCGCGCCGGGCCGCGGGCGGAGTCGACGTCCTCGGTGTGAGTCTGTTCGGGGTGGCGCTGCTCGGCCTGGTGGCGGGGATCGGAGCGGTGCCCGACGGGCTCACCGAACCGCGCGCCTGGGTGCCTCTGAGCGTCAGCGTCGCCGCCGCCGCGACGTTCGTGTGGCACGAACGCAGGACGCCGGAGCCGGCCCTGAACCTGTCGCTGTTCGGGCGCCGCGCCTTCGTCCTCGCGGTGCTCGCGGTCCTGACCGTGAACCTGCTCGCGGCCGGTCTGGGAACCGTGCTCGGCCAGCTCGGCGACTACGTGCTGGGCATGTCCTCGCAGGCCGTCGGACTGCTGTACCTTCCCGGCACGCTCGTGATCGCCGCGGCGAGCGTGCTGGCCGGCCGGATGATCGCCGCGCACACCGCGCGCCCGGTGCTGGTGACCGGACTGTTGGTCATCGTGCTGAGCGGCCTCGTGACGGCGGCGACGGTCGCCCCGACGATGACGGTCGCGGCGCTCGTCGTGGCGACGTGGACCAGCAATCTGGGCGGATTCGTGGCCGGAACCGCGACCGCCGACACGATCCTCTCGCAGGCCGAGACCGGCAACACCGGGTCGATCGCCGCCGTCCAGCCGGCGTTCGGAATGATGGGCTACGCCCTCGGCCCGACCGTCTACATCCTGCTGCTCGACGCGTTCTACCGGCGAGAAGTGCTCGAGGACGCCGAAACTCGCGGCATCTCGGTCCAGGAGGCGGAGCAGGCCGAGCACGCCGTCACGATGACGATGTCCCACAGCGGCGGCCCCACCGGGTACGACCCCAACCTGGTGCAGCTCGCCCACGGGCTGACCCTCGGCGTCGACTTCACCGAGGGCGTCGCGACCACCATGCTGATCGTCTCGGCGCTGCCGCTCGTCGTCGCGGTGCTGGTCTTCTTCCTCATGCCGCGACGACCCGACGGCGCCGGCGCGCGCACGCCGTGACGGCCGATCCGCCACTGCCGTGCGCGGATTCGTGCGCCCGGTTCCGGGGCCGGTGCTCCTCGCGGCCGGCCCCGACGGTTGCGGTGTCCCTCCGGAACGGGTTCAGTGCACCAGCTTCAGCCCGATCACGCCCCCGACGATCATGCCCAGGAACACGACTTTCGACGCCGACACCGCCTCCTCGCCCGTGGCCATCGCGAACGCCACGGTGAGCACCGCACCGATCCCCACCCACACCGCGTAGGACGTCCCCACCGGCAGCCGGCGCATGGCATACGCCAGTCCCGCCATGCTCGCGACCAACGCCGCGACGAACACCACCGACGGGCCGAGCCGGCTGAGTCCCCGGGACCGATCCAACGCGGTGGCCCACACCGCCTCCAGCACCCCGGACACCACCAGAACCAACCACGACATCACAGCCTCCGACGGGCCGTCTTGTCGCACACCGGGTACGGCGCCTCTCGTCCGGGAGCCCGGTGAGGCAGGCTCGCGTCCACGGTCCCACACCCCGTGACGGGGAACAAATTCGCCCTCTGCGTGGCGGGACAGCGGGACGCGCTCGCCCGTGGCGTCCGTACCGCGGGGCCGCAGGGAACCGGGCCGCCGCCCGCTGCGTCCAAGCGGTGGAAGGACGATCCGTTTCCACGGAGGGGAGCAGGCCGAATGGACGCAGGCACCGGCAACGGCAACCACGAGGTGGTACGCGCCCGGCCCGGGACGATCGCGGCATTCGGGCACACCGCCGCGGCCCTGGGCGAGCGGCTGCACGACGCCGCCGCCGACGCACGCGCGGCCGATCCGGCACCGCTCGCGACGGTGTTCGGCCCGGTCGGCGCCGAGTTCCTCGCCGCGTTCGCGGCCACCCACCGCGGCCACGGAGCGGAACTGACCCGTCTCGGTGACACCTTCGACGCCATGGGCGCGATCGCGGGTGCCACCGCGGCCGCCTACGAACGCGTCGTCGCCGCCCAGGCGGCACGGCTGAACGCCGCCGGGGCCCCGCGGTGACCGCGGCGCCGGGGGCGGATCTGCTCACCGCTCCCCTGGCCGAGCTGTTGTCGGCGTTCGGCGCCGGAGCCGTCGGCACCGACCCGGCCGCCGTGCTGCGGTCGTGCGCCGAACTGGTCGACGGCGTGCACTCGGTGGGCCGGGCTGCGCTGGGCGAACTCGCGTGGGACTGGGCGGGGGCCGCGGCGGAGACGGCCGTGCGCAGCGGCGAGCGGGCGCTCGCCGACCTCGTCGCCGCCGCCGATCGCGGGACGGCCATCGCCGACGTCGCGGCGGACGCGACCACGACCGTCCTGACCGGTGCAGCCGAAATCGCCCGGCTGATCGAATCGTTCACGACGCTGGCCGAGCGCTCCGCTCCCCTGGCGGCGCTACCGCAGGGGCAGATGATGTTGCTGGTCGCGGCGATCGAGCACATCGCGGCCGGGCTCGACGTGCTTACCCGGGTCACCTCGTCGCTCGCCGAGCAGACGACCAGGATGGCGGAGCTGATGCCCTCGGAGCCCGCACCGGCAGCACCGACGGCCGGCGATCCGGCCGCCTCACCGGCCGGCGAGCTGCGGGCCTTCGGCGGCAACGGCACCGAGGTGCGGCTGCCCGACGGCAGCGTTGCCGTGGCACCCAATCGGGCGGCGGCCGAGGCGGTCCGTCACGCGCTCTCCCAGCAGGGCACGCCCTACGTGTGGGGTGGCACCGCACCGGGGCAGGGCCTCGACTGCAGCGGCCTGACCCAGTGGGCGTACGGGCAGGCCGGTGTGCAGATTCCGCGCCTTGCGCAGGAGCAGGACGTCGGCACCCCCGTCGAGGCGAGCGCGGTGCAGCCCGGCGACCTCGCGGTGTGGGACGGGCACGTCGCGATGATCGTCGGAAACGGCCTCATGGTCGAGGCCGGCGACCCGGTGCAGCTGTCTCCGATCCGGACCACGAACAGCGGGATGGGGTTCCAGGGCTTCTTCCGTCCCACCGGCCCCACCGGCTAGGCCGGGAACCGAGGGGCGCGGCGTCGCGTCCAACCCGGTATGGACACCGCGGAGACGACCATCACGACGGCGACCGCCCGGAACCGGTCCGGCACCGTCTCGGTGCGCACCACCGAACAGGGCCTGCCCGTCGGCCTGCACATCGATCAGAGCGAACTACGTTACGGGGCAGCACAACTGGCCGAACAGATCGTGTCGCTGTGCCGTCGCGCGACACTCGAGGCCGCCGCGCTGCACCGAGAGGAGCTGGCGGGCAGGGGAATGCCGGAGGGACTGCTGAACCGGCTGGGACTGCCCACCCACGACGACGTGCAGCGCGCACGCCGCGACGACGCGCGGACGGCCGGCTCTCCGTCGGCGACCGGGTGGTGAGCGCGATGTCGGCGAGCGATCAGCGGATCACGGAGATCGTGGACGGTGTGCGCACGCGGCTCGGGGCCCTGCAGGACTGCGTGGCCGCACTCGGCGTGGTGTCGGGCGCCGCGACGAGCCCGGACGGCCTCGTGCGGGCCGAGGTGGACGGCAACGGCGCCCTGACCCGGCTGTGGCTCGACGAGGCGCTGAGCGGGCTCCACGCGCGCGACGTGGCGGCATCGATCCTGGCCACGACGCACGAGGCGGCACGGGCCGCCGCCGCCGAACGAGCTCGTCTGCTCGGGGAACTCCGCGGTGCACTCGGGTGACGGTCGTCTCATCGGCGCCCAGCTATGTCTTCGGCCGGGACATGGCTAGGCTTGGCGACCATGGCTGGAGACATCGTCCCGATCGAGCTCGGTCTCACCGACGGCGACGTCGTGACCCTCTGGGCGCCGCGGTGGCGCGAGGGCGACGACGAATGGGAGGCGTTCCTCGGCCACGGTGACGATCTGTACGCGTTCGGTGCGGTGGCCGAGCTCGTCGCGTTCGTCCGCTCCGGCGCCGACAACGACCTCGTCGAGCATCCGGCCTGGCCGGTGGTCGCGAAACTCTCCGCGGAGGAGTTCGAGCCGGACGAGAGCCATTCGTACGACCTGATCGGTGTGCCGGAACTGGTGGCGGACGACGCGGACCCGGAGTCCGTCGCCGAACTGCAGAACACGTTCGACATCGTCTCCGTCCTCGGCGACGTGTGCGAGCTCGAGTCGGTGACGAAGTTCTTCGAACGGGCGGAGATCGAGGCGCTGCTGAGCCACGGTGTCGCGGCGTTCGAGGGCCGCGAGGGCGGGGAGCTGTGGAACCGGGTCGGCTCCGCCGTCGCCGAGGACTGGGACGGGGTGATCGACGCGCTCGACGCCGTCGTGACGTCCCCCGAGGTCGACGCCGGGCTCGTCGCCGAGGCCGAGGCGGAACTCGTCGCGGCCGAGGAGAACATCGTCGAGGCCGAGGACGCCGCCGAGGAGGCGGAGGACGAGGAATACGAGTTCGTCGACGGGGACGAGAACGAGGACACGAGCTTCTGGACGGCGGTCGGAATCGACCCGGTCAAGATCATCGCCTCCGACGGCACGTGGTTCACCCTGCGCTGCTACCTCGACGACGACGCGCTGTTCCTCGGCCGCGACGGGACGATCCTCGTGTTCCCCACGGAGCGGGCGCTGGCGCGCTACCTGGCCGACCACCACGACCACGATCTGGCGGCGCTCAGCACCTACGACGACATCCGGCACGCGGCGACGGACGGTTCCCTCGAGGTCGAGGTGACGGACGAGAACGTGTACGTGCTGCCCGGGATCGCGGACGACATCGAGCACGGTACGGAGGCGGTGGACGCCGATCAGCTGGATCTGGCGGTCGAACTGTTCACCGACGCCGCGAACTACGCCGAGGACGACAGCACCGACGCCGCGCTGGCCGGGTCGACGGAGCTGGGCTGGTTCGTCAACTACGTGCTCGAGCCGGATCCGACGCGGCTCGCGCCCAGCGCGCCGTTCACCGCGGAGGCCGAGGCGTGGCGGGCTCTCGAGCGGGAGTTCGAGACCCGGCTGCACAAGCACTGATCGTCCGGCGGAGCACCCGCCCGACCACCGGCGCGGCGAACAGCGTCCCGGGCGGATCCACCATCGCCGCGACGCGGAAGAATGCGCGGACCACCTCGGGATCCTGCGCGGCGGCGGCGTGGACGAGCGGCAGGTAGCGGTTGGCCAGGCGCACTTTCGCGCTGCGCCGGCCCTTGACCTGCGGCCAGGCGAGGTCGCCGCCGGTGGCCATGTCCCAGGGCACGTCGACGACCTTCGCCATATCCCGGAACCATCGATGCGGGTCCGGCTCCCGGCCGCCCTTCAGGTGTTCGGCGAGCAGCCCGGCTTCGAACGCCGCGACGCTCATTCCCTGCGCGTAGATCGGGTTGAAACTGCATGCGGCGTCGCCGGTCACCAGCAGTCCCTCCGGCAGCCGCCGGCACCGTTCGTAGCGCTGCCGCCGACTCGCCGGAAAGTGGTACGACCGGGGCGCGTCGAGCGGCTCGGCGTCCCGGATCGCGTCGTACACGTCCGGGCGGGGCAGGGACCGCAGGAAGTCCACCCAGACGTCCGGCGAGGACGGGGGCCGGTGCCCGAGCATGCCCACCGCCGTCACGAGGCAGCGACCGTTCTCGATCGTCTGGATGGCGGCACCGCGCGGGTACGGCGGCGACGGCGCGAGCAGAATCCCCAGGTCGCCGCCCATGAGTGCCGGATCGGAGGCGTAGGTGCGCGTGACGTACGTGAGGTCGACGCGCACCTCCTCCCGCTCGGGCGGGTGGTATCCGAGCCGCTCGAGCCACGCCGGGGTTCGCGAACCACGGCCGGTGGCGTCGACGACGAGATCGGCGTCGAGAACCTCCTCGACGCTGCCGTCCGCCCGGCGGAGCACGCGCACGCCGGTGACCTTTCGGCCGTCCCGGCTCACGGTCAATCCCAGCGCGTCGCAACGATCGACGATCCGCACTCCGGGACGTGCGGCGACGCGGGACCGCACCCGATGTTCGAGATTCGGCCGGCTCGCGCTCACCGCCGTCAGGTCGCTCTCCGCCTGCCGGAGGCGGTGGCCACCGAGATACCAGCGCACGTCGCCGCACTGGTCCACCATCGGTGCACCGTCGCCGACGAGATCGGCGGTGAGCCCGGGCAGCAGTTCCTCCATCGCGCGCATCCCGCCGGCCACCAGCACATGGATGTGCCGGCCCTGCGGTACGCAGCGCCGTGCCGCGGCACCGTCCGGCAGTCTGTCGTGATCGATCACCACCACGTCCGAGTACGCATCCGACAACACCCGCGCGGCGAGCAGACCGGCCGTTCCCGCGCCGAGGACCACGGCGCGATCACCGATACGTGTCACCATTTCCGGCACCTCCTCGTTCGAGTGCGAGAAGCATGCGTCCGGAATCTGCTCGGTCACCAGTCCGTTCGGTGCTCGGTTGTGCTCACTGCCGGCGACCGTACACCTCCTGGTCCCACAGCCACGACACGATCCGCTCCACCCCGGTGGCCAGGTGCCTCCGATAGGTGCTGAACGGCAGTCCGAGCGCTGCCGCGGCCGACTCCTGGGTCGCCGCCGGCCGCAGATACGTCCGGTCCACGGCCCGCAGCAGTTTGTCGTCGCGGGGATGGTCGGCGAGGGTGGCGACCGCGTCGCGCAGCACCTGCTCGAGCAGCGCGACGTCGGGTTCACCGGCGCCGGCCCGGTCGTGGAGCAACCGGGTGCGCAGCAGGGGATTGCGGGCGAGCAGAGCGTGCTGACGCAGGTCGTGCAGGCCCTGCTTGACCGACTGCGCGAACTCGGGTTGGGAGAGTACGAGCAGCACGGGTGCGCTGGGCACCGGCGGCGACGGACCGCGGGCCAGCGCCCGTTCCGTCACCCGTTCGAGCCAGGCGCCGACCGGGACGCGCCGGAAATCGTGGGCGAACAGGCCGAATCGGCGGGGACCGACGACGAAGTCGCCGCCGTCGACCCGTGGGAGGTCGGCGACGGCGAAGTAGTCGTCCCACCGGTCCGGCTCAGCCAGGACGAGCACGTCGTAGGCGAGGCCCCGGGTGGTGAGGTATCGCTGCATCGTGAGGATCGGGACCGCGTTGAGCGTCGGCGAGGGATCCTGGTACGTCTCCCGGTCCACGACGAATCGGGTCTGGGTGACGACGTCGCCCTCGCGCACCGGCGTGCCTCGCCGCGCGGCCCGCCATGCCGCCGCGGCCCCGGGGTCGCGGTCCCGGTCCTCTTCGGAGGCGCGGGTGAGGTCCAGCAGCCCGATCACTCCGCGGACGGTTCCGTCCGGGCAGCGCAGAACGAAGAAGCCGTCCGGTTGCCGGTCGAGCCACCGCTGCGCGAGCCGGGCGGACTCGGCTCCCTCCGCGGTCCGGATCAGCTCGACGATCGCCGCGTGCTCGGCGGCGGTGGCGGGTTCCGGATAGTACCGGCCCCAGCTCTCCCACTGCACCGGCGAGAGCACGCCGGCGAGGTGACGGAACACGAACTTCAGGTCGAAGATCGCCTGTTGTTGCCGTCGGCCGGTCGCCGAGTCGAGGGTTCGGTGGATGTGCCGCCACACCCGGCGGAAGACGTCGGCATAGCTGTCGGCGTCCCGCCACCACAGGTCGGCGTCGATGACGTCCCGGGCCAGGTCGTGGGGATGGAGGCCGTCGGCCCCGGTCTCGACGAACGAGAGGCCCCGAAGCCACCGGAATGCGTCGTGGGCGCAGTCGTCGCCGGTGCCCAGCGCGTCCCGCAGGAGCGATTCGGTGGTCACGCGTGCGAGTGCGCACACTTCCAGGGCCCGGCGATGCACGGTGCCCGGTTCCTCGTCGACGAACCGGCGCAGCAGCGTCCCCACGAGGTCGGGACTCAGCGGATCCGCGTCGGCACGTCCGCCGCGGAGCACCGCGTCGGCGAGCAACGACAGCGCCAGCGGATGGCCGTGTGCCACGCGGCAGAGGCGGTCGTGCAGGTCGTCCCGGACCCCGACGGCGCGCAGGTAGTCGACGCTCTCCCGGGGTGCGAGATTGCGCATCGACACCACCCGCAGCAGATCGCCCCATGCGAGGTCCGAGCGCCACTGCGGCGACGGCGGACTCCGCCCCGCGATCACGGTCACCGCGCTGTCCGGCAACCGCGGCAACAGATCCCGGCGGATCCAGCCGTCGATCGGTGCGAGTGCCTCGTACGTGTCGATCACCATCACCAGCCGTTGCCCGGAGGCGGTGGCGATTCGATCCGCGTCCAGGTCGAGATGCTCCGCCAACGAGGCGAGCACGGCGGCCGGGGCGGGAACGAGGTCCCGCCCGTCGAGACGCACGAGGACCGAACCGGCCCCGACGGCGAGATCGGCCACCTCGTCGAGCAGGCTCGTCTTACCGATCCCTCCGGGCCCGTACAGGTACAGCACCAAGAACGGGGGCCGGGGCGAGTCGAGGGCGGCACGTACGAGTTCGAGCTCGGCCGAACGACCGACGAACCGGCGCCGCCGGCGCGCGGCGAGCACGTCGCCGAGAGTTGCCGAGGGCGGGACGCGATCGCCCATACCTCGACCCTACGAGGTGAGGTCGGCCGAGGGTACTGTCCGACGAGGGGACTGTCAGCCGATCAGGACGGCGTAGCCGGGCTTGATCACGTCGTCGATGAGCTCGAGCCGCTGGTCGAACGGCAGGAACGCGGACTTCATCGCGTTGATCGTGAACCGCTCCAGGTCGGACCACCCGTACCCGAACGTCTCGACCAGTCGCATCATCTCCTTGCTCATCGTCGTGTCGCTCATCAGGCGGTTGTCGGTGTTGACGGTGACCCGGAACCGCAGGCGCGCCAGCAGGTCGAACGGATGCTGCTCGAGGGTGTCCACGGCGCCGGTCTGCACGTTCGAACTCGGGCACAGCTCGAGCGGGATCCGCTTGTCGCGCACGTAGTTCGCCAGCAGGCCGAGGGTGGCGGTGCCGTCCGCGGCGACGGTGATGTCGTCGACGATGCGCACGCCGTGGCCGAGGCGGTCGGTGCCGCAGAACGCGATGGCCTCGTGGATGGACGGCAGCCCGAAGGCCTCCCCCGCGTGGATCGTGAAGTGCGCGTTGGCGGCGCGCATGTACTCGAAGGCGTCGAGATGCCGGCTCGGTGGGTAGCCGGCCTCGGCACCGGCGATGTCGAACCCGACGACGCCGCGGTCGCGGAACCGCACCGCGAGTTCGGCGATCTCCCGGGACCGGGCCGCGTGCCGCATCGCGGTGAGCAGCAGCCGCACCCGGATCGGCTGGGCGCCGGAGGCCTCCACCGCGGACTCCCCCGACCGGAACCCCTCGAGCACGTGCTCGACCACGGAGTCCAGGTCCAGCCCCCGCTCGAGATGCTGCTCGGGAGCGAAGCGGACCTCGGCGTAGACGACGCCGTCGGCGGCGAGGTCGAGCACGCATTCGCGGGCGACCCGCTCGAGGCCGTCCGGGGTCTGCATGACGGCCACGGTGTGCGCGAACGTCTCGAGGTACCGCTCGAGCGAGCCGCTGTCGGCCGAGTCCCGGAACCAGCGCGCCAGCTCGGGTTCCGTGCCGGCCGGCAGCCGGTAGCCGCAGGCATCGGCCAGCTCGAGTACGGTTCCCGGCCGCAGACCGCCGTCGAGGTGGTCGTGCAGAAGCACTTTCGGCGCGGTCCGCAGCGCGGATTCGGTCAGTGTCGTCGTCGCCGGCTCCGTCATGCCCCGACGGTAGTCGGCTAGGCGGTGATCCGCTCGACGACGAGCGGCCGTGTCGCCGGCGTGGAGTCGGAGATGTGCACGCCCTCACCGAGCGTCGCCATCGCGGCGGGGAACTTCGCCGGGGTGTCGGTGTGCAGGGTGGCGATCGCGTCCCCGGCGCGGACCCGGTCCCCCGGCTTGACGTGCAGCTCGATCCCCGCCGCGGCCTGCACGGGTTCGCCCTGCCGTTCGCGGCCGGCTCCGAGCCGCCACGCGGCCACACCCACCGCCATCGCGTCGAGTTCGGCGAGCACGCCGTCGCCGGGTGCGCGCAGCACCTCGGTGTGCCGGGCGACCGGCAGGGGCGCGTCGGGGGCGCCGCCCTGCGCGGCGATCATCGCGCGCCACCGGTCCATGGCGGTGCCGTCGCGCAACTTGTCCGCGGGGTCGACGTCGTCCCGGCCGACGGCGGCGAGCATCTCGCGGGCGAGGGCGAGGGTCAGTTCGACCACGTCGGGCGGGCCGTCGCCGGCGAGCACCTCGACGGCCTCCCGCACCTCGAGGGCGTTGCCCGCGGTCCGGCCGAGCGGGACGTCCATCCGGGTGAGGAGCGCGACGGTGTGCAGCCCTTCGTCCTCGCCCAGCTCGACCATGGTGCGGGCGAGTTCCCGGGCGTCGCCGAGGTCCTTCATGAAGGCCCCGGAGCCGACCTTGACGTCGAGGACGAGGGCGCCGGTGCCCTCGGCGATCTTCTTGCTCATGATCGAGCTGGCGATCAGGGGGATGGACTCGACGGTGCCGGTGACGTCGCGCAGGGCGTAGAGCCGGCGGTCGGCCGGGGCGAGGTCGGCGCCGGCCGCGCAGACGACGGCGCCGACCGCCGGGTCGGCGAGGATCTCGGCGATCTCGGCGATGCTCAGCTCGGCGCGCCAGCCCGGGATCGATTCGAGCTTGTCGAGGGTGCCGCCGGTGTGGCCGAGTCCGCGGCCGGAGAGCTGCGGCACGGCGACGCCGCAGGCGGCGACGAGCGGGGCCAGCGGAAGGGTGATCTTGTCGCCCACACCGCCGGTGGAGTGTTTGTCGACGGTGGGCAGGCCCAGGCCGGTGAAGTCCAGCCGCCGGCCCGAGTCGATCATGGCGGTGGTCCAGCGGGCCGTCTCGGCGCGCGTCATGCCCCGGAAGTAGACGGCCATCGCGAGGGCGGCCATCTGCTCGTCGGCGACGACACCACGCGTGAACGCCTCGATGATCCAGTCGATCTCGGCTCCGCTGAGCTCCTTGCCGTCCCGTTTGCGGGTGATGATGGACAGGGCGTCAGGCACGGTCGGCGCCTCCCGCCTCGCGCACCGCGTCCAGGTCACCGGGGCCGAACGCGTCGGGCAGCAGCTCGGCGATGGGGCGCGGACCGCGGCGCGTGTCGACCTCGAGCTCGGGGCCGCCGTGTTCGAGGAGGATCTGCCGGCAGCGTCCGCACGGGCTCAGGACGGCCCCGCGGGCATCGCAGACGGCGACGGCCCGCAACCGCCCGCCACCACCGGAAATCAAGTTACCGACCAGTACACATTCGGCGCACAGACCCACTCCGTGTGAGACATTTTCCACATTGCATCCGACGACGATCCGTCCGTCGTCCACCAGTGCCGCGGCCCCCACGGGGAATCGGGAGTAGGGCGCGTACGCGCGGCCCATCACCTCATGTGCTTTGGCGCGCAAGGTTTTCCAGTCTACGTCCGGCATGGTTGCCCATCCTGTCACGGTGGCCGATTCCACGGTTCACCGGCCCGGCCGGGCCAGATCACAGTTGGAAAGGCAAACCTAACTTGTTATTTGGAGGCCGTACGAACCGCTACTCGAATTAGTTCCCGACTTTCGGATAGGACTAAAGTCGGTCCAAGTCGGTTCAGGTTCACGTCGAGCCCGTGCTGCGGAATCCCCCAGAGGCTGGAGAGGCTCGACGCGTCCACCATTGACGTTGGAGGCACAGCACTCGATGAGCAGCACGACTGAAGCCGCTCCCGCACCGGGGCGCACACGGTCGCTTTACCGGGGAGACCCGGGCATGTGGTCCTGGGTTCTGCACCGGATCACAGGCGTGGCGACATTCTTCTTCCTTTTCGTTCACGTCCTGGACACGGCACTCGTCCGGGTCAATCCCGAGACCTACGACAGTGTCATCGAGACCTACAAGAATCCCGTCGTCGGTCTCATGGAGCTCGGGTTGGTGGCGATGGTGCTCTACCACGCCCTCAACGGCCTGCGCGTGATGCTCGTGGACTTCTGGTCCAAGGGCCCGCAGTACCAGCGGGTGATGCTCTGGACGATCCTGGCGATCTGGTTCGTGGTGATGATCCCCGCCGCCGGTCGCATCTTCTACAACATGTTTGCGGGGCACTGACATGAGCGCAGCGACGAAGAATTGGGCACTGACATGACTGAAGCGAAGACTCTGGGCACGGCGTACGACCGCCCGGCCAGCCTGGACAACCCGCGCTCCCCGCGCCGCGCCGCGAAGAACAACTTCGAGCTCTACGCGTGGCTGTTCATGCGCCTGTCCGGCCTTGCACTGATCATCCTGGTGCTCGGCCACCTGTTCATCATGCTGATGCTGGACGAGGGCGTGCACCGCATCAACTTCGCGTTCGTCGCCGGCCGCTGGTCCAGCCCGTTCTGGCAGTTCTGGGACCTGACGATGCTCTGGCTCGCCCAGCTGCACGGCGGCAACGGCCTGCGCACGGTCATCGCGGACTACTCCCGCAAGGACTCGACCCGATTCTGGCTCAACACGATCCTGGTCGTGTCGATGATCCTGATCATGGGCCTGGGCACCTATGTGATCTTCACCTTCGACCCCAACATCGTTGCGAGCTAGGGGAGCTACGACTTCATGCAGGAACATCGTTATGACGTGGTCATCGTCGGTGCCGGCGGCGCCGGCATGCGTGCGGCCATCGAGGCCGGCCCCCGCGCCCGCACCGCAGTTCTGACCAAGCTCTACCCCACCCGCAGCCACACCGGCGCCGCCCAGGGCGGCATGTGCGCCGCCCTCGCGAACGTCGAGGAGGACAACTGGGAGTGGCACACCTTCGACACCGTCAAGGGTGGCGACTACCTGGTCGACCAGGACGCGGCGGAGATCATGGCCAAGGAGGCCATCGATGCGGTGCTGGACCTCGAGAAAATGGGGCTTCCGTTCAACCGCACGCCCGAGGGCAAGATCGACCAGCGCCGGTTCGGTGGCCACACCCGTGACCACGGCAAGGCCCCGGTGCGTCGCGCGTGCTACGCGGCCGACCGCACCGGCCACATGATCCTGCAGACGCTCTACCAGAACTGCGTCAAGCACGACGTGGAGTTCTTCAACGAGTTCTACGCGCTCGACATCGCGCTGACGGAAACCCCCGAAGGCCCCGTCGCGACCGGCGTCATCGCGTACGAGCTCGCCACCGGCGAGATCCACGTCTTCCATGCCAAGTCGATCGTGTTCGCGACCGGCGGCTCGGGCCGCATGTACAAGACGACGTCCAACGCGCACACCCTCACCGGTGACGGCATGGGCATCATCTTCCGCAAGGGCCTGCCGCTCGAGGACATGGAGTTCCACCAGTTCCATCCGACGGGACTCGCGGGCCTGGGCATCCTGATCTCCGAGGCCGTGCGCGGCGAGGGCGGCATCCTCCGCAACGCCGACGGCGAGCGCTTCATGGAGCGCTACGCCCCCACCATCAAGGACCTCGCGCCCCGCGACATCGTCGCCCGCTCGATGGTGCTCGAGGTGCTCGAGGGCCGCGGCGCCGGCCCGAACAAGGACTACGTCTACATCGACGTGACCCACCTCGGTGAGGACGTCCTCGAGGAGAAGCTCCCGGACATCACCGAGTTCGCCCGCACCTACCTCGGCGTCGACCCCGTCACCGAGCTCGTGCCGGTGTACCCGACCTGCCACTACGTGATGGGCGGCATCCCCACCAAGATCAACGGTGAGGTGCTGCGCAACAACGAGGACGAGGTCCCGGGCCTCTACGCCGCCGGCGAGTGCGCCTGCGTCTCCGTCCACGGCGCCAACCGCCTCGGCACCAACTCGCTGCTCGACATCAACGTGTTCGGCCGCCGCGCCGGCATCGCCGCCGCCGAGTACGCGAACACCCACGACCACGTGGACCTGCCGGAGGACCCGGCCCGCAACGTCGTGGAGTGGCTCGAGCGGATCCTGGGTGCCGGTGGCAAGGAGCGCGTGGCGGACATCCGCAGCGAGCTGCAGCAGTCCATGGACAACAACGCCTCGGTGTTCCGCACCGAGGAGACGCTCAGCAAGGCGCTCGAGGACATCCACGCCCTGAAGGAGCGGTACAAGAACATCACCGTCCAGGACAAGGGCAAGCGCTACAACAGCGACCTGCTCGAGGCCGTCGAGCTGGGCTTCCTGCTCGAAATGGCCGAGGTCACCGTCGCCGGTGCGCTCAACCGGAAGGAGTCGCGCGGCGGCCATGCCCGCGAGGACTACCCGACGCGCGACGACGAGAACTTCCTCAAGCACACCATGGCCTACAAGGAGGGGACGGAGCTGATCTCCCCCATCCGCCTGGACTACAAGCCGGTGGTGCAGACCCGCTACGAGCCGATGGAGCGGAAGTACTGATGACAACCCTCGAGAAGAACGAAGCCGACGTCTCGAACCTGCCTCCCGTGCCCGAGGGTGCCACCATGGTCACCCTCAAGATCGCGCGGTTCAACCCCGAGGACGGCAAGGGTCAGCACTGGGACAGCTTCCAGGTTCCGGCGCTGCCGTCGGACCGCATGCTCAACCTGCTGCTGTACGTGAAGGGCTACCTCGACGGCACCCTCACGTTCCGCCGCAGCTGCGCGCACGGCGTGTGCGGCTCGGACGCCATGCGGATCAACGGCGTCAACCGCCTGGCCTGCAAGATCCTGATGAAGGACATGCTGCCCAAGGACGGCAAGCCGGTGACCATCACCGTCGAGCCGATCCGCGGCCTGCCGGTAGAGAAGGACCTCGTCGTCGACATGGAACCCTTCTTCGACGCGTTCCGCGCGGTGAAGCCGTTCCTCATCGCCACCGGCAACGAGCCGACCCGCGAGCGGATCCAGTCGCAGGCCGACCGGGCCCGCTTCGACGACACCACCAAGTGCATCCTGTGCGCGTGCTGCACCACCTCGTGCCCGGTGTACTGGAACGACGGCAGCTACTTCGGCCCCGCCGCGATCGTCAACGCGCACCGGTTCATCTTCGACAGCCGGGACGAGGGTGCCGCCGAGCGCCTCGACATCCTCAACGACGTCGAGGGCGTGTGGCGCTGCCGCACCACCTTCAACTGCACCGACGCGTGCCCCCGTGGCATCCAGGTGACGAAGGCGATCCAGGAGGTCAAGCGCGCGCTGCTGTTCGCCCGCTGATCTGCTTCTGCTCCACGGTGAAGGTTCCCGTCACCCGGTTTCCACCGGGCGACGGGGACCTTCACCCGTTTCAGGGAACCACCACGCCGCGGCCGCGGATGCTGCCCTCGCGCAGCCGCCGGTACGCCGCCGGCCCCTCGTCGAGGGTGAACGTCTCGGTGTGGATGTCCAGCCGGCCGGCGCGGGCCAGCGCGACGACCTCCATCAGTTCCGACCGGGTGCCCCAGTACGGGGTCACGACGGAGGCGCCGAACGGGATCATGAAGAACCCGACCTTGGCGTGTGCGCCGGCGTGGATGCCCACGACCGAGATGTGCCCGTCGACCGCGACCACCTGCTGCGCCGTGTCGATCGTCGACTGGGCGCCGACGAAGTCGAACACCGCCGTCGCGCCCTGACCGCCGGTCAGTTCCCGGATCGCGTCCGCCGCACCGGCGCCCGACTTCACCGCCGCGTCGGCGCCGACCTCGCGGGCGAGGGCGAGACGGTCGTCGTCGAGGTCGACGGCGATCACGCGGGCCGCGCTGACGGCGCGCAGGATCTGGATGCCGACGTGGCCGAGCCCGCCGACACCGATGACGACGGCCGTCGAGCCCGGCCCCAGCAGCGGCAGGACCCGGGAGATCGCGTGGTACGGCGTCAGACCGGCGTCGGTGAGCGGTGCCGCGGCGACCGGGTCGAGGTCTCCGATCGGGACGAGATGGCGCGCCGAATCGACGATCATGTACTCGGCCATCGACCCGGGCGAGCCGAGACCGGGTGGCGTGATGCCCAGGTCGGCGGCGCGGGTGCAGTAGTTCTCCCGGCCGCGCGCGCAGGCGTGGCACGCACCGCAGCCCCACGGCCCGTACACGGCGACGGCGTCCCCCACCCCGAATCCCGTGACGCCCTCGCCGAGTTCGGCGACGGTGCCGACACCCTCGTGGCCGAGGGTGAGCGGCAGGCCGTAGGCGTACTGCGCGGCCGGCATGTCCATCACGAAGATGTCCGAGTGGCACAGCCCGGCCGCGGTGACTTTCAGCAGGATCTCACCCGGCCCGGGCGTCGGGGTGGGGATGTCGACAACGACCGGCTCGGAGCCGATCTCGGTGTACTGGACGGCTTTCATGCGCCCGACTCTACGGCCGGGGGTGCGTGCCCGCCCGATACTGCAGCGAATCTTCCGCTGCGCGACGCCGGCCGTTCCGGCCGCGGACGTCAGGCGACACGGACGAGCATCTTGCCGACGTTGCGCCCGCGCATCAGGTCGAGGAAGGCATCGACCGAGTTGTCGATCCCGTCGACGATCGTCTCGTCGAACACCACGTCGCCGGCGGCGAGCCACGGCCCCATCTTCGCCGCGAATTCGGGGAAGAGGTGGGTGTAGTGGCCGAGGGTGAAGCCCTGCAGGGTCAGGCCGCGGGTGATGATGTTGGCCATGTTGTCCGGCCCGGGCGTGCGCTCGGTGTTGTTGTACAGGGCGATCGCGCCGCACAGGGCGGCCCGGCCACCGTCGCGCAGGACGTCGAGCGCGGCTTCGAGGTGGTCGCCACCGACGTTGTCGAAGTACACGTCGATGCCGTCGGGTGCCGCACGGCGGAGCTGGCGCCGCACGGGCGCCGACTTGTAGTCGAACGCGTCGTCGTAGCCGTAGCGCTCGGTGAGCATCGCGACCTTGTCCGCGGATCCGGCGGAGCCGAGCACGCGGGTCGCGCCCTCGAGCCGGGCGATCTGTCCGACGGCGGTGCCCACGGCGCCCGCGGCCCCGGAGACGAAGACGGTGTCGCCCGGCTGCATGCGGGCGATGTGCATCAGGCCGACGTAGGCGGTGAGTCCCGTCAGGCCGAGGATGCCGAGGTACGCGGAGTTCGGGACGCCCGGAAGCTCGTCCACCACGCGGAAGGCCGCGGCGTCGCCCTGCGCGACGTCGCGCCAGCCGAGGTCGTGCAGCACGACCGAGTCGACCGGGTGGGCCGGCGACGTCGACTCCACGACGCGGCCGACCGCGCCGCCGGTCATGGTCTCCCCCAGCGCGAACGGCGGGATGTAGGACTTGACGTCGTTCATCCGCCCCCGCATGTAGGGATCGACCGAGACGAACTCGTTGACGACGCGGACCTGGTTGGGTCCGAGGTCGGGCAGATCGACCGTCACGGTGCGGAAATCGTCGTGTGTCGGCCAGCCGACGGGGCGTCGGACCAGCTGGATCTGGGTACTCGAGGTCACAGGGCGTGAACCTTCCTCACGTGCCGAGCCGCCGGGAGCTGTCCCCGGGCGCCTCCGAAGTATTGAACTGACCGTTCCAATATATACTGGAACGGTCTTTGCACAACGGGGAACGGAAGGGCACATGGGACGGCCACCGGAGTTCGACACCGCAGACGTCGTGGAACGGGCACGGGATCTGTTCTGGGACAAAGGCTTCGAGGCCACCTCCGTCCCCGAGCTCGAGCGGGCGACGGGGCTGAACCGGTCGAGCCTCTACAACGCCTTCACCAGCAAGCGCGGATTGTTCGACGCCGCCGTCCGCGACTACCTCGACCGCGTGGTGCGACCCCGGCTGCGCGTCCTCACCGACGAGCCCACCGCGCCCGATGCGGCGGCACGCTACTTCCGGGCGCTGGCCCGCACCGTGGCCGCCCTGCCGGACGACTCGCCGCGCCGCGGCTGCCTGCTGCTGAACAGCACCGCCGGCCTTGCGGCCCACGACGAGACGCAACGCGCGGTCGTCACCGCCTACCGCGCCGAACTGACCACCGCGTTCACGCACGCGCTGCGCGCCCTCGACCCCGCCGCCGACGACGAGGCGCTGGCCCGCCGGGTGCGGGTGCTGGCGTCGCTGTCGCTGAGCACGCTGCTGCTCGCCCGCGTCGACCGCGACGAGGCGGTCGCTACCGCCGAAGCCGCGATCGCACAGCTCGCCGAATGGCGCGCGAGCGCTCGCTGAGCAGGACCCCGCCGAGGGCCCCGGCACCGACGAGCGCCAGACCGCCGCGCAGGCCGGGACCCTCGTGCACCTCCACCCGCGGCGTGATCCGAGCCAGCTCCGGCGGCGGCACGTGGGCCATGACCAGATTCTCCTTGGACGATGCCGCCCACGCCGTGGCGAACAACACCATCCGGGCGGTCAGGTTCGCGAAGACCAGCACGCCGAGGATCGGGCCGAACGCCACCCCGGCGGGGCCGCTGGTGACCCGGGAAAGGTAGATCGAGCCGACCTGCTTGAACACCTCGAACGCCACGGCGGCGAGCAGGCCGGCCCGCATCGCGCTGCGGAAGGTGACGGGCTCCCGGGGCAGCCGGGCGATCACCCAGGTGAACAGCAACCACGTCGCGCACACGGCGATGACGATCGTCGCCACCGTCAGCGCCACCCCGATGCCGGGCACGTTCTCGAGCCGCAGCACCCCGACGAAGAGGTCCATGACGGGGCCGCTGCTGGCGGCCGACAGGGCCAGCGACGCCACGATGGCGAGGCCCAGGCCGAGGAGGGTCAGCGCGTCGTTGACCTTGGTGCGCACGAACCCGTCCTTGACATGCGGATGGTCCCACATCGCCGTGAGCGCGTCCCGCAGGTTGGTGATCCAGCCGATCCCCGCATACGCGGCGGTGAGCAGGCCCAGGGTTCCGACGGCGCTGCGGGAGGCGATCGCGGAGTCCACCAGACCCTGCACCGTCGCACCGAGTTCGCCGGGGATGTTCTGGGCGATCGCGGTCTGCAGCTGCTCGAGGGTCTCGGGCCGGCCCGCGAGCACGAAACCGGCCACCGAGAACGACAGCATCAGGATGGGAATCAGGGACAGCACACTGAAATACGTGATCCCCGCGGCGTAGTAGTCGCCCTTCTGCTCCTGGTACCGCAGGCCGGCCCGCACGAGGTGGTCGAGCGACGGATGCGCTGCTCGTTGCCGGTCGACGAATCCCGGTTTCGACGGTTCGGTGGAATCGTCGGCCATCGGTGGGCAACTCCTTCCGCGTTCCGTCGCCCCGGGCTGTGTGCGGGGCGTGCCCCCCGGGCTGCCCGGGGGGCACGCCCCCGGCTACTTGCGGGGCAGGAATCCCACCCTGTCATAGACCTGCCCGAGTGTCCGGGAAGCCACCTCGCGGGCCTGGTCGGCGCCGGTCGACAGGATGCGCAGCAGTTCCGCCTCGTCGGCGAGGTACTCGTCGACCTTCGCCTGCAGCGGCACGACGAACTCGGTGAGCACCTCCGCGGTGTCGGCCTTGAGGTCGCCGTACCCCTTGCCCGCGTAGCCGGCGACGAGTTCGTCGACCGGCCGGCCGGACAGGGCGGCCTGGATGGTGAGCAGGTTGCTCACGCCGGGCTTGTTCTCGGGGTCGAAGCGGATCTCGCGCTCGTTGTCCGTCACCGCCGACTTGATCTTCTTCGCCGACACCTTCGGATCGTCGAGCAGGTTGATCAGGCCGGCCGGGGTGGCCGCGGACTTGCTCATCTTCGCAGTGGGGTTCTGCAGGTCGTAGATCTTGGCGGTGCCCTTGATGATTTGCGGCTCGGGAATGACGAACGTCTTGCCGAACCGGGTGTTGAACCGCTGCGCGAGATCACGGGTCAGCTCGAGGTGCTGGCGCTGGTCCTCCCCCACCGGCACGCGCTGCGGGCGGTACAGCAGGATGTCCGCCGCCATCAGCACCGGGTAGGTGAACAGGCCGACGCTGGCGTGCTCGGTCCCCTCCTTGGCGGACTTGTCCTTGAACTGCGTCATCCGGCCGGCCTCGCCGAAACCGGTGATGCAGCTCAGAACCCACGCCAGCTCGGCGTGCTCGGGCACCTGGCTCTGGACGAACAGCACCGACCGGTCCGGGTCGATGCCGACGGCGAGCAGCTGAGCGGCGGCGCGGAGGGTGCGCCGGCGCAGCCCCTTCGGATCCTGCGGCACGGTGATCGCGTGCAGATCGGGGATGAAGTAGTAGGCGTCGAACTCGTCCTGCAACGGAACCCACTGTTGCAGCGCGCCGAGGAAGTTCCCGAGGTGGAACGAGTCGGAGGTCGGCTGGATACCCGACAGCACCCGGGGCCGGGCGGTCGGCGCGGTGGTGTTCTGTTCTGCAGTGCTCGCCATGGTTGTCGATACTTTCACGTGCGCGGAGAGCCGCTCGCGGGAGGTCGGCTCCGATCGGCGGATCCGCCCGGATCAGCGGAACTGCACGGTGACCGGGGCGTGGTCCGACCACCGCTCGGCATAGGTGGCGGCACGCTCGACGCGGGCCTCCTTCGCCCGCTCGGCCAGTTCCGCCGTCACGAGGTGGTAGTCGATCCGCCAGCCGGCGTCGGTGTCGAACGCCTTGCCCCGGTAGGACCACCACGAGTACGGGCCGTCGACGTCCGGGTGCAGGGCGCGCACCACGTCGACCCAGCGGCCGTCGGCGAGCAGCGTGTCGAGCCATGCGCGCTCGCTCGGCAGGAATCCGGACTTCTTGACGTTGCCCTTCCAGTTCTTGATGTCGCGTTCGGTGTGGGCGATGTTCCAGTCCCCGCACACCACCATGTGCCGGGCCGCGGCCCCGGCCTCGGCGGCGCGGTGGTTCAGGTGCGTGGCGAACGACGCCATGAACCGCTCCTTCTCCTCCTGCTTCGGGGTGCCGGCCTCGCCGGTGGGTAGGTACAGGCTGCCGACGGTCACGTCCCCGAAGTCGGCCTCGACGTACCGGCCGGAGGCCGCGAACTCGTCCTCGTCGAACCCGATGCGCGAGGCGTCGGCCGGCCGCCGCGACAGGATCGCGACCCCGGCACGGCCCTTGGCCTCCGATTCGGCGGACACCACGTACCACCCGGCGTCGAGGGCGGGCGCGATCGCCGCGTGGAACTGCTGCTCGGTGGCGCGCACCTCCTGCAGGCACACGATGTCGGCCTGCGCGGTGGCCAGCCACGCGAGCAGGCCCTTGCCGGCGGCGGCACGGACGCCGTTGACGTTGACGGTGGTGATGACGTGAGGCACGACGGTCACCGTAGCCGACGGGCCGGACCCGAAACGACGACGGGACGCCCCGGTGGGGGGCGTCCCGTCGTGTGCGGTCCGTGCGTCAGGCGCGGGCCTTCTGGAGGTTCTCGTCGAGCGCGGCGAGGAACTCCTCGGTGGTCAGCCATGCCTGCTCGGGGCCGATGAGCAGGGCGAGGTCCTTGGTCATCTGTCCCGCTTCGACGGTCTTGATGACGACGTCCTCGAGCTGCTGCGCGAAGTCGATGACCTCGGGGGTGTTGTCGAGCTTGCCGCGGTGCTCGAGGCCACGGGTCCAGGCGAAGATCGACGCGATCGGGTTGGTCGACGTCGGCTTGCCCGCCTGATGCTGCCGGAAGTGCCGGGTGACGGTTCCGTGCGCGGCCTCGGCCTCGACGGTCCTGCCGTCCGGGGTCATGAGCACGGAGGTCATCAGGCCCAGCGAGCCGTAGCCCTGCGCGACGGTGTCGGACTGGACGTCGCCGTCGTAGTTCTTGCAGGCCCAGACGTAGCCACCCTCCCACTTGAGCGAGGAGGCGACCATGTCGTCGATGAGGCGGTGCTCGTAGGTCAGGCCCGCGGCGTCGAACTCGGCCTTGAACTCTTCCTCGAAGATCCGCTGGAACTCGTCCTTGAACATGCCGTCGTAGGCCTTGAGGATCGTGTTCTTGGTGGAGAGGTAGACCGGGTAGTTCTGCTGCAGACCGTAGGACAGCGAGGCCCGCGCGAAGTCCTGGATGGACTTCTTGTAGTTGTACATCCCCATGACGACGCCGCCGTCCTCGGGGATATGGCACACCTCGTGCTGGATCGGCTCGCTGCCGTCCTCCGGCGTGAAGGTGATGGTGACGGTGCCCGGGCGGTCGACCTTGAAGTCGGTGGCGCGGTACTGGTCACCGAAGGCGTGACGGCCGACGATGACCGGCTTGGTCCAGCCGGGCACCAGGCGGGGCACGTTGGAGATGATGATCGGGGCACGGAAGATGGTGCCGCCCAGGATGTTACGGATCGTGCCGTTGGGCGAGCGCCACATCTTCTTCAGGCCGAACTCCTCGACCCGGGCCTCGTCGGGAGTGATGGTGGCGCACTTGACGCCGACGCCGTGCTTCTTGATGGCGTTGGCTGCGTCGACGGTGACCTGGTCGTCGGTTGCATCGCGGTGCTCGATGCCGAGGTCGTAGTACTCGAGATTCACATCCAGGTAGGGATGGATCAGCTTGTCTTTGATGAACTGCCAGATGATGCGGGTCATCTCGTCGCCGTCGAGTTCGACGACCGTTCCTTCAACCTTGATCTTGGACATGTGCGCTTCGCGTCCTCCTAGGAAGTGTCCCTGGTCCCAAGTCGATCGCACTTTGTGGGTGCGATCGTGGTCGGCTCAATGAACCATTTATGGCGTGCTCACACGTGCGGAACACGATCCAAACAAGACGAGCGTACTGCTATCGACCCGGTCCGCCAAGCGGGCCCCGGGCTACCGGTGGGTAACTTTCGCCTGCTCAGGCGCCTCCCGCCGGCAGGTATGGGTCGCCTACCGAAGCATCCGTTCGAGCCGCTAGACTCGCGCCAGGTCATGAGTACCAGCGTGAAGCCCCGGCTTGCTGGTCGGCAACCCTCCGGCCAGGGTGGGGTGCTCCGGGTGATGACCCGGTCGTCCGGCGCCACGCCGCACGACAAGCCGGTCCGATGGAGGTATTCGTCATGAGGGTTGTGATCATGAGCTGTCGCCCCTAGCCGCCCCGACCTCCCGACCACGGCCAGAAGGACATCATGACCGACAGCGAGAACACCCGGCGCGAAGACGGCTGGAGCTTCGAGACCAAGCAGATCCACGTGGGCCAGCCCGGCGGCGGCGACACCCGCGCCCGCGCCCTGCCGATCTACCAGACCACCAGCTACACCTTCGACAGCACCGACCACGCCGCCGCCCTGTTCGGCCTCACCGAACCGGGCAACATCTACACCCGCATCATGAACCCCACCCAGGACGCGGTCGAACAACGCATCGCCGCCCTCGAAGGCGGCGCCGCCGCCCTGCTGCTGTCCTCCGGCCAGGCCGCCGAAACCTTCGCCGTGCTCAACCTCGCCGCCGCCGGCGACCACCTCGTCTCCAGCCCCTACCTCTACGGCGGCACCTACAACCTGTTCCACTACACCCTGCCCCGACTCGGCATCGAGGTCACCTTCGTCGACGACCCCGACGACCTCGACCAGTGGCGCGCCGCGATCCGCCCCACCACCCGCGCCTTCTACGGCGAAACCATCGCCAACCCCAAGAACCACCTCCTCGACCTGCCGGGCATCTCCGGGGTGGCCCACGAGCACCACCTGCCGCTGATCGTCGACAACACCGTCGCCACCCCCTACCTGATCCGCCCCCTCGAGCACGGCGCCGACATCGTCGTGCACTCGGCCACCAAATACCTCGGCGGCCACGGCACCGCCATCGCCGGCGTCCTCGTCGACGGCGGCACCTTCGACTGGACCGCCACCGGCCCCGACGGCACCGCGCGGCACCCCCAGTTCGTCACCCCCGACCCCAGCTACCACGGCGTGGTCTACGCCGACCTCGGCGCCCCCGCCTACGCCCTCAAGGCCCGCGTGCAACTGCTGCGCGACCTCGGCGCCGCGGTCTCCCCGTTCAACGCCTTCCTCATCGCCCAGGGCCTGGAAACCCTGTCGCTGCGCATGGAACGGCACGTCGCCAACGCCGCCCGCGTCGCCGAATTCCTCACCACCCGCCCCGAGGTCACCGCGGTGTCCTACGCCGGCCTGCCCTCCTCCCCCTGGTACCGGCGCGGCCGGCAGCTCGCCCCCCGCGGCACCGGCGCCATCGTCACCTTCGAACTCGCCGGCGGCGTCGACGCCGGCAAGAAGTTCGTCGACGCACTGACCCTGCACAGCCACGTCGCCAACATCGGCGACGTCCGCTCGCTGGTCATCCACCCCGCCTCCACCACCCACTCCCAGCTCACCGCCACCGAGCAACTCGCCGCCGGCGTCACCCCCGGCCAGGTCCGCCTCGCCGTGGGCATCGAAGGCATCGACGACATCCTCGCCGACATCACCACCGGCCTCGAGGCGGTCGCGTCTTGACGGCGCGCGTCGACCGGCGCCACGTGGAGCTGCCGCCGGAGGACGGCCGTCTGGGCACGGTCGACATCGGGCCGCTGGCGCTGGAGAGCGGCGCGACCCTGCCCGACGTGACGGTGGCGGTGCAACGGTGGGGCAGGCTGTCGCCGACCCGCGACAACGTGGTCCTCGTCGAACACGCCCTCACCGGGGACTCGCACGTGACCGGCCCCGCCGGGCCCGAGCACCCGTCGCCGGGCTGGTGGTCCGGGATGGTCGGTCCCGGTGCGCCGATCGACACCGACCGGTGGTGCGTCGTGGCGACGAACGTGCTGGGCGGCTGCCGCGGCACGACCGGGCCCGGTTCGACCGCCCCGGACGGCAAGGCGTGGGGCTCCCGGTTCCCCGGCATCACGGTGCGCGACCAGGTCGCCGCCGAGGTCGCCCTCGCCGACGCGCTCGGCATCGACAGGTTCGCCGCCGTGACCGGAGGGTCCATGGGCGGCATGCGGACGCTCGAATGGATCGTCGGATATCCGGAACGGGTGCGGGCGGCCCTGGTCCTGGCGGTGGGCGCCCGCGCCACCGCCGACCAGATCGGCACCCAGACCACGCAGATCGCCGCAATCACCGCCGACCCGGACTGGCAAGGCGGGGACTACTACGGAACCGGACGGGTGCCGCGGGCCGGACTGGGCATCGCACGGCGGATCGCGCACCTGACGTACCGGACCGAGGGCGAGCTCGACACCCGCTTCGCCAACTCCCCCCAGGGGAGTGAAAACCCTTGGAACGGTGGCCGATACGCGGTGCAGAGCTACCTGGAGCACCAGGCCGACAAGCTCGTCGCCCGCTTCGATCCCGGTACCTACGTGGCGCTCACCCAGGCGATGAACCGGCACGACGTGGGGCACGGCCGGGGCGGCGTGGCCGCCGCGCTCGGATCCACCCCGGTGCCGACGATCGTCGCCGGCGTGGACTCCGACCGCCTGTACCCGCTGCGGCTGCAGCAGGAGATCGCCGACGGGCTGCCCGGCTGCGACGGGCTGCGTGTCCTCGAGTCCCGGGACGGTCACGACGGCTTCCTCACCGAGGCCGACGCCGTCGCCAAGCTCCTGTCCGAGCTCGTCACCCTCGCGCGGGGCTGAGAATCGCGTGCCGCCGGGCCGCTGAGGCCCGGCGGTTCAGCCGGTGCCGAGAGGATCGATCGAGACCGCCAGGGCGATGATGAGACCGCCCACCACGAGGAGCGCGGACACGTCGAAGGTCCGGCTGCGCACGGCGAGCACGCCGACCAGGCCCTCGGGCACCCACAGGCGCAGCAGGCCGGCGAGCAGGGTGGCGCTGCCGAAGACGAACGCACCGCGGCGCCACCGATCCGCCACGACGAGGATCACCGCCGCGGCGATGACGACCGTCACCGCCAGCAGCGGCAGATTCCGCCGGGCCAGACGCACCCAGCGCTCCGCGCCGGCCAGTTGCACCACCGGGTCAGCGGCCGGCGAGCTGTTCGGCTCGCTCGACCACGTTCGCCAGCAGGAACGCGCGGGTCAGGGGGCCGACGCCGCCGGGATTGGGCGAGAGGAACCCGGCGACCTCGCGGACGTCGTCGGCGACGTCGCCGCGCAGGCCCTCCGGCGTCCGGCTCACACCCACGTCCAGGACCGCCGCACCCGGCTTGACCATGTCGGCGGTGATCAGTCCCGGCACACCGGCGGCGGCGACGACGATGTCCGCGCGCCGCACCTCCGCGGCGAGATCCTTCGTGCCGGTGTGGCAGAGGGTCACGGTGGCGTTCTCGCTGCGCCGGGTGAGCAGCAGCCCGATCGGCCGGCCGACGGTGACGCCGCGGCCCACGACGGCCACGTGGGCGCCCGCGATCGGAACCTCGTAGCGGCGCAGCAGGTGCACGATGCCGCGCGGGGTGCACGGCAGCGCCGCCTCCTTGCCGAGGACGAGGCGCCCGAGGTTGATCGGGTGCAGCCCGTCGGCGTCCTTGTCGGGGTCGATCCGCTCGAGCGCGGCGTTCTCGTCGAGGTGCTTCGGGAGCGGCAGCTGCACAATGTAGCCGGTGCAGGCGGGGTCGGCGTTCAGCTCGTCGATGACCGCCTCGAGCTCCTCCTGCGTCGTGGCGGCGGGCAGGTCGCGGCGGATGGAGGTGATGCCGACCTTGGCGCAGTCGTTGTGCTTGCCGCGCACATACGCCGCGGATCCCGGGTCGTCGCCGACGAGAACGGTGCCGAGGCCGGGGGTGATGCCCTTCGCCTTCAGCGCGGCCACGCGGGCCTTCAGGTCCTCGAAAATCTCGTCGCGGGTCGCTTTGCCGTCCAGGATCGTCGCAGTCACGACCGCCATTGTCTCAGGTCGTCCAGCCGGGGCGGAGACAGCCTCACCACAGCCGGTCCCACCCCGGGCCGGGCACGCCGCGTCGGCGACTCGGCCGGACGGCCGCGCACGACGGTCCGACCCGGGAGCGGCTGCCGGCGAACGACCCGGAGACACCGACTGGCAAGCTGGATCGGTGTTCCGAGTGATGTTCCACGAGCCGTGTATCCCGCCCAACACAGGCAATGCGATCCGCATGGTCGCCGGGACCGGATGCGAGCTGCATCTGGTGGAGCCGCTCGGATTCGATCTCTCCGAACCCAAGTTGCGGCGCGCCGGCCTGGACTACCACGATCTGGCGTCGGTGTCCGTGCACAAGAACCTCGAGGCCGCCTGGGCCGCGCTGCGGCCGGAGCGGGTGTACGCGTTCACCGCGCACGCGAGCGTGTCGTACGCCGCGCTCGAGTACCGGCCCGGTGACGTGTTCCTCTTCGGGCCGGAACCGACCGGACTGTCCGACGAGGTGCTCGCCGACCCGCACGTCACCGCCACGGTGCGGATTCCGATGCTGCCGGGCCGGCGCTCGCTGAACCTGTCGAACGCGGCGGCGGTGGTCACGTACGAGGCGTGGCGCCAGCACGGCTTCGCGGGCGCGGTCTGAGCCGGTCCGGCAGCGAACCCATCCACTCCGGTGGCCGCTCCGAATGCCCACCGACGCCGCGTGCGGAGCCTCGTCGTGGGGAAACGCCGCAACTGTGGGAACGTGGAACGGGGAGGTGAGACGTCGTGACTCTAGTCGTGCTGGTCGACCGCGACGGTCGGGAAGTCGGGACGGCCGAGAAGGTGGCGGCGCACCGCCCCCCGGCCCCGCTGCATCGCGCATTCTCGGCATTCCTGCTCGATGCCGACGACAACGTGCTGCTGCAGCGCAGAAGCCTGGACAAGTACCACTTCGCCGGCCTGTGGGCCAACAGCTGCTGCGGGCACCCGCTGCCGGGCGAGAGCGTGCTCGACGCCGCGGCCCGGCGCAGCTGGGACGAACTGGGCGTGCGCCCGTCGGACCTACAGGAGGTGGCCTCGGTCGTCTACTCCGCCCACGATCCGGACTCGTCGCTGATGGAGCACGAGTTCGACCACGTGGTCGTCGGACGCGTCACCACGGCTCCTCGTCCCGTTCCGAGCGAAGTGGCCGAGGTGCGGTTCCAGTCCCTCGCCGAGGTGGTACGCGAGGTGGAACAGACCCCGCAGGTGTTCGCGCCCTGGATGCCGCATGTCCTCGGCGCGGTGCTGCCGGCGCTGACCCGATAGGCCGTCAGCCGGCGGGCACGTCCGTGGCGGTGGCCCGCATCCGGGCCACACCGGCCCGGATGCGGGCCCGGACCGTCGCGACGGGCAGATCGAGGCGATCGGCGATCTGCCCGCAGGTCATTCCCTCGTAGTAGGCGAGATACAGCGGCTCACCGTGCCCGCACCCGGGCGGCGTCGCCTCGGCCGCGGCCGGGACCCCGGCGTGCGGCCCGCCGGCCCGTGAGCGGATTCGGTCGGCGGCCCGGCGGTGCGCGAGCGCCGACAGCCAGGCCAGGGGGGATCCGACCTGTGGGGCATAGCGGTCGGCCGTGTGCCACACCTGCTCGAACACCTCGCGGGTGACGTCCTCGGCGTCGGTGTCGCCGCGCACGACTCGGAGGACGATGCCGTGCACCTGTGCGACGGTGAGGTCGTAGAGCGCCGCGAAGGCGGCACGGTCCTTTCCCGCGACCCGGACCAGGAGGGGCCGGAGGCGGTCGTCCCCGACCGGGCCGGACCCCTCGGTCCCCGCGTCCGGCGCGCGCTTCGGGGGCGTCGGCGAGCCCGTCGTCGCAGTCATACGAACGACTGTAGACATCCCACCCTCCCGTCGCCGGGTTCGTTTTTCCTTGCGTTGCAGGAAGATCGGACTTCGTATCGATTCGTTATACGTCGTTACACTTCCGTGATCTTCCTGCGTCGGGCTCGACACCTGCGACGGGGATGCTCGGTACTCGGACCGCTCCGGTACACCCGGCGACACGCTCGCCGACCGGCTGTCGGGCGAACGACTCGGAGAACAGAGATGACGGCACCACGGATCCCCCACCGCCCGAAGGGCCCCTCGGCGCTGCTCGACGGCCCGCACGCAGGCATGATCCTCGCCGGCGGCGTCACGGTCGTGGGTGCGCTCGCCGCCGTGGCGGTGGCCGGCTCCGCGCTGCTGGCCGTCGCCCTCACGGCCATCGTCGCAGGTGCGGTGGCGGTCGTCGCCGCCGCGATCTGACGGCGACGAGGTGGAAACGCTCGACGCCGTCGAAGTACCGATCCGGCGCCTCGACGACGGACTGCTCGCGGCATCACTGGTACGCGCGTCCGGGCCGTCCCCCCGACGCCGGGCGCCCCACCGCGCGGTTCCGGCCGCCGACGTCTCCGTACTCGTCCCCGTCCACCTCGGACCGGACTCCGGCGCGCGCGACGCCCTCGGCCACGCCGTGCGCGCGGCCGCCGAAGCCCGCCGCGCCGGGCGGCTCGTGGCGGTCGACGAGGTGGGGGCCGATCCGCGGGCCTCGGCGCTGCTGGCGCTGCTCGAACCGGAGATCGTGATCCTCGCGTCCAGGATGCTGACCCGCCGGGCGGACAGCGACGTCGCGCCCACCCTCCATGCCGTGGCCGCGCACGTCGAACGTACGGGCGCCGTCCTGGTGGCCGACGGGGTCGACTCACTCCGGCACCGGCGGCGGGCACTCGAACTCGGGGCCACCCACGGCCTCGGCCGGCTGTATCCGCCCGCGCTGCGAGCCGAGCCCGCCGAGCGTTTCCCGCCGAGCCCGACGTGGAGCACACCCGACGTGGAGACGCCGACCCCCTACGCCACCGTGGCGTCCGGCCGCGTCCCGGTGCGCAGCACCGAGCATCTGCTGGCCCGGATGACCGCCACCCTGGAAGCTCACGCCGCCACCGCCGGTCCGGACACCCTGGTGCTCGGCACGTTCCGGCACGTCGACCACTTCTGCGCCTCCACCCGATCCCGCTGGTCGGGCATGGCCGGGGGCGTCGCCCACGCCGGCGCCTACGCAGTGGGGATGAAGGCCGGTGTGGAGTCCAGCGTCGTCCACACGCCCCTCGACCCGGCGGACCCGCTGGCCGAGGAGTGGAACGTCGTGGTCCTCGGGGCCCACTTCGCGGGCGTGCTCTCCGCGGTGAGCACCCACCATCGGCATCCCGCCGGGGACCGTGAGTTCGACTACGTCGTGTCCTACGACCGTCCGACCGTGGTGCGCTGCGCCCGCTCGATCCTGCGGCGCGGCCCCTCCCCCGCCGCTCGGCGCGGGACCGGGTGACCGCCTCCGGGGCGACGGCCGGTCAGACCCCGGCTTCGATGTCGCGGCCGGACTGCTGCCACGCCACGGTGCCGCCGGCCACCGACACGGCGTTGATGCCGCGTCCGGCGAGATAGCTGGCTGCCTGCGAACTGCGTCCTCCGACCGCACAGATCACGTAGACGGTGTCGGCGTCCGGGATCTCGTCGGCGCGGGCGACGAACTCGCTGAGCGGGATGAGCGTCACGCCGGGCACCCGCACCTGCAGGTACTCGTCGCGCTCACGGACGTCGATGACGGGTGCACCGGCGGCGAGCGCGGTGTCCAATGCGGCCAGGCCGACCTCACGCATCCTGGTCGTTCCTCTCCGGGTTCGGGGCTGGTTCCGGTTTGTCGCGCCGTGCGAGGAGCCGGACTACCACGTAGACGACGGCTGCGCACACGGCGAGAAACCCCACCCACGGTAGCGCCACCCCCAAAGCGACCACCGACCCGGCCAGCGCCGAGCGCAACGCGTCCCATCCGGCGAGGACTCCGTCCCAGAAGCTGTCCCGGTCCGCGCGGCGCTCTGCCGAGATGTCCACGGTCAGGGTGGACAGCTCGATCTGGTCGGCGAGGTAGCGCTGCTGGGCGACGAGGCCGTCGAGTTCGCCCTGGCGCTGCGCCAGCGCGTTCTCGGCCTCGATGAGGTCGGCGGTGCTCGCGGCCGAGGCCATCAGTGCGCGCAGCCGGTCCACCGACGACTGCAGGGCCGCGATCCGCGCCTCGAGATCGGTGTACTGGAGCGTGACGTCCTCGCGGGTGGTCGTCAGGCTGGTCACCTCGCCGAGACCGCGGATGTCCTCGATCGTTCCGGTGAGCCGGTCCGCCGGCACCCGGACGGTCAGCATGCTGCCGGCGCCCGGCTGCTCGGTGACCGAATCCACCCGGCCGCCCGCGGCCTCGACGAGCGTCACCACCTGTCGTCCGGCCGCGATCGGATCATCGGCACGCAGAACCAGGTGCCCGGTGACGATCTCCTTGCGCGCGGTGGCCTGCGCGTCCGCGGGCGCGGATTCGCGGGTGCCGTCGGACAGGGAGGGCTGCGGCGGCGCCCCGTCACCTGGCCCACCGTCAGCCGGCCCCTCGCCGCCTCCGGCGCATCCGGCCAGGAACCACGCGAGCAGGGCGAGCAGGAGCACCAGGGGGCGTCGCATGCCGCAGGATGCTAACGGAAGTCGCGGGACTTTCCGATGATGCGCAGATCCATGCGCTGCAACCGGTCCGCCACCACCGTCACCGCTCCCTCCGCGTTCTGCACCCGCCCGCGCACGAGCAGCGCCGGTGCGGTGTGCGCGAGCGTGCGGTACCGCGCCCACAGGCCGACGGAGCACACCACGTTCACCATCCCGGTCTCGTCCTCGAGATTGAGGAACGTCACGCCCTCGGCGGTCGCGGGACGCTGCCGGTGCGTGACCGCGCCGCCCACGAGCACCCAGGCCCCGTCGGGGACCTGCAGCAGCCGCGCCGCCGGCACGACGCCGAGCGCGTCGAGCTGCGGCCGCAGGAACTGGGTGGGGTAGCTGTCCGGGGAGACTCCCGTCGCCCACACGTCCGCGGCGGCCAGTTCGACATCGCTCATGCCGGGCAGCGCGGGGGCCTGCGTCGAAGCGCCGACGCCGGGTAGCCGGTCGGGCCGCTGCGCCGCTGCGGCGCTCGCCGACCACAGCGCCTCCCGGCGGGTGATGCCGAAGCACCCGAGGGCGCCGGCCGTGGCGAGGGCCTCGGCCTGGGCGGTGCTCAGCTCGACGCGCCGGGACAGGTCCGGGAACGACGTGTACGGGCCGTGCGCCGTGCGCTCGGCGACGATCCGTTCGGCGAGCGCGTCACCGAGGTGGCGGACCGCGCCGAGGCCGAGACGCACCTCCCGGCCCCGGTTCTCGGTGGTGGCGTGGGCGAGGCCCACGTTCACGTCGGGCCCGTGGACCACGACACCGTGACGGCGGGCGTCGGCGACGAGGGACTGCGGCGAGTAGAACCCCATCGGCTGCGCACGCAGCAGGCCCGCGCAGAACGCCGCCGGATGATGCAGCTTGAACCATGCGGAATAGAACACCAGGGCGGCGAAACTCTGCGAATGACTTTCGGGGAAACCGAAATTCGCGAAGGCATAGAGCTTCTCGTAGATGCGGTCGGCAACGTCGCCGGTGATGCCGTGCCGCTCGCGCATGCCGTCGTAGAGCCGGCCGCGCAGCCGTTCCATCTTCGCGGTGGAACGCTTGGCCCCCATCGCGCGCCGTAACCGGTCGGCCTCGGCGGCCGTGAACCCGGCGGCGTCGACAGCCATCTGCATCAGCTGTTCCTGGAACAGCGGGACCCCGAGGGTGCGTTTCAGGGCCTTCTCGAGGCAGGGGTGGTCGTAGGTGACGGGCTCGAGCCCGTTGCGGCGCCGGATGTACGGGTGCACGGACCCGCCCTGGATGGGACCGGGCCGGATGAGCGCCACCTCGACCACCAGGTCGTAGAAGACGCGCGGCTTCAGGCGCGGGAGGGTGGCCATCTGCGCGCGGGACTCGACCTGGAACACCCCGACGGCGTCGGCACGGCGCAGCATCTCGTACACCCCCTCCTCGGCGAGGTCGAGACGAGCGAGATCCACCGTGATCCCCTCGTGCTCGGCGACGAGGTCGATCATGTAGTGCAGCGCGGAGAGCATGCCCAGTCCGAGCAGGTCGAACTTGACCAGTCCCGCGGCCGCGCAGTCGTCCTTGTCCCACTGCAGCACGGTGCGGCCCGCCATGCGGGCCCATTCGACGGGGCACACGTCGGCGACGGGACGGTCGCAGATCACCATCCCGCCGGAGTGGATGCCGAGATGGCGCGGCAGGCCCTCGACCTGGGCGGCGAGCTCGAGGACGGGCGGGGGGATGTCGGTGTCGGTCTCCTGTTCCACGCCGTGCCACCGGGTGACCTGCCGGCTCCAGGCGTCCTGCTGGCCCTGCGCATAGCCGAGGGCCCGCGCCATGTCGCGGACGGCGGATTTGCCGCGGTAGGTGACGACGTTGGCGACCTGGGCGGCGTGCATGCGCCCGTACTTGGCGTAGACGTGCTGGATGGCTTCCTCGCGGCGGTCGGATTCGATGTCGATGTCGATGTCGGGGGGGCCGTCGCGCTCCGGGGAGAGGAATCGTTCGAAGAGCAGCTCGTTGCGGACCGGGTCGACGTTGGTGATGCCGATGGCGTAGCAGACGGCGGAGTTGGCGGCCGAACCTCGCCCCTGGCAGAGGATGTCGTTGTCCTTGCAGAAGGTGACGATGTCGTGCACCACGAGGAAGTAGCCGGGGAAGTTCAGCCGGCCGATGACGTCGAGTTCGTGCTCGATCTGCCGGTAGGCCGCCGGGTTGTCCTCGGGGGCGCCGTAGCGGTGCCGCGCCCCGCTCAGGGCGAGTTCGCGCAGCCGGCTGAGTTCGGTATGCCCCTCGGGTACGTCGAACGGGGGCAGGTTCGGGGCGATGAGCCGCAGGTCGAAGGCACAGTCGCGGGCGAGTTCGGCGGCACGACGGACGGCGCCGGGGTGGGCGGCGAACAGTCGTGCCATCTCGGCGCCGGAACGCAGGTGGGCGCCACCGGTCGGGAGGAGCCGTCCCGCGGCCTCGTCGAGACTCTGCCGGTCGTGGATGGCGGCCAGGGCCGTCGCCAGACGCCGGCGGTGCGGCGTGGCGTAGTGGGCCGCCGTGCTGGCGATACACGAAAGGCCTTGATTGTCGGCAAGTTCCGCGAGCAGCGCGTTGCGCTCGTCGTCCTCGGGGAGGCCGTGGTGAGTGAGCTCGACCGTGACACGATCGGCGCCGAAGCGCTCGACGAGGTCGCGCAGTGCCGTCCCCGCCGCCTCGGGCCCCCCGACCTCGAGTGCCCGGCGGACGTGTCCGCGGCGGCAGCCGGTGAGAATCTGCCAGTGCCCGCCGGCCGCACCGGTGAGCGCGTCGTAGTCGTAGCGGGGCCTGCCCTTCTCCCCGCCCGCCAGGTGCGCGGCGGCAATCTCGCGGGACAACCGCCGATACCCCTCCTGCCCCCGCGCAAGGACCAGCAGGTGCGTCTCGTCCGCCGATCCGGCATCGAGGGAGAGCTCGGCACCGAACACGGTACGCATCCCCAGCTCGCGGGCGGCCTCGGCGAAGCGCACGACGCCGTAGAGGCCGTCGTGATCGGTGAGCGCAACGGCTTCGAGGCCGAGACGCACCGCCTCCTCCACGAATTCCTCGGGGCCGGAAGCGCCGTCGAGGAAGCTGAACGCCGAGTGGGCGTGCAGTTCGGCGTAGGGCACGGTAGGCCCGTCGGGCGGCCGGACACGCGGTTCGTACTCCCCCCGGGTGCGCGACCAGGCGGGACTGTCGCTGCCGTCACCGGGGAACTCCACGTCGCGCCGGGGCCGGCCCGACAGCACGCGTTCGAGCTCCGACCAGGTCGGCGGGCCACTCCCCCACCCCATCCGTCACCGCCTTCGGGTCGACCTCCTGCGCTCATCGTACATATGTTCGATTGGCCGGCCGACCACCCGCGGACCACGGTCACCGCCGCAGTTCCGCCGACGTCTCCAGCCGCCCCAGTTTGTGTGGGTTGTTGATCGCGTAGAGGCGGGTGATCCGGCCGCCCTCGACCACCAGACTCACTGCAGCGGCAGCGCCCTCGACCTCGAATCGTGCGCCCGGCATCCCGTTGAGCCAGGTGCCGGCCGCCACGAAGCCCGGGGCCTTGGCCAAGCGGATCAGCAACGCCGCCAGTTTCTCGGCTCCGGCGATCGGCTTCCGGGCAGCCGGCACCACCCCGCCGCCGTCGGCGATCGCCACCACGTCCGGGGCGAGCACCTCCATCAGAGCCTGCATGTCCCCCGTCGAGAGGGCAGTCATGAACGTCTCGACGACTGCCAGCTGCTCGGCCGGGTCCACCCGCATCCGCGGCCGCCGCGCCGTGACATGCCGGCGGGCACGGTGCGCGATCTGCCGGACCGCGGCCGGGGTCTTACCCACCACCTCGGCGATCTCGTCGTACGGCGTATCGAACACCTCACGCAGCACGAACACTGCCCGCTCGACCGGACCGAGGGTCTCCAGCACGGTGAGCATCGCGATCGAGACGCTCTCGGTGAGCTCGGCGTCCTCGGCCACATCGGGACTGGTGAGCAGCGGCTCGGGCAGCCATTCCCCGACGTACTCCTCGCGTTGCCGCGCCAGTGCCCGCAGCCGGTTGAGCGCCAGCCGAGTGACGATCCGGACCAGATAGGCCCGTGCGTCCCGCACCTCCGTCCGGTCCACGTCGGCCCACCGCAGCCACGTCTCCTGGACGACGTCCTCGGCGTCGGCAGCAGAGCCGAGCATCTCGTAGGCGACGGTGAAGAGCAGGTTGCGGTGGGCGACGAACGGGTCGCCGGTCATGCCTTCGACGCTACGGCGAGCGGCGCGAGGTTGCAGGCGGCGGAAAACCCCTGCGACTCGATGCCGAGTGCAGTGTTGGAGCGGGTCATGAAGTTCGTCAGCGCGATGTACGCGGTCAGCTCCACCATCGCGGCCGGGCCGAGCGCCTCCAGCAGCCGGGCCGACAACTCGTCGGTGACCGTCGGCGGGGTCTGCGTCATCGCCTCGGCGTACTCCATGACGTCGCGCTCCAGCGGCGTGAAGACATCCGACTCGCGCCACCGCGGCACCTCACGCGCCTTCGCCACGTCCAGCCCCTTGTTGTGGGCATGGAAGTAGCCGAGGTCCAGACAGAAGCTGCATCCGACCAGGCTGGCCACCGCCATGTGGGCGAACGACTTCAGGTTCTCGTCACACCGGTCCCACTTCTGAATCCGGCGACCGACCCCGAAGCTGAAGTTCAGCACTTTCCGGTTGTGCCACATCACCCCCACCGCCTCGGGCACGTCGCCGAGCATCCTTCGGGACATCCGCTTGACGAGCGCGCCGTAGATGCCGGTCAGCTCCGCCTTCGGGATCCTGGTGCTGCTGGTCATGATTCCTCCTTCGGTTATGTGCTCTCGGCATGGAGACACCGGCCACGAATCGAATGTGACATCCGAGCCGGAAATCGTTGCCGCGGGCGGCCGAACCGAGGAGGACGAATATGCACGCGGCCGGCGGCAAGCCGATCGAACCACCGCGGAGAGGACACCATCGAGCACCTCATCGCCCGGGTTCGCGCCGGACAGTGCCGCCAGGCCGTCGAGGACTCGCTGAAGGAAGCCGCCGAACCCCACCGCTTGTTCCCTGGGTGGTCCGTCACCGCCGATGCGGTGAGGACTTGCCGGCGGCGACGGGGTTGTGCGCCGGATAGGCGTGGACGAGCGCAGTGGACAGTTTCGGCACCGCATGGGTGAGGGTGTGTTCGGCCTCGTGCGCCAACCGGTGCGCGTCGGCCAGGCTCGTGTCGGCATCGATGTCGAGTTCGACGTCGGCATACAACCGGTGCCCGATCCACCGCATCCGCACACTGCGCACGCTGCGCACGCCGGGCTCATCGGACAACGATCTTTCGGCGGCATCGACGAGTTCGGGATCGATCCCGTCCATCAACCGCCGGAACACATCCCGCACCGCGGTGCGCAGGACCACGAGGATCGCGACGGTGATGACCAGTCCGACGATCGGGTCGGCCAGCGGGAACCCGAGGGCCACGCCGCCGGCGCCGAGCAACACAGCCAGGGAGGTGAAACCGTCGGTGCGAGCATGCAGCCCGTCGGCGACCAGAGCGGCGGAGCCGATCCGGCGGCCGACGCGAATGCGGTAGAGCGCGACGAGTTCGTTGCCGACGAATCCGACGAGCCCGGCCAGGGCGACCCATCCGAGTTGCTGGATCGGGACGGGGTTGATCAGCCGACGCACCGCCTCGACCCCGGCGACCACCGCGGACAGGGTGATCATCGCGACCACGAACAGCCCGGCCAGGTCCTCGGCCCGCCCGAACCCGTAGGTGTAGCGACGGGTGGCGGCCCGGCGGCCGAGCGCGAACGCGATCCACAGCGGAATCGCCGTCAACGCGTCGGAGAAGTTGTGCACCGTGTCCGCGAACAGCGCGACCGATCCGGAGACGGCGACGACAGCCAACTGCGCGACCGCGGTGACAACCAGCGCGACCAGGCTGATCTTGACCGCCCGGATACCGATTTCGCTGGACTCGAGCGCGTCGTCGACACTGTCCGCCGCGTCGTGACTGTGCGGAGCGAACACCTCCCGCACCGCGGCACCCCACCGGCCACCGCGTTCGTGCCCATGCCCATGACCGTGGGTGTGGCTGTGGGTGTGAGTTGGCGGTTTCGGCGCGTGGCTCATGCTCGGCCACCTTCCGTGCGTGCCGGTGCGGGATCGACGCCTCGCTCGGGATGCAGAATCCGCAGATCGTCGCCGGTGCGGTGATGACCGGGAACGCCGGGCCCGGCATGCTCGGCATTGAACACCGCGTCGGTCACCAGTTGGCGGACGTGATCGTTCTCCAACCGGTAAATCACCTGGGTGCCCTCCTTCCGAGTGCGCACCAGCCGCGCCATCCGCAGCTTCGCCAGATGTTGCGACACCGACGGGGCGGGCTTCCCCACATGCTCGGCAAGGTCGTTGACCGACAACTCTCGATCCACCAACGCCCACAACACCTGGACTCGAGTGGAATCGGCCAGCATACGGAAGACCTCGACCACGAGATCGACCTGATCGTTCGGCAACCGCCGCCGACATGAATCATTATCTGCATTCATACGCAGATAATATCCAATACGGGTGATGAACTCCACGGAAGCGCAAGCCGCCTCTTGACAACTACCCTGCACAAGCGGACATCAACGGGCGCCGGCAGATCGAGACCGACCAGCACCGAGGGCGCCGATCACGAGGTCGACCGCCCACCGACGCAGATGCACTAACGAAACCGGACGATTGGTTTTTCGATGGTACGCTGAGAGCGCCTCCAGGGACAGACCTCCGGGACGTGGCGTGCGCCGCGGCACGGACGGGCCTCTGGTTGCACCGCGGGGAGCGGAGGGTGAGGTTCCGTTCGGGCAGGCTCGGGGGGCCGGCCCGAACGGAACACCCCCGTCCGCACCTAGGTCACGCATGCTGTGGGGGCGGACGACGAAGCGAGGAGTGGTGATGCCCCGGGACTCCGTCGGTGTACCGACCGTCGAATCGGCAGCGGCCCCGGCCGACGCGAACGCGCCGGCCGCGGCTTCCCCTGCCGGGCGCCCGGCCCAGCAGCGCGCGATCCGGACACGACAACAGATCCTCCTCGCCGCCGCGCAGTTGTTCGCCGACAACGGCATCCACGGCACGGCCCTGGCAGAGGCCGCAGCCTCGGCCGAAGTGACCAAGGGCGCACTGACCTTCCACTTCCCCACCAAGGACGCCTTGGTCCAGGCGTTGATCACCGAACAGGAACAGCGCACCCTCGCCACGATCGGCGCGGTCCTGCACACCGACGCCCCGGCGCTCGAGCAGCTGGTCGCGCTCACCCATGCGCTGGGCCGGTTGTTCACCGAAGACCTGATCGTCCAGGCCGGATTGCGGCTGACCGGCGAATACGAACGCGCCGATCCCGAGGCGTACCGAGGCTGGATCACAGTGTTCGAGAGCCTGTTCCGACGCGCCGCAGCCGAAGGCGAGCTGAGCACCCGACTGCACCCGACAGCGCACGCCCGGTTCCTCGTCTCCGCCGTCGCCGGGGTGTATCTCCTGTCGATGGTCCTCGCCGGCCGCGCGGACCTCGAGGTCCGCCTCGACCAGATGTGGGAGCTGTTGCTGCCCGGCATCGTCCGTGCCGACCGGCACGACCGGATCCCGGCGATCCGCACAGCACGCTGACGCTTTTCTCCTACCCGTCGGCGACGGGGCGGTAGGTGCAGACGTGCACGCCCGTCCCGCTGGTGACCGTGGAGACCAGCGCGAGCATGCGCTGCACACCGTCGCCCGGGAAGATCGTCTTTCCGCCGCCGAGGATCACCGGCTCGATCATGAGCCGCAGTTCGTCGACCAGCCCTTCGTGGAGCAGGGTCCGGACAAGAGTGGGGCTTCCCATGACCATCAGGTCGCCGCCGTCGGTCTCGTGCAGCTTCCGCACGGCTGCGACGACCTCGTCGCCGGGGATCAGCGTGGTGTTGTTCCACGTCAGATCCTCGTCCCGCAACGTCCGGGACACGACGTACTTCGGGACGGCGTTCATCCGATCCGCGAACGGGTCGCCGGCCCGCTCGGGCCACGCCGCGGCCATCGTCTGCCACGTGCGCCGCCCGAACAGCAGGGCCCCGGTACGGCCCATCGCCTCGTCGATGGCCGCCCCCATCACCTCCTCGTCGAAGAACGGGAACGACCAGCCGCCGTGGGCGAAGCCCCCGTCGGTGTCCTCCTCCGGTCCACCCGGCGCCTGCACGACGCCGTCCAGGCTCATGAACTCACTGACCACGATGCGCACGGGACTCGCTCCTGTTCCTCTTCGGGGTGTACAGCGATACAGACCATCGCGTCACCCCGAAATCATCGCCTCTCCCGTCCTTCGTGCGCACCTTCGGCCTCGAACCGGGAGGAACTCGCGACGAGAAGGCGGTTCCCGCGGCATCGGCCGAGTAGCACGCCCGGCAACCGCCCGCTCGTCGCAGGAACCTCCCGTTCGGTCCGCCGAGTACCCAGGCGCGCCGGTCCCCTTCGGGGTTGTCCCCCATTCCGATTTCCGGTGTGCGCCCGGATGTGCCGCCGCGCCCGCCCCAGCAGTATCGATCTCGTGAAGCGGGTACTGCTGCAACTGTCCGGCGCCGTCGTCGCTGTGATCGTCCTCGTCACCGCGATCGCTGCCGGCCTCGTCGTGCACGCCTGGAACTCGACGGTGGTCGACACCACCGGGCAGGTCACCTTCGACCGTCCGCTGAACATCCCACCGCTCGCGGACAGCACGGTCACGCCCGACGGGGTCCGCGTGTTCGATCTGACCATGCAGCGCGGCACCACGGACATCGGTCGCGGTCCCGGTACCCGGACCTGGGGCGTGAACGGGTCGTACCTCGGGCCGACGCTGCGTGCCGGGCGCGGCGAGCAGGTGCGGGTGAACGTCACCAACGATCTCGGCGAGACCGGCACCCTGCACTGGCACGGCATGCACCTGCCGGCCGCGATGGACGGCGGCCCGCACCAGCCGATCCCCCCGGGGGCGACGTGGAGTCCGCAGTGGACGATCGACCAGCCCGCCGCAACGCTGTGGTATCACCCGCACCCGCACGGCGCCACCGCCGACCACGTCTACCGCGGGGTCGCCGGGATGTTCCTGCTCGACGACCCGGCCGGCGGCCCGTCCCTCCCCGATCGATACGGGATCGACGACATCCCACTCGTGGTGCAGGACAAGCGGTTCGACGGCGACCAGCTCGACACCGGCGGGCCGATGTTCGCCGCCGTCGGTCTCCTCGGCGACGAGATCGTCGTCAACGGCACCCCGCGGCCCTACCTCGACGTCGCCACCGAGCGGATCCGACTGCGGCTGCTGAACGCCTCCAACGCCCGCGTCTACAACTTCTCCTTCGACGCCGGCCTGCCGTTCCTGCTCATCGGCACCGACGGCGGCCTGCTCGAACGTCCGGCGCCGATGCGCCGCATCCAACTCTCCCCCGGCGAGCGCGCCGAGATCGTCGTCGCGTTGCCCGCGGGCACGACGACCGTGCTCCGCAGCACGGCGCCGGACCTGGGCGCGGACTTCTGGCAGACCCGGTTCTCCGGCGGTGACGACGAGTTCGACGTCCTCGAACTGCGTGCCGCGCGGACCCTCGCGCCCAGCGCGCCGGTGCCCGGGGAACCGACCACCCCCGAGGATCTCGGCACACCCACCGTCACGCGACGCATCGATCTCACCGGCTCCGGCACCATCGACGGCCGCGAAATGGACATGGCGCGCCTCGACCAGACCGTCGCCGCCGGCGCCACGGAGGTGTGGGAGGTCCGCAACAGCAGCGGCGCGATCCACAACTTCCACATCCACGGCACGAGCTTCCGCGTCCTCGGCGACGGCCATCCCGCGCTGTCCGGCCCGAAGGACACCGTATACATCGCGCCGGGGCACACCGTCCGGCTGCTGATGCGGTTCGCCGGCCGCCCCGGCCCGGCGACGCCGTACATGTACCATTGTCACCTGCTCCGGCACGAGGACAACGGCATGATGGGGCAGTTCGTCGTCGTTGCCCCGGGCGAGGAGCCGAACGTGCCGCACGAACCGGCCGCCCACACCGCAGTCCACGAGTAGCGTGCGTCCCATGACGTCCGCGATCCGGATCGAGGGACTGGTCAAGCGATTCGGACGATTCACCGCGCTCGACGACCTCGATCTCGAGGTCGCCACCGGCGAGGTGCACGGCTTCCTCGGCCCCAACGGCGCCGGCAAGTCCACCACGCTGCGGGTCCTGCTGGGACTGCTCCGCCCGGACGCCGGGCACGTCGAACTGCTCGGCGGCGACCCCTGGCGCGACGTGGTGAGCCTGCACCGGCGGCTCGCCTACGTGCCCGGCGACGTGAGCCTGTGGCCCGGCATGACCGGCGGCGAGGCCGTCGACCTGCTCGGCCGGTTACGCGGCGGGCTCGACCGGCGCCGCCGCGCGGACCTGCTCGACCGGTTCGAACTCGATCCGAGCAAGCGCGGCCGCACCTATTCGAAGGGCAACCGGCAGAAGGTCGCGCTCGTCGCGGCGCTGGCCTCGGACGTGGAGTTGTTGCTGCTCGACGAGCCGACCGCGGGGCTCGATCCGCTCATGTCCGCGGTGTTCCACGACGAGATCGCCCGGGAGAAGCAGCGCGGGCGGACGGTGCTGCTGTCGAGTCACATTCTCAGCGAGGTCGAGGCGCTCGCCGACCGGATGAGCATCATCCGCGACGGCCGGGTCGTCGAGACCGGCACCCTCGAGGACATGCGCGCGGACCTGCGGTCCACGATCGACGCGGTCCTCGCCGCGCCCGTGGCCGACCCGACGGCGCTGACGGCGCTGCCCGGGATCCACGACGTGCGGATCGACGGCCCGCGCGTGCACTGCGCGGTCGAGCACGGCCGCGCCGGCCCGGTGCTCGCCGCGCTGGGCCGCTACGACATCCGCAGCGTCACCGTCTCGCCGCCGTCGCTCGAGGAGCTGTTCCTGCGGCACTATCACCGGCACGGCCGGGACGGGCAGGCCCCGACGTGACGGCATCGTTGACGGGGATGCGGCCGCTGCTGCGGGCCACCGCCGAGCAGGACCGCGGCAACGTCGCGCCGTGGATCGTGCTCATCACGGCGCTGTCGGTGTCGTCGGTCCTCGCCTACGGCTGGGTGTTCCCGGACGCGGCGAGCCGGCGCACCCTCGATGCCACGCTCGGCGCGAACCCGGCTCTGCGGGTCGTGTTCGGTCCGGCTCGCGACCTGACGTACGCGGACGGGTTCAACGCGTGGCGGGCCGGGGCGCTCGGCGCGTTCTTCGCGGCCCTGATGGCGATCCTGGCCGTCACCCGCAACAGCCGCGCGCACGAGGATTCGGGCCAGGCCGAGCTCATCGCCTCCGGCGTCGTCGGCCGCCAGGCCCGGCTGGCGACGGCCGTCGCCTGGGCGGCGCTGGCCTCCGTCGCGCTCGGTGTCGTCTGCGCGGGCGCGACGATCCTCGTCGGCGGCGGTGTCGCCAACTCGATCACGCTGGCCGCGACGTTCACCGCGTCCGGGCTGGTGTTCGGCGCCCTCGCGGCGGTCACCGCCCAGCTCGGCTCCTACGCCCCCACTGCCAATACCCTCGCGATCGGGATCCTCGGAGCCTGCCTGTTGATCCGCGCCTACGTCGACGTGACCACTCCGGACGGATGGGCGATCTGGACGACCCCGCTCGGCTGGGTGCAGCAGGTCCGTCCCGCGTCGGGAAACGACTGGTGGCCGCTGGCGGCCTGCCTGACGCTGACGGCGGTGCTGCTGCTGGTCGCGTTCGTCGTACAGGCGCGACGGGACTTCGGAGTCGGCGTGATCGCGCCGTCACCCGGGCCTGCGGAGGGCGGCGCGGGGACGAGCGTGTGGGGCCTGGCGCTGCGGCTGCACCGCGGTGCGCTCGCTGCGTGGGCGACGGTGTTCGTGGCGCTCGGGGTGGTGTTCGGATTCATGTCCACCACGTTCGCCGATGTCTTCGCCGACAATCCGGCGCTCGGATCGTTGCTCGGGAGCGGCCGCGGCTCGCTCGTGTTCGGTTTCGTGGTGACGATGCTGCAGTTGATGGGCATCGTCGCCGCGGTGTTCGGGGTCCAGGTGATGATGCGGCTGCGCGCCGAGGAACTGGCGCTGCGGGTCGAACCGGTGCTGGCCGGGGCGCTGACCCGGACCCGGTACTTCGCGTCGCACGCCGGGATCGCGCTGCTCGCCCCCGCGGCGGCGCTGCTCGTGGGCGCGACGCTGTTCGCGTACGTCTCGTCGGCGCGGGGTGGACAGATTCCGGCCGGGGATCTGATCCGGCAGGCGCTCGTGACGATTCCGGCGGTGTGGGTGCTGGTCGGGCTGGCGGTCGCGGTGATCGGCGCCCGGCCCCAGGCGCGGATGCTCGGCTGGCTCGGTGTGGTCGCCGCATTCGCGCTGACGATCCTGGGGCCGCTGTTCCGGTTGTGGAACTGGATCCTGGGGATCAGTCCGTTCCGGCACGTGCCGGTGGTGACGGCGGCGCCGCCGCAGTGGCTCGGGTTCGCCGTGCTCACCGCCGTGGCCGCGCTGTTCGTCGCGGCGGGGTTCGCGGGGTTCCGGCGCCGGGACGTCGGCTGAGGACCGGACGCCACTACAGTCGCGGAGCATCGGGTCGTCACCGCGAACGGAGCACACCACATGAACCGTTGGTCCACATTCGTCGTCGACCGGCGCTGGTGGGTGCTCGGCTTGGCCGTCCTCGTCGTCGTGCTCGCCGGGGTCTGGGGCACCGGGGTGTTCGGCCGGCTCTCGCAGGGCGGGTTCTACGACCCCGGCAGCGAATCGGCCGAGGTGCAGCGCATCGTGGACGACAACTTCGGTCCGCAGACCGCCGACATCATCGCGATCTACACCCCGCCGCCCGGGCGCACCGTCGCCGACATCGGACCCGAGGTGACCGCGGTGCTCGACCGGTTCGCCGCCGAGGTTCCCACCCATGCGGTCGACTCCTACTGGTCGGCCGCGCCGCCGGCGAAGCAGCTGCTGCTGGCGAAGGACGGCGGCAGCGCGGCGGCGGCCGTCACCCTCGAGCCCGGCTCGGAGATCACCGTCACCACGTTCCAGGGCCTGCTGCCGAAGCTCGAGGTCCCCGGCGTCGACGCGCAGTTCGCGGGGAACTCGGTCGTCGGCGTCGCATTCACCACCCGGCTCGAGCGCGACCTGTTGTTCGCGGAGGCGATTGCGCTGCCGGTGACGTTGGTGCTGCTGGTGTTCATCTTCGGCGGTCTCGTCGCGGCGGCGGTCCCGGTGTTCGTCGGGGTCCTCGCCGTCCTCAGTGCCCTCGCCACGCTGCGCCTGCTCACGATGTACACCGACGTGAGCTCCTTCGCGCTGAACGTCACGTCCCTCATCGGGCTGGGCCTGGCGATCGACTACGGGCTGTTCATCGTTAGCCGCTTCCGGGAGGAACTCGACTCGGGTGCCGACCCGGCGACCGCGACCCGTCGCACCGTGCTCACCGCGGGCCGCACGGTGCTGTTCTCGGGGCTGCTGCTGATGTGCGCGTTCGCCGGAATGCTCGTCTTCCCGCAGGCGCTGCTGCGCTCGCTGGGCCTCGGCGCGATCGCCGCGGTGCTCAGCGCGGCGGTGCTCTCACTCACCGCGATCCCCGCGCTGCTGGCGATACTCGGGCACCGCATCAACGCACTGACGTGGCGGGAGGGCGCGGCGCGGCGGGGCGAGGCCCGGGCCCGGCGCTTCTGGGGGGCGGTGGTGACGAAGGTGATGCGCCGGCCGGCGCTGGTCGCGGTGACCATCACCGCCGGCCTGCTGCTGCTCGCCACGCCGCTGTTGCGCGCCTCCTTCGGGGAGATCGAGTACACGGCCTTGCCGGCGGGCGACCCGGCGCGTGCCGCCACCCAGACGCTGCTCGACGAATTCCCCTCCACCGGCAACGGCGTCACGCTCGTGCTGAGGGGCGACGAGGGCTCCGGGCCCGCCCCGGCCGTGGTCACGTCGGTGTCCCGCGCGGCGACGGACGTGGACGGCGTCGCGCAGACCGTCACCGTCGCCTCGCGGAACGACGTCGTGGTGCTGCAGGCGCTGTACGCACAGGGCGTGGAGGAGACGCCGCGGGCCGGCGAGATCGTCCGGGAACTGCGGGATCTGCCGCCCCCGCCGGGCACCGACCTGCTCGTCGGTGGCGGCCGGGCGATGGTCGACGACAGCAACGCCGCGATAGCGCGGTCGATGCCGGCAATGATCGCGATCATGGTGCTCTCGACCCTCGTGCTGCTGTTCCTGGCATTCGGGTCCGTGGTGCTGCCGCTCAAGGCGGTGGCGATGGCGGGCCTGAGCCTGGCGGCCACGTTCGGCGTGCTCACCTGGGTGTTCCAGCTCGGGAACGGAGCGGAGTTGCTCGGCGTGACCCCCAGCCCGCTGGAGCCGAGCTTCGTGGTGCTGATCCTGGCGGTGGTGTTCGGCCTGTCCACCGACTACGAGGTGTTCCTCATGTCGCGCATGGTGGAGGCACGGGCCGCCGGGGCGAGCACGGAGGAGGCGGTGCGGTTCGGCACCGAACGCACCGGCCGGGTGGTGACCTCGGCGGCGCTGCTGCTGATCGTGGTGACCGGCGCCTTCACGATCTCGGGCCTGTCGATCATGCGGTTCCTGGGTGTGGGGATGATCCTCGCGCTGATCATCGACGCGACGGTGGTGCGGATGCTGCTGGTGCCGTCGCTGGTCAAGCTGATGGGCGAGGCGAACTGGTGGGCGCCGGCGTGGATGAAGCGGGTGCACGCGAAGGTCGGCATCGGACACTAGAATCCGTTCTTACCTTGCAGTAGGTTCGGGCCATGGCCACGTACCTCGTCACGGGCGGCACCGGCTTCCTCGGCACGCACGTGCTCGGGCGACTGCTCGCGACCCACCCGGACGCCGACGTCCATGTGCTGGTCCGGCCGGCGTCGCTGCCGAAGTTCGAGGCCCTCTCCGCGCGCCTGGAGGGTGGGACCCGGCTGCACCCGCTGCTCGGCGATCTCACCGAGCCGGGACTCGGACTCGAGGCCGCGACGATTCCGCCGGCCGAGCACGTCCTACACCTCGGCGCCATCTACGATCTCACCGCCGGAGAGGAGCAGGCCGCCACGAACGTGGCGGGCACCCGCGGGGTGATCGCCCTCGCGGAGAAGCTGGGCGCGACCCTGCACCACGTCTCGTCCGTGGCCGTCGCCGGTGATCACCGCGGCACGTTCGCCGAGGACGACCTCGACCTGGGCCAGCACTTCCCGTCGCCCTACCACCGCACCAAGTTCGAGGCCGAGAAGGCGGTCCGGGCGAGCCGGGTGCGCCGGCGCATCTACCGGCCGTCCGCGATCGTGGGCAGCTCCACCACCGGCGAGATCGACAAGATCGACGGCCCCTACTACTTCTTTCCCGCCCTGGCCGCGCTGGCGGCGCTGCCGTCGCGGCTGCCGCTGGTCCTGCCCGACCTCGGCGACACCAACCTGGTGCCGGTCGACTACGTCGCGGCCGCGATCGTCGAACTGATGCATCGTCCCGGACTGGACGGGCGCACCTTCCACCTCGTCTCCCGCCCGCAACCGGTCCGCGAGGTGTTCGCGGCGCTGGCCGCGGCGGCCGGGGCCCCCGTTCCCGTCGCCGGCGTGCCCGGCGCGCTGGTACGTCCGCTGTTGTCGATCACCGCGCTTCCCGGCCTGAAGACCGCCCGACGCCTCGCCCTGCGACGGACGGGCATCCCACCGGTCGTGTTCGGCCAGCTGACCTTCCCGAGCCGGTTCGCCGACCGCAGCACCCGGGAAGCCCTGCGCGGTAGCGGCATCACGCTGCCCGAGTTCGCCGGCTATGCCCCCGTGCTGTGGCGCTACTGGCGCGAGCACCTCGACCCCGGCCGTGCCCGCAGCGACGATCCGCGTGGACCGCTCGTGGGACGGCACGTGCTGATCACCGGTGCCTCCTCGGGGATCGGACGGGCGAGCGCGATCGCCGCGGCCCGCGAGGGTGCCGTGGTCTTCGCCCTCGCCCGTCGCGCCGAGGAACTCGACGCGGTCGTCGCCGCAATCCGCGCGGGCGGCGGCAGCGCGTACGCGTATCCGTGTGACCTCACCGACCCGGCGGCGGTGGAACGCACCGTGCAGGCGGTCCTCGCCGAGCACGACCACGTCGACATGCTCGTCAACAACGCGGGACGCTCCATCCGGCGCGGGCTGTACCACTCGACGGACCGGCTGCACGACTTCGAACGCACCATGGCGGTCAACTACTTCGGTGCGGTGCGGTTGACCCTGGCCCTGGTGCCGCACATGCGCGCACGGCGGTTCGGGCACATCGTGAACATCAGCACCGCCGGGGTGCAGGCACGCACCCCGCGATACGCCGCGTACATCGCCTCGAAGTCCGCACTCGAGGGGTTCGCCGACGTCGCCGCCTCCGAAACCCGGGACGACGGAATCACTTTCACCACCATTCACATGCCGCTCGTGCGCACCCCCATGATCGAGCCCAGCGGGGCGTACAACCCGGGTCCGGCGATCAGCCCGGAGGACGCCGCGCGGATGGTGGTCCGGGCCCTCGTCGAACGGCCCAAGCGCATCGACGTGCCGATCGGCACCCTCGGCGAGCTCGGCGGCATCTTCGCGCCGGACCTGCGGGACCGGATGTTCTCGCTCTACTACCACGCCTACCCCGACGCACCCGCTGCGCGCGGCGAGCAGTGCGCCTCCGCCGACGCACCCCCGCAGCCGCGGGCGCTGCCCCGTCCGGTGCTGCCGAACCCTGCGGTGCTGCGCCGGATCGGCCGGCTACTGCCCGGCGTGCACTGGTGAGGCGGCTGCGCCGCCGGTGTGTCCTTCGGGCGGTCCCGGCCGCCCGAAGGACACACCGCACTAGAGCGCAGTTGTCTCCGTCGCCATCAGCGGTCGCACCGGCTTCGGATCGGCGCCGCAGCTGACCGGACGCGGCGGCAACTGCCGGGTCTCGACCTGCACGCGCCAGCGGCGACCGTCGCGGTGCCGCACCACCGTTCCGGCGTCGCCCTCGTCGACGACGAGCGCGTCCGCATCCGCGGGCACCTGCCCCCGCACCGCGATCTCGGCGACCTGCCCGGCCGCGGACCAGCTGCTGCGCCCCCGCAACCCCGGCAGATACACCTCGCCGCGAGCGGCGGCCGCCACGGCGTCCCGGCTCTGCGCGACGTCGAGCCGGCCGTAGGTGTAGCCGGTGGGCAGCAGGATCAGCGACGGGGCGAAGCGGTGCCCGCCGGTATGCGAACACTCCCACACGTCGTCGCCGAACTCCGCAGCCAGCGCCGCCGCCACGGGGCGCCCCAGCACGGCACAGCACCGGTCCCGTTTGCCGTGGGCGCACACCAGCGCGACGGGCCGGTCCTGCGCACGGCCGAGGCCGGGCGCCGGGCCGGCGACGATGCGCGGGATCAGGTCGAGCAGTTCCTTCGGCTCCCCGACCTCCAGCCGCTCGCACCAGCTGCCGCCCGGATCGGAGCGGGCCAGGAGCACGGTGCGGCCGTCGCCGCGGCGGGCGGTGTCACGACCGGGCCGCCGGACGAACAGGAACCGCACTCCGGCGGCGTCGGCCACGGCCGAGATCTCGCCGGCGAGGCCGGGGCCGAGAGCGGTGCCGTCGAGGACGTCGCGCCCCCAGCCGGACGGCATCTCGAGGCACACCCAGCCGGGGGCGGTCGCCGCGGTGCCGGGCAGGGGCTCGTCCAGCGCGGAGGCCGCCGAGCAGGCAGGAGGAAAGGCAAGGCTCACCCGCCCATTGTGTCCGTCCGAGCTAGTCGTGGAAGCGACGGCCCTCCGCGAGCTGCTGCACGAAGGCCTCGATGCGGCGTGCCCGGGTCTCCGGGCGCTTCGCGGCCTGCAGCCGGTACACGATCGCGTACCGGTTGCGGCCGTCGAGCGTGTCGTAGAAGGCCTGCGCCGCGGGATTGCCCGCGAGGGCGTCGAGGAAGTCCTGCGGCACCTGCGCGGTCGCCTGGCCGGCGTAGGCGCGCTCCCAGCGGCCGTCGGCGCGGGCGCGGGCGACCTCGGCGGCCCCGGCCGGCGCGAGCCGGCCCTCTGCCTCGAACCGTTCGGCGAGCGCCCGGTTACGCTGCGACCAGGGGCTGCGGGCCCGGCGCGGAGTGATGCGCTGCAGCCGGAAGTCGTCGTCGAGCCTGCGTGCCTGACTGTCGATCCAGCCGTGGCACAGCAGTTCCTCGACCACCTCGGCGTAGGTCACCGACGGATGCGCCGATCCCTTCTTGGCGAGCTTGACCCAGATGCCGGGCGAGTCCGTGTGGTGCTCACGCAGCCAGGCGGCGAAGGACTCCCGGTCCGGGAAGTACTCGACGGGCAGCTCGTCGGCCATGATCATCTCCCCAGCCGGCGCAGGCCCGCCCGCGTCCACAGGCCCAGGAAGCCCTGGGACAGGTAGGCGAGAGAGCCGAGCGCGAGCACCCACTTGACGGTGCTGACCGTCGTCGCCACCCGGACGGTGGTGTCGGTGATGCGGTCACGGTGGTCGAGCAGGTACAGGCCCGCGGCGTTCTCGACGTAGTCCGCCGCCGCGGCCACCGCCGGAGCGACGGCGAGGACCCGGCGGGTGTGCGCGGGCACGGGCCGGTGCTCGGCGAGCGATCGCGCACCGGCCTGCAGTGCGATGGCAAAGATCAAGGGATGCACCAGATCCCAGTAGTAGTGCCGGCGATACCGCGGGGCGGTGTCCGCGTCGAGTCCGTCGAGAACGTTGCGGTATGTCGCCGCGGAGAAGGCGGTCTGGATCCGTCCCACCGCCGGCGCGGCGGGGCCGAGCACGCGGGCGATGTTCGCCTGCGACACCACGAATACCGCGGCGGCGGCCAACAGTCGACGGTCGGACGCGGTCCATGTCATGCGGCGATCCTAGCGGCTGCGCCGCAGCGCGAGCGCCCTGTCGGGCCGACGGCTCGTGGGTGCCCCGTTCCCGCCCTCCCCGATCCGGATCAGCACGTGGTGATGAACTGTGCCGGCGTGCACCGTGCCCTCGTGCGTCGTGCAGGGCTGCCCTGTGTGCGGGAGTCGAACCCGCGGCGCTGCCCTCCGCGCGCCTGAGGATACAAAAAGGTCGATTCACCGCGACCCACGGCGTGTGTTCGCTTCCGATTCGGGTACCCGCTGCCCACGATCACTCGTCGATCAGATCAACCTCCCAGTTCACGCGCTGGATCTCCATGTCCACCTGCCGGATCCGGCGGGCCAGGTCGTCGGTGGTGCGCCGCAGGTCCCGGACCGACAGCGCCGAGACGTATGCCAGTTCGGACCGGAGTTGTCGCCCGTATCGGTCCCTGCTGCCCGAGGCCGCGTCCGCGGCCGCGGTCAGCGCACGGTGCCGGGCCTGCAAGGCGTCCCGTTCGGCCAGCGCGTCGGTGAGCGTGCGGTCGCCGACGCGGGTGGCGGTGTTCGTCTTGTTGATCCGAGCGATCAGCAGCGCATGCCGATCGATGGCGTCGGTGAGTTGGTCGAGGAGCTCGCCGGCATTCTCGGCGGGCTCCTCACCCTCCTGGTACCGGGCGTTGGCCACGATCCGGGTGCCGAGCTGCTCGATCCGCCGTTTCAGCTCGCCTCGCTCGGCGAGTGCCTCTGCCAACCGCATGGCGTCGAATCGTAGACGACCGGTCGTGTTCATGTGAACCCGGTTTCCGGCACCGTCGAGACCACCCAGCCGGGCGGAAATACCGTGTCCCACGTTCCGGTCCGCGAACGGCCCTGCCACGTCGGCGTGCCCGGGGGTGAGCTGCGGTACAGGCCGCGCGCGGCGGCAAGAGTGCGGTCGTACTGAGTCGGCCAACCGATGTCGGCGGCGAGCTGCTCGAGGACGGTGCGATCTCGGCTCAACGCCCGCTCGGTGTGCGCCAACGCGGGCAGCGAATCCCGCTTGTCGGTGTTGCAACCTCCGCAGGCGAGTACGAGATTGGCCAGCCCGTCGAGAGGCACCCGGGACCACGGTAGCACGTGGTCCACCGGATTTCCATCGGAAAGGCTTGTCGCACAATAGAAACACTGCGTTCCGAAGGCCTCGCGCAGCGCCACGCGCGGCTTCGCGAGCGAGACGCGGTCGCGGCCGAACAGGTGCCCCGCGATGTCGGGAACGTCCTCGTCGAGAAAGGCGTTGTAGCGGCGCACGTCCTGAACCCACAGGATCTCCAGTGTCGGGGTGAGCAGACCGGACAGGCGGGCCAGCGCCGCCGCGACCCCCGGAAACAGGCGGATTACGCCACCGTGCCGGGCAATCGCCGCTCGGGTGATTCCGGAGTGCAACCAGGAGTCGTCGTAGAGGAACGGTTCGCCACGTCCGCCCGGTAGCCGCTGCAGCCGGTACAGCGGTTGCTGCGCCAGTGTGAGCGCGACCTCCGCGACAGCCTCGCGGTACAAGTCGGGCATCCGCAGCCTCGCGATGGACAGGCCGACCACCCCGCCGGCGTTCGCCGCACCGCGCAGCACCTCCACCGCCGTCAGGATCCGAGCCTTCGGCTGCGAGGACTGGCGCAACCGGTGCCCGTCGAACGGACGGACCTGGGGCCAGTACAGGTCGATCACCCGCTCGGCCAGGGCGTCGATCGGCACGTCGAGTGCCGCAGCCGGGTCCGCCGGCAGATGTTCGACGCAGAAGCCGACAAGTGCCGAAAGGGTCGCAAGCTTGTAAGTGGCGGTCCGGGCACCGGTCTCGAGGACGGCGACGACGCGCTGACCGAGCGCGAGGGCGTCCGTGGGTGGTCCGGTACCGTCCACCCCGCCACGGTAGCGCAGCGGGAGGAATCATGATGGGCAAGCTGGTCCGCGACCGGATTCCCGACATCATCGAGGCCGACGGCCGGGTGGCGCACACCCGTGTACTCGATCGGGACGAGTACCGCAGCGCCCTGCTCGACAAGCTGGTCGAGGAAGCACACGAGCTGCGGGAGGCGCACAACGGCGACGAGCGGCTCGGCGAACTCGCCGACGTGCACGAGGTGTTCACGTCCCTGCTCGCCGCGTTCGGGATCGCCGCCGAGGAGGTGGCTGCCGCGGCCACCGCCAAGCGCGCCGAGTGCGGCGGCTTCGATCGCCGCATCTGGCTGGAATAGCGTCGGTACACCGGCAACAGGTTCCGGACAGCGACAACCGTCTCGACGGTTGTCGCTGTCCGGAAGCTCTGTCGTGGCGGAACGAGTGCTCAGGTGAGGAAGGGCAGCACGGCGGCCTCGAACTCGCGGTGCCGATCGCGGTGGATGCTGTGGCCGCAGGTGAAGTCGTGGACCGCGACGTCGCCTAGGACGTCCACAGCGGCCTCGAGCCGGGCCGGATCGACCATGCTGCCCGGCCCGCCCCGCAGGATCATCGTCGGTGCGGTGATCCGCGGAAGATGTTCCCACCACCGCGGATTCGGCGCGCGGAACTGGGTGAGCGCCGAGCCGGTCATGGAGCGGTCGAAGGCGAACGTCGCGCGCGGATTGCGCAGCAGGCTCGTCGAGGCGTGCCACAGCTCGGCCGGCGACGGCAGGCGCCCGCCGAGCACCTGCGGCGGATCGCCCGGGCGCAGCGGCAGCGGCGCCTCCTCGAGCACCAGGCGCCGCACCAGGCCCGGGCGCTGCTGCGCGACGAGGGATCCGGTGTGCCCGCCGAGGGAATGCCCGACGAGGTCGACCGTCTCGAGGCCCAGGTGTTCACAGAGCCCGAGCACGTCGGCGCCGAACTCGTCGAAGCGGTAGGACGCGGCGCGGGCGCTGCGCCCGTGGCCGCGCAGGTCCACCGCGACGACCCGCCGGCCGGCCGCGAGCAGGGACCGGGCGAACCGGTCCCACGTGCGTCCGTCGCCGCCCATCCCGTGCACCAGCATCACCGGCACCGGGTGGTGGCCCGTCCTGGGAGCCGAATCCCGGTAGGCGATCGCCACACCGTTCGGCGCGGCCGTCAGCACACTGGTCTCCACGTCAACCGAGGGTACTCACTCGTAGACGCCCTCCACATGCCAGCGGTCGTCGACGTGGATCACCAGCAGGGCCCGGGACTCCTCGAGCCGCACCTGCAGCCGCGCCGCCGCCCGCGCCGCGGCCGGGTCCCACCAGTACTCGTCCACCGGCCACGGCCCGGCCCAGGCGTGCACCCGCCAGCTGCGGCTGCCCCAGCTCAGCCGGGTGGGATCGCCGCTGAGCAGACCGCGCTCGGTCACCGTCACCGGGGTGCCCGACGCGTCCTCGAGCGCGATCGGGGGCAGGGTGGTGAGCACCACCGCCGGGGCGGGCGGGGGCAGCCGACCCGGCCACGGCGCCGACGGATCCGTCGCCGGCACCCGCTCCTCCCCCAGCGGCACGAGGGTCACCCGTTCCAGCGGGCCACGTCCGCCGCTGAGCACCCCCACCAGCACGGCTTCGCCACCGAGCAGTCCCTGCACCCGCACCAGGGCGCGCCGGGCCCGTTCGTCCTCGTCGCCGGCCCCGCCCCACAGGCCCAGCTGCAGCGCCCCCGCCGCCACCACCTCCACCGGTTCGAGCCGCAGCAGCACGATCCCGGCGGTGGGGCGGGTCGCGCTGTGCCCGGTGAGCCAGCCGTCGAGCTGCCAGCGCACCCGGTCGGCGGTGCCGTCCGGGGTCAGCGGTTCGGCGCAGCGCCACGTCCGGGCCAGCTCCTCACCGTTGCCGGTGCGGGCGGCCACCAGCAGCCGGGTGCAGGCCACCCCCGCCGCGGCCAGCCGGGTGTGCAGCAGCGCGGCGAGCGCCCGGCCGGCGAAAGCGGCCGAGTCGACCCGTTCGAGCGGCGGATCGCAGGGGCGCTCCACCACCAGATCGGGCGGCAGGGCACGACCGGACGGCGGGCGCTGCGGCCGTGCCCGTGCGCTGCGGTGCGCGGCGACGGCGTCCGCACCGAAGCGGGAGGCGACGTCGGTCGGCGACAGCGCGGCGAACGCCCCGATCGTGCGCAGACCGAGCCGTTTCAGCAGGTCCACCAGGTCGACGCGGTCCGGCGCGGTCAGGGACGGCTCCACGCAGATCTCCGAAATATTCAGGGGTGCAAGGAATTCCTCGTCCTCTCCGGGCGGGACGAGGCGGGCGTGGCGGGCGGCGAGCACCGCGGTGAACAGCTCGTCGGCGATGCCGACCTGGCATTCGACGCCGGTGGCGGCCACCTCGTCGACCAACCGCTCGGCCGCCGCCTCCTCGGAACCGAACCAGCGCACGACGCCGCGTGCAGCGAGCACCACCAGACCGGGGCGCAGCACCTCCACGCCGGGCGCCGCCGCGTCGATCGCCGCCACCACCGGCTCGAACAACCGCGCATCGCGGCCCGGATCATCCTGGGCGACATACAAATCCGGACACCGAGCCTGAGCCTCCCGTCGCCGCAGGCCCCGTCGCACGCCGGCGGCCCGGGCCGGTGCGGAACAGGCCGCCACGCGGTTGGCCGAGATCACCGCCACCGGCGCCGTGGGCGGCAGGTCGGCAGCCGCGGCGGCGGCGATCGCCGGCCAGTCCGGACACCACAGGGCCACCACCCGGGCCGGGCAGCCGGATTCGCTCACCGCGCCACCTCCGCCGGGCGGGGCACACTCCCCACCCGCGCCGGTTCTCCGGGGCGCCACTCCACTCCGGTTCGACCGGCACACAAGTCTATTCGCGCCACACGGGGCTGGAAGGCACGGCCCTGCGCGCGCACGGAAAGCCCGGTGCCGCACAGCCTGCCCCGAGCCGAGGCCGACAGTCCCCGGTAGCCGTGCACCGCGGCCTCGAGCCGCACGTGCGCTCCGTCCCACCGGCCGTCGGTGACCATCAGGGCCGCGCCCTTGCTGCGGGCCCGCGCAACCACCGCCCGGGTCCGCGCCGGCGGCACCACGGCGCCCCCGAGGCCGAGGACGACGAGGTCCATGCCGTCGAGCAGGACGGCGGCCACCTCCACCGGATCCGGTCCGGGCTCGGGGATCAGCGCGATCCGGCTCAGTTCGGCCCCCATCTCGGCGGCGGCGAGCAGGCCGAGGCGGCGATGCCCGACGACGGCGGCGTGCCCACCGGCGGCGGTGGCCGAGGCCAGCACACCGATCAGCAAAGACATTGCCCCGGAGAAACTTACGACGGATCCGCGGACCAGGCCACCGTCCGGGAGCAGCCGTGCGAGCGGCTCGGGTACCGGAAGCAGCCGGTCGACCGGCACCGGGGACGTCGCGGGCTCGGCGGGGCGGGGACGAGCACTCTCCCCCCTCACAGGAATCGCGGCGATCTGCCGCCGCAACGCCTCGAGCCGTTCCTGCCGGGGGAGCCCCGCCGGAGCCTGCGACCCGCCCTCGACCGGAAACTCGGCCACCTCACCCACACGAACTCCCCTCGCCCTGCGCCGGCCGCGTATAGCACGGCCCACCGACAAACCGCGGGGAAGACGCGATTGTTCGAACACGTATTCGAACAGGTTCAGTAGACCCGACGGCGGGGCGCCCGTCAAGCGATGGCCCACCGCGGCATCCACTACCCTCGTCAAGGTGGCGGAACAGGAGCGAGCGGCAAGCGTCGTCGGCCCGGATCAGCTGGTGGCCGGACGTTATCGACTCGTCTCCAAGCTCGGCGGCGGTGGTATGGGCGCGGTCTGGCTCGCGCACGACACCCTGCTCGACCGGGACGTGGCCGTCAAGCAGGTCACCTCGACCGTGGGCCTGCCCACGGAGGCCGCCGAGGAGATCCGCCGCCGTACGCTGCGCGAGGGCCGGATCGCCGCCCGCCTCACCCACGAGCACGCCATCTCCATGTACGACGTCGCCCTCCACTCCGGCGAGCCGTGGCTCGTCATGGAGCATCTGCCCTCCCGCAGCCTCGCCCAGGTGATGAACATCGCCGACACCCTGCCGCCGCTCGAGGTGGCGCAGATCGGCACACACATCGCCGACGCGCTCGCCGCCGCCCACGCCGCCGGGATCGTGCACCGCGACATCAAGCCGGGCAACATCCTCGTCGCCGAGCGCGGCCGCGAGCTGGGCACCGTGAAGATCAGCGACTTCGGCATCGCCCGCGCCAAAGGCGACCACGACCGTTCCGGTGTGATCACCGGTACCCCCGCCTTCTTCGCACCCGAGGTCGCCCGCGGCAGCGATCCCACCGAGGCCAGCGACGTCTTCTCCCTCGGCGCGACCCTCTACACCGCAATCGAGGGCCAGCCACCGTTCGGCATCGACCCCGACTCGATCGCCCTGCTGCACCGCGTCGCCCGCGCCGAGATCATCCCGCCGACCCGGACGGGCCCGCTGACCGACGTCCTCCTCGCGATGCTGGAACCGGACCCCGCCCGCCGCCCGACGATGGAGCAGGCCCGGGACCGTCTCGCCGCGGTCGCCTTCGGGCCCGACGCCGATCCGGCACTGCTCCGCGGCCGGCCGATCCTGTCCGCCGACGGCACCGTCCCCGTGTGGGCGCGGCGCGCCACGACCCTCGTCGGTTCCCGGCGCACCGCGGGCACCGGGGGCACCCTCACCGGGTTGCCCGCAGCTCCCCACAGCGCGCCCCGCTCGATGTCACCGCGGGGCCTGCCCCGCTCGATGTCACCGCGGGGCGTGCCCCGCTCGATGTCACCGCGGGGCGTGCCCCGCCCTGCGGAGCTGCTGCACCGGCTGCGGCCCACCGGTCCCCCGCCGCGCACCACGCAGGAGAAGATCGTGGCGTTCGCACCGATGGCGATGGCGGTCATGGTGGCCGTGCTCGTTCTCGCGCTGATCGTGGCCCTGATCATCGCGGTCGTCGTGAGCTGAGCTTGACCTTCGGGTCGGCCGAAGCTCGATGATGGGGCCGTGACCACCTTCCCAGACCTGATCACGATCGGCACCATGGCCCGGCTCAGCGGGCTCACCCCGGGAGCACTGCGGTTCTACGGCGACTGCCGGCTGCTCGTGCCCGCCGTGGTCGATCCCGTCACCGGCTACCGGTACTACACGGTCGACCAGCGCGAGCGAGCGGTGACGATCCGTCAGCTCCGCGAACTCGACGTCCCGCTCGACGACGTCGGCCGGATCCTCGACGGCGATGCCGAGTCCGGTGCCGCGCTGCTCGACGAACACGTCGCCGAGCTGCATCGCCGGGCCGAGCGCGCGACCCGGCTGGCCTCCGCCGTCAAGGCCCGCCTCGTGGCGCCGCCGACGGTCGTCGTGCCGGGCCGGCTCCTCGCCGACACCGTCGAACGCGTCCTTCCGTCCGTCGCCACGGATTCGGAAATCCCTTGTCTGACAGGCATTTTCGTTGAGGTCGACGCCGGGGCGGTGGTCCTGACGGCGACGAACCGTTACCGGCTGACCACCGGCTCGGTGACGGCCGCGGCCCGCACCGGGAACCCGTTCCGCACCGTCGCCGACGGCTCCGCGCTCCGCGGGACCGCCGCGTGGCTGCGGGAACACGAGAACGTCGGCCTGGCCCTCGACGACGACTCGGGCGCGCTCACCCTCACCGGCGCGGACGGCGAGCGGCACCGCTGCCCGGCCGTCGGGGGCACCTTCCCCGACTACGGCAGCATGCTCGCCGCCCTCGACCCACCGGTCACGCGGGTGATCGTGCACCGCGACGCCCTGGCCGGGGCCGTGCGCGACGCCGCGGCCGGCACGATCGACCTGCGCGTGCGGGCGGCGGCACTCACCGTCGGCCACCGGGGGCACGACCGCGTGCTGCCCGCCGACGTCACCGGCGCCGACCTGGATCTCTCCTTCGACCGGGACGGGCTGGGAGCCGCCCTCGACACTGCCGTCGGCCCGGAGGTGCTGCTGGACATCGCCTCCTACGACCGGCCCGTCGTGATCCGTTCCGCTGCCGCCGGCGACCTGACCACCCTGGCCATGCCCGTCCGCCGAGAAGAACACCCGTGACCGCGACCCGACCATGACCGCCGTCGCCGGGGCGATGACCGCGGCAGCTCTCGTGGCCGGATCGACCGAGCGGCTGCCCACGCACGGAACTCCGGTCAGTCGATCCGCCGCCGGTGCGCCCACCGGGTGAGCGCATTGCGGTTGGACTGCTGGGTCTTGCGCAGCACGTTCGACGCGTGCGTCTCGACGGTCTTGACCGAGATCACCAGTTCCTCGGCGATCTCGCGGTAGGTGTAGCCGCGCGCCAGCAGGCGCAGCACCTCGAGCTCCCGGGGGGTGAGCGAATCGAGTTCGGGGTCGAGCGGCGGCTCGGGGACGCTCGAGCGGCCGGTGAACGAGTCCAGGACGAACCCGGCCAGGCGCGGGCTGAACACCGCGTCCCCGCCGGCGACGCGGCGCACCGCGTCGGCCAGTTCGGCCCCCGAGATGGTCTTGGTGACGTAGCCGCGGGCGCCGGCCCGGATCACCGCGATGACGTCCTCGGCGGCGTCGGAAACGCTCAGCGCCAGACACACCGGGCCCTCGGTGATCCGCCCGAGCACCGCCACCCCGCCCCCGTCGGGCATGTGGACGTCGAGCAGGACCACGTCGGGGCGGGTGGCATCGATTCCCGCGACCGCTTCCGCGACGGTGCCGGCCTCGCCGACGACCTCCATGTCGCTCTCCCGGCCGAGTTCGGCGCGCACCCCCGACCGGAACACGGCATGGTCGTCGACCAGGAACACACGGAAACGGCGGGAGGCGTCGAGTGACGTCAAGTGGGCTGCTCCTCTGGATGGGCGTCGGTGCCCTCCCACTCTAGGGTCGTCGTCCGCTCCGGTCCGGCACCGGCACGGGGCATGTGGATGCGGATCTCCGTGCCCTTGCCCGGGTTCGAGCGCACACCGACCCGGCCGCCGCGACGCTCCACGCGACCCCGGATCGAACGGGCCAGGCCCTGCCGGTCCTCCGGCACCGCGGATTCGTCGAAGCCGACGCCACGGTCCCGGACGAAGACGCTCACCTGTTCGGGTTCGACCTCGACGAACAGGTCCACGCTGTCCACCCGCGCGTGCTTGGCCGCGTTGACCAGTGCCTCCCGGGTGGCGCCCAGCAGCGCGGTGAACGACTCGGCGGTCAGGTCCTCGTCGTCGCCGGGCACCACGTCGCCGACGATCACCGGCGCCACCGAGACCCCGTACTGGTCCTCCACCTCGCCGGCGATGGTGCGCAGCGCCTCGGCCAGGCTGGTGTGCGGGGTCTCGCCGCCGCCGAACAGCCAGCGGCGCAGCTCGCGTTCCTGGCTGCGCGCCAGGCGCAGCACCTCCTGCGAGTTGTCGGCCTGCTTCTGAATCAGGGCGAGCGTCTGCAGCACCGAATCGTGCAGGTGCGACGCGATCTCCTCGCGTTCCTCGTTGCGGACGCGGGCGGCGCGTTCCTCCTCGAGCGCGCGCCACATCCGCACCCACAGCGGCACCGACAGCAGGCCGGCCCCGACCAGCGTCACCAGCACCGCCAGCACCGACGAGCGCAGGGCCGCCACGTCGACCTGGGCGAGGATCACGACACCGAGCCCGAGCACGATGAGCGAGGCGCCGCCGACCACCCGCGCCCAGGTCAGCACCGTCGGGCGGGCGGGCAGGCCCAGCACCGAACGCGGTCCCTCGGCGTCGAACTCGCGCCAGACCAGCGCGGCGCCCACCGCCACCACGACGACAGGCGCGATCACTGAGCCCACACCGCCGTTGAGCAGCCACGAAAGCCCTACGGCCAGGCCCAGTCCGATGACCGCCAGGCCCAGCGCCCGGCGCCGCTCGGTGGGCGACGGCGGTTCGGTGTCCGAGCCCTGCGGCGTGAGCGCCCACAGCAACCCGTAGGCGACGATGCCGAGGCCGGCGAGCGCCGCCAGGACCGTGAACGCCACCCGCACCTTGAGCACGTCGACCCCGAGGTGGTCGGCGAGACCACCGGCCACGCCGCCCACGACCCGGCCGCCGACCCGGCGCTCGAGGCGGGGGGTGGGCAGGTGCGGGTAGGGAACCGGCTGCATACCTTCGATACTGGCACGCGCACCCCGCCCCGGGCATCCGGGACGAACCCTGAGCCGGCGGCCGCGCGCAGCCGCAGAATTCAGGGTCGGTCCCTGATGTGCGGCGGGGCGGCGGTCGAGAAGGATGTGCAGCATGAACACGCGAAGCTTCCCCGAGCAGCTCTCGGACATGTGGCGCACCCGTCCGGTCCGGCTGCCACGGCAGGGCCATGTCGCCGGGGTGTGCGCGGGCATCGGCGTGCGGTACGACGTGGATCCGGTGCTGATCCGCGTGGCGTTCGTGGTGTCCACGTTCTTCGGCGGCGCCGGCCTGGTGCTGTATCTGGCGTGCTGGCTGCTGCTGCCGCGCTACGGCGATCAGGTCTCCCCCGCCGAGTCCCTCGTCGGCCGGGGGCACAGCTCCGAATCGAGCACCAAGGCCGTGGTGCTCCTGGTGGTGCTGGCGGTCGCGGCCAGCGCCTTCGGCCCGATGGGCCCCGGGGTCGGCGGTTCCGGGTTCGTGAGCATGGTGCTGATGCTCGGCGGCCTGTGGCTGCTGTACCAGCGCCGGCCCGAACCCCCGGCGCTGCCCGGGGCGCCGCAGCTGTTCCCACAGAACCCCTTCCAGGCCCCGTTCCAGCAGAGCCAGTACCAGCAGGCGCCCTTCGCGCAGCACACCGCCGCCACCGGGCCCGCGCCGGCGGATCCGAACTTCTGGACGAAGCCGGAACCGGACTCGCCCCGGGCCGCCGGCGCGGAGTCCGCCGAGGCGAACCCGGAGCCCCCGCAGGATCCGTTGTTGCAGCGCCCGACGCCGCCGTCCTGGGATCCGCTCGGCGTCGCACCGTTCGCCTGGGACCTGCCCGAGCCGGCGCCCGCGCCGTCGGTCGTGCCGGCGAAACAGCCCCGCTCACGGCTCACCACGACGGTGCTGGGCCTGGCGGTGCTCGCCGCGGCGGCCGCCGGCGCGGTGGCCTCCGCGGGTGAGGTCGCCTGGCTCACACCGGCGCGGATCGGCGCGATCGCGCTCGCGGTGATCGGACTCGGCCTGCTGTTCGGGGCGTTCCTGCACCGCGGCTACGGACTGCTGGTGGTGACGGGCCCGTTGCTCGGGTTCGTGGTGCTGGCCTCGCTCGTCGGGCCGATCGACACCTCGTCGTGGGGGGAACAGCTGTACTCGCCCCGCACCGCCGCGGAACTGCAGCCGGCGTACTCGGTGCAGATGGGTGCCCTGCAACTGGACCTGCGCGGGCTCGAACTCACCGAGGACGAGACCGTCACCGTCGAGACCCGCTTCGGTGCCACCGAGATCATGCTGCCGAAGAACCTCGACGTCGACGTCGTCTGCACCGAGCGGGCCTCGAACCCGTGCACGATGCAGGGCCTCGACGGCGGCGACGACGGCGTCGGCGGACCGGTCCTGACCCTGAACCTCGACACCGCATTCGGCAACTCGGAGGTGCGCCGTGGCTGACGTCGACACCGACCCCACCGACCCCACGACCGGCACCCGCCGGCGGGGCCCGTCGATCCTGATGCTGCTGTCCGCGATTGCGGCGCTGGCGGTCAGCGGGTGGGCGCTGATCGGGCCGTTCTCCCTCGAGCCGCTCGCGAACGTCGAATTCCGCTGGCTGCTCGTCGCGCTCGCCGTCGTCGTCGGCGCGGCCCTGGTGTTCGCGCCAGGCAAGAAGAAGCGCTGACACCCCGGAACGCACTGCGCCCTTCGGATCGGATCCGAAGGGCGCAGCCGCGTCTCACTCCCACTCGATGGTGCCCGGCGGCTTGCTCGTGACGTCGAGGACGACGCGGTTGACGTCGGGGACCTCGTTGGTGATGCGGGTGGAGATCCGCTCGAGGGTCTCGTACGGCAGCCGGGTCCAGTCCGCGGTCATCGCGTCCTCGCTGGAGACCGGGCGCAGCACGATCGGGTGGCCGTAGGTGCGGCCGTCGCCCTGCACGCCCACGCTGCGCACGTCGGCGAGCAGCACCACCGGGCACTGCCAGATCTGTCCGTCGAGACCGGCCGCCGTGAGTTCCTCGCGGGCGATGGAGTCGGCGCGGCGCAGGATCGCGAGGCGTTCGCCTGTGACCTCACCGATGATGCGGATGCCCAGGCCCGGTCCGGGGAAGGGCTGGCGGCCGACGATCTCCTCGGGCAGGCCGAGTTCGCGGCCCACCGCCCGCACCTCGTCCTTGAACAGCAGGCGCAGCGGCTCGACCAGCGCGAACTGCAGATCCTCGGGGAGACCACCGACGTTGTGGTGGCTCTTGATGTTGGCGGTGCCGGTGCCGCCGCCGGACTCGACGACGTCCGGGTACAGGGTGCCTTGGACCAGGAACTCGACGGTCTCGCCGTGGGCGGCGTTCTCGCCGAGCACCTCCGACACGGCGCCCTCGAAGCTGCGGATGAACTCGCGCCCGATGATCTTGCGCTTGGTCTCCGGATCCGTCACGCCGGCCAATTCCCGCAGGAAGGTCTCGGCGGCGTCCACCGTGACGAGCCGGGCCCCCGTCGCGGCGACGAAGTCCTTCTCGACCTGCTGCCGCTCGCCCTCACGCATCAGGCCGTGGTCGACGAACACGCAGGTCAGGCGGTCGCCGATGGCGCGCTGCACCAGGGCCGCGGCCACCGCGGAATCCACCCCGCCGGACAGGCCGCAGATGGCACGGCCGTCACCGACCTGCTCGCGGATCTGCTCGATCAGGGCCTCGGCGATGTTCGCGGCCGTCCAGGCGGCGGGGATACCGGCGATGTCGTGCAGGAACCGGCTGAGCACCTGCTGGCCGTGCGGGGAATGCAGCACCTCGGGGTGGTACTGCACGCCGGCGAGACGGCGCGCGCGGTCCTCGAACGCGGCGACGGGGGCGCCGGCGCTGCTGGCGGTCACTTCGAAGCCGGCCGGCGCGGCGGTGACCCCGTCGCCGTGGCTCATCCACACCGGCTGCGTCGCGGGCAGGCCGTCGTGCAGGACACCGCCGGTGACGGACATCTCGGTGCGCCCGTACTCGCGGTTGCCGGTGTGCGCGACGGTGCCGCCGAGCGCCTGGGCCATGGCCTGGAAGCCGTAGCAGATGCCGAACACCGGGACGTCCAGATCGAACAGCTTCGGGTCGAGTTGCGGCGCCCCGTCGGCGTAGACGCTGGAGGGGCCGCCGGAGAGCACCACGGCGAGCGGCTCACGGGCCGCGATCTCCTCCACCGTCGTGGTGTGCGGCACGACCTCGGAGTAGACCTTCGCTTCGCGGACGCGGCGGGCGATCAGCTGCGCGTACTGGGCTCCGAAGTCGACGACGAGGACCGGCCTGGACTGCTGGGTTTGCGACACCCGAACAGTCTAGAGGCCCGGTCCTCGCCCAACGAACGGCGGTTCGGGTCAGGCGACGCCGGAGGTGGAGCCGCTGCGGACCTCGACGATCGGCAGCGACAACGCGCCCGGAGCGCCCGCGGGCACCACCGGCTTCTTCGGGGCGATCGGGTCCAGCCGGCGGTAGCCCTCGCCCTGGGCGGGGCGCAGGTCCTGCTCCCCCTTGTTCGGCCACAGCGCCGCCGCGCGCTCGGCCTGCGCGGCGATCGTCAGCGACGGGTTGACCCCGAGATTCGCCGAGACCGCGGCTCCGTCGACGACGCTCAGCGTCGGATATCCGTACACGCGGTGGTACGGGTCGATGACGCCGTGCTCAGGGTCGGTCCCGATCACGCAGCCGCCGAGGAAGTGCGCGGTGAGCGGGATGTTGAAGATCTCCCCCCAGGTGCCGCCGGGGACGCCGTCGATCTTCTCGGCGATGCGGCGGGTGGCCTCGTTGCCGACGGGAATCCACGTCGGGTTGGGGTGCCCGTGGCCCTGCCGGCTGGTGACCTTACGGCGGCCGAGCAGGCCCTTCTTGGTGTAGGTGACGATCGAGTTGTCCAGGTTCTGCATGACCAGGGCGATGATGGTGCGCTCGCTCCAGTCCTTGACGCTGAGCATCCTCCCCATCTGGACCGGGTTCCGCGCGGCCTGGCCGAGGAACTTCAGCCACCGCGGGACACGGCCGCCGCCGTCGGTCATCAGGGTCTGCAGCAGACCCATCGCGTTGGAGCCCTTGCCGTAGCGGACGGGTTCGATGTGGGTGTCCGCGGTGGGATGGAACGACGAGGTGATCGCCACCCCGCGGGTGAGGTCGAGTTCCGGATCGACGCGCATCTTGCCGGCACCGACGATCGATTCGGAGTTGGTGCGGGTCAGGTGCCCGAGCCGGTCGGACAGCTGCGGCAGGCCGCCGGTGTCCTTGAGGTGGTGCAGCAGGTGCTGGGTGCCCCAGGTGCCGGCGGCCAGCACCACGTGCCCGGCGGTGTAGGTGCGACGGTTCTTCCGCTTCCATGCGCCGGTGCGCTCGGTGTCGACGTCCCATGTGCCGTCGGCGGCCCGGCGCAGGCCGGTGACCGTGGTGAGGGGGACGATCTCGGCGCCGGCGCGCTCGGCGAGCCCGAGGTAGTTCTTCAGCAGTGTGTTCTTGGCACCGTGCCGGCAACCGGTCATGCACTCGCCGCATTCGATGCAGCCCGTGCGGTCGGGGCCGACACCACCGAAGTACGGGTCGGCGACGGTGCGGCCGGGCTCACCGAAGAACACGCCCACCGGGGTCTGGATGAAGGTGTCCCCGACGCCCATGTCCTCGGCGACGGACTTGACGATCTCGTCGGCGGGGGTCATGTGGGGGTTCTGCACCACGCCGAGCATGCGACGGGCCTGGTCGTAGAACGGGCTGAGCTCGTCGTTCCAGTCGGTGATGTGCGCCCACTGGCTGTCCTGGAAGAACGGGGCAGGCGGCTTGTAGAGGGTGTTGGCGTAGTTGAGGGATCCGCCGCCGACGCCGGCGCCGGCGAGGATGAGGACGTCGTGCAGCAGATGGATCCGCTGGATGCCGAAGCACCCCAGCTTGGGCGCCCACAGGAAGCGCTTGAGATCCCAGCTGGTCTTGGCGAAGTCCGCGTCGGCGAAGCGCCGGCCGGCTTCGAGGATGCCGACCTTGTACCCCTTCTCCACGAGCCGCAGGGCCGTCACACTTCCGCCGAACCCCGATCCGACGATGAGGACGTCGTAGTCCGTCGCGCGCTGCTCACCCACCGAAACACCTCCATGACGCTGGTTGTTACTCACCAGTATGCACAGACTCGCTGTGACCACTGCCACAAGGGTGCCCTAACTGTAACCTCGAGTTCTAGAAACCGCAGGTGGGCGCCGAAAACGGCTGTGGCCGAATGTCACATCACGTCGATCGGATCGACGCGATGTGACATTCGGCCACAGCGGAAGAGGGGGACGGCTACGCGCGGACGGTCAGGCCCACCTTCTGGAACTCCTTGAGATCCGAGTAGCCCGACTTCGCCATCGCGCGGCGCAGGCCGCCGACCAGGTTCAGCGAGCCGAACGGGTCGTCGGACGGACCGGCGAGCACCCGGTCCAGGCCCGGGCGCTCGTCGTAGGCGACCTGCAGCAGCGCGCCCCGCGGCACGGACGGGTGCGCACTCGCCGACGGCCAGTACCAGCCGCGGCCCGGCGCCTCGGCCGAGACCGCGAGCGGGGCCCCGAGCACGGCGGCGTCGGCACCGCAGGCGATGGCCTTGGCCAGATCGCCCGAGGTCTCGATGTCGCCGTCGGCGATGACGTGCACGTACCGGCCACCGGTTTCGTCCAGGTAGTCGCGACGGGCGGCGGCGGCATCGGCGATCGCGGTCGCCATGGGCACGCCGATGCCCAGCACCTCGCTCGTGGTGGTGGCCCCGGCCGTCGAGCCGTAGCCGACGATGACGCCCGCCGCGCCCGTGCGCATCAGGTGCAGCGCGGTGCGGTGGTCGCTCACACCGCCCGCGACGACGGGCACGTCCAGCTCGGAAATGAACGTCTTGAGGTTCAGCGGCTCGCTCTCGCCGTGCGCGACGTGCTCCGCGGAGATGATGGTCCCGTGGATGACCAACAGGTCGATGCCCGCCTTCACCAGGTGCGGGGTCAGCGCCCGCGCGTTCTGCGGGCTGACCCGCACGGCCGCGGTCACGCCCGCGTCGCGCACCTGTGCGACGGCGGCGGCCAGCAGGTCGGGCTGCAGCGGGGCCGCGTGGAGCTTCTGCAGGTGGGCGATCGCCGCAGCCGGGTCCGCGTCGGACTCGGCGATGCCGACGAGCCTCTCGATCTCGGCGTCGACGTCGGCGTGCCGGCCCCACAGGCCCTCACCGTTGATGACGCCGAGACCGCCGGCCCTGCCCAGCTGCACCGCGAAGGACGGCGAGACCAGCGCGTCGGTGGGATGGGCGAGCAGCGGGATGTCGAATCGGTACGCGTCGAGCTGCCAGGCCGTCGACACCTCCTTCGAGGAGCGCGTCCGGCGGGACGGCACGATGTTGATGTCGTCCAGCTCGTAGGTGCGTCGGGCGGTCCGCCCCATGCCGATTTCAACCAGGTCGCGCACGCGCGTCCCTTTCTTCTCAGGTAGATGCCCCCGCCGGACACTCCGGCGGGGGCCCGATCGCGGACTCGGTGCTCTAGCGAACCACGTAGTTCGGTGCTTCGGCCGTGATCGTGATGTCGTGCGGGTGGCTCTCCTTGAGACCCGCCGCCGTGATCTGCACGAACTGTGCCTCCTGCAGCTGTTCGATGCTGGCGGCCCCGGCGTAGCCCATCGCGGCGCGCAGACCACCGATCAGCTGGTGGGTCACCTGCTGCAGCGGACCGCGGAACGGCACGCGGCCCTCGATGCCCTCGGGCACCAGCTTGTCCTCGGAGAGCACGTCGTCCTGGAAGTAGCGGTCCTTCGAGTACGACTTGGCCGCGCCCCGGCTCTGCATCGCGCCGAGCGAACCCATTCCGCGGTAGCTCTTGAACTGCTTGCCGTTGACGAGGATCAACTCGCCGGGCGACTCGGCGGTGCCGGCCAGCAGGGAGCCGAGCATGGCCGTGGAGGCGCCGGCGGCGAGAGCCTTGGCGACGTCGCCGGAGAACTGCAGGCCGCCGTCGGCGATGACCGGGACGCCCGCGGGCTTGGCGACCGCGACGGCCTCGAGGATGGCGGTGATCTGCGGGGCGCCGACACCCGCGATGACGCGGGTGGTGCAGATGGAGCCGGGTCCGACGCCCACCTTCACGGCGTCCACGCCGGCCTCGATGAGCGCCGCGGCGCCCGCCCGGGTCGCGACGTTGCCGCCGATGATCTGGACTCGGTCGCCGACCTCGGCCTTGAGCTTGGCGATCATGCCGAGCACACCCGCCGAGTGACCGTGGGCGCTGTCGACCACGAGCACGTCCACCCCGGCGTCGGCCAAGGTCATGCCACGGGTCCACGCGTCGTCGCCCACGCCGACCGCGGCGCCGACGAGCAGGCGACCGTCACGGTCCTTGGTGGCGTTGGGGTGCTGCTCGGTCTTGACGAAGTCCTTGACGGTGATCAGGCCGGTCAGGCGGCCCTGTCCGTCGACGATCGGCAGCTTCTCGATCTTGTGGCGGCGCAGCAGCCCGAGGGCGGCCTCGGCGGTGACCCCCTCCTGCGCGGTCACCAGCGGCGCCTTGGTCATGACCTCCGAGACCGGGCGGTTCTGGTCGACCTCGAAGCGCATGTCCCGGTTGGTGATGATGCCGACGAGCTGGCCGTCGTCGTCGGTGACGGGCAGCCCCGAGATGCGGAAGCGCGCGCACATGGCGTCGACCTCGGCGAGCGTGGCGGTCGGCTTGCAGGTGACCGGATCGGTGACCATGCCGGCCTCGGACCTCTTGACGGTCTCGACCTGCGCGGCCTGCGCCTCGGCGGAGAGATTGCGGTGCAGGACGCCCATGCCGCCGACGCGGGCCATGGCGATGGCCATGCGCGACTCGGTGACGGTGTCCATCGCGGAACTGACCAGCGGAACGCGGAGGCGGATGTCCCGGGTCAGCTGGCTCGACGTGTCCACCTGGCTCGGGATCACGTCCGACGCGGCCGGAAGCAGCAGCACGTCGTCGAAGGTCAGACCCAGCATGGCGACCTTGTTGGGGTCGTCACCGCCGGTATGCACGTGCCCTCCGGTACTACTCATGCGGTTCGGACCCTCCATGACGCGTCGATACGGTGCGGGCGGGTGGGCCCCGGCCCGGCAACGGTGATTACGGAACACAATGTCGTGAAAGACAATGGCGTGAGCGGTGCGCACATTCCCCGGACGCTCCGAGCAACGATGCCCTGCTCGTGGACTATCGTATCGGTTTACCGGAACAGGCACACACGCGCATCCGCACGCGTGGATCCGCCCGCGTACACGAAGCCCCGCGGGAAGTCCACGGTGTGACGGCTGGCGCAGACCCCGTCGGACTGCGTAACGCGTGGATCCGCCCGCGTACACGAAGCCCCGCGGGAAGTCCACGGTGTGACGGCTGGCGCAGACCCCGTCGGACTGCGTACCGTGGAGTCGTGCGTGATCAGTTGCCTCCCGGTCTGCCACCGGACCCATTCGCTGGAGATCCCGACGATCCGTCCGCCGCACTGGACGCGATCGAGCCGGGTCAGCCACTCGACCCTGCCGAACGGCTGGCCGTCGAGGAGGATCTCGCCGACCTCGCGGTCTACGAAGCGCTGCTGTCGCCGCGCGGCATCCGCGGCCTGGTGGTGTGCTGCGAGGACTGCCACCAGGACCACTACCACGACTGGGACATGCTGCGGGCGAACCTGCTGCAGCTGCTCGTCGACGGTACGGTCCGGCCGCACGAGCCGGCCTACGATCCCTCCCCCGACGCCTACGTGACGTGGGACTACTGCCGCGGCTACGCGGACGCCTCGATGAACGAGGCGCTGCCGGTCGACCCGTACGGCCTCGACTCCTAGAAGAAGCCTCCGCACGACGGGAAGGGCCCGCCGGGACGAATGTCCTGGCGGGCCCTTCCCGTCGTGCCTACGGCGAAGGCGGGGGAACGACCGTGGAAGGCGGGGGAACGACGGTGATCGTCTGGCTGATCGACTGCTGTTCGAGTGAACTCGACGGCGCCGGCGCCGAGGCCGACGCGGTCGTCGTCGGCGAGGCCGTCGGCACGGTGGTCGGCTCCGTCGTCACCGGAGCGCTCGTCGGTCCGGTTGTCGGCTCTGTCGTGACCGGCAGCGGTTCCTGGGTGGGCACCGGCTGCGACGACGTCGGCGGCGGCAGGAGATCGACGCTGGGCTCCTCGGTGGACGTCGGCGGCACGGTTCCCGTCCCGGGCGTCGTGCCGGCGATCGTGGGATCCACCGTCGACGGGGTGGTCGCAGTGGTCGGCACCGGCGCGGGAACCACCGGCGCCGACTGGGCCGGGGGGATGGGCAGCACGGGTGGGGGCGGCGGCGGAAGGAGCTGGCTCAGCTCGGTGGTGAGCCGCTGCATCCAGTCGCCCAGCTGGTCCCGCTGGCCGGCGTCGGTGACCGACCCGGAACGCTCCTGTGCCGACTGGAGCAGTTCCTGGGCGCCTTCGGTGTCGCCGACGGCGAGCCGCTGCTCGGCCTCCTGCAGTGTCGAGGCGGTGTCGATCCGGGCGACCGTCGACTCTGCCTGCTCGCTGAAGACGACCTGCTTGACGCTCCACAGCGGGTCGCCGGGTTCGGCCTGGTAGGAGACGGCGGTCGCGCCGCCCACGGCGATGGCGATCAGGGCGGCGGCACCGGCGATGGGACGGATCAGGCGAAGCTGGGTGCGGGACCGGGACCGGCGCTCGGCGAGCGCGTCGCGGGCACCGATCTCTCGGTTGACCGCGGCGACGATCTCGTCCAGGTCCGGTTCGGAAGGAAGAGGGTCGGCGAGGATCTCGGCACGCCAGCCCGCGAGGAGCGTGGCCAGCTCGTATTCCTCGGTCGTCTCGGTGGGCACCGGTCCGTCCCCGGAGATCGCGTCGATGAGGGCATCGTCACGGCGCACTGCCGCAATGTCCACGGGGGTGCCGTCGTCGGCGAGATCGGCGAAGAAATCGTCATCCGCGCCGTGCTTCCTACCCATTTCTCTCACCTGCTCTCGTCACTTCCTTCTTCAGTCGGGCGATGGCACGGTGCTGCGCCACTCGAATGGCCCCTGCCGTACTTCCCACCGCTGCTGCCGTTTCTTCCGCGGACATGCCCATCACGAGCCGCAGGATCAAGATCTCCCGCTGCTTCTCCGGAAGCGTGCCCAGCAGCTTCTTCATCTGCCGGCTCGTCTCCGAGTTGAGTGCCTGCTCCTCCGGACTGTCGTCCAGCGACATCGACTCGGGTACCTCCGCGACCGGGTCCGCCCGGTTGCGGGCGGCGCTGCGGTGCGCGTCGGCGACCTTGTGTGCCGCGATCCCGTACACGAATGCCATGAAGGGGCGTCCCTGGTCCTGATACCGCGGCAACGCCGTCATCACGGCCAGGCACACCTCCTGCGCTACGTCGTCCGCGGAGAGCTGGCCACGCTCCGCGGATCCGACCCGCGCCCGGCAGTACCGGACGACCAAGGGCCGGATGGTCCTCAGAACCTGAGCGAGAGCCGTCCGATCCCCCTGCGCAGCCGCAGCGACAGCGGAGTCCAACTCCTCACCCATGACAGTCATCGATTGCGCAAGTCCTGGCGTTACAAAGTGACACGACCCCCCGGCCGGGTGTGCTTCCACTCGCAGTGGAACACCCCCAGACTAACGACACGACCGGACGGAACGGACGCACGGATGACTTCTAGGCCCGGATCGTTGCGAATCTCCCGCCGCGCCGGACGATGAGGGCGGCCGACTCGTCGCGCACGCGCCGGGCCGCATCACCGCCCCCCAGTCCGTCCCACAGCATCGAAGCAGCCCAGCGGAGCGGGACCAGACCGTGCGCGGTGCTGCGATCGAGCACGTCCAGGCACAGGTCGCGGGCGGGGGTCGGATCGGACTCGCCGGTCCACGAGGCGGCCTGCAACAGGTCGGACTTGATCAGGTGCCGGACCGAACCGCTGCGCTCGGCACCTGCCGCTGCGGCAGCGGAATGACGGCGGGCGGTGGCGAAGTCCCCGGAGGCGAGCGCGGTCTCGGCGGTGACCCAGTGCAGGCGCACGCGCTGGCGCCGGAACGCCTCGGGGTGGACGCCCCCCGCTTCGTCGAGACGTGCGGCGCAGCGGTCCAGCAGCCGGGCGGCGAGCCGGAGCCGGCCGCACCCGAGCGCGTCCGCCGCCAGGCCCGTGAGGGCGTCGCAGTGAGCCTCGACGGCCCACGGGCAGTCCGCCGGCGCGCCGGCGAGCGCCCGGCCGTCGAGGACGGATGCCTCACGATGCCGGCCGAGCTGACGCAACAGCGACGCCTCGGTGCTCGTCGCGAGGGACGCGAGCGCTCCGCCGGGGCCCGTGGCGCGGCGGAGCCGGGTCAGTTCCGCCCGGGCCGCGCTGTAGCGGCCCTGCCCGCCCAGCGCGACGGCCCGGTGCCACGACGCGACGGGATCGCCGGTGAGGGGCAGGGGGAACAGGCCGGGCCGGGCGCCGAATGCCGCCGAGGCGAGTGCGGACGCGTCGGACGGAAGGGCGATGTCGGGCACGCGCTCATGATCGCACCGCATCTCCCCCTCCCGACGCGGAGGTGGTCCGCATTCCGGGAAATATGCACCGGGGGCGCATGAATTACTCCGCACGACACTTGTGCTGCATCCGGTTGAACATTGGGTTTACGGCCTGTTAATTGCGGACATGGCGCCTGTACGCAAACCCGCGCACGCCGGGCCCGCCGACCCCGGCATTCTTGCCCCCGCGGCCCGGACGGGCGCCCTTCCGCGCCGACGGCAGGGCATATAGTCCCTGATCCGGGCTGTTCCGGGCACCGGACGGAGCCTCGAGCGGTCGAGGCGCACAACATCAAGACACAATCACGAATCGACCCCGATGTAAATATTTCGGTGGTTAATTCTCGCGGATCGGGATATGGAAATTGCCACTCCGCGAAACTGTTGACTCCATTTCGGCGGCCCCTTTACGGTTACGAAGCCTGAATAATTGCTTTGGGGGGAAAGACCTTCCGCCCACGGTCCGCTCGCCCCAGGCGAGCACGCTGCAAAGGAGTGCCCCATGCCTGCACCGAACCACTTGCCCGGACCCAACGCGGACGTCTGGGATTGGCAGATGCACGGACTGTGCCGTGGGGTGGACTCCTCGATGTTCTTCCACCCGGACGGGGAGCGTGGCCGGGCCAGGGCGCAGCGCGAGAGCCGGGCCAAGGAGATGTGCCGGCAGTGCCCGGTGATCGTGCAGTGCCGGGAACACGCTCTGGCCGTGTCCGAGCCGTACGGCATCTGGGGCGGCATGTCCGAGACGGAGCGGGAGATGTACGCGCGGCACCGACGACGGAGGGTCGCGGTCTGACCGGCCGCGACCCCCGGGACGACGAAGCCCCGCACGGGAAGTTCCGTGCGGGGCTTCGTGCCACCCGGGCCACCGTTACGCGCGGCCGGCCCGGGCGTTCGGATCCCTAGTGCGCGTGGCCGTGGCCGTGATTGGCCTCGGCCTCCTCCTCCGGCTTCTCGACGACCGCGCTCTCGGTGGTCAGCACCATCCGTGCCACCGAGGAGGCGTTGACGACCGCGGACCGGGTCACCTTCACCGGGTCCACGACACCGTCGGCGATCAGGTCGCCGTAGGTGAGGGTGGCTGCGTTGAAGCCGGATCCGGCCGGAGCCTCGCCGACCTTGTTCACCACGACCGCCCCGTCGAGGCCGGCGTTGCTGGCGATCCAGTACAGCGGGGCCGTGAGGGCCGCGCGCAGCACGGCGACACCGGTGGCCTCGTCGCCCGAGAGCGAGTTCTCGAGCGCGTCCAGCTCACGGGCGGCCTGCACCAGCGCCGAACCGCCGCCGGGCACGATGCCCTCCTCGACCGCTGCCTTGGCCGCGTTGACGGCGTCCTCGACACGGAACTTGCGCTCCTTGAGGTCGGTCTCGGTGGCAGCGCCGACCTTGATCACCGCGATGCCGCCGGAGAGCTTGGCGAGCCGCTCCTCGAGCTTCTCGCGATCCCAGTCGGAATCGGTGGCCTCGATCTCGCGGCGCAGCTGCGCGACGCGGTTCTGGATGTCCTCCTGCGTGCCGGCACCGTCCACGATGGTGGTGCTGTCCTTGGTGACCACCACGCGTCGGGCCGAACCGAGCAGGTCGAGACCGGCATCCTTCAGGGTCAACCCGATGTCGGCGTTGATGACGGTGCCGGCGGTGACGACGGCGAGATCGTCGAGGAACGCCTTGCGGCGGTCACCGAAGAACGGCGCCTTGACCGCGACGGCCTTGAGGGTCTTGCGGATGGAGTTGACCACCAGGGTGGACAGCACCTCGCCCTCGACGTCCTCGGCGATGATCAGGACCGGCTTGCCGTTCTCGGCGATCTTCTCGAGCAGCGGCAGGAAGTCGGGCAGGGAGCCGATCTTGTCGCGGTAGATCAGGATGACGGCATCCTCGAGCACCGCCTGCTGTGCGTCGATGTCGGTGATGAAGTACGGCGAGAGGAAACCCTTGTCGAACTGGACGCCCTCGGTGACGACAAGCTCGGTCTGCAGCGTCGAGGACTCCTCGACAGTGACGACGCCGTCCTTGCCGACGGTGCTCAGGGCCTCGCCGACCATGGTGCCGATCTCCTCGTCGCGCGAGGAGACGGTGGCGACCTGGGCGATGGCTTCCTTGCCCTCGACCGGGGTGGCGGCGGCGAGGAGCGCCTCCGACACCTTCTCGGCGGCCTGGGCGATGCCGCTGCCGAGCGCGATGGGGTTGGCGCCGGCCGCGACGTTCTTCAGGCCGGCCTTGATGATGGCCTGAGCGAGCACCGTGGCGGTGGTGGTGCCGTCACCGGCGACATCGTTGGTCTTGGTGGCAACGCTCTTGACCAGCTGGGCGCCGAGGTTCTCGAACGGGTCCTCCAGCTCGATCTCCCGGGCGATGCTGACACCGTCGTTGGTGACGGTCGGACCGCCGAACGCCTTGGCGAGCACCACGTGCCGCCCACGCGGGCCGAGGGTGACCTTGACGGCGTCGGCGAGCTGATCGACGCCACGCTCGAGTGCCCGCCGCGCGGTCTCGTTGAACTCGATTTGCTTGGACATGTTCTCCGACTACTCCTGGAACGAAGGATCCGGAACGGATTCCGCCCCGGGTCCGAGACGGAACTCCGGGGCGGAATGCGTGCGGCTTACTTGGCGACGACGGCCAGCACGTCGCGAGCCGACAGGATCAGGTACTCCTGGCCGGCGTACTTGATCTCGGTTCCGCCGTACTTGCTGTAGATGACGACGTCGCCTTCCTTGACATCGAGGGGGATGCGCTTCTCACCCTCGTCGTCCCAGCGGCCGGGGCCGACGGCGACGACGGTGCCCTCCTGGGGCTTCTCCTTCGCCGTGTCCGGGATGACCAGGCCGGAGGCAGTCGTCGTCTCGGCCTCGTTGGCCTGGACGAGGATCTTGTCCTCGAGCGGCTTGATGTTCACGCTCGCCACGATGAGCCCTCCACTTTCAGGGGTTCGATGGTCCGAGGCCTCTTGTCGTCCTCGGACAGGGTTTGTTCAGTCACCACGGTGACTCCGCGCGCAGTCCCGTCGTCGCGGGTGCCGGAACTCGCTCGGCGTCGACTAGCACTCTATACACGCGAGTGCCAGCGCTCAAGGGCAGCGGGTGCTGAATGTCCCCGTGTCGCCCCGGGCGCCCCATGCTGCCATCGAAGGCCCCTCGGCCCCGGGCGGCCCTCCGGTCGACCGCGCCCGCCCGGCAACGATGGCCGGAGGCCGGCCCCCCGTCCGCCCATGAGCCGGGCCCGTCCGCAACCGAGGAGACCTAATCGTGACCATTCGTATCCGGGAGATGCCCGGTCGGCCACCCCGCCGGGCAGCGGTCCCTTCACAGCCCACTCTCCCGCCACTGTGCTCGCCCTGCGAGCCGGAAGAACGCCTCCGAGCTGGCACAACAGCGGCGCTGCCGGACTCGGCCCGCCTCCGCCACCGACGTCCGGCGGCCGGTCCACGGGCGGGGTAGCCGGGCCTGCGGCGCGGCCGGACGGACGGGGATCGCCGGTTTTCGACGAGCGCTCGCGGCCACCCGTCTGTTACGTTCGGATAACGGAGACCGAACGCGTGACCATTCGGTGACATTGCGGCCTCGTCCGCGTCACTGTCCGCCGGTCACGCACGGGAGGGGAACTATGCGCACGTCGCTGGGGATTTCCACCGGCGCTTCCGGAGTGGGCTCAGCCCTCGTCGTCGAGGGGTCCGGGGATCGCACCACCGAGTACCGATTTCTCGCCGCCGATCCCGACGCAGCCGGGGATCTAGGCGACCTCGTCATCGATGCCCTCTCCCTCATGAGCACCCAGATCGACGGCCACGCCGTCCCCGACGCCGTGGCGGTGGCCTACCGCACGCCCGAGCACGCGGAGGCGATCCGCTCCGCGGCGGTGCGCGACGGCCACATCGTCCACCTGGTTCCGGAGACGACCGCCGTCTTCGCCTACCTGCACGGCACCGGCCTCGTCGACACCGCCGACACCCTCGCCGTCGCCGACCTCGGGGCATCGGGATTCACCGTCTCCGTTCTCGACCGACGGTCCGGATCGGTGCTGCGCTCGGCCCGGACCGGGGACGTCGGGGGCGACGCCGTCCGCGGCCGCGTCTACGACCACGTGCGCCGCCAGATCGGCCGCACCCGCGGCCGCATTCCGATCGACACCGCCCTGTTGACGGTGCGCTGCCAGGGCGCCCTCGAGGCCCTCGGCTCCGCGTCGGCCACCAGGGTCGAACTCGGTGACGCCGGCCCCGCGGTGCCCCTGACCCGCGCCGAACTCGACGAGATGGTGGCCGATCTCGCCGACGCCGCCGCGGCGTTCACGCGACGGATCTGCGGCGGCACCGAGCCGCGGCCGCAGATGCTCGCCCTCGTCGGCGGCGCCGCGGCCATGCCGGCTCTCGCCGGAGCCGTGACCTCGGCGTTCGCGGGGACCGCCGTGACGGTGCCGGAACCGGCCACGGCAGCGGCCCACGGTGCCGCGCTGCTCGCCGCGTCGTCACGCCTCGCGTCGTATCCGCCGGTGGGCGCCTCGGCGCCGACGCCGAGCACCCCCGGGGGCAAGGTCTCCGGCGCACTCGCCGGGGCGCTGGTCGTCGGTGCGCTCGTCGCCGGCTACGCGACCGACCGGATCGCGTCCGACGACACGCCCGTCTCCCCTGCCGGCACCAGCGACCAGGCCACCACCCAGCCTGCGGCGGCGGTTCCCGACACCGGACACACGCAGATCCCCTCCGAGGATCCTCACGCCACTGTCACCACGACGGCTCCGGACAACGGTTACGCACGCACGCCCGCGCCGGACCCCTACCCCACCGGGTCGCTACCCCCGACGAGCACCTCGGCGACGACCACGCCGCCCAGCACGCCGGAGTCGACCACCACCGACCGGCCCGAGTCGCCCCCGGAGGCCCCGGGCACCGACCGGCCGTGGCAGTTCCCGGGAACCCTGCCGAGCGTTTCGTTGCCGACCGTCCCGCTGCCGACACCGCCCGGTACGACACCGCCCGAGAGCACGACACCGAGCCCGACGACGTCCGCGCCGACGACCGAGTCCGCACCCGCCGAGACGACGACCGACACCTCCTCGACCGCCGCCCCGGCGGAGGGAACGACGAGTTCGTCCCCGTTGCGCATCGAACCGTCGCCGGTCGGCTGAGCCGCACCGCCCGATCCCCCGCAGCGGACGGTCAGGCCGGCACCTGGGCGATCTCGACCGGCAGCCCGGGGTCGGTCCCGACGGTGAGCGCGGACGGCTGCGCACCTCCGGCGATCAGGTGCGCCCCCAGCGCCGCGATCATCACCCCGTTGTCGGTGCACAACCGCGGCCGCGGCACCCGCAGCGTGATCCCCGCGGCGGCGCAGCGCTCCTCGGCGAGTTCCCGCAAGCGGGAATTGGCGGTGGCCCCACCCCCGAGGACCAGGGTGTCCACGCCCACATCCTGCGCGGCCCGCACCGCCTTCATCGTCAGCACGTCGGCCACCGACTCCTGGAAACCGGCCGCCACGTCCGCGAGCGGGACGGGCTCGCCGGCCCGCTCGCGCGCCTCGACGAACCGTGCGACGGCCGTCTTGAGCCCGGAGAAGGAGAAGTCGTGCCGGGCGTCGCGCGGCCCCGTCATCCCCCGCGGGAACGCCACCGCGGTGCGGTCGCCGTCCTGCGCGGCCCGGTCCAGCGCCGGACCGCCCGGAAAACCCAGCCCGAGCAAACGCGCCACCTTGTCGAAGGCCTCCCCGGCCGCGTCGTCGACCGTGGTGCCGAGCTCGACGATCGGCCTGCGGCCGAGGTCCTCGACGTGTAGCAGGTGCGTGTGCCCGCCGGAGACCAGCAGCGCCACGCACGGCGGCATCGGCCCGTGCTCGATCGTGTCCACCGCGACGTGCCCGCCGAGGTGGTTGATCGCGTAGAACGGCACGTCCCACGCCGCCGCGTAGGCCTTGGCTGCGGCGACACCGACGAGCAGCGCACCGGCGAGGCCGGGACCGATCGTCACGCACACGGCGTCGGGCTTCTCGATCCCGGCCGCGGCGAGCGCCCGTCGCATGGTCGGGACGATCGCCTCGAGGTGTGCGCGGGACGCGATCTCCGGGACGACGCCGCCGAACCGGGCGTGTTCGTCGACGCTGGAGGCCACCTCGTCGGCGAGCAGTTCGAGGGTGCCGTCGCCGACCCACCGGACGATGCCGACGCCCGTCTCGTCGCACGAGCTCTCGATGCCCATCACGATCACGACTGTGACTCCTTCCGCCGGTCCGGCCGGCACATGGTGTACGCGTCGGCGCCGCTCGGCTGGTAGTACCGCTTCCTGGTCCCGACGATCTCGAAACCCTCCCGGCGGTACAGCGCGATCGCCGCGTCGTTGTCGGTGCGCACCTCCAGGAACACGGGGCCGCCCCAGGCGTCGGCCACCCGCAACAGCTCGGCGAGCAGCGCGCCACCGACGCCGCGGCGCCGCTGCTGCGGGTCCACACCGATGGTGTGGACCTCGGACTCCGGATGGATGCCGGTGCCGAGACGGGCGAGACCGGCGTAGCCGATCAGCCGGCCTTCGTCGTCGCGGGCGGCGACGTAGTGGTTCTGCGGCGCCGCCAGCTCGGCGCGGAAGGCGCCGGCGCTCCACGGGTCGTCGCCGGGGAACAGGATCCGTTCCAGCTCGGCGCACCGTGCGACGTCGGACGGCTGCAGCGCGTCGACGAGGGGGAGCGGGTCGTGGGGGCTCATTTCTTCTTCCGGTCCGCCGTCTCCACCGCATCGGGCCGGCGCAGGTAGAGGGGCATCAGGGGCTCGGGCTCCACCCCGGCGAGCAGGTCCGCGACGGCGACGGCGACCAGGCCCGCCGGCGACGGTGTGGCCACCGGATGTGCGGGTAGCGCGAACAGGTCGGTGTGCGGGCGGGACCCGGCGATCCGCAGCGACGGCTCCGCCTTCAGCTCCGCCGGCTTGCACACGCCCGGCCCCTCGACGCGGTGGCCACCGGAGTACCGCGCCCAGTACACCTCGCGGCGACGGGCGTCGGTGACGACGAGCAGATCACCGTCGCCGTCCGTGCCGTGGACGTCGGCCGCGATCGCGTCGAGGCTGCACACGCCGTGCACCGGCACGCCGAGGGCGTCGCCGAAGGCCGCGGCGGTCGCCATACCGACACGCAGGCCCGTGAACGGGCCGGGGCCGACACCGACGACGACGGCGTCGAGGTCGGCCGGCGTGTGGCCGGTGGACGACAGGCAGTCGAGGATCTGCGGAGTCAGCACCTCGGCGTGGGCGCGTGGATTGTCCGTGACCCGCACGGCCAACGTCTCGATGTCGACGCCCCCGGGTTCACCGCCGTCGTCTACCCGGACGAGACCTGCGGTGACAGCGGGGGTGGCGGTATCCACGGCGAGAACGAGCACGAGTATCCAGAGTACCGCCGAGCGCGGCGGTCACCCCACCCAGGACCAGGTGGCGGTGCGCACGTCCGAGTCCGGTTCGCGGCGCAGCCGCACCCGCAGGTGCCGCTCGGTCAGCGTCTCGACCAGCCCCTCACCCCATTCCACGACGACCACGGCGGCGGTCAGATCGGTGTCGAGGTCCAGGGCATCGAGTTCGTCGAGGGCGTTCGGACCGTCCCCGAGGCGGTAGGCGTCGACGTGGATCATCCCCACGGGTTCGCCACCGGCGCGATCGCCGGGGCGATGCTCGCGCGCGATGACGAAGGTCGGCGAGGTGACCCGGCCCTGTACCCCCAGGCCCGCGGCGATTCCGCGGGTCAGGGCGGTCTTCCCGGCACCGAGCGGACCGTCCAGGACGACGAGATCACCCGCGTGCAGTTCGCGTGCCAGGCGGCGGCCCAACGCCTCGGTGTCCTCGACCGTGGGCAGCTCGGCATACTGCTCGGTGCGTGTGCCGGTGGAGCGATCGTCACCCAATTGCGGCGCGCCTCCTGCCGGCGTCGTGGGCGAACCCGCGCTGGATGAGCCGGTCCAGCGCACCGACGACGACCTCGGGGAACTCGAGCTGGACCAGGTGCCCGGCCCCGCGGACCCGCTTGAGCTCGACGTCCGGCAACGCCGCTGCGAGCTCCTCGGAGCCGGAGAACGGGATGATCATGTCGGCGTCCCCGCACAGCACCAGCACGGGCACCTGTCCGAGCACCGGCAACGCCGCCGACTCGTCGTGCAGTTCGAGGGTGCGCAGGAAGTTCACGATGGTCAGCACCGAGGTTTCCGCCAGCATCCGGTCGGAGAACTCCACCAGCTTCGGGCTGACCACCGTCCCGTAGGACGCGGCGCGCAGGATCGGCGCGATGATCGCCTTGGCGGCCCCACGGGCGTACTGCACGAACCCCGGCGCGGTGCGGGCCAGATGCCGGAACGCGTCGATCACCGGGTTCTCGAGGTTACGGCCGATGCCGGTCTTGGTCAGCCCGGCGGCGGTGGTGGCGAGCAGGCCCACCCCGACGATGCGTTCGTCGAACAACTCCGGGCGCTGGGCGGCCAGGGCGATGGTCGTCATCCCGCCCATCGAGTGCCCGACCACGACGACCGGGCCGGTGGGGACGACGGTGTCGATGACGGTGCCCAGATCGCGGCCGAGCTGGGCGATAGTGCAGGACTTCGACGTCGACACGGCGGATTCCCCGTGGCCGCGCTGGTCGTAGAAGACCATCCGCACGTCCTTGCCCCACCGCTCCTGCAGATGGCGCATCTGCAGATGCCAGGACTGCATGCGCAGGCAGTACCCGTGCACGAACACGATCGTCAGCGGCGCCAGGGCCGAACCCACCTCCCGGACGGCGAGGTCGACGCCGTCCTCGGTACGCACAGTGCGCTTGGGCAGCGCGAGCATCGCGTCGAAATCTTCCTCGCCGTAGATCTCGTGCGCGGGCAGGCCCGCGGTACGCACCGCGTACAGCCCCGCGTTCGAGCCGAGCGTGGCCAGGCTCGCACCCAACAGCCCCAAACTGCCCAACAGCGTCATCGCTGCTCGCCTCCTCCGCCACCGACGTAGGTGCGGACGGTGCGCCCGCCCACGCCGGTGACCACCTCGTAATTGATGGTGTCCAGTAGGTCGGCCCAGTCCTGCGCGGCGGGCTCGCCATGGCTACCGTCACCGAAGAAGAACGCGGTATCGCCTTCTTTTACTCCGTCCCCGTCCGGTCCGAGATCGACCACGACCTGGTCCATGCACACGCGGCCGAGCTGCGGTCGGCGGCGTCCGCCGAGCTGCACCTCGAACCGGCCGCTGAGATTACGCCGGATTCCGTCGGCGTATCCCATCGGCAGCAGGGCCACGGTGGTGTCGGCGGGCGCCACCCAGCGATGCCCGTAGGACACTCCGGACCCTGCAGTCACCTTCTTCACCAGCGCCACCCTCGTTCGCAACGTCATCGCGGGCCGGAACCCGAAGTCCCCGACCTCGGGGATCGGGGACAACCCGTACATCGCTATACCCGGTCTGACCATGTCAAAACGCAGGTCGGGGCGGGTAACGGTCGCTGCCGAGTTCGACAGGTGCACCACCTCGGGCTTCATGCCGTGGCGGCTCAGGTCGGCGACGGCCTCGCGCAGCCGGTCCCGCTGGCAGTCGATCTCGGGGTGGTCGAGTTCGTCCGCGTGTGCGAGATGGGAGAAGGCGCCGCGCAGCCGGATCGCCCCCTCCGCCCGGGCCCGGCCCAGATCCCGCAGGAACGCCGGCCACTCGTCCCGTGCCACGCCGTTGCGGTTGAGGCCGGTGTCGATCTTCGCGGTGAGCACCGCGGTCACACCCGTCTCCCGAGCCGCGGCGACGATCGACGCGAGATGCCGCGTCGACGACACCCCCAGCTCGACGCCGGCGGCGATGGCGGGGGCGAAGTCGGCGTCGACGGTGTGCAGCCACGACAGCACGGGCGCGTCGATCCCCGCGCGGCGCAGCTCGAGCGCCTCGGTCAGGGTCGTCACCCCCAGCTCCCGCGCGCCGGCGGCGAGCGCGGCCCGGGCCACCGGGACGGCACCGTGGTTGTACGCGTCGGCCTTGACCACGGCCATCACCGCCGCCTCCCCTGCGTACTCCCGCAGCCGCCGCACGTTCTCGGCCACGGCGTCGAGGTCGATCAGCGCCTCGGCCTGCGGCAGGTCGTGGTGGAGGTGGTTGCGGGGTCGGGGTTCGGCCGTGGTCATGAATCTCGATCCTGCCACTGCGGACGAAGTGGCCCGCAGCACGGTGGCAGGTGTCGGGATCACGATTCGGCCATGCCCCGCAGGCTCCGCACCGCCGCGGGCACCCGATCCAGGATCGCGCTCGCCGAAGTGGGGGCGGCCCAACCGGGTTCACCGCCGCGAGCGGCGAGATCGCGACCGCCGCGAGCGGCGAGATCGTGCCCGCCGCAAGCGGCGAGATCGTGCCCGCCGCAAGCGGCGAGATCCGCGGCGGTGGAGTGGGCGCGCGCGCCCGCCGCGGCCGCGAGATCCGGGGCCATCCCCGCGGACATCAGTGCCCCGATCATCCCGGACAGCACGTCGCCCGCGCCGGCGGTGGCCGCCCACGACCCGCCCGCCTCGTTGACGAACACGTGCCCGTCCGGGTTCGCGATCAGCGTCGACCGGCCCTTGAGCAGTACGTGCACCCGCCAGTCGGCGGCCAGTGCCCGCACCGCCGCCACCCGGTCCGGCTCGGGCCGGCGTCCGGTGAGCCGCGCGAACTCCCCGGCATGCGGTGTCAGCAGGGTCGGAGCCCGCCGGCCGCGGACCAGGTCCGGCTGCCGCGACAGCAGCGTCAGCCCGTCGGCGTCGACGAGGACGGGAAGATCGGTGGCCAGCACGTCGCGCAACGTGTCGGCCGCCTGGTGATCGGTGCCGCCGCCCGGCCCGATCACCCATGCCTGGACGCGGCCCGCCTCGGCGAACGACGGCGCGGCCACCACCTCGGGGAACCGGGCCAGCACGACGGGGGCGGCGCTGCCGGCGTAGCGGACCATGCCGGACGTCGCGGCCACCGCTGCGCCGGCGCAGAGCACGCCGGCGCCCGGGAACCGGGCGCTGCCCGCGACGATGCCCACGACGCCCTGGCTGTACTTGTCGTCGTCGGCGCCCGGGACCGGCCAGATTGCTCCGATCTCGGCGGGCTCGGCCGCCACCATGCACGGCGGCGGCAGCTCGAGACCGATGTCGACGAGCTCGACCCGCCCGCACCGGGTGGGCGCGAGGGCGTGGACCGGCTTGTAGGCGCCGAATGTGACGGTCACGGCCGCGGTCACGGCCGGCCCGTCGACGGCGCCGGTGTCCGGGTCGACGCCGCTCGGGGTGTCCACGGCCACGATCGGGGCGGTGATCTGCTCGACCACCGCGGCCGCGGCCGGGCGCAGCGGGCCCCGGCCGGAGATGCCGACAACGCCGTCGAGCACGAGGTCCGGGTCACCGATCCGGTCGGGATCCGCCGGTACGGCGCGCCCGCCGGCGGCGCGCAGCGCCGCCAGTCCCGCCCGGTGCGCCCGCTCGGGGTCGAGGAGCAGCGCCGTGACCGCGACCCCGCGGCGGCGCAGGAACGCGCCCGCCCACAGGGCGTCGCCGCCGTTGTCGCCCGATCCGACGAGCAGGGTCACGCGACGACCGGCGACGGCGCCGGTGCGCGAGCGCAGTTCCGCCGCCGCGACCCGGGCGAGCCCGAACGCGGCGCGGCGCATCAGCGTGCCCTCGGGCAGGGCGGCGAGCAGCGGCGCCTCCGCCGCCCGCACCTGCTCGCACGGGTAGTAGCTGCGCATCGGGCCTCCCGCCGGGGTCGCTATTCCACCGTCACGGACTTGGCGAGGTTGCGTGGCTTGTCGACGTCGTAGCCGCGCGCCTGGGCGACCTCGGCGGCGAAGACCTGCAGCGGCACGGTCGACAGCAGCGGCTGCAGCAACGTCGGCGCGGCGGGGATCTCGATGAGGTGGTCGGCGAACGGCCGCACCGCCTCGTCGCCCTCCTCCGCGATCACCACGGTGCGGGCACCGCGGGCCTGGATCTCCCGGATGTTGCTCAGCAGCTTCGAGTGCAGCACCGCCCGCCCCTTCGGCGACGGCATCACCACGATCACCGGCAGCCCGTCCTCGATCAGCGCGATCGGACCGTGCTTGAGCTCGCCGGCGGCGAAGCCCTCGGCGTGCATGTACGCCAGCTCCTTGAGCTTGAGCGCACCCTCGAGCGCCACCGGATACCCCACGTGCCGGCCCAGGAACAGCACCGTCGACGACGCCGCCAGCTCCCGCGCCAGGCGCCGCACCGGCTCGACCGTCTCGAGCACCCGCGCGATCAGGTGCGGCATCGCGGCCAGATCGGCGTACTCGCGGGCCACCTCGTCCGGGTACTTGGTGCCGCGGGCCTGCGCCAGCGCCAACCCCACCAGGTAGTTCGCGGCGACCTGCGCCAGGAACGCCTTGGTCGAGGCCACCCCGATCTCCGGGCCGGCCCGAGTGTAGAGCACCGCGTCGGCCTCCCGGGGGATCTGCGCGCCGTTGGTGTTGCACACCGCCAGCACCCGTGCCTTCTGATCCTTCGCGTGCCGCACCGCCTCGAGGGTGTCGGCGGTTTCCCCGGACTGCGAGATCGCCACCACCAGCGTCGACCGGTCCAGCACCGGATCCCGGTACCGGAACTCGCTGGCGAGCTCGACCTCCACCGGCAACCGCGTCCAGTGCTCGATCGCGTACTTGGCCACCAGACCCGAGTGGTAGGCGCTGCCACACGCGACGACGAACACCTTGTCCACGTCGCGCAGCTCCTGATCCGACAGCCGCTGCTCGTCGAGCACGATGCGGCCCCCGGCGAAGTGCCCGAGCAGCGTGTCGGCCACCGCGGCGGGCTGCTCCTCGATCTCCTTGAGCATGAAGTAGTCGTGGCCGCCCTTCTCGGCGGCCGCCAGATCCCAGTCGATCTCGAACGGGCGGGTCACCACGTCGGTGCCGCCGTCGAAATCGGACACCTGATACCCGTCGGCGGTGATCACCACCACCTGGTCCTGGCCCAGCTCCACCGCGTGCCGGGTGTGCTCGATGAACGCGGCCACGTCCGAGGCCACGAACGTCTCGCCGTCGCCGACCCCGACGACCAGCGGCGTCGACCGACGCGCCGCGACGATCGTGTCCGGATGGTCGGCATGGGTGAACACCAGCGTGAAGGCCCCCTCGAGCCGGCGCAGCACCGACAGCGCACTGGCCTCGAAGTCCCCCGCGGTCGGCCCGTCCGCATACGCCCGGGCCACCAGATGCACCGCCACCTCGGTGTCGGTGTCGCTGGCGAACTCCACCCCGGCCTTCTCGAGCTCCACCCGCAGCGGCGCGAAGTTCTCGATGATGCCGTTGTGCACCACCGCCACCTTCCCCGACCCGTCCCGGTGCGGATGCGCATTGCGGTCGGTGGGACGACCGTGCGTGGCCCACCGGGTGTGCCCCATGCCGGTGGTGCCGGCGAAGTGCTCCACCCCCACCTCGTCGAGCTCGGCCTCGAGATTGGCCAGCCGGCCCGCCTTGCGCTCGACGGCCAGGCCGCCCGCACCGTCCAGGACCGCCACACCGGCCGAGTCGTAGCCCCGGTACTCCATCCGCCGCAGTGCCTCCACCACGACATCGAGAGCCGGGCGATGCCCGACGTACCCCACGATTCCGCACATGGTTAGCAGGGTACTGGTCCGCGACCCGCCGGTAACAACTCGTCCACGTCCCGGCGGGTGGCACGCTCGAAGCTGATCATCGGCTAACGTTCACGCCGTGGCGGCGAAACCGAAATCCCTGGCCCAGCGGCTCTCGAAGCGCGGACCGCACACGGTGCTGCGCGGCAACCTCGCTCTCGCAGGTCAGCCGGGCATCGTCTACACCCCCGCCGAGGGCTTCGGCCTGCCCGCCGTCGCGTTCGGCCACGGCTGGATGACCGGTCTCGACAAGTACTCGGCGCTGTTCGAGCACCTCGCCTCGTGGGGCATCGTCGTGGCCGCCCCGAGCACCGAACGCGGGCCGATCCCGTCGCACCTGGGCCTGGCCGCCGACCTCGGCACCACCCTCGACATCTGCGTGGGCGTGCGCCTGGGCACCGGACGGATCAGCGTGCACCCCGACCGTCTCGGCCTGGTCGGCCACGGCATGGGCGCGGGAGCTGCGGTACTTGCGGCGTCCCGGCGCGACGTGGCCGCCGTCGCCGCGCTCTACCCGGCCCCGACGTCGCCGCCGGCCTCGGTCCTGGCCGCGCGTGTGCACGCGCCCGGGCTCGTGCTCGCCGCCGAGAAGGACCTCGGCTCGATGGGCAGCGATGCCGTCGCCGTCGCCCAGGCCTGGGGCGGCGAGATGCTGATGCGGTCCGTCCACAAGGCCACCGACGACGGCATGATCGAGGGCCGCCGCCTGCTCGCCTTCCTCGGCGTCGGCGGCGCCCAGCGCAACACCCAGAAGGTCACCCGCGCGCTGCTCACCGGATATCTGCTGTACCGGCTCGCCGGCGACAAGACCTACGCGCCGTTCGCCGACCCCGAGGCCGAGCTTCCCGGCTCGGAGGTGCTCACCGAGCCCGACGCGATCGACCGCGAGCTCGGCACTCAGATCAACCAGCTGCTCGGGCGGTAGAACTCCTCTTCGACGGCCGGCGCCGGCCCGCGCGTCGCGCCGGCGGCGAGTTCACGGGGTTCCCGGAGGCGCCGCAGGTTCTCGAGCCGGCGCTCGACCGCGTCCCGGTGCTCGGCGACGATGTGTTCGAACCGTCCGGTCACAGCGGCCCCGCCTCCGCCAGGACCACGCCGTCGGCAGGCTCCTCCTCGGGGCCCGCTTCGACGCTCTCACCAGCAGGTTCCGCCGACGCGGGCCGCCGCGCGGGGGTGTCCGCCCGCGTGCCGGGCATCCCGGCCGGCGCGGGACCGAGCGCTCCGCCGTCACCTGGTTCGTCCGGTCGCCGCGGCTCGTCGGGCGGTGCGGGACCGAGCGCTCCGCCGTCACCTGGTTCGTCCGGTCGCCGCGGCTCGTCGGGCGGTGCGGGCGGCGTGTCGTCGCCCGGACCGGCGCCGGGTGTGTCGGGGTCCGTTCCCGTCCCTCCGGCGGCGGCGGGGGCCGGGGCCTCGGGGGCGGGTGTGCGCGACGGCGGGTGTGCCGGATCCGGCGGCGGCGACAGCGGACGCTCCGGCTGCGGTTGCGGCGGGCCGGCCGGCTCGACGGCCTCGGAAACCTCTTCCACCACGGTCGTGGCCAGACCGAGGACCGCGCCTGTGAGTTCGCCCACGGCCGTCGCCAGCCGCAGCCCCGCGGCCACCAGGTCCGTCGCCGCCCCACACGGCGACCACGGATCGGTCACCGGAGCCACGCTCCGCGGGCCGGGATCCGGCGGCGCCAGCGTCGCGGCGAGTTCGGCGAGTACCGCCCGCACCGCTCGGTCGGTGTCGTCGCACAGGTCGAGGAACGACTCGACGGCCGTCTCCACCCCGGGCCGGAACACCTCGTCGCGCCACCGCCCGCACCATTGCGTGACAGCGGCGCGTTCGGGGGCCGGGCCCAGCGCCGAATCCCAGGCGGCGAGCTGGGCTGTCGTCGGGCCGTCGCCGCCCGCGGCGCCGGCCAGAATCGCGTCGATCTCCTCGACGGTGCGCCCGCCGACGGTCGTGTCGGCGAACTCGGCGGCCGCCCGGGACTTCTCCTCGACGATCGCGAGCACCGCGGCCGCCGCGTCGGTCAGCGCGCGACGTGCGGCGCCGAGCCGTGCCTGCAGGTCCTCGCCGACCGCCACATGACGGTCGAGCGCGTCGGCCGCACCCACCGCCCCGCCTCCGGTCCAGGCCGCCGCCAAGGCGTCGACGTAGGAGCGCTGCCGCGCGCCCTCGGCACCCAGGGCACCCTCGAGCCGGGCGAACACGTCGGCGTCCGCGAGCAGGACGGCCGGATCCGTGCCGCGCTGCTCGTCGTAGCGTTCCCGCAACTGCGCACAGGACGGCAGGCCGGGGGCGCAGCGCTCGGCGCGGGGAAGATGCTCGGCGAAGAAGCGCAACCCGACGCGGCCCCCGTCGAGCACCAGGTCGAGCCGCTGCCCGCCCCCGGTCACCGGCCTCCTCCGGTCACCGGTGCCCCCGTCGGCGGCAGGTCGACGGCCCGCAGGACCGACTCGGACTCCCGCTCCAGCCACGCGTACCCCCCGGCCGCGCGCCGCAGCGCCTCCGCGCGGGCGGCCGTCGCCGCCGACCACTCCGCGACCGCCCGGTGCAGCCCGTCGTAGCGCGCTCGCACGACCTCGGCCTCGGACCGGTAGCGGTCGCCGGCCGCGTCCGGACCGAAGCCGACGGCGCGGCACGCACGCGCATGCCAGTCGATCTCGGCGGCCGAGTCCGCCAGGCCCTCGGCGATCACCCGGACCGCCGCACCGTCGAGCCCCACCCCGTCACGCACCGCGCCGCCCCCTCCCTCGTCCCCCCGGGTGGTTCGACGCAGCGGGAGGCGGATCGGTTCCCCGGCGGGGCAGGGCCGACAGATGGAGGCCGACAGATGGAGGCTGTCGGATCGGTGCCGTCAGACGGAGGCGACCGCTCCCGCGAGACGATCGGCGAGAGCGCGGGCCACCGCGTCGTCGGCGGCCTCGACCATCACCCGGACCAGTTGTTCGGTGCCCGACGGACGCAGCAGCACCCGCCCGGTCTCCCCCAGTTCCCGCTCCACGGCGGCAACGGCGTCCGCGACGACAGAAGCCTTGGCCACCGCGGCCTTGTCCGACACGGGCACGTTCACCAGCACCTGCGGCAGGGTGCGCATGACCGCGGCGAGCTCCGCGAGGGGCGAAGCGGTCGCGACCATCCGTTCCATGAGGCGCAGGCCGGTGAGCACCCCGTCGCCGGTGGTTCCCAGGGCCGGCAGCACGATGTGGCCGGACTGTTCGCCGCCGAGGCTGAACGAGCCGCGGCGCAGCTCCTCGAGCACGTATCGGTCGCCGACGCCGGCGGTCACGACCGTGATCCCGGCCTCGCGCATCGCCAGGTGCAGGCCGAGGTTGCTCATCACAGTGGCGACGAGCGTGTCGGCGTGCAGCTCGCCGGCCTCGCGCATCCCGAGGGCGAGGATCGCCATGATCGCGTCGCCGTCCACCACGGTGCCCGTCGCATCGACCGCGAGGCACCGGTCGGCGTCGCCGTCGTGCGCGAGACCGAGGTCGGCGCCGTGCTCGACGACCGCGGCCCGGAGGCCGTCGAGATGCGTCGAACCGCAGCCGTCGTTGATGTTGAGCCCGTCCGGGTCGGCGTGCAGCGCGACGACCGTGGCCCCGGCCGCGGCGTACGCGGCCGGCCCGACGCGCGACGCGGCGCCGTTGGCGCAGTCCACCACGACCGTCAGGCCCGTCAGCGGCATGCGCACCGCCGTCGCGAGGTGGGCGAGGTAGCGGTCGGCGGCGTCGTCGGCGGTCCGCACCCGGCCGATGCCCGCGCCGGTGGGGCGGGCGACCCCGCCCTCACCGTGCAGCATGGCCTCGATACGGTCCTCGACGGCGTCGTCGAGCTTGTGACCGCCTGCCGCGAAGATCTTGATGCCGTTGTCCGGCATGGGGTTGTGCGACGCGGAGATCATCACGCCGAGGTCGGCGTCGTAGGCCCCGGTCAGGAACGCGACAGCCGGGGTGGGCAGCACCCCGACGGACAACACGTCGACGCCGGCCGCGGTCAGGCCCGCGGTCACGGCGGCCTCGAGCATCTCCCCGCTGGCACGGGGGTCGCGGCCCACCACCGCGACGGGGCGCCGGCCCTCGGCACCGCCTGCCAGCACGGTCGCGGCCGCCCCGGCGAGCCGTACCGCCAGTTCGACCGTGAGCTCGGCGTTCGCCAAGCCTCGCACGCCATCGGTGCCGAACATCCGACCCATCGAGCAAAGTCCTCCACGTCGAGAAATGCGGTCTCCGCCGTCCGCGGGCGCCGCCTGCTGTCGCAAAAAGTACGTCAATGCACGAGAGCAGGCGTCCGGTAGGGAATTCTCTACCGGCGCCTGCTCTCGTGGTCGAACAGGAGCCGAGGCTGACGAGGTCAGCGTCGGCGGCACATCAGCGCTTGGAGTACTGCGGTGCCTTACGGGCCTTCTTCAGGCCGTACTTCTTGCGCTCGGTGGCACGCGGGTCACGCGTGAGGAAGCCGGCGCGCTTGAGCGCGGGGCGATCCTCGGCGGTGACCTCGATCAGCGCGCGGGCGATGGCCAGGCGCAGGGCGCCGGCCTGACCCGACGGGCCGCCGCCGTGCAGGCGGGCATGCACGTCGAACTGCTCGGTGCGCTCGACCGTGACCAGCGGCGACTTGACGAGCTGCTGGTGCACCTTGTTCGGGAAGTAGTCCTCGATGGTGCGGCCGTTGAGCACGAAGTTGCCGGTGCCGGGCACGAGGCGGACGCGGACGACGGCCTCCTTGCGGCGGCCGACGGTCTGCACCGGGCGGTCGAACACGATCGGCGCGGGAGCCGGAGCGGCCTCCTCGGCCACGTACTCGTCCGCGGCGACCTCGACGTTCTCGGCGTCGGTGTACTCGTCGCTGTAGTTCTCGTTCACGTTCTCGGTCACTGCGCCACCTGCTTGATTTCGAACGGCACCGGCTGCTGCGCGGTGTGCGGGTGGTTCGGGCCCGCGTAGACCTTCAGCTTCTTCGCGATCGCGCGACCGAGCTTGTTCTTCGGGAGCATGCCGGTGACGGCCTTCTCCACCAGACGGTCCGGGTTCTTCTCCAGAACCTCACCGACGGTGCGGGACCGGAGGCCGCCCGGGTAGCCGGAGTGGTTGTACAGGAGCTTGTCCTGCTTCTTGTTGCCGGAGATGGCAACCTTGTCCGCGTTGATGATGACGACGAAGTCGCCACCGTCCACGTGGGGGGCAAAAGTGGGCTTGTGCTTGCCGCGGAGCAGGTTCGCCGCCTGCACCGCGAGGCGGCCGAGCACCACGTCGGTGGCGTCGATGACGTGCCACTGGCGGGTCACGTCGCCGGCCTTCGGTGTGTACGTAGACACAGATCTTCCTCGTCTATCGTTTCGCTGCTGGCCCGCGCGCCGCCGATGATCGCTTCCGGCGGCCAGTTGGGACCCGAGAAGCGACGTTCGCCGCGCACGAGGCAACGACGACGGACGACACGCCAACGGCACACGATACCGGGGAGGTGTGTGCACGGTCAAAACAGCACGACGTCCCGGCGGCCTCTCCACCACCGGGACGTCGCTCGCTACTCGTGTCGCCTCAGGCCTGCCACCTCCGTGCCAGCTCGGATTCGACGCTGCGCATCTCGTCGTTGCCCCGCGCCACGGCGACGGCGATCTGGTCGAGCAGCAGATTCAGCTCGGCGGATGCCCGATCCCACTTCTGCTGGGTGACGTGGTATTCGGACCGGGCCTGCCCGTCCCAGGTCTGCACCAGCGGCTCGACCTGTGACCTGATCCGGTCGAGCGTGTCGTTCATGCCGCGCTGCAGTCCGACGACGCGGGTGTGCAGGTCGTCGATGCCACCGAAGTCCTGCCGGATCACATCGGGTCCACTCATTCGTTCGTTCTCCTCGAGTCGTGAGTCGTGTTGTGCGCACGGGCCGATGCGCGGTTCCGCACCGGCCCGCCCGCAGCGGCGTCAGTAGGTGCCGTGGAGGCTGTCGCCGAGGACGTTCAGCGACTGCGCCTGGGCCTGGACGGTGTCCTCGTACGCCCGGCCGTTGGTACGGATGCCGGCGACGATCGCGGCCAGTGCCTCGTTGAGCTGGAGGGCGCTGCGGTCCCATCGCGACATCACGTCGGTGAACGCCATCCCCGACCGGCCCTGCCATACGTCCGGCGACGACGACACGGTGGTGCGCAGCGCACCGAGCAGTTGCTCGAGTTCTCCGTGGGAGTCCTCGATCTGCCGCGCCGCCGTCTCCATGGTCGCGACGTCGGTCGCCACCCGATTCGAACTGCCCTGCCCTGGTTGCGTCACGCCTGTCTCCTCCGTCGTCCCGCGTCCCGTATCCCTCCGGCCCACCGTGGCCGAAGCCGGTTCGCGCCTACATCCGATTGGACGCAGCGCCTGTCCGCCGGGTTCCCCTGCTCGGCGATCGGGGCGATCCGCTACTCCACCGTCACGGTGTGGACGGCCTGCTCGCATTCGTTCTTGATTCCCGCCCATTCGTCGACGAGGAATTGGCATCCGACCGCCACCTGCATGCCGGACTCGACCACGACAAACCAACGCACGAGCGAGAATTCGTCCGGCGCCTCCACGTAGGCGATCACCGGGCGGTCCGCGAAGGTGGTGTCGGGGTCGAGGTCACGGATCACCGGGGAACGTTCGTCCGCGCGCCGGGCCAGCACCTCCCCCACGCCGGCCAAGTCCATATCTTCACGAAGAAGACTGTGCACCAGCACTATTCGCCGATCCCTCCCGCCGGCGGGGACGAGTTCGACGCGCTCGGCCCCGGCAGGCACAGGGTCGCGGACCCTCCAGCCCCCCGGCAGTTCCAGCCGGACGGGCCCGAGTTCGTGACGAACCGAAGGTGGGCGCGGCATGGGCTGTCTCGTCGCCGAGGACTCATCGGCCGAGTCGCCGGCGACGGGAACCTCCGCGCCCACCGCGGGCAGGTCCGCGCCCTGTCCTGCAGTCCACACCCAGCCGGCCGTCGCGGCCACGACGGCCACGACGGCCACGACGGCCCAACGGATCCGGCGGACGGGCCGGGTCGACCGGGAGGCCGGCACGGTGTGCAGCCACTGTGGGAGCGGCTCCGTGTCCCCCGACGGGACGGCCGGGGGTTCCGGCACCGCGGCCAGCACCTCGGACGCGGCGACCGGTATCACCCGGATGCCGCGGCCGAGCCGCTCGGCGATCCGCTCGCACAGCGGAATTCCGGGCGGCTCGCCCGGAATCCCCGTCACGAGGACGACATCCGGATCGACGGAACCGCACACGTTTCGCATCAGCCGGTCCAGCCGCTCGGCTCCCGCCGGCGAGTCGAGCAGTCCCTCGTCGAGGTCGGGGTCCCGCGCGATGCGGTCGACGTCGCCGCCGTCGGGGGCGCTCAGCACCGCCATTGTCACGCCGGCGCCGTCGACCTCCGCGACCGCGCATCGCTCGCCGTCGCCCACAGGCGCGGCGCGGCGCGCGGCCACCGCGGCGGTCAGGAGGACGGCATTTCGCGCGACCTGCCGGGCGGCCGTGTGCAACTCCTCCCGCCGACGTTCGCCCCACTCGGTGGGATGGACCACCACCACCGTGTCGAGGCCGGCCGGCGCGCCTGCCGTCGCCGCGACGTACCCGAGCAGGGTCGCCAGCGGCGCATCGTCGTCCGTGGGGACACGGCCGGGAGCCGATGCGGGAATCGTCACGGTCCGATCGGACCGCCGCGCGTACACCCGACCCGGGACGACCTGCAGGTGCAGCGCGTGGACGTCGCTCATTGCGGCGGCAGCCACGCCGTCTGCACGAGCGTCTCCCCGTCGCGTTGCACGAGGATGCCCCGTCCGGGCGGCATCGGGCGCGGACGCGCGGTGCCCACGAGCGCTCCCTCCTCTCGATTGCCGCTCATCACGAGGCCGGCCGCCGACAATTCCCGCAGCCGCGCGATGACCGGCTCGAAGAGAGCCCGCCCGGCTCCCCCGGAGCGGCGCGCCAGGACGAGGTGCAGCCCGACATCCTTGGCCTGGGGCAGATACTCCAGCAGGGGCGTCAGCGGCGACTGGCTCGCCGCGGAGACGAGGTCGTAGTCGTCGACGACGACGAACACCTCGGGTCCCGACCACCAGGAGCGCTCACGCAGTTGCTGCTGGGTGACGTCGGGACCGGGCATCCGCCGCTCGAACACCGCCGCGAGGTCGCGGGCCATCGCCGACAACGTCACCGCGGACGGCGCGTATCCGCCGAGATGCTCACCCTCGACGACGCCGAGCAGGGTGCGCCGATAGTCCCCGACGATGATGCGGGCCTGTGCGCCGGTGTGGGACTCCACGAGGCTGCGGCAGATGCCGCGCAGCACGGTCGTCTTGCCGCAACCCGAGTCACCGAAAACGAGCAGGTGAGGCTGCTCGGAGAAGTCGATCCCCACGGGGGCCAGTTCGGCTTCGTCGATGCCGACGGGCACGAACAACCGCCGCTCCCCGGGCGCGCCACCGGCAGCCGATCGGTCCGCGAGCGCCGCGAGCACCCCGGCCCGATCGACGCGATCGGGAAGCATGCGCACGGGCGGGGCGGGGCGGCCCGGTGCGGCCGCGGCGACGGCGGCCACCGCGTCGGCCAGTCCCGCCGCGAGGTCGACGACCTCGGAGCTGCCGTCCACACGCGGCAGCGCGGACAGCACGTGCAGTCCGTGGCGGTCGATGCCCCGGCCCGGGCGGCCCTCCGGCACCGCCGCCGCCTTCTTGCGGCCGTACTCGGAATCGGCGGGATCGCCGAGGCGCAGCTCGAGGCGGGTCCCGAGATGGTCCCGCATCGCCGGCCGTACGTCGCCCCACCGCGGTGCGGTGAGCACCACGTGGATGCCGAAGGACAACCCCTGCGCCGCCAGCACGCCGACCTGCGGCTCCAGCGCCTCGAAATCCTGCCGGATGCTGGGCCAGCCGTCGATCACGAGGAATACGTCGCCGAAGGCATCGACGTCCGCGGCCGGACCGCCGCCCTCCCGGCGGCGGCGCAGTTCGGCCATCGACTCCAGGCCCAGCGCGCCGAAACGACCCTCCCGGCGCCGCAGCAGGGCAGTCAGTTCGGCGATCGTCCGGCGCACCCGGTCGGCGTCGAGCCGGTTGGCGACCGACCCGACGTGCGGAAGGCCCGCGAGCCCGGCGAGGGATCCGCCCCCGAAGTCCAGGCAGTAGAACTGGACCTGCTCGGGAGTGTGCGTCATCGCCATCGACAGGACGAGGCTGCGGAGCACCGTCGACTTGCCGGAGCGCGGCCCTCCGACGACGACCACGTTGCCCGCCGAGCCGGCGAGATCCACCAGCAGCGGATCCCGCCGTTGCTCGAACGGGCGGTCCACGATGCCGATCGGCGTGCGCAGGGTGCTCCGCGGCAGCACGTCGCCGGTGAGCAGAGACCGCGGGACCAGTCGGTCCAGGCTCGGCGCCGCGTCGAGGGGCGGCAGCCAGACCTCGTGCGCGGGGGTGCCGTGACCCCGCACCCGGCCGATCAGGACATCGAGCACGGAGCGGCTCTCCTCCGCCGGGACCGGATCCACGCCGGGCTCGGCCGGCCCGGGACCAGGTTCGAGGTGCGCGAGGGGTACTTCGGCCGTGGTGAACAGCCGCGGCCGGGAGGTCGCCGTGCCCGGCCTGATCACCGGCCGGCCCGAGCGGCGGGGCTCGTAGGGACCCGACACGTAGGCGGCCGCGAACCGCACGATCTCCGCCGAGTCGCACTTGAGGTATCCGGTGCCCGGCGACGGCGGCAGATGGTAGGCGTCGGGGACTCCGAGAACGCTTCGGGACTCGTTGGCCGAGAAGGTCTTCAAGCCGATTCGGTAGGAGAGGTGACTGTCGAGTCCGCGCAGCCGGCCCTCGTCGATCCGCTGACTGGCCAGCAGCAGATGCATGTGCAGGGATCGTCCCAGCCGTCCGATCGCGGCGAAGAGTTCCGCGAATTCCGGTTGTTGCGTGAGCAGCTCGGAGAACTCGTCCACGACGACGAACAACGCCGGCAACGGAGCCAGCGCGGCACCGCCGGCCCGGGCGCGCTCGTAGTCGCCCACATTCGCGAAGTTCCCTGCCGCGCGCAGCAGTTCCTGCCTTCGGTTCATCTCGCCCTCGAGGGCGTCCTTCATCCGGTCGACCATGGCCAGTTCGTCGGCGAGGTTGGTGATCACCGCCGCGACGTGCGCGGCCGACTCGAGCCCGAGGAAGGTTGCGCCGCCCTTGAAGTCGACGAGGACGAGATTCAGCGCATCGGGGGGATGCGTCGCGATCAGACCGAGCACCAGGGTCCGCAGCAGTTCGGACTTCCCGGACCCGGTGGCGCCGATACACAGTCCGTGCGGCCCCATCCCGCCCTCGGCAGCCTCCTTCAGATCCAGTTCGACCGGTGCACCGTCGGTTCCGATTCCGATCGGCACGCGCAGCCGGTCGCGGCCCCGCCGCGGCGACCACGCCCGCTCCGGATCGAACTGTGCGACGTCACCGAGACCGAGCAGGTCTTCCCATGGCGCCGAACGATTCTCCCCGTTGCCGGACTCGGCGACCCGCTGGGCGGCGCGGTACGGTGCCAGGCGCCGCGCCGCCGTCTGCGCCTGCGCGACGCTCGCTCCGTCCGGGACCGCGAAGGTCTCCACGCGTTCGCCGGCGCGCGCACCCAATCGGCCCTCACCGACGACGAGTTCGAGCCCGCGGGTGGCCGACAGCCGGGGCATCGACGCGGACAGGTCCAGGACCGTGACGGAGTCGAGCCCGTCGTCGAGGATCCCCGACCCGGAGCCGGGTACGCCACCGTCGATCACGATCACCAGTTGGGGCACACCGTCGACCGGTGGGGTGTTGCGGACGAACCGGCCGCGGCCCGTCAGGCGGTCGGCGAACGCGGTCTCGAGATCCCGGACCGAGCCGAACACGGTGCGGGCGCTGCCCGCACCGTCGGCGATCTCGGGGTTCTGGGCGTGCGGCAGCCACTTGACCCACTCCCACTCCGGGGCGGTGTCCGGACCGCACACCACGGCGATCCGCAGCACGTCCGTGCTGTGGAAGGTGCACAGTTGCAGCAGCATCGCCCGCACCAGATCACGGGCCGCGGGGCGATCGCCGCCGAGCGACACCGCCGCGAACCCCCGCAACGACACCGCGGTCGGCAGGGCCGGTACGACCGAGTGCGCGCGCACGAACCGGCGCAGCGACACGGCCGCCACCGGTTCGAGGTCCTCGACGGGACCCGTGTCGGGGGCGATCAGCCGGGTTGCGAGGCGCTGGCCGCTGAGCCCGACCCGCACGTGGCAGAAGTCGGCGTCGGCTCCGTCGCGTTCCCACATGCGCACCGTTCCCGCGAGCGTCCACAGCACGGCCGGGTCGGGGTGCGTCCACTCCAGGGCCCTCCGCTGCCGGTCTGCGGTGTCGTGGACCTCCCGCCGGAGCTGATCGAGATACCGCAGGTAGTCCTTGCGGTCCTCGTCGGCCTCGGCCGCTTTCGCCCCGCCTCCGCGGCCGCCGCCGGCGAGCATGCCCACCATCGAGACGATCATCATGAGCGGGAAGACGAGCGACATCGGACTTCGCGCCATCCCCGAACCGAACATCAGCGCCACCATGCCGATCATCGCGGCGACCATCACGACGGGCAGCAGCTTCGCCAGGAGATTTCCCGGCGTCGAACGCGGAATCTCCGGCGGGGCCTGCATTCTCACCTCACCCGCCGGCACGCGTGGCACCTCGCGCCGCGGCCTGCGCACGAACCGCACCGTGCTCACACCCCACCCCCGACCCGCACCGTGCTCACACCCCACCCCCGACCCGCACCGTGCTCACACCCCACCCCCGACCCGCACCGTGCCGGCCGTCCTCACGACGGCCGTCCCCCCACGGTCGACGAAGGGTAACGCACCCCTGCGACATCGGCACGCAGGCAGGCGCGAAGACGGCCTGCGCGAAGCGATGTCGTATCGTCTCCGCGAGGTCCGGGCGACACCGGGCGGGCGAGCCCGGCCCGGACCGCAGCACTGTCGGGGGACGACGGGGGGATGGACGATGACGGCTGCGCACACCGAACCGGGGCGGATCGGCGCGCCCGAACTCTGCCGCGTGACCGTGCTGGCCCAGCACACACAGGTCGACCTCGCGTTACCCGCGGACGTCCCTGTCGCGCTGCTCGTGCCGGGGGTCGTCGATCTCATCACCGCCCACCGGTCCCACAACGACTTCGACGCCTCCTCCGAGCGGGTCGAGCCCGAGGCGTGGGCGCTGGCCCGTCTCGGATCGTCGCGTCTCGCCGCCGCGCTGAGCCTGCACGAGCACGGCGTCCGGGACGGGGACCTGCTGGTGCTCGAGCACGCGTCGGCACCTGCGCCACCCCCGCTGTTCGACGACGTGACCCACAGCGTCGCGACGGCGGACGAGGCCGGCGCGGGCCGCTGGTCGCCGCGTGCGGCGGCCGCGGTCGCGGCGGTCGTCGCCCTGTCCGCGACGGTCGTCGGGGTGGGGGCCCTGCTGCGACTTGCCTCCCCGGACGGCCGGGCGGCCGCCGGTGCCGGCTGCGCCGCGCTCGCCGCCCTGCTCCTGCTCGCCGGGATCCTGCTCGGGCGGGCCCGCGACGACCACCGCACCGCGGCGCTCCTGTGCGCCTGCGCGGTCCCGGCCGCCTTCGCCACCGGAATTCTCGTGGTGCCCGGCTCTTTCGGACCGGCGCACCCCATGCTCGGGGCGGTCCTGTCGGGGGCGGTGGCGACCCTGGTCCTGCTGCTGACCGCCGTCGGAAGGGCACCCTTCACCGCGGTCGCCGCCGTCGCCGCGACCGCCGCGGCCGCATTTCTCGTCGCCGCCTCGACCGGGATCTCCGCCTCCGCGGTCGGCGCCGGTGTCGTCGTCACGGCCCTGCTGACGGTGACATTCGCACCCCGCCTCGCCATGAAATTCGCCGACCTGCCGTTGCCGCCGGTGCCCGGTCCCGGGACCGGGACCCCCGCGCCGCAGACCGAAGACGGCAGGGACGGACCGGACTCCCCTGACGGCGGGGACCGGTCACTGCCCGATCCCAGCGAGCTGGCGGCGGCCGCCGCGCGGGCACGCGACCACCTCACCGGGCTGATCGGTGCGGGAGCCGTTCTCGTCGTCGCGGGCGCGTGGTGTGCCGCGGCGCCGCTGTCCGGCGACGGTCTCCGCTTGCCCGGCACCGCCCTCGCCGTCGCCGCGGCGGCGGTGATCATGCTGCGCGGCCGCACCTACACCGATGCGCGCCAGGCGACGTTGCTGGTGGCAGGCGGCGCAACCGTGCCGGTGGGCCTGCTCGGCGCGGCCGCGGTCGGCGGATCCGCGCCGCCCGTCGTCGTGTTCGCCCTCGCCCTTGCCGTCGCGACCGCAGCGCTGGTGTTCGGCGTGGTCGCGCCGCGACGATCGTTCACGCCGGTGCAGCGCCGCGCCGCCGAAGTGGTCGAGTACGCGGTGATCGCGACGATCGTGCCGTTGGCCTGCTGGGTCACCGGGCTCTACGCCGCCGTCCGCGGGTTCTGACGTGGCCCGCGGCGCACGCCTCGTTGTCGTCGCCCTGGTGCTGACGGCCTCGTCCTTCGGAACGGCCCCGTCCGCCGCGGCGGAACCTCCGCCCGTCGATGCCGGGCGCCTGCCCCCGCCCGGGGAACCCGGGCCCGTCGACGACACCGGGCAGCGTTCGCCGTGTACCACGGTCGACGTCGCCGGCGACAGCGCCTCGATCCCGGAACCGCAGCGCGTGCTGAACTTTCCGGCCGTGTGGCCGCTGAGTCGCGGGGCGGGGCAGCTCGTGGCGGTGATCGACACCGGAGTGGGCCGCAATGCGCGGCTGCCCGGGTTGGTACCGGGGGGCGACTATGTCTCCTCGGGCGACGGGACGCAGGACTGCGACGCCCACGGGACCCTGGTGGCGGGGCTCGTCGCGGCGCAGCCGATCCCCGGGTCGGGGTTCGCCGGTGGCGCCCCGGATGCGCGGATCCTCACGGTGCGCCAGTCCAGCCGCCACTTCTCGGCGCGACGGTCGGATCCCGCCGACCACGATGCGCGCACGTCGCCCGGCTACGGCAACGTGCGCACGATGGCGATGGCGGTGCGCCGCGCCGCGGACCTCGGCGCCACCGTCATCAACATCTCCGAGGTCGCCTGCGCGCCGGCCGCGGAGGGCATCGACGACCCCGAACTCGGGGCGGCGGTGCGGTACGCGACCGAGGTGAAGGACGCCGTCGTCGTGGCCGCAGCCGGCAACGTGGAGGACCGCTGCCAGGGGTCGAACCCGCAGGGGCTCGATCCTCTCCGGCCGGGAGACGATCCGTGGCGCGCGGTCACGACCGTGGCCTCGCCGGCCTGGTACGACGACTACGTACTCACGGTCGGCTCGGTCGAGCCGGACGGGTCACCGTCGAGCTACAGCCTGCCGGGGCCGTGGGTGGACGTCGCCGCGCCCGGCAGCGGGGTCGTTTCCCTGCATCCCACCGCCGATGGCCTCGTCGACGCCTACCGGGGAGCCGAGGGCCCGGTGCCGGTGTCGGGCACGAGCTTCGCCGCGCCGCTGGTGGCCGCGACCGTCGCGCTGGTACGGGCGCGGTTTCCGCACCTCGATGCCCGCGCCGTGGCGATGCGGATCGAGGCCACGGCGCACGCACCGGCGGAGGGCTGGAATCCGCGGGTGGGCCACGGCGTGATCGACCCCGTCGCGGCGGTGACCGCCCCGCCGAGGGAGCGGCGTCCGCAGGCGCCGGCCTCGGTGGCCGTCGCGGCGCCGATACCGCGGACGCCGCCGGATCACCGGCCCAGGGACGTCGCGGTCGTCGTGGCGGCGGTGGTGCTCGCGGTCCTGGGGGTGGCGGCGTCGGCGACCGCGCCGCTGCGGCGCCGTCGTCAGCGGCCGGCGCCGACCGGCGCCGGGTCGTGATCCGGCGCGACACCGTCGTGGGCGACGAGTGCCTCCGCCCGCCCGAGTGCAGGACCCGGCGCGAACAGTTCGACGATCTGCCACGGCGCGGGCACCGGTTCGGAGAATCCCAGGGCGGTCGCGGCTTCTGCGTCGACGATCCCGTAGCGCACGCCGGTGTCGGACACGTAGAAGAGGGCGCCGCGCCGCGCGCTGTCCGGCGCGACGGAGGTGGTCTGCACGAACGCCCCCCGGCCGGGCGCGAGGTAGGCGCTGTCGGCCTCGGGCCCGGCGCCGTCCGCCTGGGCCAGGGACACGGGCACCGCGCCGTCGGGCAGCGGCAGCGCGGAACCCGCCGACACCTCGACGACGGACCGCGACCGTTCGGCCGCGCCGACCCCCGGGGTCCACGTCAGGCAGGCGACGGGACGGTCGCGGGCATCGACGACGGTGGGCACGGTGGCGGGAAAGGTGTCCACCGCGAGACCCCGCACGGTCGGAGCATCGCGCAGCACGTCCGGCGCGACGGCCGGGATCTCCGCGGCGCCCTGCGAGTCGGTGAAGTGGACGATCTGCGCTGTCGCCTCGGACACCTCCTGCACGCCGTCGCGCAGCACGACGTAGAACCTCTTCCCGTCGGGCACCGCGACGCGGACCACCGAACCGACGGTCAGCGATCCGATCGGATAGCCGGGTTCGCCGCCAGCACCGGGGATCCGCGGGGCCTCGAGCCGCGGCACCTCCGGGAGCGCGGCGAGCAGGCCCGGTCCGACGGGACGTGCCATGCCGGCATCGATGCCGAGGACGCGGGTGAGCGCCTGGTCCGCCAGATCCACCTCGGCGCGGGAGCCGCGGTAGACCAGATGGTGCCTGCCGTCGGCCGCGACGAGCAGGGCCTCGTCGTCGGCGAGAGGCCGCACGCGCTCGCCGTAGGCCGGCCCTCCCCCGGTGACGGTCGTTGTGACGGAACGACTTCCGTCGGTCGTCCCGGTGTCGCACACCGTCCACGGCAGCGGTGCCGCGACGTGTGCCAGCGCGGACGGCGCACCGGGGATACCGACGAGGGGTCCCCGGGGCCGGGTTTCGAATTCGCCGTCGGCGACGACGGCGGGGGCCTCGGGCCGCCCGAGCACCAAACGGGCGGAGGCCAGGTTGAGTACCGGATGGAAGGCGCCGTCGATCGCGACCAGCATCGCGCCGGAATCGCGTCCCACCACGATCGCCGCGTCACCGATCCTGTCCTGCGGGCGGAGCAGAGCGAGCGCGGCACAGCCGGCGAGCCCGACACAGGCGAGGACGGCGCCCACCGCCAGGGCACGCGACTGCGACCGCATCGGGTCGTGAATCATCCGCACGTCTCGCCGCACCAGTGCATGTTCCATGCGGCGCACCAGAAATCGGTAGCCGTTGACCTGCCAGCGCGTGGTCGGCTGCGCTCCCATCGATTCTCCCCCGTACGACGCCCCCTCCGCCGCAACACAGTACAGTTCCGTCCGGGAACGTCGGGGGGCCGGGCCGTCGCTCGGCGGGAACGGGGGAATCGTCGTGCAGGATGGGATCTTCCGGCGGCCACGGCGCCGCTGCGTGGTGACGGTGGTGCGGGCGCAGTGCGCGGCGGTGATCGGCGCGACGACGGCGGCGGCGACGGGCGCCCCGCTTCCCGCTGCGGTGACCGTGGCGGTACTGGCCGCGCTGGCGGTGGCGGTGCCTGTCCACGGACTCGACGCCGTCGAATGGGGGCGGCTGTGGTGGCGGTTCCGGCGCCGTTCGCTGCGGTCCGGCCCGGTGATCGTCGACGTCGCGGCGGGCGACGATCGACCGGTCGGGGTGTGCTGGGACGGCACCGCCGTCGTGGCGGTGGTCGAGCTGGTACCGACGGCCGGCGAGCTCACCCGGCTGACACGAGATCGGGCCGAACCGCTGCGCCGGCTTCCGCTGGCCGCGATCGCCGCGTGCCTCGCCACGCACGACGTCGGCCTCGACGGAATCGACGTCATCGTGCACGGCAGCCGGGTGTGCGACGAGACCGCCGCCGGTGCGGCGTACGAGCGCCTGATCGGGCCGCTGCCCGCCGCCGCGACGTGCACCGTGTGGCTCGCGCTGCGGTTCGACTCCGTCGCCTGCCCGGCCGCAGTGGCCCGCCGTGGCGGCGGCTCGGAGGGCGCGGCGCGCGCGGTGACCGCCGCGGCGCGGCGCGTCGTGCGCGCGTTGGCGGAGCAGCACCACACCGCGAGGATCCTCGGCGCGGGAGAGATCGCCTGGGCGGTGGAGTCTGTCGCCGGGTGCGCGGATCCGGCGTTGCTCGAGGAGGATCGGGGCGCAGTACGGCTTCCCGGCGGCTACAGTCGCGCCGCGGTGGTGGAGCCGGGGCACCTCGACCGGGCGATCATGACCCGGGTCTGGTCCGAGTCACTGTCGTCGGCGACGATCGCGGTTCGGCTGCGCCCCGGCGCCGAGCCGGGAGCCGTGCGGGTGGGAGCGTCGGTGCGCGGCACGAGCCGCACGCCCGAGCCGAGGATCCGGATGCCGGGCACCCGACGGCTGTGGAGCCGCGAACTGGACGGGTTGCTGGCGTCGATCCCGACGGCCGCGGTGGGGCTCGAGGATCTGATCCCGCTGCGCACCATGCACCTCGCCGACGTCGACGCCCTGGCGCTGCCGGTGACGGGATGCGGGCAACTGCTCGGCGCGGACGAGTCCGGTGCGGCCGTGTCCGTCCGCCTGACCGACCGGGGGGTGCGCACCGTGTATGTCGCCGGGGAGCTGTATCTGGCGCAGCAGGTGGTGTTCCGGGCGGTGGCGACGGGCGCCCGCGTGGTGATCCACACCGATCGCGCCCTGGCCTGGCGTCCCCTGCTGGCCGCGGCGGGTCCGGACCGGTTGCGGTTGGCCGGCGACGATCGGGGCTTCGACACGATCGTGTACGACGGCGTGCGGCCGGCGACGGTCCCGGCCGGGACGACCGCGATCCATGTGCACGCACACCCGGATCGGTGGCCGCGCGAGCGCCCGGACGTGTCGATCCTGCAGCCCGGAGCGGCCGGCGATCGGGTGGTGCTGGCGTCGGGTGGCCGACGGCTGTCGCTGTCGTTGGTGAGCATCGACGCCGAGGCCGCGTACATCGGCCGTCCGCGTGCCGCGGAGCCGGCGCCCGCGCGCTGAGCCGGCTCCGTCAGCCGGGGTAGGGCTGGGCGGCCCGCCCGGCGCGCACGGTCCGCGCCCACCAGGCGAGCTGGTTCAACATGCGCTGCGCGGCGTCGATCGCGGCGCCGTCGGTGGTGGTGCCGTCGGCGGCGAAGGCGTGCTTGACGCGGTGGAAGCTGACCGATTCGCGGACCGGGACCATGTGCACCTCGACGACGACCTGCCGGAGTTGCTCGACGGCGCGCAACCCGCCGGAGAGCCCGCCGTAGGAGACGAATCCGATCGGCTTGGTGCGCCATTCGCGTTTGACGGTGTCGATGGCGGTCTTGAGGGCGGCCGGGTACCCGTGGTTGTACTCGGAGGTGACGACGGCGAATGCGTCGGCCGCCTCGATCCGCCGGGTGAACGCCTCGGCCTCAGGGCCGCCGGAGAGATCCTGCGGCAGCGGGGTGTCGGCGAGGTCGAGCACGCCGACGTCGAACTCGGGGCGCTGCCGTGCGGTGGCGGCGAACCAGTCGGCGACGACGGGGGCGATCCGTCCGGCGCGCACGCTGGCGACGACGATCTCGAGACGAATCGGGGCTTCGGCGTCCATGGGCCGATGGTAGGCGGCTCAGGCGGTGAGGCCGTGGGTCAGGAGGGCAGCGAGTTCGCGGTAGGCCTGGGCGTCCGGCAGGCCGGTGGCCTCGGCGACGTGGCGCTGCTGGATGCGGACCATGACAGCGGCGACGACGTCGGCGACGAACGCGGCGTGCACGTCGCGCAGTTCGCCGGCGGCGACGCCGTCGGCGATGAGGTCGCGGACGCGTTCGGCGGCGAGGCGGGTGTTGCGTTCGTAGACCTCGCGGGCGGTGGGGGCGGCGGCCATGTCCTCCATGAACTGCGCGGAGGCGGGTTCGAGTTGCCGGCCGACGGCTTCGAGGTAGGCGCGGATGCGGTCGGCGGCGCCGGTGTGGCCGTCGAGTTCGGCCTCGACGCGTTCGGTGGCGCCACGGAAGAAGTGCACGGTGGCCGCGCGGACGAGGCGGTCCTTGCTCTCGGCGAGGGTGTAGAGCGTCGACTTCGAGCAGTGCAGGCGGGCGGCGATGTCGTCGAGGGTGAAGTGGGCGAAGCCCGCGGCGAGGAACAGGGCGACGAGCTGGTCGAACAGCTGCGCCTGACGTGCCGTGCCGCGTCGGATCCCCGCCCTTGTCATACTTCATACAGTACTGCAGTATCGTTCTCAGTACTATTTCCGATCGAGGAGTCTGCCGTGCCTGTCGAGCGCCTGCTGCCCACCCCCGAGGCCTACGACCTCATCGAACTGACCCGCGACGTCGCGGACAAGGTTCTCGCCCCGCGGGTCGTCGAACACGAGCGCACCGAGACGTTCCCCGAGGGCGTCTTCCCGGCCCTCGGCGCGGCGGGGTTGCTGAGCCTGCCGTACCCGGAGGAATTCGGCGGCGGCAACCAGCCGTACGAGGTGTACCTGCAGGTGCTCGAGGAGCTCGGCGCCCGCTGGGCGGCGGTTGCCGTCGCGGTGAGCGTGCACGGGCTGTCGTGCTTCGCGCTGGCCACCCACGGCACCGACGAGCAGAAGAACAAGTGGCTGCCGGACATGCTCGGCGGCGACACGATCGGCGCCTACAGCCTCTCCGAGCCGCAGGCCGGGTCCGATGCCGCGGCCCTGGCCTGCCGCGCGACGGCCGTGGACGGCGGCTACCGGATCTCCGGATCGAAGGCGTGGATCACCAACGGCGGCAAGGCGGACTTCTACACGCTGTTCGCCCGGACCTCCGACGCCGGCTCGAAGGGCATCTCCTGCTTCCTCGTGCCGGCCGGAACCGAGGGCCTGAGCTTCGGTAAGCCCGAGGAGAAGATGGGTCTGCACGCCATCCCGACCACCACCGCCCACTACGACGACGCGTTCGTGCCCGGCGAGCGCCGCATCGGCGCCGAGGGCCAGGGCCTGCCGATCGCGTTCAGCGCGCTCGACTCGGGCCGGCTCGGCATCGCGGCCGTCGCGGTGGGTCTCGCGCAGGCCGCGCTCGACGAGGCCACCGCATACGCCAAGGAGCGCAAGGCGTTCGGCAAGAAGATCATCGACCACCAGGGACTCGGGTTCGTCCTCGCCGACATGGCTGCCGCGGTGGACTCGGCCCGCGCGACGTACATCGACGCCGCGCGCCGCAAGGATGCCGGCCTGCCCTACTCGCGGCAGGCGTCGGTCGCCAAGCTCGTCGCGACCGATGCGGCGATGAAGGTGACCACCGACGCCGTGCAGGTGCTCGGCGGCTACGGCTACACCCGCGACTTCCCCGTCGAACGTTTCATGCGGGACGCGAAGATCACCCAGATCTTCGAGGGCACGAACCAGATCCAGCGGCTGGTCATCGCGCGGCACCTGGCCGGCTGACGGTGTGAACTCCCGGCAGCCCCGGGGCGCGCACTCCCGGCGGTGTCGGGGCGCGCGGCCGTCCTCCCCGGCGGCTCGCGCACCCCGACACCGCCCGGATAACTCCTGCCGTGGAATCTGAAACATCCTCCTGTCAGATTTCGCGAACCACCTGCTACCGTGCGCCGGTGGACAGACGTCGTAGGCGGGGCCGCAGAGCCGCGGACCGGGTGGAGTGGGCGGCCGACGCCGCCGACACGGTGGCGACACTCGCCGAGCTCGGCGTCCTGTTCCTGCGGCTCCTGTCGCTGCCGTTCCGCGCGGTGGCGGCGCTGCTCCGGATGATCGCGGACTGACCTCCGATCCCTCGCCGTTCCCCTCGGTATCCTGCGTCACATTTTCTGGGCAAAGCGGACAGCCTGTACTTAGATCTTGTTGGACGTACGTCCAGGATTTGTACATCGACATCGGAGGTAATTCCCATGCTGCTCGGCTCGCTCGGCTCCCTGATCGACCACGTGCTCTCCTTCCTCAGCTGGCTGATCTGAGAGACGCCTCGACGCGTAGCGAAGGGGGCGAGGTCATCCGACCTCGCCCCTTGCTGTTTCCGTCACGCGTGGCCGGGCCGCGCTACGCGCCGATCGCCTCCGCGAGGATCGGCCAGGACTCGTGCAGCGCGTCCTGCCAGTAACCCCACGAGTGCGTGCCCTGCGCGCCCGTGCTGAAGGTCGCCTCGATCCCGAGTTCGTCGAAGGTCCGCCGCAGCCGCTCGGTGCACTGGGCCGTGGCCGCCTCGATGGATCCGAGGACGACCAGGTCGACCGGATCCACCTGCCCGCCCAACGCCGCCTCGTGCGGGCCGGGCAGACCGCCGCCGGACGAGATGTACAGCGTCGTGCCGCGCAACTTCTCCGCGTTCAACGCCGCATCGTTGGCGATCCACCCCGGTCCGCCGATCGGCCCCCACATGTTCTCGACGTCGCCGCCGCCGAGGGTGACGACGGCCTCCACGTAGCTGCGCCCCGGGTCGCTGCTCGTCTGTGCACACCCGCTGTAGGACGCCACCGCCTCGTACAGCCCCGGCGACTGCTGGGCGAGGGCCAGCACCGAGCTGCCCGACATCGACATCCCCGCGACGGCGTTGCGGCCGTCGGCGCCCAGCACCGCGTCGACGACCGGCGGCAACTCCGACGTCAGGAACGTCGCCCACCGGTGCCGGCCGAGCTTCGGGTCGTCGCGGATCCAGTCCGTGTAGTACGCGAAGGCGCCGCCCACGGGAGTGACGACGTTGACGTTCTTGCCGTCGAAGAACTCGCGGACGTCCGTCTGGTCCCGCCAGTTGGCGGCGTCCTCACCCCCACCGGCGCCGTTGAGCAGGTAGAACGTCGGTCGCGCCGCGGAGGTGTCCGCGGGCCGGATCACCTCGACCGGGATCACCCGGTCCATGGACGGCGAGTACACGTGCAGCACCCAGTCGCGCGCGGTCCGCTCCTCCACGTGATCGACGTAGGCACCGGCCGGGTCCGCATCCGCAGCCGGCTGGGCGAGCGCCGGTGCCGTCAGCAGCGACGTCGCGGCGAGCAGTGCCACCGCCACCGTCGCACCCCGTCGCCGGATCGCGGGCAAGTCGAGCAATGGGTGCCTCCCTCTCACACGCCGATCCCCCGGCCGGGCCGGCCGGGGGACGTGCTCGTCGGAACATATCACCGGCCGGCCCGGCCGCAGGTCAGCAGCAGCCGGGGCGGATGGGCCCGCGCATCTCGCGGGTGGCCGCGTTGCGCGCCGCGAGGTCGTCGTCGGCGGGATAGTCGACGCCGACGAGACTGAGCCCGTGCGCCGGGGCCACGGCCACCGCCGCGGCACGCTCCCGTTCGTCGAGCAGTGCGGTCATCCATTCGACACTGCGCCGCCCCTCCCCCACGGCCAGCGCCGCGCCGACGAGGCTGCGCACCATCGACCAGCAGAACGCGTCCGCGCTCACGTGCGCGGTGAGGATCACGCCGACGTCCGGACCGGCGCCCGCCGCGCGACCGCCGGACACCGTCCAGTCGAAGCGCTGCAGTTCGCGGACCGTCGTCGCCCCGTCGCGCCGCTTGCAGAAGGCCGCGAAGTCGTGCAGGCCCAGCAGCGAGGTCGACGCCGCGCGCATCGCGTCCACGTCCACCGGCTTGGGCCAGGCGACGGTGTCGCGGGCCCGCAGGGGGTCCGCCCCGTACACGGCGGTGGTGAGCCGGTACTCGTAGTGCCGGCGGATCGCCGAGAAGCGGGCGTCGAAGTGCGGCGGGGCGACGGAGATGCCGGTGATGCGGACGTCGCGGGGCAGGAACCGGGCGAGACGGCGCACCAGGCGGACGAGGTCGTCCGGAATCGCGGCGGTGGGGACGTCGACGTGCGCGACCTGACCGGAGGCGTGCACCCCGGCGTCGGTGCGGCCGGCGACGGTGAGCTGCACCGGCGCGCGCACGATCGCACCGAGCTTCTCCTCGATCTCCCCGCACACCGTCCGCCGTCCGGGCTGACGCGCCCAGCCGGAGAAGTCGGTGCCGTCGTAGGCGATGTCGAGCCGCAGCCGGGTGGTGTCCACGGCGGCGGCGGAAGGGTTCTCGAAAGCAACGGGCCCGCCGCCCCCGTGGGGGGCGACGGGCTCGTTCGCTTCAGCGGATGCCGAAACCAAGTGGACTAGTCCTTCTTGGCCTCGTCGGCGTCCTTGGCGTCGGCCGCGGTGGCGTTCTCGTCCTCGATCGCGTCGACGACGGCGTCCGCGTTCTCGACCTGCGCGTCGGTGGCGTCGGCCTCGACGGCCTCGACCACATTCTCCTCGGCCGGGGCCTCGGTGGCCGGCGCGCTCTGCGAGGCGGCGACGCGCCGGGCGCGGTCGGCCTCGGACGTGACCGTCTTCTCCTTGACGAGCTCGATGATCGCCATGGGAGCGTTGTCACCCTTGCGCGGCATCGTCTTGACGATGCGGGTGTAGCCGCCGTTGCGGTCCTCGTAGAACGGGCCGATCTCCGCGAACAGCGTGTGGACGACGTCCTTGTTGCGGATGACCTTCAGCACCTCACGACGGTTGGCCAGCGTGCCGGCCTTCGCGTGCGTGACGAGCTTCTCGGCGTAGGGCCGCAGGGCCTTGGCCTTGGCCTCGGTGGTGGTGATGCGGCCGTGCTCGAAGAGCGCGGTGGCCAGGTTGGCCATCAGCGCCTTCTGGTGCGAGGCCGACCCGCCGAAGCGGGCACCCTTCTTGGGCTTGGGCATGATGAATCTCCTAGTAACGGACCGTGAGCTGCTACAGCTGCTCGGTCTCGGCGTAGTCCTCGTTCCCCTCGGCGTCGCCGAAGGAACCGGCGTCCGTGTCGCTCCAGGTACCGGTCGCGGCGTCGTAGCCGGCGACGGTGCTCGGGTCGAAGGACGCGGGGCTGTCCTTGAGGGAGAGGCCGAGCGAGTGCAGCTTGACCTTCACCTCGTCGATGGACTTCTGACCGAAGTTGCGGATGTCGAGCAGATCGGACTCCGTGCGTGCCACGAGCTCACCGACGGTGTGCACACCCTCGCGCTTGAGGCAGTTGTAGGACCGGACCGTCAGGTCGAGGTCCTCGATGGGGAGTCCGAAGGAGGCGATGTGGTCGGCCTCGGCGGGCGAGGGACCGATCTCGATGCCTTCTGCTTCGACGTTCAGCTCACGGGCCAGACCGAAGAGCTCCACCAGGGTCTTGCCCGCCGAGGCGAGCGCGTCCCGCGCGGTGATCGAGTTCTTGGTCTCCACGTCGAGAATCAACCGATCGAAGTCGGTGCGCTGCTCGACGCGGGTCGCCTCCACCTTGTAGGTCACCTTGAGCACCGGCGAATAGATCGAGTCGACCGGGATGCGGCCGATCTCGGCGCCGGATGCCTTGTTCTGAACAGCGGGGACGTAGCCGCGGCCGCGCTCGACGACGAGCTCGATCTCCAGCTTGCCCTTGTCGTTCAGGGTGGCGATGTGCAGGTCCGGGTTGTGGACGGTGACACCGGCCGGGGGCACGATGTCGCCCGCGGTCACGGTGCCGGGGCCCTGCTTGCGGACGTACATGGTGACCGGCTCGTCCTCTTCCGAGCTGACCACGAGGCCCTTGAGGTTCAGGATGATGTCGGTGACATCCTCCTTGACCCCGGGGACCGTGGTGAACTCGTGGAGCACGCCGTCGATGCGAATGCTGGTGACGGCCGCGCCCGGAATCGAGGACAGCAGGGTGCGACGAAGCGAGTTGCCGAGGGTGTACCCGAAACCGGGCTCGAGGGGTTCGATGACGAACTTCGAGCGGTCGTCGGCGATGACCTCTTCGCTGAGGGTGGGTCGCTGCGAGATGAGCATGGAGTGCCTCCTTGTGGGCGTCCGCCATATGACGCCCTGGTCGGGGTGTGGTGTCCCCCCGGACCTCGGGAGGACCGGAAGGACACCACGGCGCGAAGCGCCTTACTTCGAGTAGTACTCGACGATCAGCTGTTCCTGCAGCGGGATGTCGATCTGCGCGCGCTCGGGGAGCTGGTGGACCAGCACCCGCAGACGCGGGCCGACGACCTGCAGCCAACCCGGGATCGGGCGGTCACCCTGGGTCTCACGGGCCACCTGGAAGGGCAGCGTGCCCAGCGACTTCTCGCGGACGTCGATGATGTCGTACTGCGAGACGCGGTAGCTCGGGATGTCGACCTTCTTGCCGTTCACCAGGAAGTGGCCGTGGCTCACCAGCTGGCGGGCCTGACGGCGGGTCCGGGCGAGACCGGCGCGGTAGACGACGTTGTCCAGACGCGACTCGAGGATGACCAGCAGGACCTCACCGGTCTTGCCGGGACGGCCGGCGGCCTCCTCGTAGTAACGACGGAACTGCTTCTCCATCACGCCGTAGGAGAAGCGGGCCTTCTGCTTCTCCTGCAGCTGGAGCAGGTATTCGCTCTCCTTGATCCGCGCGCGGCCGTGCTGGCCGGGCGGGTAGGGGCGACGCTCGAACGCCTGGTCGCCTCCGACGAGGTCGACGCGCAGACGACGCGACTTACGGGTAACGGGACCGGTATAGCGAGCCATGATTCAAACCTTCCTTTCCCGTTAGACGCGACGCCGCTTGGGCGGACGGCAGCCGTTGTGCGGCTGGGGGGTGACGTCGGAGATGGTGCCGACCTCGAGGCCCGCGGCCTGGAGGGAGCGGATCGCCGTCTCGCGGCCCGAGCCCGGGCCCTTCACGAAGACGTCGACCTTCTTGACACCGTGCTCCTGCGCCTTGCGGGCAGCGTTCTCGGCGGCGAGCTGCGCGGCGAACGGGGTCGACTTGCGCGAACCCTTGAAGCCGACGTGGCCGGAGGACGCCCAGGAGATGACGTTGCCGTTCGGGTCCGTGATGGACACGATCGTGTTGTTGAAGGTGCTCTTGATGTGAGCGGCACCGTGCGGGACGTTCTTCTTGTCCCTGCGGCGCGCCTTCTGGGTCTTCTTCGGACCGGTGCTGCGTGACTTGGGAGGCATTACTTCTTCTTTCCTGCGACGGTGCGCTTCGGACCCTTGCGGGTGCGGGCGTTGGTCTTGGTGCGCTGTCCACGCACGGGCAGACCACGACGGTGTCGCAGGCCCTGGTAGCAGCCGATCTCGATCTTGCGACGGATGTCCGCCTGGACCTCGCGGCGGAGGTCACCCTCGACCTTGTAGGTCTCCTCGATGAACTCGCGCAGCTTGGCGAGATCCTCGTCGGAGAGGTCCTTGCTGCGCAGATCCGGGCTCACGCCGGTGGCCTCGAGGATCTCCTTCGAGCGGGTACGGCCGATGCCGTAGATGTAGGTCAGTGCGATCTCCATCCGCTTTTCGCGGGGAAGATCGACACCTGCGAGACGTGCCATGTGGCATTCCTATTCGGTGTGCGGAGGTCTGCTCCCAGCCCGTCCCCTGCGTCGTGAAACTGTGTGGTCCCGCGGCCCGGCCGAAGCCGGAACGCCGGTAGTCCGAAACACAGTGGGGCCCCGGCCTCCGAACCGGGGGTGTATCGCGCGGCTCCCCGACGAATCGGGAATCGTGACCGAACGACTGGTGCTGGAAGGTCTTCTCTAGCTTGTTGCCAAGCCGATCTTTCGAAGAGCGGGTGGTCTAGCCCTGGCGCTGCTTGTGGCGCAGGTTCTCGCAGATCACCATGACCCGGCCGTTACGGCGGATCACCTTGCACTTCTCGCAGATCTTCTTGACGCTCGGCTGAACCTTCACGGTGCGTCTGATCTCCTGTGTGTACGCCTGCGGCAGAGCACGAGGCATGCCGCAGACATGGTTCTCCCCGACCGTGCGGCCGGGGAAGCTCTTACTTGTAGCGGTAGACGATGCGCCCACGCGACAGGTCGTAGGGCGAGAGCTCCACGACAACCCGGTCCTCGGGCAGGATGCGAATGTAGTGCTGACGCATCTTGCCGCTGATGTGAGCCAGGACCTTGTGACCGTTCTCGAGCTCAATGCGAAACATCGCATTGGGCAGCGGCTCGATCACGCGACCCTCGACCTCGATGGCTCCGTCTTTCTTGGCCATATCCTCCGCGATCCGTGTTGTTCGGCGTGTGGTTGCATCGGTTTCCGTTACCGTGACGCTCGACGTGACCGGCCTGCGGACAACCGCGGGCCGGCGCGCAGGGCGCACCATCGATCTATGTTACGGGAACTTTCCCACCGGGGCCAAATGCCGAGATGCGAGGAGGACAGCCGTGCGGGCGTTGGTTCAGCGGGTGACGGGTGCCGCGGTCGCGGTCGACGGGCGCGAGGTCGCCCGCATCTCGCCCCGGGCCGGCGGTCACGGGCTGCTCGTGCTCGTCGGCGTGACCCACGACGACGACGCGGCGAAGGCCGCCACGCTCGCCCGGAAGGTGTGGACGTTGCGGATTCTCGAGGACGAGAAGTCCGCGTCCGATCTGGCCGCACCGATCCTCGTCGTCAGCCAGTTCACGCTCATGGCCGACACCCGCAGGAGCCGGCGTCCGTCGTGGTCGGCGGCCGCGCCACGCGCGGTGGCCGAACCCCTGGTGGACGAGTTCACGACGGCGCTGCGCGGCCTGGGCGCCGACGTGCAGACCGGCGTCTTCGGGGAGCACATGGAGGTGAGCCTGGTGAACGACGGCCCGGTCACCCTCCTGCTCGAGGCGTGAACCGGCGGAGCCCGCGGCCCGAGCGAATGTATCGTTCAGCTCCTTCACGGCGGCGAGCGATACATTCGCTCGCCGCCACCGCCGCTACTCCGGGCGCGGGGTCAGGATGCGCGGACCGTCCTCGGTCACCGCGACGGTGTGCTCCCAGTGCGCGGCGCGGCTGCCGTCGGTCGTGACGACGGTCCACTTGTCGCCGAGCACCTCGGTCTCGTAGGTGCCGAGGGTCAGCATCGGCTCGATGGCGAGCACCGATCCCACCACGAGACGGGGGCCCTTGCCGGGCGCGCCCTCGTTCGGCAGGAACGGATCCATGTGCATCTCGCGGCCGATGGCGTGGCCGCCGTAGCCGTCGACGATGCCGTAGCTCCGGCCGTGCGCCGACTCCGCGGCGCGGGTACCCAGCTCGATGGCGTGCGAGACGTCGGTGAGCCGGTTGTCCGGCAGCATCGCCGCAATCCCCGCCTCCATCGACAGCCGCGTCGCATCGCTGAGGTCGGCGTCGGCGGCGGAGAGCTCACCGACTCCGAAGGTCCACGCCGAGTCGCCGTGCCAGCCGTCGAGAATCGCGCCGCAGTCGATCGACACGAGATCGCCCTCGGCGAGGATCTCCGTCGCCGAGGGGATGCCGTGCACCACGCGGTCGTTCACCGACGAACAGATCGAGCCGGTGAACCCGTGGTAGCCCAGGAAGGAGGGGACGGCCCCCGCATCGCGGATGACCGCCTCCGCCACCTGGTCCAGTTCCAGGGTGCTCACGCCCGGCTTCGCCGCCTTCCGTACCGCCACGAGAGCGGCGCCGACGACGGCACCCGCCGCCGCCATCGCATCGAGTTCGCCGGCGGTGCGGAACGGAACCACCTTGCGCTTGCGCCCGAAACCCATCTTCTTGCTCCTGCGTCCTTACTTGCCGAGGGCCGCGAGGGCGCGCGCGTTGATCTCGTCGACCTCGCCGACGGCGTCGACCGTGACGAGCGAATCGGCGTAGTAGTCGAGCAGCGGCGCGGTCTCCTCGCGGTAGACCCGGAGCCGGTTGCGGATGACGTCCTCGGTGTCGTCGGCGCGGCCGCGGGCGAGCATCCGCTCCACCACCACGTCCTCGTCGATGTCGAAGGACAGGACCCCGTCGAGTTGGGTGTCGAGATCCTTCAGGATGGCCTCGAGTTCGCGGGCCTGCTCCACGCTGCGGGGGAAGCCGTCGAGCAGGAAGCCGTTGGCGGCGTCGGGCTCGGCGAGGCGGGCGCGCACCATGTTGTTGGTGATCTCGGCGGGCACGAGCTCCCCGGCGTCGATGTACTTCTTGGCTTCGAGGCCGAGCGGGGTGCCCTGCCCGATGTTGGCCCGGAACAGATCCCCGGTGGAGATTGCGGGGACGCCGAGCTTCTCCGACAGGATGGCGGCCTGCGTGCCCTTGCCGGCACCGGGCGGACCGAGGAGTACAAGTCTCACTTGAGGAACCCTTCGTAGTTGCGCTGCATGAGTTGACTTTCGATCTGCTTGACAGTGTCCAGCGCGACACTGACGAGAATGAGCACCGCGGCGCCGCCGAAGATGCTGGTGGCGGTCTGGCTGCCCGAGAGGAAGAAGTTGGGCAGCGTCGCGATGAGACCCAGGTACAGCGAACCTGGAACCGTGATGCGGTTGAGGACGTAGCTGAGGTACTCGGCAGTGGGGCGTCCCGGCCGGATGCCGGGGATGAATCCGCCGTACTTCTTCATCTCGTCGGCCCGTTCCTCCGGGTTGAAGGTGATGGCGACGTAGAAGAAGACGAAGAAGACGATCAGCGAGAAGTAGATCGCGATGTAAACGGGGTTGTTCGGATTCACCAGGTATTCGTTGATGATCCGCTGCCACCAGCTCGGGTCGGTGGCCGAGGTGGCTCCGGTCAGCTGGGCGATGAGGTTCGGCAGGTACAGCAACGAGGACGCGAAGATCACCGGGATGATGCCGGCCTGGTTGACCTTCAGGGGCAGGTAGGTCGAGGAACCGCCGTACATGCGCCGGCCCACCATGCGCTTGGCGTACTGCACCGGGATCCGGCGCTGGCCCTGCTCGACGAACACCACGCCGGTGATGACCACCAGCGCGACGACGAGGACGATGGCGAAGACCAGGCCACCGCGGGACTCGAGGATGGTGCGGCCCTCGGCCGGCAGCCGCGAGGCGATGCCGGAGAAGATCAGGATCGACATGCCGTTGCCGACGCCGCGCTCGGTGATGAGCTCACCGAACCACATGACGAGTGCCGCACCGGCCGTCATGACCAGCACGATCACGACCATGCCGAAGATGCTGTCGTCGGCCAGGATCGGTTCGGTACAGCCCTGCAGCAGCTGACCGCGGGCCGCGAGGGCGACGATGCCGGTGGACTGCAGCACGGCGAGCGCCACCGCGAGGTACCGCGTGTACTGCGTCATCTTGGCCTGGCCGGCCTGGCCCTCCTTGCGGAGTTCCTCGAATCGTGGAATGACCACCGTCAGCAGCTGGACGATGATGCTCGCGGTGATGAACGGCATGATGCCGATCGCGAACACCGACAGCTGTAGCAGCGCGCCACCGGAGAACAGATTGATCAGCGAGTAGATCCCGGCGGAGTCGCCGCCGCTGAGCTGATCGATGCAGGCGCGCACATTGCCGTAGTCGACGCCCGGAGACGGCAACGTCGCGCCGAGGCGGTACAGGGCCACCAACCCGAGCGCGACGAGGATCTTCCGCCTCAGGTCCGGGGTCCTGAGGGCCGAGACGAAGGCGGAAAGCAAAGATCCTCCTGGCAGGGCGAAACGGGAGACTGTGGATCGACGCGCGGGGTCCGACGGTCGACAACTCTTGAACTCTAGCAGCGCGCCCCGGACCGGTGCCGTGGCGCCGGGTCGGGGCGGCTCGCACGCGCGGCGGATGTGCTCCGCCGCGCGGCATGCGGTGGGGTGCGCACGCCGAACGGCCGCACTGCGGGACGTGCTGCAGTGCGGCCGTTCTCGAGCTGTGCGTCACGCACGAGCGAACCGGTCAGGCCAGTTCGGTCGCGGTGCCGCCGGCAGCGGCGATCTTCTCCTTGGCGGAACCGGAGAACTTGTTCGCGGTCACCTGCACGGCAACCGTGAGCTCGCCCTCGCCGAGGACCTTCACGAGCTGGTTCTTGCGAACCGCGCCCTTGGCGACGAGCTCGTCGACGCCGACCTGGCCACCCTCGGGGAACAGGCGGGCGATGTCGCCGACATTGACGACCTGGTATTCGGTGCGGAAGGCGTTCTTGAAGCCCTTGAGCTTCGGCAGCCGCATGTGCAGCGGCATCTGGCCACCCTCGAAGGCCGCCGAGACGTTCTTGCGCGCCTTGGTGCCCTTCGTACCGCGACCGGCGGTCTTGCCCTTCGAACCCTCACCGCGGCCGACGCGGGTCTTGTCCGTCTTCGCGCCCGGGGCCGGGCGCAGGTGGTGCAGCTTGATGGTCACTTGGAGGCCTCCTCAGCAGTGACTTCCTCGACAACGACGAGGTGACGCACCACGTTGATCAAGCCGCGGTTCTGCGCGTTGTCCTCGCGGACCACGGACTGGCGGATCTTCCGCAGACCGAGGGTGCGCAGGCTGTCGCGCTGGTTCGACTTGGCGCCGATGGTGCTCTTGACCTGCGTGATCTTCAGCTCTGCCATTACTTCACGCTCCCAGCAGCCTGTGCCCGGGCGCGCAGCATGCCCGCAGGTGCGACGTCCTCGAGGGGCAGACCGCGGCGAGCCGCGACTTCCTCGGGGCGCTGCAGCTGCTTGAGGGCGGCCACGGTGGCGTGCACGACGTTGATGGCGTTGTCGCTACCGAGCGACTTCGACAGGATGTCGTGGATGCCCGCGCATTCGAGCACGGCACGCACCGCGCCACCGGCGATCACACCGGTACCCGGCGAGGCCGGACGCAGCATGACGACACCCGCCGCGGCCTCACCCTGCACCGGGTGGGTGACAGTGGAGCCGATGAGCGGGACGCGGAAGAAGCCCTTGCGCGCTTCCTCGACACCCTTCTGGATGGCCGCGGGAACTTCCTTGGCCTTGCCGTAGCCGACGCCGACCAGGCCGTTGCCGTCGCCCACGATCACCAGCGCGGTGAAGCTGAAGCGACGGCCGCCCTTGACGACCTTCGACACACGGTTGATCGAGACGACACGCTCGATGTAGTTCGACTTCTCAGCGGCACCGCCGCCACGCGAGTCACGATCGCGGCGGTCGCGACCACCACGCTGGTCCCCGGTGTTGGGGCCATTCTGTCCGGCGGGGCCGTTGCCGCCGTCACGCCGCTGACGTCCCGGCATCAGGCGTTCCTTCCGTTCGAAGAGATGGTCATCAGAACTTCAACCCGCTTTCGCGAGCCGCGTCTGCGAGGGCCGCGATCCGGCCGCTGTAGGTGTGGCCGCCGCGGTCAAAGACCACGGCCTCCACGCCGGCAGCCTTGGCACGCTCGGCGAGCAGCTGACCGACCTTGGCGCCGCGCGCCTTCTTGTCGCCCTCGACCGCACGCACGTCCGGCTCGACGGTCGAGGCCGCCGCCAGGGTGGTGCCCGTCAGGTCGTCCACCAGCTGGGCGTGGATGTGGCGCGAGGACCGGTTCACGACGAGACGGGGACGCTCGGCGGTTCCGGCGACCTTCTTGCGCAGACGGAAGTGCCGACGCTGCTTCGACAGCCGACGCCGGGTGGACGCGTCCTTGCCGAGCGGAATCCGCTTGGCCTTCTGGTTCTCGGTCTGGCTCATGATCACTTACCCGTCTTTCCGACCTTGCGGCGCACCTGCTCGCCCTCGTAGCGGATGCCCTTGCCCTTGTACGGGTCGGACTTGCGCAGCCGGCGGATGTTGGCCGCGATCTGGCCGACCTTCTGCTTGTCGATGCCCGAGATCGAGAACTTCGTCGGCGACTCGACCGCGAACGTGATGCCCTCGGGGGCCTCGATCGGGACCGGGTGGCTGTAGCCGAGCGAGAACTCGAGGTCCTTGCCCTTGAGCGCGACGCGGTAACCGACGCCGTGGATCTCCATCTTCGTGGTGTACCCCTGGGTGACACCGTCGATGAGGTTCTGCACGAGGGTGCGCGACAGGCCGTGCAGCGCACGGCTGCGGCGCTCGTCGTTCGGACGGCTCACGTTGAGCGCGCCGTCCTCACCCTTGGCGATGGTGATCGGCTCGGCGATGGTCAGCGAGAGGTTGCCCTTGGGGCCCTTCACTGCGACGTCCTGGCCGTCGATGGTCACCTCGACACCCGAGGGGACGGTGACCGGAAGCTTTCCAATACGCGACATTGTGGTGGCCTCCCTTACCAGACGTAGGCGAGGACTTCCCCGCCCACTCCCTGCTTGGCCGCCTGGCGATCGGTGAGCAGGCCGGAGGACGTGGAGATGATCGCCACGCCGAGGCCGCCCAGGACCTTGGGCAGGTTGGTGGATTTCGCGTACACGCGCAGGCCGGGCTTCGACACGCGGCGCACACCGGCGAGGCTGCGCTCACGGGAAGGGCCGTACTTGAGGTCGACGACGAGGGTCTTGCCCACCTCGGCATCCTCGGTGCGGAAGTCGGCGATGTAGCCCTCACGCTTGAGGATCTCGGCGATGTTCGCCTTGATCTTCGAGTGGGGAAGCTTCACCTCGTCGTGGTACGCCGTGTTGGCGTTGCGCAGACGCGTCAAGAAGTCTGCGATGGGGTCGGTCATGGTCATGGCTGACCTGTTCACCTTTCTCGTTGCGGTTCCCATGCAACACCGGCAGTGGTGACGAATCACCGGTGCGCCGGCCGTGGGCCTACGACGAACTTGGTTTCATGCGGACCGGACGCGGATGCGACCGGCCCCTGACAGTAGTGACGGTGGGTGACCCTGCGGTCACCCACCGTTCACGTCACCAGGAGCTCTTGTGAACTCCGGGAAGCTCACCGCGGTGTGCCATCTCACGGAGGCAGACGCGGCAGAGACCGAACTTGCGGAACACCGCGTGGGGGCGCCCGCAACGCTGGCAGCGGGTGTAGGCGCGCACCGCGAACTTCGGCTTCTTGTTGGCCTTGTTGACCAGTGCCTTCTTAGCCATGGGCTCAGTTCTCCTTGAACGGGAAGCCGAGGTGCTTCAGCAGGGCACGGCCTTCTTCGTTGTTGGTGGCGGTCGTGACGACGGTGATGTCCATGCCGCGCGGGCGATCGATCTTGTCCACGTCGATCTCGTGGAACATCGACTGCTCGTTCAGGCCGAACGTGTAGTTGCCGTTGCCGTCGAACTGATTGCCGTTGAGGCCACGGAAGTCCCGGATACGGGGCAGCGCGATGGAGACCAGGCGGTCCAGGAACTCCCACATGCGGTCGCCGCGCAGCGTGACGCGCGCACCGATCGGCATGCCCTCACGGAGCTTGAACTGCGCGATCGACTTGCGGGCCTTGCGGATCTCCGGCTTCTGGCCGGTGATCAGGGCCAGGTCGGCGACGGCGCCGTTGATCAGCTTCGCGTCGCGGGCGGCGTCACCGACACCCATGTTGACGACGACCTTCACGACGCCGGGGATCTGCATGACGTTCGCGTAGTCGAACTCCGCGTTCAGCGCGTCGCGGATCTCCTCGCGGTACCGGGTCTTCAGACGCGGTGCGGTCTTGTTCTCGGTGGTGGTCATGTCAGATGTCCTTCCCGTTCTTCCGGGAAATCCGAACGCGCTTGCCGGTTTCCTCGTCGGTCCGGTAGCCCACCCGGGTGGGGTTGCCGTCCGAGTCGATGACAGCGACGTTGGAAACGTGGATCGGGGCCTCCTGCGTCACGATGCCCCCGGAGGAGGCGCCGCGCTCGTTGGCCGAGACCGCCGTGTGCTTCTTGATCCGGTTCACGCCCTCGACGAGGACCCGGTTCTCCTTCGGGTAGGCCGCGATGACCTTGCCCTTGGCACCCTTGTCCTTGCCCGAGATGACGAGCACGGTGTCGCCCTTGTGCACCTTCATCACAGCACCTCCGGAGCGAGCGAGACGATCTTCATGAACCGCTTGTCGCGCAGCTCACGGCCGACGGGGCCGAAGATGCGGGTGCCGCGCGGGTCGTTGTCACCCTTGATGATGACAGCGGCGTTCTCGTCGAACTTGATGTACGAGCCGTCCGGCCGGCGGCGCTCCTTGGAGGTGCGCACGACGACAGCCTTGACGACGTCACCACGCTTGACGTTGCCACCGGGGATCGCGTCCTTCACGGTGGCGACGATGATGTCACCGATACCGGCGTAGCGACGGGACGAGCCACCGAGAACGCGGATGCAGAGAATCTCCTTGGCACCCGTGTTGTCGGCGACGCGCAGTCGCGACTCCTGCTGGATCACTTACTTCTCCTTGACCTGGCTGAATTCGACAGATCCGGGTGCGCGCACCCTTTTCTGTCTGCACGGCGGATTTCCGACCCGACGTGCACGGTCCGTACCCACGAAGGTGGGGCTGTCCCGGCGCTGCCTGAAGCAGGCCGCTCGAGACAACCCCACCATCGTACTGGGTCCCTTCGTCACCCCCGCGGCGGGGGGTGGAGGAGGCCTTACTTGGCCTTCTCGAGCACCTCGACCAGACGCCACCGCTTGGTCGCGGACAGCGGACGGGTCTCCATCAGCTGCACGCGGTCGCCGATGCCGGCCACGCCGTTCTCGTCGTGCGCCTTCACCTTGGTGGTACGGCGGATGATCTTGCCGTACAGCGGGTGCTTCACCCGGTCCTCGAGCTCGACCACGATCGTCTTCTCCATCTTGTCGGAGACGACGTAGCCGATGCGGACCTTGCGGCTGGCGCGCTCTTCCTTCTGGGTCACTGCCTTTTCCTCACTCATGCCGCGTCACCCGCATCCGGGCCGGAGGCCAGGCCGAGCTCGCGCTCACGCAGCACCGTGTAGATGCGAGCGATCTCGTTGCGCACGACGCGCAGCCGGCGGTTGTTGTCCAGCTGGCCGGTGGCCATCTGGAAACGAAGGTTGAACAGCTCTTCCTTCGCTTCGCGGAGCTTGGTGACCAGCTCTTCCTCGGTCAGCTCGCGGAGCTCTGTGGCGGGGGTTCCGGTAGCCATCAGAACTGCTCCTCCCTCGTCACGATCCTGCACTTGCACGGGAGCTTGTGCATCGCGCGCCGAAGGGCCTCGCGGGCAATCTCCTCGTTCGGGTAGCTCATCTCGAACATCACCCGTCCGGGCTTGACGTTCGCGACCCACCACTCGGGCGAGCCCTTACCGGAACCCATGCGGGTCTCGGCCGGCTTCTTGGTGAGGGGGCGATCCGGGAAGATGTTGATCCAGATCTTGCCGCCACGCTTGATGTGCCGGGTCATGGCGATACGAGCGGACTCGATCTGCCGGTTGGTGATGTAGGCCGGCTCGAGAGCCTGGATGCCGTAGTCACCGAAGGTCACCTGGGTCCCACCCTTGGCGGCACCCGAGCGGCTCGGGTGGTGCTGCTTGCGGTGCTTGACCCGCCGTGGGATCAACATGCGTCAGCCCTCCTGATTCTCGGTCGGAGCGGGTGCATCGGCGGAGGCGGCGCGGCCGGCGTCGGTGCTCGTCGCGGTGGTGCCCGAGGCACCGGAGCGACGGGGACGGCTCGGACGCTCGCGACGGGGGCGGTCGGCCGGGGCGGCGGCCGCAGCGGCCAGCTCACGACGGCCACCGACGATGTCGCCCTTGTAGATCCAGACCTTCACGCCGATGCGGCCGAAGGTGGTCTTCGCCTCGTACAGGCCGTAGTCGATGTCCGCGCGCAGCGTGTGCAGCGGGACCCGGCCCTCGCGGTAGAACTCCGAGCGGGACATCTCGGCGCCGCCGAGGCGGCCCGAGCACTGCACCCGGATGCCCTTGACGTTGGGCTGGCGCATGGCCGACTGGATGGCCTTGCGCATGGCGCGACGGAACGCGACGCGGTTCGAGAGCTGCTCGGCGACGCCCTGCGCCACCAGCTGAGCCTCGGACTCGGCGTTCTTGACCTCGAGGATGTTCAGCTGAACCTGCTTGCCGGTCAGCTTCTCGAGCTCGGCGCGGATGCGATCGGCCTCGGCCCCGCGGCGGCCGATGACGATGCCCGGACGCGCGGTGTGGATGTCCACACGCACACGGTCGCGGGTGCGCTCGATCTCGACCTTGGCGATGCCGGCACGCTCGAGGCCGGTGGCCAGGAACTTGCGGATCGCGACGTCTTCCTTCACGTACTCCGCGTACTGCTTGTCGGCGTACCAGCGCGACTTCCAGTCGGTGGTGATGCCCAGACGGAAGCCGTGCGGGTTGATCTTCTGGCCCACTACTGAGCTCCCTTCCGGCGGTTACGGTTTCCAGCAGACGCAGGCGCCTTGCTCTCGACGATCACGGTGATGTGGCTCGTCCGCTTGCGGATGCGGAATGCACGGCCCTGGGCGCGCGGCTGGAACCGCTTGAGGGTCGCGCCCTCGTCGACGTACGCCGTCGCGACGACAAGCGTGCTCGGGTCGAGGTCGAGGTTGTTCTGCGCGTTCGCGGCGGCGCTCGCGATCACCTTGGCGACCGGCTCGGCCGCGGCCTGCGGTGCGAACTTCAGGATCGACAGAGCCTCGTCCACGGACTTGCCCCGGACGATGTCGACGACGCGGCGCGCCTTCATCGGGGTCACGCGCACGTGGCGCGCAACAGCCCGAGCGCTGTTTGCGGGTGTTTCGGTGCTCAGCTGTGCCGAGCTCTTCGCGTTGCTCATCGGCGCTTGCTCTTCCGGTCGTCCTTGATGTGGCCCTTGAACGTACGGGTCGGCGCGAACTCGCCGAGCTTGTGGCCGACCATCGACTCCGAGACGAACACCGGCACGTGCTTGCGACCGTCGTGGACGGCGAACGTGTGACCGATGAAGTCGGGCAGAATGGTGGAACGGCGCGACCAGGTCTTGATGACCTGCTTGGTGCCCTTTTCGTTCTGCGTATCGACCTTCGCCAGGAGGTGGTCGTCGACGAACGGGCCCTTCTTGAGGCTGCGTGGCATTCTCTAACTCCCTCCTTGACTAGCGCTTCTTGCCGGTACGGCGACGACGGACGATGAGCTTGTCGGACGCCTTGTTCTTGCGGGTGCGGCCCTCGGGCTTGCCCCACGGGCTGACCGGGTGGCGACCACCCGAGGTCTTGCCCTCACCACCGCCGTGCGGGTGGTCGACCGGGTTCATGACCACACCACGGACGGTCGGGCGCTTGCCCTTCCAGCGCATGCGGCCGGCCTTGCCCCAGTTGATGTTCGACTGCTCGGCGTTGCCGACCTCGCCGACGGTGGCGCGGCAGCGCACGTCGACGCGACGGATCTCACCGGAGGGCATACGCAGGGTGGCGTAGGTGCCTTCCTTACCGAGCAGCTGGATGCTGGCGCCGGCGGAGCGGGCCATCTTGGCGCCGCCGCCCGGACGCAGTTCCACCGCGTGGATGGTGGTACCGGTCGGGATGTTGCGCAGCGGCAGGTTGTTGCCGGGCTTGATGTCGGCCTGCGGGCCGGACTCGACCGGGGCGCCCTGCACCAGGCCCTTGGGGGCGATGATGTAGCGCTTCTCGCCGTCCACGTAGTGCAGCAGCGCGATGCGGGCGGTGCGGTTGGGGTCGTACTCGATGTGAGCGACCTTGGCCGGGATGCCGTCCTTGTCGTTGCGGCGGAAGTCGATCAGGCGGTAGGCACGCTTGTGTCCGCCACCCTTGTGACGGGTGGTGATGCGGCCGTGCGCGTTGCGACCACCGCGGCCGTGCAGCGGGCGAACCAGCGACTTCTCGGGCGTCGAGCGGGTGATCTCGGCGAAGTCCGAGACACTCGCGCCGCGCCGACCCGGGGTTGTCGGCTTGTACTTACGAATTGCCATGAGTCTTCTCGTCCTCTATCTCTCGAGACCCGGCCGCCTACGCGACCGGCCCTCCGAAGATCTCGATGGGCTTGCTGTCGGCCGACAGGGTCACGAGCGCGCGCTTGGTGTCCTTGCGCTTGCCGTAACCGAACCGGGTCCGCTTGCGCTTGCCCTGACGGTTGGCGGTGTTGACGCTGGTCACCTTGACGCCGAAGACCTTCTCGACGGCAATCTTGATCTGCGTCTTGTTCGAGTCCGGGTGCACCAGGAAGGTGTAGGTGCCTTCCTCCATCAGCCCGTAGGACTTCTCGGAGATGACCGGAGCCAGCAGGATGTCGCGCGGATCCGCGATCGTGCTCACTTGCTCTCCTCCTTCTCTGCCTGGGCGGACTCGGCCGGCCCGTGGATGAACGTGTCGAGCGCCTCGACGCTGAACACGACGTCGTCGCTGTAGAGCACGTCGTAGGTGTTCAGCTGGTCCGGAGCGATCGCGTGCACGTTCTGCAGGTTCTGCACGCTCTTCCACGCCGCGAGATCCTCACGGCCGACGACGAGGAGCAGGTTCCTGCGATCGGTCAGCTCCGCGAGGAAGGTGCGCGCGCCCTTGGTCGACGGCGTCTGTCCGGCCACGAGCTCGGTGATCACGTGGATGCGCTCGTTGCGGGCCCGGTCGGAGAGGGCACCGCGGAGGGCGGCGGCCTTCATCTTCTTGGGGGTGCGCTGGCTGTAGTCGCGCGGCTGCGGGCCGTGCACGGTGCCACCGCCGGCGAACTGCGGCGCCCGGGTCGAACCCTGGCGGGCGCGGCCGGTGCCCTTCTGGCGGTACGGCTTCCGGCCACCGCCGCGGACCTCGCCGCGGGTCTTGGTGGCGTGCGTGCCCTGGCGAGCCGCGGCGAGCTGCGCGACAACCACCTGGTGGAGCAGCGCGATGTTCGCGGGGGCGTCGAAGATCTCGGCGGGGAGATCGACGGTGCCGTTGGTCTGGCCGCCGGGGGCCTTGACGTCGAGCGTCAGCTTGGCTGCGGTTTCGGTGCTGGTCATGCCCGTGCACCACCCTTCACTGCGGTCTTGACGATCACGACGCCGCCCTTGCGGCCCGGGATCGCACCCTTGATCAGCAGCAGGCCGTTCTCGGCGTCCACCTTGTGGACCGAGAGGTTCTGCGTCGTGATGCGGTCGCTACCCATGCGCCCGGACATGCGGGTTCCCTTGAACACGCGGCCCGGGGTGGCGCAGCCACCGATGGAGCCCGGACGACGGTGCACAGCCTGCGCACCGTGCGAGGCGCCCTGGCCGGCGAAGCCGTGGCGCTTCATGGTGCCGGCGAAGCCCTTGCCCTTGGAGGTGCCGGTGACGTCGACGAATGCGCCGTCCTCGAAGACCTCGGCGGTCAGTTCCTGGCCGATCTCGAAGCCCTCGGTGTCGTCGACGCGAAGCTCGACGATGTGGCGGCGAGGGGTGACACCCGCCTTGGCGAACTGGCCGGCGACCGGCTTGGTGACCTTGCGCGGGTCGATCGCACCGTAGGCGAGCTGCACGGCGCTGTAGCCGTCGCGCTCCTCGGTGCGGATCTGGGTGACCACGTTCGGTCCGGCCTTGACGACGGTGACCGGAACGACCCGGTTGTTCTCGTCGAAGACCTGGGTCATACCGAGCTTGGTGCCCAGGATTCCCTTGATCTGGTTAGTCATGTGTTGTCTCCGCTGCGTCTTCTACAAGCTCGCTGGTCTCGAAAGTCACTGAATGTTGACGTCGACGCTCGCCGGGAGGTCGATGCGCATGAGCGCGTCGACAGTCTTGGGCGTCGGGTCGAGGATGTCGATCAGCCGCTTGTGAGTCCGCATCTCGAAGTGCTCGCGCGAGTCCTTGTACTTGTGCGGCGAGCGGATGACGCAGTACACGTTCTTTTCGGTGGGCAACGGCACCGGGCCGACCACGCGGGCGCCCGTGCGGGTCACCGTCTCGACGATCTTGCGCGCAGATGCGTCGATCGCCTCATGGTCATAGGCCTTGAGCCTGATGCGGATCTTTTGTCCCGCCACGCTTAGTGTCCTTTTCTTGCCGCGTTTCGTAGTACCCGAACGAGTCGGGAACCACCTCGTCTGCACAGTTCCACCCGAACGGCGACGGCGAACAGCACTCTTCACACTTCGTGACCGGGCGCACCCGATCCGCATGCCGCTGTTCATCTGTCATTGTTCTCCGGCACACGCGGTCGGGCGTGTCGCCCTACTGCTCGCTCCGCGGCGTCGAACCAACGCTCGACACCACGGATCGACCTGCCGGATGCACCCGTACGGGTACAGGGAGGTACTGCTTCCGTCTTGCATGTGGCCGCGACCAGGCCGTCAGGCTCGATCCGCGACTGTCACTCGATCTCGTTCCGAGCCGCGGAAAACCGTGACCCGGTCAAGGCAACCCGACCAGTATGCAGGACCCGGTCGGCATTCTCAACTTCGCCCCGGCCGCGCGGCCGTCACCACCCTCCGGTCGACAGCGTCGCGGGCGTCCGCACGGGCGCCGCCGCCCCGAGCGTGTTGGTCGGATCGGGACCCGGTCCCGGCGCCGCCGGCGTGGCCACCGGCAGCTCGCGCGGCGCCGGCGCCACGGGCGGCACGTCGCGCCACACCGGCAACGCCTCCTGCAGGGCCAGCCCCACCGCGATCAACGCGGCCTCCTGCCAGGGCAGCGCGCCCAGCTGGACACCGAACGGCAGCCCGGTCACCACCGAGCGGCCGACCGGGAACGAAACGGCAGGGGCGCCGGTGTAATTGGCCCACTGGACGTCGCCGGCCACCCCGGACAGCACGCTGAGGCCCGCGAATGCGTCGCGGGGACAGCCGTCGTCGAGCGCGCCCGGCAACGCGATCACGTCGAGATCGTGGTCCCGGAACATGGCGTTGTACTGGTGCTGGTAGCGCAGCCGGTCGCGCTCGAGCCCGAAGTAGTCGGCCACCGGCAGCGCGAGCGACGCCACCGCCGCGCTCACGAGCGGTGCGAGATCGATGCGATAGTCGCCGAGCCGGTCCACGAACTGCCGGTGGTAGGCCCCCATCTCCGCCGTGTCGCCGGCCAGGAGCGAATCCGGTGGGTGCGGCATCGACACCGGTACGGTTTCGGCGCCCAGCGCACGCGCCGTCGCGAGGAACTCGTCGAACAGGCGCCGCAGCTCCGGGGCAAGCCGGTCGGTCGCCCCGTGCGGCACGCCGATACGGACGCCCGCGAGCGGCGCGGTCCCGGCGGGCGGCACCAGCGGATAGCCGCCCTCGGGCACGCCAGGACCGGCGGCCGTCACCGGATCGTCCGCCTCCGCGCCGGCGAGGACACCCAGCAGCAGCGAGGCGTCCGCGAGACTGTGCCCGATGGGGCCGGGGTGGTCCCGGGTCCAGGTGAGCGGGATCATCCCGTGCGAGGTGATCCGCCCGTACGTGGGCTTGATCGCCGAGACGCCGCACGAGCTGGCCGGCAGCCGCAGCGAGCCGCCGGTGTCGCTGCCGACCGACAGGGGGACGAACCGGGCCGCCACCGCGGCGGCGCTGCCGCCCGACGAGCCGCCCGGGGAGTACTGCGGGTTCCACGGGTTGGCCACCTGCGGGGTGACCACGCCGATCGCGAACTCGTCGGTGTGCACGTGACCGAGCAGGACCGCCCCGGCCTCCTGCAGCCGGCGCCACACCCCCGAATCCCCGGCGGCCACGTTGTCCCGCAGCACGTTGCTCGACGCGGTGAGCGGGAGCCCGCCCACCGCGAAGAGGTCCTTGAGCGCGATCGGCAGCCCGCACACCGGCGAGACGGGCTCGCCCGACGCCCGGGCGGCGCTGAGCCGGGTCGCCGCCGCGTCGGCGGCGGCATAGGCGAGGTCTGGATAGAGGTGGATCCATGCGCCGACGCCGCCGTCGTGGTCCCGGCTACGGCGCAGGCAGGCATCGAGGAGTTCGCGCGGGTGCAACTGCCCGGACTGCAGCAGGCTCGCCGCTTCGACCGCGCTCAGCAGGGCCGGATCGATGACCGGGACGGTCCCCGGATCGGGCAGCCGGGCCGCCGGCCGGGCGCCCGCGCGCGCAGGGTGCATCAGGCCGAGCCCGACGAGGCCACCGGCCATGGTTCCGAGAAAACGACGTCGTGACGTTTCGAAACTCACCGGTCCGACCATAACGGCGGGTAGCGGAGGCCGCAGCGCACGCGCATCCCGCGCCCCTCCCCCACGGCGCACGACCGGTGCGGAATAATCCGTCGAACGGAAGCGACCCGCGCCCCGGAACGCGGGACTGAAGGAGCGCCGAATGACATCCTCTGCCCAGTCCCGGTCGCCCGGGTCCCGGCCGCTGCGCCGCAGGCCCCAGCTGTCCGACGACGTGGCGGTGCACGTCCGCAATCTCATCATGTCGGGTGGGGTCCGGCCCGGCGACTTCATCCGGCTGGACGAGACCGCGGCCGAGCTCGGCGTGAGCGTCACCCCGGTGCGTGAGGCCTTGCTCACACTGCGCGGCGAGGGACTCGTGGAGCTCGTCCCGCACCGCGGCTATGTCGTGGCCCCGTTGAGCCGGGGCGACATCGACGACCTGTTCTGGCTGCAGGGGCAGATCGCGGAGGAGCTGGCGCGACGGGCGGCCGCGGTGATCACCCCGGACACCGTGGCCGAGCTGGCCGACCTCAACGAACGCCTGGCCGAAGCGGTGCGCAGCGGGGACGGGGCGCGGATCGAGGACCTCGAGTTCGCCTTCCACCGCACACTCAACCGCGCGACCGGCGCGCGCAAGCTGTCCTGGTTCCTGCTCAACGCCACGCGCTACACGCCGGTGCACTTCTACTCGTCCGACCCCGACTGGGGTGCCGCGGCGGTGGCGTCGCACAAGCGCCTCGTGGACGCGCTGCGCCGCGGCGACGGCGATTCCGCAGGCCGGGAGACCCGCCGGCACTTCACCGACGGGGCCGGCCGGCTGGTCCGGCACCTCGACGAGATCGGCGTCTGGAGCTGACGGACGCACGGCCCGGCGCTCGCGGAAGACCGGGGCCGCAGGCACCGGCCGGTAACATCGCGGCGTGACGGCGGGATCTACTCGTCGACGGGTCCGCAAGCGGCCGACCGAGAGTTCCACGGCGGAGAGTGATGCTGAGATACCACGACGAAGCGGTCCTCGTCGACGACCTGCACAAGTCGTTCGGGGACGTCCATGCCCTCAAGGGCATCACGTTCTCCGCCCCACGAGGCTCGGTCCTCGGCATTCTCGGGCCCAACGGCGCCGGCAAGACGACGACGGTGAAGATCCTGTCCACACTGCTGCGCCCGACCGGCGGGCGCGCGGTGATCGCCGGACACGACGCGGTCGGCGACCCCGCCGCCGTGCGCCGCTCGATCATGATGACCGGCCAGTACGCCGCCCTCGACGAGACGCTGTCGGGCCGGGAGAACCTGATCCTGTTCGGCCGTCTGATGGGCCTCGACCGCGCGGCCGCGCGCCAGCGCGCCGACGAGCTGCTCCGCGAATTCGATCTGGTGGACGCCGGTAAGCGGGCGGTGCGGCACTACTCCGGCGGCATGCGCCGGCGCGTCGACATCGCATGCGGGCTCGTCGTGCGCCCCGAGGTCGTCTTCCTCGACGAGCCGACCACCGGCCTCGATCCGCGCAGCCGGCAGGGCGTCTGGTCCCTGGTGGGTGCGCTCAAGAAGCAGGGCATCACGGTGCTGCTGACGACGCAGTACCTCGAGGAGGCCGACCTGCTCAGCGACAACATCATCGTCATCGACCGGGGCACCGTGGTGGCGGAGGGGACGGCCAACGAGCTCAAGGCCTCCACGGGAGGCAGCTACTGCGAAATCGTCCCGGTCGACCCGAACGCGCTGCCGTGGGTGGTGCACGCCCTCGGCAACCTCGTCCCGCCCGACGTGCGCGCCGAGCTGGCCACCGCGGGCAGCAACGACCGCGTCTCGATTCCGGCGCCGCACGGCCCGGCGACGCTCGCCGAGGCGCTGCGCCGGCTCGCCCCCACCCGGATCGAGCTGGTTGACATCGGCCTGCGCCGGCCCTCCCTCGACGATGTGTTCCTCAGCCTGACCGGGCACTCGGCCGGCGCCGACACGACGTCCGCGACGACGGGAGAGCCCGCGTGACCGTCCACACGAAGAGCATCAGCGCCCAGCGGGTGCGGCACGACGCGAACATCTCGCTGCCGGAGAAGCGGGTGGGCTCGCACCGCCGGGCCGACCCGACGGTGCTCAACCAGTGGAGCGCGCTCACGATGCGCACGGTCCGCACCATGGCGCGGTACGGCGAACTCGTCGTCGCGGCGATCACCCCGGTGGTGTTCGGCCTGGGCTTCTACCTGCCGCTGAAGTTCGTGATGTCGTTGCAGGGCATCGACTACGCGCAGTACCTGATGCCGATCATCGTCCTGCAGGCGATGGCGTTCACGGCCATCTCCGCGGCGCAGCTGTCCTCGGGTGAGGCGATGACGGGACTGACGACGCGGTTGCAGACCATGCCCGTGTTCAGCGCGGTCCCGCTGATCTCGCGGATGTCGAGCGCGATGCTGCGGTCCGTCGTGTCCCTGGCGGGGGCGCTCCTGTTCGGCTACGCCATCGGCTTCCGGTTCTCGGCGGGATTCGCACAGGCGGTCCTGTTCTGCGTCACCGCCCTGGCCATCAGCCTCGTCCTGTCGCTGGGCGCCGACGCGATCGGCACGCTGTCGAAGAGCCCCGAGGCCACCGCGCAGGCCCTGACGCTGCCGCAGCTGATTCTCGGCATGCTCTCGTGCGGCTTCGTCCCGGAGGAGGGCTTCCCCGAGTGGATCCGGCCGTTCGTGCGCAACCAGCCGATCTCGCAGTTCTCGTTCGCCATGCAGGACATGGCCGAGGGCGGCGTCACGTGGTCGGTCCTGTTCCCCACCGTGGCCTGGTGCGCGGGTCTCGCGCTGGTGTTCGCCCCGCTCGCCGTGTGGGCCAGCACGAGGCGGGGGTGAGCGGCAGATGAACGGACCTCCCGATATCCGTCCCGTCGACGCCAACGGCGCCGCCTTCACCTTCCCGCCGCCCGAGCACGCTCGTCCGGAGCGATCGTGGGGCGCCCTGTGGGAGCACAGCCGCATCCAGTGCCAGCGGCTGCTGCTGCGCTGGGCGCGCGATCCCGCGACGATGATCCAGGCGCTGGTCTACCCGGCGCTCACCCTGCTCATGTTCCGGGTCGTCCTGGGCAACACGGTCACCGCCGCCACCGGACAGCCCGCGATCTACGGCACGGTCCCCATGATCATCCTGGTCGGTGCCATGTTCGGGTCGGTGGTCAGCGCCGTCGGCCTGCGCACGGAGCGGCAGAGCGGCCTGCTCGGCCGCTTCTACACCCTGCCGATCCACCGGGCGGCCGGGCTGCTGGGCCGCATGCTCGCCGAGGCCGTCCGTGTGCTCGCCACGACCCTCATCATCCTGGCGGCCGGCGTCGGCCTGGGCTTCCGCTTCACCCAGGGTCTCGCCGCCGGACTCGCGATCCTCGTCATCCCTGTTCTCTTCGGCATCGGGTTCGCCCTGATGGTGACGGTCCTGGCCACCATGTCGAGCAAGCTGCCCCTCGTGGAACTGGTGTCGATCGCGTGCACCCTGCTGATGTTCTTCAACTCCGGGTTCGTGCCGGTCATGGCCTATCCGAGGTGGCTGCAGCCGGTCGTGGAGAACCAGCCCATGTCGTGTGCGATCGACACGATGAAGGCCCTGGCGATGGGCGGTCCGCTCGCGGAACCGCTGATCAAGACGCTGATGTGGTCGGCCCTCATGATCGCGGTCTTTACGATTCCGGCGATCCGGGGCTACCGGCGCGCAGCCGAGGAGGGCTGACCTCAACGACCCCGAACGGCCGTCCCCGGCTGTTATCCTGTCCGCCGACCCGCGGCCGCACAACGGCTGCTGCAGCCACGGCACTGTCACCGCAGTGCGGCCCCTCGGAGGAATGCCGATGAAGTATGCCCGCCGGATCACCGTCGCGGTGATGGCCGCCGCCCTGACCGCCGCCGGGCCGGCGCTGCCCACGGCCGCCGCGGACACCACCGACGCCGCCTCGTTGCCGGCGCTGCTCGAATCGATGGGGCCGAGCCCCGCAGGGGCGAACAACCTCGACTGCGTGCCCTCCCCCGAACATCCCCGGCCGGTGGTTCTCGTGCACGGAACGAGAATGGACATGACCAGCTCGTGGGCCGTGGCGGCTCCGCAGCTCGCCGACCTCGGCTACTGCGTCTACGCCCTGAACTACGGGGGCATCCGCTCGCTCGTCGACCCCGGCCTCATGATCTGGGGCGTCGGGAGCATCGAGGAATCCGCGAAGCAGCTCGGCGAGTTCGTCGATGCGGTGCGCGCTCACACCGGGGCCGATCGGGTCGATCTCGTGGGCCACTCGCAGGGTGGACCGGTCTCCCGTCAGTACCTGCGGTTCGAGGGCGGCGCGGACCCGGCGGACCCGGCCCGCAACGAGGTCGACAAGCTGGTGATGCTGGGGGCGACCAACCACGGCACCACCTTCAACGGGATGCAGCAGCTGTATTCCCTGTTCGCCCGCCTGGGGCTGGGCAACCAGGAATGGGCCACCGAGCGCGTCGCGCAGATGGTGTTCGGTATCGCCGGTCGTCAGCAGCTGATCGGATCGCGCGTGCTGGCCCGGCTCAACTCCGGAACCGAGACCCTGCCGGGGATCGACTACACGTCGATCGCCACCCGTCAGGACACGGTGGCCACGCCTCCGGAGAATGCGTTCCTGCAACCGGGCGCGGACAGCGTCGTGCACAACGTGTGGGTCGAGGACGTGTGCCCGACCAGCCCGGCCGATCACCTCGCCCTCCTGGAACTTCCGGAGTCGCTGCACCTGGTGAAGTCGGCTCTCGATCCGCAGTACGCCGAGACCGTGCCCGCGCCCTGCACGGCGCCGCCCGCCGGCTGACACCCGTAGATCCCCGGCATGCGAACGGCCCCTCCCGGCGGGAGGGGCCGTTCGCATGCTCACCGCGCCGGGTGTCAGACCCCGAGGGCCCGCTGCAGCACGGGCCACGAGTCCTTCAGGTCGTCCTGCCAGTAGCCCCACGAGTGGGTTCCGGTCTCGCGGAAGTTGTAGGTGGCGGGGATGCCGAGCGTATCGAGCCGGTTCTTCAGGTTGTGGGTGCAGTAGTTGGTGGCGGCCTCGATGACGCCACCGACGACGATCTGGTTCGCCAGGACACCGGCGTCCCCGTCGATCTCCGGTCCGGTCAGCGTGTCGTACGGACCGGGCAGACCGCTGCCGTTGGAAATGTACATCTCGAGCCCGCGCAGCTTCTCGGCGTTGACGTAGGGATCTTTCTCCGCCCACGTCGGGTCGTTCGTCGGTCCCCACATGTTCTCGGTGTCGCCGCTGCCCCACGTCTCGACCGTGGTCTTGACGAACTGCTGGCCGATCGGATCGGAGGTCTGCGCGCAGCCGCTGTAGGCGGCGACACCCCGGTACAGTCCCGGCGCGGCGAGAGGCAGCTGGAACACCGAGGTGCCCGAGGTGGAGATGCCCGCGATCGCGTTGACGCCGGTGGTGCCGAGCGCACCGTCGACCAGCGGCGGGATCTCCTTGGTCAGGAAGGTCTCCCACTTGTTCACGCCGAGCTTGGGATCGGGGTTCTTCCAGTCGGTGTAGTAGCTGAACATGCCGCCGACGGGCGAGACGACGTTGACGTGCTTGTCCTTGAAGAACTCGATCGCATCGGTGCGACCCCGCCAGGTGGCCATGTCCTCGCCGCCGCCGGCACCGTTGAGCAGGTACAGCGTCGGCGCGGGCTTGCTGGTGTCGGCCGGGCGCCACACGTCCAGCAGGATCTCCTCCTCCATGGACGCCGAGTAGACCCAGACGAGCAGCTGCTGCTCTCCGTAGTTCTCGATCCTGGTGATGTACGACCCGTTCTCGGACGTGACGGCCGTGATGGGCTGCAGGGTGTCGGCCACCGGGTCGGCCGAGGCGAACGAGGCGCCCGTGAACAGCGGCAGCGCGAGTACCGCCGCCGAGATCGCGGCTGTTCCCAGCCTCCGAGCGCGGCTCCGCGACTCGACAACACTCATTCCGTCAACCTCCTCAGGCCCGGCGGGCGGGCGTCCCCAAGCCCCGGCGAACCGGGGTGCGCCCTGCGGCGCAGCATGTACTGAATCGACAGCACGGGCGTGAACGTTACCTTGCGTACCGGCCGTCAGAAACCTCACCGTTCACATCCGTCACATCGATCGCGTCACGATCCAACGCCGGCACGATCACGTCGAGGGCGGGGGGATCCATCATCGCGCCGTGCGCTCCGGGCACGAACCGATTCCGGACCCGCCCGGACACGTACGGGACCCACAGAACCGCCGCGTCTGCCTCCGTCGGGTGCTCGTCCCGCGCGCTGAAGAAGTCGACGTCGCCGGCGAAGAGCCCCGGTTCGTGCCGGTTGATCAGCTGCGGGGAGAGCACCGCCGCGGCGAAGATGCGCTGCACCCGCGGCGCGTCGAGTTCGATCAGCTCCCGGGGCACCGCGGCGGCCACAGCGTTCGCCGCCTCCGCCGGCAAACCGTCGCGCAGCGCGTCCGGATCCGCGTCCACTCCGAGACTGCGGAGGTTCTCGGCGAACTCGGCGCCGAAGCGGTCCGTGTCGATCCGCGGGATGCAGTCGAGCATCGCGAGGTGCTCGACCCGGGCGCCGCGGGCCTGCAACTCCACCGCCACCGCGTGGGCGAGCACCCCACCGAGCGACCAGCCGGCCAACCGGTACGGCCCCTCGGGACGGACCCGCGCGATCTCGTCGGCGTATCGCTGCGCGAGCGCCTCGATCGACGCCGGGACGAATCCCGGGTCCGTGAGCGCCGGCGTCTGCAGCCCGAAGACCGGCCGGCCGGGAGCGAGCCGCGCCGCCAGGGGCGCATAGGGCCAGGCCAGGCCGATCATCGGATGGATACAGAACAGCGGGGTCACGTCGGGCTCGCCGGCGCGCAGCGGCAGGACCACGGCGAGCGCCGCGTCCCCGCCGGCGTCGTCGCCGCCGATCCGGGAGGCGAACGACTCCACCGTCGGCGCCGCGAGCAACCAGGGCACCCGCACCTCCACCCCGAGCGCGTCCCGCAGGCGCGCGACGACCTGCGTCGCCACCAGGGAGTTGCCACCGAGTTCGAAGAAGTCGTCGTCGAGCCCGACCCGGTCGAGGCCGAGCACCTCGGCGAACATGTCCGCGACGGCCCGCTGCGCATCGGTCTCCGGGGCGCGGTACGGCCGCGTGGCCGTGTCCGGTTCCGGCAGCGCATCACGGTCGAGCTTGCCCACCGGCGTGAGCGGGACCTCGTCGAGGGCGACGATCGCCGACGGCACCATGTGTCCCGGCAGCGCCCTCGCCGCCGAGGCCAGCAACGCGGCGGTGTCGACGGTCGCCGACGGCCGCGCCGTCACGTACGAGACCAACCGCACGACGCCCGCCTCGGAGGTCCGTCCGACGGTGACGGCGAAGTCGACCGCCGGATCACGGCGGAGCACGGCGTCGATCTCCCCGAGTTCGATCCGGAAGCCGCGGACCTTCACCTGGAAGTCCGACCGGCCCACGTACTCGATCTCGCCCGCCCCGGTCCATCGCACGACGTCGCCGGTGCGGTAGAGGCGGCTGCCGGTGCCGTACGGATCGGCGACGAACCGGGACGCGGTCAGCGCCGGCCGGGCGTGGTACCCCCGTGCCAGCTGGACGCCGGACAGATACAGCTCGCCGGCCACCCCGACCGGCACGGGCCGGAGCCGGTCGTCGAGGACGAGCGAGCGCGTGCCCCGGAGCGGCCCGCCGATCGTGAGCGGCCCGCCGGGGGTCAGCGGATCGCTGATGTTGGTCATGACGGTGGTCTCGGTGGGCCCGTACCCGTTGTGGAACGCCCGGCCCGGCGCCCATCGCGCGACGAGCTCCGGTGGGCACGCCTCGCCGCCGACCACGACGGTCCGCAGGTCGTCGAGGCCCGCGGGATCGACCGACGCCAGTGCCGCGGGCGTCACGAACGCGTGGGTGACGCGTTCGTGACGCAGCAGTTCCGCCAGGTCCGCGCCGCCGTAGACGGTGGGCGGTGCGATCACCAGCGTGGCCCCGGGCGCGACCGCGAGCAGCAGTTCGAGCACCGAGGCGTCGAAGCTCGGCGACGCGAAGTGCAGCGCCCGGGTGGCCGGTCCGAGGCCGTAACGCTCGCGCTGTTCGGCGGCGAAGTTGGCCAGGCCGGTGTGGGTGACGACCACGCCCTTCGGCAGCCCGGTGGAGCCGGAGGTGTAGATGACGTAGGCGGGGTTGTCCACATGCAGCGGACGCGCCCGGTCACGGTCCGTCACCGGCGCGGGCGACAGCACGGCGAGTTCGGACTCGACCTCCTCGTCGTCGAGCACCACCCACGGGATCGTGTCGGGCAGGCCGGTGCGTTCGGCGGCGACGGTCACTCCCGCCCGCGCCCCCGAGTCGGTGACCATGTGCACGACCCGGTCGACCGGGTAGCCGGGATCGACCGGCACGTACGCGGCACCGGTCTTCGCGACCGCCCACACCGAGATCACGGACTCGAAGGACCGGGTCAGCCCCACGGCCACGACGTCCTCGGGCCCGACGCCGCGGGCGATGAGCAGACGCGCGAGCCGCGACGAGCGGGCATCGAGGTCGGCGTAGGTCAGCTCGCGACCCCGGTACGACAGTGCGGTGGCCTGCGGGTCGCGGGCGGCGGCCGCGGCCAGCAGGTCGGCCAGCGGCACGGCCGGTTCCGCCGGGCGTCCGGTCCGTCGGACGAGATCGTCGCGCTCGGCGTCGCCCAGGATCTCGAGCTGCCCGGTCGTGCCGGCCGTCCCGGCGACGAGGCCGCCGAGCACCCGGAGGTAGCGCTGCGCGAGGTTCTGCACGGCGGAGGCCGTGAAGGCGTCCCGGCGGTACTTGAACCCGAAGGCCAGCGACTCCTCGGCCGTGGCCACCACCGTGAGCGGATAGTGGGTCGCGTCCCGGGTGTTCACGCCGGCGACGGTCATGCCGTCGATCGAGCTGGCCTGCTCGAGGCCGCTCCGGTCGATCGGATAGGACTCGTACACGAACAGGGTGTCGAACAACGCGCCGGTCCCCGCGAGCTGCTGGATCTCCGCCAGCCCGATGTGGTGGTGGTCGAGCAGGTCGGCCTGCTCGGCCTGCAGGGTACGCAGCGCCGCGTCGACCGCCATGTCCGGGTCGAGGCGGACGCGCACCGGAATCGTGTTGATGAACAACCCGACCATCGACTCGACACCCTCGAGCCCGCCGGGCCGGCCGGAGACGGTGGTTCCGAACACCACGTCGTCGCGGCCGGTGGAGCGGGCCACCAGCACGGCCCACGCCGCTTGGAGAACGGTGTTGACGGTGACGCCGAGCCGGCTCGCGTACTCGGTCAGCGCGGCGGTGGTGTCGGCGTCGATCGCGACGCGGTGCTCCGCGCCGCCCACGGCTCCCGCCTCGCCGTCACCGAGCACCTCGGCGAGCATGGCCGGCTCCTCGAGGCCGGCCAGCGCGTCCGCCCAGGCCCGGCGGGACCGGTCGTGGTCGCGCGCGGCCAACCACTCCAGATAGGTGCGATACGCGGGCACCCGCGGCAGGATCGCCGCATCGGCGTCGGTCGCGTAGAGGGTGAGCAGGTCCTTCAGCAGCAGCGGCATCGACCACCCGTCGAGCAGGATGTGGTGGCTGCTGACGGCCAGCGTCCACGCGTCCGGGGCGGTGCGCACGACGAGGAAGCGGATCAGTGGCGGGGCGGCCATGTCGAACGGGACGTCCTGGTCCGCCCGCACCATCGCCTCCAGGTCGGAGCCGTCCGCGCCGACGGCGTCGACCTCGCGCCACGGCAGGGAGACGTCGTCGAGCACCAGCTGCACCGGCTCGCCGGACTCGCCGGCGACGAACGCCGTGCGCAGGTTGGGATGCCGCTCGAGCAGTGCCTCCGCCGCCCGGCGCAGCCGGGCCACGTCGACCCGGCCCGCGAGGTGGATCAGCACCTGGGTGGTGTAGACGTCGGGCCGGCCGTCGGCGAGCATCGCGTGGAAGAGCAGACCGGACTGCAGCGGGGCGAGCGGCCACACGTCGACCAGGGCGGGGTACCGCGTCTCCCACGTGTCGAGGTCGCTCTGGCCGACGTGCACGAGGGGGACGTCGGACGGAGTCAGACCGCCCGCGTCGGGTCGGGCGGCGTGGGCGGCGAGCGCCTCCAGGGCGCGCACCCACAGCTGCGCGAGTTCCTCGACGTCGCCGCGGTCGAGCAGACCGCTCGCGTATCCGAAGTTCGCGCCGAGCCGGCCGCCGATCACGACGGCGTTGATGTCGACCGTGGCCATCGCGGGCGCGTCGGCGTCGTCGCGACCCGACAGGTCGCCGAGGTCCCCGGCGGGCAGCCAGCCGAGACCGGCCGCGCCCTCGGGGATCTCGCCGGCGTCGATCCGGCCGAGGTAGTTGAAGCTGATCTGCCCGGACGGCAGCGCCCGCAGCACGGCGCCGGCGGCCGGATCGAGATGGCGCAGCAGCCCGTAGCCGATGCCCTTGTCCGGAACGGCGCGCAGGTGCTCCTTGACGGCCTTGATCGCGGCGCCCGCGGCGCGGCCCCCGGCGAACGCGTCGTCGAGATCCACCCCGGACAGGTCGAGCCGGACCGGGTAGATGGTGGTGAACCAGCCGACGGTGCGGCCGAGGTCCGCGCCGGGGACGACCTCCTCCTCGCGGCCGTGCCCCTCGAGCCGGACCAGCGCCGACGTCTCGGCGACGCCCCGGTCGCGGCGCCACCGGGCGACGGCGAGTGCCAGCGCGGCGAGCAGTGCGTCGTTGACGCCCCCGTGGAACCGTGCGGGCAACGTCGTCAGCAATGCGTCGGTCGTCGCGGGATCGACCTGGATCCGCACCTTATCCACCGTGGAGGCGAGGTCGACGGTGGGATCGAAGGGGCGCGCGCCGAGCATCGGATCGGGCCCGTCAACGATCGAGCGCCACAGCCCGAGTTCGGCCGCACGGGCCGGGACCGCGGTCTCGGCGAGGGCGTGCGCCCAGCGCCGGAACGACGTGCCGACCGGCTGAAGCTCCGGACGTCCGCCGTTCGACAGCTGCGCCCACGCCGTGACGAGGTCCGGAACGAGGATGCGCCAGGAGACGCCGTCGACGACGAGGTGGTGCGCGACGACGACGAGCCGCCCGGTGCGCGCCGCGCCCGGGTCGAGCCACACGAACTGCAGCACGACGCCCTCGGCCGGCCGCAACCGCGACTCGGCCTCGTCGAGTGCCCGCGCGGCGAGGTCGGCGAGCGCCTGTTCGTCGGTCCCGGGCGCGACCTCGATGCGGGCGACGAGCGCGTCGACGTCGACGCTGCCCGGCGGCGTGGTCGACAGCTCCCAGTCGCCGGAGCCGTTGCGGCGCAGGCGCGCCCGGAGCATGTCGTGGCGGTCGACGACGGCCGTGAGGGTTCCCACGACGCCGTCGCGGTCGATGCCGGCCGGCAGTTCCAGCGCGATCGTCTGGGTGTAGCGATCGAATCGGCCGCCGCGTTCGACCATGAACCGGACGATCGGCGTCAACGGCATGTCGCCGACGCCGCCGCCGGGAAGCTCGGCCAGCGCGGGTACCGCCGCCTCCGCACCGACGCGCGCGACCTCGGCGAGCCCGGCCACGGTCTTGCGTTCGAACACGTCGCGGGGGGTGAAGACCACACCGCGGGCCTTCGCCCGCGACACCAGCTGGATCGAAACGATGCTGTCGCCGCCGAGCGCGAAGAACGAGTCGTCGGCACCGATCCGCTCCGCGCCCAGGACCTCCGCGAAGACCGCGGCGATCGCGACCTCGGTGGGGGTGCCGGGAGCACGGAATCTCTTGTCGCCCTTGAATATCGGAGCGGGTAGAGCCCTGCGGTCGAGCTTGCCGTTCGCGGTCAGCGGCAGCGTCTCGAGCACCACGATCGCGTCGGGAACCATGTATCCGGTGAGGAACCGGGCCACCGAGTCCAGGACCGGCGCGGGCTCGAGGTCGTGTCCCGCGCGCGGCACCACGTAGCCGACGAGGCGGTCGCCGGTGCGTTCGTCGGTGCGCACGACCGCGACGGCCTGCGCCACACCGGCGACGCCGGTGAGAGCGGCCTCGATCTCGCCGAGTTCGATGCGGAAGCCGCGCAACTGGACCTGGGAGTCGCTGCGTCCGGCGTACTCGAGCTGTCCTCGCGCGTTCCAGCGGGCGATGTCGCCCGTCCGGTACATGCGGGTGCCGGGCGCGCCGAACGGATCGGCGACGAACCGGCCGGAGGTGAGGTCGGCGCGTCCCAGGTAGCCGCGGGTGAGCTGCGCTCCGCGCACGTACATCTCCCCCGGCACGCCGACCGGAACGGGCTGCAGGCGCGCGTCGAGGACGTAGATGCCCAGCCCGGGGATGCCGCGGCCGATCACGCTCGCGGCGAGTCCCGCGTCGGCCGCGGCGAGCGGCAGGTGCGAGACGTGCACGGTGGTCTCGGTGATGCCGTACATGTTGACCAGACGCGGCGCGTCCTCAGCGTGCCGGGCGTACCAGCCGGCGAGCCGCCGCAGATCGAGCGCCTCACCACCGAAGATCACGTACCGCAGTGCCGGAAGGCCCGTCTCGCCGCCGCCGTGTTCCGCGGCCGCGCGGTCCGCCTCGGCGAGCTGGTAGAACGCCGACGGGGTCTGGTTGAGCACCGTCACCCGTTCCCTGGCCAGCAGGGCGCGGAAGTCCTCGGGCGAGCGCGAGGTGTAGTGGTCGACGACGACGAGCCGGCCACCGTAGAGCAGCGGTCCCCACAGTTCCCACACGGAGAAGTCGAACGCGTAGGAGTGGAACATCGTCCACACGTCCCGCTCGTCGAACTCGAAGGCGGGCCACGTGTTCTCGAACAGTTCGAGGACCGTCCGGTGCGGAACCTGCACGCCCTTGGGACGGCCGGTGGAGCCGGACGTGTAGATGACGTACGCGAGGTTGTCGACGCGCAGCGAGGCCCGTCGTTCGTCGTCGCCGACCGGTGCGCCGGGGACCGCGGACAGATCGAGCGCCGACACGTCGATCACCTCGACGGCGGTGTCCGGCAGCGCCTCCCGATCGGTGCCGGAGACGAGCACGCAGACGGGAGCGGCGTCCGCGAGCATGAATTCGAGGCGGTCCGCCGGATACGTCAGATCCAACGGCAGGTAGGCACCGCCGGCCTGGAGCACGGCGAGGAGTCCGACGACGAGTTCCTCGGTGCGCGGCAGGGCCACGGCCACGAGGCTGTCCGGCCGTACTCCGCGGTCGATCAGGGTACGGGCGAGGCGGTTCACGCGCGACGCCAGCTCCCCGTAGGTCAGGCTGCGGTCGCCGGCGGTGACGGCGACCGCGTCGGGGGTCCGGCCGGCCTGCGCCTGGAACCGGTCGACGAGCGTCTCGCCGGCGGCGCGGGTGCCCGGCGCGTTCCACGCCTCGAGCACGACGGCCCGCTCCTCGTCCGGCAGCAGCGGGATGTCCCCGACCACCGTGGCCGGATCGGCGGCGACCGCCGCGAGCACCCGGGTGAACCGCTGGGCGAAGGCCTCCATGGTGCCGGCGTCGAACAGGTCGGTCGCATAGGTCAGCGCCACGGACAGCCCGCCCGGCGCACCGTCCTCGGCGACCACGTCCGAGACGGTCACCTGCAGATCGAACTTCGCCTGGTCGAAGGCGAAGTCGACCGGTTCGACGGCCAGGCCCGGAAGTTCGAGGCGGGTGCGCGCCAGGTTCTGGAAGCTGAGCGCGATCTGGAACAGGGGGTGCCGCGCCTGGGACCGTTCCGGATCGAGGACCTCGACGATGCGCTCGAACGGCACGTCGGCATGGCCGAACGCCTCGAGGTCGGTCTCGCGGACGCGAGCGAGGAGGGCGGCGAACGTGTCGCCGGGGCCGACCGGGGTGCGCAGCACCAGGGTGTTGACGAACATGCCGATGATGTCGTCGAGTTCGGCCTCGCCCCGCCCGGCGACGGGCGTGCCGATCACGATGTCCTCGGTGCCGGACAGCCGCGCCAGCACAGTGGCCAGTGCCGCGTGGACGACCATGAACAGCGTGACGCCGTGCTCCCGGGCGAGGGCCGTCAGCGCCGCGTGCGTGCCGGCGTCCACGGAGAAGCCGGCGACGGCACCGCGGTTCGACGCGACGGGCGGACGGGGCCGGTCCGCCGGCAGGTCGAGCTGGTCGGGGATCCCGGACAGCGTTCTGCGCCAGTAGCCGAGTTGCTGCGCGAGCACCGACCGGGGATCGTCCTCGGCGCCGAGAACCTCCCGCTGCCACAGCGCGTAGTCCGCGTACTGGATCGCCGGCGGCGCCCAGTCGGGTTCCCGGCCGGCGGCCCGTGCGGCGTAGGCGAGCATCACGTCGCGTGTGAGCGGCCCCATCGAGAATCCGTCGCCGCTGATGTGGTGCAGCACGACGACGAGCACGTGCTCCCGTTCGGACAGCCGGAACAGTCTCAGCCGCAGCGGGACTCCGGTGGTCACGTCGAATCCGGCACCGATCTCGGCGGCGACCGCGGCCGCGAGGTCGGCCTCGCTCACCGGCGTCGGCTCCAGTCCGGCGGCCGGATCCGCGGTGGGCAGGACGACCTGGCGCGCCACCCCGTCGACCTCCGGGTAGACCGTGCGCAGCGACTCGTGCCGGAACACCACGTCGTCGACCGCCGCGCGCAGCGCCCCGACGTCGAGGTCACCTCGGAGCCGGATGGCCAGCGGCAGGTTGTTCACCGCGGAGTCGGGGTCGAAGCGGTTGAGGAACCACATGCGCTGCTGGGCGAGGGACAGCGGGACGACCTCCGGTCGCGGCCGGGGGCGCAGGGCGACGCGCCCGGTCCGGCCGACCTCGGATTCGAGGCGGGCCGCGAGAGCCTCCACCTCGGGGGTCTCGAACAGCACGCGGACGGCCACCTTGGTGTCGAGCGCAGCACCGAGCCGCGCCGCGACCTGGGTCGCGACGAGCGAGTTCCCGCCGAGGGTGAAGAAGTCGTCGTCGAGACCGACGCGGGTGAGGCCGAGCACGTCGGCGAAGATGCCCGCGACGATCTCCTCGACAGGCGTGCGCGGCCCGCGGAACCCGCGGGTTTCGAACACCGGCTCCGGCAACGCCTTGCGGTCCAGCTTGCCGCTCGCGTTGAGGGGGAAGGCGTCGAGCGCGACGAGCGCCGACGGCACCATGTACGCGGGCAGGATCTCCTTGACGGCGCCGAGCAGCTGCGCGCTCTCGACCGCCGCGCCCGGGGCGGGGACGACGTATCCGACGAGCTGCTCACCGGTGGCCGTGGGCACGACGAGCGCCACGGCCTGACCGACCGTGGGCTGCGCGAGCAGAGCCGTCTCGATCTCCCCCAGCTCGATCCGCTGACCGCGGAACTTCACCTGGAAGTCGGTGCGGCCGATGTAGTCGAGGACGGGCTCGCCGCCGGCGGTGCGGCGCCACCGGACGAGGTCACCGGTGCGGTACATGCGAGCGCCGGGGGCGCCGGCGGGGTCGGCGACGAAGCGATCCGCGGTGAGGTCCGGGCGGCCCACGTAACCACGTGCGAGTTGCCCTCCGGCAAGGTACAACTCGCCGGGCACGCCGACCGGGACGGGGTGCAGCCGGCCGTCGAGAACGTACACGCGCACGTTCCACTCGGGCACGCCGATGGGCACGCTCTGCCGCTCGTCACCGGCGGGCCAGTAGGTCACCGAGACTGCCGCCTCGGTCGGGCCGTACAGGTTGTGCACCGCGGCGTCCGAGACCCGGCGGAACGCGTCGACGGTCTCGGGCGGCAGGGCTTCGCCGATCACGAACACGTGCCGCAGCGTCGAGCAGGTGCCGGCCGGCGCATGGGCGGCGAACACGGTGAGCATCGAGGGCACGAAGTCGGTCAGCGTCACGCCGTGCCGGGCAATCGTCTCGGCGACGTACACGGGGTCACGGTGACCGTCGTGGGTGGCGACGACGAGGGTGGCGCCGGCGCGCAGGGGCAGGAACCAGCCCCACAGCGACACGTCGAAGGTGGTGGCGGTCTTCTGCAGATAGACGTCGCCGCCGGTGATCTCGTACTCGTGGGCCATCCACTCGAGCTGGTTGACGATGGCCTCGTGCGAGACGCACACGCCCTTGGGGCGTCCCGTGGAACCGGACGTGAAGATCACGTAGGCGGGGGTGTCCGGGCGGATCGGGCCGGCCGGCTCGCCGTCCCGGATCGGGTCGGGCGCGTAGCACTGCAGGTCGAGGTCGTCGACCAGGACGGGGGCGACCGTGCCGGGCAGGTCCGCCGCGTCCGCGCGGGTGCTCAGGACGCACACCGGCTGTGCCGTGGCCAAGATGTGCCCGATCCGCTCGGCCGGATGGTCGGGGTCGAGCGGGACGTAGGCGCCGCCGGCCGCGATGACCGCGTAGATCGCGACCGGGAGTTCGATCGATCGCCGGATCGCGAGGGCCACCAGGGTTTCGGGTCCGACCCCGAGACCGATGAGGTGCCGGGCGAGCCGGTTGACGCGCGCGTCGAACTCGGCGTAGGTCAGCGACTCGTCACCGAAGACGACGGCCACCGCATCCGGGTGGCGGGCGACGGCGTCCCGGTACGCGGCGAGGAGCCCGGTCGCTCGGACCGGATGCACCGCACGGTCGTTGCCGACGGCGAGGGCGCGGCGCTCGGCGGTGTCGAGGAGGTCGACGTCGCCGACCACGCGGCCGGCGTCGGCGGTGAGCGCCGCGAGCATCCGCATCAGGCGGCCGGCGAAATCCCGCACCGTGGACTCGTCGAAAAGGTCTGTGGCGTAGGTGAACTGCGCCGACATTCCGGCCGGCTTCCCGGCGTCCTCCCGCGGCGAGACGGTCAGCTGCAGATCGAACTTGGCGATGGCCCCGCCGAGGTCGACGGGCTCGATCTCCACGTCCGGCAGGGTCACCTCGGCACGGTCGAGGTTCTGGAAGAACAGCGCTACCTGGAACAGCGGGTGGTGCCCGGTCGACCGCACCGGATCGAGCACCTCCACGAGCCGCTCGAACGGCAGCTCCGCGTTGTCGAACGCGGCGAGGTCGGTGTCCTTGACCCGGCCGAGCAGTGCGGCGAACGTGGCGGCCGGCTCGATGCGGGTGCGCAGCACGAGGGTGTTGACGAACATGCCGACGAGGTCGTCGAGCGCACGCTCGCCGCGGCCGGCGACGGGCGTGCCGATCGCGACGTCCGCGGTGCCCGACAGGCGCGACAGCAGCACCGCCAGCGCGGCGTGGACGACCATGAACGCGGACGTGCCGGTCGCCTGGGCGGTGGCCTCGACCGCCTCGTGCAGGGCGGCATCGACCTCGAAGTCGACGGTGGCGCCGCGGCCCGACGCCTCCACCGGGCGGGGCCGGTCGGTCGGCAGGTCGAGCCGATCCGGGAGGTCGGCGAGCGCGCCGCGCCAGAACTCGATCTCCCGCGCGGCCGGCGACGCGGGGTCGGACTCGTCACCGAGCACCGCGCGCTGCCAGAGGGCGTAGTCGGCGTACTGCACCGCGAGCGGTTCCCACGCGGGGGCCACGCCGCCGGTGCGGGCGACGTACGCGGTGACCAGGTCCCGCACGAAGGGGGCGATGGACGCGCCGTCGGCGGCGATGTGGTGGACGACCACGACGAGGACGTGCTCGTCGTCGGCCGACCGCAGCAGTGCGACCCGCAGCGGCACCTCGGCGGTCACGTCGAAGCCGGCCGTCGCGAGTCGGGCGACCGCTCCGGGGATCTCGTCGGGCGGCGTCGGCACCGGGTCGAGGGAGTGCGCCGCCTGCTCCGGCGGGAGGACCAGCTGGGACCCGACGCCGTCGCGATCGGGATAGACGGTGCGCAGCACCTCGTGCCGGACCACGACGTCGGCGAGGGCCCGGCGCAGGGCATCGACGTCGAGCCCCCCGCGGACGCGCAGTGCGACGGGGATGTTGTTCGCGGCCGACGCCGGATCGAACCGGTTGAGGAACCACATCCGCTGCTGTGCCAGCGACAGCGGGATCGGGTCGGGGCGCGGCCCGGCGACGAGCGGTTGCTGCGCTCCTTCCCCGACGGAGGGTTCGACGAGTGCGGCGAGACCCTCGACGGTGGACGCCTCGAACAGCAGCCGCGCGGGGACCCGGGTGGCGAGCCGCTCCCCGAGGCGGGCGGCCGCGCGGGTGGCGACGAGCGAGTTGCCGCCGAGCTCGAAGAAGTCGTCGTCGAGCCCGGCCCGCTCGGTGCCGAGCAGCTCCGTGAACACCTCGGCCACCGCGTGTTCCGCGGCGGAGCGGGGCGCGCGGTACTCGTGGGCGGGCAGCTCCGGTTCGGGCAGGGCCGCCCGGTCGAGCTTGCCGACCGGCGTCAGGGGGATCCGGTCGAGGGGCACGATCACGGTCGGCACCATGTGCGCGGGCAGCCGGCGGGCGACGAACTCGGTCAGCGCGTCGGGGTCGACGACCGCCCCCGGCACGGGGTGAACGTACGACACCAGCCGGGCCTCCCCCGACGGGGTCGGCCGTCCCACCGTGACGGCGAAGTCGGCATCGGGGTGTGCGGCCAGCGCGGCGTCGATCTCGCCGAGTTCGATGCGGAATCCGCGGATCTTGACCTGGAAGTCGTTGCGCCCCGCGTAGATCAGGCCGGTCTCGCCCGATCGGACGAGGTCACCGGTCCGGTACAGGCGGGTGCCGCCGGGCCCGGCGACGAACCGCTCGGCCGTCAGCGCGGCGCGACGGTGGTAGCCGCGGGCGAGGCCGGGCCCTTCTAGATACAGCTCACCCACGACACCGGCCGGGACGGGGTTGAGGCGCTCGTCCAGCACGTGCGCGGTCATCCCGCGGACGGCCCGGCCGATGGTGACCTGCTCGCCGGGCTGCAGCGCGTGCGAGATGTTCGTCATGATCGTGGTCTCGGTGGGGCCGTACCCGTTGAAGAAGCGGCGACCGGGCGCCCATCGCGCGACGAGGTCGGGTGGGCACGCCTCACCGCCCACGATCACCACGCCGAGGGTGTCCAGCCCGGCCGGGTCGACGGACGCCAGGGCGGCGGGCGTGACGAAGGCGTGGGTGACCTGCCGGCTGCGCAGCAGTTCGGCGAGGTCCTCGCCGCCGTACACCGACGGTGGGGCGATCACCATGGTGGCGCCCGCGCCGACGGCGAGCAGCAGCTCGAGGACGGAGGCGTCGAAGCTGGGCGAAGCGAAGTGCAGGGTCCGCGAGTCCGGGGTCAGCGTGTACCGCTCGACCTGCTCGGCGCAGAAACCCTCGAGGCCGGTGTGGGTGACGACCACGCCCTTGGGCCGGCCCGTGGAACCGGAGGTGTAGATCACGTAGGCGGGATGCTCCGCCCGCAGCGTCCGGACCCGGTCGTCGAGCGCGACGGGCGCTGCGGACTGCTCGGCGAGGGTGGTGCGGGTCTCGGCGGAATCGAGGGCGATCCAGGGCACGGAGCCGGGCAGGCCGGGCACCGAGGCCGCGAGGGTCAGGCCGGCCCGGGCGCCCGAGTCGTCGATCATGTGCCGGACGCGGTCGTCCGGATAGTTCGGGTCGACGGGCACGAAGGCGGCGCCGGTCTTGGCGACGGCCCACACCGACAGCACCGACTCGATCGAGCGGGGTACGGCAACCGCCACCACATCCTCCGGGCCGATCCCCCGCCGGATGAGCAGCCGCGCCAGCCGGGAGGAGGCCGAGTCGAGCTCGCCGTAGCTCAAGGTGCGGTCCTCGAACACCACGGCGGGTGCGCCGGGGTCCCGTTCGACCGCGGCGGCCAGGAGCTGGGGCAGAAGGGCGACGCGGGGTCCGCGCCGGCGTGTGGGCCGCTGCCGGACCGGCCGGCGGCTGCGTGATTCGTCCGGTCGTCGGTCCCCCGAACCGTCGACACTCATCCCCGCGTGCTCCGTCGCCGGTCGTCCTGCGCGTGCACTCCAGGCATCATCCACCTCGCGTATCCCTCATCGTCCCAGCCGCTGCCCTCTGCACACGACAGTGCAGGGTGGCACGCGCCAGCCCCATTAGACCATCGGGGCGTCGGGCGCTTCGTTACGGCCGAAACCGGGCGGTCGACCGCGGATCACCCGCCGCGGTCGCCGGGAGGACGACGGAGGATACGGGTCAGCGGGCGCCCCCGATCCAGCGGTCCAGCACCGGACCGATCCGGGCGAGGGCTTCCTGCGACGTCATCTTCCAGTGGGTGGCCTGGACCGATTCGACCGCCAGGGTGCCGGTGACGTGGGCCCGCCACTGCTGCGCGGCGCGGGCGGCCGAGGTTCCGTCCTCCCCCGCGGCGAAGAACAGCAGATCACCGTCGTATCGGGCGGGCCGGTGCTCGCCGAGCAGCCGGTAGGACAGGCGCACGCCCTCGAAGAGGCGTTCGAGCCGGGGCAGGGACAGCGCGTCGAACGGGGCCGGCAGGTCGGCGACCAGCTCCAGTGCCCGCGCGGGGGTGAACTCCGCCAGGTCGACGTCGGACCCGACGTCGGTTCCGATCGCGCCGAGCAGGTCGGCGACGGTGACCGCGGAGGGGGCGGTCCCGGTCGGCGCGGTGGGCGGATGCGCGTCGAGCAGGGCGAGGGTGGCGACCTCGTCGCCGTCGGCGCGCAGACGGACCGCGACGGCGTGGGCGAGGATGCCGCCGAGCGACCAGCCGACCAGGTGGTACGGACCGGCCGGCTGGATATGCCGGATCCGGGCCGCATAGTCGGCCGCCCACGCGTCGATGCTCTCGGGCAGCGGTTCGTCGTCGCGCAGGGCCGGGGACTGCAGTCCGAAGAGGGGACGCTCGGGGTCGAGGTGGCGGGCCAGGCCGGCGAAGCTCCACGACAGGCCGATCACCGGGTGGATGCAGAACACCGGTTCGGCGGAACCGCCCGGGCGCAGGGGCAGCACCGCGTCGAACCCTGCGGTGTGATCGGCCGGACCGGGATCGCCGGCGGATGCCTCGATCCGGGCGGCGAGGGCTTCGACGGTGGGCGTGAGGAACAGCCACTGCAGCGACACCGGCAGGCTCGTGCGCTCGCGCAGCCGGGCGATCACCCGCACGGCGCTGAGGGAGTTCCCCCCGAGGTCGAAGAAGTCGTCGTCGAGGCCGACCGGGAACGCCCCGGTATCGGTTCCCCCGGCCGGCGCGAGGACCTCCCGGTATGCGGCGGCGACCTCCGTCTCGAGCGGAGTGCGCGGCGGGCGATGGCTCCGCGGGGCAATCACCGGCTCGGGGAGTGCCGCGCGGTCGAGCTTGCCGTGCGGGTTCAGCGGCAACGCGTCGAGGGTGACGAAGCCGGCGGGCACCATGTAGGAGGGCAGGGTCTCGGCCAGCGCGGCGCGCAGCCGGGCGACGTCGACCGGCCCGGCGGCCGGGACCAGGAAGGCCACCAGCCGGTCCCCGCCGTGGACGGTGACCGCGGCGTCGCGGATCGCCGGAAGGGCGCGCAGCGCGGCCTCGATCTCCCCGAGTTCGATCCGGAACCCGTGCACCTTGACCTGGAAGTCGGCGCGCTCGAGGTATTCCAGGGTGCCGCGGCCGGGGTCGTCACCGTCGACGCGCCAGCGCACCACGTCCCCGGTGCGGTAGAGGCGTGAGCCGGGCACGCCGAACGGATTGGCGACGAACCGCTCGGCGGTCAGGCCGGGTCGGCCCAGGTACCCGCGGGCGAGCTGCACCCCGGCCAGGTACAGTTCGCCGGCCACGCCCGGCGGCACGGGGTGCATCCGCTCGTCGAGGACGAACGTCTGGGTGTTGGGGATGGGGTCGCCGATCGGCACCGACGTGTGCGCGAGTGCGGTGACCGCGTGCGCGGTCACCGAGACGGCCGCCTCCGTCGGGCCGTACAGGTTCACCAGGTCCGCGTTCGAGGCGCCGAGCGCGCGCTCCGCCGTCGGGGTGGGCAGCACCTCGCCGATGGCGAGGACGCGGCGCAGGGTGTCGGGCAGCTCGCCGGCCGAGTCCTCGAGCAGCGCCTCGAGCATCGACGGCACCACGTGCAGGGTCGTGACCTTCTCCCGGCGGATCAGGTCGTTGAGGTAGGACGGGTCGCGGTGCCCGTCGTGGGCGGTGATCACCAGGCGGGCCCCGCAGGTGAGCGCGGACCAGAACTCCCACACCGACAGGTCGAAGGTCGCGGCGGTCTTGAGCAGTACCGCGTCGTCGGGGCCGAGCTCGTAGTGCGCCCGCTTCCAGGCGATCTGGTTGACGATCGCCTCGTGCGGCACGGCCACGCCCTTCGGGCGTCCGGTCGATCCGGAGGTGTAGATGACGTAGGCGGTGTTCGCGGCGCGCAGCGGTGTCCGCCGGTCCGCGTCATCGAGCGGCGCGGGATCGACGTCGCTCAGGTCGAGGCGGTCGATGTCGAGCACCGTCCGCCCGGCCAGCGCGTCGACCCGGTCGGCGGTGGTCGACAGCACGCACTGCGGGGCCGCGGCGCCGAGGATGTACTCGTTGCGGGCCGCGGGGTGGTCGGGATCCAGCGGCAGGTAGGCGCCGCCGGCCTTGGCGACGGCGTACATCGCCACCACGAGGTCGACCGAACGCCGGATGCACAGGGCCACCGTGGATTCCGGTCCCACTCCCTGCGCCACGAGGTGGCGGGCGAGCCGGGTGACGCGCGCGTCGAACTCCCGGTAGGTGAGGGTGCCGCCGCGGAACACCAGCGCGGGTGCGTCCGGGGTGGCCGCGACCTGCTCGTCGAACAGGTCGACGAGGGTCCGGCCGGCGGTGAGGTCGGCCTGTTCGGCCTCCCATGCCCGCATCATCCCGGCGAGTTCCGTGGCGTCGTGCAGATCGATGTCGCCGACGACGGTGTCGGGTTCGGCGACGATCGCCCGCAGAATCCGCAGGTACCGGTCGAGCATGCGCTGGATCGTCGGCGCGTCGAACAGGTCGGTGGCGTAACCGAACTCGACGTCGAAACCGCCCGGGCCGCCGCCCGCACCGTGGTCGACCACTGTGACGTGGAGATCGAAACGCGCTGCGTACGAATCGCTCTCGACCGGGGCGATCCGCAGTTCCGGCAGCTCGAGGGCGTCGTGGGCGAAGTTCTGGTACGAGAACCCGACCTGGAAGAGGGGATGGCGCGCGGTGGACCGGACCGGGTCGAGCACCTCGACGAGGCGTTCGAAGGGCACGTCGGCGTGCGCGAACGCCTGCAGATCGGTGTCGCGGACCTGCTCGAGCAGCGTCGTGAACGACGCGGCGACGTCGACGTCCGTCCGCAGGGCGAGCATGTTGACGAACATGCCGATCAGGCCGTCGAGTTCGGGGGCCGTGCGTCCCGCGACGGGGGTGCCGACAACCACGTCGTGGGTGTTCGACACCCGCGCGAGCAGCACCGCGAGGACCGCGTGCAGCACCATGAACGGGGTCACGCCGTGCTCGCGCGCGAGAGCCGCGATCGCGTCGCGGGTGGCCTCGTCGACCTGCGCCGAGACCCGTTCGCCCGCATGGCCGATGACCGCGGGGCGCGGCCGGTCGGTGGCGAGCTCGAGGTGCTCGGGGATGCCGGCGAGCGCACGCCGCCAGTAGGCCAGCTGCCGGGCCGTCCCGGACCGGGGATCGTCCTCGTCGCCGAGGGCGTCGAGCTGCCACAGCGTGTAGTCGGCGTACTGGACGGGCAGGGGCTCCCACGACGGTTCCCGTCCCGCCGACCGTGCGGTGTAGGCGGTGACGAGGTCCCGGACGAGCGGCCCCAGCGACGAGCCGTCGCCGGCGATGTGGTGGAGGACCACGGCGAGCACGTGCTCGTCGTCGGCGATCCGGAAGAGCCGGGCGCGGACGGGAACCTCGCCGGTGACGTCGAAGCGCCTGCCCGCGAGGCCGGCGAGGCGGGCCGGGGCGTCGGAGTCGGTCGCGTCCTCCGGCCCGAGGTCGAGCGGAACGTCGCCGACGGCGAGGATGCGCTGCTCGCCGACGCCGTCGACCTCGGGGTACACCGTCCGGAGCGTCTCGTGCCGCGCGACGACGTCCCGCACGGCCGCGCGCATCGCGTCGACGTCGAGCCTGCCGGACAGCCGCACGGCGAGCGGGATGTTGAACACCGCCGAGTCCGGATCGAGGCGGTTGAGGAACCACATGCGCTGCTGCGCGGGAGAGAGCGGGATCCGGTCGGGTCGCGGGCGCCGCGGCAGCAGGCCGCGGGCGGCCGCCGGCGCGGCCTCGACCCGGGCCGCGAGCGACGCGACCGTGGTGGCGTCGAACAGGTCGGCGGCGGAGACGGTGACGTCGAGCGCCGCCCTGATTCGGCCGATCACGCGAGTGGCGAGCAGCGAGTTGCCGCCCAGGTCGAAGAAGTCGTCGTCGACCGAGACCCGCGGCACCCCGAGCACGTCGGCGAACGCCTCCGCGACGGCCGCCTCCGCGACGGTGGCCGGCGCCCGGTACGGGGCCGACGCGATCTCGGGCTCGGGCAGGGCCGCGCGATCGAGCTTGCCCACCGGCGTCAGCGGAATGGCCTCCAGCGCGATCACCGACGACGGAATCATGTGCGACGGAAGCCGTTCGGCGACGAAGGCCGTGAGCGCGGCGGCGTCGATCGCGGAACCGGGGGCGGCGTGCACGTAGGTGACGAGACGGGTGTCCCCCGTCCCACTCCGGTGACCGACGGTGGCGGCGAAGTCCACGGTCGAGTGCGCGGCGAACGCCGCATCGATCTCACCGAGCTCGACGCGGAAGCCACGGACCTTGACCTGGAAGTCGTTCCGGCCCAGATACGAGATGCCCTCGCGGGCCGAGCGCGGGGACCGCACCAGGTCACCGGTGCGGTACCTCCGGGCGCCACCGGGCGCGGCGACGAAGCGCGCGGCCGTGAGTCCGGGACGAGCGTGATAGCCGCGGGCGAGGCCGGGCCCGGTCAGGTACAGTTCGCCGGCCGTGCCCGCCGGCACGGGCCGAAGGCGGGAATCGAGGACCTCGGCGGCGACTCCGCGAATCGGCCGGCCGATCGTGACGGGTTCGCCGGGCCGAAGCGGCCCGGAGATGTTCGTCATGATCGTGGTCTCCGTGGGGCCGTACCCGTTGTGGAACCGGCGGCCGGGCGCCCAGCGCGCCACCAGGTCCGGCGGGCACGCCTCGCCGCCGACCACCACCACCCCGAGGTCGTCCAGGCCGGCGGGCTCCACCGAGGCGAGGGCCGCCGGGGTCACGAAGGCGTGCGTGACCCGCTCGCTGCGCAGCAGTTCGGCCAGCTCGTCGCCGCCGTACACGGAGGGCGGGGCGACGACCATCGTCGCCCCGGCGCCGACGGCGAGCAGCAGCTCGAGCACCGACGCGTCGAAGCTGGGGGACGCGAAGTGCAGGGTGCGGGCGCCGGGGGTGAGGTGGTAGCGCTCGACCTGCTCGGCGCAGAAGGCGGCGAGCCCGGCCTGGGTGACCACGACGCCCTTCGGCTGCCCCGTGGAGCCCGAGGTGTAGATGACGTAGGCGGGATGGTCGGGGCGCAGCGGCCGCACCCGGTCGACGAAGGCGAGCGGGTCGGCCGGGCAGGCGTCGAGTTCCGTCCGGATCTCGGCGCCGTCCAGGACGACGGTGTCGAACCCCTCGGGGACGACGTGCCGGTGCCCGGCCACCGTGAGGGCGAGGCGGGCGTTCGAGTCCGACAGCATGTAGCGGACCCGATCGGCCGGGTAGCGGGGGTCCACCGGGACGAACGCCGCGCCCGTCTTGGCGACCGCCCAGACGGCGAGAACGGACCGGATCGAGCGGGTGAGCAGCACCGCGACGCGGTCCTCGGGGCCGATTCCCCGCGCGATGAGCAGGCGGGCGAGCCGGGACGACTCGGCGTCGGCATCGCGGTAGGTGAGGGTGCGTCCCTCCGACGTGAGCGCCGGCGCGCCGGGATCGCGTTCGACGGCGGCCGACAGCAGGTGCGGCAGCAGTGCCGTGGGCGTCCGGCGGCGCGAACCGCGGAGATTTCCGCGGACGGTTCGGTCGATCACCTTCATCGGCTCTCCCCTCCGAATTCCGGAGCCGTTGCGCGCGTGCGCATCCCGGCTCCGTTCACCGCCGGGGTGTCAAGAACTACGGCGACGCCCGCCCTCCCCCGGCGGTCGCCGCTCCACTGCGCCTCGCGCACCGGAACCCCGACGATTCCCGGCGCTAGAGCACTTCGTCACCATTCCACACGAAAACAAACCGTGCCACCTGTACGTATGTCCGGTAACTAAGTTACCGACGGGTAGACCGGCATTCCGGACAGGAGTCGCCGGCCCGGCGAGAGCGTCGGCGCGGCCCCGGCGCGACGTTCGTCGCGCGACACAGCGTCGCCCCGCACGGGACGAACGGCCCGGACCGCCGCACCCGACCGGCGGCGGGGAGATCCCGGCCCTCGCGCCGGATCCGCCTCGCCGCCTGCAGGTTCCGGCGGCGCGAGGCGAAGGACCTCGGCACCGCCTCCGGGCCGTTCGGCACCGCCTTCCGGCCGTTCGGCCGTTCCGACCGCACCACGAACCCCGCCAAGGCTAGACAATGCACACGTTTCATCCAACTGTTGGACAGCAGACGTTCGATGTCGAATGTGAGCTCGAACACGGCCGCCGCTCACCCATGGGTCAGCGATCCACGCCGTCGCATTCCGGGCAGGAGCCGCCGGACGTCCAGCGCGCCAGCAGCGGCCCGAGACGAGCGCACGCACTCGGCCCGGTCATCTCCCAATGCGAGGTCGGCAGGTCGTGCCGGTGCACGCCGCCGGAGACGTACGGTGACCAGTCCCGGCCCGATTCGGGATCCGGCACGGTCTGCGGCGCGGCGCCGACGAAGAGGATGCGTCCCTCGTACCGGGCCGGCACGTGCCGCTCGAGCGCCTCGAACGAGCAGTCGATGCTCGTGAGGACGGACGAGGCGAGGGTGGGATCGATCTCGTCGGCGAGCATCCCGATGTCACCGAGGGCGTACGCCGGTTCCCCGCCGCCGGCGCGGTTCGCACCGAAGGCCGCCGCAGCCACCGCGACCGGATCCACCGGGCCGCGCACGGCATCGGGCAGATAGGCGTCGAGCAGCACGAGTGAACCGACCTCGAGTCCGGCTCGCTGGAGCTGGACCGCCATCTCGTGGGCGATCACCCCGCCGAGGGACCATCCGACCAGGTGGAAGGGACCGTCCGGATGGACCCGCCGGACCTCCGAGACGTACCGCGCCGCCCAGGACTCGATCGAATCCGGTAGGTCCGACTCCCCGGACAGCGCCGGGGACTGCAGTCCGTAGACCGCACGGCCCGGCTCGACGTAGCCGGCGAGCGAGGCGAAGCTCCAGGCGAGGCCGATCACCGGATGGACGAAGAACACCGGATCGCGTCCGTCGTCGCCCTCGCGCAGCGGCAGCAGCACGTCCAGGGAGGGGTCGGCGGACCCGCTCGCCGGCGGCCTCTCCCCCGCCGACCGCTCGATCCGGGCCGCAAGGTCCCCCACCGTCGGATGGGCGAACACCCACTCGAGCGGCACCGGACGGCCGAGCCGGCGCGCGAGTTCCCGCGTCGCCCCCACGGCCACGAGCGAGGATCCGCCGAGGACGAAGAAGTCGTCGTCGGATCCGACCCGGTCCGCAGCGAGGACGTCCGCGAACACCTGCGCAACCGCACGCTCGACGGGCGTCGCCGCAGCCCGGTAGGACGCCCGCTCGGGCATCGGCGCGGGCAGCGCGCCGCGATCGACCTTGCCCGTCGTTCCGACGGGGAGCCGGTCCAGGCGCATGATCGAGGCCGGCAGCATGTAGTTCGGCAGCTCGTCCGCGAGCGCGCTCCGCAGGGTCCCCAGGTCGAGGTCCGACTCACCCTGCGCGGCAACGACATACGCGACGATCCGAGCGCCGGTCGCGGCGTCGTGGTGCACCGTCGCGACCGCGGCCGCCACGGCGGGCAGACGCAGCAGCGCCGCCTCGATGTCTCCGAGTTCGATCCGGAAACCGCGCAGCTTGACCTGGGAGTCTCCGCGGCCCACGTGCTCGAGGACGCCCGCAGGGGTCCACCGGGCCAGATCACCGGTGCGGTACAGACGGCCCCCGGCCCCGAAGGGGTCGGCAACGAACCGGTCCGCGGTCGCCCCGGGGCTGCCGCTGTAGCCCCGCGCGAGTTGCCGGCCCGCCAGGTAGAGCTCACCGGTCACTCCCACCGGCACGGGCCGCAGCCGCCGGTCGAGTACGTACACGCGGGTGTTCCACCCGGGCACCCCGATCGGCACCTGGTCGGTGTCCGCGCCCGTGACCCGGTGCGCCGTCACCGACACGGCCGCCTCGGTGGGTCCGTACAGATTGACGAGCTCCGCCCGGCTCGACCGGCGCCACGCCCCGGCCACGGCACCCGGTAGCGTCTCCCGATCGAGAGCACCCGCCGCACCGAGGTCGGCAATTCTCGGTCTGCACCCGCGATCAGGGCGCTCAGCAGGGACGGAACCAGGTACAGCGTCGTCACGAACTCGCGCTCGACGAGCGCGAGCAGGCGGAGCGGATCGCGGCGAGCCTCGGGATCCGCCACCACCAGCCGGCCGCCACATGTCGTGGCGCCCCAGAACTCCCACACCGACAGGTCGAACGTCGCCACCGTCCGCTGCACCGTCACCTCGTCCGGGCCGAACCCGAACTCCGCATGCATCCAGCGCAACTGGTTGACCACCGCGCCGTGGGCCACCGCCACGCCCTTGGGCACCCCGGTCGATCCCGACGTGAACAGTATGTAGGCGAGGTTCGAGGGCCGCAGCGGCGCACTGCGATCGGCGTCGGTCACCGGGGCGGCCGAGTACCGCGACAGGTCCACGCTCGAGGTATCGATCACCGGGATCGGCTCCGGCACAACCTCCCTCGCGACGCGCGTGGACACCGCCGTCGCGAGGACCGTCGCCGGCCGCGCCGCCTCGACCATGCGGGCCAGCCTGGTGATCGGCAGCGACGGGTCGAGCGGAACGTAGGCGCCCCCGGCGGCGGACACCGCGTACATGGCGACGACGAGGTCCACGGAGCCGGGCATCATCAGACCGACCCGGGTCTCCGGCCCGACGCCGGCCGCCACCAGCGCGCGGGCCAGCCGGGCGACGCGAGCGCCGAGTTCCCCGAAGGTCAGCTGCACGCCGTCCCCGACGAGCGCGACCGCCCCCGGGCGTTCGTGCACCTGGTGCTGGAACAGCTCGGGGAGGCAGCCGCCGCCCGCAACCTCGACCCGGGTGTCGTTCGCCGCCTCGAGCAGCGCCCGCCGCTCGTCGGCGCCGAGCAGATCGGCGTCGCCGACCGCCCGGTCGGGAACCGAGACGAGTTCGCCCAGGATCCGAACGAACCGGTCCGCGATGGACGCGGCCGCGCGTACGTCGAAGAGATCGGTGGCGTAGGACAGATGCCCGCCGATACCCGCGGGCGTCCCGTCTGCGCCGTAACTGTCGCCGACGATCAGGTGCAGGTCGAACTGGGCGATCTCCCCTGCGACGTCGACCGGAGCCGCCACCAGGTCCGGGAGTTCGAAGGCGACCGCTCCGAGGTTCTGGAACGACAACCCCACCTGGAACAGCGGATGCCGCGCCATGGACCGGGCCGGCGCCAGCGCCTCGACGAGTCGTTCGAACGGGACGTCCGCATGGGCCAGGGCCTGGATGTCCTGCTCCCGGACCTGCGCGAGCAGCGACGCGAAGGAGACGGCGGGATCGACCCGCGTGCGGAACACGAGGGTGTTCACGAACATCCCGATCAGGTCGTCGAGGGCCGCCTCACCCCGACCGGCCACCGGGGTGCCCACCGCGACGTCCTCGGTGCCGGACAGCCGGGCCAGCAGCACCGCGAAGGCCGTGTGCACGACCGTGAAGGGAGTGGTCCTCGTGGCCGCCGCGAGCGCGGCCACCCTGCCGTGAAGGTCCGCGTCGATCGTGACGGGAACCCGGTCTCCCCGGTAGGACTGCACCGGAGGCCGCGGCCGGGTCGTGGGCACGGGCAACTGGTCGGGCAGCCCGGCCAGTTCGTCGGCCCAGTAGGCGAGCTGGCGGGAGACGCGCGAGGCGGGATCGGCTTCGCTGCCCAGCACCTCCCGCTGCCACAGCGTGTAGTCCGCATACTGCACCGGCAGCGGCCGCCATGCGGGTTCGCGGCCCTCCCGTCGCGCGCTGTACGCGAGGGCGAGATCCCGCACGAGCGGCGCCACGGAATAGCCGTCGGCGGCGATATGGTGCACCACGACGAGCAGGACGTGTTCGGCTGGGGACACCCGGAACAGCCGCACGAGAACCGGAACGGACCGGGTGACATCGAATCCGACCGCCGCCGCCGACCGGACGGCGGCCTGGAGCTCCGATTCGTCGACGTCCGCCGGGCGCAGGGCCGGCACACCGGCGCCCGCGGGCAGAATCTGCTGGACCGGGACCCCGTCGACCTCGGGGTAGACGGTCCGGAGGACCTCGTGCCGGGCGACCACGTCGGCGACCGCCGACTGCAGCGCGGCCGGATCCAGCCGTCCGGTCAGCCGCACGGCCATCGGGATGTTGTAGGCCGCCGCGGTCGCCTCGAACCGGCTGAGGAACCACATCCGCTGTTGGGCCGGCGACAGCGGGATCCGCTCCGGACGCGGCCGGGCCGCCAGGGCGGGCAGGCCGCCGGACCCGACGTGCCGTTCCACGGCTGCCGACAGCGACTCGATCGTCGACGCCTCGAAGATCACGCGGACGGGCACCGACGCGCGCAGCGCCGACCCGATCCGGGCGACCACACGCGTGGCGATCAGCGAATTCCCGCCGAGCGCGAAGAAGTCGTCGTCGAGACCGAGCCGCTCCGCGCCGAGCACTTCACCGATCACCGAGGCGACGGTCTTCTCGATCGCGGTGGTGGGCGCCCGGAACTCACGGACGGCCGGGACCGGTTCCGGCAGGGCCCGGCGATCCACCTTTCCGGATGTGGTGAGCGGGAGTTCCCCGAGCACGGTCACCACGTCGGGCACCATGTACCGCGGCAGCAGGCGCCCCACTGCCGCGCGAACGGCGTCCGCGTCGGCCTCGGCGCCGTCCGCGGACACGACGTACGCGGCGATCTGCGCGCCGTGGGGCCCGTCGTGGACGGTCACGACGGCCTGCGCCACCTGCGGCTGCGCCAGCAGTGCCGCCTCGATCTCCCCCAGCTCGATCCGCAGACCGCGCACCTTCACCTGGAAGTCGTTGCGGCCCAGGAACTCGAGCGTACCGTCCGGCAACCACCGGACCCGGTCACCGGTGCGGTACAGCCGCGCCCCGCCGGGGTGCGCGACGAACCGCTGCGCGGTCAGATCCGGGCGGGCATGGTAACCGCGGGCAAGTTGCACCCCACCGAGATACAGCTCCCCCGGCACCCCGATCGGCACCGGGTTCAGCCGCTCGTCGAGAACATGCGTGGTGGTGTTGCGGATCGGACGGCCGATCGGCACGGTGCCGGCATCGGTGCGACGTCCGGCACAGCGCAGCACGGTCGCGGTGACGGTCGCCTCGGTCGGGCCGTACGTGTTGTCCAGCAGCGCATCCGAGCGTTCGGCGAACCGGGCCGCGAGCTCTCCCGGCAGCGCCTCGCCACCGACGGACAGGTACTTCAGCGTCGCCGGCAGTTCGAGTGCGGGATCGGCGAGGAACACGGCGAGCATCGCCGGAACGAACTCGAGGATGCCGACGGCCCACTGCCGCGACAGGCGGGCCAGGTACTCCGGGTCGCGATGGCCTCCCGGTGCCGCGACCACGAGCCGCGCACCGACCTGCAGCGGGAAGAACAGCTCCCACACCGACGCGTCGAACGTGATGGGGGTCTTCTGCAGCGCCGTGTCCCCCATGCCGAATTCGTAGCGCTCGCGCATCCACGTCATCTGGTTGACGACGGCGCCGTGGGTGACGGCAACGCCCTTGGGCCGGCCCGTCGACCCGGAGGTGTAGATCACGTAGGCGATGTTCGCCCGATGCAGCGGCGCCAGGCGCTCGTGGTCGGCGAACTCGGTGACCGGCGTCGGGGCGAAGTCCGATTCGTCGACCACGAGGGCCGGGACGGAATCGGGGAGCGTGCCCCGATCGCGCGTCGTGGTCAGCACCACCACCGGCTCGGCGGTGGCCAGGACGTATGCCGTTCGCTCGGCGGGGTGTTCCGGGTCGAGCGGCACGTACCCGCCACCGGCCCGGAGAACCGCATAGATCCCGACCATCATCTCGACCGATCGGCTCATGTGGACGCCGACCAGCCGATCGGGCCCGACGCCGCACGCGACGAGGCGCCGGGCGAGCCGGTCCACCCGAGAGGCGAACTGCGCGTAGGTCAGCGCGGTGTCCTCGAAGACGACCGCCGTCGCGTCGGGGGTGCGCCGCGCCTGCCGGGTGAACGCGTCCAGCACCAACCGGTCACCGAGCGGCGCGGCGGTCCGGTTCAGCTCGTCGAGCCGGGCACGTTCCTCCGCGGTGCGCAGGTCGATGCCGCCGACCGGAACGCCCGGATCGTCCGCCGCCGCCTCCAGGATCGACGCGAGTCGCGCGGCGAACGTCCGCACGGTGTCCTCGTCGAACAGGTCACACGCGTAGACGACGGATCCCGCGACCCCGTCCCGCCGCCCCTGCTCGTCGCGCATCTCGGTCAGGTGGATCTCGAGATCGAGTTTGGCGCCGCCCGTGGCCGTCCCGACCGGCGCGATGTGCAGGTCCGGCAATGCGATCTCGGAGCGGGTGAAGTTGTGCACCACGAGCAGCACCTGGAACAGGGCCGAATGCGCGGTGGACCGGACGGGATCGAGGATCTCCACGAGCCGTTCGAGCGGAACGTCGGGGTTGCCGAAGGCGGCGAGGTCGACCTCCCGCACGCCGGCGAGAAGCTCGGAGAAGGTGGCGTCCGGGTGGATCCGGGTGCGCAGCACGAGGGTGTTGCCGAACATCCCCACGAGATCGTCGAGTGCCTCCTCGCCGCGGCCGGCGACCTGTGCCCCGACGGGAATGTCGTCGGTACCGGACAGGCGGGCCAGCAGGACCGCGAGCGCGGCGTGCGCGAGCATGAAGAACGTCACGCCGTGAGCCCGGGCGAGCCGATCGAGCCGGGCGGCCAACGCCTCGTCCAGGGTGAAGTCGAGGCTCGCGCCGCGCCCGGTCTGCACGGCGGGCCGCGGGCGGTCGGTGGGCAGTTCCACCAGGTCCGGCAGGTCCGCCAGCGCCGTGGTCCAGTAGTTCAACTGGCGCGCGAGCACCGACTCGGGGTCGTCCTCGGAGCCCAGCACGTCCTGTTGCCACAGGGCGTAGTCGGCGTACTGCACCGGCAGCGGAGTCCACTCCGGTGCCCGGCCCGCTCTGCGGGACAGGTACGCGGTGGCCAGATCCCGGGCCATCGGGGCCCGGGATCCGCCGTCGCTCGCGATGTGGTGAACGACGACGACCAGCACGTGGTCCCGGTCGGTGAGCCGCAACAGGGCCGCCCGGACGGGTACCGCACCGGTGACGTCGAACCCCCGGGAGACGAGGGCGGCGATCCGCGGGTGCAGGTCGTCCTCGGCCACGTCCTGTGCCGCCAGATCGAGCGGTACGTCCTCGAGCGGAACGATCACCTGGAACGGTCCGGAGTCGGAGTCGGGGAAGACGGTGCGCAGGGCCTCGTGCCGGGCGAGCAGGTCGCGCAGGGCGGCCTGCAGCGCCGGCACATCCAGCGCCCCGGTCAATCGCAGCACGAGCGGGATGTTGAAGGCGGCGGAGTCCGGGTCGAACCGGTTGAAGAACCACATCCGCCGCTGCGCGAGCGACAGCGGAATCCGCTCGGGGCGCGGCCGGGGGCGCAGGGGCATCCGGGACGGGACCGCGACCGGATCCCCCATCCGCGCCGCCAGGGCCGACACGGTCGGCGCTTCGAACAACGTCCGCACCGGGACCCGGACGCCGAGGGCGGCCTCGAGCCGCGCGATGACCTGCATCGCGAGCAGCGAGTTGCCGCCGAGCGCGAAGAAGTCGTCGGCGCGGCCGACCCGCTCGACCCCGAGCACCGCCCCGTACACGTCTGCGACCGCCTGCTCGTCGGACGTGGCGGGGGCGCAGTACTCGGCCGACTCGGGCAGCGGCACCGGCAGTGCCCGCCTGTCCAGCTTGCCACCGGGAGTGAGGGGCAGGGCGTCGAGCACGACGATGTGGCCGGGCACCATGTGGTTCGGCAGTTCCCCGGCGAGGAACTGGCGCAGGTGCGCCGGGTCGGGCACGGCGGCGGCCGCGCCGACGACGTAGCCGACGAGCCTGTCCCCGCCGCGCGGATCGGTGTGCAGCACCGTGGTGGCCTGCGCGACGGAGGGGTTCCGTTCCAGTGCGGCGTCGATCTCGCCGAGTTCGATCCGGAATCCACGCAGCTTGACCTGGAAGTCGCTGCGCCCGAGGTACTCCAGTTCGGCGACCGCGCCGGTGCTGCGCCATCGGACCATGTCGCCGGTCCGGTACATCCGCGTGCCCGGCGCTCCGAACGGGTTCGCCACGAACCGTGCCGCCGACAACCCGCTGCGCCGGTGGTAGCCCCGCGCGAGAGCGGCCCCGGCCAGGTACAACTCGCCGGCCACGCCGGACGGCACCGGCCGCAGCCGGGAGTCCAGCACCAGGGCGGCCACCCCCGGTACGGGCCGGCCGACGGTGACCGGGCGCCCGGGCTGCAGCCGCGCGAACGACGAGATGATCGTCGTCTCCGTCGGCCCGTAGCCGTTGAAGTAGCTCCGTCCCGGCGCCCACCGCGCCAGCAGTTGCGGCGATGTCACGTCCCCGCCGACGGACACGACCTCGAGACGGTCGAGTCCCGACGGATCGACCGTCCCCAGCACCGCCGGCGTGACGATGGTGTGGCTGACCCGTTCGGCCCGAAGCAGTTCCGCGAGTTCGGGTCCGCCGACGATCGTCGAGGGCACCACGACCAGGGTCGCGCCCTGGGAGAACGCGGCCATCCACTCGAGCACCGACGGATCGAAGCTGGGCGAGCACACGTGCAGGAACCGCGACCGTGACGTCACGCCGTACAGCGTCACCGCGGCACCGAGCAGCGGGTCGAGACCCGCGTGGGTGACCACCACACCCTTGGGGTGCCCGGTCGACCCCGACGTGTAGATGACGTACGCCGCGTGCTGCAGCGACAGCGGCCGTACCCGCTCGGCGTCGGACATCCGGGCGGCCGATCGTGTCGCGACGGCCCGCACGACCTCGGGATCGTCCAGTTCCAGCCGGGGCGGGGACGCGGGCAGCGCGGGGGCGTACGAGGTGGTGGTCAGGCACACCGCCGCACCGGAGTCGGCGAGCATGTACCGGACCCGCTCCGCCGGATACGACGGATCCACCGGAAGGTGCGCGGCGCCGGCCTTCGCGACCGCCCACACGCCGAGCACCATCTCGTAGGAACGCGGGAACGCCAGCGCCACCACGTCCTCGGGGCCGACGCCGCGTGCTGCCAGCTCCCGCGCGAGCCGGGACGACGACTCGTCGAGTTCGCGGTAGCTGATCGTGCGGTCCTGGTACCGGACGGCCGGCGCCTCGGGGTCCCGGGAGACCGCCGCCGTCAGGATCTCGGCGAGCGTGCGGGCACCGCTCGGTGCGTCGTCCGGGGCACGGGTGAGCCGGGCGGCTTCGTCGTCGGCAAGGAGCGCCAGGTCACCGACCGGCACGGCCGGGTCCGCCACGGCGGCGGCCAGCAGCCGCACGAACCGTCGCGCGAATCCGGCCACCGTCTCGTCGTCGAACAGGTCCCTGGCGAAGACGAAGTCCGCCGACATTCCCGCCGGTCCCCCGCCGGGGTCCGTGTGTTCACGCAGCGTCAACGACAGATCGAACTTCGCGGTGGCCGCATCGAACGGCACCGCCGCCACGCTCAGGTCCGGCAGCTCGAGACCCGCGGGGGGCAGGTTCTCGAAGGCGATGGCCACCTGGAACAGCGGGTGCCGCGCGGTCGAACGCTCCGGAGCGAGCAGTTCCACGACGCGCTCGAAGGGGATCTCCGCGTGGGTGAACGCCTCCAGGTCGCTCTCGCGGACCCGCGCGAGATGCTCCGCGAACCCGGAACCGGGATCGACCCGGGTGCGCAGCACCAAGGTGTTGACGAACATGCCGACCATCTCGTCCAGCGCGGCGTCACCGCGGCCGGCGACCGCGGTACCCACGGCGATGTCGTGCGACGACGACATCCGGGCGAGGAACACCGCGAGCGCGGTGTGCAGGACCATGAACAGGGTCGACCCGCACTGCTGTGCCAGTTCCCCCGCCCGCCGGTGCGTCGGGGCATCGATATCGAACGCGACCCGGCCGCCGGCGAAGGACTGCACCGGCGGGCGGGCCCGATCCGTCGGGAGGTGCAGTTCCGCGGGGAGATCCGCGAGGACCCGCCGCCAGTACTCCGCCTGTGCCGAGAGGGGACTGTCCGCGTCCCGCTCCGATCCGAGCACCTCACGCTGCCACAGCGCGAAGTCCGCGTACTGCAGCGGCAACGGCTCCCATCCGGGTTCCCGGCCGGCGGCCCGCGCGGCGTACGCGGTCATCAGATCGCGCGTCAGCGGCGCCATCGACCAGCCGTCGGCGCTGATGTGGTGTGCCACGAACACGAGCACGTGCTCGTCGTCCGCGACCCGGAACAGCCGCACCCGGAACGGCACCTCGGCGGTCACGTCGAATCCGGTGGCCACCACGTCGGCGATCCGGTCGGCCAGCTCCGTTCCGGGCACCGATTCCGACGCCCAGTCGGGCGTGTATCCGGCGGCGGGAACGACCGTCTGGTACGGGCGCCCGTCCGTTTCGGGATACCTGGTTCGCAGAATCTCGTGCCGGACCGCGATGTCGGACACCGACTTTCGCAGGGCGTCGACGTCGAGCCGGCCCGTCAGCCGGATCGCCACCGGGATGTTGTCGGCCGCGGAGGCCGGATCGAACCGATTGAGGAACCACATCCGCTGCTGCGCGAACGACAGCGGTACGCGGTCCGGGCGCTCCCGCGCCACCAGCGGAACAGCGTGTGCCGCCGCGCCACCCGACTCCAGGTGCGCCGCCAATGCCGCCACGGTCGGCGCCTCGAACACCACCGGCACCGGCACCCGGGTCTCCAGGGCCGCACCCAGGCGCGCCACCAACCGGGTCGCGAGGAGCGAATTTCCCCCCAGCTCGAGGAAGGAGTCGTCCACGCCGACGCGCTCGCGCCCGAGCACCTCGGCGAACACCGACGCGACCGTCTCCTCGACCGGGGTGCGCGGCGCCCGGTATTCCCGCTCGGCGAACACCGGTTCGGGCAGCGCCGCCCGATCGAGCTTGCCCACCGGTGTCAGCGGCACCGCGTCGAGCACCATCACCAGGGCCGGCACCATGTGGCCGGGCAGCGTCTCGGCCAACCCGGCGAGCACCGCCGGCGCGTCCACCCGGGTTCCGGCCGCGGGCAGCACGTACGACACCAGTGCCGTCTCCCCCGACGGCAGCACCTTCCCGACGGTCGCGGCGAACTCGATGTCCGGCCGGGCCGTCAGGGCGGCGTCGATCTCACCCAGTTCCACCCGGAACCCGCGGATCTTGACCTGGAAATCGCTGCGCCCGAGATACTCGATCGGGCCGTCGGCCGCGCGGCGCACCAGGTCTCCCGTCCGGTACATCCGGGTTCCCGGATCCGACCCGAACGGATCGGCCACGAACCGCTCCGCCGTCAGTCCCGGCCGGCGGTGGTAGCCGCGCGCCACCTGGGCGCCCGCCAGATACAGCTCACCCACCACACCCGGCGGCACCGGCCGCAGCCGGCCGTCGAGCACGTACGCCGCCAGTCCCGGGATCGGGGTGCCGATCGTGATCGGCTCGCCCGCCACCAGCGGCGCGCTGCTCGTCGCCAGGATCGTCGCCTCGGTCGGCCCGTACGCGTTGAAGAACCGCCGGCCGGGGCCGGTCCACCGGCTCACCAGTTCCGGCCCGAAGGCCTCCCCGGCCGCCACCACCACCCGCAGGTCCGTCAGGCCCGTGGGATCCACCGAACTCAATGCCGCCGGCGTGATGAACACGTGGGTCACCGCGTCGGCCGCCAGCACCTCGGCCAGGTCGGCACCGCCGCCCACCGACGCCGGCGCCACCACCACCGTCGCACCCGCGGAGAACCCGATCAGCAACTCGAGCATCGAGACGTCGAAACTCGGCGAGCACACATGCAACACCCGCGCGTCCGCGCCGACCCCGTAGTGCTCCCGCTCGGCGGAGATCACGCCGGCGATCCCGGCATGGGTGACCGCCACCCCCTTCGGGCGGCCCGTGGAGCCGGATGTGTAGATCATCCAGGCGAGGTCCGGCCCTTCGAGCGCGCGCGTCCGGTCGGCGTACGAGACGGGATGCCCGGGCAGCTGCCCGACCTGCCCGGCCACCGCCGCATCGTCGAGCAGCACCTGTTCGACTCCGGCCGGCACCGCGGCCGCGAAATCGCGCACCGTCATGCACAGGGCCGCGCCGGAGTCTGCCAGCATGAATTCCACCCGCTCGAGCGGGTAGCGCGGGTCGACGGGGACGAACGTCGCCCCCGACTTCGCCACCGCCCACAACGCGAGCACCGACTCCACCGAACGGGGTATCGCCACCGCGACCACGTCGCCCGGCCCGACGCCCCGGCCGATCAGCCACCGCGCCCACCGCGACGACCTCTCGTCCAGCTCGCGATACGACAGGGCGGGGCCACCGGCGGCGCCCACCACCGCGGGATGGTCTCCGCGTTCCTCCACCGCGGAGGTCAGCAGAGTCGGCAGCAGTGCCACGCGCGTGGCCCGGCTACGCGACCGGCCCGGTTCCCTGCGCCGCACCCCCGGCTCTCGCCTCACGCGCCCGGACCTCGATCTGCCCGGACCGGGCTCCTGCGTTGCACTACGGATACAGCTCCTTCCACACGCGGGAAGAGCATGGAGAACTCGTCCCGCCCGGGAGGAATCTACCGGCCGGTATTCAGTTCCGCATACTCCATGGGTCGACGGCGGCCACTGTCGTCCACTGCCCACCCGCGGCAACGGACCCCGGCGGGACCTCGTCGCGGTCGGTGACGACCACGACCCCGAGGTCGTCGCCCGGTGCCTCGTTCAACGCGTCTACCAGCGAAGACGGCACGAACGCATGGGTTACCCATTCGTCGGCCACGACGGCGGCGAGGTCGGCGCCGGGCTCGGGCACGATCACCACCGCCCCCGCGATCCCGGCAGCCAGGATCGCGAAGATGCGCCACTGCTCCGCCGTGAGGTCGCACACCAGCGACCGCGATTCGTAGTCCAGCTTCAGCGCGGCCGCACCGCCGCGGACCACGGCGACCAGTTCGCCGTGGTCGAGCACGCGGCCGGCCACCCACAGCGCGGGGTGCTGCGGCTGCAGGACCCGGACCCGCTCCGAGTAGTCGACCGGCCGGTGGGACAGCGTGTCCACGGCGGTCACCGTCGCCGGGTCGTCGAGGCACACCCAGCGCGCGGCGGCGGACCGACGGGCGTCCGACCCGGTCGTCGTCAACCCGAGCCCGGGTGTCTCCGCAGGCGTGGCGGAGCCGGACACGGCGGGCACGATCGCGGCACCCGCCTTGGTCACCGCCCAGAGCGCGGTGATCAGCTCGGGGCCCGCCGGCACGGCGACCGCGACGCCGTCGCCGGGCCCGACGCCCTCGGCGATGAGATACCGGGCCCACTGCGACGACCGGCGGTCGAGGTCGAGGTAGGTGACCTCAACGCCGTCCGCGACGAACGCCGGGGCCTCGGGATCGGACTCCACGGCGACCTGCCACTCCTGCGGCACCGTCCGCTCGACGCGGTCGGGGACCGCCACCGGCTCGGGCTCGATGACCGTGGGCGCCGTGCGCTCGGTCTCGGTGCGGATGTCGATGTCCCCGACCACCGCGTCGGAGGTTTCCGCGACGGCGCGCAGGACGGTCACGAAGCGTTCGGCGAACGTCGCGACGGTGCCGGCGTCGAACAGGTCCACGGCGTAGGTGAACCCGACGTGCATGCCGGCGGCCGAGCCGCCCGGGTGCTCACGCGGATCGACGGTCACCTGCAGGTCGAACTTCGCGGCGAGTTCACCGGCGTCGAGGGCCTCGACGGTGAGACCCGGCAGTTCGAGGCGCGCGGCCTCGGTGTTCTGGAACGACAGCACCGTCTGGAACACGGGATGCCGGGCCGGGGAGCGCACGGCCACCACGTCGTCGACCACCCGCTCGAACGGCACGTCGGCGTGCCCGAACGCCTCGAGGTCGACGGCGCGGGCCCGGTCGAGCAGCTCGGCGAAGGTCGCCGCCGGGTCCACATCCGTGCGCAGGGCGAGGGTGTTGACGAACATCCCGACGAGGTCGTCGAGGCGCCGGTCACCGCGGCCCGCGACGGGCGTGCCGACGACGATGTCGTGGGTGCCGCTGAGCCGGGCGAGCAGCACGGCGAGCGCCGCGTGGACGACCATGAACAGCGACGCCCGGTGCTCGAGCGCGAGGGCGTCGAGCCGCTGCCGGATCTGCGCGTCGACCTCCACCGCCACCGTGCCGCCGCGCAGCGAAGGTTGCGGCGGCCGGGGCCGGTCCGTGGGCAGATCGAGCAGTTCGGGCACCCCGGCCAGGCGCGAACGCCAGTAGGACAGCTGGGCACCGGCCGGCGACTGCGCATCGTCGGCGTCACCGAGGACCCGACGTTGCCAGAGCGCGTAGTCGGCGTACTGCACCTCGAGCGGCGCCCAGGCCGGCGTGCCGCCCGACAACCGCGACGCGTAGGCGGTCATCAGATCCCGTGCCAGCGGCGCCAGCGACGCACCGTCGGCGGAGATGTGGTGGACGACGAGGGCGAGCACGTGGTCGTCGGCGCCGACCGAGACGATCCGGCCGCGCACCGGCACCTGCGCGGAGACGTCGAAGCCCTCGGCGGCGAGGGCGACGACCTCGGCGAACGCCTCCTGCTCGGACGCCACCTCGACCGGCACGATCGCGGGCACCACCGCGTCGGCGTCGAGGACGTGCTGGTAGGGCCCCGTCTCGTCCTGCGGGTACCGGGTGCGCAGCGACTCGTGCCGCTCGATCACGTCGCGCACCGCGGCGGTGAGCGCCGCGGTGTCGAGGCGGCCACGCAGCCTGATCGCGAGCGGGATGTTGTAGCTCGCGGAGGCGGGATCGAGCTGGTTGAGCACCCACATGCGTTGCTGGGCGAGCGAGAGCGGCACCCGATCGGGGCGGGGCCCGGCGGTCAGCGCGGGCCGGGGCGCCGATTCCGCGTGCGCGTCGGCCCGGGCCGCGAGTTCGGCGACGGTCGGTGCCTCGAACAGTTCGCGGATCGCGAGGGCGGTTCCGAGCGACTCGTTGATCCGCGCGATCACCCGCGTCGCGATGAGCGAGTTGCCGCCGAGCTCGAAGAACGAGTCGTCCGCACCGGGCCGCTCGACGCCGAGCACGTCGGCGAACACCTGCGCGACGGCGCGTTCGGCGGCGGTGGCCGGTTCGCGGCGCCCGCCCGCGGTGGTGGCGGTCGCCTGCGGCACCGGCAGGGCGCGCCGGTCGAGCTTGCCGTTGACGGTGAGCGGCAGCTCGTCGAGGACGACCACGAGGTCCGGAATCATGTAGCCGGTGAGGAAGGCACCGAGCTGCTCGCGCACGCGGGCCACGTCGACGTCCGCGCCGGCGCGGGGCACGACGTAGCCGACGAGCCGGTCGCCGAGACCGTCGTCGCGGACCACGGCGACCGCCTGGGCCACCGCGTCGGCACGCAGCAGCGCCGCCTCGACCTCGCCCAGCTCGATGCGGAAGCCCCGCAACTGCACCTGCGCGTCGCTGCGCCCGGCGTACTCGAGCTCGCCGTCGGCGTTCCACCGCGCGACGTCGCCGGTGCGATACAGCCGGCCCGCCCCGAAGGGGTCGGCGACGAACCGCGCGGCGGTCAGTCCCGGCCGACCGAGGTAGCCGCGGGAGAGCTGGTCACCGGAGACGTACACCTCGCCCGGCACCCCGACCGGGACGGGCTGCAGCCGCCGGTCGAGCACCCGCAGCCGCAGCCCCGGCAGGGAGCGGCCGATCCGGCTGGCGGCACCGGGGCGCGCGGCGCCGCGGTCGAGGGCCAGGAACGACACGTGAACCGTGGTCTCGGTGATGCCGTACATGTTGACCAGCGTCGGCGCCACGGGCCGGCGCCCGTACCAGCCGTCGAGCTTGCCGAGGTCGAGCGCCTCGCCGCCGAACACGACGTATCGCAGTGCGAGCGGATCGGCGTCGGGACGCTCCACGGACGCGACCCGGTCGGCCTCGTCGAGCTGAAGGAACGCCGAGGGGGTCTGGTTGAGCACGGTGACCCGCTCGGCCCGCAGCAGCTCGAGGAACTGTTCGGGCGAGCGTGAGGTCAGGTAGTCGACGACGACGAGCCGGCCGCCGTACAGCAGCGGTCCCCACAGCTCCCACACCGTGAAGTCGAATGCGTAGGAGTGGAACAGCGTCCACACGTCGTCGGCACCGAACCCGAACAGCGGTTCGGCGTTGTCGAACAGGGTCAGCACGTTGCGGTGGGTGACCGCGACGCCCTTGGGGCGGCCGGTGGAGCCGGAGGTGTAGATGACGTAGGCGCGGTTGTCCGCATGCAGCGGCGCGCTCCGCTCGGCGTCGGTGAGCGGCCCGGACGGCGCGTGCGGGTCGTCGTCCTCGATGTACACCCGGGGCAGGCCGACGTCCGGCAGTGCGTCGCCGTCACCGGTGGTGGTGGTGACGACGCAGCGCGGACGTGCGTCCTCGAGCATGTACCGCAGCCGCTCCGCTGGATACGTGGTGTCGGTGGGCAGATACGCGGCACCGGACTTGAGCACCGCCAGCAGCGCCACGATCAACTCGGCCGACCGGGGCAGCGCGACGGCCACGAGCTCCTCCGGGCCCGCCCCGGCCGCGACGAGCCGGCGGGCGAGGCGGTTGGCGCGCGCGTCGAGCTCGGCGAACGAGAGGGTGCGTCCGGCGAACGTGACGGCCGGGGCGTCGGGGCTGCGGCGGACGACGGCGTCGAAGCGGTCGGCGAGGGTCGCCGCTGCGGGCACCCGGACCCCGGACCCGAGCGTGCTCCACTCGGTGAGGATCCGCTCGGCCTCGGCGTCGTCCAGGAACGGCAGCGCGCCGACCGGGGTGGCGGCGTCCACGGTGACGCCGCGCAGGATCCGGCTGAACCGGTCGGCGAGGGACCGCATGGTGGAGGCGTCGAAAAGATCGGTGGCGTAGGCGAGCTCGACGGTCATCCCGCCGGGGGCGCCGCGCTCCGAGAGCTGCTCGGCGACGGTGACCTGCAGATCGAACTTCGCGATGGCCGTGTCGAATTCGACCCCGGAGATGCTCAGGTCGGGCAGCTCCAGGGCGGACTGCGGCAGGTTCTGGAAGGTGAGCATCACCTGGAACAGCGGGTGCCGGGCCTGCGAGCGGGGCGGGTCGAGCACCTCGACGAGCCGTTCGAACGGCATGTCGGCGTTCGCGAACGCCTCGAGATCCGTGCCGCGCACCCGGGCGAGCAGGTCGGCGAACGGCTCACCGGGTTCGACGGCGGTGCGCAGCACCAGCGTGTTGACGAACATGCCGATCAGGTCGTCCAGGGCGGCCTCGCCGCGGCCCGCGACGGGGGTGCCGACGGCGATGTCGTCGGTGCCGGACAGCCGGGCCAGCAGCACGGCCAACGCCGTGTGCACCACCATGAACACGCTCGCGTTGTGGGTGCGGGCCAGGTCCGCGAGCGCCGCGTGCAGTTCGGCGTCGATCGGGACACGAAGGGCGGCACCGTGATTGGACGCGACGGCGGGACGGGGCCGGTCCACCGGGAGGGTGAGTTCCTCGGGCAGGTCGGCGAGCTGCGCGCGCCAGTAGGCGAGCTGCCGCGACAGCACGGATTCCGGATCGTCCTCGTCGCCGAGCACCTCGCGCTGCCAGAGCGCATAGTCGGCGTACTGAACCGACAACGGCGGCAACGGATTCGGCTCGTCACGGGTGCGCGCCCGATAGGAGGCGACGACGTCACGGGTCAGCGGCGTCATGGAAAAACCGTCGCCGGAGATGTGGTGCACGACGAAGACGAGCACGTGCTCCTCGTCGGAGATCCGCAGCAGCGCGACGCGCCACGGCACGGCGGCGGTGACGTCGAACCCGGTGCCGACCAGCTCGAGGACGCGAGCGGGAACGTCCTCGGCCGCAACCTCGACGGGGGCGAGATCCGGCAGTACCTCGGCCACCGGCAGTACCACCTGGTAGCCGTCGCCGTCGGTCTCCGGGTAGACGGTGCGCAGCGACTCGTGCCGGGCGACGAGGTCGGCGACCGCGCCGCGCAGGGCGTCGACGTCGAGACGCCCGGCGAGCCGGATCGCGACGGGGATGTTGTCCACCGCCGACTCGGGCGCGAACCGGTTCAGGAACCACATGCGCTGCTGGGCGAGCGACAACGGGATCCGCTCGGGGCGGTCGCGGGCGACCAGCGCCACGGCACCCGAGCCGGCCTGCGACTCGAGCCGCGCCGCGAGCGACTCCACCGTCGGCGCCTCGAACACCAGCGGCACCGGCACCCGGGTGTCGAGGGCCGCGCCGAGCCGGGCGACGAGCCGGGTGGCGACGAGGGAGTTGCCGCCGAGGTCGAGGAACGAATCGTCGAGACCGACCCGCTCGACGCCGAGGACGTCGGCGAAGACGTCGGCGACGGCCTGCTGGGCCGGGGTCTGCGGCGCCCGGTACTCCCGGACCGCGAACACCGGGGCGGGAAGGGCCGCGCGGTCGAGCTTGCCGACGGGATTGAGCGGCACCTCGGCGATGGGGACGACCGCCGCCGGGAGCATGTAGTCGGGCAGGAAGCCGGCCGCGAACTCGACGAGAGCGCCGGTGTCGAGGTCCGCGCCCCCGGCGGCCGGCACGACGTAGGAGACGAGCGCGGTCTCCCCGGAGGGCAGGGCGCGGCCCACGGTGGTGGCGAACTCGACGTCCGGATGCCGGACGAGGACCGCGTCGATCTCGGTGAGTTCGATGCGGTAGCCGCGGATCTTGACCTGGAAGTCGGAGCGGCCGAGGTACTCGATCACACCGCTGTCGTCGCGGCGCACGAGGTCGCCGGTGCGGTACATGCGCGCCCCGCCGTCCGCGAACGGGTTGGCGACGAACCGGTCGGCGGTCAGGCCCGGACGGGCGTGATACCCCAGCGCGAGCTGTGCGCCCGCCAGGTACAGCTCACCGGTGACACCGGCGGGGACCGGGCGCAGGTGCGTGTCGAGCACGTATGCCCCCACGCCGGGGATCGGGGTGCCGATGCGGATCGGCTCGCCCGGGTGCAAGGGGGCACTGCTCACCGCCAGGACGGTCGCCTCGGTCGGCCCGTATCCGTTGAAGAAGTCGCGGCCGGGCGCGGCCCAGCGCTCGACGAGATCGGGACCGAAGCTCTCCCCCGCCACCACGACCACGCGCAGGTCGTCCAGGCCCTGCGGGTCGACGGACCCCAGCGCCGCCGGGGTGATGAAGGTGTGGGTGACGCGCTCGGCCGCGAGCAGCTCCGCCAGGTCCGCGCCGCCGACGATCGTCGGCGGCGAGACCACCAGGGTCGCGCCGGCGGTGAAGGCGCTCAGCAGCTCGAGCATCGACACGTCGAAGCTGGGCGAGCAGATGTGCAGCACCCGCGCCTCGGCGGTGACCCGGTAGTGCTCGCGTTCGGCGGTGATCAGGCCGGCGATGCCGGTGTGGGGGACGGACACGCCCTTCGGCAGGCCCGTCGACCCGGAGGTGTAGATCATCCAGGCCGGGTGCAGCTCGGACAGCGGCCGGATCCGATCGGCGTACGACACCGGGTGGCCGGGGCGGGCGGCGATGTCACCGGCCACGCCGGGATCGTCGAGCGCGGTCCACCGCACCGAGCCCGGCAGGTCCGCGGCGAAGGCCGTGAGGGTCAGGCCGACGGCCGCGCCGGAGTCGGACACCATGTGCAGGACCCGCTCGGCCGGGTACTTCGGGTCGACGGGCAGGAACGTCGCCCCCGACTTCGCCACCGCCCACACGGACAGGACGGACTCCGCCGAGCGGGGCACGGCGACCGCCACCACGTCGCCCGGGCCGATGCCCCGCTCGATCAGCAGCCGCGCCAGCTGCGACGACTTCTCGTCCAGCTCCCGGTAGGTGAGCGTCGCCCCGCCCGCCGCGACGACCGCCGGGTGATCGCCGCGTTCCTCCACGGCCGATACCAGCAGTTGCGGCAGCAACGTCGCCTGGGTGCGGGTGCGGGAGCCCCGCTGGGGGCGGGTGGGGGCGGGACGGCGGCTGCGGGCGGGGCGTTCGCGGCGCTCGACGGCCGGCGACTGGGGAGCGATCGCCGGATCGCTCCCGCCCAGGCTGCCGTCGTGTCGAGAAGACCGCATGTAGATGCCCACATCCTTCGCTTCGGTTCCGTTGCTCGCGCGCGAACGAGCAAGCATAGTCACTGCGCCCGGCGCCCTCGGCGGGACCGTACCGGCCGGTAGCCGCCACTCGTTCATCCACCGATGCGCCCGCGACGTTACCCTCGGGCCCCCGCCGGGACCGGACGCGGTGAGGCTCCCCCGACGAAAAGGGGAGCCTCACCGCGGCGGGCCGGACCTCAGGCGACGACGACCCGATGGGCCGTGCGCCACCGCTCGAGCAGCTCCTCCGGCGCCCGATCGACCACGACCACCACCGCCAGATCCTCGAGCCCCCCGGGTTCGAGGGTGTCGAGCGCGTCGGCGGTCAGGTGGGCGTGGGTGACCCACTCGTCGTACAGGGCGGCGTCGAGTGCCTCCCCCGAGTCGGCGCCCTCGGGCACCACGACGACCGTCGCGCCGGTGGCCGTGACCAGCAGCGGCTCGAGCGCACCGGCCTCCGCCGCGGTCGACCCGACCGCGGCGCTGCGCGACTCGTAGGTCAGGCCGTACTGCTCGCGCAGCTCGCCGATCCGGTCGATCAGCTCGGCCTGGGTGAACGTGCGGGTCGCGGTGACCAGGGCCGGGCTCTCGGACCCGACGACCCGGAGCCGGTCCGCGTACGAGACGGGGTGTGCGGCCTGCGCCGCCTGCTCGGCGCGCAGCTGCTCGTCGTCGAGCGGCAGCCACGTGACGGTGCCGGGCAGGCCGGCGGTGAGTTCCGCCACGGTCAAGCCCAGCGTCACCCCTGCGGCGCCCGGCGCCCCGACGAACGGGCCGCCGGGATCGACCATCAGCAGGGCCGCGCCGGTCTTGGCGACCGCCCACTGCGCCACCACCGACTGCACCGACCGCGGGACGGCGACGGCGACGACGTCGCCGGTGCCGATGCCGCGCGCGATGAGCAGCCGCGCCAGCCGCGACGACCGCGCGTCCAGCTCGCGGTACGGCACCTCGGTGCCGTCGACGGCCACGGCCGGGGCTTCCGGATCCTCCTCGACCACGTGGGCCAGCACGGCGGCGAGCGTGCGGCCGGTGCTCGCGGCCGGAGCCTGCGCCGGCTCGGCCTCGGCGACGAGGTGTGCCCGCTCCGCGGCGTCCATGAGGTCGATGTCCCCCACCGCCGCCTGGGCGTCGGCCACGAAGGCGTCGAGGACCCGCACGAACCGCTGCGAGAGCACGGTCACCTCCGTCTCGTCGAAGTACCGCTCCAGGTACTTGAAGGTGAACACGATCTCCGACTGCGCGAGGGTGAGCAGCGTCAGCGGGTAGTGGGTCGCGTCGTCGAGCCGGACGTCCGTGACGGTCATGCCGTCGAGGTCCGTGGCGGCGGAGGACAGCGCGGCCCGGTCGATCGGGTACGACTCGAACACGAGCAGCGTGTCGAATCCGATCCGCCCGCCCGCCCGCTGCTGGATCTCGGTCAGACCCAGGTAGTGGTGGCCGAGCAGTTCCGCCTGCTGTGCCTGCACGCGGCGCAGCAGCTGCGCGACGGTCTCGTCGTCATCGGTGTCCACCCGCACCGGCAGGGTGTTGATGAACAGGCCGACCATCGACTCGACGCCGGGCAGCTCGGCCGGCCGGCCGGACACGGTGGCGCCGAAGGTCACGTCGGAGCGTCCCACGATCCGGCCGAGCAGCACCGCCCAGGCCGCCTGCACCAGGGTGTTCACGGTGACCCCGAGGCTCGCGGCCAGGGCGGTCACCGCCCCGGCGCGTTCCTCGTCGAACACCACGTGCACCGAGGAGATGGCGTCCGCGTCGGGATGCCGCACCGACGGGGCGAGGACGGTCGGCTCCTCGACGCCGGCGAGTGCCTTCGCCCACACCTCGAGCGACGCCTCCCGGTCCTGCTCCGCCAGCCACTCGAGGAACTCCCGGTAGGAGCGGACGGCCGGGAGCGCGGTGGTGTCCCCGTGCGTGACGTACAGCGCCATGAGGTCCTGCATGAGGACCGGCATGGACCAGCCGTCGAGCAGGATGTGGTGGACCGTCACCGCGAGCAGCGAGCGGCCCTCGGCCACGTCGACGAACAGGAACCGGATCAGCGGGGCGGTGCCGAGGTCGAAGCGCCGGACCTGCTCGTCGCGCAGGATGCGGGCCAGCTCGGCGTCGCGGGCGTCCTCGGCGAGGCCGCCGAGGTGCTCGTGCCGCCACTGCACGTCGACGTCACCCAGCACCAACTGCACGGGATCGCCGCTGTCGGTGACGAACACCGTCCGCAGGTTCGGGTACCGGTCCAGCAGCGCCTGCGCCGCGGCGCGCAGCCGCTCCGGATCGACCGCACCGCCGAGTTCGAGCACCGCCTGCATCGTGTAGACGTCCACGCTCGCCTCGGTCATGAGCGCGTGGAAGTGCAGACCCGCCTGCAGCGGCGACAGCGGCCACGCGTCGGTCACCGACGGGTACCGCGACTGCCACACGTCGAGGTCGTGCTGGGCGACCGACACGAGCGGCACGTCCGACGGGGTCAGGCCCCCGGCGCCCGGCTCGCGGACGTGGCGGGCCAGCGCAGCCAGGGCCTCATGCCAGTGCTGTGCCAGCTCCTCGATCTCCGAGCGCTCGACCACCCCGGCGGGGAAACCGAAGCGCGCCTCGAGCTGCGGGCCCTCCGGGCGGTACGACACGGTCGCCGCGACGTCGATCGTCGCGGTGACGGGCAGGCCGGCGGGGCGGACCGTGAGGTCGCCGAACGCATCGGCCGGCGCCCACGCGCCGCCCGGGACCGGCTCGCCGTAGTGGAACGCAACCTGCGGCCGCGGAGCGCCGAGCTCCCCGGCGGAATCGGGGTCGAGGTGCCGCAGCAGACCGAAGCCGGCACCACCGTCGGGCAGGGCCCGCAGCTGTTCCTTGACCGCCTTGACGGCGGCGCCCATCGCCGGTCCCCCGGCGAACGCGTCGTCGAGGTCGATTCCCTCGAACCCGGCACGGAACGGGAATACGGTGGTGAACCATCCGACGGTCCGGGACAGGTCGGCACCGGGGACCACGGCCGCGTCGCGTCCGTCCCCGTCCACCGCGAGCAGCGTGGACGTCTCGTCGATGCCCCGGTCCCGGCGCCACCGCACCAGCGCGAGGCCGAGCGCGGTGACCAGACCGTCGCGGACGGTGCCGTGGAACCGCTCGGGCACCGCGGTGAGCAGCGCCTCCGTGTCCGCGGCGGGGACGGTGCCGCGCACGTGCTCGACCGTGGCGCCGAGATCGACGGCCGGGTCGAGCGGGCGGTTCCCGATCGGGAAGTCCGGTCCGTCGAGGATCGAGCGCCACAGTGCGAGTTCCGTGCGGCGCTCGGGCCGGCCGGCCGCCTCGACCAGCCCGTGCGCCCAGCGGCGCAGGGAGGTACCGACCGGGGGCAGCACCACCGGGCGTCCGGCCGCGAGGGCGTCGTACGCGGCGGCCAGATCGTCGACCAGGATGCGCCAGGACGCGTCGTCGGCCACGAAACGGTGGGCGACGATCAGCAGCGTCTCGCCGCGCCCGTCGTCGATGCGGACGAACTGCACCATCCGGCCCGTGGCGGGGTCGAGTCGCTCGACGGCCGCCCCGAGGGCCCGCTCGGCGCGGGCCCGCACGTCGTCGGCCGCGTCCGTTGCCGGTTCCGCCTGCGCCAGCAGGGTTTCCGGGTCGACGGTGCCGGTGGCACGCACCCGCAGGGCGACGGCGCCGTCGGCGTCGTGCTCGACGATCGCACGCAGCGCGTCGTGATGGTCGACGAGCACGCCGATCGCCCCGGCCAGGGCATCGTGGTCGACGCCGGAGGGCAGGATCACCGCCGTGGCCACGGCGAGTCGTTCGACGTGGTCGGCGGCGTCGAGCGCGTCACGCATCGCCGGCGTCAGCGGGACGTCGCCGACACCGCCGCCGGGCAGTTCCGCGGGTGCACCCGCCCCACCGCCGGTGAGGGTGGCGACCTCCGCCAGACCCGCGACGGTCTTGCGTTCGAACACGTCCCGCGGGGTGAACACCACGCCGCGGGCCTTCGCGCGCGAGACCAGCTGGATCGAGACGATGCTGTCGCCGCCGAGGGCGAAGAAGTCGTCGTCGAGACCGACCTGTTCGAGACCGAGCACCTCGGCGAACACCCGCGCCACGGCCTCCTCCGTGACGGTGGTCGGGGCCCGGAACTCCCGGGCCTCGAACACCGGCGCCGGCAGCGCCTTGCGGTCGAGCTTGCCGTTGACGTTCAGTGGCAGCGCCTCGAGCACCACGAACGCCGCCGGCACCATGTACGACGGCAGGTCCCGCCCGAGTTGCGTGCTCACGTCGGCGACGTCGAGCACGACGCCGGGCTGCGGCACCACGTAGGCGATCGCCTGCGGTCCGACCCGGTCGTCCTCGCGGACGATCACCGCCACGTCCCGGATACCGTCGACGCCGCGCAGCGCGGCCTCGATCTCGCCGAGCTCGATGCGGAAACCGCGAATCTTGACCTGGAAGTCCGTGCGTCCGACGTACTCCAGGCGACCCGCTGGATCCCACCGCACCAGGTCACCGGTGCGGTAGAGCCGTTCGCCGTCCCCGAACGGCGAGGCGACGAACCGCTCCGCCGTCAGATCCGCCCGGCCGTGGTAGCCGCGCGCCAACTGCGCACCCGCCAGGTACAGCTCGCCGGGCACGCCGGCCGGGACCGGATTCAGCCGCGCGTCGAGCACGTACACCCGCGAATTCCACTCCGGGACACCGATCGGCACCGACACCCCGGTGGCGTCGTCGACCTCGTGGAAGGTCACCGACACCGCGGCCTCGGTCGGACCGTACAGGTTGTCCAACCGGGCCGTGTTGTGCGCCAGGAACCGTCGCGCCGTCGCCGCCGGCAACGCCTCACCGATCGCGAGCACCCGTCGCACCGACGCCGGGAGCCGGTCCTCGCCGTCGACGAGGAGCGTCTCGAGCATCGACGGCACCACGTGCAGGGTGGTCACGGACCGCTCCGCCGTCAGGGCGTTCAGATAGCCCGGGTCGCGGTGCCCGTCCGGCGCGGCGATCACCAACCGGCCACCGGAGACCAGCGCCGACCAGAACTCCCACACCGACAGATCGAACGTCGCCGCCGTCTTGAGCAACACCGCATCGTCGGCACCGAGCGCGTACTCCGCCCGCTTCCACACCAACTGGTTCACGATCGCCCCGTGCGGCACCGCCACACCCTTCGGCCGACCCGTCGAACCCGACGTGAAGATCACATACGCCGTGTTCGACGCCCGCAACGGCGCCAACCGCTCCGCATCGGTGACCGGAGCGTCCGACAGTTCGTCGAGGTCGAGGGTGTCGAGAGTGAGCGTCGGGATCGTCTGTCCCGGTACCACGAAGCCGTCGCGCTCGGTGGTCAGCACCACCACCGGAGCCGCGACCTCGAGAATGTACCCGGTCCGCTCCGCCGGCTGATCCGGATCCACCGGCACATACGCACCACCGGCCTTGGCCACGGCGTACATGCCCACCAGCAACTCGACCGACCGGCGCATCGCCAGCGCCACCGTCGACTCCGGCCCCACACCCAGCGCAACAAGCTGCCGCGCAAGACGATTGACCCGGGCATCGAACTCGCCGTAGGTGAGCGTCACACCCTCGAACACCAACGCCGGCGCGTCGGGAGCGCGCCGCACCTGCTCGTCGAACAGATCCACCAGCGTCGCCGGCCCCCCGACCGCACGAGCGGTCTCGTTCCACGCCTCGAGCACCCGCACCCGCTCGGCCACCTCGAGAATCTCGATATCCCCCAGAGCCACCGACGGATCCGCCACGACCGCCTCGAGCACCCGCACGAACCGCTCCGCGAACACCACGACGGTCGGCTCGTCGAACAGATCCGTGGCGTACGTGAGCACGCTCGTGATCCCCTCGGGGGCGCCGTCGTCGGCGTACCGGTCGGTGACCACGAGATGCAGGTCGAACTGCGAGGTCTGCAGGTCCGCGTCCACACCGGAGACGGTCAGTCCCGGCAGCTCGAGGCTCGTCGTCGCGAGGTTCTGGAACGACAGGCCCACCTGGAACAGCGGATGCCGCGCCGTCGACCGCTCCGGATTGAGCACCTCCACGAGCCGCTCGAACGGCACGTCGGCGTTCGCGAAGGCCTGCAGGTCCCGCTCCCGCGCCTGGTCGAGCAGGTCGGCGAAGGACTCGCCGGGCTCGACCCGGGTGCGGAAGACCAGCGTGTTGACGAACATGCCGATCAGATCGTCGAGTTCACGCTGACCGCGGCCGGCGATCGGCGTGCCGATCGCGATGTCGTCGGTGCCCGACAGCCGCGCGAGCAGCACCGCGAACGCGGCGTGGACGGCCATGAACAGCGTCGCCCCCCGGCCCCGCGCCAGCTCGACCAGTCGCCGGTGCAGGTCGGCGTCGATCGTGAAGTCGATCTTCCCGCCCGCGAAGGACTGCACCACCGGCCGCGGCCGGTCGGTCGGCAGATCCAGCTGGTCCGGCAGATCCGCCAGGGCCTGCTTCCAGTACGTCACCTGCTTCGCGGCCACCGACGCCGGGTCGTTCTCGTCGCCGAGCACCCGCCGCTGCCACAGGGCGTAGTCGGCGAACTGCACCGGCAGCGGTGCCCAGTCCGGAGCGTTCCCGGTCGAGCGGGCGACGTACGCCGCCACGAGATCGCGGGTGAGCGGCCCCATCGAGGAGCCGTCCGCCGAGATGTGGTGGACGACGAAGGCGACGATCATCTCGTCCTCGCCGACGGCGAACAACCGCACCCGGATCGGGGCCTCCGACGTCACGTCGAAGCCGGTGTAGGCCAGCTCGCGGATCCGATCGGCGACCTCGTCCCAGGTGGTGACGACCGGTGTCAGGTCCGGGACCACCGCCGTCACCGGCAGCACGACCTGGACCGCGCCGTCGTCGGTCTCCGGGTACGCCGTGCGCAGCACCTCGTGCCGGGTGAACACGTCCCGGATCGCGTCCTGCAGCGCCGCGACGTTCAACCGGCCCGACAGCCGCAGCGCCACCGGCAGGTTGTAGGCCGCCGACTCCGGGTCGAAGCGGTTGAGGAACCACATGCGCTGCTGAGCGAGCGAGAGCGGCACCCGTTCCGGCCGCGGCCCGGCCACCAGTGGCACGGAGCCGCCGGATCCGGCGTGCTGCTCGACGTGCGCCGCGAGCGCCTCGACCGTCGAGGCGTCGAACAGCACCCGCACCGGCACCCGCGAATCCAGCGCCGCACCCAGGCGCGCCACCAGCTGCGTGGCGATCAGCGAGTTACCGCCGAGCGCGAAGAAGTCGTCGTCGAGACCGACCCGGTCCACGCCGAGGACCTCGGCGAAGATGCCCGCGACGATCTCCTCGATCGGAGTCGTCGGGGCCCGGAACTCCCGCGCGGCGAACGTCGGCGCGGGCAGCGCCTTGCGATCGAGCTTGCCCGAGGTGTTCAGCGGGAACTCCGCGAGCACCACGATCGCCGCGGGCACCATGTACGACGGCAGCGTCCGCGTCACGAACGCGATCACCTCGCCCGCGTCCACCTCGTGGCCCGGCGCGGGAACGACATAGCCGGCGAGCTGGTCGCCGGTCGGGGTCGGCACCACCAGCACCGCGGCCTGGTTCACCGACTCGTGCGCCAGCAACGCCGTCTCGATCTCGCCGAGCTCGATGCGCTGACCGCGGAACTTCACCTGGAAGTCGGTGCGGCCGATGTACTCGAGTTCCCCGGTTTCGTTCCAGGTGACCAGGTCGCCGGTGCGATACATCCGCTCCCCCGGCGCCCCGAACGGGTTCGCGACGAACCGGTCGGAGGTCAGGTCCGGGCGGCGGACGTAGCCGCGGGCCAGCTGCACGCCCGCCAGATACAGCTCACCCGGGACCCCGACCGGCACCGGTCGCAGCCGGCCGTCGAGGACCAGCACCCGCACGTTCCACTCCGGGACGCCGATCGGCACCACGTCGACCGGTCCGGTGGCCGGCGCCTGCCAGAAGGTGGCCGACACCGCCGCTTCGGTCGGGCCGTAGAGGTTGTCGATCGCGGCCGTGCTGATGCGCCGCACGCCCTCGATCGTCTCCGGCGGCAGGGCCTCGCCGATCACGAAGATGTGCCGCAGCGTGGCGCACGACTCCCGGTCGACGTGGGCGGCGAACACCGTGAGCATGGACGGTACGAAGTCGGTGATCGTCACCTTCTCGCGGGCGATGACGTCCGCGACGTACACCGGGTCGCGGTGGCCGTCGGGTGTCGCCACGACCAGCTTCGCTCCCACGCTCAGCGGCATGAAGAAGCCCCACAGCGACACGTCGAACGTCGTGGCCGTCTTCTGCAGGTAGACGTCCTGCGCCGTCATCTCGAACTCGTCGAGCATCCACGCCGTCTGGTTGACGATGGCGCGGTGCGTGACGGCGACGCCCTTGGGCCGGCCGGTCGAGCCGGACGTGAAGATGGCGTAGGCCGTGTTGTCCGGGCGCAGCGGCGCACGCCGGTCCCGGTCGGTGACGGGCGCGTCCGAGACCGCCGACAGATCCAGCTCGTCGACGAGGACGGCGTCGACGGTGAGCCCGTCGGGAACGGTGAACTCGTCGCGGGCGGTCGTGACGATGCACACCGGGTCGGCCGTGTCGAGGATGTGCCGGACACGGTCGACCGGGTGATCCGGATCGATCGGCACCCATGCGCCGCCGGCCTCGACGATCGCGTACATGCCCACCAGCAGGTCGAACGACCGCCGGATCGCCAGGCCCACCAGGGACTCCGGCCCCACCCCCTGCGAGATCAGGTGCCGCGCGAGGCGATTGACGCGGGCGCCGAACTCGGCGTACGTCAGCTCGGCACCTTCGTAGGCCAGCGCCACCGCGTCCGGGGTGCGCCGGGCCTGCGCCTCGAACCGAGACAGGAGCAGTTCGGTGCCGTCGAGGGCGTGGTCCGAGTCGTTCCACCCGTGCAGGATCTGCTCGAGTTCGGCCGCGTCGAGCAGATCGACGTCGCCGACGGGCAGCGCCGGCTGCTGTGCGATCGCTTCGAGGACCCGCACGAACCGCGACAGCAGCGTCTCGACCTGCTGCACGTCGAACAGCCTGCGCTGGTAGCGCAGGTCGAGTTCCATGCCGGATCCGACATGGATGAACAGGCTCAGCGGGTAGTGGGTGGCGTCGTTCGTGCCGACGCCGGTGACCGACATGCCGTCGATCGACGCCGCCTGGTCGGCCAGGCCCTTCTCGTCGAGCGGGTAGGACTCGAACACCGTGAGGGTGTCGAACGCCACGGTCGGCCCGGCGACCCGCTGGATCTCGGTGAGACCCAGATGATGGTGTTCGAGCAACTCGGCCTGCTCCTGCTGCAGGCGCTGCAGGAACCGCTCGATCGGCTCCTGCGGATCGAACGTCACCCGCACCGGCAGGGTGTTGATGAACAGGCCCACCATCGACTCCACGCCGGGCAGGTCCGCCGGCCGGCCCGACACGGTGGCGCCGAAGACGACGTCGTCGCGTCCGGTCGACCGGCCGAGCAGCACGCCCCACGCCGCCTGGACGAGGGTGTTGACGGTGACGCCGAGCCGGGCCGCGGCCGAGGCGATCTCGGCCGTGCGGGCGTCGTCGAGCAGCAGCCGCACGCGGTCGGCGCCCTCGGCGCCGGGGTGCCGGTCGGTCGCCGGGGCGAGCAGCGTCGGCTCCTCGAACCCGTCGAGCACCCGGGCCCACGTGGCGCGGGAGGCGTCGAGGTCACGCTCGGCGACCCACGCCAGGAACGACCGGTAGGAGCGGGCCCGCGGCAGCGGCGACGCATCCCCGCGGGTGGCGTACAGCATCATCATGTCCTGCATCAGCAGCGGCATCGACCAGCCGTCGATGAGGATGTGATGCACGGTCACGCCGAGCTGGTAGCGGCCGTCGCCGAGCGACGCGAGGACGAACCGGATCAGCGGCGCCTCGTCCATCGCGAACCGGCGCGCCTGCTCCTCCCGCCAGAACGGGACCGTCGCGCGCACGCCCTCGGCGGCGACGAGCTGCGACAGGTCGGCCTCACGCCACGGCACCCGCACGTCGGAGAGCACCACCTGCACCGGGGCACCGGCGGCGTCGGTGACGAACACCGTCCGCAGGTTCGGGTACCGGTCGAGCAGCGCCTGCGCCGCACCGCGCAGCCGCTGCGGATCGACCACGCCGTCGAGGTCGAGCACGGCCTGGATCGTGTAGACGTCCACGCTGGATTCGTCCATGAGGGCGTGGAACAGCAGGCCCGACTGCAGCGGGGACAGCGGCCATACGTCGGTCGCCGACGGGAAGCGCGCCTCCCACGCCTCGAGGTCCTGCTGGGTCACCGACACGAGCGGCACGTCCGACGGGGTCAGGCCGCCGGCGCCGGGCTCGCTCGCGTACCGGGCCAGCGCCGCGAGCGCGTCCACCCAGTAGGCGGCGAGGGACTCGATCTCGTCCGGGCCGAGAAGGCCGGTCGGGAAGGCGAATCCGGCCGCGAGCTGCGGTCCGTCCGCACCGTCGGACACGATCGCGTTGATGTCGACGACGGCGTTGGCGGGCATGTCCGCGTCGAGGGCGGCGTCGACCCCACCGAGCGCGTCCGTCGGAACCCAGCCGATCGCGGCGAGTTCCTCGGGCACGTCCGCGGCGGACACTCGGCCGAGGTAGTTGAAGCTCACCTGCGGCTGGGTGGTGTATGCGGACAGGATCTGCGAGCCGACCGGATCGAGGTGGCGCAGCAGGCCGTAGCCCATGCCCTTGTCCGGGATCGCCAGGAGCTGTTCCTTGACGGCCTTGACGGCGGATCCCATGGCGGTGCCGCCGGCGAAGGCGTCGTCGACGTCGATGCCGGTCAGGTCCACCCGCACGGGATGCGCGCTGGTGAACCAGCCGACGGTGCGGGACAGGTCCGCACCCGGCACGACCGACTCCTCGCGGCCGTGACCCTCGAACTTCAGCAGCGCGGACGTCGCGTCGACGCCGCGGTCGCGCCGCCACCGGGTCAGCGCCAGGCCGAGCGCGGCGATGAGCCCGTCGTTGACGCTGCCGTGGAACAGCGCGGGCACCGCGGTCAGCAGCGCCTCGGTGTCGGCCGCGGGGATGTTCACGTCGAGACGCTGCACGGTCGACGCGACGTCGACCGCCGGGTCGAACGCGCGGCCGCCGAGCAGCGGGTCCGGCCCGTCGAGCACCGACCGCCACAGCTCCAGCTCCGCCCGGCGTTCGGGCGCGCGCGCGGCGTCCACCAGACCGTGGGCCCAGCGGCGCAGCGACGTGCCGACCGGCGGCAGCGCGACGTCCTGTCCCGCCGCCACCTGGCCCCACGCGACGGCGAGGTCGGGCAGCAGGATTCGCCAGGAGACGCCGTCGACCACGAGATGGTGGGCGACGACGAGCAGCACGCCGGGGCGTTCGCCGGGTCCGAAGTCGAACCACACGAACCGCAGCACCCGTCCCTCGGTGGGCGCGAGCCGGTCGAGCGCGGCGTCGAGCTCGCGCGACGCGACCGCGGTGAGCGCGGCGGCGTCGATGTCGGCGGGCACCTCGACGCGGGTGACGAGTTCGTCGGCGTCGACCGTGCCCGCGGCACGCACCCGCAGCACGGGAGCGCCGTCGGCGTCGTGCTCGAGGATCGACCGCAGCGCGTCGTGGTGGTCGACGACGGCGCCGATGGTGCGCACCAGCACGTCCCGGTCGATGTCCTTCGGCAGCGTCACCGCCACGGACTGGGAGAAGCGGTCGAACCCGCCACCCCAGCCGAGCACCTCGCGCATGATCGGCGTGAGCGGCACCTCGCCGACGCCGCCGCCGGGCAGTTCCTTCAGCCCGCCGGGGCCCTCGCCCGCGGTGGTGCGGGTCGCGACCTCGGCGAGACCGGCGACCGACCGGCGCTCGAACACGTCACGCGGCGTGAACACGACGCCGCGGGCCTTGGCGCGCGAGACCAGCTGGATGGAGACGATGCTGTCGCCCCCGAGCGCAAAGAACGACTCGTCGACGCCGACCCGGTCGAGGCGCAGCACCTCGGCGAACACCTCGGCGATGATCTCCTCGAGATCATTGCTCGCGGCCCGGAATTCGCGCTCCTCGAGCTCCGGTTCGGGCAGCGCGTCGCGATCGAGCTTGCCGACAGGGGTCAGCGGGATCTTGTCGAGCACGACGAGCGCGGAGGGCACCATGTGTGCCGGCAGCGAGCGGCCGACGAACTCGGTCAGCGCGGCGGTGTCGATCGTCGCGCCCGCCTTCGGCAGCACGTAGGAGACGAGCACGGTGCCGCCGGAGGGCGTCGTGCGGCCCAGCGTGGCCGCGAACTCCACGGTCTCGTGGGACGTCAGCGCCGAGTCGATCTCGCCGAGTTCGATGCGGAAACCGCGCACCTTGACCTGGAAGTCGCTGCGCCCGACGAACTCGAGTTCGAGCCGGTCGTCGTCCATGACGCGCCAGCGCACCATGTCGCCGGTGCGGTACATCCGCCCGCCGTCCGCCGTGAACGGATCGGCGACGAACCGTTCCGAGGTGAGCACCGTGCGCCGGTGGTAGCCGCGGGCGAGGGCGGCACCCGACAGGTACAGCTCACCCGCGACACCCACGGGGACGGGCCGCAGCCGCGAGTCGAGGACGAGGGCGGTCGTGCCGCGCACGGGGCCGCCGATCGTGATCGGATCCCCGGGCCGCACGTGCGCATAGGTGGAGATGACCGTCGCCTCGGTCGGGCCGTAGCCGTTGAGCAGCGTGCGGCCGGGCGCCCACCGGTTCACCAGCTCCGGCGGCAGGGCCTCACCACCGACGACGACCACCTCGAGGCTGTCGAGGCCCTCGGGGTCGACGGTGCCGATCACCGCGGGGGTGATGATCGTGTGGGTGGGGCGTTCGGTGCGGAACAGTTCCGCGAGGTCGGGGCCGCCGATGATCGTCGACGGCACGACGACCAGCGTCGCGCCCTGGGAGAACGCCGCGATCCACTCCATCACCGACGGGTCGAAGCTCGGCGACATGATGTGCAGGAACCGCGAGCGGGACGTCAGGCCGTAAAGATCGATGATCGTGTCCAGCAGCCCACCGAGGCCGGTGTGGGTGACCACGACGCCCTTGGGCCGGCCCGTCGAACCCGACGTGTAGATCAGGTAGGCAGGGTGCTGCGGGCGCAGCGGCCGGACGCGGTCGGCGTCAGTGATCGGTGCCGACGAGCGGGCCGCGACGTCCGGTGCGAGACCGGGATCGTCGACGACCAGCCACTCGGCGTCGTCGGGCAGGCCGGCCCGGTGTGCGGTTCCCGTGATACCCAGGGCCGCACGGGAATCGGAGAGCATGTAGCGCACGCGCTCCGGCGGGTACGACGGATCGACCGGCACGTGTGCGGCGCCGGCCTTCGCCACCGCCCACACCGCACGGACCATGTCGTAGGAGCGCGGGAACGCCACGGCGACGATGTTCTCAGGGCCTACGCCGCGCTCGACCAGCAGCCGCGCGAGCCGGGACGAGTCCTCGTCGAGCTCGCGGTAGGTGATCGACCGTCCCTCGTACCGCACGGCGGTGGCGTCCGGGTCGAGGGACGCGCCGGCCGTGAGGAGGTCGGCGAGGGTTCCGCCGCTGACGACGTCGGTGCCGCGGACGTGGGTCAGCCGCTCGAGCTCGTGCGGCGCGAGCAGCGGCAGGTCACCGACGGGCAGGGCCGGGTCGGCCAACGCCGCGTCGAGGAGGTGCGCGAAGCGGGCGGCGAACCCCTCGACGGTGCCGGCGTCGAACAGGGACCGCGCGTAGGAGAACTCGGCGGAGATCCCGTCCGGTCCGCCCTCGGTGGTGGTGTGCTCCCGCAGGGTCAGTGCGAGGTCGAACTTGGCGCTGTCCACGTCGAACGGCACCGTGGACACACTCAGCTCGGGCAGCTCGAGTCCGGTCTCGGGGAGGTTCTCGAACGACATGGCGACCTGGAACAGCGGGTGCCGGGCCGTGGACCGCTCGGGGTTGAGGATCTCGACGAGCCGCTCGAACGGAAGATCCGCGTGGGCGAACGCCTCGAGATCGCTCTCGCGGATGCGCCCGAGATGCTCGGCGAACCCGGCGTCGGCGTCGATGTGGCTGCGCAGCACCAGGGTGTTGACGAACATGCCGATCATCTCGTCGAGTTCGGCCTCACCGCGGCCGGCGATCGGCGTGCCGATCGCGATGTCGTCGGCGGCGGACATGCGCGCGAGGAACACCGCGAGGGCGGTGTGCATGACCATGAACAGCGTCGTGCCGCTGCGCCGGGCGAGGTCGGCGGCCTGCCGGTGGGTGGCCGCCTCGATGCGGAACTCGACCGTGCCGCCCTCGAAGGCCTGCACCGACGGCCGCGGCCGGTCGGTGGGCAGGTTCAGCTCGTCGGGCAGGCCGGCGAGCGTCCGCTTCCAGTAGTCGGCCTGCGCGGAGACGAGGCTGTCCGGATCGTCCTCCGATCCCAGGACCTGCCGCTGCCACAGCGCGTAGTCCGCGTACTGCACCGGTAGCGGCGCCCGGTCCGGTTCGTGCCCCGCCGCGCGCGCGACGTAGGCGATCATCACGTCCCGCGTCAGCGGTGCCATGGACCAACCGTCGGCACTGATGTGGTGCGCGACGAACACCAGCACATGGTCGTCGCCGGCGATCCGGAAGAGCTTGGCGCGCAGGGGGATCTCTTCGGTGACGTCGAAGCCGGCGGAGACCACCTCGGTGACCCGGGCGACGAGGTCGGCCTCGGACACCGGTTCGGGCGTGAGATCGGGTGCGGCCTCGGCGACCGGGAGGATCACCTGGAAGGCGTGCCCGTCGGACTCCGGGTAGACGGTGCGCAGCACCTCGTGCCGGGCGACGACGTCGCGCACCGCGGCCCGCATGGCGTCCACGTCGAGCGTTCCGGTCAGCCGGACCGCCACCGGGATGTTATTGACCGCCGACCCGGTGTCGAAGCGGTTGAGGAACCACATGCGCTGCTGCGCCAGCGACAGCGGGATCCGGTCCGGCCGCGGCTGCGGCACCAGCGGCGGACGACCGCCCCCGCCGGCGTGCTGCTCGACCGCGACGGCGAGGGCCTCGACCGTGGGCGCCTCGAAGACGACCCGGACGGGGATCTTCGCGTCGAGCGCGGCCCCCATGCGGGAGACCACCTGGGTGGCGAGCAGCGAGTTGCCGCCGAGCTCGAAGAAGTCGTCGTCGACGCCGACCCGGGCGAGGCCGAGCACCTCGGCGAACACGCCCGCGACGATCTCCTCGACGGGGGTGCTCGGAGCGCGGAACTGCCGCGCCTCGAACACCGGTTCCGGCAGCGCCTTGCGGTCGAGCTTGCCGTTGACGTTCAGCGGCAGCGCCTCGAGCACCACGAACGCCGCCGGCACCATGTACGACGGCAACGCGCCGGCGAGCCCGGACTTCACGTGCGCGATGTCGAGCACCGCGCCCGTCTCCGGAACCAGGTACGCCACGAGCTGCGTGCCCGCCCGGTCGTCCTCCCGGGCGATCACCGCCACGTCGCGCACCTCGTCGGCGCCGCGCAGCGCGGCCTCGATCTCGCCGAGCTCGATGCGGAATCCGCGCACCTTCACCTGGAAGTCGCTGCGGCCGAGGTACTCCAGGCGGCCGGTGGAGTCCCACCGGACGAGGTCGCCGGTGCGGTAGAGCCGCTCGCCGTCGCCGAACGGGGAGGCGACGAACCGCTCCGCCGTCAGATCCGCCCGGCCGTGGTAGCCGCGCGCCAGCTGCGCACCGGCGAGGTACAGCTCGCCGGACACGCCGACCGGCACCGGATGCAGGCGCCCGTCCAGCACGTAGACCCGCGAGTTCCATTCCGGCACACCGATGGACACCGAGGCGCCCGCGTCGTCCACCACGTCGCCCGCGGTGATCGACACCGCGGCCTCGGTCGGGCCGTAGAGATTGACCAGCTGCGCGCTGTTGTGTCGCAGGAACCGCTGCGCCGTCGCCGCCGGCAGCGCCTCACCGATCGCGAGCACCCGGCGCATCGACCTCGGCAGCATCCCGTCGGAGTCGACGAGCAGCGCCTCGAGCATCGACGGCACCACATGCAGGGTGGTGACCTCCTGCTCGGCCATCAGGGCGTTCAGGTAGCCGGGATCGCGGTGACCCTCCGGCGCGGCGATCACCAGCCGGCCCCCGGAGACCAGGGCCGACCAGAACTCCCACACCGACAGGTCGAACGTCGCCGCGGTCTTGAGCAGCGCCGCGTCCTGCGATCCGAGGCCGAAGTGCTCGCGCTTCCACAGCAACTGGTTCACGATCGCGCCGTGCGGCACCGCCACACCCTTCGGCTTGCCCGTCGAACCGGAGGTGAAGATCACGTACGCGGTGTTCGACGCACGCAGCGGCGCCCGCCGCTCGGCGTCGGTGACCGGATCACCGGCGTAGGTCGACAGGTCGGCCGTGTCGATCGCCAGGCGCGGGACAGACCTGTCCCCCGGGATCTCGACCGCGTCGGCGGTCAGCACCACCACCGGAGCCGCGGCATCCAGGATGTACCCGGTCCGCTCGGCCGGCTGATCCGGGTCGAGCGGCACGTACACGCCACCGGCCTTGGCGACGGCGTACATGCCGACGAGGAGCTCGATCGACCGGCGCATCGCCAGCGCCACCGTCGACTCGGGGCCGACCCCCGCCGAGATCAGGCGACGGGCAAGCCGGTTGACGCGGATGTCGAACTCGCCGTAGGTGAGCGTCTCACCCTCGAAGAACAGGGCCGTGGCGTCCGGAGTCCGGCGCACCTGCGCGTCGAACAGGTCGGGCAGGGTCACCGACGCGTCCACGGCGTGATCGGTGTCGTTCCAGCCCTCGAGCACCCGGAGCCGCTCGGCGTCGTCGAGCAGCGGCACATCGCCCACCGGGAGCGACGGGTCCGCCACCACGGCTTCGAGCAACCGCAGGAAGCGGCGGGCGAAACCGGCCACCGTGGACTCGTCGAACAGGTCCGTGGCATAGGTGAAGAAGCCGGTCACCCCGGCCGCGGCACCGTCCTCGGCGTGCCGGTCGGTGACGATCAGATGCAGGTCGAACTGGGAGATCTGCATGTCCGCGTCGACGTTCGCGATGGTCAGACCCGGCAGCTCGAGCCGGGACTGGGCGACGTTCTGGAACGACAGGCCCACCTGGAACAACGGGTGCCGCGCGGTGGAGCGGACGGGGTTGAGCACCTCCACGAGCCGCTCGAACGGCACGTCCGCATTGGCGAACGCCCCCAGGTCGGCCTCGCGGGCCTGTGCCAGCAGGTCCTCGAACGCCGCATCCGGCTGGACCTGCGTGCGGAAGACAAGGGTGTTGACGAACATGCCGATCAGATCGTCCAGCGCCCGCTCGTCACGCCCCGCGATGGGCGTGCCGATCGCGATGTCGTCCGTGTCGGACATCCGCGCGAGGAACACCGCGAGGGCGGTGTGCATCACCATGAACAGCGTCGTGTTGCTGCGACGGGCGAGGTCGATCAGCCGGGCGTGCAGCTCCGGATCGACGGCGAATCCGGTCCGGGCGCCGGCGAAGGACTGCACCGCCGGGCGCGGCCGGTCGGTGGGCAGGTCCAGCTGGTCGGGCAGACCGGCCAGCGCGTTCTTCCAGTACGCCACCTGCTTCGCCGCAACCGAGTCCGGATCGTCCTCGGACCCGAGGACCTCCCGCTGCCACAGCGCGTAGTCCGCGTACTGCACCGGCAGCGGCGCCCACGCGGGGAACTCGCCCTGCGAACGCGCGATGTAGGCCTGCATCAGGTCCCGGGTGAGCGGGCCCGCCGACGAACCGTCGGCCGAGATGTGGTGGACGACCAGGGCGAGCACGTGGTCGTTCGCGGCGAGCCGGAACAGCCGCACCCGCAACGGCACCTCGATGGTGACGTCGAAGGTCGTGGCGCCGAGTTCCCGGACGGCCGCGACGATGTCGTTCTCGCCGACCGCGATCGGGGTGAGATCCTGTTCGGCCTGGGCGGCGGGCACGACGACCTGGATCGGGCCCTCGGCCGTCTCCGGGTAGTAGGTCCGCAGGATCTCGTGCCGGGTGACGAGGTCACCGACCGCCGCCTGCAGCGCCGCGACGTCGAGCGTTCCGGTCAGCCGGATCGCCATCGGCACGTTGTACGCGGCGGTGTCCGTGTCGAAGCGGTTGAGGAACCACATCCGCTGCTGGGCCAGCGACAGCGGGATCCGCTCGGGACGCTGCCGCGCCTCGAGCGGCCGCCGGGCGTCGGCGCTCTGGTGCTGGACGGACACGGCGAGCGCCTCGACGGTGGGCGACTCGAACAGCGCGCGGATCGGCACCCGGACATCGAGCGCGGCACCGAGCCGGGATGCCACCTGGGTGGCGAGCAGGGAGTTGCCGCCGAGCTCGAAGAAGTCGTCGTCGAGACCGACCTGTTCGAGACCGAGCACCTCGGCGAACACCCGCGCCACGGCCTCCTCCGTGACGGTGGTCGGGGCCCGGAACTCCCGGGCCTCGAACACCGGCGCCGGCAGCGCCCTGCGGTCGAGCTTGCCGTTGGCGTTCAGCGGCAGCGCCTCGAGCACCACGAACGCCGCCGGCACCATGTACGACGGCAGCTGCTGCGACAGGGCCGACTTGAGCTCCGCCGCATCGAATTCTGCACCGGCGGCCGGAACCACGTACGCCACGAGCTGCGCGCCCCCACGCTCGTCGTCCCGCGCGATCACCGTCACGTCGCGCACCTCGTCGATGCCGCGCAACGCGGCCTCGATCTCGCCGAGCTCGATGCGGAATCCGCGCACCTTCACCTGGAAGTCGCCGCGGCCCACGTAGTCGAGCTCGCCGCCCCCGTCGCCCGTCCCGATCCACCGGACGAGATCGCCGGTGCGGTAGAGCCGTTCGCCGTCCCCGAACGGGGACGCGACGAACCGCTCCGCCGTCAGATCCGCCCGGCCGTGGTAGCCGCGCGCCAACTGCGCACCCGCCAGGTACAGCTCGCCGGGCACGCCGGCCGGGACCGGATTCAGCCGCGCGTCGAGCACGTACACCCGCGAATTCCACTCCGGGACACCGATCGGCACCGACACCCCGGTGGCGTCGTCGACCTCGTGGAAGGTCACCGACACCGCGGCCTCGGTCGGACCGTACAGGTTGTCCAACCGGGCCGTGTTGTGCGCCAGGAACCGTCGCGCCGTCGCCGCCGGCAACGCCTCACCGATCGCGAGCACCTGCCGGAGCGAGTTCGTCAGCGTGCCGCCGGACTCGACGAGCAACGCCTCGAGCATCGACGGCACCACGTGGAGGGTGGTGACCCCCTGCTCGGCCGCCAGGGCGTTCAGATAGCCCGGGTCGCGGTGCCCGTCCGGCGCGGCGATCACCAACCGGCCACCGGAGACCAGCGCCGACCAGAACTCCCACACCGACAGATCGAACGTCGCCGCCGTCTTGAGCAACACCGCATCGTCGGCACCGAGCGCATACTCCGCCCGCTTCCACACCAACTGGTTCACGATCGCCCCGTGCGGCACCGCCACACCCTTCGGCCGACCCGTCGAACCCGACGTGAAGATCACATACGCCGTGTTCGACGCCCGCAACGGCGCCAACCGCTCCGCATCGCCGACCGGGCCGTCCGCGAACACCGACAGATCCGCCGCATCGAGCTCCAGAGTGCGGACAGACCTCTCCCCCGGCACCTCGAACGCGTCCCGCCCGGTGGTCAGCACCACCACCGGAGTCGCCACCTCGAGAATGTACCCGGTCCGCTCCGCCGGCTGATCCGGATCCACCGGCACATACGCACCACCGGCCTTGGCCACCGCATACATGCCCACCAGCAACTCGACCGACCGGCGCATCGCCAGCGCCACCGTCGACTCCGGCCCCACACCCAGCGCAACAAGCTGCCGCGCAAGACGATTGACCCGGGCATCGAACTCGCCGTAGGTGAGCGTCACACCCTCGAACACCAACGCCGGCGCGTCGGGAGCGCGCCGCACCTGCTCGTCGAACAGATCCACCAACGTCGCCGAACCCCCGACCGCACGAGCGGTCTCGTTCCACGCCTCGAGCACCCGCACCCGCTCGGCCACCTCGAGAATCTCGATATCACCCAGCGCCACCGACGGATCGGCCACAATCGCCTCGAGCACCCGCACGAACCGCTCCGCGAAACCGGCCACGGTGCCCTTGTCGAACAGGTCCGTCGCACATGTGAACGTCGCGTCGATGCGGGCGGGCGTCCCGTCCTCGTCGTAGCGGTCGAAGACCGTCAGCTGCAGGTCGGTCTTGGCGAGCTCGAGTTCGAAGTTCGTCGGCGAGACGGTCAGCCCCGGCAGCTCCAGCTTCGTCTGCGCGAGGTTCTGGAAGGACAGGCCCACCTGGAACAGCGGGTTGCGGGCCGTCGAGCGCACGGGGTTGAGCACCTCGACCAGGCGCTCGAACGGCACGTCGGCGTTCGCGAACGCCCCCAGGTCCGTCTCGCGCACCTGGGCCAGGAACTCGTCGAACGCGACGTCGGACTGCACTCGGGTGCGGAAGACCAGCGTGTTGACGAACATGCCGATCAGATCGTCGAGCACCCGCTCGCCCCGGCCCGCGATCGGCGTGCCGATCGCGACGTCGTCGGTGCCCGACAGCCGGCCCATCAGGGTCGCCAGGGCGGCGTGGATCACCATGAACAGCGTGGCGTTGTGCCGGCGCGCCAGCTCCTGCAGGCCCCGGTGGACGTCGGCGTCGACGGTGAAGTGCAGCGATTCGCCGCGGAAGCTCTGGCGAGGGGGCCGCGGCCGGTCGGCCGGGAGATCGATCTGGTCGGGCAGACCGGCCAGGGTCCGCTTCCAGTACTCGACCTGCCCGGCGGCGACGGAGTCGGGGTCGTCCTCCGAACCGATGACGTCACGCTGCCACAACGCGTAGTCCGCGTACTGCACGGGCAGCGGCTCCCAGCCGGGCGCCTCGCCGCGGGAACGTGCCTCGTAGGCGATCGTGACGTCGCGCGCGAGGGGCGCCATGGAGGCGCCGTCGGCGGAGACGTGGTGCACGACGAACGCCAGGACGTAGTCGGAGTCGGTGATCCGGAAGATCCGCGACGCCACCGGCACCTGCCGTGTCACGTCGAAGGTCGTGGACATGAATGCGACGATCTCGCCGGTGAGGTCGTCCTCGGTGACGTCGTACGGCGTCAGGTCGGGCAGCGCGTCGTCCACGGGGAGCACGATCTGGTGCGGCTCGCCGTCCGGGTCCGGGTAGTAGGTGCGCAGCATCTCGTGCCGGCCGATCACGTCGCGGACCGCCGCCTGCATCGCGGCCAGGTCGAGCTCACCCTGGAGCCGCACCGCGAAGGGGATGTTGTCCACCGCGGAGGAGGTGTCGAACTGGTTGAGGAACCAGTAACGCTGCTGGGCCAGCGACAGCGGCAGCCGCTCGGGACGCGGTGCCGCCTCGAGCGGGCGCCGGGCGCCGGTACCGATCTGGCGGCCGACCTCCGCGGCGAACGCTTCGACGGTGGAGGTTTCGAACAGCAGCCGCAGCGGCACCGACGCATCGAGCGCCGCACCGATCCGCGAGACCACCTGCGTGGCGATCAGCGAGTTGCCGCCGAGGGCGAAGAAGTCGTCGTCGAGGCCCACCCGGTCGAGACCGAGCACCTCGGCGAACACACCCGCCACGATCTCCTCCACCGGAGTCGTCGCGGCCCGGAACACCTTGACCTCGAACACCGGCTCCGGCAACGCCTTACGGTCCAGCTTGCCCGACGCGTTCAGCGGCAGCGCGTCCAGTTCCACGAACGCCGACGGCACCATGTACGACGGCAGGTGCGCCTCGAGGGCACAGCGGGCGAGGGTGTGGTCGAACGTCCCGGCCGCGGGGACGACGTACCCCACCAGCTGATCCGACCGGACCAGTACCACTGCCTGCTCCACCGCCGGCACGTGCAGCAGCGCCGCCTCGATCTCGCCCAGCTCGATGCGCAGGCCGCGCAGCTTGACCTGGAAGTCCGTGCGCCCGATGTACTCGAGTTCCCCGCCCTCGGTCCACGTCACCAGGTCGCCCGTGCGGTACAACCGCTCCCCGGGCGCGCCGAACGGCGACGCGACGAACCGGTCGGCCGTCAGGTCCGCCCGACGGACGTAGCCGCGGGCCAGCTGCACCCCGGCCAGGTACAGCTCCCCGGCCACCCCCACCGGGACCGGGCGCAGCCGGGCGTCGAGCACGTACACCCGCGTGTTCCACACCGGCGCACCGATCGGCACCGACACCACGTCCGCGTCGGTCACCTCGTGGAACGTCACGTCCACCGCGGCCTCGGTCGGCCCGTACAGGTTGTGCACGCTCACACCCGGCAGCACCGACCGCACCCGGGCGGCGACGGCGGCGGCGAGGGCCTCACCGGACGCGAAGACGTACCGCAACGACGAGATCCCGCCGACCGCGGACTCCGCGACGAACACCGCCAACATCGACGGCACGAAGTGCGCGACCGTCACCGACCGTGCGCGCATGACCGCAGCGAGATACCCCGGGTCACGATGGCCGTCCGGCGCCGCCACCACCAGCCGCGCCCCGACCTGCAACGGCCAGAAGAACTCCCACACCGACACATCGAACGTGAACGGCGTCTTCTGCAACACCACATCCTCGGCGGTCAGCCCGTACCGCCCCTGCATCCACACCAGACGATTGACGATCGCCGCATGCGAGACGCCCACACCCTTCGGCCGGCCCGTCGACCCCGACGTGAAGATCACATACGCCGTGTTCGACGGCCGCAACACCCCCGCCCGGTCCGCGTCCGCGAGCGGCGTATCGGAATACCCCGACAGGTCCACCGCGTCGACGCACAGGACAGTCGTCTCCCCCGGCGCCTCGAACCCGTCCCGCGTCGTGGTCAGCACCACCACCGGTTCCGCCACCTCGAGGATGTAGCCGTTGCGCTCCGCCGGCTGATCCGGATCCACCGGCACATACCCGCCCCCGGCCTCCACGATCGCGTACATCCCCACCAGCAGATCCACCGACCGGCGCATCGCCAACCCCACCAGCGACTCCGGCCCCACCCCCACCGACACCAGATGCCGCGCCAACCGGCGCACCCGCCCGGCGAACTCGCCGTACGTCAGCGACTCGTCCCCGAACACCACCGCCACCGCCTCCGGCGACCGGCGCACCCGCTCCTCGAACAACCCCACCAACGTCACCGACGGCACCGGATGTGCCGTGTCGTTCCACACCTCGAGCACCCGCGACCGCTCCACCGGCTCGAGGATCTCCAGGTCGCCCACCGCCACCAACGGATCCGCCACCACCTCCTCGAGCACCCGCACGAACCGCGCCGCGAACCCCGCCACCGTCGACGCATCGAAAAGATCTGTCGCATAGGTGATCCCGACCGCGTATCCGGCGGAATCGGCTGTCTCGGCAGCCGTTTCGGCGAGGGAGAACTGCAGGTCGAACCGGGCGGTCGCGGCGTCGAAGTCGAGGCCCGAGACGCTCAGGCCTGGCAGCTCGAGGGACCCCATCGCCTGGTTCTGGAAGGACAGCATCACCTGGAACAGCGGGTGCCGCGCCGTCGACCGGGCGGGATTGAGCACCTCCACCAGCCGCTCGAACGGCACGTCCGCGTGCGCGAACGCGTCGAGGTCGGTCCCGCGTACCCGCGCGAGCAGGTCCGCGAAGGACTCCCCACCCTCGACCCGGGTGCGCAGCACCAGGGTGTTGACGAACATGCCGACCAGGTCGTCGAGTTCCTGCTCGCCGCGGCCGGCCACCGGGGTGCCGATGGCGATGTCGTCGGTGCCCGACAACCGCGCCAGCAGCACCGACAGCGCCGCGTGCACCACCATGAACGGGGTGACGTTACGCTCCCGCGCCACCCGTCCGATCGCGGCATGGAGTTCCGGTCCGAGCGAGAACTCGTGCACCGCACCCGCATTGGATGCGAACGCCGGCCGGGGCCGGTCCGACGGCAGGTCGAGCTGCTCGGGCAGCCCGGCGAGCGCGCCGGTCCAGTACGCTTCCTGGCTCGCGATCACCGAGTCCGGATCGTCCTCCGATCCGAGAACCTCCCGCTGCCACAACGCGTAGTCGGCGTACTGCACCGGCAGGGGCTCCCACTCCGGCTCCCCACCGGTGGCGCGCGCCGAGTACGCCACCACCACGTCACGCGTGAGCGGCCCCATGGAGAAGCCGTCGGCCGCGATGTGGTGCACGACGAGGACGAGAACATGCTCGGTCGCGGACACCTCGAACAACCGCGCCCGGAACGGCACCTGTGTCGACACGTCGAAGCCGGCCGAGGCCATCGTCAGGACCTCGCCGAGCAGCTCGGCCTCGGACACCGGGATCGGCGACAGATCGGGAATCACCCGCGAGGTCGGCAGCACCTGCTGGTACGCCACCCCGTCGGCGTCCGGGTACACCGTCCGCAGGGACTCGTGACGGGCCAGCACGTCGGCGACCGCCACCTGCAGCGCGTGCCGGTCCAGCAGTCCGGACAGCCGGATGGCCAGCGGGATGTTGTTCACCGCGGAGTCCGGTTCGAACCGGTTGAGGAACCACATCCGGCGCTGCGCCAACGACAGCGGGACCCGCTCCGGTCGGGTCCGCGCCACCAACGGCGCTCGGCTGCCGGAGGCGTCGGCCTGCTCGAGGCGCGCGGCCAGGGCGGCGACCCCGGACGCCTCGAACAGCGTCCGCACCGGAATCGTGGCGCCGAGCGCCGCGCCGAGACGGGAGATGACCTGCGTGGCGACGAGCGAGTTGCCGCCCAGTTCGAAGAAGTCGTCGTCCAGCCCGACGCGGTCCACGCCGAGGACGTCGGCGAAGACCCGCGCGACGATCTCCTCGACCGGGGTGGTCGGCGCCCGGAAGACGCGGGCCTCCTGCTCCGGTTCCGGCAGTGCACGCCGGTCGAGCTTGCCGCCGGGCGTCAGCGGGATCGAGTCCAGGACCACCACCGCATGCGGCACCATGTAGCTCGTCAGGAACTGCGCCACGGAATCCCTGACGGCGGCGCCGTCGAGTTCGGTGCCCGGTTCGGGGACGACGTACCCGACGAGCTGCTCACCACGCTGCCCGTCCCGGCGCACCGTCGCGACCGACTGGGCGACACCGGCGCACCGCGCGAGGGCCGCCTCGATCTCACCGAGTTCGATCCGGAAGCCGCGGATCTTCACCTGGTCGTCGGCCCGGCCGACGTACTCGACCACACCGGCCGCCTCGTCGCCGGGAGAGCCGAACCACCGCACCACGTCACCGGTGCGGTACATCCGGCTGCCGTCGGTGGCGTACGGGTCTGCCACGAACCGCTCGGCCGTCAGCCCGGCCCGGCCCAGATACCCGCGGGCCACCTGGATTCCCGCCAGATACAGCTCGCCGGGGACGCCGACCGGCACCGGCCGCAACCGGTCGTCGAGAACGAGCACCCGCATGCCGCGGACGGGGCCGCCCATCACCACCGGATCACCGGGCAGCAACGCGTCGCTGATGTTCGACGCCACCGTCGACTCGGTGGGACCGTAGGCGTTGAAGAACGCGCGGCGCGATCCGTCGGGCAGGATCGTCGCCCAGCGCGACACCAGGCCCGGGGAGCACGCCTCGCCGCCCGTGATCACCACGCGGACGCAGTCGAGGCCCGCAGGGTCCACCGAGCCGAGGGCAGCGGGGGTCACGAAGGCATGGGTGACCGCTTCGTCCGCCAGCAGGCCGGCGAGTTCGGCGCCGCCGTACACGGAGGTCGGCGCGACGACCATCGTCGCGCCCGCGCCGAACGCCAGCAGCAGTTCGAGAACCGACGCATCGAAGCTCGGCGACGCGAAGTGCAACGTCCGGGAGTCGGCGGTGACGGAATACCGTTCCACCTGTTCGGCACAGAAGGTCACCACGCCGGCATGCGCGACGACCACACCCTTCGGCGTGCCCGTCGTGCCGGAGGTGTAGATGACGTACGCCGGATGCGCCGGAAGCAGCGAGCGTACGCGCTCGGCGTCGGACACCGGTTCCGACGGCAGCCCGGCGCCGGCCTCGACCGCCTCCTCGAGCACGAGCCAGGACACCGTGCCCGGCAGCGCGCCGGCGGATTCGGCCGATGTGATACCCAGCGCCGCACCGGAATCCGACAGCATGTACGCGATCCGCTCGATCGGGTACGTCGGGTCCACGGGGACGAACGCCGCTCCGGACCGGACGACCGCCCACAGCGCGACCACCGACTCGATCGACCGCGGGACGGCGAGCGCCACACGGTCTTCCGGTCCGATGCCGCGGGAGATCAGCAGCCGCGCCAGGCGCGACGACGCCGCATCCAGCTCCCCGTACGACACGGACCGGCCGTCGAACCGCAGGGCCACGGCGCCGGGATCGCGCCGGGCGGCGGCGGACAGGATCTCGTCCAGCGTGCCGGCGGGCTCGGCCGGTGCGCCGTGCACCGACGTCAGCGCCCGCCGCTCGGGCTCCGACAGGAACTCGACGTCGCCCACCGCCCGCGCCGGCTCGGCCGCGACGGTCCCGAGCACCCGCAGCAACCGCCGCACGAACGAGGCGATCGTCGCCTCGTCGAACAGATCGGTGGCGTACCGCAGGTCGCAGGCGAGGCCACCCGGCTCGCCGTCCTCGTCGACCGTTTCGACGAAGATGAACGACAGATCGTACTGGGACTGTTCGAGATTCGCGGTGACCGGGCTGATCGCGAGGTCGCCGAGCTCGAGGGTGGTCTGTTCGAGATTCTGGAACGCGAGCATCACCTGGAACAGCGGGTGATGGGACTGCGACCGGACCGGATCGAGCACCTCCACGAGCCGCTCGAACGGGACGTCCGCGTGCCCGAACGCCGCGAGGTCGGACTCGCGCACGCGCGCCAGGAGCCGGGTGAACGGCTCGCCCGGCGCGACCTCGGTGCGCAGCACCAGGGTGTTGACGAACATGCCGATCAGGTCGTCGAGTTCCTGCTCACCGCGACCGGCGATCGGCGTGCCGATGGTGACGTCCGCCGAGCCCGACAGGCGGCTGAGGACGGCCGCCAGGGCGGCGTGCACCACCATGAACGGCGTCGTCCGGGTGTCCTGCGCCAGCCGGACGAGACCCCGGTGCACCGATTCGTCGACGGTGAAGGCGTGCACCGAGGCACGGTTGGTGGCGACGACGGGCCGGGGCCGGTCGGTCGGCAGGTCCAGCCGCTCGGGCACACCGTCGAGACGGCGCGCCCAGTACTCGATCTGCTGCGTGACGACCGACTGCGGATCGTCTTCCGAACCGAGGGCCTGCCGCTGCCAGATGGCGTAGTCGGCGTACTGCACGGCCAACGGCTTCCAGGCGGGTGCCTCGTGCCGGGTACGGGCGTCGTAGGCGACCATCACGTCCCGCGTGAGCGGACCCATCGAGAAGCCGTCCGCTGCGATGTGGTGCACCACGAGCACCAGCACGTGCTCGGTGTCCGAGACCTGCAGCAGACGGACGCGAACGGGCACCTCGGTCGTGACGTCGAACCCGGCCGCGACGGTGCCCGCCACCGTCGACACGATCTCGGACTCGGTCACCCTCGCCGGCGTGAGGTCCAGTTCCACGCCGGAGGCCGGCAGCACCTGCTGGTAGCCAACCCCCTCCGTCTCCGGGTAGACGGTGCGCAGCACCTCGTGCCGCGCGACCACGTCCGACACGGCCGCCCGGAGCGCGTCGACGTCGAGCGTCCCGGACAGCCGCAGTGCGACCGTGATGTTGTTGACCGCCGAGCCGGGATCGAGGCGGTTGAGGAACCACATCCGCCGCTGCGCCAGCGACAGCGGCACCCGCTCCGGCCGCACCTGCGGCACCAGCGGAGGCCGGTGGGAGTCGCCGGCGGCCATCGCCGTGTCGACGAGCGTGGCGAGCTGCGCGGCGGTCGGGGCGTCGAAGAACTCCCGCACGTCGATGCGGACCTTGTGGTCGGCGTTGATACGTGCCACGACGCGCGTCGCACTCAGCGAGTTGCCGCCCAGGGCGAAGAAGTCGTCGTCGACGCCGAGACGCTCGACGCCGAGCACGCTCTCGAAGGCCGCGACGACCGTCTCCTCGGTGGGAGTGCTCGGTGCGCGGTATTCGGTTGCCAGAGAACTGAAGTCGGGCTCGGGCAGGGCCCTGCGCTCGAGCTTGCCCGACGCGTTGAGAGGGAACTCGGTCATCTCGACGAACAGCGACGGCACCATGTAGTCCGGCAGCCGCCGGCGCACGGCCGCGGCCAGTTCGGTGCGGTCGATCGGTTCGCCGTCGGTGACGAGGTAGCCGACGAGGTGGTCGCCGAGCGTCTCGTCGGAGTGCACGACGACGACCGCCTGCCGGACCCCGGGATGGTCGAGCAGGGCGGATTCGATCTCGCCGAGCTCGATGCGCAGGCCGCGCAGCTTGACCTGGAAGTCGGTGCGGCCGACGTACTCGATCAGGCCCTCGGCGTTCCACCTGACCAGGTCACCGGTGCGGTACATGCGGTCGCCGGGCGCACCGAACGGGTCGGCGACGAAGCGGTCCGCGGTCAGGTCGGGTCGGCGCAGGTAGCCGCGCGCGAGCTGGATGCCCGCGAGGTACAGCTCTCCCTCGACACCCTGCGGAACGGGTCGCAGGCCCTCGTCGAGGACGTAGAGGTCGGTGTCGGCGACGGCCGCACCGATGGGGACGACGGTGTCGTCACCGTGGGTCGCGTAGTAGGTGACGTCGACCGCGGCCTCGGTCGGGCCGTACAGGTTGTGCAGCCCGGCCGTGGAGATCCGGTGGAATCGGGCGACGGTCTGCGCGGGCAGCGCCTCGCCCGAGGCGAAGACGTACCGCAGCGAGGTGACGGCCGCGGCGGTGGGCTCGGCGAGGTAGACCGCGAGCATGGACGGGACGAAGTGGGCGACCGTGACCCGGCGCTCGATCATGGTCTGCGCGAGGTAGGCGGGGTCGCGGTGGCCGTCGGGCCTCGCGATCGACAGGCGCGCCCCTACCTGCAGCGGCCAGAAGAACTCCCACACCGACACGTCGAACGTGAACGGCGTCTTCTGCAGCACGACGTCGTCGCCGCGCAGCCCGTACTCGGCCTGTCGCCAGGCGATGTTCGCGACGATGGCCCGGTGCTCGACCGCGACGCCCTTCGGGCGGCCGGTGGAGCCGGAGGTGAAGATGACGTACGCGAGACTGTCGGCGGTCAGGGGGCCGAGCCGCTCGTCGTCGCGCACCGGGTCCGCGGACACGTCCGCGAGGTCGAGGGTGTCGACGAGCACCACGGGCACCGATCCGGGCAGATCCACCCGGTCGCGGGCGGTGGTGACCACCGCGACGGGTTCCGCGGTGTCGAGGACGTAGGCGATGCGGTCGGCGGGGTGATCCGGGTCCAGCGGCACGTAGGCCCCGCCGGCCTTGACGATCGCGTACATGCCGACGAGCAGGTCGAAGGACCGCCGCATCGACAGGCCGACGCGCGCGTCCGGGCCCACGCCGAGCCCGATCAGGTGCCGCGCGAGCCGGTTGACGCGGGCGTCGAACTCCGCGTAGGTCAGGGTCTCGCCGTCGAACTCGAGGGCGACCGCGTCCGGGGTCGCCTCGACCTGGGCGTCGAAGCGGCCCGCGAGGGTGCCGAGGTCGGGGCCGGCGGGGGCGGCCGCCGCGTCGCCGAGGACGGACGCGGCGTCGGCGAGGAGCCGGTCGAGCACGGCGGGCAGCCCACCGTCGGCGAGAAGCGCGGGCGCGAGGTTGGACAGCACGACCGGGACCAGCGCTTCGATACCGAGCACGCCCCCCATCGCGGCGTCGAGGGTGGCGATCTCCTGCTGGAGCCGGCTGTAGGTCAGCTGCGTGTCACCGTGGGCGAGGGCGACGCGGTCGGGCTCGCGGTCCACGACTCCGGCCAGCAACCGGGGCAGGTCTGCGATCGTCAGCGCCTGCTTGCCCGACGTGCCTTCAGCCATCTACTTCATCCTCCGATACCTCTGCGTGTCGCACACAGTCGTGCGCGCTCCGTCGACCCCGCGGCCACCTCGGTGCCCACGGGGTCGGACGACAGTCGATGTTCGATTATCCCGGTCGGACCGACAGCAAACGAAGCGCCCAGGTCAGAGCCCCCTACCGGTGATCTCGTCGGCCGCCGCGAGCACGGATCGGACCAGTTCGGCGAACCCGTCGGCGCCCAGCGCGGGCAGGACGCCGGGGATGAGGGTGTTCAACACCACGGGCACGAGCGCCTCCGCGGTGAGTGCCCCGCCCGTCGCGGTCGCCGTCGCGGCCAGTTTCTGCGCGAACTCCCCGAAGGTGACGTCCCGGCCGCCGTGGCTGAGCGCCACCGTGTCGGGGGCGGTCTCGGCGGCGGCGGCGACCAGGTCCGGCAGGTCCGCCACGGTCCGGGGCTTGCGCGGCGCGGCCACGCGGGCCCGTTCGGCCTCGGTGAGGATGTCGATCGCGCGCAGCCGCACCTGGGGGTCCGACGTCACCGCGTCCAGGACGCGGGTGAACCGCTCGGCGAACAGCTCGACCGTCTCCCGGTCGAACAGCGCGGTCGCGTAGGTGAAGATCACGTCGAGGCCGCCGAGGCCACCGCCGGGCGCGAACTGCTCGACGAAGGTGCACTGCAGGTCGAACTTCGCCTGATGGGCACCCGCCTCGAGCGGGGTGACCGCCAGTCCGGGCAGCTCCAGCGTTCCGGTCTCGATGTTCTGGAACGTGAGCATCACCTGGAACAGCGGCGTGTACGAGCTCGACCGCTTACGGCCGACGGCGTCGACGAGCCGCTCGAACGGCACGTCGGCGTTGCCGAACGCCGCCAGGTCCTTATCCTTCGCCTGGGCGAGCAGGTCGGCGAACGTGTCCCCGCCGGCCACGCGGGTGCGCAGCACCAGCGTGTTGACGAACATGCCCACCAGGTCGTCGAGAGCTTCCTCGGCGCGGCCGGCGGTCGGGGTACCGACCGCGACGTCCTCGGCGGACGCGAGGCGCGACAGGAGCACCGCGAGGGCGGCGTGCACGACCATGAACACCGTCGCGTTGTGTTCGCGGGCGGTCTTCTCGATGCGCTGCGCGAGCGCCTCACCGATGGTGAACGCCACCGCGTCGCCCTGGGTCGACTGCCGCGCCGGCCGCGGCCGATCGGTCGGCAGCGCGAGCAGCTCGGGGCTGCCGGCCAGCTCGGCGGTCCAGTACCCGAGCTGGCGGGACAGCTCGCTGTCCGGGTCGTCCGGGTCGCCGAGCACCCGCTGCTGCCACAGCGTGTAGTCGGCGTACTGGACCGGCAGCTCCGCCCATCCGGGCACCTGGGCCTCGGCGCGGGCGGCGTACGCGACCATCACGTCGCGCACGAGCGGCCGCATCGAGTAGCCGTCGGCGCTGATGTGGTGGGCCACCAGGGCGAGCACGTGCTCGTCGTCGGCGACGCGGAACAATCGCGCCCGCACCGGCGGGGTCGGTGCCGTCACGTCGAAGCCGGCGCCGAGGACGCCGGTGAGCCGGTCGACGATCTCGCTCTCGGGCACGGGCACCGGGGACAGGTCCGGCAGCGCCTGCGCCGTCGGGAGCACCACCTGGACCGGGCCGTCCTCCGTGTCCGGGTACACCGTGCGCAGCACCTCGTGCCGAGCGATCACGTCGGCGACGGCGGCGCGCAACGCGTCGACGTCGAGGGAGCCGCTGAGCCGCACCGCGACGGGGATGTTGTAGGCCCCCGATCCCGGATCCACCTGGTTGAGGGTCCACATCCGCTGCTGCGCGAGCGAGAGCGGAACCCGGTCGGGCCGCGGCTCCGGCACCAGCGGCGGCCGGGCGCCGCGGCCGACGGACGGCTGGATCCGCCCCGCCAGCGCCGCGACGGTCGACGCCTCGAACACGGTCCGCACCGACACCCGGGTGTCGAGCGCGGCGCCGAGCCGGGAGGCCAGCTGCGTCGCGAGCAGGGAGTTGCCGCCGAGCTCGAAGAAGTCGTCGTCGAGGCCGGCGCGTTCGATGCCGAGAACCTCGGCGAGGATGCCGGCGACGATCTCCTCCACCGGGGTGGTGGGGGCACGGAACTGCCCGGCCTCGAACTCCGGTTCGGGCAGTGCCCTGCGGTCGAGCTTGCCGTTGGTGTTCAGCGGCAGTGCCTCGAGGACGACGAACACCGACGGCACCATGTACGACGGAAGCGCCTGCGCCAGCGCGGTCTTCGTCGCGGCGGCGTCGAGTTCGGCACCACCGGCCGGAACCACGTAGGCCACCAGCCGATCTCCGACGTGCGGGTCGTTGCGGACGAGGACGGCGACGTCGCGCACCTCGGCGCGGGCGCGCAGCACCGACTCGATCTCACCGAGTTCGATGCGGTAGCCGCGCACCTTGACCTGGAAGTCGGCGCGGTCGCGGTAGACCAGTTCGCCGCCGCGGTTCCAGTGCACGATGTCGCCCGTGCGGTACATCCGGCCCCCGCCGAACGGGTCTGCGACGAACCGGTCGGCGGTCAGGTCGGGACGGCCGTGGTAGCCGCGCGCCAGCTGGGCACCGGCCAGGTACAGCTCGCCGGCGACCCCGACCGGCACCGGACGCAGGCGCGCGTCGAGCACGTGGACCCGGGTGTTCCACTCGGGCACACCGATCGGCACGACCGTGGTGTCGGCGTCGTCGGTCTCGTGCACGGTGACGGACACGGCGGCCTCGGTCGGCCCGTACAGGTTGAACAGGACCGCCGCGTTGTCCGCGCGGAACTGCTGCGCAGTGGCCGCCGGCAGCGCCTCGCCGATGGCGAGCACACGGCGCAGCGACGATGCGACCTCCCCACCCGCGGCGGTCATGAGCATCGACAGCATCGACGGCACCGCGTGCAGCGTGGTGACGCGCTCGTCGCGCAGCAGCCGCAGCAGGTAGTCGGGATCGCGATGCCCGTCGGCGGTGGCGATCACCAGGCGCGCGCCGGAGGTGAGCGCCGACCAGAACTCCCACACCGACAGGTCGAACGTGGCGACGGTCTTGAGCAGCACCGCGTCGTCCGGTCCGAGGTCGAACGCGTCCCGCTTCCACAGCATCTGGTTGACGACGGCGGAGTGCGGAACCGCCACCCCCTTGGGCCGGCCCGTCGACCCGGACGTGAAGATCACGTACGCGGTGTTCGCGGCGCGCAGCGGCGCGCGGCGCTCCGCCGCCGTCACCGGCGCGTCCGGCAGCCCGGACAGGTCCACGCGGTCGAGTTCGACGACCGGCACGCCGGGCACGTCGAACCGGTCCGCCGCGACCGTGACCACACAGGTGGGGGCGGCGGTGTCGAGGATGTAGGCGTTGCGCTCGGCCGGCTGATCCGGATCGAGGGGCACATACGCGGCGCCGGCCGTGGCGATCGCGTACATGCCGACCACGAGTTCCGGCGACCGTCGCGCGACGAGCGCCACCCGATCCTCCGGGCCCACGCCCAGGGCGATCAGGTGCCGGGCGAGGCGGTGGACTCGGGCGCCGAACTCGCCGTATGTGACGGCAACGCCCTCGTACACCAGTGCGACCGCGCCGGGATCCCGGCGCACCTGCTCGTCGAACAGGTCGACGAGCGTTGCGGCCGTGCCGGTCTCGTGGACGGTGTCGTTCCACGCCGTCAGGACGTCGTGCTGTTCGCGCGCGAGCAGCAACGGGTGGTCACCCACCGGCACGTCCGGCGCCTGCACGAGTGCACGGAGCAACTGCTGGAAGCGCTCGGCCACGGCACGGGCGGTGGACTCGTCGAACAGGTCGGTGGCGAACGTCAGGATCGCGTCCATCCCCGACGGGGCGCCCTGCTCGTCGTACCGGTCGCTGACGATCAGGTGCAGGTCGAACTGCGACGTGCCGCCCTCGAGGTCGATCGGCGCGACGGTCAGGCCCGCCAGTTCCAGTGCGGTGCGCTGCTGGTTCTGGAACGAGAAGCCCACCTGGAACAGCGGGTGCCGCGCGGTCGAGCGAGCCGGGTTGAGCACCTCCACGAGCCGCTCGAACGGCACGTCCGCATGCGCGAACGCCTGCAGGTCGGTTTCGCGGGCCGCCGCGAGCAGTTCGTCGAACGAGCGGCCGCCGTCGACGGAGAGCCGGAAGACCAGCGTGTTGACGAACATGCCGATCAGGTTCTCGACGGCGGCCTCGCCGCGGCCGGCGATGGGCGTGCCCACCGCGATGTCGGCGGATCCGGACAGGCGGGCGAGCAGCGTGGCGAACGCGGCGTGCATCGCCATGAACACGGTCGCGTTGCGGGCGCGGGCGAGATCGCGCAACGCGGCGTGCACGTCCGCGTCCACGGTGAACTCGACCCGGTCGCCGCGGAACGACTGCTGCGCCGGACGCGGCCGGTCGGTGGGCAGGTCGAGCTGGTCCGGCAGGTCGGCGAGCGCGGTCCGCCAGTGGTCGAGCTGCCGGGCGGCGAGCGACTCGGGGTCGTCCTCGGAGCCGAGCAGTTCCCGCTGCCACAGCGCGTAGTCCGCGTACTGCAGCTCGAGCGGCGCCCACGCCGGTTCGGTGCCGGCGGCCCGGGCGGCGTACGCGGTCATCACGTCGCGGGCCATCGGGACCATCGACGAGCCGTCGGCGGCGATGTGGTGCACCACGGTGACCAGGACGTATTCGGCGGGCGCGAGGCGCAGCAACGCGATCCGCAGCGGGATCTCGCGGGTGACGTCGAAGCCGGTCGACGCGAGTGCGCGCAGCCGCGACTCCAGCTCGGCCGCCGGGACGTCGACCGGCTCGAGACCGATCGGCACCGCGGTGGCGGGCCGGATCTCCTGCACCGGACCGGAGTTCGTCTCCGGGTACACGGTCCGCAGCGTCTCGTGGCGGGCCACCAGGTCGGCCACGGCGGCGCGCAGCGCGGCGACGTCGAGGTCACCGGTCAGCCGCAGGGCCATCGGGATGTTGTAGGCCGTCGACTCCGGGTCGAAGCGGTTGAGGAACCACATGCGCTGCTGCGCCGGCGAGAGCGGGATGCGTTCCGGACGCGTCCGCGCCGTCAGCGGCACCCGGCCGCCGCCGGTGGCGTCCTGCTCGACCCGCGCCGCGAGCGCGGCGACGGTCGACGCCTCGAACAGGGTCCGCACCGGAACCTGCGTGTCGAGCGCCGCCCCGAGCCGCGAGACGACCTGCGTGGCGATCAGCGAGTTGCCGCCGAGCTCGAAGAAGTCGTCGTCCGCACCCACCCGCTCGACGCCGAGCACCTCGGCGAACGTGCCGGCGACGATCTCCTCGACCGGGGTCGACGGCGCCCGGAAGACCCGGGTCTCGAACACCGGTTCCGGCAGCGCCCGGCGGTCGAGCTTGCCGTTGACCGTCAACGGAATCGCGTCGATCACCACGAACGCCGACGGCACCATGTACTCCGGCACCAGCGCGCCCACCCCGGCGCGCAGTTCCTCGACGTCGACGGTCGCGCCGTCCGCCGGCACCACGTACGCGACGATCCGCGCCGCCCCGGGGGCGTCCTCGCGCACGATCACCGCGGCCTGCCCGACCGGCTGCTGGGCCAGCACGGCCGACTCGACCTCGCCGAGCTCGATCCGGAAGCCACGGATCTTGACCTGGTCGTCCGCGCGGCCGAGGTACTCGAGGTCACCCGAGACCGCCCAGCGCGCCACATCGCCGGTGCGATAGAGCAATCCGCCGTCGGCGGAGAACGGATCGGCCACGAACCGGGCCGCGGACAGGTCCGGACGGCCCAGGTATCCGCGGGCCAGCTGCCCGCCGCCGACGTACATCTCACCGGCCACGCCCACCGGGACGGGGTTGAGACGGGTGTCGAGGACGTAGACCCGCAGGCCCGCGATCGGCACGCCCACGATGCTCGCCGAACCGGCCTCGGCCAGGTCCGCACCGATCTCCCGGTACGACACGTGCACCGTGGTCTCGGTGATGCCGTACATGTTCACCAGCCGCGGCGAGGTGTCCCCGTGCCGGGCGAACCAGCCCTCCAGGCGGCGCGGCTCGAGCGCCTCACCACCGAAGATCACGTACCGCAGGGCCAGCTCGCCACCGGTCCCGCCGGTCGTGCGGTCCGCCTCGGCGAGCTGGTAGAACGCCGACGGCGTCTGATTCAGCACCGTCACACCCTCGCGAACGAGCAACTCGCGGAACGCCTCCGGCGAGCGCGAGGTGAACCAGTCCACGACGACGAGGGTGCCGCCGTACAGCAGCGGACCCCACAGTTCCCACACCGAGAAGTCGAACGCGTACGAGTGGAACATCGTCCACACGTCCGACGGGCCGAAACCGTAGACCGACTCGGTGTTGACCATCAGCCGCACCACGTTCCGGTGCGGGATCAGCACGCCCTTCGGCCGGCCTGTGGACCCGGAGGTGTAGATGACGTACGCGAGGTTCGTGGCGCCGAGCGGCGCGGTGCGCTCCTCGTCGCGGATCGGCGCGTCGTCCACCCCCGACAGGTCGACGGTGTCGAGCTCGACCACAGGCACCGCGGTGGGCACGTCGACCCCCGTGCCGGAGAGGGTGAGCACCGCGGCCGGCGCGGCGTCGGTGAGCATGAACTCGATCCGGTCGGCCGGGTAGTTCGGGTCCACCGGCAGATACCCGCCGCCGGCCTCGAGCACCGCGACGAGCGCGACCACCAGATCCAGCGACCGCGGCAGCGCGACCGCCACGAGCGACTCCGGACCCACACCCACGGAGATCAGGTGCCGGGCCAGTCGCCGCGCCCGGGAGGCGAACTCGGCGTAGGTGAGCGCCTCGTCGCCGAACCGCACCGCGATGTCGCCGGGTGCGGCGGCGACGCGCGCCTCGAACATGTCCACCAGCGTCACGTCCGCCGGGGCGACGTCGTCGCCCAGCGAGTTCCACCGGGAGACCACGAGCTCGCGCTCGAACTCGTCGACGATCTCGATGTCACCGACCGCCACCGACGCATCCGCCGCCACGGCCCGCAGGATCCGCAGCAGCTGCTCGGCGAACGCGGCGACCCGCAGCTCGTCGAACAGGTCGGTGGCGTAGGTCACGGCGGCATCGATGCCGGCGGCCGAGCCGTCCGGGGCCACCTGCTCCGAGAAGGTGAACTGCAGATCGAACTTCGCCGTGGGCGGGTCGTAGTCGAGCGCCTCCAGAGCGAGGCCGTCGAGTTCGAACTCGGCCTGTCCGATGTTCTGGAAGGTCAGCGCCACCTGGAACAGCGGGTGCCGGGCCTGGGAGCGTTCCGGATCGAGGATCTCCACCAGCCGTTCGAACGGCACGTCCGCGTGCGCGAAGGCATCGAGGTCGTTCTCGCGCACCGCGCTCAGCAGGTCCGCGAAGGACTGCCCGCCCCGCACGTCGGTGCGCAGGACGAGGGTGTTGACGAACATGCCGACGAGGTCGTCGAGGGCGGCCTCGCCGCGGCCGGCGACCGGCGTGCCGATCGCGATGTCCTCGGTCGCGGACAACCGGGCCAACAGCACCGCGAGCGCCGCGTGCACGACCATGAACAGCGACGTGTTCTTCTCGTGCGCGAGGTTCTGCAGGCGGTCGTGGAGCGCCTCCTCGACGCGGAAGCGGCTGGTGCGGCCGTGCCCGGAGGCCCGCTCGGGACGGACGCGATCGGAGGGCAGGTCGAGCTGGTCGGGCAGGGCGGCGAGGGTGCGCTTCCAGAACTCCACCTGCTCGGCGGCCACGGATCCCGGTTCGTCCTCGGAGCCGAGCACGTCGCGCTGCCACAGGGCGTAGTCCGCGTACTGGATCTCGAGCGGTGCCCAGCCGGGCAGCTCACCGCGGGTGCGGGCCGCGTAGGCGACCATCACGTCGCGGGCGAGCGGACGCACCGAGAACCCGTCCGTGGCGATGTGATGGGCGACGAACAGCAGCACATGCTCGGTCCGGCTCAGCTCGAAGACCACCGCGCGGAAGGGCACCTCGGTGGTGACGTCAAATCCGCGCGTCACCAGTTCGCGGGCGCGGTCCGGCAGGGCCTGCGCGTCGATGCGTTCGATCACGAGCCGCACCGGGGACTCCGGCAGGATCTGCTGGTAGCCGGTGCCGTCCACGTCGGGGTAGACGGTGCGCAGCACCTCGTGGCGCTCGGTCAGGTCCCGTATCGCCCCGCGCAGCGCGGGCACGTCGAGGGCGCCGGTGAAGCGCACGCCGATCGGCACGTTGTTCACCGCCGACTCGGGGTCGAAGCGGTTGAGGAACCACATGCGCTGCTGCGCCGGCGAGAGCGGGATGCGCTCGGGCCGCTCGTACGGGACCAGCGGCGTGCGGCGGCCGGCGCCGGCCTCCTGCTCGGCCCGCACCGCGAGGGCCTCGACGGTCGGGGCATCGAACAGGGCCCGCACCGGGATCGACGCGTCGAGCGCCTCGCTGAGGCGGGCCGCGACCTGCGTCGCGACGAGCGAGTTGCCGCCGAGGTCGAAGAAGTCGTCGTCGCGGCCGACCCGCGGCACGCCCAGTACCTGGGCGAACACGCCCGCGACGATCTCCTCGACCGGGGTCCGCGGCGGGGTGAAGGTGCGCACCTCGAAGGTGGGGGCCGGCAGCGCGCGCCGGTCGATCTTGCCGCTGGCGTTCAGCGGGAACGCGTCCAGTGCGACGAACGCGGAGGGCACCATGTACGACGGCAGCGTGGCCGCGAGCGCGTCCTTCGCCTTCGCGGGATCGAACTCCGCACCCGGCTCGGGGACGACGTAGCCGACCAGCTGCGGCCCGAAGCGCGGGTCCTCGCGCACCACCGCGACGGCCTGGCGCACCTCGTCGAGGGCGGCGAGCTGCGACTCGACCTCCCCGAGTTCGATGCGCAGCCCGCGTAGCTTGACCTGCAGGTCCGTGCGGCCCAGGTAGTCGAGCTCGCCCGCGGCGGTCCACCGCGCGAGGTCGCCGGTGCGGTACATCCGCTCGCCGGCGGCCCAGGGGTTCGCGACGAACCGCTCGGCCGTCAGATCCGCGCGGCCGTGATAGCCGCGGGCCAGCTGGACACCGGTGAGATAGAGCTCGCCGGCGACGCCGACGGGCACGGGGTGCAACCGTTCGTCGAGCACGAGCGCGTCGGTGTTCCACACCGGCGTACCGATCGGCACCGCCCCGGCGTCGTCGGCACCCGCCGTGCGGTGGACGGTCTGGATCGTCGTCTCGGTGGGTCCGTACAGGTTGTGGACGGGCGCGTCGTTCAGTGCGCGGAACCGTGCGACGGTTTCGGCCGGAAGGCTCTCGCCGCCGCAGAAGACCTGGGTCAGGGACGCGGCGGTCGTCCGGTCGAGGTGTTCGAGGACCGCGTCGAAGACGGCGGGCACGAATTGGGCCACCGTGACGGCGTGACGCGCGATCGCCGCCGCCATTCCGGCGGGGTCGCGGTGCAGGTCGGGCGCACCCACCACGATCCGCGCCCCCACCAGCGGGGGCAGGAAGATCTCCCACACCGAGGCGTCGAAGGTGGCGGGGGTCTTGAGCAGCAGGACGTCGCCGGCCGTCGGGCCGAACCGGTCCCGCATCCACAGCAACTGGTTGACCACGGCGGCGTGCGGCACGGCCACGCCCTTCGGCCGACCGGTGGAGCCGGACGTGTAGAGCACGTACGCGAGATGCTGCGGCCGCAGCGGCGCGAGCCGGTCGGCGTCGGTCAGCGGCGCGTCGCCGTACGGCGCGGTGTCGGCCTCGTCGAGCGCCACGACCGGCACCGCGTCCGCACCGGGCAGGCGGTCCCGCCCGGACCTGGTGAGAACCAGGACGGGCGAGGCGGATTCGAGGACGTACGTGATCCGGTCCGCCGGCTGGTCCGGGTCGAGCGGGACGTAAGCGGCCCCGGCGGCAAGGACCGCGTGGATCGCCACGAGCATCTCCGTGGAGCGGCCGGCGGCCACCGCGACCACCGTGTCCGGTCCCGCGCCGCGCGCGACGAGATACCGCGCCAGCGCGTTGACCCGGGAGCCGAACTCGCGGTAGGTCAGCGCCGACTCACCCGACTCGATCGCCACGGCGTCGGGGGTGCGGGCCGCCTGCTGGGCGAGGAGATCGACCAGCGTGGCCCCGCAGTCGAGCGTGCGGCGGGGCCCCCGCGCGAGCTGCTCGACCGCGTCGAGTTCCGCGCCCGGCAGCATCGGCAGGTCGCCGACCGGCACGTCGGGCTGCTCGGTCACCAGCCGCAGCAGCCGGACGAACCGGTCGCCGACGGCGGCCACGGTCGGGGCGTCGAACAGGTCGGTGGCGTAGGAGATCTCGACGGCGAGGTCGCCCGCGTCGGTGCCGGCCGCCTGACCCTCGAGGATCGTGACCATGAGGTCGAACTTCGACACGCCCGCGTCGAGGGGCAGCTGCGCGACGGACAGCCCCGGCAGTTCCAGGGCCACGTCGCCGATGTTCTGGAACGCCAGCATGACCTGGAACAGCGGAGTCCGGGCCTGGGTGCGTTCCGGCGCGAGCACGTCCACGAGACGCTCGAACGGCACCTCGGCGTGCGCGAAGGCCCCGAGGTCGACCTCGCGCACCCGGGCGAGCAGTTCGGCGAAGGTGTCGGCAGTGTCCACCTCGGTGCGCAGCACCAGGGTGTTGACGAACATGCCGATCAGGTTGTCGAGCGAGCGTTCCCCGCGGCCGGCCACCGGGGTGCCGACGGCGATGTCCCGGGACGTGCCGAGGCGGGCCAGCAGCAGCGCCAGGGTCGCGTGGACCACCATGAACACCGTCGCGCGCTGTTCCCCGGCGAGCCGGCCGAGCGCGGCGTGCAGCGACTCGTCGATGGTGAGGCGATGTGTCGCACCACGATTCGTCGCGACCGCGGGCCGCGGCCGGTCGGTCGGCAGGTCGAGCCCGTCCGGCAATCCGTCGAGCGCCTGCTTCCAGTACTCGAGCTGACGGGTGACGACGGAGGCCGGGTCGCCCTCGGAGCCGAGCACGTCGCGCTGCCACAGGGTGTAGTCGGCGTACTGGATCTCCAGCGGCTCCCAGGCGGGCTCGTTGCCGAGCGACCGGGCCGCGTAGGCGACCATGATGTCGCGGGTGAGCGGCCCCATCGAGAAGCCGTCGCCGGCGATATGGTGCATGACCGCGACGAGCACGTGCTCCTCGGGACTCAGGCACAGCAGGCGCACGACGATCGGGACGTCGGTGGACACGTCGAAGTGGGTGGCCGCCAGCGCCCGCAGCTCGCCGGGGAGCTGCGCCGGCTCGACCCGCACGGGCTCGAGCGAGACGCGGACCTCGGACGGGGCGAGCACCTTCTGGTAGCCGTACCCGTCGAGGTCGGGGTAGACGGTGCGCAGCGACTCGTGGCGGGCGAGGACGTCGCACACCGCTTCCTCGAGCGCCGGGACGTCGAGCCGGCCGGACATGCGGACGGCGACGGGGATGTTGTTCGCCGTCGAGTCGGGATCGAACCGGTTGAGGAACCACATGCGCTGCTGGGCCAGCGACAGCGGCACCCGCTCGGGCCGGGGCTGCGGCACCAGCGGGGCCCGTCGCGCCGGGCCGTCGTGACCGTCGATCCGGGCGGCCAACGTCTCGACGGTCGAGTTCTCGAACAGCAGCCGCAGCGGCACCGACGCATCGAGCGCCGCACCGATCCGCGAGACCACCTGCGTGGCGATCAGCGAGTTGCCGCCGAGGGCGAAGAAGTCGTCGTCGAGGCCCACCCGGTCGAGACCGAGCACCTCGGCGAACACACCCGCCACGATCTCCTCCACCGGAGTCGTCGCGGCCCGGAACACCTTGACCTCGAACACCGGCTCCGGCAACGCCTTACGGTCCAGCTTGCCCGACGCGTTCAGCGGCAGCGCGTCCAGTTCCACGAACGCCGACGGCACCATGTACGACGGGAGCATCTGCCCCACCGCCGACCGGGCCGCGCCCTCGTCGAACACGGCACCGGCGGCCGGCACGACGTACCCCACCAGCTGATCCGACCGGACCAGTACCACTGCCTGCTCCACCGCCGGCACGTGCAGCAGCGCCGCCTCGATCTCGCCCAGCTCGATGCGCAGGCCGCGCAGCTTGACCTGGAAGTCCGTACGCCCGATGTACTCGAGTTCCCCGCCCTCGGTCCACGTCACCAGGTCGCCCGTGCGGTACAACCGCTCCCCGGGCGCGCCGAACGGCGACGCGACGAACCGGTCGGCCGTCAGGTCCGCCCGACGGACGTAGCCGCGGGCCAGCTGCACCCCGGCCAGGTACAGCTCCCCGGCCACCCCCACCGGGACCGGGCGCAGCCGGGCGTCGAGCACGTACACCCGCGTGTTCCACACCGGCGCACCGATCGGCACCGACACCACGTCCGCGTCGGTCACCTCGTGGAACGTCACGTCCACCGCGGCCTCGGTCGGCCCGTACAGGTTGTGCACGCTCACACCCGGCAGCACCGACCGCACCCGGGCGGCGACGGCGGCGGCGAGGGCCTCACCGGACGCGAAGACGTACCGCAACGACGAGATCCCGCCGACCGCGGACTCCGCGACGAACACCGCCAACATCGACGGCACGAAGTGCGCGACCGTCACCGACCGTGCGCGCATGACCGCAGCGAGATACCCCGGGTCACGATGGCCGTCCGGCGCCGCCACCACCAGCCGCGCCCCGACCTGCAACGGCCAGAAGAACTCCCACACCGACACATCGAACGTGAACGGCGTCTTCTGCAACACCACATCCTCGGCGGTCAGCCCGTACCGCCCCTGCATCCACACCAGACGATTGACGATCGCCGCATGCGAGACGCCCACACCCTTCGGCCGGCCCGTCGACCCCGACGTGAAGATCACATACGCCGTGTTCGACGGCCGCAACACCCCCGCCCGGTCCGCGTCCGCGAGCGGCGTATCGGAATACCCCGACAGGTCCACCGCGTCGACGCACAGGACAGTCGTCTCCCCCGGCGCCTCGAACCCGTCCCGCGTCGTGGTCAGCACCACCACCGGTTCCGCCACCTCGAGGATGTAGCCGTTGCGCTCCGCCGGCTGATCCGGATCCACCGGCACATACCCGCCCCCGGCCTCCACGATCGCGTACATCCCCACCAGCAGATCCACCGACCGGCGCATCGCCAACCCCACCAGCGACTCCGGCCCCACCCCCACCGACACCAGATGCCGCGCCAACCGGCGCACCCGCCCGGCGAACTCGCCGTACGTCAGCGACTCGTCCCCGAACACCACCGCCACCGCCTCCGGCGACCGGCGCACCCGCTCCTCGAACAACCCCACCAACGTCACCGACGGCACCGGATGTGCCGTGTCGTTCCACACCTCGAGCACCCGCGACCGCTCCACCGGCTCGAGGATCTCCAGGTCGCCCACCGCCACCGACGGATCCGCCACCACCTCCTCGAGCACCCGCACGAACCGCGCCGCGAACCCCGCCACCGTCGACGCATCGAAAAGATCCGTCGCATAGGTGATCTCGGCGACGAGCCCGTCGGCGCGGCCGTCGTCCGAGGACTCGGACAGCGTCAGCTGCAGGTCGAACTTCGCCACCGAGGTATCGATGGCCTGCGTCTCCAGGACGAGACGGGGCAGCTCCACGTGGGTCGACCCGAGATTCTGGAAGGACAGCATGACCTGGAACAGCGGGTGCCGCGCCGTCGACCGGGCGGGATTGAGCACCTCCACCAGCCGCTCGAACGGCACGTCCGCGTGCGCGAACGCCCCGAGCGCCGCCTCGCGGGCCCGGGCGAGCTGCTCGGTGAACGGCCGGTTCGGGTCCACCTGGGTGCGCAGCACCAGGGTGTTGACGAACATGCCGACCACGTTGTCGAGTTCCTGCTCGCCGCGGCCGGCCACCGGGGTGCCGATGGCGATGTCGTCGGTGCCCGACAACCGCGCCAGCAGCACCGACAGCGCCGCGTGCACCACCATGAACAGGGTGGTGCCCTGCCGGCGCGCGACCTCGTCGAGCGCGGAGTGGATCTCGGAGGACACGACGAATCGTTCGGTCCCGCCGCGGAACGACTGCCGTGCCGGCCGGGGCCGGTCCGACGGCAGGTCGAGCTGGTCGGGCAGCCCGGCGAGGGTGTTGCGCCAGTACGCGAGCTGATCGGCGATCAGCGACTCCGGGTCGCCCTCGGAGCCGAGCAGTTCGTGCTGCCACAGCGTGTAGTCCGCGTACTGCACCGGCAGCGGCGGCCACGCGGGGCGCTCCCACTCGATGCGCGCGGCGTAGGCGGCCATGACGTCGCGCGCGACGGGTCCCATCGACCAGCCGTCGGCGGAGATGTGGTGCATGACGATCGCGAGCACGTGCTCGGTCGGGCCGATCTCGAACAGGTGAGCCCGGATGGGCACCTCGCGGGTCACGTCGAACCCGGTGGATGCCAGCGCCGAGATCTCCTGCTGCAGATCCTCTTCCGTGATCAACGTGGGCGTCAGGTTGGGCACCGCCGTGGCGGCGTCCGTGACGACCTGCATCGGCCCGTCCGGCCCTTCCGGGTAGACGGTGCGAAGCGACTCGTGCCGGTCGATGACGTCCATGATCGCGACCTGCAGCGCGGTGATGTCGAGCTCACCGGACAGCCGCAGGGCGAAGGGCAGGTTGTAGGTGGCCGACTCGGGCTCGAATCGGTTGAGGAACCACATGCGCTGCTGGGCCAGGGACAGCGGGATCCGGTCGGGGCGCGGCCGGGCCACGAGCGGGATGCGCCGACCGGCGCCGGCCCGGTGTTCGACCCGCGCGGCCAGCGCGACGACGGTCGACGCCTCGAACAGCAGGCGCACGGGCACCTGGGTGTCGAGGGCCGCGCCGAGCCGGGACACGAGTTGTGTCGCGACGAGCGAGTTGCCGCCGAGTTCGAAGAAGTCGTCGTCCAGTCCGACGCGGTCGATACCGAGGACGTCCTCGAACGTGCCCGCGACGATCTCCTCGATCGGCGTGGTGGGGGCGCGGAAGGTCCGCGCCTCGAACACCGGCTCGGGCAGTGCCTTGCGGTCCACCTTCCCGTTCGGGGTGAGGGGGACGATGTCGAGGACGACGCACACCGAGGGGACCATGTAGGACGGCAGGAATCCGGCGACGTACTCGGTGAGTTCGTCGCTGTCGATGCCGGCCTCGCCGTGGACGTAGGTGACGAGAGTGGTCTGGCCCGAGGGCGTCTCGTGCCCGATCGTGGTGGCGAAGTCGACGGCGGGGTGGGACAGGAAGGCGGCGTCGATCTCACCGAGCTCGATGCGGTAACCGCGGACCTTGACCTGGAAGTCGGTCCGTCCGGCGTACACCAGCCGGCCCTCGTCGTCCCACCGCACGACGTCCCCGGTGCGGTACATGCGCTCGCCCGGCGCGCCGAACGGGGAGGCGACGAAGCGGTCCGCCGTCAGCGCCGGTCGCCGGTGGTAGCCACGGGCGAGGGCGTCCCCGGTCAGGTACAGCTCGCCGGACACGCCGACCGGGACGGGGTGCAGACGCGGGTCGAGCACCAGGGCACCGACCCCGGCGACGGGCGTGCCGATGGTGATGGGCTCCCCGGGGCGCAGTTCGCCACGGGTGGTGACGATCGTGGTCTCGGTGGGGCCGTACGCATTGAAGTAGCGGCGGCCCGGAGACCAGCGGGCGACCAGGTCGCCGGTGGAGACGTCGCCGCCGACGTTGAGGACGCGCAACGTGTCGAGGTCGCGGGGGTCGACCGAACCGAGCACGGCGGGAGTGATGACGGCGTGGGTCACCCCGTGCGCCTTGATCAGGTCGTGCAGTTCGGTGCCGCCCAGCACGTTCGCGGGGGTCACCACGAGCTCGGCGCCGGAGGCGCCGGCCATCAGCCACTCGAGCACCGACGGGTCGAAGCTGGGCGCGCACACGTGCAGCACCCGGGACCGGTCGGTGACGCCGTAGAGTTCGACGCTCTCCTGGACCAGCGCGGCGAGCCCGTGGTGGGTCACGGCGACGCCCTTCGGCAGGCCCGTCGAGCCCGAGGTGTAGATCATGTACGCGACGTGGTCCAGGCGCAGCGAGGCGAGCCGGTCCGCGTCGCGGACGGGCGCGGCGGACGCCCGCGCGATCGCCGCGACGGTCTCGGCGTCGTCCAGGGCGTTCCAGTCGAAGTCCGCGGGTAGCCCCGGCAGGTGCCCGGCGGTGGTCAGGCCGAGCACGGCGCCGGAGTCCCCGACGATGTGCCGGATGCGCTCGATCGGGTGCGCGGGATCGATCGGCACGTACGCGGCGCCGGTCTTGGCTACGGCCCACACGCAGTGCACCATCTCCGCCGAACGCGGGAATGCCAGTGCCACAATTGTTTCGGGACCGACGCCACTGTCGATGAGGACCCGCGCGAGACGATTGGACCACTCGTCGAGCTCGCGGTAGGTGAGAGCGGAGTCGCCGCACCGGACGGCGACCGTGTCGGGAGCGAGATCCGCACCGGCCGTGAGCAACTCGACGAGCGGCCGCTCGCTGCGGTGGAGCCCGGGGCCACGGACCGAGGCGAGCCGCGCCGACTCCTCGGGCGCAAGGATGTCGATGTCACCGACGGGCGTGGCGGCGTCGGCGACGATCGCCTCGAGGATCCGCACGAAACGCTGCCCGAAGACGTCGACGGTGTCGGCGTCGAACAGGTCGGTCGCGTACTCGAACACGGCGTCGACACCGGCCGGGCGGCCCGCGTCGTCGGTGCGCTCGACGAGCCACAGCTGCAGGTCGAACTTCGCGATCGGTACGTCGAGCTCGGCCGCGGTGGCGCGCACGCCGGAGAACGAGATGTCGCGCGTGCCCGGAGATTCCACGGCGAGCGCGGCCTGGAACAGCGGGTGACGGGCCGTGGAACGGGGCGGCTTGAGGACCTCCACGAGCCGCTCGAACGGGACGTCCGCGTTGGAGAAGGCGCTCAGGTCGGAGTCGCGGACCCGGTCGAGGAGTTCCTCGAAGCGCGCCCCCGGATCGACCCGGGTGCGCAGCACCAGCGTGTTGACGAACATGCCGATCAGGTCGTCGAGGAGACGATCGCCGCGGCCGGCGACGACGCTGCCGACGGTGATGTCGTCGGATCCGCTCAGCCTCGACAGGAGCACGGCGTAGGCGGAGTGCATCACCATGAACAGCGACGCCTGGTGCGAGCGGGCCACCTCGGCCAGCCCCCGGTGGGTCTCGGGCGAGATCCCGAAGCGGCGCTTGCCGCCCCGGTAGGAGGCGACCGCCGGGCGGGGCCGGTCCGCGGGCAGGTCGAGCTGATCCGGGATGCCCTCGAGTTCGCGGGTCCAGTAGGCGATCTGCTGCGCAGAGATCGAGTCCGGGTCGGATTCGAGACCGAGCACATCGCGCTGCCACAGCGCGTAGTCGGCGTACTGCACCGGCAGCGGGGACCAGGCCGGTTCGGAGCCGGCGGCCCGCGCCGCGTACGCGGCCACGATGTCGCGCACGAGCGGCTCGAAGGACGATCCGTCCGCGGCGATGTGGTGCAGCACCATCGCCAGGACGAACTCGTCGTCCGCCAGGCGATACAGCGCGATCCGGAACGGCAGGTCGACGGTGACGTCGAATCCGCGCTCGGCCAGCGCCACGACCCGGGCGAGCAGATCGGACGCGGCGACGTCGAGGACGGGCACACGGCTGTCGACGTGTTCGACCGGCAGGATCACCTGCTGCGGTTCGCCGTCGACCGCCGGGTAGACGGTGCGCAGCGTCTCGTGCCGGGCGACGACGTCGCCGAAGGCGGCGTCGAGGGCAGCGGGATCGAGCGGACCGGTCAGCCGCACCGTGAAGGGCAGGTTGTAGGCGGCGGTGCCGACGTCGAACCGGTTGAGGAACCAGATCCGCTGCTGCGCCGTCGAGAGCGGCAGCACGTCCGGCCGCGAGCCCGCCACGAGCGGCCGGCGGGCCCCGGACCCGGACTGGCGCGCCACCCGGGCGGCGAGACCCACGACGGTGGACGACTCGAACAGCACCCGCACCGGCACCTGGGTGTCGAGTGCGGAGCCGATCCGGGAGACCAGCTGAGTGGCGACGAGCGAGTTGCCACCGAGTTCGAAGAAGTCGTCGTCGAGGCCCACCTCGGCGACCCCGAGCACCTCGGAGAACGTCTCGGCCACGATCCGTTCGGCGGCGGTGCGCGGCGCCCGGAACATGCGGGCGCTGTTGAACACCGGCTCGGGCAGGGCCTTGCGGTCGAGCTTGCCGCTGGTGTTGAGCGGGAACGCCTCGAGCACCATCAGCGAGGCCGGCACCATGTACGACGGGAGCGCCCGCCCGAGCGCCTCGGTCAGCGCCTCGGTGTCGATCGCGTGCCCGGGGGCGGCGACGAGGTAGCCGACGAGCTGGTCGCCCGTCGCCGTGGGCACCACGAGCACGACGGCCTGCGACACCTCCGGGGCGGCGAGCAGGACCGTCTCGATCTCGCCCAGCTCGATCCGCTGGCCGCGGAACTTGACCTGGAAGTCGGTGCGGCCGATGTAGTCGAGGTATCCGCCACCGTCCGCGCCGAGGCGCCACAGCACGAGGTCGCCGGTGCGGTACATCCGGTCGCCGGGCGCACCGAACGGATCGGCGAGGAACCGGTCGGCGGTGAGGTCGGGGCGGCTCAGGTAACCGCGCGCGAGCTGGACACCGGCGAGATACAGCTCGCCGGGCCGGCCGGGCGGCACAGGGCGCAGCCGGTGGTCGAGGACGTAGGCGCGGCTGTTCCACTGCGGCACGCCGATCGGGACGGTGGTCACGTCCTCGGGTCCGGCGCGGTGGTAGGTGATCGAGACCGCGGCCTCGGTGGGTCCGTAGAGGTTGTGCAGCTGCGCGTTGCACAACTGGGCGAACGCCGCGGCCGTCTCCGCCGGCAGGGCCTCGCCGATCACGAACACGTGCCGCAGCGTGTCGCACGAGCCGGGGCGGGCATTGGCGACGAACACGGTGAGCATCGACGGGACGAAGTCGGTGACGGTGACGCCGTGCTCGGCGATCTTGTCGGCCACGTACATCGGGTCGCGGTGGCCGTCCGGGGTGGCGACGACCAGGGTCGCACCGACGCGCAGCGGCATGAAGAAGCCCCACAGCGACACGTCGAACGTCGTCGCGGTCTTCTGCAGGTACACGTCGGACGCCGACAGCGCGTACTGGTCGTTCATCCATCGGATCTGGTTGTCGATCGCCCGGTGGGTGACGGCGACGCCCTTGGGCCGCCCCGTGGAGCCGGAGGTGAAGATGACGTAGGCGGTGGTGTCGAGGCGCACCGGCGCGAGCCGGTCGGCGTCGGCGAGCGGGCGCGTGTCCAGGCCGGTGAGGTCGAGGCGGTCGATCTCGACCACGTCGAGGCCGGCAGGCAGGTCCACCTCGTCGCGCGCGGTCGTGACCACGCAGACGGGCAGGGCCGTCTCGAGGATGTAGGCGGTCCGGTCCGCGGGATGGTCCGGGTCGATCGGCACCCAGGCGCCGCCGGCCTTGACGATCGCGTACATGCCGACGAGCAGTTCCAGGGAGCGCCGCACCGACAGCCCGACGAGGGACTCGGGTCCCACGCCGCGGGCGACGAGCAGCCGCGCGAGCGCGTTCGCGCGGGCGTCGAACTCGGCGTACGTCAGGCTCTCGCCCTCGTACACGAGGGCCGGGGCGTCCGGTGTGCGCGCCACCTGCTCCTCGAACGCCTCCAGCAGCGTGCGGTGGTCGAGGGGGTGCTCGGTGCGGTTCCACTCGGTGAGCACCTGGGCGGTCTCGGTGCCCGTTCCGAGGGGCAGGTCCCAGACGCGCCGGTCGGGATCGGAGGCGACGAACCGGTCGAAGAACTCCACGAACCGGGAGTGGTGCGCACGGGACTCCTGCGCGCCGTAGAGGTTGGGGTTGGACTCGAAGTCGATGTGGGTGTGCGTGCCGCCGCTCTTGTAGACGTTGACGCCGAGGTCCTCGATGAGACCGGTGGACAGGATGTTGATCCGTCCCACCATGTCGCCGAGGCGAACCTCGTTGTCGAACAGCATGATGTTGATCCACGGCCCGAAGAACGTCGAGCGGCCGCCGGCCGCGTTGCCGGCGTCGCGGACGATGTCCTCGTGGCGGTACCGCTGGTGCCGCAGCGCACCGGAGACCGCGGCGGTGGCCGCCTCAACGAGCTGCCGCACGGTGGTGCCGGAGTCCACGTCGAGCCGCAACGGCACCACGTTGGAGACCATGCTGCCGGACCGGCGCAGCACCGCGGTGGTCCGCGCGGCGACGGGCAGGCTGAGCACGACGTCGGTGCGGCCGGTCATCTGGGCCATATAGGCGGCGAAGGCGGCGATGACCGCGGTCGCGAGGCTGGTGTTCTCGCGTTCGGTGAAGCTGTCGACGAGCCGCTCGACGCGGTCGCCGAGGGCGGCGCTGTCGATCCGGCTGACGGGGGCCGGCGGGGCGGTGCGGCCGGCCAGGCTGGTGGGTTCCTCGATGCCCTGGATGACCGTCGACCAGTACTCGCGGTCGGTGTGGAACCGGGGTGAGTTCCGGTACGCGATCTCGGCCTCGTACACGGTGCGCACGTCCGAGGCCTTGTTGGGGCTGGGCTCGGCGCCTTCGACGGCGGCGGTGTAGAGCTCCGCGATGCGCGTCATGAAGGTGGCGGCACCGAAACCGTCCAGGGCGAGGTGGTGGACGCGGTTGTACCAGAAGTAGCGGCGCTCGCCGATCTGCAGGACGGTGGCCACGATGAGCCGGTCCTTGAGCACGTCGACCGGCGTGCTGCGGTCGGCGCGCATCCATTCGAGCGCGGCCTCGCGAGGGTTCTCCGCCGCCCGCAGGTCGACGAACCCGAGCGGCGCCTCGAGGCTGGGATCGACCAGCTGGTAGGGCTGCGCGTCGACCTCGAGGAAGCGCAGGAAGCCGGACCCCATCTCGAGGGCGGCGCGGGCGCTGGACTCCCGGAGCAGGTCGACATCGAGGTCGCCGACGAGCTCGACGTACTGGGCGATGTTCGCGGGCACGGAAGGATCGACGTGTTGCGCGAACCACATCCCGAGCTGCGCCGGGGAGAGGGGGAAGGCACCGTCCGGCACGTTCGCCGCGTTCGTGTTCGTCGCACCCGATCCGCCGACACCCAGCGAGTCCAAACCCCAACCTCTCTCTCACCGTCGGACGCAGGCCCGACCGTCGCGCCCGGTGGCCCGGGCGAGCACCGTGCTCAGGTATATCTGCAGTTCAGGGGAGGAGCGTTACACGGCGGACAACGGCGCGAACGCCGCGAGACCCGCCGGGACAACGATCCCCCCCGCCTGTCGGCGCGGAGCTGCCCGAGCAGGTTACTCGCCGGTCGCCTTCCGGCCGCGTGACTTGCGCACCGGACCAATCTACAGGGTCGGTAAGGTCGGCTTCATCTTCGCCGCCGGGGGTGTCGGAGCCGTCACCACAGCACGGCGATGACGACGTTGAGGACACCGAGAGCACCGGCCGCGTGTGCGAGGGCGGCGGTCGAGCCCGGGTTCTGCCGTTCCTTCTTCATGCCGACGATCGCGAGGACGAGGATGACGACGGCGACGACGAGCTTGATACCGATCTTCATGTGGTTCAGGTCGGCGTCGTCCGCCTCGTTGAGCCCGACCAGTGCGAGACCGGTCACCACCTGCAGGATCGCGCCGTGCAGCATGCCGGCCACCACGCGCGGTTCCTTGATCACGGCGAGCCAGGAGCCGATGATCCCGGCGAGGCCGATGAAGTGCAGGATGAGGAAGATCTTGATCGCGACGTCCATGCGGCCATCGGATCACCCGAGCAGGACGGATGTCCAATCAGGCTCACCCCACCGGATGCGCCGTCCGGTGACGCGGGTCACCGTGGCTCCTTCCGCTGCCCCGCGTACCAGTCGAGCAGCTCCGGCGCGTCGACCGCGCTGCGATCCACCGTGCGCGCCGCGTCGGCGCCCTGGAAGAGCCGCTTGATCGGCACCTCGAGCTTCTTGCCGGTGCGGGTGTGCGGCACACCGGGGGCGGCGACGATGTCGTCGGGGACGTGCCGCGGCGAGGCCTGCTCCCGGATGACCGCGCGGATCTTCTTCCGCAGCTCGTCGTCGAGCTCGACCCCGTCGGCGAGCACCACGAACAGCGGCATCCAGTAGCCGCCGTCCGGCTGCTCGGCGCCGATCACGAGCGCCTCGACGACCTCCGGGAGTTTCTCGACGGCCTGATAGATGTCGGCGCTGCCCATCCGGACGCCGTGCCGGTTGAGCGTCGAGTCGGAGCGCCCGTGCATCTCCACGGTCCCGCGCCCGGTGATCGTGATCCAGTCGCCGTGCCGCCACACCCCGGGATAGACGGAGAAGTACGCCTCGCGGTAGCGGTGCCCGTCCGGGTCGTTCCAGAAACGGACCGGCATCGACGGCATGGGTGCGGTCACCACGAGCTCCCCCACGTCGCCGCGGACCGGGCGGCCGTGTTCGTCGTACGCGTCGAGTGCGACGCCGAGGTACGGCACCGACAGCTCGCCGGGCCACACCGGGACGGTGCGCACCGCGCCGACGAAGGCCGACACCACGTCGGTGCCGCCGGTGATGGACATCACCGGGACGTGTTCGCCGACGTTCTCCGCCAGCCACCGCGACGAGGACGCGGGCAGCGTGGACCCGGTGACCCCGACGGCCCGCAACGCGGACAGGTCGTGGTCCCGCCGGGGTACGACGCCCGCCTTGATGCAGGCGAGCACGTAGCCGGGACTCGTGCCGAGGACGGTGACCCGTTCCTCCGCGGCGATCCGCCACAGCCGGTCGACCTGCGGGTGTGACGGGCTGCCGTCGTAGCAGACGATCGTGGCCCTGACGAGCAGCCCGGCCGCCTGGAAGTTCCACATCATCCAGCTCGGGCTGGTGTACCAGAGGAAGGTGTCGTCGGGCCCGAGGTCGGTGTGCAGCGAGACCGCCTTGAGATGCTCGAGCACCACCCCGCCGTGCCCGTGCACGATGCCCTTCGGCAGGCCGGTGGTCCCGGAGGAGAACACGACCCACAGCGGATGGTCGAACGGCACCGGCTCGGGGTCGAGGGGATGGTCCCCGAGGGTCGCCGCCTCCCAGGTGAGCGCGCCTTCGAGGTCCTGCCGCGGACCACCGAGCCGGGGCACCACGACGGTCAGCGCCAGCGACGGCAACCCCTCCCGCAGCCGGGCGACCGCCTCGGCGCGGGGGTGGGTGCGGCCGGCGAACCGGTAGCCGTCGGCGGTGATGAGGGCAGCGGGGTCGAGTTGCCCGAGCCGGTCCAGGGCTGCGGGGGCCGAGTAGTCCTGGCCGCAGGCCGCCCACACGGCGCCGATGCTCGCGGTGGCGAGCAGCGCGACCACGGCCTCCGGGATGTTCGGCAGGTAGCCGACGACGCGGTCACCGACGCCGATGCCGTGCTCGCGCAGCGTGGCGGCCAGCGCGGCCGCCTGCCTGCGCAGTTCGGCCCAGCCCAGCTCGGTGCGTTCCCCGTCCTCGCCGACGTACACGATTGCCGGGCGGTCGTCGCGCGCGTGCCGCAGGGCCTGCTCCACGTAGTTCAGTCGCGCCCCGGGGAACCAGACCGCGCCGGGCATCGAGGCGTCGGCCAGCGCCGGTCCCGGATCGGTGCGCGACCGCACGCCGAACCAGTCCCACACGTCCTGCCAGAACCGCCCGAGGTCGTCGACGGACCACCGCCACAGAGCGTGGTAGTCGGGAAGAGAGAGGCCGTGGCGCTGCTCGACCCACCGGGTGAAGGCGGTGATGCGGGCGTCGGCGACGTCCTGTTCGGTGGGGGTCCACTGCGGCGGCACCGGGGTGTCGGTCATGCCGTCGCACCCCCTCGGTGATCGCCCGAGCGGGCCTCGACGGAGCGGTGCAGGATCTGCTCCGCGTGCCGCAGCACCGGCGCGTCGACCATCCGGCCCTCGAACTGGAACACCCCCCGCTCCTCCGGCACCGCCGCCAGCACCCGCCGCGCCCACGCCACATCCTCCGCGCTCGGCGCGTACGCGGACCGGATCACCGCCACCTGACCGGGGTGGATCGCCACCTTCGCCTCGAACCCGACCGCCACCGCGTCCAGCGCCTCCGCCCGCAACCCGTCGTGATCCCTGATGTTCAGATACACCGAGTCCAGGGCGAACCGCCCGTACGCCTTCGCCGCCAGCAACGCCTGCGACCGCACGTGCCGCGCCACGTCCCGATACGTCCCGTCGCCCCGGCGGGACGACTGCCCACCCAGGCCGACCACGAGATCCTCCGCACCCCACATCAGACCGACCGTGCCCGCCGCCAGGGCGATCTCGTCGACCTTCAACGCCCCCAGCGGGGACTCGATCAGCGCGATCACCTCCCGCGGCGCCAGCGACGTCACCTGCTGCGCCGACTCGCACTTGGCCGGCATCACCCGCATGTAGTCGGTGGCCGCCAGCGCCTTCAGGTCCGCCTCGTGCTCGTCGGTGCCGACGGGGTTGACCCGCACCACCGTCCGGGCCGGATCGAGCAGGGTGTCCTGCAGGCACCGGCGCGCGTAGTCCTTGTCCCCCGGCGCCACCCCGTCCTCGAGATCGAGGATCACCACATCCGCCGTCGCGGCCGCCTTACCGAACCGCTCCGGACGATCGGCCGGACAGAACAACCACGCCGGCCCTCCGACGCTGTACATAGAGACCTCCTCGATCGGGTGATCTCTTCGATGATGCGGCCCGGGCACCGCACTGTCAGCACAATCGTGACCCGAGCGCGGGACGGGTGGTCGTCCGCGCGGGAATTCCGCGCGGACGACCGGCAAGAGCGCGGATCCGTCAGGCGCCGGCCGCTGCCTCCGACTGCCCGGAGCGGTGCAGGATCTGCTCCGCGTGCCGCAGCACCGGCGCGTCGACCATCCGGCCCTCGAACTGGAACACCCCCCGCTCCTCCGGCACCGCCGCCAGCACCCGCCGCGCCCACGCCACATCCTCCGCGCTCGGCGCGTACGCGGACCGGATCACCGCCACCTGACCGGGGTGGATCGCCACCTTCGCATCGAACCCGACCGCCACCGCGTCCAGCGCCTCCGCCCGCAACCCGTCGTGATCCCTGATGTTCAGATACACCGAGTCCAGGGCGAACCGCCCGTACGCCTTCGCCGCCAGCAACGCCTGCGACCGCACGTGCCGCGCCACGTCCCGATACGTCCCGTCGCCCCGGCGGGACGACTGCCCACCCAGGCCGACCACGAGATCCTCCGCACCCCACATCAGACCGACCGTGCCCGCCGCCAGGGCGATCTCGTCGACCTTCAACGCCCCCAGCGGGGACTCGATCAGCGCGATCACCTCCCGCGGCGCCAGCGACGTCACCTGCTGCGCCGACTCGCACTTGGCCAGCATCACGCGGGAATAGGGGGTCTTCGCGAGGGACTCGAGATCGGCGAGGTGGTCGGCCGTGCCGGCCGGGTTGAGCCGCACCACCGTCCGGGCCGGATCGAGCAGGGTGTCCTGCAGGCACCGGCGCGCGTAGTCCTTGTCCCCCGGCGCCACCCCGTCCTCGAGATCGAGGATCACCACATCCGCCGTCGCGGCCGCCTTACCGAACCGCTCCGGACGATCGGCCGGACAGAACAACCACGCCGGACCACCCACGGAGTCGACGGAACCCATGCTTGTCCCCTATCCCTTCTGCGTGTCGTCGGCGGGCCGGCATTGCACAAGTGTCTGGCGCACCGCGACCGCGACGACGTCGCCGTGCTGGTTGCGGGCCGTGTGCTCGAGCGTGACGATCCCCTGCCCCGGACGGGACTTGGACTCGCGCTTGTCGGTGACCAGGGTCTCGGCGTACAGGGTGTCGCCGTGGCGGACCGGCGCGGGGAACTTGATCTCCGAGAAGCCGAGGTTGGCGACGATCGTGCCCTGGGTCAGCTGCGCCACCGACAATCCGACGAGGGTGGACAGGGTGAACATCGAATTCACCAGGCGCTCACCGAATTCGGTGCCCTCACTGTAGGCGGCGTCGAGGTGCAGCGCCTGCGTGTTCATCGTCATCGTGGTGAACGCGACGTTGTCGGCCTCGGTGACGGTGCGCCCGGGGCGGTGCTCGTAGACCGTGCCGACCTCGAACTCCTCGAACCACAGTCCCCGCTGGGTGACGCGTCGCTGAGCGCTCACAGGCCGAGCTCCCGCGCCACGAGCATGAGCTGGACCTCGGTGGTGCCCTCGCCGATCTCGAGGATCTTGCTGTCCCGGTAGTGCCGGGCCACCGCGTACTCGTTCATGAAGCCGTAGCCGCCGTGGATCTGCGTCGCGTCGCGCGCGTTGTCCATCGCCGCTTCCGACGCGACCAGCTTGGCGATGGCAGCCTGCTTCTTGAACGGCTTGCCCGCCAGCATGAGGGCCGCGGCGTCGTAGTAGGCGGCGCGGGCGGCATGGGCCCGTGCCTCCATCCGGGCGATCTTGAAGGCGATCGCCTGGTTCCGGCCGATGGGACGGCCGAACGCCTCGCGCTCCTTCGCGTACTTGACGGACTCGTCGACGCAGCCCTGCGCCGCGCCGGTGGACAGGGCGGCGATCGCGATGCGGCCCTCGTCGAGGATGCGCAGGAAGTTCGCGTAGCCGCGGCCGCGCTCGCCGAGCAGGTTCTCCGCCGGCACCCGCACGTCGGTGAAGCTCAGCGGGTGGGTGTCCGAGGCGTTCCAGCCGACCTTGTTGTAGGCGGGCTCGGCGACGAAGCCGGGCGTGTCGGTGGGCACGACGATCGTGGAGATCTCCTTCTTGCCGTCGCGTTCGCCGGTGACGGCGGTGACGGTCACGATCTCGGTGATGTCGGTGCCGGAGTTGGTGATGAACTGCTTGCTGCCGTTGATGATCCACTGGTCACCGTCGAGCTTGGCGGTGGTCTTGGTGCCGCCGGCGTCGCTGCCGGCGCCGGGCTCGGTCAGGCCGAACGCGCCCAGCGCCCGTCCCGCGGCGAGCTGCGGCAGCCACTTCTGCTTCTGCTCCTCGGTGCCGAAGCGGTAGATCGGCATCGCGCCGAGCGAGACGCCGGCCTCGAGGGTGATGGCCACGGACTGGTCGACCTTGCCGAGTTCCTCGAGCGCGAGGCACAGCGCGAAGTAGTCTCCGCCCTGCCCGCCGTACTCCTCGGGGAACGGCAGCCCGAACAGGCCGAGGTCGGCCATGCCCGCGACGACCTCGTACGGGAACGTGTGGTTGGCGTCGTGCTCGGCGGCGACGGGTGCGACGACGGTCTGCGCGAAGTCTGCGACGGTGTTCTTCAGGTCCCGGTAGTCCTCGGGAAGCTGTCCGGTGGAGAGGTAGTCGGTCATCGGGGTGTCCTAGCTGTCGGTGGTGTCGGTGGGGGCGGGAACGGAGTGGGTGGGAACTCCGCTGCCGGGGACGACGCGGGCGAGGAGCTGGTCGACCTTGACCTGGTCGCCGGGGGCGACGAGGAGTTCGACGGTGCCGTCGACGGGCGTGGTCAGGGCGTGTTCCATCTTCATCGCCTCGACGACGACGACGGTGCTGCCGGCGGTGACGGTGGCACCGTTCTCGACGGGGACGGCGATGACGGTGCCGGGCATCGGGCTGGTCAGCTCGGCCTCGCCGGCGTGGGCGTCGGCGTCGCGGATGTTCGGTTCGCGGGCCTCGCGCACCGGCCAGGTGCCGCCGTCACCGGCGAGCCACAGCTGCCCGTCGCCCTCGGCGACGAGGAACTCCGAGCGCACCCCGTCGAGGGTGACGGCGAGGCGGCCGGCGTCGAGCCGAGCGGTGAGTACCCGCTCGGGGCCGTCCTCGATCCGGGCGGTGGCGGCCTCCGGGGTGCCGGTGAGGTGCACGTGATCGGTGCGGGTGGGGGTCTGCAGCCGCACGGTGGTCGGCGCGGGTCCTCCGACCCGCCAGCCGGTGGGCCGGTCCCACGGGTCCACTGCCGACGTCGTGGACGTCGCGGGCCAGCGGCGCAGCCAGCGGTGCGCGGCCGCGGCGACGAGCACCGCGTCGGGGGTGTCCGGGGCGGTGTAGTCGTCGAGGCGGCGATCGAGCAGCCCGGTGTCGAGGTTGCCGGCCTGCACGTCGGGATCGGCGAGCAGGAAGCGGGCGAAGTCGATGTTGGTGACCACCCCGAGGACCGCGGTCTCGGCCAGGGCCCGGTCGAGCCGGCGCAGCGCGGCGGCGCGGTCGGGTCCGTGCGCGATCACCTTCGACAGCATCGGGTCGTAGTCGCTGCCGACGACCGTGCCCACCTCGAGCCCGGAGTCGACGCGGATGCCCACCCCGGTGCCGGCCTGGTTGGCGGGTTCGTCGAGCCCGACGACGGTGCCGCCGGTGGGCAGGAATCCGCGGGCGGGGTCCTCGGCGTAGACGCGGGCCTCGATCGCGTGCCCGGTCAGGGTGATGTCGTCCTGTTCGAAGCCGAGCGCCTCGCCGGCGGCGACGCGCACCTGCCACTCCACCAGGTCCAGTCCGGTGACCAGTTCGGTGACGGGGTGCTCGACCTGCAGGCGGGTGTTCATCTCCATGAAGAAGAACTCGTCCGGCGCGTCCGCGGAGACGATGAACTCCACCGTGCCGGCGCCGGTGTAGTCGACGCTGCGGGCGGTGTTGCACGCGGCCTGCCCGATCCGGGCGCGAGTGGCCTCGTCGAGCAGCGGCGACGGGGCCTCTTCGATCACCTTCTGGTGGCGGCGCTGCAGGCTGCACTCACGCTCGCCGAGATGGACGACGTTGCCGTGGGTGTCGGCGAGGATCTGCACCTCTATGTGCCGCGGGCGCTGCACGAACCGTTCGAGGAACAGGGTGTCGTCACCGAACGCGGAGGCCGCCTCGCGCCGCGCGGAGGCGAGCGCCTCGGCGAGCTGACCGGATTCGGTGACCAGGCGCATGCCCTTGCCGCCGCCGCCGGCGGACGGCTTGATCAGCACCGGGTACCCGATGTCGCCGGCCGCGGCGATCAGCTCGTCGTCGGTCAGGCCGGGCCGGGAGATGCCCGGCACGACCGGGACGTCGAACGCGGCGACGGCGTTCTTGGCGGTGATCTTGTCGCCCATGACCTCGATGGCCTTGGCGGGCGGGCCGAGGAACACGATCCCGGCGTCGGCGCAGGCCTGCGCGAAGCCCGAGTTCTCGGACAGGAAGCCGTAACCGGGGTGGATCGCCTGCGCACCGGTGCGCCGGGCCGCGTCGATCACCTTGGCGATGTCGAGGTAGCTCTCGCGCGCGGCGGCGGGGCCGAGGCGCACCGCGGTGTCGGCCTCACGCACGTGCCGGGCGCCGGCGTCGGCGTCGCTGTACACGGCGACGGACCGGATGCCCATGCGGCGCAGGGTCCGGATCACCCGGACCGCGATCTCCCCGCGGTTGGCCACCAGTACGGTATGGAACATCCCGGCTCGGCCGGTGGTATCGAACATGTTCATGTGCCTCACATCCGGAAGACGCCGTAGGAGACCGGCTCGAGGGGTGCGTTCGCGCACGCCGACAGGGCCAGGCCGAGAACTTCCCGCGTGTCGGCGGGATCGATGATGCCGTCGTCCCACAGCCGCGCGGTCGAGTAGTAGGGGTTGCCCTGGTGCTCGTACTGCGCGCGGATCGGCGCCTTGAACGCCTCCTCCTGCTCGGCGGTCCACGGGGTGCCGGACGCGTCGAGCTGTTCCGAACGCACCGTCGCCAGGACGGAGGCGGCCTGCTCGCCGCCCATCACCGAGATGCGGGCGTTGGGCCACATCCACAGGAAGCGCGGCGAGTACGCCCGCCCGCACATCGAGTAGTTGCCGGCGCCGTAGGAGCCGCCGACGACGACGGTCAGCTTCGGCACCCGCGCGCACGCGACGGCGGTGACCATCTTGGCGCCGTGCTTGGCGATGCCGCCGGCCTCGTAGTCCCGGCCGACCATGAAGCCGGAGATGTTCTGCAGGAACAGCAGCGGGATCGAGCGCTTGTCGCACAGCTCGATGAAATGGGCGCCCTTCTGGGCGGATTCACCGAACAGCACGCCGTTGTTGGCGACGATGCCGACCGGGTGGCCGTGGATCCGGGCGAAGCCGGTAACCAGGGTCTTGCCGTACTCGGCCTTGAACTCGGAAAAGCTCGAGCCGGGCCCGGCGGGGTCGCCGTCGACGATGCGCTCGATGACCTCGTGCACGTCGTAGGGGGTGCGAGGGTCGGTGGGCACCACGTCGTACAGCTCGGCCGGATCCGCGGCGGGCGCGAAGGTCGGCGCCACGTCCCACGGCCGGGGGTTGCGGGGCCCGAACGTGGCGACGATGTCGCGCACCCTGTTCAGCGCGTCGCGGTCGTCCTCGGCGAGATGGTCGGTGACACCGGAGACCTTCGAGTGCAGGTCGCCGCCGCCGAGTTCCTCCGCGGTGACGACCTCGCCGGTGGCGGCCTTCACCAGCGGCGGGCCGCCGAGGAAGATGGTGCCCTGGTTGCGGACGATGACGGCCTCGTCGCTCATCGCGGGCACGTAGGCGCCGCCGGCGGTGCACGAGCCCAGCACCGCGGCGATCTGCGGGATCCCCTTGGCGCTCATGGTGGCCTGGTTGTAGAAGATGCGGCCGAAGTGCTCGCGGTCGGGGAACACCTCGTCCTGCCGCGGCAGGAACGCCCCGCCGGAGTCGACCAGGTAGAGGCAGGGCAGCTGGTTCTGCAGCGCGATCTCCTGCGCCCGCAGGTGCTTCTTGACCGTGATCGGGTAGTAGGTGCCGCCCTTGACGGTGGCGTCGTTGGCGACGATCACGCACTCGCGGCCGGACACCCGGCCGATGCCGGCGATGATGCCCGCGCCCGGGCACTCGTCGTCGTACATGCCGTTCGCGGCCAGCGGCGCGATCTCGAGAAACGCGCTGCCGGGGTCGAGCAGGGCGTCGACGCGGTCCCGGGGCAGCAGCTTGCCGCGGGCGACGTGCCGATCCCGCGCCTTCTCACTGCCGCCGAGGGCGGCGGTCGCGAGCATGTCGCGCAGCTCGGCGACCAGCTGGACGTGCTGGTCGCGATAGGTCCGCGGAGCGGTCGTTGGGGGGGTTGTCACAGTACCGTCCTCGCCATGGGGGTGAACGCCTGAGTTAATACTCGATAACTGAAAATAAGGTTAGCTGTGATTAACTGAGTTGTCCAGACCACATCAGGAAGGAAGGGTGCGGCCGATGACCGAGCTGAAGCCGGACACCGACGAGCAGCTGCTCACCGCGCGCGGCCGGGCCAAGGCCGACCGGCGGCGGCAACTGCTGCAGGCCGCGGCACGGCTCGTCGCCGAGCGCGGCTTCAACGGCGTGCGCCTCGAGGATCTCGGCGCGGCGGTGGGCATCAGCGGTCCCGCCGTCTACCGGCACTTCCCCAACAAGGACGCGCTGCTCGTCGAGCTCCTGGTCGACATCAGCCGCCGCCTGCTGGCGGGCGGTACCGACGTGATCGACCACACCGACGAGCCCCGGCGCGCACTCGACCGGCTCGTGGACTTCCACCTCGACTTCGCGCTCGGGGAGCCGGACCTGATCCGCGTCCAGGACCGGGAGCTGCAGTCCCTCCCGGAGGACGCCAGCCGGGAGGTGCGCCAGACCCAGCGGCGGTACGTCGAGCTGTGGGTGGGCGTGCTGCGCCGGCTCGACCCCGCCCTGGGGGAGTCCGACGCTCGGACCATGGCCCACGCGGCGTTCGGGCTCATCAACTCGACGCCGCACAGCGCCGACCGGGCCTCTCCCGCGGCGACCCGGGCGGTCCTGCGGCGCATGACCCTGGCCGCGCTCGGTGCCGATCGGCCGGGCACCGCGGCCTCCGGGACCTGAACAGGCACGGAGACCCCGTCCGGATCTCCGGACGGGGTCCCGTTTCGCCGCTGTTACCGGACCCTGCTCCTCGTCATGGAGGTGTAGGCCAGCGTCAGCACCGCGGCCACGGCGATACTGATGATCCAGCGGATCCAGTCGATACCTTCGGTGTCGCCCTGGTCGCTGATCATGCCCCAGATCCAGTAGCCGAGCAGGGCACCGATGATGCCGATGACGATGGTGATGAGCCATCCCATCGCCTGCTTCCCCGGTATCACCAGGCGTGCGAGCACACCGATGACCGCGCCGAAGATGATCGTGCCGATGATTTCTCCCATCACGGGCTCCTCTCTCGGAACATCGAACCGTGGGGACGGTATGCCACAGGGTGCGCGGAATATGCGCACTTCGGGTGAATTCCGGTGAATCTTCTGCAAAAAGTTGCGCGGTCCCGGAGGTGCGCCCCGCCCGGCGGGCGAGGCGCACCCCACGATCAGGCGTCGTGGACGATGACGCCGCGGATGTTCTTGCCGTCCCGCAGGTCCTGGTAGCCCTGGTTGACCTCCTCCAGGCTGTAGCGGTGGGTGACCAGCTCGTCGAGCTTCAGCTGGCCGGCATCGTAGAGCCGCAGCAGCCGCACGATGTCGTACTGCGGGTTCGCCGAACCGAACAACGAGCCCTTGATGGTCTTCTGGAACAGGGTCAGTTCCGTTCCGGACACGTGCACGGTCAGCTTCTCGGGATTGGCCAGGCCGGTGATGACGACGGTGCCGCCCTTGCCCACGATCGAGGTGGCCGCCGAGACGACCTCCTCGTCGACGGTGCCGACGAGGATCAGGGCGGCGTCGGCGCCCTGGCCCCAGCTCAGCTCGTTGACCTTCTCGGCCGCCTCGGCGGCACTCGCGAAGGCGTGCGTGGCACCGAACTTCAGGGCGGTCTCGCGCTTGAACTCCACCGGGTCGACGACCACGACGTACTTGGCGCCCGCGTGCACGGCACCCTGGACGGCATTGACACCGAGGCCGCCGATGCCGTAGATCACGACGATGTCCCCGGCACGGACGTCCCCGGCATACACCGCGGTGCCCCAACCGGACGGCACACCGCAGCCGACGAGCACGGCGGTCTCGAGCGGGAGCCAGTCGTCGACCTTGACCACCGAGTGCTGCGAGATGGTGGCGCGTTCGGCGAACGTGCCGAGCATGCACATCGCGCCGAAGTCGGTGCCGCCGGAGTGGAACCGGAACGAGCCGTCCGGCATGCAGCCCTCGAGGATGGTGGCGCCCATGTCGCACAGGTTCTGCCGGCCCGTCGAGCAGTACCGGCAGGTGCCGCAGTTCGGGATGAAGCTGCACACCACGTGGTCACCGGGCTTGACCTTGGTGACGCCAGGGCCGACCTCCTCGATGATGCCGGAACCCTCGTGGCCACCGACGATCGGGAAGCGCGGGGGCAGGTCCCCGTCGGTCAGGTGCAGGTCCGAGTGGCACAGGCCCGCCGCGGTGTACTTGATCAGCACCTCGCCGGGGCCCGGGCCGTCGAGGTCGAGTTCCATGATCTCGAACGGCTTGCCGGTCTCGAGCAGGACTGCGGCTTTGGTCTTCATCGTTGTTCTCCTTGAGGGTGGCGGGTGACGGGGGTCAGAGGGCGATGTTCACGGCCTTGGTCTGGGTGTAGAGGTCCAGCGCTCCCGCGCCGAGCTCGCGTCCCCACCCGGACTGCTTGAACCCGCCGAACGGCATCGCGGTGTCGAAGCCGTTGTACTGGTTGATCCATACCGAACCGGCCTTGAGCCGCCGCGCGGTGCGGTGCGCCTTCGACAGGTCCCGGGTCCAGATGCCGGCGGCCAGCCCGTAGATCGAGTCGTTGGCCGCGGCGGTGATGCCCTCGTCGGCGTCGAACGGCATGGCGGCGACGACGGGACCGAAGATCTCCTCGCGCACCACGCTGAAGTCGGGCTGCACGTCCACCAGCACGGTCGGTTCGACGAAGAAGCCCTTGTCGCCCCAGCGCTTTCCGCCGGTGAGGGCGCGTGCCCCGTCGGTCAGGCCCTGGCGCAGGTAGCCGGTGACCCGGTCCAGCTGCTCCTGGGAGACCAGCGGGCCGAGCTGGGTGGCCGGGTCGAGACCGGGGCCGATCTTCACCTTGCTCGCCGCCTCCGCAACGGCCTCGGTGAACTTCTCGAAGATGGGACGCTCGACGAACAACCGGGTGCCGGCGACGCAGCACTGGCCGTGGTTGAACAGCCACGCATCGAGCGATCCGGCGACGGCGGCGTCGAAATCGGCGTCGGCGAAGACGATGTTCGGGCTCTTGCCGCCGAGTTCGAGAGAGACCTTCTTCAGGTTTCCCTTGGCGGCGTCGACGACCTTCTTGCCCACCTCGGTGGACCCGGTGAAGGCGATCTTGTCGACGTCGTCGTGGGCGGCGAGCGCGGCGCCGGCGTCGCCGAAGCCGGGCACGATGTTCACCACGCCGGGCGGGAAGCCGGCCTCCTCGAAGATCTCGGCGAGCAGCAGCGCCGTGAGCGGGGTCTGCTCTGCGGGCTTGAGGATGACCGTGTTGCCGGCGGCCAGGGCCGGCGCGAGCTTGAACGCGGCCATTAGCAGCGGGAAGTTCCAGGGCACGATGAGCCCGCACACGCCCACCGGCTCGCGCAGCGTGTAGGCGTGGAACTCACCGCCGGGCACGAACGGCATCGTGACGTTGACCGTGCTGCCCTCGATCTTGGTGGCCCACCCGGCGTAGTAGCGGAAGATGTCCGCCGACCACGCCGTGTCCACGGCCGCGGCGATCACGGCGGACTTGCCGTTGTCGAGGGCCTCGAGCTGGCCGAACTCCTCGGCGCGTTCGGTGAGCAGATCACCGACCCGCCAGATCATGCGCTCGCGCTCGGCGGCCTTCATGGTCGGCCAGGGGCCCTCGTCGAACGCCTTGCGGGCGGCCCGCACGGCCCGGTCGACGTCCTCGGCGGCGCCGTGGGCGACGTCGGTGAGCTTGTCCCCGGTCGCGGGATCGTAGGTCGCGAAGACGCGGCCCGAGGCGGCGTCGACCCATTCGCCGCCGATGTAGAGCTGCCTGGTCCCGGAGAGAAACTCCCGGACCCGCGGAGCGACGGTGTGCTCGGCAACAGCTGTCATGCCCAACCTCCTGAAGTAGTGTGACACGGGTCATACTGCTTCGGGCAGGCCCGCGGGAACTGTTCAAGGATTGGACAGTGCGCACATGCGCATACGACGGTCAGCCGGCGATGCCGAGTGCGCGGATCCTGCTGTAGAGGGTGGTGCGGCTGATGCCGAGCCGCGCCGCGGCGTGCACCTTGTTGCCGCCGCTCTCGCGCAGCGCCTCGATGATGGCCTCCCGCTCGGCGCGCTCGCGCCCGCCCAGGCGCGAGACCCGGCTCGTCGCGCGGTACTCGACCGGCAGATCCTCCACCCGCACCGGCAGCGGGGACTCCCGCTCCGGGATGGCGGCCAGCACCGCCCGCAGCTCGGCGAGGTTGCCGGGCCACGAGCGTTCCGACAGCGCCGTCAGGGCACTGGGGCCCAGGCGCAGGTCCGGCCGGTCGAGTTCCCGGGCCAGCGCGGAGGCCAGGTCGCCGAGTTCCCGGATCCGTTGCCGCAGCGCGGGCACCCGGACCTGACCGGGGCAGCGCGCCAACAGTTCTCGCACCGCCGGGCGGACGTCGTCCAGGGGGTCCGCGGTGAGCACGAGGCGGGGCGCGGCCGGGTCGGAGAGCATCGACGAGAGCAGCGCCAGCACCGGATCCGGCGCCAGGTGCACGTGTTCGACGACCACGACGCCGCCGTCCGCCGCAGCGGCGACCGACAGCAGCCCGGCCGCCCACTCGTGTTCGCCCTCGCCGACGATCCGGGCGGCGTCGAGGAAGGTGACGGTGTCACGTACGAGTTCCCTTGCGGCCCAGGTCCGCCCACTCCCGGGCTCGCCGAGGATCGCCACGCCACCGGCGCGCTCGCGCAGCCGTCCGAGCCGCTGCCGCAGCCGCGTCGTCGCGTCCTGCGCGACGTCGCTGCGGGGCACGGGTTCCCGCGCGGCGGCGGCGTCGAGCAGAAACAGCGCCCCGCTGCCGATGCCCGGGATGCGGTCGATCCGCAATCGGGTGCGCCCGCCGGCGGACAGCGCGAAGTCCATCGTGCGGGACTCCCCCGCCGGCAGGTCGACCGCGATCGCGCGCAGCGCCGCGTGGTCGGCGGGCACGAGCAGTTCCACGGCGGCCTTGTTGGTGAGCATGATGTCCTCACCCATGGCCGCGACCGCGACGCCGCGCTGCTGCGCGGCCCGCTGGAACGCATCGACCACCCGCCGGTCCGATTCGCGGGCCCCCTCGAGCAACCGCGCCTCGATGTCGCGGGCCGCGCGGGCGAGGAACGGCACGAACAGCGGATTGGCGATCTTGCCGGCGGCGGTGATGTCGAGGATGCCTTCGATGCGGCGGGTGACGGGATGCACGAGCGGGTGCCCGTAGCAGCTGAAGTCCTTGAGGGACTCGAGGTAGTGTTCCTCGCCGTGCACCACGAGGCTCTGCCGCACCTCGAACGGGGTGCCGAGAGCGTTGGTGCCGTAGGTGTCCTCGCTCAGGGTCGCGCCGGGGACCACGCCGATCTCCTCCATGGCGCGCTGCATGGGTGCCGCGTCGAACAGCCGGGCCACGATCCGGCAGTCCCGGTCCACAAGGAGGATGCAGCAGCCCGTGCCGGCGAGCTGCGTGCGCAGCTCGTCGAGCACCGGCCGGGCGGCTTCGAGCAGCCGCCCGGCCGCGTCCGAGGGGCCCAGCAGGGTCGGCTCGGGGAGCCGTCCCGGGTCGATCCCGCTCAACTGCGAGCGTTTCCAGGACAGCGCGATCTCCGGCCGCAGACCGTTCACCCCCGCTCGGCCTCCCCGAGCAGGGCCGTGGACAGCTCCCGCATCTCGACCTTGCGGATCTTGCCGGTGACCGTCATCGGAAACTCGTCGACGATGTGCACGTAGCGGGGGATCTTGTAGTGCGCGAGCTTGCCCGTGCAGTACTCGCGCAGCGACTGCGCGTCGAGCGGCGCCGCCCCCTCCCGCATCCGGATCCACACCATGAGCTCCTCCCCGTACTTCTCGTCGGGCACGCCGACGACCTGCGCGTCGAGAATGTCCGGGTGGGTGTAGAGGAACTCCTCGATCTCCCGCGGGTAGATGTTCTCGCCACCACGGATGACCATGTCCTTGATGCGGCCGGTGACCGAGATGTACCCGTCGGCGTCCATGACGCCGATGTCGCCGGTGTGCATCCACCGGGCCTTGTCGATGGCCTCGGCGGTCTTGTCGGGCTGGTTCCAGTAGCCGAGCATCACCGAGTAGCCGCGGGTGCACAGCTCGCCCGGTTCACCACGCGGGACGGTCAGGCCCGTGGCCGGGTCGACGATCTTGACCTCGAGGTGCGGGCCGACGCGGCCGACGGTGGACACGCGCTGGTCGATGGTGTCGTCGCTGCGGGTCTGCAGGGACACCGGCGAGGTCTCGGTCATGCCGTAGCAGATGGAGACCTCGGTCATGCCCATCCGCTCGATGACCTGCTTCATCACCTCGACCGGGCACGGGGAGCCGGCCATGATGCCGGTCCGCAGGCTCGACAGGTCGTGGGTCTCGAAGGAGGGGTCGGCGAGTTCGGCGATGAACATCGTCGGCACCCCGTACAGGGAGGTGCAGCGCTCCTCGGCGACGGCGGCCAGGGTCTGGGCCGGGTCGAAGGCGGGTCCCGGGATGACCATCGTCGCGCCGTGGCTGGTGCAGGCCAGGTTGCCCATGACCATGCCGAAGCAGTGGTAGAAGGGCACCGGGATGCACACCTTGTCGTTCTCGGTGTAGTGGCACAGCTCGCCGACGAAGAATCCGTTGTTGAGGATGTTGTGGTGGCTGAGGGTGGCGCCCTTGGGGAATCCGGTGGTGCCGGACGTGTACTGGATGTTGATCGGATCGTCGGCCGACAGGTCACGCTGGGCGGCGTCGAGCCGGGTGCGGTCGTCGGCGAGTGCGGCGCGTCCGGACTCGGCGAGTTCGTCCCATTCGGGGTATCCGAGCAGCACCACGTGCTCGAGGTCCGGGCAGTCGCCGCGCACCTCGGAGATCATTGCGGCGTAGTCGGACGTCTTGAAACTCGGCGCGGAGATCAGCATCCGGATCCCGGCCTGGGTGAGCACGTACTGCAGTTCGTGCGAGCGGTAGGCGGGGTTGATGTTGACCAGGATCGCGCCGATCTTCGCGGTGGCGTACTGGACGAACACCCACTCCGCCCGGTTCGGCGCCCAGATGCCCACCCGGTCGCCCTTGCCGATGCCGGCGCGCAGCAGACCGAGCGCGAGGGCGTCGACCTCCGCGGCGAGTTCGGTGTAGGTCCAGCGCCGGCCCGCGGCGCGGTCGACGAGCGCGTCGCGGTCGCCGTGGCGGGCGACGGTGCGGTCGAAGTTGTCGCCGATCGTGTCCCCCAGCAGCGGGGTGTTCCACGCCCCCGAGGTGTAGCTGGGCAGTTCGGGTGTGGCGAAACCGGTCATGGGTGCTCCTGCAGTGTGCGCGGCCCGGGGCGAGCGAGGGGATCTCGTGGACTCGTCCACCATGCTCGCCGATCCGGCGCCGCAGGTGTTCGGATTCTGGACAGTTGGCGGTGCGGTGGCAGCACGAGGCGCCCTCCCCGGGGTTGTCGGGGAGGGCGCCGGTGGGATCAGAGCGCTCGGTCGCGGGTCTCGACGAGGGCCTTGGTGCACACGAAGCTCAGCACGCCGAGCACGGAGAGCATGATGCCGATGGCGATGCCGCCGTAGGACGCCGCGAGGGGCGCGGCCAGCATGGGCGGAATCGCGCCACCCAGGACGCCGGCGAGGTTGTAGCCGAGTCCGGCGCCGGTGTACCGGTACCGGGTGTGGAACATCTCCGGCAGCAGCGCGCCGCACGGTCCGTAGGCGATGCCGAAGATGGCCAGGGTGACCATCATGCCGACGACGAACGCGACCGGCGAGCCGGTGTCGAGCAGCGGGAACAGCGCCAGCGCCCACACGACGGAGAAGCCGCAGGAGATCATGATGACGCGCCGGCGGCCGACCCGGTCGGAGTAGAGGGCGGAGAGCACGATCGCGGCGCCGAAGACGAACGAGGCGGCGATGCCGACGGTGAGGACGAACGGCCGGGAGAAGCCGAGGGTCTTGGTCGCGTAGCTGGTCAGGTACGCGGTGCCCATGTAGAAGAAGGCGAACATGATCGCCAGTGCGCCGGCCGAGAGGAGGATCTCCTTGGTCTGGTAGCGCAGGGCGTCGAGGAACGGCAGGGTGCGCTTCTCGGCCGGGGCGGCGGCGCGGGCCTCGCTCTCGGCCCGGAACACGGGGGTCTCCTCGATGGCGAGGCGCATGTAGAGACCGATGGCCACGAGAACGATGCTGAACAGGAACGGGATTCGCCAGCCGTAGTTGAGGAAGGCCTCGTTGGTGTCGCCGAGGGCCAGGCCGGTGAACAGGAAGGTGGCGCTCGACAGGGCGAAGGCGATGGCGGGGCCGAGCTGCGGGAACATCGCGTACAGGCCGCGTTTGCCCGGTGGCGCGTACTCGGCGGTGAGCAGCGTCGCGCCGGCCCATTCCCCGCCGACGGCGAAGCCCTGCGCGAATCGCAGCAGCACGAGGATGATCGGGGCGGCGACGCCGATCGTCTCGGCGCCCGGCAGCAGCCCGATGAGCAGGGTCGAGATGCCCATCAGCAGCAGCGTGGAGACGAGGGTCTTCTTGCGGCCGATGCGGTCGCCGAAGTGCCCGAACAGCATGGCCCCGACCGGGCGGGCGATGAACGCGACGGCGAAGGTCGCGAACGAGGCGACCGTGCCGGCGGTGGCGCCGAGAGCCGGGAAGAACACCGTCGGAAAGACCAGGGCTGCGGCGGTTCCGTAGATGAAGAAGTCGTAGAACTCGATGGTGGTGCCGATGCAGCTGGCGATGGCGACGCGTCGGATGCCGGGTCCGCCCGGGGCGGGGGCGGTCGGCGCGGCGGGCTTCTGTCCCGCCGGTACCACGGGGGGTTCGGCCCCCGGTGTCGACACTGTGGTCACGTCTGTCCTCCGTATTTCCGTCCGAGCCGCGGCGGCCCTGCGCCGCGCGATGGAAGGAAAGGTAGTGATCCGTCTCACTCCCCCACTACCCCCGAAAGGGGGGTGACTGTGAGCCGGATCACGTAGTTCGCCGAACGAAGGACTTGATCGTCGCGGGGCGTCCACCCTGCACCACGCGCGGTCGTCCGCTCGGATTCCGGGACACCCGGTGGCCGAACAACTTTCACGCCGTCTACGCTCCGTTCATGGCGACGACGACCTGGGACCCGCACGCCCCGGGGATCCTGGCACTACCGTCGGGCCGGTACGTCCGGGGCCGTGGCGTCCGACGCCCCCTTCCGGCCGGACCGCTGCCCGCCCTCGGGGTGTACCTCGCGGGCCGGACGCCGCCGGCGGTCCCGTGGGACGCCCGGTGGATCCGGTGGCCCGACTTCCGCCTCCCCACCGACCCCGGCGCTGCCCGCCGGATACTGCACGAGGCGTGGCAGCGGTGCGCGACCGAACGCGTCGAGGTCGCCTGCGGCGGTGGCCGGGGGCGCACGGGCACCGCCCTGGCCTGCCTCGCAATCCTCGACGGCGTACCGCCCGGCGAGGCCGTCGCCTATGTGCGCGAACACTATTCGCACCGAGCGGTGGAGACGCCGTGGCAGCGGCGCTTCGTCGCCGCGTTCCGGTGACCCGCGGCGCCGGTCAGCGACCGGCGGCGCCGGTGAGTTCGGCGCGCATCTCGCTCCACACGGTCGCGTACGAGTCGATGTTCGGCGCCGTCGCCCACGCCAGCGCGCCGGACTTGATCTTCCCGAGCGCCTCGGCGAACAGGTCCTGATACCGCGACAGACGCGGAACGAACGCCGACACGTCGTCGAAGAGGTTCTGCGCCTTGCGATCCAGCTCGATCAGTTCGTCGAGGAAGTTGGCGGATTCCGGGTCGGCGAGCAGCGCGGAGAGCTCTTCGTCGAGCGGACCGAACTGCTCGAACAGCTCCGCGAGAGAATCCTCGTCGATCGAGACGCGCTCCGCGTCGAGCTGATCGGTCAGTTCCGCGACCCCTGCGTCGGTCAGGGAGATGCCGTTGCCGGTCTCCTTCGCCTTGCCCTGCGTGACGAGCGCGTCGTACGCCGCCCGCCCGGACGCGACCGACACCCCCAGATGCGCCGCGATCATCTCGGCGGTGACGGTCTCCTTCAACCGCACCGTCTGCAGCAGAGCCAGCTCGTCGACATTGCCAGCGAACGCCATCGTGTCTTCTCCTCGTCGCCCGGTCGCGGGCGGTACGTGTCACCCGGTCGGGCGGAGTACATGATTTGGCGCTTCCGGTCGCGATGTCAACCGCCCACGCGGGTACGTCACACTCTCGCCCCTACAACTCCCCCACCGTCGTGGAATCGAGCCGGTCCGCCCGCGTCGTGTCCTTCAGGTCCACACCGGAACGCCCGAGCCGGCGCGCCCCGTCGACCAGCCCCGCGACGACACGCGCGGCCGCGGCGTACCCGAGCCCCTCCGGGGGGTGGATGTTGGACACGCAGTTCCGCTCGGCGTCGGCCCGACCAGGACGCGGCTCGTGGGTCAGGTACACCCCGAGGCTGTCGGCGACCGACAACCCGGGCCGCTCCCCGATCAGGACCAGCAGCGTGCGCACCCCCAGGGCGGCGCCGATGTGGTCGCCCAGCGCCACCCGTGCCGACGTCGCGATCACCGGCGGTGCCACGGACAGGTGCCGCGGCAGGGCCGCCACGACGGCCTCGAGCAGGGCGACGCCGTGCTCGGCCAGGGCTCGCGGCGAGAGCCCGTCGGCGAGGACCACCCCGACGTCGGCGCCGGTGCCGGGGACCGCGGACAGATCCTCGGGCAGGCGGCCCAGGTCCGGGCGGCGCAGGTACTCGCCGCGATCGCTCACCCGGCTGGTGACGACGATCGGCGCGCCGAGTCCGACGCGTTCGACGTCGGTGGCCAGCGCCGGCACGTCGAGGGGCTGGTGCACCGCGTCGCGGGCCGCGGCGTGCGCGGCCCGGAACTCGAGCACCCGAGCGGTCGGGAGGCCGTCGCCGGCCCGGCCGAGCCCGATGCGGGCCTGGGTCGCCGACCGCAGCGGTGCCCAGAAGTCACGGTCGACGGACCCGCTCACGCCGCACCTCCCGCGAGGGCGCGCAGCGGGGAGGCCGCCGCGTCCACCGGCAGGATGTGCCCGGCTCCGTCCACCATGCCGAGACCGGAGAGCCACCGCTCGAACTCGGGGGCGGCGCGCAGGCCCAGCGCGCGACGCACGTACAGCGCGTCGTGGAACGACAGGCTCTGGTAGCCGAGCATGACGTCGTCGGCTCCGGGCACCGCGATGACGAACGCGGCGCCGGCCACCCCGAGCAGGGTCAGGAGGGTGTCCATGTCGTCCTGGTCGGCCTCGGCGTGGTTGGTGTAGCAGACGTCCACGCCCATCGGCAGGCCCAGCAGCTTGCCGCAGAAGTGGTCCTCGAGGCCGGCCCGGACGATCTGCTTGCCGTCGTAGAGATATTCGGGGCCGATGAACCCGACCACCGTGTTGATCAGCAGCGGGTCGAGCGCCCGGGCGACGGCGTACGCGCGGGTCTCGAGGGTCTGCTGGTCGACGGGGCGTCCACCCGTGCCGAGGTGCGCGCCGGCCGACAGCGCCGAGCCCTGCCCCGTCTCGAGGTACATGACGTTGTCGCCGACGGTGCCGCGCCCCAGAGCGCGACCGGCCTCGTTCGCCTCCCGCAGCAGAGCCAGGTTCACGCCGAAGCCGGCGTTCGCCCCCTCGGTGCCGGCAATGGACTGGAACACCAGGTCCACCGGGGCACCGGCCTCGATGAGGCCGAGCGTGGTCGTCACGTGGGACAGGACGCAGGACTGCACCGGGATGTCGAAGCGCAGCCGCATCTCGTCGAGCAGGTGCAGCAGGTCGGCGGTGGCCTGTGGCGAGTCCGTGGCCGGGTTGATGCCGATGACGGCGTCGCCGCAGCCCATCAGCAGCCCGTCGAGGGTCGCGGCGGCGATGCCGCGTGGATCGTCGGTGGGGTGGTTGGGCTGCAGCCGGGTGCCGAGCCGGCCGGGCAGTCCGACGGTGGTGCGGAACGCCGAGGTGACCTCGATCGCGCGGGCCACCGCGATCAGGTCCTGGTTGCGCATGAGCTTGCTGACGGCGGCGACCATCTCGGGGGTCAAGCCGGGCGACATGGCGGCGAACGCCGCGGCCGCATCGGTTTTCGTGACGGTGTCGAGAAGCAGGTCGCGCAGTCCCCCGACCGTCAGGTGCTGCACGGACCGGTAGGCGTCGCGGTCGTGATCGTCGAGGATCAGCCGGGTGACCTCGTCGGTCTCGTACGGCACCACCGGCTCGGCGAGGAACACGTCGAGCGGGATGTCGGCGAGGACCCACTGCGCGGCCGCACGCTCGGCGTCGGATTCGGCCGCGCAGCCGGCGAGTTCGTCGCCGGAGCGGCGCGGGGTGGCCTTGGCGAGCAGGTCGACGAGGCCGTCGAAGGTGTAGGTGGTGCCGGCGAGATGCTGGGTGTAGACGCTCACTTCAGCTCGGCCTCCGCCTCGGCGAGCGCGGCGAACTCCTCGTCGGGCGAGTTCGCCACCAGCCGGTGCCGGCTGTAGAGCCCGAAGTAGGCCATGAACGCGGCGAAGGCACCGAGGGTCCACAGGGCGGCGACGGGATCGACCAGGAAGGTGGCCACGACGGCGGCCGCGGCGACGACCAGCGCGAAGGAGGTGGTGACGACGCCGCCGGGGGTGCGGTAGGGCCGCGGCATGTGCGGTTCGCGCCGGCGCAGCACGATGTGGCTGACCATCATCAGCACATAGCTCACCGCGGCGCCGAAGACGGCCATGTTGAGCAGCATCGCTCCCTCGCCGGTGAGCGAGAGCGCGAACCCGATCACGCCGGGGACGATCAGCGCCAGCATGGGCGCCTTGCGCTTGTTGGTCAGCGACAGGCTCGTGGGGAGGTACCCGGCGCGGGAGAGCGCGAACGTCTGCCGCGAGTACGCGTACATGATCGAGAAGAAGCTCGCGATCAGGCCGGCGAGCCCGATGTAGTTGACCACCTTCGCGGCGCCGGTGTCGCCGAGGGCCTCGACGAGCGGGTTACCGGATGTGGACAGGGCGTCGGCGCCGAGCGCGCCGGTGGCCAGGAACAGCACGGTCGCACCGGTGACGAGCAGCACCAGCATGGACACGATGATGCCCTTGGGCACGTTCTTCTCCGGCTCGGTCGCCTCCTCGGCGGCCAGGGGCACACCCTCGACGGCGAGGAAGAACCAGATCGCGAACGGCACGGCCGCCCAGATGCCGAACAGGCCGAAGGGAAGGAACGACGACGCTCCGGCGGCGGTCTCGTCGACGGCGATGTCGGTCAGGTTCGCGGTGTCGAACAGCCCGACGGCGGAGACGGCGAACACCACGAGCCCGACGAGAGCGATCGCCGTGATCACGAACATCGCCTTGAGCGCTTCGCCGGCGCCGGTGAGGTGGATGCCGATGAACACCGCGTACACGGCGAGATAGATCCACCATCCGTCGGTGATGCCGAACAGGTTCAGCGACTCGACGTACCCGCCGATGAACGTGGCGATCGCGGCCGGGGCGATCGAGTACTCGATGAGAATTGCTGTGCCGGTGGCGAATCCACCCCACGGCCCGAGGGCGCGGCGCGCGAAGGTGTAGCCGCCGCCGGCGGCGGGCAGCGCGGAGGACAGCTCGGCCATGCCGAGCACCATCGCGAAGTACATGGCCGCGATGACCACCGAGGCGACGAGCAGACCACCGAATCCGCCCTCGGCCAGGCCGTTGTTCCAGCCGGCGTAGTCACCGGAGATCACGTAGCTGACGCCGAGGCCCGCGAGCAGCACCCAGCCCGCCGAACCCTTTCTCAGAGTGCGCTTTTCGAGATACGCACGACTCTCGGCGTGGAAGTCCGCGCCGTCGTGGTGGGCCGGGGTCTCGGCCCCGGTCCTGGGCGGGTCGGTCAACGACATGATCTCTCTTCTCGACGGAGGATGGCGACGTGTCGAGCGGGCACGTCGAGGACACCGCGCGTACTCACGGTACGAGCGGTAGGTACACACCGCGTCAGTACGCGGTCACGGAAGTGTTACGAGGAGGCGCCCCGGGGCGTCGGCACCGGGCACGCGTCGGCGGCCTCGGCCACGACGGTCGGCTCGGCGGCCGGCTCCGGACGGGCGCCGGCGGCCCACCGCTTGCCGAGCAGGGGTGTGTCGCGGGCGAGCGCGTCGTTCTCGTCGGCGGTGAAGGCGCGGCCGCGGCTGAGGAAGCGCAGCCCCTCGGGCGATTCCAGGCTGAACCCGGAGCCGCGGCCGGGCACCACGTCGAGAACGAGCTGCGTGTGCTTCCACGCCTCGAACTGGGACCCGGAGATCCACACCGGGACGGCGTCGGCGCCCGCGGGCAGGTCACCGGCCGTCGCCCCCACCTGCAGCCGCAGGTCCAGCACCCCCAGCAGCACGTCCAGGTCGCCGACGACGAAGTCGCCGTCCGGGTAGCACATCGGCGCCGACCCGTCGCAGCAGCCGCCGGACTGGTGCATCATCAGCGGCCCGTGCCGCTCGGCGAGACGGCGCAGGAGAGCAACCGCGTCGGCGGTGGCGACGAGGCGGAGCGGGACGGACATGGGGTGCCTTCCGGTTGTCGGCTTGCGCCTCCCCCGAGCGAATGTATCGCTCACCTCGACTGATCGAGTGGGCGATACATTCGCTCGACTCGGGGCAGGGCGGAATGGGAACGGCGCCTGCCACGTCGCAGGGGGGATGACGTGACAGGCGCCGGGTCTTCGGATCAGAAGAAGCCCTGGGCCTTCGGCGCGTAGGACACCAGGAGGTTCTTCGTCTGCTGGTAGTGGTCGAGCATCATGTGGTGGTTCTCGCGGCCGATGCCGGACTGCTTGTAGCCACCGAACGCCGCGTGCGCCGGGTACTGGTGGTAGGTGTTGGTCCACACCCGGCCGGCCTGGATGGCGCGGCCGGCCCGGTAGGCGACCCCGCCGTCGCGGGACCAGACGCCGGCTCCGAGGCCGTAGAGGGTGTCGTTGGCGATGGAGATGGCGTCGTCGAAGTCCTGGAAGGACGTCACGGAGACCACCGGTCCGAAGATCTCCTCCTGGAAGATGCGCATCTTGTTGTGGCCGCTGAACACCGTCGGCTGGACGTAGAAGCCGCCGGACAGGTCACCGCCGAGGTCGGCGCGCTCGCCGCCGGTGATCACCTGCGCGCCTTCGCTCTTGCCGATCTCGATGTAGGACAGGATCTTCTCGAGCTGATCGTTCGACGCCTGGGCACCGATCATCGTGTCGGTGTCGAGCGGGTCGCCCTGGCGCACGGCCTTCGTGCGCACCGCGGCCAGCGACAGGAAGTCGTCGAAGATGTCCTGCTGGACCAGGGCGCGCGACGGGCAGGTGCACACCTCGCCCTGGTTGAGGGCGAACATCGTGAAGCCCTCGAGCGCCTTGTCCTGGTAGTCGTCGTTGACCGAGAGCACGTCGGAGAAGAAGATGTTCGGGCTCTTGCCGCCGAGCTCGAGGGTGACCGGGATCAGGTTCTGCGAGGCGTACTGCATGATCAGGCGACCGGTGGTGGTCTCGCCGGTGAACGCGATCTTGCGGATGCGCGGGCTCGAGGCCAGCGGCTTGCCGGCCTCGACGCCGAAGCCGTTGACGATGTTCACCACGCCCGGGGGCAGCAGGTCGCCGATGACGGAGATCAGGTACAGGATCGAGGCGGGCGTCTGCTCGGCCGGCTTGAGGACGACGGCGTTGCCGGCGGCCAGGGCGGGGGCGAGCTTCCACACGGCCATCAGGATCGGGAAGTTCCACGGGATGATCTGGCCGACGACGCCGAGCGGCTCGTGGAAGTGGTAGGCCACGGTCTCGGCGTCGATCTCGGAGATCGAGCCCTCCTGCGCCCGGATCGCGCCCGCGAAGTAGCGGAAGTGGTCGATCGCCAGCGGGATGTCGGCGTTGAGGGTCTCGCGGATCGGCTTGCCGTTGTCCCAGGTCTCGGCGAGGGCGATCGACTCGAGGTTCTCCTCGAGGCGGTCGGCGATCTTGTTGAGCAGGATGGAACGCTCGGCGACGGACGTCTTGCCCCAGGCCGGCGCGGCGGCGTGGGCGGCGTCGAGGGCCAGCTCGATGTCTTCCTCGGTGGACCGGGCCACCTCGGTGAACGGCTGACCGGTGACCGGGGTGACGTTCTCGAAGTACTGACCCTTCACAGGCGGTACCCACTGGCCGCCGATCCAGTTGTCGTAGCGGGACTGGAAGGACATCAGGGCGTCGGGCGAGCCGGGACGGGCGTACACGGTCATCGGTGTTCACTCCTCGGATGGTCTGGCACCCCCCATGCGGGGCGTGTGATCCGGAACACTACGAACGTGTGGGTTGCAACTACGTTGCGTAGCTCCGAACCTCAGATCCCGAGCTGACGGTCCAGCAGCTCGATCCGGGCCTTGACCTGGGCGAACAGCGTCGAATGCGGATCGAGGGTGGTCAGGTACGCCTCCCACGCGGCGATGTCGTCGCGCCCGTGCACCGACGCGGTCCACCGCGCGAGCAACTGGGCGTCGCCGGCCCGGAGCAGCGCGGCCTGCACCCGGGCGCGCAGCTCGTCCCGGATCTCCTCGATGCCGGGCGCGGCCGATCCGGGCAGCACCGGTCCGGCATACAGACGCACCGCCGTCGCCACATCGCCGCGGTCGAGTGCGCCGCGGACCTCCGCGACGTCGGTGACGAGTTCGCCCAGGAGCCGGTATGGGCGCGAGCCGAGCCCCTCGGGTCCGAAAACCTTTCGCAGGCGCGACATCTCAGCGCGGATGGTGACGGAGTCGAGCTCGGCCTCGTCGAGCAGCACCGCAAGCCGGTCCGAGCTCAGGCCCTCGGGGTGTTCGGCGAGCAGCAGCAGGATCTCGGCGTGGCGCTGGGAGAGCGGGATCCGTTCGCCGTCGCGGTGCAGAGTGGGCCGGCCCGACCCGAACGTGTCGAGGCTCGTCCGGGCAGCCGACAACAGCCGCGGCGAGCTGAGCAGGTGCAGTCGCAGTTCCGACTCCGCGGCGGCGACCGTGGCCCGCACGAGCTGCAACACCTCCGGCGCGGCGACGCGGAGCCCACCGGTGATGTCGATGGCGCCGAGGATCCGGCCGGTGCTCGGGTCGTGCACCGGCGCGGCCGAGCAGCTCCATTCGTGCACGGTGCGGTTGAAGTGCTCGGCGGCGACGATCTGGACCGAGTGGTCGACAGCGAGAGCGGTGCCGGGCGCGTTGGTGCCCACCCGCTCCTCACTCCAGTCGGCGCCCTCGACGAAGCTCATCGACAGCGCCCGGTCACGGGCGGCGTGATCACCCTCGACCCACAGCAGCCGGCCCTGTTCGTCGCTGATCGCGACAAGCAGCCCGCTGTCGGCGGCGTCCTCCACCAGCAGCTTGCGCACGACGGGGCGGATCAGCGCCATCGGGTGCCCGGCCCGGTACCGCTCGAGGTCCAGGCCCGTGAGCAGGCTCGGCTGTTCGACGGCGTCGGGACTGATGCCGTTCCTGCGGCTGCGCAGCCAGGATTCGCGGACCACCGAGCGCACGGAGGCAGGTACGACCGACGTGTCGGCCGCGTCGAGGAACGAGCTGTGCGCCGAGGACGCGCGTTGCGCCAGCTGCGACGGGTCGTCGCCGGGCCGCAGCGCCACCCAGGGGTTGGCCGCGCCGGATCGTTCGTCGGTCATGCGCTGCTGCTCATCTGCCGGTTCCTCCTCCGAACAACTGTAACCCGAGTCACAAGCACGTCCGGGTGCCCACCCGTTCGGCCAACATCACGGCCGTCGCGTGCGGCCCACGGCTGGGCACCTGCGGGAACACGGACGTGTCCACGACGCTCAGCCCCTCGGCGGCGTGCACCCGGCACCGCTCGTCGACGACGGCCGAGGCGTCGCCGCCCATCCGGCAGCTTCCGGACAGGTGCAGCGACGTCCCGAGGTGCCGCTCGAGCCACGCGTCGCCGGGGTCGAATGCGTCCGGGTCGAGGCCGGTGCGGTCGACGATGTCCGGCATCGCCGCGAGCAGGTGCGCGGCGCGCGCCACCCCCTCGCGCAGGTCGGCACGGTCGGCCGGGTCGTCGAGGTAGCGGTAGTCCAGCAGCGGCGGCCGGAACGGGTCGGCCGGGTCGAGCCGGATCGCGCCGCGGCTGCGGGGCCTCGTGAGCACCACCCCCAGGACCGGGTCGGCGACGCCGCTACCGGGGACGGACGCGGCGAACGGTGCGGTGTAGGGGCGCAGCTCGAGGTTGCTGGCGTGCAGGACGACCTGCAGCACGGGGGCCGGCCCGGGCAGCGGTGCGCGATACCGGTAGGGGACGGCGACCTCCGGATGGTCGGTGTAACCCGTGCCCACACCGGGGATCTCGATCCGGGGGGTGATGCCGTGACGGGTGAGCTCAGCGCCGTCGCCGATGCCGGAGAGCATGAGCAGCTGCGGGGAGCCGATCGCACCGGCGGCGAGCACGACGTGGCCGGCACCGACGGTCTCGCCGTCCTCGGTCTCGACACCGACTGCGCGCGCGCCCGAGAGCACGACCCGCCGCACGCGCGTTCCCGTGCGCACGGTCAGGTTCGGCCGGGCCAGCGCCGGCAACAGGTACGCGTGGGCGGGACCGACGCGCATCCCGTCTCGGATGTTGAGCGGGACGGGGCCCACCCCGTCCGGGCCGGGCGCGTTGAGGTCGTCCACACGGCGATGGCCGGCGGCGAGCGCCGCGTCGTGGAACGCGGCGCTGGCCGGGTGCAGCCGCTCCCGGCGCGTGCGGGCGACGGGCACGGGGCCTGCCGCGCCGTGCCATCGCCGGCTCACTCCGGTCTCCGCGGCGTCCGCCGCGTCGGCGTCGGTCTCGGTGGCGCGGAAGTGCGGCACCACCCGATCGAACGACCAGGACGGCGGCCATGCCTCGAAGTCGTCCGGGCGGGCCCGCACGAAATACGCGCCGTTCACTGCGCCGGAGCCGCCCAGCAACCGGCCGCGGGCGACGACGGAGCGACGACGTCCGGTCAGCCGGGCCGGGTAGGCGCAGGTCCACGGGCTGTCCGGACCGACCGGCAGGACGGTCGCGTCGAGCACCGCGGGCGGGGTGTCGGCGGTCGTGCGGTAGCCGGGGCCGGCCTCGAGTAGCAGGACCGTCCGGTCGGGGTCCTCGCTGAGCCGGGCGGCCAGCACGCAGCCGCAGCTGCCGCCGCCGACCACGACCACGTCGGCGTGCACCGGATCGGCCATGGATGCGGGTGCCCCGGCTCAGCCCCGGATGCGGGGCGCGAGCGCCGCCGGATCCCGGGCCTCGACCGCGCCCCACCACAGTCCGGCGCCGTAGGCGATGTCGTCGAGGCGCTTGTAGAACACGTAGCGCAGGGGGTCGAGGCCGCCCTCCTCACGGTGGCCGTACCAGTCCCACAGCCCCTCGGCGACGGCGAAGCCGAGGACCGCGCGACGCACCTTCGGCGAGACCACGGCGGCGACGAGCGTGACCGGCCAGTAGTGCCGGCACAGCGCGGAGGCGACCTGCCACATCCCGCCGACGAACCCCTGCGCGGTGAGCACCGCCGCGATGCGGGTCGGCTGGTCGAGTTCGGTGAACATCCGCCGCAGCCGGAGCATCGTCACCGACAGCGACGCGACCGAACCGACGACGCCGAGGCGGGTGCGGCTCGCGGCGGCCACACACGCGAACAGCATCGACCCCGACATCGACATGGTGGGCACCGAGCCGGGGTGCCGGCTCGCGAGGGGCGCCGCACCCGTGCCGTAGAAGGCCTTGCGGGTGAACCACTTCCGGAATCCGACGCGGTGGTCGTGGGCCACGTGCGCCACCGGTTCGTAGCGCAGCCGCCAGCCGGCCTCCTGCAGCCGCCAGCACAGGTCCACGTCCTCGGCGACGTGCATGGCCTCGTCGAAGCCGCCGGTCGCGGTGAGCACGTCGCGGCGGACGATGATCGCGGCGCTCGGTACGTACGAGACCGGGCTGCCGGACTTGACGGCGGCCTCGCGGCGGCCGAGATCCAGCGACGAGCGCGCGTGTTCGTAGCGCCCCAGGGCGCCCTTGTCGGGCTCGAGCGCGACGACGCGCGGGGCCACCAGGGCCACCGCAGGGTCGGAGAAGTGCCCGAGCATCACCTCGAGCCATCCCTTCCGCGGCACCACGTCCGAGTCGAGGAATGCGACGAACGGCGTTGTGGCGGCGCGCAGTCCGGTGTTGCGTGCCGCGGCCGGACCACGGGATCGCTCGTGCCGCAGCACCCGGACCGACGCCCTGGCCGGGGCGGGCACCGGGACGTCGGAGCCGTCGTCGACGACGATCACCGTCAGTCCCTCGACGGCCGCCAGCAACCGCTCGAGCCCGGCCGTGTTGTTCTTGACGGGAATCACGACGGTGACGTCGGACGTGGCAGGCAGGGCCGTGGGACGGGGGTTTCCGACGCCGGAGTCGAGCAGCCGCCGCGCCACGACGGCGGTCTGCGAGTCGACGACCTTCACGTAGCCGTCGCCGATCATCGCCGCGGCCGCCGGGGCGAGCTTGAGCATGCGGGTGGGCGAGCCGCCGATGAGCACGCGGCCGTCGGAGTAGGCGCGCACCCGCGGGTCGATACGGACGCCGAATCCGTCGGGCAGTCGGGCCGTGCTCGTCAACGGAGTCTTCCTTTCCCATCCGGCTCCCACCGGGTTACCTGTGCCGTTGCTCGATCGACGAGTTCGGCGAACCATCGTGCCCCCTGCGCCGCGCTCGCGGGCGTCGGATCCCCTAGCACGCCGTTCGCGGACACGGCGACGATACCGCCCTCGCGCATCCGTGGCATCAAGTCGGCGAGGGTGCCGGTGTTGCCCATCTCGGCGCGGGCGGTGTCCACCACGCGCGGGTCGAGGTGCAGCAGCAGGCTGGTCTCGGTGACCCCGGCGTGGGCGTCGCCGCCGGGCACGGCGAACGGCAGCCACGCCACGTCGCGGCCCTCGTAGCGCAGCAGGGACACCGCCCTGGTCAGCGGGTGCACGTTGCCGCCGTGCCAGTTGACGAACAGCAGGCGCGCGGCCCACCGGCACACCGAACGACCGTATTCGACGAGGACTGTCTCCATCGCCTCCGCGCCGAGCGAGACGGTGCCGGGGAAGCCCTCGTGCTCGCCGCTGGACCCGTACTCGAGGGCCGGCGCGACGAGCACGCCCGGTAGGGCGGCCGTCAACGCGCGGGCGATGCGGGTGTCGGTGTCGAGCGGCAGGTGCGGCCCGTGCTGCTCGAGCGCGCCGACGGGAACCGCGACCGTGGCCCGGCCCGGTTCGAGGTCGGGCCAGTAGGCGGTGGCGAGTTCGCGGGTCACCGGTCCGATGGTAGGGGTGCACCCTCCGGGTCGCCGTCGGCGGTGGCGAGAGCGCGCTCGACCCGGGCCAGCGCCCCCTGCCAGTGGGCGCGCTGAGCAGCGCGTTCATCCGGGCCGGCGAGGCGCTCCTGATGGAAGCGGAGCACGGTGCCGCGGGGCGCGGCCGAGACGGCCACCTGCACGGTACTGTCGTGGTTCCAGCCCGCGGGCCGCCAGGTCAGGCGCACCCGGTCCCCCTCGTGGCGGCTGCGCAGCTCCCCCGTGACACCGTCGTCGCTGCGCCACTCGGCACCCGGGGCGCGCGGGACCGTCGCGCCGCGGCCGAGCCACAGCTCGGGCGTGCCGACGAGCAGCCGCCACACCGCGTCGATCGGATGCGGCACGGTCTTCGACACCCCGATCTGCCATCCGGCGTCCTTCGTCTGTCCGACCGGCATCACTTCTCCTTCATCCGATGGGCACGAACCTTGTCACGGTTGCCGCACCGCGCCATCGAGCACCAGCGCCGCGTTCCCGCGCGGGAGGTGTCGGCGAAGACGATGGCGCAGTCGTCGGCGGCGCACCGCTTGATGCGCTCGGCGTACGGACCGGTCAGCAGGCCGATCGCGTCGCGGGCCAGCGTCGACAGCACCTGACTGCCGGTGACGGGAGTGACCACGCCGGGCGGGCGCAGCTGTGGGGCGATGTCCGGCCGGGCGGCGGCCGCGTCGAGGGCGGCGCTGTCGGCGGCCGCCGGCCCGTCTCCGTCCGCAGACCGGTTCGCGGTGCGCCACAACACCTCGCGTAGTTCCTTGGCGCGGATCAGATCCTCGGCGGTGACGTCGACCGCTGCCGCGGCGACGGCCCGCCCGAGCAGGTGCGTCGCGACCCAGCGCGCGAGGTCGCCCGGGGCGTGCAGCGCCTCCCACCGGGCCCGCTCCCCCTCGCCGCCGGTGTAGAGCAGATCCAGGCACGGCGCTCCGGTGTCGACGACGAACTCGGTGCCCTCGGCGGAGCGCATGTCGATCGGACTCACGTAACCACATTAACCAGTTACACGTCCTTGCGAGGAGTTTCCGTCCGTTCGGCGGTCGGTGCGGACAGAATCGAGACACCGCGAGCGGAAGGCAGGCCGATGAGCAAGCTGCTGTACTCGGCGACGATGTCGGTCGACGGATTCATCGCCGGTCCCGGCGGCGACATGTCGTGGCTGGTGCCGTACCTCGGACCGGATCCGGCGATCGACGAACTCGTCGGCGAGATCGGCGCGCTCCTCGTCGGCAACCGCACCTTCCGCGGCGACGACCCGCACAAGGGCACACCCGCCGAGGGCGAGGCGTTCGGTGGCGGCTGGAGCGGACCGCAGTTCGTGCTCACCCACCACCCTCCGGCCGAGCCGGTCCCGGGCGTGACGTTCGTCGGTGACCTCCACGCGGCCGTGGCCGCGGCCACCACGGCCGCGGGCGGGAAATACGTCAACGTGCTCGGCGCCGACGTCGCCCGGCAGTGCCTCGAGGCCGGCCTGCTCGACGAGATCTTCGTCTGCATCGCGCCGGTCCTGCTCGGCGACGGCGTCCGGCTGTTCGACCGCCCGGGCGGAACCCCGCTCGCGCTGGAACGTCTCGTCGCGACCCGCGGGCCCGTCGCGACCGACATCCGGCTGCGGGTCGTGCGGTGAGGTCGCTATCCACCTTCGACGGAACTCTCGTCACCGGACGGCGGAGGGAGCCGGATCCCGGCGACGAGGCCGTGATGATCGGAGCCGGGCAGCTCGATCCGTTCGAGGGCGGTCGCCGTGGCGTCCCGCGTGAGGATGTGATCGATCCCGACGAGGGCCGGGTAGCGGCGGTCCGCCGGATACGTCGGCACGAGCCCGCCGCCGACCCGGTCCGCGGCGTGCACGTACCCGTCGTCGAGCAGGTCGCGGAAGCGGGTGTGCGAGTACGTCGCGTTGAAGTCCCCGCTGACCACGACCGGGGCCGTGCCGGACACCGACTCGAGCTCCGCGTCCAGTCGTTCCAGCTCGGCCGCCCACGCCGGAGCGGGTGTCAGGTACGGCGGCGCGGGATGCACCGCGTACAGGATCAGCGGGCGTCCGGGACCGGTGTCCAGAGTCGCGGTCAGGTTCGTCGGCCCGAACCCGTCGAGCGTCCGGCCGGCCGAGACGGGAAACCTGCTGTAGATCCCGGCGCCCGCACCGCCGGTCGGCGTCGGGGCCAGAAAGCGATGCGGTAGCAGGTCGTCGAGCCCCGCGACCTGCAGCGCGGCCACCGCGCCGTCGGTCAGCTCCTGCACGGTGAGGACGTCGATCTGTCGCTCGCGCACCGTCCGGACCAGCGCATCGGAGTCGGCCTGCCTGACCATGAGATTGGCCTGCATCACGCGGATGGTGGGACCGGATGCGGCGTCCGGCCCGTCGCCCGGGACGCCGGGCAGGTACAGCGGTCCCAGGGTCCATGCGCCGGCCGCGACGACGACGAGTGCCGACGCCAGCAGTACCGGTCGCCGGGCGAGCGCGGCGGCGATCGCGCCCGCCACCGTCCCGAGCAGCAGGTACGGACCCAACGACGCCCATGCGATCACGGCGTTGTTCTCCACGTCCGACGCGAAGGCCATGAGCGCGGTGAGCCCTGACGCCGTCGTGACGACCGCGAAGAAGACGGCGATCCGTCGCGCCGGCGGCGGCCTCACCATCCGGCGTGACGGTAGGGCCGGATTCTGCGGCGGGGCCGTACCCGCAGCAGGTGCCGCCGCCACAGGGCTCGGCGCCCCTGCACCACCACCGCCGCAGGCGGCGGCTCCGAGGCAGGGACCGATTCCGAGTCAGGGACCGCACGCGCACGATCTATCGCCTCGAGCGCGGTGGCCAACGCCTCCGCGTCCCCACCGACGTCCGGATGCAGCCGTTCGGCCGCGGTCCGGCGCGCCCGGCGGCGTTCGCGATCTGCTTCGCTCACCATCATCACAACCTCGCATGCCGCAACCGCGCCGAGTTGCCGACCCCGATCCGGGACACCCGCCGGCACCGTGACCGGGCAAAGCCGGCGTTCCGCCGGAGATCCTCGGTATCGCGGGCCTCCCTCCGGGGCGGGAGTGCGCAGCGACGTCCGCGCCCCGAACACACCCGCGTCCGTGATTCCGGCGCGCGGGGGGCCGCGTCGCCGAGGGCCTCATCGGCGGGCTCAGTTGTTCGGACCGAGGCTCGGCCGGTCGTCCGTCGTCGGAGGAACAGTCGGTTCCATGGCCGCCGGAGCGGATGCCGCAGCCTCGGTCAGCGGTACACCGGTGGCAGTGCCGGTGCCCGTGCCCGAACCGCGGTGGGCCGCCTTCTTCGCCAGCGCCTCGACCCTGTGCTGCACCTGTGGCACCTTGTCTTTCGCGGTCTGCGTCGCACCGCTCACCTTCTCGTGCACCGCGGGGTTGTGCCAGAGGCCGAGGGACTGATCCCTCATCTTCTCGTAGGTCTGCCGCCCGGCACGGGTACCGAGGACGAAGCCTACGGCCGTCCCGGCGGCGAAGATCACTGCTCGGACCATGCTTTCTCTCCCTTGTTCGACGAGTGCCGAGATTCGATTCGGAGGCCGCGACGAATTCCTACGGACCGGTCGCCTCTACCCTGTCGGCGCCGCCACCGCCGCGGGTACGGCAACCGACGGCGTGTGTGCCGGCGCAGACCAGCACTACGACCACCGTCCACAGCAGTGATCCGAACACCCATATGCCGACGGTGATCCCGCTGCCCACCCACAGGCCGTCGAGCACCGCGATCGACAACGGCTGCAGCACCAGCGCGTCCTCGTCACCGACAGCTTTCCCCTGCATTCGACCGCTCCTCGCCCTGTCCCCCTGTGAACCGCGAGCCCCTGCCCCTTCTCAGCGCCGTCACCTCACCCCGCAACCGCGATCGATCCCCCTGTCCCGGGAAGCCGATCCGAGGTAAGCCGGCCACCCCGTTGCCACCCGGAAACTGCTGGGGCAAGACCGAGTTCAAGACCGGAGAGGTGGCGGTACCGATGTCGCCGCGCACGTGGATCGGCGGAGGCCGCCCGATTCGTCGATCCACCGCCGAATCGAACCGCTCGTGCTCGAGAACTCACCGAGCGCCCCGCCGGGGTCCGCACCGGCCCGTGCGCGAGTACAACAGCACCATCGCAACCCTCCGGTCCCGGTCCCCTGCCAGGACCGGCCTGGCACGTGGCCCTGCAACACATCCCGGAGTCGGCGCCCGCCCGCCCTGTCACCCGTCACAACGATAGAGCAGGCAGCGGGGCTGTCGCAGAGGAACGGAGCCCACATATTCTGGGCGGACCCTGGACTCGCCGGTAGTCCGCGCGGCACCACGGGCGGGCCGCGGTCGCCGACAATGTCGTGGTCGGGATCGTCGTTGCCGGGATCGCCCGCACCGGCGCGTCCGGGGACACCACGGCGACGACAGGATCGGAGGGCCGGAAGTGGTTGTCACGACACTCGGCCGACGTCGGATCCTCGGCTACCGGGCCGCGGCCCAGGGACTCGACCGGACCTCCGCCGGGCGAGATCGGGTGCTTGCGCTCGGGGTCCAGGACACCCCGTACGGATCGGCCCGCGACGCGCTCGCCGCACGATCGGACGACGCCGCGGCAGAACATGATTCACTCGTCCTCGTATGGTCGTGGCGCGGGGCGCCGCACCTGCATCGGCCCGGGGATCTCGCGTTTCTCGCCGCGGCCCTCTGGCCGGTGAACGACACCGACGCCACGACACGTATCGGGACCGGGCAGATCCGCGAGGGCGCCCAGCGCGGCCTGCGCGCATTCACCGAGGCGGCCGAGGCCATGGGCGCCGCGCTCACCGGCCCGATGACCAAGGGAGAGCTGAGTGCGGCGGTCAGCGCGGCGGTTCCCGCCGACCTCACCTATCACTGCCCCTCGTGCAGAACCCGACACATCTCCGGTGCGCTGTTCCAGCAGGTCGGTCTCGCGGCGCGCGTGCGGGTCTGCCCACAGGGCCGCAGCACCCACCTCGACGTCCTGCCCGAAGGGATCGGACCCGATGCGGTGCCCGACCGCGCCGAGGGCACCGCTGCCGCCCTGCACCGGTACGCCGACGTGCTGGCGCCGGTCACACCGGCCGGGCTGGCGGCCTTCCTGGGCACCGACATCGCAACGATTCGCGCGGTCCTGCCCGACGATCTGGTTCCGGTGAACGGCCCGGCCGGGAAGGGCCTGGTGCCGGCCTCGGCGGTCGCTGACCTGGACGGGGCCGCCGACGTGCGAGCGACCCGCCTGCTGCCGCCCGGCGATCCGTGGCTGCAGGCCCGGGACAGAGAGTTCCTGGTCCCGGACCGAGCGCGCCGGAAGGCGATCTGGCGCCCGATCGGCAGCCCCGGTGTCGTCCTCGTCGACGGGGAGATACGAGGGATCTGGCGGGCGAGGGCCACGCCCCGGGACACGCTCGCGGTGTTGGTCGAGCCGTTCGAGCCGCTGTCCGTGCGGACGCGGGACGAACTCGAGGCCGAGGCACAGCGACTGGCCCGCGCCCGGGAGCGCACCGGCGCGACCGTGGGGTATGCCGGCTGACGATCCGGCGACCGCGCCCGGACGTGCCACCGGATGTCGGGGTCGCCGTCGACAATGAACCGGTACCCCTGTCGATCCGCCGCCGTCCCGTTCGTCGTCATGTCGTACGGCAACCCTGCCGCACAGGACACTCACCCAACGAGAGGTGCTCACCATGAAGTACATGCTGCTGATCAACGCCGCATCGGCCGACGCAGGCGACCAGTGCAGCGTCGAGGAGTGGATGGTCTACGACAAGCAGATCCAGGAGACCGGAATCGTCGTTGCCTCGGAGTCGCTCGCGGACCTGACCACCGCGACGACCGTGCGGGTCGGCCCCGACGGTGCGCGTGCCGTCACCACCGACGGGCCGTTCGCCGAGACGCGCGAGGTCCTCGGGGGCTTCTACGTCGTCGACGTGCCCGACCTCGACGTCGCGCTGGACTGGGCGGCCCGCTGTCCCGGGGCGCGCGGCGGCGGATCCGTGGTGGTGCGGCCGATCGCCGACTTCGGGCAGTGACCGCGACGGACGGGCCGGGCGCCGGCGCCCGGGTCGACGCCGCCGTGGAAGCGGTGTTCCGGGAGGAGCGCGGTCGGCTGCTCGCCGCGCTCGTACACCGCTTCGGCGACCTCGACCTGGCCGAGGACGTCGCCGCCGAGGCGATCGAGGCGGCGCTGGTGCACTGGCCCGTCCGGGGCGTACCGGCCAAGCCGGGGGCCTGGCTGCTGACGACGGCGCGGCGCAAGGCCGTGGACCGGCTCCGGCGGGATCAGGTGTACGCCGCCCGGCTCGCCGTTCTGCAGGTGGATTCGGAACGGGCCGCCCCCTCCCACACCCCGGACTCCGGCAGTGAGATGCCCGACGAACGCCTGCAGTTGTTCTTCACCTGTGCCCACCCGGCGCTGCCGGCCGAGGACCGGATGGCACTGACCCTGCGATGCCTGGCCGGGCTCGAGACACCCGAGGTGGCGCGCGCCTTTCTCGTCCCGACCGCGACGATGGCCCAGCGGATCGTACGGGCGAAGAAGAAGATCCGGCAGGCCCGTATCCCGTTCCGGGTGCCGGATCCGGACGAGCTGCCGGCGCGACTGCCGGGCGTGCTACAGGTGCTCTACTCGGTCTTCACCGAGGGATACGTAGCCAGCTCGGGGCCGGACCTGCAACGTCTCGACCTCGCCGAGGAGTCGATCCGGCTGGTCCGGATCCTGCGCCGACTGCTGCCCGGCGAGCGGGAGGTGACCGGGCTGCTCGCTTTGATGCTGCTGATCCATGCGCGACGCGCCGCCCGGACCGGCCCGGACGGCGAGATCGTTCTGCTCGCGGATCAGGATCGCGCACGGTGGGACCACGCCCTGATCGCCGAGGGCACCGCCCTCGTGCCCGTGGCGCTGACCGGCGGCCCGCCGGGTCCGTACGGAGTGCAGGCCGCGATCGCGGCGCTGCACGACGAGGCCCCCGGCGCCGCATCCACCGACTGGCCGCAGATCGTCGCGCTCTACGACGTCCTGTCCGCCCTGGCACCGTCGCCGGTCGTCGCGGTGAACCGCGCCGTGGCGGTGGCGATGCGTGACGGTCCCGAGGCCGGCCTGGCGCTGCTCGACGCACTCGCCGACGAGCCCCGGCTGCGCGGCTACCACCCGTATTCCACCGCGCGCGGCGAACTGCTGCACCGGCTCGGCCGCGACGACGAGGCCGCCGTCGCCTACCGGCGGGCGCTCGAGCAGGCCGGAACCGAACCCGAACGGGAGCACCTGCGCCGGCGGCTGGACGAGACCGGCAGGTCGTGACCGGGACGAACCCGTGGTTGCCCGCGTCTGTACGCGGACCGCTCCGAACGTAGCCGGGACCAGTTAAGTTTGCGGCCATGCAGGCAGCGGCGAGGCGGATGCTGTGCCGCACAGGGTGCGGCGGTGCGGGTGACGTGCCTGCGCGGTTGAGCAGGGGCAGGATGTCCGTTGTCGTCGCACTGCACGGGCGAGTCGCGGCACCGATCGGTATGGCCGGATGACCGGCCTCCCGGTCCTGCACATCGCCGCGGCCGACGCCGCGGCCGGTGAGAGCACCGACGTGCTGTCCCGTCTGCAGAGTTCGTCCACCGGTCTGAGCAGCGCCGACGCGGCCGCCCGGCTGGCGGTGGCCGGACCGAACGCGGTGCGCAGCCACGGCGTGAGTGCCCTGGCGGTGGTGGGGCGGCAACTGCGCAGCGCGCTGTTGCTGCTGCTGTCCGCGACCGCGGTTGCATCGTTCTTTCTCGGCGACCGCAACGACGCCGTCATCATCGGGGTCATCCTGCTGGCGAGCATCGGGTTGGGCTTCGTCAACGAGTACCGCGCCGAACGCGCCAGCGCCGCACTGCACTCGAGGCAACGGCACACCGTGGTGGTGCTGCGCGACGGCGCCGCTGCCACGATCGACGTCACCGAACTGGTGCCCGGCGATGTGGTGCACCTCGTCCTGGGCGAGCTCGTGCCCGCCGACCTGCGCCTGCTCAGCGCGACCGGGCTCGAATGCGACGAGAGTGTCCTGACCGGTGAATCGGAGCCGGCCGCCAAGTCCGTGGACCCGGTGCCGCCGGGAACGGCCCTGGCAGATCTGGCCGGGTGCGCATTCATGGGCACCGTCGTCCATGCCGGCACCGGGACGGGGGGTGGTCGTCGCCACCGGCGCGGACGCCGAGTTCGGGCGCATCGCGGTCGGGCTCGGTGAACGCGAGCCGGAGACCGAGTTCCAGATCGGGCTGCGGCGCTTCTCGGTGCTGCTGCTGCAGGTCGCCGTCGCTCTGACCGCGACGATCGTGGTCACCAACCTGGTGCTGCAGCGCCCGCTGATCGAGTCGCTGCTGTTCGCCTTCGCCATCGCGGTGGGCATCACCCCGCAGCTGCTGCCGGCGGTGGTGAGCACCTCCCTCGCCGAAGGTTCCCGACGCCTGGCCCGCCGCAAGGTTCTGGTCAAACGTCTGGTGTGCATCGAGGACCTCGGTGACATCGACATCCTCCTCACCGACAAGACCGGCACCCTCACCGACGGACGGATCGGTTTCCGCGAGGCGCTGGCCCCCTCCGGTGCTCCCAGCTCGGCGGCGCTGTTGCACGGCCTGCTCGCCACCGAGACGGACACCGACACCGCCGGCGGTGTCCGTCTCGGTTCGAACGCGCTGGACACCGCCCTGTGGGCGGCGGCAGGTCCCACCGGCCCGGTCGCGGACGGGTACACCCGGCTGGCCACCCTGCCGTTCGACCACGAGCGACGCATGTCCTCGACGCTGGTGCGCGGTCCCGACGGCGAGTCCTTGATCGTGGTCAAGGGCGCGCCCGAGACCGTGCTCGATCGCTGCGCCGACGTCGGTACCGCCGCGCACACGGTGCTGAACGGCCTGTTCGCCCAAGGCAGCCGCGTCGTCGCCGTGGCCTCCAAACCCGCGCCCGGCCACGCCGATCGGCTCGTCCCCGACGACGAACACGGCCTGATCCTGACCGGCTTCCTCGTGTTCCTCGACCGGCCGAAGACCTCCGCGACCGCTTCGCTGACCCGGCTCGCCGCCCTCGGCATCACCGTCAAGGTGGCCACCGGCGACAACCCGCAGGTCGCCGAGAAGGTCTGCGCCGACCTCGGGCTCGTCTCCGGCGGCAGCCTGACCGGCTCCGACCTCGCAGGTCTCGACGACGCGCAGTTCAGCGAGGCAGCATTGCGGGCCACCATCTTTGCCCGGGTCTCCCCGGAGCAGAAGGCGCGACTGGTCGAGACCCTGCGCACCCACGGCCGGTCTGTCGGATTTCTCGGCGACGGCGTCAACGACGCGCTGGCCCTGCAAACCGCGGACGTCGGCATCTCCGTCGATTCCGCCACCGATGTGGCCAAGGACGCCGCGGATGTGGTGCTGCTCGAGAAGGATCTCGGAGTGTTGGCGGACGGCGTCACGGAAGGGCGGCGTACCTTCACCAACACGATCAAGTACGTGCTGATGAGCACGTCGAGCAATTTCGGCAACATGTTCAGCGCCGCGGCGGCCTCGGCGGTGCTGGATTTCCTGCCGATGCTGCCGAGCCAGATCCTGCTCAACAACCTGCTCTACGACACCAGCCAGCTCGCGATTCCCGGTGATCGCGTCGACGAGGAACAACTGCACGCACCCTCGCATTGGGACATCGCGTTCATCCGCCGGTTCATGCTGTTCTTCGGCCCGATCAGCTCGCTGTTCGACTTCATCACCTTCGGGATCATGCTCGGGGTGTTCGCTGCCGGGCCGGAGCTGTTCCACACCGGTTGGTTCGTCGAATCCCTGGCCACCCAGACCCTGATCGTGTTCGCGATCCGCACCCGCCGCGTCCCGTTCCTGCGCAGCCGGCCCAGCCTGGGACTGGTGCTCACCGTCGCCGGGGTGCTTGCGGTCGGTATCGCGATCACGGTCTCCCCGCTCGGCGCGGACCTGGGGTTCACGCCCCTGCCGATCGGGTTCTTCCTCACCCTGGTCGTGCTGGTGATCGGCTATCTGGTGCTGATCGAGTATGCCAAGCGCGTGTTCTACGCCGAACCGATGCGGTATCTGCCGGCAGTGCGGTGGCGCGGTCACGAACACCGGATCCACCGGCGCGCAGCCCGGTTCAGCACCCCCACCCACCTTCGGGCGCCGACACCGCCCACACCGGCACCGCCGGTGCAGTGACTTCGGCCCGCTGCCGGCCGAACATCACAGCCCGAGCATCGAACCGGCGCTGGTGCCGGCGGTCCGCCCCCGATCGCCTCGGGGGCCGGGGAGGACGATCAGTGGGGGGCGGCGGTCGACCCACCGGATCGATTGCCGAACGGATGGCGCCAATCGGGTGAGTTGGACGGCGAGCCCCCGGGCGGCGGCGGGGCGGCGCTGCCGGGCTGCGGTGCGGAAGACCGGTCGTACTCGTGCCTCGCAGCGGTGGTCTCGAGGCGGGATTCTTTCAGTTCGCGGCGAGCGAGCCGACCTCGACGCGAGGTCCGCTGCGCACCGGCGAGCAGGAGACTCAGCCCGACCGCTCCGATCGCACCGACGACGATGCCGTAGAGGAACAGTGCCCCGGTCGAACCGGTGACGTGGTACCCGAAGACGACGAAGCTGTCGTCGGTCAGTGCATGGGCGGCGCCGGTGTTGCCCAACACCCCGGCCACACCGATGATCACGGCGGCGAGGAGAACGACGAGTCCGAAGATGATGAGCATGACGGCCTCCATGGCCAGGGGAGTATGTATCTCTCCAGTCAACGCCGGGTTCTCACCGTTGTCGACCCGGCTGTCGCGGAAGTCGTTGCTCCTGCCGCTAGCCGTCGAAGCCGCTGTGGGCGGCCCAGCCCGACGCGGCGAACGACTGTCGCAGGGCGGCGCGCAGGTCCGCTTCACCCGCAAGGGCTTTCATCGCGGACCGGTACTCGTGCGGGCGCCGGCCGACGAGTGCGGCGAACCCGGCACAGTGGCGCAGGAGCGCGGCGAACAGCGCCTCCTGGGACTGCAGCGGCAGCGGCGGCGCCCCCGGCGGCGCGAGGGCGCCCCACTTCGAGACGTACACGCCGAAGGACGCCGGCCGCTGTCCGCCGTCGATCTCCAGCCGGCACTCGTCCGCGGTCACGGTACGTCGCGTGTAGTTCGGCTCCGTCGCATCGAGGCACGCGAGCTGGTCTCGGTCGAGCAGCGACGCGAACACCGGGGTGCGGGTCCCCGGCCGCCGGAACGCGGTCGCCGCGACGTAGCCGGCCACGCTGACGTGGGCGCTGTGCCCGACGGCGATGCCCACGACCGTCGCGCGCAGGAACGGCACGGTGGTGTCGACGTTTCCGGCCGTGAACTTGCGCCGCACGACCGCCGGGCACGCGTTCGAGCCCACCGCGACGACGAGGTGCCGGTCGCCGACGCCGGCGACGCCGGCCCGGCGCAGCGCCTCGTCGAGCGTCGAGTCCTCGCGCCCGTCCAGCCGTGCCGCACCGAGGCCGGCTCCCGGCCGGGGACGTGCCCGGTGATAGCCGTCCCCCCGGAGCAGGCCACTGCCCGGCGCGGCCGTCCCGGGATAGAGCCAGGGGGCGGCCGCGAAATCACCACAGTCCGTTCCGGCGGCAGAACCCACCTTCCCAGTATGGCGCCGCGAACGCGCGGTACCCTCCGGCCGTGCAGATCGAACCGCGTCCCATCGACGACGCCGAGGTGCAGTCCCTGATCGACGAGGTGCAGCTCGAGTACGTCCGTCGCTACGGCGGACCGGACCACACGTCGCTGCATCCGGAGGAGTTCACCCCGCCGCACGGCGTCTTCCTGCTCGCCCACGGCGGCGGCTCGCCGGCGGGGATCGGTGGCTGGCGCGCCCGCGACTCGGCGCATCCGGGACTGCGCGACGGCGACGCCGAGATCAAGCGCATGTACGTGCGGGAAGGCGCCCGCCGCCGGGGCGTGGCCCGACGGATCCTGGCCGAACTCGAACGCACCGCCGTCGAGGCGGGCCGGCGTCGGATGGTGCTCGAGACCGGCACCGAGCAGCCCGAGGCTCTCGCCATGTATGCCGCCGCCGGATACGAGCCGCTGCCCGAACGGTTCGGCAAGTACGCGTACTCCGCATCGTCGCTGTACTTCTTCAAGGACCTCGCGCTGCCCGGCGACGACGCGCCCCGCGTCCGTCCCGCACTCGCGGCGGAGCTGCCGGTTCTTCAGGACATCGAGCGCGCGGCCGGCCGCGCGTTCGCGGACCTCGGAATGGACGCCGTCGCCGCCGACCCGCCGCCCACGCTCGAGGAGCTGCACGAGTATGTGACCGGCGGGCGCGCCTGGGTGTGCCTCGACGGCCACGACCGCCCGGTGGCATACCTGCTCGCCGATGTCGTCGACGGCACCGCCCACATCGAGCAGGTGTCGGTGCATCCGGACCATGCGCGCCGCGGGCTCGGCCGGGCCCTGATCGACCATCTCGCCGGCTGGGCGCGTGTCCGCGAACTGCCCGCCCTGACGCTGACCACCTTCGCCGACGTCCCGTGGAACGGGCCGTACTACCGGCGGCTCGGCTTCCGGTACCTGCGCGACGACGAACTCGGCCCGGGGCTGCGGCAGATCCGGCGCGACGAGGCCGCCGGGGGTATGGACCGGTGGCCCCGCGCGGCCATGCGACGCGAACTCTGAAGTTCTGCAAGACGTCTCACGTACGGCGCGGTACCGCGGCGGCCCAGAATCGCCGCACCAGGTCCGTCGTCTCGGCCGGCGCCTCGAGCGGTACGAGGTACGCGGCGCCGTCGACGATGGCGCAGGACCCGTCGGGTAGCAGCAGGCTCGCCGCGCGTGCCTGCTCGGGCGTCCAGCCCTTGTGATCGCTGCCGGTGACGAACAGGGTCGGGACCGACACCCGTGGGAGCCGCTCGGTGAGGTCGGGCCGGTGCAGCGAGATGGAGACGACGGCGTTGCGCAGCGCGGCCCGGTCCGCGCGGACGAAACAGTCCTCGACGAGTGCGACCGCCTGCGGGTCGCGCTCCCTCGTTGCGGCGGAGAGCAATACGTTCGTCACGCCGGACCGGATGAACCCGGCGGCGCCGAGCGTCCGGTAGGCGGCGAGGAGGAACAGCGTGCGTGCGCGCTCCGGCCGGTTCAGCGCCTGGACGGGCGTCCCCAGCGTCACCAGCGTCCGGCACCTCGACGCCGCGTCGGTCGCGAAGACGATGCCGACGTGGCCGCCCCAGGCATTGCCGACCCAGTCGACTGGTTCGTCGACACCGAGGGCGTCGAGCACGGTGACGGCCGCCGCGGCGCATTCCCCGGTGGTGTAGCGCCGGCCGGGGTCACCGCTCGCCCCGTGCCCGGGACCGGTGACCACGACGAGGCGCCGGTCGACTCCCAGCGCGTCTTCGACTCTGCTCCAGGATCTTTCGTCGACGAACAGGCTGTGCCAGAGCACCGCGGGCCGGCCCTCCCCGTGCACGCGGACGGCGAGTGGACCCACCTCGGTCGAGATCTTCTGCATCCGTGTCATGACCGCCACCACCTCCGGTGCGACTCGGGTTGACACTGTCAATTGCTATGGTCCCGCGGTAGGTTGACACTGTCAATGGGCGGAGCCGCGCACGCCGGGAAGGGCTGGTGGACGGATGACCGACACGCTCGACGAACGGCTGCTCCGAGCCGCGCTCGAACTGCTGAGGGAGCAGCCGGCCGAACGCCTCAGCCTCCGCCGGGTGGCGCAGCAGCTGGACGTGAGCCACCAGGCGCCCTACGTGCACTTCGGGAACAAGCGCCGGTTCCTCGCGGCCGTGGCGGGCACCGGGCTGCAGGGCGCCGCGGCAGAGGCGGCCGCCGCCGTCGAGGCAGCCGGATCCGATCCACGGTGCCGGCTGCACGCGCTCACCGACGCCTACCTGCGGTTCGTCCGGGAGCGCCCGCACGTGCACGACCTGGCCTACGGGCCCACGGTCGACAAGGCCGATCACCCGCGCCTGCAACAGGCGGCCGCCGACTACTGGCGTCTGTTGCGCGGCACCGTGGCGGCCTGCCAGCCCGAGGGTGTGGAGGAGGCCGAGGTGCTGCGGCGGTGCGCTGCCACGTGGGGCACCGTCTACGGCATCGCCCGGCTGACCACACTGCACCAGATCCCCGCGTCGGTCCCCGGCGACCGCGACGGCCTGTTGCACGAGGCCGTCGACGTGCTCCACCGGGGCTGGCAGGCCGGCGACTCGGCCGGGATCCCGGGACAGGACCCGTCTTCCCCGTCGCCGCCGGGTCGCCGGTGACCGCACCGGTCCGATGCCGCCGTTAGCCGACTTGTTCTATTTCAAATAGAACAATATGCTTGTCCCGTGCTCATCAGACTGGACCCGAACTCGCCGGACCCGTTGTTCGTGCAACTGGCCGCGGCCGTGCGCGGCGCGGTGGCCCGGGGCGAGGTCCGGGCGGGCGAGCGCCTCCCCGGCGCGCGCGACCTCGCTGCATCGCTCGGCCTCAACGTCCACACCGTGTTGCGGGGGTACCAGCAACTGCGCGACGAAGGCCTGGTGGAGCTGCGCCGCGGACGCGGCGCGGTCGTCACCGACCGCGCCGAAACCGGGCATGCCGCTTTGCATTCCGCCGTCGCTCAGGCCGTCGCGCACGCCAAACGCGTCGGCCTGAGCGCCGACGATCTCGTCGACCTGATCAGAACGGAGTACCGATGACAGACGATCCCGGCACCGACCGGCGCCCCACCGGCCGCATCCTCCTCAGCTCCACGGCCGCACCCCTGGCCGTCGCCGCCGCGGGCGCACTCGTGCTCCGGAGCTGGCATGCGCAGCTACCGGATCCGATCGCAACACATTGGAACCTCGACGGCACCGCGGACGGATTCGCCGGCCTCCCTGCGACGATCGCACTGTTGCTCGGGTTCGGTGTCCTGTTCGCCGCCCTCGGTTTCGGTCTCACCCGGGCCGCCGACACCGACCCTGCCCTCACCCGCGCGGTCGCCGCGACCGTCACGGGGACGGTCGCTTTCGTGACCGCCCTGATCGTGCTGGTCACCGGCTCTCAGCGGGGACTCGCGGACGCCGCCGCAGCCTCGCCGCCGGGGGCGTCTCTCCTCGCAGCACTCGGCATCGGCGTCGCCCTCGGGGCCGTTGCCGCCGCGGCGGTGCCCCGGTGGTCGCGCGGACCTGCCTCTCCCCCGGCCGCCGATGCACCGCGAATTCCCCTCGGCGCAGACGAACTCGTCGCGTGGACCCGATCGGTGGCCACCGGCAACGTCACAACGATCGTGCTCGTCGCGGCGATCGGTATCGTCGCCGCCCTCGGCGTGCTCACACGCCTGTGGATCCTGCTGGGCCTGGCCGTGCTGCTCGCCGTGCTGGTCGCGCTGACCTGCTCGATCCGCGTCACCGTCGACGTCCGCGGGGTCACCGTCGCGGGCCTGTTCGGGTGGCCGCACCTGCACACCCCGCTCAACGCCATCGCCTCCGCCTCCGTCACCGACGTGGCACCGCTGAAGCACTTCGGTGGCTACGGATACCGCATGGCGGTACTGGGCCCGCTGCGCGGTGCCCGAGGGTTCGTCCTGCGCGGCGGCCCCGCGCTGGTGCTGCACCGGCACGACGGCGCGCGCACCCTGGTCGTGGTCGACGATGCCGCGACCGCCGCCGGCCTCGTCAACACCCTCGTCGAGACAGGACCGAGGCACCCCCAGTAGATTCCCGTGGAACATCTCACCTGCGGGCGGCGGAGAGTCCGGCACCGTCGATCATCCGCCGGCCACCACGTTGAGCGATCCGAGCTGCACAACACATCAACAACCAACCGGGCGCAATTCCCGGCGCGGGACGCTGCTTCGCACCACCGAACCTCACCGCTGGAGGATTTCGGAGAGCCGCCTGATGCCTTCGGCGATCTGGGCTTCGGTTGCGGCCCCGTAGGAGAAGCGCAGGAACGGTGCGGGTGGTTCGTCCACGAAGAAGTGACTCCCGTCTCCGATGAGTACCCCGGCCGCGTACGCGGCGGTGCAGATCTCGCGGGTATCTGCGCCCTGGGGCAGCCTGGCCCAGAGGTGAATGCCACCGTGCGGGACGCACGGGATGCGGATGCCGGGCGTCGTGGCGTGGATCGCGGAGGCAAGTGCGTCGCGTCGCGTCGCGAGCTCTGCGCGCAGGCGTTTCAGGTGCCGGGGCCACGCATTCGAAGTCAGGAGACCGCAGGCGATTTCCTGCACCAGCGGCGCGACGCAGAGGTCGTCGGCGGTGCGGGAGGCCCGGAGCCGTTCGCCTGCCGGGCCGCGCGCGATGACCGCGCCGAGCCTGAGACCTGGGGAGGCAGGCTTCGAAAGGGTGAGGATCGATACGACGTGTCCGTGGGGGTCTTCGGTGAAGAGGGGGGGTGGGGCCTGTCCGTCGATGCCGAGGTGTCTGGCCCAGTCGTCCTCGATGATGAACGCGCCGTGTCGGGCGGCGAGTTCGAGCACCTTCTTCCGGCGCTCTGCACCGAGGACCGCTCCGGTGGGGTTCGCGTAGCTCGGCTGGAGGTAGACCACTCGCGCTCGCGTGCGTTCGAGTTCGTCGGCGAGACGGTCGACCAGGATCCCGTCGGCGTCGGCGGGCACCGACGAGAGGTTCAGGCCCGCGCTCTGCGCAGCGAGAATCGCGCCCGGATAGCTCGGACTCTCGGTGATGACCGCCGACCCCGGCTCGGCGAGTGTGCGCATCGTGAAGACGAGGCCCTGCTGCCCGCCGGAGACCACAAGCACGTCGTTCGGGTCGGCGCGGTATTCGGAGGCGAGGATCCGCCGCAGTTCCGGCGATCCCGCTGGCGGCGTCATCATCCAGGTACGACCGCTCTTCGCCGCACGCGAGCCGATGCGATGCAGTTCCTCGTTCGGCTGTAGTTCGGGGGCGAGGTATCCCCAGGAGAGCGGGATGTGGTCGGGAGTACCGTAGCCGCCCAGGCGAGCGGCCCGGTCGGCGTCCACTCTGGCGCGGCCGAGCGCCTGAGACTGCCAGGAGAAGTCCGGTTCCGGTAGTCGTTCGCGGCCCGCCACGAACGTTCCCCGTCCGGGCTCAGCCCGGACCAGCCCGAATGCGCTCAGTTCCGAGAGAGCTGCCGAGACGGTGGCTGCACTCGCCGCGAACTCTCCGGAGAGTTCGCGGACACCCGGCAGTTTCTCCCCGATATGCATCGTCGCGATCCGCTGGCGGAGGCGTGCCGCAATTTCCGACGCTCTGTTATCATTCGACATGACGATAGTGAATAACGTTACTCAAATTTCCGCAAGATTGTTACGCCATCGAGCGGGCGCGACGTCGGCAGTCTCGGCGGCGCACCGATGAGCCGGGCTTCCTCTGTACTGCGGGATGTCTCAGTCTCCGCGGTCGTCGCGGGCTTCCTCTCGGCGCTCATCAACTTCGCAGGCCCGTTCCTGATCGTGCTCGAAGCCACTCGCGCAGCGGGTCTGAACGAGGCGCAGACCGCGTCGTGGGTCTGGGCGGTGGCGATCGGCAACGGCGTGTGCAGCATCGCGCTGAGCCTGTTCACCCGTATCCCGGTGATCGTCGCTTGGTCGACGCCCGGAGCGGCGCTGCTGATCGCCTCGCTCGGCGGCTTCTCGTTCACCGAGGCCGTCGGCGCGTTCCTCGTCGCCTCGGTCGCCGCCGCAGTGGTCGGGTACACGGGCTGGTTCGGCCGGCTACTCGCCAGGGTGCCCGGCCCGGTGCTACAGGCTCTGCTCGCCGGGATCCTGCTGCCCTTCGTCGTGACCGCAGCGGGCGCCTTCACGAGCGCGCCGCTGATCACGGGGAGCATCGTCGTCGCCTTCTTCCTCGGCAAGCGCGTCTTCGACCGATACGCAGTGCTCGCCGGACTCGTCGCCGGGCTCGCGGCGACCGGGGCGACCGGATCCTTCCGCGAGGTCGCGCCGTCGCTCGCGCTCGGCGGCCCTGTGTTCACGATGCCGGCATTCACCCCGGCCGCGCTCGTGAGCATCGCGCTGCCGCTGTTCATTGTCACGATGGCCTCGCAGAACGCACCCGGGCTCGCACTGCTCCACTCGCAGGGGTACGAGCCGAACGACCGCCTGCTCGTCGGTGCCATCTTGACGGTCTCGGCGATCCTCGCGCCCTTCGGCTGCCACGGCATCAACCTCGGCGCGATCACGGCGGCGATCGCGCTCGGCCCCGAGTCGCATCCGGATCGCGCACAGCGTTACATCGCGGGCCTCTCGGGCGGCCTCACCTATCTGCTCGTCGGCTCGTTCGGGGGCGTGCTCGTGGCCGGGTTCCAGGCGATCCCGAGCGAAACGGTTTCGGTTCTTGCTGCCGTCGCCCTGCTGGGCTCTGCCCTCACCGCACTGAAGGGGGCAATGGGCGGCGATACCCGCACCGGGATCGCGGCCCTGACCACGCTCGCGGTCACCATGTCGGGCGTCGTGTTCTTCAGCGTCGGTGCCGCGTTCTGGGGCCTCGTCGCGGGCAGCGCCGCGTACCTCCTGCTGGCCCCACGCCAGCCGGGAACCCGAACAGGCAAGGAAAGAAAGGAGAACGCAGTGATGACGTGACCGAAGCCTGAGCGCGGCGCATCCCGCATCGGATATTCGATCCTCGCGGGCGGAGAACGCTCGGACAGTACCTGGCAGTACCGCTCTGCCGAGACCTCAACCACCGATAGGAGCCACCCATGGCAACGACCACCATTCCGACGATCCGGCCGCTCGCCCCTGCCGACGAGTGCCGCTGGCGTGTCCTCTTCCGCGAGTACCGCGAGTTCTACAAGCTGCCCGAGTCCGAGGACATCGTCTCCCGCGCATGGGGATGGTTCATGGATCCCCGACACGAATGCAAGGCTCTCGTTGCGGAAGCGGACGGCGAGATCCTCGGGTTTGCACACCATCGCCGGTTCTCCTCGCCCTACACCGGCACCACCGGCCTCTTCCTCGACGACCTGTTCACCGACCCCGCAGCCCGAGGCCGGGGCGTCGGACGTGCACTGATCGGCCGTCTCACCGAGATGGCCACCGCCGAGGGTCGCGCCGTGGTGCAGTGGGTGACCGCCGAAGACAACCACCAAGCCCAGGCGCTCTACAACACCCTCGCCACGCGAACGAGCTGGGTCACCTACGAGGCCGAACCTTCTGCGAAGTGAGCACTGCACCATGAAACCGCTGCCGCCGGAGACCCTCCGAGTGGTAGCACAGGGCGGCGGAAATGCGAGTTGATCCATTCGCCTGTCCTCGACGGTATTGGGGCCGGCCCGGAGCCGGCCCCAATACCGTCCAGCCGTGCCCTGCCTGCGGATCCCCGACCGGTAGGTCGCCGACGATGATCAGTGCGTCGACCCGTCTCCGCGCCAGCCTCGAAAACCTTTCCGGCAGAACCACATCAGGCAATCCGACGGGGTGGCGGATCATCACAAGCAGTGGCGTCCACCAATCCACCTGCCGGTGTTGGTGACCGAGTTGCCGGGTGAACGACGCGTACCGGCCCGCCCGACCCGCTGAACCGTGCGCAGAGGCTACGGGCCGGCCGGGAAAACCTCGACGAGCGAACCGGGTTCGATGACGACCGGTCCGGCCGCGGTGCTCCCGTCGCCCCGCCGCGGGCCGGCGGGTCACCAGGCCAGCCCGAGATCGACGGCGGCCAGGCCGGCCCGCGTGCGGTTGTCCACCCTGAGCTTGGCGTAGACGCGCTCGACGTGGTTGCGGGCCGTCTTCTCCGCGATGCACAGCTCGTCGGCGATCTGCCGGTTGGACCGGCCCCGGGCGACGAGCCGCAGCACCTCCACCTCGCGGGCGGTCAGCCCGGCCGGCCATGGCGCGCGCCGCACCCGCCGGTGCCCGGCCGCCGTCAGCACCGCCTCGACCGCCTCGGCGTCGAGGCGCCCGCGGTGGGCCTCCTGCCGCAGGCGGCCCGCCGCGTGTTCGGGGGTGAGCGCACCGCGATGCGGCCGGGGTTCCCCGAAGCGCTGGTACGTCTCCGCCGCGGCGAGGAGACGATCGGCGACACTCAGGTCGCGTCCGCGCACGCCGTTGGGATACCCGGAGCCGTCGAGGCGTTCGCGGTGCGTGGTTGCGACGGCGACGACGTCCTCCATGCCGGTGACGCGGCTGAGGATCCGCCCGGTCAGGTAGGGGTACAGCCGGACCCGCTCCCATTCGGCGCCGGTGAGCGGACCGGGCTTCTCCCAGATCCGGTTGGACACCCCCATCCGGCCGAGACCGTGCACGAGCCCGGCCCGGTAGAGCACCTCGACGTCCGTCGCCGGCAGGCCGCGCAGGCGGCCCGCGGCCGCGGTCAGGTCGGCCACCGCCCGCGAATGCCCGAGCAGGCAGGGAACTTTCAGGTCGACGAAGTCTGCCATCGCACGAAGCAGGGCGTCGAGTTCGTCGCCGGCGAGGACTCGCGCGCGGTCGGGCGCCCGATCCAGCGCCGCCGCCCACGCGTCCTGCTCGAGCAGACCGTCGGTGAGTTCGCCCGCGGCCTCCTGGAACACCCGCGCCACCCGCGGACAGAACTGGGTCCCGCTGCGCGCCCGCGCGACCTCGACGGCCCGCCCCGGTCCGCCGGCCCGCAGATGGACCTCGGAGACCTCCGCGAGGTGCACGATGTGCATCTCGAGGGGGATGTCGTCGCCGCGCACACCCGCGGGCAGCCCGGCGCCGTCCCACCGTTCGAACGCGTAGGCCAGGGCCGCGCCGACCTGCCGGTCGAGCCCGACCCGGTCGGACAGCGTCCCCGCCGAGGCGCAGTGCGAACCGATCAGCTCGGCCATGCGACGGCGGGCGGTCAGCAGGAACGCGACGACCTCGACCCCGCGACGCGCGCCGTCGAGCCCGCGCCCGACGTGGCTGGTCAGCATCCGCAGGAACGGCAGCCCCCTCATGTCGACCCCGTAGGTATCGGCGCGGAGTGCGATGTCGTCGCCGAACAGCTGCGCCAACTCGTGCGAGTCCGCGTGACATCCGATCCAGGCGACGAGGTTCGCATAGTAGATGACGGCCTGCTGCTGGGCGTCCAGGCCCATGCGCTCGGCGATCCGTCCGGCCAGCACGGCGGACCGCAGCATGTGCTCCATCGGCTGCCCCAGGCCCAGGTCGATCGCCAGGGACAGCGCGGCGAGCAGCTCGGCGCGCCGCGGCCCGTCCTGCGGGCCCGGAGACGACTCGCTCCTGCGCTGCACGGCCCCATTGTCCTCCGCTGCCGGGGCCGGGGCGCCCGGCCGGACGGATGCCGAAGATGAGGCATCGGCCCCATGCTTCCGGTCACGACGCGGCGCACGATCGGGAGGACCGTATTCGTACGCCGAGGGAGGACGAGATGAAGACCACACCGCAGGAAGCCGCCGAGGAGCCCCGCGCCCTGCCCCGGGTCGCCGGCGAGCGGTTCACCGGGTATGCCGTGATCGGGGCGCCGTTCGCCAGCGGGCACTGTCTGGCGCTGCGCCGGTTCACCGCCGGGTCGGTGGGCCCCGCCTTCACCGCGGTCTGGCACCGCGACCCGCAGGGCCACTGGACCGTCTACAGCGATGCCGCGCCGGAGCACGGATGCGCCCGCTACCTCGGCGCCGCCCTCACCCGGACGGTGCGCACCGACGTCGCCGCCGAGTGGACCGGCTCGTCCCGGTTGCACATCACGGCGGGCGACGACGTCGTCTGGGACGTACGGGTGTTCTCGTCGCCGGCCACCACCCTGGCGACCCTGGCCGGCCGGCTGCTGCCGGACGCGGCGCGGCACAACCCCGCGGTCCTGGCCGCCGTGGCGCGCGTCGCCGGCCCGGTCCTGGGCGCCGGCCGGATCCGGCTCACCGGCAACGTGCCGAACGGACAGTGGTTCCGCGCCGCACCGCGCCGGTTGTGGTCCGCCCGCACCCTCGCCGCGGTGGTGGGCGGCGTCGACCTCGGCCCCGACGGGCCGCTGCCCGAACAGGAGCGGCTCGGCGATTTCCGGATTCCTCAGCGCGCCCTGTTCGCGACCGTCGATGCCTGGTTCGAGCCGTTCGATCCGCGGCGGCACGCGCCGGCGTCCCCGGGCGGTGCGCTCACCTGCTGACCCGTGCCGGCACTTGCGCGTGCGATGATCTTGTGGACCATCGAGGGGGTGCCATTGTCTGAAAGCATCGTGCCGGTGACGGGTAGACGAACCACGCGGGGGGCGTCCGAGGACCCTGTGTACGTTCCGCTGCGCAGCATCTCCGAGGCGGCGGCGACGCTGCAGGAGTCGGTGGCGCGGCAGAACGCCACGGACTACTACGAGGTCCGCGCGGCGATGGATGCGGAGTACTACTGGCGCGCCGTGGTGCAGACCTTTCAGATCGCCGACGAGTCGTTCCTGCACGCCTCGCGCGGCACCCAGGACGGTGCCGACATCTCGGCCCACGTCATGGCCCGCGCCGCGGACTGGGTGGCGAAGACGGAACTGGCCGTGGAGGGCTCCCGGATGTACGGGGCGCTGGTCGCATTCACCCAGGGTGTGGGCGACGGGTACGCGGCGGTGGAGTCGTGGGCCGACGCCACCAAGCGCGCGAGCCGATAGGCCGCTGCGCGGCCGGTGCGTCCTTTGGGTTGCTCCTGCCGCCCAAAGGACGCACCGGGCTACAGCCCCACCGCCGCCCGCTCCCCCTCGACGATCGCGGCGTGTGCCCGTCGCGGCGTGACCGCGTCGCCGATCCGCACGACGTGGAAGGCACCGTCGCGCAGCGCTACCCAAAGATCGTCCACGGGGTCCTGATGGGTGGCCACGACCACCGCGTCCACCGTGCGGGTGTGCGCGACGGCGGTCGGGTGGTGCCACAGCGCGACGTCGAGCCTGCCGCCGGTCTCGGTGACGGCGGTGACGAGCGTGTCGGTGAGCTGCGCGATGCCCTCGGCGTGTGCCCGGCGGGTCCAGTCCTCCATGTCGAGGGTCAGGCCGAGGTCCTGTCCGACGATCATCCCGGCCGTGCAGACCGTGACCGCGGCGCCGCGGCCGGCGAGCAGTGCGGCCACCGACGTCGCCTGGTGGAAGCCGAGGTCGTCGACGACGAGGACGTCGCCCTGCGGGGACACGCGGCCGTCGAGCACGTCGCGGACGTCGACGACGAGCGCGGTGTCGCCGGCCCAGTCCGGGCGCCGCGGGCGCGCCCCGGTGGCGACGACGACCGCGTCCGGTCGGTGCTCCTGCACGAAGGCGGCGTCGACGTGCACGCCGATACGCACATCGACGCCCGCGCGGCGGCATTCGACCTCGAGGCTGTCCACCATGCCGGCGAGTTCGCCGCGGCCCGGAGCGGTGGCGGCCGTGCGGATCTGACCACCCAGGGCGGGGGTGCGCTCGCACAGGGTGACCCGGTGCCCGCGCTGCGCGGCGGTCGCGGCGGCGCGCAGGCCGGCCGGTCCGCCACCGACGACCAGCACGCGCCGGCCGGGGACCGCCGGATCGGGTAGCAGCTGCGCCTCGCGGCCGGCGCGGGGGTTCTCCACGCAACCGATCCACCGGCCGAGCCCTACCCGGCCGATGCACTCCTGGTTGCAGGCCAGGCACGGACGCACGGCCTCGTCGTCGCCGGCGAGAGCCTTGGCGGCGAAGTCGGGGTCGGCGATCTGGCCGCGGACGACGCCGACGAGGTCGCAGCGCCCCTCGGCGAGGGCCGCCTCGGCCTGGGCGGGGGTGGTGAAGCGTCCGACGCCGACGACCGGCAGCCGCACCCGCCGCCGGATCGCGTCGGGCACGAACAACGCGTAGCCGTGGGGCGTGGCCATGGACGCCTCGATCAGGTGCAGCGTCTCGGTGGCCACGCCGATCGAGGTGTTCAGGTAGTCGACGTGCCCGCTGTCTTCGATCATGGCGGCGACGGCGACGGCGTCGTCGAGGGTGATCCCGCCGTCGGTGCCGTCGTGCCCGCTGAGGCGGACCCCCACGACCAGGTCGGACCCGACCGCCGCGCGCAGCGCCCCGACGACCTCGAGCAGAAACCGCGCCCTGTTCCGGAGCGGTCCGCCGTACCGGTCGGTGCGCAGGTTGGTGCCCGGGGACAGGAATTGCCGCACGATCGACGCCTGCGAGCACTGCAGTTCGACCCCGTCGAATCCGCCGGCACGGCAGTGCTCGGCGACGCGGGCGTACCCCTCGACGAGGTCGCGGATCTCGTGCTCCTCGAGCGCCTTGGGCACCTCCCGGAACAGCGGGTCGGGCACGGCGCTGGGCGCCCACAGCGGCAGGCCGGTGTACATGCCGCAGCCCTGGGCGCCGTTGTGGTTGAGCTGGGCGAAGATTCGCCCGCCGCGGGCGTGCACGGCGTCGGTGATCCGCCGGTACCCAGACACCACCGCGGGGTCGTACCCGCGGATCAGCTTCTCGTAGGGCCGGTCCGTCGGGTGCACGGTGTGTTCCTCCGAGACGATCAGCCCGGCTCCACCGCCGGCCCGCGCCGCGTAGTACGCGGCGTGCTGCGCGGTGGGCAGCCCGTCCTCGGCGAAGTTGGTCAGGTGCGCGGAGAACACCACCCGGTTGCGCAGCGTGACCGGGCCGAGCCGCAGCGGGGCGGCCAGCCGTGGGTGCGGTCCGGCGGAGCAGGTTTCGCTCACACCTTCGAGTTCCCCTGGTCGAGGGCCATCTGGCTGCCGGTGACGGTCCGGGCGCGGTCGCTCGCGAGATACAGCACGGCCTCGGTGATGTCGTCGACGTCGGCGATCGGCTTCTCGGTGAGGATCGGGGCGAAGCTCGGCAGCCAGTGCGGGTACTTCTCGAAGAGTGTCAGCGCGCCCTGGTCGGTGCCCATCGGGGTGTTCACGCCGTACGGGTGGATGGAGTTGACCCGGATGCGGTACTCGCCGAGCTCCTTGGCGGCGCTCTGGGTCAGGCCGACGAGGCCGAACTTCGCGGCGGCGTAGTTGGCCTGGCCGGGCATGGCCTTCAGCCCGGCGACGGAACTCACGACGATGATCGACCCTCCGTTGCCGGCCTCGATCATGGCGGGCGTGGCGGCCTTGAGGGTCTTGAAGACGCCGGTGAGGTTGATGTCGATCAGTTCCTCGAACTGCTCGTCGGGCATCTCCCAGAAGCGGTTCCAGTTGCAGATGCCCGCGTTGGCGACGACGACGTCGAGGCGGCCGAACTGGGCGACGCCGTCGTCGACGACGGACTTCAGGGCGGCGCTGTCGCGCACGTCGGCGATGCGCGCGTGGATCTTCGCCCCCTCGGCCTCGACGAGCTGGACGGTCTCGTGGAAGTCGGCTTCGGTGACCGGCGCGTAGGAGTTGTACTCCGAGACGGGACCGGCAATGTCGACGCCGATGATCGACGCGCCCTCCCGCGCGAACCGGATCGCGTGGTTGCGTCCCTGACCGCGCGCAATGCCGGTGATGAACACGACCTTGCCGTCGAACTCGCCCATTCGTCGATCCTTCCGATCCGTAGCAGTCTGCAACAGGTTACAGTTCGGATCCGAGCGTGTGACCCTCCCGTACCGCCTGGTGGACACTTCGCGGCGCCAGGCAGTCGCCGATCCGTGTCAGCCCGGTGCGGTACAGGGTGTCCTCCGGCAGCCCCGGGGCGCAGTCGACGAGCAGCGCGCCGGCGACGTCGGTGCGCCGTCCGGTCAGCCGGTGCTCGAGTTCGACCGCGTCGGCGCCGACCCGTCGCACCGTGACCCCGAGGTGCCGGGCGACCCCGGCCCGCTGCAGCCGGGTGTTCGCCGCGACCAGGTCGCCCGTCGGCGCGAGCCGCGACCCGGCGATCGGGTCCGTCGTGGCGTACGAGACGGTATAGCCCTGGGCGGCAAGCTGTTCCGCGATGCCCACCGCGACGGGACCCCCGACGGGATCCCACACCACGACCGGCCGCACGGCGATCGGGCCACCGGCCAGCAGGCCGGCTGCGGTGACGTAGTGGCCCTCCTCGGCCGGGTACTCGGGGGGCCGGTCCCGGCTGCCGGTGGCAAGCACGACGGCCTCGCCCGCGGCCACGGCGTCCTCGAGTTCGCCGGCGGTGACGGCACGACGGGTGTCGATCCGCACGCCGAGCGCGCGGCAGCGGGCCTCGAGCCAGTCGACGAGCGCGGAGAGCGTGTCGCGTCCCGTGCCCACCGCCGCGGTGCGCAGCATCCCGCCGACGCGTCCGGCGCGCTCGACGAGGCGGACCCGGTGACCGCGCTCCGCGAGGACCCGGGCGGCCTCGAGCCCGGCCGGACCCCCACCGACCACGAGGACGTCCCGCGCGGCGGCGGCCGGAGGCTGCGGCGCGCGCGTCTCGTGCCCGGCCTCCGCGTTGCCGATGCAGCCGACCCGGGGATTGCGGAAGTCGCGCACCAGGCAGGCCTGGTTGCACAGCACGCACGGCCGGGGCGAGCGGCCCTCGCGCACGGCTGTGACGAGGTCCGGATCGGCGATCTGCGCGCGGGTCATCTCGACGAGGTCGCCCACCCCCTCGGCGAGGGCGCGCTGCGCGGCGGCGGGGTCGACGACGCTGCCCTGCAGGACGACGGGGACGGCGCCCGCCACCGCGTCGCGGACGGCGCGGCACAGTCCGGCGTTGAACCCGGCCGGCGTGTGCGCGTCGGGCCGGTACGCGCCGGGGGCGTAGAGGCCGCCTCGCACGACGGTGAGCAGATCCAGGTCCGGCGCGAGGTCGCGGGCGTGGGCGGCGGCGTGCTCCGGGGTGATGCCGGCCCAGGGCGCCTCCTCGTCGCAGCTCAGGCGCAGCGCCAGGATCCGCCCGGGGCCGAGTTCGGCGCGCACGGCCGCGACCACCCGCCGCAACAGCAACGACCGGTCGGCGCCGTAGCGGTCGGTGCGCCGGTTGGTCAGGCCCGAGAGGAACTGGCGCAGCAGCGCGGTCGGCCCGGCGTCCAGTTCGATCCCGTCGACATCGGCGGCGACCGCGACCGCGGCGGCGGCGCGGAATCCCTCGATCACCGCATCGATCTCGTCGTCGCCGAGTTCCATGGGCAGTTCCCGGACCGCGGGGTCCGCCACCCGCGACGGGGCCCACAGCGGTGCCTGGGTCCACGCGCTCGAGCCCTGCAGCCCGGCGTGGCCGAGGCCGGCCAGCACCAGGGTGCCGTGCGGCCGGCAGGCGGCGACGACGGCGGCCCATCCGGGACCGCACTCCGCGGCCAGGGGCGCCCGCTCGTAGGGCTGGTCGTGCGGGTGCACGGAGGCGACCTCGGTCACGAGCACCCCCGCGCCACCGCGCGCTCGGCGCTCGTAGTACGCCACGTGTTCGGACGAAAAGGTCCTCCCCACACCGAGATTGGTTTCGTGCGGCCCGAAGAGCACCCTGGCCGGCGCGTGGCGTCCGGCCAGGGTGATCGGTTCGGTGAGGGTGCCCATCGGCAGGTGGACCGCTCAGATTCCGAGGTCCCGCCGGAAGCCCGGCGGGACGACGATGTCGTCGGGGGTCAGCTCGTGGATCGACGTCTTGCCGAGGCCGATGAGCGCGGACCCGATGCCGCCGGCGAAGATGTCGAGGACGTTCTCCACGCCCGCCTGCCCGTTCGCGGCGAGGCCCCACAGGTAGGCGCGGCCGATCATCACGGCCTTGGCGCCGAGGGCGAGGGCCTTGACGACGTCACTGCCGCGGCGGATGCCGCCGTCGAGCAGCACCTCGATGTCCTTGCCGACCGCCTCGGCGATCGCCGGCAGCGCCCGGATCGGAGCCGGCGTGCCGTCGAGGTTGTTGCCGCCGTGGTTGGACACCGAGATCGCGGTGACGCCCGCGTCGACGGCGCGCTTGGCGTCGTCGACCCGCATGACGCCCTTGAGCATGAACGGCGCGTCGCCCCACTGCTCCCGCAGCCACGCCACGTCCTCCCAGGTAGGCAGCGGGGTGCCCATCCACTCGCCGTAGGCGCCGAAGAACGTCGGGGCACTGCCGCCGGGAGGGGTCAGGTTCGGGGTGGTCAGGTCCGGCACCTTGCCGGTCTTCGCCCAGTCGAGCAGCCAGCTCGGCCGCAGGATGCCCTCGGGGGCGAACCGGAACATGGCCTTGAGGTCCATCTTCTCCGGGATGGCGGGGCTGCCCCAGTCGCGGCCGCTGGAGAACGACCAGTCCAGGGTCATGATCAGGCCCTTCGCGCCGGCGGCGCGGGCCCGCTCCATCCGCTGGACCAGCACGTCGCGGCTGCCCACCCAGTACATCTGGAAGAAGGTCTTGTCGTTGGCCGCGGCGACCTCCTCGATGGACTTGCTCGCGAACGAGCTCAGCCCCATCGCGGTACCGCGGGCCGCGGCGGCACGGGCGACGGCGACCTCGCCGTCCGGATGCACCGCCTGCACGCCGGTCGGGGAGATCACCACCGGCAGGGCGATGTCCTGACCCATCACGTGGGTGCCCATCTCCCGCTTGTCGGACAACCCCGCCACGTGCGGGGCGAAGCCGAGCTCGCCGAATGCCGTCAGGTTGTCCTCGACGGTGATGCCCTTCTCGGAGCCGGCCACGAGGGCGCCGTAGACGGACCTGGGGAGCTTCTTCTTCGCCCGTTGCTGCGCGACCGCAACGGTTTCGAACCATTCCTTGGACATGGATCTGCCTCTCCTACTTGCACGAACGGGGCCGGCTATTGCATTCCGGCGAGCGGGTTTTCGTCGCAGGCCCGCGACGGCGGGCGCACCATCAGCTGCAACGGGACGGGCGCGCGCGGGGTGCGGCGCTCACCGGTGCGCGAGTGGTCGACGCTGGACTTGGGCACGGTGCGGTCGGCGCTGAGCGCGGATTCGCCGTAGCCCTGGACGCATTCGGGATCCGGCCCGTCCATCGGCAGACCGGTGAAGAACTTCGCGGCCATGCAGCCGCCGCGGCACGAATCGTAGAAGGTGCACTTGCTGCAGGCCCCGCCGGTCTGCGGCGACCGGAGTTCGGTGAAAAGCTCGGAGTGCTGCCACACCTGCTGGAAACCGCCGTCGGACAGGATGTTCCCGGCAAGGAACTTGTCGTGGATGGCGAAGGGGCAGGCGTACACGTCGCCCACGGGGTCGATCAGGCACACCACCCGGCCCGCGCCGCACAGGTTCAGCCCCGGCAGCGCACCGGCGCCGTCGCTGCCACCGAAGGCGGACAGGTGGAAGAACGAATCGCCGGTCAGCACACCCTCGCCGTGTGCGACGAGCCAATTGTAGAGCTGCCGCTGCTGCTCGTGGGTGGGGTGCAGGTCGTCCCACACGTCGACGGCACGGCCGGAGGGACGCAGGCGGGTGATGCGCAGCGTCGCGCCGTACTGGTCGGCCAGGGCCTTGAACTCGTCGAGCTGGTCGACGTTGTGCCGGGTCACGACGACGGAGATCTTCGCGTCGCGGAATCCGGCCTCGGCGAGGTTCTCGAGGGCACGCACGGCCATCGCGAACGAGCCGGGGCCGCGCACGGCGTCGTTGACCTCGGCGGTGGCGCCGTCGAGGGAGATCTGCACGTCGACGTAGTCGGAGGCCGCGAGACGCGCGGCGACCTTCTTGTCGATCTTGACGCCGTTGGTGGAGAACTTCACGCCCACCTGGTGCTCGGTGGCGTAGTCGACCAGCTCCCAGAAGTCCGAGCGCACGGTCGGCTCTCCGCCGCCGATGTTGACGTAGAACACCTGCATACGCTGCAGTTCGTCGATGATCGCCTTGCATTGTTCGGTGGTCAGCTCGCGCGGATCACGCCGGCCGGACGAGGACAGACAGTGCACGCACGACAGGTTGCAGGCGTAGGTCAGCTCCCAGGTCAGGCAGATCGGGGCGTCGAGACCCTTCTCGAACTGGTCGACCAGGCGGCCGACCTTGGGCGGGCCGGAAGCTTCTCGTACTGCGGCGGATTCGAGCACAGAGGTCATGGGCTGCGTCCTCGTCGGTGGGGCGGGCGGGAGGGGGACCGGCGGGGTCTAGGCCGGCACGATCATGTGGGAGTCGGCCAGGGTGGCCAGCGCCCGCAGGTACGGACGTGCAGCCGACTCGTCGATTCCGTGCGCGGCGAGCGCGGCCCGCACGGACGGATGCTGGTGCAGGGATTCGACGATCTCGACGATCGTGGTGTTCTTCAGAAACGAGAGCTTGCGGGTCCCGAAGTGGTAGAGCAACGCCCCGAACGGCTCGGGGCGAAGCGCTACCTGCGGGTGCAGCCTCCACGTCGTATCCGGATCGAACCCTGCCGAGTCGACCTTCTGCGAGTCGAACACTGTGGTGGCGGCGTCGGCGGACACGATCAGTACACGCCGCACATGCCGTCGATGGACACCTCTTCCACGAGGGACTCCTCGACCAGGTCGGACTCGACGACGGTGTTGTCACGATCGGACATCAACTACCTCCTCGGATGGGGACTCCACGAGCGGAGCCCGGCGTCACAGACCCGTTGCGCTGTGACTCGGTTCACCACTGTAATGGCATCGAGTGCACAATGTCACCCATGGAAGGCTCACACCATGCGTAGCCGCCGGAAACCGTCCGCTCGGATAGGTCGCCGCCCCTCCACCACGAGAGAGGGGCTGAGCGCGATCGGGATCGAACTGTTCCGCGCCCGGGGATTCGACGAGACCAGCGTCGACCAGATCGCCGAAGCCGCCGGAATCGCCCGCCGCACCTTCTTCCGGTACTTCCCGTCCAAGAACGCGGTGCCGTGGGGCGACTTCGACGGCCACCTCGAACAGATGCGCGCCCACCTCGACGCGCTGCCGGGCCACGTCCCCCTCGCCGAGGCGCTGACCTCGGCGCTGCTCGACTTCAACACCTTCCCCGAGTCCGAGGCGGCGCTGCACCGCGATCGCATGGACCTGATCCTGCGGGTACCGGCGCTGCAGGCGTACTCGGTGGTGATGTACGAGGGCTGGCGCCGGGTGATCGCCGAGTACGTCGCGCGTCGCGTCGGCGCCGCCGCCGACGACCACTTCCCGCGCACCGTCGGCTATCTCGTGCTCGGCGTGGCGATGGCGGCGTACGAGCAGTGGCTCGCCGACGACTCGCTCGCGCTGCCGGAACTCTTGTCCGCCGGCATGCGCGCCCTCTACAGTGGCCTCGACGCGGCCGTCCCGTCCCTCGACGGTCCCGACGCCTCCCCCTCCTCGAAAAAGGCTGCGCTGCAATGACTGTGCTCGACTCACTCGCCCCCTGCCCGCCCGGCCGGTGGTCCCACGCCCACGTCACCGTCGAGAAGGTGAGCTCGGGCCCGATCGCCCTGCGCCGCGAGGGCGACCGGCTGCACGTGACCCACTCGCTCGGGCCCGACGACCTGAGTGAACGTCTCGTCGCCGGGGTCACCGCGTCGATCGCCGACAGCGACCTCGGACAGGAGGAGTTCGAGTTGACGATGGTCGGGCTGGTGCGCTCCACCCTGCCCGACGCCCTCGACGCGTGGGTCACCTACTACCGCAACTCGCTCACCGAACTGCTGGACGGCACCGCCGGGTTCGCCCCGATCCACGACAAGGCCGCCGAACTCGTCCGCGGCCGCGTGCTGGATCTCGGCTCCTGCTTCGGATTCCTCCCCCTGCGCCTGGCGCGCGCCGGGATCGCCGTCACCGCCACCGACATCCTGCCCGGCACCATGACCCTGCTCGAGGCCGTCGCGCCGCGACTGGGCCTCGAGGTGGACACCGTCGTGTGCGACGCGGCCCACGTGCCCGTTCCCGACGACAGCGCCGACACCGTCACCGCAATCCATCTGCTCGAACACGTCGACGCCGCGACCGGTGCGGCCGTCGTCGCGGAGGCGCTGCGCATCGCCCGGGAGCGCGTGGTGATCGCGGTGCCGTTCGAGGACGAGGCCACCGCCTGCCACGGCCACGTGCGCACCTTCGACCTGCCCGCCCTGCGCACACTCGGCGAATCCACGGGTCTCGCGTTCGAGGCGTTCGAGCACCACGGCGGCTGGCTGGTGCTCGACGCGCGCTGATCCCGAGTCGGCCTCCTCCGCAGTGACCGAATGTCACATCGCGGCAGTCGGATCGCCGCGATGTGACATTCGGTCGCCGCCGCGGGCGGTCACTGGACGACGAGGTCGCGGCGGCGCATCGCGCTCACACCCGCCGTCGCGGTCGCCACGGCGACGAGCAGCAGCACCAGCAGCGGCAGCGGGCGCATGTCCGCGGCCGGCAGGGCCGGGACGTGGACGAACGGCGACAGGTCCAGCACCGCCTGGGGCAGGTCCAGCAGGGCGCCGAGCTGCCCGATGATCAACCACACGGCGAAGACGCCCCATGCGACGCTCGACGCCCGGCGCGGCGCCACCCCGACGCACAGCACCGCCATCGCGCCGACCAGGAGCACGGCCGGCACGAACGCCAGCGCGGCGGGCAGCAGATTGCCGAGCGGACCGGTGATGTCGCCGATCGTCATTCCGTAGGAGACGGCCAACGCGACGCCCGTGACGACCTGCAGCACAATCACTCCCACCGTCACCACGGCGATGTGCGCGAGCATCCACGGCACCCGCCCGAGGGCCGTCGACAGCACCGGCTCGACCCGGCCGGACGTCTCCTCCCCGTGCATCCGCAGCACCGCCTGCACCGCGTATCCGCTGGCGAACAACGCCATCATCAGGAAGATCATCGCGAAGTACGCGTCGGTGATCGCCTCGGCCCCGCCGCCGAGCTGCTTCATCATGTCGGCGACGGCACCCTCCTCGTCGAGGAAGTTGTCCATCTCGTTCGCGACACTGCCGTAGGTGGCGGCGAGGACCGCAATGCCGAGCGCCCACCACATCAGCGTCGTGCGCTGCACCCGCCACGCGAAGCCCGCGGCGGTGGGCAGCCACGTCGCCGCCCGGTCCGGCCCCGGCCGCGGCTGCACCAACCCGGCTCCGTGATCCCGCCTGCCGGTCAGCACGTACGCGGTCCACGTCGTCGCGGCGGTGAATGCGGCGAACAGCAGCAGGATCCACCACGCGTCCACGTCGTACGGCCGGATCTGCTGCGCCCACCCGATCGGTGACAGCCACGACAGCCACATGCTCGTGACGCTGACCCCGCCCGGGTCTACGGTGCCCGCGCTGTCGCCGACGGCGCGGAGCAGGAACGCAACCCCCAGCGCCGCGCCGGCCAGCCCGTTCGCGGCCCGGGCGCCCTCGGCGACCTGCGCGGTCACGGCCGCGACGGCCGCGAACGCGACACCGGCCGCCCCGGTGGCCGCTCCGAGCGCCAGCGATCCGGACAGCGGCAGTCCGAAACCGAGAGAGACGACCGTGAGCAGCAACGCGAGCGCGACATTCGCCGCGGCGACAACGATCAGGGCGGCGGTGAGCAGGGCCCGCCGACCGACCACATTGGCCCCGACCAGTTCGGCGCGGCCGGTCTCCTCGTTCTGCCGGGTGTGCCGCACCACGGCCATGGTGCTCATCAGGCCCGCCGCCAGCGCCAGGAACAGCAGCGTCTGGGCCGCGACGACCGCTCCGAGGCTGTCGCCGGAGACCAGGCCGTTGGTGGCCAGCACCACCGGGGACACAGCGGAGCTGACGGCGATGAGGTGCAGGTCTTCCTGCGCCGGATAGAGCCCCTTCAGGCTCGACACCGAGATCGCGTAGACGATCGCGATCGCAGCCAGCCACACCGGCAGCTGCACGCGGTCGCGGCGCACCGCCAGGCGTACCAGCCGGCCGGTGCCGACAAAGGCGGCATTCATGCGCCGGCTCCCTCGCCGGCGGCCGGCCGGCCGTGCGCGAGCCGCTCGCCGGGCAGGTGGATGTGCTCGCCCGGCAGTTCGTCGCCGTAGTGCCGCAGGAACAGCTCCTCCAGGGTGGGCGGGGTACTGGTGAGCGACGTGATGCCGAAGCCGAGCAGCTCGCGCAGCACCGGGTCCATGTACGCCGTGTCCACCTCGCACCGCACCCGCAATCCGTCCACCTGCAGGTCGTGCACCCCGGGCATCGTGTCCAGCCCGGCCACCGGGCGCACGGTGTCGGCCACCACCGAGGTGCGGGTCAGGTGCCTCAGTTCGGTCAGCGTGCCGGATTCGACCGTGCGGCCCTGCCGGATGATGGTGACCCGGTCGCACAGCGCCTCGACCTCCGCGAGGACGTGGCTCGACAGCAGCACCGAACACCCGTCGGCGACGGCCTCGCGGACGCAGTCCCGGAAGACCTCGTCCTTGAGCGGGTCCAGGCCCGAGGTGGGCTCGTCGAACAGGAACAGCTCCACGTCCGAGGCGAGCGCGGCGACGATCGCGACCTTCTGCCGGTTGCCCTTCGAGTACGTGCGGGCCTTCTTGGTGGGGTCGAGTTCGAAGCGTTCGAGCAGTTCGGCTCGGCGGCGTTCGTCGATGCCGCCGCGCAGGCCGGCGAGCAGATCGATCGCCTCGCCACCGGTGAGATTGGGCCACAGATTGACTTCGCCGGGCACGTAGGCGAGCCGCCGGTGCAGGTCCACCGCGTTGCGCCACGGGTCGCCGCCGAGCAGTTCGGCCCGGCCGGAATCCGCGCGCAGCAGCCCGAGCAGGACACGGATGGTGGTGGATTTCCCGGAGCCGTTCGGGCCGAGGAACCCGTGTACCTCGCCCCGGCGGACCTCGAGGTCGAGGCCGTCGAGAGCGCGGGTGGTTCCGAACGACTTGACGAGCTGTTCCACGGAGATCGCCGCCGACATGCTGCCGAGGCTACGCCCCTACCGGCGTCCGTGTGGCGACGAATCGCGGAGAGGGCGGGGTCGGGTGAACCTTCGCAAATCGGTCGCCTAGGCTTCGCCGGGATCACTGGTTTCGAGGAACGGCACCGGTCGGTGCGCTGGAGAGGTGGGGGACGTGGCCGGACGGCTCGGTCGGGGAATCCGCAATGCGGTGGCGGGCGCGGTGGCGGCGTGCGCCGCGTTCGCCGGTGCCGGAACCGCGGTGGCCGCACCCGTCTACCCGGCGCCACCGACCGACCCGTTCTACCGCGCGGCCGCCGACATCGCCGTCGCCCCCACCGGCGATGCGCTCGAGGTGCGGCGCGTGCCCGCGCCGCCAGGCATCGTCGACGTCGAGGCGTGGCAGGTGCGTTTCCGGTCGACGGATTCGGCCGGTCACCCGATCCCCGCGGTGACGACGGTCCTCGCCCCCGTCGGCAAGGCCCCGGACGGCCCGCTGCTGTCGTTCCAGCACGTCATCAACGCCCTCGGCACGCACTGCGCACCGTCGCAGACGCTGTGGGCGAGCGACCCGAACCTCGCCGTCCGGGAAGCCCCCGCCCTCAACCTCGTTCTCCGGCGGGGCTGGACGGTCGCGATCCCGGACCATCTCGGGCCGAACAGCGCCTACGGCGCGGCGCGCCTCGGCGGGCAGATCACCCTCGACGGCATCCGCGCCGTGCAGCGGGTCCCCGAACTGCAGCTCGCCCACAGCCCTGTCGCGCTGGCCGGCTACTCCGGCGGTGGGATGGCCACCGGGTGGGCCGCGGCGCTGGCCCCGACCTACGCCCCCGAGCTGAACCTGGTGGGTGCGGCGATGGGCGGCGTGCCGATGAACATCCGCAAGATGGCCGAGGCTCTCGGCGAGAACCCGCACCCCGCCTTCGGTCTCGCGTTCGCCGCCGCGCTGGGTCTGGAACGCGAGTATCCCGAACGGATGCGGATCAGCGCCGACCTGACCCCGGCGGGCGTGGAGATGCGTGACGCGCTGGCCAATGCCTGCACCAACGACATCCTCGCGCGCGGCGCCGGGGGCAGCCTGCGGCAGGTGAGCACCAACGCCCGCCTGGCCGACGACGCCGACGCGGTCGCCATCGCGGAGGAGAACAGCCTCGAGCTGTATCCGGGCGTGCCGACCGTGCCGGTGTTCGAATGGCACAGCCCCACCGACGCACTCATCCCGGTGGGCGCCATCGACGCCACGCTCGACCGCTACTGCGCCGCGGGTGCGCCGGTACGCCGTGTCGAGACACCGAGCCCCGACCACATGTCGGCGGCGGTGCTCGGCCTGCCGGACGCGTTCGAGTTCCTCGGCGAGCGGTTCGACGGAGTGGCCGTCACCGGGACCTGCTGAACTACGCACCGGGCTTCCCGCCTCCCCCGCCCGACGCAACGGTCGGGGCCACCCCCGCGGGCGGGTCAGGCGTCGAAGCGCCGGCGGGATTCTTCGATGTCGCGGAGGTATCGCTGCGTCCAGTCGCACATTCCGTCGACCGTCGCACGGAGCGCCCGACCCGGCTCGGTGAGGCAGTACTCGACCCGCGGCGGCACCGTGGGATACACCGTCCGCTCGACCAGGCCGTTGCGCTCCATCATGCGCAGGTTCTGGGTGAGCATCTTGTGGCTGATGCCGTCGATGCCCTTGCGCAACTCGCTGAAGCGCAGGGTGCCGTCACCGATCGTTTCGATGATCAACAGCGCCCACTTGTTGGCGACGTCGGAGAAGATCTCCCGCGCCAGCGAGTCTGCTCGCGTCAGGTCCGCATCTTCTGGCAGGCCGCTGAGCTGCTTGGTCACCATCGAGTTCCCCAGTTACTGAAAAGTGCGTTCTTCCACGTCAGGCAACACTCTCCTACGGTTACCGAGTAACCACAAGTGACCGAGAGAAAGTGGGCAGCATGTCCATCACCCTGGTGAACCCGAACGAACTGCCGAAGATCGACGCCTACCGCCAGGTATCCGTCGCCACCGGCTCGAAGCTGGTCTTCGTCGCCGGGCAGGTCGCCTGGGACGCCGACGGCAACACGATCGGCGCAGGCGACCTCGCCACCCAGGTCGAGCAGAGCTACCTCAACGTCGGAGCCGCCCTGGCCGCGGTCGGTGCCACCTTCGCCGACGTGACGAAGCTGACCGTCTACGTCGTCGACTGGACTCCGGACAAGATGAGTGGGTTCGTCGACGGCGTCGCCCGGGCAGCCGCGAAGCTGGGCGTCACTCCCGTAGCGCCGGGCACGCTGATCGGTGTCGCAGCACTGTCCTCTCCCGAGCACCTCGTCGAGGTCGAAGCCACCGCAGTCCTCGACTGAACCGAGTCACCGCACCCCACGCCGCGTGCTCCCGGCGGGGTTGCCACACCTGGCACCCCTGCCCGTCACTGCCTACATCGTCCAGGAGGCCTCGCCCGTCGTCACCGTTCCCAGCACCCCGCCGATCTTCGGCAGCAGCTGACCACTCGCCCCGACCCGCGGCCTGCACCGATCACCGGTGCAGGCCGCGGACTCGTCCGGCCGGGCACCGCACGCTGCGTCCACGCCCGCCCGCGCTGCCCGTGCGCCGGCACGCCCGGAAGGGACCGGTCAGATGAGCCCGCGCTTGCTGGCGGCGTACACGGCCTCGGCGCGACGGCTCACCCCGAGCTTGCGCATGATGTTGCTCACGTGGAACTTCACGGTGGTGCCCGAAATGAAAAGGCGCTCACCGATCTTCGAGTTCGACAGGCCCGCGGCCAGCAGACGCAGCACCTCGAGCTCGCGATCGGTGAGCTGTTCCTGCGGCGTGGTCTGCCCGTTGAGGGACCGCACCACCGCCGCGGCACTGCGCGAGTCGAAGGCGCTCTCGCCGCGCGACACCGCGCGGATGGCGCGCACGAGTTCGGTGGTGTCGACGTCCTTGACGACGTAGCCGCGCGCCCCGGCGTGCACGGCCCGCACGACCAGCTGCTCATCGAGGAACGTGGTGAGCACCAGCAACCCGAGGCCGGGGCGGGCCGCCGACAGCTGCCCGCACAACGCCAGCCCCTCGTAGTCGGAGCCGGCCGAGAGCTTCAGGTCCATCAGCACGATGTCGGGCCGGACCCGGTCCACCAGCGCGACCGCCTCGGCCTCGTGCGACGCCTCGCCCACCACCGCCAGGTCCGGCTCCCGTTCGAGAATCGAGCGCAGCCCTTGGCGCAGGATCGCGTGGTCGTCGACGAGAACGATGCGGACCGTGCGGTTCACCGTCCCGGGAGGGGTTGCCACGTTCATCGCTGTGCTCCTGTCCGCGCCGCGTGTGCCGACGCCGCACTGTTCCCGTTGTTTCCGGTCGCCTCGTCGGCGCCCCGCTCCGCATCGAGGGCCGGTTCTGGCACCGGGATGCGCACCGCCACCCGTACCCCGCCGAGGCGGGCGCGGCGCACCTCGAGAGTGCCGCCGAGCTCGTGTGCGCGGGCCTGCATGTTGGCCAGACCGCGATGCCGACCGTCCCAGTCGTTGTCCGCGGCCAGGCGCAGCATCAGCCGCATCCGGGCCGGGTCCCCGTTGCCGTCGTCGGCGACCGCCAACAGCACCGAGTCGGGCCGGTAGGTCAGCCGCAGCACCACGCGCCGGGCGTTGGCGTGCACCGCGGCGTTGAACAGCGCCTCCCCCGCAATGCGCAGCAGCGAGTGTTCGGCCTCGCCCGGCAGTTCGACCGGCGTGCCGCCCACCCGGACCGTGATGTCGAGTTCGCCCGGCGTGTGCGCGACGCAGAGCTGCTCGAGCATCTCGGGCAGCGACGTGCGATCCGAGTCGGACGGGTGGTTGAGCGCGTAGATCGCCGACCGCAGCTGCTCGACCGCGCGGCGCGTGAGCTCCTTCGCCAGGTCGAGGCGCTCGCCGCGCTCGGTGTCGGGAATGTCGCTGCGGCACACCTCGATCTGCATGCCGGCGGACAGCACGGCCTGGGTGACGCTGTCGTGCAGCTCCCGCGCGATGCGGTGGCGTTCCTCGTCGAGCGCCTGGTGCCGGTGGGCGGCGCCCAGCTGCCGTTGGGTCAGCTCCAACTGCCGGAGCGTGGCCTCGAGTTCGGCGTTACGGGCCTGCAGGTCCGCCGCCGCCCGGTTCGCCTCCTGGTAGGCCTGCTCCGCGCGCTCGAGCAACAACTGGCCCCGCTGATAGAGCGCGGAATTCTGCAGCGCCACCGCGGTCTGGCTGGCGAGGATCGACAGCACGGCGTGATCGGTGCCGTCGAGCGTGCGGTGCTCCGGGGTCCACGCGGCGATCGCGCCGGCCACTCCGCCGCCGAGGACGATGGGCACGAACGCGTGATGGGTGTCGACGGCCGCGTCCCGGCCGATCGACCCCGACCGGATGTCCTCGAGGCAGCGCACGACGTCGTCCGGCAGGGGCGGTCCCTCGACGTTGTCGACGAGGAACGGGGTGGCGTCGGGGCCGAGGACCAGGCGGCGCGGCCCCGCGTCGGGCAGGGTGCCGTCGGTGAGGGCGAAGACCACCCATCGGGCGCTCAGGTGGGCGCGTGCCGCCTCCGCCACGGCGCAGATCAGGGTCTCGGGGCCCTCGACGGTGCGCACCAGGGCACGCGAGATCAGCTCGAGCGCATGCACGACCCGCTCGAGGCGTTCGGCAGCCCCGCGGTACTGGGGATAGAACGTGGGCTTGCCGGAGCGCAGGCCGGTCAGCCGGGACAGGTCGGGCGCGGTCACCGGGCACCGCCCGCCCCGGTCACAGCGCCGCCCGGAACAGCGCCACCATCTGCTCGTGGGTGGCCTCGCGCGGGTTGGTGGACATGCACGCGTCGCGCAGCGCGCCGGCGGCCAGGCGTTCGAGGTCGGTCGCCTGCACCCCGAGTTCCCGCAGCCCCCGCGGCACCCCGACCTCCCGGGCGAGCCGTTCGACCCGGTCCGCGACGGCGAGTGCCGCTTCGACGGCCGGGCCGCGGTGCTCCTCGAGTCCGAGAGCGGCGGCGATCGCGACGAACGGCTCGGGATCGGACGCGGCGTTGAACCGGATGACGTGCGGGAGCAGCACCCCGTTGATGACGCCGTGCGGAAGGTCGAGCAGGCCCCCGACCTGGTGGCTCATCGCGTGCGCGGCGCCGAGGATCGCGTTGGTGAAAGCCAGGCCGGCCTCGAGGCTGGCCTGCGCCATGATCGATCGGGCCGCCATCTCCTGCGGGTCCTCGATCGTGCGTACCAGCGTGTCGGTGACGAGCCCGACGGCACGCAGGGCGTGGTGGTCGGTGAGCGGGTTGTGGGCGCGGGAGACGAAGGCCTCGACGCCGTGGGTCAGGGCGTCCAGCCCGGTGGCGGCGTTCAGGTCGTCCGGCATGGTCGTGAGCAGCCGCGGGTCGATCACGGTCAGGTCCGGGACCAGCGAACGACCGATGATGGTGATCTTGGTGCCGCGGACGGTGTCGGTGACGACGCAGAACTGGGAGACATCGGCGCCCGTGCCCGAGGTCGACGGCACCACCACCATCGGCGGGATCGGGGCCGCCGCCCGGTCCACGCCCTCGTAGTCGAGGATGCTGCCGCCGTTGGCGGCGAGCACCGCGATGCCCTTGGCGGCGTCGATCACCGAGCCGCCGCCGAGCGCGACGAGCACGTCGCAACCGTGGGCCCGGTAGGTCTCGTGCCCGGCCGTGACCTCGTGGTCCTTGGGATTGGGGGTGAGGTCACCCCACACGATCGGGGTGAGGCCCTGCTCGACGAGGTGGCCGCGAAGCTCGTCGGCCCAGCCGGCCTCGATCAGGCCCGGGTCGGTGACCAGCAGGGGCCGGACCGCGCCGAGCCGCACCGCCGCGTGCGCCGCCTCGACCAGTGAACCGATCCCGAACACGATCTCCGGGGCGTGGAACTTGGCCAGCGTCGTCGCGGTGTGCTCCGATGCGACGGCCACTACGCACTCCTGACGATCCCGATTGCTGTGATCCAGCTTACGTGGCTTCGAGCCTAGCCCCTCCACGACGGGGCGGCACCGGGCCGAACGGCAGGTGCGGTACCTGCCCGATCGGGTAGGTACGCCCGAGTGCCCGGGAGCCTCCGGACGCCGACCGCGGGGTGAATACGAAGTGAATGCCACCACCGCGTACCACGCCGGAACGGGACATATAGGATGCACGTCGCAGGGGTGGACCGGATACGCAGGAAACGGGCTGCACACCGGCGGAAACAACCCTGGGAGAGCATCATCGACGGCCGATGGATCGTGTGGTGGCACGAGGTGGACGGCGTCACATGGCACGTCCACGACACCGAGACCGCGGCGCTCGACTCGGCGTACCGGGCGCTCCACTCCGATCGGCGGGTCGGGGATCCGGTCATCGAACGCCCCAACCGCACCCTGGTGCTGGGCAGTGAGTTCGCCGCGTACGTCAGGGCGCGGGAGGACGCGGAGGGCCGCCTGGCGATCCGCGGCACCCACCGGGTCGAGATCCGGTACCCGCTCGGCGTGGACCGGTGGATCTCGCAGGGGTGGACGTCGGAGCGGCTCGCACGGGCGAACTACGACGAGGCCCTCGAGCACTTCCGCCCCGACCGGGTCCGGCTCACGAAGCGCGACCACTGATCCCCCGCCGGCCTACCTGGCGAACTCCACGATCGGCGCGCGGCGCACGCCGGAGATCGAGGCGTGCACGACGGACATCGGCAGGAACGCAAGGACGATCAGCAACATGACGACCTCGTACGCCACGCTGCTGCGCGGATCCGGATTGCCCTTCAACCGGCCGCGGAGCGCGGTCCATGCGATTCCGTGGGCGTTGCCGACCATGATCGCCCGCACCGCCCCGAGTATCCCCTCGGCGGCGGACTTCCCGTAGACATCCACGAGACGGTGCCACGACTCGGGCGTGGGGTTGCCCCGGGTGTCGGCATAGTGCTGGGCGAACAGGACCGCGGCGACCTCGGAGTCGGGAACGTCGTCGAGGACCCCCGACAGGATGTTCCGGATCTCGGCGCTGCTCATTCCGGCCTCGAGGGCCATCTTCGTGTGGGCGTAGGAGCAGGCGCCGCAGCCGTTCACCTCGGTCACCGCCAGCATGATCCGTTCGACGAACTCGGGGCTCAGCTCGGCGCGCTTCCTGGCACCGATCAGGTGCTTCATCGATCGAACGCCCCGGTAGAAGATCCAGTAGGCCTCACGGATCGAATAGTGCTTCTTCGCGAACTGCATCGTCGTCTTCCTCAACTGTGCCCGGGATTCCGATGTGCCGGAGCACTCTCCCGTAAGCCGGCCGGTCCGCCGGCGGTGGCGTGGGCGGACGGCACACACACCCCGGGGGGTATTTACCGGTCCATGGTAACCATCGGCCGTTCCCCCGCCGGAGCGGGGCCGGAGGCGGCCGGCACGGGCCGCGCACTCAACGCAGTGCGTGCCCGAGCTCCGCCGCGCGGGAGAGCAACTGGGCGGCGTCCCGGGCGACGACGACGCGATCGCATTCCGGCGCGTACTCGGGCATCGCGCACGTTGCCTGGGCCCAGTAGCGCTGCGGTTCCGGGGTGACCCAGGCGAGCCGGTGCACGCGACGGCGCAGGTCCGCGAGACGGTCGGCGCGGGAGGGCAGGCCGTTGCAGCGGCCGTCGCCGACGACGAGCACGCTGGTGCGCGAGTCGACGATCCCGGCGTGCTCGGTGAGCAGCTCGTCGAGGACCCGGCCGTAGTCGCTGCTCGCCTCGAGGTCGAGGCCGGGGTGCGCCAGGACCGCGGCGAGGGCGCCGTCACCGGTGCTCGCCAGCAGCTCCCGCGTCACGTCGACGGGCCGGTCGACGAAGGCCAGGACCCGGCAGCGGTGGGCCCGGCCGTGCATGGCCTGGGCCAGGCGCAGCGTGAACGCGGTGATCGGGCGCACCGACAGGGACACGTCGGCCAGGATCAGCAGCCGGACCCGGTCCGGACGCGGGGCGCGGACGATCAGGTGGAACGGTACGCCGTCGGTGCGCATCCCGGCGCGGGCCGTGCGGCGCATGTCGAGGCGGCCGCGGCTGAACTCGCGCGGCACCGGCCGGGCCGGTCCGCGCATCCGCCGCAGCACCTCGTGGCACGCCAGCTCGATCTCGGCTCGGGACGCGACGTCACCGGCGGTGTCGGGGGCGTCGGGTTCGCCGTCCGGCAGCGGGCCGCCGAGTCCGGCCTGGGACAGTGCCGCGACGAACGCCTCGACGGCCTCGACGAGCCGGTTCAGCTGCGCCGCGGTGAGCGGTTCGTCGGCCTCGTCGTCGCCGTAGGCACGACGCGGATCGTAGGTGTCGAGCCACGCGAGGATGGATTCCGGATCGTCCCAGGACAGCGAGCCGACCACGGCGGCCCCGGGATTCGCGGCCAGCTCGCCGACGGCGGCGGCGCCGGCCCGATCCACGTCGACGGTGTAGGTGACCCCGCGCCGCCCCGAGTCGGCTCCGGTGTCCACGGACAGGGCGGCGTCCGACGACGTCATGGAGACATCGTCGTCGTCCTTGTGCGGATTGAAACCCTTGTCCGCCTCGGGGGTGTCGAAGTGGTCGCCGACCTCCGCGGCACGATCGTTGTATTCGGCGTAGCGGGCGATCTCCGGATCGTCGTCGAGTTCGAGCGCGGTGGGCAGGGCCTCGGCGAACTGCGCCCGGGGCGTGGACTTCTCGCCCGCGGCCCCGGCCGCATCCGTCGCCGCGAACAGCGCGTCGAAGGCCCGGTCGAAGCCGGGCTGCTCGTGCGGGTACTTCGCGCACACCGCACGCAGGCAGGCCCGCAGGACGTCGCGGTCGCGGGCCCCGACCAGGCCGAGCACGCGGCGCACCTCGATGGTCTCGGCGGGCGAGGCCGACACCCCGTGCCGGCGCAGCAGGCGCCCGAACACGGCGGCGACCACGTCGAGGGGATACGAGGTGCGCATCGTCGCCAGCGGCGTCACGGGCATCGCGTCACCGCCGCGCGCCGATGCCGACGCCGCCGCGGCCGCCGCCACCGCCGCGCCCCCGGAACACCGCGGTGGTCGTGTTGGCCGGCCGGGACGCGACGGTGGCCCGCTCGGGCCGCTCCCCCGCCGGTTCGGCCGGGGCCGGGGCGGCCTCGGCCGGACTCCCGTCGAGACGTGCGCGGACCAGGTCGGCGTCGCCGGTGTACTTGAGGAGCGTCGCGAGCAGGATGTCGCGGATCTGCCGGAGGGAGGTGTGGTCGCCGCCGCCTCGCCGCAGGACGGTCGCGGCGCGCGCGGCGTCGATCACCTCCGAGATGGACGGGCTCTTGCGCAACGGCAGGTCCCGGAGGGTGCGGGCCAGGTCCACCACCTCGGCGGCAGTCACCGTGTCGACCTCGGGGGCCCGGGCGGTGACGATCTCGCGCTCACGTTCGGGGGTGGGATAACCGACGTGGTAGTGCAGGCAGCGGCGCTTGAGGGCGGGCGAGAGTTCGCGGGTGTCGTTGGAGGTCAGGATCACCCACGGCGAGGACCGGGCCGTGAAGGTGCCCACCTCGGGAATGGTGACCTGCCCCTCGGCGAGGACCTCGAGCAACAGCGCCTCCATGGACTCCTCGGTGCGGTCCACCTCGTCGACGAGGAGCACCACCGGTTCCGGGGAGAGGATCGCCTCGAGCAGGGGGCGCACGGCGAGGAACTTCTCGGAGTACAGGCCGAAGTCCTGCGCGGCGAGGAACCGGGACGCCTCGGCGACGTCGGGGTACGCGGCGAGCTGCTCGCCGATGCGGTCGCGCAGCATCTGCACGTGCAGCAGCTGCTTGGCGTAGTCCCACTCGTACAGCGCGCGGCTGTCGTCGAGGCCCTCGTAGCACTGCAACCGCACCAGCCTGCGCCCGCCGGCGGCGGCGAGCGCCTTGGCCAGCTCGGTCTTGCCGACGCCGGCCGGGCCCTCGAGCAGCAGGGGCCGCTGGAGCGCGGTGGCGAGGTGAACGACGACCGCGAACTCGTCGTCGGCGATGTAGTCGTGGCGGCGCAGCGCGTCGGCGAGTTCCGGTCCGCTGGCGAAGCTGGTCATCGGTGCTCCTGTGTCGTCGGCACTCGAGGGAGGTGGGTGTGCCCGGGGCGGGTCGCCCCGCCCCGGGCACGGGATCGGTCGAGCAGGTGGGTCAGTAGGACCGGTTGATGCAGTGGTCGACGACCGGGATCATCGACTCGACCGTCACCTCGCGCGGGTTGCCCGGGGTGCACCAGTCGCCCTGGATGTGCTCGGAGATGGCCCGCACGGTCTTCTCGTCGCCCTTGATGACGTCGCCGCGGCCGGCGTACTTGCCGGTGTTCATGCGGTTCTTCTCGTACGAGTCGACGCGCACCTGACCGAAGTTGTCGGGGATCCCGACGTCCTTGGCGAGCCGGATGGCGGCCTCGACCGCGGCGTCCGCGGCCTGGACGGTGGTCATGTTGCGGGTGTCGACGCCCATCGCGGTGGCGATGCGGGCGTAGTGCTCGTAGCGCGAGGGCAGGTTGTACTCCCACACGCGCGGCAGGGCGATGGCGTTGTTGAGGCCGTGGTGGCTGTCGAAGAAGGCGGACACGGCGTGCGAGATGGAGTGCACGATGCCCAGGCCGCCCGAGTTGAAGGCCTGCGCGGCGATGTACTGGGCGTTCATCATGCCCTCGCGCGCCTTGAGGTTGCGCGGCTCGAAGGTGGCCTCGCGCAGGTGCTTGGCGACGAGTTCGATCGAGTACAGGGCGTTGCCGAGCGACGGCGCGAAGTCCAGCCGCGAGACGAACGGCTCGGAGCCGTGGGCGAGGACGTCGAAGCCGCAGTAGGCGGTGAAGTGCTGCGGGCAGGTGTAGTACAGCAGCGGGTCGTCGATGGCGAGGGTGACGATCGTGGCCTCGTCGAAGCCGACCCACTTGTGCGGGTGCTCCATGTCCGAGGTGTCGGTGATGACGTACGCCCAGGAGGTCTCCGAGCCGGTGCCGGCCGTGGTGGAGACGGCGATGTGCGGCGGGTTCTCCTTGTTGGTGGACTTGGCGAAGCCCTCGAACTCGTTGATGTTGCGGCCGTCGTGGGCGATGACCACGCGGGCGCCCTTCGCGGCGTCGTGGCTCGAGCCGCCGCCGACGGAGATGATGGAGTCGCACTTCTCCTGCTGGTAGAGGGCGGCGGCCTCCATGACGTTGTAGTCCTTGGGGTTGGACTCGACCTTGTCGTACAGGACGACCTCGACACCCTGGTACTCGATCTTGCCGATGAGCTCCTCGATGATGCCCGAGCCGCGCAGGCCGGTCGTCATCAGCAGGGTGCGCTTGAAGCCCAGGTTCTTCGCCTCGACACCGATGATGTCGTGGGCGCCGACACCCATCAGCGCCCGGGGGAAGGGGTGGAACTCCTTGATGGGAAAGTCCCAGATCTGGTTGAGTTCGATGGCCATCGCGTTTCTCCTGGTGTGTCGGCTGGAAGTGGTGGTTCGAAGGGGGCGGCCGGTGTGACCGGCGTCTCTTCCCTTCCCCACTCTCGGGCCCGATCACGCTCCCGGAAAGGGGTTCGAGCCCGAACCGTCCGGTCGCGGGACCGAAGCCGTCCGGTCGAGCGCGCGGGCCTACCCGATCGGGCAGGTGCGGTTCCCGCTGATCGGGAGCCGACCGGACCCCGGTGCACCCCGTCCCGGTAGCGTCGTCTTGCTGATACCCTGAAACTAGAACGCGTTCTAGATTGCTTCGCCCGCTCCACGGAAGGACCGACCTGGCCATGACGACAGTCGAGGTGCCGCACGGCTCGCGATCCGCGATCCTGACCGTCTCCGCAGTCATCGAGGAGACGCCGGACTCGCGCTCGATCGTCTTCGACGTGCCGGCCGAGTTCCAGGACAAGTTCGCGTACAAGCCCGGACAGTTCCTGACCCTGCGCATCCCGAGCGAGCAGACCGGCTCCGTGGCCCGCTGTTACTCGCTGGCCAGCTCCCCGTACACCGACGACGCCCCCAAGGTCACGGTCAAGCGGACCGTCGACGGATACGGGTCCAACTGGCTGTGCGACCGGATCTCCGCCGGCGACCGACTCGAGGTACTGCCGCCGTCGGGAGTGTTCACCCCGAAGTCCCTCGACCACGACTTCCTGCTGTTCGGCGCCGGCAGCGGCATCACTCCCGTCATCTCGATCCTCAAGTCGGCACTGACCCAGGGCTCGGGCACGGTCGTGCTGGTCTACGCCAACCGCGACGAGGCGTCGATCATCTTCGCGGACGAGCTGCGGGCGCTGGCGGAGAAGTACCCCACCCGGCTCACCGTCGTGCACTGGCTCGAGTCCGTGCAGGGCCTGCCGTCCGCCGACCAGCTCGCCACCCTGGTGACCCCGTACACGAGCCACGAGGCGTTCATGTGCGGACCCGGTCCGTTCATGGACGCCGTGCACCGGGCGCTGCAGGCCGCAGGCATGCCGCGCTCCCAGGTGCACGCGGAGGTGTTCAACTCCCTCGCGGGAGACCCGTTCGCCGACCACACCCCCGTCGAGGTGAGCGACGAGGAGGCGGCCGACGCCGCGACCGTGGAGGTCGAGCTCGACGGCGAGACCCACACGATCCCGTGGCCGCGCTCCCAGACCCTGGTCGACATCATGCTCGCCAAGGGCATCGACGTGCCCTACTCCTGCCAGGAGGGCGAGTGCGGTTCGTGCGCCTGCACCGTCCTCGAGGGCAAGGTCGAGATGGACAACTGCGAGATCCTCGACCCCGAGGACATCGAGGCCGGCTACGTGCTCGGCTGCCAGGCCCACCCGGTGACGGACACGGTCAAGATCGTCTTCTGAGACGGCGCAGGGGCCCTCCGTCCGGCTCGTCCGGACGGAGGGTCCCTGCGTGTACGCGCCGGCAATCCCCGCCTCAGCGGACGAGAACCGGTGCCTCCGCGAGTTGTGCGACCGGCTGCCGCGGGCCGCGCAGCGCCACGCCCGCCCCGGCCCCGAGGGCGAGCACGATCACGGCACAGCCGTAGCCCAGCGTCGTCGCGGTCAGCCCGAACGCGCCCGTCGCCAGGCCCGCGAGCACCGCGGGCACGGAGAACGCGAGGTAGCAGACGACGAACGTGGTGGCGAACAGGCGCCCGCGCTCGTGCGGCGCCGCCAGGGCGCCGATGACGTTCATCGCGCCCAGGAACGCCGCCCCCCAGCCGAAGCCCGCGACGGCGGTACCGGCGAAGTACGCGACGGCCCAGCCACCGAGCACGGCGGTCACGACGACGCCGACGCCGGTGGCGAGGATCGCGGTCCCCGCGACGACGACGCGCCGCGGGTCGGAGCCGCGCAGCACCGTCGCGGCAACCGAACCGGAGGCGAAGAGCGTGAAGATCGCCAGCCCCGCGACGAGGCGGTTGCCGATACCGAAGACCGTGCCCACGATCGACGGGCCGAGGGACATGTAGAGGCCGCCGAGCGACCACGCCGACAGCAGACCGGGCAGGATCACCAGGTAAGGGCCCCGCACGTCCGCGGGCACCGACGCGCTCGGCAGCAGGCTGCGCAGCGCGGCCCGGCGGGACGCGAAGCCCGGCGCGGGTGCCCGGTCGGGGACGAAGACGAGCACGACGGACAGCGCCAGCGCGATCACGACGACGAGGGCATAGACGAGGACGGTGGGAAGGGGCGCGAACTGCACGAGCAGGCCCGCCCCCGCGGCGCCGAGGGCGAGCCCGAGCGACGGCGCCACGCTGTTGACGAAGGATCCGAGGCGCGGGTTCGGTTGCAGATCGATCACGGCGGCGCTGACGGCGCCGGTCGCCGCGCCGACCGCGAGACCCTGCAGCACGCGGGCCAGCACGAGCCAGCCCACGTCGTCGGCGAGGACGAACACGCCCATGCTCACCACGAGCAGCAGCAGCGCCCCGATCAGGACCGGCCGGCGGCCGACGTGATCGGAGATCGAGCCGATCGTCAGCAGCGTGGCGAGCAGGGCAAGCGCGTAGACGGCGAAGACGGCGGTCAGCATTCCCGCGGAGAAACCCCACTGCTGCTGGTACAGCGGATAGAGCGGGGAGGGCGCGGACGACGACGCGGTGAGTAGAAAGCTGGCCGTGCCCACCGCCGCGAAACCGCAACGGCGTGGCAGGGTGCGGCCCGGCGTCGGCTCCGGCATCGGACCTCCTGAGAACTCGTGCGGGAAGGCCGACAGTTCGTTGGCCAAGGCAACGATCTAGTGGAACACACGCACCGCGGAGATCATTCCCCCCTCTGTCACCGATCCGCAAAAAACCCCTCCCAACTGCACCGGAGCGTTACCGCAGTGCAATCCCCCACACCATTGACCGACCGGTCGATCAGGTCTATACCGAAGTCAGGACACAATCCCCACTAGGAGGCTCGACATGTTCTCCGACAGCCGGCTACAGGACTACGTGGCCGTGATCCTGGGCGTCTTCACCGCCCTCTCCCCGCTGTGGGTCGCCAACGACAACACGACGATGTGGACCCTGATCGTCCTCGGCGTGCTGATCGCGCTGACCGGACTGGCGCAGATCGTCCGGCCCACCATGGCCGCGATCGACTACGCGATGGGCGTCTTCGGCGTGCTGCTGTTCCTCTCCCCCTGGGTCATGGGCTTCACCGAGTACAGCGGTGCATCCTGGACGGCCTGGGTGGTGGGCGTGCTCACCGTGGTCGTCGCGGTGGCGGCACTGCCCGTGATGAGTGCCCGGATGCACGGACACGGCGGACTGGCCACGCACCACTGATCACGGTGCGGAAGGCCGCGACAGCGGCCTTCCGCACGCGGAGGGCGGGAGCCGAGGCCCTCGCCCTCCGTCCACACCGCCCTCCGTCCCACAACCCGGCGCCTTCACACCCTTGCCGGTGCACCCGGAAGTGAGCGCCATGAGCACCCCGGGCTCGACACCGCCGCGCCGTCGCGCGCGGCGGGACAACGCCGCGCGTGTCCACATCCTCGACGCCGCCGAGACCCTCTTCGCCGCCCACGGCTTCGACGCCACCTCGACGACCGCGATCGCCGCCGCCGCGGACGTGCCCAAAGGACTGATCTTCTACTACTTCCCGACCAAGGAGTCGATCCTCGAGACGCTCGTCGCCGAGCGGCTGCCGGCCGAACCGATCCAGGACGTCACCGGCCTCGTCTCCCCCGGCGACCCGGCGGCCAGCCTCGTCAACCTCGACGCCGCCCTCGACCTGCGCACCCACCACTCCTCGCTGCTCCGGGTGATCTGGCGTGAGGCGGAGACGCATCCGGGCCTGCGCACCCCGCTGCGCCGGCTGCGGACGTCCCTGCAGGAGGCCACCATGCGGGTGCTGCAGGCCAGCGTGCCCGGCCCGATACAGCCGGGCACCCTGCGCACCTGCGCGACGACGTGGGTGTCGGCGATGTTCTCCGCCGCCACGGTCGACCGGCTGTTCGGCCTCGACGGGCCTTCCCCCGACGAACTCGGCGGCATCGCGCGGCTCGTCGCCGCGGGCATGACCGGGATGGGCTGAGCAGGGCGGCGGATCAGCGCGTCTCGGCCCGGGGAGCCTCGTCGCCGGGCAGACCGGCGGTCGGGTCGCCGATGCCGTCGACGAGCTGCCGGCCCGCCGGGAAGCTGAGGGCGCCGGGGGGCAGCTCGCCCGGCCGCCCGCTGAGGAACACCTCGACCCGCCCGCTGCCCGCCCACGGCCGGCCGAGGGCGTCGATGCGGCGCAGGGTCTGGGCCGCGACCGCCTCGGCGCTGTCGAACAGGCGCACACCCGGCGGCAGGTGCGCGGCGATGGTGTCGGCCACCAGCGGGTAGTGGGTACAGCCGAGGACGACGCCACCCACGTCGGGCGGGGTTCGCTGCGCCGCGGCCGCGATCGCCGCGGCCGCGGCGGTCGTGTCGCCGCGGTCGATGGCATCGGCGAGCCCGTGGCAGGCCACCCCCACCACGTCGCGGTCCCCGGCGAACCGGGCGACCAGATCGGCCTGGTAGCGGCTGGCGGTGGTCGCGGCGGTGGCCCAGATCGCCACCGATTCGCACGCCGCGGCGGCCGGCTTGATCGCCGGCACCGTTCCGATCACCGGGATCTCGTCACCGAGCGTCTCGCGCACGTGCTCGAGCGCGGTCACGGATGCCGTGTTGCACGGCAGCACGACCACCTCGGCGCCCCGGGTCACGGCCCGCTCCGCGGTGCTCACGACCCGCTCGATCACCCAGTCCCCGGGCTTCGGTCCCCACGGGGCGCCGTCCGGGTCCATCGAGAGCATCAGATCCAGTTCGGGACGCAATCGGCGCAGCCATGCAGACGTCGGCAGGAGGCCGAGACCCGAGTCGATGAGCGCAACGATCACCACACGAATCTAGCGCTCGCCGTCCCGGCGGCTAGGACGTGGGCGCGAGGATCTCCGTGATCGGCGCGCCCTCGGCGATCTTGCCTCGCATTTTCATCACCGGCCCGGCCAGTCCCGCGCCGACCACACCGGTGAGACGACCGTCGCGCTCGTAGTAGGCGAGGAACTTGCGGCCGTCGTCACGCACCACGTGCACGGTGTCGTCGGCGCGGACCGCACCGAGGGCCTGGATCTTCACGTCGTACTGGTCGCTCCAGAAGTACGGCACCCGCGCGGCGTCGGCGACGATGGACCCGAGCAGCGCACCGGCGAGCGCCTTCGCCTGCTCCCCCGCGTTCGTCCAGTGCTCGAGACGCGCGCACCGACCGTCCGAGACCTCCCAGGCCGCGACGTCCCCGACCGCCCACACGTGCGGGGCCGAGGTGCGGCCCACGCCGTCGCACACCACACCGTTGTCCACCCGCACCCCCGAACCGTCGAGCCAGTCGGTGACCGGCACCGAGCCGATCCCCACCACCACCAGGTCCACGTCGAGGTCGGTGCCGTCGCTCAGGACCGCGCCGGTGACCCGCCCGTCGCCGCGCAGAGCGCGCACCCCCACGCCGGCCCGCACGTCGACACCTTCGTCGGTGTGCAACCGGGCCACCAGCGCGCCGACCCGCTCGCCGAGCACCGACGCCAGCGGCGTCGGCTGCGGCTCGACCAGCACCACGTCCATGCCCCGCGCCCGCAGGCTCGCCGCGACCTCGCAGCCGATGAACCCGGCGCCGACGATCAGCGCCCGCCCGCCCGGGACGACCGCCGCGCGCAGGGCCCGGCTGTCGTCCACGGAGCGCAGCACGTGCACCCCGGCTAGCCCGGCCGTGCCGGGTAGCCGCCTCGGCCGCAACCCGGTCGCGACGATCAACTCGTCGAACCCGACGCTCTGCCCGTCGGACAGCGCGACGGTGCGGGCCGCCGCGTCCAGCGCCTGCACCCGCACACCCAGGCGCAGCTCGATGCGCTGGTCGTCGAAGAACTCCCGCGGCCGCAGGGTGGTGTCGTCGGTCCCGCCACGGACGACGTCCTTCGACAGCGGGGGCCGGTCGTAGGGCAGATGCGGCTCGTCGCCGATCAGGACGAGCTCGCCGTCGAATCCACCGTGGCGCAGTTCCTCTGCGGCACGCACCCCCGCCAGCCCCGCCCCGACCACGACGATCCGCTGTGTTCCCGTCTCACCCACCCGCTCCACCCTCTCCGCCAGCAGTGACCCACGCCACCGTAATCCGTGCAACTGTTTTACCAAATACAGGGACCTCCGGACAGGGCGCCGTTCATGCGAGCCGCGTGCCCCGCACCCGGGGCGGCCTGGAGTTACTACAGTCGGAGGGGACAGACCTTCATCCGGCAGGCCGACGAGGAGCCCCCATGACCAGCGACAGCGGCGCAGGCGTCAGCCGCGTGCAGTTCGGCAACGGAATCGCGCCGGGACCGGTCGACACCCAGGGGCGCACCATCATCGCCGACGCGGTCGTGGCGAAGATCGCCGGAATCGCGACCCGCGAGATCAGCGGCGTCTACGACGTCGGCGCGGGCACCGCACGCGTGGTCGGGGCCCTGCGGGACCGCATTCCCGGCGCGCGGATCAACCACGGGCAGGGCGTCGCGGTGGAAGTCGGGGAGAAACAGGCCGCGATCGACATCGGCATCGTCGCCGAATACGGCGTGGCCCTGCACGAACTCGCCGTCGCGATCCGCCACAACGTGATCGCGGCCGTCGAACGGATGACCGGCCTCGAGGTCACCGAGGTCAATATCACCGTCTTCGACGTCGTGCTGTTCGACGAGACCACCGGTGTCGCCGACGACCTGAAACCCCGCGTCCAATGACCACCCCCGCCGAGCCCGCAGAACTCGCCGCGGCCGCCGCCCGGACCGTGCCCGGCGTCGCCGACCTCCACGGCGGAGCGTTCGGCGAGGTCGCGACCTATCTGCCGGGCCGGCGCGTCACCGGGATCCGCCTCGGCTCCGACACGTGCGCGGTGCACATCGTCGTCGAGTACCCGGCCGACCTGTACGCCGTGGCGGCCGCCGTCCGCGCCCGGCTCGAGCCGCTGCTCGGCGTCCCCGTGGATGTGACCATCGAAGACATACGGATCCCGTCACCCGACGGCGAGCACCCGACCAGTGAGGTGACCCAGTGAACCACACCCCTGTCAGCAACACCGCCGTCGGACTCCTCGCGGGACTGCTGCTGGCCCTCGCGGGCATCCTCGGGGGCTTCAGCGGCCTGCTGTTCGGCATCCTGCTCGGCGCCCTCGGCATGGCGATCGGTGCCCACCGGGACGGGCTTCTCGACCTGGGCGCTCTGCTGCGGAGCCGGGGCCGTGGCTGACCCTACGCCCACCGGCCCGAGGACCCTGCCGGCCCAGGCCGGCGCCGACGCGGTCGCCACCGAGACGGTCGACCCCGTCGGGCACCGCGGCCAACTGGTCATCAAGGACCGCGCCGTCGAACGGATCGCCGCGGCCGCCGCCCTCCAGGTGCCCGGTGTGGTTCGTCAACGCGGTGGCCTGAGCCTGTTCACCGGGCGGGACCTGCCCCGCGCCGACGTCACCACCGGCGGCGGCGCCGTCGCGATCAACCTGTACATCGCCGCGGAATGGCCCTACGACGCCGCCGCCCTGACCCGGCGTGTGCACGACGCGGTGGACCGGCAGCTCCACGAGCTGACCGGCCTGCCGGTGCACGAACTCAACGTGCTCGTCGCGGCCACGTCCGTCGCCGGGCCGGCCGAGCGCAGCGAGCCGGCGGTGCCGGTCGAGTACACCGAGGCCGACATCGTCGCCCGGACGGAGTACCGGGCCCCCGTACCGGTCGTTTCGCCGCTGCCGCCCCTGGCCCACCCGGCCGCGGCCCCGGCGGCCGCGCTCATCGCCGTGGGCGCTCTGGCGCTCGCGTTCGCCGCCGCCCGGGAACTGCTCATCGTCCGCGGCACCTACGCGGGCGCGCCGTGGCTGCGGAACTCCTTCGAGTGGTTCGGCCGGCTGCACTGGCAGAGCTGGATCGCACCCGTCGCTGCGGTCCTCGTGCTGCTGGGGGTCGTGCTCGTAGTGGTGGCGGTCAAGCCGCGGCGCCGCACCCACGTGCCCCTGCAGGTGTCCGGTCCGGTCCCGACGGTGTGGATGCGCCGGACCGACCTGGCCCGGATGTGCAGCGCGCACGCGTCCACACTGCCCGGTGTGTACGCGGCCCGCACCGTCGTCGATCGCCGTCGCGCGCTCGTCAGCGTCGTGGGCTCGGGTGAGGAGTCGACCGCCGATCTGGTCGCCGCGGTCCGGGGTGCGGTGGCGCCGAATCTGGCTCTGCTCGCGGAGCCGATCGCTCTCGTGGTGCAGGTGCACCGGCCGAGGACGGCGCGATGAAGCTGCGCACCGTCCTGGTCAACCGGATGCTCACGTTCGCCGTGGGCGCCGCGCTCCTCGGCGCCGGGGCCTTCGCACTGGCCTGGGTGTGGCAGGTGCGCTTCGCCCGGGAATGGCTGGCCCGCCTGGACCGGCCGCGCATCATCGACATCCCGGACCAGTCCTGGTGGGAGGGCGCGTTGTGGACCGCCGTCGCGGTGGGGGTGACGATCGGGATCGTGCTCCTGGCGGTCAACTTCTCCCGGCGCCGGACGTCGCGGGTGCAGCTCTACGACGAGGTCACCGAGGCCACCCTGGCCGTGGAGCTCGGGCCGGTGGCCGACGGCGTCGCCGGTGAGCTTGCGGCCCTGCCCGGTGTGCGGGCCACGCGTAGCCGGGCCGTGGTGGAACGCCATCTGCCGACCCTGTCGGTCACGGTGTACGCGGACCCGAACATCGACGTCGCCGACTTCACCGCCCGCGCCGAGGAGACCGCCGAGCGGGCCGCCCGGGCGCTGGGCGGGGCCTGCGTGGCGACGCAGGTTCTGCTGCACCTGGATCCGGCCCACCCCGAATCCGGCGGACAGGGGTAGGCCGCCGAGCGAACGTGGCATTTCGTCGGCGTACGGAGATGAACGATACATTCGCTCGTTCCCGGGGGACGGAAACGCCGAACGGCGCCCACCCCGAAGGGTGGACGCCGTTCGACGTCAGCGAGAACTAGCTCACTTGATGATCTTCGTGACGCGACCGGCGCCGACGGTGCGGCCACCCTCGCGGATCGCGAAGCGCAGGCCCTCGTCCATGGCGACCGGCTGGATCAGCTTGACGGACATCTCGGTGTTGTCGCCCGGCATGACCATCTCGGTGCCCTCGGGGAGGGTCACAACGCCCGTCACGTCCGTGGTACGGAAGTAGAACTGCGGACGGTAGTTGTTGAAGAACGGGGTGTGGCGGCCACCCTCCTCCTTGTTGAGGATGTAGGCCTGGCCCTCGAACTCCGTGTGCGGGGTGGTGGTGCCCGGCTTCACGACGACCTGGCCACGCTCGACGTCCTCGCGCTTGATGCCGCGGACCAGCAGACCGACGTTGTCGCCGGCCTGGCCCTGGTCGAGCAGCTTGCGGAACATCTCGATGCCCGTGACCGTGGTCTTGGTCGAGGTCGGCTTGATACCGACGATCTCGACTTCCTCGTTCACGTTGATGACACCGCGCTCGATGCGGCCGGTGACGACCGTGCCACGACCGGTGATGGTGAAGACGTCCTCGACGGGCATGAGGAACGGCTTCTCGGTCTCACGGACCGGGTCCGGGATCGACTCGTCGACGGCGCTCATGAGCTCGAGGATGCTCTCGGTCCACTTCGGGTCACCCTCGAGTGCCTTCAGGGCCGAAACCTTGACGACAGGAGCCTCCTCGTCGAAGTCCTGCGCAGCGAGGAGCTCACGGACCTCCATCTCGACGAGCTCGAGGATTTCCTCGTCGTCGACCATGTCGGACTTGTTGAGCGCGACGAGGATGTAGGGCACGCCGACCTGACGGGCGAGCAGCACGTGCTCACGCGTCTGCGGCATCGGGCCGTCGGTGGCGGCCACGACCAGGATCGCACCGTCCATCTGAGCCGCACCGGTGATCATGTTCTTGATGTAGTCGGCGTGACCCGGAGCGTCGACGTGCGCGTAGTGGCGCTTCTCGGTCTGGTACTCGACGTGGGAGATGTTGATCGTGATACCACGAGCCTTCTCCTCCGGAGCCTTGTCGATCTGGTCGAACGCGAAGCTCTGGTTCAGCTCGGGGTACTTGTCGGCCAGCACCTTGGTGATCGCCGCCGTCAGAGTGGTCTTGCCGTGGTCGACGTGACCGATGGTGCCGATGTTCACGTGCGGCTTGGTCCGCTCGAACTTCGCCTTCGCCACTTGAGGGTCCTCCTGGACTGTTGTTGCTTGCAGTATGCAGCAGTGCGGTTGTTACTTACTTGGTCGTGCAGCCGACCGGGTCGGAACCGAGGTTACTCGCCGGTCGCCTTGGCGATGATTTCCTTCGAGACGTTCGCGGGAACCTCAGCGTAGGAATCGAACACCATGGAGAAGTTCGCGCGACCCTGGGTCTTCGACCGCAGGTCACCGATGTAACCGAACATCTCCGAGAGCGGAACCAGCGCCTTCACGACACGGGCACCACTGCGTTCCTCCATGGCCTGAATCTGGCCACGGCGGGAGTTGAGGTCGCCGATCACTTCACCCATGTAGTCCTCGGGGGTGGTGACCTCGACAGCCATGAGCGGCTCGAGGATGACCGGCGCAGCCTTGCGCGCGGCCTCCTTCAGGGCCTGCGAACCGGCGATCTTGAACGCCATTTCCGACGAGTCGACGTCGTGGTACGCGCCGTCGAGCAGGGTGACCTTGACGTTCACCAGCGGGTACCCGGCGAGCACGCCGTACTGCATCGCGTCCTGCGCACCGGCGTCGACCGAGGGGATGTACTCGCGGGGCACGCGGCCGCCGGTGACCTTGTTCTCGAACTCGTAGGTCGCGCCGTCCTCGCCCACGAAGGGCTCGAGGGCGATGATGACCTTCGCGAACTGGCCGGAACCACCGGTCTGCTTCTTGTGCGTGAACTCGAGCTTCTCGACCTTCTTGGTGATGGTCTCGCGGTACGCCACCTGCGGCTTGCCGACGTTGGCCTCGACCTTGAACTCACGACGCATGCGGTCGACGAGGATGTCGAGGTGGAGCTCGCCCATGCCGCCGATGACGGTCTGGCCGGTCTCCTCGTCCAGCTCGACGGAGAAGGTGGGATCCTCCTCGGCCAGCTTCTGGATCGCGGTGCCCAGCTTCTCCTGGTCGGACTTGGTCTTCGGCTCGATGGAGACCTGGATGACCGGATCCGGGAAGGTCATGGACTCGAGCACGATCGGGGCGTCCTGCGCGCACAGGGTGTCACCGGTCGTGGTGTCCTTCAGGCCGATCATCGCGTAGATGTGGCCGGCCACCGCCTCGTCGACCGGGTTCTCCTTGTTGGCGTGCATCTGGAACAGCTTGCCGATGCGCTCCTTCTTGCCCTTGGTGGCGTTGAGCACCTGGGCACCCGGCTCGATGCGGCCGGAGTAGACGCGCACGAAGGTCAGCTTGCCGAAGAACGGGTGCGCGGCGATCTTGAACGCCAGCGCGGAGAAGGGCTCTTCCTTGCTCGGCTTGCGGGTGAGGGTCTCTTCCTCGTCGCCGAGCTTGTGGCCCTCGACCTCGCCGATGTCGAGCGGGTTCGGCAGGTAGTCGATGACCGCGTCGAGCATGGGCTGGATGCCCTTGTTCTTGAACGCGGAACCGCACAGCACCGGGTACAGCTCGGAGGCGACGGTCAGCTTCCGGATGGCGCCCTTGATCTCGGCGACGGTGAGTTCCTCGCCACCGAAGTACTTCTCCATGAGCTCTTCGTCGCTCTCGGCGACCGTCTCGAGCAGCTTCTCGCGGTACTCGGCGACCTTGTCGGCCAGCTCCGCGGGGATCTCCTCGATCGTCGGCTCGGCGCCGATCTCGACGGTGCCACGCCAGGTGATGGCCTTCATCTCGACCAGGTCGACGACGCCGTCGAACGCGTCCTCCGCGCCGATCGGGAGCTGCAGGACCAGCGGCTTGGCGCCGAGGCGGTCGATGATGGTCTGGACCGTGAAGTAGAAGTCCGCGCCCATCTTGTCCATCTTGTTGACGAAGCAGATGCGCGGAACGTCGTACTTGGCGGCCTGCCGCCAGACCTGCTCGGACTGCGGCTCGACGCCCTCCTTGCCGTCGAACACGGCGACCGCGCCGTCGAGGACGCGCAGCGACCGCTCGACCTCGACCGTGAAGTCGACGTGGCCGGGGGTGTCGATGATGTTGATCTGGTTCTTGTTCCAGAAGCAGGTCACGGCGGCGGAGGTGATGGTGATACCCCGCTCCTTCTCCTGCTCCATCCAGTCGGTGGTCGAGGCACCGTCGTGGGTCTCACCGATCTTGTAGTTCACACCGGTGTAGAAGAGGATGCGCTCGGTCGTCGTGGTCTTGCCGGCATCGATGTGCGCCATGATGCCGATGTTGCGGACCTTGTTCAGGTCGGTCAGCACTTCCTGTGCCACAGGTAACCCCGCTCGTAGCTCGTGTCGGTCCTAGGGTGCGGACCAGTGTTCTCGGATGTTCAGCCGGCCTTCAGGGACCGACACAGTTGTGCGAACGGCCGGCCGGGAGGATTTCGGGAATACCGGTTCCTCCCGACCGGCATCGACTCACCAGCGGTAGTGCGCGAACGCCTTGTTGGCCTCGGCCATCTTGTGGGTGTCCTCGCGACGCTTCACGGACGCACCCAGACCGTTGCTGGCGTCGAGGAGCTCGTTCGCGAGGCGCTCGACCATGGTCTTCTCACGACGCTGACGCGAGAAGGTGACCAGCCACCGCAGGGCGAGGGTGGTCGAACGACCGGGACGAACCTCGACCGGCACCTGGTAGGTGGCGCCACCGACACGGCGGCTGCGCACCTCGAGGGCAGGCTTGACGTTGTCCAGAGCGCGCTTGAGGGTGACGACCGGATCGGTGCCGGTCTTCTCGCGCGCGCGCTCGAGTGCCTCGTAGACGATGCGCTCGGCGGTGGACTTCTTGCCGTCCAGCAGGATCTTGTTGACCAGCTGGGTGACGAGCGGCGACCCGTAGACCGGGTCGGCGATCAGGGGACGCTTCGGAGCGGGACCCTTACGTGGCATCAGCCCTTCTCCTTCTTCGCGCCGTAGCGGCTGCGCGCCTGCTTGCGGTTCTTGACACCCTGGGTGTCGAGCGAACCGCGGATGATCTTGTAGCGGACACCGGGGAGGTCCTTCACACGACCACCGCGCACGAGCACCATCGAGTGCTCCTGCAGGTTGTGACCCTCACCCGGGATGTAGGCGGTGACCTCGACGGAGCTGGTCAGACGCACGCGGGCGACCTTCCGGAGCGCCGAGTTCGGCTTCTTCGGGGTGGTGGTGTACACGCGAGTGCACACACCGCGGCGCTGCGGGCTGCCCTTGAGGGCCGCGGTCTTGACCTTGGCGGCCTTGTCGCGGCGGCCCTTACGGACCAGCTGATTGATGGTTGGCATCTACCGGCTTTCTCGTTGTCTGAAGACTGCTCGCACGAGCAACCTTGGCTGTTCTGAAATTAGGGATCCATCGGTTGGGGCAAGAGAGCCGCTGCCCCGCACCCACCCCTCGTGTGCACACGAGGTCGGGCGTGTCGCGTACCCCCACACAGGCAGCCGGGGGCTCGCTCCTGCGGTGATTCCACAGACCGCGCGCACGGCACTACCTCGCATAGGCACACAGATCGGCCCGGGCATGCCGGACACGACCCACAACGATACCCGGCGGCGCGGCGCAAGGTCAAAGCGAGCTGCGGGGGTCCGCTCGTGGCTCAACTGCTGAGGTCGAGGGTCAGTCGGGCCAGCGTGACGGCCGCCGCACACGGATCGGGAGGCGCCGAACCGGGCGCGTACTGCACCCACCAGCCGAAGATCCCCGTCGTGGACGCTCCGGCGGAGATCCCGCAGGACGCCGGGTCGTCGGGCGGGCGCATCAGCACGGCCCGCCGGCCCTCCACGGTCGTGTTCTCCACCGCGTATCCCAGCCGTTGCGCCGTCCCCCGCTCGGTGTCGAGGGACCCGGTCTCGAACCAGTTGAAGGTGACCTTCGCCGTCGCGCCCGCACCTGCGGTGTCCCACCGGCAGATCGCCCCGAAGAACCCGCGCTCGATCGCCTCGACGCCAACCGCCTCCGCGATCTGTTCGTCGGTGACGGCATCGCACTCGGTGAGCAGGCGCGTGAACTCGGCGGAGGCGCCGCCCGCTCCGGCCCCCTCCGGCACGGCCTGCCCCTCGATCGTGCTGCCGCACCCGGCGAGCACCGCGGCCAGGGCCAGCAGCGACGGCAGCGTCGCCACCCGCGTCGTCCGCGTCGTCCGCTTCACCGCTGTGCCCTTTCCGCGCTGAGCTCGGCCAGGTCGCGGGCCACCACGCACGCGTCCGCGGCCGGCGTGAAGAGCCCGTACGTGACGGACCAGTGCACGAAGTCGCCCCCGAACTGCACGCCGATCTCGCACAGCACGGTCTGCCCGAAGTCGTTCTGCGCCGAGCCCTGGAAGCCCGGGTTGCCGTCGATCTCCACGTCGATCGCGGGCCGGCCGATCAGGTCGGAACCGGCGCGTTCGCGGCCGATCGGGCTGCCGCGGTACCAGGAGAACGTCACGCTCGGGCCGCCCGCCCCGACGAGTTCCCACTCACATCCCACCGAGTTGCGGGTGACCTGCACGAACGACCCCAGCCCGAAGGCCCGGGCCACCTCGTCGTCGGTGACCGACCCGCACGCGCCGAAGAACGGGCCCGGCTCGGTCACCTGCAGAGTGGGCGACGCGCCGGCCGGGCCCTCGGCCGGGTCCGAGCCGCACCCGGCGACGACGGCACCGACGAGTCCGAGGACCGCGACCGTGGCCAGCTTGGGAGGCATGCCACAAACCTAACCGGCCGGGTGCTGCGCCGCCGAACGCTGCCGGGCCGCGTCGAGCACCGTGTCGAGCTGCGCGGCCCAGTGCCGGACGATCTCGGCCCGGCGCCGCGAATCGTCGGTGAGGACGTCGGCGAGGCCGAGGCCACGTGCGAGGTCGAGGGTGGCCTGCACCATGCGGTGCACCGTCGCGTCGGACTCGTCCACGCCGAGTTGCTCGACGGCGACGCGGTGGGCGACGCGGCCGAAGTGTTCCTCGAGGGGGACGATGCGGGCCCGCAGTTCCGGATCGGCCGCCGCGGCCGTCCACACCTGCAGCGCCGCCTTGAACAGGGTGCCGGTGTAGTAGTCGACGAGCCGGCGCACCACGGCCTCGGTGCGGGCGGCCCCCAGGGGCAGGTCCACGGTGTCGCGGCGGGCGAGATCCATACGGCTGTCGAACATGAACTCGAGCGCCGCGGTGATGAGGTCCTCCCGGGTCGGGAAGTGGTGCTGGGCCGCGCCGCGGGACACGCCCGCCCGCTCGGCGACCACCCCCACCGTGGTCGCGCCCCACCCCAGCTCCGCGAGGCAGTCGATGCTCGCCTCGAGCAGCCGGCGGCGCGTGACCCGGCTCCGATCCTGCTTGGGCTGCCGGGTCATCGCAGCGCGCCCCCGGCGGCGGAATCCCCGGGTTCGTCGTCCACCAGGACCCGTTCCATCTGGCGACGCCACACCGCCAGCTGGGGTTCGGTCAGCGGGTCGCGGGGGTCGATGGCGTAACCGAGGGCCGCCCCGCGCATCGCCTGATAGATCAGGTCGCGCACCTCGGCGAACCGGGGGCGGTTCGCGATCTCCGGACCGAAGTTCGCGGTCGTCTGCTCCTTGATCATCCGGCCCAGGAGGCGTTCGAGCGGCAGCAGCTCGGCCCGAAGTTCCTCGTGGCCGCGCGCGGCGAGCCACAGCTCCATCGACGCCCAGAAGTACGGCTGCCGGAAGTTCCACCACATCCGGTCGACCGCGGCGGCGATACGTTCGACCGGGTCGGCGGGCCAGGGATGGTCGCCGTCGAGGCCCTGGACCCCCTGGGCGGCGAGGTGGTGCACGGCGGCGACGAGCAGGGCGTCCCGCGACGGGTAATGGTGCAGCAGCCGCCCGCGGGACACGCCGGCCGCCTCCTGGATGCGCACGGTGGTGGCGTTGGAGTAACCGTGCTCGACGAGCACGGCCACCGCCGCGTCGAGGATCCGCTTGCGGGTGGCACGGCTGCGCTCCTGCTCGCCGCGACGGCGGACATCCGGGGACGGGCTGCTCATGGCGATCAGACTAGGCAGGCCGGCGCGTCAGCTCGCGGAGGGTGACCGTCGAGGCGAGGCGCCCGGCCCGGGTGTCCTCGAGGGCCATGATGTTGATCGTGGTGACTCCGGCGGCCTCGAACGCGGCGAGGCGCTCGGCGACGTGACTGCGCGGGCCGACGAGGCACACGCCGTCGATCAACTCGTCCGGGATCGCCGCCTCGGCCTCCTTCTTCCGCCCGGCCAGGTAGAGGTCCTGAACGGTCTCGGCCTCGCGCTCGAAGCCGTAGGTGCGGGCGAGCTGGTTGTAGAAGTTCTTGCCCTTGGCGCCCATTCCGCCCAGGTACAGCGCCAGGTGGGGCCGGGCGCGGTCGCGCAGCTCGGCGACGTTGTCCCCGATCCCGACCTGGACGTTGACCACCACCTCGAGCTCCCCGAGCGCCGGGTCCCGCTTCGCCTTGCCCTCGGCGAGCGCGTCGCCCCATACCCGGTGCGCGTGCTCGGGGAAGAAGAACACCGGCTCCCAGGCCTCGGCGATCTCGGCGGCGAGGGCGACGTTCTTCGGGCCGAGCGCGGCGATCATGATCGGAATGCGTTCGCGAACCGGCTGATTGATGAGCTTGAGGGGCTTGCCGAGCCCGGTGCCGCGGTCGGCCGGCAGCGGGATCGTGTACTTGCGGCCGGCGTATTCGAGCTTCTCGCGCCGCCACACGGCCCGGCAGATGTCGACGACCTCGCGGGTCCGCTGCAGGGGCGCGTCGTACGGCACGCCGTGGAAGCCCTCCATCACCTGCGGGCCGGACGCCCCGAGGCCGAGCACGAAGCGGCCGCCGGAGACGTAGTCCATGCCGGCGGCCGTCATCGCGAGCAGCGACGGCGTGCGGGTGTAGATCGGCACGACGCCCGTGCCGAGCTGCACCGTCGAGGTGCGCGCGGCCAGGTAGCCGAGCTGGCTGAAGGCATCGAAGCTGTACGCCTCGGCGACGAACGCGATGTCGAGCCCCACCGATTCGAGTTCGACGATCTCGTCGACGACCTGCCGGAAGTCACCCGCGTAGTCGGGCTGGATGCCGAGTTTCATGACAGCCACTGTCGTACACCCACCACTATCCAGTCAACCCTGACCGTTTTACGGACCGTGTCACGACCGGCTCCACGACGGCGGCCGCTTCTGCAGGAACGCGGTCATCCCCTCGACCGCCTCCGCGGAGCCGAACAGCCGCGCCGACTGCTCCGCCAGCTCGTCGCCGTACCGGTCGAAGTCGGCGAGCATCCGCATCGTGGTGAGCCGCTTGGATTCGCCGAGCCCCTGCGGCGAGCATTCCCGCAGCTGGGCGAGGATCTCCCCCACCGACGCCTGCGGATCGTCGGTCTCGACGGTGACCAGGCCGATCGCCGCTGCCACCTCCGGCCCGAACCGCTCACCGGTGAGGAAGTAGCGGCTCGCGGCACGGGAGGTGAGCCGCGGCAGCACCGTCAGCGAGATGATCGACGCCGCCAGCCCCAGCCGGGCCTCGGTCAACGCGAACGTCGACCGGGGCCCGGCGACGGCGAGGTCGCATGCGCCGACCAACCCCATGCCGCCGGCGCGCACGTGCCCGTCGATCCGCCCGATCACCGGCTTGGGCAGCTCCAGGATCGACCGCAGCACCGCCGTCATCTCCCGCGTCCGGGCGGCAGCCGCCGCCGCGGCGCCGCCCTCCGCGGTGCTCGCCTCGCTCAGGTCGGCGCCGGCACAGAAGGTGCCGCCCTCATGGGTGAGCACGACCGCGCGGACCCCGCCGTCGGCGGCCGCGTCGGCGAGGCCCTGCCGGAGCTGCGCCACGAGCCTGGCGGAGATCGCGTTGCGGTTGTGCGGCGAGTCGAGGGTCAGGGTGGCGAATCCCTCGCTCACGTCGTACCGGACGAACGTCTCGGACACCGGCGCTCCCCTCAGTACGACCGGGGCAGGCCCAGCGAGTGCTGGGACACGAAGTTGAGGATCATCTCCCGGCTCACCGGCGCCACCCGCGCGATCCGCGCCGCGCCGAGCATCGCGGCAAGCCCGTACTCGCGGGTGAGCCCACCGCCGCCGTGCGTCTGGATCGCCTGGTCGAGCGACTTGATGCTGGCCTCGGCCGCGGCGTACTTGGCCATGTTCGCGGCCTCGGCGGCGCCGAAGTCGTCGCCGCTGTCGTACAGCACCGCAGCCTTCTGCATCATCAGCTTGGCCAGTTCGAGCTCGATCTTGCACTGCGCGAGCGGATGCGCGATGCCCTGGTGCGCCCCGATCGGCGACTTCCACACGGTCCGTTCGTTGGCGTACCGCACCGCCGCGTCCAGCGCGTAGCGGCCCATGCCCACGGCCATCGCCGCGCCGAGGATCCGCTCGGGGTTCAGGCCGGCGAACAGCTGCATCAGCGCGGCGTCCGGCTCCCCCACCAGCGCGTCCGCCGGCAGGCGCACGTCGTCGAGGAACAGGGTGAACTGGCGGTCCGGTTCGACGATGTCCATCTCCATCGGCGTCTTGACGAAGTTGTCCGCGTCGGTGGGGACGATGAACAGCGCCGGCCGCAGCTTGCCGCTCTTCGCGTCCTCGGTGCGGGCCACGATGAGCACCGCGTCGGCCTGGTCCACACCGGAGATGTAGATCTTGCTGCCGCGCAGGATCCAGTCCTCCCCGTCGCGCCGCGCGACGGTGGTGATCTCGTGCGAGTTCGAGCCGGCGTCGGGCTCGGTGATGCCGAACGCCATGATCTTCGAGCCGTCGGCGAGCGCGGGCAGCCAGCGTTGCTTCTGCTCGTCGGTGCCGAACTTGGCGATGATGGTGCCGCAGATGGCCGGCGAGACCACCACCAGCAGCAGCCCGCAGCCCTGCGCGGCGAGTTCCTCCTGGACCAGGGCGAGTTCGTAGATGCCGGCCCCGCCGCCGCCGTACTCCTCGGGCAGGTTCACGCCCAGGAAGCCGAGCTGGGCGGCCTCGCGCCACAGCTCGGTCAGCGGTTCGCCCTTGCGGGCCTTCGGCAGCACGTAGTCGATGTTGTTGTAGCGCTTGGCCAGGCCCGCGACCGCGGCGCGTAGCTGCTTCTGCTCGTCGGTTTCGATGACGCTCATGGTTACTCCTCGATGTCGGCCGGGGCGGACGGTTCGCCGGACTCGGCGGGGGTGACGACGGCCAGCACGGCGCCCAGTTCGACCTGGGTGCCGACGGCGACGGGCAGCTCGGTGAGCACGCCCGCGGTGGGGGCCTTGACAATGTGTTCCATCTTCATCGCCTCGAGCCAGAGGACCGGTTGCCCGGCGGTGACCGCATCGCCGACCGCGGCCCCGATCCGGATCACCGAGCCGGGCATCGGGGCGAGCAGCGAACCCGCGGCGACGTGGGCGGAGGGTTCGACGAACCGGGGGATCGCGCGCAGCCGTACCGGGCCGAGCGACGAGTCCACATGCACCGCGTCGCCGTACCGCGCGACGTCGAACTGCCGGTGCACGCCGTCGATCGCGAGCACCACCCGGCGCTCGGTGTGCGCGACGAGGACGACGCCGGGGTGGTCGTCGGCGATCAGGCCGGACCGGGTGAGCCGGTACCGCACCTCGTGTGCACCGCGATCGCCCTCGTACCGTTTGACCTGCGGCTGCGACGGCAGGTTGCGCCAGCCGCTCGGCAGGCCGCGGGCGACCGTCGCGGCCGCGCGGTGGGCGGCGGCGTCCGCCAGGGCCGCGGCGAGCGCGGACAGCGATTCGGCCCCGGCGTCGGCGAGCGGCGCGGCGAGCGTGTCGAGCCCGTGGGTGTCGAAGAAGGCGGTGTCGGTGTTGCCGGCGAGGAATTCGGGATGCCGCAGCACGTTCACCAGCAGGTCCCGGTTGGTGCGCAGGCCGTGCACCTCGGCGCGGGCCAGCGACGTCGCGAGCATCCGCGCCGCGCGGCCCCGGGTCGGGGCGTACGAGATCACCTTGGCGAGCATCGGGTCGTAGTGCACGCCCACCGCCGAGCCGTCCTCGACGCCGGAGTCCAGGCGCAGCCCGGGCTCGCGCAGCACCTCGAACGCGGCGACGCGGCCGGGCAGCGCGAGACGGTGCACCGTGCCGGACTGCGGCCGCCAGTCCTGCGCCGGGTCCTCCGCGTAGAGCCGCACCTCGATCGAATGTCCGCTCGCCGGCGGGGGTTCGGGCTCGAGGCGGGCGCCGGCGGCGACCTGCAACTGCAGGTCGACGAGGTCGAGGCCGGTGGTGCACTCGGTGACCGGGTGCTCGACCTGCAGGCGGGTGTTCATCTCGAGGAAGAAGAACTCGCCGTCCGCCGAGCTCCCCGTCGCTTCGCTCACCCCGGTGACATTCCCCGTCGCTCCGCTCGCCCCGGTGACATTCCCCGTCGCTCCGCTCGCCCCGGTGACATTCCCCGTCGCTCCGCTCGCCCCGGTGACATTCCCCGTCGCTCCGCTCGCCCCGGTGACATTCCCCGTCGCTCCGCTCGCCCCGGTGACATTCCCCGTCGCTCCGCTCGCCCCGGTGACATTCCCCGTCGCTCCGCTCGCCCCGGTCGCGAGGAACTCGACGGTGCCCGCGCCCTCGTAGTCGATGGCCTGCGCGGCGCGCCGGGCCGCCGCGAACAGCCGCTCCCGCATCCCGGGCGTGGCCTCGACGAGCGGCGACGGCGCCTCCTCGACCACCTTCTGGTGGCGGCGCTGGATCGAGCACTCCCGCTCCCCCACCGCCCACACGGTCCCGTGCCGGTCCGCGAGGACCTGCACCTCGATGTGCCGGCCCGTTTCGAGGAAGCGCTCGCAGAACACCGTCGGATCGCCGAACGCGGACTGCGCCTCGCGCCGGGCCGCGGCGAGCTGGTCGGGCAGCTCGGCCAGGTCGCGGACCACCCGCATGCCGCGGCCGCCGCCCCCGGCGGACGCCTTGATCAGCACGGGCAGGTCGGCCTCGGTCACCGCGGCAGGGTCCAGCTCGGCCAGCACCGGCACACCGGCGTCGGCCATGATCTTCTTGGCCTCGACCTTCGAACCCATCCGGGCGATCGAGTCCGGGCCCGGCCCGATCCAGGTCAACCCCGCGTCGAGGACCGCCCGCGCGAATTCGGCGTTCTCCGAGAGGAACCCGTAACCCGGGTGGATCGCGTCGGCCCCCGCCGCGCGGGCGGCGGCGATGATCGCCTCGCCGCGCAGGTAGGTGTCGGCGGGGGCGGTGCCGGGCAGGCGCACCGCGGCGTCGGCCTCGGCGATGTGGGGGCTGCCGGCGTCCGCGTCGGAGAACACCGCGACGGTGCCGAGGCCGGCGCGCCGGCAGGAGGCGAACACCCGGCGGGCGATCTCGCCGCGGTTGGCGACGAGCACGGTGGTGACGGTATCGGTGTGGTTCACTGCTGCCTCACATCCGGAAGACACCGAAGCTGTCGGTGCCCTCGATCGGCGCGTTGGCGATGGCCGACAGGCACATCCCCACCACGGTGCGGGTGTCGCGCGGGTCGATGACCCCGTCGTCGTAGAGCCGGCCGGACAGGAACATCGGCAGCGACTCCGCCTCGATCTGGTTCTCGATCGCCGCACGCATCGCCTCGTCGGCGGCCTCGTCGAAGGCCTGGCCGCGCGCCTGGGCGGCGGCGCGTCCGACGATGGAGATGACACCGGCGAGCTGGGCGCCGCCCATCACCGCGGATTTGGCGCTGGGCCAGGCGAACAGGAACCGCGGGTCGAAGGCTCGGCCGCACATGCCGTAGTGGCCGGCCCCGTAGGAGGCGCCGAGCAGGATCGAGATGTGGGGCACCGTCGAGTTGGAGACGGCATTGATCATCATCGAGCCGTGCTTGATCATGCCGCGTTCCTCGTACTCGCGGCCGACCATGTAGCCGGTGGTGTTGTGTAGGAACAGCAGTGGCGTGTTCGCGCGGTTGGCGAGCTGGATGAACTGGGTGGCCTTCTGGGATTCCTCGCTGAACAGCACGCCGCGGGCGTTGGCGAGGATGCCCACCGGGTACCCGTGCAGACGGGCCCAGCCGGTGACGAGCGACGACCCGTAGAGCGGCTTGAACTCGTCGAAGTCGGAATCGTCGACGATGCGGGCGATCACCTCGCGGGGGTCGAACGGCACCTTGAGGTCGGCGGGCACGATTCCGAGCAGTTCCTCGGGGTCGTAACGCGGTTCGCGCACGTCGGGGTGGGGTTCGGGGCCCTGCTTGCGCCAGTTCAGGCGACGGACGATGCCCCGGCCGATCCGGATCGCATCGGGCTCGTCGACCGCGTAGTAGTCGGCCAGCCCGGAGGTGCGGGCGTGCATCTCCGCGCCGCCGAGGGATTCGTCGTCGGATTCCTCGCCCGTGGCCATCTTCACCAGCGGCGGTCCGGCGAGGAACACCTTCGAGCGCTTCTCGATCATCACCACGTGATCCGACATGCCGGGAATGTAGGCGCCGCCCGCGGTGGAGTTGCCGAACACCAGCGCGATGGTGGGGATGCCGGCGGCGGACAGCTGCGTCAGGTCGCGGAACATGCGTCCGCCGGGGATGAACACCTCCTTCTGGGTGGGCAGGTCGGCGCCGCCCGACTCGACGAGGGAGATCACCGGCAGCCGGTTCTGCATCGCGATGTCGTTGGCGCGGAACCCCTTCCGCAGGGTCCACGGGTTGCTGGTGCCGCCGCGGACGGTGGGGTCGTTGGCGACGATCAGGCATTCGACGCCCTCGACGACGCCGATCCCGGTGACGGTGCTGCCGCCGACCGGGAACTCGGTGCCCCACGCCGCGAGCGGGGACAGCTCGAGGAACGGGGAATCCGGGTCGAGCAGCAGTTCGATGCGTTCGCGCGGGAGCAGCTTGCCGCGTTCGTGGTGGCGCCGGACGTACTTCTCCCCGCCGCCGGCGAGGGCCTGGGCGTGCTCGGTCTCGAGTGCGGCCAGTTCGGCGCTCATCGCCGAGGCCGCGGCGGCGTACTCTGCCGAGGCCGGGTCGAGGGTCGTCTGCAGGATGCTCACGAGGTGTACCCCAATCGTTTCGCCGCGAGCTCGGTGAGAATCTCGGTGGTGCCGCCGCCGATGCCGAGGATGCGCATGTCGCGGTACTGCCGTTCGATCTCGGACTCGGCCATGTAGCCGAGTCCGCCGAACAGCTGCACGGCCTGGTTCGCGACCCATTCGCCGGCCTCGACGGCGGTGTTCTTGGCGAAGCACACCTCGGCGACGAGGTCGCCGTCGCCGACGAGGGCTCGCTCGACGACCCGCCGGCCGTACACGCGCGCGACGTCGACGCGCCGGGCCATCTCGGCGAGGGTGCGCTGCACCGACTGCCGGGAGATCAGCGGCCGGCCGAACGTCTCGCGGTCGCGGCACCACGCCACGGTGAGGTCCAGACACCGCTGTGCGCTCGAATAGGCTTGGGCCGCAAGGGCAATCCGCTCCGAGACGAAGGCCTGGGCGATTTGCGCGAAGCCGCTGTTCTCGGTGCCGACGAGATTCTCGACGGGCACGCGCACGTCGACGAAGGACAGTTCGGCGGTGTCGGAGGCACGCCAGCCCATCTTGTCGAGCTTGCGCGAGACGGTGAATCCTTCGGCGCCCTTCTCGATCACCAGCAGCGAGATCCCGGCAGCGCCGGGACGTTCGCTGCCGCCGGTGCGCACGGCGGTCACCACGAAGTCCGCGCGGCAGCCGGAGGTGATGTAGGTCTTGGCGCCGTTGACGACGTAGTGGTCGCCGTCGCGGACGGCGGTGGTGGTCAGGTGCCCCACGTCGGAGCCGCCGCCGGGTTCGGTGATCGCGAGGGAGCCGATGAGCGCGCCCGCGAGGGTCGGCTCGACCCACTTCGCGATCTGCACCTCGTCGCCGGCGGCGACGAGGTGCGGCAGGGCGATGCCGCAGGTGAACAGGGAGGCGAAGGCACCACCGGAGGCGCCGGCCTCGTGGAATGCCTCGCACACGGTGAGAGTGTCCGCCGCGTCGCCGCCGGACCCCCCGACGGCCTCGGGGAATCCGGCGCCGAGAAGCCCGAGGGCGGCGGCCTTCTTGTGCAGTTCGCGGGGCAGTTCGCCGTCGCGCTCCCACGCGGCGAGGTGCGGCAGGACCTCGCGCTGGACGAAGGAGTGGACGGTCGAGCGCAGGTCGCGGCGTTCGGGGGTGTCCCAGATGCTCACTCGGGGTTCTCCATCTCGGGGTTCTCCATCTCGGGGTCCTCCAGGAGGGTCTCGGGGATGTAGAGGTATCTGCTGCGCAGCCACTCGCCGAGGCCCTTGGCCTGCGGGTCGAAGCGGGCCTGTGAGGCGACGCCGCGGCCGAGGATGCCCTCGATCACAAAGTTCACCGACCGCAGGTTCGGCAGCACGTGGCGGGTCACGACGAGGTTCTTCGACTCGGGCAGAAGGGTTTTCAGCGCGTCGACGGTGAGGGTGTGCACCAGCCAGCGCCACTGGTCGTCGGTGCGCACCCACACCCCCACATTCGCGTCGCCGCCCTTGTCGCCGCTGCGGGCGCCGGCGACGAGCCCGAGCGGCGCGTGCCGGGTGGGCCCCGCGGGGAGCGGCGCGGGCAGCTCGGGCTCGGCGACGGGTTCGAGTGGGCGCGTCGGGGTGACGGGCGGGATCGGGACGCGGCTGCCGTCGGGCAGGACCGCGGTGTGCGGCACCTCGGCGGCGTCGACGTAGCCGGGCGTGAACACGGCGTACGGCTGGCCGTTGCCGGGCGGAGCGGTCAGCGAGAAGCCGGGGTAGCTGGCAAGCGCGTACTCGACGGCGACCGCGGAGAAGGCGCGGCCGACGACCTGCGGGTCGCGGTCGCGGACGGTGCAGCGCAGCAGGGCGCTGGCCGCCTCCTCCGTGTCGGCGTCCGGATGGTCGGTGCGGGCGAGGGTCCACTCGAGCTCGGCCGGACGCGCGGGCAGGCTCGCCTCCATCTGCCGGCGCACCAGCGCCGCCTTGGCCTCGATGTCGAGTCCGGTGAGGACGAACACCGCTTCGTTCCGGAATCCGGCGAGAGCGTTGAGGGAGACCTTCAGCGTCGGCGGGGGCGCCTCACCGCGGACCCCGGTGATGCGGACCCGGTCCGGTCCGTCCTGGGTGAGCCGGACGGAGTCGAGGCGCGTCGTCACGTCGGGTCCGGCGTAGCGGCCACCGGTCACCTCGTACAGCAGCTGGGCGGTCACGGTGCCGACGGTGACCGCGCCGCCGGTGCCGGGGTGCTTGGTGATGGTGGAGCTGCCGTCGGCATCGATCTCGGCGATCGGGAAGCCGGGCCGGTCGAGGTCGGCGATCTCGGTGAAGAACGCGTAGTTGCCGCCGGTGGCCTGGGTACCGCACTCGATCACGTGGCCCGCCGCGACCGCACCGGCCAGGGCATCGAAATCGTCCCGGGCCCAGCCGAAGTGGGCGGCGGCCGGGCCGGCGATCACGGAGGCGTCGGTGACACGGCCGGTGACGACGATATCGGCGCCGGCGGTGAGACACTCGGCGATGCCCCACGCCCCGAGGTAGGCGTTCGCGGTCAGCGGCGGCGGATCGGCGGCCAGGCCGAGTTCGGCGGCGCGGGCGATCAGGTCGTCGCCCTCGACGTACGCGACGGTGACGTCGAGTCCGAGCCGGCCGGCAAGCTCGCGCACGGCCGTCGCCAGCCCGGCGGGATTGAGTCCGCCGGCGTTGGCGACGATCCGCACGCCCTTGTCGACAGCGAGCCCGAGGCAGTCCTCGAGCTGGCGCAGGAACGTCTTGGCGTAGCCGAGCGCCGGGTCCTTCATCCGGTCCCGGCCGAGGATCAGCATGGTCAGCTCGGCGAGGTAGTCACCGGTCAGGTAGTCGAGTTCCCCGCCCTCGAGCATCTCGCGCATGGCCGCGAGCCGGTCGCCGTAGAAGCCGGAGCAGTTCCCGATGCGCACCGCACGTCCGGCCGTGGGGGCGCTCACGCGGTGGCTCCTTCCGGGGCGCGGCCGCCGCCGGGCGGTCCGGCGAACGCCTGCGCGAGGCCGAGCCACGCCTCGGCGTCGGGTCTGGTGGCGACGAGGTCGGTGTCGGCCCGGTGGATCCGCTGGGTCACCAGCCGGCAGAAGTCGAGGGCGGATCCGGTGACTGTCTGGGTGGCGGCGTCGGGCCCCCAGGTCCACTCCTGCCCGTCGGGGGCGGTGAGGCGGACGCGGAACGGCTCGGCAGGCGGGGTGCGGCCGTGCACGGCGAAGGCGAAGTCGCGGGTGCGGACGCCGAGATGGGCGATGTGGCGCAGCCGGTGCGTGGGCGGGCGGGTGACGCCGAGCGCGTCGGCCACGTCGCCGCCGTGGGCCCAGGTCTCCATCAGCCGTGCCGTCGCCATGGAGGCCGCACTCATCGGCGGGCCGTACCAGACGATCTTGGTTCCGGCGGGGACGGCCGCGAGGGCGTCGGCGAGGGCGCGGCGGGCGGCACGCCAGTCGGCGAGCAACTCGGCCGGGGGGCGGCGGGCCTGTGCCCGCGCCCCGTCGTCGACGAACCCGTCCGGATCGGTGATCTCGCCGAGCCCGGCGACGAACGCCTCCGGGTCTTCGACGGCGGTGAGGGCGGCGCGATCGGTCCACAGCAGGTGTCCGATCTGGTGGGCGATGGTCCAGTCTTCGGCGGGGGTCGGGGTCGCCCAGCGCTCGTCCGGGAGGTCCGCGACGAGGGCGTCGAGGGACTCGCCCTCGGCACGCAGGTCGTCGAGAAGCGGTTGTAGCTCCGTCATGCGACCAGAGTCACACCCGGGGCGCAAAAAATCAAGCACTCGTGATTGTTTTTCTGGTTGAGGTGGCGCGTGCTGCCGATCGTGCTCCCGTGCGGCAACATTCGTCGCACGCGGGACGGCGGATCCCCCAGGCCTCGGAGGACGGATGAGCGGCACAGCACCGGCGCCACGGGGCGGCAGCCGGACCGTGCCCGTCGCGGCCGTGCTCGGCTCGGTGCTCTCCCTGCAGTTCGGCGCGGCCTTCGCCAGCACCCTGTTCGACGACGTCGGTGCCCTCGGCACGGTCACGCTGCGGCTGACGCTCGCCGCGGTGATCCTGTGGGCGGTGGTGCGGCCGTCGGTGCGGCACTGGCGCCCGGCGCAGTGGCGCGGCGTGGTCGCGCTCGGGGCGAGCCTGGCCGCGATGAACGGCTTCTTCTATGTGGCGATCGCCCGGCTGCCGCTCGCGGCGGCGGTCACCATCGAGTTCCTCGGACCGCTCGCCCTCGCCGCGGTCCTCTCCCGCCGCCCGCGGGACGCGCTGTGGGTGGCGCTCGCCCTGGCCGGGGTGGTGCTCCTCGGGGCACGCGGCCTCGGCGGGGACGGCGGCGCCCTCGACCCGGCCGGGGTCGGTTTCGCGCTGCTCGCCGCCGCCGGCTGGGCCTGGTACATCGTCGCGGGCTCGCACGTGGCCACCACCGTCTCCGGCGCGGCGGGCCTGACCGTCGCCACCACCGTCGCCGCGGCGCTCGTGCTGCCCCTCGGCCTCGGGACCGCCGGCGCCGGCCTGGCCGATCCCGCGATCCTGGCCGCCGGAGCGGCGGTGGCCCTGCTGTCCTCCGTGGTCCCCTACAGCCTCGAGATGCGGGCGCTGCGCGAGCTGCCGAAGAACGTGTTCGCGATCCTCATCGCTCTCGAACCGGCGGCGGCGGCCCTGGCGGGCGCGCTGGTGCTCGGCCAGTGGGTCCAGCCCGTCGCGGCGATAGGCATCGCGCTGGTGATCGTCGCCGGCGTCGGCGCCCTGCGCGGCAGCGGCGACCAACGCTAGCCGTCCGTGTCCCCGGGCGCGGCCCCCTGCCGCTCGTCCTCCGCCGGCTCGGCGCGTTCGTCCTGCGCGCGGTACGACGCGAGGAGCCGTCTTTCGGCGTCGCGCTTCGGGAAGGCGAAGAACACCAGGACCGCACCGGCGGCGACGACGAGAATGGCGGCGGCATACGCCTTCGTGTCCCCGTCCAGGAACGCGGTGCGCGCGGCGGACATGATGGCGTCGGCGTACTGCGGGTACCGCTCGGCGAGGTCGGCGGCGCTCGCGAACGACTTGGTCAGCGCGGCCTGCGTCTGGTCGCTGATCTCGTCCGCCTCCGGCGACGAGGCGATCGCCGCCGAGATCGACGAAACGTATCCGGCGGTGAGCAACGCCCCGAGGATGGACTGCATCACGGCCCCGCCCAGATCGCGTTGCAGGTCGGCCGTTGCCGACGCCATCCCGGCCCGGGTCACCGGGACCGAGCCGGTCAGCGAGCGGGAGGCGGGCGTGCCGGCGAAACCGACCCCGATCCCCACGAGGCCGTACGCGAGCGCGATCTGCCAGTAACTGGAGGTCTCGTCCCACATCGTCAGCGCGACCGCGAGCCCGAGGAGGATGAACGCGTAGCCGAGCAGCAGGGTGGTGCGCGCACCCCGGCTCTCCACCATCCGGGCCGAGTACGGAGCCACCACGAGCATGCACGCGGCGGCCGGAAGGATCGTCGACCCGGCGGCGAGCGTGGAGTAGCCCAGCACGTTCTGCAGGAACTGCTGACCGACGAACATCGTCCCCATCAGGGTGCCGAACACGATGATGCCCGCCACCGCTGCCACCCAGAACGTCGGCCGCGCGGCCACCTTCAGGTCGAACAGCGGCTCGGGCACCCGCCGCTGCCGCCACACGAATACCGCGCCCGCCACGGCGGTGACGGCGGCGCAGACGAGCGCCGCCGTGCCTCGGCCGCTCTCGGGTGCGAGGTTGACCGTCAGGACGAGCGCCGCCACGAACAGCACCGACACGACACCGCCGACATGATCGACCGGCCCGGAGGTCTCGTTGACGTGCGCGGGAATCAGCACGGCCGCCGCCACGAGGGCGACGGCGGCGAGCGGCACGGTGATCAGAAAGGCCGAGCCCCAGTAGAAGTACTCCAGGAGCAGGCCGGACAGCAGCGGTCCGAGCGCAGCGACCGCACCGCCGGTCGCCGACCACAACGCGATCGCGCGGGTCCGCGAGGCTCCCGACCACAGCGCGGTGATCAGCGCCAGCGTGGTGGGATACGCCAGCCCCGCGGCGAGACCACCGGCCAGCCGGGCCGCGAACAGCACCTCGACGCTCGGCGCGAAGGCCGCCACCAGACACGCGGGTATCGACAGCGCGACGCCGAGCACGAGCAGCTGCTTGCGCCCGTAGCGGTCGCCGATCGCCCCCAGGTACAGCACCGACGCGGCCAGGCCCAGCGAATACCCGACGGCGACCAGGTTCAGTTCCGTCTGGCTCGCGTCGAAGGCCCGGCCGATCGCCGGCAGTGCGATGTTGGCAACCGAGAGATTGAGGTTCGCGACGGCGGCGACCAGGATCAACGTCGCGAGGACGGCCCCGGATCGCCGGGGGCTGCGATCGACCTCGACGGCCGTCACGGCCGCGACCCGTCGTACCGCGATGCGTCCATGTCCCACTCCCGGTGCCGGCTCGGCGCCCGCCGCGTTCGCTCGTACCCCCGGCGAGCAGCGTCCTCGACGATCATGATGACGCACCGAGCGCCGGATTCGGGCCGATTGCGACGACCGGTACGCGATCAGGCGCCGCGGATGATCATCCGCACCAGGTCCCCGGCCGGGCCGGCGAGCTTACGGGGTGGGCGCCACACCGCCCGCAACGTGCGGGCCAGATCCAGGTCCTCGACCTCGACGGTCCGCAATTCGCCGGACGCGAGGTGATCGGCCACGGCGAGGGTGCTGAGCACGGCCGGGCCGACGCCGCCGAGGGCCGCGGTGCGCACCGCGGCGCCGCTGCCGAGCTCGAGCAGCGGCGCCGGCCGCGCGAACTCCCGGAGGGCCAGATCCAGCGTGTGCCGCGTCCCGGAGCCCTCCTCGCGCACGACGAGCGGCGTCGCCGCCAGTTCGGCGACGGTGAGCGGACGCCGGCGCCGCGCCCACGGGTGCGCCGGCGTGACGACCACCACCAGCCGGTCCCGCGCCACGGGGGTGCTGTGCAGTCCCGGTGGGACGGTGGGAGCCTCGACGAACCCGACGTGGCACCGGCCCTCCGCGACCGCGTCGCAGACCTGCCGCGAGTTGTGGACCTGCAGCTGGATCTGCACGTCGTCCCGGAGCCCGCGGAAGCGGCCCAGCCAGCGCGGGATGAGGTGTTCGGCGACCGTCATGCTGGCCGCCACGGTCAGCTCGGCCTGCCGGTCGGCACTCAACGCCGCGGCGGCGTCGAGCAGGCGACGGGCGTCGGCGAGGGTCTGCCGCGCCCAGTGCGCGACCACGGTGCCCTCCGGGGTGAGCGCGGAACCAGCCCGCCCCCGGCGCACGAGCACGGTCCCCAGCTGCTTCTCGAGGCGGCGCACCGCCCGGCTGGCATTGGGCTGCGCGACGCCGGCGGCCCGGGCGGCCGCGCCGAGGCCGCCGTGGTCGTCGATGCCGACGAGCAGCTCCAGAGCGGCGAGGTCCGGCCAGCGAACCGTCGGCGAATGAGGTGACCGCGTCATGCGCGAATGATATGTCCGCCCACGACCCGGCGGTGTGGGGCAGACTGCAGGCCGTGGAACTTCGAGGGGTGGACGACGCGGCGGCGGTGCTCGCGGCCCAACCGTTCAGCGTGCTGGTCGGCGCCCGGGTCACCGCGTACGAGCCGGGCCGCGCGGTGCTCGAGATCCCGCTGCGTCCGGAGTTGCTGCAGCAGTTCGGGTTCGTGCACGGCGGCGTGCTGGCCTACGCCGCGGACAACTCCCTGACCTTCGCGGCGGGAACCGTGCTCGGATCGTCGATCGTGACCACCGGGTTCACGATCGACTACCTGCGCCCGGGCCGCGGCACGCTGCTGCGGGCCGCGGCGACGGTCGTCGACTCGAGCCGGCGACAGGCGCTGTGCCGGTGCGAGATCGTCGCCGTGACCGAGGACGGCACCGAGACACGGGTGGCCGCGGCGCAGGGCGGGGCCCGGGTGATCGACCTCGACCGCCGTTCCGGCCGTGAGCCCGGATCCGGTTCGTAGGCAACGGCGCCGGCCCGGACAGGTCGACTGACCGGGGACCGGAGAGAGGAAGACCGCGATGACGGATCACACCGCCGACGCCTGGGAGATCGCCGCGGCGTACGAGCGCTATGTAGGTCGCTGGAGCCGCCCGGTCGCCTCGAAGTTCCTGCAATGGCTGCCCCCTGCCGGCGCGGGCGCCGCGTGGTGCGATGTGGGGTGCGGGACCGGCGCTCTCGCACACGCCGTCCTTGTCGCCGAGGAACCGTCCCGGGTCGTCGGGGTCGAACCTTCCGAGGGCTTCGCCGCGGCGGCCCGCACTACGGTCGACGATCCCCGCTTCGAGGTCCGGCCGGGTACCGCTGCGGCGATCCCGGCCGTGGACGGCGAGTTCGACCGCGTCGTATCCGGATTGGTCCTCAACTTTCTTCCCGATCCGATCGAGGGTCTTGTCGAGATGCGCCGCGTCACCCGAGCGGGCGGGACGATCGGCGGCTACGTGTGGGACTACGCCGAGGGCATGGAGATGATTCGCGCCTTCTGGGATGCGGCCGTCGAACTGGACGAGGCGGCGCGGGACCGGGACGAGGGTGTCCGCTTCCCGCTCTGCCGGCCCGATCCCCTCCACGACCTGCTCGCGTCTGCAGGTCTCACCGGGGTGCGGATCCAGCCGCTCGAGGTTCCCACCGTGTTCGCCGACTTCGACGATTTCTGGGCGCCGTTCCTCGGCGGTCAGGGACCCGCCCCCGGATATTGCATGTCGCTGCCGGCACGGCGCCGAGCCGAACTGCGGACGGTACTCGATGCCCGACTGCGCCGCGACCGAGCCGGTCGGATCGCGCTGACCGCCCGGGCGTGGGCCTTCCACGGCTCCGCGCCCGATTGACACAGGAGTAGATCGTCCAGCCCGGCTGGAACGGCGACGGTGCGGCGGTCACGCCTGCGACGTGACGATGAGCGTGGCGGCGGCGAGGGCCAGAACGACGACCGTGACGGTCAGGACGATGTTGCGCCACCAGTGATGCCTCGCGCGGCCCTCGATGAAGCGCCTCACGCGCGCCCGGTGCTCGCGCCCGCTCGTCACGAGCAGCACGAGCGCCGGCACCAGGCACAGCAGGCCGATCACCACCACCACGGGCGCCGGGCCGGGCGCCAGGCGCAGGAACAGCAGGACCACCGCTCCCAGCCCGGTCGCCGTGCGCAGCCACGCGAGCGTGGTGCGCTCGGGCTGCAGGCCCGGATCGTCGTGTCTCATCGTCGGCCCGAACGCGGCGGCGCGGTCATATCAGGAGGGCCGCGGCGAGGGCCACGGCCCCGACCGCCAGCATCGCCGCGAGCAGGAAGGCGATCCGCGGCGGCGGCAGGGGACGTTCGGTGCGCATCGCGGCCTCGATCTGCAGCCAGCGCCGCAGGGCGGCGATCACCAGGAGCGCGGAGAACACCAGCAACGTGCACGACAGCGTGGTCCGCACCACCGGCCCCACGACGTCGCCGGCGAAGGTCTCGAGCGCGACGGCCGCCGCGATGACGCCGAGCGCGGTGCGGATCCACGCGAGGAACGTGCGTTCGTTCGCGAGGGTGAAGCGGGCGTCGGGTTCGGCGCCTTCACGCAACGCCCGCGGCCGCCAGTCGCGCAGAGGTCTGGTCACGCCGTCGACCCTATCCCGGTGCCGTCCGATGAGACCGTCGAGGTGGGACGGCGAACCCGGTCAGGCGAGGGTGATCTCGCCGTTCTCGACGGTGACGGCCCTGCTTTCGAGAGGACGCGCGGCGGGTCCGTTCGCGACGGTGCCGTCGAGGTTGAAACGACTGCCGTGGCAGGGACAGTTGATCGTGCCGTCCTGCACGGCCGCGACCGTGCAGCCCTGATGGGTGCAGATCGCGCTGAACGCGAGCACCTCGCCCGCGGCCGGCTGGGTCACCACGACCTTCTGATCGGGGAAGATCCGTCCCCCGCCCACGGGAATGTCGGCGACGGCCGCGAGGGGCTGTCCCGCGGCCGCCCCGGTGCCGGCGTCCTCCGCCGCGGAGGTCTGCCCGGAGGCCGGCTCGTCGCCGTAGGTGCTGCAGGCCGCCGTGGCGGCGACGGCGGCAACGCCGGCACCCAGGAGCACCGAACGACGGCTGACGGGAAACTGCTCGAGATCCATTTTCCGGCTCCGATCACGGGAGGGACAGTAGGGGTGGGAAAGACAGTAGGGGTGGGCCGTCAGAACGTGAGGCCCGTCGTGCGGAAGAAGTACAGCGCCGAGGTCGACCACACGACCACGATCGCCGTGAACAGGGCGCCGCCGGCCACCGGAACCGCCCATCCCGGCAGGCCTCGCCGGCTCAGCAGCAGCATCTTGGCCACGAACGCCCCGTAGAAGAGGCATCCGGCGAGCGAGTGCCACAGCACCCGCGGCTCGCCGGTGCGAAAACCGAGCGCGTACAGGCAGTGCACCGCGACGGGGACGGTGGCCAGCACCGCGAGGCGGCCCGACCACACGTGCAGGGTCCCGATCCAGCTCGGCGCCCGCAGTCCCGGCATCCGTCCGTACATCACGGCCGCCGAGGCGAGCTGAACCAGTGCGAGCACGCCGGCGAGGGTCGCCAGCCAGGCCTTGACGGCGGTCGGACTGGAGAACCCGGCGACGTTGATCGAGAAGAAGGTCGGCTCGTGCACACTGCCGTACACACCGAGCCCGACCGCGACGAGGGCACCCACCAGGAACGCGACCACGACGGGGGCCGTTCGCGGCGGTGCGACGGGATGGACCTGCGGTGTGCTCATCCGTCCTCCTCCCGGTGTCACCGCGCGGTGGCACCGTCAGAATGTGTCACTGCCGGACACCGGGTCGGCGGTCACGACCACCCCGTCGACGACCGCCGTCCCGTCCGGCGCCAGGGCCGGGGCGGGCGCGGTGCCGCCGTCGCCGGCGCGGCGCACACCGGTGACCGTCCCGTCCTGCGTGACGATCCAGCTGGCCCGGACGTCGCCCACGTTCGCGAGGTAGAGGCCGGCCGGGGGTTCGGCCGGCGCGGCGTCGAAGGTCCAGCTCCGGTCACCGAGCCACAGGGTGCCGCGCACCGTCGTGCCGTCGAACTCGCCGTCGAGGCGGGCATCGTCGCGGCCCTCGAGCTCGAGCCTGCCGTCCTCGGCGTCGCCGGACAGCCAGGACTCGACTGCGCTGCCGTCGCACGCGTACGCGACGGCGTCCTCGCCCTCGACGGCGATCGCGAGCGTGAGGGTTCCGGTGGCGACGGGGATCTGCGCGACGTAGGTGGCCTGCGCGGGGAAGGCCACGGCGGTCGAGGGCGCAGCCGTCGTGGTGGGGGCCGGCGCGGACGTGGCGGCCGGCCCGGGGGCGGGCGGCGTGGGGCCGCCGTCCTCCTTGGAGACGTTGACCGCGAGCAGGACCGCGGCGAGCACCACCACCGCCGCCAACGTGATCAACGGCCCCCTGCGCACCATCGGGTCCCCTCGCCGGTCCGCACTTCAATGATGATGTCGCGGTCGAATCTACTCCGCCGCCGCCCGCCCGCTCAGCGAATCGCCCGCATCAGTCGACGACGACGTCCGCACCGCGGGCCGCGGCCGGACGTGCCTTGAGCGGCTTGCGGGCGGGACCCTTGCTCACGGTCCCGTCCAGACGGAACCGGCTGCCGTGACAGTCGCAGACGATCTCGTCGGCCTCGACGCCGGTGATGTTGCAGCCCGAGTGGGTGCACAGCGCGACGAACGCCCGGTAGTCCCCGGCGACGGGTTGCGTCACCACGAGACGCTTGTCGGCGAACAGGACGCCGCTGCCCACCGGGATGTCGGCCGCGGCAGCCACGACCGCGGCGTCCGGACCGGGCTCAGGCGGCGTGGTCGGTGCGGCGGAGGTGCCGTCGGCGCCACCCTGGTCGGCCTCGGCACCGCACGCGGACAGGACTGCGGCGGCCGCGACCGCACCGGCACCGCCGAAGAGGGCGCGCCGGCACAGACGCGGCTGTCCGGGTGCCTCGTCCGTCGCGGCGGGGCCTCGGTGGGTGGGTTCGATGCTCATTGGGTCGTCCGTTCGGGTCGCCGTCGTGCTGCCGGAACGAGGTTAGCCGCAGACACGGAGAGGGGGCCGCGACGTACGTCACGGCCCCCTCGGACGGCCGGCTAGTGGACGGCCACCGGCTGCAGTCCCTCCCCGGCCGGATGCTTGACGCGCGTACGCGGCAGGAACAGCGCCGGGATCACCGCGAGGGCCATGAGGACGGTCGCGACGAGGAACGTGGTCGCGAACGCGTCCGCGAGCGAGGTGAGGATCGACTCCTGCATCGGTGCGGGCAGCTGTTCCAGAGCTGCCGGGTCCATCTGCCCGCCGCCCTCGGGCACCCCCGCCGGGGTCGCCAGGCGGCTGCTCAGGATCACCGACATGGTCGCGGTGCCCACGGAGCCGGCGGCCTGCTGGACGATGTTCATCAGCGTCGACCCGCGGGCCACGCTCTGATGGGTCAGCGTCTGCAGCGCGGCCGTCATCGTCGGCATCATCGTGGCACCCATGCCCATGCCCATGACGAACAGCGCACCGAGCAGCAGCACGTACGACGTGTCCGTGCCCACCTGCGTGAAGACGGCCATGCCGAGCGTGACGAGGGTCAGGCCGACGAGCACGATCTTCCCGGGTCCGATCCGGTCGACGAGCCGGCCGGCGACCGGCATGGTGAGCATGGCGCCGAGGCCCTGCGGCGCGAGCAGGATGCCCGCCGCCAGGGTCGACTCGCCCCGCACCTGGAGGAAGTAGCTGGGGAACAGCAGTCCTGCGCCGAAGAACGCGATCGCGAACACCGACATGGTGAGCACCGCGAACGTCAGTTGGCGGTTGCGGAACAGGTACAGGTCGATGAGCGGGTTCCGGGCACGCAGGGCGTGGAACACGAACGCGACGATCAGCGCGGCGCCGATCGCGCCCGGCACGAGGACCCGCGTCGCGGCGACGGTGCCGACCTCCGGGATGGACGAGACGCCGAACAGGAACAGCGCCAGACCCGGCGACAGGAGCGCCATGCCGACGAAGTCGAAGGACTCGGACCGGCTGGGGCGGTCCTTCGGCAGGATCAGCACGGAGGCGACGAGGGCCACGACGCCGATGGGCAGGTTGATCAGGAAGATCCAGTGCCAGCTGGCGGTGTCGATCAGCCAGCCGCCGAGGATCGGGCCCCCGATCGGGCCCAGCAGCATCGGGATGCCGAGCACCGCCATCACGCGGCCGACCCGGTGCGGTCCCGCGGCGTGGGTCATGATCGTCATGCCCAGCGGCATGAGCATGCCGCCGCCCAGGCCCTGCACCACGCGGAACCCGATGAGCGACGTGATGTCCCACGCCATGCTGCACAGCACGGACCCGGCGACGAACAGGACGAGGGCGGCGAGGTACAGCCGTTTGGTGCCGAACCGGTCCGCGGCCCAGCCCGTGAGCGGAATCACGCTGGCCAGCGCCAGCGTGTAGGCGGTCATCGTCCACGCGACGGTCGCGTAGCTGGAGTCGAAGTCCTCCATGAACGTCGGCACGGCGACGGAGACGACCGTCACGTCGAGGATCGACATGATGGCGCCGAGCACCACCACCGACGCGATCTTCAGAACTGCCGCGTCGAGCTTGTCGCTCGCCGGCGCGGCGGCCGGGCCCGCATGGGGGGCTGTCATGGGTCGGTCCTCTCGAGGCGCGATGGCAGGCAGACCTGCCAGGATGGGATCGAGGGGGCCGGGCACCACGTCGTACCGGGCGGCGACGACGATCTCGGCGCGAGCCGCGTGTCACCCTCGACGTGCCCGGCGACCAGCGCGCGCCCCGACAGCGCGGCGGATCGACATCCCGGCCTGCGCTCCCCCGGCGGACGTCGCCGCGGGCGGTGCCGGGCACCGCCGAAAGATACTAGTCCCGACGCAGGCGGAGCCCCAACCGATTATCGGCGCACCAGACGCAGCAGGCTTCGCCCCGGCCGCGGGCGCCCGGCCGCGGTCTCCGTGAGGCGGGCGCGGTCGGTCAGCTTGACGCGCGCCCGGCCGGCGGCGCGGCCGGCCGCCCGCTCGGCCCCGTCGATCTCGTGCCATCCGCTCAGGCCCACCCGGGTGGGCCGCCGCTGCCCGAGCAGGCGATCGAGTTCCCGCCGGCCACCGGCCGGACGCGCGAGCCGGCCGGCGTCGAAGTCGGCGAGCAGGGCCGCGACCGTCTCCTTGGCGCACGCCTTGTTGGTTCCGATCACGCCGCTCGGACCGCGCTTGATCCACCCGGTGACGTACACGCCGGGTCCGGCGGCGGTGACCCGCCCGCCCTCGTTGGGGACGATTCCCCGTCGCTCGTCGAACGGCACTCCCGGGAGGGGGACCCCGCGGTAGCCGATCGAGCGCAGCACCAGCTGCGCGTCGAGGTGCAGGGCCTGCCCGGCGGGCCGGGCGACGAGCGCACCGTCGTCGCCGGCGATCAGGTCGTTGCGTACCGCGCGCAGTCCGGTGACCCGTTCGGTGCCCTCGATCTCGGTGGGCGACACGAGATAGCGGAACACGATGCGCTTGTTCCCCGGCCGGGGCTCGCGGCGCGCGTACTCGCGCGCGAGCCGCATGCGCATCGCGACCGCCGGGTCGGCGGCGGCGAGCGCCGCGCTGGCGGGATCGAGCTCGAGCTCGGTCTCGTCGACGACGACGTCGACGCCGTTCAGATCGCCGAGGGCGAGGAACTCGGGGTTGCTGTAGGCCGCCTGGGCCGGACCCCGGCGGCCCAGCAGGACGACCTCGCGGATGTTGCTCCGGCGCAGCGCCTCGAGGGCGTGATCGGCGATGTCGGTGCGGGCCAGCTCGTCGACGTCCATGGTGAGGATGCGAGCGACGTCGAGGGCGACGTTGCCGTTGCCGACCACGACCGCGCGTTCGCCGGACAGGTCGAAGACCCGGTCGGCGTAGTCGGGGTGGCCGTTGTACCAGGCGACGAACTCGGTGGCGGCGTGGCTGCCGGGAAGGTCCTCGCCGGCGATGCCGAGGTTGCGGTCGGCGGACGCCCCGGTCGCGTAGACGACGGCGTGGTGATGGGCGAGCAGCTCGGCGTGGTCGATGTCGCGGCCGACCTCGACGTCGAGGTGCAGGGCGAACGCGTCGCGGCGGAACGACCATTCGAACGACTCGGTGACGGCCTTGGTACCGGGGTGGTCGGGTGCGACACCGCTGCGGACGAGTCCCCAGGGGGTGGGGAGCCGGTCGAACATGTCCACCTCGACGTTCGAGCGCTCGAGCAGTTCCTGCGCGGCGTAACAGGCCGCCGGACCGGCACCGACGACCGCCACGCGCAGGGTGCCCTGCCCCCGCGGCGGGGCCGGGACGGGTGTCAGCGGGATCCAGTTCTCGGGCATCGGGTGCGCCGTGTAGTAGTCGGCGTTGATGTCCTTGAACCGGGCCTGAGCCTCGGTGAGCCGGTCCTCCGGGAAGATCGCCTCGACCGGGCATGCGTCCGCGCACGCGCCGCAGTCGATGCAGGCCTGCGGGTCGATGTGCAGCATCTCGGTCTGCGCGAACTCCCGCTCCTCGGGCGTGGGATGGATGCAGTTCACCGGGCACACGGCGACGCAGCTCGCGTCGTTGCAGCACGTCTGGGTGATCACATAGGCCATGTCGTGTCCTCGAAGAGCCGGGACCGGATTTCATGTGACATCCGGTAACAGTTAACTCCACTGTAGCCTCGATGTCTCGCCCCTCGCAAGATTCGCTGCAGCCCTGCCCCGCAGCTGTCAGAATCGGCAGGGGCCGACGACGAGCAGGGGGACGAATGGGTTCGGACACGGCCGCGAAACCGGCACCGGAGAAGTCCGCGGCGGAGGACGCGCTGGCGCAGCCCCTCGGGGCCGCTCCCCCGCCCGACGACGCGTTCCGGTCCACGCGCACGGTGCGCACCGGCGACGTCGACAACCGGGAACGGCTCCGTCTCGACGGCGTGGCCCGCTACCTGCAGGACATCGGCACCGACAACCTCGACGCCGTCGACGCCACCGCCACCGACCCGCTGTGGATCGTGCGCCGCACCGTCGTCGACGTGCACCGGCCGGCCCGCTTCCGCGAACAACTCGAACTGCGCCGGTGGTGCGACGCCTTGTCCACGCGATGGGCCAACGTCCGCGTGCGGCTCGACGGCACCGGCGACGCCCTGATCGACACCTCGGCGTTCTGGATCAACATCGGGCCCACCAACGGGATGCCGGCCCGGATCAGCGACCGGCTCTGGGAGCACATGGCCCGCCATGCGGAGGACACCCGGCTGCGATGGCGGGCATGGCTGCCGCCCACGCCGTCCGACGACGCCGACGCCGGCACGGCCTTCCCGCTACGGGCCACCGACATCGACCCGTTCGACCACGTCAACAACGCCGCCTACTGGCACGGCATCGAGGAGCACCTGGCCGGCCGGCCGGAGCTGCAGACCGCGCCGTACCGTGCGGTGATCGAGCACCTTCGGCCGGTCGTCGCCGGCGACGCGCTGGTCCTGCGCGCCCGTCACGAGACCGACGCGCTGACCCTGTGGTTCACGGTCGGCGACGAGGTGCGCGCGGTGGCACGCGTCGGCCGCCGGTGACCCTGACCACCTAGGGTGAACCCATGACCCGCACCCTGATCCTGTTGCGGCACGGGAAGTCCGCGTACCCGGACGGCGTCGCCGATCACGAGCGCCCCCTCGCCCCACGGGGACGACGCGAGGCCGGCCTCGCCGGACGCTGGCTGCGGGCCCACCAGCCCCCGATCGACGCCGTGCTGTGCTCGAGCGCGACGCGCGCCCGCAAGACCCTGGCGGAGGCCGCCGTCGAGGTCCCCACGGAGATCCTCGACGACCTCTACGAGGCCACGCCGGGGAAGATCGTCGACGCGATCCGCCAGGTCCCGGACGACGTGTCGACCCTGCTCGTGGTGGGCCACGAGCCCGTCCTGTCCGCGACGACGCTGCTGCTCTCGGACGACCACGACTCGGATGCCGCCCGTCAGATCATCGAGAAGTTCCCGACCTCCGCGGTGGCGGTGCTGGCGGTGCGGGGGCCGTGGCACGACCTGGGCCCGCGTGGTGCGGCCCTGGTCGACTTCCACATCCCGCGCTGACCGGGACGCCGACCGGGAATCGCCCTATTCGGCCGCGGCGGCGAGCGCCTCGAGATAGGCGTCGATGCCCCACGTCAGCGACAGCACGGTCGGCGGCGACACAGCGGCGATGAGCTCGGTGCCGTTGACCTTCGCGACCCGACCGTCGGTCACCTGCCCCATGGTCCGCGCCCACGGCTGGGCGAGCGTGCGCTCCTGGGCCGCGGTGTCGTCGGCGTAGGAGAGCAGGATGTCGCTGGTGAGCTTGCCGGCCTCCTCGAAGCTGAGGGTGAAGTAGAAGCTGGACTCGTCGGTGCTCAGCTCGGCCACGCTGGGTGCGCTCACCAGACCGAGGTCGGTGAGGAACTCCACGCGCGAGTCGGCCGGCTTGTAGACGTAGAAGGTGTCGCCGGTGTCCCAGACCGCGGCGACGGTCCTGCCCCGCAGCTGCGGATAGGCTGCCGCCTTCTCCGCGATGGTGGCCTCGGTGTCGGCGATCAGCCGGTCCGCCTCGCCGGATCTGCCGAGCGCCTGCCCGACGGTGGCGACGACGTCGCGCCACGGGGTGGCCCACGGCTCGTCCGGGTACGCGACGGTCGGCGCGATCCGGCTCAGCGTCTCGTACTGCTCCCGGGTGAGCCCGGAGTAGTTGGCGAGAATGACGTCCGGCCGCGCCGCCGCGATCTGCTCCACCGGCACGTCCGTGCCGTCGTTCGGCAGGACGGCCGGTGTCTCGGCGCCCAGCTCGGCGAGCCGGTCCCCGATCCACGGCAGCACCCCCTGCGCGTCGCCGCCGTAGGACTGGGCCGGGATGGCAACGGGCACGACGCCGAGCGCGAGCGCGGCGTCGGTGCTGCCGAAGCCCCACGTGACCACCCGCTCGGGTTCGCCGTCGAGCGTCGTGCTGCCGAGGGCGTGTTCGATCGTGACCGGGAACGCGCCTCCGGCCGCGGACGACGACTCGCCGGCCTCGTCGCTCCCCGACGAGCACGCGGTCAGGACGAACGTGAGAGCGAGTCCGGCTGCGGCGAGCAGCCTCGGGATTCGGGTCGACGGCACAGGCGTTCCCTTCGGGTTGTTAGGAGTGCCTACCCAAACTAGCCGACGACCGGCGCGGCCGTGACGCCCACCCCGGAAACCAGGAAGGCCCCGCCCCCGAAGAGAAGAGGGCGGGACCTTCGTGGCCACGGCAGAGAGCCGGGCCGCAGCCGGTTTCCCGGCCGCGGCGACGGATCTACCGGTAGTCGCTGGAGTAACCGTAATCGTCGAGCGGAACCGCAGCGCCGGTGTTCTGGCCGAAGCCCTCCGGCGAGTAGTACTGATCCTCGTACGACGGGATCGCGTACGCGGCCGCGCGGGCCTCCTCGGTCGGCTGCACCTGGATGTTCCGGTACCGGTTGATGCCGGTGCCGGCCGGGATCAGCTTGCCGATGATCACGTTCTCCTTCAGACCGATCAGCTTGTCCGAGCGGCAGTTGATCGCCGCGTCGGTCAGCACGCGAGTGGTCTCCTGGAACGACGCCGCCGACAGCCACGAATCGGTGGCCAGCGACGCCTTGGTGATACCCATGAGCACGGGACGACCGGCAGCCGGCTCGCCGCCCTCGGCGACGACCCGCCGGTTGGAGGCCTCGAACTCGCTGCGCTCGACCAGCGAACCGGGCAGGAACTCCGTCGAACCCGAGTCGATGATCGTGACGCGACGCAGCATCTGGCGCACGATGACCTCGATGTGCTTGTCGTGGATCGACACACCCTGGCTGCGGTACACCTCCTGAACCTCGTTCACGAGGTGGACCTGCACCTGACGCGGACCCATGACACGCAGCACCTCGTGCGGATCGGCAGCACCCTCGAGGAGCTGCTGACCGACCTCCACGTGGTCGCCGTCGGCGAGGATGCCCTCGGTGCCGTTCGCCTTGCGGATCACGTGCAGACGCTGACGCTTCGACAGCTTGTCGTACACGACCTCCTCGCCGCCGTCGTCCGGGACGATGGTGATCTTGTAGAAGCGGTCGTCGTCCTCGAGGCGCACGCGGCCGGAGACGTCGGCGATGGGCGCCTTGCCCTTCGGGACGCGGGCCTCGAACAGCTCCTGCACTCGCGGCAGACCGCCGGTGATGTCCTCACCGACGCCACCCTGGTGGAACGTACGCATCGTCAGCTGCGTACCGGGCTCACCGATCGACTGCGCGGCGACGATACCGACGGCCTCGCCGATGTCGACGAGCTTGCCGGTCGCCATCGAGCGGCCGTAGCAGGTGGCGCACACGCCGGTGCCGGTGTCGCAGGTCAGCACGGAGCGGACCTTGACCTTCCGGATGCCGGCGGCCAGCAGGGCCTCGATCGCCGGGTCGCCGAGGTCGCTGCCCCGGGTGACGACGACGTTGCCGTCCGCGTCGACCGCATCGGTGGCCAGCGTACGGGCGTACGTGCTGGTCTCGATGTGGGCGTCGCGCACCAGGCGGCCGGTCTCGTTGCCCGCGCCGTCGCGCTCGGGCTCGGCGATGACCATCTCGATACCGCGCGGGGTGCCGCAGTCGGTCTCGCGGACGATGACGTCCTGCGACACGTCGACCAGACGACGGGTCAGGTAACCCGAGTCGGCGGTACGGAGCGCGGTGTCGGCCAGACCCTTACGGGCACCGTGGGTGTTGATGAAGTACTCGAGCACGGTCAGGCCCTCACGGAACGAGGACTTGATCGGGCGCGGGATGAACTCACCCTTCGGGTTCGTCACCAGACCCTTCATGCCCGCGAGCGAGCGGATCTGGGTCATGTTGCCCGCGGCGCCGGACTTCACGATCGTCGGGATCGGGTTGTCGTCCGGGTAGTGCGCCTCCATGGCCTGACCGACCTCTTCGGTCGCCTCCTGCCACAGCTTGACGAGCGAGTCGCGCCGCTCCTCCTTCGAGAGGGCACCACGAGCGAACTTGCGCTCGAGCTGATCCGCGGACGCTTCGTAGCGCTCGAGGATCTCCTTCTTCTCCGGCGGCACCAGCACGTCGGCCATCGACACGGTGACACCCGAACGAGTGGCCCAGTAGAAGCCGGCGTCCTTGAGCTTGTCGACGGTCTGCGCGACGACGATCATCGGGTAACGCTCGGCCAGATCGTTGATGATCGCGGCCTGACGCTTCTTCGGCATGACGTCGTTGACGAAGCCGTAGTTCACCGGCAGCAGCTCGTTGAACAGCACGCGACCGAGCGTGGTCTGCACGGTCCAGCCGTCACCGTAGTTCCAGCCGTCGGGGAACAGCTCGGCCTCGACGTCCTTCGGCGGGCGCTGCCGCGTCAGGCGCACCTTGATCGGGGCCTGCACCGAGAGCACGCCGCGGTCGACGGCCATGATGGCCTCGGCCGGGGACGAGTACACGCCCTGCTCCGGCTCGTCGTCGGTGGCCGGCCGGTACGCGCCCGGCGCGTCCTCGACCAGGCGGGTCAGGTGGAACAGACCGGTCACCATGTCCAGACGCGGCATGGCGAGCGGACGACCCGACGCCGGCGACAGGATGTTGTTCGACGACAGCATCAGCACGCGGGCCTCGGCCTGCGCCTCCGCGGACAGCGGCAGGTGCACGGCCATCTGGTCACCGTCGAAGTCGGCGTTGAACGCCTCACACACGAGCGGGTGCAGCTGGATGGCCTTGCCCTCGACGAGCTGCGGCTCGAACGCCTGGATACCGAGGCGGTGCAGCGTGGGAGCACGGTTGAGCAGCACGGGGTGCTCGTTGATGACCTCTTCGAGGACGTCCCACACCTGCGGGCGCTGCCGCTCGACCATGCGCTTCGCGGACTTGATGTTCTGCGCGTGGTTCAGGTCGACCAGGCGCTTCATCACGAACGGCTTGAACAGCTCGAGCGCCATCAGCTTCGGCAGACCGCACTGGTGCAGCTTGAGCTGCGGGCCGACGACGATGACCGAACGGCCGGAGTAGTCGACGCGCTTGCCGAGCAGGTTCTGACGGAACCGGCCCTGCTTGCCCTTGAGGAGGTCGGACAGCGACTTCAGCGGACGGTTGCCCGGGCCGGTGACCGGCCGGCCACGACGGCCGTTGTCGAACAACGCGTCCACGGACTCCTGCAGCATCCGCTTCTCGTTGTTGACGATGATCTCGGGGGCGCCGAGGTCGATCAGTCGCTTGAGGCGGTTGTTGCGGTTGATGACGCGGCGGTACAGGTCGTTCAGGTCGGAGGTCGCGAAGCGGCCACCGTCGAGCTGCACCATCGGACGCAGCTCCGGCGGGATCACCGGCACCGCATCGAGAACCATGCCCATGGGCGAGTTACCGGACTGCTGGAACGCCGCGACGACCTTCAGTCGCTTCAGGGCGCGCAGCTTCTTCTGGCCCTTGCCGCTGCGGATGGTCTCGCGCAGCGACTCGGCCTCGGCGTCGATGTCGAAGTTCTCGATGAGCTTCTGGATCGACTCGGCACCCATCGCGCCGGTGAAGTACTCGCCGTAGCGGTCCTGCAGCTCGCGGTAGAGCAGCTCGTCGACGATCAGGTCCTTCGGCTTGAGCTTGGTGAAGGTGTTCCAGATCTCCTCGAGCCGGTCCAGCTCACGCTGGGCGCGGTCGCGCAGCTGACGCATCTCGCGCTCGCCGCCGTCCTTGACCTTGCGGCGGACGTCGGACTTGGCACCCTCCGCCTCGAGCTCGGCCAGGTCGGCCTCGAGCTTCTGCGCGCGGGCCTCGAGGTCGGCGTCGCGCTGATCGGCGACGGACTTCTTCTCGACCTCCATCTCGGCCTCGAGGGTCGAGAGCTCGTTGTGGCGCAGCTCGTCGTCCACCGCCGTGATGACGTACGCGGCGAAGTAGATGATCTTCTCGAGATCCTTCGGCGCCAGGTCGAGCAGGTAGCCGAGGCGGCTCGGCACACCCTTGAAGTACCAGATGTGCGTGACCGGCGCGGCGAGCTCGATGTGGCCCATGCGCTCACGACGCACCTTGGCGCGAGTGACCTCGACGCCGCAGCGCTCACAGATGATGCCCTTGAAGCGGACACGCTTGTACTTGCCGCAGTAGCACTCCCAGTCCCGGGTGGGGCCGAAGATCTTCTCGCAGAAGAGGCCGTCCTTCTCGGGCTTGAGCGTGCGGTAGTTGATGGTCTCCGGCTTCTTGACCTCGCCGTACGACCAGTTGCGGATGTCCTCCGCAGTGGCCAGGCCGATGCGGAGTTCATCGAAGAAGTTGACGTCGAGCACGTAACTTCCTTTCCCCTTTACGGGTTTTGTTGCTGCTAGTTGTCGCTATCGCTGCCGGGGCCCGATGAGATACGCGCCGGCTGAGCGGGGCGTATCTCATCGGGTCGGCTCCTAGTTCGCGAGGTCGTCGACCGTGGCCGACTCGTTGCGGGAAAGGTTGATGCCCAGGTTGGCCGCCGCCCGCTCGAGGTCCTCGTCGTCGCCGTCGGCCATCGCGATGGCCGCGCCGTCGCTGGACAGCACCTCCACGTTCAGGCACAGCGACTGGAGCTCCTTGAGGAGCACCTTGAAGGACTCGGGGATGCCCGGCTCCGGGATGTTCTCGCCCTTCACGATGGCCTCGTAGACCTTCACGCGGCCCACCACGTCGTCCGACTTGATGGTGAGCAGCTCCTGCAGCGTGTACGCCGCACCGTAGGCCTGCATGGCCCAGCACTCCATCTCACCGAAGCGCTGGCCACCGAACTGCGCCTTACCACCGAGCGGCTGCTGGGTGATCATCGAGTACGGGCCGGTCGAACGCGCGTGGATCTTGTCGTCGACCAGGTGGTGCAGCTTGATGATGTACATGTAGCCGACCGACACCGGGTACGGGAACGGCTCGCCGGAGCGACCGTCGAACAGCGTCGCCTTGCCGTCGGGGCCGACCATGACCTCGCCGTCGCGGTTCGGCAGCGTGGAGCCCAGCAGGCCCGTCAGCTCGTCCTCGCGGGCACCGTCGAACACCGGGGTGGCGATGTTGGTGTTCGGCTCGGCGGCGAGCATGTCGTCGGACAGGTTCTTCGCCCACTCCGGACGCTCGCCGTCCCCGGCCACCTGGACGTTCCAGCCGGCCTTGCCGATCCAGCCGAGATGCGTCTCGAGGATCTGGCCGATGTTCATACGACGCGGAACACCGTGGGTGTTGAGGATGATGTCGACCGGGGTGCCGTCGGGCAGGAACGGCATGTCCTCCTGCGGGAGGATCTTGCCGATGACGCCCTTGTTGCCGTGCCGGCCGGCGAGCTTGTCGCCGTCCTGGATCTTGCGCTTCTGCGCCACGTACACGCGGACCAGCTCGTTGACACCCGGGGGCAGATCGTCGTCGTCCTCGCGCGAGAACACGCGGACGCCGATGACCTTGCCGGTCTCGCCGTGCGGCACCTTCAGCGACGTGTCGCGCACCTCGCGGGCCTTCTCGCCGAAGATCGCGCGCAGCAGCCGCTCCTCGGGGGTCAGCTCGGTCTCGCCCTTCGGGGTGACCTTGCCGACGAGGATGTCGCCGTCGCGCACCTCGGCACCGATGCGCACGATGCCGCGCTCGTCGAGGTCCGCGAGGACCTCGTCGGAGACGTTGGGGATGTCGCGGGTGATCTCCTCGGCACCGAGCTTGGTGTCGCGGGCGTCGATCTCGTGCTCCTCGATGTGGATCGAGGTGAGCACGTCCTCCTCCACGAGGCGCTGCGACAGGATGATCGCGTCCTCGTAGTTGTGGCCTTCCCACGGCATGATCGCCACGAGCAGGTTCTTGCCGAGCGCCATCTCACCGTTCTCGGTGCAGGGGCCGTCGGCGAGGACCTGGCCGGACTCGACGCGCTGGCCCTCGTCCACGATCGGCCGCTGGTTCGAGCAGGTGCCCTGGTTCGAGCGGTCGAACTTGCGCAGCCGGTAGGTGCGACGGGTGCCGTCGTCGGCCATCACGGTGATGAAGTCGGCCGAGACCTCCTCGATCACGCCCGACTTCTCGGTGACGACGACGTCGCCGGCATCGACGGCGGCACGCAGCTCCATGCCGGTACCGACGACCGGGGCCTCGTTGCGCACCAGCGGCACGGCCTGACGCTGCATGTTCGCACCCATGAGGGCACGGTTGGCGTCGTCGTGCTCGAGGAACGGGATCATGGCCGTGGCCACCGACACCATCTGCCGCGGCGAGACGTCCATGTAGTCGACCTCGGTCGCCGCGACGAACTCGACCTCGCCGCCCTTCTTGCGGACGAGGACGCGCTCCTCGGTGAAGCGGCCGTCGGCGTCGACCGGCGAGTTGGCCTGCGCCACGACGTGGCGGTCCTCCTCGTCGGCGGTCAGGTAGTCGACCTGGTCGGTGACGATGCCGCCCTCGACCTTGCGGTACGGGGTCTCGATGAAACCGAACGGGTTGACCCGCGCGTACACCGAGAGGGAGCCGATCAGGCCGATGTTCGGGCCTTCCGGCGTCTCGATCGGGCACATGCGGCCGTAGTGCGAGTGGTGGACGTCGCGGACCTCGAGGCCGGCCCGCTCACGGGACAGACCACCGGGGCCGAGCGCCGAGAGGCGGCGCTTGTGGGTCAGGCCCGACAGCGGGTTGTTCTGGTCCATGAACTGCGACAGCTGGGAGGTTCCGAAGAACTCCTTGATCGCGGCCACGACGGGACGGATGTTGATCAGCGTCTGCGGCGTGATGGCCTCGACGTCCTGGGTGGTCATCCGCTCGCGGACGACGCGCTCCATGCGGGACAGGCCGACGCGGATCTGGTTCTGGATGAGCTCGCCGACGGTGCGCAGGCGACGGTTGCCGAAGTGGTCGATGTCGTCGACCTCGACGGGAACCTCGACGCCGCCGGGCGCCGTCATGGTGGTCTCGCTCGCGTGCAGGCGCACCAGGTACTCGATCGTGGCGACGATGTCTTCCTCGGTGAGGGTCGACGCCTCGATCGGCTGGCCGGCGTTCAGGCCCAGCTTCTTGTTGATCTTGTAACGTCCCACGCGCGCCAGGTCGTAGCGCTTGTCCTTGAAGAAGAGGTTCTCCAGCAGGGTCTGCGCGCTCTCCTTGGTGGGCGGCTCGCCCGGGCGCAGCTTGCGGTAAATGTCGAGCAGCGCCTCGTCGGTGCCGGCCGTGTTGTCCTTCTCGAGGGTGGACATCATGATCTCGGAGAAGCCGAAGCGCTCGACGATCTGCTCGTTGGTCCAACCGAGGGCCTTGAGCAGCACGGTGACCGGCTGGCGGCGCTTGCGGTCGATCCGCACGCCGACGGTGTCGCGCTTGTCGACGTCGAACTCGAGCCACGCGCCGCGGCCCGGGATCACCTTGACGCTGTGCAGGTCCTTCTCGGTGCTCTTGTCGACCGCGCGGTCGAAGTACACGCCCGGGGAGCGCACCAGCTGCGAGACGACGACACGCTCGGTGCCGTTGATGATGAACGTGCCCTTGTCGGTCATCATCGGGAAGTCACCCATGAAGACCGTCTGGCTCTTGATCTCGCCGGTGTTGTTGTTGATGAACTCGGCAGTGACGAACAGCGGCGCCGCGTACGTCATGTCCTTGTCCTTGCACTCCTCGACCGAGGCCTTGACCTCGTCGAAGCGCGGATCGGAGAAGGACAGGGACATCGACCCGGAGAAGTCCTCGATCGGAGAGAGCTCCGCCAGGATCTCCTCGAGGCCACCGACGACGGGGCCGTCACCGCGCTCGGCAGCGAGCGCGCGCCAGCGCTCCGAGCCGATCAGCCATTCGAAGGAATCTGTCTGTAGATCGAGGAGCCCAGGGACTTCGAGAGGTTCGCGAATCTTCGCGAACGACACCCTCTTCGGGGCTCCGGGGATTCCGGCAACTGCCTTGGTCTGGCTAGAGACTGCCAAGATGCGTCCTTCCAGCACCTCACGCGGGCCGCTCCAACCGGTGCGACCGCCGCTGTACCTGCTTCTTCATGTGGGGCGTTATCGCTGGTCGCAACCCGAACGACAACCCCACCACGAAGTCGGCGGAACGAGCCCCGAAGGGCAACGCTCCCGGCGATGCGGTCGAAGGATGGACAGGAGGCAGCCAGCGCAAAGTCCGAACTTACACCCAAAAGTCGCAGATGTCGAGCGACGGCACGAAAAGAAGCGCCCGACCCCGGGCGCCCAGGACGCGTATTCGTGCGTGCGTACCGATAGAGTGACCGCTCACGCCGCCCGCGTCAAGAGCAACCAGGCCGATTGTCCCGTCGGAACGTCCGTCACCGGTCCCGGATCTCGGAGACCAGCCACTTGCCGTCGATCCTCTCCATCCGCACCAGCAGCGGCGCCGACGCACTGCCCTGGGCGACCGCGTCGCCCGTCGCGCTGACGCTGATGAACGCCGCGACCTCGGCGCGGTCGTCGTCGAGCATCGACGCACCGATGTGGTCGATCCGCACCTCCGTCGCGGTGTGCGTCTGCACCGCGGCCTGCTTGGTGACCTCCGCGGTCAGGTCGAACTCCTCCCGCATCGGCGGGGTGAGGACCTCGCGGATCTCGGCGAAGTCCTGGTCGATCGTCTCGTGGTTGTAGCCGTGCATCGTCTCGATCGCATGGCCGGCGGCAGCGGTGACCTCCGCCGTCGCGGCGCTGTCGACCCACGCCTCGTTGCTCACCGTCGCACCGGGACGGGCGGCAGCGACCGCGGCGAACGCACCGAGTGCGACCGCGGCACCGCCGAGGATCGCCACCGGGCGCCAGCTGCCGCGCGCGACGGTGCCGCCGGGCTGCTCCCCCGGCTCCCGCTCCGCTCCGGCGTCCTCGACCGGTGCCGGCGTGCGCAGGCCGGGAGCGCTCTTGCGGGCCGTCTCGGACCCGGAAGCCGTGGGGGCTTTCCCGGCCGGCTCCACCGGGGCCGGTGTGGGCGCCTGTGGCGCGGTGGTCGCGGACGGCTCGGACCCGGTCGTCGCGGGCCCGGTCACCGCGGGCCCGGTCACCGCGGGCCCGGTGGTCGCGGGCCCGGTGGTCGCGGACTCGGTCGTCGCGGGCTCGGTCGTCGCGGGCTCGGTCGTCGCGGGCTCGGTCGTCGCGGGCTCGGGAGTCGCGGGGCGGGCGGCACCGCCCGGGGCCGGGGTCCGGCCCGTTCCCGCGATCTTGGGCCGCCGGCCCCTCGGGGGACCCATCGGATTGGGCTTGCGACGCTGCGGGGGCACTACACACTCTCCTTCATGGCTCACTCGCCTCCGGCGGATCCGGGATCGGCCGGTGCAGGCGCAGGAGCGCCCGGGGCGGGCGCGGGATCGGCCGGCGGCGCGGGTTGCTGCGCTCCTTCCACGGGCCCGCCGCCGAGCTGCACCGAGTCCAGCGGCTGGATCGTCTCCGCCTTCCAGATGTCGCCGTCCTTGCGCATCGCCACGTTCACGGTGACCTTGTTCTCGACGAAGTTGTCGGGCCAGGTGGTCTTCACCGCCAGGACGATCAGGGCGTTCGCCGTGTTCGCGTCCGTGTCCAGCGCCGTCAGGGAGCCGAACAGCACGTTCGCCGACATTCCCGTGCCCGTCTGTGCCACCTGCTGACGGATCTGCTGCTCCGTCGCGGCCAGGTCGCTGTTCAGGGCCTCACCGGTGATCGACGAACGCATGTTCTCGATCGACCGGTCGACGTCGGCGGCGTCGACGCTGTTGAGGTTGATCGCGGCCTGCATCGCCCCGGACAGGGCGGCGTCCCGCGCATCGGCCGTCGGGCGGTCGGCGAGCAGGGCCCGCCCCCATCCGAAGCCGAACCAGGCGGCCGCCACGAGGGCGATCACCGCCAGCACGCTCACCACTGCCAGGACGATCCTGCGTATCTTGTCGCCGCCCGCCCCCGCCGTCTGCGGGGGACGGGACGTCGTGTCTGCGGTCACTGCACCAACCTACTTACCTACTTCGGGGTGACTCCGAGCAACGGCGCGAGCTGCGTCGCGATCGGATTCAGATTGAGCTTGTCCGGATCCTGCTTCGGCGTGAAGTCCCACGGCTGGATCGTCGCCGGGTCGGCGAACACGATCCGGTTCGCGCTCCGCACGCCGGTGACGCTGCCCTGCGGGGCCTCACAGGACGCCTCCGTGTTGAACGGAAAGTCCTGTTGGGTGTCGTCGAAGTTGGGATCCCGGCGCTGCATCTCGTCGAGGATCGCCTGAGTGCCCTCGTACCCGAGGGTGCACGACGGCGGGTTGTTCGTCTCGAGCAGGATGCCCTGCCGGACCGTGCCGTCGCCGGGCGCCACCGTCCCGGCGCTGGCCGCCACGGCCGGCAGGAACGCGAGCAGCGGCTGCAACGCGACGGCCTGCGGGCCGAGCTTGTCGCCGAGCAGCGCCAGGTTCGTCAGGTTCGCCGTCAGGCCGGGGCCCGAATCCGCGACCAGCTGCGTGAGCTCCTCGCTCGCCGCCGTCCCGGTCTCGAGGAGGCGACGGACGTCCGGGTCGCTGTCGCGCAGCTGCGCGGTCACCAGGTCCAGATCCGCGCTGAACTGCCGGATCGCCGACGCCTGCACCGACTGGGTGTCGAGCACCGTTTGGCTGTCGCGGATCAGCGACACCGTCTGCGGCAGGTACTGCACCCCGGCGTCGCTGAGCTGGGCCAGGGAGTCCACGAGGGTCTGCAGCTGGCCACCGCGGCCGTCGAACGCCGCCCCCAGCTCGGTCACCACCGTGCGCAGCGAGTCCACCGGCACCGACCGGACGAGCGCGTTCGTGCTCACCAGCAGGTCCTGCACGGGCACGGGCACGTCGGTGGCGTCCTGGCCGATGACCGATCCCGCTTCGAGGTAGGGGCCCTCGTCGGTATCCGGTTGCAGATCGACGTACTGCTCGCCGATCGCCGACCGGTTCGCCACCACGGCACGGGTGGACGCGGGGATCTGCGGCCCGCCGTTGTCGAGGAGCAGCGTGACGTCGATGCCGTCCTCGGTCAGGCCGAGCTCGCCGACCCGCCCCACCGGCACGCCCCGGTAGGTGACCTCGGCGTTGGTGAAGATGCCGCCCGAATCGGCGAACCGTGCGTGGACGGTGTACTGCCCGAACCCGAGCAGGTTGTCGAGGCGGACGTACCGCGCGCCGACGAACACCACCCCGAGCAGCGCGATCACCACGAACGCGACCAGCTGTATCCGCAGCATTCGCGATCTCATCATCGCCCTCCCCCGACTCCGAGCTGGTTCAACAGGCCCTCCAGCGGATTGGCCGGCGCCGGGTCGTCGCCGGTGTCCGCCGCCGCGGCCGGCTGACCGGGCAGCGTCACCCCCGGCGGCAGTTCGAGTCCCACGGGCAGCTTCGGCGCCGGCAGCACCGGCAGCAGCGAGACCGTCGGCCAGCCCGGCCTCGGCCCGTTGCCGTTGTAGTACGGGTTCGACGGATCCACGACGGGCTTGGGCTCGCCGAACTTCGGCTGCCGGTAGACCGGCTCGCCCTGACCGACGCCGAGCGAGGCCAGCGCGTCCCCGATCTGCAGGTCCACGGCGAGGAACAGGTTGACCGAGCCACCGAGGGCGATCTTCTCGACCCCGTCGGGGAACGGCACCGTCGGGATGAACGGCAGCGCCTTCACCAGATCGTCGCCGGAAGCGGCGAGCTGCTGCAGGGTGGGGCGCAGGGCCAGCAGGTCGGCGATGAGGTCCTCCTTGGACTGGTCGAGCACGTCGGTGCCCACCGTCCCCAGGCGGTCGAGCTGACCGAGCAGTTCGGTCAGCTGGGGCCGCTGCTGTTCGAGCACCGCGGTGGCCACCGGCAGGTCGTCGAGGATCGCCGCGATGCGGTCGTTCTGTTCCGCGACCCGGACGGTGAGCACATCGAGGCCGTCGAGGGCGCGGGTGATGTCGTCGCGCTGCTGGTTGAGACCGTCGATGAGCCGATCCGCCTGTTGCAGAAGGCTCTTCGTGGTGCCTTCCCGGCCCTCGAACGCGGTGGACAGCTCCTCGACCACCGGCTGCAGCTGGCCGACGCCGCCGCCGTTGAGCAGCAGCGAGAGGGCGCCGAGCACGGGCTCGAGTTCCGTGGCGTGCCGGGTCCGGTCCAGCGGAATGACGTCGCCGTCGGCGAGCAGTTCGCGCGACGGGTCGCTCGGCGGCGGACTGAGCTGGACGAACTTCTCGCCCAGCAGACTGGTCTGTTCCACCGCGGCATACGCGTTGGCCGGCAGCTCCACTGCCGAGTCGACCACGATCCCGACGTCGGCGGTCCACCCGTCGGGACCGACGGAGACCGTCTCCACCCGGCCGACGGGCACGCCGTCCACCTTGACGGTGGACTGCGGCACGAGGTCGAGCACGTCGTCGAACTGCACGGTCACGTGGATCGGGTCGGACCCGACGTCCGCACCACCGGGCAGGGGGAGGCTCGCGGCCCCGCCGCACCCCGACACCGCCAGGGCCGTCACGCAGGCCCCGGCACCGAGAATCGCCGAGCGTCTCACTGTCCGCCCCTCTCCAGGTCCAGGCGCGGTGACTCGACACCGGGCACCGTGCCGGGAACCACCCGGCGCTGGATGTTCTCGCCGCTCAGGACGCCGAACGGCAGGATCAGATCCGGCGTCCGGACGTCGTTGGTGATCTGCTCGGCGAGGCCGGAACACTGATCGATCAGCGGCTGCATCTGCCGGCCGAGCTGCTCGAACCTCGGGTCACCCGGCACGAGCCGACCGAGGTCGATGAGCTTGCACATCACGCCCGCCGGATCCTGCAGATCGGTCACCACCAGGCGGGAGGCGAGCGACCCGGACTCCGCGTCGTAGGAGTTGACGAGGTTGCTCACCGCCAGGGGCAGCAGGGTCAGCGAGTTCACCAGTGAATCCCGGTTGGCGGCAAGGTTGTTCGTCACCGGGACCAGAGCGTCCACGTTGTCCTTCAACGCCGCCTGATTGTCGTTGACGAACTGCGCGACCACCCCGAGCGACTCCGACAGCTGGTTCAGCGCGAGCCCGAGATTCTCCCGCTCGCCGGCCAGATAGCCCGACAGGTCCGACAACTGCGCGTTGAACTCGCGCACCTGCTGATCGTTAGCCGCCAGCGCGGACACGAAGATCTGCAGGTTCTCGATGGTGCCGAACAGGTCGCCGCGCGACTCGTTGAGCGTGCGCGACGCGGCGGAGAGCTGCTCGATGGTCTGGCCGAGCGCGGCACCGTTGCCTTCGAGATTCTCGGCGCCGGTCTCCACGAAGCGCGTCAGGGCGCCGTCCTTGTTGGCACCCTCGGGACCGAGCGCCCGCGACAGCTCGTCGACGCTGGCGTACAGCTGATCCACCTCCACCGGGGTGGCGGTCCGTTCCCGCGGGATGACGGCGCCGTCGGCCATCGTCTCGCCGCCGGTGTACACCGGGGCGAGCTGCACGTAGCGGTCCGCGACGACCGACGGGGTGATCTGCACGGCCTTGGCGTCGGCGGGGATGTCGACGCCGCGGTCGACCCGCATGTCCACCCGCACCTGGTCCCCTTCGGGGACGACCGCGGTGACCTTGCCGACCTCGACGCCGAGGACCCGGACACCGGACCCCTCGTACACCCCGACGGCCTTGTCGAAGTAGGCCGTGATCTCGGTGGTTCCCATGCGGTTGAAGACCCACCACAGCACACCGGCGATCAGTACCACGGCCGCGGTGATCGCGGCGATCAGCAGCACCATCGGGCCGCGCCGTGAGCCGCCACCGGACTCGGCATGCGACATCAGTTCTCTCCCAACGTGCGAACCGGATCGCGGTATCCGGGGATCTCCGGCAATCCGGGCGGAATGAGGTTCACGACGACCTGGTCGAACCAGCGGCCGTTGCCGACGACATTCGAGTACAGCCGGACGAACGGCTCGTACAGCTTCATCGCGCGGTCCAGATCGTCGTTGCGGTCCTGCAGGATCTGCACCACTCCCCGGAGCTGGTCGAGCGCCGGGCCGATCGTCGCCTCGTTGTCGCGGACCAGACCGGTCAGCTCGGCAGACAGCCGCTGCGTGCCCGTCAGCAGCTGCGAGATGGCCTGCTGCCGGTTGTTGAGTTCTGCGATCAGCAGGGCGCCGTCGCTGATCAGCCGGTTGAACTCCGCGTTGCGGTCGGCGAGGATCTGCGAGGTCCGGCCGGTCGCCTCGAGCAGCCGTTTGAGCTCCTGGTCCCGGCTCGCAACGGTCTGCGAGAGCCGGGTGACTCCGTCGAGCGAGGCCCGGATGTCGTCCGGTGTCTGCGAGAACGCCTCCGAGAGCGTGTCGAAGCTCGTGGCCAGCTGTTCCGAGTCGATCTCGCCCAGGGTGGTGGCCGCGGACGAGAACGCCTCGATCACGTCGTACGGGGCTACGGTGCGCGACAACGGGATCCGATCATCCGGGTCGAGCACCTCGGTGCCCCGCGGCTCGAGGGCGAGGTACTTCTGGCCGAGGATCGTCTTGATCTGGATCGAGGCCGAGGTGTCGTTGCCGAGCCAGGCGTCCTTGACCTTGAACGACACGAGCACCCGGTCCCCGTCGAGCTCGATGTCGGTGACCTGACCGACCTTGACTCCGGCGATGCGCACCTCGTTGGTGGGCTTGAGGCCGGCCGCCTCGGTGAACTCCGCGCGGTAGGTGGCGCCGGCCCCGATGATCGGCAGCGAATCCAGGAAGAACGCCGACAGGGTGGCCAGCAGGACCACGAGAATCCCGAGGGCGCCGGACACGGCCGGACTGCGACGTCTGCTCATCGTCCCTGCAACTCCTGCATCCCGTCCTGCGTGCACCGCTTGGCGGCGTTGGTGTAGATCGGCTGGTTCACCGTGGGCAGGCCGGTCGGCAGGTTCAGGTACGGAACCGAACCCGGGCCGGCGATCACGTCGATGCCGCACAGGTAGAACTGGAACCACGACCCGTAGCTCGCGACCCGGCCCAGCTTCTCGAGCTTGACCGGAAGGGTGGCGAGGACCTCGTCGACCGCGTCGCGGTTGCTGTTCAGGTTCGCCCCGAGCTGCTGCACCGCTGTGACGGAGCCGGCGATGGCCGGCCGGGTCGGCTCGAGCAGATCGGCCGTCGCGTCCGTCAGCCCGGCCAGCGACTGCACGGCCGCACCCACCGTGTCGCGGTCGGCGGCCAGCCCGCTGACCAGCGCCTGCGTGTTGACGAGCAACGAGTCGAGCTGATCGTCCCGCTCGTTGATGTTGGTGAGCACCGAGTTCAGGTTGTCGATGACCGCACCGATGACCCGGTCCTTGTCGGCGATCGTGTTGGTCAGGCTCGCCGTCGTGCGCACCAGGTCGTCGATGGTTCCGGCCTCGCCCTGGAACACCTGGACTATCTGCGACGACAGCGTGTTGACGTCCTCGGCGCTCAGGGTCTGGAACAGGGGCCGGAACCCGTTGAACAGGGTGGTCAGGTTCACGGCCGGCTTGGTGCGCTCCAGCGGGATGGTGTCGCCGCCGGTCAGCTTCATCCCCTGCATGCCCTCGCCCTGGTCGAGGGCGATGTAGCGCTGGCCGACGAGCGTCCGGTAGCGGATCGTCGCGGTCGTCGCGGCGGGCAGCCAGTCCCGGTCGGACATCGAGAACGTCACGCGCGCCTCGCGCCGGTCGACGATCTCGATCTTCTCGACCTGGCCGACGCGGACGCCGGCGATTCGGATGTCGTCGCCCTCGTTGAGCGACGTCACGTCCGTGAAGATCGCGTGGAATTTCGTGCCTCCGCCGCCGCCGAGGCTCGCGATGGTCGCCGCGAGCATTCCGGTGGCGAGGATCGTGACCACGGCGAAGACGATCAGCTTGATCAGCGGTGCTGCCAGGCCTCTCATCGGAAGCTCACCTCCGTTCCACGCAGTGCGGGCGCGCCCAGGCGCGTCGTCCAGGTCGGCACGTCCTCGGGCGCGATGCCCGTCGCCTCCGCGTACACGACGCCGAGGGCGTCCTGCTCGGCCCGCGACCCGGTGTACGAGACCTGCGTCGTCGCCGGGGTCGTCCCGATCAGCTCACCGACGTCGTCCGGCACCCCGGACCCCTCGGGGGCCGGGAAGTACGACATGGTCTCCGGGCCCGGGTTGCGGGACGGCACCTGGTAGGAGCCGTCGTTGATCGAACCGCCGGGGTACTGCGGGAAGAACCGGCCCGGGGCCGTGACGTTGTCGTAGCAGGTGGGGCCGCGGACGTCGAGCAGGCGCGGCTCGTCCTGGTTCGGCAGGTACCGGCCCTTCGGATTGACGAACTGGACGCTCGCCCGCACGCCGGGGAACGGATCGTCGGCCGCGAGCACCCCCGCAGCCGCGGGTGCCGCGTCGGCGAAGCCCTTCAGCATGCACGGGTACGACGGCGAGTACCGGGCCAGCAACTGCAGGGCCTGCTTGGAGTCGGCGGCGATGCTGATGATCGAGCCGGCGTTCTGCTCGAGCAGCCCGGCGGTCGCCGACGACGCCCCCGTCGCCGTGACCAGCAGAGTCTCGAGCTGGTTCTCCTGTTCCACCACGGTGTTGCCGGTGGTGCGCAGGTTGTCGAGGGCGCTGATCAGATCGGGCGCGGCGTCGGAGTAGGTCTGGGAGAAGTCCGCGAGCCCGCGCAGGTCCTCCTGCACGGCCGGGAGCTCCACGTTCACCTCGCGGAACACCTGCTCGAGCCGGTCCACGGTCTGCCCGAGGGTCTCGCCGCGGCCGCTCAGGCCCTGGGCCAGGGCGCCGAGGGTGTTCGCGAGATCCTGCGGTGGGATGGCCTCGAGCAGGGGCAGCAGCCCGTCGAGCACCTCGCCGAGTTCGACGGTCTCGGCGCTCGTGTCCTGCATCAGGGTGTCCCCCGCCTGGATCGGGCGCGCCGGCCGGTCCGGGAGGATCAGCGAGACGTAACGCTCCCCGAACAACGTCTTCGGCAGCAGCTGTGCGGTCGCGTTCGCGGGGATCAGGCCGGCCTTGTCCGGTTCGAGCGCGAGATGTGCGGTCACCGTCCCGCTCTCGGCCGACGTGCCGCGGACCTCGCCGACGATCAGTCCGCGCACCTTCACGTCCGCGTTCATCGGCAGCGCGTTGCCGACCTCGTCGGTCACGAGGTCCACCTCGACGACCTTCTTGAACGTCTTGTTGTACATCGCGATGGTGACGAACAGGAACAGACCCAGCACGACGAAGAACAGCAGGCCGAGAACCCTCCGCTTGAGGGTCGAGGGAGTCGGGTTCATCCGGCCACCCTCACGGTCGTGGTGGTGCCCCAGATGGCGAGGCTGAGGAAGAAGTCGAGCACGGCGATCGTGACGATCGCGGTGCGCACCGCACGGCCGACGGCCACGCCGACGCCCGCGGGTCCCCCGCTGGCGTTGAAGCCGTAGTAGCAGTGGATGAGGATCAGGAAGAAGGCGAAGACGAGGACCTTCCCGAAGGAGTACAGCACGTCCTCGGGCGGCAGGAACAGATTGAAGTAGTGGTCGTACGAACCCGACGACTGCCCGTTGAACAGGGTGCTGATCACGCGTGTCGCGAGGTACGCGGCGAGCAGGCCGATGATGTACAGCGGGATGACGGCGACGAAACCGGCGATCATCCGGGAGGTGACGAGGAACGGCACCGACGGCACCGCCATCACCTCGAGCGCGTCGATCTCCTCGCTGATCCGCATCGCACCGAGCTGGGCGGTGAAGCCACAGCCCACCGTCGCCGACAGCGCCAGGGCCGCGACGATCGGGGCGAGTTCACGCGTGTTGACGTACGCCGACAGGAAGCCGGTGAGCACCGAGGAGCCGAGCTGCTCGAGGGCGGCGTAGCCCTGCAGACCCACGACGACGCCGGTGAAACCGGACATCATGGCGATGACACCGATGGTGCCGCCGATGACGGCGAGCGCGCCGCTGCCGAAGGTGACCTCGGCGAGCAGCCGCAGCACCTCCTTGCGGTAGTGGACGAGGGTGCGCGGGGTCCACGCGATGGCCCGCGCGTAGAACGACATCTGGTCGCCTGCCCGATCCAGCATGTCGAGAGGAGCGCGCACGATTCTGCGCCCGCGGAGCCAGATGACGTCTCCGCGGCCCTTTGCGATTGTCATCGAGTCAGGATCCCTTCGCCGGAACGATCTGCAGGTACACCATCGTCAGGATCAGGTTCGCGAAGAACAACAGAAGGAAGGTGATGACGACGGTCTGGTTGACGGCCTCGCCGACCCCCTTCGGTCCGGCACCGGGGTGCAGGCCCTTGTAGGCCGCGACGACGCCGGCGATGACACCGAAGATCGCCGCCTTGATCTCGGCCACGTAGAGGTCGGGCAACTGGGCGAGGGCCGAGAAGGACGCCAGGTAGGCGCCCGGGGTACCGCCCTGCAGGATCACGTTGAAGAAGTAGCCGCCGGCGATGCCGACGACGGAGACGAGTCCGTTGAGCAGCAGCGCGATGAGAACCATCGCGAGCACGCGCGGGACCACCAGGCGTTGCACGGGGTTGATGCCGAGCACCTCCATGGCATCGATCTCCTCGCGGATGGTGCGCGATCCGAGATCGGCGGTGACCGCGGAGCCGGCCGCGCCGGCGATCAGCAGCGCGGTCACGATGGGACTGCCCTGCTGGATCACGGCCAGCACGCTGGCGGCGCCGGTGAACGACTCCGCGCCGAGCTGCTTGATCAGCGACCCGGTCTGCAGCGAGACCACAGCGCCGAACGGGATTGCCACGAGGGCGGTGGGCAGGATCGTGACGCTCGCGATGAACCACGCCTGCTCGATGAACTCGCGGAACTGGAACGGCCGGCGGAAGGTGTTCCGCACGACGTCGACGAACAACTCGACGATGTTTCCGGCCTGGGTGAGTGCACCGTGTATCGGACGCACGAACGAGCTGGTGCCCGATCCGACCCCCATGTGTGCTCCTAGCTTCTGTGGCGGGCGGACTCGTCGTACCCGTGACCGGGGTACGCCGGGATGACCTGCGTGTCGTCGTCGCGGAAGGAATGCTCGGGGTAGGCCGGCGCGGCGTGCGTCCCGCCGGTCTCCTCGAAGGACTCGAGGATGGCCTGCTGGGCGGCCTCGGGCAGGGTGTGCAGGATGTGCCGCACCCGCTCCTGCCGGCGGGCGACGGCCTGCCGCTCGGGCATCCCCGGGGTGGCCTTCATCTGCGGCACGATGCCCTCGACGTCCTCCACCCCACCGGCGTGGTGCCCGGCGTCGACGAGGGCCTGCTCCTGCGCCATCGTCGCCTCGTCCTTCTCCTCCGACATCCCGATCGGCCCGATCATCGTGCCGTTGAGGAACTGCTTGACCACCGGCTCGTCGCTGGTGAGCAGCACCTCGCGCGGACCGAACATCACCAGCTCCCGGCGGAACAGCATCCCGATGTTGTCCGGCACCGTCCGCGCCAGGTTGATGTTGTGCGAGACGATCAGGATCGTCGCGTCGATCTCGGCGTTGATGTCGATCAGGGTCTGGCTGATGTAGGTGGTGCGCACCGGATCCAGCCCCGAGTCCGGCTCGTCGACCAGGATGATCTGCGGATCGAGCACCAGCGCCCGCGCCAGCCCGGCCCGCTTGCGCATGCCACCGGAGATCTCGCCCGGCAGCTTGTCCTCGGCGCCGAGCAGACCGACGAGCTCGAGCTTCTCCATCACGATCTTGCGGATCTCGGACTCGGACTTCTTGGTGTGCTCGCGCAGCGGGAACGCCACGTTGTCGTAGAGGTTCATCGACCCGAACAGCGCACCGTCCTGGAACAGCACCCCGAACAGCTTGCGGATCTCGTAGAGCTCCTTCGAAGAGCACTGCAGGATGTCGGTGCCGTCAATGACGATCGAGCCCCGCTCCGGGCGCAGCAGACCGATCAGCGACTTGAGGAACACCGACTTGCCCGTACCCGACGGGCCCAGCAGCGCCGACACCTCACCCGCCGGCAGCGTCAACGTCACGTCCTGCCAGATCCGCTGAGACCCGAAGGACTTCGTCAACCCCTCGACAGCTACTTCGACTCCCACCATTACCTCCGCACGGCTCGATGCTGTTCCCCACTGTGGATTGCGTCACTGTAGCGCATCGAAGTGTTACCTGTGACACGGGATCCTACTAGCGAGTAAGAACACAGGTCAACTCGGGCATAACCCCCTTCGATCGGGGGGATGACCTGCGCTTATGCCGTCCCCGTGCGGCACCGACGCCAACTTAGCGCGGATGGTTTCCGCGCGCTCGGCAAACCGGTCACGAATGCGCGAAAAGGCCGCTGCCCACGGACGTGAGTCCGTGGGCAGCGGCCTTGCCGAAGCGCTCGACCGCGGTGCGGTCGGGCAGCCGGGTTCGTCTTACTTGACGGCGACCTTGGCGCCGGCCTCTTCGAGCTTCGCCTTGGCAGCCTCGGCGGCATCCTTGGCGACCTTCTCCAGGATCGGCTTCGGAGCACCCTCGACGAGGTCCTTGGCCTCCTTCAGGCCGAGGCCCGAGACGATCTCACGGACGACCTTGATGACCTGGATCTTCTTGTCGCCGGCACCCTCGAGGATGACGTCGAACTCGTCCTGCTCGGACTCGGCCTCGGCGGCGGCGGCCGGGGCACCGGCAGCGGCGACGGCGACCGGAGCGGCAGCGGTGACCTCGAAGGTCTCCTCGAAGGCCTTCACGAACTCCGAGAGCTCGAGGAGGGTCAGTTCCTTGAACGCGTCGAGCAGCTCTTCGGTGGTGAGCTTCGCCATGGTGGCGGTCCTTCCTTGTGGATCCCATGTCGCTGATCCGCGACCGGATGGGATGCGCGCCGGGGCGCGCGGGGTGGGTGGGTCAGTGATTCGCGATGGTGCGGATCAGCTTGCGGCAGACTCCTGGTCCGCCATCTTCTCCTGCAGAGCGGCCGCGAGACGGGCCACCTGCGAGGCAGGAGCGTTGAACAGGCCGGCGGCCTTTGCCAAGTTGCCCTTCATCGCGCCGGCGAGCTTGGCCAACAGCACCTCGCGGGACTCGAGGTCCGCGATCTGGTTGACCTGATCCACGGACAGCGCAGCGCCGTCCATGTAGCCGCCCTTGATGACGAGCGCCTTGTTGTCCTTCGCGAAGGTCTTCAGGGCCTTCGCAGCGTCGACCGGCTCGCCCTTGATGAACGCAATGGCGGTCGGTCCGACGAACAGGTCGTCAAGGCCCTCGACGCCCGCCTCTGCGGCGGCGCGCTTGACCAGGGTGTTCTTGGCGACGGAGTAGGTGGCACCCTCTCCGAGAGCGCGTCGCAGCTGCGTCAGACTGGTCACCGACAGACCACGGAACTCCGTGATCACGGCGGCCGTCGAGTCCTTGAACTGCTCGGTGATCTCCGCAACCGCAGAAACCTTCTCAGGCTTTGCCATACTTCGCCTCCTCTCAGTAACAGTCGTTTTCCCGCTCGGGAAGTTCCACTCGAAATCCGCAAAATGCAAAACGCCCCGGTGCAGGGCACACGGGGCGTACAGAGAGAAAGACGGCATCGCAACCGATGTCGTATCTCCCCTACCTCGTCCTCCTGCGTGGGCCGCCGGGCAATCCCGGACCTTCAACCGAGTCCGCGAGCGGATCCGGTGACCAACGGTCTTGGGTAGAACATGATCGGGGTGAAGATCGGCACGCGCCGAACTCCGCAGGCAAGCGTACCCGACCGGATGTGCGGACGCAAAACGGCCGGCACGGAGCAGTTCCGTGCCGGCCGTTTCGTGCCGGCCGTTTCGTGCGCTGACCGCGAAGACTGGAGACCAGCCTCCTACTCGGCGTCCTCCAGGAGGTTGCGAGTGCGCGACGGGTCCACCGGGATGCCCGGTCCGGTGGTGGTCGCGATCGTCACCTTCTTGACGTAACGCCCCTTCGCGGTGGACGGCTTCGCGCGCAGGACCTCGTCCAGGGCGGCACCGTAGTTCTCCACCAGCTTCGCGTCGTCGAACGACGCCTTGCCGATCACGAAGTGCAGGTTCGAGTTCTTGTCGACGCGGAAGTTGATCTTGCCGCCCTTGATGTCGGCAACAGCCTTGGCGACAGCCGGGGTGACCGTACCCGTCTTCGGGTTCGGCATCAGGCCGCGCGGACCGAGGACACGCGCGATGCGGCCGACCTTGGCCATCTGGTCCGGGGTCGCGATCGCGGCGTCGAAGTCCAGCCAACCGCCCTGGATCCGCTCGATCAGGTCCTCCGCGCCGACGGCGTCCGCACCCGCGGCCTCGGCCTCGGCGGCCTTCTCGCCGACCGCGAACACGATGACGCGGGCGGTCTTACCGGTGCCGTGCGGCAGGTTGACCGTGCCGCGGACCATCTGGTCCGCCTTGCGGGGGTCCACACCGAGGCGCATGGCGACCTCGACGGTGGCGTCGTAGTTCTTCGACGAGGTCTCCTTCGCGAGCCGAGCGGCCGCGAGGGGGCTGTAGAGCGTCGAGGCGTCGATCTTCTCAGCGGCGGCGAGGTACGCCTTGCTGCGCTTTGCCATTGTTCTGTCCTAACTTGTCACCGGAAGGTGAATGGTTCGGTCGTGGTTGTCGAGCCTGGCCGGCCCTCCCACGGGTTCCTGCTCCGGGGCTTCGTCAGCCCTGCGGTGTCACAACGCGTCGCGGCGCTCAGCCCTCGACCGTGATGCCCATCGAACGCGCGGTGCCGGCGATGATCTTCGCGGCAGCCTCGACGTCGTTGGCGTTCAGGTCTTCCTGCTTGGTCTTGGCGATCTCGCGCACCTGGTCCATGGTGACCTTGGCGACCTTGGTCTTGTGCGGCTCGCCGGAGCCCTTCTGCACGCCCGCGGCCTTCAGCAGCAGCTTGGCGGCCGGCGGGGTCTTGAGCTTGAAGTCGAACGAGCGGTCCTCGTAGACCGTGATCTCGACCGGCACGACGTTGCCGCGCTGCGACTCGGTCGCGGCGTTGTACGCCTTGCAGAACTCCATGATGTTGACGCCGTGCTGACCCAGTGCGGGGCCGACCGGCGGAGCCGGGTTGGCCTGACCTGCCTGGATCTGGAGCTTGATGAGCCCGGCAATCTTCTTCTTCTTCGGGGGCATCTCTATTCCTAGTTTCTTGCTCGGTGTGGTTCTTGCGTACTGCTATCGCAAGCTTGAGTGGGTCGGACCCTCAGATCTTCGACACCTGGTTGAAGGACAGCTCCACCGGGGTCTCACGACCGAAGATCGACACCAGGACCTTGAGCTTCTGCTGCTCGGCGTTGACCTCGCTGATCGAAGCCGGCAGCGTCGCGAACGGTCCGTCCATCACGGTGACGGACTCGCCGACCTCGAAGTCCACCTCGATGGCGGGCTTGACGGCGGTCGCGGCGCCCTCGGCGGTCGTGGCGGCGGCTGCGGCGGGCTTCTTCTTCGCCTGCTGCGGCAGCAGGAACTTCACGACCTCTTTGATCGTCAGCGGCGACGGGCGCGAGGTGGCACCCACGAACCCGGTGACGCCGGGGGTGTTGCGCACCGCGCCCCACGACTCGTCGTTCAGCTCCATGCGCACCAGGATGTAGCCCGGCAGGACCTTGCGGTTGACCTGCTTGCGCTGGCCGTTCTTGATCTCGGTGACCTCTTCGGTGGGCACCTCGACCTGGAAGATGTACTCGCTCAGGTCCAGGTTCTGCACGCGGGTCTCGAGGTTGGCCTTGACCTTGTTCTCGTAGCCGGCGTAGGAGTGCACGACGTACCAATCGCCGGGCTCGAGCCGCAGCTGCTTCTCGAGGGCCTCCGCCGGATCGACCTCCTCGGCCGGTGCCTCTTCGGCCTGTGCCTCTTCGGCCACCTCGTCGGCCTGTGCCTCTTCGGCCTGTGCCTCCACGGGCGCTTCGGGCTCGTCGCCGGACGTCTCGTCGGTTTCGATGCCCGCCTCTGCCGACTCGTCGGCCGCGTCCGCGGTCACGGAGTCGTCAACAAAGACCTCGTCCGAAACGCGCTCTTCGGCCGAGGGCTCGTAGGAGTCGTTCTCGGGGGTGCTCACCGGGCACTTTCCTCTCGTCGATCACATTCGCCGGCACGCTGACGCGCTAACCGAACAACCAGCTGACGCCCTTCACGAACGCCAGATCCAATCCAAAGATGAGCGCGGTCATGACCGCCACGAAGACCACGACGACGGTCGTGTACGTGACCAGCTGCTTGCGATTCGGCCAGATCACCTTGCGGAGCTCGGCGAGGACCTCACGGAAGAAGCGCCGCAGGCGCTTGAAGATGTTCTCCGTGCCCTGGGCACCGGAGCGGGAGGCGGACTTGGCTGGCGCCTTCGAATCGGGCCGCCGGGTGGCAGCCACCGCGGTCGACGCAGGAGCGGCCGAACGCTGCTGGGACCTCTTGCCGGTGGGAGCAGCGGACGCGGAGGAAGCGTCGGGGGTCGCGTCGGTCGCCGATCCGGCGTCGACAGGGTTGGAAGTCCCTGCAGTACCGCCGTCGCGCTTACCGCGCTCCTCGCTCACATCGTTCCTCTCGGTCGCTGGCCGTCCGGGGGCAGGGGCGACAGGACTTGAACCTGCAACCTGCGGTTTTGGAGACCGCTGCTCTGCCAATTGAGCTACGCCCCTTTGGTCGATGCCTCCGCCGGGAACCGGCGTCTCGATCGACCCATCTGCGACCACATGACATGCGCGCCACCCCGCGGACCGTGGAGGTCCTCGAGAGCAGCGCGCTGCGCTATGCGATCCCAGAAGTCTTAGTGTACTTCATAGCCCCGGGACAAACCCAATCCGCCCGGCCGGTCAGGCCAGACGGACCGTTGCCGTGGCCCGCCCGAAGATCTTACGCCCTTCGGACTTTGCCACGATCGCGACCACTGCTGTCTTGCTGTCCGCGTCCACCGACTTGACCTTGCCGGAGAACTCCACCTCGGCGGCCCGATGGGCCTCGACGTAGACCGGACTGGTGAACCGAACGTTGTACTCGGTCACCGCTCCTGGGTCACCGAGCCAGTCGGTGACGAAGCCGGCCGCGATGCCCATGGAGAGCATGCCGTGGCCGACCACATCGCGCAAGCCGGCGAGCTTGGCGACCTCGTCGCTCCAGTGGATCGGGTTGGGATCACCCGACACACCCGCGTAGTTCACGAGGTTACCGCGGGTGAGCGTGACCACCCGCGCGGGCAGCTCTTCCCCGACCGAGACGTCCTCGAACCTACGGAGCGACATGCATCATCACATCCTTGACTGCGTGGGCGATGTTCTCGTCCACCTCGCCACCGGTGCGGCCCACCAGGGTGGTCCACGTGGTCATCACGACGTTGTCGTGCTGATCCGTGATGATGTTCTTGGTGGTGATGATGTCGCTGCCGGCGGCCTGACGGAAGTCGTCGAGGTACACGTCGCAGAACAGTCGATCGCCCACCTGGATGGGCCGGTGGAACACCAGCCGCTGGTCCGTCTGCATGATCTGGCTGAGGTCGTATCCGGTGACGACCTCGTCGAACAGCTTGCGCTGGGCGATCATGCCGACGATGGAGACGAAGGTCAGCGGAGCGACGAGGCCGTCGTAGCCGAGGCCCTTGGCCGCTTCCTCGTCGTGGTGCGCCGGATTGTTGTCCAGCACGGCACGCGCGTACTCGCGGACCTTCTCGCGCCCGACCTCGTAGAAGTCCTCGACACGATAGTGATGGCCGACCATCGAGGCCGCATGTGCCGCTGCATCGAACTGGATCCCGGCCTGTTCGGTGCCGTCCACGACCGATTCTTCACTCACGGATATGCCCGTCATACGCAAAACTCCCGCAAATTCGCCCGGACGCCGGCCGGCGTGGGCGAGTTTGCGGAGAGCTCACGCGTCGACGTCGACCCTGTACGACTACTTCGACTCGCGGTGGGCGCGATGAGTGCCGCAGTTGGGGCAGAACTTCTTCAGCTCCAACCGGTCGGGGTCGTTGCGACGGTTCTTCTTCGTGATGTAGTTGCGGTGCTTGCACACCTCGCAGGCCAGGGTGATCTTCGGCCGAACGTCGGTTGAGGAGGCCACGGGATGCCTTCTTTCGCGTCAATCTGATCAACGACGATCAGGGTGGTTCATTCAACTTTGGTAGCGGTGACCGGACTTGAACCGGCGACGCAACGATTATGAGTCGTTTGCTCTACCAACTGAGCTACACCGCCTCGGTGTCGAGTGTCGCGAACAACGGCGGCACCACAATCCAGCGAGCCCCCTGACGGAATCGAACCGTCGACCTTTTCCTTACCATGGAAACGCTCTGCCGACTGAGCTAAGGGGGCGCGACCACCGTGAGCATCTCTGCTCGCTGCGGCCTCCAAAAGATTACACACACTCCTCTGCAGGAACAAAATCAGCAGCTCAGGGGCCATAAATCGGCTTTCCGGCGGCTTCCGCGCGCATCCGGCGAGGTGCTCCCCAGCCCCGCCCCGGCACGGGCCCTGCCTTCGAGCGCCGGCGGGACCCGGCACGGACGACGTCCCGGTACCCGAACGGCTGCAATGCAGAACGGCCCCGATCCGTTCGGATCGGGGCCGTTCTGGTGGCAGGTGTAGGATTCGAACCTACGTAGGCGTAAGCCGACGGATTTACAGTCCGCTCCCATTGGCCGCTCGGGCAACCTGCCGGGCGCGATCGGGACCGTGTCCCTGGCGCGTTTGAAACAATACAACGCACACCCCCCTGTTGTGCAAACCGGGTGGACAGCGGCACTGCGCCACCCGATAGCGTCGGGGCGGCAACCCGTACAGAACCGATCCGAAGTGGAGTGCTCGTGGCTGATTCGTCGTTCGATGTGGTGAGCAAGGTCGACCGGCAGGAGGTGGACAACGCGCTGAACCAAGCCGCCAAGGAACTCGGCACCCGCTTCGACTTCCGCAACACCGGGGCGAGCATCGAGTGGAGCGGCGAGGAGTCCGTCACCCTGACCGCCGACACGGAGGAGCGCGTCAATGCCGCCCTCGAGGTGTTCAAGGAGAAGCTGATCCGCCGCAATCTCTCCCTCAAGTCATTCGACGCCGGCGAGCCCACCCAGTCCGGCAAGGTCTACAAGATCAGCGGATCCCTGGTGCAGGGCATCAGCGCCGAGAACGCCAAGAAGATCTCCAAGCTGATCCGCGACGAGGGCCCGAAGGGTGTCAAGGCGCAGATCCAGGGCGAGGAGCTGCGCGTGAGCAGCAAGAAGCGCGACGACCTGCAGGCCGTGATCGCACTGCTCAAGAACGCCGACCTCGACATCGCGCTGCAGTTCGTCAACTACCGGTAGGCCCCCGGGGCGCTACCCGCCGCGGGCCATGCGCTCGAGCCGGTCGATGCGCTCGGCCATGGGCGGGTGGGTCGAGAACAACCGGCTCACCCGCTCCCCCGCCCGGAACGGGTTGGCGATCATCATGTGCGACTGCGCGGCGATCCGGGGTTCGGGCGGCAGCGGCGCCGCCTGGGTGCCCCGCTCGAGCTTGCGCAGCGCCGACGCCAGCGCCAGCGGATCGCCGGTGAGTTCGGCGCCGGACTGATCCGCCTGATACTCGCGCGAGCGCGACACGGCGAGCCGGACGACCGTCGCCGCGATGGGCCCGAGCAGCGACACCAGCAGCAGAGCCAGCGGATTGGTGCCCTGGTCGCGGTTGCCGAACATGTTCGCGAACAGTGCGAGATTCGCCAGCCCCGAGATCACCGCCGCCATCGCCCCGGCCACCGACGAGATCAGGATGTCCCGGTTGTAGACATGCGACAGCTCGTGCCCGAGCACGGCGCGCAGCTCCCGCTCGTTCAGGATCTGCAGGATTCCGGTGGTGCAGCACACCGCCGCGTGGCGGGGATCGCGGCCCGTCGCGAACGCGTTGGGCGCATTGGTCGGGCTGATGTAGAGCCGGGGCATCGGCTGATGGGCCGTGGTCGCGAGCTCGCGCACGATCCGGTACACCACCGGCGCCTCCACCTCGGTGATCGGTTGGGCGTGCATCGCACGCAGCGCCAGCTTGTCGCTGTTGAAGTACGCGTAGGCGTTCATCCCGACAGCGAGAACGATCGAGCCGATCAGGATCGTCGGGTTCCGGAACAGGGCGCCGATGAACACGATGAGGGCGGACATCCCGATGAGGAGCCCCGCCGTCTTCAGCCGGTTCGCATACCCGTGCACGTCACGCCTCTTCCCGATTCGTCGATCTTGCTCGAATGTTCAACGAAACAGGGCGGGGAGCGGGTTCCCCACCGTCACTCCCCGCAACGGCCGTCCCGGCTTCCGGGTCTACCCCACGCGCGCAATCGTGTAGTCGACGAGCCGTCGCAGGGCCTCGTTCGCCGGTCCCGGCGGCAGCGACGCCAGCTCCGCGCGGGCCTTGTCCGCGTACTCGCCCAGCGTCCGCTTCGCGGCGGCCATCCCCGGCGACCGTGCCAGCAGCATCAGGGCCTCGTCGACGGCGGCCTCGTCCTCCACCGGCCCGGCCAGCAGTTCCCGCAGCCGGTCGGCCTCGGGTCCGGACTCGCGGAAGGCGTAGAGCACCGGAAGGGTGTGGACCCCCTCACGCAGGTCCGTTCCCGGAGTCTTGCCGGACTCCACCGAGGCCGACGAGATGTCGATGATGTCGTCGGCGATCTGGAACGCGGTGCCGACGGCGTCGCCGAGCCGTTCCAGTTGTGCGATCTGTTTCGCATCCGCGCCGGAGAACGTCCCGCCGAACCGCCCGCTCGTCGCGATCAGCGAGCCGGTCTTCTCCCACACCACCTTGAGGTAGTGCTCGACCGGGTCGCGTTCCTTCCCGGTGCCGATGGTCTCTCGCATCTGCCCGGTCACGAGTTCGGCGAACGTCTCGGCGATGGTCCGCACGGCGTCGGGGCCGAGGGTCGACACCAGCCGCGACGCGTGGGCGAACAGGAAGTCCCCGGCGAGGATGGCGACGCTGTTGCTCCACCGCGCGTTGGCGCTGGGCGCCCCCCGGCGCATGGTGGCCTCGTCCATCACGTCGTCGTGGTACAGCGTGGCCAGGTGCACCAGTTCGACCGCGGTCGCCGCCGTGACGACCGCCGCATCGTCGGGCTCCGGCCCGAGCTGGGCGGTGAGGAGCGTGAACAGCGGACGGAACCGCTTGCCGCCGGCCTTGGCGAGATGCAGCGCGACCTCGGTCAGGAAGTCCTCGCCGTCGGACAGCTCCGAGATCAGCAGTTCCTCGACCCGGGCGAGGCCGTCCCGGACGGCGGCCGCCAGGACCGGATCGCCGAGGTCCACCCCGGCCACCACCGTGTCCGACGTCGCGCCGGACGGACCGGCGGACTGCGCCGCCCCTTCAGTGCTCACGATGAGATACCCATCCTGTTCTGTCGACCCGGCTGTTGCTGTCCGCTGTCGAATCGGCTCCACGGTAGTGAACCTAGCCGCTCCGCCGGGCGGCTACCTCCCCGAGGCACCGAAGCCGTGCCTGGAAAGATGGAGCCGTGGTGGCAGAACACGCTGCGTCCGAACCGCGGCACAACCTTTCCGAGATCCCCGACCGTACCGACGTGCTCGTCGTCGGCGCAGGTCCCGCAGGGTCGGCAGCCGCCGCCTGGGCGGCCCGCGCCGGGCGCGACGTGCTGCTCGTCGACGCCGCGACCTTCCCCCGGGACAAGACGTGCGGCGACGGCCTGACGCCGCGGGCGGTGGCCGAGCTCGACCGGCTCGGCCTCGGCGACTGGGTGCGCACGCGCACCGTCAACCGCGGCCTGCGGCTCGAGGGTTTCGGCCGCAGCCTCGAGCTGCCGTGGCCGTCGGGTTCCTTCCCGGCGCAGGGCAGCGCCGTGCCGCGCACCGAACTCGACGACCGGATCCGCCGGGCCGCCGTCGAGTCGGGCGCCGGTATGGCCGAGGGCGCCAAGGCCGTCGCCGTCGAGCGCGACGAGTCGCGGGTGACCGGTGTGACCTTCGCGACCGCGGGCGGTCGGCGCACCGTCGCGTGCGAGCGGCTCGTCGTGGCGGACGGGGTCCGGTCCCCGCTGGGCAAGCTGCTCGGCCGGCAGTGGCACCGCGACACGGCGTACGGGGTCGCGGCCCGCGCCTACGCCACCTCCCCCCGCAGCGACGACCCGTGGATCACGTCGCACCTGGAGTTACGCGACGACGCAGGCGCGCTGCACCCGGGCTACGGCTGGGTGTTCCCACTGGGTACCGGCGAGGTCAACATCGGCGTGGGCACCCTCGCGACCGCGAAGCGACCGGCCGCCGGATCGCTGCGGCCGCTGATCGAGCTGTACGCGTCGCGGCGCCGCGGCGAGTGGGGCCTCGGCGAGACCACCCGCGTGGCGTCGGCGCTGCTGCCGATGGGCGGTGCGGTGTCCGGGGTGGCGGGCCGGAACTGGGCCCTGATCGGTGATGCCGCGGCGTGCGTGAACCCGCTCAACGGCGAGGGCATCGATTACGGCCTCGAGGGTGGGCGGCTCGTCGCCGGCGTCCTCGGCGCGGACGACCTCACGCAGCTGTGGCCGGCTCTGCTGCGCGAACGCTATGGCCGGGCGTTCTCCGCGGCCCGGCGGCTGGCCGGCCTGCTGACGCTGCCGCGGTTCCTGCCGGCCACCGGGCCCGTCGGGATGGGCTCGACGGCGCTGATGACGGTGGCCGTCCGGGTCATGGGCAACCTGGTCACCGAGCGCGACGAGGATCTCGTCGCGCGCGCGTGGCGGGCCGGGGGCGGCGCGTCGCTGCGGTGGGACCGCCGGCCGCTCTTCGCCTGACCCCGCCGGCCGAACGGTGCGGTCAGCGCACCGCCCGGTGCAGGGCCACGATCCCGCCGGTGAGGTTGCGCCATTGCACCGACCGCCAGCCGGCGGTCTGGATCCGCTCGGCGAGCTCGGCCTGCGTGGGCCACGCGCGGATCGACTCGGCGAGGTAGACGTAGGCGTCGGGGTTGCTGCTGACGGTCCGCGCGACCCGCGGCAGTGCCCGCATCAGGTACTCGAGATAGAGCACGCGCAGCGGGGCCGAGACGGGCGTGGCGAACTCGCACACCACGAGGCGGCCTCCGGGCTTGGTCACCCGCGCGATCTCCCGCAGGCCGGCGTCGAAGTCGGAGACATTGCGCAGGCCGAACGAGATCGTGGCGGCGTCGAACACCGCGTCGGCGAAGGGCAGGCGCATCGCGTCGCCCGCGACCATCGGCACCTGCCGGAACGCGCCCGCCTGCAGCATGCCCTTGGAGAAGTCGGTGGCCACCACCCAGGCGCCGGACCGGCCGAGCTCCACCGTCGACACCCCGGTGCCGGCGGCGAGGTCGAGGACCCGCTCCCCCGGCTGCAGGTCCAGTGCCGCCCGGGTGGCGCGCCGCCAGCTGCGGTCCTGCCCGAAGGACAGCACGGTGTTGGTGATGTCGTATCGCTGGGCGACGCCGTCGAACATCGACGCGACCTCGCGCGGATCCTTCGCGAGCGAGGCCCGCGACCCGTGAGTAGTTGCCACGGTCGAAACGTTACCGCTACGCGCTGCGCCGCAGCGTGCCCGGCCGGACCGAGCAGACCTGTTCGTAGTGCCCGAGCAGTTCGTGGCACACCGCGGGCCAGGTGCGGCCGAGGACGCTGCGTCGCGCGGCCGCGCCGAACCGGTCCCGCAGCATCGGATCGGCGAGCGCGCCCACCGCGCCCGGCAGCAGCTCGGCGAACCCGTCGACCGGCAGCCGGTATCCGTTGCGGCAGTGGGCGACGAGATCGCGCGGGCCGCCCGCGTCGGGTGCGATCACCGGGACGCCGCTGGCGAGCGCCTCCTGCACGGCCTGGCAGAACGTCTCGTGCTCGCCCGGGTGGACGAACACGTCGAGGCTCGCGTAGGCGTCGGCCAGCGCGTCGCCGCCGAGGTGACCGGTGAACACCACCCCGGGCAGGAGCGGTTCGAGACGGGCGCGCTCGGGGCCGTCGCCGACGACGACGAGCCGGTAGCGGGGGTCGGCTGCCAGGCCCGCGAGTCGTTCGACGTGCTTCTCCGGGGCGAGCCGCCCCACGAAGCCCACCACGAGCCGGCCGTCGGGCGACCATGTCCGGCGCAGGGCGGCGCTGCGCCGGGCCGGGGTGAAACGCGCGGTGTCGACGCCCCGCGCCCAGCGGTGTACCCGCGGGACGCCGTGTGCGGCGAGGTCCGCGGCGGCCGCCGTCGAGGGTGCGAGGGTGCGGTCGCACGCGCGGTGGATTCGGCGCGTCCACTGCCAGGCGGCGCGGGCCGCGAGCCCGAGCCCGTAGCTGGACGCGAATCCGGCGACGTCGGTCTGGTAGACCGCGACGGTGGGCAGGTCGAGCCGGCGAGCGGCGCCGAGGCCGCCGGCGCCGAGCAGGAACGGCGACGCCAGGTGCACGACGTCGGGGGCGAAGCCGCGCAGGAGGCCGGTGAGCGCCGGCTGCGGCAGGCCCACGGGCAGGGAGCTGACCCTCGGGACGTGCACCGCCGGCACGCGGTGCACCGGGATCCCGTCGTGCTGGGTGGGGGCCGGGGGCTGTCCGGCGACGGTGTCGGGAGCGACGACCAGGGCCTCGTGGCCGTGGCGGTCGAGGTGCTCGAGCACGCGCAACACCGAGTTGGTGACGCCGTTGACGTTCGGGAGGAAGGATTCCGCGACGATGGCTACTCGCACCGGTCCAGCATCGCGGCGCGGCCGGTCGGTGGGAAGTGGCCGAGGTGTCCGCCGGGCGAAGTTCCGGCGAATCTTCTAGGCCGCGGCGGCGCTGCGCCGGCGGAGGTAGGTCAGCACGGGGGTCGCGATCAGCCAGGTCACCACGATCACCGAGGCCGCGGGTACGAGTGCGACGCGCACGTCACGGCCGGTGACCCGCACGAGGTCCGGGTCGGCGCGGGAGTATTCGACGGCGATCCGCTGGCCCGCGGTCAGACCCGTGGGGTACAGCACGCCGAGTTCGGGGTTGTGGGTGACGCCGTCGGGGGTGACGAAGCTGATCGCCGAGCGCAGCGAGCCCGCGGAGAGCACCTCGGCAGTGGCGGTGCCCATGTCGGAGCCGATGAGGTGATCGTTGCGCCACGCGCCGAGCACTAGGATCGCGGTGAGCACCGAGATGCCGACGGCGACGGCGAGTACCGCACGACGTGCCTTGTCGATCCCGCTCATGCGTCCGTCACAGCTGGGCACGCACGGCCGCGTGCAGTTCCCGCAGGCCGGAGCGGTCGGTGATCACCTCGAGCACCCGGATGCCGCCGGTGGGCGCGGTCCGGTCGGCCAGCGCGGCCGTCAGCGCGGACAGGTCCACCCGCTCGTGCGGCACCCGGTAGGCGGCGCACAGCGCGGCGAGATCCATGCCGTGCGGAGTGCCGAACACGCGCTCGAACACGCCGGCGTACTGCGGGTCGCCCTGCTCGAGCAGCTCGAAGATGCCACCGCCGTCGTCGTTGGCGACGACGACGGTCAGGTTCTGCGGGCGCGGTTCGGCGGTGCCGATCAGCAGGCCGGACGCGTCGTGCAGGAACGTCAGGTCGCCCATCAGGGCGACGGTGCGGCCCTGCGGGTAGGCCAGGGCGGCGCCGACGGCGGTCGACACGGTGCCGTCGATGCCGGCGACGCCGCGGTTGGAGAGCACCTTCACCCCGTCGCGGGGGTAGCTCACCAGCGCCGCGTCGCGCACCGGGTTGGAGGCGCCGAGCAGCAGCTGGTCCCCGTCGCGCAGCGCGTCGGTGACCGCCGCCGCGACGTGCAGTCCGGTCGGCTTCGGGTGGGCGTCGAGCTGGGCGCGCACCGCCTTGTCGGTGTGGGCGGACAGGTTCCGGCAGCGGTCCAGCCAGGCCGGGTCGGGACTGCCGGTGACGACGGCGCGCGTGCCGGTGGCGAGGACGTTGCCGGACACGTCGGGCCAGCGGGGGCCGGTGGTGAGCGCGTATACGGCCACCGACGGGTCGGCGAGCAGCTTGGACACCGGCCGGTGCAGGGTTGGCCGGCCGGTGATGATCGCCTGCCGCGGCTTCAGCTGCGGCAGCGCCATCGGGTGCAGGGGGACACCGTGGAGCGGCGCGGTGGGTTCGGCCACGGTGGGCAGTTCCGACAGCTCGGGCCGGTAGGCGGAGCCGTGGCCGGAGATCACCACGGTGTCGGCGGTGATGTCGAGCTCCATCGGCACGTCGAGGGTGGCGTGCACGGTGGTGGTCCAGGCGCTGCCGTCGGGGCGGCCCTCGGGGACCGGGCCCTGGGGGTGGACGTCCGGGACGAGCGGCTCTCGCAGCGGGATGTCGAAGTGGACGGGCCCGGCGTTGCCGGAGCGGGTGCCGCGGGCGGCGGCGAGGACGCGGCTGACCGCGGAGCGCCACTCGCTGTTCTGCTCGATCCCTTCGGCCAGGCCGAGGCTGATGGTGGCGCGGACCTGGGTGCCGAACATGCCGAGCTGTTCGACGGTCTGGTTGGCGCCGGTGCCGAGGAGCTCGTAGGGGCGGTTGGCGCTGAGCACCACGAGCGGCACCCGAGCGTAGTTGGCTTCGAGCACGGCCGGCGCGAGGTTGGCGACGGCGGTGCCGGAGGTCATCACGACGGGCACCGGCCGGCCGGAGGCGACGGACAGCCCGATCGCGAGGAAGCCGGCGGTGCGTTCGTCGATGCGCATGTGCAGCCGCAGCCGGCCCGCATTGTCGGCGGCCTGCAGCGCGAAGGCCAGCGGCGCGTTGCGCGAGCCGGGGCACAGCACGACGTCGCGGACGCCGCCTCGGGCGAGTTCGTCGACGACGGCGGTCGCCTGGGCGGTGGACGGGTTCACGGCACCCAGAGTAGTGCGGCCGGGCGGTACGCCCCCGATGCCCCGGGCGGTACGCCCCCGATGCCCCGGGCGGCACGCCCCCGATGCCCCGGGCGGTGCGGGACGAGGGTCACAGCAAGAATGGGGCGATGCGCACCGTCTTCGATCCCACCGAGCTGGGCACCGGCCGCTTCTACCGACTGATGACCGCCACGATCGTGCCGCGGCCGATCGCATGGGTGTCCACCGTGTCGGCGGACGGAGTGCCCAACGTCGCGCCGTACAGCTTCTTCACCGTCGCCGCGGTCACGCCGCCGGTGGTGCAGTTCACCTCGGTCGGGCGCAAGGACAGCCTCCGCAACATCGAGGAGACCGGCGAGTTCGTGATCAACGTCGCAACCGTGCCGCTGATGGAACGGGTCAACGCGACGTCGGCGGGCTTCGCGCACGACGTGGACGAGTTCGCGGCGGTGGGCTTGCGGCCCGAGCGCAGCGAACGGGTCCATCCGCCCCGGGTCGCGGAAGCGCCGGCGGCGATCGAGTGCACCCTGCACCGGGTGATCGAAGTCGGGGACTGCTTCGTGGTGATGGGCGACGTGGTGGCCGTGTCGGTCCGGACCGACGTGCTGGCCGAGGACGGGATGCCGGACTTCGTGGCCCTGGCGCCGGCGAGCCGGCTGGGTCGCAACGAATGGGGCCTCACCCCCGCGGTGCGACACCTCGACCGACCCGAATGATAGGTTAGCCTCCGCTAATTCCAACGGAGGTTCGTATGGCCGTGCGCACCAAGACCACCCGCATCGCCCCGGCGAGCCGCGAGATCGTCACCGGCCGGGTGCTCGCCACCGAACGAATCGGGCCGAGCTTCGTGCGGGTGACCGTGGGCGGCGCGAACGTCGGGCGGATCGCACCCATGGGGTTCGACCAGTGGTTCCGGCTGTTCTTCCCGGCCCCCGGCCAACGGTCGCTGAAACTGCCGGCCACGGCGGGCCCGCAGTGGTGGCCCGAGATGCGAGCCATGCCCGAGGCCGTCCAGCCGATCCTGCGCAACTACACGATCCGTCGCTACCGGGAGGCGGGCGCGGGCCGGTACGGCGACACGGCCGAACTGGACATCGACTTCGCCACCCACGGCGACACGGGACCGGCATCGCAGTGGGCGCGCACCGCGCAGCCGGGCGCCGAACTGGCGCTGCTGGACGAGGGCATCATGTACCACCGCCCCACCGAGGCGCGCTGGCAGATCCTCGTCGCCGACGAGAGCGCGCTGCCCGCGATCGCGGGGATCCTCGCGTCGTCCGCCGGGCGGCACCACGCGGCGCCCACCGAGGTGTTCGTGGAGGTGGACGATGCCGGCGACGTCGCCGCCCAGGAGATCGTCCCCGGTCCGGGCGTCCGGCTGCACACGGTGGTGCGGCCCGGGCGGCACGCGCCGCCCGGGCCGCACGTGCTCGAGGCCGTGCGGGCCGGCGCGCTGCCCGACGGGCCGGGATACGCGTTCCTGGCGGGCGAATCGGGACTCGTGACGTCGCTGCGCCGGCACCTGGTGCGGGAGCGGGGCCTCGCGAAGTCCGCCGTGACCTTCACCGGCTACTGGAAGTTCGGCGCCGCCAGTTATTGAGGGTGGTGTCTTTCCGGACCGCGACCGGTCCGGAAAGACACCGGGTGTCTCAGCCGGCGTGCTTCTGCACCAGCGCGCCCACGCGCGGCAGGGCCTCGACGACGTGCTTCTGCGCCGACGGGCGCAGCTTCTCGTAGACCTTCTTGATCGCCGTGCGCGACGAGGCCTCGATGCGCGCGTCCGTCACACCGAGCAGCGCGTCCGCCACCGTCTCACCGCGGGCGGTGAGGTAGTCGGCGAACGCACCGTTGCCCGCGTAGTCCTGCCAGAACGGCTGGATCTTGGCGACGAACTCCGGCAGCAGCCCCTCGACGGCGCTGGGCACGATCGACGGGCCGAGCTTCGTCACCGCCGCGTAGCCGGCCTTGAGCGCGAGACCCGACGCGCCCTTCTTGTCCGACACCTCGGCGTCGATCAGCGCCTCGACATCGGCGACAACCGCCGGGACCTTGTCGGCGCCGAGCAGGGCATCATCCAGAGCTGCAACCACTTCCACTGCCTCCGTAATGTGACTCGTGAGTACGAACGCCCGGAACGATATACGACGACCCGAGCCGCACCTAGTCGAGCGCGGCGCGGCAGCGCCGGACCCGGTCGAACCACCAGCGCACCCGTTCCGGGTCGGCCCGCACGGCCTCGAGGAGCGCCGGATCCGGCGTCACCTCCCCCACCGGGAGCGCCCCGCCGGCCATCGTCCGCGGCGCCGCCACGTCGACGGTGAAGAACCCGCCCGTGCCCAGTCCGCACGCGTACGGCAACTCGGGCAGCGCGGCCGCCGCGGCCAGTCCGGCACCCATGCCCACGGCCGAGTCGAGCGCGCTCGACACCACCACCGGCACGCCGTGGCCGGCCAACTCGTCGGCCAGCGCCAGCAGCCGTCGCACCCCGCCGAGCGGGGCCACCTTGACCACCGCCACGTCGGCGCCGCCGGCCCGCACCACCCGCAAGGGATCCTCGGCGCGCCGGATGCTCTCGTCCGCCGCCACCGGCACGTCGGGCATCCGGCGGCGCACCTCGACCAGTTCCGGCACCGTCGCGCAGGGCTGCTCGGCGTACTCGAGCGGGCCGTCGGCGACGAGCGCCGTCAGCGCAGCGACGGCCTCGTCCGCGCTCCACCCGCCGTTCGCGTCGATCCGCACGTGCGGGACGAGTTCGCGCACCGCCCGCACCCGCGCGACGTCCTGCGCCAGGTCCTGCCCGGGTTCGGCGACCTTGACCTTGGCGGTGCGGGCCCCCGGGAACCGGGCGAGGACGGCCGGCACGTCGCCGGGGCCGACGGCCGGGACGGTGGCGTTGACGGGCACGGTGTCCCGGCGCGGCGCCGGGTGCCCGAGCCACGCGGATTCGAGGGCCGAACGCAGCCAGTGCGCCGCCTCGTCGTCGGCGTACTCGGGGAACGGCCCGAATTCTCCCCACCCGGCGGGACCGCGCACGAGCACGAGTTCACGTTCGGTGATGCCGCGGAACCGCACCCGCATGGGCAGCGACACCACGACGGCCGCGGCGAGGATCTCGTCGACGGCAGGCAGGGCCGCGGCAGTCACGGCTGGCCGGGCAGCAGCTGGATCATCAGGGCCTCGCAGTCGGCGAGCAGCGTGCCGTCGAGGTCGTGCAGCTCGGCCGAGCAGAAGAGCTTGCGCCCCTCGACCCGGTCGACCCGCCCCTCCACGACGAGCTCGGTCTCGAGCGGGGTGATCTTGCGGTAGTTCACATGCAGGTAGCCGGTGCGGGCGATGGGATGGCCGGCCGCGTGGACCACCATGCCGAACAGGTCGTCGAACAGCAGTGGCAGGGTGCCACCGTGCGCCGCGCTGTTGCCGCCGCGGTGGTAGAGCCGGAACGTGCCGCGCGAGCGGACCGACTCCGCGTCGAACTTCTCGATCATCCACGGCGGCATCAGCAGGCTGCCGCGACCGGGCAGGTCGATGTTGAAGCCGGCCGGCGACCTGCCCTCGGGCACGACGTGCGGCTCGAGCAGGTCCCCGAGGGCCTCGGCCTGCTCGATGGCCCGGTCGACGACGTCGTCGGGGATGTGGGTGGAGACGGCGAGATCCTGCAGCCGCCGCAGCGCCTCGACGAAGCGACCGTAGTTCGGTCCCGCCTTCACCGGCGTGTACACCGGAAACCCGCCGTGGTGCTCGTAGTCCGCGTCGACCGTACGGTCTGTCTGCTCGCTCATAGCTGCACGGTATCGCCCGGCGACCGTCGCGTCGGCGCAGAGGGCCGCGACCGGAGTTCTATGGTCGACGGGTGACTTTCAATCCTGAGCTGTGGCGGCCCGTACCCGGGTTCGAGAACCTCACCGACATCACCTACCACCGGCACGTCACGCAGGGCACCGTCCGCGTGGCGTTCGACCGGCCGGAGGTGCGCAACGCGTTCCGGCCGCACACCGTCGACGAGTTGTACCGCGCGCTGGACCACGCCCGCATGACGTCCGACGTCGGCGCGGTGCTCCTCACCGGCAACGGCCCCAGTCCGAAGGACGGCGGCTGGGCCTTCTGCTCGGGCGGCGACCAGCGGATTCGTGGGCGCAGCGGCTACCAGTACGCGAGCGGCGAAACCGCCGACACGGTGGACAGGGCCCGCGCGGGCCGGCTGCACATCCTCGAGGTGCAGCGGCTGATCCGGTTCATGCCGAAGGTCGTGATCGCCCTCGTCAACGGCTGGGCCGCCGGCGGCGGGCACAGCCTGCACGTCACGTGCGATCTGACCCTCGCCTCCCGCGAGCACGCCCGGTTCAAGCAGACCGACGCCGACGTGGGCAGCTTCGACGGCGGCTACGGCAGCGCCTACCTGGCGAAGATGGTGGGCCAGAAGTTCGCCCGCGAGATCTTCTTCCTCGGCGACACCTACACCGCCGAGGAGATGCACCACATGGGTGCGGTCAACCGCGTCGTCGACCACGCCGAGCTCGAGAACGTCGCGCTGGAGTGGGCCGCGAAGATCAACGGCAAGTCGCCGCAGGCCCAGCGGATGCTCAAGTACGCCTTCAACCTCGCCGACGACGGGCTCGTCGGCCAGCAGCTGTTCGCGGGCGAGGCGACGCGGCTCGCGTACATGACCGACGAGGCGGTCGAGGGCCGCGACGCGTTCCTGCAGAAGCGGGACCCGGACTGGTCGCCCTACCCCTGGTACTACTAGGGCCTTCTCGCGGCGAGGAGGAGGTTGTCGCGACATCGCGCGAGTAGCTCCCGCGACAACCTCCCCCTCGGCGCCACAACCTCCCGATTGAAACGGCCCGAATCGGGCACACTCCTGATCATGACGGATCGCGAGCAACCACTTCCCGACCACATCCGGCCCGACGGCGTGTCCGACGAGACGGTGGCGGCGGCCGGCAAACTCTCCGAAGCGCTCGAAACGGTGGAGCAGGCCCGCGGGAACCTGTACGCCTTCCACCAGCTGATGGGCCGCGCCGACCTGCTGCTCGGCGACGCTGTGGACAAGCTCGCCGAGGCCGGTCACCGCGAACTCGCCGACCGGGTGCAGACGGAGATCGTCGGACGCAACGTCCTCGAAGGGCGGTGGACGTTCCAGATCGTGGAGGACTTCGACGACGGGTACTGGACGGAGTTCCGTGAGCTCGAGCGACAGGTGCGCGACGAACTGGTCCGCGGTCGCCGGCATCTGTTCGAGGCCGAGATGAAGGAGCAGCGCCGCACCCACGGGCGACGGGGGCACGAGGCGCGCCCGGCCGAGGAGGGCTGAGATGGAGATCCTCGGCAGCCGGACGATCCTGCGGCCGGGCGACTACGACGCCGCCCTGCGGTTCTACGGTGACGTCCTGGGCCTGGCGATCTACCGCGAATATCCCGGCGGGACGGTGTTCTTCGCCGGGCAGTCGCTGATCGAGGTGGCCGCGCACGGCAACACCGGGCGGCCCCAGCACTTCGAGGGTGCGCTGTGGCTGCAGGTGCGCGACGTCTACGACGTCGAGGCCGAGCTGGTGACGAGGGGCGTCCCGATCGTGCGGGGCGCCCGGCAGGAGCCGTGGGGCCTGCACGAGCTGTGGATCGCCGATCCCGACGGCATCCCCATCGTGCTGGTGCAGATCCCGCCGGACCATCCGCTGCGCCGCGACACCCGCTGACCGGTGCGTCCTTCGGGCTGCTGGGACAGCCCAAAGGACGCACCGGCCGCGTCAGCGGCCCGTCAGCGCGGCCGCGATCTGCTCGGTGTGCGCCTGCGACTCGTAGAGCTGGCGCAGCAGCCACAGCCGCAGCACCCGCGCGATCGCGCCCGCCAGAAACAGCGCGGCGCCGAGGATCGCGACGATCAGCAACGCCGTGGCGAGGATCTGGTACGACGCGATGTTGCGCAGGTCCGCCTGGGTGAGCGAGGCGAAGTAGACGACGAACGCCGCGACGGCACCGCCGATCATCAGCACGAGCCCGCCGATGCGCGCGGGACCGTCGCCCTTCGCCGCTCCGGTGTCGAGCTTCAGGTCTGCCGCGTCCTGCCGGAACTTGGCGCGCCGCTCCTCGGTGAGTGCGGTCATGGTCATCCTCCTAGGTAGCTGGTCGAGAGTTCGTGTTCGATGTCTGCGGGGTCCCCGACCCGCACGACGCGGCCCTGCAGCATCAGCGCGGCCGACGTCGCGATGGGCAGCACCGCCCGCGCGAACTGCTCGGCGACGAGGATCGACAGCCCGTCGTCGACGAGCCGGCCGACGATGTCGTACATCTCGGTGACGATCCGGGGGGCGAGCCCCATGGACAGTTCGTCGAGCAACAGCACCGTGGGGTCGGTGCCGAGGGCCCGGGACAGGGCGAGCATCTGCTGCTCGCCGCCCGACATCGAGCCTGCGAGCTGACCCCGTCGCTTCCCGAGGATCGGGAAGCGCTCGTAGGCGACGGCCTCGAGATCCTTCAGCGACACGCCGGTTCCGGTGGCGACCCACAGGTTCTCCCGGACGGTGAGGTTGGGGAAGATGCCCCGCCCCTCCGGAATGGTGCAGACGCCGAGCCGGGCGAGCGCCGCGGCATCGACACCGTTGACGACGCGGCCGGCAACGCGCAGCTCGCCGTGCTCGACGGGCAGCACGCCCGAGCACACCCGCAGCGTCGTGGTCTTGCCGCCGCCGTTGGGCCCGAGCAGGGCGACCACCGAGCCCGGCTGCAGAGTCAGGTTCACCCCGTGCAGCACCTCGATGGGTCCGTAGCTCGCCCGCACGTCGACCAGTTCGAGCAGCGGGGCCGGTTCGTCGCCGGGGACGTCGACGAGATCGGTGACCGGTGCGTTCATGCGACCTCCTCGGTTCCGATGTACGCGGCGATCACCGCTGGGTCGTTGCGGATCTGCTCGGGGCTGCCCGAGGCGATGAGGGCGCCGTAGTCGAGGACGTGGATGCGCGAGCACACCCGCATCACGAGCGGCAGGTCGTGCTCGACGAGGCAGATCCCGAGACCGTCGCCCGCGAGCCGGCACAGCAGGTCCGCGAAATCGTCGGTCTCCCGCTCCGTCTGCCCGGACGCGGGTTCGTCGAGCAACAGCACGCGCGGCCGGGTCATCAGCGCCCGCGCGACCTCGACGACGCGGGCGCGGCCGGTGGGAATGTCGGAGACGTCCCGGTCGGCGACGTCCGTGAGCCCGGTCAGCTCGAGCAGCCGGTCGGTCTCGGCGTCGATGTCGTGGCGGGCGCGGGTCGCGGTGCGGTGCATGTCGCCCGCGACTCGGAGGTTGTCGCGGACCGACAGCGACAGGAACAGCTCGAGCCGCTGGAAGGTGCGGGCCAGCCCACGCCGGGCACGCTTGTAGGGCGCCGCGCGGGTGACGTCGACACCGTCGAGGAACACCTGCCCGGAGGTCGGTTTCTGCAGCCCGGTGACGGTGTTGAACAGGGTGGTCTTGCCGGCGCCGTTGGGCCCGATCAGGCCGGTCACGGCGCCCGCGGTGACGGCGATGCTCACGTCGTCGACGGCGGTGTGACCACCGAACCGGACGGTGACGCCCCGGGTCTCGAGCAGGGTGTCAGACATGCGCGCTCAGCTCCTTCGCGACGGTCGCGGGCGGTTCGGCCGCCGGATGGGTGGGCCGTGCCGCGGGCAGCCCCAGTTCGCGGTCGAGGCGGTAGCGGCCCTCGGCGGTGTACGGCTCGTCGATGCCGACGAGTTCCGGCGGGGTGGTTCGCCGGCGGGCCAGCTCGTCGGGGTCCAGGACCGCGCCGGGCATCAGCCATTCGCCGATCACCGGGAGCAGGAACACGATCGTGATGGTCAGCGCCGCGAACCACCAGTTGCCCAGGACGCCCGTCAGGGCCAGGACGTAGAGCACCGCGATCACGGCGCCGCCGCCGTAGAGGACCGGCCGGGCGGACAGCAGACGGCGGTAGCCCTCCACCATCTGGTGCACGCTGCCCGACGGGTTGTGACCCACGCCGATGCCGATGAGCGCGGGGCTGACCGCGGCGATGTTGCCGAGCAGCAGGTACAGGCCCTCGAGCTCGGGCTGCGTCTTCGCGAGGTTGTTGAACGAGACCATGATGACCGCGAACCCGACGCCGGCCATGAGGCCGCCGAACAAGGCCCCGCTGACGTAGCCGATGCCGGCCACCACGGTGAGCATGAGCAGGGTGAGGCCCACGATGATGCTGAAGTTCTCGCCCGCGACCGCGCCGGTGGCACTGGACATGAGGACGCCGCCGAGACCGGCGATGGCGGCCGAGAGCATGAAGACGCTCAGCTTCAGGGTCACCAGGTTCTGTCCGAGCATGGCCGACGCGGCGGGGCTGTCCTTCATCGCCGCCAGGCGACGTCCGTAGCCGCCGTTGCGCAGGGCGACGACGCCGACACCGAGCAGCGCGAACAGGACCGTCGCGGTCATGAGGAACGTCGTCTCGTCCTGCAGGTCCAGCGGCCCGATCCGCAGCGGCGGGATCACGAGTGAGCCCCCGGTGAAGATCGAGAACTTCACGCCGAACAGTTCGTGCTCGGTGGTGTCGCGCAGCACCATGTTGGAAACGAAGACGCCGAACGCCATGGTGGCGAGCGCGAGGTAGAGACCGCGCAGCCGCAGGGCCGGAAGCGCGACGAGCCCGCCGACGAGCGCGGTGACGGCCACGGCCAGCAGCACCCCCCACACGGTCAGACGCTGGTCGAGACCGGTGCCGGTGATCCCGAAGTGGAACACGACGATCGTGGCGATGGCCCCGAACGACAGGGGTGCGAGGTTCATCTCGCCCGCGTACCCGGTGAGCAGGGTCAGCGACAGCGCGACGATCGCGAAGGTCATGCCCAGCGTGAACGTGGTGATCGCGGATTCCACCATGAGCAGGCGGACGAGAGAGACGACGGCGACGAGCGCAACCGCCCACACGACGGCCTTGCGCACGCTCGGCACGTGGTAGCGCTCGCGGGTACGCATCGCCGCGCCGCGCAGCCGGTCCTGGGGCAGGACGATCAGCACCACGAACAGCGCCACCATCGGCAGCGAGACCCGCAGGTTCGACGTCCAGGCCCAGGACGAGGGTGCGTAGCCGATCAGGTAGGCGCCGGCGAGGCCGAGCACGAGGGCGCCGACGAACGTGCGCGGGATCGAGCTGAGCCGGCCGAACATCGCGGCCGCGAACGCGTCGATGACGAGCAGGGTGAGCATGTTCGCCTCGAGGCTGCCGCCACTGATCGGGGTGATCAGCACCCCGGCGAGGACGGCGAGGGTGGAGCCGAGCGCCCACGAGAACGCGGCGATCCGTTCGGGGTTGTGGCCGTTGAGCCGCAGCAGGTCGGGGTCGTCGACGACGCCGCGCATGGTGGCGCCCATCCGGGTGCGCTGGAAGAGCATGCGCAGCCCGACCGCGATCCCGATGGCCGCGACCACGCACAGGATCTCGTGGACGCGGACGAACGCGCCGAGCACGCTGATCCCGGCGTCGTCGCCGAAGAACATGCCGAGCGAGCGGGGCTTCTCGGGATGCCAGAACCATTGGGACAGGAACAGCATCCCCAGCATGACCGAGACGGTCACGACGATCTTGGTGACCTCGGCGGTGTCCCGCAGGCCCCGCATGATCACGACGTACAGCGCCAGGCCCATGAGCGGCCCCGCGAGGAACAGCACCACGAGCAGGGCCAGCGGGACGGGCAGTCCCCAGCCGGCCGTGAGCTGCCAGTAGAGGAACGCACCGAGCATGGCCTGGGCGCCGTGCGCGAAGTTGAAGATTCCGGAGGTGTTGTAGGTCAGAACGAGCCCGGAGGCCGCGATCGCGTACACGGACCCGAGCACGAGGCCCAGGATCGTGAACGTCACGAATGTGTCCATGGTGAAGCCCTGTCGGTAGAGAACCGGTCGTGGGGAGGCGGGGCAGTGCCGTGCGGGCACCGCCCCGCCGGTCGGTGCAGGCCGGTCAGTCCTGCGGCTTGATCACGTTCGGGTTCATGAACTTGGTGGCGATCCGGTCGGGTCCGAGTTCGGTGCCCCACGTCTCCGGGGCGGTCTTGACGAGGTACGCGTCGTTGCACTCGAACTCGGCGGCGGTCTGCGGGAACGCCTGCGTGTACGTCTCGCCCGTCAGCGTGACCGTCAGACCGCAGCTGGCCGGCATGTTGGCACCCGGGTCGGTCACGGCGTGCAGTCCGCCGCCGTCCCACTCGTGGATCTGCGACAGCTCGTCGATCATGCACTGCCGGGTCAGGTCGGAGCCGCACTCCTTCGCCGCGGTCGCCCACAGCAGGAACGACGAGGTGGCCTGCATGCCGAGCAGCGCGGTCTTGCCGCCCTTCTCCCCGACGAGGTCGAGGTACTGCTGCACCGCCGGCACCTTGTCCGCGTTCTCGAGCATCTGGAAGGTCATGCCCGCGTGCAGGTTGTCGAGCAGACCGCCGGCGTTCGCCTCCTCGACGGTCTGGCCGTACCAGGTCGCCTCACCCATCAGGACGGGATCGATGCCCACCTGGTCGAGCGCCTTGAAGAAGTTCAGCTCGTTCGGCACGGGCGACCGGGAGGTCCACAGGCCCTCGACGCCGCACTCCTTGAACTTCTCGGCGAACGGGACGTAGCTGGCCTCGCCGTCGTAGTTGATGGTGACGCCGCAGTTCTTCAGCTCGAACCCGGCGGCCTCGGCGATCGAGCGCACCTTGGTCAGCGACGTGATGATGGTCGGCATCGTGCTGCCGACCAGGTCGAACTTGTCCTTCAGGTCCGGCCGCAGCTGCGCCATCTGGAACCATGCCGAGCCGTTGGCGTAGTCCACCGGGAACGGCACCCCCTGATAGGTCATGGGGCCGTTGGCCGCCTCCGGCGACACCGTGAAGCCGGGCACCGCGGCGAGGTTGCAGGCCACGCGGGTCTGCTCGGCGGTCTGGTCCATCGCGAAGCCGTGACCGACCATCATGAACTCGGAGCGGCACGCGTCCTGCATGACGGAGTTGGCCTGGGTCATCGCTGCGTCGTAGTCGGTGCCGACGATCGTGCGCCCATTGATGCCGCCCTGGGCGTTGCACCAGTCGATCATCGCGGAGACGGCGTCCGACATCTCCTTGTTCAGGCCCGGGCTCTTGGCGTAGCCGCGGTCGTCGCCGTAGCCGATGCGGATCTCGGTGTCGGTCACGCCCTGGTCGGTGGCGCCCGCGGCGTCCCCCTCCCCGCACGGTGAGTCCAGGGTGCCGAATTTGTCCACCGCGACGGTATCGGCCGCGGCGGCCCCGGTCCCGGTCGCGCCGGCCCCGCCCGACGGGTCGGCGCCGCGTTCGCCGGCACAGGCCGAGAGCAGCGCCGCGGACGCCGTCAGCGCCAGCACGGTCCTGGCGAGTGTGTGCTTGTTCAAGGTCGGGTGTCTCCTTCGTCGCGGGGCTCCGTCCGGCGGAAGCTCCGGGGCGGTGTACTGCGGCGAAAGCTAGCCAGGGCCGGGAAGGGCGGGACGAGAGATTCCCGTTCAGTGAGACCTGCCGTGAAGCCGGTCACACGCTCCGCGCCGAGTGAAACTCCACACAGCGGGGAACCGGCGCACGCGGGCTGCCACCACCGGAAGGAGCCGGGGTGTCCGCGTTCACCTCGCCGTCGCTGTACTTTTACCCACCGGCTACCTCACAATCGGCAGATGTGACCGCAGAGCTTGTCGTCCTCCTGGTGGTGGTAGTCACTGCCCTCGCATTCGACTTCACCAACGGCTTCCACGACACCGGGAACGCGATGGCGACATCGATCGCCACCGGTGCCCTGAAACCGAAGGTGGCGGTCGCCCTCTCCGCCTCGCTCAACCTCGTCGGCGCGTTCCTGTCCGTCGAGGTCGCCGCGACGGTCGCCAAGGGGGTGGTCAACCTGGGCAGCACCGGCGGCGAGGCACTGCTGCTCATCGTGTTCGCCGGTCTCGTCGGCGGCATCCTGTGGAACCTGGCGACGTGGCTGTTCGGCCTGCCGTCGAGCTCGTCGCACGCACTGTTCGGCGGCCTCATCGGCGCCGCCCTCGCCTCCCTCGGGATCGACGGCGTGGTGTGGGACGGAGTGATCGGCAAGGTGATCATCCCGGCGCTGCTGGCGCCGGTGGTGGCGGCACTCGTCGCCACGGTCGGCACCTGGTCGGTGCACCGCATCACCCGCACGGTGCCCGACGAGACCCGCGGTCACGGCTTCCGCATCGGCCAGATCGGTTCCGCCTCCCTGGTGTCGCTGGCGCACGGCACCAACGACGCGCAGAAGACGATGGGCGTGATCTTCCTGGCGCTCGTCGCGCACGGCAGCCTCACCGCCGACGCGGAGATGCCGTTCTGGGTGAAGCTCTCCTGCGCCGTCGCGATCGCCCTGGGCACCTACCTCGGTGGCTGGCGCATCATCCGCACCCTCGGCAAGGGACTGGTGGAGATCGCACCGCCGCAGGGCATGGCGGCGGAGTCGTCGTCGGCCGCGATCATCCTCACCTCGAGCCACTTCGGTCTGCCCCTGTCGACCACCCACGTGGCGACCGGTTCGATCCTGGGGTCCGGACTCGGCACCCGCTCCGCGAACGTGCGCTGGGGTGTCGCCGGCCGCATGGCCGTCGCCTGGCTGATCACGCTGCCGTCCGCGGCGCTCGTCGGCGCGGTGTGCTGGGGTCTGGCCCACCTGATCGGCGGCCTGTCGGGCGTGATCGTGGTGTTCGCGGTGCTGTGCGCGCTGTCGCTGCTGATGTACCTGCGGTCACGCCGGCAGCCGATCGACGCCTCCAACGTCACCGCGGAATGGGACGGCAAGCTGGCTCCGGCCCCGGCCCCGGCCCCGACCCCGGCGCCGGCCCCCGAGGACGTGCCGGCCGCACCGACCACTCCCACGGAGGGACGCCCGTGAACCTGTTGACGAACACCCTGAGCTCGCTGTGGCAGGTCGTCCTCGTCGGCCTCTTCTTCGGAGCGGGCCTGCCGGCCGTCTTCGCGCTCGGCATGCGATCGCTCGTCGCGGGGCGCGCCGGAGAGCAGGCCCGGCCGAACCCGCTCGGCATCGCCGGCGCCGTCGTCTGCTTCGCCGTCGTGCTGATCGCAATCGTCGCGGGGATACTGTTGCTGGCTTCGGACTTCCTGTCGAGCACCTTCGGCATCGACGTCTTCTGAGCCACCACCGTCCCGCCGTCCGACCCACGAAAGAACCGCATTGCCCAAGTACTCGCTCCGTTCGGTCCTCGACTGGCTGCGCGCCGGTTATCCGGAAGGCATCCCGGCCAAGGATCACTTCGCGCTGCTTGCCGTGCTGCGGCGGCGCCTGACGGACGAGGAGATCGCCGAGGTGTGCGAGATGTCGATCGCCACGGCGCACGAGCACCCGGAGCGCTGTGTCGACTACGACACGCTCGAGCAGATCATCGCCGGGGTGCTGAACGAGGAACCGGCGGAGGAGGACCTCGAACGGGTCGCCGGGCGCCTCGCCGCGGGAGGCTGGCCGGTGGTCGCCGAGGACGGGACCGTGGTGACCGGCGACGACGGGACGGACTGAGGAGGTGCCCCCGTGACGCTTCCGCCGTTCCTCACCTCGATCATCGAGTGGCTGCGGGCCGGCTACCCGGAGGGCGTGCCGGAACAGGACTACGTGCCCCTGTTCGCGCTGCTCAGCCGGCGGTTGTCGGAGGACGAGGTCGACCAGGTGGCGCACACCCTCGTCGACGACGGGGACCTGCCCATCTCGAAGACGGACATCGCCGTGCTGATCACGAAGATCACCAACGAGATGCCGCTCGAACAGGACATCGATCGGGTGCGCCGGCACCTCGAGACCGGAGGGTGGCCGCTCACCGGCCCCGCCACATGAATCTCGAGGTGCTGCCCGTCCCCCCCGGCGACGCCGTGCGGGAGGTGCTGCCCGCACTACGGCGCATGCTCGACGGCGACGGACCGGCCCTGCTCCCCGTGCCGGTCGCCGACGACCGGGAAATCCGGAGACTGACCGAAGCGCTGCGCCCGGGCGAACCCGTCGACGACGGCATCGGCCTGGTCGTCGCCACCTCGGGCACCACGGGCACCCCGAAGGGCGCCCAGCTGACCGCCGGGGCGCTGCGGGCCAGCGGTGACGCCACCCACGAGCGCCTCGGCGGACCCGGCTCGTGGCTGCTGGCGCTGCCGGCCCACCACATCGCCGGGATGCAGGTGCTGCTGCGGGGCCTGCTCGCGGGAGCCGGGCCCGTCGTGATCGACGTCGCCGGCGGCTTCGATCCGGCTCGGCTGCCGGCGGCGGTCGCCGCCATGCCCGGTGGGCGGCGCTACACGTCGCTGGTGCCCACGCAGCTGATCAAGGCCCTGGACCACCCGGGTGCCGTCGCGGCCCTCGCCGACCTGGACGCGGTCCTGCTGGGCGGGGCCGCCACGCCCGCCCCGATCCTGCGCCGTGCGCAGGACGCCGGGATCACCGTCGTCCGCACCTACGGGATGAGCGAGACGTGCGGCGGGTGCGTGTACGACGGGGTCCCACTGGCCGGGACCACGGTCCGGGTCGACGCGCAGTCGCGGGTGTGGCTCGGCGGGGCCACACTCGCGCGCGGCTATCGCGGTCTGCCCGATCATCCGGCGTTCGCCGAACCCGGCTGGTTCCGCACCGACGACGCGGGCGAGCTCGCCGACGGCGTCCTCCGCATCCTGGGGCGCCTGGACGAGGCCATCTCGACGGGCGGCCTCACCGTCGTGCCGCAGGTCGTCGAGGCCGTCCTGCTCGAGCACCCCGCGGTACGCGAATGCGCCGTGATCGGGCTGCCCGACCCCCGGCTCGGTCAACGGGTAGCGGCCGTCGTCGTCCCGGAGGGCGGCGCTTCCCCCACCCTCGACGACCTGCGAGCCTGGACCAGCGCGTCGCTGGACGTCACGGCGGCGCCGCGGGCGCTGCACGTCGTGCCGGCCCTGCCGTTACGCGGCCCCGGCAAGGTGGACCGGCGGGCACTGGTCGCTCGGTTCTCGTAGGCCGACCGGGTTCGGGCGAGCGAATGTATCGCTCATCTCCTCGGGCCGACGGCATGGCACATTCGCTCGATGGCAGGATCGACGCATGGCAACCGCTGGTCAATGGCTCGAAGGCGCCCGTCCGCGCACCCTTCCCAACGCGATCGCGCCCGTCGTCGCCGGCACGGGGGCGGCGGCCGCGCTCGACGGCGTGGTGTGGGGGAAGGCTCTCCTGGCGTTGGTGGTCGCCCTGGCGCTGATCATCGGGGTCAACCTCGCCAACGACTACTCCGACGGCATCCGCGGGACCGACGACGACCGCGTCGGGCCGCTGCGGCTGGTGGGATCCGGGGCGGCGTCGCCGGCGTCGGTCAAGCGGGCCGCGTTCGCGTGTTTCGGAGTGGGCGCGGTGGCCGGGATCGCCCTGGCGATCACGAGCGCGTGGTGGCTGCTCCTGGTGGGCGCGGTGTGCATCGCCGGCGCCTGGTACTACACGGGTGGCCGCAACCCCTACGGCTACAGCGGGTTCGGCGAGATCGCCGTGTTCGTGTTCTTCGGGCTCGTCGCCGTGCTGGGCACGCAGTTCGTGCAGGCCGGCCGGGCCGACTGGGTCGGGCTGGCGTGTGCGGTGGCGGTGGGCTCGTTCTCGAGCGCGGTGCTGGTGGCGAACAACCTGCGCGACATCCCCACCGACACCGTCTCGGGCAAGCGCACGCTCGCGGTGCGGCTGGGCGACCCGCGGACCCGGACGCTGCATCTGATGCTGCTGGCCGTGCCGTTCGCGGCGTCGCTGGCACTGGTGGCGCGCACGCCGTGGGCGCTGGCGGGCCTGCTGGCGCTGCCGTTCGCGGTGCGCGCCCACGCACCCGTGCGGTCCGGCAGCCTGGGGTTGAGTCTGATCCCCGCGCTGCGGGATTCGGGCCTGGCGATGCTGGTGTGGGCCGTTGCGACCGCAGCCGCCCTGTTCCTGGCCTGAGGCGTCCCGCGCCCGGAACCTCAGTCCCGGTCGGGCACCAGCACGCCGAGCACCCAGTTGACGATCGAGATGATCAGCGCGCCCCAGAACGCGGTCCAGAAGCCCTCGACGGTCAGGCCGTAGTCGGTGAACTCGCTCAGCCACGCGGTGAGCAGGAGCATCAGGGCGTTCACGACGAGGGTGAACAGCCCCAGCGTCAGGATCAGCAGAGGCAGCGACAGCAGCTGCACGAGCGGCTTGACGAAGGCGTTGACGACGGTGAAGACGAGGGCGATCACCAGCAGGGAGATGATCTCGTTGGCGGCGCCGGTACCGGAGCCGGTGAAGTCGATGCCGGAGACCCACTGGGCCGCCAGCCAGATGGCTACGGCGTTGAGGACCAGCCGGACCAGGAAGTTGATCATGCCGCCACTGTCGCACATTCCGGCCCCGGCGCGCGGTCGGCAACCGGTCGGTCAGGCGGCGCGACCCGGGTAGTCGCGCAGGCGGTCGCGGAGCGCCCTGCGGGACACGTGGGACTCGACGAGCGTGCAGGCGCGGTCGTCGTCGGAGCGCAGTATCCCGAGCAGGAGGTGCTCGCAGCCGATGACGCGGTCGCGGCGCGCGAGGGCTTCCCGCAGGGCGAGCTGCAGGGACTTCTTCGCGGCAGGATCGAACGGAAGGTGGCCGGCGAACGGCCCCCGCCGGTTCCGGCCGAGTCCGCGGTCGAGGACGCCCTCCCCGAAGGTCTCCTCGAGCCGGGCCCGGACGGAATCGAGGTCGATGCCGATGGCCCCGAGCGCGGCGGCGTCCTCGTCGCCGAGCACCCCGGTGTCCCGGGCGAGTTCGCTGCGCACGGTCTCGGCCGTGAGGCCGACGTCAGCGAGCAGGTGCCGCAGCGTCACGTCCGCGGTGACGAGGAGGCCGAGCAGCAGGTGGGCCGGCTCGATGCGGGGAGCGTTCAGCTCCCCGGCCTCCGCCTGCGCGGTGACGACGGCGGCTCGTGCGCCGGCGGTGAATCGTTCGAACACGGCGGATCACCCACGCTTCCGGTTGTACTTCTGGTGGACGGCCTGCCTGCTCACCTCGAGCGCATCGGCGATCGCCTGCCACGACCAGCCCTGTCGGCGGGCATTGTCGACCTGGATCGCCTCGAGTCGTTCGAGCAACCGTCGCAGGGCCCGCACGGCCCGCAATCCCTCTGCGGGGTCGGGGCTTCCGGCGGCGGCGGCGAGTGTGGTGGCCTCGGTCATACCGTCAATTTACGTTGACAAGCGGGCGGACGTCAAGAAAAGTTGACGCGCCGGGCCGGGGCGCGACCGGTTCAGTACCGCGCGACGGCGCCGTCCACCGCACGCTGCAGCTCGTCCTGCACCAGGCGCGTGACGTCGCGGACCTTGCCGTCGAGGTCGGTGACCGGCTCGGTGAGGAACACGCTCGCCGGGCGTGACGGGTCCTTGCCGGGCCCGTAGCCGATGCCGACGCACACCAGCGCGGGCCGCGCCCCCAGATCGCGCGAGCGGCGGACGATGTGCCCGATGCCGGTCCCGAGCGGCTGCACTCGGGTCGGGTCCCCCTCGTTGCAGGTGCCCTCGGGGAAGATCGCGACGCTGTCGCCGTGATGCAGCCGCGCGGCGGAGACGTCCATCATCCGGCGCCCGGCGTCGGAGACCGCCCGCAGGCCGTGGTTCTTGGCCCGGAAGACCGGGATCCCGCCCATCATGTCGATCTTGCGGCGCTGCGACTCGTCGGCGAACAGCTCGTCCTTCGCCAGCACCCGCGTGCTGCCGATCACCGGGCGCAGCGGGGAACGCCACGCCGTCGCCGCGAGGACGTACTGATCGCTGTGGGTGAGGTGGTTGGCGACGATCAGGAGGGGCGTGCGAGCCCGGATGAGTTCGCGGAGGCGATCGCGGACCCCGTCGTCGCAGCGCACCCGGGGGCGGTACCGGGCGGCGAGCAGGGCGTAGGCCGCCCGGGCGACGGGCCGGCTCTGCCGGTGCTCGAGGTAGAAGTCGTAGACGGCTTCGTAGTTGTCCAGGGCCACGACGGGGCGTTCCATGCCCCCACGATACTCAACCTACGACACCGTAGGCTACGGCCCCGTAGGGTCGGGTGCGGCCGAGGTGCGACGGCTCAGGCCTCCCACCTGCCGGTGTCCGCGAACTTCTCGAGCGTCGCGGTCGGGCCGGCCAGATCCATGCCCTCACCGGCCACCCAGCCGTCGTCGAAGTAGGTGCCCGCGTAGCGTTCCCCGCCGTCGCACAGGAGGGTGACGACGCTGCCGCGCCGGCCGTCGGCGATCATCTCGGCGATCAGGCCGAACGCACCCCACAGGTTGGTCCCGGTCGAGCCCCCGACGCGGCGGCCCAGGCTCTCGCTCGCGTGCCGCATGGCGGCGATCGACGCGGCATCGGGCACCCGGATCATCCGGTCCACCACCTGGCCGACGAACGACGGCTCCACCCGGGGCCTGCCGATGCCCTCGATCCGCGACGGCATGCCGGTGGTGTAGTCCACCGAGCCCGTCTCGTACCCGCCGTAGAACGCGGAGTTCTCGGGGTCGACGACGGCCAGCCGGGTGCGGTGGCGGCGGTACCGGATGTACCGACCGACGGTCGCGCTGGTGCCGCCGGTGCCCGCGCCGACGACGATCCACTCCGGGATCGGATGCTCCTCGAGCTGCAACTGGGTGAAGATCGATTCGGCGATGTTGTTGTTGCCGCGCCAGTCGGTGGCCCGCTCGGCGTGGGTGAACTGGTCCATGAAGTGACCGCCCAGCTCGACGGCGAGCCGGCGTGCCTCGGCGTAGATCTCCGGCGGCCGGTCGATGTAGTGGCACCGCCCGCCCTGCGCCTCGATGAGCGCAACCTTGGCGGGGCTGGTGTTGCGCGGCATCACCGCGACGAAGTCGAGGCCGAGCAGCTTCGCGAAGTATGCCTCGCTGACGGCGGTCGAACCGGACGACGCCTCGACGATCGGGGTGTCCTCGCGCACCCAGCCGTTGCAAATGGCATAGAGGAACAGCGACCGCGCGAGCCGGTGCTTCAGGCTGCCGGTGATGTGCGTGGACTCGTCCTTCAGGTACAGCTGGACCCCCCACCCGGGAGGCAGCGGATAGCGCAGCAGGTGCGTGTCGGCGCTGCGCTGGGCGTCGGCCTCGATCAGCTGGACGGCACGGTCCACCCAGTCCCGCGACGCGCTGCGATCGACGACGCCGTCGCTCACCTACGATCCTCGCCGCGCAGGCGGGCCTGCAGGTCGGCCCGGTCGGCGCGGCGGCGCGCGTCGACGGACGCGATACTCTCGTTCACCCGGCGGCGCAGCGGCGCGAACACGACGAGCGAGAGCGGCAGCGCGATCAGCACCGCGAAGAGCGCGGCGACCAGCAGGGGGATCTCCACTCCGAACAGGCGGGGCACGTAGAGGATCACCACAGCGAGCACGAGGACGAGAGCCAGCCGGGCCAGCGAGTAGAGGGCGACGTCCCGGGCCAGGGTGCCCTTGCCGGTGCCGGTGTTGCCGGGCTGGTCAGGACGGTTCTGCGATGCTTCACTCACCCGTCCAGGGTAACCGCCGCGCGCGGGCACCCTGCTGGTCGACCGTCCGTTTTGTCTATTACTTCCGCTTTACCAACCGTAGACCGTTCGAGCAACCGGGGTATTCGGTGTCAACATGGCCACGTCGATCCGAACGAGACGAAACACCCGGAAGGACCATCGATGAGCGCACCCGCATTCAACGGCGCGAAGGAATCGCTGCTGACCCCCGGCCAGGTCGCGGCCCTGTTCCACGTGGACCCGAAGACGGTCACCCGCTGGGCCCACGCCGGCCGGCTCGGCTCGCTGCGCACCCCCGGCGGTCACCGCCGCTTCCGGGAGTCCGAGGTACTCGCGCTGCTGCGCTCCCTCACCACCGAAGCCACCCGCTGATCCGAGGAGACGGAGGCATCGTCGGCGACCCAGGCCACATCTGCACTCCCGCCACTACGAATAGACTGAAGGAGCAGGCCCGGCCGGCTGCGGAAACGCCGGCGGACTGCTCGCGGCGAGGAGGTGCGTGGTGCTCTACCTGTTGGCCATAGTCGGTGCCCTCACGATTGCGGTGCTGCTGTGGAAGGCGTTCGGTCCCGACCTTCGCTCCCGGCCGACCCGCGTGATCGGACCCGACGACGACCCGGACTTCCTGTGGAAGGTCGACCGGGAGTTCCGGCGCAGGTCCGCCGACGGCACCCCCGGACCCGATCAGGACCCCGGAGACTGATCTCCGGCCGAGTGACCTGTCCCGCCGCTGCGCTCGCCCCGGTGACCTGTCCCGTCGCTGCGCTCGCCCCGGTGACCTGTCCCGTCGCTGCGCTCGCCCCGGTGACCGCGACGGGGGAAGTCCGCGGCGACCCCCGCCGCGAGTTCCAGCAGGGCTCGCCGGGTGCGTGGCTGCAGCCGGGCCAGGTCCACCTCCGCACCCTCCTCGAGGTGCGGATCGAACGGAAGCACGTGGACGGCGCGGCAGCGCCGCGCGAAGTGCTCGACCAGCCGCTCCACGTCCACCTTGCCGGACCGGGGCCGCACGGCGTTGACCACCGCCACCGAGCGGGCCACCAGGTCCCGGTAACCGTGGGCGTCGAGCCAGTCCAGCGTCGCCGAGGCGCTCCGCGCGCCGTCCACCGATCCGGAGCTGACGACCACCAGCGTGTCCGCGTTCTCGAGAATCGCGCGCATCGCCGAGTGCATCAGTCCCGTGCCGCAGTCGGTGAGCACGATGTTGTGGAAGCGTTCGAGGAGTGCCAGTGCCCGCTCGTAGTCCCGCGCGCTGAACGCCTCCGAGACGGCCGGGTCGCTGTCCGAGGCCAGCACCTCGAGGCGATGCCGGTTCTGTGAGGTGTGGGCCCGGACGTCGCCGTAACGGTGGATGTGCGCCTCGTCGCGCAGCAGCGTGCGCACCGTGCCGGACGCTCGGTCGGCGACCTTCTGGCTCAGTGTCCCCCGGTCGGGGTTGGCGTCCACCGCAACCACCCGGTCGCCCCGCAACGACGCGAACGTCGACCCGAGCGTGACCGTAGTGGTGGTCTTGCCGACCCCACCCTTCAGGCTCAGCAGCGCGATCCGGTAGCAGCCGTGCAGCGGTCCGCGCACCTGCTCGACCAGTTCGCGGCGCTGCCGGCCCCGCCGGCTGTCGCCGGGATCGATGCGACCGCCGGTGCCGCGGTACACGGCCCGGCGCCACCCCCGCGCGGGCGCCGGCTGCACCCGGCTCACGAGAAGCGATGTGTCCAGATCCCGCGCCGACGGCTGCGCCGTCCCCGTCCGCTCGCCGTCCTCCGGCACCACGTCGTCCCCCGTCCCCGGTCCCCCACGGCCCGGCCGACGCGGACGATAACAGATCAGGTCAGGCCGGCGTACGAGTGCAGACCGGAGACGACCATGTTGATGATGAAGAGGTTGAACAGCATGGCGACGAAGCCGGCGACGTTGATCCAGGCCGCGCGCGTGTTGCGCCAGCCCGACGTGGCGCGGGCGTGCAGGTACGCCGCGTACATCACCCAGGTGATGAACGAGACGGTCTCCTTGGGATCCCAGCCCCAGAACCGGCCCCAGGCGGCCTCGGCCCAGATCGCGCCGAGGATGATGCCGGCGCCGAACAGCGGGAACCCGATGATGGTGGTGCGGTACGCGAGACGGTCCAGGGTCTGCGCGTCCGGCAGGCGCTCGGCGATCCGGCCGAACACGCCGCGACCCTCCTCGCCCTTCGGGAACCGGATGCGCAGCAGGAACAGCAGGCTGGCGACGCCGGAGACCAGGAAGATACCGCTGCCGACGCTGATGATGGTCACATGGATGGGCAGCCAGAACGACTGCAGGGCGGGCACGACGGGCGCGGCGTCGGCGTACAGCACGGTCGCCGCGAGGAACATCAGGATCAGCACCGGCACGAGCAGGTAGACCCACATGATCCGGTAGGCCGGCCGGCGCAGCACCACCAGGCCGAACAGCACCGCCGCGGCGCACGCCATCGACACGAACTCGTACATGTTGCCGAGCGGGAAGCGCTCGGTGGACAGCCCGCGCAGCACGATCGACGTGACCTGCAGGGCGGCCACCACGACGACGAGCGCGCGCCCCATGTTGCCGAGACGCTCGGACAGCGTCCGGCCCCGCGGCTCCTTCACCCGGCCCGGACCGACCGGCGCCGACGGCGGTTCGCCGGCCGCGCCGACGGCGACGAGCGTGCGCTCACGCTCGGCGACGAGATCGGCCCGGTGCGAGGCGTACTCGGCGATCAGCAGCACCAGCGCGAGCACCAGCACCGCGAACGCCGATTCGAATGCCCAGTCGCTGTACTGCGCGAGGGTCTCGTTGAGGGTCATGCCTTCTTCTCCTGTGCTGCCTTCGCACGTGCGGTCGTGTCGTCGCCGAGCAGTCGGCCGGTCAGACGCTCGAACTCGTCACCCCATCCGGCCTGGTCGGTCCGGGCGAGACCACCGAGTTCTACTACGGTACGTCGTTCCCCGTCGGCCACTGTACCGGCCGGGTAGGCCCGCACCCAGATCCGGCGGCGCTTGATCAGCAACGACACCAGTAGCCCCACCATCATCGTGATCGCCGAAACCAGCACCCAGGTCTGCGCCGGGTCGTGCGAGACCTGCAGGTTCACGAAATCGGTCGCGCCGTCGAAGCGGATCTGTGTCCCGTCGGGGAGCGTCACGCTCTCCCCCGCGAACAGGTTCACCCGGTCCTGCTTGACCAGCCGGCCCTGGTTGATCAGCTCACCGTTGAGGGAGAACAGCGACTGCGGGGTGCCGGTGTCGAGACCCGTGTCGCCCTTGTAGATGTCGATCGCGACGGCGGGATCGGTCAGCGCCGGGTAACCGGAGGACAACAGGTTGCCGTGGAACACCGCGGTGGGCGCGAACAGGCCCTCTATCGCGATCTGGTTGCGCCGCCGCTCGTCGGGATCCGGGTACATCCCGCCCGGCGGGTCGAACCGCATCGCGCCGCTGCTGAGGAAGGTGGTCGCGTCGTCGGGCCGCCACTGCAGCGTCTCGGTGCGGGTCTCGCCGTCGGGCCACGTCACCGTGAAGGACGGCGCGAAGCCGTGGCCCTGCAGGTAGACGCGGTCGCTACCGACCCGCAGCGGGTGGTTCACCCGCAACTGCGCGTCGCGCCAGGTGTTCGTCGCCAGGTCGGCCCCTGCCTGGTAGTCGATGTTGGAGGTGAACATCTCGGCCTGCCCGTTGTCGAGGTAGTCCGCGGAGAAGTCCTTCACGCGGATGCACATCGGAGTCAGGCCGGTGCCGTCGAGGGTGTTGCCCGCGCGGAACGAGTCGAACGCCGCCGGCGAGCTCGTGCAGAACTCCTCACCGTTGGCGACCAGGATGCGCTGGCCCTCGTAGCCGAACAGCTTGCCCACCGCGACCGCGGCGAGCAGACCCACCAGCGCGAGGTGGAACAGCAGGTTGCCGGCCTCGCGCAGGTACCCCTTCTCCGCGGAGAGCGTGAGCTCGCCGTCGCGCGCGCCGCGCCCCGCGGTCGTCTCCACGCCGCGCTCGGCGATGCGCCAGCCCCGCAACTGACCGCGCACCCGGGCGAGCACCTCCTCGGGCGAGGCGTCGACCGTGGTCTCGAGGTGGTGCGGCAGCCGCGACAGGTTGCGCGGCGCCGGCACGGGCCGGGTGCGCAGCGCCCGGTAGTACTCCGTGCAGCGCGGCAGGATGCAGCCGATCAGGGAGACGAACAGCAGCACGTAGATCGCGGTGAACCAGAAGCTGCCGAACACGTCGAACAACTCGAGCCGGTCCAGGAGCGGCCCGAGGGTCGGGCGCGCGGCGATGTACTCGTCGACCTTGCCGGAGTTGAGGCTGCGCTGCGGCAGCAGCGCGCCGGGGATCGCCGCCAGCGCGAGCAGGAACAGCAGCACCAGCGCGGTGCGCATCGACGTCAGGCCGCGCCAGGTGTTGCGGACGAACGCCGCGGTGCGACCGGCCGGGCCCTGCCGCGGCGGCGGGGTCGGCGACGTTGGGGCGGTGGGGGTGTCGGTGGCCGTCATATTGGCATCGTGACCTCGGAAATAAAGGCGTCCCGGATCCAGGAGACGAACACGTCCCAGGCGCCGGTGACGAGGGCGATTCCGACGGCCACGAGCATGAAGCCGCCGACGAGTTGGACGGTGCGGGCGTGGGCACGCAGCCAGCCCACCCCGCGCAGGGCCCGCGCCGAGCCCAGCGCGAGAACGACGAAGGGCAGCCCGAGGCCGAGGCAGTACGCCACGATCAACGCGACGCCCCGCGCGGCGGTGGTGCCCTCGGTCCCCGCGGCCAGGGAGATCACTCCGGCGAGCGTGGGACCGAGGCACGGCGTCCACCCGAGGGCGAAGACGCCGCCGAGCAGCGGCGCGCCTGCCAGCCCGGAGATGCGCCGGGGTTCGGGGCGGGTGTCGCGCTGCAACGCCGGGATCAGCCCGACGAACACCAGGCCCATCACGATGGTGACCACCCCGCCGATCCGCATCAGCACCTCGCGGTTGACGGAGAGCACGGAGATCGCGCCGAACACCGACGCGGTGGCGAGGACGAACACGACCGTGAATCCGGCGACGAACAGCGCGGCGGCCCCGGCGACGCGCAGGCGCCCGTCGTCGCGGACGGTGGTGGTGCGCCCGCGCGCCTCGGCGGCGGTCACCGCGGGGGCCTCGGCACCCACGACACCGGCCAGATAGGACAGGTAACCGGGCACGAGCGGCACCACGCAGGGCGATGCGAAGGACACGAGTCCGGCCAGCAGGCACGCCCCGAGGGCCAGCAGCAGCGGGCCGGACGAGGCGACCGACTGGAAGGTGTCCCCGATGCCCGCGGCGAGGACGGCCTCGCTCACCAGCGGATCACTGCTCACCACTGCACCACCCATGCCACTGCACCACCCATGTCACTGCACCACCCATGTCACTGCTCGGACGGACTTTCCGCGGCCACGCGCTCGACGACCGGCTGCAGATCGCTCGCGAGCAGTTCGGTCAGGAACACGGCGGCGACGCGGTGGTCACGGTCGAGGACGACCGTGGTCGGTACGACCGAGGTCGGGTAGTTCGCCCCCAGGGCGAGCAGCGAGCGCATCGACGGGTCGTAGATCGACGGGTAGCCCACCCGGTTGTCGACGACGAAATCCTGGGCCTTGTCGCGCTGGTTGTCGCGGACGTTGATGCCGAGGAACTGCACGCCCTGATCCTTGGTGGCCTCGTAGACCTGCTCGAGGTCGTCGGCCTCGCTGCGGCACGGGGCGCACCACTGGCCCCACACGTTGAGCACCACCACCTGGCCGGCGTAGTCGTCGAGCGAGAGGGTCTGCCCCTCGTTCATCAGGTCCTCACCCGACAGTGCACCGAGGGTGCCGCGGTCCGTGGGCGGGTCGTAGAAGATCCGGGTCTGGCCCCCCGGGCGAGACGAAGTCGAAGGTGCCGCCGGTGGCGACGGCGTCGTCACCGGTGGCGCACGACGTGGAGAGTGAGGCCACAGGCCAGCGCCGCCGCTGCCAGCGCCGCCCGTCGCGTGGCCCGGCGCCTCATGCGCCGTGGACGGTCGGGTCCGAAGCCCCGGCCGGTTCGGAGTAGACGATGTCGACGAGGGTGTCGCCCTGGTACACCAGCGAGGTCAGCGATGCGAGGCTGCACTGACGGTGCTGCGGGTTGTGCCACAGCCGCTCGCCCTCGAGGAAGCGGCGCAGCGTCCACACCGGCAGCTGGTGGCTGACGCACACCGCCTCCCGGCCGACCGCGGCGATGCGGGCGGCGTTGACGGCGGCGAGCATGCGATGCGCGATCTGCAGGTAGGGCTCTCCCCACGACGGGGTGAAGGGGTCGCGCAGCTTCCACCAGTGCCGCGGCCGGCTCAGCGCCCCGTCGCCGACGGCGACCCGCAGGCCCTCGAACTGGTTGCCCGCCTCGATGAGGTTGTCGTCCGTCGCCACCGGCAGGCCATGCTTGTCCGCGATCGGCTGGGCGGTCTGCTGGGCCCGCTCGAGCGGAGAGGCGACGATGTGCGCGACGTCGTGGTCGGCGAGCGCCGAGGCCACCGACCGGGCCTGTGCCTCCCCGGTCACGGACAGCCGGAAGCCGGGCAGACGGCCGTAGAGGATGCCGCTGGGGTTGTGCACCTCGCCGTGCCGGAGCACGTGCACGATGGTGCGGGACTCGGACGGGGCAGGTTCGGTCACGTGGGAATTCCTCGGGTGTGCGTCGGGTGTGGTGGCGTGGGAGGGCCCGCTCAGGCGGTGGCGGCCGCCGCGGCCTTCGCTGCGTGCGGCAGTGCGTCGGCGATGCGGGAGAACGCGTCGTCGTCGAGCACGGAGGAGACGAACCACGTCTCGAACGCGCTGGGCGGGGCGTAGACGCCGTGGTCGAGCAGGGCGTGGAAGAACGCCGGGAACCGCCACGTCTGCGCGGCCTTGGCCTGCGCGTAGTCGGTCACCGGATCCTCGGTGAAGAAGACGCTGAGCATCGTGCCGGCGAACTGGACCCGGTGCGCGACGCCCTCGGCCGTGAGTGCCTCGCCGATCATCCGTCCGAGGGTGGTGGCGTTCCGGTCGAGCGCGGCGTAGGCGGCGCTGTCGGCGGCGCGCAGGCTGGCCAGCCCGGCGGCGACGGCGACCGGATTACCCGACAGGGTGCCGGCCTGGTAGACGGGCCCCGCCGGCGCGAGGTGGGCCATGACGTCGGCGCGGCCGCCGAACGCGGCCGCGGGCAGGCCGCCGCTCATCACCTTGCCGAACGTCATGAGGTCGCCGGCGACACCGTCGATGCCGTACCAGCCGGCCGGTCCCGCCCGGAACCCGGTCATCACCTCGTCCATGATCAGCAGCGCGCCGTGCTCGCGGGTCAGCTCGCGCAGGCCGACGTTGAAGCCCGGCAGCGGCGGGACGGTGCCCATGTTGCCGGCGGCGGCCTCGGTGATCACCGCGGCGATCTTCCCCGGGTTGGCCGCGAACGCCGCGCGCACCGCCTCGAGGTCGTTGTACGGCACGACGATGGTGTCCTCGGCCTGCGCACCGGTCACACCCGGCGACGTCGGCAGCCCGAAGGTGGCGACGCCGGAGCCGGCGTCGGCGAGCAGGGCGTCGACGTGACCGTGATAACAGCCCGCAAACTTGACGATCTTGGTTCGGCCGGTGAATCCGCGTGCCAGCCGCACCGCGCTCATCGTCGCCTCGGTGCCCGAGTTGACGAGCCGGACCAGCTCGACGGGCTCGATGCGCGCCACGATCTCCTCGGCGAGTTCCACCTCACCGGCCGTCGGCGCGCCGAACGACAGGCCCGTCGTGGCGGCGCTGCATACCGCGTCGACGACCGCCGGGTGCGCGTGGCCGAGGATCATCGGCCCCCACGAACACACCAGGTCGACATAGGAATTGCCGTCCACGTCGGTCAGCGTGTAGCCCGAGGCGGACGCGACGAAGCGCGGGGTACCGCCGACCGATCCGAATGCGCGGACCGGAGAGTTCACACCCCCGGGAATCACCTTCGACGCCCGGTCGAACAGTGCGGTGGATACGGAGTCGCGGGCGCGAGATGCATCGGGGGTCGCAGTCACGACCTCCAGTGTCCCAGTTTCGCGGGATTTGCCAAAAGGCGTGGACCCTGCAACGGCGGTCGTTCCGGTACGAATGTGACCATGGTCTCGTTCGACGACGTCCGGATCGCCCTCGCGGACCGCTTCCGGGTGGTCACCGCCGCGTTCTCCGCCGACGGCCGTGAGGTACTTCTCACCGGACCGGTGGACGTCGGTGTCGACGTCGGCGGGTTCGCGGTCGTCGAACTCGACGACGGGCGCCGCCTCGCCGTGCAGGTCCGCAGCGTGCGCATCGTCGAACGCGAAGGCGCCGACGTCGACGTCACCGTCGACGAACCGGGTCTGCCGGTGCGGTCGGTGCGGGGCCGGGCGATGGTGCGGACGCTGGCGGGTTCCGCGACCGTCCTGGGGGTGTTCGGCGACGGCCGGTTCGTCGCCCCGCCGGAGACGGAGCCGTTTCCCGAGCGGCATGTGCGTCCGGCCACCGAGGCCGAGACCGCGACGATCGCCGCCGCGCTCGCCGGCACCCTCGACGTGGGCACCATGCTGCACGCCCCGGCGGTGCCGGCGCGGCTGCACCCGGCGGGCTTCGCCCGGCACACCTTCATGTGCGGCCAGTCCGGCTCCGGCAAGACGTACACGACCGGCGCGGTCCTCGAACGGCTGCTCGCCGCGACGACCCTGCCGATCGTGGTGCTCGACCCCAACTCCGACCACGTGCAGCTCGGCCGGCTGCGGGATCCGGGGGACGACTCCCCCGCCGCGCGCCGGCATCGCGAGGCCGCGACCGGAGTGCGGGTGGTACGGGCCCGCGGCGCCGACTCCGACCACCTGCTGTGCCTGGATCTCAGCGACCTTCCCCTCGTCGCGCAGGCGCTGCTGCTGCGCCTGGACCCGGTGCACGACCTCGACGAGTACTCGGCGTTGCGCCGCGTCACCGCCTCCCTCGCCGTCCCCTACTCGGTCGCGGACGTGCGGTCCGCGGCGGCGGCCGACCCCGCGACCGCGCGTCTCGCAACCCGCATCGACAACCTGGGGATCGCGGCGTGGGAGCTGTGGCGCCGGGGGGACGAATGCTCGGCCGCCGAACTCGACATGACGGCGGGCCGGTGCTTCGTGATCGATCTCGGCAGCCTGAACTCCCCCGGCGAGCGGGCCGCGGTGTCGCTCGGCCTGCTTGGCCGGCTGTGGATGCTGCGGCGGCGCCGCCTGCCGATGCTCCTGGTGGTGGACGAGGCGCACAACATCCTGCCGTCGGCCACGGCGGACCCGTTGTCGTCGAGCACCGCGGATCTGGGGGTGCTCATCGCCGGCGAGGGCCGCAAGTTCGGGCTGCACCTGTTGCTGATGCGCATGAACGGCAGCACCGACATCGAGGAGCTCGCACACCTGTTCTCGCACGTCCCGCCGGCGATGCTGCACCGCGCCACGACGTTCGGGCTGGGCCAGGCCCTCTTCGCGGGACCGATCGCTCCGACCCCCCTGCTGGCCCGCGTCGGGACACGGGTCAGTCCGGAAGGCGGCGCGGACGTCCCGACGGACTGGGCGCATCCTGCAGCCGATACCGGCGTTCTCACATACCCACACGAGGGGCCCGAATCGTCCTAGTGTCGAGTCCATGACGACCACAGCTGAGCACATCCGCATCACCCTGGACGGCGCGTGGCGGCAGGCGCGCGAGCGGGCCCGCGCGGATCTGGACCGGCCCGAGTTCGCCCCGCACTACACGCCGGACCTGGACGCGGCCCGGGCGATCACGCTGAAGCAGATGCGGATGCTCGCCGAATCCGGCTATGCCCGGGCGGGCTTCTCCAAGGCGGTGGGCGGGGGCGGCGACGCCGGTGGTGCGGTGGCGTCGATCGAGATGCTCGCCATGTCGGACCTGTCGCTGATGGTCAAGGCCGGGGTGCAGTGGGGCCTGTTCGGCGGCGCGATCGAGAATCTCGGCACGACCCGTCACCACGAGCGCTACCTCGGCCCGCTCATCGACCTCGATCTGCTCGGCTGCTTCGCGATGACCGAGACCGGTCACGGCTCCGACGTCCAGTCGCTCGAGACGACGGCGTCGTACGACCCGGGCACCGAGGAGTTCGTGATCCACTCCCCCACCCCGTCCTCACGCAAGGACTACATCGGCGGCGCGGCGCAGCACGCGACGGTCGCCGCGGTGTTCGCGCAACTGATCACCGGGGGCAAGTCCCAGGGCGTGCACTGCTTCGTCGTGCCGATCCGCGACGAGAACGGCGACGACCTGCCCGGCGTCACCACCTCCGACTGCGGCCACAAGGGCGGCCTGCCGGGCGTGGACAACGGGCGGATCATGTTCGACCACGTGCGGATCCCGCGGGAGAACCTGCTCAACCGGTACGCCGACGTCGAGCCCGACGGGACCTACGTCTCGGCGATCGAGAACCCGAACCGCCGCTTCTTCACCATGGTGGGCACGCTCGTACGGGGTCGGGTCACCGTCGGCGGCTCGGCGGGTGCCGCGGCCCGCGTCGCGCTGTCGATCGCGACGCGGTACGCGTTGCAGCGCCGCCAATTCAGCGCCCCGGGCGACGAGAACGAGGTGCTGCTGATGGACTACCTGGTGCATCAGCGCCGCCTGCTGCCGCTCATCGCGAGGTCGTACGCGCTGACCTTCGCGCAGAACGAGCTGGTCTCGACCATGGACCGGATCCAGACCACGCCCGTCGACGACGTCGACCCCCAGGAGCAGCGTGAGCTCGAGAGCCGCGCCGCCGGACTGAAGGTCGCCAACACCGCCCACGCGACGCGCGCCATCCAGGAGTGCCGCGAGGCCTGCGGCGGCGCCGGATACATGGCCGAGAACCGGCTGACGGCGTTGAAGGCGGACACCGACGTGTTCACCACCTTCGAGGGCGACAACCACGTGCTGACCCAGCTCGTCGCCAAGGAACTGCTCACCGCCTACGCGGACGAGGTCCGCGGGATGAGCCCGGTGGAGTGGATGAAGTTCGCCGCCGTCACGGTGTCGGACATCGTCAAGAAGCGCACCGCCGCGCAGCAGATCCTCCAGACCCTCGTCGACACCCGGAAGGACAACGAGGAGGACGGCAGCCTCTTCGACCGGGGCACGCAGATGGCGATGTTCGAGTCCCGGGAGCAGTACCTGCTCTCGACGGCGGCGCGGCGGCTGCAGGCCGCGTCGAAGCGCGAGGAGAACATGTTCGACGCGTTCAACTTCGTGCAGGACCACGTGCTGCACGCCGCGCAGGCCCACATCGACCGGGTCGTGCTCGAGGCGTTCGTCGCGGGCATCGACTCGTGTCCCGACGAGGCGGGCCGCGAGCTGCTGTCGGACCTGTGCGACCTGTACGCGCTGAGTGTCATCGACGAGGACAAGGCCTGGTACATGGAGCACCGGCAGCTGTCGGTGGAGCGGGCGAAGGCCGTGTCACGCGGCATCAACGAACGCTGCCGGACCCTGCGCCCGCACGTGACGACGCTCGTCGAGGGTCTCGGCGTGCCGGAGCACCTGCTGGGGTCGGCGATGCTCGACGGTCCGGGCACGGACGCCGGTCGCCTCGGCTGACCCGCCGGGCCGGGTGCGCGGATCAGACCAGTGCCAGCACCCGGCACGGTCCGCCGGTGCCGCCGACGTGCTTGGGCGCGCCGACGACGACGGTCGCGTCGCGCGGCGGCACGGCCGCGAGGTTCGCCATCGCCTCGATGCCGTAGCGGCCCGCGCCGAGCAGCTCCACGTGGGCGCCGAAGTCGCTGCTGCTCGCCCGGTCGAGGCTGAGGGTGTCGACGCCGAGCCCCACGACGTTCCGTTCGTGCACGAGCATCCGCACGGCGTCGCGGTCGAATCCCGGCGCGTGCGGGATGCGCAGCGCGTCGGCGTTGACGAAGCGGGCGGGGTCGGCGAGGCGGGCCTCCCAGCCCGAGTGCATCGCGACGAACGCGCCCGGCGGGATCGGGCCGTGCTGCTGTTCCCAGGCCGCCACGTCGGCGACGGTGACCACGGAGTCGTCGTCCTGCGCGGCCTTGCCGGCGATGTCGACGACGGCGAGCGGGGCCACGAAGTCGCGCACCGGCAGCGCCTCGACGGTGGCGCCGCCGCGCACGATGTGGGCCGGGGCATCGAGATGGGTGCCGGTGTGCTCCCACAGCGACATCTCGTTGACGGCGAACCGCCCGGTGTCGAGCGTTGCGACGGGACGCATCGTGAACTGCTCGTTGCCGGGCCAGACCGGGAACTGCGGGGTCAGCGTGTGGGTCAGGTCGATCACCGCGTCGGCCCGCACGGGGGTGGTGTTCCCGCCGGCCCGTGCGGCGGGCGTCGCGGCGAGGCCCGCGGCGGTCACGCCCACTGCGGCGAGGAAGGACCGGCGGCCGAATCGGCTTCGGCTGTCCTGGATCTCGCGATACACCCGGTCGAGCACCGTCGGTGAGCACATCGTCTCGCCCTCTCAGTCGGCGGCAGGTTCCACCAGCAGGACGCGGTCGCCGCTTCCGTTGTCCGTCGTGACGAGCAGTGCCCCGTCGGGCCGCGCGGTCACCGACCGCAGCCGGCCGAATCGGCCCTCGAGCGCGGTCGCGGTCTCGTCCACCGCGCGGCCGTCGGCGGTGAGTTCGAGGAACAGCAGCTTCTCCTGCTGTTGGCTCGTGATCACCAGTGCGCCGTCCCACCCGTTCCAGCCGGCACCGGCGACGAACGTGCCGCCGGGAGTCGCGAGGGTGGGGGCGCCGGAACTCCACACGGCCCCGATCGCCCCCGGAACGCGGGCCGGGTCGGTCATGGGCACCGACTCGTCATAGACGAACGGGAAGCGGTCGGGCCGGTAGCCGTAGTTGCCACCCGGCAGCAGCAGATTCACCTCGTCGTCGCGGCCGGTGCCCTGCTCGACCGCATAGAGTTCGCCGGTGCCGGGACGCTGCGCCAGTCCCTGCACGTTGCGGTGGCCGAGAGTGAACACCGGGCTGTTCGGATCGGGGTTGCCCGCCGCGGGAGTGCCGTCGGGATCGATGTGGAGCACCTTGCCGCCCAGGCTGGTCCGGTCCTGAGGAACCTGGGGGTGGGCGGTGTCGCCCGTGCCGACGTACAGCGATCCGTCGGGGTGGGCGAGCAGCCGGCAGCCGCCGTGACGGCCGCCCTGCCCGGCCGGAATGCCGGCGAGCACGGTGGCACCACGGGTCAATTCCGTCCATCCGGCATCGACCGTCCACGACTGCACGCGGATGTCGGTGCCGTCCGGGCCGCGATGACCCTGGCAGCTGTAGAGGGTCCGGCTCGTCCCGAAATCGGGCGCCAGCGCCAGTCCCATCAGACCGGTCTCGCCCTCGGCGTACAGGTCGGACAGGTCGGCGCGCACGTCGCGGACGTCACCGTCCGGGCCACGGACCACGAAGCGGCCCCTGCGCTCTCCGGTGAGGATCGTCCCGTCCGGCGCGGCGACGACGTCCCAGGGCTTGCTCAGCCCCTCCATCAGCGGCGTCACGGTCAGCGCCGGCAGCGCGCCCGCCTCGGGTGGCGCCGCGTGGGCGCTCGGCGCCCCTGCCGCGAGCACGCCCGCTGCGATCGCCGCCGCGTACCTCCCCGGGATTCGCACGCGCATCTCCTCCTCGCCGGATCCCGGCGATGTTACGGAAGGCGATGCGCCGGACGGCGACGACACGCGCGGCGGCGTCAGATTCGTTCGGGTTCCACTGCGGAGGAGTCCGCCGGGACCGACCGGAGCCGGTGCGCGCGGGCCGGAACCGCGCGGCGCGCGGCGAGCACGCCGAGCACCGCCACGGCCGCGAACCCGAACAGCAGGAGCCGCGCCGAGCGCACGTCGGACGGTTGTCCCGCGTTGACGAGGACCCCGGCCAGTGCTGCGCCGAACGCGTTCGCGATCAACTGGACGGTGTTGATCGCGGCGGACGCCCTGCCGCTTTCGCGCGGGTCGGCGACGGCGTTCATCGCGCCGACCGCGAGGTGCGGCCACGCGATGCCGATGCCCGCGCCCGCGACGACCAGTCCCGTGACCCACGCCGCGACCGCAGCCGGTCCGGCCTCGTCACGCACGACGGTCGCCATGAGCGCGAGACCGAGGCCGACGAGCACCGGAGCGCTCACCACGATGCGGTGCACGGTCCGTGGCGCGGACGCCGAGGCGCTCGGGATCTCGCCGAGCGTCCACCCCACCGCGAGCGCGGCGCCGAGGAAGCCGGCGGCCAGCGGCGCGAGGCCGGCGAGGCGCTGCCCGAACAACGGGACGAACGTCTCGGCGGTCGAGGCGACCGCCAGCACTGCGATCGTCAGGTACACCCAGCGCAGCCGGGCGGTGGTGAACGTCGCCGCGGGCAGGATGCCGTGCGGGCTGCGGCGGTCGACGGCGACGAACGCGACCACGGCAGCGGACGCGACCGCGATGAGGGTGATCGTGGGCGCACTGCCGGTCACGACGGCGGCCACGCTGACCGCCAGGGCCGCGGCGGTGAGCAGGGCGAGCGAACCGAGCGGAATCCTGCCGGCATCCCGCGATCCGCGGGCGTGCGCCGGCAGGGTGAAGGGCACCGCGGCGGCGACCGCGAGCGTGCAGACCACTAGCGCGCCGAACGCCCATCGCCAGGCGTGGAACTGGGCGAACACGCCGCCGACGGCGGGTCCCGCAAAGGTCCCCACGCCCCACATCGCCGATACGAGCGCCGCGCCGCGGCTCCAGAGGCGTTCGGGCAGTGCACTGTTCAGAACGGCGTAGCCGAGCCCGGCGAGCAGGCCGCCGCCGAGTCCCTGGACCGCCCGGCCCGCCAGCAGCGTCTCCATGGACGGGGCGAGCGCACACACGAGGGTGCCGGACGCGAAGGTCCCGAGCGCCACGAGGTAGGCGCCCCGGGGTCCGCGGGCGGCGAGGAGGCGGGCCACGGCCGTCGAGGAGATCACCGACGCGATGAGGAACACCGTCGCCGTCCACGCGTAGTAGGCGTGGCCGCCGATCTCCTCGACCGCGGTCGGCAGCAGGCTCGTGGTGAGGTACACGTTGGTGGCGTAGAGGGCAACTCCGCCGGCGAGAACCGATGCTGTACCGAGGTATTCGCGCCCGAGAAGTTCCGGCCAGGAGCCGGCGCGAGTCGTGGATCCGTGCATGCCGGTGACTGTAGAGTCTCGAGTGCACTTGAGATCAAGCGCGGGAAACGGAGTCGTGATGAGCCGCACGAGCGAAGAACTGCTGGCGATCGGTGAGGTCTCCCGGCGCACGGGCGCCGCCGTGTCTGCGATTCGCTACTACGAGTCGCTGGGACTTGTGACGGCACACCGCACCGCAGGCGGCACGCGCCGCTTCCCCCGGCACACGATCCGGCGCATCTCGATCATCCAGTTGGCGACCCGGTTCGGCATTCCGCTCGCCGAGGTGGCCGAGGTGTTCTCGGCGCTGCCGGCCGACAGGCCCCCGACCCGACGGGACTGGATGCGCATCTCGCGGGCATGGCACGAGCGCCTCGAGGAACGCAAGCAGGCGATCGACCGGATGCAGCGCGAACTGGCGGGGTGCATCGGCTGCGGCTGCCTGTCGCTGCAGGCGTGCACACTGTTCAATCCGGGCGATCGGCTGGGCGAGGACGGCGCGGGCGCGCGGCGCGTCGACCCAGGGGCACGCTAGACGGGGGCGACCTGCAGAATCTTGTCGCCGGAGCCGTTGTCGGTGGTGACGAGGAGCGAGCCGTCGGGCAGCGAGGTGAGCGACCGCAGGCGGCCGTACTCCCCCTCGAGCAGCGTCGCCGACTCGGTGACGCTGCGGCCGTCGCCGGACAGGCGCAGCAGCAGGAGCTTCTCGTCCTGCTGGCTGCTGACGACGAGCGCACCGGACCACGGGCCCCACGCCGGCCCGGCCGCGAACGCCAGCCCCGGGGTGGCGATGGTGGGCGAGCCGGAACTCCACACCGCCGGAATTGCGCCGGGCACGCGCTCGGGATCGGTCATCGGCACCGATTCGTCGTACGTGCCGGGTTCGCGGTCGGGACGCCAGCCGTAGTTGCCGCCCGGCACGAGCAGGTTGACCTCGTCGTCGCGGCTGCTGCCCTGCTCCACCGAGTAGAGCCGGCCGGTGCCGGGCTGCAGCGCCAGCCCCTGCACGTTGCGGTGGCCGAGGGTGAACACGACGCTGCCCGGATCCGGGTTGCCGGGCGCCGGCGACCCGTCGGGGTTCAGGTGCAGCACCTTGCCGCCGAGGCCGGCCGGATCCTGCGGCGCCGTCGGGCGGGTGGCATCGCCCGTGCCGATGTACAGGGTGCCGTCGGGGTGCGCGAGGATCCGGCAGCCGCCGTGGCGCCCGCCGCGGGCGACGGGCAGGCCCTCGACGACGGTGCGCTGCCGCGTCATCGTGGTCCAGCCGGGATCGACGGTCCAGGCGTAGACGCGGACGTCGTCGGGGCCGCGGTGCCCCTGGCACGCGTAGACGGTGCGGCTGGACTCGAAGTCGTGGCCGAGCGCCACGCCCATGAGCCCGGTCTCCCCCACCGCGTACAGGTCCGGCAGGTCGGCGCGCAGTTCCTCGACGCGCCCGTCGGGCCGCCGGACGACGAACCGGCCCGACCGTTCCCCGGTCAGCAGCGTCCCGTCGGGGGCCTGCACCACGTCCCACGGATGGTCGAGACCGTCGACGAGGGTGGTGACGGTGACCCGCGGCGCGGCCGGCGACTCGGGGACCGCGCTCGGCGTACCCGAGAGCACCGTCCGCGCGGGCTCCTCCGGCGCGCACGCCGTCAGGACGCACGCCAGTCCCGCAGCGCACAGTCCGTGGGCGATCCGCATGCCGATCGGGCTCCTCGGGCGATCAGGGTTTGAGAACGAGGCGGGCGATCGCGTCCGAGGCCTCCTGGATCTTCGCGTCGGCCTCCGGTCCGCCCTGCCGGGCGGCGTCGACGACGCAGCCGGCCAGGTGCGCGTCCAGCAGCTTGAGCGAGACCGTCTGCAGGGCCTTGGTGACGGCGGAAACCTGGGTCAGGACGTCGATGCAGTAGCGGTCGTCCTCGATCATCCGGGCAATGCCCGCAACCTGTCCCTCGATCCGGCGCAGGCGCTTGAGCAGGTCCTCCTGGTGCGGGGTGTATCCGGCCATACCCGCATCGTACCCCTAGGGGGTATTAAAGCAAGGGTGGATCGGCGCGCTCGGCCAGCACCGTCCCGAGTTCGGACCGCAGCCGCTCGTGATCCTTGGCCCAGGCCCGCACCAGGGCGCCGCCGCGCAACCGCAGGCCGACGGCCGTGCGACCCCGCGGCACGTTCGACAGCTCCCCCAGCGGCCGGGCCGTCTCCCAGCGCTCGGGTTCGCGGGCCCGGGGATCGGCCGGCGGCAGCACCGCGTCGATCTCCTCGAGCGGCAGCTCCTCGGTGCCGAGGCGCAGCGTCGCCGCGGTCAGCTCCACGCTCACGTGCCGCCGGGCCGCGACGACCGTCACGTACGCGAAACCGCTGAGGACGAGAGCGATCACCGGCAGGGAGACCCAGTGGACCACCGGCCCGGTCAGCAGCTCCACCGCGAGCACGACGACGCAGAGCACCGGGCCGAGCGCCACGGTGCGCCAACGCGCACCGGGCTCGTGGAATCGGGGCTCGGCCGGCTCGCTCACGTCGCGATCAGGCGCTGAGCATGCCCGGAACGACGACCAGCACCAGGGTCACCACACCCAGGACGGCAATGAGGCCGATCAGAACCAGCTCACGACGACGACCGTAGGGCCTGGGCTCCACCTGCATGAAAGTCCTCTTCGCTCGTCGGGAACGACCGCGCGGGCCGTGGGTCGTCAGACACCGTACTCCGCGCGCCCGGGGGGTCAGCTCGGGGGCAACCGAAGGAAGTACAGGTTCGGCTCGCGGCGGTGCATGAGCACAATCGCCCCGACCGAGCACACACCCTGCAGGATGCTCACGAGGCCGATCACGAGTCCGGCCCCACCGCCCAGCGCACCGACGCCGAACACCGTGGGGAGCGCCGTGAAGGTCAGGAAGACGCCGATCATCGTGAGCAGCATGCGCGCCCAGTTCCGGCCGCGGCGCATCGCGAAGACGACCAGCAGGAACAGGCCGGTGAAGGCCAGGCCCAGGACGGCGGTGATCCCGAAACCCAACGGCAGCAACGATTCCACCGATTCCCGGGGCATCTCCACCGGGGGCGTCTGCCGGGCCAGTTCGGCCGTCATCTGGTCGACGAACTCGTCCCTGCGCTCCCACATCAGCGCCACGCTCGCACCGAGGTACACCAGGCCCAGGACCGCGACCGCACACCACAGCTGGAACGCGGTCTCCACGTCCACGGGGGTGGGGCGCCGCTCCCCCGGCGCCGTCCCGGGCGGCGTGGCCGGCGGCCCGGGCCACTGCGACGGTTCGGGCGTGCTCACGTGAGCCGGCCCGCGACCTCGGCCGCCCAGTAGGTGAGCACGATGTCGGCGCCGGCGCGGCGGATACTCGTCAGCGACTCCAGTATTGCCGCGTCCCGGTCGATCCAGCCGTTCTGCGCGGCGGCGGTGATCATCGCGTACTCGCCGGAGATCTGATACGCCGCGACGGGCACGTCCGAGCGGTCCGCGACCTCGCGCAGCACGTCGAGGTACGACATCGCGGGCTTGACCATCACCAGGTCGGCGCCCTCGGCGAGATCGAGATCGACTTCGCGCAGCGCCTCCCGGCGGTTCGCCGGATCCTGCTGGTAGGTGCGCCGATCGCCCTCGAGCGAGGAACCCACCGCGTCGCGGAACGGCCCGTAGAACGCCGACGCGTACTTCGCGGAATACGCGATCTGCCCCACGTCCTGATGCCCCGCGGCGTCGAGCGCCGCCCGGATCGACGCGACCTGGCCGTCCATCATCCCGCTCGGACCGAGCAGGTGCGCGCCCGCCTCGGCCTGCGCGACGGCCATCTCCGCGTACCGCTCGAGCGTCGCGTCGTTGTCCACCTCACCCGAAGCGCCCAGGACGCCACAGTGACCGTGGTCGGTGAACTCGTCGAGGCACGTGTCGGCCATCAGGACCGTCGCGTCGCCGAGTTCGGCGCGCAGGTCGCGCAGCGCGCGGTTGAGCACGCCCTCCGGGTCGGTGCCGCCGGATCCGCGGGCGTCCTTGTCCTCGGCCCGCGGCACGCCGAAGAGCATCAGCCCGCCGACGCCGGCCTCGACCGCGGCGGTCGCCGCGGCCGGCAGCGAGTCGGGGGTGTGCTGGTACACGCCGGGCATCGAGGGAATCTCGCGCGGCGCGTCGAGCCCGTCGGCGACGAACATCGGCAGCACCAGATGCCGCGGCTCGAGGGAGGTTTCGGCGACCAGCCGGCGCATGGCCGGGGTGGTGCGCAGCCTGCGGGGACGGACATCGGGATACATCGGCGGACTCACCTTCCATGCAAGCCGTGCGCGGTTTCGGTAGCGGCAGCCACCGGAACCGCGCACGGTGGGTCAGCGGCGGGCGCGGGACTTCTTGCGGGGCGGCGGCAGCGCGCCCTCGGCCCGCAGCCGGGCGGCGTGCTCGGCGAGCGCCTCCACCAGGGGACCGATCTGGGCGGTCTCCGGCTGCACGTCCACCCGCAGGCCGAACTCGATCGCGGTCTCCGCGGTCTTCGGCCCGATGCACGCGACGATGGTGCGCGCGTGCGGCTTACCGGCGATACCCACGAGGTTGCGGACCGTCGAGGACGAGGTGAAGCACACCGCGTCGAACCCACCGGTCTTGATCATCTCGCGGGTCTCGGCCGGCGGCGGCGCTGCCCGCACCGTGCGGTAGGCCGTCACGTCGTCGATCTCCCAGCCCCGCTCGCGCAGGCCCTCGGCGAGGGTCTCGGTGGCGATGTCGGCGCGCGGCAGCAGCACCCGGTTGACCGGGTCGAAAACGTCGTCGTACGGGGCGAACTCGGCCAGCAGGCCCTCGCTGGACTGCTCACCGGAGGGCACCAGCTCGGGGGTGATCCCGAACGAGCGCACCTTGTCCGCCGTCGCCTGCCCGACACACGCGATCTTCACGCCCGAGAAGGCGCGGGCGTCGAGGCCGAACGCCTCGAACTTCTCCCACACCGCGCGCACCGCGTTGGTGGAGGTGAACACCACCCACTGGTAGCGGCCGTCCACGAGACCCTTGACGGCCCTCTCCATCTGGGCCGGGCTGCGGGGCGGCTCGACGGCGATGGTCGGCACCTCGATCGGGATGGCGCCGTGCGCGACGAGCCGCTCGCTCATCTCCCCGGCCTGCTCCTTGGTGCGCGGCACCAGCACCGTCCAGCCGTACAGCGCGCGGGACTCCCACCACGAGAGCTTGCCGCGCTGCGAGACGATCTTGCCGACGGTGACGATGAGCGGCCCCACCAACTCGGAGCCGGCATCGTTGAGCGTGGCGAGGGTGGCCTCGACGGTGCGCTGTTGACGGGTCGTGCCCCGGACGGTGATCGCCGCGGGGGTCTGCGGCGCCAGCCCGTGCTCGGCGAGGGCGCTGGCGGTCTCCGCGAGGTGACCGGACGTGGCGTGCAGCACCAGCGGGCCGGGCGCGGCGGCGAGCGCCGCCCAGTCCACCTCGCCGCGCACGTCGACCTCGGTGTGGCACGAGCCCAGGGCCATGCCCGCGTAGCTCGGCACGGCCGAGCCGGGGGTCAGGCCCGGCAGGACCTCGAACACCACCTGGGTGCGGGCGACGGCGTTGACCTCGGCGATCACCGAGTCGGTGGTCAGCGGATCACCGGCGACGAGGCGCACGACGTCGTGGCCGTTCTTCGCCTCCGCGACGAGGGTCTTGGCGACCTCGGTGGGCTCGCCCAGCGCGGGACGCACCTCGGCGACGGGCTCCCCGGTCTCCGGGTCCCGGCCGGCGGTGGTACCGACGAGCGCGACCACCCCCTTGTCGACGTCGGGGTCGGTGAAGGCGATCGTCGCGCCCGCGAGCACGTCGCGGGCTCGCACGGTCAGCAGAGCCGGGTCGCCCGGCCCAGCTCCCACGAACAGGATCCGTCCGGGATTGTGCTTACGGACTCGGCTCATCGGTCATTCTCCAGTGCGGTCAAATCTGCGGTAAGGGGAAACCTGGGGTGTGGACGGAGGGCGTCAAACATCTGCGGTGCCCTGTTCCGGCGCGTCGTCCGCACGGCTGGTCATCAGCTCGCGCGCACCGAGATCGAGCAACTCGCGGGCCACCGCCCGGCCCAGCTCCTCCGCGCGGTCGGGATCGCCGACGGCGCTCGCTCGCAGCACGTCCGAGCCGTCCAGGGCGGCGGCGCAGCCGCGCACGGACAGTTCCTCGATCACGCGGCCGTCGTCGTCGAGGGATTCGACGACCTCGGCAACGGCCCCGACCGGGGCGGTGCAGCCGGCCTCGAGCTCGGCGAGCAGGGCCCGTTCGGCGACGACCGCGACGCGGCTGGCGCGGTCGTCGAGGCCGGCGAGGATCTCGATCAGTGCGGTGTCCCCGGCGCGGCATTCGACCGCGAGGGCCCCCTGGGAGGGCGCCGGCAGCATCTGCACCGGCTCGAGCGACTCGGTGATCCGGTCGAGGCGGCCGATGCGCGAGAGCCCCGCCCGGGCGATGACGATGGCGTCCAGTTCGCCGGACGCGACCTTCCCGAGCCGGGTGTCGATGTTCCCGCGCAGCGGCTGGATGTCGAGGCCCAGGCCCATGGCGGCGAGCTGGGCACGCCGCCGCGGCGCGGAGGTGCCCACGCGGGAGCCGGGCGGCAGTTCGCCGAGCACCAGGCCGTCGCGGGCGACGAGCGCGTCACGCGGATCCTCACGCGGCGGCACGGCCGCGATCACCAGACGCGGATCCTGCGCGGTCGGCAGATCCTTGTACGAGTGCACCGCCAGGTCGACGTCGCCGGCGAGCAGCGCCTCGCGCAGCTCGGCGGTGAAGACGCCGACGCCGATCCGCTCGACCGGACCGGCGGTCACGTCGCCCTTGGTGGTGATGACGACCAGCTCGGCGGGATGGCCGGCGGCGATCAGCGCGTCCCGGACGGTGCCCGCCTGCGTGGTCGCCAGCAGGCTGCCGCGCGTTCCGATCCGCAGCGTGCGGCTGCCGGTCCCGGCTTCGATCCGGGTGTCCGATGCGACCTCGGCGCTCATGCCTGCCTTTCCTCTCGGGGAGCCCCCAGCGGCCCGGGAAACTGCTTCCGGGGAGCCTGCAGCTCCGTGGTGACGGCCGGATCCAGCGCGGCCGAGAGATCGGTCGCGCCGGTCACGTCGGGCAGCGCGCCGAGCTCCTTCGCCACCGGGGTGGCGACGGCCTCGGCGGCACCCGGACGCAGTTCGAACAGCTCGCGCAGCGCCTCGGCGTACTGGTCGCCGCCGGGGGTGGACGCCAGTTGCTTGACGCGCACCGTCGGCGCGTGCAGCAGCTTGTCCACGACGCGGCGCACCGTGCGGGCGACCTCCCCGCGCTGGCCGTCGTCGAGCCCCGGCAACCGGGACTCGAGCCGCAGCAGCTCGCCCTCGACGACCTCGGCGGCACGCTGGCGCAGGGCGGTGACGGTGGGGGTGACCTCGGCGAGGCGCTGGGACGCGAGGTAGTCGGCGAGTTCGCCGGCGACGATCGAGCGGGCGGCCTCGGTGTCGGAGGCGGCGGCCCCGGCCGCGGGATCGCGTTGCAGCGACTCCATGTCGAAGACGGTGACGCCGGGCAGACCCGAGACGGCAGGCTCCACGTCGCGCGGCAGGCCGAGATCGCAGATCACCAGCGGGCGGGTGCTGCGCTCGGGCTGGGCGAGGGCCCGGTGCGCGTCGGCGAGGGTGACGACCGTACCGACGGCCCCCGTGCAGGTGACGGCCACATCGGCCTGCGACAACGCGGCGGCGAGCCGCTCGAACGGCATGACGTCGGCCTCGACGCCGTTGCCGCGTGCGGTCTCGGCGAGCCGCTCGGCGCGCTCGCGGGTCCGGTTGACCACCACGATGCGCCCGATTCCGGCGCGGGTGAGGTGCGCGACGGCGAGCCCGCCCATCGCGCCCGCGCCGATCACGGCGGCGGTGCGGCCGGCGAGACCGTCGAGCGATGTCGCGGCCTTGTCCAGCGCCACCGACACGACGGAGGCACCCGCCGCGTCGATGCCGGTCTCGGTGTGCACCCGCTTGCCCACGCGCAGCGCCTGCTGGGCCAGCTCGTGCAGGGCCCGGCCGGCGGCCTGCTGGGCGTCGGCGCTCGCGTAGGCGGTACGGATCTGGCCGAGGATCTGCTGCTCGCCGACCACCATGGAGTCCAGCCCGCTGGCCACGGCGAACAGATGCTCGGCTGCCGCCTCGCTGTAGCGCACGTACGCGTGCTTGTGCAGGTCGACGAGGGTCAGGCCCGAGTGCTCAGCCATGAGCTCGCTGACGTCGGCCAGCGCACCGTGGAACGCGTCGACCACCGCGTAGATCTCCACCCGGTTGCAGGTGGAGACGATCATCGCCTCCGAGATGTGGTCGGAGGCCATCATCTTGTCGGTCAGCTTGGGTCGATCGGTGTCGGTGACGGCGACCTTCTCGAGGACCGAGACGGGCGCGGTCCTGTGCGAGACCCCGACGAGGAGAACACTCACGGCGCAATCACCGATCCGTTTCTTGTCGCTGCCGAGGCCACTGGGCTCGGCGTTCCTGATGCGGTGTGCCCGTTCGCGCTCGGCGCGGTGAGCCCCGACGCGGCGCGCCGGGTGTCGGTCAGGCCCGCGTGACTGCCGCCCGCCACCTGGGCGAGTGCGTCGTTGCGGGCGCTATGGAACGAGAGGACCTGCATTTCCACGGACAGGTCGACCCGCCGGACCTCGACATGGTCGGGCACCGCGAGGGGCGCCGAGGCGAAGCTCAGCACGGACCGGACACCGGAGCGCACCAGCAGGTCGCACACACCCTGGGCGGCGTCGTCCGGGGTGGCGATGACGCCGATCGTGGCACCGAGTTCGCGGGCCGCCGCTTCGAGCCCGTCGACGTGGCGGATGGTCAGGTTCCCCACCCGCGTCCCCACCCGCGCCGGGTCGGCGTCGAACAGTCCGGCCATCGTGAACCCTCGGCGGTCGAAGCCGGCGTACCCGGCCAGGGCACGGCCGAGATTGCCGACGCCGACGAGCACCACGCGGTGCCCCCGGTCGAGGCCGAGTGCGTTCTCGATGCGGGCCTGCAGGCGCAGCACGTCGTAGCCGACGCCGCGCACCCCGTTGGGCCCGAGAAAGGACAGATCCTTGCGAAGCTTCGCGGAACCGACCCCGGACGCGGTGGCGAGTTCCTCGCTCGAGACGATGAGCGTGCCCTCGTCGGCGAGCATTCCGAGGACCCGCAGATACGTCGCGAGACGCGTCACAGTAGCCTGGGGGATGTCCCGCACAGGGACACCGGGAGACGCACCCCCGCCGACTTCGGCGACGCCGCCGCGGGCAGCGTCGCCCTGCGGGGGGTGCAGCTCTGTCACGTTCGTGGCTCCTCGTCCGGCCGACGGGTACACGTCGGTCCTCACGGTGATCCGGGGGATTCGTTCACACCACGGTAACCGCTTGTGAAGCCCTGCACAAAGTTGCTCGAACGGCCCCGAATGTGCTTCTCACCTGCACGACGGTTCCGCCCAGGGGCGCTCAACCGGCGAGATCGGCCCGCAACCGCGGCTCGTCGACCTCCCAGTAGCTGTGCTCACGGCCGTCGAGCAGCACCACCGGCAGACGATCGCCGAATTCGGCGCGCAGGTCGGGATCCGTTGAGGCAGCCCGATCGACGTCGATGCACGTCAGCCCGGCTCCGAACTCGTCGCACAGTTGCTCGAGCAGAGTCAGTGCCGGCGCGCAGGCACCGCAGCCGGCTCGGACGAGGAGGGTGATCTCGTGGCGGGTGCCGGATGTGGTGGCGGGTCCGGGCAGATGTTCGCTCATGGGGTCAACTGTGCGTCATACCCCGCCGAGACGAACGTCACACCCACCGGCCACATGCGGCAACGCGCGGAGGGGGCCGTGTCGCGGGCTAGGCTGGGGCGGTCTGCCACACACGACGGCCGGCCGCCGACGAACCGGCCGGCAGCACTCGACGGCGCGGCCGTCGCGCAACAGGGAGGTGCAGGTGCCGGAACGTCCAGTGCCACACGGCTGGGGATTCGGCGAGAACCTGGCCGGCCGCGTCAGCGAGACCCTGGCGGGTCTGATCCGGCCCGGCCGGCGCCGGCTGCTGAGCAAGTTCGGCCCCAGCGAGGCCGAGGTCCGCGCGAACCTCGCCGGCCAGGCGAGCGCCGACGCCGCTCTCGCGCTGCAGGAGGCCCGCACCGAGGCCGAGCCCGCCGACACCTCGACCACCGCCGTTCCGCAGGACCTGACCGCGGCCGCGTTCTTCGACGTCGACAACACGATGGTGCAGGGCGCGTCGATCATCCACTTCGCGCGCGGACTCGCCGCCCGCGACTACTTCACCAAGTCCGACCTGGCCGAATTCGCCTGGCAGCAGGTCAAGTTCCGGGTCACCGGCAAGGAGAACTCGGACGACGTCGCCAGCGGCCGCGAGAAGGCGCTGTCGTTCGTCGCCGGCCGGTCCACGGCGGAGCTGGCCCGCCTCGGCGAGGAGATCTACGACGAGATCATCGCGGACAAGATCTGGCCCGGCACCCGGGCGCTGGCGCAGATGCACCTCGACGCGGGGCAGCAGGTGTGGCTGGTGACGGCCACCCCGGTCGAACTGGCGAACGTCATCGCCGAGCGGCTCGGCCTGACCGGCGCCCTCGGCACCGTCGCCGAGTCGGAGGACGGCGTGTTCACCGGCCGCCTCGTCGGGGACATCCTGCACGGCCTGGGCAAGGCCCACGCGGTGCGGGCCCTGGCGATCCGCGAGGGCCTGAACCTCAAGCGCTGCACGGCGTACTCCGACAGCCACAACGACGTGCCCATGCTCTCGCTCGTCGGCACGCCGGTCGCCGTCAACCCGGACGCCGACCTGCGGGAGCTGGCGAAGACCCGGGGCTGGGAGATCCGGGATTTCCGCACGGCCCGCAAGGCGGCGCGCATCGGGGTGCCGACGGCGCTGGCGCTCGGCGCGGCCGGCGGAGCGCTCGCCGCCGCCCTCGGCCGGCGCCGCGACCCCGCCGCGTGACGCGGGGCCGGTGCCCTAGCCGAGAAAGACGTTGCGCCGCTTGGTGAGCAACCGGTACAGCGTCTGCTGGATGGTCTCCCGCACGTGGTCGGTGACCTCGAACAGCACCATCGGATCCTCCACCGCGGCGTCGTCGTAGACGTCGGTGGCGATCGGTGTGCCGAACTCGATGTACCACTTCGAGGGCAGCGGAACGATGCCCAGCGGACCGAGAGCCGGGAAGAGCGGGGTGATCGGGAAGTACGGAAGGCCGAGAAGCCGGGCGATGGACGTGAGGTCGGCGATCTTCGGGTAGATCTCCTCCGAGCCCACGATCGAACAGGGCACGATCGGTGCCTTGGTCTGGAGCGCGGCCGAGACGAAGCCCCCGCGCCCGAACCGCTGTAGCTTGTAGCGTTCGCTGAACGGCTTGCCGAGCCCCTTGTACCCCTCGGGGAACACCGCGACGACCTGATCCTCGCGGAGGAGCCGCTCGGCGTCGGGATGGCACGCGAGGGTGTGCCCGGCCTTGCGGGTGACGCTGCCGACGACCGGCATCCCGAAGGCGAGGTCGGCCGCGAGCATCCGCAGCGGACGGTGGGCGAGGTCGTGCACCGCGACGGAGGTCATCAGCGCGTCCACCGGCAACGTGCCGGCATGGTTGGCGACGATCAGCGCGCGGCCGTCGGCCGGGATGTTCTCGATGCCCCGCACCTCGACGCGGAACCACTTCTCGAACAGCGGCCGCAGCGCGGGCAGCAGGACGTTGTCGGTGAAATGCGGATCGAACCCGAAGTCGTCCACCTCGTAGTCGCCCGTGATGCGGCGCCGGAGGAACTCGGCGGTACCGGTGATCTGCCCGACCAGCTTGTGCCGCAGATCGTCGAGGAACCCGTCGGCCGCCGTCTCCTGCACGGGCAGCTCGGGGCGCTCGGGTGGGGTCGGCGAGCCGAGGCCGTACGTCGACGGATGACCGGAACCGGCCCCCGGGCGTGCGGCCGCCCGCCGCGCCGACCCCGTCCCACCGTGGAGCGGGATCACCTTGGCAACTTCTGTCATCGCGCCTCCATCCGCTCTCCGAGCGCCGAGAGCAGGACCGACTCGGTTCGATCGACCCATTCCGTCCGGACGACCCGCCGCAGTCCGACGTTGCGGGCGAAGTCGTCGAGTGCCTGCTTGGTGGTCCACCTCGGCTCGAAGCCGAGTTCGGTGCGCATCCGCGTGGTGTCCAGGCCGCGCCCGAAGTGGAAGTAGTCGAGTTCTTCCTTGTTGAACGATTTCATCACCGGCCCCATCAGTGCCTGCCCGACGGTGCGGAACAACCCGTAGGGCATCGGCACGGTCAGTCCGCCGGCCCGCCGCACGGCCTGCGACATCATCACGATGCCGTCGCCGGCGACGTTGTAGGTCCCGGGCGGCCCCGCGACGGTGGCCCGTTCGAGCGCCGAGAGGGCGTCCTCCTCGTGCAGCAACTGCAACCGGGCGTCGCGACCGAGGATGGTGGGCACGATCGGCGAGGTGAGGTACCGCGAGACCGAGCCGGGCATATGGTTGCCCACCGTCGGGGCGAGACGCAGGATCGTCGCGGCGATGTCGGGCCGCCGGCGCGCCATTCCGCGCAGGTAGCCCTCGACCTCGATCATGTCGCGGGCGAAGGCGCCGGTCGGCCGCCGGCGCGCGCTCATCTCCTCGGTGAACTTCGCGGGGTCCTTCGCGCTCGAGCCGTACACCACCGACGACGAGCGCAGCACGACGCGCCGCACGGACGGGGTCTTCTGGCACACGGCGAACAACTGCATCGCGCCGAGGACGTTCATGTCCTTCATCGCGGCGCGGCTACCGGACTTGGGAGCCTTGGTGAGGGTCGACGCGTGGACGACGGTGTCGACGTCCATGTTCCGGATGACCTTGCCGATGAGGGGGTTGCGGATGTCGGCGAGCACGAACTCGGCGCGGCCCATGCGCCGCAGCATGTCCTTGGTGGGCGACTGGGTGTCGACCGCGATGACGCGCTCGACCGCCGGATGCTGCGCCAGCCGGGTGACCAGGTAGCCACCGAGGAATCGGCTCGCTCCGGTCACCAGGGCCACCCTCGGCGGGTCGATACCGTCGATCTCCGAACTCACCCACATACCCCCTGCCGTCACTCCGGTCTCTCACGATACGGTGACTTTCGCAACAAAGCATTACACCGGAGTAACCGATCACCGGAATGGCCCCTGTGCGGGACCTTCGGCCCCTCGGGCGCACACTCCGCATTCCGGCCGAACCGGACATTCCGCTCGCCGGCCGCCGACGAGCCGGCGGAAACGCTCGATGCCCGCCACCGCGGGGTGACGGGCATCGGGAGATCGATCTACTTGCCGAGTTTACGACGCTGCACTCGGGTGCGGCGGAGCAGCTTGCGGTGCTTCTTCTTCGACATGCGCTTGCGGCGCTTCTTGATCACAGAACCCATCTGGGTTTTCCCTCACGTTCTCTCTAGCGTTCCTGCGCGCACGCCGGTGACGTACGCCTGTTGTCGACGCTGGGCCTCGTGGTGACGAGCTCAGCGCCTCACGACACCGGGTGGCCGGTACGACGACAAGCAATCCTACCGGGGCGGGTTTCGATCGGTGAAACCGAGGTCCGCTCCGGGTTCGATTGCGGTCGTCGACCGCTCAGCCGACGTCGAAGTAGGACGTTTCCAGGTAGTCGTGCACAGCCTTGGCGTGCACCCGGAACGAACGCCCCACTCGCACGGCGGGCAGTTCCCCGCTGTGCACCAGCCTGTACACGGTCATCTTCGACACCCGCATCAGCGCCGCCACCTCGGCGACGGTGAGGAACTGGGTGCCGGAGAGAACCGACTGACCGTCCTCGGGTTGACCCTTCGACGGTTTGCTTCCAGATACCATTACACACCTCCGGCACGTCCCGCGCCGCCGGCTTCCCCTCCGGCGGAACAGACACGCACGTGCTCGATCGAGCTTAGCGTGACCAATGGTTCCCGTGCGACGATGCGCGCGACGAATTTCCTCAATCCCCGGACGAACCGAGGGCCGCGGAGCGGTCCCGGGCCGCCGCGAGCGCCTCGTAGAACGCCGTCCGGACGCCGCCGCGCTCGAGTTCCCGGATCGCCGCCGCGGTGGTTCCGCCCGGCGATGTCACCGCTGCACGCAGGTCGGCGGCGTTCTCCCCCGACCGGGCGAGCATGGCCGCCGAACCGGTCATCGTCTGCACCACCAGCTCGGTGGTGGTCGCCCGCGTCAGGCCCAGAGCGACGCCCGCATCGATCATCGCCTCGGCGACGAGGAAGAAGTACGCCGGGCCGGAACCGGACACGGCGGTGACCGCGTCGATCTGGGACTCGGGAACCACCGTCACGGTACCCACGGACTCCAGGATCTCGCGCGCCAGCGCCAGATGGTCGGGCTTGACGTGCCGGCCGGCGGCGATCACGCTCGCACCCTCCCCGACCAGCATCGGGGTGTTGGGCATGACGCGCACCACCGGCGATCCGGCGGGCAGCTTGTTCTCGTACCGCGACGTGGGCACGCCGGCCACCAGCGACATCAGCAGCTTCTCGCGGTCGCTGTCCAGGTCGGCCTTGCCCAGGTCCGCGAGCACCACGTCCACGTCGCCCGGCTTGACCGCGATCACCAGCACGTCGGCGCCTTCGGCCGCGTCGGCGATCGAGTCGGTGACGCGGATCGAGTACTCGGTGGCCAGCTCCTCGGTCCGGGCCGGGAACTTCTCGACGACCACCAGATCCTTGGTCGCGAATCCACTCTGCAGCAGCCCCGAGACCAGCGCCTCGCCGATCCTGCCGCCACCGATCACCGCAATTCTCGTCATGGGCAACAGCCTGCCACGACCGTTGTCGTGCCCCGCATCGCCCCGACGATCAGCGCGGGATCATCGCGAGCTGGCGGCTCTGCACGACGACGGCGCCGGTGGCGTCGACGACCGTGTGGTCCTCCTCGAACCAGGCGTTGCCCAGGACCGTGCTGTCGGCCATGATCCGCAGCCAGCCGGGCGCCGGCAGTCGCCGCAGGTAGGCGGTGAGCTGCACGGTCGGAGCCCAGCCGAACAGGCCGCGGTTCATCGTGACCGGGGCCGAGATGTCCCCGGCCATCAGCGCGAACAGCACGGCGGTATCGACGTCGGCCTCGTCCCCCGGCCACGGCCGCGCCCACATCCGCACCACCGGTTCGCCCTGCTCTCCCGCGAGGAAGCGGGCGCTGGTCTCGTCCACGACGAGGTCGGCCCCGCCGCACAGGTTCACCACCTGCGCCATGGGATGGCCGGGCCCGATGAGGGGCGCGCCGGCGGGCGGCTGCACCGGCAGCCCGGTGACCGGGTGCGGCGCGGTGTATCGCGGCTCGCCCGCGTCGGGCTGCCCGAGCGTCACCGAGGCACGGACCGCGATGCGGTCGCCCTGGGCCAGCTCCACGTCGACCAGACCGACCTGCTTGCCCAGCTTGCGGACGGTGGTGGTCAGCTGCACGTCGCCGGGGTCGGGGGCGGCGACGAACCCGGCACTCACCGCGAGGGGCTGCACGGCCGGATCGGACCCGGCGGCCTGCAGCGCCGACCGGGCCGCCGCGGCGCACACGGCGAGCATGCAACCGCCGTGCACCTTGGGGCCGATCGTCCAGACCGGGGCGATGTGGGCGAGCCAGCGATCGCCGCCGGCGGCGTCGAGTGTCGTCAGGTCGCGGAACGGGTGGTTCTCGGGATCGGGCACGGCGTCGGTCACTGCTGCTCCTGGGAATCGGCGACGGGGCTGTCGGGGGAACCGGGTGGGAAGAACTCGGTGAAGCGGCGGGCGGCAAGGTGCTGGTGCGCGAGGCGGCGCATCGCGGTGAGGACGGGTTCGTACAGGGCCGTGCCGAGGACCGCCGCCTCGACCGTCGCATCCCGGGACCGGGTGGGCAGCAGGTCGAGGTCGAGCTCGGCGATGCCGAGCACGTGCCGTCCGTAGACGTCGATGCGCTCGTCGCTCATCGCCAGGCCGGCGGATTCGAGGGCGGCCAGGGCTCGCTCGAGCTGCGCGACGGCCGCGAACCGCGGGTCGTAGAGCTGGCCGAGCCGCTCGAGGACGCGCCGGGCACGCGGACAGTCGCGGGGTTCGGGCGCGTCGTCGTCGGGCGGGTAGGGCGGCAGCGCGGCGATGGCCCGGCCGAGGGCGACGAACAGCGACTCGTCGGTGCCGTCGAGGAGACGGACGATCTCGCGGATGCGCGGCAGCGGCAGCCCCTGGGCGGCGAGCGCACGGATCAGGGCGAGGCGGCGGACGTGCCGCTCGTCGTACCGGGCCTGGGTGGCGCTGGTCGCCTCGCCCGGCATCAGCAGGCCTTCGCGCAGGTAGTACTTCACGGTCGCCAACGGGACGCCGGTGCGGGCCACCAGTTCCGAGATCCGCATTGCCACCTCCTCTTGACATCGGATAGTACAACTATCCAGTATTGGATATTGCAACTATCCAATTGTCTGCGAGGAGGACCTCGTGCATCCCGTACTCGTCATCGCCCTCGGCGCCACCCTGCTCACCGTCGCCGGGATCGCCTTCGGCGGCACGTTCCTGCTGCGCGTCACCGGCGGGCGGGTGCCGGCCAACGAGCTGCAGAAGGCCTTCTTCCGGGCCGGTCACGCCCACGCCGGCGTCCTCGTCACCCTGGGATTGCTCGTGGCGGTGCTCACCGACGCGGTCGGCGCCTCACCCGGATGGGCTGCGGCCGGCGCGCTCGCCGTGCTCGGCTCGGCGATCCTGATCCCGGCCGGATTCTTCCTGTCCGTGCTCGGCCCCGACCCCCGGCGGCCGGGGGCGATGATCGCCTCGGTGTGGCTCGGCGCCGCCGCCCTCGTCGCCGGGGTGACGATCTCAGGCGTCGTGGTTCTCGGCGCCGGGATCGGCGCCCTGGCCTGACGCGCGAACCTGCTCGATCGCCGTCGAACGCGGATGCTCGGGCCCGGTGGTGATCGCCAGCCGCGGGGCGCGGTGCAGATGCTCGCGCGCGAAGGCCAGCGCCTGGGCCAGCGCCCGTGCCCGCGCGGACCGGGTACGCGCCCCCTGGGTGCTGACCTCCAGGACGACGTGCCCGGAGAAGTCGCTCTCGGCGAGGAGCCGGCACACCTGCTCACACGGCTGGCCCCCCTCGCCCGGGAGCAGATGTTCGTCCGTCGAAGCACCGTGGCCGTCCGCGAGGTGCAGATGGGCCAGACCACCGCCCATGCGCTCGGCGAGCGCCACCGCGTCCATCCCCGCCGTGGCGGTGTGCGAGAGGTCCAGCGTGTAGTGCGCGAAGCCGGTGTCGGTGGGATCGATCGACGGGCTGTAGGCCGACACCGCCCGGCCCGGCCCGCCCCGCTTGCGCATGCGCTGGGCGGTCCGGTCGCGGCCGCCGAAGAACACGTCGGCGCGCATCGGGTACATGTTCTCCACCGCGACGACCACGTGACTGCGGTCCTCGAGGTCCGCCACCTGATCCGCGAAGCCGTCCGCGTAGCGTCGCTGCCACCGGAACGGCGGATGCACCACCACCGACGTGGCACCGAACGATTCCGCCGCCCGCACCGACCGCTCGAGCTTCGCGGCCGGGTCCGAGCCCCACACGCGTTGCGAGATCAGCAGGCACGGCACGTGCACCGCCAGCACCGGTACGCCGTACTTGCGCACCAGCGCCTGCACCGCCCGCACGTCCTGGCTCACCGACTCGGCCCAGATCATCAGCTCCACGCCGTCGTAGCCGAGTTCGGCCGCATAGCGGAAGGCCGCCTCGGTGTTCTCCGGATACACCGAGGCGGTCGACAACCCGACCAGGATCTCTCGCGAAAGGACGCTCATGACGACGTGCGGATCAGCCGGTGGGCAGCAGGAACAACAGCGGACCGAACGTCACGAAGGCGCCCACGGCGAGAGCGATGAGCTGGCTCGTGATGTCGTCGGTGCGGCGGAGGATGCGCACCATCGCCACCAGGCCGACAATGACCAGCAGTGCGAGCGCGAACGCCACCCACGGCAACGCGTCCCACAACTGTTCGAAGCCCTTGAACAGCAGCGCGCCCGCGATGATCGCGACGACGCCCTCGCCGATCAGCCGCACCCACTGACCGATCGCGCCGCGCGGCTCACCGGTGTCGGACGGGGCCTCGTCCGGCTCCGCCGCGGCCGGGGTCTCCGCCGGGGCGGCAGTGCCGCGGCGACGGCGTGACCGCGCGGACCGCTCCTCCGGCTTCTCCTCGTCCGGCTCGTCCGCGGCGACGGGCTCGCCGATCGTCTCGGTGTCGCCGTCGGCGGTGTCGTCACCGTTGCCCCGCAGGTCGCTCGCGGGCCCGGACAGCAGCCTCGGCTCGGGGGCGTCGGCGGGCCGCGCCGGCGCGCTCGCGGTCACCTCGGCGTGGGCCCGCGCCCGCCGCGGCAGGACGGCCGGGCGGATGATCTCGGTCGGCGACTCGACCTTCACCGGCTGCACCCGCTCGGCGGCTGCCGGCTCCTCGCGCGTCCGGGGCGGCGACGGCGGGACCTGGGTCTCCGGCTCGACCTTCGGCGCCTCGAGTGCGAGGGGCTCGACCTTCGGCGTCGCCGGCACCACGGGCCCCGCCTTCGCCGGTACGACGGGCTGCGCCTTCACCGGCACGACGGGCGCCGGCTTCACCGGCACGACGGGCGCCGGCTTCACCGGCACCACGGGTGCCGCCTTCGCCGGCACGACGGACTCCGCCTTCGGCGCCGCAGGCGGGGCGGACGCGGCCGGCTCGGCCTCCGGAGCCTCGGCCTCCGGGGCCTTCGTCTCCGGAGGCTCGGTCGGCTCGGGCTCCGGAATGCTGACGGGAATCTCTCCGGTCAGTTCCGCGACCGAGATTCCCCCGCTGACGCCGCGGCGGCGCCGTCCGCCGGCGCGGGAATTCACCTTCTGGCCGTTCCGGGCCAGCAGCTCCGCGACGGAGATCTGCCCGGTGTCGGTGCTGTGACCGTCCGTCATTGCGAAACCACCATCAATTCGCCCCCCATCTCGGTGTCGAGTTTGCGGAGGATGAGCCCCTCTCGCAGGGCCCAGGGACAGATGTCGAGCGTCTCCACTCCCAGCGCGCGCATGGCGGCCTCCGCGACCAGCGCACCGGCGACGATCTGCTGCGACCGGTCGGAGCTCACGCCCTCAAGCTCGGCACGGTCCGCGGTCGTCATGCGGGAGATGAACGCGATGAGCTGACGCAGCCCGGCGGCGGTCAGGGTGCGCCGCACGCGCGGGCCCGCCGACGACGGGGCGGCACCGGTCAGCCGCGCCAGGGTGCGGAAGGTCTTCGAGCTTCCGACGCACAGGTCGGGAACGCCGGCCGCACGAAGCTCCTGGGCGGGGCGGACGAGCTCGGCGTCGAGCCAGTCCCGCAGCACCGCGACGCGCCGCTTGCCGGGCGGGTCCTCGCTCAGCCAGTCCCGGGTGAGGCGACCGGCGCCGAGCTGCAACGAGAACGCGCAGTCCGGGTCCTCGTCGCCGCCGAAGGTCAGCTCGAGGGAGCCGCCGCCGATGTCGAGGCACAGGATGCGTCCCGCGCTCCAGCCGTACCAGCGCCGGACCGCCAGGAACGTCAGCCGGGCCTCGTCCACGCCGGAGAGCACCTCGAGTGCGACGCCGGTCTCGGCGCGGACGCGACGGAGAACCGCTTCGGAGTTGTTGGCGTCGCGCACCGCGGAGGTCGCGAAGGCCATCAGCTCCTCGCACCCGGAGGTGCGGGCGATGCCCGCGAAGTCGGCGACCGTCTCGACCAGCCGGTCGGCGCCCTGCGGGGTGATGTCGCCGCGGTCGTCCGTGTTCTCGGACAGGCGCAGGGTGGCCTTCGTCGAACTCATGGGGGTGGGATGGCCACCGCGATGAGCGTCCACCACGAGCAGATGGACGGTGTTGCTTCCGACGTCGAGTACCCCTAGGCGCACATACATACGGTACTGGGTCTACCGTCGGGTCCTGTGACAGCAGGTATGCCCGGCGCCGCACACAAGCAGGTCCCGGCCCCCGAAGTTCCTCTCGACTTCCCGCGCGAATGGGTCGAGTTCACCGACCCGGACAACAGCGAGCACGTCGTCGCCGCCGACCTGACGTGGCTGCTCTCCCGCTGGACCTGCGTGTTCGGCACGCCCGCGTGCCAGGGCATCATCGCCGACCGCCCGGACGACGGGTGCTGCTCCCACGGGGCGTTCCTGTCGGACGACGACGATCGCGCCAAGCTGGACGCCGCCGTGAGACATCTCACTCCCGAGGACTGGCAGTTCATGGAGAAGGGACTCGGCAAGAAGGGCTACCTCGAGGAGGACGACCTCGAGGACGAGCCGGCCCTGCGCACCCGCCGCTACAAGGGTGCCTGCATCTTCCTCAACCGGCCCGGTTTCGCCGGTGGCATCGGCTGCTCGCTGCACAAGATGGCGCTGCGGCGTGGCATCGAACCCCTCGAGGTGAAGCCGGACGTGTGCTGGCAGCTGCCGATCCGCCGGACCCAGGACTGGGTCGAGCGCCCCGACGGCACCGAGGTGCTGCGCACCGTCGTCACCGAATACGACCGGCGCGGCTGGGGCGAGGGCGGCCACGACCTGGACTGGTACTGCTCCGGATCGCCGGACGCCCACGTGGGCGCCTCGCCGGTGTGGCAGTCGTACGCGCCGGAACTGCGCGAGCTGATCGGCGATGCCGCCTACGAGGAGCTCGCGCGGCTGTGCCGCCGCCGCGAGGGGCTGGGCCTGATCGCCGTGCACCCCGCGACGACGGCCGCCGCCGAGCGGACGCCGGAGCCCGCCGCCTACCCCTCGAGCTTGTAGCCGAGGCCGCGGACGGTGACCAGGTGCTGCGGCTTGGCGGGATCGGCCTCGATCTTCGAACGCAGCCGCTTGACGTGCACGTCGAGGGTCTTGGTGTCGCCGACGTAGTCGGCACCCCAGACCCGGTCGATGAGCTGGCCGCGCGTGAGCACCCGGCCGGAGTTGCGCAGGAGGTACTCGAGCAGGTCGAACTCCTTGAGCGGCAGGGTGACCGGTTTCCCGCCCACGTGCACGACGTGCCGGTCCACGTCCATCCGCACCGGCCCGGCCTCGAGGATCCCGTCGTCCTGTGCGGACTCGGCGTCGCTCTCCCCGCCGCGGCGCAGCACCGCGCGGATGCGGGCGATGAGTTCACGCGCCGAGTACGGCTTGGTGACGTAGTCGTCCGCTCCCAGCTCGAGGCCGACGACCTTGTCGATCTCGCTGTCGCGAGCGGTCACCATGATCACCGGCACGCCGGACCGGCTGCGCAGTTGCTTGCACACGTCGGTGCCGCTCATGCCGGGCAGCATCAGGTCGAGCAGGACGATGTCCGCGCCGGCCCGGTCGAACTCCGCGAGCGCCGACGGTCCGTCGCCGACGACGGTGGTGTCGAAGCCCTCCTTGCGCAGCAGGAACGCGAGCGGATCCGCCAGCGATTCCTCGTCCTCCACGATCAGCACACGCGTCACTGCTGGTCCTCCGTACCTTCCGTTACCTGGTGCATCCGGCTCGCTTCCGTTTCTCGTCGTGGATGTCGGCGTGGTCGTCACCGCTCCGCCGTCAGCGCCGCCCCGCCCTCGCGGCGAAGGGAGGCGACCTGTGACTCGCGGGGGTCGGCCGAGTGGGCGGGGATGAGAAGCGTGAACGTCGATCCGGTTCCCGGCTGGCTCCACAACCGGATCTCCCCGTTGTGGTTGGCGGCGACGTGCTTGACGATCGCCAGGCCGAGACCGGTGCCGCCGGTGGCGCGGGAACGGGCCTTGTCGACCCGGAAGAACCGTTCGAAGACGCGCTCCTGGTCCTCCTTCTCGATCCCGATGCCGCGGTCGGTCACCGCGATCGCCACCTTGCCCGCGCGCAGGGACCGGCTGACCGAGACCGGCGAGCCCGGGGACGAGTAGGCGACCGCGTTCTCGATGAGATTGGCCAGGGCGGTGACGAGCAGCGTCTGATCGCCGAGGACCTCGTATCCGCTGGGAGAGTCGGTGGTGACGGTGATCTGCGCGTTCTCGGCGGTCAGGCGGGTGCGGCGCAGCGCCTCCTCGACGACGTCGTCGACCTCGACCACCTCGAGGTTCGGGAGCTTCTCGGCCCCCTGCAGACGCGAGAGCGCGATCAGTTCGGTCACCATGTTGCCGAGCCGGTTGGCCTCGCTCTGCAGCCGGGTTCCGAAGTGCCGTACGGATTCCGGGTCGTCGGCGGATTCGAGCAGGGCCTCGGCGAGCAAGGCCATCGCGCCCACCGGCGTCTTGAGTTCGTGGCTGACGTTGGCGACGAAGTCCCGGCGCGTGGCCTCCATCCGGACCTGCTCGGAGTCGTCGTAGGCGTAGAGCGCGACGAATCGTGCGTCGTCGTCGAGCAGGCGCCGCGCAACGCAGCGCACCGCGACGCGCTCGCGACCGCGCGGGCTCTTCGCGGTGAGGTCGAGCTCGACGGGCTCACCGGTCTCGAGGACCCGGGTGGCGGCCGCCCAGGCCGAGTCCTCGACGAGCCGGTTGCGGACGAGGCCGAGTTCCTCGGCGCGCGGGTTGAACAGGATGACGTCGTGGAACCGGTCGACGACGGCGATACCCGTGTCCGCGCCGTAGACGACGCGGTCGAGCACCTGCGCCATGGTCAGGTCGGCGTCCGTGCGGTCGGTGGCCCGGCCCCGGAGGAGCCGCATCAGCACGATCGCGAACACGGCACCGAGGACGGCGGCCCCGGCGAGCAGCACGGCCTGCACAACAGTCACGTCTCGAATCGTACGTAGGCACGGCGGGACGGTGACAGCGGGTCGGGGCATTCCGCCGCACGTCACGCCGCATGTTCGCGGCATTTGCCGCGTGTTCACCGGCCGTTTCCCGGGGCCGCGGGACGGCTGCCCGCGGCCCCCGGGGGGACTACCGCCCGCCCTGGCCGGCGACGGCGGCGGCACCGGCCGCGGCCGCCTCGGGATCGAGGTACGTGCCGCCCGGGTTCAGCGGGCGCAGGTCCTCGTCGAGGTCGTAGCGCAGCGGGATGCCGGTGGGGATGTTCAGCCCGGCGATCTCCTCGTCGGAGATCCCGTCGAGGTGCTTGACGAGGGCGCGCAACGAGTTGCCGTGGGCCGTGATCAGAACGGTCCGGCCGGCCCGCAGGTCCTGGGAGATGGTCTCCTCCCAGTACGGGATCAGGCGCTCGACGACGTCCTTCAGGCACTCGGTGAGCGGCACCTCGTCGACGTCCGCGTATCGGACGTCGCTGTCCTGGCTGTACTTGCTGCCGGGCTCGATCGGGGGCGGCGGGGTGTCGTAGCTGCGGCGCCACAGCATGAACTGCTCCTCGCCGAACTCCGCCTTGATCTCCGCCTTGTTCTTGCCCTGCAGCGCACCGTAGTGCCGCTCGTTCAGGCGCCAGTCACGCACGACCGGGATCCAGTGCCGATCCGCGGCGTCGAGCGCGTAGTTGGCGGTGCTGATCGCGCGGCGCAGCAGCGACGTGTACAGCACGTCCGGCAGGAGACCGTGCTCCGCGAGCAGCTCGCCGGCACGCTTGCCCTCGGCGATCCCCTTGTCGGTCAGGTGCACGTCCACCCACCCCGTGAAGAGGTTCATCGCGTTCCATTCGCTCTCGCCGTGGCGGAGCAACACAAGTGTTCCGTTGGTCATGGGCCAATCCTGGCACGCCCGGGCGGCGGTGCCACGTCCGCACCGTTCGGCGAATCCGCCCCGCGGGCCGCACACATCGGATATATGTGACAACGGTTGTTTTCAGAACGACGTCCGGATCGGGGGATTCTCGTGTTCGACACCCGGCTTTCCCGCCGCACCTTCCTCACCGCCCTGGGCACGGTCGCGGTCGCGCCCACGACCGCACACGCCGCACCGCGCTCGCCCGCACCGCGCTCGGGGGGCCGGCGCGTCGCCGTGCTCGGCGGCGGGATAGCAGGCCTGACGGCCGCCCACGAACTGATCGAACGCGGCTTCGAGGTCACCGTCTTCGAACCGACTGCCCTCGGCGGCAAGGCCCGCAGCATCCCGTCGCCGGGCACCGGGTCCGGTGGACGCGCCGACCTGCCCGGCGAGCACGGCTTCCGCTTCTTCCCGGGCTTCTACCGGCACATCCCCGACACGATGCGGCGGATCCCCTTCCCGGGCAACCCGAACGGCGTGTTCGACAACCTCGTCGCCGGATCCGCCTTCCGGATGGCGATCCCCGGCGGGCCCGACCTGACCGCCCCCGCGTCGATCGCGCCGCTGCGCCCCGACGTCCTCGACCCCGCCTCGCTGCAGGAGTCCCTGGCCGCCGCCTTCTCCCTCGGCGGCGCGATCCCCCCGCACGAGCTGGCCGTCTTCACCCGCAAGCTGGTGATGTTCCTGACCAGCAGCCTCGAACGCCGCCACGGCCAGTGGGAGCACCAGACGTGGTCGCAGACGCTCGAGGCCGACGGCAAGTCGCCGGCCTACCGCAACATCCTCGTCTCGGCGCTGACCCGGCAACTGGTGGCCGCCCGGCCCACCGTCGCGTCCACCCGCACCATCGGCATCATGGGCCAGGCGTTCGTGTGGAACGCGATGGGCACCGTCCCCGAGTACGGTCACCTGGACCGGCTCCTCGCCGCCCCCACGAACGAGGCCTGGATCGACCCGTGGGCCGCGCACCTGCGCGCCCTCGGCGTTCGATTCGAAATGGGCTGGGCGGCCGAGGCTCTCGACATCTCCTCGGGCTCGATCACCGGAGCACGGCTGGTGGACGGCGGCGGCACCCGCGCCGTCGCCGAGGCCGACTGGTACGTCGCGGCGATGCCCGTGGAGCGGGCCGTGCCGCTGTGGTCACCGCGGATCGTCGCCGCCGATCCGCGGCTCGGGGCCATGCGGAACCTGCAGACGGACTGGATGGTGGGCATCCAGTACTTCCTGCGCCGGCCCACCCCGATCGCCGACGGGCACGTCGCCTACCTCGGCTCGCCGTGGGCCCTGACCTCCATCAGCCAGGGCCAGTTCTGGCGCGGGGACTTCGCCGCCCGCTACGGCGACGGCAGTGCCCACGACTGCCTGTCGGTGGACATCTCCGACTGGGACACCCCCGGCATCCTCCACGGGAAGACCGCGAAGGAGTGCACCGCCGAGGAGATCGCCCGGGAGACGTGGGCGCAGATGTCGGCGTGCCTCGACGACACCGGCACTGGCGTCCTCGACGAGAACGACGTCGTCTCGTGGTTCCTCGATCCCGGCGTCCGGTGGGACGCCGCGCAGGCCCGCAACACGAACGACACTCCCCTGCTCGTCAACACCGTCGGCTCGTGGGCCGACCGTCCGGACGCGCGCACCGCGATCCCGAACCTCTTCCTCGCCGGCGACTACGTCCGCACCGACATCGATCTCGCGACCATGGAATCGGCCGGCGAATCGGCGCGGGCGGCCGTCGCCGCGCTGCTCGAGGCCGCCGACTCGCCCGCCGCACCGCCGGCGCGGTACCGCCTGCACGAGCCGCCCGAGCTCGAGCCGATGCGGCGGATCGACGCCGACCGCTACCGCGCCGGGCTGCCGCACATCCTCGACGTGTGACGTCGGGCGCGCGCTGCCCGGCGGCGAGAGGGTCCGGAGCGTGGTCCCGTCGGCACGGAAGCAGGATGCGGCGAACGGGCACGCGCCGGAGGCGGATTCGGACATACTTCCCTCGAACGCGACGAAAGGGTATGCCCGATGAGCGAGACCTCGGTCCTGGTGGTCGGCGCCGGCCCGGTCGGACTGACCGCCGCGCTGGAACTGCGCCGGCGCGGCGTCGACGTCGTGATCGTCGATCGGCTCCCGGAGCCGCCGCAGCACGCCAAGGCGGTCGGTATCCAGCCGCGCACGCTCGAGGTGTGGGACGCGATGGGCGTGCTCCGGCCGTCGCTCGACGTGTCCGCGCCGATGCACGGGCAGCTCGTGTACGTCGACGGGCAGGAGGTGATGCGCCTCGAACTCGCACTGCCCGAAGACGTGCCGTACCGATTCGTCTGCATGCCCCAGTACGCCACCGAACGGGTGCTGACGCAGGCCCTGGCCGAGCACGGCACCGTCGTGCGCCGCGGCGTCGAACTGACCGGCTTCGACCGGACCGCGGACGGCGTGGTCGCCGCCCTGCGCGACGGCGAGGACACGACGCGGCTGGCCGCCCGCTATCTGCTCGGCTGCGACGGCGCGCACAGCGCCGTGCGCAAGAGCCTCGGGGTGTCCTTCGACGGCGACGCGTTCCCCGAGGAGTACATGCTCGCCGACGTCGAACTGGACTGGTCGATGCCGGCCGGTTACGGCATCCGCGCGTCGACGCGGACCGACGGCACGACGACGGACATGATGGTGTGCATCCCGCTGCCCGGCGACGGCCGCTACCGCCTGTCGACGTTCGTCGCGCCGGACCTGGCGACGTCCGCGCCCGGCGTCGGAACCGTCGCGCACGGACTCGAGGGCGGGCGCCGGCCCACCCTCGGTCACATCCAGGCGGTGCTCGACCGGCTGGCGCCGGAACCGACACGGGCGAGTGCCCTGCGCTGGTCGTCGGTGTTCCGGATCAGCCACCGCCTCGCCGGGAACTACGGTGGGGGCCGGGTGTTCCTGGCCGGGGACGCCGCGCACATCCATCCGCCCACCGGGGCGCAGGGTATGAACACCGGCATCCAGGACGCCTACAACCTCGGCTGGAAGCTCGCGCTGGCGGTGCAGGGCCGCGCCGCCGACGGCCTGCTCGACAGCTACGACGCCGAGCGCCGGCCTATCGGGGAGCAGGTAGTGGGCCGCACCGTGCGGCACGCCCGGCAGGGCATCGGGGCCGGCGAGACGGACGCGGCGACCGCGATCGCGCGCGAGGCCCAGTTGCTGCTCGGCTACCCCGGCAGCCCGCTCGTGGGCGGCGACGTGCCGGACGGGGGCGGTCCGGCCCCGGGTGATCGCGCCCCGGACGCGACGGGACTGCGACAGGACGCCGTCGCGTCGCCGCTCCGGCTGCACGAGCTGCTGCGCCACCCCGGTCACACGGTGCTGCTGTGGGCGCCGACGGTGCAGGCGCTGGCGTCCCAGCGGGAGCTGTCCGAGCGGGCGGCGGACCGTTTCGGCGACGCGCTGCGGGCGTACGTGCTCGTGGCGGGACCCGCCGGGACGCCGGCCGACGGCAGGGTGCTGCGCGACGACGCGGGCCGCGCCGCGCAGGCGTACGGGTTCGGCGGTGCCGCCGCGGCCGTGGTGGTGCGGCCGGACGGCTACGTCGGATTCCGGGCCGCAGGATCCGACGATCGAGGCGCTCACGGCGCATCTCGGCCGGATCCTGCGGCCCGGACGGTAACCGGCTACGCCGTCGGCGTGCGCAGATCCTTGCGCAGGATCTTGCCCGCGGCGGACTTCGGAACGATGTCGATGAACTGCACCCGGCGCACCTTCTTGTGCGGCGAGACGCGCTCGGCGACGAACTCGATGACCTCGTCCTCGGTCAGCTCCGCGTTCGGCTGGCGCACGACGAACGCCTTCGGCACCTCCTCGCCCTCGTCGTCGAGCACGCCCACGACCGCGGCGTCGGCGATCTGCGGGTGGGTCAGCAGCAGCGCCTCGAGCTCGGCCGGCGGCACCTGGTAGCCCTTGTACTTGATCAGTTCCTTGAGCCGGTCGACGATCGTGACGTTGCCGGCCGCGTCCACCGTGGCGATGTCGCCGGTGTGCAGGAACCCGTCGGCGTCGAGGGTCTCCGCGGTGGCCTGCGGGTTGCCGAGGTAGCCGACCATCACGTTGGGGCCCTTGCACCACAGCTCACCCGGCTCGGAGACACCCTCGCCGGTCGGGTACGCGACCTCCTCGAGCGTGCCCGGGTCGACCAGCTTGCACTCCATGTTGGCGATCGTCGGGCCGACCGAGTCGAGCGGCACGTCGTCGCCGTCGAACGGGATGGCGTGGCTGACCGGGCTCATCTCCGACATGCCGTAGCCCTGGCGGATCTTGCAGCCGAGCCGCGCGGACACCGCACCGCCGAGTTCCTTGTCCAGGGGCGCGGCACCCGAGAACACGGTGTGCACGCTGGACAGGTCGAACTGGTCGACGAGGGGGTGCTTGGCGAGGGCCACCGCGACGGGCGGCGCGATGAACACGTACGTGCACTTCTGCTCGGCGACGATCCGCAGGAACTCCGGCAGGTCGAACTTCGGCATCGTCACCAGCGACGCCCGGTTGTACAGGGCCGCGTTGAGCAGCACGGTCATGCCGTAGATGTGGAAGAACGGCAGCACGGCGAGGACCTTGTCGTCGGCGCCGATGCCCATGCGCGGGTTGATCTGGCACACGTTGGCGACCAGGTTGGTGTGCGTGAGCATCACACCCTTCGGGCGGCCCGTGGTGCCCGACGAGTACGGCAGCACCGCCAGATGGGTGGCCGGATCGAACGACACCTCGGGGGCGGGCGCGTTCTCGGCGAGCAGGTCGCGCAGCGACGGGTGCCCCTCGGCGCCGTCGAGCACGACGAGGCGGTCGTCGGCGATGCCCACCTTGGCCGCGGCCTCCTTCGCGTGCGGCAGCAGCGGGGAGACGGTGAACAGGAACGTCGCCTTGGAATCCTCGAGCTGCTTGGCGATGTCCTCGGCGGTGTAGAGGGCATTGATCGTGGTGGCGGTCGCGCCCGCCCGCAGGATGCCGTGGAAGACGGACGCGAAGGCGGGCACGTTCGGCGAGAGCAGGCCGACGACGTCGCCGACCCCCACGCCGCGCGCCGCGAGGGCCCCGGCGATCGCGTCGATCTGCCCGATCAGGGCGCGGTAGTCGGTGACGGCCCCGGACGCGCCCTCGATCAGCGCCGGGCGACCGAGGTCCGCCTCCGCGATCGAACCGAACAGGAAGTCGTAGACACTCAGTGCCGGGATTTCGACGTCGGGAAACGGGCTGCGAAAGCTCATGGGTTCTCCTCGGGAGCAGGACTCTGTGGCACGCCGTGCCAGACGTGCCGGGAGTACGGTACCTGACCGCTGTGAAGGCAGTCACACGCACGCCGGACATTACCGCGTCGGGGGCCGTCGCGTGCCCGGTCGCGCGCGCCCGGACCCAGCCGATCGGGCAGTGTCGGCGCCCGCCCCGGCGCTCTAGGCTCGGCCGGATGACGGACGTCGTGCATTCGCTGGACCCGTTCTCCGGCTGCGCCCCCTCGCCGGCGACGGTCTCGACGGACTGGGACGAGATCCGGGCGTGGTCGGACCAGGTGTACATGCCCTATCGCGTGCGGCCGAGCGGGAGCCTGCTGCGCCCGCGATCGAGCATGTTCTCCGCCGCGATCGGCGACATCGTGCTCACCCGGTTCCGGTACGGGATCCCGGTGACCGTCGACCAGCTCTCGGCCGAGGCCGGCAACATCCTGGTGCTGACGACGATCCGCGGTCACGCCCGGCACCGGGTCGCAGCGGGCGAGGTGGAGATCGACTCCGGCGCCACCTTCGTGGCCGACTGCAGCCGGATCGAGCATCGCGTCGACTTCGACGACGAGCATCTCCAGCTCAACCTGACGGTGCCGCACCGGCTCGTCGCCGACCTCGCCGACCGCTGGTTCGGCGTCGTTCCCGACGACCGTCTGTGGCAGCACAAGTGCGTCGTCGGGGCCGGATCGTCGGGCTGGAACGCGCTGCTCGCGTATGCGGTCCGCGCGATCCGCGCCGATCCGGTGCGCATCGCGCAGGGCCCGTCGGGCGCTCACCTGCAGGAGCTGCTCCTCGGTCACCTCGTCACCGAATGGGCCGCCGCAGCGGGCGTCGCGCTCGACGCCGACCGGCAGCCGGCCGCGCCGGCGTACGTCCGCCGCGCGGAACAGTACATCCGCGAGCACGCCGCGGATCTGCCCACGGTCCCCGAGATCGCCGCCGCCGTGGGCGTCAGCGTGCGCGCACTGTCGGGCGGGTTCCGCCGCCACCTGGACACGACGCCGAACCGGTATCTGAGCGACGTGCGATTGCAGCACATCCGCGACGAACTCGCCGCGGCGTCGGCCGAGTGCACCGTCTCCGCGGTGGCGGCCCGCTGGGGCTACGTCAACATGGGCGTCTTCGCCGCCGCCTACCGTCGCCGATTCGGCGAGAACCCGTCGCGGACCCTCGCCCGGGCCCGCGGACGGTGAATGCCGAAATCCGACAGCGCGTGCCGATCGGAGGTGGCCCACGTCACATCCCTGTCCGTAGCGTCCGCATCCGACGCCGGTGAGCCCACCGGCGGCGGACCCGCGCACAGGAGGAACCGTGACAGACGACTTCGCGAGCACCATGGATGCAGCCCTACGGGAACTCACCCACAGCCCGGGGGGCCTGCCGGGCGTGGTGGCCATGCTCACCGACCGGGACGACGTGGTGTATTCGGGGGTGGCCGGGGAACGGACGGCCGGGTCCGGCACGGCCATGACCGCCGATACCGTGTTCGCCGCCTTCTCCACGACGAAGGCGATCACCGGCACCGCGGCACTCCAGTGCGTCGAGGAGGGCCTGCTCGACCTCGACGCCCCCGCCGCCCGGTATGTGCCGGAGATCGGCGAACTCCAGGTTCTCGAGGGCTTCGGAACGGACGGCGAGCCCCTGCTGCGCGCGCCGAAACGGGACATCACCACCCGCATGCTGCTGCTCCACACGGCCGGCCTCGGGTACGACTTCTTTAACGAGAACTACCGGCGTCTCGCCGAGGAGCACGGTCAGCCCAGCGTCATCACGGCGTCGAAGGCCGCGCTGCGGACCCCGCTGCTGTTCGATCCGGGCGAGCGGTGGATGTACGGCTCGAACATCGACTGGTGCGGGCTGGTGGTCGAGGCCGTGCGGGGCCGGCGCCTCGGGGAGGTGATGCGCGAACGGATCTTCGAGCCCCTCGGGATGGCGGACACGGCGTTCACCCTCACCGCCGACATGCGCGACCGGCTCGCCGTCGTCCACCAGCGCGGCGAGGACGGGACAGTCGTACCGATGCCCGAGATGGTGCTCCCCCAGGATCCGGAGGTCCACATGGGGGGCCACGGTCTGTACACGACCGTCCCGGACTACCTGAGGTTCCTCCGGATGTGGCTGCGCGACGGGGACGCGCCCGGCGGCCGGGTGCTGGCCGCCGGAACGGTCGCCGACGCGGTGCGCGGCGGTTTGGACGGGCAGCAGATCACCGCCCTGCCGGGCGTGATCCCCGCGCTGTCGAACGATGCGGAGTTCTTCCCCGGGCTACCCAAGAACTGGGCATACACGTTCATGGTCAACGAGGAGCCGGCGCCGACGGGTCGGCCCGCCGGGGCGCTCGGCTGGGCCGGCCTGGCGAACCTGTACTACTGGATCGACCGCCAGAACGGCATCGCCGGTTTCTGGGCTACCCAGATCCTGCCCTTCGCCGACGCCGTCTCGTTCGGGGGATACCTCGACTTCGAGGCCGCCGCCTACCGCCGGTCGGCCGCGTCGCGGATCCGGTGAGAACCCGACGAACCCCGCGTGCGGTGCACGCGGGGTTCGTTCGGCTGCTACGGGCGTGAGCCCGGGCGGTGGGGTCAGAGGTACTGACCGCACACCGGCCACGCACCGACGCCCTGGCCGGCGAGGACGTTCTCGGCGATGGCGATCTGCTGCTCCCGGGTCGCCTGGTCGGCGGTGGGGGCGTACTGCTGGCCGCCGTAGGCGTTCCAGGTGCTCGGCGAGAACTGCAGGCCACCGTGGTAGCCGTTGCCGTTGTTGATGGCCCAGTTCCCACTGCTCTCGCACTGCGCGACGGCGTCCCAGTTGCCGGAGGCGGCGTTGGCGGTGCCGGTGCCGAGTGCGAACGGGGTGATGGCCAGGGCCGCGGTGGCGGCGACGGTGCCGAGGGCGCGCTTGAAGGTGAAGTTTGCCATGATGCGGTTGAATTCCTCTCGCGTCTGCTGGCGAGGCACTGCGGCGGCCGACGATGTCGATCCCGCTGCCCGGATTCGGAGCTGTGCCTCGTCCCTGCCCCTCGATCAGGTATCGAGTTCCGGTCCCGCGGGGCAGAGTCAGCGGCGACGGGCCGGTGTTGCTTGCCCGGTGGTATCGGGCTGATTACGACGCTAGAGACTCATCACGGATCGGTCACGCGCTGTTTTCCGGCACGCCCGTCTCACATTCCAAGATCGGGCGGCGGCGTTTCCCCAGGTGACGTCCGAGTAATCGCCGTTTCGAAACCGCGTAGTTACACGGCCGTTATGTGACTATGCTCACAGTAATATTGTGGCTCGGGTCACCGATATCGCGGCGTTACGGCTGCGCGTCCTCCACCACGAAGGGCCGGCCGTCCTCGATCAGGTGCCGGAAGGGTTCGAGATTGCGGAGCGACTCGCCCCGCGAGACCCGCCACTCCCACTCCCGCTTGATGGAGGTGAGGAATCCGAGTCCGAGAATGACGTTGAAATCGTGGTCGGCGGCCTCGAGCACCTGGCCGAGCACCGTGTCCAGTTCGTCCGGAGTGACCGAGGCCTCCGACATCCGGCCGACGAGGTAGATGTCCCCGATCTTGTCGAGGGTGTACGCGACCCCATACAGCCGCCGATTGCGGCGGAGCAGGTACCGGTAGACGCCCTCGAAGTTCTCGTCGGGCTTGCGGCACACGAACGCCTCGATGCGCAGGCCGTGGTTGCCGGGACTGAGCAGCGTCGTCGTCTTGAGCTTGTTCTCCCCCGGCAGGTCGACGACGAAGTGCCCACCCTCCTTGCGGGAGAACTCGAGGCCGCGATCGCGCAGCGTCGCCTCGATCGTCTCGCTCAGTCGCTCGCTCACGCCCGTACCCCCGTCGTCCGCCGGATCTTCCACACTCCGCGTTGCCGGCGCAGCGGGAACTCGCCGGTCCCGAGCGAACGGTTCCGCAGCGCACCGGCCTTACGGTAACTGGCGAGCAGACCCTCCGCGGTGTGCTCCCAGGAGAAGTTCTCCGCGTGCAGGGGCGCGGCCGCCGCGAGCGCAGCCCGCCGTCCCGGGTCCGTGACCAGCGCGCGCAGCGCGGCGGCCCAGTCGTCGGTGCGATGGCCGTCGACGAGCAGCCCGGTCTCGCCGTCGCGCACCGCGACGCCGAGGCCACCGACGTTCGCGGCCAGCACGGGGGTCCCGCAGGCCTGCGCCTCGATCGCCACCAGGCCGAACGACTCGGAGTAGCTCGGCACCGCCACCACGTCCGAGGCGCGGTAGACCTGCACCAGCCGCTCGGGTGGCTGCGGGGGCAGGAACGTCACCCGGGCGGCGATTCCGAGCTCGGCGGCCAGTTCGATCAGCGAGTGCGGCCGCTCGAGTCCCGTGCCGGAGGGCCCGCCGACCACCAGCACGCGCAGGGGTACCTCCGGGTCGGCGGACATCGCCGCCGCAGCGGCCCGCAGCAGCACGTCCGGTGCCTTGAGCGGCTGGATGCGCCCGACGAAGGTCACGATCGTCTCGCGGGGGTCGAGGCCGAGGCCCGCCCGGGCGGCCGCCCGGTCCCCCGGCCGGTAACGGGACAGGTCCGCACCCGGCGCCACCACGTCCACCCGCGACGGGTCGGCGCCGTAGCTGCGTTCGAGCTGCGCCGCCTCGTCGACCGTGTTGGCGACGAGCCGGTCGGACTCGGCGACCACCTGCTGCTCGCCGATCTGCCGGGCCGCCGGCTCGGGCACGTCACCGTCGGCGAGCGAGGCGTTCTTCACGGCGGCGAGCGTGTGCGCGGTGTGCACCAGCGGGACTCCCCACCGGTCCCGGGCGAGCCAGCCCACCTGGCCGGACAGCCAGTAGTGCGAGTGCACGAGGTCGTAGTAGCCCTGCGGGTGACGGGCCTCCTCCCGCAGCACCCCGGCCGCGAACGCGCACAGCTGCGTGGGCAGGTCGTGCTTGTCGAGCCCCTCGTACGGACCGGCCGCGACGTTGCGCACGAGCACGCCGGGTGCCGCCTCCTGCACCACGGGGTCGGCCGACGACGTCGCCCGGGTGAAGATCTCCACCTCGACCCCGCGGCGCGCGAGCTGCACGGCGGTCTGCAGAACGTAGACGTTCATCCCGCCGGCGTCCCCGGTGCCGGGCTGCGCGAGCGGCGAGGTGTGGACCGACAGGACGGCCACGCGGCGGGGACGGCTGTTCGACTTCGACGTCACTTCTCCATACTGCCCTGCCGCACATCCCCGCCCGGCTCCGCCCTCCCCTGCGCTCCGGCGCGCTGCGGCTGCTCGACGCGGCACCCCGGCCGTTCAGGAATGCTCGCCGGCCTCGAAACCCGCGACGGCGCGGCGCACCGCCGCGTGGAAGGGGCTCCACAGGAACCAGGTCCCGAACTCGCGCACCAGCGCGGACGGCCCGTGCACCTGCACGCTGCCGTCGTCGATCGCCTCGGCGAGGGTCCGGGTGCCGGCGAAGACGCGCATCAGGGCCACCGGTTCCCCGGTCACGTACAGGTCGACGTCGAACCCCGGCGGCTTGCGGCACACCGACGGCTCGCCCCGGTCCAGGACGATCCACAGGCGAATCGGGGCGGGACCGGTGTAGTCGAACTCGATCACCACCCGCCGCTGCGGCACCCGGTCGCGGTCCACCCGGCGGTGCATCCACCACGTCAGCGTCACCGGGTCGACCTCGGCGGGCACCGGTTCGGCGAACAACCACTTCACCGCCCACTCCCCGATCGCGACGAGGATCGGGGCGAGTTCGCGGCCGGCCGGGGTCAGGCGGTACTCGCAGCCGCGGGCCTGCGGGACCCGCTCCAGCACGCCCTTGCGTTCGAGGTGCCGCAGCCGGGTGGCCAGCAGGGTGCGGGAGATGCCGGGGAGGCCGCGCTCGATCTCGTTGAAACGGGTACTGCCGTAGACCATTTCGCGCAGGATCAGCGGGGTCCACCGGTCGGCGAGCACTTCGCTGCCGATCGAGACCGGACAGTACTGCCCGTACTCGCGCACATCTCCAGAGTAGGTCCAGAACGTGCACTGGGCGGCATCGATCTGCGCCCCTACCGTCGAGACATGACCACCGTAGACATCACCCAGTCCCCCCGCTCCCGCCCCCCCGAGGAACTCGCCGCCCGCACCGACGAACTGGGCCGGCGGATCGCCCCGTACGCCCGCGCCCACGACCGCGACGGCACGTTCGTCGCCGAGGCCTACGAGATCCTGCGCTCCGAGGGCCGCCTCGCGCTCGCCGTCCCGCGCGAGCTCGGCGGGGACGGCGCGACCGTGCGCGACGTCGCCACCGTGCAACGCACCCTGGCGCACCACTGCGCGGCCACCGCCCTCGCCTCGTCCATGCACCACCACGTCGTGCTCGCCGCCGCGTGGCGGTACCGGCACGGCGCGCCCGGCGCGGACCGGATGCTGCGCCGCGTCGCCGGGGAGGGACTCGTGCTCGTCTCCACCGGCGGCGCCGACCAGACCCGGCCGCGCGGGACCGCCCGGAAGGTGCCCGGTGGCTACCGCGTCGACGGCCGCAAGGTGTTCTGCAGCCAGGCCCCGGTCGGCGACGTGCTCGCCACCATGTTCCCGTACGACGACCCCGACGAGGGCCGCATCGTGCTCAACATGATGGTCCCGATGAAGGCCGACGGGGTGCGGGTCCTCGACAACTGGGACTCGCTCGGCATGCGCGGGACCGGCAGCCACGACGTCGAGCTGACCGACGTGTTCGTCCCGGACGCGGCCGTGGTCGCCCGCCGCCCGTACGGGGTGATCGACCCGCCGTTCCAGCTGGTGCTCAGCGTCGCCATGCCCGTCGTCGCGGCCGTGTACCTCGGGGTTGCGGAGGCCGCGCACGCGCACGCGACCGCGCTCGTCGCCGGGACGCCGCGGGCCGGCGACCCGAGCGTGCGACGCCAGCTCGGCGTCGCGGCCACCCGCCTGCAGGTCGCGTCGTGGGCCCTCGACGGTGCCCTCGACGTCGTCGGCGACGACCCGGTGCCGTCGATGACCACGGTCGCCGCGGTGATGACCGCCAAGGCCGAGATCGCGCGGGCCGCGATCGAGGTGTGTGACCTGGCCCTCGACGTCGCCGGGGGCCGCGGCTTCTACCGGTCGAGCCCGCTCGAGCAGTGCTACCGCGACGTGCGCGGGGTCAAGTTCCACCCGCTCACGCCGGAGGAGACACTGCTGCTCGCCGGGGCGCAGGCGCTCGGGTCGGCAGCGGCTACAGCGATCCCGCGAAGCGCGTGACCTCGGCGGCAAACCGCTGCGGGTCCTCGACGAACGGGCCGTGGTCGGTGCCCTCCCAGAACGAGGTCGTCGCGTTCGGCAGCAGCGACGCCGCGTGCTCGGCGGCCGAGACGTCGACGACCGAGTCGGCCGTGCCGTGCAGGACGAGTACGGGCATGTCGAGGCCCCGCAGCAGCTCGTCGTTGCGCACCGTCCGCGCGAACATCGCCGCCCGCACGCGGGGCGGGGTGCACAGGCTGGTGCCGAACAGCGCCTGTGCCGCGACGCCCTTGCCCTCCCCGGGCCCGGTGAGGGCCGTGCCGAAGGCGCCCAGGGCGCGGATCGCCGTCGCCGCGTCCTCGGACATCGCGTCGGGGACGGCCGCGCGCATGGCCGCCCCGACCTTGCCGCCCTTCTCTCCCCGGCCGATGCTGGTGATCGCGCCGACCAGCACGATCCCGGCGACGCGGTCGGTGCCGTGGGTCGCGAGGTAGTCGCAGATCACCAGGCCGCCGTAGGACCAGCCGAGCAGCACCGCGCCGTGGGCGCCTTCGGCGTCGAGCACGGCCTGCACGTCCGCGGCCCACAGCTTCGACTCGTCGTATCCGGTCTCCGGGGCCCCGGAGTACCCGTGTCCGCGCAGGTCGACGGCGATCACCCGGTGGGTGCGGGCCAGCTCGTCGAGCACGGCCTCGCCCCAGCACCGCGACGACTGGGCCCAGCCGTGCAGCAGGACCAGCGGGCGGTGGGCGGGATCGCCGGTGACGCGGTAGGCGATGGGGGTGCCGTCGGAGCTCTCGACCTCGCGGATTGTCATGCGGGTCACCCTAGCCGGGCGAGCCGGGCCACTCCCACCGCGCACGCGCATCCGACGAGCGCGGCCACCACCGCGACCCCGATGCCCGCGCTCGGCCCGGACCGGTCGATGACCTGACCGACGACGGCGGAGCCGACCGCGACACCGACCCCGAGTCCCGTGACCGTCCAGGTGATGCCCTCGGTGAGCCGGCCCGGCGGCACGATCCGCTCGGTCAGGGAGGTCGCGACGATCATGGTGGGGGCGACGGCCACCCCGGCCGACAGGTAGAGCACCGCGAGGGCCGGCACCGTGTCGGCGAGCAGCAGCGGCCACAGCAGGACCGCGACGGCCGCCGTCGCGCCGAGCAGCTGCCGCGTCAGCGGCGCCCGCGGCCGCACCGCCCCGAAGACGAGGCCGCCGAGCGCGGACCCGGTCGCGAACATCGCCAGCACCACGGTCGCGGCGCCGGGCGCGCCCCGCTCGGCGGTGAAGGCGACCCCGACCACGTCGACGACGCCGAAGATCGTGCCCATCGCCGTCATCGCCACCACCAGCACGACGAGCACCGGGATCCGCAGCACGCTCGCGCCGGGTGCCCCCGCGACGACCGGGCGTGCCGGGGGTTCGGTGCCGCGCTGGGCGGCGAGCGCGACGGTGCCGATCACCAGCAGCACAGTCCCGAGCAACGCGCCCGCCTCCGGGAACGCGGCGACGCTCAGCCCCACCGACAGCACCGGCCCGACGATGAAGCACAGCTCGTCGATCACCGCCTCGAGCGCGAACGCGGTACGCAACCCGTCGGTGCCGCGGAGCAGCTCGGTCCACCGGGCGCGGACCATGGCGCCGATCGTGGGCATCAGTCCCGCCGGGACCGCGCACGCGAACAGCAGCGCCTCGGGCGCCTCCCACCGTACCCCCGCCAGCATCGCGGCGGTCGCGGCCGCGCTGATCGCCGCGGCGACCGGCAGGACCCGGGACTGCCCGTGCCGGTCCGCGGCCCGCGAGACCAGCGGGGTGAGCACCGCGTACGACAGCGCGAACACCGCGGCCAGGGCGCCACCGAGGCCGTAATCACCCCGCAACTGCGAGAACATCGTCACGATGCCGATGCCGACCATCGCGATCGGCAACCGCGCGACGAACCCCGCCAGGCAGAAGGCGGCGGCGCCCGGCGCGGTGAACAGTGCACGGTAGGAGCGCATTCGTGCCAGCATGCAGTACGTGAGCGTGCTGGTGTGTTTCCATGCCCATCCCGACGACGAGGTGTTCACCACCGGCGGGGTGATGCGCCTCGCCGCGGACGCGGGGCATCGGGTGGTGCTGGTCGTGGCGACGGACGGCGCCGCGGGCGAGGTCCCCGACGGGCTGCTCGGTCCCGGCGAGTCCCTGGTGCAGCGTCGCCGCGCCGAGCTCGAGGCGTCGGCGGAGACGCTGGGAGTCGCCCGCCTGGTGCCGCTGGGCTACGCCGATTCGGGCATGGCAGGGGCGCCGCAGAACGCGGACCCGGCCGCGTTCTGCAACGTCGACGTGGACTCGGCCGCGGCCCGGCTCGCGGCCGTGCTCGCGGAGGAGAGCGCCGACGTCGTCACCATCTACGACCCCAACGGCGGATACGGGCACCCCGACCACGTGCAGGTGCACCGCGTCGGCGCCCGGGCCCAGGCGCTGACCGCGCACCCGTCGGTGTACGAGGCGGCGATGAACCGGGACCACATCCGTCGCCTGCTCGCCGCCAACCCGGACGTGAGCCCGGACGCGTCGCCCCCGGACCTGGACACGTTCGGCCTGCCGGAGGCCGAGATCACCACCACGATCGACGTGTCCGCGACGATCCCCGCGAAACGGGCGGCGATGCTCGCGCACGCCTCGCAGGTCGGTGACTTCGGGCCGATGCTGGCGATGACGCCGGAACAGCTCGCGAGCGCGTTCGGCCTCGAATGGTTCCGCCGGCGCGGCGCGGAGCCGACGCTGCAGGAGAACGCCCTGCCCCTGTGATCGACCCGACCGAAGAGGAGCGCGAATGGGCCACCACGTCGAGCTGAGCCGTTTCGTCGACGCACCACCCGACCGGGTGTGGCGGGTGCTGACCTCCGTCGACTCGGCCCCGCAGATCCTGAGCGGGGTGCAGAGTGTCGAACGGCTCGCGGGCGTCGGCTACGAGGTCGGCACCCGCTGGCGCGAGACCCGCACGATGTTCGGCAGGGCCGCGACCGAGGAGATGACCGTGACGGCCGTGGAGCCGGGGCGGCACACGGCCGTCGAGGCCGAATCCGGCGGTGTGCGCTACCGCACCGAGTTCGACGTGGCCCCCGAGCGGGCCGGCACGACGCTGACCGTGCGGTTCTCGGCCGACGCCGGCCGTCCGGGACGGATCCGGCGGGCGCTGACGGCGCTCGTCGCTCCCCTGGCCCTGCGGGCGACGCGTAAGGCGCTGCACCAGGACCTCGACGACATCGCGGCCGCGGCCCGGGCCGGGATCTGAGCGTCGTGTCGCTGTGCTCGAGCTACCGCGCCACCGGCGCCGACCTGCCCTTCGGTGATCCGCTGGCGGCGCACGACGTCGCGATGGAGGGGTACTTCTGGCGGTTCACCCAGCCCGGGACCGGACGGGTGGTGATCGCACTGTGCGGCGTCAACCGGGCCGCCGACGGGTCGTGGGCGACCCTCGGCCTGGCGGCGCACCCGGGCGGATTCCTGCGTACGACGGCGCATCCGGAGGGGTTCGCCGACCCGCGGCGGCTCGGCGCGTCGGCGGGCACGGCGTTCCGCGGGGAGCCCGACCGGCTGCGCGTGGACCTCGGCGACGACGCACGCCTCGATGTGCGGGTGACGGCGCCCCGGCCGTGGCCCCGCCGCCGGTTCGGCGGATCCAGCGTCTTCCACGCGGTCCCCGCGCTCAACCAGTACTGGCACCCGTGGCTGCTCGACGGGCGAGCCGAGGGCGAGGCCGTGCTCGGGGGCGAGACGTGGAACCTGGACGGCGCCCAGGTGTACGCGGAGAAGAACTGGGGCCGAGGCGGATTCCCGGAGTCGTGGTGGTGGGGCCAGGCGCACGGCTTCACCGACTCCGCCGCGTGCGTCGCCTTCGCCGGTGGGCAGGTCCACGCCGGACCGCTGCGGACCGAGGTGACGGCGGTGGTGGTCGCCCTGCCGGACGGACCCGTGATCCGGCTGGGCAACCCCGTGGTCTCCCCGGTGCGGGCCCACGTCGCCGACGAGCGGTGGTCGCTGTTCGGGCGCGGGCCGCGGTGGACCGTCGAGATCGAGGCGACCGCCCCGCTGAGCGCCGCGCACGTCCTGCCGGTTCCGCTGCCACTCGAGCGCCGCAACGTGCCCGGCGCCCTCGAGCACCTCGCGGGCTCGCTGAGCGTGACCGTCCGCGACCGCGGCACGCTGGTCTGGGCGGACGAGTCGCCCCTCGCGGCGCTCGAGCACGGCGGTCTGGCCCGCGCGCGGGCCGAACTGGACCGGCGGGGTGTGCCGGCGGACGCGACGGACGGCCCGCCACTGCACGGCGGCTGACCGGCGGCCCCGCATCCGCGCGCCTCCCGGTCGTCCGCGCGTGAAATCGAATCGTCTGCGCGGATAGCCATTCCGTGCGCGTATCAGACCAGCGCCCGGCGCATTGCGCCCAGCGGATCGGAGTACAGCGAACTCAAGGACACCACGCTCGCGGCGTGCGCCTGCACTCGGTCGCCGAATCCGGTGACCCGGACGTCGGCGCCCGACGGCGACGCGAGCGCGCGCGCGACGTGCGGTGCGGCCTCCGGGTACGCGGTGAACGCCTGGCCGCCGAGGATCACCCGGTCCGGGTTGAACAGGTCCCGGAGCATCGCGACGGACCGCCCCAGCACCTGTGCCCGCTCCACGAGGATCTCGTGGGACTCGTGAGAACCGTTGCGGGCCAGCGCGTACAACGCGGCGACGGACGTGGCGCCCGCGTCGAGCAGGCCGGCGGACCGCGCCCGGGTCAGCACCGCACGGTCGGCGACGGTGGCCTCGAGGCATCCGCGGGCACCGCAGGCGCACGGCACGGACGATCCGGTGGGCAGGTGCGACACCGAGCCCGGGCCGCCGCGCGGTGTGTGCACCCGGCCGTCGAATGCGATTGCGATACCGACGGTTTCGCGAGCGTAGAAGTACAGGGTGGCGCCCTCGACATCGGCGGTGTCGCGGTCGGGGGTGAGCAGCAACTCGGAGGCGGCCATCGCCTCGACGTGCGCGGCGACGGAAACCGGCAGGCCCAGGCCCCGGCTCACCACGGTCCCGACGGGCGCATCCTCCCAGCCGAGCCGCGGGTGGTCCACGGTTCCGGTGGCCGAGTCGACGCGGCCGCCGAGCGCGACGCCCGCCCACAGCGGCGTGCGCCGGTGCCAGCGCGACGCGAAGGCCCTGGCGCTGCTGGTGATCGCCCCGAGCGCCGCCTCCTGGCCGCCGCGCGGGGTGGGGATCTCCACCGCGCCGATCACACGCCCGCGCAGGTCGCTCGCGACGATGCCGGTGACGGCCGCACCGATGTGGATGCCGACGGTCAGGTAGCGCTCGTGGTCGGTCTCGAACGGCACCCGGGGCCGGCCCACGGCACCGGACGCGGTCAGATCCGGCCGCTCCCGGAGCAGGCCCGCGGCGAGCAGCGCCGAGACCTGCCGGTTCACGGTGGCGATGCTCGCGCCCGTCGCCGTCGCCGCCTGGTCGCGGCAGATCGGCCCGCGCGCCGCGGCGACCCGGAACACCGCGGCGGCGGTGCCGTCGGCGACCTTCAGCTCGGGCGGCACGATCTGCACGCGCGTCGTCGATCGCACCCGGGCGGTGGCACTACGGGAACGGACGCCCGATCCGGAGGTCGGGCGAATAACATTGGTGGACAGGACATTTGACGTAGCTACTGCAGTCACTGCGGCTCTTCCTCGAGATCGGGTCCGCAGACCCGGGGCGTGGCAGGGAGGCGCCGATCCGCTCGATCGTGAGGCAGAGACCCACCGGCCGACGGCCGGGGAAAACGAAGCGGGGCGCGAAGGGCGGTGTCAGCGACAACACAGTTCGCGCGCCAGCGGCAGCCGCGAGCCCAGCGCGGCGGTCACGTAGGTGACCCGCGGAGCACGGAGACGGCGAGCTGGCATATCCGCAACCTAGCCGCCGCGCGCCACTGTGTCCAATCCGCACGGCGTCCGATCCGCACGGCGTCCGATCCGCACGGCGAGGCGGCGGCAACGGTCCCGATCACGGTGACGGAAACCCTTACGCCGGCCCGCCGCCGGTGATGAGGTCGACGGCACCAACGTTCGATCTACGAAAGGTCCTCCATGTCCGTGGATTTCGATACCCGCACCGCCTCCGCTCGCGACGTGTCCGTGGTCCGTCTGGGCGGGCACATCGGGGCCCGCATCGACGGCGTGCGGCTCGGCGGCGATCTCGACGAGGCCACCGTCGAAGCGATCCGGCGCGCCCTGGCCGAGCACAAGGTGATCTTCTTCCGGGAACAGCACCACCTCGACGACGCGTCGCAGTACGCGTTCGCCGAGTTGCTCGGCACGCCGACCACCGCGCACCCGACGGTCACCTCGCGCGGGGCGCACGTGCTGCCGATCGACTCCGACTACGGCAAGGCGAACAGCTGGCACACCGACGTCTCGTTCGTCGACCGCATCCCGAAGGCGTCGATCCTGCGCGCGGTGGAACTGCCCGCCTACGGCGGTTCGACCACGTGGGCTTCCGGGGTGGCGGCCTACGAGGGCCTGCCCGCCCCGCTGAAGACCCTGGCGGAGAACCTGTGGGCCACCCACACCAACCTGTACGACTACGCCGCCGAGAGCGCGGAGCAGCTCCGCGACGGCGCCGACGAGCGGGTCGCCGAGTACCGCGCCGAGTTCCGGTCCGAGTACTTCGAGACCGAGCACCCGGTGGTGCGCGTGCACCCCGAGACCGGGGAGCGGTCGCTGCTGCTCGGCCACTTCGTCAAGGGCTTCGTCGGGCTGAGCGGCCGGCAGTCGCAGGCGCTGTTCCGGCTGCTGCAGGACCACCAGACCCGGCTGGAGTACACCACCCGCTGGAACTGGGCCGCCGGGGACGTGGCGGTGTGGGACAACCGCGCCACCCAGCACTACGCCGTCGCCGACTACGACGGCCTGCACCGCCGCCTGAATCGCATCACCCTCGCCGGGGACGTCCCGGTGAGCGTGCACGGCGAGGCGAGCCGGTCCGTCGCCGGCGACGCGAGCGCCTACTCGGTCGTCGAGGTGCCCCGCCCGCTCGCGTCGTGACGGGCGCCGCGGTCGCGCGGACCCCCGCGCGACCGTATCCGGGGCACCCTAGGATCGCCTGCATGACGATTTCTCCCGATTCCCGCGTGGCCGTCGTCACCGGTGCCTCCTCCGGCATCGGCGAGGCCACCGCCCGAACCCTCGCAGCCCAGGGCTTCCACGTCGTCGTCGGCGCTCGCCGCGTCGACCGGATCGAGAAGCTCGCGGACGAGATCGGGGGCACGGCCCTCGAGCTGGACGTCACGGACGAGGACTCGGTGACCGCCTTCACGACGGTGCTCCCCCAGGTGGACGTGCTGGTCAACAACGCGGGCGGCGCCAAGGGCATGGCCGCGGTCGCCGAGGCGGACCTCGACGACTGGCGCTGGATGTGGGAGACCAACGTCCTCGGCACCCTGCGGATGACGAAGGCCCTGCTGCCGAAGCTCGTCGCCTCCGGCGACGGCCTGATCGTCACGATCACGTCGGTGGCGGCGTTCCATGCCTACGACAACGGCGCGGGCTACACCTCCGCCAAGCATGCCCAGGCAGTGCTGCACCGCACGCTGCGCGGTGAGCTGCTCGGCAAGCCGGTGCGCCTGACCGAGATCGCGCCGGGTGCGGTGGAGACCGAGTTCTCCCTCGTGCGGTTCGAGGGGGACGCCGAGCGCGCCGCCAAGGTGTACGAGGGCATCACGCCGCTGGTGGCCGAGGACATCGCGGAGATCGTCGGTTTCGTCGCGTCGCGCCCGCCGCACGTGAACCTGGACCAGATCATCGTGCAGCCGCGCGACCAGGCCGGCCCCATGCGCTTCCACCGCACCGCCGAGTAGGAACCGGTGGGCATCGAGAGGGACGCCGGGCAACGCCGCCTCTCCCCGGGGCCGTTGCTCGACGTGCGGGGCCGTCTCGCCGAGGCCGGCTGGGCCGGCACCGAGGTCCGGGCCTACGACCGGTCCCGGGTCGCGGCACCGCGGTGGCGGATCAAGGAGTGGGACTACTACTGCGTGCTCGCCGACGGCGACGACGGCCCGTTCGGTCTCGCGCTGACCGTCGCCGACAACGGCTACATGGGCCTGCTCGGCGTGAGCTGGCTCGACCTGGCCGGCCGTGCGGACACCACCGAGAACGCGATGATCCCGTTTCCGCTCGGACGGCTGCGGTTGCCCGCCTCCGCGGACGCGGGCGATGTGGTGGTCGACCGGCGTGGAATGCGCCTCGAGTTCCGGCACGAGCGCGGCGCCCGGCGGCTGATCGTCCGGCATCCCGGATTCGCGGGCGGGCGGGGCCTGTCGGGCGAGGTGGTGCTCACCCCGCCCGGTGCCGAGCGGATGGTCGTCGCGATCCCGTTCCCCGGCGACGAGCGGGCGTTCTACTACAACCAGAAGATCCCCGGCCTCACCGCCGCCGGCACCATCACGGTCGGCGGCCGCGAGCACACCTTCGACCCCGCCTCCGCGTTCGGGGTGTTCGACTGGGGCCGGGGCGTATGGACCTACGACAACACCTGGTTCTGGGCGTCCGCATCGGGACGGCACGAGGGGCGTCCCTTCGGGTTCACCGTCGGCCACGGCTTCGGCGACACCGCCGCCGGAAGCGAGAACATGCTCCTGCTCGACGGCATGGCGCACAAGCTGGACCGGGTGCGGTTCCATCTGCCTCACGGCACCTACGACGGCGCGCCGTGGCGGTTCTCGAGCAACGACGGCCGGTTCGAGATGGGGTTCGAGCCGATCCTCGACCGCGCCGCCGACGTGAACGCCCTCGTCCTGCGCTCGACGCAGCATCAGGTCTTCGGCCGGTTCACCGGCCACGTCACGCTCGACGACGGTGCCCGGCTCGAGGTGCGCGAGCTTCTCGGATTCGCCGAGAAGGTGCGCAACCGCTGGTAGTGCGCCTTGCCTACAGCGCGGACATCGACTGCCAGGTGGGCCAGTCGATCGCCCAGTCGTACAGGTCGCCGTCCGCGGCGGACAGCTCGATCGACGTTCCGGACACCTCGACCGGGTCGCCGTACATCGCCGTCGCGAAGTACTCCTGGGCGTCCCCGAGCGAGAGGTTGATGCAGCCGTTGGTGACGTTGGTCGCCCCCTGCTGGCCGAGGGTCGCGGGGTTGGCGTGGATGAACTCGCCGTTGTTGGAGATCCGCACCGCCCAGCGTTCCCGCACGTTCTCGTAGTACGGCGGGTTGGACATCAGGAAGTCCTCGTGCTTCTCGGTGACCACGTGGACGCCGCTGCGGGTGACGTTGCGGGCTTCGTTGCCCTGCCCGTAGCTCACCGGGATGTCCATGATCGTCACCCCGTCACGCACCACCTGCATGCGGTGCGACGTGGCGTCGGCCACGACGACCTGGCTCCGGCCGACGGTGAAGTCGAGGGTGAGGTCCTCCGCCCCGTAGGCGCCGTCGCCGTAGTCGAGGCCGTAGAGCCGCGCGTCGAGGTGCACCGCCGTGCCCGGCGTCCAGTACTGCTGCGGGCGCCAGTGCGCGCGGGCACCGCCGTTGTCGTCGGGCAGCCACGCCCAGCTGCCGACGGTCGGCGGGTCGGTGCCGACCACCATGGCCTTCTCGACGGCGGCCTTGTCGGTGATCGGGCCGTCGAACTGGACGATGATCGGGGCGGCGATCCCGACCGGCTGCGCGTCGGCGATGTTCAGGTTCGCGGAGACGACCCGGTCGGGGTCGACGGTGTCGAAGCTGCCCTCGACGGCCACGGCCGCGCCGTCGGAGCCGACGGCCGTGCCGGACCAGCGGTAGGTCGCGCCGTAGCCGAGCGGTTCGGCGACGGTGTAGCTGCGGCGGTCGGCGGCGAGGGCGCCACGCACGACGGTGCTCGTTCCGACGTTCGTGAGGGCGACGTCGGTGAGCTCGCCGTCGGTGACCGAGACGCGGATCGGGGTGGTGGGGTTCACGTCGGTGGCGCCGTCGGCGGGGTCGGTGACGATCGACACGACGGGCGCGGTGCCGGTGGGAACCGCACTCCCGCCGGGGCCCGACGAGCACGCCGCGAGCACCGCGACGAGTGCGAGCAGCCCGAACCACAACAACCGACGACTTCGTTCACCCAGGTGGAGCACTCCGACGAGAGTACGCCCGCCGCGCTGTCGCGTCGCAGCGCGGCGGCAGGTCCGGCAGACCGGCTCTCAGATGAAGCAACCCACGGTGACCGGCTCCGGCTCGAGCCGCACACCGAACGCGTCCTGCACGCCGTCGCGCACCTCCCGCGCGAGGGCCACCAGATCGGCGGTGGTCGCGGTGCCGCGGTTGGTGAGCGCGAGGGTGTGCTTGGTGGACAGCCGCACCGGCGCGCCGGGGCCGGGGAAGCCCTTGCCGAACCCGGCCCGCTCGATCAGCCATCCCGCGGAGAGCTTGGTGCCGCCACCGGCGGGGAACCGCGGGATCCGCACGTCGGGCCCGACGCGTTCCTCGACGGCCGCGAGCACGCGGGGCAGCTCGTCGTCGGCGAGCACGGGATTGGTGAAGAACGATCCGGCGCTCCAGGTGTCGGGGTCGTCCGGGTCGAGCACCATGCCCTTGCCCCGGCGCAGGGCGAGCACCTGCTCGCGGACCTCCGCGGCCGGGCGTCGCTCGCCCTCCTCGGCGTGCAGGGCCGACGCCAGCTCCCGGTAGCCGATGGGGGCGCTGGCCCCGTCCGGCCGCACGGCCAGGTCGACCTCGAGGACCAGGGCGTCGTCGGAGTGCTTGAGGACACTGGTGCGGTACCCGAGCCCGAGGTCCTCGGGGCCGATCCACCGGACGTCGCCGCTGGTGCGGTCGAGCAGCCGCACGGCCCTCAGAATCGACCCGACCTCGACGCCGTAGGCGCCGACGTTCTGTACCGGGGTCGCACCCGTGGAGCCGGGGATGCCGGACAGGCATTCGAGCCCGCCGAGGCCCGCCTTCACGGTCAGGGCGACGACGTCGTCCCACCCGGCGCCGGCCTCGGCGCGCACGGTGTCCTCCCCCGGCTCGATCCCGGTGGTCGCGATGCGCACGACCACACCGTCGAACCCGGCGTCGCCGATCACCAGGTTGGAGCCGCCGGCCAGGACGAGGGTGGGGACGCGTGCCGCGTCGAGCAGGCGGACGACCTCGACGAGGGTGTCGGTGGTGGTGCACTCGGCGAGCAGCCGGGCCGGACCGCCGAGCCGCAGCGTGGTCAGCGTCGACAGCGGCACGTCCTCGGACACGACGGCGCCCGCCTCGACGAGTTGGGCCCCAATACGCGGATCAGACACCCGCAAACGGTAGCGTGCCGACCATGGGCAGCCGCATCGACCATTACTCGCACTACGCGTTCCCCGTCGCCACGGTGCACGCGGCGCTCGTCGACGAGAACTACTGGCGGAGCCGCCTGGCGGAGATCGGCGGGCCGGGCGCGACGCTCGAGGACGTGCGCACCGGTGACGGGACGATCGACCTGCACATGACCCAGTCCATCCCGGCCGAGCACCTGCCGAGCTTCGTCACCAACTTCCATCCCGGCGACCTGGTCATCCATCGGCACGAGTCGTGGCAACCGGTGACCGGGGACCGCGCGACGGGCCGCTTCTCCGCGCACGTGGACGGGCTGCCGGGAAAGGTGGACGGCACCTCCACGATGGCGCCGGACGGCGCGGGCACCATCGTCGAGATCGACGGCGAGGCCGAGGTGCGGATCCCGTTCCTCGGCGGCAAGATCGAGGGCATCATCGTCGAGCAGATCGTCGAACTGTTCGACGTGGAGCGCACCTTCACCGCGAAGTGGCTGTCCGAGCCGCACTGACGAGGCCGTTGCGGGACGGTGACGATTTCCGTCGTTCGGTAACGAACCGGTAACCTCGCGTGTCATGGCCCGGCGAATCGACTACTCCGCCCGCTATCCGTACAGCCCGGAGCAGGTGTACGAGGCGCTCTCGGACCGCGCGCACTGGGAGGCGCGCATCGTCGAGATGCGCAAGTACTCCGAGAACCACCTCGCGGAGTTCGAGGTGTCGGACGACGGCATCGACCTGGTACTGCACCACGTCCTGCCGCGCACGGAACTGCCCGAGATCGCCCAGACGGTGATGAAGAAGGACATGGTCATCACCCGTAAGGAGACGTACACCCCCTTCGGCGACACCATCACCGGCAGCTACCAGGCCTCGGTCCCCGCGGGTCCCGGCAGCCTCACCGGCACGATGGAACTCTTCGCCTCGGACGGCGGCAGCACCCTGCGCACCACCTCGGAGGCCAAGGTCTTCCTGCCGTTCATCGGTGGCAAGCTCGAGCAGCTCATGCTCGTCAACCTCGTCGACCTGTTCCGCACCGAGGCGGAGATCACCGCCGGCTGGCTCGCGCGCCGGTTCGGATAGTCCCCTGTGCGCGCCCCGCGCCCGGAAGGTGTCGTCACCCGCGGCACCACGGGCATCAACCGCCTGCGCCGCAGCGACCGCTGGCTGATGCACCACCCCGACGTCGCCCGCGTCCTGCACTCCCGGGACGACGCGCTCGTCGTCGACCTCGGCTACGGCGCGATGCCGGTGACCACCCTCGAGCTGGCCGCGCGGCTGCGCACGGTGCGTCGCGGCCTGCGGGTGGTGGGTCTCGAGATCGATCCCGACCGGGTGGTGCCGGGGCGGGACGGCGTGGAGTTCGCCCGCGGGGGCTTCGAGCTGGCCGGGCTCCGGCCGGTGCTGATCCGCGCGTTCAACGTGCTGCGCCAGTACCCCGAGGAGGCGGTGGCGCCGGCGTGGGATCGGCTGCGGTCCGGGCTCGCGCCCGGCGGGTTGCTGCTCGACGGCACGTGCGACGAACTGGGCCGGCGGTGCGCGTGGGTGCTGCTCGACGAGCACGGCCCGCGCACGCTCACGCTGGCGTGGAGCCCGTTCCACTCGGACGCCCCGTCGGACCTGGCCGAGCGTCTGCCGAAGGCCCTGATCCACCGCAACGTGCCGGGGGAACGGATCCACGAGCTGCTGCAGGCGGCGGATCGGGCCTGGGCGTCGGCGGCACCGCACGCGGCGTTCGGACCGCGCGTGCGCTGGCGCGCGACGCTGGACCTGTTGCGCGCCCAGGGCGTGCCGGCGGCATCGCAACGCCGGCGGCTGCGGGACTGCGTGCTGACCGTGCCGTGGGACTTCGTCGCCCCGGCGCAGGCTCAGCCGGCCGCGAGCAGTGCCAGCTCGATGCGGTCCGCGACGGCCGCGGGCTGATCGGCGACCGCGGCGTGCAGCTGCGCCGAGGTCACCCGCCCGATGGCGATGGCGTCGCCGACGAGTTCGTCGAGGACCTCCTGGGAGACGCCACCCGCGGCGAGGTCGACGGCGGTCCGCGCGGGAGTGGTGATGCGGAAGCACCCGACCTGCTCGCAGTCCTGTGCGCGCAGCTGCCGGTGGTGCAGGGCGAGCCGGTTGCTCGGCACGGTTCGCTGGTCGGCCGTCGACAGGTGCAGGAAGCGGGGTTGCAGGTGCCCCATGCCGTGCAGGTCGGCGGCGCTCTGGTGCGAGACCACCGCCGCGCCCTCGTACCAGGCGCACCACTGCGCGAACTCGTCGAACTTCGTGTGCGGGCTGTCGCCGAGCCGGAACAGGTCCGATTCGATCCGGACCCAGTGCCCGGCCGCGATCCGGCCGACGAAGTCGATCGTGGCGATGCCGTGGGCAATGGCCTGGCGCGCGGTGAAGAAGCCCGCCTGCGCGAGCGCGGTATGTCGCAGGGCCTCGTCCGGATCCACCCGGCCGGAGGCGTCGTGTTCAGGTTCCGTCCAGCCCGTCATGCCGCCACAGTACCCGAACAACTGTGTCCCACCTCACACTTTCTGGTAGTGGGACCGCATCTTCACAGACCTTCCTCAGAGTTCTTCGGAACAATCCCGAACCATGACGAACCGGAAGCGCATCCCCTTCGCCGCCATCGGCATCGCCCTCGCCGTCGCGCTGGTCGCGGTGCTCGTCGGCGCCGAGGTGTACGTCCGCAACCGTGCCACCAACTGCCTCGCGCAGTCGTTCGAGAGCGAACTCGGCACGAACGTCGACGTGGATCTCGGGTGGAAGCCGGTGCTGCTCTCGCTCGTGGACAAGCAGGTCTCGTCCGTCACGCTCGACAGCGACGACACGGCGTTCGGCCCCGCCCAGGAGATGCAGGTGCACGCCGTGGTCCGCGACGTGGATCTGCGGGAGAGCGCCGCCGGGGCCGGGACCATCGGCAGCTCGAGCGCCGACGTGGTGTGGCCGTCGTCGGGCATCCTCGCGACGGTGCAGACCCTGCCGCTCGGCTCGCTGATCACCGACGTCACCCCGGACGCGAACGCCGGCACCCTCCGCTTCACCGTGGGCGGCGCGGACCTGGTGGAGCTGACCGTGCGGCCGGAGGCCCGGAACGGGGCGATCGCCGTCGAGACGGTGGACGCGTCGCTGTTCGGCATCGGGTTGCCCACGGCACTGGTCGACGGCATCGTCCAGATCCTCACCGAGAGCCTGCAGCAGTACCCGCTGGACATGCAGGCGATGGCGGTGTCGGTCACCGACTCCGGTATCGCGGTGACGCTCGAGGGCGGCGCCTACACGATGCCGGAGGCCCCGGCCGGACAGCAGTCGCAGAACCAGCTCGACTGCTGAGGCCGCGGCCCGATACTCGCTGAGGCCGCGGCCCGGTGCTCACTCCGGCAGGTCGTCGAGCACCGCGCGGGTGCCGGACAGGCCGAGCCGGGTGGCGCCGGCCTCGATCATGGCCAGCGCCGCCTCGGCCGTGCGGATGCCGCCGCTGGCCTTGACGCCGAGCCGGCCGCCCACCGTCTCGGCCATCAGCCGCACCGCGTGCACCGACGCACCCCCGGCGGGATGGAACCCGGTGGACGTCTTGACGAAGTTCGCGCCGGCCCGCTCGGCGGACCGGCACGCCTCGACGATCGCCTCGTCCGACAGCGCCGCCGACTCGATGATCACCTTGAGCACGGGCTCGAACCCGATCGCCTCCCGGACGGTGAGGATGTCGGCGAGCACGGCGTTGAAGTCCCCGGCGACGGCCGCTCCGATGTCGATCACCATGTCGATCTCGGCGGCGCCCTGATCCACGGCGAGCCGGGCCTCGGCGCCCTTGATCAGCGAATGGTGCTTGCCCGACGGGAAGCCCGCCACGGTGGCGACGACGAGTCCGTCCGCCCGCAGCGGCAGCATCGACGGCGACACGCACACCGACCAGACGCCGAGCTCGCGGGCCTCGTCGACGAGCGCGCGCACGTCGGCCCCCGACGCCTCGGGCTTGAGCAGGGTGTGGTCGACCATCGCGGCGACCCGGGCACGGGTGAGGGTGGTCTCCGGCATACCCGTCAGCTTTCCACAGCGATATTCCGTTGCCCGGCCCGACGCCGGTGTCCACACTGCTCTCGTGTTCATCCGACGAGAACTTCCCGCCGACGTCCCCGCGATCGGCGACGTGCACCGCGCCGCATTCGCGCCGCTCACCCCCGCCGGCGCGGAGCCGGTCGAGCCCGGCCTGGTCGAGGCGCTGCGCGCCGGCCCGGCGTGGCTGCCCCGGCTGTCACTGGTCGCAACGGACGCCGAGGGCACGGTCGTCGGGCACGTGTGCGTCACCCGCGGCACGGTCGACGGCGAGCCGGCGCTGGCCCTCGGGCCGATCGGGGTGCTGCCGGAGTTGCAGCGCGCCGGCGTCGGGGGCGCTCTGATGCACGCGGTGCTCGGCGCGGCGGACGCCCTCGACGAACCGCTCGTGGTGCTGCTCGGGCACCTGGACTACTACCCCCGTTTCGGGTTCGTCCCGGCCGCCGAGCTCGGTGTCGAACCCGACGTGCCCGAATGGGCGTCACACCTGCAGGCCCGCGCGCTCACCGCCCATCGGCCGCAGCTGCGCGGGGTCTTCCGCTACGCGCCTCCGTTCTACGAGATCGGCTAGCCCGAGCGGGCCGTCGGGGCGGCAATCGCGGTGTCGCGATGCGCTCGATTCGGCGCTGCCCGGGGTGGGAGGACTCACGTGTTCTCCGGTGTTGCGGACGGCTGTGGTGCTGTGTGCAGCCGATCGAGGAAGTGGGCGAGGGCGGGGCTGATGCTGCGGCCGTGTCGTTCCGAACCGACCCGCCGAACGAGTTCTCGCACAGCGGGTCCGGTATCGAGCACCGGCTGAACCAAACCCGACCGTGCACACTGCTCGAGGACGGGCAGTAACACCCGTTCCGCTTCCGGGAGTGAGCCGACCGTGACAAGGCACTCGGTCAGCAACAAGCGGGCATAGAGGGATGCTCTGGGCCGGTCGGTGGCGCTGATCGACTCGGTGAGGATTCGGGCGCGCCGGCACGCGGGTGTCCGGGCACTGTCGGAGCCGGCGGCGAGCAGCAGCCGGATTGCCGCCTCTTCCGTGGTCTCGGCCGTGACCTGGGCGATCCCGTCAGGAACGTCGCTCGGAAGCCCGGGAGGAAAGGTGTCCGGGGAGACCTGCGATATCCCGATGCCCGTCCGGATGCGCTCGTTGGTGATGTACACCGCCAGGCGGGGCAGTTGCAGTGACAGTGCCAGCCGTTCCCCTTCGGCCAGTCGCTCGGCGGCCTGTTCGTGCTGCCCCAGGCGATGCTTCAGGCGAGCGCCGATGACGTACGTGGCGAGCATGAACTCGACGGTTCCGCCTTCGGCGCCGAGGCTGTAGCTCTCGTCGAGCAGGCCTTCGGCCTCGGCGAGGTTTCCCTGTTCGTACAGCAATTCCCCGAGGAGGGCACCGGTGAGCCGGGAGCTGTAGGAATTGTCTTCGTCGGAAGCGGTGGCCAGGTGCATGGCGTGGCGCAGGCTCGTCTCGGCGCCGTCGAGATCGAGTTGTTCCCGTGCGGCCACTGCATCGAGGCAATAGCCGTAGATGACACTGAACGGCCCGGAGGCGCGGCGGTGATGCGGGCGTGCCCATTGCTGCCAGCGCCGGGCCTCGTCGAAGTCGAACCGCTGGATCTCGCGGAACGAGGCCACATCCGCGACACCGCACAGAATCCACGGGCGGAGTCTGTCGGCGCGGGCGATACACGCCTCGAGTGCCTCGTCGAGGTGGTCGAGACGGTCGTCGAAGACGGTGATGGTGGCCCGGATGAGATCGGCCTCGGCTCGGGCGTCAGCCTCTTCGTCGCCGGACACGGTCGGCAGCACTGCCTCGAGGCGGCTGAGGGCGTCGTTGGCCGCAGCGCGGTGGTGCAGCAGTGCGTGTGCCCAGGCCACCGCCAGCTGCAGGCGTGGCCGCATCGCGCCGGCGGTCGTCGGTAGCTTGGTCTCCAACCCGAGCAGAGTGTTCATCCGGGATTGTTCGAGCAGTGGGATTGCTTCCCGCTCGACCACGTCGATCGCCGCGTCGTCGTCGCCGGCGGCGTGGAAATGATCGACCGCCGCGCTCAACAGGTGTTGATCGGCGAACCATCGGGCCGCGGTCCGGTGCAGCTCGTGCAGGCGTTCCGGGTCGCCTCGTTCGAGCCGGCGGCGTAGATAGTCGGTGAACAGGTGGTGGTAGCGGAACCACTGTCCCTCCTCGTCGAGCCGGGTGAGGAACAGGTCCCGTTCTTCGATGTCTTCGAGCACGGCCTGGGCGTCCCGGCGGCCGGTCAGGGCGGTGGCCAGGGCTGCGCACGTGCGTTCGCTGACCGCGGTGGCCAGCAGGAAGTCGAGCAGGTCCGGTTCGAGGCTGTCGAGGACGTTCTCGGCGAGGTACTCGCCGAGAGCGCGATGCCGGCCCGACAGCTGGCGGATGACCGTCCGGGGGTCACGGTGTTCGCGTATTGCCAGCGAGGCCAGCTGCAGGGCCGCCGCCCACCCGTCGGTTGTTTCCTCGAGCTCGGCAACGTCCTTGTCCTCCATGGTCAATCCGGTGGTACCGGTGAGCAGCTGGCGGGACTCGTCGACATCGAAGCGTAGTGCGGCGGCGTCGATCTCGATCAGCTCGTTGTGCACGCGCAGGCCGCTCAGCGGCAGACCCTGCCGGGCCCGGCTGGTGACGACCAGCTGCAGGTGGTGGCACCCTTGCTCGAGCAGGAACCGGGCGATGGCCCGGCTGGCGGGGTTGGTCACCCGGTGCCAGTCGTCGAGGACCACCGCGATGTGCTGCCCGCCCGCGTGTGTCCGGTTGATCAGGGTGGTCAGCACGAACCGCTCGGCACCCTCCCCGTGTGCCTCCAGGACACGGGTCAGCTCTCTGCCCAGCCGGGGCAGGGTCACCGTGACCGCATCGACGAGATGCGCGAGAAACCAGGCGGGGGTGTTGTCGTCTTCGTCAATCGACAACCAAGCGGTCTTGCCGCCGTCGTGCTCGAGCATCCGCACGTACTGGGTGGCCACGGTGGTCTTGCCGTATCCGGCCGGGCCGTGGATCAAGATCAGCCGTGCCCGGGTCGCGGTACTGAGCCGGTCGAGCAGCCGGGTGCGCTGCACCATCGCGTGAGCCGCGACCGGGGGGCGGTACTTGGTCGCCACGGCGGGCGGGCGAGCAGGCACGGACGCACCGGCCGAAGGGTCGAGGCGCAGATACGCCGCGGTCGCGGGGGATTCGCGACTTTCCGGCTGCGGTGGGCTCTCCTCGTCCCAGACCAACGGCAGCGGCAGGTCGGCAACGGTGTAACCGAGGTCCGCCCCGGCGCTGCGCAGCGCCTCCCCCAACCCCGCCGCCGTGCCGAAGCGGTGGGCGGGCTCACGGGCCATCGCCTGCTCGATCACCGCACACACACCCTCCGGAACATCCCGCTCGCGCAGATCCGGGATCGGTTCGGTGCTGATCCGCAGCAGCTGCGCCACAAGTTCCTCCCCGCGGCGCCGCGCGTAGGCCGGCCGGCCGGCCAGCGCGGTGAACAAGGTGGCGCCGAGTCCGTAGACGTCCGAGGCGACCGACGGAGACTGCCCGTGCAGCAGCTCCGGCGCGGTGTAGGCGGGAGAGCCCACCACCAAGCCTCGCGTGGTGTCCTGCCGATCCGACAGCCGGGCGATCCCGAAATCGGTCAGTTGCGGTTCGCCGTACTCGGAGATCAGGATGTTCGCCGGTTTGACGTCGCGGTGCAGGACACCCGCCCGGTGTGCCGTCTCGAGCGCCCCGGCCATCTTGATGCCGATGTCGAGAACTTCGGCAACCGTGCGGGCCCCGCGCCGGTTGATCCAGGCCTCGAGGGAGTCCCGGCGGTGGAACGGCATCACGATGTAGGGACGCCCGGTACGGGTGACGCCGGCCTCGAGCACGTGCACGATGTTCGGATGCCCCGACAGCCGGCCCATCGCCTGCTGCTCGCGCAGAAACCGCACCCGGTCGGTCTCGTCCGGACTGGGGCTCATCACCTTGACCGCGACCACCCGGTCGAGGGCGGGCTGACGACAGCGGTAGACGATGCCGAAACCTCCCTGCCCTGCCACCCGCGGCTCGACGAAACCGGCCGCGCTCAACTCGTCCGCAAGCTCCCTCGGAGGCGGATCAGCGGGACGTTCGGCGGCGTCACCGGACACCGTGCACCCGGTCTTCGGACCGAGTCCGGCACGGCAGCAGGTGCACCACGGCACTCCCGGGAGCCGGTTCTGCCGGCCGGTGCTCTGCGGACTTGATCATGACGCCACCTCGGATTGCTTCCGATTCTAGGCGCCACCCGCAGAAATTCACTGGCGGTGGGGAGCGCGAGGGCCTGGGCGCACTGCCCATCGGGAGAGGCCGATCTGATCGTTCGGCCAGTTCGTCGGCAAGTCGGCGGACTTTACGGTGGATCCGGCAACGACCGTTGACGGTCGGGCAGGACCAGCTGTGTTCGATGAAGATGCGAGGGACCACGTGTGCGATCGGAAGGCCTACCGCGGTGCGCGTTCCTGTGGTGCAGGCTCACGCCCAGGGGTATTCGGGTCGGGGACACGTGCAGTGAGCCGACCGACGGTACGAGCCTGACGTGAGTGAGGGTTTTCGGATCGACCGCGTCTGCGTTCGACGAGCACGGCCCCCGGGGCCGTTCTTCGCCGATCCCGGAGAAACGAACGTCTGGCTGGTCGGCGACGACCGGGACGTGGTGGTCGTCGATGCGGGTGGTCGAGCCACCGACATCGCCGACGCGGTCGGTGACCGATGTGTCACCGCGGTGATCTGCACCCAGGGTGGCCGGGCCCACGTCTCGGCCGCGGTCGACGTGGGCGTGGGACTGTGTGCTCCGATCCTGCTGCATCCGGCCGACCACGCGTTGTGGCAGGCGGTGCACGGGCAGCGTCGCTATTGGCGACTCGACGACGGGCAGCGCATCGCCGTCGCCGGTGACGAGATCCGGGTGCTGCACACTCCGGTCGCCACGCCCGGGTCGGTGTCGTTGCATCTTCCGCACCTGGGCGTGGTGTTCACCGGCGACGTCCTCCGGCACGGGTGTGAAGCGCCCGGACACACCCCGACGCCGAGCACGGCGCCCGGGCCACTGTCGGCGTTACCGGCCGACACCCGAGTTCACCCCGGCCACGGCGACAGTTTCCTTCTCGGCGAGGCGTTCTCGTCGACCGATCGATGGGTGCGACACAGCGCATGACGAACACCACGGACCGGCACGTCTTCGACGAGAACGACATCCAGATCACCGACCCCAAGTCCTACGCGGCCGGGGTGCCCGCGGTGCTGGTGTCGCTGCGTCGTGGTCTCGAGCAGATGGGCCCGCTACGCACCGCCCGCACCCTGGCCCGGCTGAACCAGCGGCACGGCTTCGACTGCCCGGGTTGCGCCTGGCCGGAGACCCCGGGGCATCGCAAGGCCGCGGAGTTCTGCGAGAACGGCGCCAAGGCCGTCGCCGAGGAAGCCACCACCCGGAAAGTCGGCCCGGAGTTCTTCGCCGCCCATTCGATTCCGGAGTTGCTCGCGCAGACGGACTTCTGGCTCGGGCAGCAGGGCCGGCTGACGCATCCGATGATCATCCGACCGGGCAGGGCGCACTACGAGCCGATCGGCTGGGACGAAGCCTATGCGGTGATTGCCGAGCACCTGCGTGCCCTGCCGAATCCGGACGAGGCGATCTTCTACACCTCCGGCCGCACCTCCAACGAGGCGGCATTCGTCTACCAGCTGATGATCCGGTCCTTCGGCACCAACAACATGCCGGACTGTTCGAACATGTGCCACGAATCCTCCGGCACCGCCCTGACCGAGACCATCGGCATCGGCAAGGGCTCGGTGTCGGTCACCGACCTCGAAGACGCCGACCTGATCCTCATCGCCGGCCAGAATCCCGGCACCAACCATCCCCGCATGCTCTCCGTGCTCGAGAAGGCCAAGGCCAACGGCGCCACGGTGATCGCGATCAACCCCCTGCCCGAGGCCGGGTTGCTGCGGTTCAAGGACCCGCAGAAGGTGAACGGCGTGCTCGGTGACGGCGCACAGATCGCGGACGAGTTCCTGCAGATCCGCATCGGCGGGGATCAGGCCCTGTTCCAAGGCCTGGCCAAGCTGCTGCTCCAGGAGGAGGACCGTCGGCCGGGCACCGTGCTCGACCGCGAGTTCCTCGACAGCCGGTGTGCCGGGTTCGAGCAGTGGGCCGAGCACATCCGGGCCGTCGACCTCGCCACGGTGCTCGAGGCGACCGGCCTGACGCGCGAGCAGATCGAACAGACCGCCCGCGCCCTGATCGCCTCGAACGCCACCATCGTGTGCTGGGCGATGGGCCTGACCCAACAGACCCACGGTGTGGCCACCATCGAGGACGCCGTGGCCTTGTTGCTCATGCGGGGGATGATCGGCAAACCCGGAGCGGGGGTGTGCCCGGTGCGCGGGCACTCCAACGTCCAAGGCGACCGGACGATGGGGATCTGGGAGAAGATGCCCGAGTCCTTCCTGCAGGCTCTGGACGACGAGTTCGGCATCCGCAGTCCCCGCAGGCACGGCCTCGACGCGGTCGATTCGATCCGCGCCATGCGCGACGGCGCCGCGCACGTGTTCATGGCGATGGGTGGCAACTTCCTCTCCGCGACCCCGGACACCGATGTGACCGCCGCCGCGCTGCGCAACTGCGCGCTGACGGTGCAGATCTCGACCAAACTCAACCGCAGCCACCTCGTGCACGGGCGCACCGGGATCATCCTGCCCTCGCTCGGCCGCACCGACAAGGACGTCCGCAACGGCCGCAAACAACTGGTGTCGGTGGAGGATTCGATGTCGGTGGTGCATCTGTCCCGCGGTGGCCTGACGCCGGCCGGCGAACAGTTGCGCAGCGAGGTCGCCATCGTCTGCGAGCTCGCGCAGGCGTTGTTCGGGCCGGATCACCCGGTGCCGTGGCGCGCGTTCGCCGACGACTACGACGCCATCCGCGACGCCATCGCCCGCGTCGTGCCCGGGTTCGACGACTTCAACACCCGGGTCCGCCGACCGGACGGGTTCGTCCTGCCGCACCCACCCCGCGACGAGCGCCGCTTCCACACCGCCACCGGAAAGGCGAACTTCGTCGTCAACGACCTCGACTGGGTACCGGTGCCCGAGGGCCGGCTGATCCTGCAGACCCTGCGCTCCCACGATCAGTACAACACCACCATCTACGGCCTCGACGACCGCTACCGCGGCGTCAAGGGCGGCCGGCGGGTGCTGTTCGTCAACGACCGCGACCTCGAGTCGTTCGGCTTCGCGGCGGGCGACCGGGTGGACCTGATCTCCGAATGGCCCCGCACCGACGGCACCGTCGAAGCGCGCCGCGCCGACGACTTCCGGCTCGTCCCCTACCCCACCCCGGTCGGCAACGTCGCCGCCTACTACCCCGAAACCAACCCCCTGATCCCGCTCGACCACGTCGCCCGCAAGTCCAACACCCCCGTGTCCAAGGCCGTCACCATCCGCCTCGAAGCCCACACCCCTCGGCGCGAGGGCGCCGCGGCACCGGGCACGGCGCCCGGCCGGCCCTCCCCGACTCCGCTCCCCGATCACCCGGGCGAGGCGAACTCGTCGATCGGAGCGCCGCATGGGACGAGTAACCACCCGCACCCGCATCACCCGCATCCACGCGAACCGACAGTCGACACGCCCGGACACCGTGGTCGTCGAAGAGCCCCTCGAACTCCGGGTGAACGGCACCGCGCTGGCGGTGACCATGCGCACCCCCGGCTCCGACATCGAACTCGCCCAAGGCTTCCTGCTCACCGAAGGCATCGTCGGCGACCGCGGCGACATCGCCGCGATCCGCTACTGCCACAGCACCGACGAGAACGGCCGCAACACCTACAACCTCCTCGACATCGACCTCGCCCCCGGCGTCGCACTGCCCGAGACCGGCATCGAGCGCAACTTCTACACCACCTCCTCCTGCGGAGTGTGCGGCAAGGCCTCCCTCGACGCGATCCGCCAACGCACCCGCCACGCCCCCGCCGACGACCCCGTCGTCGTCGACCCCACCGCCCTGTCGGGCATGCCGCACACCCTGCGCGAGGCGCAGAAGGTGTTCGACCGCACCGGCGGCCTGCACGCCGCCGGCCTGTTCACCGCCACCGGTGACCTGCTCGCCCTGCGCGAGGACGTCGGCCGGCACAACGCCGTGGACAAGATCGTCGGCTGGGCCACCGAAAACCACCGCATCCCCGCCCGGGGAACGGTCCTGCTCGTCAGCGGCCGCGCCTCCTTCGAACTCGCCCAGAAGACGGTCATGGCCGGCATCCCCGTCCTCGCCGCCGTCTCCGCACCGTCCTCACTCGCCATCGACCTGGCTGACGAATCCGGGCTGACCCTGGTCGGTTTCCTGCGCGAGGACACCATGAACATCTACACCCACCCTCATCGAATCGGGGTGTGAGCAATCCGCAGGGTGCCCGTCCCCTCCGGCGAGCACGTGAAGGCCGCCGCGCCGCGCTCGTCGCACGGGCGCGAGCGGGCTGTTGTGGTGGCGAGCGGGCGGTTCCTGAGCCCTCCCCTCGCGGTTCGCCGCGAAATCCACCCGCTCGACGCGGGATGTACCCGCTCGACGTCCCGGGTGCTCGCCATTCAGCATTCGGAACTGAAACGTTCGGAACTGCAATAGGGTATCGGCTGCACTCCCGCTGGGCATCCGAGGTTCCGTCCTCGGATTCGAGAACCCGAGGACGAGGCATGACCGACGCAGTGGACGAGACGGCACGGCTCGCGAGCACCTTCGACGACGCGAGCGGCGACTTCGACCGGCTCACCCCGACGGTGTGGGGCCCGGCCGGGCAGGCGCTGGTCTTCCAGCTCGGGCCCGGTCCCGGCGCGACGGTGCTGGACGTGTGCTGCGGCGCCGGCGCCTCGGCGCTGCCCGCCGCCGCGGCGGTGGGACCGACCGGCCGGGTCCACGCGATCGACGTCGCCGACGAACTGCTCGAGCTCGGCCGGCTCGTCGCCGCCGAGCGGGCGCTGCAGAACATCGACTTCGTGTGCGCCGACGCCACCACGTGGGAACCGCCGTCCGCGGTCCCGGAGGCCGGGTACGACGCGCTCGCCATCTCCTACGGCGTGTTCCTGCTGCCCCACATGGACACCACGTTCGACCGCCTGGTCGGCCTGGTCCGGCACGGCGGCCGGATCGGCGTCACCGTGTGGCGGGCCGGCGCGATGGAGGAAATCAGCGCGACGCTGTTCGACGTCGTCGGCCGCCGCAACCCGGCGGTGGCGGGCCGGCCGTCGCTGCGCGACCGGACACCGCTGCACGCGATCGATCTGCCGCGCACCCTCGAGGCGTGGCTCGCGGCCGCCGGCACCCACTCGGTGGAGGTACGCACCCTGTCGAATCTGCTGCCCGCCACCGAGGAACTGTGCTGGACGTTGGTGACCGCGACGGGCCTGCGGGCAGCCCTGGCCGGGCTCGACGCCGACGCGGTCGCCGCGGTGCGCGCCGAGTTCCTGGCGGCCGTCACCGAGCGCGGCATCCACACGATCGACGCGACGACCCTCGTCGGGACCGCCACCGTCCGGCGGCCCCCGGCGACGGTGTGACCGGCCGGAACGACCCGGCTGCACACCTGAGACACTGGACGGCATGACCTCCGCTGCCTCGTCCGACGACCGTCGGTATGTACTGTCACTGGGCTGCCCCGACGCCACCGGCATCGTCGCCCGCATCTCGACCTTCCTCGCGGACGTGGGCGGCTCGATCGTCGAAGCCGGCTACCACGCGGACCCCGACAGCGGCTGGTTCTTCACTCGTCAGGCGGTGCGTGCCTCCTCCATCCCGCTCGGCCTCGACGAACTGCGTGAGCGGTTCGCGACCGTCGCGGCGGAGCTGGGCCCGGAGACCGAGTGGACGCTGCAGGACACCGGCGAGACCAAGCGGGTGGTGCTCCTCGTCAGCAAGGAGGGCCACTGCCTGCACGACATCCTCGGCCGGGTGGCCGCCGGCGAGCTGAACGCGGAGATCTGCGCGGTCGTGGGGAACCACCCCGACCTCGAGCGGGTGACCCGCCGGCACGGCATCGACTTCCACTACGTGTCCTTCCCCAAGGACCCGGAACAGCGCGGGCCCGCGTTCGAGCAGGTGCGCAAGCTAGTCGACGTGCACGATCCGCACGCCGTCGTGCTGGCGCGGTTCATGCAGATCCTGCCGCCCGAGCTGTGCGAGCACTGGGCGGGCCGGGCGATCAACATCCACCACAGCTTCCTGCCGTCGTTCATCGGCGCACGCCCCTACCATCAGGCCTTCGCGCGCGGCGTGAAGCTGATCGGCGCGACGTGCCACTACGTGACCCCCGAGCTGGACGCCGGCCCGATCATCGAGCAGGACGTGGTGCGCGTCGGTCACGCCGACACGGTCGGCGACATGGTGCGCCTCGGCCGCGACGTCGAGAAGCTGGTGCTGGCCCGCGGTCTGCGCTGGCACCTCGAGGACCGGGTGCTGGTGCACGGCAGCAAGACCGTCGTCTTCAGCTGACGTCCCGTTCCGGGGCGCGCCCGTCACCCGACCGTGACGGTGCGGCTGTGCCAGCCGGTGGCGCCGTCGGGGATGGGCGGGCGACGCTGCTCGTCCTGCACCCGGCCCTCGCCGTCCGTCGCCCGCACCTCGAGCACGTGCGTACCGGGCGTCGCGTCCCACCGCCACGTCCACTGCCGCCACGTGTCGAGGGAGTACTCCTCGGCGAGCACGGCGTCGTTCCAGGGGCCGCCGTCGACCCGGACCTCGACGCGGTCGATGCCGCGATGCTGTGCCCACGCGGTACCGGCGACGATCACGGGCCCGGGTTCGAGCCGGCCGAACGCGGCGGGGACGTCGATGCGCGACGCCGTCCGGACGGGGGCCTTCTCCGCCCAGCCGCGCCGCGTCCAGTAGGCCTCGGCCCGGTCGAAGCGGGTCAGTTCCCAGTCAACGACCCACTTGGTGGCGGAGACGTACCCGTACAGGCCCGGCACCACCTGCCGGGCCGGGTATCCGTGTTCGAACGGCAGCGGCTCGCCGTTCATCGCGACGGCGAGCAGGGCGTCGCGGCCGTCGAGGACGGCATCGACGGGGGTGCCGCAGGTGAAGCCGTCGACGCTGGTGGACAGGAGCATGTCGGCGTCGGGGCGGACCCCGGCGCGCGCGAGCAGGTCGCTCATCCGGTATCCGATCCAGCGGGCGTTGCCGGCCAGGTCGCCGCCCACCTCGTTGGACACGCAGGTGAGCGTGAGGATCCGTTCGACGGGTTCGAACGCGGCCAGGTCGTCCCAGGTCAGCGTCATCTCCCGTTCCACCATCCCGTGGATGCGCAGGCTCCAGTCGGCGGTGCGCAACCGCGGTACCCGGAGCGCGGTGTCGATGCGGTAGAACTCCGCCGGTGAGGTGAGGAAAGGGGTGGCCCCGGGGACCGTCACCTCGGTGCCGGCCGGCACGGATGCGGCGGGCTGGGCGGGCCGCGGGATCAGGAACCGGGTGCGGTCCTCGACGGCCCGCGTCAGCCGGTCGGTGAGGTATCGGCCGGTCGCGCCGGCGGCCACGGCCACGGCGGCCGCGGAGCCGACCACCGTGAGGAACCGCCGGCGCGGCCACCCCGACGCCGGGGTCTCCGGCACGCCGTCGCGGACGTCGGATCGGGCGAGCAGCCGGATGGAGTACTGCAGCAGCGCCGCGCCCGCGAGGGCGCCGGCGACCGTCGGCAGCGCGGCGACGGCCGTGGCGCCCGGCCGGCTCAGCGCCGCGTACACGCCCACCGCGGCCAGGGCGAGGATCACGAGGCCACCGCGCGGGCGGCCGGGCTGCTCGAGCAGCCCCGCCCCCACGGCGAGTACGGCCAGGATCACCGACATGCCGATGAACAGCGCCGGCTTGTCGGACGTGCCGAAGGTGTCGATCGCGAACTCGCGGGCCCACGCCGGGGCTCGGTCGACCGTGGTGGCGCCGACGGCGTAGAACGGCGACGAGGCGGGCCCGATCAGCACGGCCAGCAGTTCTCCGACGCCGAGGACCACTCCGAACGCGACGAGGCCGGCGAAGGCGCGGGCCGCGCGGTGGCGGGCCACTGTCATGGGTCTCCTCCCGGTGGACTACACCGAGGGTTCGGCGCCGCGCCCGCCGCGGATGGGACCCTCAGGCGCCGGCCGGCATGCGATCGCGTTCGGCCAGGTGCAGCAGTTCGTCGTCGAAGGCGTCGATCGCCTCGACCGAGCTCATGTGCCCGATCCCGTCGAGCACCACGAGCCGCTCGAGGTGCCCGCAGGTCTTCAGGGTCTCGGCGAGCTTGCGGGCGTGCACCGGCGGTGTGAGCCGGTCCGCGGTGCCGACGAGCACGGTCGTCGGCACCGTGAGGTGGTCGAGCCCGTCGCGGATGTCGAAGGCGCTCAGCGCGGTGCCCCAGTTGCCGCGGGCCCGCGGCGTGCAGCCGAGCACGATCTTCTCGCAGAAGGCGACCTCGGCGGTGCTCGAACCGGGCGCGAGCGCGACGTACTTCAGGGCCCGGGTGGTGACGGGTGAGGCGACGAGCGGAAGGGCGGCGCCGAGGAGCCGGCGCGCGACGGGCTCCTGCACCCGCCCCAGCCGGGACGGCAGCAGCGCGGCCTCGGCGAGCAGGCTGTCGGTGCCGGTGCTCGCGAGCAGCACCCCGGAGGCCTTCTCCCGCACCTGATCGGGGTGGCGGCCGGCCCACGCGATGATGCTCATGCCGCCCATGCTGTGACCGGCGAGGACTGCCTTGCGGCCGGCCGGCACCGTCGCCTCGAGGACCGCGGCGAGGTCGTCGGCGAGGACGTCGGGGCCGAAGGTCCGGGTACCGAGGTCGCTGCGGCCGTGTCCGCGCTGGTCGTAGGTGATCACCCGGTAGCGGCCGGCGAGGGCGTTGATCTGCGGGATCCAGTAGTCGGCGTTGCAGGTCCATCCGTGGCTGAGCACGATCGGGTCGGCGTCCGGGTCGCCGTAGGCTCGGACGTTGAGATGGGCACCGTCGTCGGTGGTGAGGTCGATGACGTCGGGTTCCACCGTCGGCGGCGCGAGCAGCGCGTGCGGTGGCCGGTCGGCGGCGCGCACCACGGCGCGGCGTCGGCGGGCGCGGTAGGCCACGAGGCCGGCAACGGCAGCGGCGCCGGCCACCCCGGCGATCGCCAGGGTGGTCCTGCGGGACGGCTTCTTCACCTGTGTTGTTCTCCTGGTTGCTGGAACGACGGCCGTCGCGACGTGCGGCGGCCGGGGACGGTCGCGCGGTCACAGGACGTGGGCGCGGCGGAGCAGCAGGGTGGACGGTCCCCCGATCAGGCCGACGTCGTCGAGGAACTCGATCGTCCGTCGTGCGCCCTCGCGGAGCCGGTCGTGGTAGTGGGTGTTGGCGCGGACCGCGGCGGTGGCCTCGGCGACGTCGAGTCCCGCAGCGGCGTAGACGTCGTCGTGGACCAGGCTCGTGACGACGAAGTACGCGGAGATGCCCAGCTGCAGCCGGACGCGTGCGCGGTCGGCACGGGAGAGGTGGCGCGTGCGGCGGATGATCTCCTCACGCGCGTACCGGATGTGGCGGGACTCCTCGATCACATGGATGCGGCTGACGGTGCGGGTGACGGGCTGGACCCGCTCGTCGCGCATGAAGTCGCGCTGCATCATGTCGAGGATCTCCTCGGCGAACAGGGTGCCGCCGAAGGCGAGCGATCCGCTCGCGGTGGCCTTGAACAGCCGGCCGCTCTCCCGGATCCAGCGCTTCGGCCGGTAGGACGGGATCCCGAAGTGCTGTGCCGCGCGCGCGAACATCGTCGAGTGCCGGCACTCGTCGGCGATCTCGGTGAGCCCGAACTGGACGTAGGGGGTGGCGGGGTCGCGGCGGTAGAGGTCGCGCACGAGCATTTGCATCAGGATCATCTCGAACCAGATGCCGGTGCCGGCGATGCTGGCGGCCTCGTGCTGGGTCAGTACGATCCGCTGCCGCTCGGTCATCGACTCCCACAGGGCGGTGCCGTAGAGGCTGCTCCACTCGGGGGTCATGCCGTACTTGTCGGCAGGGACGGGGGCGTCCCAGTCGATCTCGAGGGCCGGGTCGTAGGAGGAGCGCGCCGCGGACGCCAGCAGGCGTTCGGCGGTGTCCTGACGGTCGGCGGTGCGGAAGGTCCGGGTGAGCGCCATCGTCGATCACCTCGTCTCGGTTGTTACCCGTTACTCGAAGTGTCACCAACCTGTCGGCGCTTGTCAAGGCTCCCGGGGAGAGCTACCACCGGCGTCGTTGCACCTCGTCCACCCGCGGCCGCACGTCGACGAGGTACACGCACACGGCGATGACCGCGATGATCCCGAGCATCATGAAGGTGCCCCAGAAGACGAAGATCACCAGCAGCGAGGCGGCGAGGATGCCGAGCCACACCGGCTTGGTGAGCTTGTCGACCGCGGGGAACGCCTCGGCCGGCTGCCGCACGGCATGCAGCAGCGCGAAGCCCGCCCCGGCGAGCGCGACGATCTGCAGAGCGAAGATGATCAGGGCGGCGAGAGAATCGACGTTGGGCACGTCCCCATGGTACGAGCAACGGCCCCCACGCGGAGGTCGCGTGGGGGCCGTCGGCGGTTCTACCGACCGGTCGAGATCAGGCGCCGGTGGTCTTGCGCGGCGCGGCCTTCTTGGCGGGCGCCTTGGCCGGAGTCTTGGCCGGAGCCTTGGCCGCAGCCGGGGCGGGCGCCTTGGCCGGGGTCTTCGGCGCGGCGGCCTTCTCCGCGGCCTCCTCGACCTTGGTGGCGGCCTCGTCGAGCTCGAGCGCGGCGGTCTCGACCCGGTCGGCGGCCTCCTCGGCGGCCTCCTGGGCCTGGCCACCGAGATCGAGCACCCGCATACCGGCCTCCTCACCGGCACCGGAGATGGCCTCGCCGACATCGCCGGCGGTCTCCTCGATCCGGCCGGCGGCGCGACCGGCGAGCTTGGCGGCCTGCTCGCCCACGGCGCGGGTCTGCCGCGCCACGGTGCCGAGAGCATCCTCGGTGAGCTCGACGGCGTCACCGAACGCGGCCTCGGCGCGGCCGATGCTCTCCTCGACGACCGGCTGCTTGCGCAGCCGCTCGATGGTCTCCTCGCCGCGCTCGGCGAGCGCGGTGTAGATGTCGGAGGCCACCTTCAGGTATGCCTCGGCCACCTTGCGCAGCTCCTCGGCAGTGAACTTCTCGCGCAGCTCGGCGAGATCCTCGGGCAGCTCGGCCGGCAGGCCCGCGAGACGCTCGCGCAGGGACTCGACGTTCTCGGTCAGGTCCTCCTGGAAGTCGGCGAGACGGCCCCGGGCGCTGTCGACCCGGTCGGTGACGTCGGTCTGGGTGGTCTCGGCGCGACGGCGGGTTCGGGCCACCACGTCGGCCACGGCCTGGACCACGGCGTCGCCGGCGCCGACGGCGGCATACAGCGGGGTGGCGAAGGTCTTCGGATCGGTCATGTCAGTTCTCCTGTTGGTCGGGGTCGGTCGCGCCCTTCGGGGCGGCGGCCTCGGATGCGGACGTCTCGGATGCGGATGCCTCGGGGGCAGATGTCCCCGGTGCGGATGCCGCCCCGGACGGGCGGGAACCGTTCTCGCGGCAGAACGATTCGTAGATGTCGAGCAGGACCTGCTTCTGCCGTTCGGTGAGGACGGCGTCGGCGAGCAGCGCGTCGCGCACCGCGCTCTGCGGACGTTGCTCCAGGATCCCGGCCCGGACGTAGAGGACCTCCGCGGACATCCGGAGACCCTTGGCAATCTGACCGAGCACCTCGGCCGAGGGCTTGCGCAGCCCTCGCTCGATCTGGCTCAGGTAGGGATTGCTGACGCCGGCGAGCTGGGACAGCTGACGCAGGGACACCTGCGCCGCCTCGCGTTGCGAGCGGATGAAACTGCCGATGTCCTGGGCGGCAGTGCTGACTACCCGGGTAGCGATCTCGGTGGCGCCGGACGCGTCGTCCTTGTCACCGTCCCCCCCGTCGGCGGGTTCACCCGATTCCTTCGTGGACACAACCTCAGCGTACGCGCAAGTGCTAGCTGTAGCAAGCACTCTGCTAGCAGGTGTGGCACGTCACGCGAACAGCAGGTTCGACAGGGTGTAGATGGCCAGGCCGGCGAGCGATCCGACCACCGTGCCGTTGATGCGGATGAACTGCAGATCGCGTCCCACCTGCAGCTCGATCTTGCGGCTCGCCTCCTCGGCGTCCCAGCGCTCGACCGTCTCCCGGATCACCGCGGTGATCTCGTCGGCGTAGTTGGCGGCGATGTACCGGGCCCCGTCCAGCAGCCAGCGGTCGAACTTGCCGCGTAGCTCGTGGTCCTCCATCAGCCGCACGCCGAAGTGGATGACGTTCTCGGTGACCTTCGTCCGCAGCGTGCTGTGCGGATCGTCGACCGACTCGAGGATCATCCGCTTGGCCGCCCGCCACGTCGCGGAAGCCAGCTGCGTGACCTCCTCGCGGCCCATGATCTCCGCCTTGACCTTCTCCGCCTTGGCGATGGTGACCGGGTCGTGCTGCAGGTCCCGCGCATAGTCGGCGAGGAACCGGTTCGCGGCCACGCGAACCTCGTGGTCGGGGTTGGAGCGCACCTTCCAGGTGAACTCGACGAGCTCGCGATGGATCCGCTCCCCGAGCAGCAGGTCCACGAACTTCGGCGACCACGACGGCGAGTCGCGGCTGATGATGCGGTCGATCGTCTCCTGGCTGCCGAGGGCCCATTGATGGGCCCGCTCGGCCAGCATGTCGATCAGCGGCATCTGCCGGTTCTCGGCGAGGAGCTCGGACAGCACCCGGCCGATGGGCGGCCCCCACTCCGGCTCGGCGATGCGCTTGACGATGGTGTTGTCGATGATCTGCTGGATGTCCTCCTCGCGCAGGACCGTCACGAGGCCCCGCAGCACCGTCGACGTCTCCTGCGCGATCCGCTCGGCGTGGTCGGGCTCGGCCATCCAGGTGCCCAGCCGCAGCGGGATCCGGGCGTTCTCGACCTTCTCCGACACCACCTCGGGGGCGAGGAAGTTGGCGCCGACGAACGAACTCAGGCTCGCCCCGAGCTGATCCTTCTTCCGCTTGATGATGGCCGTGTGCGGAATGGGGATCCCGAGCGGATGCCGGAACAGCGCGGTGACGGCGAACCAGTCCGCGAGCGCGCCGACCATCCCGGCCTCGGCGGCCGCCCGCACGTACCCCACCCATTCGCCGGCACCGCGCGACTCCTGCCAGCGGCAGAACAGGTAGACCGCGGTCGCCGCGAGCAGAAAGCCGGTGGCGACCGCCTTCATCCGCCGCAGATCCCTGCGCTTGGCGTCATCGTCGATGCTCATCAGCTGCACCTCCACCATTGTGCCGAACCCGCCACCCGCAGGGGCGGGACGCGGGTTCGGCACACCGTCCCCCCTGGGAACGGGACATCCGCACGGGGTGCGGCACACCCCCTTATAAACTGGGCGGACGATCGACAGCGAACGGATGTGCCACCCAGTGCCGAACCACCGAGTTCCCCAGCCCCTGCCCCCGACCGACACGCCGGTCCCGACAGCCGCCGCGCCGACCAAGCAGGACGGGCGCAAGCGCCGCTGGCACGAGCACAAGATCGCCCGGCGCGAGGAACTGGTCGACGGCACGATCAAGGCGATCCGGTCCCGCGGGCGCGACGTCGGGATGGACGAGATCGCCGCCGAGATCGGCGTGTCCAAGACGGTTCTCTACCGGTACTTCACCGACAAGAACGACCTGACCACGGCGACGATGCTCCGGTACGTGGAGACGATCCTCGCTCCGCGCATCTACGCGGCGGTGGCGGAGGATCTCGACGAGTACGACCTGACCCGGGTCGCGATCGCCACGTACGTCGAGACCGTCGCCTCGGATCCCGAGGTGTACCTGTACGTGATGACCAACAGCGCCGCGGCCGGGCGCGATGTCGTGGCGAACTCGGAGCGGATGATCGCCGAACTCGTCGCGACGGTGATCGGCGAGCGGCTCCGGAATCTGGAGATGGACTCGGGCGGTTCCGTGCCGTGGGCGTACGCGATCGTGGGCGCGATCCAGCTCGCCACCCACTGGTGGATCTCCAACAAGTCGATGTCGGCGGAGGACCTGACCGACTACCTCACCATGATGACCTGGGGCGGGATCTCCGGGATCGCCGCCGTCGGCGGCTCGCCGGCCCGGTTCAAGAGCCGGCCGCACCCGCTGCTCCCGGAGGCCGGCACGCCGTGACCAGATTTATGTAACTGGCGTTTACATGTAAAGTCGCGGGCATGTCCGACCCACACGACGACGAACCCGACGGCTACCGCGGCCCCGCCGAGGTCACCGTCGGCGAGCAGCACGCCACCACGGAGGTGCAGCTGGCCGGAGCGTTCGACCCCATCAGCGGGCGCTACCGCTGGCGCGGCCGGATCCGCGGCCTCGCGGCAGCCCTGCCGCCGGGCACCGACCTCTCCCCCGGCACCGACCTCCACCTGACCGTGCCCGGGCCCGGCGGCCCCGCGCCGGCGACCGTCCGGATCACCGAGACGGACCTGTGGGGCAGCCACATGGTCGACGGCGTCTCGGCCCCGCCCTATCCCACCCGCCCCGACGACACCGAGCTCGAACCCGGCTGATCCGGTCGCCGGATGTGGCACCCTCGGCATCATGACCGTCAAGAGCACCGATCCGTGGCAGACGCCGGCCGTCGAGGTGCTCCGCGCCCACCCGGGGACCAGGGTCGCCGAGATCGACACCAACGGCACCCCGGGCTTCTCGGGCGACAAGGCCACCGGCGAACGGCTCATCGAGGAACGCGGCGCGGTGCTCTCGCGGCTACAGGAGATGCTGTTCGCCAACGGGCGCTCGGGCGACCGCCGGTCGATCCTGCTGATCCTGCAGGGCATGGACACGGCCGGCAAGGGCGGCATGGTCCGCAACGTGATCGGCCACGTGGATCCGCAGGGCGTCGACCACACGTCGTTCGGCGTGCCCACCCCTGACGAGAGGCGCCACCACTACCTGTGGCGCATCAACAAGGCGCTGCCGCGGGCCGGGCAGCTCGGCGTGTTCGACCGCTCGCACTACGAGGACGTCCTCATCGTACGGGTCCACAACCTCGTACCGGAGAGCGTGTGGAGCACCCGGTACGACGAGATCAACCAGTTCGAGCGTGAGCTCGTCGACAGCGGGACCACGCTGATCAAGGTCGCGATGTTCGTCTCGCTCGAGGAGCAGAAGCGGCGCCTGGCAGAACGGCTCGAGCGGCGGGACAAGCACTGGAAGTACAACCCGGGCGACGTCTCCGAACGCAAGCTGTGGCCGGCGTACCAGGAGGCGTACCAGGCGATGCTCGACAAGACGTCGACGGATCACGCCCCCTGGTACGTCGTGCCCTGCGACCGCAAGTGGTACAGCCGCATCGCCGTCATGGAACTGCTCATCGACGCGTTCGAAGGCCTCGACCTGGACTGGCCGCTCGCCGGGTTCGACGTGGAACTCGAGAAGCGGCGCCTGGCCGAGGCGTGAGGCGGCGGCGGGACCGGACCGTCAGAACAGGTGCGGCGTCTCGCGATGCAGACGGTGGTCGTGATGGACGGTCGTGCCGATCATCGCGATCGCCGACGCGACCGCGACGACGCATACTATGCCGGCGACAAGCGCCCACCCGCCGTTGCCGGAACCCGCGGCGTAGAGGAAGGCCGCAAGACTCACGATCGAGAGCAACGCGAGCATGTACCCGGTCCATGCGACGAACAGATTGAGCTTCATGACCGCTCTCCTTCCTCAGAGCGCCGTTGTCCCTGGTGGAGCCGACAGTACCCCCACAGTGACGCAGGTCACAAGTGGGCCGCCGTCGTCGCTGCGGAGGTTTGACGGGCACCGTACGGGGCATGCCGAGACCGTGCAGCCCGAAGCGGTGCCGAACGAAGACTGGAACAGGCAGGTCCGGCACGAGACCCCCGTGCAGCGGCTGGACCGGAACTGGTCGAGCCTGCTGCAGGAGCTGCGCGTCGTGCAGACCGGCGTCCAGCTCCTCACAGGCTTCCTGCTCACCCTGCCGTTCCAGAGCCGGTTCGACGCACTCACCGACTTCCAGCGCGGCGTCTACCTCGTCACCGTGCTCGCGTCGATCGCGGCCACCATCCTCCTCGTCGCTCCCGTGGGCATGCACCGCCTGCTCTTCCGGCAGCGCCGGCTCCCCGAGCTGGTGAACACCGCGCACCGCTTCGCCATGGCAGGCCTGCTCCTGCTGGGCGTCGCGATGACCGGCGTCGTCGTGCTCGTCGTCGGACTGGTGGTCAATACCGCCGCCGGCATCGCCGCGGGCGTCGTCACGGTCGTGCTGTTCCTGACCCTGTGGGTCGCCTACCCCTGGCGCTACCGGCGGCGGTGACCGGGCTCAGCCGGGCAGCGTCTCGCCACCGATCGGTGCGAGCACCTCACCGCTGTAGTACGACGACATCGTCTCGGAGGCGAAGAAGACGTACGAGGGCGCGATCTCGTCGGGCTGCGCGGCCCGGCCGAACGGGGCCTGCTGCCCGAACGTCGCGACCTTCTCCGCATCCATGGTGGCGGGGATCAGCGGCGTCCATACCGGCCCCGGCGCCACGCAGTTGATGCGGATTCCCCGATCCTGGAAGGACTGCGCCAGCGAGTACGTCAGCGCGAGCACCGCGCCCTTCGTCGCCGAATAGTCGATCAGCGACTTGTTGCCCCGCAGACCGTTGATGGAGGCGGTGTTGATCACCGCGGAGCCGCGGGGCAGGTGAGCGAGCGCCGCCTTCGTCACGTGGAAGTAGCTGTCGATGTTCACCGCGAACGTCCGCCGCCACTGGGCGTCGTCGAGCTCGGTGAGGTCGTCCACCGGCTCCTGATACGCGACGTTGTTCACCAGCAGATCCAGGCCGCCGAGCGCCGCGGCCGCGTCGGCGACCACCGCGCGACAGTGCTCCGCGGCGGCGAGATCGCCCGGGAGCAGATGGCATGCACGGCCTGCACGCCGCACCAGTTCCGCGGTGTGCTCGGCGTCGTCGTGCTCCTCCAGGTAGGCGATCGCGACGTCGGCTCCCTCCTTCGCGAAGGCCACCGCCACCGCGCGCCCGATGCCGGAGTCGCCGCCGGTGATCAGGGCCTTGCGTCCGGCGAGCAGGTCACGGCCCCGGTAGTCCCGCATCTCGTCGCGGGGCCGCTCGGCCATGTCGGCCGTCGCACCGGGATAGTCGATCGTGTGGGGCGGGCGCTCGACGTCCTCGCCCCCGGGCGCCGTGTTCTCGTTGTCGCTGTTGTCACCGTTCATGCCCGGGCGGATACCCGCGCGAACCCGTCCCACACAGGGCGTTTCGCACGAATCGGGTCCGGGTATCCGCGCACATGCCTGCGAATTCGCCGACCGCCGTGATGCAGTCCTCCGCCCTTCCGCGGGCCCGGGGCCCTGTCTCCCGAGAGGTGATCGAGCGGCTCGCGCGTCCGGCCGATACCGCGATCTGGCCGATCGAGGTGGCCGGGATCGACCCCTACGGCGAGGACGCCCAGCTGGCCCTGACGGTGCTGTACGAACTGTCCTACCGCGGGTTCGACGGAGTCGACGCGGGCTGGGAATGGGCGCCGGGCCCGCTGACCGTCCGGGCCGGCCTCGAGGGGCTGTTCCTGGACCGGCTGCACGCCGACGTGCCCTCGGGCAACGATCCCCAGCGGGTGCTCGACGACCTGTGCCGCGAACCCGAGGACGCGTGGGGCGTGTCCCACCACATCTGCGAACGCGGCACCTGGGAGCAGGTGCGCGAGTTCTTCGTGCACCGGTCCGTCTACCACCTCAAGGAGGCCGACCCGCACTCGTTCGCCATCCCCCGGCTCACGGGCCGGGCGAAAGCGGCGCTCGTCGCGGTGGAGTTCGACGAGTACGGCGGCGGCCGGGCCGACCGCATGCACTCGACCCTCTACTTCGACCTGCTCGCCGCGGCCGGACTCGACCCGGGATACCTGGCGTATCTGGACCGGGTGCCGGCGGAGACGCTCGCGACGGTGAACTTCATGTCCCTGTGCGGGCTGCACCGCGCACACACCCCGAAGCTCGTGGGGTTGTTCGCCTCCGCGGAGATCACCTCCTCCCCGATGGCGCGCCGCATGGCACGCGGCCTCGAACGCCTCGGCGCGCCGAGCGCCTGCATCCACTTCTACACCGAGCACATCGAGGCGGACGCGGTGCACGAGCAGGTGCTGCGCTACGACGTGGTGGGCGATCTGGTGGAACGGGATCCGCGCTGCGCGGGCGACATCGCGTTCGGCGCGGAGGCGATGGAATACCTCGAGGGCCGGCTCGCCGCCTACGTGCTCGAGCGGTGGAACGACGACGAGTCGTCCTTGCTCGGCGCCGGAGCCGTCTGAGCGTCCCTCCGGCCGATCGCCGCCCGGCATCCGAGTTCTCGGGTGCCGGGCGGCCGCCGTTCAGTCCTGCCGGTCGGGCTCCTCCTCCTCGATCAGGTGGACGGCCGCTTCCTCGGCGGAGGCCGCGCCCCCGTCGATCCCTACGTCCGTGCCGAACAGCTCGGAATCCACGTCCTCCGCGGTGCCCTCGTCCGGCGCGACGAGGCGTCCCGCGCGCGCCCGGCCCGCCTCGGCGACGGAGCTGCGGAACTCGTTCTCCCCCTCGTCGTCCTCGCGTTCGGGCTCCTCCTCGCGGAGCCGTTCGTCCAAGGTCTCGTGGCGTTCGAGGCCGACGGGCCGTTCCATCGGTGAGAATCCCTCGTCGAGGACGTCGTCGACACCGCGGTCGATCAGGGAATCCTCCGGCTGCAACTGGTCCTCGTCGTCGACGCTGTACTCGCCGGGGACGCTGTCCCCGGGGTTCTCCGAAGTAGGCATGCACCCGACAATGCCACTGGCGCCGTCCGCGCGCCACGGATCGACGCGAAGTGCACATCCTTCCCACCACGAGCGGTTCGCGAGGTTTCGGCACATCCGATGCGGGTATCCCCTGTGCACGGCCCGGATCCGACCGGCAACGGGCACCGACAGCGAGGTGACACTCATGATCATTCTGGGTTTGATTCTGCTCGTGGTGGGTTTCCTCACCAACATCTCTATCCTGTGGACGCTCGGGATCATTCTCCTGGTGGTAGGCGCAATCCTGGCGATCCTCGGAGCGACGGGCCGGGCTGTCGGCGGCCGGAAGTACTGGTATTGACGCATGACGCGTGACGACGCGTAAACGCGTTGCGGGGCGGGCGGTTCCTCTCGGGAACCGCCCGCCCCGCGTTGTCCACCGGCGTCGTGCGCACCCGGCACGACCGGCACCCCGCCGGAACCGGCGGGTCTCAGCGTGGATCGCGCCGGGACCGGCGGTGACTGGTGTCGCACAGCGGGTACCGCTCGCTGCGCCGGCACCGGCAGATCGCGACGACGAACCGGTCCGATTCCACCTCGTCGCCGTCCTCGGTCACGATGCGCACCGGGCCCTCGACCAGGACGGGACCGCCGCGGACCAGGCGGACGACCCTGGGCTCCGCCCCCGCGAGACCCTCCACCCGCAGTCCCGGGCACAGGCCGGGCACAGCGACGCCCCCGGAAGACGTGTCCCGGGGGCTGCCGTCCGTGGCTACTTCACGGGCAGTGTGTTCGATCGGCACGGATCACCACCACTTCCTCGGTGTCGACGCCCGCGGGCAGTTCGTAACGCGCCCGCAGATACCCGGCGCGGCTGCGCATCACGGGCCCGAACGGGATCCGGCGACGCGCCACGACGGAGGCCTTGAGACCGCCGTCGCGCAACCGGACGAGCGTCTCGTCCACCCCGGAGAACTCCGAATGCACGACGAGAGCGAAACCGCCGGGAGACAACAGGTTCGGCAGGCTCCGGCACAGCGGGTCCAGCACCGCCCGCCCGTCGGCACCGGCATCCCAGCGGGCGTCACCGTCCCCGGCCGCGTGCGGTACGTAGGGCGGATTGGACAGCACCACGTCGAACGGTCCGTGCCGGTCGGCTTCGTCCAGTCCGCCGCGCAGGACCCGGATGGGAAGCTGCCGCGACCGCGCGTTGATACGCGCCGCGAGGACCGCCCGGGGAGCGATGTCCAGTGCCGTCACGGACCCGGCACCGGACATGGCCGCCGACACGGCGATGAACCCTGTGCCGGTGCAGAAGTCGAGCACCTTGGCGCCGGGGGGCGCCGCCGCACGATCGAGTGCGCCGGCGAGCAGATGCGAATCCTCCTGCGGGCGGTACACACCGGGCAGTCGCCACACCCTCCTGGGCGCCGGCACGTTACCGGACCCCGGCTGCGACGGCACGGCCCCCGTGGGTGGACCGGGTGAGGGACACGTTGGACTCCGGGCGAGACGTCGTTGTCATACGTGGGAGTACCCCTCCAAGCGGCCGCCCGAAACGTGGTGCGGGCGGAAGGCGGTGACGGCGGTGCGCCGCGATGCGGGAGCCGCGGCGCCGTCCGGACGGTTGCGGAACAACGAGGGCCCGGCACGGTCGGGCTCCCGGCGCGCGCCGGCCGGCGCCGCCCCGGTCGGGGCCAGCGAACCGAGCATGAACGACAGTCCCGCCGCCACGGCGAGTCCGGCCCCGATGCCCGTGACGGCGGAAGCGGAGAGCACACCCACGCCGACGGCGGCGATCACGCAGATGCCCGCGGCGATTGCGGCGACTCCGCCTTCCACCTCGCGCAGCGCCCGCGGCACGAGGGAAGGGTTGTGCACCTGCCGGATCGGTGTTCCCACTGGCGTTCCCATGACTTCTGATACCCCGTCGGCGAATCGCTCAACCCCGAAACGTGTGAATCTCCGCGTTCGGCAAGGGCACCGGGAATTCAGCTGCGCATCAGCACGTCCGAGATCGCCCCGTTCAGCCGCCGCCGAACCCTGCCGCCCATGCCGTGGTCGCGCAGGGCCGCCCGGGCCGCGTTCCACCCGCACATCCCGTGGACGCCACCGCCGGGATGGGTGGACGAGCCGGCCAGGTACACACCCTCGACCGGCGTGCGGGGACCACCGAAGCCGGGCAACGGCCGGAACACGAGCTGCTGATGGATCTGGGCGGTGCCGCCGTTGACCGCCCCCCCGACGAGGTTCGCGTTGGCGGCCTCGAGGTCGCGCGGACGTTGCACGCTGCGGTGCACGACCGAGCTCAGCACCCCCGGCGCGTGCGCCTCGAGTTCGGCGTCGACGCGCCGGGCGAGTTCCTCCGCGGAGGCGTCGTCGGCGACACCGCGCGGCAGATGCGTGTACGCCCAGGCGCTTTCCGTTCCCTCCGGGGAGCGGGCAGGATCTGTGGTGGTCATCTGGCCGAAGATGATGAACGGGTGCTCCGGGACGCGGCCGGTCGCGAGGTCGGCCGACCAGTGCACGAGACCGTCGGCGTCGGCGCCGAGGTGGACGGTCCCGGCCGTCGCGAGCGCCGGTGAGCGCCACGGAATCGGCCGGTCGAACGCGTAGTTCACCTTCACGACGGGCGTGTCCCACTCGAAGCGCCGCAGGTCGTCGCGGACCGCGGCGGGCACGGCGTCCGCGGGCAGGAGCGAACCGAACAGTGCCGGCGCGGACACGTCGGCCAGTACCGCGCGCCGTACCCGGAACCGCTCCCCCTGCTCGGTGCGGACCTCGGTCGCCACACCGCCGCCGACCTCGATGCCGGTGACCTTCCGGCCGCACAGGATCCGGGCCCCGCTGCGTTCGCCGCGCCGCGCCAGGGCCGCCGCAAGCTCCCCGGCGCCGCCCTCGGGCACCGGATAGCCGACGTCCTGGGCGAGCATGGTCAGGACGTATCCCATGATTCCGCTGCCCGCCGAGTCCACTGGGGTGTCGGCGTGCATGGCGTTGCCGAGCAGCAGGAGCCGCGCGTGCTCACCGCCGAACAGTTCCTGGGCCATCCGGCGGGCGGGCAACGCCAGCATCCGCATGAAGCGCAGTGCGTCCGCGGTGCCGAGCCGGCGGATCAGCCCCGCCGGGCCGCGCACCGGTGGGAACGGCTCGAACAGGGTGCTCAGGAAGGGCTCACGGATGCCCTTCCACTGCTCGGCCAGGCGGATCCAGGTGGTCCCGTCGCCGGGGTGGCGCCGTTCGAGTTCCGCCGCGGTCTCGGTGACGTCCGGGTAGACCACCGCGGCGTCCTTGTCGTCCGGCCCGGCGGCGTGCCCGTACACCCGCGGCGCCCGCCGCAGCCGCAGCCCGTGCGACGCGAGGTCGAGCGCGCGGAACGCCGGGGACGCCGCCGCGAGGGGGTAGAAGGCGCTGAACAGGTCCATACGGAAGCCCGGATGCAGTTCCGCCGTGCGGACGGCGCCGCCGATCTCGTGCTGCTCCTCGAGCACCAGGACGTCCCAGCCGGCGTCGGCGAGCACGGCCGCCGCGGTCAGGCCGTTCTGGCCGGCGCCGACGACGACGGCGTCGACGGTCTCGGTGCTCACTCTCCGACGCCCTTCGGCTCCGTGGCGTGTTCGGCCATGAGCATGAGCCGGCGCAGGCACTCGACGTTGCGCGGCAGCACCAGCCGGGCCTGGATCGCACCGGGTACGAACTGAGCCGGGCCGGCGGCGGCCTTCTCGGCCATCTCGATCCGGCACCCCCCGGGCCGCTCGTGCAGGCGCATGGTGATCTCGGCCTGCCCGGCCGGCCACGCCCGCGCACGCAGCTTCAGCTCCCTGCCGGGGATCGATTCCACCACCTCGGTATGGTCGTTCAGCAGGGCGGGCCACACCCCCACCGAGTGGTGGATGCGGCTGCCCACCGCCGGCCACGCGTCGTCCACGGCCCGGATGCGGGAGGCGCCCACCACCCAGCCCGCGTACGACCAGCCGTCGGCGAGGACATCCCACACCTGTTGCGGCGTCGCCGTGGTGTCGCGCTGCGCTGTTTCGCTCATCCCGATACCCTCTCTCGTCGCTCCGCCGCGAGTGGTCACGGCGGCACGCGGCGCCCGACGGTCCCGCGGCCGAGCAGGACCCTCATCGTCTCGAGCGGCCCGCGACTGCGCAGGACCGGGCTGTCGGTGCCGGCCTCGGCCTGCATACCCGCGATGGCCTCGCGCCACACCTGGGGGCCCGGAACTGTCGGTGCCCAGTCCAGGTCTCGGCGGGCCCGGTCGCAGTCGAGCATCGGGGTGTTGTAGGCCAGGTCGATCCATCCGCCGGCGATCGGTTGCAGGTGGACCTGCCAGGTCGCCTCGACGACGGCCCGCAGCACCTGCCGCGGTACGGGGATCGCACGGGCCCCGAACGCCCCGGCGATGTCGCCCGCACGCAGCGGTTCGGGGGTCGCGAGGTTGAACACGCCCGGCACCCGCCGCTCCAGGGCGGCATCGAGCGCGGCGGCCACGTCGTCGGCGTGCACGGCGGGGATCGCAGTTCCGGGGTCCACGGGCAGCAACGGCAGGTGACGGAGTACGACGTCGGGCACGTATCCCGGCACCGCGTAGCGGCGCAGCGCGCTGCCGCCCGCGTACTGGCCGATGAAGCCCGGCCGGAAACGGGTGACGATCGGCGCCGCGGCCGCGCCCGCGATCCGCTCGTCGAGCAGCCGTTCCGCCGCGACCTTGTCGATGCTGTACGCGCACGATTCGATGCCGGTCGCGGGCCACGACTCGTCGACCGCCCGGCCGTAGGCCCCGGCCGCGTACACCGCGGCCGAGGACATGTGCACCAGGTGTCCGACGCCGGCGGCGAGGGTCGCCCCGATCACGGCGGCGGTGCCGTCCACTCCGGTCCGGCGCAGATAGTCCCGCCGGTGCGAGGGCTGGAAGCCCCAGGCCAGGTGCACGACGGCGTCGGCCCCTTCGAGGAGGGGGCGCAGCCCGGTCTCGGCGCCGGGTGCGGCGAGGTCGACGCTGTGCCAGGTCACGCCGTCGTAGGGGTCGGTGGGCGGTGGCACGCGCCGGGCGACGGCCACGATCTCCGGCGGCTCCGATCGCCGGGCGAGGCGCCGCAGCAGGGCGGTGCCGACGTTGCCGCTGGCGCCGGTGATCACGATGCGCTGTCTCATGATCGCAGGAGATACCCCGGCAATCTGCGTCGTACACCCGTCGTGGCAGGTTTCACCCGGTGGGGGCGGGGTATGCCCGTGGGCATGACGGACTCGCAGATGGAGATCCTGTACTCCGCGGCGGAGTCGGCGACGGGACTGGACGGTCCCGCCGAGGCGCTGCGCAAACAGGTCGGGCGGCTGGCGGACAGCCCGCTCGGCGCCGTGCTGCACGGCGCCCCCGTGGGCCACCCGCTGCACCCGGCGCTGGTGACCGTTCCCATCGGGGCGTGGATCGCGGCCGGCGTCTTCGACGCCCTGCGGCAACCCGAGACCGCGCGGCGGCTGATCGGGCTCGGCCTGGTGGCGACGCCGCCGACGCTTCTCACCGGCTGGGTCGACTGGGCGCACACCGACACCGTGCAGCGCCGGGTGGGGTTGATCCACGCGGCCGTCAACGGCACCGGAACAGCCCTCATGGCCCTGTCCTACCGCCGGCGCCGCCGCAGTTCCGGTCCCGGCGCGGTGACCCTGAGCGCCGCCGGCACGGCACTGATCGGGCTGGGCGGCCTGCTGGGCGGGCACCTCGCGTACTCGCTCGGCGCCAACGTGCGCCCGCCCGAGGTGCCGAACGCCCCCGTCTACGATCCCGTCCTGGCCGACTCCCCCGACGGCACGGCCTGACCGAGGCCGCACCGCAACGCGAACCGCGCGTCCGCCACCGCGGGCGCCGTCTCCTCCCCATTTCGAAGGACATGCATGAACCCCGCTCCCCGAGACGGCAACGACGACAGCGCGCCCTCCGCCTTCGTCTTCGCACCCACTCCCCTGCTCACCGTCACCATCGAGTCGTCGCCGTCGGATGTCCCGGAACTGCACGTCCACGCCGGCGGGCAGGGTTTCTGGATCGCCCGCATGGCGGTCACACTCGGCCTGAAGGTGCGGCTGTGCGGCACCTTCGGCGGCGAGACCGGCCCCGTCGTCAGCGATCTCATCGCACGGGAAGGCGTATCGGTGCGATCGGTGTTCACCGCCGGCCAGAACGGCTCGTACGTGCACGACCGCCGCGGGGGTGAGCGTGAGGAGATCGTGGAGGTTCCGCCGCCGACGCTCAACCGGCACGAGGCCGACGACCTGTTCGGCGCGGCGCTGGCCGAGGGCCTCGAGGCGGACGTGGCGCTGCTCGGTGGCCCGCATTCCGACCGGGCGGTGCCGCACGACGTCTACACCCGGCTGGCGGCCGACCTGACCGCCCTGGGTGTTCCCGTCGTCGCCGACCTGTCCGGCCCCACCATGACCGCGGCGCTCGAGGGCGGTCTCGCCGTGCTCAAGGTCAGTCACGAGGATCTCCTCGAGGACGGCAGGGCGAAGTCCGACGACGTCGACGACCTCACCGCGGCCATGAAGGAACTCGTCTCGCAGGGCGCCCGCAACGTGGTGCTGTCCCGCGCCGGCGACCCCGCCCTCGCCCTCGTCGACGGCGAGCTGTGGGAAGTCGTCGCGCCGCCGCTGAACATCGCCGACCACCGCGGCGCCGGCGACTCCATGACCGCCGGGATGGGCGCCGCGCTGGCCGCCGGAGCCACGATGGTCGAAGCCCTGCAGCTCGGTGCCGCGGCGGGCGCCGTCAACGTCACGCGGCACGGGTTGGCCACGGGGCAGCGAGAGCTCGTCGACAAGGTCGCCGAGAGCGTCGAGGTCCGGCCGTTCGCGAAGGGGAAGAGCGGGAGGTAGGAACGTGAGAGCGCTGATCGTCAACGACGACGGGGTGGACAGCCACGGCATCTCGGTGCTCGCCCGGGTGGCGGTGGACGCCGGTCTCGACGTGGTGGTGGCCGCCCCCCATGCCGAGCGCAGCGGCGCCAGCGCGTCGCTCAGCGCACTCGAGGAGGACGGCCGGCTCGTCGTCGCGCCGCGGGCGTTCCCGGACCTGCCGGACACGACGGTGCTCGCCGTCGAGGCGTCGCCGGCCTTGATCGCCTTCGTCTCGATGTACGGGGCGTTCGGCCCCAAACCCGACATCGTCCTGTCGGGAATCAACCACGGCCCCAACACCGGCCACGCGATCCTGCACTCCGGCACGGTCGGCGCGGCGCTCACCGGAGCCAACCACGGCAGCCTGGCCCTGGCGGTCTCGCTGTCCGGTTCGGTCCACGAGCACTGGGAGGGTGCCGAGGTCGTCGCCCGGCACGCCCTGCAGTGGGTGCTGACGCAGGGCACGCCCGGCACGGTGCTCAACGTCAACGTGCCCGACATCCCGCTGAGCGAACTGCGCGGCCTGCGCACGGCACCGCTCGCGGCGTTCGGCGCCGTGCAGGCCGACATCGGCGAAACCGACCAGGACCCGGACGACGGGGAGCGCCAGTACGTCACCGTGACCTTCAGCGACATCCGGGCCGACGAGGCCGAGGACACCGACGCGGGCCTGCTCGCCCAGGGCTGGGCGACCGCGACGGCGTTGCGCTCCCCATTCGAGGCCGCCGACGTCGACACCGCGGATCTGCCGCGTACCGCGGCCGACCTGGTGTGACGCTGGCGGCACCGGTCAGGGCTCGAGCTGGATCTTGATCGCGCCCTCCTGCTTGCGCTGGAAGATCTCGTACGCGTGCGGGGCGTCCGACAGCGGCAACCGGTGCGTGGCGAAGGTGTCCACTCCGAGCGGATCGTCGTCGGTGAGCAGCGGCATGATCTGCGGCACCCAGTGGTTGACGTTCGCCTGACCCATCCGCAGCCGGATCTGCTTGTCGAACAGGGTCATCATCGGCATCGGGTCGGTCATGCCGCCGTACACGCCGCTGAGCGAGAGGGTGCCGCCCCGGCGCACCACGTCGATCGCGGTGTAGAGGGCGTGCAGCCGGTCGATACCGACGTGGGTCATCAGCGGCGCGGACAACGCGGACGGCAGCAGCCCCGTCGCGGTCTGCAGGGCGGTGGCGACGGGTGACCCGTGCGCTTCCATGCCGACCGCGTCGATCACCGAGTCGGTGCCGCGGCCGCCGGTGCGGTCGCGGATCATCTCGCCCAGCGAGTTCCCGGCCTCCTTCAGGTCGATGGTCTCGATGCCGCGGGTGGCGGCGCGCGCGAGCCGCTCGGGCACCATGTCGACACCGATCACCCGGTGGCCGCGGTGCACGGCGATCCGTCCGGCCATCTCGCCGATGGGCCCGAGGCCGAGCACCGTCACCGAACCCCCGTCGGGGACATGCGCGTACTCCACGGCCTGCCAGGCGGTGGGCAGCACGTCGGACAGGTAGACGAACCGCGAGTCCGGCGGCCCCTCCGGAACCGAGATGTGGGTCGAATCCGCATGCGGCACACGCAGATACTGCGCCTGGCCACCGGGCACGCTCCCGTACAGCTTCGAATACCCGAACAGCGCCGCGCCGGTGCCCTGCTCGGTGACCTGGGTGGTCTCGCACTGGGAGAACAGGCCGTCCCCGCACATGAAACAACTGCCGCACGAGATCTGGAACGGAATGACCACGCGGTCGCCGGGTTTGATCGAGGTGACCTCGGAACCGACCTCCTCCACGATCCCCATGGGCTCGTGGCCGAGGATGTCCCCCGGCGACATGAACGGTCCGAGCACTTCGTACAGGTGCAGATCCGAACCGCAGATGTTGGTGGTGGTGACGCGGATGATCGCATCGGTGGGCTGCTCGATCCTCGGGTCGGGGACCGTGTCGACACTCACCTTCCGCTTGCCCTGCCATGTCACTGCTTTCATCGCCGATCCTCCCGCCCGGTGGTCCGGGCACCTCTCGTCGTGGACTGTGCGGCGCACTGCCGGACCGGCACCATGACGCACTGCCGGACCGGCACCATGACGCACTGCCGGACCGGCACTATGACGCACTGCCGGCTCTGCACGGCCTACCCCGCACGACGGGGCGCAAACCTCGACCGGCCCGGCGCAGGACCGGTGACCGGCGCGGGTTTCCCGGGCGCGGCACGGGGCATCCCTCACAGGTGACCTCACTGTGGCTCTCCCGCACCGACACCGCCCGCACCGACGACACGCCGTGGCCCGAGGGCCCGGCCCGCTTCGACACCGTGGTGGTCGGCGCCGGCCTCACCGGCATGGCCACCGCCCTCCTGCTCGCGCGCGCCGGACACCGCGTGGCCGTCCTCGAGGCCCGCACGGTCGGCGCCGTCACCACCGGCAACACCACCGGCAAGATCAGCCTGCTGCAGGGCAGCACCCTGTCCAGCATCGCCCGGGGCCATTCCCGCGACGTCCTGCGAAACTACGTGGCCGGCAACCTCGAGGCGCAACGGTGGGTGGTGCAGCTGTGCCGGGAGCGGGGCCTGCCGGTCGAATCCGCGGCCGCCTTCACCTACAGCGCCGGCGAGGACGGCGTGGCCACGGTGCGCGCCGAGCACGAGGCCTGCCGCGCGGCCGGTCTCGACGCCCGCATGACGACGGAGACGGAACTGCCGTACCCCGTGGCCGCGGCGGTGACGCTGCCGGATCAGGCGCAGATCGATCCGATGCCGTTGCTGCACGAACTGGCCCGCGAACTGCGGGAGCGCGGGGGCGCCCTGTTCACCGGCTGCCGGGTCCGGAAGGTCCGCTCGGACCGGAACGGATGCGTCGCGGTCACCGATCACGGTGAGGTGCGGGCCGGGCACATCGTGCTGGCGACGGGGACGCCGATCCTCGACCGCGGCGGGTTCTTCGCCCGGCTCGAGCCCCAGCGGTCGTACGCGGCCGCGTTCGAGGTACCGGGCGACATTCCGAGCGGGATGTATCTGTCGGTGGATTCGCCGACGCGGTCGCTGCGCACGGCCTACGGGGAGCGGTACTTCCTCGTCGGCGGCAACGGCCACACCGTCGGGCGGGCACACGACCATCGGGGCGCCGCGGACGATCTCGTGGCGTGGACGGGCCGCCACTTCCCGGGTGCGAAGACCGTGGCGCGCTGGTCGGCGCAGGACTATGCGACGCTCGATCACCTGCCGTACGTGGGCCCGCTGCTGCCCGGCAACGATCGGCTGCTCGTGGGCACCGGCTACGGCAAGTGGGGCATGACGAACGCGGTGGCGGCGGCGCGGTTGCTGTCGGCCCGCATTCTCGGCGAGACGGCTCCGGAATGGGCGTCGGCGTTCCAGGCCTGGAGTCCCACACAGCTTTTCGATCTTCCGGCAGCCACCCGGCTCAATGCCGCGGTCGCGGTGGAGATGACGCGCGGATGGGTGCGGGCCGAGTTGTCCGGCGACGGCGCGTCCCCGCCGGAGGGCCGCGGCACGGTACGCCGGGAGAAGCTCCGCCCGGTCGGGGTGTGCACCGTCGACGGCACCACGCACCGGGTGTCCGCGGTGTGTCCCCACCTCGGTGGCGTGCTGCGATGGAACGACGCGGAAGCCTCCTGGGACTGCCCGCTGCACGGCTCCCGCTTCGCCGCGGACGGGCGCCTGCTCGAAGGCCCTGCCACCCGGGATCTGGCACCGGAGTGACGTTTCCCGGTCGCCGGCCTCGGGTACGCGATCGGGGAACCTTCCCACGACGAAAGGACGACTTCGCGATGAGCGCTTCAGGGAACGGCCGGCTGGCGGGACGCACGGTCGCCGTCCTCGCCACGAACGGCGTCGAGGAGGTCGAGCTGGTGGAGCCGCGCCGGGCGGTCGAGGAGGCGGGCGGCACGGTGCGCCTGCTGTCGCCCGAACCCGGCGAGATCCAGGCCATGAAGTCCGACGTGCACGCGGCCGGCCGGCACCCGGTCGACCAGGTGGTGGCGGAGGCGTCGGTGTCGGACTTCGACGCGCTGATCCTGCCCGGCGGTACCACGAACCCCGATCATCTGCGCCAGGATCCCGCCGCCGTGGCGTTCGTGCGGGACTTCGTCGAGTCGGGCCGGCCCGTCGGGGTGATCTGTCACGGCCCCTGGACACTGGTCGAGGCCGACGTGGTCCGGGGTCGGACGCTGACGTCCTACCCCAGCGTCCGCACGGACATCCGCAACGCGGGCGGGAACGTGGTCGACGAGGAAGTGGTCGTCGACGGGAACCTGGTGTCGAGCCGCAATCCGAGGGATCTGCCCGCCTTCTGCGCCACCCTCGTCGAAGTGTTCGCGAACGCCGAGCAACGCGCCGGCTAGATCACCTCACCTCACGCGATCCCGCAGCGGTAGTGCCCGTCACCGGAGGCATAATCGTTGCATGAGGGAACCGATCGTGGACGCCGGCGACACGCCGGTGGACGACGCCTTCGAACGGGTCTTCGCGAGCGGGAAGCCGCAGCGGGTCGGGAGTTTCCGCTACCTGATCGACAACGACAGGTGGGAATGGTCGGACGACGTGGCGCGGATGCACGGGTACGCCCCGGGGACCGTACGGCCGACCACCGACCTGCTGCTCAAGCACAAGCATCCCGAGGACAGGGCCCACGTCGCGGCCATGCTGGGCGCCCTGCAGCGCAACGGCGAGCCGTTCAGCAGCCGGCATCGCATCATCGACACGCACGGGACGGTCCGGCCCGTCGTCGTGATCGGCGACCGCCTGCTCGACGAGCGAGGACGGGTGATCGGCACGGCCGGTTTCTACCTGGACCTGTCCGACGCGTACGACGACGAGGTCCGGCACAGCGTCGACGAGGCGGTCTCGGCGCTCGCGCACCACCGCGCGGTCATCGAACAGGCCAAGGGCATGCTCATGGCGGTCTACAAGATTCCGGCGGACCGCGCCTTCGAGATCCTCGCCTGGCGGTCCCAGGAGTCGAATGTCAAGCTCCGCACGCTCGCCGAGCAACTCGTCCGGGACGTCACCACCGGACTCGACGCACCGGCAACGCTTCGCACCGCCTTCGACCATCTGCTCATGACCGCGCACGAGCGGATCCCGTCGCCGCGACATCCCGCGGGTCCGGTCACGGACTCGGCTGCGGAAGCTCGCACTCCACCTTCGGATTGACTCCGGCGTAGTTGAGGGGCCCCGCGATCACCGTCACCGCGACGGTGGCGAAGTCGGCGCAGCTCTGCTCGGCTTCCGTGAAGTACCCCCGCTGCCCGGCGGCGATCGCACCGATCACCAGCCACACCAGCACAACGAACGTCAGGATACGCATCGCTCCTCCTCCGGGGCGAAGACCCGGGAGCCGAACGGCCCCCGGGTCGTGGACGAACGACGGGCGCGACCGCCTGCGCGGCCGGTCACCGATTCACTGCGATGCGGATTCACTGCTGATGCGAGCGCTGGCGCGCCTCGTCGACCTCGGCGTCGGCGCGTGCCTTCTCCGCCTCGGCTTCCTTCTTCGCGGCCTCGCGCTGGCTGTCGGCCTTGTCCTGCTGGGCCCGTCCCTCGCGGGTGAGTTCGTCGCTGCCGACGACGGCGCCGGTCGCCTCCTTGGCCTTTCCCTTGACGTCTTCGACGACGCCCTTGACGCCTTCGCTCGGACCGCTCGTGTTCTCTGCCATGCGACTCTCCCTCAGTCGGCGTTCCTCACTTGCGAACCACGGGTACCCCGTCGGCACCCCGGCAAATCGTGCAGGCCTGCGCCACCTACATCAGAATCCCCACGATCACCACGAGAAAGAGGACGACGATCAGTACGATCGCACCGATCGTCAGAATCCCCGTGGGCGGGAATCGGTTCCGCGTCCGCGGCTCGGGGGCCGACAGACCGGAGGTAGAGCCCGAGTCGGGTGGTGTCGAGCCCGGTGCCACACCCCCGCCGGGTTCGAGATCGGGGGTGCGGGCAGGCTCGGGATCGGTGCCGGGATGCGCCTGTGGGTCAGGGACGTTCCGCGGATCGGGGGTGTTCATCGCCCACTCCTTTCTCTCGGCGGCCTGCAGCCCCGGGGAACTCGCCGAGGGGCGCGGCCGGAGCATGGGGCCCACCGCCGATCGAGTTCCCGGCGTAGTCTTCGGCCAAACCGCCGCACCGCCCAGGTTGAAGCGGACAGTACGGGGTATGCGCGGATCATGACCGAACCACTCGAGCCCGCCCAGCGCGCCGGCCAGCCGGAGAGCACCCGCTCGATCGTCCAGCTCGGCGCACTGTCGGCAGGCACGCTCTTCCTGGTCGTCGGGATCGCCGGCTTCGTCCCCGGGGTGACGGGCAACTACGACGAACTGGCCTTCGGCCACGAGTCCGGCGCCCTGCTCCTGGGCGTGTTCGCCGTGTCCTTCCTGCACAACGTGGTGCATCTGGTCTTCGGTCTGGCGGGCGTGGTCGCGGCGCGGCGCGCAGATCTGGCGCGCTGGTACCTGATCGTCGGCGGCCTGATCTACCTCGCACTGTTCCTGTACGGGCTGATCGTCCGGCCGGAGGGCAGCGCCAACGTCCTGCCGGTCAACGACGCGGACAACTGGCTGCACCTCGGCGTGGCGGTGACCATGCTCGGCCTCGGTCTGGCGGCACCGCGGATCCGGCCGGCGACGACGGTGTGAGCCGTTTGACGTGACCGAGGGTGGGGCACCCGATCCGGAGGACAGATATCGGAGAGGAGGACCGTGATGACCACGTGCGACACCTGTGGCAACGACTACGACAAGACCTTCACCGTCACCCGCGGCGACGTCTCGGGCACGTTCGACAGTTTCGAGTGCGCCGCACAGGCAATGGCTCCGCAGTGCGCCCACTGCGGTTGCCGCATTCTCGGGCACGGGGTCGAGGCCGACGGCACCATGTACTGCTGCGCGCACTGCGCCCGGCAATCGGGTCAGGCTGCGCTCACCGACCGCGCCGACCGGGCGTAGGGAGGTGCTGTGACGCAGGATGTGGAGAAGCGATGGCGGGACCCGCGCACCGCCCGCGCGGCGGTGCGGTACGCGGCCGTGATCGTCGCCGCCGCCCTGCTGCTGATGGCGGCGGTCGTGATCTGGGCCGCCGTGAGCGGTGACCGATGCGCCGACGAGGAATTCCTCGTGTGCACCGACCCTGCGCGGCTCGTCCTGGCCATCGGCCCCACGGTGATCCTGCTCCTCGGGGCCGTCGGTGCATTCGTGCAGACCTACCGGGTGTGGCGCTCGGGCGGGACGTGGCCGATCTGGCACGGCACGGGCTGGGGGCTGATGGTTCTGACCCTGGTGTACGGGTCGATCTCGTCCGGCGTCCTCGTCGGGGGCTGAGCCGCTCAGACGACGGTCGGACGGGGTTTCGAGGGCGACCCGCCCGGGGGTTTCGAGGGCGACCCGCCCGGGGGTTTCGGGGCGACCCGCCCGGGCTATCCCTGCGTCCCGGGGCGCGGTGCCCCGCGCACCCCGATGGAGGAACGATGATCCGATCCAGCCCGTATCCCAGGGTGCAGCGCACCCGGATCCAGGGTTACGCCTTCGCGATCGGCATCGTGTTCCTCCTCATCGGGGTGCTCGGGTTCGTGCCCGGACTGACCAGCGGGTACGGCTCGATGGCCCTCGCGGGGCAGGAGTCGAATGCGCATCTGCTGGGCCTGTTCCGGGTCTCGATCGCCCACAACGTGCTGCACCTCGCATACGGGGCGGCGGGGATCCTCGCCGCCCGAGGGATCCGCGCGTCGCGGATCTACCTGATCGCGGGCGGCGCCGGGTACCTCGCGTTGTCGGCCTTCGGCATGGTCCTCGGCCACGACAGCCACGCCAACGTGGTGCCGGTCAACGCGGCCGACAACTGGCTGCACCTGGTGCTGGGTGTGCTGCTGCTCGTCCTGGCGGTCGATCCCCGCGGCAACCGCCCGCCGAAGCTGCCGAAGCCGGTGTGATCCGCGCCCCGCCCCGACGGGGGGTTCGCTTCGGGAGAGCCGGATCAGGCCGGAACCCGCAGGGCGTGGATCGCACTCTCGAGCGAGGCGTGCGCGTGGACCGGGTCGCCGAGCACCCGCAACAGCCGGTGTACCGGCCGTCCGCCCACGAGGGCCCACCGGGAACTTCGGCGCCGGGCCAAGGTGTCGAGCTCGTCGAACACGGTCAGGCCCGCCGACCCGAAGAACTCCACGTCGGAAAGATCGAGCACCAGGCGCGACGACGGGTGCAGCTGGTCGCCGGCGTAGCTGCGCAACGCCGGGGCGTTGCGCATGTCGAGCTCGCCCGCCACTGCGACCCGGACGAGGCCGGAACTGATTCTCTCCGTGGAGAAATCGGCACCCGCGGACGTATGGAAGGAGACCGGTGAGCGATCCGATCGGGTGACCCACAGCGATGTGACTTTGCGCTGAGAAACGACAGACATGAGCTTCCCATCGTGGAAAGAGGATGGAAGCGTCGACAGAGCGGGGACCGCACCGACACCGGTCACCGCGGATGTGCGGCGCCTCCGAGTCAGGCTGTGTGCTCAACCTCACCCATACCCTACGGCAGCCCCTGCGGCACCGCAAAGGGCGGATCGACCTGGCGCGGCGCCGCCCCGGCGGCGCGCGTTTCCGCATGATTGAGAACCCCGCGCCGCGGGTAGTCTCGCCAGGAACCCCCGCTCGCCCGGGCCCCCACCTGCCGCAACGGAGAAACGACACACATGGCGAACACGGCATCGATCGACTCGGCCCTCGAACGCACCCACCCCGTAGTGGAGTTGCGGGTACGGGCGGAACCAGGCCAGCTCCCCGTCCTGCGCGCGGTCGCTGCCGCCATCGCTCTGCAGCAGGGCTTCGACCTCGACGCGGTGGCCGACGTCAAGCTCGCGATCGACGAGGCGGGCACCCGGCTGATCACCCGGGCCCCGCAGGGCGCAACGTTGTCGTGCCGGTTCCAGGCCATGCCGCCGGCACTGCGGATCAGCGCGTCCGCTCCGACGGTGGACGGCGGACTGACGGCGGACTCGCGGACCTTCGGCTGGCATGTGCTCAACGCACTCGCCGACTCGGTCGAGGTGAACGTGGACGAATCCGACGAGGGCTCCGTCACCACGATCGACGTGTCCCTGACCGACAGCAGCGCTGTTCTGTGACGGGGACCGGCGCCCAACGGCGCAGCGGCCGAGCCGCCGACGAATACGCCGACGTCATCCCCCTCTTCGAGGAAATGGTGACGTTCGACGAGGACGATCCCGCGCGCGGAGTCTTGCGGGACAGCCTGGTCGAACGATGCCTGCCCCTCGCGGAACACATCGCCCGCCGGTTCGACGGCCGCGGCGAGGCATTCGACGACCTCCTGCAGGTCGCCCGCCTCGGCCTGGTCAACGCCGTGGACCGTTTCGACCCCGAGCGGGGCTCGGACTTCGTGTCCTTCGCGGTTCCGACCATCATGGGCGAGGTGCGCCGGCACTTCCGCGACGCCGGTTGGGCGGTGCGGGTGCCGCGCCGGATGAAGGAGATGCATCTGGCGCTGAGCAAGGCAACCGGGGAACTGTCACAGCGCCTGGGCCGCGCCCCCACGGCTGCCGAACTCGCCGCCGAGCTGGACCTCGACCCGGAGGAGGTGGCGGAGGGCCTCGTCGCCGGCAACGCATACCAGGCGGTCTCGGTCGACCGTCCGGCCCCGGCCGGGGACGACGGCGTCACCCTGGCGGACACTCTCGGCGACTACGACGCCGCGCTCGCGCACGTGGAGAACCACGAGGCACTGCGCCCGTTGCTGGCTGCGCTGCCGGAACGTGAGCGCACGGTCGTGCTGCTGCGGTTCTTCGGGAACATGACCCAGACCCAGATCGCCGAACGTGTCGGCGTGTCCCAGATGCACGTGTCCCGGCTGCTGACGAAAACCCTCGCCCAGCTGCGCGAACAACTGGGCGAGGGTTTCTAGGACCCGCAGGCCCCGGGCGTCGTCATTCCTTCCCGGGCCAGGTGCCGGTGACGCGGCGGAAGCCCACCGCGCTCGCGCGGTTCGCCGCCGCGCTCACCGCACCGAAGATCGCTCCCTGCACGGCGGCGGAGACCAGCACCTCCCGCCACCCGAAGCGGCTGTCCATGGCCTCCGGCGGATCGTCCTGGCCGGCGCCGAGCGCCCACACCTTCCTGAACACCATGCCGGCGGCAACGCCCGCCAGGGAACTCACCACGAGGCTCACGGGCCGGTACAACGCCTTCTTCACATTTCCTCCACGTCTCGAGATACGTGGCGGGAGTACCCGGCCGCCGCGGTCTCACACCTGCCCGCCCGGCTCAGATGGTGGCGGCGTCGATCACGAACCGATAGCGCACGTCGCTCGCGACGACGCGGTCGTACGCCTCGTTGATCCGGTCGGCCGAGACGACCTCGATCTCCGCGCCGATGCCGTGCTCGGCGCAGAAGTCGAGCATCTCCTGCGTCTGCGGGATGCCGCCGACCATGGAACCGGCGAGGCTGCGCCGGTTCTGCGCGAGCGAGAACGCTCGGACCGTGAGAGGGTGTTCGGGCAGGCCCAGCTCGACGAGGGTGCCGTTGCGGGCGAGCAGCGACAGGTAGGCATCCAGGTCGAGGTTCACCGAAACGGTGTTGACGATCAGGTCGAACGTGCCCCGCAGATCCTTGAAGGTCTGCGGATCGGTCGTTACGCGGTAGTCGACGGCACCGAAGCGCAGCCCGTCCTCCCGCTTGGCCGGCGAGTGCCCCAGCACGGTCACCTCGGCACCCATCGCCGCGGCGATCTTCACGCCGACGTGGCCGAGCCCGCCCATCCCGATCACGGCGACCTTCCTGCCCGGTCCGGCGCCCCAGTGCCGGAGCGGGGAGAACAGGGTGATGCCCGCGCAGAGCAGCGGCGCCGCGGCGTCGAGCGCAAGACCGTCGGGGATCTTCAGGACGAAGTGCTCGGTGACGACGATGTGGGTGGAGTAGCCGCCCTGGGTCACCTCGCCGTCGCGGCCGACGGCGTTGTAGGTGCCGGTGACCCGGTTGGTGCAGTACTGCTCGTCGCCGCTGGTGCAGGCCTCACACGCGAGGCACGAGTCGACGAAGCAGCCGACGCCGACGCGATCGCCGACGGCATGCCTGGTCACCTCGGCGCCGACGGCGGTCACCACCCCGACGATCTCGTGCCCGGGAACGACGGGGTAGCGGGTGCCGCCCCACTCGTTGCGGGCGGTGTGGATGTCGGAATGGCAGATCCCGGCGTACCTGATCTCGATGAGCACGTCGAGCGGACCGAGCTCACGCCGCTCGATGGTGGTCTTGACGAGGGGGCTGTCCGCCGCGGTGGCGGCGTACGCAGCAACGGTAGTCATGCAGACATGCCTACCGGCCGGCGACACGACGCGCACCCGCGGGGGCTGTCCGCGGGTGCGCGTCGACGGGCGCGGCCTGCCGGCCTACTGCCCGGCCGCGCGTCGCCGAAGACGACGTGCGGCGGCGACGAGGTTGCGCAGCGACGGCTCGAGCTGCCAGTAGTGCCGGGTCTTGAGCCCGCCGTCCGGATTCGCCCACAAGCGGTCGAGTTCGACGGATTCCGCTGCGGTGCTGAGCAGTTCGTCGAGTTCGTCGATGTCGGGGATGCGCGCCGATCGGCTCTCGTAGACGCCGGGGCCGACACCGTGTGTGAGGGCCTTGTCCTTGATGGCCTCGAGCACCCAGCGGATCGAGCGGGTCGCGACGATCGCCGTGACGTCCGCGTCGAGCCGTTCGATCGCGTCGACCACCGACGCCTGACCGGAGTAGGTCAGGTGCGTGTGGATCTGCGTCTCGGGCTTGGCGCCCCCGGTCGCGAGCCGGAACGCGTCGACCGCCCAGTCCAGGTACTCGGCCCGGCCGTCCTGCCGCAACGGCAGCAGCTCCCGGATGGCGGGCTCGTCGACCTGGATGATGGCGATGCCCGCCCGCTCGAGGTCGGCGATCTCGTCGCGGATGGCGAGCGCCAACTGGTCGGCCGTCTCGTGCAGGGGCTGGTCCTGACGCACATACGACCGCGCCAGCATCGTGACCGGGCCCGTGAGCATGCCCTTGACCGGCTTGTCGGTCAGCGACTGCGCGAACGCGATCCACTCCACCGTCATCGGCTTCGGCCGCACGATGTCGCCGTAGAGGATCGGCGGGCGCGTGCACCGCGACCCGTACGCCTGCACCCAGCCGAAGTGCGTCGTGGCGAAGCCCTCGAGCAGCTCGGCGAAGTACTGGATCATATCGTTGCGCTCGTGCTCACCGTGGACGAGCACGTCGAGGCCGATGTCCTCCTGCAGCCGGACGGTGGACTCGATCTCCTCCTGGATGCGCTTGACGTAGTCGTCCCACGACATGCGGCCCTCGCCCAGCTCGTAGCGGGCCTTGCGGATCTCGTCCGTCTGCGGGAACGACCCCAGCGTGGTCGCCGGCACCGGCGGCAGCTTCAGCCGCTCCTGCTGCGCGGCGCGCCGCTCCTCGTACGGGACGCGGCGCCGGTGCTCGGGCCGCAGGGCGTTGACGCGGGCGCGGATCGCGTGCTTCTGCTTGAAGTGCACCGACGTCGGCGGCTTGCGCCACCGCTCCTCCGCGCCGGTGGTCAGCGCCTTGGCGAGCGAGACCACCTCGCCCACCTTCTGCTTGGCGAAGGCCAGCCGGTCCGCCACGTCGCCGGGGATGTCGTACTCGGCGAGCACGTCGTAGGGCACGTGCAGCAGCGAGCACGACGTGGAGACCACCAGGTCGGGCGTCACGGCCGCGAGGCTGCTCAGGTACTCGAGCGTGCGGTGCCGGTCGGCCTTCCACACGTTGCGGCCGTCGACGACCCCCGCGTAGATGCGCTTGCGCTTGAGGCCGGGCACCGCGGCCAGCTCCTCCGCGCTCATCCGGCCGTTGACCAGGTCGAGACCGATGGCCTCGACCTTGGTGGCGGCCAGGATGGGCAACGCCTCGCCGAGGTGACCGTAGGGGCCGGTGACGAGGAGGCGCGGGCGCAGCGGCGCGTGGGAGAGCGTGTCGTAGGCGCGCGCGAAGGCCGCGAGCTCCTCCGGGGTGCGGTCCTCGGTGAAGGAGGGCTCGTCGAGCTGCACGCACCAGGCGCCGGCGCGCGCGAGCTCCGCGAACAGCTTCTCGTACTCGGGCAGCAGCCGGTCGAGCAGCTCGAGGGTGGAGAACCCGTCCTGCTCCGACGTCTGCGAGACCTTGGACAGCAGCAGCAGCGACACCGGACCGAGTACGACCGGGCGCAGGTCGATGCCGCGGGCCTTGGCGCGCTCGAACTCGTCGAGCACCGCCGCCGAGTTCAGCGCGAAGGTGGTGTTCTCGTCGAGCTCGGGCTGCCGGTAGTGGTAGTTGCTGCCGAACCAGCGGACCAGCTCGAGCGGCGGGAAGTCCTCGCGGCCCCGGCACAGCGTGAAGTAGAAGTCGAGCGGGTCGAGCTCGCCGACGAGCGGGCGGAACCGCTCGGGGATCGCACCGAACAGCAGCGCGTTGTCGAGCACGTGATCGTAGTAGGAGAACGTGTTACCGGGCACCTGGGTGAGCCCGGTGGCGGCGAGCTCGCTCCAGGTGGACTCCTGGATCTCGCGGGCCACCGCGACGAGCTCGTCGCGGGTCCCGGTGCCGTGCCAGTAGGCCTCGAGGGCACGCTTGAGTTCACGACGGGGTCCGATGCGCGGATACCCGAGGATGCTCGAGCCGTATCCGTCTGCAGTGCTGGCCATTCGGGGTCGACCTTTCCCTCGATGCACCTCGCGCCCGTGTCCCGACAGTCAGCGCGACGGCTGTGCTGTCGGCACACGGGCGCCGAGGTGCGGTGTGGTGCTACCTACCTAGCTGACTTTCTTGGCGGCACGACCGTTGTCGGCATATTCGTAGAAGCCGGCGCCCGACTTCTTGCCGACGAGGCCGGCCTCGACCATACGCAGCAGGAGCGGCGGAGCCGAGTACAGCGGCTCCTTGAACTCCCCGTACATCGAGTCGGCGATCGACTTGACCGTGTCCAGGCCCACCAGATCGGTGAGCGCGAGCGGACCCATCGGGTGGGCACACCCGAGGACCATCGCCTTGTCGATGTCCTCCTTGGTGGCAAAGCCGGACTCGACCATCCGGATCGCCGACAGCAGGTAGGGCACGAGAAGCGCGTTGGCGATGAAGCCGGCCCGGTCGGAGGACCGGACGACCTGCTTGCCGAGCACCTCGGAGGCGAAGGCCTCCGCGCGCTGGGAGACCGCGGGGCCGGTCTTGAGCGTGGTGACCAGCTCGACCAGCGGCAGCACCGGAACCGGATTGAAGAAGTGCATGCCGATGACCCGCTCGGGCCGGGTGGTGGCGATGCCCAGCTTCATGATCGGGATCGACGAGGTGTTGGACGCCAGCACCGCGTTCGGATCCGTGACGATCTTGTCGAGTTCCGCGAAGATCTCGGCCTTGACCTTCTCGTCCTCGACGACCGCCTCCACGACGAGCTGGCGATCGGCGAAGTCGCCGAGGTCGGAGGTGAAGCGCAGCCGCCAGGCGGCCTGCTCACGCTCCCGTTCGGTGATCTTGCCGCTGCTGACACCGCGGTCGAGGGACCGGAGGATGCGGGCACGCCCGGCAGCCGCGAGCTCGCGGGTCTGCTCGTACACAAGTACGTCGACATGAGCGCGTGCGCACACCTCGGCGATACCTGCGCCCATGATCCCGGCGCCGATCACGCCGACGCGCTGAATCTTTTCGCTGGTCACGTCAGCTCCTACTCGTCATGTGGGGGGTCGTGAAAGGGGTTATGACAGGGGGTGGATACGGCGGCGGCGGGACCTGGTCGTCCGAGATCCCGCCGCGCACCTACATCCGGTTGCCGGTTCCTAGTGGAACTGGCCCTCCTCGGTGGAGCCCTTGAGGGCTGCCGTGGAGGTGTTCGGGTCGACGGTGGTGGCGATGGCGTCGAAGTAGCCGGCGCCGACCTCACGCTGGTGCTTGACGGCGGTGAAGCCACGCTCCGCGGCGGCCTTGAACTCGCGCTCCTGCAGGTCGACGAACGCGGTCATCCCCTGGCGGGCGTAGCCGTGGGCCAGGTCGAACATGCCGTAGTTGAGCGAGTGGAAGCCGGCGAGGGTGATGAACTGGAACTTGAAGCCCATCGCGCCGAGCTCCTTCTGGAACTTCGCGATGGTCGCGTCGTCCAGGTGCGCCTTCCAGTTGAAGGACGGCGAGCAGTTGTAGGCGAGCAGCTGGTCCGGGAACTCGCTGCGGACGGCCTCGGCGAACTTCTTGGCGACCTCGAGGTCCGGCACGCCGGTCTCCATCCAGATCAGATCGGAGTACGGCGCGTAGGCCTTGGCACGCGCGATGCAGGGCTCGATGCCGTTCTTGACGCCGTAGAAGCCCTCGGCGGTGCGGGTGCCGTCGAGGAACTCACGGTCACGCTCGTCGACGTCGGAGGTCAGCAGCGTCGCCGCCTCGGCGTCGGTGCGGGCGATGACGACCGTCGGGACGTCGGCGACGTCGGCCGCGAGGCGAGCCGAGGTCAGGGTGCGGATGTGCTGCTGGGTCGGGATGAGCACCTTGCCACCGAGGTGACCGCACTTCTTCTCCGACGCGAGCTGGTCCTCCCAGTGCGAGCCGGCGACACCGGCCGCGATCATGGCCTTCTGCAGCTCGTAGACGTTGAGCGCGCCACCGAAGCCGGCCTCACCGTCGGCGACGATCGGGGCGAGCCAGTTGTCGACCGAGGTGTCGCCCTCGATCTTGGCGATCTCGTCGGCGCGCAGCAGCGCGTTGTTGATGCGGCGGACGACCTGCGGCACCGAGTTCGCCGGGTACAGCGACTGGTCCGGGTAGGTGTGGCCGGACAGGTTCGCGTCACCGGCGACCTGCCAGCCGGACAGGTAGATGGCCTTGAGGCCGGCGCGGACCTGCTGCACGGCCTGGTTGCCGGTGAGGGCGCCCAGCGAGTTGATGTAGTCCTCGTTGTTCACGAGGTCCCACAGGATCTCCGAGCCGCGGCGGGCGAGGGTGGCTTCCTCGACGACGGTGCCCTGCAGCTTGACGACCTGCTCGGCCGTGTAGTTGCGGGTGATCCCCTTCCAGCGCGGGTTGGTGTCCCAATCCTTCTGGATTTCCTCAGCGGTCCTCGGGGTGCCGGTGGTCGACATCTAAGCTCCACTCTCTAGATCGGATCCGCGCCGAACGCTCTGCAGTACGTGCGTACTACTTCACATCCTTCGCGAACCTTTCGGATGTACCACTCGACAATGACACACCCGGAAAGTGCCGTCTACCTGTTGCTAGTGCCAATCTTCGCTAGTTTTTCCCCAGGCTTTGCAAAGGTTGTAAACCTTTGGCGCGTCCAACGAACCTGACCCGGACCCCGATAGCTACCCGTCGGTAGCAATCACCTCGGCATTGTTCCGCGGCGGGCGCGCCGCCCGGCGGCCGACGACACTGCCCCGCACCCGCGGCCCACCAGCGACGGAGCCGCGGATCACCACGAAGATTGTGACGAGTTTCACACCCGGAGGTCGGGCAAATCGGGAAGTCGCCCCGGTCGAATCGGGGGTCGGCCAGGATCGCTCGACTACCATGTGCGCGTTGACCAGTCGGGGCCGGTCACGCCGCTCGGGCGTGCCCACTCCCCACTCGCACACGAGTCGAGGAGGGCGCCATCCTTTCCGCCACGTCGAAGCCGGTGATCGAGGCCACCCTCCCGGTCGTCGGCGCCCACATCGGCCAGATCTCCGAACTGTTCTACGAAAAGCTCTTCGCAGCCGCGCCGTCGCTGCGGACCGACCTGTTCAACCGCACCAACCAGGAGAACCGGGAGCAGCAGAAGGCGCTCGCGAGCTCGGTCGCCGCCTTCGCGACGCTGCTCGTCACCGAGGACGCCGCCGACATCGACGCAATCATGGCCCGGATCGCCGCCAAGCACGCCTCGCTCGGCGTCCAGGCCCCCCACTACGACGTGGTCCGGCACCAGCTGTTCGCCGCGATCGGCGAGGTGCTCGGCGACGCGGTCACCCCCGACGTCGCCGCGGCCTGGCGCGAGGTCTACACGCTGATGGCCAACTCGCTCATCGAGCAGGAGTCGGCACTCTACGACAAGGCCGGCGTCCGGCCCGGTCAGATCTGGCGCGTCGTCGTGGTCACCGACGTCCAGTTCGACGGCGCGGAGGTCGCGACCCTGACCCTGCGCTCCCTCGACGGCAGCCCGCTTCCGGATTTCCTTCCCGGACAGTACATCTCCGTCGCGACCACCCTGGGAGACGGCACCCGGCAGATCCGCCAGTACACCCTCGTGCGCAGCCACGTCCCGGGGGAGTGGGCCGTCACCGTCAAGCGGGTCCCGGGCGGGATCGTCTCCCAGCTCCTCGTCGGCGGCGTCGGCATCGGCACCGAACTCGTCGTCTCGCATCCGTTCGGCAGCCTCGTCGTCGAGGACGCCGACGCTCCCCTGGTGCTGATCTCCGCCGGCATCGGCGTCACCCCGACGCTCGCGGCGCTGCAGCACCTGGCGGCGCACCGCTCCGAGCGCGAGGTCCTGGTCGTGCACGTCGACCGGTCCAGCTACGACCATGCGCGGCGCGCCGAGACGCAGGCCCTGGTCGACCGTCTGCCGCGGGCCCGCATGCTGACCCGCTACTCCGAGTTCGAAGAGCTCCGCGAGGACGGCCACACCCCGCTCGACGGGGTCGAGCTGCCGAAGGATCCGCAGGTGTACGTGTGCGGTCCCGTCCCGTTCATGCGGTCGATCCGGCAGACGTTGCTCGGCGCGGGAGTATCGCCCGACGCCGTCCACTACGAGGCCTTCGCGCCGGGGTCCTGGCTGGGACTCGAGTAGAGCGCTAACGTTGCGAACCTGTCGTTGCGAAGCTGCGTAGACGCTCGTACGCTGGGCTGATGCCAAAGACGTTCGTCGGCGCCCGCCTGCGCCAGCTGCGCACCGAGCGGGGACTCAGCCAAGCGGCGCTGGCCAAGACCCTGGAGATCTCGGCCAGCTACCTCAACCAGATCGAGCACGACGTGCGGCCGCTCACCGTACCGGTCCTGCTGCGCATCAGCGAGGTCTTCGGTGTCGACACCACGTTCTTCTCGTCCCAGGACGACACCCGGCTCATCGCCGAGATGCGGGAGGTGGCCCTCGATCAGGAGATGGGCATCGACGCCGACGCCCAGGAGATCGCCGCGATGGTGTCGGCGCACCCCGGGCTGGCGCGGGCCATGGTCAACATGCACCGGCGGTTCCGCAACACCACCGCCCAGCTCGCCGCCGCCACCGAGGACCGCTACAGCGACGGCAGCGGCAGCGGCACCATCACCATGCCGCACGAAGAGGTCCGCGACTACTTCTACCAGCGGCAGAACTACCTGCACGATCTCGACACCGCCGCCGAGGAACTCGCCACCCGGATCCGCTTCCACCGCGGCGACATCTCCGGCGGCATCATCAAGCGCATGGAGACGGTGCACGACGTACAGCTCGTCCGTCGCGTCGACCTCGGCGAGAACGTCCTGCACCGGTTCGACCCCGCCACGCGCGTCCTCGAGATCTCCGCGCGGCTGTCGGGCGGCCAGCAGGTCTTCAAGCTCGCCACCGAGCTCGCCCACCTCGAGTGCGGGGAGCTGATCGAGAAGCTGGTCGCCGAGGGCGCGTTCACCAGCGAGGCCTCCCTCGCCCTGGCCCGCCACGGCCTCGCCAACTACTTCGCCGCGGCGATCATGCTGCCCTACGCGCAGTTCCACGAGATGGCCGAGGACTTCCGATACGACGTCGAGCGGCTCTCCGCCTTCTACGCCGTCAGCTACGAGACCATCGCCCACCGGATGTCGACCCTGCAGCGGCCGAAGCTGCGCGGCGTGCCGTTCTCGTTCGTCCGCGTCGACCGGGCGGGCAACATGTCCAAGCGCCAGTCCGCCACCGGCTTCCACTTCTCCACCAGCGGCGGGACCTGTCCCCTGTGGAACGTGTACGAGACCTTCGCGTACCCGGGCAAGATCATGACCCAGCTCGCGCAGATGCCCGACGGGCGTCGCTACCTGTGGGTCGCCCGCACGGTCGAGCGCCGCGCCGCCCGCTACGGCCAGCCGTCGAAGACGTTCGCGATCGGCCTCGGCTGCGAGCTGCGCCACGCGCACCGCCTCGTCTACGCCGACGGCCTCGACCTCGACGACAGCAACCCCGGTACCCCCATCGGCTCCGGCTGCCGCGTGTGCGAGCGGCTGAACTGCCCCCAGCGCGCGTTCCCGCCCCTCGGGAAGGAGCTCGTCATCAACGAGCACCAGAGCTCGGTGTCCCCCTACCTCATCAAGTGACACCCGCGCGACGGCCGGACAGCCGCGCGCCCAACCCCCGCTGATTGCCAGGATGGTCGTGAGACACCTCGGGGACGGCGCGGCAGTGCGTCATCGATTTTCTCCACAACCGGACGATCGCTCCCCAGATCCGGTCCGGAGCGCGGAGTTCACGCCGAAGGGCACCTCCGTCGGGGCACCGTGTTCGCCATGACCGACCACACCCCGATCATGCGGCGCGACGCTGTCCGCTCCGGGCTCACCGAGGACGAGATCCGCCGAGCACTGCGCACCGGCGCCCTCGAGCGTCTCGACGCAGGCGTCTACCTGCCCAGGGAGATCGCAGCCGACCGCGACGACGCCGGCCGGTGCCTGGTGCGCGTATGCGCGGCCGCCGCCAAGCTCGGCCCCGAGGCCGTGATGAGCCACACCTCCGTCGCCGTCGTGCACGGGTTCGCTCTGTGGCGTCCGGACCTCACGCTGGTCCACGTCAGTCGGAATCAACCCTCCGGCGGCCGTCGCACCTCCCAACTACACGTGCACGCAACACCTTTCGCACCAAGCGATGTGGAGATCGTGGACGGGATACGGGTGGCCTCGGCGGCGCGCACGATCGTCGACACGGCACGCTGCCTGGATGCCGACCGTGCAGTGGTGCTGGGCGACTCTGCACTGAGGCTGCGGCCTGCGGCCCACGCCGCACTCCCGGCCGCCTTGACAGCAGCCGACACGCGAACCGGAATTGCGGCGGCTCGACGAATGTGCGCATTCCTTGACGGACGAAGCGAGAGTCCGGGCGAGTCGATCAGCCGCATCCGCATTCGGGCGGCAGGTCTGCCCGACCCGGTCCTGCACTTCGAGATACGGACAGCCGGTGGCGCATTCGTCGCGCGCACCGACTTCTTCCGGGAGGAGTTCGGCGTCGTCGCCGAGTTCGACGGCATGGGCAAGTACCGGTCTGCGGACCCGGCGCAAGCGCCGAGACGGTGCGTCGCGAGAAGCTTCGTGAAGACGTGATCCGGGCACAGGGATACGAAGTGGTGCGCTGGACGTGGTCGGAACTCTTCCACTTCGACGACGTTCGTGCGCGAATCGACGCCGCCACCCGTCGTCGCTGGCGGTAGGTCGTCCGGAAACCCGCACGGCGGCAGGACAGCCGCGCGATGAAAGGAGCGCGCCGCTGTCCTGCGGAGGCGCGGATACATCCGGACCTCGGCGTGTGCGCGTTCGGAAATCGAGCCGTAACACGGGTCACGAACTCGTCACCGCAGGACATTCCCATGCAACACCGGCCGCCTACTCTTCGGTCCACGGATACAGCGCTGTATACGCAGCCCGGATACACCGGGCCCCGTCCGGCTCCCACCTTCGAAGAAGGGCACCTCCATGCCAGTTGCCACGTCCAAGTTCGCCAAGCGCGCCGTCGCCGCGCCGGCCGCGCTGGCCGCCGTCGGCCTCGTGCTCAGCGCCTGCGGCAGCAAGGCCACCGACAGTACCGACGCTGCCGGGTCCGCCTCGTGCGTCGACACCTCCGGCGACACGATCAAGGTCGGTTCGCTGAACTCGCTGTCCGGCACCATGGCGATCTCCGAGGTCACGGTGCGTGACTCGATCGCACTGGCCGTCGAGGAGATCAATGCGAACGGCGGCGTTCTCGGCAAGCAGATCCGGATCGTGGCCGAGGACGGCGCGTCGGAGCCGACGGTGTTCGCCGAGAAGGCCGAGAAGCTGATCAGCTCCGACTGTGTGGCCGCGGTGTTCGGTGGGTGGACGTCGTCGAGCCGCAAGGCGATGCTGCCGGTGTTCGAGGACAACAACGCGCTGCTGTACTACCCCGTGCAGTACGAGGGCCTCGAGTCGTCGCCGAACATCTTCTACACCGGCGCGACCACCAACCAGCAGATCGTGCCGGCGCTGGACTACCTGAAGGAGAAGGGCGTCAAGTCCCTCTACCTCGTCGGCAGCGACTACGTCTTCCCGCAGACCGCGAACCGCATCATCCGCGCGTACGCCGAGGCCAACGGCATCGAGATCAAGGGTGAGGACTACACCCCGCTCGGGTCCACCGACTTCTCCACGATCGTCAACAAGGTCCGCACCGCCGACGCGGACGCGGTGTTCAACACCCTCAACGGCGACTCGAACGTCGCCTTCTTCCGCGAGTACTCCAACGTCGGCCTCACCGCTGCCGACATGCCGGTGATCTCGGTGTCGATCGCCGAGGAGGAAGTGGTCGGAATCGGCGCGCAGAACATCACCGGCCAGCTCACCGCCTGGAACTACTACCAGACCGTGGACGGCCCCGAGAACACGGCGTTCGTCGACGCGTACAAGGCGAAGTACGGTGCGAACAAGCCGACCTCCGACCCGATGGAGGCCGCGTACGCGTCGGTGTACCTGTGGAAGAACACCGTCGAGAAGGCGGACTCGTTCGCCGTCGCCGACGTGCAGGCCGCGGCCGACGGCGTCTCGTTCGACGCACCGGAGGGCACCGTCACGATCGACGGGGACAACCACCACATCACCAAGACGGCTCGCATCGGCGAGATCCGGGGCGACGGACTGATCTACACGGTGTGGGAGTCGAACGGGGCGATCGAGCCGGACCCGTACCTCGAGAGCTACGACTGGGCCGCTGGCCTGTCCGGCAGCTGACCACCGTGACCGGGAAGCCGACGAGAAGGGAGGCGACATGGATGTCGTTGTAGGACAGTTGTTCACGGGCCTGAGCATCGGTTCGATCCTGCTGCTGGCGGCGCTGGGCCTGTCGCTGACGTTCGGGCAGATGGGCGTGATCAACATGGCCCACGGCGAGTTCATCATGGCCGGCTCCTACACCGCGTACGTGGTGCAGCAGGTGGTCTCGGCCGCCGGGGTGTCCCTGCTGGTGTCGCTGCTCGTCGGTTTCCTGGTCGGCGGCGTGATGGGGGTGCTGCTCGAGGTCACCCTCATCCGCCGCATGTACCACCGCCCGCTCGACACCCTGCTGGTGACCTTCGGCGTGGGCCTGCTGCTGCAACAGGCCGCCCGCGACATCTTCGGCGCACCCGCCGTCAACGTGGTTGCGCCGCAGTGGCTCTCCGGTGGCGTGGAGATCCTCGGGGCGGTGGTGCCCAGGACCCGGCTGTTCATCCTCGCGCTGGCCGTGGTGTGTGTGGTGATCCTGATCGCGGCGATGAAGTTCACCCCGATGGGCCGGCGCATCCGGGCCGTCGTGCAGAACCGCGATCTCGCCGAGACCGTGGGCATCTCGTCGCGGCGCACCGACATCACCACCTTCTTCCTCGGCTCCGGCCTGGCCGGCCTGGCCGGAGTGGCGCTGACCCTGATCGGCTCCACGAGTCCCACCATCGGCCAGTCCTACCTGATCGACGCGTTCCTGGTGGTCGTCATCGGCGGCCTCGGACGGATCGAGGGCGCCGTCATCGCGGCCGTCGCGCTCGGCCTGCTCAACTCGTTCATCGAATACTCCACCACCGCATCGATCGCGAAGGTGATCGTCTTCGTGCTCATCGTGATCTTCCTGCAGGTCCGGCCGCAGGGCCTGTTCGCGGTCAAGACAAGGAGCCTGGTCTGATGCCTGCCCCGACACGTCTGCCGGCGCTCACCCGACCCGGACCGGCCCGCACGTGGGCCGGGTTCGCCCTCGCCGCACTCGTTCTGTTCGCCCTCGCCCCCGCCGTGCTGTCGGACTTCCGCCTGAACCTGCTCGCGAAGTTCCTGTGCTTCGCGATCGTCGCCGTCGGCATCGGTCTCGCGTGGGGCCGCGGCGGCATGCTCACCCTCGGCCAGGGCGTCTTCTTCGGCCTCGGCGCCTACCTCATGGCGATGCACCTGAAGATCGCCGACGCCGGGCTGCGCGGCGACACCGTCCCGGACTTCATGCAGATCGCCGGCATCCGCGAATTGCCCGGCTACTGGGCGCCGTTCGCCTCTCCGCTGGTGACGATCGTCGCGATCCTGGTGCTGCCCGCCCTGGTGGCGGTGCTGCTCGGGCTCGGCGTGTTCAAACGCCGCGTCAAGGGCGCCTACTTCGCGATCCTGTCCCAGGCCCTGACCGCCGCCTTCGCGATCCTGCTGATCGGCCAGCAGTCGATCGGAGGATCGAACGGGCTCAACCGCTTCCGCAGCTTCTTCGGCCTGTCCCTCGCCGACCCAGCCAACAAGCGGATGCTGTTCTTCGTCGCCGCGGGCGTCCTGCTATCCGTCGTCGCGCTCACCCGGCAGCTGATGTTCTCCCGCTACGGCGAGCTGCTCGTGGCCGTGCGCGACCAGGAGGAGCGGGTCCGCTTCCTCGGCTACGACCCCGCCAACGTCAAGGTCGTCGCCTACGCCGCGGCGGCCTTCTTCGCCGGCATCGCCGGGGCGCTGTTCGTGCCCATCGTCGGCATCATCTCCCCCGCCGATGTCGGCATCGTCCCCTCCATCGCATTCCTCATCGGCGTCGCCATCGGCGGACGCACGACCCTGCTCGGCCCGGTCCTCGGCGCCATCGGCGTCGCGTGGGCCCAGACCGCCCTGTCGGAGAACTTCCCCTCCGCGTGGACCTACGCCCAGGGCCTGCTGTTCATCGTCGTCATCGGGTTCTTCCCCGCCGGCCTGGCCGGGCTGGCGACGTTGCGCCGGCGACGCACCCGCACCGGCCCGGCGCAGCCGATTCCCGAACCGACCACGACGATGGAGCCGGTGAGATGACCGAACCCCACTACGGCGGCAACGCCGGCATGTCCAGCGAGTACCTCGAGATCCGCGACCTGCGGGTCAGCTTCGACGGCTTCACCGCCGTCGACGGGGTGGACCTGACCCTGTTGCAGGGCGACCTGCGCTTCCTCATCGGCCCCAACGGCGCCGGCAAGACCACCCTCGTCGACGCCGTCACCGGCCTGGTGCCGGCCACCGGGTCGGTCACCAAGTCCGGCATCGAACTGCTCGGCAAGAAGGTGCACAAGATCGCCCGCCTCGGTGTGGGCCGCACCTTCCAGACCGCGTCGGTGTTCGAACAACTCACCGTGCTGCAGAACCTCGACATCGCCGCCGGCTCCGGCCGCTCCCCGTGGTCGCTGCTGCGCCGCCGCACGACGGTGCTGCCGCAGATCGAGGAAGCCCTCGAGACGATCGGCCTGACCGACCTGCGCGACGTGCCCGCCGGCATCCTCGCGCACGGGCAGAAGCAGTGGCTCGAGATCGGCATGCTGCTCGTGCAGAACTCCGACGTGCTGCTGCTCGACGAGCCGGTCGCCGGGATGAGCCACGACGAACGCGAGGAGACCGGCCAGCTGCTGCGCCGGATCGGGGCGCAGCGCACCGTCGTCGTCGTCGAACACGACATGGACTTCATGCGCGCCTTCGCCACCTCCGTCACCGTCCTGGCCCGGGGCCGGGTCATCGCCGACGGCACCGTCGAAGAGGTGCAGAACAACCCCCAGGTCCAGGAGGTCTACCTGGGCACCGCGACCGCCGCGCAGGAGGCCTGACATGCTCGAGCTCGTCGACGTGCGCACCGGCTACGGCCGCACCGAGATCATCCACGGGGCCACCCTCACCGTCCCCGCCGACGGGGTCGTCGCCGTCATGGGCCACAACGGGGCCGGCAAGACCACCCTGCTGCGCGCCGCGGTCGGCCTGCTGCCCACCACCTTCGGCCGGATCGTGTTCGACGGCGAGGATGTCACCGCGCTGCGGCCGTCCGCGCGCGTCGCCCGCGGCCTGGCCTACGTCCCCCAGGGACAACAATCCTTCGGCCAGCTCACCTGCGCCGAGAACCTGCAGGTCGTCGCCGACGGGCGCAGACGCGGCAAGCAGCTCGTCGCCGAGATGCTCGACCTGTTCCCCGCCCTCGTGCCGCTGCTGGACCGACGCGCCGGCCTGCTCTCCGGCGGCCAGCGCCAGCAGCTGGCGATCGCCCGCGCCCTGATCACCGAGCCCCGCATGCTCATCCTCGACGAACCCACCGAGGGCATCCAACCGTCGGTCGTCGCCGAGATCGAGAACACCGTCGTCGAACTCAGCCGGCGCGGCGACCTCGGGGTGCTGCTCGTCGAGCAGCACATCGGCTTCGCCCTGCACGCCGCCCAGCGGTACTACGTCCTCGAATCCGGTCGCATCACCGCCACCGGCGACGGCGGCACGGATGCCGCCGGCACCGTCCGCGCGGCCATGGCGATCTGATGAGCACCGGTGGCACGCGGCGCGACCGGGTCTACCGGGCGCTGCGTTCGGACCTGATGACGGGCGTCCTGCCGCCGGACGCACGGCTCGGCGAGGAACGCCTCGCCGAGCAGTACGGGGTCTCCCGCACGCCGGTGCGGGAGGCGCTGGCGCGGCTGGTGTCCGACGGGCTGGTCGAGCGGCGCGAGCAGGGCCTGTTCCCGTACCGGCCGCGCTTCGACGACCTCGCCGATCTGTACGAGCTGCGGACCACGTTGGAGCTGCGCGGGATCCGTCGCGCGCTGGCCGATCCGTCGATCCGGCACGATCCCCACGTGCTCGGCGCCGAGCTCGACCGGTGGTATGCGCTGCGCCGTGACCTGCCCGAGCCGGATGCGGGCTTCGTCGGGCTCGACGAACAGTTCCACCTGGCGTTGCTGGCTTCCGCCGGCAACCCGGCCCTGTGCGACGCGCTGGCCACCGTGAACGCGAAGGTGCGGCCCGTGCGCATGTTCGACTACCTGACGCACGACCGGATCACGGCGACCGTCGACGAGCACATCTGCGTGGCGGAGTCGGTGCTCGCGGGCCGTCTCGAGGACGCCCACGCCCAGCTCCTCGCCCACATCGACACGTCCCGGGCGGTGGTGGTGCAGCGCGCCGAGCAGGCCCGGACGATGGCCCGATTGGCGCGCGCCGTGCGAGACTGACCGGCATGTCACCTCGCATCCGGCCCGGACGGTTCAGGGAGCTCGGCCCGCTCAACTGGGCGGCCTGGCGCGTGCTCTCGACGGTGGCCGGCACGAAGGACGCGCACCTGTTCAGCACCCTGGGCCGCACCGGTGGCCTGTTCCGCGGCTGGCTGCACTACTCCGGGAAGCTCATGCCGTTCGGGCGGTTGCCCCGGTTCGAATCCGAACTGGTCATCCTCCGCGTGGCGCACCTGCGCGAGTGCGGCTACGAGCTGGACCATCACACCCGGCTCGGCCGCCGAGCCGGGATCACGCCGGAGATCCTGCAGCGCGTCCTCGACGGGCCCGGGGCCCCCGGCTGGAGCCCGCGGCACCGGGCGATGCTCGCGGCCGTCGACGAACTGGTCACCACCAGGGACCTCGCCGACGGGACGTGGAAGGCGCTGGCCGCTCACCTCGACGACCGGCGGATGGTCGAATTCTGCCTGCTGGTAGCGCAATACGACGGACTTGCCACCACCATCGGCGTGCTACGCATCGAGCGGGACTTCTGAGAGTTCTTCCTAACCGCCGCTTTACCGCGGGCAATCTCGGCGAAACACGACGTCCATAGCGTATACAGCTATGTCGACACGTACGGATACAGCCACGGCGCAACCGCTCCGGACGCGGGTGTACCGGGAACTGCGCACCGAGCTGATGAACGGCTCGATCCCGGTCGGTGAGCGGCTGACCGAGCCGAAACTGTCCGCGCGCTTCGGCATCTCCCGCACCCCGGTCCGGGAAGCCCTCGCGATGCTGTGCGCGGACGGCCTGCTGCGCCGTGAGGAGTACGGATTCTCGCCGGTGCCGCCGAGCATCCCCCGCATCCGCGACCTCTACGAGCTGCGGATCACCCTGGAACTGCAGGGCATTGCGCGGGCGATCGACAACCCCGATGTGCGGCACGACCGCGCCGCCCTCACCGCCGAACGCGAACGGTGGTTGCGCCTGTCCGCCGACCCGCCGCAGCAGGAACCGGGCTTCGTGGTGCTCGACGAGGAGTTCCACGTCGCACTGCTCGCCGCATCGGGCAACGCGGAACTGGCCGGCTCGCTCGAGTCGGTCAACTCCCGGATCCGGCACGTGCGGATGTACGACTTCATGGTCAACAGCCGGATCGAGACGTCGATCGCCGAGCACCTCGCCATCGTCGACGCCGTGCTCGGCGACGAGCTCGAGCGTGCCCACCGGTTGCTGCACCGGCACATCGGTGAATCCCTCGCGGTGGTGCTCGACCGGGTGACCCGCGCCGTCACCGCGATGTCGTTCGCGCGCTGACATCCGGTTCCGCCCCCATACCTTCCTCTTCCCCGTCACCGAAGGAGCCTGTCGTGACGTTCGCTTTCGACACCCTGCTCGTCGCCAACCGTGGCGAGATCGCCTGCCGGATCATGCGTTCGGCGCACACACTGGGGCTGAAGACCGTCGCCGTGTACTCGGATGCGGACGCGTCCGCCGCCCACGTCGAAATGGCGGACATGGCCGTGCGCCTCGGTCCCGCCCCGGCCGCGGAGTCGTACCTGCGGGCGGATCTGGTGATCGAGGCCGCCCTCGCGACCGGCGCCGGCGCGGTCCACCCCGGGTACGGGTTCCTCTCGGAGAACGCGGAATTCGCGGCCGCCTGCGAGGCGGCCGGCATCGCGTTCATCGGGCCCACGCCCGAGCAGCTGCGGGTCTTCGGCGACAAGCACACCGCTCGCGAGGCGGCGCGCGCCGTCGGCGTCCCGCTCGTCGAGGGCAGCGGCCTGCTCGCGTCCGTCGACGCCGCCGTCGCCGCGGCCGAAACCGTCGGATACCCCGTGATGCTCAAGGCCGTCGGCGGCGGGGGTGGCATCGGCATGCAGGCCTGTCACACCCCCGACGAGCTGCGGGACGCGTACGAGCGGGTGCAGCGCCTCGCGTCCGCGAACTTCTCCTCGTCGGGCGTGTTCCTCGAACGGTTCGTCGCCCACGCCCGCCACATCGAGGTGCAGGTGTTCGGCGACGGCTGCGGCCGCACGATCAGCCTCGGCACGCGCGACTGCTCGCTGCAGCGTCGCAACCAGAAGGTCGTCGAGGAGGCGCCCGCCCCGAACCTGCCCGACGCGGTCGTCGAGGAACTGCTCGCGGCGTCGCGCCGGCTCGCCTCGTCGGTGAGCTACCGCTCCGCCGGCACCGTCGAATTCGTCTACGACGTCGAACGCGGCGAGGCGTCGTTCCTCGAGATGAACACCCGCCTGCAGGTCGAGCACCCGGTCACCGAGGAGGTCACCGGTGTGGACCTGGTCGAGTGGATGCTGCGGCTGGGCCGGGGCGAGACCGAGATGCTCGACGCGCTGCCCGACGGCGGACCGCGGATCACCGGTCACGCCGTGGAGGCGCGCGTGTACGCGGAGGACCCGGGGCACGACTACCGGCCCAGCGCCGGACTGCTCACCGCCGTGGAGTTCCCGGCCCACACCCGCGTCGAGACGTGGGTGGACACCGGCACGGAGGTGAGCTCGTTCTACGATCCGATGCTCGCCAAGATCATCGTGCGCGGCGAGTCCCGGCGCACCGCGTTCGCGGCGCTCGCCGAGGCGCTCGACGACACCCACCTGTACGGCGTGCAGACGAACCTGCCGCAGCTGCGGCGCATCTGCACCGCCGAGCCGGTGCTCGAGGCCGCACACACCACCGCGACGCTGCGGGACGTGCGGGCGACGGGCCACCGCATCGACGTGCTGCGCGCGGGCACCATGACCACGGTGCAGGACTTCCCCGGCCGGATCGGCCTGTGGGAGGTCGGCATTCCGCCGTCGGGCCCGATGGATGACCTGTCGATGCGCGCGGCCAACGGCGCCGTCGGCAACCCGGAGGGGGCACCGGCGCTGGAATGCACGCTGCAGGGCCCACGCCTGAAGTTCTCCGACCCGACGCTCGTGTGCGTCACCGGCGCCCCGGTCGTCGCCACCGTGGACGGGGTGCCCGTGCCGATGTGGGAGCCCGTGGAGGTGCCGGCCGGCGGCGTGCTCGACGTCGGCGCCCCGGCCGAGCAGGGCCTGCGCACCTACGTCGCGGTGCGGGGCGGGCTCGACGCCCCGCGCTACCACGGCAGCGCCGCGACGTTCACCCTCGGCGGCTTCGGCGGCGTCACCGGTAGAGCCTTGGCCACGGGTGATGTGCTCGGCGTGGCGGAGTCGCCCGCCCCTGCCGGCCCGGCACCTGTACCCGTGGACCGTCGCCCGGAGTTCACCCACACGTGGCATCTCGCCGTCACCGAGGGTCCGCAGCCCGCCCCGGCCTACTTCACCGAGGACGACCTGGCCCAGTTCTACGACACCACGTGGACGGTGCAGTCCCACGCGAACCGCACCGGCATCCGCCTGGACGGCCCCAAGCCCACCTGGTCGCGGACGGACGGCGGCGAGGCCGGGCTGCACCCGTCGAACCTGCACGACAACCCCTACTCGGTGGGCGCGCTCAACGTCTCCGGCGACACCCCGATCCTGCTCGGTCCGGACGGCCCGAGCCTGGGCGGGTTCGCGTGCCCGCTCACGGTCGTCTCCGGTCACCGCTGGAAGATGGGGCAGATCCGGCCCGGGGATTCGGTGCGGTTCGTTCCCGTGACCGACGAGGCGGCGGTCGAGCTGCGCGGCGCGGCGGCCCGCGCCCGCGACGTCCCGCCCGTGGCGCGGCCCGCCGCGCTCGACGGCGGCCGGCTGGCCGGTACCCCGGCGTTCCTGGACCGTCCCGAGGTGGTGTACCTGCGCGGCGGCGACGACAACATCCTCGTCGAGTACGGCGACATGGTGCTCGACCTGGGGTTGCGGATGCGGGTGCACGCCCTGTCCGAGGCGCTCGCGGCCGTGCGCCTGCCGGGGATCGTCGACGTCACGCCGGGGGTGCGGTCGCTGCACGTGCACTTCGACCCGGAGGTGCTGCCCCAGCACCGGCTGCTCGGGACCCTGCAGGACCTCGAGACGGAACTGCCGGCCACCCACGATCTGGTAGTGCCCAGCCGCACCGTCCGGCTACCGCTCTCGTTCGACGACCCGTCGATCTCCGAGGCGATCTCCCGCTACCACAGCGGTGTGCGCGACTCGGCGCCGTGGCTGCCGTCGAACACCGAGTTCATCCGGCGCATCAACGGACTCGACTCGGTCGAGCAGGTCCGCGACACGGTGTTCGACGCCGAGTACCTCGTCCTCGGCCTCGGCGACGTGTATCTCGGTGCACCCCTGGCCGTTCCGCTCGATCCCCGGCACCGGCTCGTGACGACGAAGTACAACCCGGCGCGCACGTGGACCCCGTCGGACGCCGTGGGCATCGGCGGGAAGTACCTGTGCGTCTACGGCATGGAGTCCCCCGGCGGCTACCAGCTGATCGGGCGGACGGTGCCGATCTGGTCGGGGTACCGCCAGGCCGGCCCATTCGAGGACGGCAAGCCGTGGCTGTTCCGCTTCTTCGACCGGATCGTGTGGGAACCGGTGAGCCCGGAGCAGCTGCTCGAGTACCGCGCCGCGTCCCTGGCGGGCCGGTTCGACGCCGAGGTCTCCGAGGGCACGTTCGCCCTCGCCGACCACCTGCGGTTCCTGGCGGAGAACGCCGAGTCCATCGACGCGTTCCACGAGCGTCAGTCCGCGGCGTTCGAGACCGAGAAGCAGGCGTGGCACGCGGCCGGTGAGTTCGACCGCACCGAGCCGGCGCCGATCGAGGTGGTCGAGCCCGTCGACCCGCTCGCCGGGATGCCGGCGGGATCGGTCGTCGTCGAGGCCCCCATGGTCGGCAACGTGTGGCGGGTCGAGGTGGCAGAGGGCGAACGGGTCGCCGCCGACGACACCGCCGTCATCCTCGAGGCCATGAAGCTGGAAATGCCCGTGCCGGCAGCCGTCGAGGGGACCGTCCTGAAGGTCCTCGTCGGGCCGGGCGCGAAAGTCGCCCCCGGCACCCCCCTTCTCGTGATCGGAGCAGCATGAGCATCGTTGTGGAAAATGGACTTTCGGCTGCGCCGTCGTCGAGCAGGGCCCGGGCGGAGGCGGCGCTGCGCCGCCTCGGCGAGGTGGACCGGCCCGAGGTGTGGATCGCGCTGCGGCCGGCCGCGGATGTGCTCGCCGACGCCGACGCCGTGGACGCGCGCGTCGCGGCGGGCGAGGACCTGCCGCTCGCGGGCCTGCTCGTGGCGGTGAAGGACAACGTGGACGTCGCCGGACTACCCACCACGGCCGGCTGCCCCGAGTTCGCCTACACCCCCACGGACACCGCGTCGGGCGTCGCGCGCCTCGTCGATGCCGGTGCGGTGATCCTGGGCAAGACCAACCTCGACCAGTTCGCCACCGGACTCGTCGGCACCCGCAGCCCGTACGGGGCGGTGCGCTGTTCCTGGGATCCCGAACGCGTATCGGGCGGATCGAGTTCGGGCTCGGCGACCGCGGTCGCGCTGGGCATCGCGGACATCGGGATCGGCACGGACACCGCGGGATCCGGCCGGGTTCCGGCCGCGCTGCAGGGACTGGTGGGCATCAAGGCCACGCTCGGCGTGATCCCGGCCCACGGCGTGGTGCCGGCGTGCGTGGACTACGACTGCCTCACCGTGTTCGCCACGTCGCTCGACCTGGCCGTGACGGCGGCGAAGGTGATGGCCGGGCCGGAACCGCGCGACCCGCGCTCCCGGAGGTGGCCGTCGGACGTGCCGTTCGCCGCGCCGTCCACGCCGCGTGTGGCGGTGCCGCGCGCGGAGGACCTCGTCGAGTTGTGCGACGAGTATCGAGAGGCGTTCGCGCGCACCGTCGCCGCAGGGCGTGCGGCGGGACTCGACGTGACCGAGGTCGACGTCTCGCCACTGCTGGACGCGGCGACACTGCTCTACGACGGTGCCGTCGTCGCGCAGCGGTACGCGGCCGTCGGAGAGTTCCTGGCGACGAACCCCGCCGGGGCGGATCCGACGGTCGCGGCGATCGTCGCGGCCGCGGAGCGCCCCGCGGCGCACGAACTGGTGGCCGATCTCGACACCCTGACCCAGGCCAAGGCGTTCGCGGCGGACCTCCTCGACGGATTCGCCGGGCTGCTGCTGCCCACGACCACCGAGCATCCCACGATCGCGGCGGTACAGTCCGACCCGATCGGGATCAACCGGCGGATGGGCACATTCACGAACTTCTGCAATCTGCTCGACATGGCCGCGGTCGCGGTACCGGGTGCCTCGACCGCCGAGGGCCATCCCTTCGGGGTGATGGTCGTGGTGCCGGCCTTCGCCGACCAGGTCGCCGTGGATCTCGCGGCGCGGTTGACGGGCGTCGCCGCGCCGGGATTCGCCTCCGGCGGGGTCGAGCTGGCGGTGTTCGGGGCGCACCTGCGCGACCAGCCGTTGCACTTCCAGCTCGAGGAGATCGGTGCCCGGTTCGTCGAGGGGGTCCACACGTCCGACGCGTACCGCCTGACGGCGCTGAACACCACTCCCCCGAAGCCCGGTCTCGTCCGCCACGGCGCCGGCCGGGGCGCGCCGATCGCCGGCGAGGTGTTCCGGGTCTCGGAGGCCGGCCTGGGCCGGTTCCTGGCCGCGCTGCCCGCGCCGATGACGCTGACCAGCGTCGAACTCTCGGACGGGCGGTGGGTCGTCGGATTCGGTTGCACGCACGACGCCGCGGCGGACGCCGTCGACATCACCGAGTTCGGCGGCTGGGTGGCCTACCGGACTCGCTGAATTCCCGCGCTGAACCGGAATCCGCTCACGCTGTGTCGTGGGCGGATTCCGGTTCAGCGCGTGGATCTTCGAGCGACGGCCCGGGCGAACCTCCGGGCGACGACCTCGAACCGCTCCAGGTCGGCCCATGTCCACCGCACGACCTCGAAGCCGAGGTCACGCAGAGCGTCCTCGCGGTGCTTCTCGGCGACGAGGTCGCGGCGGTCGGCGTACTTCCCGGCACCGTCGAATTCGCCGACGACGCCCTGCGATTCCCAGAAGAAGTCGACGCGGTACCGGCGCCCGTCCCGAGCCACGACCTCGTGTTGCAGGGCAGGTACAGGCAGGCCGAATCGCGCCATGCGCAGGCGCGACACCGACTCCCCGACACTCTCGCTCCGTCCGTCGAGCAGGTCCACGACGGCGGCGGCCCGGGACACCCCGGTGCGGTGACGGGCCGCGGCGAGAACTGCGGGCAACCGGTCGCGGGCGGACGCATCGGCACGCAGTCCGGAGTCCCCGGCGACGACCGCCTCCTCGAGTGGCAGCGACCGGCCGAGGTCGACGATGGTGCGCGCCACCGAGGTGACGCGGACACCGTCGAGCGTGACGACATCGCCGTCGCACCAGTCGGTTGCATGGACGTGGAGGTACGTGACCCTGCGCCCACTCGCGGACGTCCGCGAGACGTGTACGCGGCGCAGATCCGCGTTCCACACGTCCAGGCCCAGCAGGACGGCGGCGGACACGTGGCTGAGCGCATCCCCCGGGCGGAGACCCGAGCCGACGTGCCGTGCCAGGATCCGGTGCCGGCCGGTGTCGTCGAGCGGGCCGTCGTCCGCCCGCCGCAGATACACGCCCCGTTTCAGCGCGACGAGGTCGCCTGTCCGCAGCGCGGCGCGGAGCCGGTCGTCGGTGACACCCTGCGCCAGTAGATCCCGTCTGGTCAGGGCTGTGGGATCGGTCATGGACCGAGCGTGGCGCATGCGCCGCGTCGAGCCGGCGCAGATCGGGACGCACCGGCACATCTGGGGATGAAGCGGCCGCCTGTGGACAACCTGGATCCGCTCGCGGAGCCGGAATCTGCCCATGCTGTGTCGTGGGCGGATTCCGGTTCGCCGCGTGGATTACCGGCTCAGCGCCGTGGCCACCGGCGTGCTCGGGCGTCCGATGAGCCGCTGCAGGTCGCCGCTGTCGGTGTCGAGGGCGCCGACGGCGATGCCCGCGTCGGAGTCCGCGAGGATAGCGGCCATCGGAGCGGGCACCCCGGCGCTCTCGAGGACCTTCGTGTACTCGTCCCGGGGCAGGTCCTTGTAGGCGACGGGCACGCCGACGATCCCGGACAGGACGTCGGCGAGTTCCACGTAGGTGAGGCGCTCGTCGCCGCCGAGTTCGTAGATCCGGCCGACCTGGTCGCCGGCGAGCAGCACGGCGGCGGCGGCCTCCGCGTAGTCCTTGCGGGCGGCACCGGCGACGCGGCCGGTGCCGGCGGCGCCGAACAGGGCGCCGGTCGCCTTCGCCGTGTCGACGGCTGCGGCATAGTTCTCCCAGTACCAGCCGTTGCGCAGCAGCACGACGTCCAGGCCGGAGGCGGCGAGCAGGTCCTCGGTGGTCTTGTGCTCGGCGGCCAGGGCCAGGGGGCTGCGCTGCGCGTCGAGGACGCTGGTGTAGGCCACGAGGCCGGCCCCTGCGGCCTTCGCGGCCTCGATGACGTTGGTGTGCTGTGCAATCCGCCGGCCGACCTCGCTTCCGGAGATCAGCAGGAGCTTGTCGACGCCGGCCAGGGCGGCGACGAGTGCGTCCCGGTCGCCGTAGTCGGCGACGCGCACCTGCACGCCCCGGGCGGCGAGGTCGGCAGCCTTCGCGGCGTCGCGGACGATCGCGACGACGTCGGACGGCTCGGCACCGCGGTCGAGCAGAGCGGTGACGACGTGGTGGCCGAGGTGCCCGGTGGCACCGGTGACGGCGATGGTCATGAGATCTCCTCGAGAACGGAAGTCGGGAACACCGCCATCAAATCACTTACTAATCGTAAGTGCAACCTATCAAGTAAGTACGCCACGAAGTGTTCGCACATGTACGCTGGGGGGCGTGACGACGGATCCCGCACTCGAAGCGAACGTGTTCGCCCGCGCGTGCACGTCCCGGCAGGTCCTGCAGAACGCGACCGGCCGCTGGGGCGTGCTCGCCCTGGCCGCCCTGGGCGAGGGCCCGCACCGGTTCGGTGAACTGCGCCGCCACGTCGACGGGGTGAGCGAGCGCATGCTGTCCCAGACGCTGCAGCAGCTCGAGCGCGACGGCCTCGTCCACCGACGGGTGGAAACGACCATTCCGCCCAAGGTCGAGTACAGCCTCACGCCGCTCGGCGCGCAGGTAGCCGAGCACCTGCGCGCCCTCATCGGGCTACTCGAGTCGAGCATGCCGGAATTGCTTGCGGCACAAGCGGAGTACGACCGAACCCATCGGCCGTAGCAACGATCGTCAGCGCGGCGGCAGTTCGACCTCCACACCACCGTGCTCGTGCTCCGGGCCTGCTGCGGGATGGTCCGCGGGCAGTCGGCTGCGGAACCGGGCGGCCTCGCTCGTCGCCGGCTTCCGTGACGACGGATCGTCCGCGCTGCGATACGGACCGGGCTTCGGCCGCGGCTTGCCGCCGGGGAACGCGAGGCGCAGGATCGTCCGGTGCACGGTGCCCCACTGCCTGGACAGGGGCCCGGTGTTGTACGGCAGTCCGTACCGCTCGCAGATGTCCTTCACCTCGGGCGCCACCTCGGAGTACCGGGTGCTCGGCATGTCGGGGTAGAGGTGGTGTTCGACCTGGTAGCCGAGGTTCCCGCTGATCACGTGGAACAGCGGGCTGCCCTCGATGTTGGCCGCACCGACCAGCTGGCGGACGTACCATCCGCCGCGGCTCTCGTTCTCGACCTCCTTCCGGCTGAAGGTGTACGTCTGGTCCGGGAAGTGGCCGCAGAAGATGATCGCGTGCGACCACACGTTGCGGATGATGTTGGCGGTGAAGTCCGCCGCCAGGGTGGCGAGGAACGTCCTCTCCACGCCCGGCAGGACCTTGTCGAGCACGTCGGCGACGAGGTCGGCCCGGCGGCCGGCCGCGCGGCCACCCCCGAGGCGGCCGAGTCCGCGCAGCCGGCGCCCGATCCGGGAGGTGGCCGGCTGCGGAATCCGTCCGCCCGACAGCAGCTGCACGGCGGCGAACGCGCCGGCGGAGACCAGGGGCCAGCCCACGTAGTCCTTGACGAATTGCCGCCGCGCCTTGCCTGCGATGCCCTTCAGTTCGCCGAGCACCTGCGCCGGGGTCTTCTCCCCCGCCCACAGCGCATCGAGATCGAGGTCGTGCAGCGCCACGCCCCACTCGAAGAACGCCATGAGCAGCACGTTGTAGAACGGCTGCGCAAGGTAGACCGGATGCCACTTCTGGTGCGGGTCGATCCGCATGATCTCGTACCCGAGATCCTTGTCCTTGCCGCGGATGTTGGTGAAGGTGTGGTGAATGTAGTTGTGCGAGTGTTTCCAGCCCGCCGCGGTCGACGCGGTGTCCCAGTCCCACACCGACGAGTGGATGTCCGGATCGTTCATCCAGTCCCACTGCCCGTGCATGACGTTGTGGCCGATCTCCATGTTCTCGAGGATCTTGGCCATGCCGAGGCATGCGGTGCCCGCGACCCACGCCGGCTTGGACGCCGAGCCGAGCAGCAGGGCACGGCCGGCGACGGCGAGCTGTCGCTGCGTCGCGATCACCGTCTTGATGTAGCGGCGGTCGCGCTCCCCCAGGTCGGCGTAGACCCGGTCGTGGATGGCGTCGAACTCCTTCGCCAATGCCTCGAGCGTTTCCTCGCTCAGATGCGCGAGCGGACTTTCGATCTCCGTCGTCATCTCGCGTTCCTTTCGTTCACAGCTCGATTTCGATGTCGCCTTCGGCGGTGTGGATGCATGTGCGGACCGCGGCGCCGACGGGTTCGGCGACCTCGTCCGTGCGCAGGTCCCGCACCCTGCCCGACCGCAGGGTGCCCACGCAGGTATGGCAGATTCCGATCCGGCATCCGTACGGAAGCTGCAGGCCGGCCTTCTCGCCCGCCACCAGGATCGGCGTGCCGCCGTCGCATTCGACGTCGGCCTCGCTGTCGAGGAAGTGGACCGTGCCGCCCTCACCCGACCCCGCATTCCCGCCGATGATCGGCTGGAAACGCTCCATGTGGAGTTTTTTCGGATCACCGTGGTCGTTCCAGTGCTCGACGAACGCATCGAGCATCTCGCCGGGTCCGGAGCAGAACGCCTCCCGCTCCCGCCAGTCGGGGCACAGTTCGTCCAGATCGGCCGGCGTCATGCGGCCCTGCTCCGCGGTGAGCCGCAGCACCAGGCGGAACCCGGGACGACGCGCATCGAGGTCACGCAGCACGGACGCGAAGATGACCTCGTCGGCGGTACGGGCCGAGTGCACCAGGACGACGTCGTCGAGGGCGTCGCGGTGGTCCAGGCTGCGCAGCATGCTCATGATCGGCGTGATACCGCTACCGGCACTGACGAACAGCATCTTCCCCGGCAGCGGGTCGGGCAGGGTGAACACACCCTCGACCTCGCCGAGCCGCACCACGTCGCCGGGCCGGATCCGGCGCACCAGGTGCGGCGAGACCACGCCGGTCTCGACCACCTTCGGGGTGACGCTGATCAGCCCGTCCTCGGGCTCGGGATCGGAGGTCAGCGAATAGGCGCGCCAGTGGTAGACGCCGTCGATGATCACCCCCAGCCGCACGTACTGGCCGGGACGGTGCCCCTGCCACTCGTACGCGGGACGGATCAGCACGGACGCCGCACGGGAACCTTCGGGCACCACCCGCTCGACCCGGCCCCGCAGCTCCCTGGTGGTCCACAGGGGATTGATCATCTCGAGGTAGTCGTCGGGACGAAGGGGGGTGAACAGGTGGCGCACGGCACGCAACATCATCCTGCGAATCGGATGTACCTCGGGTCGCGCGCCGCGTTCCGCCATGGGGGGAAGGTACCCCGCGTCACGGGTATCGAATCAGGTTTCGTCTCCGAAGACGACGACAGCCCGCGGCGACGTTTCGGTCGCCACGGGCTGAGGCCGGTACATCCGAACGGGGATCTGCCCGTGCGGAGGATCTTCGACGCGCTGGGATCAGAAGTTGATCATGTGCCCTGCGAGGCCGTGGATGGCCTCCTGCAGCGCCTCGCTCAGCGTCGGGTGGGTGTGGACGTTGCGGGCCAGTTCGTTGACCGTCAGGTCCCACTTCTGCGCGAGGGTCAGCTCGGGCAGAAGTTCGGAGACGTCGGGGCCGATCAGGTGGCCGCCGAGCAGTTCCCCGTGCTTGTTGTCGGCGATCAGCTTGACGAAGCCGTTGGGGTCGCCGAGGCCGTGGGCCTTGCCGTTCGCGGTGAAGGGGAAGGTCGCGACCTTGACGTCGTAACCCTCGTCGCGCGCCTGCTCCTCGGTCAGGCCGAAGCTGGCGACCTGCGGCTGGCAGAACGTCGCGCGCGGCATCATCCGGTAGTCGTCGAAGGTGAGGGTCTCGGCGCCACCGATGGTCTCGGCCGCGACCACGCCCATCGCCTCGGCGACGTGCGCCAGCATGAGCTTGGCGGTGACGTCACCGATGGCGTAGATGTGCGGCACGTTCGTGCGCATCACGTCGTCGATGGCGATGGCGCCGCGGTCGGTGAGGGCGACACCGGTGTTCTCGAGGCCGAAGCCCTCCACGCGCGGGGCGAACCCGACCGACTGCATGACCTTGTCGACGACGACGGACTCGACGTTGCCGGACTTGTTGTCCTTGATCGCGACGGTCACCTTGTTGCCGTCGTCGTCGATCGACTGCACCGCGGCACCGGTCATGATCTTCACGCCCAGCTTCTTGTACGCCTTCGCGATCTCCTTGGAGATGTCGGCGTCCTCGTTGGGCAGCGCACGGTCGAGGAACTCGACGATGGTGACGTCCACGCCGTAGTTGGCCAGCACGTAGCCGAACTCCATACCGATGGCACCGGCACCGACGATGAGAATCGAGCCCGGCAGCTCACGGGTGAGGATCTGCTCCTCGTAGGTGACCACGTTCTTGCTCAGCTCGGTGCCGGGCAGCAGCTTGGTGACCGAACCGGTCGCGATGATCGCGTTGTCGAAGGTCACCGTCTCGGTCCCGCCCTTGTTGAGCTCGACGGAGATGGTGTTGGCATCGACGAAGGAACCCGCACCGTCGTATTCGGTGATCTTGTTCTTCTTCATCAGGAAGTGCACGCCCTTGACGCGGCCGTCCGCGACCTTGCGGCTGCGGTCCACGGCGGCGCCGAAGTCGAAGGACACGTCCCCCGACATGCCGAACGTCTTGGCCTCTTTCGTGAAGAGATGCGCCAGTTCGGCATTGCGGAGAAGCGCCTTGGAGGGAATGCAGCCCACGTTCAGGCAGACACCACCCCAGTACTTCTTCTCGATGATGGCGGTACTCAGTCCCAGCTGTGCCGCGCGGATAGCAGCGACGTACCCACCGGGACCGGCTCCGAGGACAACGACGTCATAGTGTGAGGTCACGAACAAACAGGGTAGACCTGCCGCTCCGGCGTGTCTGCGGATGGTCCGGTTACTTGCCGGTAGCCCCGACATGAGGCACGAATCGGGCAGGCGCACGGCGTCGAGCGGGTGATCGCGCGGCCGAGGGGACGCTGCCGCGGGCGAGGGGGGACACTGCCGCGGGCGAGGGGGGACACTGCCGCGGGCGAGGGGGACACTGCCGCGGGCGAGGGGGACACTGCCGCGGGCGAGGGGGACACTGCCGCGGGCGAGGGGGACACTGCCGCGGGCGAGGGGGACACTGCCGCGGGCGAGGGGGACACTGCCGCGGGCGAGGGGGACACTGCCGCGGGCGAGGGGGACACTGCCGCAGGCGAGGGGGACACTGCCGCAGGCGAGGGGGACACTGCCGCAGGCGAGGGGGACACTGCCGCAGGCGAGGGGGACACTGCCGCAGGCGAGGGGGACACTGCCGCAGGCGAGGGGGACACTGCCGCAGGCGAGGGGGACACTGCCGCAGGCGAGGGGGACACTGCCGCAGGCGAGGGGGACACTGCCGCAGGCGAGGGGGACACTGCCGCAGGCGAGGGGGACACTGCCGCAGGCGAGGGGGACACTGCCGCAGGCGAGGGGGACACTGCCGCAGGCGAGGGGGACACTGCCGCAGGCGAGGGGGACACTGCCGCAGGCGAGGGGGACACTGCCGCAGGCAAGGGGGACACTGCCGCAGGCAAGGGGGACACTGCCGCAGGCAAGGGGGACACTGCCGCAGGCAAGGGGGACACTGCCGCAGGCAAGGGGGACACTGCCGCAGGCAAGGGGGACACTGCCGCAGGCAAGGGGGACACTGCCGCAGGCAAGGGGGACACTGCCGCAGGCAAGGGGGACACTGCCGCAGGCAAGGGGGACACTGCCGCAGGCAGGGGGACACTGCCGCAGGCAAGGGGGACACTGCCGCAGGCAAGGGGGACACTGCCGCAGGCAAGGGGGACACTGCCGCAGGCAAGGGGGACACTGCCGCAGGCAAGGGGGACACTGCCGCAGGCAAGGGGGACACTGCCGCAGGCAAGGGGGACACTGCCGCAGGCAAGGGGGACACTGCCGCAGGCAAGGGGGACACTGCCGCAGGCAAGGGGGACACTGCCGCAGGCAAGGGGGGACACTGCCGCAGGCAAGGGGGGACACTGCCGCAGGCAAGGGGGGACACTGCCGCAGGCAAGGGGGGACACTGCCGCGGGCGAGGGGGGCGCTGCCGCGACGAACATCGAGAGCCGCCCGCGACAACCGCCCCCTCGGGCGCAAGCACTTCCTCAGCGGCGGAAGCTCCGCATCCGCCGCACGTACCGCAGCACCTTCCGCACCGGCACCGGTCGCGGCCAGTCGACGGCACGGAACCACGCCTCGCTGCCGCCGTCGACCACCACGACGGAACCCACGAGGAAGTCCGCGGCCGGCGAGAGCATGAACCCCACCCACTCGGCGATCCGGTCGGGATCACCGAACCCGCCGATCGGAACCGGAAAACTCCTGACCCGCTTACCTTCCGGGCTCGCGAGCTGAGTCTCGAGCAACGGCGTCGCCACCGCGCCCGGCGCGAGGACGTTCAGCCGGATCCCCGACCCCGCCCAGTCCGGGGTCACCGCGTTCCGGCGTGCCCAGTGGGTGACGGCGATCTTCGACGCGGCGTAGGTGAACGGGGCGGCCGCCGGCCGGATCCGGCCCGCCCGCCGCACGCCCTTCTCCAGGTCGCCCGCGAGAAACGCCCGCACCGCCGACATCGGGACGGCCGGGGTGGTGGTCGTCGAATTCGACCCGAACACGACGACCTTGCTGTTGCCGGTCGCGGCGAGCGCCGGCCGCCACCCCTCGAGCAGCTCGATCACGCCCCGGACGTTGACCTGGGCGATGGCCTGTTCCATGCCGGGCACCGGACCGAGGCCCGCGGCGAGGACCGCACCGTCGAGCCGGTTCCCGGCCCGCTCGAGGGTCTGCCGCACCGCGTCGGAACGTCCCGCCGGGGTCGAGAGGTCGGCGACGACGTCGCCCTCCTTCAGGTCGATCCCGATCACCGTGTGACCGGCTGCCCGCAGCCGATCCGCGGCGGCCCGGCCCATCCCCGACGCCGCACCGGTCACCGCATACACACCCATCGTCACTCCCTCGTCGATCCGGTTCCGACCGGCACGCTACAGTCGCAACCGTCCCGAACCAAGCAGTTGCTCGACAGCGCCCGGGGCGGTCCGGGCACACCTTCCCTACGCGCGCGCCACCTGCGCGACGGCGGCACGCAGCACGGTCTCGTACCGGTCCAGTTCCCCGGGCTCGAGCACCTGCGGACTGGTCGTGACCGACAGCGTGACCACGTCGCCGATCCCGTGCACGCCGTGGGTCAGTCCCATGACGGGCGACAGGCCCGGGAACCCGGCGGTGAAGCGCACGACGGCGCCACCGAGCACCAGATCGCCGGCGCCGCGGTACACGCTCGACACGACCGTAGTGCCGGTGACGGTCCGCGGCACCGCGCCGAAGTCGGCGCGGGCGAGCCCGAACCGCAGCAGCGGGGCCGGGACGTGCGCGAGCGGACGATCCCGCAGATCCATGGCCGGATGCGTGATCCGTCGCCGCCGCTGCGCCAGGTCGTCCGCGATGGCCGCGGCGCGTTCACGGGGATCGCACACGTGCGCGAACAGCCGGACGCCGGTGCTGCGGTAGGCATTGCGCGACAACCCGTTTCCGGCGAGGGAGACGGGCACCTCCGCGCCGAGCCGGTCGGCCGGGAAGTCGCCGAGGAACTCGGCGAGCGCGGACCCGATCGCGGTCAGCGCACCGACGGTCACGGTCCCCACCGTGCGCAGGTCCGTCGCCGGGCACACGATCGTCCGCACGGCACGCCGCGGGCCGGGATCGGTGTTCACGGCGCTCGGCGGGCAGCCCGGGGTCGGCGGCGGGACGGCCGGATCGGCCAGTTCCCGTTCGGCGCGACCCGCGCGTGCCCCCGTCACCAGCAGCGAGCCCAGCTGGAGCGGCACCCGGGCCGCGGCCCGCAGCAGCATCACCGGCACCGCCGGCGCCTCCGGCCCGGCCGGGGCCCCGTCGCCGGCGGGGGCGGTGCCGGACAGCAACGCCCGGGCCAGGGCGGACGCGCGAGTCCCGTCCGCGAAGGCGTGCGAAACCTGCAGCACGACAACGGTTGCGGCCGCGGCGCAACGCGGTGCCCCCGTCACGCCGGGCACCAGGTGCAGCCGCCACGGCGAGGCCCGGATGTCGAGCCGGTCGGTGAGCAGCTCACCGAGGGCCTCCTGCACGCCCGGCCAGGACGGATCCGGCAGCCGGTGCACGACGAACCGGTCGGCGCCGACGGGCCCGGTCGCCAAGTACGGATAGTCCAGATCGCCCGGCACCGCCACGGCGTGCAGCCGCAGCTCGACGACGGCCGACGCCCGTCGCCGCAGCTCCGCTACCAGACGGTCGGGGTCGCCGGCCGGCCCCTCGAAGCAGAACAGCAGGAACTGGTCGCTGCGGACGCGGTCGTCGAGCCAGTCCCGCTGGGCGTCGGAGGGGTGGAGCTGCATGCCGCCAGTGTGGCGGGTGCGGCGTTTGCGTCGCGCGCCGCGGTCCCCACCGGGTCGCCCGGGGCCGGATGGGTAACAATTGCCCTCAACGCCTCTCCTGCCTGAAGGCAGGAGATTCCCAGCTCAGACCGCAACCGCAGCACCGACCCGAAGGAGGTGATCCGATTGACTGACGTCGTCGACACCGGTGTGGCCACGCTCCGCCACAGCCGGAACCACTCTGGCAGCGTTCCGGTCCCGGCATGCGATATAGCCGCAGCCCTGGCACCGGAAGATCCGTTCTGCGAGTTCGAGACGCTGCTTGGTTCTCGCGAAACACCTCGAACACGTCGTGGTCGTGTACGCGGGCCGCACCATCACCACCTTCCGGCCGGCCCGCCTGCCCCGCTCGATCAACTCCCGTTTCGCCGACCCGATCGCCGCGTCCGCGGCCTGACGAGCCATCGTCGACCTCGCCAGAAACCGCGGCCGGAAATCCTCCACCGCAATCAACTCATGGTTGTCGACCACACGTTTCGCCCACACCCGCGCCTCGTGCCGGTTCCGGCGCGCGGCCTTCGTCACGATCTTCGCCACGTGTGGGCGGGCGCGCCGGTAGCCCTTCGACGGCGGGTGGCCCTTCCCGCGGCGGCGCGCCATCTTCCGTTGGGCTTTCGCCGGCTCCGCCGCGCAGCGTTTCCGATGCCCACCGTAGGACAGGTCGAATCTCTCGTCGGTGGTCGTCGCGGTCCGGGCCACACCCCAATCCACACCGATCCCGGAACCGCCCGGGGCTCCCGGTGCCGGTTCCACCTCGCGGGTCACCACGAACGAGGCGTACCAGTGCCCCAACGAATCGCGGGTGATGCGCACACTCGACGGCTCCGACGGCAACTCCCGCGACCACACCACCGGGATGCTGACACCCTTGGCGAGCACCAACCGCCCGTCCCGGATCCGGAAGCCGCGCCGGGTGTACTCGAGCGACGGCGACGTCGTCTTCCGCGACTTGCCTCTGGGGCGGCCACGCCCTTGCACCGTGAAGGATGCCTCCAACGCTTGTGCGTAGGTTCGCAGCGTCTGCTGCTGCGCCACCTGGGAACCGTCCCGCAACCACGACGAGCGTTTCCGCGCTTCGGTCAACTGCTTGGCCAGCTTCCCGAACGTAGGCCTGCCACCGGCCTTGTGTTGGTGCACCGCCTCGTTCCACAGGAATCGGCAACGATGCCACTCCTGCATCAGTGCATGTTCGGCGATACTGCCCGGCCGCAACCGGTAGTTGTAGCGCACCACCTCGACCCCCATACCGGGCACGCCAACCGGACCCACCGACAGGTTTCCCCGACACCCTCACACCCCTCGAGAGGAGGACGGCGCTTTCTCTCCCCCGTGCACGAGGGAGTATCCGCGCCGAACACCAGATGACCGACGACACGAACGACCCGTACCTCTGGCTCGAGGACGTCACCGGCGACGAGCAACTCGGGTGGGTGCGCGCGCACAACGACCGCACCGTCGACGAGTACACCCGCACCGAGGCGTTCGAGACGCTGCAGTCCCGGATCCGGGAGGTCCTCGACACCGACGCGCGCATTCCGTACGCGCGGCGTCGGGGCGAGTACCTGTACAACTACTGGCGCGACGCTCGGCACGTGCGCGGTCTGTGGCGGCGCACCACCATGGAGCAGTACCTGCGCGACGCCCCGGACTGGGACGTGCTGGTCGACCTCGATGCGGTCGCCGAGGCGGAGGGCGAGAACTGGGTGTGGTCGGGCGCGCAGGTGCTGCGGCCCGACCAGTCCCGGGCCCTGATCGGCCTGTCGCGCGGCGGCGCCGACGCCACCGTGATCCGCGAGTTCGATGTGGAATCACGGAAGTTCGTCGACGGGCCGGACAGTTTCACGGTGCCGGAGGCGAAGACCGACATCGGCTGGATCGATGCGGACACCGTGTACGTCGGCACCGATTTCGGCGACGGCTCGCTCACCGACTCCGGATATCCGCGCCTGGCCAAGCGCTGGCGCCGCGGTACCCCGCTGTCCGCGGCCGAAACGGTGTACGAGGGCGACAAGTCCGACGTCGCCGTCTCCGCCTGGTACGACCGCACCCCCGGCTTCGAGCGCAGTTTCGTCGAGCGCGCGATCGACTTCTACACGTCGCACCGTTTCGAGTTGCGGCCCGACGGGGAGCTCGTCCGGATCGAGGCCCCGGACGACGCGAAGGTCTCCGTGTACCGCGACCACCTGCTGATCAGGACCCGGTCGCCGTGGCTCGGACATCCGGCGGGCACCCTGCTGGCCGCGAACTACCCCGAGTTCCTGGCCGGGTCGCGCGAGATGACGGTGCTGTTCGCCCCGGACGCGCACACCTCGCTGGAACAGTACGCCTGGACGCGGAACCACCTGCTGGTGGTCGCGCTGCGCGACGTGCAGACCGAGGTGCGGATGCTCACCCCGGCAGCGGACGGGTGGACCGATCGGCCCCTCGAGGACGTGCCGGCCGCGACCTCCACCTCCGTGATCGACGTCGACCCGCTCGAGAGCGACGAATTCTTCCTCAACTCCAGCGGTTTCACCGTGCCCGCGACGCTGCTGTCCGGCACGGTCGGCAGCCCGCTGGAGTCGATCAAGCAGGCCCCGGCGTTCTTCGACGCCGAGAACGTGACCGTCACACAGTATTTCGCCACCTCGGACGACGGAACCCAGGTTCCGTACTTCGTGGTGGGCCGCAACACCTCGTCCCCGGCGCCGACCCTGCTGTACGGCTACGGCGGATTCGAGAACTCGATGGTGCCGGCGTACAGCGGCGGCGTGGGCCTGGCGTGGCTCGAACGCGGGTACACCTACGTGATCGCCAACATCCGCGGCGGCGGAGAGTACGGGCCGCAGTGGCACACCCAGGCGCTGAAGGAGAACCGGCCCCGGGTGTTCGAGGACTTCGCCGCGGTGGCGCGGGATCTGGTCGCGCGCGGCATCACCACCGCCGACCGGCTCGGCATCCAGGGCGGCAGCAACGGCGGTCTGCTCATGGGCGTGATGCTCACCCGCTACCCCGAACTGTTCGGGACGATCGTGTGCCAGGTGCCGCTGCTGGACATGAAGCGGTATCACCTGCTGCTCGCCGGGGCGTCGTGGATGGCCGAGTACGGCGACCCCGACGACCCCGACGAGTGGGCCTTCCTGCGCGAGTACTCGCCGTACCAGAACACCGACCCGGACGCGGCGTACCCGCCGATCCTGATCACCACCTCGACCCGGGACGACCGGGTGCATCCCGGTCACGCCCGGAAGATGGTGGCCCGGCTCGAGGAACAGGGGCACGAGGTCTGGTACTACGAGAACATCGAGGGCGGGCACGGCGGTGCCGCGGACAACGCCCAGGCCGCGTTCAAGGCGGCACTGACGTTCACGTTCCTCGAGCGCATGCTGTCCCGGTAGGAGGCCGCGCTCACCGGTCCTTCAACCAGGCGGCGATGCGGTCGACGGTGTCCGTGTTGTCGCGGATCCACCCGTTGTGCCCCAGCGGCCGGGACTGGTGCCACGTCGTCACGTCCGCGGCGGGCATCTTCTCGAGCAGGTGCCGGGCGGCGGGGACGGGCGTCATGTCGTCGCCCTCGACGGTGACCGACAGGACCGGCAGGCTCAGCTCGGCCAGCCGCCGCTCGTAGTCGACGTCGGCGCCGCGGGGCTCGAAACGTCCGCTGCGGGCCAGGCGCGCCCAGTCCGAGATGAGCAGCCGGGACTGGCGGCCGAAACCGGCGACGTCGAGCCGATCGCCGGGCCAGAACCCGGCCACGCTCGCGGTGATCGACATCGCCGCGGACCCGAGGAGCAGACCCGGCCCGCGGATGCCCGCGTGGTGACGGTAGTAGGGGGTGCCCGCGGCGACGAGGATCAGCCCGCCGAGGCGTCCGGGATTGCGGGAGGCATAGAGCACCCCGAGCTGACCGCCCATCGAATGCCCCAGGAGGTACGGGGTGGAGTCGAGGAACCGTTCGTGCACCACCTCGAACATCGCCGGCAGGTCGACGGCCACCAGTTCCTGGTAGCCGTAGTCGCTGTCGGGTCCGGGACGGGGGCGGCTGTCGCCCTGCCCGGGCAGCTCGCAGAGCGCGGCGTCGAACCCGTGCCCGGTGAGCGCCTCGGCGACGGGCTCGTAGTAGCCCGCCGGGATCCCGAGGCCGGGCAGGATCACCACCACGGGCCGTGGCGCGTCGATGCGGGCCGGGTGTTCCGGACCGGGAAACAGGCGGACCGGCGTCGTCGTGCCGCCCGGCAGCTGGATCGGTACGGTCTCCACCGGCTCAGCCTAGGCGGTTCCGGTGTCCGGGTCAGCCGGTTCGGCGACCGGCGCGACGCCGAGCCCCGCGGCGTCGAGGGCGGACTCCGTGAGGCTGCGGCCGAGCGCGATCATCTCGGCCGCACGGTGGAAGTCGAGGCTGCGTCCCGACTTGCGAGGGACGCGGATGAGCACGTCCGGCGGGTACCCGGCGAGCTGATACCGGGCGAGGGCCGACTGCATCAGATCGAGCGAACGGTTCATCACCTCGAAGCGGCTGAGCTTCGGGACCGGTACCGGATCGTCGACGACCTCGGTCTCCTCGGGCGCCACGTCCTCCACGGCATCGCTGCGTGCCACCTGCCCGCTGCCGAAGCGACCGACCACCGAGCGGACGACGTCGCGCTCGAGCAGTTGCGCGGCGCTGCGGCGGAAGCGGCCGATCCACTCGTCGACCGGTCGCGGCTCCGCACTCGCGTGGGCCGGGGCGCCGCCCTCGACGTCGCGCTCCTCCGCCCCGAGGCTGACACCGATGGTGACGTCGGCACCGGCGGCGAGGATCGGGGCGAGTGGCAGCGGATCGAGGATTCCGCCGTCCGCGAGCACCCGCCCGTTGAGCACGTACGGGGTGATCACGCCGGGGATCGCGATGGAGGCGCGGATCGCCACGTCGACGGGGCCGCGCTGGAACCACACGGACCGACCGGCGGCCAGGTCCGTCGCGACCGCCGTATACGGGATCCGCAGCCCCTCGATGGGGGTGTCGCCGAGGATCTCGCGCACCTTGTCGAGGATCTTCTCGGCGTGGATGGCGCCCGGCGCGGACAGCGACACGTCGAGCAGGCGCAGCACGTCGAGCTGGGTCAACGACGTCGCCCAGCGGGTGTAGTCGTCGAGCTTGCCCGCCGCGTACAGCCCGCCGACGAGCGCGCCCATGGACGAGCCCGCCACCCCGGTGATGTCGAAGCCGCGTTCCTCGAGCACCTCGATCACGCCGATGTGGGCGTAGCCGCGGGCACCCCCGCTGCCCAGGGCGAGCGCCACACGCGTCGGTCCGGCCATGCACAGATCCTACGGAGCACACGGCGCGCGAACCCCGAGACGAAAGATCAGGGTAGGGATCGGGGCGTCACCCGATGTGGAGCCGGCCCGCCGGTCGGCACGCTGAAAGGCATGACATCCACCACGAGCAGTTCCCACTCCGTTCCCGAAAGATCCCGCCGTGGAAGGGGTTTGCTGCGCACCTCCGTCACCGCGGCCGTGTGCGCGGCGGCCGCGTCGGTGTTGCTGGGCGCCGGGACCGCGGCGGCGGCCCAGCCGGCTCCGAACGTGGTCGGCATGAGCGAATACAGCGCCCGGGCCGCGCTCGAGGCGCAGGGCGTGCCGTACGGCGTGGTCAACCGCGCCGGCACGGCATCCGGCGACTGCCACGTCACCGAACAGCGCGACAGGGGCTACCGCACCGAGATCGACATGCGGTACAACCACGACAAGGACGAGTTCGAGCGCGTCGAGACGCAGGTCTGGCGGGGCGTGGGCCTGGCGGTGGTCTGCATCTGACGAGTTCTCGCGCCGCGCCGACGATCCGGCGCCTCGAGGCGGGCCGGGATTCCGGCCCGCCTCGTCGGCTTGTCGGTTCACCCTCCCGGCCGGTGGGGACTAGTCTCCTGGCATGGTCCGTCTGCTCGCGTCCGCGGTCGTCGCACTGCTCGCCAACGCTCTGGCGCTGCTCGTCGGTGCCTGGGTCCTGCCCGGCATGACGCTCGACGGCGTCGCCTTCGTCATCGCCGTCGTCCTGTTCACCGTGGCCGCGATGCTCGTCGACCCCCTGCTGCGTCAGCTGGCGGTGACCAAGACCCCTGCGCTCCTGGGCAGCAGCGCGCTCATCTCGACGCTGGTGGCGCTGATCGTCACCTCGCTCGTCAGCGACGGCCTGCAGATCCGGGGCGCGGCGACCTGGATCCTCGCGACGGTGATCGTGTGGGCCGTCGCGCTGATCGCCCGGATGCTGCTGCCCCTGGTGATCTTCAAGAAGACGCTCGCCAAGCGCCGCTGAGGACGAACCCCGAGACGAAAGATCAGGGTAGGAATCGGGGCGTCACCCGATGTGGCCGGCAGGCCCGCGGCGGCACGCTTGTCGCATGACATTCGAGAACAGCACCCCCGGTCCCCGTCCCTTCGCCCGTTCCCGCTCGCAGCGCATGCTCGGTGGCGTGTGCGGCGGTCTCGCCGAATACTTCGGCATCGACGTCAACCTCGTCCGCGCCGGTGTGGTGGTCGCCGCGTTCGTCACCGGAGGCGGTGCGGCGCTGGTCTACCTGGCGCTGTGGATGCTGCTGCCCGAGTGAGAGGGACGAGCTCACCGCTCTCCCCCGCGGCGTGCGCCCGCTCCGCCGGCCGGAACGGGCGCACGCCGCGCGCAACGACGGTCAGCCGTCCCGGCCGAGCCGGTCGGCGTTCGCGAGGATCACGGCACGCAGTGCCCGCTCGGGTTCGTTGAGGACCGAACGCCGCGCCAGCAGCACGAACTCGACCTCCCCCGCGTCGGGCAGTCGTCCCGCGCGCACGGGAACGAGCCCCGCCGGCGGCAGCCGGGCAGCGTGGAGCACGACGCCGAGCCCGGCGAGGACGGCTGCGCGCAGGCCGTTGAGGCTGTCGGTGGTGCAGGTGATGCGCGCTCCGAGTCCGGCGCGCCGGAGCGTGTCGAGGGCGATCTCGCGGGTCAGCGCCGGCGGCGGATACGTCACCAGCGGGATCGGCCCGTCGGGCTCGACCACGAAGTCCGGTGCGGCGTGGAACACCAGCCGGTCCCGGAAGATCAGCTCCCCGTGTCGTTCCCCCGGCCGGCGCTTGCCGAAGACCAGGTCGAGGTCCCCGTCGTCGAGGCGCCGATGCAGGTCCTCGCTCAGCGCGACGGTGAGCTCGAAATCCACCCGGGGATGACTGCGCCGGAACTCCGCGAGGATGGCGGGCAGTTCGTGCAGCACCAGGTCCTCCGAGGCCCCGAAGCGCAGCCGCCCGCTGATCGGCGACTCCGAGAAGTACCGCCGGGCCGCGTCGTGCCGATCGAGGATGTCCCGGGCGAAGCCCAGCATGGCTGCGCCGTCGGCGGTGAGATCGACCGCGTGCGTGTCCCGCAGGAACAGCCGGCGGCCGGCGGCCTGCTCGAGCTTGCCGACGTGCTGACTGACCGTGGACTGGCGCAGGCCGAGCCGTCGCGCGGCGAGCGTGAAGCTGCGGGCGCGTTCCACGGCCAGGAAGCTGCGCAAGTGGACGGGATCGAACACCCCGGTATTCAATCACGATTCGTGATGACAGTAATCGCGGTGATCGGTTTCCTGGATGGGCGTGCGGTGGCCTAGCGTCGACTCATGTTCTCCAGGATCCCCGTGCTCGGACGCCTCGACCCCTTCCTCGTCGGCATCCTCGCCACCGTCGCGATCGCGGCGCTGCTGCCGGCCGAGGGCACGGCCCTGACCGCCGTCACGTGGGCCTCGAAGATCGCCATCGGCCTGCTGTTCTTCCTCTACGGGGCTCGCCTGTCCACGCACGAGGCCCTCGAAGGCCTCAAGCACTGGCGCCTGCACCTGACGATCCTCGCCACCACGTTCGCGGTGTTCCCGCTGCTCGGTCTGGCGACGAAGGTCCTCGTGCCGGAGGTCCTGACCGAGCCGTTGTATCTCGGCGTCCTCTACCTGTGCCTGCTGCCCTCGACGGTGCAGTCGTCGATCGCGCTGGTCTCGGTGGCGCGGGGCAACATCCCGGGGGCGGTCGTCTCCGCCAGCGCGTCGAGCCTGCTCGGCATCTTCGTCACGCCCCTGCTCGTCGCGCTGACGATGACCACGCAGGGCGTGACGTTCAGCGCCTCTGCGGTGCTCGACATCGTGCTCATGCTGCTGGTTCCGTTCCTCGCGGGCCAGCTCGTGCGCCGCTGGATCGGCGGGTGGGTCAAGGCCCACGGCAGGCCGCTGAAGATCGTCGACCGCGGTTCGATCCTGCTCGTCGTGTACGTCGCGTTCAGCCGCGGCATGAACGAGGGCATCTGGTCGAGCCTGTCGCCCGCGCGGCTGCTCGCCCTCGTGGGCGTGTGCCTCGTGCTGCTCGCGCTGGTCCTGGCGATCACGTGGTTCGGCGCACCGCGCCTGGGCTTCTCCTACGAGGACCGCGCGACGATCCTGTTCTGCGGCTCGACGAAGTCGCTCGCCACGGGCCTGCCGATGGCGACGGTGCTGTTCCCGGGCCAGCCGATCGGGCTGATCGTCCTGCCGCTCATGTTGTTCCACCAGATCCAGCTGCTGGTGTGTGCCGCGATCGCGGCGCGGCTGGCGAAGCGTGCGGTCGCCGCGGCCGTGGCGGTGTGAACCGGCCGGACACCTCACGACCGCAGCCACAGCGGCAGGAGATCCTGCGGCTGCGGCTGCGATTCGACTGCGGTCTCGGGCCCGGGACTAGTCCGTGCTGCCGGAGCCGAGGTCGGCGATCAGTTCGAGGATGGGCGTGATGAGGTCGAGCAGGCTGCCGATCATGATCTTCTCCGTCCAGGTGGTGGGTGGCTGCTAGTCGTCGCCAGCGCTCAGCGAGTCCAGAACCTCCAGCAGATCGAAATTCTCGAGTACCCAGCCGATGATGTCCGCGAGAGACCCCATGGCGACTCCTCCTTGATTTCGTCGGTGTCACGGATGCGCGGCCTGGAACTGCGACCGCGACGCCATTGTTACAACATGTCACGAGTCGAGAACGCAGAAATCGGAAAAATCACCCCTCGATGGGAACGGGCCGGTCACACCGGAAACCCCGGACGGCACTCGGCCGCAGCGACGACGTGTGCCGCTGCGGCCGAGTGCTGTGGATCGAGGCAGCTCGAGAAGGGAAACCCTCCGACTCCCTCTCGGGCCGACGATCAGCTCACGGCCTGCTGGGTGGTCTCACCGGCCTCCGCGCTGCCCGTGCCGAGGATGTCGGTGAAGTCACCGAAGGTCTCCAGCAGGAGGTTGAGAATGTCCTGAACGGATCCGAGCATTGTCCGACTCCTTTGTCTCGTGTTTCTCGACCGGCCGGAATTTCCGGCCCGCCGCTTCTGCACGCGACCGGATCGTTCCCGATCACAATTCCGAGTGTGGCACGGGCCCCGCGAATTGTGCGCTGCGAGCCGGCGAATTCAGGGCGTGAGACAATTCACACCCCGGAAATGCAGCCTTGTTCTCGATGCATTTCCGCGGCATTTATGCAGGTGCAGAGCGGAAAATTCCGGAACGCGAAGATTTCCGCATTGCGAGTGCGGAAAAACGGAATGTTTAACGAAAAGAATTGCGTCCCCGGCCGCCCGGGAAGCGCCGCGCGGCCGCCCCGAACTGCACTCCAGCACTCGGCGCGGCGGAACATTTCCCCGATTTCCCGGCGGCGGTAGGCATTCCTGCACCCGGCGGAACTTCGCGCACGCCGGGGCCTGCGCTCCCCGCCGCTCGGCCCGGGCCGAGCCCTCGACGCCACGAGGCCCGGCCCCACCGAAGTGGAACCGGGCCTCGAAGACGGTCGGGCGTGGATCAGAAGTCCATGCCACCCATGCCGCCGGTCGGGTCGCCGGCGGGAGCGGCGGCCTTCTCCGGCTTGTCGGCGACGACAGCCTCGGTGGTCAGGAACAGGGCCGCGATGGACGCCGCGTTCTGCAGCGCCGAGCGGGTGACCTTGACCGGGTCGTTGATGCCGGCAGCCAGCAGGTCCTCGTACTCGCCGGTGGCGGCGTTGAGGCCGTGGCCGGCGGGCAGGTTGCGGACCTTCTCGGCGACGACGCCGGGCTCGAGGCCGGCGTTGAAGGCGATCTGCTTCAGCGGGGCCTCGAGGGCAACCTTGACGATGTTGGCACCGGTGGCCTCGTCACCCTCGAGCTTCAGGTCGTCCAGAACCGGCGCGGCCTGCAGCAGCGCGACGCCACCACCGGCGACGATGCCCTCCTCGACCGCAGCCTTGGCGTTGCGGACGGCATCCTCGATGCGGTGCTTGCGCTCCTTGAGCTCGACCTCGGTGGCGGCACCGGCCTTGATGACCGCAACGCCGCCGGCCAGCTTGGCCAGACGCTCCTGCAGCTTCTCGCGGTCGTAGTCCGAGTCCGACGCCTCGATCTCGGCGCGAATCTGGTTCACGCGACCGGCGATGGCGTCGGCGTCGCCGGCACCGTCGACGATGGTGGTCTCGTCCTTGGTGACGACGACCTTGCGCGCACGGCCGAGCAGCTCGAGACCGGCGGTCTCGAGGGAGAGACCGACCTCTTCGCTGATGACCTCGCCACCGGTGAGGATGGCGATGTCGGCGAGCTGGGCCTTGCGGCGGTCACCGAAGCCGGGGGCCTTGATGGCGACCGACTTGAAGGTGCCACGGATCTTGTTGACGACCAGGGTGGACAGAGCCTCACCCTCGACGTCCTCGGCGATGATCGCCAGCGGCTTGCCGGACTGGATGACCTTCTCCAGCAGCGGCAGCAGGTCCTTGACGGTCGAGATCTTGCCCGACACGAGCAGGATGTAGGCGTCCTCGAGCACGGCCTCCTGACGCTCGGCGTCGGTGGCGAAGTACAGCGAGATGTAGCCCTTGTCGAAGCGCATGCCCTCGGTCAGCTCGAGCTGCAGGCCGAAGGTGTTGGACTCCTCGACGGTGATGACGCCTTCCTTGCCCACCTTGTCGATGGCCTCGGCGATCAGCTCACCGATCGCGGGGTCGCCCGCGGAGATGCCGGCGGTGGCGCCGATCTGCTCCTTGGTCTCGACCTCCTTGGCGGTGTCGAGCAGCTTGGCAGTGACGGCCTCGACGGCCTTCTCGATGCCGCGCTTGAGGCCGAGGGGGTTCGCACCGGCGGCGACGTTGCGCAGACCCTCGCGCACCAGCGCCTGGGCGAGCACGGTGGCGGTGGTGGTGCCGTCACCCGCGACGTCGTCCGTCTTCTTGGCAACTTCCTTGACCAGCTCGGCGCCGATCTTCTCGTACGGGTCCTCGAGCTCGATCTCCTTGGCGATGGACACACCATCGTTGGTGATCGTGGGGGCGCCCCACTTCTTCTCGAGCACGACGTTGCGACCCTTGGGCCCCAACGTCACCTTGACAGCGTCGGCGAGGCTGTTCAGGCCCCGCTCGAGGCCGCGACGGGCCTCTTCGTCGAACGCGATGATCTTGGCCATTGCGAAGTGATCCTCCGGATATGGGGGTGACACGCAGGGCGACCGCTCGTCGGGTCGCCCCATGTACGCCTTCGGCCGGAAGCAGTGCCCGCGACGGACGACCAGGGGTGTCGATATTCCCGGCCTCACCGTCCCGACCTGGCACTCACGTGTTGCGAGTGCCAAGAGCATTCTTAGCACTCAAGGGTGGCGAGTGCAAGGTCTGGAGCACCCGCCACCCCCGTCGCGCAAGACCGCTGCGGTGTGTTCTCAGCGACGCGTGGAACCGACTCCGACGGCGCACCACTGACCGGTGGCCGTGTTGACGGCGAACGACTGCGGGCCGACGCAGGTCACCCCGGTCGGATCGGCCGTCGCCCCCGATCCCCAGCCCGCGACCGACACCGTCGTCACCGGGCCCTGCGCCGAGGAATGGCTCAGTCCGCCGCCGAGGGCGTACGCGTAGGAGCGGCCACCGTTCTGGGCGCCGCTCAGGGCGGTCCCGAACCCCGTCGCGTGGGCCTCGGCCGCGCCGGCCGTCTGCGCCGCCGACACCGCGGTGCCGCTCTCGGAGGCGAAGGAGTGGGCCGTGCCGCCCTCGGCGGCCGTCGCGCCGCAGCTGGCGGCGTCGGAGACCAGGATCTCGTTGGCCGACGGCGGCGACACGCACGTCACCGGCGCCGCCGTCGCGGTACCCACGCCGAGCAGGGCGGCCGACGCGACGCCGAGAGCGGCGACGACACCGGCCCGGAGGAGGCGGCGGGGGACTACGACGGCACGGATGGATCGGATGGACAACAAGGTCTCCTCTGCGCTGGGCCGGGACTCGCTGGGCTCGGATGCCCGGACGGGGGCGACTCCCCCGGCGGCGAGGGTACCGGTCACACCCGCCCGGGGCGAGACGGCGTCACAGCGTGTCGAGGAGCTCCGGCAGGGCGGCGACCGAATCGATCACCCGATCGGGACGCTCGACCGCGAGGTCGAGCACCGACTGCCGAAACTTGCCGGTGCGCACCAGGATTCCCGTCATGCCGAGGCGCTGGCCGGGGATGACCTCCGCGTGGAGATCGTCGCCCACCACGGCCATCCGGTCCGGTTCGGTGCCCATCAGCTCGGCCGCGGCGAGGAAGCCCCGCATCGACGGCTTGCCGACCGCGACGACGGTCTGCCCGGTGAGTTCCTCGAGACCGGGCAGGTACACGCCGGTGTCGATGCGCAGGCCGTCCGCGGACTGCCACGTGGAGCCGCGGTGCATCGCGACCACCGGCACCCCGTCGAGCATGAGCTCGGCGACGCGGCTGAGGGCGCGGTGGCTGAACTCCGGCCCGGCCCCGCCGAGCACGACCACCTCGGGATCGTCCTCGTCGCGCACGATGCCCTCGAGGTCCGCCTCCACGTCGCCGTGGTTGAGCACCCAGCAGCGCCGGTCCGGGTAGGTCTGGCGCAGGTACTCGGCGGTGAGGGACGCGGCCGTCACGATCTCGGCGGGCTCGACCGGCATGCCCAGCCCGGTGAGGCTCTCGGCGATCTGCGCGCAGGTCCGCGACGTGGTGTTGGTCAGGAAGGCCCGATGCACCCCACGCTCGCGGAGCCCGGCAAGCACCTCGGCGGCGCCCGGCACGGGCTCCCACGACGTCACGATCACGCCCTCGATATCGAACAACACCCCGTCCACGCCGGCCATGGTGTGAGCCTATCGGGTCGCCGCACCCTCACCACGCACGGACCGAATGTCACACCACGTCGATTCGATCGACGCGATGTGACATTCGGCCGGAAGGGGTGAGCGGTTACAGCGTGCGTGCGAGGCGATCGGCGAGCAGACGGGCGAACGCCGCCGGGTCGTCGAGTTCGCCGCCCTCGGCGAGCAGCGCGGTGCCGTACAGCAACTCGGCGGTCTCGCCGAGCGTCGGGTCGTCGGCGTGCCGGGCGCGCGCGTCGCGCAGCGCCGTGACCAACGGGTGGTCCGGGTTGAGCTCGAGGATGCGCTTGGTGTGCGGGACGGGCTGGCCCGACGCCCGGTACATCCGTTCGAGGGCGGGCGACATGGCGAACGTGTCGCCGACGAGGCATGCGGGCGACGTGGTCAGCCGCGACGACAGCCGCACCTGCTTCACGTGCTCGTCGAGCGTCTCGCCGAGCCACGACAGCAGGTCGGCGTACTCCTTCTCCCGCTCCTCACGCTCGGCCTCGGCGGCCTTCTTCTCGTCCTCGGTACCGAGATCCACCTCGCCCTTGGCGATCGACTGGAACGGCTTGCCCTCGAACTCGGGCACGGACCCCACCCACATCTCGTCGACCGGGTCGGTGAGCAGCAACACCTCGAAGCCCTTGGCGCGGAAGGCCTCCATGTGCGGGGAGCTCTCGATCTGCTGCCGGGACTCGCCGGTCATGTAGAAGATCTCGTCCTGGCCTTCCTTCATCCGCGAGACGTACTCGGCGAGCGTCGTCGTCGAGTCCTCGCTGTGCGTGGACTCGAAGGAGGACACGGCGAGCAGGGTGTCGCGGTTGTCGAAATCCGAGAGCAGACCCTCCTTGAGGACCCGGCCGAACTGCGACCAGAAGGTCCGGTACTTCTCCTTCTCGGTGGTCGCCATGTCCTGGATCGTGGACAGCACCTTCTTGGTGAGCCGCCGGCGGATCGCGCGGATCTGCCTGTCCTGCTGCAGGATCTCGCGCGAGACGTTGAGCGACAGGTCCTGGGCGTCGACCACGCCCTTGACGAACCGCAGGTACTCCGGGATCAGCTCCTCGCAGTCGTCCATGATGAACACGCGCTTGACGTAGAGGTGGATCCCGGTCTTGCGCTCGCGCATGAACAGGTCGAACGGCGCCTGCGACGGGATGAACAGCAGCGCCTGGTATTCGAATGTGCCCTCGGCCTTCATCGGGACGACCTCGAGCGGCTCGTCCCACGCGTGGCTGACGTGCTTGTAGAACTCGCTGTACTCCTCCGCGGAGACGTCGTCCTTCGAGCGCGCCCACAGCGCCTTCATCGAGTTCAGGGTCTCCGTCTCGCGGACCACTTCGGCGACGGACCCCTCCCCCTCGGCGGGCTTGGTGCGTTCGACCTGCATCCGGATCGGCCAGGCGATGAAATCCGAGTAGCGCTTGACGATCTCCTTGATCTTCCACTCGGCCGTGTAGTCGAACAGGTGATCCTCGGTGTCCTCCGGCTTGAGGTGCAGCGTCACCGACGTGCCCTGGGGTGCGCCCTCGACCGTCTCGATCGTGTAGGTCGACTCGCCGCTCGACTCCCACCGGGTGCCGTCGTGCTCGCCGGCCTTGCGGGTCAGCAGGGTCACCTTGTCGGCCACCATGAAGGTCGAGTAGAAGCCGACCCCGAACTGGCCGATGAGTTCCTCCGGCGCGGCCGACTCCTGCGCCTCGCGCAGCTTGCGCCGCAGTTCCGCAGTGCCCGACTTCGCGAGGGTGCCGATCAGGTCGACCACCTCGTCCCGGGACATGCCGATGCCGTTGTCGCGGACGGTGAGGGTGCGCTGCTCCTTGTCGACCTCGATCTCGATGTGCAGATCCGAGGTGTCGACCTGCAGGTCCTTGTTGCGGAACGCCTCGAGCTTGAGCTTGTCCAGCGCGTCCGACGAGTTGGAGACGAGTTCCCGGAGGAAGGTGTCCTTGTTCGAATACACCGAATGGATCAGCAGATCCAGCAGCTGACGCGTCTCCGCCTGAAACTCGAGCTGTTCGATACCCGTGGTCATGGATGGTTCCCTTCGACAGCAGAACGTTCGACGAAATCGTACGACCGCGCCGCCCCGCTGTTCCAAGGGGCCGCCGGGGCGGGCCGCGGCCGGCCGCTCGGTCTCGGATCCGACACATCCGCCCGGACCGGTTGTCGCGGGGCGGTCCGCCGCAGTGTCATGGGATGGAGTCGCGGCGCCGGCGCGCCTCGCCGGTTTCGAGAGGAGGCCCCATGACCACCGGAACGACCCCCTCCGCCCTCCCGGGCCCGCGGCCCGTGCGCGCCCCGCGCGGTCCCGGGCTGCGGTGCCGGGGCTGGCAACAGGAGGGCGCGTTGCGCCTGCTGATGAACAACCTCGATCCCGACGTCGCCGAACGGCCGGACGACCTGGTGGTCTACGGCGGCACCGGCCGGGCGGCCCGCAACTGGGCCGCATTCGACGCGATCGTGCGGACCCTCGAGACCCTCGGTGGCGACGAGACGCTGCTCGTGCAGTCCGGCAAGCCCGTCGGGGTGCTGCGCACCCACGAGTGGGCACCGCGCGTGCTGCTGGCCAACTCGAATCTGGTCGGCGACTGGGCGAACTGGGAGGAGTTCCGCCGCCTGGAGGCGCTGGGGCTGACGATGTACGGGCAGATGACCGCCGGATCCTGGATCTACATCGGCTCGCAGGGCATCCTGCAGGGCACCTACGAGACGTTCGGGGCCGTCGCCCGCAAGCGGTTCGGCGGCAGCCTCGCCGGCACCGTCACCCTGACCGCGGGCCTCGGCGGCATGGGCGGGGCGCAGCCCCTGGCGATCACGATGAACGAGGGCGTCGCGATCTGCGTCGAGGTCGACGAGGCCCGGGTCGACCGCCGGCTCGCGCAGGGTTTCCTCGACGCCAAGGCCGACAGCGTCGAGGCGGCGCTGGCCTCGGCGCTCGCGGCACGGGATGCGCGCGAGCCCCGCTCGATCGGGGTGGTCGGCAACGCCGCCGACGTCGTGCCGGCGCTGCTCGCGCTGCAGGCCCCCATCGACATCGTCACCGACCAGACCTCCGCCCACGACCCGCTGTCCTACCTGCCGCTCGGAGTGACGGTCGAGGACTGGCACACCCTCGCGGCGAAGGACCCCGTGTGGTTCACCGAGCAGGCCCGCCGGTCGATGGCCCGGCACGTGGAGGCCATGGTCGGGTTCCTCGATCGCGGCGCCGAGGTGTTCGACTACGGCAACTCCATCCGCGACGAGGCCCGCAAGGGCGGCTTCGACCGGGCGTTCGCGTTCCCCGGCTTCGTACCCGCCTACATCCGTCCGCTGTTCGAGGAGGGCCGCGGGCCGTTCCGCTGGGTCGCGCTGTCGGGAGATCCCGCGGACATCGCGGCCACCGACCGTGCCGTCCTCGAGCTGTTCCCCGAGAACGAGCATCTCGCCCGATGGCTCACCCTGGCCGGGCGCGCGGTGCCGTTCCAGGGGCTGCCGGCCCGCATCTGCTGGCTCGGCTACGGCGAACGGGACCGGGCCGGGCTGAGGTTCAACGAGATGGTCGCCGCCGGAGAGGTCGCCGCTCCGATCGCCATCGGCCGCGACCACCTCGACGCCGGGTCGGTGGCCTCGCCGTACCGCGAGACCGAGGCGATGGCCGACGGTTCGGACGCGATCGCCGACTGGCCGCTGCTCAACGCCCTGGTCAACACGGCGTCCGGCGCGTCGTGGGTGTCGATCCACCACGGTGGCGGGGTCGGCATCGGCCGGTCGCTGCACGCCGGGCAGGTGTGCATCGCCGACGGCACCGACCTCGCCGCGCGCAAGCTCGAGCGGGTGCTGACGAACGACCCCGGCACCGGCGTCCTCCGGCACGTCGACGCCGGCTACCCCCGTGCCGCCGAGGTCGCCGCGCGCCGCGGACTGCGCATCCCGATGCGGGAGGGCTGACGCCGTGTCGCCCGGGCGGAACTGGACACTGCTCGACAACATCGGCTGCCTCGTCACGAACGACCCGGAACTCGACCGGGGCCCGCTGGGGGTGCTCGTGGACGCCGCGGTGCTCGTCGGCGAGGGTCTGATCCGGTGGGTGGGGCCGCGCGACCGGGTCCCCGAGGGGGCCGCCGCGGACCGGCACGACCTGCAGGGTCGCGCCGTGCTGCCCGGATTCGTCGACAGTCATACGCATCTCGTGTTCGCCGGGGAGCGCGCCGAGGAATTCGCCGCCCGCATGGCCGGTGCCCCCTACACCGCCGGCGGCATCGCCACGACGATCGCGGCGACCCGCGCGGCGACCGATCGCGCGCTGGGGGCGACGGTGTCGCGGCTCGTCGCCGAGGGGTGGCAGTCCGGGACGACCACGGTCGAGTGCAAGTCCGGGTACGGCCAGTCCGTCGCCGACGAGCTGCGTTGCCTACGGGTGGCCGAGGTGTTCACGCCGGAGACGACGCTGCTCGCCGCGCACGCCGTGCCGCCGGAGTTCGCGGACCGCCCCGACGACTACGTCCGGCTGGTGTGCGAGGAGATGGTCCCCGTGTGCGCGCCGCACGCGAAGTGGATCGACGTGTTCTGCGAGCGGGGCGCGTTCGACGCCGACCAGTGCCGGGCCGTGCTGCAGGCAGGGATGGCGCACGGCCTCACCCCGCGGGTGCACGGCAATCAGCTCGGTCCCGGGCCGGGCGTGCAGCTGGCGGTGGAGGTCGGTGCGGCATCGGTGGACCACGTCACCTACACGACGGCGGCGGACGTGGCGGCGCTCGCCGGCTCGGGCACGGTGGCGACGCTGCTGCCGGGCGCCGACTTCTGCACGCGCAACCGGTATCCGGACGCGCGGGCACTGCTGGACGCGGATGTCACCGTCGCGCTGGCCACCGACTGCAACCCCGGCACCTCTTACACCACGAGCATGCCGTTCTGCATCGCGCTGGCGGTGCGCGAGATGCACATGAGCCCGGAGGAGGCGGTCCACGCGGCGACCGCCGGGGGCGCCGCGGCGTTGCGCCGGGACGACGTCGGCGTCGTCCGGGAGGGCGCACGGGCAGATCTGATCGCGTTGGACGCGCCGTCGTACCTGCACCTGGCGTACCGGCCGGGAGTGCAGCTGGTCCGGGAGGTCTGGCAGGAAGGACTGCGGATGTGAGGATTCCGGTCGACGTGCCGCCGGCGCCGTGGACAGGCCGCGACGACGGCCCCGGTCCCGAGCACCTGCGCTGGCACGACGTGGTGGCGCCGCTGCCCGCGGACGCCGCGCGGGCGCAGGTCCTGATCGGATTCCGCAGCGACGAGGGCGTGCGCCGCAACCAGGGGCGGCCCGGCGCGGCGGACGGGCCGGTCGCGTTGCGGCGCGCCCTGGCGTCGCTGGCGCTGCCGGCGCCGGCGACGATCCACGACGCGGGCGACGTCGCGGTGCGCGGCGGCGCCCTCGAGGACGGGCAGCGCCGCCTCGGCGCGGCGGTCACCGCGCTGCTCGACGCGGGGCATGCGGTGGTGGTGCTCGGCGGCGGGCACGAGGTGGCCTTCGGCAGCTACCTGGGCTGGGCCGGGTCCGCGGCCGCGCGGGCCGGGACCCGCTGGGGTGTGCTGAACCTGGACGCGCACTTCGACCTGCGGGCGGCGCCCGTCGCCACGTCGGGCACCCCGTTCCGGCAGATGGCCGAACGCAAACGCGAACAGGGCAGGTCGCTGCGCTACGCGGTGCTGGGCATCGCGCAGCCGAGCAACACGGCCGCGCTGTTCGCCGCCGCGGACGAGTTCGGGGTGCGGTACCTGCTGGACGACGAGTGCCGCGCGACGAACCTGCCCGTCGTGGAGACGTTCGTCGAGGAGTTCGTCCGCGCGGTGGACGCGGTGCACCTGACGATCGACCTCGATGTGCTGCCCGGCTGGGTGGCGCCCGGGGTGAGCGCCCCGGCGGCCTGCGGCGTCGCGTTCGAGGTGGTGCAGCACGTGTGCGACGTCGTGGCGCGCAGCGGCAGGCTCGCGCTCGTCGACGTCGCCGAGCTGGCGCCGGCCGTCGACGTCGACGGGCGCACGGCCCGGGCGGCGGCCCGGCTGATCCACCGGATCGTCACGGGGCGGCCGGCGGGCGACCACCCCCGGTTCGCGGGCACCGAGCCCGGCGACGGTCCATGATGGAGGTGATGGGGTACCTCGAGATCGGGAGTGCGTCATGGCGATTCGTCGGGTGGTCGTCGTCGGGGCGGGCTTCGTCGGGTTGTCGGCGGCCTGGTTCCTGCAGGAGCGCGACGTCGAGGTCACGGTGCTCGACCGCACCGGGGTGGCCGCCGATGCGTCGTGGGGCAATGCGGGCTGGCTGGCCCCCGCGCTGACCCTGCCGCTGCCGGAGCCGGCGGTGCTGCGGTACGGGATCCGTTCGATGCTCACGCCGTCGTCCCCGGTGTACGTGCCGCCCGCGGTCGACCTGCGGTTGTGGCGGTTCCTGGCGGGATTCGCGCGGCACTGCACCGCCCGCCGGTGGCGCGCGGCGATGGCGGTGTTCGCCGAGGTGAACCGGATGGCGCTGGGCGCCTACGACGATCTGGCCCGCGGCGGTGTCGTCGAACAGACCCGCCCGGCGGATCCGTTCCTGGCAGCGTTCGCGTCCGAGGACGACCGTCGCGTGCTCGTCGAGGAGTTCCGGCAGGTGGTCGCGGCGGGCGGCGAGGTGGATTTCGACCTGCTCGACGGGGACACGATCCGCACCCTGGAGCCGCTGCTCGGCGACGGGGTGCGGGCCGGGATCCGGCTGCGGGGGCAGCGGTTCGTCGACCCGCCGCGGTTCGTCGCCGCGCTGGCGGAGTCGGTGCGCGACCGTGGCGGTGAGGTCGTCACCGGGTTCGAGGTGCAGGCGGTCCGGGACGGCCCGCGGGACGTGCGCGTGGTGGGCACCGGCGGCGGGGACCGGGCGGCGGATGCGGTGGTGCTGGCCACCGGGGCCCGGCTGAACGACCTGGCCCGGCCGTTCGGGGTCCGGATGCCGGTGCAGGCCGGTCGCGGCTACAGCTTCAGCGTGCGCCCGGCGCACCTGCCGAAGAACCCGATCTACTTCCCGGCCCAGCGGGTCGCGTGCACGCCGCTGCACGATCGGTTCCGCATCGCCGGGATGATGGAGTTCCGCCGGCCCGACGCCCCGCTCGACCCGCGGCGGATCCAGGCCATCGTCGACGCGGCGCGGCCGCTGCTGACCGGCGTCGACTGGGCCGCCCGGGCGGAGGAGTGGGTGGGCTCGCGTCCCTGCACCCCGGACGGTCTGCCGCTGGTCGGCGGCACCCGCTCCGCGCGCGTGTTCGTCGCCGGCGGTCACGGCATGTGGGGCGTGGCGCTGGGCCCGCTGACCGGCCGCCTGCTGGCCGGCGCGATGACCGGTGCGCGGGCGGCGGTGCCGCGGCAGTTCGACCCGCTCCGCTGACGATCAGTCCAGGGCCCCGATCGCGGATTCCGCCGCGGCGACGAGTTCTCCGCTCGCGGCGAGCCGGGCCGCGGCGTCGATCTCCGGGGCGAGATGCCGGTCCGGGCCGGGCCCGGCCACGTGCCGGCGGAGCGCAGCGACCACCGCGCCGGTGCCGGGGGCCGGGGTGAGCGGGGCGCGCAGGTCCAGTGCGCGTGCCGCGGTGAGTGCCTCGATGGCCAGGACACGGGTCAGCGCGGCGAGGCCGCGGCGCAGCTTGCGGGCGGCGGACCAGCCCATCGAGACGTGGTCCTCCTGCATGGCCGACGACGGGATCGAGTCGACGGCGGCGGGCACGGCGAGGCGCTTGAGGTCGGCGACGAGCGCGGCCTGGGTGTACTGGGCGATCATGTGCCCGCTGTCGACGCCGGGATCGTGGGCGAGGAACGGCGGCAGGCCGTGGCTGCGGGCCACGTCGAGCAGCCGGTCGGTGCGGCGCTCGCTGATGTTCGCGACGTCGGCGACGACGACGGCGAGGAAGTCGAGGACGTACGCCAGCGGGGCGCCGTGGAAGTTGCCGTTCGACTCGATCCGGCCGTCGCGGGTGACGACCGGGTTGTCGATCGCGGCCGCGAGTTCGCGTCCGGCGACCTGCTCGGCGTGGGTCAGGGTGTCGCGCGCGGCGCCCGCGACCTGCGGGGCACACCGCAGCGAGTAGGCATCCTGCACCACCGGGCAGTCCGGGGTCCGGTGGCTGGCCACGACGGCGGAGCCGGCGAGGAGCCGGGTCATGTTGGCGGCGGCCACGGCCTGGCCGGGGTGCGGCCGCAGGGCGTGCAGGTCGGCGGCGAAGACCCGGTCGGTGCCGAGCAGGGCCTCGACGCTCATCGCGGCCGTGACGTCGGCGAGCCGCAGCAGGGCGCGCAGGTCGTGGCAGGCAAGGACCAGCATGCCCAGCATCCCGTCGGTGCCGTTGATGAGGGCGAGCCCTTCCTTCTCGGCGAGCACGACGGGCGCGAGGCCCGCCGCGGCGAGGGCCTGCGCGGCCGGCACGAGCGTGCCGGCGGCGTCGCGGGTCTCGCCCTCGCCGGTGAGGACGAGGGCCACGTGGGCGAGCGGCGCGAGGTCCCCGGAACAGCCGAGGCTGCCGTGCTCGGGCACCACCGGCGTGATTCCCGCGCTCAGCATCGCGGCGTAGGCCGTGGCGGTTCCGGGGCGGACCCCGGTGTGCCCGGTGGCGAAGGTGGACAGGCGCAGCAGCATCATCGCGCGGACCACCTCCCGTTCCACCTCGGGACCGGTCCCGGCGGCGTGAGAGCGGATCACGCTGCGCTGCAGATCGATTCGCGATTCCGGGGGAATGTGGCGGGTGGCGAGCGCCCCGAACCCGGTGGTGATGCCGTACGCGGGCCGGGGGTCGCGGGCGAGCGCGTCGACCACGGCACGGGCCGCGCCGATGAGGGCGAGCGCGTCCGCGGAGAGCCGGACCGGCACGCCGGACCGCGCCACGCGCAGGACCTCGTCCGTCGAGACGGGACCGACCCCGACGACGACCTCCTCGGCCACGGCCACCTCCCGATCGATACGCGCTATCCGGATTGTGTCCCCGGCACCGGCCGGCGCGCCGCCGAATCGGGGTCGAGAAGGCCGGCTTCGCGCCGGATCGTGGTGACCGCATCGTCGGGACCGGCCACAGCCGCGTCGATCGTCAGGTGGGCACGGTCCCACGCCTCCGGTTCACGAGGCCGGCCCCAGCGTGTCCGCCACCCGGCCGAACCACTCGAGCACGGCCCGTTCGTAGACGATGCCGAAGTCCAGGGTCGCCGACGAGTACGGGTCCGCACAGTGCTCGGCGGCGGCGCGCTCGTAGTCGGCGAGCCGGCGTTCGTGCGCGGCGCGGTGGACGGCGAGCATCTCGGCCAGCCTGCCGGGCGGCAGGTGCCTGCCGAACGCGACGGTGAGCAGCAGCGGGTAGCGGATGTTCTCCGGTCCGGGTTCGCGTTCGATCCACTCGGCGAATGCGGCGCGGCCGGAGGCGGTGAGCGCGAAGGGCTTGCGGTCGCGCGGGCCCACCTCGCCCGCCTCGACGAGACCGGCCCGTTCCATGGCGGCGAGTTCGCGATACACCTGACTGGTCGTGATCGACCAGAATTTCCCGATCCGCTCCTGCGCGGTCACCACCAGATCCCACCCGGTCTTCGGACCCTCGTGCAGGAATCCCAGCAGCGACGCCGCGGTGGCGTTGAGCGGACGAGCCGCGGGGGCATCGAGCGGACGAGCCGCGGGGGCATCGAGCGGACGAGCCGCGGGGGCATCGAGCGGACGAGCCGCGGGGGCATCGAGCGGACGGTCGACCATGGCGGACACCTTTCCCCGGGGCTTGACATTCCACTGTGGCATATCCACCATAGTGGTATCGACATTCCACTGTGGAACCTCAGTGGTCTCGACCCTCCGCAGGAGGCAGCGATGGAATACGTCAACGGTGTCCGGATCTCCGACCCCGAACGCGAGCGGCTCGTCGACGAGCTGGGCCGGCATCTCGCCGCCGGCCGGCTCACGATCGGCGAGTTCGACCAGCGGGTCGGCGAGGTGTATCGGTCCGTCACCACCGACGAGGCGCACCGGGTACTGAGCGACCTTCCGGCGGCACCCCCGGCCTCACCCGCACCCCCGCCCGCCCCGGCCCGCACCGCGGACCGCCGGCTCCCCCTGCATCAGCGGATCGAGTGGGGAGCCTGGGCCGCAGCCGGGACGATCAACCTCGTGATCTGGGCGATCGTGTCGATCGCCGTCGGCGCGGCCGTGTACCCGTGGCCGGTCTGGGTGATCGGGCCGTGGGGCCTGGTACTGCTCGGCCGGACCCTCGCCGGACGGGAAGGCGCTGGCCACCGGAGGCGCCCCGGCCGCGGCTCGTTGCGGGCCCTCCCCGCCGGCAGGTGGTGCACGTCCGGGTGGCAGGCGTCACAGACTCGGCTATGATCGACGGGCAGTATTTGTAACTCGCGGTTACGCGAAGAATCAGGGAGGCCCCGTGTCGAAGACCCTCGAAGCCACCGTCGAGATCGCCGCATCGCCACAGCAGGTGTGGCATGTGATCTCCGACCTGAAGCGGATGGGCGAGTGGAGCCCGCAGTGCCGGAAGATGGCCGTGCTCGGCGGACCCGTCGGCGTCGGGACCAAGACGATCAATGTCAACCGCAAGGGCCTGCTCGTGTGGCCCACCACCGCCAAGGTGCTCGCCTTCGAGCCGGGGCGCCTGCTCCGCTTCCGGGTCAACGAGAACCGCACCGTCTGGTCGTTCACCCTCGAGCCCACCGACACCGGCACCCGGGTGATCCAGCGACGGGAGGCGCCCACCGGGACCAGCAAGGTCTCGCAGTTCCTCATCGACAAGGTCCTCGGCGGCGCGACCGCCTTCGACGACGACATGGTGGTCGGCATGAACGCCACCCTCGCGCGCATCAGGAGCGAGGCCGAGGGCGCGGCCCTCGCACGGTGACCCTCCTCGCGTAGGCTGTGTTAGCCCGCGGGCCGCACGCCCGCGGGTCACACCGCGCGACACTAAGAGGAGCCGTGGCCCGAAAGCCCACACCCCCCGGAACCCCACCGCCCACCAGCGTCGAGCACGTTCTCGAACTGGTCCGCAAGACGATTCCACCGCTCCACCCGGCAGGCATCCCCTTCGTCGCCGCCCCGCTCGCCGTCGCGGCGCTCGGCCGCAACCGCAAGTGGGTCCGTCGCGCCGGCCTCGTCTCGGCCGCCGCCACCGCAGGATTCTTCCGCCACCCCCACCGGGTGCCGCCCAACCGGGTCGGCGTCGTCGTGGCCCCGGCGGACGGCGAGGTGGCCCTCGTCGACACCGCGGTGCCGCCCGCCGAACTCGAGATGGGCACCGAGCCGCGGCCGCGGGTGAGCATCTTCCTGTCCGTGCTCGACGTGCACGTCCAGCGCAGCCCCGTCGGCGGCACCGTCACCAAGGTCGTGCACCGCCCCGGGCAGTTCCTCTCGGCCGACCTCGCCGATGCCAGCGAGGTCAACGAACGCAACAGCATGCTCCTCGAGACCCGCGACGGCGCCGACGTGGCCGTCGTCCAGATCGCCGGGCTGCTCGCCCGCCGCATCGTGTGCGATGCGAAGGCGGGCGACACGCTGCCGATCGGCGACACCTACGGCCTCATCCGCTTCGGTTCCCGTGTCGACACCTACCTGCCCCCGGGCAGCACCCTCCTCGTCGAACGCGGGCAGAAGACGATCGGCGCCGAGACCGTCATCGCCCAGCTGCCGTGAGCCCGTCCGCCGCCTCCCCGGCAGCCCCGGAACGCAAACGCCGCGGTCGCCCGCAGGCCGTGCGGCTGCTGCCGAGTGTCATCACGATCCTCGCGCTCTCCGCCGGCCTGTCCGCGGTGAAGTTCGCCCTCGACGGCCAGCTGGGCACCGCCCTCGGCATGATCGGCGCGGCAGCGGTGCTGGACTCCCTCGACGGGCGCATCGCCCGCCTGCTGGACGCCACGACCAAGATCGGCGCCGAGCTGGACTCGCTGTCCGACGCGGTGGCGTTCGGCGTGGCCCCGGCCCTCGTGCTGTACGTGACGCTGCTGGACGGCAGCCCGTTCGGCTGGATCATCTCCCTGCTGTACGCGGTCAGCATCGTCCTGCGCCTCGCCCGGTTCAACACCCTGCTCGAGGACGACACGGTGCCCGCGTACGCCCGCGAGTACTTCGTCGGCGTGCCGTCCCCCGCCGGCGCCCTCGTCGCCCTGGCGCCGGTCGCCGCGCACATCCAGTGGGGTGAGGGCTGGTGGGACTCCTACCCCGTCGTGGCCGCCTGGACGCTGCTCACCGCCGCCCTCGTCGTCAGTCAGATACCGACCCTGGCGATGAAGTCGGTGTCCGTGCCGCCCCGCTACGCGGTGATCCTCCTGGTACTCGTGGCGGTCGCGGCGGCCGCGCTGGTCACCTACCCGTACGTGCTCATGCTCGTCCTCATCGGCCTGTACCTGGCGCACATCCCGTTCGCGATCCGCTCCAAGCGCTGGGTGGCGGCGCGGCCGGAGACATGGAACATCAAGCCGTCCGAGCGGCGCGCCCTGCGCGCCGAGCACCGCGCCCTGAGGCCACGGCGGGTCGCGATCCGGCGCGCCCCGCAACCCCGGCAGTCCGCCGCGCGACTCGGTCTGCGCCGCCCCCGCGGACGCTGACGACGCTCTAGGCTCGGCGGGGTGAGCAGCCCCGAACTCGCGTTGACCGTCCGCCTCAACACCTCCGCGGCCGATGCGCGCCGCGGCGTCGTCCGCGTGCACCCGGAGGTGCTCACCGCGTTGGGCCTGCGCGAATGGGACGCGATCGCGCTGATCGGGGGGCGCCGCACCGCGGCCGTCGCCGGCCTCGCCCCCGCTGGCACGCCGACCGGCACGATCCTGCTCGACGACGTGACGCTCTCCAACGTGGGGCTGCGCGAGGACGCCACCGTCCTCGTCGGCCCGGTCGTCGTCCACGGCGCCCGCACGGTCGCGGTCACCGGATCGGCACTCGCCACCCACACGATCGACGACGTCACCCTGCGCCAGGCACTGCTGGGCAAGGTCCTCACCGTCGGCGACGCGGTGTCGCTGCTGCCCCGCGATCTCGGACCGGGCACGAGCACCGCCCCCACCACGCGCACCCTGTCCCGCACGTTCGGGATCGCCTGGACCACGGAACTGCTCACCGTCACCGCCGTCGACCCCGCCGCACCGGTGAGCGTGCAACCGAACACCGCAGTGAGCTGGGGCACCACCCCGGCCGGGCGGGCCGTCGCCGGCCCCCGCCCGGCCGCCGCCCCGTCGGCCCGGCCCGCGATCCCCGCACCGCCGCCGCCACCGGTGGAGGACCTGGTCGGCGTGCAGACCCAGGCCGGCAGGCTCACCGAGTGGCTGAAGCTGGCCCTCGACGAGCCCGAATTGCTGCGCACCCTCGGCGCCTCCCCCCACCTCGGAGTGCTGATCACCGGGCCCGCCGGCGTCGGCAAGGCCACCCTCGCCCGCGCAGTCCTCGCCGGCCGTCGCGTCGTCGAGCTCGACGGGCCGAGCGTGGGCGCCACCGCCGCCGACGATCGGCTGCGCCGCGTGACCACCGCCGTCGCCGACCTGGCCCCCGGCGGGGTCCTGCTCGTCACCGACATCGACGCCCTGCTGCCCGCCGACCCCGAACCGGTGTCGGCGCTGATCCTCGACCAGCTGCGCCGCGCCGTCGACACCGTCGGGGTCGCGCTCATCGCGACCACGGCGCACCCCATCGAGGTGGACTCGCGGGTCCGCTCCCCCGAGATCTGCGACCGGGAACTGGCCCTGCCCCTGCCCGACGGCGCCACCCGTCGCGCCCTGCTCGACGTGCTGCTGCGCCGGGTGCCCACCGACACCCTCTCGCTCGACGCCGTCGCCGCCCGCGCGCCCGGCTTCGTCGTCGCCGACCTGGCCGCCCTGTGCCGGGAGGCGGCGCTGCGGGCGGCGGCGCGGGCGAGCCGCGACGACACCGAGCCGAGGCTCACCCAGGATGACCTGCTCGGTGCGCTCGAGGTGATCCGCCCGCTATCGCGATCGGGCACCGAGGAGCTGGCCATCGGCAGCGTCACCCTCGACGACGTCGGCGACATGGTCGACACCAAACAGTCGCTCACGGAGGCGGTGCTGTGGCCGTTGCACCACCCCGACTCGTTCGCCCGCCTCGGCGTCGAGCCGCCGCGCGGTGTACTGCTCTACGGGCCACCGGGTTGCGGCAAGACCTTCCTGGTGCGCGCGCTGGCCAGCTCGGGACAGCTGAGCGTGCACGCCGTCAAGGGCGCCGAGCTGATGGACAAATGGGTGGGCGCCTCGGAGAAGGCTGTGCGGGAGCTGTTCCAGCGGGCCCGCAACTCCGCACCGGCGCTGGTGTTCCTCGACGAGATCGACGCGCTCGCCCCGCGCCGCGGGCAGAGCTCCGACTCCGGCGTCACCGACCGGGTGGTGGCCGCCCTGCTCACAGAACTCGACGGGGTCGAACCGCTGCGCGACGTCGTGGTGCTCGGCGCCACCAACCGGCCCGACCTGATCGATCCGGCCCTGCTGCGCCCCGGCCGGCTCGAGCGGCTGGTGTTCGTGCCGCCGCCGGACGCCGAGGCGCGCGCCGCGATCCTGCGCACCGCGGGCAAGTCGGTGCCGCTGGCCGACGACGTGGACCTCGGCGCCCTCGCCGCGGACCTCGACGGCTACTCGGCGGCGGACTGCTCGGCGCTCCTGCGGGAGGCCGCGCTCGCGGCGATGCGCCGCAGCGTCGACGCCGCGGCCGTCACCGCCGACGACGTCGCGGCGGCGCGGAAGGCGGTGCGCCCGTCGCTGGAGGCCGCGCAGGTCGAACACCTGCGGGCCTACGCCGAGGGGCGCTGACGATGCCGGCGGCGACGGTGCGGTTGGACGAGCCGGTCGCGGGTCTCGCGGCGTTGTGCGCGGGCGCCCTCGCCGGCTTCGCCGTAGCGGTGGACGGGGTGGCGCTCCCCGCCGCGACGGGCAGCGCCACCGGGCCGATCGTGTTCGCGGTGGCGGCGGTGCTGGCGGTCGCGGGCCTGCAACGCTCGGGGTCGCGCCGCACGGCGTGGTTGCTGGCGGCCGGCTGCACGGTGGTGCTGGGGACGGTGCGGTTCGCGGTACCTGCCGCCGACCCCGACACCCTCACCGTGCTGTCCCTGATCAGTGCGGGAGCCGCCGGGATCCTGCTCGGGGCGGCGGTCGCCGCGGCGTGGGGCGAACCGATCGGGCAGTGGGCGGTGGTCGTCGGGGCGTGGGCGGTGTTCCTGCTCGCCGGCCCGATGCGGACGTCCCTGCAGTCGTCGGCGCTGCCGTCGCCGCTGCAGTGGCCGCTCGCCGTCGCAGCCGGGGCCGTGGTGCTCGCCGCATTCGTCGCGGGGGCCGGAGCCCGGGTGCAGCGGCCGGAGGCGCGGCTGCCGATCGTCGCGGTCGGGGCGACGGCGGCGCTGACCGTCGGCATGCACGTGCTCGCCGGCTGGGTGGGCGAGCAGGCCACCTCGGCTGCGGCGTGGATGTGGCTGGCCGCCGCGGCCGTGCTCGCCGCGACGGTGCTCGGTGCGGAGGCCGTCGGCCGTTTCCTGCCCTTCGCAGACGGCCGGTTCCCCGTCGCCGCGATCGGGGCGACGGCCGCGGCGTACCCGCTGGTCGACGACCTGGCCGGGAGGGAGGTGTCCGCGTGGGTGCCCGCGGCCGGGGTGCTGGCGGTCGCGGCGGGAGCCGCGCTCGCGTGGCGGGTCCCGCGGGTCGAGCTAGGCCTGGGGGTGGCCCTGGTCGTCACGCTGACCGCGGCGCTGTGGCCCGACACCGCGGCGGACGGCCCGCAGTTGCTGGTGCGCGTGGCGCTGGTCGCCGCGGGCACCGGCCTGGCGCTGGGGGCGGCGCTGCCGGGTGCGGCACCGATCGCCGCGATGGGCCTGGTGCTGCCGGTCGCGGCCGCCACGGTGGCCGCGGTCTGGGCGCTACCCGCCGACCCGCGGCTGCTCACCGGTGCGCTGGCGGCGACGGGCGCGGTATGCGCGTGGCGCTGCCGGAGCTGACGTGGCCGGTCTCACTCGGCCCGGACGAGACCGAGGGCGTGCAGGTGCTCGAACACCAGCATCGAACCCGGCGCGACCTCGGGCAGGGCGGCGTACTCGGCGACGGTGAACCAGCCGAGTTCGGCGATCTCCGCCGCCGGGCGCGGTTCCCCGGCCAGCTCGGCTGTGAAGCAGGTCATGTGCAGGCGAGTGCCGACCGGATGGCCGAAGGCCTCGGCCTCGAAGATCCCGACCTCGGCGACGGTGCCGTCGACGAGGCCGACGCCGAGTTCCTCGCGGATCTCCCGGTGCAGGGCCTGCTCGGGGGTCTCGCCGGGATCGATCTTGCCGCCCGCCATGTAGAAGGCGGTCTTGCCGGCGGAACGGGTCTGCAGCAGGCGTCCGTCGCGGACGTACGCGAGCGCGGCGGTACGGATCGGTCCGGTCTCGGGCATGGGGGCACTCTACGATGGGAATCGGACATCGGAGCGTCGGCGGCCGATTCGCAACCGTGCGAATGCTGCCGGTAAGCTGACACCGAATCCGATTTGTCCATTTGCAGAGCAGCACGTGCATCGGGATTTCCCGGGTCCGCGCGGCTCGGGCATCGCCCCCTGTGGGTGCTGCACAACACTTGCAAGCCTGTTACACCCCGCCGCCAGGCCCGACCCCGACGGAGTGCCTTTGCTCGCCATACTCATCGCCCACGCGGTCGCCGCTCTCGTTGCGCCGCCTCTGGTCAGAGTCATGGGGAGAAATGCGTTCCTACCGCTGGCGCTGGTGCCACTGGCGAGCCTCGGCTGGGTGATCGGCAACTGGGGCACGGAACGCACGCTGCACATCGCGTGGGCGCCGGGCCTGTCGATGAACATCGACATGCGCTTCGACTCCCTCGCGGCGATCATGTCGGCGCTGGTGCTGGGCATCGGCGCGCTCATCCTGCTCTACTGCGCCCGGTACTTCACCGACGACGAGCCCCGCCTGGGGATCTTCGCCGCTGAGATGGTCGCCTTCGCCGGCGCCATGTTCGGCCTGGTGACCAGCGACAACATGCTGGTCCTCTACACGTTCTGGGAACTGACCACCGTGCTGTCGTTCCTGCTGGTCGGCCACTACGCGGAGCGGGCGTCGAGCCGCCGCGCCGCCACCCAGGCCCTGCTCGTCACCACCGCCGGTGGTCTCGCGATGCTCGTCGGCATCATCGTGCTCGGTCAGCTGGCGGGCAGCTACAACCTCTCCGACGTGATCGCGGCCGCCCCGAGCGGCTGGCTGGCCGGGGTGGGCGTCGCCCTGGTGCTGGTCGGCGCCCTGTCGAAGTCCGCGGTGGTGCCGCTGCACTTCTGGCTGCCCGGCGCGATGGCAGCCCCGACCCCCGTCTCCGCGTACCTGCACGCCGCCGCGATGGTGAAGGCGGGCATCTATCTGGTGGCGCGACTGGCTCCGGCGTTCGCCGATGCGACGCCGTGGCGGCCCATCGTCGTCACCCTCGGCCTGGCGTCGATGCTGCTCGCCGGCTGGCGCGCGTTCCGGGCCTTCGACCTGAAGCTGATCCTGGCGTTCGGCACCGTCAGCCAGCTCGGTTTCCTCATCGCCCTGGTGGGGATCGGCAGCCGGGAGGCGGCGCTGGCCGGCATGGCCATGGTCGTGGCCCATGCGATGTTCAAGGCCTGCCTGTTCATGGTGGTCGGCATCGTCGACCACGGCGCCGGCACCCGCGACATCCGCAAGCTCGCGCACCTCGGGAAGCGGGCGCCGTTCCTCGCGGCCGTCGCGGCCGTCGCCGCGATGAGCATGGGCGGCCTGCCCGTGTTCATCGGGTTCGTCGGCAAGGAGGCCGCCCTTGAGGCCGTGCAGGTGACGACCCTGCTGAGCCCGTGGGCCCGGATCGCGGTACTCACCGCGATCGTCGCCGGGTCGATCCTCACCCTGGCGTACAGCATCCGGTTCGTGTGGGGCGCCTTCGGACGCAAGCAGCTCAAGCGCCCGAGTCCGGCCGTGCAGAACTTCCACGCCGCCGGCCCGCTGCTGCTGTTCTCCCCGACCGTCCTGGCCTTCGGCGGGTTGGCCGCCGGACTCGCGGCGCCGTGGCTCGACACGCTGCTGTCCCCCTACGCGGACACGCTGCCCAGCACCCTGGACAAGCCCTACCACCTCGCGCTGTGGCACGGCGTCGGCCTCCCCCTCGTGCTGACCGCCGTCGTCGTGGCCGGTGGCACCGCGCTGTACTTCGCCCACCGCGCGATCTCCCGCGTGAAGTTCGAGCGTCAGCTGTTCGGCAACGCCGACCGCATGTACGACGCGACGCTGCGCTTCATGGACACCGTGTCGATACGGCTGACCGGTTCCACCCAGCGGGGCTCGCTGCCGCTGACCCAGGGCATCATCCTGGTCACCCTGGTGGTGCTGCCCACCACGCTGCTGCTGGTGTTCGGCCCCGAGCGGGACATGGCGGTGCGGTGGTGGGACTCGTCCGTCCAGTTCGCGGCGGCGGCCATCATCATGTGCGGCGCCCTGGCCGCGACGGTGATGCGCAACCGCCTCGCCGGCGTGCTGCTCGTGGGCCTGACCGGCTACGGGTGCGGATTCCTGTTCGCCCTGCAGGGCGCCCCGGACCTCGCGCTCACGCAGTTCCTCGTCGAAACGCTGACCCTCGTCATCTTCGTGCTGGTGCTGCGCAAGCTCCCCGCCGAGTCCCGTCCCGAACACGTGGTGGGCCGGAAGCTGCCGCGTGCCCTGCTCGGCATCGCCGTCGGCGTCGCGGTCACGACGATCGGGGTGTTCGCCACGAACGCCCGCACCGCCGACCCGATCGCGCTGCTGCTGCCGGAGGCGGCCTACGAACTCGGCAACGGCAAGAACGTGGTCAACGTGCTGCTCGTCGACATCCGGGCATGGGACACCCTCGGGGAGATCTCCGTGCTGCTCGTCGCGGCGACGGGCGTGGCGAGCCTGGTGTTCCGCACCCGCCGCTTCGGTTCGGCGCCGCGCGTCTCGGACGCCCCCGCGGCGCAGCTCGACGCGATGTCGTCGAGCACCGAGACGACGTGGCTGCGCGGCGGGGACCTCATCGACCCGCGGCACCGCTCGCTGGTCCTCGAGGTCACGACCCGCCTGGTGTTCCCGACGATGATGGTGCTGTCGGTCTACTTCTTCTTCGCCGGGCACAACGCGCCCGGCGGCGGCTTCGCCGGCGGCCTGATCGCGGGACTTGCGCTGGTGCTGCGGTATCTGGCCGGGGGCCGTTACGAGCTCGGCGAGGCGGTGCCCATCGACGCGGGCAAGATCCTCGGCCTGGGTCTGACGTTCTCGGCGGGCACCGCCCTGGTCTCCCTGTTCCTCGGTGCGCCGCCGCTGTCGTCGGCGACCGTCGAGATGACTCTGCCGCTGCTCGGCGACATCAAGCTCGTCACCGCACTGTTCTTCGACCTGGGGGTGTATCTGATCGTCGTCGGCCTGGTACTCGACGTGCTCCGCAGTCTCGGCGCGCGTCTCGATGCGGAGATCGTGGGTGAGAAGCGATGAGCGCGAATCTGACCATGCTCGCTCTGGTCGGGGTGCTGGTCGCCTCCGGGGTGTACCTGCTGCTCGAGCGCAGCATCATCAAGATGCTGCTGGGGTTGCTGCTGATCGGCAACGGCATCAACCTGCTGATCCTCACCCTCGCCGGGCCGGCCGGCGGCCCGCCCGTGGTCGGTGCCCGCAACGACCTGCACGAGAACATGGCCGACCCGCTGGCACAGGCGATGATCCTCACGGCGATCGTCATCACCATGGGCGTGGCCGGCTTCGTGCTGGCGCTCACGTACCGGTCGTTCACGCTCAGTGCCCGCGACGAGGTCGAGAACGACCCCGAGGACACCAAGGTGTCGCAGCGGCGCTCGCCCGCCGAGGCCCCCGACCGCGACCGTTCGGACGATCCGCTCACCGGCCTGCCGAGCCGCAGCGGCGACGCGTTCGACGCGGCCGGCAACCCGATCCCCCTGGAGGAACTCGTCAACCTGGAGGACCTCGAATCCTACGAGGACCTGCACGACGGCGACTTCGACGACGAGACGGATTCGGCCTACAGCGACGGTGAGACGGCCCGCGGGGACGACGCACCGTCCCGGGGAGGAAGGACCCGATGATCCTGTCCGCGACGGCGCTGACCCCGCTGCCCGTCCTCATCCCGATGCTGGCGGCGGCCGCGACGCTGATCCTCGGGCGCCGGCCCCGCGCTCAGCGGGCCGTGACCCTCGTTGCGCTCGTCGCCGTGCTGGTGGTGTCGGGCCTGCTTCTGTACCTCGCCGACCGGGACGGCATCGCGGTCGTGCAGGTCGGCGGATGGGACTCCCCCATCGGGATCTCCCTGGTGGTCGACCGGCTCGCGGCGCTGATGCTGGTGGTGTCGGCGATCGTGCTGCTCGCCGTCATGCTGTACGCGGTCGGACAGGGCATCCACGACGGCAACGACCAGCAGCCCGTGTCGATCTTCCTGCCGACGTACCTGGCACTGACCGCGGGCGTGTGCAACGCATTCCTCGCCGGCGACCTGTTCAACCTCTTCGTCGGGTTCGAGGTGCTGCTCGCGGCGTCGTTCGTGCTGCTCACCCTGGGGGCGAGCGCGGACCGGGTCCGCGCCGGCGTCTCCTACGTGATGGTCTCGATGGTCTCGTCGCTGATCTTCCTGGCCGGCATGGGGTTCGCGTACGCCGCCACCGGCACCCTGAACCTGGCGCAGATGGCGGTGCGGATGGACGACGTGCCGGAGGGCACCCGCGCCGCGATCTTCGGCGTGCTCCTCGTCGCGTTCGGCATCAAGGCGGCGGTGTTCCCGCTGTCGACGTGGCTGCCGGACTCGTACCCCACCGCCCCGGCGCCGGTCACCGCCGTGTTCGCCGGCCTGCTCACGAAGGTCGGCGTCTATGCCATCATCCGGGCGCACACGCTGCTGTTCCCGGGCGGCGAGCTCGACAACGTGCTCCTGGTGGCCGGCCTGCTGACGATGGTGATCGGCATCCTCGGCGCCATCGCCCAGAACGACATCAAGCGCCTGCTGTCGTTCACCCTCGTCAGCCACATCGGCTACATGGTGTTCGGGATCGCCCTCTCGACGCAGGCGGGGTTGTCCGGCGCCGTGTACTACGTCGCCCATCACATCCTGGTCCAGACGACGCTGTTCCTCGTGGTCGGCCTGATCGAGCGGCAGGCCGGCTCGGCGTCGCTGCGGCGGCTCGGCGGACTCGCCCTCGCCAGCCCGGTCCTCGCGATCGCGTTCCTCGTCCCGGCGCTGAACCTCGGGGGCATCCCCCCGTTCTCCGGGTTCATCGGGAAGGTGGCCCTGCTGCAGGCCGGCGCCGCCGACGGATCCGTCCTGGCGTGGGTGCTGGTTGCGGGCGGCACCGTCACGAGCCTCCTCACCCTGTACGTCGTCGCCCGGGTGTGGACCAAGGCCTTCTGGCGGGCCCGCGCCGACGCCCCCGAGGGCGGCCTCGCCGACGCCGCCCCGTCCGCGCTGATCGACGAATCCGGGATGGAGGTCGCCTTCTCGGACCGGGCCGACGTCGGGCGCATGCCCCCGGCAATGCTGGTTCCGACGATCGGTCTCGTCGTCGTCGGCCTGGCCCTGACCGTGTTCGCCGGCCCGCTCGTCGACATCAGCGACCGTGCCGCCGAGAACCTGCGGGATCGGTCCGTCTACATCGAAGCCGTGCTGGGAGGTCAGCCGTGACGAGCCGGTCGAATCTGCTCCGCCTGTTCGTCCTGGGCTGGATGACGCTGGTGTGGGTGCTGTTGTGGGGCACCTTCAGCGCCGCGAACCTGCTCGGCGGGATCGCCGTCGCGGTGATCGTCACAGTGATGCTGCCGCTGCCGCGGGTGCCCGTCGAGGGCCGCCTGCACGTGCTGTCCGCCGTGCGCCTGGCCGCCGTGATCTTCGTGGATACGATGAAGTCCACGGTCTCGGTCGGGTGGCTCGCGATCCGGCCGGCGCCGCCGCCGGTGACCGGTGTGCTGCGGTGCCGGCTCACCATCAAGTCCGACCTGGTGCTCACCCTGTGGGCGGACATCATGAACAACATCCCCGGCACGATGGTCCTCGAGATCGACCAGGCCCGCCGGATCGTCCACGTCCACGTCCTGGACGTGGGCACCGACCGGAAGGTCGCGGACTTCTACCGCTCCGCGCGGCGCATCGAACGCCTGCTGATCTCGACGTTCGAACGCAACAACGAATGGCAGCCCAGCCCCTGGGTCGTCCGGGAGGAGGCGTGATGACGGTGATACTGGCGCTCTCGGGCGCTCTGCTGGTGGTCGCGGCCGCGCTCATCACCTACCGGGTGCTGGCCGGCCCCACCTCGCTGGACCGGCTGATCGCCCTCGACGCACTGCTGGCCATCGCGATGTGCGGGCTCGCCGCGTGGGCGGTGCACAGCCGGGATACGACGATCGTGCCGGCCGTCGTCGCTCTGGCCCTCGTCGGATTCATCGGCTCGGTGTCGGTGGCACGATTCCGGGTGCGTGACGACCAGTGACCACCGTGCTGGAACTCGTCGGCCACGTCCTCATCCTGATCGGCTCGGTCATCTCCCTCACCGCAGCGGTCGGCATCGTGCGCTTCCGCGACACCCTCTCGCGCATGCATCCGGCAACGAAACCGCAGGTGGTCGGCCTGCTGTTCGTGCTCGGCGGCGCGATGCTCATCCTGCGGGGCAACGTCGACATCTGGATGCTGGCGCTGGCGGGCATGTTCATGGTGCTGACCGCTCCCGTCATCGCCCACCGGGTGGGCCGGCTCGCCTACCGGGAGCAGCTCGGCCGCGACGGTCTGCTCAGCGGCGACGAGCAGTCGCCGGACGGGAGCTGACCGCATCCGGCCGGCGATCGCCGTCGGCCGCATGGAACGTGACGTGGAAGGCCACCGCCACCACCACCAGCGAACCGAGCAGGAGGGGCCCGGCGAGCGGGGCGTGCTCCGCCATGAGACCCGGCACGTACCGGTAGGCCGCCAGCTGCGCCGCCAGCACCGCCGTGCCGCCCGCGACGAGGCGGACGCGGAACCAGCCCCAGCCGCGGTCCGGGTCGCGCAGCGCGGCCTCGAGCGTCAGGCACAGCACCGCGCCGGAGACGAGGTCCACGCCGTAGTGGTAGCCGAAGCCCAGCGTGGCGGCGAGGGTGCAGCCGAGCCACCCGGTGCCGAGCAGCCGCAGCCAACCGGGGCCGCCGCGGGTGTGCAGGAACAGCGCCAGCGCCCACGCGGTGTGCAGGCTCGGCATGCAGTTGCGCGGGGTGACCGCGTCGAACGGGATCGGCTGCGGGTCGGGATTCCACGGCACCGCAGCCGGCCAGAAGGTCCCCACCTGCCAGCCCGCGCCGTGGTCGCCGAAGGCGAAGATCGGGCCCACCACCGGGAACAGCATGTAGACCAGCGGCCCCACCAGGCCGATGAGCAGGAAGGTGCGCACCAGGTGGTGTGCGGGCCAGGGGCGGCCGCCGCTGACGTTGCGGAGCTGGTACACGGCGACGACGATCGCCGCGACGGGCAGCTCGATGTACACCCAGTGCAGCACCGCGTACACGCCGGGCCCGAGCCATTCGAGAGCCCGGCCCGCCAGCCACGACGGATTGCCCAGGGCGTGGTCGGCGAGCTGGACGTACTCGTCGAGCACGTCCGGCCGGGTCCGTGCGGTCAGTTCGAGCCACGTGTCGCCGATCTTGACCGAGAGCACCAGCAGCACCCCGAGCGCGATGCCGCGCAGCGCACCGCGGCGCGGGCCGCCCTGCAACGCGACCGCGGCGTATCCGGCCAGCAGCACGAGCACGATCGTCGGCCCGTTCCCCACTGTCAGGGGCCCGCCGGTGAGGTACCGCTCGGCCGCGAACGCCCCGTCGAGCAGCACCGCGGCACCGACGGCTACGTACCGCAGGCGCGCGGTCAGGCCCACCATCGCCAGCGCGAGACCGGCCCACGGCACGGACGCCGACTTCGGGATCGCGACGACGTCGCCGACGAGTCCGGGGAGCGGCCCGGGGAACCCGCTGTACCGCGCGACCGCCTCGGCCACGAGGACACCGAGGATCGCGCCGGTCAGAGCGAGGGGAACGAACAGTTGCGGCACATGCGCCGGCTGCGCCTTCGGGCGCTCCACCCCTCGGATCGACACCGGTACATGGTAAACAGCGTGTGAACTGTGCGGGAACGCGGCCGATCGTTCAGGCGCGCAGTTCCTCCACCAGCGAGTCCACCACCGCGACGAGGTCGCCGCCGGTCTGCTCCGCGATCCGGCGCTGCCGCTGGTAGGAGGCTCCCCGCACGGGGATCTGCGCCACCTGGGCGAGTTCGTCCGCACAGCCGAGTCGCGCCGCCGTGGGAGTGAGCTGCTCGAGCAGGTCGTTCAGGTCGTCGGTGACGAGGCGCTCGTGGCACACCGGGTCGAGGATCACCTCGGCCTCGAGGCCGTAGCGGGCGGCGCGCCACTTGTTCTCCTTGACGTGCCACGGCTGCAGGGTGGGCAGCCGCTCGCCCCGCTCGAGCCGCTCGTCGTAGTACACGACGAGCGAGTGCACGAGGGCGACGAGGGCGGCCAGCTCGGCCTTGTTGGTGATGCCGTCGAAGACCCGGACCTCGATGGTGCCCCACCGCGGCGACGGGCGGATGTCCCAGTGCATGCCGCCCGGCTTCGTGATGACCCCGGACTTGAGCTGGTCCTCGATGAAGCTCTCGTACTGGGCCCAGCTCTCGAAGTGGTACGGCAGTCCGGCCGTCGGCAGCTGCTGGAACATCAGGGCACGGTTGCTCGCGTAGCCGGTGTCCACGCCCGCCCAGATCGGTGAGGAGGCCGACAGCGCCAGCATGTGCGGGTACTTCACCAGCAACGCGTTGAGGATCGGGATGACCTTCTCCGCGGACGAGACACCGACGTGGACGTGCACGCCCCAGATGAGCATCTGCCGGCCCCACCAGCGGGTGCGCTCGATCATCTCGTCGTAGTCCGGGGACCGGGTGACGACCTGGTCGGTCCATTGCCCGAACGGATGTGTGCCGGCGCAGATCAGATCCACCCCCGCGGGATCGGCGGCGGTGCGCAGCAGGTCGAGGGATTCGGCCAGGTCGTCGACGGCCTCGGCGACGGTGTCGTGCACGTCGGTGACGAGTTCGACGGTGTTGCGGAGGAACTCCTTGGTGAGCCGCGGGGTCTGCCCGGCGCGCTGCTCGACCGCGTCGAAGACGACTGCGGCGGTGTTCGACAGGTCACGCGTCTTCTTGTCCACCAGCGCGATCTCCCACTCGACGCCGAGAGTCGGGCGGGGTGAACCGGGAAACGGTACAGGCACGAATCGATCCAACCACAGGGCCCCGGCGACCGTCGCCGGTCGCCGGGGCCCTGCAAGTAGAGTTTCGGGAGGTGGCCGTCAGGAGACGACGCCGCAGGCGAGACGCTCGCCGCCGGCGGTTTCCTGGTGGACGACGACGGACGTGCCGTCCCCGCCCTGCAGGTCGTCGAGGGTGAACGCCTCGGTGGTGACGGTCAGCGATCCGGAGCCGCCCTCGCGCACCACGACCGCACCGAGGTCACCGCTCTCGGGGATACTGGTGTTGCCGCCGGCCTGCAGGTGCCCGCCCGCGGACAGGAAGTTGCCGGGCTCGCCGCCGGTCGGGGCGGTGGAGTTGGTCTCGCACTTGCCGACCTCGTGGACGTGGACGCCGCGGTAGCCGACCGGCATGCCCTCGAGCTCGACGGTCGCCTCGACGCCTCCGTCGACCTCGGTGAAGGTGACCGTGCCGGCGGCCGCACCGGCCGGGGTCCGCAGCTCGGCGGAGTGCTCCGCGCCGCCGGTGCCGCCCGCCGCGCCCGTCGTGGCCTCCCCCGGGACAGCGCTGCCGCCGTGGGCCTCGTCGGCGCCCTCCGGCGCCGCGGAACCCGTCCACACCGGCGGGGTGGTGCCGGGGGTGTCGCTCGGCTCCTCGCTGTTCGAGCACGCGCTCAGGCCCACCGCAGCGATCGCGACGATCGGGGCCAGGGCACGCCAGGACATGCGACGGGTGGAACTCGAGGCCATCAAACCGCTCCTTCGAAGTGGCGAAAAGTCACCTGATCATAGCCGGGGGGCGGAAGCCCTCACGGCGAGGTGACGATGACGATGACGCCCGGCGACGAGTCCCGGATCCCGGCGAAGCGCGGCTGGGCCGTCACCCCCAGCGCCTCGGCCACCGCCTCCGCGGTCTGCCGCTCCCCCGGGCCCGTGCCGTAGTACACGGACGTGGTTTCGATCACGCCGTCGCTGTAGTTGCCCGTCTCCGCAACGGTGAATCCCTCGTCCTCGAGCAGGCCGGCCGTCTGGGCGGCCAGGCCCGAGACGTTGCTGTTGTTGAGCACCCGCACGGGGGCGGCGGCCCCCGCCGACGTGGTGGCGGAGACCGTCGTCGTGGCCGACGGAGCCGCACCGGGGGCGGTCGTCCTCGCCGACGTCGCGGCGAGCGGCGCCGACGTCGCGGACGTGGTCGCCGGCGCGGCCGCGGGCTCGGTCGTCGGCTCGGGAGCCGGGCTCTCGGAATCGGAGCTTCCGAGCGAGGCGAGACCGAGGCCGGCGAACAGGATGGCGAGAGAGATCAGCACCATCGCGAGCGCTCGCAGCGGCGGACCCGACGATTCCGAGGTTGTGCTCACGCTCTCGACCTTAGTTGCCGCGCCCGCCGGATCACCGTCGTACTCGTACTACTTGGTGATCTCGAAGCCGAGCCGGCGCGCGGCGCGGGCCTTCTGCCGGCTGGCCCGCAGCCGGCGCAACCGCTTGACGAGCATGGGGTCGGCCGCCAGCGCCTCCGGCCGGTCCACCAGCGCGTTGAGGACCTGGTAGTAGCGGGTCGCGGACAGACCGAAGAGTTCCTTGATCGCCTCTTCCTTGGCACCGGCGTACTTCCACCACTGCCGCTCGAAGGCGAGGATGTCGCGCTCCCGGCGAGAGAGACCGTCCGTGCCGGCCTCGTCCGGGCCGGCCGCGGGGTGGTTGTTCTCGGGGTGGTTGTTCTCGGCGTGGTTGCTCCGGTCGGAAACCTGCTCGGATTCGTTACCGATTTGCGCTGCTGCGCCGTCCATCTCACTCCTCGACTGCCTCGAATCACGCCGAGGTCCGATCGGACCCGGGTGTTTCCGAGGGCAATTCAACCACGGTGGTACGACAGGTACCGGCTCAACGGACAGGCGAGTCCTGCCCACTATCCTCTTGCACCATGGCAATACTTCCGATCCGGATCGTCGGTGACCCCGTCCTGCATCACCCGACGAAACCGGTCACCCAGTCGCCGGCCGAACTGGCCCAGCTGATCGCCGACATGTACGAGACGATGGATGCGGCGAACGGCGTCGGTCTCGCCGCCAACCAGGTCGGTGTCGACCTGCGGCTGTTCGTCTACGACTGCCCCGACCTGGACGAGGCCGGCAACGTGGTCCGCCGCCGCGGCGAGGTGATCAACCCGGTGCTCGAGACGTCGGAGATCCCGGAGACGATGCCCGACCCCGACGACGACGTCGAGGGGTGCCTGTCGGTCCCCGGCGAGCAGTTCCCCACCGGGCGCGCCGAGTGGGCGAAGGTCACCGGCACCGACGCCGAGGGCAACCCGATCGAGATCGAGGGCCACGGCTTCTTCGCCCGGATGCTGCAGCACGAGGTCGGCCACCTCGACGGCTACCTGTACGTCGACAAGCTCATCGGACGCAACGCCCGCGCCGCCAAGAAGACGATCAAGCGGGCGGGGTGGGGCGTGCCCGGCCTCAGCTGGGTGCCCGGGACGGTCGAGGACCCGTTCGGCCACGACGACGAGGACTGACGCGCCGGTGACGACCGAGCAGCCCGTACCCGTCGGCACCCGGGTGGTGCTGCGCTACCGGCTGCCCGCCGGCTACAGCCACCCGATGACCGACGTGATCGGCGAGCTGGTCTCCCTCGAACCGGCCGTGGTGGTCCGCACCGCCGGCGGCCGCCTCGTGCAGGTCGTGCCCGAGTCCGTGGTCGCGCTCAAGGCCCTCGGTGCCCGGCCGATCCGCACCGGGGAGATCCGGGCCCTCGAGAACGCCGCGGCCGCCGCCTGGCCCGGGCTGGAACAGGGCTGGATCGACGGCTGGCTCCTGCGGGCCGGCGCCGGCTTCACCGGCCGCGCGAATTCCGCCACCCCGCTCGGCGACCCGGGCACGGTCGCCGACCCCCTCGATCCGGACGTGCACGCCCGGATGCGCGAGTGGTTCGCGGTCCGCGGCCTGCCGCTGCGGCTCCTGCTGCCGGACCGGCTCGCCCGGCTCCCGCACGGGTGGGCACCGAGCGACGAGGTGCAGGTGCTGGCCGCCGACCTCGACAACGTGCCGCTGCCCGGCGTCGCCACCCCCGTGACCGTGAGCGCCGGCCCGGACCCCGGGTGGCTGTCGCTGTACCGCTACCGCGGCGCGCCGATGCCTGCCGATGGCCGGGCGGTCGTCGAGTCCGTCCTGGGCGGCGTCCTGGGCTTCGGCCGCATCGGCGGCGACACGGAGACCCTGGCGATCGCCCGGGCCGCGGTCACCGACGCCCCCGACGGCCGCCGCTGGGTGGGCCTGACCGCGGTCGAGGTGGCCGCCGCGCACCGCCGGAACGGCCTCGGCACGCTCGTGTGCGGGGCCCTGCTGCAGTGGGGTCGCGACCACGGCGCCACCCACGCATACCTGCAGGTCGCGGCGGGGAACACCGCCGCCCGGGGCCTGTACCGGGCGCTCGGATTCGTCGAGCATCACCGCTACCGGTACGCCACGGAACCTGTCGGTCCGCTCGCCTAGAGTGGGGACGTGCGTCTTGCTACCTGGAACGTGAACTCCGTCCGTGCCCGTACCGACCGGATCCTCGACTGGCTGCAGCGGACGGGCACCGATGTGCTCGCCATGCAGGAGACCAAGTGCAAGGACGAGCAGTTCCCGTACGAGCGGTTCGAAGAACTCGGCTACCGGGTGGCGCACATGGGGCTCTCCCAGTGGAACGGCGTCGCCATCGCCTCCCGCATCGGTCTCGACGACGTGCAGGTCGGGTTCGAGGACCAGCCCGGGTTCACCAAGGACCCGGACGCCGACCCGGCTCAGGAGGCCCGGGCGATCGGCGCGACGTGCGGCGGCGTGCGGGTGTGGAGCCTGTACGTGCCCAACGGCCGCGAGCTGGCCGATCCCCACTACGTCTACAAGCTCGAGTGGCTGGCGAAGCTGCGGGCCGACGCACAGGCCTGGCTCGCCGCCGACCCGCAGAAGCAGATCGCGCTCGTCGGTGACTGGAACATCGCTCCCACCGACGAGGACGTGTGGGATCCGGCGTTCTTCGAGGGCCGGACGCACACGTCGGAGCCGGAGCGGGAGGCGTTCCGCGCCTTCCTCGACGGCGGCTTCACCGACGTGGTGCGCCCGCACGCCCCGGGCCCGGGTGTGTACACCTACTGGGACTACACCCAGCTGCGCTTCCCGAAGCGCCAGGGCATGCGCATCGACTTCGTCCTCGGCTCCCCCGCGCTCGCGGCGCGGGTCTCCGGCGCGGAGATCGACCGCAACGAGCGCAAGGGCAAGGGCGCGAGCGACCACGCGCCCGTCGTCGTCGACCTCGCCGACTGAGGCGACCCGGCCGCGGCGGGGCGGAATCCGCGCGTCAGCGACGGCCGGCGGTCGGCTCGAGCGGCAGGACGACGTCCCGGTACTCGGGGTGGGCGGTGAGGAACCGTTGCACGTAGGTGCACACGGGCCGGACCCGCCAGCCACGCTGACGCGCGAGATCCAGGGAGTGGCCCACGAGCACCCCCGCGAGCCCACGGTGCCCGAAGTCCTCGACGATGACGGTGTGCAGGAAATCGACGACGGGATGGTTGCGCCCGGGCACGCCCGAGGGACGATCCGTGTCGAAATACCCGAGGATCCCGACAAGATCCCCGTTGAGGCGTAGCTCGAAGCGGTTCTGATCCTTGTTGTCGGTCACCTCGGTACGCGGCGAGTTGACGAGCATGATCCCCTCCGTGGTGCCGTAACCGAACTGTGACCTACGCCACTATAGAGCATGCAGGGTGTATCCGCCGAGACGTAGGCGGCAAATATCTGGCCTGCCCCCGGCACGGTGCTGCCCTGCCACCCCCCGCGCGGTGCCGTCCTGCCCCCGGCACGGTGCTGCGCTATGGTGGCACCGCACATCGCAACCACACGGGAGCTCGCACCAGCGGGCTGAGAGGACGGCTCGGGGCCGTCGACCGTAGAACCTGACCGGGTAATTCCGGCGTAGGGAGATCATCTCGTGAGCACAGCTGTATCCGGCTCGTCCGCGTCCGGCGCGGGCGCCGTCACCACCGGCCCCATCGAGGGCAGCACCAAGCACTACGTCGCCGTGCCCGGGGAACCGGGGATGTCGGTCCCGGTCCGCCGGGTCCACCTGACCACCGGCGAGCACCACGACCTGTACGACACGTCCGGGCCGTACACCGAGTCCGACGTCGTGGTCGACCTGGCCGCGGGCCTGCCGGCACTGCGGGCCGGGTGGCCGCGGCACCCGGGCACGCAGCTCGCCGCCGCCCGCGCGGGCGTCGTCACCCCGGAGATGCGCTATTGCGCCGCCCGCGAGGGCGTACCCGCCGAGACGGTCCGCGCCGAGGTCGCCGCCGGCCGGGCCGTGATCCCGGCGAACCACCGCCACCCCGAGCTCGAGCCGATGGTCATCGGCAAGGCGTTCGGGGTGAAGGTCAACGCGAACATCGGCAACAGCGCGGTGACCTCCTCGATCGCCGAGGAGGTCGACAAGATGGTGTGGGCGACCCGGTGGGGGGCCGACACCGTCATGGACCTGTCCACCGGCCCGCGCATCCACGAGACCCGCGAGTGGATCCTGCGCAACTCGCCGGTGCCCGTCGGCACGGTGCCGATCTACCAGGCCGTCGAGCAGGCCGGTGGGGATCCGGCTGCGCTGACCTGGGAGATGTACCGCGACACCGTGATCGAACAGTGCGAGCAGGGCGTCGACTACATGACCGTCCACGCCGGGGTGCTGCTGCGGCACATCCCGCTCACCGCGCACCGGGTGACCGGCATCGTCTCGCGCGGCGGCGCCATCATGGCCGCATGGTGCCTGGCGCACCATCGGGAGTCGTTCCTGTACACACACTTCGCCGAGCTGTGCGAGATCCTGCAGCGCTACGACGTGACGATCTCCCTCGGCGACGGCCTGCGTCCCGGCTCCGTCGCCGACGCCAACGACGCCGCCCAGTTCGCCGAGCTGCGCACGCTCGGGGAACTCACCCGCGTCGCGAAGTCGCACGGCGTCCAGGTGCTGATCGAGGGTCCCGGACACGTGCCGATGCACCTGATCGAGGAGAACGTGCGGCTCGAGGAGGAGCTGTGCGAGGAGGCCCCCTTCTACACCCTCGGGCCGCTCACCACCGACATCGCTCCCGCCTACGACCACATCACCTCGGCGATCGGCGCCGCGATGATCGCCCGGGCCGGCACCGCGATGCTCTGCTACGTCACGCCGAAGGAGCACCTGGGCCTGCCCGATCGGGACGACGTCAAGACCGGGGTGATCGCGTACAGGATCGCCGCCCACGCGGCGGACCTCGCCAAGGGCCACCCGCGCGCCCGGGAACGCGACGACGCGCTCTCCCGCGCCCGGTTCGAGTTCCGGTGGCACGACCAGTTCGCGTTGTCCCTCGACCCGGACACCGCCCGCGCGTTCCACGACGAGACGCTGCCGGCGGAGCCGGCCAAGAAGGCCCACTTCTGCTCGATGTGCGGCCCGAAGTTCTGCTCGATGCGGATCTCCGCGGACGTGCGGGCCGGGCTGGCCGGCAAGGCCGCCGAATTCGCCGGCGCGGGTGGCCAGGTCTACGTCCCGATCGAATCGGTAGGGTCGCAGCCGTGAAGCTGCTGCCCCTGGCCCCGAAGGGCCGAACCCCGGTCCGTGCCCTCACCATCGCCGGAACCGACTCGGGTGGCGGGGCCGGCATCCAGGCCGACTCGCGCACCATGGCGATGTGCGGCGTGCACGCCTGCGTCGCCGTCGCGGCCGTGACCGTGCAGAACTCCGTGGGCGTCAGCGGCTTTCACGAGATCCCGCCCGAGACGGTGGCCGCGCAGGTGCGGTGCGTGGTGGAGGACATCGGGGTCTCGGGCGCCAAGACCGGCATGCTCGCCTCCACCGGGATCATCGAGGCGGTCGCCGCGGTGTGCGCGGAGGTCGGCATCGGCCGCGATCGGCCGGTGCCGCTCGTGGTCGACCCGGTGTGCGCGTCGATGCACGGCGATCCCCTGCTGCACGCGGAGGCTCTCGACGCGGTGCGGCACACCCTGATACCGCAGGCCACGGTGGTCACGCCGAACCTCGACGAGGTGCGGCTGATCACCGGCATCGAGGTGGTCGACGACGCCTCCGCGCGACGCGCCGCCGAGGCGCTGCACGGCCTCGGCGCGCAGTGGGCGATCGTCAAGGGCGGGCACCTGCGCACCTCCGACGTCAGCACCGACCTGCTGTTCGACGGGGACCGGTTCCTCGAGTTCACCAGCCCCCGCATCGACACCGGCAACGATCACGGCGGCGGCGACACGCTCGCCGCGGCGATCGCGTCGGCCCTCGCCCACGGGTGGTCGGTGCCCGAGGCCGTGGAGTTCGGCAAGGAGTGGGTCACCCGGTGCCTGGAGTGGTCGTACGACCTCGGCGCCGGGCACGGCCCGGTCAACCCCCTGTGGCGACTGCAGTCCTGATCCGCCAGATCCCGAGTTCGGGCGGTACACCCTTGGGGGCCGACGCGAACAGCCCGCGCCGGTGCGGGCGCACCTCGAGGCCGAGCGTGTCGACGGCACCGGCCGGCAGTGCGTCGAGCGTCGCGGAGGACACCACCACGTGCCCGTTCCCGGCGAGCTCCATCATGCGGGCCGCGACGGTGACGTCGACGCCCAGCCAGTCGCTGCCGATCCGCCGGGGACGACCGGTGTGCGCGCCGACCCGGATCCGCGGCCGGTAGCCGTCCGCGGTCACCGCCGTCAGGGCGGCACGGGCCGCGAAGATCGCGTCCAGCGCCCGTTCCGGCCGGTCGAACACCACCATCAGACCGTCGCCGAGCCGCTTGACGACGGTGCCGCCGCGGTCCGTGAACGCCGGCTCCAGCGCCCGGGCGACGCGCCGCAGCAGGTCGAGGGTGGCGACGTCGCCCGCGGCGAGGGACCACGTCGAGAACCCCACGAGGTCGGTGAAGACCACGGTGACCTCCCGGTCGCCGCGGCCGGCGCCGGCGCGTTCGAGCAGCGCCTGCCAGGCCTGCAGCACGCCGAATCCGAGTTCGTGCACCGCGCTCGGTTCGTCGACGTCGCGCCACCGTCCGGCCAGCCGGGCGACGGCCTGCGGCCCGCTGGTCCCGGCGGTGGACAGCGGATCGCCGAACCCGGGATCGCCGGGGAGCGCGCGCCGCAGCCGCCGGGCCAGCCGGACCAGCTCGGGTCGCCGGTCCACGGCCGAGAACCGGTCCGCGAGGCGACGACCGAAGCCCGGGGCCGGCGTCTCATCCATCGGAGCGGACCTCGGCGCGCTGCGGCCCGACGGGAACCCCGTCCGGTCCCGTGACGGTCCGCGCATACGTGCCCACCCCGTACCCGACGGCCGAGGCGGCGACGGCGAGCGCGGCCCGGTCGATGTTGGCGAGCGTGTCCTGCGGGCTGTGGTAGTTCGGGTCGAACGGCGCGTTGCCGGTGCCGCCCCACTTGCCCGTCTGCTCCGGTGTCTTGCGGTCGTCGGCACCGGAGAACACGCCCCCGGAGGGGATGCCCGCGTCGACGAACGGCCCGTAGTCGGAGCGTCCGTCGAAGTCGGTGCCGTCCGCGGCGACGCCCCGCGACGTCAGGTAGCCCAGGAAGGTGCGCTCGATGCCGGCCGAGCCTTCCGGTCCCGGTCCGGCGCCCACCGCGTCGGAGTCGTCACCGTCGTAGACGAGGTAGCCCGGATTCGGCGACCCGAGCATGTCGAAGTTCAGGTACAGGGCGATGTCCTCGCGGGCGGCGTCGTCCAGGGAGGCCACATAGTCGGTGGAGCCGACCAGCCCGACCTCCTCGGCGCCCCAGAACGCGAACCGCACCGCGTTGGTGACACCCGGGTCGCTGCCGAGCTGCAGGGCCGTCTCGAGCACCGCGGCGACGCCGGTGCCGTTGTCGTTGATGCCCGGTCCCTCCGGGACGCTGTCGAGGTGGGCGCCGACGACGACCACGTCGTCGGTCGAGCCCGTGGCGGTCTGCGCGAGCACGTTGCGCGAGCGCACGCTGTCCACGCGGGTGTCGAGGACGAGGGTCACCGTGGTGGGTGCGGCGGCGAGCGCGCGGCCGTCGGCGCCGCTGATCCCCGCGGCGGGCACGAGGTCGTTGCCCTCCTCGCCGAGGGTGGCGCCGGCGAGCGCACCGTCCTCGTTGTTGGCGACGAGGAGCGCCGCCGCACCGCGTTCGGCCGCGACCTGCTGCTTGACGAAGAACGGGCACACCCCGCGCGTGACGAGCACGACGGCGCCGGAGACGTCGAGCCCGTCGTAGTCGGAGGCCTCGCACCCGGGCGTGTCGTCGGCGGGCACCGGCACGAGCCGGGCGGTGAGTCCGTCCGGGCCGGTGGACGGCGAGAACTCGAGGGCCCGGACCGGCACCGGCGCGCCGGCGACGGTCAGGGTCTCGGTCTCGACGTCGAAACTGCGGACGTCGAACTCCGGGGTCTGCACGTCGAATCCCGCGTCGCGCAACCGGCCGGCGACGTAGTCGACGCTCGCGTCGTAGCCGGCGGTGCCCACGGCGCGGTTGCCGTCGTGCTCGGTGGCGATGCGTTCGAGTTCCGTGAGGTGGCCGACCACCGCGTCGATTCCCACGGCCCCCGCCAGCGCGGCCGGGTCCACCGGCGGCGGCGCCGGCGGCTCCTCCGAACATGCCGCCACCAGCAGCACGATCGCCGCGACGGCGCCCCCGGCCCGTACCCGCGCTCCCCGGTTCATCCGCCGAGAATACTCACGCGTCGCGCCGGTTCACCACGACCAGCGCGGCCGCGAACACCACGGCGACGAACACCGCGAAGTACACCAGCGACCCCCACGGCCCCCAATGGAAGTCGATGCCCTGCTCGCTGCCGAGGAAGTGGTTGGCATTGGCGAACGGCAGGAAGGGCTGCACCTGCCGGCCGAACGAACCGAACAGCGCGAACAGCGACTCGATCAGCAGCGGCCACAGCAGCAGCAGCGCGATGGTGCCGGCGGACTGGCGCAACAGCGCCCCCACCGCGACGGCGAGCACCGCGCACAGCAGCGCGTAGATCGCGACGCCGTAGATCGACCGCCACGCATCGTCGCCCTCGAGCACCAGGTCCCGCCCGGCCTCCGGGCCGGCGAGGGCCTTGGCGAGATAGAACGAGGCGAGGGCCAGCACGCCGGTCAGCACCGCGCCGAACACCCCGATCAGCAGCGCCTTGACGACGAGGACGGCGCTGCGGTTCGGCATGGCCTGGAACGTGGTACGGATGACCCCGAACCGGTACTCGCTGGTCACCGACAGCGCCGCGAGGATCATCAGCACGAGCACGCCGAAGCCGGCGACGCCGCTGACCGCGACGTCGACGGTCGGGTAGAACCGGCCGACCTCCTCGTCGACGGACATGCTCGCCTTGGACGCGGCGCCGAGGATCGCCGCGAGGCCGAGGCCCAGCGCGACGATCACGACGGTGCACCACCACGGCGACTGGGTGGAGGTCAGTTTGATCCGTTCCGCCTTGACGGTGTCCACGACCACGCTCGTCGTGCCGGCGTTGTCCACGGCCACGCTCATCGCAGCTCCCCCTTCATCGGCTGCACAGCCGGGCCCCCGGCCACGGCTCCCTGGTACTGCACGTCGTCTCCGGTCAGTTTCATGAACGCCTCCTCGAGCGACGCGTTCTGGCCCGCCAACTCGTGCAGCACCACCGAGTGCGCAGCTGCGACCTCACCCACCTGCGCGGTGGTGACGCCGCTGACGATCAGCGCGCCCTCGTCGTCCCGGACGGTGTGGCCCTGCCCGGTCAGTGCCGTCCGCAGCGTGTCGAGCTGTGGGCTGCGCACCCGCACCGTCGCCTCCGACGCCCGCTCGACGAACTCCGCGACGGACGTGTCCGCGATGAGCCGGCCCCGGCCGATCACCAGCAGGTGGTCGGCGGTCTGCGCCATCTCCGACAGCAGGTGGCTCGACACGAGGACGGTGCGGCCCTCCGTCGCGAGGGCCTGCATGAACCGCCGGATCCACACGATGCCCTCGGGGTCGAGGCCGTTGACGGGCTCGTCGAACAGCAGCACCTTCGGGTCGCCGAGCAGGGCACCGGCCAGTCCGAGCCGCTGCGACATGCCGAGCGAGAAACCGCCCGCGCGCTTGTCGGCCACCTCGGTCAGGCCGACGAGCGCGAGCACCTCCTCGACCCGCGAGTTCGGCAGGCCGTTGGACGCGGCGAGCCAGCGCAGGTGTGCCCGCGCCGACCGGTTCGGGTGTACCCAGCGCGCGTCGAGCAGCGCACCGACGGTCCGCAGCGGCCGCTTCAGCTGCCGGTAGGGGACACCGTCGATCAGCGCGGTCCCGGCGGTGGGCCGGTCGAGGCCGAGGATCATCCGCATCGTCGTGGATTTCCCGGCGCCGTTGGGGCCGAGGAATCCGGTGACGATCCCCGGCCGGACCGTGAACGTCACGTCGTCGACGGCGACGGTGGAACCGAAGGTCTTCGTCAGTCCGGTCACTTCGATCATGACCCACAGCCTGCCCGATTCGGGCGGATCGCGCCGCGCGGGGTCGCCCTACGGTCCTGCAGGCGTCTCGATCAGTGGCTGTCGTTGCATGCGACGACGAGGACCTCGGCGTCCACCGGGCCGGTGCTGCGGAGCCGATGATCGAGGGAGGCGTCGAAATAGGCGCAGTCGCCGGAGTCCAGGGTGACGATCGTCCCCCCGTGGTCGAGTTCGATCGATCCGGAGACGACGAACACGAACTCCTGGCCGCTGTGCTCGGGGTGCGGGTCGTCGGCGAAGTCGCGTCCGGGCCGGACGACGAACGGGGACATCGCTTTCCCCAGCATTCCCGCGGCGACGGGGTGGTAGCGGTCCGCCCCGGCCCGGGCGGGGGCGCGCTCGATCGTCATCCGCGAACGCGACGCGTCGTCCGCGAACAGCTGCCCGACGTCGACGTCGAGGGCGCGGGCGATCCTCATCGCCACCGCGATCGACGGTGTGCTGCGCTCGCGCTCGATCTTGGACAGGTAGCTCTTGGTCAACCCGGTCTGCGCCGCGAGGGCCTCGAGCGTGAGCCCCCGCTCCTTGCGTAGCGCTCGCACCAGCGCGGTCACGGCCCCGTCCTTCCATCGTCACCCCTCACACGGCGAGTCTACAAAGTGTCCTGTCGAGGCCTCTACCGACGAAAGTTGCTGTACATGACACAAGGTGTCCTATAGTCTGCCTCGTGTCCACCACAGTCGAGATCGAGGAGGCCGATCGATGTCCGGGACGTTCACCGCTACGAAAGCGGAGTTGATGCACCAGGCCCAGGCCCGCATGCGGACCCACCTTGCGGAGTCCGGCTGGACGACGCGCCAGAAGCTCGCCCTGACCTGCCGAATCCTGTTCGACGCCGGGCACGACTCCGGCCTGGCGGGCCAGATCACCGCCCGCGCCGAAGAACCGGGGACCTACTACACCCAGCAGCTGGGCCTCGGGTTCGACGAGATCACCGAGGACAACCTGCTGTTGGTCGACGAGGATCTCCAGGTTCTCGACGGCTCCGGGATGGCCAATCCCGCCAACCGGTTCCACAGCTGGATCTACCGCGCGCGCCCCGACGTGCAGTGCATCGTCCACACCCATCCGTTCCATGTCGCCGCACTGTCCATGCTCGAAGTCCCGCTCGTGGTGTCCCAGATGGACATCGCGCCGCTCTACGACGACTGTGCCTTCCTCCCCGCCTGGCCCGGCGTGCCGGTCGGCAACGAGGAAGGCGAGATCATCACGGCCGCGCTCGGCTCGAAGAAGGCGATCCTCCTGGCCCACCACGGCCACGTCGTCGCCGGGGCCGGCATCGAGGAGGCGTGCTCGCTCGCCGTGCTGATCGAACGCGGCGCCGAGCTGCAACTCGCCGCCATGGCGGCCGGCACGATCGCCGAACTTCCGGACCGGCTCGCGCGGGAGGCGCACGACTGGACCCTCACCCCGAAACGCAGCCAGGCCAACTTCGCCTACTACGCGCGTCGCGCCCTGGCCCGGCACCCGGACGCGATCGCCGGCTGAGCGCCCACCGGCCCCCGGCGAGGTTGCTCGCCCCCGCTTTCACGAGACGAAAAGGATTCTCTGCCTTGACCACACTGGAAGGCATCATCGCCTACCCGATCACCCCGTTCACCTCCGGCGCCGATGCGACGGTCGACACCGGCGCGCTCACCTCGCTCGTCGACCGCCTCGTCGGGGACGGTGTGCACGCCGTCGCCCCACTCGGCAGTACCGGCGAGAGCGCCTATCTCACCGAGAAGGAGTTCGACACCGTTCTCGACACCACGATCGCCGCCGTCGCCGGCCGCGTCCCCGTCGTCGTCGGAGTGTCCGACCTGACGACGGCGAACACCGTCCGCCGGGCCCGTCGCGCGCAGACGGCGGGCGCCTCGGCCGTCATGGTGCTCCCCGTGTCGTACTGGAAGCTCACCGATCGCGAGATCGCCTGCCACTACGCCGCCGTCGGTGCCGCGATCGACCTTCCCGTCATGGCGTACAACAACCCCGCCACCAGCGGCATCGACATGAGCCCGGAACTGCTGGTGTCGATGTTCGACACCATCGACAACCTCACCATGGTCAAGGAGTCCACCGGCGATCTGTCCCGGATGCAGCGCATCGCCGAGCTCAGCGAGGGCCGCCTGCCGTTCTACAACGGCAGCAACCCGCTCGTGCTCGAGGCGCTGAGGGCCGGGGCGTCCGGCTGGTGCACCGCCGCGCCGTGCCTGCGGCCCGAGCCGTGTCTCGCGCTGTACACGGCCGTCGAGGACGGCGACCTCGCCCGCGCTCAGGCCCTGTACGCCGAACTGCGGCCCCTGCTCGAGTTCATCGTCGCCGGCGGCCTCCCCACCACGATCAAGGCGGGCCTCGGCATCCTCGGCTCGGACGTCGGGGATCCCCGAGCGCCGCTGCTGCCCCTCGAACCCGAGGGAAGGGCAACCCTCGCACGGCTGCTCTCCGCCGCCTGACGGCGCGTGTGGTGCCGTGGCCCGTGCGGCACCACACGCACGTCGAGCGACCACCCGGTCACCGTCCCCTCGGGTCGCCCTACGGGTCGAGCGGCGAGGAGGCCTGCGCCCAGAACCGCTTCGGGATGCGGCCCGCGTGCCGGGCCCGGAAGCCCGCCTCGACGGCGTGCCGCATCGCCGACGCCATGAGCGCCGGGTCCTTCGCCCGCGTCACCGCGGTCGCCAGCAGCACCGCGTCGCACCCGAGTTCCATCGCGAGCGCGGCGTCCGAGGCGGTGCCGATGCCGGCGTCGAGGATCACCGGCACCCCGGCGGCCTCGACGATCATCTCGATGTGGTGCGGGTTGGCGATGCCCAGTCCGGTCCCGATCGGCGAGCCGAGCGGCATCACGGCGGCGCAGCCGACGTCCTCGAGCCGTCGCGCCAGCACCGGATCGTCCGTGGTGTAGGGCAGCACGACGAACCCGTCGTCGACGAGCTGCTCGGCGGCGGAGACGAGTTCGATCGCGTCGGGCAGCAGAGTGCGTTCGTCGGCGATGACCTCGAGCTTGACCCAGTCCGTCCCGAGGGCCTCGCGCCCGAGTCGGGCGGTGAGCACCGCCTCGGCGGCGCCGCGGCAGCCGGCGGTGTTGGGCAGCGGCGCGATGCCGAGGCGGCGCAGCAGATCGAGCACGCCGGTCCCGGACGCCGCGTCCACGCGGCGCATCGCCACGGTGGTCAGCTCGGTGCCGGAGGCGACGAGCGCCTCCTCGAGCACCGCGAGGTTCGCGGCCCCACCGGTGCCGGTGATGAGCCGCGACGAGAAGGTCCGCCCGGCGATCGTCAGCGGCGGCAGGTCGTGGCCGGGGTCGCGGCCGGTGTTGTGCTCAGCCACCCTGCACCGCCGTGAGAACCTCGATCTGCCAGCCCTTTTCGACGCGTTCGGACCAGCGCCCCCGGGGGAACACGGCACCGTCCACGGCGACGGCGACGCCCTTGTCGGGCAGACCGAGTTCGCTGAGCAGTTCGGCCATCGTCGGCGCCTGCGCGAACCAGCGCTCCTCCCCGTTGACCGTGACACCCACCGTCGGCGCACCGTTCATGACCTTTTCCCCTTCGAGAATCGTTGTGGATCAGCATGTTTCGAGACAGCGAGGGGTTCGTCCGCGAGCTCCGCGACCACCGCGTCCGCGGTGACCGGGGTCAGCAGCACCCCGTTGCGGCCGTGCCCGGTCGCGGCGATCACCCGTTCGGACAGCCGGCCGATGAGCGGCAGATTGTCCGGGCTCATGGGCCGCAGCCCGGCGCTCGCCTCGTGCAGTTCGTACTCGCCGATCGCCGGGAACAGCGCCTCGGCGTCGGCGATCAGGTCCCGCACCCCCGCGACGGTGACCTGCGTGTCGTCGGCCTCGTACTGGGTCGCGCCCACGACGAGGCCGTCCGCGCGCGGCACCAGGTATGCCGGCCGGCCGTGCACACTGCCGCGGACCGTCCGGTGCGGGGCGGGCGCCGCACCCGGGCGGGTCCGCAACCGCAGGATCTCCCCCTTGACCGGCCGCACCGGCAAGCCCGGCCACAGGCGGGCCGACGCCGCGCCCGCCGCGAGCACCACCCGGTCGGCGTCCAGGTCCGCGACGTCGCGCACCGGCACATCGACGAAGGCCACACCGGCCTCGGCGACGGCCCGCCGCAGCGCATCGACGAGGATCCGGTTGTCCACGGCCAGCTCGTCCGGGGCCAGCAGGCCCAGGCGGATGCGCGGCCCCAGCGACGGCTCGAGCTCGCGCACCTCAGCGCGACCGAGCACGCGCATCTCGTGCCCCTGAGCCGAGACCCACTCGGCGATCGTGCGCAGATCGGCCGCGTCGGCCGCGTCCAGCGCGACGGTCAGCGACGCGTCGGCGGTGAACAGGTCCAGTCCGGTCTCCCGCAACAGCTCGGCGCCGAACTCCGGCCAGCGGGCCAGCGACGCCGCGCCCAGTTCGAGGACGTGTTCCTCCCCCGGCCAGCCCTCCGACAACGGTGCCAGCATCCCGCCGGCCACCCACGACGCCCCCGCCCCCGGGGACGGGTCGTGCACGGTCACGGTCCAGCCGGCACGGGCCGCGCGCCACGCGATCGACAGCCCGATCACGCCTCCGCCGACGACGGATACGGTTCCCACAGTTCGTCCACCTCACTCCCTGCGCCGGCATGATCCGGTTCAGGTGCTGACGGTCGGGGCCGGCAGGCCCCCTCTCAGCCCCGCGATCCCCGGGACTCCCGTGTCGATTCGTTCAGTGCAGAGACTACCGTCTTCGCCGTGACTACCTACCGCGGCAACCATCCCGCCCCCCGGGAACGCCTCGCGCAGGCCCGGCTCTACCTGTGCACCGACGCCCGTCGCGACACCGGAGACCTGGCCCGATTCGCGGAGGAGGCCCTCGCGGGCGGAGTCGACATCGTCCAGCTCCGCGACAAGGGTTCGGCGGGCGAGAAGAAGTTCGGCCCGCTCGAGGCCCGCGAGGAACTCGCGGCACTCGAGGTGCTGGCGGCGGCGTGCCGCCGGCACGGTGCGCTGCTGGCCGTCAACGACCGTGCCGACATCGCGCTCGCCGCGGGCGCCGACATCCTGCACCTGGGTCAGGGCGACCTGCCGGTGCGGTACGCCCGGCAGATCCTCGGCGAGGAGATCGTGATCGGCCGGTCCACCGGCAGCCGCGCGCAGGCGAGCCTGTCCGACATCGAGGAGGGCGTCGACTACTTCGCCCACGGGCCGGTGTGGTCCACCCCCACCAAGCCGGGGCGCACCCCGGCGGGACTCGAGGTACTGCGGGAGGTGGCCCGGTCGCAGCCGCAGCGGCCGTGGTTCGCGATCGGCGGCATCGACGCCGAGCGGCTGCCCGAGGTGCTCGCCGCCGGCGCCACCCGCATCGCGGTGGTCCGGGCCATCACCGCGGCACCGAATCCGCGGGCCGCGGCGGCGGCGCTGAAAGCCGCGCTGCCCGGCTGACCGTCCGCTGGAGCCGGCCCGCCGGCCGGCAGTCCGCTAGAGCCAGCCCAGGACCGTCGACGGCGACAGGGTCGGCACGTCCCCGGGCAGCCGGGCGCGCAGTCCCCGGTCGGCCGTCACCACCACGGTGAGCACTTGGTCCAGCACGGCCGACGTGCCCGTCGCCAGGGAGGCCAGCTCGTCGTCCCCGCTGCCGACGGCGGTGTGCACCGGGGTCCGGTCGTCGTGGATCACCGCCGCGCGGGCCTGCCCCTCAAGGACCGCCTCGATGCGGCTCACCCAGCCGAAACACCCGTCGGGCAGCTCGACGGTGCGGGGCAACGCCTCCGCCAGCTCCGCGAGCAGTCGTGCGGTGGCGCCCGGGCGGTCACGCCACCAGCCCGTCGGCCGCGACCCGAGGACGTTGGCGGTGTCGAGCAGCATCCGCACCGCACGAGTCCGCAGGTCCGGCCAGGCCGCCGCGAACCCGGTGTGCAGCGGCATGGTCTCGACGTCGGCCTCCGGCACCCAGCGCAGTTCGGTGCTCTCCCCGTTGAGGGTCGTCTCCATCGGGCTCGGGGTGTCCGCGACGACCGTCGTGTACGTCCACCCCCCGGCCACCCCGGAGGTGACCCGCTCGGTGCGCACGCTCAGCGCCGCAGGGTCGATCCCGGTCTCCTCGTTCGCTTCCCGCACGGCCGCGGCGACGGGACTCTCGTCGCTGTCGCGGGCGCCGCCGGGTAGCGCCCACGTGCCGCCCTGATGGCTCCACGCCGCGCGGTGCTGCAGCAACACGGCCGGCGTGCCGTCGGGCAGCGGCGCGCGCAGCAGCAATCCGGCCGCGCCGAATCTGCCCCACCGGCGATCACCGTCGGGTCCCACGGCCCAGCCGTCCCCGTCACCTCGCATCGCGTCCGCCTCCCTGCCGCCCGGCCGCCGACCGCGAGCCGGGCGTCCACCGTCCTCGGACGGCAACAACATCCCGTTACTGCTTATATGCTCGCCACACACAGTGCCACATCGGAAGGGGTGCTCTCGTGGACGTGCGCGTGACCCCCACGCTCGGTGCGGTGGGGAGTCGCCTCCAGCGTAACGACGTGCCGGCCGCCACGACCGCCCACGCCGGACCCTCCGACGAGGTGCGCGACCTGCTGCGCTCCACACCCGCCAAGCTCGTCACCCTCGGTGTGCTGCTCGCCGTGCTCCTCCTCGTCTCCGGGGTCGCGGCGGGCCAGACCGTCACCGGCCGCAAGGCCACCCACGATCGGTTGCTCGCCACCACCGAACCGCTCGCCGATGCCGCACAGAACCTCTACAGCGCACTGTCGGTCGCGGACGCGGCGGCCGCCACCGGCTTCATCTCCGGCGGCATCGAGCCGAAGGAGGTCCGCGACCGCTACGCCCAGGCCGTCGGCGAGGCGTCCGCCCAGCTCGTCGCCGCCGCCGGCGGGATTCCCACCGGCGACCGTGCGGGCACCCGGCTGCTGTCCGGCATCGCCGAACGCCTCACCGTGTACACGGGCCTGGTCGAGACGGCGCGGGCGAACAACCGCGTCGGCAACCCGGTGGGTGCCGCCTATCTCGGCGAGGCGTCGAACCTGATGCAGTCGGCGCTGCTGCCGATGGCGCAGGAGCTGTACACGCAGAGCGTCTCGGCGGTCTCGTCGACGCAGCGCGCGTCGGTGCAGCCACCGTGGACGTCGATCGGTCTGCTGCTGGTGACGGTCGTCGCGCTCACCGCGGTGCACGTCATCATCTCCCGGATCAGCCGTCGCACCCTCAATCCCGGTCTGCTGCTGTCGATCGCGGCGACGGGAATCCTGCTGTGCTGGCTGCTCGTGGCCGGACTGACCTCGTCGAGCGCGACCGAGCGGGCGATCGTGCACGGGGCCGAGCCGCTCGGGGTGTTCACCGACAGCCGCATCCTCGCGCAGCAGGCACGCACCGCGGAGACCCTGCAGCTCGTGCGCCGCGACGCCACCGGCGAGTACGACGCGACGTTCGACCAGAGCATGTCCCGGCTCGGCGAGCTGCTCGCCGGGTATGCGTCCGGCGAGGAGGTGGAGATCGTCACCGATCCCGCCGTGCGTGCCGCCGAGGCACGCACCGCATGGCTGGCGTCGCACAATCGCATGCAGGCCGCGCTCGACCGCGGGGACTTCCCGGCCGCCGCGATCCTCGCGACCGGTCCCGGTCCCGACGAGGCCGTCGCCCAGTTCGCCACCCTCGACCGCGCCCTCGAACGCGGCATCGACCTCGCCCGCGCCGAACTGCGCGGCAACGAGGACCGCGCCGCGCAGACCCTGTCCGCGCTCGCCCCCGCCACGACGGCGTTGACGGGGCTGGCGCTGCTCGGCATCGTCGTCGGGCTGTGGCCGCGCCTGCGGGAGTACCGGTGAACGTGCGTCGTCTCGTCGCCGCGACGGTCGTCGCCGTCGCCGCATTCACGGGCGGCTGCGCGACCTCACCGCCGGAGATCCTCGCCGACCCGGACCCGTCCTACACCGAGCCGCCCCTGCCGGAACGCGCCACCGTCGCGCCCAGTGCGGCGCCCGTCCCCCCGGAACCGGACTGCGGCGACCCCACCGCCGGCCTGCGTCCCGACGGCGCGACGACCGGACCGACCCTCGACGCGATCCGGGCGCGCGGCCGGCTCGTCGTCGGGCTCGACACCGGCAGCAACCTGATGAGCTTCCGGGATCCGGCGACCGGCCGGATCACCGGATTCGACGTGGACGTCGCGCGGGAGATCGCGCGGGACCTGCTCGGCAGCCCGGACCTGCTCGACTTCCGGATCCTCAGTTCCGCGGACCGCGAGCAGGCCCTGCAGGACTCCACCGTCGACATCGTCGCCAAGACGATGACGATCACGTGTGCCCGCCGCGAACGGGTCGACTTCTCCACCGTCTACTTCCGGGCCCAGCAGCGCGTCCTGGTGGTCAAGGGGTCCGACGTCCGCGACGTCGCCGACCTGGCGGGCCGGCGGGTGTGTGTCGTGCAGGGAACCACGTCGCTCGACCGCCTCCGGCGGCTGCAGCCGTCCGCGGCGATCCTCACCGTCCCGACGTGGGCGGACTGCCTCGTGGTGCTGCAGCAGCGTCAGGTGGACGCGGTGAGCACCGACGACACGATCCTCGCCGGCCTCGCCTCGCAGGATCCGTACCTCGAGCTGGTCGGGACGTCGATCGGCAGCGAGCCGTACGGCATCGGCATCGCCAAGGGCCGCGAGGACCTGGTGCGGTTCGTCAACGGCACCCTCGAGCGGATCCGTCGCGACGGGACGTGGACGCAGCTCTACAACCGCTGGCTCCTCGTCCTCGGACCCGCCCCGGCGCCGCCGACCCCGACGTACGTGGACTGAGAGGCCGCATGTCCGACACCGAACACGACCCGGGCGCGGCGACGCAGCGCAGTGCCCCGCCGGACGGCGGGCCCGCCACCGAGCGCAGCGCCGCGCCGGAGACGGGACCCGCGACGCAGCGCAGCGCCCCGCCGGAAACCGCACCCGCCGCCCAGCGCAGCGCCCCCTCCCGGGGCAGCGTCCCGTCACAGCGGTCGTCGCGGCGGTCCCGGCCGCGCGTGCCCTCGCGGCGGCGCCTCGCCGGGCTCGTGGACATCCCGGTCCCCGCACCCGTCGACCCGGCCTCCGTGGTGCTCCCGGATCCGCACGTGGCCGAGGGCAAGCGGTTCTGCTGGAAGTGCGGCAAGCCGGTCGGCCGCAGCACGCCGAACGGACCGGGCCCCACCTCCGGGCGCTGTCCCTCGTGCGGCACCCCGTTCGAGTTCGTCCCGATGCTGCCGCCCGGCGCCATCGTCGGCGGGCAGTACGAGGTGCAGGGCTGCCTCGCGCACGGCGGGCTGGGCTGGATCTACCTCGCCGTCGACCGGAACGTCAGCGACCGGTGGGTCGTGCTCAAGGGCCTGCTGCACTCGGGCGACGCCGAGGCGCAGGCCGTCGCCGTCGCCGAGAAGCAGTTCCTCGCCGAGGTGACGCACCCGAGCATCGTGAAGATCTTCAACTTCATCGAGCACCCGCGCCCGGACGGCACCCCGATGGGCTACATCGTCATGGAATACGTGGGCGGGCATTCGCTGCGCGAGGTGCTCGACAGCTGTCCCGAGCCGGCCCGGATGCCCGTCGAACAGGCCATCGCGTACGTCCTCGAGATCATGCCGGCGCTGAGCTACCTGCACTCGATCGGACTCGTCTACAACGACCTCAAGCCCGAGAACATCATGGTCACCGAGGAGCAGCTCAAGCTCATCGACCTCGGGGCCGTCACCGGCGTCGAGGACTACGGCTACCTGTACGGCACGCCCGGCTACCAGGCCCCGGAGATCGTGCGCACGGGCCCGACCGTCGCCACCGACATCTACACCGTCGGCCGGACCCTGGCCGTGCTCACCCTCGACATGCCGTGGCAGCAGGGCCGCCTGGCCGACGGCCTGCCCACCCCCGAGAAGGCACCGCTGCTGGCGGAGTACGAGTCGTACCACCGGCTGCTGCTGCGGGCGACCGACGCCGATCCGCAGCAGCGGTTCCGGTCGGCCGACGAGATGGCGAGCCAGCTGACGGGGGTCCTGCGGGAGATCCTGTCGCAGCAGACCGGCGAGGAGCATCCCGGCCTGTCGTCGGTCTTCAGCCGCCAGCGGACGACGTTCGGGACGGACGAGGCCGTCGGACGCACGGATTCGATCGTCGACGGCGTCGCGCGGGACGAGAACCTCTCGGCCCGCGACGTGGCGGCGGCGCTGCCGGTGCCGCTGCTCGACCCCAACGACCCGAGCGCCGCGCTGCTCGCCGCCGCGGTGCACAGCGAACCCCAGCAGACCCTCGACTCGCTGCGGCACGCGCGCGACAACGGGCTCGAACGCGTCGTCGGCACCGCGGACGTCTCGTTCTCCCGCGAGATCACCCTCGCGGAGGTGCGCGCCCATCTCGACCTGGGCCACGGCACCCGCGCCGCGGAGATCCTGCGCAAGCTCGAACGCGACCTCGGCGCGGACTGGCGCATCGACTGGTACGCCGGGCTGGCCGAACTCGTCAACGGCGAATTCGAGTCCTCCTTCGGCAGATTCGAGAAGGTACTCGCGGCGATGCCCGGCGAGACCGCACCCAAGCTGGCGCTCGCCGCAACCGCGGAACTCATTCTGCAGCACTGGGAGAGCGACGATCCCGAGGCCTGGCGCCGATTCTGCGAGAACTACTACCGCACCGTGTGGCGCACCGACCACAACGTGGTCAGCGCGGCGTTCGGCCTCGCCCGGCAGCTCACCCACCGCGGCGACCGGGCCGGTGCGATCGCGGCGCTCGACCAGGTGCCCGCGAGTTCCCGGCACCACGCCGTCGCCCGCATGACCACGGTGCTGATCCTGTTGCACGACAGGCCGATCGACGAACTCGAGGAAGCCGACCTGCGCGAGGCCGCGCGCCGGGTGGGGACGTTGTCGCCCGACGAGAGCCGGTTCCTGCAGATGCGCACCCTGGTGCTGTCGACGGCACTCGACTGGGTGCGCGCCGGCCACTCCGCCCGCCGCGAACTCGACCCGATCCTCGACGTCCCCTTCACCGAGAAAGGACTTCGCGCCGGCACCGAGTCCGGCCTGCGCGCCCTCGCCCGCAACGCCCCCGCCCGCACGCACCGCTACACCCTCGTCGACCTGGCCAACGCCATCCGCCCCCGCAGCCTCCTGTAGCCCGTCTCCGCGCCGAACGGGAGCTTGTTGCGACGAACGGGCCGTCGCTGCGGCATCGACCGGGTAACACCGACAACAACCTCCCGCCGGTAACGAAAAGGCCCCGCTCGATCCGATTGTGGATAACTCGCGACTTCTCCACAACCGCGGCAGCGGGTCTTCCGGGAGTGCGGTTCGTCCGACATCGTGGACCGGATGGACACCTTCGACGCACCTTTCCTGGGCACAGAAGCGATCGCCGCCGGCGCGCTCACCGCATACGAACTTCGGCACGGATTCGTTCGTCTCCACCGCAACGTGTACGTCCGACGCGGCGTCGCACCCACTGCCCGGAACCGAGCGATGGCGGCCTGGCTGTGGGCACGCGGAAAGGGCGTCCTCACGGGCCTCTCGGCGGCCGCGGTACACGGCACCCGTTGGATCGACGATACGGCCCCGGCCGAGATCCTCCGCCTCGGACACGTCCGGGCCCCGGCCGGAATCGTCGTCCGGCAGGGCTGCATCCCCGACGACGAACTGTGCCTCGTGGGCGGGATGGTGGTGACATCACCGGCACGGACCGCCTTCGACCTGGGACGAGCGCACCCCGGCGATCGCGGAATCGAGGTCCTCGACGCACTGTGCAACGCCACGGGCATCACGCCCGCGGCAATCCTCGACGTCGCCCGCTGCCATCCTGGTGCGCGCGGGATCAGCGATCTGCGCCGTTCACTGCTCCTCGTCGACGCAGGCGCGGAGTCGCCACCCGAAACCCGCACCCGTTTGTTGCTGGTCCGCGATGGACTTCCGCCGCCGGAAACCCAGCTGCTCGTCTACGGCTCGGACGGCAGCGTGCTGGCGCGCGGCGACATGGGCTGGAAGCGCTGGCAGGTCCTCGTGGAGTACGACGGCGGCCAACACTGGACCGATCCCACCCAGCGCGCCCGGGACATCGACCGGTACGCCGTACTCGAGGCGGCGGGATGGCGGATTGTCCGGGTGGGTGCTCAACTGCTCGCCGGACGTCCGCACGTCGTCCTCGATCGGGTCCGGGCGGCGCTGCATGCCGCTGGCGCTCGGTTGTGAGATTCGACCGGGAGGTTGGCGCGACGATCGGGCTGTGGCTGGGCCATCCGCCGAGTGGCACCGACGACAACCTCCCGCTGGACGCGAGAAACTCCCGCCTACACCAGCGCCGCGGCCGCCCGCGCGATGGCGAGCTCCTCGTTGGTCGGGATCACGAGGATCTCCACCTGCGACGTGTCCGCCGAGATGCGCCGCTCACCGCGTGCGGAGGCGGCGTTGCGGGTCTCGTCGACGGCGATGCCGAGACACTCGAGGCCGGCGAGGGCGTCGCGGCGGACGTCGACGTTGTTCTCTCCCACCCCGCCGGTGAACACGACGACATCGACGCCGCCCAGTTCGACAAGATACGCGCCGAGGTACTTGCGCAGGCGGTGCACGTAGACGTCGTAGGCGAGCTTCGCGTCCTCGGAGCCCTCGGCGACGAGCCGCAGCAGGGCGCGGAAGTCGTTGACCCCTGAGAGGCCCTTGAGCCCGGAGCGCCGGTTGAGCAGATCGTCGATGGAATCGACGTCCATCCCGGCGCTGCGGTTCAGGTGCAGCAGCACGCCGGGATCGATGTCGCCGCACCGGGTTCCCATGACGAGTCCTTCGAGCGGGGTCAACCCCATGGACGTGTCGACGGGCCGGCCGCCGGCGATCGCGGAGGCCGACGCACCGTTGCCGAGGTGCAGCACGATCTGGTTCAGTTCCGACAGTTCACGTCCGAGGAACCGGGCGGCGCGCTCGGACACGTACTGGTGCGACGTCCCGTGGAAGCCGTACCGCCGGATGCCGTGCGCCCGGGCGACGTCCCGGTCGATCGCGTAGGTGGCGGCCGCGGCGGGCAGTGCGTGGAAGAACGCGGTGTCGAACACCCCGACGTGCGGAATGCCGGGCAGTTCCTCCCGCGCGACCTCCATGCCGATGACGTTCGCCGGATTGTGCAGGGGCGCAAGAACGGCCAGTTCCTTCACGGTGCGCACCACGTCGTCGTCGACGACGGTCGGCTCGTGGAACACCTCGCCGCCGTGTACGAGGCGATGGCCGACGGCGATGATGCCGGCCTCGCGCAGGGGGCGGCCCAGCGCCTCCACCCAGTCGAGGACGATCCGCAGTCCGGCGCGGTGGTTCTCGATGGGACCGACGTGTTCCTCGGTGCCGGTGGTGTGGTGGAACACGACCCTGCCCTCGGGCTCACCGATCCGCTCGATGAGCCCGTGCGCCACCGAGTCTCCGGTCTCGGGGTGGACGAGCTGGAACTTGATCGACGACGAGCCGGAGTTGAGCACCAGCACGGTGCCGTCCGTCTGGGAGCTCATTCGCCGGCCTCCTGCGCCTGGATGGCGGTGATCGCCACCGTGTTCACGATGTCCTGGATCAGCGCCCCACGCGACAGGTCGTTGACGGGCTTGCGCAGGCCCTGCAGGACCGGACCGACGGCCACGGCTCCGGCGCTGCGCTGCACGGCCTTGTAGGTGTTGTTGCCGGTGTTGAGGTCCGGGAAGATGAACACGGTCGCCCGGCCGGCGACCTCCGAGTCGGGAAGCTTGGCGCTGGCCACCGACGGTTCGATCGCGGCGTCGTACTGGATCGGTCCCTCCACCGGCAGGTCCGGCCGACGCTCGCGCACCAGGGCGGTGGCGGCGCGGACCTTGTCGACGTCGACGCCCGAACCGGACTCGCCGGTCGAGTAGGACAGCATCGCGACGCGCGGTTCGATGCCGAAGCGGGCGGCGGTGGCGGCGGAGGAGATCGCGATGTCGGCGAGCTGATCGCTGGTGGGATCGGGCACCACCGCGCAGTCACCGTAGGCGAGCACCCGGTCCGACAGGCACATGAGGAAGATGCTCGACACCGTGGACACGCCGGGTTCGGTCTTGATGATCTCGAAGGACGGCCGGATGGTGTGCGCGGTGGTGTGCGCGGCACCGGAGACCATGCCGTCGGCGACGCCGAGGTGCACCATCATCGTGCCGAAGTACGAAATGTCGCTCATGATCTCGCGGGCGCGTTCGATCGTCATCCCCTTGTGGGCACGCAGCCGGGCGTACTCCTCGGCGAACGGCTCGGCGTGTTCGGACGACCTGGGATCGAGCACGGTCGCCGCACTCAGGTCCACCCCGAGTTCGGCCGCCCGGCGCCGCACCTGCGTCTCGTCGCCGAGGATCGTCAGGTCGGCGATCTTGCGTTGCAGGACGCGGCCCGCCGCGCGCAGGATCCGGTCGTCGTCGCCTTCGGGCAGCACGATGTGCCGGCGCTGACGGCGGGCCCAGTCGATGAGCTGGTACTCGAACATCTGCGGGGTCGTGACGGACGGCCGGGGCACGTCGAGGCGGCTCAGCAGCCGATCCGTGTCCACGTGCTGTTCCATCAGCGCGACGGCGGTGTCGATCTTGCGGTGCGCGCCGAGCGCCATGCGGCCGCGCGTCCGGTCGGCGGCCGACGCGGTGTCGAACGTCCCCAGGGTGGTCGTCAGGATCGGCAGGCTGGGCCTGAGTCCGGCGACGAGTTGCGCCATCGCTGGGTGCGGCAGGAGCCCACCGTTCATGATGATGCCGGCCAGCGACGGAAACCCTTCGGCGGCATTGGCATTCACGAGGGCGAGGAGCACGTCGGAGCGGTCGGCGGGGGCGATCACCACGACCCCCTCGGTGATGCGTTCGAGGATGTGTTCGGCGGTCATGCCGCCGACCATGACGCGCAGCGCCTCGCGGTGCAGCAGCTCGGGATCGCCGCTGTAGAGTTCGCCGTCGATCGCGGTCAGCAGTTCGCCCATGGTCGGCGCGACGAGGATCGGCACCTCCGGCAGGGTCCACAGCGGCACACCCCGGTCCCCGACGGCCGCGGCGATCTCGTCGAGCCGGTCGGAGGGACAGCGGTTGACGACGATTCCGGTCAGGTGGGCGTGCTGGGCGGCGAGTTCGGCCGTGCACACGCTGGTCAGTTGCGCCACCTCGTCGGGGGTGCGCCGGGAGCCGCGCAACACGAGCAGAACGGGCGCGTCGAGATTCGCGGCGATGCGCGCGTTGTAGCCGAGCTCGCTGGGGTTGGCGATCTCGGTGTAGTCGCTGCCGACGATGACGACGGCGTCGCACCGGTCCGCGACGGCGTGGTACTTGACGACGATCTCGCTGAGGGCGGCCTCGGGATCGGCATGCACGTCGTCGTAGGTGGCGCCGACGCACTCGTCGTAGTCGAGGTCGACGGTGATGCGTTCGAGGAGCAGTTCGAGGATGTAGTCGGTGTCGCCGTCGGAGCGGGCGATGGGGCGGAAGACGCCGACCCGGGCGGCGGAGGCACACAGCGCCTGGAGCAGGCCGAGCGCGACGGTGGACTTGCCGGTGTCACCCTCCGGCGCAGCGATGTAGATACTCGACACGGACTCGGCGGCGGCGCTCATGGCTCACACCCTAACGCTGCGCCGGTGCGTCCTTTGGGCGGTGGGAGCAACCCAAAAGACGCACCGGGGGCGCAGCGGCGTCAGTCCGCGAGCGGGTCGAGCGCGAAGTCGTACGTGGCCACCTTGCGGCCGGCGTCGTCGACCTGTGGTTCGAGGACGAGTTCCGGTTTCGTCGCGGTCGCGACGTCGTCGTCGAGCCACTCACCACCGGCGAAGTACAGCTGGGTGATGATCGGCTGCCTGCCGGGTGCGGTCACCCGCAGGTGCAGGTGCGCCGGGCGCCACGGGTGCCATCCGGCTGCCTCGATGAACTGTCCGGTGGGCCCGTCGGTGGGGATCTGATACGGAGCCGGCTCGATGGTGGTGATGTCGTAGCGGCCCTCGGCGTCGGCGACGACGGTGCCGCGCAGATTCCAGTGCGGAAGGTGCGGGGCGAACTGGGAGTAGTAGCCTTCGTCGTCGGCGTGCCAGATCTCGATCCGGGCCCCGCCGAGGCCCCGGCCGTCGAGGTCGGTGACCTGTCCGCGCAGGACCAGCGGGGGGTGGACGCGATCCTCGTCGCGCATCGGGAGTGTGCACTGCGCCGGTAGTTCCGGTGCGCCTGGAACGTAGTACGGCCCCTCGATGCTGCCCTTGGTGCCGCGGAACCTCCGGGAGTTGACGTCCTCGATCTCGTGCTCGACGAACACGTCCAGCAGCAGCGGCCACTCGCCGCCCTCGCCCACGTCGATGAGCCACTGCTTGAGCACGCGGTACTCGTCGTAGGTGACGGCATGTTTCCGGATCAGCGCACCGAATCCCGCGAGGGCGTCGGTCGCGATGGCGGACAGACGCTCCGGTGAGGTGTCGGCGGTGAAGCGTTCGCCCTTGAACTTGTCGGTGGCGGCATTGCCGGATGCGGCAGCGGTGGGGTTTTCGGTGATGGTCATGGTGTCTCCCGGGAAGTGGTCAGGCACGGCGGAAATGGGACACGTCGTCGTTGCCGACGAGGTCGGGCACGGTCCAGCCGTCGAGGTCGTACTCGCTCATGAACTGCTCGGCCAGGCCCTTCATGGCGGACACGTCCCCACGGCCTTCTGCGGCGAACAGCAGCTCGGCCTTGACGTTCTCGTGGTTGCCGGCGTAGTTCCGCTCGTACAGTTCGTGGCGGCCGCCGAACTCGGAGCCGATCGAGTCCCACAGGGCCTTCATGACCTTGACCCGGTCCACGGCGGTGATGCCGTCGGAGCCGCGGACGTACTTGTCCAGGTAGGGGCGCACCTCGGGATTCTTGAAGTCCGCCGCCGACGAGGGCAGGTAGATCAGGCCGGACGCGACGTCCTGCTCGATGATCTCCTTGATGCGCGGGTAGCCCTGCATCGCGAACATCCGGTAGGTCAGGCCGTACTCGAGCTTCGGGATGACGGTGTCGCCGATCCACGGCTCCGGGTTGTTGACCATCGCGTCGGTGAGCGACCAGAACAGGTTGCGCCAGCCGATGACCTCACCGACGCGGGTCTGCACCCCGCGGAAACCGCCGGCGCCGGTCGCGTCGAGGGCCTTCATCAGCAGGCCCGCGATGAAGTCGAGCTTGACCGCAAGGCGCGTGCAACCCTGCAGCGTGAAGCGCTGGAGGAAGCCCGAGCCGCCGAGGAAGTTGTTGATCTTCTCCACGTCCCCGTACATGAACACGTTCTCCCACGGCACGAGCACCTTGTCGAAGATGAAGATCGCGTCGTTCTCGTCCATGCGCGAGGACAGCGGGTAGTCGAACGGGGATCCGACGACGTTGGCGTTCTGCGAGTAGGAGGCCCGCGAGATCAGCTTGATGCCGGGCGCATCCATCGGCACCGTGCAGATCAGGGCGAATTCCTTCTTCTTGATCGGCAGGCCGTAGTGGGCGATGAAGTTGTAGTTGGTGATCGCCGAGCCGGTGGCGACGACCTTGGCGCCGGAGACGATCAGGCCCGCGTCGGTCTCCTTCTCCACCTTCATGAACACGTCGCCCACCTCGTCCGGCGGCAGCGACCGGTCCACCGGCGGGTTGATGATCGCGTGGTTCCAGTACAGGACCTTCTCCTGCGACTCGCGGTACCAGCGCTTGGCGTTGTCCTGGAACGGCGAGTAGAACTCGTCGTTGGCGCCGAGGGTGCCGAGGAAGGAGGCCTTGTAGTCGGGGGACCGGCCCATCCAGCCGTAGGTCATCCGCGCCCAGGTGGCGATGGCGTCGCGGTCGGCTCGCAGGTCGTCGGCGGACTTCGGGGTGCGGAAGAACGGCATGGTCACCCCGCCGTTGCCGGTGTCGGTCGGGGCGGTGAGGGTGCCGACGTGCTCGCCGGTGTGCAGCGCGTCGTAGAGGCGGGCGGTCATGCGGATGGAGTTGCGGAACGCCGGATGGTTGGTGAAGTCCTTGACGCGCTCGCCGTGCAGGTAGATTTCGCGACCGTCGTCGATCGACGCGATGTACTCGTCGCCGGTCATCGGCCGCGAGGCGAAGGTCTGCTGCTGATTGGCCGGGTGGTCCGCGGCGACGTTCACCGTCGACCGGTCGACGGTGCCGGTAGCGGGGGCTGCTTCGGTGGTGGTCATGGTCTTCCCTTCGAAAGAGGTGGGAGCGGGGTCAGGAGGCAGTGCGGGCGAGCTGCGAGGGCAGTGGGGTGAATGTGGTGGTGGCGTCGAACCATCCGCTGTGCGGATCGTCGAGGCACCCGTTCCACGCGGTCGAGCCGGACCGGTCCCCGAGGTCGTGGAAGGTGCTGCGGAAGAACAGGAGCGGGTCCTTCTCGGCGTCGACGGAGGCGTCGACGATCTCGCCGACGAAGATGACGTGGTCACCGCCGTCGTATTCGGCCCACGGGCGGCAGATCAGGGTGGCCGCGTTGCCGAGGAGGGCGGGTGCGATTCCGGTGTCGTCCCATGTCGGCGCGACGGCCTGCGGTCTGCCGGCGAAATGCAGTGCGGTGGAGAGCTGGTCGGCCGCCAGGATGTTCACGGCGAACGGCGCGTCGTCGAGGTAGCCGCACGCCTTCGACGTCCGCGTCAGCGTCACCTGGCACAACCTCGGCTCCAGCGAGATGGCGGTGAAGGCCGTGACCGTGGCCCCGTGCCGGGCGCCCTCGGCGTTGGCGCACGTGACCACAGTGACCCCGCTGGCGAACTGACCGAAGATGTTGCGAAGTGCTCGCTGGTCCATGAGGAGACCGCCTTTCTGCACGATGTGCGATCGCAGGTCGATCCGGAACGAGAACCAACGTATGACCCGGATCACACTCCGTCGATCCGCATTGCGAAGGTGCGATCCGCATTGCGAAGCGGGCTCGGAACGCACCGGATCATCCGGGCGGCACGTGACCGTCGTCACAGTACGGTGCTAGCGTGGGGAGCTGCCCACATACCGGCACGGCACCAGTTGGGAGGGTTGGAAGGGCGAATGCGAGCACCGGAAAGCCGCGGCTTCACGGACTGGGACGAAGTGCACGACGTGGTGTCCCAGGCGTACTTCCCGCACCAGCTGACGCTCCTCAGCCGCGGGCCCGCCGCCCGCACGTCGCTGGAATCGACCCAGCTCGGCGCCGCGCGGCTGGCGCGGATCGGCTTCGGCGTGGACGTGTCGATCCGTTCCGAGCATCCCGGCGCGTACGGCATCAATATTCCCCTGACCGGGCATCTGGTCACCGCCGTCGGCCGCGACGAGGTCGTGTCGGCTCCCGGGCTGGCGACGGTCTGCCCTCCCGACACCCCCACCGTCATCACCCGGTGGAGCAGTTCGTGCGAGATCATCGGGTTCAAGGTCGACCGCGACTACATGCAGCGCGAGATGGACCGCCTGCTCCCCCGTCCGGGTAGGCAGCTGCCCGCGCAGCTGGATCTGCGGGCGGGAGCGGGGGCCGACTGGCTGCGCCTCGTCCGAGCGGTCGCCGACGAGTCGCTGCGGGACAACGTCCTGCTGCGCAGCGGCCAGGTGGCCGAACAACTTTGCCGCGCCGTCACGACCGCGCTCGTGCTCGCCGTCGCACCGGACGACGGTGACGGCCCGACCGGGGTGCGGCCACGGATCGTCAAACGGGTGATGGACGCGGTCCAGCAGGATCCGGCGCGCCCGTGGACCGCCGCGGAGATGGCCGAGCTCGTCGGCGTCAGCGTCCGCCGCATTCAGCAGGGCTTCCGCGAGTGCGTCGGCATGACGCCGATGGAGTATCTCGCCGACGTCCGGCTCGAGCGGGTGCACACCGATCTGTCCCGAAGCGATTCCAGTGCAACGGTATCCGATGTCGCCCTCCGCTGGGGCATCATGCACACCGGGCGGTTCGCCGCCGCGTACCGGCGCAAGTTCGGCGCCAGCCCGTCCGAGACGCTGCGCGGCGGGACCGCCTGACCTACAGGCGACGTCGTCGCCGGTGTGTCCTTCGGGCGGCTGGAACAGCCCAAAGGACGCACCGGCGGCGCAGCCGCGTCAGGCCAGCGCGCGCAGGCGCGGCGCGAGGTCGCGCTCGAACAGGTCGAGGAAGCGCCGCTGATCGTGCCCCGGCGCGTGGAACACCAGATGGTTCAGCCCCGCGTCGACATACGCCGCGACCTTCTCCACCGCCTCGTCCGGATCCGACGCCACGATCCACCGCCTGGCCACCTGTTCGATCGGCAGCGCATCGGCCGCCGCCTCCATCTGCATCGGATCGTCGATGCTGTGCTTCTGCTCCGCCGTCAGCGACAACGGCGCCCAGAACCGGGTGTTCTCCAGCGCCCGCTCCGGATCGGTGTCGTAGGAGATCTTGATCTCGATCATCTTGTCGATCGCCCCGGCGTCCCGCCCGGCCTTGCCCGCGCCCTCGGCCACCGCCGGCAACAACTTCCCGGTGTAGAGCTCCATCCCCTTACCCGAGGTGCAGATGAACCCGTCCCCCGCCCGGCCCGCATACCGCGCCACCACCGGACCCCCCGCCGCGATGTACACCGGGATCCCGCCGGCGGGCACGTCGTAGATCGACGCCCCCTTCGTGGTGTAGTACTCCCCGTCGAAGTCGACCCGCTCCCCGGTCCACAACTCGCGCATCAACGCCACCGATTCCCGCAACCGCGCGAACCGCTCCTTGAACTCCGGCCACACCCCCGCATACCCGGTGGCGATCTCGTTGAGCGCCTCCCCGGTGCCGACCCCGAGCATGACCCGTCCCGGATACAGGCACCCCATCGTCGCGAACGCCTGCGCGATCACCGCCGGGTTGTACCGGAACGTCGGGGTCAGCACCGAGGTCCCCAACTGCAGCCGCGAGGTGCGCTCACCGACCGCGGTCATCCACGCCAACGAGAACGGCGCATGCCCCCCGTTGTGCCGCCACGGCTGGAAATGATCCGACACCGTCGCCGAATCCATCCCGTGTTCCTCCGCCAGCACCGCCAGCTCCACCAGCTCCCGCGGCCCGAACTGCTCCGCCGACGCCTTGTACCCCAACTTCAGACCCTGCGACACCACGAACTCCTACCCGTCTACGAATCCGGCCGGTTCGAGTATGCCCAGACACCTGTGACGGACGCGACGTCACCTCTCGGCCTCGGCCAGATGCAGGTCGGGTTTCCAGTCGTAGACGACGCTGGTGCGCAGCAGGATGTCCTGCAGGGACCGGCGGCGGCGATCCACCGCCACCCACAGCAGCCCGAACCCGAACATCACGCACAGCCCGGCGCGCAGCCCCGCCCGGACCCATCCGACGAGGTCGCCGTTGCGGCTCACCATCCGCAGCCCCATCACCACCGCGCCGACCGTGCGACCGGTGGTGGCCCAGCACACCGTCAGGTACAGCGACGCGACACCGACGAACACACCGACGGACAGCAGAACGTGTGCGTCGGGGAAGGAGAACTCCTGCGGCGAGAACAGCAACCGCACGAGTACCACGGCGAGATAGATCCCGCCCATCACGGTCAGGACCACGCCGAGGTCGATGGCTGCGGCGATGCCCCTCGTGACGATTCCGGCGGGTCGGTGGGATGGTTCCCGGTTGCTCATGCCGGTTCTTCCGGGATCTCGGCGCGCCCGAACAACCGGCCGACGAACCCGGATACCGCGTCGTCGGCGTGCATACCCTGGCTGCGCACGCCGCGCATCGCCTCGGTGGACATGGACCCGGTCGATTCGCGGATGATGGTCGGCAGGTCGACGCCTTCGATCACCGCGTTCGCCAGGCCGATGAGGTCGACTCGCCCGATGATCGCATCCACGTCGATCGTCGCGGCGACGGCGTCCAGGTCGACCCGATCGATGATCGCGCCCACGTCGATCGTCGCCGCGACGGCGTCCAGGTCCACCCGATCGATGATCGCGCCCACGTCCACCCGTTCCGCGACCGCGTCGATGTCCACGCGGTCCAGGATCGGTGCGATGTCGACGCGCGCCGCGATCGCGTCCAGGTCCACCCGACCGACGATCCGCTCGACGTCGACGCCCTCGGCGACGGCATCGAGGTCGACGTGGTCCCGCACGACGGCGGTGATGTCGACCTCGTCCAGCGCGGCGCTCACCACCCGGCGCACCACAGCGCGCAGCAACCGGTCCGCGATCTCGTCCCCGGCGCGCAGGGTCTCGGCGCCGCGCGCCTCGAGCGCGACGAGGGCGGGGTCCACACCCGGTAGACGACGTGCCGCGTCGACACCGAACAGGAGCATGCGACGAATCCCGTCGCCCACGGTCGCGGCGGCACCGACCGCCACGCGTACCGGGTCGGGGCCGGTCCTGCCGTTCATACCGACATCAAAGCCCTCCGGCGCCCGAAATGCACGTGGTTCGCGATCGGCCCGTCCGAGGGTCGATCGGACGGTTCACGCGGAGCGGTCCAGCTGCGGCGCAACCCGGAGCGACGCCGGGCCGAATTCGACGGTGACGGACACGGCACCGGAATGCACGAGGAGGGCATGCACTGCCCCGCTGTACCGGCTCCGATGGTCCGCGAGGCGCCGCACATTCGGTACCGGAACCGCGGGGGCCTCCGACACGGGCAACAGGATCTCCGCGTCGAGCCGGCTGCGGCTCCCCTCGATCAGCAGGCCCTCCGCGACCACCCAGCGAACCGGCACATCATGCCGCTGCTGCACGTCGCCCACCACCAGCGCCACGTGCTCTTCGTCGTCGTCCACGACGGTGAGCAGACGCCCTCTCCGGGTTCCGACCGTCAGCGGCACGTCCGATACGAGCTCGGGACCGCCCGAGTCGACCCCCGACTGATCGTGGAACGGACATCCATTGGTGCGCAGGACCATTCGCCTCGTGTTCCAGCTGAAGAACGGCTCGTCTGTGGTGTTCACGACTCTCGTTCCTCCTTCACGCAGTCGACGAGATGTGCTATCTCCATCTTCGGCGGGAGGAGCGGTCGCGAACTGTCCCAGATCCGGACAGGGATCCTCGTCGCGGCAACCCGGCGCGGCGCGACGATCGCCCGTAGGTGACTACTCGCCGGTGAATCCGAACAGAGTCAGCTTCCGGTACAGCGACGACCGCGAGATTCCCAGCGCGCGCGCAGCGTGCACACGGTTGCCTCCGGTTTCCCGCAGGATCTTGGCGATGAGATCCCGTTCGGCGGACTCGACCGCGTTGAGTTGCCTGCGCGGACCGTGCCGGCACCATTCGGGCAGGTCCTCGACGGTGATGGCGCCCGCAGGCCGTTGTGCGACGGCGCTCCGCAGGGCCGCCTCGACCTCGTGGATGTTGCGCGGCCACGGATAGCGCGCCAGCACCCGCATGGCGTCGGGAGCGACCGCTCGGCTCTGCGATCCGCTGATCTTGCGGAGCACCTGCGCCACGACCCCGGCGATGTCGTCGGTGCGGTGCCGCAGCGCAGGAACGTGCACGGTCCGGTCGAGCGCCGCCAGCAGCGGTGCCAGGGTCTCGGACGGCGGCTCCTCGGACTCCTCCATGGTGGCCACGACGAAGATGTGCTCGGGGACGGATTCCGCCAGGGTCTCGGCCAAGGTCGTCGTGAGCGGGGCGGGCATGGCCTGGATGTTGCGCAGCACGTACAGGGTGGGGTTGGTGGAGGAAACCGTGAGCCCGGACAGGTCGGTCTCGCTCCCGTCCACGAGGATGCTCCGGCCCCCGGCGTACAGGGAGTGGAAGATCTCCGACGCGAGAGACGCCTTCCCCGTGCCCGGTTCGCCGGTGAGGAGCAAATTCGCCCCGGCGGACAGGGCCTCCTCGATCTCGTTGCAGGCGCGCATCCACAGCGCGGAGGAACCGCTCGAGCGGAGACGATCGGTGCCGGCAGCGGCCAGACCGACCCGCCCGGAGTGCAGCCGGTGCTCGCGGACGCGGTTCGGAACGGACGGAAGCGGTGCCGCGGCCGCGGCCGCCTCGGAGACCTCGACGAGGTATCCGGCGGTGTCCTCGCCCGCCAGGATCCGGGTCGCGCGAACCCGGACGGACAGGCCGGTGCCCAGCTCGACCAGTTCGTCGATGCGCGCGCGGTGCCCGATGACGTAGTCGACGTGTTCACCGACACGGCGTTGGTCCTCCGGCGCGAGGAGGGTGTGGGCGAGCGGATTCGCGAGCGACATCGCGCTCCCGATCGCCATGAGGGCCGTGCCGCCGCGAGCGTCGGCCCGCACGAACGCGTCGAACAGCGCGTGCTGGCGGGCGCTCCGGTCCCGGAACAGATTCTGTTCGATCTCCGCCGCCGCGGTCCGCACGACGGTCGTGAGCAGCGGCGAGGAATGCTCGGTGAGGCAGCTGATGTCGATGACGCCGGCGACGCGTCCGCTGAACGGGTCCCGGATCGGCGCCCCGGAGCAGGCGAACGGCTGGAACCGTTCGTGGAAGTGCTCGGCGCCCTCGATCTGCACCGGGCGCCCGGATTCCAGCACGGTGCCGACGCCGTTGGTGCCGATCTGCCCCTCGCAGTAGTCGAATCCCGGCGCGAGGGAGACATGGTCGAGCAACCGTCCGATGGCGCGGGCCCCGTCGAGGCGCATCAGCACCTGTGCCTTGGCGTCGGTCAGGGCGATGCTCACCGGGACGTCGACGGTCTCCTCCGCGAGGCGGTCCAGGACCGGCAGCGAGCACTGGACCAGCCGAGAGGTCCGGTCCACCTCCCCCGCGAACCGGACCTCCCCACCGGACGGTCGCACGCCCGCCGCGGCGGAGCGCCGCCACGACGCGGACACGACGGAGGAGACCAGCGAATCGTCCGGTTCGCCGGAGTCGAGGAATCCGGCCCGGGCGACCGCCACCCGCAGCCGTCGGTCCGCGCTCTTCATCGGGCGCCTCGCCCCGGCACTCTCGTGATGCACGTCACGCCTCCAGGGTAGCGTCCGCCCCCGGGCCGGTGCCGCTCCCCGCGGCACCGGCGTGCAGGTAGTCCACGTTCAGGCACCGTGGCCGTCGAGCCGGGCCAGCCGGGCGAGCACCGTCTCCGGGACCGCATCCGCCGGCAGGTGCGCGAGCCGGAACGCGCCGCGGGCGTCCGGTACGGCAGCGTCGTCGGCGAGCCAGTAGCCGGAGCCGAGGACGTCACCCTCGTGCGCGCCGACCGAGACGGTGTCCTCGCCGCGCAGTCCGATCTCCCACCGGTAGTGCGCGGCCACGTTCGTCACCGGCACGTACGACTGCGGATCGACCGGCGGTAGCGCGGCGGCATCGGCGCCGGGCGCGATCCGCTCGTCGAGCAGGACCGCCGAGACCGGCACCTCGGCGAAGCCGCGCAGCCAGTCGGCGACGTACATCGCCGCGGCCTCGACGCGGTCCGCGTCCAGGTCCGCGACGTCTCCGGGGTGGGTCGCCGCCAGCCAGGCCCGCGGCGAGGGGATCTGCAGCACCAGCGGCAGCCGGGTCGTGCCGGCCACGGTGGCGGCGAGCGTCGCCACGGCGCGGGCGGTCGCGGCGTCCGCCAGCAGTGCCCGCAACGCGTACCCGGTCCGGGACCGTGCGGCCATCGCCTCGCGCAGGCGCGGGTCGTCCGCCGCGAGGCGGTAGTACTCGCCGAGATCGAGCAGCGTGACGTCCGGTCGCAGCAGCCCATGGGCCTGGTTGAGGAAGTTCGACAGCGCGGTGGGATCCTCCCAGGGCACCGGGTTGCCACGGAGCAGGACCCGGCGGCTGTAGTCGAGATGGTCGACGACGAGCGGGACCCGGCGCCCGGAGACCGGCGCGTCGAGTACGGCGGGAAACGAGATGGTCATGTTTCTGACTCCAGGGAGTGGGTGCCCGCACGGTGAGGGGAGCACACGTACGGGCACCCGGCTTGGGTGGATCCGGTGGCCGGAGCCGGCCGCAACCGGCTCCGGCCGGACCGGTTTCAGGACTTGCGGTGGACGATCTCGCCGTGCTTGGACTCGAGTTCCTTCACCCGGGCCGTGAGCTCGGCGATCTTCAGCTCCCGCCGGTCGGGCATCATGATGATCGGCATCTCGTCGATCGTCGTGGTGACCCGCTCGGCGCCGTGCACGGTGAAGTGCGTGGCGGTCAGTTCCTCGGTGTCGCCCCAGGATCCGTAGTACAGCAGATCCTGCGGCGGTTCGGGCGTCACGAACTTCTCGACGAACTCGCCGTAGGGCACACCGCGGGAGAGCCGGTCGCGCCGCATCGACGCGCGTAGCGCCTCCGTGGCGTCGACGTCCACGACGAACGTGTCCGGCGCGTACACGACGCCGTAGATGTCGTGCGCCACCTTCGCGGAGATCCGGTCGATCTCGAGATCCGCGACCACGTCCTCCGGGGCGCGTTCGAGCGGATCTCCGTACCCTCCGCCCGTGCCCTGCGAAATCATGTACAGCTCACCGTCCTTGGCGACGTCGAACTGCAGACCCATATGGCTGGTGCTGTACTCGGCGCCCTCGAAGGGCTGTTCGTTCATCACCTTCTCGATGGACAGGTCGAACCGTTCCGGGTTGCGGCGCAGTTCGTCGTAGACGTTGACGCCCTTGACCGTCGCGAGCGGGTAGGTGTTGCAGCCGTACCCGCCGAACTGTCCGCTGATGGAGGAGAACTTGGCACCGGAGGTCACCGTCATGAAGCCCCACAGCGGGGTGCCCTCGGCCGCCACGATCATCTCGTAGCCCATGCCGCCGCGGTACTTGCCGAAGCCCTGGTTGTCGCGGACGATCCGCTTGCTCACCAACTGCATGAAGGGCACCTCCTCCTCCATGACCTCCTGCTCGGCCGTGTCGGCCATCGCGCAGAAGAGCGGGGAGACCGCGTCCTCGCCGTCCCGGAACGCCTTGGCGCCGCCGCCCATGCCGTTCAGGTCGGCGCACAGGTTGCCGACCTGGTCGCCGTGCTGGGTGACCCCGCCCCACAGGAAGGTGTTGATCTGGTTGAACCAGGGCGCGATGACGTTGGAGAACTTCTCCGGGTTGGAGAATTGCAGCTTGGCCCAGGGATTCTGGAGCGCCGAGAAGCCGCGGAAGGAGGCCTGCAGCGACTGGCCCATGGGGGCGTCGTAGCCGGCGTCGGACCACGTGTGCTCGTCGGAGATGATCTCGATCGGGCTCATCGCGGAGGTGCAGCGCGGCAGATCCGGCCACCAGAACGCGAGGATGGCCTGCATCATCATCGACTTGACCGAGCACAGCGGCGAGTTGATGGCCCGGTTCAGGATCTCCGGTCCGCTGCCCCGCAGGTCGATGGTCATCTTGTCGCCCCGGACCGTGATGGAGCAGGCGAGCTTGATGAGGATGTTCTCCTTGAGGGTGGAGTCCATGAACTGGTTGAACCGGACCGTGCCGTCGGGCAGTTCCCGGATGCGCCGGCGCACCTCGGCCTCGACGTCCTCGACGGTGATCCGCAGCGCCGCGACGAACGTCTCCACGCCGACCTCGTCGATGATCTTGTCGACGCGTTCCTGGATGCGCTGGACCGCACCGATCTTCACCTTCAGGTCGGCCAGCTGGAGCTTCGGGTCGCGGACCGAGTGCTGCAGGAAGGTGAGCAGGTCGCGGCGCAGCTCGCCGCGCTCGACGATCTTGAACGGGCTCATCCGCAGGCCGTCGTCGAACGGGGTCTCCGAGCCGGAGGGCATGCCGCCCGGTTCGCAGGCGCCGTTCTCGCCCTCGTGGATCGTGGCGGCCACCCAGGCGATGATGCGGTCGTCCCGGATGATCGGCATGATCATCGACTGGTCGGTGTTGTGGACATTGCCGAAGCGGGCGTCGTTGTGGATGAACCCGTCGCCGGGGTGGATTCCGACGGTCGGCTCGTCCTTCCAGTACTTCATGATGTACCGGATGGGGTGGTGCAGGATCGCGGAGAAGGCGATCACGCCGTGGCAGGACAGGTAGGTGACGTCCCCGGCCGCCGTGTAGATGGCCGTGGTGAGGTCGCCCCACTTGGCGCCCGGCGCCGCACCCATCGCCTCGCACATCTCGAAGCCCTCGTCGAGGGCGCCCGCGAGGCGCTTGCGGATGCGGTCCACCTGGAGGGGGTCGACCCCGTCGGCGAGGCATTCCTGCTCGAACTCGCTGCGGGAGGTGATGTGGTGCGAACGCATGATCTCCCGGTCCGGCCCGAGGAACAGCGTCGTCTCGTCCATGAAGTCGTCGACCCACTGCTGCTCCTGCTCGTTCAGCGAAGCGGTGGCGAGGCGCTGCTCCGCAGCGGCTGTGAGGTCGTCGTGAAGTGCGGTCATGGCTGTGTCTCCTGTGTTTCTGCGCTAGTCCTTGAGGAACCAGACGGCGCCCTGCGGTGAGGGTTCGAGGCGCCAGCCCGGCTCGACGAGGTAGGTCGTGTTCTCGGTGGTGACGATCGCCGGACCGGGAATCACGTGGTGGTGACTCAGCGCGTCGGCGTCGTAGATCGCGGTGGTGATCGCCCGGGGATGCGCGACGAAATGGACGTCGCGGTGCCCGACCGGCGTCGGCAGCGTCCGCTCCCCGTCGTGGTGCAGGGAATCGAACTCGACGGTCTCACCGTTGACGTAGGACGCGACCCTGATGGTCTGGACGCGGATGCCGGCCTCGGGTGCGGCCGACCCCTCGCCGTAGCGCTTGGAGTAGATGTCGGAGAACGTACGGATCAGGTGGAGCACGTCACCGACGCCGTGGATCCGGTTGATGTCGAAGGCCACTGCCGTCGTCACGAGCTGGTTGCCGTAGCGCAGGTCCATCTCGAGGCGGTGCTCGATCGCCCCGTCGCCGACACCCTGGCGTCGCAGATCCTCCGCGCCCCGGGCCTCGAGCGCGGCGACGATGTCGTTGAATTCGTCGTAGCTGTCGTAGAGCCCGCGGGTGGTGGCGTTGTAGAGCACCACGTGGACGCCGCGCTCGTGGATGTGCAGCTGCTTCATGTTGCCGGCGCCGCAGGCGGAGAACACCGAGGAGAACGGCGGGGCGAGGATCTTGCGGATGCCGGCCTGGTCGGCGATCCCGCACGCGTGCAGCGGGCCGTTGCCGCCGTACGCGAGCATGGTGAAGTCCTCCGGCAAGTAGCCGCGCACCCGCAGCTCCTTGGCGATGCCGATCGCCATCTGCTCGTCGACGGACCGCTTGATGACCTTGGCGACGTCGATGACGTCGAGGTCGAGCTCGTCGCACAGCTGTTCCTCGACGGCGAACACCGCCCGCTTGCGGTTGAGCTTGATGAAGCCGTTGGCGTAGTTGTCCGGATCGAGGTAGCCGAGCAGCAGGTCGGCGTCGGTCACCGTGGGGCGCAGCCCGCCGCGGTCGTAGCAGGCCGGACCGGGGTCCGAGCCGGCGGACTCGGGCCCGAGCCGGACCGAGTGGTGGATCCGATCGTAGCTTGCGATGGAACCACCACCGGCGCCGAGGGTTTCGAGGTGGATCATCGGGACCGAGACCAGCCAGCGGTCGATCGTGGGCTGGAAGTCGTAGTGCTTCACGCCGCCCGCGGGTACCAGCCCGATGTCGAAGGACGTGCCGCCCATGTCGGTGGTGATGATGTTGCCGATCCCCGAGGACTCCGACAGATGCTCGGCGGCACTGACACCCGCGACGGGACCCGAGTGGATGGTCTGCAGGGCATCGGTCGAATTCATCTGGGCCATGCCGCCGGAGTTGTGGATGATGAGCATCGGCTTGTCGTAGCCCGAGTCGCGCAGGTTGTTCGCGAGCTGGCTCATGGCGTGGAACATGATGCCGTGCAGGAAGCCGTCGACGATGGTGGACGTCGCGCGGACGTACTCGCCCTTGCGCCCGGAGACCTGGTGGCCGAGCAGCACCGGGATCGCGCCGAGCTGATGCTCCGGGTACTCCTCCTGGATGATCTCCATGATCCGCAGCTCGTGGGTGGGATTCTCGGTGGCGTTCACCAGCGACACCACGAGCGCCTGCGCGCCGGCGTCGACGAGTTCGCGCACCATCGTGCGCACGTTCTGCTCGACGAGCGGGACGACGATCTCGCCGGCGGAGTTGACCCGCTCCTGGACCGACCGGATCAGGCTCCGGTGGACCAGCGGTTCGGGCCGCTCCGCGGCCGGCAGGTTCTGCTGCATCGACGGATCGAGTCCCTCGCCGTATCCGCGGCCGCGGGAGAGCGGGATGGTGTCCTCGAAGCCGTGGGTGACGATGGCACCGACGCGCGGGCCCTTGCGTTCGATGAGGGCGTTGGTGCCGAGCGTGGTCGCGTAGCGGACCGAATCCACCTGGGACAGGACGTCGTCCCGGTCCAGTTCGGCTCGGCGGCAGGCGAGGTCGAGTGCCTCGTTGAATCCCTGCGCCAGGTTGTGGTGGGTGGTGAGGGCCTTGGCCTCGACGTACTTGTCGTCCCAGGCGAAGAAGCAGTCGGTGAAGGTGCCGCCGATGTCGACGGAGATTCGTTTCATGGTGACGAGGTTCCTTGCGGGTCGCGGTGACTAGTGGTGGTTGTGGCGCCGGCCTTCGAACTCGCCCTCGGCGTCCTGGCCGGGGCCGTACGTGACGACCTGTCCGGGATCGGTACCGCGTTCGAGCCACTGGGCGCGCAAGGCGTCGACGTCCCATTCCATGTCGACGGTCGGGGGGTGTCCCGGCGGGATGTACTCGGTCTCGATCTGGGTGCCGCAGCCGGGGCAGTAGTACTCGAGGATGCGGCAGTAGGCCGGGTCCGGCGAGAAGGTGAACTCGTAGCGGTCGGGATCGATGATCGGCTGGTGGATCTCGCGCGGGTCGCGGTCGTAGACCAGGGTGCCTTCCTTGTAATTGCCGCGGGCGCTGCCGAGTTCGTGCCGGCACACCCGGCACACCCACAGTTCGCTGTCGAGGTCGATGACCAGGTATTCGGTCATGGGGATCTGCATGTCGTGCATCCTTCGAACGAGCCTGCGGTCGAACAGGCTTCGGGCTCTGTCGGTCAGTGGGTGTCGGTGAGCAGCAGGTCGCCGCCGGCGGTGACGTCGAACTTCCAGCCCTCCTGCACACGGGCGGTGAAGAAGGGGCCTTCGACGATGGCCGGGCCCTCGGCGGTAGCGCCAGGCTCCTGGTCGGCCAGCGCGAACACCGGCACCGCCCGTCGGCCGCCGGCTCCGAGCACGGTGCGATCCCCGGCCGCCCGGGGATCGCGGGCCTCGGCGAAGGAGCCGTGCGGGAGCTCGATCCGGTTCATCCGGCGGGTGGCCACCAGGGTCAGCGCGGTGGACGCGCCGGGCAGGAGCTCGACGCACTCGCCGGGTTCGTACGACGCCTCGTCGACCGTGGCCCCGTGCGCATCCTCGGTGGTCAGGGTCCAGGACAGTTCGCAGTCGGTGAGGGCGTGCCCCTCCTGGAACATGTCCCGTTCTGCCTTGGCCAGCAGGTCGGCCACGGCCGCGGCGAGCGTCGCCTCCGCCGTGTCCGCGACGTCGGCCTCGTAGCTCTGCCCGATGTCGGAGAACCCGATCCCGAAGGCGGAGAACACCGCCGCGAGCTTGGGGACGAGTACGCTGCGCACGCCCGCGACCCGCGCCGCGCCGCACGCACTCATCGGGCCGGCGCCGCCGAACGCGGCGATGGTGGTCTCGTCGGCCTCCGACACCGCGGGCGCGACGGCGTTGCCCATCGCGGTGAAGTACGCCTGCTCCATCGCGAGCAGCGCCTCGTCGAGGGTGAGGCCGAGAGGTTCGGCCACCGTGGCGGTGACGACGGCGCGGGCCCGGTCCGCGTCGAGGGTGAAGTCGCCGTCGAGGTAGGTGGTGGGGTCGAGGACGCCGAGGAGGAGGTTGACGTCGGTGATGGTGGCGGACGTGCCGCCGAAGCCGAAGCAGGCCGGTCCGGGTGCCGCACCGACGCTTTCCGGTCCGACGGTGATCGCCCCGTCGGTGACGGTGATGATGGAGCTGCCGCCGATGCCGGCCGACTCGACGTTCGACATCGGGAAGGAGGTCGGGATGCCGGCGATCGAGCCGCGGCGGTCGGTGAGGATCTCCCGCCCGGCCACCGTGCCGATGTCGGTCGTGGTGCCGCCGACGTCGATCATGAGAACGTGCTTGAGGCCGTAGATCTCGGCGAGCGCCCGGGTGCCTTCGAGGCCGCCGCGCGGGCCGGACGAGTACGTCTTGAGGGCCACGGACTTCGCGACGCGCGAGGAGGCGCCGTCGTTGCGGTAGATCAGCAGCGGGTTCTTGACGCGGTGGTCGCGCAGCCGGTGCTCGGCGTTGTAGAGGAACCGTTCCATCGTCGGGTGCAGGAACGTGTTGATCACGGCCGACCAGACCCGCCGGGCCGGCGTGCGGTCGGTGGTGAAGTCCCACGAGTACAGGAACGGAACCGAGCCGAGCAGGTGGCGCGGGAACTTGCGCAGCAGGATGCCGCGCAGCTTCCGCTCGCGTCCGTCGTCGGTGTCCCCGACGGCGACGACGATGCGGGCGGCACCGTCGGTGGTGAGACGGTTGACCCGGGCGACCAGCTCCCCCTCGAGGTCCGCGGCCTCGGCGTCGACGACGGCCACCCGGGCCCCGACGAGGTCGTCGAACAGCGCCTGCTGCTCGGGGGTGCGGCGCAGCTCGTCGACGAGGGCGGCCGAGTCGGTGATGATGCCGATGCGGGGGCCCTTGCGCTCGACGAGCGCGTTCGTCCCCTGCGTGGTCGAGTAACGGATGTGCGCCGTCGAGTGCAGCAGTGCAGGCAGGTCCTCGGCTCCGTAGATCTCCTTCGACACCTTCGTCAATCCGTCGAACAGGCACTGCGACAGATCGAACGGTGTGGTGAGGGTCTTGGTGAAGCTGAATTCGTGGCCGTCCCAGGCGCAGATGTCGGTGAGCGTGCCACCGTTGTCGATGTTGATGAGTCTGTCCATCGGGTGTCCCCCGTTTCGGGTTGCGGTGATGCGGTTCGAATGAGGAAGAGCATGCGTCCGGACCCGAGGATGTGAAGTGTGCCACTTTCGGACACCCGCTATGAGGTGGCTCATCTCCCGCCCTCGGACGCCCCTCGACCTGCGGATTCGAGCGCGCGTCGCCGGAACGGGACCGTTCGGCCCCCGAACCGGCGGGAGGGGTGGGCGGCTCCCGCGGACGGGGAGTGTCCGGAATTGGGACGGTGCACCGGCGGGCCACGACGGCGGGACACCGGCACCCGCGGCGGCCGGTGCCGTCCGCCGGCGGGCCACGACGGCGGGACACCGGCACCCGCGGCGGCCGGTGCCGTCCGCCGGCGATCCACGCGAAAGCCTTGTTGAGACAGCGTATTCGGTGGCCCCCGACGCTCCGGGGTGGCGACGACAGGCCACGGCGGCGCCTACCGTAAGGTCGGCTCGGTGACACCGCTCGAACTGTTCCTCGTCGCCCTGGCCGGGCTGGGCGCCGGCGCGATCAACGCGCTGGTCGGCTCCGGGACCCTCATCACCTTCCCGACCCTCGTCGCCTTCGGCCTGCCGCCGGTGACCGCCACGATGTCCAACGCGGTCGGACTCGTCGCGGGTGGGGTGTCGAGCACGTGGGGGTACCGGCGGGAGCTGCGCGGACAGTGGCCCCGGCTACGGTGGCAGATCCCCGCGTCGGTCTCCGGCGCGGTCCTCGGATCGTGGCTGCTGCTGAACCTGCCCGAGTCGGCCTTCGAGACGATCGTGCCCGTCCTGCTCGTGCTGGCGTTGCTCCTCGTCGTGCTCCAGCCGAAGCTGCAGCAGTGGGTGCTGCGCCGCTCCGGCGGCCCGGAGGAGCAGATCGGCCCCGCCCGGATGACGGCGCTGATCGTCGGCACCTTCGCAGTGGGCGTGTACGGCGGCTACTTCACAGCCGCGCAGGGCATCCTGCTGATGGGCCTGTTCGGCGCGCTGCTGCACGACCACATCCAGCGGCAGAACGCCGCGAAGAATCTGCTCTCGCTGTTGGTGAACGTCGTGGCCGCGACCGCCTACACGCTGGTCGCGTTCGACCGGATCGACTGGACGGTGGCGGCGCTGATCGCCGTGGGCTCGCTGATCGGCGGCGCCCTCGGCTCCCGGTACGGCCGCCGGCTCTCGCCCACGGCGCTGCGTGCCGTCATCGTCGTGGTCGGGTTGATCGGCTTGTACCGGCTGCTGGCCTGAGCGGTCGGTGACACACTCGAACGGTGAGCGACGAACCCACACCCGCGCCGGTCTGGAACTACCTCATGGACATGGACGGCGTCCTGGTCCACGAGGAACACCTGATTCCCGGCGCCGACGCGTTCCTGACCGAGCTGCGCGAGAACGGCACGCCGTTCATGGTGCTCACCAACAACTCGATCCGCACTCCGCGGGATCTGCGGGCCCGGCTGCTGCGCACCGGCCTCGACGTCCCGGAGAAGTCGATCTGGACGTCGGCGCTGGCGACGGCGACGTTCCTGGCGAATCAGCGCCCCGGTGGCAGCGCATACGTGGTGGGCGAGTCGGGGCTGACCACGGCCCTGCACGACATCGGCTACGTCCTCACCGACAGCGATCCGGACTACGTCGTCCTGGGGGAAACCCGCACGTACTCGTTCGAGGCGATCACCACGGCGATCCGGCTCGTCGAGCGGGGTGCCCGGTTCATCGCGACCAATCCGGATCCGACCGGGCCGTCGCGGGAGGGCTCGCTCCCCGCCACCGGGGCCGTCGCTGCCCTGATCACCCGCGCGACGGGCCGCGAACCGTACTTCGTGGGCAAGCCCAACGCCCTGATGATGCGGTCCGCCCTGCGCGCGATCGGCGCGCACTCGGAGCACACGCTCATGATCGGCGACCGCATGGACACCGATATCGTCTGCGGCCTCGAGGCGGGCCTGCAGACACTGCTGGTCCTCACCGGCATCTCCACCCGCGAGTCCGTGGAGATGTTCCCCTACCGGCCCACCCGCGTCATCGAATCGATCGCGGAACTGGTGGGGCGCACCGCGAATCCGTTCTGAGCGGCATCGAGCGGGCGGTTTCGACGCCGAAGGGGAGGTTGTCGCGCATGCCACTCGGGCGATGCCGCAACAACCTCCCCGTCACCGTTCATCCATGACGCCACTGCCCGGCCCCCACCGGACCGGGCAGCGACGACGCCCCGCCGACGAGAGGATGAGGTTCTCGTCGGCGGGGCTGCTCACCTCTGAAGGCGCCTCGCTCAGCCGATGCTGAAGGGCTGGCCCCAGAGGGTGACCTGCTGGGTCGCAGTCGGGGTGTCGACCGTGACCTTGACGTAGCTGCGGGCCTGGGCGAAGCCGGCGCAACCGGTCACACCGAGGGTCGAGTCGCCCCAGGTGACGGTGCCGCTCGCACCCTTGAAGGTGTTGAAGTTGCGGTGCACCTCGGCGCCGAAGGGATCGACCTGGGTCAGGTCGAGAACCTTGTAGTCGTAGGCCTGGTTCGGCTTGAGGGTGATACCGGCGTTGCCCGTCACCGAGCCACTGGCAGACTCTCCCGAGGTGCCCATTCCGGCGCCCAGGCCGGCCCCCGCACCGAGGTTGGCCGTCATGCCGAGCTGGCAGCCGACGATGTAGCCGGGCTGGATCCGTCCGCCGATCGCGGCACCCGGCCCGCTGAGGTCGACCTTGGCCGTGCCGGAAACCCACACGTTGCGGTGCAGCGGGGTGGCACCCATGGAGGGCGAGATGGTGGCGGTCTCACCGGTCCGGGTGACGGTGACGACGGTGCCGTCGGGCAGCGTCTCGCTGATCGAGCCGTCCTCCAGCGGAACGAAGGTGTCGGCATTGGCCGCGCCGACGGAGGCGAATCCGATTGCAACGGCGACGGTTGCACCGACACCGGCGGTCTTGAGCGCGCGGCGCAGGCCGGTCTTGAAGCTGGTCTTCATGGTCTCTCTCTCGAGGTTCTACGCTCGTGCGAGCGAGGGTAAGGAGGGGTGGCCTGGAGATGCTCAGCCGATGCTGAACGGCTGGCCGTACAGGGTGGTCTTGGAGTAGTTGTTTCCGGTGACCTCGAGGACCGTGTACGAACGAGCCTGGGCGTAGCCGCCGCAGCCCTGAGCGTCGATCTGGGCATCCTGGTACTGGATGGTGTACGTGCCGTCCTTCTTGATGTCCCTGCCCTGGACCGGCACGAAGCGGACCTGACCAGCGGTCATGGGTGCCGTGATACCTGCCGAACCGCCGACCGACGCATTGCCGGTCTCCTTGGCAAGATCGCCGGACATGCCTACGTTGAGACCCAGCGTGCCCGACATCTGGCTGATGTCCACCTGGCAGCCGACGATGTAGCCGGTGGTCAGGCGCGGAACGCCGTTGGTCGAGGTGCCCTGAGTGCCGTTCTGGTTGACCGAACCGTCGGGGTTCTCGGCGATACCACCGTTGGAGGGACCGGCCTCCGCAGTGGCGGGAACACCCTTGACGTCGGCGGTGATCGTGCCGGACACCCACGCCACGCGACCAGCGCCGTTAGCAGCGAGCGACGGCGAGATCAGCGCAGTTTCGGCGAAACGCTTGATGACGTTCCCATTGGGGGCGACGATTTCGCCGTCGGGCAGCGGCACGAAGGTGTCGGCGTTCGCCGCACCCGCGGACAGGAAGCCCAGGGCGATCGCAGCAGCAGCTGCGACACCACCGATGCGTGCGCCGCGGCGGAGGCCGGACGTGTGCTTGATGCTCAATTCATTCCCCTACTCAGGTGTGCGGTTACCCGGGCGCCCCCGGGCACGGCTGATCACGGCCGCGGGCGACCGCCGCGGTCGATTCGGATGTGCCTTCTGGTCAGGTCGGGCGAGATACCGGTCGGTTTCTCGCACAGGCGGATTCAGGTGTCGTTGGCGTGCTGCCCCGAAGGGCACTGTGGACCGACACCCCCGCTCGGACCCCAGTTCGTTTCGGAACGATAACACGCCCGATGCGAAGGGTCACTAAACAGTTACGGCTGTGTTCCAGATCACATCTGCACACACTCGTGTGCGATCGGAGGTTTATGTGTGACCGGGAATCCGACTTGCACAGAACGAAGTTCGATGCTCTAGCGCAACCGCATCGGAATGCCCGCCACGACCAACGTCACCGCCTCCGACTCGGCGGCCACCCGCGCGTTGAGCCGCCCGAGCAGGTCGCGGAAGAGCCGGCCGGACGCCGTCGGCGGCACCACGCCGCTGCCGACCTCGTTGCTGACCGCCACCACCGGCACGGCACACGAACGCCACGCCTCGAGCAAGTCCTCGACGTCCGCCTCGACCGCGGCGACGTCGCCGCCCGACCACACGTCGTGACGGTCCAGACGGGCGGTGAGCCAGGTCCCGAGGCAGTCGATCAGCAACGGCTCGCGCGACCCGCGCAGTACGGATGCCACGTCGTCGGTCTCCACCGTCGTCCACGACCGCGGCCGACGGACGCGGTGCAGCGCCACCCGCTCGGCCCACTCCGCGTCGCCGTCGCGCGTGCCGCCGGTCGCCACGTACGTCACCGCCGGGAACGATTCGAGCAACTCCTCGGCGTGCTGCGACTTGCCGGAGCGGACACCGCCGAGTACCAGGGTGCGCTGCGTCGCAGCGGCTTTGCCGGTCGGTTGTCCCACCGTCGTCACCTCACCGTCGTCGCCCGGTCGCGCCCCGCAGGCCGCCAGGCGGATCCGCAACTGCGCGACCGGCGGGTTGTGGTGCCCCAGATGCACGGCCACCACGTCGGTCCGCTCGGTCACCGCCCCGCACGCGCGCAGCGCCCCCACCGTCTCGCCGAACGCGGGCAGCGTGTGGTGCGCGTCCCCCAGATCGATGCGGTCACCGAACGTCTCCTCCAGGAAGACCGCGTCGTACCCCGCGCCGGCGACCCGCTCGAACCAGTCCGCGGGCAGCGGGCCGGTGTCGCACGCCCACAGCAACCGGTCGCCGCCCGGGCCCTGCACGTCGTAGAGCACCGAGTCTCCCTCTCTCAGGACCCGGTGGGCGGCGGGCAGGACCCGCACCCGATACTCGCCCACCGTCAGCACGTCCCCGGCCGCGACGGGCACGAACCGCACCGCGTCGGTGGGACCCACCCAGTCCCGGCACTGGTCCAGCGTGTCGGGGGGTCCGATCACCTCGATCTCGAAATCCACTGTCGCCCAAGCACGGAACAGCAGCGCCTGCGGGCCGAGATGGTCGGGATGCGAATGGGTGAGCAGGATGTGCCGCACCCCGGCGAGGGTGCGGGCGTGGCGCAGGGCCGCGCGCGGCGCCTCGGGCCCGCAGTCGAGCATGAGGACGTCGTCCACCAGCGCCGCCGTCTGCCCGCGTATCTCGCCGCTGGCGGCCGCGTCCGAGCACGATGCGCACGTGCAGAACGGGTTCGGCCAGCCGTCGGCCGCACCCGTGCCCAGCAGCAGGACCTCCATCACGAACCCTCCGATTCGGTTCGGCCGGAACAGCTCCCGCGAACCGGAACGATAGCCGGTCCGGAACCGGGTCGGTCCACCACCTCGACGCGCGCGCCGTACACGTCGGCGATCCGCCGGGCCGTCAGCACCTGCCGGGGCGTGCCGTCGGCGACGACGCGGCCGTCGGCGAGCAGCACCAGCCGTCCGCCGTACAGCGCCGCCGAGGTCAGGTCGTGCATGGCCGCGAGGACGGTGAGCCCGTTCTCCGCGCGCATCGACTCCACCAGGTCCAGCACGTGCTGCTGGTGGCCGATGTCGAGGGCGCTGGTGGGCTCGTCCAGCAGCAGCACCTTCGGCTCCTGCGCGAGTGCGCGCCCGAGCACCACCCGTTGCAGCTCACCGCCGGACAGCTCGGTCGCCGGCCGCGCGGCCAGCCCGCGCAGGTCGAGGCGGTCGAGCACCGACTCGACCACCTCGCGGTCGTGCGCCGACTCGGTCGCGAACCGCGGCATGTGCGGGGTACGGCCGAGCCGGATCAGGTCGGCGACGGTCATGCCCTCGGGCACCACCGGCCGCTGCGGCATGAGCGCCACCGTCCGGGCCATCGCCCGGCGTCCGGCGTGAGCGGGGTCCAGGCCGCCGACGCGGATCCGGCCGGTCGCGGGCACCAGGCCCGCGAGCGCGTGCAGCAGCGTGGTCTTCCCACCGCCGTTGGGCCCGACGAGCGCGACCCACTCCCCCTGTCCGACAAGCAGGTCCACCCCGTGCAGGACGGTCTTGCCGCCACGGGCGACGCTCAGGCCGTGGCAGTCGACGGCGTTCACGACACCCCCCGATGCCGGCGCAGCACGACGAGGAAGAACGGGGCGCCGACGGCCGCGGTCACCACGCCGATGGGCAGTTCGGCCGGGGACATCACGGTCCGGGCCAGCACGTCCGCCAGGACGAGGAAGGCGGCCCCGATCATCAGCGACAGTGGCAGCAGCAGCCGGTGCCCCGGGCCGACGATCAGCCGGATCGCGTGCGGCACCACGATTCCGACGAAGCCGATGAGCCCGCTGGCGCCGACCACGGCGGCGGTGCCGAGGGTGGCCACGCACACCAGGACCAGCCGGACCCGGGCCGGGCTCACGCCGAGGCTCGCGGCCTCCACGTCGCCGACCGCCATCACGTCGAGCATCCGGCGGTGCAGCAGGATGACCGCGGCGGACACCACGACGTACGGCAGCACGACGACCACGTCGGACCAGCCGTCGGTGCTGAGGCGGCCGAGCAGCCACGTGTACACCTGCCGCAGGGTGTCGTCGTAGAGCTGCTGGACGAACGTCTGCGCCGCATTGGCGAACGCCGCGACCGCGACGCCGGCCAGGATGATGACGACCTCCGAACGCATCCCGCCGACGCTGCGCCCGAGCGCGTACGTGGCGGCGACGGCCACCAGGCCGCCGGCGAACGCGGCGACCGGCACCCCGGCGGCGCCGAGCGCCCCGCCGAGCGCGATCGCGAGGGTGGCGCCCAGGCCCGCCCCGCTCGACACGCCGAGCAGGTAAGGATCGGCCAGCGGGTTGCGGAACACCCCCTGGTAGGTGGCGCCCGCGATGGCGAGCATCGCACCGACCAGCGCGCCGAGCGCCACCCGCGGCATCCGGATGTTCCACAGGATGGCCTGCTGCCGCGTCGTCAGTCCGGAGTCGACGTCGACGAACGGCAGGGCGTCGATCAGCTCGAGGAACACGCCGCGCACGGTGAGCCCGGCGGGGCCGACGAGCACGCCGACGTGCAGCGCGACCACCAGGACGAGGGCTGCCGCGCCGAGCACCAGGGCCGGGTGGCGCGCGGCGCGGGTCACCGGGTGGGCTGCGCGGCGGGTTCGGACGCGGGCGCGGCGGCCACGATCGTCCCGAGGTGCCGCACGAGGTCCACGACCCGGGGTCCCCAGCGGCTGGCGACGTCCTCGTCGAGCACGTGGACCTGGCCGGACCGGACGGCCGTCAGCTCGCCCCAGCCGGCGCGGGCGGCCACGGTGTCCGGGGTGACACCGCAGCACTGCCCGTCGGCGAGGAAGATCAGGTCGGGGTCGGCGTCGAGGACGTACTCGGCGGACAGCTGCGGGTAGGCGTCGGCTCCGGCGGCGTCGCCGATCGAACGCAGGCCGAGCATCGAGTAGATGCCGCCGATGAAGGTGCCGCCGGTGACGCTGTAGTAGGTGTCGTCGAGCTCGTGGTAGTAGGTCAGCGGGGCCGGGCGCGGGGGCAGCCCGGCGACGACCTCGTCGATGTCGCTGCGCATCGAGGCGACGAGTTCGGCCGCGTCGCCGACGTGCCCGGTGGCGGCGCCGAGCTGCTCCATCTGCGTGTACGCCTCGTCGAGGGTGGTGGCGGCGGGCAGCAGCAGCGTGGGGACGCCGGCCGCCTCGAGGCCGGAGACGAGGTCGCCGACGTCCATGGCGACCACGAGGTCCGGTTCGTAGCCGAGCACGGCCTCGACGTTCGGCGAGTATCCGGACAGGGCGGTGACGGGCGCCTCCGCGGGGAAATCGGACTGGTCGTCGACGGCGACGACCTGGTCGCCGGCGCCGACGGCGTAGAGCATCTCGGTGGCGGTGGGGCTGAGGGAGACGATCGATCCGGGGACCGCGTCGAGGGTGATCGCGCCGTCGCCGGAGCCCACGGTGACCGGGAAGGTGCCGTCGCCGGACGACGCGGAGGCCGGGTCGGATCCGCCGCTCGAGCCGCACGAGGCGGCGAGCAGGGCGAGCGCGGCGAGTCCGGTAGCGAACAGCCGGCGGGCGGGCGCAGTGGGGGCAGGCACAGCCATCCTCCGTGAGGCGGAGGACGAAAACAGCACGGCTGCAACGGATCACCGTTGCGGCACGACACCGTCCTTCGTCCGAGGACCAGTACGTGACCGCCGCGCCGGCCGACCTGACTCGTCCGGCAGCGCGCTGCCGGCCTCACAGTTGCGGGACAGTGCCGGATTACACCGGACTTCACCGATACGCTGCGGCACCCCGCCGGCAAGCGGGGTCACCGCAGCGTATCGCAGGACGCCGGGTCCGGGGACGGCGGCCCGACGCCGTCTTCGACCGGTTCCCCACCCCGGTGACCCCATCGGAGGACGTCGACACCGTCAGTGCACCGCGCCGCGCTTCTTCCGTTTCGGAATCAGGTGCGCGATCAGGACGATGATCGCGCCCACGACGAGCCCGACGAGTGCGGACGCCACGGTCCCGGCAGTCCAGGACAGCACACCGCCGAAGCCGCCGTGCACGAGATCGCCGAACCAGTGTTCGAGATCGTGGAGGCGATCGGCCGGCCAATGGAATCCTGCCTCGCCGACGTTGACGAGCAGGATGTGGCCACCGACCCACAGCATCGCGGCGATCCCGACCACGGTGAGCACCGTCATCACCTTCGGCATCGCGGCCACGAGCCCCCGCCCGAATCGTCGACTGAACGACGATCGGCGTCGGGCGAGCGACAGGCCCACGTCGTCCATCTTCACGATCAGCGCGACCGCGCCGTACACCAGGGCGGTGATGAGGATCGCGACGACGACGAGCACCAGCAGCCGGGTGAGGAACGGTTCGTCCTCGACCGACGCCAGTGAGATCACCATGATCTCGGCCGACAGGATGAGGTCGGTGCGGATCGCGCCGCTGACCATCGACTTCTCGAATTCCGGCCCGCTCTGCCCCGCGGTCGCGTCCTCGTCGTGGTGACCACCGGTGAGTGCTTCGTAGACCTTCTCGGCCCCCTCGTAGCACAGGTACAGACCACCGGCGATCAACAGGTAGGGCAGCGCCTGGGGCAGGAACTGGCTCAGGAGCATCGCCACCGGCAGGATGATCAGGAGCTTGTTGCGGATCGACCCGGTCGCGATCTTGCGGATGATCGGCAGTTCACGATCGGGGGTGAACCCGTGCACATAGCGCGGGGTGACGGCGGTGTCGTCGACGACGACACCGGCCGCCTTGACGCCGGCCTTGCCGGCCGCGGCGCCGATATCGTCGATGGACGCCGCGGCCGCCTTCGTCAGTGCCGCGACGTCGTCCAACAGGGCGACGAGACCACCAGCCACGGGAACCTCCCACAGTTCGGCTGTGCAGAGCCGATCGAACGACACGCAGTTGCGGGTCGACTTGTACGTTACCGAAGCACACCCGACCGCCGAGCCGGCTCTCCTTCGGTGTCCGGTACGGCCGGTGTCATCGACTCGGCAGGCCCAGGGGGCGGATCAGAGTCCGCGATGCCGGTACGGCCTCGACGTGGCTGTCGCCTCCGACGTGGCCGCGGGCTACTTCAGCGCCTGCTCGAAGTCCTCGAGCAGGTCCTCCGGATCCTCGAGCCCCACCGACAACCGGACCACACCGTCGGACAGGCCGATTGCCGCCCGGCCCTCCGGACCCATCGCCCGGTGCGTCGTCGTCGCGGGGTGGGTGATCAGCGACTTGGCGTCGCCGAGGTTGTTGGAGATGTCGACGATACGCAGCCCGTCGAGCAGTTCGAACGCGCGCTTCTTGCCCTCGCCCTCCGGGGCGTCCAGCTCGAAGGTCACGACCGTGCCGCCGCCGCTCATCTGGGACCGCGCCAGGTCGTACTGCGGGTGCGACTCGAGGAACGGGTACTTGACCCACTTGATCGCGGCGTGGTCCTGGAGGAAGCGGGCGATCCGCCCGGCCGACTCCACCGAGTGCCGGATCCGCAGCGGCATCGTCTCGAGGCCCTTGAGCAAGGTGTGGGCGTTGAACGGGCTCAGCGCCGGGCCGGTGTGCCGGATGAGCTGCTGCACCGGGCCGTCGATGTAGTCCTGCGGGCCGAGGATCGCCCCGCCGAGCACGCGGCCCTGGCCGTCGATGTGCTTGGTGCCCGAGTACACGACGATGTCGGCGCCGAGCTCCAGGCTGCGCTGCAGCAGCGGCGTAGCGAAGACGTTGTCGAGCACCACCTTGGCACCGGCGGCGTGGGCCATCTCGGAGACCCGGCGCACGTCGACGAGGGTCTGCATCGGGTTCGACGGCGTCTCGAAGAAGACCGCGGTCGTGGGCACGGACAGCGCCTGTTCCCACTGGTCGAGGTCCTCGCCGTCGACGAACACCGTCTCCACGCCCCAGCGGGGCAGGATCTCGTTGCACACCACGAAGCAGGAGCCGAACAGGCTCCGGGCCGCGACCAGGCGATCGCCCTTGCCGAGCAGCGCGGCGAGGGAGGTGAACACCGCCGACATGCCGGAGGCGGTGGCGTAGCAGCCCTCGGCGCCCTCGAGCAGCCGCAGCCGCTCCTCGAACATCTTCACGGTCGGGTTGCCGTACCGGGAGTAGACGAAGTGGTCCACGTCGCCCGTGAACGCCTGCTCCGCGGCCTCGGCCGATTCGTAGACGAAACCGGAATTGAGGTAGATCGCCTCGGAGGTCTCCTCGAATCCGGACCGCATGGTGCCGCCGCGCACGCCGAGCGTGGCGGGACGCACCGATGCCGGCAGCGGCCGCTCGAAGGCGCCGCCCCTGGGAATTGCGCTCACGACTGCCTCCACGGCAGGCCCGCGGCCCGCCAGCCCTCGGCTCCGCGATGCCTCTCGGCATCGAGGCCGCCTTCGAATCCTTCGACGATGTTGTACGACGGGGCCAGGCCCGCCGCGGTGGCCGCTTCCGCGGCCGCGATGGAACGCTGTCCCGAGCGACACAGGAACACGACCGGCCCGCCGGTCACGCCGGCGTCCTTCAGCTGCTCGACGAACCCCGCGTTGCGGGCACCGTCCGGGTAGCGCACCCACTCGACGAAGACGGTGCGGCGCCCGATGGGAGAGGTCTCGGGAACCCCCACGTATTTCCATTCGGCGTCGGTACGCACATCGACGAGCACGGCGTCCGGGTTCTCGCGCAGCAGCTCCCACGCTTGCTGCGGCGTTATATCACCTGCGTAGCTCACCGCACCAGCTTTTCACAGTTCGCGGCGAGCCGACCAGGCGGGCGGGCGGCGCCGGTCCCCGATCAGAAGGTGCAGACCCGCCAGACGTCGTCGATCCGGACGAACTGCCACGTGGCGGTCTGCTCGTTCCCGTCGAACCGGGCGCGCACGTCGGCGGTTCCCCGGTCGCCGTCCGTCTCGACGTTCTCGACGCCCTCGAGCTGCACCTCGCCGTCGACGCCGGCCAGCGGGGCCCGGTCGGCAGGGAGCCCGTCGCAGCGCAAGCGGTCCTGTGCGGGGGCGTCGCCGGCGTTGTGCGCGCGGACGTAGTCGTCGACCGTTCGCACGACGAGCTCGGTCCCGGAGGTGCTGCTGTCCGACGGCGACACCAGCTGGGCGACGAACACCCCGACGACGAGCACCACGATGATCGCGAGCGCCGCGAGGAACGGCGTCGCGCTGCTGCGGTCCGTTTCGTCCGGGTCGGGTTCGGGTGCGCGTTCGGCTGCCATGGGGCGATCCTAGGCCGCGCGGGCACGGCCCCCCGCGGGCGCATTTGCCCCAATAAACCCTCTCGAGGTAGGAATTGCCCATGGCCTCTACGCACCTCGTTCGACGTCTCGCCGTCGACCTGTGTCGAGTGAGCGCCCACATGTGTTGTCGCTGAAGCGATTTCTCGTCACGCCCGGTTCGTCGCGCAGTTCCTGCCGCTCCCGCGTGCCCATGGCAGCCACCCCTGCCGGCTCCCTTCCTCAATTAAGCTGAACCACGTCCGTCCGCACACCGAAGAGGTAGTTGACCCCTGATGACCGATCAGACTCGTCCCCTTCGCGTCGCGATCGTCGGTGCCGGCCCCGCCGGTATCTACGCCGCCGATGCGCTCATGAAGTCCGACACCGAGGTCAGCATCGACCTGTTCGAGCGGATGCCCGCCCCGTTCGGTCTCATCCGTTACGGCGTGGCCCCGGACCATCCGCGCATCAAGGGCATCATCACCGCGTTGCACAAGGTGCTCGACAAGCCCCAGGTCCGGCTGCTCGGCAACCTCGACTACGGCACCGACATCACCCTCGAGGACCTGCGCCGCTTCTACGACGCGGTGATCTTCTCCACCGGCGCCAACGCCGACCGCGCCCTGAACATCCCCGGCATCGAACTCGACGGCAGCTACGGCGCCGCCGACTTCGTCTCCTGGTACGACGGCCACCCGGACGTGCCCCGCCACTGGCCGCTCGAGGCCGAGAAGGTCGCCGTGCTCGGCGTCGGCAACGTCGCCCTCGACATCGCCCGGGTGCTGGCCAAGACCGGCGACGAGCTGCTGCCGACGGAGATCCCCGCCAACGTCTACGAGGGCCTGAAGAACAACAAGGCCGTCGAGGTGCACGTGTTCGGCCGCCGCGGTCCCGCCCAGGCCAAGTTCACCCCGCTCGAGCTGCGTGAGCTCGACCACTCGCCCACCATCGAGGTCATCGTCGACCCCGAGGACATCGACTACGACGAGGGCTCGGAGGCGGCGCGCCGCAATTCCAAGCAGGTCGACATGGTGGCCAACACCCTGCAGGACTGGGCCATCCGCGACGTCGGCGACCGCCCGCACAAGCTGTTCCTGCACTTCTTCGAGTCCCCCGCCGAGATCCTCGGCGAGGACGGCAAGGTCGTGGGCCTGCGCACCGAGCGCACCCAGCTCGACGGCACCGGCAACGTCCGCGGCACCGGCAAGTTCCGTGACTGGGAGGTCCAGGCCGTGTACCGGGCCGTGGGCTACCTGTCGCAGAACATCGCCAAGCTGCCGTTCGACGAGCAGGCCGGCACCGTGCCCAACGAGGCCGGACGCGTCGTCGCGGACGACGCCGCCGAGGGCACCGCCCGCTACCTGCAGGCGACCTACGTCACCGGCTGGATCAAGCGCGGCCCCGTCGGCCTGATCGGCCACACCAAGGGCGATGCGAACGAGACCGTCGCGAACCTGCTCGCCGACCGGGCGCAGGGGCTGCTGGGCACCCCCGAGGACCCGTCCGAGGACGCGATCGTCGCCTTCCTCGAGGACAAGCAGCTGCCCTACACCACCTGGCAGGGCTGGTACCGCCTCGACGCGCACGAGCGCAGCCTCGGCGAGGCCGAGGGCCGCGAGCGCGTCAAGGTCGTCGAGCGCGAGGACATGTTCCGCGCCTCGGAGCCGCACAAGGCCTGACGCCACCCGCTCCCCCGCCGTGGCCGAATGTCACATCGCGTCGTTTGGATCGACACGATGTGACATTCGGCCACAGCCGTATCCGGAGGCTGCGGCGTTCAGGTGAGCAGCACCGCGCCGAGCCACACGCCGGCGGCGACGAGACCGCCGAGCAGCTCGACGAGGATCGACAGCGCCACCGCCTTCGTCGCGTGCACGGTCGAGAGCCAGGCGTCGCGGTGGGTGCGGTGCCGCTGCACCTCGGACAGGTACGTGCCGAGCAGGAAACCGAGCAGCAGACCGATCACCGGGACGACGAAGAAGCCGACGATGCCGAGCAGACCGCCGGCGACGATCGAGCGGGTCGGCACCCCGGCGCGGCGCATCCGTCCTCCCGGCCACGTGTACTTCACGATGCCGGTGACCAGCAGGGCCGTCGTCGCGACGGCGAAGACCGTCCACGCGACGGTGCCGCCGGTGAGGACGGCCCACACCGCGATCGCCCCGAAGATCAGCAGGGTGCCCGGCAGGATCGGCACGACGATGCCGACGAGGCCGACGAGGATCGCGAGCCCGACGAGGACCTCCGCGCCGGCGGTCACGGCGCCACCGGCCGCACGCGCGACGCCGCCTCGACCGCGCGGGCCCGCGCGGTCTCGACGTCCGGGCCGGTCGACACCGCCACACCCATGCGACGACGGACGAACGACTCGGGCTTGCCGAACAGCCGCAGGTCGGTTTCGGGCACCGACAGCGCGTCGGCGATGCCCTCGAACGCGATGCCGGCGGCGTCGATGCCGCCGTAGATCACCGCCGACGCCCCGGGGGCGAGGAGCGCGGTGTCGACGGGCAGGCCCAGGATCGCGCGGGCGTGCAGCTCGAATTCGGAGTAGCGCTGCGAGCGCAGGGTCACCAGGCCGGTGTCGTGCGGGCGGGGGCTCACCTCGGAGAAGAACACGTCGTCGCCCGCGACGAACAGTTCGACGCCGAAGACGCCGCGGCCGCCGAGCGCGCCGGTCACCGTCGCCGCGATCTCCCGGGACCGGGCCAGGGCCCGCTCGCTCATCGGCTGGGGCTGCCAGGACTCGACGTAGTCGCCGGCGCGCTGCAGGTGCCCGATCGGTTCGCAGAAGAACGTCTCGACCTCCCCGGACGGCCCGACGGCGCGGACGGTGAGCTGGGTGATCTCGTACTCGAAGTCGACGAAGCCCTCGACGATGACGCGGCCGAGGTCGACGCGCCCGCCGGCGAGCGCATAGTCCCAGGCGGCGGCGATCTCGTCGGGGGTGCGGACCGTGGACTGGCCCTTGCCGGACGAGGACATCACGGGCTTGATCACGCACGGAAAGCCGACCTCGGCCGCGGCGGCGCGGACCTCGTCGAGGGATTCGGCGAAGCGGTACGGGGAGGTGGGCAACCCGAGTTCCTCGGCGGCGAGGCGGCGGATGCCCTCCCGGTTCATGGTCAGCCGGGTGGCGCGCGCGGTCGGGATCACCTCGGCGAGACCGCGTTCCTCGACGATCGCGAGCGCGTCGGTGGCGATCGCCTCGATCTCGGGCACGACCAGGTGGGGTCGTTCGGCCTCGACGAGCGCGAGCAGGGCCTGCGGGTCGCTCATGTCGACGGTGTGCGCGCGGTGCGCCACCTGGTGCCCCGGCGCGTTCGGGTACCGGTCCACCGCGATCACCTCGACACCGAGCCGTTGCAGCGCGACGACCACCTCCTTGCCGAGCTCACCTGCGCCGAGCAGCATGACGCGCAGGGCGCCGGGAGTGAGCGGGGTGCCGATTCGGGGTGAGACCATGAGGGGACTATATGTGCCCCGCAGGTCGCACCTGGAGGACGCGATGGACGTCGCAGAACCGAACCTCGAGTCGGACACCGGACGGTTCTTCACCACGGCCGGCGTCGACCCGGCCGACGAGGTGGACTGGCAGCGGCGCGACGCCCGCATCGTCCATCACGGCACCGGCGCGGTCGTGTTCGAGCAGCGCGACGTCGAGTTTCCCGCCGCCTGGTCGCAGATCGCCACCGACATCGTCACGCAGAAGTACTTCCGCGGCACTCTCGGCACCGAGGCGCGGGAACGCTCGCTGCGCGACGTCGTCGCCCGCATCGTGGACACCGTCACCGCGTGGGGTGCGGCCGACGGTCATCTCGACGACCCGGAGGCGTTCGCCGCCGAGCTGACGTACCTGATCCTCACGCAGCGGGCGTCGTTCAACAGCCCCGTGTGGTTCAACATCGGGGTGCCCGGCACCCCGCAGCAGGCCAGCGCGTGCTTCATCCTGTCGGTCGAGGACAGCATCGACTCGATCCTCGAGTGGTACCGCCAGGAGGCGGTGATCTTCAAGGGCGGGTCCGGGGCGGGCGTGAACCTGTCGCGCATCCGATCGTCGGCCGAACCGCTGGCGGGTGGGGGTACCGCGTCGGGTCCGGTGAGTTTCATGCGCGGCGCGGACGCGTCGGCGGGCACCATCAAGTCCGGCGGCAAGACGCGCCGGGCCGCGAAGATGGTGATCCTCGACGTCGACCATCCCGATATCGAGGAGTTCGTCGACTGCAAGGCGATCGAGGAACGCAAGGCGCGGGTGCTGGCCGCGGCCGGCTTCGACATGGGACTCGACGGTCGCGACATCCATTCGGTGCAGTACCAGAACGCCAACAACTCGGTGCGGGTGACCGACGAGTTCATGCAGGCCGTCGCCGACGGCGCCGAGTGGCCGCTGCGCGCGGTGACCACCGGGGCGACGGTGCGCACGGTGCCGGCCCGCGAACTGCTGCACCGCATCGCGGCCGCGGCGTGGGAGTGCGCCGATCCGGGCCTGCAGTTCGACACCACCATCAACCGCTGGCACACCGCGGCCGCGACGGGCCGGATCAACGGCTCGAATCCGTGCTCGGAGTACATGCATCTGGACGACTCGGCGTGCAACCTGGCGAGCCTGAACCTGCTGACGTTCCTGCGCGACGACGGCACGTTCGACGTCGCCGGGTTCCGGCACGCCGTCGCGGTCGTGCTCACCGGCCAGGAGATCCTCGTCGGCCGCGCCGACTATCCCACCGACCGCATCGCGCGGACCTCGCGCCGGTTCCGGCAACTCGGCCTCGGCTACGCCAATCTCGGGGCGTTGCTGATGGCCCTGGGGCTGCCGTACGACAGCGACGCCGGACGGGCGTACGCCGCGGCGCTCACCGCGCTCATGACCGGGCACGCGTACGCGGTGTCGGCACGGCTCGCGCGCCGGCTCGGGCCGTTCGACGGATTCGCCGAGAACCGGGAGCACACCCTCGCGGTGCTGGCCCGTCATCGCGGTGCCGTCGACGACATCGACGAACAGGTCGCGCCCGCCGACGTTCTCGCCGCGGCGCGGGAGGACTGGGACACCGCGTGCGCCCTCGCCGCCGAACACGGGGTACGCAACAGCCAGGTGACGGTCCTCGCGCCGACCGGCACGATCGGCCTGGCCATGGACTGCGACACCACCGGCATCGAACCCGATCTGGCCCTGGTGAAGACGAAGAAGCTGGTGGGCGGCGGGACGCTGTCCATCGTCAATCGCACGGTGCCCCGGGCATTGTCGCGGCTCGGTTATCCCCCGGACAAGGTGGCCGAGCTGATCACCCACATCGACACGCACCGCACCGTCGTCGGCGCGCCGCAGTTGCGGCCCGAGCATCTGCCGGTGTTCGCGACGTCGATGGGAGACAACGTGATCGAGCCGCGCGGCCACGTCCTGATGATGGCCGCGGTGCAGCCATTCCTGTCCGGCGCGATCTCGAAGACGGTCAACCTGCCGGAGTCGGCGACGGCGGCCGACATCGAGGAACTGTTTCTCGACGCGTGGCGGCTCGGGCTCAAGGCGATCGCGGTGTACCGCGACAACTGCAAACTGGGACAACCGTTGTCGGCCACGGCGGCCCCGGCCGCGACGGCCCCGGCGCCGCGGCGGGAACGGCTGCCCCGGCTGCGCCGGTCGCGCACCTTCGAGTTCCGCGTCGCGGACTGCAAGGGCTTCGTCACCGTCGGCCAGTACGACGACGGCCGTCCGGGCGAGATGTTCCTGCGGGTGGCCAAGCAGGGCTCGACCCTGGCCGGAATCATGGACGCGTTCTCGATGGCGGTCAGTTACGGCCTGCAGTACGGGGTTCCGTTGCGCACGTTCGTCAACGCGTTCACCAGCACGCGGTTCGAGCCGGCGGGCATCACCGACGATCCGGACCTCCGGATCGCGACGTCGATCCTGGACTACATCTTCCGGCGCCTGGCGGTGGAGTACCTCGACGCGGACGAGCGGGCCGAACTCGGCATCCGCACCGGTGCCGAGCGCAGCGCGCCCGTCTTCGACGACGCGGTGGCCGACACCCGGCAGGGTCGTGCGCGCCGCAGCGACGCGCCGTACTGCATGCAGTGCGGGGTGCAGATGCAGCGCTCGGGTTCCTGCCACGCCTGTCCGTCGTGCGGCAGCACCAGCGGGTGCAGCTGACGCGGTCGCGGTTGCGCCGAGGGGGACGTTGTCGCGGCATCACGCGAGTGGCGTCGACGAGAACCGCCCCCTCGCGGCCACGTCGGCCCTAGCCGGTGGCCTCCATCAGCGACAGCACGTTTCCGTGGGGGTCGCGGAACCACGCGACCCGCATGCCCTCGGGCGACGTCCACGCGTCGTGTTCGTCCTGGGCCATGCCGTTGTACCGGATGAATTCGACGCCCTTGGCGCGCAGCGCTTCGACGGTCTCGTTCAGGTTCGGTACCCGCCACCCCAGGGCGGTGTAACCGGTATCGGCGCGGGACTGCACCAGCGTCACCCGTACGGGCGAGCCGCCGCCCGCATCCAGAATCAGCGTGAAGTGGTCCCGGGACAGCTTCTCGAAGCCGAGGGTGTCGACGTAGAACATCTCCGAGATGTCGAGATCGGTACTGGGCAGGAAGCTCACGAGCTGACCGCGGATCGTCATGGGAACCACTGTGCGCCTCACCCCGCGGCCAGGCAAGGTTGCGGCAACCCGTGCGTGGCGGGTCCGGGGTACTAGCATCTGCTCGTATGAGCACCTCCGAGATCGCGACCGTCCTGGCCTGGCACGACGCTGTCAATTCCAACGACATCGAGACCCTGCTGGCGTTGTCGAGCGACGACATCGTGCTCCCCACCGGGGACGACGACGAGGATCAGGGCCTCGACGAGCTGCGGGAGTGGGCGACGACGGCGGGCGTGACGTTCCGGCCCGGCCGGATGTTCGTGCACGAGGGGATCGTCGTGGTCGAGGAGACCGCCACGTGGGCGGCCGATCCGGAGCACCCGCGCAGTGAGGCGATCGCATTCCGGGTGGTGGGCGACCATGTCGTCTCGGTGTACCGGCACGACACCCTCGAGGAGGCGTTCGAGGCCACCCGGCTGAACGAGGGGGATCTCTACGAGGGATAGGCGACGTGCCGTGACCCCCGGCACATTCTAGCGATCGCTAAGGTAGCCTCCTCGTGGAATGGTCCCAACGCACCCCGAGTGAGGTTCGACGAGTGTCCGCTGAAGCTGTTGAGAAGAAGGGTCCGCTCGCGGGTATCCGCGTCGTCGAGTTCGCGGGACTCGGCCCCGGCCCGCACGCCGCCACCCTGCTCGCCGATCTCGGCGCCGACGTCGTGTGCGTGCAGCGGCCGGGCCTGATCCCGCCCGCCGGTCACCGCGACCAGATCCAGCGCGGCCGCCGCGTCGTCGAGGCCAACCTGAAGGATCCCGAGCAGGTCGAGAAGGTCCTCGGGCTGATCGAGCGCGCCGACGTCCTCATCGAGGGCTTCCGCCCGGGCGTGACCGAGCGCATGGGGCTCGGCCCGGACGTCGCGCTGGCCCGCAACCCGCGCCTGGTCTACGGGCGGATGACCGGCTGGGGCCAGGAGGGCCCGCTCGCCCACGCCGCCGGCCACGACATCAACTACATCTCCCTGACGGGCGTGCTGCACGCCATCGGGCGCAAGGGTGAGCGGCCGGTGCCGCCGCTGAACATGGTCGGCGACTTCGGCGGCGGCTCGATGTTCCTGATCTTCGGCATCCTCTCCGCCCTCGTCGAGCGCCAGAGTTCCGGCAAGGGGCAGGTCGTCGACGCCGCGATGGTCGACGGCGCGCTGGCGCTCTCGCACATGATGTGGGCGTTCCGCGGCCGCGGCGTGTGGTCGGACGAGCGCGGTGTGAACCTCCTCGACACCGGCGCGCCGTTCTACGACGTGTACGAGACCGCCGACGGCAGGTACATGGCCGTCGGTTCCATCGAGCCGCAGTTCTATGCGCTGCTGCTGCAGGGCCTCGAGCTCGATCCGGCCGAGCTGCCGCAGCAGCTCGACACCTCGGCGTGGCCGCAGATGAAGAAGCTGTTCACCGAGAAGTTCCTGTCCAAGACCCGCGACGAATGGGCGGCGATCTTCGACGGCACCGACGCGTGCGTCTCCCCCGTGCTCACGTTCGGCGAGGCCCCGGCCAACCCGCACATCGCGGCCCGCGGCTCGCTGATCGAGCTCGACGGCGTCACCCAGCACGCCCCCGCGCCCCGGTTCTCCCGTACCCCGGCGGGCCCGCCGGCCCCGCCGGCCGGCGAGGCCACCGACGTCGACTCCGTCTGGCGCTAGGCAGCGGAGCTGCCGGTGTGTCCTTTGGGCTGCCCTGGCGACCCGAAGGACACACCGGCGCCGCAGGCGCCTACAGGAGGTGCACGGCGCCCGTGTCGACCGCGTCCAGCAGGAACGCCGGGGACACGTCCGGGCGACCGGCGCGGCCCCTGCCCGCGGTGAGCTCGTCCGCGAGCCGGCGCGCGACGTCGAGCACGAGCGGGCCGCCGTCGGGCAGGAACCGGAGCAGACCTGCCTGTTCGCACCGCGCGGCGACGGAGGCCAGCAGGGTCGCCGCTTCCTCGTCGTGCCCGGCCGCGGCCAGGCAGGCCACCTCGAGCCGCTCCGCGCGCAGCAGCCTGCGCGCCCGGCGGCTGCCGCGCAGCAGTTGCACCCACTCGCCGGCCCACCGGCACGCCAGCTCGGTGTTCTCCGGCGTGGGATCGGCGAGCAGCCCCGGATGGCCGTGGCCTCCTCGAGCTGCGCGGTCCACGCCGCCGTGCCGTGGTCGGGGCGCGGCCGCGTCCCGTAGGCGACCGGCTGCTGCCGCGGCGCCGACGGCAGCGGCCCGAGACCGAGCCGGACGCGTTCGTTCTCGACGGCCGCCGCGAGCCGCTCCAGGTTCATGGCGGCGGCCGCACGGGCGCCGTCCGCCAGTCGCGACACCACTGCCTCGCGGTCGCCGCGCACGGCCTTGAGCCGGGCACCGACGACGTACCGCGAGATCTTGAAATCCACGACCCCGCCCTCCGAGCCGAGGGCGAAGCCGTCGTCGAGCAGCCGCTCGGCCTCGTCGAGCTCGCCCCGCTCGTAGAGCAGCTCACCGAGGATCGACCCGGCCAGCACCGCGGCCGACGAGTGCCGGCCGCTGCCGCGCCGCGCCGCGCGCAGTCCCGCGCGGAAATGCTCCTCGGCCCCGGCGACGTCGAGCTGTTCGACCGCGGCCAGCCCCAGCAGGGCGCGGGCGTGCATGGTGTTGTAGGGGCCCTCATTGAGTTCGTGGTACGGCTGCGCCACCTGCTGCAGCCGAACCACCTCGTCGTAGTCGGCCCGGTAGACCGCCGCGAACGTGGCGACGTTGAGCCCGGACGAGATCACCAGCGGCGGCAGTGTGGCGGCGCGGGCCAGGCAGTGCTCGACGAGATCGTCGGCGCGCTCCAGGCGGTCGCAGCGCAGGGCGACGATGCTGCGCACGACCTCCACCTCGACGGCGATGTCGGCCGCCTCCTCGGCGTTCACACCGTCGGCCGCGACCGCCGCCTCGACCACGTCCAGCGCGTGCAGCGCCGGCGCCGAGCGGTGCAGCAGGATGTTCCCCCAGGCGATCGACAACTGCAGGCGGATCCGGCCCGCCACGGCGCGGCGCGGCAGCTTGGCGACGAGCCCGAGCAGCGTGGTGGCGTGCCCGTGCTCGATCATCCGGCGCCCGTTCTTCTCGACGAGGTCGACGGCGCGGTCCTCGTCGCCCGCGGCGAGGGCGTGGTCGACCGCCTCGCCGACCATCGCATGGCCCTCGTACCACTCGGACGCGGTCCGGTGCAGGGCCGGGACGCGCTCCGGGTGCTCGCGTTCGAGCCGCTGCCGGAGGAACTCGGCGAACAACGGCTGATATCCGAACCAGCGGCCGTCCTCGTCGATCCGGTGCAGGAACAGGTCCCGGTCCTCGAGGTCCTCGAGCAGGGCCTGACCACGTTCGTGCCCGGTGAGCGCGGTGGCGAGGCTGCCGCAGATGCGTTCGGTCACCGCGGTGGTGAGCAGGAACTCGACGTCGTCCGGGGGCAGCGACTCGAGCACGTTCTCGGCGAGGAAGTCGCCGATCGCCCGGTGCCGGCCGGACAGGTGGGAGATCAGTTCCCCCGGGTCCTCGCGTCCGCGCAGCGACACCGCCGCGAGCTGCAACGCGGCCGCCCACCCGTCGGTGGCGGCGGTCAGGTCGGCGACCTCGTCGTCGTCGAGGTCCAGCCCGGCGAGGTCGACGAGGAAGGTCCGCGCCTCGGACTCGTCGAATCGCAATGCCTCGTAGTCTATTTCGACGAGCTCGTCGCGCACCCGCATCCGGCTCGTCGGCAGTCCCGCGCGGGTCCGGCCGACCACCACGAGCTGCATGTGGTGGCAGCCGTTGTCGAGCAGGAAGGCCATCGCGGCGATCGTCGCGGGGTCGTCGACCCGATGCCAGTCGTCGATGATGACGACGAGTCGTTCACCGGCCCTGTGGATCTCGTCGATGAGTGAGGTGAGCACGTAACGTTCGGCCTCGTCGCCGTGTTCGTCGAGCACCTGGCCGAGCTCGCGGGCCAGCGAGGGCCGCACCTGCCGGATCGACTCGACGAGGTGGGCCAGGAACCACACCACGTTGTTGTCGTCGTGGTCGACGTTGAGCCAGGCGACGGGCACGTTCCTCTCGGTGAGCGCGTAGCGCCACTGCAGGGCCAGCATGGTCTTGCCGAATCCCGGCGGGGAGTGGATGACGGTCAGTTTCCGGCGCTGCTCCGTGTCGAGGACGGCGAGCAGGCGTCGTCGCGGCACGAGCCGGCGTGTGGTCGACGGCGGACGGAACCGGGTCGCCGGCACCGGCGGGGTGGTGGCACGCACGCCGGACCGGTAGGTGCTCCGCCGCTCCGACACGGACGGCGACGGAGGGTGACCGGGCTCCGAGCCCGGCTCGAGTTCCCCGGCTACCGGCAGCTCGTCCACCGGCAGACCCTCGTCGGCCTGCACCTCGCGCAGCAGCTCCCCGAACTCGGCGGCGGTCGCGGGCCGGACCTGCGGGTCCACCGACATGGAACGCTCGATCGCCGAGGACAATCCGTCCGGGACGCCCTGCTCGCGCAGGTCCGGAACGGGCTGGGTGGTCACCCGCACGAACTGCGCCACGACCCGCTCGCCGCTGCGCCGTTCGAATGCCGCGTGCCCGGTCAGCGCGCAGAACAGCGTGGCGCCGAGGCTGTAGACGTCCGATGCGGGGGTGGGCACGCGGCCGCTGAGCACCTCCGGGGCCGTGAACGCCGGCGACCCGGTCACCTCACCCGTCACCGTCTCGAAGCCCCCGCTGATGCGGGCGATCCCGAAGTCCGTGAGCTGCGGCTCGCCGAACTCGGTGAGCAGGATGTTGGCCGGCTTGACGTCGCGGTGCAGGATGCCGACGCGGTGGCCGGTCTCGAGGGCGCCGGCCAGCTTGATGCCGATCCGCACCACCTCGGCCCACGGGATGGGCCCGGAGCGGCGCAGTTGCGCGTCGAGCGAGTCGCGCGGGTGGTACTGCATCACGAGGTACGGGCGCCCGGATTCGGTGGTGCCGACCTGCAGGACGTTGACGATGTTGGGATGCCCGGACAGCCGTCCCATGGCGCGCTGCTCACGCAGGAAACGCTCGAGGTTGTCTGTGTCCATGTGGGAGGTGAGGACCTTCACCGCGACCGGGCGATCGAGTGCGGTCTCGTAGCAGCGGTAGACGACACCGAATCCGCCGCGCCCGATCTCCCGCGCGTCGTCGAACCCGGCGGCGGCGAGTTCGGCAGCGAGGTCGAACCCGATGTCGCGCTGCGTCGCGTACGGATCCTTTTCGGCCACAGTCGTTCTCGCATCCGTCCGAAGTGGCGGCTCGCGGACGGCCACAACGGCGTGACCGCCCGTGCGTACCCCTCGAGCATAACGCCGCGGACCGGTTCCCGGGCCCCGTCCGGCCACCTCCGAATCAGACCACGAGGTGTGGTTCCGCGAGGTCCCGGCCGCGGGCGAGCGCGTCGTACGCCGACGCCACGGACGCCACCGCCCGGCGCACCTCGTCGACCTCCCGCGCGTACGGCAGCCGGAGGAAGCGCTCGAACGCGCCTTCCACGCCGAACCGCGGTCCGGCGGCGAGGACCACACCGTGATTTGGGGCGGTCGCCGCGAGGGCCGTCGACACCGGCGTGGGCATCCGCACCCACAGCGACATCCCGCCCGGCCCCACCGTGTACTTCCAGTCGGGCAGGTGCTCGCCGAGCGCGCCGAGCATCGCCGCCCGGCGGCGGCGCAGCTGTCCACGCCGCCGCTCGAGCAGGTCTTCGACGTCGCCGAGCAGGTGCGCCGCGGCGAGCTGCTCCATCACCGGCGTGCCGAGGTCGACGGCGGAGCGTGCCCCCACGAGCCGCGTGATCAGGGACCGGTCGGCACGGATCCAGCCCACCCGGAGCCCGCCCCACAGGGACTTCCCGGTGGATCCCACCGTCACGACGGACCGGTCCGCGCCGTACGAGGCGACCGCGGGGGGCGGTGGGGTGTCCAGCCACAGGTCCACCATCGTCTCGTCCACGACGAGCGTCATGCGGGTCTCCTGGGCGATCCGGACGAGTTCGGCCCGGCCCTGTGCGCCCATGCACAGCCCGGTGGGGCTGTGGAAGTCCGGGATCAGGAACGCCATTCGCGCCGCCGTCTGCCGCGCGGCGCTGCGCAGGCCCTCGAGGTCCCAGCCGGCGTCGGCGCCGCCCTCGGGCCGCACCGGCACCACGACCGGCCGCGCCCCGTGCCGCCGGATCGCCTCGAGCGCATTGGGATACGTCGGATGGTCGACGATCACGCGGTCGCCGGCGTCGGTGAGCACGCCGAGCAGCAGGCGCAGCGCGTGCTGCGCGCCGGAGGTGACCATGATCTGGTCGGCGTCCGTGGGCAGCCCCCGCTCCCGGTAGCGCCGGGCGATGACCTCGCGCAGCGGGGCCACGCCGATCGGCTCCATGCCGTGCGAGTCGAGGTAGGCCGGCACCGAGCGCAACGCGGCCGCGTAGGCGGACTCGATCTCGGCGGCGGGCGCGGGCATGGACGCGTAGCTCAGATCCACGGTCTCGGGCGCCCGGGCGGGACCGGGACCGCCCGCCCGCGCCGGGGCGGCGGTCCGGCCCGACGGCAGCGCGACGGTGCTGCGCGCGCCCTGCCGGCTGCGCAGGTAGCCGGCCTCGCGCAGCGCCGTGTACGCGGAGGTGATGGTGGTGCGGCTCAGGGCCAGCGCGGCGGCGAGCTCGCGTTCGCTGGGCAGCGCCACCCCCAGGGGGACGCGGCCGTCGTGCACCAGCAGGCGGATTCCGTCCGCGAGGGCCCGGTACGCGGGCCGCCGATCGGCGGTGTCCTGCCAGTTGCCGAGGTCGCGGGCCAGGGAGCCGGCGCCGATCGCACGCGTGATCACCGGTCCAGTATCGCAGTCCAGTCGGTGAAGTGGTCGCCTGTCCCCGGGCCAGTCCATACTGACGACGTGACCACCCTCGGCTATACCCTCTTCGACACCGCCGTCGGCACGTGCGGGCTCGTGTGGTCTGCAGCCGGCATCGTCGGCCTGCAACTGCCCGAGACCGCACCCGAGCCGACGCGCGACGAACTGCTCGAGCGGTTCCCGGACGCGGTCGAGCGCCCGGCCCCGGCCGCGGTGCAGCCCGTGATCGAGGCCGTCACCGCGCATCTCGCCGGCGCCCCGGACGACCTGCGCTGGGTTCCGGTCGACTACCAGAACGTGTCCGAATTCGACACCGCGGTCTACGAGTTCGCGCGCACGATCGGCCCCGGGACGGTGGCGACCTACGGCGAGGTCGCCACCCGGATCGGCCGGCCGGCCGGAGCGCAGGCCGTCGGACAGGCCTTGGGACGCAACCCCGTTCCGCTCGTCGTGCCGTGCCACCGGATCCTCGCCGCGGGCGGCGGCATCGGCGGCTTCTCCGCACCCGGAAGCACCGTCACGAAGCGGGAGCTGCTCGCGCTCGAGCACGCCCCCGGCTTCGACGATCCGACCCTGTTCTGACGGGCAGCCGCAGCGGGTTTCAGCCCAGGATGTCGCGCCGCACGATCGTCTGGTCGCGGCCCGGGCCGACGCCGATGCACGACATGCGCGCGCCCGAAAGCTCCTCGAGCCGCAGCACGTAGTTCTGTGCGTTCTTCGGCAGGTCCTCGAAGGTGCGGGCGTCGGAGATGTCCTCCCACCAGCCGGGCATCTCCTCGTAGATCGGCGTGGCGTGGTGGATGTCGGTCTGCGTCATCGGCATTTCGTCGACGCGGACCCCGTCCACCTCGTAGCCGACGCAGATCGGCACGGTCTCGAGGCTCGACAGCACGTCGAGCTTGGTGAGGAAGAAGTCGGTGATGCCGTTGACGCGGGTCGCGTAGCGGGCGATCACGGCGTCGAACCAGCCGCAGCGCCGGGCCCGGCCGGTGGTGACGCCGACCTCGCCGCCGGTCTTGGCCAGGTAGGCGCCGTGCTCGTCGAACAGTTCGGTCGGGAACGGGCCCGAACCGACGCGGGTGGTGTAGGCCTTGAGAATGCCGAGCACCGTACCGATCCGGTTGGGGCCGATGCCCGACCCGACCGCCGCGCCGCCGGCCGTGGGGTTCGACGACGTCACGTACGGGTAGGTGCCGTGGTCGACGTCGAGCAGCGTGCCCTGCGAGCCTTCGAGCAGCACCGTCTCGCCGGCCTCGAGGGCCAGGTTCAGGCGCAGCCGGGTGTCGGCGATGCGATGCTTGAAGCCCTCCGCCTGGCCGAGCACCTCGTCGACGACCTGCTGCGGGTCGAGGGCCTTGCGGTTGTAGATCTTCGACAGCACCTGGTTCTTGAACTCCAGGGCGGCCTCGACCTTGTGGGTGAGGATCTTCTCGTCGAGGACGTCGGCGACGCGGACGCCCACGCGGGCGATCTTGTCCTGGTAGCACGGGCCGATGCCGCGGCCGGTGGTGCCGATCTTCTTGGCGCCGAGGAAGCGTTCGGTGACCTTGTCGATGGCCACGTGGTACGGCATGATCAGGTGCGCGTCGGCGCTGAGCAGCAGGTTCGTGGTGTCGACCCCGCGGTTCTCGAGACCGGCCAGCTCGTCGAGCAGCACGCCCGGGTCCACGACCACGCCGTTGCCGATCACGTTGGTGACGCCGGGAGTGAGGATGCCGGAAGGGATCAGGTGCAGCGCGAAATTCTCCCCGTTGGGGAGGACGACGGTATGGCCGGCGTTGTTGCCCCCCTGGTAGCGCACCACCCACTGCACCCGGCCACCGAGCAGATCGGTGGCCTTGCCCTTGCCCTCGTCGCCCCACTGGGCGCCGATCAGGACGATTGCCGGCATTTCGCTGTCTCCTAGGGTGTCGACGTGCGGGCGCCCTCCGCCTGCAGGGTTCTGCCGTCACAGAACAGAAGCCGGGGGGACAGTCTAGCGGACCACGCGCGCGGCGCTGCCTCCGGCGTCCGCCGGTCGCCGCCCCGCCTGTGACGGGGACCGAGAATCCGCCCGACTCACCGTGCCACGTTCGGGCGCCCGGCGGCGGGGCCCGTCGTGACTAGAGTGAACGGAGCATCGTCGGCCGCGAGAGGAGTGCTCTTGACCCCCGTTGTGCTCAAGTGCGGTGACGCCCCGCTGCCGTTGACATTGACGTCCCTGACCACGTTGACCGCCCCCGTGCTTCCCGGCAAGGACGACTTCGAGGACGTGTTCGCGCATCTCGAGTCGGTCGAGGATCCCCGGCTCGTGGTGGTGGGCGGGGATGCCGCCTTCGCCGCGGCGCTGACCCGGATGATGCGCACGGAGCGGCTCGGCATCGAACTGGCCTACGTGCCCGAGCGGCGCACCCCGGCCGCCGAGGCCTACGGGCTGCGGTTCGGGTCCAAGGCCGCGACCGTCGCCCTGCAAGGCGTGGCCCGGCCGGTGCCGCTCATCCGCGACGACGCCGGCATCGCCCTCGTCGGGCGTGCCCTCGTCGAGGGTGAGGTCGGCGAGCTCGTCGGCGAGGCGTACGTGGACGACACCCGCCTGTTCAGCGGGGTCGCCCCGGGCGTGCGGATCGAGCCGATCCCCGACATGCCGGGACTGCGGGCCGCGATCGACCGGCCGCGCTGGTTCGGCGGCTACCGCTGGGTGACCGGACGCGCCGTCCAGCTCGGCTCGCCCGGCGCCCTGCTCACCCGCGACGGGGTGGCCAATCCCCGGGCGGTGAAGCGATCCACGTTCTACCGGCACGAGCACAAGTGGAAGCTGGTGCGCTGAGCCGTCCGCTCACCCCGCTGCACCACGAGAGCCGTTCGCGCAGAACGCCTGTCGCCTTCGATCCGACGTCACGAGTTGCACCGGGCCAGCGTCTCGCCGGCGCCGCGGAGGGCGGCCCTCAACGACCGCGGGGCCACGACCTCGACCCCGCCGCCGAGGGCGAGGAGCTGGTCGAGCGCCACCTCCTCGGTCTCGAGCAGCAGGTCCACCCGAACCCGCCCGTCCGCGTCCGGCGGGCCCGGCTCGACGGCGGCGGCGTCGGCGCCCACCACGCGGGGCAGGCGCCGCCACGCGGCCGGGGTGAGGCGGACCGTGCAGGCGAACGTGCGCAGGGCCCGGTCGAACTCCGCCGCGGACGCCGCCCAGTAGGCGGGCAGGTCGAATCCGCCGGGGCGGTGCGCGGGAGCGTCGAGCACGTCGGCGGACGCGATGCGCCCGACGCGGTAGGTGCGGACGTGACCGGTGTGGGCGGCGACGAGGTACCAGACCCCGGCCTTGGCGACGAGCCCGAGCGGGTCGAGGGTGCGGGCCACGGTCCGGGCGCCGCGCCGGTAGCGGATGTGCAGGCGGCGCTCGTCGAACACGGCGGACGCGACCGCCGGCAGGTGCGTGTTGTCGCCCGGTGCGGCGAACCAGCCTGGGACGTCGACGTGTACCCGGTCGCGCCACACCTGGGCGGCGCTGCGCAGGGTGACCGGCATGGACCCGAGCAGCTTGCCGCGTGCCGCCTCGAGCTCCACCCCGAGGTCGGCGGCGAGGGTGGGCACCCCCAGCAGCATCAGCGCGGCGCTCTCGTCGCTGGTGAGCCCGCTCAGCCGGGACTGCCACCCGTCGAGCAGGCGGATGCCGCCACCCGGCCCGCTCTCGGTCCACACCGGGACCCCCGCGGCGGACAGGGCACCGACGTCGCGGTACACGGTGCGCACCGACACGCCGAGGTCGTCCGCGAGTTGCCGCGCGGTCAGGCCCGCGCTGCCCTGGAGCCGGAGCATCATCGCGAGCAGACGTGCCGATCGCATGTCCGCAGCCTACGCGGAAATCGCTGACATCGGATGTCAGCGATACGGGTGCATGCTGGGTCCATGACCACATGGGACGAGTTCTCCGAGCAGGCACCGGATCTGGCGAAGGCGATCGCCGCACGACTGCAGGCGCACAAGCATCACGTCCTGGCGACGGTGCGACGGGACGGGTCGCCCCGCGTCAGCGGGACGGAGGTCGAGATCGTCGGCGGCCGGCTGGTGCTCGGCTCGATGCCGGGCGCGCGGAAAGCGCGCGATCTGCAGCGCGATCCGCGCTACGCCCTGCATTCGAATCCCGGGCACCACTCGATGACAGGGGGCGACGCGAAGGTCGCCGGCCGGGCCCGGGAGCTGCACGACGAGGAGAAGGCAGCCGTGCTCGCCGCCTACCCGGAGGAGGTGCCGCCGGGACCGATGCACGTGTTCGAACTCGGCTTGGCCGAGGCGGTGCTCACGTCGGTGGACGGGGAGCACCTGTACGTGGACCTGTGGCGGCCCGGTGCCGCGGTCGAACGCTTCACCCGCTGACCGGCCGGAGCTGCCGTTTCGACCCGCCGGTCGGCCCGGCATGCCGAGGGAGTTCGGCGCCCCGGGCTGTCGAGTTCAACCCGGGGCACCTTGGCCGGCCCGCATCCGGACTACGAGACGGCCCTGAACCGTTGTGCCCACTGACGCGCGGTCGAAACCTCCGGCCCCGAATACGTCCGCCCGCCGGGCATCCGTTCTCGTCGCCCCGTCGGGCGAAGTGCGGGATCCCCGCCGAAGGGGTACCCGCCCGTGGTGGCCGGCCACCGCGCGTGGCCGGCCACAGACGTTGTCACGGGCGGGGTGGGTCGCCACCCCGGCGCACGCCGAGACCCGACGCGCCCCGGCCGATGTTTGGAAACGGGCGTGCGGGGCAACTCGGCCGAGACGTGAACGTCACCCGTCTCGACCGAACGGAGCATCGCAGTGTTCGAGAAGAATCCGCCGGTTCCCGGCTCACCCGCCGGTTTCGAGGTCCCGGTCGAGGAACCCACCACCCCGACGGACCCGCCACCGGCCAAGCCCGACCAGCGTGAACCCATCCCGGTCACTGCCACCGGCACCCCCGAAGACCTGCCCGACGGCGCGCGCGGGCCCCAGGGCCGGTACCTCACCACCGCGCAGGGCGCGCGGCTGACGGACACCGACCACTCCCTCAAGGCCGGTCGGCGCGGCCCCACCCTGCTGCAGGACCACCACTTCCGCGAGAAGATCACCCACTTCGACCACGAGCGCATCCCCGAGCGGGCGGTGCACGCCCGCGGCGCCGCGGCCCACGGCGTCTTCCGGGCCAACGGCGCCGCCTCGAAGATCACCCGTGCCGGGTTCCTGCAGAAGGGCGCCGAGACGCCCGTGTTCGTCCGCTTCTCGACCGTGCTCGGCTCGCGCGGCTCCGCCGACACCGTCCGCGACACGCGTGGCTTCGCGACGAAGTTCTACACCGAGGAGGGCACGTTCGACCTGGTGGGGAACAACATCCCGGTGTTCTTCATCCAGGACGCGATCAAGTTCCCCGACGTCGTCCACGCGGCCAAGCCGCACCCGGACCGGGAGATCCCGCAGGCGCAGAGCGCACACGACACGTTCTGGGACTTCGTCTCGCTCCACACCGAGGCCACCGCCCACACCCTGTGGAACATGTCCGACCGCGGCATCCCCCGCTCCTACCGGATGATGGAGGGCTTCGGCGTCCACACCTTCCGCATGGTCAACGCCGACGGTGAGACGTCGCTGGTGAAGTTCCACTGGAAGCCGCGCCTGGGGGTGCACTCGCTGGTGTGGGAGGAGGCGCAGCTGCTCGGCGGCATCGACCCGGACTTCCACCGCCGCGACCTCGCCGACGCGATCGAGGCCGGGGCCTACCCGGAGTGGGATCTGGGCGTACAGGTCTTCCCCGACACCCCGGAGCAGACGTTCGAGGGCATCGACCTGCTCGATCCCACCAAGATCGTCCCCGAGGAGCTCGCGCCGGTCCAGCTGATCGGGACGATGCAGCTCAACGCCAACCCGACCAACTTCTTCGCCGAGACCGAACAGGTGGCCTTCCACCCCGGGCACCTCGTGCCGGGTATCGACGTCACCGACGACCCGCTGCTGCAGGGCCGGCTGTTCTCCTACCTCGACACCCAGATCAGCCGGCTCGGCGGGCCCAACTTCGGTCAGCTGCCCATCAACCGGCCGCATGCGCCCGTCAACGACATGCTGCGCGACGGCATGCACCAGACCGGTATTCATCCCGGGGCGGCCCCGTACCGGCCCAACTCGCTCGGGGCCGGCTGCCCGTTCCTGGCCGGCGCCGAGGAGGCTGCGTTCATCGACGTGCCGGCACCCATCGCCGCCGGGGTCAAGGAACGCGCACAGCCGAGTTCGTACGACGACCACTTCTCGCAGGCGCGACTGTTCTACACCAGCCTGTCCGAGGTCGAGAAGCAGCACGTGGCCGACGCCTACACCTTCGAACTCGGCAAGTGCTTCGAGCAGGCGATCAAGGAGCGGGCCCTGCGCGTGCTCGCGAACATCGATGCCGGACTGTGCGCCACCGTCGCGGCCGGCCTGGGGCTGCCGGCACCGGAGCCGACGGTGGCCCTCGCCGGTGAGTCGCTGCGCAGCGAGGCACTGTCCCAGGTCGGTGCGACCTGGCCGATCGAGGGCCGGATGGTCGGCATCGTCGCGGACGACAGCGCCGACGTCGCCGAGGTCGCCAAGGCCGTCGCCGCGGTGGCCGCCGCGAAGGCCGTGCCGCTGGTGATCGGCCCGCACGGCGGCAAGCTCGACGGCGGCCGCAAGGAGGTGCCGATCTCGCGGACCTTCGCCACGGCCCGGTCCGTCGAGTACGACGCGCTGCTGCTCGCGAGCGCCCCGGCCGATCCGCGCGTGCGCGTCCTGGTCGACGAGACGTTCCGGCACTGCAAGGCGATCGGCACGTGGGGCGCCGGCACCGAGGCGCTCGAGCACGCGGCCGTCCACCCCGAGGCCCCGGGTATGGTCACCGCCGACGATCCGGAAGCGGTGGTCACCGGGATCGTCGACCTGCTCGGCGCCCACCGCGTGTGGGAGCGGGCCCAGGCCTGACCCCCCGCGCGTCCCCCGCCTGGGATGGTGGCCGAATGTCACACCGCTTCGATTGGATTGAACGCGTGTGACATTCGGCCGCCACCCGCGTGTGACATTCGGCCACCACGGGTGTGTCAGGAGAAGGGCTTGCCGCCGGTGACAGCGATGACCTCGCCGGTGATGTAGCTCGACTCCTGCGAGGCGAGGAAGACGTACGCCGGCGCCAGTTCGGCCGGTTGCCCGGGGCGGCCGAGCGGGACGTCGTCACCGAAGGACTCGAACTTCTCCCGCGGCATGGTGGCCGGGATCAGCGGCGTCCAGATCGGGCCCGGGGCAACGGCATTGACCCGGATTCCCCGCTTCGCGACGTCCGCCGCCAGCCCCTTGGTGAAGTCGACGATGCCGGCCTTGGTCGTGGCATAGTCGAGCAGTTCCGGCGAGGGGCTCGTCCCCTGGATCGACGACGTGTTGATGATCGTCGAGCCCGGCTCCATCACCCCGACCCCGAACTTGCACAACCAGAACAACGCGTACAGGTTCGTCTTCAACACGCGATCGAACTGCTCGGTCGTGATGTCGGCGATCCCGTTCATCTGCACCATCTGGAACGCCGCGTTGTTCACCAGGATGTCCAGGCCGCCGAGTTCGCGCACCGCCGTGTCGACCAGGTGCCGGCAGTGTTCCTCGACGCGGATGTCACCCGGCACCGCGACGGCGCGCCGGCCCGCGTCCTCGATCCACCGCACGGTGTCGCGGGCGTCGTCCTCCTCGGACTCGAGATAGCTGAGGACGACGTCGGCGCCCTCGCGGGCGAAGGCGATCGCGACGGCCCGGCCGATCCCGGAGTCGGCACCGGTGATCAGCGCCCGCCGGCCCTCGAGCCTGCCGCTGCCGCGATAGGTCTGCTCGCCGTGGTCGGGTGCCGACACCATGTCGGACGTGAGGCCCGGATATTCGAGCTCGGGTTGCCGCTCGCGATCCGGTGCCGGGTACTGCTCGACCGGATTGCGGGGCCGGTGCTGGTCGGTCATGGTTCCTCCCTCGAGGTCTGCGGGCGAGTGCCGGCGCCCCCGGACGGGGACCGCCGGGTCCGGCCGGTGCATACCCGGACCCGGGAGCGGGTACACGGGGGACACGGTCGGCGAATCCGAGCGCCGCAGCGCTCTCCCGGCCCGACTTCTGGAAAGGATGCGGCTGTGACGGAACACGAGAACGAGTTTCGGAGAAGCGACGAGACCCGGGCGGGTGCCGATCCGGTGCACGGCAGGCAGACGTACAACAGGGATCTGACGACCGACAGCGACTTCCCGGCCGACGACGCCCGCACGATGCGCAGCCACGCCGGCGAGGCCCTGACCGACTCCAAGGGCTGGCCCGGCTACTTCTTCCTGGGCCTCGGGCTGCTCCTGCTCGGGCTGACGCTGGTGGCCGCCGGGTACGGATTCGAGGGCTGGGCGTGGATCGCCGGCCCGGCGTGCATCGTGTCCTTCGCGGTGGGCGCCGTGCTGGTCATGCTGGAGCGCAAGCGGGTCCGCGACGTCGAGGGAACGAGCCTGCGCGAGCCGCGCGGTCACTGACGCCCACCGGCCCGCCCGGCCCGGGGTGCTGCGGCTGCGCACCCCGGGCCGGCCCGGTCCGTCGTCACGACGGGTAGTGTGCCCAACCGTGAATCCACGCCCGCAGACGTCCGCGCCGATGCGTGGCGCGTTCGTGGGTTCGACCTCCGCCGCGGTGTCCGTCGCGGCCCACGGCCTGGCGGGCGGCGAAATTCCGTCCCAGTCGTCGGTGGTGCTGCTGATCGCCGCCTGCGCCGCGTTCGGCGCCGCGGTGTCCGCCATCCGGCCGTCCCGGCTGCTGCCCGCCCTGGTGCTCACCCTGGGGGCGGGACAGATCGTCGGTCATACCGTCCTCACCCTCACCGCCGAGCACGCCCACGGCCCCGGGCTCTCGCCCGCGATGCTCGGCGCCCACGCCGCGGCCCTCGTCGTCTCCGCCGCCCTGATCCGGGCGGCCGAGCAGGGCTGTGCCGCGGCGCTCGGCGTGTTGCGGCGCATCGTCGCCGCGGTGCTCACCCCGCCCCCGGCGCGTGCGCCGCTGTGGGTGGCCACGCCGTCGCACCGGGCACGTCTCGTGCTGCGGGTGCTCGTTTCCGCGCAGGCCGGCACCCGGGGTCCGCCCCGCACCGCCTGACCCGATCCCGTTCCGCCGTGGCCCGTACGCCGCGGCGGCCTTCCCCGTGTGCCGACGCCCGGCGCGGTGCGCCGCCCCTCGATACGGCGCTGCGCGCTGCCGTCGCCACCGACGATCGAAACGAGCATTCGCATGTCCACGACCGACCTCGGGACGGATCGTCCCGTCCCACCCCGTTCCCGCCCGGACCGATCCGCGGCGCCCGCGCTGCACCCGCTGATGCTGCGGCTGCACTTCTACGCCGGCATCCTCGTCGCTCCGTTCATCCTGATCGCCGCGGTCAGCGGCGGCCTCTACGCCCTGGCCCCGACGATCGAGCAGCTCGTCTACCGCGACCAGCTGCACACCGACGCCACCGGTCCGGCCGTGCCGGTGGCGGAGCAGATCCGGGTGGCCGCCGGTCAGCGCCCCGATCTCACCGTCACCGCGGTGCGGCCGGCCGCGGCCCCCGGCGAGACCACCCGGGTCCTGTTCGCCGACCCGAGCCTCGGCGAGTCGCAGCGGCTCGCCGTCTTCGTCGACCCGGTCACCGCGCGGCCGCTCGGTGAGCTGGCCGTCTACGGCAGCAGCAGCGCGCTGCCGGTCCGGACCTGGATCTCGCAGCTGCACCGGCACCTGCATCTCGGCGAGCCCGGCCGCCTCTACAGCGAGCTGGCCGCGTCCTGGATGTGGGTGATCGCGCTCGGCGGCGTGTACCTGTGGGTGCGCCGCTACCGCACGGTGCGTGCCCGCCACGCCCAGGCACGCCTGCTCACCGTCGACCGCACCGCCACCGGCCGGTCCCGCACCCTCGGCTGGCACGGCGTGGTGGGCGTGTGGATCGCGGTGGGCCTGGTGTTCCTGTCCGCGACCGGCCTGACCTGGTCCCGGTTCGCCGGCGACAACATCGCCGAGCTGCGGGCCGCGCTGCACTGGAAGACGCCGACCGTCGACGCGGCCCTGACCGGGGGCGGCGCCGCGGCAGCGACGGGCCACGAGGGGCACGGCGGCCACGCCGGGCACGCCGCCGACCCGGGACTGCTCGACGCGAACATCGCCCGGATCGACTCGGTGCTGGACACGGCCGCCGCCGCGGGACTGACCGGGGTCGTCGAGGCCTCGATCCCGGCGCGCCCCGGCACCGCGTTCACCGTCGCCGAAACCCGCCAGCCCTGGGTGTACGGCATCGACTCGGTCGCCGTCGACGGCGCGACCGGCGAGGTCGTCGACGTGTCGCGGTTCGCGGACTGGCCGCTCGCCGCGCAGCTGACGTGGTGGTCGATCACTCTCCACATGGGCATCATGTTCGGGCTCGTCACGCAGGTCGCCCTGGCGCTGCTGGCGGTGGCGTTGATCACGGTCGTGCTGCGCGGCTACGTGATGTGGTGGCGGCGACGGCCCACGCGAGGGTCGGCGTGGGCCGTCGGCCGGGCCCCGGCACGCGGCGCGCTGCGCCGCATCGGCGCAGGTCCGGCGGTCGCGATCGGCGTCGCGGCCGCGGTCGTGGGCTGGTTCGCCCCGGTGCTCGGGCTGAGCCTGCTGGCGTTCCTCGTCGTCGACACCGCCGTCCGGTGGCGCATGCGGGGGCGCGCATAATGGTCCCTCGTGTGCCGATCGACGAGGAGTGCCGGTGAGCGACGAGCTGTCCGCGTACCGTAAGGAGTTCGCCCGCATCGAACGAAAGGTCGCCGGCGAGTTCGACGCCGGCCGGCGGCACCGTGTCCTCGTCGCCTGCATCGTCGCGGTGGTGCTGGGTCTGCTTCTGCCGCAGTCGGATACGGAATGGTCGTGGACGGTGCTCGGCACGTGGTTCGGGCACGACGCCACGACGACGGTGCCGATGCGGATCTTCGTGAGCCTCGCCCTGGTGTTCGGCGTGGTGTCGTCCACCGCGGCGCTGTGCACGCACCGCTGGCGGCTCGCGTCGGCGTCGATGCTCGGCTCCGGACTGGCGTCCCTGTTCGGGCTGCTCGGCTACTGGTCGCAGAACGGCATGCCGGTCGAGACCCCGCACGCCCCCGGCGCCGGGATGGTGCTGTCCTGGCTCGGCATGGTGGCGCTGACCTCGCAGTGGCTGCCCGTCGTGCTCAGCCGCTCCCCCACGGACCGGCACCCGCATCCGGTGACCACGCCCGTGCTCTGACGGGGCATCCGCGCGCCGTTCCTCGGCGCGCGGATGCCCCGTGTGCACGGATCCACTGCGCGCCGGGGGACGCGGCGGACATTTCCCCGGCGAATCGGCCGCACCGGGTCGGCGCATTCCTCGGCGTGCGGTCAGGAGACGACGCCGTCGCCGTCCGCGCGACGTAGCAGGTAGGTGTCCATCACCCAGCCGCGCGCGGCCTTCGCGCGGGCGCGGGCCCGCTCGATGTCCGGCAGCACCTCCCGCAGCGGGCCGGCGACGAGTTCCTCGTCGGACGTGCCGAGGTCTGCGCCCCACCAGATGCGCCAATCACCTTCGAGCCGGGCGCATTCCAGCGCACCGTCGAGCATGACGACGAGGTTGTCACCTCCGGCCGCCACCTCCTGCGGGAGCCGGCGGCCCGTGGTGACGACGATCGGGCCGCCGATCCGGTTGAGCACCAGCCGGTGCCGCGCCGCGAGCAGCGACACGCTGCTCACCCCGGGGATCACGTCGTAGTCGACGTCGAGCACGCCCCGGTCACGGATGCGCTCGACGACGCGAATCGTGCTGTCGTACAAGCTCGGATCGCCCCACACGAGGAATCCGGCGGTCTCGTGCTCGGCGACCTGCTCGCGCAGCACCGTCTCGTACGCGGCGGCCCGGGCGGCGTGCCAGTCCCGCACCTCGGTGCCGTAGGCGGACGGGGCGCGGTCCCGCGGCGGGTCCGGCACCGGGATCGTCCGGTAGTCGCCGGCGATGTGGCGACGGCAGATCTCCTCCCGCACCGCGACGAGGTCGTCGACGCCCCGCCGCTTGTCGGCGACGAGGAAGACGTCGACGTCGTTCAGCGCCCGGACCGCGGCCACGGTGAGGTCGTCGGGCCCGCCCGGCCCGATCCCGATCAGCCGCAGCCGCCTCCTCACGCGCGGTCCTCGAGGTCGCCCTCCACATCGAGGTAGGCCTGCTGCAGTTCCGCGAGCGTCGCCGGATCCGGTTCGGCCCACAGGCCGCGGTCGGCGGCCTCGGTGAGCCGTTCGACGATGCCGCGCAGCGCCCACGGGTTGGCCTCGCGCAGGAACCGCTGGTTCTCGGAGTCGAGGGCGTAGGTGCGGGCGAGGGTTTCGTACATCCAGTCGGCGACGACCCCGGCGGTGGCGTCGTAGCCGAACAGGTAGTCGACGGTGGCGGCGAGCTCGAACGCGCCCTTGTAGCCGTGCCGGCGCATCGCCGCGAGCCAGCGCGGGTTGACGACCCGGGCCCGGAACACGCGGGCGGTCTCCTCCGCCAGCGAGCGGGTGCGGACCTGGTCGGGGGTGGTCGAGTCGCCGATGTAGGCCTTCGGGTCGGCACCGGTGAGCGCCCGGACGGTGGCGACCATGCCGCCGTGGTACTGGAAGTAGTCGTCCGAGTCGGCGATGTCGTGCTCGCGGGTGTCGGTGTTCTTCGCCGCCACCGCGATCCTCCGGTAGTTGGCGCGCATGTCGTCCGCAGCCGGGACGCCGTGCAGGTGCCGCCCGTACGCGAAGCCACCCCACGCGGTGTACACCTCGGCGAGATCGGCGTCGCTGCGCCAGTTTCCGGAGTCGATGAGCGGCAGGATGCCGGCGCCGTAGGAGCCGGGCCTGGACCCGAAGATGCGGCGCACCGCGCGCTCGGGGTCGCCGTGCTCGGCCTCGTCGCGGCGGGCGTGCGCGCGCACGTAGTTCAGCTCGTCGGGCTCGTCGAGGGCCGCGACGGTGCGGATCGCGTCGTCGAGCATCGCGACGACGTGCGGGAAGGCGTCGCGGAAGAACCCGGAGATGCGGACGGTGACGTCGATGCGCGGCCGGCCGAGCTCGTCGAGCGGGATCACGGTCAGCTCGCGCACCCGCCGGGACTCGGCGTCCCATTCCGGGCGCATGCCGATCAGGGCGAGGACCTCGGCGATGTCGTCGCCGGAGGTGCGCATCGCGGAGGTCCCCCACACCGACAGGCCGACCGAGGGCGGATAGCCGCCGGTGTCGGCGCGGTACCGGTCGAGCAGGTTGTTCGCGAGCGCCACGCCCGTGTCGTAGGCGAGCCGGCTCGGCACCGCCTTCGGATCGACGGTGTAGAAGTTGCGGCCGGTGGGCAGCACGTTGACCAGGCCGCGCAGCGGCGATCCGGACGGGCCGGCGGGCACGTAGCCGCCGTCGAGGGCGTGCAGCACCGCGTCGAGCTCGTCGGTGGTGCGTGCCAGGCGCGGCACGACCTGCTCGGCGGCGAAGGCAAGCACCCGCTCGACCTCCGGGTCCGCCCCGCCCAGCACGGACTGCACGACCGTGGCGGCGCTACCCGCCTGCCAGCCGGCGTCCTCCATACCCTGCACCAGTGCCCGGGCCAGCGCCTCGACCGCGTCGGTCTCGGTGAGCGGCGCGTCCGGCTTCAGGCCGAGGGCGGTGCGCAGACCGGGCACGGCGTGGGCCCGCCCGCCCCACACCTGGGCGGCCCGCAGAATCGACAGCACCAGGTTCACGCGGGCCTCGCCGACGGGTGCCGTGCCGAGCACGTGCAGGCCGTCGCGGATCTGCGCGTCCTTCACCTCGCACAGCCAGCCGTCGACGTGCAGCAGGAAGTCGTCGAACTCGGCGTCGTGCGGGCGGTCCTCGAGCCCGAGGTCGTGGTCGAGCTTGGCGGCCTGGATCAGCGTCCAGATCTGGGCGCGGATCGCCGGCAGCTTGGCCGGGTCCATCGCCGCGATGTTCGAGTACTCGTCGAGCAACTGCTCGAGACGGGCGATGTCGCCGTACGACTCGGCGCGCGCCATCGGCGGGATGAGGTGGTCGACGATGGTGGCGTGGGCGCGGCGCTTCGCCTGGGCCCCCTCGCCCGGGTCGTTGACCAGGAACGGGTAGATCAGCGGGAGATTGCCGATGGCGGCGTCGGTCGCGCAGGCCGCGGACAGGCCGGCGTTCTTGCCGGGCAGCCACTCCATCGAGCCGTGCTTGCCGAGGTGGACGACGGCGTCGGCGCCGAAGCCGTTCTCCACCCACCGGTACGCGGCGAGGTAGTGGTGCGACGGCGCCATGTCCGGATCGTGGTAGATCGCCACGGGGTTCTCCCCGAACCCCCGGGGCGGCTGGATCATCAGCACCACGTTGCCGGCCTGCAGGGTGGCCAGGACGATCTCGCCCTCGGGAGCGGACTGCCGGTCCACGAACAGCTCGCCGGGGGCCGCGCCCCACGCCTCGGTCATCGCGTCGGTCAGTTCCGCGGGCAGGTCCGCCGTCCACTCGCGGTACTGCGCCGCGCTCACGCGGACCGGGTTGCCCGCCATCTGCTCGGCGCTGAGCCATTCCTCGTCCTGCCCGCCCGCGGCGATCAGGGCATGGATCAGCGCGTTGCCCGCCTCGGCGTCGTCCGCGGTGTCGAGGCCCGGGAAGCCGTCGCCGAGGTCGTAGCCGCGCTCCCGCAGCGCGCGCAGCAACCGGATCGCGGACACCGGGGTGTCCAGGCCGACGGCGTTGCCGACCCGGGAGTGCTTCGTCGGATACGCCGAGAGCATGATCGCCAGGCGCCGCCGTGCGGGCGGGATGCGCCGCAGGCGGGCGTGCGCGACGGCGATGCCGGCGACGCGGCGGCAGCGTTCGGGGTCGGTGACGTAGCGGGGCAGGCCGTCGGCGCCGAATTCCTTGAACGAGAACGGCACGGTGATGATGCGGCCGTCGAACTCGGGGACGGCGATCTGCGTCGCGGAATCGAGCGGGGAGACACCCTCGTCGGAGTCGGCCCACGCGTCGCGTCCCCAGGTCAGGCACAGCGCCTGCAGGATCGGGACATCCAGGGCGGCGAGCGCTTCGACGTCCCAGGCATCGTCGTCGCCGCCGGCGGAGACGGTGGCGGGGCGGGTGCCGCCGGCGGCGAGGACCGTGACGATCAGGGCGTCGAGGGTGCCGAGCTCGGCCAGCAGGTCCGCGGGGGCACCGCGCAGCGTGGAGCAGAAGATCGGCACGGCCACGGCGCGGCCGGTGGCGTCGACCGCCTGCGCGAGATCGCGGACGAAACGGGTGTTTCCGCTGGTCTCGTGGGCGCGGTAGTAGAGGATGCCCACCCGCGGCAGGCCGGGATCGGTCGCGGCGGGCGCGTGGCTGCCCCACGCGGGCAGCGCGGCCGGCGGCTCGAAGCCCTCGCCGGTGAGCAGGACGGTGTCGGACAGGAAGGCATGCAGCTGGGCGAGGTTCGCGGGCCCGCCCTGCGCGAGGTAGGCGTGCGCCTCGGTGGCGATACCGACGGGGACGGTCGAGTGGCTCATCAGCTCGGCGTCGGGCAGCTGCTCGCCGCCGAGCACGACGACGGGTGCGCCGTGCGCCAGGACCGCGTCGATACCGTTCTGCCAGGACCGGACGGAGCCCAGGATGCGGACGATCACCAGGTCGGCGCCGTCGAGGAGTCGGGGAAGCTCGGTCCCGACGTCGAGGCGCGACGGGTTGCCCAGCGCGTACTCGGCGTCCGAGCTCAGCGCCGACAGCAGGTCGGTGTCCGACGTGGACAGCAGCGCGAGCCGCGTCACGACCGGGCCCCGCGCAGTTCCCGATCGCCCCTGCGCAGCACGAAATCAGCCATGTTCAGTCTCCAAACCCTCGTGGACTTCCCGCGCCGTGGCCGGTCTCCTGGCTGACGGATCATCGCTGCCGCGCCGACCTTCCCGGACTTCCGTCCAGTGGTCTCCGGACCGGCGGACCGGTCCGGACGAGGGCGAGCACCTACCCGCTCACAGTGGCGAGGGCCGCGCCGGTCTCACACCGGCTTCCCGAGCACCACGGCAGGTGGAGCGTAACGCACCGCTTCCTCGTCGTGTGCAACCATGTGCCCCCATGGTCGACCTTCCCCCGGACCGGTGCCCCGGTCTGCTGCGCCCCCACCTCGCCGCCGACGGCGCGCTGGTGCGGCTGCGCGCGCCCGGCGGCAGGCTCCCGGACGGTGGACTGCGGGCGCTGTCGGCGGCGTCGACTGCCTTCGCGGACGGCGATATCCACCTCACCTCGCGCGGAAACCTGCAGCTCAGGGGCGTCACGGTGGACGAGTGCGGCGGTGTGCCGGCCGGTCTCGTCGACGCGGTGGCGGCGGCCGGGTTCCTGCCGGCACCGTCGCACGAACGGGTCCGCAACGTCGTCGCCTCGCCGCTGTCCGGGATCGTCGGAGGACGCGCCGACCTCCGTCCGCTCATCGGCGCGCTCGACACCGCCCTGTGCGCCCAACCCGTACTCGCGCAGCTGCCGGGCCGGTTCCTGTTCGGCCTCGACGACGGTCGCGGCGACGTCGCGGCCCTGCGCTGCGACCTCGCCGCGGCGGCCGCCGACTCGGGGCTGTTCGAGATCGCGATCGGGAGGCTCTGCGGGCCGGTGGTCCCGGCCGACCGGGTCGTCGACACGCTGATCGACCTGGCGCGGCGGTTCGCGGCGGTGCGCGGCACCCGCTGGCACGTGCACCAGCTGCCCGAGGCGGGGGCCGAGCTCGGGGGCGGCGCGCCGCTGCCGCCGGCCGCCCGGTACACGATGCCGTACGGCCCCCTGCCGGGAGCGGTCTCGGCGCTGGTCCCGCTGGGCATCCTCTCGCCGGCGATGGTGGCGGCGCTGCCCGAGTCGGAGGTGATCGTCACGCCGTGGCGCGGCCTCGTCCTCGCCGGCGAACCCGATCCGCAGCCGCTGCGCGACGCCGGGTTCGTGCTCGACGGTGCGTCGCCGTGGACCCGCACCACCGCGTGCGCCGGCGCGCCGGGGTGTAGCCTCGCCGAGGGCGACACCCGTTCCGCGGCCCGGCGTGCCGTCGCCGGCGCGCCCCCGGCCGGGCACTTCCACGTCGTGGGATGCGAACGATCCTGTGGCGCCCCGAATTTCCCACATACCCTCCTGTTCGCGAGGACCCGCCCATGACGCCCACTCCCCCACCCCGGCGCTACGACTACGTCACCGACGGCGCCGACATCTACGTCCGGTCGTTCGCGACGATCCGTGCCGAGACGGACCTGTCCGCGATCCCCGCCGACGCCGAGAAGGTGGCGGTGCGGATGGTGCACGCGTGCGGCCAGACCGACCTGACCCGCGACCTCGCGATCCATCCGGACCTGGTGTCGGCGGCGCGCGGGGCGCTGCGGGCGGGCGCGCCGATCCTCACCGACGCCCACATGGTCGCGTCCGGGGTGACGCGCACGCGGCTACCCGCGGACAACGAGGTGCTGTGCCTTCTGCGCGACCCGCGGGTGCCGGACCTCGCGGCGGCGTGGGGCACCACCCGCTCGGCCGCGGCGGTCTCGCTGTGGGAGGACCGGCTCGACGGCGCGGTCGTCGCGATCGGCAACGCCCCCACCGCGCTGTTCCACCTGCTCGAGCTGATCGACGCCGGCGGCCCCCGGCCCGCCGCGATCGTCGGGGTGCCGGTCGGGTTCATCGGCGCCGCCGAGTCCAAGGAGGCGCTCGCCGCGCATCCGCTGCAGCTCCCCTACCTGGTGGTGCGGGGGCGCCGCGGGGGTTCGGCGATGGCGTCGTCCGCGATCAATGCCCTGGCCCAGGAGGCGGAGTGAACGACACCGGACGGTTCTACGGCGTGGGGCTCGGCCCCGGCGATCCCGAGCTGATCACCCGCAAGGCGGCTCGGCTGATCGAGCAGGCCGACGTGATCGCCTACCACTCGGGCACCCACGGCCGCTCCATCGCGAGGGGCATTGCGGCCGAGCTGATCCGGGAGGGGGTGATCGAGGAGGCGTTGATCTACCCGGTCACCACCGGCACCACCGACCATCCCGGCGGCTACGACGGCGCCATCGCCGACTTCTACGACGAGTGCGCGGCGCGCCTGGCCGCACACCTCGACGCCGGCCGCACCGTCGTCGTGCTGTGCGAGGGCGATCCGCTGTTCTACGGCTCCTACATGTATCTGCACGACCGGCTCGCGGATCGCTATGCGACCGAGGTGGTTCCGGGCGTGACGTCGGTGTCCGCGGCCGCCGCGGCCGCGTCGGAACCGCTGGTGCGGCGCACCGACGTGCTCACGGTGCTGCCCGGCACGCTGCCCGAGCCGGAGCTGGCGCGCCGTCTCGCCGACACGGACGGCGCCGCGATCATGAAGCTGGGCCGTACCTTCCCCGCGGTCCGCAGCGCGCTCGCCCAGGCGGGCCGGCTCGACGACGCGGTGTACGTCGAGCGCGCGTCGATGGGCGGGCAGCGCATCGTCCCCGTCGCCGAGGTCGATGCCGACGCGGTGCCGTACTTCTCGGTGATCCTCACCCCCGGCGACCGGGCGCCGCGCAACCGGGACATCACCGACCGGTCCCGGCCCGTCGTCGCCGATGCTCCCGAGGCGGTCGCTGCCCGGGAGCTCCTCGTCGTCGGTCTCGGCCCCGCGGACGAGAAGTGGCTCACCCCCGAGGCCGCCGCCGCGCTGGCGTCCGCCGACCACATCGTCGGCTACGGGCCCTACGTCGACCGCGTGCCGGTCCGCCCGGGCCAGCGGCGGCACGCGAGCGGGAACACCGTCGAGGTGGACCGGGCCCGGTTCGCGCTCGAGCTGGCGCTGTCCGGGGAACGGGTGGCCGTCGTCTCGGGCGGCGACGCCGGGGTGTTCGGGATGGCGTCGGCCGTGTTCGAGGCCGCGCAGGATCCGCGGTTCGCCGAGCTGCCGGTGCGCGTGCTACCCGGGGTGTCGGCGATCCAGGCGGTGGCCGCGCGGGCGGGCGCCCCGATCGGCGGGGACTTCGCCGTGATGAGCCTGTCCGACCGGCTCAAGCCGTGGGAGGTGATCGAGCAGCGGCTCGCGGCCGTCGCGCAGGCGGACCTGGTGCTGGGTCTGTACAACCCGGCGTCGCGGTCGCGGACCACGCAGGTCGCGCAGGCCCAGGCCGTGCTGCTGCGGCACCGGCCGGCCGACACCGTCGTCGTGGTCGGCCGCGACGTCGGCCGCTCCGGCGAGTCGCTCGAGGTGACCACGCTCGAGAAGCTCGACCCGGCCACGATCGACATGAAGTGCCTGCTCATCGTGGGATCGTCCGGGACCACGGTCACCGACGCCGGCGCGGTGTGGACGGCGCGGTCGGTACGCACCGACTCCTGACATCCGTGCGGTACACCGGAATCCGCGCCCGCCGCGGCGGGCGCGGATTCCGGGTCAGCGCGTGAATTCCGTGCGATCCCGCGCCGGGTCGTAGAGATGCGAGCACGCGACGTCCGGCTGCGCCCGCACGCCCAGGGCCCGGCCGACGACGATCACCGCGGTGTGCTTCAGTCCCGCCGCCTCGGCCCGGTCGGCGATGTCGGCGAGGGTGCCGCGCAGCACCAGCTCGTTCGGGCGGGACGCGAACGCCACCACCGCGGCCGGGCAGTCGGCGCCGTACTCGCCGCTCAGTTCCTCGGCGAGGGCACGGATGCGGGTGATCGCCAGGTGCAGCACCAGGCTGGCGCGCAGTCCCGCGACGCGCGCCAGGGACTCGGTGTCGGGCATCGCCGTGGATCGTGCCCGGGTACGGGTGAGGACCACGGTCTGCACCAGTTCGGGCACGGTCAGCTCCGCGCCGAGGGTCGCGGCGGCGGCCGCGTAGGCCGGCACGCCGGGGGTCACGTCCCAGGGCACCCCGGCCGCGTCGAGCCGGCGCGTCTGCTCGGTCAGGGCCGAATACAGCGACGGGTCACCGGAACACAACCGGACGACGTCGAGGCCGCGCCGGTGCGCGTCCACCAGGTGCGCGGTGATCTCGTCGAGGTCCAGGTGCTGGGTGTCGACGAGTTCCGTGTCGGGCCGGCAGTGCGCGAGCACCTCGGCGTCGAGGTAGGTGCCGGCATAGAGCACCACCGGTGCCTCGCTCAGCAGCCGCGCCGCCCGCAGCGTCAGCAGGTCGGCCGCACCCGGCCCGGATCCCACGAAGTGCACTGTCATTTCTCGCCTTTCGTCACCTGCCACTGCACCACCGGGCGCAGCGCCTGCCAGCCGCTGAACCCGCCGAGGGGTGCGGCCTGCTCCACGGTCAGCCGGGTCAGCTCCCCGCCGTGGGTCTTCCACCACTGCACCAGCGTCGCCTCGGTCTCGAGCGTCACCGCGTGCGCGACCAGCCGCCCTCCCGGACGCAGTTCCTCCCAGCACTTTTCGAGCACACCGGGAATCGATCCGCCGCCGCCGACGAAGACGGCGTCGGGGGCGTCGAGACCGTCGAGCGCCGCCGGGGCGGGGCCGCGCACCACCGCGACCGACGGGACGCCGAGCCGCGCGGCGTTGCGCACGATCCGCTCCGCACGCCCCTCGTCGCGCTCGATCGCGACGGCGCGGCAGCGCGGATCGGTGCGCGCCCATTCGATCCCCACCGAACCGGCGCCGGCGCCGACGTCCCACAGCAACTGCCCCGGCCGGGGCGCGAGCGCGCACACCGCGGCGAGCCGGATCGGGCGCTTGGAGATCTGCCCGTCGTGCTCGAACGCGTCGTCGGGCAGGCCCGGCGCGGTGGAGTAGCCCTCCGCACCCCGGCATTCGATGCAGACCACGTTGAGGGCGGGGGCGTCGCCGGACCACTCGTCGGCGGTGGCGCTGCGGCGGGCCTCGGCGGGGGCACCGAGGTCGGAGAGCACCGTCAGCACACTCGCCCCGAAGCCGTCGCGGCGCAGCAGGTCCGCGACCTGCGCGGGCGTGCCGCCGTCGGAGGAGAGCACGATCAGCCGCCGGCCCCGCCCGAATGCGCGGCGGACGGCGTGCACGTCGCGGCCCACCAGCGTCACCACGTCCACCGACTCGGCGCTCCACCCCATCCGCGCGCGGGCCAGGGCCACCGATGACACCGCGGGCAGCACCGTCACCGCGGCGGCGCCGAGGTGGGCGATGAGCATAGAGCCGATGCCGGAGACGAGGGGGTCGCCCGAGGCGACCGCGACGATCCGCCGGTCGCGATGGCGCTCGAGCAGCGCGCCGAGCCCGTCGCGCAGCGGGGAGGGCCACGGCTCCCGGACGGCGCCGGTCTCGGGCAGCAGCGCCAGGTGGCGGCGCCCGCCCAGCAGGACCTGCGCGCCGAGCACCGCGTCGCGAGCGGGCGGCGGCAGGCCGTCCCAGCCGTCGGCGCCCATGCCGACGACGGTGATCTGTGAACCCATGGCGTCGAACCCTAGCCGGTGCGGTTAGACTCGGCGGCGGCAAGACAATCGAGGTGCCCCTCACGGGGATAATCGGGAAGCCGGTGCGAATCCGGCACAGGCCCGCTGCGGTGACCCGGGAGTCGTCGATCACGCGCAACACGCGCAGCCACTGGACCGGCCGGTCCGGGAAGGCGATCGCACGGCGTTCGACCGGGAAGTCCGAATACCGGCCTCGATTTCAGCTGCCGAGAAGACATCCCAGCGGGAGCCTGTGGAGGTTCGAGTGCACGTGTATCCGTTCAGTGCCGTCGTCGGCTCCGACGACCTGGCGCTGGCCCTGTCCCTGTGCGCGGTCTCGCCGTCGATCGGCGGGGTGCTCGTGCGCGGCGAGAAGGGCACCGCCAAGTCGACCACCGTACGCGCCCAGGCCGCGCTGTTGCCGCAGGTCACCGAGGTCACCGGCTGCCGCTTCGCGTGCGATCCCGCCGCCCCCGACCCGGCGTGCCCCGACGGGCCGCACCCGGGCGGTGCGGCGGCGCAGACCCGTCCGGCGCGGCTGGTGGAACTGCCGGTCGGTGCCACCGAGGACCGCGTCACCGGCTCCCTGCACCTGCAGAAGGCGCTGTCGGCGGGCACCGCCGAGTACGAGCCCGGCCTGCTCGCCCGGGCGCACCGCGGGGTGCTCTACGTCGACGAGGTCAATCTGCTGCACGACCACCTGGTGGACCTGTTGCTCGACGCCGCCGCGATGGGCCGCTGCTCCGTCGAGCGCGACGGGGTGTCGGTCTCGCACGCCGCCCGGTTCGTGCTGGTCGGCACGATGAACCCGGAGGAGGGTGAGCTGCGGCCGCAGCTGCTCGACCGCTTCGGCCTCACCGTCGAGGTGGCCGCGCCCCGCGATCCGCAGGTGCGGGCGGAGATCGTGCGGCGGCGCCTGGCGTTCGACGCCGACCCGGACGCGTTCGTCGCGCGGTGGGCCGACGCCGAGGCGGCGCTGACGCGGCGGTTGGCGCAGGCCCGCGACCGGCTGCCGCAGGTGCGGCTCGGCGACGACGCGCTCGTCGCGATCGCGGAGGTGTGCGCGGCGTTCGACGTCGACGGGATGCGCGCCGATCTGGTCACCGCGAAGACCGCCGTCGCGCATGCGGCGTGGGTGGGCCGCGACGAGGTGACGCGGGCGGACATCGCGGTGGCGGCGCGGCTGGCGTTGCCGCACCGTCGTCGCCGCAATCCGTTCGACGAGCCCGGCATGGACGAGTCGCTGCTCGACGAGCTGCTCGGCGAGCAGCCGCCCGAGCCCGATCCGGACGGCCCCGACGATTCCGGTCCCGACGATTCCGGTCCGGACGGCCCCGGCGCCGGCGAGGCGACGCCGGGCCGGGACTACCGGGGACAGGGCTCCGGTGCGGCGACGTCCGTCGCGGCCCCCGCCGAGCCCTACCGGACCCGCCTGTTCACGGCCGACCGCACCGGCCGCGGTGCCGCGGGCCGCCGCTCCCGCGCCCGCACCACGGTCGGCCGGACCGTCGGCGAGCGTCGCGGCGACACCGGCCCGATCCATCTGCCCGCCACCATCCGCGCCACCGCCACCCACCCGTGCGTGGTTCCGGTAGCGGGGACTACCGAAACCACGCACGGGTGGCAGGTGCGGCGGAAGGTCGTCGAGGGCCGCGAGGCCAACCTGGTGCTGCTGTGCGTCGACGCCTCCGGCTCGATGGCGGCGCGGCAGCGGATGACGCAGGTGAAGACGGCGATCCTGTCGCTGCTGCTCGACGCCTACCGGCGTCGCGACACGGTGGGCCTGGTGACCTTCCGCGGGGATCGCGCCACGCTCGTGCTGCCGCCGACCAACTCGGTGGACGTGGCCGCGACGCGGCTGCGGGAGCTGCCGGCGGGCGGGCGCACCCCGCTCGCCGAGGGACTGCTCGAGGCGGCCGAGACGATCCGGCGGCACCGGCTGCGCGAACCCGACCGGCGGGCCCTGCTCGTCGTCGTCACCGACGGCCGCGCCACCGCCGGGCCGGACGCGGTGGCCCGGTCCCTCGCGGCCGCCGACCGGCTCGCCGCCGCCGGGATCGACGCGGTCGTCGTGGACTCCGAGACCGGCCGGTTCCGCATGGGCCTCGCGGCCCGGCTCGCCGAGCGGCTCGGCGCCGAACACGTCCCCGTCGGTGAGGTCCACGCCGACGCGCTCACCACCGTCGTGCGAGGAAGGGCCGCCTGATGCCGAAGGGACAACCGACCGCCGTGCCGGACGACGGTCTCACCACCCGCCAGCGCCGCAACCGGCCGCTGCTGATGGTCCACACCGGCGACGGCAAGGGCAAGTCGACCGCCGCGTTCGGTCTCGCACTGCGCGGCTGGAACCAGGGCTGGTCCGTCGCGGTGTTCCAATTCGTCAAGTCCGCCAAGTGGCGCCTCGGCGAGCAGACCGCCTTCGAGACCCTCGGCGACCTGCACACCGAACGCGGCACCGGGGGCCCGATCGAGTGGCACAAGATGGGCTCCGGGTGGTCGTGGTCGCGCAAGGACGGCACCGAGGAGGACCATGCCGCCGCGGCGCTCGCCGGGTGGCGGGAGATCCAGCGCCGGCTCGCCGCCGAGCAGCACGGGCTGTACGTGCTCGACGAGTTCACCTACCCCATCGGCTGGGGATGGATCGACGCCGACGAGGTGGTGCAGACCCTGCGGACGCGCCCCGGCCACCAGCACGTCGTGATCACCGGCCGCCGGGCGCATCCGGCGCTGATCGAGGCCGCGGATCTCGTCACCGAGATGACGAAGATCAAGCACCCGATGGATGCGGGCCAGAAGGGCCAGAGGGGCATCGAGTGGTGACACTCGCGGGTGACGGCGTGGTGACACTCGCGGGTGACGGCGTGGTGACACTCGCGGGTGACGGCGTGGTGACCGCATGACACCGCTGCCCCGGCTGGTGGTGGCCGCACCGGCCTCCGGACACGGGAAGACCACGGTCGCGACGGGCCTCATGGCGGCCCTGCGGGCGGCCGGGCACACCGTGTCGGGACACAAGGTCGGCCCGGACTACATCGACCCGGGCTACCACGCCCTCGCGACGGGCCGGCCCGGCCGCAACCTGGACGCCCATCTCGTCGGCACCGACCTGCTCGCACCGCTGCTCGCGCACGGCGCCCGCGGTGCCGACGTCGCGATCGTCGAGGGCGTGATGGGCCTGTACGACGGGATGCTCGGCACCGACGGGTTCGCCTCCACCGCCCACACGGCCGCCGTCCTCGGTGCCCCGGTGATCCTCGTCGTGGACGTCTCCCATGCCTCCCGCTCCGTCGCGGCCGTGGTGCACGGGATGGCCACGTTCGACCGCAGCGTCCGCATCGCCGGGGTGATCCTGAACAAGGCCGGCTCGGTGCGGCATTCCGACGAGGTGGTCGACGCTCTGGCCGCGACGGGCGTCCCGGTGCTCGGCGTCCTGCAGCGCGACGACGGGATCTCGGCGCCGTCGCGACATCTCGGGCTGGTGCCGGCGCAGGAGCGGGCCGAGGCCGCCGCCCAGCTCGATCGCCTGGCCGCACAGATCGCCGCGCGGGTCGATCTCGCCGAGGTGATGCGGATCGCATGCGCCGCACCGGATCTTCCTGCGAGCCCGTGGGATCCGGGGGCGCCGGCCGACGACGGCCCGGTCGTCGCGATCGCCGGCGGCCGCGCCTTCACGTTCCGTTACGCCGAGACCGAGGAGATGCTGCGCGCCGCCGGGTGCCGCACCGTGGTGTTCGATCCGCTGCGCGACGAACGACTGCCCGACGGCACGGCCGGGATCTATCTCGGCGGCGGCTTCCCCGAGGTGCACGCGGCCGATCTGGCCGCCAACACCGCTCTGCGCGAACATCTCCGGGCCGCGATCACGGCCGGCACACCCACCGTCGCCGAGTGCGCCGGACTGTTGTACCTGTGCCGCGAGGTGGACGGGGCGCCGATGATCGGCGCGATCGACGCGGCCGCCCGGATGACGCCGCGCCTGACCCTCGGCTACCGCACGGCCGTCGCGCCGCGCGAGACCCTGCTCGCGCCGGCGGGCACGCGGGTGACCGGACACGAATTCCACCGCACCACGGTCGATTCCACCGACGAGCCGGCGTGGCTGCTGGGCGGACGGCCCGACGGCTTCGCGTCCGCCACCGTGCACGCCTCCTACCTGCACACCCACTGGGCCGGGCATCCGGCGCTGGCGCAGCGGTTCGCCGACGCGGTGCGGGCCGCGACGCCGGTCCCCCCGCCGCCGCGCACGACCCGGGCCGCCGCACCGGACCTGCAGCACCACGGCGACCGGGAGGCCACGCCGGGACTGGTGGATCTGGCCGTCAACGTCTCGCGCCGGCCGCGCCCGGAGTGGCTCGACGCCGCGCTGGCCGGGTCGCTGGCCGAGCTGGATCAGTATCCGGACCCGCGCGCGGCGCGGGCCGCCCTGGCCGCCCGGCACGGCCGCGACCCGCTCGAGGTGCTGCCCACCGCCGGCGGCGCGGAGGCGTTCACCCTCGTCGCCCGTGCCCGTCGCTGGGCGCGACCGGCGGTGGTGCACCCGCAGTTCACCGAGCCGGAGGCGGCGCTGCGCGCCGCCGGGCACGAGGTGACCCGGGTGCTGCTGCGCCGCGAGGACGGCTTCGTCCTCGACCCGGCGCTGGTGCCCGACGACGCCGACCTCGTGATCGTCGGCAACCCCACGAACCCGACCGGCGTGCTGCACCCGGGTGCCGCGCTGCGGGCCCTGGCGCGGCCCGGCCGGGTGCTGGTGGTGGACGAGGCGTTCATGGATGCGGTACCAGGGGAACCGGAATCGCTTGCCGGCATGTCGATTCCGGGTTTCGTGGTGGTCCGCTCGCTCACCAAGACGTGGGCGATACCCGGTATCCGCGCCGGGTACGTGCTCGGCGACGAGTCGATCGTCGCCGAGCTCGCCGCGCACCAGCCACCGTGGTCGGTGTCCACACCGGCGGCGGCGGCGATGATCGCGTGCGCGTCGCCGGCGGCCACGGTCGAGGCGGAGCGCATCGCCGTGCAGGTCGCGGCCGACCGCGCCGTCCTCGTCGACGGCCTGACCGCGCTCGGCATCGAGGTGACCGGCCCGTCGGCGGCACCGTTCGTGCTGGCGCACGTCCCCGTGGGGACGCGGGAGCGACTGCGGGGCAAGGGCTTCGCGGTGCGTCGTGGGGACAGCTTCCCCGGCCTCGGCGCCGACTGGGTGCGCATCGCGGTGCGCGATGCGCAGACCACCGAGGCGTTGCTCGGGGCATGGCGGGACCTGACGTGAACCCGCGCGCCGCCGGCCTCGTCCTCGGCTACCTCGCCGATCAGGCGTTCGGCGATCCCCGTCGCGGCCACCCGGTGAGCGGCTTCGGCCGGATCGCCCGGACCACCGAGCGCGCGCTGTACGCGGACCACCGGGCGGCCGGGACGCTGTTCACCGCGGTGCTGGTCGGCGGCGCGGCCGGCCTCGGCTACGGGGTGGACCGGCTCACCCGGCGTCGTCCGCTGGTGCGCACGGCGGTGACCGCGGCCGCGACGTGGACCGTGCTCGGCGGCCGGTCGCTGGCGCGGGAGGCGACGACGATCGACGGCCAGCTGCGCCGCGCGGATCTGCCCGCCGCGCGCCGTCAGGTCACCCACCTCGTCGGGCGCGACCCGTCGCGCCTCGACGCCGCCGGCGTCGCCCGCGCCACCCTGGAGTCCCTCGCGGAGAACACCTCCGACGCCGTCGTCGCCCCGCTGCTGTGGGGTGCGGTGGCGGGGCCGGCGGGCCTGCTCGGCTACCGGGCCGCGAACACCCTCGACGCCCGCGTCGGCCACCGCACGCCGCGGCACGAGCGGTTCGGCTGGGCGTCCGCCCGGTTCGACGACCTGCTCAACCTGGCGCCGGCGCGGCTGTCCGCGCTGCTCGCGGCGGGCCTGGGCGAGCGGCCCGGCGCGGCCCTGACGGCCTGGCGCCGCGACGCCCACCGGCATCCGAGCCCGAACGCCGGGCCGGTCGAGGCGGCGTTCGCGGGCGCGCTCGGGGTCACTCTGGGCGGGGTGAACGTCTACCACGGCGTGGTGGAGGACCGCGGCACCCTCGGCGACGGCCCGGCCCCGGAACCCGGGGACATCGCGCGGGGCGTGCGGCTCGCGGCCCGGGTCGGCGCGGGCGCGCTCGCGGTGTCCGCGGTCGTCGCGTCCGCGGGCACCGTTGTGGCGCGAATCACGTAAGCGGTGTAACACTGTAATCAGTGATATTGGCACTTCGTCCCGAGGAGGACGACATGCGACACCATCCGCACATGCACGGACCCCGCTTCGGACGCCCGGGCGGCTGGCAACAGGCCGACGTCCCCGATGCGAGCGACGCCGCCGAGTGGTTCGCCGGACGCCTGCCCGACGACTGGTTCACCGGCCCCGCCGACATCGAGGTCGACCGCGAGGAGATCGTGGTCGTCGGGGAACTGCCCCCGCCCGAGGACACCGGCCCGGCGTCCGTCGACGGGCGCATCGCCCGGTTCCGGGAGACCACCCGGCCGGACCGCATGCGCATCGCCGACGAGGCCGAGGCCCGCTACGGCCGGAAGGTCGCGTGGGGTGTCACGCTCGGCGATCGTCGAGTGCTGTTCACCCACTTGGCCGTTCCGGTGATGACCCGGTTGCGCCAGCCCGAGCGCAAGGTCCTCGACACCCTCGTCGACGCCGGCGTCGCCCGCTCGCGCTCCGACGCGCTCGCCTGGTGCGTCCAGCTCGTGGGGCAGCACAGCGAGCAGTGGCTCGCCGAGCTCCGCGAGGCGATGCGCAAGGTCGACGACCTGCGCACCGAGGGCCCGCAGGTCTGAGATCGCGGACCCGCGCAATTCCCGGTCGCCTGCACACGACATTGCGTGCACGGAGGACTAATTCGCGCGGGAATCCGTCGCCCACGCGACGGCGTCCGCGACCGTCGCCACCGTCGGCACGCCCGCCGGCGAGGGCGGGCGGCGCACGACGACCACCCGCACCCCGAGTTCGGCCGCCGCGTCGAGCTTGGCGCGCGTGAGGTCCCCGCCGGAGTCCTTGGTGACGAGCACGTCCACCCCGTGGCCGGCGAGCAGCGCACGCTCTCCGTCGACGGTGTAGGGGCCGCGGGCCAGCAGCACCGTCCAGGAGTCCGGCACGTCGAGGTCCAGCGGCTCGACCACCCGCACCAGGACGCGGTGCCGCGCGAGCGGCCCGAGGAAGCGATCGAGGGTCTGGCGGCCCGTGCTCAGGAACACGCTCGCCCCTCGGGCGGCCACCGCGGCGGCCGCATCATGGTCGTCGACCCACGTCCAGTCGCCGGTGCCGGTCCAGCCCGGCCGCGCCAGACGCAGCAGCGGCACCCCGGCCGCCGCGCAGGCGGCCGCGGCGTTACCGCTGATCCGCGCGGCGAACGGGTGCGTGGCGTCGACCACCCTGCGGATACCGTTGCCGCGCAGATACTCCCGCAGTCCGTCGATGCCGCCGAAACCGCCGATCCGCACGTCGCCGACCGGCAGGCGCGGGTTGCGCACCCGTCCCGCGAGCGACGACACGTACGCCACCCCCGCGGTGTCCAGGCCGGCGGCGAGCGCCCGCGCCTCGCCGGTGCCGCCGAGGATGAGGACGGTCACGCCAGGCCGCCCGTCAGTGTGGGCAGCACCGGCCGAGCCTCGAGCATCCCGAGCAGGGCGCCGACGTCGAGGTGCTCCTCGACCATGTCCGCGAGCACCTCGAGGCGCGCCTCGCGGGCGGCGTGGAAGCCGACGGTGCCGGTGGCGAGGTCGCGCCCGGTGAGGGCGGCCGCCTCGCGGAGCCACGCCGTGCGCAGGGCGTCGCCCTCGAGGCTGCCGTGCCACATGGTGCCGAACACCGTTCCCGCCCGGGCGCCGCCGAGGAACTCCTCGTCGCCGCCGCGGGAGATGCGGCCGTGGTGGATCTCGTACCCGGAGGCCGGCACCCCGAGCGCCGACCCGGCCGGCAGCCGCAGCACCTTCTCCGGTTCGAAACGGGTGTGCACGTCCAGCAGTCCGAGCCCGTCCACGCACGCCCCGGGGGTGCCCTCGACGCCGTGCGGATCGGAGATCCGCCGGCCGAGCATCTGGAAGCCGCCGCAGATCCCGAGCACCACGCCCCCGCGACGGGCGTGGTCGGCGACGGCGGTGTCGAGGCCACGGCCGCGCAGCCACGCGAGGTCCGCGAGGGTGGCGCGGGTGCCGGGCAGGATCACCACGTCGGCGCCGGCGAGGGCGCGCGGATCGTCGACGAACCGCAGCCGCACGTCCGGTTCGAGGCACAGCGCGTCGACGTCGGTGAAGTTGCTGATCCGCGGCAGCATCACCACCGCGACGGTGAGCGACCCGGCGCCGTCGTGGGCCGGGCGCGACGACAGGGCGAGCGAGTCCTCCGAGTCGAGCCACAGGCCGCGCTGCCAGGGCAGGACGCCGAGCACGGGCCGGCCCGTGAGCTTTTCGAGCGACTCGAGACCGGGACGCAACAGCCCGAGGTCTCCACGGAACTTGTTGATCACGAAGCCGCGGACGAGGGCCTGATCGGACGCATCCAGCAGGGCGAGGGTGCCGTACATGGCGGCGAACACCCCGCCGCGATCGATGTCGCCGACGAGCACGGTCGGCAGGTCGCCGTGCCGGGCCAGGCCCATGTTCACGTAGTCGTGGGCCCGCAGGTTGATCTCGGCGGCGCTGCCGGCGCCCTCGCAGACCACCACGTCGAACCGGTCCCGCAGGTCGTCGAGCGCACCGAAGGCGGCCTCGGCGAGGTGCTTTCGGCCGCCGGCGAACTCGCCGGCCTCGAGGTGACCGGCGGGCCGGCCGAGCACCACGACGTGACTGCGGCGGTCGCTGCCGGGTTTGAGCAGCACCGGATTCATCGCGGCCTCGGGTACGGCGCGCGCCGCCACCGCCTGGATCCACTGCGCGCGGCCGATTTCCACGCCGTCGCCGGTGACCGGGTCGACGGCCACCATGGAGTTGTTGGACATGTTCTGCGCCTTGAACGGCGCGACCGACAACCCACGGCGGGCCAGGGCCCGGCAGATCCCGGTGGTCACCACGGATTTCCCGGCGTCCGAGGTGGTTCCGGCGACGAGCAGGCCCTGTCCCACGACGGCTACGCCACGCGGACGGGCACGCGACGATCGGCGCGTTCGGTGAGGAACGCGAACGCCACGCCCAGGGCGAACCACAGGGTGGTCTGAACGATCACCGACGCAACGCGGAAGTCCCACAGCAGCGTGGCCGGAAAGTCCGTGCCGACCTCGTCGATCGTCGGCAGCACCGCATACCCGAGACCGACCACGACGAGGAACGCCAGGACCGGTCCGGCGAGCCGGACGGTACGCAGCTCCTGACGGGCGAGCGCCTTCGCGGCGGCCACCGCCACCGCGAGCGCGACGAGGCCGAGCACGACCGCCGCGACCCACAGGAGGGTGCGCTGGTCGATGGTGTCCGGGTCCCCCACCGCCGGCGGGTTGGCCGGGTACTTCAGGAACGGCACCGCTTCGATCGCGAGCCATCCCGCTCCGGCGCCGAGCAGTCCGAGAGCGGGACCCGACAGCGTGGTGTGGCGCCGGGCGAAGTGCAGCACCGACGCGAACAGCGCGCCGAGCGCCAGACCGGCGAGGGTGGTGGCGAGGATCAGGCCCACCTTCTGCCCGGTGCGGCTGACGAGGGCGTCCTCGCCGTGGCTGTGACCGGCGGACGCGGCCTCGTGCGTGTGGGAGTGCGCCTCGGTGGCCGCGTGCGTCGCGGCGGCCTCCTCCAGCGCGATCGCGGCCTCGATGTGCGGCTCGCCGACCACGAAGGCGACGGCGCCGGCGAGCAGGCCGGCAATCAGGCCGGCCAGCAGGCCGCGCAGCAGGATCCGGGTGTAGGGGCCGGTCAGCGGGACGCCTGCCGACACGGCAGCGTCCGGGTGCGACGAGACGCCGGCCCCCGGACTCGGTGACACGCCGGCCCCCGGACTCGGTGACACGCCGCCCCCCGGCCTCAGTGGCACGGCAGGCCGAGCAGGTGCCGGCCGTCGTGCATCAGCTCATGCATGAACATGCCGGTGCGCGAGATCGCGCCCTGATCGAAGCCGACCAGGTAGAGGGTGACGAAGGCGAGCAGCACGACGGCGGTGATCGCGGCGGCCAGCGCAGCGGAGCCCATCGTGGACTCGGGGGTGTGGACAGTAGCCATGGCATCCTCCTGGGATAACGCGTCCCGTCGAAAATCCATGCGCCGAGACAGTTTTCTGACTCCCGGGCGGGTCGCCCGGTCACAGTGGCGCGACCGCTCCGGACTTGCACCGGATTGCCTGCACCTCGGCACGTGTGACGCAGGAACAGTCGCACCGTGAGCCCGCCCCTGTCAAGGCGACACCCCCGGCGGTTGTGATTCGATGACCGCCGTGGTTCGCCTCGTCCTTCTGGCCCATGCCTCGACGGAGGCGCAGCGCGCCGTCCGGTTCCCCGCCGACGAGCCGCTGTCGCAACGCGGCCGACGAGAACTGGAGCGGGCGGTCGCGCCGGTGGCCGACCGCGTCGTCGCGGCGCCGGAGCGACGGGCCGTCGAGACTGCGGCCGCGCTGGGCACGACGGCCGCGGTCGATCGGGCGCTGCGGGACCTGGACTACGGCAACTGGGCGGGGCGGGCGATGGACGAGGTGCCGGCCGAGAGCCTGCAGCAGTGGCTCACCGACCCGCACGCGGCGCCGCACGGCGGCGAGTCGATCGCGGAGCTGACCGAACGGGTGGCGCGGTGGCTCGACGAGCTGGCGCCGGGCCGGGTCGTCGCGGTGACCCACCCGGCCGTGATCCGCGCCGCGACGGTGTACGCCCTCGGCGCGCCCCCGGCAGGATTCTGGCGGATCGACGTGCGCCCGCTCGCACAGGTCCGGCTGCACGGACGCGGGGGCCGGTGGTCGCTGCGGCTGGGTTGAGCCGCCCTACCAGGTGACGTTCTCCTCGCAGCGCCGCCCGTTGACGGTCGTCTCCACCTGGACGGTGGCGTGTTCGAGCCCGTGGGAGGTGAGGACGGCGCGGGCCGACTCGAGCACCCACTGCCCGTCGTGGTCGCTGATCAGGTGCACGGTGGCGACGTCCATGCCGGTGGTCAGGGTCCACACGTGCAGGTCGTGGACGCCGGTGACGCCGGGAAGGGCGGACAGGTCGGCGCGCACCCCGTCGACGTCGAGGTGGGCCGGCGAAGCCTGGGTGAGGATGCGCAGCGACGCCGCGGCCAGGCGCACCGCCCGCGGCACCACCCACAGGGAGATGAGGACGCCGACGACGACGTCGGCGAGGCTCCAGTCGAACAGCAGCACGAGGGCACCGGCGACGAGCACCCCGACGCTGCCGACCGCGTCGGCGAGCACCTCGAGGTAGGCGCCGCGCACGGCGAGGCTGTCCTTGGCGTCGGCCCGCAGGAGCAGCATGACGACGAGGTTGGCGGCCAGGCCGGCCGCCGCGGTGACCACCAGCGCCGTCCCGGGGATCTCCGGGGCGTCACCGATGCGGCGGATCGCCTCGTAGAACACCCACACCGCCACCGCGAGCAGCAGCGCGGCGTTCGCCATGGCGGCGAGTACCTCGGCGCGGTGCCACCCGAAGGTGCGCGCGGCCGCCGTGCTGCCCCGCCGGGCCAGGATCAACGCGACCATGCCCATGGACATGCCCACCACGTCGGTGAGCATGTGGCCGGCGTCGGCGAGCAGGGCCAGCGAGTCGATCCACAGGGCGACGCCCGTCTCGAGGATCAGGAACGCGACCAGGACGACGAGGGCGATCGCCATCCGCCACAGCCGTCCCTTCGACGGGCCGGCCCCGCCGGGAGTGCTCGTCCCGGAATGGCCGTGCGAGTGGCCGTGTCCGACGCCCATGGTCCTCCCTCCGAAGTTTCGGCAATCATATGCAGACATACGCATATGTTCAACGGAGAGGGGAGCCGTCAGGACTCGGGGGGATACGCCGGATGCTCCACCGTCGGGGGCAGCGTGGCGATCGCCGAGACCCGCTCGAGGCCGGCCACCTGCAGCAGGTCCACGATCAGCGAACGAATCTGCGCGAACACCACCGTCGAGGACAGGCCCGCCCCCGCCACGAGGTCCGGCTTCATCTCCCGGGCCACGCTGCGCAGCACCCGGGCCGCCTCCGCCTGATCGGGCTGCTCCCCCGGCTCGGCGAGGACCATCAGCCGCAGCACGTCCACCGCCCCGGCCAGCTCCTCGATGCGCCGCACCAGCCGCGGGTCGAGGATCTCGTCGTCGCGCACGAGCGAGAGCGACCGGCGCGCCAGCACCCGCGTGTTGCGCATGGCGTTGTCGATCGGGTCCGCCGCGGCCATGAGGCGCTCGAGCCGGGGCCGGCTGTTCCAGTACAGCGGCGAGATGCGGCTCACCTCCTTGCCGCCGGAGATGTTGGCGCGCATCGCGTCGATCGCCGACTGCGTGGCCCGGGCCTCCCTGAGGGCCGCCTCGATGGGTTTCGGGTTGTTCTCGACCAGGCCGGCCTCGACCTTGCGCAGCACGTCCGCCGTGGTGGACAGCACGTTCGCCGCCTCCCGCCGCGCCCGGCGCACCGGGTGGGTGGGGATGACGGCGACGACGGCGATGCCGACCAGCCCGCCGATGAGGGCGTCGACCATTCGGTCGATACCCCCGGACCCGCCGGGCGGGATCAGGGTCGCCACCAGCACCGCCGAGTTCCCGGCCTGCATGGAGAAGATCGGGCCGCTGTTGAGCGCGACCGCCGTGCCCATCGCCATCGCGACGACGAGCGCGATCTGCCACGGGCCGCTGCCGATGAACGAGATGATCAGGTCGCCGACACCGATGCCCACGGTGACACCGCAGACGAGTTCGACCGACCGTCGCATCCGCGCACCCAGTGACAGCCCGAGCGACACCACCGCCGCGATGGGCGCGAAGAACGGCTGCTCGTGCCCGACCGGCCCCGTGGCGACCCACCAGGCGATGCCCGCTGCCAGCGCGCACTGCAGGATCGGCAGCGCCGAGGAACGCAGGCGGCGCCCCGACGTGCGCAGCCGCCGGCGCGTGCCCACCCTGGTGGGTAACCGGGGACTAATCGACGCCAAGTGCTTCGGCGGCGCGCGGGTCGCAGTCCTCGAGCAGGTCGAGGCAGCGGGCATGCTCGTCGGCCTCGCCGATCTCCTTCGCCGCGCGGGCCAGCGTCGCGACGCACCGCAGGAAGCCCCGGTTCGGTTCGTGGTCGAACGGCACGGGACCGAAGCCCTTCCAGCCGTTGCGGCGCAACTGGTCGAGACCGCGGTGGTAGCCGGTGCGGGCGTAGGCGTAGGCCGCGATCGTCTCGCCGCGCCCGAGGGCGGCTTCGGCCAGGTATGCCCAGGCGATCGACGCGGTCGGGTGATCGGCGGCCACCTTCGCCGGGTCCTCGTGGTTCAGCAGCGCCGACTCCGCCTCGTCGTCGCCGGGCAGCAGGGTGGGTTGGGGTCCGAGAAGGTCACCGAAAGACGTCATGGCCACCATTGTGCCCACCGCCCGAAGACGGTCGATAGGCTGCCCGGGAGAACAGCCGTCCGTCCAGCAAGGGGGATCGCGTGCCGGATCCGAAGAACGAAGACACCACCACGTCTCCCCGTCCGGCGACGGACACCCCCCGGTCCTCCGCGGAGCACGACGACGCCGAGGACCCGGCACCGCGCGCGGGCTCGGAGCGCGACACCCCCGGCGACGACGCGCCGGCCCCGGCCGGTGCCGCGGATCCCGCCGCCGGCGGCCCGGACGCGCCGGCCGCACAGCCCGGGCCGGCCGCGGCGAGCGAGGCGGCGACCGTGGCCATCCCGGCCACGCGCCGCGCCGAGCCCGCGCCCTCCCCCGCCGACGCACCCACCGCACGCATCCCCGTCACCACGCACACCCCCAAGCAGGCGCCGCAGCGGATCGAGCCCGATCGGGCGGCCGGACGCGCGGAGCCGCAGCGGGTCGCCCCCCAGCGCGCCGAACCGCCGCGCGTCCAGCCGACGCGGGTCCCGCCGCCCCGGCCGGAGGCGCGGCGTGTCGAACCCCAGCGCATCGAACCCCAGCGCATCGAACCCCAGCGCGTCCAGCCGGTCCCGGGGCCGCAGCGCATCGACCCGGTCGCACCCGCCCGGCGCGGCCGCCGGGGCTGGGCGATCGCGGCCCTCGTCGCGGGCCTGCTCGTCGTCGCCGCGGTGGCGGCCGCGGCCGTGAAGGTCTACCTGGACGACCGGGCGGCGAACTCGCCGGAGGCTCGGATCCGGACCACCGTCGAGACCTTCGTCCGGGCGCTCGCCGCCGGCGACCTGACGACGCTGCGCACCACGACGTGCGGCGGCCTGCAGGAGTTCTACGCCTCGGTGCCGCCCGAGCAGTTCGCCGACATCCACCGCACCGCCGTCGACCAGGGCACCGTGCCCGTCGTCACGGGCATCGACAAGGTGCAGATCACCGACGGCCAGGCCATCGCGCAGGTGACGGCGCACCCGGCCGGCACCCCGACCGACGTCACCCAGCGCACCTTCGACCTGGCCCGGGAGGGCGAGGACTGGAAGGTCTGCGGGGAGTGAAACGACACGAGCGGTGACGCGGGCCGGGCCCGCGTCACCGCTCGTGTGGGATGACGGCGCAGGGACGGATCAGCCGGCGGACACCGAGCGGCCCGCGGACTTGAGGTCGTTGCAGGCCTCGACGACCCGAGCGGTCATCGACGCCTCGGCCTTCTTCAGGTAGCTGCGCGGGTCGTAGGTCTTCTTGTTGCCGACCTCGCCGTCGATCTTCAGCACACCGTCGTAGTTGGCGAACATGTGGCCGGCGATCGGGCGGGTGAACGCGTACTGGGTGTCGGTGTCGACGTTCATCTTCACCACGCCGTAGCTCAGCGCCTCGTCGATCTCCGACTTCAGCGAGCCGGAACCGCCGTGGAAGACCAGGTCGAACGGCTTCGAGCCGGCGGGCAGGCCCAGCTTCTTCGAAGCGGCGGCCTGGCCGTCGGCCAGCACGGACGGCTCGAGCTTGACGTTGCCCGGCTTGTAGACGCCGTGGACGTTGCCGAACGTCGCGGCGAGCAGGTACTTGCCCTTCTCACCGGCGCCGAGCGCGTCGACCGTCTTCTCGAAGTCCTCGATCGAGGTGTAGAGCTTCTCGTTGATGGCGTTCTCGACGCCGTCCTCTTCACCGCCGACGACGCCGATCTCGACCTCGAGGATGATGTTCGCGTCCTTCGACAGGGCCAGCAGCTCCTGGGCGATCTGCAGGTTCTCGTCGATCGGGATGGCCGAGCCGTCCCACATGTGCGACTGGAACAGCGGGTTCTCGCCGTTCTTCACCCGCTCCTGCGAGATGGCGAGCAGCGGGCGCACGAAGCCGTCCAGCTTGTCCTTCGGGCAGTGGTCGGTGTGCAGCGCGATGGTGACGTCGTACTTCGCGGCGATGACGTGCGCGAACTCGGCGAGCGCGACGGCGCCGGTCACCATGTCCTTGACGCCGAGGCCGGAGCCGAACTCGGCGCCACCCGTCGAGAACTGGATGATGCCGTCGCTGCCGGCGTCCGCGAAGCCCTTGATGGCGGCGTTGATGGTTTCGGACGAGGTGCAGTTGATGGCCGGGAACGCGAAGGAGTGATCCTTGGCGCGGGCGATCATCTCGGCGTAGACCTCGGGAGTCGCGATTGGCACGGCGGCTGTCCTCCAGATGAGAGTCGATGGGTGCCTCCCCGGGGGTGCGGGAGGCGCCAGGGTTGTCCCTGCAGTATGTCAACTGCCGGCGCGGGGACACAGTCGGGTGCCCGCCGTGATTCGGGCCACCGGCATCCCACCGGTACTCTGGTGGCCGTGAGTGTGCTCGGAGGCCTGGAGTCCGTGACCGTCGTCCCGGAGAGCGTGACGAATCTGGCGTTGCTGCCGGGATTCCTGGACCCGGTGAACCTGCTCAACTCCTTCGGCACCTGGGTGCTCATCGGCCTGCTGCTCGTGGTGTTCATCGAGTCGGGTCTGCTGTTCCCCCTGCTGCCGGGCGACTCGCTGCTCTTCACGGCGGGCCTGATCGCCGCCTCGAAGTCCGAGGAGATCCCGCCGTTCGCGCCGCTGTGGGTGCTGATGGTGACGATCCCGATCGCGGCGATCCTGGGCGACCAGGTGGGCTACTGGATCGGCGCCAAGGGCGGCACCCGCCTGTTCAAGAGCTACGACGCGAAGATCCTCAACAAGCAGTACATCGACCAGTCCGAGGACTTCTTCCAGCGGCACGGTCCGATCACGATCGTCCTCGCCCGGTTCGTGCCCATCGTGCGCACCTTCGCGCCGGTCGTCGCGGGCGCCTCCCGCATGCGGTATCCGGTGTTCCTCACCTACAACATCGTCGGTGGCGTGCTGTGGGGCGCGGGCGTGACGCTGCTGGGCTACCTGCTCGGTCAGATCGCCTTCATCCGCGACAACATCGACATCATCTTCCTGCTCATCGTGTTCGTCTCCGTCGTCCCGATCCTGCTCGAGATCGGCAAGCACCTGATCGCCAAGCGCAGGGCCGCGGCCGTCACGGAGGCCGAGGCCACGGCCGACACGGTGCCGGTGCCGACGACCCGTCGCGACACCACGCCCTGAGCACGCGCGCGAACGCGTCCTCCATGATTCTCGCCGCGGAAACCTTCGGTCCTCTCGAAACCGCCGGGCCCGCCCTGGTGTGGCTCGTCGTCGTGACGTTCGTGTTCGTCGAGTGCGCGATCATCCTCGGACTGTTCCTGCCCGGGGACTCCATGCTGCTGACCGCCGGCGTCGTGCTGGCCGCCCACCATTCCGGTGCGGCGCAGGTGTGGGCCCTGGCGGTCGGCGCGATGGTGGCCGCGATCGCCGGGAACCAGGTGGGGTACGTGATCGGCCACCGTCGCGGCCACCACCTCATCGCCCGCCGCAACGGCCGATACCTCAACGCGGCCAACCTGCGGAAGGTCAATGTCCTGCTCGACCGGTACGGGTTCTGGGCGGTGCTGATCGCCCGCTGGATCCCGTGGGTGCGCACGCTGTCGCCGCTGGTGGCCGGGGCCGCCCGGATGAACCACACCCGGTACACGATCGCGTCCACGATCGGCGCGATCCTGTGGGCGCCCGTCCTGCTGCTCGTCGGGTTCTACTTCGGCGAATACCTCGAGCGGGTCTCGTGGCTGCTGCCGACGGTCCTCGCCGTGATGGCCGCCGTCCTCGTGGTGGGCACCGTGCTCGGCGTCCGGCAGTACCGGATCGAGATGGCGCGGCCCGCGGTGGACGTGGAGATCGCGGACGTCGACCCCGACTAGGAGTGCCCGGCCGCGAGAGCCGGATCCAGGAGGCGGCGCGGGGTGTCCGGGTCCAGGCGCACCCCGATGAAGACGATCTCCTGGCCCGGCGTCTCGCCGGTCAGAGACCACGGCTGCGCCGGTTCGAGCATCAGGTTGGGGCCGGCCTGCGACCAGATCGCCGCGGTGTCCGGGTCGTCGGCGAACCAGCAGAAGCCCTTGCTGCGCAGCACCCCGTGCAGGTTCTCCACCGCCGCCTCGAGCCGGGCCCGGTCGAAGGGGCGGTCGGCGCGGTAGACGACGCTGCGGATGCCGTACTCCTCGGTCTCCGGGGTGTGACCGCCGGCGAGTTCCTCGGCCCAGCCCGGGGCGAGCGCGGCCGCCTCCGGGTCGTAGCGGCCGGTGCCGAGGACCTCGTCGATCGGGACGGCGCCGTGGACGGTGCGCAGCAGCCGCGCCGTCGGGTTGAGCCGGCGCAGCGTGGCCTCGACGGCCCCGGCGACGGCGTCGCTCACCAGATCGGTCTTGTTGACCAGCAGCACGTCGGCGAACTCGACCTGCTCGACGAGCAGGTCGGAGATGCTGCGCTCGTCGCCTGCGCCGGCCTCGAGCGCGCGGTCGTCGAGGCGGTCGCCGCGCGCGAGTTCGGCGAGGAATGTGGCGGCGTCGACGACGGTGACCATCGTGTCGAGGCGCGCGAGCCGGCTGAGGCGGAAGCCGTCGTCGAACTCCCAGTCGAACGTCGCGGCGACGGGCATCGGCTCGGAGATGCCGGTCGACTCGATCACGAGATGGTCGAACCGGTTCTCCCGGGCGAGCCGCGCGACCGTCTCGATCAGGTCCTCGCGCAGCGTGCAGCAGATGCAGCCGTTGGTGAGCTCGACGAGCTTCTCGGTGGTGCGGTCGAGGCTGCCCTGGCCGGCGACGAGCGCGGCGTCGATGTTGATCTCGCTCATGTCGTTGACGACGACCGCGACGCGCGCGCCGTCGCGGTTGGCGAGGATGTGGTTGAGCAGTGTGGTCTTGCCCGCGCCGAGGAAGCCGGAGAGCACGGTGACGGGCAGGGGCGTCGCGACGGTCATGCCGTCGACGATAGCCGTTATCGATAACCGTTTTCAAAACGGGTGCCGTCGGGCCGCGCGGCGCTCGGCCCGGGCGCCCGCTCGGCGGCCACGGCGTAGGCCGACTCCATCAGCATCCACCCGCTCAGCTGCACCGACAGATCCCGCTCGGCCACCCCCGAGCTGCGCACCGTGCCGCCGGAGAAGCGCGCGATCCCGGGGGCCGTTCCCGGCAGCCGCGCCTGGACGGACCAGTCCCGCCCGAACAGGGGCAGCCCCTCGATCTGCAGGCGGTTCGCCCACGCGGCCTGCGCGGACGCGAGCACGATCCGCGCCGCGACCCGGCGCGCCCGTTCGTCCTCGGGATCGACCACCGGCAGCGTCGTCGCGACCATCGCCAGGTACCGGACGAGGATGCCGTTGAACAACCCACCGTCCCCACCGCCGCCGCCGGTGATCACCCCCCGTTCGGTCAGCTCGTTGTCGACGGCGTCGACGAGGGCGTGCACCCGCTCCCGGTGCCGCGGATCGCCCATCCGCACCGCCAGCTCCGTCTCCAGGCCGAGCACGACGCCCTGGCAGTACGTGTAGACGGCGCGCTCGACCCGGTCGCGCCGGATCCCGTCGAAGATCAGGCCGGTCTCCGCGTCGTGCAGCGTCTCGTGGATCCAGTCCGCCATCTCCTGGGCCCGCAGCAGCTTTCCGGTGCGGGCGAGCAGCAGGCCCGCCGGGCCGTTGGCCGGGGTGTTGTAGAAGTCGTCGCGGCGCCGCCAGGGGATGCCGCCGCCCCGCTCGGGCGCCCACGCCGCGAACAACTCGTTCTCGAGGACGGCGATGGCGTCGCGGCGGTCGACGTAGAGGTGTCGCTGCGCCCGCTCGAGCGCCAGGCCGAGCCAGGCCATGTCGTCGAAGTAGTTGTTGGTCCAGCCGGCGAGGTTGCGGATCCGGTGCGAGCGCGTCAGCCGCAGCACCCGGCGCCGGCGCCGCGGCGTCGCCTCCCGCTCGGCGGCGTCGACCGCGAGATCGATCAGGTGGGCCTGCCACCAGTAGTGCCAGGTGAGGAAGAGCCGTTCGCGGCGCACCGCCGGCCAGCCGACGACCCCGAGCGCGGTGCCGGGCAGCGCCCACAGCCGCCGCACGTGCCGCGACATGACTGCAGCCTCCGCGAGATCCGCCCGCTCGGCCCACACATCCGACATGTCGTCGCCAACCTCGTCTCACCGTCGCTACCGATACCAGCTTTCCCCTATCGGCCGCTCCCCGTCGAACGTTTCTTCACCAGGCCCGGTCGAGATCGGCGTGCTGCCGGATCCAGGCGTGCATCGCGATCCCGGCGGCGACGCCGGCGTTGATGCTGCGGGTCGAGCCGAACTGGGCGATGGACACGGTCGTCGCCGCGACCTCCCGCGCCCGCGCCGTGACACCGGGCCCTTCCTGGCCGAACAGCAGCATGCACGCGCGGGGCAGCTGCGCGGTCTCGAGCGGCACCGATCCGGGTGTGTTGTCCACCGCGACGATCGTCAGTCCCCGTCCGGCTGCCCAGTCGATCAGGGAGTCGACGTCGGGGTGGTGCACGAGATGCTGGTACCGGTCGGTCACCATGGCCCCGCGACGGTTCCAGCGCCGGCGGCCGACGATGTGCACGGCGGCCGCCGCGAACGCGTTGGCGGTGCGCACCACCGTGCCGATGTTCGCGTCGTGCCCGAAGTTCTCGATCGCCACGTGCAGCGGATGACGGCGGTTGTCGATGTCGGCGACGATCGCCTCGCGCGTCCAGTAGCGGTAGGCGTCGACGACGTTGCGGCGGTCGCCGCGGGCGAGCAGCTCCGGATCGTAGCGCGGATCCTGCGGCGGTTCGGTGCCGAACTCCTCGGCCCACGGGCCGCACCCGTGCGGGTGCTCGCCCCACTCGGTGGGGCCGGGAGCGTCGTCGAGTTGCACGGTCAGAAGGTCGTGTTGGAGCCGGCGGCGATCGTGAAGCCGTGACCGGTGGCGTCGTTGGCGCAGGTGACGTCGGCGTCGGTGGTCTCGCACGTGTAGCCGAGCTTGCTCAGCCGCGATCCGCTCGGCAGCACCGGGTCGTCGCCGCCGGAGGTGTAGACCGAGCCGCCCGAGCACATGAACTCCGCCGGGCCCGCGTCCTGTACGCGAATACCGTTGCCCCAGTTGACCATACAATTCTCGGGACGCGGGGGGACCGGATCGGTGGCACCCTCGCAGCCGGCCTCGGTGCGCGAGGGGAGTCTGACGATGCCGCAGCGGAACCCGCCGTCGGGGCTGGTGAAGTAGTACGACTCGTTGCGCTCGTACTGCACGTCCGCCAGCGTCGTCGGCGCGCTGTCGGGGGCCGGCGCCGGCGGCGTGGTCGTCGTGGTCCCGGTGGCCGTCGTGGTCCCGGGGGCCGTCGGCGCGGGTGCCGCGGTCGTGGTGGTGGTCGTGGCGGCCGCGCTCGCCGACGACGCGGCGGCCGGCTGCTCCCCGCCGTCCGCGGTCCCTCCGCAGCCGGCCAGTGCCAGCACCGCCACCGCGGCCGCACCGATCGACGACATCCGACGCACGTTCACCCGACTCCCTCCGTCGCTGATCCGTCCGCCACTCTAGCGAGACCGCCTCAGCTGCCGGTCACCCACCGGTTGACCAGGCGATTGAGCCGGGTGGGCGTAACCTGCGCGAGGGCGGCGAACGCCTTGGCCTGCCAGCCCACCGCGTGGTGCACACCCGACGGCCGCCGCCCGGGGCGGGTCAGGTCGTAGAGATCCCGGGCGACGTCGTCGGCGGTGAGCCGGATCCCGAGCCGCCGCGCGGCGCCGACGTTCAGGTCCCGGGTCATCGCCGTCTCGACGAACAGCGGCCACAACGCGATCACCCGGACGCCGTGCGGGGCCCATTCCAGATCGAGCGCCTCGGTCAGCCCGCGCACGGCGAACTTGGTGGCGCTGTAGGTCGCGAGCTCCGGCTGGCCGTAGAGCGCCGACGCCGAGCAGAGGTTGACCACCTGGGCGCCGGGCGTGCGGCGCAGGTACTCGAACGCGCTGTGGCAGCCCGTGATCGTGCCGGTGACGTTGACGTCGACCATCTGCCGGTGCCGTTCGAGCGCGGTCGTCTCGAACGGTCCCGACGCCAGGAGGCCGGCGTTGTTGACGAGCAGGTCGAGGGTGCCGTCGGTGCAGAACCCCTTCAGCGCCCGCTCCCAGCCCAGCGCGTCGGTGACGTCGAGAACGCCGGTGACGATGCCGGGCTGCTCCGCGGCGAGCACCTCGAGGCCCGCCGCGTCGACGTCGACGGCCGCGACCCGGTAACCGCGGCGGGCGAAGAGCAGTGCGGTGGCGCGGCCGATCCCCGAGGCGGCGCCGGTGACGAACACACTGGGTGAATTCATGGATGCAGCGTAGCGACGACGGACGTGGCGCAGGTCACGGACTATCCTGGCATCGGAGGAGCAATGAACCACGTTCGAGTCGTTCGTGCCGTCGCATTCGTCACCGCCGGGTACATCGTCGTCCTGGCGCTGTGGCTGGGCCTGTTCGTCGCCAACTCCCCCGAGGGCACCGTCCCCTACCAGATCATGTTCCTGCTGGCCGCGTACGGCTCGGCGCTGGGCATCGCCATGATCCTCGCCGGGCGGCCGCCGCGCGCCGACCGCCGCCTCGCCCGCCGCGGCCTCGAGGGCTGGGCCACCATCACCTCGGCCCGGCAACTCGGCCACACCGTCGACAACGGCGAGCTGACCGAACTGGACCTCGACCTGACGGTGCCGGGCTCCGAGCCGTACCACGGACGGGTGCTCTACGAGGTTGCCCGCGAGGATCTCGCCCGGTTCGAGCCCGGCCGGGTCGTCGGCATCCGGGTCGACCCCCGCGACCGCGACCGGATCGTCCTCTGCCCGTAGGCGACGTGCGCACGAAAGTGCCTGTCGCGCCCGTCGTTACCCGCGCAGGTGGCCCCGGCGCGCGCGAGTGCCGTCCCGGCCGAGGGCGAGCTTGCCCTCGACGAGGAGCAACTGCGCGAGCGCGTACGTCGCGAGCACGAATCCCTCCGCCGCGGCCCGGGTCCGCTGCGACCGCAGCAGCACCCGCCGCACGACGATGGTGCCGTCGGACAGGGTGAAGACCAGGCCGCCGGCGCCCAGCCAGCTGCGCCGGTCCTCGTTCGGGATCGGCAGTCCGGCCACCCGCCGGGCCCCGGGCGCGAGCGCCGGATCGGCGGCGAGGGTCGCGGTGGTGCCCAGCAGGGCGCCGTACCCGGTCAGCGGCGCCGCCACCTCCGGGGACCGTGCGCCGAGCAGACCGGCGGCCCCGAGCGCCGCGACCGCCCGCGGCACCGCCGCCGACCGCGTCGGACGGGCACCGCGACGCACCAGCAGGGCCGAGTAGCAGGCCTGCATCACGGCGAACGACGACGCACCGCGCAGCAGCCGGGCGTCGTCGTCCGGGTCGATCATGAACACGTCGCCGACGGTCGCGCCGGTCAGCCCGAGCAGCAACAAAGCGGTGTCGAGCCGGTCGGTGTGCGGGGCGTGCCGCAGCACCCGCACCGCCAGCGACGGGCCGATCAGCGGCTTGGCCACCCGCTGCAACCGCTCGTTGCCGAGCACCCCGCCCACGACCGTCGCCGCCGCGGCCGCGGCGAACACCGCATGCTCGGCGTTCCACTTGTCCCGGCTGAACCATCCCATGGCCGGCAGCGTACCGACCCGCACGACGTCACCCGGCCGCCTTCCCTCAGGAGCAGCGCCGGGCGCCCGCCGCCGCCACCGCACGCAGGAACTTCGGCCGCGGCAGGTCCCGCTCGCGGGCGGCCGCCGTCACGGCCTCCGCCACCGCGGCGACGTCCGTCGCCCGGCACAGCGCGATCGCGGATCCGCCGAATCCGCCGCCGACCATCCGGGCCCCGAGCGCCCCGGCGGCGCGGGCGGCGTCGACGGCGCTGTCGAGTTCGACGGAGCTGACCTCGAAGTCGTCGCGCAGCGACCGGTGCGCGGCGTCGAGCAGCGGCCCGAGCCGGTCCGGGGCGTCGTCCCGCAGCGCGGCGACGGCGGCGCGCACCCGGGCGATCTCCGTGACGACGTGCCCGGCCCGGCGCCGCAGCACCGGATCGGTCAGCGCGTCGAGCGCAGCCACGGTGTCGACCTCGCGCAGACTCGTCACGCCGAGCCGGCGCGCGGCCTCCTCGACGTCGCGGCGCCGCTGCCCGTACGGCCCGTCGACGAGGCGGTGCGGCGCGTCCGTGTCGACGACGAGCAGCGCCAGGCCGTGCGATTCCAGGTCGATCGGGATGTGCTCGACCGCTCCGGTCGCGCAGTCCAGCAGCAGTGCACGACCGGCCCGGCCGCGCAGCGCGACCTGCTGGTCCATGCCGCCGGTGGGGGCGCCGACACAGTCGTTCTCGGCCCGCGTGCAGGCGGCGGCGAGGGCGGCCCGGCCGGCATCGTCGACCGGCAGCCCGTACAACTCGGCGAGGGCGAGGGCGACGGCCGCCTCGAGCGCCGCCGAGCTGGACAGGCCTGCCCCCACCGGCACGTCGGAGGCGATCGCGACGTCGACGCCCGCGAACCCGGGCGGGTCGAGCGTGTGAATCACCCCGGCCACGTAGGCGGCCCAGCCGCCGGTGCGTCCTTTGGGCGGCTGGAGCAGCCCAAAGGACGCACCGGCGAAGCCCTCGCTGACGAGCCGCACCGTCCCGTCGTCGCGGCGACGCACCCCCGCCGCCGTGACCTGCGGCAGCGCCAGGGGCAGGCACAGCCCGCCGGCGTAGTCGACGTGCTCACCGATCAGGTTGACCCGGCCCGGCGCGCACCACACCCCCTCCGGTATCCCACCGAACTCCCGGGCGAACTCGGCCGCCGCGGCCGCGCACACCTTCATCCGGCGAGCTCCCGCAGCCGCGCCGCGATGCGTTCGGCGGAGGTGTCGCTGATCCATACACCCATCGCGGACTCCGAGCCGGCCAGGTACTTGAGCTTGTCGGCGGCGCGGCGCAGCGAGAAGATCTGGCAGAACAGACGACCGTACGGCCGCTCGTCGCCGACCGGCGCCTGGTGCCAGGCCGCGATGTAGGGGACGCGGTCCATGCCGTCGAAGAACAGGTCCACGCGGCGCAGCAACTCCCGGTAGGCCACCGCCAGCTCGTCGCGCTCGGCGTCGTCGAGGGCGGTGAGGTCCGGCACGTCGCGATGCGGGGCGAGGTGCACCTCGATCGGCCACCGCGCCGCGGCCGGCACGTAGGCGGTCCACCGCCGACCGGACCACACAATGCGCGTGCCCGCCCGGCGTTCGGCCTCGAGCACGTCGCGTTGCAGCAGCCGGCCCGTCGCGGCGTGGTGCGCGCGGGCGCGCTGCACCAGTACCTGCGAGCGCGCCGGCAGGAACGGGTAGGCATAGATCTGCCCGTGCGGATGTTGAAGCGTCACACCGATTTCCGCACCACGGTTCTCGAAGCAGAACACCTGCCGCACGTCGGGGGCGGCCGAGAGCTCGGCGGTGCGGTCGGCCAGCGCATCGAACACCGTGCGGGCCCGCGCGACGCTCAGGTCGGCGAACCGGGCGTCGTGGTCGGCGGTGAACGCGACCACCTCGCAGCGGCCCGTCGTGGGTCGTCGCGGCCACAGCGGGTCGCCGTCCACCGGACCGGCGACGGCGCCACCCGGCCCGAGGGCCGGGAAGCGGTTCTCGAACACCACCACGTCGTAGTCGTCGGCGGGGATCTCGGTGGCGGCCCGGCCCGGACGGGTGGGGCACAGCGGGCAGTCCGCGGGGTCCGGCAGGAAGGTGCGGTCCATGCGGTGCGACGCGGAGACCACCCACTCCCCCGTCAGCGGGTCGAAGCGGAGTTCGGACGCGGCCCCGGCCGACGGTAGCCGCCGCGTGTCGTGCCGCTCCCGCACCGCGCCACCACCGACGTACGGCTCGGTGTCGTCGAAATAGAACAGTTCCCGGCCGTCCGCGAGGCGCGTCGCGGTCCGTCGCACCCGCCCGGCCACGGAGAACCTAGGCGTCCTGCAGTCCCAGGTCCTGCAGACCCAGCAGGTAGCGGTACTCGACGCCCTCCGCGGCGATCACCTCGCCGGCACCGGTGGCCCGGTCGACGACGGTGGCGACACCCACGACCGTCGCGCCGGCGTCGCGCAGGGCCTTGACCGCGGTGAGCGGAGAGTTGCCCGTGGTGGTCGTGTCCTCGACCACCAGGACACGCTTGCCGAGCACGTCGGGACCCTCGATCTGCCGCTGCATGCCGTGCGCCTTGGCGGCCTTGCGGACGACGAACGCGTCGATCGGGCGGCCGGCGGCGTGCATGACCGCGAGCGCCACCGGATCGGCACCCATGGTGAGGCCGCCCACGGCGTCGAAGTCCCAGTCGGCGACCAGTTCCCGGATGAGCTTGCCGATCAGCGGGCCGGCCCGGTGGTGCAGGGTGGCGCGGCGGAGATCCACGTAGTAGTCGGCCTCTTTGCCGGACGACAAGGTCACCTTGCCGTGCACCACCGCCAGTTCGCGAACCAGCGCAGCCAACTCCTCGCGATCACTCATCGCAACCCCTCACCGTCTCTCGTTCCACGCCGCGCCCCGAGGGCGCCGGCGACGACGAGCCTAGTCGGGGTCCGACGGTCAGGCCGCGACGGTGTCCGATCCGCCGGTCGGCGCGTCCGATCCGCCGGTCGGCGCATCGCCTCCGGGGGCGGAGGCGGGAGCCGTCGCGACGGGCTCCGGCGGGGCCACGGCGGTGGGGGCGGGCGGGGCGGCGACCTCGAACAGCGGGACGGGTCCGACCGCGGCGAGGCGCGCGAACACCGAGGCCGGGAAGGTGATGGTCGCGGTGTTGATGGCGCGGCCGAGGTCGTTGTGGACGCGGGCGGCCCCGGCGATGCGCTGCTCGCGGGTCTGCAACTCGCGGGCGACGCGGATGAACGGCCAGTGGTTGACGCCGTCGAGGACGCCGATCAGGTCGTGCAGGGCCGCCGACAGGGTGTTCTCGGCCGCGGCCCGCTCGCCCAGGGGCAGCCGCTGGTCGCGCATGGCGATTGCCAGGGAGCGGGCTCCGACGACGGGGCTGAGCCGGCTGCGATCCATGCCGGCGCCGGCGGAGGCCGCGACGAGGGCGGGCACCTGGTCGTAGCGGTCGTCGAGTTCGTTGGTCAGCAGGCGCAGGCTGTCACGGTGGCGCGACTTCAGCACCCGGAGGCGGCGGACGGCGGCGCGCGTCCACAGCAGCAGTACCACCACGACCGCAACGACAATCACAAGAGCCACAGACGTCACAGGGCGGAATCTACCGCGGGGCCGAGGGGACGCCCGAGTCGCGACGCGCCGTGTCGGCGCGCCGTGTCCGGACCGTTACCTGCGCTGGGCCTACGTCCGTCCCCGGCCGCGTCCGACCAGGTTGGTCGCCCTGCGCACCAGGTTCTTCGGGACGAGCCGGCCCACCGTCGTGAGCACCTTGTACTGCAGGCCCGGAATGCTGATCACCTTGCCGGCCTCGAGGTCGGCAAGGGACGTGCGCACCACCGTGTCCACGTCGAGCCACATCAGTTCCGGGATCGAGCTCATCTCGATCCCGGCCCGCTCGTGGAACTCGGTGTGCACGAAGCCGGGGCACAGCGCCTGCACCCGCACCCCGGTGCCGGCGAGTCCGCCGGCCAGTCCCTCGGTGAACGAGACGACGTAGGCCTTGCTCGCCGAGTACGTCGAACCACGCCCGGAGAGCAATCCGGCGACGCTGGCGACGTTGACGATGCTGCCCCTGCCTGCCGCGATCATCGGCGGCAGCGCGGCCCGGGTCAGCTGCATCACGGCGGTGACATTGACGTCGAGCTGCGACTGCAGCAGAGCGGGGTCGGCGGTCCAGAATTCGCCGGACGTACCGAACCCGGCGTTGTTGACGAGCATCTCCACGCCCTCGGCGAGACGCCGCGCGACGGAGGCGCGGCCGTCCTCGGTGGCCAGGTCTGCGGCGAGGACCTCCGAGGTGGTGCCGAAACGCGACGTCAGTTCGTCGGCGAGGGACCGCAGGCTCTCCTCGCGACGGGCGACGAGCACGAGGTCGTACCCCTTGCCGGCGAGCGCGCGCGCGTAGCCTGCGCCGATGCCGGACGTGGGGCCGGTGATCAGGGCGACGGGCCGGGTGGCAGCGGAAGTCATGGGCTAAAGCTAGCGCAGCGCGCCGGACCGCTTCCGGTGACGCGGTGGGCTCAGCGCCGCGCGGAGGGGCGGCCGGGGTCGTGCGCCACCCGGTCGAGTTCCTGCGGCTCCACGATCGGGGGCAGCACGTGCAGGATCCCGGAGAGCCGGGCGACGGTCTCGATGGCCGAGTCCCATTCCCGGCCGGTGCTGCCCACGGGGATCGAGCCGAGGGTCCATTCGCCCTCGCTCCACAGCATCTGCACGTGCGGCGGGATCGACTCGGTGTAGGCGACCATGCGCTGGTCACAGATGCGGCGGGCGATCTCGAGGTCGGTGGCGAACACGATGCGCGGCCCGATGGCGCCCAGCAGGTTCATGTCCGAGTCCTTCGGCGGCGGCGTCGACTTCAGGCGCAGGTCGATGTCGACGTCGGAGCCGACCTTGCGGCGCACCGCGACGATCGTCGCGGTCTCCTCGATGTCGAAGAGGATGAACTCCTCGCCGCGGCGGATGCCGTGGACCACGTCCACCGCGCCGAGATACTCCTGCTTGGCCAGGGCCGCCCGGTGCCAGTGCCCGGGCAGGGTGTCGTCGGCGGCGCTGTACTTGTAGCCCTGGGCGCGCGCCCAGATCTCGCGCACGCGGCCGGACTGTTCGCGGCGCGTGCGGTCGATGTAGAGCAGCACCAGCGCACCCGCGAGTGCGATCGCCGCCAGTCCGAACCACATAACCGTCATCGAGGGTCAGCCTATCGCGTTCTAGTTGCCCGGACCGCCGAAGGACGGCAGGGACGCGCTGACCACAGTGTCGGCGATCATCTCCCCGTCCCGCAACGGCGAGCCCTGCGCGACGACCGAGTCGCCGACCCGCAGCGCCGACGGATCGGAGCCCGCGAGCGACATGATCTGTGTCTCTGGCGTGAGCCGCACGGTGACGCTCGAGCCGCCCATGCCGCTGAGCGTGAGGGAGGTGCCGTCGTTGGCGGTGATCGTGCCGACGACGGTGCCGGCCGCGCCGATGACGTCGCCGAGCCCGCCGGGCAGCTGCTCGAACGGCAGGCCGGGCACGGCCGGGTCGGTGGTGGGCGCGGGCGTCGTGGGCGCGGGCCGGGGCACCGTGGTCGTGGTGGTCGGGGCCGCCGCGCTGCGCTGCTGCGGGTCGTCGCCGCTGCCGCCGCTGAGCAGATAGCCGCCGAAGCCGGCCAGCACGATCAGCGCAACCGCGGCGAGCAGGATCAGGCCCCAACGGCGCCGCCGGGGCGGCTTCGCGTCGAGCGCCGGGTACTCGCCGGTGTGCGGCGGGGTGGGTGGCGCCGCCCCGTACTGCTGGGTGTGCGGGTACTGCTGCGCCGACGTGTACTGCTGGGTCGGCGCGTACTGCTGGGTCGGCGTGTACTGCTGGGTCGGCGCGTACGGCGGCTGGGGCCCGTAGGAGCCGGGCTGCTCGAACGCCTGCGTCGGGTTGGGCGGCGCCGCCGTCGGATCGAACCGGGGGTCGTACGCCGGGTAGACCAGGGTGGGGTTGGCGGGCGGCCGGCCGTACGCCTCGGTCGGGTCGGCGGTGTGCAGGACCCGGGTGTCGTCGGCGTCCGGGTCGGTGCGGCCGGTGCCCGTCGCGCGCGCGTCGTCCGCACGCCCCTCGTCGAGCGAGTAGGCGCGCTCCTGGGGGGTGCGCGGATCGTGCGGGTTCGTCATGGTCCCTCCAGGTTAGGCGCTGCGCGCCGGTGCGTCCTTTGGGCTGGCACAGCAGCCCAAAGGACGCACCGGCGCCGTCAGGCGCCTATCACGAGGTGGTCGCCGTCGTCGCTGACGCCCACCGAGACGGTGTCGCCGTCCTTGATGTCCCCGGCCAGCAGCTTCTTGGCGAGCTGGTCGCCGATCGACTGCTGGATGAGCCGGCGCAGCGGACGCGCACCGTACTGCGGGTCGTAGCCCCGCACGGCGAGCCAGAACCGGGCCGAGGACGACACGTCGAGGGCGAGCCGCCGGGCCGCCAGACGCCCGGCCAGCTGCTCGAGCTGGATGTCGACGATCTGCTCGAGCTGCTCCTCGGTCAGCGAGTGGAAGATCACCACGTCGTCGAGCCGGTTGATGAACTCCGGCTTGAACGCCGCCCGCACCGCCGCCATGATGTGCTCCCGGTCGCCACCCGCACCGAGGTTCGAGGTGAGGATCAGGATCGTGTTGCGGAAGTCGACGGTGCGTCCCTGCCCGTCGGTGAGCCGACCGTCGTCGAGCACCTGCAGCAGGGTGTCGAACACGTCCGGGTGGGCCTTTTCGACCTCGTCGAACAGCACCACCGAGTAGGGGCGGCGACGCACCGCCTCGGTGAGCTGGCCACCCGACTCGTAGCCGACGTAGCCCGGAGGGGCGCCGACGAGCCGCGCGACGGAGTGCTTCTCGCTGTACTCGGACATGTCGATCCGCACCATGGCGCGTTCGTCGTCGAACAGGAAGTCCGCCAGCGCCTTCGCCAGCTCGGTCTTGCCGACACCGGTGGGGCCGAGGAACAGGAACGAGCCGGTGGGCCGGTTCGGGTCGGCGACGCCCGCCCGGGAGCGGCGCACCGCGTCCGACACGGCCTGTACGGCCTCGTCCTGGCCGACGACCCGCTTGCCGAGCTCGGACTCCATGCGCAGCAGCTTGGCGGTCTCGCCCTCCATCATGCGGCCGGCGGGGATGCCGGTCCAGGCGGCGACGACGTCGGCGACGTCGTCCGGGCCGACCTCCTCCTTGAGCATGACGTCGCCGTCGGAGGCGGCTCCGGACGCGGCGGCGGCCTTCTCCAGTTCCTTCTCCAGCTGCGGGATGCGGCCGTAGCGCAGCTCCGCGGCCTTGCCGAGGTCACCGTCGCGTTCGGCGCGTTCCTCCTCGCCGCGCAGCGCCTCGAGCTGTTCCTTGATCCCCCGCACCGAATCGATGGCGGTCTTTTCGTTCTGCCAGCGGGTGGTGAGCTGGTTCAGCTTCTCGCGTTCGTCGGCGAGTTCGGCGCGCAGCTTCTCGAGGCGGTCCTTGGAGGCCTCGTCGGTCTCCTTCTGCAGCGCCATCTCCTCGATCTCGAGGCGACGGACGATGCGCTCGACCGAGTCGATCTCCTCGGGGCGCGAGTCGATCTCCATGCGCAGCCGGGACGCGGCCTCGTCGACGAGGTCGATGGCCTTGTCCGGCAGGAACCGGGAGGTGATGTACCGGTCGGAGAGGGTGGCGGCGGCGACGAGCGCGGAGTCGGTGATGCGCACGCCGTGGTGCACCTCGTACCGCTCCTTGAGCCCGCGCAGGATGCCGACGGTGTCCTCCACGCTGGGTTCGCCGACGAGCACCTGCTGGAAGCGGCGTTCGAGGGCGGCGTCCTTCTCGATGTACTTGCGGTACTCGTCGAGGGTGGTGGCGCCGACGAGGCGCAGCTCGCCGCGGGCGAGCATGGGCTTGATCATGTTGCCGGCGTCCATCGCCGATTCGCCGGTCGCGCCGGCGCCGACGATGGTGTGCAGCTCGTCGATGAAGGTGATGATCTGCCCGGCCGATTCCTTGATCTCGTCGAGCACGGCTTTGAGGCGTTCCTCGAACTCGCCGCGGTACTTGGCGCCGGCGACCATCGACCCGAGGTCGAGCGCGATGACGGTCTTGCCGCGCAGCGACTCGGGGACGTCGCCGGCGACGATGCGCTGGGCGAGGCCCTCGACGATGGCGGTCTTGCCGACGCCGGGCTCGCCGATGAGCACGGGGTTGTTCTTGGTGCGTCGGCTCAGCACCTGGACGACGCGACGAATCTCGTTGTCGCGGCCGATGACCGGGTCGAGCTTGCCCTCCCGGGCGCGGGCGGTGAGGTCGGTCGAGTACTTCTCGAGCGCCTGGTAGGTGCCCTCGGGGTCCGGGCTGGTCACGCGGGCGCTGCCGCGGACGGTGGTGAACGCGTCGCGCAGCGCGGCGGGGGTGGCGCCGTGCCCGACGAGGAGCTTGGCGACGTCGGAATCGCCGCCGGCCAGGCCGACGAGCACGTGCTCGGTCGAGACGTACTCGTCGTCGAGTTCGGTGGCGAGGTGCTGCGCGGCGGTCAGGGCGGCGACGGCCTCCCGGCCGAGTTGCGGCGTGGTGGTGGCGCCGGTGGCGCTGGGCAGCCGGTCGACGAGTGTCTGCGCCTCCCGGTGCACGACGGTCGGGTCCACGCCGACGGCCTTGAGCAGCGGCGCGGCGATGCCGTCGGTCTGGTCGAGCAGCGCGACGAGCAGGTGGGCCGGACGGATCTCCGGATTGCCCGCAGCGGACGCGGACTGCATGGCAGCCGTCATCGCCGCCTGGGTCTTGGTGGTGGGATTGAACGAGTCCACTGCGAACCCCTTCCCTTCATTGAGCGAGCCGGTATCAATTCTGCACCCGCAAGCCTCCCGCCGCGGGCGTTCGCATGCTTCAACGGCACCAAAGTTGAGTTTGTTCCGCTCAACTTTATCGAGTCGTGTGACCTGCGGCACATCGCGGGGGTCACCGAGCCGCTCGACGTCGATTGTGGCCGAAACACCGCCGCGGGACTACAGTGGCGGCCGACCAGCAGAGACGGCGAGCGGGAGGGTGCGTGGAGGCCTTCGCCGTCGCCCGCGTCCAGCTCAGCTTCGCGTCGATCGTCGCGACCCCCGGCGGCGCCGAGCGCTTCGCCACGGCCTTCTACACCGCCCTGTGGAGCGACACAGTCGGCATCCGCGAGCTGTTCCCCGCGGGAATGGAGACGATGCGGCAGCGGTTCGCGACCGCCGTCGGCTGGGCGATCAACCGGCTCGGCGACCCCGACACCGTCACCGCCTTCCTCACCCAGCTCGGCCGCGACCACCGCAAGTACGGCGTCCGGCCCGAGCACTTCCGGTCCGCGGGCCGGGCGCTGCACACCGCCGTGCGCGAGTGCACCCCGCCGATCCTGTGGACCGACGCACTCGACCGCACCTGGGCCCGGGTGATCGACCTGCTCGTCGGGACCATGGCCGACGCCGTCGCCGACGACGAGTTGCCCGCAGCGTGGGGCGCCACCGTCGTCGGCCACGAGCGAGTCCTGCCCGACCTGGCGATCATCCGGCTCGAGACGGACTCGCCCATCCCGTACCACGCCGGGCAGTACATGAGCGTGCAGATCCCGCAGCGGCCGCACATGTGGCGGTACCTGTCGGCGGCAATCCCCCCGAACCCGTACGGCCAGATCGAGTTCCACGTCCGTCGCGTGTCCGGCGGCTGGGTCAGCCCGGCACTGGTCGGCGACACCTCCGTCGGGGACCGCTGGGTGATCGGGCCCCCGCTCGGCGGCCTGCACGTCGACCGCGACAGCGGTGAGGACGTGCTGATGATCGCCTCCGGCACAGGCCTCGCACCGCTGCGTGCGCAACTGATGGAGATGGGCATGCGGGGCGACAACCCGCGCGTGCACCTGTTCTTCGGCGGAAAGTACCCCTGCGACCTCTACGACCTGCAGACGCTGTGGCAGCTGGCCACCACCAATCCGTGGCTCACGGTCGTGCCCGTCGTGGAGGAGACCGAGAACCCGTGGTGGCACCCGGTTCCCGTGGAAGATCCGCCGCCGGGCCTGCACCGGACCCTGCACGGCAAGCTGGGAAAGGTGGTCTCACAGTTCGGCTCCTGGGCCGATCGGCAGATCCAGATCGCCGGGTCCCCGTCGATGATCAAGACCACCCTCTACGCACTGTCCGCCGGCGGCACGCCGCGGCAGAACATCAGCTTCGACCCGCTGTAGATCCGCATCTGCCGCACATTGTGTGCCGGTGAGCCTACGCACCGCACCGGCGGTGACCGCAATTCGTTCCCCTTCGAGCCGCCCCACGGGTAATTCGACCTCCGAAGCGATTCCTGGGGATCTCGTTCGGTCCGGGCAATGGACGTCCACCGTGTTGAGCGTTCCGATTCGCCCGTTGAGCCGTTGTTGAGCGCCGTCCGGACACTTGTTGTTGCCCATTCACACCTCCCCCGGGAGCAAGAGATGCAACCCCGAGTGCCTGTTTACGTATACGCCGACGACTCGATACTCCGGGCCGGAGTAGTCAGTCAGCTGCGCATGCGGAGCGAGGTGGCCGTCGTCGACACCGATCCGGAATCCGCGGAGGTCGCCATCCTCGCCGCTGACGTTCTCGACGACGCCGCCATGCGGACCCTCCACGCCCTCCAGCGCGGCTTCTCGCCGCGAGTGATCCTCGTCCTGCGTGTCATCGACGACTCCACGCTCGTCGCCGCGGCAGAGGGCGGTATCAGCGGCCTGCTCCGCCGTAGTGACGCGACACCCGACCTGCTGGTCCGCACCGTCCAGCGCGTCATCGCCGGGGACGGGGTCGTTCCTCCTGACCTTCTCGGCCGCCTGCTCGGCCAGGTCGGTGCCCTGCAGCGACAGGTACTGACGCCGCGCGGATTGCGATTCTCGGGACTCTCCGAACGCGAGGTCCAGGTTCTGCGTCTGGTGGCCGACGGACACGACACCTCTGAGATCGCGCAGAAGCTCTGCTACAGCCAGCGCACGGTCAAGAACGTCCTGCACGACATCACCACCCGGCTGCAGCTCCGCAACAGATCGCACGCCGTGGCATATGCCGTCCGCGAGGGACTGATCTGAGGCCGGTGGTCGCCGTGATATCCGATGTCGATGCAGCTCTCCGCCAGCTGATCGAGCACGAGGCGATCGATGACGCGGAGGTGGATGTCGTCTTCGACGCACCGACCAAGGACTGGGCGGCCCGCCGCACCGGTCCGACGGTCGACGTCTACCTGTACGACATCAGGGAAGACCTGCGCCGACGCCAGCGTGGCCTCGTGAACGAATACGACAACGGGCTCGTGCGCGCCCGGCATCTACCCCCCCGCTACTTCAAGCTCTCCTATCTCGTGGCCGCCTGGACCCAACGTCCCGAGGACGAACATCACCTGTTGGGTCGGTTGCTGACCTGCTTCCTGCGGCACGATGCACTGCCGGGGAGCCTGTTGTCCGGTTCGCTGGCCGACCTCGGGATGCCTGTTCCGGTCGCCGTCGCACTGCCACCGCCCGAAGACCGATCGTTCGCGGACGTCTGGACAGCGCTCGGCGGTGAACTCAAACCGTCCCTCGACCTCGTCGTCAGCATGCCCACACCTACCGGTCGTGTGCACCCGGCCGCTCCACCTGCCCTTCGCACTCCGCGCCTGTCCGCTGAAGGGAAACACGGCTCGGTTCCTGGTGAGCAGAAGCGCAGACGCACGCCGGCGCCGGACGGCTCCGATCCCGTCCCGTCCGGCCTCGAGACCTTGCCGGAGGACGCACCTCCGGCGGACGGCGAGAGTCCGTCGATCACCATGCGCAAGGCTCGCCGCAAGCAGGGACGCAACGAATGAACTCGGACGCCAACCTGCGGGATCTGCTCGACCGGTGCGCCCTGATCGAGGCACGCGTCCGCATGGTCGTGACCCATCGGCGCAGTTACGATCCCACCCCCGACGACCCCTTCCGAGGCCTGTATCTGAGCGACGAATCCGCAGTGGCGTTGCTCGACGTGGTTCCACCCCCGCCGGAGTCCGACCGCGTAGCTCGCATCGCACTGGATCGCCGGGCCGACGCGGCAGAAGCGGCGGGCGGCGACCTGCGGCTGCGTCGGCTTGCCCGGTCCGCCGGGCTGTCCGACATCGATGTCGACGCGTTGCTGATGTGCATGCTGCCGGACTTGAATTCGCGGTTCGAACGTCTCTACGGCTACCTCAACGACGACGTCACGCGGCGGAGGGCGACGATCGGCCTGGTCCTCGAACTACTCGAGCTGTCCCCCATGACAGCCGAGCACCGCGCACGATTGGCGGCAGGGGCGCCGCTGATCGAAACCGGCCTCGTACTGGTGGAGGACGAGGAGCGCCCGTTTCTCACCCGGGGCCTGCGAGTTCCGGATCGTGTGACCCAGCATCTGCTCGGCGACGATCGCTGCGACCCGGAGATCGCCGATCTGCCTTTCGATGCAGGGCATTTCGAGTCTCCCGTGTCCGGCCGGATCGCGCGGACGATACGAACAGGCCAGCACTGCACCTACATCCGGGAGTCCATCGGGTCCGGCGCTCCTGCTGTTGCCGTTGCAGCCCTGGAGGCAGCAGGTCGCTCCGCCCTGTGTGTGGACGCCAACCGGCTGCTCGAGCACCCCGACCCGGCCCGCGCGGTGGTTGGGCTGGGCCGAGAAGCGATGCTACGCGGAGCCGGGATAGTCGTGACACCCATGGACGCGCTGGCCACACACACGGCGATCATCCGGGCGTTGTGCGAACTGACAGCACCCGTCGTTGCGATCGGAACCGTCACCTGGGATCCGCGCTGGTCGGACAGCGTGCCGCTCCAGGTCGATGCGGAGCGCCTGTCGACCGAGGACCGAGCACACCTCTGGGCCGTCGCAGCCGGGGACAGCGTCGTCGACGGCTCCCTCACCGAGGTCGCGAACCAGTTCGTGCTGGGTCCGGCACAGATCGAACGTGCGGTTCGTTCGGCGCGTATATCGGCGAGCCTGACCGGCAGCACCCTCACCGGACGAGACCTGTGCCAGGGAGCGCGGGCGCAGAACGCGGCTGGGCTGGAGCGACTCGCCCGGCGCATCGAACCCTCGGTCGGCTGGGACGATCTCGTACTCCCCCACCGCGTCGTCGACCAGCTGCACGAGCTCACCGCCCGTGCGCGCTATCGGGAACGGGTCCTCACCGACTGGCGGATGCGGCCCGGTGGCGGACGAGGGCGTGGAGTCACCGCCCTCTTCGCAGGTGAATCGGGCACCGGCAAGACCATGACCGCCGAGGTCATAGCCGCGGATCTCGGTCTCGACCTGTATTCGGTGGACCTGGCCGCGGTGGTGGACAAGTATGTCGGCGAAACGGAGAAGAACCTCGAACGCATCTTCGCGGAAGCGAGTGGCGTCAACGCCGTGCTGCTGTTCGACGAGGCCGATGCCGTGTTCGGCAAGCGGAGCGAAGTACGCGACGCGCACGATCGCTACGCGAACATCGAGAGTGCCTATCTGCTGCAACGCATGGAGAGCTTCGACGGGCTCGCCGTCCTCGCAACCAATCTGCGTGCCAACCTAGACGAGGCATTCATCCGCCGCCTCGATGCCATCGTGGACTTTCCGACGCCCGACGAGGACGCACGTCGGGCGCTGTGGCTGCACTGCTTCGACTCACCCGCGCCGTGCAGCGACGATCTCGACGTGGACTACCTCGCCCGATCGTTCACGTTGTCGGGCGGCAACATTCGTTCCGCAGCCATCACCGCCGCCTACCTCGCGGCGGGGAGCAACAGCGCGATCGGCATGGAACATGTCATACCCGCGGTGCGTCAGGAATACCGCAAGCTCGGCCGACTCGTGCCGGAATCCGTCGCCGCCGGGTGATCCGATCGTCACGATTCCTTTCTTCGGATGCACAATCCACCGATGCATCCGAGGAGACACCCCACCACCATAAGCGTCAAACCATTTCCTCCGGGCGCCGCAGCGAACTGTGCATTGGCATAGACGGCGAATCCGATCGTGGCGGCGATGGAGAGTAGGCCGGCGATGATGGTCATGCCACCCTTGGGACGCAGGATGCCGATCAGCATGAGTGCGATGAGTACGATCACGACCGCCCGAGCGATGGGTTGAGTCACGTAGGTGTAGTCGTCTCCAGTAGCGACGCTCATAATGTCACCGATACCAGGGAACCGCCGCACGGTCAGCAGCGGAACCTGCCGTGCGTCACCCGTCCACGGGAGAAACGCGCCGATAAGCGCGATCAGGCCTCCGAGGAGAGTCGCAGCGATCCGGATCAGCGGAAGCAGGTCGTCCGAGGTCTGGGTGAGCACGGCGCCGGTATCCACGACAATTCCGCCGTCCTTGGCACCCACCTCGAGGTTTCGGACCTTCGCGTGCCCCATTCGTGGACGCGGCGCCCGGACGGTGACCTTCGCCCAACCGGCTTGCCCTGGGGGTACGTTCAACGTCGGCGGGTCGAAGGAGAACTGGACGGCGTTCTCGGGGTCCCGGCCCATCAGACGCGCCCGGAGAGGGAGTGCCCTGCTCCTGTTGTCGACGACGACACGCAGCTGTCCACGCGAACTATTGTGCACGGTGAACTGTTCCGGCTCGAGCCGTATCCGAGCGAGGGTGATCGGTGCCGGGGACGCCGTCTGCACGAAGGCGCCCTGGGTCTTGACGGAACCGTCCTCGTTGCTTGCCACGACCCGGATCTCCCGGGAGATCGTTTCCCCACCCGGCGGTGGCGGAGCGGAGACCGTTATCGCGACCCGTGACACACCGCCCGGCGGCACCTCGAGTGCCCACGCCTCGAACTCGAATCCGACGGCGCGTTCCGGATCGGAACCGTTCAGCCGCACTTTCAGTGGCTGCAATCCACGGGTGTTGTCCACCGCTACACGGCAGCGACCGTGTGTGCGGTCCCTGACCGTGACCTGCTCGGGTTCGAGCCGGATCTCGGCTGTGGTGATCGGATTCGGTGAGGTGGTCTGTATCAGAGTTCCGTCTACGGTGGCCTCCCTGGTGCCGTCGGTCGCGACGACCGTGAAGGGCTTGCTCGTTTCCGGCTCCTTCGGTGGCGTGACGAGTTGAGCGCGGACACCGACGCGACTCTCCGAACCGGCCGCGACGTCGATCTTTGCTACGTAGAACAACACCCGCACCGATCCTTCCGGGTCTCGGCCGGAGAGCTGGACATGTCGGGCGACGCCCCCCTTGCGGTTGTCGATGATCAGCCACCCCTGCCCGTAGGGCGCATCGGCAGCCTTGAGCGTGCTCGGTTCGAGCCGCAGCTGCAGTGCCGACACCTCTTGTTCGATCGTCAGGTGCGTCTCGATCTCGGCCTGATCGTTCGCACCGCGGATCGTGGCGCGATACGACCGTGCCGAACCGGCCTCCGGTGGTGGCACGAGGACGGCGAGTCCGATCGGAACCGTCTCCCCCGGAGGAACTTCGATGACGTCGGCGGAGAACTCGAACTCGAGGAGATCCTCGGCGTCCGAACCGCTCAACTCGAAACGTTGAGGATAGTTGCTGCTTCGATTGTCGACCTTCAGCTCGACCTTCGCCGATGTCCCGTCCCGGAGCCTGACCCGCTCCGGTTCGACGTGGAGCTGAGCGGGGTCGCCGATCGGTGGCACCGTCAACGCCAGAGCGACGTCGGTGGCGGCGTCAGGATCCTCGTCCGAATGTACTCGGATCGGCAGCGTGAATCTCTGAGCGGCAGGCCATCTGGGTGCATCGATCACGACGCTGATCGTGGCCGGCTTCTCCTCGTCGGGATAGAGGGCGATCGCGGGATGCGTCAGCTTCAACCAGCCCGGAGCATCGAGCGGCACCGCCCGGAAGCGATCGACGATCGTGGAGATGTTGTGCACCCGCAGATCGAACGTGCCACCCCCTTCCGGATCGATCGTCAGCTCCGGAGTGACGATCTCGACGCGGGGAGGACGCGCCTCACCGTGACCGCCGGCGGAGCTCCGGCTCGGGGCGGAGGGGGCAGCACTTCGAACGTCCGAACCGGTAGCACGATCCGGTGGACTCCAGGACGTCACCACCGGGATCTGGGACGTAAGTGTGCGCCCCTCATGGGTGCCCGATCCCGACTCGAACCCGACGAACCGACCGCAGCGAACGCAGAATTCGGCATTCGCCGCGTTGACGGTGCCGCAGTTGCCGCAGATGGGTGCGACATCCGCGTTCGAGACCCGTTCTGAATCGTCCATGTCAGCCGGCTTCTTACTCGACCTACCTGTCCCCCTGCACACATCGATCTGCGGCGATCATCTTCGACCTGGTCCGCCTTCGGTCTGGCTTAGGCCGTCTACAGCGTTCCCGATCAATCGTTCCAGGGGGACAAATATAGGAGGAATCATCGTCCTCGGGCGTATAGCAGGTCCCATCAGGCAAGGGAATGCTCCCCAGCCGGCAGTCGGGAGGCTCGTAACATGTTCCGTCCGCTAGGGGATAGCTTCCCGGAGGGCAGTCAGGAGGCTCGTAACACGTCCCATCCGGCAACCGAGGACTACCATCCGGACACGGCTCCGGAGGCTCGTAACACGTCCCATCCGGCAACCGAGGACTACCATCCGGACACGGCTCCGGAGGCTCGTAACACGTCCCATCCGGCAACCGAGGACTACCATCCGGACACGGCTCCGGAGGCTCGTAACACGTCCCATCCGGCAACCGAGGACTACCATCCGGACACGGCTCCGGAGGATCCACAATCGGCGGACAGGTCTGCCCCGCCTGCACCGTAGTTCCATCCGGGCACGTGGTTCCTGTAGTTCCGGGATTCGGTGTTCCCGGTCCGGGGCTTGGTCCGGGGCTTCCCGGCTTGTGAGGCTGAGTCCCCGACCCCGGCGGTACCTGCGGAATCGGGACGCATGGGCCGGTCGGGGGCTGTAGACGCTGTTCCCCTTCGGCGCATTCCGGTGGCGGCGGTGCCTGCGTCGGGAGGTCGGGGAAGAAGGAGATGAGGCTGACGCGCCAATCGTCACCTTGTTTCACAGCAGCGACGCGGTCGACGCGCATGTCGGTCTCGTTGAGAACCTCCCCGTCCGATGCCGTCACTTTCTGGTTCAGCATCACGGCGCGCTCGACGGCGTTCTCGGAGTCCTTCGGGTGCTCCCCGAAGATCACCAGGGCGTCGGCGATCACCGAGGCATCCGCGGCTTTCCATTCGTCCCACCACACGCTGGTTCCGCGTTCACTGGAGTGATTCGCTGCCGCGAGCTCGGGAGTCAGATACGTCGATGCCCGCTCGTAGGCGTCGCGTGTGGAGGCGTCCGTCGTCGGATACCACGTGAACATGGTTTCGAGGGCACCTTCGATGGCGTCTCGTGCACCGTCCGGAAGCGGGTCTTCATCAGTCCCCGTCCACGCCGACTGAGGATCCGGTTCTCCGTCTCCGCACGCCACGACGAAACCCAGCGCTGCGATCAGCGCTACGAATGCCGAGAGAAAGCGCAGCGATCTCATCAACCCTCCTGGGAGTCGATCGTTGCACGCCCCCATGGCCGAAGAACGGTGGCGAACAACAGAATGCCCGTTCGGGAACGGCACTCGGAACGTTCGAGCGGGCATACCGGACTGGGGGGGCACGGATCCTCGACGAAAGGGCCGAACCGGCCGGCAACCCTGCCGTCGTAGAACAGATCTGTGATAGTTGAAGCCGTACATCGGATGCGATCGAGTCCACAAGATGCCGGCGGGATCCATGCCATGAGAATGCGTCTTGCACTCGGACGACTTGCGGGCCTGCTCGTGGTCGTCCTGACAGTTGCATTGGGTCACCCGGGACCGGCATTCGCCGATACCGGGGCGGGTGTCCCGTGCCCTACGAACCGGAAACCGGTCGCGGACGGCACGTTCGTCGTCTCCTCGCCCTTCGGTGCACGAAGTGGTGGCTTCCATCAGGGCGTCGACCTGGCCGGAAATGCCGGAACCGATATCTACGCAGCCCTCGACGGCACCGTCTCGGCGGCCGGGCCTGCCAGTGGCTTCGGGCAATGGATCGTGATCGACACGCCGACTCGCACCGGCGTCGTCTCCACCGTCTACGGGCACATGTACCCCGACGGCGTGCTGGTGCGCACCGGTGATGCTGTGAGGACCGGGCAGCACATCGCGGACATCGGATCCAACGGCCAGTCGAGCGGACCGCACCTCCACTTCGAGCTATGGGAGGGCGGACGTATCAGCGGTCGAGCCGTCGACCCCGCTCCCCTGCTCGACGAGGGCGCATCGTCGGGTTCCTCCGTGGTGGAACTGGTGGCCGCCACCACCGACTGCTCCGTCGGCGTTCTCACCCCCGGACTCGTGCCGCCCGAGTTCGTACCGTGGCTGCTGAAGGCCGGCGTGATGTGTTCGGGTGTTACCGCACCACTCCTGGCGGCGCAACTGGAGGCGGAGAACGGATTCCGGCACGGCCCGTCGGCCCCCGTCTCGTCGACGGGAGCCCGCGGCCCGGCACAGTTCATGCCTGCCACATGGACGACCTGGGGCAAGGACTACGACGGCAGCGGACCTCCCCCGGACGTCAACAGCATCGCGGACGCTGTGATGGCCCAGGGCGCGCTGATGTGCGAGAACCACCGATCAAGCGCCGACGCCATCTCCACGGGCCGTGTGGTCGGCGATCCGGTGGCCCTGGCGCTCGCCGCCTACAACGCCGGATTCGGTGCGGTGCTGGAGGCGGGAGGCATGCCCTTCGGTGGGGAGTACACCACCCAGACACAGCCCTACGTGAAGAAGATCCTCGAGCGCGCCAAGGCGTTCGCGGCCGCGCCCTGGGCGACGGGGACGACCCCACCGCCGCCGACCGAGGCGCCGCAGCCCGATGTCGGCGACCGGATCGTCGAGGTGGCCCGGACCCTCGAGGGGACATCGTGGGTCTGGGGCGGCGGCAACATCGACGGCCCGACCAGGGGTGGTATCGACAGTCCCGGCCTCACCCGGCATGCGGTGGCGCAGGCAACGGACGGCAAGGTCGTGTTGCCACGTTCGACTCAGGAACAGTGGGAGATCGGCGACCCCGTTCCGGTCAACGAACTCGACCCCGGGGACCTGGTCTTCTCAGGGTGGAACGAGTTCGACATTCCCACCCACGTCGGGATCGCGGTTGGCGGCGGCAAGATGGTGCACGCGTCGACCGACAGTGGCGTGACCGTCTCGAACTTCGACCCCGAGTCGGAGGGGCGGCGAGTGACATGAACCTCGGGAAGTGCTCCGGATCGCTGCTCGCGTCGTGCGCAGTGGTGCTCATCGCGTCCGGATGCGGGGAGAGTGTCCAGGGAACGGCCACTCCGGACATCGACCGGGAGGATCCGCTCGTCGTCATCGAGACCGCACTGGAGACGATGTTCACATGGAGGCCGGCAGAGGACGAATCGGGAGCAGCCGCACTGGAGCGGGCCGCACCGTACCTCGGTCCCGAACTCGGGTCCCAAACCGTCGTCTCTCAACCAGGACCCGGATCACAGTGGGAGCAGTGGAAACGCGACCAGGCGACCGTCCGTGCGGACGCCGCCTTCCTCGCCGACGAGCATCCCCCCGACAGCGACGACACCGTCCACCGTGTCGTCTCGATCAGACAATCGGCAACGACACCGAACGACCTGCTCATCGACGAGAACGAACACGTCGCATGGGCGATTGCGACCAGAGGTGACGACGGATGGCGGCTGACGTCGCTGCAGTTCTGATCTTCCTGTAGAGATGGGATCCCGGCATGCTCGAGAACGGCGGACGGATCTTCACCGCTGCGGTCGGTGTGGTCGCTCTCGTGGTGGCAGTGATCTTCGTCGGCCACGGTCTCCTTACCGGCCCTACTACACCTTCGGCAGTCTCCGACACGTCCATCGCCGCGAACGCACCGCCGGGTGAAGCCGACTCCAGCGCAGCGACGGGTGGCCCCGACCACCCACCTGAGGGCGGCGGAGCGCCCGACTCCGCACCAGCACCGGAGCCCAGCACCGTACCGGGACCGTACGGGAACGGCGGCGCAGGCGGAGGCGGCGCTGGCGGAGGCGGCGGAGGTGGCTCCGGCACCGCCACCCCGGAGCCCTACACCGACGCCTCGACCGAAGTCGTCACGCCGAATCCCGTACCTGTCGATGTCGTCCTCCCCCAGATCACCGGGGGCGACCCCGCCGTCACCGATACCTTCAATGCAGCGATGCGCGCCGCTCTGGACGACCGCATCGCGGAGGTACGGGCAGGTGGTCGATTGACCGGCTCGGACGGCGAGGTCGCCCATATCGGCGAACGCGTCACTAGTGGCGTGCTACTGGTGACAGCCGAATACGAGGAGTCCGCAGAGGACTTCGCAGACACCGTCGTGGTCGGAATCGACTCCGGTGACGTACTCACGCTCGACGAGATCTTCACCGACACCGCTGACGGCCTCGATCGTCTTGTTGCCGTCTCCCGCGAACTCGGCCCAAGCACCGACGCGGGCGCCTCGTTCGACCTGAATGCCGTCAGCGCCGACCCGGCATTGTTCTCTCGCTGGCTTGCGACCCCCGACGGGATGCGGATCTACTTCGCCGAGGGATCCGTCGCACCGACCTATTCCGATCTTGTGGAACTCACCGTGCCGTGGGACGAACTGAGTACTGTGCTCGACCCGGACATGCATGCAGTCCTCACCAGCTGAGAATCCTGCCCTATCAGATGCACGTTCGGGCAGTCATCGTTGCCCGAACAGCCACGCCTTCGGATCTTTCGTGCGGCTGGAGAACGGTGGATGTTCGGTGCGTACCGACGGAAGCGAGAGACCATGCGCACGCACGAGACAGATCACGACGGCGATGCGGAGCTGCGTCCCAAGGCTTCGCGACTCGACGAACCGAACTCGGCTCTCGCTCTGAGAGCGGCGTTGTCCGGACGTCTCGACGTCGCCGGACCCGAAGGCATGGCCGGGTTGCAGCGTGTCGTCGGCAATGCCGGAGCGTCGGCACTCCTCGACGAGGACCGTTCGCCCGTGCACGACGTCGTCGCCTCTGCGGGAACACCGCTGCCCACCGACCTGCGCACCGAGATGGAGGGCCGGTTCGGTCAGGACTTCGGAAACGTGCGCGTCCACAGCGACGGAACAGCGCACGAATCCGCGAAATCCGTCAATGCACAGGCGTACACGGTGGGTTCGGACATCGTCTTCCAGAACGACAGGTACGACCCCGGATCGGACACCGGCAAGCACATGATCGCTCACGAACTGACGCATGTCGTGCAGCAGCGCAATGGCCCTGTCGACGGAACCGACGCCGGCGGTGGGGTACGGATCAGCGATCCCTCGGATCGGTTCGAACGCGACGCCGTCGCGAATGCCGACCACGTCATGGCCGCACCCGCTCCCACGACCGCGCCCTCCGGCGCACTCCAGCGAACCACGGAAGAGGGATCCGCTGCCGTGCAGCGTGAGGAGGCCGCGGAGGAAAAGGAAGACGAAACCGCCCAGACCTTCGTGCAGCGTCAGGAGGAGGAGTCCGAGGAAGAATCGGCGTGATGCCATGACTGCACCCACTCGGGTCACGAGATCCGTTGCCCCGGCACGCACTCCTGCGCGATCGGCTGCTGCTGTGCGGTCGGATTCCAACTCACTACGCCGCTTGCAGTCCGCCGCGGGCAACCACGCCGTTGCGTCTCTCGTCACCCAGCGTCTCGACGCCGGACCCGTCCAGGGCGGTTGCGTTGCGCCACCCGTAGAACCGACACCGGCTGATCCGCAGAAGGATCCGCAATGGGCCCACGCGAAACATGAGATCGAGACCAAAGCCGATGCAACCAAAACGCATCCCCCTGCCTCGAAGGAAGTGGGCGAGGCGCAGAACGCGGCCGTCGCGCCACCCGACGACAAGGAAGCTCAGGCCAAGGCGGCCCACACCGTCAAGATGGACGCCGCGAGGCCAGGTGGATTCGACAAGGCGGGCTTCATCGCCGCGGTGAAGGCCGCGATCGCGGCCAAGGCTCCGAAGAACCTGGACGAGGCGGACAAGTTCGCGCAATCCGGCAAGGCGGATCAGGTCAAGAACGAGGTGATGAGCAAGGTCACCGGAGGGAAGCAGGCGTCCGCCCGAGAAATCAAGGACACGACCGAGGCGACACCGGATACCTCCGCTGCGAAGGACAAGCCGGTAACACCGCTTCAGGCACCCCCATCTCCCCCTACGCCTCCACCACCGGATCCGAATCTGTTGGCACCGAAATCTGCCCCCGAGGAACAGACGAGGCTGGGTGCGGCGAGCTGCGCCACCGACCACAAGATGGCGGAAGCCGGTGTCACCGAGGAACAACTCGCCAAATCGAACGAGCCCGAGTTCACCGGTGCGCTCGCGGCGAAGAAGACTGCCGAGGAGCACGACGCGAATGCGCCCACTGCTGTGCGCGAGAAGGAAGCTCAGGTCATCGCCGGTGCCACTGCGGATGCCGATGCCACGGCGAAGACCGGACTGAGCGCGATGACCGCCTCACGGGGTAGTGCGCTGCAAGCGGCCGGTGCGGGCAAGCAGGCCACCAAGTCCGCCGACGAAGGGGAACGAACCCGGATCACCGGCGAGATCAAGAAGATCTTCGACAAGGCGAAGACCGATGTCGAGGGGATCCTGACCGGTCTCGACAAGACCGTGTCCGAGCGGTTCGAGGAAGGTGAGAGAAAAGCCAAGGAAGCGTTCGTCGCCGACCACCAGGCTCGCATGGCTGCGTATAGAGCGAAGCGATACGGCGGTCCCGGTGGGTCCGCGTTGTGGTTGAAGGACCTGCTCCTGGACATGCCGCCCGAGGCGAACGCGCAGTTCCTGGAATCGAAGAAGCTGTACGAGTCGCGGATGAAGGACGTCATCGGCGGTATCGCCGATCTCGTGGGTTCCGAACTCGCACGTGCGAAGGCCCGGGTGTCCGAGGGTCGCGCACAGGTCCAGAAGTTCGTCGCGGAGCAGCCCAAGACTCTCCAGAAGCTTGCCGGTGAAGCCGCCAAGGAAATCGGTTCGCAGTTCGACGATCTGGAGAAGTCCGTCGACGAGAAGCAGGAGGCGCTCGTCGACGACCTGGCGGACAAGTACGTCGAGGCACGCAATGCGGTCGACGAGGAGATCAAGAAGCTTCAGGCGGAGAACAAGGGACTCGCAGGGCAGGCCGCCGAGGCGATCGGTGGCGCGATCGAGACGGTGAAGAAACTCAAGGACATGCTGCTCGGCGTCTTCACCCGAGCCGCGAACGCTGTCGAGAAGATCATCAAGGACCCGATGGACTTCCTCGAGAAGTTCGTCAACGCCGTCAAGACCGGCATCCAGAACTTCATGGCGAACATCCTCACGCATTTGAAGAAGGGGCTGCAGGGCTGGTTGTTCGGCACCCTCGCCGACGCCGGAATCGAGATCCCCGAGAAGTTCGATCTGAAGGGCATCATCGGTCTACTGCTGTCCCTGCTCGGCCTCACATGGACGTCGATCCGAACGCGGATCGTCAAGGCTGTCGGGGAGAAGGCGATGAGCGCGATCGAGAAGGGCGTCGACTTCGTCAAATTGATCCTCACCGAGGGCGTCCCGGGCTTGTGGAAGTTCATCGCGCAGAAGATCTCGGATCTGAAGGAACAGGTGATGAGTCGCATTCGCGACTTCGTCATCACCAAGGTGATCATGGCCGGCGTGACGTGGCTGATCTCGCTCCTCAATCCCGCAGCGGCGTTCATCAAGGCTTGCAAGATGATCTACGACGCGGTGATGTGGTTCGTGGACAATGCGCAGCGATTGAAGGACTTCGTCGATTCCGTCCTCGACTCGGTCGAGTCGATCGCGGCCGGTGGGGTCGGCAAGGTGGCGGCCCTGATCGAGGGCACGCTGTCGAAGACTGTCCCGATGTTGATCAGCGGTCTCGCCAGCCTGCTGGGGCTGGGCGGGATCGCCGACAAGATCAAAAGCATCCTCGAGAAGGTGCAGACTCCCGTCGGCAAGGCCGTGGACTGGCTGATCGCCAAGGCGGTCAAGTACGGCAAGAAGTTCCTCGACAGGCTGAAGAAGTCCAAGCTCGGCAAGTCTGCGGCAAATATCAAGGCGAAGGCGAAGGTCGCCTACGCCACAGGTAAGGCTTGGGTGAAGAAGAAGTACGAGGCGGGCAAGGCTTGGGCGAAGAAGAAGTACAAGCAGACACGGAATAAAATTAGATCAGGTACTCGATCTATCGCCGACTACATCCGAGCGAAGTGCAAGGAGTTTATTAACATAAAGTTCCATTCCGAGTTCCGACCGAAATCGAGCCGGCAGGTTCATAAGTTATACAACCGACCAGGATCACCCGACAAGCTTTACGTCGCCTCATCCCCAACTCCCCTAGCCGACGCATTCAAGAATTGCGACGCAACAGTAAGGTCGCAAATTTCCGATCTTGAGGGGAAGTTTCGGGACGAGATGGCGCACTACCTAAATCGACTCAACACACTGAGTGGGCGAAGCGAAGATCAATTGGTCAAACTCGGAACTGCAGCGAAAGAAGAGCTCAGGCAGATCAAGGCCGCCGGCCGCCGAGCAGCAAGATTCCAAAAAGGCATACTGGCACTAGCTCGGGAGCACTTGAAGGACGAGTCTGCAGGACCGGGCACACACGCACCCGGAATCGGGACCATCGCACCGTATGGCGCCAAGATTAGTAGCTTGCACGGCAAGAAGCCCATACCAGAATGGAAGATGATAGCGGAACACATAATTCCGGACGCATTTATCAGACGAGCACTCATGGGATTGAAGAAGGAAGGCGAGGTCACCGCCGAGGATACAGGGTACAAGCTGCAGCCGACCATTCTCCTATATGAGGAAGCCGCAAAGAAAAAGACACACGCCCTGAAATCGAGCACATCCGGACGAGGCGATCTCAGCTTGATTCGTTCGATGAGAAACATCATTGGAATGATCCGCGATCGAGCCGGTGGATCCGGAAAAGATCTGCGAAAATCTCCGGTACCAGAAACACTTGCAACGAAGGCAGACTGGCGCGCTTACCTGAAAGATCAGTACTCACGTCGAGTGTCGCCCCAAATATTACGCATTTCCAATGAAGCTTTGACACGCACCAAAGAGGCGGTCAAGTCGGAGCAACAGTCCGTCAAGGATCGCCGCGGAGAAAATGCCGAACCTCGGCCATCCGATTCAGAAATTGATACCTGCTATCATTCCCAACTAAGAGTACTCGGGAAGGCCATCGAGGAGCTTGTCGCGAAAGCCGACTTTCAGTGAATGCCAACTTTTTCCCGAAACCGAGAATCCACACTTCGAAGCCCCTCGATGCCAACGTATTCCCCAGACTGAACAGTCAGCCCAGTTAGACCGAGTGATGCGCCGAATGGTCGGCGCACAGCAGCCTCGAACCTTCGACGCACAGACCCGTTGATCACTTGTCTGAGACAGTTTTTCACAGTGGTCAGATCCCACCGCGCGACCTTGGAGTCCAACGGGTTCCTCCAAGCAGCCGCGAGGCCAGCCAGGCCGCCACGAGTACTCGGTTATTGAACTGTGTATGCATCGCCACACGTCGACTCGGTGGTTACTTCCGGACGAACCAGAATTTCACTGTTTGCGAACGGGCACAGTGTTCGCGCTCATACCGTAGGGCCCTGAATCCTGCCTGCGGTCTCACGCGTTGTGCCCTTTCGCGCACTTCCCCCTACCCGACCGTCCGTCCCCCCGCATCTGTGCCGCTCCACAGAATCGGGCCACCATCAACCCATCTCACCGAACGCCATCCGAGGAGGCGCCATGCCGACCTACCTGTCGCCCGGGGTCTACGTCGAAGAGGTTGACTCCGGATCCCGGCCGATCGAAGGCGTCGGGACCGCCGTCGCTGCCTTTGTCGGGTTGTCGGAGAAAGGGCCGTTCAACGAACCGACCCTTGTCAGTAACTGGACCCAGTTCACCGGTCTCTTCGGTGGTTTCGTCGATGGCGCATGCCTCGCGCGATCGGTCTACGCGTACTTCCAGAACGGTGGCGGCAACGCGTACATCATTCGCATCGGCGACAGCAACGGCAGCAGTGGTTCGAAGCCGGCTCCCAAGCCCGTCGAGGCTGCCCCGCAGGGCATTCTCGGCAACTTCCGTGTGCTCGCGATCGACCCGGCCGCAGCCGAATCCGGTATCGAAGTCGAGGTCGCGCCGAGTGACGCCGAGCCCGCGGACGGGACCTTCAAGCTCGTCGTTCGCAGGGGCGGTGAAACCGTCGAGGAGCATTCGGGTGTCACGCCCGGACGGGGCAAGACGAATGCCGCGACCGTCGTCAACGGGCAGTCCCGAACGATCAAGCTCGAGCAGATCCCCAACGCCCAGGCCTCCGACGAACTCGCCGTCGGTAAGAAGGTGACGCTGGCGGCACCCGCACAACCGGCGCTGCTGCCGTCCGCTCAACTCACAACCGACGACTACGTCGGTGACGTCTCGGAACGCACCGGTTTCTCCGGTCTCGAGGCGATCGACGAGATCACCATGGTCTGCGTTCCGGATCTGGTCACCGCCTACCAACGCAGCGCGATCGATCTCGACACCGTCATCTCCGTCCAGCAGGCCATGATCGCGCACTGCGAGCTGATGGGTGACCGGATGGCGATCCTCGACCCGCCGCCCGGCCTCAACGCGCAACAGATCAAGGAGTGGAAGAGCGACAAGGCCAACTACGACTCCAAGTACGCAACCCTGTACTGGCCGTGGGTGAGCACGGACGGTGGCACCTACCTTCCGCCTTCCGGTTTCGTCGCCGGTGTCTGGGCGCGCAACGACGACACGCGAGGTGTCCACAAAGCCCCCGCGAACGAGGTACTGCGCGGTGTCGTCTCCCTGCAGACCCAGATCACCCGCAACGAGCACGACCTGCTCAATCCCGTAGGCATCAACTGCATCCGTTCGTTCCCCGGCCGTGGGATCCGCGTGTGGGGTGCCCGTACGCTGTCGTCCGATCCGGCGTGGCGGTATCTCAACATCCGCAGGCTCTTCAACTACCTCGAGGAGTCCATCCTCAACGGGACGGACTGGGTGGTCTTCGAGCCGAACGATCAAGCACTGTGGGCGAAGCTGCGCCGGACTATCAGCGCGTTCCTCGTCAACGAATGGCGAAAGGGCGCACTGTTCGGCAGTACTCCCGACGAGGCGTTCTACGTCAAGTGCGACGAGGAGACGAACCCGGCCGAAGGAATCGACGCGGGTGAAGTGGTATGCCTGATCGGCGTGGCCCCCGTGAAGCCGGCCGAATTCGTGATCTTCCGACTGTCCCAGTTCCCCGGCGGCACCAGCCTGGTCGCCGAGTAATCGACGTATCGAACAGTGAGGAACAGCAATGCCTCTACCGGAATTCGACAGCTCGGTAGGCCACTCATTCGGACTCGAGTTCGACGGGCTTCAGATCAAGGCCATCACCGAGGTGACCGGTCTGAAAATGGAACAGGACGTTATCGAGTACAAGTCCAACGAAGCGAAGGACGGAAAGTACCTCGTCAAGAAGCTTCCCGGACGTTGGAAGGCCGGTGAGGTCACTCTCACCCGGCCGCTCACCGAGGATCACGGATTCGACAAGTGGATCAAGGACTCTCAGCTGGGCAAGATGAAGGACGTTCGCAAGGGTGGCGCCATCGTGGTGTACGACTACGAAGGACAGCCCGTCAAGCGATACACACTCACCAATGCCTGGCCGAAGAGCCTCGAGGTCAGCTCTATGAAGGCCGGCGACACCAGCGTCATGACGGAGAAACTGGTACTGACCTTCGAACGTGTCGAGGTGGACGGTGCGTAGAACCAGCACCTCCACCCTGACAGCGGAGCACGAGCCGGACCGTTCGGCAGAAACTTCGGTTACCCGAGAAGCGCTGCGCACGGAATTCGGTTTCCTGTTACCCCGTGGCTACATCGATTCGGCAGGCACCGTCCACCGCGACGGTGTCATGCGCCTCGCGACGGCCCGCGACGAACTCGTCTCCCAACGCGACGACCGGGTGCGGGAGGATCCGTCGTATCTGACGGTGGTGCTGATCAGTCGGGTCGTGTCCCGGCTCGGCGGCATCGAGGACGTGCACGCCGGAATCGTGGAGAACATGTTCGCGTCCGACCTCGCCTTTCTCCAGGATCTGTATCGGCGGATCAATCAGGACGGGCACACCCGGGCGGGCGTCACCTGCCCGGAGTGCGGATGCGACTTCGCTGTCGACATCGCCGGGGGCCGCCTGGGGGAATCGTGACGTACGGGACCGAACGTCTGCACAGCGAGGTCGCGTACATCGCCTATCACCTGCATTGGTCGTTCGACACGATCCTCGACCTCGAACACGCAGATCGGCAACGGTATGTGCGCTCGAGCCGGAAGCTGGCACAGGAATCCGCGAGGAGGTGAGCGATGGCCATCCGATGGCCGTGGCAACGTCGGCCGGCCGAACCTGCCCGGACACCGACCAAGAGTCCGGACGTTCTCCCCTCGCGGGCCTCTCGCGAGGAGCTGTCGTTGCCCCCGGTGCAGCGGGTGGTCGAGCCGATCGAATCGACCGCACAGTTCGACGGATTCAGTCGAACGCTCACAACCTCCCGATCGCCGGCTCTCGTCGAACCGCTCCCGACGATCGGCACCGGCCTGCCGTGGTTGTCGCTCACCACGGCACCCGCGGCTACGCCGGTATCTCGGCACGACGGTTCACCCCCCCACCTCGTCGTGCAGCGGCACCACCGACCCTCGACCTCCCTGCAGCGATCATGGGTCGGTGCCGTGCCGTCCTCCCCCACCGACACGGCTCCCCCGCCCGCTCCCGTTCGTCACCTCGACTCGTCGCCCGTATCGAACGAGGTGCCCGGTGCAAATGTCGAGATCGACGAGATGGTTACCGCGTCGGCACCCGACGACGAACGGGTACTTCCTGCTGTTCCGACGCCCCCAATTGAGGACCTTCCGGTGGGACAGATCTTGCCTCTCCATGCCGCCGCCGGCCACGAGAATCCGGACCCCGCGGAGGTTGTGCCGGACCAGCCCGTCGATCCGCCGTCGGTGCCGCAGCCGGAAGTCGCACAGCGAACATCCACCGACCCACGCCCCCAAACTCGATTCGAATCCCAACCACAACCGACGCAAGCGCTTCCCACGTATCACGAATCACCGCACGTGCAACGGCAGAGCAGCGATGGGCCTCCTCCCCCGCGCGAGCAACCATTCCGTCGTCCCGTTCAGCGATCGGCGGTGGAGACATCGGCGCCACACCTCGAACGTTCGTCATCGCCCCAGGCCCCGGCCCCGGCCGAGCATCCCGCCACGCCCGAACCCACCCAAAGCCCCACTCGCCTCGACATCCAAGCCGACGACACAGCGGTCGGGACGGTGCAGCCCACATTCGACCTACCGTCGGTGCAGATGCCCCCACCCGAAGAAATTCGCCCTGAGAGCACACCGATCCCGGAACCGCCGCGTGCACCTCGTTCGGCGCCCACGTCCCCGCCCTTCGAAGAGCGCGGTGTCCAACGGATCATCCCGTCACCCGAAGCCGTCACTACACACGAGCCTGTCACCCCGCATGACCTCGTCTCTGCGCCCCGCATAGTCCCGGAGAGGACGTCCCCGTCGTCGTCATCGATCCCTGCACCTCCGATAGTGCAGCGCGACGTTCTTCCGGTTCCGGATCCCGGAGACAGTCCGCATCCCGAGCCGAGTCCGACCGTCACGGACCCGGTCCTCGAAGCGAGTGAACCCGCCCCGGTTGTCCGCGTGGTCGCTCGTCACACCGCCGCTCCCGCCCCGGTCGAACATCCATCTCGCGGAGAGGAAGCTCCGCTGCAGTTCGCCCCGAGCGTCCAACGAGTCGACGACATTCCCACGACCACAGCGTCGAGTCGATCGCGAACGCCCGCGCCGGTTCCGAACCGAGCAGCACCGATCGATCTCCCGCCTGCCCGGACCGTCCCCACCGCCTGGAGAGTTCCCGAAACGCCGATCGATGCAACCAGTCCTACAAGCTCTCCGATGCAACGGATTTCGACGGACGAGATCGATTCGATCGAGGCATCCGAGAACCCCGTCGGTCCTTCGAGAGTCGCAGATGACATGTCGCCGGTACCGGACGAGGTCGCGCCCCTGCCAGTCGTGATGACGCACCCTCTGCCGCCGACACGGACAACGGACCCGGAGGCGGTCCGCTCGAGCTCTCCCGCCCGATTCGAACCACTCGTCCCATCACATCGGATTCCCTTGCAGCGGACCCCCACACCCGAAACCGTCACCGCTCCTGCTACGCCGCAACCCCACCCGACTACGTCGGTGCAATTCGCCCCGGATCCTCCTCACACTGCGGCACAGGATGAGCCGGTTCTGCTCATGCGAGTGGCGGCCGTTCCTGCCGATCCGCCCGGGACGCCCGGCGCCCCGCCCCCAACCCACCGCAACGCGGCCCATGACGTAGACCCAAGCCCCTCCGCACCCATGGTCACCCTTCGCGGTGCACCGAACCCACCGATCACAACCCAACGGCACACCGGCACTTCGCAACTCGCAGGTATCGGATCGCCGATCACGGATCCGGCGCCGGGACCGATCTCCGGCGGAATCGACCGACCGGTGTCGCTCCGGCAGATGTTCGCCCATGTCGCACGTGAGGTCGACGACGACCCCGAGCCGTCCCGGCAAGCCCCCGTCGCTCAGCGCCTGGAGGAACCTTCCCCTCCATCCGAGCCGGCTTCGACCACGGAACCACAACCTCCGACCACGGCAACTCCGACCGCCGGTACCGCTCCCCCGACCGGCCCCCTAGCGGGCATGAACATCGACGATCTCGCCAACCGCCTCTACGAACCGATCGTCACCCGCATCAAGACGGAACTGTGGCTCGACCGGGAACGCACCGGTCTGCTCGCCGATCCACGAATCTGAACCGAAGGAGGGTCTGATGCCGACCTCGGACGATGACCCTGCCGTGAGCGTGTGTTTCACGGTGGAGGTGGACGGCATGGACCTGGGCTCCTTCAACAGCTGCGAAGGACTCGGGGTGGAGATCGTCATGGAGCAGCGCGAAGAGGGCGGCAACAACACCATGGTGTGGCAGCTTCCCACTCGCATGAAGTTCACCAACGTCAAACTCACTCGGCCGGTGGGCCCGAACAGCCGCAAACTGACCGAATGGCTCAGCCAGGCCCTCGAGGATCTCCAACCCACCACGGCCGGCATCACTGCTCGTACGGCAGACGGAACGGTCATCGCCGGCTGGTCGTTGCGCGGCGTCGTGCCGGTCCGATGGACCGGACCGAGCCTGAACGTCGACACCGCGAAGGTCGCCACCGAGACCCTTGAGATCGCACACCACGGCATCCTGCCGGGACCTACGAAGTGAAGGCCGACGAATGTCCGATCCGATCGCACTGGCCAATACCCCCGGCACGGCCCCGGCAAAGAAGGCCGGAAAAGCTGCCGCGAAGAAGCCGTCGCCACCACCCGAGGCGCAGAGCCACGCGGAGCTGCTCCTCTACAAGGCGGAGAAGGCCGTGGGTGGAAGCAAGCGAGGCAGTTCGCTGGGGACGATCGCGTTCCAGTTCAATCCCAAGGAGATCACCATCTCCAAGTCCGCGAAGTGGGACCGTAGCCCGGCCAAAGGAACGAAGAAGGCAGGCCCACCGGAATACTCCGGGCCCGAGCCGTGCAAGCTCACCCTGGAGATGTTCTTCGACGCGACCTTCAAACAGGACACCGACGTCGCGAAGTGCGTCGACAAGCTCTTCTCGTGTTGCGTCCCGGTCGACGAGAAGGACAAGAAGCCCATGCCGCCGCTGGTGGTACTGAAGTGGGGTGGAACCACGAGTTTCAATGCCTTCGTCACCCAGGTGAGCGCGAAGTACACCCTCTTCTCGGCCGCCGGCAAACCGATCCGCGCTGTGTGCAGCGTGAGCCTGGAGGAGATGCCGGGCGAGACGAGCCGACAGAATCCGTCGTCGGGTTCGGTCACCCACTCCCGGGTCCACGAGGTGATCGAGGGCGACACGCTGCACCTGCTGGCCTATCGCGAATACGGAGATCCAGCCATGTGGCGAGCGGTGGCCGCCTACAACGGAATCGACGACCCGACGCGCCTCCCGCCCGGCCGATCGCTCGTGCTGCCGAATGTGACGGACCTGCTCACGAAGATCGGATCGCTGCGATGACATCGGCATCCGGACTGGAGATCGAGGTCGACGGCGATCGTCTGGCCGACGATCTCGTGGCCGTGCTCGCAACGGCATTCGTGGATTCGAGCCTGCAGGTGCCCGACATGTTTGCCCTGCGCTTCCGCGACACCGACCGGACCCTGCTCGCCAAGTCGAAGATCAAGATCGGCTCCGAGCTGACGATCGCCGTCGTCACCGACGCGGTCGCCGTTCCGGAACCGTTGGTGACAGGCGAGGTCACCGCCGTCGAAATCGAATTCGACGGTACGGGAACGTTCACGACCGTGCGCGGCTACGACGCGTCCCACCGGCTCTTCCGCGGCCGGCACACCCGGGCCTTCACCCAGACGACGGCGTCGGACGCGGCGGTCGGCGTTGCACGGGACGCCGGCATCGAACTGGGCAACATCACGTCCACCCGAACCGTCTTCGATCACTTGTCCCAGTGCGGCCGAACCGACTGGGAATTCCTCGTCGGCCTCGCGCGACGCGTCGGTTTCGAGGTCGCCGTGCGCGAGAACAAACTCGACTTCGGTCCCCGGAAACCCGCCGAGGAGGCCCCGCAGGCCGAGGGCACCTCCAGCCGGGATCCGCTCGTGCTGACCTTCGGAACCGATCTGCTGCGGGTGCGTTCGGTGGTGACCGCCGCCGAGCAGGTCGCCAAGGTTCAGGTACGGGGTTGGGACATCGCGCAGAAGCAGGCGATCGTGGCCGAAGCGCCTGCGGAGACGAAGAGCGCGGTGCTGCCGACGATCACCCCGGCGGAGGTCGCGGCGACCTTCGGGGACCCCACCTACGTCGCCTCCGACGTCGCCTACCGCACCCAGCCCGAAGCCGACTCGGCGGCAACCGCTCTCGCCGAGGTGATCGGCGGGTCGTTCGCTCAGGTCGAGGCCCTCGTCCGCGGGAACCCGAAACTGCGGGCGGACACCCCGATCTGCCTGGCGAACATGGGTGAACCGTTCGACGGGAAGTACCTCGTGACCGCAGCCCGCCATCGGTACGTGCCCGGCGCCGGGGGCTACACCACGTCGCTGTCCGTCACCGGCAGGGAGGAACGCAGCCTGTTCGGGCTGTCTTCCGGCACCGGTGGCGGGGCGGACTACGGAGTGGTCGTGGCCGTCGTCAGCGACGCCCGCGACCCGGAACAGCTCGGCCGGGTCCGTCTGACCTTCCCGTGGTTGTCCGAGGACTACGTCAGCGACTGGGCGCGCGTCGTGCAGCCGGGCGCCGGGAAGGATCGCGGCGCACTCGTCGTCCCCGAGGTCGGAGACGAAGTGCTCGTCGCCTTCGAACAGAACGACCCGAATCGACCCTATGTCCTCGCCGGGCTGCACAACGGAATCGACACACCGGACACGAAGGGACCGGATCTCGTCGACGCCGGATCGGGAGCGGTCAATCGTCGTTCGTTCGTCTCCCGCAACGGACACCGGATCGATCTGCTCGACGAGGACGGGAAGACCGAAGGCATCCTGGCCGAGACCGGTGACGGACGACTGCGCCTGTCGCTGGACAAGATCGGCACCAAGATCGAGATACACAGTGACGGAAGGGTTCTCGTCGAGGGAACTCAGGGCGTGGTGATCGACGGCGCGGACTCGAAGATCGAGCTCACCTCGGGTGAGATCGTCCTGAAGGGCAAGCGTTCGGTCAAGATCTCGGGCGCCCGGGGAACGGTCGAGGCGGACATGACCGGCGTGAAGGTCGACGGCCCGAGCGTGAAGGTGGCGGCGAGCGCGACCGCCGAGTTCAAGTCCGGCGGACCGGCAATCGTCTCCGGTGCACTCGTCAAGATCAACTGAGGAGGTGGTCGTGCCCCCTGCCGCGCGCGTCGGTGATCCCACAGGCCATCCCGGAGTCATCGGCCCTCCGGGAGTCCCCACCGTCCTTATCGCCGGTCAACCGGCGGCGACGGTGGGAACCCCGCACATCTGCAGCTTCCCACCTCCCCCACCGCACCCACCCTCGGCGATCGTCGGACCCGGCTCGGCCACCGTCCTCATCGGCGGGATGCCCGCCGCACGGATGGGAGACATGTCCGCCTGCGGAGCTCCGATCGTTTCCGGCGCCCCCACTGTCCTGATCGGAGGTTGACCCATGTCCACCGATTTCATCGGGCGTGGCTGGAACTATCCCGTCGGCTTCGACGCCGCGGGCGCGGTGGCGCTGGCGTCGGGGCCCCGCGACATCGAGCAGGCGATCGAGCTGATCCTGCGAACCACACCGGGCGAGCGGCCGATGCGACCCGAATTCGGCTGCCGCGTCCAGGATCACGTCTTCTCACCCGCCGACGACGGGACCGCGGCCGCGATCGCCGCCGACGTCCACGATGCCCTCACCCGCTGGGAGCCCCGCATCGACCTGGTCGACGTGGTGGTCCGGTTCGATCCGGACGTACCGACGACCTGCTACATCGATATCTCCTATTCGCTCCGCGAGCGCAACGACATCCGCAATCTCGTCTTCCCGTTCTATCTGATCGTCGACGAACCCGCCCAGTCGTTCACGGCCGTCGAACCACCGCAGAGGAAGTGACACCGTGCTCCCCGCCCCGAACCTCGACGACAGAACCTTCCAGCAGCTGGTGGACGACGCACGTCGACTGGTTCAGGACAGATGCCCCGAATGGAGCGACCACAACATCTCCGATCCCGGCATCACGCTCATCGAGGCGTTCGCGATGATGGTCGACCAGCTCATCTACCGGCTCAATCGCGTCCCCGACCGGAACTATCTCAAGTTCCTGGAACTGATCGGCGTGGAGCGACGACCACCGGGAGTTGCTCAGGGGGCGGTCACCTTCTGGCTGTCCGCACCGCAACCGCAGACGGTCGTCGTGCGCGCGGAGACCGAGGTGGCGACGGATCGCACGGACGTCACCGAACCGGTCGTGTTCTCGACGGCGGAGCGCCTCGACATCGTTCCCTGCAGCGCCGCCTGGGTGGGCGTCCAGCTGGTCGGCTCGGAACCGGCCGAACGCACCAACGAGATGCGCGGCTCGGCCGGGTTCACATGCTTCTCACCGGTCCCACGCCCCGGGGACTCCCTGGTGATCGGCTTGTCGAATGCCGTTCCGCGCTGCGCGGTACTGTTCCGGATCGACTGCGAGGTCTCCGGCATCGGTGTCGATCCACGACGACCACCGCGGGTCTGGGAGGCCAGGACCCCCACCGGCTGGCAGCGCTGCGAGGTCGACCGCGACCAGACGGGAGGCCTGAACAAGCCCGGCGACGTGGTCCTGCACGTCCCCCCGGAGCACACCGAATCGGTGTTCGCCGGCGTGCGCCGGGCGTGGATCCGCTGCCGGCTGCGGGAAACCGAGAGCGGCGAACGCACCTACTCCGAACCTCCCCGCATCCGGAAGATCACCGCCCGGACGATCGGCGGCACCACTCCGGTCATCCACGCCCGTGTCGTGCACGACGAGTTCCTCGGGGTCTCCGACGGTGCTGCCGACCAGCACCTTCGGGTGCGGCACACGCCGGTCCTGCGGTGGCCGGGATGCAGCATGGTGGTCGTCGACGCCGGCCAGGAGTCGCGGTGGCATCACGTGGAACACTTCGCCGAATCGACCGCGCAGGACAAGGTGTTCCACGTCGACGCCGTCACCGGCGAGGTGTCCTTCGGTCCCGCCCTGCGTCAGGCCGACGGGACCCTGCGGCGGTACGGTTCGGTGCCGGCGAAATCGTCGGCGATACGCATGGCCGCATATCGGACGGGCGGCGGCGCCGAAGGGAATGTCGCGACCGGACGGATCCGGGTGCTGAAGACGAGCGTGCCCTATATCTCCCGAATCGAGAATCGCGGCCCGGCGATCGGCGGTGCACCCCCGGAAACCCTGGAGGAACTCAAGATCCGCGGACCGTTGCTGTTGCGTTCCCGCGGGCGCGCGGTGACCGCCCGCGACTTCGAGGAGTTGACACGCGAGGTCGCGCCGGAGACCGCGCGTGTGCACTGTATTCCGTCCAATGACGCGTCCGAGGCGGGCGTGGTCCGGGTCCTCCTGGTTCCCCACGTCCGTCCGGACGATGCGGGACACATCGCCCTGGCCGATCTCGAACCCCCGGACGACACCGTCCAGCGAATCCGGCGGTATCTCGACGAACGCCGGCTCGTGGGTACCCGTCTGATCATCGAACCACCGGTCTATCGGGGCGTGACGGTCGTCGTGGTGAACGTGCGCCCGGGACCCGGATTCACTGCCGCCCAAGTCGAATCGGGTCTGCTCGATGTCCTGTACCGCTATCTCGACCCCTTGCGTGGCGGACGGGACGGCCGAGGCTGGCCGCTGGGCCGCGCGGTGCGCGACGGTGAGATCGCCGCGGCGATCAGTGCGGTGCCCGGCTTCGAGATGTCGAGCAGCACGTCGATCCGGTTGTATCCCGCGGATCCCGTCACGGGCAGTCGCGGAGAACGCGCATCGGTCTTGCCGCTGGCCGCGGACACGCTCGTTTACTCGTACGACCACCAGGTGGTGATGACAGCATGAGAGGCACCGTCGCAGCGCTGTCGTCCCCGCGACCACTCGTCGAGACAATGCCCGCGGTGTATCGACAGGATGCGCGCACACAACAGCTGTGCGACGCATTCGACGAGGTCCTCGCGCCGATACTGGCGACCCTCGATTCGTTCTGTGCCTACCTGGACCCACACACCACGCCGGAGGACATGCTCGGCTGGCTCGCCGGCTGGATCGGACTCGCCTTCGACGGCCACGAATCCGAATCCCGCCGACGCGACCTCATCGCCGCAGGAGTCCGGACGATGGCGGTTCTCGGAACCGTGCACGGGATCAGGGAGGCCGTAGCGGCCGTGTTCGACCTCGAGCCCGAGATCGAGGAGTCCGGAGGGACCGTGGGTTCCACCACGGCCGGTGTCGCACCACCGGGAAGTCCCCATCCTTATCTTGTCGTCCGCCTGACCGTCACCGACCCGAGGATGGTCGACGAACGCCGATTCGACGCCTTGGTCGAGGCGGTCAAGCCTGCACATATTCCGCACCGAGTCGAGATTTCCGGAGGCGCCGTTTGATCAACTCTCGACGAGACCGAGTTCTTCCTGCACCCGTCGATGGTCGAGTCGTACCTGTTCGGCGGCGCTCATGTCGCCGGCCTTCTCGCGGATATCGACCATGATCCACCAGGGCCGATCCTGATAAGGGTTCAGATCCACCGCACGGTGGGCAGCGATGTCGGCTTTCACGCTGTCACCGAGCGCCACATAGTCCTCGGCGAGTCCCACGGCTGCGCTCGCAGCGGCACTGCGCAGCCGATGTCGCTCGGAGGCCACAAACTCCGCGGGACCATCCTCCTGGAGGAGGTCGCCGGTGTAGAGAGTGAGCGCGTATTCGAGGGATGCCACCCGGTCACGTGCCGCCTCCGGGTCGGTTCGGGCGGCGGCATTCGACAACGCGCGTTCGAATTCGACCACGTCCGAGAAGACATACCCGGGCGTCGCCAATCGATACGACTCGTCGCTGCGCTGCAGCGTCATCCCGTACTCACCGAGCAGACCTCGCACGCTCGAGACTGCGACCTGCAATCGGTGGCATGCCACCTCGTGCGCGGCACCGGGCCACAGCGCATCTTCGAGCACCTCCCGGTGGTAATCGAGGTTCGGGGTCATCGACAGGAGGTGCAGCAGTATCCGTGCCTGGGGCCGGAGACCTGTGAGGTCGACGATTTGTCCGAATGCCTCCAGTCGGTATCCGCCGAAGCAGAAGATCCCGATCGCGGGAAGCACGGCACCGCGGATCGGATCCGTCTGATGGGCCGTCATTGGCGCAAGTTCTTTGAGAGTGGGAGAGCGACTCTTGTCGTAGCCTGTTGCGTACGACAATGCCATCATCTCGGCTCGGTACAGTCCGACGCCGTGCGCGGCGGCGGCTGCCTGTTTCGACCGGGCGACGATGTCGAGGGCGGCCGGGTTCAGCCCCAGGACACGACTCCACACCACGAGAACCGGCGCATTCAGGCGCTCGAAGCGGCGTGCCGCATCTTCGAACCGATCGAACGCCGTCGGGTCACGTCGGTGCAGCGCGACGAGCGCGAGCCCGAATGTCAGCAGTCCAGCGCCCCAGTGATCGTCGACCTTCTCGCACTCGACCAACATTTCCTCGCAGATGTCGGCGCGCCACTCGGCGGGAAGGTCCCGCATGAGCACCAATTCCTGCAGGCCGCGGCAAACTCTCTCGAGCCACAGCAGGCCCTCCCGATAGCATCTCGATGCCAGATCGTTCACTACCGCAGGATCTGGCATCGCTCCGCGAAGCGCATCGACGATTGTGACCACCAACCGTGACGAGATCGCGGCAATCGGCTCGTCCGCGGCTTGCGCCTCGACCATTGCCTCTCTGGCCGAGGCGATGTCGCCCGCGCTGAGGGCGCACATCCCCTCTACGAATCGCGCCTTCGGCGCTCCTGGTTCGGTTGCGGCGCGCCCAGTGTTAGGGGCCCGCAATGCGGCCCGCAAGGGCCCGAGCCAGTGTTGCAGGAGTCGCGCGTCGACCGACGCTCCCGGCAGCCATGCCAGCAGTTCGCGCCGCTCGGATTCGCACCGTGCGACGAACTCCGGGTCGTCGAGCAACTCGCGCGCCGCTCGATAGACTTGTTCGGCTTCGGCGATGGCCCCCTCCCGCACGCGCAAGCGCGCCAACGCGAGTGCCAGCCACGGATCGGTCTGCCACTCGCTGCATGTAATAAGGGGATCGTCGTTCCCTATCGGCACGGTGCAGCCGGCTGCGTGTCGGACCAGTCGCGAGACCGCCGCCCAGTCCGATGCCTTGGCATAGGCGTGGGCGGCATGTCGGTGCTCGCCGGCCTCCTCCAACACCCGGGCTGTCCGTAGGTACCACGCCTTGGTTTCCCTCTCCCCGTTGGCTTCCAGCAATGCGAGCTCGAGGTATGTCCGGAGCACCTCGTGATACCGGAAGGTCCGACCGACGTCGTCGCACTCGGTGAACAGCTGATGTTCGGTCAACTGCTGAAGAATGCGCCCGCTGTCGCTGATTCCCAGCAAAGTGTCGCAGAGGGCAGGTGTCATGAGCTCGAGCGAGGCGGTGTGCGTCATGAACCATCGCTGATCGGCCGGCAGTTCCGCCAGAACGTTACGGGCGAGGTACGCCCGGACGAGTCTGGAGTGCCCCGTGAGGTGGCCGACGGCACGCTGCCGGTCGCAGTCCGCGAGTTTGGACGTGGCGAGATGAAACAGCTGCAAGCCTGCTGCCCATCCTCCTGTCCGGCGCGTCAGTCTGGCTGCCGGCTCAGGCGAGAGTGGCTCGCCGTAGAAGGTTGCGAACAGCTCTTCCACTTCCCACGACCGGAATCGCAACTGGTCCTGATCGATCACGCGAGCCTCGCCCGACACAACGAGTCGGGGTAAGTTGATTTCCAGGGTGCGCCGCGTTCCGAGGATGATGCGTAGACGAGGAGGGCGCAATGCGACGAAACGACCCAGTGCCATTTCGGCGCCACTATCGGCGATCTCGTGAGCATCGTCGATGATCAACAATGCATCGACGTCGCCGATTTTGTCCAATTCGCCGAGAACAGCGTCGATCGAATTCGTTTCCGGGTCGAGAGCAACGCCCATTTGCCGAGCAGCAGCGCAGAGATATTTACCGAAGGCATGTTCGGTCGAGTCGTCCTCGGTCACCCGATACCACCCGACCGGGGAGTCAGTCGACGCGGCGACCTGGGACAACAATGTCGATTTCCCTGATCCCGCCGGACCGACGACGACGACCACGGGGGTCAACTCGTCGTAGCATTGTTTCAACAACCTTTCTCGCCGCAACCCACGTTGAGGGGGCACTCGAAGTTTTGCCCTCAAAATTTCCGACGTTGGCATTTCGGATCCACCCCTGGCACCGGACTGCAATCCCCACCGTTCGAATATCCTCCCGAACGAAACCGAACGCCAGTGTTCGGTGGGCCGATTTCCGAACTCATTGCAGCTCCGAGGGACGGAACACTTACGGATGCCGCGAGTTGTAGAGCCTCGACGTCCGTGTTCGTGAGGATCCGACGTCGGTTTCTACCCGCCGCACAACCTGCCTCGGTTGCGAAACGAATGTTCCGCCTATCTGTACGATGAGCGCAGAGTCTTCTTGTCCAGCTTGCCCAGCGGGGTGAGCGGCAGGGCGTCGACGAAGTCCACCGACTTGGGGGCGTGAACAGAGCCTTTGGCGGCACGGACCTTCTCGATCAGTTCCTCGGGGGACACGGACTGGTTCTCCCGCAGCACGACGCACGCCTTGACGGCCTCACCCCACTTGGCGTCGGGCACGCCGACGACCGCGACGGACGCGACCGCCGGATGCGCGGAGATGACGTCCTCGATCTCGCGGGGGAAGACGTTGAATCCGCCGGTGACGATCATGTCCTTCTTGCGGTCGACGATGGTGAGGAAGCCGTTCTTGTCGGCCCGGGCGACGTCGCCGGTGTGCAGCCAGCCGCCCCGCAGCGCCTCGGCGGTCTCTGCGGGCTTGCCGAGGTATCCCTTCATCACCAGCGGCCCGCGTACGCAGATCTCCCCCAGCTCCCCGCGCGGCACCTCGTTCAGGTCGTCGTCGAGCAGTCGCACGTCGAGCCACGGGACCGGCCGCCCGCACGTGGCGAGGCGTTCCGGATCGTCGGCGAGGTGGTCCTCCTTGCGCAGCACGGAGATGGTCATGCCGCATTCGCTCTGCCCGTAGAACTGGAAGAACACCGGGCCCAGCCGCTCGATGCCCTCCCGCAGCCGCGCCGGGGACATCGCCGACGCGCCGTAGAACAGGGTCTCGAGGCTGGACAGGTCGCGGCGGTCGAAATCGGGGTGGTCGAGCAGCAGGTAGATCATCGTGGGCACCAGCATGGTGGCGTTGATGCGGTGCTTCTCGATCGTCTCGAGCACCAGGCCTGGCTCGAAATACGGCAGCACGTAGAGGGATCCGCCGCGCAGCAGCGTCGGGACGAAGAACGCGGCGCCGGCGTGCGAGAGCGGCGTGCAGATCAGGAAGCGCGGCTCGTCGGGCCACTGCCATTCGGCCATCTGGATCTGGGTGAGCGTCGCGCCGGAGCGGAACGAGCCCATGACGCCCTTGGGTTTGCCGGTGGTGCCGCCGGTGTAGACGATGCTCGACGTGTCCTCGGCCGCCACCGGCGCGGCGACGAGCCGCTGCGGCGTGAACTGTGCGGCCAGGGCGAGGATGTCGGTGCCGACCTCCGACGGGCCGAGGGAGAAGACGTTCTTCAGCGTCGGCACCTGTGCCCTCAGTTCGGCGGCGCGTTCCTCGAAGTGGTTCGGATCGAAGATGAGGGTCTCGATGGCGGCGTCGTCGACGATGTAGAGGTGGTCCGACAGCGAACCCATGGGATTGAGCGCGCTGTTGCGGCAGCCGGCGACCATCGTCGCGCCCATCGAGATGAGAACCTCGGGGCGGTTCTTCGACAGCATCGCCACCGACGATCCCTGCCCCACCCCGACCGAGGCGAGTGCCTGCCCGAACCGGCTGATCTCGTCGCGCATCTCCCCGCCGGTGAGCACGACGTCGCCGAGGTACAGGGCCGGCTTCTCGGCGCTGCGCTCGAGGGCGGTGATGAGCAGGTCCGCGGTGAACACGGGCCGATGCAGGTCGGCGTACTCCTCGGTCATTGAGCGTCCTTCCGGTCGTGGGCGGCGTGACGGCAGCTGGGCGCGACGGGCCGCCGCCTTCGTCACCATAACCACATCGACACCGAAATTGGAACATGTTTCATTCCGGACGCGGTCCGGTCGCATCCCGATGGTCCTCGTCGACGGATACCACTCGCTACGCCGACGTCGAGATCCTCATCCGGAGATCGAATGTCTCGGCGTAGCAGTTGCCGGGTCGCGCTGAGCCGCGCTGCCGACGCGCATCGCCTCGGCGAACGTTCACCGATCGCGACCCGGTCGATCTCACACAGCGTGGTAGCGCCTGAGGCTCACCCGTTTCGGGGGCGAGCGGTTGCCCTGCAACGCCGCCGGGCGGGTGGCGGCACACCGCCGGGCCCGAAGACAGGGCAGCATCTGCATCGTCGGGGCGAACACACCGGCGAATGCTCGAAGGTGTATACCCTGCTGCGGCGGGTCCACTCCGCTGATCGCCGCGGCTGCGCCTTGCCGTCGCCTCGCCCCCTGGCGGCTCTGTCGCACGATGCGGTCGGGTGCCGCCGGTGTCCGGATCAGAGCGCGGATGCGGCGCTTCTGTGCGGGCCGGACGACTGTCTCGGAATCAGCGTGGGCAGGGCTCGGCGGATCGGAGTGCCGACAGGACCGGCGGCGAGCATCAAATCCAGTGCGGTAGCCGCGATCTGATCGAACGGCGTCCGTACCGATGTCAGCGGAACCGGGAGGCGCTGCGACAACGGGATGTCGTTGTAGCCCACCAGGGCCACGTCGTCGCCTATAGCCAGCGACCTCTGGTGGGCCGCCGCCATGACCCCCAGGGCAAGATTGTCGTTGGCGGCGAAGACGGCCGTTGGGCGCACGGAGGAAGCGAAGAGCCGCCGTCCGGCTTCCTCTCCACTTTCGATGCCGAATCCCGTTTCGACGATCCAGCCCGGATCGACCTCGATCCCGGCTTCCCGCAGGGCCTTCTGTGCACCGGCAAGGCGGCCGGCGGCGGTGGAGGTGAACAACGGTCCCGACAGCACGGCAATGTCGGTGTGCCCGAGGTCGATCAAGTGCCGGGTGGCGAGGTATCCGCCGGCTTCGTCGTCGCCGATCGAGGACGGGCTGATGCCGTCGGTGCGCAACACGAGGGCATGGGGCACGTTCTGCTCGCGAAGCTGGCGGGGTAACGGATCGTCGCGGCGGCTCGAGGCGATGATCAGCCCGTCGACGTTGCGGCCGAGGAGGGAATGCGCCGCGTCCTGCTCGTCGGCGGGGTCGTCGCCGGTGGTGGCAACCATGGTGAAGTAGCCGAGTCGCTTCGCGGCCCGCCCGACCGCCTCGTACATCAGGGCCATAACGGTATCGCTGAGCCGGGGGACGAGCACACCGATCGTGGCGGTCTGGCCACGGCGCAGGCTGGAGGCGAAGGTGTTGCGCCGGTAGCCGAGGGCGGCGGCGACCTCGCGGACGCGTTGGGCCGTCGGTGAGTGCGAAGGGGGAATCCGATCGTCGAGCACCCGGCTCACCGTCGACGTGCTCACGCCGGCAGCCTCGGCCACCTCGCGCAGCGTGACGACCTTGTGCCTGCTCTCTGCCGCGTTCCCGTTCGTCTTCATGATCGTCCCTGTCTACCGCGTTGGCCCTCGTCTGCCCGGCCAAGGCCGGCTGATCACATCCCGAGTCGAGAGTGACCCTTGACACAGAGACCGATCGTACCGCACGATGAAATCGTTCACGGGAACGTTCCCGGGAACGTTTGCAAAGAAGCGTCATACTTCCAGGAAAGAGCGATCATGAGCACACTCGACCTCCGCGGCCTCACCCCTGCACCGGTCACCCCGTTCACCCGTGACGGCGACGTCGACTACGCCGCCATCCAGCGCCTCGGCTCGTGGCTCGGCAGCGTCGACGGTGTCAAGGGCCTGGTGGTCCTGGGCCACGCCGGCGAGGGCACGTTCCTCACCCAGGACGAGCAGGTGCGCGTCATCGCCGCGTTCAAAGACTCCGTCGACGGCCGTCTGCCCATCATCGCCGGCATCACGGGCGAGGGCACCGCAGTCTCGGTGGAGGAGGCCAAGCGAGCCGTCGATGCCGGCGCCTCGGCCGGACTGGTCTATCCCTCTCACGGGTGGCTGCGCTTCGGTTACCAGGACGGCGCTCCGCAGGACCGCTACAAGGCCATCTACGAAGGATCGGGGCTTCCGCTGATCCTGTTCCAGTACCCGGATGCCACCAAGGCCACGTACAACCTGGACACCCAGCTCGAGATCGCCGCCCAAGAAGGAGTGTTCGCCACCAAGAACGGCGTGCGCAACATGCGCCGCTGGGACCGCGAGATCCCGGTGCTGCGCAAGGAGAACCCGGACCTGCAGATCCTCAGCTGCCACGACGAGTACCTGCTGCACACCGTGTTCGACGTCGACGGCCTGCTCGTCGGCTACGGCGGACTTGCTCCCGAGCCGCTGGTCGAGCTCATCGCCGCCGGCAAGGCCAAGGACTACCCCGCCGCCCGCGCCCTCCACGACCGCCTGCTGCCGGTGACCGCCAACGTCTACCACCGCGGCTCCCACATGGAAGGCACCGTCGCCCTGAAGGAAGGCCTCGTCGCCCGCGGCATCCTCGAGCACGCCACCGTCCGCTCTCCGCTGCTGCCGCTGGCCGCCGGCGCCGGCGCCGAGATCGCGGCCGCGCTGCAGTCGGCCGGCCTCGGGTCGGTCGCCGCCTTCGCCTGACCCTCATCGCTGCGCCGTCAGCATCCGACGGACCATCCGCATTCCGCGTTCCCGGCCGTCACCGCTTGTGCGTGACGCACAGGTTCGGCCGGCCCGCCGCTCACACGGCCCGGCGGGCCGGCCGACCTCCACCACATGCCACCGGCACCACACTCGTGCATCCGTGGTCACCTTCCCGTCGAACCGTCAGCGCCCGCACGACCTCCTCGTCGTCCACGCAGCCGTCCGCCCGCGGTTCGAGCACCAGAAAGTAGGCTCGTCGATGAGTCAGCACACTTCTCTCTCCACCGAGGCCCCCGGAGGCGAACCAGTGGTCGCGGGCAGCCCCTCACCGCAACAGAGCCGGCCCCGACCCCAACGGAGCTGGGTTCGCACCCTGGCAATGGCCGGACCGGCGTTCATCGCGGGAGCATGGCAGTTCGGCCCCGGCAACCTCGCCAGCGCCGTACAGGCCGGCAGCGCATACAGCTACTCCCTGATCTGGGTCATCGCACTGTCGACGACCTTCATGCTCGTCTATGCCGACATGAGCGTGCGCCTCGGTATCCGCACCCCGGTATCGATGATCAGCTCGGTCAAGGACGTCCTGGGCCGTCGTGTCGGCGTGGCGGCCGGTGCGGGCGTCTTCCTCATTACCTTGTGTTTCTCCGTCGGCAATGCCGTCGGGTCCGGCCTCGGGCTGTCCATGGTCTTCGGGGGCTCCCCACTGCTGTGGTCGGCGATCTGCACAGCCTTCGTCGGGCTGATCCTGCTGTTCCGCAACGTCTATCGCACCGTCGAACGGGTGCTGCTGGTGATCGTCGCCCTGATGGCGGCAACGTTCGTCCTCAGCGCCGTCATCGCCGAGCCGGACTGGTATCAGGCCCTCAGCGGCGCCGTCCCCACCATCCCTGCCGGCGGACAACTACTCATCGTCGCCCTCGTCGGCACCAACTTTTCCCTCAACGCTGCCTTCTTCACCGCCTACGGCACCCACGAACGCGAGCGCTCCGCCGCCGACTACCGGCGGACCACCATCGCCGACACCATCCCCGGCATCGTGGCACCTGGCATCATGACCTGCCTCGTCATCATCGTCGCCGCCGCAGTCCTCGGCCGTACCGGCACCGAAGCCACCACCCTCACCGGCCTGGCCAAAGTCTTCGAACCCATCGCCGGCCCCGTCGGATCCACCATCTTCGCCCTCGGCCTGTCCGGCGCCGCGTTCTCCTCGATGGTCGCCAACGCCACCGCCGGCGGCACTATGCTCTCCGACGCCCTGGACAAGGGCCCCTCGCCCAGCACCCCGACAGCAAAACTCACCAGTGCGGCAATCCTCACCTTCGGCCTGGCCATCACGCTGCTGTTCACCAAGTCCCCGGTCCAACTCATCATCGTTGCCCAAGCCCTGACAGTTCTCATTGCGCCTCTCCTGGGCGTTCTGCTGCTGGTGATGAGCAACAACCGCGATCTGATGGGCACCCTGCGCAACACCTGGTGGAAGAACGCCATCGCCGCGGCCGGCCTCGTCGCCATCCTGTCGCTCTCCGCGCTGCTGCTCTACGAACTGCTCAGCTGAAGCACTTCACGCACACATGGCAGGCAGTGTGGCGGACACCGGGACTCGGTGTCCGCCCCACTGCTTGCCACACGAAAACCACTCGCCACCACCTCCGGCCCGACAAGGAACCCGAGAACATGCCGCTCTTCGTCGTCGACTACACCTACACCGCCGAGACCGCCACCGGCCGGGACACCTATCGAGCCGCACACCGAACATGGCTCGCCGCCTTGGTCGACCGCGGCACCGTCATTGCCTGCGGCCCCTACGCCGACGACTCCGGCGCCCTCATCCTCCTCGAGTCGGACACCGTCGACACCGTCGACTCCCTCTTGACCCACGATCCTTTTGTCGTCCACGGCCTCGTTCCCCACTACCGAATCGACGAATGGACTCCCGTCCTCGGCCGCCTTCCCGCATTCGACGCGCGTCCTCCAACACGTCAGGGACTCTCGGGATAACGGTTGATCCGGCTTCGGCCGACGCGCCGAGCTTGTTTCGCGAGAACTCACGATCGTGACCGAAACACTCGATCCCCAGCAGTTGGCGCAGCAGTGCTCGCGCTGGACGCACGAGTCGCTGATCGTCTGTGGCGAGGTCGCGGTGGGCGCGTGCAAGCCGCGTTGGAGCGGTCCCTAGAGTGGGGCCACCTTCACGCTCGAGCACCGGGAGTCACACCATGCAGCCGGCTGGACAGACCCTGCACACCCCCGACACGGTGTGGTCGGCGACCGTCGTCGAGCACCACCGGCTCCGCCACGACGTCGCGGTGGTACGCCTCGAATGCGACGACGCGATGGTGCCGTTCGCGCCCGGGCAGTACGTCGACGTCACCGTGCCGCAGCATCCCCGGCTGCCGCGCCGCCTCTCCCCCGCACTGCCCCCGTCGCTCGACGGCAAGCTCGAGTTCCACGTCCGTACCGTCCCCGGCGGCTGGGTCAGCGGCAGCATCGTCACCGCCACCCGGCCCGGCGACGTGTGGACGATCGGCGCGCCGCAGGGCGGCAACCTGCACGTCGACGACTCCGGCCGCATCGTGATCATGGTGGCCGGCGGCACCGGCCTGGCCCCGCTGAGGGCGCTGATCCTCGACGTCGCGCGCCGGCCGGACCCGCCCCAGACCTTCCTGTTCGTCGGCGGCCGCACGCCCCGCGACCTGTACGCCGCCGACATGCTGATCCTGCTCGCCGAGACGCTGCCGTGGCTGACCGTGGTGCCGGTGGTCGAGTCGGTCGACGACCCCGGGATCTCCGACGAGTGGTACGACCGCATCGTCGCCCACGTCGGCGATCCCGGGTTCCACCCCGACGAGCTGCTCGAGGGCAGCCTCGACGAGGTGGTCACCTCCTACGGGGCGTTCGGCGACCACCAGGTGCTCGTGTGCGGGTCCGCGGCGATGGTCCGCGCGACCCTGCACACGCTCGTCGAGACCGGGACCCCCGCCGAGAACGTCCGGTTCGACCCGTACTGACCGGGCCGCGACGGCCGGCCGGTTGACCGGGCGGTACGCCCGCGACGATACTCGAGGGGGCCACCAGCGCGACGAGTGAGGGCTGCGCCGGGTCGTGACCGTTCGAATCACGGGAGCTGCCATGGGTATTGCGGATTCGCACGCCGACCCCCCGACGCCGGCAATCCTGTCCCGCGCCCACCTCGACCGGCTGATCGAGGTGCTGCAGGCCGAGGGATATCGCGTCGTCGGCCCCACCGTCCGCGACGACGCCATCGTGCTCGACGAGCTCGGGTCGGGACGAGAGCTGCCCGACGGGTGGGGCGTGTCGACCGCACCCGGGCGGTATCGGCTCCGGCGGCGCGACGACACCGCCGTGTTCGGCCATTCCGCGGGTCCGCAGTCGTGGAAGCAGTTCCTGCACCCCGCACGACAGCAACTGTGGTCGACCGCGCCGGACGGCAGTTACCGGCCCCCACCCGCGGACGAGACCCGGTACGCGTTCCTCGGCGTCCGCGGCTGCGACCTGGCCGCGATCGGCATCCTGGGCACGGTGCTGACCCGCGGCGCCCATCCCGACGGGGCCACCGCGCGACGGTTCCGCGGGCTGTTCGTCGTCGCGGTCAACTGCACCGAACCCGGCGAGGTCTGCTTCTGCGCCTCGATGGCCACCGGTCCCGCCGCGGGCCCGGGGTACGACCTGGGCCTGACCGAACGCGTCGACGAGCAGGGACACCGTTTTCTCGTGGACGTCGGGACCGACGAGGGCGCCCGCATCCTGGACCTGCTCCCCCACCGCGACGCCACCGCGGACGAGACCTCCGGGGCCCGCAACGCGGTGGCGGCGGCCGGCGACCGGATGGGACGGAGCATGCCCGAGGTCGACCTGCGGGCGATGCTCCGCGACGCCCGCGAGGCGGACGTCTGGGAGGATGTCGCCGATCGCTGCCTGACGTGCGGAAACTGCACGATGGTGTGCCCCACCTGCTTCTGTACGTCGACGGAGGACGTCACCGACCTCGCCGACGGGCACGCCGGCAGGTGGCAGCACTGGGCGTCCTGTTTCGAACCGGACTTCTCCTACATCCACGGCGGTGACGTCCGGGCGTCCGGCCGGAGCCGGTACCGGCAGTGGATCTCGCACAAGCTCGGCACCTGGCACGACCAGTTCGGCAGCTCGGGATGTGTCGGCTGCGGCCGCTGCATCGACTGGTGCCCGGTCGGCATCGACATCACCGCGGAGGCGGCCCGCCTCACCGGCGCGCTCGCCACCCACGACGACGAACCGGACGGGCACCGATGACGACCCCACCGCTCGACGGCATCCGGGCTCTGGCGGGGCTGGGCCCGGAGGCGCGGGATCGGATCGCCGCGCTCGCCCACCCGGTCCGCTTCGCCGCCGGGGAGCACGTCTTCCACGAGGGCGGGGAGGCGCGCAGTTGCTGGCTGCTCCAGGAGGGCCGGGTGGATCTGTACACGGTGGTGCCCGGCCGCGGCCAGGTCACCCTCGACACGTTCGTCGACGGTGACGTCCTGGGATGGTCGTGGCTGACGCCGCCCTACCGCTGGCATTACGGGGCCGTCGCGGCCGCTGCGACCTCGGCTCTGGAGGTGGACGCCGCGGCGCTGCAGGCGCTGAGCGAGGCCGACGCCGAGTTCGGATACACGGTGATGCGGGCCCTGTTCGGGGCCCTCCTGGAGCGGTTGCAGGCCACCCGGGCGCGACTGCTGGACCTGTATGCGGGTCCCGATGTTCGGTGACCTCGCGCACGACACCGCAGCGGCGCCGGGCGCGCCGATGCTGCCCAGCGCCCACCGGGTTCGCTCGCGGACCGTCGAGACCGCCGATGCGGTGACGCTGTCGCTGGCCCCGCTGGGGGCGCCGCGACCGCGGTTCCGGCCCGGGCAGTTCATGATGCTCTACGCCCCCGGGGTCGGCGAGATCGCGCTCTCGGTCAGCGGGGATCCCACCGACACGACCGGGGAACTGGTCCACACCGTGCGGAAGGTGGGTGCGGTGAGCCGGGCCCTGCACGACGCCGAGCCCGGCGCGATCGTCGGCGTGCGCGGCCCGTTCGGGGTGGGCTGGGACCTCGAGTCGTGCACGGGCCGGGACCTGGTGATCGTCGCCGGCGGGGTGGGGTTGGCCGCGGTGCGGGCCGCCGTTCTCGGCGCGGTGGCCGCGCGCGGCGACTTCCGGCGCGTCGTGCTCGTGGTCGGAGCACGCCGGCCGGCCGAGATCCTGTATCGGCGCGAGCTACAGGACTGGGCCGACGGCGGCGTGGAGATCCGGCTGACGATCGACCAGCCGGTCCAGGGCTGGTCCGGGTCCGTCGGATTCGTCACCGAGCCGCTCAGCCGGCTCGACCTCGAGCCCGCGCGGACGACGGCCCTGCTGTGCGGGCCGGAGGCGATGATGCGGTTCTCGGCCCGGGTGCTGCTGGGCAAAGGGATTCGGACCCCGGATATCCGGGTCTCGCTCGAACGGAACATGCAGTGCGGGATCGGGCTGTGCGGGCACTGCCAGCTCGGCGAGATCCTGCTCTGCCGGGACGGCCCGGTGCTGGATTACGCGGTGGCCGGACCGCTGCTGCACGTACGGGAGCTGTGATGGACAGGCCGAAGCTCGCGGTGTGGAAGTTCGCGTCGTGCGACGGATGTCAGCTGTCCGTGCTGGACTGCGAGGACGAACTGCTCGCGCTGTCGGGGGCGGTGCAGATCGCCCATTTCCTCGAACTGTCGAGCGCCGTCGACGACGGTCCGTACGACCTGTCGCTGGTCGAGGGCTCGATCACCACCGCCGCGGACGTCGCGCGCATCCACCGGGTCCGGGAGCGGTCCCGGACCCTCGTCACGATCGGCGCGTGCGCAACCGCCGGCGGCATCCAGGCGTTGCGCAACTTCGCCGACGTCGCCGAGTTCACCTCGATGGTCTACGCCCACCCGGAGTACATCGAGACCCTGGCGACGTCGACGGCGATCGCGGCGCACGTGCCGGTCGACTTCGAGTTGCGCGGTTGCCCGATCGACCGGCGCCAGTTGCTCGAGGTGATCACCGCGTTCCTGGCCGGCCGCCGGCCGAACATCCCGAACACCAGTGTGTGCACCGAATGCAAGCGCCGGGGATTGACCTGCGTGATGGTCGCCGACGGCACGCCCTGCCTCGGCCCGGTGACCCACTCCGGCTGCGGCGCCCTGTGCCCGGCGCAGTCGCGCGGCTGCTACGGCTGTTTCGGGCCGACGACCGACCCCAACATCGCGTCGCTGGCCGGGTGGCTGCGCACGTGCGGCATGAGCGACGACGACATCGACCGCGCCTTCGCGACGTTCAACGTCGGCGCCCCCGTGCTCGCCGAGAGGCACCGCCGTGAGCGGGAGCCGTAGAGAGCTGACGGTCCGTGCTCTCGCCCGCGTCGAGGGCGAGGGCAGACTGAACGTGTCGGTGCGCGACGGGCGGGTGCAGCGCGCGGAGCTGAACATCTACGAGCCGCCCCGGTTCTTCGAGTCGTTCCTGCGGGGAAGGGATTTCCGCGAGCCTCCGGACATCACCTCCCGGATCTGCGGGATCTGCCCCGTCGCCTACCAGGTCAGCGCCTGCAATGCGCTGGAGCAGGCCTGCGGGGTCGAGCTCGACGAGCCGGTGCTGAACCTGCGCCGCCTGCTCTACTGCGGCGAGTGGATCGCCAGCCACGTGCTGCACATCTACTTCCTGCACGCCCCCGACTTCCTCGGCCTTCCCGACGCGATCGCCCTCGCCGAGCGTCATCGGAGCGCGCTCGAACGCGGGCTGGCCCTGAAGAAGGCCGGCAATGCGATCCTCGAGCAGATCGGCGGACGGCCCATCCACCCGGTCAACGTGCGGATCGGCGGGTTCTATCGCGCGCCGACCCGCACGGAACTCGCCCCGCTCGCCGAGCGGCTGCGCCGCGCCCTCGACGACGCGCTCGACACGGTCCGCTGGGTGGCCGGGTTCGACTTTCCCGATGTCGATCTCGATCACGACCTGCTCGCCCTGCACCGGCCCGACCGCTACGCCATCGAGGACGGGCAGATCCGGTCGTCGACCGGATCCTCCTTCGCCGCAGCACAGTTCCCGGACCATGTGGTCGAACACCAGGTCCCGCACTCGACGGCCCTGTACGCGCGGCTCGACGGGCGCCGGTACCTGACCGGACCCCTGGCCCGATACACCCTGAACTCCGCGCAGCTGTCGGAGACCGCACGACAGTCGGCACACGCGGCGGGACTGGGGGCGCAGTGCCGTAACCCGTTTCGCAGCATCGTTGTTCGCGCCGTCGAAACCGTCTATGCGGTGGAGGAGGCGCTCCGCCTGATCGCCGGGTACGAGCGTCCGGGCCGGCCCGGCACCGAGGTCGCCGCCCGCGCCGCGACCGGGCACGGTGTCAGCGAGGCACCGCGGGGACTGCTGTACCACCGTTACGAGCTCGGCGACGACGGACTGATCCGCTCGGCCGTGATCGTCCCCCCGACCTCCCAGAACCAGGCTGCCGTCGAACACGATCTGCGCACGCTGATCGCCGGCCACCTGGAGCTGTCCGATGCCGATCTGACGTCGCTGTGCGAACGGGTGATCCGCAACTACGACCCGTGCATCTCGTGTGCCACACACTTCCTCGACCTCACGATCGACCGCGGGTGATCGCGACGAACTTCGTGGTGATCGGCGTCGGCAACGAGTACCGTCGCGATGACGGCGTCGGGCCCGCGGCGGCCCGGGAGGTCGGCCGGTCCCGGCCCGGATGGCGGGTCCTGATCTCCGACGGCGAGCCGACGGCAATGCTGGACGCGTGGGCCGGGACGCGGTTGGCGGTCGTCGTGGACGCCACCGTCGGCACCGGTCCGCCCGGCGCGATCCGGCGTCACGAGATCGGGGAGGCGAGTCTCGCCCGCCGCTCGCGACACGCCGGCTCGCACAGCCTCGGTCCCGCCGAGGCGTGGGCGCTGAGCCGGATCCTGGGCGTCGACCCGGGTCGGGTCGTGGTCTACACCCTCGAGGTGACGGAGGTCGGTTACGGCGTCGGCCTGTCGCCCGCCACCGCCGCGGCACTGCCCGCCGTGGTGCGGGCAGTGATCGACGAATGCGAGCGGTAACGCCGCTACCGGGTCATCCGTTCGCGGGAACGGCTGCCTGCGCGGCGTCCTGCGCGGCGATGTACCCGAACACCAGGCCCTGACCGATCGTCGCCCCCGCACCCGGGTACGTGTTGCCGAACGCGTTCGCGGCGGTGTTGCCGATCGCATAGAGACCGTCGATCACACTGCCGTCCTCGCGCAGCACCCGCGCCCGCTCGTCGGCCTTCACGCCACCGCACGTGCCGAGGTCGCTCAGCGTCATCTTCACCGCGTAGAGCGGCCCTTCGGTCAGCGGCCGCAGGTTCGGGTTCGGCTCGACCGTCGGATCGCCGTAGTAGCGGTCGTATGAGCTTCCCCCACGACCGAATTCGGAGTCCGTTCCCGACGCGGCGTCGTCGTTGAACCGGCGGAAGGTCTCGGCGAACGCGTCCTCGGGTATCCCCATCGAGCGCGCCAGCTCGACCGGATCCGTGGCCCGGTGCGCGATGCCCGCCTTGTACCAGGAGCCCGGGATGGGCTGGCGCGGGAACAGCCCCGCCGCGAACAGGTAACTGTTGCGGTACTTCTGGTCGAAGACGATCCACATCGATTCGACCGGGTCGCCGGCCCGCTCGCGCTCGAGGACGACCTGACCGAACGACATGTAGTCCGAGGACTCGTTGGTGAACCGGCGGCCCGTGTGGTCCACGATGAACGACCCCGGCAGGGACCGTTCCGCCAGCATCACCAGCGGCGGCTTGCCCGGGGCCGTCGGCGCGACGGCGGGGAACCACCATGCTTGGTCCATCAGGTCGAGGCCGGCGCCCACCTCCTGGGCGACCTTGATCGCGTCGCCGGTGTTGCCTTCGGCGCCGAGACTTTCGTTGTCGGCGAGCCTGTCGGACTGGAACTTCCGTCGCATGGCCATGTCGTGGTCGAACCCGCCGGCCGCGAGGACCACACCGCGACGGGCGGTCACGGTCACCTCACGGCCGTTCTGTTCGAGGACGGCACCGGTCACCCGCTCGCCCTCGGTGACCAGCCGCACCAGCGACGTCTCGGTCCAGACGGGGATCCCGGCCCGCAGCACCCCCGCGAACAGGCCCGCGGCGATCGCCTGCCCGCCGGCGACGTACTGCCGGCCGAGCGCGAGGCCGCCCACACCCTGCGCCAGCCGCCGGAAGATGCGCGGGAATCCCTTGAGGGGGACCCGCATCATGAGGTTCAGCCACTTGTAGTCGGCACCGGTGGTGGGCATCGGCAGCCCCGCCTCCATCAGGCCGGGGCGCAACCGGCCGCGCTCGTCGCCGAGCACCGACGTGTCGAACGGCCGGCACTCACAGGTACGTCCGACGGCGGCGCCGCCCGGCTGCTCCGGGTGGTAGTCGGCGTAGCCCTTGGCCCAGAAGAACTTCATCGGCGTGGTGCGCCGGAGCATCTCGACGGTCGCGGCGCCGTGATCGACGAACGCCTCGCCGCGCTCGGCCGGCGCCGAGCCGTCGACCACCGACCGCACGTAGGTGTGGCCCCGCTCGGGGGTGTCGCCCGAACCGGCCTCGCGCAGCACCGGGTTGGCGGGCACCCAGAACGCGCCGCCGGAGCGGGCGGTGGAGCCACCCACGTACCGGGTCTTTTCCACGATCAGCGCCGACAGGCCGAGCTCGCGCGCGGTGAGCGCGGCGGCCATACCGGTGCCGGACCCGATCACCAGCAGATCCACGGTGGTGTCGTGGGCGGGGGTCACGGCCGGTGCGGGACTCGTCGCCATTGAAGTTCTCCTTCGCCTCGTTGTGCCGTGGACGCTAGGTCAGATCCGGAGCCGGCGGCACAGACGTTCCCGACCACCGGGATGTCGGCCCCCGGGGGGTCACAGCCCGGCGGCCACCCGCAGCTCACCGGCTCGCGCCGCCGTCCGGGTCCGGGCCGCGACGCGTTCGTCGTGGCGGCGGACCGAGCCGTCACGCGACGCCTCCCAGATCGCCCGTCCCGTCTGACGAAGGTGACCGATCATCTCTGCGGGACGCACGCACTCGACCGGACCCCAGATGGAGAGCGCGGTCGAGGCGAGTTCGGGTGGGCCGATCTGCACCGCGTACGACACGGATCCGGCAACGACCTCGCCTCGGTTCACCGCGACGCCCCGCTCCCGGATCTCGTGCAGCTCGCGCTCCAGCGCCTGCCGAGAGGTGATGCTGTGCGGCGTGCGAGTCGGCGTCGCCGTGAAGTCGAGAGCGGGCCGTTCGTCGTCCGGCAGGCACGCGAGCAGCATCTTCCCGCTCGCGGTCAGATGCGCAGGATGAGAGACGCCGAGGCGCCGGGACCCGGCCCAGTCCGTCCAGATGCCCTCCGTGTAGACGATGTCGGCGCCGGACAGGGTGCCCAGGTAGACGCTGGTGCCGGTCGCCCGGCTGAGCCGGTTCATGAACGGCAGCGCGACACGGTGGATCGAGTGCCGTTCCAGTGCGGCGCTGCCCAGCTCGAACAGCCGCAGGCCGACGCGGTACTCGAAGCCGTTCCGTTCCACCACGCCGAGCTCGACGAGGCGCTGCAGAAGGCGATGCACCGACGAGCGCGGAACGCCGGTTCGGTGCGCGATCTGCGCCGACGTGAGCGAGCGGGCACCGGGGAAGACACTCAGTATCGACACCACTCGATCGACGGTGGCGCTCGGTGAGTCTTCACGATTGGTCACAGGCATGCGAACCTCCCAGGACGGCACTATTTGCCTACCTGGCAGATTGTGCCACGCTGTGAAGCGCATCACAAGCCCGGTCCACCGGAACCACCTCCGGACGCACTCCGAAACACCGAGATCCCGGATGTCCACACCTGCCGGGCAGGTGCGGGCATCCGGGATCGGTTCGGAGATGCGCAGGCTCCTACGAGGGCCGCGTGAAGACGAAGTTCTCCACCACCGGCTCGCGCAGCATCGTCCAGTAGTCGACCAGCCGCCACGGGCACGGCGTGACCGGACGGCCTGCACTGTTGCGGTAGTACCCGGTCACCGCCGCGCCGGGGTGCGCCCACACGGTCCGGTCGAGCGCCTCGTCGACCCTCCGGTTGTACGCCTCGAGCGCCTCGGGCCGGACGTCCATCGCCGAATACCCCTCCTCGACGAGATACTGCAGGCACTCGACGAGGTAGTGGACGTGCTCCTCGCTGGTGATGTTGTGCCCGGCCCCGTGATTCGGTGCCGCGTTCGGCCCCGCGGTGACGAACAGATTGGGAAATCCCGACACCTGGATGCCGAGGTACGCACGTGGATCGTCGCCGTTACGCCACAGGTCCGCCAGCTTTCGTCCGTCGCGACCGGTGATGTCGATGAACGAGGCGAATTCCAGCTTGAAGCCCGTCGCGAGGACGATCACGTCGGCGGCGATGAACGTGCCGTCGGTCGTGGTGACCCCGTCGGGATGGATCCGGGCGAACGACGCCCGGTGCAGCGTGACGTTGTCGCGGTCGAGCGCGGCGAAGAAGCCGGGATCCTTGACGATCCGCTTGGCATACGGACGGAAGTCCGGGGTGAGCTTCTCCCTCAGGTCCGCACGGTCGGGGAAGGAGCGTTCGAGGTAGCGGAGCGCCGTCTGCATGACGAGATCGTTGACGGGTGACGCCGACAGATGGGTGGCCGCCCACTCCGGGTCGATGCGCGGCATCGGATACAGGTTGTCGGACGCGAGCCAGTACGCCCTGAGGCGGAACCACTGCTGGAAGTACGGCAGCTGCCGCATCGCCCACCGCTCCCCCTCTGGAACGTCATTGACCACGGCTTTCTCCGGCACGATCCAGTGCGGACTGCGCACCACCGCGTCGAGGCTCGCAACCTCGTCGACGATGCTGGGCACGACCTGCACCGCGGTGCAGCCGGTGCCGAGGACCACCACACGCTTGCCCGTCAGGTCGAGGTCGGCCGGCCACTCGGCCGTGTGCACGATCCGGCCCTCGAAGCTGTCCATCCCGTCGAACTCGGGGATGTTGGCCGCGTTGAGCATGCCGAGGGCGGTGACGACCGCACTCGCCGTGTGCCGCGTGACGGCACCGTCGGCGGAACGGGTCACCACCACCCACTTCTGATCCTCTTCGACCCAGTTCGCGGAGATCACCGCGGTGGACAACTCGATGTTGCGGTAGAGGTCGTACTTCTCGGCCACTCCACGCATGTACTCGAGGTACTCCGGGCCGCTGGGGTAGTACCGCGTCCAGTCCGGATTCAGCTCGAACGAGTAGGAGTAGTAGTGGCTCGGAGTGTCCACCGCCGCACCCGGATACGTGTTCCGCGACCACGTCCCCCCGATCTCGTCCCGCGCTTCGAACACGGTGTACCGAAATCCCGCTTCGCCGAGCTTGATCGCGGCATTCAAGCCGATCATCCCGGCGCCGACGACGATGACGTCGAAGTCGGCGGGCGGGGACGTGGTGACGGGCACCCGCCGTCGGCCGGTCTCGAATCCGGCCTGTTCCAACAGAAGGGGGACGAACTCGTCGTCGACCTCGGTCACCGTGCACAGTGCGGCCATCCGCCGGAACAGGGCCTCGTCGGGCACTGCGAGCCGCACCTTCAGGTCCTGCCCCAGCACCTGCTCCGCCCTCTCACGGATCGCCGCCGCCACCTCCGGCGGGAACTGGCCCGGCGCGAGCGCGACAGTTCCGCTCTGCACGCCGTAGTGCGTCCCCGACGCCGCGCCGGACTCGGCCCTTGCGCGCGCAAGCCGGTCCTCGAACTCGTCGACCAGCGTCACGTCACCGGTGACATGCACCATCGACATCAGCAGGGCGCCCGGGTCCGACACGGCGACGGCCGCCGCCAGATCGTCCGCCGCACACCCCTCGAGGGAACCGGCACCACCGGTCGTGTAGGTCGAGGTCATTGGAATCCTTCCGATCGAAGATCAGCGATGCTCGAAGCGAATTCGAGTGCTCGGCACGCGGTGGGACACCGAGCGGATGCGGCAAGCCAATCGCACTCCTGCGCCGAGGGACAGATCGCCGTCCGGTCAGTGGGCAGTCGATCCCGAACTCCCGACCCGGGGAGCGAACGTCCGCCGCGGGCTCAGCTGTGGGACAACACGTCCCGCGCGGGTGCCGTCACACCCATGCGGTCGAGCATCAGGCGCGGATCGGCCGGCGGCGTGAGCTCGAGCAACTGCCGGGCACGGGTCGCGGCCATCGAGGTGCACACCTCGTCGTTCGAGAACACCCAGAAATCACCCCGTGCAATAGCTTCCGTCATGTGCACCGCCGCGTCCACGGGGTCCAGGCCGGCTTCGACATTGGCGCGCTGCATCGCGGTGAACACCGCGTTCGCAGTGGGGTTCTCGGTCGGTGCGTCCCGCTGGGCGGCCAGGAATATGTGGCTGCGGATGGAGTGCGGCAGCACTGCGGACACCTGGATCGGGGCGCCGACCAGCGACAGTTCCTGATGCAGGCACTCCGTCAGCGCCAGAACGGCGTGCTTGCTGACGATGTACGGGGCCTGGACCGCGACGCTGTTGAGCCCGCCGACCGACGACAGGTTCGCAATGCACGCAGCCGTGCCGGCCTCGATCATCCGCGGGACGAACGACCGCAGGCAGTAGAAGACGCCGTCGACGTTGATGTCGAGTACCTTCCGCCACCGCTCGACGCTCACCTCCCAGAGCAGACCGGCGTTCTCGACACCCGCGTTGTTCACGAACAGCTCGACGCTGCCGAATCGGTCGAAGACGTGGCGAGCCATCGCCTCCACTGCATCCGGGTCGGTGACGTCGACGCCGTACGGCTCCGCAGATCCGCCTGCGACCACGATGTCGCCGGCCACCGCCCGTGCCCCGTCCGCGTCGATGTCGGCGATCACGACCGTCATGCCCAGCCGCGCGAGATGCCGGACGAATCCTTCTCCGATGCCGGCCGCGCCACCCGTCACCACTGCGGTGCCGGTCGAGAATCGTTCCTCTGCTGTGGACATGTCTCTCTCCTCGTGGGTGGTGTGCATTCAGGAAGCCGTCGATCGGGACGGTTCGAACACGCGGTTCAGACAGCCGACGATCCGCTCGAACAGGTCGCGCGCCGGCGGCAGCGCCGCCGTCATGGTGGCGAAACCGTGCATCATGCCGGGGTACCGATGCAGTTCCACCGGCACACCCGCCGCCTGCAGGCGCCGCGCGTACTCCTCGGTCCCGTCCCGGGTCGGGTCGATCTCGGCGGTCGCAACGAACGCGGGGGGAAGGCCACGCAGGTCGTCGGCCGTGCCGGGGCTGATGTACGGCGAATCACGCTCGGCGCGGTCGGGCACGTACATGTCCCAGAACCAGTGGCAGTCGGCGGGCGAGAGCAGCACGGTGGCGTGCTCGGGATTGGTCACTCGCATCGCCGCCGTCCCGTAGAGGGCGACCTGCGCCTCGGGCAGGGACCGCCCCGTGTCCCTCAGCTTCTGGGAAAGGCAGAAGGTCAGAGTTCCACCGGCACTTTCCCCCGCGAGTACCGCGCGGTCCACATCGGCCGACGCGAGTCCGCGGGGACGGGCCTTGATCCACTCCCACACCGTGAGGCAATCGTCCAGCGCGGCGGGATGCGGGTGCTCGGGAGCCAGCCGGTAGTCGACCGACACGACCACGACGCCGGCCGCGATGCTCAGCTTGCGTAGGTACTCGTCGTTCTGGTCCAGGTTGCCGACGGCGTAGCCACCGCTGTGCATCCACTGCACGACAGGCAGGCCGGCCTCGTCGGACGGCCGGTAGATCCGGACCGGCACCCCGCCGGACGCGGAGGGCACGACGACGTCCACCCGGTGCCGGATCGGGGTGGTCGCCGGCACAGCACCGGCCGCGAGCGCGGCCCGCAGTTCGTCGACCGGTATCTCGTGCATCGGCCGCCCGAGGCGATCGGCTGCAGCATCGACGACCTGTTGCGCTTCCGGGGAGAGGGGCATACGTCTTCTCTTTCGTGGAGGACGACGGTGCGCCGGCTGCGCACCGTCGGTTCGGTTTCCGCGGATCGGGGTGGCTCAGGAGACAGCCGCGGGGGTGTGCGCCGGGTGATCCGCGTAGCGCACGGAATCCTGGGTGTCGAGCACCACGTCGACGCGACTGAACGCGAGGCCGGCATCCGTGGCGCGGACCGCGCCGCGCACGATGCCGCTCGAGACGTTGTGCGGCTTCCCCTCGACGATCTTGGTGACGAAGATGTACGAACAGAAGGTCACCTCACCGTCGCCGGTACCGGTGACGAAGACGTTGGTGCCGTTGTGGCGCAGGGGGTAGGGGCTGTTGGCCCGATGATCCTCCTTCCACGCCATGACGTCGTCCGCGCCGCGCAGGTCGGCGCGGATGAAGTCCTCGTAGTCGGTGGTTCCCGTGTCGCTCGCGCAGCTGAACGCGATGTCCTCGGTCATCAGCGCCCGGAGCGCCCCGGGGTTCCATTCGTCGTAGTGGAACCACCAGCCCGCCACGAGCGCTGCGACGTCTCCGGGGTCGATGTTCGGATGAGGCACGGTGTCGCTCCTGTCTGTCGTCGGCGCCCGCGCCGGTCTCGTGGACTGCGACGGCCGAGCTGTACAGCCGGACGCTAGCCACGATCCGGGGCGCCGCTGAAGCAGTTGTTCCGTTCGGCGGACGCTTCGGACAATTTGTGCCGTAGATCAGGGGACACTTACGGTGCCAGTGGCGAGCAGGAAATGAGGAAACATGGCGGAGAAGCGCACGAGCAGCCTGATCGAGCGACGGTATGCGGACGTTCGGCTGGCGGTGGCGACCGCGGCGCGCGATCTCTTCCTCGAGAACCACTCGACGTCCGTCACCGTCGAGGCGATCGCACAGCGCGCGGGAGTGTCGGTACGCACCTTCTACCGGCACTTCGCTGCCAAGGAGGACGTCGTCGCGCCGCTGTTCGAGCGATCAGCGGCCAGCCTGGCCGAGCGGTTCGACGCGTCGCCCGGGGGCGACGGTGACGTCCTTCCAGAACTCGTGCACGCCCTCACCGCCGAACTGGCCGCCGGTGCCCACGAGTGGCGCGGGTTGCTGCAGGTTCTCATGGCCACGCCCGAATATCGCCTGCGATGGGAGAACACCGAGGACAATCTCGTCGACAGCCTGACCGACTTCCTATCCCGATGGTCGATCCATCGCGACGACACCTTCGTCCGCAAGGTGACTGCCCAACTCGTCCTGACCGCCTCACGCGCCGCGTACCTGGAATGGCTCTTCGGCGGCAGCGAAGCGGAGGTCGACGAGCTCCAGGCGCTCCACCTGCGTGCCCTGTCGACGATCGCGGACGGATGGCGTCCCCGGCCCTTGTAGCCGGATCAGGGTCGGTAGTCGAAGAAGCCCGGCGTATGGTCGACCCGGAGACGGGTCAGGTTCCGGTACGCGATCAACCACAGGCCGTCGACCTTGCGGTACCTCTCGTGATAGTGGCCGTAGCCGTGAAGGTGCTCCTCGACCGAGCCGTTGGTCCACCAGAGCAGGTCCTCCATCGCCCAGATGCCGGTGGCGGTCGTGTCCGAGGTCAGCCTGATTTCCGGGGTGTGGCCGTGGTGCACGCTCGTGACGGGCACAGGCCCGTCGAGGACGCCCTCGATCGCGTGCCGCAGCGCTGCGCGGCCCACCACCGCTCGCGGTCGCTGCGAAGCATCGTCTCCGACGCGTGCGCCGAACGTCTCGCTCACGACATCCTCGGTGTGCACGCTGCCGTACAGGTCCCACTGCTTCGTGTCCATCATCCGCAGGCGCGCGGCAAACACCTTCTTGATCTCTTCGATCGCCCGCACCTGTTCCACCGCGGCCTGCATCGGTACACCCGTCCCTTCGTCCACGACTTCTTCGGGAGCCGTTCGGTCCACCATCACAGCCCCGACGGGCTGATGTTCGGGTTCGCCCAGGCGGGGGGTTCGAGCGGAGGCAGCTCGTCGCGGCCGTCGAGACTCCTGACCTGGAGCTTCTCGTGCCAGGGAAAGTGCAGGCTGAAGGTCACGAGACCCGTGCGGTCCTCCGCCGGCAGTGTGCACATCGCCAGGACGGTCTCGGCGAGATACTCGACCGGTTCGGTCTCGTACCCGTCGGGGAGCAGGGCTGCAGCGCCCGGCGTCCTGATCGCCGTGGACGGCCCGACCGCATTGACCGCGATGTTGTGGTCGAGCAGTTCCGCGGCCAGCCCCTGGGTGAAGCGATGCAGAGCGGCCTTGACCGACGCGTAGACGACGTCGCCGGAGGTCTTGTTGTACTCGCGGAACGGGCGGATGGGACTCAGCCCGGTCGAGGAACCGATGTTGACGATCCAACCGGCCCCCTGCTTGCGCATGTGTGGAATTGCCGACTGCGCCAACACGAACGGTATGCGCAGGTAGTGCTCCACCGTCCGATCGAACGTAGCCATCCTCATGCTCTCGATCGGCGAGTAGTCCGCGAACCCGGCATTGTTCACCAGGATGTCGATGCCGCCGGTGGACTCGACGACGCGGTCGACCAGCGTGTCCAGTGCGTCGGCGTCCTCCAGGTTCGCCGGAATGGCCAGCGCCTCACCTCCGGCGGCCTCGATCAACTCGACCGTCTCTTCGAGCGATCCGGGGATCACCGTGGCCTCCCCGTCGCGAATCGACACCGACGGCTCGGTGCCGCGCGCAGTGACCACCAGGGTGGCGCCCTCCGCAGCGAGGCGCTGTGCGATGGCCCGGCCGATCCCCCGGCTGCTGCCCGTCACCAGCGCGGTCCTACCTGTCAACACTCCAGTCATGTACTTCCTCGTATCTCCGAAAACTCTGTGCCGTCAGCCTGAGCGGGGGACGGGTCGTCCGCAGCACCGTCGACCACTGAGTGGAACAGTCGGCCGGTCACGGTCCGCGGACCACGGCGCCCCTAGATGGTTGATTCCTTGGTTCGGGCTCAGTGGTCGTAGGCGATCAGGGATCGTTTAGCAGGGTTCCCGATGGTCCAGTTGTGCCAGATCCCGGCAGCCATCGCGAGCAGTCGCTGAGCGATGCGGGTAAACACACCCTCGACGGTGCGTCCGCCGTGTTTCTCCAGCCCGAGCTGGCCTTTGAGGGTCTGGTTCACCGACTCGATCCACTGCCGGACCCCACCCAGGTTGCCGTTGCGGTAGGTCTCGTCCTTGCGGTCCGGGCGCAGCAACCGCACACCGAGTGCGGCGGTCTCGGCAGCGAACACTTTGCCGCAGAAGCCCTTGTCGGCGAGCAGCACCTGCCCGGACCGGATCAGGTGGTGCTCGCGCGTGAGCATCGCCGCGACCACCTCGCGTTCACCGATCTTCGGGTTCGCCAGCGCCCACATGATCGGCATGCCGTCCCCGGCGCACACCAGGTACAACTTGAACCCCCAGAAGAACCGGGAGTGCGAGGCGCAGTAGCCGTAGCCGGCGTACCCGGCCAGGTCCGAACGCTTGACCGTCTCTCTCGACATGCCACACGGAACCGGGGTGGCATCGGTGATCCACAGGTCGTCGTGCCACGACGGCGACAACTGCGCGAGGACCCGAATCATGGTGGCCAACAATCCCCGTGCCGCTTTGAGTCGCTTGTGGTAACCCGGCTGGGCGGGCAGGTACGGGAACATCGCACGCAGAGCCGTGTCGGTGTGGGCGTGCCGGATCCAGCGGCGTTCGCAGTCGAACCCGAGCAACACCTGCGCGACCGCGAGGGTGAGCAGTTCGGCATCGGAGAGCCGGGGCCGCCGGCCGCGTCCGGTGCGGGCCGGCGCGACGTGGTCATCGACCAGGACATAGAGTTCGGTCAGGAGGGTTTCGAGGTCTTTCGTCACACATTGATCTTGAAACTCTCCGCCTACCTCCTCGGCCACCGCCCCACCGATCCCGTCAGCGGCCGTCCTTCAAGGAATCAACCATCTAGAAGACCGAGCCGCGGCCGTCCTCCCAGGGAACACGCGGATCGAGCATCGCCTTCTCCAACGCGTTCCGAGCGACGATGTGATCACCGGTGCTCATGATGTCGCCGAAGTTGTCCCGGATCCGTTCCACGGACAGTTCACCGTGTTCGGCCTGATGCCCCCTGCCGACGCCGACGAATACCCGGCGCATATGGTCACCCCCGACGGCGAACATCTCCCCGGTCACGGGAACGTCGTGGTGCGCGAGGAAGGCGACGGCCGGTGCTGCGGACTCCGGCGGATAGTACTTCGCCATTCCGGCGGAAATCGTCTCCCCCATCAGCCCTGTCATCCGTGCCGCCGCGGTGGGCATCACACAGTTGACCTTGATGTCCTTGTTCTCGACGGCGGCACGATAGGCGAGGTTGCGGGTGAGCCCCCACGTCGCTCCCTTGGCGGCGGGGTAGCCTGCCGAACTTCTCATCCCCAGGAAGGCCGACGAGGAGACGTTGACGATGCGGCCGTAGTTCCGTTCCCACATGTGCCGCCAGACAGCACGCGTCACGAAGAAGGTCCCTCCTGCCCCCACCATCAGGTCGGCCCGGTACTGCTCGTCGGTGTTCTGGTCGATCGGACCGCGCGATATCACGGCGCCCGCATTGTTGACGACGATGTCCACCTGTCCCCAGATGTCCATCGCCTGGGCGATGATCGCCCTGCCACCGTCTCCCGTGGCGACCGAATCGAAGTTGGCTTCCGCGACTCCTCCCGCGTCGACGATCTCCTTCGCCGTCCTCATCGCCGGTTCCCGGTCGAACCCCGTGCCGTGGATGTCCCCACCGAGATCGTTGACGAGCACCCGCGCCCCACGCTGCGCGAGGAGCACCGCATACGCCCGTCCCAAACCGTTTCCTGCCCCCGTCACCACGGCGACGCGTCCGTCGAACCTCATTGCACCCGCCACAGTTCTTCTCCCACCTGTCGATGACGATTCCCGCCGCAGCATTGCCGAGTTGCGTTACGCCACAAATGCTGTGGACCGCTCAGTGGAACCAGGCCTTGTCCCCTCATCCGAGGGGCGGCCCAATGGACCGATACAACGCCGCGGGCGACCTACGGTCGCCCCTACGACCCGAGGACGCGCATGAGCAGCGACACGCGATTCGCCTTCACCAAGATCTTCGTCGACGACGTGGCCGCGGAGGCCGCCTTCTACCGCGCGGCGTTGGGAATGACGGAGAAGGCCCGGCTGACGATCGGTGAAGGCGAGGACGCCGTCGAGGAGATCATCCTCACGACCGGCCGTGACGACGACTCGTCCCTGATCCTGTGGCGTTACGTCGAACGCCCCACGCCCGCGCCGGGCGAGGCCGTGCTCGGATTCAATGTCCCCGACGTCGAGGACACCGTGCTTGCGGTCGAGCGGGCCGGAGGGACCGTCGAAAGGCCCGTCGAGAAGATGCCGGACCTGGGCTTCGTGACGGCATTCGTGAAGGATCCGGAGGGCCACCTCCTCGAGCTCGTGCAGAACTTGTAGAAAACTGCCGGAGCGGTCCCTCGCGCCCGAGAGCGGAGTGGGATCGTGTCGACGAACCTTCGATCGGAACCGACCTCGCAGCGAGGAGGGCCACATGCCTCACACCATCCGACCGATCGCCGAAGCCACAATCACCAGGTGGGACCACGCAGCGGACGTTGTTGTCGCAGGCTATGGAATCGCCGGAGTCACCGCCGCGATCGAAGGGGCGCGTGCAGGGGCCGAGGTACTGGTCCTTGAGCGGTCCGGCGGCTGGGGTGGAGCGGCATCGATGGCGGGCAGTTTCATCTATCTCGGCGGGGGCACCCCGTTGCAGAAGGCCTGCGGATTCGACGACTCGGTCGACAACATGAAGGCCTTCATGAAGGCCGCATTCGGACCCGCGACGGACGAGGCGGAGGTCGATGCGTACTGCGAAGGCAGCGTGGAGCACTACAACTGGCTCGTCGACGCCGGTGTGCCGTTCAAGGAGGCGTTCTGGGGCGAGCCCGGCTGGGAGCCGGCGCACGACGAGGGACTGATGTGGTCGCCGTCGCCGAGATCGATCCGATCCGCGACTGGAGCGAGAGGTACGCCGCGCGGCTCGTCGCGGCCCGGGTACAGACCACCGTCACCCGCTATCCGGGGCTGACCCACGGCTTCTTCATGCAGACCGCTGTCGCGGCGCGGGCACGCCTCGCGATGGCCGAGATCGGTGCGTTGTTGGCCGCCAAGTTCGAGAACCCGGTGCGCTGGTAGGGGTCTCGAACTTGCCGGGATCGACCACGTACTCCCGGGTGGTCGACGGTTCGTGCGACCCCGATCCCGCAACGACCCAGGCCGCCCCGAACCGAAACCCGAGGCGGTCTCCTGTCCCACCGAAGTCGTTGAGCCCCAATCAACTACGCACGTCGAGCGGTGCCTCCGACGGATACCGGCTGGGTGCCATCTTGTAGAACTCGGTGAGTTGCGCAATGAACGCGGTGTCGGTCATCGGGTCGCTCGGCTCTTCGACGAGAGCCCCCTTGGATCGCATATCGTCGATCAGCATGCCGAACACCTTCTCCGACGTCAGGTCGTCGGTGTGATCCTGAAAGCGCCGGACGTCGGTGAGGTCGTCGAACAGCAACGCGGTGTAGTGGACGAGCACTCGCACGTCGGCGTCACCGAACCGACCGATCTCCTTGCTCCCGTTGCGGATCGACCATTCATCGTCGGGTGTGGCATGCAGCTCGGAGGTGATGTCCAGCCCGGGGTAGTCGCGCCGATCCTTGGGACCGTTGGCCTCGCGGCGGTGGTACATCCGGGAGTTGTCGGTCAGGAACGCGGTGTTCCAGAACGGCGCCGCGAGCCGGTGGGGGTTTTCGTCGGGCCCGTCGGGCCAGTAGGTGAAGCCGCCGTCGATGTCGGAGTTGTAGAAGTACGTGAGGACCTGCGCCGTCTTGACTTCCCACTCGTCGAAGAGACCGGATTTCGACATGATCGCGAGGAGCCAGACCGGGGTGTTGAACAATCCCATGCCGCGGAAGCTGCCGGTGTCGAAGTGTCCGGCGTCGAAGCTGTGCGAGGGGCCGCACAGATTGAAGAAAAGATCGTGCGCCATACCGTACTTCGCACCGTGCAACCCGCGGGCGGTGTCGAGAAGTTTGCGACCGAAGTAGATGTCGTGCAGTTCGGGATGGAAGACCACTCCGGCGTTGCCGAAGAAGCCGCGGAAGACCGGCGCAACGAAATCGGACAGCTGCGCATCGGGTTTGCGGTTCTTCCCTCCCGAGATCGCCAGATACTCCTCGGTGGAGGAGAAGTGATGCGCGAGGATCAGACGCCACGGTCCGTTCTCGCGGATCACCGAGAAGATCGCCGAGATTTCCTCGGGCGTGTAGAAGTTCTCGATCAGGGAAGGTGGCGCGACGGGGATCATCGGATGGCGTTCGAGCGTGGTCACACGTGACTCCTTTCTGCGGTCAAGCCTGCGCCATGACCTTGTCGATGCGTTCCTGCCAACGGTCCAACCAGTCGGGATGCGGGAAGATGTGGGTCTTGCGTGCCGCCATGCCCGCGACCACGAGCTCGGCAACTTCTGCAGCGGAGATACCTTCCTGCTCGATCGTCGTATCCACCGTCTCACGCAGCTCGGCGAGTTCGGGGTCCGCCTGTGCACGCGGCACGTGACCAGGCGGGGCGTTGCGTTCGTCGTGGCGAATCGACGTCGAGGTGTATGCCGGACACAGCACGGCGACACCGATGTGCGGGTATTCCTTGGCGAACTCGTTGGCCAACGCTTCCGACAGGGCCACCACACCGGCCTTCGACACGGTGTAGGGCTGCAGATACGGCCCGGTCAGGAACCCGGACATCGAGGCCGTGTTGACGATGTACGCCTCATCCTGCGCCGCGAGCAGCGGCAGGAAGATGTGGCAGCCGTGGACGGCGCCCCACAGGTTGACCCCGAGAGTCCAGTTCCAGGTGGCCAGGCTCGTCGTCGCGAACCGCTGGAACCCGCCCACGCCGGCGTTGTTGCACAGCACGTGGACCCCGCCGAAACGGACGACCGTCGCGTCCGCGAGAGCCTGCACCGAGTCGGGATCGGCGACATCGGTCTCCACGGCCAGCACCTCACCGAGTTCGGATAGTTCCTTTTCGGCCCGGGCGAGGTCACCGCTGTCGTTGTCGGCGACGACCACCTTCATGCCTTCCTGCAGGAAGCGGGCGGCCAAGCCGAGTCCGATACCGTTTGCACCTCCGGTGACGACGGCGACACGTCCTCGAAGTTCGTTCATCGTGTTCCTCTGTCCGTCGGTCGGGGTATCGGATGGTCAGCGCCCGGGGAAGGACCCGCCGTTGAGGTGAATGGTCTGTCCGGTGATGAATTCGCCGGCCTCGGAGCACAGCCACAGGCATGCTGCACCCACGTCCTCACCCGTGCCGAGGTGCTGCATGATGTTGCCCTGCCAAATGGCGTTGAGGACCGGGGAGACCCCCGATTCGATCGTCTCGCGCAGCTTCTCCATCAGACCGAGCGCCAGGGTGTTGACGGTGACGCCGCGCGGGCCCACCTCGGTGGCGATGTGCCGCACCGCCCCCTCGATGCCGGCCTTGCCCGCCCCGTACATCGAACCGCCCAGTCCGCGGCTCGCGACGGAACCCGATCCCGACGAGATCTGCACGACTCGACCCCATCCGCGTTCCACCATGCCGGGCAGTACGACATGCATCATGTTGAGCGAACCGTAGACGTTGATGTCGATGTACGGGCGCCACTGCTCCGGCTTCGACTCGAGGAACGGCAGCATCTGGCCGCCGATCGGCAGCCCGGCATTGTTGACCAGGATGTCGAGCGGGCCCACCTGCTGCTCGGCCGCCTTCACGGCGGTAGCGACATCCTCGTAATCGGTGATGTCGAACGGTGCCGCGATCGCCGAACCACCGTCGTCGCGGATCGCAGCAGCTCCGGATTCGGCGCGTTCGGGTATCACGTCGTTGACGACGACGGTGGCGCCGTACTCGGCCAACGTGCGTCCGATACCGAGCCCGGTGTTCTGGCCGCCGCCCGTGACGAGGGCGACCTTTCCGTTCAGGTCGAAGCTGGTTGCCATCGATGTTCCTCCGTCTGAGAATGCGACCGTCGCGCCGTGCCTGTTCGCGGCGTCGAGTGTGTGCGGGGACCCGGGCGAGTCTCGCTCGCGACCGTACTTCGAATCCTTCTGAGAGTATGCAGTATTCGATCGGATAGATGAATCGCTCGGTAGTGCATACCCGACCGAATCGGGGATTCGTCGAGTTGGCGACCCGATCACCCGCTCAGTGGAACAAAAGGTTCAGGCGCCGCCGCACGCCGTGACCTAATCGGTGCACCCGACCCAGCCCGACGCCCGTCCCCCGCAACGGTGCCGGCGTCACCGAGGAGTGTGCTGTGAAGTTCCGAACCCGACGTGCGGCAGCCGTGAGCCTCTGCGCCGCGGCTGCCCTGCTCTTGTCCGCCTGCGGCGGCGGCCATACCCCCTCGTCCGGCGAACCGGCCGGCGAACCCCAGCGTGGCGGCACTCTCGTCTACTCGTTCAACACCGAGGCGCAGTCCGTCGACCCGGCCACGTGTGCGATCGGCATCGGTGTCGGTCCGTGCCAGGCGGTGTACGGCGCGCTGCTCTACTACGACCTCGACACGCGCAAGATCCAACCCGGGATGGCGGAGTCGTTCACGACGGAGGACGGCAAGACCTGGACACTGAAGCTGCGGCCCGGCTTGGTCTTCACCGACGGCACGCCGTTCGACGCCGAAGCGGTGGCATTCAACTGGCAACGTGCCCTCGACCCCGCACTGCTCTCACCCAGCGCAGCCGTCGCCAGGACGATCGACTGGGAAGTCGTGGATCCGACGACCGTGCGCGTCACGGCGAAAAGCGTGAACTACCAACTCGATTTCGCACTGACGGAAGCCCTTGCATTCATCGCCTCCCCCACCGCGATCCGGGAGAAGGGCCCCGACTTCGGCAACAACCCGGTCGGCGCGGGACCGTTCGCGCTCACGTCGTGGGCCCGTGGTACGGAGATGATTCTCGACCGCAACCCGGGCTACTGGGATCAGCCCCGACCCTACGTCGACCGGTTGGTGGTGAAGACGATCCCCGCCGACGACCAGCGTTTCAACGCTCTTCAGGCCGGGGAGCTCGACGTCATGGCCGTCACCCTGCAGAAGTACGCCGATCGTGCCGAGAGCGCGGGCCTGAACGTCGCTCAGGCCACGATGCTCGGCGGCACCGGTGTGCGGATCAGCCATCGCGGACCGCTTTCCGACCCGGATGTGCGCACCGCGATCGCGAAGCTCGTCGACGACGAGCAGATCATGAACGCCGTCTATCCCGACGAGCCCACGGCCACCGGCTTCACTCCCGAGGACAGCCCGCTCTACGATCCCGGCTCCGCCTGGCCCGCGCAGGATGTCGAGGGTGCGCAGAAGCTCATCGACGATTACCGGGCGCGCAACGGTGGCGGTGAGATCGAACTGACCTACGTGCTGACGGCAGGAAGCCCCGTGCTGAATCAGTCCGCCGAGCTGCTGCAGGCCCAGCTCGGGCGGGTGGACGGGCTGAAGCTGAGGATCGAGCCGCTCGAGGGTGCGGCATTCGCAACTGCGTTGACGTCCGGGAACTACGACCTGATCATCAGCTCGCTCGGCGGGGCACATCCCGACAACCTCTACAAGGTGTTCCGTACCGGCGGCTCGTCCAACAACTCGGGCTACTCGAACTCCACGGTCGACGAGGCACTCGATCTGACGCACACGTCGAACGATCCGGAGACGGTGGAGAGGGCCTATAAGACCGCCATCAACGAGCTCGTCGACACCACCGCATACCGATTCTGGCGGCACGCGCGCACCAGCCTCATCACCCCGCGGGATGTCCACGGTGTCGAGGTCGCGTACCTGTACTGGTTCCGGCCCGAGCTGGCGTGGATCCAGCAGTGACCCCGCTCGGCGACTCCGGTCACGGTCGCCGGGCAAGGTAGGAGTCGGCCCCCGCTCGCCCGGGCGGAGGCCGATTTCGTTGTGATACAGAAGGTTCGTCCACGAACGGACCGGCCGCGGCCACCCGCTCAGTGGAACGAGCGGTTCTCCGTGCACAGCTCGAAGTGAACTAATCGATTCGATCGTGTCCTCGTTTCGATCCCGGCAACACCCTCTGAGGGGGCAAGTTGCCCTCGACTGCTCGACCCCGTGGATCCGGAAGGTGAATCCCTTTGATACACAGAGCTGCAGGGCGATACATCGTGAAGCTCCTCGCCGTGTTGTTGCTCGTGAGCGTGACGACGTTCCTGCTCCTGGAAATGCTCCCCGGTGACCGGCTCGCGTCCGTCCTGCCGGATGGCGCAACTCCGGAAATGCGTGCCGCCGCCGAGGAGCGGTTCGGGTTGGACGGCCCGCCCGTGCAGCGGTACTTCGAGTGGCTCGGCGGGGCGTTGCAGGGTGATCTCGGCCGGTCGATGCAGTCCCAGGTGCCGGTGACCCAGGCCATCGTCGAGCGCCTGCCCGTCACCCTCGAACTCGCCGCCGTCTCGATCCTGCTCGCGCTGCTCGTCGCGATTCCGGTCGGCATCTACTCGGGTTACCGGCCGGGTGGTGTGGTGGACCGGATCGTGACGTTCCTGTGCTCGGTCACACTGTCGATCCCCAGCTTCCTGCTCGGGGTGCTCCTCGTGTTCGTCTTCGCGGTGTCACTGCCCGCACTGCCGGTCACCGGCTGGACGCCCTTGTCCGAAGGACTCGTTCCGCACATCCGCAGTCTCGTGCTACCGGTCGTGACGCTCGCTGCCGTGGAGGCCGTCGGCTTCGTCCGGTTGCTGCGCAACGACATGGTGGCCACCCTGCAACAGGACTTCGTGCTGTCGGCGCGCGCTCGCGGGCTGTCCACCCCCCGGATTCTGCTGGTCCATGCCCTGCGTCCGTCGGCGTTCTCCCTCCTCACCGTGATGGGCGTGTCGCTCGGCCGTCTGATCGGCGGCACCGTGATCGTCGAGACGCTGTTCTCCCTGCCGGGGCTCGGCTCGTTGGTGATGACCGCAATCACCGGGCGGGACTTTCTGCTCGTCCAGGGCATCGTGCTCGTGGTCGCCGTCTCCTACGTACTGCTCAATGCCTTCGTCGACCTCGCCTACCCCCTCCTGGACCCGAGAGTGAGGACATCGTGATCCCCAGTCCGGACAAGACCACACCGGTGATGGAGGACGGACCCGACACCGTCCTCGCCCTGCCGAACGAGACCCCGGCCGTCGTGGTGCCGGCACCGGTTCCCGCCCCGATCGTGCCCGTCGCACGCCGACGACGTCGACGAGATGTCGGGGCTTTCGCCGGTGCGTGCTGGCTGGTCGTCATCTTGTCGGCCGCGGTGTTCGCCGATCTGCTGCCGCTGCCGGCGCCCGACGCGATCGGAGATCAGTACTCGCTGCCTCCGTTCCGGACCGTCGAGCACATCCTGGGCACCGATCAACTGGGCCGAGACCAGCTCAGCCGAGCGCTGCACGGAGCCCGGATATCGCTGTCCGTCGCGATCGGGGCGACGCTGCTAGCAATGGTGGCCGGCCTCGCCGCCGGCCTCGCCGCCGGCTACTTCCGCCGCGCTCTCGACGTCGTCTTCGATCTGTCGACGAATACCATCCTCGCCTTCCCGCCGCTGATCCTGCTCATCGCGCTCGTGGCACTTCGGGAACCCAGTACCGTGACGCTCGCGATCGGGCTGGGCGTGGTGGGCGCCCCGACGTTCGCACGTATCGCCCGCGCCAACACCATCGCATACGCGGATCGGGAGTTCGTGATCGCTGCGAAATCCATGGGCGCGAGCAGCTTCCGGATCATCACTCGCGAGATCCTGCCGAACGTGCTGCTGCCCGTGGTCTCCTTCGCCACCGTCGTCGCTGCCACCCTCGTCGTGGCGGAGGGCTCTCTGAGCTTCCTCGGCCTCGGCGTCCCGCCTCCGGCGCCGAGCTGGGGCGGGATGATCGCCGCCGGGCGCGAGAGCCTGTACGAGAACCCTGCACTGGTGCTCGTTCCCGGCTTGTTCTTCTTCCTCACCGTGTTCGCTCTCAATCGGGTCGGCGACTGGGCGCGCGGCCGCATCGGCCGGGAGTCGTCGCTGTGACCCTGGACGGAAAGGACATGGGTGCCGTGACTCGGGTACTGCAACGACCGCAGGACGCCGGCGTACCGACGTTGTCGGTGACCGACCTGCGGGTGTGGTTCGACTCCCCCCGCGGCATGGTTCGTGCGGTCGACGGCGTCACCCTCGACGTCGTACCCGGAAGCACCCTCGGCATCGTCGGGGAATCCGGCTCCGGGAAGTCGGTGCTGTCGCGGGCCGTGATGAACATCCTTGCACCCAGTGCCGTGGTGCAGCCGGGATCTCGCATCGAGTTCGAGGGCCGTGACGTCGCTGCGCTCGGCCGTGACGAGGCCCGCGCGTTGTGGGGCGCCCGGGTGGCGATGGTGTTCCAGGACCCGATGACGTCTCTGACTCCGGTCCTGACGATCGGCTCCCAGCTCACCGAGACGTTGCGCCGGCACCTTCCGATGAGCAGGGCCGACGCCCGCTCACGCGCCGAGGAGCTCCTCGAGTGGGTCGGCATCCCGGAACCCCGCACCCGGTTGGGTCAGTATCCGCACAATCTGTCGGGCGGCATGCGTCAACGCGTGGTGATCGCTCTGGCGCTGGCATGCTCACCCCGCCTGCTGATCGCCGACGAGCCGACGACGGCACTCGACGTGACCGTGCAGCATCAGATCCTCACGCTGCTCGAGCGTCTCCAGGGAGAACAGGACATGGCGATGATGCTGATCACGCACGATCTCGGTGTCGTCGCGGGCCGGTCCGACGAGATCGCCGTGATGTATGCGGGCCGGATCGTCGAACAGGCCCCGACCAAGGTTCTCTTCCGCGAGATGCGGCACCCCTACACCCGTGCACTGGTGGACTCCATCCCGCGGATCGCCGATCCGAGTCACACCCGGCTCCGGTCGATCCCGGGTCGTCCCCCCACCATCGTCGACCCGCCGCCCGGATGTGCGTTCGCACCGCGCTGCCCGCACGCACGGCCTCGCTGTCTTGCGGAGACCCCCACCCTGGAGACGGCGGTAACGACGAGCCACCGGCACCGATACGCCTGCTTCTACCCCGTGGGCACCCCGGACGGTGACGAGGCATGTGCGGCCAACCTGGCCGAAGGACGGACGGCGACCGGTCTGCCGGTGGACTCGAGGAGCGTGCTCTAGATGGCAGGGACAGGAACGGCGCATCTGCGCGAGTCGAATACCGAGGATCTCCTTCTGAGCGTGCGCAACCTGGTCGTGGAATACGACTTGGGCCGCACCGGGACGGTCCGGGCGGTCTCCGACGTCAGCTTCGATGTCAAGCGTGGTGAAACACTCGGAGTGGTAGGCGAATCGGGGTGCGGCAAATCGACGGTTGCGAAGGCTGTCATGCAGCTGCCCCCACCCACGTCGGGCGAGGTGCGGTTCAAAGGTGTCGACCTGGCCGCTCTGCCCCGGAAGGAACTGCGGTCCATACGCCGAACCCTGCAGATGATCTTCCAGGACCCGATCTCGTCGCTCAATCCCCTGCGGAAGGTGCGGCGCATCGTAGCTGAGGGCCTCGACGTGGCGGGCAGCCGCAGCCGCGCCGAGAAGCAGGCGATGGTCGACGACATCCTCTCCGTCGTCGGCCTCGATCCGGCCGTCGCGGGCGACCGCCGTCCCCACGAATTCTCCGGTGGTCAGTGCCAGCGCATCTCCATCGCCCGTGCGATGGTCGTGGAGCCGGAGCTGGTGATCTGCGACGAACCGGTGTCCGCACTCGACGTTTCGGTGCAGGCACAGATTCTCAATCTGCTCGAGGACATGAAGGAGCGCTACGGACTGACGCTGCTGTTCATCGCGCACGACCTCGCCGTCGTCAAGAACATCAGCGACCGGGTCATGGTCATGTATCTCGGAAAGATCTGCGAGGTCGCCACACCCCATCTGCTCTATGCCGAGCCGCTGCATCCGTACACTGCTGCCCTGCTGTCGGCCGTTCCCGAACCCGACCCCGACGTCGTTCCCACCGACGTCACCCTGTCCGGGGACCTGCCGTCGCCGATCGCACCGCCGAGCGGGTGCCGATTCCGGACACGCTGCCCGCGTGCCGAACCGGTCTGCGCCGAGCAGGAGCCTCAGATCCGCGAGGTGCGTCCGGACCACTTCGTGGCGTGCCATTTCCCGCTGTCCGGCAGTACCGGACAGCTGTCCGCAGAGCACGGCCGGGCCGGCGAAGCACCGCCGTGCCCGCAATGAAAGTTGGGAGTACCCCTTATGACGTTCGGCGCCCTGAGCGGCCTGAAGGTGATCGATCTGTCCCGCGTCCTTGCCGGACCGTACTGCACCCAGATGCTGGGTGACCACGGCGCCACGGTGATCAAGGTGGAACCGCCGGCGGGTGACATGACGCGCGAGTGGGGACCACCGTTCGAGAACGGAACAAGCGCCTACTACCGGGGCCTGAACCGTAACAAGCAGCACTGCTCGCTCAACCTCACCGAGCCGGAGGCCCGCGAGATCCTGCGCCGGATGCTCGCCGACGCGGACGTCGTCGTCGAAAACTTCAAGGCCGGCACGATGACCCGCTGGGGTCTCGGACCGGAGACACTGCTCGAGGACTTTCCGCAACTCGTATATTGCCGGATCACCGGCTTCGGAGTCGACGGCCCCATGGGCGGTTATCCCGGCTACGACGCCGTGCTCCAGGCCTTCGCCGGGATCATGGACATGACCGGCGAACCCGATCGGCCGCCGGTGAAGGTGCCGATGCCGATCGTCGACCAGACGACGGGGATGCTGGCCCTCTCCGGGATCCTGATGGCCCTCTTCGCCCGGCAACGGACCGGTACCGGCCAGCTCGTCGACGTGACGCTCCTCGACGCCGCAATCAGCCTGCTGCATCCGGCGACGGCGAACTACTTCATGGACGGGCAGGATCCCGAGCGGCTCGGAAGCGGACACCCCAACGTCGCCCCGTACGAGACCTTCGGCGACGACCGGACGCGGTTGTTCGTAGGCGGGGGCAACGATCGGCAGTTCCAGTCGCTGTGCCGCTACCTCGGTGCCCCCGAACTCGCCCAGGATCCGCGCTTCCGCACGAACGGACTGCGGATTCGCAACCGATCCGCGCTGTCGCACGCCATCGCGGAGCTCATGGAGAAGGTCGACCTCGACTCGGCTGCCGACGACATGCTGGCCCACGGCGTCCCGGCCAGCCGGGTCCAGAAGGTCTCGGAGGTGGTGCGGCATCCGCAGGTCCTGCACCGGCAGATGGTCGTCGAGGTCGACGGTTCGTCCACACTGGGGGTCCCCGTCAAACTCGACCGAACCCCGGGCGCCGTGAAAACGATGCCCCGGGAGTTGGGACACGACACCCGCGCCGTGCTCCACGAGCTCGGCTACACCGACCACGAGGTCGGTCGGTTCGTCGCTTCGGGTGTCGCGCGTTGCGTCGACGACGTCGACGCATCCGCCCCGTCCGTGAACACCACCCGCTAGCCACGGTCGGATCGGGATTTGCTCGGTCACAGCATGATCGAGCAGCGCATCGGTGTGCATCCGAATCGGCGGAGGACTGCGGGATCGTGTCCGCACAGTGGGCACAATTCTTCCGCCCCGAAACGGAACTGTGCGACTCTGCCGATCGGTGCGACGTAGGTCACACCGGTTTCGTCGACGCCGATCCGGCCACGACAGGTTGCACGTCGTGCAATCGCCTCGCAGATCTCGCCGAGACCGCGCAGCCGACGACGAAACCTCGATCCGTACCGTCCCAGGAGGACAACCGATGTCCGATACCGCATCCCGGCAACCCGCCGGATCCGCCCTCGGCGGACCTGCTCGACGCTCCACAGCACTGATCCTCACCGCTCTGGTCCTGGCCGAGTGCGTCAGCGCCTTCGAGGCCGGCATGGTCTATATCGCGCTGCCCAGATTCGGCGAGATCTTCGGGGCGCCCCCGTCGACGACCGGGTGGGCGGTCACGGCGTACATGCTGGTGGCCGCCACCACGGCACTCGTCGGTGGGCGACTCGGTGACATGTACGGCCGTAAGAAGGTCCTCGTCGTCGTGATGCTCGCATCGATTCTCGGCTCGGTGATCAGCGTCTTCGGCGACTCGATGGGGGCGATCATCGTCGGCCGGGGTGTTCAGGGCGTCGCCGGTGCCATCCTCCCCCTGTGCTACGGACTTGCCCGTGAGGTGCTGCCGCCCGGCAAGGTCGCCCTCGGCGTCGGCTACATCGGTGGTGCCGCCATGCTGGCCGGTGCCGGTGGCTCACTCATCGCCGGATACCTGCTGGACGTCGCCGACTGGCACCTGATCTTCGTCTTCGCCGCGGTCCTCGCGCTCGTTGCCTCGGCCGTAGTGGCCGTGGCCATTCCCGGGTCGCACGTTCCGACGGATCTTGCCCGCTTCGACTACCTCGGCGCGGCCCTGATGACACCCGGTCTCACCGCAGTCCTCTTCGGCATCACGCAGGGCCCCGCCTGGGGATGGGCGAGCGTCCGTGTCGTCGGCCTTCTCCTCGGTGGCCTCGCGATTCTCGCGGTGTGGACCGTGTGGGAGATGCGCCAACGCGATCCGCTCGTAGACCTCCGCGTGCTGTCGAACAAGCGGATCTCGCTCAATCTTCTGGCGGTGTCCGTGCTCGCCCTGGGTCCTGCCGGCGCCGTCATGATCGTCACGCCGATAATCCTGCTGTCTCCGACTTCGCTGCCCGTCGGGCTCGGTTTGTCCCCCACGACCACCGGACTCGTATCGGGTCTCAGCGCGCTCATCGGTTTCGCAGCCTCGCCGCTGGCGGGGTTGTTCGCCGGCCGCTTCGGAGGTCGCGCAACCTTCTTCGTCGGCGCGGTCCTGTTCATCGTGGCCAACCTGATGATCTTCTTCGGCTACGACTCGGTGCCCGTCATGATCGGCGTGTTCGTGGTCGCCGCCCTCGCAACGGTATTCGCCTACACCGGATATCCCAAGATCGTCATCGAATCAGTCCCGGAAAACGTCACGAGCGTCACAACCGGTGTCATGGCCACTGCCCGACAGGCCTTCTCGGCCGTCGGCGTTGCCATCGTCTCCGTGCTGCTCTCCCTGTGGACGGTGCCCGGCACGACCGCGCCCACGACTGCGTCGCTCCGTCTGTCCGTCGGCGCGATCATTGTGTGCTCGGTGATCGTGTGCATCATCTGCCTGCTCATCGGCCGCCCCCGTCAGGTCGCACCGACCACCGCCGAGCCCGCGACGGACGATGCCGTCAAGGCACCGGTGGCACAGGCCTGACCGACATCCCGTCCCCGAAAGGAACATCATCGTGCCAACCGCCGCTCGCCACCCGATGACACCGCTCGTGCCACCGAGGTACATCGAGAACATCTTCACTCCCGAGGAAGTCGACATCCTTTTCGGCGTGGTCCGCAACAACGGTCCCTGGCGGCTCGTCGCGGCCCAGCACTTCTCGTCGGCCGAGGAGTATCTGGCGGTGTCGGGGCCCAAGAACCAGGACCCGAACCGCAAGCTCGAACTCTCCGACCTGCTGACGCCCACCTTCCGCGGATACCTCGGCAACTTCGGCGTCGCCTACGAGCACGAGGTGCACGACATCTACTTCAGCCGCCGGCTGCTCGACATGATCAACAGTATGCACGGCACGGAATACGCTGTCCCCCATACCTTCCTGTTCAACCTGCGCACCCCCGCGCATAGCTTCGACGCCGGTCACTTCGACGGTTCGAGCTGGCGCGGTGTGAACCTCAACAACGCTCCCCTCTGGCTGATCAGCGTCATGGCGAAATCCGGACTGTTCGACCGCTGGGCGGTCAAGGCCGGCCAGGTCATCGCGTACTTCTACGACTCCACCATCGACGGGGGCTTCACCTACTGGCCGGACGGCCCCGATCTGCCGCCTCAGCGGTTCGCGCCGCCGTTCTGGAACAGCGGACTTCTCACCGACAACGAGAAGATGTTCCACCGAGGCGAAGCGAACGGGCCGCGGGACAAACGGAAGATCCCCCAGCTCCGGCTGGACTCGCTGATCCACGGCCACGGATCCGACGAATGGTCGATCCGCAACGGCGACCTCGAGATCGCTCGCTTCCACGACCGGGACACCCGCTTCCTCGTCCACTACAGCGCCCACGTCTTCGACGACCTCGCCGACGTCAAGCGGTACTTCGAACACACCGACGACCTCACCGTGGAGACGGCGCTCGGCATGCTAATGGACGACATGCGCGCACGCGGGGTGACATTCGCCGAACCGTCGGATCCGCTGACCGACCGCGAGTTCATCGCCTTGCTGAGCCGCACCTATGCGATGGCTCCGGCCGAATACCCCGCGGAGGCTCCGCTCGACGTCGTCGGCGCAGCCTGACCTCGCATTTCCCGACCGGCATCTCACGACCGGGGCGGCACTCGGATCATCCGGGCGCCGCCCCGGTTCCGTATTCGTCCCGTCCGTGCGGGCACGCGATGTTCCGGCCAGCGGGAAGGGCGCTTCTGCCCCGGCGACTTCGGACCGACCATGAGCTACGTCACACGTATTTCTCGATATCGGTCCGGAGGGCCCCCATGTCGCAGAGCACAACAGCAACCAGACCCGACGACGAAGTCCGCATGATCGAAGCCGCGGCCGCACCCACTCGCTTCGCCCGCGGCTGGCATTGCCTCGGTCTGGCACGGACATTTCGGGACGGCAAGCCCCACCAGGTGGATGCGTTCGGAACCAGTCTGGTCGTCTTCGCCGACAGCAACGGTGATCTGAAGATCCTCGACGCCTACTGCCGGCACATGGGCGGCAACCTCGCTCAGGGAACCGTCAAGGGCGATTCCATCGCGTGTCCGTTCCACGACTGGCGCTGGGGTGGCAACGGCCGCTGCACCGACATCCCCTACGCCCGGCGGGTACCGCCGCTCGCGAAGACCCGCGCCTGGCTCACCCTCGAGCGCAACGGGCAGCTGTTCGTCTGGCACGACCCGCAGGGCAACCCCCCGCCACCCGAGGTCACCATTCCGGAGATCGACGGTGTCGGCTCGCCCGGGTGGTCGGAGTGGACGTGGAACACAATCCACATCGAGGGTTCGCACTGCCGCGAGATCGTGGACAACGTCGTCGACATGGCGCACTTCTTCTACGTGCACTACGCGTTCCCGAAGTACTTCAAGAACATCTTCGAGGGCCACACCGCTCGGCAGATCATGCGATCCGCGGGCCGCGAGGACGTCATGCTTGGCACCAACTACGGCAACCCGGACGCCGAGAACAAGTCCGACGCCTCGTACTTCGGACCCTCGTACATGATCGACTGGCTCGAGAGCGATGCGAACGGCAAGAAGATCGAGACGGTCCTCATCAACTGCCACTATCCCGTCACCTCGAATTCCTTCGTGCTGCAGTACGGCGCGATGGTCAAGAAGCTCCCCGGCCTGAGCGACGAGGAGGCCAACTCCATGGCTGCCCAGTTCGCCAAGGGCGTCGAAGTCGGTTTCGAGCAGGATGTCGAGATCTGGAAGAACAAGGCGCCCATCGACAACCCTCTCCTCTCGGAGGAGGACGGCCCCGTCTATCAGCTGCGCCGCTGGTACAAGCAGTTCTACGTGGACGTCGAGGACGTCACGGAGGACATGACCAGACGCTTCGAGTTCGAGATCGACACCACCCGCGCCGTACAGAGCTGGAAGAGCGAAGTCGCCGAGAATCTTGCCCGGATGAACGACGCAAACCTCGAAACCACCAGCTGAATCACCGATCCCTCCCACAGAGCAGGCAAGCACATGGCATACGAAGTGATGGCCCGGATCGACGCGATGGCGGACGATCTGTTCGCCGAGGGCGTCGAGGCGGAGCGTCTCGGCAAACTCGCGGACGAGACCGCCAAGAAGATGAGGGAGGCCGGCGCCATTCGGATGCTCCAGCCGAAGGAGCACGGCGGCCTCGAGGTTCACCCCCGCGAGTTCGCGGAAACTGTCATGCGGATGGCGTCGCTGAACCCGTCCGCGGGCTGGGTGCACGGCATCGTCGGCGTGCACCCGTGGCAGCTGGCATTCGCCGATCCACGCTGCCAGGAGGAGATCTGGGCCTCGGATCCGGACACCTGGATGGCGTCGCCGTACATGCCGGGCGGCGTCTGCATTCCCGTCGAGGGCGGCTACCGGTTCTCCGGAAGGTGGCAGTTCTCGTCCGGTACCGACCACTGCGACTGGGCGTTCCTCGGAGCGATGGTCGGCGGATCGGACGGCAAGCCCCTGATCCCGCCACAGGCGCTGCACGTGATCATCCCCCGGTCCGACTACGAGATCGTCGAGGACTCGTGGGACGTGGTAGGCCTGCGCGGCACCGGGTCGAAAGACCTGGTGGTCAAGGACGTGTTCGTGCCCGACTACCGGGTCATGGACGGCGGCAAGGTGATAGACGGGACCGCCGTGCGTGAGTACGGCAGGACGGAGCCCCTGTACCTGCTTCCGTGGTCGACGATGTTCCCGCTCGGCATCACCTCCGCCACCGTCGGCATCTGCGAAGGGCTCCTGCGCCACGCGGACGACTACCAGCGCGGCCGGATCAATGCCCAGGGCACCGCCGTCAAGGACGATCCCTACACGATGTTCGCCGTCGGCGAGGCCGCCGCCGATCTGCGCGCCGCGCGCGACTCTCTGCTTGCGAACGTCGACCGCATGTGGGATCTGGTCGACGCAGGGAAGACGCCGACGTTCGAGCAGCGGGCGGAGGGACGACAGACCCAGGTCCAGGCTGCCTGGCGAGCGGTGACCGCGATCGATCGCATCTACGCCCGATGCGGCGGTAACGCACTGCGCATGGACAAGCCGCTCCAGCGATTCTGGCGCGACGCCCATGCCGGCCTGCACCATGCGATCCACGTCCCGGGCACCGTCTTCCACGGCGCGTCGCTCAGCCGCCTCGGGGTCGAACCGCCGCCGCACCTGCAGGTGATGATCTGACCGGCCGACCCGCGCTCCCGCACCTCCGACACGGAAGGATCTGTACATGACCGACCTGAAGGGTCTGGGCTACGTGACCGTCCAGACCACCGACATCGAGCGGTGGCGTACGTTCGCGTTCGACGTTCTCGGTTTCGCCGAGGGCAACGGACCGGACGACACCGCGCTCTACCTCCGCACGGACGAGCGCGCCGCACGAATCGTCGTGGTGCCCGGCGACAGCGACGGCGTGGTGACCGTGGGCTGGGAGGTCCGCGACCACGCCGCCCTCGACCGCGTGCGACGCGCATTGGAGGACGCCGGCGTCGCCGTCAAGCAGTTGTCCGTCGAGGAAGCCGATGCGCGACGAGTGGAAGCGGTAATCACCTTCCAGGACCCGTGTGGAACGACCCTCGAGGTGTTCCACGGTCCCGTCCTCGACCACAGTCCGGTCGTCACCCCGTTCGGGGCGAAGTTCGTCACCGGGGCCCAGGGCCTCGGGCACGTCGTGCTGCCCGTGACCGACCCGTATGCCGCGTTCACGTTCTACACGGACGTGCTCGGATTTCTTCCCCGCGGCGCGTTCCGTCTGCCTGCACCGCCGGAGTTCGGGGCGCTGCGGATCCGCTTCCTCGGCCTCAACCAGCGCCATCACAGCCTGGCCCTGTGCCCGGCGACGCACGGCGGAGATCCCGGCCTGATCCACCTGATGGTCGAGGTCGACACGCTCGACGCGGTCGGCCAGGCACTGGATCGGGTGATGCGTGACGGGTTCTCGGTGTCGTCCACCCTCGGTCGGCACACGAACGACAAGATGGTGTCCTTCTACGTCCGCGCACCGGGTGGCTGGGACATCGAGTTCGGCACCGAAGGTATGCTCGTCGACGAGACCTGTTACACCGCAGAGGAAATCGCGGCCGACAGCTACTGGGGTCACGACTGGTCCGGTTCGGAGCCGCACGCCGCGATGTGACGCGAGGCGTCGGACAGTCCGGGGCCCGCACGGTGTACACCGTGCGGGCCCCGCTGTTTCCGCAGGAGATGTCGTCCCGCGACGTGGGAGGTGACACTGCCACAGAACTTTTCGCCGACCTAGGGTTTCGGATATGGCAGACGAGACGATATTTGTGGTCGACCGCGTGGTCACCAAACCCGGATGTGCACGCGAGTTCGTCGACTCCTACGTGGCGGAGTACGTGCCCGGTGGACGCAACCGTGGGATGACGCTCGACCGGATTCTTGTCAGTCCGCCGATCTGGTTCGACGACGAGTCCAACGTTGTCACCATCACGTGGACCCTCGAAGGGGTCCACGCGTGGTGGGAGATGACCAGGCAGGGTCGTCGCGACCCCGCGTTGGGCGAGTGGTGGTCGAAGATCGACGACCTGATCGTCGAACGCTCCAGGACCATGGCCGCCCGGGCCGGCGACATCGAGGGGTTCTCCCGTGTTTGACGTGACCAGAGTCGTGCACTTCGACGTCGCCGCCGACGCCTCGGACCGCGCCGGATACATCGAGGACGTCCGAATCGCCGCGAAGCAGTGCGGTGCCGTCCGTCACCTGGTGGCACCGACGTTGCCCGGCGTCATCAACGGCGGAGACCTCCTGATCCACCTGCAGTTCGACTCGGAACTTGCAGCGAGTCGGCCTGTCTCCGAACTCGACGCTCTTCTCGACGGACCGATCACGATCCGCGTCGACGGCGTGCGGTACCACGCGGACCGGGCGGGTATTCGTCCCGGAGGGCACAGCGGCAGCATCTACCGCGCGCTTCTGATGCGCGTCGCTCCGGGCACACCGGCGGCCACCGTCGCTCGGTTCGAACGCGATCTGCTCCGGATGCCCGAGTACATTCCGTCGATCGTCGCGTGGCGGCTCAGCCGCGTGGAGCGGGCGGAGGGCCCGACCGGGTGGACCCACGTGTGGGAACAGGAATTCACCGACCATGCTTCGCTCATCGGTCAGTATCTCGACCACCCGATCCATTGGGGTGTCGTGGACCGCTGGTTCGATCCGGAGTGCACGGAGATCGTGATCCGCGACAGGGTCTGCCACACCTTCTGCACCATCGACGACGCCGTCCTCCGATGAGAACGCGCCCGCCGGGCCGGCGAACCGGCCCGGCGGGCGCGTAGGACGAGCAGACAACTCAGCTGAGCATGCCGCGCATCATCGTCCAGATCTCCTGTCGCGCAGGACCCGTCAGCGACAGCGAGGGAATCGTCAGGAAGCCGTGGAACAGGCCGGCGAAACGTCGGTGCCGGACCGGTACACCGTCGGCGGCGAGCCGCTGCGCGTAGGCGTCACCGGAGTAACACGGCGGATCCAGCTCGGCGGTGACCACCACGGCCGGCGGCAGGTCGGCGAGCGTCGCCGCCCGCGTCGGGACCAGTCGCACGTCGTCGGTTCCGTGTGGGGCGTACTGCTTCCAGTACCACATCATCGCCCTGGTGGTGTTGTAGTAGCCGGACCCGAATTTGCGGTACGACTCGGTTTCGAAATCGTCGTCGATCACGGGGTAGAACAACGCCTGTCCGATCACCGCCGGACCGGCCTGGTCCCGGGCCGCGATCGCGACCGTCGCCGCGAGGTTGCCCCCGGCACTGTCGCCGGCGAGCACGATCCTCGACGGGTCGCCACCGTACGATGCTGCGTTCTTCGCCATCCATTCGAGTGCGGCGTATACGTCGTCGTGCGCGGCCGGTGCGGGATGCTCCGGTGCAAGCCGGTAGTCCACCGATGCGACGACGACGCCCACGCCCTCGGCCATCGCACGGCAGAACTCGTCGTGACTGTCCAGGTCGCAGAACACGAACCCACCGCCGTGCGCGAACACCACGACCGGCAGCTCCGGATCGTCGTGGTGTGGCCGGTAGACACGCAGCGCCAGATCTCCACCGCGGCCGTCGATGACGACCTCGTGTACCTCGTGCATGTCGGGCTGCCGCTGCAGCGGAGCCCGCCGCTCTCGGATGAGTGCACGCAGCTCCGGGGGCGGAACGGTCGTCACGTCGGGGAATCCGGCGTCGAGCGCGGCGAGCATGGACGCGACGTCCGGGTGCAGGGACATGTCGATCTCCTGTTCGTGGGACGGCGTCAGACTGCGGCGGTTTCCGTCGGCGTACTGGAGCGTTCGGCGCCGTCGAGGACGAAACCCTTGTAACCTGCGTCGGCGACGTCGTCGAGGATCTGCCCGTACACCGCGAATCCACCGATGAACGGCATGAAGACACGTGGCTTGCCGGGAATGTTGGCTCCCATGTACCACGAATTTGCCGACGGGAAAAGGGTTTCCGCTGCACGCTCGTTGCATTCGGCGACCCATGCGTCGACGGCGTCGACACTGGGTTCGATGGTCTGCACACCGTGCCGATCCAGGTATGTGATGCAGCGGGTGATCCAGTCGAGGTGCTGCTCGGACGCGAGAACCATGTTCGCGAGTGGTCCGGGGCTGCCCGGGCCGGTCACGATGAACAGGTTCGGGAACCCGTGCACGCCGAGGCCGAGGTAGGTCCGCGGCCCCGCGGCCCACTCCTCACGCAGCGTCCGGCCGTGGCGACCGCGGATGTCGATGCGATGGAGCGCTCCGGTCATGGCGTCGAATCCCGTAGCGTAGACGATCACGTCCAGGTCGAAGTGGCCCCCGGTGGTGGCCACGCCACGGTCCGTGATGCGATCGATGGGCGTCTCACGAAGATCCACCAGGGTCACGTCGTCTCGGTTGAAGGTCTCGTAGTAGCCGCTGTCGGTGACGATCCGCTTCGTGCCGATGGGATGGTCCGTCGGAACGAGTTTGTCGACCAGCGCCGGATCGCGCACGATCTCCCGAATCTTCCTTTCCCAGTACACCCGTGCGGTGTCGTTGGCCTCGAGGTTCGTGAGCTGATCCGGAAACGCCTTGCTGAACAGGACACCGCCCCGCTGCCACCACTCGTCGTAGACCCGGGTGCGTTCACTCTCGTCGACCTCGAGTGCACTCTTCGGATGCGGGGTGAACGGCGACCCGCCGCCACTCTGCTTGGCCTGCCGCCGCCGCTCGGCGTAGTCGGCCTTGATCCGGTACATGGTCTCCTCGTCGAAGAGACGGTTGCCTGCCGGAATCGAGTAGTTCGCGGTGCGCTGGAAAACGAACAGGTGGTCGGCTTCCTCCGCAATCAGTGGGATCGACTGGATCCCGGATGAACCGGTGCCGATGACACCGACGCGCTTACCGCGGAAGTCGACGCCCTCATGGGGCCATTGCCCGGTGTGGTACGCCTCGCCGGCGAAATCATCCCGGCCCGGAATCTCCGGAACGTTCGTGGCCGACAGGCAGCCCGTCGCGAACAGGCAGAAGCGGGCGCTGGTCTCCGCTCCGTCGTCCGTCCGCACGCGCCACAGCGCCGCCACCTCGTCGTACACCGCGGATTCGACCCGGGTGGAGAACTGAAAGCTCCGTTGCAGATCGAAGCGGTCGGCGACGTATTCGAGGTACGCGAGGATCTCGGGCTGCGTCGCGAATCGTTCACTCCAGGTCCATTCCTGTTGCAGCTCTTCGGAGAACGAGAACGAGTAGTCGACGCTCTCGATGTCGCAGCGCGAACCCGGATAGCGGTTGTGATACCAGGTTCCGCCCACACCGGCGGCCGATTCGTACCCCTGGACGGTCAGTCCGTGTTCACGCAGGGTGTGCACGGCGTACAGACCGGCGACACCGGCGCCGACGACGACGGCGTCGACGCTGGGGGTTTTCGTGCTCACGATGGGACACCCTTCTCGAGTCCTGGAGATGACGGCCGTTTCCCGGGCCGTTTGCATGCGGTTACGCTAAGGCGGCCGGGGACGCACCCGGAACCCGTCTTCCCGTCCAGCGGTCGCCTGACCGGGCAGACCGCGTTCACCGATTCAGGCTCGGGCAGGTGTCAGTAGCCGCTTGAGCGGAATCGACACATCCGACACCGCCTCGGTCGAGACGGATACGCCCCGGGTGAGCGCTCCGCGCAGCGCGAGAAAGTCCGCCGGCGCATTGACGCATTCCGCGGCGATCAGGCAGTCGTCGCGGAAATACAGCGTGACAAGCCGGTCGGGGCGGCCACTGTCCGAGCGCACCACCACCGCATCGTGACCGGCGACCAGGCCCACCGTCTGCAACTTCCACGCTCCCTGGTCCGACCAGAACCAGGGAGCCGGCCGCTTCACGGGCGGGAGCCCGAGCAACGTGCGCGCGGCAGCCGCCGCCTGTTCGCTTGCATTATCGACGGATTCGAGTCGGACGGTGGTTCGGACCGACTCGAATCCGACCGGCGCGGGTTGCACCGTGCAGTCGCCGAGCGCGATCGTCGCACCGTCCGACGTGACACAGCGGTCGTCGACGGCGATGCCACCGACGCACGACAGCCCGATCTGTTGCGCCAGTTCCACCCGCGGCTCGACTCCGATACCGACCAGGACTGTCGCCGCCGGCAATTCCCTCCCGTTCCCCAGCACTATCCCGCGGACGCCGCCGTCGGTGTCGGCGACGATCTCGGTGGGTCGGGTATCGAGCAGAATCTCGATGCCTGCACCCACGTGCGCGTCGTGCAGGAATCGCGCCGTCCCCGCCCCGACGGCACGACCCATCAGGGCCGGGCCGGACTCGACCACGGTGACCACCCCGCCCAGGGTGCGCACCGTGGCCGCCACCTCGAGCCCGATGAAGCCGCCACCCACGACCACCATCGGCCCCGCCGCAACGCGTTCCCCCAACCGCACGGCGTCGTCGAGGCTGCGCAACTCGAGCACGCCGTCGCTGTCGATGCCGGGCAGCGAAAGCTGACGCGGCCGCGCCCCGGTCGCCAGCACCAGCCTGTCGAAGTGGTACGTGGACGACCGGCCGTCCGCGTCGCGCGTCCGCACGACACCGGAACCGTCCGTTCCCCGTTCGACCGCCACGGCAGTCTCTCCGAGGACGAGTTCGACGGCGTTGTCCCGGTAGTGATTGTCGCTGCGCAGGGCGAGTGACCCGCGGCTCGCACCGCCGCCGAGGAATGCCTTCGACAGTGGTGGACGCTGATACGGCGGGTGCTCTTCGGCGCCGATCATGCGAAGCTCACCCGAGTAGCCGTGCGAGCGGAGGGCGTCGGCGAGGCACACCGCCGCCTGCGAGGCACCGATCGTCACGATCGCCTCCGGCATCGCACGAGTCTCCGGACCGGACCGGGCGGGTGCCGTGTTCACAGCTGTTCGTCCGGGATCCGGACGTGCGCGTCCACCCCGTCGCACAGTGTCAACTGGCACGACAGACGCGAGGTGTCCTCCCGATCGGTGGCGGCGCAGTCGAGCATCTCGTCCTCGTCCGCGCTCGGTGCGGGGAAGTTGTCCATCTCGTCCGGGGCGAGGAAGACGTGGCACGTGGCACAGGACAGCACGCCACCGCACTGACCGACGATACCGGCGACACCGTTGCGGACGGCGGTCTGCATCACCGAATCGCCGACGACTCCCTCGACGACCTTTTCGACGCCGTCGGGCTGAACGTAGAACACCTTGGGCACGTCACATCTCCTACCAGGCCACGGGCAGCGACGTGATCGGCTGCGTCAGGTTGTTGTGGTCGATGACGACGTCACCGTCGAGACGCAGCGCCGGCAGACGGCGGAACAACTCGGAGATCGCCACCTGCATCTCCATTCTGGCCAGCGGCGCACCGAGGCAGTGATGCAGCCCGTAGCTCAACGTCAGGTGCGGGTTCTCGGCCCTCGTGACATCGAACCGCTCGGCATCGGGCACGGCGATGCCGTCGTGATTGGTGCTGCCCGGGTCGACCAGCACGGCTTCGCCCGCGGTCACCAGCCGACCCTCGAGTTCGACATCTTCCACAGCGACGAACGGCACGAGGCCGCCGGCTCCGGTGATGGGCAACCCCAGTTCGTGCCGACCGTGACGCAGGATCTCCTCGACGGCCGTCGGCGCCACTGCTCCGACGTCCTCGAGGAGGATCGCGAGCTGGTCGGGATTGTGGAGGAGCGACAGCACACCGGCACCGATGAAGTTGGCGGTGTTGTCGAATCCACCGATGATGAGAATCAGGGCAATCGGCAGGATCTCGGCATCGGTGAGGGTGTCGTCCTTGTCTCGCGCGTTGGCGAGGTCGCTGAGCAGATCTTCCCGCGGAGAGCGGCGGCGTTCGTCGATGAGCGCCATCATGTACTGGACGAGCTCGGCCATGTTCGCGACGACCTCGTCCTGAGGCGTGTTCGCCACCGAGAGGGTGGACGAACTCCACTTTTCGAACTTCGGCCGGTCCTCCGGCGGGACACCGAGGAGGTTGGCGAGCATCTGGATGGGCAGCGCGACGGAATAATCCTCGACGAGGTTGCTCGGCGGCCCCTTCTCGATCATCGTGTCGATGAGGCTGTTTGCGAACTCGACCGCCGAATCACGCATCCCACGAACACGCTTCGGAGAGATCGATCTCTGCACCAAGCGGCGCAGCCTGGTGTGGTGCGGCGGATCCTCGAACTGGATCGTGGTCTTGAGGAAATCGGGAAACTCGACGAAGTACGGAACGGCGCGCGCTCCGGTGCGGAACGGCTCGCGGACGAAGCGCGGATCCCCCAGCATGGCGCGGGCCGTGGTGTTGCGATGAATGACCCATGCGTCCCCACCGATGGGCATGGTGACGCGGGTCATCGGCCGGTCGGCTGCGATGGCCTTGTAACGGGCCACCGCCTCGTCGGGTGTCACGGGGGGAAAGGGGAATGTGGTGTCGACGGTGGCCGGATCTGCGGTCGTCATGTCGTCTCCTGAAGTGATCGGGTGTGGAGCGTTCGCGGTCGGCGATTCACGTGGCCGGCACCTGCGGAGGTGCCACGAGCTGCGGTGCGACATCGGGAGTGATCGCCATGATGTCGTCGAACCGCTCGGCGACGACCTCGACCGACAATTCGGGGTCCGCGATCCCGGTGGTGTTCACCACGACCATCCGGTTCACGGCGCCGCCGGCGACGTTGAACACCTCTCCCGTGACGGTGGACTCCGGGTGAACGAGGTAGGCGACCATGGGGGCGACGTGCTCCGGCTTCAGGGACGTGCGCAGGTACTCGAGCACTTCCGGAGACAGGCCGGCTGCCGACGCCTCGGCCATTCGGGTACCCGCCCCGGGCGCGACGGCGTTGACGGTGATGCCGTGCTCGGCCCCTTCCAGGGCGAGGTTTCGGGTGAGTCCGAAGACTGCGCCCTTCGAGCTGCCGTAGTGGACCATCATGGGGTTGCCGAGCATCGCCGCGGATACCGTGTTGACGATTCGGCCGGTACCGGACTCGATCAGGTGCGGCCAGGCCGCGCGGCTCAACCGCAACGAGCCGAAGTAGTGGACGTCGATGTGCCTCTGGTATTCCTCGTCGGGCACCTCGGTGAAGGGAGCGGTGCGCACGATGCCCGCGTTGTTCACCACGGCGTCGAGCCGGCCGAAGGTGGAAATTGCCGCGTCGACCAGGGCCGCGGCCCCCACCTCGGTGGCCACGTCGGCGGTGCAGGCCACCGCGCGGCCACCGTCGCCCACGATCTCGGCGACGACGGCGCTCGCGGGATCGTCGCCGTCGACGCCGCTGCCGTCGGTGCGGGTACCGAGGTCCCCGACGACCACCGCGGCGCCTCTCGCGGCGAGCAACCGGGCGTGGGCGCGGCCGATACCTCTGCCCGCACCGGTGACGATCACGACTCGGTCGTCGAAGCGCAGTTCATCCATAATGTTTCCTGTTCTGAAATGGTGGGGCCGCTTCAGGGGCGAGTGCCGCCGCCGCGGTGGTCGACGCGCGCGGACCAGACGGAGGCCTTCGCCTCGCGAGCCGACTTCTCGAAGTCGAAGACCTCGACCCCGACCGTGATGTAGAGGACGTTGCGGTCAGGACCGCCGAGCAGGCACGCCGACCCGACGCCCTGCTCGAGAGGGACGGGGACGGCGTCGGTGAGGCTGCCGTCCTCGGCGAACCGTGCGACGTATCCGCTGCCGGGCATCGCGGCCCATACGCCACCGTCGGTGTCCAGACCGATACCGTCGGGGAGGAACGGGCATTCGGCGAACACCCGCAGGTTCGACACGGTACCGTCCGCGGCGCGGTCCAGGACGACGATGCGGTTGGCGAACGCTTCCGCGGTGAAGAGGCGGGTGCCGTCCTCCGAGATGGCAATTCCGTTGGCGCCCAAGAGCGGATCGATCTCGTCGACCTGACGAGGGGTTCCGTCCGGTTCGACGACGAGCAGCGGGGACGGTGCCGGTTCGGCGTTGTCGAACAGGTCGAAGCCCAGTTGTGTGACGTACGCACGGCCGTCCGCGTCGACCACCATGTCGTTGATCGGTCCGGGTGCGAATGCGGAGACGTCCGCATACTCCAAGAGGGCGTCCGGCGCCGAGCCGTCGTGGACGAGGACGAGCTTTTCGTGCATCGACGTCACGACCATCCGGCCGTCGGGCAGCCAGCCGAAACCACCGAGGACGATCGGTACGTCGGTCCTCGATCGACGGCCGGTGGCGTCGACGGCCACCTCGACCGTGCCGGCATCGTCGATCGTCTTGATGGTCGAGGTGTACATGTCCGAGAACCAGAAGCGTCCGTCGTGCCAGCGGGGGCATTCCGGCCATGAGAACCCCCGGGCGATCTCACGCGCCTCGAAGCTGGTGGCGCTGGCAACCGCGTCTGCGACCGCGTTCGTCATGCTGATGTCCTTCCGAAGAACCGGCGACCGGAGTGACCGGAATGTCACAGGTGGAGTGGATGGGCTGTGCCGAAGTCCGCCGCGAACCGCTCCTGGAGTTCGGTACTGCTGGAACACAGCATCGTCACCGAGCACATCACGGCACAGCCCGATCGCCCACTGAGTGGAACGATGGAGATTGCCGGCAGCGACAAGGCGAATCATGGTGCCGAGACGCGACCGACTTCGCAGGCCCCGTTCCGCTCCTGTCGTGGCGCGTCCAACGATCACGGGCGACGGGCGACATCGCCGCGTCCGGAACATCACACAGAGAGGGGCGGGAGCATGAGTGTCCACGTAGTGACCGGATCGGCCTCCGGCATGGGTGGTGCCGTCGCGCAGAAGCTGATTGCCGCCGGCCACACGGTCGTGGGTGTCGACATCAGGGCGGCCGACGTCGTCGCCGACCTGTCCACGCCCGACGGGCGTCGGTCGGCCGGGACGGAGGTACTCGCACTGACCGAGGGCCGACTCGACGGCGCCGTCATGGCGGCGGGCGTGGGTCCCTCGCCGGGCGCGGACCGTCCCCGGCTCCTCGCCGGGGTGAACTACCTCGGGGTGGTCGAGTTGCTGGGGGCATGGCGTCCCGCCGTTGCGGCCGCCGAGAATGCCAAGGTCGTTGCCTTCTCGAGCGATTCCACCACGACGACGCCGATGGTTCCCCGACGAACCGTCGACGCAATGCTGTCGGGAGACAGGGACAAGGCTGTCCGTTCGGTGCGCATGTTCGGCAAGTTCGCGCCTTCCATCGCGTACGCCGCATCGAAGATCGCCGTCAGTCGCTGGGTCCGGCAGAATGCCGTGACCGCGGCCTGGGCAGGAGCAGGCATCCGCCTCAATGCGCTCGCTCCGGGAGCCGTCCTCACTCCCCTGCTCGAACGCCGGCTCGGCACTCCCGACGAAGCGAAGGCGATCCGGCCCTTCCCCGTTCCCGTCGGCGGTTTCGGGGAAGCCGGACAGCTCGCCGACTGGGCGGTGTTCATGCTGTCCGAATCCGCCGATTTCTTATGCGGCAGTGTAGTTTTCGTCGACGGCGGATCGGACGCGTACTTCCGCGCCTCCGATCGGCCGCGGCCGGTGCCGCTGCCACGGCTCGCGAACTACCTCATGCGGATGCGTGCATTCACAACCGGGCGGAACTGACGTCCCCGATCCCACGGGCCGACGGCGCCGGCACGCGGCCGACGCCGTCGGCCTCTGCGCGCCGCCGGCGCATCTGCGGCCCTCGCGCCGAGCACCGCCGACCGACCCCTTCGGTGACCTGCTTCACAACCGAACATCGATGTGCAATCATTCCTAATCGAAATACGCACGTCCCGGCGCTTCAGTCGGCGCCACGGCTGTAGGAGAAGCGATGACGATGCAGGCCGCATCCGACCACACCACCCCCAGCGCAGTCCTCGACCGCGTCAGCCTCGTCCTCGACGCCTTCGACGGCGCCGGGCGGCTGACCCTCGCCCAGATCGTGCGCCGGACCGGGCTGCCGCGCTCTTCCGCCCACCGCATGCTCGAGCGTTTGGTCACGATGCGCTGGCTCCACCGGGAAGGCCGCGACTACACGCTGGGACTGCGGCTGATGGAACTCGGCTCGCTCGCCGTCCATCAGGACCGCCTGCACGCCACCGCGCTGCCCCACTTGCAGGAACTGCACCGCGCCACCGGTCTCGTCGTCCACCTGGCCGTCCTCGACGACAACGACCTCGTATACCTGGAGAAACTGGGGGGCCGGCTCGCGGGCGCCGTCCCGACACGGATCGGCGGGCGCCGCCCCGCCCACAGCACCGCCCTCGGCAAGGCGCTCTTGTCGTACACCGGCGTTCCCGGACCCGAATACGACCGCGTCCGCGAGCACGGAATCGCTTACGAGCGCGGGGAGTCCGTGCCGGGCTTCGGGTGCATCGCAGTACCTGTCGGCCCGATCGGTTCGGCGGCCGCTGCGGTATCCGTCTGCGGTCCCCTCGCACACATGCGATTCGACCATCGGCTCACCGCCCCGGTCCGCATGGCTGCGACCGCCGTTTGGCGCACACTCGACCGGCACGTCACCCCGACCCTCCAGTGCCGCAGCCACCTCCGCACGACAGGGCCGGTGCGACAGCCGCAGTTCGCCTGACAGACGACGTCAGCCGGCGGCGTCCGGCCCCTCCGCCTCGTCGTCGAGAGGTGGTTCCGCCACAGCTTTCCAGCTACCCGGGTCCCGGGGTCGCGGCAGGCCTGATCGGTCGACCTCGCTGCTGGCGAATTGTGCTGCAGCACGGTCGATGTCGTCGAGAAGCTGCCGCGAAAGGTCGATCTCGGCCTGGAAGTACCGCTCGGCCCAGCGCAGGCTCATCTGGGAGAACGCCCATCCGGGCTCCCGGTCGGAATGATCCGCGTGCTCACCGGCACGGCGCAACTTGTCCTCGAGGTTCACGATGTGGTCGCGCACGATCGCCTTGAGCTGTTCCGGATCGTTGAGGTGGCCCATGTACATCCGCAGCATCACGCCGTGCTTGAGCACCGGGATCTCGACGGGAGACTCCCGGGACCAGGTTCGGACCGCCTCGATCCCGGCCGCGGTGATCGCATACACGCGGCGCCCCCGCGCACCCGGCTCACTGATCAGGCGCGACTGGACGAACCCCAGCTTCTCGAGCTTCTTCAGCTCCGCGTACACCTGGCTGACCGACGGACTCCAGTAGAAGAACCCGATGCTCCAGTCGGCCCACTTCTTCAGATCGTTGCCGGTCAGCTCCTCCCCGAACGACAGCATGCCCAGCACCGCCCAGCTGGTTGCGGGCAGCGCCGGATACGGCTCGTCGGTCGATTCGGACACCGCGAAAGCGTAACAACGCAGAGGAGGGAATCGCCGATCGAATCTCCCGCTGCGCGGGACGACCGGCCGACCCCCGGTCACAGCGCCGATAGCGTCGGAGAACCCCCACCGACGTCCCCAGGATCGACAGGAGCACACCGTGACCGTTTCCGATGCGACCACACAGACGGAGCGCATCCGTGCCACCGTGAACGCCTACCTCACCGGCGTGGCGTCCGGTACCGCCGCTGACATCGCCGCACTGTACGCGCAGGACGCCACCGTCGAGGACCCGGTGGGCAGCGAACCCCGGGTCGGCCGCGCCGCGATCACCGAGTTCTACGGCGCGGTCGAGGCCATGAAGAACACGACCGAGTTGTTCACCCTCCGGATCAGCGGTTCGAACGCCGCCTTCCACTTCCGTGTCACCAGCGAAGTCGGTGATCAGATCTACGAGGTCGAACCCATCGACGTGATGACCTTCGGCGACGACGGTCGGATCACCAGCATGCGCGCCTTCTGGGCGCCGGGCGATATGCGCCGGCTCTGACACCTAGGACACCGTCATGCAGCCCGTGACCTGCCGAACCTGCGGCAACCGCGTCCTCGCCGAGAAGTACAGCGAGACCCACACCAGCATCCAGTGGCTCACCGAGTCCGACCGGTCGTGCCCCCGATTCCGGGCCGAAGCCGAGCGAGGCCACGCAACCGTCGCGATCCCGACGTGCATCGATCTGCGCGACACCATCGACGAGCTCGCCGAACGCGGCGAGCTGCTGCTCAGCCCCCGCAGCTACCCCACCCCCGGCCGACTGGACTAGGAGTCACCATGCGTGAAAGCAGAGTTCCCGACGTGCTCGCCCCCGCGAAACTGGGCCCGATCACGCTCCGCAACCGCATCATCAAGGCCGCCACCTTCGAGGGCGCCACCCCGGGGGCGCTGGTCTCCGACGAACTGATCGAGTACCACCGCCGTCCCTCCGCAGGCGGCGTCGGAATGACCACCGTCGCATACTGCGCCGTCGCGCCCGAGGGACGCACCGAGGCGAACCAGATCTGGATGCGTCCCGAGGCCGTCCCGGGTCTGCGCCGCCTCACCGACGCGATCCACGCCGAAGGAGCCGCCGCATCCGCCCAGATCGGCCACGCCGGTCCGGTCGCCAACGAGGCCAGCACCGGACTACCCGCGCTGGGGCCGTCACGGCAGTTCAATCCGCTCGGCATGCGCACGGTGCGCTCGGCGACGCTCGCCGACATCGACCGCATCCGCCGGGCGCACGGCGACGCCGCTCGGTACGCCGTCGAATCCGGATTCGATGCCGTCGAGATCCACTTCGGCCACAACTACTTCGCGAGTTCGTTCCTCAGCCCGAAGATCAACAAGCGCGACGACGAGTACGGCGGCTCCCTCGCCAACCGTGCGCGCCTGGTCCGCGAGACCGCTCGAACTGTCCGCGAGGCCGTCGGCGAGAGGATCGCCATCCTGGCGAAACTGAACATGGACGACGGTGTGCCCGGCGGCTTCTGGCTCGACGAGGCCGTGCAGGTGGCACAGTGGCTCGAGCAGGATGGGTCCCTCGACGCGATCGAGCTGACTATGGGGAGCTCGCTTCTGAACTCGATGTACCTGTTCAAGGGCGAAGCACCCGTGCGTGAATTCGCCGCGGTGATGCGCGAACCCGTCCGCACCGGAATGAAACTCGTCGGCAAGCATTTCCTCAAGTCGTATCCCTACCGGGACCTGTTCATGCTCGAGGAGGCACGGCAGATCCGCGCGGCGGTGCAGCTGCCGCTCGTGCTGCTCGGCGGTGTCACCGACCGTGCCGGGATGGACACGGCGATGGCCGAGGGATTCGACTTCGTCGCGATGGCGCGGGCGCTGCTACGCGAACCCGACCTGATCAATCGCATCGCCACCGAGCCCGGCCACCGGTCCCTGTGCATCCACTGCAACAAGTGCATGCCCACGATCTTCACTGGAACCCGTTGCGTGCTCGTGGAACCCGCTGCCGCTCGCTGATGGCAAAAGGGCCGGACGACATGTCGTCCGGCCCTTCCGTCGGCGCGGGCCCGCTACGCGGTCCTTCCGAAATACGCCTGCTGCACCGCCTCGACACCGAGTTCGGCGGCCGGCGCTTCGAGCACCACCCTCCCGATGTCGAGGACGACCACGTGGTCGGCAACGCCAAGTGAGGCCTCCACCGCCTGCTCCACGAGCACCACGGCCAGCCCGGTCTCCTTCAGTGCCTGCACACGCTCCATCACCTCGCCGACGACGACCGGGGCGAGACCCCCGGACGGCTCGTCGAGCAGCAGCAGCTGCGGCTTCGCCATCAGCGCCGACCCGATCGCGAGCATCTGCTGCTGTCCGCCCGACATCGACCCCGCGCGCGACGCCCGCTTGTCGCCGAGGACGGGGAACATCTCGTAGATCCGCTCGACCTCGGTATCCAGTTCGCGTCGCCGCACGCCGCGGGTGTACCCACCGAGGATCAGGTTCTGCTCGATCGTCAGCTTGTGGAAAACCCGTTTGCCCTCCTGCACGTACGCGATACCGGCTCGGACCCGCCGATGCGCGGGTACCGGCGCGATGTCCGCACCGTCGAACAGGACCGCACCACCGCGGATCTTGTTGAGGCCGGCGACGGCCCGCAGCGTCGTGGTCTTGCCTGCCCCGTTGCGGCCGAGTAGCGCCGTCACCTGCCCGGCGTGCGCATCGAACGACACGTCCCACACGACGCGCACGTCACCGTATCCGGTCTGCAGACCGCGCACGCTCAGCACCGGCGTCATCGCGCCTCCTCCCGGTCCGAGCCGACGACGTCCGCACCCAGGTATTCGCGCAGCACCCGCGGATGCCGTTCGATCTCCGCGGGTGTGCCCTCGGCGATCACCTCGCCCTGGGCCAGCACGACGATCTCGTCGGCAAGCTCGAGGACCAGGCGGAAGTTGTGTTCGACGAGCACGACGGTCGCGCCTGCGTCGCGCAGGGCCCGGATCACCTCGGCCAGCCGCACCAGCTCGTTCTCGTCCAGTCCGGACGCCACCTCGTCGAACAGCAGCACCCGTGGGCGAGCCACGACTGCCCGCGCCACCTCGAGCATGCGGCGCATGCCCAACGGCAGGTCGGTCGCGATCTCGTTGCGCAGATGCGCCATTCCGACGATGTCGAGGATCCGCCGGGCCTCACGGCGGTCCGCCTGGGTGGCCCGGCGATGGGCGGGCAACCGCAGCACCGCCGAGAACATCGAAGCCCGGTCGACGGTATACCGGCCGGACGCCACCGCTTCGAGCACGGTGACGTGCTCGGGGACGGCCGGCGTCTGGAACGTCCGCGCGATCCCCGTACTCGCTACCCGGTGCGGGGGCAGGTTCGTCGTCTCCGCGTCGCCGACCAGGATGCGGCCGGCGTCGGCCCGGTAGAAGCCGCAGATCATGTTGAGCAGCGTGGTCTTTCCGGATCCGTTGGGGCCGATGAGCGCGGTGACCTTGCCCGGCCGGGCGTCGAGGCGGACGCCTCGGAGCGCCCGGTTGCCGCCGAACGACTTCTCGATTCCCTCCACATCCAGCACCGCGCCGTCGAGATCGTCGAAGGACGGTACGGTCGGCTCCCCGGGCTCGACCGGCCGATGCAGGCCCGCCCGGGTGTCGAGCCCGGCGACGACGAGCCGTCCCACCCGCGCCAGGCCGCCGGAGAGCAGCACACCGCCGACGATCAGGAACCCGCCGTAGAACAGCAGCGCGTATTCCTGGAAGGCGGTGGACTGGTTGGGCCCGAACTGCATGACCGCCGCACCGACGGCCGCGCCGTACACGCTGGCCACGCCGCCGAGGATCGCCGCCGCGAGAACCGCGGTGGCGAACGTGAAACCGAAGGCCTCCGGCGAGATGAACAGGTCGGTGTTCGCGAACAGCGCGCCGGCCAGACCGGCAGGGAACGCACCGATTGCATACGCGAGCAGCTTCATCCGGAACACCGACACGCCCTGAGACGCCGCAAGCACCGGACTCTGCTTCAGCGTGCGGAAGGCGATGCCGTGCCGCGAGGCCACGAGATTGCGCATCACAGCGAACCAGCCGACCGTCACCACCGCAATCACGACATAGAATCCGTCCCCGTCGAGGTCCGCACCGAACAGCGTCGGCGGCTCCATCCCGGACAGTCCGTTGCGGCCACCGGTGGGGCCGCCGAAGATCGCCATGATGTCGGGCACCAACAGCACCAGGAAGAACGACGTCATCGCCAGTGACCAGCTTCCGAGCCGCAGTCCGGGAATGCCGGTGAGGACACCGACTCCGAGCGCGACGGCGCCGGCAGCGAGCAGCTGCACGACCAGGTCGGTGTGCCCGGCCTGCGACAGCAGACCCGCGGTGTACGCGCCGGCCGCGTACATGGCTGCCTGTCCGAGGGCGAGTTCGCCGCCGTAGCCCAGGCTGAGGTTCAGGCCCGACACCACGAGAGCCAGCACACAGGCGAGCTGGATCTGCCGGGTGGTGGCCATGCCGAGGTCCATCAACGGGACCGACACCAGGACGACGGCCACCAGCAGGGGCAGTGCCCAACTCGGCAGAGCCCTGATCCTGCGCCACACCACCACGGTTACACCACCCTTTCCTTCACCGACCCGAACAACCCGGCCGGCCTGACCATCAGGATCACGATCAGGACCGCGAACACCGCGACGTTGCTGTACTGGGCGCCTGCGTACAGCGCGGTGAAGGACTCGACGAGACCGACCGTCAGGCCACCGACGAGGGCGCCGGGCAGCGACCCGAAGCCCCCGATCGCCAGCGCGACGAAACCCTTCAGGGCCAGCGCCGCACCGAGCGTCGCCACGGCAAACGTCTTCGGGCCGACCAGCAGCGCGGTCACCCCGGCGACGGCGCCGGAGAACGCGAAGGCGGCGAACGCCAGACGTCGCGCATCGACACCGCGCAACACGGCCGCCTCCCGGTCCTCGGAGATCGCGAGCAGCGCGAGGCCCGTCGACGTGGAACGGCTCAACCGGCTCAGAACAACCACCAGCACCACCGCGGCGACGAGCAACGCGAGCTCCACCGGATACGTGCGGCCGCCGAGGAGCGTGAACGGCTCCCCCGCACCGGCGAACGGCACCGTGAGCGGCTCGGTGCCCCAGATCAGCTGGGTGGCACCGTTGAGCAGGGTGGCCACACCGAGAGTCGTCACCAGCTGGTTCTGATGATCCGCGACCGGCCGGATCGCGACCAATTCCTCGAGTCCGGCCAGAATCGTCACCACGACACCGGCCAGCAACGCCACCACCAGCACCGGCAGCTTCAGCGTCACCAAGCCCGTGTAGGCGACGAAGGTGCCCACCGTCATCAACTGCGCGTGTGCGAAGTTGAAGGTGTTCGCCGAGACGAAGACGATGTTGTAGCCGATCGCGACGAGCACGTACACCGCGCCGAGCGCGAGGCCAGACCAGACGATCGTCACGGCGCTGCGGGGGCGCTGTACTGGCCGTTGACCATGGGTGACGGCGGGACAAAGCGGACCGCACCGTCGCCCGGATCGGGGCTGTGGGACTGCTCGGTGAAGTTGTACCGCGGCAGGAACGCGGTCGCGCCGTTCGCCGACACCTCCTCCGTCTCGAGCGCCGCGGCGAGCTCGGCCGCGTCGGTGGACCCGGCCTTCTCGGCGGCGGCCGCCACGAGGGAGAACGCGTCGTAGGGGCCGGCGACGATGAGAATCGATTCGATGGTGCCGAGCGACGCCATCGTGTCGACCATCGTCTTCACGTTCTCGTTCTCCGACGTGGCGAGGGTGCTGTCGAACACCTGCACCACCAGGTTCTCCACCGCCGGGGTGCCGAGCACCCCGTCCGGGGGCGGGGTCGCGACGAGCGCGGTGCCGGCCACCGAGGTGTTGCCGACGAGCGGGACGTCCCAGTCGAGGCGTTGCAGGCTCTGCAACAGATAGCCGAGCGGGGCTCCGTACGCGTCGACGGCCAGTGCCCTCGCCCCCGCGTTCTTCAAGGCCTGCAGTTGCGCGGTCATGTCCAGGGCCGCGATGTCGTATTCCTGGCTGCCTGCCAGCCGCAGCCCGGACGCGGTCACCGCATCGGCCATCCCCTTGCCGAACGCCTCACCGTAGGCGCTGCTGCCGTGGATGATCCCGATGTCGTCGTAGCCCTCGTCGACCATGTGCGCGGCGACGCTGTCGGCGTAGCCCTGAGCAGACAGGGCCAGGTCGAAGTTCAGCGGAAATGTCGCCGGATTCGACGACTCCTCGGTGGGCGCGATGTTGAACGAGAGCACCTCGTTCTGCTTCAGGATGGGCAGAACCGCCGAGCTGACCGACGACGGTCCCGAGGTGACGTAGAAATCGGGAGGCGTGTCGGAGGCCAGGGCCTCACGCAGCTTCGTCACCGCGACCGTCGGGTCGCCGCCGTCGTCGACGACGGTGAGCTCGATGTCACGTCCGGCGATTCCCCCGGCGCCGTTCTGCACCTGGGCACCGGCCTGCGCGGCGAGCACGGAGGTCTTCGCATTCGCCGCGAGAGCGCCCGGACCGCTCAGCGCCCCCGTCATCAGCACCCGGTACGGCGCGTCGGGGTTGTCCTCCGCGGCATCGGAGCCGGACCCGCACCCGGCCAGGACGGAGACCGAAACTGCTACCGCCGCAACGGCTACCGATGCTCTTCTCGCCATCCCACACTCCTCGTCGACAGGTCTCTGCGCGGAACCTAGGCCGACGACGCCGGCCGGGACGAGAGCGCGTTCCACTGGGTGGGAACTCCGGTCGCGGGCATGCGCAGGCACCGGTGCACGTGCCGCAGGCGAGTGCAGGTATGCCCGCTAGGTATGCCCGCTCGGCGGGACGCCGGTCGCCTCCTGCCCGCCGGATGACGGACACTGGAGAGATACCGAACGGCGAGAGGAACCTTATGAGCGCGGAACACACGGTGCTCGATCCCCGGACGATGCGCGACGTGCTGGGCAACTTCTGCACCGGCGTCACCGTCGTGACCGGCCACGACGGCCGCGAACCGCTGGGTTTCGCGTGCCAGTCGTTCGCGTCGGTGTCCCTGGATCCGCCGCTCGTGTCGTTCTGCCCCGCCCGCACGTCGCGGACCTGGCCGAAGATCCGTGAGATCGGCACCCTCGCGATCAACGTCCTGGCCCACCACCAGCGCGACACGTGCATGGCGTTCGCCGTCAGCGGCGGCGACAAGTTCACCGGCGTGGACTGGACGCGCGGCGACAACGGCGCGCCCGCCATCGCGGGCGCGCTGGCCCGCATCGAGGCCACCGTCGAGGCCGAGCACGACGCCGGCGACCACACCATCGTCGTCGCGCGTGTGACGGGGCTGACCGCGCTGCACGACGACGGACCGCTGTTGTTCTACCGCGGCGGCTTCGGCAGGTATGCGGGCGAGACGCTCCTCGATCCCCGCACCGCCACCGACGTGAACCCGGTGCGGTGAGCGGCGAGGCGCACGTCACGGAATAGTGGACCGGCCGGTGTGGTTGGACCGATCGTGTGCCCGGATCCCGAACCCGGGCCCCGGACACGCGAAGGATCCAGGTGACCACACCACTATCGATTCTCGACCTGGCTCACATCGGCCGCGGCGAAACCGCGCGCGACAGCTTCGCCGCGAGCGTGGACATGGCGCAGCGCGCCGAGCGGTGGGGCTACCGCCGCATCTGGTACGCCGAACACCACAACATGCCGACCATCGCCTCGTCGGCCACCAGCGTGCTGATCGCGCACGTCGCCGCCCACACGTCCACGATCCGGCTCGGCGCCGGGGGCATCATGCTGCCCAACCACTCGCCGCTGACCATCGCCGAGCAGTTCGGCACCCTCGAGACGCTGCATCCCGGCCGCATCGACCTCGGTCTCGGCCGCGCCCCCGGCAGCGACCAGAACACCCTGCGGGCGCTGCGCCGCGACCCGTCGTCGGCCGACAGCTTCCCGCAGGACGTGCTCGAGCTGCACGGCTACCTGCGCGGCACGTCGCGCATTCCGGGCGTCGACGCCGTCCCCGGCAAGGGCACCGACGTGCCGCTGTACATCCTCGGCTCGTCGCTGTTCGGGGCGAAACTCGCCGCGCTGCTCGGCCTTCCGTACGCGTTCGCGTCCCACTTCGCGCCGCAGGCGCTCGAGGACGCCGTCGCGCTGTACCGTCGCGAGTTCCAGCCGTCCGAGCAGCTCGCCGAGCCGTACGTCATCGCGGGCGTCGGCGTGATCGCCGCGGACACCACCGACGAGGCGAATGCACTGTTCGAGGCCACCAAGCGACAGCGCATCCGGCAGATGCTCGGCCGCGGCCGCACCTTCACCGACGACGAGGTCGAGATGCTGCTCGACGCCCCCGCCGGGCAGCAGGTGCTGCAGATGCTGCGGTACACCGCCGTCGGCACCCCGGCCGAGGTGCGTGCCTACCTCGACCGCTTCACCGAGCGCGCGCAGGCCGACGAGCTGATCGTGGTGTCGTCGGCGCCCGGGCGCAAGGCGTGGCTGCGTTCGCTCGAACTGCTCGCCGACGTCAGCGGGCTCGTCCCGGCCTGAACGGCCCGGGACCGCCCGTGACCGCCCGTGACCGCCCGTGACCGCCCTGAACGGCCGAATGTCACATCGTGTCGATCTGATCGACGCGATGTGACATTCGGCCACAACGGTATTGGGTGATCGAGGCCGGAGGGGCCGAGCACCTACCTGTCGCGCTGGTGCTTCGGCTTCCAGACCACCAGCGCGTTGCTGCGCGGCACCGGCACCAGCGCGCGGCGCGACGCGTGCAGTTGCGCGATCTCGGCTGCCATCTCGGACAGCCGCTGCTGCAGGGCCTCGACCTGATTGGTCAGCTCGATGATCCGCTTGATGCCCGCGAGGTTCACGCCCTCGTCCTGCGACAGGCGCTGCACCTCACGCAGCAGCGCGACGTCGCGCGGGGAGTAGCGGCGCCCGCCGCCCCGCGTGCGGTGCGGGGTGACGAGGCCGAGCCGGTCGTAGTTGCGCAGCGTCTGCGCGTGCATGCCGGCCAGTTCCGCCGCCACCGAGATCACATAGACCCGGGCGTCCGGGTCCATCGGCGAATCGTGCCGGTTGCGGTTCTCGCTCATCATGCACCTGCCCAGCCCGCCCGCGGATCGAAGCCGCTCGCCTGCTCCGCGTGCATGTAGATCCGCAGTGCGTCGATCGCCTGGTCGTCGAGGTTCTGGGGCACGGCCACCTTGACGGTCACCAGCAGGTCGCCGGCGCCGCCCCCGCGCTTGGGGACGCCGCGCCCGCGTACCCGCAGCACGCGCCCGTCGGCCGTACCGGCCGGGATCTTCAACCCGACCCGGCCCTCCAGGGTGGGGACCGAGACGGTGGTGCCGAGCACCAGCTCGCCGTAGCTGACCGGCAGCACCAGCGTCAGGTCGTCGCCGTCGCGGCCGAACACCCTGTCGGCGCGCACGTGCACCGTGACGAACAGGTCACCGGGCGGGGCGCCGCGCAGTCCCGCCTCGCCCTGACCGGCCAGCCGGATGCGCTGGCCGTCCCGGACCCCGGGTGGGATCCGCACCGTGATGGTGCGGGTGCGGTTCTGGATGCCGCTGCCGCGACAGTCCGTGCAGGGCTCGTCGATGATCGACCCGGTGCCCCGGCAGTCGTCGCACGGCTCGGAGAAACCGAACGCCCCCTGGTTGCGCGAGACGATGCCACTTCCGTTGCAGCGCGGGCACACCCGCGGGCTGGTGCCGGGTCGGGCGCCACTGCCGTGGCAGGTGGTGCACGGCGCCGGGCTGGTCAGCCGCAGCGGGACGGTGACGCCGAGGGCCGCGTCGCGGAAGTCGAGCGTGGTCTCGGCGTCCACGTCGGACCCGCGCCGGGGCCGCGACGTGGTGCGCGCGCCCCCGCCGCCGGTCCGGTTGAACAGGCCGCCGAACAGGTCGCCGAGACCGGCGTCACCGGCCCCACCGCCGCCGCCACCGAACAGGTCACCGAGATCGAAGGTGGTGGTGCCGCCGGAGAACCCGCCGCTGCCGGCGCCGGGACGGAACCCGCCGCCGAAGCCGCCGGAGGCGAACATCTGCCGGGTCTCGTCGTACTCCTTGCGCCTGGCCGGATCGGACAGCACGGCGTACGCCTCGCTGACCGCCTTGAAGCGCTCCTCCGTCCGGGTGTCGCCGGGGTTGGCGTCGGGATGCAGATCCCGCGCCAGCTTGCGGTAGGCCTTCTTGATGTCGTCGGCCGACGCGTCGGAGGAGACACCCAGCTCCTTGTAGAAGTCCTTCTCGATCCACTCCCTCTGGCTCACCGGGTGTCTCCTCCTCTCGCTGTTTCCCTGTACCTACTCGTTGTCCGCACCGGACGCCGGCTTTTCCGCCGGTGCGTCGCCCGCGTCCGTCACGGTCACCATCGCGTGCCGCAGGATCCGCTCACCGAGCCGGTATCCCTTGCGCAGCACCGTGTCGAGCACCGGGTTCGCGCCGTCGCCCTCCATGTGCACGGCCTCGTGGATCTCCGGGTCGAAGGCGTCGCCCTCGTCGCCGAAGGGCTGGAGCCCCAGGCCCGACAGGACGCCGTTCAGCTTGTCCGCCACCGACTTCAGCGGCCCCTGCTCGAGGTCGCCGTGGGCGCGGGCCCGGTCGAGGTCGTCCACGACGTCGAGCAGCTGGGTGACCACCGAGGCCTTGGCCGCCTCGGTCGTGACCACCCGCTCGCGCTCCACGCGACGCCGGTAGTTGGCGTACTCCGCGGTGAGGCGCTGCAGGTCCGCCGTGCGCTCGGCCAGCTGAGCCGACTCGGGCGACGGTTCGGCCGCGAGCGCGGCCTCCTCGTGTTCTCCCGCAGCCGGAGCCTCGGTGTCCGCACCGCCGACGGGCTGCGACCCGGTCTCCGGGTCGCGAACCTCGAAGGTGTCGGGGTCGATCCGACGCTTGTCGGTGACGGTCACCGGCTCCTGCTCGGGCTTCTCCGCCGTCACTTCTTCTCCGAGTCGGTCGGCTCGTCGACGACCTCGGCGTCGACGACGTTGTCCGAGCCGGCAGCCGCGCCGTCACCGGCGGCAGCTCCCGCGTCGGCGGCCTGCGACTCGTACAGGGACTGACCGAGGGCCTGCGACTCCGTCGCGAGCTTCTCGACGGCGGTCTTCACCGCGGCGATGTCCGTGCCGGCGAGGGCGTCCTTGGTCTCCTTGATCGCGGCCTCGACCTTGCTCTTGGCGTCGGCGGCGACCTTGTCCCCGTTCTCCTGGAGGAACTTCTCGGTCTGGTGCACGAGCGACTCGGCCTGGTTGCGGACCTCGGCCTCCTCGCGACGCTTGCGGTCCTCCTCGGCGTGCGCCTCGGCGTCCTTGATCATCCGGTCGATCTCCTCCTTGGAGAGGCCGGAGCCCTCCTGGATCTTGATCGTGTTCTCCTTGCCGGTGCCCTTGTCCTTCGCGGTGACGTGCACGATGCCGTTGGCGTCGATGTCGAAGGTCACCTCGATCTGCGGGACGCCGCGCGGAGCCGGGGCGATGCCACCGAGCTCGAACGAGCCGAGCAGCTTGTTGTGCGCCGCGATCTCACGCTCACCCTGGAAGACCTGGATCTGCACCGACGGCTGGTTGTCGTCGGCCGTGGTGAAGGTCTCGGAGCGCTTCGTCGGGATGGTGGTGTTGCGCTCGATGAGCTTGGTCATCACGCCACCCTTGGTCTCGATGCCGAGGGACAGCGGGGTGACGTCGAGCAGCAGCACGTCCTTGACCTCGCCCTTGAGGACGCCGGCCTGCAGGGCGGCGCCGACGGCGACGACCTCGTCCGGGTTCACGCCCTTGTTGGGCTCACGGCCACCGGTCAGCTCGCGCACCAGGTCGGTCACGGCGGGCATGCGGGTCGAGCCGCCGACTAGGACGACGTGGTCGATGTCCTTGACGGAGATGCCGGCGTCCTTGATGACCTGCTGGAACGGCGCGCGGGTGCGGTCGAGCAGATCCGAGGTGATCTTCTGGAACTCGCTGCGCGAGAGCTGCTCGTCGAGGAACAGCGGGTTCTTGTCCGCGTCGACCGTGATGTACGGCAGGTTGATGGACGTCGACTGCGAGCTCGACAGCTCGATCTTCGCCTTCTCCGCGGCCTCGCGCAGACGCTGCAGGGCCATCTTGTCCTTGGTCAGGTCGACGCCGTGCTGTGCCTTGAACTTCTCGACCAGCCAGTCGACGACGCGCTGATCCCAGTCGTCGCCACCGAGGTGGTTGTCGCCGGAGGTCGCGCGGACCTCGACGACGCCGTCGCCGATCTCGAGCAGGGACACGTCGAAGGTGCCGCCACCGAGGTCGAAGACCAGGATGGTCTGTTCCTTCTCGCCCTTGTCCAGGCCGTAGGCCAGCGCCGCGGCAGTCGGCTCGTTGACGATGCGCAGCACGTTCAGGCCGGCGATCTGCCCGGCCTCCTTGGTGGCCTGCCGCTGTGCGTCCTCGAAGTAGGCGGGGACGGTGATGACGGCGTCGGTGATCTCCTCACCGAGGTAGGCCTCCGCGTCCCGCTTCAGCTTCATGAGCGTGCGCGCGCTGATCTCCTGCGAGGTGTACTTCTTGCCGTCGATCTCCACGGTCCAGTCGGTGCCGATGTGACGCTTGACCGAGCGGATGGTGCGGTCGACGTTGGTGACCGCCTGGTTCTTGGCGGGCTGGCCGACCAGCACCTCGCCGTTCTTGGCGAAGGCGACGACCGACGGGGTGGTGCGCGATCCCTCGGAGTTGGCGACCACTACGGGCTCGCCGCCCTCCAGAACGGAAACGACGGAGTTGGTGGTTCCGAGGTCGATACCGACCGCACGAGCCATAGTGTTTCTCCATTCTTCGCTGCGGCACACCGGTGTGCCGCATAGGTGTCCTTGCACAACCTGAGCCGGATCGGCTCAGCTGAGCGCAGTCGACTCAAGCTTGCACCCGCCCGGAATCCCGAGTCAAGTCAAAGTTGAGCCTTCGACGCTCAAGTTGTCTGCTTCCTCCAACGGCAGACCGTCCCGCGATGTTCCCTTTGTGACTCGGATCACAAGAATTGCGGGAGGCTACGATCCCGGGGTGAGCACGCGCCCGCAGCCACCCCGCCCGGAGTTCTCCGTCACCCCGCTGCACCCCACCGCCTCCCCCGCACCGCGCGTCGGCGCCGCGGTCTCGGCCTGGGTCCTGTCGTTCGTCGTCTTCGCCGGACTGCTCGGCGCCGTCCTCCTCGACCGCGAACCCGTCCGGGACGCCCTCGAGCACTCGCTGCGCAGCGCCAACCCCGGCACCACCGCCGAGAGCATCGCCGACACCGTCGCCCTCACCCTCGCCGGTTTCGCCGCCGCCGGCCTGCTCCTCGTCCTGCTCGCCGTCGTCTTCCTCGAACTCCTGCGCCGCGGCCACCCCCGGGCACCCCTCGCGCTCGCCGTCGTCTCCGTCGCCACCGTCGTCACGGCCGTCGCCGCCCGCAGCGTCCTCGCCGACGCCGGCGACGCCACCGCCGGCGTCCTGCTGTGGGCTCCCCTGCTCTGGGCCGGGCTCACCGTCGTCGGCGCCGTCGCGGCCCGGCGTCGCTGACGCCGGAGCCAGCCACACAGCTGTCGGACATCGACCACCGTCGCAACCGCTGTCGATGTCCGGGAGTTGTGTCTACCGTCGGGCACGTTCGGCAGCCCGAGCCAGCCGCTCCAGCACGACGTCGAACCGGAACAGTTCGGCCCACGTCCAGCGCACCACTTCGAGACCCAGCTCCCGGATCGCATCCTCCCGCAGCTTCTCCCGCCGTACTACGTCGGCGGCCACACCCGGTGCCCCGCTTCCGTACTTGCCCATGCCGTCGAACTCGCCGACGATGCCGGGGTCCTCCCAGAAGAAGTCGACCCGGGCGACGAAAAGGCCCGCGGGCGTGCGCAGCTCGTGCTGCAGTTCCGGCGGGCGGGTACCTGCCTCACGCATCCGCAGGCGGCTGAGCGACTCGCCAGGGCTCTCGCTACGCCCGTCGAGGAGACCGGCGATCCGGCGCGCCGCGGCGATTCCCGCCCTGCTCCCGGCCGCGTCGAGCGCGGCCCGGAGGTCGAGTGCCGGGTGCATACGCATCGCCGAATCCCCGATCACCACCGCCTGCTCGGGCGGCAGGGTACGTGCGAGGTCGACGACGGTCCGGGCTGCGGAGGTGACGGGCACACCGTCGACGATCTCGACGTCATCGACGGCCAACGGTGCCGCGTGCGAGTGCAGATGCGTGGTGCGACGCGCACCCGTGGGACGGTTGTGCGTGAGGTGGACCCGGGAAAGGTCGGCGTCCCAGACGTCGAACCCGTGGACGATCGCCGCCGAAACATGGCTGATCGCGGCTCTCGATCCGAGCGCACACCGGACGGCGCGAATCCGGGCACGGTGCAGCTCGGTCGCGTCGAGCGTTTCAAGGTCGGTGCGGGAAAGGTAGGCACCGGGAGCGATGCGCTGGAGTTCGCCCGTGCGTAGCGCCTGGCGAAGTTCTGCCTCCGTGGTCCCGGAGGCGAGGGCGGCGGAGCGGAGGATCGGATCGACCATGGCGTCGAGTCTGAGATCGATCCGGCCCGGTCGAGGCGACACGGAACCCGCAACCGCGAATCTGTGGATGAGTGCTCCGACTGTGGACAAATGTGTCCACATGCGTCTCGGACTTCGACAACCGTCGCGGCCGTTGTCGAAGTCCGAGACCTGTCAGCCTGCGACGTCGGCGAGGATGCCTTCCCCGCTGCGCGCCGCCACGCTGCACGCGTTCGAGGTGAACCGGTCGAGCAGGGGATGCTCGGCGCGGGCACGCCAGGTGCGGACGGCGGCGACGCCGGCGGCGTGGATTTCCGCGGCGGTCGCGTCCGGCCCGAGGCCCAGCCGCTGGGCAGGGCCGATACCGAAACCGCCGATCAGCCGCTGCAGTTCGAGCAGGTCGTTCTCGCTCAGCGCGACCCGGGTCGAGCGCAGGCGGCCGAGCAGGCGCAGCTCGGTGAAGCCGTGGACGTCGGCGAGCAGCCGCTGCACCGAGGCGAGCAGCGGGCCGTCGCGGTGGGCGCGCAGGACCCGTTCGAGCGACATCAGCGCCGAATGCGCCTTGAGCTGATCGGCGCGCTGGCCGAACTGCACGTCGATCACCTGACGCAGTTCGTCCAGCCCGCTGCGCGCCACCAGTTCCGCGGCCAGCGTCGGCGAGTCCCGTACCCCGAGATGGATCAGCGTGACGGCCATGCGGATCCCGAACAGGCCGAACCGGTCGATAAGGTGCGCCCGCGTCCCCGGATCGACAGGCAGCGCGATGTCGGGGCGGGCGAACCGATCCGCCGACAGCATCGCCACTTGAAGATCCTGCGACGGCACCTGCGCGAGCGCCTCGAACGCGGCGAACTCGCTCTGCCGCAACGTCCGCGCGCCCAGCGCGAGCAGCCCCGCGACCGGCACGACGGCCTGGCACAGTCCGGTGCGCTCGAGCTCGCCCGCGAACCGGGCCGCGACCTCCTTGGCGGACATCATCGCGTCCATGCGGCCGGCGCCGACCTCGTCGGCGCGGGAGACCACGCCGATCACGCCGAGCGGACCGGACTCGCCGCCCACGTGCTGGCCGATCCGGCCGAGGAACTGCACGTCGGCGGCACCGAGGGTGCGCATCAGGTAGACGACGGCGTCGGCGCCGGACGCTTCGTCGTCGGGGGTCAGCAGCTCGAACGTCCGGGCCGAGACGTCCTGTGACAGCGACGACGTGCCCGGAGTGTCGATGATCGTGGTCTGGGCGAGCGCACTGGCGGGCCACTCGACGTCGATGCGGTCCACCCGGTCCGCGGTCAGCTCGCCGAGGTCGAAGGTGAGCCGGCCGTCGCGGCGCTGCACCGGCACCGGGAGGATCCGGTCGCCGTCGTAGCGGGCGGTGACCGAGGGGGTCGAGCCGCTGCGGTACCACGTGACGACGCGCGTGCACTCGGTGGCGTCGGTGGGGGCGATGTCCTGCCCGACCAGGGCGTTGAGCAGGGTCGACTTGCCGGCCTTGAGAGAGCCGGCGAGTGCGACGCGCAGCGGCTGCTCGAGCCGCGCCGCACACAGCGCGAGCTGCTCGGCGGCGCGCGGGTCGCCGCCGTACCGGGCACGCGCGTGGGCGACGAGCTCGCGGGCCTGCTCGACGCTCACGCGCCGGCCCCGGCCAGCTGCGCGGCCCGCTCGCGGAGGGTCGTCAGCGCACGCACGTGCGTCTCGAGTTCGGCGATGCGGCGCTGCCGCTGCGCCTCCTCGACCGTCGCGGCCTCCTGCGCGGCGCGCAGCGACTCGGACAGCGACCGCAGCGTCTGCTCGGCCAGCTCGGTGAAGTGGTCGCGCAGCTGGCGCTGGATCAGCCGGAGCCGGTCCTTCGACTCCTTGCCCACCTGGAAGCCGACGTCGTCGGTGAACTTGCGGACGGCGACCTTGGCGTCGGCGCGGCGCTTGGCGATGCGCGCCTGCTTGTCGTCGCGATAGGCCTTGGTGCCGAGCACAACTCCCGCCCCGACGGAGATCGGGTTGACCAGCGCCATTCCCATGAGCGTGGTGATGAGCCCGAACATGAGCACGCCGCCGTAGGAGCCCTTCATTCCCACGAGCATCTTCTGGCCGACGCCGATGCGGCCCGACTCGAGGTCCGAGAGCCGGGAGACGGGCTCGAGCAGCCCCTCGAGGTCGCCGAGGCGCAGATCCGGCAGGTCCACCGCACCGCTGTCGGCGAAGTGCCGGGCGACGACCTCCGCGAGCCACACCGAACGTTCGTGGGCCCACACGAAGTTGTCGCCCACGGATTCGGCGACCTGCTCGCCCAGCCATTCCCCGATCCGCGGCCATTCCTCACCGGGGTCGCATTCGTCGACGGTGGCCTCCGCCTCGCGGGTGACCCGGCGCAGCCGGTCCCGCAGGTCGTGGTCGATATCGGCGGCGAGGTCGGCGATGCCGTCGGCCAGGGTCTGCTGCCACTGGGCGGCCCGGGTGCGCAGCGCCTCCGCGGCGGTCTTGGCGCGCTGCAGTTCTGCGACGGCCGCCGCACCGGTCTCGGGGTCGCGCAGCGCCGCGAGCTCGCTGCCCAGGCTGAGCGCGACGTGTTCGACGACCGACTTCACGTCCAGCGCGACGGACCGCCGGGCGGCGTCGGCGCCGCGCGCGACGACCCGCTCACGGAGGAACCCGTACACCGATTCGAAGCCCGACTCCTCGTGCAGCGACGCGTCGTCGAGGCGCAGGGCGTGACTGCGCAGCAGCGACGAGACGGGCAGCAGGGGCACGTCGAGGCCGGCGCGCTGCAGGTGCCCGCGGTCGGCGGCGACGATCTCGCGCCAGTGCGGGTACAGGTCCGTCTTGGTGATCAGCACCGCTGCGGCCGGGCACAGCTGCAGCACCTGCCGCAGGAAGCTCAGCTCCGGCTCGGTGAACTCCTGGCTGGCGTCGGAGACGACGAACACCGCGTCGGCCGCCGGAAGCAGACCCAATGTTGCTGCGGCGTGCGGGTTTCCGTGCCCGCCGACACCGGGGGTGTCGACGAGGACGAGACCGTCGGCGAGCAGCGGGCTCGGCACGTTCACCTCGAGCCGCAGCACTTCCCGGCCGCCCGCGCGCGGCGTGCCGGGCGTGACGTGCTGCAACTCGTCGATGGGCAGGTCCACCCGGACGGGATCGCGGCCGGGCTCGGCGAGCACGAGTTCGGCGAAGGTGCGGTCGGCGTTCTGCACGACGGTGGGCACCGCGGTGGTCTCGTCGTCGCCGACCGAGCACACCTCGAGGTTGAGGAGCGAGTTCACGAACTGGCTCTTGCCCTGTTTGAGCTGGCCGACGACGACGACCCGCAGCCGGGGGTCGACGACGCGAGTGCGCGCCGCCTCGAGCCTGGCGGCGAGGTCACCGCGCTCGGCGGCGCGGATGTGTTCGGCGGCCGCGTCGATCAGTTCGACGAGGGCCGCGCGGCGAGCGGCGGCATCTGCGGACGACGTGTGCATGGTGATCGCTTCGACTCGCCTTCTGTCGGAGTGCGGGCTGCACCGAGATTATGTCCTCCGCGACGAACGCCGGCCCCGCGTGGTGCACGCGGGGCCGGCGCCGGGTCCGTGCGGTGGGTCAGCCGAGGAAGGTGTCGAAGTCGGAATCGGTGCCGGCACCGGCGCCGGCGTCGATCCCGCCGTGCAGATCGGCGTCGGCACCGGTGTCGGCGGAACCGAACAGGCCACCGGTGCCGCCCGCGCTGCCGAAGACGTCGCCGGCGTCGATGGACGACCACGCGTCCGTCGTGCCGTCGAGGGCTCCCGAGAGCTGGCCACCGAGCTGCGAGGTGCCCTCGGCCGCGCCGCCGAGGCCCGCACCGAGCGCACCGCCGGCGTCCGTGGCTCCCTCGAGCCCGCCCGTGACGGCGCCGCCGACCTGCGACGCGCCGCCCGCGGCGCCGTCGAGGCCGCCGCTCAGGCTGCCGCCCAGGTCGGTCGCGCTGCCCAGGCCGCCCGCCAGGCCACCGGTCAGCTCGCCGCCGAGGTCCGCGGCACCCTCCAGGCCACCGGTCAGGCCGCTGCCGAGCCCCGCCCCGAGATCCGCGGCGCTCCCGAGCCCGCCGGTCAATCCACCGGCCAGGTCCCCGCCCAGGTCCGCTGCCCCGTCGAGCCCGCCCGACAGTCCACCGGCCAGCCCGCCGCCCAGGTCCGCTGCCCCGTCGAGCCCGCCGGTCAATCCACCGGTCAGGCCGCTGCCGAGTCCGGCGCCGAGGTCAGCGACGGTATCCAGTCCCCCGGACACGCCGCCGGTGAGACCGCCGACCGCCTCGCCGCCGCCGGCGAGCTGCCCGCCGAGGTCGAGCGCGCCGTCGAGGGCGTAGCCGAGCTGGCCGGTCAGGTCCGCGTCGGCGCCGAGACCGGCGCCGAGGGTGGTGGCCAGCTGGGAGCTCAGGTCCACGGTGGAGTCGAGCGTTCCGCCGAGGCCGGCCTCGAACACCCCACCCAGCGCGGAACCGAGGTTCGCACCGGCTTCCCCGCCGACGGAGAACGCGGAGCCGAGCACCGCGGAGAGGGTCCCGTCGGCGCTCGATTCGACGGTCGTCGACAGGTCGAGCGCGACGTTGAGGGCGTTGCCGAGCTCCAGGGTCGCGGAGTTCTCGAGGCCGAGCGCGCCGCCGAGGAGGCCGCCGACCGCGGTGCCGAGGTCCACGCCGCCGGAGGCGTCGCCGCCGAGGAGGGCGCCGAGGTCGATGCCGCCGACGAGCCCGCCGTCGGCACTGCCCTCGAGTACGGCGCCGAGGGTGCCACCGAGATCACCGGCGACGGAGCCGCCCGCCTCGAGCAGCGCGGACAGGGAGGCTCCGAGTCCCGCGGTCACGCCGGTGACGGCGTCGAGGCCCCCGCCGAGGTCCAGGCCACCGGCGAGCCCGGTACCGACCTCGAGCACGGATTCGAGGGCGCCGCCGAGCTGTCCGGCGAGGTCGGTGCCCAGGCCCAGCGTGCCGCCGAGGGTCGCGCCGACGGCCGTCGCGAGGTCCGCGCCACCGGCGAAGGCCGCCTCGACCGCGGTGGAGAAGCCGCCGCCCGCGGCGAGCGCGGTGTCGAGCAGACCGCCCAGGGCCCCACCGAGCTGGCCGCCGAGCTCACCGCCGACGCCGAAGGCGGCCTCGAGCGCACCCGACAGGTCCAGGGCGGTCCCGGCCGTCGCGCCGAGCGCCGCGTCGAGCGCTGCACCGAGGTCCGCGACGACGCCGGTCGCGGCGTCGAGCCCGAGGCCGCCGGCGAGGGCGCCGGAGAGCGCCGCGCCCAGGTCCAGGTCGCCCGCCAGGTCGAGCGCGCCGGAACCGATGCCGCCGAGCGCGCCGCCCGCGCCGAGGGCCGCTCCGAACGCCGCACCGAGCGCGGCACCGAGATCGCCGCCGAGTTCCAGGGCCGCGCCCAGCGTGCCGGCGAGATCGGCGGCCAGCTCGGCCGCGAAGTCGGTGTCGAGGCCGAGACCGCCGCCGAGACCGCCGCCGACGGCACCCGCCAGGCCGAGCCCCGCCCCGCCGGCGAGACCGAGGCCCGCGCCGCCAGCCAGGCCACCGGCGAGACCACCGGCCGCACCGGCACCGATCGCGCCGGCCGCACCCGCCGCCCCACCGAGCGCCGCGGTCAGCTCGGCGGCCGTCCCCGCGAACAGTCCGCTGTCGGCGACCAGGGGCGCGACGGCGACGATGTCGGCGTGGCACACGTCGGCGAGACCGGCCTGGGCCAGGGCGGCGTCGGGGTTCGCGCAGTAGCGGGCGAGGGCCTCTTCGTCGCGCAGCAGGCTGAGGATGAAGTCGAGCACAGCGTTGGTGGACATCGCATCTCCTGAGGTCGGTGTTCTGCGATTCACGCTACGAACGGCCCGTCCCCCGCCCAAGGGGGCGGAGTCCCCCATCGGTCCGGGGCCCGTACGGGGGCGGGGGTTAGGGGATCGGGACGGATAGGGGGATCGCCCCCGCGCCGGGGCCGAAGGTCTCGAATCGGGCTAACGACATCGTGTCCGATTACGACATCCAACGCGACACGGCGGATCCGTCCGCCCCGACCAGGGGAGCGAAACGACATGGCAACAGGACTCGGAGTCACGATCGGTTCGGCGGACTCGGTGGCGGCCACCGCGTTCGATCGCGCCGACACGTACCGCCCGGTCGTCCTGTCCCGCGCCAGCGAGCTGCACCTTCCCGCCGACGACGCGCCGCACCTCGGTCGTCGTCCGGCCGCGCCGGGTTCGCTGGTGTTCACCGACTTCGTGAGCCGGGTCGGGGATCCGGTCGGTGTGCTCGCCGACAACGGGGCGTCGTACTCCGGGGAGGACCTCACCGCCACGGCGATCGGCTGCCTGGTGCACGAGGCGTCGCGTGACCTGCCGGAGGCGCCCACGATCACGGTGGCGCATCCGGCGCCGTGGGCCGGCTACACCGTCGATGCGTTGCGCGATGCGCTGTCGCGGGCCGGTCTGCCCGACGTGACGCTGATGCCCGAACCCCTCGCCGCGGTGCGCTGGCTCGATGCCGCCCAGGGCCCCCTCGGCGACGGCGTGGTCGTCGTCTACGACCTCGGCGCCCGCACTCTCGACGTCTCGGTGCTGCGCACCGGCGCCGAGCCGGTGCTCCTCGGCCGCCCGATCGGCAGCGAGGACGTGTGCGGCGGTCACCTCGACCACCTGGTCACCACCCATCTGCTGGACACCGTGCGCGACGACGTCCCCGACTTCGATCCGTTCGCCGCCCCCATGACGGCGGCGCTGGCCGAGCTGCGTGCCCGCGCGACGGCCGCGAAGGAACAGCTGTCGACCGACACCGAGACGGTCGTCGCGATCGACCTGCCCGGCGTGCGGCGGGACGTGCGTCTCGTCCGCGACGAGTTCGAGGAACTCGCCCGCGGCCCGCTGCAGGCGTCGATCGCGCTGGTGCACGAGGCGCTGCGCGGCGCCGGGGTCGAGCCGTCCGACGTGGGGCGGGTGCTGCTCACCGGTGGCGGCGGCGCGATCCCCCTGGTCGCCGAGCTGATCTCGGCGGAGCTGGGCATTCCGGTGGTCGCCGGCCCGCGGCCCGCCCACACCGCCGCCCTCGGGGCGGCTCAGCCGCCGGTGAGCTCCGCGGCGGCCCAGCCGCCGATGGTGAGCTCCGCGACCGTAACCCCGCCGGCGGACGACGAGGTGCCCACCACCGCGCTGCCCGTGACGACCCTGCACGATCGGCCGACCGAGACGGTCTCGCCGGTTCGCCCGGCGATCGTCCCGGCCCCGGCCGCCGCGACGGTGGCGCCGGCGCCTTCCCGTTCGCGGCGCTACGTGCTCGCCGGGGCCGCAGCCGCTGCGCTCGTCGTGCTCGGCGCGGGTGGTCTCGCGATGGGCACGCTCGGCACCTCCGACGCGTCGGAGACCGGTGCGGGCGTCGCCACCTCCGAGACCGTCCCGGGCGCGACCCCGGCCTCGGCGGGGGGCCCGGCGACGACCGCGACCACCGGGACCGGCACGAGCGGCACCACCCCGGGTGCGGCACCGGGCACCCAGGCCGCGGCCACGGCGGCGACACCCGGGGCGCCGGGCGCCGTCGCCCCCGCCGGGAGCATTCCCGCCGGCACCCCCGCGCCCGGTGCGGCGCCGGGAGCGCCGGCCCCCGGTACCCCCGCGCCCGGCACCCCCGGCACCGTCGCCCCGGCACCCACGACCACGGTCGTCCCCGCCCCCGCGCCGGCTCCCGCTCCCGCCCCGGCGCCCGCGCCGTCCCCGAACTACGGCTCGCAGGTCGGTGACGCGCTCGGCGGCGCCGGTCAGGGTGCCGGCGCGGTCCTCGACGGCACCGGCAACGCGGTCGGCGGCGTCGTCGACGGGGTCGGTGGTGCCGTCGGTGGCGTCGTCGACGGTGTCGGCGGACTCCTCGGCAACTGACCGATGCCGCAGCCCACCCCCCTGCCGCGCGACGTCGCGCACGCCGTCGCCGCGACCCCGCCGCGGCTGCTGCTCACCGGTCCCGCCGGCAGCGGCAAGTCCGCGTTGCTGTCCTCGGTGCGGCAGACGTTCGCCGGCCGGGGCCTCACGGTCGGAACCGATCCGCATTCCCCCGCGCCGGCTGCGCTGGTGGTCGACGACGCGCACACCCTGCCCGCCGAGTCGGTCCTCGCCCTCGCCGAGCAGGTGCGGCGCGGCGAGCGGCCGGTGATCGTCGCGACGGAGCCGCGGCCGCACCGCAGCGATCTGCGCGCGCTGCTGTCCGCGTTCGGCGCGCACTCGGCGCTCGTCGAACTGCACCCCCTCAGCCCGCGCGAAATAGCCGGTCGCGCAGCAACTCTCGGCCTCACCCCGCGCCCGGAACCGATCCGCGCGGTGCACCGGCTGACCGGCGGCGCCCGCGACGTCGTCGACGCGGCCCTCGCGGCGTTGCGCGACGGCACCGATCCCCGGCGGGCCGCCGCGGCCCGCGTTCGCGACCGCCTCGGCGGCGGCGACCCCGACCTGCCCCGGGTCCTGGTCCTCGCCGGCCTCGGCGGCACCCTCGACCCGCTCGAGGTCGCCACCGTCCTCGGCGTCGACGCGGACCGCGCCCGCGAGCTCGTCGACGCCGCGCGGGCCAGCGGCCTGCTCACCGTCGACGGCGACGTCCCGATCCCCGCGGCCGCCGCGGTGCCCGCCGCCGTCCTCGGGACCCATGCCGTCCGCACGCTGGCGCACCGGCTGGCGGCGCTGCGCCTCGACGCGGGGCTGCTGACCGCGGACGCCGCCCGGGCTCTCGCCGAGGCCGGGGTGGCCGACGCCCGCCTCGCCGCCCTTCTCGTGACGCTCGCCGACGCGGCCGAGCCCGCGCAGGCCCGCACGCTGTACGACGCGGCGATCCGTGCCGGCGCCGACGCCGATGCGCTGGACGTGCGCCGCGCCGAGGCCGCCGGGCTCGCCGGCGACCTCGCCACCGCCGGACAGCTCACCGACCGTCTGCTCGACCGGGCCGGTGCCCTGCCCGCCGGCGAGCTGGCCGCCGCCACCCGCATCGCCGCGACCGTCGCCGCGCGCCGCGGCATGCTCGGGCGCAGCGCGGATCTGTACGAGTGGCTCGGCCCCGAACGGGCCGGCGCCGACGCGCCCATCGCCGCGACGGTGCTGCTCGCCGCGGGCCGCCCCGGCACCGCCGCCCGGTTCGGCACAGAGGCCGCGGCGCCGACGTCGTCCGCGGCGGCCGCGCAGCTGCTGGCCGCGGGCCTGCGCGAGTCCCTCGGCGGCGACGGGCGCGTCGCGATGAACACCCTCACGCGGGCCTTGTCGGTGCACGGGGCGGCCGACCGGACGCGGCTGCTGCCCGACACCCCGGAGGCGATCACCGCGCTGCTGTGCCTGCACTCCGGCGAACTCGCCCACGCCGGCGCCGTGCTCGGCCGCGCCACCGCGGCGCCGTCCGTGCGGCACCGCCTGCTCGCGGCGTGGACGGCGCTGATCGGCGGCGACCTGCCGGCCGCGACGGCCGCCGCCGACGAGCTCGCCCCCCACGCCACCGAGCAGCGGGACCTGCTGTTCCTGCACGGGCTGCGGGTGGGCCTGGCCCGCCGCGGCGGCGACGTCGGCGCGCTGACCGCCGCCTGGACCGCGGCGCAGGGCGTGGTGGCCGAGTACTCGGTGGACCTGCTGAGCCTGCTGCCGCTCGGCGAGTTGTGGCTCGCCGCGGTCCGGCTCGGCGAGGCCGACCGCATCGCCCACCTGGTCGGTCAGGCCCAGGATCTTCTGACGACCCTCGACGAACCGCCGCTGTGGGGCGCGACGCTGCACTGGTACGGGGTGCAGGCGGCCATCGCCGCGGACCGGCCCGCGGAGCTGCTGCCGCACGCCCGGGCCCTCGGGGCGGCGGCGGAGACCACCGCCTACGCGGCCGCCCTGGCCCGGGCCGGGCAGGCCTGGCTGCGGGTGCTGCAGGGCGATGCCGACCCCGCGCGCGTGCAGGCGGCCGCGGAATCGCTCGCCGCGATCGGCCTGCCGTGGGACGGGGCGCGGTTGGCCGGCGAGGCCGCGCTGCGCGTCGACGACACGGCGACGGCGACGGCATTGCTCCAGGTCGCACGGGCCGTGCGGCACCCGTCGGCCGCGCCGCGCACCGCCGCGCCCACGCCCACGCCCGCGGCCGACGCGCCGGCGGCGCCGAGCCCCTGTCGGATCGGGAGGCGGAGGTCGCCGACCTCGTCGTCGCCGGCCTGACCTACCGCGAAGTAGGGTCGCGCCTGTACATTTCCGCGAAGACTGTCGAGCATCACGTCGCGCGCATCCGGCGGCGGCTCGGCGCCGGCTCGCGATCGGAGCTCATCTCGATGCTCCGTGCGCTCGGCCACGGCGCCGAGGTTCGGCAACCGGCAACCAGTGGGAACGGGGGGATTTCTGCATGTCCGTAGGCGTGGGCCTGAGAGTCGGCACCATCGTGTCCGCCGTGGCCGTCACCTCCGCCGAGGGCATCCGTCCCGACCCCGAGCCGGTCGAACGCCTCACCCGTCTGCACCTGCACTCCGACGGCACGGCAACGCTCGGCGTCCGTGACCCCGGCGCCGCCGACGAGTGCAGCTCCTTCTCCGGCTTCGTCGACCGAGTGGGCGAACCGGCCGGGGTGCGCGCCGAGGACGGCGTCCTCTCCCGCGCGGAGGACCTCGTCGCGACCGCGATGGAATGCCTGCTCGCCGACGCCGCACCCCTGGTCGGCGACGCCCCGGCGACCGTCGCCGCCGCACATCCCACCGCATGGTCGCCGGCGACCGTGGCGGTGCTGCGCAACGCTCTCGACTACGTCGGGCTGCGGCACGTCACCCTGATCTCCGACGCCGAGGCCGTCGCGGCCTGGTTCGAGTCCCGGGTCGCACAGCAGAGCGGCCGGCTCGTCGCCGTCTATCACCTCGACGCCGGCGGATCGACAGTGACGCTCGTGCGGTCCGGTGTCGCCGCGGGCCGCTCGTTCCGTTACCCCGAGGGGGACGCCCCGTCGGTACCCGCGCAGCTGTCGGCCGCGCTCGGCGCGTTCGGCTGGCTCGTCAGCAACCTCGACGCCGTCGTGATCAGCACCGAGGAGCCGGTGGACCCGTCGGCGGCGCAACTCGTCGCGCAGACAGTGAAGGCCGGTATGGGCGTGCGGTGCGTGCTGCCGCCGCAGCCGCAGCACGCGGTGGTGCGGGGCGCGGCGCTCGCCGCCGCGGCCGGTTCCGCGGACATGCTCGGCGCCACCCGGATCATGCCGGCGGTCCGCACCGGCGCCGCGGCGCGCACCCAGCTCGACCCCGTCGCCCCCGTCGAGCCGCCCGTCGCGGCCACGGCCCCCGTCGCGGCGGCCGGCACTGTCGCGGCGGCCGGCACTGTCGCAGCGGCCGGCACCGAGGCGGACGCGGTGCCCGGGGGCCCGGACCGGGCCCCGCACAACCGGCTGGTCGTCGGCGGCGCCGTCGCGGCGGCCGTCGCGCTGCTCGTCGGGATGGGCGCCCTGGTGTTCTCGCTGCGGGACACCCCCGCGGACACACCCGTGCGGGAGGCGGGCGCCGCCTACGAGTCGCTGTCGAGCGCGGTGCAGGTGCCCCCGAGCACCGGCACCCCGACCGGTACCACCACCACGACGACCGCCCCGGACGCGGCGCCGGCCACCGTCGACTCCGGGCTCGTGGCGCTCACCCCCGCCCCCGGCACCGCCGTCGAGGCCGCGCCGCCGAGCACGTCGGCCCGGGCCACGATGTCCCGGCCGGCCCCGTCCACCACCACGCGGTCGACCACGGTCGCACCGACCACGAGCGAGGCCACCCGCGAACGGGACCGGCCCGCCCGGACGACGACCCCCACGACCGTCGCGCCGACCGGGACGTCAACGTCGACGCCCCCCGAAACCACGGAACCGGACCCAACGGACACGACCGGTTCCGAGGCGGCAGGGTGACCCTCCCCGTCCCGTACGCTGTCACACGGTTGTGTCGGCTTCCGCGGCACGACCGCGCACGAAACCCGTCAACCCATTCTCGAAGGGCCCCCATGCGTCACTCGTCGGCGTCGCGCGCCGCTGCTCGTACCACCGTTCGCCGTGTCGTCGTCGCGGCGGCGTCGGCACTGCTGCTGGCCGGGCCGCTCGCTGCGACCGCCCACGCCGCCCCGGCCGATCAGCTGCCCGCGGATCAACTGCCCGCCGAACTCGTCGAGGCCATCAGCCGCGACCTGAAGATCAGCGCCGACGAGTACCTCGCGCGATCCGAACGCGCGCAGGAACTCGCGGACTACGCGCGCAGCTTCCGTGCCGAACGGCCGGAGGACTTCGCGGGGGCATGGCTGGGCACCGACGGCCGGCCCGTCGTCGCGGTCACCAACCCCGACGCCGCCCGGCAGGCCGAGAACGACGGCTACCACGTCACCGTCGCGCCGGTGTCCGCGGACGGGCTCGAGCAGTCCCTCGCCGAGCTGAACCGCTGGGTCGCCGCGCTCCCCCGCGAACTGTCCTCCCAGGTGAACGCGACGTCGATCGACGTGTTCAACAACCGCCTGATCGTCGACATCGCCAACAGCCCGGCCGGCCGCGCCCTGAACCTGCCGACGCTCATCGCCAACGTCCAGGTCATGCTCACCCCGGGCCAGCCGCCGAACGAGCCCGGCCCGCTCGGTGGCGACACCTACATCACCGCCGACGGGGACGTCCGCTCGACGCCGCTCGACCGCATCGGTGTCTGCTCGTTCGGCTTCAACGCCGTCGACGCCGACGGATCGGCCGCCAACATCACCGCCGGCCACTGCGACGCGGTCGCCCGCGAGGACGGCGGCTCCACCGTCTACCTGCCCAACCGGGAGAACATCGACGAGAGCCTGAAGATCGGCGCGTTCACCCGCTCGACCGTCGGCGAGGGCAGCACCCTGGACTACGGCATCATCGGCCTCGACCAGGCGGGCCAGGACGTCGGCCTGAACCGGCCCGTCATCCGCGGCGGCAACGGCTCGACGCTGACCGTCACCGGCACCGCCGCGCCCGTCGCCGGCGCCCCGGTGTGCAAGTCCGGACAGTCGTCGTACTTCACGTGCGGCATCGTCGCCGCCGACCGGATCGAGACCCAGCTGGTCCGTGCCGACGGCACGAGCACCACGATCCGCGGCTTCGCGACCACCGCCTGCACCCTCTCCGGCGACAGCGGCGGCGCCATCGTCACCGGCACCCTCGCGCTCGGCGTGATCAGCGGTTCCAACAGCTCCGGCGCCCCCGACTGTGTGGAGGCCAACCTCGTCCTCGCACCGCAGGGTGGCACCTCCAGCCTGGGCATCTCGATCCAGGACATCGAGGCCGAGACCGGCGCGCGGGTGCGCACCGGCGCTGCAGCCTGACCGGTCCCGCGCCACGCCGCGCGGCTGGGTGTTCGCGCGGCCGACCCCATATGATCGTCCCGTCCAGCACCGGCCCGCCCGGGGCCGGCATCTTCGCGCACCGTCGCGGAGATCAACGAGGAAGGCATCCATGCGACGCTCCTTCGCCCGTCGAGCAGCGGTTTACGGTTCGGCAGCGCTCATGCTGCTCGGCCCTGCCGCCGCCATCGCACAGGCCGACCCGGCCCCGATCGAGGCGACGGCGCTGCCGAACGAACTCGTGGAGGCGCTGGCCCGGGACCTGCAGATGAGCCCCGAGCGGTACCTGACGGATGCTGCCCGCAGCCAGGAGCTGGCCCGCTTCGCCGAATCGGCGCGGGAGGAGTTCGCTGCCGTGTTCTCCGGCGTGTGGCTCGAGCGGGACGGCACGCCGAAGGTGGGGCTGACCGAGGGCGAGGGTTACGACGCGGCCCGCGAGGCCGCCGAGGACGCCGGATTCACCGTCGAGGACACCGACCGCACCGAGACGCAGCTGCGCGACGAACTGAAGGCGCTGAACGACTGGCTGGCCACCCAGCCGCCCGCCGTCGCCGACCTGGTGCGCGGCGTCGCCATCGACGTCGTGAACAACGACGTCGTGCTGCGCACCGAGAACGTCGCCGGGATTCGGCTGCCCGACTTCCTGCAGGGTGCCCGGGTGCTGTTCGCGCCCGCGCCGCTCGTCCCGGAGCCGGCCGCCGGCGACCTGCGGCCCGTCGCCGACCTCGCCGCCCCGACGGCCCTGTTCGGCGGGGACGCCTACGCAGCGCTCGGCGCCGGGGAGGGCCTGCGCTGCTCGCTCGGCTTCAACGCTGTCGACAGCTCGGACCGCCCGGTCAACATCACCGCCGGGCACTGCGACCCGAACCGGCCGTCCGCCGGCACCCAGTTCGCGTCGAAGGTGTACCAGCTGCTCGGTGAGGAGCTCGGCCAGCAGCTCGGCACCTTCGAGAAGACCAGCCTGGACGGCCGCGACTACGCCGTGATCCGGCCGACCGCCGAGGCCCAGGGCCGGTTCGAGAACAACGGTGTGCGGGTGCCGCTGGCGGCGCCGCTGCCGATCACCGGTGTCGCCGAGCCCGTCGTCGGCGCGCCCGCGTGCAAGTCCGGCGTCCGCTCGGGCTACAGCTGCGGTGTCGTGACCGCCTCGGGCCAGACCGTCGAGGTCGGCCACCGCGTGCTGGAGAACGGCTTCTCCACCAACCTGTGCGCCCTGCAGGGCGACAGCGGCGGCACGATCGTCACCGGCACCCTGGCCCTGGGCATCTCCAGCGCCTCCAACGTCGGTCAGTACGGCATGTGCGAGATTGCCGGCGTGGTCAGCGGCCTGCTGGGCGAGTCGCCGGAGTTGTTCGCGACGCCGATCTCCGCGGTCCTCGCCGAGAACCCCGGGCTGCGCGTGCGCACCTGGTGATCGTCGCTCCCTGAAAGCTCCACGAGGGCCCGCCTCCGGCCGGAGGCGGGCCCTCGTGCTGTGCGGCGTGTCGCGCCGAGCGAGACGCCGGGAAACCAGCCGCCCGGTTTAGGATCCTGAAGGTCCCGAGGTCCGGCCACGGAGTGTGCTCCGCGGCCGGACCGTCGCATATCCCGGCGTCCGTTGACGGCGGTTCGACGAGAAAGTGAGTGACTGTTGTCAGCAGACCTAGCAACGGTTGGCGTCGACGTAGTGGTCTACGCCGTCGAGATCGTGGTGCATCTTTTCCGGCTGATCACGCTCCAGTCCTGACTGGCCCGGAGAACGACTGCGGCCCCGCCACCGGATCGGTGGCGGGGCCGCAGTGGGCTGAGGGCGAGGGTTACTTCTCGGCCCACTCCGTGGTGCCCGGAGGCGCCATGAGGGTGTTGATCAGGCCGATGCCGGCGACGACCAGCGTCGGACCACCGGCAACGATGGTGCCGATGATGCCGCCGATGGTGGCACCCGGGATGCAGCCGACACCGACACCGACAATGCAACCTGCGATGGCACCGATGATGGTGCCCACCAGGCCGCCGACGGCGGTGGCGATGCCGAGCTGGGACGCGAAGTTCTGCTGCGCCTTGAGGTTCTCCTCGGGCGACGCGACGTCGCTCAGCTTGAGGCTGACCGGGTTGAGGCCCGGAGCGACCTTGTCCTCGGGCTCGACCGGGGTGGCCTTCGACGGGTCGGTGACCGGCGTCAGGGTGAGGGTCTTGCCGTCCTCGCTGATCTCCCGCTCGAAGGGCAGCTGCAGGTCGCCGAGCTGGATGGCCAGCGGCAGGCTCACGACCGCGTTGCCGTCGCCGTCCTGCAGCTCGACGCTCTTGCCGTCGCCGGACACGGCGAACGAACCGGCATCGATGACGGTGACGACGGAGTCGCCCTCCGCCTTGGTCTCGTAGTTGATCTTCTCCGGTGCCGTGACCGCCGGTGCGGCGTAGGACGTGCCGGCAGTGACGCCGACGGCGGCGATGGTCATCGCCGCGACGGCGGCGAGCTTCCTGAACTTCATTCGATTCCGTTCTGTGACTTCGGCGCACGCCCCCGACGGACGCCCCCCAAGTTCTGACACCAATGTGCCCCTGCGCACCGTAGGCCCTGATCGCGGGTGCGCGAAGCACATCTCGCGCAGCATCATAACCGACATCACACGGATCCTCGCGTCCGGAATGTACCGAATCCGTTGCCACTCCGTTGCCGGACTCACGAGTACGTATGCCGAAGCGTGACCAGCTACCGCACGTTAGGTTTGCCTGACTCAATGAGTCGAAAGGTTTAACGCTTAACGTGAGCGGACACTCACGCTACGGCGCGATGCGGCAATTCGGCCGCCCCCCACGCGGTCGACCTCTGCCCAGCACCGCGCCGCAGCACCGCGAGACTAGACTACCGGCCGGTAACTTCCTATAGCTACCGGCTGGTAACTTAGTTCGGGTTAGGATGCGTGGGCTTATACCAGGCGGCGCGCTGCCGCCCCCGACACGAAAGGCCACCTATGAATGCCCTGACGATCACGTTGGGCACGATCGGCGTGCTGCTCAGTCTGGTGTGCTGGTACTCGTTCATCGGTGGCGCGATGAAGATGGTCAACGTCGTCCGGATCGGCCAGCCGGCTCCGGATCGGTGGCGGCCGTTCTTCCCGCGCTTCAAGCAGATGCTCGTCGAGTTCGTCGCACACACCCGGATGAGTAAGTTCCGCACCGTGGGCTGGGCCCACTGGCTGGTGATGGTCGGCTTCATGCTCGGCGCGATCGTCTGGTTCGAGGCTTACGGCCAGACCTTCGACCCGGCGTTCCACTGGCCACTGATCGGCAACACCGCCGTCTATCACCTGATCGACGAACTGCTCGGCCTCGGAACCGTGATCGGAATCACGGCGCTGATCATCATCCGGCAGCTGAACCACCCGCGGAAGCCCGCGCGGCTCTCGCGCTTCGCCGGCTCCGACTTCCGGGCCGCGTACTTCGTCGAGACCGTCGTCCTCATCGAGGGCCTCGGCATGATCTTCGTCAAGGCCGGCAAGATCGCGACCTACGGCCACGCCAACCCGTGGACCGACTTCTTCACGATGAACCTCGCCAAGCTGCTGCCGGCGAGCGCCGTGATGGTGTCGATCTTCGCGTTCGTCAAGCTGATGTCCGGCATGGTCTGGCTGTACGTCGTCGGCCGCAACATCACGTGGGGTGTCGCCTGGCACCGCTTCGCCGCGTTCTTCAACATCTACTTCAAGCGCGAGGACGACGGTGGCGTCGCCCTCGGCGCCGCGAAGCCGATGACGTCGAAGGGCAAGGCCATCGACATGGAGACGGCCGATCCGGACACCGACACCTTCGGTGCCGGCCAGATCGAGGACTTCTCCTGGAAGGGCTGGCTCGACTTCACCACGTGCACCGAGTGCGGTCGCTGCCAGTCGCAGTGCCCTGCCTGGAACACCGGTAAGCCGCTGTCGCCCAAGCTGGTCATCACCTCGCTGCGCGACCACGGCTACGCCAAGGCGCCCTACCTGCTCGCCGGTGGCCGCAAGGACCTCGGCGGCGACGAGGTCGGCCTGGTCGACGCCGAGGGCAACGCGGACGAGACCAAGCTCGGGAAGATCCCGGCGGCAGCCCTGGCCGAGGCCGATCGCAAGCTGGTCGGCGAGACCGTCGAGGGCGAGCTCGCGCCCGTCATCGACACGGAGACGCTGTGGAGCTGCACCAACTGCGGCGCCTGCGTCGAGCAGTGCCCGGTGGACATCGAGCACGTCGACCACATCATCGACATGCGCCGCTACCAGGTGCTCATCGAGTCCGACTTCCCGTCCGAGCTCGCGGGTCTGTTCAAGAACCTCGAGAACAAGGGCAACCCCTGGGGCCAGAACGCCAAGGACCGGCTCAACTGGATCTCCGAGCTGGACTTCGACGTTCCGGTGTTCGGCCAGGACGCGGACAGCTTCGCCGACTACGAGTACCTGTTCTGGGTCGGCTGCGCCGGCGCCTACGAGGACCGGGCCAAGAAGACCACGAAGGCCGTCGCCGAGCTGCTCGCGACCGCCGGCGTGAAGTTCATGGTTCTCGGTGCCGAGGAGACCTGCACCGGTGACTCGGCCCGTCGCGCGGGCAACGAGTTCCTGTTCCAGCAGCTCGCGATGCAGAACATCGAGACCCTGAACTCGGTGTTCGAGGGCGTCGAGGACTCCAAGCGCAAGATCGTCGTCACCTGCGCGCACTGCTTCAACGCGCTCAACAACGAGTACCCCCAGGTCGGCGGGAACTACGAGGTCGTGCACCACACCCAGCTGCTGAACCGCCTGGTGCGGCAGAAGAAGCTGGTGCCGGTGGCATCGGTGAGCCAGGACGTGACCTACCACGACCCGTGCTTCCTCGGCCGCCACAACAAGGTGTACGACGCACCGCGTGAGCTGATGGCCGCGTCCGGCGCGAAGCTCACCGAGATGCCGCGGCACGGCGAACGGTCCATGTGCTGTGGTGCCGGTGGTGCCCGCATGTGGATGGAAGAGAAGATCGGCAAGCGGATCAACATCGACCGCGTCGACGAGGCACTGTCGACGAATCCGTCGAAGATCGCCACCGGCTGCCCGTTCTGCCGCGTCATGCTCAACGACGGTGTCACCGCGCGTCAGGAGAAGGGCGAGGGCGAGGGCGTCGAGGTCGTCGACGTCGCCCAGCTCATGCTCGACTCCATCACCCGTCTCGAGCCCGCGACGCTCAGCGAGAACATCAAGGTGATCCCGCGGGAGCGGCCCGTCGCGGAACCGGTGGCGACCGCCGGAACCCAGGAGGCCGCCGTGGCCTCGGAGGCGACCGCCGAGACGGTGGAGAAGGAGCGCGTCGAGGAGATCGAGGAGGCGGCCGCGACCCCGGCGGCACCCAAGACGGCCCCGGCCGGCGGCCTGCAGATGAAGGGCGCCGCCAAGGCTCCCGGCTCGAAGCCGGGCGGGCTGCAGATGAAGGGCGGCCTGAAGGCCCCGGGCCCGAAGGCTCCCGCAGCCGGCGACGGTGCCGCGTCCGACGCTCCCGCGGCCCCGGCCGCCAAGCCGGGCGGACTGCAGATGAAGGGCGGACTCAAGGCCCCGGGCGCCAAGAAGGCCGCTCCGGCCGCCGCCGCTCCCGCTGCCGAATCCGCTCCGGCCGAGGCCCCGGCGGCCCCGAAGGCCAAGCCGGGCGGACTGCAGATGAAGGGCGGGCTCAAGGCCCCGGGCGCCAAGAAGACGGCTCCGGCCGCGGCCGCCCCGGCCGAGGCCCCGGCTGCGCAGGCACCGGCGGCCGAGGCACCCGCCGCGCCGTCGGTTCCGAAGGCCAAGCCGGGTGGACTGCAGATGAAGGGCGGGCTCAAGGCTCCGGGCGCGAAGAAGGCCGCGCCGGCACCGGCCGCCGAGGCACCCGTCGCGGCACCGGCGGCCGAGGCCCCCGCGAAGGCACCCGCCGCCGAGGCACCCGTCACGGAGGCTCCGGCGGCTCCCGAGCCGCCGAAGGCGAAGCCGGGTGGCCTGGCGTTCAAGGGCGGAGCGAAGGCTCCCGGCGCCCGCAAGGCCGCCGCGCCGAAGCCTCCGGCAGAGAGGCCCGAGCCCCCGGCGGAGAAGCCCGAGCCTCCCGCGAAGGCACCGGAGCCGGCGCACGCACCCCCGGGTGAGGCGCCCGATCCGGATGCACCGCCGGAGAAGGCACCGGCCCCCGAGGCGCCGTCGACCAACGGCACCGAGGCCTCGCCAACCAATGGCGCCGAGGCACCGGCCCCGCCGCAGGCCAAGCCGGGAGCGCTGGGCTTCAGGTCCGGCGCCAAGGCCCCCGGCCGGCGCGCGTAACACCCCCGACGCCCCCCACCTCGCGTGGGGGGCGTCGTCGTCTTCCTGAGCGGACACGCACGCCTACACCGCTGTTGTACCCCTGCATGCGCATGCACGAGGGAAAATGCACACCGACGGACGCAAGCGGCAGGAACGCCGGGCATGCCTCACCCCGGCGGGTGACAGCTTCATCCGTTTCGCAGGCGCTCGAAACGTCGTGCACAATCAGCGTCGTGGAGGATGAGGCCGGACCCGAATCGACTTCCGAAGCCGCGGATCCCGAGACCCGCAGGGTCGTTGCGATGGCCGTAGCCGCATCGGCAATCGGTTGGTGGCCGGCGTTCACTCTGGGGGTGTACGGAGTGATCTTCTTCGAACAGCATCTGGCCCTGTGGGCCGCAGCGACCAGCGCGTTCCTGGGGCTGGAGTTGGTCGGTGATCGCCGAGAACGGCGTCGAGCACGGAACTATGCACTGCTGCTGCCCTCGTTGTGGCTTCTGCTGCTGTGGCTCCTGCCCGTGGCAACCTCGTCCACCTTCCACGACGTCTTGTTCTGGTTCGGAGTCGCGGTCACTCTGCTCGGCATGCCCATTCTGACAGCACTGATGATCAAGGTGCTCTTCCCGGAAGCCGAGCACCTGGGTCGCCGGCGCGCCGCGATCGTCCTGTTCACGGTCGTCGTGGTGATGCTTGCCGCCTATGGGCTCGGCACCCAGCATCCGCATATGCTCAGTTGCCAGGACTTCTCGATCAGTGGCAACTTTGCCCCCGCGAACTGTAACCCTGGGATCGGGAAGAGCTGACCGGACGCCCTCCAGCGCATCGCCCGCGTTCTCCGGCCTTTTCGGTGATTCTGCGTACGTGCCGTCTCCGATATACGAGCATGGAGAAGTCGCGCGGTCGTGAAGGAGTGCAGCATGGTCCCGGATTTCACCGAGCTGACCGAATTGGCCTTCGAAGGCGGATCCCCCTTGACCACGACCCCTGTGCTCGGGACGCCTTCCAGTGTGCCGCATCCGGACTCGACGGCAGGAACGGAGCCTGTTCGGGACGGCGAAATCAGGGTCACGGTGCTGGGGTCGGGCGATCCGTTCGTCAAGCCGAGCCAGGCATCGGCTTCGTTGCTGATCGAGGTGGGCAACCCCGAGCGGGACCTGTTCTTCTTCGATCTCGGGTCCGGAGCCCTGGCCAACTACAACGGGCTCCGACTTCCGGTGACCGCAACCACGAAGGTGTTCCTGTCGCATCTGCACGCCGATCACGTCGGTGACATGCCGACGCTGGTGTGGAGCCTGGCCAAGGCGGGCCGTCGCGACCCGGTCGAGGTGTGGGGACCGGCCGGGGAGACACCCGAGCTCGGGACCCGCTCCTACATCCGGCATCTCGAGGCGGCGCACGCATGGGACATGCAGTCGTTGTGCGGTCACCCCGGCCAGTCCGGCGCTCATACGGTGACCACCGAGGTGCCTTGGGACCGCACCGCCACCGTGTACGAGCGCAACGGTGTACAGGTCAGTTCGTTCCCGGTGATCCACATGCAGAACGGCTCGGTCGGATACCGGCTGGACTACAACGGCCGCAGCGTCGTGTTCTCCGGAGACACCCGGCCCTGCCGAACCCTCGTCGACGCGTGCGACGGGGCGGACCTCCTCGTCCACGAAACGTTCCCCTCCGCATCCGTTTTCGCACGGAAGGCCGGCGTGCCACCGGACTTCGCGGAGAAAGTCGTCAACGGTTCGCACACCAGCCCGCACATGGCCGGCGAGGTCTTCGCCCGAGCCGGCGCGAGAATGTCGACGATGTGGCACCTCGCTGTCGACCACGAGACCGTGGGTCCTGTCTATGCGGAGATGCGCACTCGATACGACGGGCCCGTCACCATCGCGCAGGATCTCACCGTGTTCGACATCAGCGCCGACGCGATAGTCACCCGGCAGGCGCAGCTCGACCCAACTGCCTGGCCGGTGCTCGGCCCGACGAAGATCTCGGGCCCGCCCGAATCGGCACTGCCACAACCGCCTGCTTGGTGGGCCGAAGCGCTCATCAGCGAGTGAGCCCAGCCGCCCGGAAGGGCGACGTCGAACACGGAGGACGTCATGACCTGGGCTCTTCCCGCGATCGCCGGCGTCCTGCTCGCCTATGCGACGATCTCCGGGCGAGTGGCCGGCACACCGATCACCGCGCCGATCGTCTTCACGGCGGGCGGGCTGCTGATGGGAACGCAGGTGGCAGGACTGATCGACCTCGAGGCCACCAGCGAAACAGTCAAGCTGCTCGCCGAGGTGACCCTCGCCCTCGTGTTGTTCACCGACGCCTCCCACGTCGACGTTGCCGGGCTTCGCTCAGAAATCTCGCTTCCTGCACGCCTTCTCGGACTCGGCCTACCTGTCACCATTGCCGCGGGGTTCGCGGTTGCGGTGCTCGTACTTGCGGATCTGACCTGGCCCGAGGCGCTCCTGCTCGCCGTGATTCTCGCGCCCACCGATGCTGCCCTCGGGCAGGCAGTCGTGACGCTGCCGATCCTTCCGCTGCGGATCCGGCAGGGTCTCAACGTCGAAAGCGGTCTCAACGACGGGATCTGCGTGCCGGTGTTCCTGATCGTGCTGGCAATCGCCGAAGCAGAGGCGGGTGCGATCGGTGGCGGCGCTGCTGTCACGCTGGTCCTCGAGGAGATCGGCTACGGCGTCCTCGCGGGAGTCGGCGCCGGCGCGGTCGCCGCCGCGGTGCTGATCGTCGCAGGCCGACATATCCCGGTCGATCCGCTGTGGAGTCAGATCGTGCCGGTGGCCGCCGCGACGCTCGCCTACACGTCCGCCGTGCCACTGGGCGGATCGGGCTTCATCGCAGCATTCGTCGGAGGTCTGGTATTCGGGGCGATGCGGCACCGCGCCGGTGGAGATGTCTCCCATCTGATCGAGGAATCCGGCGAGGTGTTCAACGCCGTGACATTCGTCGTCTTCGGGGCTGTGCTGCTCGGCCCGGCGCTGGCGGCTCTGTCGTGGCCTGTGCTTGCGTATGCAGTGCTGAGCCTGACCGTCGTACGCGTGATCCCGGTCGCGATATCTCTCCTGGGCACTCACGCCCGCGGCCCGACCGTCGCCTTCGTCGGCTGGTTCGGCCCCCGCGGGCTGGCGACGATCGTCTTCACGATCCTGATCGTCGAGGAACCCGGAACGCTGCCGCACGAGGAAGTGTTGTTGACGACGGCGGTCGTCACCGTGGGGTTGTCGGTCCTTGCCCACGGTCTCACCGCAGCGCCCGCCGCCCGACAGTATGCCGGTTGGTACAGCCGGCACCCCCGACCCGAGCACCCGGTACACGAGCGATAGTCCGGGACGTCAGCTGTGCCGGGCGATGAGCTCCTCGCGACGCCCGGGATCGAGGTTCACGCGCGCGAGGTCGCCCTCGTAGTGGTCGAGAAGACGCGGGTCCATCACCTTGCGCCACAACGACGGAACGAACGACAGCAGGATCATGACCGCGTAGCCGGCGGGCAGTTGCGGCGCCTCCTCCATCGTGCGCAGCGTCTGGTAGCGGCGCAGCGGGTTGGCGTGGTGGTCGCTGTGCCGCTGCAGGTGGTAGAGGAACAGGTTGCTGCAGCTGTGGTCGCTGTTCCAGCTGTGCCGGGGCGCCACGCGCACATAGGAACCGTCGGGTCGCTGCTCCCGCAGCAGGCCGTAGTGCTCGAGGTAGTTGGCGGCCTCGAGGAACATCACCGCCAGGACGGCCTGCACGATCAGCCAGGGCGCGACGGACCATCCGAAGACCGCGATCAGCCCGGCGTACAGCACAACGGTCAGCGCCCAGGCGTTCAGGACGTTATTGCGCGGGCTCCACCAGGGCAGCCCGCGACGGGCCAGGCGCTCGCGTTCGTACCGCCAGCCCGACCGGAGACCGCCGAACACCGAGCGCGGCAGGAACTCCCAGTACGTCTCGCCGAATCGCGCCGTCGCCGCGTCCTCCGGGGTGGCGACCCGCAGATGGTGACCGTGGTTGTGTTCGACGAAGAAGTGCCCGTAGCCCGACTGGGCGAGGGCGATCTTGGCGAGCCGGCGTTCGAGGTCGGTGCGCTTGTGCCCGAGTTCGTGCGCGGCGTTGATGCCGACGCCGCCGACCACGCCGACGGTGGCGGCCATCGCGAACCGCTCGGGCCAGCCCATCGGCGCGACGGTCCACACCCAGCAGGCGAAGACGAGGCCCGCGTACTGCAGCGGCAGGTACAGGTAGGTGCACCAGCGGTAGTACCGGTCCTCCTCGAGGTCGCGCACGACCTCTTCCGGCGGGTTGGCCTTGTCGACGCCGGTGAACCGGTCGACGAGCGGGACGATCACCGCGATCAGCAGCGCACCGAACGCCCAGAAGACACCGAGGTGCAGGTACTCGACGAGCAGCCACGCGACGAACGGGCTCAGCGGGACGGCGAGCCCGCACAGCCACAGGTACCGTTTCCGGTCTTTCCAGCGCGCCCCCGCGCTCCCGTCCCCCACCATGTACACCAACCCCCTGGTTGTCTCGCCCGTCCCCCGAACATCACGGTTCTTACATCCCATATGTCCGCAACGCGCCGGGATGTTACCGAATAGTAGGACAAACGAGACGAACCACCCACGAAGTTGTGACCGGTCCGAATACAGCGACGGCGCCGCACCGTAGGTGCAGCGCCGTCGAACCGTCGGGACGACCCGCTCAGATGGGACGGACTCCCTGGGCCTGCGGGCCCTTCTGTCCCTGCCCGATCTCGAACTCGACCCGGGCGCCTTCGTCCAGCGACTTGAAGCCGGAGCCCTGAATCTCCGAGTAGTGGACGAACACGTCGGGTCCACCGCCGTCCTGCTCGATGAAGCCGAAACCCTTTTCGGCGTTGAACCACTTCACAGTTCCCTGTGCCATACCGTGCGACTCCTCAATCCACCCGCGCGTCACCCCGACGCAACGGTCACAAGTGGTCATGATTGCACTTTTCGGGCCGATCGTCGCGGTGGACGCGGCGATGCAGGCGAAATCCGGCTGAAACCCGGTTGCGGCCGGGTGGCACCATGGACGCCGTGAGTACAGGAGAACAGGGCCACCTTCATCACCGCATCACCCGCAAGCTCGAGCAGTCCGCGAAGCTGCAGAACGTGCTGTACGAGATCCGGGGGCCGGTGCACGCGCATGCCGCGCGGCTCGAGGCGGAGGGGCACCGCATCCTGAAGCTCAACATCGGCAACCCGGCGCCGTTCGGGTTCGAGGCACCCGAGACGATCGTGCAGGACATGATCGCGGCCCTGCCCAACGCCCAGGGCTACTCGGAGTCGAAGGGCATCGCGTCGGCGCGCCGGGCCATCGTCACCCGTTACGAGCTCGTGCCGGGCTTCCCGAAGCTCGACATCAACGACGTCTACCTCGGCAACGGCGTCTCCGAGCTGATCACGATGACGATGCAGGCCCTGCTCGACGACGGCGACGAGGTGCTGATCCCGGCGCCGGACTACCCGCTGTGGACGGCGATGACGTCCCTGGCCGGCGGTACGCCGGTGCACTACCTGTGCGACGAGTCCAACGACTGGAATCCCGACATCGAGGACATCGAGTCGAAGATCACGGAGAAGACCAAGGCCCTGCTGGTCATCAACCCGAACAACCCGACGGGTGCCGTGTACTCGCTCGAGGTGCTCGAGCAGCTGGTACAGCTGGCCCGCAAGTACCAGCTGCTGCTGCTCGCCGACGAGATCTACGACAAGATTCTCTACGACGACGCCAAGCACATCTCCCTGGCCACCCTCGCGCCCGACCTGCTGTGCTTGACCTACAACGGCCTGTCGAAGGCCTACCGGGTCGCCGGGTACCGGTCGGGCTGGATGACGATCACCGGCCCGAAGGACCACGCCGGCGGGTTCCTCGAGGGCATCGACCTGCTCGCCTCGACCCGCCTGTGCCCCAACGTGCCGGCCCAGCACGCCATCCAGGTGGCGCTCGGCGGGCATCAGAGCATCGAGGACCTGATCCTGCCCGGTGGCCGGCTGCTCGAGCAGCGCGACGTCGCGTGGGAGCGCCTGAACTCGATTCCCGGCGTCAGCTGCGTCAAGCCGCGCGGCGCCCTGTACGCCTTCCCGCGCCTCGACCCGGAGGTGTACGAGATCCACGACGACGAGAAGCTGGTCCAGGACCTGCTGCTGCAGGAGAAGATCCTGATGGTGCAGGGCACCGGCTTCAACTGGCCGGATCCGGACCATCTGCGGATCGTGACGCTGCCGTGGGCCCGTGACCTGGCGGTGGCCATCGAACGCTTCGGCAACTTCCTGTCCAGCTACAAGCAGTGACCGCGGTGACCTGCTCGCGACACGCCCGGGATGCACGACACGCCGACCGTTGTCGAAAGTATATGTTGCGACGAACGAACGGCGTCACCGCAGGCAGAGCCGTCGACTCCCCCCGAAAACGAGCGTGCGGCCGGACCCCGGTGAGGACCGACACACTGTAGGTACTACCCCGGGGGCCGACAGAGCCAGTACGTTTGTCTACGGCACCTCAGCGTGCTGGGCTCCCTGATCACGCCATCCCCCCTGTGCGAGATCAGGTCGACGGTGGCGGGGACACCCCCCCTGCTCCCCGCCACCACCAGCCCTTGTCCCCCGGATGCGGCCGGGCTTCCGCGATGCGACCTCGCCGCGATCTCGTCGTTACCCTGATGCGGTGACTCGCTCAGAGCCCCCCGGCCACGGACACGGACACGGCCACGGCCACTTCTCCGGGCCGATCCCGGTCGGACCCACCGCTGCGAAGGTCGTCGTCGGACTCCTCGTCGCGATCGGCGTCGCCGTGTTCGCCGGCGCCGTCGCGCTGTGGCCCAGCGGGCAGGCGGTCGACATTCCGGCCCCGTTCCAGACCACCGGCGGCGGAGCCGTCGTCACCGAGGCCGGCACCGTCGTCGAGCAGGACATCGGCCCGTGCGGGAGCAGTTCGGCCGGCCGCCCGTTCACCGGCGACCCCGTTCCCCCCGCGACCGACGCCTACCAGTGCCAGCGCAGCATCGTCACCATCGATTCGGGCCCCAACGAGGGCACCCGCACCCTGCTCGAGATCGGGCCCGGCCCGGGGCAGCCGGACCTGCGCGTCGGCGAGGAGATCCGGCTGGTGCGGCAGGTCGACCCGTCCGGCGCCACCCAGTACTCGTTCTACGACTACTCCCGCGGGCTCCCCCTCGCGCTGATCATCACGGCGTTCGCCGTGGTCATCGTGGCCGTGGCCCGGTGGCGTGGCCTGCGCGCCCTGATCGGCCTGCTGATCGCGTTCGGGGTGCTCGTGGTGTTCATGCTCCCCGCGCTGCTCGACGGCAAACCCGCCGTGCCCGTCGCGCTGGTCGGCGGCGCGATCATCCTCTACGCGGTGCTCTATCTCGCGCACGGGGTGAATCTGCGCACCAGCTCGGCCCTGCTGGGCACCCTTGCGTCGATGCTGCTCGCCGCCCTGCTCTCGTACCTCGCGATCTGGATGACACACTTGACCGGGCTGTCCGAGGAACAGAACACCGACGTGCAGCTGTACCTCGAGCAGGTCAGCATCACCGGCCTGCTCCTCGCCGGCTTCATCATCGGTTCGCTCGGCGTCCTCAACGACGTGACCATCACCCAGGCGGCGTCGGCGTTCGAGCTGGCGGCGCTCGATCCCACGGCCTCGCGCCGCAAGGTGTTCTCCTCCGCGATGCGGGTCGGCCGCGACCACATCGCCAGCACCGTCTACACCCTGGTGCTGGCGTACGCCGGTGGCGCCCTGCCCCTGCTGCTGCTGTTCAGCGTCGCCGGCCGGTCCATCTCGGACGTGCTCACCGGCGACGCCGTCGCCATCGAGGTGGTGCGGGCGTGTGTGGGCGGCATCGCGCTCGCTCTGTCCGTTCCGCTCACCACCGGCATCGCCGCACTGCTGGCGCGGCCCGGCGCCCCCGAGCCCGTCGCACGGAAGGGCCGCCATGCCCGGTGACCGGTTCGTCGTCCGCGGGCGACGGCGGGCGGGTGAACGATAGGTATTCTTCCTCTGTTGTCGTCCGGAGCGAGGGATCCGGGATCACGGCACGCGAGATCGAAGGGCAGGGGCCATGTTCTCCGAGCAGCACGGGCCTGCCGGCGCACCACCAGGAAGTAGCAGCAAAGGTACATCGGTTGCTCTGGAGACCGACTGGGACCGGGAGGAGCCGTCGGTCCTCCTGATCGAGGACGACGCCGGCGACGCACTCATCGTCGAGGAACTGGTGGCGGACAGCGCGCAGGGCATGCGCCTGGAATGGGTCCAGACGATGGCCGCGGCCCGCGCGGAGCTGGCCGACGGACTGCCCGACTGCATCCTGCTGGACCTGCATCTGCCCGACGCGCAGGGCATGGACGCGCTGGCCCGGGTGCAGCAGTACGCCGCCGGCGTTCCGGTCGTGGTGCTCACCGGCCTCGCCGAGGAGCAGACGGGGCTGGCGGCGGTGACCGCCGGCGCGCAGGACTATCTCGTCAAGGGTCGGGTGGAGCCGGACATGTTCGGCCGGACCGTGCGCTACGCGATCCAGCGCAAGCAGGCCGAGCATGCCGCCGTCGCGTTGCAGGCCAGCCGGCTGCAGGCGCGGGAGAACGCCCGCCTCGAACGCGGCCTGCTGCCGTCGCCGATGCTGCGCGGCACGGGCGACGTGGACGTCGTGGCCCGCTACCGGCCCGGGCGCGAGCAGTCCCTGCTCGGCGGCGACTTCTACGACGTCGTGCAGACCGAGGACGGCACGGTGCACGTGCTCATCGGCGACGTCAGCGGGCACGGCCCCGACGAGGCCGCACTCGGGGTGAGCCTTCGGATCGCCTGGCGCACCCTCGTGGTCACCGGCGTCACCGGGGTCGCGCAGTTGCAGAAGCTCGAGCAGATCATGGTCGCCGAACGGGCGAACGAGCGGCACTTCGCCACCCTCACCAGCCTCGCCATGTCGCCGGACCGGCGCCGGGTGCAGGTGATGCGCGCCGGGCATCCGGGTCTGCTGCTGCACAGTTCCCGAGGGGTGGATTGGGTGGAGGCGCCCGGCGGACCCGCCCTCGGACTGCTGCCCGGCGTCTCGACATGGCCCGTGCACGAGCTGGAACTGCCGGAAGGCGGCGGCATCATGATGTTCACCGACGGGCTGTTCGAAGGCCGGATCGGCGACGGCGGCGAACGCCTCGGCGAGGAGGGCCTGCTGCGGCTGGCCCGCGAGGAGGGCCACCTGGCGCCCGAGGCGTTCGTCGACACCCTGATCGACCGGGCCGAGGCGCTGGCGGAGAGTCACGGAGGACTCGCCGACGACGTGGCCGTGGTACATGTGCGCTGGAGCGAGAAGGTGACGGAGCAGTCATGAGAGACCCGTCGATGCCCGAACCCAAGGTCGAGCGGGTGCGCTCGCGGCTGACGGTCCAGAGCTGGTTCCAGGTCGCCTTCGCGGTCCTCGCCGTGTTCGTCGTTCTCGGCACCATCGTGGGTGGCTACTTCATCCAGCGCACGGCCCAGATCACGGACGAACTAGTCGACCAGATCCAGCCGGCCCGTGCCGAGGCGTATCGGCTGCAGGCGGCGCTGCTCGATCAGGAAACCGGCGCCCGCGGCTACGCCGCCACCGCCGACGTCGAATTCCTCGAGCCGTACCTGACGGGCAAGCGGGTCGAGCAGGAGGCCGCGGACCGGATGCGGGAGTTCACCGCCGGCCATCCGGAACTGCTCGCCGACGTCGACGAGATCGAGGCGGCGGCGGCCGCGTGGCGCGCCGACTACGCCGACCCGCTCGTTGCGAGCGTCGTCCCCGGCGTCCCCCAGCCCGTGGATCCTGCGAGCACCGAGCGGGGCCGGACCACGTTCGACGCCATGCGCACCCTCTTCGAGGCGCAGAACGCCGAACTCGTCCAGGCCCGCGCGGAGGGCTACGACGACCTCATCCACGCCCGGACGATCCGCAACTCCGTGCTCGTGGCGATGGTGGCAGGCTTCCTGCTCACCGGCCTGCTCATGGTGATCCTCGTGCACAACCTCGTCGCCATGCCGCTGGTCAGCCTGCGCGCGGCGACGCGGCGCGTCGTCGCGGACGGCAACTTCGACCAGCACATCCGGCCCCAGGGCCCGAAGGACATCCGGGCCCTGGCCCAGGACGTCGAAGCCATGCGCGGGCGCATCGTGTTCGCGCTCGCGGCCGCCCACACCCAGCACCAGCGCCTCGCCAGCCAGAAGGCGGACCTCGACGCCCAGGCCGAGGAACTGCGCCGCTCCAACGCCGAACTCGAGCAGTTCGCCTACGTCGCTTCCCACGACCTGCAGGAGCCGCTGCGCAAGGTCGCCTCCTTCTGCCAGCTGCTCGAGAAGCGTTACGGCGACAAGCTCGACGAACGGGGCACCCAGTACATCGCGTTCGCCGTCGACGGCGCCAAGCGCATGCAGGTCCTCATCAACGACCTGCTGGCGTTCTCCCGCGTCGGCCGGGTCAACGACGCCCACGTGCGCGTCGATCTGGATCAGCCGCTGGACAAGGCAGTGGCCAACCTCGCCGCCGCCGTCGACGAGTCCGGGGCGCGCATCGAGCGGCCCGAGCAGCTCCCCGAGATCACGGGCGATCCGACCCTGCTGACGATGCTCTGGCAGAATCTGCTGGGCAACGCGATCAAGTTCCGCCACCCCGACCGCGCACCCGTCGTGCGGATCACGTGCGACCGGATCGACGGTGAGGACCACGGTGACCGGGCGGGCGCCGGCCGCTGGCAGCTGTGCGTCACGGACAACGGCATCGGCATCGACGAGGAGTTCGCCGAGAAGGTATTCGTCATCTTCCAGCGCCTCCACGGCCGCGACGTCTACACCGGCACCGGCATCGGCCTGGCGGTGTGCAAGAAGATCGTCGAGTACCACGGTGGCAGGATCTGGATCGACACCGAGCACACCGGCGGCACCCGGTTCTGCTTCACCCTGCCCGCCCTGCCCGACGAAGAACCCGAAGAGCACGCCCCGGCCGACACCGATCTCGAAGGAGCCCCCGCATGACCCCCGCAGAACCCATCGACGTCCTCCTGGTCGAGGACGACCCGGGCGACGAGCTGATGACCCGTGAGGCCTTCGAGGACAACAAGATCGGCAACGAGCTGCACGTCGTCCGCGACGGCGAGGAGGCGCTGGACTTCCTGTACCAGCGCGGCGAGCACGTCGGAGCGCCGCGTCCCGACCTGATCCTGCTCGACCTCAACCTGCCCAAGTACGACGGGCGCCAGGTCCTCGAGAAGATCAAGTCCGACCCGGACCTGTCCGACATCCCGGTCGTGGTGCTGACCACCTCGGCCGCAGAGGAGGACATCCTGCGCAGCTACCGGCTGCACGCCAACGCGTACGTCACCAAGCCGGTGGACCTCGACCAGTTCATCGGGGCGGTCCGGCAGATCGACGAGTTCTTCGTCCAGGTGGTGCGGCTGCCCCGCCGCCGAAACTAGCGATGCCGGCGACTACGGTCGCCGACAACTACTGCCGCTAGATACTCCAGCGCATGGTGACGACGGTCCCGGTGTCGGCCGGGGCCACGGTCGCCGTGTCGGCCAGGGACTTGATCAGCGTGAGACCGTGCCCGCGCGAGCTGGTGCCCGGCTCGGCGTCGTTCGCGCGCCAGCTGCCGCGGTCGATGATGGCGACCTCGACCTGACGGTCGCCCGGGATCAGCGTCGCCTCGAGGTCGAGGGTGCCCGATGCACCGTCGCGGTAGGCGTGCTCGACGGCGTTGGCGAGGGCCTCGTAGCTGGCCAGCAGCACGTCGCGGGTCAGCTCGGGGCGCACGTGCACCGCGTCGAGCCAGCGCTCCAGGGCCCGCCGCAGCACGGTCAGCTGACCGGGCTCGGCGCGCACGCGCCGATAGGCCAGCGTGACCGAGTCGCACAGCGGGGTGTTCTGCGGCGAAAACATCGTCTGTACTCTAACCCGTCGCGCCGGGCGCCATCGGCCACGAGGCTCCCCGGCGGCGGAGGGGTCCGTCAGATCGGTAGCCGCAGCTCCGGCGGCACTTCGATCGTGGGCAGGGGCGGCAGCGGCGGCAGTGTCGGTACCGGGATGTTGAGCCCGGGGATCAGCGGCGGCGGCGGGGCGGTGGCCACCGGCGGGGGCGGCACCACCCGCTCCGTCGTGGACTCCTCGATCGGCGGCACGGTGGTCGTCGTCGGCGCCGGCGCCGGCGCGACGGCGGGCGCCGGCTGCGGGGTCCGCGGCGGCGTCGTCACGATCACCTCGGTCGGCCGGGGCTCCGACTCGTCGTCGCCGGCGAAGGTGTTCTGTGCGCCCAGCGCCAGCCCGATCATGGCCACCACACCCAGGGCGGTGCCGGCCAGCCCGGCCCCGCTGATCTGGCGGCCCGACACCTGCGGGCCGGGCGCGGTCGCCGCCCGCTTCCACGCCGGCGTCCGCTCGGGCGGCCCGGCGTCGTCCACCGGGGCCGGCGCGGGTGTCTCGGTCCGCGCGAGCCGCTCGGTGCGCTGCGGCGCCACTCCGCGCGGCGGGACGATGCGTTCGGTGGCCCCCGGCGGGACGATCAGTTCGGTGACCGCCGACGCGGTGGGGCCCGCGGCGACGGCGCGCAGGGCGCCGCCCTTGGCCAGGACGAGTTCGGGTTCGTGCGGCACCACGACGGGCAGCTTCATCCACGTCTCGAGCACCCGGCGCACCAGCCGGACGTGGGCGCCGCCGCCGAGCAGCACGATCGCCTCGGGCCGGGCGCCGGACCGGTGCACGACGTCGCGCAGGAACCGCGCGGAACCCTCCACGAGCGGGGTGATCAGCGGGTCGAAGGTCTCGAGGGACATGAGGATCACGCCGGCGGTGCCCGGCACGGCGACGGCGTCGCTGCCGGACAGCTGTTCCTTGGCCGTGCGGCACTGGGCGACGAACTCCTCGTCCTCCGGGTCGTCGGGTCGCCACACCCCGTCCGAGCCGAGCTGGTGCAGGCGCACTGCGTCGTCGAACAGGCGGCCGGAGACGGTCCTGGTGCGTTCGGTGTGCACGGCGCCGGTGGTGCGGTCGACGACGGTGACGGTGAGCCCGGAGGCACCCAGGTCGTAGAGCACCGCGACGTCACCGGGGAGCTCGCCGGTGGCCCGCAGGTAGGCCAGGGCCGCCTCGGACTCGCCGACGAGGGTGTAGCGGTCGAGTCCCTGCTCGGCCATCGCGGCGCGGAGCCGCTCGGCGTCGGCGGCGTCGCGGTACACCAGGCCCACCCGCTCGACGGTGTCGCCCGCGATGCCGGCCTGCACGAGCACGCCCACGGTCTGCGCCGCGAGCCGTGCCGGATCGTCCTGCCTGGTCTCCACCACCTGGAACTGGTAGCCCGCGGCGGGCGCGGCCGGATCGATCGGACGAACGATCCGGACGGCACTCGTCCCTGCGGTCACCCCGAGAACCGAACTCATCAGCCGCCTTCTGATTGTGTTTTGCGCCGCACATCCACCCCCGGCGCATCCCGACCGCCCGATGCTACCGAACGGTCCGGACACGCCCACCCGGCGAATCGGACACACGCCGTCACAACCGGACGAGCGAGCCGTGTGCTGCCTAGGATCGAGCGATGCGGATTCTGTACGTCTGTACCGGGAACATCTGCCGATCGCCCACCGCCGAGCTGTTGACCACCGCATACGCGACGGAAACCGGCCGGAGTGAGCTGTCCGCGCACAGCGCCGGCACCCGCGGCATGGTCGGGCGGCCCATGGAGCCGACGGCCGCGCTCGTGCTGCGCCAGCTCGGCGGCGAGCCCGACGGTTTCGTCGCCCGGCGCCTGTCGCCGCACATCGCCCAGGACGCCGACCTGGTGATCACGATGGCCGAGTCGCATCGGGGGGCCGTGCTGCAGGCGGCGCCGCGGATGCTCAAGCGGACGTTCACGCTGCGAGAGGCCGCGCGGCTGCAGCAGCTCAGCGGCGCCGAGACCGTCGCCGAGCTCGCCGCGGCCCGGGCGCAGTTCCCCGCGCCCGGACCGGAGGACGTCACCGATCCGATCGGTCTGGACGAGGACACGTTCGTCGCCGTCGGGACCGAGATGGCCGATCTGCTGCTACCGCTCCTCGCCCGGATCCACGACTGACCCGTTGCGCGGGCCCTGCATGGGCGACGGCGCGACGGGCCGCGACACCGCCGTCGGCACCGCCTGCTCGCGGTAGGCGGGGTCGGCGGTGTACGCCTGCGGGGCCCGGTAGTGCTGTCCCGGCTGCGCGTCGTCGTGGTCCGACCCGCCCCGATGCGGCTGCTCCGGCCGGTACGGTTCCGGCCGGTTCTGCTCCTCGCGGTAGCGGCGTCCGCCGGTGGTCTGTGCAACAGGACCCGGCTGCACGGGAGCCGACCCGGCCGGGGCGGACGTCGACGCAGCGGCCGTGGCCTTCTTCGCCGACTCGTCGGACTCGTAGTAGTACCGGTACTCGTAGGCGCCGCGGCCCTTGTTCGGCGTCATCGTGATGATGGTGCCGAGCAGGTGCGCGCCGGCGCTGCCCAGGTTGCCGACCGCGCGGCTGAGCTGCTCCCGGGTGGTCTTGCCGTGGCGAGCGATGAGCAGCGCGCCGTCGGTGGCCGCGGCGAGCACGACCGAGTCGGTGACGGGCAGGACCGGCGAGCCGTCGATGATCACGTACTCGAAGCGCGCCCGCAGGTGATCGATGACGTGCTTGGCGGTTTCGGAGCCGAGCAGCTCGCTGGGGTTGGGCGGCAGCGCCCCGGAGGCCAGCACCCACAGGCCCTCGTACTGGCTGGGCTGCAGCACGTCCTCCAGACCGGCCTGGCCCGACAGCACGGTGCTGAACCCGACGTCGCCGACGACCCCGAGGTACTTCGACACCCGCGGCCGGCGCAGGTCACCCTCGACGAGCACCACGGAATGACCGGCCTCCGCGAGCACCAGCGCGGTGTTGATGGCCGTGGTGGTCTTGCCCTCGGCCGGCAGGGCGCTGGTGACGACGATGACGCGCGGCGGGTTGTCGACGTCGAGGAACTTGAGGTTGGTGCGCATCTCCCGGTACGCCTCCGCGCTGCCGGAGTTCGACTCCTGGAAGTCGATCGCCGCGTGCTCCTGCCGCTCCTTGTCGAGGGGGATGGTGCCCACCAGGCCCGTCCCGGCGAGCTCCTCGACCGTCTTGCGGTCCTTGACGGTGTTGTCGAGCCGGTCGCGCAGCACCGCGAGGGCGATGCCGAGGAGCAGGCCGACGGCGAGGCCGAGCGCGAGGTTGCGCTTCGTCTTCGGCGACACCGGGGTCACCGGGGTGTCGGCGTGCTGCTCGACGACGACCCGCGCGGTGGGCTCACCGCCGTTCTCGGGGGTCTCGAGCTCGCGCGCCATGACGACGAACTCGTCGGAGAGGGCGTTGGCGAGGTCCCGGGCCCGCTCCGGCGACTCGTCGTCGACCTTGACGTCGACGAGCACGGTGTCCGGGGCGGACGATGCGGTGACCTTTCCGGCGAGCTGCGACGGCGTGACGTCGGACAGGCCGAGCCGGTCGAGGGTGCGCTGCGCCAGCGTGGTGCCGGTGAGCAACTTGGTGTAGGAGGCGACGCGCTGCTGCGAGAACAGGTTGCCCTGGTAGATCTCGTTGACCGAGGCCCCGGAGGAGGTGGAGACGAACAGCCGGGTGCTCGCCTGGTAGATCGGGGTGGTGAGCAGGGAGGCTCCGAGCGCACCGAGTACCGCCACCACGGTCGTCACGGCGACGATCTTCCATCGCGCCTGCAGGATGCGTAGGTAGTCGTGTACTTCCATTACGGTGTCTCCCTCGTTGCTGTGACACTGTCGGTGCACCCTACGGGCGCGGAACTCTGTCGTTCGGTCAGGTGCCGGGCGAGCGTGGGGCCGATCAGGGCCAGCGCGCCGGGGGTGGTCAGGTCGGAGTGCGGGTAGGGCACGTCGTGCTCGGTGACGCGGCGGACGTGGCGCCGCCAGCTCGCCGCGAGGTCGGGTCCGGTCTGCCCGCCGGGCCGGGCCCGGAACAGCAGCGCGTCGCCGTCGAGGACGCGGGGGGTGTGCGCGGTGACGGCCTCCTCCAGCGCGGCGCCCGCGGCCAGAGCCCGCTCCCGGATCTCGGCGACGAACGTCGACGGCAGGCCGGGCACCTCGAGCTCGACGACGGGTTCGTCCGGCAGGGCCGCGACGTCGGGGAGGGTGTCGGGGGTGAGCGTGTCGAGCAGGATCAGCGACGCCACCTGCTGCCCCGCCTCGTGCAGCTGCACGGCCATCTCGTGCGCGATGGTGCCGCCGAGGGACCAGCCCAGCAGGTGGTAGGGGCCTTCGGGCTGGACGGTGCGGATCCGGTCGAGGTAGCGGGCGGCGAACTCGGCGACGGTGCGCGGCAGCGGCTCGAGCCGGGTGGCCTGCAGCCCGTACAGCGCGACTCCGGGCAGGTGCGGCGCGAGTCCCGTGTAGCACCACGACATTCCGCTGATCGGGTGGACGCAGAACAGCGGGGTGCCGCCGGGGCGCCCCGCGAGCGGCACCAGCGTGGCGAGCGGGTCGGTGTCGTCGCCGCCGTGGTCGATCCGGTCGGCGAGGTCGGCGACGGTCGGCGCGGTGAGCAGCCAGTCGAGCGGGACGTCGCGGTCGAGTTCGGCACGCAGGTCGGCGGCGACGGCGACGGCCCCGAGCGACGTGCCGCCGAGGTCGAAGAACCCGAGGTCGGCGGACACCGATCCGGGGGGCCGGCCGAGGTGCCGGGCGAACACGGCGGCGACCGTCTGGGCCGTCGCCCCGTCGGGCGGCACGAATCCGTCTGCGGGCGAGGCGAAGTCGGGCCGGGGCAGCGCGGCGCGGTCGACCTTGCCGGACGGCAGCAGCGGCAGCGCGTCGACGACGGTGATCGCGGTGGGCCGCAGCGCGCGCGGCAGGTGCGCGGCCACGCGGGTGCGCAGCGCGGCGGCGTCGGCGCTGCCCTGCGCGTAGGAGGCGAGGACGGTTCCGCCCGCGGGGCCGGGCACGGCGACGGTGACGGCGGCCTCGACGCCGTCGGCGGCGGTGAGCACCGCGTCGATCTCGGCGGGTTCGACGCGGATGCCGTGCAGCTGGATCTGCTCGTCGACGCGGCCGAGGACGTCGAGCTCGCCGTCGGCGGTGACGCGCGCGAGGTCGCCGGTGCGGTACAGGCGCGCACCCGGCTCGCCGTGCGGGTCGGCGACGAATCTGGTTGCGGTGAGCCCGCTTCGGCCGTAGTAGCCGCGGGCCAGGCCCGCCCCGGTCACGTACAGCTCACCGATCACCCCGGCCGGGACGGGGTGCAGGCGCGCGTCGAGGACGTGGGCGGTGGCGCCGGCGACGGGGGCGCCGACGGTGGGCCGGGCGCCGGGGTCGAACGGCCCGCCGAACGACACGGCGATCGTGAACTCGGTGGGCCCGTACCCGTTGAGCAGACGGTGCCGCCGCCAGCGTTCGACGACGGGCGCGGTGAGCGCCTCGCCCTCGGACAGGACGGTGACCGGGCGCCCCAGCGCGTCCGGGTCGACGGTGGCCAGCACGGTAGGGGTGGCGACCACGTGGGTGACGTGCTCGTCGACGATCAGCCGCTGCAGCGCCGCTCCGGCATAGACGTGGTCGGGGGCGACGACGAGGGTCGCGCCGTGCGCGTGGGCGGCGAGCAGTTCGAACACCGACGCGTCGAAGGTGTGCGACGCCGCGTGCAGCACCCGGCTGCCCGGCGCGACGCCGAGGACGTGCCGCTGCGCGTCGACGACGGCGGTCAGGCCGCGGTGCGGCACGGCGACACCCTTGGGGGTGCCGGTGCTCCCGGACGTGTAGATCAGATACGCGGTGTCGTCCGGACGCGGCTCCGCCGCGGTGTCGTCCGGACGCGGCTCCGCCGCGGTGTCGTCCGGATGCGGTTGCGGCGCAGGGATTTCCCGCGCCTCCCACTCGCCGGTCAGGTCCACCCAGTCGATGCCCTCCCCCACCGGTTCGGCACCTGCCACGGTCAACCCGACGGTGGCGCCGCTGTCGCGCAGGACGGTCTCGACGCGGACGGGCGGCTGCGCCGGGTCGACGGACACCCACGCCGCGCCGGTCCGGGCGACGGCCCACACCGCGAGCGGCCAGCATTCCCCGCGCGGCACGGCCACGGCGACCACGTCGCCGCGGGTCACGCCGCGCGCGCGCAGTTCCCCGGCGACGACGTCGGCGCGGGCGGCGAGCCCGGCGTAGGTCCAGGCGACGGCCCCGGCCCGCACGGCGATGGCGCCGGGGTGGGTGCGGGCGGTGGCGGCCAGGAGCTGCGGCAGCGTGCGCGGCGCCGCGGCGGGCGCGGACAACGGTGCCGGCGCGGAGGCGGCGAGGTCGCCGACGGCGGTGCCGGGGTCGGCGAGCGCGGCACCGAGCAGCGCGACGTAGTCGTCGAGCAGCGCGCCGGCGGTGGCGGGGTCGAACAGGTCGGTGGCGTACACGAGACGCACGTCGATGCCCCCGTCGCCGTCGCGTTCGGTGACGTCCCAGGTGAGGTCGAACTGCGCGGCCGGGGTGCCGGCGTCGAATTCGCGCACGCGCAGGCCGGGCAACTGAGGCAGGTCCTCCCCCGCGGGCACCGTGCGGTGGGCGAGCAGCACCTGGAACAACGGATGGTGGGTGCCGCGGACCGGCGCGACCCGCGCGACGACCCGGTCGAACGGGACGTCCGCGTGCGCGAGGGCGTCGAGATCGGTGGTGCGGATGCGGCGCAGCAGATCCCCGAACGGCTCGTCCCCGGCGACGGTCGTGCGCAGGGTGAGGGTGCCGACGAACATGCCGACGAGGGCGTGCAGGCGCGGGTCGGCGCGCCCGGCGACGGCGGTACCGACGGCGATGTCGGCGCGGCCGCTGCGGCGGGCGAGCAGCGCGGCGAGCGCCGCGTGCAGCACCATGAAGCCGGTCGCATCGTGGGCCCGCGCGACGTCGCGGAGGCGGCGGTGGGTGCCGGCGTCGAGGTGGGCGGTGACGGCGCCGCCGCGGTGGCTGGGCCGCGCGGGCCGGGGCCGGTCGGCGGGCAGCGGCAGCGGCGTGTCGGGCAGGCCCGCGAGAGTCGTTGCCCAGTGGTCGAGTTGGCGGGCGGCGAGGCTGTCCGGGTCGGCGGGGTCGCCGAGCAGGTCGCGTTGCCAGCGGGCGTAGTCGCGGTAGCGCACGGGCAGCGGCCACCAGATCGGCTCCGCCCCGGCGAGGCGGGCGGCGTAGGCGTGCTGCAGGTCGGTCAGCAGCGGCGCGACGGAGCCGCCGTCGAACGCGATGTGGTGGACCGCGGCGGCGAGCACCCATTCGTGGGCGCCGAGTTCGATCAGCCGGATCCGCAGCGGCGCGTCGGCGGTGAGGTCGAACGGCGCGGTGAGCACCTCGGCGACGGCGGCGGCCGGGTCGGTGCCCGGAACCGCTTCGAGCACAGGCGGATCGACCTCGGCCGCGACGCCGTCGGGGTAGGCGGTGCGCAGGATCTCGTGCCGGGCGGCGACGTCGGCGACGGCCGCGGCCAGCGCGGCGGTGTCGAGGTCCCCGGTCAGGTGCAGCGCGACGGGCACGGTGTAGGCGGCGCTGCCGGGCTCGGCGCGGCCGAGCAGCCACAGCCGTTGCTGCGCGGGCGCGAGCGGGGTGGGGGCGTCGTCGTCATAGCGGCGCAACGGGATCCGGGTGCGGTCGCCGTCGCGGATGTGGGCGGCGAGTGCCGCGAGGGTCGGTGCCTGCAGCACGGCGCGGACGGGCACGTCGGTGCCGAAGGCGTCGGCGAGGCGGGCGGCGAGGACGACGGCGGACAGCGAGTCACCGCCGGCGGCGAAGAACCCGGCGTGGATGTCGGGCCGGGCGCCGAGCACGCTCTCGGCGACGGTGACGACGAGGTCCTCGACGTCGGTGAGCGGCCGGTCGTCGGCGGGCGCATCCCCGGCGGTGTCGAGGTCGCGCAGGGCTGCGGTGTCGAGTTTGCCGTTGACGGTGGTGGGCAGTTCCGGCAGCAACCGCAGCCGCGTCGGCATGCGGTGCGGGGGAACGGTTTCGGCGAGACCGGCGCGCACGCGGGCTTCGTCGACGTCCGGGTCGGCGGCGGCGAAGGCGACGAGCGCCCCACCGGAGGCCAGCACGACGGCGTGCCGGATGCCGGGCTGCGCGAGCAGGGCGGCCTCGAGTTCCCCGGGTTCGATGCGCACGCCGCGGACCTTGAGCTGCCGGTCGGTGCGGCCCCGGAAGGCGAGGGTGCCGTCGGGACGGCGGTGCACCAGGTCGCCGGTGCGGTACCGGCGGGTGCCGCCGGGCGCGGCGACGAACCGCTGCGCGGTGAGGCCGGGGGCGCCGAGGTAGCCGAGCGCGACGGACGCCCCGGCCAGGTACAGCTCGCCGACGGCGTCGTCGGGCACCGGGCGCAGCCGGGCGTCGAGCACGTGCGCGACAGTGCCGGGGACGGGCCGGCCGATGCCGCCGCGGCCGTCGACGTCGGCGAGGGTCGCGACGATGGTGGCCTCGGTGGGTCCGTACGCGTCGAGCATGTGCCGGCCGTCGGTCCAGCGGGCGGCGAGCGCCGGCGGCAGGGTTTCGCCGCCGGACGCGACGACCCGCAGGTCGGGCAGCTCGTGCGGGTCGAGGGTGCCGAGCACCGCCGGGGTGGACAGGTAGTGGGTGATGCGCTGGGCGCGCAGCAGCCGCTGCAGGTCCTCCCCCGCGTACACCTCCGGCGGGGCGACGACGAGGGTCGCGCCGGTGGTGTGGGCGAGCAGGATCTCGAGCAGGGCCGCGTCGAACGCCGGGTGGTAGCCCTGCAGCACGCGGTCGCCGGGTCCGACGCGGTAGCGGCGGGCGGCCTCGGCGGCGAGCGGGGCGAGGCCGGCGTGGGTGACGGCGACGCGCTTGGGCGCCCCGGTCGAGCCCGAGGTCGACACGACGTACGCGACGTTCGCCGGCGCCGGGCCGGCCGCGTCGGGGGCGCCGGTGAATGCGGCGCCGGTCTTGGTGATCGCCCACAGCCGCAGCACGTACTCGAGGCCGCGGGGCCGGTCGATGGGCACGACGGTGCCGGGGCCGGCGCCAGCGGCGCGCAGTTCGTCGGCGAGCGCGTCGGAGCGGGCGTCGAGTTCGCGGTAGGTCAGGGCGGTGTCGACCTCGCGCAGGGCTTCCCGGTCGGGGTGCGCGGCGGCAGTGGCGCGCAGCAGGTCCGGCAGGGGTCGGGCCGGGGCGGGGGCGGCGCCGGTCAGCGGCGCGGCGGGACGGTCGACGGGCAGGTCGCCGACGGTGGTGCCGGGCGCGGCGACGAGGTGCCGCAGGACGGCGACGAACCGGTCCGCGAGCCGCCGCGCGGTGGGTCCGGCGAACCGCGACGCGTCGTGCACGAGGGTGCCGGCGTAGCCGTCCGCGGCGGGCGCGAACGCGAACTGCAGGTCGAATTTCGGTGCGCCGCGGACGATCTCCTCGGCCTCGACGGTGAGGTCCCCGATCCGGGTGGGGGCGAGGGTGAAGTCCTGCAGGGCGAGCGCGACCTGCGGGGCGCGGCCGGGCAGGCCGGCGAGGATCTGCTCGTAGGGCACCCCGGCGTGGTCGAGGGCGGCGACGTCGAAGTCGCGGACCTGCGCGAGCAGCCCGGCGAACGGCATGTCGGGTTCCACGCGGGCGCGCAGCACGAGGGTCTCGAGGAACGGGCCGACGAGGTTCTCGACCTGCGCCCAGCGGCGGGCGGAGACCACGGCGGCGACGGCGACGTCGTGTCCGGCGCCGACGCGGGCGAGCAGCACCGACAGCGCGGCGTGCAGCACCATGAACTCGGTGGCGCCGTGGGCCCGCGCGAGGTCGGTGATCCCGGCGCGCACGTCGGCGGGCACCTCGAACGCGACGGTCCCGGCCTCCTGCTCCGACGACGCCGTCTCCGAATACCCTGCCTGCGTGGGTAATTCGACCGGGTCGAGCCCGTCGAGGGCGCGCCGCCAGTGCGCGGCGTCCGCCTCCGGGATCCCGCGGGCCTGTTCCCACAGCGCGTAGTCGGCGTACTGCAGCGGCAGCGGCTCCCACCGCGGCGCCTGCCCGGCCGCGCGGGCGGCGTAGGCGACGGCGAGGTCGCGCAGCAGCGGCGCGAGCGACGGCCCGTCCGCCGCGGCGTGGTCCACGGTCAGGCGCAGGCGCCGTGGTGTCCTTTCGGTCCCCTCGAGGTCCCAATGGACACCACGGTCCGCCAGGACCTGATGCGGGCCCTGCTCGTCGACGACGATGCGGGTGCGCAGGATCTCGTGCCGCGCCACGACGTCGCCGAGCGCGGCCTCGAGGGCGGGCACGTCGAGCGGGCCGGTCAGGCGCACGTCGGCGCGCAGCAGGTAGGCGTCGGGGTCGAGGCGGCTGAGCCCCCACAGGCGACGTTGCGCCCGGCTGAGCGGGATCCGGGCGGGGCGCGGGTGGACGGGCACCGGCCCGGCCTCGACGTCGAGTCCGCCGGCGTCGAGCGCGGCGGCGAGCCCTTCGACGGTGGGGTTCTCGAAGATCAGCCGCAGCGGCACGGCGACGCCGGTCTCCTCGCGCAGCCGGCCGACGAGCACGGTCGCGAGCAGCGAGTTGCCGCCGACGGCGAAGAAGTCGTCGGTCCTGCCGACCGGGGAGTCGAGCAGTTCGCCGTAGACCCGCGCGACGAGCGCCTCGGTCCCGGTGCCGGGCTCGTCGCGCCCGCCGAGGTCGGGGGCGGGCAGCCGCGCGACGTCGAGCTTGCCGTGCGCGGTGCGCGGCACCGCGTCGAGCGGCACGACGACGACGGGCACGAGGTGGGCGGGCAGGCTCTGCCGCAGCCGCCCGCGCGCGTCCTCGGCGTCGACGCCGGCGGGCACGACGTAGGAGACGAGCGCCCCGTCGCGCACGACGGTCGCGGCCTGCTCGACGCCGGGCACGGTCCGCAGCGCGGCGTCGACCTCGCCCGGTTCGATGCGCACGCCCCGCAGCTTGACCTGATCGTCGCTGCGCCCCACGAACCGCAACGCGACCCCGCCGCCCGTGCGCGTTTCTGGTAGCTCCGACGACCGGAAACGCGCACGGGCCCAGCGGGCCACGTCGCCCGTGCGGTACCGGCGACGACCGCCGTCGGCGGCGACGAACCGCGTCGCGGTGCGGCCCGGGTCGTCGCGGTACCCGTCGGCGAGCCGCTCCCCCGCCAGGTACAGCTCGCCGGCCACGCCGGTGGGCACGGGCCGCAGCCGTTCGTCGAGCACGACGGCCTGCACCCCGCGCACGGGGGTGCCGATCACGACGTCCGCGCCGGGCGTCAGCGGCGACGAACAGGTGGCGAAGACGGTCGCCTCGGCGGGGCCGTAGCCGTTGTAGAGGCGACGGCCCGCGCCCCAACGGGCGACGAGCTCGTCGCTCACGGCCTCGCCGCCCAGCATGAGCACCCGCAGGTCGGGCAGCGCCCGCGGCGGCACGGTCGCCAGCGCCGACGGGGTGACGCACGCGTGCGTGATGCGCTCGCCGGCGAGCAGGTCGGCGAGGGCGTCGCCGCCGTACGCGTCGGGCCCGGCGACGACGAGGGTCGCGCCGGCGGTGCCCGCGACGAGCAGCTCGAGCATCGCCGCGTCGAAGCTCGGCGACGCGACGTGCAGCATCCGGTCGCCGGGCGCGGCGGCGAACCGCTCGGCGAGGTCCTCGGCGAGGGCACTCACCCCCCGGTGGGTGATGTTGACGCCCTTGGGGTTTCCGCTGGTTCCGGAGGTGAACACCAGGTAGGCGGGCGCGCCGGAGCCCGGGTCGGCCACCTCGACACCGTCACCGTGAAAGCCGGCACCGTGGGAGCCGGCGACATCGAGCCAGGTCACGGTGGCGGGCAGCGACCCGCGGTGCGCGGCGCCGGTGACGCCGACGGTCGCGTCGCCGAGCATCGCGGCGAGCCGCGCGGCGGGCTGGGCGGGGTCGACGAGCATCGGGGCGCCGCCGAGCCGGGCGATGCCCCACACCGCGACGACGGAGTCGAGCGAGCGGGGCAGCGCGCACGCGACGGCCGTGCCGGGCCGGGCGCCGGCGGCGTGCAGCCGGGCGGCGAGCGCGTCGGCGCGCGCGAGCAGCTGCGGGTAGGTCAGTTCGGTGTCGCCGTCGCGCACGGCCACACCGTCGCCGCCGCGGGCGGCGCCGGCGGCCAACCACTGCCACAGCGTCCGCGCCGGGGCCGGCTCGGGGCCGGCGGCGGGGACCAGCGCGGCGCGTTCCCGCTCGGTGAGCAGGTCGATGTCGCCGATCCGCACGGCCGGATCGGCGACGGCGGCCCGCAGGATCGCGACATACCGGTCGGCGAACGCGGCGACGGTGCCCGCGTCGTACAGGTCGGTGGCGTAGGCGAATTCGAGGTCGACGCCGGTGCCGGTCTCGGTGACGACGAGCTGGACGTCGAAGTTGGCGTGCTCGTCGGCCACCGGCAGCACCCGCGCGGTCAGGCCGGGCAGCTCGAACGCGTCGACGGTGGGGCGGCGCAGCGACAGGGCGACCTGGAACAGCGGGTGCCGGGCGGGGTTGCGGGCGGGATTGAGGCGTTCGACGAGGGTCTCGAACGGCGCGTCGGGGTGGGTGTAGGCGGCGAGGTCGCGGGCGTGGACCTCGGCGAGCAGGTCGGCGAAGGAGGCGTCCGGGTCGACGGGGGTGCGCAGGACGAGGGTCCCGGCGAACATGCCGACGAGGGCGTCGAGCTGCGGGTCGCCGCGCCCGGCGACGACGGTGCCGACGGCGATGTCGTCGCCGGCGCCGTGCCGGGCCAGCAGCACGGCCAGCGCCGCGTGCAGCACCATGAACGTCGTCGCGCTACCGTTCCGCGCGAGCCGCGAAACACCTTCGGCTACAGCATGATCCACCGTCACCCGGTGGGTGGCACCGCGGCCGGTCGGGCGCGCGGGCCGCGGCCGGTCGCCGGGCAGGGTCACCTCGTCGGACAGGCCGGCGAGCACGGTCGTCCAGTGCGCGAGCTGGTCGTCGGCGCCGGCGCGCTGCCAGCGGCTGAAGTCGGTGTACTGCACCGGCAGCGGCGCCCACCGCGGAGCCTCCCCGGCGAGCCGGGCGGTGTAGGCGTCGACGATGTCGCGCAGCAGCGGGGTGAGCGACCATTCGTCGGCGGCGATGTGGTGCACCACCACCGCAAGCACGTGCCGCCGCGGCGCGAGCCGGTACAGCCGCATCCGCACCGGCGTCTCGCGGGTGAGATCGAAGCCGGGGGCGGCGAACTCGCGGACGAACTCGTCGAGTCCCTCGGCGGGCACGGCGACGGGCTCGAGGCCGGGCCGCGCGGCGGGCCGCACCACCTGCGCGGTGGCGTCGGGGTACACGGTACGCAGGGTGCGGTGCCGGTCGAGGACGTCGGCGACGGCGGCGGTGAGCGCCGCGACGTCGAGCCGGCCGTCGAGCCGCACCGCGAACGGCAGGTTGTAGCTGCCGGATCCGGGGTCGAGCCGGTTGACGAACCACAGCCGCTGCTGCGCCGGCGACAGCGGCGCCGGGGCGTCGTCGCCGGCCGCGACGAGCGGGGCACGGCGACGGCCGGTGCCGGCGCGGGCGGCGAGGAGCGCGGCGAGGCCGGCGACGGTGGCGGCGTCGAACACGTCGCGGACGGTGACGTCGACGTCGGCGATGTCGGCGAGGCGCCCGGCGAGGCGGGTCGCGAGCAGCGAGTTGCCGCCGAGCGCGAAGAAGTCGTCGCCGGCGCCGACGGGCCCGGCGCCGAGCAGTTCCCGGAACACCTCGGCGACGAGTTCCTCGAGCGGCCCGTGCGGGGCGAGGCCGCCGGTGGGGGCGACGGCGGGTGCGGGCAGGGCCGCGCGGTCGAGCTTGCCGTTGGCGGTGCGCGGCAGCGCATCCAGCGCGACGGCGGCGGCGGGCACGAGGTAGTCGGGCAGGGTGCGGCGCAGCGCGCGCAGCGCCCCGGTGGGTGAGCCGCCGACGAGGTAGGCGACGAGCCGGTCGTCGCGCAGCACCACCACGGCCTGGGTAACGCCGTCGCAGCGCAGCAGCGCGGCCTCGATCTCGCCGGGTTCGATGCGGTAGCCGCGCAGCTCGAGCTGGTCGTCGGCGCGGCCCCGGTGGTGCAGCACCCCGTCGCGGCCGCGGCGGCCGAGGTCGCCGGTCCGGTAGCGGCGGGCGCCGCCGGGCGCGGCGACGAACCGGGTGGCGGTCAGGCCGGGGCGGCCGCGGTAGCCGCGGGCGAGTTGGCCTCCGGCGACGTAGAGTTCGCCGACGGTGCCGGGCGGGGTGCGGCGCATCGACCGGTCCAGGATCTGCACGTCGAGCCCGGGCAGCGGCCGCCCGACGCCGGGCTCGGCGGCGGGGCCGCGGGTGACGTGCACGGTGGTCTCGGTGATGCCGAACATGTTCACCGCGCGCACGTGCGGCCGGTCCGCGAGCCACGGCCGGACCCGCCCGGGGTCGAGGGCTTCGCCGCCGAAGATCAGCAGCCGCAGCGTGGGCAGCGCGGTGTCGACGGTGGCGAGCTGGCCGAACGCGGTGGGCGTCTGGTTGAGGACGGTGACGCCCTCGCTGTCGAGCAGCGCGGCGAACGCCCCGGGGTCGCGGGCGGTGTAGTGGTCGACGACGACGAGGCGCCCGCCGGTGGTCAGCGCTCCCCACATCTCCCACACGGAGAAGTCGAACGCCGGGGAGTGGAACAGGGTCCACACGTCGCGCGGGCCGAACCCGACGTCGCCGGTGGCGGCGAACACCGCCGCGGCGGCCTCGTGCCCGACGAGCACGGCCTTGGGGGTGCCGGTGGAGCCGGAGGTGTAGATCAGGTACGCGCCGGTACCGGCGGGCACGGCAGCGTCGAACGCGGCGCCGGCGTCCAGGCGTTGCCGAACCTCGGGCGCATCGACGTGCAGGAGAGCCACATCCGTGTCGACCGCGAACCCGGTGTCGCACAGCACCGCAGCGGGGGCGGCGTCGTCGAGCAGGGCGCGCAGCCGCGCCGGCGGGTGGGTGACGTCCAGCGGCAGGTACACGGCGCCGGCGCGGGCGACGGCGAGGATCGCCACCACCAGGTCGAGCGAGCGGGGCAGCGCGACGGCGACGACGTCCTCGATGCCGAGCCCGCGCTCGGCGAGCATTTCGGCGAGCGCCCCGGAGCGGGCGTGCATCTGGGCGTAGGTCAGGGTGTCGTCGCCGTGGGTGAGCGCGACCGCGTCGGGGCGGCGGCGTGCCTGCTCGGCAACCAGCGCGGGCAGCGTGGCCGTGTCGGTGGCCGGCCGGGGTGCGGACGCGTCGTCGTCGGGGCCGAGCAGGTCGATGCCGCCGACGGCGACGGCCGGGTCGGCGGTGACCACGTCGAGGATGCGCAGCAGGAACGGCGCCCACGCGGCGACGGTGTCGTGGTCGAACAGGCCATGGTCGTAGGTGAGCACCCCGTCGAGCCCGGTGGGGGTGCCGGCGGCGGAGCGGGTCTCGCGGACGGTGACCTCGAGGTCGAATCGGGCCGTGTCGGTAGAGATCTCGCGCACCCCGGTCACGCCTGGCACGTCGAGGCCGTCCAGCGCGAAGCTCTCGTAGGCGAGCACCACCTGGAAGACCGGGTGGTGCCGCGACGCGGAGGCGCCGAGGGCGTCGACGACCCGGTCGAACGGCACGTCGGCGTGCGCGAACGCGTCGAGGTCGACGCGGCGGGTGTCGGCGAGCAGTTCCGCGAACGTCGCGCGGGCCGGCACGGGCAGCCGCAGCGCGACGGTGCCGACGAACATGCCGGCCACGTCGTCGAGCATCGGGTCGACCCGCCCGGAGACGGGGGTGCCGACGGTGACGTCCTCGGCGGCGGCCAGGGTCGCGAGCAGCACGGCGAGCGCGGCGTGCACGACCATGAACGTCGTCGCGTCGTGGGCGCGGGCCAGCTTGTCGACGGCGGCGTGCAGTTCGGCGGGCACCGAGAAGCGCACGCGCCCGGCAGCGCCGTCGCCGTCGCCGCGGGGACGGTCGGTGGGCAGGGCCAGCAGCGGCGGGGCGCCGGCGAGGGTGCGGGTCCAGTGCGCGAGCTGGCGGGCGGCGAGGCTGTCGGGATCGGCCGGGTCGCCGAGCAGGGTGTGCTGCCAGCGGGCGTAGTCGCGGTAGGTGACGGGCAGCGGCGGCCACGCCGGGGTGCGCCCGTCGCGCCGGGCGGCGTAGGCGAGCGCGAGGTCGCGGCCGAGCGGCAGCAGCGACAGCCCGTCGACGGCGATGTGGTGCAGCACCACCGCGAGGGTGTAGCCGGCGCCGGTGCGGTAGAGGCGGGTGCGCAGCGGCGGGTCGACGGTGAGATCGAATCCGGTGCGGGCGAATTCGGTGAGGGCGTCGTCGAGGTCGGCGGGTGTCGCGTGTGGCGCGAGGTCAAGAGCGATGCCGGGCAGCACCCGCTGCGTCGGCCCGTCCGGACCGTCGGGGTGGACGGTGCGCAGCACGGCGTGCCGGGCGATCACGTCCGCGGCGGCGGTCGCGAGGGCGTCGAGGTCGGTGCCGGCGGCGAGGTCGACGGCGAACGCGACGTGGTCGCCGGGGGCGGCGTCGGCGACGTCGAGCCGGTTGGCGAGCCACATCCGCTGCTGCGCCGGCGCGAGCGGCACCGGACCGGTGTCGTCGGTCGGCAGCAGCGGAAGGCGTTCGCCGGCAATCGGATCGGACACGGCGACGGCGAGGCCGGCGACGGTGGGGTGCTCGAAGATCTCCCGCACGCCGACGCGGTGGCCGGCGACCGCGCCGAGGCGCGCGGCGAGCTGGGTGGCGAGCAGCGAGTTGCCGCCGAGCGCGAAGAAGTCGTCGTCGGCGGCGACGGCGCGCAGGTCGAGCAGGTCGGCGACGACACCGGCGACGAGTTCCTCGGCGGCGCTGCGATATCCGGTGCTCGGGCGGTCCGGGTCTGCGGTGGGTTCGGGCAGCGCGGCGCGGTCGATCTTGCCGGTGCTCGTGAGCGGCAGCGCGTCGAGGACGGTGACCGTGGCGGGCACCATGTGCCGCGGCAGCCGCGCGGCGACGAACTCCCGCAGCTCGGCCGGGTCGAGGCGGGCGGGGTCGGGACCGTGTACGTACGCGACAAGCGCCTCGCCCCGCACGACGGTGACGGCGGCGGCGACCGCGGGATGCCCGGTGAGGGTGGCGTCGATCTCGCCGAGTTCGATGCGGAACCCGCGGAGCTTGACCTGATGGTCCACCCGCCCGACGAACTCGAGGGCGGCTCCGCCGCCGGTGTGTCCTTTGGGCTGCTCCGGCCGCCCGAAGGACACACCGCTCCAGCGCACCCTGTCGCCCGTGCGGTACATGCGACCGCCGCCGAACGGGGACGCGACGAAGCGGCTCGCGGTCAGGCTCGGCATCCCGAGGTAGCCGCGGGCCAGGCCCGGCCCGGCGAGGTACAGCTCGCCGACCACGCCGACGGGCACGGGCCGCAGCCGCGGGCCGAGCACGAGCGCGGTGACGCCGTCGAGGCCGGTGCCGATGGTCAGCCGCTCCCCCGGCACGAGCGGCGCGCTGGCGGTGGCGAGCACAGTGGTCTCGGTGGGCCCGTACACGTTGAGCATGGTCCGGCCGGGCGCCCACCGGGCCGCGGTCTCGGCCGGCCACGCCTCGCCGCCGACGGCGAGCACGCGCAGCGCGTCCAGGCCCGCGGGGTCCAGTTGGGCAGGCACGGCCGGGGTGGAGAACCAGTGCGTGATGCGTTCGGCGCGCAGCAGTTCCAGCAGGCCCTCGCCGCCGTACACGTCCGGCGGCGCGACGACGAGGGTGCCGCCGGCCGCGGCGGCCAGGAGGTATTCGAGCACCGACGCGTCGAACGCGGGCGACGCGAAGTGCAGCACCCGCGCCTGCGGGTCGAGGTCCATCCGGCTGCGCAGCGCCGCGACGAGCGGTGCGAGCCCCCGGTGGGTGACGACGACGCCCTTCGGCGTGCCGGTCGAGCCGGAGGTGTAGACGAGGTACGCGGCGTGGTCGGGTCGCAGCGAACGCACCCGGTCGGCGTCGGTGATCGGCGCCGACCGCGCGGATCCGGCGGCCGGGTCGACGAGTGCGACGCCGTCGGGCAGCGACGTACCGGGCCGGGCGACGACGTGCCGCACCCCGGCGTCGGCGAGGATCCGGGCGATCCGCACCGCCGGCTGCGCCGGGTCGACGGGCACGAACGCCGCCCCGGTCAGCGCGACGGCGGCCACCGCGCGCACCGAGTCCACCGACCGCGGCAGCAGGATCGCCACCCGATCCTCCGGGCCGAGACCGCGCTCGATCAGGTGCCGCGCCAACGGTGTTGCGGCGGCGATCAACTCGATCGGCGCGCCGCCCGGAGCGCTCACCCGCAGCGGGTGCGCGGCGAGCAGCTCCGGCAACGTCGCGACCGGCCCGGGGTCTGCCAGGACGACCTCGGGAGCGCCGAGCTCGAGATCGCCGACGGGTGCCTGCGGCGCGGCGACGGCCGCGTCGAGCACCGCGTGCAGGCGGGCCACCGCGGCGGCGACCGTCGCGCGCTCGAACAGGGCACCGTCGTAGATCACCCGTCCGTGCAGGGAGCCGTCGGGCAGCTCGCGCACCGCGATCTCCACGTCGAACCGGGCGCGGCCGGACGGGATCTCCTCGGCGCGCACGCTCAGCCCGGGCAGCGCGAGGTCGGGTACGGCGAGGTTGTCGTAGGCGAGCATCACCTGGAACGGGGCGAACCCGAGCGCGTCGACGACGCGGTCGAACGGCACCGTCGCGTGCGCGTAGGCGTCGAGGTCCGCGCGACGGGCCGCGGCGAGCAGCTCGGTGAACGACGCGGCCGGGTCCACGTCGAGCCGCAGCGCGACGGTGCCGACGAACATGCCGACGAGACGCTCGAGGTCGGGGTGCTCGCGGCCGGCCGTGCCGGAGCCGACGGCGACGTCGCGCCCCCCGGTCCACGCCGACAGCCACACGGCGACGGCGGCGTGCACCGCCATGAACGCGGTGGCGTCGTGCGCGGCGGCCAGGCGGCGCAGCGCCTCGAACCGCGCGGCGGGGACGGCGAATTCGAGCGATTCGGCCGGTCCGGGGCTGCCGGGGCGGGGACGGTCGGTGGGCAGCGTCGGCGCCTCGCCCAGCCCGGCGAGCGTGGTGGTCCAGTGCGCGAGTTCGCGGGCGGCGAGGCTGTCCGGGTCGTCCGCGTCGCCGAGCAGGGCGCGGTGCCAGCGGGCGTAGTCGGAGTACCGCAGCGGCAACGGTTCCCACCGCGGGCCGTGCCCGTCGACGCGGGCGGCGTAGGCGGCGGCCAGGTCCAGGGTCAGTGGCACGAACGACGCGCCGTCCATGGCGATGTGGTGGGCGACGACGGCGAGCACGTGCCGGTCCGGGCCCACGCGCAGCAGCCGCACCCGCAGCGGGATGCCGGTGGCGAGGTCGAACGGTGCGGCGGCCCACTCGGCGATCAGGGCGTCCACGTCGGCCGGGTCGACGGGTTCGACGTCGAGCGCGGGCAGCACCTCGGCCACGGGCCGGACCCGTTGCCGCGGGCCGGGTTCGGTGTAGACGGTGCGCAGGATCTCGTGCCGGTCGAGGACGTCGCCGAGCGCAGCGCGCAGCGCGGCCACGTCGAGGGTGCCGTCGAGGTGCAGCGCGAACGGCAGGTGGTAGGCGGCGGTGTCGCCCTGCGCGAGCAGCCACAGCCGTCGCTGGGCGGGGGCGAGCGGCGCGGGCGTGTCGTCGTCCGAGCGCGTGGGCGCGGGCATCGCGGCGGCCGGTCCGGCGTCGACGGCCGCGGCGAGCTCGGCGACGGTGGGGTGGTCGAACACGTCGCGCAGGTGCACGTCGCGGCCGAACGCGGCCCCGAGCCGCGCCGCGAGCTGTGCGGCGCCGAGCGAATGCCCGCCGAGGGCGAAGAAGTTCGCGTCCGCCCCCACCCGGTCGACGCCGACGATCTCGCACATCAGCTGCGCGACGAGCGTCTCGGTCGGGCCGGTCGGCGGGCGCGAGCCGGTGGCCGTGTCGACAGCCGGGGCGGGCAGGGCGCGACGGTCGATCTTGCCGCCCGGCGTGAGCGGCAGCGCGTCGAGCACGGTGACCGTCGCGGGCCGCAGGTAGGCGGGCAGGCGCTCGGCGAGGCGGACGTGCACGTCGTCGGGCTCGACGTCGCCGACGACGTAGGCCGCGAGCGTGTCGCCGCGGACGACGACGGCCGCGCTCGAGACGTCGCCGAGGGCGGCGAGCGCCGCCTCGACCTCGCCGGGTTCGATGCGGTAGCCGCGAATCTTCACCTGCCGGTCGGCGCGCCCGACGAACTCCAGGACGTCCCCGCCGCCCGTGCGCGTTTCTGGTAGCTCCGACGACCAGAAACGCGCACGGCTCCAGCGCACCAGGTCTCCTGTGCGGTACACGCGGCCGAACGGCGACGCGACGAACCGGGCCGCGGTCAGCGCCGGGTCGCCGAGGTATCCACGCGCGACGGCCGGCCCACCCAGGTACAGCTCGCCGACCGCGCCGACGGGCACCGGGTGCAGCCGCGCGTCGAGCACGACGGCCGTCACGCCGTGGACGGGTGCGCCGATGGGCACTCCCCCACCCGGCCGCAGCGGCTCGCTGAGCATGGCGAGGACGGTGGTCTCGGTGGGCCCGTACGCGTTGAGCATCGTGCGCCCGCGCGACCACCGGTCGGCGACGTCGCTCGCCAGGGCCTCGCCGCCCGCGTCGAGCATCCGCAGCGCCGGCAGGTCGGCCTCGGGCGTGACGGCCAGGACGGCAGGCGCGGTGATCGCGTGGGTGACGGCCTGCTCGCGCAGCAGCGCGGCCAGGTCCGGTCCGCCGACCACGTCGGGCGGGCAGACCACCAGGGTGGCGCCGGCGTCGAAGCACAGCAGCAGTTCCTGCAGCGACGCGTCGAAACTCGGGGCGGCCAGGTGCAGCACGCGCGACGTGGCGTCGGCCGGGTACCGCTCCCGCAGCGTCGCGACGAGGCCCGCGAGCCCGCGGTGGCTGACGGCGACGGCCTTGGGGGTGCCCGTGGAGCCGGACGTGTGGATCACCCACGCGAGGTGGTCGGGGTGCAGCGGACGCAGCCGTTCGCCCGCGTCGAACGGCGCCGGCGACACCTCGCCGCCCGCCGGATCCACGCGGGTCACGCCGTCGGGCAGGGCGACGTCGTCGCCGCACACCGCGACGGGCACGTCGCGCAGCAGTTCGGCGAGCCGCAGCGCCGGGGTGCCCGGGTCGATCGGGGTGTAGGCGGCGCCGGCCTTGGCGACGGCCCACAGCGCGACCACCGAGCCGGCCGAGCGCGGCAGCAGCACCGCGACCCGGTCGTCGGGTCCCGCGCCGCACGCAATCAGCCTGCGCGCGAGCGCAGTTGAACGCTCGTCCAGTTCTCGGTAGGTCAGCACGACGGCGCCGTCGCGCACGGCGACGCGCTCCGAGCCGGCGTGCGCGGTGAGCACGTCGGGCAACAAGCACACGTCCTCGACGTGCGGGCCACGCGCGGGGACGAGGCCGGCGAGTTCGCCGGGCGCCGCGAGCGGCAGGTCGCCCACCGCGTGGTCGGCCGACCGCGCAAACGCGCCGAGGAAGTCCAGGAACCGGCGGTGGTGCCGGGTGAGCGTCTCGTCGCCGTACAGGCGCGGGTTGGCCTCGAAGTCCACCCGCGTGCTGCGCCCGGCGATCCCGGCGTACACGTTCACCGACAGGTCGTCGACCGGGCCGGTGGAGAGCAGGTTGTACTCGCCGGTGATGTCGCCGTACGCGTACTCCGGGTTGAACATCATCAGGTTCACCACAGGCCCGAACGCGCTGCGGGTCTCCCGGTGATCGCCGACGGCGTGCAGGTCGCGCAGCATGTCCTCGTAGCGGTACCGCTGGTGCCGCAGCGCCCCGGTCAGCTCCACCTGCACGCGCCGCACCAGCTCGGCGACGGTCACGTCCGGTTCCACGCCCACCCGCAGCGGCACGATGTTCGAGATCGAGCCCGCCGAGCGGCGCAGCGGCGCGGTGGTGCGGGCCGAGACCGGCAGGCTCAGCGCGACGTCCGTGGTGCCGGTCATGCGGGCCAGGTAGGCGGCGAAGGCGGCGACGACGATCGGGACGTCGGTGGAGTTGGCGTCGCGGGCCAACTCGGCGACGGCGTCGGTCACCTCGGCGCCGAGCGCCGCACCGACGTGTCGGCACGGCATCGTGGGGGCGGCGGAGCCGGCGGCGAGCGTGACGGGTTGCGGCAGGTCCACCAGGCGCTGCCTCCAGTGCTCGCGGTCGGTGGCCTGCCGCGTGCTGCCGACGTAGGCGAGCTCGTGTTCGGCGATCTGCTCGAGGCTCAGCGCCCCGAGCGGCGGCGGTTCCTCCCCGCGCGCCCACGCCGTGTACAGCTCGGCGCTGCGGCCGAGCATCACCATGCCGCCGTGCCCGTCGAGGGCGAGGTGGTGGATGTAGGTGAAGAGGTAGAAGTGCTCGTCGGCGAGCCGGATCAGCGTGGTGGCGATGAGCCGGTCGTGCAGCGGGTCGAGCGGACGGGTGTAGGTCTCGTCCATCCACCGTCGCGCCTCGGCCTCGGGGTCGTCGTGGCCGCGCAGGTCCAGGTAGCCGGGGTAGTCGTCGACGTCGGGAATCACCCGTTGCCGCGGCTCGCCGTCGACCATCTCGAGGAACAGCGTGCCGGATTCGACCTCGCGGGCGGCCCGGTTGCAGGCCGCGCGGATCAGGTCCGCGTCGAGCGGGCCGTGCAGCTCCAGGTACTGAGCGATGGTGAACGGGACGTCCGGGGTGAGCTGCTGAGCAAACCACAGTCCACGCTGACTCGTGGACATGGCAAAAGACGGCACCGCACCCCCTCGTTTTCCCTCGAGACCGACGGGCGTGCAGTGGAACCCCTCGATCGACCACGGCGTGGACGCCTCCCTGCATCCATCACCGTCGAATACATCGACCCTAACGATCCCGAGCGTTACTCACCACTCGAACCGACCATCCGACCGGTTTCTCGGATATGGTCGCCGCGGAGGAATCGAAGGGGGTTTGACCGCGTGAACGATGTTACCGACGAGTCACTTTCGCCGGAACCACGGCGGCGCAAGGTGCGCCGACGCAAGACCGACGAGCAGATCGCCGCCGAGCGCTACAAGCGCCGGACCGTCGCGATCGGTTGCACCGCAGGAGCGGTCGTTGTCGTCGGTCTCGGCACCTGGCTGGCTTACGAAGGACTGCAGGCGAAGTCGAGCCTCGAACAGGCGCGGGAGTATGCCACCAGTTCGAAAGAGGCTCTGCTAGCAGGTGATACCGAGACGGCCCTGCGCACCGCCGGCGACGCCGACAAGTACGCGAAGCAGGCCCAAGACTCCACCCACTCGCTGCCGTGGAGCATCGCCGCGGCCATCCCCTGGCTCGGCAGCCCCTTCGCCTCGAGCCAGCAGATGAGCGACGTTGTGACAGGCCTCACATCGGATGTTCTGGTGCCTGCCGTGGACGCCGGCTCGGCGGTCTCCCCCGATCAGCTGATCCTCGACGGCGCCCGCATCAACCTCGCCGCACTGCGCGATGCCGCCCCAGTCCTCGAGACCACTGCGGCGGCGGCGGCTGAACTGGACGCGCGCGCGCAGGACATCGACGGCACCTACCTCGGCCTGATCGACGACGCCCGCGTCCAATTGCAGGACCAGACAGCCGAATTGTCCGATTTGATCACCAATACAGCCACCGCCGCGCAGATCGCGCCGGCCATGCTCGGCGCCGACGGGCCGCGCAGCTACTTCATCGGCTTCCAGACCAATGCGGAGGCCCGGGGCACGGGCGGCCTGCTCGGCGGGTTCGGCATCGTCCGCGCGACCGGCGGTGCGGTGCGGGTCGACGACATATCCAGACGGGACTTCATGGGTCCGTTCCAGCCGATTGATCTCGGCCCCGACTTCCAACGCACATATGGACACAGCCAGCCGACGACTCGGGCTGTGAACAGCAACGTCAGCTCCCACTTCCCCTACGCCGCGCAGATCTGGCAGTCCTTGTGGCTGCAGGAATCGGGTGAGCGCGTCGACGGCGCGGTGGCCACCGATCCGGTGGCGCTCAGCTACGTCCTCAAGGTGGTCGGCCCAGTCATACTGCAGGACGGTGAGAAGATCACCGCCGACAACGTCGTGGAACTCACCGAATCCACCGCGTATTCGCGCTTCGGCGACAACCAGGCGGCGCGCAAGCAATACCTTGAGCGAGTCGCGTCAGCGGTCGTCCAGAAGATGACGGGCAGCATCAGCCGCCCCCAGGCCCTGCTGGAAGCCCTCGGCCGGGCAGCGGGCGAAGGGCGAATCGCCGTGTGGAGCGCCAACCCGGATGAGCAGACCGTTCTTGTGGGAACACCGCTCGGTCACACGGTTCCCGAGGACCCCGCCCCGTACGCCGGCGTAGTCGTCAACAATCTCGGCGGCAACAAGTTGGACTACTACCTCCGACGGGAGATCGAGTACATCGCCGGCTCCTGCCACGGCGAAAACCGGAACTCCACAGTCACGGTCCGGCTAAGCAACGCACTCCCGGCCGGAGATTACACCAACTACGTGGCGGGTATGTTCGACAACCCGGTCGGCGCTCCGTTCGGATCCAATCTCACGGACTTGTCGCTTGTGGCCACCCAGGGCGCAAAGCTCGACAAGGTGACGGTGAACGGGACAGCGGCCATAAGCTTCACCGGCAGGGAACTGGGCCACCCAGTCTACAGCGTCCAGCTTCCAATTCACCGAGGCGAGTCGGCCGAGGTCGTTTACCAGTTGACGGAACCAGTGACGCCAGGCGAGGCACGCGTCCCAATCCAACCGCTCGTCGCTGATCCAATAGTCAGAATCGATGTCCCAACTTGTGAATGACAATCGCGCGCCAGACACCGTCAATTCCTCAAACCCTCCGCTTAATCCTCCGCCGCCCGAGTTGGCTCACGTTTCCGGGATGAACAGCGGCTCACGTCTGTGACCTGCAGTTTCTCGTCGGGATCGGTCTGATTTCACGCACTAACGGCGCTGGTTCTAGGCTCGGCAGGTGGCGTTTGTCAGGAAGGTGCGCACCAAATCCGGGGCCACGGCCGTGCAGATCGCCCGATATGTGGGCGGCCGGCAGGAGATCGTCAAGCACATCGGTTCCGCACATACCGACGTCGAACTCGGCATGCTTCTCGAACGCGCTCGGGCCTGGCTCGAACCCGATCAGCAGGTTCTCGATCTGGGCGTCACCCCGCAGGTTCCGGTCGAAAAGCCCCTGGCCGGCGGCCAGAGCGCACTTTTCGACCCTGCTCAGCGAACTTCGCAGGTGGACGCGCCGGGGCGCACCGAATCGACCGGGTCGGTGCTGCTGCGCCAGGTGCTGACCGATGTGTACGACCAGCTCGGGTTCGGGATCGTCGACGATGCGGTCTTCCGCGATCTGGTGATCGCCCGCATCGTCGAGCCCGGCTCGAAACTCGACGCCGGTCGCGTCCTGAAGGACCTCGGGGCCGATCCGCCGAGCTACGCCACGATCAAACGCCACCTGGGGCAGATCAATACCGGCAGATACCGGGATCGCATCGCCGAGCAGTGTTTCGAGTATGCCGCCGAAACCGGTGGTTTGAGCCTGTTGTTGTACGACGTGACGACCTTGTACTTCGAAGCAGAAAAGGAAGATGACCTGCGCAAAGTCGGGTACTCGAAGGAACGGCGGGTCGACCCGCAGATCGTGGTGGGGTTGCTTGTGGACAGAACCGGTTTCCCGCTGGAGATCGGATGCTACGAGGGCAATTCGGCCGAAACCCGCACGATCGTGCCGATCGTACGGCAGTTCCAGGCCCGCCACGACCTCGACGGGGTCGAGATGGTCGTGGCCGCTGACGCCGGGATGCTGTCCGCCGCCAACCTCGCAGCGTTGGACGAGGCCGGACTGAAGTTCATCGTCGGCTCCCGTACCACGAAGGCGCCCGGTGATCTTGCATCGCACTTCCATTGGAATGGAAACGTTTTCACCGATGGCCAGATCATCGACACCATCACTCCGCGGCACGGCCGCTCCGTGGTCAACAATCCCCGGCGACGGGCCGAGCCAATCTGGAACGCGACAGCGCATCCGAACGCGTGGCGGGCGATCTGGCAGTACTCACGCAGCCGCGCCGGCCGGGACGAGAAGACCCTCAATGCCCAGGAGGCCCGTGCCCGGGCGGTGGTCGACGGGGACACGGTTCCGAAGTCCACGCGGTTCGTGACGGTGACCGCGAAGGGCCGGCGACTGGACACCGCCTCGCTCGAGCGGGCACGGATGCTCGTCGGCCTGAAAGGTTACGTCACCAATCCCCTGCCCCATTGATGGATCCGCGTGAAATCATCGCGAAGTACCACGAGTTGTGGCACGTCGAGCAGTCGTTTCGGATGTCGAAGACGGATCTGCGGGCCCGGCCGATCTTCCATCGCACCCGCGATGCGATCGAGGCGCACCTGACCGTGGTGTTCGCGGCGTTGGCCGTTTCCCGGGTGGTGCAGGAACGCAGTGGCCTCGCGATCGGCAAGGTCGTCAAGCTGCTGCGACCGTTGCGGTCGGCGACCATCGCGATCAACGGCACCCGACACACGTTCCCACCGCAGGTCGACGCCGACCTACAAGCACTGCTCGACCGGATTTCAGGATCTGGACTCACGCACTAACAAAATGAGCCAACTCGGGTCAAACCCTCCGCTTAATCCTCCGCCGCGAATTCCGCCGGAAGGTGGTCCGGAACCCCCAGACTGAAATCCCAACGCCGACAATCGCGAGGAGGTCCGATTCCGTTAAACCACGACCTGGGGTGAACGTATAGAGAATTGCCCCCTCCAGAGAGCCGTTACGCACCAGCCAGAGGACTGACGAAACTGCAACAGCGCCACTTGAGAGCGAGTTGGGCCGGGCTAGACACCATGCGGCAGACGCAAACAACGAGCACAAAAAAACAATCGGATAAAACAATTCATTCCCTATGGCCGCTGCCTCCTACTAGTCGATCAGTCGAACCTTCGGTAACAGCGCGCTTCTTATACCAAGAGTTCGTAGCGAGTAATTCTTCACCAACACGGCCGGCGGACTTCGAAACTCTACGAAAATCCAAGACGGAAGCCTGCAAGAACCCATCGTCCGCGACCTGCCAAAGACCCATGCCCGCAACCCCCTCTGCGACAGACTCCCTCGATTGCACTAACGACTCGGACACGCGCGAATACATATATGCGCCGCAGATCCAATTCTATCGGTCCCCACACCAATCAGATGGTGAAGCATCAATCAGAGCGTGAAGCAACCCGCCGCGCGGGAACACCAGCCCACACTTCGTAATCGCCCGTGCTCTCCCTCAGTACTGCATTTGCCGCGACAACAGTTCCGCGACCAATCCGGAGGACACCACTCGAAGCAAGAACAACAGATCCAGCACACAATGCGACATCATCTTCAACAATAAAGCGAAGATCATCCGACTCCGGCGTACCGGTGTACGAATCCGCTCGTCCAATAGTTACGCCATGATAGAGTCGCACTCGATCACCAAATACGGTATTCGGATGGATGACCGTACCAACACCCCGGTGGTATATGCGGAAATCCGCGCCGTACGTGACACTCCGCGGTATATCCAACCCAAGCACCATGCACAACTGTCGCATGACGCCGCCAATCAGCAGATACCTCTGCGCATCGACGAGGCGCTCCATCAATTGCCGTCTTCGCATGCGTCCTCCCTGACTAGCGCCATGTAAACTCGGCGAAATTCCCCACATGCCAACACGCTCAGTACCAGAACCATCACCAATGACATCACAGACAAAGCTGCAAACCCCGCTTCGGCGCCACCAGTAACGACCGCGGCTGGAGCGACTGCCAGCGTGACAATGCTCAAGACTACCCGGGCGGTAGCTGCACGCCACGGCGCCCGAAGCACTCGCAATATGACCGTCGGTACGGTCGTAAGCCCCGCGGAAAGTCGACTCAGCGCGCCAAGACCGATATACGGCACAGCCAACGCCCACGTTGCCCCGAGCAACTGATATCCAATGTCGTCGGGCAGCCACGATAGCACACCAAAGGACACTAGAACCGTCACCACGGTGAGAACGGACATCTCAACAGAACTACAAACCAGTTCCCTCGCGCCAACTCTGATCGACCTCGCCATATAGGCAAGATAGTGAGAACGCAAGAAATTTGTCACAACGTTGGTTACACCATAAATAGTTATCACCGCACGGAAGGCAGCAGCTTCCGCCAGTGATGCAAAATGCGCGACGGCCAGAAGAGTTAGCCATTGAACTAACGCACCCAGTATCGCTTCAAAGGCCATTCCATCTGCAAGATGTTTGGAACGCGATCTCCAACGTCTCGACCCTTCAAGCGAAAATCCAGATCGGTCGCGCAGCGACCGAATGACGACCACTACATACGCAGGAACACCTATTAGGAGAACTAGAATCCAAGGCTGCATCCCGGCATTGACGCCGAATGCAAGAAGAACCACCTGGGCAAAAACGACAACTGCATCAATCGCTGAAGCAGTGCCCACCTTGCCTCTCCGAAGCAATACATGACGGAGCGCATCTTGTACCGCAACGCCAGGCAACGTGATGAACGCAGCACAAACAGCCTGAACGACCCCGTCTCCGAATACGACACCTAGGATGCCGAGCGCGGCGATCGGAATGCAAGTAGTCGCCGAAAACTGTAAGCAGTATCGGCAATCATCTGCTATGTCACCGGGACTCCTCGCCTCCATTACGATCAGCGCCTCACCACTGAACGAGCGAACAACGACAATGCCGACTTGTACCGTCAAGAGACCAATCGAGAAGGTTCCAAGTTCCGCACTCGGGAAACTTCTTGCCGCAACAATCAAAAGCACAAGTGAGCCCAAACTCACCAAACACTGGTTCACCAATCCGATCGCGAGCTGCCCGGTACGACTCATTCGGCTGCTCGACTCACTTCATCCATGCCCCTGGCCTTTGCAATTGCGTATCCGAAACACGCAAGCCCAATAAGCGTTGGCACAAATCGACCCTGGACCCAATATATAATTCTCAATAGTTCGAGAATTCCGATAAAGGAAACGGTGTATACAAGCATCCACTCAATGCGCCCGCGTTTCATATAGACATAGGAGAGACCGATAATTACCCCCAACCCAAGCCAGAAGAAGAATGCTGACACAGTACCGAGATCAGCATCTACGACCAAGAATGTGCCAGCGTTATTGAATTCCGGATTTGCATTGAGCGCAAGAGTCGCGGCCCACCATTCGCGAACTTCAACGCCAGCGAACGTCCCGTGGCCCAGGAGTTGTGAGCTTACCGGTGAGTCCCATAAAGCTGTAAACGAGAAAACCGGATCGTGCGGACGACCAGACACATGGAGGTGATAAAGGCTTGAGTTGTTTATTGCAGTGGCGTAGTATCCGACCAACCGGTCGGTGATGTACTCCACGAATGTCTTATCTGTTGTCATTCGGTAGTAAAGCCAGCTTCGCGAGTACTCAAATACGGCAAACACGCTCCACAGCGCCGGGACGCCGAGCACCGGCAGGAACGTGCGGACCAAAACATTTCGAGAGACTTCCCGACGAAATCGACTAACAATAACCGACAATAGAATAATCGGAACGGCAACCTCAATCAAGGCAAGTCGTTCCCCCAGAAAGAACGCTCGTGCGACAGAAAAAATTAGAATCGCATAAATCTGATACTGCTTATCTCGAAATCCTAATCGCGTCAGAAAATATCGAAGGGCCACCGCGATCGCGGCGAACTGCGTAAAGGTTGTAAATCCCGCAACCGGTGCGCTGACACGCTTTAAAGCGCCTACAGAGCCCTCCTGAAAGTCAAGGATCGCGCGAATGTGGTCAATACTGGCCCCTTGCGCAAGCGCGAAGACGGCCCAAAACCCGTAGCCGGCCATCGACAGCCAGAAGGCTACGGTCGCAGAATTTGAACACACCCGGAGCGTCTGCGGGCCGATCCGCACCGATAGCCACTGGCCGGGCGACTTCTTCACAAGTGCAAGCGCGATACCGACCAAAAACCCGGTACCTGAAATCGCGGCTGTAAGGGTGAGATCGACTGTCACGTACTTGGGAACGTCCCAGAGCTCATATGACTCCTCACCGAACAGACTCCCCGCAGCAACAAGCAACGCAACAAATACAGATGCCCCCCAGAGCGGATTGATCCACCAGGGGAAAAAATAGTGAGCTTCAATACCGCATTGGCGCGACGAGGAAGGGGATTCGGCGGAGACGAGGGTCATCTTCGTTCCTTATCCGGGCTCGTGCTACGTGATGGAAACGCTCCGAACGGCGTCGCTTTCCTAATATGACGAATCAGTGCCTCACCCTGAGCAACTCGTTCCGTCTTCCGCTCATTTATTCGCCTGTCATAGTGCTCTCGTACTTGACGTGACGTACGCAGGTCGTGACACTGTTGGAGAACCTTCGCGACGTCAAAATTATAAACGTTGTGAACGAATGGCTCCAGGCCGAGATCGGCAAATGCACCGTACCCCTTCCGCTCATAGGCTAAATGAATTACGTAATGGCCTCGCCGGATCGCCATCAGCGCAGCGTGCAGACGCACCGCAATTATCACCCGCCTCGGTGAATCACCATCGTCCTTTACATGACCTATGATTGTGCGGGGATCGAGCGCGGCCGTTAGGCAAGTATCGTTGTTGCCGCCGACAGCGCTCTGCACCAGGGAATCAAACGGGCGTAGATTCTCTGCAAGTTCGAGAACTTCGGCACTCATCCCTCCCCTCAACGACCGAACGGAAAGAACTGGCACGGATTCGACATCTCGCACAATTCTGTCGGGAAATTCGCTGGAGAGGATCGCAAGATCTGGCGCTCGATAGCATTTTCCCGTTCCAACGAAATTTTCGGATTTGTCGTCACGAACATAGACTGCGCTCATCCTGTGGAGCAACAATCGCACCACGAATCCGGATACCTTGTCGAATGGTCCGATGCTCTGCGGCATATACACTGATTTACCAGCCAGAAATGCAGTGGCTAGCAGTTGAGGACCATGAATTATTGTCATCTTGAATAGCTCAACCGCTGACCGCGACCTCAAGTATCCTCCACCGACTGCGAGCACCAGGTCGAATCGATGAATTCGCGTCAAAGTTTGAATATAATGAAACAAATCGCGAAACGATCGCGGTTTGCTCGAAACGGTCCGCAAATCTGTTTTCGCAAAAGAACTTGGGTCGGACGCTATAAGCACAATTTCTGCCGACGGCCACGCAGTCCGTGCAATGTTGATGGTCTCCTCCACGAGAAGTCCGTCACCCATGTTATTTGCACTGTATCCGTGTGTAACGAGAACCTTCATGATTTGAGAATCCTTCGATATACATCCACGTGTTGTAAGGCACTGTTTTCCCAACTGAAGTTCGCAGCCCAATTTGGCCCGTCCACCCGGACTGACTCCCGGTAGTCCTCATCGTCCAGTGCGGCGACGATGCCAAACGCAATCGCGTCAGCGTCGAGACCCTCCAAGGTCCGGGCCGGCCCAGCGACCTCGGCAAGCGAACCTCGTCTGGATGTCAGTGTTGGAGTTCCGACCGAAAGCGCCTCTAAGACTGGAAACCCGAAGCCTTCGTAGAGACTCGGGAATACAAACAACGACGCATTCCTTAGAAGTACGTCCTTTTGATCGTCCTCGACAAATCCGAGGTAGATCACATTTGCCGCATTTTGGATTTCCTGCATTGCTGCTTCTGCGTTCCAAGCGGGCTTTCCCGCAATAACGAGGGGCAGCCCTAGGGATGCAACCTGCGGTCGGCTGAAGGCTCGAACGAGCTCAATTATGTTCTTGCGCGGTTCAATGTTTCCCAAATAGAGGACGTATCCGTCGCGAGCCCTTGATCCGAGAATATCCGCTGCAATCTCGACCGGGCGGCATGGATCCGAAAGGGCCACACCATGTGGGATAACATCGATCTTTTCAAAGGGAACATCGAATACTTCACATATGTCGTTTGCGCTCGATTTTGAGACGGTTATTACCGCATCTGTGTTTCGAATTGCCGCCGCAACCCGCGTTCTCCATACCTTTTCCTGACGGACATTGCGGATACCCCGCGCGTGCAGGCTCGCAATTCCATGGACCGTGACGACAGATGGGCTGCGGGTTCGCACGAGCGGTCCCGTATCCGCCAGGTAGTGGACCGCATCGCCTTCGATCCGATGACGTAATCCGGCATGTGTCTCAATCATTGCGGTGATTACAGGGTGCCGCCCGGAGGGAATGCGTCCCGTGTGAATTCCTAGTTCGTGGAGGCTGCGCTCGAGTTGTCGACCGTAGGTGGTATTCCCGCCTACGTGTCGGTCGACAATTCTGCTTGGAAATAGAACTCGCATCACAAGACCCCAACTGTTTCAGAACGAATTGAGTACAGTCGTCGCAGGGCAGCACGCTGAAATGAGGGGCAATATTTCGTCGCCCGAGCTCGGTCAGTCCGTATCACTTCCGCAGCAAATTCGGTCGACCTGAAAAATTTCTCCACCGCATCGGATACACACTCCACTGTCTTCCCGGCCGTAAAGTATCCGAGCCCCTGGAGCGCTGCGATATCGCGAGCGATTACCGGTACGCCCACTTCTGTCGCTTCCAGCGGCGCAATGGGCGCACCCTCCCATGATGCGGTGTGTAGGTACAGATCTGCCGATCGAACGATCTGCTTTGTCGTGGAGTTCGTTTGCCATCCCAGAACATCGACGCCGGCGCGTTCGAGCAATTCCCGGAGTGATGGGTCTCCATCGCCGATCCAAACGAATTCGATTCCCCTGCCGCTTAAGCGCTGTGCGACCGCCGCGAAGAAGTCTGGCGATTTCTGGGGGGTGATTCTTCCAACGCCAACAACGCGTCGAGTCCACGCCGTCTGGTCTTTTGCAGACGCTTGGTGTGGGTTATCTTGCCCTCGAATTACGTTTGGAAGAAGTGTTACATCTCGTGCTTTGAGGGCAGTAGTCGCAAGCTCAACCTCGTAGGGACTGACGGCCGCAATCTCTGCCGGCCGGATCCTATGCAGGAATTCCTCCACGCGCTTATAGAAAGTTCTCTGAAGCGAGTTCTTATCCGCGCGTTCGAATGCGAAACAGTGAGGTGAATAGACGAGCCTCCGGCTCGCGCACATAGGGAGAACCCTCAACAGGCTGGAGTAACTCGAGTGCAGATGAACGATATGGGGTTCAAATTTCTTGATGACCTTGTTCGAGAAATTGGCAAATTGAGCCAGGTTCCCGTCAAATACTTCCAGGTCAGCATCCTCGAGGACGCCTACCGCGTGGCCCGGCCGCGTCCTGGCGACAATCTTGTGAGCGGCGAATTCGGAATTTTCCAGATACTGACTCAGTGCTGTCTGCACGCCGCCTCCGAAGGCTTCGACAACGTGGAGAACGCGAATCCGAGGATCTACGTCACCGATTTTGGCGTCGGGCGGAAACAGCGCGTCGTTGACCATTCCAGCAACCTTTCGACGGTATTTCGACAAGTGCATCAGCCGGGTCATAAACGGCGTGCGCTGACGAGAGAGAGTGATTCGCCCACCCTCATCCTGGTGGGGTGATGTGTCGGGCTTAGTACGCGCCGTCGCTCCCGACGACTGCTTTCACGGTCTTTGCAATGATGAGTAGGTCACTGACCATGGACCAGTTCTCCACATACGACAGGTCCAGTCGAACGGACTCATCCCACGAAAGGTCCGACCGCCCACTCACCTGCCAGAGACCAGTGACCCCAGGCCGGACCAACAGCCGGCGACGGATCATGCCGTCGTAGTTCTCGACCTCGCGTCGCAGCGGCGGGCGCGGTCCGACGACGCTCATTTCTCGTCGAACAACGTTGATGAACTGCGGAAGCTCGTCGATGCTGTATCGTCGAATGAACCTGCCGACACGGGTAATTCGCGGGTCGGCGCGCATCTTGAATAGCAGGCCGGCACCCTCGTTTCGATCGAGAAGCGCGGTCACCTGCTTGTCGGCGTCGGTCACCATTGACCGGAACTTGATCATGCCGAAGGGCTCGCCGTCGAGGCCGATGCGTTCGGAGCGATAGAACACCGGGCCCTTGCTGTCGAGCTTGATGGCGAGCGCCACCAGAGCGAACATGGGAGCCAGCAGCACTAGGGCCGTGAGCGAGAAGGCCAAGTCGAACGCGCGCTTTCCGCTTCGCTTGGCGCCGTGGTAGCTGGGCTTCTCCACATGGATGAGCGGCAGGCCGGCGACGGGCCGCATCTCCATGCGAGGCCCCGCGACGTCCACGACGCCGGTGGCAACGACGAGATCCGCCTCGTACGGTTCGAGTTCCCACACCAAGTCGCGAATACCTTCGTGTCCGAGGGTTTCTGTTGCCGTCACGACGACCGTGTCCGCGCCCGACTCGGCCAGGGCGTCGACGACCGATCGTTCGTCGCCGTAGATGGCGATCCGGTTTCCGTCCACCTCGATGGACTCACCGCGAGCGCCCGCATAGCGCGGAACGCAGACACCGACGACTCGGTAGCCATCGGAAGCCTCGCGCTGAAAGGTTCTCGTCATGAGGCGTACCGCGTGCTCACCACCGACCACGAGAACGGAGGTCTGGAACTCGCCGCGGCTCCGCTTTCGTGCCACCACGCCGCGCCACATCCATCGGCTGAAGAGCAGCATGATGAGCCCGGCAGGCAGAGCGATTGCCAGGTAGCCGCGGGCCAAGTCGAGCTTGAAGACGAGCGAGATGATTGCAATAGCGCCGAAAAGCCTTAGTGTTCCCGCGATCACGCGCTGATACTCTTCGTACCCGCTGCCGATGACTCGGCGCGACCGCGTACGGAAGAGTACGAGAGTCCCGATCCACGCAGCTGCGAGGCAGACGGATACGACGGCGTAGTTCACTTCGCTGAACGATGTGGCCGCGAGCAAGTCCGCCTCCCCGAAGCGCACGACGTGCGCAAGGACGACGGCCATCACGACGATGACATTGTCGGTCCAGAAGAGGCGCTCGACGTACGCGCTCTGCCACGACCATCGAGTGTTGCCGGAGCCGCCTCCGACCGGAAATGCCTCGTGCCTCGTCGGCACTTCCTTGGTGGAGTCGACCGTGGCTTGCACCCGGTCCGACTGGCCCACTGCTGCTTTCATTCTGTTCCCTCCCCGAGCCCGGTACGGGCGAGGAGCCCGTACCGGTGCGAACACCTCGGGCGGAACACGCGGACGGCATCGACGCTGTGCGAGTACCTCCCCGTACCGCACACATCTCAAACCTGCGTTGCCCTCGGTAAGCAACATCTTGGGGCATTCGGCAACGACTTGCATCTCGATAGGGAGACGACTGGGACCTGCGATCACGCCCCTTGACCAGCGGAGATTCCCTACTTCTCAGTAACTTCTCAGCAAGTTGCAGGTCAAGCGGTATGTTCCAGCCAGAAGGGTTTCAGTTGTTCGAATATGGGCGCTTGAGCGTTACGGTGTGAAACATCACACACGAACCGCCACCGCTCCTGGGAGCGTAGCTAGTTGGACGTACGACCAGTTTGCCCGGACGTACAGACAGTAGGCGGCATACGCTGGTACAGAACCGGTAATTGCCGCGCAAGTTTTCGGATCTCGGCAGCGAGGCCCCAAAGGCCGCTTCACCGGCATGCCGGTGCAGGCCGGAAGCGTGCAGGACGACCGACGCTAACGACATGATCTGACTCGGAGGAACGTTCGATGAACTTTCTGGGGGGAGTTCTCGTCCACAGCTCCGCCGTCGCATACAAGTAACGAAGATGTCGCGAATTTCGGTCGATGAGTCTAAACTTTGCACAATCGCGCATTCCCGCGGCAACTCTCCCACACCGCGACAGTTCGGCGCGTACCTATTCCGACCGACATTCCTGATGGCGCGGGTACGTCCTACCGATGAGTATCCGATTTGCCCCAATCGAGAGACGAGGTGTCGCCATGGGCGAATTGATCGCCGAGAACCCGAGCGTGTTCAAGACGGCGGTGGTGCCGGCTGCGGGTATGGGCACGCGGTTTCTCCCCGCAACCAAGACGGTGCCCAAGGAACTCCTGCCCGTCGTGGACACCCCCGGCATCGAACTGGTCGCCTCGGAGGCTGCCGAGTCAGGTGCGGGCCGCCTCGTCATCGTCACCGCGCCGGGTAAGGCCGGCGTGGTTGCGCACTTCGTCGAGGACCTGGTCCTCGAGAATCACCTGGCAGCGAAGGGCAAGCATCACCTGCTCGAAAAGGTGCGCAAGGCACCGAGGTTGCTCGACGTCGAATCCGTCGTGCAGGCCGAGCCACTCGGTCTTGGGCACGCTGTCGGGTGCACCGAGCAGGCCCTCGACGACGACGAGGACGCGATTGCGGTCCTCCTTCCCGACGATCTCGTCCAGCCCTGCGGCGTCCTCGAGGTCATGGCTCGTGTGCGCGCCGAGCGCGGCGGCAGCGTCCTGTGCGCCATCGACGTGCCGAAAGCGCAGGTCAGTTCCTACGGCGTCTTCGAAGTCCAGGAGGTTCCCGGCGTCGCGAACCCGGATGTGATGAAGGTTCTCGGCATGGTCGAGAAGCCGAAGCTCGAGGACGCGCCGTCCACCCTCGCCGCTGCTGGCCGTTACCTGCTCGACCGCGCGATCTTCGATGCGCTGCGCCGTGTAATGCCCGGCGTGGGCGGGGAACTGCAGCTCACCGATGCCATCTCGCTGCTGATCGACGAGGGCCACCCCGTACACGTCGTCGTCCACCGCGGCTCGCGGCACGACCTCGGCAATCCCGGCGGTTACCTGCGAGCGTGCGTCGACTCGGCCCTGGCGAGCCCGGAGTACGGCCCGATGCTGCGATCCTGGCTGACGGACCGGCTCAAGCAGATCGATCCCGACGCTGCGACCGGCGTGCTGCAGTAGGACCCGGCCGCCGGCGGACCTGGTTACTCCGTCATCGGCCCATGCCGCGGTAGCGCCAGCCGTGGGAACGCCAGCGCTGCGCGTCGAGGCAGTTGCGCCCGTCCAGAACGGTGCGCGCCCGAACTGCTGCACTGATCTCCTCCGGATCCAGTTCTTTGAAGTCTTGCCACTCGGTGAGTACCAGTACAGCGTCGGCACCTCGGCATGCCTCGGGGATGTCCGCCGCGTAGGTGAGGGTGGGGAACAGCCGTCGAGAGTTCTCCATTGCTTTCGGATCGAAGACCGTCACCGCTGCTCCCTGCAACTGGAGCTGTCCCGCCACGTTGAGAGCTGGGGAGTCCCGAACGTCGTCGGAGTCGGGCTTGAAGGCCGCGCCCAAGACTGCGATCCGGGCGCCCAGGAGCGATCCGCCGCAGGCTTCTTTCGTCATCTCGACCATCGTGGTGCGGCGCCCCATGTTGATGCCGTCCACCTCCCGGAGCAGGTGCAGAACGTTATTGGCACCAAGCTCGCCGGCCCGCGCCATGAACGCCCGGATATCCTTCGGCAAGCACCCACCTCCGAATCCGAGGCCGGCATTGAGGAATCGCCGCCCGATCCGGGCGTCGTAGCCGAGCGCATCGGCCAGCTCGCCCACATCTGCGCCACTCGCTTCGCAGACCTGTGCGACGGCGTTGATGAACGAGATCTTTGTTGCCAAGAATGCGTTCGCAGCAGCCTTCACGAGTTCGGCCGTGGCAATGTTCGTGACCAGGAAGGGCACGCCCTCCGCGATCTGGCACGCGTAGAAGGCACGCAGTGTCGCTTCGGCTCGCCCGCCGCGACTAGGGTCGACCCCGACGACCAGCCGATCCGGGGCGAGAGTGTCCTGTACGGCGTACCCCTCGCGAAGGAACTCGGGGTTCCACGCCACCTCGACGTCGTCGCCGGCCGGTGCGGCGCTCCTGGCACGCTCTGCCAGTTGCTCGGCTGTTCCGACCGGCACCGTCGACTTCCCGACGATCAGCGTCGGACGGGTCAGGAGCGGGGCGAGCGCGTCGACGACCGCATGCAGCTGCGACAGATCCGCGGCGAATTCGCCGCTCTTCTGTGGGGTGCCGACGCCGATGAAGTGGATGTCCGCAAAGTCTGCCGCCTCGGCGTAGGACGTGGTGAAACGAAGCCGTCCGCATTCGAGGTTTCGTCGCAACACCTCGGAAAGGCCGGGCTCGAAGAAGGGCACCTCCCCTGCCTCCAGCTTCGCGATCTTCCCGGGGTCGATGTCGACGCCCAGGACGTCATGCCCCAGTTCTGCCATACATGCGGCGTGAGTGGCGCCCAGGTATCCCGTGCCGAAGACTGTGCAACGCATTCTCCCAGAGGTACTCAGCGGGCGTGTTCAGCACACCGATGCACGCTGAGTACTGAACCAACAATGTGTGAAGAGTTGGCGCTGTCGGCCCACTCAGGTCGACTCCGACGGAATTGGCAGTGTTGCCGCGAACACCGTCGCGTGAGGACTCCTGGCCTGTACAACGAGTTCGGGGTCTGAGCCCGGAACCCACGCCGCTTCCCCCCGCTCGAGGTTCAGCATCTGATCGCTGCACCGCAGCTGAGCTGATCCCTCCACGCAGAGCAGGATCCGTGACGCCGGGCCACCGAATGCAGCAGAGGTCGGTCTCGAAGTACCCGATAGATCCAATTCGGCGCGCACCAACTCGAACTCGCGCACCGGCGGTGCGTACAGGCATTCGCCCCTGTCGATGCGTGCACGTACCCATGGCACGTCCACCGATCCGAAGTCGAGCACGCGCAGCAGTTCCGGCACGTCCACGTGCTTGGACGTGAGCCCGCCGCGGAGCACGTTGTCCGAGTTCGCCATGATCTCCACGGCCGTGCCCCGCAGGTATGCGTGGAGGTTCCCCGCCGGCAGGAACAACGCGTCGCCCGGTTCCATGGTCACCCGGTTGAGCAGGAGCGACGCGATGACGCCCGGGTCCTCGGCGTAGGCCCGGCCGAGGTCGAGGGCGGTGCGTGCCGCGACGGTGAACTCGTCGTCCGAGCCGGCCCGCGCCGCCAGGTAGCGCTCGCACCCGGCCAGAACGGCGTCCGCCAACGCGACGAGAGACTTGGTCGGCAGCGTCATCCACGCGGTGAACAGGGCGCGCAGCCCCGTCGCGTCGAGGTGGTCGCCCAACTCCGACGCGTAGGGAGTCAGTTCGGGGACGCTCAGGTCACGAAGGAACTCGACCGTCTCGGTCGGGGCCCGAAAGCCGGCCAGCGCCTCGAAACGGCTCAGCGCCACGACCATCTCGGGCTTGTGGTTGTCGTCCCGATAGTTGCGGTGCGGTGCGCCCAATGGAATTCCGGCGTCGTTCTCACGCGCGAACCCCTCCCGAGCCTGCGCCCGGCTCGGATGCGCCTGCAACGAGAGCGGCTGCTCGGCCGCGAGGACTTTCAACAGGAACGGCAGCCGACCGTCGAATTCTCGGGCACATTCCGATCCGAGCTGGCCTTCGGGATCGCGAGCAATGAGATCGAGCAGCGACACCGTGGTGCCGTCTTCGTCCACCACGGCCGGGGCCGCCGGATGGGCACCGAGCCACAATTCGGCTTCGGGTTCCTCGGTCGGCGCAGGCCGGCCGGTCAGCTCGGCCAGCGCGGTGTGCGAACCCCACGAATAGTTGCGAACGGCCCCGCGAAGCGGATACATCGAGCTCCTCCCCGGAACCGGATCAGCTTGTCCTGCATGTCTCTACACGTCGGTGGAGAACCGGACCCCGCCGTCCGGCAGGACGACTCCCGGCCACACCCGCGCGCCGCGTAGCAGTTCACAGCGGGCTCCGACCTCGGCGCCGTCGCCGATCACGGCGTCACGAACCAGAGCACGCGGCCCAATCCGGGCACCGAATCCCACGATCGAGCGCTCCACCACCGCTCCCGCGTCGATGCGTGCGCCGTCGAACACCGCGACTCCGTCGAGCCGGGCTCCGCCACCGACCACGACGTCGCGGCCGACCACGGTTCCGCCGATCAGCATCGCCCCAGGGGCGACGCGGGCTGTCGGGTGTATGCGGGCCTCGCCGCGCTCACCGTCGAGCGCCGGGGACGGCGCAATTCCCCGGACCAGGTCGGCCGAGCCCTTGACGAAGTCGTCCGGCGTCCCCATGTCCCGCCAATACGCGGCGTCGACGTGGCCGAACACGCGGGCGCCGTCGACGAGCAGCGCCGGGAATACCTCCCGCTCCACCGAGACGGGACGTCCGGCCGGGATCTTCTCGATCCACTCGCGACGGAAGACGTAGCAGCCGGCGTTGATCTGATCGGTCGGCGGATCCTGTGTCTTCTCCAGGAACGCCGTGACCCGTCCGTCCGCGTCGGTGGGCACGCATCCGAAGGCGCGTGGATCGGCGACGCGCACCAGGTGCAGCGTCACGTCGGCGTTGTTGACCTCGTGCGTGTGCAGGATCTCGCGCAGGTCGCTACCGCCGAGAACGTCGCCGTTGAACACCATGACGTTGTCGGAGCGCAGGTGGGGCAGCACGTTGCGGATGCCGCCGCCGGTGCCGAGCGGCTCGGTCTCGGTGACGTACTCGATCTCCAGCCCCATGCTCTCGCCGCTACCGAAGTACTCCTCGAATACCTCGGCCTTGAACGACGTACCGAGCACCACGTGGGTGATGCCCGCGCTCCTGATCCGCGCGAGCAGATGCGTCAGAAAGGGCAGTCCCGCCGTGGGCAGCATCGGCTTGGGCGCCGACAGCGTCAGGGGCCGCAGACGCGTTCCCTTGCCTCCCACCAGGACCACCGCATCGGTCGCGGCTCCTCCGCCCATGTCCCTCCCCTATCGAACGCGCGCGCCCGGCGCGACCGTGCGCGAATGCAACTGCCACTCCCGGGAACCACGCGGTGGCGGCATCCCGTGGAGGATGCCGCCTGCGCGTGCCGAAGGTCAGCTCTGCGAGAGGTCCGGCAGCTGATCGCCGAAGAGATCGATCACGAGACCGATCAGCTCTTCGGGGGTGTCGATGACGCCGTCGGTCTCGGGCGCGGCGTCCGCCTGCGGAACGGTCCCCTCCGACTTGGTCGGGGCGGACTGCGCGGCCGGGGCCGCGGGTGCGGGAGCGGCGCCGTCGCCGGCGACGTTCACGACGATCGGGTTCTGGAACGGCGCGCCGGACTTCAGGCCGACGTTGTCCCACTGAGTGCCGGCGGCGTCCTGGCAACCCCAGTACACGTAGTAGGTGCCGGCCGCGATGGGCTGCGGGCCCTGGGAGACGGGCTGGCCGTCCTGGACGAAGGTGATGGCGGAGGTGCTGGTGTTCTCGACGGAGAACTTCGAGCCGGGCGCCTGTGCATCGGCGCGGCCCGACGGATCGGCGGCGTCGAGCCCGCTCTGCTTGGTCGACACATAGGTCACGCAGGTGACACCGCCGGCGACGTCCACCCCGGCGAAGTCGAAATCGACGGTGATCGAGCCGGGCGTACCCGACGCCCCCACGGACGGGTTACCTGCCGCGGACGCGGTCCCCGGCACGCACAGCGCCAGCGCTCCCACCCCGACAACGGCCACAGCGGTCTTCTTCAGAACGGATTGCATCAAAGCTCCCTCGAGTACGGCGATTCCGCGAGAAGTCGCGGCCTCCACTTCGACCCCCCGGTCGGAATGTTCCGAAACACCGTAACCCGAGGCGGCCTCACATGCGAGTTGGTCGGTCTGTTTCGAGCGGCGCCGCCCGCGCCTACACGCCGCGCCTCCAATCTGCACTCTCGGTGTCGTTTCAGCGGACTATTCCAGTCCACGTCCGTCGCCGCGGACGAAACGATGGACTCGGTCGGCATCGTTCAGGGTTCGACGGATGGACATCGTCGTGCGCCTGGTGGTCCTGTGGGCAGCGCTGTCGGTGCTGATCGCAGTTGTGGCCGGTGATGCTGTCCGGCTCCGGAAGGAACGTCCCGCCCGACGCGCGCCGCCGAAGCGCCGGCCGAGCCGACCAAGCCCGAAACGATCGTCCGGACCTCGGTCGGAGTCTGAGCTCGGCAGCAGCGGCTGCGCGCACCGGGATTGTGCACGAAGCTGCCGCGGCTCCCGGTCCCTACTCGGCCACGGTGAGGCGCGTCGACTCGGCAGCGCCAATCACTGCGCCCGGCGTGGGAAGCGGAACGAGCGCGCACTGACCGGATCCGGACGAGAGGACGCAGAGCGCCGCGGGAAGAATGTTGGGAAGGATGTCGGCACTTCCGGTGCCCGCACTTGCGGTGGCCGGTACGGCGACGGTGATCGCGGCACAGCCCAGGATGCCGGCGAGAAGACGCTTCACGAAGACCTCGATTCGAAGAGGAAGGACCTGACGGTCCATTGAATCGGGCAAATCGCCAAAACGTTACGTCTGCGATGAATGGCGCTGCTCGGGAGATCATTACCCGCAGTGCGCTCGCCGGGCTCCTATCCGTGCCCGGTTTGGTCCACCGGCGCCGCTGCGGAACGCAGGAAGCCAGCCGGCACGGTGTACTGATCCACGGGACCGATACCCGGATAGTCCACGGTGCGGCCCCACCCGCAGTGCTCGGCCCTCGACGTCACGGCGTAGGTGCTCGCTCCCGCGAGAAGAAGACCGGAACCACGAGAACGACGATCAGGCCCACCCCGGCCAGGACAGCAGACCACGCATTCAAACGACCTTCCCGCTCCTCGAATTCGACACTCTGTTGCGCGGATTCCGCTATCGCCTTGTTTCTCTCGAGAACCGACCGCCGAAATTCGTCCACTTGGATGAGGAACAGTTCGACCGCTCGGGGTTGCAGATCCGGGTCTGTCGCGGCCGGCACGGCCGGTGGGGTAGGCATGGCAGGAACTTCGGGAGGGCGCGGACTGCTGACGAAGGGTGCGACGATGAAGACGAGTCCCACCGCCAGACTGAGCACACTCGCTTGAATGAAGTACCGCCGCTGCCCCGTCGCTCGATTGACCCACTCCATGAAGAAGATCAACCTCTGCATCTGGTGATTGTGCAGGGTACCCGTCGGAGGGCGCAGCGTCGAGCGACTCGCAGGCATGAGGAAGGCCAGATAGAACCCGGAAAAGGCAACGGCCATACCCAGAAAGAGCGGGGCAAAGACCCCGCGCAGGGGTAGCGAATTATCGGTCACCGAAAACGACACACCCAACACGCCGATATAGATGGTTCCGATGGCAGCGGCGGCTGTCTGCACGAACTTCGCACTGTCTCGACTTCGCTCGAAACCGCCCTTGGATGCGTCGTACAGGTTCTCCTGGAACAGCTTCCGCAGTTCGTACTCGGCGGCCCAGCCGGCCAGCTGAAAATCGGTCGTCGCCTTCTCGAGCGCGGCGCTGCGCTCCGCCTCCTCCGCACGCTCCGCCTCCAGCCGGAGCCTTTCGAGTTCCTGCGAGCGCCTCGCGGCAGGGCTCCACATTCTCACCCTCGCGACCGCGGATCTCAATCCGCGTCCTCGGGCGACTTCGACGGCATCACGTAGCTGTCCGGAATTCCCCACGCCCGCCCCTGGCAGTGCATATGCACGTCGCCTTGGAACTCCTCGGCCGGAAAGAACTCGTTCTCGACCTCGCACCACTTCCGACCGACAGGCATGGCCCGAGTGTGCTCCGAAATCCGTGGACCGATGTTGCACAGCCACAACGAGTGGGTATCGATACAGAGCACCGCATGCGGACGATGCCCGATAACACGAGCACGACTGGAAACTGGCCGGGCAGTTCTGCCGGTACCGGCGCATGATACGGCCGTAGAAATCCTATTCCTGCGCCCGGTGCGCGGCGTCCGAGTGCCCCAGATCCCGCTCGGGATCCACGACGTCCCGCACCCGTTGCTTGAGCGTGACGATGTCGGGAAAGCCGCCGTCGGTCTTGCGGTCCCACACCACCCGATCACCGGCCGTGACGACGAAGATGCCGCCGGTGCCGGGGACGAGCGCGACCTCGCCCAGATCCGTGCCGAAGGTGTTGAGCAGCTCCTGCGCCATCCAGCCGGCACGCAGCAGCCAGTTGCACTGTGTGCAGTACGTGATGGTGATGCGGGGTGCGGTGCGCGGCTCGGTCACCACCCGAGCGTATCGGTCGGTACGCCGCCCGAAAGGGGTGAGGCCCCGCCGATCGTGGTGGCGAAACGGCGGGGCCTCAGCGCGGGCCGGCGATGGGGGGTTACCGGCCTGCGAGCGTCGCCTTCGCAGGGGGGACAGGAAGGCGACACAGGAACACTAGTCCTCAAGATCGTTACTCGCGAGTACAAACACTAAAGCGCTGGTCAAAAGCATGTAAAGCGATGTCAGGGCTGGTTGGTGTGACGTTCGCTCTCGCGCTCGGCGCGCTGGATCTCGACGAGGGATTCCTCCATGTCGGCCACGCGCAGCACCTTGCCCAGCACCAGACCGATCGCCACCGAGACGAGCAGCCAGGCGCCCAGAACCGCCGCAACCCACCACCACATACCCACAGTGTGTACGAACTTGGTCGCCGATGGGTAACGCGCGGAGGACTGTGAGCGATATTGCGTCCACGCTATCGCGGCCGTGTCGCACTTGTCCCACATTTCGTACCGAACAACCGTAAAGTCCCCGATGTGCCGACCCAGACAATTCGCCGCGCCGGACACGCCATCCTCGTTCCCGCCCTGGCCGCGCTGACCGTGCTCGCCGCGGGCCCTGCCGCCGCGCAGGACCCCGTCGCGCCGCCCGGCGACATCGTCTTCGGCACGCAGACGCTGGGATTCGGCGACACGGTTGCCTTCCGCGGCCACAGCGACACCGCGACCCTCACCGTCCCGGTGCCGGACGGGCTGCGGCCCGCCGCGCTCGACGCGACGGTGCAGATGCCCGCCAACGTCGCCCGCGGCTGGATCGACGTCCAGTCGCAGGGGCTACTGCTCGCCCGCATCGACCTGCCCGCCGCCGGAACTCTGGTGCCGGTCTCGCTGCCCCTGGATGCTGCGCCGATCGCGGACCGCGCCGTCACCGTCACCCTGACCCTTCACCTGCTGCCGTTCGACGGGATCTGCCCCGAGGACTGGACGGATCGCTCGGTGGTGCTGCGCGACGGACGCGTCCGCTACACCGGGGCGGCGACCCCGCCGGCCGTGGTCGCCGACTTCCTGCCGCCGATCCTCGAGTCGCTGGAGCTGGCGCTGCCCGCCGACCCCACGCCCGCCGAGTCGGCCACCGCTCTCGATCTCACCGCGGCCGTCACCGCCCAGTACACGGGCCGGCCGCTGCGGGTGACGGTGCAGACCCTGCCCGGCGACGACGCGGTGCCGCCCGCCCCGGCCGGGCCGTTCACCCGGCAGATCGCGATCGTCGAGACCGACGGCGACGGTGCCGCCACGCTGGTCCAGGTGCCCGGCGGCGGTCCGGCGCTCGCGGTCACCGGCGACGCCGACGCGCTGCGCAACCAGGCCCGCCTGATCACGAGCGACATCTCGTCGGTCGCGGTGGCCTCGGCGGCGACGGTCGGCACGCTGGGCCGGCCGCCGCGGCTGTCCCCCGACGCGACGACGCTCGCCGAACTGGGCCTCGGCGCCCTCACCGACACCGGCGTCGGCGTGGTGGAGGTGCCGCTCGGCATCGACCAGACCCGTCTGGGACGGCCGTCCCACAATCTGCGGATCAACCTGCAGGGCTCCTACACCCCGCTGCCCACGACCGAGGGCGGCCTGGTGTCGGTGACGGTCGGCGACACCGTCGTCGACTCGTGGCCCGCCGACGCGTCCGGCCGTCTCGAGCGGTGGATCACGGTGCCGGACAACGTGCTCGGACGGACCACCGACGTGGTGGTGTCCCTGCGCGCCACCGGCGGCACCCACCAGTGCGGCCTGCAGCAGCCGATGACGCTGACCGTCGACGCCGGCAGCCGCGTCACCACCGAGCCCGCCGACCCGCCGCTGCCCGGGGGTTTCCGGTCGCTGCCGCAGGCGCTGCTGCCGAAGGTGAACGTCGCCGCCACCGAGGCCGGGATCGCCGACACCGCCCGGGCCGTCGCGCTCGTGGCCGGGCTGCAGAGCCTGACCTCCGTGCCGCTCGATCCCGAATGGGTGAGCGTCGACGAGGCCGCCACCGGCGGCACCCCCGCCATCGTCGTCGCCGCCGACGGCCGCGTCCCCGACACCCTGGAACTGCCGCTCGCCGGGACGCAGGGCCGCACCCTCGACCTCCTCGACCCGGCCACCGGGAACGCCACCACCGTCACCTTCCCCACCGACATCGAGTTCGCGTCGCTGCAGGTGGCGCGCGACGGCGACCGCACGGTCCTCGTCGCCGCCGCCACCGAGGTGCCCGCCGAACTCGACCGCACCCTCGGCTGGCTCGCCGCGACCCCGCAACGCTGGGCCGAACTCGACGGCGACGTGCTGTTCACCGCCGCCGACCGCGACCCGGTCGAACTCGCGCTCACCGACCCGGCCGCCGAGCCCGGCACCCAGGAGTCGCTGGGCCGGACGACGGGCTGGGTGCTCGCCGGTGGCCTCGCCCTGCTGGCCGTGGGGCTCGTCGCCGCGGGCGTCACGGCCTTGCGATGGCGTCGCGGCCGGCCGCGCCCGCTCTGATCGGATGTCGCCATGAGCACCGTCACGACCGCCGAGCGCGCCGCACTGTTCGCGCACACCAGCGCACGGTGGACGGTGATCGTCGCCGCCACCGTGCTCGGGTACTGGTCGACGTGGGAGCAACTGCTCACGGAGATCTCCCGCGGCTCGGGCGGCGGCTACGTCCTGCTCGTGCCGCCGTTCGCGGTGCTCGCCGCCGAGGGCGTCACCCGGCGCCGCCGCGGCGAGTTGCCGATCCACGACCGGCAGACCGACCGGATCGTCGGCGGCGCCGTCCTGCTGATCGCGCTCGCGGTCAAGTGGCTGCTGCTGCCGCGGTACGGGCCGAACTACCAGATGATGCACCTCGACGTGCTGTCGGCGTGGACGTTCGTGATCGGCGCGTGCGTGCTGCTGTTCGGCCTGCGCGTCGCCTCCCGGTACTGGCCGGTGTGGCTGTTGCTGCTGGGCACGTCGCCGTTGTTCTACCGGGCGGTGCTCGTGCAGCTCGGCGGCACCAAGTTCGCCGCCGGGTTCCTGATGGTGCTGCTGGGCGCGATTGCGATCGCCGTCGCGGTCGGCCGCACCCGGCGCCGCGCGCTGATCGGCTTCTCCGCGACGATGCTGCTCGGCCTGGCGCTGCTGTTCGCGGTGACCACCCGCTACCCGGACGCGCGGGTCGCCGTCGCGCAGATCGTGCCGTCGGGCACGGCGGCGCTCGTCGTCGGCGGCGCGTTCTACCTGTACCGGTATCGCGGCCTCGCGCCGCGCACGCTGCCCCCGAACCCGGTGTCGCCGCGGGAGGCGACGCGCTCGGCGCTGTTCCTCGTCGCCCCGGCCGCGCTGGTGCTCGCCGTGCTGCCGCTGCCGGATCAGCAGCTCACGCCGGTGTCGGTGGGCCCACCGCCGAGCGGCACCGTCACGCAGGTGGTCCCCACCGGTTGGTACCAGATCGACTCCATCGACTACGACTGGCCACGAAGGTATTTCGGCTCCACCGCGCAGCTTCGCCGGCAGATAATCCGGGCCGTCGAGCCGCGCGCCGACTGGGATCGGCTGTCGCGGCCGCGCACCGTCGCCGTGCAGACCCTGCAGGTGCGGCGGGTGGGGGTGTTCGAGGTGTATCCGGTGCAGACGTCCTACGATCTCGGGCGGGCGCGGGTGAGCCCGAAGATCCGGGTGGACCTCGGCCACGGCGTGCAGGCCGACTTCTTCACCGTCGTCGACGACGAGTTGCTGCTCACCTGGAGCCTGATGAACTTCATCTGGACGCGCGGCGACGCCCTCGCGCAGCGGGTGAGCCTGCTGACCGTCGACAACCACGAACTCGATGCGCCGTTCCCGCAGCCGACGCCGAACATGGCGTCGAACGGCCGGAATCTGCTGTCGGTGTTCCTGCGCGGGCGGGCGTCGGTGGAGGATTCCGATCCCGAGTACAAGGACTTGGACATGCTCACCGAGCTGGGCCGTGATCTGGTGGAGGCGCAGTGGCGCGGAATCTAGTCGACGAGGAGTTCAAGGCCGCCGCGCTGCACGACGCGGTGTACGGGCTGCGGGAGAAGCGGCCGCTGTCGTCGGCGTCGGTGGCGTTCGTGCCGTGGCAGAAGTGGCTGACCCTCGGCCTGGTCGCCGCGGCGATCGTGGCGCTGGTGTTCGCGACGACGCCGACGCTGACCGTGCTGATGGCGGTGTGCACGGCCGGGTACATCGCGACGCTCGCGGACCGGCTGCTGCTGTTCTCCCGCGGCCTGGCGCGCGACGCGATCCTCACCGTCGGCGACGACGTGGCGCGGGCCGTGCCCGGGCACGCGCTGCCGACGTACACGGTGCTGGTCCCGGCCTACAACGAGCCGGAGGTGGTGGGTGATCTGATCGCGGCGATGGCCGCGCTGGACTATCCGGCCGAGAAGCTGCAGGTGCTGTTGCTGCTCGAGGAGGACGACGCCGTCACCATCGCCGCGGCCGAGGAGGCCGGGCTCGGCGAGAGCGTGGAGATCCTGCTGGTGCCGGCGGCGGACCCGCGGACCAAGCCGAAGGCCTGCAACTACGGGCTGCACTTCGCCACCGGCGACATCGTCACCATCTTCGACGCCGAGGACCTGCCGGAGCCGCTGCAGTTGCGGCGCGTGGCGGTCGCGTTCGACCGGCTCGGCGACGACGTCGCGTGCGTGCAGGCGACGCTGGCCTTCCACAACGGCACCCAGAACATGCTCACCGGCTGGTTCACCGCCGACTACGCGCTGTGGTTCAACTTCGTGCTGCCCGGCCTGATGCGCTCGAATTCGCCCATCCCGCTGGGCGGCACGTCGAACCACATCCGGCGCGCCGTGTTCGACGAGATCGGCGCGTGGGATCCGTACAACGTCACCGAGGACGCCGACCTCGGGGTGCGCATCGCCGAGTCGGGCTACCGTACGGCCGTATTGGACTCGACGACGCTGGAGGAGGCGAACAGCGATCCGATCAACTGGATCCGGCAGCGTTCCCGCTGGTACAAGGGATATCTGCAGACATGGCTCGTGCACGTGCGACGACCCGTACAACTGTGGCGGGGCATCGGCACGGTCGGGATGCTCCGGTTCACGACCCTGCTCGCCGGGACGCCGATCATCGCGTGCCTGAACATGGTGTTCTGGTTGATCACCATCGCGTGGCTGCTCGGGCAGCCGTTCCTGATCGAGGAGATCTTCCCCTGGTACGTGTACTTCCCCGCGCTGATCTCGCTGGTGTTCGGTAACTCCGCCGTGCTGTACATGAACCTGGTCGCGTGCCGGGAGACCGGCAACTCGGCGCTGTGGCTCGCGTGCCTGACGGTGCCGGTGTACTGGCTGATGATGTCGCTCGCAGCGATCAAGGGCACCTATCAGCTGATCCGCAATCCCTCCTACTGGGAGAAGACCTTCCACGGGCTGTCGTCATGAGGGGCGGCGTGGCCCGGGTGTTCTGGCTGTCCTGCCTGCTCTATGCGGCGGTGGGGTTGTACCTGTCGCTGGATGTGGGCTATTTCCAAGGCGATTCGCTCAGCCGCGTCGCGGCCGCGCGCAGCGCCCTGCACAGCCGCGACCCGCACCTGGCGGCGATCGGGTTCGTGTTCACGCCCCTGACCGCGCTGATGCAGTTGCCACTCGTGGCGCTGTCGGACTGGTGGCCGGCGCTGACCCGGTGGGGCCTCACGGCCGTCGTGATGTCGGCGCCGTTCATGGCCGGGGCCGTCACCCAGGTCCACCTGTTCGTCCGCGATCGCGGTGCGTCGCCGTGGCTGGTGTGGACGGTGACGGCGCTGTTCGCGCTCAATCCGATGATCGTGTACTACGGCGCCAACGGCATGAGCGAGGCGCCGTTCCTGATGCTGCTGTGCTGGGCGACGCGCCGGCTGGTGCGGTGGATCAGCACCGACGACGTGCACGACCTCGCCGTCGCCGGGATCGCCGTCGGGCTGGCGTATCTGGCGCGGTACGACGCGCTCGCCGTCGGCGCGGCCGTCACCGTGCTCGTCGTCGCGGTGACGTGGTGGCGCACCCGCGTGTGGCGGGCGGCGCTGCTCGACGCGATCCTCGTCGCCGCCCCGGTGGCGTTGGCGTTCCTCGTGTGGGCGGCGACGAGCTGGCTCATCACCGGCGAAGCGCTGCAGCAGTTTTCGTCGTCGTACGGCAACGCGGCGATCCTCGAGCAGAGCGGCGGCGGCTCCACCGCGGGCCTGGGGGCGCTCGCGTTCTCCGTCGCCGAGATCCTGGTGCTCGGGCCGGCGCTGCCGCTGCTCGCGCCCGTCGTCGCGGTGCTGGCGTGGCGCCGCCGGGACTTCGAGCCCGCCGTGCCGTTCGTCGTGCTGGGGGCGGTGCTCGCGTTCGCGGCCCTGTCGTACTTCCGCGGCATGACGTTCCCGTTCCTACGGTTCTACCTCGTCGCGGTGCCGCTGGCGGCGATGTGGGTGGTGCAGCTCGCGCCCCGTCGCGGGCAGCTGCGGGCGCGCCGGCTCGGCGCGCATGCGACGGTGCGGCCGCAGGACCGCGGCACCCTCGCGCCGGTCGGGGCGCTCGCGCTCGCGGTGTCGGTGCCGGTCACGTTCGTCGCGATGGGCAACGCGACGCTGTCGCAGGAGCAGCACGCGCTGCGCACCGTGCTGTTCCCCGATCCGGACGACACGTCGCAGCTGCGGGACCAGGAGAACCGCATCATCGCGTCGTTCGGCACGGAACGTCGCATCGCGGACCATCTCGACGCGCTCGACCTGCCCCCGGGTTCGGTGGTGATGGACACCGTGTACGGGTTCGCGGTGCTCACCGCGACCGACCGGCCCGAGCAGTTCGTCATCCCGTCCGACGCCGACTTCACCCGCATCCTCAACGATCCGGCCGCGAATGGCGTGCGGTATCTGCTCACCGTGCCGAACGAGGGCCGCGGCGTCTCGGATGCGGTGAACCGCCGCTACCCCACCGTCTTCGAGACCGGCGCCGACATCGCGACCCTCGATCTGGAGATCCCCAACGACGGCGACAACCAGCCGACCTGGCGTCTGTACCGGATCGGTTGACGCACCCGCAGGCCGCGTGCCACCATCGCTGCACCGACCCCGAAAACGGGGCGACCCCGGCCGGTGCGCCAACACCGAACCGGGGTCTGGGCACACGACAGAGAAGAGCTGTCATGCACCGTGAGGTGGATTGTATCCACACGCCCATTCCAGGCGTGCATCCCCGACAGTGGCCGCGTGCCACACACCCCGACGTGGCGTCGTCCGCCGTGGTGAGCTGCCCGCCGACGACCTGACCTGCACCCCGCCCCGCACCCGACCACCGGGTCCGGGGCTGTCGGTGTTTCCCTGCGTGCGTGCGAGGGCCGTTCCGGTGACCGAGGCGCACGCGGTCACGTCGTTTTCCGTGCGGGTCCGACGCTAACCAACCGCATCCGGCATTCCATCGTCCCGGTGAACGGCACCGGGCACCCGATCGAGCACGGGTCGACACGTCCGACCGGGTCCAGCTCAGCCGCTTGCCTTTTCGGCAGGCGGCCAGACGTGCTGGCCGAGACGCGGTATCGGGGCATGGTCCGTGGGTTTGCTTGGGGAAGGGGCCGACAAGTCAGGGACCCGAAGGGTCTCCGTCTGCTTTGCCGTCCCGGATTCTGCTCTGCCGGGCCCGAACACGTGGACTCGATCCAGCGACGCGCACCGGCACCCCGGCGAACGGATCCACAGCGCCCGGATCCACAACGCCCGGATCTACAGCGCCGGGATCAGTGCGGACTCGGCGGCAGCTCGTGCAACGCGCGCACCAGCGGCGCCAGCTCCGGGATCTCGCACGCCTTGCCGAGGGCGGCTTCGAGGGTGGCATCGTGCGTCGGACGCGCACTGTCCAGCAACTCGCGCCCGGCGGCGGTCAGTTCGGTGTAGATGCCGCGGCGATCGTCCTCGCAGAGGATCCGCGTGAGCAACCCGCGCTTCTCGAGACGGTTGACCAGCCGGGTCGTCGCGCTGCTGCTCAGCGCGGCCGCGCGGGCGAGCTGAGCCATCCGCATGTGCCAGCCGTCCTGCCGGCTCAGCGCGTCGAGCACGGTGTACTCGACCACCGAGAGCTGGTGCTGCTGCTGGAGCGCGCGTTCGAGCTCGGTGTCGAGCGCACCGTGCAGCGCGGCCAGCGTGCGCCACCCCTGCGCGCGGATCTCCACCGCGTCGTCCGCAATGCCCACGTCGCCTCCTTGCTTCCTGCCTCCTCCGATACTACCCGCTTGCGCATATATAGAGCGCGTGCAACTATTTATAAGGCGTCTGCAACTACTGCACACGCGCTCTATGCGCTGACGCGCAGATCTTCGAAAGGAAACTCGACGTGCCTTCAGGCCTCATCGCCCTCGCCATGGGCGGATTCGGGATCGGCCTCACCGAATTCGTGATCATGGGATTGCTGCCGGAGGTCGCCGCGGACTTCGCCGTGAGCGAGTCCGTCGCCGGCTACCTCATCTCCGGGTACGCACTCTCGGTCGCCCTCGGCGCGATCCTCCTCACCGCTGCCCTCACCCGTTTCGACCGGAAACGGGCCCTGCTGTCCCTGATGGTGCTGTTCATCATCGGCAATCTGCTGTCGGCCGTCGCTCCGTCGTACGAGGTCATGATGGGCGGACGCATCGTCGCGGCCCTGTGCCACGGCGCGTTCTTCGGCATCGGGTCGGTCGTGGCTGCGGACATGGTCGCAGCCGCCAAGCGCGCCGGCGCCATCGCCATCATGTTCGCCGGTCTCACCATCGCCAACGTTCTCGGGGTTCCGTTCGGCACCCTGCTCGGTCAGCAACTGGGTTGGCGCTCGACCTTCTGGGCGATCACCGTGATCGGCGTGGTGGCGCTCGTCGGCATCACCGCCCTGGTGCCGGCCACTCCCCCTGCTGCCACGCACGGCGGCCTGCGTGGCGAACTCCACGCGTTCCGCAACAAGCAGGTCTGGTTCTCGATCGCGATCACCGTCCTGGGCTACGGCGGCATGTTCGGCGCCTTCACCTACATCGCCTTCACCCTGACCGAGGTCAGCGGCTTCGCGACGTCCAGCGTGCCGTGGCTGCTCATCGTCTTCGGCTCCGGCCTGTTCGTCGGAAACTACCTGGGCGGCAAGGCAGCCGATCGGGCACTCACCCCGGCGCTGACCTGGATCCTCGTTCTGGTGACCGCTGTCCTGATCGTCTTCGCCGCGACCGCCGACAACCGGACCATGACGATCCTCTCACTGTTCCTCATGGGCGCCTTCGGTTTCGCGACCGTCCCCGGCCTGCAGATGCGAATCATGAACTACGCCTCCGCCGCCCCCACCATGGCCTCCGGCGCCAACATCGCCGCCTTCAACGTGGGCAACGCCCTCGGCGCCTGGCTCGGCGGACTGACCATCGCAGCCGGCCTGGGTTTCACCTCCCCCATCTGGATGGGCGCAGTCGTCACGGCCGCCGGCCTCGTCGTCCTGCTGATCGCCACGGCGATGGATCGGCCGAGGGACGAAGTGCCGACAGACTCGACGCTTGTGCGTCTCTGACGTCCGCGCGCCGATCCCGGGTCCATCCGACCGCCAAGGCTCGCAGAACCGGACCCGCACAACCTTCCCCACAGCCCTCGTCGCAGAGTGCGTCGGTAGCACACCCGGACGGGCGTGGAACGGCGGGTCTTGGGGTGCGAGAGATGATGCAGCGATAGTCATTTCGTAGCCTCGTCCGCGACTACGGGTACGGCGGGTCCAGGTATGTCGTCACAACGAGAATGACGATGACCAGCCCGAAGACGAATACGTCCCGACGATGGAAGCGGGGCTCGGGCCGGTGCCTCCGGTCTTCCACGTCCGTGCGAAATCTCATGCGATGATGCCCCGGGTCAGTCCCTCACGTGTTCGATCCTCACCAGGAGGTCCCCGGTGTGCTGCCCGATGACGTCCCCGCCCCCGTCGAGGGTTCCCAGCCTCACGATGCCGTCGTGGTAGCTCTGGTCGCCGTAGTACAGGACGAGGTCGTTCCACGGCGCGTAGTAGCCGATGTCCCCCGGGGCAGGGTCTGCGCCGGGTGGGGCGCCGGTGATCGACAGGGACGCGGGTAGCTCGGCGCCCTTTTCCACGGATCCGAAGTCGGTCATGGTGAGGGTCAAAGGGAGCTGCGCCAGGAGGTCGCGACCGGCAGGGGTGTCTGACAGCGTTCCCGTCAGGCGTTGCCCAGCGAGGATGAGTGCGATACGGATGCGGTCCCACTCGTCGTCGACGGTGGGCTCCGGAGGACTGCTGCACGCGGCGGCAAGGGCTACGAGAGCCAGCGACAGCGACACGTGCACTGCACGAAAGCGGTTGTCCATCAGGCGTCCTTCGGCGTGGTGGTTCGGGCGTGCCCGTGAATGCACTCAGGCACTCCGGGCTGCAGATCAACGGAGGGTGGCAGTGTCGATGACGAACCGATAGCGGACATCGGACGCCAGGACGCGCTCGTAGGCGTCGTTGATCAGGTCCGCGGGGATGACCTCGACGTCGGCGCCGATGTCGTGTGCGGCGCAGAAGTCGAGCATCTCCTGGGTCTGGCGGATGCCGCCGATCATCGAGCCGGCGTAGGAGCGGCGGCCGCCGATGAGGGAGAAGACGTTCAGGCTCAGGGGTTCGGCCGGGGCACCGACGTCGACCAGGGTGCCGTCAACCGCGAGCAGACCGAGGTAGGCATCGACCTCGATGGCGGCGCTGACCGTGTTGACGATCAGATCGAAACGGCTCGAGAGCTGCTCGAATGTGGCCGGATCGCTGGTGGCGTGGTAGTGGTCGGCACCGAGCCGCACGCCGTCCTCCTGCTTCTTCAACGACTGGGACAGCACCGTCACCTCGGCTCCGAGGGCGTGGGCGATCTTGACAGCCAAGTGCCCCAGACCGCCGAGACCGACGATGGCGACCTTCTTGCCCGGTCCAGCGTTCCAGCGGCGCAGCGGCGAGTAGGTGGTGATGCCGGCGCACAGCAGCGGCGCAGCGGCCGCGAAGTCGAGCGTCTCGGGCACGGAGAGGACGAAGTCGGCGTCGACGACAACATGGGTGGCATAGCCGCCCTGGGTGGTGGTGCCGTCTCGGTCGACGCCTGCATAGGTGGGGACCATGCCGCCGAGACAGTACTGCTCGTCGCCGTTGCGGCAGTTCACGCACTCGCGGCAGGAGTTGACCATGCAGCCCACCCCGACGCGGTCACCGACCCGGTGGCCGGTGACGTCGGCACCGACCTCGGCGACGAGACCGACGATCTCGTGGCCGGGGACGAGCGGGTGGGGCTGGGGTCCCCAGTCGCCGCGGACGGTGTGGATGTCGGAGTGGCAGATGCCGGCGTACGTGATCTCGATGAGCACGTCGTTGGGTCCGACGTCCCGTCGTTCGATGACCGTCGGGGCCAGCGGCGCGGAGGCGGACGAGGCTGCGTAGGCGTGGACACGCATGGATGCTTCTCCTCTGAGTGGAATTGCGGGGGTTTCGGGCCAAGCGGAAGGTTCAGGCGAACGCACGGTGTTCCGGCATACCGGCTGCCGGTGGGCGGAGCAGGACGTAGCCGACGAGGCCGAGCAGGGCTGCGCTGAGGGTGACGACGCCCAGCGGCACCGCGGTCCCCGGGCCGGCCAGGCCGACGAGGGGGGCGGTGACGCCGCCGAATGCGAACCGGGCCAGCCCCAGCAGCGAGGCGGCCGAGCCGGCGACCTCGGGGTAGTTCTCCAGCGCGAGGGACGTCGACGGCGGGGTCGTGACCGCCACCCCGCTGACCATCGTGAGCAGGGAGACGACCATCGCGGCCAGCGGCAGGTGTGCGGTGGCGGTGAGCAGCACGCCACCGGCGCCGGCCACGACCATGATCAGACCGACGACCAGGGTGCCATGGACCGACCACCGCTCCGCGGTGCGTCCGGCGACAAACCCGAAGACCATGAATCCCAACGAGTTCAGCCCGAACGCGAACGAATAGCCCTGCGGCGACAGGCCGTAGATGCCCTGCAGCACGAATGTCGCTCCGCTGAGGTAGGCGAACAGGGCGGCGTTGACGAACCCCGTGACGAGGACCGCGCCGAGGAAGACCCTGTCCGACACCAGCCGGCGGAACACCCGCCCGGTGTCGGACAGGCCACCGGCTCGTCGACTGCCCGGTGGCAGCGTCTCACGCAACACCCCGGCACTCGCTGCGAGGATGGCCACGCCCACGACGGCCAGGAACACGAAGGTGCCCCGCCAGTCGGTGACCGTCGCCAGCTGCCCGCCGATGACCGGACCGACGATGGCCGCCAGACCACCGAGGACGGTGAGTCGCCCGTAGTACCGCAGCAGGCGGGCACCGGAGTACAGATCGCGGCCGGCGGCCTGGGCGATGACGATGCCGACCGCGCCGGTCAACCCCTGCACCAGGCGCGCCGCGACGAGCGTCTCGATGGTCGGGCTCACCGCGCACCAGGCGGACGCGGCGATGAAGGCCCCGACTCCGATCAGCAGCGGGCGACGGCGGCCGAATCGGTCCGACAGCGGACCGGCGACGACCTGCCCGAGCGCGAGCCCGAGCAGGCAGGCAGTGACGGTCAGCTGCGCGGCCGACGTGCTCGCCCCGAGGTCGGCGGTGAGCGCGGGCAGGACCGGCAGGTACAGGTCCATGGAAATGGGGCCGAAGACGGTGAGCAGGCTCAGCACTACCCCCAGCGCCCGACCCCCGGGCCCGGGGCCCGCAACGCTGCCGACCTTGCCCACGGCGACCCGGTGGTCGTCGCGGCGGTCCGAGGTCAGGGAGGCAGACATGAACGAACGGCTCCTGATGAGTCGTGAGTCGCCCGTGCGGCAGACTCGAGGCGGTGACCGCCGGCGGGTGACGGTCGAGGTCAGGGGCGGAGCAGAACCTTGATGGCGCTTCGCTCGTCCATGGCCTTGTAGCCTTCGGCGGCCTTCGCGAGGGGCAGCTCCAGGTCGAACACCTTGCCCGGGTTGATGGTTCGGCTCCAGATCAGGTCGATCAGTTCGGGCAGGTACTGCCGGACGGGTGCCGGACCGCCGTGCAGGTGGACGTGGGAGAAGAACAGCTCGTCGCCGGGCAACTGCACGTCGTGGGCGACACCGACGTAGCCGACGTGCCCGCCAGGCCGGGTGGACCGGATGGCCTGCATCATCGACTCCTGGGTGCCGACGGCCTCGACGACCGAGTGCGCGCCCAGCCCGCCGGTGAGCTCCTTGATCCGGGCCACGCCCGCGTCACCCCGTTCGGTGACGATATCGGTGGCACCGAACTCGCGGGCCAGCCGCTGGCGCGGTTCGTGGCGGCTCATCGCGATGATGCGTTCGGCGCCGAACTGCTTGGCCGCCAGCACCGCGAGCAGGCCGACGGCGCCGTCGCCGACGACCGCGACGGTCTTGCCCGGCCCGGCCTCTGCGGCGACGGCACCGAACCAGCCGGTGCCGAGCACGTCGGAGGCGGCCAGCAGGGACGGGATCAGGTCGGGGTCGGGCATGCCCGGAGTGGCCACGAGGGTGCCGTCCGCGAGCGGGACTCGCAGGAATTCGGCCTGGGATCCGAGGGTTCCCATGATCACCCGGTGGATACACGAGCTCTGGTAGCCGGCGCGGCAGATCTCGCAGGTGTTGTCGCTCGCGAAGAACGAGCCGACGACGAAGTCGCCGACCTCGAGGTTCGCGACGTCCGCGCCGATCTCCTCGACGACGCCGACGTACTCGTGGCCCATGGGGATCGGGCCGTCGTAGGTCTCGACACCGCGGTAGGGCCACAGGTCGGAGCCGCACACGCAGGTCGCGGACAGCCGGATGATCGCGTCGGTAGGTTCGACAAGCGTCGGACGGTCACGCTCCTCGACACGGACGTCGCCGGGGGCGTACAGGACTGCTCCTCGCATGACGGTGCTCCTTGTTCGCACGAGATCGGATGCTGGTGGCCCAGCTGTTTCCGGGCAGATTCCATGGAACACCGCGCACCACCCGCGCGGGAGGTCGAGTTCATGGGGGGTACCAGCAGAACCTCCCACAACGCCGCACCGGACGTACCGTGGACGGCGTGGACAACCGCGCCGACATCCGCAGCTTCCTCGCCACCCGGCGGGCCCGGCTGACCCCGCAGCAGGTCGGGCTGCCCGCCGGCGGCGGGCACCGCCGGGTCCCCGGATTGCGGCGCGAGGAGGTGGCCGTGCTGGCCGGGGTGAGCACCGAGTGCTACACCCGTTTGGAGAAGGGCCACATCGGCGGCGTCTCCGAAGACGTCCTCGAGGCGGTCGCCCGGGCACTGCAACTCGACGAGGCCGAACGCACCTACCTGTTCGACCTCGCCCGCGCCGCCCGGCCCACCCACCGCGCACCCCGCGCCCGCAAGCAGGCCCAGGTGCGGCCGAGGGTGCAGTGGATGCTCGACTCGATGACCTCCTCCGCCGCGTTCGTCCGCAACGGGCGCATGGACATCCTCGCCACCAACGCGCTCGGCCGCGCGCTGTACTCGCCGATGTTCGCCGACGACCGCAGAACCGCCAACATCGCCCGCTTCCAGTTCCTCGATCCCGGCGCTCGCGACTACTTCCCCGACTGGGACGGCGCCGCCAACGTCACCGTGGCACTGCTGCGCGCCGAGGCCGGCCGCGATCCCCACAACAAGGACCTGCGTCAGCTCGTCGGTGAACTCTCCACGCTCAGCGACGAATTCCGCGCCCGGTGGGCAGCACACAACGTCCGCATCCATCACGCCGGGAACAAGCAGTTCAACCACCCGGTGGTCGGCACGCTCGACCTCGTCTACCACTCCCTGGACCTGGCGGCGGACGACGACTGGGTCCTGGACCTGACCATCTACACCGCCGAACCCGGAACCGACTCCGAAGACCGGCTCAAGCTTCTCGCCAGCTGGGCCGCGACCCATCTCCCGGCCCACCCGGCGACCGAACCGACCAGCTGACACGGACGGACGGCACCCGCGACGTTCGGTCGATCCTGCCGTCCCCGCCGGCAGACAAGGCCTTCCGCAGCGAGATGGAAAGCGCTCCCGTGGCGTCGGCCTCTACCCGTCGAGGAGCACGCCCGAGGCCGAGATCGGCCGCAGCACGATCCGGACGAGCGCAAGCGGGTTGTCGTCCCCGGCGCAGCGATTGGCGTCGAGCGTGCCGCAGGTGCGGCACCGGTGGATGATCACCCATTCCCCACCCCCGCGCACGGTCACCGAGATGGGCTCCATCCGGCCCCCGCAGCCGGCGGCCCGGTCGCCGGGCACACGATCGACGTGCCTACTGGACAGGCAGTGCGGGCAGTGGTTGCGGTGCGCGGTTCCGGGCGCCTGCATCGGCACGTCCAGACCGCATCCGATGCAGCGGAACGATGTTCCGTGCCGCGCGGGTGCGTCGCGATGTGCCGGCTTCGGCCGCTGCACTCGAGCTGTTCGATTGTTCCTGCGGGACACCGAGCGCTCCTACAGTTGTGCGAGATGCTCGAGCGGGAACGGCGGTTGCGCCAGTGGTTTCACCGCGATGCGGAGCAACAGCAACTGGTTGTCGTCCTCGACCACCGGGCACGCGTCGAGGCCACCGCAGGCGGTACAGCGGTGGATGAGCATCCACTCTCCGCCCCGGAGCACCGCGATCGAGATCGGGTGCGTGCGTGCTCCGCACCCGGCGTCCGGTCCGGGTCGGTGCTTTCCGGCGAGGCAGTTCGGGCAGTGCGTCCGTGTTGCACCGGCAGGCGTCGCGGCAGGTACCGTCAGCCCGCACCGGATACATGTGAACGTGGAAAGGTGCGATATCGATGTGCCACTGTGGGACACTTGGGTTCTCCTCTGTGAGATCAACTGTGCTGCAATGTGCGCCGAGCACTGTCGATCCCGCGAAGACCTCACACCGGACAGGCGATCCGATGGTGGGTGCGGATCACCGGTCCGAGCGCTTCACGGGATCGTGAAGGAGCTCGGCGGCTGTCCGGGGCATAATTCACCACTTTCCATCCGAGTTCGACCGGCCTCTCCGCCGGACGCAGCAGACAATATTCACCACGGGGTGAACCCGCAAACGAATTACTGCGAGCGACCGTGCTCCGGTTCCGTATCCGACTGGCGGACAGGTCCGTTCGAACGGTCCGGGAACGGTGGTTCGATGCTGGACGGCTATCGGGCGCACGTCCCTCCACGCGGCGATCGACGCGGCACGGGTCAGTAGCTCCCGTGCCGGGCCAGCACGTCGAACGCCGGGTCGCCGGGGCCGATGTCGTACGTGCACTCGCCGCCGCGCGGGTCGGGCACGAACGCCCACAGCAGCGCGCCGGCGGCCCCGGTCTCGCGGTAGCCGGTCAGCGCCGCGTCCACACGTTCGGCCCGTTCGGGCAGCGGCAGGCAACTGCCGGCCTCGATGCCGAGTTCGGCCACCAGGATCGGCTTGGTGACCTGCCCGAGCCGCACCGGCAGCCACGCCGCCTCGTCGTAGTCGTGGTACTGCAGCACGTCCACGTACGGCGACTTCGCGAGCTGCGCGTAGCCATCCCCGGCGCTGCCGCACTGGTCACCACCGATCAGGCCGAGGGTGATCGGGTGCCGCGGGTCCGTCTCCCGCACGATCCGGCCGACCGCGTCGGTCCACGCCCGCAGCAGTTGCGCCGAGTCGGGTGGGCAGGAGCGCCGCGGCAGGCTGCATGCGGCGTCGCCGCACACGCCGGGCTCGGGCTCGCCCAGCAGGTCCCACGCGGCGAGCGCCGGCGACACCCGCCACCGGTCCACGGCCAGGCGGACCCAGTCGCGGTAGCTGACCGCGAAGGGGGCCAGGCGCGTGGTCCAGCCGTGTTCGTACCAGGCGCGGTCCTTGTACAGCTCGTTGCCGCACGCGCCGTCCTGCGGGGACAGCACCGGCATGACGAGCTGGCCGTGCCGCTCGGCGGCGGCGAACACGGCGTCGATCGCCGCGAAGTCCAGGGTCCCCGTGACGCGGTTCAGCGCCAGCGCCTGGAAGGCGTTGAACCGCGTCAGCGACGCCGGCGGCAGCGACGAGAAGTACGCGTCCAGGTCCACCTGCGCGCCGCAGCCACCGTTGACGTCCCAGTCGGAGGCGAGCTGATAGGCGTTGAGCCCGGTCGGCCACCAGGGCTTCCCGTCCAAAATCAGGCCCCGCCCGTCGACCGTGACACGCGCCGGCGGCGGCGGTGGTGGGTCCGGCGGTGGTGGGGACGCGCACGCGGCCACGCCGACCAGACAGGCGACGACGACGGCGGCTCCGCGCATGGGCGAACGGTAGTCCCTGCCCGGCCGGACGGGAAGGCGGGTTGGCCACGGCGCACACGTCGGCGGGGTCGGGTGAGCTCGTGGCCCACCGTTCCCCGCCGCGGCGCCCGTCCTAGCCGATCCTGCGGCGGTAGGTGACCATGGCGAAGATGTACGCGACGACGAGGATGCCGACACACCAGGCGAGGGCGATCCAGATGTCGGCGCCGACCGGCTGCTGTGTGAACAGGTCGCGGATGGCATCGACGATGGCCGTCACCGGCTGGTGCTCGGCGAAGGCGCGTACCGGGCCGGGCATGGTGTCGGTGGGCACGAATGCCGAGCTGATGAACGGCAGGAAGATGAGCGGGTAGGAGAACGCGATCGCGCCGTCCGCGGACTTCGCGGAGAGACCGGGAATCACGGCGATCCACGTCAACGCCAGGGTGAACAGGGTCAAGATGCCGGCGACCGCGAGCCACGCCGGCGCTCCCGCCGCCGAGCGGAAGCCCATGAGGAGGGCGACGAGCACGATGACCACGACCGAGGCCAGATTGGCGACCAACGAGGTCATCACGTGCGCCCACAGAACGGACGAGCGTGCGATCGGCATGGACTGGAATCGCTCGAAGATGCCGCTCTTCATATCCAGGAAGAGCCGGAATGCGGTGTAGGAGATGCCCGAAGCAATGGTGATGAGCAGAATGCCGGGCAGCAGGTAGTTCACATACGAATTCGACCCCGAGTTGATCGCGCCGCCGAACACGTAGACGAACAGCAGCAGGAAGGCGATCGGCATGATCGTGGTCGTGGTGATGGTGTCCGGGCTGCGCGTGATGTGGCGCAGAGAGCGTCCCAGCAGGACGGCGGTGTCGCCGAAGAAGTGCTTGGTCATCGTTGTTCCCTACTCTTCCGCGCCGGCGCTGCGTCGTTGCCGGCGTCGCCGTCCTTGCTGTCGGCACCGACGACGGCAAGGAAGACGTCCTCGAGGGTCGGCCGCTTTTCCACGTATTCGACCGTGGCGGGCGGGAGCAACTGCTCGAGCTCGGCGAGGGTGCCGTTCACGATGATCCGGCCCTCGTGGAGGATCGCAATCCGGTCGGCGAGCTGTTCGGCCTCCTCCAGGTACTGCGTCGTGAGCAGCACCGTCGTGCCGTGCTCGGCGAGTTCCTGGACGGCCTGCCACACCTCGAGGCGCGCCTGGGGGTCGAGCCCGGTCGTCGGCTCGTCGAGGAAGATGACCGGCGGATCCCCGATGAGGCTCATCGCGATGTCGAGGCGGCGGCGCATGCCGCCCGAATACGTCGACACCTTCCGCGCGGCCGCGTCGGTCAGCGAGAAGCGCTCGAGCAGATCATCCGCGATCCTGCCCGGATCCGCGACGTGCCGCAACCGGGCGACCAGCACGAGATTCTCACGCCCGCTCAGTATTTCGTCGACGGCGGCGAACTGTCCCGTGAGGCTGATGGACTCTCGCACATCCGCAGCCTGCGTGGCGACGTCGAAGCCGTTGACGCCGGCAGTCCCCGCGTCGGCCTCGAGCAGCGTGGACAGAATCTTCACGACCGTGGTCTTGCCCGCTCCGTTGGAGCCGAGCAGGGTGAAGATGCTGCCCCGCGCCACGTCGAAGTCGACGCCGCGCAGCACCGGCAGGTCCTTGAACGACTTCTCCAGGCCCTGCACGCGGATCGCGGGCAACTGCACCTGATCGGTTGTCATCCGGATATCCGTTCTCTCGTGCGTCACGATTCGGAGCCCGCGACGCGATCGATGGTGTCGGTCAGCCGTTCCCGTTCCTTGCTGATCCACTGACCCTCCGGGTAGTTCCGGAGAAATGCCTCGGCGAACTCGACCGGGTCCTCCCCGACGACGGCGCGGATCGGCGTTCCGTCCGCCGCGCTCTGCTCGAAGAGATCGGCGAGGTCCTCGAACATCGAAGCCGCGCTGGAGGGGTCCCCCGGCCCGAAGTGCATCAGGTACCGCTCGAGCGCATCGATTGCCGTGCGGTAGTCCGCGGGAAGCTGTTTCGTGCGCGCCTTGTATTGCCGCCATCGCCGCTTGTCCCCGAGCATCTTCGAGATGAACATGGTCATCTGCCTCCTTCGCGGAGCTGTTCGAGCCGTTCTGTGAGGAAGCTCCATGTCCCCCAGAACTCTTCGAGGTATTCCTGTCCCTGCGCGTTGAGCGAATACACCTTGCGCGGTGGCCCCTTCTCGGACGGCACCTTCTCCACGTCGACGAGGCCTCTTTTTTCGATCCTGACGAGCAGGGCGTAGATGGTGCCTTCGGCGATGTCGGAGAAGCCCTGCTCCCGCAGCCGTGCCGTGATCTCGTAGCCGTATGCGGGCCGGTTGGAAACGATCGCGAGGACGATGCCCTCCAGCGTTCCCTTGAGCATCTCCGTCATCTGCTTGCTCACGGAACACCTCCTCAACTACTAAGCGTTACTGACTACTGGTACATAGTAACGCTGAATAGCGGCGGCGCAAGCCCCTCGCGTCGAGACTCACCGACCGACGCCGCAACCACTCGATCACCAGGACCTGGGGGAACTGCCCCGGAAACCCAATGTTCAAGTGGCGGCCATGCCGCGGAGATCCGAAGCCACGACACTGGATGAATCGAGTGCCGATCGATGCAGAGGAGGCACTGACAGGACGGACGTGGCGGCCCACCGCCCCACCGCGCACCCCTCCGGTATGGCGCTACTGCGCCGAGTGCCTCCGCGCGCCGCACATCGCGGCGGTGTCTTTACGGGTGCGCCGACGACAGGAGTTCCGTTCGACCACGGTCACAGCACCGCACCAGCACGAGGAGGCCCGAGATGCTCGGACTGAAGTTGCCCATGCCATCGTTGCCGACCCTCCCGCTGCCGGGCCGCTCCCCGGCGAGCAGGCCACCCGCGGACGTGGTCGTGCTCGACCACGACCAGGTCGAGGAACTCGGGCGCGAACTCGATGCGCTGCGCGCCCGCATCACCGCGGACCTCGGCGCCCAGGATCGCGACTACCTCTTTCGCGTCATCAAGGTGCAGCGGGGCGCCGAGGTGGCCGGCCGAGTTCTGATGCATCTGGGGGTGTTTCCGCCGGCGTGGCTGGCCGGCGTGGGCGCACTCGGGATTTCGAAGATTCTCGACAACATGGAGATCGGGCACAACGTGCTGCACGGTCAGTACGACTGGATGCGCGAGCCTGGCGTGAACTCCCAGGACTTCGAATGGGACATCGTCTGTCCCGCCGACCAATGGAAATACTCGCACAACTACATGCATCACACCTACACGAACATCCTCGGGCGGGACCGCGACATCGGGTACGGCATCCTGCGGATGGACCCCGGTCAACACTGGAACCCGTACTACCTGGGCAACCCGCTGTATGCGCTCGTGCTGATGCTCACCTTCGAGTGGGGCGTGATGCTCCACAACCTCGAGACCGACCGCGTACTCCGGGGCCGACGCCCGTGGCGCGACATCGCACCCTTGGTCCGCGGCTGGTGGCGCAAGGCCCGCCCCCAGGTCCTCAAGGACTACGTGGTCTTTCCCCTGCTGTCCGGGCCGCTGATGCTCCCGACACTGGCCGGGAACGCCGCCGCCAACCTGGTCCGCAACGTGTGGGCGTTCTCCATCATCTTCTGCGGCCACTTCCCGTCCGGCGTGCAGACCTTCACGGAGGACGAAACCGCCGACGAGACCCGCGGGCAGTGGTACGTGCGGCAGATGCTCGGATCGGCGAACATCAGCGGCGGCCCGCTGTTCCACATCATGTCCGGAAACCTCTCGCACCAGATCGAGCACCACCTGTTCCCCGATCTCCCGGCGCACCGGTACCCGGCGATGGCGCCCGAGGTGCAGGCTCTGTGCGAGAAGTACCGCCTGCCCTACAACACCGGCGGGCTGAGCCGCCAGATCGGCTCCGTCTGGGTCAAGATCGTCGTGCTCGCGCTGCCGCCGGCCCTGACGCCACCGGTCCCGGCACCCGCAGTCACGATCGAGCGGCGCACCACGAGAGCCGGCGCCTGAGCAACGGTTCGCTGCAGGGCGCGTGCTCAGCCGGCAGGGCGTGTGGTCAGCGGGCATGGAGCCGACGTACGGCAACATGTCCGGCATGTGCTCGGATGCCGCGGCGAACCTCCTCGACACCGTCCCGGGACGCATGCTCGTCCACTGGTATCTGCGCGCCTACGGTGACGCAGATCCGCGGCCGTCCGTCGCCGCATTCATCGAAGCCTCCACCCTCGAGGACTTCGTCGACGACCTCGTGCTGAGCATCGGCGAGTACCTCTACGGCAACGGCGCCAACGACGTCCTGGACATGGCCCTCACCGCACCGGCGACGATCGAGATGGCCGAGGCGATCTGCGCCGCGCTGCGTCACCCGAGCCGGAACACCCTCGACTCCCCGCAGACCCACGAGGGTACGATCACCGAGCTGAGTCTGCCGCGGGTGCGCAACCGCAAGCGACCCGGCGCGCTGCCCGACGGCGCGTTCTGGACCGCGACGCCTCTGCACGACGGGACGAGCGACACGTGGAGCGCCAGCGGGGAGAACCTGCGCGGCCTGAAGGACCCCGCCCGCTACACCGTGCACTTCGATCCGGACGTCGCGCGGATCGTCCGGATCGACACCGCCGGCGACTGGGCGGCCCTGATCGCCGACCATCCGCTCGAGTTCCGCGGGGCGCGCGTCCCGGACTGGCCGTCGATCGCCGAGGAGTGGGACGCCGTGCACCTGTCGGCCCTCGGCCTGCTGTGCGCCCACCCCAGGCTGTCCGAGGTGCCGTACGACCGGTACGAGGCCGGCGGCTACCGGCACAGCCAGTCGGGGCCGTGGCCCGGGGTGGGCGACTGGTCGACGGTGAGCACCGCATGGCTGCGGATCCCCGAACGGTTCGAGATCCGGCCCACCACCCGGGCCGCGCGGTAAATGGTTCGCGGCCGGACCCGGCGCGGCTCTACGGTGGGTCGCGATGACCGAGATACGTCCCGCCGAGCCCGCCGACGTCGACCGCGCGACCCGCACCCTGGCGCGCGCCTTCGCCGACTACCCGTTCACCCGCCACACCGTCGATGCCCGTGACCACCTGCGTCGCGTCGAGGAGTTGCAGCGGCTGTATCTGACCGAGATCGGCCTGCGCTGCGGGCGGGTGTGGGTGGCCGACGACGCGTCGGCCGTCGCGGTGTGGACCACCCCCGAGTCCACCGGAATCCCAGAGGCTTTCGAACGCATCTCCGGACGCGTCGCCGAGCTGTCCGGTGATCGGGCCGACGCGGCGGCGACCGCGGAGGAGGCGCTGGCGCCACTGCGGCCCGTCGGGCCGGTGTGGTTCCTCGCGACCGTCGCCGTGGATCCGGACCGGCAGGGGTCGGGCCTGGGCGGCGCGGTCCTCGAACCCGGACTCAGGGAAGCCCGCGAAGCGGGGGTGCCCGCGTACCTGGAGACGTCGTCGGAGCGGAACGTCGCGTTCTACCGCAGGCTCGGTTTCGACGTCGTCGGTTCCGTGACCCTGCCCGACGACGGGCCGCGCACGTGGGCGATGGTCTGCAACCTTCCGCAGTAGGTGGTGGGGTTTCATCACGACGTCGAGGACCTCGCCGGGTAACGCTAGAACATGGTGTGCATCATCTCTCGAGAATGGAAAGCGGCATCAATCCCGAGACGGTTCACCTCAGTTGTCGCGGACCTGCTTCCTCCGAGTTCCGGGCCGGCCACAGTCGGATTGCTCTGAACGGTTGACCAACACGTCGGCGCCCATGAATGCCACAGGCTGATGTTCGCTGTCGAATCCCACACATCCCCAGGAAGCAAGCAGGTATTTGCCGACGAACCGTCCCGAGCCGGTCACCTGCTTGACGAGGGCGCTGACGTCGAACTCGGAGTCCATCCAGCGACCCACACCGGGCGCTGAGTACCACCGCTGCACTTCGTCAATGATCGACTCGGGAACGCAACCAGCTACCGCGAGACGCGATGTCATAGTCATCAACCGTAGGACCCACGTCCGACATACGCGAGGAGGGTCAGAAGCTCCTGGGGATGTCGAGGACCACGATCCCTGCCTCTTCCTCCAGCGCCTCCCACAGGTCCGGGCGGTCAAGCAGGTTCTCGGTACCGAGCACCGCGAAATCGCTGGGCTCTTCGTCTGTGCCGGTCTGATCGCCGCTGGCCGCGAATACCGCGATGCACGCATCGACGTGCTTGAGATCGTGCCGTGCCCAATACCGAATGCCGTCGAACCCCGCTTCGTGCAACGCCTTTGCCCACTGCTGGGTCAGCGGATAGTCGGTGGTGGTGAACATCTCGGAGGTCAATCCGAACTGGATCGCCCGGTTGGAGGTCGCGTCGGCGAGACGCAGATCCCTACGGACAATCACCGTTGAAATGTCCCGCTTGACGAGTTCCGGACGTGGGATGACGTAGATGCCGCTCCACGCCTCGAGCAAGGTGATGAGCTCGGTTTCCGCGGTGTAGCAGGTTCCCTCGGACCCGGTGAGATCGAAACGGCCGCCCCCATTGCTGCTGAACCACCACGCCCCCAGGCCGGCGGCATGACTGCGGTAGATCGTCGTACGGGCAGCCAGCCCGGTCTCAGGGAACCGTCCCCGGAGTGTGTCCGGGGACGGTGGCGGTTTCAGGTGTTGTTGTGCGCGGGAAACATTCACGAAGCGAGCCGTTCCGACGCCTGGCGGGCGAGCTTCTCGACATCAGCACTGTCACCGTCGAGCAGGGCCTGCCGCGGTGTCCGGCCGTCGAGTTCGGGTTGCGCACTCGACATCCACGACGCAATCGTCCACGGTTCGACGTCGGCATGGGCCCAGGCGCCCAGGACGTTCTTGATCCCCGCGATCGGTCGGTAGCCGGCGGCAGTCTCGGTGAAGCCATCCGACCAGTAGCCGGCAGTGCCGTCCGCGGCGGTCAGGCGCAACACGCGATTGTCCCTGACCCCCTGGCTGAGCGCCTGCTTCGACCAGCCGGTCACTTCGAGGGTCTGCTTGTGCGTCAGGATCGGGCCGATGTGCTTTTCCCACGCTCGGCGCGCTTTGAGGCTCGACAGCATACGTCTCACGCCGTCGGCCACGTACCGCGCGTCGTCGTCGCTGAGCTGTTCCGCGGCCATCCCGCTGGCGTCCAGCTGGTCGTCGACAACCTTCTTCAGTGGAGTGCTCATACCTCGATCGTCCTCGGTCAAGTAGGTCAAGTCAAGTAGGTCAAGGGGACGTGGGCTGCACGTTCGGCGAGGCCGCGCCGTGATCAAGCCCTCACCGAGCCCCCGACCTCCGTGTCCACTGGTTCAGGGGAATCTCAGGCAGGCCGCTGCGCCGGCGACGCGCGGCATCGGTCCCCCGCGGTCGCTACCCTGACACCGCACTCGCGACAAGTATGGAGGACCATTGAGGCGCCTGACCGGTCGGTGGCGGATCGTGGAGATGGACCTGTGGGACCGCGACGCGATCGACCTCGTCGAACCCGGTTTCATCGAGCTCGCCGCCGACGGGACCGGCCAGTTCGGCTTCATCGCCGTCCGCGGCTGGATGGACTGCCGGACCAAGAAACGCGACGGCCGCACCGCCGTGGAGTTCAGCTGGGACGGCGACGACGAAGGCGACCAGGTCAGCGGCCGCGGCTGGGCCGCCCTGGCGCAGGACGCCACACTCGAGGGACACCTGTTCATCCATCGGGGAGACGACTCGGGTTTCCGGGCGGAGCCCTACGACCGCGCCGATCGGCGGGAGGGGCGATGAGTGAGTACCAGCACTACGAGTTCCTCACCGTCGACCGGCCGTTGGACGAGCGTCAGCGGGCCGAAGTGCGTTCCCTGTCCACCCGCGCGAGGATCACGGCCACCAGCTTCGTCAACGAGTTCCACTGGGCAGCTTCCGGGACGATCCGAACCGGATGATGGAGCGCTACTACGACGCGCACCTGTACCTGGCCAACTGGGGAACACGGCGGATCCTGCTCCGCCTTCCGCGCGGCCTGCTCGACCTCGACGTCGTCGGGGACTATTGCGTCGACGAGCGGGTAACTGCCTGGACCACGAGCGAATTCCTCCTGCTGGACCTGACCAGCGAGGACGAGTCCGGCGACGTCGATCCGGACGCCGGCGCACCGATGTCAGCCCTCATCGGAGTCCGCACCGAACTCGCCGCCGGTGATCTCCGGCCGCTCTATCTCGCCTGGCTGGCCGGCCACGGCACCGCGGAGCGAGACGAATATTCCACCGGCCGCCGCGCCGGCCACCCGCCTCGAGCCACCCGTGCCGCCCCGGACTGGCCACCCTCAGCGCGGCGCAGCGCGCCCTGGCCGAACTTCTCCGCCTCGACGACGACCTGCTCGCCATCGCGGCCCGCACGAGCGCACCGTTCGACTCCTGCTGCGGGTCGCCGAAAATCACACGGTGACCGTCCGGATGGAGATGCCTCGTCGATTCCACAACGGAGCACACCACAAACCTGCCCGCCCCACCTCGCCGGACCGTGGCCGATCTTCTCGAGGCCGCGGCGCGTCGCCGAGGCGACCATGAGCGCCGGGCAGCTGCCCGGCGCGCCGGGGAGGAAGCCCGCCGGCACAAGGCCCGTGGTCTCGCATCGACGCGATGATCGCCACCCGAAAGTCCGGCGAGTACGACGCCGCCGCCGCACTGCTCACCGATCTCCGGACGCTCGCCGAACGCGACGCCGACGTGACACCTTCACCCAGCGCATCCTGGCACTACGTCACACGCATGCGCGCAAACCACGCCTCATCGAACGTCTCAACCGGGCAGGCCTATGACCCGGCACCAATCCGGGAAGTCGGCGAAGGCCGCCGACCACCTCGACGCCGCAGTGTCGGATCTGTTGGGGTTTAAAGTATTTCCCAAACAGATCTGGAAGCAGATCTGGAGCAATCATCCGCAGGGAGCGCCTCAACAAAAGAAGTCCGTAGGAGAACCAATGTGGTCGGGATCTTTCCGGATCGTACCGCGTTGATCCGTCTCGTCGAGGCGGTGCTCGCGGAGCGAGCACGATGAGTGGATCGAAGGGCGCCGCTACCTCGGACTGGATGTGCTCGCCCGCTCCCGTACCAACACGGCCGAAGAACCGTGACTGAACCCGCCGAGGAGGTTGCAGCGGCCTTGACTTCCTGACCTCCCGCCGAGGAATCACGCGGCAACGTCGTACACCACCTCACGGGACTTGGCCCCTCGCCGGTGACTCGCACCTCGTGTCACTTTCACGTCCTCCTGGGTACCAGCGGTTGCGGCCGGGATGCGAACTGCCGACGATAGGCGGTGGGTGAAGTCGCGAAGGCGGAGGTGAAGTTCTGCCGGAAGGTGGCGCTGCTGCCGAAGCCGCACGCGGACGCGACGGCGTCGATGCTCCAATCCGTGGTTTCGAGCAGAGCGCGTGCCTCCTGCAGTCGGCGCGTGAGAATCCAGCGTGCCGGCGTGGTGCCGGTGGCCTGCCGGAAGTGCCTGACAAAGCTGCGCCGGCTCATCCGGGCCCGATCCGCGAGTCGATCGACCGTGAGCGGTTCGTCGAGCCGGGTCAGCGCCCATTCGAGCACCTCGGCGATCGCGTTGTCGGTGGCGGGCCGCGCGAGGGGACGTTCGATGTACTGTGCCTGTCCCCCTTCCCGGTGCGGAGCCACGACCAGGTATCGGGCCACCCGGGTGGCGATCGCAGACCCGAGGTGTTTGCGGACCAGGTGCAGACAGGCATCGATCGCCGAGGCCGTACCTGCGGACGTGAGGACGTCGTCGTGGTCGATATAGAGAACCGAGGAGTCCACCTCGGTGCCGTGGCAGCGTTCGGCGAGCAGCGGCATCGCCTCCCAGTGGGTGACCGCCGCACGACCGTCGAGCAGCCCGGCGTCGGCGACGGCGAACGCCCCCAGGCACAACCCGGCGATCACCGCACCCCGCGCATGTGCCTGGCGCAGCTGTCTTTTCAAATCTGCACCGATCGGCCTCGGGGGCATCGGCCACGACGGGACGATGACGATGTCGGCCCACTCGATCGTCTCGGGTCCGGTCACCTCACCGATCGGGTGTCCCTCGGCGGTACAGACCGAGCCGGCCCGGTCCGACCACAGCCGGGTCTGCCAGTCGGGGGCCGGACCGAGACGGCGCACTTCGGCGAACACCAGCAACGGTGCCGCGAGGTGGAACATGGTGATCCCGTCGAAGGCGTAGACAGCGATTCGCATCCTGTTCTCCCGGGTTGGCCCGATCTCATCGAAAGTGTGCATTCGTGCCACTTCCGACCAGGGTAGATCTGCCGAACAATCGGGCGGTGAGGCGCTCACCCCGTGGGCGCGACACCCCCGATCGATTTCCCAGGGAGGAAACCCGTGACCGCACCCCGCCGTGCCCTCGTCGTTGTCGACGTCCAGCAGGAGTACTTCGACGGACCGCTCGAGATCCAGTACCCGCCGCGCGAGCAGTCGCTCGCCAACATCGAGGCCGCCCTCGACGCTGCCGCCGCCCACGACGTCTCGGTCGTCGTCGTTCAGCACCGTATGCCCGACGGAGCCCCCGTCTTCGTCGAAGGTTCGCGAGGATGGTCGCTGCACCCGGATCTCGAGCGGCGCATCGACCCGACGTGCAAACGCGTGCACAAGCAGTACGCGAGTGTGTTCGCCGGCACCGATCTGGCCGGCTGGTTGCGCGCCCGCGAGGTGGACACCGTCACGATCGTCGGATACATGATCAACAACTGCGATCTCGCCACCGCCGCGGAGGCCGAGGCGCTCGGATTCGCCACGGAGATCCTCTCCGACGCCACCGGTGCGATCCATCTCGCGAACGCCGCCGGGCAGGTCTCCGCGCAGTCCCTGCACACCACCCTGATGGTGCTGCTGCAGTCCAACTTCGCCGCGGTCACCACGACCACCCAGTGGATCGAGGCCGTGCAGTCCGGCTCGACGCTACCCAAGAGCAACCTGGTCGAATCCGCCCTCGAGGGACGCTCGGCATCCGCGCTCGCCTGACGACCGCCCCACGTCCGGGGCAGCCCGGTCGCGGAGGAGACGGCCGGGTTCGGTCGGTTCGCGTTCACCGGGACGCTGCATCACGTCCGGATCGATCTTCCGCCCCGCGGCGGATCCCGGACGTTCAGCGGTTCTTGCTGTCCTTCTTGGCTTGCCGGCGCGCCCCGGCGGCGATGGTCGACGCCTCGTACTTCTTGCGGCCGGCCGAGTTACGGGTGGCATCGACGCGGGTCTTGCCCTTCGACCGCACCTTGCCCTCGTCACCGACATCCTCGGCGGGCGCGGCGGCATCCGAGCGGGCGCGAGCGAGCCGTTCCTGCTTCAGCTCCTCGGCCGAGCGGCGGGCCACCGCCCCCAGCTGGCGGCTGACCCGGGCCAGCGCATCCTCGAACACCTCCGCCTTGCCGGCGTTCCGCTCGTTCGCCGACTTACCGGCCGCACGAGACTTTTTCGCGCCGACCTTCTCGGCACCCTGCCGGCGGTAGAGCTTGACGTACTTGTTGCGGGATCGGCGGATACGGGTGTGCAGATCGATCAGGCCGTCCTCGTCGAGATCTGCCATCTCCGTCTTCTTCGTCTGCCGCACCAACACGAATTCGTCCTCGGACAGCGAGTTCACCAGCTTTGTCATGACCGATTCCGTTCGTCGCACCAGTCCTGCACAGGTGTCGGCATCGTATCCACCTCGGCCCGGCCACCGAGGCCGTTCCAACCGATCCGCCGCACTCCGGCAGGCGCAGTGACGGGTGCGCGATTACCCGGCCGCGGGCGGGGGTATGCGCGAGGAATGTGGTTCCGGGCGGTGTCCGTGAAGTTCGAGACCGACGGCGGCCCCGGGGCCCGGAGGCGACGGGGACCGATCTCCTCCGTACTGAAGCGTCGGCAGGTGTTCGTCGAAGCGGTGCGTTCCCGGCTGTGGCCCGTCCCGGCGGTCGCGGTGCTGCTGGCCGTGCTGGCCGGCATCGGCGTGCCCGAGCTCGACGCCGCCCTCGATGACCGGCTGCCACCGACGGTGGCGGGATACCTGTTCGGGGGCGGTGCCGACGCGGCCCGCGAGGTACTGAGCGTGATCGCCGGCTCGTTGATCACCGTCACGGCGCTGACGTTCTCGCTGACACTGGTGACCCTGCAACTGGCCAGCAGCCAGTACTCCCCGCGGTTACTGCGCACCTTCGCCGCCGACCGTGTCGTCCAACGCACCCTGGCGCTGTTCCTGGCGACGTTCATCTACGCGCTGACCGTGTTGCGCACCGTCCGCAGCGACACCGACGGCACCGCGTTCGTCCCGCAGATGGCGGTGACGACGGCATACCTGCTCGCGGTGGCCAGCGTCCTCGCGCTGGTGCTGTTCCTCGGACATCTGGTCCGGCAGATCCGCGTCGAAGCCGTGCTCGAGCACGTGCGGGCCGACACCTGCGCCACCGCCACCCGTCTCCTGCCTCCCGCACGCCGGGACACACCTGCTGTGCCGGTGCCCGCGCCACCGCCGCACCCGCACCTCGTCGAAGCGGCCTCGTCCGGATTCCTCGTCGAGATCGACGAACACGCCCTGCTCACCGCGGCGGAGCGGGCCGAGGCGGTGGTGTGGGTAAACCGCCCGGTGGGCAGCCCGGTCCTGGCGGGCACACCGGTAGCGTTCTCCTGGTCCGTCCGCCCGCAGGAGCCGTTGACCGAGGACGCGGCGCACCGGCTGAGCGAACGGGTACGCGCGGCGCTGCGCACCGGCAGCGAACGCACCGCCGTCCAGGACATCGGCTACGGACTGCGGCAGTTGACCGATGTGGTGGTGCGGGCCCTCTCGCCCGGGATCAACGATCCCACCACCGCCGTGCACGGACTGATCTCGTGCACCGCGGTCCTCGCCGACCTTCTCGACCGTCGGCTCGGCCCGTACACCCAGTGCGACGAGCACGACCGGGTACGGGTGGTGCTGGCGCGGCCGACCTTCGCCGAGCTGCTGGATCTGGTGTGCACCCAGCCGCGGCTCTACGGCGCCGACGATCCGATGGTGCTGGACGCGCTGCTGTCGATGCTGCGGGAGCTGGCATGGAAAGCCGCCACCGGCGAGCAGCGCACGGCGATCACCGACCAGCTCCGTCGCCTCCAGGACCATGTCACCGACCACGACACCGTGACCCGCCGGCACCTCGACCACCTCGCCCGGCAGGTGGGCGAGGCCCTCGAAGGGCGCTGGGCAGGGCGCCGTCCTACCTGACGTGTGCCGTCGCTTCCGCGGCGTCGCTGGCGGTCGCCGCGGGGCCGGCTCGTCGGTGTCACCGCGGCGCTGCGAAGCCGCCGGCCACCTCACAGGAGGCCGCCGCCCTCGGGTGATCCGCCCCCATCGACCGCGTTTCGGTCTTCGATTCCACTTCCCGCCCCTCGGGCGAACTGTTACAGTCACCACAGTCATTGATTGATCGCTTGATCAGTACAGGTAACCGCGCTTCGGCGGTGGGAGGCAGAGCATGACGCACAGCGATGTGCCGGTGGCGGTGATCGATCGCGCCGCCCGGCTGCTGGAGGCATTCCGCGACAGCGAGCGGCTCACGTTGGCCGAGCTCACCCGCCTGACGGGCATGCCCCGCTCGTCCACGCATCGCCTGCTGACCCAGCTCGTCGAGATCGGCTGGGTGCGACGGGACGCTCCCGCGTATGCGCTGGGCACGAAGATGCTCGAGCTCGGGTCCCTCGTCCAGCACAACGACACCCTGCACCGGGCCGCCCTGCCCGTCATGCACGAACTGCACGGCCACACCGGTCTCGTCGTCCACCTGGCGGTCCTCACCGGCGCCGAGGTGCTGTATCTGGAGAAGGTGGGCGGCCCCTATTCGATGCGCATCCCGTCACGCGTGGGCGGACGCCAGCCGGCACACTGCACCGCGTTGGGCAAGGCGCTTCTGGCACAAGGAAGAACCGACCTCGACGCGCTGTTCGTCGAGCGCCCGCCGACGGCCCGGACCCGCCACAGCGTCACCGACCCGAACCGGCTGCGCATCGAGCTCGCCCGGACCCGGGAACAGCACGTCGCGCACGACCGCGACGAGGCTACCCCGGGCGTCTCCTGTGTCGCGGCGCCGATCGGTCACGCCGGCAAGTGTGTCGGCGCGATCTCCGTCAGCGGCCCCACCTCGTCGATCCGCCCCGCCGCCCTGACGGGCCCCGTGCGCATGGCCGCCCTCACGACGTGGCGTCGCCTCACCCGGCTCCGGTCGGCGGACTCACAGCACGCCGTCTGAGGCTCCACTGATCGTTTGATCAATGGATGTGTCACAATGGACCGGCCGTCGACGACCGAGCCCCGAGGAGTGCCATGGATCCGCACGAGCGCCGCCGCCAGATCCTCGACAGATCCGCACAACTGTTCGCCACCAAGGGAATCGCGGCAACCACCATCCGGGAGATCGCCGACGAGGTCGGGGTCTACTCCGGGGCGCTCTACCACTACTTTCCGTCCAAGGAAGCGATCGTCACCGAACTGATCCGCGAATACATCGAGGACCTGTCCGCCCGGTGCCGCGAGATCACGTCCCGAACCCTGCCGCCGGTCGAGCGAATCGAAGCGCTCGTCCTGCTCGCCCTGACCACCTCGGAGAACTACCGGGGCGCCACGACGATCTGGCAGCGCGAGGGTGAGTACATGCGGGACCGCCTCGTCGAGGCGGACCTGGCCGAGATTGCCGACGAGGTGGAGAAGGCGTGGCGGGAGGCCATCGCCGAGGGTGTCACCGGGGGAATCTTCCGGGACGACATCGATCCGGAGGTGTTCTACCAGCTGATCCGCGATGCCGTCTGGCAGGCACCGCGCTGGCACCGACCGAGCGCGCAGCGCTCCAATGCCGACCTCGCGCACGAGATCACCCGGATCTTCGTCGACGGCTTCCGGCCGCGCACCGGCTGACGACCGCCGCCGGCCCGCGCCGGGCCGGTACGGCTCGGCGCGGGCCGGCGCTCGCGGGTCAGCCGCGCAGTGCCATGGTCTCGTCCACTTCCCTCTGCCAGTTCTCCAGTGCCCGACTGGTATCCACCTCGAATTCGAAGCGCTGCACCATCTCCGGAGTGACGTCCTCGACGTCGACGAAGAACTGGCTGTACCACCGGCGCAGCTGGTACACCGGCCCGTCCTCCTCGGTGAGCAACGGATTCTCGATGCGGGTCTTGTGCTTCCAGATCTCGACGTCCTGCTTGAACTGCGTCTCCACACCCTCGGTGAACATCGTCGCCATCGCGGCGGCTTCCTCGTCCCCGACTCCGTCCACCTTCTTGACGATGGTCCCGAACTGCAGCACGAACGAGTCCTGCGTGACCGGGTAGTGGCAGTTGACGAGCTTGGTTTCGACCGTCACGTCTCCGGCGACCGTGTAGACGGTGTCGAGCATGAAGGACGGTCCGTAGTACATCGCGTCCGAGATCGTCTGCGAATCCGGCAGATCCAGCTGCACACCCGTCTTGATGTCGTCACGGCCGGTCGAACGCATGTGCTGCGCAGCGATGTGACCCTCGAAGACGTTCTTGAAGTACTGCGGCATCTGGAAGTGCACGTAGAAGAAGTGTGCCATGTCGACGACGTTGTCGACGATCTCCCGGCAGTTCGACCCCGTCACGTGGAAGGTGTTCCACGTCCACTCGCTCCACGCGTCCGTCCCGTAGTCCGGGATCCCGGGGATGGTCACGTCCGCCGGCGGCGGGTTGCCCTGCGGGTCGTTCCACACGAAGAGCAAGCCGTTGCGTTCCATGTTGATCCAGGACTTCGTCCTGGCGATCTTCGGGGTGCGGCGGGCGTACGGCACCTCCGCGCACCGGCCGTCGCCGCCCCACCGCCAGTCGTGGAACGGGCACGCGACCGTGTCGCCCTTGATCTCGCCCCGGGCCAGATTGCCGCCCATGTGCCGGCAGAAGGCGTCGAGGACGTGCAGGGCGCCCTTCGAATCCTCGAAGACCACCAGGTCGGTCCCGAATACCTTGATCTGATGCGGCTTTCCGTCGTGGAACGTCTTCGCCAGTCCGAGGCAGTGCCAGCCGCGGGCGTACCGCGTCGGGTTGCTGCCCCTCTCGATGCTCCGAACCTCGATGGTCTCGGGTTCAACAGTCATGAAGTCCTCCAGGTGATGTGCTTCCGGGTGCGGCGACGGACGCCGGACCGACTACGGTTCGACCCGCTGCGAGGGCACGAGCCGGCCGTCACGCACGGCTCGATCGACCGACTCGTGCAGCGCTCCGCAGCGGGGCAGGTAGGTCGTGGTCTCCCCCGGACGGGCCGCCGCGGCGAACTCGCGGCAGGTGTCGCGGGCCGGCCCTGTCCACTGAATGCTCGTGTGCACGGGGCTGTACTTCGCCACGAACACGGTGTTGCCACACGCATGACAGTCGAGCGACTGCATCGATCACTTCCTTCCTCGGGTACCTCGAGCGTAGGAATTTCCCCGCGCTGTGGCTGCGGGGTGTCAGCTCAACGGGACACCTTTTCCGAGGCGGGATTCGGGACCGGGGTCAGGACGCATCGCGTGCCGGTGTGCGTGCCGGCGAGGTCGGTGACTCCGCCGAGCAGAACGAGCGGGGCGCGCACCACCGCTCACCGGTCGGCGATTTCGCGAAGGTGATGCCCCAACCGGTCACGCTCGGCGTCCGACTGTTCGGCAAGCTCGCACCGAAGGTCTACCCGTATCGGGACCTGCATCTCCTGGAACAGGCTCCGCAGTTCCTGCCCCTCAGACGTCCCGCTGGGGCAGGATCTCGACGTACCCGTCGGTTCCGTTCACGCGGATCTGTTGCCCGTCGCGAATCAACCGGGTGGCACCCTCCACACCCACGACGGCCGGCAATCCGTACTCCCGCGCGATCACCGCCCCATGGGTCATCAGTCCGCCCACCTCCGTCACCAGGCCTTTGATCGCGACGAACACGGTAGTCCAGCTCGGATCGGTGTAGGCGGTGACCAGGATGTCGCCGGCCTCGAGATCGGCCTGCGCCATATCCGACACGACACGGGCTCGCCCCTCGATACTCCCGGCGGACACCGGCGTACCGGCCAGCGCTCCAGGCGGGACGCCTTCGCGCCGATACCTTCCGGCGACGACCTCGCCGTCCGATGTGAACACCCGGGGCGGCGTGAGCGCCTGGTACGAGCGGAATGCGGCCTTTCTCTCACGGATGAGCTGGTCACACGATCGGTGCGTGAGCACGACCTCGCGCAGCTCGTCGAACCTCAAGTAGAAGATGTCTTCCTTGCGGCGAAGCACACGCGCCTGCACGAGCCGCTCGGCCTCGCCCAACAAGGCTTGCTTGTATACAAAGTAGCGGCTGACCATGCCGTATTTCGGATACTCCCGATACCCGGAGAAGGCGCGGACACGGTCGATCATCCGCTTGGCCTCATAGGCTTTTCGCTCTCCGTCCGGCAAGGCGCGCAGACGCTCCAGCAACTGGTGTTCCTTCTTGCGAGCCTCTCGCCGCCCGTGCTCGAAGCGTCGCTTTCCAGCGCCCGGCCCGAAGTTTCTGATGTTGCTCATGAGCATCGGCACCAAGGTGGTGGGGCGTTCGCTCCAGCGCGGTCTCGTGATGTCGATCTCGCCGACGCAGCGCATGCCGTGCTTGTCGAGGTAGGCCTCGATCGCCGCGCGCGCCTGCGGGCCGCCGGCGCGTTTCGCCAGCTCGTCCAGGAAGCTCCCCTCCTCGAAGCCCGCGTCCTCGACGTGCTGCAGAAAGGCCACCACGTCCGGGTGCGGCCGGATCGCGTCGGCCACGCCCACGAGCGCCAGGCCCATCTCCGACGTGACGTTGCGCGGGACCGATTGCGTGAGCGTGTCGGCTGCGTTCTTCTCGCCCAGCCAGGCCTGAAGCCGATCGTTGAGCCACCAGGTTGCTTCCATCGCCGCCGTGATCACCTGGTGGCTCCGCGGGTCGAACAGGATCCGCCTCAGCTCCTTGAGGTCGGCCGAGATGAAGTCGAGCAGCGCCGCTCCGGACTTGGCCCGGATCTCGCGCTTCAACATCGCGACAGAGGCCTGGCTCTGCGCCATCAACTCGGCGACGATGCCTTCGTCGGCCTCGATCAGGGCAGGTGCATCGCCGGCCGGTACACCGCCGGCCCCGTCGTCCGGACACCACCTGATGAAGTCGAGGCGTTCGACGATGGTCGCCAACGCATCCCCGAGAAGCGGATCGGACTTGCCGAGAGCGTCCAGCAGTCCCGTTCTCTTCACCGGCGAAGCCAGAGCCTGGGTGACATCGACGAACAGCCGACCTCCCGCCTCCCTCGTAGGTGCCGGACTCGTCAGTTGCCACAGGGAGATCCCCAGGGGCTTCATCGGGTCGGTCATCATCTGCTGGTGGCCGACAGAGACGTACACACGGTTCTCCCCGTCGTCGACCACGGGGACCGGGAACAGCGTGGTGATCGGGCGACTTTGCACGATTCGGAAACCGTCGTCGACCAGGCACCATTCGATGTCCTGAGGACTGCCGAAGTGCGCTTCGATTCTTCTGCCCAGCCGCTCGAGTTGCACAACTTGCTCATCTGTCAGCACCGATCGGTTCTGCTGCTCCTGCTCGATTCCCTGCATGTGCGTGCCACCGGCTGGCGCTGCTTGGACGGCGCGTTGTTTGGTGGCGACGGTCCTGTCCGTGACTCTGCCGTCACGCACCTTGTAGACGTCCGGGTCCACCAAGCCGGAAACGAGGGACTCGCCGAGTCCGAAGCCTGCCTCCACCGACGCGACCTTCCGATTGGAGGTGATGGGATCGGCCGTGACCAGAATCCCGGCCGCCCACGGGAACACCATCCGCTGGACAACCACCGCCATGTGAACCTTCCGCTGGTCGAAACCGTTGCGCAGACGGTAGGTGACGGCTCGCTCGGTGAACAACGAAGCCCAGCACCGGCTCACGTGCCGGAGAATCGCCGCTGGGCCCGAGACGTTCAGGTACGTGTCCTGCTGACCGGCGAAGGATGCGGTCGGCAGATCCTCGGTCGTCGCGCTGGATCGGACCGCATATGCGGCTTGTTCACCGAGCCGGGCGAGAGAGCGGACGATCTCCGACACCACATCGTCAGGGATGACGCACTCTTCGACCGCACGGCGGATCTGCGCACTGAGCACTCGGATCGAATCTCGATCCGCCGCCTCGAGACGCGACAATCGATCGAGCCGATCGTCGAGGGACGGCATTTCTGCCACGACCCGCCGGAAGGCGTCAGTCGTCACGCAGAACCCCGCCGGCACACGTATGCCTCCGATTCGCGACAGCTCTCCGAGGTTCGCGCCCTTGCCGCCGGCGACCGCAACCTGCGTCCGATCGATCTCCCGGAAGTCCAGTACATATCCCATTCCCCTGCCCCTCACCTGTAGGTTCCGGCGTTCCGCAGGCGATTATCGGCCACAATTCCGGGCCTCATGAGAGCCTCGAATCGTGTATAACGTAGAAGGGGGGCAGGGACAGCACACCGTCATGGCGGACCGATATGCCCCGGCATGGTTGATCAGGGCGGAACATCCCTTCGGCCTTCTCCGCCTTGATGATTCGATTGCACATGGCCACGGGACCGAGCCGGGCCGGACCGGGCCGGTGCGAGCACATCGGGCATCTGCACGTTTCTCTCTTCCGCGACAAGGTACGAGTAGCGATGTCCGTCGCACGTCTCAGCGCATCAGCGCTTGACCGCCGTCGATGGGGAGCGAGTGACCGGTGATGTACCGTGCCGCCGGACTGCACAGGAAGACCACCGCCGGACCGATGTCGATTTCGGGGTCGCCCAGCCGCCCGAGCGGCACGGTGTCGAGATACGCCCGCGCTTCGTCCGGACTCTCCTGCGCCCACACCTCGAGGGCGGATGAATTGGCCAACGGGAGAATCGCATTGACTCGAATCCCGTCGGCGGCCCACTCACACGCCGCCGTGCGGGTGAGGACGCGGATCGCCTCCTTGGCGGCCGCGTAGCCACCGTATCCGGACGGGTCCCAGCGCACCCCCGCCGCGGACCCGAGATTGACGATCGAGCCGCCGCCCTTCAGATGCGGGTGACACGCCCTCATCAGCCGCAGTGTCGCGGTCGGCCCGGAATCCATCCCCCGCTGATAGACCTGTTCGTCGAGGTCGAGCAATCGTCCGTGGACCGTCGACTGGGCGTTGTTCACGAGGATCGACAGGCCGCCGAATCGCGCGATCACCCGCTCGACCAGGAGATCGATCCCGGCCGCATCGGTGACATCGCACACGAAGGCGGCAGCGCGGCCGCCGCGCTCCTCGATCTCCGCCGCCACCTTCTCGATCTTGTCGGCCGTCCTCCCCACCACGGCCACCCGGGCTCCGGCCGCAGCCAACGCCAGGGCGATGCCGCGTCCCACCCCCTGACCCGCTCCCGTCACCAGCGCCGTCTCACCGTTCACAGAGTTCACGTCCGCCTTCCTTGCTCGGGACCGCACACCGCTGTGCGCGCTCATTGAGTAATCGATCAATCAATTACGATCGATGATGCCGGTTGCGACCGGACCCCGGTAGGTGTACCGGCGGGTAACTTCTGGCACCCGCGGACGTCCTTGCGTTGCGATGAGACCCTGACAGCTGTGGAAATGGTGATCGCGGTGAATCCGGAGCCGGCGTCCAAGCTGGGCTACCTGCTGCGGGTACCCCTCGACGGCGGGCTGGTGTTTCGCACCTCGGGAACCTGGCCGCGCACGAAGGCGCTGTACTGCCATCCGGTGCCGATCGACGAATGGCCCGACGACCCCGAGGTGGTCGAGCGGGTGGCCGTGCGGTCGTGTGCGCGGCGCGGCGCGGCAATCGATCTGGTTCTCGATCGGGGCCGGGAGAACCGATCGCAGATCGTGTACACCACCGCGCGCGGGCGCGAGGTGGTGTTCTGGCAGTCCCCGCGGACCCGCAAACAGGCCCGGCCGAACGTGCGCACACCCACCGCGCGGGCCGCCGGCATCGCCGAGCTGCCCATCGTCGTCGACTCGCACGAGCGTTACGCCTACCGGTTCGCCGACCAGCAGGTCGGGCTCACCAAACGCGCACTGCCGTGCGGGGACTACGGGGTCTTCCTCGAGGACCGCCTCGTGGCCTCGGTCGAACGCAAGTCGGTGCCGGACCTGGTCTCGAGCCTGACGAACGGCACGCTGCGCTACGCGCTGGCCGAATTGGCGGCCCTACCGCGGGCCGCGATCGTGGTCGAGGACCGGTACTCGGCGATCTTCGCGCTCGAGCGGGTGCGGCCGGCGACCGTCGCCGACGGTCTGGCCGAGTTGCAGGTGCGCTGGCCGAACGTGCCGATCGTGTTCTGCGACAACCGCGCCCTGGCGGAGCAGTGGACCTACCGCTATCTGGCGGCGGCCTACGTCTGGGCCGAGGCAGAGAACACGGCGATCGCCCGCATTGCGGCACCGCGCCCGGTCGACGCGCCCGCTGCCGAATCCGGGGACATCGCCGAATCCGAGAGCGGCGCCGGGGAGGTGGCACCGCCGGCACCGTCCACCGCCGAGGTTCGAGCCTGGGCGCGTGCCCAAGGCCTCCCGGTGCCGGATCGGGGCCGGCTCCGTCCCGATATCTGGCAGGCGTGGAGCTCGGCTCACCCCGAATAACGACCCCGCCCCGAGCCGGACCGCATCGACGACGCCGGCACCGGGGCGGGCGGTCACAGCCGGCGCCCGCCCGGACGCATCAGGGACCATGTACCAATCCGACTGCGGCCCGGATAATCTCGCTCCTCGCTTCCGCCGAACGACCGACGCCGACCGTCGAGTGGACAATGGCCGCACCTTCCACCAGGCTGACCACGGTCGCCGCGACCGCGAGGCTCCGCGACCGGTCGAGATCGGGGCGAACGCAGGCCACGAGGTCGGCCACGTGACCGACGTATCCGGCGTAGAAGTCGCGGACGACCGCGGCCGTGCTCTCGTCGCTCATGGCAATGGCCCAGACCTCCACGAACAACCGCACGCACGACGGATCGTCCTGCTCTGCGAGCAGGATCTCGAACAGACTCGTCGTTTCCGACCTGGTCAGGGCCGGCTGCTCACCCCGTTCCTCGATCGGCCCCAGTGCGGACGAGAGCCGCTCGAGCGAACGCTGCAGCGCCCGCTCGAGCACAGCCCGGATCAGATCGGCGCGAGTCGGGAAATAGTGCTGGAGGTGCCCGATACGCACGCCCGCCGCAGCGGCAAAGTCACGCAGAGACGCATCGGCGTTGCCGCGGGTCGTGAGTACCCGTTCGGCGGCATCGAGCAGTTCGGCCTGCCGTTGGCCGCCCTTCGTCGAGATCATTCCCGCAATACTTCCACTCCGTGCTCGGGTAGCGATCGCAGGATCGAGGCCGGATCCGGATGCAGCTCGGGGTAGGTGACACCGGGCTCCGACCCCGTCGGATCGAGCACTCTTCGCAAACCGAGGAAGCCGCCGAGCGCAGTCAAGTGAGCTTGGCCTCGCGGATCGACGACCGTTGCCGATGTCCTTCCTCCCTCGCCGTCGACGTCGACCCGGATCTCGGCGTTCCCTCCCTCGCCGGGCGAGTACAACAACGACCGGCGTACGGATGTCCACCGGTCCCCCTTGCCCCACCTGATCAACCCGGCCTTCTTCGCTGCGAGCAACGCCGTGGTGGCCGCGCCCGAGCTGAAGCCGAGACGTGTGGACACGGTGCCGACATCGAGGGTGATCGGCAGCGTGAGCTGTTCAGGGGTGTCGATTCGGACCACCTTGGTGCGCGACCCGGCGATATTCACGATCCGCGGATCTGTCAACGGCGCCACCGTCACCGGTAGTCCGCCCCGACGAACCTCGTAGTCGTATCCGAGCCGATCCATGAAGTCGACCGAATCGATGCCGGCCATGTCGTTCATGTCCCAGCGAACTGCGATGTCGACCGAGGCGGCAGCTCCGCCGCGCTCGGCTATCAGGGCAGCGGCTACCACACTCGTGATTCCGCCCATCCACGCCGACGAGAAGAGCACCGGCGCACGTGGCTTCATCACGGCTGCCGCGGCGATGGCGCGGGTCATGCGGCTGGTCCATCGCGTGATGTCGACGTACGGAACGCCCGCGCCGACCGCAGCCGTCAAGACCCGGTCGATCGGATCGTTGACCGTTCCGATCACCGCTCGGACCGCCGCCCGAAATGGCGCCGGATCCGTTAGATCCCAGCGCCGCACCGAAGCCCCGTGCTTGTCGGCGAGCGCCGCGCCCTTCTCGGGATTGCGCCCGGTCAGCAGCAACGGCCAGTGCGGAGCGGCGAGTTCGGTCAGTGCGGAACCCACGGTTCCGTATCCACCGACGATCAGGACCGGACCTTCGTGGTCTCGTGTGAGCGTGTCAGCCATGGCCAAAATATAGGTCATTTGACCTATATTGTTCACTGTGCCGGCCCTCACACCCCGGCAACTCGGGATGGCCACAGCGTGCGCGCACCTCCCGCCGAGTCGATATCCGCGCCGGGACACCGCAAGCCGCGGGCAACGAAGACGAGGGGCCACCGGTGTCGTGCTGACCTGGTGTTCGGTCGAACGCGCGATCGCCCGGCGTCTGCTGCCCGCCGCCGCCGCGATCCTCATCGGCGCGATCACCGTCACCGCCGGCCCGTCGGGCATCATCTGCTTCGCCGCATCGATCGCCGGCGCCCGCCCGATCGCCCGCATCCTCCATCACCGGCTCGCAACATGGGATGGTTGCCGCTGCTCGCTCCGATGGTCGCGGCCGGGCTGGTGGTGCTGGTGCCGGTCTTCTCGGACCAGACCCCTGCGGCTGTGCTGGAGATGCAGCACGTACACGAGGTCGGCCCGAATGTGCCGTGGTTCCAGGAGTATCTGCGCTATCAGTACCTGCTGCAGATCACCGTGGACGGGTTCCTGGCGCGCCGGTTCGCGGTCTTCACCCTGGTGCTGTGCCTGCTGGTGGCGATCGTGGCGATGCTCGCTGCCGTGGCGACCGGCCCCGCGGTGTTGCGTTCGCGGCGCAATCGGGCGCTGTTCGCGGCAGCGGTGTCGTTCGTGGTGACCATGTCGTTCATCGGGCCGAACGGCTGGTGGTACGTGTCGAGCTACGGGGTGCCGTGGTGGGACAAGCCGCCGTCGATCGCCGAATTCGGGTTCTCCACAGTGGTCTTTGCCGCGACCGTCGTCGCATTGCTTTGGCTGATGCGACCTCGGACCATGCGTCGTAGTAGGCCTTGCGCAATCCGCTCCGGTCTCTCCGAGTCCGACAGTGCGCGCTCCTAGGATCGAGATATTGTCAAGACCTGTGGATGGGCGAGTTTCAGGCGACCTCCAGGGTGGTTGGTGGGTCGATCGGTCGTTCTGTGAGTTTCCCGGGCAGCAGTTCGTCGCACTGCTGGTGGATGTTGAACAGGCTGCCGTGCAGCAGCAGTACTTGCGTGCCGCTCGAGTCGTGTATCTCGTAGTGCATCCGCAGCTCGCCTGGCTGTGTATGTCCGATCAGTCGTGTTTCGCCTCGTAGCGCAGGAGGACCGTGCCACCCGGGAAGGTGCGGTTCTCCAACAGTCGCAGCGAGATCCATGACGGCAGGGTCGGGAAGAACGGGGTGCCGCCGCCCACGGCGATGGGCGCGACCACGATCCGGTATTCGTCCACCAGTCCGGCCTGCACGATCGGTGCTGCCAGCGTCGCGCCGGCCACCTCCAGCCTGCCGTCGGTTTCGGCTTTCAGCTTCGTCACCACCTCGACCGGGTCGCCGCGTTCCAGGCGGGAGTTCCAGTCGACGGACTCCAGGGTGTGCGAGAACACGACCTTGGGCATGTCGCGCCAGATGCGGGCGAAGTCGACGATCAGAGGGGTGGCGTCCGGGGCCTTGTCGGCAGTCGGCCAGTACGCGGACATCAGTTCGTAGAGCCGCCGCCCGTAGAACGACAGGGCGGTCTCCCGCTCGAAGTCGTTCCAGTACTGGTGCAGTTCTTCGCTCGGATCGGTCCAGTCGATGTTGCCTTGTGCATCGGCGATGTACCCGTCCACCGACACGTTGAAGCCATAGATGAGTTTGCCCATGCAGTTCAGACTGCACCGGAGGGCAGAACTCATCGCGACACCACACGAGTTATTGTCAAATCGTTGTGGATGGGCGAGCGTCGGGCGACCTCCTTCGTAGTTGACGCATCAACCGGTCGTTCTATGAGTCTTCCTTTCTCGAACACGGCTCCGGCCCGAACGAGGGCGACCAGGTGCGGCGCGTTCACGGCGCGCCAGCGTGCCTCAGCGGCCTCGATCACCGTGAACGCCAGCGCGAGCCCCGCCGTCCGCGAGCCTGGCCCCTTGGTGACCTTGCTCCTCAAACGCACTGTCGCGAAAATTGATTCGATGGGGCAACACAATCAGCCAGATGCCGCCGAACTGGCTCGATCACCTCGCCCACATCGTCGTAAACGAGCCAGGGCACAATGCGGCTCTTCATAATCCAGGGTGTAGCAGCGGCCTGAAGCCACCGGTCTCGAGTAGCGGGCCGGCGATGTAGTTGGTGAGGTTGCCGAACCCGAGGGCGAAGCCGCGGAGGTGTTCGAGTCGTCCGTTGATCGCCTCGGTTGGGCCGTTGCTGGTGCCGGGTCAGTCGAAGTATGCCAGCACGTCGACGGCGCGCTTCTTCAGCGTTCGGCCCAGCGTGATCACCTCGCTCAACGCAGCGGGAACGCCGGCGCTGACCGACCCGATCAGGTTCTGCATCGGCTCGCGCCCCTTCGTTCGATCCAGGTGACGGTAGGCGGCGATCATCCGCTGGTAGATCCCCCAAGTCGCCTCGACTTCGACATGCTCTTCGGCGGCGAACAGGGCGGTGAGTCGGTCCTTCTGCTTGTCGGTGAGTAGGTCGGCGCCGGTGTGCAGGGTCCTCCTGGCGGCGTAGAGCGGGTCGTCCTTGTGACCGCAGTGGCCGTGGATCGCGAGTTGGACCCGACGCCGGCACTTGTCGAGCACGCCACCGGCTACGCGGACCCCGTGGAAGGGATCCATCACCGCGACCGCTGCGGGGATCCATCGACGCCGAGAACGTGGACGCCGTCGAGCCGGTGCGGATCGTCTATCAGGACCCGCTTGCCCTCGGCCAGGACGGCGTCGTTGGCGGTGTTCCAGGCGCCCACGAGTCCTTCAGCGACACGCGCGACGGTCAGGTGCTGGCGCACGACGCCTTCGAGTGCCCACCGCAGACCACCTCGCGAGAGCTTCGCCCGCGGCTCAGCAGCCAGGCTGGTGTCCTGGCGCCACATGCTCGCAGCTGGAGCACCGATAGCGACGGATCGGGACCACCAGCGTGGTCGGCCGCCAACCCAGCGGCTCGTGCGCCAGACGCCGGGTTACGGTGTCGCGCGACGATCCCTCGCATCCGCAGCGGCGACACCACCTCTCATCCGACCCGTCGGGTTCGACGACGCGACAGGCCAAGACAGCACGGTCCGGCTCGAACCGCGGCCTGGTCACTTCGAGACCGAGCTCGTCGAGTCGGCAGAACACGGTCAGATCAGGGCAGGCACAGCCCGCCCCAGGGGTAGCGTCAAGCACGTCGAGGTCTAAGGAGAGCCCCGTGGGCAAGGTGGTCATGTACAGCTCGGTGTCGGTGGACGGCTTCGTCGCGGACGAGAACGACCAGCCCGGACCGCTGTTCGACTGGTTGTCCAGCGGTGACGTCCCGTTGGACGAGAGCGGCGAGGTGAAGGTGTCGCAGACGTCCTACGACTACACCCGGCCGTACTGGGACCAGATCGGGGCGACAATCGTCGGCCGCCACGTCTTCGACATGACGGACGGCTGGGAGGGGAAGCCTCCGGGCGGGGTCGACCACGTGGTCGTCGTGACGCACCGGCCGAAGCCCGAGGGCTGGGCCCCCGAGGCGCCGTTTCACTTCGTCGACGGCGTCGAGGCAGCCGTGGCCAAGGCGCAGGAGCTCGCGGGTGACCACATCGTCGAGGTCGCCGGTGGCGACGTCGGTGGCCAGGTGCTTGCCGCGGGCCTGGTCGACGAGGTGCGCATGGACGTCGTACCCGTCGTGTTCGGGTCCGGCAAGCGCTACTTCGGGTCGGTCCACGCACAGCACCTGTTGGAGGATCCCGACGTGGTGATTCAGGGCAACCGGGTGCTTCACCTGCGCTATCGGGTGCGCCATTGACCGATATGAGCGGGTACTCGAAGAAGTCCACTGCGAACGGTGACACAAGATCGGGCCTCCGGCTGCGTTTGCGCATCGCTGCCCCGGGACCGACGCGCCAGCCAACATCCAGCCAGCGATTACACCCTCAACTGTGAAGCCCACAATGCCACCGCCTCGCTCGACACGGCCCCATTGCGGCAGTCTGATCGACCCGATATCCCGCTGCGTCTCGTCGGACAACGTCCCTCACCTCCGTGTTTGAGAGATACCTACGCGGCCGTGCAACGAGTCCGGTGTCGGCAGGACGGCGTGTCGCTACGTAGTCCGGTCACCAGATCGATGCCGTTTTCCGGATGGTCGATCCGGCCTGTCGACGGCAGGCCGGAGTCGGCTCTGGCCCCCTTTCCGATTGCGTCGTCAGGCATGCCTGACTGCCGAGCACTACGAGAGAATCGTGCGCGAGCAGTTGTGCGCCGGCTGACCGCCGACCGGGACACCACTTTGGCTACCGAATCCCTGCAGGCGTTGGCGGAGGCAGTGCTCTCCCTGGCGGTCGAGAACAGCGATCCGGCGACGTCGTCACCTCACCCATCCAGAGGATCGTGAGGCACCCTGCGGTCCCTGATATTCCCCGCCTGTGGGTACTGCAGCGCATGATCGTCGAGACCGAACTGCTCGGCCAGCACGTTCATGAAGTCGATGTGGCGCGGTACTCGGCGTAGCCCTCCGCGGCGAGTTTCGGGATAGGTGTCAGGCAGGTCGCACACCTTGGCGACTTCGGCTTGGCCACTCTCCGATGAGTTTGACCGGCCCGTGGAGTCTCAACCTCTACAGGCGGCGCGATGCAAGGACGTCCGGCTCGGCGGCGGGGCACCTTGCTCCACTGAATGAAAGGGGACCGACCGTGAACAACCTGCAGTCCGGGGTACCGCCAACATACGACGGCCTCGCCGACCTGCTCGACTCCGCGCCCACCGAGACCTGGGACACCCCGTCGCTCTGCGCGACGTGGCAGGTCCGCCACGTGGTCGCGCACGTAACGATGCCGGCGCGGCTCACACCCGAGCAGTTCGGAGCCGAGATGGCGGCGGCAGGCGGCGACTTCACCCTGCTGTCCAACACCGTAGCCGCCCGCGACGCCTCCCTGCCGGTCGCCGACCACCTGGCCCACCTCCGGTCGCCGCTGCTGCACGAGTGGCAGCCGCCGGGTGGCGGGGCGGCCGGGGCGCTCAGCCATGCAGTCATCCACTCCCTCGACGTCACGGTCGCGCTCGACCGGCCGACGGTTGCGCCGGTCGAGGCCGTGGTCGCCGTCCTCGACCAGCTCACCGCCGTGAACGGCGCACTGTTCGGGGTCGACCTGACCGACGTCCGGCTCGAGGCTGCCGACATCGACTGGAGCTGGGGAGGCGGGAAGGTCGTGCGGACCGACAGCGGACGCCTGGTGGCGCTTCTGAGCGGCCGCACCCTGCCCGATGGCCGCGCCCTACGCCGCGGCTGACCCACCCAGGTGGACGCGAGGGTGTACGCCGCCACCCACCGGCCGTCGCGGGCGGTGTAGTGGATCTCGAGCTGCAGCGGCCAGGTGCCGTGCCCGCCCCGGATGGTGGCCTCCGTCCGCGTCCGGCCGGAGGCGACGTCGGCCAACCATTCGGCCTTCGACTGCTCGTACCCGGCCATGTGCGTGAGTGTGAAATCTTCATCGAGCAGTTCGCCGAGCGCGACCGCGTCGCCGGCGACCATCGCGTCGCGCTGCTGTTCGTAGTCGCGCACCGCCGCCTCGACGTCGTTCCCCGCCTTCATCAGCCGTTGCACTCCTCGTCGGTGACGTGCTCGAGCCACGTCGTGGTCGTCGCCGGGCTGTCGGCGTCGTCGAGCATCGCCAGATGCTCCATGAACGAGTCGGCGGCCGCACCGTGCCGATGTTCCTCGCCGGGCGGGCAGTAGATCGTCCGGCCGGGGTACGCCTCGATCTTTTCCCCGCCACGGGACTGCACCCACGCCGCGCCCTGTGTAACGTGCAGCGTCTGGCCGCGGGCGTGCGAGTGCCAGGCGGTGCGGGCGCCGGGCGCGAACCGGACTTTCGCGACGATCATCCGCTGACCGTCCTCGCGGGGGAAGGCAATCGGGTCCAGCCACACGTCGCCGTGGAACTGTTCGGGCGGGTTCTTCGTGGTGGAGTACGCGGGTCGATCCGCATCTTCCGTTTCCTTCGATCCGGCTCGCCCTGCGAGCGGTGATGTGACAGCCGCGGGTGCGGCAGGCAGTCAGAGCAGGCCGGTGCGCTGCAGCCAGGAGTCGACTGCGCCGCCGGCATCGCGGACCTCTTCGCCCCGAACGGCCAGACTCTCACCCAGAGTTGCTCCGCGACAAGCTTGTTCGTAATCGTCCGGGATGTTCCCGAGCCCGCTCACGGCGTGGGTGGTGATCGGGTGGACCCTCGTGCCGGCGAAGTCGAACCCCTCGGCGAAGGCCCACATGATCATCGGCGCACTGCTGTTCCACACCGGGCTCCCCACAGAAGTCATGCCCGAAAGTGTGCCGTACCCCCGCACCGGGTGCCGAACCCGACGTCCCGCGCCGTTGTCCTGCGGCCCCGGAGGGGACGGTCTGGCACCGAACGGCGAGGGGACGTGCATTTTCCCTGTTCAGGAAGCGTTCTCGGCGGTGTGGGCGATCTCCACGACGAAGCGGCCGTCCGCGGTCGGGGTGACGCGGGAGTCGATGTGCAGCCCGGATCTGCGCACCGCGGCGATCCTGCCGGTGCGCAGGTCCGGGCGGCGACGCTGGCCAACTGGCGGCGGCTGCGGTCGTAGACCTTCCAGGTGACCCATTCCCCGGGCCGGGCGCCGGCCAGGGCCTTGATCTCGGCTTCGGCCTGCTGACGCGTCGTCGGGACCGGATCCCGGGACGGGCTGGGCGCCGAAGACGTCCCCGACCGACCGCCGGTCCGGTTCGGCGTCGAGCTTGGCCAGCAGAAAACAGTGGTGGACAGTCCGCGTCCTGAGCTCAGGAAACCGGCACGACCGTAGGTCCACACCCGCGTGCCTCGAGTATGAGACACGAAGACATAGCGCCGGGCGACGAACTGGTCGTCACCACTCCTGCTCACGAGGTCGAACTCCGGCATTGCGACGATCCACGCGAGGTCAGCGGCACCAACGTCTCGAAACCCGGCCTACGAATCGTCCGATCATCCGATTCGGTCAGAAGCCGGCAACATCGTCGGCAGTGCGATCGACTACACCCGCAACCCGATAGTTCGTCCGTTGCCCTGGCGCAACGAACGCGTCGACCCGCCCGGTGACGACGAGCTCTTCCAGCACCGCGAGAACGACCGTCCAGTCCATCTCGAGCCGATCGGCAAGCTCGACGACCGGATATTCCTCACTCCCGAGTGCCTCCACAATGGTGTCAGCCAGCGATGACGACACCGGCGTGGCCACCGACGACTCGGTGAATCCGGAACGCTCGACGTCGGACACCGCACCGGCATCCGCACCCTCGGAGGTAATGCCGCGCCGCTCGAGCTCGCCCCACAGCCCCGACATCGACGCGTCCGGGTCGAGGTAGTACTCGGATTCGCGGACCCTCCAGAACCTCCAGCCGCTGCGGCGCAGTTCACGTTCACGCTCGAGGTCGGCGCGCTGCCGGTCGGGAGTGGTGTGCCACTGCTCGCCGTCGCACGCCACAGCCAGCTTGCCTGCCGCACCGGTCACCACCAGATCGATGACGTGACCGTTCACCTCCACCCGGGGGTTCACGTGATATCCGCGGGCAGCGATGTCGAGGAACACCTCCTGCTGGAAGAGACTGTCGAATGCCTCGTGCCGCTCCTCACCCGTCACACCCGCCGGCATCGGCGCCGCAGGCATCGGCGACGTCGACTGCAGGTAGGTGAGCAGCGAATGCCGCAGGTCCGTCGGCCGCAACGTGTCGACGGTCCGCGAATGGAACAACCACAACTGGTCCTGTGCCCTCGATGCGGCGACGTTGAACCGTCGTTGGTATTCGGTCCTCGTCATCGCCGCGATGTTCTGGTCGGGCGCGACCACCATGGACAGAAACACCACGTGCCGCTCGTCCCCTTGGAAATCCGGAGGCGTGCCGACACGGAGTCTGCGTTCGTCCCATTGGTGCGGGGTGAGCCGGTCGAGCAGTTCGTTCTGGATGACGTCGACCTGCGACTGCCCCTGCAAAACCACCACGCCGAAGGTCTTCCCGTCGTAGGCGGGGTCTTCGACACACTGCACCACAGTGTCGACGAGGGCACCGGCCTCGACACGGTTCGTCAACGTCGAGTTCTGTCCGGTGACGACACCACCGTCGACGTAGGTGGTGCGCAGGGGCGGAAGGCGGTCGGACCCATACTGCCGCAACGGAACCAGGGGGTCGTCTGCATAGAACTGTTCACTCGACCAGGCGATGATCTCCGGCATCGATCGGAAATGCTCACGCAACCGGACGATGCTCCCGAACCGCGACCGCAACAACGAGAACATGCTCGAGCGGGGAGTGAAACTATCGCGCAAGTACTTCGGGATGTCGGGCAGGGATGAATCGAGACGACGGAACACTCCGTCGAGCGCACCCAACGACACCGCACTCGGCGCGCATTGCTTATCGTCCCCGACCACGATCACACGCGGCGCCAACCACAGCAGGAACAAGCTACTGATGTCGACCTGGCTTGCTTCATCGACAATGACGACATCGAACAGGTTCTGTACAGGCGGAACCGAAGACAGCACCTGCTGCAACGGCATCACCCACGCCGGCACCGCACCCTGCGCGACCTGCATGGCCTCACGCGCTGCAGCCCGATAACGCTCTGCATATCTCCCGGTACCCTTTCCGATACTCGCGACATGGTCGCGGTACGAGTGCAGGGCCTGGACCTGCTCGGCGGTCGTGCGGTCGAGACACGCGCTCCACGCCTTCTCCGCGACGAGCTGCGTGGTCAACCGCGAGATGTCTTTCTCGACCGCGTCGAGGTCACGTTCGAACTGCCCGTCGTCACGCCCCTCGTTGACGTTCCGCACCCACTGCTCTGCGCGACGCCACGCCCACGCGCTCTCGATGTTTGCCAGACGAACCGGCCACTGCGGCCACGACGGATCTTCGGCGATGGCCTGCGCGAGCGCCGGTGCGGCGTCGGTCAAACGCGCGTGCAGCGACAAGAGTTCGAGCTCCTCCCGCTGTTCACCGGCCGCACGATCCCATGCATCCAAAGCTGCATTGATACCGTCGAAGTCCGCATCGTGGAAGGCCCGTGCCAGGGCGCGCCCTTCGGGCGACGCTCCCCCGGCGATCTGGCCCCGCACATACAGGCCGACGGATTCGAGCCAGGCCTTGCTGGCTTGCGCAGTGCCGACCGCGGCGATTTCCCGCGCCGACTCCGCAACCGACCGCGCCTGTTCGACACTCACAAGCCGCGGCGCACCAGGGTGGATGTCTCGTAACGCCGATTCGACATCCCGTACCCGTGTGACAAGGTTGTCCACGATGCCACGGTCCCGGTTGATCAGTGCCAGGGTGCCGATGGCACGGCTGCGTGACTCGTCGAGTGCGATGTCGATACCGAGATCGCGCAGGACGATCCCCACGACCCGCACCGCGTCGAGCGCACGGAGGTGCTCGGCGACGATACGCACCGAGTGGGCGGTAGTGGCCGCGACCCCGTCGACGGTCGCAGGCTCGCCGAGCGCCTCGACCGCCGACTGCTCGTCACTCCTCCGGAACCGGGAGAAGCCACTGCGCCATGTGTCCCCCGCCTCCAGCTTGCGAGCCAGCGCGTCATACGCCTCGAACGCGAGCCGCCCGGTCACCGGCGTTGCCACCGTGCTGGCACCGACGACGCGATCGGCCTCCTGCGCGGCCTGCACGAGACCTACGAACTCGGCGGTCTTTCCCCACAGGTGCTGCGCCCTCCCCGACAGGACATCGTCGGCCACGCGTTGAAATCCCAGGTCGAGCCGTTCTGCATCGTGCAGAGCGCCCTGCAGTTGTTCACAGAGATCGCGGATACGGGCCAGTATGTCGGGTGAGGCGCCCTCGAGTACCCGCAGCAACTCCGGCATTTCGCCGGTCACGTCCTGCGATGCCTGTGCGACCGCGGCGCACGCGTCCTGTACCTCTCTCTGGGTGGGCAGGGACAAGTCGGGGAACGCTTGGTGCCGCCGACGCGCCCGCTCGACGCTCGACCGCTGATGAAGCGCATGGAGGGTGATGAATTCGTCGACGCTCAGAGGTGGGGCGTCGGTGAACAGCGGTACGGGCAGCCACCCCTGTCCGGATTCCTGTGCGCGGACCCTCCGGACGATCGACGCGACCGTCCCCTCATAACCGGCGGCGACCGCGGTGTGAACGACCGTCTCCTGCGCGCGCGTCTGCCGAATCTGTTCCGTCAGGATCGCCCGACGGTTGAGCACGTCGTTGCGTTGCGTGGTGAGTTCGTCGATGCGCTGCGCTGCGCGCCGCCCGTTGAATTGCGCCTTGCGGGTAGCGATCTCGCTGACACTGCGGTTGAGCTCCGCAGACCCTCCCCGCGCCGGGTCGGTCACCGCCACACACAGTTCTTGCAGTTCGAGCGGAAGTTTGTCGCGCAGTACACGCAGCGCCTGAGCCTTCTCACTGGTGACCAGCACGCGCTGGCCACCCGCGAGCAGCGCGGACACCAGGTTGGCGATGGTGTGTGTCTTACCAGTACCGGGTGGGCCTTCGACCACGACGCCGCTGTCGCCGGTGAGGCGATCGAGGATGTCGCGCTGCTCATCGTTCGCGGGCAACGGGAACAACGGCTCATCGGCGAACAGCGCGGACGGTGTGCCGATGCGGTCGAGCCATGCGACACGGTCGGCCGGTTCGATCGCTTCGACGAGTTGCGCCAGACCCAGCGGCACCTGGTTCGACTCGTCGGCGACGGCCTCGCTCATGCGGTTGTAGTACTCGATGAGCGCATAGGCGCCGCGCTTGCGGAGCACCAGAGCCGGCGACGGTCTCACGAACGCCTCGGGCGACGATGCCTCCTCCGCCTGGTCGACGACGTCCACGCGCACTGTAAGTGCCCGGTCGGTCCAGTCCTTGAGAAACACCCGAGCCGCGGGGTCGAGGGGCGACGCGACCTGAGTCGCGAGGGATTGGTGCAGGTCGCGGGTACTCGATGGATCGAACACTTCCAATCCGGTGAGGAGCTGGGTGTCTTCGAGCGACGGGACGGCGTCGGGATTCAGCCGGACCAGCAGGTCGCCGGATTCCTCGTGCCGCTCGATGAGGGCGGACTGGGTGATCAAGTGCGTGTGCACCCGCGCGCCTGCGACATCGTCGGAGAGGTGCAGCAACCCCGATGCGACGACGAGCTCGAGCGATTCCGGTTGGGCGTCGAGGTTCAGCATCGCGTGCTGCAGGAACGTGTACAGCTGCGACGCGGGCCGTCGTTCCCGATCCACAGCCGCCCACGCCCGCCATTGCGCCAACCAGATCTCGACGCCGTCGACGGCGTCGGGGGCCTGTGGGTCGAGTGTGGGTTCGGCGGCAGAGTTGTCGATTGCCCCCTGCACATACTTCGCGACCAGCGCGGGGGGACGCGGTGGATCTTCGAGGACAACGCGCCGTGCGCGGAGGAAGACGTCTCCTGCCGCGGCATCGGCGCTCAGGCCGACGTCGAGGTTTTTCTCGTCGAGCGACAGCACGGCACGGTGTTTGTCGAGGGTGCGGACAGGTGCGCTCCGTGCTTTGACGAGCTCGGCCAGAAAGGCGAGCAGGCGTTGCACGCGATCCCTGAGTTCAGGTTCGCTCACCCTCGGCTCCACACCCACTCCACTCACCCTGCGGACGTCCTTCCGCCCGTCGACGGAAACCGGGCAACTCCAGCTTAGGAACCACCTCCGGCATGTCCGTGTCCGGTCTCTCTTGTCGCCGATTGCGGCCCCCCGAACCCGTCACCGCGATCGCACCTGGCCTGCGTGAAGAACGGCTATCGAGTGCACGGGGGATGGTACGGGCGGGTACGTCACGGCAGACGCAAGCTCATAGCCCCCGGGGATACCTGCCGCCGACCCGGTCGGGGTCGTCGGCCAGGAACACCACGTCCCGGCGGCCCTGGTTGAAGGCGCGGAAGTTGTCGTAGTCCCAGCCGGCAGGGGCGTAGTCGTCGTTCCACCGCACTCGCGCGGCGGGCACGAGCCCGGCCTCGGCATACAGGTCCGGCAGCACGGTGTCGACACAGTCCAGACGGCGGCCATCGAGCGCGGTGGCGTACCGGACCATCGCGCGTGCCGCGCGCGGGTGGGTGCAGTCCCGGTGGGCGGACACCGAGACGATCTCGTCGCCGTGCAGTGCGGCGCCGGCCTTGCCGTCGTCGGTCACCAGTAGCCGCATCCGCCGGTAGTCGTCCTCGTCGTAGACGGACACCGAGGCGGCATAGGGGTTGTGCCGGCCGTCAGCGCACCACCAGCTCCGCGCGCGCCCGGAACGGTATCGCGTCCACATCGACGACGCCCTTGCCGGCGAGGGTTTCGCCCAAGTCGGGCAGCGGCGGGATGCTGAATCCGGCGGCGCGAGCGATGTCCTGGCCTTCTTGTACCGGTGCGAGGCTGTGCTCGTCGCCTTGGCCCCGGTCTGATCGGCCAAGACCGCGAAGGTCCACTCCGGGTGGGTGATCTCGAGTTGGGCGGCCGCCTTGACGACCGGAGCGAGGTCGGCGCTGTCGAGGAACGCCAGCAGTTGCGCGATGGTCTGCTGTGCGGGGCGCACCGCCGGCCGGAGGTGCCGGCGGTGGGGTCACCTCGGCAACGGCGGCCGTCGGCGCGCCGTCGCGGGTGTCGACCGCACGGTCGATGGCCTGTCTCGTCACGACCGTTCCGGCTCAGCCGCGTCGTCGCGCCCGCAGCACCGAGTCGCGGACGGTGACCTGCACCCCGGAGTGCGGGTGGGCCGTGGTGCGGGACCGGACCTCGCAGAGCTCGACCTCCCACTGCCCGTCCTCGAGCGCCGGAATCAGCGCCTCGGGGGTGAAGAGGAACCAGTGGTGACCGTGGCGCAGCCCGGTCGCCAGGTCGTCGGGGTGGTGACCGACCACCAGCAAGGTGCCACCGGGGGCGACCGCGGAGCCGAGGCGCCGGGTCAGCTCGACCATCCCGCCGTCGGGAAGATGCAGGAACTGCGAGGACACCAGATCCCATCGCTGCTGGCCGGGCTGCCAGCTGCGGACGTCGGCGGCAAGCGTGGTGACACGGTCACCGACGCCGGCCTCGGCTGCGTGCGTGGCCGTCTTCTCCAGGGCGGCGACCGCGAAGTCCAGGGCCGTGACCGACCAGCCGCGGCCGGCCAGCCAGACCGTGTCGGCGCCCTCACCACAGCCCACGTCCAGGGCCCGTCCGGGTGTCAGGGACGAGGCCTCGGCCTCGAGCTGGGGGTTGACGCGTCCGCTCCAGACCCGCTCCCCGGAGTAGCGATCCTCCCAGGCGGGCTGCTCGAACAGCTCGGCCCGGCGCTCGACGACCGCGCGGTCGGCGTCCTCGGCGGCCAGGTCGGCGTTGACGAACGCTCCCACCCGGGTGCCGTGAGCGGCCGCGCCGATCAGGGTCATGCCGATGTCGGTGGCGTTGCCGGCCGCGTACAGGCCCGGCACCGCGGTCGCCCCCACCGGGTCGACCGCAATCACCGACCCCACCGGCACCCCGCCCCACTCGACGTGCTGCGGCTCCAGGCCGAGAGAGGTCAGGAAGTCGAGGCATACCTGCGGCCGGGAGGCCACCACGATCGCCTCGCGCTCGAGCAGCGAGCCGTCGGCCAGGCGCACCCCGATCAGCCGGTCGCCGTCGGTGACGACCTCCCGCGCAGTGCCGTGCTCGATCCGCACGCCGATCGCGGCCATCCGCTCCACGTCGGCGGCCGGCAGCTCGACCCCGTCTGCGACGACGAGGACGACGTCGTCGGTGAGCTGGCGCCAGAGCAGACCCTGGTGTCCCGCGACCGGGCTGGTCGCCAGTACCGCAATCGCTCGACCGCGCACCTCCCAGCCGTGGCAGTAGGGGCAGTGCAGCACATCGCGGCCCCAGCGTTCGGCGAGGCCGGGGACATCGCGCAGCTCGTCCACCACCCCGGTGGTGACCAGCACCCGCCGGGCGGCGATTTCGCGTCCGCTGCCGGTGGCCACGGCGAAACCGTGCTCGGTGCGGGTCACGGCCGTCACGCGGTCGCTCGCCAGCTCCACCCCGTACGCCGCCACCTCGGCCCGGCCGTCGGCCAGCAGGTCGAGCGGGGGCACCCCTTCCCGGCCGAGATAGTTGTGGACGTGCTCGGCCGGAGCATTGCGAGGCTCACCCGCGTCGAGCACCAGCACCCGGCGACCGGACCGCCCCAGCACCATCGCACCACTCAAACCGGCAGCGCCGCCGCCGACCACCACCACATCGAAACTCTCGTTCTCCGTCATGTCTCCAGGGTGCAGACCCCTCCCGAGATATGGCAAACATCCTTGCCGTAATGGCAAAACTCCGGCACACTGAGCGACATGGAAGACCAGGACGTCTTGAAGAACGTGGGCCCGAGACTGCGACAGCTTCGACTCGAGCGGGAAGCCACCCTGAGCGATCTGGCGGAGGAGACCGGCATCTCGCTCAGCACTCTCTCCCGACTGGAATCCGGACAGCGCAAGCCCACCCTCGAGCTGTTGCTTCCACTGGCCCGCGCCCACCGGGTCGCACTGGACGAACTCGTCGACGCCCCGGACACCGGCGACCCCAGAATCCGGTCCAAGCCGGTGACCCGGCACGGACGGACCTTCCTCTCCTTGACCCGCCGGCCCGGGGGCCTGCAGTCCTTCAAAATGGTGCTGCCCACCATCGACGACGTCGCCCACCCGACGCTGCAAACCCACGAAGGCTACGAGTGGCTCTATGTACTCAACGGCCGACTGCGCCTGATCCTGGGCAGCCGCGACATGGTGCTCGAACCCGGAGAAGTGGTCGAATTCGACACCCGCACACCGCACTGGATCGGCAACCCCGGACCCACCCCCTGCGAAGTGCTCGCCATCTTCGGCCCCCAAGGAGAACGAATGCACGTGCGCTCATAACCAGCGCCCAGCCCCCGTCCACGCACCGCCGACGCCCGCACCCAACACCGGCCTCTTGAGACGCGGTCGCCTATCGGCTGTATCCCGACGGGCCTGATCGGGTCTGTCAGGAAATCGGTGGGCACGCACCATCCGCGCCGCCCACCCGGATCTCGACGGGCTCGCCTACCGAGGCCGATTCGCCGGTGGACTGTGCGTCGCCCTCTTCACGCCCGCCGCCCAGGCGTTCCCGGATCGGCCCGAGATGACCCTTCCCCTCGACCACCCGGGATTCGCATCACGGTTGGCCGGAGCTGCCGACCTAATCGGCTACGCGATCGAATAACCGCCCGATCACTCGAGTGCTGCGCCCACCCGCCCTCGGACAGGAGTATCCCTGGGAGACAGAGGGTTACCCCCAGGGATACAGCGGACAGACAGAGGGAGTGTCAGACCTTGCGGCGATCGCGGTCCCCTCACCAGTCATCGCAATCGTCCTGAAAACTCGTCGAGCTGTCGAACGAACACCTCACCCTTCCCGAGCTCAGTACCGTCGACGATCGGCACCTCCCGCCCGGCCACCCGGTAGACGTAGGGCGAGCACTGGCTCTGCGTGGGTGTTCGCACCACAATCTCCTGGTCACCGACGCGGCCACCGACGTCAACGACCGACGAGTGCCGCCAGGTAACTGCCTGGAGGAGCTTTCCGGCGACCGGGCAGGACAGTACAGCGTGCGGATCAACTACCAGGTCACAGAGGGTGAGTCATCATTCACTCCGAAAACGCGCGCTAATTCAGTCGGCCTCACCCAGCGCTGCCTACAGAGGCCGACGACGGCAAATCGCCAGGTGGACAGACCCGCCCCCTTCGGAAACGACGCCTACCGGTATTGAGGTTAGAAATAGACATCCTGCAACTGGTGAATCGATCCGGCGTCTCCCTCGAGTTCGACGACAGACCCATCCCTCAGGACGTACAACCGATCACAAACACTCGAAAGCGTTTGGATATTCTGATCGACGACAAGCACACCCTCGCCGTTTTCGCGGGCCAGGGCCGACAACACCTGTAGCGCTTCGCTTGTCGCCTTGGGCGATAGCCCCAGACTGAGTTCGTCCACCATCAGAATGGAAGGTTCGGCGGCAAGTCCCCGGGCTATCGCCAGCATCTGTTGTTGACCGCCGCTCAATAGCCCTGCGGGGCGGTCCAACAGGGGTCTGAGTCCCGGGAACCGGTCCAAAATCTGGTCTAGGTCCTCATTCGTCAATCTGTGGCCGACCGCCAAGGCGCCGACCTGCAGATTGGCCAGCGCAGAAAGCGATCCGACTACGCCCCGGCCCTCGGGTACGTGGATCAACCCAGATCTGGCCGCCGCCACTGGCGACGAAGGAAGCGGCGTCGAATCCATGGTGATAAGACCGTCTCCGCGGGGGATCACTCCGGACAGTGCGCGTAGTAGCGTCGTCTTTCCCGCGCCGTTCCTGCCTGTAAGGCCGACGAGTTCTCCGCGGGAGACATTCAGGGAAACCTTGTCGAGAACGCGCGTGGGTCCGTATCCGACGGTCAGGTCGGTAACCACCAAGCCTTGTGACGACAGATTCACGCTGAGCGATTCCGCCTGAGGGTTCGTCGAGGAAGATTGGGCGCCAACTGACTCAGCCACGCGGACCGCGGTTGACTGGACTGGGTTGGAGTCCGATTCACGCTCCGGGTCCGGCAGTTCGACCGGCTTGCCGACGAAGGCTTCCAGTACCCGCTCGTCGCGTGTGACGTGATTTGGTTCTCCGGAGGCCAAAACCTCCCCGCCGTCCAGTACCGTGACGGTATCGGCTACTCGCCGCACGAACGCAATATGGTGGGCGACGAGTAGAATCGTGACTCTCCCACTGCTGCGTAGTTTTCGAATCGCATTCTCCACACAGTGGATCTCATGTTCACCCAGTCCGGCTGTGGGTTCGTCGAGCAACAAGACCTTCGGCTCCGACACAAAGGACCTGGCCAGGTCGACCAGTTTCCTGTCAGCCAGAGAGATTTCATCTGCCCTCTTGTTCCACACAGACTCGGACACGCCGACGAGAAACAAGGCCTCCTCGCACCTGGTTCGAATATCGGCATCCGTTTTTCGGCCGGGCGTCGGGCGCAACAGATCTACCAGCAGCCAGCGACGGTGCTGATGCAAAAGACCTAGGGCAACGTTCTCCACCGCGGACAAGTCATCAACGAGCGAGGGATTCTGAAAGGTGCGTCCGACTCCCGTCGCACGGATTTCTGGTGGCGACATCGTGGTGGTTTCGCGACCATTGATCCTGATCTCGCCACTTGTCGGTCGGAGCAGGCCGGTGACCGTGTTGATCAACGTTGTCTTACCGGCGCCGTTTGGACCGATCAAGGCATGGATCCGACCGTGCCCTACCGCGAGATCGACTCCATGAAGTACCTGCGCCCCATCAAAAGCGACACCAACGCCGGCAAGCTCGATCGCGGCGACCTCGGTCCTTGCAGTCGCGGTACCTTCCGCAGAATTCTGGCCCCGGCCCAGCGCCGTACGATCGAGATCCTGGGATGAGGGTTCGCCGGCGTCAGCGCTATCGAGATCGCCGGTCATGTCCACCGCAGTGCCGGAACGCTCGGGTGCTCGCCGCGCGACAGTGCCTTTCCCCCACAAGTGAACTCCACCATTCCACTTCGACAGCGCACCCAGAATCCCTGCCGGAGCCAGCACGACAAAGACAAGGAAGGTGATGCTTGCGTATAGGGCCTGGTTCTCAGGAGCGCCGTGAAACACGGCAGGCAACACTGCGAAGAACAGCCCACCGAGCAATGGGCCCGACAAGGTTCCCTGCCCACCCACGACAACCATCGCGACCAGCGTGATGGACGCCGCCACCCCGAACGAATCTGGGGTGATCACCGTAAGCCCTTGGGAGATGACAATTCCTGCCAACGCTGCACCGAGTCCTGTAAAGACAAACGCGGTCCATTTGGCGTGCTTGACCCTGACGCCCAGCAAGGAAGCAACCTGCTCGCTCGAGCGAATCAGCCGTAGCTCGTGCCCGCGCCTTCCACTGCCGAAACTTGAGGAGGTGAAGAGAACGAGCGCCAAGAAGCAGAGCGCAAGAAAATACAGCCCAGCGCCGTTTCCGAGGTCGACGCCGAGAACGAGGAGCTCCGGAACCAGCAGACCAGACTGGCTACCCGTAAGACTGACGAACGCACTCGACTGTAGGCCGGCCGCCACGACAAACGCCAGAAAGAACGTGGCCACTGCCGAACCGAAATGCGAAAGTTGGACCACTGCCAGCGCAACGATCCCGCACGCAACCAGGGTGACGCCCAGGCAGACAACGAGCGCCGGAAACGGCGACATCCCCGCGGTCCTCGCGACTGTCCAGGTATACGCGGCAACGGCGACCAAAGCACCATGGCCGAACGAGATCTCGCCGAGGTGCCCCTGCCACAGGTTCATCCCGACGGCCACGGTGCCCCATGCCATACCGAGTATAAGAATGTACTGCCACGAGGGGTCACGAATGATCATCCCGAGGGCTGCAAGCGCTACAAGTGTCGCGGACAGGCCCCAGTACCGATAAGGGGACCTTCGCTGCTGTCGCGGTATCGAGTGCTCAAACACGATGTACGCTCCGCTCTCCGAAAACTCCCTGGGGACGAATGACCAGGACGGTGATGAGTGCCACGAAGATGACGAGGTTGGCCGCGTCGGGCCCAAAGTAGGTTGCCACTACATTGCTGACGATACCTGCGCTGACGCCGCCGATGACCGCCCCGGTCAGGCTCGTGAGCCCGAAAGCGATCGCTGCCGTAAAGGCATAGAGCAAGTAGCCCTCGAGCATGAATGTCGAGACGTAGGCGTGGTTGGCGGCCAAGAGGCTTACGATTGCGGCCAAGAAGCTGCTGATCCCCCAAGCTATCGCACACAATCGGTCGCTCCGGACGCCGAGCAACCTGACCGTTTCGCGGGACTCGGCCACCGCGCGAAGTAGCAGACCAGCGCCGGAGAATCTGAAGAAGAGACTGAAACCACCGAGGAGAATCGCTGCCACGGCGACCGTTTCCATCAGGGAATAGTCGATGCGAACCCCAAGAATACCGACGCTGCCGGAGGTCACAAGCTGTGGAAACTGAAACGGTTGGCCGACTCCCTTGAATCGGTCTATGAATGCTGCCAGTACGAGCGACAGGGCCAGCGTTCTGATGATCACATTCGTCTTGTCCGCCCTCGGCTTGGGACGGATGACGGCGTAGAAGGTGACCACGCCCAAGACTGTGCTGAACAACAACCCCATCACGACGGCCACGACAAGGGAGGCGCCGAACTCGACCATTACAGTCAAGGCGACGAAGACAGCTGCCGTGCCCATCATCCCCTGGGCGAAATTTACTGTCGCGGTTGTCTTGAAAAGCACAACCATCGCAAAGGACATCAGGCCGTACAGCATGCCGACAGCGACGCCGCTCAGAACCGTCTCCAAGAACAGACTCATGACACCTCCAGTGCCTATCGGGTAAGCATCACTGCAGAACCGGTACGCTGACCGATTCGACTGCCTCGTACACACCGTCCTTGACAGTGACCGCCGGCAATGACGTCAGGCCCATGTGCGAATCTCGAGAGAACGTTACGGGCGGGATGAGAGGACTGGTCTGATGGTGCCGCATGGAGGCAAACGCATCGGCCAGGCTCTCGCTGCTCGGGTTGGGTCCGGCCATCTCGAGTCCCGCGACCACCGTTTGCGCGATCGCGCACCCGAACGTGGTCACTGTGTCGACCTCCGCACCGGGGTAGTACTTTTCGACCGCTTCCAGGCACTCGGCTGCGCTCGGGTCCGCAGGTGGCTTGGTAATTGCCAGGCTGAACAGTAGACCGTGCGCACTCGGTGGGGTCCCTTGCAAGAAGGTGTTACCAGGCAGCGAGCTCGTACCCAGGATCGCCTTCTTGGGCAGCATGTCCTTACCAGCAAGGAAATTGACGATCTTGGTGGTTTCTGCGGGAGCGGACGTGAACACCACATAATCCGGTCGCGCCTCGCCGAGTTGAAGGGCTACCGGCGTCACGTCGGCGCCGAAAGGCACGATTGCCGTGCCGAGAAATGCGCCGCCACCATCGCGCACGGCTGTCTCGACCTTCGCAAGAATGGCATCGTTCTGGTCGGACACCGTGCGGACGAGGAAGACGCTGCCGGCGCCTGTCTTCTGGAAGGCGGCGGACACCACAGCATGCGCCTGGTCGGGAAAGGTGGGGACCAGCGCGAAGGCCTGCGGCACCACCGTGTTCACAAACGACGGACTCGACTTCGCCGGGAAGAGGAGAGGAACGCCCGCTTTGTCCAGAACCGGGACAATTGCATCGATCGAGCCCGAGCCCGAGCCACCGACGATCGCTATATTTTTGTCTGTGACGAGCTTTCGGACGTTCTGCACTGCGCGGGCCACATCGAGGCCGTCGTCGAGCAGGGTCAGTTCGATCTTCTTCCCGTTCACGCCCCCGGCGTCGTTGACTGCCCGGAAGATCGCCTGCTGGCCTTCACTCAGTGCCTTGCCGTACCCCCCGGCCGGCCCGCTGATTCCACTCGTCTCACCGAGTCTGATGACATCGCTTTGCGACTCGGCGTTACTGGCAGCCCCGCAGCCGGCGAGCGTGAGGGCGACCGCAGCGGCAGTGAGCCCGCAAGTAAGTCTACTGACGTGAAAGCGTGTGCGCATTACATCACCTTTCGTATTACATTCCGGAGGAATGAGAAATGTGCTTGGGTTGGGTGACCCTCTAGCGCAATGCGCAGGCGGGTGGACGGTTCGGCGGGCCGTAATCACCGACCGAGGCGTGGACGAATGACCTCGGGCACCGACATCGAAGTTCGGCGATCTACTCAGCCAGGTCGGGCTGCTCTCGCATGATTCGCGCGAGTATTGGCTGAAAATTGAACCAACCAGCACGCTGATCGTAGAGCGCGGCGACCTGCCGCGCAGTCCCGGCAGGAATCATGTCCGGCTTCCCGGAGGCGAGGGCGAGGAGCTGCGCCTGACAGGATCGTTCGAGGGAGATGAACCACCATGCGGCTTCGTCGACCGTTGCCCCGGCCGTAAGTATGCCGTGATTTTTGAGAATTGCAGCGCGATTCGCACCCAGACTGTCCGCGAGGGCACGACCTTCGTCGTCCTCCAGCACCACGCCATTGTACTGATCGAAAACGGAGTGCCTTTCGTAGAAGGCACACGCGTCCTGCGTGATGGGCTCCAACTTCCGGCCGAATGCGGACCAGGTTTTCCCATACAACGAGTGACTGTGGGCAACGCAGACCACATCAGGTCTCGCGTCGTGCACACTGGCATGTATCGTGATTGCTGCCGGATTGACGGGACCTACACCCTCGACCAATTGTCCGGTCCCATCGATAAGGCACAGGTCCGATGCGCGAATGTGGCCGAAGGAAATCCCCCACGGGTTCACCCAGAGGTGATCGGTGCGCTCGGGATCGCGGGCAGTGATATGTCCGGTGACTCCGTCGTCGAATCCGAACTTGCTGAAGACCCTGAACGCTGCGGCAAGGCGCACTTTCCTGTGATTTCGTTCTTCAGCGACAGACTGAAATGTCGGCGGATCCGGCAGGTCGAGAGTGTGCATCGTTGACTGCTCCTGGAAGGGAGGAAGGGTGATGTCGCTTCCGATACTCGAGATCAGGAGTGGGCGATGCTCGAGGAATCGATCAGCGCCTGAGGAGGGAGAGGATGCTGGTAGAGCGCACTCGCATTCCGGAAGCAGAGCTTCTCGACCGTGCCGCGAGGCAGCGACTTCATGTCCCGACGGAACAGGTCCTGCGACTCCGGCCACGAGGAGTCGGCATGCGGATAATCCGTCTCGACCATGACTCTGTCGGCGCCGATGATGTCGAGCATCCGGAACGCCGCCGGATCTTCGATGGACGTAAACCAAAAGTTGCGTCGCAGGATGTCGACCGGGTTCGGATCCGACGGGCTCCACGTCTTCGAACTGGCAGCCTGTCGGTAGGAACGAGTGAGTCGCTCGATGATCATCGGCACCCATGAGACGCCGGATTCGGAGAGTACGATCTTCAGCCGCGGAAACCGCAGAGGGATCCGAGAGAAAATCCAATCGACCACTGCCTGGACGGAGTTCAACGGAAAAAGCGCAACCGTCACATCTGCAGGCGATGCCACGCTCGGTTGGCAAATCGACCCCGAGGACCCCACGTGCAGGTTGATCACGGTCTCGGTCTCTTCGCATGCACGAAAGAACGGATCCCAGTATTCGGAGTAGAGCGACGGAAGACCCAGCCCCTCGGGATTCTCCGAGAATGTCACCGACTGGAAGCCACGTTCCTTGTTGTTTCTCACCTCCGATGCCGCCACCTCCGGGTCGAGGAGCCAGGGCAATTGACAGGAGATGAATCGGTCCGGATAGGCCCCGCACCATTCTTCGAGCATCCAGTCGTTGTACGCCCGGACGGAAGCCAGACCAACCTCCCGATCGCGCATCCCGCTCAACCGCTTCCCGGCAAACCCCCAGATGAATGACGGAAAGTTCAGAGAGGCATACACCCCGTTGAGATCCATATCCTTTATCCGGGAATGAACATCCCACACCCCGGGGCGGAAATCTTCGTACTTCTGAGGTGCCAGACTCCACTCCTCGATCGGCCGACCGACCGCACCACACATCGTGAGACGCATGGGAACTCGGTCACCATCGATGTGCCAATACGGTATGCCGTCCTGATCCGGGACGACCGACGGAACAAGATCGCGATACCGCGAACTCGTTCGGCGGGTGAAGATGTCCGCCGGCTCGAGAACGTGATCGTCCACCGAGATGAGGGGACACCACAGCTCCCCAGGCTGCGGATCCGGAAGAAAGGTGGGCTCCGACCGAACCAGTTCCCTCCCTTGACTTTCGACATCCGGGTTGTGAATATCGAGCGCCATTCATGACTCCATTCTGTCGACATGACGTTATGCACCGAAGAAGGTCTCGGATCCCCGAGGAACAACCGGACCGCGGTCGCGCTGCACCGCGCCGTCCACCTACGTGTCGGCTCGGACCGGCATCGATGACGCCTGGCTCGCCGGCCAGCATCGCCCGGAGCTCCACCCATCCGAGCAGCGCAGGTGTGATATCGATCGCATTTTACCCTGCCGATTGGAAGGTACACGATGTCACGAAACCGGTCAACGGAATGGATCAGCGAATACGCTGTGGTTCAACTGATTCCATCAGTTTATGAGCTCGTCTAGCGACATCTGCCCGTCCGGACGCGGTCGGCGAATCAGTTGCCCGCGCAGTGCGGAGGATCTCCCGCAGCCGGCGTTGATACCGGTCCACGGTCATCCCGAACGTGACAAACACCTCGTCCGGGGGCGCGCCCCCGAACGGTGCCCAGTTCACCGCGAACTGAACGAGTTCTCGGTCCTCGCTGTTCATCCGACCCATCCTTGCGTTTTCGATCATCGGGCGAGTCCGCGCTCATCCGATCAGGTTGCCCTCCGGGTCGATGGCCCTGAGGTATTCGAGTTCCGCGGTGCACGGCGCCGCCAGCTGCTCGACGTCGGGCGCGAGCCGCACATCCCATCCGGTCGCCGCGCGCACGCGGGCCAGCGCCTCGTCGGCCCCGGCGGCGGCATCCTTGAACCACGCCGACAGCACGTACTCGCCGTCGCACTTACTCAGATGCCCGACGTCGGTGGCGATCACCGCGACATTCGCTCCGTGATAGCTGGTGAAATCGGCCATGCCCACGAATTTTCGAGAGTCGGCCGCGACGACGGCGACCGTCGGAACCCGCGACGCAATGTCGGTGCTCCCCCCGCCGCCGACAAGGAACTGTCCGGACGGCGTGCGATTACTGTTGGCATTCCCATCGCTGTCGAGTACCCCGGCCGACAGCACCGCGATCGTGGTGTCCGGGGTGGCCGGCAGCAGCATGCCAAGCACCTCCAGCGCGCTGCTGAGGTGACGCGCGGTGGGGAGGTTGCGGGTGTTCGAGAGCGTCGCGTCGTGCGGTCTCGGGATATAGCCGAGCACCCCGCTCTCGAAGACCAGGTCGACGACGTGCTCGTCGTCCAGCAGTGTCACCCGGCCCAGCGCAGCGGCGAGGTGCGACACGCCGGCGCCCGCCACCACGGTCCGGGTGCCGGACGCGCGCGCCAGGTTCGCCATGGCGCGGGCACCCGAGACGGCGAGGCGTTCGCCCAGGGTCACCGAGCCGGTCTCCGCGCGGGTCTGTTCGGCATCGAGTTCGTCAATCCGCCAGGACTCGTCGAGGTCCATCGCGATCAGGTGCTCGATGCGCTCACGACCGAGTTCGCCGAGGTAGTGTGCGCGGGTCGGCACGTCGATCCAGCGCCGGCTGAACTCCTCCGCCTCCTCGAAGGTCCGCAGGCACCCCAGGTCGGCAAGAAACCGGTAATCCTCGCCGTACCCGGCGGCGCCCTCTACCCGAATCGGGACCGGGGAAGCCGAGGGGTGCGCCCCGAACGGGACGTGCGCGACCCCGCGAACGCAGGCCGCAGGGACCCTCACGTGGCCCGCCCACCGCCGCAGATCAGCCGGCGACACGATGTGGTCGGCCGTCAGGATGACGCCCTTGCGCGCCGCATAGACGGTGTGGAGGTCTTCCGCGAACGGCGGGAACACCACGCCGTTGCCGTGCCAGTCCGCGACCGGGCAATGGATCAGCGCCACATCCGGACGCAGGGCCGGCATCACCGAGCAGTCCGACTCATCGAAGGGATTGACAATGTTGCGGACGGGCCGCGATCCGGGCACGACGGGCAGGTCTGTGCCGTCCATCGTCGTCGCGGGCACGAACGGCCATCCGAGCGCGCCGGCGAGCACCCGCTGGATCAACGCCAGGATGGACCACTCCTCGACGACGAGCGCGCCGTCCCGGATGGCCTGCGCCAGGATCGTGTTCGGCCGCACCGCCGGATACGTGGTGGCGGCGAACGCGGTGACGAGCCGGTCCACTCCGCCGGAGGCGACGAGGAGGGCGACCTCCGCACGCAGCGACGCGGAGATGACGGTCAGCCCGCGCAGTCGGCCCGATCTGACCTGCCGGAGCACCTCGAACAGCGACGCGTACGCGCGCGTCGAGAGCCACGGGAAATGGATCTGGTCTCCCGGCTCCACCACCTCACGCACGATCTCGTCGAGTGGCCGCACCCGGGCGGGTGCGGGCGCCGTCGCCCCTGCGTCGTACCGGAAGTCTCCCGCCGCGCCACGCGGGCGGCCGACCGCCGGAAATGTTATGGATTCCAAGATTATTCCCATCTGTAGGGGCGCGGCGAACTACAGGTCGAGGACCAGACGCGGGGACCTCGAGCGACCCACGCAGATCATCATCCGGTCACCGCATTCGCGCTCGCGGTCGGACAGCAGTAGGTCGTGGTGCTCGGGCTCGCCCGCGAGTACCCGCACCTCGCAGGCTCCGCAGAAGCCCTCCTCACAATCGGACAGGAAGTCCGGGACAGAGTCCCGGACAACGTCGAGCAGAGTTCGATCGGGCGGCACGTCCAACACCGCGCCGGTACGACGCAGTTCGACCTCGAACCCCGTGCCGGCGCTCTCGGCCGGGGGCCTCTCGCTGCACTGACTGCTCGACGCCGCACCGAAGCGCTCAACATGCAGGGCGTCCGGCGCGAATCGGGAATCGACCTGCTCCTCGGTCGCCCGGATCAGACCCTCGGGCCCACAGCAGTAGACGACGCAGTCGCCAGGGACCGCGGCGAGCGCCGCGTCCAGATCGAGCATCCCGTGCGAGTCTTGGGGGACGACGTCGACGTTCCCCCCACCGATGCGGTCCAGTTCGCCGAGGAAGGCCATCGACGACCGGCTGCGCCCGCCGTAGACCAGTCGCCACGGCACCCCCCGGCGCCGCACCTCGCGGACCATCGCGAGCATCGGCGTGATGCCGATACCCCCGGCCACGAACAGGTAGGAGGGGGCGTCGACCAGGGGAAAGTGGTTGCGCGGTCCGCGCACCGACATCGTCCGGCCGACCAGCACGCTGTCGTGGAGCTCCCGTGAGCCACCGCGGCCGTGCTCCTCGCGCAGCACCGCCACCGTGTAGACAGCGCGGTCGTCGGGATCCCCGCACAGCGAGTACTGCCGCACCTTGCCCGAGGGCAGGATGAGGTCCAGGTGGGCACCGGGCGCCCACGCCGGCAGCTCGGAGCCGTTCGTATCGATCAGCCGGATCGAGACGACGCCGTCCGCCTCCCACGTCACCTGCTGCACCAACAGCTCGTACATCCGTTGCGGATCAGCGTCGAGGTCAGAGTGTGCCATGCCATGTCATCCGTTCGAATGTGTTCGTCGTTCATAATCCGAAAGCCGCCAGGATCGGGTCGGTTGCGGCGGCGCCGGACCGAACGCCCCGGCGCCGCCGTGCCCGTCCGGGCGCGGGTCTATCCGAGGATCTGTCGATCGCTGATCTGCTGGGTCCAGGTGAACTCCAGCAGGCCGTCCATGCCCATCTCGCGCCCGTAGCCACTGGCCTTCACCCCGCCGAACGGCGCGCCCGGATCGAACGCTGCCATGCCGTGCTTGTTGATGAAGGTCACGCCTGCATCGATCTCGCCGGCCATGTTCCAGGCGCGGCTCGGATCCGCCGTCCAGATGCTGGAGGTCAGACCGTACGGGGTCGAGTTCACGAGCGAGATCGCCTCGCTCTCGGTTCGGAAACCGAGGATCGGCAGCGCAGGTCCGAATTGTTCCTCGGTGACGATGCGCTCCTGCGCCGCGACGCCCGTCACCAGTGTCGGCAGGTGGAAGTACCCGCCCTCCCACGACGCCGTGTCGCGCGCACGGCCAAAGGACTTCACTTGGGCACCAGAGGATTCCGCCTCCGCGAGCAGAGCGGTGAACCGCTTGAACTGTCGCTCGTTGGCGAGCGGACCCATCGTCACCTCAGGATCCAGCCCGTCACCGACCACGAACTCCTGCAGTGCCTCGCCGAGACGGGAGGTCACCTCCTCGAGCAGCGTCTCGTGCACGTACAGCCGCTTGACTGCGAAGCAGACCTGCCCGGAGGTGACGGTGAAAGCCGAAACCAGCTTCCGGATCAGCTCGTCGTCGACGACCACGTCGTCGAGCAGCACGGCAGGATCGTTGCCACCCAACTCGAACACGCCCCGGCGCAGCCGCGACCCGAGGGCCTGGGCGACCGCCCGGCCGGCCTCGGGCCCACCGGTGAACGCGATCATGTCGACGTCGGAATGCGCACTCAACGCGGCCCCCACCCGGTCGCCGGTCCCGGTGACGACGTTCACCACGCCGGCGGGCAGCGCCGCACCGATCGCCTCGATCGCCTTGAGAACCCCCAGCGAGGCGAACGGGGACGGTACGGCGACGATCGTGTTACCCGCGAGCAGAGCCGGACCCAGTTTGACGCCGAGCAGCGCGATCGGCCAGTTCCACGGGACGATCGTCCCCACGACCCCGACCGGTCGGCGCCTGACCTCGAGCCGCCCGGTGTCGTCGACGCGGCTGTCCGTCAAGATCGCGGCCAGATCGTCGAGGTTGTCGAGATAGTGCTTCCACCCCCATGGCGGGGACTGGAAGTCCATGATCGATTCCGCCAGGATCTTGCCCATCTCGCGGGTCAGGACCTCCGGGCCCGAGGGGTCGATCGCCGTCAGTCGCGCACCGGCATCGGCCACCATGGCGGCCCGCTCGACGAGCGGTAGCCGCGCCCAGTCGCGCTGCGCCGCCTTTGCGGCGGCGACGGCGAGGTCGACGTCGGCAGGTGCCCCGTCGGGGATCGACCCCGCGAGTTCCGTGACGCGGGCGGGGTTGACCACGTCGATCCGTCCGCCGGACGTCGCGTCGCGCCACCGGCCGTCGACGTACATCTGCATGTCGAGTCCGTTCACAGCAACACCACGCCCTTCGTGATCTCGTTGGCGGCCAGTTGGCCGAGGGCCTTGGGGACGTCGTCGAGCCCGTAGGTCGCGTCGATGACCGAGTCCAGCGGCAGTCGGCCGTCCATGTAGAGGTCGACGAACGCGGGGATGTCGCGCTGCGGAATGATCGAACCTGCGTACGTACCCGTCAGTTGCTTCTGCATCAGGAACGCGAACAGGTCGGACGTGACGGTCACCGACGCATCCATGACACCGATGGCCACTGCGAGCCCGCCGGGCCGGATGCCCTGCAGCGCCGTCTCCAGCGTTCCCTGCGCGCCTACCGCGTCGAATCCGTAATCCGCGCCCCTGCCGTCGGTGAGGTCGCGGATGGCTGCAACGGCCTCCGGTCCCGATACGGAGATCGTGTGCGAGGCGAGACCGAGTTCGCGAGCCCGCGCGAGCTTGTGCTCGGCGAGATCCACGGCGATGACAGAGGTCGCACCCATCGCCCGCGCACCCATCATCGCGGCGAGGCCGACGCCGCCGGCGCCGATCACGACGACGTTGCTGCCGGGTCGCACTTCCGCGCGGACGATCGCCGCCCCCAGGCCCGTCGACCACGCGCAGCCCAGGCCGGCGAGCTTCTCGAGCGGCGCGTCGGGTCGGATCTTCACCGCCGCCGATGCCGGCACCACCGCATACTCGGCGAACGAACCCTGGCAGAAGAGGGTGTGCACGTCCTCGTCGCGCGATCGCAACCTGGTGGTGCCGTCGAGCATGGTGCCGGAGAAGCCGACGGCGCGTTCGCAGAGCGCGTACTCGCCTCGCAGACACTGGTAGCACGCGTGGCATGAGGTGATGATCGAGCAGAGCACGTGGTCTCCGACCGCGAGTTGCTCGACGCCCGGTCCGACCTCGTCGACGATGCCCGCTCCCTCGTGGCCGAGGACGATCGGGCGCGGTGACGGCAGATGCCCGGCCAGGACCGAGACGTCGGTGTGGCAGATGCCCGAACTCACCAGGCGAACGCGCACCTCCCCGGCCCGGGGCCGGGGATCCGGCAGCTCCTCGATCTCGATCTGGCCGACTCTGCGGCTGACTGCGGCTCTCACATGAACCTCCTGAGCGTGGTGGGATGGATGCCGGGCGCCCGGCGACGTGCACCGGTGGGGGTCAGCGCTGCGGCGTGAAGACGATCGGCAGGGAGCGGATGATCCGCGTCTGCCCCTCCGATATCTGAACGGCGCTCGGATCCGCCAGCCGGTAGTCCGGAATGCGGGCAAGGATTTCCTCGACCATGATGCGCAGTTCGATCCGGGCCAGCGGCGCGCCCGGGCACCGGTGCACGCCCGCTCCGAATGCGAGATGCCGGTTCGGCCTTCGATCCAGGAGGATCTGGGCCGGCTCGTCGAAGGCCGCCTCGTCGTGATTGGCGGACAGCCACGACAACCACACGCGTTCACCCTCCGGGATTACCGTCCCGGCAACCTCGACCGGGCACGTGGTCGTGCGCGCGAAGCCGGGAACCGGGGTGATGTAGCGCAGGAACTCCTCGACTGCCGAGGTCAGCATCTCGGGGTGGGCCTGCAGTTGTGAGCGGAGATCGGGGTGACGATCGATCAGGGTGAAGATGTGGTTGGCTGCCGCTGCGGTAGTTTCGCCGCCGGCCCCGGTCAGGGAGAGGTAGATGTCGAGAACTTCCTCCTCGGTGACCGCGCGGTCGTCGATGGTCGACGAAAGCAGATGGCTGGCAAGGTCTGTGGTCGGATTCTCTCGACGGGCGGCGATGTGGCGGACGTAGTAGTCGCGGATCTCCATCTGCAGTGCAAGGCCCTCCTCCGGCGAGGCGACGGAGACCAGCCCGAGAGACCAGTCACTGAACCGGGAGACGTCCTCGTCGGGGATACCCAGCAGCCAGGTGATCACCCGCGTCGTCAGCGGGAACGCCAGGTCCCGCGCCAGGTCGGCTTCACCGGCGGCGGTGAAGCGTTCGATCAGCTCGACGGCGTGCTTGCGGATTTCGCCCTCGAGTTCCGCGAACCGGCGGGCATTGAAGACGACGTTGAGAAGTGAGCGGTATTTGGAGTGTTGCGGCGGATCGGACTCCATCGGAATGAACGGTCGGGGCGCGCCGACGGACGGCAACGTGATGGTCGGCAGGGAGGAGAACCGCTCGGTGTCCCGGGTGGCCGCGTCGACCTCCTGGTAGCGGGTCAACGCCCAGAATCCGCCGTGGGTCTCGCTGTGCTGGACGGGACACCTGGCCCGCATCTCGCGGTGGATCGTGTCGGGATCATGAAGGGTGGCGACATAGCGGTTGTTGTAATCGCTGTTGCTTGTGTCCACTGCTCCCCCAAATTGGGTAAGGCCGGTAGCCGGTGAATGGTGTGCCCCGGATTCGGGCGATGGATCCGAGATTAAGGCCTTCCGATCGGAAGGTCAATGAAAAAATGTGAGCTGCCTCACCAATCCGACGGGCGCGAACCGAGTCGACCGCGGACCACCGCACCAGCGGCATGCTGCCGGGCAAGACCCGAGGCGCGTTTTCCGCATCCCCGCATCCGGCTTCGGCGCCACCAACGCCTGCCGTCAGGCCCACTCTCGGCGAACGGGTCTCGGTGAGTGCGCTCGAGCGCCGGCGCGGTCAGGCACACCGGACCGGCCCACAGCACCCGTTGATCCGAGTGATCAGGTCGCACAGCGAGATTCCGGATATGCCCGCGGTCTCCGCCCGGTTCAGTGCCGCGCCGCAGCCGCACCCGACAGCCAGGACGCGAGGACGCGGGTGGACGGAACGGATCGTGTAGGTGCGCAGGACCGGCCGATCCACGGGGCAACACCCCTCCGGACGAGGCCCGGATCGAACGACTCCGGATAGCCGATGCCCCAGCCGGAGGCCGGCTCGACGTAGCGTCGGCCGATCCGATCGATGTGACGTCGTCGAATCCGGGGCCCACCCGCATCCTCCGGCGTCCGGTCCACTCGGCGCCGGCCACCGCCATCGTGACAATCCCGCGCACCACGTCGCACTTGTCAGCGAACCGGCCTCCCTGCTCGACGTCGGCAGCGATGTCCTGCAGCTATTCCGGCGATTCAGCCGATGCGGTTGCCCCGTACTGTTCCCGATGCCCCGCAGTCCGGCCGGAAAGACCGCGGGAGCAAGGGAGTGCACGGCCGCCGGCAGCGCCTGGATCAGCATCGAGATCGCACACCGGTCATGCACCGTACCCATTTCCGTGCGACGGGGGTGTAACGACGGGAGAAGGCGGGAGATCAGTGCCAGGGTGAGTAGTCCGCCGGACGCTTGGCCAGGAAGGCGTCTCGTCCCTCGTCGACGGATTCGGCCGGCACACCCATCGCAATCATGTCCAGGCCATTGACCATCGTGTCGTAGGAGTAATTCCACCACACGTTGCTGCCCGCCTTCGCGATCTGGAGCGACTGCGGATGCAGCGCAAGCAACCGCTCGGCCCACTCGCGGGTCGCCGACTTCAGGTCGGCGTCGTCGACGACCGCGTTGACCCAACCCCATTCGAACGCCTGCTCGGCCGGGACCTTCTCGCTGAAGAAGACGATCTGCTTCGCGCGCTTCTCTCCGATCTGGAGGGGCAGGACATTCGTACCGCCCAGCACGGGACACGCGCCGATCATCGTGCCGGCCTGACCCAGCCGAGCACTGCGCGCCGCGATGGCGAGGTCGGCCGCGATGACCAGCTCGTTACCGCCGCCGACCGCGATCCCGTTGACCATCGCGATCACGGGCTTGCGGCAGGATCGAATGGAGGTCATCGCGCGCAGGGCATACACCCCGGTGTCGACCAGGCCCTTCTTGGTGAACTCCCGCACGTCGCCACCGGCCGAGAAGGCGCGCCCGTTGCCGGTCAGCACCACGACGCCGACATCGGGGTTCACCGAGACGCCGTCGAGCAGGTCGGCGAGACGGTGGAACTGGGCCGGCCCGAACGCGTTCAACGCCTCCGGACGGTTGAAGGTGATCCACGCGATGCGGTTCTCGATCTCGATCAGGATGTCGTCGTCGGAGCCGTGATATCCGTTCAGTGACATGGGTGAGTCCTTTCTGATGGGACAGTTGACATTCAGGCGGGCGGCGCCCGCGTCGACGTGTGACAGCTGGTGTTGTGCGAGGTGTGTGCTCGTCCCGCCCCAGGGTGCGTGCGACGACGACCTCGGCGAGCAGAGCGTGGAAAGTGTGCGTATGGGTTCTCGGTGCGCATCCCGATGTTCGTCGTCGGCGGCTCGACGACGATCCGGGAACAGGGCCGTAGCGGGCGCCTGGCGCCCGACGTCTTCCTCGGCCGAGGCTGCGAGCATGGAGTCCGCCGAAGGATTACGCCGTGGTGCGGATCAGGTCCGCAGGTTCCACCGGGCAAAACACATGCCGACCCCGTACCCGGATCGGGTGCGGTACGCCGGCACGTAGTCGATGATGTCGGCGGGAGCCTGCGCGCAGGCGTCGGCGATGATCCAGTCGGTGATCTCCGCCGTGCCGTTGAGGCGCAGTGGCAGGCCGTGCTTGGCGTGGGCAAGTCGGAGCTCGTCGTCCCCGATACTCCCCCACAGGCCGACGTCGTCCGAGCGCAGCACGGCCAAGACCCGAGCATCCAGCTCCTCGTCGAGCACGAGGTGGCTCAGCCCACCGGACGCGAGCACCGCGACCCGGGCTTGCGCGGGGGCCGCCTCGATCGCCGCGCGCAGTGCCCGACCGAAGGTCACGCACCGCTCCACACTCGGCACGTTCGGCGGATTCCACACGTTGGTCACCACCGGCAACAATGCGAGCCCGGAATCGACCAGATCGAGAAAGCGCATCGGCCAGGTCACCGCATGCCCGATACCGTACTCGTCGACCGTCTCCGAGGTGTGAGCGATGTCAAAACCATTGTGACACAGGTACTTCAGAACATCGATCCCGAGATCTCGAGCGATCGGAACGGAGATCCGAAACTGATCGGGTCCCTCGTCGCGCCGGTTCGCCGCGCTCGCGTCGAGATGCTCGGCGAGATACATCTCGAACACGGGCGCGGACCGCGGACCGAAGTTCTCGCCCTGGTCACTGCCTACGATCAGGAGCACATCCGGCTCCACCGCGAGAACAGCCGCGCGCAGCGTCGCCGTGGCGGCGTCGAAGCGCGCCTCGTGCGCGTCCCAGAGGTCACGCACGTCACCGACGAGGCGGTCCAGCCCCGGGCGCGCGATGTTCGGCTCCAGCGCCGGCCAGTCGGACACCGGAGTGATCAACGCGGGACTGTGAGAGGTACCGAAAACACCGACGAGATTTGCCATGTGATCTCACACTCCAGCTTCGACGACGCGGTTGCACTGTCGGCCCAGCCCGGTGATCTCACTCTCGAGAACGGACCCGGGTACAAGCCACTGTGGGGGGATACGGGCCAATCCGACCCCGGCCGGGGTCCCGGTACTGATGACGTCCCCGGGCTCGAGCGTCAACGTCCGGCTCAGATCCGCAATCAGGGCCGCGACATCGTGGATCATCAGCTTGGTCGTGGAACGTTGCATCTCCACGCCGTCGACACAGCACGTGAGCTCGAGATCCTGCGGATCGGCGATCTCGTCGCTCGTCACCAGGAAAGGACCGAACGGCGACGAACCCTCGATGCTCTTGCCCTTCCACCACTGATTCCGGGAAAGCTGGACGTCCCGGGCGCTGACATCGTTGAACACGGCATAACCGAAGACGTGTCCGAGCGCGTCCGCCGGCCGGATGTTGCGGCCCGCCCGCCCGATCACGACGGCCAGCTCCACCTCCCAGTCGAGCTGCGTGCTCACCGCCGGGTCCCAGCTGATGTCCTCGAACGGGCCGCACACGCTGCGCACGTCCTTCGTGAAATACACGGGCGCGTCCGGCACGTCGATCTCTCCCACGGCACGCACGGACTCCTCGATGTGCTCCCGATAGTTGGCACCGACACAGATCACGTTGCGCGCCAGTCGCCTCATCGGCGCCAGCAGCGTGAGATCACGGACGTCGCCGACGACATGCTCCGAGGACGACTCCGCACACAGCCGACGCAGCCGGTCGATCCCGGCGGAGCCGAGTTCGACCCACCCCGCCACCGTCCGCGGGAGATCGTCACCTCGGGCCTCGACGATCCGGGTCACGTCGAGGACGGAATCATCGACGCCGACGACACCGGCGTGCGCGAACTCCCCGGACAGGAACGAACACAAACGCATGAGTACACCTCTCGGGAGTGATTGTCCTAGTGCGGGCCGGGGATCCGCGTGACGCCGAGCCTGCGCAGCTGCTCGCGCAACTCCGGCGACAACCCGGGCCACCGACCGGCCGCAATGTCCTTGAGCAGCAGCGACTCCCGCTCGGCCCGGTCCCGGGCACGGGCCAAGACCTCGTCGGCCGACTCGCGGGGAACCACCACGACACCGTCGTCGTCGGCAACCACCAGGTCCCCCGGCCGCACAGTTGTCCCGCCGGCGACGACCGCGGTGTTGACCCACCCCGGGCCGCCCTTGGTGGTCCCCATCGCCGACACGGTCCTGGTCCACACCGGCAACGGCAGCCGGCGGAGGTCACGGATGTCGCGCACGCCCCCGTCCACCACCAGACCCGCGGCCCCGCGGGCCACCAGGATGCTGCCGATGATCTCACCGACCATGCCGGCGGTGGACGGCGCCAAGTTCCCGACGACCAGGACATCCCCCTCCCGGCACAGGTCGAGCGCGGCCAACAACATCAGGTTGTCCCCGGGATGGTTCAGGCACGTCACCGCGGGTCCCGCGACGCGGGAGCCAGCCACAAGCGGCTTGATCGCGGGATCCATGAGCCCGCTGCGCCCCTGTGATTCGTGCACCGTCGCGACGCCGAGTTCGGCGAACTCCGCCGCGTGCGCGCCGACGCGCCGGTCCACACGGTCGACGATTGACGGGCTGACGGGCAAGTTGTCCATCAGAACAACCCTCCCGCGGCGGGCAGGAAACGTTCGAAGGCCTCGGCGTGGGTGACCTTGCGATCGAGCAGCAGCCCGGCCATGATCGCCCGATAGCGCGCCCGCTGCTCGTAGACCTCGATCATGAACTGCTGTACCTGCGAGCACTGCATCATCTCGAGCTTCTGCTCGGCGACATCGCTGATATCGATGTAGGTGTCCGGCTGGAAGTCGCAGAACTCCGGGAACTCCGGTTCGTAACCGTGGATCTGCCGAACGACGAACCGCTCCGACTCCGGCAGGCGACCGTGGGCCCGGGCCCAGATCGCGGCGTCCTCGACCACGCGGGCGGTGGCCACGTGATCCGGATTGTTGGGGTCGCGGCGACCGTGCGTGAGCACGACATCCGGACGGAGCTCGCGCAGCAGCCGCACCATCTCCAGGCGCCGCTCGTCATCGATGATCATCGGGTAGTCGCCCCAGTCGTAGGTGCGCAGTTCGACCCCCGCCACCGCCGCGGCCTTCTCCGCCTCGGCCAGCCGCATCGCCCGCACCCGCTCCGCCGACTGGTTCGGCTCCGCCCACGCCGACGCCGACTCGCCCCGCTCGCCCATCGACAGGCAGACGACGGTCACCTCCGCCCCGGCCTGGACGTACTTGAGAATCGTTCCGCCGGTCCGCCACACCCAGTCCAGCCCGTGCGCACTGACAACTGTCACCTTGGTCATGCTGTCTCTCCTTCTGGTGGTCCGCGGCTTCCGCGCCGCGGCTAGGTAAAGGAACCGGCCGGGGGCAGCTCGCGCACATAGCGGCTGTCCACTCCGACCGGCCCGGTGCTTCGCGCGCCGCCCGGCGACCCGATCGGGTTCACCCGGCCCGGCAGCACGGAGTGGAAGAACTCGACGGCGTCGGCGACGAACGGTGCGAAGTCCTCGTCCTCGTCGCGATCGGAGGCGATCGCCTCCACCGGGCAGGCCGGCTCGCAGGCACCGCAGTCCACGCACTCGGCGGGGTGGATGTACAGCTTGCGGGCACCCTCGTAGATGCTGTCGACCGGACACTCCTGCAGGCAGGACCGGTCCATGACATCGATGCACGCGGCGCCGATGATGAAGGTCATCTCGACACTTCCCGCATCCGGGAGTCGGTCTCCACGGCCCGTCGGGAGGCCAGGTGCCGCCCCGCGCTGTACCCGAACGCCAACGCCGGGCCGATCGTCGCCCCGGCCGCCCAGTAACCGTCGTTGGACGGCGACGCCGCGCAGTTCCCCGCGGCGTAGAGGCCCTTCACCGGGACGCCGTCACCGCCGAGCACCTGGCCGTCGGTAGTCGTCCGCGGGCCGCCCTTGGTGTCGAGCGTCCCGAGTCCGATCAGCACCGCGAAGTACGGCCCCCGCCCGCGCAGCGGCGCCATCACCGGATTCGGGCCGCCGCCGGCGCGCGGTTCGCCGGTGAAGAACGCCTCGATCGGTTCACTCCCGCGGCCGTGGTCGGAATCGACGCCCGCGCGCGCCAGCTCGTTGAAACGGGCAACCGTGTCGACCAGGTTCGACCCGAAGTCGGCGCCGAGCCGGGCGCCGCCGGTCACCGCCGCGAGCGAGTGCAGCCGGTCGGCGAGATTCTCGGTCAACTCCTGCCAGCTCTCGCCCGAAACGAGGTGCGACCGCGGCTCGCCGGGCAGCGCCAACGGATAGGCGAACGGCTCCCTCGAGAACAGCTCCTCGGTCCGGCCGTCGAAGACCAGCACGAGCAGCTCCGGCGCGTCGGGCCCGAGGTGCACCTTGGCCCGGTCGCTGTAGAACTGTTTCTCGTTGACGATCCGTCGCCCGTCGAGATCCACGATCAGGGACGAGTCCCCCGGGGCGACCCACATTCCTGCGCGGGTCTCGGTCGCCCCCACCCGGGTGTGCTCGATCGCGACCTGGTCCCACCAGGCGCGGTCCATGTTGTGCAGGGGCACGCCCAGGGCCTCGAACGCCGGGAGCGCATCCCCGGTGTTCGTGCCCGCGGCGCATCCGCCCCACACCCGAGCGGGTAGGTGACGGGCTCGGCGCTCGGCGTCGTGCGTGAAGCCCCCGACGGCGAGCACGACGCCCAGTTCCGCACGGATGGTGCTGTCACGCTCGGCCTCGAGGTCGCGCACCACCGCACCGACCACCCGGCCGTCGTCGATCTCCAGTCCCACGAAGGCGTGCCGGGTGGCGACCCGGACACCGCTGCGCGCGGCGGCCGCCGCCAACTGGGCGATGAGTTCGTCGCCGCCCGCCGGGCGTCCGTGTTCGTCGGCGGGACACAGAGCCCGCCCGAACACGCCCCCTTGCTCGGGCAGGGTCATGTGGTAGTCGGGAAACCGAAGTGCCGTCTCGATCGTCGACCGCAGTGCCCCGATGCCGTCGAGGAATTCCACCGCCTCGGAGGCGATCCGGTAGTAGCCGGTGAGCAGATCGTATTCCCAGTGGGACAACCCCAGCAGTGCGTCGTCGGCGCGGTAGCGTTCGGGGGCGCTCACCCGTGCCATGTACCTGACCGCGCGGTCCTGGGGATCCTCGATGCCGTGCTCTCGCATGAGGTGGTTGTCGGGAATCCAGTAGACGCCGCCCGATTTCGCGGTGGTTCCGCCGAGCACCTCCGACTTTTCGTACAGCTGCACGGTGGCGCCTTCCTCGGCCGCGGCCAGCGCGGCTGCGAATCCCGCTGCGCCGGAGCCGAACACCACGACGTCGACCGGTGACGCCGCACTGTCGGGGCTGGAGTTTCCGTGAGGACCCGGTATGTATGTCATTTCGGCCCTTCCGGTGTGTAGCCCAGCCGATTGTCCAACTCGACGACCCGGCACTCGAAGCGCCACCCTTCGGGGGTTCGGATCAGGGTGTCCGTGTACCGCCCCGTCGCCAGCAGGGTCGGCCGCTCCCGGTTTTCGTACCGCCGGAACATCACGAGATTGCAGCGCTGCTCGCCGAGGTCACCGTCGACGGTGACCTCGGGGTCGAGGGTCATGTGCAGGATCCCCCATCCCCGGGACGAGCAGAAGTCGCGGAGTTCGTCGTGCCCCGCGTAGGCGACCCCCTCGCCGGCGACCTCGAGGCGGCCGGACGGGATGAAGGTCGACGCCCAACCCTGCGCGTCCGACCTGTCGAAACAGCGGTTGTAGGTTGCGGTGAGGGCGCGGATCGCCTGCCAGTCCGCGAAGCCGGCACGGCCGGGGCTAGACATACCGGGCCTCGCCGGCCGCGGCGGTACGCCAGTCGCCGGTGGTCTCGATCGTTATCGCCACGCCGGCGGTGCCGGGCCGGGCGAGCGGATCCTTCCGACCGAACACTGTCCCGTCCTCTTGGTGTGCTCGAACGGAATCCAGCATCAGACGGCGCGTCTTCACGACCGCGATGTCGCTGGTGCCCAACTTCTCCTTGGAGCGATCGACGATCGGCCCCTGGCTCTCCTGGATCGCGACATCTTCGAGAATGAGATTGGTGAAGCCGGAGAAGTGTCCGTCGGACATGAGCGAGCGGTCCTGCCCCCAGCTGCCCTTGCCCCGGACCAGCTCGGTGAAGTCGTCCGGCGCCCCCGTCAGGTCCCGGTACCAGAAGTGGGTGTCGGTGTCCTCGGTGAGCGGATGGTCGTCGTTCCACCGAATGAACCACTGGCGGGAGTGTTCGTCGTCGATGGGGGTTCCGATGATGGCGACCCGATCTTCGTCGCCGGTCGGGATGTAGGCCATCCAGGGCATCACGAACTCGGTCACCCGCACATGCTGGTCGTCGCCGGAGTGCCGGATCGCGGCGAAGCGGATGCCGTAACCCGTCTCGTCGGATTCGTAGCGTGGTGCGGAGTCTTCCGCCGCCTTGCCCAGGCTGCCGGTACTCTGCCCCAACCAGGCCTGGTGCAGGATCGACACGTGTGAGGAGTCCAGGGTCCCCTCGACTGCCTGCAGCCAGTTGCAGTGCGTCTCGGCGACCAGGGCCCGCACGTGGTCGGCCGGTACCTTGTCGAACGGGAACCGGGGGAACTCGGGCGGGTCGTCGTGCACCCCGAGGTACACCCAGACCACGCCGCCGGCCTCCCGGGTGGGGTATTTGCCGATCGTGATCTTGTCGGCCATGTCCGCCAGTCGATCGGCGGGCTCGGACGGCACCTCGACAACGGTGCCCGACACGTCGATCTTCCAGCCGTGGTAGATGCACCGCAGTGCACAGTCCTCGTTCCGGGCCAGCGCGAGCGAGGCCCCCCGGTGCGGGCACGACTCGTCCAGGAAGCCGACCCTGCCGTCCGTGGCGCGAAAGGCCACGAAGTCCTCGCCGAAGAGTCGGACCTGCACGGGAGCGCCGTCGGCGATCAACCGCTGGGAGCGGACTGCGGGTGTCCAGTATTCGCGGAGGTACGCCCCCATCGGCGCTTCCCCGTCTACCCGGGTCAGGAGTTCATTGTCTTCATGCGACAGCATGCGGATCCTCCATCATTGTCGACGCCACGCCGTGACGGACTGGATTGACCTCTAGGCCAATAGATTTCAGGTATCGAGAGCCTCGCCTCCGAGGCACCGGCTGTTATCCTGTCGAATGGAAGGGTAACGCCGATTCTCGCTCGGGACAAGACGTAGATCACATTCCGATCGGATTGAGGCTTGGATCACACAGGAGGATGACATGCAGATCGCCGGAGCCGTTGCCGTGGTCACCGGAGCCGCGGCGGGACTAGGAGAGGCCACCGCGCAGATGCTCGCCCAACGCGGCGCCCGGATCGCCGCGCTGGACCTGTCCGCCCCACCCGGCACCCCGAGCGAAACCTGGCTCCCCCTCGCCGCGAACGTGATCTCCCCCGACGAGGTCGACGCCGCATTCGACACCACGGTTCGCACCTTCGGCCGGGTCGACATCGTCGTGCATTGCGCGGGCGTCGCCGGAGGATTCCGACTCATCGGCAAGCAAGGACCGGTCGCCCCCGAACGGTTCAACCATGTGATCGACGTCAACCTGCGGGGAACGTTTCACGTCCTGCGCGCCGCCGCCTGGCACATGAGCAAGAACCAGCGGGCCGACACGGAAAACGGCGTGATCGTCACCACCGCGAGCATCGCCGCGTTCGAAGGTCAGCAGGGCCAGCTGGCGTACTCGGCATCCAAAGCCGGCGTCACAGGCATGACCCTCCCCGCCGCCCGCGAACTCGCCCAGTACGGAATCCGCTGCGCCACAATTGCCCCCGGCGCATTCGAGACCACACTGACCACGGACCTGCCAACCGACCTGCAGGACCAGCTGACGGCCGCGGTGGCCCACCCGCGACGCCTGGGCCGCCCGGACGAGTTCGCCGACCTGGCCTGTGCGGTGATCACCAACGAGATGCTCAACGGCGAGGTCATCCGACTCGACGCGGGCGCCCGCCTCGCGCAGCGCTGACCGCCAGCACACGCCACGGGCGCAGGCGGTCGGCTACCGCCCGTGCCCGTGGCGCGTCAGCCCTTCGCGCGCAGGCCGTCGAAGGCCATATCGATGATCTCGTCCACAAGCGGCCGCAACGGTCCGTGCTCGTCCTCGTTGTACCAGAATGCACACCAGCTCATGCTGCCCATGAGCCCGTTCACGGTGAGCACGGGATCGATCTTCCGGAAGATGCGCTTACGCGCACACTGCGCGACAGCGTCCTCGAAGACGCGCTGGTACTCGCGCACCACAGACGGCTGGTGACGTCCACCCGGCGACGAGGACGAGGTCCACAGCTGCATGAAGCCGACCAGCACCGGCGAGGAGACCCGCAGGGTGCAGTGCTCGGCATGGAAATAGAGCAGTTCACGCAGCCGCTGATCGGGTGTCAGGTCGGTGCGCTCCCCGATGATGCGCAGCTCCCGCTCCGCCACCTCGGTGAATCTGGCCTGGATCAGCTCGACCAGCTCCTCCTTGGAGGAGAAGTAGGTGTTCAGGCTGCCCTTCTTGATACCGACCGCATCGGCGATGTCCTGCAGGCTCGTCCCGTCGATGCCCTTCTGGCGGATCAGCTCAATGGCAGCGTCGAGGACCTCGGCATGCCGCTCGGCGGAGCGCTTGGGTGGCACGGGCTTTCCTCCAGTAGGTGCGGCGCGTGCCCGGCAATCACCCCGGCTGCGGCCCACCGCCGGCCGAGGTGCGCAGGGCGGGAACCACCACCCTACCGAACGTACCGACCGCGTCCAGCACCGCGTCCTGCGGCATGTAGGGATGATAGAGCCGGAAACAGAGATGAGAATCGGTGCGCGCCGCGAAGCGCTGCTCGTACGGCCGCAACGCCGCGGTGACCTCATCGGGTGTGCCGATCAGGTTGTACTGCCGCACAACCTCCTCCGGCGTGAGCATCGTGTCCACCTCGACCGCATTGCCGGCTTCCTCCGCAGCCCACCGAGCGTGCACGTCCATCGTGTAGGTCATACCGCGCCCGGTGAGCTTCCAACCGAGTTCGGGGTCGTCCGCGATGAATCCGGACCTCAGCTGGCCGAACGAGAAACCCGCTCGCCGGTGCTCAGGCACAGACTCGAGTACCTGGGAGAAGGTCGCCATGGCGGGGTCGAACGGGGTACAGACCCCGAAGAATCCGTCCCCCAGGCGGCCGGCCCGATCCAGTGCCCGCGGCCCCGTCCCGCCGAGCCAGATCGGCGGCCCGCCGGGCGTGAAGGGCTCGGGCCTGACGATCGCGCTGTCGATCCGGTGCACCCGCCCCTCGAACCCGAATCGGCCCCCCTGCCACGCCCGCCGGAGGATCTCGACGGTCTCCTCCAGTGCCCGTCCGCGGGTCGCCATGTTCACCCCGAAAGACCGGAACTCGCCGCGCCGCCACCCAGTTCCCATCCCAAGGATGAAACGGCCCCCCGACATCTGGTCGAGGACCGCAACGTCCTCCGCCAGCCGAAGCGGATTGTGGAAAGGTGCCAGCAGCACCGCCGTCCCCACCACCAACCGGGTCGTCGCACCGAGGATCGCCGCCGCGATCGGCAACAACGAGGGAAGATATCCGTCCGTCGCCCCGTGGTGTTCGCTCAACCAGATCGAGTCCAGGCCCGCCTCTTCGGCCAGAGTCGCCTGCTCGATGATCCGGGCGTACTCGTCGTGGAACCCGAGGTCCTCGCCCGGAGGTACCTGCCCGGTGTACAAGCCGATTCCGTACTGCACTTGTCCTTACCTCCGTGTTTCGAATCCGATGCCACCAGTGCTATTTCGACGGCGGAAGCGTGAGCCACCCACCGCCGTGCACCACGACCTCCGCACCACTGACATAGGAGGCGTCCTGAGAGCACAGGAAAGCGACGACGGCCGCCACCTCCTCGGGCTCACCCCCGCGCCGCGCGGCGATCGCCGCGATATTGGCTTCGAGCACCGCCGGATCGACGTCGGTGACAATGTCGGTAAGGATCGTTCCCGGCAGCACCGCGTTGGCGGTGATATTGCGTCGGGAGACCTCGAGCGCCAGGCTCTTCGACATCGCCAGCAACGCCCCCTTCGAAGCGCCGTACCCGGTGTCGCCGGGCCCACCGGTGGCACCCAGAACCGAGCTGACGAACACCACGCGTCCCCAGCCCGCGTCGTACATGTGCGGCAGCGCGGCGCGGGTCACCGACCAGGCCCCACGGACATTGATGTCGAGCATCTGGTCGAATTCGTCACGCGTCTGACGGATCATCGCCCGGGACCGCTGAACCCCGGCATTGTTGACCACCACCAGCGGTGGCCCGAGCCGACGCACCGTCTCACCCACGAGCTCCTCGCCCGCGCCCTCCGCCCCTACGTCCGCCCGAATCGCCACGGCCCGCCCGCCGTCGGCACGGATCTGCTTCACAACCGACTCTGCCTCATGGCCGGACCGCGCGAAGTTCACCGCGACTGCGTACCCCTGCGTCGCAAGACGCAAAGCACAGGCCGCTCCGATTCCACGAGAGGCACCGGTCACGAGCGCGACCCTGTTCTCCCCACCATCCGATGTGATCATGACACGTCCCTTCCATGCGCCGTCCAATGCGGACGCCGCAATGCCAATTTGTCGATCTTTCCAGGACCGGTGCGCGGAAGCTGAGTATGGAACTCGTACGAGCGCGGGATCTTGTAGCCGGCTATCAGTGCGCGACAATGCCGATCGAGATCCGCCTCGGTCGTCGCCGCTCCCGGCCGGATCACGACGGCGGCGTGGACCTGCTCACCCCACTGAGATGACGGCACCGCGATCACCGCGGCTTCGACCAGGTCCGGATGCTGAGCAAGTACGGCTTCTACCTCTGCGGCATAGACGTTCTCCCCACCGCTGATGATCGCATCACCGGCCCGACCGACGATGTAGAGGTAGAAATCCTCATCGCGATAGGCCAAGTCCCCCGTCCAGTACCAGCCGTCACGGAACCGCTCCCGGGTCACCTCCGGCTGCCGCCAGTACCCGACCGCAAAGTTCGGTCCCCGACCGATGATCTCGCCGGTCTCGCCGACCTCACAGTCCGTTCCGTCCGGCCGCACCACCCGCACCTCGACCCCGACCACCGGGCGCCCGGCGGAATTCAGGATCCGGCTGCCGAGCAGCAGGCCCTCGTCGGGGAGGAAGCTCAGGATCGGCCCGGCCTCGGTCATGCCATACGACTGCGTGAAGGAGCATCCCAGCCGTTCCATCGCCCTGTTCAGCAGCATCGGCGCGATCGGCGCACCGCCGTGCACCACGACACGCAGGGACGACAGGTCCGGGTCTCGGTCCGTCCCGTCCAGGTACTCGAGAAGCAGCGTGAGCATCGTCGGCACCAGGAAGGTACAGGTCACCCTTTCCGTCTCGATCGCATCGACCACGGCCTCGGGCTCGAAACGCGGAATTACGACGTGTCGTCCGCCCACCCAGGTCATCGGATAGGTCGACATCCCGTCGCCGAGATGGAACATCGGTGAACAGTGCAGATAGACGTCATCGGAGCGATAGCCGAGTCCCGCGATCATGTGCAGCGCGTTCGCGGTGAGATTGCCGTGGGTAAGCATCGCTCCCTTCGCCCGTCCCGTCGTACCGCCGGTATAGAAAATTGCCGCGAGATCCTGGGCACCGACCTCGCTCCCACCGTCCGAGGCGGTGCACTCGATCGGTTCGCCGAGCAACCGTCCGAAGTCCACGACGGTGGCATCGGTCGATGCCGACAGCGACTCGGCGCGGGCGAGATGAGCCTCGTCCGCCACCACGATCACCGGCTCGCAGTCATTGATGATCGCAATCATCTCGGCGTCGGCGAGACGCGCATTCAGTGGGACCAGCACGTAACCCGCAGCCGGTACCCCGAAGTAGGCGGCGAGATACTCGGCACTGTTGGCTCCAAGGATGCCGATCCGGTCGCCCCGAACCGCGCCGCGCCCCGCCAAACCCGCGGCCAGCCGGTCGCACCAGGACCACAACTGCGCATAGCTCAGTCGCGTCGCCCCATCGACTATCGCAATCGAGTCGCCGTGCAGTCGAGCGGCCCGGCGCAGCGGCCAGATCAGGTTGGTCGGCGCGGTGGCATCACCGCCTGTACCGGACGCACCGGTCAGCGACCACGCCGTCTTCGGGGACACGGTGAGTCCTGCGTAGGAGTTGGCTGAGGGCATGGAAGCTCCTTCGAAACTGGGCATCACGAGTAGGTGAAGAAGCCGCGGCCGGTCTTCTCACCGAGGAATCCGGATTCGACCATGCGCAGCAGCAAAGGTGGTGGTGCGAAACCCGGATCCCGGAACTCCTCGTACATCGAGGTCGAGGCAGCGAGGAGGATATCCAGTCCGACGAAGTCCGCCAGCGACAGCGGGCCGACCGGGTGCGCGCAGCCCTCGACCATGCCGCGGTCGATGTCCTCGGCCGCCGCGAATCCCGCCTCGAGCATGCGTACCGCGGACAGCAGGTACGGGGTCAGCAGCGCGTTCACCACGAACCCCGCGCGGTCCTGCGAGCGAATCACCAGCTTCCGGAGGTCATCGCTGGCGAACCGTTCGACTCGGTCGATCGTCGCCGCCTGGGTGTGCAGCGTCGGTACCAGCTCCACCAGGCGCTGCGCGGGTACGGGATTGAAGAAATGCAGACCGACAACCCGTTCCGGGCGCGTGGTTGCGGCGGCCAGCTTGGTAATCGAGATGGACGAGGTGTTCGAGGCGAGCACGGCGGACGGGCTGACGACCACTTTGTCGAGCGCGGCGAACAGGTCCGTCTTGGCCCGCTCGTCCTCGACGATGGCCTCGATGACCAGCTCGCGTTCAGCGAGGTCTTCGAGCGCTGCGGTGTAGTGGAGCCGCCCCAACGCACCGTTGCAGTCTGCGTCGGTGATCTTGCCCGCCGCCGCGGCGCGCCGCAGCGAACGTTCGGTGCGTGCCCGCGCCGCCTCCGCGCGCTCGGCGTCCACCTCGCAGACCGCGACATCGGCGCCGGCGAGGGCACAGACACGCGCGATGCCCGTCCCCATGAGACCACCACCCACGACGCCTACTTGATCGATGATCACTTCCTACTCCTTCGTGTGGTCGTTCCGGATGGGAGATGGGTCACCGCCGTACGCCCGAACCCACCACCCAGCTGTCGCCGCCGCTGATGACCGCGGCCAGGTCCGACGCGGTCCCGGTGCAGGCCTGCGCGATCTGCTCGTTTGACCAGATCGTCGGACGCGGGCCGGGCCACGTCGCAGAAGCTGCCGACCGGGACGACTCGCCCCTGCCGGTCCGGCAGACGCGCGAGCATGAATGCGATCGACGGATCCTCGTCGTGAGCGTCGTGGACCACCAGAGAACCAGCGTCCACGCCGTCCAGCGGCACGAGGTCACAACCAAGTGACCTCCGAAGGAGGCACCCACCGCGGCAACGATCGCCGCACTCTCGTCCTCGGCTTGGAAGGTCCGCGCTCCGTGGGACTTGTGGCGCGCAAGTCCCTGCCGCAGGTCCAACGCGGGCATGACCCGGTCACGCAGAGGAACAGCGGCCTGCCCGCGCTGCGGGCTCCGATCAGCAGTCCGTAGGCGAGCGCAAGGTTCTCGGAGACTGTACGGTTCCGCCCCTCCGGCAGATTCGCCGTCGCGACCTCATATCGCGATGCGCAGGACTCGGTGGTGTCCTCAAACGCGTAGTCGGCGTGAAATGCGGTGACGTTCGCCTCGGCGATTTCCGCCCGCTCCGCGAATCGACAACGCAGGTATTGCTCGGTCGTCTTGGTCGCGACCAGCACGTCCGGCCAGTCGCCCGCCGTGCCGATCCGATGGCCCGCGAACTGCAGCTCAAACAAGGAAACTCGGGCGAGAGCTTTTGCCGGAGGATATATCTCGACAGGATAGTCCTGCAGTGGAACCAGGCCGTTACCCCGGATGGCCGACTCTCAGGTGAATTTGCCCCTCGACAGCTGCATACCCTCGTCGAGTCGCCGGCCACTCGGATGTTCCTGCTCGATAACCGTTTTCTACCAGTGGAATTGACAGCCATATGGGGCACACTCCTCGCACCGAGTTGCCGACAACGACACGCGGCGAGGCGCCGCGGGCGTGGGGCCCGATCGCGGACTCGGATCCGCTTGACCGATGAATTTAATCCCTTCCGATCGGAAGGTCAATAGTTTGTTCTCCCTGGCTGACATCATTTCCCTGACATGCTTTTGTGCCCTCGCACTTTCGCGTCCAGGTAGGTCGGCGAACCGCATCGCCGTACGTGACGGCCATCGAGCCAACTGGACGAAGTCCCCTTACGGTTGTGGACTGAGGTCGACGCCGTGCCGCGGCTGCGGCAGCGCGATTACCGCTCTGCGGCGAGTGCGAGCTGTGCTGTCGGTGGCAGGTTCTGTGGGGGCGGTTCGCCGTCGCGCAGCTCCGATACGTCCAGGGCGGCGAGCGCACCGGCGCCCAGCGCTGGGTCAGATCCGCCCGGACGTGGTAAACCAGCTCACGGGCGTGGCCACAGCATCGCCGCCCCCCAGGTAGCCATACCATCCCGTGGCGTGGCGTGGCGTGGCGTGGAAGGATCTTGTTCCTGGTCACATGTCCTCGTCGAATTGATCTTCTGCTGGTGACATCGTGCGCTGCGCCTCGCGAGGCGTGCTCTGACCGGCATGGTCAGCCCCTCGATCCTCTGCTGTCGATCGATCATCGCCACCAAGACGTACAACGCCCGCGCAGCATCCCCACGTGTTCCGCTCCGGGCGGTACCGAGCTTCTACCCCGGCAGTCGCGGCTTGTGCTCGTGCCCGATGGTCATCAGCGAGCAGAGATCGCCGATATCGTTTGCGGCCGATCGGCTGTGCCACGCGAGTGTCTTCAGAACGACCGCTGCCTCGACGTCCGGAAGCAGTGCATCGAAGACCAGCGTGTCTCCTCGATGCAGGGGCGTGGATCGACACCTCGACCGGTGCGGCGGCCGGCGCGAGGCTCAACCCGGGATGACGTCGAACCCGTACTCCCCGACGTACACGGCATCAATGCGCCCGCCGGCCGTCAGCGGCACCAGCAGATCCACCGCCAAGGGAGGGTCGTCCCCGGACGGGGCCGGATAGCGGTTGCCCTGCACACGCCGATGGCCGCGGGCGAGAAGGTTCGTATGCACGTCCTTGCCACCGGCAACGGCCTCCTCCATGCCGCATCCGCATCCGCCGGCACCCGCGCCACCGCGCTCGCGGTGGATACACGTGGGTCGAGAATGGGGTTGCGTCCATGAAGATGGATGCTCCTATTGGTGTCAAGCCGTGTCAGCCAGGGGTTGGGAGCTGGACTGCTGTTCGCGGTCGGTGAGCCACCGCGAGTAGGTGGCGGCGAGATCGGGGTCGAGGCGTTGCCCGATTTCCAGACGTCGTAGACGCTGGTAGGGAACCTCGAGTGCGTTCGCCGCCGTGGTGATCGGGATGGCCAGTGTTCGGCGACGTTGTCGGAGTCGGCCCGTGTCGGTGCGTGCCCCCGGTTGCGGATTCCGGATGATTTTGAAGACTTCGCGCGCGACGAAGCGTTTGAGGCACCGGATGATCTCGCGCTCGGATTTACCCTTCCGTCGTGCGTCGCGCGATGTAGTCGACGGTGCGCGTGTCGCCGGCGGACATCCGCACGAGCACGATCCGATGGATCGCGGAGTTGGCGGTGCGGTCGCCGCCCCGGGAGAGTCGGTGCCGCTGATGCTGGCCCGACGACGCGGGGATGGGTGCAGTTCCGCACAGGGCAGCGAACTGCTGTTCGCTGGTCAGTCGTTCGGGGTTGTCGCCGCAGGCGACCAGAAGCTGGCCGGCGACAAGGGGGGCCGACGCCGGGCAGCCGCAGCCGGTCTGCGTGGCCAGCGCCACGACAACCCCCAGCACCCACACCCTGCCCCCGTCTTGCGGCCCCTCATCACCACCCCTTCCACCTGGCGCGTACCCGGTTGGTCACTATGCCATCCCCTGCGCCGGCACGGTTCGTTCCCCCGATCCGGCGGTGCCGACTGCACCGGCCGTGTCGGCAACTCGCTCACCTGCGCAGACGACACGTCCCTGCACGGACGGCGGCGGTCGGTACCGGTCGAGCGTGCGAGTGATCTGGACCAGGGTCAGATCGACGTGTGCGGGTCCGTCGTCGAGCTGGAACGGCCGCACGGTGACCTGAGCCTTCGCCACCGGCCGCCGGGTCCGTGCAGGCGCACCAGTTCGGTCGGGGGTGGTTCGCCGGCCTGGATGCGGGCGGCGAGGGCTTGCAGGTGCGGAAGATCGCCCGGGTGCACCATCGGGCCTGTGACGTGGGCGTTCTGCAAGCGCTGCGCTCGACCCACCCGGGTGCCATGGTGGGCTGGGTCGGTGTCCCCCACGTCACCGACCTTCCGCAACAGCACATGTTCTGGAAGACCCGGTGCGCGCCTACCTCCCCGACCTGCTCGACCGGGTCTGGAACGGACGCATCGAGCCCGGCAAGGTCTTCGACCTCACCTTGCCCCTCGCGCAGGTCGCCGAAGCCTACGCAGCCATGGACAAGCGGCGCGCCACCAAGGTCCTACTGCGCCCCTGACCGGATTCCGGCACCCCTGCGAGCGGTCCAGCCATGACGCCACCGCCCGCGACGGTTCAGCGCGTGCCGCCGCTCACATTCTCGTGTGCCCCCGTGTAGTGCATCGGACTGTCCAGCAGATGCGCCGGCGGCAGGTTGCGATCGGGCGTGTGCACGACGGGCGCGTCCGCCGGGATGCGGCCCGATGCGCGGTCCCAGCCGGCCCGGGCCCGCGGATGGTAGCGGTAGCGTCGCGGAATCAGCTTCTCCCCCAGCCCGATCGAGCGGCCGATGGCGCGGTGCAGCCGTTCTTCCCGCTCGGAGAAGGTGTAGCCCAGCAGCGTGCGCACCGGCGGGTCGTACAGGCCGATCGTCAGCCAGAGGAACCCACAGGTCATCGGTGGCCGCAGCACCGTCCACACACTCGCGGGCACCCACCGCAGGAACGGCGGCCGGTCGAGGTGCGACAGGTCCAGCACGTCGCGGGTCGCCTTGTTGTCCTCGAGCACCTCCCGGCACATGCGGTCCCAGTAGGCGAGGAAGTCCTCCCAGCTGCCGGGGACGGGTCGCATCGACACCCCGTAGAGCCGGTACCACCGGACGTGCTCGTCGAACAGCCTGTGCTTGTCGGCGAGGGACAGCGGGCCGTCGAACCACTCGATCGAGACGACGAGGCTGTAGAAGAACGTCGCGTGCGCCCAGTAAAACGTGTCGGGGTCGAGGGCGTGGTAGCGCCGGCCCTTCTTGTCGATCCCCTTGATCGTGTCGTGGTAGCCACGCACCTGGGCGGCGGTCCCCGGGGCGCGCGGGCCGTCGAAGACGACGCCGTAGATGGGGTACAGCGACCGGTACAGGCGTTCCCAGCGCTCGTCGAAGAACTGCGAGTGCTCCTCCACGGCCGCGCCGAGGCCCGGGTGCATGTTCTGCATCGATCCGGCCCAGGGGCCGAACAACATTCCGCGCCAGCCGCCGAAGTACTTCCACGTCAGGCTGTCGGGGCCGAGCGGGACGAGCTCGCTTTGACTACGCACGTTGTCAGTTTGGGGTGTGGCCCGGCGCATGTCAAGGACGCACGGATTCGCTCGCACCTTCGGAATCTGCCCACGGCGTGCACCGCGCAACCTCCGGAAACACGCACGAATCCGTGATGGGGCGGGTAGGCGCCACTACCTCGGGGAATCGACCGTCTGTGCCCGTTTCCACAGTCCTCTCACGGCCACTGGTCCGTGTGACGGTTCGCCGGGCGCACCGGTACGCGCCGGCGGACGCCGCACGGCACCTCACCGGCCGGGTGCAGCAGCAGATCGGTGGTGAGCGCCACCGAGCCCGAAAGGGAACAGAACTCGAACTCACGCACCAGGATCGCCAGGGCTACCGCCGCCTCCAGCATCGCGAAGCGCTGACCGATACAGCCACGGGGGCCGTGACCGAATGGGAACCACGCATACTTGTGACGCTCCCTCTCGCTGTCCGGGGTGAAACGCTCCGGGTCGAACCGGAACGGCTCCGGCCACAGATCGGCACGGTGGTGCACCACCCACGGCGCCAGGTTGACGTCCGCACCGGCAGGGATCCGATACCCGCACACCTCCCTCTCCTCGACGGCCCGCCGCGTCAGGTACGGCGAGGGTGGGTACATCCGCGCGGCCTCCTTGAGCACCATCGTCGTATACGTCAGCGCGTGGGCATCGGCGGCCGTCGGTGTTCCGCCGACCAGCACCTGTTCGGCTTCGTCCCGAGCTCGATTCTGCACACCCGCGTTCTTGCCGAGCAGGTGGAGTGCGAACGTCAACATGGTGGCCGTCGTGTCGTGTCCGGCCAGCAGGAACACCTTGACCTGATCGCGGATCTCAGCGGTGGACAACGCGTCACCGCATTCCTGGGCCGCCACCAGGCGCCCGATCAGGTCGACCCCCGGCTCAGCGGCGGCGCGGCGGCGCTCGATAATCGCGTCACACAGCCCGTCGAGACGGGATTCCGCGCGCGCGATTCTCCGATTCCCGGGCGTCGGCCACGCAGAGGGAAACCGAACCGCGGACACACCCCGCTGCAGGACGGCACGTCCGAGGACGGGCAACGTCGTGCGCAGCACCGGCAGCATCTGGGGCGCCTGCACGCCGAACAGGATGCGAGCGGCGACACCGAGCGTCAGCGTCGTCATCTCCGCACCGAGGTCGACGAGGCGACTCGGACAGTTGTGCCACCGGATGGCCACACGCTCGGCTCCGTCGACCATCGTCGTCACGTAGCCGTCCACGCTCTGCGGGGTGAACAGGGGCTGGATGAATCGACGCTGACGCAACCAGGTCTCGTCCTGACTCGTGACCAGGCCGTTCCCGTACAGGTCGCGCATCGCGCGGTAGAACTCCGAGTCCTTCCGGTAGTTGAGGTGGTTCGGAGCGTTCAGCAGTTCCCCCACCCCGTCCGGGTGGTTGACCGTGAAGAACTCGCGGCGCCGGCCCGGCAGCCCGACGGCGTAGCGTACGACGTCGCCTCCCTCGGCGTACCCGCGCAGACCGAGTTCGAGGGGATCGCGAAGCAGCTCCCTCGTGGAGCCCAGCAGCCACGTTCCCCGGACGGTTGGTGGCTCCCGTGACGATGTGCACGGCGCGGGCGTTCGACCCGGCTGCCGCGGTGCCACTGGGCCGCGGATGCTGTTGCATGACATGGCTGTCCTTGTCGTTCGGGTGGTCCGGCAGGACCGAGCAGTAGTGTGACGCGGTGGTGACCGCCCCCGGGCGGGGCCGAATCTCCGGACCGCATATTCAGCATCGGACGCCCGCCGCCGGGGGACGCGAGTAGTGCGCTACCCCAGTCCGGCCCTCGCGCCGAGCCGGGGTACGCATGGGGCACGAGGCGGACGTACCGGTCCGGCCGGGACGGATCCGAATGGAGTACCTCCCTACGCGTGCCGTCCCCGTGCCGCGGCGCAACCCTCGATGCATGAACGAGAGCTTCGAGACCTGGGACGCGATGTCGAAGGAGCTGCCGAAGCCGTACGCGGCAGCGCTGCGGATGCGGGCAGGGGCTGCCGGTGACGAACCGCTCGCCGGGTACGTGGACCCGGACGCGCCGGAGGGATCCGCGCGCATCGCCGAGGCCGAACCAGATGCCCTGCAGGTGTGGCCCGACGGTGGAGCACCGCTGCTGTGGTGACCTAGAATTCGCATGTGATCAGCGCGTGGCCGCTGACCGGCCGGGGGACGAACTGCGAATCGTCCGCACAGTGATCGCCGGGGACAGCTCCTGCGCCGGCATCGTCATCGCCGGAGCACCTGGCGTCGGCAAGACCCGGCTCGCGCGCGAGGCCCTGGAGCAGGCGCGCACCCGCCGATGCCGTACCTACTGGACGGCAGGAACGGAGTCGTCCCGAAGCGTCCCGCTGGGTGCGTTCACCGACGTCGTCACCGACTTCGGTGCTGACCCGCTCATGCGAGTTCATGACGTTCTCACCGGGCTGGTCGGTGGACCCGACCGGCCGCATCTGGTGGTCGGTGTCGACGATGCACACCTGCTCGACGACATGTCGGCATTTGTTGTCCACCGGCTTGTGCTCCACGGACTGGCGACAGTGGTTCTGACCGTCCACGCCGGCGAACGCTGGCCGGATGCGCTCGTCCGGTGCTGCAAGAATGGACCGCTGCGCAGACTCGACCTGCGTCCGTTGTCCCGGGACGACACACGCACGCTCGTCGAGACGGTGCTCGAAGCTCCGATGGAGGCGTCCAGCGCCGAGCGACTCCGGGCCTGCACGCAGGGGAATGTGCTCTATCTGCGCCACCTTCTGGAAGACGAATATGCAAGCGGTCGGCTGACGCAGTCGTCGGGCGTCTGGCTGTGGCCAGGTCCGTCGGGCCTGTCACCGACCCTTCTCGGTCTGGTGGAAGCGAGCATCGGCCGGCAGTCGGCGTCGGTCTGCGAGGTGCTCGACGTTCTGTCCACCTGCGAGCCCCTCGACCTCGCGGTGTTGCGAACAGTGGTCGATCCCGCCGCACTCGACGCAGCCGAAGCGAGCAGGCTCGTTGTGGTGGAGACCGACAGCCGCGCACCGACCGTCGTCTCGGGTCCACGGGTGGCTGCCGCCGCTGCCCACGCGACCGCGCTGGCCGGACGGGACGGCGACGCACTGCTCGAAGCGTCCCGTGCGTACGAGGTCTTCGGAGATCTCGTCGCGGCTGCGGACGCCGCGGCCCACGCCGCCGCGAACTTCCGGCGGGCCGGCCGCCGCGGGCCCGCGCTGACTGCGTGTGCCGTCGCACGACGATTGGCTGACGCGTGCGAGGGAGCGAGCACACCCCCGCGTTGCGGGCCTATCTGGAGCCGGTTCCGTTGACCGGACGCCAGCGAGAGATCGTGGAGCTCGTGCAACGGGGCTTGTCCAATCGGGAAATCGCCGAGCGACTGGGGGTTTCCGTGCGCACCGTGGAAGGTCATCTGTACCGCGCCTGCCGGAGAACCGGGGTCTGCAGCCGGGACGAGCTCGGAGAACTCCTGGGCACCCACCCCAATCGATGACATCGGTCTCCCGTTTCGGTTGTGCGTCAACGGCATTGCTCGCGCAGCAGAGCCGCGAGCTCGTGCCGGTTGCGGGTTCCGGTCTTCTTCTGTGCCCTATACAGATGGCCTTCAACCGTTCGTACCGACATCGTCAGCGCTTCGGCAATCTGACGGTTCGTCAGTCCCCGCATCACCATCGAAATGATCTCGCGCTCACGGGGCGTCAGGGGAAGGTCGCGGTCCGCCGTCTCGCGGAGGGCGGGGGTGGTCAGCCCTCCGCATTCCCGGGCAAGGCGTTGCGCGCGGGCGCCCAGTGTCAACGACGACCCGCGCAGATTCGCGCGAGCGAACGCGAGAGCGGCGCGCGCAGCGGCATCAGCCGCTGCAGCCGTATCCCCCATTTCCTCGAATTGCGTTGCAACCTCGGATAACGCCTGTCCGTCGTGGTCGGACGCAGCGGAGGCGAATGCGGCCGCGATGCACGCGCGACGACTTCTCGTGCTCTCCGCAAGATGCGCCAGCCGCCTTCTTCCCGTCACGTCCCCCAGGTGAACTGCGACCTGTAGGCACATCACTTCCCGGGCATGTTGCCGATGCTCGGCGGCGAACTCCGCGGCCCGGAGCGCGACCGCCGCCGCTGTGCTGACCGCCCCCAGCGCCGCATGGCCCCAGGCGTGGGCGAGCAACCGCTCCGAGTCGACGAAGTCGAAGGCCGGGTGCCGGTTCTGGTCGACGCTGGACAGCAGCGCCGTCGCCGCAGTACCGCGACCTGCCATCGCCAGTGCCTGAGCGAGAAGTATGCCGTACCGATACATCAGGACCGGGTAGTCGAGCGACGTGAACTCGGCAAAGGCCCGATCGAGGCGTTCGAGGGCGAGTGCCAGCCGCCCGCCCCCGAGGGCGGCCATGCCCGCGATCGCGGTTCCCACCGCGCTCGTCACACCGGGGAGCCGAATGCACTCGCGGTAGGTTCGAGCGGCAACGACTTCGGCTTCGGCCACCTCGCCGGCGAGGAGCATCGCGTCGACGTGGAACTCGACGAGGCCTACGCGCTGGTACGAGGCTTCCTGCCAGGATTCCGCCAGTCTGTAGCCCTTCGATGCGGTCTCCGAGGCCAGGTTCCACTCGCCCACATCCCCTGCCGCGATGACAGTTCCCCAGATCGCGCACATCGCCGCCGACGCGGGCACCCGTGTCGTGTCGATATCCCGGCCGAGTTCGAGTGCGGCCAGGGGATCACCCGCGACAGCTCTCTGTACGGCGCGAACGGCGCGCAACGACTCCGCCACGGTCGGCGGGGCGTCGCCGAGCGCGTTGTCGACGATCCGTTTCGACTCCTCCGGCCGCGCCAGGATCCACAGCATGTTCGTAGCCCGGAGCGTCAGCAGACGCGCGAACCGATCGTCCGTCAGGCTTTCGGGCGGCATGGCGGCGAGCACATCCTCGGCCTCGGTTCCCCGGTTCAGCAGCAGGAGGGCGTGAGCACGACAGAGGTCGGCTTCGGCCCCGCCTCCGGCGAGGGAACTCGCATGTGCCAGCCTCTCGCAGAGGGACAGATCCAGCAGCGCCATCGCGCCCCGAGCGGCGCGCAGGAACAGGTCCGGGTCGATCGGCAGGTCCGAGTCAGCGTGCAGGACCGCCCGCCGTACGACGTCCTCGGGTCCGGACGGGGGGAGAGCCGCGAGCGCCGACACGACACGCCCTCGCAGGCGCCGCAGTCGCGTGTCCCCGGCACGTGCTCGACGCACCTCTCCGTACAGCGGATGAGCCATTCGCGCAGCTCTCGGCCGACTTGCTGCGTCTATTCGGATCAGCCCGCGGTTCTCCGCCTCTTCCACCGCATCGAGGTCGGACAGCTCCGACAGCACCGCGACGGGCAACGGTTCCGCCACCGCAACCAAGTCCAGAACCGTGCGCACCGCCTCCGGGAGGCGGCGGATCTGTTCGCCGAGCAGGTCCGCAACACTGTCGGAAACGGTGAATTCCTCCTGCCAGAACCACAATCCGTGACATTCTCGAAGTCGGCCGCTGGTTACCTCCTGTGAGACGAGATGCCGCAGGTACAAGGCATTGCCGCGCGTCAGATCCCATATCTTCGACGCCGACTTCTCGTCTACAGGACTGCCGAGCACACTGGCGAGCAGTGCGTCGGACTCGGATCGCGACAAGGGCTGAAGATCGAGCCGCAGCAGCATGCCGTCCTTCCACAGGGCGGTGACGGCATCAGGTGCCGGCTCCCCGGACCGTACCGTGACGATCAGCCGGGCAGTCCCTCGCAACGCCACATGGTGGATCACGAATGCCGACAGTTCGTCGAGCAGATGCGCATCGTCGATCGACAACACCTCGTCGGGGCTTTCGGAAGTGGACGACTGTACGAGCTGGTCGATCAGCTGAAGGGGGTTGGAGGTCGGGTGGTCACACCATCCGACCAATGCCCCCAGCGGCACCGTTCGCGCCGATGCCGTCCCCACCGCCGACCGCACGGAGATGCCGGCCGACGATGAGCGGAGCACCAACTCGTGCGCCAGTCGGCTCTTGCCCACCCCGGCCTGGCCCGCGATCACACATCCGCGGTAACCGTCGGTGCCGTCGAGCGCCGCCTCGAGTAGACGCAAGTCCCCTGCGCGTCCGATGAGCGGCCCTTCCCCCGCCATAACGGCATGGTAGGGACGTCGCTCGTACCGTGTCCACCATCACGCGGCGGCCCGGAGGGTGTCGAGGGCACATGGACTTGCTCGCATCTTCGGAATCTGCCCACGCCGTGGCCTGTGCGAATCCCGAAGATGCGAGCAAGTCCTTCCCCGGTGCCGGTTCGCTCAGCCGAAGGAGAAGTGGTGGCTGCCGACGAACCGTGTCTGCGCCGGGCCGGGGATCGAGACGTCGATCGAACCGACGCTCCGGTACACGTGGTCGTCGTCCTGGCAGTCCGCGTCGACCGTGTAGTCGCCGTCGGGCACGTTGTCGAACTTCACGGTTTCGTAGTCGGCGTAGTAGATCTCGGCCACTCGCACGTCGGGGATTCCGTTGATCACCGCGTTGCAGTAGTGCGGGTAGTCCGCCTCGGGGGCGCGGTAGTAGATGAACTTGACCGTGACCGTGTGCTCCCGCACGCTCACGCTCCAGCTGCCGTACGGGTAGGGGTCCACTGCCGATGCCGTGGGCGCGAGGCCCGTCATCAATGCGAGCGGCGCCGCGAGGGCGACCGCTGCGCGTCCGAGCTTCGAGCCCTTCATGGGCGTTCCTTTCGACCGTTGACCAGCCCGACCGGTTCAATGGTCGACCCAGGTACGGGTACAGGAACTGCAAAGCGCCGCAGTCGAACACAACCCGTGATCAACATCGATTGGCTGTCACCCGGCCGTGACCCAGCGTGTCACGGAACAGTCACACCGCGTGTCCGTGACACCGACGATGCAGGGCACGCACCTCGTCGAGGAGTTCCGGTACCGGCCCCTCGACGGTCACCCCGTGCGCAACCTCCTGGATCGGCAGGGCCCGGACGGGCGCCGGCGGCACGCCCAGCTCTTCCAGCCAGCCGACCAGTTGCGCCGAGGACGCCACGTACACGACGCGGCCCAGCCCCACCCAACCGTGCGCGGCCGCGCACATCGGGCAGTGCTCGCCGGACGTGTACACCGTCGCGCCGGCGCGCTCGGCTTCGCCCATGTGCGCGGCGGCCCAGCGGGCCAGTTCGAACTCGGGGTGCCGGGTCCGGTCCCCGCCCGCGACGCGGTTGCGGTCCTCGGCGAGGCTCGTGCCGTCGGCCGACACCAGCACCGAGCCGAACGGCTCGTCGCCGGCGTCCAGCGCCTCCCGCGCCAGTTCCACACACCGCCGCAGGTGCGTCATCTCCGATTCGTCGATCACGAGGTCCTCCCGGTGCTGCGGTCGTCGACCGCATCATGCCACCGCGGTCGTCGACCGCATCATGTCACCGCGGTCGTCGACCGCATCATGTCACCGCGGTCGGCCGGCGGCCGTCAGCCGGCGCAGGTGTTCTCGTCGGGCGCGCCCGCGAACCGCCGGTCCATCCAGTCCATGCCTTCCACGGCGGCCGGGATCAGGCCGATCCCGTGACCCGCACCCGTCCCGGTGAGCACCGGCGGGATGCCGTAGCGGCGATAGGTGACGGATGTGCCTCCCGCGCACCACTTCCCGACCATGGTGTCGACGCCGCTCACCTGGACGAAGTCGTCGGTCGTGTTCTGCGCGACGAACGTCGGGATGGCGGGGGCGATGTTGCCGAGCTGCTGCTCGTGCACCAGCGACGCCCACGGTTCGGCGGCCAGGTGGTCGGCGATGGGCCGGCCGTCGACCGTGTACCAGGTCGTCGGGAAGAACGGATTCATGCGCGGCGCGTCGTAGATGCAGTACGTCTCGGCGCGCGCGAGGATGTCGCGTCCGGCGGGATTGAACACACTCAGCAGTTCCTCCCGCAACTGCGGATAGGCGGCGCCGAATCCGTTGACCACCCAGCCGATTCCGCCGGAGAGCAGCGAGCCGTCGCCGGCGACGGCGAGATCGGCGAGCGACGCCGGCGGTGAACCCGCGACCGCGGCGACGACGGGCAGCTCGGGAGCGTAGGTGTCCGCCAGCTCCGCGGCCGCCGCCGACGACATGCCGCCCTGTGAGTAGCCCCAGAAGCCGATGCGGGTGCCCTCGTCGATGCCGCGGTCGGTCAGCCGCAGGGCAGCACGGGCCATGTCGAGCATGGCGTGCCCCTGCGAGACGCGGTTCAGGTAAGGATGCACACCGGGCGTGCCGAGGCCCTCGTAGTCGGTCATCGCGACGGCGTAGCCCCGCGCGAGCAGCGGCACGATGTGCAGGTATTCGTACTCCTGGGCGTGATGGGTCAACTTCGACGGCGCGCACTGATCGCCCATGCCCTGCGTGCCCGGGCCGAGGACGATCGTCGGGCGCGGGCCGTCACCGGCCCAGGGTTGCGACGGCACGAACACCGTGCCGGTGACGGCGGTCGGGCTGCCCGTGGCGTTCTCGCTGCGGTACATCACGCGGGTGGCGGTGGCGTCGAGCGCCGGCGCGACGGCCGGTTCGGCACGCAGGAGGTCGCCGGCCGCACCGTCGGGCAGCGGATCGGGCGGGAGGTAGAACCCGGCGTCGCCCGTGCCTGACGCGGACCCCGTCGGAGCGGCGGCCGCGACGGGACCTGCGACGAGGGCCATGAGCAGCATCGTCAGGGCCGCGGTGAGCAGTCGGGCGGTGCGCATCGGCATGCCGAGCATTCTGCACACGTGTGTACCGCCACGGAAGGTGTTGCGTCGATATTTCTGCAACAAGTTCTATGACAGGATGGCGCCACGGTCCGATCACCGGGACGACCGATGCCGAGAGGAGCCCCCCGGCGCTACGGTCCGCTCGCCGCTGTATCCGCAGGACGGAAGGACGACGCCATGACCGTCGAAGAGCGACTGGCCCGCCTCGAAGCGCTCGAGGAGATCCGGATGCTCAAGCACCGGTATTTCCGCGCGTGCGACGCCAAGGACCCGAAGGCCATGCGCGACTGTTTCGTCGCGACGGGCGCCGACATCTATTACGGCCCCGCCCTCGGCAGCTTCGACGACGCCGACGCTCTCGTTGACGTCTACGCCCGCATCGCCCTCGAACGCGTCGACGACCGGTACATCGTGCTCGACATGCACCACGGCATGCACCCCAGCATCGAACTCACCGGCGACGGCACCGCCACCGGCGCCTGGACGCTGCGGTTCCGGCAGGTCGACCTGCGTGCCCGCACGGAGCGGGTGAGCGCACTCGACTACGACGACGACTATGCGATCGAAGACGGCAGGTGGAAGATCGCCCGGTGCCACGTGCGCGTCCACTGGTCCATCGAACGGGCACTGACCGACGACGTGAAAGTGGTGTTCTGACATGACCGAACGCAGGGTCGCCCTCGTCACCGGCGCGAGCCGCAGCGTCGGCAAGGGCATCGCATGCGCCCTCGGCTCCGACGGCTGGACCGTCTACGTCACCGCGCGGGGCCCGGTCGGCACCGCCAGCCCCCTGGACCGGACCGCCGCGACTGTCACCGAACGCGGCGGGCTCGGCATCGCGGTGCAGTGCGACCACACCGCCGACGAGCAGATCCGGGCACTGTTCCGGCGCATCGCCGACGAGCAGGGCGGCCGGCTGGACCTGCTGGTGAACAACGTGTGGGCGAGCCCGCCCGGGTTCGCGGGCTTCTCCGAGCCGTTCTGGAAACGCCCGATCAGCGATTGGGACAGTCTCGTCGGCGTCGGACTGCGCGCCCACTACGTGGCCTCCGTCGACGCCGCGCAGCTGATGGTGCCGCGCGGCAGCGGGATGATCGTCAACATCTCGTCGTTCGGCACCCGCGGCTACCTGCACTCGGTGCTGTACGGCATCTCGAAGGCCGGCATCGACAAGATGGCCGCCGACATGGCCGTCGATCTCGCCGGCACCGGCGTCACCGCCCTGTCGCTGTGGCCGGGACTGGTGAAGAACGAGGCGATGCTCGCCCGCGGCATCGACAACTTCGAGGGCTTCTCCCTCGCCAACGCCGAGACCCCGGAGTTCGTCGGCCGCGTGATCGTCGCGCTGGCGAACGATCCGAAGGTGAACGAGCGCAGCGGGCGCACCCTGATCACCGCCGAGACCGCCCTCGACTACGGGGTCGTCGACGTCGAAGGCAATCAACCGGATTCGCATCGGGCCGCGTTCGGCGGCGGCCCGCTGTACTGATCCGCGGTCCGGCGCACCGGGCGAGACGCCGTGATCACCCCTGCGGGTGCGGATCTTCCGCGGTTCTCACCGGGTTTCCCGAGGACGAGATAGCCTCGGGCGAGAGGGTGAAAGGGAGCGGCAGCATGCACAGCGAGAGACTCCACTTCGCCGGCTCCGGCGCTACGGAACTGGCGGGCCGGCTGGACCTGCCGGAGGGCACGCCGCGCGCGTTCGCACTGTTCGCGCACTGCTTCCCCTCCAGCGAGGACGTACCGGCGGCGCGGATCTCGGAGGTCCTCACCGAGCACGACATCGCCGTCCTGCGCTTCGGCTTCGCCGGTCGCGGTGGGTCCGGCGGGGACTGTGCCGGCACCACCTCCGGTCCCGATGTCGCCGACCTCGTGCGTGCGGCGGATTTCCTGCGCACCCACCATGCCGCTCCCAGCATCCTGATCGGCCACTCCCGCGGCGGCACGGCCGTCCTCGCGGCGAGCGAGCACGTGCCCGAGACGCGAGCCGTGATCACGATCGGTGCCCCGGCCGGGACCGAGCGGATCCACCGGCCCGGTACCGCACTGCTGGTGATGCACTCCCCCACCGACGACACGGTCGGCATCGACAACGCCCGACAGATCTTCGCGGCCGCCCGCCACCCCAAGTCCTTCCTCTCCCTCGACGGCGCCGACCACCTGCTCACCCGGCAGTCCGACGCCCGGTTCGCCGCCTCGCTGCTGGCGACATGGGCGAGCAGGTACCTCGACGAGAACACTGCGGCGCAGGCGCCCACCGCGCCGGCCTCGGCCGAAGGCGTCGTCGAGGTCACCGGGAACGGAGCCACCCGGTTCGGGCAGCGCATCACCCTCGGCCGGCACCTGATCACCGCCGATGAGCCCCCACCGGTGGGCGACGACACCGGGCCTTCGCCGTACGACCTGCTGCTCGCCTCCCTCGGCGCCTGCACGTCGATGACGCTGCGCATGTACGCCGATCGCAAGCAATGGCCCCTGGAGAACGTGACGGTTTCCCTGCGTCACAGCCGGATCCACGCCGCGGACTGCGAGGACTGCGAGACCCGGACCGGGCGGCTCGACAAGATCGAACGCGTGATCCACCTCGCCGGTGTTCTCGACGAGCAACAGCGGCAGCGCCTGCTCGACATCGCCGACCGCTGTCCGGTGCACCGGACCCTGCACTCGGAGATCGTGGTGGACACCGCCCTCGCAGCCGATGACCCCGCCGACCGGGAGACCCGCGACGCACCGACGGCGACGACCGGGCCGGCACCGGCATGAGTTCGCTGCCCATCGGCGACTACGCACTGCTCTCGGATCGGCACTCGGCCGCACTGGTGTCGTCCGACGGTTCGATCGACTGGCTGTGTATGCCCCGCTTCGACAGCCCCTCGATCTTCGCCGCGATCCTCGACGACAACGCCGGGCACTGGTCGATCCGGCCGGCCGGCGAATTCCGGGTTCGGCGCGAGTACGTCGAGGGCAGCATGGTTCTTCGCACGCTCTTCCACACCGGCGGGGGGACCCTCGAGCTGCGCGATGCCCTGATCCTCGGGGATGCGCAGGACCCCCATCGCCTGGGGGAGCATGCGCCGCACATGCTGGCCCGGACCGTCAGCTGCACCCGCGGCAGCGTCAGCGCGGAGCTGCTGTTCCGGCCTCGTCCGGAGTACGGTCTCGTCGCGCCGGTACTGACCGCCGTCGACGGCGGGATCACGGCCGCCGGTGGGGCGAGCCGGTTGACCCTGTCGAGCACGGTGCCCCTCGAGGTCGGCGGCGGCGCAGCCCGGGCCCAGTTCGACCTGCACGCCGGGGAGAGCGCGTACTTCGCGCTGCAGCACGCGGCACTCGGCGCACCCGTCCCGCCGGTGCGTCCCGGAGCCGCCGTCAGGGCAGCGGTCGACGACACGACGACCGGCTGGCAGGACTGGTCGGCGCAGCACCAGGCCTACCAGGGCCGCGCGCGCGACCTGGTCCACCACTCGGGACGGGTGCTGCAGGCCTTGAGCTACCAGCCCACCGGCGCGATCGTGGCGGCAGTCACCACCTCGCTTCCCGAGCAGGTCGGCGGTGCGCGCAACTGGGACTATCGCTACTCCTGGGTGCGCGACGCCAGCATGACCATGCAGGCGTTGTGGGTCGCTGCCTGTCCGGACGAGGCACACGAGTTCTTCGATTTCATGGCCACTGCCGCTGCCTGCTCCTACACCAACCGCCCCCTCCAGATCATGTTCGGCATCGGCGGGGAGCACGACCTGTCGGAGCGGACCCTTCCGCACCTCTCCGGCTGGCGTGGCAGCAAGCCCGTCCGGGTGGGGAACGGTGCCTGGACCCAGCCCCAGCTCGACACCTACGGCGAATTGCTCGACGCCGCCGCCCAGCTCCGTGACCAGGTCGGCTCGCTCGACAGTCCGACTCGAAACTTCCTGGTGGGCCTCGCCGACGCCGCCGCGGCACGCTGGCGCCAACCCGACAACGGCATCTGGGAGGTCCGCGGCGAGCCGCGGCACTTCGTGCACTCCAAGGTCATGTGCTGGGTGGCCCTCGACCGTGCTGTCGCCCTGGCCGACTGGCTCCACGCCGACGGCCATGTCGAGGCATGGACGGCCGCTGCCCAGGAGATCCGAGATGCGGTGCTCACGCAGGGGTGGAACGAGGCCCTCGGTTCGTTCACGCAGTCCTTCGGCGCATCGAACCTCGACGCCACCGCCTTGCTGCTGCCGATCGTGGGTTTCCTTCCCCCGGACGACCCGCGGGTGCTGTCCACGATCGATGCCGTCCGCGAGCGGCTCACCGACGCCCGCGGCCTGGTTCACCGCTACCACACCGCGGCGGGGGTGGACGGCCTCGAGGGCCAGGAGGGGACCTTCCTGCTGTGCACCTTCTGGCTCGCCCAGGCCCTCGCCCTGGCCGGTCGCACCGACGAAGGTGCCGAGGTCTTCGAACGCGCGGTGGGCTACGTCAACGACGTGGGATTGCTCGCCGAGGAGATCGACTCCGCCACCGGGGAACAGCTGGGCAATTTCCCCCAGGCGTTCAGCCACATCGGACTGGTCAACGCCGCCTGGGCGCTGCACCAGGCAGAGCACGTCGGCACGTTCCACTGAACCGGCTGGATCGAGGTGGAGGAAGAGAGTTCCGGGGTTCGCCGGCCGCGTGATCGTCGCACCGGCGAACGCGTCACGCGAGGTGGCAGGCCACCTGCCCGCCGTCGGGCACCTCGGTGGTCTCCGGTCGGCGTTCCCGGCACACCGGCATCACCTGCGGGCAGCGGGAGCTGAACGCACATCCGGCCGGGGGATTCGCCGGGTCGGGCAGCTCGCCGTCGAGCCGGATCCGTACGCGGGTGCGTTGCCGCACGGGGTCCGGGACGGGCACCGCGGACAGCAGCGCCTGCGTGTACGGATGCGCGGGCTCGGTGAACAGCCGTTCCGACGGCCCCCACTCCACGATCCGGCCCAGGTACATCACCGCCGTGGTGTGGGCGATGTGCCGGACCACGGCCAGGTCGTGGGCGATGAACAGATATGCGATGCCCAGCTCGGCGGACAACTCCTCGAGCAGCGCGATGACCTGGTTTTGGGTGGACACGTCGAGGGCACTCACCGCCTCGTCGGCGATCACCAGCCTCGGCTCCACCGCGATGGCCCGGGCGATGGCGATGCGCTGACGCTGGCCGCCGGAGAACTCGTAGGGGTAGCGCTCGGCGTGCTCAGGCCGCAACCCCACCTGTTCGAGCAGGCGGCGCACCTTCCGACGCCGAGCCTCGGCGTCCAGGTCGGTGTGCACCTCGAGCGGTTCGGCGATGGCGTCCCCGACCGTGCGCGACGGATCCAGCGAGGAGTACGGGTCCTGGAACACCATCTGCATGCTGCGCCGCGCATCCCGCAGTTCCGACCGGTTCAGCGTGGTGAGGTCGACGCCGTCGAGGACCACCGAGCCGGCGGCGACGTCGACCAGCCGCAGGATGCCGCGGGCGGTGGTGGATTTTCCGGATCCGGATTCCCCGACCAGGGCGAAGGTCTCGCCGGGCCGGATGTCGAAGCCGACCCCGTCCACCGCGCGGATCGTCCGCTTCTTACGCGACATCCGGCCCCGGACGGGGAACTCGACCCGCAGGCCCCGCACGCTGAGCAGCGGTGCGCTCGCGGCCGATTCGACGACGTCCACAGTCATGAGGTTCCCTCCAGGATCAGATCGGTCACCCGCGCGCAGCGCGATACGCGGTCGTCGCCGACCGGCCGCAGCGGCACGTCGACGGCGCACTCGTCGGCCCGGTGCGCGCAGCGCGGTGCGAACCGGCAGCCGACGGGGATCGAGCCGGGCGGCGGTGGTGAGCCGGGGATGGTGTGCAGGTCCGTCCGGCCGCCGATGTCGGGCACCGATCGCAGCAGGCCCTCGGTGTACGGATGCCGGGGCGCCGCGTAGAGCGCCTCGGTGCGGGCCCGTTCGATCACCTGTCCCGCATACATCACCACCACCTCCGTGCACAGGTCGGCGACCACGCCGAGGTCGTGGGTCACGAACAGCACCCCCATGCCGAATCGTCCGGCCATCTCGCGGATCAGATCGAGCACCTGTGCCTGGATGGTGACGTCGAGCGCGGTGGTGGGTTCGTCGGCGACGAGCAGTTTCGGCTCGCACGCCAGGGCCATCGCGATCATCACCCGCTGCCGCATGCCCCCGGAGAACTCGTGCGGATACTGCCGGACCCGGCGTGCGGCATTCGGGATTTCGACGAGGTCGAGTACCTCCACGGCCCGGGCCGTGGCGTCCTTCCGGCTCATGCGGCGGTGCCGGCGCACCACCTCGGTGATCTGGTCACCGACCGTGAACACCGGGTTCAGGCTGGTCATCGGCTCCTGAAAGATCATGGCGATGTCGTTGCCGCGCACGGACTCCAGTTCGCGAGCAGGCATGGTCAGCAGGTCCCGTCCCTGGAACCGGATGCTGCCGGCGACCGTTCGGGACTGCCGGGGCGGCAGCAGCCGCAGCACCGAGGAACACGTGACGGACTTGCCGGAGCCCGACTCCCCGACCAGCCCGACCAGTTCGCCGGCCGCGACGTCGAAGGACACGTCCTGCAGGACCGGCGTCCAGCCGGACGCGGTGGCGAACTCGACGCCGAGGCCGTGGACGCTCAGCAGTGGTTCGGTCATCGTTCGCTCCGGTTCTCGCGGCCCACCGAATCGCGGATGCCGTCACCGAGGGTGTTGCAGGCCAGCACGGCAAGGACGATGGCGACGGCGGGAATCAGGACGGGCCAGGCGGTGTAGTTCCAGGCCTCGCGTCCCTCGGCGAGCATCCGCCCCCAACTCGGGTCGGGCGGCTGGACCCCGAGGCCGAGGAAACTCAGCGAGGATTCGGCGAGCATGGCGAAGCCGCAGGCGAGACTGACCTGCACGATCAGCGGGGACAGGGTGTGCGGAAGGATGTGCTTGCGCACGATCCACGCGGTCGGGGTGCCGATGCTGCGGGACGCCTCGACGAAGGTGTTCTCCCGCACCGCGATCACCGCGCCGCGCACCACGCGGAAGAACCTGGGCCCGAAGACGATTCCGATGGCAATCATCGCGTTGGTGAGATTCGGCCCCATGACGCCGACGATCGCCATCGCCAGCAGCAGCGGCGGGAAGCTGAGGAAGGCGTCGGCGATCCGGGACAGCAGCGCGTCCCAGCGGCCGCCGAGAAACCCCGCCGTCAGCGCGGGGATCACGCCGAACGCCAGCCCCACCGACACCGAGATCGCCGCGGCCGAGACGGCGACCCGCGCGCCGTAGAGCAACCGCGACAGCGTGTCCCGGCCGAGGTTGTCCGTGCCGAGCAGATAGCCCTCGCTCAGCGGCGGCAGCCGGCGCGCCGTCAGTTCCTGCACCAGCGGATCATGCGGCGCGATCAGCGGCGCGGCGAGACCCAGCACCGTGATCAGCGTCAGGAACACTGCCGCCGCGACGGCTGCGCGGCGGCCACGGAACCGGCGCAGGAACCGGCGGCGCGGGGATTCGACGACAACCGGGGACGCATCCTCGACGGTCTTCGGCGGCGTGATGGTTTCGCTCATGCGGCGCTCCTGGTCCGGGGATTGAGGTAGCCGTACGAGATGTCGACGAGCAGGCTCATCACGACCGTCGCGAAGACACCGAAGATCACCACGCCCTGGATGGCAGGCAGGTCGCCGGACAGCACCGCCTGCACGGCGAAGTCCCCGAGTCCCTTGAGCCCGAACACCGACTCGATGACCGCCGTGCCGCCGAGCAGGAAGGCGATCTGCATGCCGAGCACCGTCGCGGTGGGGATGAACGCATTCTTGAGGGCGTGCTTCCACAGGACGGCACGTCGCCCGAGCCCCTTGGCCGTGGCGGTGCGGACGTAGTCCTGCTGCATCACGTCGATCATGGAACTGCGCAACTGGCGGGCGATCTCGGCCGCGGCAGCCAGTCCCAGCGCGATCGCTGGGAGCAGCAGGTGGCTGAGCCACGGCCACAGCCCCTTTGCGAGCGGTGTGTACCCGGTCGCGGGGAGTGCCTTCAACTGCAGGGAGAACACCAGCACCAGGATGAGACCGAGCACGAAGTTCGGTGTCGCGACGCCCAGCGTGGACCCGAGGCTGGTGGTCCGGTCCTGCCAGCTGCCGGGGCGGCTGCCGCCGATGATGCCGGCCGGAATACCCACTGCCAGCGCGACCAGCACCGACACGAGGGTCAACGACACGGTCACCGGCAGCCGGTCGACGATCATCTCGAGCACGGGGGCCTGATAGGTGAAGCTCGTCCCCAAGTCACCTCGCGCCAGACCGCCGAGGAAGTCGAGATACTGCACGACGACGGGCTGGTCGAGGCCGAGATCCACGCGCACCGCCTCGATCTGCTGCGGTGTCGCGCTCTCCCCGGCGATCCGATGGGCGGGATCGCCCGGGATCAGGAATATCAGGCCGAACGTGATGGCGGTGGCGATCAGCAGCAGCGGTAGCACCGCGAGCAGCCGTTGGCCGATCAATCGAAGCATCCTGCCGGTCCTTTACATCTCTCGAGGTGTCGCTCGGGGCGCTGCCGCAGCGGTCATTCGGCGGCCGTGAGGCCGATCCCTCCCCATTCGTCCAATGCGCGGTACGGCTGGTATCCGACGACCCGGTCGGTGAGGGTGGCGCCGAGGTCGGCGAAGGCCAGGGGGATCATCAGTGCCTGGTCCACGACCGTGGCGGAGACGTCGCCGATGAGCCGTCCCCGGGTCTGCTGGTCCGGTTCGGCGTTCGCGGCGGCCAGGGCCTCCGCGAAGCCGGGAGTGACGTCGTGCGACGGGTTCTGCGGCGAATCCGGGGCGAAGTAGGTGGCCAGCAGCAGCGACGGATCGGCGCGTCCGGAGAAGGTGGTGAGCACGGCGTCGAGCTCCCCCCGGTTGAAGACCGGTGACATCTCGGCCGGGCTGAGCAGGCGGATCTGCATGGTGACCCCGATCGCGTCGAGCTGCTGCTGGACGATCTGCGCGATCCGCTCGTTCTCGGGCAGGTTCATCACCCCGGCGGTGAACGTGAGCCCGTCGGGCAGGCCGGCGGCCGCGAGCGTCTCGCGGGCGGCCCGCTCCTCGTAGGCGTAGCGGTCGGCCAGTTCCGGGTTGTAGGCGAAGTAGCCCTGCGGGAAGTTCTGGCTGGCCGCCTCGCCGTGACCTTCGAGGGCGGAGTCGACAAGAGCCTGCCGGTCGATCGCGGTGCTCAGCGCCCGGCGCACGTCGACATTGCCGAATTCGCTTCGGGTGCGGTTGAAGTGCAGGACGTAGTGGTTCAGGCTGGTCTGCACCTGCGAGTCCAGGCCCTGTGCGGCGGCGGGGTCGATCGAGAGCGGCGTGGCCATCGCGATGTCGAGTTCGCCCGACGCCATCGCGTTGATGCGGGTCTGTGGGTCGGCGACGACCTCCCACTCGAAGCGTCCGGCGGTCACCGACTCCGGATCCCAGTAGCCGTCCCAGGCCACGAAGTCGTACGATGCGCCGGGCTGGGCGTCGGCGACGATGTACCGGCCCGCGCCGACGGGTCGCAGCACCAGGGCGGCGTCCTTCTCCGGCGTGCCGAACGCATTCGGGCTGAACATCATTCCGGGCAGATCGGACAGGGTCAGGACGAGTTGTGTGCCGGGTCCGTTCAACCGCAGCACCACCGTGGTGGGGTCGGGGGTCTCGATCGCCTCGACCGGAGCGAGCATCGTCGTGGTGATCGAGTCCGGCTCCTGGGCGCGTTCGAGGTTGGCCTTGACCGCCTGTGCGTCCAGGGGGGTGCCGTCCTGGAACTGCAGTCCCTCCCGCAGGTGGAAGGTGAGGGTGCGGCCGTCGTCGGAGAACTCCCACGACTCGGCCAGTCCCGGAATCGGGTTCGCGTCCCGGTCGCGGTGCACCAGCCGGTCGTACACCTGGGTCAGCATGATGTTGTCCTGCGCGACCCGGGTCTTGTGCGGATCGAAGGACGACGCCCCGTAGGTGGTGGCGTACCGCAGCGTCGCCTGGGGGTCGACGGCGTCCGACGTCGCGGTGCCGGCGGACCCGCACCCGGCGAGGAGCGCGACGGCCAGCGCGGCGCCCAGGGCGAGTCTCGTACGACGGGCCATGATGTTCTCCGATTCTCGGCGTGGGATGGAGACGGGACGCGGGGTGGGAGGAAGACGGGTGTTACGGCGCGGCCACCCCGACGCCGCGCCACTCGTCGAGCACCCGGCTCGGCTCGTAGCCGACGACGGTGCCGGAGGTGATCGCACCCAGGTCGGCGAACGCGACGGGCAACATCGCGGCGTGATCCATCACCACCGCGTTCACCTCCCCGAGCAGGGCGGCACGTTCGCCGGGATCGGTGGCCCGGTTGGCTGCATCCATCGCCGCCCGGAAGCCGGGGATATCGTCGTGCGACGGGTTCTGCGGCGAGTCCTGCCCGTAGTACGAGGTCAGCAGCAGCGACGGTTCGGCGCGACCGGTCAGGGTGGTGAGGATGGCGTCGAGCTCGCCGCGGTTGAATGCGGGATTGAGGTCGGTCGGCGTCATCGACCGGATCTCCATCGTGATCCCCACCCGCGCCAGCTGTTCCTGCATGATCTGCGCGATGAGCTGGTTCTCCGGCAGGTTCGACGCGCCGGCGACGAACGAGAATCCGTTCGGCACACCGGCCTGTGCGAGCAGGGCCTTCGCGCGTTCGGGGTCGAACGCGTACTGGCCGTCGAGGGCGGCGTTGTGCGCGAAGTACCCGGAGGGGAAGTTCTGGCTGGCGGCCTCGCCGTGTCCTTCGAGTGCGGTCTCGACGACGGCCTCCCGGTCGACGGCGTGGGCGAGTGCCTGCCGCACTTCGAGGTTCCCGAACTCGCTGCGGGTCCGGTTGAGGTTGAGCACGTAGTTGTTGAGGGTGGTCTGCACGTGCGACTCGAGGCCCTGTTGTTCGGCCGGGTCGACGGACAGCGGGGTGGCGATCGCGGCGTCGAGCTGACCGGAGGCCACCGCGCTCACCCGGGTCTGCGGATCGGTCATCACGATCCACTCGAAGGCGCGGGCCTGCACCGCCTCCGGATCCCAGTAGCCGTCCCGGGCGACGAACTCGTACTGCGCACCGGGCTGTGCGTGCGCGACGGTGTAGCGTCCGGTGCCGGCGGGGGTCAGCACCAGGGCGGCGTCCTTGTCGGGGGTGCCGAACGCGTTGGGGTTGACCATCATTCCGGGCAGATCGGAGAGGGTGAGCACGAGTTGCCCGCCCGGGCCGTCGAGTCGCAGGACCACGGTCTGCGGGTCGGGGGCCTCGACGGCGGCGACGCCGGCGAGCATGGCGGCGGTGATCGAGTCGGGCTGCATCGCCCGTTCGAGGTTGGCCACCACCGCGGAGGCGTCGAACGGGGTGCCGTCGGAGAACGTCACGTCCTGCCGCAGGCGCAGCGTCAGGGTGGACCCGTCGTCGGCGAACTCCCACGATTCGGCCAGCCCGGGAATCGCATTCGCGTCCCGATCACGGTGCACCAACCGGTCGTAAACCAGGTTGAGCATGATCGAGTCGCTGGTGATCCTCGTCTTGTGCGGGTCGAACGACGACGCACCGTAGGTGGTGGCATAGCGCAACGTCGCGTTCGGGTCGACGGTCTGCGCGGCGTCCGTCGCCGCGGAACTGCCGCACCCGGCCACCGCGACGGCGACGGCGAGCACGGACAGGGCGGCCTTCATCGATCTGTGAAACATCAGATTCCTCGGGGGTTTCGGGTCGTCGAGGGGTTCACGGGGCGGCGACGCCGACGCCGCGCCACTCGTCGACGAGCAGGGTGGGTTCGTAGCCCACGACCTGATCGGTCAGGGTGGAGCCGAGCTCGAAGAACACCAGCGGGATCGCGAGCGCGTTGTCGCTGACCAGCTTCGACACGTTGCCGAGCTTGCCGGCGCGCGCCTGCGGATCGGACTCGCGGTTGGCCGCATCCAGGGCCTCCTGGAATCCGGGGGCCGTGCTGCGGGACGGGTTCTGCGGAGACTCCGCCCCGTACAGCGAGGAGAACAGCAGGGCGGGATCGGACCGGCCGGTGAAGGTGGTGACGACGGCGTCGGCGTCCCCGCGGTTGAACGTCGGGGAGGCTTCGGACGGCGGCATCGGCTTCAACTGCATGTCGATGCCGACCTCGGCGAGCTGTTGCTGCACGATCTGGGCCACCTGCACGTTCTCGGGCAGGTTGAGCAGGATCGCAGTGAAGGAGAACCCGTTCGGCAGTCCCGCCTGTGCCAGGAGCTCCCGCGCCCTGTCGGGGTCGTACGGGTAGGCTCCGGCCAAGTCGTGCTCGTAGGCGAAGTAGTCCTTCGGGAAGTTCTGCGTCGCGGCCTCGGCGTGGCCTTCCATCGCGGTGTCGGCGATGGACTGCCGGTCGATCGCGTACGCCAGCGCCTGCCGCACCTCCGGCTTGCCGAACTCCCCGCGCGACCGGTTGAGGTTGATGGCCATGTGGTCGAGCCGCAGCGCCGTCTCGACCCGAAGGCCCTGCTGCTCGGCGGCATCGATGGTCAGGGGCGTGGTGATGGCGGCGTCCAGGTCTCCGGAGGACACGGCGTTGAGCCGGGCCTGCGGATCGGTCATCACGGTCCACACCACGCTGTCGGTGCGGACCGCGTCGGGATCCCAGTAGCCGGGCCGCGCGGCGAACTCGTACTCGGCGCCCGGCTGCGCGCGGGTGACCGTGTAGCGGCCGGCACCGGCCGGGGTGAGCGCCAGCGCGGCGTTCTTCTCCGGGGTTCCGAATGCGTCGGGGTCGACGATCATCCCGGCCAGGTCGGACAGCGCGAGGACGAGCTGGGCGCCGGGCCGGTCCAGCGCGAGCACGACGGTGCGATCGTCGGGGGTCGTGACGCCGGTGACCCCGGCGAGCATCGGTGCGGTCACCGAGTCCGGTTCGAGGGCGCGGTTCAGGTTGGCCCGGACGGCGGCCGCGTCCACGGGGGAACCGTCGGCGAAGCTCACCCCCTCGCGCAGATGCAGGGTGAGGGACTCGTCCGTCAGCTCCCACGATTCGGCCAGGCCGGGGACGGGTTGCGCGTCGACGTCGCGGTGCACGAGCCGGTCGTAGACCAGGTTGAGCATCGTGGCGTCACTGGTGATCTTGGTCTTGTGCGGGTCGAAGGAGGACGCGCCGAAGACCGTCGCGTAGCGCAGGGGGATCGTCGGGTCGGTGACACCCGAGTGCTGGGACACCTCGGAGCCGCACGCGGCCGCCAGCACCGCGCACGTCCCGAGGGCGGCCGTCCACCGCCGGATGGAAAACCTGCCCGTTGCGACCGGCATCTCGCCCCTTCCTCGAAGCGCTCGCGCGCACAGTCGATTTCAGGACGGACGTCGATGCGCACGGCCTGTTACCGACCGAACGTAGGGGCTTGTGACATGCCGCACATCGCCGTTCCCACTGAACGAGACCGTGCGGGAATCGACGGTCAGCCGAGCGCGCCGAGGAGGGTGGAATTCACCTCCGCGGCCGGGACCATGGGCATCGTGTGGTGCGTTGCTCCCTCGACGATCACCGGCCGCAGCCGCGAGCTCGTCGCCTCGACCGCGGCCGCCACCCGCGCGCTGTCGTGGATCTTGCTGCCGGCCGCGAGAATCACCGTCGTGTCGACCGCGAGCCCGGCGAGGGTGGGACGTGCGGGTCGTTTCGGGACGACCAGCTTCGCCGTCGGGAAGTGCTCAGCGCCCTGGGCGGCGAGGTTCAGCCAGTCCGCGTCGAGGGGCCGGCCGCCGGTCTCCCACGCGAGGAAGCTGCGCTGGCGGTGGTCGCTCGGCCGGAGCAGCAAGGGGATCGCGCGGGCGAGGTACTGTGCGCGCATCCCGGCGAAGCACGAATTCGGATCGAGCAACACCATGTTCGAGATCCGCTCGGGGCGTTCGAGCGCGTAGGCGAGCGCGATCATCGCCCCGTACGAGTGGCCGGCCAGCCGGAACGAGGACAGGCCGAGCGTCGCCGCGATGCCGTCGAGCCACGACAGCAGATCTTCCACGCTGCGCATCGGCTTTCCGTGCGCGACACTCCGTCCCACGTCACCGATCGGATCCACCGCCAGGACCCGGTACCGGGTGGCGAGCGCGGCGGCGTTGGCGAACCACACCGTCGACGTCGCTCCCCCTCCGGGCAGCAGGAGGACCGGCGGCGCGTCCTCGCGGCCGCAGACGTTGATATGCGTTGTGCCGAATTCCGATTCGACCGTCACTGCGCCGACGTCCGCCGGCCACTTCGCGAGCACGGCATCGTAGGCGCGGAGGAACTGCCTCCCCGCAGTGGAGGCCGCGAATTCTGTTGTCGACGCACGCGGCATCGCCTTCCCCCCTTCGTCCGGATCAGCCGGTCGGTCCGGCCATCCCGTAGAACCGTTCGACCCGCATCGTCAGCACGAGCCGGCGGTCGGCGACCATCGCGTCCCGGAACTCGTCCCAGTCCGGGTGTTCGCCCTGCACCGCCCGATACAGGGCGACGAGTTCCTCGACGGTGTCGTCGTGCGGGTCCTTCGCGACGGGCGACAGTTCGGCGGTGCCCTCCGCGACCGCGTACGCCCAGCCCTCGGCGGCGCTGACATACAGGCTCACGCGCGGGTCGCGGCGCATGTTCGCGGTCTTGGCCCGCCCGTCGGTGATGGAGACCGAGAACGTCCGGGCGCCGGGGTCGTGGTGGTACACGATGTTGGAGAGCTGCGGCCGCCCGTCCCGCTTCAGCGTGACGAGGGCGCCGATCTTCGTTGCAGCGAAGAGTGATTCGATCCTGTCTGCGGGCGCCGTCATGGGATCACCATCTCTTTCCGTGGGAACGGTAGCGCTTGACGTACTCCACCCAGTTCCAGGTCGACAGGAACCCCTGCGCCGCCTCGTACCCCTTGGCGAACTGTGCCTCGATCTCGGACTTGTCGAGGTGGAAGTCGAGGACCCCCACCTCGGTCGAGTCGACCCGGATCGTGCGGGCGCTGACCCACGGCTGGTTGAGGTGGGCCTGGTCGCGGCCGACGAGCACGGTGGTGACGATGCCCTCGATCAGCTCCGGGGAGTCGCCGAGGGCCGAGAACGGACGCAGCAGCCGCAGCGGTGGGAGGACCTTGTCGTTGTCGGCGGGCAGGTTCGGCAGCACGGTGACGCCGAAGGTGGGCCAGCGGGGTTGCTCGGTGTCGATCCGGTCGAGCGAGTCGATCGGGAAGTTCGACAGTAGCCCGCCGTCGACCAGTGTCGACGTCAACCCGGACGTGGCGGTGAGCGTCGCGGGCCGGAAATAGAACGGGATCGACATGGACGCGCGCACCGCGTCGGCCACCGACTGCTCGTCGGGATCGAGGCCGTAGACCGACCGGTAGTCCCACGGCAGCCGGACCAGCAGGCCCCGCGTGATGTCCGTGACGGTGACCACCAGCCGGTACCGTCGCTCCTCCGGGATGTCGTCGTCCTCCATCCGCAGATCCCCGAAGGTGCTGACGCCCAGGTCCTTCAGCGTGTCCCGGATCCAGGCGTGCGCGTAGTCGCCCTGGTAGATCCCCGACCCCCGGAGCACCCCGAATGCGGGACCCAGCAGGGGAATCCGTTCGACGGGCCCCGGGTCGAGGAACTTGCGGTACCTGATCCCGAAGACGGCGTCGCGCATCTGCTCGCCCGTCCATCCGGCCTTCGATCCGGCCGCGACGATGGCGCCGACCACCGCCCCCGCGGACGTGCCCGACACCCGGTTGAGCCGGTATCCGGCGTCGGCCAGAGCCACGACGGCACCGGCGAGGCCGATGCCCTTCACCCCGCCGCCGGCGAGGACGAGGTCGGCGACGTCCGGATGCGGGGCTGCGGTCATCGCACACCCCCGAGGCCGCGTCCGCCGCCCGGGACGATCCGTTCGCACCCGTACATGGCCGCCTCCTCCTGCACCGCAGTGCCGCATCGACGAACTGTTCGCGGGACGGACGCACCCGGCTCCCCTGTCCCGTTCACACTATGCCGGGCCCCGTGCGAACGCTGGCAGGAAATCGCGGTCCGGACTGTGAAGTGGCGGCTGAACGGGAGGATCTCGTGTCGAGGGGGCGCCTGTTGCGGCGAACGCCGAGAGGCCGGCGCAGCAACCGCCCCTTCGACGCGACAACCGCCCGGTTAGCTCGGGCGGGCGTCGGGGTGTTCGCGCACGAAGTTGAGATACGCCTTCGACGGCGTCGGGCCACGCTGGCCCTGGTACTTCGACCCGACGGCGGCGCTGCCGTAGGGGTGCTCGGCCGGGCTGGTCAGCCGGAACAGGCACAACTGCCCGATCTTCATCCCCGGCCACAGCGTGATCGGCAGGTTGGCGACGTTGGAGAGCTCGAGGGTGATGTGCCCGCTGAAGCCCGGGTCGATGAACCCGGCCGTGGAGTGGGTGAGCAGACCGAGGCGGCCGAGCGACGACTTGCCCTCGAGCCGGCCGGCGAGGTCGTCGGGCAGGCTGCACGTCTCCATCGTCGAGCCGAGCACGAACTCGCCCGGGTGCAGCACGAACGGCTCCCCGGGCGGGGCCTGCACCAGCGAGGTGAGCTCGTCCTGGCGCTGCGCGGGGTCGATGTGCGTGTAGCGGGTGTTGTTGAAGACGCGGAACAGGCTGTCGAGCCGTACGTCCACGCTCGACGGCTGCACCATCGCCGCATCGAAGGGGTCGATGCCGAGACGCCCGGAGGCGACCTCGGCGCGGATGTCGCGATCGGAGAGCAGCACGAGGTAGAGGCTAACAACCCGCACAGGGCGGCTCCGAGAGCGCTCGAGGTTGTCAGCCGCGCCGGATGTCCGTCGCCGCCGGTCGCGTCAGCGGGCCTGCGACGACATCGTGAGCAGAAAATCGGTGCAGGCCTCGATCACCTCGTCCTGGCTCAGCGGGCTGTCGCCCTCGAGCCACGCCGTCAGCACCTGTGCGAGGCCGCCGACGACGAAGTGCGCCGCGAGGTCGAGCCGGGGCGTCGAGCTCACCTCGAAGAAGTCCACCGCCTGCGCCGTCACCAGCCCGGCGAACATGCGCGACGACTCGAGTCGCCGGCTCACCAGCTGGGGGTTGGCCTGGCTGACAGAGAAGATCAGCCGGCCCATGCGCGGGTCCTCGGCGACCTCGCGGACGATGTTCTCCACGCCGGCCCGGACCACCGACCGTTCGTCGCGCGGTGCCTCCGTGACCGCGCGCAGGGTGCTCTCGGCGATCCGCTGGATCACGTGGTCGTACACGGCGACGGTGAGTTCGTCGCGGTCGGGGAAGTTCTCGTAGAAGTAGCGTGAGGCCAGGCCGGTGCGCTTGCACACGCCGCGGACGGACAGGGTGTGATCGCCGTCGGGTCCGCCGAGGATGTCGAGCCCGGCCTCGATGAGCTGCGCCCGCCGTTCCGCCTGCCGCTGTTCTCCCCCGCGTCCCCCGTAGAGCCGTCCTGTCACCATCCGTCCATCTTCTCAGGAGAGCTCTTTACCCCGATCATATATGTGACTACAGTCGTGTCCACATATAGGACGGACGAAGGGATCGACCTCGTGACCACCCTCGAGAAGCCTGCCGAGTTCGACGACGTCATGGACGGCCTCGGCCTCATGGCCGGCGCGGCGAACGTCATCATGCAGCTGTCCCACCCCGGCGTCGGCTCCGGTGTCGTCGAGAGCCGTGTCGCCTCCGGCCGGCTGTTCGACCATCCGATCAAACGCACCCGCACCACCCTCACCTACCTGGCGGTCGCGGCCACCGGCACCGACGAGGAGAAGCAACTCTTCCGGCGCGCCGTCAACACCGCCCACCGCCACGTCCGCTCCACCGAGGCGAGCCCGGTCGAATACAACGCCTTCGACCCCGAACTGCAGCTGTGGGTGGCCGCGTGCATCTACCGCGGCTTCGAGGACGTGCACCACGCGCTCTACGGACCGATCCCGGCCGAGGCCGTCGAGTGGTACTACCGCAAGGGCGCCACCTTCGGCACCACCCTGCAGGTCGAGCCCGACATGTGGCCGATCGACCGCGAGGCGTTCGAGGAGTACTGGAACGAAGCGCTCGCCAAGGTCGACATCGACGACGTCGTGCGCGACCACCTCTACGCCATCGCCGCCATGCGGTTCCTGCCCCGCCCGGTGTCGCTGCTGTTCGGCCGGCTCAACCTGTTCCTCACCGCCGGCTTCCTGCCGCCGATGTTCCGCGACCGGATGCGGCTGCCGTGGAGCCCGCGCGACCAGCGCCGCTTCGACCGGCTCATGCGCACCCTCGGGGCGGTCAACTCGCGGCTCCCGGTGGCGCTGCGCGAAGCCCCCTACCGGCTGCTCATGGCCGATCTGCGCCGGCGGATCCGGACGGGCCGTCCGCTGGTCTAGGCCCTCCGGGGCCGGTGCGCAGCCACATCAGCAGCTGCCGGTAGACCTCGTCGTCGTTGAGCAGCGTCAGATGGTGCGCCGGCGCCCGGTGCATGCCGTCCTCCATGCGGAAGCCGATGCGCCGGGTCCGGCCGTGCCCCGACGCGCTCGGCACCAGGACGAGTCCGTCCCCGAGCAACCGCCCCAGCGGATGAGCCGGGCTGCGCGTCAGGGTCGCCGACACGAAGCAGTGCATCGCCCCGTCCAGCAGGGGCACCTCCCGGCACACGGCGCGGCGCAGGTCGTCGATGCCGCGACCGGACCAGTCCTCGTCCACCACGGCGCCCTGGTTCAGGTCGCGGATGCCGGCGCTGCGCCGTCGCAGCAGCGTCCCGAACGGCCGCAGCTCCGGGACCGCGACGAGCGCGGCGCTCGCGTAGTGCACCGCCTGCTCGAGCGGCGCCCCCAGATGCGGGGATCCGAGCGAAACGACATGGCGCACACGATGAGTCCACGCCGCATCGGTCTCGGTGCCGTAGAAGCAGGCGCTGCGCGCGACGAGCCCACCCATGGAGTGGCCGATCAACGCGAGCTGCTCGACCTTGCGCGGCCACGCCCGCACGAGCGCGTCGAGCAGCGCCGACAGTTCCCGACCGTTCGCGGAGATGCGCCGGCCCGTGTTGTAGCGGACGAACACGGATGTGCAGCCGAGATCGTCGACGAGTCGTTCGCCGTAGGTGCGGCGGCCGCCGAACCGCCACGTCGTCTCGGTCTCCATCAGACCGTGGACGAACACCACCACGCGGCCCGTCGCGGGCGGGAACGCGCGGGCGAGGCCCTCGGTCGTGAGCGGCACGGCCCGGCTGTCCACCCGCACCGACATCGGCAGCGCCAGCGGTGAGCCCTCGGCCTCGAGGACGTCGCCGATGAGGCCCTCGACCGCGGCGATCGCCATCGCCCCGCGGACGCTCTCCGACGGCAACCGGTCGCCGGTGGACTCCGCAAGCCCGAGCGCGGCCAGCTTCCCCGTCGCCGCGGCGGCACCCCTGATCGCGGAATAGACCCCGTCGGCGATCGCGTCGTGCGCGGCCTTCACCGCCAGCGCCGGCGTCCCGACGCCCAGTGCGACCGCCCCGAACACCCGGTCGGAGATGCTGCGGTGCATCGCCTGCACGCCCCCGGTCGCCGCGCCCACCTCGTCCAGCAGCAGCCGAGCCAGCTCGGACGCCTCGGACCGCTCCCCCGTGGCCTTCATGTTCCCAGTGTGGGGGTGCGACGCGCCGCTGTCGCGGCGGGTGCGAGCGGGAGGTTCCGGCGACGAGGGGGTGGTTCCGGAGGCCTCCACTCGGCGTTTGCCGCAACAACCTCCCCCTCGAAACGGAACGCTCCGGGGTGGATGTGACGGCGTCCGCGCGGAGTCTGCTACAGTGTGCGACGAGCGTGGACGGAGCCGAGAAATCGGCAAAAGCCCAGCGTGCCGATGTAGTTCAATGGTAGAACATCAGCTTCCCAAGCTGAATACGCGGGTTCGATTCCCGTCATCGGCTCTCCCGAAGGCCCCGGCCGGCGCATCGCGCAGCCGGGGCCTTCGTCGTTGGCGGGTCGGCGCCCACATACCGGCTAGCCGACCAGCAGCACCCCGGTGAGCGCGGTCGCGGCGACAATGATCGTCGAGGCGGCGGCGAGAGCGAAGGGCCGCCACCCCACACCGCGCAACACGGACAGCCGGACCCCGGTGCCGAGCGCGAACATCGCGGCGGTGAGCAGCGCGGTCTGGGTCAGTCGCGCGGCGTCGAGCCACGCCGGTCCGAGAACACCGGTGGCCCGCAGCGCCACGCAGGCGAGGAATCCGACCAGGAACAGCGGCACCAAAGGCGGTCGCCGCGTCTGCGTGGGCGTGGCGGTGCGGCGTCGTGACGCCACCCCGATCCACGCGACCACCGGCGCCAGCAGCGCCACCCGGGCCAGCTTGACCGTCACTGCAATGGCCAGGGCACCGCCGCCCACCGCCGCGGCCGACGACCCCGCGTCGAGCGCGCCGCCGGCCGCGACCACCTGCGCCACCTCGTGAATCGCCGCGCCGGCCCACATTCCCGCCTGGGTCGAGTCCAGACCCAGGGCGGCCGCAGCCGCGGGAAGAGCCGGAATCATCACGGTGCCGAAGACGACGACCAGCGCGATGGTGGTCACCAGTTCCCGCTTACGTGCGTTCACCACGCCGTCGACCGCGGCCGCGGCCGCGGCACCGCAGATTGAGAAACTGCACGCGATCAGCAGCCGTTGCGTCCAGCCGATCCCGAGCAACTTCCCGAGCGCCATCGACCCGGCGATGCCCAGGCCGACCACCGCAGCGACCACCGCGAGCGTCCCCCACCCCAGTGCCAGCACGTTCGGCAGCAGCAGTTGCAGACCCAGCAGCGCGACTCCGATACGGAGCAGCCGCCGCGAGGCGACGGTCACACCCGGCTCGAAGACCGTCGGCAGCGTTCCCAGATTCGCGACCACCGCGCCGAGCAGGATCGCGATCAGCAGAGGGCTGATCCCACCCAACAGGCGCGCCGCGACAACTGCCACCGCCGCCGCGGCGGCAGACAACACCAATCCGGGCAGCGATGCACGCGCCCGTTCGAGCGCAACCTTCCCGTTGAGCCGGGTGCCGCGGCCGCCGCTGCGCCCGTCCCCGCCTCGGCCGCCCGACTCGGCCTGGCCGGTCCCCACGCCCGCGGCCGGCCGCGTATCCGCTCCGCCCGACGTGTCGTGGTCGGGATCTCTGCGGTCGGACTCCGCGGCCGCGGTAGCATCCAGCACGCTGCACACTCTCTTTCTTCGTCATGTCGGCCCGGGCATCCCGGCCCGGTCGAGGTATTCGACGTGGGGTCGGGTCCGTCAGGCTCGGTGCGTGACCGAGATCTGTTCCATGTCGGTGCATTACGGACACTTCGCGGTGACCGGCTCGCCGGGATCAACGTCGCCGCGATCGAACGGGCCACAATCACCGACCCGGCTGGGGACCTCCCCGCAGGGCCTGAATTGCGACGCACCTCACGGTATCCGGATTCGGCACGGCATACTGTCCCTATCGGGACACGGTGTATTCGATATGGGACACCGCGTTCGCGCGGATGCCGGTGTCATACCAGCGCGTTCCCGGCCCGCACGGCGGTGTCCGTCCGGTGTTGGGCGCGCCATTGCCTTGGGCTGCAGTCGAATTCGTTGCTGAACCAGCGGGAGAAGTTGCTTGCCGAGGAGAAGCCGAGCAGATCGGCGACCTCGGTGAGCGAGTAACGACGGCCGGCGACGAGGTGTTCGGCCAGGTCCACGCGGGTGGCGGTGAGCACCGCGGTGTAGTTCTGCCCCGCCTCGGCGAGATGGCGGTGTACGGTGCGCCGGTCGACCCCGAGGCTGCGGGCGACCTGCTCGACCGAGCATCGCCCGGTGGGCAGCAGCAGTTCGATCAGCTCGCGGACCCGGGTGACGGGCGTCGCCTCGGGCCGGGTGTCGATGGTGTCGAGGAATTGGCGCGCATACGGGCCGATCGAGGGACCCGACATGGCGTTGGGAGCGTCGAGATCGCTTGTGTAGAGGACAATTCCGGAGAACTCCTGGTCGAACTTGACCATCGGGCCGAACGCCTCGAGGTGGGCGCTGGTGTCCTCGGGGGCGAAATGAGTGAAGCAGACCGCCAGGGGCTGCCAGCGGCCGCCGCGAAAATCGCGTAACAGCCCGTGCAGTACCCCCATCGCCAGTTCCGTGGCCTGCCGGGTGTCGGCGGGTTCGCCCAGCTCGAGCCCCACCCGGATCGTCGCGACGTCCTCTGCCTCGACCAACCGCAGCCGCAGGGCCTCGTTGTACATGTGCTGATAGCGCATCAGGAACTTCAGCGCGCTGCGGACGTCGGGTTCCTCCCGGATGACCAGGCTCACCGGGCCGAGGCTGGCAAAGCGCCGACGCTCGACGAGCCGCAGCGCGAAGTCGGGGCAGCGGGTCGCGGCGGCCGAGCGTTCCAGCAGGCGGGCGATCGCGACGGCGGGGATCCACCGGTCCGGCAGCCCCAACCCGGCGGGATCGAGCCCGACGCTGCGCAGCAGTGGCGTCGGATCCGTGCCCAGCGACGCGCACAGGTCGGCGTACCCTGTGATCGCGGCGTAGCGGGCCAACGGCTTCATGTCCGGCCCCACCTCTCGCCCCGGAGAGAACACCTATGTCACCTCAAGATACGCTCGATCGGGCGGTGAGACACGCCCCGGAAGGCGCCGATCGAAATCGCCGCCGGGGACACCGACGATCAGGTGCACCGTGTCGCACCGACGGCTGTTCGGCAGCGCGGGGACGGTCCCCCGCGCGGGCGGCGGCCGCGAGTGCATGCGTCGGTGGTCGTGGGTGATCGTCATCATCGTTGTTCGGGTTCGTGGAGGAAGGCGTCGATCACCGGGGCGAGTCTGCCGGCGTTGGTGATCGGTTCGATATGTCCGCCGTTGTGCAGGTACAGGGTGGCGTGGGGTAGCAGTCGGTGCAGGATGTGGGCGTTGACGATCGGAACGATGGGGTCGTCGGTGCCGGCGACGATCAGGGTGGGTTGGCGGATGAGGGGAAGCATCGGCAGGCTGGTCCACACGGCGCCGGCGAGCAGCTGGTGCAGGTAACCGATCGTCGATCCGGCGTGGGTCTGGGTGTCGAAGAGGGCGGCGATGTCGCTGCCCTGGTTTCTCGCGGTGCCGCCGTAGATCTGGCCGGCGATCGCTGCGGTGTGATCGGGGTCGGTGAACCGGCGACCGGTGAGCATCTTGGCGAGCACCCGGGGATGTCCGGGCACCATGAGCGCCCCGGTGGCGGTGGCGACGAGCACGAGTCGCCGGCACCGGCGCGGGTTCTGGAAGGCGAACTGCTGGGCCAGCGCGCCGCCCCAGGACAGGCCGAGTACGTCCACCACGCCGATACCGAGCCGGTCGAGGACCCGTCCCAGCAGCCGCGCGAGGTAGCCGAACCCGTAGGGCGCGAACGAGGTCCGCGACCCGCCGGCGCCGGGGACGTCGAACCGGACGATCGTGGTGGCCGGGTCGAGGGCGGCGACGAACGGGTCGAGCACCTCGAGCCCGGCGCCGATCCCGTTGCACAGCACCAGCGGCACCCCCGACCCGCGCCGGATGTGGACCCGGATGCGTTGCCGGCCCACGGTGAGGGTGCGCTGCGTGGTGCGAGCGTCTCCGGTCATCGGTAGACGACGACGACCTCGGCGACGCACACCGGCCGCGTCCCGCCCCGGATCTCGTAGGTGAGGGTGAACACGGCCTCGATGCCGGCGGGTTTCTCCACTGCGGCGGTGAGGGTGACGGTGGCGCGCAGTTCGGCTCCGACCGGGACCGGCGCGGGGAATCGGACCTTGTTCACCCCGTAGTTCACTGCCATCCCGAGGTGGTCGATGGCGAGTACCTCGGCGAGCACGATCGGCGTCAGCGACAGGGTGAGGTAGCCGTGCGCGATGGTGGTGCCGAACGGTCCGGCCACCGCCCGGTCGGGGTCGGTGTGGATCCACTGGTGGTCGCCGGTGGCGTCGGCGAACCGGTTCACCTGCTCCTGGGTGATCTCGCGCCAGTCGGTGCGGCCGAGTTCGTGCCCGACCAGGTCGAGCAGTGCTTTCGGGTTGTCGAGTGTGGTGGTCATGATGTCGCTTCCTGAGGTCGTGGTGGGTCAGATGTGGTGTACGTAGGTGCCGGGTGCGGGGTCGAGCGGGGAGTGGCCGGCGCCGCCGAGCGTGGTGGGTGCGGCGACGGTGGCGCCGCTGCGCGCGGCGAGCCAGGTGGTGTAGTCCGGCCACCAGGAGTCGCGGGTGACCGTCGCGCGGTCGAACCATTGCTCCGGGGTGTCCGCGTCGACGGGCCCGACCCGGAAGGACGCCTTGGGGTTTCCGGGTGGGTTGACCAGCGCGGCGACGTGCCCGCTGGTGGAGAGCACGAACCGGGTGTCGGCACCGCCGAGCAGGGCGGCGCTGCGGTGGCAGGACTGCCATGGCGAAATGTGGTCGGCGATGCCGCCGATCACGTACGCGTCGGCGGTGACCGCTCCGAGGTCGATCGGGGTGCCCAACAGGTCGATCGTGCCGGGGGTGGCCAGCGCGTTGGTAGCGCCGATGCGGACCAGGTCGCGGTGCAGGCCGGCGGTCATGCGAGTGGTGTCGGCGTTCCAATGCAGCACGTCGAACGGCGCGGGCGGGCGGCCCTGCAGGTAGTTGTTGACCCAGTAGCGCCACACCAGGTCGGTCGGGCGCAGCCAGGCGAACACCTCGGCCAGCTCGTCCCCGTCCAGGAAGCCCCTGGACTGCGAGCGTTCGATCGCGGTCTCGGCGGTGCGTGCGTCGAGGGCGGCGGCGGCGAACCCGGCTTGGGCCTGGTCGAGCACGGTCACCGCCAGGGTGAGCCCGGCAACCCGGTCGCCGTGGCCGGTGGCAGCCAGGTACGCGGCGGTCGTCGCGGCCAGGATCCCGCCCGAGCAGCTGCCCTGCAGATGCGTGCGGTCGGTGCCGGTGATCCCCTGGACGGCGTCCATCGCCTCGAGGATCGCGCCGCCGTAGGTGTCGAGGTCCCAGTCCCGATGCTCGGCGTGGGGGTTTCGCCAGGAGATGGCGAACACCTGCTGGCCCTGGGCGACGAAGTACTCGATCATGCTGCGACCGGGGGCGATGTCGGTGATGTAGTACTTGTTGATCACCGGCGGCACCATCAGCAGCGGCACCTCGCGCACGGTCGTGGATTGCGGGGCGTACTGGATCAGCTCGAACACCGGGGTGCGCAACACCACTGCCCCGGGTGTGACCGCGACGGTCTCGCCGAGGGTGTAGGCGCCGTCTTCGATCATCGCCGGCACCCGCGGCTTGGTGGCCATGTCGCGGGCGAACGCGCGCGCCCCGCGCAGCACGGACAGGCCGCCGGTGTCGATGAGCGCCTTCCACCCGAGCGGGTTGAGCAGCGGATTGTTGCTCGGCGCGAGGCCCTCGACGAGGTTGTCGAGCACGAACCGCATCCGTTCGGTGTCGCGCCAGTCCAAGCCCGCGTCCGCGAGCAGGGCATAGGCGGTGTCGGCGGTGGCGAGGTAGGCCTGCATGCTGCGGTGCAACCAGGGGTTGTTCTGCCACGCCGGGTCGGCGAATCGTTTGTCGCCCTTGCCGGGTGCGCGGTCGGCGCGGCCGGCGGCGACCGCAGCGAGTTCCTTGGCCAGGTTTCCGCCGCGGTGCGCGAGCGTGCCCGGGCGGGTGGCCAGCCCGCCCGCGAGCCGGGCCCAGGATCGGTTGGGCAGCATCCGGCCGGCCACGCCGCGGGCCGAGCCGGCCAGCAGCAGGTCCAGCGGCGCGGCGAGCTCGTCGGGGCGGTGTGCCGGCTTGGTGGTGGTGGTGGTCATGGTCGGTTGCTGCTTTCGAAGGTCGGGATGGTGATGTCGCGGCGCAGGATCTTGCCGGTCGGCCCCTGCGGCAGGGTGTCGAGGATCCAGATGTGGCGCGGATACTTGTAGGCGGCGACCCGCTGTTTGACGAATGCGACGATCTCGGCGGGATCGGCGCTCGCGCCGGGCTTGAGCGTGACCGCGGCGCCGATCTCCTCGCCGAGGCTGACGTGCGGGATGCCGACCACCGCGGCCTCCGCCACGGCAGGGTGCTCGTAGACGACCTCCTCGACCTCGCGGGGGTAGACGTTGAACCCGCCGCGGATGATCAGGTCCTTCTTGCGGTCCACGATGTAGAAGTAGCCGTCGGTGTCGATGCGGCCGATGTCGCCGGTGGCGAACCAACCGGCCGCGTCGATCGCGGCCGCGGTCGATTCGGGCAGGTTCCAGTAGCCCTTCATCACGTTCGGTCCCGCGATCTGGATCTCGCCGGGCTGGTCGGCCGGAACCTCGGCACCGGTGCCGTCCACGACACGCATCCGCACGCCCTCGATCGGGGTGCCGATCGAGCCGGTCTTACGGACGCGGTTCGGGTGGTTGAACGAGGCGACCGGGGAGGTTTCCGACAGCCCGTAGCCTTCCAGGATCACCGCGTCGAAGGTCCGCTCGAAGTCGGTGAGCACTGCCACCGGCAGCGACGCGCCGCCCGAGACGCACACTCGCAGGCTCGCCGTCGCCGCCGCGTCGAGTTCCCCGGCGACACCGAGCATCGCGGCGTACATGGTCGGCACGCCCTCGAACACGGTGACCCGGTCGCGGGCGATCACCTCGAGCGCGACTCGTGGGTCGAACCGCGGCACCAGTGTCAGCGTGGCACCCACGAGGACCGAGGCGTTGAGCCCACAGGTGAGCCCGAAGACGTGGAACAGCGGCAGTGCGCCCATCACGACGTCGTCGGGTCCGATCTGGATCAGGGTGCGGGCGGTCACCTCTGCGTTGCCGGCCAGGCCGGCGTGGGTGAGTTCGGCGCCCTTGGGCTTGCCGGTGGTGCCCGAGGTGTGCAGGATCACCGCGGTGTCCTCACCGGCCCGCGCCACCGGCGCGGCCTGCGCCGGCAGGTCGGCGGTCAGGCGGGCGAGGTCGTCGTCGTCGACCAGCCACAACCGGGCGTCGGCCGCGTCGGACGCGGCGCGGGCCTGCTCGGCGAACACCGGGGTCGCGAACAGCGCCGACGCGGCGGTGTTGGTCAGGAAGAACTCGATCTCGCGGGCCTTCAGCAGCGGGTTCATCGGCACCGCGATCGCGCCGCGCCGCAGGATGCCGTAGAAGACGATCGCGAACGCCGCGGTGTTGGGCAGCATCACCGCGACCCGGTCACCGGGTGCGATCCCGGCCCGCTCGAGCAGGGTTGCCACCCGCGCCGCGGCCGCGTCGAACTCGGCGAACGAGAGCGTGTCCTCGCCGCACCGCAACGCGGTCTTGCCGGGGTAGTTGCGCGCCGATACAACGAGATTGGTACTGAGATTGGTCATGCTGTGGTTCTCCGGTGTGGTTCGAGAAAGGGGTCGTGGTCGGTGGTCGCCTCCGAACCGGCGTGGGGCCGAAGGGGCACGCACAGCGCTGGAGCCCAGCGAATGGAGCCGAGCACCCCGGTCAGCCACGCGATGCGGGCGGCGGCGTCGGACCGGGTGCGCGTCAGCCGGGCGAGCCACTCGGTGGGTTCGCTCGCGTGGGTGGCCGGCGCGGTGATGCTCACAGTCCGAGGTCCCGTCCGATGATCTCCTTCATGATCTCGTTGGACCCGGCCCAGATCTTGGTCACCCGTGCGTCCTTCCACGCCCGCGCGACCCGGTATTCGTTCATGAACCCGTAGCCGCCGTGCAGCTGGACGCAACTGTCGAGGATCTGGTTCTGCACCTGCGAGCTCCACCACTTGGCCTTCGCGGCGTCCACCGCGGTGAGCCGCCCCTCGGTGTGTGCCTGCACGCACCGATCGACGAACGCCTGCGCCACCTCGAGCGTGGTGACCAGTTCGGCGAAGAGGAACTTGTTGTACTGGAACGAGCCGATCGCCTGGCCGAACGCCTTGCGCGCCCGGGCATAGTCGAGGGTCTCGGCCAGGATCGCCTCGGCGTGCGCGAGATTCGACACCGCCGCGCAGATCCGTTCCTGCGGCAGCATTCGCATCATGTGCGCGAACCCGCCGTCAACCTCGCCGATCACGTTCGCCGCCGGGACCCGGACGTCGGTGAAGAACAACTCGGCGGTGTCGGACTCGGGTTGGCCGACCTTGTCCAGCTTGCGGCCCCGTTCGAAGCCCGCCGTGCCGGTCTCGACCGCGAACAGGGTGATGCCCTTGGCCTTCTTCTCCGGACTGGTCTTCGCCGCCACGATCACCAGGTCGGCGTGGTAACCGTTGGTGATGAACGTCTTGGACCCGTTGAGGATCCAGTCCTCCCCGTCGCGTCGGGCGGTGGTCTTCAATCCGGCCAGGTCCGAGCCCGCGGCCGGTTCGGTCATCGCGATCGCGGCGACCAGTTCACCGGTGCAGAACCCCGGCAGCCACCGCTGCTTCTGCTCCTCGGTGGTCAGCTCCACCAGATACGGCGCCACGATGTCGTAGTGGATGCCGAAACTCGACGCGATCGCGGCACTCACCCGCGAGAGTTCCTCCCCCACAACCGCGTTGAACCGGTAGTCTCCCGCCGCGCTGCCACCGTACTGTTCGGGTACCTCCAGCCCGAGCAGGCCGAGCTTGCCCGCCTCGATCCAGATCTCGCGGTCGATGAACCGCTGCTCGATGATCCGCTCGTGCTCCGGAATCAGGTGGCGCTGCGTGAAGTCACGCACCGTGTCACGAAAGGCGAGGTGGTCGGCGGTATAGATGGTCCTGGTCATCGATCTTCCTGAGGGGTGGCGACGGGTGTTTCGAGCACGTCGGGCAGGTGGCCGCCTCGGCCGGCTGCATCGACGATCCCGGTGCTGGGGACGTGGCCCGCGGAGTGCGGGACTCGATCGAGAACCCATGCGGGTCTTCGGCTTGCCACTCCACGGTAGCCGAACCGCACCCACCGTACTTATCTCATCGGGTCAGCAGACTATTCGTATCGGGACAGGGTTGATGGCGCACGGACGACACCGCCTGCATTCCACGCGAATCCGATGAGCACCGTTGTCGCACACCGACGCCGCCCCGGTCGGCTCGATCGACCGACACCGCCCCACACCACCACACACCCTCGCATCCGGGATGCAGCCGGCTCGAACCCGGCGGGATGCACGTCCCGGGCCGGCGAGACAGCTGGATCGCCGCAGCGTCCCGAAGCGAATATTTGGAGTCCCGCCAGGATAAGTATCCATGGGATGGTCCGACTAGAGTTGGGTTCATCACAGCACGGGCCACCCGGTGACCGCCCTCACAAGCCGAACCGGCGCACCCGAGCGAATCCAAAAGCTGTTCCACAGCACAACGTTTCGGATCTCCGAGTCGTCACGACGCGAGCACCCGGGACCGAGAAGGAGAATACCGTGGCGAAGGCCGTTCGTTTCTACGAGACCGGTGGACCGGAGGTCCTGCGGTGGGAGAACGCCGAGGTCGGGGAACCCGGCCCGGGCGAGGTCCGGATCCGCCACGGTGCGGTCGGCCTCAACTTCGCCGACACCTACTTCCGGACCGGGCTCTACCCGGCCGCGTTGCCCGCCGGCATGGGCGTCGAGGCGGCGGGTGTGGTCGAGGCCGTCGGCGCCGGTGTGTCGCACGTGCGGGAGGGTGACCGCGTCACCTACACCGGCAGCCCGCTGGGCGCCTACAGCACCGAGCGGGTGATGCCGGCCGAGCACCTGATCACGCTCCCGGACGGGATCGCGTTCGAGACCGCGGCGTCGATGACCATGCGCGGGCTCACCAGTGCGTATCTACTGCGGCGCATCGCCGCGCTGGACGCCGGGGACACGGTGCTGCTGCACGCCGCCGCAGGCGGAGTCGGCTCCATCGTCACCCAATGGGCGAATCTGCTGGGCATCAACGTGATCGGCACCGTGTCCAGCGACGCGAAGGCCGAGATCGCCCGCGCCAACGGCTGTGCACACGTGATCGTCTACACCCGCGAGAACGTCCCCGCCCGGGTCCGCGAGATCACCGACGGGGTCGGGGTGCCGGTGGTGTTCGACAGCATCGGCGCCTCCACCTTCGCGACCTCGCTCGACTCGCTGGCCCGCCGCGGCCTGCTGGTGTGCTTCGGCACCGCGTCCGGACCGATCCCGCCGATCGACGCGATGTCGCTGGCGGTGAAGGGCTCGCTGTTCGTGACCCGTCCCGCGCTGGCGGACTACATCGCCGACCCGGCCGAGCGGGCCGAACTGGCCGGCGAGGTGTTCGGCCACGTCGCCGCCGGCCGGATCCGCATCGACATCAACCAGCGCTACGAGCTGGCCGACGCGGTGACCGCACACCGCGATCTCGAGGCCGGCGCCAGCATCGGCACCTCGGTGTTCACCCTCTGAGCCCGGCGAATACCCGACGCCATTACCGAACCCCAATTCTTCTAGGAGACAACGCAATGTCTGTCACGATCGAGATGCCCCGGCGGACACGGACGGTGACCCCGTTCCGGGTCGAGCCGTTGACCGCCACGATCGGTGCGGAGCTGTTCGACGTGGACCTGGGCGAGGTGTCGCGCGACGACGCCCTGTTCGCCGAGCTGCGTGCGCTGCTGCTGCGTCACAAGGTGCTGTTCCTGCGCGAGCAGGACTTCACCCGCGCCGAGCACGTCGCGCTGGCGGAACGGTTCGGCCCGCTCGAGGATCACCCGGTGGCCGGCAGCGACCCCGACCATCCCGGGCTGGTGCGGATCTACAAGGACCTCGACAGCGCGCCGGAGCACTACGAAAACGCCTACCACTGCGACGCCACGTGGCGGCAGAACCCTCCGATGGGTTCGGTGCTGCGCGCCGTGGAGATCCCACCGGTCGGCGGCGACACCGTCTGGGTGAACATGGCGCAGGCCTACACGCGGCTGCCGCAATCGGTGAAGGACCGGATCGACGGGCTGCGCGCCCGGCACAGCATCGAGGCCAGCTTCGGTGCGAACATGCCCCTCGAGGCCCGGCACGCGCTGCACGAGCGGTTCCCCGACGCCGAGCACCCGGTGGTGCGCACCCATCCGGAAACCGGGGAGAAGATCCTGTTCGTCAACGCCTTCGCCACCCATTTCGTCAACTACCACACCCCCGACAACGTCCGCTTCGGCATCGACTACGCCCCCGGCGCCGGGGATCTGCTGCGCTACCTGATCAGCCAGGCCGCGATCCCGGAATACCAGGTGCGGTGGCGCTGGACCCCCAACAGCGTCGCCATCTGGGACAACCGATCCACGCAACACTATGCGGTGCAGGACTATTGGCCCGCAGTACGCAAGATGGAACGCGCCGGCATCGTCGGCGACGCCACCTTCTGACCCCTCCCCCGTCCCGTTCACCCTCACCAACCCCACCACAACTCTGATCGGAGCACCACCATGCACTTCCACGACGACGCCCTGTTCCCGGAGAACCAGGAGAAGCTGGTCATCACCGTCGCCCCCTACGGCCCGGAGTGGGACATCGACGACTTCGCCGAGGACCTGCCACTGACCATGGACGAGCACGTGCAGAAGGCGGTGGACTGCTACGAGGCCGGCGCGACCGTGCTGCACATCCACGTGCGGGAACTCGACGGCAAGGGCTCCAAGCGGCTCTCGAAGTTCAACGAGCTGCTGGCACGGCTGCGCGAGGCGGTACCCGAGATGATCCTGCAGGTCGGCGGCTCGATCTCGTTCGCACCCGAAGGCGAGGGCGCGGACGCGAAGTGGCTCTCCGACGACACCCGCCACATGCTCGCCGAACTCGACCCCAAGCCCGACCAGGTCACCATCGCGATCAACACCAATCAGATGAACATCGTCGAGCTGATGACCGCCGACGACATCGCCGGCACCTCCTTCGAGCGCCCCGAGGTCTACGACGCCTACCGCGAGATGACCGTCCCGGCCGGGCCGGGCTGGGTCGAGGAGCACCTGCGCCGGCTGCAGGCCAACGGTATCCAGCCGCACTTCCAGCTCGCCAACATCGCCCAGCTCGAGACCGTGGAGCGGTTGATCCGTCGCGGCGTCTACACCGGCCCGCTGATGGTGACCTGGGTCGGCATCGGCGGCGGCTTCGACGGTCCCAACCCGTACAACATGATGGAGTTCATCCGCCGCACCCCCGACGGGGCGGTGCTCACCCTGGAAACCCTGATGCGCAGCGTGCTGCCGGTCAACACCATGGCCATCGCGATGGGCCTGCACGCCCGCTGCGGCACCGAGGACACCCTGTGGGGCCGCAAGGGCGAGAAGATGACCTCCGTGGCGCAGGTCGAACAGCTCGTCCGCATCGCGAACGAACTCGGTCGCGAGGTCGCCACCGGCAAGGAGGCCCGCGAGATCTACAAGCTCGACGAGCACTACACCAGCGCCGAGGAGACCCTCGCCAAGATCGGCTTCGCGCCCAACCGCCGCCCCGGCCAGCGCGGCTTCACCCAGCACGCCTGACGCAGCATCCGCGTGACCCGCGGGGCGTGACACCACGCCCGGTGCGCGCCCCGCCCCCGGGCACGCGAAACCCCTTCTCCCACCAGCCGTCAGCACCACAAGTTCCACCCCAGCCATCGCGCTTCTCCCCCCACCCCACCCGAGGTTTAGGAAGATCATGTCCTCTCCCACCACCACCGCGCCGGAGCGGGCCGCGACCGTGTCGGCGCCGTCTCGCCGCAGCGGGCGATCCCGGTTCTACCCGTGGCTCGTGTTCGCACTCACCTTCGGGCTGCTGCTGTCGGACTACATGTCCCGGCAGGTCCTCAGTGCGGTGTTCCCGTTCCTGAAAGCCGAATGGTCGCTGTCGGATTCGCACCTCGCATCGCTGAACAGCGTGGTCGCGTTGATGGTCGGGTTGCTCACCCTGCCGCTGTCGATGCTCGCCGACCGGTGGGGCCGGGTGCGCAGCCTCGTCGTGATGGCCGCGTTGTGGAGCGTGGCGACCCTGCTGTGCGCGGTGGCGGGCTCCTACGAGCAGATGCTCGGCGCCCGGTTCCTGGTCGGGGTCGGTGAGGCCGCCTACGGCAGCGTCGGTATCGCGGTCGTGCTCAGCGTGTTCGCGCCGCGGCTGCGGGCCTCGCTCTCGGGTGCGTTCATGGCCGGCGGTTCGTTCGGGTCGGTGATCGGCGTCGCATTCGGCGGGGTCATCGCCGTGCAGCTGTCCTGGCGCTGGTCCTTCGCGTCGATGGCAGTCTTCGGGCTGGTCCTGGTCGCGCTGTTCTGGGCCCTGGTCAGCGAGCGCAAGCTCGCCCGCCACGCCATCGACGACGACGCGAACACCACCCACACCGCTGCGCCGGGCCCGGTTGCGCGTGCCCCGATCTCGAGCCTGTTCACCAACCCCGCGGTGCTGTGCGCCTACATCGGCGGCGGGCTGCAGATGTTCACCGCCGCCGCGCTGATGGCGTGGCTGCCCAGCTTCTTCGGCCGCTCCTACGGGCTGGCCGCGGACAAGGCCGCCGCGATGGCCGCGGTCTTCGTGCTGCTCATCGGCGCCGGCATGATCGTGTGCGGCATCGTCGCCGACCGGGCCGCCCGCCTCGACCCGGCCCGCAAGTGGACAGTCGCGATCGCGATCAGCCTCGCCGCCGGGGTACTGCTGATCGTCGGGTTCCGGCTGCCGGTCGGCACCGCCCAGCTGGTGCTGCTCGGACTGGGCGCGTTCTTCTCCGCCGGCTCCACCGGCGCGGTCACCGCGATGGTCGCCAACCTGACCCACCCCACCGTGCGGGCGTCGGCGTTCGGCACCACCACCCTGGCCAACAGCCTGCTCGGGCTGGCCGCGGGCCCGTTCGTCGTCGGTGTCCTCGCGGACAGGATCAGCCTCGCCGATGCTCTGCAACTCGCGCCGCTCGTCTACCTGGGCGCGGTCGCGGTGCTGCTGGTCGGCAAGCGCGTCTACCCCGCCGGCGTCCGCAAGCTCGCCACCCTGTCCGCCACCCCCGCGCAGCAGACCGGAGCCGACAAGTGAGCATCCTCGATACCACGACCGTGGTGATCGTGCCGGGCCTGCGCGGCCACGTCGCCGAGCACTGGCAGACCCTGCTCGCCGCGCGGCTGCCGAAGGTGACCACGGTCGAGCCGCTGCAGCGCGACAAGTTCGGTCTCGCCGCCCGCGTCGCCGCCCTCGACGAGGTCGTCGCCGGCACGACCGGCCCGGTGCTGCTGGTCGCGCACAGCGCCGGTGTGATGATCACCGTGGCGTGGGCCCAGCGCCACGACCACCCCGTCGTGGGCGCGTTGTTGGCCACCCCACCCGACCTCACCGTCGCGCTGCCCGCCGGCTACCCCACCCCCGAGCAGCTACGCGACAACGGCTGGTATCCCACCCCGCGCACACCGCTGCGGTTTCCCAGCATCGTCGCCGCCAGCAGCAACGACCCGCTCTGTGGGTTCGACCGGGCCGCCGCTCTCGCGCGGCACTGGGACAGCAGACTCGTCGACGCCGGACCGGTCGGGCACCTCAACCCCGCCGCCGGCTACGGCCACTGGCCAGCCGCCGAGGACCTCGTCCGTGAACTTGCCGAGGCACCGCCGCCCCGACCGGTCCCCGTCCGGGCCTGAGCCCCGGACCGTGGCGGCGAACCCTGCGATACCGACGTCGAGGTTCGCCGCCACACTCGACAGTCTCTCGTCGATCCTTCTGACACGGGTGAGGACCTCCGTGCGTCCGGATACCGTGGATCCGACACGGACAGGTCAGGAGAGCGCCGAATGATCACACGGACCAGGTTCTTCTCCGTTCACCACTCACGGTCGGCGCGATCGGGGCCTCCCCCGGACCCGCCGCCCCCGCCGGCGCCGTCCTCGGGCCTGTGGTGGCAGCTGGTCGCGGTCGCCGTCCTGCTCGGCGGCCTGGTGGTCGCCCTGGCCCTGCAGACCCCGACCTCGAGCACCCTGACCTACAGCGACTTCGTGGACCGGGTCGACGCGGGCACCGTGGAACAGGTGACGATCGACGACAAGGGATCGGTCTACGGAACACTTTTCGATGGAACCGAATTCGTCACCCAGCTACCCACCGCGCTGGACCTCGCCGGGCTCGACAACAAGCTGCAGGCGAAGCAGGTCCGGGTCAGCGCGGAACAGACCGACGACAGCCCGTGGGGGGCGATTCTGTTCAGCATGCTGCCCTTCGTGGTGTTCGCGGGACTGCTGCTGTGGCTCGGCCGCCGGGCGCAGCGCGCATTCAGCGGCGGCGCCGGCGGTATCGGGGGCATCGGAACGTTCGGCCGCTCGAAGGCCCGGGTGATCGAAGCGAACCGGCCGACCACCCGCTTCGCCGACGTCGCCGGATACGACGGCGTCAAGCAGGAGATCAGCGAGGTCGTCGACTTCCTGCGGGATCCGGAGAAGTACGCGGCCGCCGGCGCGAAGGGTCCCCGCGGCGTGCTGATGATCGGCCCGCCGGGCACCGGCAAGACGCTGCTGGCCCGCGCGGTGGCGGGTGAAGCAGAGGTGCGCTTCCTGTCCGTCACGGGCTCGGAGTTCGTGGAGATGTTCGTCGGCGTCGGCGCCTCCCGCGTGCGGGACCTGTTCGAGCAGGCCCGCAAGAGCCCCCCGTCGATCATCTTCATCGACGAGATCGACGCCATCGGCAGCAAACGCGGCGTCGGGACCTACGCCGGAAACGACGAGCGGGAGCAGACGCTCAACCAGTTGCTGGCCGAGATGGACGGCTTCGATCAGAGCGTCGGCATCGTGGTGCTGGCAGCGACGAACCGCCCGGAGGCGCTCGATCCGGCACTGCTGCGGCCGGGCCGGTTCGACCGCACGGTGGTCATCCCCCTGCCCACCCAGTCGGAACGGGCCGCGATCCTCTCGGTGCACCTACAGGGCAAACACCTCGGGCCCGACGTCGATCTGAGTGTGCTCGCGCGGGCCACCCCGGGGTTCTCGGGTGCGGATCTGGCGAACCTGGTCAACGAGGCCGCGATCAACGCCGTCCGCGACGACCGCACCGTCATCTGCGCCGACGACTTGTCGTCCGCGCGCGACCGCCTGCTGCTCGGCCGCCGCGAGAGCGCCAACGCCCTGCTCCCCGAGGAACGGACCTCAGTGGCGGTGCACGAATCGGGTCACGCGCTGCTCGCGGCCCTGTGCCCGCACGCCGACCCGGTGGCGAAGGTGACGATCCTGCCCGCGGGCATGGCGCTGGGATCGACCCAGCAGCTCCCCGAGGTCGAACGCCACCTCTACAGCGAGGGATATCTCAACGATCTGCTCACCGTGCGGGTGGGTGGGCGGGCCGCGGAAATCGTCGTGTTCGGGGAGGGCTCGACCGGCGCCGCCGACGATCTGAGCGGCGCGACCCGGATCGCCGTGCGCATGGTGCGGGAATTCGGGCTGTCCGAAGCGTTCGGCCCGGTGGGGTACGGCTCCGGCGATCCCAACTACCTCCATGCCGACACCAGCGACCGGAGCCTCGTGCGGCCCTACTCGGAACACACCCAGCAGCTCGTGGACCGCGAGGTCGCCCGGCTGCTGCGGGCCGCCGAGGAACGGGCGGTCGCGCTCCTGACGCAGCATCGGACGGCGCTGGACCGGCTGGCCGCGATCCTCGTCGAGGAGGAGACCGTCGACGGCGGCGTCGTCCTCGATGTGCTTCGGGTGGAAGCGGACACGGCCCGGCCGCAGCGCCTCGGCAGCACCTGAGGGATGCGCCCGACATGATTCGCCGCGCCGCGGGGAACCCGGTCCCCATGGCACCTCTCCCCGACGCCACGACGGCACGGCACTACCGCATCCACGAGACTCCCGACGGTCACCGTTGGGTGATCTGCACCCACGACCCGTCGCTGGGCATCGATTTCGGCCCGGGACCGGAGGCCGAGTCCTGGGCGCGGGAAGCCTGGGCCGACCTGGAATCCCCGCCGCCGCAGAACCAGTACAACTGGCGGCCGGCGCCGCCGGGCCTCGCGGGCTCGCGGTTCGGCCCCGACAGGCGGATCCCCGGACCGAGAAGGTGACGACCGGCGAGCGCCTACCGTGGGGGGTGTGGACGCACGCGCTCTCGTCACCGCCGCCCGCGTCGCACGGCTCGCCACCGCCGGGCGCGACGGACGCCCGCACCTCGTCCCGATCGTGTTCGCGCTCGCCGGCGACGTCCTCTACACCTGCGTCGACGACAAACCGAAGACGACGCGCCGGCTGCGGCGCCTGCGCAACATCGAGGGCAACCCGCATGTCACCGTGCTCGTCGACCACTACGAGGAGGACTGGACGCACCTGTGGTGGGTCCGCCTCGACGGCACCGCCACCGTCCACGACCCGCGCTCCGCGGTCGGCACGGCCGGTCTCGATGCGCTCGCCGTAAAGTACGCGCAGTACCGCGCCGCCCGTCCGGCGGGGCCGGTGCTCCGGATCGCCGATCTGCGCTGGCGGTCCTGGTCCGCCTGACACGCACGGCCCGCGGCGCCGCACGGGCCGTGCGATCAGTTGATCGGACGACGCCACGGCCCGGTAATGGCAAGGACCAGCCCGGGCGACTGGATGTTGACGAACAGGGTCTTGCCGTCGGCACTGAACGCCGGTCCGCAGAACTCGCTGTCGTTGAGTTCGTTGCGGGCGATGGCGAACGGCTGTCCCTCGGCGGTGACGCCGATGAGGTGGCTGATGCCGTCGCCGTCCTCGGCGAGGATCACGCCGCCGTACGGCGAGACGGTGATGTTGTCGGGACCGTCGTAGTTGCCGGTGTCGACGGACGGGTCGGGGTTGACCCCGAACAGCGTCTTCAGCGTGACCGTCTGCGAGGCCGGATCGTAGAACCACACCTGGCCGTCGTGCTCGGCGACGCTGCCGTCGCCGGTGCGGGCGTAGCTGGCGACGAAGTAGGCGCCGCCGTCGCCCCACCACTGGCCCTCGAGCTTGCGGCTGCGGGTGACCTCGTCGGCGGCGAACTGTGCGCGCACCGGCGTGGTGGCGGCGTCGCGGTCGGGGACGTCGACCCACTCCACCGCGTAGCGCACGCCCGGCTCGGTGGCCTGCGACAGGTCGGGCACGTGCGTGCCGCCGTCGAGGCACTTCATCGCCTGCAGGCTGCCCGCCGTGTCGCCGCCCGGCGACACGGCGAGTTCACGCAGGGCGCCCGGCCCGCCGCGGAAACCCTGCGGCGGCGTCCACCGGAAGAACAGGCCGTTGGGCTCGTCGGCGTCCTCGGTGAGGTAGATCGCGCTCGATGCCGGGTCCACGGCGACGGCCTCGTGCGCGTACCGGCCGAGGAACTTCAGCGGCACCGGGCTCTTGCCGCGGTTGGCTGCCTGGCTCGCGGGGTCGACCTCGAAGACGTAACCGTGGTCGAGCGTGAATCCCTTGGAGCCGGCGCGTGCCTCGGTTTCCTCGCACGTCAGCCACGTGCCCCACGGGGTGATTCCGCCGGCGCAGTTGTTCACGGTGCCGGCCAGGCTGACGTACTGGCCCGTGCGCTGCCCGTTCGGCCCCACCGTGACGGTGGTGGTGCCGCCTCGGGCGCCGGGGTCGTAGGTCAGGCCGTCGACGACGGGCACGCCGAACGGCTCGTCCTTGCCGATCTCGTGGTTGGTCACGATCGTGGAACCGTTGCCGTGCGCGAACACGCCGTTGGCGTCGGGATCGCTGGGGACGGGCGTGCCGTCGTCGAGGGTCGTCTCCCCGGAGCGCGACACCACGGTGTACGAAAAGCCCACAGGCAGGGCGAGAATGCGGTTGGGATCCGGGACGAGCGGGCCGTAGCCGATCGCCGTGCCGGGCACGGCGGACGCAAGTCCGGGGCGGACGATCGCCTCGACGCTGCCGGCGAGGGCCACGCCGAGGCCGGCCAGCGCGGTGCGTCCGAGGAACCCGCGGCGATTCAGTGGTGCCGTCGTCACTGTTTCGATACCTCCATCGATCCGGTCGAGTCCTTCGGACCGTAGGTACCGGAAAGCCCGGTTCGGTGGCCGGCGCGTGACCCGGAACTGAACCGGACGCGAACGTCGCGGAGGCGGTCAGGCGACGTCGGAGTCGACGGGCAGGCCGGCGAGTCGCCACTCGAGCACACCGTCGGCGGCTCGCCGGGCGGGCACGCCGTGGGTGCGCAGCAGCCGGACGGCGTCGTGGGCGAGCACGCAGTACCGGCCGCGGCAGTAGGCGACGATCTCGCGGCCCGCCGGCAGGTCCGCGAGCCGCTCGGTCAGCTCGTCGAGTGGCACGTGCAGCGCGCCGGGCAGGTGCCCGGCGGCGTATTCGGCCTCGGGGCGCACGTCGAGCAGGACCACCTCGCCGGTCTCGAGGCGGTGCAGCAGTTCCTCGGTGCCGACGGCCGTGGTGTCGTCCGGGCCGACATACGCGCGACGGGCGAGCTCGGTGTGCGGGCGGTGCCGCTGGGCGACGCGGCGCAGGGTGTCCCACAGGACGGCCACGTCGTCCCCGGCGAGCGAGTAGAAGATCCGCTTGCCGTCGCGGCGGGACTGCACCAGCCCGGCCGCGCGCAGCGTCTGCAGGTGCGCCGAGCAGGTGCTCACCCCGAGGCCGGCGGCGGCGGCGAGCTCGTCCACGCTGCGCGGGCCCTGCGCGAGCAGGTCGAGCAGTTCCAGGCGCGCGGGGTTGCCGAGCACCTTGCCGACGGCGGCGAACTCCCCGAAGAGGGCATCCTTGGCGGCTCGGTCAGGCATGGGCGGGGTCCTCCTGTGCGACGCGGGCAGGTCGGGGGTGGGTCTCGTACATGCGCACCGCGACGATCAGCCCGGACAGGGCGGTCAGCGCGGCCACGACCCACACGGCGGCGTGGACGCCGAACGCGTCGGCGACGATACCGGCCAGCAGGGCGCCGGCGGCGAATCCGCCGTCGCGCCAGAGCCGGTACACGCCCACGGACCGTGCCCGCCAGGCGGGGTGGGCGACGTCGCCGATCGAGGCGAGCAGGGTCGGGTAGACCAGCGCGGTGCCGGCGCCGAGCGCCACCGCGGCGATCGCCCACGGCAGGAACGCATCCGAGACGGCGATCACGGCCAGGGCGAGGGCCTGCAGCCACATGCCGGCGACGATCATCCACTTGCGGCCCCACCGGTCCGACAGCGCGCCGGTGACCAGCTGGCCGACTCCCCACACGGCCGGGTACAGCGCGGCGAGGACGCCGATCCGGCCGACCGAGAGGCCGGCCGCGGCGAACAGGATCGGGAACAGGCCCCAGGCGAGGCCGTCGTTGAGGTTGTTGACCAGGCCGGCCTGGCTGGCGGACGACAGTGCCGGTTCCTTGAAGCTGGTCTGGACGAACACCTGCCGGTCGGTGAGCTTGTCGTGCAGGTGGTCGTGGCGTCCGTCGGCGCGGGCCACGTGGCCGACGGCTTCGAGGCGCGCGTGTTCGCGGGTCTCCTTCACTGCGAGGGTGGACAGTCCCAGGCCGAGCGCCGCGAAGGCGATGCCGAGCAGGAACGGCGCCGGCCGCAGACCGTAGGACTCGGCCAGGTAGCCGGTGGCCAGCGCGGTCGCGGCGACGGCGGCATACCCCGCGGCCTCGTTCAGTCCCATCGCGAGCCCCCGGCGGGCCGGGCCGACCAGGTCGATCTTCATCACCACCGTGGTGGACCAGGTCAGTCCCTGGCTGATGCCGAGCAGCACGTTGGCGAAGATCACCCAGCCCCACGACGGAGCCCAGATGAGCAGCAGCGGTACCGGGACTGCGACCAGCCAGCCGGCCACGAGCACCGGTTTGCGCCCGTACCGGTCGGAGAAGGTGCCCGCGAAGTAGTTGGTGATCGCCTTCGACAGGCCGAAGACGAGGATGAACGACAGGCCGGCGGTGTAGGCGCGGATGCCGAATTCCTCCTCGGCGAGCAGCGGCAGCACGGTGCGTTCCTGGCCGAGCATGCCGCCGACGAGGGCGTTGACCACCACCAGCAGCGTGAACTGGGCGGCGTTGCGGCGCAGGCCGAGTCCGATGCGTTCGCCGGACGGGGTGGTGGGGCGCGTGGGGCTGTTCATGAGCCGCCCTCCGGGGACGTGTGGGATCAGGGTCGCCGCGCGCCGGGCCTTCCCGGCGGGAGACGCGGCCGACTTCACTACGACATTCTATGGAATTATGGAATGAACTGCCACCGACGTCGGAGCGGGTGTGCCCTCGCGGCGATCAGTGCAGGTTCTCGGCGTGCCGGACCGCCGTCTCCAGATGTTTGTCGACGCTGCGCAGATCCAGGCGCGCGTCGGCGAGGAGGTCGAGGATCTCGAGGAGCGCGGCCTCGGCGGAGTCTCCGTGGGAATGGCGATCGATCCGCCCGAACTCTTCGCTCAGTTCCTTGATACGTCGATCGAACACGTGCAGATCGGCCCGCAACCGCGAGGCGTGCCGGGCCAGCTCGGGGGTGCTCATTGCGGGACCGTCCTTCGATTCGACGTGCGGGGTGTGAAGTCATCGTGGCCGACGGGGTGCTCCGGCGCCACGCCCGGCACCCGGCCGGTCCGCTCGGCGGATACGCCGCAACCGGCCTTCTCGTCCGGCCGCACAGGTGGAAGAATCACCGGAGAGCTCCCGCACCGGACTCGACGCCCGAAGCGAAGGGTCCGGGGATGTGCCGCGGGGAGGCGGTGACGCGATGGATCCTGTTCGGCTGAACAGCGGTGTGCACCGGTGGTCCACCGAGCATCTCGTGCGGCTCGTGGACCAGAGCACGACGCACGATGCCGCCGTGGGGTGCGGGCCTGTCGAGGCGGCCCGGATCGAATTGGCCCGCAGACGCGCCGGTGGAACGTTCGATTGGATGTGCCTGGTCGAGGATCCCGCCGACCCGGACCACCGCACGGAGAGCTTGATCCTGTCCCTGCCCACGGGAGTGACCGAGGAGCAGGTGCGGTCGGAGGCACTGGCGCGTGCGCGCGCACGGTACGGTCCGCGGGTGGTCGTGCGCCACGTCCGCGCGTACGACTGACGAGGTGCCAGCGGACGATCACGGTCCGGCGTCTCCGCTGAATCCCACCTCGGTCAGCGACGTCCGGAAGCGGTCGGGCCCGACCGACGCCAGCTCCGTGATCCAGACGAGGACCTCCGACATCGGTGCCGCCGTCGCCGCCACCGGTATGCGTGTCACGCCGGAGACGAGGACAGCGCCGCCGATCGTCTGCGCCGCGGGGTGCGGGCCGCCACCGCGGGGCGCGGTTCGGATCTCGACACGCGAACCGGCACTGAGGCTGTCGATCCGGACCTCGCTGAGCCGGACCGGCCGCGGGAAGGCGATCGTCAGGCCCACGCCGCTCCGGCCGGCCGGGACCGGCCGGGGATACAGGTCGGTGCTCCAGGCCGTGTTCGGGTTGGCGTCCGCCGCAAGGTCCGCCGTCACCGCATTGTCGGTAGTCCCGTCCCGCGACTGGGCGCGCACGGACAGCGGAACGAGGGGGGCGCCGGGCGGCGCCGCCCCGGCACCGATCGTCGGCGCCACGACGGCGACTGCGGGCAGCGTCGGTGCCGTCACCACGGAATCGCCACCCGGGCCACTCAGGGCGGTGCCGGCGACCCAGCCGACCGCGGCGAGGCACGCCACCAGAACCATTGCAGCCGAGGCAGGCACGACCGCGATGCGCCGGGGAGGGGTCGCGGGCGGCCGATGCGCCGGGAACCGTTCCGGTGCCGGCGAAGGGGTTTGGCGGCGTACGGCTTCGGCCGTGCGTTCCGCGCCCCGGAACCGCACGTCGCCACGCGGGAGCATCCGATCCAGCCGGTCGACGAAATCGGTTGCGGTACAAACATGTCCGCCCAAAGCCTCGTCGGCGAGCTGCCGCATCGGCTCTGCGCCGGGGCGCGCCTCGCCGGCGCCGAGCAGACAGCGCAGCACCGCGCCGAGCCCGGCGACGTCGGTCGTCTCGTCCGCACCGGACAGAATCGCGGGGAAGGCGAGGACGGCGGTACCGCACTCGCCGACCCGGACGCGGACCGGATCGTCCAGGCACAGGACCGTGGACTGCCGGTGCGCGGCGCGCACCGTCTCGGCCAGGCGAAGCGTCATCCGTGCGGCCGCGGCCGGGTCCGGACGGTCGGCGGCGACGTCGCGCAGCGACCGGCCCCGCGTCCACTCTGCCACCACCACGCAGTGGTCGGTGTCGCCGACGACGTCGAAGACCCGGGCCGCGGCCCCTGCCCGCTCGAAGGCCGCCGAGGCGGTCCGCACGCACAGCCCCGGGAAGAAGCCGGCATCCGGGGCGGGGCGAGGCACGAGGGTCAGCGCGACGGTCCGGTTCATGGCCGTGTCGCGCCCCCGCCAGCACTGCAGGCCGCCCACGGTGCCGTGCCGCTCCACCAGCCGGTAGCGGCCGCCGCCGACGTGCGCTCCGGCCTCCGGAAGCACCCGTCGATACGTCCCGTCCGGAGCCGAGCCGTCGTTCCCGGTCATCGACGTCGCCTCCCCCTGAGCCGGATCCTCGCGCCTCATTGTCCGCCGGAGCGCAGGCGGCCGGGCCCGGATCCGCACTCCGAAAATCCCCGCCTGCGTGATTGACGCGGGCCATTTCGGGTTACCCCCGGGTAGCGGACAACCCCGCACAGACAGTCCCTACCACCGAGGAGCAGGACGTCATGGACGAAGAGGGCACGTCTGCGGAAGCCCGCGAGGGCTTGCTGGATTCCATCAAGGGCAAGGCGAAGGAAGTCGCGGGCGCGGTGACCGGCAACGACTCGCTCACCGCCGAGGGCCAGCTCCAGCAGGCCGAGGCCCACGCACGCAAGGAGGCGAACACCGCCGAAGCCGTCGCGCGGGCGGAGACCGAGGAGGCTGCGGACGAACTCGGGTCGATCCACGAGCGGGGCGCGCAGGAACGAGCGACGGTCCGGCAGGAGGCCGCGGCCGCGGAGCAGGACGTGCGCCGCCGGCAGCAGAGCGAGCATCTGGCCGCCGAGCAGCAGGCGCAGCACCGGGCCGCGGCCGGGCGGCTCGAAGCCGAACGCGACGCCCGCGTCGAGACGGCGCGCGCGCAGTCCGCCGAGCGCGCCCGGGTGGCCGAGGCCACCGCCGACGCGATCGATGCCACCGAGGAACACCGGGAGGCGATGGCCGAGGCCGCCGAGGCGCGCGCCGAGGCCGCGCGGGCCCGGCAGAAGGCCGAGAGCCTCGGCGACGACGCCGAAACGCCCTGACCTCTCATACCCGACGAAGCGGAGACGACATGAACATCACCACCGTGCCCCTGGCCGTGTTGCGCCTTCAGTACCAGATCTTCCGATTCCCGCTGCAGATGATCGAGCAGCAGGTGTTCTCGCGGTTCCCGCCCGACGCACCCCCACGACTGATGTACGAGCGGGGCCTCGGTCTGCTCGACGGGACCGTGGGAACTGTCCTCGGCGCCCGCGACGTGCAGCAGCGCGGCGCCGCGATGACCGAGCGCACCGACGCGTTCGCCCGGGCGAGCGCCCTCGAGGAGGAGGCCGCCCGCAAGGAGCAGGAGGCCGACGCCGCGCTGCGCGCCGAGCGCGAGCAGGCGCGGGCGCAGCAGTCGGAGGCCCACGAGGCGAGGCAGCGTGAGGTGGCGCAGGCCCGGGCCCGTGAGGAGGAGCGCAAGCGCACCGCCGCACAGGAGGCCGAGCAACGCGCCGAGGCGGCGAAACGGCAGGCCGACGCCGAGGCGGCACAGCGCACGCAGGCGGTCGAATCGGCCCGGCGGAAGGAACAGGAGCAGATCAGGGCCGCCGAGCAGGCCGCCGCCGCCCCGGCCGAGGCGCAGCTGAAGGACGCCGCCGACAAACAGGGCGAGGCAGCCGACAAGCGTGCCCGCGCCGAGCGGTTGGAGGATCTGTCCGAGGCTGAGAAGGTCGGGCGTCGTGCCGAGCGCAACGGCGAGGCCGCCGGCGGACCGGCCTGACGAGGCGACCGGTCGGGCGCCGCGGTCCTCACCGCACCGGCCGCACCGGGATCGCCCGGATGCGGTCGAGCAGGGCCGCGAATTCGTCGTCGTCGGCCGGGTCCTCGGGCGGGTCGATCGACAACCCGTCGCACGTGCCGCCGTACCAGGATTCGAGGACGGCCGGCAGCTGGGCGTAGGTGCCGTGCGGGACGAGGGTGCGCAGGACGTCGTCGCTCACCGTCTCCGTCAACTCGTTCCAACGCTGTTCCCGCGCCAGCCTGGTCAGCCGCTCACCGAATTCGGTGAGACCGAGCGCCGCCAGCGTTCCGCGGTAGGCGGGTGTCGAGTACAGGAACGCGAATTCGGAGCGGGCCGCCTCACGCGCGGCCGCGACGACGCGGTCGTCGCGGCCGGTGATCGCCTTGGGAACCACCACGACGCGGGGGCCGCCGTCGCGCCGGCCGCGGCGTTCGGCGCCCTCGCGCAGTGCGGGCAGGATGTGTTCGCGCAGGAATGTGGGGTGCGAATTCGTCGGGTGCGTGACGAATCCGTCGGAGCACTCACCGGCGAGCACACACATCCGCCGGTTGACGCCACCGGTCCACAGTTGCGGCGCCGGGACGTGGACGGGGCCGGGTCGGAAGTACGGCTGCAATCGGTCGAATGTGTAGTGCGTGCCGCTGTGCGACAGAGGCTCTCCGGTGGCGAACGACCCGAAGATCGCCCGCAGGGAGTCGAGGTAGTCGTGCAACTGGGCGGCGGGATTGCTCCACGGCATCGAGAACCGGCCGACGATGTTGCCGCGGACCTGCGTCGCGAGACCGAGCTGGAAGCGGCCCCCGGAGAAGCGGGCGAGCTCCCACGCGGAATACGCGGTCACCATCGGGCTCCGGGCGAAGGCCACGACCATGCTGGTGCGCACCGTCAGCCGCGAGGTGTGTTCCAGCGCCAGCGCGCACACGGCGAACGGGTCCCGCACCGTTTCCGACACGTGCACGGTGTCGTACCCGAGCGCCTCGATCCGGCGTACCCGCTCGGCCACCCGGCCCAGTTGCGTGTCCGCCGGCAACGACGCCACCCTCTCCATGGCGAGACCTCTCGTCGCGTTCAGAAGACGACGATTCCGCGCGGGTTCCTGCCCTCGTGCATGCCGATGAAGCCCTGGGCGGTGGCGCCGAGCCGGTCGTACGGGGAGAACACCGAGCGTTCCTCGGGCCGCATCCACTCCTCGAGGTGGTCACGCGAGTACTGCTGCCGGCGTTCGAGCAGCGCGTGCACGTCGGAGGCGGCGACGGTGGTTGCGGTCATGACGCGGATGCTAGGAGCGCACCTGCGACGCCCTCGCCGGAGTCCCGCTCAGCGAGACTCGAACGCGCGGCCTCTCCCCCGGCTCACCCGGTCACGACGTAGCCGCCCTCCTCCCCCGATGTCGTGCCCGTCGCGCGACGGTCGCGGCGGGACCACAGCACGCCGCCGCCGGGGGTCGGGCCCTGTTGCACCAGTTCGCGTTTGAGGATCTTGTTCGTAGCGGTACCGGGCAGGTCGTCAGCGATGCGCACGTAGCGGGGCCACGCCTTCGGCGACAGGTCCGGCTGGGCGGCGAGGAACTCCTCGAACATCTCGGGGGTCAGTTCGGCGTCGTCCTGCAGAACCATCGCGGCCATCACCTGGTCGCCGACGTGATCGTCCGGCACCGCGTAGACGGCGACGCGGTTCAGGGCGGGCAGGCGCTGCAGGATCCGTTCGATGGGAGCGGTGGCGAGGTTCTCGCCGTCGACGCGCATCCAGTCCGCGGTGCGGCCGGCCAGGTAGATCCACCCGTCGGCGTCCTTGTACGCGAGGTCGCCGGACCAGAACATGCCGTGGCGGAGTCGCTCGTCGGTGGCCTCCTGGTCGTTGTAGTACCCGGAGAAGAACCCGGCGCCGTGGGTGTTGACCAGTTCGCCGATCGCCTCGTCCGCGTTGATCAGGGCACCGGCGGCGTCGAACTCCGCGGCGGGGCACTCGGTGACGGTGGCGGAGTTGTAGACGGCGACGCCGTCGAGGCCCTTGCCGATCGATCCGCGCGGGGTGCCGGGCTCGCGGGTGACGATGACGGCGTTCTCGGTGGAGCCGAAGCCGTCCCATACCGTGCAGTCGAACCGGCGTGCGAACTCCTCGATGTCGCGATCGGTGGCCTCGTTGCCGAATGCCACGCGCAGCGGGTTGTCCCGGTCGTGGGGCCGCTCGGGGGTCGCGAGCACGTAGGCGAGGGGCTTGCCGACGTAGTTCATGTAGGTCGCGCCGCAGCGTCGGATGTCGTCGAGGAACCGGGACGCCGAGAAGGCGGCCGGGACCATGGCGGCGCCGCTGCCGATGCCCACGCTCCAGCCGGCGAGGACGGCGTTGGAATGGAACAGCGGCATCGACAAGTAGCAGACGTCGGTGTCGGCGATACCGAACCGACCGATGAGGTTCTGACCCGCGAACAGCACCATCAGGTGGGCGACGCGGACCGGTTTGGGATCGCCGCTCGTGCCCGACGTGAAGATCATCATGAAGGTGTCCATGGCCTCGGCCTCGCGGTGCGGGTGCAGGACACCGGCGCCGGCGAGCAGGTCGGCCCACTCCCGCGACGACGTGTCGAGGATCCGCACCCCCGGCAGGTCGAGCCCGGCCAGCAGAGGCCGGTGTTCCGGGTCGGTGACGACGATCTGGCAGTCGGCGCGCCGGATGTCGCGGGCCAGGCCGTCGCCGCGGCGGGTGGTGTTGATGCCGCACAGGACGTAGCCGCCGAGTCCGGCCGCCGCCATGGCCTCGAGCATGTCGGGAGTGTTGCCGAGCAGGGTGCCCACGTGCATCGGGCGGTCCGGGTCCGCCACGCCCAGCAGGGCCGCGGCCTGGGCGGATGCGCGGCCGAGGTGCTCGCGCCACGTCCATGTCCTGTCGCCGTACACGACTGCGGTGGTGTCCTGGTCGCATCGCTCACGGAGGGCTTGCTGGACGGTCTCTGCCATCGGTCTACCTCGTCGTCGTGGGGGCGGCGTCGTCGTGCCGGGGACTCCCGGCGGTGCCGTCGTGCCGGGGACTCCCGGCGGCGCCGTCGTGCCGGGGACTCCCGGCGGGCGGGCTCCCGGCACCGAGGTGCCGGGACAGGAACGAGATCTGATGGGCGACCGCGGCATCGAACCAGTCGCGCCCCGGCCAGACGTCGAAGTGGTCACACGGGTAGTGGCGGACCTCGGCCCGTCCCCGGGCGGCGGCGACCGCGGCGGCGTGCGGGGGTGCACTGCGGTCGAAGTCGGCGATCTGGACGAGCAGCGGGCACCGCAGTCTGGCGGCGTCCTTGCCCGGCCGGTAGGTACCGAGTTCGAGCGCGACGCCTGCGTCGATCTCGTTGCGCCACGTCGGGCCGGCGAGTGCCGTGTAGTCCTCGAAATACCCGTCCAGGGTCAGTGCCGCGGTCTCGCCGGGGCGGCCCACGATCGGAATCGTCACGGGGGGAAGGCCTCTCAGGGCCGCGACTCGGCTGCGGGTTCCGATCGCGGTGGACCGCAGCATCGACGGCATCGAATGATGCCGCGCCGCCAGCAGACCCGCGGCGGGGCCGTCGACCAGCGGTGTGAGGGCGACGACGGCCGCGACGTCCCGGCGGTGTGCCCCCACCGAGAGCACATGTCCACCCGCCAGCGACACACCCCACAGGATCAGGCGATTCGGGTCGGCCCCGTCGAGGCGGGCGGCGGCGCACAGGGCGGCCCGGTAGTCGTCCGCCTGGCCGCGCAGGTCGACCCGTTGACGCGGCGCACCACCGGACGCGCCGAATCCCCGGTAATCGAAGGCGAGGACGTCGAGACCGGCCGCGGCGAGCCGCTCCGCGAACGCCTGGAGACCGGAATCCTTGGTGCCGCCGAGCCCGTGCGCCATCACGACGACCGGGCGGCCGCCGTCACCGGCGAACGCCTCGCCCTGCCCGGGGAAGTGCCAGGCGTCGCAGAGCGCGTCACCGGATCGGAAGGTCTTGTGTCGGTGTGTCATTCGGACACCTTCTCGGGGAGGTCGGTCGGGTGGACGCGACTACCGGTGCGCAAGCGCCCGTTTCCTGCCGGCGGGTAGTTCGTGTACCCGCAGGTCGTGTTCGTAGAGGAAGTAGTCGACCTGCTGGGTGTGCCGGGGCCGGTCGAGCATGTGCCCGGTGTACTTGCGCTGATCTGCTTCGATCACCCGCTCCATCTCGTCCACCGACGGCAGCCGGTACCGGCCGATCACGTGGGCTGCGACGAGCCGGGCCTGGCATTCGACGAACGGGAACAGGGTAGGCGTGGCCTGTGCGAACCCGACGAAGGCGAGGTTGTCGAGGCCGGGCTTGAAGATCCGCTTGTAGAGCGGGATGTGGTTACCGGGCGCGCTGACGAAATCCTCGTCGAAGAACGGGAAGGTGATGTTGTAGCCGGTGGCGTAGACGACGACGTCGAAGTCCGACGAGGTGCCGTCCTCGAAGTGCACGGTCGCGCCGTCGAGTAGGCGGATGTTCGGCTTGGCGACGACGTCGCCGGAACCGAGGCGCAGCGGCAGTTCCACCGATTGGGTGGGGTGGGCCTCGAAGAACTTGTGGTTGGGCGTGGGCAGGCCGTACCGCTCGGGACGCCCGGCGATGACGGGCTGCCCGAGCTGGGCGAGCTTGCGCTGCCAGGAGAGCGGAAGGTGGGGGCTGGTCCGGTAGTACTTGTCGGCCGGACGGCCCGCGATGTACTTCGGCACGATCCAGGCGCTCGAGCGGGTGGACAGGGTGACCTCGTTGCCGAGCGCCTTCGACGACAGTTCCACCGCGATGTCGGCGGCACTGTTGCCGATCCCGACGACGAGAATGCGCTTGTCCGAGAAGTCGATCGGCGTGCGCGGATCGACGTACCGGTGCGAGTGGAGGGACATGCCCGTGAACTCGCCCGGAAAGTCCGGGATCCGTGGATCCCAGTGGTGACCGTTCGCCACGACGAGGAAGTCGAAGTACCGGGTACGCCCGTCCTCGGTGTCGAGTTCCCACCGGCCGTCCGCGTTCCGGCGGGCATGCACGACACCGTTGCGGAACTCGATCCGCGACTCGAGGTCGAACGCCGCGGCGTATCCGTCGAGGTACTGCTTGATCTGGGTGTGATGCGGGAAGTCGGGGAAGGACTCCGGCATCGGGAAGTCCTTGAACGAGAGCTGATGCTTGGACGTGTCGATGTGCAGCGAGCGGTAGGCGCTGCTGTGCCCGTTGGGATTGCCGAACGCCCAGTTGCCGCCGATCCGGTCCGACGACTCGAAGCACGTGTAGGGCACTCCGTAGTCCCCGAGCATCTTGCCCGCGGTCAGACCGCTGATTCCCGCGCCGATGACGGCGGTGGTCGGTGCCGGCATGTCGCAGCTCCTCGTGTGCAGGTTCCGGCCATCCGGTGGGCCGGTCCGATCTCCGGCGCGAGCGCGTCCGGTGACGACGACCACAATGTAGAACATGTTCATGGCGGGTGTACACACATTCCGGAAAGTGTCTACTGCGCGTAGGGTCGGCTCGCGGGCCGCGCGGTCCGCCGGCCGAGAGGAACAGCGCGTGCCCATCGAGACGAAACCCGGAAGCGTCCGCGAGCGACTGCTCGCCGCGACGGAGGACTCGCTGCGCGCCAAGGGAATCCGGGCGACCACGATGGCCGAGGTGGCCGAGGCGGCCGGCGTGTCCCGGGCCTGGCTGTACCGGCACTTCCCGGACAAGGCGAGCCTGGTCGGCAGCGTGATCGTCCGGCTCGACGAGGCGTACTGGGCCGACGCCCGAGCGGCGCTCGCCGGGTACGGCTCCTTCGACGAACAGCTCGCGGCCGGCGTCCGGATCGGCCGGGCCACCTACGACGACCCGGGCGCGCTGCCGCTCCGGCTGCGCGCCACCGAGCCGGAGGAGTTCGAGGCGTGCGCCGGCGCGGGGGTGCGCGAACTGGTTCCCGATCTCGCGGCGTTCTGGCTCGAGTTCGTCGTCGCGGCGATCGAACGCGGGGAGGTCCGTGACGACGCCGATCCCGTCGAGGCCGCCGAGTGGGTGGCGCGCTCGCTCATCAGCCTCGCCACCGTGCCGGGCAACACCCTCGACCCCGACGACGCCGCCGCCGTGCTGCGCTACGTGCGGCGGTACGTACTCGCCGGCCTGTCGCCCGCCGCGCCGCGCTGATCGGCGACCGTCAGGATCCGGCCCCGGGCGGCGGTCCGTCGAAGCCGTTCGCCCAGTACCGGCCGCGCAGGGACAGTTCCAGCAGCATTTCCGTGACGTCCTCGAGGGGAAGCACGGGCGGGTCCGACTCGATCCACCAGCGCAGCACGGAGATCTGCTCGCCGACCCAGGCCCGGGCGAGAACGTCGACGTCGATGCGCGGGGTCACCCCGTGGGCGTCCGCGCGCTTGCGGAAGATCCGGGCGACGACCTCGCTGCGGTCGTCCATGAACTCCCGCAGCGCACGGCCGTCGCCCTCCCCGCGCAGGATCACCCGGTACACGTCGCGTTCCTCGGCGGCGTGGCGGAACATCTCCAGGACCGGCTTGCCGGTGAACCCGGCCGACGAGTCCGTGACGAGCGGGCGCAGGCGTTCGTTCAACTCCGCGATCAGATCCGCGACGATCCGCCCGAACAGGTCGTCCTTGTCGGTGTAGTGCCCGTAGAAGGTGGCGCGGCTGAGGTCGGCCCGTTCGGCGATGTCCTCGACGGTGACGGCGCCGTAGCCGCGCTCGAGCACGAGCGTCACGAGCGCATCGCGCAGCAGTCGCTTGGTGCGACGCACCCGGCGGTCTTCCGTTGCCATTGCCGGCTCCCTTCCCGGTACCAGGACGCCCATGCTAGCGCAAGTCTTGACACGGACACCAGTTCAATACATCGTGTCCAATAACAGTCACTCTGTCCGCGAAGGAGCGGAAATGAACCTCGGCATCTATCTGAGCCGCAGCAGTACGTACTGGCCCGACCACGAAGCCGTGGTGTGCGGCGACGAGCGCTGGACGTACCGCCGCCTGGAGGACTCCACCAACCGGCTCGCCTCGGCACTGCTCGGGCGCGGACTCGAACCGGCGCAGGCGGTCGCCACCTTCGCCGGTAACCGCCCGCAGCTGGTGGAGACCGAGATGGCCCTGTGCAAGGCCGGACTGCTCCGCGTGCCGATCAACGCGCGACTCGGCGCCGCCGAGGTCGCCCACGTCCTACGGGACGCGGCCGTGCGCATGCTGTTCGTCGACGCCGAGCACGCCGAGGCCGCGCTGAAGATCGTCGCCGACACGGGGGCGGACTGCACGGTCGTCGACTACGACGACAGCTGCGACGGCGCGGTGCGCTACAGCGACCTGCTGGCCGAGGGCGACGATCGCCCGGTGGCGATCGAGGTCGACCCCGAGGTTCCCGCGGTCCTGAACTTCACCTCCGGCTCGACCGGAAAACTCAAGGCCGCGGTGCAGACTCACGGCAACCGCCTGGCCAATATGCGCAAGCGCCTGATGACTCCGGACAGCTCGCTCGGTGTCGGCGAGCGCTACCTCGCACCCGGCCCGATCACCCACGCCTCGGGCATGGGCCTGCTCGCCTCCCTCTCCCGCGGATCGACCGTCGTGATCCTGCCGCACTGGGACACCGGGCTGTTCCTGCGCACCCTCGAGTCCGAGCGCATCACCTCGACGTTCATGGTGCCCACCATGCTCAACCTGGTGCTCGACCACCCGGAGGCCACCACCACCGACTACTCGAGCCTCAGATGCGTGCGGATCGGTGGCGCGCCCGTCTCCCCGCAACGCCTGCGTGACGCCGTCGACCTGTTCGGACCGGTCGTCGCCCAGGGTTACGGACAGGCTGAAACCACCAGTGGGGTAACAATTCTCACTCCGGATGACGTGGAGCGAGGAATCGACTCCGACCCCGAGCTCCTGCTGTCGTGCGGACGCGCGGTGTTCGACACCGAAGTCCGGGTGGTCGACGACGAAGGCCGGCCCGTGCCGGCAGGCGAACTCGGCGAGATCGTCGTGCGCGGGCCGGACTGCGTGCGCGAGTACTGGCACGAACCGGAATTGTCGGCGGAGACCTTCCGCGACGGGTGGGTCCACACGGGCGACATCGGGCGCCTGCGGGAGGACGGGTATCTGTTCATCGTCGACCGCAAGAAGGACATGATCATCTCCGGCGGGTTCAACATCTACTGCAGCGAGGTCGAGGCTGCCCTGTACGAGCACCCCGACGTGTCCGAGGTCTGCGTCGTCGGCGTCCCCGACGAGCGGTGGGGCGAGGCCGTGAAGGCCGTCGTCGTGCCGCGCCCCGGCACCGGGCCGACGGAAGCCGCACTGATCGACCACTGCGCCCAGCGGCTCGCCGGGATGAAGAAGCCGCGCTCGGTGGACTTCGTCGAGTCCCTTCCGATCAACCGCAACGGCAAGGTCGACCGCCGCGCCGTGCGCGACTCCTACTGGTCCGGCGCCGAGCGCCGCGTTCACTGACAAGGACCCCCATGTCGTTCACCCTCACCCCGTCCTACGACGACCACCCGCGGCTCGCGGCACTGGTTCCGCGCCTGCGGGACTACCTCGACGGCGAACTCGCCGAGTACGAACAACGACTCGGCCTGGGACCGGAAACCCGCTATACCCGAGAGCAACTCGAACCGGTGTGGCGGCGCAGCCGTGAACTCGGGTTCTACGGAATCCATCTGCCGCCGGCCCTCGGCGGTCAGGGCCTGTCCTACACCGAACTCGCCGTCCTCAAGGAGGAGGTGGGGGCCAGCGGCCGGATCCTCGCCCACTCGGTCCTCGGTGACATGGGCGGGCCGCTCCGCGTCGGGTCGATCTTCGGCGTGGCCACGGACCACCAGCTCGAGAAGTACCTGATGCCGGTGCTGCGCGGCGAGCGGGCGTGCTGCTTCTCGCTCACCGAGGAGGACGCGGGATCCGACGTACGACGGATGCGAACCATCGCCACCCCCGACGGGGACGGCTGGCGGCTGACCGGCCGCAAGGTGTTCTCCTCCGCCGGCCCGTTCGCCGACTTCTCCGTGCTCGTCGCGCGAATGGCCCCCGCCTGTGACACCGACCCGGAGGTCTATTCGGCCTTCCTCGTCGATCTCGACTCCCCCGGCTGCACCGTCGTCGACGGTGACCTGCCGATGTCGGGCCAGCACGTGGAGAGCGACATCATCCTCGACGACTGCTACGTCGGGCCCGAGCAACTGCTCGGCTCCGTCGGCGACGGTCTGCGAATCGGGCTGGGGCGCGTGACCGTCAACCGGCTGCTGCACTGCCCGACGGTGCTGGGCAGCGCGCGACGCGCGCTGCACCTGACCGTCGACTTCGCGAAGACGCGGCACGTGCAGGGCGCACCCCTGGCGGCGTTGCAGTCGATCCAGCACAAGATCGCCGACATGGCCACCGACTACTACGCGGCCCGGAGCATGACCTACGACGCCCTCGCCGCGCTCGACGCCGGCACACCGCCGCGCGTCGAGGCGTTCATGTGCAAGCTGTTCGTCGCCGAGCACGCCTTCCGCATCGCCGACGAGGCCGTGCAGATCCACGGCAAGGCGGGCATGGTCCGCGGCGCCGAGGTCGAATGGCTGTTCCGGCGGCTGCGCATGTTCCGCGTCCTCACCGGGTCGTCCGAGATCCAGAAGAACGGGATCGCCAAGCAGTTGCTCGCTCAGCCGGCGCGCGGAAAGGAAGCGGCATGACCAGCCCACTGTCGAGGCCGAAGGCGGCCACCCCCGCCACCGCGGCGGCCAACCGGGCCGTGCTGAGCACACTGGACTTCGCCGACCGGCGTTCCTTCGACGACGCCCGCCGCGGATTCGTCGCCACGATCGACCCGCCAGTGATCCGCGCCGAGAACGGCCGGGTGGTGTGGGATCTGACCCGGTACGACTTCCTCGGCGGCGACTGCCCCGACACCGTCAACCCCAGCCTGTGGCGGCAGGCGCAACTCACCGTGCGGCACGGCCTGTTCCGGGTCACCGATCGCATCTACCAGATCCGGGGTTTCGACATCGCGAACATGACGATCGTCGAGGGAGACACCGGATACCTGGTGATCGATCCGCTGCTCACCCCGGAGACCGCCGCCGCCGGCATGCGACTCGTACGAGAACACCTCGGGGACAACCCGATCCGCGCGATCGTCTACACCCACAGCCACACCGACCATTTCGGTGGGGTCAAGGGCGTCGTGTCCGGCGACGAGGTGGCGCGCGGTGCGGTGCGGATCGTCGCGCCGTCGGGCTTCATGGAACACACCGTCAGCGAGAACGTCCACGCCGGCAACGCGATGAAGCGGCGCGCACAGTACATGTACGGCTCGCTCCTGCCGGCAGACGACCGGGGTGTCGTCTCGGTCGGGCTCGGAGCCGCACTCGCCAACGGTGCACCGACGCTGCTCGCTCCCACCGACCTGGTCGCCGAGACCGGTACCGAGATGGTGCTCGACGGGGTGCGGATCGTCTTCCAGTACACCCCGGACAGCGAGGCTCCGGCGGAGATGAACTTCTTCCTTCCCGACCTGCGGGCGTTGTGCATGGCAGAGAACGTCTCGCACAACATGCACAACCTCTACACCCTGCGCGGCGCTCAGGTGCGCGACGCCGCAGCGTGGAGCAACTACATCCGGGACGCCCTCGATCTCTTCGGCGACCGGGCCGATGTGCTGTTCATCAGCCATCACTGGCCGGTATGGGGGCGCGAGGCGATCCGCGAATTCATGGAGAAGCAGCGCGACCTGTACCGCTTCATCCACGACGAGACGCTGCGGTGGGCGGCGCGCGGGCTGAACGCGGCCGAGATCGCGGAGAGACTCGAGCTTCCGCCCGCCCTGGCGACCTACTGGTCCAACCGCGGCTACTACGGAACCCTCGAACACAACGTCAAGGCGGTCTACCAGAAGTATCTGGGCTGGTTCGACGCCAACCCGGCGAACCTGCACCCCCACCCGCCCGCCGCGGCGGCGGCGCGGTACGTGGAGTTCATGGGCGGTGCGGACGAGGTCCTCCGCAAGGCACGGGCGTCGTTCGACGCCGGCGACTACCGGTGGGTCGCCGAGGTGGTCGGCCGGGTCGTCTTCACCGACCCGGGGAACGAGGACGCGCGGGCCCTGCAGGCCGACGCCTTCGAGCAGCTCGGATATCAGGCGGAGGCGGCCTCGTGGCGGAACTTCTACCTGACGGGTGCCCAGGAACTGCGCTCGGGCGTCGCCTACGCCGGGGGCGGTGGGGCGCGGGGCGACATGCTCACGGCGATGACCACCGAGATGCTGCTCGATCACCTGGCGGTCCGGCTCGACGGAGCCGCGGCCGCCGAATGCGACGCCCATGTGGCGCTCGATGTGGACGGCGACGGGCGGATCTTCGTCCTGGTCTGCCACGGTGTGCTCGTCCACAGCCGTCGTCCGCAGCGCGGCGACGTGGATGCCACCGTCGCACTGTCGCGGCCGGTGCTGGCGCGACTGGTGCTCGGGGCACTCACCGCGGCCGACGCCGAGGCCGCCGGGCACGTCACGATCTCGGGTGACGCTGCCGCGTGGCGGGTGCCGTTCGACCTGCGCGGCAGGTTCGACCCGGCATTTCCGATCGTCACCCCGCGAGCTACAGCGCAGTCGAATTATGTTGTCCTCTAACATATTTCACTGACACAGCCCTTGCGTTATGGCGTCCGTCACAGTAGGCTGAGTGCAACACGGGACGGTGTACGACTTCGACTTCTCGTGACGATCGACCGGAATGCGCCGCCCTTCCGTCGGGCCACCGACGACGAACGCGGGCCCGGTGCCGATCGGATTCCCAGACGACGTGGCCACCGATCGAGGATCGGGACGAGCCGAGGAGGATGCATGGCGACAATTCGAACCCCCAGCCCGGCGACCACGGCGCCGGAGGTGAACCCACCCGGGTACAGCCGTCGACGTGCCCTCGCCGTCCTCGTGATGATCGTCTTCTTCATGATCATCAACTTCGGCGACAAGGCCGTGCTCGGTCTCGCGGCGGTACCGATCATGAACGAGTTCCGGATCGACCGCAGCATGTTCGGACTGATCGCCAGCTCGTTCTACCTGCTCTACAGCATCGCGGGCATCGTGGTCGGCTTCGTCTCCGCCCGGGTCTCCAGCCGGCTCCTGCTGTTCTCGATGGCCATGATGTGGACGGTCGCGCAGATTCCGGTGCTGCTGGTCGCCACGGTCCCGGCCCTGGTGGCGGGACGCGTGCTCCTCGGCGCCGCCGAGGGCCCGGCCACGCCGATGTCGATGCACGCCCTGTACAAGTGGTTCCCGGCGCACAAGCGCGGGTTGCCGTCGGCCCTGCAGATCAGCGGTGCCGCCCTGGGAGTTCTCATCGCCGCCCCCGTCCTGACGTGGCTCATCAGCGATCACGGATGGCGGGCCGCGTTCATCGCACTGGCCGTCGTGAGCGGACTGTGGGGCATCGCCTGGCTCGCGATCGGCAAGGACGGACCGTTCGACCGCGACACCCGGCACGGGCACGGCGCCGCGGCCGGCCCGTCGGGCGCGGCCGGCAATCCGAAGATCTGGAAGATCCTGGTGAGCGGCACGTTCCTCGGCAGCGCGGCGAGCGCATTCGGCGGCCACTGGGCGATGGCGGTCAACTCGGCATGGCTTCCCGAGTACCTGCACACCACAATGCAATTCGGTCCTGCGGACGTCGCCGGCGTGATCAGCGCGATCTCCGGCACGAGCCTCGTCCTGCTGCTCACCATCTCCCCGCTGTCCGACCTGCTTCTGCGCAGGGGACTGTCGGTGCGCTGGGCGCACGGGGCCTTGCAGGGCGTCGCCGTGACGATCGCGGGCCTCGCGATGGTGCTCGTCCCGCTCGCGGACGCGTCCGCAATCCGCCTCGTGCTCATCGTGATCGCGTTCAGCGGCTCGGCCGTCGCGTTCCCGCTCCACTACATGACGGCGGCTGCGGTCGTGCCGCCGGCCAAGCGCGGCGCCGTCTTCGGCATCCTCGCCGCCACCGGCACCCTGCCCGGGCTCGTCGCCCCGTACCTGACCGGCCGGATAGTCGACGGCGGCGCCACGGTCGTGGCCGGATACGGCACCGCGTTCACCCTCGCCGCCGTCGTCATGATCGCGTGCGGCGTGTATGCCATCGCAGCCATCCGTCCCGCCCACGATGCGCGTCGTCTGACCCGGGTCGGGACGACCGGCACCGCGGACGACGCCACGGCCGGTGCGGTGTGACCGCGCACCGCGGAATGGAAACGGCCCCGTCGATGCGCACCGGTCCGGATCTCACGTGGGCTCGTGGCCTGACCGATCCCGCCGACGTGCGCCGGTACCTGACGTCTCGCCGCGAGACGATGCCCACCCGGCGCGTGTGGCGCGGCCGCGGCGGCGTGTGGGAGTTGCCCGCCGCACCGACCGACCTGTCAGGGCTTCCCATCGAACGGCTCCGAGGACGACCGGAGACCTTCAAGCGGATGCTGGAGACGTCCGACACCGACGGCATCGCGGTGGTGCATCGGGGCCACGTCGTCCACGAGTACCACCGGCCGGGCTTCGCGGCACACGATCCGCACCTGACCACCTCGATGACGAAGTCCGTCGTCGGCCTGGCAGCCGCGATTCTCGTGCACGACGGCGTCGTCGATCGGCGGCACCCGGCCTCGCGCTACGTAGCCGAAGCGGCAGGCACCGCGTTCGGTGACGCACGCGTCGACGACCTGCTGCACATGAGCACCCGGGTGTCGTACAGCGGCCGGATCTACCACCGTCGCGCCGAGGCGCAGCGCCTGCTCGCCGCGGTGAGCCCGGCCGCGCGCCCCTTCGGATACACGGGGCCGGGCTCGATCCGCGAGCACCTGGCGACGGCCCGGGCGACCGGTCCGGCCGGCGCGGAATTCCGTTACGAGAACGGGAATGTCGAAATGGTCGCGGAGGTGCTCCGCCGGGCCACCGGAACCACGCTCGCCGACCTCGTCGGCGAGCTGGTGTGGTCCCGCATCGGCGCCGAGGAGGACGGCTACTTCGTCCTCGATTCCGACGGCACCGAGATGGCGAGCGGCGGGTTCTGCGCCACGTTGCGCGACGTCGCCCGGCTCGGCGAGGTGTTGCGTTGCGGCGGTGCGCTGGGTGGCCGGCAGGCGCTGCCGGCCGCGGTGGTCACAGGCCTCGGGGCCCGCGTACCCACCGGTCCCGGCGCGCGTGTGCGGCCACCGAATGCGTCACCGGACTCACGGTCGACGCTGTCGTACCGCGACTACTGGTGGGTGCTCGACGACCCGTTCGGCTCCTACACGGCCACCGGAATCCACGGCCAGATGCTGTTCGTCTCACCGGGACTCGAGCTGGTGGTCGCCCTCTACGGGTCGCGCGTCGAATCCCCGTCCGTTCCCGCACCCGCCTTCGTCCTGGCGTGCTATCAGATCGGAGCGCACCTCGGAGCGTTCGAACCCGTGCCCCCGCCGTGACTGTTCCCCCACGGCCCACCTCGGATCGATTCGTGCCGTGCGTTCGCCGCTGTCCTCACAGGGGGATAGTGCGCCTCGGAGTTCAACCGTTGCGTGTCGTCTCGGACAGCTCGTCGAGGGGGACGGAGTGCGGGGAGGCGAACGCGGCGTACTGGGCCTGTCGGCGGAGCCGAGCCGCCTCGTAACGATCTCGCGTGACGTCCGTATTCGGTGTGAAGGGGGGCACGGCAACGGGTTCACCGGTGTCGTCCACGGCGACCATGGTGAAGTACGAGCTGTTGGTGTGGCGACGTGTTCCGCTTCGGATGTTCTCGGTGTCGACCCGGATCCCGATTTCCATCGAGGTCCGTCCGGTGTAGTTGACCGACGCCGAGAAGGTGACCAGTTCTCCGACGTGAATTGCGTCGCGGAAGAGAACCCGGTCGACGGAGAGGGTGACGACGTAGGTACCGGCGTAGCGGCTGGCACAGGCGTAGGCGACCTGGTCGAGTAGTTCGAGGAGGCTGCCGCCGTGGACGTTGCCGGAGAAGTTGGCCATGTCGGGCGTCATGAGCACCGTCATGCGCAGTGATGCGTTGCCGGAAGTCACAGCGATCCTCCAGGGTGGCCGGGCGAGCCGGAGGCCGAGGGCCGTTGCGCCCATCGCGGGGGACGGCCGACGGTACTCGGGTCGACATGCCAGCCGGCCGGGATGCGGCACCAGACGAAAGCCCGGCACTGCGGGACCGGATGCAGAATCCAACGCCGATGCATGCTCACCCCCCACCCGAGGATGTCCTCGGATGGGGGCGAGGCGGCTCCGGATGGGGGCGGGGTCGACGCGAGCAGGGCGCGCGGGTGGAGGGGGAGCGGCACGGATCTGTCGGTGATGACGGCGGCTGCGCCCACTGCGACTGCGAGGTCTCCGATCCCGGGCCGGTCGGGTGCGACGAGCGGGACGAGGACTGCGTGCCCGGCCGAGTTGGCGTTGTCGATGACCGCCTCGCGGGTCCGGCGGTCCCCGATACAGACGAGAACGGCATCTCCGCAACCGACACCGGCCGCGGCGAGATGGTCGACGATGTGGTGCGGCGCGATGCCGTGCCGGGTGGATTCGGTCATGACCAGCTCCTGATCGGGCGTCGAGTGGGGGATGCGACGAGACACCGAGCGGCGTAGGAGGAGGGTCCACTACGCCGCTCGGCGGGTCCGGTCCCGTGGCCGGCGCGCGGTCTATGCGGTGGTGGCAGCGACCGGCGCAGGTGTGGCCGGGTGGGTGTGCAGGTAGTCGAACAGCTGGCGCAGCCCGAAGGACCATGCGGGCAGGGATTCTGTGGCCCCCACCTCGTTGATCAGCGCACCGAGATGTGCGCTACGGATGGTGACGACATCGCCGATCTTGTGGGTGAAGCCCTGCCCGGGCTCCTCGCGATCGGCGACAGGGGCGAAGAGCGTTCCGGTGAAGAGGGCAAAGCCGTCGGGGTACTGGTGGTGATCGCCCATTGTTGCGGCGACCAGTTCCTCGAACGGCCGGCTGATGCGGGCGAGGTTGTTGACGCCCTCCATCCTGAATCCGTCGGGACCGTCCACGCGAAGCCGGATCTCCTCGTTGCGGACCGTCTCAAGACCGAAGTCCCCGTCGAACAACCGGATGAAGGGACCGAGCGCACTCGAGGCGTTGTTGTCCTTCGCCTTTCCGAGCAGCAGGGCGCTGCGGCCCTCGACGTCGCGCAGGTTCACATCGTTGCCGAGCGTGGCGCCGGCCACGGTGCCGACCGAGTTCACGATCAGCACCAGTTCGGGCTCGGGATTGTTCCACGACGAGAACGACGGGATGCCGATCTTCGCTCCGACCCCGACCGAGGACAGCACCGGAGCCTTCGTGAAGACCTCGGGATCGGGACCGATCCCCACCTCCAGATACTGGGACCACAAACCCTCGTCGAGCAGGATCCGCTTGGTCGCGGCGGCCTCGGGTGAGCCCGGCCGCAAGGCGGCGATGCCGCCGCCGAGGGTTCGTCCGATCGAGGCCCGCACCTCGGCGGCGCGATCCGGGTTCCCGGCCGTGCGTTCTTCGATGATGCGCTCGATCATGCTCTCGACGAAGGTCACCCCACAGGCCTTCACGACCTGCAGGTCGATCGGGGCCAGGAGGTGCGGACGGGCCGGATCCTGCACGAGGGAGGCATCAATGAGATCGGAGACCTGCCAGCGGGGTGGCGACTGCGCCGTCACGCTGTCGACGTCGGCGAGGACGGTGGACGACTCGAGCAGTTCGGACACGGTTCCGGCGACTGCATGGAGATCGAAGACACCCCCGTCCCGCACGGCGACGACGCGGGGGCCGCCCGTCTCGACGTCCCACACGCGCCCGATCAATCGCGCCCGGTCGGCGTCCTCGGGCAGGACGTGAGCGTGTGTCATCGCTGCGCTCCCGGCCTTGCCGGACGGTGCCACTCGCCGTCGATCCGCTGTGCGATCCCCCACGGGTTCTCGTCCTGCAACGCCTCGGGCAGACGCGATGTGGGAAAGGACTGGTACGCGACCGGTCGGAGGAACCGGGAGATGGCGGCGGTGCCCACGGAGGTGGTCGTCGATGTCGTCGCGGGGTACGGTCCGCCGTGGTGCTGGGCGTAGCTGACGGTCACGCCTGTGGGCCAGCCGTTCCAGAGTACCCGACCGCTGATGTCGACGAGCACGGCGGCCAGTTCGGTGACGTCGTCGGCGGCTTCGGCCTGCACAGTCGTCGTGAGCTGGCCTTCCAGGAGCCGTGCCAGACCGACCAGTTCCGATTCACCGGCGTACTCGACGATCAGGCTCGCCGGCCCGAACATCTCCTGTCGCAGGAGTTCCGGATGTGCGCGTACGTTCGCGGCCGTGGTGCGCAGCACCATCGGCGACGGCATCGCCGCGAAGTCGCCTTCGACGAGTACCTCGACGCCGGCGGCGGCCCGGACCCGCGTCACCGCCTCGCGGTATCCGTCGTGGAGGCGATCGTTGAGGAGCACGGTCGGCTCGAAGCGGTCGAGGGCGTGCGCCAGCACAGCCGCAACGGATCCGGTGTCACCCGCCGGCACGAACAGCAGTCCCGGCTTGGTGCAGAACTGCCCCATGCCGAGAGTGAAGGACTGCGCGTAGCCGGTGAGAATGTCTTCGCGGCGGCTGTTCCACGCGTTCTCGGTGACGAACACCGCGTTGATTCCACCGAGTTCGCCGTAGAAGGGAATGGGCTCGGGGCGTGCCGCCGCGCGGTTGAACAGGGCGCGGCCGCCACCGGTCGAACCCGTGAAGCCGACAGCCTTGACCAGCGGGTGATCCACCAGCGCCTCTGCTGCGGGTCTGCCGGTCACGAGCCCGAAGAGACCGGCAGGGGCTCCGGCGGCTTCGAGTGCGGCGACCACGACGTCCGCGGTGCGTGCGGCGAGCTCGAGGTGCCCGTCGTGGGCCTTGTGGACGACAGCGCATCCGGCGGCCAGCGCCGAGGCGCTGTCGCCGCCCATCACGCTGAACGCGAAGGGGAAGTTCGACGCACCGAAGACACCGACGACGCCCAGCGGCACGTTGACACGGCGGATGTCCGGCCGCGGCCCCATCCCCCACGAGTCGTCGGCATGGTCGATGACGGCGTCGAGATGCTCGCCGCGGCGGACCTCGTCGGCGAACAACCGGAGCTGGAAAGTACTGCGCCGTAGTTCGCCCTGAAGCCGGTCGAGCCCCAGACCGGTTTCCCGCGCAGCGATGTCGACCAGGGCCGGAGCGTCGCCCTCCAGCCCCTCGGCGACGGCCTCGAGCCAGCCGGCGCGGGTGTCCGGGGGGACCGTCCGGGCCTTCTGAAATGCCGCGTGGGCCGCTTCGACCTTCCGGTTCAGTTCCTCGACGGTCGTGTTCACGGTGCCACCTCCACTCCGGTCTTCGTGGTCGCCGCGCGTCCGTTCACCTCTCGCCAGCCGGGGCCGGTGGGAAAGACCCAGCGTTCGCGCGACGCGGCCAGCATCTCCGCGCCGATACCCGGCAGGGCCGGCGCGGCGTAACGTCCCCCGACGATCCGGACGGGTTCCGCGAAGTGCTCGTGCAGGTGGTCGACGTACTCGATCATGCGTCCCTCCTGGGAGCCACTGAGGGCTGCGTAGTCGAAGAACGAGAAGTGCTGAACGAGTTCGCAGAGCCCGACTCCGCCGGCGTGCGGGCACACCGGCACCCCGAAGCGGGCGGCCAGCAGCATGACGGCGATGTTCTCGTTCACTCCGGCAACGCGGGTGGAGTCCAGTTGGAGCACGTCGATGGCCTGGGCCTGCAGCAGTTGCTTGAAGACGATACGGTTCGCGACAGCCTCGCCGGTCGCGACCCGCGTCGGGGCGACACCCTTACGGATGTCGGCGTGGCCGAGGATGTCGTCGGTGCTGGTCGGCTCCTCGATCCAGTACGGGTCGAACTGCGCGAGCTCGTTCACCCGATCGATGGCCTCGGAGACCTCCCACCGTTGGTTGGCGTCGATCGCGATCGGCAGGTCACCGACGGCCTCGCGGGCGAGGGCCAGGCGACGAAGGTCGTCCTCGACGCTCCCGCCGACCTTGAGCTTGATCATGGAGAAGCCGTCGGCGGCTGCCTCCTTGCTGAGACGCACGAGCTTCTCGTCGCTGTATCCCAGCCACCCCGGTGACGTCGTGTAAGCGGGGTAGCCGCCGGCCTGGAGTGCGGCGATGCGGTCCGCCTTGCCGATGCTGCCGCGCTGGAGGAGGTCGAGGGCCCGAGCCGGATCGAGGGAGTCGCGGATGTGCGTGAAGTCGACGACGTCGACGATCTCCTCCGGGGACATTGTGCTCAGCAGCAACCAGAGCGGCTTGCCTTCGCGACGGGCCCGAATATCCCACAGCGCGTTGATCAGAGCGCCGCAGGCCATCTGGCTGACGCCCTTCTCCGGGCCCAGCCACCGCAGTTGCGAGTCGTGGACGAGACGTTTGGATGCGGCGCCGAGATCGAAGATCAGTTCCTCGGTGTTCCGGCCGATCAGCAGCTGGGCGTAGGTGTCGATGGCATGGGTGACGACATCGTTGCCCCGACCACAGGTGAAGACGAAGCCGTGCCCTTCGTCGCCGGCATCCGTGCGGATCGTGACATAGGCGGCCGAATAGTCCGGGTCGACGTTGACCGCATCCGAACCGTCCAGTTCCAGCGACGTCGGGAACCGGACATCGTCGGTCGTGATGGAGACGAGGTGAGACATGGCACTCACTTCCGTGAATCGTATAGGAATCGCCGTAATCATATAGGCAGTGTGGCCCGCGTCAAGCCGCCGGAGATGGATCGGTCACCCCGCCGGGGCCCGAGAGGGGCCCCGAGGCTGGTCGACGGCGAAGAGGACCGGGGCGTATACAGTCGGCATGTCCGAGCGCCCGCCACCTGCCGCACCGCCACAGCGGGCCGAGAAGTGGAGAGAGATGGTCATGGCCCGGCGCGATACGTCCGACGCCCCGAGAGTTCAGCCGAAAGTAGCTGCCGGCGAGGTCTATTCGAAGCTGCGGGACTCCATCGTGGCCAGCGAGATTCCGCCGGGCACCCGAATGAACATCGATGCCATCGCGCGCGACCTGGGCGTCTCACAGACGCCGGTCCGAGAAGCGTTGCAGCGGCTCGAGGGGGACAACCTGGTCGTCTACAGCCCCGGCCGCGGGTACAGCACCACCCCCCTGCTCGACCTTCCCGAACTCCGATCCCTCTTCGAGTTCCGACTGCTCGTCGAGCCCTGGGCAGCACGATCCGCGGCGGTGGATCGGCTCACGAACCCGAGCAGGGCCCTGGACCGGGAGCTCGAATCCTTCGAGCGCCGCGTCGAAGAGGGCGGCGACCTGCGCCAGGACCTCGTCGCCCACGACACCCGCTTCCACGACACCATCCTCGGTGCGGCCGGCAACCCAGTGGTCCAGCACGCATTCGTCCAGACCCACTGCCACCTGCACATCTTCCGGCTCTATCCCGCGGACGTCGACGGGTCGGTCACCGTCACCGAACACCGGCAGATCTGGGATGCCATCCGTGCCTGCGAGCCGCAGACCGCCGAGCAGGCCATGGCCGACCACATTCGCAACTCCTTCACGCGATTCGCGCAGGCCTTCGACGGCAACATGCCACCCCTGGATGCCTCCGAGACCGCACGCACGCAGAAGGCGCACATCGTCGGTTAGCGCGACGTCCCAGGGGAGACGAGGTCGGACGCCGACGATCCAGGCGTTTCCTCGACGCGTCGATTCCGCCGGCGCCCTTTCGCGACCGGAACGGGAAGCTCCGAGGTGCCGGGTTGCCCCTCCCCGGCCCGCTTGACAGTGACGGCAGTCACCTGATTCCATGTGACCTATACGATCGCCAGTGTTCCTATACGATCTCGTGCCGCGATCGACCTCACCCCACCTGCCTCATGTTCGAGGATTCGAGGAAACAATGGTCATGTCAGGGAGAACCCCCATGAGTACTGCAGTAGGAAGTGACTCCGAAGTGAAAGCACCTCGGACCATGACTCGAATGCGATGGGCCATCATCTGGCTCGCATTCGTCGGCCTCAGTATCAACTACCTCGACCGGTCGAGCCTGAGCGTCGCGCTGCCGTTCATGGGCGAGGATTTCCATCTCACCGCCACCCAGCAGGGCATGATCTTCGCAGCTTTCTTCTGGGCCTACGATGTGTGCCAGCTCGCCGCCGGCTGGTATGTCGACAAGGTCGGCCCCCGGCGATCGTTCACCATCGCCGCCCTCTGGTGGTCGGTCTGCACCATGGCCACGTCCTTCGCGCGGGGATTCGGTTCGCTCTTCGCGGTCCGTTTCCTGCTCGGAGTGGGTGAGAGCCCGGCACCGAGTACGTCCGCCAAGGTGGTCGCCACCTGGTTCCCGAAGAGCGAGCGCGCCTTCGCTACGAGCATCTGGGACTCCGGCTCGCGCGTCGGCGCGGTGATCGCCCTTCCGATCGTCACGCTCATCATCTCCTTCACCACCTGGCACGGCGTCTTCATCATCATCGGCGCTCTGGGTGTCGTATGGGCCTTCGCCTGGTGGAAGATCTATCGGGCCCCTCAGGATCACCCGCGGGTCGGTACCGCCGAACTCGCGCATATCGAGAGCGGCGGCGCACGCGGTGCCGGCAGTGACGACGCGGACGCCGCGAAGCTACCCTGGCGGTCGCTGTTCCGGTACCGCACCATCCTGAGCATGATGTTCGGCTTCTTCTGCCTGAACAGCGCGATCTACTTCTTCATCACCTTCTTCCCCAGCTACCTCGTCAGCGAGAGGGGATTCGATCTCCTGAAGCTCGGAATGTTCGGCGCGCTGCCGGGTGTGTGCGCGGTGGCGTGCGGATGGCTCGGTGGATTCGCCGCCGACCGCGCGGTACGTCGGGGACACTCGGTCACCCGGGTTCGCAAGACCCAGATCGCCGGAGGCCTGGTCGGCGGATCGGTCATCATGTTCGCCGCAGTCGTCCCCGAGGCGTGGATGGCGTTGGCGCTCTTGTCTCTTGCGTACTCCAGCCTGACCGTCGCCGCTACCGGAATCTGGTCGCTTCCGGCGGACGTCGCACCCAGTTCGAAGCATGTCGGGTCGATCGGCGGAATCCAGAACTTCGCGTCGAATCTCGCGGGTATCTTCACGCCGCTCGTCATCGGCGTCCTCGTCGACAGCACCGGGTCCTACGTCGCCCCGCTCGCGGTGATCGGCGCAGTGGCACTGCTGGGGGCAGCAAACTACTTGTTCGTCATGGGGAAGGTGGAACCACTGAAGGTCAAGGAGCCCCTGGCGCTTCAGCACTGATCGGAGATCTGCACCGGGCAGCTCTCACACGTCGGCTCCTATGAAAGCGAGATCCCACGACCGTCGGTCGTGGGATCTCGCTTTCGCGTGGCGAAACCTGCAGGAAGCCGAGAGCCGGGACGTCGTCGGCACAGGGGACGCGGGGAGGCGCGGCCACGACAGTGTCCCCGATGCCGCGTTGTTCGAGTCGCGGCGACGGACGAGTCGGGCCAACCGCGCCCGTCAGCCCTCGCGTTCGAAGGTGACGAGCAGCCCCTCGACCCCGCCCGGGCCGACGCGGCCCTTGATCTCGGCGGAGGTGATGGCCTTCAGGCGCCACCCCTGCCGGGCGTGCTCGTTGAGCAGATCCTCGAGCTTGTCACCGGACATCTTCCCGCCGAGCATCTTCTCGCGGACCTCGACAACCTTGTACGAGTACATCGCATTCCTCATGTCGTGGCGATCGGGAATCAGCGGGAGCGCCGACCTTTCGTATCCTACCCGCGCCCGCGCGGCGCGAGCCGGGCTCGACGACCGAAGGACGGATCCACCCGAGGCCGGCTGCCAGCAAGTTCCCAGCATCCGTCCGGTGTTTCCCAAGCTTCCCTTCGTAGCGTGAACCCCACCGAACCGAGCCGAGAGGACACCGCAATGAGTTCACGCCGGGCGCGTCGCGTTCCCACCGACCCCGAACTCCACGAGCACGACCTGGGCCTGGCCCACGACATGAGGACGATGCTGTCGCGCCGGCGGATGCTGGCCGTCTTCGGCGCGGCCGGCACCGCGGCCCTCGCTGCGTGCTCGACGGGCGGGTCGACGTCCACCTCGGCATCCGCGTCGGCCACCACCACCGCCGCTTCGACGACCTCCGCGACCGCCGCGGGCGAGTGCGTCGCCGCCGCACCACAGGAGACGGCCGGCCCGTACCCCGGCGACGGATCGAACGGGCCCAACGTCCTGATCGAGTCGGGAATCGTCCGCAAGGACATCACCACCAGCTTCGGTGACTACACCGGCACCGCCGAGGGCGTGCCGACCACCATCACCCTGCACCTGCAGGATCTCGCCGCCGGCTGCGGCCCCGGCCAGGGCATGGCCGTCTATCTGTGGCACTGCGACCGCGACGGACAGTACTCCCTCTACAGCGACGGACTGACGGACCAGAACTACCTGCGCGGCGTGCAGGTCGCCGACGCCGACGGCACCGTCTCGTTCACCTCGATCTTCCCGGCCTGCTACTCGGGGCGCTGGCCGCACATCCACTTCGAGGTGTACGACTCCCTCGAGGTCGCCGTCGCCGGCGACAACGCGCGGCTGACCTCGCAGATCGCCCTCCCCCAGGACGTGTGCGAGACGGCGTACGCCGGCGCCGACGGATACGCGCAGAGCACCCGCAACCTGGCGCAGATCAGCCTCGACTCCGACAACGTCTTCGGCGACGGCTGGGACGCCGAACTCGCGACCGTCACCGGCAGCATCGACACCGGCTACGCCGTCGACATCACGGTCGGTGTCGCCGAGAAGTCGGCGAACGTCCAGTCCGATGCGCCGCCGCAGGGCGGGATGGGAGGCGGCCCCGCCGGTGGCCGCCCGGCAGGTCCGCCGCCCGGGCAGTGACGGTCGCTCACTCCACCTTCGTCAGCGACCGCACTGCACCCTCGGACGCACGGCAGTCTTGCCGTCGACGCGCTCGGTTACTTCTTCCCCCGGGGTTTCTCACGAGCTTCTTGTTGGCAAACTCGTTGAAGCCGAACCGGGCCAGCGATGCCGGACTCCCTCGTCGTCGCGCTGCCCGACACCCACCCGCTGGCCGGCGCGCGCCGGTTGTCGATTGCCCAGCTTGCCGCGGAAAGCTCCGTCTCCCTCCCGCCGCACGAGGGTGCGGTGCTTCCCGACCGGTTGCGGCGGCTCGCGCACGCGGGCGGGTTCGTCGCCGACGTCGTCCAGGTCGCCCCCGATACGCAGACCGCCCTGGCGCTGGTCAGCGCCGAGGTCGGGTGCCACCTGACGTTGGCGTCCGTGGCGAGCAACGTCACCGATCCCCATGTCGTCTTCGTTCCGCTCGACGAGTCGACCCCCGACGTCGACCTACGCGTGGCGTGGCGGCGTGACGACACCAATCCCGCGCTGCACGTGGTGCTGAAGGTGGTGCTCGGGTTCGCCGATGCGGCGAACGGCTGAGGACCGGAAGACCCCGAGCGGCCGCACCGGGCTCGGCGCGATCAACGATGTCGGTGAGGGTGAGTCGATGAAGGCCATGGCCGAGGGCATCACCCTCGGTCGCGTCTCCACCGGTGAGGACGTGGCGGCCTTCGTCTTCTACCTGGCCGGCCCCCGACTCGAACTACATGACGGGCCAATCCGTGCTCATCGACGGCGGCATGCTGTTCGTCCGAGATCCCGACGACGACCCGCTGACCGCCTCGCGGTGCGCGGCGCCGCCGGACCGGTTGCGCCGTCGAACAACCACAACCGGTCCGACGAAGGGCGCGAGAGAACCGCAGCGCGCATGATGCAACGGCCGCTACTCGCCGGCCAGATCGGCGGAGAGGTCGGAGACATGGACGCCGTCCGGGATCCGGACCTCCTCGACCGGTTCGGGTCTGTCGTCGAACTCGAGCTTCAGCGCGCGGCAGATTGTAGCGTGCATGTCGTACATGCACGTGATGTAGGTGAGTTCCATGATCTCCTGGTCGGACAGGTGAGCCCGGAGCAGGGCGAACACCTCGTCGGGCACCCGGCCGCCACCGAGGACGAGCCCGTCCGTGTAGGCGAGCACGGCGCGCTCGAGCTCCGAGAACCGGTCGCTGATCTGCCAGTGCGGGAGGGCAGCGATCTTCTCTTCGGACATCCCGAGAGAACGCATCTGCTTGCAGTGCTGGGAGAACACGAACTGACTCCCGCGCGCGTACCCGGCCCTGCCCTGACCGAGCTCGCGCAGCAGCGGGTCGAGACCTGCGTTGCGGTACAACGCGAAGCCCCGTACCGCATGCCGGAACACGGCCGGAGACTGTGCGAACACCGTCCACCAGTCGCCCGGCGTGGCATGAATGGTGCCGTGGTTGACGGCGGGGTCCTTGTCGGCGCCGAACAGCCGGTCGTAGAAGAAGAGGATCTTTTCGTCGGTCACCTCGGCACGAGGGACTTCACGGAGGCGGGGCATGTCGATTGTCCTTTCGGCCGTCGGTCAGGAGGCGCCGGTCGTGCGGCGGTCGGCCGCGGTCTTCGGCTCGTGCACGACGTCTTCCGGAGTGAACTCGCGTGTCCAGCAGGCGAATTCGAGGAGGACGCCATCCGGATCCTGGAAGTAGAACGATCGGACGAAGGTGCCGTCGTGCACCTCCCTGGCTACGCCGGACGGGCTGTCGTCGTGGTTGAGGACGCGGCTGACCTCGACACCGTCCGCCTGCAGCCGTGCGCGGTACTCGCCGAACAGTTCCGGTGGGACAGCGAAGGCCACGTGGTTCATCGATCCGACCGCACTGGCAAGTTCCCCCTCGTCGGGGCGGCCCTTCGGCGCCGCGACGCCGGGGGCGGCATCGGGTGCGTCCTCGAGCCAGAAGAACGCGAGGGTGTTGCCTCCCCCGCAGTCGAAGAAGAAGTGCTGGCCGAGCCCCCCCGGCAGCTCGACCGTCTTCACCAAGGGCATGCCGAGGGTTCCCGAGTAGAAGTCGATCGTCCGCTTCATGTCGGAGCAGACGAGGGCGAGGTGATTGATCCCGCGGAGTTCGAACTTCGAATTCGATGTGGTCACTGCAATCCTTTCGGGCACTGATTCGGAGAAATCCGGGCAGGAAACGGAGAGAATCAGAGAACAAGGGGTACGAGATGACTTGACAGTCATGTCACCTTCGGGGATAGTCTGACCGTGGCCAAGTCATCTGTCAACACCCCGTCCGTACCCGCGCCGGTCGAGACCCTCACGGCGCGGGGGCGGAAGACTCGTGACGCCCTGCTCGACGCGGCGCGCACCGTATTCGAGACCGTCGGATTCCCCGACACCCGGGTCGAGCAGATCACGCAGGAGGCCAACGTCGCTTATGGCACCTTCTATCGGTATTTCGAGTCGAAGGAACACATCTTCCGCGAACTGAGCACCCGCCTGTTCGAGGATGTACACCGCCGCGAACCGACCGATCCCGACCTGTCCCCCGCGGCACGGCTCGTCGCGGCGAATCGCTCGTACTACAAGGCCTATCGGCGCAATGCACGGCTGATGGCGATCGTCGAGCAGGTCGCGACCATCAACGACGAGTTCCGGGAATTGCGCCACGAGCACCGCTCCCAGCTCATCGAACGGACTTCCCGGGCGATCGCCCGCTGGCAACAGGAGGGACTCGTCCGGCAGTCGCTCGACCCGGTACTCGCCGCCCGCGCGATGTCCGCGATGGTCGATCACACCCTCTACCTCTGGCTGATCCAGGGGGAGGCGGCGGACGAAGAGGCACTGCTGAGCACCCTCGACCAGATGTGCCTGGGCGCCCTGGGACTGGAATCCGATTCCCCCTGACATCCCATCCGCAGCACCGAGGAGAACCACCTTCGCATGTTGGATCTCGCAGACCGATTCTTCGCCGCCGTCCGAGCCGGTGACGTGGACACACTGACAAACCTGTATGCGCCGGACGCGCGCATCTGGCACAACGACGACGGCCGCGAGCAGACCGTCGAGGAGAACCTGCGCGTGTTGCGCTGGCTCACCCGCACGCTCGAGGACTTCCGTTACGAGGACGTCCGCCGCGACGCGGTTCCGGACGGCTTCGTACAGCAGCACGTGGTGCGCGGGGCCCTGCCGGGACACGGTCCGCTCGAAGTGCCTGCCGCACTGTTCGTCCGGGTCGTGGACGGACGGATCACCCGCATCGACGAGTACGTCGACTCCGCCGCCATCCGACCGCTGCACGAGACAACCGACACGACAACGAAGGGAAACGGGGCATGACCACCGATCATCCCGAGGGCCACATCGCAGACCTGTGCGCCCGCATGCGCTCGTTCATCGACAACCAGGTGATTCCTGCCGAGCCGGTCCTCGCGCGCGAGGACGACGACGCCCGCAAGGCACTCGATCAGCTGCGCACGCAGGCAAAAGAGCTCGGTCTGTGGGCCTTGGGTCACCCGGCGGACGTCGGGGGTGGTGGTGTGCGGTTCCTCGATTTCGTATACCTCAACGAAATCATCGGCCGGTCCGAGTTCGGGCAGCTCGCCGTCGGGTCCGTGTCCATGCAGGACACCTTGATGCTGCGCAAGCACGGCACCGAGGAACAGCGGGAACGATGGATCCCGCCGCTCGTCGCCGGCGAGTTCCTGCCCTCGGTGGGACTCACGGAGCCGGAGGTCGCCGGCTCCGATCCGACCCTGATCACCACCCGCGCGGAGCTCGACGGGGACACCTGGGTCATCAACGGGCACAAGTGGTTCACGACGGGGGTCAAAGACGCGGGCTACTGCACCGTCTTCGCGCGCACCGAGCCCGAGGACGTGCCCCGCCACTCCCGGATCAGCGCGATCATCGTTCCGACCGACACCCCCGGTTTCGAGATCCTCCGCTCGATCCCGACGATGGGCCACGATCCCAGCGACCACTACGAGGTCCGGCTCTCCGACGTGCGGGTGCCTGCCGACAACCTGCTCGGCGAGCGCGGCAAGGGGTTCGCCGTCGCACAGGACCGCCTCGGACCCGGGCGCATCTTCCACGGCATGCGCTGGCTCGGTCAGGCGCAGCGGGCCTACGAGCTCATGTGCGAGCGGGCCAACACCCGCTACGTGCACGGTTCTCTCCTTGCGGAGAAGGGCGAGGTCCACCGGTACATAGCGGAATCCGCCGCGCAGATCCACGCTGCCCGGCTGATGACACTCGATGCCGCCCGCGCGATGGACTCCGGCGACGATGCACGCATCCGGATCGGGCTCGTCAAGTTCTGGTGTGCACGGATGCTGCACGACGTCGTCGACCGCGCCATCCAGGTGCACGGAGCGCTCGGGCTGACCGCCGACACGCCGTTGGAGCGGATGTATCGGCAGGCCCGGTACGCCCGCATCTACGACGGCCCCGACGAGGTCCACCGCATGTCCACAGCTCGCACACTGTTGCGCGACCCGGGCGCGGCGCCGTGGCTGTGACCGAGGCTTCCTCGTCACTGGGTGACGGGATCCGAGCGATCCTCATCGAGGTGCGCGGCGAGAACGTCTCGGTCGGCGAACCCCGACAGCTGACCGGCGGCGCGAGCCGCGAGGTGTGGTCGGCGCAGGCAACCGATGCCGCGGGCAACCCCCTGCCCGTAGTCCTCAGGCGTGATCCCCCCGGGCACGGCGACGCACAGCGGATGCGCGCGGAGGCGGCATGCCTGCGCGCCGCCGCCGCCGCCGGTGTGCCGGTACCCGCTGTCCTTGCCAGCGGTGACACCGCCCCCGGCATCGATGCCCCCTTCCTGCTGATGGAAAGAGTGGCCGGCGAGTCGATTCCCCGGAAGATCCAACGGGATCCGGCGCTCGCCGAAATGCGGGAGCGGCTGGCCGAGAAGATGGGATTCGTGCTGGGACAGATCCACAGCAGCGCTGTCGGAGCCCTCACGATGCTCGACACCAGAGACCCGCTCGACCTGCTCGAGTCCGTCTATCGGGCTCTCGACGACCCGCGCCCGGCGGTCGAAATTGGGCTGCGGTGGCTTCGGGACCATCGGCCTTCGCGCCGACCGGCCACTCTCGTGCACGGCGACTTCCGCCTCGGCAACCTTCTGGTCGACGACACCGGAATCCGGGGCGTCCTCGACTGGGAACTCGCCCATCTGGGCGATCCGATGGAGGACCTCGGATGGCTTTGCGTCCGGGCATGGCGGTTCGGTGCCGAACTCCCGGTCGCCGGTGTGGGGACCCGCGAGCAGTTGCTCGACGGCTACGAGAAGGCGACGGGTGAGCGGCCTTCGACGGCAGAGCTGCACTGGTGGGAGACCTACGGCACCCTGCGGTGGCTGGTGCTCAGCCGGCTCCAGGCGCAGCGGCATTTCGGCGGCGCCGAGCGCTCGCTCGAACTCGCCGCGATCGGCCGCCGGGTCTGCGAATCCGAATACGACCTGCTCCTGATCCTCGATCTGCTCGACGACGAGCCACCGGCGGCACCTGCTCCGCCGGCCGAGTCGCTGCACGACCGCCCGAGCCTGGCGGAGATTCTCGAGCTCGTCTCCTGGGCGCTCACCGACGAAATCGGTCCGGCACTCGACCGGACGCAGGACCGGGAGCGCTACCTGCTGCGGATCTGCGTCAACCTCCTGGGCACGGCGCGTCGGGAACTCGACTCCGGCGACAGCACCGTGCTCGGGGACCTGTTGACCGAAGTCGGCTGCGCCACCGAGGCCGAGCTCGCAACCGCGCTTCACCGGGGAACGCTCTCGTACACCGACCCCCTTGTGCGTCGAGCCGTCTCGACAGCGGTCCTGGCCCGTCTGCGCGTCGCCAATCCACGCCACCTCACCACGTGATCGAAAGCGATTCCATGTCAGATTTTCTCGGATCACCGACCCCTACCAGACCACGGCTGCGCCAACTGCTGGACAGCGCGGCACCGGTCCTGGCGCCGGGGGCCTACGACAGCCTGTCCGCGCGCCTGGTCGAGGCCGCCGGGTTCGATGCGGCGTACATGACCGGCTTCGGCACCTCTGCGAGTCTGCTCGGTCGCCCCGACGTCGGATTGCTCACCGCTACGGAGATGACCGACAACGCCCGCCGCATGGCTGCTGCCGTCGACGTCCCGTTGATCGCCGATGCCGATACCGGGTACGGCAACCCTCTCAACGTCATTCGCACCGTCCGCGACTACGAGAGGGCCGGTGTCGCGGCCATCCAGCTCGAGGATCAGGTCGCTCCCAAGCGATGCGGCCACATGGAGGGCAAGGCGGTCGTCCCGGTCACCGACATGGTGGCCAAGCTGGAGGCGGCCGTCGCGGCCCGCACCGATCCGGACCTCCTGATCATCGCTCGGACCGACGCCGCGGCCGTCGACGGGCTGGACGCGGCAATCGATCGCGCCCTGCACTACGCGGACGCCGGCGCCGACCTGTTGTTCGTGGAGGCTCCGGCCAGCATCGACGAGGTGCGTGCGGTGGCGACCCGGTTGAAGGGACATCGCCTGGTGTTCAACTGGGTAGAAGGCGGGCGCACTCCGCCGATGCCGCTGGATGTGCTGGGCGAGCTGGGATTCGCTCTTGTGCTGTTCCCGATCGGCGCGCTGCTGGCCGCTACGAGGTCGATCCAGGACTTCCTGGCCACGATCGTGCGCGACGGGACCCCGGCGGCGGCGTTGTCGCGCCTGCCCTCCTTCGACGAGTTCACCGGGTTCATCGGACTGTCCGAGGTGAACGAACTCGGTTCCCGTTTCGCCGATCGCTGAGCCGGAAGGGTCCGCCTGGCCACATGGCCAGGCGGGCTTTTTCGGTACCGATCGCACCGGGCGACAGCCGGAGACCACTAACACCGCAGCGACGGACGGGCACCCTAGATCCTGATCGAGGGTGCCCGTCCGTCGCCGGTCGTGGTCCGGGCAGTTCAGCCGGTGGCCACCGGTTCCAATTCCAGTCCCGGGTTCTTTGTGCCCTCGGACCGTCCCCCGTCGCTGCGACGACCCGGGATGCATGCCACGAGCGGCGCGAGCCCCCACCGCACCAGACTGATCAAGCCGTAGGGCAGTACGAAGATGAACAGGATCAACGCAGCGCCGTAGGTGATGCCGGCCGCCGACTGATTGAGTTCAGCAGTCCACTGCGGGACGTAGACGACGAAGAAGGCGCCGAACACGACACCGGGCACGGTACCGAGACCTCCGACCACGATCATGGTGATGAACGCGATCGCCAGCGGCAGCCCGAAGGCCTCCGGGCCGACGTACTGGACGACGAAGCTGTAGAGCACCCCGCCGACGCCGGCGAGTGCGGCACTGAGGGCGAACACGGTGGTCTTCGTCCGGGTGGCCGGCATACCGAGGGTCGTCGCCACGGCCTCGTAGTCACGGATCGCGATCAGCGATCGCCCGATGCGGCCGGTGGAGAGCCGGCGCACCACGAGATAGGTCAGCGCGGCGACGAGCAGGCACAGGTAGTACACCCACTGGTCGCGATCGAGACCGGAGGATACGGGTGCCTCGGCCGCGGTGACGTTGATGCCCGCCTGACCGTCGGTCACGTGCTCGAAGCGTTTGATCACGGCGGGGGTCACCAGTGCGAGACCCAGTGTGGCGAGCGCCAACTGGAGGCCGTGGAGCCGCAGTGCCGGCAGCCCGAACAGGTACCCGCCCACATAGCAGACCGCGAAGGCGAGCGGGAGCACCACCGGATAGGCGACACCATGGTTCTCGATCAGCACCGCACTGAGATAGGCGCCCACGGCGAAGAAGAAGCCATGGCCCAGGGAGATCTGACCGGTGTTGCCTGTCAGCAGATTCAGGCCGAGTCCGACCACGACGTACACGAGGACCATGGAACGGTCGAAGTTGACGTACGGCGCCGAGACGAGCGGTGCGACCGCGGCGAGGACGAGCACCACCGCAACGGTGGTACGGCGGAGCCACACCGGTGCGTCGAGTTCGGCGCGGGGGCGGCGGAGCATATCGAGGACTTTCATACCCGCGCCACCTTCCGCGCACCGAAGAGACCTTCCGGCCTGAAGAGCAACACCCCCAGGATGAGGACCAGTGCCACGGCTTGCTTGAAGTCGTGGCCGATCCACTCGATGTACGTACCGGCGAGGTTCTCCGCGACACCGACGCACAATCCGCCGACGAGGGCGCCGACCGGACTGTCCAATCCGCCGAGAACGGCGGCAGCGAATGCGTAGATCAGCGACGCGACGAGCATGTTCGGCTGGAGGAACAATTGCGGGGCCGCGAGCGACGCCGCGAGTGCGCCGATCGCCGCCGCCAATCCCCAGCCGATCATCAGCATGCGACCTACCGGAATACCCACCAGCTCAGCGGAATCCGGATTTCCGGCGGCCGCCCGCATCGCGAGGCCGACACGGGTACGCTGGAACAGGAGGAACAGCAGCGCCGCGACAACCACGACCGCGCCGACGATCACGAGGGACTGCCGCGAGACTGCCACCGTCCCCAGCGTCACCACCGGTCCGGACACCGTCGACGGAAACTCCCTGCTCTGCACACCCCAGATCCAGCCGGCCGCGCTGTTGAGGACCAGCATCAGTCCGAGAGTGATGATGACGAGCGGCATGTGGTTCGGCGAGCCCGCCAGCGGCCGGATCAGCACCCGCTCGGTGACGGCGCCCATGAGGAACGCTACCGCCATCGCCCCGAGGATCGCGACATACAGCGGCGCACCCCACTGGTGGAACTGCCACGCGAAGAACGCCGCGAACATCGCCATCTCCCCCTGCGCGAAGTTCACGATCCCGGAGGCCCGGTAGACGAGGACGATGCTCAATGCGAACGCACCGTACAGTGCGCCCCACGTGAGCCCGTCTACCAATTGTTGAAGAAAGACGTGCATGACTCACTCCTGTGCTCAGTAGCCGAGGTAGGCGCGTCGCACCGACTCGTCGTGTGCGAGACCGGCGGCGGGACGCTGGGCGACGATGCGACCGGCGTCGACGAGCACCGCGGATGACCCGATGTCGAGGGCCAGGTGCGCGTTCTGCTCGACGACGAGAATTGTCGTCCCCATCTCCGCATTGATGCGGCTCAGCGCACGGAACACCTCCTGGGTGATGCGGGGGGCCAGGCCGAGGGACGGCTCGTCGAGCAGCAGCAGCCGTGGTGCGGCGACGAGGGCCCGGGCGATGGCGAGCATCTGCTGCTCGCCGCCACTGAGTCCGCCGGCCTGCTGCCGACGCCGCTCCCGCAGCCGGGGGAAGAAGTCGTACCACTGCTCGATCGCCCGGTCGGTGTCGGCGACGGCGGCCGCGTACCCTCCGATGCGGAGGTTCTCCTCGACCGTCAGGTCGCCGAAGGTGCCGCGGCCCTGCGGAACGTGCGCGATCCCGAGACGCGCGATCCTGTCGGTGCGCATGCCTGCGATGTCCCGGCCGTCGAATTCGATCCGGCCACGAGTGCGGACCATGCCGCACAGCGCCCGCAGGATGGTGGTCTTGCCGGCACCGTTCGCGCCGAGCACCACCGTCACCGCGCCCTTCTCGGCTTGAAATTCGATGCCGTGCAGAACTTCTGCACTTCCGTACCAGGCGAAAAGCCCCTCGACGCTCAGCAGGCTCACGCCGCACCCCCCAGGTATGCCTCGACGACCTCGGGGTGCGCGGCCACGTCGGCCGGAAGCCCCTCCGTGATCTTCTGCCCGAAGTTCAGCACGACGACGCGGTCCGAAATCGACATCACCATCGCCATGTGGTGCTCGACCAGCAGCACCGAGAATCCTCGTTCGTCACGCAGTTGCCGGACGGTCTCGGCGAGTTCGAGCACCTCCTCATGGATGAGGCCGTTCGCGGGTTCGTCCAGCATCAGCAACTTCGGACGCTGCATCAGCGCCCGCGCGAGTTCGATCCGTTTCAGCGTCCCGTACGGAAGGGTGCCCGCCGGTTCGCGACCGACCCGGGCGAGGTTCATCGACTCGAGCAGTGCCCATGCCTCGTCGCGCTCGCGTCGCTCCTCACGTCCGGTCATCGGCAGACCCAGCGCGGCCCCGAGAAACCCGGTCCGGGTACGCGAGTACGCACCGGTCAGCACGTTGTCCACAACCGACATCGTGGGGAACAACCCGATGTTCTGGAACGTTCGGGCGATACCGACATCCGCGACCCCGTCCGCCGACAGCGACAGCAGATCCTTGTCCCCGAAGGCGATTCGTCCCGATTCCGGCTGGTACAGCCTGCTGATGCAGTTGAACAGTGTCGTCTTTCCCGCCCCGTTCGGACCGATCAACCCGACGATGTGGCCGGGCTCGATCGTGAACGAGGGACCGTCGAGCGCGACGACGCCGCCGAACCGGAGCCGGACCTCCTCCACGACCAGGGCGGGAACCGCGCCGTCGTCGCCGGCGTCCGGTACGGACGTCATCGCTCGGTGCTGCGGGTGACCGCAGCGTCGTAGTGCCACCTGCCGTCGCGGAACGTCATCGGCGCCATCGAGGTGATCGCGTAGGGATAGTCCGGCGTGGTGTCGAAGGTGATTCCCTCGATCGCGAGGTCGGTGGTCACACCCCGCATGTTCTGCACCGCGTCGAGCAGGTCGGCCCGCGTGCAGCCGTTCATCTGCTTCAGTGCGGTCACCAGCAGCTGGGCGGTGTTGTAGCCGGTCGCCGCGATGGTGTCGGTGGTCTTGATCTTCCCGGAGTTGCGTTCGGCGAATTCCCGCCATTTCTGCACTCCGGGCTTGGCGTCGTGGTCGGTGCTGCTGACGTCGTAGATCCAGTAGAAGGAGTGGATGCCCTCGGCGGCGTCCGGACCGGCAGGGGCGAGGACGAAGTTGGTGTCGGTGGCGCCCGAGTAGATGTAGGTGTCGGGTTTCCATCCGAGTTCGTGCGCCTTCTTCAGCGACTGGGTCACGAAGCTCGCCGTCGCGAAGTTGACGAAGACGTCGGCGCCGGAGTTCGCGAGGTTGACCACCTGCGAGTCGACGGACGGCGTCGTCTGCTCGTAGGCCTGCTGTGCGACGACCGCGGTACCGCTGCCGTCGAGTGCGGACTTCAGGGCGTCGAGGCTTCCGTTGCCGAGGCTGTCGTTCGGGTACAGCACCGCGATCTTCGCCTGTGGATGGTCGCGCAGGATGATCTCGGCACGCTCCGAGACCTCCCATCGTGTCTGCGGGTTCACCGCTCCGGCCACGACAGGGCGCTGCTCGTGCGTGGCCAGCAGTTCGTCGGTGCCGGTCATCGGGAACACGAGCGGCACGTTCTTCTGCGTCAGGTAGTCCACGACGGCGAGCGTCGAGGCGGTGCCGATCAGATTCTGGATCGCGAAGACCTGTTCCTGTTCGACCAGTGAGCGGACGTTGCCGACGGTGCGTGCGGGGTCGTATCCGTCGTCCATCGCGATGTACTCGATCTTGCGGGTCTTCCCGTCACCCATGGTGACCCCGCCCGCGGCGTTGATCTCGTCGAACAGCGCGGTTGCGGCGACCGCTTGAGGTCCCGCGACGGACTGCATGAGGCTTGTTCCGAAGCGGATCTCGGTGTCGGTGATTCCGGGATCGCAGTCACCCGCCGAAGTGGCGGTGTCCCGGCCGGAACAGGCTGCCAGGGCGGCGGTGGTGCACAGGGCAGTAAGGCCCACGGCAAGAGTACGTTTCATGGTCGCTCCGTGTGTCGAGAGGTGCGCAGGGCAGGACAGAAGTGCCGCTCGGGGCGGCGGGCCGGACTGGCAGGCTTGTGCTAGACGAGTGTTCGGGTGGCGAAGCGCTCGCGAAGATCGCGCTTGAGGATCTTGCCGCTGACGTTCTTCGGGAGGGCGTCGACGAATTCGACGCGCCTCGGCACCTGGAATCCGCCGAGGTGCTCTCGGCACGTCGCGATGATCTCGTCCGCGGTAGCGGTGGAGCCGGAGCGCAGAGCAACAATGGCGCAGACGATTTCGCCCCACGTCTCGTCCTTGACGCCGATCGCGGCCGCCTCGGCCACCGCCGGATGACTGTACAGGGCCTGTTCCACCGTGAGAGAAGCGATGTTCTCGCCACCACTGATGATCAGGTCCTTCTTGCGGTCCACGATGTAGACGAATCCTTCGGCGTCCCGTCGCACCAGATCACCGGTGTGGAACCAGCCGTCGGTGAACGCGGCGTCCGTCGCGTCGGTGTCGTTCCAGTAGCCGGCCATCACCTGGTCGCCACGGACGACCATCTCGCCGATCTCACCGACCGGAACGTCCCGCAGCTCGTCGTCCACGATTCGAATATCCGCCAAACGCATCGGCTTTCCGGCTGCCGCAAGGAGGTTGGACTCCCCGTTCGCGGCGCGCCGATGCGCCTGCTGGTCGAGGTGCAGCACATTTCCGGCCAGCTCGGTCATGCCCATACCCTGATAGAAGTCACAACCGAGGCGGTCGAGTCCCTCCCGCAGTACGGGAGCGGGAATCGCCGACGAACCGTACCCGATCGCCTCCAGCGTGCCGAGGTCGTGCGCGTCGAGCGCCGGATCCTGCAGCAGGAAGTTGATCATCGTGGGCGCCAGGCCGGTCTGGGTGACCTTCCACTGCTGGACCAGCCGGAGGAAGGTGGCATTGTCGTAGGCGCGGATGATCCCGACCGTGGCACCCATCAGGTGGTTCAGGAGCGTCACGTAACCGCCGACGTGGCAGAGCGGGAAGCAGAACAGGAAGACGGTGTCCTCCGGCAGCGCCCACTGGAGGGCCGAGGAGGTTATGCCGGTGAGGAGGTTGCGGTGGCTGAGCATCACACCCTTCGGCACCCCGGTCGTGCCGCTGGTGTAGACGATCCATGCGATGTCGTCAGGACGCGGACGCACCTTCGGTTCCGTCGCGGGCGCGCCGGCGACGAACGCGTCCCATGACAAGAACGCCGCATCGGCGTCGGCGGCGCCGATCACGACGACGGTATGCACCGACGTGATCCGGTCGCGGATACTCGCGACCATCTCGGCGAAGTCCTCGGAGACTACGAGGACCGCGGCGCCCGAGTGCTCGACGAGCGCCGCGATCTGCTCGGGATGCAGCCGGAAATTCAGGATCGTCAACGCCATGCCCGCCATGGGCACGCCGTAGTAGCAGTCGAAGTACTCGGTGCGGTTCGTGGAGAGGATCGCGACGCGGTCGCCGGGGTCCGCGACGCCGAGGAGTGCGTTCGCGAGGCGGCGGCTGCGGTCGCGCAGCTGGCCGTAGCCGACCGTCTCGTCTTCGAAGCGCAGGGCGATGCGATCGGGATGCTTGCGTGCGCCGTACTCGACGATGTCGCTGAGCAGCATTCGGTTCTCCTTGGCGTGATGAAATGGGCGGTATCGGGTCGGTTCAGCCGAGCGCGAGGATTCCGGCTGCCGGTCGTGTCAACGGATGGCGAGAGGGTTGATCGGGGAACCGACTGCCCGGGTGAACTGCAACGGCGGCCCCGTGTAGAAGAAGTCGTAGACGCCGTCGGCGGCGCATGCCTTCGAGAGTTCTTCGAAGTCGAGCATCTCGGCGAGCGTCATGCCCATGTCTCGGATCAGGACCATGTGCAGTTCGAAGAGGGCGCCCGGGTTCTCCCCGGGTATCACCTCGACGGCCCAGTTGTCGGCACCTACGACCGCCACGTCCCGGTCGCGCAGCCACTGTGCGCACGACAGGCTCAGCCCCGGCTCTCCCGCCATGTACGCGGCCGAATCGGACTCCGCGAGAAACTTGGCGTGCCAACCGGTTCGGATCAGGAGGATGTCGCCCGGCCCGACCTCGACGCCCTGCGCTTCCACGACGGCATCGAGTTCCTCGGGTGTGATCGCGGTTCCCGACTCGAGCCATGGGAGACCCCGATGCCGGGCGACGTCGAGGAGCACGCCGCGGCCCGCGATGCCCTTGGCCTGGGTGTGGATGCCGCACTTGTCGGCGCCCTTGACGGTGACGCCGTCGCCGGGATGCCCGTTGTACAGCTGCTCGTCGTAGTGGACGTGCGCGAGGGAGTCGTACTGCGACCCGGCTTGCAGCGGCATGAAGACGTAGTCGTCGGCCCACTTGAAACCGCCCGGCAACACCTGCTCCTGCCCGTTCTCGGACATCAGCCGGATCGGGTTGATCCGGCTTCCGCCCGGCTGCGGACCGTTGCCGTCGAGCGGGATGCCCAGTTCGAAGATCTGTCCGGTTCGGATCAGCCGTGCCGCGTCCCTGACCCGCTCGGGGGTGATGAGGTTGGTCGTGCCGCGCTCGTCGTCGGCGCCCCACCGCCCCCAATTCCGTACCTTTCGTCCGAGTTCACGCATGTCAGGAACGGCGGCGGTCATCGATATCTCCTCTGGACAGTGAAACGCGTCGGACATGCAGTATGACGTGACAGTCATGTCAACTGCGCTCAGATTGTGTTCCACAACACTCGGAGTGTCAACACCCGGCCGGACATCATCGGACGATGGCGACCACTGGTGGTCGGATGCAGCGTCGGCTCGATGAGCGGATACCGACGCGCCGCCGAACTTCGTCGCACCCCAGGTGAGTACGTCGCGGTCCTCATCGTCCGCCCTGGAACGGAGGTCCTGGAACAGTGCAGTCGGGGCGCCGAAAACGCTTCCGGCACCGCTGCCCTGTGGGACGGCGTAGGCCCCGCCGAGTGCCTCAGTGCCGGGACCTGGATCAAGAACACTCCTCTCCGTTCCACGCCACCTGTTGACCGACGCAGTGCCCGACCTCGACTCGGCTCTCATGCGGACACTTCCGGACTCTCCGAATCCGAAACTGTTGACCGCATGGCCGGACGTGTCGATGCGGCACCTCGACGCCGACGGAGCGCACACCGCCGGCGCATGGTGCTCGATCTCCTCCGCTCGGCGATTGCACGAACCCGCGGCGACGCCGGCGACTCCCGCCAAGTAATCCTGAAGGAGGTCAGCTGATGAGCCCGCCGACAGAGCTGCCCGGCGGCGACGCGGGACGGGGAAACCATTATCTGTACGCCCGAACGCCCTGGGGTAGCACCATCGAACTCGTCACCCGTCCCACGTCACAGGCCTACGAGTCCGGCACCGGGCTACGCCGATGGCGTCCGTCGGCCACGAAGCCGAACGACTCGCGTCACCAGGAGCCCTGACCCTCGTGAAGCCGCGTACGACGGCAAACCGGTCCAATCCATGAACCGGTGAGAAAGGCCCCGGGCCGAGAAGCTCCCCGCAGAGATCTTCTCGGCCCGGCCCTCGCCCACCGGCGCGGCGTACAGTTCACCGACGCCGACGGATATACACAGGTCACCCGCAGCCTCGAGCGGATCAGCCTCCACTCCGAATCGGCGATTCGCGGCGCTCCGACCGCTCCACTTCGGCCCTGCCTTACCGAAGGCAGAGGCGGCAGACTCGCCCCATCGCCGCCGCCCCGGAAAGGACCCCACGTGAGCGCCCCCTCCCTGTCCCAGCACACGACGACGCTGCGTTTCCTCGACTCCGCCGACGGCAGTCCGCTCGGCTGCCTCGCCTCGTGGCCGAACCACCGGTTCACTCTCACCGACGTCGTCGACGTCCTGCGGCGCTTCGGTCTTCACGTGAGCGACCACCGGCCGCTGGACGAGCCGGGGGCGCACCACTTCACGATCGCGCCGTCCGGAACCGCCGCTCCGGATGCCGGGGTGCTCGACCTGATCGCGGACGCGTTCGTCGCGGGCGCCGAAGGCCGCACCGACATCGACGACTTCTCGATACTCGTTCTGCAGGAGGGCATCTCGTGGCGGTGGGTCGACCTGATCCGGGCAGCCGTCCGGTTCCTGGCGCAGGCCGGCATCGGCCTGTCGCCGACGTACATGCTCGGCTGCCTGACGGCCACCCCCGGCTATGCCGCGGCCCTCGCCGCACTGTTCGACGCCCGGTTCCGCCCCGGGCTGCCCGACCGGGAAGCCGCCGTCGCCGCCGCGGCCTCGGCAGTGGCCGGCCACATCGATCGCGCCGCGACCTTCGACCTCGACCGGACCCTGCGAGGGCTGCGCTCGTTCGTCGACGCGACCCTGCGTACCAACTGGTTCCAGAGCGGGGGCACCAAACCGTACGCGTCGTTCAAGCTCGATCCGTCCGCACTGACCGTCGGCGGGGCGATCGTGCCGCTGCGGGAGATCTACGTCCACTCCCGCGACGTCGAGGGCGTGCACGTGCGGGCCGAGCTCGTCGCGCGGGGCGGGCTGCGGTTCTCCGAACGCCCGGAGGACTACCGCACGGAGGTCCTCGGACTGATGGCGACCCAGGCCGTCAAGAACGCACCCATCGTCCCGGGCGGCGCCAAGGGCGCCTTCGTGATCCGCCCCGGATCCACCGCGGACCTCACCACCGCATACACCACTTTCATCCGCGGCCTGCTCGACGTCGTCGACAACGTCGTCGACGGAGCGCCGACCACCCCGACCGACACCGTCGCCTACGACGGCGCGGACGCCTACCTGGTGGTCGCCGCCGACAAGGGCACCGCCCGCATGTCCGACACGGCGAACGCCGTTGCCGCCGAATACGGTTACTGGCTCGGCGACGCCTTCGCCTCGGGCGGCTCGGCCGGCTACGACCACAAGGCGATGGGCATCACCGCCCGCGGCGCATGGGTGGCCGTGCGGCACCGCTTCGCCGAACTCGGACACGACGTCGACACGCAGACCTTCACCGTCGCGGGCATCGGCGACATGTCGGGTGACGTCTTCGGCAACGGCATGCTGCTCAGCGACCGCATCCGCCTCGTCGCGGCCTTCGACCACCGGCACATCTTCCTCGACCCCGACCCGGATCCCGACGCCTCCCACCGCGAGCGCGCGCGTCTGTTCGCGCTGCCGCGCTCGTCCTGGGCCGACTACGACCCCGCGGCGATCTCCGCGGGTGGCGGCGTGTGGCCGCGCACCGCCAAGGCCGTGCCGCTGTCCGCGGCCGCCCGCGCGGCCCTCGGGATCGACGCCGAGACCCTGACGCCCGACGAACTGATCAAGGCCGTGCTCCGCGCGCCCGTGGACCTGCTGTGGAACGGCGGCGTCGGCACGTATGTGAAGGCCTCCGACGAGACGCACGGCGACGCCGCCGATCCCGCCAACGACCGGGTCCGGGTCGACGCCTGCGAGGTGCGTGCGCGCATCGTCGGTGAAGGCGGCAATCTCGGCTTCACCCGCGCCGCACGTGTCGAGTACGCGCGCCACGGCGGCCGCTGCGACGGCGACTTCATCGACAACGCCGCCGGCGTCGCCACCTCCGACAGGGAGGTCAACATCAAGATCGCAGTCGATCGCGCGGTCGCGGCCGGAACGCTGGCGCCCGGACAGCGGGAGACGCTGCTCGCCGCGGTGACCGACGACGTGGCCGAGGCCGTGCTCACGGCGTCCCGGGATCAGGTGCTCGCCCTGGGTTGCAGCGAGCACGACGCCCCGGCGCTGCTCACCCAGCACGAGCGGCTGATCGAGGATCTGGCGCGGGCCGGCCGGATCGCCCGCGACGGCGACGGCCTGCCCCCGACGGCGGAGATCCGGGAGCGGAGCCGGGCGGGAACGGGCCTGCTGCGACCGGAACTCGCTGTGCTGCTGGCGCAGTCGAAGAACGTCGTCGCGAGCGAGCTGGCCGCGTCGTCGCTGCCGGACTCCCCGGCCTGCACCCCGTGGGCCGAGAACTACTTCCCCGCCGAGATCCTGGCCCGCGCCGGAAGCGGCGTGGCCGAGCATCCGCTGCGCCGGGAGATCGTCGTCGCGTCGCTCGCGGACGAGCTCGTCAACCGTCTCGGCCCGGGAGCCCTGTACCGGTTCGAGGAACGGTTCGGCGCCGCCACCGCGGACTCGGCGCGCGCTTACGTGGTGGTCAGCAGCGTGCTGCACACCGAGGACATCCGAACCCGGATCCTCGCGGCGGGCTCCGATGCCCGCAGCACGCTGGCGGAGCTGAGCGCGCTCGCGCGCGTCGTCGAGGCCGAGATGGCGTGGTTGCTGCGCCACACCGCCCGCCGGACGCTCCGCGACGTGCTCGCGGGTGCGTGCGACGACGCGGACACACCGGAGGCTCTCGTGGCGCTCTTCGCCGCGCCCGTCGCCGCCGCACTGGGCAACCGGCCGTCGGCCGAGGACTGCCGTGGCGCGTTCGCGAACGCCGCGGTGGCGCTGCGCCTGGGCACCGACCCCGCCCGTGTCGCCGCGGCCCGGGACGCACTGATCGACAGCCTTCACATCCGTTGGCTGCTCGAAGGTTTCGCCATCCGCGTCCGCGGCTCCTACTGGGAGGCCATGGGCGCGGCGGCCCTGCGCGACGAGATCTCCGACCGCCTCGACGCGCTCGTCGTCACCGCGCTCGACGGGAGTGCCGCGGACCCGACCGGTCGCACGCACCGTCTCGTGCGGCTCCTCGACCGGCTCCGCGGCGAGGACGCGGTGGACACCGCACGGCTGGCCGTGATCGCCGGGGAACTGCGCCTGCTCGACCGTTGAGCGCGTGCCTCGCAGGGACGGGACCCTGTGTGCGGCATGGTGCTATGGCGTGGTCGATGCGTGGTCTTCGCGCTCGGTCACCTGCGGCGAAGGCCGGTGCTCGCGAGGGTGCCCTCGACCGCCGTGCCGACGGTCGAGGGCACCGACGAGATGCTTACGCGTCATCCTGCCGCTTGGCTGCTTCCCGTCCCGCGAGGTAACCGAACACCAGCCCGAGCGAGATCGTCCCCCCGGCGCCTCCGTAGAAGCCCTTCGTGGGTGCGCCTCCTGCGTTGCCGGCGGCGTACAGGCCTGGAATGACCTTGCCTTCGGTGTTCAGCGCGCGTCCGAGTGCGTCGGTCTTCGGGCCGCCCACGGTGCCGAGCGCGCTGGCCTGGACCTCGAGCGCGTAGTACGGCGCGGTGTCGACCGGTCCCAGCACGCTCGACTTCGGGCTCTTCAGCATGGGCCGGATGATCTTCGCCAGGGGTCCGACCACGAGGGAACGCACGCGTTCGGGGTCGTTCCGCTTCGCCACCCGTCCGGCGAGCTTGCTCACGATCGGACCGATCGCCGCGGCGATGCGCATCCGCGCCTTTGCGGTGGCGGCGGGGAACCGCGCGTCGGGCGAGTTCTTGCCCAGCCGGGGATAGTAGGCGCCGAAGTAGCGGTCGAACAAGGTCTCCCCGCGGTGGAACTGCGGGTCGCGAGCTCGGGCGGCCTCGGGGTTGAACCGGTCGACTGTGCGGAGCAGCCCCACCTCGTCGACCCCGATCTTGTTCGCCAGCTCCGACAGGGTGTCGGCGCGGTGGAGGTAGTCGGGCACCTCTGCGCCCGGCGTGACGCCGAAGATCCCGAACTTCGTCCAGTAGTTGTGGTCGAAGATCAGCCAGGCCGTGGCATTGGGCATGGTGCCCGTCTCCGGGTCGACCTCGCGCATGATCTGCCCGAACTGGTCGTAGGCCAGGGCCTCGTTCGCGAAGCGCTCACCCTTGCTGTTGACCATGATGCTGTGCGGCAGCGCTCGCTCGCCCAGGAACACACGACTGAGCGGGCGGCCCTCCAGCTCTTCACCGGGCAGCTGCACGCCGGGCATCCACCAGGCGTCCTCCATGCCGGTCAGATCAGCGCCCACCTCCTGCGCCAGCTGCACCGCGATGCCGTCGTGGCCCTGGGGGGAGACCTGCACGCCGAAGGGCGCGTCGAGGTAGGTCGTGGTGATCTCGGTCGAGCTCTCGAACCCGCCGCTGGCCAGCAGGACCCCCCGGGTGGCACGCACCGTGTGCTCGACGCCGTCGGCCCGCACGACGATCCCCCGCACCCCCGATTCGTCGGTGACAAGCCGGGTCGCGGGCGTCTCGACGCGAACGTCGACGCCGTTGCGCAGCCCCGCCTCGAGCAGTGCTCCGATCAAGGCCGGTCCGGCGAGCCAGACGTCGTCGATGCCGATCCCGCCCAGCAACCAGAACGGGAGCGGGTTCTTGGCCATGCCCGTGGTCAGGGCCGGTCGCACGTACTTCGCGTTCTCCCCGAGTCCCTCCGGGGAGTACGGGCCGGGGAACAGTGCCCGACCGACGGACGCGCCGTCGATGTCGGAGCGGTAGTCCGGCCAGATCGTCGGGATCCACCCGAAGGAGGTGTGCTCTTCGATGAACCGGGCGACGTGCGGTCCGGTCTCCAGGAACTTCTCCACCAGGTCGTGGTCGAGGATCCGGTCGCGACCTTGGCCGTAGATGTACCGCCGCGCCTGGTCCAGGTCGTCGTGCACCTTCAGGTCCTTGGTCGAGAAGCCGTGGTTGGGGATCCAGGCGGCACCCGCCGAGATGCCGGTGGCGCCCCCGACGATCTCCCGGGACTCGACCACGAGGACTCGTGCCCCCTCCTTGGCGGCGGTGAGCGCCGCCATCAGGCCTGCGCCGCCGGACCCGACGATCGCCACGTCCACCTCGTCGGGGATGCCCTTCTGGGACACGGTCCCGATGGAGCCGCTGTGCTTGGTCGAACTGCTAGCCATGATCCTCCGTACGGTCGGTTTCGGTCACGCCCCTCCCGACGGAAGGGCGCGACGCTCGTCATATAGTTGATTACTCAATCATATAGTTGAACACTCAACCATACTTTCCTGTTCCCGGCCGAAGTCGCCCCGCGAAGACCACTCGGGCTCTCCCCGGGAACGGTGCCGCGCCGGCTCCGACGGCATTCCGGCCGGCTGGACGAGCTCGCCCGCAGCGTGAAGGGCCGACTACGACTGCAGCACTACGCCGTTTCCAGCTACCTAGGGCGCCGGTTCCCCGATCAGCAGGGCGAGCAGCAACTCGGCCCGGACGCGGGCGTCGCCGAGGTCGACGCCGAGCACCTGCTCCGCCTTGGCGATCCGGCTGCGCAGGGTGTGCCGGTGCACCTCCAGAGCCGCGGCCGCCGCCTCCCACTGCCCGTTCGCCTCGAGGAACGCCCGCAACGACGCGACGAGCCTGGTCCCCCGGCCGCGGTCGTAGTCGGCGAGAGCGGAAACAGTGGACGCAGCCACGGATTCGAGTACGGCCCGCACCGCCGGGGAGGCGAGCAGGGCGGTTCCGTGCGTGGCGTCGAACTCGACGAGGCGGTGGGCCGCGTCCGCCGCGGCCACGGCGTGTTCGGCCTGCTCGACGGCGCGGCGGGTGTCGGCGAGCCGGTGCGCGGCGCTGAGCCCGGCGCGGAGGGTGCGCGCCTGCGACGGGGCGAGGTCCGCCAGTAGCGCCGCCACGTCGGACAGCGTGTCCTCACCGCGCAGCAGCACGGTGAGCGCCTCGTCGCCGCTGCGCGCGTACAGCGGGCGCTGCCGGGCGCCGAGACCGGCGTCCAGCACGCGCCGCACGTCGGCCGCGGCCGGGGTGTGCAGACGCAGGATCCGGATGCGGTTGCGGGCGCCGACCGCGTCGGCGAGATACTCCAAGGCGTCGCCGGAGTCGAGGACGTCGTCGACGAGCAGGCCGAATGCCTTCGCGCCCAGCGCGTTCCGCTCCGCGCGCAGCCGCCGCGGCTTGTCCAGCTCGAGGGTGACGAGGGAGACGGCGTGGCCGATCAGGACGAGTTCGACGTTCTCGAGCGGGCGGTCGGCCTGCACGGCCAGGTGTCCGCTGACGAGGCCGGCGTGCGTGACCGGTTGCACCGTCAGCGTCCGGCCGGGCCGGCTCGTGGTGACCGAGCCGGCACCGTCCCGGCGCAGCTCCGAGATCTGCTCTGCCAGCTCCGCCGCGGCCTCGGGGTGAGCGACCACCTCCCCGCTGCGCTCGTCGAGGTAGGCGACGGCGGCGCTGGTGGCGACGGCCAGTTCCCGCACGATCGCGGCCACGCCGCCGCGCAGCGCGGCGCGGGTGATGCGCACCTGGGTGTCGGCGGCGCGTCGCACCAGCTCGTACTGCTGTTCGGCGAGCCGGGCGGTGACGGCACGGCTGACGGCGGCGAACGGCGTCGTGTACGGCACCTCGAGCAGCGCCAGCCCCACCGCGTCGGCCGCCTCGAGCACCGACTGCGGGATCCGCTCGTGCGACAGCCCGGTGCCGAACCCCAGGGCGGCGACGCCCGCCTCCGCGAGGCGGCGCACGTAGTCACCGCCCTCCTCCGCATGCAGCCCCAGGCCGGTCGTGAGGACGAGTTCCCCGCCGGAGAGCCAGGGCCGCGGGTCCAGCAGTTCGGTGGGCTGGACGAAGCCGATCGGCCGCTCCTTCCCGGTCCGGCCGCCGCGCAGTGCCAATCCCAGTCCCGGTTGCCGCAGCAGCCAGGCGATGCCGACGCTCATGGGGCCATCGTAAGACCGCTCGACGAAATGGCGCGGTGCGATTCACCGGGTTGTACGAATCGGCCCTGTCTCGGGTCCGCGGACGCTCCCATACTCGAATCGTCTCTACGCCGCCGAGCCCGAGGAAGTCCCCCATGACGAGCATCGAATACCGCCTTCCGCAGCAGCGTCGCCTGGTCACCGCGCTGCCCGGCCCGCGCTCGGCGGCACTGACCGAGCGTCGCCGCACGGCCGTCGGGGCGGGTGTGGCCTCCTCCGTGCCGGTCTACGCCGCCGACGTCGACGGCGGCATCGTCGTCGACGTGGACGGCAACGCCCTGATCGACCTCGGTTCCGGCATCGCGGTCACCAGTGTCGGCGCCTCGGACCCGGCGGTCGTGGCGGCGGTGCAGGAGCAGGTCGCGCACTTCACGCACACCTGCTTCATGGTCACTCCCTACGAGGGCTACATCGCCGTCGCCGAGAAGCTCGCGGCCCTGACCCCCGGCGACCACGCCAAGCGCACGGTGCTGTTCAACAGCGGCGCGGAGGCGGTGGAGAACGCGGTCAAGATCGCCCGGGTCGCGACCGGTCGCAGCGCCGTGGTGGTCTTCGACCACGCCTACCACGGCCGCACCAACCTGACGATGGCGCTGACCGCGAAGAACCAGCCCTACAAGGAGGGCTTCGGCCCGTTCGCCCCGGACATCCACCGCGTGCCGGCGTCGTACCCGTTCCGCGAGGGCCGCAACTACGACGGCACCGAGGTCACCGGTGAGCAGGCCGCCCATCGCGCGATCGTGCAGATCGACAAGCAGATCGGTGCGCACAACGTCGCCGCGATCGTGCTCGAGCCCATCCAGGGCGAGGGCGGATTCATCGTGCCGGCCAAGGGTTTCCTGCCGACCCTCGTCGACTGGGCGAAGGCCAACGGCATCGTCTTCGTCGCCGACGAGGTGCAGACCGGCTTCGCGCGCACGGGCGACTGGTTCGCCAGCAACGACGAGAACGTCGTGCCGGACCTGATGACCCTCGCCAAGGGCATCGCCGGCGGCATGCCGCTCGCCGCGGTGACCGGCCGCGCCGAGCTGATCGACGCCGTCCACGGCGGCGGCCTCGGCGGCACCTACGGCGGCAACCCCGTCGCGTGCGCCGCGGCGCTGGCCACGCTGGACCGGATCGAGCAGCTGGACCTGTGCGGCCGCGCCCGGCGCATCGAGCAGATCGCCACCGAGCGGCTGCGGGCGCTCGCCGCGGACGTCGACATCGTCGGCGAGGTCCGCGGCCGCGGCGCGATGCTCGCCGTCGAGTTCGTGCAGCCCGGCACGCGCGAGCCGAATCCGGAGGCCACCAAGGCGATCGCCGCGAAGGCGCTCGAGCAGGGCGTCATCGTGCTCACCTGCGGCACCTACGGCAACGTCGTCCGCCTGCTGCCGCCGCTGGTGATCTCCGACGAGCTGCTCACCGACGGCCTCGACGTCCTCGCCTCCGCCGTCCGCGACGTCGCGGGCGTGCGCCCGACCCTGGCAGGAGCCACCCGATGACCCACACCCTCCCCGCGGGCGTCCCGACCCGGCTCTGGCTGGGCGGCAAGCTCACCGACTCGTCCACCGGCGCGACGTTCCCCGTCGAGGACCCCGCCACCGGCGCGGTGCTCGCCGACGTCGCCGACGCCTCCGCCGACGACGGGCTGCGCGCCCTCGACCTCGCCGTCGCCGCGCAGACCGAGTGGGCCGCGACCCCGCCCCGGGTGCGCGGCGAGATCCTGCGCACCGCCTTCGACCTCGTCCACGCCCGCGCCGACGACTTCGCCCGCGTCATCACCCTCGAGATGGGCAAGACCGTCGCCGAGGCGCGCGGCGAGGTGAACTACGGCGCCGAGTTCCTGCGCTGGTTCGCCGAGGAGGCCGTGCGCATCGGCGGCCGCACCGCCACCGCCCCCGCCGGCGGCGGGCGCATCCTCGTCACCAAGGAACCGGTCGGGCCGGTCCTGGCGATCACCCCGTGGAACTTCCCGCTGGCGATGGCCACCCGCAAGATCGGCCCGGCCCTGGCCGCGGGCTGCCCGATCCTTCTCAAGCCGGCCGCCGAGACCCCGCTGACGATGCTGCTGCTCGGGCAGGTCTTCGCCGACGCCGGCCTGCCGGCCGGGGTGCTGTCGATCCTGCCCGCCACCGACGCCGCGGCGCTGACCGGGCCGCTGCTCACCGACGCGCGGCTGCGCAAGATCACCTTCACCGGCTCCACCGGCGTCGGCAAGCTGCTGGTCCGCCAGTCCGCCGACCGGCTGCTGCGCACGTCCATGGAACTCGGCGGCAACGCCCCGTTCCTGGTGTTCGCCGACGCCGACGTCGACGCCGCCGTGGACGGCGCGATGGCCGCGAAGATGCGCAACGGCGGCGAGGCCTGCACCGCCGCCAACCGCTTCCACGTCGCCCGCAGCGTCGCCGGCGAGTTCACCGACAAGCTCACCGCCCGCATCGCGGCGCTGCGCACCGGCCACGGCCTCGACGACGGCACCGACCTCGGCCCGCTGATCACCGCCCGGCAGCGCGCCACGGTCGAGGCACTGGTGCGCGACGCCGTCGAGCGCGGTGCCCGGGTCCGCACCGGCGGGCAGATCCCCGCCGGACCCGGCACGTTCTACCCGCCGACCGTGCTCGACGAGGTCCCGGCCGACGCGCGGCTGCTGCGGGAGGAGATCTTCGGTCCGGTCGCGGCGATCACCGTCTTCGACACCGAGGACGAGGCGATCGCCGCCGCCAACGCCACCGAATACGGCCTGGCCGCGTACTTCTACACCCGCGACCTCGACCGCGCGATGCGCGTGGCGTCCGCGCTGAAGACCGGCATGGTCGGTGTCAACCGCGGCATCATCTCCGACGTCGCCGCCCCGTTCGGTGGCGTCAAGGAGTCCGGATTCGGCCGCGAAGGCGCGGCCGAGGGTATCGAGGAGTACCTCGACACCAAGTACATCGCGCTGTAGGACCCGGGGCGGGACGCCCGCCCCGGCAATCGAATACCGGCTCGGTCCGGGATCACGGCACACCGCCGGTCCCGGACCGAGCCGTATCCTCTTGCGGCTCAGTCCTTCCGGAGCAGCTCCAGGCGCGCCTCGAGTCCGGCGATCATCGCGTCGAGTCCGGCGTCGAAACCGGCGTCCGGGGTGTAGTGGCCGCCCGATCCGGCGAACGCGTCGATCGCCGCGGTGAACACCGGACTGTCGCCGGCGAGGTCGGCGGTGTCGAAGATGTCGGCCGGTGCGTTGGCGTCGAGCGCGGAGCCGAAGATGAACGACTCCAGCGCGACGACGACCGGCACGATCGTGTCGATCGGCCACCCGGCCTCCGCGAAGCCCGCCGCCACCGCCTCGTACACCGCCAGGGTGCGGGGCGCGCCCGCGACGGGCATCACGGCGATCACCGGGACCAGCGGCGCGTGCCGGGCGAACACGTCCCGGTAGGACAGGGCCCACCGCCGCGTCGCCACCGCCCACGGCTCGGCGCCGAAGCCGCTCACGTCGACCTTCGTCATGAGGTCCTCCTGCACCCACAGCAGGACGTCCTGCTTCGAGCTCACGTGGTTGTACAGGGCGGACGGGGCCACACCGAGGGCACGGGCGAGCTTGGCGACGGTGAAGGCGTCGTAGCCGCCCTGCTCGATCACGTCGAGCGCCGCGTCGGTGATCGCCTGCCGAGACAGCACTTTCGTCGACGGCCGGCCGGCGCGTCGATGCGTCCCCTCCCCCACGCCGCTCCCCTTCGTCTCACGATTCCGGCCACGAATTGCCGCGAAGGTCTTCTCCTCGCGCCCCGATGAGGTTACAGTGTGATGCGACACATATGAATGTCGTTCATTTTCTCGAAGGGGAATCCCATGAAATCCATCGAGCGTGACGTCGTCGTCGTCGGGGCGGGCCCGTCCGGCCTGACCGCCGCCTACCGCCTCCGGCAGGCGGGCCTGCGGGTCGCCGTCCTCGAAGCCCGCGACCGCGTCGGCGGCCGCACCTGGACCGACACGATCGACGGAGCGATGCTCGAGATCGGCGGTCAGTGGGTGTCCCCCGACCAGACCGCCCTGATCGCGCTGCTCGACGAACTGGGCCTGCGCACGTTCTCCCGCTACCGCGAGGGCGAGAACATCTACCTCGACGCCGAGGGCCGGCCCGTCCGGTACCGCGGCGAGATGTTCCCCACGTCCGAGCACACCCGCGCCGAGATGGACAAGCTGATCGCGCTGCTCGACGAACTCGCCGCCGAGATCGGCCCCCAGCAGCCGTGGGCGCATCCGCGGGCGCGGGAACTCGACACCGTCTCCTTCCACCACTGGTTGCGGGCCAACTCCGACGACGAGGAGGCGTGCAACAACATCGGGCTGTTCATCGCGGGGGGCATGCTCACCAAGCCGGCCCACGCGTTCTCCGCACTGCAGGCGATCCTCATGGCGGCCTCCGCGGGCTCGTTCAGCAACCTCGTGGACGAGGACTTCATCCTCGACAAACGCGTCGTGGGCGGCATGCAGCAGGTGTCGCAGCGGCTCGCCGAAAAGCTCGGCGACGACGTCTTTCTCGGCAACCCGGTCCGGACCCTGCACTGGTCCGAGGGCGAAGAACCGGGCGCGCCCGGGCACGTGCGGGCGGTGGCCGACGGCGTCACCGTCGATGCCCGCTTCGCCGTGCTGGCCGTGCCGCCGAACCTGTACTCCCGGATCTCCTACGTCCCGCCGCTGCCGCGCCGCCAGCACCAGATGCACCAGCACCAGTCCCTCGGTCTCGTCATCAAGGTGCATGCCGTGTACGACACGCCGTTCTGGCGCGAGGACGGCCTGTCCGGCACGTGCTTCGGCGCCGGGGCACTCGTCCAGGAGATCTACGACAACACCAACTTCGAGGATCCGCGCGGCACCCTGGTGGCCTTCGTGGCGGACGAGAAGGCCGACGCCGTCTTCGAACTCCCCGCCGAGGAGCGCAAGGCCGCGATCCTCTCGTCCATGGCCGGCTACCTCGGCGAGAAGGCGCTGAGCCCGGTCGTCTACTACGAATCCGACTGGGGCTCGGAGGAGTGGACCCGCGGAGCCTACGCGGCAAGCTACGACCTCGGCGGCCTGCACCGCTACGGCAAGGACCAGCTCACCCCCGTCGGTCCGATCCTCTTCTCGTCGTCCGACCTCGCCGCGGAGGGCTACCAGCACGTCGACGGAGCCGTGCGCATGGGCGAGGACACGGCCCGGCGCATCCTCGACGCCCTCGGCTCCCGGTCGGCCGCGGCCGCGGTGGCCGGCGCTCCGGCACACTGACCGCCCCTAGCGGCCCGGCCGCCTCGACCCCGAAGAACCTGCTCTACACCACTTTTCACGACTCCTTCGGCGCGCCCGTCGCGGCGCCCGACGCGCTCACGACGACGTGAGCGTTCCGGTCGCGGCGGCGCCGCCCCTCCGGCGGCGCCGCCGGCTTCCGAGCTTGCGCTCCCATCCCGCCGCCGGACCCCTGGCCGGGCACCCGCGGCGCGGCCCACACTGATCACCAGAGATCCCTGCCCCTCCCACCCGGCCGGGCAGGCTTCCGAGAGGACCCCCCATGACCGACATCCGCGAGAACTACATCGACGGCGCGTTCGTGCCCTCGACGGCCACGGAATCCCTGCCACTGATCGACCCGGTCGACGAGTCCCTCGTGGGCTCGATCCCGGTGTCGACCGCCGCCGACGTCGACGCCGCGGTGGCGGCCGCGCAGCGCGCGTTCCGGAGCTGGGGCAGGACCACCCCCAAGGAACGCCAGACGGCGCTGCTGAAGCTCGCCGACGCCCTCGAGGAGCACTGCGACGAACTCGTCGAGGCCGAGTGCCGCAACACCGGCCAGCCGAAGTCCATGATCGCGGACGAGGAGGTCAAGGTCGGCGCGGATCAGCTGCGCTTCTTCGCCGGCGCGGCCCGCCTGCTCGAGGGCAAGGCGGCCGGTGAGTACATGGAGGGCCACACCTCCTACGTGCGGCGCGAGCCGATCGGTGTGGTCGGCCAGGTCACGCCCTGGAACTACCCGCTGATGATGGCGCTGTGGAAGATCGGTCCCGCGCTCGCCGCCGGCAACACGATCGTGCTCAAGCCCAGCGACACCACCCCGGACAGCACGCTGGTGCTGGCCCGCCTGACCCAGGGCATCCTGCCCGACGGTGTCTTCAATGTCGTGCTCGGCAACGCCGCCACCGGGGCCGCCCTCGTCGAACATCCCGCACTCGGCCTGGTGTCGATCACCGGCTCGGTCCGCGCCGGCATCGAGGTGGCGGTCTCCGCGGCCCGGCAGCTCAAGCGCGCCCACCTCGAACTCGGCGGCAAGGCCCCCGTCCTGGTGTTCGACGACGCCGACGTTGCCAAGACCGCCGAGGCCGTCGCGGCGGCCGCCTTCTTCAACGGTGGCCAGGACTGCACGGCCGCCACCCGGGTACTGGTCCACGAGTCCGTCCACGACGATCTCGTCGACGCGCTGGCGCGGCAGGCCGAGCAGCTGCGACCGGGCCGGCCCGACGACCCCGACGCCTTCTACGGCCCGCTCAACAACGCCCAGCACTTCCAGCGCGTCACCGACAAGATCGCCGCCCTGCCCGCCTCGGCGACGATCGTCACCGGCGGCACGCGCGCCGGCGAGAAGGGCTTCTTCTTCGAGCCGACGATCGTCACCGGCGTGGACCAGCACGACCCCATCGTGCAGGACGAGACGTTCGGCCCGATTCTGACGGTGCAGTCCTTCGCCACCGAGGACGAGGCCGTCGCCCTGGCCAACGACGTCCGCTACGGGCTCGCCGCGAGCGTGTGGACCCGCGACCACGGGCGCACCCAGCGCCTGTCCGCCGCGCTGGACTTCGGGGCGGTGTGGATCAACTGCCACATCCCGCTCGTCGCGGAGATGCCGCACGGCGGGTTCAAGCACTCCGGCTACGGCAAGGACCTCTCCGCCTACAGCGTCGAGGACTACACCCGCATCAAGCACGTGATGAGCACCCACGACTGACCTTCCGCGGCCCCACCGCGCCGTCGCCGGAGCCGGCACCACCCCGGCTCCGGCTTCCCTACCGGATCGGATTCCCATGAGACTGGTTGTCGGATACCTCGCCACCCCCAGCGGCGCGGACGGGCTGGCGCTCGGCGTCCAGCTGGCCCGCAGCCTGGGCGCCGAACTCGACATCTGTATGGTCCTGCCCCCGGATCGCCCGGTGCCCTCCCGGGCACCCACCGAGCCCGGGTACGAGGACGTCCTCGCCGGAACGGGCGAAGCGTGGCTCGCCCAGGCGGCGGCCACGGTGCCCGACGACGTGCGGGCACATACCCACCTGAGCTTCCACGAGTCCTTCGCGCAGGGCCTGCTCGACGAGGTGGCGCGGCTCGGCGCCCGCGCCGTCGTCGTCGGTGCCGCGGGCGACGGGCTCCTCGGCCGGCACTCCATCGGCACGGTGTCGTCCGAGCTGTTGCATTCCGCGCCCGTGCCGCTGGCCCTGGCACCGCGGGGATTCCGGCACTCCGCCGCCCCCGGATCCGCGAGGTCACGTGCGCACTGGGCACCCGCACCGGAGCGGACGTCCTGCTCCGGACCGCGGTGCGCGCCTGCGAGCACATGCGCACGCCGCTGCGGCTCGTCTCGCTCGTCGCGTTCGATCCGCACGGGGTCGGGCGCGGCGCACATCCGTCCCACGAGCACGTGCTCGAATCGGCGCGGGCACATGCCCGGTGCGTCCTGGACACCGCACGCGCCCAGCTCCCCGACGACTTCCCGGTCGCCTCCCTCGTCGCGGACGGTGCGACCGTCGAATCGGCGGTGGCCACGCTGGAGTGGCGCGACGGCGACGTGGTGATGGTCGGCTCGAGCCGGCTCGCCCAGCCGCACCGGCTCTTCCTGGGTTCGACGGCAGCGAAGATGCTGCGGGTCGTTCCGGTGCCCATGGTCGTCGTTCCCGCCCACGACCCCGAGAACAGTGAGTAGGCCCGCCATGACGAATTCGCTTCCTCCCACCCGGGTTCGAGAGGCCGACCCGGTGATCACCCCCGGCGACGGGGTCGTGCCGAAGGGCTTGGCCGCCGGCAGGATCGGCACGTTCGCCGGCGCCGTCCTGGGCATCTCGTCCGTCGCGCCGGGCTACACGCTGACGGCGAGCATCGGCCTGATCGTCGCGGCCGTCGGGCTGAAGATGCCGGCGATCTTCATCGCCGGGTTCATCCCGATGTTCCTCACGGCGTACGCCTATCGCGAACTCAATTCCGAATCACCGGACTGCGGGGCGTCGTTCACGTGGTCGACGAAGGCCTTCGGCCCGTACGTCGGGTGGATGTGCGGCTGGGGCATGGTGATCGCGACGATCATCGTGCTGTCCAACCTGGCCGCGATCGCCGTTCAGTTCTTCTACCTGTTCCTCGCCCGCATCACCGGAGACTCCGCGATCGCAGATCTTCCCGGGAACAAGTTCGTCAACGTGGGCACCACCCTGGTGTTCATCGCGATCGCGACATGGATCGCGAGCCGCGGCATCACCACGAGCGAACGCGTCCAGTACGCGCTCGTCGGGTTCCAGATGGTGCTCCTGCTCGCGTTCGCGGTCGCGGCACTCGTGCACGTCGGCGCGGGCGACGCGCCCGCCGGGCTGTCGCTCGACGCCTCCTGGTTCGACCCGTTCCACGGGCTTGCGATCGGCGCCTTCGTGATCGGCGTGACCGGTTCGATCTTCGCGTTCTGGGGGTGGGACACGTGCCTCACCCTCGGGGAGGAGTCCCGGGACCCCAAGAAGACCCCGGGCCGGGCCGGCCTGTTGTGCGTGGCGACGATCCTGCTGACCTACCTGCTGGTGTCGGTCGCGGCGATGATGTATGCCGGTGTCGGTACGACGGGTCTCGGGCTGGGCAATCCCGACAACTCCGAGAACATCTTCGGCGCCCTCGCCGATCCGGTCCTGGGCCAGTGGGGTGGTCTGCTGCTCTTCCTCGCCATCTTCGTCTCGTCGGTGGCGAGCCTGCAGACCACCTTCCTGCCGGCGGCGCGGACGATGCTCGCGATGGGTGCCTACGGCGCGTTCCCGCGCCGGCTGGCCGCGGTGCATCCCCGCTTTCTGGTGCCCTCGTACGCGACGGTCGTCGCGGGGGTCGTCACCGCGGTGTTCTACGCCGGCGTGACGTTCCTGTCCGAACGCACCCTCCTCGACACCATCGCCGCGCTGGGCATCATGATCTGCTGGTACTACGGGATCACCGCGTTCGCGTGCGTGTGGTACTTCCGCGGACGTCTGTTCACCAGTGCCCGCAACGCCGTGTTCCGGTTCGTCTTCCCCCTGTCGGGCGGGATCATGCTCGCCGCCGTCTTCGCGATCTCGGTGGGCGAGAGCATGAATCCCGACAACGGCAGCGGCGCCGAGCTCGGCGGCGTCGGGCTGGTGTTCTTCCTCGGCTTCGGCATCCTGCTGCTCGGCGCGGTCCTGATGCTGGTGATGCGGGTGCGCAATCCGCAGTTCTTCCGCGGGGAGACCCTCACGCGCAGCACCGCCGCGCTCACGGGGGAGACGGACGTGTTCACCATCGACCGCGGTTGAACCCGGACCGCACCGACCACCGCGCCGACGCCGGCGGGGCCGTTCAGGCCCCGGCCGGCGTCTGGGCGACCAGGCCGGCCACCAGTGCGCGCAGGCCGAATTCGAAGGCGGCGTCGGCCCGTTGCGGATTCGGGCAGGCGGTCTGCAGCGCGGCGCGCATCGCGTCGCCGGTTTCGGGGACGTTCGCCCACACCACCTCGGGCGCGGCGAGGTCGAGCGCCGAGCCGAGGACGAAGCTGTCCACCGTGGTGATGGCATGCAGCACCTGCGCGGGCGTGAATCCGGCATCCGTGAAGGCCTGCGCGAGAGCGTTGTAGAGGCCGAACGCGACCGGGGACTGCACGGTCTGCGCGGTGAACAACGGGATCAACCGCGGATGCGCGGCGTAGGCGCGACGGTACTCGCGGGCGAGGCCGGCGACCGTCTCGGACCAGTCGCCGGCCGGTTCGCCCACGACGATGGTGGACATGATGCGCGCCCGCATGGCCTCGACGATCTCGGCGCGTCCCGACACGTGGTTGTACAGCGACGACGGCCGCACCTTCAGCCGCTCGGCCAATCCCGGCATGGTGAAGTCGCCCGCCGTGTCCACCATGTGAATCGCTGCGTCCGTGATGATTTCGGGCGACAGCAGCCGCTTCGGCGGTCGTGGCATACGAAAACTCCTCGAAATCGTCGTGGGCTCTTGCCCGGGACGCGCTCGTCCACCATACTTAACGAATCAAATTCGTTTTATCCCCCCGGATCGAGCCGAGGACTTCCATGCTCACCATCACCGCCACCACGCCGCCCGACTCGCTGTGCCGGGTCGACGCCCCCGATCGGCCGCCGCTGCGCGTCGGACTGGTTCAGCACCGCTGGCACGACGACGAGCGGGCGTTGCACGCCGAACTCACCGAGGGCATCGCCCGCGCCGCCGGACTCGGCGCGCGCGTCGTGTTCCTGCCCGAACTCACGTTGAGCCGCTACCCGGCCGACACGCCCGGCGGCGCCGACGCCGCCCGGACCGCCGAGGACCTGCGGACCGGCCCGACCGTCGCCTTCGCCGCGGCCGCCGCGTCCGCCCACGGTGTGTTCGTACACGCGTCCCTCTACGAACGCGCCGACGCACCCGACGGCCTCGGCTACAACACCGCCGTCCTCGTCTCCCCCGCCGGCGAACCGGTGGCCCGGACCCGGAAACTGCACATCCCCGTGACCGCCGGATACTACGAGGACACCTACTTCCGGGGCGGTCCGGCCGGTGACCCGTATCCCGTCCACACCCCCGACGGCCTCGACGGCGCCCGCATCGGCATGCCGACCTGCTGGGACGAGTGGTTCCCGGAGGTGGCGCGGGCGTACTCGCTCGCCGGGGCCGAGATCCTCGTCTACCCGACGGCGATCGGCTCCGAGCCCGACCACCCCGAGTTCGACACCCGCCCGCTGTGGCAGCAGGTGATCGTCGGAAACGGCATCGCCAACGGCACGTTCATGATCGTGCCGAACCGGCACGGCTGCGAGGGAGCCATCACCTTCTACGGCTCCTCGTTCGTCTCCGATCCCTACGGGCGCATCCTGGTGCAAGCTCCGCGCGACGAATCCGCCGTGCTGGTGGCCGATCTCGACCTCGCGCAGCGCCGGGACTGGTTGTCGCTGTTCCCGTTCCTGAGCACCCGCCGCCCGGACACCTACGGCTCGCTGACCGCACCGGTGGACGCGCACGCACCCTTCGGAGCCACGCGATGACCTGGCGCATGCCCGCGGAGAGCGAACCGCACGAGCGCACGTGGATGGCCTTCCCCACCGAGGGATATTCGCTGGGCGACACCGCGGAGGAGCACCACGAGGCCCGCGCCACGTGGGCCGCGGTCGCGCACGCCGTCGCCGAGTTCGAACCGGTCACCGTGGTGGCCGATCCCGGCCAGGTCGACGCGGCCCGCCGGTACCTGTCCCGCGACGTGGAACTCGTCGAGGCCCCGCTGAACGACGCCTGGATGCGCGACATCGGGCCGACCTTCGTCCTCGACGACGACGGCCGGTGCGGCGGGGTCGACTGGGTGTTCAACGGCTGGGGCGCGCAGGACTGGGCCCGGTGGGACCACGACGCCCGGATCGCGTCGTTCGTCCTCGAGCGGGCCGGCGTGGAACGGGTCGCGTCGACACTCGTCAACGAGGGCGGTGGCATGCAGGTGGACGGTCTCGGCACCGTCCTGCTCACCGAGACCGTCCAGCTCGACCCCGGGCGCAACCCGCACCTCGACAAGGCCGCGGTCGAAGCGGAACTGCGGCGCACTATCGGCGCGACCTGCGCGATCTGGCTCCCGCGCGGGCTGACGCGGGACCAGGATCGTTACGGCACCCGCGGTCACGTCGACATCGTCGCCGCGATCGCGTCCCCGGGTGTGGTCCTCGTCCACGACCAGCGCAACCGGGACCACCCGGATTTCGACGTCACCGCGCTGATCGTCGAGCGGCTGCAGCGCACGGCGGACGTGCGCGGTGAGCCGTGGCGCATCGTCCGGGTGCCGGCCCCGGCGACGGTCCGCGACGACGAGGGCTGGGTGGACTACAGCTACATCAACCACTACGTCGTCAATGGTGGGGTGATCGCCTGCCGCTTCGGCGACCCCGCCGACGACGAGGCCGCGGAGATCCTGGCGGCCGCGTATCCCGGCCGTCGCGTCGTGGGAGTGGACGCCCGGCCGCTCTTCCGCCGCGGCGGCGGCATCCACTGCATCACCCAGCATCAGCCGCGGTGAGGACGCCCGTCTTCGCCGGCACGGTCCTGTGTCGGCGAAGACGGTCCCCGTGACCCGACCTCGCCTCTACTGTGTCCTTGTGCCCGGCGTCCTCGTGCCCGGCGATGCCGCCGGTGGCCGACGGCGCGGGCGGGAGGTCCCTGTGACGGAGGAACGCTTCGACCCTGTGACGGAGGAACGCTTCGACCCCGTGACGGGCGAACGCGCCCGCGAGGAGCGCATCGTCGGCTCGGTCGTCGATTCGACCGGCATCTCGCGGGCGAAGGTGTTTCCCGGACACAGGCTTACGTCGTTCGTCGAGTCGGGCGCGGGCGCGTCGCCGAGCTGGGCGGTCTTCTGCGTCGACGACCACCTGGCGTTCACGCCGTCACTGTCGGTGACGGGCGATCTCCGGCTGCGGATCGACCGCGACCGGCTCCGGCCCGTCGGGGACGGCGTCCGGTGGGCGCCGGCCGGCCTGTACGAGCAGGACGGGACGCGGTCACCGTTGTGCACGCGCGCAGCGCTCGAACGCGTCGTCGAGGAGCTCGCCGCGGCCGGCGTGCAGGCCCGGGCAGGGCACGAGATCGAGTTCACGCTCTTCGACGGCGGGCGCAGCGAATGGTCCGCATACGGTCTCGGTGCCGTCCTCGGGCGGGACCCGTTCGTCGCGGATCTGTTGCACGCGGCCGCGCAAGCGGGTCTGGGCATCGACCAGATTCACGCCGAGGCGGGCGCGCAGCAGTTCGAACTCTCCCTGTCTCCGGCAGCCCCCGTGGAGTCGGTCGACGACCTGGTGCTCGCACGCATCCTGATCAGCCGCACCGCCCGGCGGCACGGTCTGCGGGCGTCGTTCTCCCCCGTCCCCGTCGTCGGCGGGGCGGGCAACGGGGCCCACGTCCACGTGTCCTTCACCCGCGAGGGGCGGCCGCTCCTGTCCGGCGGCGACGGCCCGCACGGGGTGACTGCGGCGGGCGGCAGCGTCGTCGCCGGCATCGTGCGCGCGCTGCCCGAGTTCGGGGCGGTCCTCACCGGGTCCGTGCTCTCGCATCTGCGGCTGCAGCCGGGCATGTGGTCCGGCGCGTGGTGCTGCTGGGGGCTCGAGAACCGTGAGGCCGCGCTGCGGCTGTGCGCGCTCACGCCCGGGAGCCCCTACGGCGCCCACCTCGAGGTCAAGCCCGTGGACCCGTCGGCCAACCCCTACCTCGCCGGCGCGGCGATCCTCGGGGCGGCCCACGCCGGTCTCACCGACGCGCTCCCGGTTCCGCCGGAGATCCCGGTCGATCCGGGCCGGATGGGCGATGCCGAACGCGCCGAACTCGGGGTCCGCGTCCTGCCGACGGACCCCGACGGCGTGCTCGCCGCGCTCGGGTCCTCCGGCCTCGCGCAGCGCCTGTTCGGGCCGTCGATCATGGAGGCCCTGCTCGCCGTGAAACGCTACGAGTTCGGGGAGTACCGCTCGCGGCCGCCCGCCGAACTCGCGGAACGGTTCCGCTTCGCGTGGACCGACTGACCGTGTCGCGAGGATCGCGGTAACGGACGTCTCCGAATCGGCGATTCACGGCCGTCGGCAATGGAGAGAACGGACGGCCATGCACAACCTCGAGTCGGTGGACCCCCAGGCGATCACACAGCCCATCGCACAGGTGCTCACGCCGGGCGATTCCGCGGCGGAGCCGGTCCGCCCGCCGGCGTCCCGGCACGCGGCGGCCGCCCACTCCGCCCCGCCCGCCGCCGAGGTCCGGCGCGTCAAGCGGCTCACCTACGGCGACGAACCCCGCCGACGGTCGTTGCGGCCGGATTTCTGGTCGATCGTCGGCGCGCTCGCGCTCGTGCTGGCGATCGCGTTCGTCGTCGTCGCGCTGCTCGTCGCGGGGAACCGGCCCCAGCCGTCGTACCGGCCGAACTACGCGCCGTCCGGCCTGGGCGCCGCGCTGGTGCCCGCCGCAGCGGTGGTGTGACGGCCCGCGGCCTGCCCTTTTCCCGCTGAGCGGGATCGCCGCACCCCTGCGGGCCCGCCGGGGCTGGAGCATCGACCTGCTGACCGAGGAGGACAGGAGTGGGTTCGATGAGTGAGTTCGAAGGCCGGGTCGCGCTGATCACGGGCGGGGCGCGGGGCCAGGGCCGCAGCCACGCGGTGGCGCTGGCCGAGCGCGGCGCCGACATCGTGCTGTGCGACCGGTGCGCCGACAGCCCGGTGGTGCCGTACCCGCTGGCCACGGAGGCGGATCTGGAGGAGACCGCGGCGGCGGTGCGCGCCACCGGGCGCCGGTGCCTGACCGCGAAGCTGGACACCGCGGACCGCCCGGCAATGGACGAACTCGTGGCGCAGGCGCACGCCGAGTTCGGGCGGATCGACATCGCGGTGGCGAACGCGGGCGTGTCGGTGGCCGCCCCGATCCAGGCGATGACCGAGGCGCAGTGGGCGGAGGCGATCGGCTCGAATCTGACCGGTGTCTTCAACACCGTCGGTGCGGTGGCGCCCGGCATGGTCGCGCGCGGCTACGGGCGGATCGTGACGATCTCATCGATGCTCGGCCGCGCGGGCAACACCAACATGGCGGCGTACAGCGCATCGAAGTGGGGCGTGATCGGCCTGACCAAGAGCGCCGCGCTGGATCTGGCGCCGCACGGTGTCACGGTGAATGCGATTGCCCCCGGGAACATCTCGACACCGATGATCCACAACGACTTCCTCTACGGCCTGATGCGTCCGGATCTCGAGCATCCCGGCGCCGACGACGTGGCTCCGATCTTCCAGAGCCTGCACGCGCAGCCGGTGCCGTGGCTCGAACCGGCGGAGATCACCCGCGTGGTGCTGTTCTTCGCCGCCGAGGCGAGCGCCCACATCAGCGGCACCGTGCTGCCGGTCGACGCCGGCAACGCCGGGCGGGTCACCGGATAGGCGCCTGCGGCGCCGGTGCGTCCTTTGGGCCGCCAGGGCAGCCCAAAGGACGCACCGGGGGCGTCAGCCCCAGCGCGACTGGCCGCCGTCGAGGGGGATCGTCGCGCCGGTGAGATACCCCGCATCCTCGCCGACTAGGAAGACCACCGCCCGCCCGATGTCGGTCTCGGGGTCGCCGATGCGGCGCAACGGGATTCCCGCGCGGAACTCCTCCGCCTCCTCCGGGTTGCGCGCCATCCAGGCCTCGAGTCCCGGCGACATCGCGTGTGGTGCAATGGCGTTGACGCGGATCCCGTCGACTCCCCACTCGCAGGCCGCGGCGCGGGTCAGCGACCGCATGCCCTCCTTGATCGACCCGTAGACGCCGTAGTTGCTCGCGTCCCAGCGGACCGCCGCCGACGTGACGAGGTTGACGATCGAGCCGCCCCCGCGCTCCTTCATCACCGGGTAGCAGGCCCGCATCAGCCGCAGCGTCGCGAGCGGGCCGGTGGCGAAGGACCGCTCGTACTCGGCGTCGGTGAACGACAGCAGCGGGCCGGGCCGGCAGTCGTTGGCGTTGTTGACCAGGATGTCCACGCCGCCGAAATGCGCCACGGTGCGCTGCACCGCCGCGTCGACGTCGTCGGCGCTGCTCACGTCGCAGCGCAACGCCAGCGCCTTGCCGCCGAGTTCCTCGATCGCCTCGGCCGTCGCGACCACCTTGGATTCGGTGCGGCCGGCGGCCGCGATGTGCACCCCCTCCTTGGCGAGCGCGAGGGCGATGCCCCGTCCGATCCCCTGTCCCGCGCCCGTGATGAGCGCGACCTTGCCGTCCAGCTTGCCCATGTGTCCCTGCTCCCGGTTCTCTCGCCACTACGGAAATCCTGGTGCCCCAGGCGTCCCGTCCACTATCCTTGACCAAGCACTTGCTTGTCCACGTCGGTTCCCGCTCGCGGCCACGAAAGGCGCGCGACGGCAAGCAGTCTCGAACCGACCCGAGTTCCAGAAAGGTAGCCACGTGCACCTTCCCAATCCCGTCGACCACACCGGACGCGCCGTGATCGTCACCGGCGGCACCAAGGGCATCGGCTTCGTCGTCGCCGAACACTTCCTCGCCGCGGGCGCCGACGTCCTGGTATGCGCCCGCAACGAGCCCGGGTCCCTGCCCTCGGCCGGCGGGCGGAGCGCGGCGTTCCGGGCCGTCGACGTGCGCGACCCCGCCGACGTGGCCGCCCTGGTCGACGACGCCGTCGCCCGGTTCGGCCGGCTCGACGTGCTGGTCAACAATGCCGGCGGGTCGCCGGACTCCGACGCCGCCACCGTCTCCCCGCGCTTCGTGGAGAAGATCGTCGCGCTGAACCTGCTCGCCCCGTTCTACGCGGCGCAGGCGGCCAACCGGGTGATGCAGGAGCGGCCCGGGGGCGGCTCGATCATCAACATCGGCAGCGTCTCGGCACACGATCCGCAGCCCGGCACCGCCGCGTACACCGCCGCAAAGGCCGGTCTGCTGGGCCTGACCAAGGCCCTCGCCCTCGAATGGGCACCTAAGGTGCGGGTCAACCACATCACCACCGGCCTGATCCGCACCGAGGCCGCGGCCTCGGTCTACGGCGACGACGGCGGCGCCGCGGTGACCCGCACCCTGCCGATGGAGCGGATGGCCGTCCCGTCGGACATCGCGCGCGCCTGCCTGTTCCTCGGCAGCGACCTCGCGTCCTACGTCAACGGCGCCGACCTGGCGGTCCACGGCGGCGGCGAGTACCCGGCCCGCTACATGGCCCTGCACGGCAAGTGACGCGTGGACCGGTGCCCGGCAGCCGGGCACCGGTCCACGACCTCACGCGAACGACGCGCGCGCCCCCGAGATCACGGCCTGCCCGTCCGCGGCCACCTCGAACACGGCGTCGTCGCGTCCGCCCCACACCCGCAGCCCGGCGACGTCGCCGGGGAACACCGGCGCCGCGAAGCGGCCCTGCAGTTCGGTCAGGTCCGCCGGATGCGCCCCGAGGAGCCGGGCCAGGGGCAGGGTCGCCGCCGCCAGGGTGCACAGCCCGTGCATGATCGGGCGCGGCTGACCGATCCGCGCGGCCGCCTCCGGATCGATGTGGATGTGGTGCCGGTCGCCGGTGAGCCGGTACAGCGCGGCTTGGTTCGCGGCCGTGGCCAGTTCCCCGGTCAGCTCCGGCTCGCCCTGCGGCGTCGCCGGCTTCGACGGGCCGCGCTCGCCCCCGAAACCACCCGCGCCGGGCGCGAAGATCGACCACGTCGCGACGAAGTACTCGCACTCGACGCGGACCTCGAACACGGCCGCGGCCCCCTTGTCCCACACCTCACCCACCGACGCCCGCAGCTCCACCTCACCGCGACGCGGCAGCGGGGCCAGCACGGTCAGCTCCTGCGAGCCGTGCAGCGCCGTCGTCGTGTCGAACGCGCCGCGCGAGCCCAGCTCGTCCGGTGCCCACTGGGCCAGGGTCAGCGCGAACGTCGGCAGTACCCGCAGCCGGTCCTCGAGCACCAGGTCCAGGTCGGTGGCGGGCTGGGCGCCGACGGCGAGCGCGTAGAGGATCGCGTCGCGCTCGTCGTAGGCCACCGTGCGGGTGCCCAGGTCGGCTCCGCGCCACGCGCCGGCCTTCTGCTCCACTGCCGTCATTGTCTCCACTGCCGTCATTGTCGAATCCTTCCGGGATCAGGCGGCACCGAGGATCAGTCCGGACGTGGGAACCGCGGTTCCCGCCGTGACGATCACGTTCTCGACGCCGTCGGGTTGATTGGTGGAGGTGCCGCGCACCAGGCGGACCGCCTCGGCGATGCCGTTGACACCGTGCAGATACGCCTCGCCGACCTGGCCGCCGTGGGTGTTGCTCGGCAGCCGGCCCCCGATCTCGAGGTTGCCCTCGCGGACGAAGTCCCTGGCCTCGCCGACGCCACAGAAGCCGAGTTCCTCGAGCTGCGGCAGCACCAGCGGGGTGAAGTGGTCGTAGAGGATCGCCGCGTCGATGTGGTCCGGACTCAGTCCGCTCTGGCCGTAGAGCTGGCGGCCCACCAGTCCCATCTCGGGGATGCCGGTGATGTCCGGACGGTAGTAGCTGGTCATCATGTGCTGGTCCTTGCCGGAGCCCTGCGCGGCGCCCTTGACGAGCACGGGCCGGTGCCGCAGGTCCCGGGCGCGTTCCGCGGAGACGACGACGAGGGCCTGACCGCCGTCGGTCTCCTGGCAGCAGTCGAGCAGGTGCAGCGGCTCGGCGATCCACCGCGAGTTCTGATGGTCCGCGAGCGTGATGGGCTTGCCGTGGAACCACGCGGCCGGATTGCTCGCGGCGTGCTTGCGGGCGACGACGGCAACCCGACCGAAATCCTCACTCGTGGCACCGTACTGGTGCATGTAGCGGCGGGCGAACATCGCGACCCACTGAGCGGGCGTCGCCAGCCCCTGCGGGGTCAGCCACGCGTAGGCGGCGCGGTCGGCGGTCGAATCCATCGGCCGGTCGTGCTGGCCGAGACCGAACCGGATACCGGAACGTTCGTTGAACGCGCGGTAGACCACGACGACCTCGGCGACGCCCGTCGCGACGGCCATCGCGGCCTGCTGCACCGTCGCGCACGCCGCCCCGCCGCCGTAGCCGATGCGGGAGAAGAACTTCAGCTCCCCGAGCCCGCAGTTGCGGGCGACGAGGATCTCGCCGTTGGTCTCCATCGTGTAGGTGGCCAGTCCGTCGACCTCGGACGGGTCGATGCCGGCGTCGGCCAGTGCGGCGACGACGGCCTCGCACGCGAGCTGCAGCTCCGAGCGGCCGGACTTCTTGGAGAACTCGGTGGCGCCGATGCCGACGATCGCGGCGGCACCGGAGAGCGGGCTGGTCATCGGGTTCCTCCCGGCCGGTCGGTGAAGGCGATCGTGACAGTGCCGGTGGCGTGGTCGCCGAGGCTGTTGGCGCCGCGGACGCGGACCTCGACGAGGCCGTCGGACTTGCCGACCACCTCGCCGGTCATCGTCATGGTGTCCCCGGGGTAGTTCGGTGCGCCCAGACGGATCTTCACCCGCCGCACGACGGCGCACGGACCGGACCAGTCCGTGACGAACCGGCCCACCAGCCCGTTGCTGGTGAGGATGTTCATGAACACGTCCTTCGAGCCGCGCTCGCGCGCCAGCTCGGGGTCGTGGTGGACATCCTGGAAGTCGCGGGTCGCGAGGGCGGTTGCGACGATCAGTGTGCGGGTGAGCGGGATCGCGAGTTCGGGCAGTACCTCGCCGATCTCGATGTCGTCGTAGCTGCGGCCCGTGGACACGGTGGCGGTCACGCGACCACCTCGACGCCGGCGGCGAGCTGGGCGCCCAGGCGCGCCAGATCCGACGCGGAGCCGCCGAGGGTGGCGCCGATCTGCTTGCCCCACAACAGGTGCCGATGCACCGGATAGTCGGTGTCGACGCCCATGCCGCCGTGCACGTGCGTGGTGCGGTGCACGACGCGCTGGCCGCCGTCGGTGGCCCACCACTTCGCGACGAGCACCGACGTGCCGGGGTCCTGTCCCTCGGCGAGGAGCCACGCGGCCTGCCACAGCGTCACGCGCATCGCCTCGAGGTCGATATAGCAGTCGGCCAGCTGGTGGCCCACGGCCTGGAACGTCGCGAGCGGACGTCCGAACTGCATGCGCCCGTTGAGGTAGGTGACGGCCTGCTGGACGGCACCCGAGCCGACACCGAGCTGGATCGCGGCGAGCGCGAGCTCGACGCGGTCGAGCAGCCACTGCGCGGCGGTGCCGTCGGTGGGCCCGAGCAGCTCGGCGGGAGCCGAGTCGAACGTGACGTTGCCGCAGATCTCCCAGGTGGTCGAGTGCGTCTGCTCGACGGAGACGCCCGCGCCGGCGAGATCGACGACGAACAGCGCGGCACCGACCGGCGTGGTCGCCGAGACGATCGCGCGGGACGCGACGTGGGTGACCGGGACGACGGCCTTCGCGCCGGTGAGGGTCCACCGGCCACCGGCCTCCGTGGCGGTGGTCTGCGGGTCACCGGGGACGTAGGGGCCGAACTCCTCGAGACCGATCGTCAGGAACCGGCTGCCGTCGGCGACACCCGGCACCAGCGCGGTGCGCTGGTCGTCGGTGCCGAACTCGGCGACGGCGAGCGCGGCGAGCACCGACTGCCAGATCGGCACCGGCGCCACGTGCCGGCCCTGCTGTTCGAGCAGGACGTACAGCTCCGCCAGGCCGAGCCCACCGCCGCCGAGGTCTTCGGGCAGCGCGACGCCGAGCAGACCCGTGGTAGCCAGCTCCCGCCACAGCTCCCGGTCGAGGCGCTCGTCGCTCAGCTCGACCTGCTTGACCCGATCGATGCCGGCCTTGCCGGTGAAGACCTCGTGCGCGAGGCCGCGAATCGCTTCCTGCTCTTCGCTGAAGTTGAAATCCATCTACGAATCCTTCCGTGCGGCCGGCCGGAACGCGGGCAGCGTCAACTCGGGGTCGGCGTCGATCCAGTCCAGTTCCACCGCCATCCCGATCTCGACCGCGTGCGGTTCTACACCGGTCATGTTCGCGATCAGCCGGGTGCCCTCCTCGAGTTCGATCGTCGCGACGACGAGCGGGTACTCGAACCCGGGGATCCGCGGGTGGTGGTTGACGACGAAGCTGTAGACGGTGCCGCGGCCCGACGCGTCGACGGTGTCCCACTCGAGGGAACGGCACCGCCCGCACATCGGCCCGGTCGGATGCCGCAGCGTGCCGCACGCCGCGCAACGCTGGATCACCAGGCGGTGCTCCCTGGCCGCCTCGAACCAGAAGGCGTTGTCGGCGTTGATCGCCGGACGCGGGCGCAGACCCTTCGGGGCGGCGGATTCCGAGCCGGGCGAGCTCTCGCGCTTCGGCTCCGGCTGCGCCGTGTCCTTCGGCCGGAAGCGCAGGGTGCGCCAGCGCTGGGTGGCGACGACCGCGCCGTCCCCGTTGCGGTACGTCTTGAGGGTGGTCACGAAGTGACCCGCGCCGAGCCCGGTCCTCTTCTCCTCGGAGATCGATTCGATCACCTCGGTGAGTGAAACCCGTTCGCCGGGGCGCAGTTCGACGAAGAACTCGAAGTCCGAGTCCGTCGCGACGACGGACGTGAAGCCGGCGCCGTCGAGCGTGGCGATCAGGTCGGTCCACACCGGCGACGGGTCGTTGTTCGCCATCTTGTCGGTGAAGGTGCGCATCGTCCACACCTGCGTCATGAGCGCGGGCGCGACGGCACCGTCGCGGCCGGTGGCGCGGGCGGCGGCGTCGTCGAGGTAGATCGGGCTGGTGTCACCCATCGTCTCGACCCAGTGCCGGATCATCGGGGTGTTGACCGCGTCCGGGCCCCACGTCGTCGGCGTCAGGGTCTGCCCCTCGAACGCCCTCAGCCTGATCAGCAGTTCGCTCACTTGACCCTCTTCTCCCGCACCAGGCCCAGGCCCATCGTGCCGACCATGTCGCGCAGGACCTCGTTGACACCGCCGCCGAACGTGTTGACCATGCCCTGACGGGAGATCTGCTCGATCTGTCCGGCGAGCACGGCTCCCGGCGACTCGGGGCGGATCCGGCCGGCGGCCCCGAGAATGCCCAGCAGCGTCCGGTACACGTCGACGTGCGTCTCCGTGCCGTACACCTTGGTCGCGCCCGCGTCGGCACCGGAGAGGGTGTCGGCCGCGACGGCGGCGGTCATCTTCCAGTTCAGCAGCCGCATCGCCTCGAGCTTGGCGTGGGTGCGAGCGAACTCCTGCTGTACCCAGGGAATCTCGATGGCGCCGTTCTCCTTCGCCCAGTCCAGCACCTGCTGCCACAGCCCGTAGGTGCGGCCGCCGATCGCGGCGAGGCCGATGCGTTCGTGGTTGAGCTGCGCGGTGATCAGCGGCCAGCCGCCGCCGACCTCGCCGACGACGTCCCGGTCCGGGATTCGGATACCGCTGTAGTAGGTGGCGGTGACCGAGAGACCCCCGACGGTGTGGATCGGTGACCACGAGAACCCGGGCGCGTCGGTCGGCACGATGAGGATCGAGATGCCCTTGTGCTTCGGGACGTCCGGGTCGGTGCGGCACGCGAGCCACACGTAGTCGGCCGTGTTCGCGCCCGAGGTGAAGATCTTGTTGCCGTCGACCACCCACTCGTCGCCGTCGCGCACCGCGCGGGTCTTCAGCGACGCCAGGTCGGTGCCGGCCTCCGGTTCGGTGTAGCCGATCGCGAAGACGATGTCGCCGGAGAGGATGCCGGGCAGGAAGCGGTCCTTCTGTTCCTGCGTGCCGTATTTCATCAGGGTCGGTCCGACGGTGTTCACGGTGACGAACGGGAAGGGCAGGCCCGCCCGCTGCACCTCGTCGAAGAACACGAACTGTTCCTCGATGGAGCGGCCCTGCCCGCCGTACTCCGTGGGCCAGCCGATCCCCAGCCAGCCGTCCTTGCCGAGCAGCGTGACGACCTCGCGGAAGTGCTCGCCGCCCACCCCCTGCTCACCGGCACGGCGGCGCTTGTCCTCCGGCAGCAGCGACGCGAAGTAGGCGCGCAGCTCCTTCCTGAGCGCGACCTGCTCCGGGGATTCCTTCAGATCCATCGCGATTCTCCTAGCGACCGAATGTCGTTGTGACCTCGGACGCTAGTCAGCGTTGCCGGCGGCCGGGCGGCGCATCTCGGCCAGCGGGAACCGGCCCGGCGTCAGACCCGGCCGAGGCGTTCGGCGCAGGCGGCCATCTCGTCGACGACCTGGCTCAGCGATCCCGCGTTCGGCGAGGCCGACAACACCATCCGCCCCGCCCCCAGCTTCCGGGCCCGGTCCATCCGCGCCTCGTCCAGCCGCGGCAGGGTCGCCCCCAAGACCAGCTCGACGGTGCCGGGATCGCGGCCCGCCGCCTCGGCGGCGCGGCGCATCCGCCCGATCGCGCGGTCGAGGTCCTCCCCCGCCAGGCCGAGCGGCTGGAACCCGTCGCCGAGCCGGCCGGCCCGCCGCGCGGCGGCCGCGCTGTGCCCACCGATGTACAGCGGCACCCCGGTCTCGCGGTGCGGTTTCGGCCAGCTGTGGGCGCCGCGGAACGTGAAGAACTCGCCGTCGAAGTCCACCCCGGCCGGACCGGTGCCGGCCCACAGGGCCCGCATCACCGCGATCGCCTCGTCGGCGATCTTCCCGCGACGGTCGAAGTCGCCGCCGCACGCCTCGATCTCCTCCCGCATCCAGCCCAGTCCCAGGCAGATCCGGACCCGGCCGCGGGCGAGCCGGTCGAGGGTGGCCAGGCGTTTGGCCAGGACCACGGGATGGTGGTTGGGCAGCACCAGCACCCCGGTCGCGAGCCCGAGGTCGGTGGTGGCGCCGGCGACGAACGACAGCAGCTCGAGCGGGTCGGGCAGGTCGCAGTCGTCGGGGAGGTGCGACTTGCCGGTCGGCGCATACGGGTACGCGCTGCCCGTGTTCGCGACGACGACGGAATGCTCGACGGCGGAGATCTCGTCGAAACCCAGTTTCTCGGCGGCGCGGGCGAATTCGAGAATCCACTCGGGTTCCCCGCTCTGCTCCAGCTCGACCGGCACCACCACACCCAGCTTCACGTGACGTCCGTCCTCTCGTTCCGCCGCTCCACCGCGGAAGCGGGCATCCTCTCGATCAGCGTCGGCGCCCATACGACCTTGCCCAGCAACCGGTCCGCGTCGGGCACCGTCGCCAGCCACACCGCGGCGTCGGCGGGCACCGTCGCCGGCACCGCGTCGAACCCGGCGTCCTCCACCGCGCGGGTGCCGCCCCGGGCCCGCCCCGACTCGGTGACGACGAAACCCGGACTGAGGTTGAACGCCCGGACGCCGCGGGCGCGGTACTCGGCGTTGATCATCCCGGCGACCCGCGCGAACGCGGCCTTCGACGCCGCGTACGACAGACCCCAGCCGCCCTCCCCCGGCGGCGCGGGCGGATCGATCGCGGCCGACCCGGACACGAGGTCGATCACGACGCCGCCGCCGCGGGCGAGCATGGCCGGCAGCACCGTCTGGATCAGCGCCAGCTGGTGCAGGTAGTTGCCCTCCACCATGGCGGCGGCGTCGGCGAGATCGATGTCGAGGAGCCGGTCCATGTTGCCGCTCGTCTGTGCGTAGGCGTTGTTGACGAGCACGTCGATCCGGCCCCACACGTCCAGCACACGGCGGCCCGCGGCCCGCACGGAGTCGACGTCGAGCAGGTCCATCGGGACGGGCAGTGCCCGCACCCCGAGCGATTCGATCGCCGCCGCGGTGGTCTCGAGACTGCCGGGGACGGCGATCGGCTCGTCGCCGTCGCGGCGGGTGCGCGGAGGCACCGTGCCCCGGCCCTCGCGGACCGTGCGGGCGGTGACCGCGACGTCGAAGCCGGCCCGGGCGAACGCGAGGGCGGTCTCGCGCCCGATGCCGCGGCTGGCACCGGTGACGAGGGCGACGCGGGTGTCCGGCATCGCCTACACGCTCAGCAGCCGTTGCCGGCCGTGCGCGGCGAACTCCCGGTCGAGCGCGGCCTTGTCGTCCGCGCTCATCGCGGTGTACTCCGGCGCGCCGCGTCCCACCCACCGGTACACGGGCTCGGTGGTGTGCCAGCGCTGCGCCTGCAGCTCGCGCTTGAGGACCTTGTTCGAGCCCGTCACCGGCAGGTTCGTCGACACGCGTACGAACCGCGGCGCGGCCTTCGAACCGAGATCGGCCTGCCCGGTGAGGAATTCGGCGAACTCGACCGGATCGAAGCCGGCGAGGGACTCGACCTCGATCGCCGCCATCACCTGATCGCCCGACCGGGGATCCGGCACCGCGTAGACGCCGGTGCTCACGACCTTCGGATGCCGGCGCAGGACCCGCTCGATCATCAGGGCCGAGGTGTTCTCGCCGTCGACCCGGATCCAGTCGCCCTTGCGGCCGGCGAAGTAGATGAAGCCGGCCTCGTCGACGTAGCCGAGATCGCCGGTCCAGTACCAGCCGTTGCGGATCCGCTCCGCGTCGGCGACGTCGTTCTTGTAGTAGCCCTCGAAGGCGCGGGCGCCCTCCTTGTTGATCATCTCCCCGATCGCCTCGTCCGGGTTGAGGACGCGGCCGTGCTCGTCGAGCACCGCGCGGGCGCACTCCTCGAGGGTGTCGGGGTTCACCACCGCGATGCCCGCGTGGGCGGGCCGGCCGAGGGCGCCCTCCGGGGCCTGCGGATCGAGCCGGACCGAACCGGCGCCCTCGCTCGAGCCGTACCCCTCGTACAGCACCGCACCGAACCGGCGCACGAACTCGGCCTTGTCCTCGGGCGAGGCCTCGGTGCCGAAACCCCGTTCGAGCCGGTTGTCGGCGTCGTCGGGCTGCTCGGGGGTGGCCATCAGATAGGCCAGGGCCTTGCCGACGTAGGTGAAGAACGTCGCGCCGAAGAACTTCACGTCGGGCAGGAACCCGGACGCGGAGAACTTGCGGGTCAGGCACACCGTCGCGCCGTTGGCCAGGGCCGGCGCCCACAGCGCCATCAGCGCGTTGCCGTGGAACAGCGGCATGCAGCAGTAGTCCACGTCGTCGCGGTGGTGCCCGTACTTGGCGGTGTTGGCGTACGCGAGCCGCGACAACCGGCCCTGGGAGCACTTGACGGCCTTCGAACGGCCGGTGGTGCCGGAGGTGAACAGCAGCAGGAACAGGCTGTCCTCGCCGACGCCGTCGGCGATCGACGGTTCCACCCGCTCGAGCCGCGCCGCGTAGTCGGGATCGTCGATCAGCAGGAAGCGGTCCTCGTCGAGGCCCAGGTCGAGGCCGCGCAGCTTCGCCATCCCGGCGGTGTCGGTGACGATGAGCTGGCAGTCCACGTACCGGATCTCGGCCTCGAGCTCCGCCGCGCCGCGCGTGGGATTGATGCCGACGACCGTCGCGCCCGCCAGGGCCGCCCCGCCGAGCCAGAACAGGAAGTCCGGGACGTTGTCGAGAAGAATGCCGATGTGGAACGGGCCGTCGACGCGCAGCGCGCGGGCCAGCTCGCCGCGGGCCGCGCTCTCGCGCACCACGGCGTCCCAGGTCCAGTCCTGCTCCCGGGTCCGCAGGCCGAGCCGGTCGTCGCCGACGCGGTCGAGCAGCATCTCGGCGATGGTGGCGCGCTGCACCCCCGTCTCCGTTGCGGCGGCGCGGGGGTTCACGGTGCTCGTCATCGTCGCGGCTCCCTTCACGCCGTCCGGAGCACGCAGTGGGTGCCCCCGTAGATGGCGGTCATGCACTTGTTGCAGTGGTTGCACAGCGACGCGGCGGCCGCGTCCTCCTGCATGCGGTTGACGAGATCCGGCTCGCGCAGCAGCGCCCGCGCGGCGGCGACGAACTGGAAGCCCTCGGCCATCGCCTCGTCGATGATCGCCCGGTTGGTGATGCCGCCGAGCAGCACCAGCGGCATCTTCAGCTGCGACCGGAACTGCTTGGCGTCCTCGAGCAGGTAGCCGTCGCGGTAGGGGTACTCGCGCAGGAAGTGCTTGCCCACCAGCTGGATCCCGAGCTTCGTGGGCTGCGGCATCACGGCGGCGAAGTCGCGCAGCGGCGCGTCGCCCTTGAACAGGTACATCGGGTTGAGCAGGGAGCTGCCGGCGGTGAGCTCGAGGGCGTCGAGGGAGCCGTCGGCCTCGAGCCACTTGGCCACCTGGATCGACTCGTCGAGCCAGAAGCCGCCGGGCACACCGTCGTCCATGTTGAGCTTGGCGAGGATCGCGATCCTGTCTCCCACGGCGTCGCGGACGGCGCGGGCGGCTTCCCGCGCGAAGCGCGCGCGGTTCTCGAGCGAGCCGCCGTACTCGTCCTTGCGCTTGTTGATCTTCGGGCTCAGGAACGAGCTGATCAGGTAGTTGTGCCCGAAGTGGATCTCGACCGCGTCGAACCCGGCCTCGACGGCGCGGCGCGCGGCCTCGGCGTGGCCCTCGGTGATGCGGGCGATGTCCGCCTTGGTCGCGGGCTTGCTGAAGTTCTGGGTCGTCATGCGGAAGGCGCGGCTCGGCCCGAGGGCGGGGGTGCCCAGGTACTTGGCGGCGGCGACCGGTCCGGCGTGCCCGATCTGCGCCGACACCGCGGCGCCCTCGGCGTGGATCGCGTCGGTGAGCCTGCGCATGCCGGGCCGGGTCTCGTCGGTCCACTGCAGCTGGCCGGGCGCGGTGCGGCCGTCCGGCGCGACGGCGCAGTACGCGACCGTCGTCATGCCGACGCCGCCGGCGGCGGGCCGGCGGTGGAACTCGATGAGCTCGTCGGTGACGAGCCCCTTCGGGGTGAGCCCCTCGAACGTGGCCGCCTTGATGACCCGGTTGCGCAGGGTCAGCGGACCGAGCTTCGCGGGGGCGAAGGGATCGATCCTCGTCGTCGGGTTGTCGAGAAATGTGGACATGCGGTTGCTCCTCCGGCAGCGATTCTGCGCCGAACGTAGCCCCGGCTGTCGGGTGGATCACGGGAAGTCCCGCTCAGTGGTAACCACTTCCGCGGCCGCGATCCGGCATGAGAAATTGCAGTGGCACGCCTCACACGCGGCCGCGGCCGGGGTGGGGTTCCAGGTCCATCGCAGCAGGTGACACGGTATTCACGTGACACGAAGGAAAGGTCCCCGCATGACTGCGTCCGCAGATCCCCGGCTGTACCTCGACGAGGTCGTCTCCCGCCTCACCGGCCCGGGTGGCCGGTTCGAGATCGTCGAGGAAGAGGTGCTCGGCGCCTCGATGCCGGTGATGAAGAACCGCGGCAAGGCCGTGGGCGACCTGCTCGCCGACTCCCTGCGCTGGGGCGACCGGGACTACCTCGTCACCGCCGACCGCCGGCTGTCGTTCACCGAGCACGCCGCCGCGGCGTACTCCCTCGCCCACGCGTTGCGCGAGCGGTACGGCGTGGAGAAGGGTGACCGGGTCGCGATCCTGGGAGCGAACACCCCCGAATGGGTGATCGCGTTCTGGGCGAGCCAGGTGCTCGGCGCCATCACCGTCGGCCTCAACGGATGGTGGGTGCCGCGGGAGATCGAGTACGGCCTGAAGCACAGCCGGCCGAAGATCCTCGTCGTCGACGCCAAGCGTGCCGCGGCCCTGGCCGACGTCGACACCGGTGGGATCACGGTCCTGACGATGGAGGAGGACCTGCCCCGGCTGATCGCGCAGTTCCCCGACGCCGTGCCGCCGCGCGTCGACATCGACGAGGACGACCCGTCCGTTATCCTGTACACCAGCGGCACCAGCGGCCGGCCCAAAGGCGCGCTGCACTCGCACCGCAACCTGCTCGCCGTCGTGGACTACCACCGGTTCAGCGACGCCCTGCTCGCCGCGTTCACCGGGCGGACCGCCGGCGACGACGTCCCCAGCGACCTGCGCTACCTGCTCACCTCGCCGCTGTTCCACATCGCGAGCCTGCACAACCTGGTCGTCCCGCGCCTGGCGACGGGCAGCGCCGTGATCATGCACCAGGGCTCGTTCGACGTCGACAAGGTGCTCGGCCTCATCGAGCGCGAACGCGTCACCAACTGGGGTGCGGTCCCCACCATGGCGTCGCGGCTGCTCGAGCACCACGACCTCGGCAAGTACGACCTGTCGTCGCTGACGGCGTTCGCGCTCGCGTCGGCGCCGTCGTCGATCGCGTTCAAGGACCGGCTGCGCGAGAAGGTGCCGTTCGCCCGCAACGCCCTCGTCGACAGCTACGGCCTCACCGAGTGCAGCACCGCCATCGCGGTGGCCAACTCCCAGGACCTCGAGGCGTTCCCCGGCACCCTGGGCCGGCCGATCATCACCGTGAGCCTCGAGATCCGCGACCCGTTCGGCGAATGGCTGCCGGACGGCGTGGAGGGCGAGGTGTGCGTGCGCAGCCCGTTCGTCATGCTCGGCTACTGGGAGGACGAGGAGGCCACGGCCGCGGCCATCACCCCGGACCGGTGGCTGCGCACCGGCGACTACGGCGTCATCGAGAACGGCCGGCTGCGACTGACGGGCCGTCGCTCCGACCTGATCCTGCGCGGCGGCGAGAACGTCTATCCCACCGAGATCGAGCAGACCCTCGACGAGCACCCGGCCGTGCGCGAGTGCGCCGTGATCGGCGTTCCGCACCCCGATCTCGGCCAGGAAGTCGCGGCGGTGGTCGTCGTCGCCGAGGGGGCTCACGTCACCGAGGAGGAACTGCGCGAGTTCGCGGCCGAGCGGCTGTCGTACTTCAAGGTGCCCACGCGCTGGCGGATCACCTCCGACCTGCTGCCCCGCAACGCGACGGGCAAGACGCTGCGCCGCGAGGTCGGCATCTAGCGGCCGTCGTCGAATGCTCCTGCGCGGCAAGGTGTTTCTTACGCGCGTCCGTACGTGCGCAAGAAACACCGCTGCGCGCAACCGCCAGGTCCGTCGCGGCGCGTCCGGCTACTGCGACCGGGACACGAACCCCGGATCCTCCACGGCCAGGCGCTGCCGCACCGGCTCGGGCATCGACGAGCACGAGTCGTCGCTCGGACGGTCGTCGGCGTGGTCGGCGGCCGAGTCGTCGATCCCGACCGACGCGACGAGGTTCTCCCAGCCGCCCCAGCCGGCGAACCGGGCGGGCAGGTCGACGTTCGCGGCGCCGTTGATGTGGAACGCCGCGCTCGGGTACTGCGCGTCGGCGGGAGTCGCGACACCGCCGCCGGGCAGGCGCACCACGTCCTCCGGGTTGGGCAGCATGCCGGCCAGCTGCATCGCGTGGTACTGGTACATCTCCCACGGCGGGGTGTCGAAGTAGTACCAGCTGGCCGCGCACACCCCGTACAGGTCCGGGCCGAACTGCGCGTAGTTCAGGTACAGCTCCATGATGCGGGCGTCCGGCAGGGTCGCACTCAGCAGCACCGAGGGCACCGTCTCGACGGCCTTGCGGACCGCGCTCTGGTCGGGGGTGAAGAACATGTTCTTCGCCAGCTGCTGCGGGATCGTCGAATACGTCTGTTGTTCCTCGCCCGTCAGATGGGCACGGGCGCGGTCGGCGAAGTCACCCCAGTGGAACGCCTGTGCCCGCAGGCCCATCTGGTCGTCCTCGTGCGCGATCACCGACGCGACGACGTACCGGCTGACATGGTCGAGCGAGACGTACTGGTAGGCGATCGGACCGTCGTCGATCCGCATGAACCGCGACGACGACGGCGTCCACACGCGCAGCGACGAGGCCGCGACGACGGTGACGAACGCGACCACCGTGAGCGCCGCGGCCGCGCGTTTCGCCCGGCGCAGCCAGGGATTCGGCGGCGGGACCGGGACGCGCGGCGGCGGTGCGGGGGCGGGACGACGCCAGTGCAGTCGGGAGCGCCGAAGCCTCTGCAGCAGGGACCCGGGGCCGGGCTCGGGGCGCGGCGGCTCACCGGACGGCGGCCAGGGCGTGGGTCCGGCGTCGCGCTGCGGTGCCGCCCAGCGCGGTGCCGACGAGCGCGGTGCCGCCCAGCGCGGTGCCGACGAGCGCGGTGCCGGGCCCGCGCACCGCGCGCACCGATCGTGGATCCGCTCCTCGAACGGGCCCATTACCCGGCCGCACCGCACGCACCTGCTCGGCCTCATCGCCGCCCACGCCTCCCGCCACTCACCGACTCGTGTCCGCTCCATCCTCGTCGGCGTCGGTCACGGTTCGGTCGCGGGGGGAGGTCGACGCTGTGGTCGCGCCCGGATTCGGGGCCCGCGTCCCGTCGAACAGGTGCGGTGGACGGAACCGGACACCGACACACGTCGCGACAGTTGTCGATGTCCGGGACCGTTGTCGGCGACGGGCTCAGTCCACCTGCGGCGCCCACTGGACACCGTTGATGTGGGCGCCGCCGTCGACGAACAGCGTGTTGCCCGTCACGTAGCGGGAGGCGTCGCCGGCGAGGAACACCGCGACGGACCCGATGTCCTCGACCGGATCGCCGATCCGGCCCATCGGGTTGGCCGCCGCCGACGCGGCCGCCATCTGCGGGTTGGCCTCGGCCACCCGCCGGAACGCCTCGCTCTGCGCGCCCGGGCAGATCACGTTGCAGCAGATCTGCTTCGGCGCCCATTCCCGCGCGGCGGTGCGGGTGAGGGTGCGCAGCGCCTCCTTGGCGGCGTTGTACTGCACGGAGTACATGTGCGCGTTGACGCCGTTGAGGGAGCACAGGTTGATCACCCGGCCGGTGCCGCGACGCTCGAGTTCGGGCAGGGCGCGCCGCATCGCCCAGAACGCGGCCATCACCGCCATGTCGAAGCCGCCGCGCAGCTGCTCGTCGGTCATGTTCTCGAACCGGGCGTAACCGGAGCTGCGCCACGCGTTGTTGACGAGGATGTCGAGGCGGCCGAACCGCTCGACCGCGGCGTCGACCATCGCGTGGACCTGGCCCTTGTCGGTGATGTCGGTGCGCTGGAAGTGGGCGCGCACGCCCCACTCGTCCCGCAGCCACCGGGCCGTGCCGGCGCCGGCCGTCTCGTCGATCTCGGCGACGACGACGTCCGCGCCCTCCCGCGCGAACGCCGCGGCGATGCCCCGGCCGATGCCCATACCGGCGCCGGTGACCAGCGCGACCCGGCCTTCGAGTGCTCCCATCGGTGTTCTCCTCCTAGCGGGGCCGCGGCACCGTCTTGTCGACGAACAGCCCCTCCACCGAGACACACAGCTGCCCGTCGGTCGTCGCGATGCTGCCGACGGTGCGGATCTTGCGGCCGTCGACGGAGACGAGCCGGCCGGTGACGACGAGCGGCTCGAACAGCGGCGTCGGCCGGTGGTAGTTCGTGACGAGGTTCGCCGTCATGCCGGACTTGCCGCCCCAGGCGTTGGCGACGCCGAGCACGTGGTCGAGGATCAGCGCGGACACGCCGCCGTGCACGCACCCGGGCGGGCCCTGATACGGCAGCGTGAGCGTGACGGTGCCCTGTACCGAGCCGTCCTCGAGGCCCTCGAGGACCAGGGGCGGCGCGATCGCGTTCTCGGGGCCGGTGACCGGGTCGTGCCGGGTGACACCCTCGCCGTTCCACATGTCGATCAGCCGCTCGGCGACGGCGGGTGCGTGCTCCTCGAGGTGGTCGGCGATGCTGTCGAGTTCCTCGGCGACGCGGTCGAGGTTGGCGTTGCCCCGGTCGGTGCGCAGCATGGCGTCGACCACGCGCCGCGCGGCGGCGGTGGCCCGGTCGACGGGTGCGTCCTGCGGCGCCGACGTCAGCACCGTGCGGTGCGCGTGGGTGGCGGCGGTGGGATGGGTGCCGGTCTTCACGAGCGGACCTCCATCGTGGCGTGGGTGAGGACGGGGGCGCCGTCGCGCTCCGGGCAGGTGGCGAGCAGCGTCAGCCGGTCGCCGTCGCGCCAGACGGCGGTCTCGAGGGTCTCGCCCGGGAACAGGGAGCCGGCGAACCGCACCGAGAAGTCCCGCACCGGGGTGGGATCGCCGTCGAGGATGCCGTCGACGACGGCCTTGCACACGATGCCGTACGACGCGAGGCCGTGCAGGATCGGCCGGTCGAAGCCGGCGGCCCGCGCGAACGCCGGATCGGCGTGCAGCGGGTTCATGTCGCCGCTGAGCCGGTACAGCAGCGCCTGCCGCGGGCTCGTCGGGGAGACGAGGACCGCGTCCGCCTCCCGATCCGGAATCGACTGGGCCGCTTCCGGTCCGGGCTCACCGCCGAAGCCGCCCTCGCCCCGGGCCCAGATCTGCATGCCGGTGGTCCACAGCGGGGCGCCCTCGGGGGTGGCGGCGGACTGCTCCAGCACGATGACCGCGGCCTTGCCCTTGTCCCACACGTGCGCCACCCGCGACGAGATGTGCGCCGTGCCGGAGGTGGGGATCGGTGCGTGCACCTGCAGCGACTGCCCACCGTGCAGGATCCGGCGCAGGTCGATGTCGATGCCGGGCAGGTTCATTCCGGCCGGCTTCAGCGCGCCGGCCGAGATCCCCTGACCGGCGACCATTGCGAAGGTCGGGAGCACGCGCAGGTTCTTCTCGTACACCCAGCTCAGCTCGGCCGGGTCGAGTCCGTCGCCCCCGGCGCCGAGACCGAGGTGGTAGAGCATGACGTCGCGGTCGGTCCAGATCGCTTCGCGTACCGCGGGTTCGGCGGACAGGGCGACGTTCGGGTCGATGGGCACGGTCAGTTCTCCTCTTCGTCCGCGGAACCGGTGCCTCGTTGCGTCGATGTCATCGCCGTGCTCACTTTCCGGGTTCGGGGTCGCGGGGCAGGCCGAGCAGCCGCTCGCCGATGATGTTGAGCTGAACGTTGGTGGTGCCGCCGGCGATCGACATGCACTGCGAGTTGAGGAACATCTGCGTCGCCGACCGGCGGTGCTGCCCGCCGAGCAGGGCGCGCGGCCCGGCCCAGTCCATCGCGACCTCCCACACCTGCTGGATGTGCTCGACGCCGAGCAGCTTCGCGACCGAGGACTCGGCTCCCGGCTGGGCCCCGGCGAGGGACCGCAGCGTGGTGCGCAGGCCCATCAGACCGCCGGTCTGGGCGTCGCACAGCACCTTTCCGAGCGTGGTGGCCTGCTCGTCGTCGAGGCCGCCGGGCAGTCCGGCCGCCAGCTCGAGGAGGGCCTCACCCCCGGAGCCGAGGGACGAGTCGTGCGAGAGGGAGACGCGTTCGTTGGCGAGGGTGGTGCGGGCGAGCTTCCAGCCGTCGCCGGGCTCGCCGACGAGGCAGTCGTCGGGAACGAACACGTTGTCGATGAAGATCTCGTTGAACAGGGCCTCGCCGGTGATCTCGCGCAGCGGGCGGATGTCGAGCCCCTCGCTGCTGCGCATGTCGACGAGGAAGTACGACAGGCCCTTGTGCTTGGGCACCGAGGCGTCTGTGCGGGCGAGGCAGATGCCCCAGTGGGCATCGCGCGCCATCGAGGTCCACACCTTCTGTCCCTGCAGCACCCATCCGCCGTCGACCTTGGTGGCCTTGGTGGTGAGCGACGCGAGGTCGGAGCCGGCGCCGGGCTCGGAGAACAGCTGGCACCAGACGATCTCGCCCCGCAGGGACGGCGGCACGAACCGTCGCTGCTGCTCGGGGCTGCCGTGCGCGATGAGGGTCGGCACCACCCAGTTGCCGATGATCATGTCGTGCGGCGTCAGGTTCGCCGCGCGCAGCTCCTCGGCGATCACCAGCTGGGTGACGGCGTCGGCGCCCTTGCCCCAGGGTGCGGGCAGATGCGGTGCGGTGTATCCCTTCTCCGCGAGATACCGCGTGCGTTCGCCGCCGCCGAGGTCGACGGCCGGGGCGAGTTCGTCACGCACCCCGGTGCGGATCTGCTCCGCCTCCGGCGGCAGGTCGATGCCGAGGACGCGGCGGGCGCCGCGGCGGGTGAGATCGGTGACGCGCCGGCGCCAGGACGCGGTGGAGCCCAGCAGGATTCGCAGCGACTGTGCGCGACGCAGATACAGGTGCGCGTCGTGCTCCCACGTGTAGCCGATGCCGCCGAGGATCTGGATGCAGTCCTTGGCCACGGCGAAGGCGGCCTCGGGGGCGGTGGCGCCGGCGACGGCGGCCGCGAGGGACGCCTCGTCGGCGTCGGCAGCGCCGGGCGTCAGCGCGCGGGCGGCGTCCCACGCGCACACGCGGGCCTGCTCCGCGAGCGTGAGCATGCGCGCCGCCCGGTGCTTGACGCCCTGGAACTGGCCGATCGGGCGGCCGAACTGGCGGCGCACGGCGGCGTAGTCGGCCGCGGTGCGCACGCACCAGTCCGCGATTCCGGACGCCTCGGCCGCGAACAGAGTGGCGGCGAGGTCGGTGACCCGCTGCGGCTCGATCCGCAGCACGTCCGCCGCGGCGAGCGCGAAACCGTCCACCACGATCTGCGAATTGCCGCGCACCACATCGTGGCTGGGCAGGTCCTCGAGCTCGAGTCCGTCCCGGCGCAGCAGCACCCAGGCCCGGTTGCCGGCGTCCTCGGCGGCGACGAGCAGCAGGTCGGCGGTGTGGCCGCCGAGCACGTACCCGGACCGGCCGGACAGCGTGGCGCCCGAGGCGCCGCGCTCCACCTGCAGCGTGCCCGGGTCGAGGGCGATGCCGGCGAGCGTGGATCCGTCCGCGAGGCCGGCGAGCTCGCCGGTCCGGCCGGCGTCGCGCAGCACGGCCGCGGTCAGCACGGTCGGCAGGAACGGGCCCGGCACCATCGACCGGCCGAGTTCCTCGGTGACGACGGCGAGTTCGACGAGGCCGCATCCGGCACCGCCGACCTCCTCGGGAAGGTGCAGGCCGAGCACCCCGAGCTCGGCGAGCGAGCCCCAGAACGCCGGGCGGGTGTCGGTCTTGGCCTCGACGGCCTCACGCAGCACCTCGGGGGTGACGTGCCGGGCGGCCCAGCTCCGCACCGAGTCGCGCAGGTCGCGATCCTCGTCTGTCAGTCCAATGGTCATGTCGGCCTCGTGGATTCGATGGTGTGGTCAGATGCGTTCGATGACGGTGGCGGTGGACAGTGCGCCGCCCGCGCACATGGTGACCAGTGCCGTGGACCGGTCGGATCGTTCGAGCTCGTGCAGTGCGGTGGTGAGGAGCCGGGCGCCGGTCGAGCCGACCGGGTGGCCGAGGGCGATGGCGCCGCCGTTGACGTTGACCTTGGACAGGTCGGCGCCGAGCACCTGCGCCCACGACAGCACGACCGACGCGAACGCCTCGTTGATCTCGACGAGATCGATGTCGCCCAGTGTCATGCCGGCCTTGGCCAGGACGTTCCGCGTGGCGTCGATCGGGCCGTCGAGGTGGTAGTAGGGGTCCGACCCGACCATTCCCGAGGCGACGATGCGTGCGCGGGGCCGCAGGCCCAGTTCCTGTGCGCGCTGCGCGCTGGTCAGCAGGACGGCGGCGGCGCCGTCGCTGATCTGCGACGCCGACCCGGCAGTGTGGATGCCGCCCTCCACGACGGGCTTCAGGGCGGCCAGCCCCTCGGCGGTGGTCTCGCGCAGGCCGCCGTCGCGGGTGACGACGGCGGTCTCCCCGGTGGGCACGCCGTCGGCGAGGACGGGCGCCTCGGTGGGCACGATCTCGCGGTCGAACCGGCCCTCGGCCCAGGCCCGGGCGGCGCGGCGCTGCGACTCGAGGCCGAAGGCGTCGGTGTCACCCCGCTTGATGCCGCGATGGGTGGCGATGCGCTCGGCCGACGTGAACTGGTCGCCCATGTCGATGGTCCAGTCGTCCGGATACGGGTTGCCGGTCTCCGGGGTGAGTGCCTGGCCGAGGAAGACACGGCTCATGGACTCGACACCGCAGCCGATGCCCGCGGAGATCTGCCCGGAGGCGATGAGGCCGGCGACGATGTGGACGGCCTGCTGGGAGGAGCCGCACGCGCAGTCGATCGATGTGGCGGCCGTGCCGTAGGGCAGGCCGGCGTGCAGCCACGCCTGCCGGGTGATGTTGTTGGACTGTTCCCCGGCCTGGGTGACACAGCCGCCGACGATCTGACCCACCTGGTCGGGGGCGAGGCCGGCGCGGTCGAGCACGGCGCGCTGTGCGGTGCCGAGCAGGGTGGCCGGGTGCAGACCGGCCAGGGCGCCCCGGCGGCGGCCGATGGGGGTGCGCGCCGCCTCGACGATGACTACCTCGGTCATGAACAAGCTCCTCGGAACGTGAGTGCTGGGCTGGAAGGCAATCGGACGCGCCGACGGACGAACCGGGAACGCGTTCATTTTTGTAATGTATTCTATTGACTACGCCGAGACAATGGCCTGTCGGCGGCGAGGCTGCTCTCGCAATGAACTACCAGTATGCATGCGCACGTCGCGCAGTCGACCGGCCCGCGCGACCATCGTCGATAGAAGAATTCATTTCAGTACTGGGCGGGCACGGCGCCCCGGCGGGGACCGGAGCGGACCGGCGTCAGGCGGACGGAGCGGGCCGCGCGTTCGACAGACCCGCGAGCAGCAGCTCGCAGGCCACGCGCAGGTCCGACTCCGCATCCGGCACCGAGATCCGGCCGTTGAGACTCGACTGGATGATCCCGAACCACGCCTGCTCGAGCACCCGCACGAGCGTCGCATCCCGCTCGGTGACGTACTCGAGCCCGGCCGCGCGGTAGAGGACCTCCCGGAACCGGCGGTCGATCTTGGCGACGTCGGGGATGGCCGTGGCCTTGGCGGTGCTCGTGGACTGGATCATCGCCGCCGCCAGCAACGGCCGTCGCCGCAGCGCCCGGGTGGCCCGCACGAGAGCCTCGTAGATGGCCTCCTGCGGCGTCGAATCCGGGTTCGGGCGCTGGGTCATCCGGTCGCTCATCTGCTCGATCTGGTCGACCATCACCGCCACGAACAGGTGCGTCTTGGACGGGAAGTAGCGGTACAGGGTGCCGATGGCGACGCCGGCCATCTTCGCGACCTCGTGCATCTGCACCCGCTCGAGTTCCTTCTCGGTCGCCAGGCGCGCCGCCGCGTCGAGGATGCGGCCGAACCGTGCGCGCTGCTCGGCGGACGTCGGCTCCGCGGCGTCCCGCGCTTCGGCAACTCTCGGCACCGTGGTTCCTCCGTCGTCTCGTACCTGCGGCTACGCCGTGCCGCCCAGCGTCCCTCATCCTGCATCGTGCCGGCAGAAATCTTCCGCTCAGTGGGACCTGCCCTGGACTGTGCCGCATCCCTGCGTCCGGGTTCGACGTCCACGCCCAGGCCAGATGGAGGATACCGAACCGGGCGATCCCATGTGGTTGCGCGGCACGGTGCTTACTTGCGTGTTCCGACGCGCGCAGGAAGCATCGACGCGCGCGGGAAGGACCGGCTCAGACGAGGTTGTCCTCCACCGGCAGCCCGAACACGCCCCGGCCGTACAGGGCGAGGGCACGTTCGGGATCGTTGGCGACGTGCACGCTGCCGGCATGCGCGTCGCGCCACGCCCGCTCGACGGGGTTGCCGCGGCCGAGCGAGTTGCCGCCCGCGGTCTTGAACAGCAGATCGATCGCCTCGACGGCGCGCTCGGTGCCGCGCACCTGATCGCGGCGCACCCGCAGCCGCATGCTCGTCGGCAGCGGCTCCCCGGCCACGGCCAGCTCGTACAACTCGCGGATGTTGCGGTCCGTCTGCAGGATCGCCGCGTCGATCTCGGACGCGGCGCGGGCGACGGCGACCTGCGCAAACTGGTCCTCGGCGAACCGGCCTCCACCCAGGCTCAGGCGCACCCGGTCGCGCATCGCGCTCAGGTACTGCTCGTAGCATCCGGCGACCGTCCCGATGACCGGCGCGGCAACGGCGGTGGTGAAGACCGCCGCGAACGGCAGCCTGAACAGCGGCCCCGGGTTGACCTTGTGCCCGGGGGCCCGCAGCTGCGCGAGCTCGTAGTTGCGCACCGTCCGGTGGTGCGGGACGAACGCCTTCTCCACGGTGATCTCGTTGCTCGCGGTGCCGCGCATGCCGACGACGTCCCACACGTCCTGGATCCGGTAGTCGGTGCGCGGCACGAGCACCGTCATGAAGTCCACCGGCCGGCCCTCGGCCCCGACGACGAGCGCCCCGAGCAGCGCCCAGGACGCGTGTTCGCAGCCGGAGGAGAACCGCCAGCTGCCCGACAGCTCGAAGCCGCCCTCGACCGGGACGAGCTCGCCGACCGGTGCGTACGACGACGACAGGAGCGTCGACTCGTCCTGTCCCCACACGTCGTCCTGTGCCCGCGCATCGAACAACGCCAGATGCCACGAGTGGACGCCGAGGATCGAGGCCACCCAGCCCGTCGAGCCGCAGGCACCCGAGATCGCCCGCACCACCTCGTAGAAGCGCACAGGGTTGCTCTCCAGACCGCCGTGCCGGGCGGGCTGCAGCATCCGGAACACTCCCGCGGCGGCCAGGTCCTGGACGGTCTGGTCGGGCACCCGGCGCGTTTCGTCGACGCTGCGGGCGCGCTCCGCGATGGACGGCAGCAGCTCGCGGACCTTCGTCAGCACGTCGTCGGACATCGGTGTGTCTCCTTCGCGACCCGAACGGGTCACCGTGGCAGGAACAGGCACCCCATCCTGCGGTGCCGTCCGGATGCACCGCCGCAGACGGTCCCGGACAGTGGGATGCGCTCCATCCCCGGTGAGCGGGCTCACCTAGCGTCGAGCACACGGTCGCAGGCGGCCACCGTCCCCCGGCCCACCCGCGCACAGCACCGGTGCCCGAGGTGCTCCATCCGATACGACATTCCATTCGAAAGGACGGACGACAGTGAGCTCCAGCAAGTCCGACGACGTCGAAGTTCGCGAGATCGAGGCCGGTTCCGCGCCCACCCGGTTCGCCCGCGGCTGGCACTGCCTCGGCCTGTCCGAGTCCTTCAAGGACGGCACGCCGCACTCGGTCCATGCCTTCGGCACCAAGCTCGTCGTGTTCGCCGACAGCAACGGCGACCTGAAGATCCTCGACGCGTACTGCCGGCACATGGGCGGCGACCTCAGCCAGGGCACGATCAAGGGCGACTCGGTGGCCTGCCCGTTCCACGACTGGCGCTGGGGCGGCAACGGACGTTGCACCGCAATCCCCTACGCCCGCCGCGTTCCGCCGATCGCGAAGACCCGCGCCTGGCACACGCTCGATCAGGACGGGATGCTGTTCGTCTGGAACGACCCCGAGGGCAACCCGCCGCCGGCCGACGTGACCATTCCCCGTATCGCCGGCGCGACGAGCGACGAGTGGACCGACTGGGTCTGGTACACCACCGAGGTCGACACCAACTGCCGCGAGATCATCGACAACATCGTCGACATGGCGCACTTCTTCTACGTGCACTACTCGTTCCCCACGTATTTCAAGAACATCTTCGAGGGGCACGTCGCGACGCAGATCATGCACGGTCAGGCGCGGGAGGACATGCGGCCGCACGCCGACGGCCAGCCGAAGCTCGTCGGCAGCCGCTCCGAGGCGGCGTACTTCGGGCCGTCGTTCATGATCGACGACCTGCAGTACAAGTACGAGGGCTACGATATCGACTCGGTGCTGCTCAACTGCCACTACCCCGTCACCGAGAACAAGTTCGTCCTGATGTACGGGATCATCGTGAAGAAGTCGGACGCCCTCGGCGACTCGGCCGACGAGACGGCCCGCAAGTTCGGTGACTTCATCGCCCGAGGCTTCGAGCAGGACGTCGAGATCTGGAAGAACAAGACGCGCATCGAGAATCCGCTGCTGTGCGACGAGGACGGCCCGGTCTACCAGCTGCGCCGCTGGTACGAGCAGTTCTACGTGGACGCGGCCGACGTCAAGCCGGAGATGACCGAGCGGTTCGAGTTCGAGATGGACACCACCCGCCCGGTGGCGGCGTGGATGAAGGAGGTCGAGGAGAACCTCGCCCGCAGGACGGCAGCCGAGGAGGCGGCGACCACCGATGCAACCCCTGCAGTGCACTGAGTGCGGCGCCCGGGTTCTCGTCGCCAAGAACAGCTGGGAGCACACCTCCGTCCAGTGGAACGAGCAGGCGCGGTCCCGGTGCCCCGAGATGCGTGAGCAGGGTGGGCAGGACTCCCGGCCCGGGGCTCCGCGCCGCGGTTGCGCGAAGCTCGCCGAGACGATCACGTGGGCCGCGACCGAAGGCCGCCTCACCGTCCTCGACGACACCCCGGTCCCGGGACCGATCGTCCAGTAAGTCAGCCGGAAAGGAACTTTCGTGATCGACGTCCAGCACTACGGCCCATGGGCCGTCATCGCCGGCGGCTCCGAGGGCGTCGGCTCCGCCTTCGCCGACGAGCTGAGCAAGGCGGGGCTGAATCTGGTGCTCATCGCCCGCAAGCCCGGCCCGCTCGAGGAGACCGCGGAGAAGGTACGCAGCAACGGCGTCCAGGTCCGCACCCTGGCACTCGACCTGCTCTCCCCCGACGCCGTCGAGCAGATCCGGCAGGCGACCGACGACGTCGAGGTGGGCCTGCTCATCTTCAACGCCGGCGCCAACAGCTATGGCAACGAGTTCGTCACCGGCGACCTCGACGGCTTCCGTGGCGTCATCGACCTCAACATCCATCGGCAGCTCGAACTCTCGCACCTGTTCGGCGCGAAGATGAAGGAGCGCGGCCGGGGCGGCATCATGCTGCTCGGTTCGCTCGCCGGCTACATGGGGGCGGAACACCAGAGCATCTACGCGGCGTCCAAGGCGTTCAGTCGCGTGTTCGCCGAAAGCCTGTGGCTCGAGCTCGCCCCGCACGGGGTACACGTCGTCGAACTCGTTCTCGGCGTGACCCGCACCCCGGCGATGATCCGCGCCGGGCTGAACTTCGACATCCCCGGCATGCTCGTCGCCGAGCCGGAGGATGTGGCCCGCGAGGGGCTCGAACACCTCACCGACGGGCCGGTGTGGGTGGCCGGCGGCAACTACGACGCGGCGGTCAAGCGCAGCGGCTTCCCGCGCGACACGCTCGTCAAGGGCGCGGCCGACGCCATGCGCAAGCTGCTCAACCGCGGCTGACTCGCTCGCATCGCAGGGCCGGCATCCGGAATCGGATGCCGGCCCTGCGACGTCCGTTCCGGGCGCGAGAAACCTCACACCGGTTCCCCGGGCTCCGTTGGTGTGAAAGTGTCGACGGGCGGGTACCTTACCCGGGATCGGGTCGGCCGGGCGGCGCACATTCCATGACAGTCGGTCCACCGTCGACTTGCTGCGCCGGCAGGCCGGCCCGATCCACCGGAGCCGACGGCCGATGCCGTTCGGACACGGCTCAACCGCGGCGGATCAGGCCGTCGGAGGGGGGGACGGACGCACCGGCGGGGTGGGCGGGATCTGGGAGCTCGGCGCCTCGTCGGTGGGCGCGGAACGCCACTGCGCACCGAGCAGGGCCCCGATGATCTTGTCCTGCACGAGGACGAGGATCAGGGTCATGACGCAGCCGTAACCGAAGATCACGACGAGCCACCGCAGGTTCGGCACGGGCGCACCGTCGGGCAGCAGAACCGACAGGTTCGTCACGAGCAGCGTCTCCACGACGCCGAGCAGCACGGCGGGGACCATGCCGAGCGGGGTGCGGCCGAATACGAGCGGGTGCACCGCGAGGACGAGGAAGATCACGCACGCCACTCCGATGCCCATCACGAGCTCGAGCGGTACGCCGGGCAGGGCGCTCTGGACGGCGAGAAACACTGCGCCCCAGGCAACGCCGAACACGAAGCTGAGGAACATGCCGAGCAGGGCCCGCGGTGGTGCCTGCAGCGTGAAGAACAGCATGACGGGCAGGATGAGCATCGGGCTGTAGAGCGCGAGCGGGGTCAGGGACTGGAACGGAATCATCACGACGGTGACGAGCACCGCGCCGAGCCCGGCCTGGATCAGAATCCCCTTGTTTTGCAGAGACATTCGATCATTCCCTCGTGAGTGATGGTCAGGGCTGTGACGCGTTCGGCACGACCACGTCGAAGACGCCCCACCGGACGCGTCCTCGGACAGGACGTCGGCGGACATGCGCCCGGGTGTGAGCCGCAACACGTGAGTCACGCAACACCGTATGCGCTTCACTGACAGAGTGTCAAGAATACTTTCTTGGTGACAATTTTCCTGCCTGCATGTCCGGACACGGGTGACCCCACGCCCCCACTGCACCCGACAAGGCGATTGATGTCACATCATGACACTTCGTCACTCTGTGACATCATTGACCGGTCCACGACCGAAGAAGCGAAGGTGTCGATGACGAACCTCGAACTGAAAGACACGCGCCCGGCCGGCGCGGCCCCCGGCGCGTCGGAGGGGCTCACCTCCACGCGGCACATCGCTCAGGTGATCGGCGTGCTGGTGGTCTCCGCCCTGATCATGATCCTCAACGAGACGGTGCTCAGTGTTGCGCTCCCGCAACTCATGGGGGACTTCTCGGTCTCCGCCGCCACCGTCCAGTGGCTCACCACCGGCTTCATGTTGACGATGGCCGTGGTCATCCCCACCACGGGCTTCCTGCTGCAGAGGTTCTCGACCCGAACCCTGTTCACCGCCGCCATGATCCTCTTCATCGCCGGCACCGCGCTCGCCGCCGCCGCCCCCGGCTTCGAGGTCATGCTGCTCGCCCGCGTCGTCCAGGCCGGTGGCACGGCGGTCATCCTGCCGCTGCTGACGACCACGACCATCACCACGGTTACCGTCGCCCACCGCGGCACCGTCATGGGCCTGAACTCCGTCGTCATCTCGGTCGCGCCCGCGATCGGCCCCACCGTCTCCGGCATCATCGTCGACTCCATGAGCTGGCGCTGGCTGTTCGGTCTCATGCTTCCGATCACGATCGTCGCCTTCGCGGCGGGCCTGCTCCTCCTCCGCAACACCGGCAGGACCCGCACGGCGCCGTTGGACGTGGTGTCGGTCGTCCTCTCGGTCTTCGCCTTCGGCGGCCTGGTCTACGGCCTCGCGAACGTCGCGTCCCTCCTCGACGGCACCATCGTCGGCCCCGCGGCCGCGCTGATCGTCGGCGTCGTTGCCCTCGGCCTCTTCGTCGCGCGCCAGAAGCGCCTCGAGCGCACCGGCACCGCACTGCTGGACCTGAATCCGTTCGAGGTGCCCCACTTCCGCATCTCGATCGTCATCGTCGTCATCGCCATGGCGACCATGCTCGGCACCGTCGTCGTCCTGCCGATCTACCTGCAGGCCGGGCTCGGGGTGAGCATCCTGACGACCGGCCTGATCCTGCTGCCCGGCGGTCTCGTCCAGGGCGTGATCTCGCCGATCGTCGGCCGCATCTACGACGCCGTGGGGCCGCGCCCGATCGTGACCCCGGGCGCGCTCCTGCTGGCAGCCGGCCAGTGGTGGCTGAGCACCGTCGGCACCGACACGTCGATCGGGCTCGTGATCGCGATGCACGTGGTGTTCTGCATCGGCATGGCCATGCTCATGACCCCGCTGATGACCGTCTCGCTAGGCGCCCTGCCGCCGCGGCTCTACGGCCACGGCAGCGCGATCATGAACACGCTGCAGCAGCTCGCCGGTGCCGCCGGTACCGCGCTGCTCGTCGCCGCGCTCACGATCGGCGCCGACGCCGCCGCCGGCTCCGGCACGGCCGAGGCCCAGGCCTCGGGTGCGCAGACCGCATTCGTGCTGGGCGGTGTGCTCGCCCTCATCGCCGTGGTCGCCGCGCCCTTCGTCCGACGCCTCCCGCCGCCACAGCTCGAACAGGTCACCCACGCCTGATCCACGCGGTTCCGACCCACGGAGCACGACTCCGGAGAGCCACGGAGTACGACTCCCGAGAGCCACGGAGTACGACTCCCGAGAGCCACGGAGTACGACTCCCGAGAGCCACGGAGTACGACTCCGGGAACGAGAGACGAAGACCCGGCCGGGGAGATCCCCCGGCCGGGTCTTCGTCGTGTTCCACTGCGAGAGTCAGGCCTTCGGCGTGAAGGCCGCCAACGGCTCGGACTCGGACCAGTCGTGGCCCCAGTAGCTGTCGGCGGTGATCTCCTCGGCCGTGTAATAGGTTTCGTCGACGAGCATCCCCTCGGTGCCGAACTCGAGGTCCCACCCGCCCGGCGCGCGAACGTAGAACGACACCATCTTGTCGTTCGTGTGCCGGCCCAGCGTCGAGGAGATGGAGAAGCCGAGCTTGCGCACACGGTCGAGCGCCTGCCCGACGGCGTCGAGGGTGTCGACCTCCGTCATCAGGTGCACGAGGCCGGGCTCCTCGGTCGGCGGCGCCGGGCACAGGGCCAGGCTGTGGTGGCGCTGGTTCACTCCGAGGAAGCGCACGCGCCGCGCCGGTCCGGGTGCCTGAAGGCGGATCGCGCCACGCGGCAGGAAACCGAGCACCTCGGTGTAGAACGCGTACGCCGCATCGAAATCGGTGGCGGGCAACACGACATGGCCGAGCCCCTGTTCGCCGGTGACCCACCGGCCACCGTGCAGAGTCACCACCGGGCTGTGATCGAGCACCGGACCGAAGAACACCTCGACGCGGGTGCCGATCGGGTCGTCGAACGCGATGACCTGCTCGGCATCGCGGTAGTCGCACTCCTCCTGCGAGAGGACGTCGACGGTGATACCCGCCTTCTCCACGGTCTCCCGGACACGCTGGAGTGCGAACTGATCCCGCACCTCCCAGCCGACCGCGAGCGCCCTGTCCGATTCGCCGGGCAGGACGATCAGGCGTGCGCGCCGCTCGTCCACCCGCAGGTAGAGGCCGTCCGGCTCCGGGCCGGAGCCCACGGCCATGCCGAGTCCGTCGACGACGAGTTCGCGCCAGCGCGCGACGTCGGTGGTCTGGATCCGGAGGTATCCGAGTGCTCGAATGTCCGTCATTTGTCTTCCATCCTGAAAAGGTCGGCGGGGCAGGCTAGATCATCGAGCGGTGGACGCCCTGCGGCTCGCCGCCGAGCTGGGTCAGCGAAGACGCGTGGAAGATCGAGCCGGGGACGTGGATCGCGTGCGACAGGCCGACGTGCGCGTCGCGCCAGAAGCGCTGCATCGGGAACTTCAGGTGCATCGCGCCGCCGCCGGAGCGGGCGAAGATCTCGTCGACGGCGCGCACGGCCCGCCACGCGGCGGCGGTCTGGGTGCGGCGGCCGATCGCGCGCTCCTCGAACGTGACCTCCTGGCCCTTGTCCGTCTTGTCCCAGAAGCGGTCGACGGTCTCGAGGATCGCGGCGCGCGACGCGGCGATCTCGGCGGCCGCCTCACCGAGGGCGTAGAGGACGTACGGGTCCTCCTTGATCGGGATGCCGGTGACCGCGACGCGCTCCTTCTGGGCCGCGATGTAGCACGCGAGCGCGCCCTCGGCCATGCCGATGAGCGACGAGGTGATGCCCAGCGGGAAGATGCACGAGAACGGGAACTTGTAGAGGGTTTCATCCCGGCCCGCGTGACGCCACCCGTTGCCGCCGAGGACGATGTCGGCGTCGAGGGTGCGGTAGGCGGGGATGAAGGCGTCCTCGACGATCAGGTCCTTCGAGCCGGTGCCGCGCAGGCCCACGACGTTCCAGCTGTCCTGGTCGATGTCGTAGTCCGAGCGCGGCAGCAGCACGTGCAGGACCTGCGGCGGGTTCAGCCGGTTGCCGTCCTTGTCGCCCACCGCGGCGCCGATCATGATCCAGCCGCAGTGGTCGGTGCCGGAGGAGAACGACCAGCGGCCGTTGAGGATGTACCCGCCGTCGACCGGAACCGCGACGCCCATCGGGGCGTACGGGGAGGCCATCCACATGTCGGGGTCCTCGCCCCAGATCTCGTCCTGCGCCTTGGGATCGAAGAACGTGAGCTCCCACGGATGCACGCCGACGATGCCGGCGACCCATCCGGTGGCGCCGTCCATCGCGCCGATCGCCATCGCGGTCTCGGCGAACTCGCGCGGGTGGACCTCGAGGCCGCCGTGCTCCTTCGGCTGCAGCATGCGGATGACACCGGCGTCGCGCAGCCGCTTGGCGTTGTTGTCCGTCAGGCGCATGAGCTTGTCGCCCTCGGCGCCCTCGGCGCGGATCTCGTCCGCGTACTGGATGATGTTGTCCAAAACCTGGCCCATGACTGTCAGCTCTCTCTCAAGACCCGGGGGTCTACTTCTGGGCGGCGAGACCGACGGCGATCTCGATCAGCTGGTCTTCCTGGCCGCCGACGAGGTTGCGCCGGCCGGCCTCGATGAGGATCTCCGCACCGGAGACCCCGTACCGCTCGGCGTGGGCGGCGGCATGCTTGAGGAAGCTCGAGTACACACCGGCGTAGCCCATCGTCAGCGACAGTCGGTCGAGGAGGCACTCGCCGTCCATGACCGGCCGGACGACGTCCTCGGCGGCGTCGATGATCTTCAGGGTGTCGATACCCGTTCGGATACCGAGCTTCTCGGCCACGGCGACGAACGCCTCGACCGGGGTGTTGCCCGCACCGGCGCCGAACCGGCGGGTGGACCCGTCGATCTGCAGGGCCCCGGCCCGCACGGCGAGCACCGAATTGGCCACGCCGAGGCCCATGTTCTCGTGGCCGTGGAATCCGACCTGGGCGTCGTCGCCCAGCTCGGCGACCAGAGCCGCGACCCGGTCCGAGACCCCCTCGAGGACGAGGGCGCCGGCCGAGTCGACGACGTACACGCACTGGCAGCCGGCGTCGGCCATGATGCGGGCCTGCTTCGCGAGCACCTCGGGCGGCTGACTGTGCGACATCATCAGGAATCCGACGGTCTCGAGGCCGAGTTCCCGGGCGAGACCGAAGTGCTGGGCGGAGATGTCGGCCTCGGTGCAGTGCGTGGCGATCCGACAGATCGCGGCACCGTTGTCGGCGGCCTCCCGGATGTCCGAGCGCACCCCGAGCCCCGGGAGCATCAGGAACGCGATCTTCGCCTGCCTCGCCGTCTCGACGGCGGCCTTGATGAGCTCCTGCTCCGGGGTGCGGCTGAAGCCGTAGTTGAACGACGAGCCGCCGAGGCCGTCGCCGTGGGTGACCTCGATGACGGGCACGCCGGCGTCGTCGAGCGCACCGACGATGGAGCGCACGTCCTCGACGGTGAACTGGTGACGCTTGGCGTGGGAGCCGTCACGCAACGACGAGTCCGTGATCCGGATGTCGAGATCTGCGCTGTAGGGCATCGACTGTGTTCCTTCGAAAGTACGGTCTGCGGTGGGGGTCTACACGCGGGCGGCGAGCAGCTTGGCCGCGAAGCTCTCGCCCACCTTGGTGGCGGCCGCGGTCATGATGTCGAGATTGCCCGAGTACGGCGGCAGGAAGTCGCCGGCGCCCTCGACCTCGAGGAAGATCGCGACCCGGGCGCGCCCGCCGCTCATCGGGGTGGGATCGTCGAACTGCGGCTCGGCACGCAGCCGGTAACCGGGAACGTAGCCCTGCACGGTCGCGGCCACGTCGTGGATCGACGCGGCGATCGCGTCCCGGTCGGCATCCTCGGGGATCGAGCAGAACACGGTGTCGCGCATGAGCATCGGCGGTTCGGCGGGGTTGAGAACGATGATGGCCTTGCCCGTTCGGGCACCGCCGATCGTCTCGATGCCGCGGCTGGTGGTGATGGTGAACTCGTCGATGTTGGCGCGGGTTCCGGGACCGGCCGACGGCGAGGCGACGCTCGCGACGATCTCGGCGTACTCCACCTCGGTGACGCGGGAGACGGCGTGCACCATCGGGATCGTGGCCTGGCCGCCGCAGGTGATGAGGTTGACGTTCGGTGCGTCCTCGTGCTCCCCCATGTTCACGGCGGGCACGACGGCGGGTCCGAGGGCGGCCGGGGTGAGGTCGACGACCTGGATGCCGAGCTCGGCGTAGCGGGGCGCATTCACCCGGTGCACGTAGGCCGAGGTGGCCTCGAAGATCACGTCGGGGCGCTCGTCCTGGGCGAGCAGCCAGTCCACGCCCTCGTGGCTCGCGACCAGACCCTCGGCGGCCGCCCGGGTGAGCCCCTCGCTGGCGGGGTCGACGCCGATCATCCAGCGCGGCTCGATGACGTCCGAGCGCAGCAGTTTGTACATCAGGTCGGTGCCGATGTTGCCGGGCCCGACGATCGCGGCGGTAGCCTTGGTCACTGGTCTGTTCCTCACTTGAATTCGACTGAGACAGAGCCGATATCACTGAACTCGGCCCGGAAGGTGTCACCCGGCCGGGCGTCGATCGCGCGGGTGCACGAGCCGGGCAGGATCACGTGCCCGGCCTCGAGCCGCACCCCGAAGCCGGCGACCTTGCGGGCCAGCCACGCCACGGCACGGGTCGGGTCGCCGAGCACGGCGGCCGCCGCACCGCGCGCGATCTCCTCGTCGCCCTGGTACAGCACCGCGGCGATACCGCCGATGTCGACCCGGTCCGGCGCGATGCGGCCGGCACCGAGGATCACGCCCGCCGAGGAGGCGTTGTCGGCGATCGTGTCGGCGAGGCCGATGCGCCAGTCCTCGATCCGCGAGTCGATGAGTTCGATGCTGGGAACGATGTATTCGGTCGCCCGGAGCACGTCCTCCTCGGTGCAGTCCGCGCCGGGCAGGGTCTCGCCGAGGACGTAGCCGATCTCGACCTCGATGCGCGGGTAGCAGAACTGCGCGGTGTCGATCGGCTCGTCCTCGGAGTACACCATCGTCGAGAGCAGATGCCCGTAGTCGGGTTCGTCGACGCCCATCATCTTCTGCATGACCTCGGACGAGAGCCCGACCTTGTGGCCGTACACCGTGGCGCCGGCCTCGAGCCGCCGGCGGATGTTGATCAGCTGGATCTCGTACGAGTCCACCACGTCGATCTCGGGGAACGTCTCCGTCAGCGGACCGATCGGGGCGCGGTCACGCTCGGCGGCCCACAAGAGATCGGCGGCGGCGATTCGCTGCGAACCGTCGAGCATCGTGCACTCCTGGAACTGGTGAAGGATCCGCGCTTCTTCTCCGCGCCGATCGACTGACTCGAAAGGTGACATATGCGCAGGTGGGAGGGCAAAGCTCTCCCGCTCAGCGGGACCGTGGGCTAGGTCCGCCGCTCGTCGCGCAGCAGGAAGGCGAGGACGGCCGAGAGCCACGCGTCGCGGGCCTCGATCATCGTCCAGTGCCCGCACTTCGGGAAGGTGTGCAGCTCGCTGTTCGGAATGTCGCGCATGGGCAGCATCGCCATGTCGACGGGGCTGACCCGGTCGTCGCGACCCCACGTCAGCAGGGTGGGGGCCTTGATCTTGTGCAGCTGCGCCCAGTACGGGGTCGCGTTCGACGCCGCGGCGGCCGCGGCGCCGGCCGCGAACGCCTGGGAGCTGTACATCCGGCGGGCGATCTCGAGCGTCTTCGGCTCGGTCGCCAGCGCCCAGCGCTCCTCGATCAGCTGTTCGGTGACGACGGCCGGGTCGTAGACCATGGAGTGGAGCCAGCGGACGAGCCCCTCGCGCGTGGGATTGTCGGTGAATTCCATCAGCAGCTTGATGCCCTCGCCCGGCCCCGGCGCGAAGACGTTCTTGCCCATGCCGCCGATGGTGACGAGTCTGCGCACCCGGTGCGGCTCGTCGATGGCGACCTTGGTGGCAACGATCCCGCCCATGGAGTTGCCGATCATGTCCACGGCCCCGAGGCCGAGGCCGTCGAGGAAGGTGCCGACGGCGCCCTGGGCCATCACCATGGGGTGGCCGTCGCCGGGATCGCTCACGCCGAAGCCGGGGAACTCGAGCACCAGGCAGCGGAAGTGCCGCGCGAAGTCGGCGAGGACGCCGCGGTAGTTGCGCCAACCGGTCACCCCCGGGCCGGAGCCGTGCAGCAGGAGCAGCGGCGGGCCGTCGCCGGCCTCGTGGTAGCGCAGCACACCCTGGTCGGTGGAGAGTTCCTTCAAGGTCCCCTCGTAGCTCACATCCGTCATCGTCGTCCCTGTTCGTCGCCGTGGTGCCGGGCGCACCGCCCATACGAACCGCAGGCTGCCAGCCGTGGCCCGCAGCGGCCATACACCATCCCGTTCAGCGAGATCGCCCGGCCCGCCGAGGCGGCGCGCGCGGCCGCTTCCGCTCAGCGGGACCCCGATGGGGGGCACGCCGGGCCTGCCCTAGCGTCGGTCGCATCGACCACGGCGTAGTCGCGCCGACCCGTCCCCACAACCGGAGGTGGACTCATGCCCCTCGAGACGACGACACTCGCACGATCGACCGTCACTGCGCCCGATCCGGAGGAGATGCGCCGGGTGATGGGACAGTTCGCCACCGGGGTCACCGTGGTGACGGGACTGGACGACGCGGGCCCGGTCGGGTTCGCGTGCCAGTCGTTCGCCTCGGTGTCCCTGGAGCCGCCGCTGATCCTCATCTGCGCCGACCACCGGGGCCGCGCGTGGCCGCGCATCCGGGCCGCGGGACGCTTCTGCGTCAACGTGCTCCGCGAGGACCAGTCCGACCTGTGCGCGCGGTTCGGCTCGAGCCGGGGCCGCAGGTACGAGGAACTCGACTGGGAGGTCTCCCGGTGGGGGACGCCGACACTGCCGGACGTGCTGATGCGCGTGCACGCCGAGGTGCACGAGGTGCACGTCGCCGGCGATCACGACGTGATCATCGGCCGGGTGCTCGAGCTGGACACCGTCTGCGAGGAGCGGCCGATGGTGTTCTTCCGGGGCCGGTTCGGGATCGACCACCCGGCGCCGGTGGTCTGACCGGGCCCGTCGCCAGGCGCAGGAACCACCGTCGCCGATACCGTGCATCCCGACACCACCGCCCGCCCGACGGAGACACGCATGCCGGTACCGCACACCGAGGACGAGTTGCTGCGCGCCCTCACCGAGACGTACGGCGCGCTCACGCGCGCGCTGCAACGTGTGCCAGTCGAACGGGCCCGGGCGGCGTCGCTGCCCGGGCACCGCACCGGAACCCGGATGAGCCCGGCCGATCTGGTGGCGTACCTGATCGGATGGAACGAACTGGTCGTTTCGTGGCACGACGACCGCGCTCGCGGCATCGAACCGCAGCTCCCGGCACCGGGATTCACCTGGAACCAACTCGGCTCGCCGGCGCAGAAGTTCTACCGCGATCTTGCCGACGTACCGTGGCCGCAGCTGCTGCAGCGGCTCGATGCCGACCACGGCCGCATCGTTGCCCTGGTGCGCGGGCTCGACAACGGCGAACTCTACGGCGCGCCCTGGTTTCGCACGCACACCGCGGGACGGATGATCCAGCTCAACACCTCCTCTCCGTACACCAACGCCCGACGCCGCCTCCGCACCTGGCTACGCGCCGACGGCCTGTGAGCCGCCCGCCGTCGGCAGCCGGGTGGTCCACTCCTCGCCGATCTCCTCGGTGACGTCGCGGACGGCCCGGTCGCTCGCGTGTCACTTCTCAGGTTTCGTAGCACCCGGGACAACACTGGATGCGTGCCCATGACCAGCGAGGTCCGGTACGTGCAGGACGGCAGCGACCTTCGACACCACGGGTCGACCGCAGCTCTGCGGCAAGTACATGTCGAGATCCCAGACCCGCCTCCGTCCCAGCATCGGCACAACGACAATCGGAGGATGGATCCCATGGCGCACGTGAAACGTTTCGACCACATCGGCATCACCGTCGCGGACCTCGACTCGGTGACAGCGTTCTTCGTCGGACTGGGTCTCGAAGTGGAGGGCACCGGATCCGTGGAGGGCGAGTTTGTGGAGACCGTCTGCGGCATCCCCGGCGCGCACTGTGAGATCGCCATGCTGCGGCCGCCCGACGGAGGGACCCGACTCGAGCTCGCAACCTTCGTCACGCCCGACCACGTGCCCGGATCACCCTTGGCGATGGCCAACGAGCTCGGGCTGCGCAACGTGTCCTTCGAGGTCGGCGACCTCCAAGCGGCCGTCGATGCGGTGGCTGCGGACGGATACGGGCTCATCGGCGGCATCGGCGAGTACGAGAACAGCGTGCGGATGGCCTACGTGCGTGGACCCGAAGGGATCATCGTGTCCCTCTTCGAGCAGATCGGCTGACGCGCGCGCCGTTGCCCATGTGTCGATCCGTTGCCCTGGACGCGGCGGTAGCTCCGAGAATGCCCTTCTGCAGCAGTCCCGTACGACGATCGATGACGGTCACGATCGGCCGATGAAGTAGGCGCCGGTCTTCGTCCACGTCCGAATGCCTGGGCGGGGACAATTGCTTGCGCCCAGAGCCTTCCCGTGCCATCCTCGATAACCATGACTACAGGAAAGGCGGCCACCGCCACCATCCGGTGAGCGCCGTGCCGATCTCATCAGCGGTTCCACACCGCACCCTGTCCACCAGAATCACCGATCCTCACGCGATTGCCGCCGCGGTGTCCGTCCGGCGCGACCATTGGCTTGCGCAAGGACTGTGTACGGGACCTTCCGACCGGCCCTCCGCGGAATCCGCCGTCGCAGGGCTCTACCGACGAGCGGGGTTCGAGGAACCGGAGTTCGTCTGGGTACCCTCTCCCCCAGCGGCACTGCAGTTGATTGCCGACGAAGGCTTATCGGTCCCCCCGCTGCGCTTCGGAAAGCCTGCACACCCTTCGGCAGGGATCGCCGCACTCTGGTCCGCGTCCCGTGACCGGATGGACGCGCGCATACTTCGGCGGCACCGGCCGGACCCGCTCCTTCGTGCGGCCGTGTGGGATTCGTTGCGGACCTCTCTGTACGTCGGTGTCGCGACGGCGATACGCACACTGTGGCCGCGCCCGACTCCCGGCGTCACCTGGTACGGGCAACAGGAGGCACATCGGGTCGCGTACTACGACACTGTCCGACGCTTCGGCCTCGCGAGCTTCGAGTCGCGCGACGGCGACCTTCTCGATCTTCAGGCCGCACTGGTCCGCGCCACCGGGTGGTGGTGGGCGTTCGACGGAGTCTGCGTCATGGCCGAACGGCCCACCGCCGTGCACACCGAACCCACACCCGAGGGCGTCCACAACGAACGCCGCTTACACCACCCCGATCGTCCGGCGCTCGAATTCTCGGACGGCAGCCATGTTTTCGTGCAACATGGCACCGTCGTTCCCGATTGGGTCGTCCTCGATCCCACCGTCGAGCGGATCAACGACGAGCGCAATGTCGAGGTCCGCCGATGCGCTGTCGAGCGAATCGGCTGGGACAGGTACATCGACATGGCCGCGCTCGCACTCGTGGACCATGCAGACGATCCGGGAAACCCGGGATGCACGCTCGGACTCTATGCATCACCGACCGGTTGGGGTCGCCCCGGCCGGATCCTGCTCGTCGTCAACGGTTCCGTCGAACGCGACGGGCAACGGCGCCGGTACGGCCTTCACGTCCCCGAATGGGTTCCCTCCGCTCTGGACGCCGCGGGCTGGACCTATGGCATCAGCGGTACCGACTATGCACAACTCGTTCGCCGAACCTGAACCCCACCAAGGTGATCCCATGCATTCCGAACTCACACTGTCCGACCTCACGGCCCTCAGCGGGCTGGACGTCCTCGACCACCTGGACCGGGAGGTCACCGTCCCGGTGACCGGTGGTCTCCAGGCTCAAGGTGATCTGATCGTCATCCCCCACCCGGTGGTCGGTGCCGCCGTCGAACGCACATCGTGGGCGCGCTCCATCCGGGTGCCACGATCGGGAGTGGAATTGCTGCGGAGCGCCGCCGGCGGCAACCCGCATTCCCTCGTCGCCGACGAGGGCACCTGCACGTGGACGACGCCCGTCCGGGACACCATGGGTCTCGCTCTGGGCATCGTCGAGACCACCGGGACGGCGTATCTTCTTCACCCCGAGCACGGGGCGACGGGTATCGCTCCGGGCTGCTACGTGATCCGTCGACAACGAGAGCACGGCGCAGGACGCTACGGGTCGGCGCGACTGGTCGCCGATTGACCTGAACACGTCGTCGAATCGACGTCGCCGAGCTGACGCGTCGCCGGTCCGCGCAGTCCGGAGGTGTGGCGGGCTCGCGGCGGTAACCTCGGTGATCGTGCTGGTGTGGCTGACCGTGGCATCGACAGCCACCGTCGACGTCGTCGGCTCCAGGCTCGGCACGCCCCGGGCGGCACTGTGGGTGCTGGTGGTGTGGACGGTGCGCTGCCGCCTGCACCGACCGGCGGCGGGATCGAGCTGCAGGCACGCCTACACCCGGGTCAGCAGGTCGTGCCCCCGGCCGAGCCCTGACCCCTCACTCGGGTGTCTGAGCGGCGCCCTCCCGGCCCGCCGACTGCTGAAGGTCACAACTCGAGAAATCCGACCAGATCATGAGAGCCCCGCACTGTGCCGATAAGACACAGGTCAGCGCTCGATTCAGAAGTGCCAGCCCAACATTGCGGGGCGGGCGACGTCGAATGCGCGGTCCAGGTCGTCGATGTCACCGGCGCTGCGCGCCTCCACCCGGCCGGCGGCAGCAAATGTGCGGGCCTTGTGCGCGCCGAGATACAACGCGGCCAGCGCGTCCAGGTCCAGCGTGATCGCCGGCGCCGCGTCGGTGCGGCCACACCGGGCCCGGCCGTTGCGGACCGTCAGTGCGAAGGTGCCCCCGGCGCTGCGGAACGGGTCACGGACCGCCAGCACCGTGTCCAGATCGGCGGCATAGTCGCGGGCGGTCAACGCGGCCGGCACGTCCATGATCCGCAGCCACAACTCGTCGAACCGGGCGGTGGTGCGTGGCAGGCGGTAGTCGGTCAGCAGCAGGCGCAGCGGGTCGTCGGGATGCTGGACGGCTTCGATGCGGTGGGTCAGGTCCAGTCCGCACAGGGTGCGCCACAGCGCGGCGTGGGCGTCGTGGGTGACCGCGATCAACTCCTCGACCACCGCGACCGGCTCGGCGTCGGGTCCCTTGCGACGGAAGGTGGCGTACCCGTCGGGATGAACCAGGAAGAACAGCGCCGAGGCGCCCTCGCGGCGCTCCTCGGGATCGGCAAAGGTGTAATCCCACTCGGCCTGCGGACGGGCCTGCGCTCCCGGCGTGCGCAGCCGCCACCGGTCGTAGAGTTCCGGCAACCGGCCGGCCGCCGTCGCAGCGTCGGCGAGGGCCACCCCGCCGGGATCGGGGACGTCGTCGCGGAAGCGGGCGAAGCGCCGGTCGACGGTGACCTCGGTGGCGACGGTGGCCGGCCCGTACCCGAAGCGCCCGTAGATGCCGGCGTCACTGGCGGTCAGGGCGGCCAGCGGCGCCCCGGTCGCCTCCATCCGGCGGTGCAGTTCGGTGAACATCGCCCGCAGCACGCCGCGGCGGCGGTGCGTCGGCGCGACCGAAACCCAGCTGACACCACAGGCCGGGACCTGGTACCCGCCGGGCACGGTGATCTCCAGGTCCAGATACAGCGCCAGACCGATCGGTACCTCCCGCTCGGTCGCCACCACGATGTTCTCCGTGCGGAACATCGGACGAAGCAACGTCCGATCGGCATCGATGGGGTGATACCCGAAGCCCACCGAGTCGAGCAACTCCAGGGCCGGCCAGTCGTCGTCGGTCGCGGTACGGACGGCGATCGTGTCTTCGACAGTCATGTCCGAGAGACTGGCACAACGAATCCCCCGAACGCGAGCGATTTGTCCGGTTCCGGCTCGGTGCGGATACAGTCGGGCTCTTCGGTGACGGACGCGGCGAGGCGCGCTCACAGCGGTTCCCGGTTCGTGGCCGGGAGCGTCATGTCGACGACCCGGTCGGCGATCGCGTCCACCACGGCGCCGTCGTGGCTGATCACCAGCAGGGATATCCGTTGTGTTCGTATCAGATCGGACAAGATGTCGAGCACCCGCTGCCGGGATCCGGGGTCGAGTCCCGTGGTGACTTCGTCGCAGATGAGCAGCGACGGCTCGACCGCCAGGGCACGGGCGAGGGCGGCGCGCTGGGCCTCGCCGCCGGAAAGGGCGGACGGATGCTGCCGGGTGATCCGTTCGGCCAGACCCACTCGGTCGAGAGCGCGGCGGGCCGCCGCGGCCGCTTCCGGGCCGGTGGCACCGCGCAGGCGCGTCGGACCGCGCAGGATCTGATCCCACACGGTGCGATACGGGTCGAAGGCCGCCTTGGCGTCCTGGAAGACGTACCCGATCGCCGCCGCTTGGTGCCGGGTCCGTCGCCGTACCGATGCGGCCAACGGATGGCCGTCGAGAAGTACGCGCCCGGCCGTGGATGGGTGCAAGCCGGCGACGACCCGGGCCGCGGTGGTCTTGCCGCAGCCCGAGGGGCCGTGAAGTGCCAGGCATTCACCGGGCTGCAGCGAGAGTGAAAACCGATGCAGGACCGGATTGTTGCGGTAGCCGGCCGAGACGGCGTCCAGGGACAACCGGGCATCGCCCCGGGTCGAGCGGCGCTCACCACTGTCGGCGCGTGTCTGCGGGATCCGCGGGGCGGCGGCGGGCAGGATCTCGGCGTCACCGGTCTCGAGCACCCGGCCGCCGCCCATGACGATCACACGCTGGGCGACCGCTCGGACCGCGTCCAGGTCGTGAGTGACGAGCACGATCGTCAGGCCCTGCCGGGCAAGTCGGGTGATCTCGTCGAGGACCGCCGTCCGACGAGCCGGGTCCTGCCCGGTAGTGGGTTCGTCGAGGATCAGGCATGTCGGGTCGGTCAGCAGAGCCTGGGCGATGACCAGTCGTTGTTGCTGTCCGCCCGACAACTGATGCGGGTAACGGCGCAGCATGCCCGCACCATCGGCGAATCCGGCACGTTCGAGTGCGTCGGCCACGGTCACCGGATGCCCGTGCCGTCGGCCGGCACGAGCGATGTCGTCGAGCACAGTACCGATCCGCAGAGCCGGGTTCAGCACCGAGGAAGGATGCTGGGGCACATACCCGAACCGTGCCCCGCCCGTGTCCAGGACGGTCGTGTTCACGTCGACCGCCGGGCGGTGCTCGCCCATCAATGCCAGCGCGGTGGTGGTCTTGCCGCTTCCGGAAGCCCCGACGAGCGCGGTGACCACCCCGGCGGGAATGTCCAGGTCGACGCCTTCGACCAGGAGCCGATCCCGTGTCCGTGCGGTCAGTCCGCGCACTCGGATGGTGCCGCTGGGCACAGCGGCGGCCGGGGCCGCCGGGACTACCTCGGTCATCGCCACTTCCTCGTCGACACCTCGCGTGTTGCCGCGCGAGCACCGGAGTCGAACAGCAGATTCACACCCATCGCCAAGGCGATGATCAGGGCCGCGGGCAGGACGACACCCCACGGGACCAGGGCGAGGCCCGCGCGGTTGCGGTCGATCATCACGGCCCAGTCGGTGCCGGCGGAGTCCGCGCTCACCCCCAGGAAGCTGGCCGAGGCGACCAGGTAGATCGCCCCGACGAATCGCAGCCCTGCGTCCGCCGCGAGGACCGGGAGCAGCGATCGTCCCAGGTAGCCGAGATGCCGGCGCCACCAGGTTTCGTGTTGCAGGAGCAGCGCCTCCATGGCCGGGGTGTGCGCGGCGTGCAGCGCCGACGCTCGCACCAGACGCGCCGCATCCGGGAACAGCAGCACCGCCACGGTGACTGTGAGAACGACCAGGTCGGCGGCGGTGAGCGCCACGGCCAGCAGCAGCACCATGATCGACGGCAGCGACAGCAGCAGATCCAGGGGGCGCATCAGCATCTCGTCGACGATCCGTATCCGAGCGGTCGCGGCAGCTGCCCCCCACGGCACGGCGAGCAGGTAGGTCAGGGTTACGGCCGCCGCGGCCACCAGCACCAGCGAACGTCCCCCGAGCAGGACCTGCGTGAGCAGGTCGCGCCCCTCGGAATCGGTTCCCAGGAGCCACTGGTCCCCGTAGGTGAACGCCGGGCCACGGGCACCGGGTTCGGTGAACAGGGGCCCCAGCAGCGCGACCGCGAGCGGGACCGCCGTCAGGGCGGCCCCGATGCGCATTCGGGACCGCCCGCACGCACGCTCGAGAAGCGTGGAGCCGGTCATGATGCCAGTCCGGCCGTGGGGTTGAGCTGGAACGCCGCGATGTCCGCGACCGTGTTCACCGTCACCGTGATCACCGCGAACACCGTCACCAATCCCATCAACAGCGGAATGTCGCGGCTGCTGACTGCGCTGACCAGCAACTGCCCGAGACCGCCGAGCGCGAACACCGCCTCGACGACCACGACCCCGCCGAGCAGCCAATCGGCGACCCGCGCGAGATGCTGTGCCGCCGGGGTGAGCGAGCCCGGCAGGGCATGCCGCCAGATCACCCGGCGCACGGGCACACCGAGGCGACGGGTGTGCCGGATGTATTCGGTGTCGAGGGTGGTGATCAGCGACGAGCGCACCAACCGCGACAGCGAGCACACCGGGCGGATCACCAGCACCAGTACGGGCAGCACCCACAGCTCCGGTTGCATCAGCAACGGACCGCCGGCGCCGACCGCGGTGGGCGCGAACCATCCCAGCCCGACCGCGAACACTGCCACCAGCACGATCGCCAACGCGAATTCCGGTGCCGCGTAGAACGCTACGGTCAGGGCGGTGACGGCCCGGTCGATCCGGTGGCCGCGGCGCACCGCGGCGACCACTCCGAGGAGCAGTGCCAGCGGGACGAGCACCACGAACGCCAGGGCGGCGAGGGTCAGCGTCGGCGCCAGCGCCGAGCCCAGCATCGCGGTGACGGGGCGACCGGATACCACGGAGGTGCCCAGGTCGCCGCCGAGGAGACCGGTCAGCCAGTCCCCGAACTGCACGGACAGCGGCCGGTCCAGCCCGAGGAGCTCGCGTAGCTGCGCAATCCGCCTCGGATCTGCGTCATCGCCCGCGATCACCACCGCAGCGTCCCCCGGCAGCGCGGAGGCGATCGAGAAGACGACGACGAGTACGCCCAGCACCTGGGCCAGTCCCACCGTGAGGCGGGTACCGGCGTAGCGGGCGAGCATCACGAAAGCCAGGCCCTGTCGAAGCGGGCGTACCCGAGGGTGTTGCTGGGCGCGTTCTCGGCCATCCCCGCCAGGTGCGGCGCCATCCCGTGCAGGCCGTCGGAGAAGCCCCACACCAGCAGACCGCCCTCGCTGTGGAGCTGCGACTGCATCTGCTGGTATGCGCGGGCCCGGATGTTCTCGTCGGTGGTTTCGCTGGCGGTGGCGAACAATGCGTCGAACTCGGGGCGGCGCCACTGGGTGTAGTTCTTCGCCGAGGTCGACAGCATCCGCTGCGCGATGTGGGTTTCGATGGGCATGGCCCCGGAGCGGAAACTCGACAACACACCCTCGTCGAGGGTTCGCGTCCAATAGGTCGACCCCTCGGTGACTTTCACATCGATCTTCAGTCCGGCGCGACCGGCCTGTTCGGCGAGGATGTTCGCCGCTTCGACGAATCCGTTGGTGGCACCGGTGGTCTGCAGTTCGACGGTGGTGTTCCGGGCGCCGGCCTTGCGGATCAGGGCCTCGGCCTCGTCCAGATCCAGGGTGCGCTGCGGCAGGTCCGCGGCATAGTACTTGGCGTCCTTGCCGAACAGATCGTTGCCGACCACACCGGTGCTGCCCAGCACGGTGGCGACCAGCTCGTCGCGATCGACGAGGGCGAACATCGCCCGCCGCAGATCCACGTTGTCGAAGGGGGGCCGGTCCACCTTCATCGCGAACGCCGACATCGCGCTGCGCGGCGACCGCAGAATCTGCATCCGGGCATCGGTTTCGTAGGTGCGCGCCGAGGTGACACCGAGGTCGTCGGCGTAGTCGACCTGCCCACCGAGCAGGGCGTTGATTCGTGCGGTCTCGTCCGGAGCGGTGAGGATCTCGAGTTCGTCCACATGGGGGGCGCCGTCCCAGTAGTCCGGGAATCGCGCGGCGACGAGTGAGCGACCCGGTTCGAACGAGACGAACGTGAACGGCCCGGAGCCGATCGGACGGCTGAAGTCGGTGGTGCCCTCCGGGATGATGTAGGCGCCGAACGCGGCCAGCACGTTCGCCAGTTCCCCGCACGGGCGGGCGCAGACGAATTCGATCATGTGGTCGTCGAGAGCTCGGGAGCGCGCGATGTCGATCACCTCGAGAGAGGCCCGCGGGCGCAGTGCGTTCGTCGGGTCCAGGATCCGCTGGTAGGAGTACAGCACGTCGGCGGCGCGCACCGGCCGGCCGTCGTGGAAGACCGCCGGGCGCAGCTCCACCGTCCAGGTGGTCGCGTCGGCGTTCGGATGCCAGGCGGTGGCGAGCCGCGGTACCGGGCCGAGGTCGTCGCCGTACTCGACGAGCTTGTCGTAGAGCGCGTTCGCGCGGGCGACGTCGGCGTACAGGTTGGTCTTGTGCGGGTCCAACACCTCCTGTGCGCCACCGCCCGCGAACACCGCTCGTAGTCGGCCGCCGTTCCGGGGCGCGATGGTGGCCGCGGGGGCGGTCTCGCCGCTAGTGCTGCATGCGCCGAGCAGTACAGCGCCGGCGGCGGCGCCGAGACCGAGGAACGAGCGCCGGCTCAGGTGCGGAATCGTAGGCAGGGGAATCGGATTCATCGGGAAGTCTCCTCGGGCAGTGGATCGGACGGGTCGGCATGGAGCGTGGAGGTAAGTCAGACGGCCTGGGCGATCACGTGCAGCCGGTCGCCGCTGAGCGCAGTGCCGCCGAGATCGGCTGCACGCCCCGGCCAGCCGGTCTCGGTGCGGGGTCCGGGCGTGTCGAACAGTGCCCGCACCTCGAATCCGGTACGTCGCAGGTGGCCGGTCAGCTCCAGCGGAAACAGCAGCCGCCACGCCGAGGTTTGGACGAGGGGCTCGTCGGACTCGGGGATCTGCCACTGCCGGCGGCGGCGCAGCAGCTGCGCGGCGTGGTCGATCCACAGGGTGGTCTCGGCCCGCCAGGTGTGACCGTGCCAGGAGAAGGACCAGCGGGTGGGGCCGTCGAGGAGTTCGGTATTGCCTAGGAAGAAGGCGCCGTTGCGCATTTCCGCGATCAGCAGCCCGCCGGGAGGCAGGTGCCTGCGGCAGCACTGCAGGCACGATTCCAGCTCGGCGTCGGTGTGGCAGTACAGCAGGGCACTGTCGAGGCAGACGACGGCATCGACGCTCGCGTCGACGTGGAAGCTGCGCAGGTCGCCGACCGCGGCACTCACACCCGGATACTGTTGTAGCGCGTACCGCACCATCGCCGGCGATCGGTCGATGCCCAGGCAGCGGTATCCCCGCCGGGCCAGATATCCCAGATCGCGGCCGGTGCCGCAGCCCAGGTCCAGCACCGTCGCCGGTTGTGTCCGCGGCGCCGGATCGTCGGTGTTCAGGTAGGTCGCGAGAATGTCGTCGACGAACCGGGCGGCACTGTGGTCGGGGTCGGGAAACCGTGCCTCGTACAGAGCGGGATTGTCCGTCAACAGGTTCCGTGCCTCTGTGGTTGCGGTCATGTCCGCGCTCCGGTCGGGTCGGCGAGCAGGCCACGGCGGTGCAACAGCCAGATCCCGGTGGCCGAACCCCACGCGAGGGCGACGCACACCAGCGCTCCTGGCCACCCGTTGCCCAGGTCGAGGCCGTACCCGATCAACGCGTTGCCGCCGGCGGCGGCCACCCCGGAGACCAGGTAGAACATCCCGAACAGAGTTCCGGAAATCTTCGACGCCCCGTACGCCGGGATCAGTTCCATCACGAACGGCTGCGCGATCAGGATTCCCGCTTCGAGGATCAGCGCGGAAAGCAACAGCGGCGCCAGCGCCAGCGCGATCCGTCCCGCGCCGTGGGAAGGTTCGCCCCACAGGACCGGCAGCGCTACCACGAACGCGGCGCCCATCAACATCAGCCCCGCCGTGACGGCGGTGCCCCGACTGGTGTGGCGATCGAACCACCGGGTCAGCCGCACCTGGGTGAGCAGACCGAAAACAGTGCTGGACAGGAACAGCACCGCAACAGCTCCATCCCAGTCGGTGATCCGCCCGGCCAGCACCGGATACACCAGATACATCTGCGTCTGCAGGGCGAACATCCCGAGCATGGCCACCGTGAACAGCACGAATCGACGGTCGGCCAGCACCGCACCCCAGCCGCGGAGCACCGTCGTCTCGGCGCGGTCCACCGGGTGTACGGGCAGAAACCGCAGCTGCGCCAAGGTGAGTGCGGCGAAGACGACCGCCGCGGCGACCGCGACGGTACGGAAGTCCACCGCCAGCAGCGCGCTTCCGATCAACGGTCCGGACAGCGCCCCCGCCTGCGCGAAGACGTTGAAGACCGCGAACGCCTCCGCCCGGCGCCGGGGTTCGGCAACCGCGATATAGGAACGCACGGCCGGGTTGAACAGAGCCCCCGCCAATCCCGACAGGGCGGAGGCGAGAAGCAGCAGCGGCACGCTGGTGCCGACGGCGAACACCGCAAAGCCCACCGACCGCAAGGCACAGCCGGCGATGATCACCCGATGCGGTCCGAGCCGGTCGGCAGCGGTGCCCCCGATCAGGAACAAGCCCTGCTGGCTGAGGGTGCGCACCCCGAGGATCAGGCCGGTGATCGCCAGGGACAGACCCAGGTTCCCCGTCAGGTGCATCGACAGGTAGGGCACCAGCATGTAGAAGCCGGTGTTGACGCCGTACTGGTTGAGGACCAGCAGCTGCACCGAGCGAGGGAAGCTGCGCAGCAGAGCGAATGTCCCCACCGGCGAGTGTGCGGCGATCATCGCGGTTCCTCGTCGTCGGGGCGGTGCACACCGAGTCCGGGCAGACCGCTCGGACGCAGCGTGCCGTCTTCGCCACCGAGACCGACCCACGGGTCCCGGGCCAGAAGCAGGTGTCCGTCCAGGTCGCACCATCGGGCCAGGGACGCCAGCTGCGCCGCCGGGGCGATGCCCAGCGAACTGCACACCAGGCAGCCGAGCATCACCTCCATTCCGCGCGCGCCGGCCGCCGCGGCCAGTGCGTGGGCGCGGTAGATGCCGCCGCACTTGGCGAGTTTGATGTTCACCACGTCCGCGAGGCCGGTCAGCTCGTCCAGGTCCGCCAGGCCGTGGACGGCCTCGTCCGCGACGAGCGGAAGATCGGTGCGGCTGCGCAGCTCCCGCATTCCGTCGCGGTCGTGCACCGGCAGCGGTTGTTCGAGCGCGACGATCGGCAGACCACCGCTGTCGGCGAGCACCGACAGGGCGGTGGCCGCGGTCCACGCTTCGTTCGGGTCGACGATCAGATCCACGCCTGGAGCGGCAGCGGCGATGGCGGCCAGCCGCCGTACCGATTCGGTCGGGTCGGCGTCGGTCTTGACCTTCAGCAGAGCGAACCCACACCCGGACAACTCGGCGGCCTCGGCGGCCATGTCCTGGGGCGCACCGATTCCGAGGGTGCGGGAGATCGGGATCTCGGCGGGCAGCGGCAACCCGAGGTGCGCAGCGACCGTCTGCCTGTTCACGCGTGCCCGGTAGTCGGCGACGGCGGACCACACGGCGCCGGCAACCGCCGGGTGCACCTGTGCCGGAATCGTTTCGGGGATCACTCGGGCACCGCAGTACGCCGCGACTGCCCGCAGCTGGGTCTCGATGTGGTGCACGTCCAGGCCCGCGAACACGGAGGTGACGACCTCGCCGCGGCCGCACGATCCCGTTTCGGGATCGGTCACGGTGACCGTGACCGCCTGGCGGGACGCCATCACCGCCCGGCTGATCCGGAACGGCCGGGCCAGGGCGAGGGTGCTCACCGACCAGGTCAGGCTCATCGCGCCGTCTCCATCCGGTCCCTCGCCGACGGGTGCGGGGCCCGCACGGATTCGCACCGCGTCCAGCACTCCGCCGGGTCACCGCACTCGGCGATCTCGTGCGGATGTGTTCGCGGCGGAGCGAGCAGGCCGTGCCGAGCGCACCAGTCGTCGTCGAAGATGGTGCGCAGGTAGCGGTCGGGGCCGTCCGGAAAGACGGTGACCACCGGGCCCGGCCAGCGGGTGGCCGCCCACCCGGCCACCGTGGCCACCGCACCCGTCGACCAGCCGCCGGTGTGGAACCCGTCCCGCGCCAGGCTGCGGCAGGCGTGCACGGCCTCGCGCGGGCCGACCCAGTGCACCTCGTCGAACATCTCGTATCGCACATTGCCCGGATGCACGCTGCTGCCCAGTCCCCGCATGACCCGGCAGGCGGCAGGCTGTCCGAAGATCGTCGACCCCACCGCATCGACCCCGATGATCCGCAGGTCCGGCCACACCTGCCGCAATCGCAGACCCACTCCGCTGCTGTGGCCGCCGGTGCCCACACTGCACACAAGCACGTCGGCCCGCTCGATACCCTGTGCGGCCAGGCCCGCGACGATCTCGTCGGCGAGCCCGTGGTAGCCCACGGCGTTGTCGGGATTGTCGTACTGGTTGGGCCAGTACGCATCCGGGTCGGCGGCAAGAATCCGGTGCAGGACGTCGAGCCTGGCCTGCTGCCACCCGCCCTCCGGGTGCGGACGGCCCACGATCTCCAAGGTGGCACCCAGCGCGCACAGCAGATTGCGCATGGCGGGTTCGAGCTCGCAGTCCACCACCAGGGTGACGGGGTGGCCGAGCGGCTGTGCCACGTATGCCAGCCCGACCCCCAAAGTGCCGCTGGTGGATTCGACGATCCGCGCGCCGTCACGCAGTTCCCCGCGTCGCCGGGCACCGGCCAGCATCGACAGGGCCGACCGCGCCTTGAGCCCACCGAAGCCGAGCGACTCGATCTTCGCGAAGTAGCCCGGATGCGGGTTCGGCACCGGGGTGAGGATGCGCACGAGTGGGCTGTTCCCCACCCGCGCCGGCGAATCGATCACGGTCATCGTGCACGCGACCCCTGGTACAGGTAGATCGGGCCGGCGTCCCCGGTCAGCCAGAAGAACGGGTACGGCTCGGCGGAGAGTGCGTCGATGCCGCGTCCGAGCAACTCCCGGGCGACCGCGGCGCCACTCTGGGCGAACATCGTGACCGGAAGCCGCCGGCCGGACCCTGCCACCCGCGCGAACAAGGTGTCGACGGAGCCGTTGCCCAGCATCATTCCGCTGGCCAGCACCGCATCACACTCGTCGAGATGCTCGGCGAAGTCGGTAACGATCGGCTCACCCCACTCGGTGGTGCCGCCCTTCAGATCACACGGCACGTACCGCAGCCCGCGCTCGCGCAAGCTGACGAGCAGCGAGTTGACCACTCCGATCACCAGCACCCGCCCGTCGGGTGGTGCGTCGACCAGCCCGGTCACGTGATGCGCCCGGGCCAGCGAGCGCTGCAGCGAATCCCCGGAATCCAGCTGCACCGTCACTGCGCGGGGCTCACCCGAGTGCGGGCGCTGGTGCGTCAGGTAAGCGTCGAGTGCGGCGATCTGCACGGCGATCTCGGCATGGTGCAGCAGATCGGCCACCGCCACCCCTGCGCACGCGTGCACGATCTCCGGATCCACCGAGCCCGGCTCGACCGCGCACGAGCCCGTCGCAGCCCCGACCCGCAGCGAGATCACCTGGTTGCGGTAGCCGCCACTGCGCCCGCCGTGCCGTACTCCCTGTGACGTGGTGAACGCAACCGACACCACCACGTCGTGCGCGGGACGCCGGGCAGGGTCGGTGCGGTAGCGCTCGAGAAGCGCAGCCAGGCGACCGTTCGTCGCGGTACCGATCGCTGAGGTGGCGGTCACGACGCCGGCTCCTCGCCGTATGTGGCGGAGATCGACGACAACAGGCGCTCCGCCAGCGGGCGGGCGCCGGACCGCTCCGGCGAGATGACGACGACGCTGCCCAGGTAGCTGTTGTTGTCCATTCCCGGCGTGGTTCGGTGACCGGGCCCCTTGAACGCCGCCGAAACCACCGACGGATCGGCTGCGACGGTGTCCACTCCCTCGATTCCGGTGACAACACCCGCCCTCGTCGGCACCAGCATGCTCACGGCTGCGCTCGAGGGCCGTCCGCCGTCACGGTGCTCGTCCGGGACCGTCGGGACGATCGGCTCGCGTCCCAGTGCAAGCTCGACCGCCACCCGCGGCAGGTCGACTCCGCTCACATGCCGGATCAGCTCGGTGATCTGATTGCCGGCCGGCCGTGGATTGATCTCGATGATCCGCGGCCCGGCGGCGGTCAGGCGTAGTTCGGTGTGCACCACACCGTGATCGAGACCCACCGCATCGATCGCCTCCTCCGCGGCGGCCATCACTCTCGCGCGGTCCCCCTCAGCCAGGTCGGCCGGGAACATGTGCCCGGTCTCCACGAAACCCGACGCCCCGCCCAGGCTCTTGTCGGTCACACCGACCGTGTGGACCTTGCCGCGCGAAATCCAGCTCTCCACACTGAATTCCGGGCCGGTGAGGAACTCCTCGAGCAACACCGTCGAGTTCCGCCGCTGCCCGCGCGCATTGATCTCGAACCCCCGCAGCGCGTGCACCGCCGACTCGACATCCAGCCAACTGTCCGCGCGTCGCACGAACATTCCCGCACACAGATCGGTGGGTTTGACCACCAAGGGGAATCCCACCGACTCGGCCGCGGTACGGAGCCGGATCGTGTCGTCGACCGACGCGGTGGTGTGCCGCGGCCCCGGGACACCGACGCAATCCAACACCGCCCGGGTGCGCGCCTTGTCGCAGGCGGTCTCGATCGCCTCGGGTGTCGGACCGGGAAGTCCGAGTGCGGAGGCAATTCGCGCGGCGGTCGGCAGGTAGTAGTCGCAGCTGGTGAGGACGCCGTCGATCCTTGCCTCGGCATCGATCCGCCGCGCCGCCTCGAGTGCGGCAGCCGGATCGTTGGTCTCGGCAGTCGCTACCGCGCGACCGAGACGCAGCGGATGCGGGGAACCGTCCGGCAGGATGTCCGGGTAGTGCTCCGGCCGTCGGGTCAGGAACGTGAACTCGACTCCCAGGTCGGCAATCGCTCTCGGCAGCAACGTTCCCATTGCGCCGACCCAGCTCTCCACCAGCAGTAGGTGTGCCACACGTGGCCTTCCGCTCGCATCTCCCGCAGTACCCAGCGCCACAGAAGCTACTGATAATCGTTATCGTTAGCAAGACCGGGGTGTCGAAGATTGCAAGCCTGGTGAGAACAGGTGCCCAGGAAAGGTCCGGCAGCTCGTGCCGGTCAGCCGATCGAGCCGGGGCTCGATACCAGGCCGGCCGGCGACCCCGGCGACGCCGGGAAAGCCCGGAACAGCGGTGCGAACGAGATCGCGACGAACGACTGGCGGGCTGCTCACTCCGCCGGGTCATGGACCCCTTCCCCGCCCGAGGAAGTCGCACGGGAGATCTCGGTACGGACCGCCAGGACGGCGTCCCGATGCGCGGCATCGGTGGCGACGTTGCAGCCGAGCGCGAGATCCTCGAGGAGAAGACCTCGATGGGCCGCGAGGATGCGCGAGGCGACGGACCGGGCCGCGCCCGGTGACGCGCCCGCGGCCTCGATCGCCGCGGCCATGGGGGCGACCCATTCCGTCACCACCGGGACGAGGAATGTCTGCTGCAGCTCGGGATCCCGCGTCGCCGCGACATAGATCTCGAAGAACATGGCGGTTCGTCGGCGCCCATCCGGCGTGTGCGCTTCCGCCCACGCCATCTCGAGCCCCTGCGAGATCACGGCGGTCACGTGGGCGGCGGCCGCCGACGGCGACGACTCGTCGGCCGAGAGATCGCGGATCCGCAGGAGCAGATCCCGCGACGCGGTCAGATGGGTCACCAGGGTGCGGTCGACGATCTCGACGATCAGGTTCTCACGACTGCCGAAGTGGTGGAGGAGATTTCGGGTCGACGTTTCGAGCCGATCGGCCAGCGGGCGGAGGGTGAGACCGAACAGCCCCTGCTCCTCGGCGTAGGCGCAGCAGCCCTCGAGGAGTGCGCGCCGACGCTCGACATCCTTGTGGCGACCCATGCCCGCGAGTTTATACTCCACTTGTTTCATGAATCAAACGTGGAAGGAATAGTGGTGATGCAGGCACCGTCCCGCGACGACGTCCTCGGATCGTTCGTCAACAGCTCGCGCAGCAAGATCAGGACGGTGACGTTCCCGCCCGACTTCGACACCGTGCGCTGGGCGGAACTCGACTTCTTCGGCTGGACGGACCCCCGAGCCCCGCTTCGCGCGTATCTGATTGCCCAGCACGCCGGGCAGGTGGTCGGAATCGAGTTGCGACAGGCCGAGACCGACAGGTCCCGGCCGCGCAGCACGATGTGCACCATCTGCCACGCCGTTCACCGCATCGGCGGAACGGCGCTGTTCACGGCACGCAAGGCCGGCGCCGGCGGCAAGGCCGGAAACAGCATCGGAACCTACATGTGCAGCAACTTCGCGTGCTCACTGTATGTGCGAGAGCTGCTGCCACTGCCCGGCAATCAGCCCGATCGAGCACTGCCCAGCGAGACTCGGATCCGCCACCTCGAGACCCGACTCGGTGGCTTCATCGGGCGGGTGCTCGACGAGCAGGACCCATAACCCGCTGTCCACTACCCGAGCGGCGCCATCACCCGAGCGCATTTACGCGAAGGACCACAGTCCCAGACTGTCGCGCCACGTGGTACCCGGGTACGTGGTGCGAAACAGGCCGCGGCGCTGCAGTTCCGGGACGACGAGGTCGACGAAGTCGTCCAGCGAATCCGGATACGCCGGACACATCAGGTTGAATCCGTCGCAGGCGCCGGCAACGAACCACTCCTCGACGAGTGTGTGAGATCGTCGACGACTTCCGCGTTCGTGATGGCCGCAGACGGCAGGGGCCATGGTGCGGCTCACACTCCTGACGGTAGGCTGAACGGTGTGAGTAGGGCCAGTTCGGCGCGCCAACGGTTGCTCGCTTTCGGTTCCGGTGAAGACTTGTCGCGACGCGCCCGATTGTTGAGCGACGTCCACGACGCGGTGATGTCCGGTCGGACGCCGCCGGTGCCTCCGCGTGACGTTGTCGCCCGGTCGTGGTCGCGTCTTCGGGCAGACGGTGTCAGTCCCGCCCGGTGTGAGGACGTCGTACTCGCGGACGTCTCCGAACTCGAAGCTCGCCGTGCGCGAAGTGCCCTGAGGTCGGTTCTGCCCGAGCTACGCGGCGCCTTGACCGAGGTGGCGAGCGACGCGAACTTCATCGTGGTCGTCGCCGACTCGGACGGGGTGGTGCTGTGGCGAGAGGGTGCACGCGACGTGCAGAGGGAAGCTGACGTCCTCGGATTCGTGGAAGGCGCCCGCTGGTCGGAGAAGTCGGTAGGCACCAATTCTGTCGGCACGTCGCTGGTCGAGGACGCTCCGGTACAGCTCTTCTCGGCCGAACACTATGCGCGGTCCCACTACGGCTGGTCGTGTACGGGGTCACCGGTCCACGATCCACGCTCCGGCGAGGTACTCGGCGTACTGGATCTCAGCGGGTCGGCGATGTCGGTGCATCCGGCCACCGTGGCCCTCGTGCAGACGGCTGTGCGGTTGGCTGAGTCGATGCTCTGGCGCGAGCATGCCGCCCACCTCGACAGGCTCCGTACTGACGCGGCGCCGGTGCTCGCAAGGACGTGCGGGCCTGCTGTCGTCGTGGACGGTCACGGCTGGGTCGTGGCAGCCAGCGGCATCGGCGTTCCCGAACGACTGGCATCACCGGAGGCCGACCGACCGCTGCTCGTGCCCGGTCTCGGACTTTGCGTACCCGAACCGCTCGGTGACGCATGGTTGGTGCGCCGCCGCGCGGAACGGACGGCCATCGAACTCGAACTCGACCTGGGGGCGGCCCCTCGGGCGACGGTGCGGGGGGAGATGGAATGGACGCGTGCCCTGTCACCGCGGCACGCGCAGATTCTGCGGGTATTGGCACGTACCCGATCGGCCGGTATCGATGCCGCGTCGTTGAGCGAGGCCCTGTTCGGCGACCGGGACCACATCGTTGCCGTCCGCGCCGAGGTCTCCCGGCTGCGCAAGAGCCTCGGCCCTGTGCTGACGCCCCAGCCGTACCGGTTCGCGGACGGTGTCGAAGTCCGTGTGATCAGGTGACATTCCGCCTGCGAACATCTCGCTCCGAGCCCCGCCGCCTCCGTGTCGACGAATCCGGGGGCACGCGTGCCCTGCTCCCGGGGCTCACACCGCGGCGGACCGGGATCCTCTCCGAACCCGGTCGCTCCGATTCGGCGCGGCGCGCGGCGCAGGGGTGCGCGCAGCGACGAAGTTGCGCAGGTCCGCACGTAGCCGGGGGTGCAGTCGTAAGGCGACAGGGCTGTCGAGGATCTCACCCAACCGGATCAGATAATCGGCTGGGGTCATACCGAATTCGACCAGAAGGTCGCCGGGACTTCCGCCCCCGTACGGCAGCCGGCGACGGGCGAATTCGATGATGCGGTCGTCTTCGATAGCGGAACTCATGTGGTCAATCTCCTGACGGGTGCGCTTCGGCGAGATGGCTGAGGGGAGCCGCGAGTTCACGGCGGTGGTGAGCCATGGCGTCGGCGTAGAGGCGGCCGGCGCGGTACGAGGAACGCACGAGCGGCCCCGCCAGGACGCCGGCGAAACCGACCTCCTCGGCGGCCTTCGAGTACTCGACGAATTCTTCCGGCTCGACCCACCGATCTACCGGGTGGTGCCGCGGCGAGGGACGCAGATACTGGGTGATGGTGAGGATGTCGCAGCCGGCATCGTGCAGGTCGATCATCGCCTGCTGCACTTCCTGTGGGGTCTCCCCCATACCGAGGATCAGGTTCGACTTGGTGATCAGGCCGAAGTCGCGGGCCGCGGCGAGCACACCGAGCGAGCGTTCGTAGCGAAACGCGGGGCGGATCTGCTTGAAGATCCGCGGCACGGTCTCGAGGTTGTGGGCGAGCACCTCGGGCCGGGATTCGAACACCTCGGCCAGCAGGTCGGGCCTTCCGCTGAAGTCGGGGACGAGATTCTCGACGCCGGTCCCGGGGTTGAGGGCGTGGATCTGTCGGACGGTTTCGGCGTAGAGCCAGGCGCCGCCGTCGGGCAGGTCGTCGCGGGCAACCCCGGTGATGGTGGAGTACCGAAGTCCCATCGCGTGCACGGACTCGGCGACACGGCGGGGCTCGTCCCGGTCGAGGTCGGTGGGTTTGCCGGTGTCGATCTGGCAGAAGTCGCAGCGGCGCGTGCACTGCCGACCGCCGATCAGGAACGTGGCTTCGCGGTCTTCCCAGCATTCGAAGATGTTGGGGCATCCGGCTTCCGCACACACCGTGTGCAGTCCTTCGCGTTCGACCAGGCTCTCGAGTTCGGCGTACGCAGGACTCGTCTTGACGCGGGCCTTGATCCAGTTCGGCTTGCGTTCGATGGGGGTTTGCGCATTGCGGACCTCCAGTCGAAGCAATCTGCGGCCCGACGGAACCGGCCCCTCGGATGATGTTCCAGGTATGGGATTCACGTTTTGTTCGATTCCTGGGCGTGAGTTCCCGCCGAACCACGGTCCCACCCGGGTCCGCGGTTCGACGGGACTTGCTACATGTTGATCGGACGGCCCAGTGCGGCCAGAACCGATTCGTGCATCGCCTCCGACAGTGTCGGGTGCGCGAAGACGACCTCGGCGAGATCGTCGGCGGTCGCCTCCAGGGATCGAGCGATGCCGAATCCCTGAATCTGCTCGGTGACGTCCGGGCCGACCATGTGGGCACCGAGGAGTTCGCCGCTGTCGGCGTCGAAGATCGTCTTCACGAAGCCGTCGGCTTCGCCGATCGCGAGCGCCTTTCCGGACGCCTGCAGATCGAACTGCCCGATCTGCAGGCGACGGCCGGTCGCACGCGCTCGTTCTTCGGTGAGACCGAGGCTGGCGACCTGCGGCCTCGCGTAGGTACAGCCCGGAACGTAGTCGCGGTCCAACGGCCGGACGTGATCCGCACCGGCGAGCTTGTCCACACACAGCACGGCTTCGTGGCTGGCCTTGTGGGCGAGGCAGGGTGCGCCCGCCACGTCACCGATCGCGTACACGCCGAATGCGGTAGTGCGACACCACTGGTCGGTGGTGACGAATCCGCGATCGACCTCGACACCGAGTTCCTCGAGGCCGAGACCCTCGACGTTGCCCTGGATTCCGGCCGCAACGAGAACTCTGTCCACGGTCGATTCGTCGATCGTTCCGTCGGCCGACCGGACGGCCACGGTGACGGCATCCGTGCCGACCGTCAGTTCGGACACCGAGGCGCCGGTGTGAATCCCGATGCCTCGCTTCTCGAACTGCCGCCGTACATGGCCTGCGACGGCAGCATCCTCGACCGGCATGATCTGCGGGGCCAATTCAACGAGGGTGACGTCAGTCCCGAGATCGTTGTACAGACTCGCGAATTCGACGCCGATGGCACCGGATCCGATGACCAGCAATGACTTCGGCAGCTCCGACGGGACCAGAGCATCGAAGTATGTCCAGACCCGGTCGCCGTCAGGCACGACACCGGGAACCGAACGCGGCCGGGCTCCGGTGGCCAGGATGACGTGGTCGGCCCGATACTCGGACACCGACTCGTCCGCGGCCGTCACTGCGACGACTCCCTTGTCGAGCAGCCGCGCCGACCCCCGGACGACGTCGATGCCGTTCTTCTTCATCAGGTAGCCGATGCCGTCGGACAGTCGCCCCGACACCGACCGGCTGAACTCGACGAGGCGTGCCATGTCGAATTCCACACCACTCGCACTGAACCCGAGCGGCCGAAGGTTCGCCAGCGTGTGGGCGACATCGGCACCGTGCAGCAACGCTTTGGTAGGGATGCACCCCCAGTTCAGGCAGATCCCGCCGAGCCGGTCCCGCTCGACGACGGCGGTGCGCAGACCGTACTGCGCGGCACGGATTGCGGCGACATAGCCACCCGGCCCGCTGCCGACGACGAGGACGTCGTATTTCTCTGTCATGGTGTACCTCTCAGACCAGCATCAGCGCGGGTGACTCGACGAAACGCCGGAGTTCTCGCAGGAAGGTCGCGCCGAGCGCGCCGTCGATCACCCGGTGGTCGCACGAGAGCGTGACGGTGAGCATCGTGCGCGCAACGACCTGACCGTCGACGACGACGGGACGCTCCTGTGCGGCACCGACCGCGAGGATGGCGCCCTGCGGTGGGTTGATGATCGCGTCGAATTCCCGCACACCGAACATGCCGAGATTGGACACCGTGAAGGTGCCGCCCTGGAACTCGCCGGCCGCCAGTTTCCCGGTCTTGGCCTTGGTCACCAGCGACTGCACCTCCCCGGAAATCTCGGCGAGAGTCTTGCCGTCGGCGCCGCGCACGATCGGGGTGATCAGACCCGACGGCAGTGCGACAGCCACCGAGATGTCGGCACTTGCATAGCGCAGCACCGACTGTGTCGCCTCGTCGAACTGAACGTTGACATCGGGCACCTTCCGCAGCGCTGCGGCACACGCCTTGACGACGAAATCGTTGACCGACAGCTTGACGGCCGGAACGGTTGCATTGATCTTTGCCCGCAAGGCCAGAAGATCGTCGATCTGCAGGTCCGCGGTGAGCCGGAAGTGCGGGGCGCTGCGTTTCGACTCCTGCAACCGCTGCCCGATCGCCTTGCGCATCGCGGTGAACGGAATCGTCTCGAACTCCGCCTCCGCGACGGGTTCGGGCGCTGCGACGACTTCCGGTTGCAGCCGGAACCGGCGCTCGGCCTCGCGGACGTCGGCCTCACACACCCGGCCGCGTGACCCGGTGGCCCGGCAGTCGTGCAGGTTGATCCCGAGGGATGCGGCCAGACGTCGGGCCAAGGGGGTGGCCGGGACGGTGCTGTCGTCCTCGAAGGAACGTCCCGGTATACCTGACCGCGTCGGCGACGGCGGTTGTGCGACGGTTCCACCGGCCGCCCGGATCGTGTCGTGGATGTCGGCAACGGAGATCCGGCCGTCCCGGCCGGTCCCCGTCACACGGGCCAGGTCGATCGACAACTCGTCCGCCAAGCGGTGGGCGTGCGGGGTCGCGAACACGTCACCGTTCGTCCGTCCTCGCAGGGCATCGGGAACGATCGTCGCACCGGGACGCTGACGGGACCCGGTGGTCGCCCCGGTCACCGGTACCGATTCGTGGGCCGCCGGCGCCGGCGGGCTGCTCTCGAGATCCGGCTGCGCGGGGGCGGGCTGTCCGCCCGGTGAGCGGCCGGACTCGGCCGGGGTCGGCACCTGATCCGCCCCGATGCCGGCGAGGAATTCCTCGATATCGGCGTCGGAGACTGCGGCCTCGGCCGACACCGCCAGCACCGCACCGACCGGCAACGTCTCCCCCGGCTTGGCGACGACCCGTCGGAGCACCCCGTCGAACGGCGCCTCCAACTGGTTGGCGATCTTGCTGGTCTCGATCTCGCAGATCAGGTCGCCCTTCGAAAAGGACGCTCCCTCCTCGACCAGCCACTCCGCCACGGTGCCTTCCTCCATGGACAGGCCCCACTTCGGAACTTCGATCAATTTGATCTCACTCATGTCAGGCACTCACAACCTTGCGGACGGCGGCCTCGATCCGAGCCGCGTTCGGCAGCCACGCCTGCTCGAGGACCGGGGAGAACGGCACCGGAGTGTGCGGCGGGGTGACCAGTTCGATCGGCGCCTTCAGTGACCCGAAAGCACGCGTCGCGATCAGCGCGGCGACGTCGTGACCGAACCCGCAGCGCGCCGCGGACTCGTCGGCGATCACTACCCGGCCGGTGGACGCCACGGATTCGAGGATGCCCTCCTCGTCGAGCGGCGACACCGTGCGGGGGTCGACGACCTCGACGGAGATCCCCTCGGCGGCCAGCTTGTCCGCGGCGGTGTTGGCGGCGTTCACCATCGCCGACAGCGCGATGATCGTGACGTCCGTGCCTTCACGGGTGTAGTTGGCGACACCGAACGGGATCGTGTACGGCTCGTCCGGAACCTCGCCCTTGACGTCGTAGAGTGTCTTGTGTTCGCAGAACACGACCGGATCGTCGTCGCGAATCGACTGGATCAGCAGGCCTTTGGCGTCGTAGGCGTTCGACGGGGCGACGACCTTGAGGCCGGGAACGGCGGCGAACACGTTGTACGGTGACTGCGAGTGCTGAGCGGCGGCGGAGAATCCGGCGCCGATCATGCCCCGCACCACCAGCGGGGTACGGGCCTTGCCGCCGAACATGTACCGGAACTTCGCCGCCTGGTTGTAGAGCGCGTCGTAGCAGACTCCGAAGAAGTCCATGAACATCAACTCGGCCACCGGCCGCAGCCCGGTCAGAGCAGCGCCGGCTGCCATGCCGATGATCGCGGACTCGGTGATCGGGGTGTCGATGACACGGTCGGAACCGAACTCGGTCCACAGACCCTTCGTCACCCCCAGCACACCGCCGAACGCCTCCACCTTCCCGGACTCGAGTTCCGGATTGGTGCCGGCGTGACCACCGCGCAGGTCCTCACCGATCTGCACGACCGTCGCGTCCCGCTGCATCTCCTGTGCGAGTGCGGCCTTGATCGCTTCGCGATATGTCGTCTTCGACGTGGTCATTTTCGTTCTCTCTCTCAGTACGACACGTAGACGTCGGTCAGCAGGTTCGTCAGCGGCGGGTACTCGGCAGCTCGCGCCTTCGTGACGGCGACGTCGACCCGTTCACGAGCCTCGGCGTCGATCGCATCGAGTTCCTTCGCGGTGACCTTCTTGCCGTCGACCTTCGCGCGGAACTTCACCAGCGGATCCTGGGTCCTGCGGAGTTCGGCGACCTGGGCCGCGGTGCGGTACAGCTGGGCGTCGCCCTCGAAGTGGCCGTGCCAGCGGTGTGCCACCGCCTCGATGGTGGAGGGACCGCCTCCCCTGCGGGCTCGTTCGACCGCCTCGCGCGCTGCCTCGTGGACCTCGAAGAAGTCGGTACCGTCGACGGTGGTGGCGGGCATCCCGAACGATGCGGCCCGCCCAGCGATACTCGGTGTGCCGACCGCGTAGTCGCGGCCGGTGGCCTCACCGAATCCGTTGTTCTCGATGACGAAGACGATCGGCAACTCAAGCACGACCGCCATGTTCATGGCCTCGAACACGGTGCCCTGATTGGATCCGCCGTCGCCGGTGAACGAGGCCGCGACACCGCCGTTCCCCAGGGTCTTGGCGCTCAGCGCAGCGCCGATCGCCAGCGACGGGGCACCGCCGACGATCGCGTTCGCGCCGAGCATGCCGACCGACAGGTCGGCGATGTGCATCGATCCGCCCTTGCCGTGGCACAATCCGTCGTTCTTGCCGAAGATTTCGGCCATCATCCCGTCGAGGTCACACCCCTTGGCAATGCAGTGGCCGTGCCCGCGGTGGGTGGAGCCGATGTAGTCGGTGTCGTTCAGGTTCTCGCACACACCGACTGCGATCGCTTCCTGCCCCGAGTACAGGTGGATGAACCCCGGGATGTCGCCGGTCGCGTTCTCCTCGTGCAACCGGTCCTCGAATTCGCGGATCTCCGACATCTTCCGATACGCGCTCAGTAATGCACTCTTGTTCAGCGCCATTGCTCTCCTCTACTTTCTGTCTGAGGGCCGGCCGCACAGGTTCAGGCCCCGAGCGTGACGAGACTTCGTGACGGTTCTCGTCTCACGCCGTGTAACCCAGGCCACGAATGTAGGGAGAGGGGGCGAGCCCACTCAACGTTGCAGCGGATTGCAGCCCGGACCCCGCACGAGCACTCGCGGTGGCAGCCGGGCCGAGCGCCGCACGGAACGCGCGCGAGCTGGGTACCGCGCGCCCGAGAAGCAGGCACGGACTGGCGCCGCGCGAGGAGAGCATCCGACATCCGCTCGGCGCGGGGGTTGCTCCGGGTACTCCCGTCGGCACTTCATGCGCCCTGATCCGGCGGTGTCGGTAGTAAACCGGTGAAGACCGCTGTGTGCCTGGTGAATTCAGTGGTCGGTGGTCACACCTCCTCCACCCCGCGGATGGCAGCCACCGTCACGAAGGCCACTTGGCTGGAATCCAGGTCGTTGCGCAGATCCTGATGTGTCCCAGCCGGGCCATCCGCTCGAACACCGGTGCATCGGCGGCAGTGAAGTCGTCGAGCACGGCGGCCATGCGCCTGTGGTGCTCGGCCGACACGGCCTCGGCGATCGCATCCTCGGTCGGGTCGACCGCCCGCTCGCCATGCCCTCGTTGTCCCGCTGTTGCACGGGAACATCGTTGGTCACCACGAGCGCCTCGGAGGGCTCGGTTGCGACCGATCGGATGCGGTGCGGAACTGAGGCGTCGAACCAGCAGGTGTCACCGATCCGCGGCAATGACACCCGCCCGTCCGAAACCGAATTCGAGTGCACCGGCACGGACAGAAGTCGACTGGGAGTGCCGCGGACCGCGGCATACCGTATCGGCTGTTCCGCCGGCGGCCGCAGCCGATCCTCGACATGTTGGGCGCCGGATCACGCGCGCCGACGGTCTGGGTGCAGTCCGCCGGGGGCGGCGCAGGACGCGCCGACGAACCGCTGTCGGCGGGGCCCAGGCCGCGGTGTCGATCAGAGCTGGTGACCGCTGGCGCCGCTGGTCGCTAGAGCCACTGCCCGCTCTGGACCGACAGCAACCGGTCCATCGCGTCCGGGGACCACGTGCTCTCGGGCGGTTCGGGTGCCCTGCGGCCCCGGCGCGGGGCGCCGAGTTCCGGGTAGAGGCTGCGGGAGACCTCCCGGGCGGCATCCACCACGAGGGGCGCGACCCGCTCGAGCTGCGCGGTGCGGGCATCGCCACACAGCGAGATCGCGGCGACCGGACCGTCGTGCCCGCGCACCGCGACGGCGACGCAGGCAACGCCGCGTACGGACTCGCTGCGCTCGAACGACAGACCGCGCCGCTGCCGGATCCGGCTGAGTTCCTGGTGCAGGGTCGCAAGGTCACCGATGGTGTGCTCGGTGCGGCGGGCCAGGCGCCGCTCGTACAGGTCGTCCACGCGTTCGGGCTCGAGCCACGCGAGCATCGCCTTGCCGCCGGCAGTGGTGTACGCCGGTGCCCGGCCGCCGACCCGCGAGGGCAGCGCCGCGGCGAAGCGGCCGCCGACCTTGTCGAGGTAGACGCTCTCGGCGCCGTCGAGGACGGCGAGGTGGACCACCATGCCGGTCTGCATGTGCAGCTCGTGCAGGAGCGGCGCCGCCGACGCCCGGATCTCCCCGTGGCCGCCGTCCCCGCCGCCGAGGCCGAGCGCCCGCCGGCCGAGGCAGTAGCCGAAGGATGCGTGATCGACCCAGTTCAGCTTCACGAGCTGATCGAGGATGCGGTGCACGGTCGAGCGGGGCAGCCGGGTGCGGCAGGCCACCTCCTCCAGCGTCAGCCGCGAGGACCGGCCCTCGAACGCGTCGAGGATGAGTGTCATCCGTTCGACCATCGACGGCGGCACGTCGCGCCGCGGGGCGGAGGTAGCTGTCGGTTCCGTTGCTTCGACGACTGCCATCTGCGGCCTCCCGATACATCTGCTCCCGGGGTGGGAGCGGGAAAACTGAAATGAATTCTGAAAGTGTATCAGCTCACTCTCGCCACCAGTAGTGATCGGCGGCGCGAATCTCCCACCTGCGACCCTGACGCGCCTCGCGTCCACGATCGACCCGGATCCCGCTCATCGGAACGTCGACCGCGACGGAGCGATGCCGTCCGGTACAACGGACCGACACCCTCCCAGTCCCGGCAGCGGAGAGGCTCGCATGCGCATCGGAATCGTCAGCCCCGTCGTGGTCCAGCACCCCGGCGTGCACTCACCGTGGGAACGCGCCGCCGGCGTCGACGACCTCGTCCGGGTGGCCCGGACCGCCGACCGGCTCGGCTTCCACCATCTGACCTGCAGTGAGCACGTCGCCGTGCCGGTGGACATTGCGGACACCCGCGGAGGCACCTACTGGGACCCGCTCGCCACCCTGAGCTATCTCGCCGCCCGGACGCACCGCATCCGGCTCGCCACCCAGGTGCTCGTCCTGGGTTACCACCACCCGCTCGCGATCGCCAAACGCTACGGCACTCTCGACGTCCTCAGCGGCGGCCGGCTGACGCTCGGCCTCGGGGTGGGCAGCCTGCGCGAGGAGTTCGACCTCCTCGGCGCCCCGTTCGACGACCGGGGCGCCCGCGCCGACGACGCCCTGGCCGCGTTGCGCGCCGCGTTGTCCCGACGCCTGCCGGAGTACCACGGGTCCTATTACGAATTCCAGAACCTGCTCGTGGAGCCGCACGCCGTCCAACCCCGCGTCCCGCTGTGGATCGGGGGCCGCACGCTGCGCTCGCTGCGCCGCGCCGTCTCCCACGGCGACGGCTGGGTGCCGTTCGGTCTGCCCCTGCCCGACCTGACCGCGATGCTGGGCCGGGTGGACCTCCCGCCGGGCTTCGACGTCGTCCTCGACACCGGGGCGCCCCTCGACCCGCTGGGCGCGCGCGAGCGCACCGTCCGGTCCCTGGAACGCCGTCGCGAGGCCGGCGCCACCGTCGTGGGGGCGACCGTCGCCGCGACCGGCGTCGAACACTACTGCGAACAACTCGAGTGCCTGCGGGCACTCGGCACCGACCTGGGGCTGGACTTCGCCCCGGCCGAACCGTCCGAACAGGAGACCCGATGACCGACACCGCAGCGACCGACACCGCACAGCTCGTCCAGTCCCTCCTCGCCCGCGTCCAGCTCCTCGAGGACAAGATCGCCGTCCAGGAGATCGTCACCGCCTACGGCCCGGCCGTCGATGCCGGTGACGCCGACGCGGTGGGCGAATTGTGGACCGAGGACGCCGTCTACGACGTCGACATGCGCACCATGAACGGCCGCAGGGAGATCATGGAGATGGTGCGCACGCGGCCGCACCAGGACTACATCCACGAAGGATGCGGACACCTCCTCGACCCTGTGCACATCCGGGTCGAGGGTGACACGGCCGTGGCCACCTGCCATTCGCAGCTGCTGCGTCACGACGAGAACGGCTTCCGCGTCTGGCGCGTAACGGCCAACCGCTTCGAACTCGTCAAGAACGACGGTCGGTGGCGGATCCGCAAGCGCACCGCACGGGTCCTCGACGGCCGCGACGAAGCGCGCGAGCTGCTCGCCCGAGCCGGCCACTGACGTGCCCCGAAGACCGGGAACGGCCGGCCCCGGATGTGGGGCCGGCCGCTTCCGTGTCCGACGGCGTCAGGCGTCGACGGTCGCGTTCTCGAGCGTCGCCTTGGCCCACCGATAGTCCGCCTTCCCCGCCGGTGAGCGCATCACCTCGGGAACCGGCACGATCGTCTTCGGGATCTTGTACCCGGCGATCAGGGTCCGGCAGTGATCGGCCAGTTCCGTGGCCGAGGGCGCTTCCACACCGGGACGGAACTGGATGGCCACCGAGACCCGTTCTCCCAGTAGCCGATCCGGCACTCCTGCCACCACCGCATCGAGGACGGCTGGATGGCTCTTGACGGCCTCCTCGACCTCCTCCGCGTAGACCTTCTCGCCGCCGGTGTTGATGCACGCCGAGCCGCGGCCGAGTACCACGATCGAGCCGTCCGGCTCCACGGTGGCCAGGTCGCCGAGCAGGCACATGCGCACGCCGTCGCGCTCGGGGAACGTCGCCGCGGACTTGTCCGGGTCGTTGTAGTAGCCGAGGGGAACGTGGCCGATGCGCGCGAGGTAGCCGATGGTCTCCGAGCCGGGCTCGACCTCGGCCAGATCCGTGTCGACCACTCGTAGCGTCGGCGACGGGGAGATCCGGGCACGGCCGTCCGAACCGACGTCGAGGGTGCCGGTCGCGCCTGCCTCCGACGAGCCGAACGAGTTGCGCAGGTAGACGTTCGGCAGCAGCTCCGCCAGTTGCGCGCGCACACTCGCCGACCACAGCGCCCCGCCGGAACCGATGACCAGCAGCGAACTCAGGTCGAACTCCTTGCCGCGCGCGGCCACCGCATCGGCCAGCGGCCGGCTGATGGCGTCGCCGACCACCATCACGATCGCGATCCGGTGCCGTTCGATCAGGCGTAGCGCCTCCACCGGCTCGAACGACCGCATCAGCACCTGCTTCGCACCCGTGAACAACCCCATCAGCACCGAATACATCGCAGCCCCGTGCATGAGCGGTGCCGTGACGAGATAGGACATCGGGTGCTCGTTTGCCGCGGCGGCCGCGGCGAGATCGGCAGGGCTGCGGTGCGGTTCGCCGTACGGGTTGCCGCCGGCCAGCGCCGCCAAGTAGAAGTCCTCGTGCCGCCACATCACCCCCTTGGGCATGCCCGTCGTGCCACCGGTGTAGAGAATGTACCGGTCGTCGCCGCTGCGCTCACCGAAATCCCTCTCCGCCGAGACGCTCTCCGCAGCCTCCGCATACCGCACCACGGTCGCACCCGCACCTGCCGCAGCCTGTTCGAGCGCCGCCGTCTCCGCGCTTCCGACGACGACGATGTGCCGCAGCCGTGAGGTGTGCGGCACGGCCTGCGCCGCGACGTCGGCGAACTCGTCGTCGAGCACGAGTGCCACGAGGTCCGCATCGGTGTAGAGGTGCACGAGCTCGGCACCCACGTAGCGGAAGTTGATGTTCACGGGTACTGCGCGAATCTTCAAACAGCCCAACATGACCTCGAGGAATTCGAGGCTGTTGCGCATGTGCAGGCCCACATGATCACCTGCGGTCACTCCGACGGCCGCGAGGTAATGCGCGACCCGGTTGGCGCGGGCGTCGAACTCGGCGTACGTCCGGGACTCGTCCCCGCAGCTCAGGGCCGTCCGGTCGGGTATCGCATCGACGACGGCCTCGGTGAGGTCGGCCAGGTTCAGAGACATCGCGGGTCCTTCCGGAGTTCGTGGGTGGGCGAGGACGCGCACGCCCACGCGATCGTCACGTGTGTGCCGCGGATCACAGCGGCCTCAGTAGAACATATTCCTATTCCGGGATCAACGGCCGGATAGCGACGAGCGAGGAGCCAGGCCCCCAGCCTTTCCGCAGGCTTCGAAGACCGCCTGCCACCCCAGGGACCGCGGTCCGAGAACACCCTTGTGCAAGCAATAGAATGAATACTAGTTTTCAGTCATCGTTCTGCATACCCGCACGGACACAAGGAGCCCACCATGACCCAGAACCTGACCCTCGACGGCCGCGCCGCCGTTGTCACCGGAGCAGGCGCCGGCCTCGGCCGTGCCGAAGCCCTCGCCCTCGCCGACGCCGGGGCCGCCGTCGTCGTCAACGACATGGGGGCGGCCGCCCACGACGTCGTCGACGAGATCCGCGCCGCCGGAGGCCGCGCCGTCGCCGTCACCGGCGACGTCTCGGACTGGGCGCTCGGTGAGGAACTCGTCCGCACCGCGGTCACCGAGTTCGGCTCGATGGACATCCTGGTCAACAACGCCGGCATCCTGCGCGACAAGATGATCTTCAACCTGTCCGAGTCGGACTGGGACGACGTGATCCGGGTGCACCTCAAGGGCCACGCCGCCACGTCGCGCGCCGCGGCCGTGCACTGGCGGCAGGCTTCGAAGGACGCGAACTGCCCGGTCTACGGCCGCGTCATCAACACCTCTTCCGAGGCGTTCCTGTTCGGCTCGGCCGGGCAGCCCAACTACTCGGCCGCCAAGGCCGGCATCACGGCCCTGACCCTCTCGACCGCCCAGGGCCTGTCGCGGTACGGGGTGCGAGCCAATGCCATCTGCCCCCGCGCCCGCACGGCCATGACGGCGGACGCGTTCGGCGAGAACAACACCGGTGCGTCGGGCCTGGACCCGCTCGCGCCCGAGCGAGTGGCCACCCTGGTCCGGTACCTCGCCTCCCCCGCCTCCGACGAGGTCACCGGCCAGGTCTTCGTCGTGTACGGCAAGATGGTCGCGCTCATGGAAGCACCCAAGGTCGAGCACCGTTTCGACGCCGCCGGTTCCGCGTTCACCGTCGAGGAACTCGGCGGACAGCTGTCGTCCTACTTCTCCGGTCGCGGACCGTACGAGACATACTCGGCCTACAGTGTGGCCGAACTGGAGAAGGTCGCGCTGGCCACCGGTGAGACCGTCGGCGCCTGAGCGGAAGGACACGGTCGTGAAACTGAGCGGAAAAACCGCCGTCGTGACCGGCGGCGCGGGCGGGATCGGGCGCGCCGTCACCCGGGTGTTCGTTCGCGAGGGCGCGCGCGTGCTGTTCGTCGACGTCGACGACGACCGCGGCCACGCCCTCGAGACCGAACTCGTCGACTCCGGCGGCGAGGCGAAGTTCCTGCGGGCCGACATCTCCCGGCGCGAGAGCGCGGAGCGGATCCGGGACGCCGCTGTGGCGGCGTTCGGAGGCATCGACGTCCTGGTCAACAACGCGCACGCGTCCCGCCAGGCCCCGCTGCTCGAGCACACCGCGGAGATGTTCGAGCTGTCGTTCGGCACGGGCTTCTACCCCACCGTGCACCTCATGCAGGCCTGCCACCCGCAGTTGAAGCAGGCCCGCGGGTCCGTCGTCAACTTCGGCTCCGGATCCGCCCTCGACGGCATGCCGACGCAGACGTCGTACGCGGCGGCGAAGGAGGCGATCCGGGCGGTGAGCCGCGTGGCCGCGAACGAGTGGGCGGCCGACGGCATCCGCGTCAACGTCGTGTGCCCGTTCGCCGCCACGGAAGGTGTGCTCGCCTGGCAGCAGGCGTTCCCCGACCGGGCGGCCGCCGCGGCGGCGAAGGTGCCGTTGCAGCGGATCGGCGATCCCGAGACGGACATCGCCCCGGTGGTCGTGTTCCTCGCGTCCGACGATTCGAGGTACATGACGGGCCAGACGCTGATGGCCGACGGCGGCAGCATCAAGTTGCGCTGACGCGGCCGGGGACGCCGGCCCGTTCCTCGATCGCACTGAGTGGGACACCGGGTCGCCGCCGGCCGGACCGCATGGGAATGTGAGCCGCACGGGCCCGCCGGCCGGTGTCGTACCCGGCCGGCGGGCCACTTCCAGACCGTCCCGCCGAGAGGCGGGAGATTCCATACCGTCCTGCCGAGAGAGGTTTTCGACCGCATGGCTTCCTCCTCCCCGCTGTTCCGCCCGCTCCGCGTGCGTTCGCTCGAACTGGCGAACCGCATCGTCATGTCACCCATGACGCGGTCGTACTCGATCGACGGCGTGCCGGGCGACGATGTCGCCGCCTACTACCGCCGGCGGGCCGAGGGCGGGACCGGCCTGATCGTCACCGAGGGGGTGGCCGTCGATCATCCGACGGCCGTGGACAATCCGCGAGTACCCCGCATGCACGGCGCGGCTGCGCTGGCGGGCTGGCGCCGGGTCGTGGACGAGGTGCACGCAGCCGGCGGGCGGATCGTCCCGCAGTTGTGGCACGTCGGGCCGCTGTGGGGTGCGATGAGCGCCGTGGACCCCGCACTGAAGCCCATGCGCCCCTCGGGCAGCTGGGGCACCCCGGGGGTCACCTCGTATTCCGCCGACTACGTCGCGCGGGCGTCGCGCCCGACGGAGGCGATGACCGAGCAGGACATCGCCGACGTGATCTCCGCCTATGCGCGCGCGGCGGCCGCCGCGGCGGAGGTCGGCTTCGACGGGATCGCGCTGCACGGCGGGCACGGCTACCTGCTGGACTCGTTCCTGTGGGAGGGCACCAACACCCGCACCGACGCCTGGGGCGGCGACCTCGAGCGCCGCACCCGGTTCCCCGCGGCGGTGGTCGAGGCCGTGCGCGCCGAGATCGGCGACGACCTGCCCATCGTGTTCCGCTTCTCGCAGCACAAGCAGCAGAACTACACCGCCCGCATCGCCGAGACGCCCGACGAGCTGAAGGTGATCCTCGGTGCTCTCGTCGAGGCCGGGGTCGACATCCTCGATGCGAGCATCCGGCGCTTCGACACCCCCGCCTTCGAGGGCAGCGACCTCTCGCTCGCCGGCTGGGCGAAGCAGCTGACCGGGGTCACGACGATGGCCGTCGGCAGCGTCGGCATCGGCAAGTCGCTGCGGGAGAGCCGGATCAGCGGCTCGGCACCGGTCGACGACAACATCCCCGAGCTCGAACGGCGTCTCGGCAGCGGGGAGTTCGACCTGATCGCCGTCGGCCGGCTGCACCTGGCCGATCCGGCGCTGGTGACCACCCTGCGCGCCGGGGGACCGCTGCCCGCATTCGACCGCGAGATCCACGAAGCGTCGCTGACCTAGCGCCCGGCACGGGCGGGTACGCGGCGGTGACGACAGGAGGCCCCATGGAATCCTCGATCCCCGAGCAGCTTTCCGCTGTACTCGATCGGCAGCGCCGTGCGCCCGCGACCGCGCCGGCCACCGATCCCGCGCACCGCGTCCGGACCGTCCGCGCGATGATCGACGTGCTCGTGCGGCACCACAAGCCGCTGACCGAGGCGGTCCACGCGGACTTCGACGGTGTGCTGCCGTCGCACGTGGTCATGGACGACATCGTCACCTCCCTGACGGCGCTGCACCGCGTCCGGGAGTCCCTGGAAGGCTGGGGCACCGCCGCCCGTCCCACCTACCGGATCCCCGGACCGTCCGGAGCGCTGTGGCACTGCGGCCCCCACCACGACGCCGGGACGGTGGCCATCCTCGGAACCCGCACCGCTCCCCTGTTCTCGCTGCTGGGGCCGTGGGTCAGCGCGGTCGGCACCGGGCACCGTGCCGTCCTGATGCCGGCGCAGGGCCTGCCGCGCACCGTGCGTGTCCTCTCCGAGGCCGCCGAGGCCATGCTCGACCCCACGGACATCGCGGTGATGATCGGCGTCGGCGAACACGACGATGCGATCACCGCCGACCGGTTCGACCACGTGGTGATCACCGGCGAGCGCGCACCCGCCGGCGCCGGGACGGCGACCGTGCTGCGTCCCGGCGCCGCGCGATCGGTGACACCGCACCGCCGCACGTTCGCCGACGCCCTCGCCGCGACGTATGCCGCGCTGCTCCCCGCCGTCACCGAGAACGCCGGCCTGGTCGTGACCGTCACCGACCATCCGGGCACCTGCCCCGTCCTGCGCTTCACCCGCCCCGGCGCGGCGCCGTCCGGTCAGCGGGACGAGGGACGCGCGCCGGCCGGCGGGCGATGGAGAATGCCGGCATGAGCAGCCCCGTCGAGGACCGCCTCGCCCTCGCGGACGTCGTCGCACGGTATGCCCGCGCCGTCGACCGGCGCGATCCGACCGTGCTGCGCTCGCTGTTCGCCGACGACGCCGAGTTCGTGCAGCCGCCGGGACTGGTCCGTCGCGGGCACGACCCGGTGCTCACCGGAGCAGGGCCGATCGCCGAGGGGGTGCTCGCCGCGGTCGCGCACCTGCACTCCACCCGGCACGTCCTCGGCCAGCATGTGATCGACTTCGACGGCGACCAGGCCCGGGGCGAGCTGTATTGCGAGGCGCACCACGTGTACCCGAGCGGCGACGGATACCGGGACTACACGGTGTCCGTCCGCTACCGGGACGAGTACCGCCGCGTCCCGGACGGGTGGCGCATCGCGCGCCGGGAACTGGTCGTCGACCTCACCGCCGACCGCGAGGTGCGGCTGCTCCGATCCGCTACCGAGTGAAGGGAAAGCCCTTGTGATGCAAACGGAACCGGCCCTGACGCTGACCGCCGCGGAACAACTGCTGGCCGTCGAGGAGATCAAGCGGCTCTTCGCCGCGCGGCTTCGCGTGATGGACACCAAACAATGGGACCTGTATCCCACGCTGCACACCGAGGACGTCGTGAGCGAGACGTGGAGCGGCCTGCCCGAGGACACCCAGCCGCGGAGCGGTGATCGCGCCAACCGGGTGGTGGGCCGGGAACCGCTGCGGCGCGCGATCGAGAACCTGCTCGACGGAGACACGCCGGTCACCAGCGCGCACCACGGTCACACACCCGAGATCACGCTCACCTCCGACACCACGGCCACCGGGATCTGGGCGATGGAGGACCAACTGTGGTGGACGAACGGAGCGGTCGAGGAGCACCTGCACGGCTGGGGCCACTACCACGAGGAGTACCGGAGGGTCGACGGCGTGTGGCTGATCAGCTACCGCGCGCTCACCCGGCTGCGGCAGGTGCACACGCCCGGGTTCTTCGACTTTCTGAAACCGCTGTAGCCGCCGGCGTCACGGCCGCGACGCGCCGTGCTCACCGTGGAGGTGGGCACGCTCGCCGTCGTGGTCGAAGATCGTGAGAATCTCCACCGGACCGTCGTGGGCACCGATCACGTGCGGGACCATCGTCGAGAACGCGGCGGCCTCGCCGGTCCGCACGAGCACGGTCCGCTCGCCCAGCTGCAATCGGGCCGTGCCGGAGAGCACGGTGAACCACTCCCGGCCCGGATGCACCTTCGCCGCACCGGTTCCGGTGGACCGGTCGGGGGTGATACGCATCTTCGCCACCGTCACGCCGTGCAGGGCACGTTCCCGGGACAGCAGCCACGTGGTCACCCCGGGCATGTGCTCGGGCTGCGGCCGGATCACCACGTCCTCGTCCTCGGCGGATTCGACGAGCTGATCGAGCGTGGTGCCCAGGGCCCGGGCAATCGGCACCAGTTGATCCAGAGCGATCCGACGGTTGCCGGTCTCGATGCGGCTCAGCGTCGACGGGCTGAGCCGGCAGCGGGCCGCCAGCGAATCGAGCGACCAGCCACGGGCCAGTCGCAGGCCGCGGATGCGTCGGCGGATCACGGCGTCCAGATCGAGATCTTGCGTCATACGCAAGATGGTATGCCCTTCACGCATCGAAGTCGCTACCGTGGCAGCCATGACGCACGATCATCAGCCCCCCGGCAGCCGGCACGCACACCACGACCCCGGGCTGGCGGAACTACTGGACCTGGACGCGGAGGTACTGGGCTCGTACCTGGACGAGGTGACCGCGTGGGCCGAGCTGCACGCCCCGCAGGGGCCGCGCACGATCGTCGACGTCGGCGCCGGAACGGGCACGGGCAGCCTGGCGCTCGGGCGCCGCTTCCCCGCCGCCGAGATCGTCGCGGTCGACAGGTCGGCGTCGATGCTTGCACGCGTCCGCGCCGCCGCGGCCGAGCACGGCACGGCCGAGCGGCTCCGGGTCGTGCTCGCCGACCTGGATGCCGCCTGGCCCTCGATCGGTACGGTCGATGTCGCGTGGGCGGCCTCGTCGCTGCACGAGGTCGCCGACCCGGACAGGGTGCTGCGCGACCTCCACGCCGCGCTGAATCCCGGTGGCCTGCTGGTGGTCGTCGAGATGGACGAGTTGCCCCGGTTCCTGCCCGACGACGTCGGGCGGGGCAGGCCGGGCCTGGAGCGGCGCTGCCACGAGGCCCTGGCGCGCGCGGGCTGGAACGCGCACCCGGACTGGCGGACCCACCTGGAGCGGGCCGGTTTCCAGGTCACCGCCCAGCGCAGCTTCACCGTGGCGGCGGCGCCGGCACCACCGAGCGCGACCCGCTACGCACACGCCTACCTGTCCCGCATCCGCGCCGCGCTCGACGGCCGGCTGGCCACCGACGATCTCGAGACCCTCGACGCCCTGCTGGCGCCCGACAGCCCCGACGGTCTGCTGCACCGCGGCGACCTGACGGTCCGTGGCAGCCGCACCGCGTGGGCGGCCCGCCGCCGCTAGAGGGCCGCCTCCCGCAGCACCGTGACGAGCGTCGCGAGCCGGTCCGCGGCCCGGTCCGGATCGGGATTCACCAGGGTCAGCGGCACCATCACGTCGGTGACACCCACGGCGAGAAGCTCCTTCACCGCCTGCGCCGTCGCGGGCACGGCGATCTCGCCGGCCGAGTCGTGGACCACCTGCAGCCGTCCGCGGATCTGCAGGACGTCGGGATCGCGGCCGTCCCGCTCGAGCGCGCCGCGGAGCAGATCGCGGCCCCGGCGCAGCTCGTCCGGGCCGGCACCCATGATGGGAATCCACCCGTCGCCCCACCGGGCGAGCCGGCGGATCACCGGCTTCGACAACGACCCCGAGACCCAGACCGGGATGCGACGGCCGCCGGGACGCGGCGCACAGTACACGTCGGTGAACGCCACGCTCGGGCGCTGCACCGAGGCCGGGGCGTGCTCCCACAGCGCCCGGCAGGCGGCGAGCGTGTCGTCGAGCAGCGGGCCACGATCGGCGAAGCTCAGTCCCGCGGCCTCGTATTCCTTCTCCTGCCAGCCTGTTCCGACCCCGAGGTCGAGCCGCCCACCCGACATGTGGTCCAGGGTGGCCGCGGTCTTGGCGAGCACGGCGGCGCCCCGCAGCGCCGCGATGATCACGCCGGTGCCGAGGCGAATCGTGCGGGTCCGGCCGGCGATCACCGCGAGCACGGTCATGGGTTCGAGCCACATCGCATCGGGTTCGGTGGCGAACGGTCCCCACGCGTAACCGGAGGTGTCGGCTCCCATCACGACATGGTCGGTGACGTTCACGCGGTCCACGCCGCATTCCTCGGCCCGGACCGCGACGTCCACGAGGTGGGCGAAGTTGTCGCGGGCCAGCACGTCGCCGAAATTGGGGAGATTGACGCTCAGCGTCGGGGGGAGGAAGTTCACACGAAAATCCTTCGGGTGTAGAGGATCCGGTCAGGGTGACAGGGGACGATTGGTCCACGAGCCGTCGGCGCGCGGGAACCAGCCACCGGCCGCGTAGCTGCCACCGTCGACGTGAACGGTGGACCCCGTGACGTAGCGGGAGAGGTCGGAGGCGAGGAACAGGGCCGGTCCGGCGACGTCCTCGGGGCGGCCCGGGCCGCCCAGCGGCGCCCACCCCGGCCAGCGGTGCCGGTCCGCCTCCGACACTAGCCGCTCGTACGGCACCTGCGGCGTCGCGATCAGGTCGGGCGCGATCGCGTTCACCCGGATGCCGTGCCGGCCGACCTCGACCGCGAGACTGCGGGTGAAGTGCCGCAGCCCGGCCTTGTACGTGCCGTACACGACGTGCCCGGGAATGCCGCGGTGCGCCTCGACCGTGGTGACGTTGACGACGGAGCCGCCCCGGCCGCGGTCGATCATGCCCGGAAGGACGGCGCGGGTCATCCGCAGGGCGTGGTCGAGATTGGCGCGGGCCAGGGCCTCCCATTCGGATTCGTCGGCCTCCGCGAAGGGCGTCGACGGGCGGAGGAAGTCACCGACGTTGTTGACGAGTACGTCCGGGGCATGGCTCGCGGCCTCCGTCGCGACGGCCGGGTCCGCGGCGTCGCCGACGATCGGCACCACGCCGGGAATTCCGGCGGCCAGCCGCTCGGCCGCCCCACGATCGGTGTCGACGAGGACGACGCGGGCACCGTGCTCGGCGAACAGCCGGACGACGGCCGCGCCGATGCCGTTCGCCCCTCCGGTGACGATCGCCGTTCTTCCGGACAGCAAGGGATGCGACATATTACTCGAAGCCGGAACGGTGGTCACCGTCGCGACGGTAGCTGCCGCGCCCCGAGGCGCCCCGGTCGTTCCCGGTGGCCGGGAACGAGACCGAGCCCGCGCGCAGGGAGGGCCCCCTACGGACCGAAGCCAGAGGGCGGCACTCGCAGCCCGGTCTCCCGCCAGATGCGCGCCGCGTCGTAGTAGTGGTCGTGGCCGGCGAGATCTATGTGCCGCTCGGTCAGTCCCCGCTCCGGCGCGACGGCCACGGCCTCGTCGTACCCGAGACTGGTGCGGGGCAGGTCGAATCCGGCGCCGCGCGCGAAGGCCGACGCGAGGGCCCGCACACTCACCGGATCCGGGTGGGCGGCGTGCAGGACCTCGCCGCCGGAGCCGGGGCGGGTGCCGCGGACCGCGAGTGCCGCGATCAGGCGGCCGAGATCACCGACCGAGATCACCGACAGCAGGGGGCGGCCGTCCTCGACCCAGGCGCCGAGGCGAGTGAGGATCTGCGCGATGCCGGGCACGAACCAGCGGTCTCCGGGCCCGTAGACGAAGGCGGCCCGCACCACGGTGCCGCCGTAATCACGCACGGCCAGTTCGGCCGCGAGCCGGCTCTCGCTGAGCACCGAGACCGGATTCGGCACGACGGCATCCTCGTCCACACCGCGGTGCGGGCCGGGACCGTAGACCCCGATCGTGCTGACGTAGATCACGTGCGGCCGGTGCTGCCGGACCGCCGCGGCCAGGAGGTTCCCGGTCCCGGCACGGTTCACCGCGTCGCACGTCTGCGGGTCCGATCCGGTGTAGGAGGCGGCGTGCACGATCACGTCGGCGGCGGCGACCACGGCGTCCAGGGACGACGGTTCGGTCAGGTCCGCCGCGGCCGTCCGCGTCGCGGCGGGGGGCAGCTCGTCCGGCCGTCGCGCGACGGCCGTGCAGGGTACGCCGGACGCCGCGAGCGCCGCGAGCACGGCGCCCCCGACGAAGCCGGTGGCGCCGATCAGCGCGATTCGCAGGGGTTGCGACGAACCTTCGTCGCGGCGGCGGTCCATTACTGTGGGTACCATTCGGCCGGGTGGGGGAAACCCGATGGGGTTCGTCACGATGCACCTCGTCGGAACACAGGGTGGGAACGGAGTGAGGACGGATGGCTCAGCAAGCGCGGGCGGTGGCGACCAGGCAGCAGATCGTTCTCGGCGCGGCCGAGAACTTCGAACGGTCGGGCTACGAGGGCGCGAGCCTCGGCGCGATCGTCGAGAGCTCGGGCATCACCAAGGGCGCCCTCTACTTCCACTTCCGGTCGAAGGACGAACTCGCCCAAGTCGTCATCGAGGAGCAGCATCGCATCTCGATCGCCGCGGTCGAGGCCATCGCGGGCCTCGACATTTCCGCACTCGAGCAGATCGTGATGCTCTCGCACGAGATGGCGCGGCAGATGATCGACGAGCCGATCGTGCGGGCCGGCATCCGCCTGACGCTCGAACTCAGCGCCACCGACGGTCCCACCGGCCCGTACCTGGACTGGATCGCCGCCTGCGAGAAGCTCACCGAGCAGGCGATCGCCCAGGGCGACATCCTCGACACGATCGACGCGACCATGCTGGCCCGGTTCGTGATCTCCGCCTACAACGGCGTCCAGCTCGTGTCCAACGTCCTCACCCACCGGCAGGATCTCGAGCAGCGCCTCGACGAGATGTGGATCCTGTTGCTGCCCGCCGTGATGCCCGCAGACCGCCACGGTGAGATCCCGCGGATCCGCCGGGCCCGCTGGACGCCGCCCGCCGACTGAACGCCACGCGGCGGTCAGCATCGTGACCGATCCGGTGCGAGCCGCACCGTGCCGGTCGCCAGCGCCTCGCCCCACTGCTCGACCGAGGTCCGCACGGTCCACGGATCGTGCGGATCGATCCGCGCCACCACGTTCGCCCGCTCGTCCAGTTCGACGAACCGGTGGTAGGCGGCCTCGATGAGGTCGACGTCGGCGTGCGGGCGGCCGCATGCGGCGCGGGCGCTCTGCCGGAACGCCTCGAGGACGAGCATGCCGGGAACGTGATCGCTGGGGTGGTCGAACAGGACCGGATGACGATCGTCGACCCGCAGGCGCCAGCGGTTCTCGGCGTACTGCGGACCGAGCACGACGTCCAGTGGCCGGGACTGCCCGACGACGGCGGGGGGAATCGCCGGGGGGCAGACGGGATCCCCGATCGTGCGCGGGCCGGTGCCGTTCCAGCGCAGCCGCTGGTAGTCGTCGGGGGTGAGGACGTTCGCCACTCCCTGTCCCGTGCCCACCTGCCGTCCGCCGACGACGAACACCACCGTCAGATCGAACTGGGACAGCAGCCCGCCGCGGTACACCGGGTCCTCCAGGCAGGCGTCCAGCACGACCTCCGCGGCGCCGGTACCGATGGCGAGCGCCTGCACCGCCGCGTCCACCCGCAGGGTCTGCATGACGAACGGATGACCGAGGGGAACGCGATATTGCGTGTGCCCCAAGTAGATCGCCGTCTGGCGCAGGGTCTCGGCGATCAGCATGGTGTCGTATCGGCCGGTTTCGGTCCGGTAGAAGCCGTGCAGCCGTGGCCACTGCGCGCCCAGCAGGAATCGATGGTCGGCGCCGGCGGACGTGCAGTCCGTCAGGAACACCTCCGACACCGATTGCCGGTGGACGTACCGCCTGGGCACCGTCGACTCGAAACCGAGGACGGGACTGTTCCGGGGCACTGCGTCCGCATCCACGGTCATTGTCGCTTCTTTCATTGCAAACCGGCCGGACTGCTTTTATCGAGGGACTATAGACGACCCGGACGAATCGGAGCACGCCCGTGTCCAGTGACTGGATCGGACGCCGGGAACGGCTTTCGTCCCCCGTCGGTCGCTCGGATGAATTCTTCGAATCCAACAAACCGATCGACCGGTTTATGGTAAGGTGTCAGGCAGTCGGGAAACAAATGAACAGGGTCGGCCGTCGAGCACGCGGAGGGGTGTTCGCGCGGCAGGCCCGAGGTCACAGCACCTCCGCGCCGCCGGGACTATACGAGGGGTAGCCCCTGCGGCGCGGAGGCGTGTCTGCGTTCACATCGCCGCCACCCGAACCCGGGTGCCTCACTTGCTCGGAATGCGACTTCGCGCTTCGGCGAGCTGATCCTCGAGGTAGACGATCCGGCACGCCGCGTCCACCGCGGTGCCGCTGTCGACCAGTTCCCGCACCCGCGCGACGAGCCGGAGCTGGTTCCGGGAGTAGCGGCGGTGACCGCCCCCGGAACGGTGCGGCACCACGAGGCCCGTGTCGTCCAGACTGCGGAGGAAGGCAGGAGTGACCCCGAGCGCCGCAGCGGCGCGACCCATGCTGAAGGCGGGGTAGTCGTCGTTGTCGAGTTCGTTGGTGACCGCGGGAGCGCGGTCGGGTGTGGGATCCACGTGCCCTTCGTTGCTACGAGAGGGAACCCCGGCACATGGGGCGCCGGGGTTCGTGACGGTTACGACAGTGCCGGCCTCGACCGGCACGAGGAAATGACATACACGAGTTCGCAATCCCGAGGGATACGCATCACCAGCCTCTCGCTCTGCTCTCCGGTGGCGACGTGGTCGGCCTCCGCAGAGTCCGCCCGTCGCGTCGTCGGGGCGGAGCCGCAGAACCGAGTGCGGCTCCGCCCCCTCTGCAACTTCCCCGGCAACCCGTCGGTTGCCCCTCTTCCGGATCCTTCGCGTTGACGTCCTCGATGTTATCGGCCTCGATGCCGAAAGTCTACTGTTTCGACTGTAGATTTTCTCGTCGCGTCGAGACGTCCGGAACGGCCGGCCGAACCTGTCGGACCGGTGCGGCACCATGAGCACACCGCCGCCGGAAGGAACGCTCATGACCGAGATCCTCGACCTGGCACCGGCCGCCCACGAGATGGCACGGCTCGTCGGCGCGCTCACGCACGAACAACTCGCCCGTCCCACCCCGTGCGCGGGCACCACCATCGGGGACCTGGTGGATCACGTGGGCGGGCTGTCCCTGGCATTCACCGCCGCCGCCGGGAAAGCCGTCGGCGACCACACCGGGCAGGGACCGTCCGCCGACGCGTCCCGGCTCGGCGACGACTGGCGCACCAGGATCCCCGGGCAGGTCCTCGCCCTCGCCGAGGCGTGGCGCGATCCCGGCGCATGGACCGGAACCACCCAGGCCGGCGGCATCGATCTGCCCGGTCACGTCGCGGGGATCGTGGCGCTCGACGAACTCGTGATCCACGGCTGGGACATCGCCACCGCCAGCGGCCGGAGGTTCTCCTGCGATCCCGCCGCGCTGGCCGCGTGCCTGTCGTTCGTCGCCGCGACCACCGACCAGGAACGCGCGGCCGGCGGGCTCTTCGGGCCGGCGGTCGCGGTTCCCGACGACGCCCCGGACCTCGATCGTCTGATCGGGCTCAGCGGGCGTGACCCGTCGTGGCGGCCACCGCCCGGCCCCTCGGGCCGCCCACCGCGGGCCCCGGAGGGCGGGCCGGGCTAGGCTCGGCCGGCCACCGGCTGCGCCCCGCCCACCGAAAGGAACGTGAGCCTTGTCCGAGACGGACCGCCGCCCTCCCCGTCCGGACCTTCTGGCCGACTGCGGCAGTTGCTTCGGTTTGTGTTGTGTGGCTCTGCCTTTCGCCGCATCGACCGATTTCGCGATCGACAAGGAGGCGGGCCGGCCCTGCCCGAATCTGCGGGACGACTTCCGCTGCGGCATCCACCGGGACCTGCGGCGCAAGGGGTTCACCGGGTGCACCGTCTACGACTGTTTCGGCGCCGGCCAGAAGGTCTCACAGGTCACGTTCGGCGGCGCGGACTGGCGTCGCGCGCCGCAGACCGCCCGGCGGATGTTCGACGTCTTTCCCGTCGTGCGCCAACTGCACGAGCTGCTCTGGTATCTCGACGAGGCGGTGTCCCTGCCCACCTCCGGGCCGCTCCGCGCGGACCTGCGCGGTGCGCGTGCCGCGACCGACCGGCTGACCCGCGGCGACGCCGACGCCCTCGCCGGACTCGACGTCGCGGCGCACCGGCAGGAGATCAATGCCCTGCTGTTGCGCGCGAGCGAACTCGCCCAGGCCGCCGTGCCCGGCCGGAGGAAGAACCGCCGCGGCGCGGACCTGCTCGGCGCGAAGCTCCGGCGCGCCGACCTGCACGGTGCGAACCTGCGCGGCGCCCTCCTCGTCGCCGCGGACCTGCGCGAGGCGGACCTGCGCCGGGCCGACCTCATCGGCGCCGACCTGAGGGACGCCGACCTGCGCGGCGCCGACCTCACCGGATGCCTGTTCCTCGTCCAGTCACAGGTCGATTCCGCCCGGGGCGACGCACGTACCCGGCTGCCCGCCACAGTGGCCACACCCGAGCACTGGTAGCGCAACGGGCGAATCGGGCCCGTTGCTCGCGAAAGCCCTCGATCCGGCCGCGATCGGGTGTGCAATAGGTCCCATGAACATCCCCGACCTCCTTCCCACAGACCGCCGCCGGATGGCTCGTGCTGCCGTGGATTCGTTGGGCAGCCAGCGCAGCGACCACGCCCTCGTACGCGTGAAGTGCCCCGCCAGCCACAACGTCGCCACCGTCTACCGCACCCCGGAGGGGCCGGTGCTCGTCGCCGGCGGTGGTCCGACGGCGCACGGCAATCGCGACCGGTCCGAGACCGCGCACCACGGCGGATCCCTCGGGTCCGAGTTCGTCGACACCCTCGAGGCGACCCAGTTCGAGGACGACGACGTGCCCGCGCGCTGCGCGTGCGGTCCGCACACCCTCTCGCGCCAGGACCTGCAGGCCGCGGTCCGCTCGCACACCCGCACCGTCACCCTGGCCTGAGCCGGACCCGATGAGCACCGCCGACAGCCGGCGCGAGCGCGGCGTCGATTCCGGCGGCCGGGACGTCGAGCTGGAGCTTCGCGACGTGAGCCTGGCCGGCACCCTGACCGTCCCCGCCGGATCGGACGGCCTGGTGGTCTTCGTGCACGGCAGCGGCAGCAGCCGGTTCAGCCCGCGCAACCGGTACGTCGCCGGGGAACTGAACGCCGCCGGCCTGGGCACGTTGCTGTTCGACCTGCTGACCGCCGGCGAGGAGGGCGACCGCGCCCTCGTCTTCGACATCGAACTGCTCGCGAGCCGGCTCGGCGAGGTGACCGATCTCGTCCGCGCGGAAGCCGAGTGGATCGGCTACTTCGGGGCCAGCACCGGCGCCGCCGCGGCGCTGTGGGCCGCCGCCGATCCGGACCGAGAGATCGCCGCCGTCGTCTCCCGCGGCGGGCGACCCGATCTGGCGATGCCCCGGCTCGGCCGGGTCCGCGCCCCCACGCTCATGCTGGTCGGCGGCCTGGATCGCATGGTGATCGAACTGAACCGGCAGGCCGCCGCGGCCATGCGGTGCGAACACGAACTGCGGATCGTGCGCGGGGCGACGCACCTGTTCGAGGAACCCGGCACGCTCGAGGTCGTGGCACAGCAAGCGCGGGACTGGTTCCTCGATCACCGCCCGGCGCCTCCGGCCTGACCGGCGCGCAACATACACGGCGTCGGATCTCTCTGCCGCTCCGGGGAATTCGGACATCGAAGACGGAACGCCCGGGGGCACCGCACCGACTCACCGGCCTGCGCTGGGCAAACACGGGTACGGTGGACACGACGGCACAGTCCTCGTACTGTGACGGAGGACACAAACTCGGGTAACTGCCGAACCGGCGGGGTACCCGCACTACAACGAGTTGACACACGCCCAGTGGCGACACCTCAGAGGCGGACAATTGACGATCGAAGCACACCGTGACATCCCCGCGGTACGACGCCTGACGGCACTCGACACCGCGCAGGCTCTTCTCCGCTCCGCAAGGGGCCGTTCCTACACCGAGGACCAGGCGTTCGACGAACTGCTCGACGCCTCGATGCGCTTCCACGTCGACATCGTCGACCTGTGCGAAGCCCTCACCGACCTGGCCACCGGTCCCGGCACCATCCAGGGACTCCGACGTACCGTCCATGGACACCGGCGCGCCCACACCGTCGCGGCCGAACTGTGGGGCCCGCTGCTCGACCGGAGGACCGCCTCCGCCGAGAACTGATCACCGGAAGCGGATGCTCAGCGTGCGCCGGACGAGGTCACCGATCTCGTCCGCCCACGCGAGGATGCCGAGCGTCGAGTCGATGTTCCCGGGCGGCGTCCGTACCAGTGTGTCCCTGCGGATCAACCGCTCGAAGTCCACGGTCACCGGGTCCGGGCGCACCGCGCCGTTGCCGTGGTGGAACTGCACCCCGGCGCGGCGCATCACGTTGATCAGCTCCTGCGCGAGGATCCCGTTCGCGACCGTCGTCGGATGCACGCCGTCGAGGGAGAACAGCCCGCCCGCGGCCCGGCCCCCACGACCGTCGGCCGTCAGGAACCGCGAGTCCGGCACGGGGTCGAGCGCGGCGAGTGCGGACGGGAGCGGGTACGGGGTCCACCACGCCGGACGGGCACCGACATCGGTGACGAAGCGCCGCGACGCGAAGCGCTCGAGCAGGCCGGCCACGTCCAGCAGATACCAGTCCCGGGCCGGGCCGTGCACCCCGGAACGAGCGTCGGCGACCGCCTGCTCGATGCGCTCGTTGTACAGGTCGATCGCGACGTCCACCGCGTACGCGCCGGCACCCGTGATGTGCTCGTCCTGAGCCGGGTCGAACCGCGCCTCCTCGATCCACGGCCGGGTGTAGTACGGGAAATAGGGCGACCCCGGTTCCATCTTGCGTCCGAGTCCCTTCGCGATCGGCGCGATGGTGACGTGGGGAATCGTGCACCACACGACGTGCCGCGCCCGGATCGCCGCCACCCGCTCGACCACCTCCGCGAACTCGGCCGCGAAGTGCTCGGGCCGCCAGATGGTGTAGGCGTCCTTCGCGGTGAGGTCGCGAAAGTCCGGACCGCTCCATGCGATGCGCAGGTCCGTGACCGTGCCGAGCGCGTTGTTGGAGCCGAGGAACACCACCAGCGTCTCGATCCCGGACTCGGTCGTGTCGTCGTGGTCGTCGCCGAGCGCCGCGGCCGCGTCGAACAACGTCATCGCCTTCGCCCCGTCGCTCCAGCGCGGATACACCCGCAACGCGGCGCGCTCCCCGTTGTTCTGCACGATCTGGTCGAGCAGGTCGTCGTTCGGTGCGGCGATCGCCGCCTCGCACGTCGCGGCGGTCTTGCTCAGGGCGTCGCGCAGGTCCCAGCCGAAACAGGACAGGTTGTGCTGGTATGCCACCGGCAGCGGCGGCTCCCGACCGGGCCCGCGCTCCCAGTAGTCCTCCACCTGGTCCATGAACGCGCGGACGGCGAACAGCGCGAGCGGGGTCTCCCACATGTTCACCGAGGGCCCGAAGCGTCGCTCGAGATCGCGCAGGAGCAGTTCGATGTTGAGCGGCAACCCGCCCGGACCGCCGTAGCGCGGGTAGCGGAACCGGCGGAGCCAGCCGAGTTCGTGGGCGACGATCGCGGGGACCGAGACGTCGGTGTGGAAGACGGCGCCGCTCTGGAACCCCTGCAGCACCGAGTCGCCGATCGCGACGAGCCGGTGCGGGGGCACCCCCTTGGTGTCGATCCGCACGTCGCGGCCGAGCGCCGGATCCGACACCGGCACCCGGGGGGCGGACGCCGCGCGCACCCGCACGTCCGCGGGTGTGCCGTCCGGGAGATCCATCGGAGTCACCGGCATTTCGTCCTCCCCCCGGGCCGCGCGTGCGCCTGCTCCGAGCGTGAGCCGCGCGCGGTGGGTTGTCAACGACCCGGCCGGCGACCAATTCTGTAGGGCATGGCTACCGACGAGGACTTCGCGCACACCGACGAGGCAGCCCGCAATCGGCGGGAGAAGGCGCTCGTCCTCGCCCGGTTCGCCTGGAATCGCGGCATCACCGCGGACGAGCTGCTGGCCCTGAGCGACGACGTGCGCCGGAAGCTGGCCCGGGCCGCCGGAGCGCACCCGCCGCGCACGATGGAGACGTGGGCGCTCGTCGCGCGGCTGCTCACCGAGAAGTCGGCGTGGGCCGCGCAGCATCCCGGCCATCCCGCAGCCGCCCCCACCGCCGCGGACGAGAAGATCATGTGGGTGAAGAAGCCGCCGCGCCGGTGGCTGTGAGCCCCCCGGACCCTCACGCGCCGAGCGGGTCGAACGCGTACGACACGGCCGGCACCTGCATCGCGAACCGGACGAGGTGACCCTCGCGCGCGGCGCAGACGCTCCCGGCACCGCCGGGCAGGGGTGGCAGCGCGACGTCGCGTGGTGGGAGCAGCCGTCCCGGCACCGGCACGCCGTAGCAGCGGGCGTCGCCCAGCTCGATCCGGGCCACGCCGTCCGTGACGGTGGCGTCGACGAGCGCGGTGAGCCGGCGGCGGCGATGCGTCGCGCGGATCGATCCGTCGCGGTCGAGGGCGAGAACCCAGGCGTGGCCGAGGGAGTTGAGCCAGTCGAGCACGGTGCCGACGCCGCTGGTGCCGTGCACGTCGAGGCGGTGTGCGCTGAGCCGGGTGCGGAGCCCGGGGACGACACGCACCCCGTGCGCCACCACGGTCACCTCGTCCACCCGGCGCCCGCCCCAGTCGACCGCCGCGAGCTCGACCCGGGACTGCAGGTGCGCGCGGCGACGGCGCACCTGCACCGACCGCACCGTCGCCCGCACCGGCACGCCGTGCACGTCCGTCGCGACGGTGCGTCCGACGTATCGGTGCGTCAGGCCCAGAGCGAGCGCGGTGACGATCACGTCCGGGACCAGGGCGGTCGTCGTGCCGGCGGCGAGGTCGGCGAGCGGCTCCACCCAGCGGGTGGCCCACCCGTCCGCTTCGACGCCGGTGTCCATCCGGACATCATGCCCTCTCCGGCGCCGTGCGCCCCGCCTCGGCCGAATGTGACACGCGTTCAATGTGATCGAACCTGTGTGACATTCGGCCACCGCGGAGTCAGCGGTCGGCGTCGTCCCAGATCCGCAGGATGGTCGAGAGGATGTCCTCGGACACGCCCAGGCCGCCGAGGTGGCTCTCGCCGGGCAGGTGGTGGAACTGGGCGTCGGGCAGCCGGCCCACCACATGCAGGCCGTGTTCCATGGGGACGATGTGGTCCGTGTCGCCGTGCCACCACCGGACCGGCACCTTGACGTCCTCGAGACGGAAACCCCAGTCCCGGGCGAACGCCACGATATCGGCGAAGGGCGCGGCCATCTGCTTGCGGCTGCCGTTGAGCAGATCGTCGAGGAACATCGCCTTGAACTCGGGGCGGGCCAGCAACTGCCGGTCGGCCTCGGGCGAGAGCCACCCGTACATGTCGATGAGCGGAGACGCGAACGGCCGCACGACCCGGATCATCGACGTCACGCCCAAGCCGATGGGGACACCCCAGACGGTGAGCAGCGGCGCGACCATTGTGCCCAACCGCATCAGGCCGCCGCTGATCGCGTCGGGCCCGACAACGGGCGCAACGCCCCCGAGCACCGCGGCGGCCACGACCCGCTCGGGCATCGCATGCGCCGCGGCGAGGGTGTAGGGGCCGCCGCCGGAGAGTCCGACGACCGCCATCCGGTCCACGCCGAGAGTGTCCGCGACGATGCGCAGGTCGTCCGCGAAGGCGAGGACGTTCTCGTAGCGGTGCGGACTCGACGAGCCGATGCCGGGGCGGTCGAGGCCGATGAGCCGTACGTGCTCGCGCTCGGCGTAGCTGCGTGCCTCGACGGGGATCTGCCGACGCGCCCCGGGGGTGCCGTGTAGCCAGAACACCGCCCGGCCCTGGGCCGATCCGAACTCGGCGAAGCCGATCCGGCGGCCGCCCCCGACCGCGACGGAACCTTCCAGCTTGGGACGTTCGACGTCGATCATGGGCGCCAGCATGCCACGTGGCTGCGGTCACACGACGCAGGTGTCCGTGACAGCGCGGGCCGGGCATCCCCGGCGACGGGCCCCGCGCTCAGCGCAGCGCGTCGATCAGCTCACCGACGGTGTGTGCGGATTCGAGCGGATGACGGAGGCGCCCGGCCGGATTCACCGAGTAGAGGTTGCGGCGGCCCGCGCGGGTGCGGGTCAGGTAGCCGCCGTCGACCAGGTCGGCGAGGATCGTCTGCACGGACCGCTCGGTGATCCCGATCCGCTGCGCGAGTTCGCGGACGGTGGGCTGTCCGCCTCCGGCGACACACAGCAGTACGTGCGCGTGGTTGGTCAGGAACGTCCAGCCCCGGGCACGGTCCTCGTCGCCGGCGGGCGGCGTTCCGGGGCGGGCGGAGGAGGTCACCCGCACACCATAGGGCACCGCGGTTTCCGGTATCGCGCTTCGTGCTCGGGCCGCGGCCGCGTCCCTGGTGCGCCCGGGTGGCCCCGGGTAGGGTTCGCCGGGTGAACACCGGGCCGGCACTACGCCACTCACGGATCGGCGACCCGGTGGAGGTCTGAGCGTGGACCGGGCGGCGCAGCGTCGCCGCCCGCGTTCGATACGGGGACCGCCGGGCTCGTGCGTACCGCCGTCCCGTCCCCGAATCGAACTACAGCGAGGAACTCCCATGTCCGTCACTTTCAACCACACGATCATCGCCGCCGTGGACCGCAACGAGTCGGCGCGGTTCTTCCGTGAACTGCTGGAACTGTCGGAAGCACCGTCCTGGGGCCCGTTCACCAACATCCAGCTCGACGACGGCGTACTGCTGCAGTTCGCCGAGCCCCCGGTGGAGATCCAGATGCAGCACTACGCGTTCATGGTCGACGACGACCTCTTCGACCGGGCGTATCGGCGGCTGTGCGACGCCGGCATCGAGCACTGGGCCGATCCGCAGATGCGCCGCCCCGGCGAAACGAACACGGGGCACGGCGGGCGCGGGGTCAATTTCAAGGACCCGGCCGGTCACGCGATCGAGCTGCTCACCCGCCCCTACCTCCCGCTCCCTTGACAGTTAACCGGAAATACTATTCACTAATTACAGTTCGCGAAAGGGAGTATCCCTCCGCGCTTCGTCGTCAACTCGGGGGCCGTCCGCCGGCCCCCCGGCGGAGCGGGCTCGGTTCGAGCCGGGAAAGACTTTCGGCCGTTTCGAGGCTGAGAGGTGGTCCCGATGACCGTTCCGTTGTGGTTGTGGGCGGCGGTACTCGCCGCGATCGTGGCGATGCTCGCGGTGGACCTGTTCGCGCACCGCCGCGCGCACGTGATCGGCGTGCGCGAGGCCGCAGGCTGGTCGCTGTTCTGGGTCGGCACCGGCGTCGGATTCGGCGCGCTGATCTGGTGGCAGTACGGCTCGGAGTTCGGCCAGCAGTACTTCTCCGGCTACCTGATCGAGAAGTCGCTCGCCGTCGACAACGTCTTCGTCTGGGCGATCATCCTGACGTACTTCGCCGTGCCGCGTGAGTACCAGCACCGGGTCCTGTTCCTCGGCGTGCTCGGCGCCCTGGTGTTCCGGGGTCTGTTCATCGCGGCGGGCTCGGTCCTCATCGCGAGCTTCGGCTGGATCCTCTACCTGTTCGCGGCGTTCCTGCTCTACACCGGCTACCGGATGATCCGGCAGCGCGACGAGCACCTCGACCCCGAGAAGTCCCGGGCGCTGCGGCTGTTCCGCCGCCACGTACCGATGACCGACGCCTACCACGGACAGAAGTTCCTCGTCCGCCGCGGTGGTGCGCTGCTGGCCACCCCCCTGCTCGCGGTGCTGGTGCTCATCGAGATCACCGACATCGTCTTCGCGGTCGACTCGATCCCCGCGATCTTCGCGGTCACGGACGTGCCGTTCCTCGTCTTCACCGCCAACGCGTTCGCGGTGCTGGGCCTGCGAGCGATGTACTTCCTGCTCGCCGACCTGATCCACCGCTTCGTGTACCTGAAGATCGGGCTGGCGCTGGTGCTGATGTGGGTCGGCGTCAAGATGCTTCTGAAGATCGACGTGTTCTACGTGCCGACACCGATCTCGCTCGCCGTCGTCGCCACGATCCTGACCGTGTCGATCGTCGCCAGCCTGCGCGCAACGCGCGGCCAGGGCCGCCGCAGCCTCGCGGCGCCCGCGACCCCGCCGTTCCGGGTGGCCACAGCCGAGGAGACCGCGGCGCTCGAACCCGTGTGGCGGCGGCCGGGCAGCCGACGCCGCGCGGCGCGGCCCGAGCGCGACGACAGCCTCAGCGGTGGGCGGTGAACGTGTACTGGCGAGTCGCCGCCTCGACGATCTGATCGGGGGTCACGTCGATCTCGCCGCCCAGCCACGCGGTCATGAGCTCGGCGAGGCCCCCGACGAACAGCAGCGCGGCGATCTGGTCGTGGGGCGGCTGCAGCGCGCGGTCGCCCCACAGCTCGCGGGATTCGATCGCGACGAGGTCCGCGAACTGGCGCAGCAGTTCCCGGCGACGGGTGCGCAAGGGCCCGGCGGCCGCGGACTCGACGACGGCGACCCGGCCCTTGCGCGGATCGTCGGTGAGGACCGCGACGAACGCGGCGATGGCGGCGCGGGCCCGCTCCTCGGGGCCGCGCTCGGATTCGGCGAGTGCCGTCAGCGCGCGCTCGCGGATCTCGTCGGCGATCCGCTCGACGACGCACACGAGCAGCTCGTCCCGGCCGGAGAAGCTCTCGTAGAAGTACCGCTCGGTGAGCCCGGCCTCCTGGCAGATCGCGGTCATGGTGGCACGGTCACCGCCCTCGCGGCCGAACACCGTCAGGCCGGCCGCGAGCAACTGCTCACGGCGGTCGGCGGTGCGCTGCTCGGCGCTCTTTCCGCGGTACTGACGACTGGGCCTGCCCATAGTCGAATCTTGACAGATCGCCGCCTGTGATCCACGCTACTGTCAATTGACAGAGCTTCATGTCAGATACGGTCCGACGAATCGGAGACCTCATGACGAAAGTGCTCGCGCCCTCCCCGCCCGGCCTGACCGCGGTACCCGGGGACGCCGGCCTGCCCTACGTCGGGTACGCCCTCGACTACATGCGCAACCCGCTGAGGGCCTACGACCGGCGATACCGCGAACACGGGCCGGTGTCCTGGTTCCGGTTCGCGGGCCGGCCCTGGGTGGTGCTGCTCGGACCCGACGCCTGCGGCGCCGCGCTGCAGAACCGCGACCGGGCCCTCGCGAACGGTCCGGGCTGGCGGACCCTCATCGGCCCGTTCTTCGACCGCGGCCTGATGCTGCTCGACGGCGACGAGCACCGCACGCACCGCCGGATCATGCAGCAGGCCTTCACCCGGGATCGCCTGGCCCGCTACACGGACTCGATGCAGCCCGCGATCGCACAGGCCCTCGACTCGTGGACACCGAGCGAGGATTTCCGCGCCTACCCGGCACTGAAGGACCTCACCCTCGGGCTCGCCACGTCGATCTTCATGGGCGGTGCCGAGGGATCGTCGGCCACCGAGATGGCCGAGGTGAACAAGGCGTTCATCGGGTGCGTGCAGGCGGCCACGGCGATCGTGCGCTATCCCCTGCCCGGAACCCGCTGGCGCCGTGGCGTGGTGGGCCGCCGCCGGCTCGAGGAGTTCTTCCGGCGTTACCTGCCGGCCCGTCGCGCCGGTGACGGCGACGACCTGTTCACCGCGCTGTGTCACGTGGAATCCGAGGACGGCGAGCGATTCTCGGACGAGGACGTCGTCAACCACATGATCTTCCTGATGATGGCTGCGCACGACACCTCGACCATCACGCTGTCCACCGTGCTGCAGTACCTCGGCCAGTTCCCCCAGTGGCAGCAACTGTGCCGGGAGGAGTCGCAGGCACTCGGTACGACGAGCCCGACCCTGGCGGACCTCGAATCGCTCACGAGCCTGGACCTGGTGATCAAGGAGTGCCAGCGGATCGTGACCCCGGTACCCGGCATCGTCCGGTACACCACCGCCGACACCGAGATCCTGGGCCACTTCGTGCCGCGCGGCACCCTGATCAACGTCGGGCTGCACTACAGCCACCACATGCCCGAGTTGTGGCCGGAACCGGAGAAGTTCGATCCCGGTCGCTTCGCACCGGAACGACGTGAGGACCGCGTGCACAAGTTCGCGTGGACGCCGTTCGGCGCCGGAGAGCACCGCTGCCTGGGCATGTACTTCTCCGGCGCCGAGATCAAGACGGTGCTGCACCACCTGCTGCTCGGGTACCGGTGGCACGTTCCGTCCGATTACGTTGCGCCGCTGAACTTCACGTCACTTCCGTACCCGTCGGACGGGCAACCGATCGCGCTGCGCCGCCTCCGGTGACTCAGACGCGGCCCTTGACCATCCCGTGCCAGTACATGGCCGGCAGGCCGTAGCGCTTGAGCAGCCACATGTCGCGGCGATCCTTGGTGGTGTCGATGACCGGGATGCTCGGAGACGGGTTGAGCTCGTAGTCGAACTCCGCGAGCATCATCCTGTCCCGGGCGGTGACGAACGGGCAGGACGAGTACCCGTCGTAGCTCTTGCGCTTGCCGACGCCGCGCATCTCGGCGACCAGGTTGGCGACGAGGACGGGCGCCTGCTTGCGGACCGCCGCGCCGGTCTTCGACGTCGGCAGGTCCGCGACGTCACCGAGTGCGAACACGTTGGGATACCGGCGGTGCTGGAGCGTGTGCTTGTCGACCTCGACGTAGCCGAAGGGACTCGCCGGGTTGGCGAGCGGGCTCGCCGCGACCCAGCCGGGCGCGCGCTGCGGGGGCACGGCGTGGAGCATGTCGAACCCGACGACCTCCTCGGTGCCGGTGGCGTTGTTCACGATCGTCGCCTTGCGCGACGATCCGTCGAGCGCGGTCATCTCCGAGCTCAGGCGCACCTCGATGCCGTACTTCGCGGCGACCCCCTCGAGGGTCTGCCGCCAGGACGGGATGCCGAACATCGAGTCGCCGGGCAGGACGAGCATGACGCGGATCCCGTCCAGCAGGCCCTGCCGCCGCCAGTAGTCGGAGGCGATGTAGGCGATCTTCTGCGGCGCGCCGGCACACTTGATGGGGCCGGCGGGCTGGGTGAAGATCGCCGTGCCGGAGCGCATGTTCCGGATCAGCTCCCACGTGTAGGGGGCGTACTGCGAGGAGTAGTTGCTCGAGACGGCACCGTGCCCGACGGCCTCGGCGAGGCCCGGCACGCCGTCCCAGTCGAGTTGCAGGCCGGTGGCCAGCACAAGGTAGTCGTAGCCGACGACGGTCCCGCGATCGGTCGTGACGGTCTGCGCGTCGGGGTCGACGGCGGTCGCGGCGGCCCGGATCCACCGGACGCCCTTGGGGATCAGCTTCTCCTCGGCTCGGCGGGTCTCGTCCAGCGACGCCTGTCCGCCGCCGACGAGCGTCCACAGGGGCTGGTACCAGTGCTCATCGGAGGGCTCGATCACCGCGATGTCGGTGACGCCGGCCCGGCGCAGGCGCGCAGCGGTCGCGATTCCGGCCGTGCCACCTCCGACGACGAGTACTCGATGTCGCGCGGCACCGTTGCCTGAATGGAGCGACATGTGAACAGTCCTTTCCGTCCGTGACGCAGGCGCGGACGCGGGCTGGGCCTCCACGCCCCTTGATACCCGGTGGGGTATTCAACGACGACTGTAGACCCGGGCCCGGGACTCTTCAAGTACCCCTCCGGGTATTTCTGCCCGGTGAAGGTCCCCGCTTCCCGGGACCTTCGTCCCTGCCGGGGCGGGGCGCGAGGCCGTCGAGCTGCGCGACGGCGGCGACCCGGAGACGACCGCGACCGCGCGCCGCTACTCCGTCGCCGCGCTGACGACGTCGTCCTCGGACAGCAGCACCTCGGCCGCCGCCGGGCCGAGCGGCACGAAACTGTCGCGGCTGGTGACCCGCGAGATCCGGCCCCGGTAGCCCGCGTCCACCAGTGCGGTGACCACCGCCTCCGACACCCCTCCGCTGCGCCGCGTCTCGTCCACCACCAGCACGCGCGGGAAGGACTGCGCGCACGCCAGCAGTTCCGCCAGCGGCAGCGGCGCCAGCCACTGCAGGTCCAGCACGGCGGCCTCCACGCCGCGCGCCGACAGCCGACGGGCCGCGCGCAGGCTCATCCGGACGCCGTTGCCGAACGTCACGATGAGCACGTCGTCGCCCGTACCGTACACCCGCACCGAGCCCGGCTGTACCGCAACGGAATCGGGCGGCTCCTGCCACAGCCCGTCGTCCTCGTCGTACAGGTCGCGCTCGTGGTACAGCGCGATCGGCTCGAGGAACACGCACACCCGGCCCTCACTGCGCGCGAGGTGCACGCAGCTGCGCAGCAGCGCCCCCGCAACCGACGGACGGCTCGGCACCGCGAGCACCAGACCGGGAATGTCGCGCAGCACCGCGACGGAGTTGTCGTTGTGGAAGTGCCCACCGAAGCCGCGCTGGTAGGCGAGGCCGGCGATGCGCACCACCATCGGGTTGCGGAAGCGGCCGTCGGAGAAGAACATCAGACTCGCCGCCTCGCCGCGCAACTGGTCCTCGGCGTTGTGCAGGTAGGCCAGGTATTGGATCTCCGGAATCGGCAGCAGGCCCGCCACCGCGAAACCCAGTGCCGTACCGAGGATCGTCTGCTCGTCCAGGATTGTGTCGAAGACGCGGTGCGGCCCGAATCGGCGGAGCAGACCGCGCGTGAGCCCGTACACCCCGCCCTTGTCCGCCACGTCCTCACCGAACACGAACGACTCCGGTATCGCCTCGAGAATCCCTGTGAGCGCGGCGTTCACCGCCTGGGCGAGCGTGCGGGGCTCCGGCGACGGGGGCCCCGGCTCGTCCGGAACCCGCCGGCGACCGTGCGCGTGCAGCGGCCGCATCACCTCGGCGGCCGATACCAGCCGCGGGGCGGTCGCGAGCGCCTCCATCTCGGCGGCGACGACGGAACGCATCTCCTCGTATCGTTCGAGAATCCCTGCGGGGGAAAGCGTTCCGCGGTCGACCAGAGTACGCGCGGTGGCCAGCAACGGATCCCGGACGTAGTCGGCGGCGATCTCCTCGCGGGTGCGGTACGCGGTCTCGGCGTCGGAGCCGGCGTGGCCGAGGAACCGCACCGTCTTCAGGTGCAGCACGGCCGGTGCGCGGGAGGTGCGGACGGCGACGAGCAGGTCCGCGACGGCGGTGAGCACGCCGACCGGGTCCGCGCCGTCGGCCGCGCGGTAGCTCACCCCCGGATACGACGAGAGGGTGCGTTCCGCCCAGCCCTCCGGCGTCCGGACGCTGATGCCGAACCCGTTGTCCTCGCACACGAACAGCAGCGGCAGCGGCAGCCCCCGGTACGCGCAGTAGGCGGCCGCGTTGAGCGCCCCGACCGCGGTGGAATGGTTCGCCGAGGCGTCCCCGAAGCTGCACAGCACCACCGAGTCCGCGGGCCACGGGCACTGCAGGCCCAGCCGGGCCGCGCGGGCGAGGGCGAACGCCGTCCCCACCGCGCGCGGCAGATGGGAGGCGATCGTCGAGGTCTGCGGGAGAATGTTCAACTCGGCGTTGCCGAACACCTTGTGCCGGCCGCCGGAGATCGGGTCCAGCGTCGAGGCGGTGCAGCCGGCGAGCACGTCCCGCACCGGCGTCGTGCCCGGCACCCGGGCCGCCCGTGCGGCGTAGAAGGCCCCCGACCGGTAGTGCAGCAGTGCCGGATCGGTGACCCGGGACAGCAGGCCCAGGGCGGCGTTCGCCTCGTGCCCGGCCGAGCCGATGGTGTAGAACCCGGCACCGCGCCGCTGCATCTCCCGGGCCGCGAAGTCGAGGTGACGGGACTGCAGTTGGGCGTCGAAACAGCGCAGCACCAGCTCGTCCGGTACCTGTCCGGCCACGGCACGGCCGGCGCTCCAGCCGCGGACGGAGGCGGTGAAGTACTCGTCGAGCGGCTCGGCCGTCATCGCGCTTCCCCACACCCTCGCAGGTCCTGCCCAATACTGTGTACCGGCACAGTACCGCCCGGTCCCGGTCGGCGCGGGTCGTCGCGCCCGGCCGCACATGCAGACCGGGACCGAACGGAAGGAACACCGAGATGTCCACCCGCCTCACCGACGGGGAACTCGTCGACCGGTACCTGCACGCCGTCCTCGTCCACCTGCCGCGGTCCCGGCGCGACGACGTGGCCGCCGAACTGCGCCGGCGCATCGACGACGCCGCCGCCGACCGCGACGTGCGTGAGGTGCTCGCCGGCCTCGGCTCCCCGGAGGATCTCGCCCGCACCTACCGGGGCGCCCCGCGGCACCTGATCGGTCCCCGGCTCTACGACACCTATCTACGGGTGCTGTGGCCCGTCGTCGGGGTCGTGGCGGCGGTGCTCGGCGGACTGACCCTGCTCGGCGCCCTGACCGAGGCCACCGCTCCCGCGGCCGCGCCCCTCGACACCGCCGACGTCGTGTGGGACGCGATCGACGCGGCCCTGACCGGCGGTGTGTACGCCGCGTTCTGGGTGACCGTCGTCTTCGCGGTGCTCGAGCGCACCGCGCCCGCCGGCACGGACCTCGGCCGGTGGGACCCGGACGACCTCCCGGCGGTGCCGCACGGCCGGGAGATCCCCGTCGGCGAGGCGGTCGCTGAACTGGTGTTCGCGGTGGTCGTGCTGATCGGGGTGGCGAGCCTGTCCCCGTCGCTCGCGCCGTCGTTCTTCGGTGCCGGGTACGAAGCCCTCGACCCCAGCTTCACCGACCGGCTGGTGCCGGCGATGATGGCCGTCGCGGCGCTGTGGGTGGTCTCGGCGAGCGTGGCGCTGGTCGTGCGCAGCTGGACGACGGTCGTCACCGCGCTGTCGGTGGTCTCCGATCTGCTCGCCGTCGCGGTGGCCACGGCCGTGCTCGTGCACCGGCCGTACTTCTCGCCGCAGTTCCTGTCCGACCTGCGCGAGCGCACGGGCTCCGACCTGACGGCTCAGCTGAACCTGGCGGTCGGCATCGTGTGCATCGTGGTGATCGTCGCCTCAGCGGCCGGGGTGGTGACGGCGGTCCGCAAGCACCTCGCGCACCGCCGCGCCTGAGGCCCGGCCGTCAGCAGGTGGCCAGGACGCCGGCCATCGCGTCCTTCTCGTCCGGCGTGATCCACAGGCCGTACTCCGCCTTCACCTCGATCTGCCGGGAGACGTAGGTGCAGCGGTACTCCGCGTTCGGGGGCAGCCACTGCGCCGCGTCCTTGTCGCCCTTGCCCTGGTTCGTGGGCCCGTCGACGGCCTGCAGGTTCCGGGGATCGTTCGCGAGGTTCTTGCGGGCCTGCGCATCGAGCAGCCGCGCACCCTTCTGCCACGCGTCCGACAGGGCGACGACGTGATCGATCTGCACCGCCGACGACGTGTCGACGCCGCGCCGGAAGTAGATCTCCCGCCCCGTGTACGGGTCGTACAGGGTCCCCGCCTCGACGGTGCACTCCTTCGTCACCGGCGCCAGCTTGATGTTCACGAGATCCCGCTTCAGCACGTCGTTGCGCGTGTCGCAGCCGTTGCGCCCGCCCGCGACGGTCACGTCGTCGGTCCATGCCGGCCCGAACAGGGCGCGGTCGTAACCGCCGGACGGGTCCGGTTCCCGCACGGCGAGGCTCTTCAGCAGTTCGACCGCCTCGGCGGCGGCGGCCGACGACGGGGCCGGCGCGGGCGCCGACGTGGACCCGCCGGGACCCGCCTCGTCGCCGCCGTACGTCTGCTGGAGGACGACGAACGCGACGAAGGCGAGCACGTAGGCGAGCAACCACAACCAGCGCCGGCGGCCGGCGGAGTTCGCCGCGGCCACTACTGCGCGAGCGGCGGCATCTTCACGACCTGTCCCGCGTAGGACAGGCCGGCACCGAAGGCGAGCAGCAGGCCGAGCCCACCCGGCTGGACCTGACCGGTGCGCAGCATCTTCTCCATCGCGAGGGGGATGGAGGCGGCGGAGGTGTTGCCCGTCTCGATGATGTCGTCGGCGACGGCGACCGTCTCCGGCAGGTCGAGCTGGCGGACGATGACGTCGTTGATGCGCAGGTTGGCCTGGTGCGGGACGAACGCGTCGAGGGCGGCGAGCTCGACACCGGCCTTGTCGGCGATCTGCCGGGCGATCTTGCCCATCTCGAAGGCCGCCCAGCGGAACACCGCGGTGCCCTCCATGATGATCCAGGGCCGCTTCTGATCGGGGTTGTTCGCGAAGTTCACCCAGTCGGGTTCCTGGCGGATGGCGTCGGCCTGCGAGCCGTCCGATCCCCACACGGTGGGGCCGATGCCCACCTCGTCGGACGGGCCGACGACCACGGCGCCGGCGCCGTCGCCGAAGATGAACCGCACCGAGCGATCGGTGGGCTCGGTGGTGTCGCTCATCCGCTCGACGCCGATGACGAGCGCGTAGTCCTCGGTGCCCGCGCGCACCAGGTCGGAGGCGACGCCGAGGGCGTAGCAGAAGCCGGCGCAGCCCGCGGAGATGTCGAGGGCGGCGGCGCCGCCGGTGCCGAGGGCGTCGGCGACCAGCGCGGCGGACTGCGGGGTCTGGTACGGGTAGGTCGAGGTCGCCACGATGACGGCGCCGAGCCGGTCGCCGGTGATGCCGGCGGCCTCGAGCGCCTTGCGGCCCGCGGAGATCGCCATGTCGAGGACGGTCTCGCCGGTGTCCTCCGCGAAGCGCCGCTCCTTGATGCCGGAACGGGACTGGATCCACTCGTCGCTCGAGTCGATCTGCTGACAGATCTCGTGGTTGGTCACGATCCGCTCGGGGCGGTGCACGCCCAGCCCGAGCAGTGCGGTGTTCCGCAGCGGGGCGGGACCGGCGATCTGTGCACCCATCAGGCGAACTCCTCTTCTTCGTGCACTGGCTGTCAGTGCATCGCGTTCCTGACACGGTAACGCGCGCGCGAATCGTAGCGGAGCCGACCCGTCGGCCACGGCCCTTGCGCGCGGGCCGCCGGGACACGCCGACGGGCCCGGGACCGCGTGTGACTACTGCCACCTCCTGTTACCGTCTGTGGCCGTGCACACACGTAATGGGGGTTACCGACGTGCTTCCGCCCGCATCGGAGTCCTTGCGCTGACCTGTGCCGCCGTGACGGTGGTTCCGTTCGCGGGCACCGTGGCGGCGAACCCGAACGCGATCAATCCCATCCCGGGACTCAACGGGGTCAACGGCCTGCCGGAGCTGCGCGGCCGCACCCAGGTGGTGGCGCAGCAGACCGGGATGCTCAGCACCAACCGCACGCAGGACATGAACGTGCTCGGCACCGACCTCGGCGTCATGTGGGACAACGGCCGCGGCCAGGTGCTGACCGCGTTCGGCGACACGGCGGGCCTCGGGCTGCCCAACCTTCTCTCGGGCAGCATCTGGGCCTGGCGCAGCAGCGCGCTGTTCCGCAGCTCGGACCGCAACCTCACGGACGGAATGACGTTCGACAGCGCGGCCCGTGACTTCTTCGGTCAGGCGAAGGAACTCGTACCGAGCCCGAAGATCCCGTTCGTGGAGATCAGCCGGATCCCCACCGCGGGGATCGCCGTCGGCGACACCCAGTTCCTGAGCTTGATGTCGGTGAAGAACTGGGGGCAGGCCGGCTCGTGGGAGACCAACTTCTCGGGGCTGGCCTTCTCCCACGACAACGGGGAGAACTGGACGGTGGCGCCGCAGACCGAGCGGCCGAGCGTCGGCGGGAACCGGAACTTTCAGATGGGCGCCTTCGTCCGGCAGGGCGGGTTCGTCTATCAGTACGGAACGCCGCCCGGCCGCGGCGGCCTGGTGCACCTGGCGCGCGTGCCGGAACTGCAGATGCTCGATCTCGCGGCCTACGAGTACTGGGACGGCGGCGCGTGGGTGCGCGACGTGAATGCGGCCCGCCCGGTGATGGCGGGCGGCGCGGCCGAGCTGTCGGTGCAGTGGAACGACTACCTCGGGCAGTTCGTGCTGCTGACCACCGACGGCCACAACTCCGTGGTGATGCGCCGCGCCCCGTCGCCCACCGGCCCGTGGAGCGCGCCGGAGGTCGTCGTCGACACCCGGGAGCTGCCGACGGCGTACGGCGCCTACATCCACCCGTGGTCGTCGGGCCCGGACCTGTACTTCCTCACGACCGTGCACCAGAACTACAACGTGCTGCTGCTGCGTACCACGCTCCACCCCTGACCGGCGCGGCGTCCGGGCTACCGTGCCTCCATGGACGCACAGGAGTGGGATGCGCGGTATGCGGAGAGCGAGACGGTGTGGGGATCGCCGCCGAACCCGGTGATCGTCGAGTTCGCGACGTCGCTGCCGCACGGCCGGGCACTGGATCTGGGGTGCGGCGAGGGCCGGCACTCGCTCTGGCTGGCCACGCGCGGCTGGGAGGTGACCGGCGTCGACTTCTCCCGGGTGGCGGTGGACAAGGCCCGGGCGATCGCGGCGCAGGCGCCGCGACGGGTGCGTGAGCGCCTGACGTACGCGTGCGCCGACGTGACCGAGGTCACCTTCGATGCCGAATATGATCTCGTCCTCTCCGCCTATCTCCATTTCCCTCCGCCACAGCGACGAGCATTGATCGACAATGCGATCGCGGCCCTGAAACCTGACGGAATCCTCATATTTCTGGGGCACGATTCGACCAATCCCACCGAGGGCGTCGGAGGTCCTCGCGACCCCGAGATCCTCTACACACCAACGGATCTCGCCGAGGAAATGCACGACCGGCTGGATATCCGGACCGCCGAGCGGAGAATGCGGGAAACGGACGCAGGAATGGCGATCGACGCACTGGTCGTGGCACGCAAACCGACCCTTGGCAGTTAGTTGCCCGGCGGGTAACATAGGCGAATGTTACCGACGAGTAATAACTTGGGCGGTACTCGAACACTGCTTGACCGCACCATCTCACTGGGAGTAGCGCAGACATGGGCCATTACAAGAGCAACCTCCGGGATCTGGAGTTCAACCTCTTCGAGGTGCTGAAGATTCAGACGCTCCTCGAGGCCGGGAAGTTCGGTGACCTCGACGAGGAGACCTCTCGTGGCATTCTGGCCGAGGTGAAGACCCTCACCGAGGGCCCCGCAGCGGAGTCGTTCGCCGAAACCGACCGCACCCCCGGTCTTCGATCCCGAGACCCACTCGGTCTCGCTGCCCGAAGGCTTCAAGAAGGCGTTCAACTCCTGGTACGAGGCCGGCTACTGGTCCATGGGCCTCGAGGAGGAGATCGGCGGAACGCCGGCGCCGCGCGCCCTGAGCTGGGCCGTCAACGAGATGATGCTCGGCGCCCAGCCGGCCGCCTTCATGTACGCCGCCGGCCCCTCCTTCGCCGGCGTGCTCCACGCCAACGGCACCGACGAGCAGAAGCAGTGGGCCGCGACCATCGTCGAACGCGGCTGGGGCGCCACCATGGTCCTGACCGAGCCCGATGCCGGTTCCGACGTCGGCGCCGGCCGCACCAAGGCGATCAAGCAGGACGACGGCTCCTGGCACATCGAGGGCGTCAAGCGGTTCATCACCTCCGCCGACTCCGACGATCTGTTCGAAAACATCTTCCACCTCGTCCTCGCCCGCCCCGAGGGCGCCGGCCCCGGCACCAAGGGCCTGTCGCTGTTCTTCGTCCCGAAGTTCCACTTCGACTTCGAGAAGAACGAGATGGGCGAGCGCAACGGCGTGTTCGTCACCAACGTCGAGCACAAGATGGGCCTGAAGGCGTCCGCCACCTGCGAGGTCACCTTCGGCGGCCACGGCGTGCCCGCCCAGGGCTGGCTCGTCGGCGAGGTCCACAACGGCATCGCCCAGATGTTCGACGTCATCGAGCACGCCCGCATGATGGTGGGCACCAAGGCCATCGCGACCCTCTCCACCGGCTACCTCAACGCCCTGGCCTACGCCAAGGAACGCGTCCAGGGCGCCGATCTGACCCAGATGACCGACAAGACCGCCCCCCGGGTCACCATCACCCACCACCCGGACGTGCGGCGCGCCCTGGCCATGCAGAAGGCCTACGCCGAGGGTCTGCGCGCGGTCTACCTCTACACCGCCGCCCACCAGGACGACGTCGTCGCCGAGCAGATCTCCGGCGCCGACCGCGAGCTGGCGCACCGCGTCAACGACCTGCTGCTGCCCATCGTCAAGGGCGTCGGCTCCGAGCGCGCCTACCAGTACCTGACCGACTCGCTGCAGACCCTCGGCGGCTCCGGCTTCCTGCAGGACTACCCGATCGAGCAGTACATCCGCGACGCGAAGATCGACTCCCTCTACGAGGGCACCACCGCCATCCAGGCGCAGGACTTCTTCTTCCGCAAGATCGCCCGCGACCGCGGCGTCGCCCTCGCCCACCTCACCGGCCAGATCCAGAAGTTCCTCGCCTCCGACAGCGCCGACGAGCGCCTCAAGTCCGAGCGGGCCCTGCTCGCCACGGCCCTCGAGGACGTCCAGGCCATGACCGCCACCCTGACCGGCTTCCTCATGGGCGCCCAGGAACAGCCGACCGAGCTGTACAAGGTGGGTCTGGGCTCGGTGCGGTTCCTGCTCGCCTTCGGTGACCTGCTCATCGGCTGGCGCCTGCTCGAGCAGGCCGAGATCGCCCTCGCGGCCCTCGACGCCGGCCCGGACGCCAAGGACAAGGCGTTCTACGAAGGCAAGGTCGCCGTCGCCGGCTTCTTCGCCAAGAACGTCCTGCCCGAGCTGACCGCCGTGCGCGGCATCGTCGCGAACGTCGACCTCGACATCATGGAGCTCGACGAAGCGGCCTTCTGAGCCGTGGCAGGTGGCCGTGGCAGGTGAGCGTGGCAGGTGGCCGCGGCAGGTGGCCGCGGCAGGTGGCCGCGGCAGGTGAGCGAATGTATCGTCCGCTACCGCTGAGGAGCTGAACGATACATTCGCTCGGCCCGGCCCGGCCCGGCTCGGCCCGGCCCGGATCCGAGTGAGTAGGTAGTACACAGGACTGTGCCCTCCCGTTTCGTAACGGGAGGGCACAGTCGTGTGCAGGCTGGTTCCGCGCTACGGCGTGCCGGTCTGCGACGTTCCCGCGGGGGCCGCGGCCGGCGCATCTCCGGATTCGTCCGAGGTGCTCGGGGCGGGCTGCGGGGTCGTCGTCACGGCCGGTCGCGCGCCGGCGGGTGCCTCCGCGCCGCCTCCGGGCGTCTCCGCCTCCCCGGGCGCCGGCTGCGACGGCGCGGCCGGTGCCGCCTCCGGCGCGGGCTCCGGCTCGGCGCTGACGCAGCGCACCACGGGCACCGGGTCGTAGCGGACCGTGCGGGTGGTGCTCGAGATCTGCCGGCCAGTGGCCGCGTCGGTGATGATGCGGGTGTCGCTCACGGTGAAGCCCTGCGCGCCGCTCGACGGGATGCACCCCGGCCCGGCCGGCAGCGTGATCGTGTTCGGCGCCGTGAAGTTCGTGCGGGGACCGGTCACGGATTCGACGTCCACGGTCTTGGTGCCCCAGATCCGCACCGTGATGTCCGACGACGTGCCGATCGCCTGGATCAGCACCCCGGTGTCGAAAGGATTGCGGAACTTCAGGTCGATCGCGCCCTCGAAGACCGTCGCCTCCCGGGCCGCCGGGTACCGGGAGATGTAGTAGCTGTGCTCGGTGTGCTCGACGTCCTCCATGCCTGCGAAGTACGTCGCGTTGTACAGGGTGGTCGCGAGCTGGCTGATGCCGCCGCCCACCGCTTTGGATGGGCGCCCGTTGTTGATGATGCCGGACTCGACGTACCCCTGCGCCGCGCCGCGCGGGCCGGTGTAGCCGTTGAGCGAGAACGTCTCCCCCGGCTTGACCAGCGCACCGTTGATCTCCGAGGCCGCCAGGCGGATGTTCACGCCCGAGGCGTACTCGAAGCCCCCGGTGGTGAACTCGCCGATCACCTCGCGGATGCCCAGCTTCTCGGCGGCCTCCGTGGTCAGCTTGGGAGTGACCGGCTTGTACACGGCGTCGGTCACCCGCTCCCCCGGCGCGGCCAGCAGCTGCGGCAGCGCTTCGAGGCTGACCGCCCAGTCGACGAGCTCGCCGTCGACCGACGGGATCACCGTGGGGCCCCCGCCCTCGAGCACGATCCGGGCGTCTTTCGGCTCCACCTCGGTCGCGGCCAGTTGCGGCCGGAGGATCTCGGTCGCGGCCTCGATCCCGTACTGCGGGGTCAGTCCCCCGTTGCCGTCGGGCACGAAGGTCAGCACGGCGCCGACACGGTCGCTGGGCAGGGTCGCGACGGCCCCGTCGCGACCGCGCACCGTCACGTCGGCTGCGACGGCGGGGTCCGCGACGTCTCGCAGTGCGCGTTCGAGTCCCTCGGGCGTGACCGTCACCTCGACCGTCTCGACGGGGAACGCGACGTCGCCGAACGCCCAGCGTTCGGCGAACAGGTCTGCGGAGGCCTCCGCATCGAGCGTCTGCCCGGGCAGCGGCGGCACGGGCACCGGGGTCGCCCCGTCGAACACGAGGTTGCCCTCCCGTGGCGGCCGGTCGGCGACCGCGCGGACGCCGCCGATCGCCGCCGACAGCGCGGCGTCGTCGCGCGTCGACACGACGCCGATCTCGTTGCCGCCGCCGAAGAACGACGCCACGCGGGTGATCGGGTCGAGCGGCTGCGATCCGATGCGGTCGAGGGTGTGCTCCCAGTCGACGTCCAGACCCGCCTGCGCCGGCACGATCTGCGCGGCCACGTCGCCCGCCGTGACGGTCACGGGCTCGTCGACGCGCGGCCCGAGTTCGGTCCGCAGTATCTGTTCCGCCTCCGCGACCGACCGCCCGCCGATCTCGATACCGGCGACGGTGACGCCGCGCGGCACGTTGCCCGACGAGACGGCGAGGTCGCCGACGTAGAGGGCGGCGAGCACGGCGGCGACGCCGCCGACCACCAGCGCGATGCGACGCCAGGGCGGACCGCCGCCGCGTCCGGGTCCGGCCTGCGCCGGCTCGGCCGGGGGCGGTCCGGGCGGTGGTGGCTCGGCCGGGGGCGGTCCGGCCGGGGTGCCGGACTCGGGAGGTACGGTCGCCGGCCGAGGGGCCGATTCCTGCTCGGTGGCCGGCTCCCGGGAGGCGTCGTCCGACAGGGTGGGGATGACCTCGGTCTCGACGTCGGCGTCGGTGCGGCCGGACGCCGGCGCGACGACGGGCAGCACGGCGGTGGGCGCCTCCCAGGGCGGCACGTCGGCGTCCGCCGGCGGTTCCGGCTCGGCGTCCGGGACCTGCTCGGGTGCCCCGGCAACGTCGCCGGCGACGGGCTGCGGGGGCGGGGTGGGCTCGGCGCTCGCCACGGGGACGGCCTCCGTCCGGTTGCCGGCGGCGTCCTGGGGCGTCGCCTCCGGCTCGGGGACGGCGGACCGAACCTCGTCCTGGCCGTCCTCGGGGTCGTTCGTCCCGCTCTTGCCGCTCACCCATGTCCTTTCACCGGGGTGCGCCCCGGATCGGGCGCACCACTCGGTATCCAGCCTAATGTCGGGTTCCCGGCGCCCCCGAGCCGATGGGCGGTCCGAGCCCCCCGCGGACAAGCGAAAGACCTCGCGTTGCCGCCAGGTCGGGGGTCAGGCAGCAACGCGAGGTCGACTGGTTTATCGGCGGCCCCGCCGGGGCGTTACAGACTTCCGGGATTTTTTCCGGACGGGGCCGCCGGGGTCGGCTCAGGCCTCGAGGATGGCGGTCACACCCTGCCCACCTGCGGCGCAGATCGAGATGAGGCCCCGCACGGGCTTGCCGGTCTCCTGCCGCTTCTCATGCAGCATCTTCGCCAGGGACGCGACGATGCGGCCACCCGTCGCGGCGAACGGGTGCCCGGCCGCCAGCGACGAGCCGTTGACGTTGAGCTTGCTGCGGTCGATGGACCCGAGCGGAGCGTCCAGACCGAGCCGGCCCTTGCAGTACTCCTCCGACTCGAACGCCTGGAGCGTGGCCAGGACGACGGAGGCGAACGCCTCGTGGATCTCGTAGAAGTCGAAGTCCTGCAGCGTCAGGCCGTTGCGCTTCAGCAGCCGCGGGATCGCGTAGGTGGGGGCCATGAGCAGGCCGTCGCCACCGTGGACGTAGTCGACCGCCGCGGTCTCCGAGTCCACGAGGTAGGCGAGCACGGGCAGCCTGCGCTCCGCAGCCCACTCCTCCGACGACAGCAGCGCCGCCGACGCACCGTCGGTGAGCGGGGTCGAATTGCCCGCGGTCATGGTGGCGCCGCCGAGCTCGACGCCGAACACCGGCTTCAGGCCGGAGAGCTTCTCGACCGTCGAGTCCGGGCGCAGGTTGTCGTCGCGGGTGAGGCCGAGGAACGGGGTGACGAGGTCGTCGAAGAAGCCACGATCGTAGGCGGCGGCCATGTTGCGGTGGCTCGCGGCGGCCAGCTCGTCCTGAGCCTCCCGGGCGATGCCGAACTCCTTGGCGGTGATCGCCGCGTGCTCGCCCATCGACAGACCGGTGCGGGGCTCGCCGTTGCGGGGGATCTCGATGCCGAGCATCGACGGCCGGACCTGGCCGAGCAGCTTGACGCGGTCGCCGGTCGAGCGGGCCCGGTTGAGGGAGAGCAGGAACTCGCGCAGCTCGTTGTTGACGCCGATGGGGGCATCGGAGGTGGTGTCGACACCGCCGCCGATGCCGGCCTCGATGCGGCCGGCGGCGACGGCGTCACCGACGGAGATGATCGACTGCAGGCCGGTGCCGCAGGCCTGCTGCAGGTCCCAGGCGGGGGTGTGCGGGTTCAGCGCGCTGCCGAGTACGCACTCGCGGATCAGGTTGAAGTCGCGGCTGTGCTTGAGGACGGCCCCGCCGACGACGGCACCGAGCCGCTCTCCCTGGAGGTTGAACCGGCTCACCAGCCCGTCGAGCGTGGCGGTGAACATGTCCTGGTTCGACGCGCGGGCGTACGTGCGGTCCGACCGGGCGAAGGGGATCCGGTTGCCGCCGAGGATTGCGACACGGCGCAGCTGCGTGGAACGAGCGGTGGTGGTCACTGACGTCTCCCGGGATGCTGGTGGATACAGACTCTGGCTACTATTCTTACTCGCGAGTAAGTTCGTTGTCGACACCACACCGTCGGCCCCTCCCGACAATACCGACGTCCGAACCAGAGAAGGTGGAATCGTGGCTGAAACCAAGAGCGCCCCCGGCCTCTATGCCCAGTTGATCGGGTCCGCGCCCGGAGCATTCCTCGCCAAGCAGTTCGGCCTGCCGAAGCCGGAGAAGCTGCGCCGGTACGAGCCGGGTCAGCCGCCGCTGGCCGGCCCGCTGCTCGTCGGGGGCAACGGCCGCCTCGTCGAACCGATCCGCACTCTGCTGTCCGACTACCCGTTCGCCGATCCCGCCGACACCGCGTACGGGGCGCTCGTCTTCGACGCCACCGGCATCACGGACGTCGCGGGCCTCGAGCAGCTGTTCACCTTCTTCCAGCCCGCGATCAAGGGGCTCGGCCCGAGCGGGCGCGTCGTGGTGCTCGGCACCACCCCGGAGGAAGCCTCCTCCGTGGACGAGCGCATCGCCCAGCGCGCGCTCGAAGGCTTCACCCGCAGCGTCGGCAAGGAACTGCGCCGCGGCGCGACGGCCCAGCTGGTGTACATCTCCCCCGATGCCGCCACCGGCCTGTCCGGCCTCGAATCCACGCTGCGCTTCCTGTTGTCCGCGAAGTCCGCGTTCGTCTCCGGCCAGGTGATCCGCGTCGGTGCCGGCGACGCGAAGGCCCCCGAGTCGTGGGAGCGCCCGCTCGCCGGGAAGGTCGCCGTCGTCACCGGCGCGGCCCGCGGCATCGGCGCCACGATCGCCGAGGTACTCGCCCGCGACGGCGCGCACGTCGTCTGCGCGGACATCCCCGCGGCCGGCGACGCCCTGTCGCAGACCGCGAACAAGGTCGGCGGCGTCTCCCTCGCCCTGGACGTCACCGCCCCGGACGCGGGCGACAGGCTCGCCGAGTACCTGCTCGAGCGGCACGGCGGCGCCGACATCATCGTCCACAACGCCGGCATCACCCGCGACAAGCTGCTCGCCAACATGGACGCCGCGCGGTGGAACGCCGTCATGGCCGTGAATCTGCTCGCCCCCCAGAAGATCACCGAGAAGCTGGTCGAGAAGGGCGCGCTGAAGGAGGGCGGCCGCGTGGTCGACGTGTCGTCGATCGCCGGCATCGCCGGCAACCGCGGCCAGACCAACTACGGCGCGTCCAAGGCGGGTGTCATCGGGATGGTGCAGGCCACCGCGCCCGTGCTGGCCGAGAAGAACATCACCATCAACGCCGTCGCACCCGGCTTCATCGAGACGGCCATGACCGCAGCGATCCCGGTGGCCACCCGCGAGGCCGGTCGCCTCATGAGTTCGCTGCAGCAGGGCGGGCAGACCGTCGACGTCGCCGAGACCGTCGCCTGGTTCGCCAACCCGGCGTCGAGCGCGGTCACCGGCCAGGTCGTGCGCGTGTGCGGCCAGTCCATGCTGGGGGCGTGATGGCTGTCGTCGAACTCTCCTCGCGCCCTTCGACTCTCGACGTCTACGCGCGGGCGGCGCTCTCGGCGCTGCCCGTCGTGGGCGCCTCGGGCGACCGCCTGCCCGACGACACCCTCGTGCTGCGCGGCCTGCGCGTCGACCCGGACAACCTGGCCGAGTACACGAAGGTGTGCGGACTGCGCTTCGGCGACACGCTCCCGCTGACGTACCCGTTCACGCTGACGTTCCCCGTCGTGATGAAGCTGATGGTGTCGAAGGGCTTTCCCTTCGCCGCCGTCGGTTCCGTCCATGCCGAGAACGTGATCGAGCAGGTGCGGCCCGTGTCCGTGACCGAGCCGCTGGATCTGAGGGTGCATGCCGAGAACCTGCGGGAGCACCGCAAGGGCCTGCTCGTCGACCTGGTGAGCGAGATCAGCGTCGGCCGGGAGCTGGTGTGGCGGCAGACGTCGTCGTTCCTGCACCAGCAGCGCACCTCGCTGTCGGATCAGCCGAAGCCCGAACCGAAGGCCGAGGAGATCCCTCCGGTGCCGACGTCGACGCTGCGGGTGGACCAGAAGACGATCGACCGCTACGCATCGGTCTCGGGTGACCGCAACCCGATCCACGTCTCCCGGCTCGGCGCCAAGGCGTTCGGGTTCCCCAAGCCCATCGCGCACGGCATGTGGAGCGCGGCCGCGGCGCTGCGGGCCGTGGAGGGCCGCATCCCGTCGCGCGCGACGTACTCGGTCCGGTTCGGCAAGCCGGTCCTGTTGCCCGCGACCGTGAACCTCTACGCCGCACGCGCCGCCGACGGCTGGGACCTGGCGCTGCGCCACCCGAAGAAGGGCTACCCGCACCTCACCGCCACCCTGCGCTGAGAGCGGCTGCGCCGCAATCGCTCCGAGCGAATGTATCGTCGACTCCCACTGAGGAGATCAACGATACATTCGCTCGGGCGGGGGCGGGCTCGAGGGCGGGGGCGGGGCGCGCTCGGCGGATCAGCCGGCGAGCAGAGCGTCCATCTGACCGACGGCGAGCCGCAGGCCTTCTTCCATACCCATGCCGGCCAGTTGCTCCATCTGTTCCCGGGACGCGAACGCGGAAAGAATCCGCATCCGGGTGCCGCCCTCGTGCTCGACGAGCTGCATCCGCACCGTGGTGGTCGGCATCTCGCGGTTCGGCGTCCCGTCCTCGTCGGCGAACCCGTCGGTGAATTCCAGGGACTCGGGCGGCGCGACCGCGGTGACGTTCCACCAGCCGCGGTACTTGTCCCCCTCGGGACCGGTCATGAAGTAGGTGACGGTGCCACCCGGGACCAGATCGTGTTGTTCCACAGTCGCCGGGTGGGTCGGCGGTCCCCACCACCGCTCCAGCTGCCGGGGGTCGGCCCACAACTGCCACACCCGTTCGAGCGGTGCGCGGAAGTCGGCGATCAAGGTCAGGGTCAGGCTGTCGAAGTCCTTCTCGACGCTGGTCACGCTCATCGTTGTCGTCCTTTCCTCGGGTCGTTCCGGGCCGGATCCGGTTCCTCGGTGAGCAGGGCCGACATCCGATCCACTCGTTCCCGCCAGGCGCCCTCGAGCTGGTCGAGCACCCGCCGGGCCGTGTCGATCGCGTCCGGGTCGGTGTGCACGAGTTGCTCCCGTCCGCGTCGTTCCTTCCTGACGAGGCCGGCCCGTTCGAGTACCGCCACGTGCTTCTGCACCGCGGCAAAGCTCATGGGATAGGCCTCGGCCAGCCGCGAGACCGACGCCGCGGTCCGCGCGCAGCGATGCAGGATGTCCCGCCGGGTGGCGTCCGCCAGGGCGTGGAACAGCTCGTCCACCGCGTCTTCACGAATCCGATCTACAACCATTTGGTTGTAGATTAGCCGCACAACCCCCGCCTGTAAAGGAGTCGGCGTCGACGACGGAAACGGACAACCCCGCCGGCGCGACGAGCCTTTTACAAATTACGATCTTTTGTCTATCGCTGAGACCAAATGTCCTGTACTGTCCACATCACAGTGAGCTGGCTCATACCGGCTCCTCGAACTGGACGCTTCACGGGACAGGGAGGTCGAACGGTGACGACGTCGGACATCGGGCGGTACGCGCAGGCGCCGGTGGAACAGTGGCGCGATCGCAAGCGGTATCTGTGGCTCATGGGGTTGATCCCGCCCACGGCGATCTTCCTCGCGACCGCACTGGTCTGGGGATTCAACCAACTCGGCTGGACCGCGGTCTCGCCGATGTGGTGGTGGATCGGCCCCCTGCTGGTGTACGTGCTGCTGCCGATCCTCGACCGGTTCTTCGGCCCCGACGGGCAGAACCCGCCGGACGAGGTGATGGAGATGCTCGAGAACGACAAGTACTACCGGTACTGCACCTACGCCTACATCCCGTTCCAGCTGGCCAGTCTCGTCTTCGCCTGCTACCTGTGGTCGACCGGGAACCTGTCCTGGCTGGGGATCGACGGCGGCCTGGGGCTGATCTCGAAGATCGGCCTGGCGTTCAGCGTCGGCGTGATGGGTGGTGTCGGGATCAACACCGCCCACGAGCTCGGCCACAAGAAGGACGACCTCGAACGGTGGCTGTCGAAGATCACCCTGGCCCAGACCTTTTACGGCCACTTCTACATCGAGCACAACCGCGGCCACCACGTGCGGGTGTCGACCCCGGAGGACCCGGCTTCGGCCCGCTTCGGCGAATCGTTCTGGACGTTCCTGCCGCGCAGCGTGTGGGGCAGCCTGAAGTCCTCGTGGGAACTCGAGAAGACCCGCCTGCAGCGCCTCGGCAACAGCCCGTGGACCCTGCGTAACGACGTTCTCAACGCGTGGGCGATGTCGGTGGTCCTGTTCGGTGTGCTCGTCGCGGTGTTCGGCCCGGTGATCATCCCGTTCCTGATCCTGCAGGCCGTCTACGGCTTCTCCCTGCTCGAGACGGTGAACTACCTCGAGCACTACGGGCTGCTGCGGCAGAAGACCGCCACCGGCCGGTACGAGCGCTGCACCCCCGCGCACAGCTGGAACTCCGACCACATCGTCACCAACATCTTTCTGTACCACCTGCAGCGGCACAGCGATCACCACGCGAACCCGACCCGCCGCTACCAGACCCTGCGGAGCATGGACGGCGCCCCCAACCTGCCCAGCGGCTACGCGAGCATGATCGGGCTCGCCTACATCCCGCCGCTGTGGCGCAAGGTGATGGACCACCGCGTCGTCGAGCACTACGACGGCGACATCACCCGCGCCAACATCCAGCCGAGCAAGCGCGGCAAGGTCCTCGCCGAGTACGGGGCGCAGTGATGGCCGCCTACGAGTGCCCGGTGTGCAACTACGTCTACGACGAGACCGCAGGCGCGCCCCGCGAGGGTTTCCCCGCCGGCACACCCTGGGACGCGATTCCCGACGACTGGTGCTGCCCCGACTGCGGGGTCCGCGAGAAGATCGACTTCGAAGGACGCTGACATGACCACGAACTACAAGCTCTTCCGTTGCCTGCAGTGCGGATTCGAATACGACGAGGCCGAGGGCTGGCCGGAGGACGGCATCGCCCCCGGCACCCGATGGGACGAGATCCCCGACGACTGGTCCTGCCCGGACTGCGGCGCCGCCAAGTCCGATTTCGAGATGGTCGAGGTCAGCCGGACATGACCGAGACGATCGTCGTCGTCGGCACCGGGGTGGCCGGCGCGACCGCCGCACAGACCCTGCGCAAGGAGGGCTTCGCCGGACGTGTCGTGCTGATCGGCGAGGAGGCCGCGCTGCCCTACCGGCGGCCGGTGCTGTCGAAGGACCTGCTCGCCGGCCGCATCACCGCGGAGCGGGCACAGCTCGAACCGGCCGGCTACTGGGCCGACCACGACATCGACCTGCGCACCGAGACCCGCGTCGTCGAACTCGACCCACGGCGTCGCCGGCTCCGGCTGTGGGACAACGAGATTCTCGACTACGACGCGGTGATCCTGGCGACGGGCGCCCGCGCCCGCCACCTGGACCACGACGGCGGGGACAGGGTGCTGAGCCTGCGCACGGCCGGGAACGTCGCCCCGCTGCGGGCCGCGATCGAGGCGCACCGTTCGCTCCTCGTCGTCGGCGCCGGCCTGATCGGCTGCGAAGTCGCCTCCACCGCAAGGGAACTGGGAGCAGAGGTCACCGTGCTCGAGAGCGCGCCGTCGCCGCTCGGCCGCATCGTGCCGCCCGCCGTCGCCGAGATGTACGTCGGCCTGCACGCCGAACGCGACGTGCCCGTCCACACCGGCGTCGCGCTGCGCTCCCTCACCGGCGACGACGACGGGGTGCATGCCACCGCCGAGGACGGGCGCGCCTGGACGGCCGGCGCCGCCCTCGTCGCGGTGGGCTCGGTGCCGGACACCGCGCTCGCCCGCGCGGCCGGGCTGACCGTCGGCGACGGCATCGTCGTCGACGAGGCCTACCGCACCTCCGCCGCCGGGGTCTACTCCGCGGGCGACGTGATCGAGCAGCCCAACCCGGTGCTCGGCGGCCGGCACCGCACGGAGAACTGGAACAGCGCCCGGGCCCAGGGCATCGCCGCCGCGAAGTCCGTCCTCGGGCAGCCGCTCGGCGCCGCGGAGGTGCCGTGGGGCTGGTCCAACCAGTACGGGCACAACCTGCAGTTCGCCGGCTGGTCCCGCCACGACGACGACTACGTGGTGCGCGGGTCGATCGAGGGCCGGGACTTCACGGCCCTCGCGCTGCGCGGCGACCGGCTGGTGGGGGCGATCGCCCTCGGCCGCCCGAAGGACATCCGCATCGTGCGGCAGCTCGTTGCCGCCGGCGCGGCGGTCGATCGCGGTGCGCTCGCGGACGAGTCCGTCGCACTGGGCGACGTCGCGGGTCGGCGCGCGGCGGCCACGCCGGCATCGCTGTAGCGGGCCGCTCAGCCTTGATGGTCGGTGCGCTTCTTGCCGGCCAGACCGCGCCAGGCCAGGTTCTCGAGCAGATCGGCGGCCTTCTCCACGTCGATCTCGCCGCCGGCGATGCGGTCGGCGACGGCCTCACCGGCGCCGACGAGCGCAACGGCCATGATGGCGAAGTCGGTTCCCGGCTCCGGGTCGCGCGTGCTCGACTCGAGCAGGTGCGCGGTGAGCTCGATGAGCCGGTCCCGGCTGCTGCGCACCTGCCCGGCGAACGCCTGCTGGGACATCGCCTGGCGGTAGAGCACCATCCACGAGTTGCGGTGGGCGTCGACGAACCCGAGGAACGACTCGAGCGCCACCCGCAGCTGATCGCGCGGCGTGAGCCCGGGATCACCGGCGGGCGTCAGGGCCTCGACGAACCGCTGCCCCTCCCGGCTGATGCACGCGGCGAACAGTTCGTCCTTCGAGCCGTAGTACAGGTAGAGCATCGGCTTGGAGATCTGAGCCCGGGCCGCGATGGCGTCCATCGAGGTATTGTGAAACCCGTTCTCGGAGAAAACCTCCACGGCGGCGTCCAGCATCTGCTGTTCCCGCACCGCGCGAGGCAGTCGCTTGGTACCGCCGGCCATGTCTCCTCCAAGTCCCGATGCTCCCAGCTCCTTACTCTAGAGTAAGGAGCTGGTTTCCGACGCCGATTCAGCAGTCCAGCGCGCCCTTGGCGCGCGCGACGGTGCGCACCGCGTCGTCCACCCGCGCGGCCGGCAGCGCTCCCGTCGCCACGGCCTGTTCGAGATGGTCGAGCACCCGCGGGACGTCGTCGGTGGTCAGCCACAACGCCTGGTCCACCCCGGCGGCGAGCGCCGCCTGCACCGCTTCGGTGATGTCGTACGTGTCGGTGATGGCCCGCATGCCCGACAGGTCGTCGGTGAAGACCACCCCGTCGAACGGCGGGGCGCCGTAACCCGTTCCGGACCGCAGCAACTGCACCGCCTGCGGGCTGATGCTCGCCGGCAGTCCCTCGGTCAGCCCCGGCACGTCGAGGTGCCCGAGCATCACCGCGACCCCGGAATCCACGAGCTCCCGGTACGGCACCAGGTCCACCTGCTGCAGCTGATCGAGCGGCGGCGCCGTGACCGCACCGGTGTGCGAGTCGCCCGACGCCGAACCGTGGCCCGGGAAGTGCTTGAGCACCGGCAGGATTCCCGCGTCGCGCAGGCCCTGCGCATAGGCGCCGGCATACTGCACCACCACCTGCGGATCGTCGGAGAAGGAGCGGTCGCCGATCACCGAGTCGTCCGGCTGACTGCTCACGTCCACGTCCGGCGCGAAGTCGACGGTGACGCCCAGCTCGCGGAGCTCGCGGCCCCGCTCGAGCGCCATCCGGTACGTCTCCTCGACGGTCATCGTCTGCGCCGTCACCCGCGCCGACGGATCGGGGCCGAACAGCGCCCCCACGCGCGAGACCCGGCCGCCCTCCTCGTCGATGGTGACCATCAGCGGCAACCGGCTCGCCGCCACCACCTGCGGGATCTCCCGGTTGGCCAGCATCGACACGTCGGTCCAGCTGCCGACGAAGATCCCGCCGATCTGTTCGGACCGCACCGCCTCGAGGGCGTCGGCGGTGCCGGTGACACCGACGTTGAGCAGCTGGGCGAGCCGCTGCCGCACCGTCAGCGACGCGAGCAGCTCGTCGCCGCAGGACGGTGCGGGTGACGCGGTCGCCATCGGGGCGGGCGACGGCGACTGTGCGACGGTCGACGTGGCCTGCGACGTCGCGGCGGCCGTGGGCTCCGGGGTCCGGGGCGCGTCCTGTCCCCCGCACCCGGCGACGGCGAGGACAGCCGCGACCGCGACGGTGAGGGTGTGACGGATCCGCATGGCCACCGACGGTAGCCGACCACCGCCGCGCCTGCCCCGACGACCCGCGGCGACGGGTAAAGTGCCCCCCAAGGACCGCCACGACAGCAGGGGACGCGTGATGCCCGCAGATCTCATCCTCATCGCCTACGACGGCTCCGAGAACGCCAAGCGGGCCGTGCGGTACGCGGGGCGATTCCTCGCCTCGTGCCGCGCCGTCGTCGTCACGGCCTGGGAACCGATGGTCCGTCAGGCCGCACGCATGTCCGGGCTGTCGGGGGTGATGCAGCCGGAGTGGGTACCCGACGAGGAAACCGAGGACGTGGCCCTCACCGACGCGAAGGTGATCAACGCGGAGGGACTCGAACTCGCCCGCTCCGCCGGCCTCGCCGCGGAGGGCCGCACCCTCGAGGTGGTCAGTGCCGTGTGGACCGCGATCGTCGAGGCCGCCGACGAGCTGAACGTCGACATCATCGTCACCGGCACCCGCGGCACCACGGGCCTGCGCTCGCTGCTGCAGTCGTCGGTGGCCGACCACGTGCTGCGCCACAGCCATCGGCCCGTGCTGATCGTCCCCCCGGGGCGCTAACCGCGGCGCGTACCGGGCGCGGGCAGGGGATATCGTCGACCCACCATGGACGGTTTCCTGCTCTCCCGCGCCGATCGCACCGTGCACACCACCGGGACGCGCCGCCGGTTCACCGACGTCGCCGAGGCCTCTTTCGCGTTGCGCCGCGGCGAGGCCGACCTGATCGTGGGCGCGCTGCCCTTCGATCCCGAGCGCCCCGCCGCGCTGACCCAGCCGGAGACCGCCGACGTGACCGACGCGGCGTGGCAGCCACCGGACGCCCTGCCCGCCCTGCCGGCGGTGCGGATCGCCGCGCAGACCCCGGCGCCGCAGCAGCACGTCGCGCGGGTCGCGGCGCTGCGCGACCGGCTCGGCCGCGGCGAACTCGACAAGGTCGTCGCCGCGCGCTCGGTCACGCTCGTCTCCGAGACGCCCGTCGACCCGCTCGCCCTCGCGGCCCGGATGGCCGAGCGCCACCCCACCGCCCACGTCTACGCGGCGGACCTGAGCGCCGCCGGCGAGCGGTACCGCGGCCACACCCTGGTCGGCGCGACGCCCGAACTGCTGGTCAGCCGCCGCGGCGACGCCGTCACGTGCCGTCCGCTCGCGGGCACCGCCGCCCGCTGCGCCGACCCCGGTGCCGACCGTGAGGCGGGCCGGCAGCTGCTCGCCTCGGCGAAGAACCTCGCCGAGCACGCGTTCGTCATCGACTGGATCCGCTCCCGCCTGACCCCGCTGTGCAGCGAGCTGGAGATCCCGGGCACGCCCGTGCTGACCGCCACGAGCGACGTGTGGCACCTGGCCACCCCGATCACCGCCACCCTGCGCGACCCCCGCACGGACGCCCTGACGCTGGCAGCGGCACTGCACCCGACCCCGGCCGTGGCCGGCACGCCCACCGAGGCCGCACTCGCGGCGATCCGCAGCACGGAGGGCGACCGTCGCTTCTACGGCGGCGCCGTGGGGTGGTGCGACGGGGACGGCGACGGGGACTGGCTGGTGGCGATCCGCTGCGCCGAGCTCAGCGCCGACGGCAGGCGGGCCCTCGCGTGGGGCGGCGGGGGCATCGTTGCGGCGTCCGATCCGCAGGCCGAACTCGACGAGACCACCGCGAAGCTGCGCACGCTGCTCGGCGTGCTCGGCCTCTAGGCCGCCGCGAGTGGAGCAGGCCACAGTCGCACCCGTGCGGGTGATACCTTGACGCGGAGCGCAACGACGCCGGACCGGTTCCGGCACCGTCGCGCACGACGAATGTCGGCTGCACACGGAAGCCGACGACGGACGATGGGGAGATGGGTATGGCGAAGTTCCTGGGCCCGGGCCTGGTCAGCGCGGCGATCGGCGCCGCCCTCGGCGCCGTGGCGGTGTTCGGGGTCACGGCGGCGGTTCAGGAGAACACCCGCCCGGAGGTCGACCGCAGCGGCAACGCCGATTCCTCCCTGCTGAACCAGGTTGAGTACGGCAGCCGCTGACGGCGCCATCCACGCGACGAGTTCACGCACTTCCCACGGCGCGGTGCCCCACCCCGGTGGGGCACCGTCCGCCGACCCCCTCTCCAGGCGGTGGTTGTACGGGGCCGCCGTGGTGTCGCTGCTGTTGGCGTTCGCGCAGGCCCCCGGCCTGATCGTCGCCGACACCAAGTACGACCTGACCCAGAACCCCCTCGGGTTCCTCACCCGCGCCGCCCACCAGTGGAGCAGCCTCGCCCCGCTCGGCCAGGTCCAGAACCAGGCGTACGGCTATTTCTTCCCGCACGGCTCCTTCTTCGCCGTCGGCCAGCTCCTGCACGTCCCCCCGTGGATCACCCAACGGGTGTGGTGGGCGCTGCTGCTGCTCGCCGGGTTCTGGGGCGTGGTGCGGCTCGCCGAGGCGCTCGGCGTCGGCAACCGTGGTTCCCGGCTGATCGCCGCGGCGGCGTTCGCACTCTCCCCCCGCGTGCTGACCACCCTGGGATCCATCTCGTCGGAGACGCTGCCGATGATGCTGGCGCCGTGGGTGCTGCTGCCGCTCGTGCGCTACCTCGACGGCGACCGGGCGCTCCCGCACCGGCGGGGGGCACCGCAGCTCGCCGCGCAGTCCGCCGTCGCGGTGGCCCTCATGGGCGCGATCAACGCCGTCGCCACCGTCGCCGCGTGCCTCGTCGCCGGGCTGTGGTGGATCGCGCACCGCCCGAACCGGCGGTGGTGGCGGTTCACGCTGTGGTGGATCCCGAGCTGCGTCGTCGCGGTGCTGTGGTGGATCGTGCCGCTGCTGCTGCTCGGCCGGGTCAGTCCCCCGTTCCTGGACTACATCGAATCGTCCGGGGTGACGACGCAGTGGACGTCGCTGGCGGAGGTGCTGCGCGGCACCGGCAGCTGGACCCCGTTCGTCTCCCCCGAGCGCATCGCCGGCGCGGTGCTCGTCACCCAGCCCGCGGCGGTCCTCGTCACCGGCCTGCTCGCCGCCGCGGGCCTCGCGGGGCTGGCGATGCGGTCGATGCCCGCCCGGGGGCGGTGGGCGCTGATCCTGTTCGCCGGCATCGCCGGGCTGGCCGCCGGGTACGTCGGTGAACTCGGCTCGCCGATCGCCGAGCAGGTGCGGTTCTTCCTGGATTCGGCCGGCGCCCCGCTGCGCAACGTGCACAAGCTCGAGCCGCTGGTGCGGTTGCCGCTCGTGCTCGGGCTCGCGCACCTGCTGCGCCGGGTGCCGCTGCCCGGCGCGGTACCGTGGCGGCAGGCCCGGACCGCGTTCGCCCACCCCGAACGCCAGCCCATGGTCGCGTTCACCACCCTGATCCTCGTGGCGCTGACCCTCGCGACGTCGCTCGCGTGGACCGGCCGGCTCGCCCCGCGCGGTGCCTACGACGCGGTGCCCGGATACTGGCACGAGACCGCCGCGTGGCTCGACGAGCACACCTCGGCCCGCGGGGAACGCGCGCTGATCGTGCCGGGCGCCCCGTTCGGCAGCCAGATCTGGGGCCTGACCCGCGACGAGCCGATCCAGCCGCTCGCGTCGACGCCGTGGGCCTCCCGCGACGCCGTGCCGCTCGTGCCGCCCGGCGCGATCCGGGCCCTGGACGCGGTGCAGCGGCACCTGGCCGACGGCCGGCCCACCCCCGGCCTGGCGGCGACGCTGCGCGGCCAGGGCATCGGCTACGTGGTGATCCGCAACGACCTCGACCCGGAGACGTCGCCGTCGGCGCGGCCGGTGCTCGTGCACCGGGCGATCGAGGGCTCCCCCGGGCTCGTGCGGGTCGCCGAGTTCGGCAACGAGATCACCCGGAACTTCGAGGAGGGCTTCACCGCCGACTCCGACCTGCGACCGGCCTACCGGGCGATCGAGATCTACCGCGTGGACGTGCCCGGCGCGCCGGTCGGCCCGTACGCCGTGGACGCGGCGACCGTTCCCCGCGTCCAGGGCGGTCCCGAGGCTCTGCTGCGGCTCGACGACGCCGAGCCGGGGAACACCGGCCCCGCGCTGCTCGCGGCCGACGCGAGCCGGGCCGGCCTGCCCGTCGGCGACGTCGTCGTCACCGACACCCCCACCGACCGGGAGACCGACTACGGCCAGGTCGACCACCACAGCTCGGCGATCCGCGCCGCCGGCGACCCGCGGCGCACCTACAACCTCGTGCCGGACTACCCGGTGCCGGACACCGACCTCGTGCGCGCCGAGTGGGAGGGCGCGCGGATCAGCGTGTCCAGCTCCGCGTCGGACGCCACCCAGCTCGGCGGCACCTCCGTCGGCAGCGGGCCGGCGGCCACCGTCGACGGCGACCCGACCACCGGCTGGCACAGCAACGGCCTCGAGTCCGCGGTCGGGCAATGGCTGCAACTCGACCTCGACCGGCCCATCGAGGCCGGGCTGCTCCGGCTGAGCACCAGCCCCGGCGCGATCGGCACGCCGGTGAAATGGCTCGAGGTGACCACCGACCGCGGCAGCACCGCCGTGCGCATCGAGAAGCCCGGCCGGGAACAGACGGTGGCGCTGCCGCTCGGACGGACGACCTGGATCCGGATCACCTCCACCCGCACCGAGGACGGATCCGTGGGCAACCAGTTCGGGCTGACCGAGGTGGCGGTGGACGACTTCACCGACCGGGACAACCCGCGGCCCGTCGACATCCGGCAGCGGATCGTGCTGCCGGACGTCGCCGCCGGGGCCGCCGTGCGGGGCTGGAACCTCGGTCAGGAACTGCCCGGCCGCGGCAGCTGCGTCGACACCCCCGACCGGGTGCGGTGCGCGCGGGGCCTGGCCGTCGCACCCGAGGAGCCGAACGTCTTCACCCGCACCCTGTCGGTGCCCGACGCGACGTCGGTGGCGCCGCAGCCGTGGGTGCGGGGACGGCCCGGGCCGGCGCTCGCCGAGGTCGCCGCGCTGCCGGACCGGGTGGTCGCCCGCGGCGCCGCCGACGTCGTGGACCTGCAGGGCTCCGCGTTCGCCGCCACCGACGGTGATCCGCGGACGACGTGGACGGCGTCGGAGGAGGCGGTGCGGCCCGGGGCACCGCGACCGACCCTCACCCTCGACCTGCCGTCCCCGCAGCTGGTCACCGGCCTCGAGGTGGCGCCGAGCCTGGGACCGCTGCCGGCGCGGCCGACCCGCGTCGCCGTCGACCTCGGCAACGGCCCGCAGGTGCGCGATATCGAATCATCAACAGCGACAATCGATCTCGAACCATACGTCACGGACCGGGTGGTGCTCAGCCTGGTCGGCTGGGACGACGTGCTGGACCAGACCGTGCTCGGCTTTGCCAAGGTCGGCCCGCCGGGACTGGCGGAGGTGGCCGTGCTCGGCCCGGACGGGCCGATCGGCCCGCAGGACCCGGTGTACGAGCGGCAGGTCACCGTCGGGTGCGACGCCGGGCCCGTGCTGACCGTCGACGGCCGCACCTACCGGACGTCGGTCACCGCGACCGTCGCGGACCTCGCCGCGGGGGTCGAGGTGCCCGCCACCCTGTGCGGCGAGACCGTCGCGCCGCTGCCCGCCGGGCACGTCGACGTCGAGCTGGACCCCGGCCAGGCGTTCACCGTCGGGACGCTGCGGCTGCCGGTGCCCGGCGCCGTGAGCCCGCCGTCGCCCGAACCCACCGAGCTCGCCGTCGGCACCTGGACGGAGAACCTGCGCGAGCTCGAGGTGCCTGCGGCCGAGCGGGAGCGGATCGTCGTCGTGCCGGAGAGTACCAACGTCGGCTGGGTCGCCACGGCCGCGGACGGCACCGAACTGACGCCCGTGGTGGTCGACGGCTGGCAGCAGGGCTGGGTCGTGCCCGCCGGGGCCGGTGGCACCGTGACGCTCGAGTTCGCCACCGACCGCTGGTACCGCCTCGGCATCTTCGGCGGTCTGCTCCTGCTGCTGCCGCTGTTCGCGCTCGCGGCCTGGCCGCGCCGGCGCCCCGTCGCCGACCCGGGGCCGCCGCCACGGGTGTGGGGCAGCACCACCGTCGGCTTCGCCGGCGTGCTGGCCGTCGCGACCCTCGCGGCCGGTGCGGTGGGCGCGGCGACGACGATCGTCGCGGCGGCGGCGATCGTGGCAGTGGGCGCACGCTGGGGCCGCGACGTGGCCGCCCGCACGCTCGTCGTCGTGACCGGGGCCGCCACCATGACGGCGATGGCGTTGCTGTCCACCGGGCCGTGGCGAGCGCCGGGCGGCTACGTCGGGCACTCGTTCGCGATCCAGTTCGCCGCGCTGTGCGGGCTCGTCGCGCTGGGGCTCGCGGCGCTGCCGGTCTCGCTCAGGGCGCGGCGGAGTCTGCGACGCGTTCTGCGGTGGTCGCGACGCGGCGCTGGCGGCGCCTGACCTCCCGGCGCACCGGCTCCTCGACGAGCGCGTAGCTGACCGACGCGACGGCGATGCTCAGCACCAGCGTGACCGCGAGCACGAACCAGAAGTCGCCCTGGAACGGGATGAGCCCGAAGACCGGGAAGACGATGGACAGCACCGCCAGGTGCCAGATGAAGATGCCGTACGACCATCGGCCCACGGTCAGCGCCGGCCCGCTCGCCAGGATGCGGTGCTCGGCGCGCGGCGCGAGGACGAGCGGCGCCAGCAACGCGAAACTCATGAGCGCACCGAGGAGGATCTTGCCGTTGTACTGCCACGGCTCGAGCGTCACGAGCCCCTCCGGCCCCCCGAGGGACGTGGTGGACAACGCGAATGCGGCCACGGCGATCCCCGCCATGAGCACCCGGTGGGAGGCGAGCCGGTGCACCCAGGTCCGTTCGCCCGACACGAGTTCGGCGAGCAGCATGCCGGCGCCGAACCACGGCAGATAACCCGGCAGCCAGTTGTCGTGGTTGATGTGGCCCGGGGTGGGGACCGGCAGCCACGCCCACACCAGCGACAGCGCGCTCACGGCGAGCAGCAGCGGGACGCGGAACCGGGCCCGGTCGCCGCGCAGCCCGGCGAGCGCCGCGGCGAACAGCGGCAGCAACAGATAGAAGGCCACCTCCACGGACAGGCTCCACATCTGGGTCAGTCCCTCGGTGAGGCTCAGCGGCACGAACACCTGCACCAGGGTCAGGTTCGCCAGCCACAGCCGCCAGCCGCTGCCCGCCCCGGGCAGCAGGAGCAGCACGACGCACACCACCACCCAGTACGCGGGCAGGATGCGGGTGGCCCGCGACAGCAGGTAACGCCCGGCGGGCGGCGCGGCCCCGAGACCACGCGCGGCCGCCGCGTGCGGCCGCCACAACAGGAAGCCCGACAGCGCGAAGAACAGGGCGACGGCCAGGTCGAACCGGCCCCAGATGCGGCCGAGCACCGGATCGTCCACCGCCCCGGTCTGGAACGCCACGTGCGTGATCAGGACACCGACGGCGGCGAATCCGCGCATGCCCTCGAGCGCCGGCAGGAATCCGGAGATCGCGGAAGCCGGGGCGACGGGCGGGGTGGTGCTGGTCATCGAGGACAGTCTGCCCGGTGGGGTCGTGGCGGGGAAGCCGGGATCTCGAGTCCGCGCGGTGGCGCGCGCCGGGCGGCTGCCCTGTTAGTGTCTGGGCTCACGTGGTATTCGCGAGCCGGATGCCAGGCGATCCGTGCAGACCGGCTGCCGGTGGGGGTACTCGATGGAACCGTTGAGTGAGGAGACACAGCATGGCTGAGCGTTCGGGCTCGGGCCGGAAACTGGCATTGGCGTTGGTGGGCCTGGGCGCCTTCCTTATTGTCGCGGCGATACTGATCCCGACCTATACCGTCGGCAAGCTCGCCAAGACGCCGCTGGATCTCGAGGTGACCACGGTCGCCGAGGGCACCGGCGACATCCTCAACGCGCGGGCACTGCTGTCGGGGCGGGCGCAGGTCGACACCGACGTGCCGATCGTGGCGCAGCGGTTCGTCACCGTGGAGGAGCCGTCGGACGCCGACATCATGACCCTGCAGGCCGGCCAGACGGTCCGTCGCCTGGACATGCAGGGTGACACGGGCCTGGTCTCCGCCACCGTCGACCGGGTCACCGTGGACCGGGTCAGCGGCATGCCCGTCACCCAGGAGGAGAACCCGGACGCCGTCAGCACCATCCAGACCTCGGCGACGGCGCCGCCGGCGGAGATCCCGAACCGCGACGGCCTGCAGTACCGCTTCCCGTTCGGCACCGAGCAGAAGTCGTACCCGTACTTCGATCTGAACGCGCGCGAGACGTTCCCGATCGACTACATCGACGAGACCGAGATCAACGGCGTCAAGGTCTACCACTTCCGGCACGAGGTCGGGCCCATCGACCTGTCCACGGTCGATCCGTCGGTGCCGACCTACAAGCTGAGCCTGCCCGCCTCCACGTGGGGCGTCGAGGGCGGCGAGACGCCGGTGACCATGACCCGGTGGTACACCAACGTTCGTGACCTGTGGGTCGAGCCGGAGACCGGCGTCGTCATCAAGGGCCAGGAGCAGCAGTACCAGTACTACGCCCGCGAGGCGAACCGTCCCGAGGTGACGGTGCTGCAGGTGAGCCTGCCGTTCAACGAGGACACCATCGAGTTCCAGGTGGACCAGGCCAAGAACGGCATCGACACCCTCAGCCTCTTCGGTCGCACCGTGCCGATCATCCTCGGCATCCTCGGTCTGATCTCCCTGATCGCCGGCATCGTGCTCGGCCTGCGCGGCGGCAGCGGCCGCACCGGCCGTCCCGTCGCCGCGACGGGCGGCCCGACCGCCCCGACCGCCCCGGCCGGCCCGGCCCATGCCGCGCCGGGACAGCGCGACTGGACCAGCGACCGCACCGAGGAGATCCCCCGCACGGACGCTCCCCCGCAGCAGCGGGACTGGACCACCGACCAGACGCAGGAGATCCCGCGCACCGACCTGCGCAAGGAACCGCCGCAGCAGTAGTCACGAGCGCCGATGCCTCTCCCCGATCCGCTCGGGGAGGGGCATCGGCGTTTTCGCGGGCGCGCTCGTTCCGCCCGCGGCAACCGAATGTCACACGGGGTCAGTCGGATCGAACAGCTGTCACATTCGGCCCCGCGGGGTGGGCCGCGCGGACCGCCAGCACGGAGACCACCGTGGCGGTGACGGCCGCGACGGCTACGGCGACGAGCACGAACTGCCGGGTGGTGGACGCGACGGTGAGCATGAGGGTGGCCTCCACCGCGAGGCCGGCCCACGCGACGGCGGCGAGATGGGTGCGCTCGCCCGCGATCGCGGACAGCAGTGCCCCCTGCAGCACCGCCAGGCACGCGCCCTGCAGCGCGAACAGCCACAGCAGCGACTGCACCGGGGCGTACGCGTCGCCGACGAGCAGCGGCACCAGCGGCGCACACACGGCCGCCCCGACGACGAGGACCGCGCCGATCCCGACGAGGACGGCCAGGGCGGACCGGACGGCGGCCGCGGACTGGGCGGGGTTGGCCATCCGCGGGTACAGCACCACCCCGACGGCCTGCGGCAGCCAGAACGCGACCTTCGTCGCGACGGCGCCGAGCGCGTACAACCCGGCATCCTCCGGGTCGAGCACGGCGCGGGCGAGCAGCAGGTCCAGCGAGGTCAGGGCGATCAGCGCCAGCTGCACCTGGGAGGCGCGCAGCACCGCGGGCACGCCGACCGCCGGGGCGGCACCCGACTCCGGTCCCGCCGGGGAGCGCGACACGAGCGCGGCGGCCCCGGCCGCGACGAACCCGGTGCCGACCGCCCCGGCGAACAGCGCCGCGCCGGGCCCGCCGCCGGCGGCGAGCACCGCGACGGCGGGCACGACCTTCGCCACGCCGGCCGCGGCGAGGACGACACTGAGCGCGCCGAACCGTCCCCGCCCCTGCAGCAGGCCCTGCTCGGCGGCGAGCAGCACCAGCAGCGGCGCGGTGACGAGCGAGCCGAGGGCACCGGCGACGCTGGTGTCGAGGGCCCACGCGACGAGCGGCACGACGGCCAGCGCGACGAACCCGGCGAGGCCGGCGCAGCGGTACCCGAGACGGCGCAGGGACGCGGTGCCGGCACCGAGCACGGTCTCCCGGGCGACGACCGTCTGCAGCGCGAGCGCCGGCACGGCCAGCACCAACTGGGCGGCCAGCAGGCCGGCGAACTCGCCGTACCCCGCGGGGCCGAGCCACTGGGCGGCCGGCAGGTGCAGCAGGTAGGAGGCCAGGTTGGCGGTCATGGCCCCGGCGGTCACCATCGTCATCCCGGCGACGGTGGTTCCGGTGGCCGAGCGCGGCGTCTCAGGTCGCGGCATCGGACCATGGTTGCACGCCGCCGGGTGCGGGCGGCGAGGCACCGGATCCGGACCGGGGTGCCGGGGCGGGCTGGGTATTGTGCGGCCATGCCCAGGCCGGTGTCGCTGCGTCCCGCTGTCCCGGCCCTCTACAGCCTGGCCCTGGCGGTCGTGGTGCTCGGGCCGCTGCTCGTCTCCCCCGGTTACCTGCTGTTGCGCGACGCGGTGAGCACCCCGCGGTCCTTCCTGACGGATTCGGCGCTGGGTCTGACCGACGCCGCGGCGCGGGCGGTGCCGCAGGACGCGTTGCTGGCGACGGCGAGTGCGGTGGTGGACGGCGGTGTGGTGGTGACGGCGCTGCTCACCGGCGCCCTGTGGGCGGCCGGTTGGGGCGGCGCCCGCCTGGTGGCGGTGCTGTTGCCGGCGGCCGGTCTGCCGGCGCGGCTGGTGGCGGCGACGGTGTTCGTGTGGAACCCGTACGTGGCGGAGCGGCTGCTGCAGGGGCACTGGAGCCTGCTGGTGGGCTACGCGGCGCTGCCGTGGACGGTGGTGGCGTCGGTGGCGGTGCGACGGGGCGCCCGCTCCGGGTGGGCGTCGCTGGCGGTGTGCCTGGGCGCGGCGGGGCTGACGCCGACGGGCGCGCTGCTGGCGTCGGTGACAGCGCTGGCCGTGCTGGCCGCCCCGGGCGGGCGGTCCCCACTGCTTCCCCGTCTCGCGGGCGCGGTGGCGCTGGCGACTGCGGTGGCGGCGCCGTGGCTGGTGGCGACGGCCCTCTCCGGCGGCGCGGGCGACGGGTCGGATCCGGCGGGGGTGCGGGCGTTCGCGGCGCGGGCCGAGCCCGCGCTGGGCACGCTCGGCAGCGTGGCGGGGCTCGGGGGCATCTGGAACGCCGACGCGGTGCCCGGTTCGCGGGCGACGGTGTGGGCGCTGGTCGGCACGGCGGCGCTGCTGCTGGTGGTGGCGTGCGGGGTGCCGGCGCTGTGGCGGCGCCGGCGCAACCCGGTGCTGGGGGTGCTGACGGCGCTGGCGGCGGTCGCGGTGCTCGGTCCGGCCCTCGCGGCGACGGGGACGGGGTTGCGGGCCGGAGCGTGGGCGATGGTGCACGTGCCGGGCGCGGGTCTGCTGCGCGACACCCAGAAGTGGGTGGCGTGGGCGGTGCCGCTGTACGCGCTGGCTGCCGCGGCAGGTGTCGGCACGGTGCGCGGGCGGTTCGGCGGCCGGGCAGGCGCCTGGGCCACGGCGGCCGCGCTGACCGTGCTGCTGGCCCTTCCGGATCTGGCGTGGGGCGTGGGCGGGCGGGTGCGGCCGGTGCAGTATCCGGACGCGTGGCAGCGGGTCGCGGCGGCGGTGCCGGCGGGCGCCGGCGACGTGGCGGTGCTGCCGGCCGGAATGTTCCGGCGATTCGAGTTCAGCGGCGCCGCACCGGTTCTCGATCCGGCACCTCGGATGCTGCGCGCGGACGTGCTGCAGTCCGGGGAGCTGATCGTCGCCGGCGGCACCGTCGCCGGCGAGGGTCGGGGCGCCGCGGAGGTGGAGCGCCTGCTGCTGGCCGGGGCGGCGCCGGCCGACCTCGCTGCCCACGGCGTGGGCTGGGTGCTCGTCGAGCACGGCACGCCCGGGGACCTCGGCGACTCGGCCCGCGCGCTCGAGCAGCTCGAGCCGGTGTTCTCCGATGCCGCGCTGTCGCTGTACCGGGTGCCGGGGGTCGACGGGACGCGGTCGGACGACCGGACGGCGGCGATCGCCGCGCACGCACTGTGGGTGGCGGTGTCAGCAGGCGGGCTCGTGGGCCTGCTGGTCCTGCGACGGCCCGCCCGGCGCCGCGAGCACCACGGCGGCCTCCGCCGGGCGCGGGAACAGTCCTGAGACGCGGCGGCCCGCGGCCGTCGCGGCGAGCACCTCGTGCACCCCGTCGCCGGTCGCGGACCAGGAGAACTCTGCGGCCCGCACCCGGGCCTTGCCGCCGAGGGTGCGGCGACGATCCGCGTCGGCGAGCAGGTCGGCGACGGCGTCGGTGAGCTCGTCCGCGGAGTCGACGAGCACGCCGGTGACGCCGTCGATAATCGAGTCGGTCAGTCCCCGCGAGCTGCGGTAGCCGACGGTGGGCACGCCGTGCTGCGCGGCCTCGACGACGGCCAGCCCCCAGCCCTCCTTGCGCGACGGCATCACGTGCACCCAGGACCGGGAGAGCAGTTCGTGCTTGCGGTCCTCGGCGACGTGGCCGTGGAAGGTGACGGCATCGGTGATGCCGAGGTCCGCGGCGGCCGCGCGCAGGTTCCTCTCCCACCAGCCGCCGCCGATGACGTCGAGGTGCAGGCCGGGGACGCGGTCGCGCAGCGCGGCGACGGCGGCGAGGGCGTCCTCGATCTGCTTGTGCGGCACGAGCCGCGACAGCACGCACACGGTGGGGTGCGCGGTGCGGGTGTGTTCGTCGCCGGGCTCGACCCCGGCGGGGACGGCGTCGGCGCCGTTGCGGACGACGGCGATGCGGTCACGGTCGACGCCGAGGGCCATCAGTTCGTCGGCGGACGGCAACGACACGGTCAGGTACTGGTCGTCGCGGTGCAGGCGCGGCGACAGGGCGGACTCGATCCACCAGCCGAGCCTGGCCATGACGCGGCCGGCGACGGGCCACTGCTCACGGTGGCAGTGGTGCACGAGCACGGTCACGGGCGCGCCGGCGACGAGGCGGGCGAAGAACGGGATGCCGTTCTGGGTGTCGATCACCGCGTCGGGCCGGAGGTGGCGCAGCGGACCGAAGCCGAGACGGCCGGCGGCGATCGCGGCGAGGGCGCGGGGGTAGACGGTGAGCCGGCCGCCGCCGCGGCTGACGGTGATGCCGTCGATCTCGTCGCGGCCGGGGGCGCCGGGGTAGGCGGCGGTGCGGAGGGTGACGCGGATGCCGCGCGCGGCGAGCTGGGCGCCGACCTGTTCGAGGTAGCGTTCGCTGCCCCCACCCTGGGGATGCCCGGTGTCGCGCCAGCACAGCAACAGAACCTCGCGCACGTGGCGACCCCCTGTGGTTCGTCGTCGACGGTTGTATCCCGGAACACACTAACGGGTGCGGGGCCGCCCGCGGTGGAGGGTTACCGGCGGGTAGTGCGGTGCGGTGGCCGCTATGGTTGCTCCTCGTGGTTGTTCCGACCCTGCCCGTCCCCCCGGTGGCTCGAACCTTCGCCCGGCGCGCGACCCTGCGCCGGTCCGTCGGGCTGCTCGGCGACTTCCGGCACGAGCAGTCCGCCCCCGAGTTGTTCTACGGGGCGCTCGCGCGCGACACCGTGGAACTGATCGGTGATCTGTACGCGGGCCTGACCGGCCGGGACCTGACCGGCACGACCGTCGTCGACGTGGGCGGCGGGCCGGGGTACTTCGCGGAGGTGTTCGGCGCGTCGGGCGCCCGCTACGTGCCGGTCGAGCCGGATCCGTCGGAGATGCACGCGGCCGGTCTCGCGGTGGGCGGGTCGATCCGTGGCTCGGGCCTCGCGCTGCCGCTGCGCACGGGATCGGTGGACGTGTGCTTCTCCTCGAACGTCGCCGAGCACGTGGCGCAGCCGTGGGTGATGGCCGACGAGATGCTGCGGGTGACGCGGCCGGGCGGGCTGACGGTGCTGTCGTACACCCTGTGGTGGGGCCCGTTCGGCGGGCACGAGACCGGCCCGTGGCACGCGTTCGGCGGCGAGTACGCGGCGCGGCGCTACGCCCGCCGGCACGGGCGGGAGCCGAAGAACCGGTACGGGGTCTCGTTGTTCGAGGTGGGTTGCGGCGACGGGCTGCGGTGGGCGCGTTCGACGCCGCACGGCGAGCTGCTGGCCGCGTTCCCCCGGTACCACCCACGCTGGGCGTGGTGGCTGGTGCGGGTCCCCGCGGTGCGGGAGTTCCTGGTCAGCAATCTGGTGCTCGTGCTGCGCAGGCGCTGATGGTCGCGCTCGCCCTCGACGTCGGCGGCACCAAGATGGCGGCCGCCCGCGTCCGCGCCGACGGCACGCTCGACGCACCGCGGACGGTGCCGACGCCCGCGGCCGGCGTGTGGGCGGCATGCGCGGAGCTGTTGCGGCGGGTCGCCGCGGGAGCCGAGGTGACGGCCGTGGGGATCGCGAGCGCCGGGCCGGTCGACGTCGGCGCCGGTGCGGTGGCGCCGATCAACATCGGCGAGTGGGCGGGCGGTTTCGGCCTGGTCGACGCCGTGCGCGGCCTGTTCCCGCGGTCGCGGGTGCGGCTCGCGGTCGACGGGGCCGCGGCCGCGCTGGCCGAGCACCGGCTCGGGGCGGGCCGGGGTGCGACGGACCTCGTCGGCGTCGTGGTCTCGACCGGCATCGGCGGCGGTCTGGTGCTGGGCGGCCGGATCGCCGGGGGCCGGACGGGCAATGCGGGCCACATCGGGCACATGGTGTCGAGCGTGGGCGCCGACTCGTGCGCGTGCGGGGGTGTCGGGTGCGTCGAGACCGTGGCGAGCGGGCCGGCCGCGGTGCGGTGGGCGCGGGAGCACGGCTGGTCCGGTGCCGACGGGGCGGCGCTGGCCCGCGCCGCGGGCGCGGGAGATCCGGTCGCGGTCGCGGCCCTGGGGCGTGCGGGGGCGGCGCTCGGGGAGGTGTTCGCGTCGGCCGCGGCGCTGGTGGACGTGGACCTCGTGGTGGTCGGCGGCGGGTTCGCGCAGGCCGGGGAGCCGATGTGGCGGCCGATGCGCGAGGCCGCGGCCCGGCACGCGCGGCTGCCGTTCCTGACCGGGCTAGAGATCGTGCCGGCGCGGCTCGCCGCCGTGGGGACCCTGACCGGCGCCGGGATCCTGGCCCTCGGGGACTGAGCTTCGGCGCGAATCGCCCGCACCGCGGCCCCCGTCGCGTCACAATACGAAGACAGTGTCCTCGGGACGGGAGCGGCCATGACGCCTTTCCAGCGCTACATCGCCGAGGAGATCGCGGTGGACCACGCCGACGGTCTGCTCACCCGCCGCGAGGCGCTGCGACGGCTGGGGCTGCTGGGACTCACCCTCACCGCGGCGTCCTCGCTGCTCGCCGCCTGCGCAAACGAGAACGGCTCGCCCGCAACGCCTTCCGAGACCCCGGGAGCGCCCTCGGGCACTCTGGCCCCGACGTCGCCGGTGGCGCCGCCGGGCAGCGCAGATGCCGTTGCGACGGAGGCGATCACGTTCCCCGGCCCGGACGGGCGGACGCTGCAGGGTGCGTGGGCGCCGGCGGCGGACCCGCGGGGCGCCGTGCTCGTGGTCCACGAGAACAAGGGGCTCAACGACCATATCCGATCGGTGGCCGGGCGCCTGGCGGGGGCGGGCTACTCGGCACTCGCGATCGACCTGCTCTCCGAGGAGGGGGGCACAGCGTCGTTCGCCGACCCGGCGCAGGCCACGGCCGCACTGAGTACCGTTCCGCCGCAACGATTCTCCCAGGACATGCGCTCGGGCATCGACGAGTTGACGCGACGGGTGCCCGACCGGCGCATCGGGGCCGTGGGGTTCTGCTTCGGCGGCGGCATGACGTGGCTGCTGCTGACGACCGGCGACCCGCGCCTCGCGGCGGCCGTCCCGTTCTACGGACCGCTGCCCGACGGCGCCGACTTCGCCGGGTCGCGGGCCGCCGTCCTCGCGGTCTACGCCGAACTCGACCAGCGGGTGAACGCGTCGCGGGACGCGGCGACCGCCGCCCTCGAGCGCGCGGGCCTGGTGCACGAGGTGGTGACCTACCCCGGCGCCGACCACGCGTTCTTCAACGACACCGGACCGCGGTACAACGCGGACGCGGCCGCGCAGGCATACGACCGCATGCTCGCCTGGTTCGGGACACACCTCGGCTGACCCCTTCCGAAAACTTGTAACGTGTTCTAGTGTTCGAGGTCACAGCCCCGGTGGCCGGAAGGAGAGCGCGTGAGCATCGACCCCGACGCGTCGGCGCACGGCGCCCAGGACGGCTCCGCCCACGATGTCGAGGTCGCGCACCCCCGCGACTCCCGCCGGGATCCCGGACAGGTCCGCGAGAACCTGCAGCGCTGGCTCGCCACCAAGGTCACCGCCCCCGTCGTCGAGAACGTGCACCTCCCCGAGACCACCGGCATGTCCAGCGAGACGCTGCTGTTCGACGCCCGCTGGGACGGCACCGACCATCCGCTCGTCGCCCGCGTCGCCCCCGCCGACACCACCGTGCCCGTCTTCCCCGCCTACGACCTCGAGGGTCAGGCCCGGGTCATGCGCGCCGTCGGCGAGCACTCCACCGTCCCCGTCCCCCGGGTGCACTGGTACGAGCCCGATCCCGCGCCGCTCGGGGCCCCGTTCTTCGTCATGACCCGGGTGGCGGGCCGGGTGCCACCGGATGTCATGCCGTACAACTTCGGCTCCTGGGTCACCGAGGCCGGCGACGCCGAGCGTGCCGCCATGCAGGACGCGTGCGTCGACGTGCTGGCCCGGATCCACGACGTCGCCCCAGTGGCCGCCGGGCTGGGACCGGCCGGCACCGTCACCGACGCCGTCCGGGCGCACCTGGACCGGCAGCACTCCTACTACGAGTGGACGACCCGCACCGGTGGTCCCCGCTCCCCGCTCGTCGAACGTGCGCTCGCCTGGCTCGACGCCCGTTGCCCCGACGACCGCTCGCCCGCGGTGCTGTGCTGGGGCGACGCGCGGATCGGCAACATCCTGTTCGACGGTTTCCGGCCCGTCGCGGTGCTCGACTGGGAGCTGGCCACCCTCGGCGCCCGCGAGATGGACCTGGCCTGGATGACGTTCCTGCACAGGTTCTTCGAGGACATCGCCGCCGCGGCCGGGCTGCCCGGCCTGCCGGGCTTCCTGCGCCTCGACGACGTCGCCCGCGCATACGCGCAGCGCACCGGCCACGTCCCGCGCGACCTGCACTTCTACACCGTCCACGCGGCGCTGCAGCACGCGATCATCATGCTGCGCATCCACACTCGCGCGGTGCATTTCGGCCAGGCGCAGCCACCCGGCGATCCCGACGACGCGATCATGCACCGCGCCGCCCTCGAAGCCATGCTCGACGACACCGATCGGCAGGGGGCGGCGCCGTGAGTTCCCTCTCCCCCCTGGACGACTACCCCGTCCACCAGACGGCCGAACCGATCCGGCGCGTCGCCACGTCCGACCGCAACTTCTACGACCGGTACTACTTCAACTGCTACCCCGCCGACACCACCGACCTGTTCCTGATCGTCGGCATGGGCCAGTACCCGAATCTCGGTGTGGCCGACGGTTTCGCGGTGCTGCGCCGCGGCGACGACCACCTCGTCGTGCGGGCCTCGCGGGCCCTGGGGACCGATCGCACCGACACCACCGTCGGCCCGCTGCGGGTGGAGGTGCTCGAGGGGCTGCGGCGGCTGCGGGTGGTGCTCGAGCCCGGCCATGCCGAAACCGCCGACCTGTCCTTCGATCTCACGTTCGACGGGGTCGTCCCCGCCACCGAGGAGACCCCGCAGCGGCTGCGCCGGCTCGAGCGCGTCGTCATGGACACCTCCCGGTTCGTGCAGACCGGCCGGTGGTCGGGCACCCTCACCGTCGACGGCCGGACCCGGCAGGTGGACCCGGGCACGTGGCTCGGCAACCGCGACCGCTCCTGGGGGGTGCGGCCCGTCGGGGAACCCGAGCCGCCCGGGCGCACGGCCCACGAGGGCACGCCCGGATTCTTCTGGATCTACTCGGTGATGCAGTTCGACGACGACACGATCGTCACTATCGTGCAGGAGGACGACCACGGCCGCCGACTGGTCGAGGAGGCGGTCCGGATCCGGCCCGGCGCCGAGCCCGAATGGCTGGGCCGGCCGGAACATCGGCTGGTGTTCGCGCCGGGCACCCGCAACGTCACGGGGGCGACGCTGACGTTCCACCGGCCCGGCTGCGAGGCGGTGACCGTCGAATGCAAACTGCTGGTGCCGAACCTGCTCGGCATCGGCACCGGGTACGGACTCGAACAGGACTGGCGGCACGGCATGTGGCAGGGCGAACTGGTCGTGCAGGCGCTGCGCCGCGATGTCCGGGAGATCGATCCGGCGCTGCTGATGTTCTGTCCCACCGACCATCTCGCGCGGTTCCGGATCGCCGGGTCGGACACCGTCGGCACCGGACTGTTCGAGGTCGCCGTGATCGGACCGCACCGGCAGTACGGCTTCACCGGGTTCGCCGACACCTACCCAGCGCACGACAACGACCGAGCGACATCCGACCAGTAGGAAACCAGGACCGTTGAGGAAAGAGAACATGACCGACTACGACAAGCTGTTCATCGGCGGCCGCTGGGTCGCCCCGTCGACCGACGAGCGACTCGAGGTGTTCTCGCCGGCCACCGAGGAACGCGTCGGTTCGGTGCCGGTCGCCGGGCCGGCGGACATCGACGCCGCCGTCGCCGCGGCCCGTGCCGCCTTCGACGACGGACCGTGGCCCCGCACCTCACCGTCCGAGCGGGCCCAGGTACTCGCCAAGGCCGCCAAGCTGCTCGAGGAGCGCAGCGCCGACCTCGCCGCGTCGCTGTCCGCCGAGATGGGTCAGCCGCCCGCCTCCGTGCAGATGATGCAGGTGACGCCGTCCCTGGCGACCATCAACTACTATGCGGGACTTGCCGATTCGTTCCCGTGGACGGAGGAGCGCACCGGCGCCTTCGGACGCTCCCGGGTGACGCGCGAACCCGTCGGCGTGGTCGCCGCCGTCATCGCCTGGAACGTGCCGCTGTTCCTGATGATCAACAAGCTCGGCCCGGCCCTGCTCGCCGGCTGCACCGTGGTCCTCAAGCCCGCGCCCGAGTCGCCGCTGACCACCAACGCGGTCGCGGAGATCTTCGCCGAGGCCGGGCTGCCAGAGGGCGTGCTGTCGCTCGTCCCGGGCGGCGCCGAGACCGGCGAGTACCTCGTCTCGCACCCCGACATCGACAAGATCACCTTCACCGGCTCGACCGCCGTCGGCAAGCACATCGGCGAGATCGCGGCCCGGAACCTCAAGCGCTGCTCCCTCGAGCTCGGCGGCAAGTCCGCCGCCATCGTCCTCGAGGACGCCGACCTCGACTCGACCGTCGCGATGCTCGTGATGTCGGGCCTGATGAACACCGGGCAGGCCTGCGTCGGCCAGACCCGCATCCTGGCGCCGCGCTCGCGCTACGACGAGGTCGTCGAGAAGATGGTGGCGACCGCGGCCTTCTTCCCCGTCGGCATGCCCGACGACGCGGCGGCGCAACTCGGGCCGCTGATCTCCGCGAAGCAGCGCGACCGCGTCGAGGGCTACATAGCCAAGGGCACGGAGGAGGGCGCGCGGCTGGTGCTCGGCGGCGGCCGGCCCGCCGGGCTCGACAAGGGCTGGTTCGTCGAGCCGACGATCTTCGCCGACGTCGACAACTCCATGACCGTCGCGCGCGAGGAGATCTTCGGTCCCGTGCTGTGCGTGATCCCCTACGACAGCGTCGACGAGGCCGTCGAGATCGCCAACGACTCCGACTACGGCCTCGCCGGCTCGGTGTACACCACCGACGTCGAGAAGGGCCTCGAGGTGGCGTCGCGGGTGCGCACCGGCACCTACGGCATCAACTGGTACGCCTTCGACCCGGGCTCGCCGTTCGGCGGCTACAAGAATTCCGGCATCGGCCGGGAGAACGGCCCCGAGGGCCTCGAGGCGTTCTGCGAGACCAAGTCGGTGCTGTACCCGCCCGGCTACGGCGCCTGAGTTCGTAGGTGGCCGAATGTCACATCGCGTCGGTTGGATAGACGCGATGTGACATTCGGCCCGGCCGGCTGCGGGTGCCGGCGAGACCTCAGATGTACATCGCAGGATCGATGTAGCAGGCCGGGTCCACGAGTTCCTCGTGCTGCTTGCGGGGGCGGATCGTCGCCGGGATGCCGACGGCGATCGAATCGGCGGGCACGTCGCGCGTGACCACCGCGTTCGCGCCGATCGCGACGTCGTCGCCGATCACCACCGGCCCGAGGACCTTCGCCCCCGCGCCGATGGTGACCCGGTTGCCGATGGTGGGGTGCCGCTTGGTCCGCGCCAGCGACCGCCCGCCGAGCGTGACGCCGTGATAGATCATCACGTCTTCGCCGATCTCGGCGGTCTCCCCGATCACCACGCCCATGCCGTGATCGACGAAGAAGCGCCGTCCGATCGTCGCGCCGGGGTGGATCTCGATGCCCGTGAGGAAGCGGGTGAACTGCGCCAGGATGCGGGCCGGTCCCCGCAGCGCCGGCCGCGCCCACATCCGGTGTGCGAGCCGATGCGACCAGATCGCGTGCAGCCCCGAATACACGAGGGCGTTCTCCATGTCACCGCGCGACGCCGGATCGTGGCCGCGGGCCGCCTGCAGGTCTTCCCGGAGGGTGCGCAGAACACTCACGATGCGTTCAGTCCCGGATGTGCTCGAACAGCGGAGTGGAGATGTACCGCTCACCGAAGTCGCAGACCACGGCGACGATGAGCTTGCCGGCGTTCTCCGGACGCTTCGCCAGCTCCAGAGCGGCCCACACGATCGCGCCGGACGAGATGCCGCCGAGAATGCCCTCCTGCGTGCCGAGATCCCGGCCCACGCGGACGGCGTCGTCGAACGAGACGTCGACGATCTCGTCGTAGACCTCGCGGTCGAGCACGTCGGGCACGAAGTTCGCGCCGATGCCCTGGATCTTGTGCGGGCCCGGCTGTCCGCCGGTGAGGATGGGCGAATCGATGGGTTCGACGCCGACGATCTTCACCTCCGGCTTGTATTCCTTGAGCCTGCGGCCCGCGCCGGTGATCGTGCCGCCGGTGCCGATGCCGGCGACGAAGATGTCGACCGCGCCCTCGGTGTCCTTCCAGATCTCCTCACCGGTGGTCTGGTAGTGGATCTCCGGGTTCGCCGGGTTGGCGAACTGGCGGGCGAGGACCGCGTTCTCGGTCTTCGCGACGATCTCCTCCGCCTTCGCGACCGCGCCGGCCATGCCCTCGGAGCCGGGGGTCAGGACGATCTCCGCGCCGAACGCCCGCAGCATCACGCGACGCTCGGTGGACATCGTCTCGGGCATCGTCAGGATGACCTTGTAGCCGCGCGCGGCACCGACCATCGCCAGCGCGATACCGGTATTGCCGCTGGTCCCCTCGACGATGGTGCCACCGGGGCGCAGCTCACCGGACTTCTCGGCGGCGTCGATGATCGCCACGCCGATCCGGTCCTTGACGCTGTTGGCCGGGTTGTAGAACTCGAGCTTGACCGCGACCTGGGCGCCGAGACCCTCGGTCAGCCGGTTCAGCCGCACGATCGGGGTTCGCCCGACCAGCTCGGTGACATTGTTGTAGATACCGCTCATGGGCCCGATCCTCCTCCCGGTCGCAGTGCCGACCGGATTGGTTCCGTCGTCACCTATTGCATCATTCCGGCGGATGTCCGATTCACGTGGGGAGCCGCACAGCGGTCCGGCCGCCCCGGGATCCACCGGTTTGCCCACCCTGCTCCCGCGGGTAGCCGACATCATGACTCGTCACCGGCACGCCCGGAACGTCGCCGGCCGGCCGGTCGCAGCCCTGCAGGACAGCACCCCGCTGTGGTAGGGCGTCGCCCACCAGACCCGGCACGGGGCAGGCCCGCCCGCGCCCGGAAGGAGAAACCCGTGTTCGACATCGTCAAGACCGTGGAGAGATCCGGGCGGCAGATCGAGGGGGTCGTCCGTCGCGTCGTCGAACGCACCGGCTCCCACCCCGGTCCCCAGCAGACCGTCACCATCGGCGCACCCCGCGAAACGGTGCAACGGTTCTGGCGCGAGCCCGCCAACCTGTCGCAGGTGTTCGGGGAGCGCACCTCCGTCGCCGCGAGCGGCCCCGACCGCCTCCGGTGGACCTTCGAACTCGGCGCCGACCCGATCACGTGGGAGACGCGCGTGCTCGAGAGCGACGGGGAACTGCAGTTCGTCGCCACCGACGCCGGCGACTCGTCGCAGCCGCCCCGGATCCTGCTGTCGTTCGCCACGGCCCCGCACGGCCTCGGCACCGAGGTGAGCATGCGGGCCGACACCCCGGTGCCCGGCCTGATCACCGGCGCGGCCACGTTCACCGCCCTGTACCGGGCCCGCGCGCTGCTGCAGACCGGCGAGATGCCGACCCTGCGCTGCAATCCCAGCGCCCGCGGCAATCCCAGCGCCCGCGGCAATGACAGCGCCCGCGGCAGCTCCGGTGCCTCCGGACGCGACTCCCGAACGGAAGGATCCCACTGATGCGAGCGCTGTGCTGGATGGGCGTGAACGACCTGTCCGTCGAGACGGTCGAGGACCCGAAGCTGCTCAACCCGCACGACGTGATCGTGGAGGTCCGCCTCACGACCACCTGCGGATCCGATCTGCATTTCATCGACGGCTATCTCCCCGGCATGCGGGAGGGCGACGTGTTCGGGCACGAGTTCATGGGCGACGTCGTCGAGAAGGGCGCGGAGGTCACCTCCGTGAACGTCGGCGACCGCGTCGTCGTGCCGTCGTTCATCGGGTGCGGCGCCTGCTGGTACTGCGACCACGACCTGTACTCGGCGTGTGACACCACCAACCCGAACGCTGCGATGCAGCAGCCGCTGCTCGGCTACCCGTCCGGCGGCATCTACGGCTACACCCACCCGTTCGGCGGGTACCAGGGTTCGCACGCGCAGTACGTGCGGGTGCCGTTCGGCGACGTCAACTGCTTTCCGATCCCCGAGGGGATCACCGACGAGCAGGCCCTGTTCCTCTCCGACGCGGTGCCCACCGGATACATGGGGGCCGACTTCTGCGACATCTCCGCCGGCGACACCGTCGCAGTGTGGGGTGCCGGGGGCGTGGGCCTGATGGCGGCCGTGAGCGCCCGGATCCTCGGCGCCGAACGAGTGATCGTCGTCGACCGCCTGGGCGAACGCCTCGACCTCGCCGCCCGGCTGGGGCTGGAGACGATCGACTACTCCGCCGAGGACAGCATGCAGGAGGCGCTGCGCGAGAGCACCGGCGGCCGCGGACCCGACGCGTGCATCGAGGCGGTCGGCATGGAGGCCCACGGCACCGGCCTGATGCAGATCTACGACCGCGTCAAGCAGGCGCTGCGGATGGAGACCGACCGCGCCACGCCGCTGCGGCAGGCGATCATGGCGTGCCGCAAGGGTGGGGTGGTGTCCGTCCTCGGGGTCTACGGACTCACCGACAAGTTCCCGATGGGCCTGCTCACCAACAAGAGCCTGACCCTGCGCACCGCCCAGCAACACGGACAGCGGTACGTCCCGCGGCTGTTCGAGCACGTGCAGGCCGGCAAGCTCGACCCCAGCCTGTTGATCACCCACGACATGTCGCTCGAGGACTCGGTGCGCGGGTACGAGATGTTCAAGGACAAGAAGGACGGCTGCGTGCGCGCGGTGTTCCGGCCGTGACTCCGGTGCCGGGCCGGCGCCCTGCAACGGGCCGAATGTCACACACATTCGATCGAATCGAACCTGTGTGACATTCGGCCCACCACCGCCGTCCCGGGGAATGTCGGAAATGTTCAATACGGCCGGCGGAGACGACGCGAGACTCGTCGCATGACGCATTCCGTGAATCCGATCCCCGCCGGCTACACCTCCCTCACGCCGTTCCTCGTCGTCGACGGCGCGGCCCGAGCCGTCGAGTTCTACCGCACGGTCTTCGGCGCCGAGGTCGTCGAACGAACCGACGGGCCCGACGGCACGATCGCGCACGCCGAACTGGACTTCGGGCACGGCCGGCTCCAGCTGAGCGACCCCGCGCCGGCCATGGGGCTGCGCGCGCCCGACGGAACGAACACCGTCGACCATTCCTACGTGCTGTACTGCACCGACGCCGACGCGACGTTCGCCCGCGCGGTCGAGCAGGGTGCGCAGGTCTTCGAGGAACCCTCGACGTTCGTCACCGGAGACCGGTTCGGGACGATCCTCGACCCGTTCGGGCACCGGTGGGCGATCATGACGCGCGTCGAGGACGTCGCGCCCGAAGAGGCACGACGTCGCATCGACGAGTGGCTCGCGAGTCAGTCGTCCTGAGCATCCCTGAAACGCCGAATGTCACATCGGATCGATACAAGCGATCCGATGTGACATTCGGTCGATCAAGGCGTCAGGCGAGGCGCTGCTTCAGGGCCTCGAACTCGTCGCGGATGCCGGAGGGCACCTTCTCGCCGAGGAACTCGAACCACTCCTCGATGAGGGGCAGCTCTTCCTTCCACTCCGCCACGTCGACCTTCAGCGCCTCGTCGACGTCGTCGCGGTCGACGTCGAGGCCCTCGAGGTCGAGGTCCGCGGCGGTCGGCACGAAGCCGATCGGCGTGGTCTGGGCGCCGGCCCGGTGCTCGATGCGGTCGACGATCCACTTGAGCACACGGGAGTTCTCACCGAAGCCCGGCCACAGGAAGCGGCCGTCGTCGCCGCGACGGAACCAGTTGACGTAGAAAATCTTCGGCAGCTTGTCCGCATCCGCGGACTTGCCGATGTTGATCCAGTGGTTCAGGTAGTCGCCGGCGTTGTAACCGATGAACGGCAGCATCGCCATGGGGTCGCGACGGACGGTGCCGACCTTGCCCTCGGCGGCGGCGGTCTGCTCGGACGACAGCGTCGCGCCGAGGAAGGTGCCGTGCTGCCAGTCGAGAGACTCGCTCACCAGCGGCACAGTCGTCTTGCGACGACCGCCGAACAGGATCGCGGAGATCGGCACACCCTGCGGATCGTCCCACTCGGGGGCGAGGATCGGGCACTGCGACATCGGCGTGCAGTAGCGCGAGTTCGGGTGCGCGGCCGGGGTGCCGGACTCGGGAGTCCAGTCGTTGCCCTTCCAATCGATGAGGTGCTCGGGATTGCCTTCCAGGCCCTCCCACCACACGTCGCCGTCGTCGGTCTGCGCGACGTTGGTGTACAGCGTGTTGCCGGCCTCCATCGTCTTCATGGCGTTGGGGTTGGAGCCGTGGTTGGTGCCGGGGGCGACGCCGAAGAAGCCGTACTCCGGGTTCACCGCATACAGCCGGCCGTCCTCACCGAAACGCATCCAGGCGATGTCGTCGCCGAGGGTCTCGGCGCGCCAGCCCGGGATGGTCGGCTGGATCATCGCGAGGTTGGTCTTGCCGCAGGCACTCGGGAACGCGGCCGCCACGTAGTAGGCCTTGTCCTCCGGCGAGATCAGCTTGAGGATCAGCATGTGCTCGGCGAGCCAGCCCTCGTCGTGCGCCATGGCCGAAGCGATACGCAACGAGTAGCACTTCTTGCCGAGCAGGGCGTTGCCGCCGTAGCCGGAGCCGTAGCTCCAGATCTCCCGGTCCTCCGGGAAGTGGGTGATGTACTTGGTGTCGTTGCACGGCCACGGCACGTCCTTCTGGCCGGGCTCGAGCGGCGCACCCACCGAGTGCAGGGCCTTGACGAACGGCTTGTCGGTGCCCAGCTTCTCCAGGGCCGCGGTACCCATGCGGGTCATGATGCGCATGGAGACGACGACGTACTCCGAGTCGGTGATCTCGACGCCGAGCTTCGGGTCGTCCGCGCCGAGCGGGCCCATGCAGAACGGCACCACGTAGAGGGTGCGCCCGCGCATGCTGCCGCGGTACAGCTCGGTCATGGTCGCCCGCATCTCGGCCGGATCCATCCAGTTGTTGGTCGGTCCGGCATCGACCTCGTTGCGCGAGCAGATGAAGGTGCGCGACTCGACGCGCGCGACGTCCGACGGGTCGGAGTTGCCCAGGAAGGAATTGGGCTTCTTCTCGTCGTTGAGGCGGGTGAAGGTCCCGGCCTCGACCAGCTGGGTGGTCAGCCGGTCCCATTCCGCGTCGGACCCGTCGGCCCAGACGACCCGGTCGGGCTGAGTGAGTTCGGCGACCTCCTGTACCCATGCGAGCAGCTCGGCGTGCTGGGTCGGGGGCTTGCCATCGGTGCCGTTCAGACCGGGAATGGTCACTGAGGTCATCAAACTCTCCTGGGGTGCGCCGGAACCGGATCCCTCCCCCGACCTGCGACGAACCGTCCCAGGGACCAGCGGCGGACCCGGACTCCCCCTCTCGGCAGGGGTACCACCCGCTTCCTCCGTGGCCGAACGGACGAGGCGGGCGCCGGATGTCCTATTCATAGAGGTTAACGCCGGACTTCGGGGTGATGGCAATCGGGGCCGGTCGGAAATGTCACAGAAACGATTCAGAGGGCGAACACAGTACCCGCCTCACACGCCCGGGGCACGGGCGATTTGCCTCACTTTCCTCGATCGAGGTGACCTTCGTCAATCCGGGTCCAGTGCTCCGCACCGTCGACGTCGCGCCGGAACTGCCACACCCCGAATCGTCCGTCGTCGCCGAGTTCGGTGACCCGGTCGAACCACCCGTCGGCGTCGGTGTCCGATGCGACGACGAGTGCGTCCGCGGTGGCGAACGTGACGGTGTCGAGCAGCCCGTCGCCGTCGACGTCCACGGCCGGCGGCAGCGCGCCCGGGCCAGCCGGGTCGAGCAGCGCGGGGGCCAGCCCCGGACCGAACGCGGGACGTCCCGGGACGGGCACGTCGGGCTCCCACACCTCGTCGTCGGTGCCGGCGAATCCGTCCACCATCGCGCGCTCCTCACTGCCGTGTCACACCATCGGACGCTGTCGTCCCGTTGGACGCGCCCGGCCGGCCGGCGGTTCCCGCCCGGGCGAGCACGGCGAGATCGCGCTCGCACGCCGCCAGCTGCCCGGCACGGTCCTCGGCGCGACGTCTCAGCTCGTCGTCGAGGGCGGCGATGCGGTCGCGCGCCGTGGCGAGCCGGGCGGTGCGCGCGACGGCGAGCGCGGACCCGAGCCGGGCCTCCGCGTCGACGATGCGCTCGAGCGCGACGGCCTCGAGCTCGGCGCGTACCTCGACGAGTTCCTCGAGCGCCCACCTGCGCATCCGGTCCCGTTCGGCGAGCCGTCGCCGCACCCGCACCAGCCACCACGCCGCCGCCGCGCCGAGCAGCAGGCTCAGCGGTACCGCCGCCAGCTCGAGCGTGGGCACCAGGGCCAGCGGGGACACCGCGACGCGTCCCAGCCCCGCCCCGGCCGACGCGCCGATCAGCACGGTGAGGCGGTCCTCCACGGGACGTCGCGGGGACGGCGGCGCGGGCCGCGGGGGCACGGTGTCCGGGCCGGCCGGTTCCGGGTCACCCGGTCCGATCCGGGCCAGCCGCTCGGTGACGACCGTGCCGACCCGGGCGTGCAGGTCGCGGACCACGTCGTCGAGCAGGTGCGGCACGTGCGCCGGGTCCACCGTCTCGATCGCGTCGCGTAGTTCGGCGGACGCCGCGCGCACGGCCGCCGCGACGGCCTGCGCGGTGTCGATGCGGGCCCGTTGCAGCTCGGCGCGGAGCCCTCCGTCGTCGGCGGGAGTGGTGGCCCGCAGGCTCCACCGCGCCCGTTCGGCGCGCAGGGCCCCGGTGTCGTCGCCGGCGCGCAGGGCAGCGATCGCCTGCACCACGAGGTGGCGGGTCTCGGCGACGACGGCGCTGCGCAGGGCCCGGCCCGCATGCGGACCCGGGACCAGCGCCGCCGTGAGCGCCTCGTGCAGGTCGACGATCCCGGATTCGAGCCGCAGCACCGCTCCCGCGTCGCCGCCGACAGCACGGGCGCGGGCGGCGAGCGACGTCCCGACGGGCAGCAATGTCACCGGACCGAGCCAAGGGGCGTGCCGTTGCAGCAGCGCGACGTCCCGCTCGTGCACCGCCCGCCAGTCCGGGTGCGCGTCGGTTCCGGTGAGCGCGCACACCACGCGGCCGCTGCCGCGCCCGGCGGACTCGAGGACGGCGAGTTCGGTCCGGCCGAGGTGGGCCGACGCCTCGAACACCATCAGCACGACGGTCGCGGGACCGTCATGGACGTAGTCGACGGCCGGGCCGAGCGCGGTGAGCTCGTCGACGAGCGCCGCGCGGCCGCAGCCGTCGACCCCGGCCACCCGGATCCGCGGCGGGTCCGACGTGGCGTGCAGCCGCGCCCATCCCTCCGGGTTCCAGCGGCGCACGACGTCGCCGACGTCGGGCGGGATCACCGCGACGATCCGGTGAGGTCGTCGAGGGCGGCCTCGATGACGTCGCGGGCCCGCGGGCCGGCACCGATGCCCGCCAGGTCGCGGGCGAGCACGGCGTCGCGACGGCGGCGCGCGGAACCGAGTCGTTCGACGACCGCCGCCGGCCCGGAGCCGGGCGTGAGGACCGGCCGTCGCACGTGCGCGGCCGCGCGGGCGAACGCGGCCTCGGCATCCTCGAGTCCCTCGGTCCGATCGAGCACGACGACGAGGCGTTCGTCGTCGCGTGTGACGAGTGCCGCCGGATCGGCGGAGCGGACGAGTGCCGCCAGATCGGCGGGGTGGACCCGCGCCGCGAGCACGAGGAGGACGACATCCGCGTCGAGGACCGGTTCGGGCCGGTCCGGCGAGTCGAGCTCCACGGTGTCGACCAGTGCCGACGCCGCGACCGCCGCCTCGACGGCTGCGCGGAGCGCGGGACGGACGGCGCCGCCGCGACCGGCGATCTGCACTCGCAGTGGGGCGTCGTGCCGGTCGAGGGCGCGCTGCACCTGTCGGCCGGCCCGGGCGTCGAACCGGCCGATGTCCTCGACGATCTGCCGCCACCGCGCGTGCGCGGCCCCCGCATCCCCCACCATGACCACCCCCGTGTGTCGCCGCCGATTCTGGCAGAGGCTGCCGTCGACGGCAGCGGCCCGGGGGCGGGCACCCTGAGAAAACCCGGCACCCTGAGAAAACACTGTGGTCACTTCAGTCCCTCCTGCCACACACCCTCCCGATACGCGACAATGGTCGGGTGAACGACGCCGATCTGGACACGACCGAGACGCTGGAGCAGCGCCCGACCCGAGGAAACCGTCTGTACCCGCGGGTGACGAGTTTCCGCTCGCGGCGGGGCGCGCTGACGCTCCCGCAGCAGGAGTCGTGGGACCGCTGCTGGCCCGAGCTGGGCCGCGACGTCGGCGACGACCGGCTCGACGTCGACGCCTGGTTCGGCCGCTCGGCGCCGGTCGTCCTGGAGATCGGCTCCGGCACCGGAACGGCCGCGGTGACGATGGCCCGGACCGAACCGCACGTGAACCTCATCGCCGTCGAGGTCTACAAGCCCGGAATCGCGCAGACGCTGCAGCAGATCGAACGGACCTACGACACCGACACGCCGATCCGGAACCTGCGGATCCTGCGCGGCGACGCGGTCGAGGTACTCGAGCACATGGTGGCCCCCGAGTCGCTGACCGGGGTGCGGGTGTTCTTCCCGGACCCGTGGCCCAAGGCCCGCCACCACAAGCGCCGCCTGCTGCAGCCGCCGACGTTCGCCCTGATCGCGAGCCGGCTGCAGCCGGGCGGCGTGTTGCACGTCGCGACGGACCACGCCGAGTACGCCGAGGCCATCGCCGAGGCGGGCAACGCCGAGCCGTTGCTGACGACGCTCGACTGGGAGTCCCCCATCAGCCACGAGCGCCCCGTCACGAAGTTCGAGGACAAGGCGCAGCGGGTGGGCAGCAGCATCACGGAGCTGGTCTGGGGGAAGATCAGGGCATGAGCGTCCACGAAGAACTGTCCGACGTGTCCGCGGCCCCCACGACGGACGGCACCGAGCGGCACGAGCGGGTGCTGCTCGTGTGGGACGCGCCGAACCTGGACATGGGTCTCGGTGCCATCCTGGGCGGCCGGCCCACCGCCGCCTACCGGCCGCGGTTCGACGCGCTCGGACGGTGGCTGCTCGGCCGCACGTCCGAGCTCTCGCGCACCACGACGGCCACCCTCGACCCCGAGGCGACGGTGTTCACGAACATCGCGCCGGGCAGCGCCGACGTCGTGCGCCCGTGGGTCGAGGCGTTGCGCAACGTCGGCTTCGCGGTGTTCGCCAAGCCGAAGATCGACGAGGACAGCGACGTAGACTCCGACATGTTGCGGCACATCGCGCTGCGACGCAGTGAGGGTCTGGCGGGGGTGATGGTCGCCTCCGCCGACGGGCAGGCGTTCCGGGAACCGCTCGAGGAGATCGCCGCGACCGGCGTGGCGGTGCAGGTCCTCGGTTTCCGCGAGCACGCCAGCTGGGCGGTCACGTCCGAGGTGCTCGACTTCGTCGACCTCGAGGACATCCCGGGGGTGTTCCGTGAGCCGCTGCCACGCGTGAGCCTGGACTCGCTGCCCGACGAGGGCGCCTGGTTGCAGCCGTTCCGACCGCTGTCCGCCCTGCTCGTGGGCCGCAAGAGCGTGGCCGAATAGGAGAGTTTCGTGTTCGACCGCTGGGGAGAGCTCGTCCACCGTGCGCGCTTCACCGTCATCGCGGTGATGGTGGCCGGTCTGCTCGGGCTCGCCGGGTACGGCGCGAGCCTGAACGATCATCTCAGTCAGAGCGGCTGGGACGATCCCGGCTCGGAGTCCGTCGCTGCGGCGAAGCTGGCCGACGGCACCTTCGGCCGCGACACGAACGGCGACGTCCTGGCGTTGTACACGGCGCCGGAGGGCAGGACGGTCGACGATCCGGAGTTCGCGGCGAAGGTCAAGGACAGTCTCAACTCGCTGGTCGCGGACCATCCGGATCAGATCCTGAAGATCAACGGTGCGTACTGGCCGACGAACGGCGCCCCGGCGGTGCCGGCGCTGGCGGACCAGTCGCGGCAGCACGCCGTGGCGTCGGTCGCCATCGCGGGCGACAACGACACCGAGCTGACCAACAACTTCCGCGACGTGAAGGACGAGTTCCTCATCGACGGGGTCGACGTACAGCTCGCCGGCCTGCAACCGATCTCCGGCGCCCTCAACGACACGATGGCGCAGGACATCAAGCGCATGGAGCTCCTCGCCATCCCGGCGGTCGGAATCCTGCTGTTCTTCGTCTTCGGCGGCGTGATCGCGGCCGCGATGCCGCTGATCACCGGCGGCCTGACGGTCGTCGCCGCGAACGGCATCGTGCGGCTCATCACGAACTTCACCGAGGTCAACTCGTTCGTCGCGCCCGTGGTCTCGCTGATCGGCCTGGGCCTGGCGATCGACTACGGCCTGTTCATGGTGTCCCGGTTCCGCGAGGAACTCGCCGAGGGCTACGCCGCGTCCGCCGCCGTGCGCCGCACGGTGATGACGGCCGGGCGCACCGTGGTGTTCTCCGCCACGATGGTCGTCACCAGCCTCGGCGGCCTGCTGCTGTTCCCGCAGGGCTTCCTCAAGTCCGTCGCGTACGGCGCGATCGCGACGGTGACGCTGGCGGCGATCACCTCGATCACGCTGCTGCCCGCCATGCTCGCCATCCTCGGCCGGAACATCGACAAGTGGGGCTGGTCCCGGTTCGGGCAGATCCAGTCCAACGAGCAGGTCGAGAACAGCATCTGGGGACGGATCACCCGGTGGGTGATGCGCAACCCGCTCAAGGTCACCATCCCCACGGTGATCGGCCTGCTGCTGCTCATCGTGCCGCTGACCGGCATCAAGTTCGGCGGCATCAACGAGACCTACCTGCCGCCCGACCATCCGACGCGGCTCGCCCAGGAACAGTTCGACGAACTGTTCCCCGGCCAGCGCGCGGAGCCGGTGCGCATCGTCGTCCGCGGCGCCGAGGGCGGCGACCTCAACGAGATCATCCAGACGGCCAGCGCGGCCCCCGGCCTGGTGGAGAAGTTCACCATCGAGGGTCCCGCCCGGGACGGCGTCCGCGTCGTCAAGGCCGGGCTCGAGGACCGCAACAACTCCGCCGAGACCATCGACTACCTGCATGCGGCGCAGTGGCCCGACGGCGTGGAGGTGCTCGTCGGCGGCACACCGGCGATCGAACAGGATTCGATCGCCGCGCTGATGAACACGCTGCCGCTGATGGTGACGGTGGTCGTCGTGCTCACGACCCTGCTGATGTTCCTGGCGTTCGGGTCGCTGGTGCTGCCGATCAAGGCGGCGCTGATGAGTGCGCTGGGCCTCGGCTCCACCCTCGGCATCCTGACGTGGATCTTCATCGACGGTCACGGGGCCGGGCCGCTGAACTTCACGCCCGGTCCCATCATGTCGCCGGTGCTCGTGCTGATCATCGCGATCATCTACGGCCTGTCCACCGACTACGAGGTCTTCCTGCTCTCCCGCATGGTCGAGGCCCGCTCGCAGGGGGCGAGCACCACCGAATCCATCCGGATCGGCACGGCGCACACCGGCCGCATCATCACGGCCGCGGCGCTGATCCTGATCGTCGTCACCGGCGCCTTCGGCTTCTCCGAACTGGTGATGATGAAGTACATCGCCTACGGCATGATCGCGGCCCTGATCATCGACGCCACGGTGATCCGCATGCTGCTCGTGCCGGCGACGATGAAACTGCTCGGCGACGACTGCTGGTGGGCACCGGCGTGGATGAAGCGGATCCAGGCCAGGATCGGGCTCGCGGAGCCGATCCTCGACAACGAGCTCATGCCGCAGGACGTGCCGGAGCTGATCACGGTCGGCATGTTCGGTCCGGCGACCGTCGCGGCCACCGGGTCGCACCGCCTGCCCACCGTCGCCGGCGTCGCCACGGACGATCCGATGACGCAGCCGCTGCCGAAGATCGCCGCACCCCGCTCGGCCGCCGAGCAGCGGCGCGTCCGCGACCTGCAGCCGCCACCGCGCCGGTCGGCCCCGCCACGCGCCCCGCGCCCGGCCGAGCCACCGGCACGGGCACCGGAGGACCGGGACCGGCCGCCCCGGCGTCGTCCGGCCGGGGCGACCCCGGCAGCTCCCGGGGCACGGCCGCAGCAGCCGGCGCCGGCGGCGCAGAATCCCTCGGGTCGGATCCCGGCGCCGAATCGGCCCGCTCCCCCGCAGGACCGTCCCCGCCCGCCGGCACCCGAGCCGCAGCAACCGCGCACCGAGCGGCCACCGGCCCCGCAACCGCAGGCGCAGGGTCCCCTGCCCCAGCGCCCCCGCCCGCAGCAGGCGCCGTCCCAGCAGACACCGTCCCAGCAGACACCGTCCCAGCAGGCGCCGTCTCAGCCCCCGAGAGAAGTGCCGGGCCAGGTCCCGCCCGTGCAGGACCAGCGGTCCTCCCCGCCCGCCACGCCGCCGCTGCCCCGCCGGCAGCGCGGCGACGTGCCGCCCCCGGTGACCCAGACGTACGTGCGGCCGCAGGTTCAGCCGCAGCCGCGCTCGTCCGGCGCGCCCACCCGGGACCCGCAGGCAATCGAGAACTGGCTCTCGCAGCTGCGACGGGCCAACCCGCGGACGGCGGATCAGCCGGTCGCGGGCGAGCGGCCGTCGACGACGCCTCCGGCGCAGGACAGCGCCCCCGCCGGCAGGGCCGACGACGCCCCGGCGAACCGGCCGGAGACCGACGCGCAGGATTCGCAGCGCGGCCGGCACGGCGGTGCCGAGAACAGCCAGTCGATCAGCGTGAGTGAACTCATCGCGCGGCAGCGCCGCCGCTGACCGAGCGGGTCAGTCCTCGCCGGGTCCCGGCTCCGCCGAGCCAGATCCGGTCTCCCGGCCGGAGCCGGTCTCAGGGGCGGCGGAGCGTCCGGCGAACGCCTTGGCGTACCGGGTACCGGCGGCGAGCAGCAGCAGGCCCACCACGATGAAGGCGACGACCCGCCACACTCCCTCGAGGGCAGCGAGGTCGAACAGGAAGAGCTTCGCCAGCGCGGCGCCGGTCAGCGACAGCCCCGCGGCCAGCGCGGCGTGCGCGTACTCGGTGCGGGCGAGGCCGAGCGCCAGCATCGCGGTCGCCGCGATCATCCAGCAGATGGTCGCCGCGGTGTGCCCGGCGACGAATCCGGCGTCCGCACCGCCCAGGAGGACGCCCGCGGTCACCAATGCCGTGGTCACCGCATACAGCACCACGAGTGCCGCACCGCTCCACATCCACGGGACGCCGCGTTCGCGGACGAGCCGCAGTCGCGTCGCCGTCCACGCGAGCAGCAGCGTCACCGCGGCGAGCAGGACGGCCGTGACGAGCGTGGCCGCGTCGAGGCGGTCCACGGCCAGCTCCCGGTCGGTGAGGTTCTCGAGTTCGGCGCCGTCGTAGAACATCGCTCCTCCGAGCACCCAGAAGCCGAGGCCGGCGACGTACAGCAGGCGCGACCGCATCGACGCGGCCGCACCGGCATACCCGGCGGCGACCGCGAGCAGCACCGTGGCAGCCGCGTCGGGGCTCGTGCCCGCGAGGCACGCGTGCAGCAGCGCCAACGCCGCCACCGCGACGGACGCCACCCGCAGCGGACGCGACCGGGGCCCGACGAGGGCGAACAACATGAGGTACCCGGCGGCGGCCGTGCCCTCGAGCGCGACGGCGGGCCACCGGTCCAGCCGCAACCCGACGGCGAGCAGCGGCAGCGCCGCCACCGCCAGGCACACCGCGGCGACGACGTCGCCCGGCTCCCGGCGCAGCAGCAGCACCGCGGTGCCGGCGACGAATGCGGCGACCGCCACCGAGAAGCCGACCAGCCAGGCGAGCTCGCCCCGCTCGGCAAGCTCGGCCCCGGCGATCGACACCAGCAGGACCGCGGCGATCGGCACGACCCGCGCGAGATGCAGCAGGGCCCAATTGCGGTGCCACTGGGCCGGAAAGCTCGCGACGAGCAGCACCAGCAGGAAGCCGAGCAGCAGCAACGGATCACCGTCCGACAGGGTGGGCGCGAGCAGCGCGGCCCCGAGCACGAGCAGCACGGCCAGAATCCGGTCCGACCAGCGCACCGCGAGCGCGACCCCGGCGCCGGCGACGACGAGCGCGGCGGCCAGACCGACGACCGCCGGCACCCACCGGTAGTAGGCGGTCGCGGCGAAGACCACCAGGTAGCCGCCCGCGAAACCGGTCGCGGCCAGGGCGGCACCGCCGACGCGTCCGCCGTCGCGGCGGTGCACCCGGATCCCGGCGGCCACCAGCGCGGCCGACAGCACCGCACCGGAGACGACGCGGGGCACGGGACCGAAGACACCGGCCTGCGCGGCGAGCACGAGCAGCATCACCACGCCGATGAGGGTGACCGCCACCCCGGCGACGGCGAGCAGGCGGCTGATCACGCCGTCGCGCTGCCACCACGGTTCCCGCGCCGGCGGCCGCGGCGGGGCCACGGACGGGACCGGCCGCGGTGGTGGCGCCGGGGCCCGCGACATGGGTGGCACGGGCGCCGGGGCCGGCGCGACGGCGAGGCGGTCGAGCTGGGCCCGCAGATGTGCGACGTGCGCGCCGACGGCGTACAGGTGCTGTTCGAGCGCGTAGCACTCGCCGGACAGCTGGGCGACGAGCCGCGGATCGAGGCCGGGCGGGGTCGGCGTACTCATCCCTACATGGTCCGCGGAGCGGCGCCCGCGGGCATGAGTATCACTACCGGACATGCGGGCTTGTGCACCGCCCTCATCGTGGTGTTGGTGCGGACCCCGTCGCAGTTCAGCCCACGATGCGCGCGGCGCGCGCCGCGCGCAGCCAGTCGGGAAACTCACCCAGCAGGCGCCGATAGAGTTCGGCATCGCTGACCTGGGAGATGTCGTCGACGCTGAAGAACCCGGCGTTGTCGACCACCCGCCCTCTCATGGTGTCGAGTTTTTCGAGCACGCCGTAGTTCGCCTTGCCGAGGCCGACGAACTGCCAGAAGGCGGGCAGACCGGATGCCTTCTTCATCAACGCGGTGATCGGGCCCTTCTTGTGGAAGCCGCCGTCGGTGAAGAACAGCACCAGCGTCGGCATCGACGCCCCCGCGGTGAGGGTGGAGATGATCTCCCCCATCACCGGCAGCTCGTCGTTGTAGCCACCGATCTGTTCGTAGTCGATGCCCCCGTGCACCCCACCGAGATGCAGATACGTCGCGCACCAGGACTCGACATCGTGGACGGCGATGTCCGGCAGCCGGGCGAACGAGACCGCATACAGGTACGGCTCGAGGGTGCCGTCGTCGTCGACCTGCACCGCGATCGGCACCATCCTCTCGACGACCTGATGGATGCGTGCGCTGGTGTACTCGCGGTGCATGCTGCCGGTCTTGTCGATCACCAGGACGACCCGGGCCCGCACCCCGGCCGCGCCCTTGTCCAGCAGCACCTTGGCGACTTCCCGCTTGCGCAGGTCCAGCCTCTGCCGCTTCTCCAACGAGAGTTTCGCTTCGCCGGCGACGGTGCGGACACCAGCGCTGTCCACGACCGCAGGCGGCGGGGCCACCGCGGCAGGTTCGGCACTGGCGGGTTGATCGTCGACCTGCACCCCATGGTGGACCACCAGCGCCGACAGGCCCGTGTCCCACCCGGCGGAGACGTTGCGAAGCTTCCACGCGCCGTTGCGGCGATAGATCTCGAGCAGGACCGCCGCCCGCTCGGTGCTCAACCCCAACGCGGGCGCCGTCGTCTCGCCCGCCGGGTGGGCAACCTGCACGCCCAAACCGGGGACGGCGGACAAGCTGCCCGGCACACTGTCGTCGAGGGCGACCGCGACCGACAGCCGCTCGATCCCCGCGGGTATCGCGGCCAGATCGACACCGATCCGGTCGGCCGCGACCAACCGGACCGCGCCCTCCGGGGAGGCCGGCTGGTTGAAGAACACGAAATCGGCGTCGCTACGGACACGCTGGTCGGCGCCGAGTTGGAACACCATCAGATCGACCGTGCCCTGCCGGGCACCGGCCACCGCGACCGTCACCGGCCCCGAGGGGATGGTGGTGTTCTCGCCACGCGCAAGCTCTGCCATAAGCGTTCCGGCCCGGGGCGGGCCGCTTCCTTTCGTCGCACCAACACGCATTGGGACCGACACGGGTGCGCCTCCACCGGCCGAGAGGCCCGACGCTCCTCGGGGACCGCCGGCCGGCTAGCCCAGCAGCTTGCGCAGCGTCGTGCCCAGCGGGTGCTTGACGTTGACGGAACCGAGGCGGACGGTGCCGCCGACGATCAGATGCAGCGGGCCGAACGGGGGCCCGTTGCGCACCTTCGACTCGGCGCTCGCGGCGACGGTGTCGAGGCCGTTGATGTCGGCCGTGGCTTCGGCGGGAACGATCAGGGTGATGGAGCTGAGGTAGTCCTCGACCTGGATCCGCACCACCTGGGTGCGCATGACGGCCTCGGTGAAGTCGAGGGTCACCGAGGACATCAGGGTGTCGAGCCGCAGCACCGGTGGCACTTCCCACCGCCCCTTGCGGCTGAGGTTGGACAACCGGCCGCGGATGGTGGGTGTCTGCAGATGCGAGGGCGGGGCGGGGGGCACCGGCCCGGCCATCGGCGGCGCCGGGGCGGGGGTGGGCTGCATCGGATGTGGCAGGTACTCGGGCCGCACCTGCATTCCGGGCAGGTCGACGAGCACGGCGTTCAGTTCTCCGCGGGTTCTGGCGGCCAGCGCCGTGTCCATCCGCTCGGTGAACTCCCCCAGCGACAGCATCCCCTGCCCGACCGCGCGCTGCAGCAGCGTCCCGACGTGTTCGCGCTCGGCGTCCGAAACACGCAGATCCCTCGACTCCATGATCATCAGGGTAGGCGCTGGCGCGCCGGGATCATCAGGGTAGGCGCTGGCGCGCCGGGATCATCAGGGTAGGCGCTGGCGCGCCGGGATCATCAGGGTAGGCGCTGGCGCGCCGGCCCGACGGTCGTGGAGCCGAGGGACGGACGGATGCGGTCGGCTCAGATCGCCGTTGCCGCCCATCGCGCGGCGGGCGCGAAGACGCCGCTGGGATCGTATGCCGCGCGGATCTCGGCGAGCCGGGTCCGCTGGGCGGGGGTCCACGCGTTCGCCACCCGGGCGGCCGGGGCCCCGTCCACGCCGCCCGCGAAGTTCATCAGCGCACCGCCGGTGGCCCACGGCGCCATCGCCCCGACGACGGTCTCGAGCGCTCCGGGCACCGCGTCGGCGATGGGCGGCACCAGCACCCCGACGGTGAACAGGGTGAACGCGGCGTCGCGGCCCGCGACGGCGTTGGGGGTCTCGGGCGGCACACCGAGCGCGCCGCCCATGGCCCGGACCTCGGCGAGCGCGATCGGCAGCGCGCCGGCGGGACCCGCGACGGCGAGCAGGGCGTCGAGGGCGGCGTCCGGCAGCTCCCGCAGCAGCGCCGAGCGCTCCATGCCGGGCATCGGGTCGGTGGGGTCGGCGTGGATCGAACCAAGGGCGGGGTAGACGATCTCGGTCACGGTGTCGAGGACCGGGGTGGCCACCGCGCGCAGCGGGGCGAGCAGCGCGCCGGCGTCCTCGGTGTCGTCGACGTGCGCGAACCGCACGTGCACGGCGGTGCGGCCGCGCAGCGGCTCGGGCAGTTCCGGGAGCGGCGGGAAGTTGACGATCGCCAGCGAGCTGGACACCGAGGTCGGCGCCGCGGAGATCCAGTCCCGCCAGCGGCGCAGCACGGCCGGGGCGTCGGCGATGTCGTAGAAGAGGCCGCCGCCGTCCAGGGTCTGGATGGGCAGGAGTTCGAACGTCATCTGGGTGACGATCCCGAATGCCGCGCCGCCGCCGAGCAGGGCCCAGAACAGGTCGGGTTCGTCGTCGGGGGTGACCCGCCGCAGCTGCCCGTCGGCGGTGACGACCTCCATCCGCAGGACCCGGTCGGCGGCGAACCCGTGGGTGCGGGCGATCGGGCCGAGCCCGCCGCCGAGGGTATACCCGACCACCCCGACGCCCGGTGCCGAGCCGGCCAGCGGCGCCAGCCCGTGCGGGGCCGCGGCGTCGAGCACCTGCTGCCAGCGGACCCCGGCCTCGACGGTGGCGGTGCGCTCGGCGCGGTTGATGCTCACCCCGTCGAGGAGGGCGGTGTCGACCAGGATGCTGTTCTCCGGCGCGGGGGCGGCGCCGTGGCCGGTGGCCTGCACCGCGACGGTCAGCCCGTTCTCGGCCGCGATCCGGACCGCGGCGGCGACGTCGGCGGCACTCGAGGCGACCACGACGGCGGCGCTGCGGTGGGCGGTGGCGAGGTTGAAGCCGGTGGCGGACAGCCGGTAGCCCTCGTCCTCGGGGGCGTGCACGACACCGGCGACGGCGGTCCGAAGCAGGTCGACGACGGACGTGGGGGCCAGGGTCTGGGGCGTCGGGTGGGACATGGTGCTCCTCGGAAGGATCGGATCTCGGTCCCTTCCAGGACAACCGCCACCGCTTAGCTGCCGCTTAGCTCCGGCTGCGCACCGACGTGCCCCGTCCGGCACAGCCGGGCCAGCAGCGCGCTCACCTCGTCCCGGTCCAGGCCGGCGCCGAGGCTCGCGCACCGCTCGAACTCGGCGTCACCGAGCGCGTCACGGACGACCGCCGCCTCGCGCGGCCCGTCGACCGGATCCATCACCTCGGGTAGGAAGCCGATGCGGCCGCCGAGCGCCCGGACCGCCCCGAGGAGCATCGCGCCGACGTCGGGAGTACCGAGCCGGGCCACCAGTGCCGCGGCGCTGTGGACGAGCACCAGCCACGACGTCACGTCCCGCTCGGCCTCGAGGACCGGCTGCATCACCCGGACCGCGTCGAGCGCCGCGTCCGTGTCCCCGACGTCCATCGCCGTGCGCATGAGTGTCCACGACGCCGAGCCGACCGCCCAGCCGTGGCCGCAACGTTCGGCTGTCGCGACCGCCTCGCGCAGCACCTGCTGCGCCCGTTGCGGATCGCCGAGGAAGCGCAGGATCATGCCCTCGATGAGCAGGGCGTCGGCGCGCTGCCACACGGCGCCTTCCCGGCGCAGGACGTCCGCACTCTCGTGCGCTGCGTGCAGGAACTCGTCGGACGGGCCCGTGATCGCGGAGCAGTACGCCCACCAGGACCGCATCCACGCCTCGGTGACGACATCGCCGCCCCTCCCCGCGGCGTCGGCGGACCGTCCCAGCACGGCCGCCGCGCCGGCCGCGTCCCCGGCCAGGTAGGTGAGTCCGCCCAGGCCGGTCAGCGCCGACGACAGGGTTGCCGCTGCGACGGCGGTACCGGTCCGCTCGACCGCGTCCAGGGCTGCCGATATCAGCTCCAGGCCTTCCCGGATGTGCCCCCGCCGATACCAGAACCAATAGAGGGCCCCGGCGAGTTCGAGCGCGTAGACGGGATCACCGGCGGCCAGCGCGGAGGCCGCAGCGGCACGGTGCTCGGCGATGTCCGCCGTCAGGGCGTCGAAGGTCTGCCGTGCCCGGGAGCCGCGCAGGTGCGGCACCGCCGCGAGGGCCCGCCGCAGCACGAACCGGCGGTGCACGTCGGCCATCCGGTCCCGTTCGGCCGCGTCCGCGCGGGCCAGGGCGAACTCGCGGATGGTCTGCAGCATCGAGTACCGCCGCGGCGACGACGACGGCTCCACCCGCAGCAGCGACCGCCGCACGAGGGCCGTCAGCGGCGGCAGGACGCTCAGCGGCGGCGTGCTGCCGTGCACGGCGGCGGCACCCTCGATGTCGAAGCTGCCCGCGAACACCGCGACCTCGCGCAGCAGCCGCGCCTGCTCGTCGTCGAGGAGCCGGTAGCTCCACTCGATCGCGTCGGCCAGCCCCCGCTGCCGCGGCGGAGCGGTGCGGGAGCCGCCCTGCAGCAGCGCGAACCGGTCGCTCAGCCCCTCGGCGATCTGCTGCTCGGACAGCACCCGCAGCTGCGCCGCCGCGAGCTCGATCCCGAGCGGGATCCCGTCGAGCTCGGTGCAGATGCGACGCACCGGTTCGGTCACCTCGTCGTGGATCGTCCAGCCCGGCACCACCCCGGCGGCCCGGACGCCGAACAACTCGACGGCGGCACACTCGTCCAACGGCGGCACCTCGTAGACCCACTCCCCGTCGAGGCCGAGCGGCTCCCGGCTCGTCGCCAGGATCCGCACGCCGGGGCAGCGCTCGAGCAGCGCCGTCACCAGCTCCGCCGAACCGTCGAGCAGATGCTCACAGTTGTCCAGCACGAGGACGCACTCACGTGGGGCGAGCACCGTCGCCAGGTGGTCGACGGTCCCGGGGCCGAGGATCTGCAGGGCCGACGCCACCGTCGCGGCCACCAGCGCATCGGCCCGCACGGCCGCCAGGTCCACGAACCACGGCCCGTCGGCGGGACGTTCACCGCCGTTGCGGCACACCTCCACCGCCAGCCGCGTCTTGCCGACCCCGCCCGGCCCCACGAGCGTGACCAACCGTTCCCCGGCCAGCGCCGCGCCGACGTCCGCGAGCTCACGGGCCCGATCGACGAGGGCGGTGCGGGGCGACGGCACGTTGGAGGTCGCGCTCGGGGTGCCCAGCGCGGCGGCGGGCCCCGGCGAGACCCCGGCGGTCCCGAGCAGCCGGACGTCGTCCTGCCGCAGCACCGCCGTCTCGAGTTCGCGCAGCCCGGTGCCCGGCTCGATGCCGAGTTCGCCGTCGAGCACGGTACGCACGCGGCGCAGCGCCGCCAGGGCGTCGGCCTGCCGGCCCGCCCGATACAGGGCGACGACCAGCAGTTCCCAGGACCGTTCGTCGAGCGGATGCGCGGCGACGAGCCGCTCGGCGGCCTCGACGACGTCGTCGGAGCCGCCCTGGTCCAGCCGGATCTGCAGCAGGGCCTTGCGGGTGCGCAACTCGATCGCCGTCAGCCGCGCGACCTCGGGGCGCACGAACTCGGCGTCGGCGACGTCGGCGTAGGGCGACCCCCGCCAGCACGACAACGCGGTCGCGTAGGCCTCGGCCGCGGCCTGAGCGGCACCCTGCTCGCGCAGCCCGTCGCCGCGCGCGACGAGGTCGGCGAACCGCACGGCGTCGATCTGCTCCGCGGCGACGGCGAGCCGATACCGCGAGCCCTTCCGGACGATCACCCCCTCGTCCCCGCGCGGTCGCTGCGGGCTGAGCCGGTCGCGCAGCTTGGAGACGGCGAAGTGCAGCGAGCTCGTCTTCGGGTCGTCGACGTCGTGCCAGACCTGTTCGAGCAGCCGCTCCCCCGAGACGTCGCCCGGGAACGCGACGACGAGGGCGGCGAGCAGGGCACGCTGCCGGATGCCGCCGAGGTCGATCGGTCGTCCGTCGACGGTGGCGGCGAAGCCTCCCAGCACGCCGAGCGCCACGCCAGGGGAACTCATCCCGCCCGCCTTTCGATCGCCCCGCCTTTCGATCGCCCCGCCTTTCGATCGCCCCGCCTTTCGATCGCCCCGCCTTTCGATCGCCCCGCCTTTCGATCGCCCCGCCTTTCGATCGAGCACGCCACCGCCGCACCGGAACTGCGGGAGCGGTCGAATTCTAGAGGACCGGTGCGGCTCCGGTGCGCTAGTCCAGCCCCTGCTCGATCGCGTAACGGGTGAGCTCCACGCGGTTGGCGAGCTGCAGCTTGCGCAGGGTCGCCTGCACGTGGTTCTCCACCGTGCGGTGACTGAGCGTGAGCCGCGCGGCGATCTGCTTGGCCGACAGTCCCTTGGCGACGAGTCGCAGCACCTCGGTCTCGCGCTCGGTGAGGGTGGGCGGGGCGGGCGCGCGCCGGTCGGCGGCCGACGACATGCGGCGGTACTCCCCGAGGACCAGCCCGGCGAGTCCGGGCGTGAACACCGCCTGCCCGGCGGCGGTCGCCCGCACGGCCTCGACCAGCTCCGCGGCCGACGCGCTCTTGACCAGGTATCCGGACGCGCCGGCCTTCACCGCACCGAGGACGTCGTCGCGTTCGGAGGAAGCGGACAGCACCAGCACGCGGCTGGCCGGGGAGACCCGGAGCACGGCGACGGTGGCCTCGGTGCCGGTGCCGTCGGGCAGCGACATGTCCATCAGCACCACGGTCGGCTGCACCGCCGCGGCCCGGCGCGCGGCCGCACCGACCCCGTCGGCAGTGGCGACGACGCGGAAGCCGGCCGCGTCGAGGTCCCGCGAGACGCCGTCGCGCCACATCGGATGGTCGTCGACGATCATCACCGTGATCGGCCCGTCACCGTTCGCCGCGTTGCTGCCCTCACGCACCTCGTACTCCTCTCCTCGGCACCCGGATCTCCCATTCGGTGCCCTGGCCGGGCGAGCTGTCGAGCACGGCGGCGCCACCGAGCCACCGCGCGCGGCCGACGATCGACTTCGACACGCCCATCCGCCCCTCGGCGCGGGCCTCGGCGAGACGGCCGTCCGCAATGCCCACCCCGTCGTCGCGGATGCTGAGGATCACCTCGTCGCCGAGGTCCTCGACCAGCACGTACGCCTTCGCCCCTGCGCCCGCGTGCAGCGTCGTGTTGGTCAGGGCCGTCGCGGCGATCGCCGCCAGTTCCGCGGCGCGGACGCGGTCGAGCAGGACCGGGTCGGCGGGCGCGGAGACGGTGACGCCGGCTCCGGCCTGCGCCCGCAGCAGCGCCCGCAGGTCCACGAGCTCCTCGCCGCGGTCGAGCTGGGTGCCCTGCTCGGAGACGAGCATCCGCAGCGCCGCCTCCTGTTCCCCGGCGAGGCGGGCGAGTTCCGCGGCCTCGCCGCCGAGCGCGGTGCCGCGGCGCCGCACCAGGGCCAGCACCTGCAGCACCCCGTCGTGCACCTCCCGGGCGAGCCGGTCGCGTTCCTCGGTGGCGGCCGCCACACGCACGGCCTGTTCGAGCTGCCGGTGGGCGCGCCGGGCGGTGGTGGTGGCGAATCCCATCGCGACGCCGACCGCGACGAGCACGGGGGCGGTCGCGTCGCGCCACAGGTCGAGGTTGACCTGGTCGCGGACGACGGCGCTGACCGTCGCCATCGCCAGCGCCGACGCGACTCCCGCGGCGGGACCGCCCAGGATCGCGGCCGACAGCACGGCGTTGGCGACCCACAGGGTGGTGGGCAGCGTCTGGTGGGCGCTGTACCAGTCGTGGCCGGCGACGAGCCGCGTCGCGCCCATGAGCGCGACCGCGACGACCTGGTCGATCCCGACCACCACGGCGCGCTGCCCGACCCCCTGCGCCAGCAGCACCGCCGACACGCCGGACCACACCGCCAGCAGGGCGACGAAGAACCAGCTGAGCCGCGGCGACGTGTAGTGGGCGACGGTGGAGAACTGGGAGCTGACGGCGTAGACGACGGTGACGAGCCGGAACACCTGCGCGGCCCGCCACAGCGGCGCATCGGGGTCGGCGCCGACCTGGCGCCGGGCGGGCGGGGACGGTTCGGCGGGCACGGCGGCGCGGCGCGACAGCCTGCCGTCGGCTCGGCGCCGGACCATGTGGATGCTCCCTTTCCCGGTCGGTGATCGCGCTGAGAGTAGCCGCCCGAAACGCCCGGATCACGACCATGGCGCGTTGTGACGGTGGGCACAGTGGTTTGATTTGATGTCGTGTTGGGGTCCTATCGAGCCGTCGCGGCGACGTTGCGCAGTCGTTGGCCGCTCTATATGGCCTCGATGGGCGCCTCGAACCTGTTCGGCGCGCTGCTGGTGTTCGCGTTCGTCCGCTACGGCATCCCGCTGTCCGAGAACGAGAACATCATCGCGGACCGGGTCCGCAACTTCGCGGTGTTCGCGGTGTATCTGGTGTTCGCGGGGATCGTGAGCCTGACGGCCGCGGCCCTGATGCTGCGGTCGGTGGTGCGGTGGCAGCTGCGCGGCGGCCCGCCCACCCGATCCGAGCAGATGTCGGCGCTGCACGCGCCGTTGCGTCAGGCGATCGTGCACCTGATCCTGTGGATCCTCGGCGGCGTGCTGTTCGTGTTCCTCACCGCGGAGGAGATGCCGGAGCTCGCCGTGGCGGTGGCGATCACCGTCGCGATGGCCGCGACGAGCACCTTCGGCTTCACCTACATGCTGGGCGAGCGGATCCTGCGGCCGGTCGCGGCGCGGGCCTTGAGCGAGGGGGAGTTCGACCGGACCCTGGCGCCGGGCGTCGGCACCCGCCTCGCCATGACGTGGGGTCTCGGCACGCTGATGCCGGCCGGCGGCATCGCGCTGCTGTGCGTCACCCAGCTGACCACCGACGTCGAGTTCCCGCCGGACGCGATGGCGTGGGCGGTCCTCGCGCTGTCGATCATGGCGATCGGCCTGGCCGGGGTGCTGTCCTCGCTCACCGCCGCCCAGCTCTCCGATCCGGTCAAGCAGCTGCGCTGGGCCATCGAACGGGTCCAGCGCGGCGCGACGGACGTGCAGGTCGAGGTGTTCGACGGCAGCGAGATCGGCCGCCTGCAGGTCGGCTTCAACCGGATGATGGCCGAGTCCGACGAGCGGCGGCGGCTGCGGCAGTTGTTCGGTCAGCACGTCGGCGAGGACGTGGCGCGCCGCGCCCTCCAGTACGGCACCGAGCTCGGCGGGGAGACCCGCTACGTCGCGGTGCTGTTCGTGGACATGGTGGGCTCGACGGCGACGGCGGCCGAACGCCCGCCCGGCGAGGTCGTCGAGCTGCTCAACGAGTTCTTCCGGGTCGTGGTGGACGTCGTGGACCGGCACCACGGTTTCGTCAACAAGTTCATGGGCGACGCGGCGCTGGCCATCTTCGGTGCTCCGCTGGACCGTCCCGACGCGCCCACCGCCGCGCTCGCGGCGGCCCGGGAGCTGCGGTTCGCGCTGGACGAGATCACCGATCTCGACATCGGCATCGGGGTCTCGGCGGGGCTGGCGGTGGCCGGCAACATCGGCGCGGCCGAGCGGTTCGAGTACACCGTCATCGGCGATCCGGTGAATGAGGCGTCGCGGCTGACCGAGCTGGCGAAGCTGCGTCCGAGCCGGGTGCTCGCGTCGTCGAGCGCGCTGTACTTCGCCGACGACGAGGAACGCGCCCACTGGGAACTCGGCGACGAGGTGCAGCTGCGCGGCCGGCGCCGGGTGACGCATCTCGCCTGGCCGGTGCGGTATCCGGACTCGGGCCACGACGAGTGACGGACGGCCGGGGCCCCCGGCGACGAAAAGGACGATCCGCCCTCCGGCCGGCTTGGCTACGCTGAATCCTGTGGCGCAGCCCCGACGTGACCCGCCCGCACCCGACGCCGCGCGGCGCCGGGGCCGCTTCGGGTGGGTGAAGTGGCTGCTCGCCGTCGCCCTCGTGGCCCTGCTGGTGGTCGAGGGCATCTACCTGTGGCCGACGCTCAGCGACTCCTGGCGCGCCCTGACCGAGCTGCACTGGGGCTGGCTCGCCGCGTGCATCGTCGCGCAGGCCCTGTCGCTGAGCGGCTTCGCGGAGGTGCAGCGGCGGCTGCTGCGGGCCGGTGAGGTCGTCGTCGGGCACCTGCGCTCGGCGTCGGTGATCTATGCGAGCACGGCGATGGCGGTGACGCTGCCGGCCGGTCCGGTGTTCTCCACCGCGTTCACCTACCAGCAGACCCGGCGCTGGGGTGCGACGCCGGTGGTGGCGTCGTGGCAGCTGGCGGTCTCGGGGGTGATCGCGGCGGTGACGCTCGCGGCGGTCGGCGTGGGCGGGGCGTTCGCGGTGGGCACACGGGTGAGCCCGGTGACGCTGGTCCTGTCGGTCGCCGGCGTGATCGCGCTGGTCGTCGCCGTCCGGTACGTCTCCCGGCATCCGTCGTCCGTCGAGTCGGCCGGGGAATGGGTCCTCGCCCGCGTCAACCGCCTGCTGCGCAAGCCGGCGGACACCGGGATGGAGAAGTTCGAGCAGATCCTCGGGCAGATCGAGGCGGTGCACCTGGGTCGCCGCGACGGGCTCGCGACGATCTGCTGGTCGGCCGTGCACCGGGTCTTCGACGTCGCGTGCCTGGGGTTCGCGTGCTGGGCGGTGGGCGGTGAGCCGTCGCTGCCGGGCCTGCTGATCGCGTTCGCGGCGGCCAAGGCGGTGGGGAGCATCCCCCTGGCGCCGGGCGGGCTGGGGTTCGTCGACGGCACGCTGATCGCGACCCTCACCGCGGCGGGGATGAGCGCCTCGCAGGCCCTGGCAGCCGTGTTCGTGTACCGGGGCGTCAGCTTCATCCTGGTCGCGCTGGTCGGCTGGACGGTGGTGGCCGCCAAGTTCCGGTCGAGCCAGCACGACGAGCACATCGACGCCGATCTCGAACGCGAGGAACACGCCCGTTCGGTGCTCGAGCGACGGCGCGGACGGGCCGCGAGCGAGGGCACCGCCCTGCCGGAGTGACGAAGTGTGCTCCACCTCACATCCGAAGTAGTTGCGGAATCAATTATTCGATGCGATCGTTGAGTACATCGAAGGTTGAAACTTCAACCAAAACTCGACTCGGAGGAATCCCCATGACGACCGCTACCACCACCTTCCCCGGACTCACCGCCGGCACCTGGGCCATCGACTCGGTCCACTCCACCGTGGGCTTCACCGTCCGCCACCTCGTCGTGAGCAAGGTGCGCGGCACGTTCAACGACTTCTCCGGCGCGATCACCGTCGCCGAGGACGGCACCCCCGCCGTCGCCGCCGAGATCCAGGTCACGTCCATCGACACCAAGAACGCCGACCGCGACGCCCACATCCGCTCCGCCGACTTCTTCGACGCCGAGCAGTTCCCCACCGCGACGTTCAAGTCCACCGGCGTGCGCGCCGCCGGCAGCGACTACGTCGTCGACGGTGAGTTCACCCTGCACGGCGTCACCAAGCCGGTCGAGCTGAAGCTGGAGTTCAACGGCGTGAACCCGGGCATGGGCCAGGGCCCGGTCGCGGGCTTCGAGGCCACCACCGTCCTCAACCGCAAGGACTTCGGCATCTCGATCGACATGCCGCTCGAGGGCGGCGGCGCCGTCGTCGGCGACAAGATCACCATCAACCTCGAGATCGAGGCCGGTCTGCAGGCCTGATCCGCCGCACCCGCACGACACGCGAGCGCTCTCCGTCCCGGAGGGCGCTCGCTTTCGTCGGCGACCTACGCTGGACGACGTGAAGAAGTACGCACCGGCCCTGCTCGACGTCGTCCTGGTCATCGTGTTCGCCGCCCTCGGGCGCGCAAGTCACGACGAGGGGCTGACGCTGGCGGGACTGGCGAACACCGCGTGGCCGTTCCTCGGCGGCCTCACCGTCGGATGGCTCGCGACGGCGGCCCTCTACAAGGAGAAGTTCGATCCGTGGCTGGTCGTGCCGACCGGCGTGATCGCATGGGTGTCCACCGTGGTCGTCGGGATGCTGCTGCGCGTGATCACGGGCCAGGGCACAGCCGGTTCGTTCATCGTCGTCGCGTCCATCGTGCTGGGCGTGTTCCTGCTCGGCTGGCGCCTGCTCGCCGGGCTGTGGCTGCGGCGCCGCGTCGACGCCGCCTGACCCCGGCCGCGCGGAGGTGACCCTCCGCACCGCCGAAAGCCGCGCGCCGGAGGTGGCCGCGGTGCCAGAGTGTCAGCCATGAGCGAGACCGCCGCGCCCCCCGATCGGACGAAGGAACGCACCTTCTTCGGCCAGCCCTTCGCGCTGGCCAACCTGTTCGGTGTCGAGATGTGGGAGAGGTTCTCCTTCTACGGCATGCAGGGCATCCTGATCTATTACCTGTACTACTCGGCGGCCGACGGCGGACTGGGGATCAGCGAGCTCGCCGCCACGTCGATCGTCGGGGCGTACGGCGGCACGGTCTACCTGTCGACCATCCTCGGCGCGTGGATCGCCGACCGGCTGCTCGGCTCCGAGCGCACGCTGTTCTACAGCGCGATCCTCATCATGCTCGGCCACATCTCCCTGGCGCTGCTCCCCGGCCTCGGCGGCGTGGCGGTGGGCCTGGTGTTCGTCGCCGTCGGCAGCGGTGGCCTCAAGGCCAACGCCACCTCCCTGGTCGGGGATCTCTACGACGAGCAGGACACCCGGCGCGACGCCGGGTTCTCGATCTTCTACATGGGGATCAACCTGGGCGCACTGATCGGCCCGCTCCTCACCGGCTGGGCGCAGACCGAGCTGGGCTTCCACTACGGCTTCGGCCTGGCCGCCATCGGCATGGCACTCGGCCTGATCCAGTACACCCTCGGCCGCAAGCACCTGCGCGGGATCGGCGCCACGCCGCCGCACCCGCTGCCCGCCGACCGGCGCACCAGGGCCGCCGGCGTCGCCGTCCTGGCCGTCGCGCTGATCGCGGCGCTGTTCGGCACCGGGCTGGTCACCGTCGACAACCTGTCGGACGTCGTGGTCGCAGCGACCGTCGCCGCGTCCGTCGTCTACTTCGTCGTGATCCTGTCCAGCCGGCAGATCACCGCCGTCGAACGCAGCCGGGTGATCAGCTTCGTCCCCATGTTCCTGGCCAGCGCGGCATTCTGGTCGCTGTTCCAGCAGCAGTTCACCACCGTCGCGGTGTACGCCGACAAGAGGCTCGACCGCAACCTGTTCGGCTGGGACTTCCCGCCGGCGTGGGTGCAGTCGATCAACCCGGTGTTCATCATCGTGTTCGCGGGCGTGTTCGCCGCCGTGTGGACCCGGCTCGGCCCGCGGCAGCCGTCGTCGCCGGTGAAGTTCGCGATGGGCACCGTGATCATGGGCATCGCCTTCCTGTGCTTCATCCCGATGTCCGGCGGCGGCCCCAACAGCGCCCCCCTGCTCGGCCTCGCGGGCATCCTCCTGCTGTTCACGTTCGCGGAGCTGCTGCTCTCCCCCGTGGGCCTGTCGCTGGCGACGAAACTGGCCCCGCGCAACTTCCACACCCAGATGGTGGCGCTGTTCTTCCTGTCGGTGGCGCTCGGCACGGCCATGGCCGGCACCCTCGCCAAGTACTACGACGAGGCGAACGAGAAGCCGTACTTCGCCTGGGTCGGCCTCGGCTCGATCGCGATCGGCGTCGTGCTGGCGCTGCTGTCACCGTGGATCCGGCGGATGATGCGCGGAGTGCACTGACCGGTTCTCACCGCACCGCCAGCCACACCGCGAGCCCGAGGCCGGCGAGCGCGACCGTCACCCGCAGCACCTCGGGTGGGATGCGCCGGACGACGGGCGGCCCGCACCAGCCGCCCGCGACGGCGCCGAGCGCCATCGCGGCGGCCGCACCCCAGTGCACGGGGCCGAACACGGCGAAGCCGATCGCAGCGACGAGGTTGGCGACCCCCAGCAGGTAGCTCTTGAGGATGGTGGCGCGCCAGATGTGCTCGGAGGTGCAGATCAGGGTGAGTGCGAGGAAGACGACACCCGCACCCGCCCCGAAGTAGCCGCCGTACACCGCCACGACGAACAGCAGCGCCGAGTACGTCCGGGGCAGGTCCCGGCTCCCGGACAGGGCGCGGATCCGGGGTTGGGCCAGCAGCGCGAGGGAGGCGAACGCGACCATGTAGGGCACGACCGTCTCGAAGGACCCCGCGGGCGCCCACATCAGGACGACGGCACCGACGAGGCCGCCGAGCGCCGAGTACAGGGTCCACCGCCACAGCCGCGGGCCGGTGTCGACGACCTCGCGGGTCGAGTTGGCGAGCGCCCCGACGCCGACCCCCACCATCGCGACGGTGTTGGTGACGTTGGCGGCGACGGGCGGCAGCCCCGCGGCGAGCAGCGCGGGGTACGAGACGATGGACGCGAGGCCGGTGACGAACCCGATGAGCCCGGCGAAGAACCCCGCGACCGCGAGCAGCAGCAGGTCGACAGGGGTCACGACCGACAAACGTACCGGGGTCCGCTTCGGCCGGTCCGCCGAGGGCGGCAGCGGTCAGCGGTCGGCGGGCGGCTTGCCCAGCTCCCGCAGGAACATGTCGGCCATCTTCACCGCGCGGTCGCCGCCGTCGGCGTTGGCGACGAACACCGCGAACGCCAGGTCGCCGGTGTACCCGTAGAACCAGCGGTCGTCACCGCTCGCGGCCGCGATGCCGGACAGACCGGGGTGCCCCTTCAGGAACGATGCCGGGCCGCTGCGCACGTTCTCGGCCATCGCGGCGCGCAGCGCGTCGGTCACGTGCGGCGGCAGCGGTTCGGCGGCCTCCCCCACCGTCGCGGGCTTGCCCTGCACGATCGCGGGCAACGGTGCCTCCCCCCGCGCGACGGACGCGGCGAGCAGCGCGGCACCGAACGGACTGAGGAGCGCCTCCCCGCCGCCGTCCGAGCCGGAGAACTGCACCACACCGGACCGGTCCTCCCCGATCTGCGCGGTCTCGAAGTCGAAGCCGGGGACGTCGTAGTCCAGGCCGAGCCCGAGCCGGCGGGCGGTGTCGGCCAGATCGTCGGTGCTCACCGAGGCCGGGTCGACGCCCCGGTCCAGGCCCGCGGCCAGCCGCACCGGATCCAGCGTCTGCCCGGCCGGATACAGCCCGCGGGAGGCGACGGGTCCGAGTTCCATCGCCCAGTTGTTCACGTCCAGGGCCAGGACGCCGCCGGTGGACGGCTGGATCGCCACGATCGCCGCCGGGGTGCCCACGCTGACCACCGCCTCCTTGGCGGCGAGCTGGACGTGCGCGTCGAGGGTCGCCTGCAGGTCCGGCGGCGGCGGGCCCTGGAAGCCGGCGACCTGCACCGGGTCGGCGCCGGGCTCCTCGAGGGTGACGGCCCACCCGGCGGTGGCGTCACGCTCGAGCTGCCAGGCCGCGCGCAGCGGGTCCAGCAGCGGCGTGGAGATCCGCCGGTCCGCGCTGATCAGCGTCGGGGTCTTGACGACCACCACGCCGGGGATCGGGACGATCTCGTCCTCGAGGAACTGGTAGTCCTGGTCGCGCAGCTTCACTGCGGTGATGCGCGCCCCGGGGTCCGCCGCGAGGTTGCGCTGCAGCAGGTCGGCGGTGATGACCGGCGCGACGGGTTCGAGCACCTTCGCCAGCCGCGTCGTGGTGTCGACCGGGTCGGGCATGAGGGCGGGATCGACGACGACGGCGTTGATGGTCTGCTCGGCCATGAGCAACTGACCGGTGCGGTCGAAGATCTTCGGCGGCGCGGCGTCGGTGCGCACGTGGTGCACGGTGCGGGTCCGGTTCAGGTCGGGCACCAGCACCTGCGGGTCCCAGGAGATCCGCCAGCCGACGGCGAGGTTCTTCGCCACGCCGTCCACCTGGTATCCCCAGTCCTTGCCGGGTCCGAAGTTCCAGTCGGCGCCGAGGGTGAAGAACCCCGTCTGCTCGTTGAGTTCGACGAACTGGGCGACGTCGTAGTCGACGCTGCCGTCCTTCATGCCCTCGAACATCTGCCGGATCGACGCCTCGGCGGCGTTCGGGTACGACGTGAGCGCGGCAGCGCCGGCGGCGTCGCCCTCGTTCAGTTCCGCGACGAAGTCGTCGACGAGTCGCTGCGCATCGCTCCGGGGTTCACCGAACACGCACGACGCCATGCCGGCCGCGAGAACCACGACGGAGACCAGGGCTGTCACGCGGCCGCGCCCCCTGCGCCAGTCCCGAAAACCCATAACGACCAACCTTCACTTCTGTCACTTCAGTAACAAGCACGCCCTGCCTACGATGCGATCACGATTGCGCCACAAGCCGCGCATCACCCCCTCAGCAGGCGTCCCGCCACGTCCACTGCCGGCGCCGAACTGCCCGCTCCCGCAACGAAAACCGCGAACGCGAGGTCTCCCTGCGAGCCGACGAACCAACCGTGGGCACCGGTGCCATCACCGTACTCTGCCGTCCCCGTCTTACCGACGAGTTCGGGTAGGTCCCGCAGCGTGCTCGCGGTTCCACCCGTCACAGTCTCCCGCATCATCGTCCGCAACGCGGCAGTGACCTCCGCCGGCGCGGCACCAGGGGTGCGATCGGCCACCGTGGGCCGGCCCTCGACGAGCACCGGCAGCGGCGTCGAGCCGTGCGCGATGGACGCCGCCACGAGTGCCATACCGAACGGTGACGCCGTCACCCGGCCCTGGCCGATCGCGGACTCGACGCGCTCCGCCGGGGTCTGCGCCTCGGGCGCGCTGCCGGTGACCGTGACCAGTCCGGGCGTGACGTAGTCGACCCCGAGCCCGAACTGCAGGGCCGCGTCGGTGAGCGCGGTCGCCGGCAATCCCACCGCGAGCCGGCCCATCGTGGTGTTGCACGAGAAGGCGAAGGCCGTGTGCAACGGGACCGGACCGAGGTCGAAGCTGTCGTCGTTGGGGATGACGCGACCCTCGATGTTCGCCGTCCCGGGGCACGGCACCACCGTGTCGGGAGTCACGGCCCCGGCCTGCAGGGCGGCCGAGGTGGTGACGGTCTTGAACGTGGAACCGGGCGGATAGAGCCCCGTCAGCGCGATCGGTCCCTCGGCGTCGGCGGCGGCGTTCTGCGCCACCGCGCGTACCGCCCCGGTGGACGGTTCGATCGCGACGATCACCGCCGGCTGCGGCAGTGGCGCCAGCACCGCCTCGGCGCGGGTCTGCAGACCCAGGTCGAGCGTGGACTGCAGGTCCGGCGCCGGCGGACCGTCGGCACCGGCGACGCGGCGGGCGCTGCCGTCCCCGGACACCGCCTGCACGGCCCAGCCGGCGGACGCGTCCTGGCCCTGCTGCCACAGCTCCCCGAGCCCGGAGAGGACCGGGGACGCGAGCGCGCGGTCGACCGTCAGCAGCCGGGTCTGCCGGACGAGGGTCACGCCGGGCAGCGCGGCGAGCCGCGCCTCGATCGGCGCGATGTCCGCGTCGCGGAGGGTCACCGCGGTCACGGGCTTGCCCTCCGCCGCGGCGACGTCGGCGGCGAGCGACTCGGCGGTGACGGTGGGCGCGGCGGTCGCGAGCAGCGGCGCGACGGCCGCCGGGTCGGCGGTGGCATCGACGTTCACCAGCGTCACGACCTGCTGTTCGAGGATCGGCCACCCGCCACGGTCGAGCACGGACGGCGGCGGGCCGACGGTCGTCGTGTAGCTCAGCGTGGTGCCGGCGGTCAGGCCCGGGGCCAGCACCGCCGGGTCCCACTCGATGCGCCAGCCCTCCGCGTCGACGTCCAGGGCACTGCCGGACGTGCGGTACGACCAGTCCCGGCCCTCGGCGAAATGCCACGCGACGTCGAGTTCGAAGGTGCCGCCGTCGCCCGTGCCGGCGAGCTCGAGGTCGGGCCGGACCCCGCCGAGCCCCTCGAACGCGCCGTCGATCGTGGCGGCCGCCGCCTCGGGATCGGTGGTGAGCTCCGCCGCGGCCCGCACGTCACCGGCCTCGAGCGCCGCGGCGAACTCCCCCACGACCGTCTCGGGCTGGTCGGGCCCGAAGGAACACCCGGCGGCCGCCAGCGCGGCGGCGACGGTCAACAGGAGCGGAACCGGTCGGCGTCGGAGGAGTGGCACAGCAACGATCATGCCCGAAGCCGGACGGTGCCGTCGTTCACCACCGCCCGCACGTTGCGTACATGCTGCCTGTAGTGACGCGGCCCCCAATTCGGGAAAATCGATTGCCGGCCCCACGGACGCTGTTCTACCGTCGGTTCCTGTCACATTCCCGTCGATCGGAGAAGGCCGTTGCTCCTGTAGAGGTTTCGCCCGCCGCGCCGCACCTGCGCGCGGTACCGTCACCTATTCCGGGAGCAGCCATGTCACACCCTTCCCCGTCCTCGGGCCTTTCCCTGTCGGACCTGACCTTCGCCTGGCCGGACGGCACCGCCGTGTTCGACGGTCTCGACACCGCCCTCCCCGCCGGGCGCACCGGACTCGTCGGACGCAACGGGTCCGGCAAATCAACTCTGCTGCAGATCATGTCGGGTGAGTTTCAACCGACCCGGGGCTCCGTCACGGTGCGCGGCCGGGTCTCGCGGCTGCCGCAGGACGTCATCCTCGATCCACACCGCGCCGTCGACGCCGTCCTCGGCATCGACACCGTGCGCGCGGCGCTGCGGCGCATCGAGGCCGGCTCGACCGCCGTCGAGGACTTCGACGCCGTCGGCGAGCGATGGGACATCGAGGAGCGCGCCCTGGCCACCCTGCACCGCCTTGGCCTCGACCGAATCGTCGCCTCCCCCAGCGACTTCGAGCGCACCGTCGGCACCCTCTCCGGCGGCGAGGCCGTCCTGCTGGCGCTCACGGCACGCCTGCTCGACGAGCCGGACGTCCTGCTGCTCGACGAGCCGACGAACAACCTTGACTCGGCGGCCCGCGCGCGGCTGTACGACGTGCTGCGCGAGTTCGCCGGCACGCTCGTCGTCGCGACCCACGACCGCGACCTGCTCGAGCGGATCGACACCGTCGCGGAGGTGCGCGACGGGCGGCTGCGGCTGTTCGGCGGCAACTACAGCGAGTACGAACGCATCGTCGCGGCCGAGCAGGAGGCGGCACTGGCCGCGGTGCGCGACGCCCGGGCGGACGTGCGCCGGCAGGCACGCGAGCTGAGCGACTCGCACATCAAGCTCGCCCGACGAGAGCGCTACGGCCGCAAGATGTTCGAGAACAAGCGGGAACCGAAGATCGTGATGGGGGCCCGCAAGCGGCAGGCCCAGGAGTCGGCGGGCCGGCTCCGCCGCGAACACGAGGGCAAGCTCGCCGGCGCGCGCGAGAACCTCGAGCGCGCCCAGGGCACCGTGCGCGACGACCGGGAGATCCGGGTGGACCTGCCCGAGACGGAGGTGCATCCCGGTGCGCGCGTCGCCGAGGGACCGCTCGAGATCGTCGGCCCGGAGCGGATCGCGCTGCGCGGACCCAACGGCTCGGGCAAGACGACGCTGCTGCGCGACATCGTCGCGGCCGGTCCCCGGGTGCCGTTCGCGGTGCTGCCGCAGCGGCTGGACGTCTTCGACGAGTCGCTGTCGGTGGCGGACAACGTCGCGCTGCGGGCCCCGCATGCGTCGCCGCAGCAGGTCCGGGCACTGCTCGCCCGGTTCCTGTTCCGCGGCGCCGACGCGGACGTGCCGGCGGCCGCCCTCTCGGGCGGCGAGCGACTGCGGGCGGCGCTGGCGACCCTGCTCGCGGCGGACCCGGCTCCGCGGCTGCTGCTCCTCGACGAACCGACCAACAACCTGGACCTGCCCAGCCTGACGCATCTGGTGCAGGCACTGCGCGCGTACCGGGGCGCCTTCGTGGTGGTCAGCCACGACGAGCGGTTCCTGGCCGACATCGGGGTGACCCGGTCGGTCAGACTGGAACGGTGAGCCACGCGATCAACCCCGTCGACGGAACCCGCATCGCCTTCACGGTGATCGAATCGGACGCCGGCGCCGGCAGCCCGTCGCTGCTGCTCGCGCACGGCAGTGCTCTGTCGTCGGCCATCTGGCGGGGATTCGGATACGTGCGCCCCCTGCGCGAGCGGTACCGGCTGATCCTGCCCGACCTGCGCGGTCACGGCCGCAGCGACAAGCCGCACGTCCCCGACGCATACGCGATGGACCTGATCGTCGGGGACGTGCTGGCGGTCCTCGACGCCGCCGGCACCGAGCGCGTGCACTACCTCGGGTACTCGTTCGGAGCACGGGTCGGCTTGTCCCTGGCGGTGCGCGACGCCGGCCGGCTGCGGACGCTCACCGTGGGCGGCGGCAGTGCCCGCGCGCAGGCCGGGGCGTTCGATCGCCTGTTCTTCCCGGGATGCGCCGACGTGCTCGGGCACTACGGGATCGACGGGTTCCTCGAGGCGTGGGCGGAACACCTCGGTTCGCCCGTCGATGCCGCGACGCAGGCCGCGTTCCGGGCGAACGACGCCGCCGCCCTGGCCGCGTACATGCGACGGTCGGATCGCGAACCCGGGATCGACGACGCCGACCTCGCCGCCCTGGACGTGCCGACGTTGGCGTTCGTCGGTTCGGAGGACCGCGAACGGATCGACGACACCCGCGAGCTGTCGCGGACGATCCCCGGTGCCCTGCTCGCGGTGATCCGGGGATACGACCACGCCACGACGATCGCGGCGGCGCCGGAGGTGCTGTCGGTGGTCGGACCGTTCCTCGCGGCGCACGCCGGCCGATCGTCCGGCTAACTCACCGAGGGCGCCTCGTCCATCCACTGCACGAGCTGGTAGACGATGCCGTTCGGGTCGCGCATCTGGAAGTACCGCTCGCCCCACGGCTCGGTCTCGATCGGCGTGACGATCGGAACCCCCTCCGCCCGCAGTCGTTCGTACTCGTCGTCGATGGCGTCTACGACGAACGCGACGAGCGTCCCCTGCCCGGCGTCGCCGGCGATGCTTGCGGGCTTGAAGGTGCCGAGCCCGGTGCGCAGGAAGACGAGGCTGAAGCCCGCGTCCTCACGGGTGAGCGAGACGAACCCGTCCTCGGCCATCGTCTCGGTGAACCCGAGGTGACGGGTCACGAAGTCGGCCGACGCGGCCACGTCGGGAACGTTGAGGGACACGGCACTGGCGGTGATCTGCAAGGTGAACTCCTTCCGGTTGCACGACTCCGAACGTCCAGGACCCCCGTCCGGTTCCCGCGCCCCGCTACGGGGCCGAATGTGACACCGGATCGACGAGGTGTCACATTCGGCCCCCATGGGGGCGTTGTCCGCCGTCCGGAACCGGAGGACTCTCGGAATCACCCCTGTCCCTCTCATCCGGAGGCCCCACCGTGACGCACACCGTTTCCCCCGTCGACACGGTCGCCCAGCGCGTCCTCGACTCGGCGCTCGGCGCCGTCGATCTGATCGCGATCTATCTCGGCGACCGGCTCGGCTGGTACCGCAGCCTCGCCGCCGACGGTCCCGCCACCTCCGACGAGCTCGCGGCGCGGACCGGGACCGACCCGCGCTACGCCCGCGAATGGCTCGAGCAGCAGGCGGTGACCGGCCTGCTCGAGGTCGACGACGGCGATCCGCCGCGCTTCACGCTGCCGCCCGCGGTGGCCGAGGTCCTCACCGACGAGCACAGTCTCAACTACCTCGGACCCCTGGCCCGCATGTTCGCCGGGGTGTCCGCGCAGCTTCCGGCCCTGCTCGACGCCTACCGCACCGGGGGCGGCGTGAGCTGGGCGCAGCTCGGCACCGATGCCCGCGAGGGGCAGGCGGACATGAACCGGCCGTGGTACGAGAAGGCGCTGCCGGGCGCCCTGGCGTCCGTGCCGGACCTCGACGCGCTGCTGCGCCGACCGGGTGCCGAGATCGCCGACATCGGCTGTGGCGGTGCGTGGTCCACGATCGCACTGGCCCGTGCGTACCCGCAGGCCCGGTTGTTCGCCATCGACATCGATCCGGCGACCGTCGCCCTGGCCCGGACGAACGTCGCGGCCTGCCCCGACGTCGCCGACCGGATCACCGTCGTCGAGACCGACGCGGCGAGCCTGCCCGACGAACGCTTCACGGCGGCGTTCGCCTTCGAGTGCGTCCACGACATGCCACGTCCCGTCGAGGTGCTGTCCGCGGTGCGCGGCTCGCTCGCGGCCGACGGGGTCATGGTTGTCATGGACGAGGCCGTCGCCGACCGGTTCACCGCACCCGGCGACGAGGTCGAGCGGCTGATGTACGGGTTCAGCATCTCGTGCTGCCTGCCGGATGGCATGAGCCACCCGCCGAGCGCGGGAACCGGCACGGTGATGCGTGCGGACACCCTGCGCCGGTACGCGCTCGACGCGGGCTTCTCGGACGTGTCGGTGCTGCCGATCGAGGACTTCGGGTTCTGGCGGTTCTACCGTCTGACGCCCTGACCGGCCTCAGCACGACGTCGGCTGGCGCGCCTCCGACAGCAGTGCGGTGACGGTGTGCTTCATCAGTTCGGCGGCCTCGGCCACCGGCAGGTCCAGCACATCGCGCAACGCCACCCACGACGCCCAGGTGCTCGCCACCGCCACGGAGCGCACCAGCGTGGCCCGGCGCGACGCGTCGAGCGCGGCGAGTTCCGCCGCGAACAGCTCGTCGACCTCGTTGACCACACGTGCGATGTGCCGCAACCTGTTTCGCTGGATCCTCTTGGACTGCGGGGCCCGGATCGCCGACGCGCGCGCGAACGGCGCCATCCGCTCGAGCAGTTCGGCGCGCTGCCGGCAGAACGCGTCGATCCGCTCGTCGAGCGGCAGGTCGACGGGGACCGGGGCGAACGCGGTGTCCTGCCGCCGCAGCAGCTCCGTCCCCGTCTCCTCGAACAGCGTTTCCAGATCGTTGAAGTTCGCCCACAGCGCCCGGAGCGAGACCCCGGCCCGTGCGGCGATCTGCGCACCGGTCGGTTTCAGCTCACCGGCCTCGATCAGGGCGATGTGCGCCTCTATCACTGCGTGGCGGGTCCGTTCGGCCCGCGCGACGCGTCCGTCGGTGACGGTCACGTGTCCCTCCTCCCGTGTCGCCGACCGGTTCCTCCCAACCGGTGCGGCGCACTCGATTGTGCCAGGGCCTGTGTCACCGAGGGGGTGGCGCCGCGCGGGGGCGGGTCAGTCGTGGTCGAGGACGGGGGTGCGGGCGGTGGCCCGGACGATCGCGTCGTACAGCGAGCGAGCGGCGCGACGCGTGGCGCCGGCCCCTCGAACGAGGGTGAATCCGTGGAATACGCCCGGCCAGCAGTGCAGTTCGACGCGTACCCCGGCCTGCAGGAGACGCTGGGCGTAGACGAGCCCCTCGTCGCGGAGCGGGTCGAGTTCGTTGACGGTGAGGTAGGTGGGCGGCAGTCCGGTCAGGTCGGCCCGGCGCGCGGGCACGGACTGCCCGGTGGGCTCCTGCCCGCCGAGGTAGTGCCGCCAGCTCTGGGCGGCCTTGCGGTTGTCCCACACGGCGGTGGCGCCGCCGCCGCGCATGGAGGCGGTCTCGAGCCGGTCGTCGAGTGCGGGTTCGAGCAGGGCCTGCAGCGCGATGCGCGGGCCGCCCTCGTCCCGGGCCCGCAGCGCGACGGTCGCGGCGAGGGCGCCGCCCGCGGAATCGCCGAGGACGACGACGCGGTCCGGATCGATGTCGAGACATGCTGCGCCGGAAGCGATCCACTCGAGGACCGCGTAACAGTCGTCGGCGGCAGCGGGATAGGGGTGCTCGGGGGCGAGCCGGTAGTCGACGGAGATGACGACGGCACCGGTCGCGCGGGCGACGGCGGCGGCGAAGGCTTCGCTGTGGGCGGCGCTGCCGAGGACGAATCCTCCGCCGTGGATTTCGAGAACGACGGGCCGGCCCGCGGGGTTGCCGTCGGGACACCTGTCGGGCGTGTGGATCCGCACGGGCACCTCGGGGCCGCCGGGCGCGCCGGGGACGAGCCACTCCTCGACGGTGACACCGGTGGTGTCGGCGGGGCCGGCGGCCGCCACGATCGAGTCGAGGGTGCGACGGCCTCCGTCCACGTCGGCGAGATCGAGGTCGGGGAGGGTCGTCACCGCGTCGGCCAGTTCGGGATCGACGTCGGTCGAGACTGGCATGATCTCGGTCATGGCGACACGATAGTGGAATGTGCAGCGTAGGTGCAGATACCGGTCCCGGGTACCGGGATCCCGGACCGCGCGGCCCGGCCCGGGGTCCCGGTCACTCGGCGAGCAGGCCCTTGGCGATGTGCGTCACCTGGATCTCGTTGCTGCCCGCGTAGATCATCAGCGACTTCGCGTCCCGCGCGAGTTGCTCGACGCGGTACTCGGCCATGTAGCCGTTGCCGCCGAAGAGCTGCACCGCCTCCATCGCCACGTCGGTGGCCGCGCGCGAGGAGTACAGCTTCATGGCCGAGGCCTCGGCCAGGCCGACGGGCTTGCCGGCCTCCGTGCGTTCGATGGCGCTGAACACCATGTTGCGGACGTTGATGCGGGCGATCTCCATCTCGGCGAGCTTGAGCTGGATCAGCTGGAACCGGGAGATCTCCGCTCCCCACAGCTTGCGGGTGCGGGCGTAGTCCTTGCACAGGCGCAGACACTCCTCGATGATGCCGAGGGCCAGGTAGGCGATGCCGATCCGCTCGGCGGCGAAGGATTCGCGCGCGCTCTCCTTGCCGTCGCTGCGGCCACCCTCCTCGGTCTCGCCGAGCAGCCGGTCGCGGGTGATGCGGACGTTGTCGAAGAACAGCTCGCCGGTGGGCGAGGAGTTCATCCCCATCTTCTTGAACGGCGGGCTCTGGGTCAGTCCCTCCATGCCCTTCTCGAGCACGAAGGCGAGCACCTTGCGGTCGCGGCGGTCGATGCTCGGGTCGCCCTCGTCGAGCTTGGCGTACACGATGAGGACGTCGGCGTAGGGACCGTTGGTGATGAAGGTCTTCTGCCCGTTGAGGATGTAGTCGTCGCCGTCGCGCCGGACGGTGGACTTCATTCCACCGAAGGCGTCCGACCCGGAGTCGGGTTCGGTGATGGCCCAGGCGCCGACCTTCTCGAAGGTCACCAGTTCGGGCAGCCACCGCTTCTTCTGGGCGAGCGTGCCGCGGCTGCGGATGGTGCCCGCGGTGAGGCCGAGGCTGACGCCCATCGAAGCGACGAGCCCGAGGCTGACCCCGGCGATCTCGCTGTTGAGCAGGGCCGCCATACCGCCGGAGCCCATGCCGCCGCCCGGCTTGGCAGACGACGCCTCGCCGGCCTCCTCCCGGGCGAGGGCCTTGTTGAGGCCGTCGCGGGCCAGCTCGTCGATGCCGAAGGCGGAGAACAGTCTGCGGATGATGTCGTAGGGCGGCAGCTCACCGCTCTCGAGCCGATCCACGTGGGGGCGGATCTCCTTGTCGATGAATCCGCGCAGCGCGTCACGGAACATGAGATCGGTGTCGGACCACTCGTACATGCCTCGAAATATAGAACACGTTCTCGTGTACGTATACGGATCCGCGGAACCGGCAGTGACATCGGGCATATTTAGCCTACGATTAGTTAATGCACGATCTATTTGCGTAGACTCCTGATGTCGCCCCCGCACGAAAGGCCCGAGAGATGCGCACCCGCCCCGGCCCGCTCCAGTGGCTCGCCTACGCCGTCGGCCGCCCCCTTCCCGCCTCGATGCGCGAGTGGGTGCGCAACGACCTGATCGGCGACCACGCCGTCGCCCGCCACATGATCCGCAGCCAGGTCCCCTTCCTCCCGCTGTACGCCGCGTTCCTGCTCCTGCCCGGCCCGGTGTGGCTGCGCCTGTCGACGATGGGACTCGGCGTCGCCCTCGCGCTGTTCTTCTCCGCCGCCTACATGGCGCAGAACCGCCGGCGCCGGCTCGAGCGCAACGGCCTGCCGGGAGACCTCGAGAACCCCCGGCGCGTCCGGGAGCGCGACGCCGAGAAGGCCGCCTACGAGCGGCTCCACTCCACGATGCGCGCCGACCTGCGGACGCGGGGGTAAGGCGCAGTCACCTCTGCCGAGCTGACATTGCATAGGCGGGCCCGAGGAAGCTTCACCACAGGAAGACCAGCCATCGGTGTGGCTTTCAGCCCGAGCTCCGGGTGGTCACAGCTGATACGGCAGCGGCGTGCCGATCGCCTCCACCAACGGCAGAAGACGGCACCGATCGTCTCCTCCTCGAGCCGCGCGACGACGTCGACGGCGTCACCGCTCACGACGGTCGCGTTCGGCCCGTCGAGGGCCCCTTCCAGTGTGGTCGACACACCGTGCGGCATGCTCCTCATCCGGGTGACCCATGAGTCGTTCGCGCCGGACTCCTCGGTCCTCGAGGCCGGCAGTCGCACGAATTGCCGATAGGTAGTGGCTCCGAAGACCATCCGCCGCTCCGCGTCGTACAGGGCGAGGCGGTGGTCGAGCAGCGCGGGGCCCTGCGTGCCCCAGCAGCCGCGGTGGGAGCCGTAGCCGTCCGGGCTGGAGAAGGCGTCGAAGGTGGAGGTAGCGGTCCTGATGCTCTCCTCGAGAGCGGGCGATCGGGCGTGGATACAGACTGAAACCACGGCCGAACTCATCACCGTCGGACTCCAGACGTCCGGCCGCCCGGATGCCACCGACGGACCACCGCTCCACGGTGATCGGCATGCGCTAGGGAAGACCAGCCTTCGGCCTCCTTCCGGCGCCGGTGGTCCCACGGGTGCGCTGCTCGCCGCCCGGCTCGGCACGGGCGCCGCCGTCGGCTCCGGCCGACCGGCAGGTGCTCTAATTCGTCCCCGACTCATCCGGTCGCAGCGCCCGAAAAAGCCGGTCCGGGTCGAGTTCGGCTACCGGGGCCACCACCACACCGAGCGCCCGCGCCTCGGCCACCGCACGGGCCAACAACCGGCGGGCATACTCGTAGCGGCACCGAAGATCGTCGGTCAGCGCAACATCGCGCAGTGCGACTCCCGCGGGGACCTCCTCGAGCGCCTCCGCGACCAGAGACCGCACGATGAGAACCCCGGTCTGTACACCCTCGACCGCCCAACGCTGCTGCCACTGCATGCCGACCGCCCTCGACTCGGCCCAGCACCGATCACCCGCCGCCATTATCCGCCCCGCAGGCCCACGGCGTCACGCCTGGAACAAGGAGATCGCCGTCGGTGACGTGCCCGGTGTCGCAGACTGCCGCCGCGACGAGACGGGGGCGCCGCCGCGACGAGACGGGGTCGCCGGCCGGCAGGACCGGGTCGCCGGTCCGGGGGATGCAGGCGCCCGAGATCGACTCCGGGTGGACGTCGATTCGACTGCGGGAGGTGGCACGCCGCCCTCACACCACCCCGGTTTCGGATCCCGGAGTCCGAGCCGGGTGATGCGGTGACAAACGCCTGATCGTGGAGTTGAGTCGACTCTGTGCGTCCAACCAAACTGTCAGTCGCCCTGGGCCGAGAAGCCCTCGCCGCGCGTACCGAATCCGCGAACGGCTGGTTGCAGGGAACACCACCGGGACGGACGGTCCGGCGTGTCATCGACGGACTCATCGACATCGAGCTCGCCGACCGATCGATGAGCCTCGCAGCCAAGATCTTCACCTCGGTACTGCCGCTGATCATAGCCGCCTCGATCTTCAGTGACTGGGATCTGGCCACCCACGCAATCGAGGAACAACTCGGTATCGACTCGACCGACCTGTCGGCCTGGACCAGCGAATACGACGCCACCGACCCGACCTTCGCGGCATTCGGTGTCCTCGGATTGCTGCTGGTCGCCATCAGCGGCACATCATTCACCCGGACCCTGGCACGGATCTACGGAAAGATCTGGAACGTGCCGCCGATCAGCGCCCGCGATGCCTGGCGGTGGCTGGTGGTCCTCCTCTTGGTCGCTGCGTCGGCTGCGCTGATCGGCGTGATACGGCAGGTGTCCGGTCCGCACTTCGTCGGCAGGTCGCTGGCGATCCTCGGCGAACTGGCGGTGTGGGCGGTCGTGTGGACCGTGTGCCCGTATCTGCTCACCAGGGGCGCGTTGTCCGGTCGCGTGCTGTGGGCCACCGGGATGCTCACCGCGTCAGGCCTCACGGTGGTCCGTGCCGCAGGTCGGATCGTGCTGCCGAAGCTTACAGCCACAGCAGAGACGAAGTTCGGTCCCCTGGGGGTGGTGTTCACCTCGATCAGCTGGCTGTTCGCGCTGTCGATGGTGATCGTGGGTGCCGCGACGATCACCAAAGCACTCGCCCTCGACGAGAGTTACCTCGGCAGATACCTCCGCGGGCCGAGCGCCGGCGCCTGAGGTAGCCCGTCGCACTCGGACCCGTGAGAAGTAGCTGCCGACGGCACGATGAACCGTCCTGGATCGAGTGGAGACCTCGTTCAGGCCACCTCGAGGCCTGAGGCGGCGGTGGGACGGGGTTCGCGAGAGCGTGTCTCGTAGTCGATCGGCGAGAGGTATCCGATCGACGAATGCAGCCGGTCCGCGTTGACCAGCGCACCCACTCCGCGGTTTCCGTCTCCACTTCTCCGCTTGCGTCCGCACGGACCACAATCGGCCCGGTGGATCAATTCGATCTTGTAGAGCCCTACGGTCGGTTCCCTCATCGCGTTGTCGAGGGCGTCCCCGACGCCACCGATCGAGCCGGCGATGCCCGATTCGGTCCGTGCCTCGGTGAACGTCCGTGAGGTGCACTGACCGACCACATCCGGGCGATACACCAAACCCGTTGAGATGGAACGCAAATCGGTTCTCTTCCGGATGAACAGCGCTAACCCGTGCACGCCGCCGACGGCGCGGGGGCGTGCCGGTGTAGTTGAGCTCGGCCGCCGGCCCGGACGAACGGTGGTGGACGTTTTCCGGGTTACGCTCAACCGGCCCCAGAAGGACGATAGGAAAAGTGCTGTAATGCTCTGCAGTCAAACACTTTATCCGGTGTCGCCGTATACCGAAGCCGCGCGACGGGCAGGCCGGGTCCATCCCGGTCCGACGTCGGCGCGCCAGGGGGCGCGTCGTTCGACGATCGTCGGGTGGCGCGTCGTGATGCCGCGGACGTACGCGCGGAAGACGGCCCGTTCGCAGTCGGTATCGAGCAGCATGAGCTCCACAGTGTCGTGGCCACCTCGTCCGGGATCCGGAGGTGGTGCACCGGGCTCCTCGGCACGGCAGCGCACTGACCCAGCGGACCCCGATTCCCGGCGGTGGCGGCCCGCACCGGCGCACCCGACTGCTCGGCGAGACGGCGCGCCGGGCCGGGAGCCTCGTCCGGCAGCTCGCGAGAAAACAACGCCGATCGCCGACGAGCACGCTGTCAAGGACTCGACTCCGGGCACGTCCGTGGTCCGCAAGCCCAGGACCTATCCGATACGGCGGGGACGTACCCGATACCCCTGGTCCGTGAGCCATGCGCGGGCGCGACCAGCTCTGCGTTCGTCCGAGAACAGCCGATACCGGTGAAACTCGTTGGGCGACTGCGAGAGCACGTCCTTGAAGCGGCGGAAAGCGCCTCGCCCACCGAGCGCGATGCGCAGCTGCTCGGCCAGGGCGGGATCGGCCACCGAGTCGAGGAACACCTCCATGTCGCGGTAACCGGGGCGCGATCCGACGCACTCGACGAACAACCAGCGGTCAGGGTCGCCGTCCGCGTCGTCGTCGGACATCTCGTCGATGACCATGGCCGGCCACGTCTGCCCGGTCTCGAGGTCGAGACGGCCGCCGCCGTAGACGACGTCGCCTTCGAGCAGCGAGGACAGCTCGTCGAGATCGACCGCCAGTGGCCGGAGCATCGGAGTGGCCCGGCCCAGTGCGGCCTCGAGCTGGTCGGCGAGCTCCGCGTCTCCGGTCCAGCCACGCACGTGCAGCGCCGCGGCGCACCGGGCGGCCACCTCCCGCGCTCCGGGCAGCCGATCGTCGACGGCCGCGACGAGCGCGTCACCGATCAACTGCAAGACCGCATCGGCGGGTCGTCCCCGCACCAGCTCGAGGACCGTGTCGGTACTCGTGTGCAGAGCGGCACGCAGCGCCCGCACCGCGTGTTCGTCCCAGCCGGTGTCCATCGAGTGCCGACGATAATCGCACCGGCCCCGACGCGGCATCGTTTCGGCCTCCCGGTCGAACACTTCCCTGCCGCTGGCGACAGCCGCACCGTCCGATACGACGAGCGCCCAGGCGCCATACGGCCCATGACACCCCCGCACCGACATGAAACGAGATACTCGCTTTTCGGACTGCCTCACGGTCGAGCTGCAAATCCCGTTGCGGACTGACACCGAGGATCACTGCGATATCCCGCACCGACAGCCCAGGGCGGCGCAGATGCACCACCGCCGCCCGCGCAGCCTGCTCCTGCGCGCGAGCGGCTGCTTCGACCCGGGTCCGCGCCTGGCGTGCTTCGGCGATGGAACGACGGTCCGACCTACCACCATCTGCGGGCAAAGCAGAAGCCGCTGCTGTGGGTGCCCGATGCGGTGACCTGGTGCAGCTCCTGCAGGGACGAGCACCCTACCGCAGGTGCGCCGGCGGGTCGCCGGGGGTGATACCGAGGTGGATGTGATCGTGGTGGACGCGGTCGGAGAAGAAGCCCTTGCGTACTCCGTTGAGGTCGACAGGTCCACCGACCTCGGTGGCCCCCAACTCGGCGGCTCGCCGCATCAGTCGAAGCGGTCGATCGTCACCGGCCGGGGCGACCACCGGCCGACCGTCGATCTCGCGGATGTCCACGGCTCGTCCGACGGCGTGGTTGGACACCCGCGCGGTCGGAAACACCGTCTGGATGTGGCCGGTATGCATCACCTGGACTGTCAGGGTGAACTCCCGGGACAGTGCGTGGAGTATCGCCAGCAGCTGGGTGTCGATCCTGCCGGTGCGGACGTCGCTCCGGGCGGGGTCCGGCAGGACGATCTTCGGGTTGGCGAGCACCGCTGCGGCCGTGTCGGTCAACGGCAGCGGCGAACCCAGCGAGGTCGGTGGGACGACTCGCTCGACGGTCCAGCTGCCGCCGGGTTCTCGGGCCAGCCGCACGTCCACGACGAGTTCTCGGATCCAGGGCCCCGAGACGGTGCGCAGGTTCTGACCGACCAAGGCGATCACCGCCGCGGTGTCGCGGGCCAGCCCGCCGTACTGCGGATAGACCACGGTCAGTTCCCCGGCGCGGGCGGTGGACGGTTGGAGGACGGACGCGGTCGCTGCCGCCGCCGGTGACGCGCCGGCCCGGACGAGGTTGTCGACGGCCGTCCCGTCGTCGCTCCAGTTGCCGGCGGTTTCCAGAAACGCCGCCGCGGTGCGCTTGATCTCCGGGGACACTTCGCCTGGGGCCGGCCGCCAGCGACTCGCGTCGGCGGACAACGGAGAACGAAGTGGGCCGGCTCCGGGACCAGGGTGAGGTTGCTGCGGTGTCGGCGTGGTTGCCGGGTGCGCAGGTTCGGACGGGGTCGACTCGACGGCGCACGATGCCACTGCGGCGGCCGAGCCCGCGGTCAGCAACGTCAACAGCTGACGCCGGGTCAGATTCATCAGGGATCTGTCCCGCACCGGTCGCAGAAACTGCCGGGGCGGGCCGGAGGCACGACGGGGTGGCGATAGCTGCGTACGGCGACGCCGTCGCGGGTGAGGTGTTCTCGCACCGGGCTCCATCCCAGGTGTTCGTAGAACGCGCCGGCGCCGTCCGGGCCGGCGCTGGTGAGCAGCTCGGCTGTTGCAGCGCCCCGCTCGTGCGCATGGGTGAGAAACAGCTCGACCAGGCACGCACCGACGCCGCTACCCCGCAGCGGCGGCCGGACGGCGACCGCGGCCAGCAGAGCTACCGGCACGGGATCGATCTGGGCCGAGTGCGCGGCAGGCCGTGAGGTGATCGTGCGAAGAAGGCGTCGGGTCCACGGCCCCGCCCGTGTGCGCAGGAACCGCACCGCCAGTGGTGGGTGATGCAGCAGCGACAAGGCTGCGGTCGAGGCCAGGGCCAGCATGCAGCGGCGGTCGGCCAGCACTGCCCGCATGTGTGCCGATTCGTCGGTCGATCCGAACAGGAAGGCGCACACGTCCTCGCCGGAGTCGCACCGACGCTCCGCGACGAACGCCACTGCATGCGGTGAGTCGAGGAATGTCCTGTGCCAGCGACGCATGAAACGCGGCCCCAGAGCGGGGAAGAACCCGACAGGCAGCTGCTCGATGTGCAGTTGCGCTGTGGCGTCGAGATCGGCGGCAGTGGTGCCTCGCAGGACGAGATCGTTCGCGGTCAACGGACCGGGCCGTGGAGAAGGCGCCGGTCGGGCACGGCACCGCGGGCGGCGGCGACGCAACGTCGGTCGGTACACGAACCGGTTCCCCTTCTGCGGTCAGGTCAGGCCGGGCATGCCGTGGTCATTTCTCGACGTCGCATCTCTCGATACGGCCGCCGAATCTCCGACGCAAGGCCGGACAGCATTGCGCCGATCACTGGGCACGGAGTCTTCTGCGCCGCAACTGGGTGGTCCGGGCCGTGAGATGGCGGAACCCGAGCGATCGCGCCGACACGAGGAGGGCGACGCGCGTCGCGGCTCCTCCCGCGGGCTCAGAAGCACGTGGCGTAGTTGACGGTGTGGTCGTACCCGAACAGGGTGCTGCTCCTCACGGACGACGGCCTGCCCTCAACCCTCTTCCCCGGTCCGGACCGGGGAAGACGAAGTCCTGTCTCGAGTGTGCCCCCGGCGGTATGGCTTCGCCGCGTTTCCGATGAATCTGCTCGAGACCCGAGCCGGGCGCCTCACGGAGCGGATCTTCGCCGAAAGCCACGGCTGGGCCGAAACGGGGCTGCCGGACTCGGCGGTCAGGACAGCAACGGGACGGCGGTAGCCTCGGGTCGTGATCGAGCACCACCTCGATCTCCTCGACGGAGCATCCTCGATGCAGATGCACGGCGTCGGCGACCATCTCCGGGACCTGGTCGAGCCGACGAGCCTGGGCTGCGGCCTCAGGGCCTCAGGGGGCGCGGTGTCCGCCACCCGAGCGAACTCGTCCGCGGCGGTCTCGACCGTCACCTCCGGCTCGCGGGCGTGGAACTGGACGCTCGTCCCGGTTCGCCGGCGCCGGCCCCCGAGCGGCCGCGTCATGCCGACATGGATACATACCGTCTGAATGTCTTACCGCCTAATGTAATTCGATACTGTTGGACGTCACAGCATCAATTCGGTGAGACAATCCAGGAGTCGAAGGGAGGCGCATGATGGTCCAGGCACGAACCGTGATCGGTGAGAGCGTCGAGGAGTCGATCGGGGGTGGCGAGGACGTCGCGCCACCGAGGCTCGGGCCGGCCGTCGGCGCCCTGGCCGACGTGTTCGGTCACGGCCGGGCGGTGGCCCGGCACGGCGTGTCGTTCGGCAGGGAACTGGCGAAGATCGCCGTCGGCCGGTCGACGGTGGCTCCGGCGAAGGGGGACCGCCGGTTCGCCGACTCGGCGTGGAGTGCGAACCCCGCCTACCGCCGGCTCGGGCAGACCTACCTGGCGGCAACCGAGGCCGTCGACGGAGTCGTCGACGAGGTCGGTCGCGCGATCGGCCCGCGACGCACGGCCGAGGCCAGGTTCGCCGCCGACATCCTCACCGCGGCCCTGGCCCCGACGAACTACCTGTGGACCAACCCTGCGGCGCTGAAGGAGGCGTTCGACACCGCCGGACTCAGCCTCGCACGCGGCACCAAGCACTTCGTCTCCGATCTGATCGAGAACCGGGGCATGCCGTCGATGGTCCAGCGCGGCGCCTTCACCGTCGGGAAGGACCTTGCGGTGACCCCGGGTGCGGTGATCTCCCGCGACGAGGTCGCAGAGGTGCTGCAGTACACCCCGACCACGGAGACGGTCCGCCGCCGGCCGGTGCTCGTGGTGCCCCCGCCGATCGGCCGGTACTACTTCCTGGACCTGCGGCCGGGACGCAGCTTCGTCGAGTACAGCGTGGGCCGGGGCCTGCAGACCTTCCTGCTGTCGTGGCGCAATCCCACCGCCGAGCAGGGCGACTGGGACTTCGACACGTACGCGGGCCGGGTGATCCGGGCGATCGACGAGGTGCGGGAGATCACCGGCAGCGACGACGTGAACCTGATCGGTTTCTGCGCCGGCGGGATCATCGCCACCACGGTGCTCAATCACCTTGCCGCGCAGGGCGACACCCGAGTGCACAGCATGGCCTATGCGGTGACGATGCTGGACTTCGGTGATCCGGCACTGCTCGGCGCGTTCGCCCGGCCCGGCCTGATCCGGTTCGCCAAGGGCCGGTCCCGCCGCAAGGGCATAATCAGCGCCCGCGACATGGGGTCCGCGTTCACCTGGATGCGCCCGAACGACCTGGTGTTCAACTACGTCGTCAACAACTACCTCATGGGTCGCACCCCACCGGCCTTCGACATCCTCGCCTGGAACGACGACGGCACCAACCTGCCCGGCGCCCTGCACGGTCAGTTCCTCGACATCTTCCGTGACAACGTGCTCGTCGAGCCCGGCCGGCTCGCCGTGCTGGGCACGCCCGTCGACCTGAAGTCGATCACCGTGCCCACGTTCGTCTCGGGCGCCATCGCCGACCACCTGACCGCGTGGCGCAACTGCTACCGCACCACCCAATTGCTCGGTGGAGAAACAGAATTCGCGCTCAGCTTCTCCGGGCACATCGCCAGCCTGGTCAACCCGCCGGGTAATCCGAAGGCACACTACTGGACCGGGGGCACACCCGGCCCGGACCCGGATGCCTGGTTCGAGAACGCCGAGCGGCAGCAGGGCAGCTGGTGGCAGGCCTGGGCCGACTGGGTGCTCGCCCGCGGCGGGGAGGAAACCGCCGCGCCGGACGCACCCGGCAGTGCGCAGCATCCCGCGCTCGACGCCGCCCCCGGCCGGTACGTGCGCGACCTGCCCGCCGGCTGACCGCCCGTCCCCGGTGACCCGGAATCGGACCCGGACCCGGACGGGTGTCCCACCACAGCGGTAGTGACGACCGCTCTGCTCCTGCTGGAGACCCGCTCTCCGGCACCTTGGAGACGTCTCGGGTTTGCAACGCCTTCCGATCGTTGCATCGACCCATGGAACGGGCGCCTCCCGTACCCGTCGGACAACGCGCAGACGCACCCGACGGCGTGGTGACACCACACCGGCGCAGCGTTCTGCTGTGGACACCGAGGGCATGCACCTCGGAAAACACGAGACCCCGCGAGCCCGCGACGACTGCGACGGCTCCTGGCCGCGGAGAGAATCGGCCACCGCCCATTGCCTCCGGCGGATTGAGGGAGCAGGGTGAAGCACGGGGGAATGACCGGCGACGCCGCGTCGGCGCCGCCCTGAGGAGAAGGGTGCCGATCATGTTCGCACGCTCCACCACGATTCACGCGCATCCGTCGTACATCGACGCCGGGATCAAGCACGTACGCGACACCGTGATGCCCGCGCTGGCGGACATCGAGGGCTGCCTCGGAATGTCCCTGCTGATCGATCGCGGCTCGGGCCGGTGCATCGCGACCAGTTCGTGGCGGGACGAGGAATCGCTACGCGCCAGCGAGGGCCCGGTGCGGACGCTGCGTGACGCCGCCGCCGAGATCTTCCACGGCACCACGGAGGTCTCGCGGTGGGAGATCGCTGTCATGCATCGCGACCACCATTCCGAGCGCGGGGCCTGGTGCCGCGTCACCTGGATCAAGACCGAGCCGGCCCACATGGACCGCGGCGTCGACATGTGGAAGATGGCCGCACTGCCCCAGATGGAGGAACTCGACGGATTCTGCAGCGCCAGCCTGATGCTCGACCGCGCCGCGGGTCGGGGCGTGTCGTCGCTGACGTTCGACAGCGCCGAGGCGATGGAACGCAACAGAGAACGCGTCGACAGCATCCGGGCCGAAGTGGCTCGCGCGGCGGGCGCCGAGGTGCTCGATACCTGCGAGTTCGAGCTCGCCATCGCGCACCTGCACGTCCCCGAGATGGCGTGAGCTGATCAACTTTCGAGAAGGACGACCCCGGCCGGTTGCGCCGGCTGCCGCAGCGACCGGCCGTCATTCGAAGATCGAATATGTGCTCGGGCAAGGGGAGCGGTCTACGCACCGAAACCGTGTCCGAAGACATGAATGCCGTGTCCGAAGACGTAGATTCAGGGACCTGAGACCGGTCACCATCACTCACACCCGGTGGGGGCGCGGCGGTGCGAGGCCGGATAGGAGGCCGCCATGATCGAAGTCGAGGACAGCATTGTCATCGCGCGCCCGATCGGCGAAGTATTCACCTTTGTCGCGGACCAGACCAACGCTCCCCGATGGCAAGACGGATTGCTGGAAGTACGCCGGATCACCGCCGGACCGCCGGGAGTAGGTACCAGGCATGTCGCTGTCCGTAGATTCATGGGACGCAAGCTCGAGCTGACCAACGAGTACGTCCACTACGAGCCGAACACGAAGATCACCTTCACCGGGGCTTCGGGACCGAGCAGTTTCGAGGCGGCGTATCTGACCGACACGACGGCCGACGGGACCCGGGTGACGTGCCGCATGCGGATGGAGCAGAGGGGCCTCTTCAAGCTCGGTGACCCGCTGGTTGCTGCCGGCCTCCGACGGGAATTTGCCGTGAACCTGGAGAACCTCAAGGGTCTGCTCGAAACGAAGGCCGACGGCCACCTGCCGACGAAGGACCGTGTCATGCGTGTCGACCGTTCGACAATCGACCTGTCCGGCTACCCGGACCTGGTCGTCGTCTACCTCGGAATGCGCGTGAATCGTCCTCGCGGCTTGCTGCGGATGCTGGGGCTCGGACCGCAGATCAACCGATCGTGGAAGGACAAGCCCGACGGGCTGCTGCTGCACGAGGACTTCATCTGGTCCCTGCTTCCGCCCCACGCCGGGATGCGGCAATACTGGCGCGACCTGGACAGTCTGGAACGCTGGACCCGCTCCGACCCGCATCGGCTCTGGTGGCGCACGTTCCTGCGCGACTCCGGCGGCACCGGGTTCTGGCACGAGACCTACTTCATGCGCGGCGGCGTCGAGGCGATCTACGACGACATGGCCGAGCCGACCGGTCTCGCGCGGGTTGCCCCACGCGTGCCGGCCCGCGGAGCGATGTTCTCCGCACGACGGCGCGCGGGCGACACGACGCCGGCAACGGTCGCGCCCGTGGTCTTGGAGAGCGACTACTACGCCGACGAACCGGAGACACGCTGACCTTGCTCCCGGGTGTTCCGACTGGGCGCGGCGACCGGTCCGGGGAAGTAGCCCCCGCCGGGCCCCGACTGCGGTTCCGCCCGGCCCCGGCGCTGCAGACAGGGATACCCGTCGCTCGCGGTGGTTGTCACAGGGGGCCGGTTATCGGACGAGTCTGACTTCGACGAGAGCCGTGCCCGGGTAGTTCTTCTCCGCTCCGTCGGGCAGGAAGCCGTTGCGGCGATAGAAGCTGTGCGCGCGGGGATTGTCCTCGGCGACCCAGAGTTGCGCACGGTCCCCGGCCAGAACCGCGTCCAGAAGTTCCTGCCCCGCACCACTCCCGTGGTGTTCGGGCAGGAGATAGAGGGTGTAGAGCTGAAGATCTCGGACGGGGTCCTCGTCGTCTATCGGTATGCCTGCAGAAGCGAACCCGACAATCTCCCCGTGAGCCTCTGCAACGCGCAGTCGCGGCGGCCGCCGCGGCCCGTTCAGCATGGAGCGCCACATGGCCTTCCGCTGTTCGAGCGCGTCGTCGTCGAAGAAGGAGCTCGGGAGAAGGTGCCCGTACGTGACGCGCCAGGTGACGATCAGCACCCGAGCGATCGCATCGGCGTCGGCCGGTCCGGGCGCCCGCACGTGGAACTCCGAAGCCTCCCGCACGGTTCGAGACTAGCAACGCGGGCAGATACCGCACGCAGGGCTCGTCGGAGGGCCGATGCCGACCCTGACCGATTCGGCGAGCCCTGTCAGTCCTCGTACGGCGCGAGGACGTAGATCGGGATCTCCCGCTCCGTGCGCCGGGCGTACACCTCGTAGTTGGGCCACACCTCCACCAGCACCTCCCAGTGGATCGCCCGCTCGCTGCCCTCCGAGCGTCGCGGTACCACCACGGTCTCGCGGCCGCGGTAGGTGACCCGGGCCTCGTCGGCGGCGTCGAGATTGCGGGCCCAGCCGGGCAGCTCCGGCATCCCCCAGTTCGAGCCGGCGACGAGCCAGGCGTCGTCGTGCGGAACGCCCAGCAGCGGCGTGTTCCGCTCGACCCCGCTCTTGCGGCCGCGGACCGTGAGGACGAGCTCCGGCAGGCCGGCCAGGGTGAGCAGAGTGACGCGGCCGAACGTGACCCGCTGGATGGTGTGGTCGACGGTGACGATCTGCTTGCCGAACCGCGGCAGCCACGGCTGGCTCCCCAGTTTCACCGCCACCGGCCGGATCGGATTCACGCCGGCGACCAGGCCGCCAGGACCGTGCGCACGGCGGTGACCACCGCCAGCGGCTGGTCGATGACCGGGTGATGTCCCGCGACCGGCAGATCCGTCACCAGCGCGTCCGGACCGAACTGGGGCCGCATCCGGGCCAGCAGGTCGGGACCGACGATGCCGTTCTCCGAGCGGAAGTAGGCGATGCGGCACTTCGCCTCGAAGCTCTCGAGGCTGGTGCGCCGGTCCTTGGTCATCCGCAGGGCGTCGAACTTCCAGCTCCACCCCCCGGGCACCTGCCGCATGGACTGCCGCGCGATGTGCTCGAGCACGTACGGCTCGGCGGTCTCCTGGGGCGGGACCAGCCGGAACCGCGCCATCGCCTCCTCCGCCGTCGGATACACCTTCGTGCCACTGCGCTCCCGCGCGGCCTGCGCCCGCATCTCGATCTCCTCGGGCGTCAGGTCCCGGATCGGGGAGTCGAGGATCACCACCCCGTCCAGCCGGTCGCCGTACAGATGGGAGGCCGCGAAGGAGACGATCCCGCCCATGCTGTGGCCGACCAGCACCGGGGGCCCGGCGATCCCGCCGGCCTGCGCCACCGCGAGCACCTCCGCGGCCCACAGCTCGAGGGAGTAGCCGTCGCGGTGGCCGCTGTCCCCGTGCCCGCTCATGTCCAGCGCGACGACGCGCCGGCCCTCGGCGAGCTGGGGTGCGACGTGATCCCACCAGCGCGAGTGCGCCATCCCGCCGTGCACCAGCACGATGCCGGGACGGCCCTCCTCACCCCACGCGCGGTAGGCGATCGAGACGCCGGCGACCTCGACGTTGCCGGTCTCCACCGGCGCGGCAAGTGCCTCGACGAACCACTTCGGCGCCGATTCGTTGTCGATGCTCATTACCCGAACCTACTTCGCTCTCACCTTCCGGTCACCAGCTGGGCCACCAGAGCGAGACGCGGCTCCTCCTGCTCGGGCTGCGGGTGGACCACCGCGGCGACGGCCTCCCCGTCCAGCAGGTGCACGATCGTGAACAGCAGCGTGTCGAATTCCGCCGGTTCGAACCGGGAGGCGATCGGCAGGGTGCGGCCGAACTCGGCGATCTGGGCGTGGTACCGCTGCGCCATCGGAGCGAGACGGGCGCGCAGCGCGGGATCGGTGCGCGCCGCGCCGAGCAGTTCGTACCAGGCGGCGTTGATCGGGGCGCGGCACGCGGCCCGCAGCAGCCGCAGGCACTCGCGGACCGACTCGGGGCTGTCGCCGGGCCCACCGAGTTGTTCGAGCCCGAGCCGGAAGTTCGCGAACTGCCGCTCGCGGACGGCGTCGGCGGCGGCGACCATCAGATCGAGCCGGGCCGGGAAGTGCCGGAACACCCCACCGGAGGACACCCCGGAGCGGCGGCACACCTCCCCGATGGTGGTGGCGGTGTAGCCGAGTTCGCCGAGGGCCTCGACGGTCGCGTCGAGGATCCGCTCGATCGTGGCCGTGCGGCGCTGCTGCTGGGTGCGCCGCCCCGCGACCGGGTGTCGTTCTCGCTCCGGCGCTTCCGTCATCGGGTGCCGCTCCGCGCCGGCACGGGTCCACGCGCGTCGACGCCCGCGCGCAGGAAGCGCCCGGTGCCGACGGTGGCGCCGTAGCCGGGCACGAACTCGCCCGCACGGCACACCACGCGCCCGGCCACCGCGGTCGCGGTGACGGCGGCGTCGTTGCGGTTGACCATGCGGCTCAGTCCGCCGAACTCGGGCATGGGCGCCTCGTGGTAGGCGTCGGTGTCCTCGTTCAGACCGGCCGGGTCGACCACCACGAGGTCGGCGCGGTCGCCGATGCGCAGGTGCCCGGCGTCGATGCCGTAGAAGTCGCCGAGTTCACCGGTGAGCTTGTGGATCGCCGATTCCAGCGGCATGACGGGCTTTCCGCGCCCGGCGTACTCGTGGATGCGGCGCAGCATGCAGATGCCGTAGTTGTAGAACGCCATGTTGCGCAGGTGCGCGCCGGCGTCGGAGAAGCCGACGGTCACGCCGGGCTGCCGCAGGAGCCGGTTGGCCACCTCGGGCCGATCGTTCGCGATCACCGTGTGCCAGCGGAACTTCCGTCCGTGTTCGACGACGAGGTCCAGGAAGGTGTCCACCGGGTGCACACCGCGTTCGCGCGCCACGGCGCCGATGGAACGACCGACGAGCGACGCGTCTGGGCACTCCACGATGGTGGTGTCGTCGAAGTCGCGGTGCCACACGCGCGGCGAGAACTTCTTGTCGAAGTCCTGCCGGAACCAGCGGCGGTACGCCTCGTCGCGCAGCAGCTCGTTGCGGGCGACCTCCTCCTTCAGGTGCAGGGCGGCCCGCCCCGAGCCGAACTCCTCGAACACCACGAGGTCGATCCCGTCGGAGTACACCTCGAACGTGGTGGGCAGGTGCTGCCAGCGGAAGGCGCCGCGGCCGACCCGGTTGGCGGCGAAGGCGATCGGAGCGAAGATGCGGTGCACCCAGCGTTCGGCCTTGGTGTCGGCGGCGGCGAGCACGGCGGCCTTCATCGGCTTGCGGCCCAGACCGGTGGTGGCGAGGGCGAAGAACGCCACGTCGTACTTGGTGTTGAGGTTCGGCACGGCCTGCAGGACGCGGCCGCGGCGGCGCAGGATGCGGTGTATCCGGCGGAACTCGGACCACGAGGCGTGGGTCGAGGGCAGCGTGCGGGAGCGGTAGCGATCGCCGTCGAGTTTGTCCCAGGGATTCGTCATGGTGGACACGCCGAGGAATCCGGCGTCGAGGGCGTCCTCGATACCGGCCTCGATCGCGGCGAGTTCGGCACGGCTCGGAGCGCTGGCGGGATCGGTGGAGCGGCCGAGCCCCAGGACGGCGGCCCGGACGTCGGAATGCCCGATGAACGCGGCGACGTTCGGGCCGAGCGGCAGGGCGTCGAGCGCGGCGACGTATTCCCGGGGCGACGACCAGGTCCTGCCCTGCTCGAGCGCGGCGAGCACGTGTTCGCGGGGCAGCGCCTCGACCCGGCTGAACAGATCCGCGGCGTCGAGCGGCGGCACGAACACCGTCGAGAGCGAGCAGTTGCCCATGAGGACAGTGGTGACGCCGTGCCGCACCGACTCGGGCAGGCCGGGCGAGACGAGCACCTCGGCGTCGTAGTGGGTGTGGGGGTCCACGAAGCCGGGCATCACCCACCGGCCTTCCGCCTCGATCACCTCGGTGTCCGGCCCGATGGGCAGCGGTTCGGCGCTCGCCGCCGCCACCACGCCGTCCCGGACACCGAGGTCGCGGACGACGCCGGGTGCGCCGGTGCCGTCGAACCACAGACCTCCGCGGACAACCAGGTCGAACTCGGCGGGCGCCGGTGTCGTGTCCATGTGACCTCCCTCACGTCGATGCACCGAGCATAGCGAGAAAGAGGACGACCGCTCTCTATTTTCGGCAACTCGCCGGGCAGGCGCCGGACCGGTCGGGGCCACGAATAGAGTGCGGCCATGCCCGCGTTCCCGGCCGTCCCCGCCACCCCCGCTCTGCTCGTCGACCGTGACGTCCTCGACCGCAACATCGCGCGGATGGCCGACGCGGCGCGCATTCGTGGCGTGGCCCTGCGCCCGCATGCCAAGACGCACAAGTGCGTCGAGATCGCCCGTCGCCAGATCGCCGCCGGCGCCGTCGGGCTGACCGTCGCGACGGTCTCCGAGGCCGAGGTCTTCGCCGATGCCGGTTTCCGCGACCTGTTCATCGCGTATCCCCTGTGGACGGACGCCGCGCGCGGGGCCCGGCTGCGTGCGCTCGCCGCGGAGGTCCGCCTGACCGTCGGGGTGGACTCGGCCGAGGGCGCGCGGGCACTCGCCGAGCACGCCCGACCGGGCCTGCACGTGCTCGTCGAGGTCGACAGCGGTCACCACCGCACCGGGGTCGCCCCGGAGCGGGCCGGGTCGGTCGCCGTCGCGGCCGCCTCGGTCGGGCTCGAGGTGCGCGGCGTGTTCACGTTCCCGGGGCACTCCTACGGGCCCGGTCGGCCGGCCGCCGCGGCGGCGGACGAGGCGACGGCACTGAGCCGGGCGGTGGCGGCGGTGGCGGCCACCGGACACGACGCGAGCGTGGTCAGCGGCGGCTCGACCCCCACCGCGCACCTCGACGTGCCGGCTGCCACCGAGCTGCGGCCGGGCGTGTACGTCTTCGGCGACGCGCAGCAGCTCGAGCTGGGCACGGCCGGTGCGGACGCGATCGCGCTGACGGCGCTGTCGACGGTGGTGTCGGCGCGTGACGACACGGTGGTGCTCGACGCCGGCAGCAAGGTGCTCGGCGCCGATCGCGCCGCCTGGGCGACGGGCTACGGCCGCATCCTGGGCGCACCGGACGCGCGGATCGTCGCGCTGTCCGAGCACCACGCCACCGTGCAGTGGCCGGACGCCGCCGATCGCCCCGCGCTCGGCACCCGGGTCCGGGTGATCCCCAATCACGTGTGCACCACGGTCAATCTCGCCGACGACCTGATCGTCGTCGCCGGGGACACGGTCGTCGACCGGTGGCCCGTCGCCGCCCGCGGCTGCAACACGTAGGCGGCTCCGGCGCCGGTGCGTCCTTTGGGCGGCTAGGACGGCCCGAAGGACACACCGCGCAGGGCCGCCCCGATCGCGTCGGCCGCGTCCACCGCCCGGGATTCCGGCAACCGCGCGTACCCGCACACGAGTCCGCGCGGACCGCCGGGGGCCGCGCTGTACGTGCTGAGCGGCGCGCTCTCCACCCCGAGCCGTCGTGCTGCGGCGGCGACCGCCACGTCGTCGACGTCCTCCGGAAAACGCAGCACCACGTGCAAACCCGCTTCGATACCGGTCACCGACACGCCGAACCGCTCGAGATCGCGTAGCGCACCGACGAACGCGGACCGCCGGGCGCGGTACGTGCGGGACGCACGCGCCAGATGCCGCGACAGCGCCCCCGACTCGATCAGCCGGGCCAGCGCGGACGCGGTGACCGAACACGCCACCTCCCCGCTCTCGGTCACGGCTGCCGCGATCCGCGAACGCAGCGGGACCGGCGGTATCAGCCACGCGAGCCGCAGATCCGGCGACAGGATCTTCGAGGCGGCCCCCACGTAGGCGACGCACTCGCGCCCGCCGTCGATGCTGCGCAGCGCCGGGAGTGCGGACACGTCGTATCGGAACTCGCCGTCGTAGTCGTCCTCGACGACGACAGTCCCGGTCTCGGCGGCACGGGCGACGAGCCGTGCCCGACGGGACACCGGCATGCGCGCCCCCATCGGATACTGATGAGCGGGTGTGCAGTACACCGCGGCGTCGGTCTCCCGCACCAGGTCGGGATCCAGACCGTCCTCCCCCACCGGGATCGGCCGCGGCCGGGCGCCCTCGCCGACGAGCGCCCGTCGCGCACGGCCGTACCCCGGGTCCTCGAACGCGACGTCGCGGTCCCGCAACGTCGCGGCGATCGCGAGCACCCGGATCGCGGCGGCGACGCCCGGCAACACGACGATCTCGTCCGGGCCGCAGGCGAGGCCCCGCGTCCGCCGGAGGTGATCGGCCAGCGCCCGGCGCAGCTCCGGATGCGCATCCGGATCGGCGACGCCGAGGGTGCGTGGTGCCGCGGCGGCCGCACGCCAGGCCCGGCGCCACTCCGCGTCCGAGACCAGCGCCGGGTCCGGTATGCCCGGCCGCAGGTCCAGTACGGGCGCGCGACGAGCCCGGTCCGGCTCCGACGGCGGCGCGGCAGCCACGACCGGGTGTGATGCGGCGTGCGCCCGGGCCGCCACGTCCGCTCCGGCCGCGACGCGCGTACCCGAGCCCGCCCGGGCCACAGCGAAGCCCGAGGCGCACAGCTCGTCGTACGCCTCGACCACGCAGCCGCGGGACACCCCGAGCTCCGCGGCCAGCGTGCGGGTCGACGGCAGGAGATCGCCGACCCGGATGTGACCGCACCGGATCCGGTCGACGACGGCCTCGGCGAGACGCTGCCGCAGGGGGGCGCCGGTGTCGGGCAGCTCGAAGGTCAGATGGACGACGGGCGCGACGCGGGGCACGGCACGACAATACTGGTCCTGGATTCGGCGGGTCTTGTGGATCTGTTCATCGGTCCGCATATTGACGAGGCTCGCCTGCATGGACAACATCAGGCGCTATCCCGAACGGGCCCGGACCCAGCGGGCCGACCTCGACGCGGTACTGGACGCGGCGGTCACGTGCACGTTCACCACCGTCGTCGACGGCCTGCCGTGGGTCGTACCGATGCTCTACGCGCGCGACGGCGACCGGCTCCTCCTGCACGGCTCCACCGGAGCGGGCGCGCTGCGCCTGGGGACGTCCGGGGCGCCGGTGGCCGTGTGCGTGTCGATCCTCGACGGCGTCGTCGTGGCGCAGGACCTGTTCCACTCGTCCGCGAACTTCCGATCCGCAGTGGTCCGAGGCGAAGTCACCGTCCTGTCCGCAGAGGAGTCCGCCGGCGCACTGGACGTCCTGTCGGACGGCCTGATACCGGGGCGCAGCGCCGAAACCCGGGCACACACCAGGAAGGAACTGGCGGCCACGGCCACCCTGGCGCTGCCCATCCGGCCGGGGCAGTGGACGGTCAAGATCCGCGACGCACCCCCGTCCGCGCCCGACATGAGCGACGGCTCCTGGGCGGGCGTGGTCCCGTTGCGGACGGTCGCGGGCCGGCCGGTCGCCGCGCCGTGGGTCGCGGACGACGTGCCTGTACCCGCGTCCGTCCGCAGGCTGGTGGACCGCTACGCGACGAGCACGACGATGGTCTCCGCGACCAGCGCCGGCTTCTCGGCGCCTTCGGCCTCGACGGTGTAGGTGACGGTGAGGTTCGCGCCCTTGGCGGTGCGCTCGAGGGACGCGAACTTCGCGGTCGCCCGCACCGTCGAACCCACCGGGACGGGCGAAGGGAAGCGAACCTTGTTGGCGCCGTAGTTGATCTTCATCTTCAGGCCCTCGATGGCGAAGATCTGCGAGCCGAGGACGGGCAGCAGCGAGAGGGTGAGGTAGCCGTGGGCGATGGTCCGGCCGAAGGGCCCGGACTTCGCCCGCTCGGGGTCGACGTGGATCCACTGATGGTCGCCCGTGGCATCGGCGAACTGATTCACCCGTTCCTGGGTGATCTCGAGCCAGTCGCTGTGGCCGAGGTCCTCGCCGACGGCCGCCTCGATCTCGTCGATTCCGTTGAAGGTCCGCATGTTCCATTTCTCCTGTGTCAGGGCCGCAGTGGCCGGTGCCCGGCGCGGCGGAGGGTGACGCGATACGTGTAGTGCTCGGGCAGGAAGTAGCTGACGGACAGCTCGGTCGGTTCGCCCGCATCGTTCGAGTACAGCCGGTCCACCCGCAGCAGCGGATGTCCGGGCCCGCAGTTCAGCTCGCGCGCAACCTCTTCCGTGGCCCGCGCGACGGTGATCGTCTGGGCCGCCTCGACGATGGGGTGCTCGAGGTACGGCTCGAGCAGGCCCATCACCGTGTTCCGGCTCGACGCCCCGGCCGCGAGCTCCGGGGCGCCCTGCACGTGCGCGGCCACGTGATCGGGCAGGTACACGGTGGTCAGCGCGAACGGGATCCCGTCGTGCACGCGGCGCAGCACCACCGCGTGCACCAGATCGGTGTCCAGGCGCAGCCGGCTCGCGGCCTCGATGTGCACGCCGCGGCGCAGCGGCGCGACGATCTCCATCGTGGTGTCGGCGGCGAGGTCGAGCAGGTCCTCGATGGAGCCGAGCTGGCGCCGGTAGCGCCGCCCGTCCTCGTTGGCGAACGTGCCGCGGCCGGGCACCCGGTAGACGACGCCGTCGGCGACGAGGTCCTGGAACGCGCGCCGCACCGTCTGCCGGCTCAGCCCGTAACGCTGCGCGAGTTCGGCCTCGGTGGGCAGGCGGACGCCGCCGCGGTACTCACCGGCGTCGACGGCCTCGCGCAGCCGTCGCGACAGCTGCGCGTACGCCGGTTCCGTGTCGCGTTCGCCCATGACGACCATGAATCCTAGTGACGGCTGGTCACAGGCCGCCGCGGGCCACCAGTTGGGATGCGATGACGCCCTTCTGGATCTCGTTGGTGCCCTCGCCGACGATCATCAGCGGGGCGTCGCGGAAGTAGCGTTCGACGTCGTACTCGGTGGAGTAGCCGTAGCCGCCGTGGATGCGCACCGCGTTCAGCGCGATCTCCATCGCGATCTCCGAGCAGTACAGCTTGGCCATGCCGGCCTCCATGTCGCACCGCTCGCCGCTGTCGAACTTCTCCGCCGCGTAGCGGGTCAGCTGCCGCGCCGCGGTGAGCTTGGTGGCCATCTCCGCCAGGTAGTTGCCGATCGACTGGTGCTTCCAGATCGGCTGCCCGAAGCTCTCGCGCTGCTGCGCGTAGGCGAGGGAGTCCTCGAGCGCGGCCGCGGCGACACCGAGGGCGCGGCACGCGACCTGGATGCGGCCGGTCTCGAGACCCTTCATCATCTGCGCGAAGCCCCGCCCGGGCTCGCCGCCGAGGATCGCGTCGGCGGAGATCCGATAGTTGTCGAAGCTCAGCTCACAGCTCTCGACGCCCTTGTAGCCGAGCTTGGGCAGATCCCGCGAGACGGTCAGGCCGGGCCCGTGCTCGACCAGGACGATGGAGATGCCCTTGTGCCGCGGGGTGGCGGCCGGGTCGGTCTTGCACAGCAGCGCGATCAGCCCGGCGCGCCGCGCGTTGGTGATCCACGTCTTGGCGCCGTTGATCACCAGGTCGTCGCCGTCCCGGCGGGCGGTGGTGGTCATCGCCTGCAGGTCCGAGCCGCCGCCGGGCTCGGTCAGCGCCATCGTCGCCCGCACCTCACCGGTCGCCAGGCGGGGCAGGTACGTGCGCTTCTGCTCCTCGGTGCCGAACAGCGACAGCAGCTTCGCGACGACGGTGTGCCCGCCCATCGCGCCGGCCAGCGACATCCAGCCGCGGGCGAGTTCCTCGGTGACCTGCGCGTAGCACGGCATCGACACCGGCATCCCGCCGTACTCCTCCGGCACCGCCAGCCCGTAGATCCCGATCTGCTTCATCTGCTCGATCCACTTCTCGGGGTACTCGTTGGCGTGCTCGACCTCCTGCACCGACGGCTTGACCTCCCGGTCGATGAACTCGCGCACCGTCTTGACCAGGAAGGTCTCTTCGTCGCTCAGGTAGCTCACGGAAAAATCCTCGAATCGACACGGGACCTGTAATCCCACCCGTCATTTGTACGGCCATTTTTGGCCTCACGGCCTCGCGATGTCAATACCTCTGGGCGCGAGACACCCCTTGAACGGCCTATGTGTCGCCCCAGTCCTCGCTTATGAGTCGGCGCCGGGTAGCGCCGGACCGGACAATGGCCGTACATTTATCCCGTTCCCGACCGCCCCACAGCAGAGGTTGATCCGTGAATCCTGCGCAGCCCCGCCGCCGGCGAGCCGTGCTCGTCGCCCCCGGCTCCGACGAACGCAAGGCCGGCAAGGCGCTGGCCTCCTCGGCCGACGAGGTGGTCCTCGACCTCGAGGACGCCGTCGCCACCGCCCTCAAGGACACCGCCCGCGACCTCGTCGCCGATCTGGTGTCCACCCACGGCACTGGCCGCGCGATCGCGGTCCGCGTCAACGGTCCCGGCACGCCGTGGTTCGCCGACGACCTGCGCGCCTGCGCCGCCCTCGGACCGGCCCTGTCGTCGATCGTGGTGCCCAAGGTGGAGGGCCCGGCCGACCTCGCCGAGACCGACCGGATCCTCACCGAGGCGGGCGATGCCGACCTCGTGGTGCAGGCACTGATCGAGACCCCGGCCGGGGTGACCCGCCTCGACGAGATCGTCACCGGCCCCCGGCTGGCCGCGGTGATCCTCGGCTACGCCGACCTCGGCGCCGCGCTCGGCCGCGCCCGCACCGCCGCCCCCGAGCACTGGCTGTACGTGCAGGACCGCCTCCTGCACGCCGCCCGCGCCGCGGGCGTGCAGGCGATCGACGGACCGTTCCTGTCCATCACCGACGACGAGGACTTCCGTCGCGCCGCCCGCTGGACCGCCGACCTCGGCTTCGACGGCAAGTGGGTCATCCACCCGGCCCAGATCGACTCGGCCGCAGCGGCCTTCACCCCCGACGACGCGCAGGCCGAGCAGGCCCGACGGGTGCTGGCCGCCCTCGCCGAGGCCGAGGCCCGCGGCGCCGGAGCCGCCCAGCTCGACGGACAGATGCTCGACGAGGCGGTCGCCGTCGCCGCCCGCCGCACCCTCGCCCTGATCGGAGACAAGTGAGATGACCACCGCACGCACCGCCACCGAGGTCGGCGGACCCTACTTCGACGAGCTCACCGTCGGCCAGGTCTTCGACACCGCCCCGGCCGTCACGATCACCGACGGCCTCGCCGCCGCCCACCAGGCGATCCTCGGCGACCGGCTGCGCCTGCCCCTCGATGCGCACCTGTCGGCGGCCGTCGCCGGTGGGCCCGTCGCGCACGCCGGCCTCGTCACCGACCTGGCGATCGGCCAGTCCACCCTGGTCACCCACCACGTCAAGGCCAATCTGTTCTACCGCGGCCTGCGCTTCCACCGCTTCCCCCACCTCGGCGACACGCTCTACACCACCACCGAAGTGGTGGGCCTGAAGGAGAATTCGGCCAAGCCCGGCCGCAAGCCCACCGGGCTGGCGGCGCTGCGCATGAACACCGTCGACCAGAACGGGCAGACCGTCCTCGACTTCTACCGGTGCGCGATGCTGCCGCTGAGCGAAACCCCCGATCCCGCGCGCGCCGTGCCCGCCGACGACCTGTCCGCGATCGGCCCGCAGGAACCGCCGCGGTGGTCTGCCCCCGCCGACTGGGACCTCGCCGCCTACCGGACCCGCGTTCCGGGACCGCATTTCGATCCGTCGCTCGCCGGTGCAGTGCTGCGGTCCAGCGGCGACGTCGTCTCCAGCGCACCCGAACTCGCGCGCCTGACCCTCAACATCGCCGCCACCCACCACGACGAACGCGTCGGCGCCGCAGGACGACTGGTGTACGGGGGCCACACCATCGGCCTCGCCCTGGCCCAGGCCACCCGCGCGCTGCCCAACCTCGTCACCGTCCTCGGCTGGCACTCGTGCGACCACACCGGCCCGGTCCACGAGGGCGACACCCTCACCAGCGACCTGCACATCGACTCCGCCCAGCCCCTCGACGGCGGCGGAGGCGTCCTCGAACTGCGCTCGATCGTCCACGCCCACCGCGGCACCGACGCGCCGGCACCCGTGCTGGACTGGCGCTTCACCGCCCTCATGGCCTGACCCCGGAACCGACATGACACTCCCCGCCTTCGCCCCGAGCCCCACCGAAGTCCCGGACCCATACGACGGGCACCACTGGCGTCTGCACGCCCGCTGCCGGTTCATCGGACCGGACACCTTCTACGCCCCCGAGGACGAGACCTGGGGCGAGCGGCAACGCCGGGAACGAGCGGCCCGGGACATCTGCGCGGCCTGCCCGGTCCGCATCCCGTGCCGCGACGATGCCGTGAAGAACAAGGAACAGCACGGGATCTGGGGTGGACTGACCGAAAGGGAACGCCGCGGACTGCGGTATGTCCGCTGGCTGCCGGACGGTTCTGCGACTCGTGGGGCGGGTACGTCGGCGGCCGGCTGACCTCCCTCGCATGCGCTCGGGGCCGAGCGAATGTATCGCCCACTCGATCTGATCGAGTGGGCGATACATTCGCTCACTCCCCTTCGCTCACTCCCCGCGGACGGCGATCTCGTCGATCAGCCCCCACTCGAGCGCCCGCGGTGCCTCGAGCGCGACGCCGGTGACGAACAGGTGCAGCGCGCGCCAGCGGCCGATGCGGCGGGGCACGCTCACGGTGCCGCCCGCGCCGGGGATCAGGCCCATCGTCACCTCGGGCAGCCGGAAGAGCGTGTCGGGGGCGGCGACGATCCGGTGTGCGAACGCCGGGACCTCGATGCCGGCGCCGACGCAGTGCCCGTGCACGCGCACCTCGGTGCGGTCCGCGAGCGCGGCGATCAGCCGTCCCGCGCCGCCGCGGGTGCGGATCAGGTGCGCGGTCGCGGTGTCCGGGGTGTGGCCGAACTCGTCGAGGTCACCGCCGGCGCAGAACGACGGCCCGGCACCGTCGAGCACCACCCGCGCGACGGTGTCGTCGAGCAGCGGCAGGCGCAGCGCCTCGACCAGGGCGTCGCGCAGCGCGGTGCCGTAGGCGTTGCGGCGTTCGGGCCGGTTGAGGGTGAGGTGCAGGGTGTCGCCGTCGCGGTCGATCAGCACCGGATCCGCGACGGGCGGCGACGGCAGCGGCCGCCCGAGCCTGCGACGCTCGTCGAGCCAGCCACCGAACTCGGCGCCGCCCTGCAGGGTGGAGTAGGCGAGCGATTCGACGTCGATCGCCTCGGGCACCGGCAGCTTCTCGGTGATTCGCAGCACCTGCCCGGCGACGAGGGCCGACTGCGGATACCGCCCCACCGCCCGGACGAACTCGGCGAGCGCCGCGTCGACGTCCTCGGTGCCGACCACCGCCCGGTCCGCCGGATCGGGCCCCGCGACGTACGTGAGGTCCAGCGCGGCGGTCAGCGGCGCCAGGGCGGCCGGGACGGCGCCCGTGCAGCGCCCGACGAGCAGCCGATCCAGTGCCGGCACCCGGGCGGCCGCGGCCTCGACAATCGACGCGTCGGCGTCGTCGAGGTCGACGAGCAGCACGGGTTCGCACAGGGCGGCGCCGTCGCCGAGAACCGGTGTGTCCGCGGCGCCGCCCGCGAGTTCCGCCACCGTGAGGGTTCGTACGCCCGTGCCCATGTCCGCCGTCCTGAAGTCGTTTCGCGGACTGTAGCATCGGCGGCGTGTCGACCTCCGCGCGCCCGGATGTGCTGCGGGACTGGGCCGAGAGCGGAATCGCTTCTCTCACCGGCCGTCCCGACGGGCCACCCCTGATTCCCCCCGGTCGCGCGGCGACCGTCGCGCGGGAACGCACCGCCTGGATCGCCGACGTCACCGGCGGAGCGGTGCAGCTCGACGGGGCGCGCATGCTCGCCGAGCGCGCCGCCTTCACCGGGCATCGCCGCGGCGGCGCGACGTCGGCCGGCGGTTCGTGCCGGCTGCTGCCGACGGCCGACGGCTGGGCCGCCGTCTCCTGCGCCCGGCCCGACGATCCCCTGCTGCTCGGCGCCCTCGTCGGCGCCGACGTCGGGGCCGACCCGTGGCCCGCGGTCGAGGCCTGGCTGCGCGAGCACACCGGCGCCGACCTGGCCGAGCGCGCCGACCTGCTCGGCGTCGCGGCCGGACCCGTCACCCCTGCGCACGCTCCTGCCCCCCTGCGACCGCCGGCGCCGCGCCCCGTCGACGGGTTGCTCGTCGTCGACTTCAGTGCGCTGTGGGCGGGACCGCTGTGCGCGCACGTGCTGGGCCTGGCGGGGGCGCGGGTGATCAAGGTGGAGACACCGTCCCGGCCGGACGGCGCCCGCCGCGGCAATCCCGACTTCTATCGCCTGCTGCACGGCGGCCACGAGGCCGTGACCCTCGATCCCGCCCTCCCCCACGAACGCGCAGCCCTCGCCGCGCTCGTCGCGGCCGCCGACATCGTGATCGAGGCGTCCCGCCCGCGCGCGCTGGCCGGATTCGGCCTGCACGCAGACGAATTCGTCGCCACCGGCGGGACCTGGATCTCGATCACCGCGCACGGACGCGCCTCGAACCGGATCGGTTTCGGCGACGACATCGCCGCGGCCGCGGGACTGGTCGCCCGCGACGGCGACGGGCCGATGTTCGTCGGCGACGCGATCGCCGATCCACTCACGGGTCTGACCGCGGCGGCGCTGGCGATGTCCACACCCGGCGACGGTGGCGGGGTGTTGTGGGACATCTCGATGTCGGCGACGGTGGCCGCCACCCTGGACGGAGCCGAAACCGCTGCGGCGCAGGCATACCGGCGAGGCCACGAGTGGTACGTCGACACCGCGACGGGCACCGCGCAGATCGAGACGCCGCAACCACGCGCCCCGCGCGGCGACGTCGCCGAACCGGGTCGCGACACCGCCGCGGTGCTCGCCGAACTGGGGTCGGCGCGGTGACCGGCCTGCTGCTGCGCGACGTCGCGCTGCCGGCCGGCCGGTGCGACGTCGCGGTCCGCGACGGCCGCATCACGGCGATCGGGGTCGGCCTCGAAACCGACGGCGAGGTGATCGACGGCCGTGGTGGGGCGCTGCTGCCGGGACTGCACGATCATCACCTGCACCTGCACGCGATCGCCGCGGACGCCACCTCGGTCCGGTGCGGGCCCCCGCACGTGCGCACACCCGGCGACCTGGCCCGGGCGCTGGACGCCGCGCCCGGCGACGGCTGGGTCCGCGGCGTCGGCTACGTCGAGACGGTCGCGGGCCTGCTCGACGCCGCGGCGCTGGACCGGCTGCACGCGCGGCGGCCGGTGCGGGTGCAGCACCGCAGCGGCGCGATGTGGGTGCTCAACTCGGCGGCGACGATCCTGGCCGGACTGGACTCGGCCGACCATCCCGGGGTGGAGCGCGACGACGCAGGTCGCCCCACCGGGCGGGTGTGGCGGGCGGATGCCTGGCTGCGCGAGCGGCTGCCCGCCACCGGGCCGCCCCCGCTCGATGCCGTGGGCGCGGACCTGACCCGCCTCGGGATCACCGGGATCACCGACGCCACCCCCGATCTGGCGCCGGGCTCGCTGGCCGCGCTGATCGACGCACACGTCTCCGGCGCGCTGCCGCAGCGAGTGCACCTGCTGGGGGTGCCCCTCGGCGACGAACCCGAGGATCGACCGGCGACCGTGACGACCGGCCCGTACAAGATCGTTCTCGCCGACTCGGGACTGCCCGACTTCGAGGCCCTGGCCGGCACCGTCCGTCGCGCCCACGCCCGCGGCCGGCCGGTGGCGGTGCACTGCGTCAGCCGCGAGGCGCTGCTGTTGCTGCTCGCGGTGTTCGAGGAGGCCGGCACCCGTCCCGGAGACCGGATCGAGCACGGGGCGCTGGTCCCGGCCGAGTCGATCGGCGAGCTGCGTCGTCGCCGGGTGTGCGTGGTGACCCAGCCCGGCTTCCTCGCGCACCGCGGCGACGACTACCTCGAGCGGGTCGATACCCGGGATCTGCCGGACCTGTACCGCTGCCGGTCCCTGCTCGACGGCGGCGTGTCCGTCGCCCTGTCGAGCGACGCCCCGTACGGGCCGCTCGACCCGTGGGCGGTGATCGCGGCCGCGACGAACCGTCGCGCCCCCACCGGCGACGTCGTCGGTCCACAGGAGCGGATCACCGCCGCCGCCGCCCTCGACCGCTACCTGTCCCCCCTCGACGACCCCGGCACCGAGCCGCGCAGGGTGCGGGTGGGCGCGCCGGCGGATCTGGTGCTGCTCGACCACCCGCTCACCGATGCGCTTGCGGAGCCGACCGCGGAAGCAGTGCGCTGCACCGTGATCCGCGGCGAGATCCGGTATCGCCGCTGAGCCCGGGCCCGGTCGGACGAGGCCCTGCCCGGGCTGCTGCACCCGTTCGCGGGTCACGCCCGCACCACCGTCATGAATACCTGTTCGCTAGTCGAGGAGTGCGTCCGCGCTGCACGACGAGGTCGTCCCGGTGGGTCGCGATCTTCGTCTCCAGCGCGGCGCACCGCCCAGGTGGGCTGCCTCAACGCGCGACCAATGCGCGCACCCGGCGCGCGATGCCGGGCAGGAGCGTCACCACCGCCCCCAGCGCGACCGCGGCGACGACGGCAGTGGCCGTGTCGCCGAACGTGGCGGTGCCGAGTTCGTGGCCGCGCAGGGCATCGGTGGCGTGCGCGACCGGGTTGAGCGTCGCGGCGGCCTGCATCCAATCGGGCATGGTCTCGATCGGGGCGAAGGCGCTCGAGACGAACATCAGCGGCATCATCACCATCATCCCGGCGAACTGCACCACGTCGGGACGGCGGAGTCGGTCACCGATGAGCCCGAACAGGGCACTCATCGCCGCGGCCAGCACGGCGAGAACGACGATCCCGGCCAGGGCGTCGACGACGGTGCCATGGAACTCGAATCCGAGTACGACGGCGGCGACACCGAGGAGCGCGGCCCGGGCGAGCGTGAATGCGGCTTCGTTGAGCGTGCGCGCCACACCGGGCAGCGCCCCCCGCATGGGTAGCGCGGCGAAGCGATCGTGCAGGCCGTTGGTGTGATCGATCGCCGCGGACACCCCCGCGTTGGTGCCGGCCATCACGGTGGAGACTGCCAGCATGGCGGGGGTGAGGAAGTCGATGTAGCTGACCCCGGGAGGGAAGCCGGGTCCGGCCGCCACACTGCGGAACACCTGACTGAACAGGACCAACATCGCCATCGGCATGGTCAGCGAGAACATCAGCAACTGCGGGACGCGGGCACTCGTGCGCAGATTGCGGACCACGAGGGCGGCAAGCTGGTCCGCGGCGGGTGAGCGCCCGGGTCCGGTGGTGAGCATGGCGTTCATCGGGTGGCTCCGTTGTGGGTGAGGTGGGTGAAGACGTCGTCGAGGCTGGGCGAGGTGACATCGAGGTCGCCGATGGCGACGCGGTCCCGGGTGAGCTGGGCGACGAGTTCGGCAGCGGTCATCGCGTCACCCACGGTGAGTGCGACACGGACCCGGCCGTCCTCGCCGGGATTTTCGGCGTCGGGGCGGAACGGCAGGCCGCCGAGCTGGTGCGTGGGGATCGTGGCGGTCACCACCTTGCCGCCGACAATCCGCTTCAGCTCGGCGGGAGTGCCGCGGGCGGCGACCCGCCCCTGGCTGAGCACGACAATATGGTCGGCAAGCCGGTCGGCCTCTTCGAGGTACTGGGTCGTGAGCACGACGGTGGTGCCGTTGGTGGTGAGTTCGTCGACGACGTCCCACAGCGCGCTGCGGGCGATGGGATCCAGGCCGGTGGTCGGCTCGTCGAGGAACAGTACCGACGGAGATCCGACCAGGCTGGCGGCCAGGTCGACCCGACGTCGTGAACCGCCGGAGAGCTCACCGACCCGCCGCGACGCGAGGTCGTGCAATCCGAGCCGGTCGATCAGGGTGTCGGCCCGAGCCCGTGCCCGACCACGCAGGCCGGCGAGGCGGCCGATCAGTTCCACATTCTCTCGGGTAGTGAGGAACTCGTCGAGGCCGGCGTACTGGCCGGTGACCCCGATCCGGCGGCGGACGTCCATCGCATCGGTGACGACGTCGAGGCCCTCGACCAGCGCCCGGCCGACGGTCGGCCGCACCAGCGTGGTGAGCACGCGAATCAAGGTCGTCTTACCGGCGCCGTTGTGGCCGAGCACGCCGAGCGTCGTGCCCGCCCCCACCTCGAGGTCGAGGCCGTCGAGCGCCCACGTCTTGTCGTAGGCGACATGGAGATCTTCCACAACTACTGCAGGGGTGTTCATCTCACGCCTCCGAACCGGTGCCGGGCACGTGCACCGCCGGCGCGCCGCGATGTCGCCGGCCAGGACGGTGGGGCACCCCAGCAGGGAGGGGCGATGCGTTGGTGTCGTCGACGTCGAGTGCGATGTGGACACGGCTGGTCATCATCTGAGGGTCCTTCCGAGACGGCGCTCCCCTGGGTGGGGAGCTTGACTCTTCTGACGAGCGACCCGCGATGTGGACGCATCACATCGACAGCGTCCGCTCGAGCGCGGCGCGGCAAGACCGAACGAAGGGATCGTGGTGGGGAGCCCGATCGGCCCACCAGAACCGGCGCATCTCCCGGGGCAGATGCGAACGGCGGAAGGGCCCGGGCCGTCTCCCGCTGGTCGCACGGACCTTCGACGACCTGGCTGCCCGCGCACCCGCGGGCTCGGTGCAGCAGACCGAGCTGCTCGCCCCGGCCGCCTCCATGTGGAGCTTGACCGGCTACCAGGGGAACTCAGTGTCCCTGGCGCGGACTACCTTGACGAGCGCGGAGCCGACGTCGAATTCGCCTGAGAACCAACGGGAGGACCGGCCGCGCCGGTCACGCGCCGAGGTCGTGCGCGAGCCGCTGCACCCGCTCGCGCGCCGCGTCCAGGCTCGCCGTGGAGCGCTCGGTCATCGGCGCCAGCGCCGGAATACGGGACGCGAGAGTGTATTCGGCGGTCACGACCGTGACGTCCATGCCCAGTGAGTTGCCGAGCACCTGCTGCAGCGGCGGCACGGTGTGGTCGAGGCCCTCGTCCGGGTCGCCGGGGCCGTAGGCCAGCCCGCGGCTCGAGATCACCACGACGGGCGTGCCCGCGAACGGCTGGTCCGGCGTGTCGAACGGCACGGTGGTGCCGAGCACGTGGACGTGGTCGATCCACGCCTTCAGCGTCGACGGCAGCGACCAGTTGTACATCGGGGCGCCGATCACGACGACGTCGGCGGCGGCGACCTCGGCGATCAGCTCGGTCTGCACCGCCTCGGCCGCAGGATCGACGGCGACGCCGGAGACCCGCAGCCGGGGCGCATAGTGCAGTTCCGCGTCCGCGAGATGCGGGACCGGGTCTCGGTGCAGGTCCCGCTCGACCACGGTGTAGCCGGGTCCGCGGCGGCGCCACGTGTCGGCGAACAGGCGGGTCAGTTCGCGCGTGACGGACGTCTGCAGGTTCGCGGACGAATCGAGCTGCAGCAGCTGGGGCACGTCGGGCTCCTTCGGGTTCGGGTACTGCGCCGGACGACTACCGGCTACTGCACGATGCCGGCGGCACGCAGCCCGGCGACCTGCTCGTCGGTGAGGCCGAGTTCGGCGAGCACCGCGTCGGTGTGCTGTCCCAGCGCCGGTACCGCACCCATGCGCATCTCGACATCGGAGAAGGTCATGGGCGGCAGCACCGCCCGCACCGCGCCGGCCTCGGTGCCGACCTCCCGCCAGCGGTCGCGCTCGGCGAGCTGGGGATGCTCGATCAGGTGCTTCATGTCGTTCAGGCGGGCGGCCGGAACACCGGCCGCGGCGAGACGCTTGTCCAGTTCGGCGGTCTCGAAGCGGCGTGTGTTCTCGGCGACGACCGCGTCGGTCTCGGCGCGGTGCTGCACCCGCAGGATGTTCGTCGCGAACTTCGGGTGCCCGGCGAGATCCGGGCGGCCGAACACCTCGGTGACCAGCGCCCGCCAGCCCCGGTCGTTCTGCACGCCGATGAGGATCTTTCCGTCGACGGTCGGGTACGCGTCGTAGGGCGCGATCGACGCGTGGCTCAGACCCATCCGCTGCACCTGCGTGTCCTGGTACATCTGCAGGTACATCGGGTGGCCGAGCCACTCGACGGTCGCGTCGAACATCGACACGTCGATCGTCGCCCCCGCGCCGGTGCGTTCGCGCCGGAACAGCGCCGCCTGGATCGAGGTGAGCGCGTACATGCCGGCCGCGATGTCGGAGGTCGGGATGCCGGTCTTGGTGGCGGTCTCCGGGGTGCCGGTGATCGAGCACAGCCCGGTCTCGGCCTGGACCAGCATGTCGTAGGCCTTGCGCTCGCGCAGCGGGCCTTCGGTGCCGTAACCGGTCATGTTCACCACGATCAGCTCGGGCCGCTCGCGCCGCAGCTCGTCGGCGCCGAGCCCGAGCCGCGCCGCCGCGCCGGGCGCGAAGTTCTGGATCACCACGTCGGCCTCGCCGACGAGCCGGCGCACCGCGGCGACGCCCTCGGTGGCCTTGAGGTCGACGCAGATCGACTCCTTGCCGCGGTTGAGCCACACGAAATGCGATGCCAGCCCGTGCACGGCGGCGTCGTAGTTGCGGGCGAAGTCGCCCTCCCCGATGCGTTCGACCTTGATGACGCGGGCGCCGAGATCGGCGAGATGGCGGGTCGCGATGGGGGCGGCGACCGCCTGCTCGAGGCTGACGACGGTGATGCCTTCCAGCGGCAGTCCCGCCGATCCCCCGGCTTTCGGCTCGCTGTTCTCGCTCATCGCGTCGGTGCCTTCCTGTCTCCGTATACCGTTGCAGCCACGTCTTCTCCTCGGGCACGTGCGCGCCACCGCCGCACGTCGTCCTCCCCCGCCCCGTGGTCGATCAGCCACGCCCCCGGCCCTCCGGGATGCGCGACGAGGCGTTCGACGATCGGGGAGATCGCCTCGGCCGGGGCGCGGAACAGGTCGGACGGCACCGCCCGGTCGCCGCCCGGGGACGAGCCGCCCACGCGCAGCCCGACGGCCTCCCAGCGACGGAGGAGCAGGGGCATGTTCGTGTCGGTGGCGGCGTAGTCGTCGACGACGGCCTGCGGTTCCACGCCCGCGGCGAGCAGCAGGACGGCGACCGCGAGACCGGTGCGGTCCTTGCCGGCGGTGCAGTGCACGAGGACCGGGCCCGCGGCCCGCGCGACGACCGGCACGAGCCCGGCGAACAGCGGCGCGGCCACGTCGAACACCCGGCCGTAGAGTTCGGCGAGGCCGAGGCCGGTGCGCCCGGCCGGCGCGGCGTCCGCGTGCAGCGACAGGCGATGCACGTGCGTGCCGCCCGGCCAGGTGAAGGCGCGGTGCCCGCGTTCGGCGTCGGATCGCAGGTCCACCACCGTCGTGGGCGGCCGGTCGGAGAGGATGCCGCGCACCACGTCGCCGGTGTAGCAGGCGTCGCCCCGATACAGCACGCCGGGCGCGGTGCGACCGCCGTCGGTCAGCGGCAGTCCGCCGAGATCTCGCAGATTCACCGGTCCGGGCACGCGCTGTTGCTCGTCCTGCACTCGCACCTCTCCTCGTCGGTCCGGCACCGCCGGAACACGCGCCGTCACCCCACAGTTCATACCGGGCCGGTGGTACCTGTCCAGCGGGCCGCGGCGGATGCCCTATTCCGATCGGCCGTCCGCGATCAACGGCCACAGCCCCCGGGACCCGGCGTCGACGGCCGCCGCGGTGAGCACCTCGTCCCAGAACCGCACGGAGCCGAACTCCCTGCGCCACGACAGCAGCCGGTTCGCGTGCCGGTGCAGCTCGTGCTCCATGGTGAAGCCGATCGCGCCGAGGCTCTGGTGGGCGTTGCGCACGACCACCGACGCGGCGTGCCCCGCGCAGGACTTCGCGGCAGCGATCGCGAATCCCGCTTCGTCGCTGCCGAATCCGGAATCCTCGGCGATCGTCACGGCTGCCTGCGCGGCGGCACGCGCGAGCGCGCCCTCGGCGGCGATGTCCGATACCAGGTGCTGCACGGCCTGGAACTTGCCCAGGGCACGGCCGAACTGCACACGCGTGGTGGTGTGCTCGACGACCAGGTCGAGCACCCGCTCCATCGCGCCGCTCATCGCGAGAGCCCGGGCGAGCGCCCCCCGGCGCAGGAACTCCTCCGCGGTGCCCGCCGGAACTTCGGCGCCGGACAGCGCGGCGACGTCGACACGGATGTGGTCGCGCGGCTCGGACGCGACGTCGACCGCCTCGGTGACCTCGACGTCGGCGCGGGCGACGTCGGCGACCCGCCACGTGCCGTCCGCCTCCCACAGCACGACCACGGCGTCGACGTCGCGGGCCCACGGCACGTGCCGGGCCGAGCCGTCGGCGGCCAGCACGGCGGCGGTGCGTGCCGCCGCCGGATCGGTCACCGCGCGCTTGCAGCCGGACAGCTGCAGCAGCCAGCCCGCGAGGAGGTCGTTCTCGGCCACCGGCACCGCCGCGGCACCGGCGCCCGCGGCGCCGAGCAGATATGCGGCCTCGGCCCAGCCCGCCTCGCTGCCCCCGTCCGCCTCCGGACCGGTGAGCCGGGCGAGACCGAGTTCGACCAGAGTGGACCACAATTCGCGATCGAGGCGCAGCGGCCCGGTGAGGCGGTGGTCGTCGCCGCGGCGCTCGCCGAAGACCTGTTCGAGCATCTGCGCGAATTCGCGCATCTCCACATCGTTATCGGTCGACGTGCCGTTCGTCGCGTTGCTCATCAGCGCATCCCCAATCCCCGCGCGATGACCCCGCGCAGAATCTCACTCGTGCCGCCTCGGAGGGTGAATCCGGGACGCTGCATGACACCCGACCGCACCAGCTCGGCGAACTCGTCACCAGCGGTGTCGCTCTCGCCGGCCAGCTCGTCGGCGAGGTCCGCGATGTCGCCCTCGGCCTGCGTGCCGAGCACCTTGACCACCGAGGCGGCGACCTCCGCGTTCTCGTGCCGCTGCAGCGCCTCGGACACCCCGCGCGACATGTGGTGCAGGCCGAAGATCCGGCCGACGAACGCGCCGATGCGGGGGTCGGCCGGCAGGCGGCCGGCGGCTGCCTCGTCCACCGCGCCGGCGAGCACACCGAAGGTGGACATGAAGCGTTCCGGGCCGCTGCGCTCGTAGCCGAGTTCGGAGGTGACCTGCGCCCAGCCGTCGCCGATCGTGCCGAGCACGAGGTCGTCGGGCACGAACACGTCGTCGAGGACGACCTCGTTGAAGTGGTGCTCACCGGACATCGACAGCACGGGCCGGATCTCCACGCCGGGCGAGTCGAGCAGGACGATGAACTGGCTCAGCCCGGCGTGCCGGTGCGCCGGGTCGAGCGGGGCGGAGCGGGCCAGCCCGAAGAAGGCGTCGGCGTGGTGGGCGCCGGAGGTCCACAGCTTGGTGCCGGTGATGCGCCAGCCGCCGTCGACCTGCACGGCCTTGGTCTTCACGCTCGCCAGGTCCGATCCGGACTCGGGCTCGCTCATGCCGATGGCCCAGCAGATCTCGCCGCGAGCGATGCCGGGAAGGAACCGTCGCTTCTGCTCCTCGGTGCCGTACTTGAGCAGCGAGGGCGCGGCCTGCCGGTCCGCCACCCACTGGGCGGCGACCGGCGCGCCGACCGCGAGGAGTTCCTCGGTGACGACGAAACGCTCCATGAAGGTGCGGCCGTGCCCGCCGTACTCGGTGGGGATGGTCATGCCGACCCAGCCGCGGGCGGCCAGGGCCTTGGTGAAGTCGGTGTTCCAGCGGGCGAGCCAGGTGTCCACGCCCGGGGTGAACACGCCGGCCTCGATCTGCTCGCGCAGGAAGGCGCGCACCTCGGCCCGCAACGCTGCGAGACTCGGGTCGGGGGCACCGGCGGACGGTACCAGTGATGTACGCATGGTCGTCTTCTTCCGTGAGGGGGTCAGGGTCGCGGCTGCAGCAACAGCAGGGCCAGATCGCCGTACCGGGCCGCGATGTCGGCGGGGGTGTCCGGACCGTCCGGGTCGTACCAGTTCGCGATCGAGGTCGTCATCGCCAGGATCGAGCGGCGACAGTCCTCCGGGTAGGGGGTGGTGAACGCTCCGGATCGCATCCCGTCGTCGATGATGCTGCCCAGCAACTCGTTTCCGGAACGCCGCCGCTGCTCGTAGACGGCCGCGTTCTCCGGTTCCAGGTTGCGAACCTCGGTGCCGATCATCAGGCTCTGTTCCTGGCAGATGGTCCGGAACCGGACCAGGGCGACCACCAGGGCCCGGAGCCGCTCCACCGGGTCGTCACCGACGCGTGACAGCTCCTCGTCGCACATCGCGTCGAAGGCGTTCACGCCGTCGATGAGGATGGCCAGCAGCAGGTCCTGCTTGTTCTTGTAGTGGTAGTACAGCGCCGACAGGCTCACGCCCGCCTCCTGGGCGATCGTCCGGATCGACGACGCACCGTATCCGTTGCGGACGAACTCGCGACGCGCCGCCTCGATGAACACCCGTTGCCGCTCCGACGGCGCCACGGTGTCGCCCTGTCGTGCGTATGTTCCCCGTCGAACACTCATCCGTTTCCTCCGGCGGTCGCGGGGCGCAGCGTCCCCTTGACGAGCTTGCCGGTGGGTGTCCGGGGCAGCGCGTCGACGAAGTCGACGCTGCGCGGGCACTTGTACCCGGCGATGCGGTCGCGGCAGTAGGCGATCAGCTCCGCGGCGAGCGCGTCGTCGCCGGCGACGCCCGCCGCCGGCTGGACGACCGCCTTGACCGATTCGCCCATCTCGGCATCCGGCACACCGATCACTGCCACGTCGAACACCTTGGGGTGCAAGGCGAGGGCGTTCTCGATCTCCTGCGGATAGATGTTCACCCCGCCGGAGATGATGGTGAACTTCGCCCGGTCGGTGAGGAAGAGGTAGTCGTCCTCGTCCAGGTATCCGATGTCCCCGGTCGTCGCCCAGGTGGGGTGGAGCGGGTTGCGGGACTCGGCCGTCTTCTCCGGATCGTTGTGATACTCGAAGCTGTAGCCCGGACGTTCGAAGTAGATCAACCCGATCTGTCCGTGCGGCAACTCCGTTCCGTCCTCGGCACAGATGTGCGCGAGGCTGGCATGGCCGTGTCCGGTGCGGCCGACGGTGCCGGGCTTCCGGAGCCATTCCTGCGGCGAGACGATGGTGCTGCCCACGGATTCGGTGGACGAGTAGTACTCGTAGATCACCTCGCCCCACCAGTCGATCATCGCCTGCTTGACCTCGACGGGGCACGGCGCGGCGGAGTGGATGGCGGCGCGCATCGCGGACAGGTCGTAGCGGCCGCGGACCTGCTCGGGCAGCTTCAGGAGCCGGACGAAATGCGTGGGCACCCACTGACTGTGGGTCACGCGGTAGCGCTCAAGGTCGGCGAGGCAGGTCTCGGCGTCGAACCTGCCCGCGACGATCGCTGTGCCGCCGAGTGCCTGCGCCGCGGCGCCGAACCGCAGGGGCGCGGCATGGTAGATCGGGGCGGGCGCGTAGTACACGCAGTCGTCGTCGAAGCCGAAGCTCTGCAGCAGCCCGACCGCGTTGGAGGCCGCCTGCTCACCGACCTGCGCTCCGCTGAGCGCGGGCTTGATCCCCTTCGGCCGGCCGGTCGTGCCCGACGAGTAGAGCATGTCCGTCCCGCCGGGCTGGTCGACCGGCGCGGTGGTGCTCATCGCGGCGATCTCGGCCTCGTATCCGAGGTGGCCGGGAACGTCGCCGCCGAACGCCAGGCGGTGCCGCACCTTCGGCGTGTCGCCGGCCACGGCGACCGCGAGGTCCACGAGCGGCGCGGCGACCACGAGAGCCGCGGCGTCACAATCGTCCACGATGTAGGCGACCTCGGGCGGGGCGAGATGCGTGTTCACGAACGTCACGTACATGCCGGAACGCACTGCAGCCCAGTACAGTTCGAAGACGGTCACGTCGTTGACCGACAGCACGGCGAGGTGGTCGCCCGCGCCGAGGCCGTGAGCGCGGAGCCAGTGCGCGAACTGCACCGAACGGTCCTCGAGCTCGCGGTAACTGATCTCGCGCCCCGTGGCCGCCTCGATCGCCGCCGGCTTGTCCGGGGTAATCGAGGCATAGCGTCCTGGATACATTCGTGCTCCTTCTGCCGGTCCCACCGGGACGTCTAGAGGCCGAGGTCCTTGGCGATGATCGTCTTCATGACTTCGCTGGTGCCGCCGTAGATCCGGCTGACGCGGGTGTCGGCGTAGAGGCGGGCGATCGGGTATTCGGTGATGTAGCCGTAGCCACCGTGCAACTGCAGGCACTTGTCGATCACGCGGCCGGCGACCTCGGTGCAGTACAGCTTGGCACGGGCGGCGTCCGCCACCGACAGCTCGCCCCGGTCGAGCAGCTCGAGGCAGTGGTCGGCGAAGACTCGCGCCGCCTGCACCTCGGCGGAGCATTCCGCGAGAACGAACTTGGTGTTCTGGAAGGAGGCCACCGGCTTGCCGAACACCTTGCGGTCCTTGGTGTATGCGACGGCATGCTCGATCGCGGCCGCGGCCTGGCCGACCTGGTTGAGCGCGATGCTCAGGCGTTCCTGAGGCAGGTTGTGGGCGAGGTAGCCGAAGGCCTTGCCCTCCTCGCCGAGGAGATTCTCCACCGGAACCCGCACATCCTGGTACGACAGCTCGGCGGTGTCCTGCTGGTGCAGCCCGATCTTGTCCAGCTTGCGACCGACGGAGAACCCCTCGGCATCGGTGGGCACGCAGAGGATCGACAGGCCGGCGCGGCGGTCCTCCGGGTCGAACGGCGCCGTCCGGCAGACGGTGAGGACCAGGTCGGCGGTGACGCCTCCGGTGATGAACGTCTTGGCGCCGTTGACGACGTAGTGCGAGCCGTCGGCGGACAGCTTGGCGGTGGTGGCGATGTTGGCCAGGTCCGAGCCGGTGCCGGGCTCGGTCATCGCGATGGCGGTCATCATCCGGCCGGACGCGAAGTCCGGCAGCCAGCGCTTCCGCTGCTCGTCGCTGCCGTACTCGAGCAGGTACGGCAGGATCAGGCAGGAGTGCACGGTGTAGGAACCGAACGACACGCCGGCCCGGGCCACCTCCTCGAACACGATGGCGTTGTACTTGAAGCTCGATTCGCCGCCGCCGCCGAACTCCTCGGGCACCTGGATGCCGAGGACGCCGAGCTCACCGAGACGCTGGAAGAACTCGCGCGGCGGCCGGCCCAGCGCATCCCACTCCGCCTGATGCGGCAGAACCTCGCGGTCGATGAAATCCCGCAGCATGGAACGGAATTCGTCGTGTTCCTGAGTGAAGATCGTCCGCTCCACGGCCGTCTCTCCTTCGTTGTGTGCGGCGGCTCGGGGGCCGGGGCGGTCAGTTGCCGGTGAAGTTCCCGGTGCGGCGTTCGAGGAACGCCGAGAGTGCCTCACCGTGGTCGGCGGTGTGGTGCGAGAGGGCCTGGAACGCGGCGGAGAGCTCGAGGATGCTGTCGAGATCCTGGCGCTGCCCCTCGCGCATCAGCTTCTTGGTCATGCGCAGCGCGTGCGGCGGATTCACCGCGACGCGGGCGGCGAGTTCGTTCGCGGTGACCAGCAGCTGCTCGGGTTCGACGACGCGGGAGACCATGCCCCAGTCCAGCGCGGTCGCCGCGTCGACCCGGTCGCCGGTGAAGGCCATTTCCGCGGCCCGCGCCGCACCGATGGCGCGGGGCAGCAGCCACGCGCCGCCGTCGCCGGGGATGATGCCGAGCTTGACGAAGCTCTCGGCGAAGAATGCGGTGCTCGAAGCGATCCGCATGTCGCACATCATGGCCAGGTCGCAGCCGGCGCCGACCGCGGGACCGTTGACGGCGGCGATGATCGGCACCTCGCAGTGGTAGATCGCCTTGGGCAGCCGCTGGATTCCGCGACGGTAGCCCTCACGCAGCTGATGCGGGGCACCACCGAACATCCCGGCGCGGTCGGCCATGTCCTTGACGTTGCCGCCGGCCGAGAACGCGCTGCCGGCGCCGGTGAGGATCACCACGCGGGTCTCGTAGTCCGCGTTCGCCTCCTCCACCAGCTGCACCAGCCGCTCGACGACGTCGTCGCCGGAGATCGGATTGCGCGCCTCGGGCAGGTTGATCGTCCACGTCGTGACGTGGCCTTCCCGGCGGGAGAGTACGACGTCCTCGGGTGCGCTCATGCGGAGGTCCTTTCGGCCGGCGATCGGCGGCAGGCAGCAGATTAGGTCGAACGATCGTTCAAATTACTGCCTTGCGGACCGGTTGTAAAGGCGTGGACAGACCGACGGCCGGCATTCGGTGACCGACGGTCACGCGAAGTCGAACATCGGCGGGAGGAGGCAGACGACCAGCGCCGCCCAGATGCCGAAGACGGGCAGGTAGCGGGTCTGCCAGCGTTCGAGGGAGCCGAACCCGCGGCGGCCACGGACGAACCCGAGGACGAGCCGGGCCGACCAGGTGAGATTGACCAGTAGGACCAGGTTCATCCCGAGAGCGGCCACCTTGTTGGGGGTGAAGCCGAACTCCGCGATCCGGGTGAGCATGGCTGTGAGCATGAGCAGGTCGACCGCGAGAGCGAGGACGACGAGGACGAGCTGGAGACGGTCAAACAGGTCGGGCGGCAGGTGAGGTTCGCGGGCGGAGATCGCATACAGCAGCAGCCCCAGGACGACGACGAGGATGAGGTCCATCAGGATCAACAGGTTTCGGTCGACGTCGACGACGCTCCCGGTCGTCGCGAACGCCGCGAGCAGCACCAGCAGCATGAGGATTGTGAGGGGTGTGAACACGCGGGTGAGGACGGGCGCGATGTTCTCCACCACGTTCTGCTTCGCCTCCACGAGCCAGGCGGCGACGACGACCGCGCCCGCCGCACCGAACGGCAGCACCCAATCCTCGACGACCCACTCGGCATCCGTGCCGAGCGCGTCGAACGCGCCGATCGTCAGGCCCACGAGGACGCCGCCGCCGAGGGCGAGCAGGGTGAGATAGACGACCCATTCGCCGGTAAATCGGACGAAGTCCATCCACCGCCGGTCGGACCGCCACTCGCCTCCGACGTAGGCGAGGCCGACGACGAACCACAACGCGATCGGGGCATGGATCGCGGCGATCACCTCGGTCGATCCGTTCGGGACGAAGGGAAACGCGTTCGTCACGACCTCCACCAGGGCGAACGGCACCAGCAGCGCCGCGGCGCCGCGGGGCGTCACGCGGCGCTTCCAGGCGAAGTACCCGGCGAGGAACGGAAGCACGAGAAGGCTGACGTTGCGCACGACGACGCCCTCGTCCAGTGTCGCCAGTCCGGCCTTCAGGGCGACCGCCGCGCCGACGGCGAGCGCGAGCACGACGAACAACTCACGTGTGGGCCGCGTGGCACCGTCGTCCGGTGCGGGCATCAGCACGAGTTGCTTCCACAGGCGTTCGGAATGCTCCCGCGCGAACTCGCGGGAGATGTCGTCCACGCTGCCCATGCGTTTGACCGCGACCAGGAAGGCCTCGTCGGTCCCCAGTCCGGCGGCGGACAGATCCGAGATCTGGTCGCGCAGGTGGTCTTCCATCTCGTCGGCGTCGGCGGCGGATATCGCGCGACGACGCTCGACGTAGCCGCGCCACTGACCGATCTGCGACTCCAGCGCGGCATCGGTGTCCATCACGACCATCCTCCGGCGGGGGTCGCGGGCACCTCGGCGCAGCGCCAGACCTGGTCCAGCGCGTCCGCCACGACGTCCCACTGACTGCGCCGTTCCGCGAGCACGCTCCGGCCGGCGTCGGTGATCGCGTAGTGCTTGCGCCGTCGCCCACTGTCGGAACTTCCCCACGACGCCGACACGTATCCGGACCGTTCCAGGCGATGCAGCAGCGGGTACAGCATTCCGTCGGTCCACTGGATCCGTCCACCGGACAGATCCTTGACTCGTTTGAGGATGGCGTACCCGTAGGAGTCGCCGTCGGCGAGGATTCCGAGCACAAGCGGGGTCGCCGAGGCCGCCACCAGGTCCTTGTCGAGGTACATAGAACTCCTATGCCTAGATCAGCTAGGTATCAACCTAGCAGATTCAGGGCATGAGCCAACCGCACTTCTCGATGCGCCCGGTTCGTCCAAGGCCGGCACGCCGGCGGGGTTGATCGCGAGGGTCCGGGGCGTACGGACAGCGGTCAGGACTTCTTCGGCTCCGCCTCGACCTCGTCGTCGTCGGCGAAGACGAGCCGGCCGTCGTCCAGCGCGACGGCCCACCGGCGCACCGGCGCCCAGTCCCGCCCGAGCTGCTCGCCGGCCCGGGCGGCTTCGCTCGCATAGTCCTCGACCACCACTCCGGGCAGTCGGCTCTTGTCGTCGCCACGACGCACCACCACCCGCGAGCCGACGGTGAGCCCGCCCCTGCCTGCAACTCCCGAGTTGTCACTCATGACAAATGATCATTGCATCGATCGCTCTTCCGGACACCCCTACCACGACAGGACCGCCTCCGTGTCGGCACCTGCGCGTCACCGGCGGCGCCCATCTCACTCGACCACCGGGAAGAGGGACTCGCCGTCCTCGGGGCTGCCGTCGATCTGACCTCGATCGACCCGCGAGTCCTCGACGATGACACCCTCGACCAGCTCTGCGTGCTTACGTCCGCCGTCGACGACGGCTGTGTCGCGTCCGCCGTCGTAGACGGCTGTGTCGCCTCCGCCGTCGTAGACGGCTGTGTCGCCTCCGCCGTCGTAGACGGCTGTGTCGCCTCCGCCGTCGTAGACCTCGTCGACGATGTCCTCGGTCAGCTCGTCGTCCGGCATGGCCGCAACCGGCCGCTCGAGCGGCTCCGGGGGCGCCACGTCGGGTTCCTCCTCGGCGAGGCGCTGGCCCAGCGACTCGCCTTCCTGCTCCTCCCGCTGCGTGGTGCCGAACCGGTCGGCCCCGCTCCAGCCCTCCGGCGGGTCCACGACCTCGTCGCCGTCGTCGTTGCGGACTTCGTCGGAATCGAGGCCCTCGCTCGGGCTGAGCGTGTCGCCGGGACCGTCTTCGATACTCATGGCTGCGAGTACCCGAGCCGTGGGACTGCGAAACGCGGACGGGTTTGCCTGCCCCGGATACCGTCTATGCCCGGGGCACGACCACGGCGAGGGAGCCTTCCCATGGGCGAGAACGACCTCTTCCAGCACATCGAGGGGCTGGTGAGCGAGAAAAGGTCGACTCCCGTCGCCGGTGACGGACACCGCGAAGGACGAGGTGGGAGTAGACATGGGCGAGAGCTCGGGAACCGGGGACGCGGAGACGCTGACCGTGGTACTGGAGGACGCGGGCGGCACGCCGTGGTGGGCCTCCCTGCTCGCGACGCTGAGTTCGCAGTACGGCAACGCGTACAAGCGGTTCGTCGGCCGGGTGGACGAGGAACGCCGCTATGTCGGTCCCACCTTCCCGGTCCCCCGGACGTGGGGGGACATCCCGCCGCAGGAGGCGTGGGCGCCGGAGATGAACCGAAGCCTCGCCGAGGTGCTCCGGCACATCGAGGACGATCACTGGGTGCAGACCGGTAAGGGGCAGCAACCGTGGGAGTTCCGGTTCACCCGGCCTCGGTGACCGGATCGCGAGGAGGATTCCGTGCGGGTACGATTGTCGAAAACTGTTGCTGTAGTGGTTGTCTCGGTAGGATTGGTCGCGTCGTGCGGCGACGGCGACACCACGCCGGGTGCGCAATCGACCATGAGCGCGTCCGTTCCCGCGTCGGCACCGGCACCGGCGACGACGGCCGAAAGCGCCCCCGCGTCCTCCTCGCCGGAGACGCCGCCGGCCGCGACGAGCGAGGACGCGACGCCACCGGCCGGGTCGTCCTTTCCCGGAGAAGACCTCACCCCGGAGCAGGCCGAAGCGCTTCAGCGCGCGGTCGACGAGGGTAGCCAGCCGTGGCGGCTGGATCCGCCCCTCGTCGCGCAGGCGTTCGTGGCGGACCGATTCGGATGGAGCGACACCGACGCGCGCGCGGCCGACCCGCACACCGTCGAGGTGACCAACCGGGCGGACGGCAGCATCGTGGTGCTCCAGCTGCGCCGGCCCGTCCGGGAGAGCGCCGACGGAATCTGGGTCGTCACGGACGGCGTCCGGATCGGCTGAACCACCAGCGAAGCACAGCCGGCACCCGCTCGCCGGAATCATGCCTCCGCCGCGGCCCGCCGGACCAGGTCGACGATCGCCTCGGGGACATCCGACTCCGGCGCATGCCCGGCCCACGCCAGCGGCACGAACCGCGCCCCGGGAACCAGCGGGACGTACCGCACCGTCTGCGCGGAGGCGACGACGTCGAGTACGCCCTGCGCGAGGGTGACGGGGCACGCGATCCGGTCGAGACCCGTCGGCACGTCCGTCAGCACGGCGTTCCACAGCATCGCCCCCCGATTCCGCGAATCCTCCCTTCATGGAAAGTGATTCGGATCGCGAGGCGCGCCACGGCAGGGCCACCCGAGCCCCGGTGGCCCCGCGCCACTCACACCGGCTCGAGCAGTTCCGGGCGGTTGTTGCGAGGGTTGTTGACCGCGGTGCCGACCTCGTAGGGCTCCAGGTGGGGTTCGGGGACGGAGGCGATCAGCGCGTCGACGTCGTCGCGGTCGGTGAGGGCCGGATCGAGCCACACGTCGTGGAAGGACGGCGGCAGCACCAGCGGGCACCGCTCGTGGATCTGCCCGGCGGCGTCGGTGGCCTCCGTCGTCAGCACCGTGACGGTCCACAGCCACTTGTCGGGATGGTCGTCCGGCAGGCTCGGATCCGGCCACAGCTCGTACAGGCCGGCCATTCCGAGCACGCCGTCGCCGTGCAGGAAGTACGGCACCTTGGTGCCGTCCTCGCGCTTCTGCCACTCGAAGTACCCGTCGGCCGGCAGGATGCACCGTCGCCGGGCGGCCGCGGCCTTGAACGACGGTTTCTCGGTGATCGTCTCGCAGCGGGCATTGATCAGCCGGTTGCCGATCTTCGGGTCCTTGGCCCACGACGGCACCAGCCCCCACCGGGCGGACCGGAGCTGACGCACCGCCTCCCCGCCCGGATCGTCCTTCGGGGCGCGCTCGAGCACCACCCGCACCGTCTGCGTCGGCGCGACGTTGTACGACGGGGGCAGCGGCTCGCCCACCGTCTCCACCACGTCGAACAGGGAGCGCAGTTCCTGATCGGTGACCGTGCTCGCATACCGACCGCACATGCCGCCCACCTTCTGTCGTCGTGCCTCGACTGGTCGGTTCCCATGGTGCCGCACCGCACCGACACGCGCCGGACCGCATGTGACGCCGGTCATCGGCGCGGGTCGTCCGGCCGGGACGCACGGCCGGGCGCGCTAGCCTGGTGCCGGGACCGATCGTGCGAACCCGGCGACGACGTCGCGGGCAGCCGTGGTCTCCCCCGACGTGCCGGTACCTTCCGGTCCGGCACGCAGTCTGTCCCCCATCGGATTGGAGTACATCGTGGTCGACCTCGCCTATGTCATCGCCGGGTCCGAAGCCACCGGCGGCGCAGGGTTGCAGGTGGATCTGAAGACATTCCAGGAGCTGGGCGTCTACGGCGTCGGCACCACCACCTGCATCGTCTCGTTCGACCCGCGGAACGACTGGTCGCACCGCTTCGTCCCGATCGCGCCCGAGGTCATCGCGGACCAGATCGAGGCCGCCACCGCGGCCCACGACCTCGACGTCGTCAAGATCGGCATGCTCGGCACCCCCGCGACCATCGAGGTGGTCGCCGAGGGCCTGCGTCGCCGGTCGTGGCGGCACGTCGTCCTGGACCCGGTGCTGATCTGCAAGGGTCAGGAGCCCGGCGCCGCGCTCGACACCGACAACGCGCTGCGCGAGGCCGTGCTGCCCCTGGCCACGGTGGTCACCCCCAACCTGTTCGAGGCCCGCACCCTGGCGGGGATGGACCGCATCGACACCGTCGACGGCCTCGTCGAGGCCGCCCGCCGCATCCACGCCCTCGGCCCGCGGTACGTCCTGGCCAAGGGCGGCGTGGAGCTAGCCGGCGACGACGCCGTCGACGTGCTCTTCGACGGTGTGGAGGTCACCGTGTTCTCCGCGCCGAAGGTCGGCCGGGAACGGGTCTCCGGCGCCGGCTGCACGCTCGCCGCGGCCGTGACCGCCGAACTCGCCAAGGGCGCCGACGTGCCCGCCGCCGTCGCGCTGGCGAAGGACTTCGTCACCGCCGGCATCGAGGGCCGGGTCGGGGCGCACACGCCGTTCGACACGGTGTGGCAGGGCGCGTACGCGGCGTCGCGCACGGCATAGGACCACCCCGTCCGTCGGCGATCCGGATTCGCCTATCGGAGTGCATGTTTCGGACATCGACAACCGCCGGGACGGTTGTTGATGTCCGGAACCGGCGCGTGTGGCTCGGTATCGCGATGCGCGGGCACGTCCGACGCCTATCGTGGACGGGCATCCGTCCGCTCGGCCGAGAGGATTCCCATGACCGCGATCCGGACCGCGCTCGTCACCGGCGGCACCGGCGGGCTCGGTGCCGCCGTCACGACGCATCTGCTCGAGACCGGCTGGCGGGTCGTGGTCCCCTGGGTGGCTCGTACCGAACTCGGCCGGCTCGCGGACCATCCGCGTCTGCATCTCGTGGAGGCGGACCTGTCCGACGAGGCGCAGCTGCGGCAGGCCGTCTCGCTCGCGGCGGCCGAGGAATCCGCGCCCCTGTTCGGTGTGGTGAATCTGGTGGGCGGGTTCACCTCGGGGCCGCGGGTGCACGAGACTCCGATCGAGGTCCTCGACGCCCAGCTGGATCTCAACGTGCGCACCGCCTACGCCGTGACCCGCGCGGCGCTGCCGCACCTGCTCGCGGGCAGCGGTGGGTCGGTGGTCTGCATGTCGACCGCGGCGACGAAGCGGCCGTTCGCCGGGGGCGCCGCCTACGTCGCGTCGAAGGCCGCCGTGACCGCACTGGTCGAGACCCTGGCCGTCGAGTACGCCGCCGACGGCGTCCGGGTCAACGCGCTGCTGCCCGTCGTCATCGACACGCCCGCGAACCGGGCGGCGATGCCCGACGCGAACCGGCGCTCGTGGTCGCAGCCCGCCGAGATCGCGCGCGTGATCCGGTTCCTGCTCTCCGACGACGGCGCCGCCGTCACCGGGGCTTCGATACCCGTCACGCATGTGGGCTGACGCGCCCGGCGCACTCCGCACCCGTCGGGCCGCTCCGGCTCGAACCGAGCGAATGGACCATGCTGTCGACGTGAGGAGCTGAACGATACATTCGCTCCCCCCCGCGCCCCGCGCGCCCGCGCTATGCGGGTAGCTCGAGCCCCTGCTCGCCGGCGCGGCGCGCCACCTCCTCCGGGAAGACGTTGCGCAGCAGGTACAGGTCCTGGCCGATGACCCAGCCGGGGGCGAGGGCGGTGGCGTAGCGCTCGAAGTAGCCGAGCTGCTTGCCGAACAGCACCAGTTCCTCCGGGCTGGCGATCCCCCATTGCTTGCCGAGCCGGATCAGCGCGACGATGAGTTCGCTGAGCCGGAGCTGCCCGAGGTCGCGGCCGAGGAGCGGAGCGAGGGCCTGCGCCACCTGCCGGCCGATCTCGGCGTCGTCGGCATCGAGTCCGCTGGTGTAGCCGAGTGCGCGGATGCCTTGCGCCACGCGGGCGAAGTCCCCGTCGATGGCGGTCGCGCGGAACAGGTCGCGCAGGATGGCGCGCCAGTGCTCGGGCAGCTCGCCGACGATGCCGAAGTCCAGGAAGGCGAGGCGGCCGTCGTCGAGCAGCCACAGGTTCCCGGCGTGCACGTCGCCGTGGAACGGCCCGTGCAGGACGACCGATTCGATCCATACCTTCACCCCGCGGCGGATGAGCAGGCGGGTGTCGATGCCGGCGTCGGCGGGCACGCGGTCCATGGGCACACCGCGAAGGCGTTCCATGCAGATCACGCGCGGCCCGCAATAGTCCCAGTACACCTGCGGCGTGGTGACGACCGTGTTGTCCCCGAACGCGCCGATGCACTCCCGGAACCGGCTCTGCCGGTCCGCCTCGACCGCACTGTTGAGTTCGGTCATCGTGGACGAGTGCAGGTCGCGGATGATGGCGGTGGCGTTCGCGATGCGGAAGAACTCGAAGGCCTGCAGCAGGCGCGCGCCGAGGTAGGCCGCACGCAGGTCGATGAGCATGCGGTGGGCGATGCCGGGCCGCTGCACCTTCACGACCGCCTCCCGCCCGTCGTGCAGCACGCACGCGTGCACCTGGCCGACGGACGCGGCGGCCAGCGGCAGGTCGTCGAACCGGGCGAACAGTTCGCCGACGGGATGCCCGAGGTCTTCCTCGATCACGGCGCGGGCCTGGTCCGCGGAGACGGGCGCGACGTCGTCCAGGCAGCGCAGGCACGCGTCGGCCAGCGGCTTGGGGAACACACCGGACGACGACGCCATGAGCTGGCCGAGCTTGACGAACGTGGGGCCGAGGATCTCGAATGCGTCGACGGTGCCCTCGGCGGCGGCGTCGGCCGGGCCGCGCCCGTCGGGTCGCAGCGGCCAGGCCAGCAGCTTCAGCAGCACGCTGACGACGAGCACCACAGCGACGACGACCGTGCGGCCGGCTTCGCGCAGACCGAAACGCTCGAGCGGGGGCATGTCGACGTGCAGGGCCGACGCGGGCGGTCCCCCGGCGTACGGGCCTGTCGGTCGTGGCGCGATGTCGGGCACGCGTCCCCCTCGTCCTTGCTGCCTGCCGGCGGGGCTGTCGGCCGGGGGCAGTTACTGGACGGTACCCGGAGTGCACAGATAGTTCGAGACCCTGTTTCCTGTCGGCCCCCAGGGCTACGCTCACGCTCGTAACTGCACTTCGGACCGACGGGCAGGCGGGGGCACACCATGACGGAGCAGGTTCTCGATTCGCAGGACGACTTTCTGACGCTCGCCGGTCCGTACCGGCGTGAGCTGCTGGCGCACTGTTACCGGATGAGTGGCTCGATCCACGACGCGGAGGACCTCGTGCAGGAGACGTACCTGCGCGCCTGGCGCGGCTACGCCAACTTCGGCGGCCGCTCGTCGCTGCGGACGTGGCTGCACCGCATCGCGACCAACGTGTGCCTGACCGCGCTGGAGGGCCGGTCGCGCCGGCCGCTGCCGACGGGGCTGGGGGCGCCGAGTTCGGATCCGGTCGACGACCTCGTCGAGCGCGGGGAAGTGCCGTGGCTCGAGCCGATTCCCGGCGGATCCCTCGGCGACGACGGTCGGCCGGACGACCCGACGGACCCGGCGGCGATCGTGACCTCGCGCGAGTCCATCCGTCTGGCGTTCGTGGCGGCGCTGCAGCATCTGTCGGCGCGGCAGCGGGCAGTGCTGCTGCTGAGGGACGTGCTGCAGTGGCGGGCGACGGAGGTGGCCACCGCGCTGGACACCTCGACGGCCGCGGTGAACAGCCTGCTCCAGCGGGCCCGCGCGCAGCTGCAGCAGGCGCAGGTGACGAAGGAGAATCTGGTCGAGCCGGAGAGCCCGGAGGCGCAGGCGCTGGTGCGGCGCTGGGTCGAGGGGTTCGAGAAGTACGACATCGATTCGATCGTCGAGATGCTCACCCAGGAGGCGGTCTGGGAGATGCCGCCGTTCGAAGGCTGGTACCGCGGCGCCGAGGCGATCGGGACCCTCATCCGGACGCATTGCCCGGCGAGCGGGCCGGGAGACCAGGTTCTGCTGCCGACGGTGGCGAACGGGCAGCCCGCCCTCGGCCTCTACATGAGAGGCGAGGACGGGCAGCACCATCCGTTTCAGCTGCAGGTGCTCGATGTCGTGGGCGACCGGGTGGTGCATGTGACGGTGTTCTTCGACACCGAGCTGTTCGCCCTGTTCGGGCTGCCCGAGCACCCCTGACGCCGGCCGCTACGTCTGCACGGACGTCTCGGCCTGGGGTCCCATCGCGGCGGCCGCGGCCTCGACGTCCATCCACATGACCTCCCAGACGTGCCCGTCGAGGTCGCGGAAGGCTCGGCCGTACATGAAGTCGGTCTTCATCTCCTCCGACCCGGCGGTGATCCAGTCGCTGCCACCGGCGGCGAGCGCGGCGTCGACGAGCCGGTCGACCTCGTCGCGGCTCTCGGCGGACACGCTCATGAGCACCTCACGGGCCGTGGCGGTGTCGCAGATGTCGCCGGTGATGAAATCGCGGAAGCGCGGCTCCTCGAGGAGCATCACGTAGGTCTGTTCGTTGATCTCGAGGCAGGCGGTGTTGGCGTCGCAGAACATCTCGTTGAAGGTGAAGCCGAGAGCGTCGAAGAACGTGCGGGTGGCGGCGACATCCTTGACGGCCAGGTTGGCGAAGAGCATGCGGGACATCTTCAACTCCTTGCGTGTGAGCGGGCGGACGGTACCTCGGGTGAGGGTGTCGAGCAGGTAGACCACCCGGCAGCGGGAAACTCATCGCCCGCCCGGGATCGCCGAAATCCCGGCGCAGAGCCGTGCGAGGAACTATGCTCTGCGGCCGGCGCTCAGCGCACCGAAGCGATGGACCATACCCCAGCGGGTATGTATCCTGGCTTCATCCGGCCGACGGAGACGATCGGCCGTCACAGACACCGCGTCCCACCTCCCTCCCCCCGTAGGCGGGACGTGGCGCCGGGCGTCACGCGCCCGGCGCGGACCCCCTGCCCTCCCCTCCCCTCGGGCAGGGGGTTTGCCGTTTCCGGACCGGCCGGCTCGCGCCCGTCGCACGGCTGGAACAAATCCCCCGGCCGGTCGGTTAGAGTAGTTGAACAGTCAACTACATGCCGAAGGAGCCCGCCATGCCCGCGGTGACCGTAGACAACATCCTCACCCTGCCCCGCATCCCGTCCCCCGCGCCCGACGCCCCCGCCCGTCCCGTCCTCGGCGTCCGTACCGCCCCCGTCGGATACGAGGGTGAGGGTTTCCCCGTGCGCCGGGCATTCGCAGGCATCGACCAGCGCTTCCTCGATCCGTTCATCCACATGGACCAGATGGGCGAGGTGCAGTACGCACCCGGTGAACCCAAGGGCACCCCGTGGCACCCGCACCGCGGCTTCGAGACCGTCACCTACATGATCGACGGGATCCTGGAGCACAAGGACTCCAACGGCGGCGGCGGCACCATCGGCGGCGGCGACACCCAGTGGATGACGGCGGGGTCGGGCATCCTGCACATCGAGGCCCCGCCCGAACATGTCGTGGCCAGCGGCGGCCTGTTCCACGGCGTGCAGTTGTGGGTGAACCTGCCCCGGGACAACAAGATGGCGCAGCCCCGATATCAGGACATCTCCGGCAGCCAGGTGGCCCTGGCCTCCTCCCCCGACGGCGGCGCCCTCGTCCGCGTCGTCGCCGGCGAGATCGGCGGTGTGCGCGGCCCCGGCGTCACCCACACCCCGATCGCCCTCGCCCACCTGACCGTCGCGCCCGGCGCCTCGGTGACCCTGCCGTGGCGCCGGGAGTACAACGCGCTCGGTTACGTGCTCGCCGGGGACGGCACCGTCGGCGCGGAGCGCGCACCGATCCGGGCGGGACAGACCGCCGTGTTCGGACCCAACGGTGACAGCGTCACGTTCACCGCCGCCGCCACCCAGGACTCGCGCACCGCGTCGCTCGAGGTGTTCCTGCTCGGCGGGCGGCCGATCCGCGAGCCCGTGGCGATGTACGGGCCGTTCGTGATGAACACCAAGGCCGAGATCATCCAGGCGTTCGAGGACTTCCAGGCCGGCCGGCTCGGGACCGTCCCGGCCGAACACGAGCAGTTGCCGTAACGCGCGCCGGGACCGGGGCGCGCATCCGAAAGCTGCGCGGCCCGGCCCGTCCGCGCCCCGTTCCGCTCCGTACCCTGAACCGCGATACCTTTCGAGGAGACACCATGACCGACGCCCCGACCATCGACATCCGGCGCGCCGAGGACCGGCTGACGACGAAGATCTCCTGGCTCGATTCGAAGCACTCGTTCTCCTTCGGGCACCACTACGACCCGGACAACACCCACCACGGGCTGCTGCTGGTCAGCAACGACGACACAGTCCTGCCGGGCCAGGGCTTCGACACGCATCCGCACCGCGACATGGAGATCGTGACCTGGGTGCTGCGCGGCAGCCTCGTGCACCAGGACTCGATCGGGCACTCCGGCGTCATCTACCCCGGCCTGGCGCAACGGATGAGCGCCGGGACGGGCATCCTGCACTCGGAGAAGAACGACTCCTGGCGACTGCCCGGCGTCACGGGGCTGCACGCCGGGGAGCACGCCGAACCGGTGCGCTTCATCCAGATGTGGGTGGTCCCGGACGAGTCGGGCATCACCCCCGGCTACGAACAGCTCGAGATCGACGACGAGCTGATGCGCGGCGGACTGGTGCCCGTCGCGACCGGGATCCCCGAGCACCGCGACCACGCCGCCATCCGCATCCACAACAGGTACGCCGGGCTGTCGGTCGCCCGGCTGCAGCCGGGCCGGACGGTCGTCCTACCCGATGCGCCGTACCTGCACGTGTTCGTCGCCCAGGGCACGGCCGAGCTCGAGGGCGCCGGCACCCTGCGGGAGGGTGACGCCGTGCGACTGACCGGGTCCGGCGGACAGCGGATCCACACCGACACGGCCGCGGAGATCCTCGTGTGGGAGATGCACGCGCATCTCGGCTGACCGGGGTGGGCGGGACGCCCCGGTCCCGGCCTCGGTACGGTGACCGAGCGAACCCTCGCTCCGTCCCTCCCGATCCCAGGATGCCTCCCGTGACCGTCACCGCCCCCGAAACCGATCGCCTCAACGCCTTCATGGGTATCGACACCGTGACCGGGGAGCCCCGAACGGTGGCGTTCCGCCAACCGCTCGGCAACCGGTTTCTCGACCACCGCGGCCGCACCACCGTCGGGTCCGTCGGTGTGCTCACCGACGTCGTGCTCGGCGCCGCCCCGCACCTCGTGTGGCGGGGCCAGGGCCGCGACACCCGGTCCGTACTCACCCAACTCAGTGCGTCGACCGCGAATCCGATTTCCGCCCAGGGGAATCTGCACGGTACCGGCCGCGCCGTCCACGTGGACGAGGACACGGCACTGAGCACCGCGCAGATCCGCGACGACGCAGGCGATCTGGTGATCCAGCTGACGGGGCGGTCCATGGTTGTGAATCGTCCCGCCGTGTTCGACGCAGACTCGTTCGCGGACGTGTCCGGTCTGTCCCGGCCCACCCCCGAACCCTGGACGGATCCGGCGGAGCTCACCGACCGCCCCGGGCTCGACGTAGTCTCCGGCATCGCCGCCGGCACGGTGGCCCGCGGACCGCTCGCGGGACTACTCGGCCTGCGCCTGCAGACCGTCGAGAAGGGCCACGTCACCGCGGTGGTGCCGCCGGTGGAGTGGATGGCCAATCCCATGGGGGCAGTGCAGGGCGGGGTGCTGGTCTCCGTCGCCGACGCCGTCGCCGAACTGGCGGCCCAGACCCTCACCGCCGCCGGCCGGCAGTACCGGCTGCTGAACCTGACCCTCGACTACCTGCGCTCACCCGAGGCGCCGGGTCCCGACATGCTCGTCGAGGCGAAGGTCACCCGTGCGGGCCGGCGACTCGCCTCGATCGACACGCACCTCACCGCACCGGACGGCGCGGTCCTGGTGCGGGCCCACGCGAGCGTGCACATGGGTTCGCTCTGAAGGTGTCGGCTTCCGACCGCGCTCGATCAACTCGCCGCGCGGTGGGCAGAGACGACCCTCGTCCGACCCCCGGGCTCGGACCGTCGCATCAGGGGCGGGCGCAGGTCGCCGGTCAGTGGTCGTCGTAGTGCCCGTCGTGCGCGGCGTGCCGGTGCCCGTCGTGGATGTAGTCCAGGTGATCCCCGTGCGGGACGGCCACGTGCCCGCAGCCTTCACCGTGGACGTGGTCGTGTCCTTCGTGGGCCACATGCTCGGCGGGTTCACACTCGTCGACGTGTCCGTCGTGGACTCGGTGCAGATGCCCGTCGTGCACATAGTCGACGTGGTCGCCGTGTGGCACGGCCACGTGCCCGCAGCCCTCGCCGTGGGCGTGTTCGTGGCCTGCATGTTCTCGGTGGGTGGTCATCGCCGCGCTCCTCGGACAGACGAAACCGTTTCGCGCTTCCCAGTCTCCCACCGTCATCCGTGGTTCGGAACAGAGCCGCCGGTGATCCTGTTGTTCGTAGTCGAGGCGGTCACCGGGCGCCGCGTGCACTACTGGCAGGTCCCGGGTCGGCACGGGGTGCGGGCTCCTCGGCAGGCCGTCAGGTAGCCCGCCGTCAGGCCGCCTGCCGGGCGACGACGACACCCGCGGCGCCGAGGCGCGGGAACCGCATGTCCGAGATGGGGGTGACGCTACCGAGGCGGTTGGTGACGAAGGCGATCGACAGGCCGGTTTCCGGATCGGCGAACGCGCCGGAGCCGCCGAAGCCGAAGTGGCCGATCGACTGCAGCGGCTGCTCGCGCAGGGCGACCCAGCCCGGGTGGTAGCCCAGCCGCCAGTTCGGGCGGATACCGAGCACGTAGTCGCGGCGACGGGTCTGCACCTCCAGGACCTGTTCGAGGGTCTCCTCCTTCAGCAGCCGTGCCCCGCCGAGTTCGCCGGCGTTCGCGAGGGCCCCGTACATCCGGGCCAGCGCGCGAGCGGTGAACACCCCGTTCCACCCCGGCATCACCGCGTCGTGCGCCGCAGGGCTGCGGGCCAGCTCGTCGAAGCCTTCGGCCATGCCCGCTTCGGCGACGCCACGCAACCCGGGCAGCCGCGACAGCACGGTGCCGGTGACCGCCCACGGCGCGGGGGTCGGATTCAGCCGGGGAAACACCCGGGCGATGCGGTGCCGCTCTTCCTGCGGCACGTGGAACCAGAACTCGCGCAGACCGAGTGGGCCGGCGATCTCCTGCTCGATCAGCTCGGTGAAGGACAGGCCGGTCACCCGGATGGCGATCTCGGCGACGAGGTTGCCGTAGGTGACGGCGTGATAGCCGGGGCCGGCGAGCCGGCGCGGGTCCGGCGCGGCTGCCGCGAGGGCGGCCGCCACCGCGTCGGAGTCGAGCAGCCCGAAGCGTCCCGGCACGAGGCCGCGCGCGCGGTGCAGGCCGGCGCGGTGCGACATCAGTTCCCGGACGGTGATGGATTCCTTCCCGGCGGCCCCGAATTCGGGCCAGTACGCCGCGACCGGTTCGTCGTAGTCGACCAGCCCGCGCTCGGCGAGCCGGTGCAGCACGGTGCTCGCGACGCCCTTGCCGGTGGAGAACGACAGCGCCACCGTGTCGTGGGTCCAGCGCTTGTCCCGGGACGCCCAGCCCGCCCAGATGTCGAGCACCGGTTCGCCGTGCAGGTACGCGGCCAGCGCCCCGCCGCCCTGCCGGGTGTCGCGGAACATCTTGAAGAACCGGTCGGCAACCGGCAGGAAGCGAGGGTCGACGATCATCTCCGTCCGGGGGTGCTCGCCGTCCACCCGCCTGGTCGCTCCGGTGTCGGAACTCATGGCGCCACTCCTACCGCGGCCTCCAGTTGTGACAGAGACCGCTCTGTCAGAGGTATCAACGCTTCGATGTCCGGTATTACTTCCCCACCGGCCACATATCCGAAGCCGACTCGGTCGGCATACGAGCACACCGTGACGTTGAGAGCCATCCCGTCGTACACGATCGACACGGGGTAGATCTCCTCGAGGTGGGCGCCGTTCCAGTACAGCTCGGTGCGCGGGCCGGGCACGTTGGAGATCGGGAGGTTGTAGCCGGGCCGCACCCTCGGGTCGAACGGGAGCATCGGGAGCAGAATGGTTGGCAGGATGCTCGGAGCTGCCACCAGCAGCGACGGCACCGGCCCCAGCGACGCGACGCGCTCCTTGGCCACCTGCATCGACCGGTGGATCAGGCCCAGCCGGTCGGCCGGATCGGCGAGGTCGGTGCCCAGGGTGCACACCGCGGTTCCGAACGCATTGCCCGCCGTCCCGCCGTCCTCCCGCCCGCGTACCGAGACCGGGCAGATCGCCACCAGGGAGTCACCGGGCAGTTCGTCGTGCTCGGCGAACCACGAGCGCAACGCCCCGGCCACAACGGCCGTGACGACGTCGTTGCCGGTCACCCCCGCCGCGTGCTGGATCGCGCGCAGCCGCGCCTTCGGCCAGCCGGCGGCCGCGAAGGTGCGGCCGGCTCCGAGAGGGCCGTTGAGCCGGGTGCGGGGCGCCGCGAACGGCAGCACGGTGGTGTCGGTGGTCAGGCCCTGCACCGTGGAGCGGACCTGCCCTTCGACGGTCCGACGGACCAGGCCCATCCCGGAGGCGAGCGCCCCGACGGCCGAGCGGGCCAGGGCGAGCGGGGTGGGAAGCCCGCCGTGTGCGGACCCGGACCGGTCCTGCCCGCCGGTGGCGAAGAACGGGGACATCGACCGACGATCGGGGTCCGGCGACATCGACTCCTCGATCATCCGCAGGCCCGCGATCCCGTCGAGGACCGCATGGTGGACCTTGATGTAGAGCGCGTACCGGCCGTCGGGAAGGCCGTCGACGAGGTGTGCCTCCCACATCGGGCGGGAGCGGTCGAGGGGCTCGGCATGCAACGCGCCCACCAGCTGCCACAACTCCTCCCGTCCGGCGCCCGGCGGCAGCGATGCCCGCCGCACGTGGTAGCTCAGGTCGATGTCGTCCACGTCGCGCCAGGCCCACCACCCGCCGGTGTCCACTCCCCGGTGCGCCCGGCGCCGCAGCACCGGATCCACCTCGCCGCCCCGGCCGAGGGCGTCCCGGTACGCGTCGTCGACGAACCGCGGGCCGGCATCCTCGGGCGGGTCGAGGATCAGCACCACCGCGACGTGCATGGGGTTGGCCAGCAGCTCCGCCGTCATGAGAACGGCGTCGATCGGGTCCATCAGACCCACATGCTCACCCCGCTTCCACGTGTCTGTGAGGCTTCGGTCACGGTAACTCGAGCGGGACGCGTCGCGGGCCGGGACGGCCGGTCGCGCACGCGCAGGCCCGTGCCGGGTGCGGAGAATGGGTGTAAGGATGGACGACATGACCATCGTGGAGCATTCCCGGGCTCGGCACTCGGGCATCGACCTGACCCACCTCGACGAGAGCACCCGAGCGCAGGACGATCTGTTCGAGCACGTCAACGGGCGCTGGCTCGCCGAACACGAGATCCCCGCCGACCGGGCCCTCGACGGCGCGTTCCGCACGCTGTTCGACAAGGCCGAGGTCGACGTCCGCACCCTCATCGAGGAGGCGGCCGCGTCCTCGGCCGAGCGGGGCACCGACGCACAGCGCATCGGCGACCTGTACGCGAGCTTCCTGAACACCGAGGCCGTGGAGGCGGCGGGGCTGAGCCCGATCGCCGGCGAGCTGGCCGCCGTGGCGGACGCCGCGGACCGGGCCGAGCTCGCGGCCGTGCTCGGGCGGCTGCAACGCGTCGGGGTCGGCGGCGCCGTCGCGCACTACGTCGACACCGACGCGAAGAACTCGTCGCGCTATCTGATGCACACGACGCAGTCCGGCCTCGGCCTGCCCGACGAGTCGTACTACCGCGAGGACGGCCACGCCGAGATCCGGGCGCAGTACGTCGCGCACATCGGGCGCATGTTCGAGCTGACGGGCATCGGGCACGACCCGCAGCGGGTCCTCGACCTCGAGACCCGGCTGGCCGCCGGGCACTGGGACGTGGTCAAGCGGCGCGACGCCGACCTGTCCTACAACCTGGTGACGTTCGAGGCGCTGACCTCCGATCGGCCCGGCTTCGACTGGCGCGGCTGGATCGACGCGCTCGGCGCCACCGAGGAGCAGTGGGCCGAGATCGTTGTCCGCCAGCCGGACTTCCTCGACACGTTCGCGCGGCTGTGGGCCGACGCGCCCCTCGAGGACTGGAAGGCTTGGGCCACCTGGCGGGTCCTGCACGCCCGCGCCCCGTACCTCACCGAGGCGCTCGTCGCCGAGAACTTCGCGTTCTACGGCCGCACCCTGACCGGCGCGCAGGAGATCCGCGACCGGTGGAAGCGCGGCGTGGCGCTCGTACAGGACCTGCTCGGCGAGGCCGTCGGCAAGCTGTATGTGGAACGGCACTTCCCGGCCGAGGCCAAGGCCCGCATGCAGCACCTCGTCGCCAACCTGCAGGAGGCGTACCGGCGCAGCATCGCCGATCTGGAGTGGATGAGCCCGCAGACCCGCGAGGCGGCGCTGCGCAAGCTGGAGAAGTTCACCCCCAAGATCGGCTACCCGGACAAGTGGCGGGACTACTCGGCCGTGACGATCGACGCGGGCGATCTGGTCGGCAACTACCGCAGCGGCTACGCCGCCGAGTACGACCGCGACCTGGCCAAGCTCGGTGGGCCGGTGGACCGCGACGAGTGGTTCATGACGCCGCAGACCGTCAACGCCTACTACAACCCGGGTATGAACGAGATCGTGTTCCCTGCCGCGATCCTGCAACCGCCGTTCTTCGACCTGCACGCCGACGACGCCGCCAACTACGGCGGGATCGGCGCCGTCATCGGCCACGAGATCGGGCACGGCTTCGACGATCAGGGCGCCAAGTACGACGGCGACGGCAATCTCGAGAACTGGTGGACCGACGACGATCGCACCGAGTTCGGCAAGCGCACCGCGGCGCTGATCGCGCAGTACGACGAGTTCGAGCCGAAGGCGCTCGCCGGCCATCGCGTCAACGGCAGCTTCACCATCGGCGAGAACATCGGCGACCTCGGCGGGCTGTCCATCGCACTGAAGGCGTACGAGATCGCACTCGACGGTGCCGAGGCGCCGGTGATCGACGGCCTCACGGGCCTGCAGCGGGTGTTCTTCGGCTGGGCGCAGGTGTGGCGGACCAAGGTCCGCGACGAGGAGGCGCTGCGCCGGCTCGCCGTGGACCCGCACTCGCCGCCGGAGTTCCGCTGCAACGGGGTGGTGCGCAACATCGACGCCTTCTACGAGGCGTTCGACGTGCGTCTCGGCGATGCGCTGTATCTCGCGCAGGAGGAGCGCGTGCGGATCTGGTGAGCCGGACGCCGGTGCGCCGCGCCCCCCGACGGGGCGGCGTACCGGCGCCCGACTAGGAGCGCGAGGCCTGAGGTACCGAGATCCCGCGCGAGCCGAACCAGGCCATCGGGTCCATCTTGGCGCCGCCCGGCTGCCACACCTCGAAGTGCAGGTGCGGCCCGGTGGACTGGCCTCGGTTGCCCATCGTGGCGATCACGTCGCCCGCCCGCACCTGCTGGCCGACGGACACGAGCGACTCGTTGATGTGCCCATAGACGCCGATGGTGCCGTCGTCCTGCTGGATGCGAACCCACAGCCCGAAGCCGGAGGCGGGACCGGATTCGATCACGGTGCCGTCGGTGACCGACTTGATCGGCGTGCCGATGGCGTTGGCGATGTCGATGCCGTTGTGCGCCGTTCCCCAGCGGGGACCGAAGCCGGAGGTCAGCGCCCCGACGGTCGGGAAGACCGCGCTCGGGCGGCTCGCGAGTTCCCGTGCGATCCGCTCGGACTCCTGCTGGGCGAGGCGCTCGGCCTCCTGCTGGGCGAGGCGCTCCGCCTCGCGCTGGCGCTCCGCGGCCTCCGCGGCGAGGCGCGCGGCCTCCCGCTCGGCGGCGCGCTGCAGCTGGTCGACGTACCGGTCGGTGCCGGCGTCCGGAAGCTGCAGCACCTGCGGTGCCGTCGAGAGTCCGACCGTCGGCTGCTGCCGCTCGGGGGCGGCCTCGGCCCGGGGTTGCCCGGGCGCCGCCTGGGCCGCGGCGCTGCCGGCCGCGAGCACGGCGCCGACCGCCAGGGGGATGGTCAGCAACCGGCGCGCGGGCCCGGTCCGGGTCGAGCGCCGGTGGGCCCCACGCCGGGGCGCCACGGGTTCGGAAGCTTCGCTGGAGTTGTCACCATCGTGGCGGGCGTACGGGGCCAATCTGCTGTCCTCGACGTTCGAGCGGTCCGTTTAATAACGGATTGATCACGGTCGAGTCACAGATTAGCGCATAGCCCCGCCGGTGGGTAGCCGCTCCCAGCGGACCGAATGTCACAGGCGTTCCGCTCCGCGATCCAAATGTGACATTCGGCCCACTAGGAAGGGGTCGCCGGCTCGCGCACCAGCCGCTGGTACGAGACCCGCCACAACCACTCGACCGGCCCCTGCCGATACCGCCGCAGCCACCAGCTCGCCGTGACGACCAGCACCGCACACACCAGCAGGTACACCGCGACGGTGAACGGCACCCGCAGCGACGGATCAACTCTCGCCGCCAGCCTGAGGCCCCAGCCGTAGCACAGCGCAGAGGCGAGAACGTTCTGCGCGACGTAGCAGCTCAACGCGGTCCGGCCGATGCGTTCCAGTCCGGTCGCGACCACCCCCGCCCGCCGTGGCGTCACGTGGAACTGCGCGATCCAGGCGAGCAGGCCGACCGCGACGAACGGAGCCACGCCGTAGCGGGCGACCAGCACACCGGCCTCACCGCCGCACAATCCCACGACCGCGTCGACCGGGGCGGCGACCGCCCCGAGCAGCATCAGCTTCCGCCGCAGCACCCGGCTGCCCGGATCGAAGATTCCCGCCTCGTACAGCGCGGCACCGGCGAGGAACATCGCGATCGTCATCGGGATCACGAAGATCACCTCGGCCCGGAACGCGCCGACGTTCTCGGCCCGGAACACCACCAGATCCCACCAGCTGCCGGTGGCGAACACGTCGGTGGCCGGGGCGGTGGGCGCCCCGGAGTCCGGCTCGGCCGCGATCACCGCCACCAGCGCGGTGAGCAGCAGCATGTGCGCGGCGGACGCGGCGACGGCCACCCACAGCCGCGCCCGTACCGATGCGACGACGAGACCACACACGAGCATCGACACCAGTGCGTAACCCATGAGGATGTCGAATTCGGCGACGAGCAGGTAGTGCAGCGCGCCGTCGAGCAACAGCAGCGCGGCACGCACCCGGTACCCGCCCGGCCACGGCCGTCCCGCCCGTCGCGCCGACGCCGCCTGGATCGCCAGACCGATCCCGAACATCAAGGTCAGCAACCCCAGGAACTTGCCCTGGGCGAGTTGCATGAGGATCCGCTGGGGCCACGGCTCGGAACCGAGCGTGTTCAGGTAGCCGACGATGCCGGCCGGGTCGGTCAAGATCCAGATGTTCGTGCCGAGCGTGCCCAGGATGGCGATGCCGCGCGCGACGTCGAGCGCCACGATGCGCCCGGGCCGGGTCGTCGTCTCGGTTGCCGTCATGACTTCGACCCTGACGTGAGGCGGTCGCCGGCGCGTCGGCCATCCGACGGACCGGGTGTCCTCCCTCCGGAGGAGGCGACCTACCTGCCCGCGATCTGCCGGGCGACGAACGCGGCGTGCAACCGCGAATCCACCCCCAGCTTCGCCAGGACCCGGGAGACGTGGGTCTTGACGGTGGTGGCGCCGATGTTCAGGCGCTCGGCGATCTGCTGGTTCGCCAGGCCCTCACCGAGGCAGTCGAGCACCTCGCGTTCCCGGTCCGTGAGCAGGTCCACGCCGGTCGGCGGCGGCACCGGTTCGGCGGCACCGGCGGCCAGGCCCGCGATGACGGTGCGGGTCACCTGCGGGGACAGCACGCCGTCGCCGTGGGCCACCCGCCGGATACCGTCGGTCAGTTCCTGCGCGGAGGCCGACTTCAGCAGGAAGCCCGCGGCGCCGGCGCGCAGCGCACCCAGGACGTACTCGTCGACGTCGAAGGTCGTGAGGACGAGCACCTGGGTATCGCTCGTCTCGCGGATCCGGCGGGTGGCCTCGATGCCGTCGGTGCCCGGCATGCGGATGTCCATGAGCACCACGTCCGGCCGCAGCGCCCGCACCTGACGCACGGCGACGTCGCCGTCGGCGGCCTCGCCGACCACCTCGAGATCGGAGGTCGCGGACAGGATCATCGCCAGCCCCGCGCGGATGGCGCCGTGGTCGTCTGCGAGCAACACCCGGATCACGACGGCGCTCCCGGGCGCAGCGGCAGCGACGCCCCCACGACCCACGTCCCGTCGGACGGACCCGCCCGGAACCGGCCGCCGAGAAGCTCGGTGCGTTCCCGCATGCTCGCCAGGCCCCGGCCGCCCGACGGCGTGCGCGGCGCGGCAACCGTCCCGTCGGGGAGCGGGTTGCGCACGGTCACCTCCAACCGGTCGCCGCGCGCGTCCAGCGACAGCTCGACGGGGACGCCGGGCGCGTGCTTGGCGGCGTTGGTCAGGGCCTCCTGGACGATGCGATAGGCGGCGTGGTCGACGGCGACGGGCAGCTGCCGCCCCGGACCCGACCGACGGACGTGGACGACGGTGCCCCCGGCGTGGGCCGAGTCGACGAGCTTGCCGAGGTGGGCCAGCCGCCCGGGCGCGGTCGTCTCGCCGAGGACGGGCCGGTCCCGCAGTAGTCCGATCATCTCCCGCATCTCCTCGAGCGCGTCGACGCTGTTGCTCCGCACCGATTCGAGCACGGCGTGCAGCGCCTCCATCCGGCGGGCCGTCGGCGACGACGCATCGCGGGAGAGGCCCAGCGCGGCCTCGGACTGGATCGCGATCGCCGACAGGTGCCCGGCGACGACGTCGTGCAGATCGCGGGCCATGCGGTTGCGCTCGGCCGCCACGGCGGCCCGCCGGTCGAGTTCGGCGATCGTGGTGACGGCCTCGGCGCGGGCGCGTTCGGCGTCGGCGACGTCCTTGTGCAACCGGACCGCGCGCCCCCACCACAGCGGAGTGCCGACGAACGCGGACAGCGCAATCGCCGTGAGCACCAGCAGCTGCCAGTTCCCGGTGACGACGTAGACGACCCCGAAACAGGCCGCGGAGAGCGCGGAGGCGAGGCCGAGCAGCGCCCGTGCCTGCCGCTCGGTGCCGTAGCGGACGCCGGCGTAGAGCAGGTCGGAGTAGACGAGCCACACGGGCAGGGACGGCCCGAGCAGGAGGTCGATGCCCAGCGGCACCGCACCGAGCACGAGTGCCGCCACCGGCCGCCGCACCCGGAGCACCGCTGCGCCGCACACGGCCGCCAGCAGGCCGATACGCACGGCCGCCGGAGCCTCCACCCTGACGGGGGCGAGTTCGTACAGACCTGCGGACAGCAACAGCAGCCCGAGCAGGAACTCGGCCACCGCGATACACCAGCCCTGCGCGGTGACGGAGAGAGACGACCAACGCGGCACCCGTTCATCACAGCACAGGCGCGCGGCCGGTTCGTCCTCCCGACGGAGGACCCCGCCTCGTTCCGAAGACCGACGACACGCGTGCGGTGACCGCCGAGCATCGAGCCATGGACCTCGCTCTCCTGGGCACGCTCGCGGTGCTGGCGCTCGTGGACAGCACCAGTCTCGGCACCCTCGTCGTGCCGCTGTGGTTGCTCACCGTGCCGGGCCGGCCCCCCGTACGCCGCCTGCTGGTGTACCTGCTGTCGATCGCCGCGTTCTACTTCGTCGTCGGACTCGTGCTGATGTCCGCGGGCCGGAGCGGCGCCGCGGCGCTCGCGCGGTGGAGCGACACGACGGCGTGGCACTGGGCGCAACTCTCGGTGGGCGCGGCTCTGTTCGCGATGAGCTGGCGATTCGACTCGGGGAAGGCGCGGGTTGCGGGCCGCGGGAGCCGGCTGCGGCACTGGCGCTCCCGGGCCCTCGAGCGGCAACGGACGGCGTCCGGTGTGGCAGTGCTCGCGCTCGGTGCCGGGACCGTCGAGGTCGCCACGATGCTGCCGTACCTGGCGGCGATCGGGACGATCGTGGCGACGGGCCTGCCGGCCGCCACCGGCGCCGGCCTGCTCGCCGGGTACTGCGCGGTGATGGTGCTGCCGGCCCTGCTGCTGGTGGTGGGCCGGCTCGTCGTGCACCGGCGGATCGAGCCGCTGCTGCGACGTCTCGACGAGTTCACCGCCCGGCACGCCGACTCGGCGCTGGGATGGGTGCTGGGTATCGCCGGGTTCCTGATCGCGCGGGATGCGGCGGCGGCCCTGTTCTTCGCGGACTGAGGAGGTCTCCGGGCCGGATCTCCTGCCCGGCGGCCACCTCGCTCAGCCGTCCGCCGCCTCACGTGCCGACGCGCCGCCGGAGGCCCGGACGCGGGCCCGGTCGGCCAGCACCGTGTCCAGCCAGTCGAACATCCGCTGGTCGGTGAGGCTGCGAGCGAGGGGCTGGCAGTGGAAGTTGGCACCCTCCGCCGCGGTGAACGACGCCAGTTCCTTCGCCCCGCGCAGCCGCTCGGCGAGCTGCCGGGACTGGCCGGGCCAGAACTGCTCGTCCTCGGGGTCGGTGACGAACAGCGGCGTCGTGATCGACTCGGGGAGATCGCCGAGCCGGTACTTCAGCACCTCGGTGAGGGTGTCGAAGTACGAGTCCATCCTGCGGTAGGGGCGGGCCCGGAACCGCCACGTGCGCTCGAGCCGGCCCGACAGCCGCATGCCGAAGGCCATGTCGCGATCGAACTTCTCCCGGTCGCCCTTCTCGAGCAACTCGATCATGTTCTTGGGCATGTGGGCGAGCCACGACGCGGACACGTCGACCACCCCCGGATCGGCGATTGCCGCCGCGATCCGGTGCTCGAAGGCCAGTGCGCGCGGCACCCAGTATCCGGCCTGACTGATCCCGTAGAGGGCGATGCGCGAGCCGTCGACCTCCGGGTACCGGAGGAGGAAGTCCACGATCGGCGTGATCACGGCCTCCCAGTCGTGCCGGAACGGCACGCCGCGCTCGAACAGCATGGACTGCTGGCCCGGACCGTCGAAGAACAGCACGTTGTAGCCGCGGGCGAGGGCGCCGGCCCCGGCGGCGGTCCACAGGCTGCTGATGGGCCCGTCGCTGCCGTTGTTCAGGATCAGGGTGGGGCGTGGTTCGCGGGTCTCCTCGCCGAGCGGCCGCAGCAGGTAGCCCGGCAGGAAGCCGTCCTCGTAGGGAATGTCCACCCGCTCGGCCGGGTGCGGGGTGGTCTCGACGAACCGGTCCCACGCCGCCCGGTGCTGCCGAAACGTCGGCAGCAGCGGGCCGTCGTCGGCCAGACCGTCCACGGAGTTGACCGCGGTAGCGAAATACGTTGCGGCACGCAGATATGCGCCCGCGGCGCTGACGACGTGCCCGGCCTCGGCGGAGGCATCGGCGAGCCCCCGGACGCGACTGCCGAGCGCCACCCAGGCCTCGAACCACTTCTCGTGATCCTTCTCGCCGAGCGGGGCGATCGTGGCGAGCACCTCGCCGACGTCCGCCGCGCCGTGCACGGCCTGCCCGAGCAGGAACCGGACCTCGAAGTCGAAGTCCTCGTCGCGGTAGAAACCTGCGGTGAACGCCTGGTGCGGATGCGCAAAGAAGGATGCAGGCATGTGGGCTCCCTCGGGCGGTGGCGGGGCACACCCACCGTACGCCCGAACCGGTCGTTCGGCTCGATATCCGACTTCCGCCCGTCACAGGCGGTGCAGTTCCACCTCGTGCAGTCCGCCGTCGGCGACGGTCGCGGTCACGAAGGTGCAGAACGGTTGGCGCCGACGGTCGGTCGGTGACCCCGGGTTGAGCAGGCGCAGCCCCGTCGCCGTGGTGGTGTCCCACGGAATGTGGCTGTGCCCGAACACCAGAACGTCGGTGTCGGGATGAGCGGCCGACATCCGCCCGTCCCGGCCTGCCGAGGCTCCGGTCTCGTGGACGACGGTGAAGCGCACACCCTCCAATGTCACGCGCGCGGTCTCGGGCATCCGGCGCCGCAACTCGGCACCGTCGTTGTTGCCCCAGCACGCGACCAACCGGGCGGACCGCTCGGACAGGGCGTCGAAGAACGCAACCTCGACCCAGTCGCCGGCGTGCAGCACCACGTCGGCGTGATCGACCTCCTCCCACACCCGGGCCGGCAGGTCCCTCGCACGCGCAGGGATGTGGGTGTCGGCCAGCAGCAGCAACCTCATGCGACCAGTGTGCCGCCCGGGACGGACCACCCCGCCCGCCCGCCCGCCCCGAACGATTCTCGTCGCGCTCGGCGCCGAGGTTTCGCCCGTCCCCCACCGGGCACCCGGCCCCGGAGGACACGACGAAGGACGCCCGCGGCGGACGCCGGGCGCCACCGGGAGGAACAGCATGGCCAACGTCGCCGACGGGATAGTCGACCGGCTCCGGGCCTGGGGCGTCCACCGCGTCTTCGGCTACGCCGGAGACGGGATCGACCCGATTCTGGCCGCTCTGGATCGGGCGGCCGAGCACATCGAGCTCGTCACCGCCCGGCACGAGGAGATGGCGGCCTTCATGGCCACCGGGCACGCGAAATACACCGGGGAGGTGGGGGTGTGCCTCGCCACCCAGGGACCCGGGGCGGTGCATCTGCTCACCGGCCTCTACGACGCCAAGCTGGACGGCAAACCGGTGGTGGCGATCGTCGGACACGTGGTGACGACGGCCCAGGGCAGCGGCTACCAGCAGGAAGTCGCGCTGCCCACGCTGTTCAAGGACGTGTGCGCCCAGTACGTGCAGACCCTCGATACCCCCGAACAACTCGGCGCGGTGCTCGACAACGCCTTCCGCACCGCACGGGCGACCTCCAGCCCGACGTGTGTGATCGTCCCGCACGACGTGCAGCAGGCCGACGTCGCCGGGGAGGAGCACGCCCACGGCGTGGTCCCCAGCGCCGCGACGGTCGCGGTCCCGCGGGTGCTGCCCACCGACGCCGATCTCGACCGGGCCGCCGACCTGCTCAACGCCGGGCGACGGGTCGCGCTGCTCGTCGGCCAGGGCGCATACGGCGCGGCCCCGGAGATCGGCGAGGTCGCGGAGCTGCTCGGCGCCGGCGTCACGACGTCGCTGCTCGGCAAACCGGTGATCGACGAGTCCCGGGACTGGGCCTGCGGTGTCATGGGACACCTCGGCACGACCGCCTCTGCGGACCTGACGGCCGGATGCGACACCCTGCTGATCGTGGGCAGCAACGATCCGTGGACGGAGTTCTATCCCGCCCCGGGACAGGCACGTGCAGTGCAGATCGACATCGCCGCCCGCAACCTCGGCGCCAAGTATCCCGTCGAGGTGCCCCTCGCCGGGGACGCCCGCGAGACCCTGCGCGCCCTGCTGCCCCGGCTGCACCGGACCGCCGGACCGTGGCGCCGCGACGTCGAGCAGATGGTCCGGAACTGGCGGCGGATCGCCGCCGCACGGTGCACGGAGCCCCCGGACGGTCTCGATCCGCAGGCCGTCGTCCTCGATCCGCAGGCTGTCGTCGCAGCCCTGTCCGACCGGCTCCCGGCGGACGCCCAGGTGGCGGTGGACGTCGGATCGGTCGTGTATTGGTACGCGCGTTTCCTGCGACTGCCGCCGGGAGTGCCGGCGCACCTGTCGAGCACGCTCGCCTCGATGGGGTCCGCGATGCCGTACGGACTGGCCGCCAAGCTCGCCCATCCGGATCGTCCGGTGATCGCCCTGGCCGGGGACGGCGCCATGCAGATGAACGGCATCTCGGAGCTGATCACCCTTGCCCACCGCTGGCGAGACTGGGCCGATCCGCGCTTCGTCGTCCTCGTCCTCGACAACGGCGACCTCACCGAAGTGTCCTGGGAGCAGAGGGAAATGGAGGGCGACGCCCGCATCCCCGCCTCGCAGACCGTCCCGCCCTTCCCCTATGCCGACTACGCCCGGCTGCTCGGCCTGGAGGGCATCCGGGTCGATCGCCCCGAGGACGTCGACGGGGCGTGGCACACCGCCCTGACCGCCGACCGTCCGGTGCTGATCCAGGCGGTCGTCGATCCGGCTACCCCGCTGCTGCCGCCGCGCGCCTCTGCGGACAAGGTCGAGAAGATGCTCCAGGCCCTCGAGCGGGAAGGCGCGCACACGGCCGCACAGCGGCTGCGGCGGCAGCGCGAGCAGGAAGCCGAGAACTGACGGCGGCGGTTCCCCGGCCCGAAGGGCCTCCACCGGGCGTCGACGGGGCCGCTTCCGGGTATACCCCCGTAACGGCAACGGAGGACAGCGCAGTGGATCGGTGTACATGAGGGCCTCGTTCGATCAACAGTTACGCGACCTCACCGGCAGGCTCCGCGGTCTCGCCGAGCTCGCGGCGAAGGCCCTGGAGCTGTCGACGCGTGCGCTGCTCGACGGCGACGTGGCCGCGGCCGAGGAGGCGCTCGATCTCGGCGAGCAGATCGACACGTTGCACACCGAGTGCAGCGAGCGGGCCGTGGCGATCCTGGCGTTGCAGCATCCGGTGGCCGGCGATCTCCGGTTCGTCTTCTCGGCGGTGCGGATGAGCAGCGACCTGGCGCGGATGGGCCAGCTCGCCCTGCACATCGCGCGGGCAGCCCGGCGGCGCACCCCCGGAGAGCTCGCCCCCGACGAGGTCCGGGACGACATCGCCCGGATGGGCGAACTCACGGCCGGCATGGCGCGCGGACTGTGTGACGTCTTCACGGAGCCGAATCTGGAGCTGGTCACCCGGGTCCGGAGCACCGACGCGGAACTCGACGCCGTCCACGCCCGTCTGCTCGGGACGCTCCGGGACCCGGCGTGGACGCACGGCGTGACCCCCGCCGTCGACCTCGCCCTGGTGGCACGCTTCTACGAACGCTTCGGGGACCAGGCCGTGGACGTGGCCGAACGGGTCATCTTCCTGATCACCGGGCGGCGCCCCGACGGCGATCCAGCTCCACCCGAGCGGCCCTGAGAATGTGCCCGGGCCGGTCCGGGTTCACGGTCCGTTCGAGGTCGGCGACGAACTCCTCCAGGCGCTCCGTGGGCCACGATTCGAGTCCCGCGCCCGTGCGTTCGGGATAGGCGGCGTGGACGACGTCGAGAATCCGGTGTGCGAGCCGGCGCGCGTCCGCCACGCCGAGGCGGTGGGTCGTGCCGTCGACGGTGACATCCAGCCCGTCGCCGGTGTCGGTCACGGCAAAGGTCGTCATGGGTGCACCTCCTGTGCTCACCGGTCATGACGTTACTCGAGGTGAGCGCCCGTCGACCAACGATCGGCGTGGAGGGGACGACGAGTGGGTACAGGCCCTGCATGAGTATTCCTGCACCCGAGAGACTTGCGATCGTCACCGGAGCCGATTCGGGAATCGGAAAAGCCACCGCCGAGGTGCTGGCCTCGGAGGGATTCGACGTAGGCATCACGTTCCACACCGACGAGGCCGGGGCCCGGAACACCCGGGACGGGATCGAGGAGCGCGGACAGCGCTGCTTCGTCGTCCGCCAGGACCTGACCAGTCCGGACACCGCCGACGTCGTCGACACGCTCGCCGAGAAGCTCGGCGGCCTGGGCGTTCTGGTCAACAACGCCGGAACCGGGCACATGGACCGGATCCTCGACCTGAGCTACGACACGTGGCGGGAGGTTCTCGCGACCGACCTCGAGGGTCCGTTCCTGTGCGCTCAGCGCGCCGCCCGTCGGATGATCGCGGGCGGCCGCGGTGGCCGGATCATCAACGTCACGAGTGTGCACGAGCACATCCCCCGGCTCGGCGCCGCCGCCTACTGCAGCGCCAAGGCCGGCCTGGGCATGCTCACCAAGTGCCTCGCACTCGAGCTGGGACGGCACGGCATCCTCGTCAATGCGATTGCGCCGGGCGAGATCTCGACCCCGATGACGGGCATGGACGAATCCCAGGCATATCGTGAGGACCGCCCCGGCAACCCGGTCGGCCGGCCCGGGCACGTCAACGAGGTCGCGTCGGCCATCGCATTCCTCGCGTCGCCGCGCTCGTCGTACCTCACGGGCGGCTCGATTCCGGTCGACGGTGGGCTGATGCTCATGGCGGCACACGGCCACGACATGGCCGGGGAGAGCTGGCGCGAGATCTGAGATCGCACCGACCTGATCTCGCGGTACCGGGCGGAGGGCACGACGAGGCCGCGTCGGCGCCTCTACGCGAGTCGCTCGATGTCCGGTAGCTGCCACGTCTTGTCGAACCACGGTGCGAGGGGACCGTACAGCCGGAACATGGCCCACCAGCTCTTGCCGGGAACGGTCTGGATCCAGTTGTGACCGTCCTCGGGCGGTTCGGGACCGAAGTGGACGTCGACGGAGCCGTCCTCGTTCGTGGTGAAATCCCGGTCCTGGCTCGTCACCGACGGCCACTCCTGTCCGGTCTGCAGCATGGACCGGGTCTGGGTGTCGTAGGCGAGGATCGACCAGAAGTTGCCGGCCGGAACGTTCGCAGGGACGCGGAGCCGGTAGGTCCGGCCGCCGTCGAACGGGGCGCCGTCGGCGTCGACGCACGCGACGACGTACTGGGAACCGGTGCCGATCCTCTCGACGTCCTCTGCCGGACTCACGCCGGTCACCGAGAAGTTGAACTGAGCGGCGGCGTCGAGCAGAGCGACCCCGTCCTCCTCGAACCGATGACCACCGAGGAAGAATGCGCGCCAAGTACTGCCCGGGTAGCGGTAGGCCTCCGACTGCCGGAACCGGTAGGTGAGGGCGCGACCGGTGGCGTCACCCACCGCGGCGGCTTCGGTGAGGATCGCGCGCATGCGCTCGTCGGGGTCGAACGGCCTGCCGCGCCGGATGCCGATCGAGGCGAAGAATCCCAGGGTGAGCGGATCGGACGACTCGGGCGGCTCCGACTGCACCACCTCGTCGAGCATTTCCCACGCCCGGAAGTCGGCCGGGGGGACGCCGACCATGGGTTCGGGCGACACGTTCACGAACCGCATGGACGGCGGACGGTCCGCGAGCGCGAGGGGGTAGGCCCGGGTCTTGTCCTTGATGACCTCGACGGCGGGGTGGGGATCGCCGTGCTCGTCGAGGAAGCCCCGAACGAACAGCACCATGCCGAAGCTGTTGGTCCGCACCACGAAGTAGCCGCCGGGGACCTCACCGTCGTAGCCGGGGGGCAGCAGCAGATAGGCGCCGCCCCGGCCCTTGTCGGGTCCGGTCAGGCCGACGTCGACCACCCAGCGTCCCCAGCTGTCGTCGATCGCGCCCAGGACGCCGGGCGGCGCCTCGATCACGAGCGGACCGTCGCGCAGGTCGATCCAGATGGCGGTGTACGACGTGCTCGTGTTAGCCGTGAGCCACACGGTGCGCGGATGCATCAGGTCTTCGAAGACGTACGCCGTCGAGTTCACCGGGCCCCACTCGAGGAGCGCGCTGCGCATCGCCGCCATGTTCAGCGCGGGCAGAGCCAGCAGGTACGCCTGCACGGCACGCTGAAAGTCCAGGTTGTCGAACAACGTCCGGACCGTCGCGTCGTCCGGGAAGCCGTCGAAGAACCGCAACGTGCCCAACCGGGTGTGAACCTCGTCGGGCGACTCGATGCCGGCCGGGATGGGGGTCGCCGTCGTATCAATCATCGCCAGCCTCCTCGTCGCGATGCCGCCGACTCCGACGCTACGAATCACATCACCGGCTCTCTAGGGTCCAAAGCCCATAGCTCCCCTCAGCGGAAGCCGAGTACCCCGGCATCTGCCGAACCCGTCCCTGCGGTGGCCCTCTCACACAAGCTTCACACATCGGGACGGGAACTCTTCACCGACGGTGCGTTGACTCGGTGGTGAGAGAAAGGTGGTGCCGGTGATGAACACCTGGCGGAAGACAGTGGCCGCACTCGCGGCAGGGGCGACGATCGGAATCGCCGGATTCGGGACGGCCGTCGCGACAGCCCAGGAGCCGGACGAGGGCACGGGCGGTGCGCTGTCCACACAGGAGCAGTCCGACCTGATGGTGATGCGGGAGGAGGAACGCCTGGCACGAGATCTGTACCAGCAGTTCGCGCAGAAGTGGGGGGCACAGATCTTCGAGCGCATCTCCGCCAGCGAACAGCGTCACTACGATGCCGTCGGCGCTCTGCTCGGTCGGTACGGTGTGAGCGATCCATCGGCCGGGCTCACTGCCGGAACCTACGCCGAGCCTCAGTTGGAGAGCGCCTACGATGGTTGGCTCGCCCGCGGTCTGACCTCGGTCGAGGAGGCGTACGCGGTCGGGGCCGAACTCGAGGCCGCCGACATCGCCGAACTGTCCACCGCGATCGAGGTAAGTGACGAGGACGCGATCGACCGCCTGTACGGCAAGCTGCGCACCGGTTCCGAGCACCATCTGCAGGCCTTCCGGGCAGCCCTGACCGGCGAGGAGCCGGCCGGCGGACACGGGCAGGGCCAGGGACACGGGCAGGGCCAGGGACACGGGCAGGGGCCGCAGCACTCGGAGTAGCGCACGGCCGCGGAAGGCGCGGGTGTGTCAGTGTCGGATCGGGTGGTCGCTTCGAGTGGGCAGCTGCAGTGTGAACCGTGATCCGTGACCGCGGCCGGGAGAGTCGGCCGACAGGTCGCCGCCGTGGGCGCGGGCGATGCCCCGGCTGATGGTCAGGCCGATGCCGGAGCCGAGATCGTGCTCGCCCCGGCGCCGGGACGGGACCCGGTAGAAGCGCTCGAAGATCCGTTCCACATCGTCCGGGTCGAGTCCCTCGCCCGTATCGGTGACGGTGACGGTGGCGACGTCTCGACCGGCGGTGATGTCGATGCTCACGCCGCCGGTCTCCGTCGCGGCGAGGGCGTTGCCGAGCAGATTCGTCAGCACCTGCGTGATCCGGTCGGCATCGGCCCACACCACGACCGGCCGGGACGGCGGGTGCACGGTCAAGGTCAGGCCGGCATCGTCGAACTGCGGGCGCAACCGGCCCGTGACCTGCACGACGAGGCCGGACAGATCGACGTCGTCCGGGTGCAGGTCCAAACGGCCCTCCTCCGCCCGGGACAGGGTGGACAGATCATCGGCGAGCCTGCGCAGCCGGCCCACCTCGGTTTCGATCTGGACCAGCTCTGCCGGTGCGAAGACACCGTCGAGGACACCCTCGGCGTAGCCGTCGATCACGGTCAACGGGGTGCGCATCTCGTGCGCCACCTCCGACAGCAGCCGGACCCGCCGGGCTTCTGTGTCGGCGAGGCGGATGGCGAGATCGTTGACATCGGTGGCGACCGCGGCAAGTTCGACCTCCGGCGGCACCGGGATGCGGTGCCGGTAGTCACCGGCGGCGATCGCCCGGGTGCCCGAGCGCACCGACCGCAGCGACCGCAGCAGGCGCCGGGACGCCAGCAGACCCAGCGCGGCGGCCGCGATCACCCCGGCAAGCACCCCGAGCAGCAACGCCGTCGTCACGGCATCGGCCACGACCTCGCGCAACGGAGAAGACCCGTTCGTGCGGTTGCGGCCGCCGCCGGGACCGGGGGCGCGTTCGTCGAACAACGCCGGCGCCGCGACCCGGACGACGGCGAAGGTGACCAGCGCTCCGACCACCGCCACCAGCAGATGGGAGACGAACAGCCGCGTCGTCAGGCTCGGCACGGGAAACCGGGAACCGCCGAGGTTCACCGGTCGGCCCCGGCCGTGGCCACGAACTTGTAGCCGACCCCGCGGACGGTCCCGATGAAGCGGGGGGCGGTGGCGTCGTCACCGAGCGCCCGGCGGATGCTGCGGATGTGCACGTCCACGACCCGTTCGTCACCGAAGAAGTCGCCGCCCCACACCTTCTCGAGCAGTTGCCGGCGCGAGTACACCCGGCCCGGCGCCCGGGCCAGGGCCAGGAGCAGGTCGAACTCGAGCGCGGACAGTTCCACGGGAGTGCTGTCGACCGTCACCTCCCGGGAGTCGGGGTCGACGGTCAGACCGGCGACGACCACGCGGGAGGTCCCACCGTCGGTGCCTCGGGCGCGGCGCAGGACGGCACGGACGCGGGCGGCGACCTCGCGAGGCGCGAACGGTTTGGTGATGTAGTCGTCGGCGCCGACCGCCAGACCCACCAGCTTGTCGACCTCCTCGGCGCGCGCGGTGACCAACACGACGTACACGTCGGAGAATCCGCGGATCCTGCGCAGCACCTCGAGACCGTCGAGGTCGGGAAGGCGGATGTCGAGCAGCACCAGGTCGGGGCGGTGGGACTGCACCGATGTCAGCGCTTGCGAGCCCGTTGCGGCTTCGATGACGTCGTAGCCGTCCGCCTCGAGGTAGCCGCGCAGGACGCGACGGATGTGGGGTTCGTCGTCGACGACGAGGACGCTGCGGGGCACAGTTTCCCCTTTCGATCCGCCGGTCCGACCGGGCGACGGGCTGCTGTGGACAGGAGGGTCCCTCGAGGTGTTCGACGGGCAGACCGAGGGTAGTCCAGCCGCGCAGCCCGCCGCGGAGGTGTCGTTGCACAAACCCGTGAACGCCCACGTCTCCGGCCCGTCCTGCGGAGCGTGCACACATCCGCATCACCCGAGGCTGCCACCCAGGTGGGCGCAGTTACTCGGAGATGGGCAGGCACATCCGGACCTCGGTACCGTGCGGGTGGTTGGGCAGGTACCGGATGCTGCCCCCGTGTCGCTCGACGATGTGCTCCGAGATGATCAGGCCGATCCCGGAACTGTCCTGCTTGGCCGAGAAGGCCCCGGAGGCCAGACGGTTTCCCGAGGCACCGTCCATCCCTCGTCCCTGGTCGAGAACGGAGACGCAGGCCCACTCACCCCGCCGGGCCGTCCGGACTGTCAGCTCCTTGACGGAAGTCGAGGGCAACACGATCTCGTCGATCGCGTTGAAGCAGAGGTTGATGACCACCTGCCCGATCAGCACGCTCTCTCCTTCCACCGGCAACGGGGAACGGGACCTGTCGATCGATATGTGCACGCCCCGCTCGGCTGCCCGCAGACGAACGAAGTACAAACTCTCCTCGACCGTCTCGTTGAGGTCTATGGCAGCCTTGGTGCTCTCGATCCGCCGCACGTAGCGCTTCACGGAGGACACGATTTCCGCCGCCCGGCCGAGCTGCTTCTCCATCCTGTCCAACCCGTAGCTCAGCGCCTCGGGGTCGAGGGATCGGTCGGAGATGCGCGCCTTGAGGCCGCTCAGATAGTTCGTCGAGGCGGCGAGGGGCTGCCCGAGTTCGTGAGCGAGGATCATGGCCATGTCACCCATCGCGTTGTACCGGCTGAGGTACTGGAGGTTGGCCTCCTGATACGCATGCCGGCGTTCCCACTCCACGCGATCCGTCACGTCACGGATCGTCAGCACCCGGGACGTCATTCCGTCGTGCACCACGGCCTCGAGAAAGCCGGCCAGCCAGGTGGTGCTGCCGTCGCTCTTCTCGATCTCCTGCATGATGCCCACCGGCCCGGCCGCCGCGTCCAATTTGGCGACGACGGGCTCGGCGGTCAGGCGAGGCTCACACCGGCCCAGATCCTCCAGGTACACACCGGACAGTTCGTCCGGCGTTCTGCCGAAGAGCTGGGCCGCGAGCGGCGAGATGTCCTCGATGCAGTTCATCTCGTCGAGCACCACGATGCCCGCCGACGTGTGCGTCATGATGCGCTGTAGGGACTGCGACACCCAGCTGAGCTCCTCCTGGAGCTCCACCTCTTCGGCGATGTTGCGGAACTCGACCATCACGACCTGCCCGTCCTGGAAGGTCAGGAGCGAGGCGACCGCATCTGCCAGGAAGTCCTGACCGTCCTTGGTCCGGTACTTCCACTGTCTGCGGCTCGAGCCGTGTACGACCGCGTCCTGCAACCACGCCACCCCGACCGAGCGCCGGTACTGACGCTCCTGGCTGCTCATGTGGTGGGCCTTCAACGGTCGCAGTTCGTCGAGGGTGAAACCGAACATCCGGCACGCGGCGGGGTTGGCCCAGAGGATGTTCTTGGACGCGGCCTCGTGGATGAGGATCCCTGTTTCCGTCTTCTCCACCATCTCCTGGAAGTCGCGGCCTGTCGGGAACATCGATCCTCACCTCCGGGTGCCGTGACGGTTCATTGTCGACCCACGAGCGGCGGATCGACCATAGGGGAATGCTTTATGACCGGCGGAGGAAATCCCGATACCGCCTCGTCCGAACCTTTCCTAGCGTTTTCCTCAGCGCGACACGACGAGGTGGATGGAGACGACGATGGCGATCCGGAGCACGATGAAACCAGTGCAGGCGGCAGCGGTGGGCCCTGCCCGGGAGAAGGCCTTCGAGGACGCCCTCGCCGTGCTGCTGGACCGGCGCGACGAGTTCAACCGGCAACGATTCGTGCCGAAGGACTTCATCGCGCTCTTGAAGCAGGCCGGACTCTACCGCGCGTCGACCCCGGCACGGTTCGGCGGAGAACCGATGGCCCCCTCCTCCTTCATGAGGCAGGTCGAGCGGATTTCCGCGGTGGATCCGGCCACCGGGTGGGTGGCAAGCTTCGGATCCTCGCTCGTGTACTTCGCGGCCCTGCCGGTCGAAACCCAGGAGAAGATCTACTCCGACGGCCCGGACGTCGCCTATGCCGGCGGGTTGTTCCCCATGCAGAAGGCCGAGAAGGTGGACGGCGGCTACCTGTGCAGCGGGCTCTGGCAGTTCGCCAGCGGATGCCTGGGCGCCGACATCCTCGGCATCGGTCTCGCCGGAGGCCCGGAAACGAACGGCAAGCCACTGACCGCCCTCGTGGACCCTGCCGACGTGGAGATCGTGGAGAACTGGGATGTCGCCGGAATGAAGGCGACGGGGTCACACGCAGTGAAGGCCGACAGGCTCTTCGTCCCCGAGGAGATGACGTTCGTCCGCGGTGGCGCTCCCTGATCGACGAGCCGCTCACGCGGTATCCGTCGCTCGCCTACGCCGCCCAGGTGCTGGCGGTGGTGACTCTCGGCGCCGCCCGCGGCGCGCTGGACTACGTCCACGAGGTCGGAGCGGTCCGATCCAGCATCACCGGCGGTGACAGCAAGGGAAACCGGCCCGCCTACAAGACCGGCCTGGCCCGCGCCGAGGCCGATCTCCGCTCCGCTCGGGCCTTCTTCTACGAGATCACCGACGAGGTGTGGGACCTGGCGGTCCGCGGCGACGAGATCACCGACGAGTACACGGCCCTGCTCCGCCTGGGAGCAACCCAGGCCGCCCACGTCGGCCGCAACGTCGTGCTCGCCGCGTTCGACCTGGCCGGCACCGGGGCGATCTACGAGAGCCACCCGCTGCAGCGCTACCTTCGGGACGCTCTCGTCCCGGCTCAGCACGCCATGCTTCAGACCAACACCTTCGAGGCGGCCGGAGCCGTTCTCCTCGGCCTGGAACCCGGGATCCCCAGTTTCCCCTGACCGGGGCGGGATCTTCGAGACCAGCGCCTGCCTTCCCAGCGAAAGGACGCCCCATGACCGCCGAACCGTTGCGCACCCTGTTCTGCATCGGCAACAACCAGAACTTCTTCGACCTGCCGAAGGCGGAGATCGGCCCGGTGTGGGTCGGCATCTCCACCATGCTCTCGAATCTCGCGGACATGGACGGCATCCATGTCATCGGCACGTTCGACGACGACGCCCACATGGTGGGCCCGTCCGACGGCTGGCCCTGGACCTGCTACGTCCTGGCCGACGTGAAGGACCAGGAAACCGTGCGGGCCGCGTGCAACCTGTTGCGGACGACGATGATCGGCGAGTACGCCCTCTGGAAGTACTTCAAGATCGAGGCCCGCATGGGCCGAGAGCTGACGATCCGCGCCGACGTCGGGGTCTGATCCGTGACCGACACGGAGCACCGCCTCGAGGTGGTCGAGGCGAAGGAGGCCGTCCGCGACTGTCTCGCCCGCTATCTGGACCTGTGTGACGTGCCCGGCCCGCTGCAGAGCCCGGATCAGCTCGGCGTCCTGTTCACCGACGACGCGACCTGGGAAGGACTGGGTCCGGAGTACGCCGGCAAATTCGGAATCGCCCGGGGCCGAGACGAAATCGTGGCCCTCGTGTCCCGGTACCTGCCGCCGGCCGACCACTTCCTCCGCAACGTGCATCTCCTCGGGAGCGAGCAGATCCGTCTCGACGGCAACCGTGCGAGCGGGCAGTGGATCATGCAGCAACTGTCGCTCTATGCGACGGGAACGGCCGAGATTCTCTGCGCCCGGCTCACGATCGACTTCGACCTGGGCCGGACCGGGGGACGTACGGCGGCTCACATGAGCCGGTTCTGCACCCGCCGGATGTTCGCCGCGCCGCTGCCCGCCGAGGCTATGTTCCAACGGATCTGATGCATCCCGGTGATGCCCGCCCTTGCACTTCACGAACGAAGGAATCACATGACGACGACAGAAGAACCCACCGCACGCACCTACGCGGACCTCGTCGCGAACGACCGGGTCGCGGGCCGGCTGTACACCGATCCGGACATCTTCCAGGAGGAGATGAAGAAGATCTTCTACAAGACCTGGGTGTGGGTGGCACACGAGAGCGAGATCCCGGAGGCGGGTTCGTTCAAGACCACCCAGGTCGGAGACCAGCCGGTCATCGTGACCCGGGATCGCAAGGGCAACTTCAACACCCTGCTGAACCGGTGCCGGCATCGCGGGGCGACGGTGTGCGACCAGCGCAGCGGCAAGGCCAACGGCTTCACGTGCCCGTACCACAACTGGTCCTACGCACTCGACGGACGTCTTCGCGGCATCCCCTACCCGGACGGTTACGAGGGCGTCGTGGACAAGAAGGACTTCCCGCTCCAGACGCTGCGCACCGAGAGCTACCTGGGGATGATCTGGGCAACCTTCGACCAGGACGCCGAGCCGCTCGAGGACTTCCTCGGCGACGCCAAGATCTGGATGGAACGCTTCTTCAAGCAGAGCAACGGATTTCCGACCAAGGTGCTCGGCGTTCACAAGTTCCGGTTCAAGGGGAACTGGAAGATCCAGCTCGAGAACACCACGGACGGGTACCACTTCCCGATGGTGCACAAGTCGTGGATGGCCTCCGTCGACGCCGAGACGGCGGACATGATGTCGTTCATGGACGACCCCGCGGCCGAGACCCACGCCCTCGGCAACGGGCACAGCGTCGCGATCATGGCCGCGGCCCACGCGGATCTCGATGTGGACGACGGAACGGAGGAGATCCAGCCCCGCTTCCAGCATCTGGTCGACGAACTCGCCGCCGCGGGAGAAAGCCCCGAACGGATCCGTCGCTATATGCGTTCCATGCACGGTTGCGGGTTCAACCTCAACACCTTCCCGAACGTCGCGATGTCGTCGTCGTTCTTCCGGGTCCTGATCCCTCTCTCCGTCGACGAGACCGAGATCTGGCACATGGCCCTCGGCATGGACGGCGGGCCCGAGAGCGTCAACCGCGAGCGACTGAGGATCCACGAGCACTTCCAGGGGCCGTTCGGTTTCGGTAGTCCCGACGACGCCGAGGGTTGGATCCGGGTGCAGATCGGGGCCGGCGGCAATCCGAACATGCCGATCCTCGTCAACCGCGGCGAGGGACGCGAGTACACGACCGAAGAAGGCTGGCCCACCTCTCATGTCACCGACGAGACGGGGATGCGGGAAGCCTACGCGATGTGGAAGAAGATGATGAGCAATGACTGAGGTCGTACCGATGCCGACCCTGACGGACTCCCGTACCCTCCGGGCCATCGAGCTCGTCTGGAAGGAAGCTCAGGTCCTCGACGCCAAGGACTATCGAGCCTGGGAGCAGATGTACACGGACGACGCACATTACGTGATTCCCATCGATCCGGACACCGACGACTTCGCCGCGGGCCTGAACATGGTCTACGACGACAAGCGCATGCGGCACCTGCGCGTCGAGCGGATGATGCAGGGCTACTCGCCCTCCGCGGTGGCCGCGGCCCGGACCGTGCGGATCGTCTCGCGGTTCACCGTGGAGGAAATCACCGACACCTCGGTCACTCTCCGATCGGCCCAGATCCTCAATGCGTTCAAGCGCAACGAATTCACGACGCTCGGCGCCGAGCTGACCCACCGGATCGTTCTCGGAGCGGACGGGGACAGAATCTCGCTCAAGGTCGTGCGGCTCATCGACAGCGAGGACGCGGTCAGCGCCTCGGGTTACCTGCTGTAGGGGGCCGATGTGATCTCTCAGTCCCCCGGCACCGGGCCGGGTATCGCCGTTGTCACCGGCGCGGCCGGAGGTATGGGTGCCGCCATTGCCCGGAAACTCCACGCCGACGGTAGAAGGGTTCTGCTCGCCGACATCGACACGGCCGGTGTCGAAGCCCTCGCGGCGGAGTTGTCCCCCGACGGATCGACCGCACGCGGTCTCGAGCTCGACGTCAGTCGCAAGGTCGGATTCGAGGAGGCCCTGGCGACATGCCGGCAGATCTGGGGCATCCCCACGATCGTCGTCAACAATGCTGCCGTCACGCAGGCAGCGGATCTGATGAACCTGGCGGAGGCGGACTTCACGAGTGTGCTCACGACGAACGTGAACAGCATCTTCTTCGGTTGCCAGGTGTTCGGCGCGGCCATGGCCGACCAGGGCTTCGGACGGATCGTCAACATGGCCTCACTTGCCGGCCAGAACGGAGGGACGGCAACCGGTGGCCACTACGCGGCCTCCAAGGGAGCGATCCTGACCACCACCAAGGTCTTCGCGCGCGAGCTGGCCGGCCGGGGAGTGACCGTGAACGCGATCTCTCCCGGGCCGCACGACCTCCCGGTCGTGCGGGCCACGGTGCCCCCGGACAGGCTCGCGGGCATCGTCGCCGGGATTCCGGTGGGCCGCTTGGGAAGTCCGTCGTTCGTGGCGGACATGGTCGGGCTGCTCACCTCGGACGACGCCTACTTCGTCACAGGTGCCTGCTGGGACGTCAACGGCGGGCTGTACCTCCGCTGAGCGGAGTCCTCCCGTCCGGGAGGGCCCCGGTCGGCGTTTTCCGTCCGGAGAAATTCACGAGGAGAACGGACATGGCACTCATCGACGTCACCGTCGCCGAGATCATTCAGGAATCACCCACCGTCAGATCGTTCAGGCTGGCGAAGACCGACGGGTCGCCACTGGGTACGTATCTGCCGGGCGCGCACATCGATGTCGTCGGACCCACGTCGATCACCCGCCAGTACTCGCTGTTCAGCACGCCCGATGCGCAGGATTCGTTCGCCTTCGCGGTGAAGCGCGAGGAGAACTCCCGCGGCGGCTCGGCCGCCCTCCACGAAGTGGGGGTGGGCGACGTTCTCCGGATCAGCTCCCCACGGAACCTGCTGAGCATCGCGACGGACGCCACGCACCACGTCCTGGTCGCCGCCGGCATCGGCATCACCCCGATGCTGAGCCTGGCGCGCTACATGGACGTCCACGGCATCAGCTTCGAACTGCACTACTTCGCGCGCAGCGAGAAGGAAGCCGCCTTCCTTCCGCTGCTGCGTGACCGCTGCCCGGAGAAGCTCCGTGCCCATCTGGGGGTGGCCCGGGAGGACCAGGACGAGATCCTCGGAACCACCTTTGCGGGAATGGATCCCGGCGCCCACGTCTACACGTGCGGACCCGACGGGTTCATGACCAAGGTCGTTGCGCTCGCCGGCCGGCACGTCCCGGCCGGGTCGATCCACCTCGAGAACTTCCACGCGGCGGAACAGCCGGACGCCTCCGAGAACTCCGCGTTCGAGGTGGAACTGGAGGGGGAGACCTATCAGGTCCCGGCCGACCGGAGCATCGTCGAGGTGCTTCAGGAGAACGGCTGCGACGTGGACACGTCCTGCCAGGAGGGCATCTGCGGTACCTGCATCATGCAGGTGCTGGCAGGGACTCCGATCCACCGGGACAACGTTCTCACGCAGTCCGAGAAGGAATCCGGCGAGATCATGGCAGTCTGCGTGTCCCGGGCAGCGGGCGAGCGCCTGGTGCTGGACTACTACTGATCCTCGACTACTGATCCTCGACCGGCACGTCCACCCCGTACCGAAGGACGTCCCGCACGAGGGTGCTGATGCTGTCGGCGTCCGTCTTGCTCTTGATGCGAGCACGATGGACGTCGACGGTCTTCACGCTCATGCCGAGTTTCCGGGCGATGTTCTGGCTGGGTAGGCCTTCGACCACCAGGGCCAGGATCTGACGCTCGCGCGGCGTGAGGGACGAGACCTTGTTCCGGACCGATTCCCGCACGACATGGTCGGTGAAGCGGAGCCGGGCCTTCTCCACCCCGGCCTGCACGGCGTCCAGCAGCCGTTGCGGATCGTAGGGCTTCTCGAGGAAGTCCAGCGCCCCCGCCTTCAGGGTGGAGACGGACATCCGGATGTCGCCGTGGGCGGAGACGAAGATGATCGCCACGTGCGGCGCGAACTCGTTGAGCTTCTCCTGCAACCGTGTCCCACTCATGCGGGGCATGCGCACGTCGAGGACGATGCAGGCCGGCCGGCTCCCGTCGTAGGCGTTCAGGAACTGCTCACCGCTGTGGCAGATCACCGGTCTGATCCCGATGCTCTCCAGCAACCAGTCGACGGATTCGCACAGTTCGAGATCGTCGTCGACCACGTACACCGTCGTCTCGGCTCGGAGGTCGTCCGCACTCTCCGCCATGGCTCTTCACCTCCGGATTCGGGGGCCAGGGCGTATCCCTGGCTCCCGACATTGTCCCCGTCCGCCCCGCGGGGGGAACCACCTGCTCAGGCGACGTCCGCCGCGGCGTCGTCCCAGCCGGCATCGGCGGTCCAGTAGTTCATTCCCGCCGCGCTCACCTGGTGCCGCCAGGCGGTGGTCCGTCGCAGGAGTGGTTCTTCCCTGCGGACCGACTCGTCGGCCGCCTCGGGGCCGTCGGCCTCCACCGTCCAGTGGACCCAGTTGACCTCACGACCGTACTCGTCGTGGACGAACAGATCGACGTGGTGCCAGCCGCGGTCGAACGTGTCCTCGTAGCAGGTGAGGAACATCCGGTGGTGGTTGGTGGGGCGGGGTTCGAGCATGGCTGATCCTTTCACCGAGCCGAGCGAGTAATGTCACCGAGCCGAGCGAGTAATGTCACCGAGCCGAGCGAGTCTTGTCACCGAGCCGAGCGAGCGGGCGGCTCAGACGGCAATCACGGGCAGTTCACGTAGGAGGGCCTCGAGCTTCTCGCCCACGTCGAGCAGCCGGTCCTCGTGCCCCGGCAGCCCGACGATCTGCAGGCCCAGCGGCAGTCCCGCGGGGGTACGGGCACCCGGCACGACCACGACCGGTAGACCGAGCAGCTGCCACGGCCGGCTGAGGATCGGCGACCCGGTCGCGGACAGGCCGAGCGGGGCCGGACCCAGCGCTGCAGGACCGACGATGATCGGAGCGGAGTCCAGAATCTCGTCCAGCAGTTCACGAGAACGGTCCCGACGGGTCAGGGCCGCGGAATACTCGGCCCCGGGGGTTCTGCGACCGTTCTCCAGGAGGTCTCGGATCGGCGCGCTCAGTGCCTGCGCGTGTTCGTCGAACTCGTGTGCCCGTGCCCGGGCGGCTTCGTACGACATGACGGTGATGTGGTCCTCGGCCAAGGTCTGAACATGATCGTCCCAGTCGAGCGGTTCGGCCTTCACTCCGATCTCTTCCAGCAGGGCGGGCACATGTTCCAGCAACGCCGCCATGGGCGGCTCCAGGGGGTGGAGAGCACCGGCGTTCCAGACCAGGCCCCGGGCAACCGGCTCCGGAGCCCGGGCATCGGAGCGCTCGCGACCGGTGAATGCGTTGTGCACGAAGCGAAGATCGGCCACGGACCGGGTGAGCAGGCCCAGCGAGTCCAGTGACTCGCTCAGACCGGTGATGCCGGACATGTCCGTGGTGCCGTGGGCGAGGACCATGCCGGCGGCTCCGCAGTACGAGGCCGGCCGGGTCAGCGAACCCGCCGTCTGGGTGCCGAGCGCGAGGGGCACGGTCCCCGCCGCGACGGCCGCAGCCGATCCACTGGAGGACCCGCCGGGGGTGTGATCGAGGGCGTGGGGATTGCGGGTGGGGCCGGGGGTGAAGTAGCCGAACTCGGTCGTCACGGTCTTGCCCTGGACGATCGCACCGAGGGAACGCAGACGGGTCACGCAGGCAGCATCGGTGCCGACGGCATCCGGGGAGGTGACTGCGGAGCCGGCACGCGTGGGCATCCCGGCTACGTCGATGAGGTCCTTGACTCCGGCGGACACACCGGCCAGAGGCGCAGAGCCGGGGTCCCGGTCGACGGCACGAGCCTCTGCCGCAATCGTCGACGACAGGCACACCCAGGCGTCGAGTTCCGGTTCGCGCAGCTCGATCGCTCGTCTGACCTGCGTGGCGAGGTCCTCGGCCGGCACCGACCCGGTCCGGACCACCCCGACCTGCTCCCGCAGAGACAGCTCCGACGCGCGCGTGCTCATACTCCTCCTCCGGTCTCGACTCCTCCATTCTGGGCGAACAAGCCGAGGGCCGACAGTAAAGGTTTCCCTCCTACCGCAGTAAGGACGCATGGAAATAGCTTCTGAACCACTGTCGACCCGCTGGCGGATTCCGCATCCGCAGCTCGCTAGGAAAGGTGGCTGCTCATGGCTTCGACCGTGGCGCCCGAAGTCTCCGTCTCCCCGGAACCCGGGGAGAAGAGGATCGACTTCCACAGGATGAACCGCAAGGCGTGGATAATCACGACTCTGCTCGTCCTCTTCCAGATCGTGGCCTTCGCCGACAAGGCCGTACTCGGCCTGGTGGCCTCGAAGGCCATGCCCGATCTCGGAATCTCCGCCGTACAGTTCGGTTTCATCGGCAGCGCGTTCTTCTTCCTCTACGCGGTGGTCTCCGTGGTCACGGGTTTCCTCGCCGCCAGGTTCTCGGTCAAGTGGATCATCCTCACCATGGGCGTCGTCTGGGCGGTCATGCAGTTCCCGATGCTCCTCGGTGGCGGTGCCGCGGTGCTGCTGGTGACCCGCATCGTCCTGGGCGGCGCGGAAGGTCCCGCCACGGCGATGTCCCTCACCGCGGCCCATTCGTGGTTCGAACCGCGCCGTCGCGCCCTGCCGTCCAACCTGGTGGCCGCCGGCTCGACGCTGGGCCCGGTCATCGCAGCGCCTGCCCTCGCCTGGGTCATCGTCGCCTGGGGATGGCGCTGGGCCTTCGGCGTCCTCGGCATCGTCGGGCTCGTGTGGGTCGTCGCCTGGCTCCTGATCGCCGGTGACGGACCGTTTGCCGGGCACGGCAAGCAGAACCCCGCCGCCGCCCGCACCGCCGATCGGAAGCCGGCCGATGTCGCCGACGAGGTGGCCACGAACGATGTGGACGAACAGAAGCCTGTCGTCGTATGGCGTGCCCTGCTCAGCATGACCTTCCTCGCCGCGGTGATCGGCGGCGCCTCGAACTTCTGGGTCCAGGGGTTCGTCACGACATGGTTGCCCCAGTACCTCGGCACCGTCGTCGGCCTGTCGCTTCCTCAGGTCGGCACCGTCACCACCTTTCCCTGGATCCTCGGAGCCGCCGTGTTGCTGCTGCTCGGTTTCCTCGGCCACCGGTTGATGAAGCGCGGCCACAACGCGCATCGCGCGATCGCAGTCCCGTTCGGCATCGCGGCTCTGGTGGCCGGAGTCTGCTTCATCCTGGTCCAGGCGACCTCCGGTGTGCTGGCCGTCGCCCTCCTGTGCCTCGCCGCGGGCTGCAGCCTCGCGTACCCGATGACCGCCTCTGCGATCGCCTATGCGGTCGGCGCCAAGCAGCGACCGATTCTCATGGCCACGCTCGGCGGCGTGGCGTCGATCGGTGCCATCGTCTCCCCCACGCTCGTGGGCTGGCTGATGGCCCGCGCCGGTTACGTCTCTCCCGCTGCAGGAAGCGAACTGACCACCGAAATGGCGACGAACATGGCGATCGGCGTGCACCAGGCATTCACCATCACCGGCATCATCCTTCTCGTCGGCGGTCTCCTCTGCATCCTCTTCCTGCGGCCCGAGAGCCTCGGCCGGAAACTGCAGTCCAAGTACGTCAAGCACTGAACCCGGCATCTCGATGCATGCCGGCACCATCCCACCGTCCCCGAGATCAGGAGGACCTCCATGACAGGTTTCGCGACCCCGGTAGACCAGGGGCTCTTCCGGGAAGTGATGGGGCACTACCCGACCGGTGTGGCTGTCGTGACCGGCCGCGCGGACGACGGGGAACTGCTCGCCCTGGTGGTCGGAACCTTCGGTTCGGTGTCTCTCGATCCGCCCCTCGTCTCCTTCATGCCGATGAAGACGTCGAGGACGTTCGCCAAGATGCGGGAGTGTACTTCGCTGTGCGTCAACATCGTCGGCGGCGAGCAGGAGGAACTGGTCGCCACCGTCGCACGACGCTGGGAGAACAAGTTCGACGGGATCGACTGGTTCCCGTCCCCGTCGGGGGACCCCGTACTGGCGGAATCGGTGGCGTGGATCGACACCCGCATCACCGACACGGTGGAGGCGGGCGACCATTGGATCGTCCTGTGCGCTGTGGCGGACATGGCCGTCACCAACCCGGTGGCCCCGCTGATCTTCTTTCAGGGCGGTTACGGAAGTTTCGTCGGCACGTCGCTGATGGCCCGGATGGAGCACCGGATTCTGTCGGCGATTCAGGATGCGGACTGCGCGCGGCCGGCCGTGAGGGACCTCGCGAACGAAATAGGTTGCGAAGTCACGCTCTACACGGCCGTCGGCCATGACGAGATGGCGACCGTTCTCTCCGCGTCGGCTCCCGGAATCGACCCGGAGAACGGACTGGCGCAGCGAGTTCCGATCGTGCCACCCATCGGCGATTCACTCGTCTTCGATCTGCCTCCCGAGGATCAGGAGCGGTGGATCGCCAAGGCTCGCGGCGTCGAGGAGTCCGGCAGACAGCTCTACCGGGACCGTCTCGACTTCGTCCGCGAACACGGGTTCCTGCTGTCGTTCCTGCCCCGGGAGGGCGGTGCCGCATACGAGGAGATGCGCGCCGCCACCCGCCGGTACGAGAGCGGAAGGCTGACACCGGCACAGGAACGGAGCATCCGGGAATGCGTCGTAAGGTCGACGGTCGACTACCGGTTGCACGACCTCGACGGTGCGGAAACGTACGACCTCGGTTCGGTCGTACTACCGGTTCGCGACCGAAAAGGTGACTACACGCTCACGCTGCGATTGGCGCAACTTCCTCGCCGGGTGTCCGGGACGCGGGTACGAGAGTGGATCGCTCGGGCCAAGGCGGTCGTCGGCGTCCTCGAGAGCGGTACCGACTCCGACCGGTAACCCGTTCCCGCGGAACGCGGTACACCGCGACATCCGGTGCCATGAGGGGTACCGGTCGGTCTTCGCCAGCTTGCATGTCGACCGGGTCGGTCACGGCTCGCCGGGCCGTGGGACGTGCGCCTGCCCCGTGCGTGTGTTCCACGGCTCCCGGATCCTGGCTGTGCGCGTCAGGCCGAGGGCGCTACCCGCACAGCCGCCGATCAAACTCGAGACGCTCCCCCGGCAGTGCGACGATCCCGTCCGCCGGATCGAGGCACGCGTGCATCCGAGACGATTCCGCCTCCTCGGTTTTACCCGCCGCAGAATCGGTAACCCTGTGCCCATGGCGCACCCACCGAACGTGCTTCCGTGGCAGATCCACGGCTCGTGGACGCCCTCACACGTTCAGGGGTCCCAGGACCCGTTGCCGTCCCTCCTCGACGGCGGGCCGTGGGCGCGGGGCTGCTGCGGGCGGTACGCGCTGATCGACGAGGTGACGAGCGCGGCAACCCGCAGGAGGGAAGGGCCATGAAGATTGCGATGGTGTCCGAGCACGCACGCCTCCTCGCGGCCCCGGGCGACGCAGACTCCGGCGGCCGGGACGTGCACGTCGCCGAACTGTCGGCGGCGCTGGTACGGGCGGGACACGACGTCACCGTCTACACCCGTCGCGACGACCCCGATCTTCCCGAACGAGCCCGGACCGAGGAGGGGTACGAGGTGGTCCACGTCCCCGCCGGGCCACCCACCCGCCTGCCGGCGGACGAGCTCCTCCCGCGGATGGGCGAGTTCGGCACCTTCCTCGAACGCGCATGGACGAAGGACCGGCCCGACGTCGCCCACGCCCACTTCTGGATGTCGGGCATCGCGACCCAGCTCGCCGCCCGCAACGCCCGGGTGCCCACGGTGCAGACCTTCCACACCCTGGGCGTGGTCGAGCGCCGGCACCAGGGCAGCGCGGACGCCGGCTCGTCGAGCCGGATCCGCGTCGAGCGGCTCCTGGCCCTGGGCGCGAGCCGGGTGGCCGCCACCTGCTCGGAAGAGGTGTTCGAGCTCGCCACGCTGGGTCTGCCCCGCACCCGCACGTCCGTCGTGCCCTGCGGCGTGAACCTCGAGCTCTTCACGCCCACCGGCCCCGGGGATCGGGCGCGCGGGGCCGGGCACCGCATCGTCACCGTGGGCCCGCTCGTGCCGCGCATGGGCTTCGACGTCGCGATCCGGGCCCTGGCCGTGCTCCCCGACACGGAACTGGTGCTCGCCGGCGGACCGGTGGACGGCGACCTCGCCGGCGATGCCGAGGCCGCCCGCCTGCGCGCCGTCGCCGAACAGCACGGCGTGCGGGACCGGGTGCGGATGACCGGGCCCGTGCCCCGGAAGGACATGCCCGCGCTGCTGCGGTCGGCGGACGTCGTGGTGTGCACTCCCTGGTACGAACCGCTCGGCATCGTGCCGCTGGAGGCGATGGCCTGCGGGCGGCCCGTCGTCGCGACCGCCGTCGGCGGCCTGCTCGACACGGTCGTCGACGGGGTGACGGGCACGCTGGTGCCCCCGCACGCATCCGAGGCCGTCGCTGCGGCCCTGTACGGCCTGCTCACCGATGACGTCCAGCGCACCGCCTTCGGTCTCGCCGGCCACGACCGGGCGAGTACCCGCTACTCGTGGGACCGGTCCGCCGCCGACGCCGCGCGCACCTATGAGCGGTGCGTGCCGGAACCGCGGCAGGCGGTGCGGTCCACGCGCTCCGGAGCGCGCTGAAGGAACTCCCGGGATCTTCACGGAAATTTCACAGATTCGGCCGCCGGGCACAGGGCCGAGACGTTACTGTTGCGAACAAGGTTGAGAAGCAGCCGGTTCTCGTCTCGTGGAGGCGATTGCTGCGCTCCCCTGTCCCCCGACCGGGCGCTGCTCCAGCAGTCGGAATCATCGGAGGAACAGCCATGGTCTATCTGCGCTCCATCCTGGACGCACCGCACCGGTATTCGTCGTCGCTGCTCGACACCGCGCTGTTCGACGACTTCTCCGGCGACGGGACCCGGGTCTGCATCGACGTCGACGAACCGCCGGGCGGTCCCGTCGTGGTGCAGGTGTCAGGGAGCGTCGACGAGGCCGCCGCGCCGGTGCTGCACTCGTTCCTGCGCGAGGCCGTCGTGCGGGGTCGAGGCGTGGTACTGGACCTGTTGCAGGTCACCGCCGTCGAGTGCGACACCGCGGCACTGCTCGAGCGGGCCGAGTCGCTGCTCCGCGAGCGGGGCGCGAACATCACCGTCGCCGGCGGTGCGGCGGTGCGGCGCGCGGTACGGGACGCGGGATTCGAGGACCGGATCGCGTGCTTCGACACCTTCGGTCCGGCATTCGAGGCGGCACACCGCGGGTGCGACCTCCGGACCGCGGCACGGCGGGTGCAGCCGTGACCGCCAATGTCGTCCTGCTGCTGTTCGTGCTGGCAGCAGGCATCGGTGGCACCGCAGCGTTGCAGGGGGCGCTGCGGCGCCGCCGCTGACTTCACACCTTCCGGACGGCCGTGTGCGGTGCGTCGTGCGCGGGCGTGTGCTGTCCGCGCCGAGGCCGTTGGCCGATCGCCCGCCCGTTGATAGTGTTCTGCGTCACCTACCTCGGTCGCCGAGACCTCGGGGAACGGAGAAGCGCGATGCACGACGAGCACGTCGACGTCCTGATCGTCGGCGCCGGACTCTCCGGGATCGGCGCGGCCTGCCATCTGCAGGACGAATGCCCGGACAAGAGCTACACCGTCCTCGAGGCGCGCGACGCCATCGGAGGCACCTGGGACCTGTTCCGCTACCCGGGCATCCGCTCCGACTCCGACATGTTCACCCTGGGGTACTCGTTCCAGCCCTGGACCGAACCAGAAACCTTCGCCGACGGCCCGTCCATCCGCGACTACGTCCGTCGCACCGCGCGGACCCGCGGCATCGACGAGAAGGTCCGGTTCCACCATCGTGTGGTCCGCGCCGAGTGGTCCACGCCCGAGGCCCGCTGGACCGTGACGGCCGAGCGCACCGACACCGGCGAGCGCATTCGTCTCACGTGCGGCTTCCTGTTCGTCAACTCGGGCTACTACCGCTACGACGAGGGATTCACCCCCGAACTGCCCGGCGTCGAACGGTTCACCGGCACGCTCGTGCATCCGCAGCACTGGCCCGAGGACCTGGACTGCACCGGCAAGCGCGTTGTCGTCATCGGCAGCGGCGCCACCGCGGTGACCCTCGTCCCGGCGCTCGCGGAGTCGGCCGCACACGTGACGATGCTGCAGCGCTCCCCGAGCTACGTCATGTCACGGCCTTCGATCGACCCCGTCGCCGGTGCGCTGCTCGGCCGGGTGCCGTCGAAGATCGCCTATCCGATCGTCCGCTGGGCCAACGTGCTGGGCAGCATGGCCTTCTTCCAGTTGAGCCGGCGCCGGCCGGCTCTGGTCAAGAGGCTGCTGCGCAAGGGCGTGCTGAGCCACCTGCCCGCGGACTACGAGGTGGATGTCCATTTCCGGCCGCGGTACGACCCGTGGGACCAGCGGGTGTGTTTCGTTCCCGACGGCGACCTGTTCAAGGCCCTGCGCGAGGGCCGGGCGACGGTCGTGACCGACACGATCGACACGTTCACGGAGAACGGAATCCGGCTCGCCTCGGGGCAGGAACTCGAGGCCGACGTGGTCGTCACCGCGACGGGGCTGAACCTGCTCCTGCTCGGCGGGATGGCCGTACGCGTCGACGGTCGCGACGTGGAGATGGGAAAGACGCTGGCGTACAAGGGGATGATGCTCTCCGGTGTCCCCAACCTGGCGTTCACCGTGGGATACACCAACGCGTCCTGGACATTGAAGGCCGACCTCGTCGCCGGATACGTGTGCCGCCTGCTGCGGCATATGGACGCGCGCGGGTACGCCTACTGCACCCCGACCGCTCCCGCCTCCACAACGGCCGCGTCACCGCTGGTCGATCTGGCGTCCGGGTACGTACTGCGCAGCATCGATTCGCTCCCCAAGCAGGGACCCGCGGCTCCGTGGCGACTGTTCCAGAACTACGTCCGTGACCTGGTGATGATGCGCCGCGGCGGGCTCGAGGACGGCGCCATGCGCTTCTCGCGGGCAGCGGTCCCGACAGCGAAGCAGCCGGCCGCCTGAGGTCCCCGTACGGAATCTCCGAGCATCCCGGGGCCCGCTTCCGCGGATGCGTATGTCCGCGTATCCGCGAGGAATCTCGCTGCCCGCCCGATCGAAAGTAGCAGCGTAGGTGGGCGGTTCCCAGCCGAGCGCGACACCATCCGGATCCGCCGCATAGACTGCCGGTGGAGGAGGCGGTCGACCCTCCCCTCCCCGGCGCACAGTTCCGCAACCGCGGCAATTTCCAGGGGCGGAGAGTGACATATGCAAGTTGGTGCCCTGTTCGGCAGGTATCGCCTGGACCGTCCACTGTCGGTGGATGCGACCGGCGAGGTGTGGGCCGCGTTCGACACGATCACGCATCGGCACGTCGCCGTGCGGGCGCTGCCGCCGGAGGCGACCGAGGACGACGACTACCGCGCTCGTTTCGAACGGGAAGCCGAGATCGCAGCGCGCATCCGGAACCCGCATGTGGTCCCGATCCACGACTTCGGGCAGATCGGCAGCCGGCTCTTCCTCGCAACGCCGATCGTCCAGGGCACGAGCCTGCAGGCGATGCTCCGGGCCACCGGCGCAATGGAGGTGCCGCGCGCGGTCGACGTCGTCGAGCAGCTGGCGTCGGCCCTCGCGGCCGTGCACGCGGCCGGACTGGTCGAGCAGGAGGTGACGTCGGCGAACGTCCTCGTGCAGGACGACGGGCTGATCTGCCTCACCGATGTGGGGTTCCCCCCGCATCCCGGCGCGGCGTCGGGCGTCTACGGCCTGACCACCGTGCTGTACGAATGCCTCACCGGCCGACTCTTCCAGTCGTCGAGCGGACCGACGTTGCCACCGCAATCGTCGTCGGTGCTCTCGACCCTGCCCGCCGGTATGGTCGACGTGATCGCCCGCGGAACGGCAGCCGAACCCGCGCGGCGTTACGGATCGGTGGGCGAGCTGGCCGCTGCCGCGCGCACCGCGGCAACATCGCAGCGACCCGCCCACAGGGCCTCGACCGCGATCGTTCCGGTCGACTGGAGCCGGCGCATCCTGGTCGCAGGCCTCGCGCTGGCGGCGATCATCGCCGTTTTCGTCGTCGGCAGCATGGCACTCGGCGCGATATCGCCCTCGTCCGAGGGCGCCGACCCCGCTCCGCTCCCGATCGCGGCGCGGCCGGCCGCGCCGACACCGTCGCCACCGACCACCCCGACAGGTGCGGGCGAGGTGCCGCCGGAACCAGCGACACCTCGGACGGAAGCTCCGGCCGCCGAGGCTCCTCCGCTTCGGGAGGCGGCCCCACCGGCACCCACACCCCGATCCGCACCGCCACCGGCACCGGCACCGGCACCGCCACCTGCACCGGCACCGCCGGCGCCCGCGCCGCAGGTACTGCCCTGCTACCCCGGCTACGAGCACACCCCGCCACCGGACGGACCCTGCCTTCAGGCCGGCTCACCCCCCGCACCAGCCCCGGCACCGCCGGCGCCCGCGCCGCAGGTACTGCCCTGCTACCCCGGCTACGAGCACACCCCGCTACCGGACGGACCCTGCCTTCCGGCCGGCTCACCCCCCGCACCAGCCCCGGCACCCGCACCCGCGCCCGCGCCCGCGCCCGCGCCGGAGATACTGCCCTGCTACCCCGGCTACGAGCACACCCCGCCACCGGACGGGCCGTGCTGGGCCCCCGCGAGCCTGCGAGGCCCGACCGGCGACGGGTGATCCCGGTGAACCGTCCGCTCGCCTCGAGACCGCGAGGGCGCGGCGCGGGCCGGTCTCGTGTTCGTCACGACGTCCGGGAGCCGACGAGCCGCACCTCGACGGACTTGGCCATCGGGCACCGCTCCACGGCCCGCAACGCCAGGGTGTCACGTGCGTACCGGTCCTGGACGCGCGGCAGTCGCACGTCGACCTCGGCGGAGAGGGCGTACTCCTGGTTCCCCCGATGGGTGAGCTGTACGCGGGCGTCCACGGCGCACTCACCCAGGTCGTGGTCGCCGGTCGACGCGGTGGCGATCAGGGTCTGATACACGCACGCGGCCAGTGCCGCCGCATACAGTTGCTCGGGCGTCACCGAGTCGAACCCGGACGTGTTGTCCGGCGTCGTCACGCGAAGGTCCGGTGAGTGACCCTCGATACGCACCGACGTGTCCTCGGCCGTCGCGGAGTACCTATACGAATTCGGCTCTGTCATCACGTGTTCCTTTTCCTCCAGATGTCCGGCCCGGAGCCGTCCTGCGGTACCGGCGCGGTCCCACCCGAGTGCCCCTCCCGCTGCCGGGGAAACCCGCGGACGAGGATTGACGCCCACCGGCCCGGGTAACCGCACACATGACCACCCTTCGTGCCCTGGCCCTGAACTGCACTCTCAAACCGTCCCCCGAGGAATCCAGCACCGACCTGATGGTGTCGCATGTGCTGTCCGCGCTCGCCGGGCACGGTGTGATCACGGACTCCGTGCGGGTCGTCGATCACGACGTCCGCCCCGGCGTGCAGGCGGACATGGGCGCCGGCGACGAGTGGCCGGTCCTGCTCGAACGCATCGCTGCCGCCGACATCCTGGTCGTCGCCACGCCCACCTGGGTCGGCCACATGTCCAGCGTGGCTCAGCGCGTGCTCGAACGACTCGACGCGGAACTGTCGGATACCGACGACGAGAATCGGCCCCGCATGGTCGGGAAGGTCGCCGTCGCCGCGGTCGTAGGCAACGAGGACGGGGCCCACAAGATCGTCGCCGACCTGTTCCAGGGCCTCGACGACATCGGGTTCAGCATCCCGGCCCAGGGTTGCACCTACTGGAACGGTGAAGCGATGTCCGGCACGGACTTCAAGGACCTGTCCGAGGTGCCCGAGCCGGTCTCCTCGACCACGCGGTCGCTGGCGCGGAACGCCGTGCATCTGAGCACCGTGCTGCGCGAACGGCCGTACCCGCCGTATCCGGGCTGAGCGCGGCCGTCCGCGCGCCGCGGTCGGGTCGGATGTCCGCACCGCCGGATGGGCCGAATGTCACACGCATTCAGTTCAATCGAATGCATGTGACATTCGGCCGCCGAGGCGGGGTCAGAGGCGGGCGCCCGTCGTCGCCGAGAAGAAGTAGACCTCGCCCGCCTGCGGGAGCAGGTGCACCCGCTCGCCCGGACCGATCGGGACGCGTCGATCCACCCGCACCACGACCTTGCCCGACGCGCTCGACCAGTCGGCCGGCTCGGCGGCCGTCGCGTGGACGAACGATTCCGCGCCGAGTTGCTCGACGAGGTCCACCGTCAACGACAGGGTTCCGGAACGCCACGCCCCGACGGGGGTCCACGCCTCGGGCCGCACCCCGACGACGATCCGCTCGGCATCGACGTCGGCCGGCACGGCGACCCGCAGACTGCCGAGCACGGCCGCGCCGTCGCGGACGGGCGCGTCGAGCAGGTTCATGCCGGGCGACCCGATGAATCCGGCGACGAAGGTGTTGACCGGGTTGTCGTACAGGTCGCGGGGCGCGGCGACCTGCTGCAGGCGGCCGCCGTCGAGGACGGCCACCCGATCCCCCATGGTCATCGCCTCCACCTGATCATGGGTGACGTACACGGTCGTGGTGCCCAGCCGACGTTGCAGTCCCGCGATCTGCGAGCGTGTGCTGACCCGCAACTTCGCGTCGAGGTTGCTCAGCGGTTCGTCCATGCAGAACACCGCGGGCCGTCGCACGATGGCCCGGCCCATCGCCACGCGCTGCCGCTGCCCGCCCGAGAGCTTGCCCGGTTTGCGGTCGAGCAGCGGCTCGAGCTCGAGCATCCGCGCGGCTTCGAGCACCCGCGCCGACCGTTCCGCCTTGCCGACGCCGGCGTTGCGCAACGCGAAACCCATGTTCTCCGCCACCGTCATGTTCGGATACAGCGCGTAGTTCTGGAACACCATCGCCACGTCGCGTGCCTTGGGCGGCAACGCCGTCACGTCGGCTCCGCCGATGTCGATGCGGCCGTCGTCGACTGCCTCGAGCCCGGCGAGCATCCGCAGGCTCGTGGATTTCCCGCAGCCCGACGGACCGACCAGGACCAGGAACTCGCCGTCCGCGACGTCGAGGTCGAGCCGGTCCACCGACGGCCGTTCGACGCCCGGGTAGCGGTGGGTGACGGTCCGGAAACCTATGCTTGCCAAGGCTGTTCCTACAGGTTCGGGGTGATCTGGCGATCGATGATCTGCTGCAGCTGACGGGTGACGTCGCCGAACGCCGTCGTCACGTCGGCGCCCTGGAGGGCGATCTGCTCGAGGCCGGTGCCGATGATCTGGTCGCCGCCGGGTACGAAGACGCGCGCGTAGTCCTGCGAGCGGGTGCGCGCGAGTTGGTCGACGGCGGTGCGGGAGTTGGGGTTCTGCTCGAGGAACGCCTTCATGTCGGGGTTCTCGGTGGCGGACTTGCGCACCGGCATGTAGCCGATCCGCTGCGAGAAGTAGGCGGTGTTCTCCCTGTTGGTGACGAAGTCGATGAACTTCAGCGCGTTGCGCTTTCGCTCGTCGGAGATGTTCGCGGGGATCGCCAGTCCGGCGCCGCCGGTGGGGCATCCCGGAGTACCGTCGGGGGCCGGCAGGAACGCGGTGCCGAAGTCGAACGCGGCGTTCTTCGTGATGCCGGACAGGTCGCCGGTGGAGGCGATCGTGGACGCGATGATCCCGGCGGAGAAGTCGTTGGCGATGTCCGTGGAGACACCCGCGTACTTCCCGGTGTGGATCATGTCCTTCAGGAACTGTCCCGCGGCGATCGTCTCCGCGTCGCCGAAGCGCAGCCGCCAGCCGTCGGAGTAGGCACCGCCGAACGTCCAGATCGGTCCTTCGAAGGTCCAACCCAGGTAGTCCTTGGCGTTGCCCCAGCCGTGCGCCAGCTTGCCTGAGCCGACGGCGCGTTGCAGTTCGGGCCCCCACTCGGAGAACTCCTGCCAGGTGGCGGGCCCGCGGTCGGGCAGTCCCGCCTGCCGCCAGACGTCGCGGTTGTAGTAGAACAGCGGGGTCGAGCGGGCGTAGGGCAGCGCGAAGTGGCGGCCCTCGAAGAGGTAGTCGGCCAGCAGGGATTCGACGTAGTCGCCGGTATCCACGCCGACCTCGGTGAACAGGTCGTCGAGCGGCGTGATCGCGCCGGCGAGCGCGTAGTTGAACCACCACACGTCCGACAGGACCACAACGTCGGGCAGATCGCCCCCGGACAGGGCTGCGTTGAACTTCTGTGACACCTCTTCGTAGTTCTTGCCGCCGTCGACGAGGTCGACGGTCAGGTCCGGGTACTTCGCCTGGAACCGGGCGATGAGTTCCTTCTCCACGTCCTGGGACTTGCCCGGGTGGTTGGACCAGAACTTGATCGTGTTCGTATCGGAAGCGGACCCCGAGGTGCCCGCCGACCCGGACGAGCCGGTGCCGGCGCACGCGGCCAGCGCTGCGCTCACCGCGACCACCCCGGTCAGTCCCAGAAATCCACGCCTGTCGATGTTCACGAAGTTGCTCCTGGAAGAGTTCAGCCCTTGACCGCACCGGAGGTGAGGCCCTTGATCATGTGTCGTTGCAGCGCAAGGAAGACCACGAGGATCGGCAGCATGGCCAGCACCGTGCCGGCCATCACCGGACCCCAGTTGGTGACGCCGTCGTTGTTCTGCAACTGGGTCAGTCCGATCGGCAGCGGGGCCACCGACGCGTCGTCGGCCATGAGGAACGGCCACAGGTATTCGTTCCACTCGTTGACCACGGTGATGAGCGCGAACGCGACCAGGGTCGGGCCGGACACGGGCAGCACGACCCGCCACAGCAGACGGACGTGCCCGGCGCCGTCCATCCGTGCCGCCTCGATGATCTCCGCGGGAATGGACAGGAAGTGGTTGCGCAGCAGGAACGTTCCGAACGCGACGCCCGCGAGCGGCACGATGATCCCCTGGAAGGTGTTGCGCCATCCCCATTCCGCCACCAGCGCGTAGTTGGAGATGACCGTGATCTGGTTCGGCACCATCAGGGCGGCGACGATGCCGACGAACACGAGATTCTTGCCGGGGAACCGCAGGAACACCAGACCGTAGGCGCTCAGGATGCCGAGGACGAACTTCACGCTCGACAGCACCGTGGTGATGATCAGCGAGTTCCGCAGGAACGTGCCGAACGGCACCGAGGTGACGGCCTCCGTGTAGTTCTGGGGATGGAACATGCTGGGCCACCAGGTGACCGGCAGCGTGTAGATGTCGGGCCGCTGCTTGAACGACGTCACCACGATCCAGTACAGCGGCAGCGCCACGACGAGCAGTGCGACGACCATCGCGGCGTAGGCGAGCACACGGATCGCGCGCTCCCGACGCCGGTACGGCTCTGCCGCCGTCGGCTCCGCACGTACGATCCGACGGTCCAGAAGCGCCGTCATCCCACGATCTCCTTCCGCGCCACCGGCCGGATGTCACATTCCGTCGATGGGACCGAACGCGTGTCACATTCGGCCCCGCGCCCGCGACGGCGACGGCGAAGGCGGTGGCCGCGGACGGGGCGGGGCCGGTCGTCGCGGTCCATGAGACACACCTGGTACACCGTGACCGCCAGCAGTACGAGGAACATGACGGTCGCGACGGTGGCGCCGTAGCCGGCCCGGAAGTTGCGGAAGGACTCGTTGTAGACCTGGTAGACCATCGTGGTGGTTCCGGTGCCGAGCGGTCCGCCCCGGGTCATCACGTTGATGATGTCGAAGACCTGGAACGAATTGAGCAGCACGGTGATCGACAGGAAGTAGGTGGTGGGCCGCAGCTGCGGCAGGAGTACACGCCGGAAGGCGGTCCACGACGAGGCGCCGTCGATCGCGGCGGCCTCGGAGAGTTCGGGGCGCAGGCCCTGCAGGGCGGCGAGATAGATGACGAAGGTGTAGCCGAGGTTCTTCCACAGGTAGGCGAGGGTGACCATCACCAGCGCCCAGGCCGGATCCTGGTAGAAGTCCGGGGCGCCGATCCCGACCCTGTCCAGCAGGTCCTGGACGAGGCCGAAGTTCGGGTCGAACACGAACTGGAACGCCACGCCCACCGCGGCGCCGGAGATGACGAACGGCGCGAAGAGTGCGGAGCGGACGAGGTTGCGGCCCAGGAGTTTACGGTCCAGCAACAGCGCCAGCGCCAGACCGAGCAGCATGGATCCCGCGACGGTGGCGACGGTGAACACGACGGTGTTGCCGACGATCTGCCAGGTGTCGGCGCGGCCGAACCACTCGCGGTAGTTGCCGAATCCGACGAACGTGGCGGTGGGGCTCGAGATGTTCCACTCGAAGAACGAGAGGCGGATGTTGTCGACGAGCGGCCGGTACGTGAACAGGATCAGCAGCGCGAGATTCGGTCCGATCAGCGCAGCGAACAGCGCGTAGTCGCCCCATGGGCGTCGCGACAGCCCCCGATCGGGTTGGGGCAATACTCTTTCCGGATTCGAGCGCACTGCGGCAGTGTGCCTGCCGCGGGCGAACCGGAGGTTACGCCGGTCTGGCGCCGGCGAGTACTCTCGCCACCCGGAAGGTCACCAGGTGCTCGCCGGCGTCGACCGTTGTCCGGCTAGAGGTTCCAGTCGCCGAGGCCGTCCCAGCCGTTGAGGGTGCCGCCACCGGTGTTCTGCACGATCACCGGGTCGCCCTTCTGGGCGTTCTCGAAGAACCAGCGACCGTCCTCGGTGCTCACGTTCAGGCACCCGTGGCTGACGTTGGTGTTGCCCTGCGCCCACTCGGACCACGGCGCCGCGTGCACGAAGATGCCGCTGTTGGAGATGCGGGTCGCGTACTCGACGTAGGTGCGGTATCCCTCGGGCGAGTCGACCGGAACGCCGTACGTGGACGAGTCCATGTACATGTCGCGGAACTTCTCGCCGACGATGTAGGTGCCGTTGGGCGTCTCGTAGCCGGGCTTGCCGAACGACGTCGGCATGGTCTTGACGACCTCGCCGTTGCGGGTGACGGTGATGGTCTTGGTGTTGTCGTCCGCGACGGTGATCAGCGCGTCGCCGACGGTGTACGACGACTGCGTGCCCCCGGCGTTCACGGTGACCTGGGTGTGGGCCGGCCAGAACTCGAACGGCCGCCACCGCACCTGCCGGTCCGAGGCCCAGTAGAAGTGCCCGGACACCGGCGGGTTCGACGTGACGGTGATGGCGCGCTCGGCGGCCGCGCGATCGGTGACGTTCTCGTCGAAGCGGATGATGATCGGCTGGGCCACGCCGACCGTCTCACCGTTCGACGGGTTGATCGACGGGGCCGAGAACGGCGGCGGCGTGGGTGCGACGGAGTTCGAGCCGCCCGGAAGCCTCTCGACGAGTTCCTGCACGCTCGGCAGTTCGGGCCCGCCCGGCCACAGGGGTACCGCGGCGGCGGGTCCCGTCATGGTGAGCATGGCGGCGCCGGCCCCCACCAGCGCGGTGGCGACACGGCCGGACCAGCGACCGGCGCGGCCACGACTGCTCGGCCGACCCTTCTTCTCGAACATTCGACAACCCATCGTTCGTTCGTGCCGTCGCACCCACGTCCGCCCCGACAGCGACGACTTGGCGAACCCATTAGACACAGCTCCCCCGCAAGCGGGCAATTCGACCATGCCCGCCCGGGCCACCCCTCACGGGCTCGCGCCCAGGTCAGGACTCGATTCGAGAGGCGGCAAGGAGATCGGCGACAGCGACGAACTTCACGCGAGAGCGACCCGCGGCGCCGCCCCGGGCGCGTTCCTGCTTGTCGATCTGCTGCCAGCCCCGGTAGTCGACGTACTCCGGCCGGCGCTCGGAGACCAGCGCCGCGAGCTTCTCCCGGTCGGCGACGGGTGCGACGAGCCGGCCGGCCACGAAATCCTGGACCAGGTGCTCGACGGTCTGGGCGGAGCACTGCTTGTTGGTGCCGATGACGCCGGTGGGTCCGCGCTTGATCCAGCCGGCGGTGTACACGCCGGGCAGCGGCTCGTTCGTCTCCGGGTCCACGACCCGGCCCTCCTCGTTGGGGAGGATGCCGCGCTGGTCGTCGAACGGCAGGTCGGCGACGGGGGCCCCGCGGTAGCCGACAGAACGCAGGACCAGGCCGGTGGCCAGGGTCTCGGTCTGCCCGGTGCGGTGCGCCTCGAGCCGGCCGTTCGCCTCGACCAGTTCGGTGCGTTCGAGGGTGATCGATTCGACCCGGCCGTCACCGCTCAGCTCGACGGGGGCGGCGAGGAAGCGCAGCACGATCCGCTTGTTGCCCTCGGTGGGGCGCCGCTGGGCGAAGCCCTGGACCTGTTCGACCTTCAGCGCGATCCGCGGTTCGGCGGTGGGGTCGTCGACGAGGGCGCGGCTGGCCGGGTCGAGGTCGGCCTCGGCCGGGTCGACGACGATGTCGACGCCCGTGAGCTGACCGAGGGCCAGCAGTTCCGGGTTGGTGTAGGCGGCCTGGGCGGGTCCGCGGCGTCCCACGACGACGACCTCGCGGATGTTCGACTCGCGCAGGGCGGCGACGGCGTGGTCGGCCATGTCGGTCTTCGCCAGCTCGTCCGGGTCCATGACCAGCGCCCGCGCCACGTCGAGGGCGACGTTGCCGTTGCCGACGATCACCGCGCGTTCGCCGGACAGGTCGAAGGTGCGGTCGGCGTAGTCGGGGTGTCCGTTGTACCAGGCGACGAACTCGGTGGCCGCGTGCGAACCGGGCAGGTCCTCGCCGGGCACGTCCAGGCGCCGGTCCCCGGCGGCGCCGACGGCGTAGAGCACCGCGTGGTGGTGCGCGAGCAGTTCCTCGTGGCTGATGTGGGTGCCCACCTCGACGTTGAACCAGCACTGGCTCTTCTTGTGGCCGAGGGCACTACGGAACAGCTCACCGACGGCCTTGGTGCTCTGATGGTCCGGGGCGACACCTGCACGGACGAGGCCGTACGGGGTGGGCAGGCGGTCGAAGATGTCGACCTCGACGCGGGCCCGGCCGGTCAGCTCCAGCGCGGCGTAGCAGGCCGCCGGCCCCGAGCCGACGATCGCCACCCGCAGGGTGCCGAGCTCGGCGGGAATCTTGGTGCGGTCGCGTTCCTCGGGCCAGTCCGGTCCGATCGGGTATCGCCGGTAGTAGTCCTCGGCGATCTTCAGATAGGGCTCGTGCGCGGCGGGCAGCTCGTTGTCGGCGTAGATCGCGTCCACCGGGCATTCGTCCACGCACGCGCCGCAGTCGATGCAGGTGTCCGGGTCGATGTAGAGCATCTCGGTGGTGGCGAACGGCGCCTCGTCGGGCGTGGGATGGATGCAGTTGACGGGGCAGACCTCGACGCACGAGGCATCGTTGCAACACGCCTGGGTGATCACGTAAACCACGGTGGATACCTGCCTGAAGTGCCGGGGGTTCGACGACCCACCCAGACTATAACGTGTTCCAATTCCGGTCGAGATCCGGTTCGCCGCCCCTGCTCTCCCGGCGTGTCCCCCGCCACGCGTCAGCCGTCGGTCGGCTCGATGCGGAAGCCGATCTTCACGGTCACCTGGATGTGCGCGACGGCCCCGTCGTCGATGTGGCCCCTGACGTTCATCACCTCGAACCACTCGAGGTGGCGCGTGGTCTCCGCCGCACGCGCGACGGCCTGCTTGATCGCGTCGTCGACGCTGTCCGTCGACGAACCCACCACCTCGATCACCCGGTACACGTGGCTCACAGTGTCGCTCCCTCCGTATCGAACTGCTTCGAACAATCAATCGTGGGGGTAGGCGCCGCGGCACCTTCCTCAGGCGCGGCGGGCCAGGTCGCGCGCCAGCGCGCCGAGCCGCGCGAGGCGCAGATCGCCCAGCGCGATCGGACCGCTGCCCAGCCGGTTCGTCGTGAACGCGAGCGACAGTCCGGTGTCGAGGTCGGCGAAGGCGCCGGAACCGCCGACCCCGTAGTGGCCGAGCGCCCCGCGCGGCCGCTCCCGGCTGACGAACACCGGCTGGTGGTAGCCGAGCCGCCACGCCATCGGGACCCCGAGCACGTAGTCGCGGCCGCGCACCTGGACCTCGCTCAGGGCCTCGATGGTTTCCGGGTGCAGGAACTGCACGCCGTCGATCGTGCCGCCCGCGGCGATCGCCCCGTACATCCGCGCCAGGGCGCGCGCCGAGAACACCCCGTTCCAGCCGGGCATCACCGCGTCGTGCACCGCGGGATCGCGCACCAGCTCGTCGAACTCCTCCGGCATCGCGGCCTCCGCGAGGCCCCGGGTGAGGCTCACCCGGGACAGCACCGAGGCGGTCATCCCCCAGTGCAGGCCGGCGGGATTGATCCGCGGGAACAGCTTGGCGATGCGGTGCCGCTGCTCCTCCGGCACCCGGAACCAGAATTCGGGGGTACCCAGGGGTTCGGCGATCTCCTGCCGGACGACGTCGACGAACGGCGACCCGGTCACGCGCTGCACGATCTCCGCGACGAGCCAGCCGTACGTGACGGCGTGGTATCCCGGGCCTTCCAGCCGGCGCGGGTCGGGTGGGGCCGCGGCCAGCGCACGCACCGTGGCGTCGTAGTCGACGATGCCCATCCGGCCGGGCCGCAGGTTGCGCACCCGGTGCAGTCCGGCCCGGTGGGTGAGCACGTCCGCGACGGTGACGTCCTCCTTGCCGGCCGCCGCGAACTCCGGCCAGTACCGCGCGACGGGGGCGAAGTAGTCGATCAGGCCGCGGTCGGCGAGCCGGTGCACCACGGTGGACGCCACGCCCTTGCCGGTGGAGAAGGACAGCGACACCGTGTCGCGGTTCCACCGCCGGTCGCGGGTGGCCCAGCCCGCCCAGATGTCGAGCACCTTCTCGCCGTCCAGGTAGGCCGCGAGGGCCCCGCCCCCGTGCCGGGGCAGCCGGTACAGGTCGAAGAAGCGATCCGCGAGCGGCAGGAATCGCCGGTCGACGTGCATCTCGGTCGGCGGCGGTTCCTGTACCGCCGCCGCGCCCCGCACCGGTCGGGCTGTCATCCGTGGTACCTCCCAGTCGACATCGTGCCGCCAGGTTACGTCGCAGCGTCCGGTCCCGAACGGGTTTTCCGCAGGCTCCCGGTCAGGGCGTGACGTACCGGAACGTCCCCAGCACGACGCACCCACGGCCGGTGGTGAGGTTGACGGCGGTCGCGGCGGACCCCTCGCACAGCACCGGGTCGCGCAGGTCGCCGATGAAGGCCTGGGACTGCGGGCCGGCCACGACGAGCGCGGCCGCGGGCTCCTCGACGATGCCCAGGGCCAGCGCGTCCTCACCGAAACCGAGCGTGGCGAGAGAACCGCCGCGGGCCTCGCCCGCCCCGGCACCCCCCGAGAGCCCGGCCGCGAGCACCCGCGCCCCGGTGCGCGCGTCGGCGAAGCCGACTCCGCCGTCGCCGTGGGCCCACGCGCCGCTCGGTGCGTCCGCGACCGCGCCGCACGCGGTCCGCCCGTCGAGCTGGGTGACCGAGGCCGCCGAACCCGGGGGCGCCGCACACGTCACCGCCTGCGCGGACGGCGCCGCGACGAGTGCAGCCCCGACGGCCGCCGCCACCACGGCCCCACCACCGAGAACCCGAACCGACTTCCGCGCATCCGCTACCACCGACACGGTGACTGCCTCCTCCGGCCTCGTCCCCCGCAAACCGAATCCCCCAGGGGAGTCTACGGAGACGCGCACCGGTTCACCGGGTCGGCGGGCATCGATGCGGTCACGAGAGGTCACCGCCCCGGTGGATCCCTAGCCGGGCCGCTTGCGGTCGGTGTCGCGGGACGGCTGCACCCGCTTCGGCTCGCCCGGCATCTTCGGATGGGTCGGCGGGTAGGGCAGGTCGCCGAGGCCCGCGGCGGCGTCCCGCTCGGCCATCTCGAGCAGCACGTCGAGCGCCTGCGCGGTCTCGTCCATCGCGGCCATCGGATCGCCGCGGCGCTCGAGCAGGCCCGGCACGGTCGCGATCGTGAGATCGTCCGGGTCGGCGTCGACGAGTTCGTCCCACGTCAGGGGTGTCGACACCGTCGCGATCGGGGTGCGCCGCACCGAATATGCCGACGCGATCGTCTTGTCCCGGGCGTTCTGGTTGAAGTCGAGGAAGATGCGCTGCCCGCGCTCCTCCTTCCACCACGCGGTGGTGGCCCGGCCGCCGCTGCGGCGTTCCACCTCCCGCATCAGGGCGATCCCGGCGCGGCGCACGCCGACGAAGTCCCACTCCGGGACGATGCGGACGTACACGTGCAGGCCGCGGCCGCCCGACGTCTTCGGGAAACCGACCAGACCCAGCTCGTCGAGCAGCGGTCGCAGCACCTCGAGCGCGACCGCGCGGGCGTCGTCGAACGCGGTCCCCGGCTGCGGGTCGAGATCGATGCGCAACTCGTCCGGGCGGTCGACGTCCCCGCAGCGCACCGCCCACGGGTGGAACGTCACGGTGCCCAGGTTCGCCGCCCACACGACGTCCGCGGCGCTGCGCACCCGCAGCACGTCGGCGGTGCGGCCGGACGGAAACGTCACCTCGCACGTCGCGACGTGGTCGGGCCGGCGGGCAGGCACCCGCTTCTGGTAGATCTCCTCGCCCTCGATCCCGTCGGGGAACCGCTGCAGATGTGTCGGCCGCTCCCGCAGCGCCCGCAGCAGCGGCGCCGAGCCGGCCGTCGCGACGGTCCGGTAGTACTCGACGAGGCGGCGCTTGGTGCCGGCCTCTCCGAGCCGGGGGAAGTACACCTTGTCGGGGTTGGACAGGCGGACGGGCACGCCGCCGACGTCCAGTTCCACGGCGGGAGAACGCTTCGCATCGGGCACCGGAGGTCACACTCCTGTCCGGTCGAGGACGTCGCCGAGGTCGTACCGCACCGGCACGTCCAACTGCTCGAAGGTGCAGCTGCGCGGCTCGCGGTCCGGTCGCCACCGCAGGAACCGCGCCGCGTGCCGGAACCGCAGGCCGGCCTCGGCGTTGCCCTCCATCTGGTCGTAGGCCACCTCCAGGACCCGCTCCGGCCGCAGCGGTATCCATCGGCGGTCCACCGCCGTCCGCCACCGGCTCGCCTCCCCCTCGGCGACGACGTCGGCGCCGACCCGCAGCGGTGCGAGTTCGGCGAGCAGCTCCTTGCGCTGGTCGACGGTGAACGCCGACGCACCGCCCACCATCACCGGTTCGTCGCCGCCGTCGTACAGGCCCAGCAGCAGGGACCCGACCCCGTCGATGCTCTTGTGCGGCCGGTAGCCGATGAGCACGCAGTCGGCGGTGCGGGCGTGCTTGACCTTGAGCATCTCCCGCTTGTCCGGCACATAGGGCCCGTCGAGACGCTTGGCGACGACCCCGTCGAGACCGGCACCCTCGAACTCGGCGAACCACCGGCCGGCGGTGTCCGGGTCGCGGGTGGCGGCCGTGACGTGGCAGCTGGGGCCGCCGCCGACCACCGCCCGCAGCCGCTCCCTGCGCCGCGCGAACGGCGCCTCCATCAGGTTCTCGTCACCGATCGCGAGCAGATCGAAGCCGACGAACTGCGCGGGGGTCTGCTCGGCGAGCAACGCGATGCGGCTCGCCGCCGGGTGGATTCGCTCGGACAGCGCCTGCCAGTCGAGCCGGATCCGGCCGTCGCGCGGGCGCGGCACCACGATCTCACCGTCGACGACGCACCGGGCGGGCAACTCGGCCCGCACCGCCGCCGCCAGTTCCGGGAAGTACCGCACGAGGTCCTTGCCGCCGCGCGAGGCGAACACCACCTCGTCGCCGTCGCGGAACACGACGGCGCGGAAGCCGTCCCATTTCGGCTCGTACGACCACTCGGGGTCGCCGTCGGCGGGCTGGGCCGGGACCTCGGACACGGCCTTGGCGAGCATCGGTGCGATCGGCGGAGCGACGGGCAGCTGCACCGGCCCATGGTCGCACCCGGAGCCGACTCGTGCCCGCCGGATTTGCGAGAAATCACCCTACGTTTCCCGCCCGAGGCGGACATTCCGTACGCTCTCCCCCCATGAACTTCATTCGACGGGTGAGCGGCACCGCCGTCGCGCTGGCCGCGGCGGCTCTGGTACTCGGCGCGTGCGGATCGGACGTCGAGCCCCGGGCGGTGCCCGAGTCCGGGTCCGAGACCACGTCGGCGAGTGCATCGGATACCCGGACCACCACCGGCCGTCCGACCACTACCACGGCACCGACGTCCCCCGGCTCCTCCGGCCTGGACATCGACGTCGAGATCGGCGACTGCGTGCGCCTCGGCGGCACCGTCGACGACGCGACCATCGAGAACGCGACCTGCGGCAGCATGGACTCGAACTACAAGGTGATCGACATCGTCGACTCCAGCGAGCAGTGTGTCTCGGACGCCGACCAGACCTACTACGAGTCCTCCGCCGGTGTCGAGGTGGGCGCCCTGTGCCTCGACGTCGACTGGGTGGTGGACAGCTGCATGGACATCTCCGGTGAGGACCCGCAACGCGTCGACTGCGCCGCGCCCGGCCCCGAGACGGAGAAGGTCACCGAGATCCTGCAGAACACCGACAACGTGAACGACTGCTCCGTCTCCGAAGGCGGATTCGTCTACAGCGAGCGTCGTTTCGTGGTCTGCACCGACACACTCTGAGGTCGCCGTCCGCCGCGGCCGGCTACAACCAGCCGCGGCGGCGGAAGATCGCGTAGAGCCCCGCGCACGTCATGACCATCATCAGTAGGGCCATGGGATAGCCCGCGGCCCAATGCAATTCCGGCATTGTGTCGAAATTCATCCCGTAGACCGTGCCGATCAGCGTGGGCGCGAACAGAATCGCCGCCCACGCCGAGATCCGCTTGATCTCCTCGTTCTGCTCGATGCTCGCCCGGCTGAGATTGCGCATCTCCTCGTTCTGCATCTGCGAGACCAGCGTCGCGTTGACCGTGAGGATGTTGCCGAGCAGCTGACGGAAGCTGTCGACCTGCTCGACGACCGTCGTCGCGTGGTCGGTGACGTCCCGCAGGTAGCGCTGCAGTTCGTCGTCGGTGCGGTACTTGGCGAATCCCGACGACAGACCGGACAGCACGGTGAGCAGCGGCTTGGCCGCCCGCTGGAACTCGATGACCTCGCGGGACAGTTCGTAGATGCGGCGCGAGACCCGCGGATCGCCGCTGAACACCTCGGTCTCGATCTCGTCGATGTCGTTCTGCAGGCCCGCGACGACCGGCGCGTACCCGTCGACGACGGCGTCGAGGATCGCGTAGAGCACCGCCTCGGGGCCGAGCCGCAGCAGATCCGGCTCGCTCTCCATCCGGTCCCGCACCGCCGACAGGTCGGGCGATTCGCTGTGCCGGACGGTCAGCACGAACGTCGGGCCGACGAAGACGTGCACCTCACCGAAGTCGACCCGCTCGGATTCGTCGACGTAGCGGGCGGCCCGCAGCACGACGAACAGCGTGTCGCCGTACCGCTCGAGCTTCGGGCGCTGATGCGCGACGATGGCATCCTCGACCGCGAGTTCGTGCAGCCCGAATTGCTCTGCGGCGGCGTTGAGTTGAGCGTCGGTGGGCCGGTACATCCCGATCCACGCCATCGAGCCGGGCTCGGGCAGGCAGTCGAGGGCCTGCGCGAGCGTCGCCGGCGACGCGACGCGGCGGCCGTCACGGTAGACCGCGCTGTCGACGATGCTGCTCTCCGCCCCCGCGGCGTCACGGCCGGGACTCGACGCGACGGCGGGGTGCAGGGACGCACCGAACCCGGCGGACGGGTCGGCGGTCGCCGCCGCGGAGCGACGCGGCAGCAGGGCACGGACGGAACGGTTCGGCAGCATGTCGGCACGGCCTTTCGGGGGGCACGGGGGACGACGGCGAGGGCATTCGCCGTGGGACGTACACGCGACGGCAACCGTCGCGCACCGAAAGGACGCGTACGGGCTGCCGTCAGCCGGTACTCGGAGGTCGACTGCGCATCGCGAGTCCCACCTCCTCCACATCACCCGGAACCGCTCCGGGGGCCTGACGAAACACCAGCAGCGTACGCCTTCGTGCCGCACGGAGCCATTTCGGCCGGTCCGGCGCACGACGTCGTGCCGCCCGGCGGACGGTGTCGGTGGCTGCGGCCACAATCGCCGTGACCGCCCTCACCGCCCGCACGACCGACGACAGGACCCCCGATGACGCACTGGCCCGATCGACCGATCTGCGCGTTCGACCTCGAGACCACCGACCGCGATCCGCGGATCGCGCGCATCGTGACCGCGTCCGTCGTCGTCCTCGACGGTGACACCGTCGCGTCGCGGACGTGGCTGCTCGATCCGGGCATCGAGATCCCGGAGGAGACGTCGGCGATCCACGGCGTGACCACGGAGCGGGCGCGCGCCGAGGGCCTCGAGTACACGGCCGGCTACGCCCAGATCCGCGAGGCACTGTGCGAGGCCTGGGTCCGCGATCACATCGTCGTGGCGTTCAACGCCAGTTACGACCTGACGGTCATCGACGCCGAGGGCCGCCGGCTGGGCCTGCCGGGACTCGCCACGGGCCTGGTGTTCGACCCCTACGTCGTCGACCGCGAGATGGACCGCGGCCGCGAGGGCGGCCGCACCCTGCAGGCGGTCTGCGCTGCGTACGGCGTCACGCTGACCGCCGCCCATCAGGCCGAGGCGGACGCACTCGCGGCCGGGCAACTGGCGCGGGCGCTGTGCACCCGCTTCCCGCAGCTCGCCGACCTGGACATCATGACGGACCAGGCGGCCTGGCACGCGGAGCGGCAACGCAATTTCGCCGAGTACCTCTCGGGCCTCGGGCGCGACGCGTCGGACGTGGACCCGCAATGGCCCATCCGCGGTATCGCCTGAGAGAAGTTGCCGGGCAGAGGTTTCCAAAGTTTGTGTCTATCGACACCGCCCGTGGGCGACCGAATGTCACATGCGTTCGATTCGATCGAACGCATGTGACATTCGGTCCGGCCGCTCGGCGCTCACCCCTTGACGACGCCGAGCGGCACGAGCCGGGCGATCCGGCGGGCCAGGCCCGCACGTTCGCTCACCTCCGCCACCGCGTCGATGTCCTTGTACGCCTCCGGCTTCTCCTCGGCGAGTCCCCGCCACGAGCTTCCCCGCACGAGCACCCCGTGCGTCTCGAGTGCGTCGCGCACCGCCCGGCCGTCGGTGTGCCGGGCAGCACGGTGCCGGCTCTGCACCCGACCGGCCCCGTGCGCGGTGGAGTAGAACGCCGGGTTCCCGGCGACACCGGCCAGCACGTACGACGCGGTGCCCATCGTGCCGGGGATGAGCACGGGCTGCCCTGCATCGGTGAGGTCGGCGGGCACGTCGGGGTGGTCCGGCGGCAGGGACCGCGTCGCGCCCTTGCGGTGCACGCACAGCGCGCGGACCCGGCCGCCGACCTCGTGCCGCTCGATCTTCGCCAGGTTGTGCGAGATGTCGTAGAGGAGGTCGAGGGTCGTGCCGGCCGTTTCCTCGAAGACCCGGCGGGCCGCCTCGGTGAGCAACTGCCGGTTGGCCCGGCCGTAGTTGGCCGCCGCCACCATGGCCCCGAGATAGGCCTCCCCCTCCGGCGACCGGACCGGAACGCACGCCAGCTGCCGGTCGGGGACGTGAATCCCGTAGCGGCCCATTGCCTTACCCATCTCACGTACATGGTCGGTGCAAATCTGGTGGCCCAGGCCGCGGGATCCGCAGTGGATCATCACGCACACCGTGCCCACGTCGAGCCCCATCAGCCGCGCGGTGTCCGGATCGAAGACCCGCTCGACGGCCTGGACCTCGAGGAAGTGGTTTCCCGACCCGAGGCTGCCGAGCTGACCGAGGCCCCGCTCCACGGCACGGTCGCTCACCGCGTCCGGGTCGGCGCCGTCCAACACGCCACGGTCCTCACACCGCTCGAGGTCGCGGGCGACGCCGTGCCCCTGCTCCACCGCGAAGCGGGCGCCGCCCGCGAGCACCTGCCGCAGCACGGTACGGTCCGGGAGTTCCCACACGCCCCGGGTCTCCATGCCGCGCGGTACGACGCGACCGAGCCGGTCCATCAACACACCCAGGCGCGACGCGAGGGCGGACCGGTCCGCGTCGCGTGCGATCAGGAGCCGTACGCCGCACGAGATGTCGAAGCCCACGCCGCCGGGGGAGACGACGCCGCCGTCGTCGATGTCCGTCGCCGCGACCCCGCCGATGGGAAAGCCGTAACCCCAGTGCACGTCCGGCATGGCGAACGACGCGGTGACGATGCCGGGCAGCGTCGCGACGTTGGCGACCTGGGTGAGCGCCTCGTCCCCCTCCGCGACGGGGAGCAGGGACCGGGTGGCGAAGACGATCCCGGGTACGCGCATCGCGCCGGCCCGATCGATCCGGAACCGGTACGGGGTCTCCTCGACGATCCTCATCACTGTCCGATCCGGGGGCGGGAACGCGACGTCGGCGGCCTCGTTCCACCATAGGATCTGCAGTGCCTGCTGCACAGGCCCGGGAGCGAATCATGAACGGAAGCGGGTACCGGTCGGTGCCGCACACGGCGGATCTGCGCATCGAGGCGTGGGCACCGACCCGTGACGAGTGCATCGCGCAGGCGGTGCGCGGCGCCGTCGCGAGCTTCGCCGACATCTCGTCCGCGGGACCCGGCCGGGTCCGCAACCGCCCGTTGACGGCCGACGGCGACGAGGACCTGCTCGTCGCGGTGCTCGACGAGGTGATCTATCTGCTCGACACGGCCGGGGAGATCCCGATCGACGTGGTCGTCGAATCCGGCGGCGGCACAGCGGAGGCGCGGTTCTCGATGGTCGACGCCGCCGCGGTGCCCCAGATCGGTGCGGTCCCGAAGGCGGTGTCGCTCCACGAGCTGCGCCTCGACCGAGGACCGGAAGGGTGGTCGTGCTCGGTGACGCTGGACGTGTGAACCGGCGACGAGCGCCGCAGTACCGGTCGCGGCACGCCGAGCGCAGGCGACCGTGTGGGCGCCCTCGCCGTTGTGACTTTCCGCTGTAGATGGCCGGGATTGCCTGCTGGGCCGGTGCCCGTTGCCGGGGCCGAGACCCGGGTGGTCGGCGAGCTCCGGCGAGCGGCTGCGCTATATCGGCATGTTCATCATGGGCATCCCGCCCATCTGGTGGAGCCACATCATCAGCTGGTGCAGCAGGGTGTGCGCCTGGTCCATCATGCCCATCATGTTCACGGCCGTGACCTTTCTGGAGCCGAGTAACCCTCGGGGGCGGGATCGTCCCACTATGGCGCTCTGTTGTTCCCCGATGTGCCACCTCGCGTGCGAGATCCGTCTTCTTCAACAGATCTTCACGAGATCTCGACTTTCGGTGTCCGGACACGGCAGGAGTGGGCCGCAGCACCCCCGCACTTCGGAACCTGCCGGCGCGCATGGCGTGGCACCGGTTCATTCGAGCTGTCGTGCGCCGCCTGGGGTGGGTGCGCTGCGGGCTGTGCCAGTGGGGCGGTGCGGTTGCCCGCTCGGAGGTCAGTCCGCAGCGATGATGGGGGTGCCGCGGTCGGCCAGCCACTGCGCCGGGTCGGTCTTGGCGCCGGAGCGGTCTTCGACCTCGAAGTGCAAGTGGGGTCCGGTGGAGTTGCCGCGATCTCCGACGGTGGCGATCTTCTGCCCGGCTTCGACTCGTTGCCCGGCCGTCACCAGGTTGGTGTTGTTGTGGCCGTAGGTGGCCACCGTGCCGTCGTCGTGCCGGATGCGTACCCACAGCCCGTAGCCCTGTGCCGGTCCGGCGCTGATGACCTCCCCGTCGGCGACGGCGACGATCGGTGCGCCCATGGTATCGGCGATGTCGATGCCTCCGTGTCCCCGCCCGTCCCCGAAGGTGGAGGTGATCACCCCGGCGGTCGGGGCGACGGACCGCCCGGTCCCGCCCCAGTGCCCGCCGTCGGCCGGGCGCGGCAGGGTGGGGCTTGCGGGTGCGGCGCCGGGGTCTTCCCCTCCGGTGGCGCTCTTGTTGCCGGGGGCCGTATCGGGTGTGCCCGCAGCAGGCGCGTCGTCGCCGTCGGGCGGCCTCCCAGGCTCCGGTGCCGGGGGTTGCCCGAATCTCGCGTGCTCTCGACCGCTACCGTCCCCCCTACACTGAGGGCACTCGGTATGTCGAGTGTGAGAGGAGCGGAGATGCGGAACCTGTCGCCGCTGACGATCGTGCTGACCGAGCAGGAGCGCCTGCGGGTGCTCGAACAGCTCCGGCAGCGAGCTGCATGAATCGCGACCAGTTCTCCATGGACCTCAAGGCGCGTGCGCGCACCTGGACGAGCCTGCCGGGCGCGGTGTCGGCGTTGGCCGCAGCTGCCCTGCTCGTGGCCGGGTGCTCGTCCCCCGACGCCCCTAGCGCGGCGACCGTACCCTCCGGCGCCGCCACCGCACCGCGCGTTGCGTTGTCCCCGGCGCTCGATCACGTGCACGGGCTGAGCGTCGATTCCGCCGGCACGATCCTGGCCGGCACCCACAGCGGACTGGTCGCGGTCGCGCCGTCCGGCGCCACCACCGAGGTCGGCACCTCCGACGACGATCTGATGGGGCTGGCCGGGGTGTCCGGCAGCGACGTGCTGGTCGCCTCGGGCCATCCGGGTCCGTCGAACCCCGGCCCCAACCCGCTGGGTTTGCGCCGCAGCGACGACGGCGGGCGCACCTGGACCGACCGGTCCCTGCTCGGAGAGGTGGATTTCCACGCCCTGGCCACGGACGGCACCGTGGTGGTCGGTTTCGACGGCACCCGCGGCATCCGGGTGTCCACCGACGCCGGCATCACCTGGAGCGCCGGTGCCACCGTGGCGGCCGCGGCACTGGCCCTGACCCCGGACGCGGTATGGGCGATCACGCCGGCCGGGCTCGAGCGCAGCACCGACCTGGCACGCACCTTCACCCCGGTCGAGGACGCACCCGCCCTCGTGCTGCTGGCCGGCACCGGCGACGGGCTGTGGGGCATCGATGCCGACGGCTACGCCTGGCGCAGCCGGGACGGCGCCGCCTGGGAGCAGCGGGCCTTCGTCGGGCAGGTGGAGGCCCTGACCGCCACCGGGTTCGACACCGCCTACGCCGCCACGGCCGAGGTCTTGTACACACTGAACTGACGCGGTCGGACCGGGCGGTGCTCCCCGCCAACCGGTGGGGCCCGGCACGTCCGCGTGCCGGGCCCCACCGTGCCGACCGCGCGAGCGCGGCGGCTTTCTCGCGGTCACAACGAGGACAAAATGTTCTCCATCGTGGGGATCTCCTGCTGCTGCGTCTCGGCGATGGTGCGCGCCATGGCCACCGCGTCGGAATTCTGCCCGGAGTCGACCTCGGTCTGCGCCATCGCGATCGCGCCGCGGTGATGTTCGATCATCTGGGTCAGGAACAGGCGGGACGCGTCGACACCCTGTGCGTCGCGCAGGGCGGTCATGTCCTCGGCCGACATCATCCCGCTCATGCCGCCACCCATCTGTCCGCCGCCGGGCATCGTGGTGGACTGCATCGGCATGTCGTGTCCGGGCATCTCCATCCCGGGGGACGACATGGGCATGTTCGGAGTGGCCATCGGCATGCTGGTCGTGCCCATGGGCATGGTGGGCTGCCCCCAGTAGGTGAGCCAGCTCTGCAGCTGCTCGATCTCCGGGCCCTGGGCGGCCTTGATCTGCTGGGCCAGTTCGGTGACCCGCGGGTCGATGCCCTCCTTGGCCAGGATGACGTCGCTCATCTCGATGGCCTGGCTGTGGTGCGGGATCATCTGCTGGGCGAAGGTCACATCCGCCTGGTTGTGGTCGGCGGCCGTCTCGGCGGAGGCGCTGGTGGTCGCCGTCGCCGACGGGCTCGCCTGCGAGGCCTGATCATTGCCCGAGTCGCTGCAGGCGGCCAGGGTGAGCGCCGCAGCGACCGCCACTGCGCCAGTGGCCAGAGACTTCTTCCTCACAAGCACATTCCTTTCCGTCGTGTACACGCACCGGGCCGACACCACGGTCGCGATACCGAAGGCATCCCCCACAGCGGCTGCGGCAAACCCGGCCCGCCTCACCCCTCGGCGGGGGACGCGGACCACTGCGGGTGTGATACGCCCTCTGCGGTGCGGCGGACCGGCCCGGCCGCACCTCGTCCGGATCCGAGCCTGGCAGCCGCACCCGGCGACAACTCGGACCTTTCGGTGAAGATTTCCTGAAGAACCACCGCGCCGAGCCCGGAGCCGGGGTCACACGGCGCTCCGTGCCCGGACCGTGGACGCTGCGCCCCCTTCCCGCCCCGGCCCCTCCGGCAGTCGGCGACCGACCCGGACGCCTGGGCGACCATCGCCGCTGTTCTTGAGCAGATCTTCACGGAAACGACGGCGAAGAGCTCATCGAGGCCGGGCACCGTGGACAGCGAACACACCGGGACCGCGCACCGCTGCCCCACGCGGGGTGCCGGTGCTGCGGCCGACCGGGTCGGACAGCCTCCGGTGGCGCCGACCGAGGGCGAGGAAGGGTGGTTTCGATGATGTTCTGGTACGGCAACGGCATGAACGGTTGGGGTTATGTGCTCATGACCGTCGGCATGGTGGCGTTCTGGGCGTTGGTGATCGTCGGCATCGTGATGCTGGTGCGCGCCGCGACTCCCCGGTCGACACCACCGCCGGCGCCCTATGCCCCGACGCCGGAAGAGATTGTGGCCATGCGCTTCGCCCGCGGCGAGATCGACGAGGACGAGTACCGGCGCCGTCTCGACGCCCTGCACACCCATCGGCCCGGCCCGGGGGCGTGAACACCGCAGGCAGGTCGAATCGCCCTGCCCACCTCAGGTGCGCCGGGTTCAGGAGCGGCGGTGTCAGCGGCGGTAGTGGCGACCGTCGGAGTCGTCGGTGACCAGGCGGTACAGCACGTAGACCGAGAACCAGACGATCAGCACGGACACCAGCACGAGCGCGATCTCGTATACGAGGACCACACCACCGATCCTACGGCCGCGCCGGCCACCCGATCCCACCCTGGCATCGACCCCTGGATGCGCCGACACCGCGGTGAGGTCAGCGGCGCGGGCTGGTAGGGATCGGCTCCGGTGCCGGGCGTGGCGCCGGTTGCTCCTGCGGTGGGGACGGCAACCGCAGCCGCTTGAGCATCAGCGCATTGACCGCCACGATCAGGCTCGAGCCGGACATCGACAACGCCGCGATCTCCGGGCGCAGCACCAGCCCGAAGGCGGGCTCGAACACGCCGGCGGCGATCGGCAGCGCGATGACGTTGTAGCCGACGGCCCAGCCGAGATTCTGCCGCATCTTGCGCAAGGTGCCCCGGCCGATGCGCAGCGCAATCGGCACATCCAGCGGGTCCGAGCGCATCAGCACCAGATCGGCGGTTTCGATCGCGACGTCGGTGCCGGCACCGATGGCGATCCCCAGATCTGCCTGCGCGAGGGCAGGTGCGTCGTTGACGCCGTCGCCGACCATGGCGACCTTCTTCTCGGCTCTTTGCAGTTCGGCGATCTTGTCGGCCTTGTCGCCGGGCAGCACCTCGGCGATGACGGTGTCGATGCCCAGTTGTCCGGCGATGCGGTGGGCTGTGGCCACGTTGTCGCCGGAGAGCATGACCACCTCGATGCCGAGTTCGTGCAGCGACGCCACCGCCTCGGCCGAGGTCTCCCGGGCGGCGTCGGCCAAGGCAATCGCCCCGACGCCGCGGCCGTCGACAGCGACGAGGACCGCGGTGCGGCCGGTCGAAGCCAGCTCGTCGCGCCGGTCCATCAACGCGCCGAAGTCGACATTCTCGGCGACCATGAGTTTGCGGTTGCCGACGGCCACCCGCCGGCCCGCCACCTCGGCGACCGCACCGTGTCCGGGCACGTTGCGGAAGTTCTCCAACGACACCGCGGGAAGGCCGCGGGCGGCGGCATAGCGCACGATCGCACCGGCGAGAGGATGCTCGGATTCGCGTTCGACCGCCGTCACCAGGGTCAGCAGCTCGTTCTCGGTGAGTCCGTCGACGACGACGTCGGTGACCTCCGGCTCGCCCTTGGTCAAGGTGCCGGTCTTGTCCATCACCACGGTGTCGATGCGGGCCGAGGTCTCGAGGGCGGTGGCGTTCTTGAACAGCACGCCGCGCTGGGCGCCGAGACCGGTGCCGACCATGATCGCAGTCGGGGTGGCCAACCCGAGCGCGTCGGGGCAGGTGATCACCACGACGGTGATGGCGAACAGCAGCGCCCGCTGCACATCCCCGTCGACCGCCCACCACACCACGAACGTGCCCAGCCCCCCGATCAGGGCGACGAGCACCAGCCAGAAAGCGGCGCGGTCGGCCAGGCGCTGGCCGGGTGCCTTGGAGTTCTGGGCCTCCTGCACCAGCGCGACGATCTGCGCGAGCGCGGTGTCGGAGCCGACCCTGGTCGCCCGTACCCGCAGGGTGCCGGTGGTGTTGATCGACGCACCGATCACCTCGGACCCTTCGGCCTTGGTCACCGGCAGGGATTCCCCGGTGACCATGGATTCGTCGACCTCGGAACTGCCGGTCTCGACGGTGCCGTCGACCGGGATCTTCGCCCCCGGTCGGATCAGGAGGAGGTCCCCGACCACGACCTCGGCGGTGGGGATCTCCACCGGCTGCCCGTCGCGCAGTACGACCGCCATCGGCGGGGCGAGTTCGAGCAGGGTCCGGATGGCATCGTTGGCGCCGCCGCGGGCGCGCATCTCGAACCAGTGCCCGAGCAGCACGAAGCTCGCCAGCACGGAGGCGGCCTCGTAGAACACCTCGCCGCCGCCCGTCAGTGTCACGCCCACGCTGTAGAGCCAGCCGGTGCCGATCGCGACGGCGACGAGCACCATCATGTCCAGGGTCCGCGCCTTCAAGGCCCGGTAGGCACCGTCGAAGAAGATCCACGACGAGTAGAAGATCACCGGCAGGCTCAGCAACAGGGTGAACACGTCGTCGCGCAGGCCGAACGGCGCCGGGACGGTGAACCCGAACATCTCGCGACCCATCGGCGACCACAACATGATCGGGATCGACAGCACCAACGCCACCAGGAACCGATTGCGCATGTCGCGGACCATGGCGTCCATCGACATCCCGGCGTGACCGCCGTGACCCATCAGCTCCTGCGCGGTGTGCCCGCCGGGCATCTCGTGCGCCGCCGGCTGCGGGGGATGTGCGGGTGTGCCCGGGCCCGGAGCCGGTTCGCTCATCGGGTCGCACACGTGCTCGGGCACCGAGCGGCCGGCGCAGTGATAGCCGCAGTCCCGCACCCATTTCGACAGCTCCGCCACCGACGTGCGGTCCGGATCGTAGGTGACGGTGGCGGTCTGGTTCACCGCGTTGGCCTCCACTGCGGTCACTCCCGGTCGGCGCAGCAGGGTCGATTCGATGGCCGGCGTCGACGTCGCCCAGTGCAGGCCGCCTACTTCGAGAACAGTGGTTCGGTTCATTCGATCCGGTCCCTCCCTCTGATGGCGGGGACGCGTTACTCGCCCCCGTACGCAGTGCGGTTCCGCCGAACCGCAGTACCGGTAGCCGACACCGGTGAGCGGTCATCGCTGATCGAGTCCGAGTCTGCCCCGCCCCGGCGTCTTCTGGTGGTTGGATGAAGATCCGTTGAAGAAGTCCGGGTCTCGGGTCATGGTCCGTGCTCGTCGGTACCAGTGCCCCGGCGATGATCAGCCATCTCGCCTCCTCGGATTCCGGATGTGCGGGTCGGTGGGTACCGGAGCCGTGCGCCGATGACTCTTCCCGCCGCGGTGGGGGTTTCGTCTGGTGGTTCGGTGAAGATCTGTTGAAGACTCTGCATCCCCCGAAACGGGTACCGCCGGGCCCTGCGGTGACAGTCCCTCAGCCGCTGTGGTGTTCGCCGTGGTCGGCCGGGACGGTGGTGGTCGGCACCGAGCTCGGTCCCGGCGCCGGCGCAGGGTTCGGGGCCGAGGGGCCGGTCAGAGCCGGTCCGAGCACGAACGCCGAGAGCGAGAACATCGCCGCGAACACCACCAGGGCGATCGCCGGGGCCTTCCAGGTGGCAAACCGCCGATACAGCCGGCGCAGCAGCGGAATCGAGAACACCACCCCGAGGGCGAAGAACAACAGGTTGCCCCCGGCGCCGGTGACCAGCGCGGCCCCGGCGATCAGGCCGACGTGGTGCAGCACGTGCGGCGCCAGCCCCATCACCGCGCCGAGGGCCGCGGACACGGCGTTCCAGGTCGCGGCCAGCGGGCTCTTGCGGGCCGGCACGGCCGCCGGTGGGGTGCTCATGGCTTCGGCGGTGGCGGGGTGCTCGCCGGGAGGAGTCGTCATACGCAGGCTCCGTCTTCTCAGGCGCGGTAGGACAGGGTCGTCATCATCCCGGCTTCCTGGTGGTAGGCGTTGTGGCAGTGCAGGGCCCACTGGCCCGGGTTGTCGGCGTCGAACTCGATTTCCACAGTCTGCATCGGACGCACCGTCACGGTGTCCTTGCGGGCTCCGCCGTCGACCAGGGCGAAGGTGTGTCCGTGCACGTGCATCGGGTGGAACATGGCCGACATGTTCCGTAACCGCATCCGTACCCGTTGTCCCTGGGCGACGGTCAGCGGCGCGGTGTCGGGGAAGGTGGCGCCGTTGAGCATCCACCGGTACGGGACCATCGTGCCGCCCATGTCGACGCTCAGGTAGTTGTCGTGGGATCGTCGGGGCAGCCGCACCTGCTCGGCCGGGGACAGGGCGGTGCCGAGCAGCACCCGCCGATCCAGCTCGCCGGGCCGGGTATCGGTGGTGGCCGTCCCGGCGGCGGTGCGCACGACGGCCACCGCGTGGCCGGGTTTGCCTTCGGCGGCGGCGTAGAGCGGGAACACCCCGCCGGCGAGGGTGACCAGCACATCGAACCGTTCGCCCATACCGATCAGCACCGCGTCGGTGTTCCGGGGGGACACGGGGAAACCGTCACTGTGGGTGACCGTCATCGCATGTCCACCGAGCCCGACGCGGAAGGCGGTGTCCGAGGCGGCATTGACCAGCCGGATCCGCACCCGCTGCCCCGGGGCGGCGGTCAGGGTCACCGGGTCGACGGGGGTGCGGCCGTTGAGCAGGTAGTACGAGTAGTTCACGTCGCCGGCGCCGCCGAGCAGGTCCGAGCGCATGCTCTCTGCACCCATCATCGAGCCCATGCCGCCCATCGCGCCGTGGTCCATCATCGAGCCCATCCCACCCGCGCGGGGGGCGGGCCGGCCGGGGGCCGGCATGCCGAGTTCGCGGGCGACATCGTCGGGGGTGCGGCCGGTCCCGTCGACCCAGTCGTCGAGCACGACGACCCATTCGTCGTCGTAGCCGCCGGGCTCGGCCGGGTCGTCGATCACCACCACCCCGTACAGGCCGCGGTCGAGCTGCAGCCCGGTATGCGAGTGGTAGAAGTAGGTGCCCGGATGCGGGGCCGTGAATTCGTAGGTGAACGACTCCCCGGCGACGATGGGCTCCTGCGTGAGCCCTGGTACCCCGTCCATGTCGTTGCTCATCGCGATGCCGTGGAAGTGGATGCTGGTGTCGGCCTCGAGCCGGTTGTCAACCCGTACCTGCAGCAGATCCCCGGCCCGGGCCCGCAGCAGCGGACCGGGCAGCGTGTCACCGTAGCCCCAGGTCGAGACCACCGTACCGCCGAGGTCGACCTGCACAGGCCGCGCCGTCACCTGCGCGGCGACCACCGCCTGCCCGGCGGTACGACGTTGGGCCTCGAGCCGGCGCACCGCCTCGGCGCCCGGCCCGACCGGACTTCCTGCCACACCGGTGCGGGCGCAGCCGACCGGTCCACCGAGGGCCATCGCCCCGGCGGCCGCGGACGCACCGAGCAGAAACATACGGCGGGACATCTGCACCACACACATCTCCTGGAAACGTTGGGACGACAACGGACGACACGAGGTCGGCGCCGCTCACCGATAGGGACGCAGCGCCCGCCGCCGGGCTTGGTACTCGTCGGCGTCGATCTCGCCCCGTGCGAAACGGTCGTCGAGGACGCGCAGCGGATCGGCCGGCGGTGGCGGGGTGCCGGTGCGGTGGCCGGTGCGGAACAGTGCGGCGATGCCGAAGGCCACCAACGCCCAGAAACCGATCATCGTCAGCGCCATCACCATCCAGCCGGCCCAGCCCATTGCACCCGATCCCCACATCACGGCCGCTCCCTTCCTCGAAAGGCCCGGATCCGAGTCTGGGCCCGCTACCCGACGCCGCGGGTTGGCGTTCGATGAAGGTTCGCTGAAGAACGTCGCCACCGGCCCGCCGCGGCGGTCACGATGGGACATGGCCTCCGGTTCCGATCAGCTCGTCCCCGCCTCTGCCCCGAGCGCAGCGGTCCCCCCGAGCGGCCTGCGGGCGCTGGTGGTCGAAGACGAAGTGGCGCTGGCCCGGGTTGTGGGCACCTACCTCGAACGCGCCGGCTGCGAGGTCACGCTCGTGCACGACGGGCTCGACGCCGTCGAGCGCGCCCGGCGGGTCGATCCGGATGTCGTGGTGCTCGATCTGGGGTTGCCGCACCTGGACGGGATCGAGGTGTGCCGGCAGCTGCGCACGTTCTCCGACGCCTACGTCGTCATGCTCACCGCCCGCGCCGACGAGATCGACACCCTGGTCGGCCTGTCGGTCGGCGCCGACGACTACATGACCAAACCCTTCAGTCCGCGTGAACTCATCGCCCGCATCCAGGCCATGTTGCGGCGCCCCCGACCCTCGACCGGCGACGGCCGCACCCCCGCGCAGTCCGGCACCGATACCGGCCGCCGTACGTTCGGGTCGTTGACGCTCGATGCGGCCGGCCGCGAGGTGTGGGTCGACGGTACCCCGATCGCCTTGACCCGCACCGAATTCGACCTCCTCGCCGCGCTGTCCGCACACCCCAACATGGTGTTCACCCGGGCGCAGCTCATCACCGCGGTGTGGGGCCCGAGCTGGGTCGGCGACGAACACCTGGTCGACGTGCACATCGGGCACCTGCGCCGCAAACTCGGCGACGACGCCACCCGCGGGGTGTTCGTGCGCACCGTGCGCGGGGTCGGATACCGCATGGGAGCCGGGCAGTGACCACACCACCCCCACCGGCGGCAGCAGGGCGGAGGCCCGGGCGCCGCAGTGTCGGATTCGGCAGCCGGCTACTGGCCGCGCAGGCGATCGTCGTCGTCGGCGGCGCGATCAGCGCCTGGCTGGTGGCCGCCGCCGTCGCCCCAGGACTGTTCCACAACCACCTCGAGCAGGCAGGTATCGAGCACGTCTCGACCGAGGCAGCGCATGTGGAGGAGGCGTTCACTTCGGCGATGATCATCTCGCTGGCCATCGCGCTGGTGGTCTCGGCGCTGATGGCGCTGGCGGTGAGCTGGTACTTCACCCGCAGGGTGCAGCGCTCGGTCACCGGCGTGGCCGCCTCGGCCACCGAGATCGCCGGCGGCCACTACGGCGTGCGTCTGCCCGGACCCGGTCTCGGGCACGAATTCGACCAGCTCGCCGAGACGTTCAACCAGCTCGCCGATCGGCTGGACTCGGTCGAAACCACCCGGCGGCGCATGCTCTCGGATCTCGCGCACGAAATGCGCACCCCGCTGGCCACTCTCGATGCCCACCTCGAGGCCCTCGAAGACGGCATCCGGGTTCCCGACGCCGAGACCCTCGCGGTCCTGCGGTCGAGCACCGCCCGGCTCGGGCGGCTCGCCGAGGACATGGGCGCGGTCTCGCGCGCCGAAGAGGGCCGGCTGTCCGTCACGCCCGTGCCCACCGACACCCGCACCCTCGTCGACGCCGCGGTCCGCGTCGCCGCCGACCGCTACGCCGCCAAGGGCGTCGCCCTGGTCGAAGACGTCGAGCACCCCGCCGCGGTCACGGTCGACCCGGACCGGATCGGGCAGGTGCTGGGCAATCTGCTCGACAACGCCCTGCGGCACACCCCCGCCGGGGGCACGGTCACCGTCGCCACCTCTACCGTCGACGGAGAAGCCGGGATCACCGTCACCGACACCGGCGACGGCATCGCCGCCGAGCACCTGAGTCATCTGTTCGACCGGTTCTACCGTGCCGACCCCGCCCGCCGACGGCAAGAAGGCGGCAGCGGCATCGGATTGACCATCGCCCGCGCCCTGGTCGAAGCCCACGGCGGTACGCTGACCGCCTCCAGCGGCGGAGCCGGAACCGGCGCCCGATTCACCGTGCACCTGCCCACCGCCGCAGGCGCCCGCAGCAGCGCGCGCACCACCCCTCCGCGGGGTGCCGTGCACGCCGGCACCGGTCCCCGGGAGCGGCGATGAAGAAGCTTGCGCTCGATGCGCTCGCCCGGCACCTGGCCGCGCATGCCGCCGCCGCGCCCAGCGGCCGCAGCGCCGAGACCGTCTACGGCGGGCACGAACACGTGCTGCGGCAGACTCTCGTGGCGTTGCAGGCCGGACAGTCCATGGCCGAGCACGTCAGTCCCGGTGAGGCCACGGTGTACATCCTGCGCGGGCGCATCCGTGTCGTCGCCGACCGGACGAGCTGGGACGGACGCAGCGGGGACCTGATCGCTTTACCCCGCACCCGGCACCGGATCGACGCCGTCGCCGACACGGTCGCGCTGCTCACCGTCGCCAAGTACTGACCTCCGGGTGGTTCAGAGCCCGGCGCCGGGCCGCGGCGGGCTCGCCGGGGCCCGGTGGAACAACCAGGCCGCCACCGCAGTGAGCCCGACCAGCCACCCCAGCGCAGCCAGCAACGGCCCGGCGGCGTCGAAACTGTCGGTCAGCCCGCCGTCGAGGATCATCCGGGTCGCGCCGTAGCCGGGGAGCGTCTGCGCCCACTGCGACGGCTGCGGCCGCAGCATCGGGCTCTGCCCGATTCCCAGATCCACGAACGGCACCAAGAACGCGATGAATACCCCGCCCACCCGCCCGAACAACGGTCCCAGACACACCCCCACCAGCCCGTAGGTCAACGCCAGCAGCAGGTTCCCGGCCGCGTACAGGCCCCACTGACGCGCATCGAACACCGTGGCGGTGACCAGCAACGACGAGGCGGTCACCACCACCGCCGCCACCGCGATCACCGTCAACCGGACCGCCAGCAGCACCCCGGCCCCGAAGCCGGCCAGCGACAGTCGCCGATCACCGCTGCGCGCATCGAGTACCACGAACAACCCGGCCAGCGCCGACAGCGACGCAATGGCGATCGGAGTCATGGTCCCGGCATGCACGTCCGGCAGCCAGAACACCTCCGTCACCGTTCGTCCGTCCTCGACCAGGGAGAACATCCCGAACTCGGGGACGGTCATCGCCTTCGACAACGCGATGAACACGATCGGCACCACCACCAGCAGCACCCACAGCACCGGGTTGCGGCGCCAGTCCCGCAACCCCATGTCCAGCCCCACCGCGAACCGATCCGCCCGCCCGGCCCGGCCGCTGAGCCCACCGCTGCGGCGCACCCCGCCGACCGTGGTGGTGACCACCACCGCCCCGACGAGGAGAGCCCCGGCCATCCACACCAGTGCCCATCCCAGGTCCCCGACCTTTCCGCCGTGGCGGGAGGGCACATCCACCATCCACAGCGTCACGAAATGGGTGGGAAACCCGCGGGTGGCCACCCGCTCCGCCGAACCGATCGCCGGCCCGAAGAACACGTCGACGATCCAGACGAACAGGATCAGCACGGTGCCGTTGACCGGATTGGGCACCAGTGCGCCGACCACCGCCCCGATCGCCAGGTAGATCATCGCGAACATCACCGTGCCCACCGTCACCCGCACCGGAGCATCGATGCCGACCCGCACCGCCAGCGCCAGCAACGCCACCGCCGAGACCAGCACCGCCAACACCAGGCCGGTGCCGAGCCGGGCCAGCACCAGCCGCCCTGTCGCCAGGCCCGCCGACACCAGCCGCCGGTCCGCCGCCCGGGCGGCATTGATCTGGAAGTACATCGCGATCCCGGCCAGGAATCCCGCCGCCCACCCGGCCGTCGCCGCTTCCACCGCCGGTCCGCCCGCGCCACCGAGCAGCCTGGCCGCATCGGCCATCGCTCCAGCCGCGACGATCACGAACACCACAGGCACAATCACCAGCACCAGCAGGTTCACCGGGTTGCGGACATAGTCGGCCAGGAACCGGCCGATCAGCGCCCGGACGTCGCCGACCGCCGACCGCACGGTGGGGGCGAGGCTCATCGCGGCACCGTCCGGCCCTCCCGCAGATCGACGATGCGATCGAACCGCTGCTCGTCCGCCACGAAATGACTGATGATCAACACCGAGCGGCCCGCCTGCCGACGCTGCGCCACGATCTCCCAGAACCGCAGATAGGTATCCCAGTCGAACCCGGCATACGGCTCGTCCAGCAGCAACACCTCCGGATCGGCCAGCAGCGCCAGACCCAGGTTCAATTTCGCCAGCGTCCCGCCCGACAACCGGTCGGCACGGGTGCCGGCGTAGCGGTCGAACCCCAACGTGGCGTACAGGTGGCCGCGCGAGCGGTGCGCAACTTCCGGGCTCATCCGGTACGCCCGACCGAACAACTCGAAGTGCTCGTCGCACGTGAGCCGTTCGTAGACCACCGGCTGTTGCGGGCAGTAGCCCAGCCGCCGCGGACGGCGCACACAGCCGGCATCGGCCCGCAGGTCCCCGACGAGAATCTTCATCAGCGTCGACTTGCCCGAGCCGTTCTCCCCCGCCAGCCCGACAACCTCCCCGGGGCGCAGCACCAGGTCCGCCCCGCGCAACACCGGGGTGCGGTGCCGTCGCGGCCACCAGCCGCGACCGAAGCTCTTCTCGATCCCATCAGCCGCCAGCAACGACGACTGCGCCGAATCGGCCGACTCGGCCGTGGACTCCGGGGAACCGGACTCGGATGCAGCCATCTCTCACCTCGGACACTCGAAGGCGTGCACGCGCCACCGGCGCCTTCTTCCACCGCGGTTGTGGCGGGCGCACTCACCGTAGGTGCCCACCGCTGTAGCCCAGCACGAGATCCGGTGAAGATCTGCTGAAGAAACTCATCCGATGTCGGCGCTGCCCACCGCTACCGGCTGGCGCCGAGCCGGGAATCCGCCCCGGTCCGCTACGGAGGTGGGCTGCGACAAAGCCCTGCTAGGGCAACAGGCCCTGCCGACGGGCCTCGACGACCGCCTCGTGCCGGCTGCCGACCTCGAGCTTGCCCATCAGATTGCGCATGTAGCTCTTGACGGTCTCCACGCTCAGCGACAGCCGCTCGGCGATCTCGGCGTTGCGGCACCCGAGCGCCACGTACGCCAGCACATCCCGTTCCCGCGCCGAGAGCCGCACCGTCGGTGTGGCCGCCCCGCCGGTCAGCGTCCGCAGCTTCTCCTCGACCTCCCGCAGGCGCGCTTCGATCCCCGGGTCGGACGTCTGTGCCGCGATCTCCCGCAGGGCCAGGTAGCTCTCGGTGATGCCCTCCGACACCGACGCGGACACGGCGGACGGGGCGGCGGCGCGGGCGTTGTCGATGAGGGCGACCCGCCGGTCCACCTCGTCCCGGATCTCGATCTCGCGGGCGAGCCTGCGGGCCGACCGCATCACCTGCTCGACGACCACGTCGCCGATCGGCAGGCTGGTCCGCAGGCCGCCGTACAGGGCGGCGCGGGTGCGGCGGCGCACCACCACCGGAACGGCGAGCAGCGACTCGATGCCCTCCCCCGCGACCTCCCGGTCGTACTCGTGGGAGATCTGGGGGGAGTTGAAGTAGTCCGACACCGCGCCGGGCCGTTGCTCGGCGACCACCTTGCCGCCGAGCCCGCACTCGGAGCTGATCACCAGGTCGCGGAGGATGCCGCTGCGGGTGCCGACGAAACCGGACAGCAGCATGTCCCCGCCGTGCACGGTGCCACCGAACAGCACGGGCATCCCGGTCGAGATCTGCAGCTGCCGCAACTCGGCGCGCAGGGCGTCCTCGTCGCTCGGCCGCAGGTGCGCGTGCGGGCCCTGGCGCGTCGCCGCAACATTCGGCGTCCCGACCCGTGTCGATGCCGGGTTCGTCGACGCCGTGCTCGTCGACGCTGGGTTCGTCGACACAGACCTCACCGGAACCACCTCCGAGACCGCGAATACCCACTTCGGAGGGTAGCGGGGAATCTGTCGTGACTCATAACCTCCACCCGTTCCGGTGTTGCAGCGATCACAATGGCGTACACCGACCGAGTGCCGAAGTCCCGGAGGTATCCGTGCCCACCCCCACGTCCGTCCCCACCGCCCGAACGGCGAACCACACCCCGCTCAGCCCCCTGCGGTTCCTCGAGCGTTCGTCGTCCGTGTTCCCCGACCGCACCGCGATCGTCCACGGCGACCGCCGCTACACGTACGCGCAGTTCGCCGACGAGGCGCAGCGCCTGGCCCGGGTCCTGCGCAGCCGGATCCAGCCGGGTGACCGGGTGGCCTTCCTGGCGCCGAACGTGCCGGAACTGCTCATCGCGCACTTCGCGGTGCCGCTCGCCGGGGGCGTGCTGATCGCGCTGAACTCCCGGCTCGCCGGGCCCGAGCTCGAGTACATCCTCGGGCACGCCGAGGCGTCGCTGCTGTTCGTCGACTCGGAGTTCGTGGGGTCGGTCGCCGGTGTCACGGCCGGCGTGCCGTCGCTGACGGCGGTCGTGGAGGTGCCGGATTCGACGGTCCCGTACCCCGACGTGCCGGCCGGGATCGTCACCACCCGGTACGACGAGTTCCTCGCCGCCGCCGACGACCTCGACGACACCCCGCTGCACTGGGGCGTCGACGACGAGGAGCAGGTCATCACCCTGAACTACACGTCGGGCACCACCGGCAAGCCGAAGGGCGTGATGTACACGCACCGCGGCGCCTACCTCAATTCCTTCGGCGAGACGTTCCACAACGGGTTCGACGGGAAGACGCAGTACCTGTGGACCCTGCCGATGTTCCACTGCAACGGCTGGTGCACGCCGTGGGCCGTGACGGCGGCCGCCGGCACGCACATCTGCCTGCGGGCCGTGCGGGCGGACGCGATCTGGGACGCCATCGACAACCTGGGCGTGACCAACCTCTGCGGCGCCCCCGCGGTGTGCTCGACCATCGCCGAGGCCCCGCAGGCCCACCGGCTGGACCGGCCGCTGCGGATCACCACGGCGGGCGCGCCCCCGTCGCCGACGGTGATCGCGCAGCTCGAGGCGATCGGCGTGACCGTCGTGCACGTGTACGGCCTCACCGAGGTCTACGGGCCGTACACGATCTGCGAATACCAGGACTCGTGGGACGACAAGCCCGCCGAGGAACGCGCGGCGCTCCTGTCGCGGCAGGGCGTGGGCATGCTGCAGGCGGAGAACGCACGGGTCGTCGACGCGAACATGAACGACGTGCCCGCGGACGGGCAGACGATGGGCGAGATCGTGCTGCGCGGCAACAACGTCATGGCGGGGTACTTCAAGGATCCGGAGGCCACGGCGGAGGCGTTCAAGGGCGGCTGGTTCCACACCGGCGACCTGGGCGTGATGTACCCGGACGGATACATCCAGCTCAAGGACCGCGCCAAGGACATCATCATCTCCGGCGGCGAGAACATCTCCACCGTGGAGGTCGAGCAGGCCATCGTCAGCCACCCGGCCGTGCTGGACGTCGCGGTGGTGGGCGTGCCCGACGAGAAGTGGGGCGAGCGTCCCAAGGCGTTCGTGATCCTGAAGAAGGGCGAGACCGTGACGGCCGAGGAGCTGATCTCCTACACGCGCACGTTGCTCGCCGGGTACAAGGTGCCGCGGGAGATCGTGTTCCCGCTGGATCTGCCGCGGACGCCGACCGGCAAGATCCTCAAGTTCGAGCTGCGGGCCGCGCACTCGGCGCAGGCCTGACGCCGGCCGCGCCGCCGGGTCCGGCGGCGCGGCCGTTTCGACTTCGATACCGCGGATTGGATACTGAGAACCATGGCACTCGGTCCCGACTCCGCCCGCCGCATCGACGCGACCGGCCCCGATCCCGCCCAGTTCCGGGTGCACGTGGTGACGCAGGCGATCCGCCTGTTCTCCGAGTACGGCTACGAGTCGACCACCGTCGAGCAGATCGCGTCGGCCGCGGGAGTGTCGCGACGGACCTTCTTCCGGCAGTTCCGCTCGAAGGAGGACGTGATCTTCGCCGATCACGAATCGCTGCTCGAGCAGGTCGGACACTATCTGTCGGGGAACTTCGACGATCCGTGGGCGGCCGCCGCCGAGGCCGCCGAGCTGGTGTTCGGGCACTTCCGGGACAAGCGGGAGCTTGCGGTGTGGCGGTATCGCGTGGTGCAGCGGGTGCCTGCGCTGCGCGAGCGGGAGCTGGTCACGACGTACCGCTACGAGCGGCTGTTCACCGACTACCTGCGCTCGGCGGTGCCGTCGGAGTCGGGGGTGCGGATCGTCAGCTTCGCGGCCGCGATGACCGCGACGCACAACTTCCTGCTGCGCGCGATGATCCGCGGCGACGAGTCCGCGACGGCGGAGGAACTGCGCCGCGCGCTGCTCGAGGTGCGGCGCTCGTTCGGTGTCGCACCGGGGCAGAGCGCCGCGCCGGCCGTCGGTCCGGCGCGGGACGCCGAGCGCGCGATCACGGTGGTGACCTATCCCCCGGGCACGTCGCCCGCGGAGGTCGCCCGCCAGGTGCAGGCGCAGCTCGAGGCGGCGTCGGACTGACGTCAGGGGGTGGCCGACGATCCACCACCCCATTGACGTGGCACTGAGTGCCGTGATTCACTGGAACCGATTTCGTGACGTCGCGAGCCCTCCACTCAGTAGGATGGATGCGACACCCAAACAAGAACTGGCACTGCGTGCCGATAGGAGTCCGCCGTCATGGCCTTCAACCCGGAGTTCGGTCTGTTCAAGCTGGGCGAGGAGCACGATGAGCTCCGCGCCGCCATCCGCGCGCTGGCCGAAAAGGAGATCGCACCCTACGCCAAGGACGTCGACGAGAACTCCCGCTTCCCGCAGGAGGCCCTCGACGCCCTCAACAAGTCCGGCCTGAACGCGATCCACGTCCCCACGGAGTACGGCGGCGACGGCGCCGACTCGGTCGCCACCTGCATCGTCATCGAGGAGGTCGCCCGCGTCTGCGGTTCGTCCTCGCTGATCCCGGCCGTGAACAAGCTCGGCACCATGGGCCTGATCCTGTCCGGCTCCGAGGAACTCAAGCAGAAGGTCCTGCCCGACCTGGTCAAGGGCGACATGGCGTCCTACGCGCTGTCCGAGCGGGAGGCCGGCTCCGACGCCGCGGGCATGCGTACCCGCGCCAAGGCCGACGGCGACGACTGGATCCTCAACGGCTCCAAGTGCTGGATCACCAACGGCGGCAAGTCCAGCTGGTACACCGTCATGGCCGTCACCGACCCCGACAAGGGCGCCAACGGCATCTCCGCGTTCATGGTCCACAAGGACGACGAGGGCTTCGTCGTCGGCCCCAAGGAGAAGAAGCTCGGCATCAAGGGCTCCCCGACCGCCGAGCTGTACTTCGAGAACTGCCGCATCCCCGGCGACCGCATCATCGGCGAGCCCGGCACCGGCTTCAAGACCGCCCTCGCGACCCTCGACCACACCCGCCCCACCATCGGCGCGCAGGCGGTCGGCCTCGCGCAGGGTGCGCTCGACGCGGCGATCGCCTACACCAAGGACCGCAAGCAGTTCGGCAAGCCGATCTCCGACTTCCAGGGTGTGCAGTTCATGCTGGCCGACATGGCCATGAAGGTCGAGGCGGCACGCCTGATGGTGTACACCTCCGCGGCGCGCGCCGAGCGCGGGGAGCCGAACCTGGGCTTCATCTCCTCCGCCGCCAAGTGCTTCGCCTCCGACGTCGCGATGGAGGTCACCACGGACGCCGTGCAGCTGTTCGGCGGTGCCGGCTACACCACCGACTTCCCGGTCGAGCGGATGATGCGCGACGCCAAGATCACCCAGATCTACGAGGGCACCAACCAGATCCAGCGGGTCGTCATGTCCCGCGCGCTGCTCCGCTGACGCGGCGGCAGTAAGTTCACCCTGGTCCAACCTTCGTATCGAGGAGAATCTCCCGTGGCAGTGGAATTGATCGGTGTAGTCGGTGGCGGCACGATGGGGGCCGGCATCGCCGAGGTGTGCGCCAAGGCCGGCAGCGACGTGATCGTGCTCGAGACCAGCGAGGAGTTCGCCGACGCGGCCCGCAAGCGCGTCTCCGGCTCGATCGGCAAGGGCGTCGCCCGCGGCAAGATCACGCAGGAGGAGGCCGACGCCGCGATCGCGCGGGTTCGGGTCACCACCGATGTCGCCGATCTCGCCGACCGTGATCTCGTCATCGAGGCGGCGCCCGAGATCGAGTCGCTCAAGGTCGACATCTTCACCAAGCTCGACGCGGTCGTGAAGCCCTCCGGCATCCTGGCGACCAACACGTCGTCGCTCCCGGTGATCAAGATGGCCCAGGCGACGTCGCGTCCGGGACAGGTGGTGGGTGTGCACTTCTTCAACCCGGTGCCGGTGATGCCGCTGGTGGAGATCATCTCGGCGCTGACCACCGAGGAGGAGACGGCGAACGCCGTCTTCGACTACGTCAAGAACACCCTCGGCAAGATGACGGTCCGCGCGGGCGACCGCGCCGGCTTCATCGTCAACGCGCTGCTGATCCCGTACCTGACGTCCGCCGTGCGGATGCTCGAGTCGGGCTACGCGACGAAGGAAGACATCGACGCCGCGATGAAGGGCGGCTGCGGCTACCCGATGGGCCCGCTCACCCTCATCGACACCGTCGGTCTCGACGTCACCCTCAACGCCGCCCAGTCGCTGTACGACGAGTTCGCCGAGCCGCACTACGCGCCCCCGGCGCTGCTGCGCCGCATGGTCGACGCCGGCCGCCTCGGCCGCAAGACCGGCCAGGGCTTCTACAGCTACAACTGAGCCCCGCAGCACGAACCCCGTCGCGACGCGCTCGCGGCGGGGTTCGTCGTATCCGTGATCCCCCGCGCGCATCGGTGCCGTCCGCGCGCGGCCACGCCGGGCGAGCGGACCTACGCCGGGGGTGCGTCCCGGTCCGCCTCGGACCGCTCCTCCACGTGCCGCTGCAACGCGCCGATCCGCAAGTCGAGATCCCGGGCGCTCTCCGCGGCGGCGCGCAGTTCGTCGAGCATCTCCCGCGGGACGTGACCGTCGAACTCGGTGCGCAGCCGCGTCGCCACGCTCTCCCACGACTCCATGACCCCGGTGCGGATCTGCACCTCCACGTACACGGTCCGCACCCGGCCGGTCGACGCCACCGGCACCTCCACGACGAGGCACAGCCCGCGGTACCCGTCCGGGCCGGCGCGCTTGATGTAGTCCCTCGCCTCGATCACCCGCACGTCCCGCCGGGCGACGAGCAGGTCCCGTACGCGGTACACGTCGGCGGTGACGGCGCACGTGAGCCGGATCCCGGCGACGTCCCGCCCGAGGTCCTCGACCCGCAGCGGTGGATCGGCCTCGCCCAGGACCGAGTCGGGCGTGGTCAGCCACGTTTCGGCATGCTCGACGGGATCGTAACCGTGGGTGTCGGCGAACTCGCTGCGGACGATGTCGATCTTCGTCCGCAACTCTTCGACACCGAACCCGCAGGTCTTCAGGAACCGAGCCAGATCCCGCCGGAGGATGTCAGTCCGCCCGGGTCCGCTCCCCGTCATCGCCAGCCTCCTCGATCCGCGTCTGCGAATTCGCCGGCCCCGCGCGACGACCGTCGCGCAGCACCTCCCGCAGCGTCCGCGGCGACACGCCCGCCTCGCGGCGGGCCTTGCCGCGGGTGACGAGCACCCCGATGATCGCCACGACCCACACGGGATACTGCGCCAGCCAGGCGACCCGGAACGCCTCGAAGGTGTAGCCGCCGAGACGCTGCAGGATCAACCCCATCGCCTGGATCACCAGCAGGGACGCCAGGAATCCGCCGATGTTGACCATGCCCTGGGCGGTGCCGAGCGCGGTGCTCGGGTTGAATGTCCGCGCATAGTCGAATCCGATCATAGACCCGGGTCCGCCCACCGAGATGGTCACGATCAGGAGGACGAGCAGCCACATCGGGGCCGGCGCCGGCAACAGCAGCACGACCGTCCACATCGCGGCGTTGCTCACCATGATCGACAGCACCAGCCACGAGCGGTGCAGCGGGAACCGGCCGCTGAGGATCCCGAGCACCGGGCCGGCCGCGATCGCCGAGACCACGGAGAGGGTGAGCAGCGAACCGGCGGCCGCCGCGGACAGGCCCTGCGCCGACTGGAGGTACGGCACGCCCCACAGCAACGCGAACGTGGTGATAGAGAATTGGGTGCCCATGTGGGTGAAGAAGCCGAGCCGTGTGCCCGGTCTGCGCCACACCACCCCGATCTGCCCGAGCACCTGCCGCATCCCGGCAGCCTCGGTCCGCACGACCACCCCCGGCGGCGCGTCGCGCACCACTGCGACCGCGAGCACGCAGGCGAGCACACCGAGCGCCGCGGCGCTCGCGAACGCCGCGCTCCACCCCGCTCCGCCCAGGATCAGCACGAAGGGCAGCGCCGAGAGCACCTGACCCAGCTGCCCCAGGATGCCGGTCAGCTGCGACACCAGCGGCACCCGCCGCGTGTCGAACCACACCGGCACCAGCCGCAGCACCGAGATGAAGGTCAGCGCGTCGCCCGCCCCGACGAAGACGCGGGCCGCATAGGCGGCGGGCAGGGACTCGGTGAACGCCAGCACCAGCTGCGCCACCGCCATGATCGCCGCACCCGAGGCGATCATCACCCGGGAACCGAACCGGTCGAGCAGCACCCCGGCCGGGATCTGCATGCTCGCGTACACCACGATCTGCAGGACCACGAAGCCCGACAGCACGGCCGGGGTGATGTCGAAGCGTTCCGTCGCGGCGAGTCCGGATACGCCGAACGACGTGCGATGCATGACGGCCACGACATAGGCGAGGACACCCACGCCCCACACCCACCAAACCCGTTTCATGATGAAACGACCCTACGCGGCGACGCGACTACCCGCCGGTAGTCACTCCCGGCCCCACGACACCCAGGTCGGGTCCGCGGCCCGCCCACCCACGACCGCGTCGGCGAGGATGTCGAGCCTGGCGACGTGCTCGTCGGTGAGACGCACGTCGAGCGCGCCGGCATTCTCGGTGACCCGCGCGGCGGAGCGGCTGCCCGGGATCGCCACCGACGGCAGCCCGAACTGCCGCGCCTTGGCGTCGAGCCACGCCAGCGCCACCTGCGCGATCGTCGCGCCCACCTCGTCGGCCACCGCGCGCACCGCGGCACGCACCTGCAGGTTCGCGGGCAGCGCGTCGGCGTCGAATCGGGGGAAGCGCCGGCGCAGGTCCTTCTCCCCGATCCGGGCGGCATCGAACGCGTCGGTGAGCAGACCTCGGCTGACCGGCGAGTACGGCACGAAGCCGATGCCCAGCTCGACGGCGGTCGGCACGACGTTCTTCTCGACGTCCCGGGAGACGATGCTCCACTCGGACTGGATCGCGGCGATCGGGTGCACGGCGTGCGCGCGGCGCAGCTCGTCGCCGGTGGCCTCGGACAACCCGATGTGCCGGATCTTGCCGGCCTGCACCAGCTCGGCCAACGCGCCGACCGTGTCCTCGATGGGCACGTCCGGGTCCACGCGGTGCAGGTAGTACAGGTCGACGCGGTCCACCCCGAGCCGGTCGAGGGACTCGTCGAGGGCCTTCTTCGCGTACTCGGGACGGCCGTCGATGCCGCGATTACCGCTGCCCAGCGCGCCGACGAGCCCGAACTTCGTGGCCACCTGCACCTCGTCCCCGCGGTCATGCAGCAGCTTCCCGACGACCCGTTCGCTGGTGCCGTCGCCGTAGACGTTCGCGGTATCGACGAACGTGACCCCCAGGTCGACGGCGTGATGCAGCGTCGCCAAGGCCTCGTCGAGAGCGACGGGGCCGTAGGCGGGCGAGACCGACATCGCGCCGTATCCCTGTGCGCTGACGGTCAGGCCGGGGGCGAGCTCGACGGTGGGGACGGGCATGACTTCTCCAGTACTGTCCGGACGATCGGGGGACCGCACCAGGTGCGGCGACACCGATCCTTCCGAACATCGCGGGCCGCCGCACGTCGGGAAACCCGGTGCCGCCGCCACCGCCCGCCTAGTCTGAATCCATGTCGTACGACTGGCTCGAACTGCAGCACATCGCCCGGCAAGGTTTCGAGAGCCGGCTCTCGGCGGTCACCGACTGGTCCGCCCCCACCCCCGACACCGAATGGGACGTCGCCACCCTGGTCCGGCACGTCGTGGACGAGCAACGGTGGGTGCCGCCGCTGCTCGCCGGCAGGACGATCGCCGAGGCGGAGGCCGAACTCGACCCGCTCGGCGACGACCTGTCCGCCGAATGGGACCGGCACGCCGTCGACGCCTCCGTCGCGTGGGCGTCCACCGACCCGGACAAGCAGGTGCACCTGTCCTACGGGATGGTGCCCGTCCGCGACTATCTGCGGCAGCAGGTCGCGGACATCGCGATCCACACGTGGGACCTGGCCCGGGCCGTGGGGGCCGACGAGCGCCTCGATCCCGACCTGGTGGCGGCCGTGTGGGAGGACATACAACCGCAGCGGGACATGCTGGCCGCGAGCGGGCTGTTCGCGCCGCCCGTGCCGGTGCCCGACGACGCGGCCGTGCAGGACCGGTTGCTGGCGCTGACCGGGCGTGATCCCCGACCGGGAGGAACGCGATGAGCACGCCGACCGAGCCGGAGGCGAGCACGCCGATCGAGCCGGAGGCGAGCCGCGCGACCGAGCCGGAGGCGAGCACGCCGATCGAGCCGGAGGCGAGCAGCGCGACCGAGCCGGACATCAAGCCCCGCAGCCGCGACGTCACCGACGGCCTCGAGAAGACCGCGGCGCGCGGCATGCTCCGCGCGGTCGGCATGGGCGACGACGACTGGGGCAAGCCGCAGATCGGGGTGGCCTCGTCGTGGAACGAGATCACCCCGTGCAACCTGTCGCTGGACCGGCTGGCGCAGGCGGTCAAGGACGGCGTGCACGCCGCCGGCGGGTATCCACTCGAGTTCGGCACGATCTCCGTCTCCGACGGCATCTCGATGGGCCACGAGGGGATGCACTTCTCGCTGGTGTCGCGGGAGGTGATCGCCGACAGCGTGGAGACGGTCATGCAGGCGGAGCGGCTCGACGGGTCGGTACTGCTCGCAGGATGCGACAAGTCCCTGCCCGGAATGCTGATGGCCGCCGCGCGTCTCGACCTGGCGGCCGTGTTCCTGTATGCGGGGTCGATCCTGCCGGGCGTCGCGAAGCTGTCCGACGGATCCGAACGCGACGTGACGATCATCGACGCCTTCGAGGCGGTCGGCGCCTGCGCCCGCGGGCTGATGAGCCGGGAGGACGTCGACGCGATCGAGCGGGCCATCTGCCCCGGCGAGGGCGCGTGCGGCGGCATGTACACGGCGAACACGATGGCCAGCGCGGCCGAGGCGCTCGGCATGTCGCTGCCGGGAAGCGCGGCGCCGCCGGCGACGGACCGCCGCCGCGACGGGTACGCCCGCCGCAGCGGGCAGGCCGTGGTGAACCTGCTGCGCCGCGGCATCACCGCCTCCGACATCCTCACGAAGGAGGCGTTCGAGAACGCGATCGCCGTGGTGATGGCGTTCGGTGGGTCGACCAACGCGGTGCTGCATCTGCTCGCGATCGCGCACGAGACGCAGGTCGAGCTGAGCCTGGACGACTTCTCCCGCATCGGTGCGCGCGTCCCGCACCTGGCCGACGTCAAGCCGTTCGGCCGGCACGTGATGCAGGACGTCGACCGCATCGGCGGCGTGCCGGTGATCATGAAGACCCTGCTCGACGCGGGCCTGCTGCACGGCGACTGCCTCACCGTCACCGGGCGGACCGTCGCCGAGAACCTGGCCGAGATCGCCCCGCCCGACCCGGACGGGAAGGTGTTGCGCGCACTGAGCGAGCCCATCCATCCCACGGGGGGCATCACGATCCTGAAGGGCAGCCTCGCCCCGGGCGGCGCGGTGGTGAAGTCCGCCGGGTTCGACGAGTCGGTGTTCGAGGGCACCGCCCGGGTCTTCGAGCGCGAGCGTGCCGCGATGGACGCGCTCGAGGACGGCACGATCACCGCGGGAGACGTGGTGGTGATCCGGTACGAGGGCCCGAAGGGCGGGCCGGGAATGCGGGAGATGCTCGCCATCACCGGCGCGATCAAGGGTGCCGGCCTCGGTAAGGACGTGCTGCTGCTCACCGACGGGCGGTTCTCCGGCGGCACGACGGGCCTGTGCGTCGGGCACGTGGCTCCCGAGGCGGTGGACGGTGGCCCGATCGCCTTCGTCCGCGACGGCGACCCGATCCGCCTCGACGTCGCGAACGGCACCCTCGACGTGCTGGTCGACGAGGACGAACTCGCGTCCCGCCGGCAGGGGTGGGAGCCGCTGCCTCCCCGCTACACCCGCGGGGTGCTGGCCAAGTACACGAAGCTGGTCGGTTCGGCGTCGAGCGGCGCGGTCTGCGGCTGACCCGATTCGCGGATCCGTCGAGGCGGTGGAGAATCGGCCTGCGCGACGGCGCCCTACAGATCGAGGCCGAGGTCGACGTCCCGGCCGTCGAGGGCGCCCCGCAGGATCGCCTGGTCGGCCAGGTCCTCGGCCAGGAATTCCCGGAGCAGGTCCACCGCCTGCACGATCTTCCGGCTGCGCAGCGAATAGAAGACGTTGTTGCCGGAACGTCGCGCGTTCACGATGCCGCGCTCGCGGAGAACGGACAGATGCTGGCTGGCGTTGGACTGGCTGAAGCCCAGCGCCTCGCACAGGTCACCGACGCTGAGTTCGCCGTCCCGCAGCTCGTTGATGATGAGCAGTCGCTTGGGGTCGGCGATGGCCTTGCAGACTCGGGCGTGGAGTTCCTGCAACTGTGCCGCGATGTCCTGTTCCATCACCCCTCCGAACCGAGCGTCGGGTGCCGATTATAGGTGCGCCGGCCGGGCGGCGGCGGATCGCGGCGGGGCGCCGGCCCGGCGAGCGCGACGGTGCCGTCGGTGGCCGCACAGCTCAGTGGGCGGTCTTCAGCGAGGTGGCTGCCGCGCATTGGTTGCGGCCGACGTCGAGGACCTCGAGCTCGTCCTCGGCGGGGGCGAGTTGGCCGGCGTTCACGCGGCGGATCGTCTCGTAGGTGTGCGGGGCTGCGGGCAGCGAGTTCACGATCTGCTCGACGAAGCGTTCGAGGGCGTGCTCGTTCAGCAGTGTGGCGGTGAAAACCTCCTCCAACGTGGTGACGACCAGTCCTTCGGCGTTGATCTCCTCGCTGCTCGACCAGTGGGCCGGGGCGATCATCGTTCGCGGGTCGAGGGGCCGCAGCCTGTCGTGCACGCTGCGGAACAGATCCCGCGCCAGCTCCTCGGCCCGGCCGGTCAGGTCGGGCCGGCCGAGTCCCCGGACGAAGACGGTGTCGCCGACGAGCAGGACCGAATCGCTGACCAGCAGCGCCGTCGTGCCGGGGGTGTGGCCCGGCAGGTGCATGGTCATGGCCCGGACGACGGTGGACCCCAGGTCGAGTGCGTCGCCCTCCTTCAGCGGCCGGTTGGGGAACGGGACGATGCCGCCGGCGTCCTCCGGCGGCAGGTGATACTCCGCATCGAGCCGGGCGGCCAGTGCCGGGCCTCCACTGACATGGTCCGCGTGCACGTGGGTGTCCACGACGTGCACGATCGAAACATCTTGCATTCGAGCGAGTTCCAGGTATTCCTCGGTCGATCTGGCGGGGTCGACGACGATGCCGCGGCCGCCGGGCACGCCGACGAGGTACGACAGGCAGGCCTTCGCCGGGCGCTGGAACTGCCAGATGCGCACGTCGCCGGGGAGTCCGGTGATCTCGACGGGAACGAGGAGCCGGTTCCACGCGTCGGTACCGCCCTCGAGGGAGCGGGTGCACAGGCCCAGCGTCTCGAACTCCTCGGCGACCAGTTCGGAGCCGTTGCCCTGTCCGCAGACGACGACGGCGCCCGCCCGCGTGACGGCGGCCTGTTCCTCGAGTTCTTCCATCACCCGATAGACCGGGACGTGGCGAGTGGGAACGGGCCGGGGTCCTTCGATCCGGCCGGCCCGGAAATCCTCGGTGCTGCGGATGTCGAGGATCTCGGGAACGGTGCCCGCCTGGAGCTCGCGAAACAGTTCCAACGCTGTGACGGTATCGGCCACGTGTCCTCCCAGGGACGAAACGGGCGGGTGGTCCGCACACCGGGAGGGTGACTTTCCGAACCATCTTGCGGTATGCGCATACACGAATGTAGTGTTCTGGATCACATATCGCAACACTCCGCGCGAAGGCCGCACGAGGCCTCCCCGGCAACCACGAAAGGGGCCGGCGCATGTCGGACAACCCGCAGCGTGACGTCGACGACGCCCCGGAGAGCATGACGATCGTGGCGTGGAGCGGCGATCTGGACAGAATGTGGCCGACCCTGATCCTCGGCTCCACCGGCGCCGCCTACGGCATGTCCACGACGATCTTCTTCACCTTCTGGGGACTGTTCCCCCTGGTGCGCGACGACGTCCGGATCACCGGCACCGACGCGATGACCAAGGCGCTGGCCGGCATGAACCGGCCGGGCATGCGGCACATGAAGCTGTCGAAGCTCCACCTGGCCGGCGCCGGTCCCTGGATGATGAAAAGACTTGCGCGCCAGAAGAACGTGGCCCACCCGGCCGAGCTGGTCGAGATGTGCACCGAGCTGGGCGTGAACCTGTGGCCGTGCGAGATGACCATGGACCTGCTGGGCCTTCGCCGCGACCAGCTCCTCGAGGGAGTGGGCGAGCCCGTCGGTGCCGCCACCGCCCTGTCCGCGATGAGCAGGTCCCAGATCAGCCTCTTCATCTGACCCTTCGGAACCCAGGAGCGGACCGTGGACTACCAGATCGACGTCGTCGTCGACGCCAAGGGACAGAAATGCCCGATGCCCGTGCTGCTCGCCTCGCGTGCGATCAAGAAGCTCGAGTCCGGGCAGATCCTGCTCGTCGAGGCCACCGACGGCGGATCGAAACGCGACATCCCGTCGTGGGCGACCGACACGGGAAACGAACTGCTGGACAACAACAGCGAGGACGGCGTCCACCGCTACCTCATCCGGAAGAAGTGAGACGGTGCGCTACGGCTTCGCGATCGATCAGCGCACGTGCATCGGCTGCCACGCCTGCACGGTCGCCTGCAAGACCGAGCACGAGGTGCCGCTCGGCCAGTTCCGCACGTGGGTGAAGTACGTCGACGCGGGTGAGTTTCCGAACACCACAAGATCTTTCGGTGTGATGCGCTGCAACCACTGCACCGACGCACCGTGCGTGAAGATCTGCCCCACCGGCGCGCTGTTCAAGCGCGACGACGGAATCGTCGACTTCGACAACGAGCGCTGCATCGGCTGCAAGAGCTGCATGCAGGCGTGCCCCTACGACGCCATCTACATCGATCAGGACACCCACACCGCAGCGAAGTGCAACATGTGCGCGCACCGCGTCGACAACGACATGGAGCCTGCCTGCGTCGTGGTGTGCCCCACCCACTCGATCTGGGTCGGCGACCTCGACGACCCGACCAGCGGCATCGCCACCCTGGTCAGCACGCAGCAGACCGCCGTGCGCTCGCCGGAACAGAACACCGGGCCGAACGTCTTCTATCTCGGTGCCGACCGGGCGGTCCTCGATCCGCTGGTCGCCCCGGTCGCCGACACCTACATCTGGGCCGAGCCGGACGCGCACCGCCGCGAGACCGCGGCCGACCTGCCCGGGGATCGCACCACGAAGGCGCGCACCACGCTGAACACCGCGCATCCCCGGCCGTGGGGATGGCGCGTGACGACCTACCTGTGGACCAAGGCCGTCGCCGCCGGCGCCCTCGCCGTCGCGGGGCTCGCCCACCTCCTCGGCATCGACCTGGGGTGGCTGGGCGACTACGCGGCGCCCGCAGTGGCCATGGCGGGCGCGGCCCTCACCGGAGTCCTGCTGATCTGGGACCTGAAGCGGCCGGAGCGTTTTCTCTACATCTTCCTGAGATCCAACTGGTCCTCGTGGCTCGTATGGGGCGCCTACGCGCTGGCCGCCTTCGGCGGGGTGGCCGCCCTGTGGGTCCTCGCCGCCTTCCTCGGATCGGCTTGGGGCGCAACCGTGCTCGCCTGGGCCGCCCTGGCCTCCGGCGCGCTGGTCGCCGGCTACACCGGATTCCTCTTCGGGCAGGCCGAGGGCCGCGACCTGTGGCAGTCACCGTTGTTGTTCTGGCACCTGCTGGTTCAGGCCGCCATGGTCGGGACCGGGGCGCTGCTCGTCGTCGCGCCGTTCGCGGGTCTCTCCGACGGGGCGGTCGGCTTCCTCGTGCGCGTCTTCGTGCTCTCGACCGGACTGCACCTGCTGATGCTGCTCATCGAGTACTCCGGCCGGCACGCCAGTCGGCAGGCGACCCTGGCCGCGCACATCATCACCCGCGGCCGCTACGCCCGGCTGTTCTGGCTGGGGGCGATCGTCCCGGCAGTGGTGGCGGCCGCACTGGCCGCCCCGTCGTGGAACGGCTCCGCCGGTGCCGCCCTCCTCGTCGCGGCCGGCCTGCTGACGCAGATCTCACTGCTGGCCTACGAGACTGCGTTCGTCCGGGCGGGCCAGGACCCACCCCTGTCGTGAGCGGCCCGACCGGCACCCGACCACCCACCCGAAGGGAACCCCATGACTGCCGAGACGGAGCACACCCCGACCGGGTCGGCGCTGCCCGGTCAGCGCACGCACGAGCGGCTGCGGAACTTTCCTCCGGTCGAAAACTGGGACCACCACGTCGAATACGACGCCAAGGCCCACCCTCGTAAGGTGCCGCACGAATACATGCTGGTGCCCACCACCTGCTTCAACTGCGAATCGGCGTGCGGCCTGCTCGCGTACGTGGACAAGTCCGACCTGTCCATCAAGCGGCTCGAGGGGAACCCGGCGCATCCGGGCTCACGCGGACGCAACTGCGCCAAAGGTCCCGCGACCATCAACCAGATCAAGGACCCCGAGCGCATCCTGTACCCGCTCAAGCGCGTCGGTGCCCGCGGCAGTGGGCAGTGGGAGCGCATCGGCTGGGACGAGGCCCTCGACGACATCGCCGCCCGGATCCGGGCCGCCATCGTCGAGGACCGCCGGGACGAGGTCGTCTACCACGTGGGCCGACCCGGCGAGGACGGCTTCGCCGAGCGGTTCCTGCTGGCGTGGGGGGTGGACGGACACAACAGCCACACCAACATCTGCTCCGCCGGCGCCCGGCTGGGCTACGCCCTGTGGGGTGGCTACGACCGGCCCTCACCGGACTACGCGAACGCCAAGGTCATCCTGCTGATCTCGAGCCACCTCGAGACCGGGCACTACTTCAACCCGCACGCGCAGCGGATCATGGAGGGCAAGGTCGAGGGCGGCGCCAAGGTCGTCGTGCTCGATCCGCGGCTGTCGAACACCGCGTCCCACGCCGACCTGTGGATCGCCCCGTGGCCCGGCAGCGAGGCGGCGATCCTGCTGTCCGTCGCGTCGTACCTGCTGCGCACCGGCCACATCGACCGGGCATTCCTGCGCCGCTGGGTGAACTGGCCCACCTACATGAAGCACCGCCACCCCGACCTGCCCGCCGACGACTTCGACGTGTTCGTCGGCGCACTGACCGAGGACTACGCCTGCTTCACCTTCGCCTTCGCCGCGCAGGAGGCGCAGGTACCCGAGAAGCAGATCGCCGAACTCGCCCGGATCGTCGCCACCGCCGGCTCGGCCCTGTCGGCGCACGTGTGGCGGGCGGCGACCGCCGGCAACCTCGGCGGGTGGCAGGTCTCGCGGGCCCTGTTCTTCCTCAACGTACTCACCGGCAGCGTCGGCACCAAGGGCGGCACCAGCCCCAACGGCTGGGACAAGATCATCGCCCACGGCCCGAACCTGCCCCAGGGACACGAGTCCTGGAACGAGCTGCTCTGGCCCCCCGAGTTCCCCCTGTCGACCAACGAGATGTCGATCCTGCTGCCGCATCTGCTCCAGGACGGCCGCGGCACGCTGTCGATGTACTTCTCGCGCGTCTACAACCCGGTGTGGACCAACCCCGACGGCTTCAGCTGGCTGGAGGCCCTGACCGACGAATCGCTCGTGGGCTGCCACGTCGCACTCACCCCCACGTGGTCCGAGACGGCAACCTTCGCCGACTACGTCCTGCCCATGGGGCACAGCACCGAGCGGCACGACACCCAGTCCTACGAGCAGTACGCCGGCAAGTGGCTCGGATTCCGCCAGCCCGTCACCCGGGTGGCGCTCGAGCGCATGGGCCGGAGCGTGTCCGACTCCCGCGAGTCCAATCCCGGAGAGGTGTGGGAGGAGAACGAGTTCTGGTTCGAGCTGTCCTGGCGCATCGACCCCGACGGCAGCCTCGGCATCCGCAAGTTCTTCGAATCCCCCTACCGGCCCGGGCAGAAGGTCACCGTCGACGAGTACTACCGGTGGGTGTTCGAGAACAGCGTGCCGGGCCTGCCGAAGGCCGCGGCCGACCAAGGGCTCACCCCGCTGGAGTACATGCGCAGATACGGCGTCTTCGAGGTCGCCAAGGACACCTACCGGCTCGACGAGCGGCCGCTGACGGCCGCCGAGACCGAGGGGGCGGACCCGGACGAGCACGGGGTGCTGCGCAAACCCGTCACCCTGGACACGACCCCGCCGCTCGTCGGCGAGGCGGGTGCCGTCGGTGTCGTCCACGAGGACGGCAGCAGGACCGCCGGGTGGCTCACCCCGTCGCGCAAACTCGAGCTGTTCAGCGAGACCATGGTCGACTTCGGGTGGGAGGAGTACGCCACGCCCGGCTACATCGAGTCCCACGTCGGGCACCGCTCGATCGACCCGGCGAACAACGAGATCGTGCTCGTGCCGACCTTCCGCCTGCCGACCCTGGTCCACACCCGGTCCGCGAACGCGAAGTACCTCAACGAGATCAGCAACACGCATCCGCTGTGGACGAATCCCTCGGACGCCGCGCGCTTCGGCGTCGGCACGGGTGACCTGGTCCGGGTCAACACCGAGATCGGGTACTTCGTGGCCCGTGTGTGGGCGACCGAGTCGATCCGCCCCGGCGTCCTCGCGCTCTCGCACCACATGGGCCGCTGGCGCACGTCCGAGAACGCCGGATCCCGTTGGGCGATGGGCCTCGTCGATCTCGACCACGACGGAGACGGGGTGTGGCGGTTGCGCTACAAGCAGGGCGTGCAGCCGTTCCGCAGCGACGACCCGGACAGCGAGCGGATCTACTGGGACGACCCCGGCGTGCATCAGAACCTCGCCTTCGCCGTGCACCCCGACCCGCTGTCGGGCATGCACTGCTGGCACCAGAGGGTGCGCGTGGAGAAGGCCCACGCCGACGACCGGTACGGCGACGTGGTGGTGGACACCCGGCGGTCCCGCGAGGTCTACCGCGCCTGGCTGGCATACACCCGGCCCGGCCCCAGCCGGTCCGGGCTGCGCCGCCCGGAGTTCCTGATGCGCCCGGTCAAACCCCGCCGGCGTGCCTTCCGCGCGCCCGGGACGGAGGAGCGAACATGAGCCTGCTGTCGCGGAGGACGTCCGGCCCGGCGGTCTCCGCGGCTGCGGTGCGTGCCGCGCTGGCCCGGGTCGAGGATCCCGAGCTGCATCTGCCGCTCGAGCAGGCCGGCATGCTCGGCGAGGTGAGGATCGATCGCTCCGGACTCGTCCGGGTGACCGTCCGGCTCACCACCTCCTCGTGTCCGATGCAGGCCTCCCTCTCCGCCGACGTCACCGCGGCCGCCGGGGCAGTCGCCGGCGTGACCGGCGTCGAGGTCGTCTTCGCGGTGATGAGCGAAGCCGAGCGGAGGCGGCTCGCCGCCGGCTTGCGCGGTACGAGACCCGTGGACGCTCCCCCCTTCGGTCCCGATTCGGCGACCCGGGTGTACGCCGTGGCCTCCGGCAAGGGCGGCGTCGGCAAGTCGACGCTCACGGCCAACCTCGCGGTGGCGCTGGCCCAGCAGGGCAAGCGGGTCGGCGTTCTCGACGCCGACGTCTGGGGTTACTCCGTTCCGCATCTGTTCGGGGTGCGCCGCGCACCGGTCGCCCTGCACGGAACGATGCTGCCGGTCGAGGCGTTCGGCGTCGCCCTCATGTCCGTCGGGTTCTTCGTCCGCGACGACGAGCCGGTCGTCTGGCGCGGCCCCATGCTGCACAAGGCGATCGAGCAGTTCCTGCGCGACGTGTACTGGGGTGAACTCGACGTCCTGCTCATCGACCTGCCACCGGGCACCGGAGATGTGACACTCTCGCTGCTCGAACTCGTGCCGGACGCGGCGCTCCTCGTCGTCACCACGCCCCAGCCGGCGGCCCAGACCGTCGCCCAACGGGTGGGCCGCATGGCGCGTGACCTGCGGATGCCGGTCGCCGGCGTCGTGGAGAACATGTCGGCGCTGGTGTGCTCGTCGTGCCACGCGAGCACACCGTTGTTCGGTGCCGGAGGCGGCGAGCGCCTCGCCCGGGCCGTCGCGGCACCGCTCCTCGGGCAGGTGCCCCTCGACCTCGACCTGCGCGCGGCGGGCGACAGCGGCGTCCCGGCCATGGTGGCGACGCCGCACGCCCATTCCGTCTCGCAGATCCGGCAGATCGCCGCGGCCCTGCAGGCCCCGAGACGAAGCCTCGTCGGCCGGCCGCTACCGCTGTCGGTCCCGTAGCCGGCCGACGAGCCCGCGCCTGTACGTCAGATGGGGCGGTAACCCGCGCCGACGCCGCCCCGGGCGTCGACGTCGCCGAGGATCGTGACGAAGTTGGTGCCCACCTCCGGGCCGATGCACGGTGTGAGCAGGTACGCGTTGACCATCGCGACGAGCGTCGTGCCGACGACCAGCGGGGCGCCGGAGTCGCCCTCGACGACGCACACCTGCGTCCAGGTCTCCTGGGAATTGAACACGTCGCCCCACACGACACCGCAGGTGTTGCCGGTGGTGCGGCCTTCCTTGCACGCCACGTTGGGGAACCCCACGGGGGTGCCGACGCCGGTGATGGTGACGTTGCCGACTCGGTTCACCGGCGCGACGCGGCCGCGGTCGAACTCGATCACCGAGTAGTCGAGCACTTCGTTGGTGCCGACGATGCGCCCGACGACCCCGGCCCCGGGGTCCACCTCGGACTTCACGGTCGTCCCGGGACCGCCGCAGTGCCCGGCGGTGAAGCCGACGAGCCGGCCGGCACGGTCGTTGCCGATCGTGGCGAGCGTGCAGTCGAACAGATCCTCGGATCCGTTGCCGAGCGTGATGCCCGACCCGCCCCCGAGCGGAACCGGCGGCGCCGCCACCGCGACCCCCGTCCCACCTGTCAGCAGTGCGACCCCCGCGACGATCGCCATCGCAACGCGCTTGAACATGAGCCCTCCCGCCCGGCCGGTTCCGGCCGCATCAGCGGATCAGACTACCCGGTCGGGCCCGATCCCAGGCTCTCCAACGCCTTTCTGGCCTCCTCGAGTTCGCGGCTGAGCTGCGCGACGCGTTCCTCCGCGGCCTGGCGCGCCGCGTCGATCACGGACCGGACCGCCTCGAGGGCCGCCTCGTCGCCGAGCTCGAGCACGGCGCGCTCCACGGCGTCGGGGCTGACGGGATTGGCCTTGCTCAGGCGCCGGGTGCCCTGCGCGACACCGACCGTCCACTCCTGCTCGGGGTCGATGGTGATGGTGACGGTCACGCCGGGCTGCTTCTTGGGCCGGCGCGACGCCGCCTTCGGCTTCGGGGTCGCGCCGGTCTGCGGTTCGGGTGCGGTCGGCGGCACGGTGGTGGTCTCCTTCGTGGCGGGGGTGGATGCCGGGGACGACGAGCTCTTCGGGGCGGGAGCGCGGGAGGGACCCGACGCGGTGGGCTGCGACGCGGACGTGCGCAGGGTGGTGGGGCGCGGGGTGGTGGGGCGCGGGGTCGATCGATCCGCGGCCTTGCGGACCGGCTTCGACGGCTCCTTCGTCAGACGCAGCTCCTCGGCCTCGAAGGGCAGCTCGTCGTCGACGCCCTTGGGACGGACGGTGACCGTGCGGCCCGCCACCGACACCGCCCGGGCCGACGCGCCCGGGGCGATGCCCAGGCTCGGAATGCCCTCGATGAGATAGACGGTGGCGCGGCGACCGTCCGCGACGGCGGTGGACAGCTCGGCGAGCTGCTCCTCGGTGAGATGATCCGGGCCGGTTGTGCCGGCTCGTCTGCGGGGCGGCATGCCACGTCCTTTCGGGCTGGGTGGTGCAGGAGGCGCGATCACTGTCGCACACAGGTGCGACACTCTCGCGGATTCGTTGCGCGCCCGAACCGAGGTGGGCCATGCTGGGTCGGCCGGTCACGTTCGGCGGCCGGGAAGGAGCGACGTGAGCGCGTCGGAGCAACCGGAGCTCGAGCCCGAGCTCCTGCAGGCCGTGCAGGCCGAACTCGAGCGGACCCTGCTCGGCGGCGAGCGTCGCTACACCCAGCGGGAGAGCGCCGACCTGGCCGGGGTAGACTCGGAACGCGCCCAACGGCTCTGGCAGGCGCTGGGATTCACCGTGGATCCGGACCCGGACGCGCGGACCTTCACGGACGGCGACGTCGCGGCGCTGCGGAACATCGACGCGATCGTGGCGAGCGGCGCCCTGCACCCCGACCTGGAACTGGCGGCCGCCCGGTCGCTGGGACAGTCCATGTCGCGGCTGGCCGAGTGGGAGGTGGCCCTGATGAACACCCACATCCTCGATCGGCTCGAGACCGAGTACACCGGGACCACCCCCTCCGAGCGGGAGATCCGGTCGTTCGTCGACGAACTGCTGCAACGGGTCCTGCCCCTGACCGAGACCTTACAGCTGTACGTGTGGCGACGGCACCTGGCGGCAACGACGGGACGCAACGTGGTGCGGGCCGGGGGCGAGTCGGCCGGCCGGGTCCTGGTCGTAGGCTTCGCCGACATGGTGGGGTATACGCGCCTGACCCGCCGGATCGACGCCGACGAGCTCAACGACCTGCTCGAGGACTTCGAGTCGACCGCGACGGGGATCGTGACCCAGGGCGGCGGCTGGGTGATCAAGACCGTGGGCGACGAGGTGATGTTCGCCGCCGAGGATCCGGCGGACGCCGCGCGGATCGCGCTGGCGCTGCAGGAGTCGTCCGGCTCCCGTCCCGACGCCCCGGATCTCCGCGTGGGAATGGCGCAGGGGCCGGTGCTGGCCCGGTTCGGGGACGTGTTCGGGTCGGCGGTCAACATCGCAGCGCGGCTGACCGGTGCCGCGCGGCCGGGAACGGTCCTGGTCGATTCGACCCTCGCCGGCGTGCTCGAGGGCGACGAGCACTTCCGGTTGCGCCCCCTGCGCGCACTGCGGGTCAAAGATTTCCACCGGTTGCGCCCCTCGGTGCTGCGGCCGGCCGAGGGCTGAGACGCCGGCACCGGGGCAGTCGGAGAACGTCGACGGTCCTGTCGCACGCTCCGGCGGCGCCAGGGGCGGCACTCCGGATGGGCAGGGGCACGGTCCTTTTCAGGACTCGATGTCCCGGGGGCTCGAATGATCACCTGCCCGCCACTACCGGTGACGAGTTTGCCGTATGGAAGGCCCCGTCGGCTCTCGTCAGGGGGCTGCACATCAGCGATCGAGGCCCTTGCTGTCGACGGAGAATCTCTCGGATGATCCCGTGGAGGACCGAGCAGCAAGATTCACCTTGCCGTGACGGGCGCGGATGCCGACGAGTGTGCTCCTCACCGCCGGCCAGGCCGGTGACGATTCCCAGCTCGAGCCACTGTTGGAGCACAGCGAGCGTGCAGGTCCTGGGGGGTGGGCGCCCTCGATCGCGCCCGGAGGCTGTGGCGGCGGACAAGGCGCATTCGCCTCCGAGTACCCGCTCTCAGCTGCGTGGGCGTGGGATCCGGTTCACCTGTCCGAAGCGGTCGGATCAGAAGGGCACGCGAGCTGCGAAGGATTCCTGGTACGAGGACCGTGGCAAACGGTTACGCGTTGTTCCGGCGATGGCAGCAGGCGGGGATTACTGACTGTGTGCATTCAGGGCGACGATCGGAGAAGTTCTTCGGTGCGGGCCCACGGGCGATGCCTCCGTCCGTCGAGAAGGGGTCTCGTTCAGCCGCCGAGGGCCTGGTTCCAGGGCAGGACCTGGCTCAGGAGTTCGGGGAACTTGCGCTCGGCGTACCGGACGTATTCGTTGATGTGGTCGCGCATCCGGTCCTCGGACAGGTCCGCGTCGTGCGAATGCAGCGCCTCGTAGATCTGGATGTGCGCCTTGAGGGTCGTCTCCCGCAGCGGGGCGGGGTGGTCGACGCCCATCACCGTGCCGCCGGTGATCCGCAGCAGCGCGTCCGTCAGGTAGCCGAAGAGCGCGTTGCCGGTGGACCAGGCGATGACGTCGTGGAACTGCTTGTTCGTCTCGAGGAACGTGTCGATGTCCGCCGTGTCGAACGACTGCTGCATGCGGTCGACGGACTGCTTGAGCTCGAGCAGGTTCTCGTCGCTGATCCGCTCGGCGGCCAGGCGGCAGATGACGGGCTCGAGGGCGGTGCGGGCCTCCACGATCGTGCTGAGCGAGGCGTTCTGGAGCTGCATCAGCAGGATGATGGTGCTCGCCAGATGGGACGCGTCCGGATCGAGGAGGACGGGACCGCCCTTGGGCCCCGGCTTGAGGGCGATCATCCCCTGGAACTCGAGCAGCCGCAGTCCCTCACGGAGGGTGCCGCGGCCGATCTGGTACTCCTCGAGCATCGCCTTCTCCGGGGGCAGCAGGTCCCCGGGCTGCAGGCCTTTTCGCGCCGTATCCCGGACGATCTGCTGCGCTACCACCAGCGACGTCTTCGGGCCTCTCGACATTGCAGCCACGAAAGTCTCCTCAGCCTCTCGGCCTCCTGACTTCCGGGAAGCGGAGGCTGTCACGGCGCAGCGGGTGCTCGCCGTGACGGCGGATCGGCCGGGCAACTCACCCGGTCGATCCGAAGTATGCACTGCACTCAGTATGCCATTCATATGCACTATTGGAGGGAAGGCGCCCACTCCGCGCTGCGTACCGCGACCTCTATGTGATCGCAGAGGGATCGACGGGGCGGTGGGCGGCGATCAAGGCCGTGTGGTCCGGCAGCGTCCCTCCGACCACCGGACCGGCTGTGCCGAGGAGTATTGCCACGCCGAGAAGAAACTGTACGAGCAGAGCCGCCCCCTGCCTCTCCGGATGTTGTGGGTACGCGGCGCAGCCCTTTGCAGAGGTTCGGCCGGTGGCAGGGTTGTGCGTGCAAGGGTGTCGGTTCGGTCTCCGCGTCCGATCTGGACGTCGAACCAGTCGGTAAGCCAGGTGAGGGCGGCGGTGCCGGCGTTGTCGACAACGAGGGACTGGGTAGTTGGTGTGCGCGCCGGAGGGAAGAAGCTCGCGGCCTCGACTCCCTCCCGACGGGGTGAGAAACTCTTCGGCGCTTCGCGATTCGGCGAGGGCGGTCAGCCGGCCAGTGCCAGCAGATCGGGGCCTGCGTCGGACGTGAAGCGGGGGTGCCGTCGATCGGGGTCTGCTTTCCAGGAGCACGGGCGAAGTCTTGGTGACCTTGCCGAGAGCATCCTCACCGCTACCGACGCCAGGTCCAGGCCGACGGGGACGAGGCCGGTCATCACCGCACCGGCACCGACCGGATCCGGCACCCGTCCCGACGGAGGCAGCAGCCTCCCCAGGGCGGTCCACGCGATCTCCTGGACCCGTCCAACCAGGATAGCGAGCCGGATAATGTCGACGTTCGCCAGGATCGAGGCGACCGTAGCGGCGATCCAGGCGAACCCGGACAGGTCCGGGACCACGGCGAGCACTTGGGAGATCGAGGTCGGGTCCACGGCGGCGGCCATCGCGACCAGTGGGGAGAACTGGTTGTCGAGCTCCCCCGCTATCTGGTGGCGCCGCGCGCGTCGAGCGCGGCCACCTTCTACGGAAGCAAGGTCAGGTTGTGCAGGATGGCAGGCACATCGAGGGCGGTGAGGCCGGTGGCGACGGTGAGGACCTGATCGAGCACGACGGTGGGTTCGAACACCGAGGGTATGCGCACCGAAAGCACCCGCGGAGCGGTGGACAGCGCTTCGGCCCAGGTGGGCGCGAGGGGTGAGAGCTGCCCGCCGAGGGGGATGGTGAGCGACGCCAAGGCCTGGTTCTGCGGCGAGTGCGCCGGGACCGTCGAGGTCCCGCTGTCGAGGAGTGTGGTGGCGGTGTCCGCGATCGTGGTGACGGCGGTCAGGGCTCCGGTCAGATCCGCCCGGGCGGCGCGAGCGCTGCGACTACAGGTCCGGAAGGGGCATCGACTCCAGCGGGCCCCCCACGCGTATAATCGCGGGACATCCCGTACATATTCGAGGGCATAACGCCCTACGCGCTCGAATTGTGTCAGTTCGAGCGCCGCCTTGGCGATGCAGCCGATTCGGTTGGGACACAGCGTGATCCTGTCGAGGACCTCCCATCGGGTGGTGTGCAGCGCGGCGGCGCGTTCGCCGAGGCACCGAAGTCCGGACAGCAGCGCGTGGCGGCAGACGGTGTCGACATCGAGGGAGTTGCCGTCGGCAGGGACCTTCGTGGGGGGTATGGGTGCCGATCCCGGCGTCTGGTGACCCTTGTTCGAGAGGGCGGCACGGCCGTGGGCCGCGGGGGGCTTACAGAGCCCGATGATCCGGTGCGTTCGGGAGGCGGTCGGATCGTGGGTACTGCCCGGCAGCGCGTCGGACACCCACCTACTGAGAAAACGTCGCTGATCAAGCTCAGTCGCTGCGAACGCTCGGCTCCATGACAGCGGAGCCGAGCCACTCGCACAACGCGAGAGCGTTCTCCACGTCGAGTCGTCTCTCTCGGACACTACGTCCGAGTAGTTGCTCGATCTTTCGGAGTCGGTACATGACCGAGTTCTTGTGCATGGTGAGGATGACGGCGGTGGTGGCGTAACTGCCACCACTCGCCAAGAATGTACGCAGCGTTTCTCGGTACTGCGCCATCGGCGGGTCGTCAACGGCCAAGGGTCCCAGCACATCCCGCACCCATTCGCTCGCAAGGCCGAGGTCTGAGCACATCAGCGCCACCGACCCTGCGCTCTCGCTGAACACCACACGAAGATCGGGAACTTGCGAGGCCCGTGCGACCATCGCCGCCCGAGTGGCCTGCCGATGCGTGCGAGCGAAGCCTTCGACTCCCTCCTGCATCGCGCCTATGGCCATGGTCACCGAATCGTCACCCCTGTCGAAGGTCGACGCGACCTCGAAGAGGTCGACCCCCGCGGCGGCCCCCAGCGGTAGCCACGCCCACGCGGTGCGCTCATCGCGAGGTTCGAACAATGGACGCGACTGCGCACCACATCGTTTGGCGAGTACGGAAACCGCACTCTCCAGTCGGGCAAGCCGATCCTCGGAGGTCGACCGATCGATCCACGCGATGACCCCCACGTGCCATTGGTTCAGACGGTAGGAGAACGCTCTCTCGACGTCTCCGACATCGACAGAGCGCCCAGCGAGGATAGCTTCGATGAGGGCCGTTCGAGCAGCAGTACGCTCCCGCAACCATGTCTCGCGTGCGATCTCGTAATGGTGCAAGACCTGACGATAGAGATCATCGGTCCACGTGGTCAGTCGCGTCATGAGGTAGACGGCGGACCTTGCCACGACGACGGGGTCCTCACCCAACTCTCCGAGCCGTTCCAGGCACCAGCGCAGCATCACGTTGCGCGTCACGCGGGTCCCCCGCTCGAGGAGGTCGAAAGGAAAACCACGCTGCGCGACCACACGTGCATACTCCACAACGGCCCCCGGGACCTCCATCGAGGAGACGTCGAGGTCATGCTCGAGCATCTGCAGGTTGGTGACGACCGCGGCCTGGGCTCCCGCAGTCGCCAACTCGAGGAGGCGTTGATCGGCCTTGATCTCGTCGACTTCGTTGACGGCTTCGTCGACCATCAGGGCGGCAATCTCATCGGCGTGCTTACCGGCGACCGCAGCAACGCGCATCACAAGCGCCCGCACCGAGGGGTCAGGATCGTGCATCGACTCGACCCTGGCGACAACTGCAGTTATCGTCGTCCGAGCGCTCGATCCGTCCCACTCCTCGAGCCTACCGTCCCGGGATGGGTCCGTGACGCCTCGAGGCGATCAGTGCAGTGGCGGCGTCAAGGCACGTGGAGTTGACGGCAAGAGCGCGCAACCCGGTGTGGCAGCTTGATGCGATGTGTCATCGAGTTCGCCGCCGTCCTCCAATGCGGACATCATCACGACGGATGCAGGGTCCGGGAGCCCGAGGTCCCTGAGCACCATCGGTACCATCACCGCGAGGTCACCGTCTGCGCAATCGACTGCCAGAACGATGTGCTCGGAGTCGTAACCTGCTGCCATGAGCAGCCGATAGGCGCCCACCGCGTCGTCGATACCGTCCCCGACGGTGTACTCGGGCGCCGTCCGATAGTCGACCACGAGCACCGAGGCGTCCAGCGCATCGCACAGCCGCGACACCAGACGACGATGGCTCGGCAGTTTGCAGCAGCGGCGCCCCCCCGCGTGCAGATACAGCAACACCCGATCGGAACGGGGATCTGTGGCCGCTGCCCACACACCCATGCACTTTTCCAGCGAGATCACGACGTGAGGGACCTCGGTGCCCATCCACGAATGGTCCGAGCGGCCGGACGCTCCGTCCCCGACCTGACGAGCCGCCGGCTGTGCGGCATCAGCCGGCATGCTGCTCTCGTCCTGCACCTCTACTCGGTCAGCTGTGGTCACGACAACTCCTCACCATGTGAACTTCTGAATCGGTCGATGATCCGTAGGCGTCGATCAACGCGGGTGAGCACGATCGATGCGCATGCATCAGGGCACCATCGAGACTAAGAGGTGGTGTGGCATGAATCACTGGGCGCGCGATACTGAGATCAGAGTCGCTGTAGGGCTCTGGGCACATGGCCGACGGGTGACGGCGACGTCGGGACCCAGGAGAGTGCTCATGTCGCGGTAGCGAGAAGTCGAATCTGCGACAATCCGTGGTATGGAACCCCCGGTTCAGGCTGTAACAATGCGTTCGGTGCGGTCGGCGTCGTCAACGTGAGACGGGCTCCGGGTGGTAGATGATGCATGTTCCTACACCGATCGTCATCCGAGCACTCGGGAGCCCTGCGTCCGAACCTGAGATCTTCGGCGGCCCTCACCACCTGGCTCGACCGGCAGAGTGCCGCTTTCGGGACGTATCGAAGTGGCGGCGATGGACGGGTTCGGCGGCTACAGGCACGCCGCGACCAGCGGGGTTCCCGATGCGGCGACGGTGATGGATCCGTTCCACGTCGTGGCTCTGACCGGGACGAAGCTGGATCTGTGTCGCCAGCGCGTGCAGCAGCACACCTGTGGGCACCGCGGCCGTTTGGGGGATCCGCTCTACGGCCTTCGCCGCACCGCCCGCACCCGGCAGGAACTGCTCAGCGATCCGCAACGCCGAAGTCTCGAAGCGGTATTCGGCGAGGAACAGCACCCGCCGTTCGCGATCACGTAGCGGGTCTACCAGGACGTCATCGATACCTACGCCGATCACGATCGTCGGCATGGCTGACCGGATACCGGCGGCGGACCATCCGCTATGAACGCCATAACAAGCACTTCGCCGGCTTTCTGCAACTCGCCGCCGCTCCGACCTACTGGAAAACTCCCCAATGAGACATCCTTTCCTTGAGGTGTCCTGAATAACGTCTCTACCGGATCCAAGGCGGTTCACGTTGACTTCGGATCAGCTCAGGCGCTCGAGCACCATCGCCATGCCCTGACCGCCGCCGACGCACATGGTCTCCACGCCGAACTGCTTGTCGTGGGTCTGCAGGTTGTTGAGCAGGGTGGCGGTGATCCGCGCCCCGGTCATGCCGAACGGGTGACCGAGGGCGATCGCACCACCGGAGACGTTCAGCTTGTCCTCGTCGATGCCGAGCTCCCGGGCGGAGCCGAGCACCTGCACGGCGAACGCCTCGTTGATCTCGAACAGGTCGATGTCGGAGATGGTCTTGCCGGCGTGGGCGAGGGCCTTCTTCACGGCCTCGATCGGGCCCAGACCCATGATCTCCGGCGACAGGCCGGACACGCCGGTCGAGACGATCCGCGCCAGCGGGGTCAGCCCGAGCTCCTCGGCCTTGGTGTCGGACATGATCACCAGGGCCGCGGCGCCGTCGTTGAGCGGGCAGGCGTTGCCGGCGGTGATGGTGCCGTCGGGGCGGAAGACCGGCTTCAGCTGGCTCACGGCCTCGTAGGTGGTGCCGGGCCGCGGCCCGTCGTCGGTGGTCACGACGGTGCCGTCGGGCAGGGTGACGGGGCTGATCTCACGCTCGAAGAAGCCCGACTCGAGGGCTTCCTCGGCCCGGTTCTGCGACCGCACACCCCACCGGTCCTGGTCCTCGCGGGAGATGCCGGTGAGCGAGGCGACGTTCTCCGCGGTCTGGCCCATCGCGATGTAGACATCGGGCAGCAGGGCCTCGCTGCGCGGGTCGGTCCACGCGGTGCCGCCCTCGGCGAGCGTGGCGGTGCGGGCCTCGGCGTCGGCGAAGAGCGGGTTCTTGGTGTTCGGCAGGCCGTCGGCGTTGCCGGTGACGAAGCTGGAGACGGACTCGACACCGGCGGAGACGAACACGTCCCCCTCGCCGGCCTTGATCGCGTGCAGCGCCATGCGGGTGGTCTGCAGCGACGACGAGCAGTAGCGGTTGACGGTCACGCCGGGCAGGAAGTCGTAACCCAGCTGCACGGCGACGACGCGGGCGATGTTGAACCCGGACTGGCCGGCGGGCTGGCCGCAGCCGAGCATCAGGTCGTCGATCTGGGCCGGGTCCAGCTCCGGCACCTTCGCCAGGGCCGCCGCGACCATCTGGGTGGCCAGGTCGTCCGGACGCACCGTCTTGAGCGACCCCTTCATCGCCCGCCCGATGGGAGAACGGGCGGCGGACACGATCACAGCTTCGGGCATCACGTGCTCCTTGTTTTGTGTTGACGCTTGGTGCCGGCCCGGACTCGGACAGGACGCCGTGGACACGACGCGACCTCGGCGACCGAGCGAACCGCATCGTGGGTGAACGATCCGCATGAGCGTTCACCTCGACCCGAATCGACTCACTTACCAAAGCCGCACTTGTGCCTACCCGGGCGGGGCGGGCAGGCCGTCCCAGAGAGAACTGCAGCGAACTGATCATCGAATCCGACTGCGCTCGAAACCGTTTCACAAGAAATGGCAAGGATCACATGGGCACATCCGAATTCGGTGGTGCGTCTACCGACGCTCCGTGGCGGTGATCGCGTCGGCCACCGCCGCCGGGCGGGTGAGCATCGGGCAGTGTCCCGAGTCCACTTCGACGACCGTTTCGGCATGGCGGGCGAACTCGCGTTGCAGTGCCGGGGAAAAGGTCTTGTCCCGAGTGCACAGTATGTATGTGACCGGATGGTCCTTCCACCCGAGGTCGTGTACCGCTTCTCCGAAGGTTGCCAGAGCATGCGATCCGAGCGACTCGATGAAGGGGGTCGCCTGCGCGCCTGTCGCGTCGTTGCAGAGGTGGGCTTTCGCTCCGACCGGATCCAACACCGCCATACCGTCGTCGGTGGGTCTGATGGCCGATCCCAACTGTCCCGGATCGGGATCCCGTTGCATCAACGCGGAAACCGATTCGCCTTCCTGGGGGAGAGCCGCACATACGTAGACCAGTCGAGCGACATCGTCGTTGTTTGCAGAGGCTGCGGTTATCACAGCGCCCGCGTACGAGTGGCCGACAAGTACAGCAGGTCCACGGAGGTCCTTCAAGGCCCCGCGTACGGAAGCGACGTCGGCGGCAAAGGTGCCCCCCGCACGTCGACTGGGTAGATCGATCGCAGATGCATCGATACCGCGCCGTTCCAGCTCGCCCAGAACCGGCCTCCATGCCCACGCACCGGTAAATGCGCCGTGCACCAACAACACCGGTTGGCTCATGCTGTTCTCCTAAGGACCGAATGACGATCACACTCTCGCACGGCGCCCGGGGCGCCCCTCACCCTCTGCACACCATAAGACATGTCTAGACGCATTCAAAGTCGCATGCAATCATGAATCCACTCGTCCTGAGGGATGGCCGACCAGGTAGCAGTACCCGCTTTGGATAAGGACTCCACATGACCGACAATGTCCGACAGATCTTCGTCGACGGTTCCTGGACCGATGCCGGAACCGATGAAGTAGACATCGTGATCAACCCCGCGACCGAGCAGACAATCGCTCAGGTCGGCCGCGCCTCTCGCGACGATGCCATGCGCGCGCTTCGGGCAGCGCGGAAGGCGTTCGACGAGGGACCCTGGGGCCGCACCTCAACCCGCGAAAGGGCGGACATTTTGCGGCGCATGGGCGAGATCATGCAGCGTCGCTCCGAGGAGATCGCCGCGCTCAACGTAGCGGAAGCCGGGTCGGTGGGGTGGCAATCGCAGGTGGTCCACACCAACTTCCCGATCGATGCATGGATGGACATGGTGGATCGGACGTTGCCGGCCTACTCGTTCGAGCGGCCTCTCACACCCATGGCGGGCATGGGTGGCCTGACCCAGGGAGTGGTGCGGCAACGTCCCGCGGGTGTAGCGGCGCTGATCACAGGCTACAACTTTCCCTTCTTCCTCAACCTCTTCAAGCTCGGCCCTGCACTCGCAGCAGGGTGCACGACCGTCCTCAAGCCCTCGCCCTACACCCCCCTCGAGGCCCTCGTCCTCGGCGAAATCGCCGAGGAGGCCGGTCTTCCCGCTGGAGTACTCAACGTCCTCACCGGTGACGTGGAGGTCGGTGAGCTTCTGACGACCAGCCCCCTCGTCGACATGGTGAGCTTCACCGGCTCGGATATCGTCGGCTCGAAGATCGCCACTCAGGCAGCACCCTCGTTCAAACGTGTCGTGTTGGAGCTGGGCGGCAAGTCTGCAAGCATCATCCGCGCCGATGCAGACCTCGAGAAGGCGATCGCCGACGTCCTCCTGAACTCCACAATTCAAGCAGGCCAAGGCTGTTCGCTCACCACGCGAACATTCGTGCACCGGTCGATCTTCGACGAGGTGGTGTCCGCCACCAGCAAGGCCATGCAGGCAATGAAGATCGGCGATCCCGCCGATGCCACGGTCGAGATGGGACCCCTCATCCGTGAAGCGCAACGCGCCAAGGTCGAGGCGCTCATCGCCAAGGGCATCGAGGAGGGCGGCGAACTCGTGACGGGCGGCGGCCGCCCCGCGGGTCTCGACAAAGGCTTCTACGTCGAGCCGACGCTGTTCACCAACGTGGACAACACGTCGACCATTGCGACCACCGAATTCTTCGGACCCGTTCAGATCATCAACCCATTCGACACCGACGAGGAGGCCGTGGCTCTCGCCAACGAGAGCCTCTACGGACTCGGTGGCGGGATCTGGTCCAAGGACGCCAGTCGCGCATACGACATGGCCAAGCAGATCCGTTCCGGATTCGTCACGATCAACGGCCAGGGCGGATTCAACCTCGACGCTCCCTTCGGCGGCTTCGGGGCCAGTGGGATCGGCCGCGAACGCGGCCCGGAAGCGATCGCAGAATACCTGCAGTCCACTACGGTGACCTGGGGATGCGGGGCCTGACAGCCGGTGTATTCGCAAGACGCGTAACAAGCCTCGAGCCGACCACTCGTAGAGCCCCTGCCCCTTACGGGCAGGGGCTCTACGGCTTGCTGTACCGAGTCGTCGACAGCTGCTCGGCCTGTCACGAAACGGAGTCGATCCGCGCGGCGGGGGTATACAGACCGGTGCGACCCGGCTGGTGACAGCCGGGTCGCACGACGAATACCTGATCTTCGCTCTGCAGTGGTCCCTACACGCCGCACGGCTCGACAGAGCCGTGCGGCGAGCCATCAGAAGTCGATAACCCCACGGATGTTCCTGCCCGCGTGCATATCTGCGTATCCATCGTTGATCTGGTCGAGGGTATACCGCGTGGTGATCATCTCGTCGAGCTTGAGCTGCCCCTCGGCGTAGAGGTCGAGAAGCATGGGGACAGCCTCGCGCGGCGAGCTCATACCGAACAGAACACCCTGAATCCGCTTCTGGTACATCGACAATTCGAACAGATTGATCGGAATACCCGTCTCGAACGGGGACCCCTGGGCCGTCACCGCAACCGTGCCGGCCTTGCGAATCGCCTTGAAGGCGTTGTTGACGTGTTCACCCGTTATCAGACTCGTCGTGATGATGGCGGAGTCGGCTCCTTGCCCGTTGGTAATGGAGCGCGCGAATTCGGTTGCCTCATCGATATCGTCGTATGCCTCGGTAGCACCGAGTTCGAGAGCCTTCTCCCGCTTGAACGCCACCGGTTCCACGGCGATGACGTGGGCTGCCCCGGCGAACCGAGCACCTTGGACGGCGCTCATCCCGAGACCGCCCGTCCCCATGACGACGACCACATCTCCGGGACGCACGTCGGCGGCGTTGGTTGCCGATCCCCAACCTGTCGGAACGCCGCAGGCGGCGATGCACGCAACATTGAGAGGCACATCCTGTCGAATCTTGATGCACGACTCCTCGTTGAATACCTGGTGGGTGGCGAATGTGCCGAGCATGGCTGCCGTCGGTACGTCTGCGTCACCGATATGCATACGGCACGTACCGTCGAGCTGAGCGCCCGTCATGATGAGTGCACCGTAGTCGCAGAGGTGCTGCATTCCGGAAGCGCACCAGCGACATTTTCCGCAGGACGGGACAAAGGACGTGATGATGTGATCGCCGACCTTCAGGTCCCGCACGCCCGGCCCGACTTCCCGAACGATGCCAGCGCCCTCGTGTCCTGCACAGAACGGCAGCGTCGGACACGGAACATCGCCCACCGCCATATGGTCGTCGGAGTGGCACAGTCCGGTCGCCACCATCTCGACGAGTACTTCACCCGCTCGCGGGCCGTCGAGCTCGACATCCTCGATCGTCCATTTTCCCGGCTGCTCCCAGAGAACCGCTGCACGAGCCTTCATCACTACCTCCAGAGTCATAGGTCAGTTTGTGGACGGACTTTGCGCTGCTCTGAGGTGCGGCCGGCACTCCGGCCACAACCAGGGAGTTGCCATCACGCTCGAACACCTCGCGACAACCGGTCCCCCACCGTCTACTCGGTGGGATCGTGCCCCCTCGCCGGCGCCAGGAAGCAGCGACAACAGTATCGTCGCCGACTCATGTATGCAATAGATTATGTGCCAATGGCCACCGTTCTTTCGGCGTAGCATTTCGGCCTCCGCCGCGAGTGGACGGGTTCGCCGTGGCACTCCGAAGTCCCTTGCAAGCGCAGGCACCTCGGGTGAACGCGCCGGTGGATCGAGTCCCCTGCGCGTCGACAAGCTTGGAAAGGTCGGTGAAACTCCCCCTTGTTCGATCAAGATTTGCATGCAAAACTGTAGATCATTAGAACGTGAGGGCCGACACAGTAGGCCCCGACCCCCAAGAGGAGCATCAATGAAGGTTCGAGTCGATGAGGGTCGATGCCAGGGCCACACTCTGTGCGCTATGGCATCTCCTGACGTCTTCCTCCTTCGCGACGACGACGGTCACGCATTCGTCGACGAGACCGCCGTGAGACCCGACCGATACGACGCCATCCGTGACGCACAGGCAACCTGCCCCGAGAGAGCCGTGAAAATCACCGAAAGCTGAGCGGGAGGGCTCGCCCGTTCGACATGCACCTTTCCCTCCATCAACTCGGTTTCGATCCCGAAACCGGAAGCGGACATCGACCGAAGTCTCGCGCGTATCGAACCCAGTCCTACCTCGAGAACGGAGCCACCCGATGACGAGCACCCGACCAACGGTCGAGTTCGACCATCACTCTCCCGAATTCGCCGCCGACGGCGATCGCATCTCAGCAGAGCTTCGCTCACGCTGCCCGGTATCGTGGACCGAGTCGTACGACGGCTTCTGGGTCGTCGCCAGCCACCAAGGTGTGACCGAGTCACTACGCGACCGCGACCGGTGCTCGACCAAGAAGACGTTCACCGCGGATGGCACACCGGTAGGCGGCGTGTCGATCCCGGCGCCGCCGCAACCCTGCAACATCCCGGAGGAGACGGATCCGCCGGAGTGGGACGGCTACCGGGGAGCGCTCAACCCCCACTTCTCGCCAACCGCCATCCGCCGGCGCCGTGACCGTATCGAAGCGCTCACCACCGAGGTCATCAACAAGGTCATTGAAAAGGGCGAACTCGACCTCGTCATGGACCTCGCCAACCCCGTCACCGCCCTCGCCACCCTCGACCTTCTCGGCTTGCCTCTGAACACGTGGAAGTTCTACGCCGAACCGATCCACCGAATCACCTACGAACCGTACAACGCCGAGGTTCAGGCTCAGATCGGCCAGATCTTCGTCCAGTTGCTCGACATCGTCAAAGAGCGCCGCGACAACCCCCGACAGGGCCTCATCGACGACATGATCGCCGTGAAGATCGACGGCGAACACATGCCCGACGAGGACCTGCAAGCCCTCTTCTGGCTCATGCTGCTCGGCGGCTTCGACACGACCGCAACCCTGATCACCGGCTCCCTGTTCTGGCTCGACGAACACCCCGAGAACAAACAACGCCTGCTCACCGACGACAAACTGCTCCAGACCGCCACGGAGGAGTTCGTTCGCTGGATCAGCCCGGTCGCAGGACTGGCCCGCACCGCCGCCAAGGACTTCCGGGTCGAAGGTCAAACCGTCACCGCGGGTGAACGAATGTTGATGATGTTCCGCTCGGCCAACTACGACGAAAAGGTCTTCGACAATCCCGCGGAGGTCGACCTCGAACGGTTCCCGAACCGACACCTCGGTTTCGGCACCGGCATCCACCGCTGCCTGGGTTCGCACCTGGCCCGTACCATCTTCCAGGTGGTGCTGCGTCAGGTCCTCACCCGCATCCCCGACCTGAAGATCGATCGGGCCGAATCCCACAAGATCCCCGATCTCGGAGTGGTGAACTCGTTCATCGCCATGCCGGCCACGTTCACACCCGGATCGCGGATCCCTTCCGGTGTGTGCCTGGACTAGGGACAATGCCCGTGGAGGCACGAGGGATCGACTGCGCCGGTTGCGCACCGACCGACAAGACCGAAAATGCACCAAGACTCGGAGAAACTTCCAGTGACATCGTCGACATCCGTTAGCCCCGGCACGCCGGGCCGTGGATCGGACAGCGGTAAACCTGTCCGCCAACTCGATCGCGTGGTGATCAGATTCGCCGGGGATTCCGGCGACGGCATGCAATTGACGGGGGATCGATTCACCTCGCAGACCGCGGCACTGGGCAACGATCTGTCGACCCTGCCGAACTTCCCGGCCGAGATCCGCGCTCCGCAGGGCACTCTTCCGGGTGTGTCGAGTTTCCAGGTGCATTTCGCCGATCACGACGTACTCACCCCGGGCGATGCGCCCGATGTGCTTGTTGCGATGAATCCCGCTGCGCTCGTGGCGAATCTGCGTGATCTGCCTCGCGGCGGCACGCTGATCGTCAACACCGACGAGTTCACCAGGCGGAATCTGGCCAAGGTCGGCTACGCCGCCAACCCGCTCGAGGACGGCTCGCTCGAGTCGTGGCACGTGCACCCGGTCGCGCTGACGTCGATCACGGTCGAAGCACTCGGCGAATTCGCCTCGTTGTCCCGCAAGGACAGGGAGCGGGCGAAGAACATGTTCGCCCTCGGTCTGCTGTCGTGGATGTACAACCGGCCGACCGCCGGGACGGAAGCCTTCCTGGGCAGGAAGTTCGCGGCCGAGCCCGATCTGCTCGCCGCCAACCTCACCGCGCTGCGCGCCGGGTTCAACTACGGGGAGACCACCGAGGACTTCTCGGTATCCTACGAGGTCGCCCCGGCGACGATGCCACCGGGGATCTACCGCAACGTCACCGGCAACACGGCCCTGGCGTACGGGCTGGTCGCGGCCGCACACAAGGCGGGGCTGCCGCTGGTGCTCGGCTCGTATCCGATCACGCCGGCCTCGGACATCTTGCACACGCTCGCCGGGCTCAAGCGCTACGGCGTGATCACCATGCAGGCCGAGGACGAGATCGCCGGCATCGGGGCCGCGATCGGGGCCTCGTTCGGCGGCGCCGTCGGGGTGACGTCGACGTCCGGGCCGGGAGTGGCGCTCAAGTCCGAGGCGATCGGTCTTGCGGTCTCGCTGGAACTGCCGCTGGTGATCGTCGACGTCCAACGGGGCGGTCCCTCCACCGGCCTGCCCACCAAGACCGAGCAATCGGATCTGCTGCAGGCGATGTTCGGCCGCAACGGGGAATCGCCGGTGCCGGTCGTTGCTCCGCGGTCCCCGGCCGACTGCTTCGACGCCGCCGTCGAGGCGGTGCGGATCGCCGTCACCTATCGCACCCCGGTGTTCGTGCTGTCCGACGGCTCCCTCGCCAACGGCTCGGAGCCGTGGGCGGTGCCGAGCATCGCCGAGCTGCCCGAGTCGACCGTGCGGTTCACCACCGCACCGAACGATGTCGACGACAACGGCGAACCGGTCTTCCACCCGTTCCTGCGCGACGAGCACACCCTGGCCCGACCGTGGGTGGTCCCCGGCACGCCCGGACTCGAACATCGGGTGGGCGGGATCGAGAAGGCGCACATCACCGGCAACATCTCCTACGACCCGGACAATCACGACCTGATGACGCGGCTGCGGGCCGGCAAGGTCGCCCGGATCGCCGACGCCGTCGGTGACCTCGAGGTCGACGACCCGAGCGAGGACGCGACGGTGCTGGTGCTGGGATGGGGATCGACATACGGGCCGATCGCCTCGGCGGTGCGCGCGGTGCGCCGCACCGGCGTCAAGGTTGCCCGCGCCCACCTGCGTCACCTGAACCCGTTCCCCGCCAACACCGGCGAGGTGCTCGCACGCTACGAACGCGTACTGGTCCCGGAGATGAATCTCGGCCAGCTCGCCCTGCTGCTGCGTGCCCGGTATCTCGTCGACGTCCGTTCGTTCACCTCGGTACGCGGGCTGCCGCTCACGACCGCCGAACTGACCGAGGCGATCACATCGATCGCGGTGTCCGACCTCGATGCCGCTTCCCCGGAGGTGCCCGCATGACCACCGATCTCGGTTTCCCGACGAACCACCTCTTCGGCGGAACCGCCGGTGTGCCGCATCATCGCCCCGACGCTCCGAAGCAGACGAAGAAGGACTTCGCCTCCGACCAGGAGGTGCGCTGGTGCCCGGGCTGCGGCGACTACGCCATCCTCGGCGCGGTGCAGGGCTTTCTGCCCGAACTCGGACTCGCCCGGGAGAACATCGTGTTCATCTCCGGCATCGGGTGCTCCTCGCGGTTCCCGTACTACCTCGACACCTACGGCATGCACTCGATCCACGGACGCGCACCGGCCATCGCCACCGGCCTGGCGACGAGCCGACCGGACCTGTCGGTGTGGGTGGTCACCGGCGACGGCGACGCCCTGTCCATCGGCGGCAATCACCTCATCCACGCGCTGCGCCGCAACGTCAACCTCACGATCCTGCTGTTCAACAACCACATCTACGGACTGACCAAGGGACAGTACTCACCCACCTCCGAGGTCGGCAAGATCACCAAATCCACCCCCCTCGGCTCGGTCGACCAGCCGTTCAACCCGGTCTCGCTGGCCCTGGGGGCCGAGGCCAGCTTCGTGGCCCGGACCATGGACTCCGACCGCAAACACCTCACCGAGGTCCTTCGGGCCGCCGCCGAACATCGCGGCACCGCCCTGGTCGAGATCTACCAGAACTGCCCGATCTTCAACGACGGGGCCTTCGACCTGATCAAGGACCGCACCGAACAGCAGGCCCGCCTGGTACACCTGCGGCACGGGGAGGTCGTCCAACTCGGCCCCGCCGACGATCGCCGGGTACTCGTCCGCCGCACCGGCGGAGCGATGGAGTTCGTCCCCCACGCCCAGTCGCACGGCCTCGACGTCGTTGTCCACGACAGCGCGGCCGCCGAGCCGACACAGGCCTTCGCGTTGTCCCGGCTCGACAGCCCCGAGATGACCCACGTGCCCATGGGCATCTTCCGCAACGTGGCGCGCCCGACCTACGACGACCTCGTGCGCGCCCAGGTCAGCGACTGCGTCGACAACGCCGGCGGCCCGGCCACCGACGCCGACGTCGACGAACTCCTCCGCGGCCGCGACACCTGGACCGTCACCTGAGATGCGACAGATCGCCCTCGGCTTACCACAACCCGACCCGACCCACACCGAAGGTGATAGATCATGGCATATGTGATCACCGAGCCCTGCATCGACGTCATGGACCGATCCTGCATGGAAGAATGCCCGGTCGACTGCATCTACGAAGGCGCACGAGCGCTCTACATCCACCCCGACGAGTGCGTCGACTGCGGAGCATGCGAGCCCGTCTGCCCCGTCGAAGCCATCTTCTACGAAGACGACGTCCCACACGAGTGGACCCCGCACATCGCCGACAACGCAGTCTTCTTCGCCGAACCGCTGTCCGGCCACGCCGAGCCGCTCGGCTCGCCGGGAGGTGCGGCCAAGCTCGGTGCCACAGCCACCGACACCACCATGGTCGCACGATTCCCGTTGCGCGAGAACAACACACACTGAACTCCGGTACGTCCCGCCTCGGATTGCAGAGCCCAGCGGATATTCGGGTGGCCCGGCTGCGCGCCGGGCCACCCGTCGGGGAGAAGCCGGGCAATCGGAGCACTCAGCGCAAGAGCCGGAAGACGGCCCTGATGTCGTCCACGACGGCCCGCGGCTCCTCGGCGGGAGCGAAGTGACCGCCGAACGGATGCTCTTTGGTATAGCGCATGTCGAACTGCCGTTCCGCCTCACTCGAACGGCTGCTCACGTCGAATCTCATGTACGACACTCCCGTCGGCACGTTGACCCGAGGCGTGTGCGAATGGGACGGCTGCCACGGGTTCCGTCCGGCTTCGGCGTACAGCCGGGCCGAGGTCACGAAGGTGTCGGTGAACCAGTAGATCGATGTGGTGGTCAGCAGGAAGTCGCGGGTGAATGCCTGCTCGACGTCGCCGTCGTTGGCACTCCAGGCCCGGCGCCGCTCCACCAACCAAGCCAGCAGTCCCACCGGCGAATCGTGTAGGGCATAGGCGAGGGTCTGCGGATCCAGCATGTGCACGGCGACATGACTGGCGACGCGGCGCTGGATGTCGAGGTGAGCGATCCGTGTCGACTCCGGCAGGTCGTCGGACACCATTCGCCCGGCGGTCACATCCCATGGTCGCTGACTGTTCCAGTGATCGAGTCGGGGTGTGCTCGTCAAGTGAATTCCGATGACGCTGTCAGGGTACTTGTGACCGAGTTGAGCCGTGGTCGTGGCACCCCAGTCCCCACCGTGGGCACCGAATCGGTTGAACCCCAGGTGCTCCGTCATGAGTCTGTGGATGGGGTCGGCGGCACGCCACGCATTCATGCCGGGCTGCACGAGCGGCGACGAGAAGCCGAAACCCGGCATGGACACGACAATGACCTCGAAACTGTCGTTCGGATCGCCACCGAAGGACGCGGGGTCCGCCAGCGGCCGGATCAATTCGTGATAGTCCCAGAAGGTCCAGGGCCAGCCGTGGATCATGACCAGTGGGATCGGATTCGGTCCCTTGCCCGGCTCCCGTATGAAGTGCAATGGGACGCCGTCGATCTCGGTCTTGTAGTGGGTGAAGCTGTTGATCAGACGCTCTTGGGCGCGCCAATCGTAGCCGTGCAGCCAGTAGTCGACCAGACCGCGCAGATACTCACCGTTCGCGCCGTAGTTCCACTCGTCGTTCGCCATGTCGTGCGGCCAGTTGGTGGCCTCCAATCGACGCCTCAACTCCTCCAGTTTCACGTCCGGAACGGCGATCTCGAACGGCTCTGTACCCATTGCGGCGATCGACCTCCGGCTCAGCGCACCACGACCACGGATTCCCCACGGGGAACGAATTCGCCGATGACCGTGCCCGCGGGAATCTCTCCCGCCAGCAACAAACCACCGCTGGTCTGTGCGTCGGCAAGCAAGATGAGGACATCGTCGCCCACGCCGGCCTCCAGGTGCGGACGTACCCAATCGAGGTTTCGTTTGCTCCCGCCGGGAACGTACCCGTCGGCCAAGGACTCACGAGCACCGGCCAGGTATGGGACCGCGGCTGCATCGACGACCACACTCACGCCGGACGCCCGCGCCATCTTGTAGAGGTGTCCCAGCAGGCCGAACCCGGTGACGTCCGTCGCGGCCTCGATCCCCGCATCCAGCGCCTGACCAGCAGCCTCGCGGTTGAGTGTCACCATGGACTCCACTGCTTCGGGGAACTGTTCGCCTGTCGCCTTGTGCCGGTTGTTGAGAATGCCGACACCGAGCGGTTTGGTCAGCGACAGCGCCTGTCCGGGACGAGCGGCATCGTTGCGCAGTAGGCGTCGAGCGTCGGCGACTCCCGTGACGGCCATACCGTACTTGGGTTCCGGGTCGTCTACGCTGTGACCTCCGGCAACGGGACATTCTGCCTCTCGGGCGATGTCCAGGCCGCCCCGTAGGACCTCCCGAACGAGTTCGACCGGGAGAACCTCCCTCGGCCAGCCCAAGAGGTTGAGCGCCACCAGCGGTCGGCCCCCCATTGCGTATATGTCGGACAACGCGTTCGCGGCGGCGATCCGGCCCCAGTCGTAGGGGTCGTCCACCACTGGGGTGAAGAAGTCGGCAGTCGCAATAACCGCCGTATCGCCGCTGAGCCGGACGGCGGCCGCGTCGTCCCCGTCGTCGAGGCCTACGAGGAGGTCCGACGACACCACACCGACGAGGCCCTGGACGATCTCCTCCAATTCGCCCGGCGGGATCTTGCAGGCACATCCGCCGCCGTGGGCGAACTGAGTGAGGCGATAGGACTCTGCAACAGTCATGACCACAACTGTATGCCATCTGGCGGACAAAATGGCACCCTGTTGGTGCACACAATCCGTCATGCCGCTATAGTTGGCCGCGGAGATGTCTGGGTTCCTGGTGGTCCCCCCGGTCTTCAAAACCGGTGAGATCGAGTATCTCGGTCTGGCGGGTTCGATTCCCGTCCATCTCCGCCACACTCTCGCACGACCGACGGAGGCATGGGTGCTCGACCCCGATCCACGCAGGGGGATTCCTCGCACCGACGCGCTCCTCGCTCGTCCGGACCTCGGCGAGGCCGTGGAGCGACTAGGACGCCCCACCGTCCTCGAAGCGGTGCGGACCGCGCAACGCCTCGCCCGGACCGGCGAGGTGTCACCGTCCGCCGTGCCTGAGACTGCCTTGCGCCTGCTCCCCTCCCGGGCCACGACTCTCCGACCACTGCTCAACGCGACGGGCGTCGTCGTGCACACGAACATCGGTAGGGCGCCGCTGTCGGACGCGGCCGTCGAGGCGATCGTCGCCGCAGCGGCATACGTGGACGTCGAGTACGACGTGGCAAGCGGCGCCCGCGCACAGCGGGGCCGCGGGACACTTGCCGCGTTGCGCGCGGCGGTCCCGTCCGCGGGCGACGCCCTCGTGGTCAACAACGGTGCTGCCGCCCTCGTGCTCGCGACGACGACCCTGGCCGCCGGGTCCGAGGTGCTCGTCAGCCGCGGCGAGATGGTCGAGATCGGCGATGGCTTCCGCCTCCCGGACCTCCTCGCTTCCACCGGAGCGCGCCTGCGCGAAGTCGGCACGACCAATCGGACTCATTTGCGGGACTATGCCGATGCCCTCGGCCCGGACACGGGTTGCATCCTGAAGGTGCACCCGAGCAACTTCAAGATCGATGGATTCACCGCCTCGGTGGGTTTGGCCGAGCTGTCCGGCCTCGGTGTGCCGGTGATCATGGACATCGGTAGCGGTCTGCTGCGCCCCGACCCGCTCTTGCCCGACGAGCCGGACGCGTCCACGTGCCTGGCGGAGGGGGCTTCCCTCGTCACGGCGAGCGGGGACAAGCTTCTGGGGGGTCCACAAGCGGGAATCGTGTTCGGCCAGGCCGACATCGTGCAGCGAATGCGGCGCCATCCTCTCGCGCGGGCCCTGCGCGTCGACAAACTGACCCTGGCCGCCCTCGAAGCGACTCTTCGCGGACCCGCACATCCGGTGATGCGGTATCTCCACGCAGATCCGACGCGTCTGCGTGAGCGGGCCGAGCGGATCGCGGCGTCCGTGGGGTGCGACGTGGTTTCCGTCGACGGCGCCGTCGGCGGCGGAGGGGCGCCGGGTGTCGTGCTTCCCGGATATGCCGTGTCGTTGCCGGCCACCTGCGCCGAGGCTCTTCGTCACGGTGATCCGGGTGTCGTGGCGCGCGTCGAGCGGGGTCGCTGCCTGGTCGACCCGAGATGTGTACCGGAAGCGGCAGACGCCGCTCTGACGACCGCCGTGCGCGTTGCGCTGGCTGCTGTGAGTTGACCATGTACGTGATCGCGACCGCCGGGCACGTCGATCATGGCAAATCGGCTCTCGTCCGTGCTCTCACCGGAATCGAACCGGACCGTTGGACCGAGGAGCACCAGCGCGGCATGACGATCGACCTGGGCTACGCCTGGACCAGGCTGCCCTCCGGTGCGGACCTTGCCATCGTCGACGTCCCAGGACATGAGCGTTTCGTCTCGAATATGCTTGCGGGACTTGGGCCTCTACGCGCTGCTCTGTTCGTCGTCGCCGCGGACGAGGGCTGGCGACAGCAGTCCGCCGAACATCTCGCCGCCGCGGATGCACTGGGAATCGAACACGGCCTGCTCGTCGTCACCCGAACAGACCTGGCGGATCCCCGTCCGGCGCTGCGTGAAGCGCGCGACGCGCTGGCTCGGACGAGCCTGCGTGACATGCCGGCCGTCGCGGTGTCGGCTCTCACCGGAGAGGGACTGAGCGAGTTACGGAGCCGCCTCGACGATCTTGTCGGTTCCCTTCCGCCTTCGGACGTCGAGGGCCCGGCCCGGTTGTGGGTCGACCGCTCCTTCACAATCCACGGCAGTGGCACAGTGGTGACCGGCACCCTGAGTCAGGGAACCGTCGCGGTGGGCGACGAACTCCTGCTCAACGGGCGTCGGGTGCGGGTTCGAGGTGTGCAGTCGCTCGGTAAGCCACGGACCCGGGTGAAAGCAGTCGCCCGCGTAGGACTCAATCTACGGAATTTGCCAGCCGGTGCCGTCGGCCGCGGGGACGCCCTGGTCACGCCCGGGGGATGGCGCAGCATCTCCGTCCTGGATGTACGCATGAGCGCGGACCCGCGCGAATCCGCCCAGGAAGTCATGGTGCATGTGGGGACCGCCGGCGTCTCGGCTCGGATCCGTCCTTTGGGCGCCGACACCGCACGACTGACTCTACGTATTCCCTTGCCTCTGACGACGGGCGATCGGGGTATCCTCCGCAATCCCGGGGCACACGACTCGGTCCAGGGCTTTGTGGTGCTCGACATCGATCCACCCGCGCTGACTCGACGAGGAGCGGCAGCGAAGTGGGCACAGACGCTCGCGCAGGCGCCGCATCGGCCGGACTTGCAGCGTGAGGTTTCACGACGCGGAGCCCTGCATATGGCCGACGCCCGGGAATTGGGAGTCCTGCGGTCCGGCCACGAAGAGCCCTTACCCGACGGCGTCATCGCCTACGGCGATTGGCTCGTCTCCCCCGAGGCACTCGCACAGTGGCGTCAGGACCTGGTGCAGGCGCTGGCGGAGCGAGCCGAGACAGAGCCGCTCGACCCGACGCTCAGTGTCGGCGCGGGCCGGGCTGCCATCCACCTCCCCGACCCGGCCCTCATGCCGCTGGTGTTGGCGGGCGTCGACGTCGAGGTCATCGACGGGCGGCTACAGGCACCAGGTGTGGTGCCGTCGCTGGGTCCGGCCGAGCATGCGCTTCGCGCTCTCGAGCAACGACTCGCCACCTCTCCGTTCGCTGCACCGGAACGCGGCGACCTCACGAATGCGGGCCTGGGTTCTCGCGAGATCGCCGCGGCAATCCGGCTCGGTCGCCTGATCCGAGTCGGCCAAGCCGGGCGCGACGACGTCGTCCTGTTGCCTCTGGCTCCCGCGCAGGCCATGCGCGTCCTCGCTGCCCTACCCCAGCCGTTCACCACGAGCGAGGCCCGCCAGGCGCTCGGCACGACCCGGCGGGTAGCGCTGCCTCTCCTCGAACATCTCGACGCGCGCGGATGGACGCGGCGAATCGATGCAGGGCACCGCGTCGTGGTCCGCTGAGATCGAGAGCGATCCCGATCACGAACCCCGAAGAACGGGTTCGAGGGTGTCGAGGACGGCGGAATCCTCGATGGTCGCCGGAACCACCGGACTGCCTCCGTCAGCCATTTCGCGCATCGTTCTGCGCAGAATCTTGCCGGAGCGCGTCTTCGGCAGTGCCGAAACGATGTCGACCCGGCGGAGCGCAGCCACCGCACCCACTTCCGTCCGGACCCGATCGACGAGCTCGTCACGAATGCGAGGGCCGTCGGCCTCGCCGTCGATTCCCGACTTGAGCACCACCAGAGCACGCGGCACTTGGCCCTTGAGGTCGTCGCGAACCCCGATGACCGCGCATTCCGCCACCGCGTCGTGTCCCGCGAGCGCGGCTTCGAGGGAACCGGTGGAAAGCCGGTGCCCGGCAACGTTGAGCACGTCGTCGGTCCGACCCATCACGAACAGATAGCCGTCCTTGTCGATGTAACCGCCGTCGCCGGTGAGGTAGTAGCCCGGGTACGTCGACAAGTACGAACTCACGTACCGCTCGTCGTCATGCCACAAGGTAGGAAGGGTGCCCGGCGGCATGGGCAGCTTGATGCAGATCGCGCCCTCGGTACCCGGTTCGACCTGTCGGCCGTCCTGATCGAGAACGTGCACGTCGTATCCCGGAACAGGCTTCGTCGGCGAGCCTGGCTTGACCGGCATGAGTTCGATCCCCCGCGGGTTGCATGCGACCGGCCACCCGGTTTCGGTCTGCCACCAGTTGTCGATCACCGGTACACCGAGCCTCGATGTGGCCCAGTGGTACGTGTCCGGGTCGAGACGCTCACCGGCGAGGAAGAGTGTGCGGAACTCGGACAGGTCGTGCCCGGCGAGAAGTTCCGCCTGCGGATCGTCCTTCTTGATGGCGCGCAGCGCAGTAGGTGCGGTGAAGAGGGCCACGGCTCGGTACTCGGACGCAACGCGCCAGAATGCACCGGCATCGGGAGTGCCGACCGGCTTCCCCTCGTAGAGGACGGTCGTAGCCCCTGCCAACAACGGCCCGTACACAATGTACGAGTGGCCGACCACCCAACCGACATCGCTTGCGGTGAACATCGTCTCGCCCGGTGCGACGTCGTAGAGATTCTCCATCGACCACCGCAACGCGACCGCGTACCCGCCACTGTCACGATAGATGCCCTTCGGCTTTCCCGTCGTACCCGATGTGTAGAGGACATAGAGAGGATCGGTGGACGCAACCGGCACGGGGCCGGCACCTGCTGCGGCCGCCTCGCTCGATTCCCACTCCGCCCAGTCGAGATCGCGTTTTCCCAGTTCGACGCGCCCCTGCTCCCTCTGAAGGATGACGCAGCGTTCCGGTTTCCGAGTCGACCGTTCGATCGCCTCGTCCAGAAACGGCTTGTAGTGCACTACACGGGACGGTTCGATTCCACACGAGGCGGAAAGGATCACCTTCGGTGCAGCGTCCTCGATGCGCACGGCGAGTTCCTGAGGTGCGAATCCACCGAAGACGACCGAGTGGACAGCCCCGAGCCGGGCGCACGCGAGCATCGCGATGGCAGCCTCTGGAACCATCGGCATGTAAATCAGTACGCGGTCGCCCTTCTCGACGCCGAGTCCACGCAGTCCACCCGCGACGGCACGCACGCGCGCCAGCAACTGCGAGTAGGTGATTGTCGACTTCCGGCCCGTCACCGGTGAGTCGTAGTAGATGGCCGCCTGCTCGCCTCGGCCCGCCTCCACGTGGCGGTCGACCGCGTTGTAGCACACATTGAGTTCACCATCCGAGTACCAGCGATAGAACGGGGCATCGGTGTCGTCGAGGATTCGTGTGGGAAAGGAGATCCAATCGATGGATCGGGCAGCTTCCGCCCAGAAGGCAGACGGGTCGGCGAGGCTCCGCTCGAAGGCACGAGCGTAGTCACCCTGGGGTGGCTCGGAAGTCACATGCATGTTTTCGCAAACCTTTCGAGTGCATCGATGTGTTGACTCACGGAAGTGCAGGCCGGATCTCGACTGTGCATCCGCTCCGCAGCGGTGCTGATGGTTCGGAACGAAAAGTGCGTGCCACCGACGATCTCGAACGCGGTCAGGCGACGCTCCCACTCCTTCTCGCCGGCGGTGACGTCCACGACCGCCTCCAGTCCGAAGGTGGCGGGATCACGGCCGTATCCGGCGACGAGATCGAGGACGACGGGAGCCTGCTCGAAAACCTCGGGACGGGTCGATCCCCACATGAAGCCGTCCCCGTGCCGCGCTGCCCGCTTGAGGGCTGGCAGGGCCTTACCCCCGCACCACAGCGGAATCGGCACCTCGGGTAGCGGTAGGATTCCGGCCCGATCGACCCGGTGGAATCGGCCCTCGAAATCGATCACAGGCTCGGTCCACAGCCTGCGCAGAAGCTTCATCTGCTCGGTCAATCTCGGACCGCGGGTGTCGAAGTCCTGACCGAGCGACTCGTACTCGGTGTGGTTCCACCCCGTGCCGACAGCCAGCCGAATCCTACCCCCGGAGAGCAGGCTCACCTCTGCGACCTGCTTCGCCACAAGCGCGGTCTGCCGCTGCGGCAGGACCAGAACTCCCGTGCAGAATTCCAGGGTGCTTGTCAATGCAGCCAGGAAACCGAAAAGGACCAACGGCTCGTGAAACGGATCCTTCTCGTCATAGGGCCCGGTCAGCGGGGGTTCCCGTGACTCCTGGACTGCGCCCAGCACGTGATCGTACGTGACGAGGTGATCGAAGCCGAGCCCCTCGACCGCCTGGACGTAATCGCGGACAGCGATCGGATCGCTTCCGACCTCCTGCGTCGGCAGAACCGCACCGAATCTCATGGGCACACTCTTTCCTCTCCCGCGGCCGCAGCATGCGAAGGATCAGCTCCACCCCAGAAACGTCCACATAGTCGACCATTATGCATGCAGATATGCTATCGCATTCCCGACTTCGACAGCTGTGAGGTCATCCGCCCGCTCGGTACGCGCCGACCGTACCTCCTCCCCTATTGCCCTTGCCGCCGATAGCATGCAAAATTGCCGAATATCACGCTCGCAGCTGAGGAGAGAACAAGTGACGATCGATTGGAACGCACGCCTCCAACTCATGTGGGACCGCCAGGAGATCGAACGGGTCCTGTACACGTATTGCCGGGGGGTCGACCGGCAGGACCTCGAGGTTCTCAAATCCGTGTATCACTCCGACGCCATCGATGAGCACGGCTACTTCGTCGGCAATGCCCACGAGTTCGCCGAGCACGTACTCGAGCGCATGGCAGTAAACGTGTCGTACGGGCAGCATCAGGTGACGAACCCGCTGATCGAGGTCGAGGGAGACAAGGCCATCTGCGAGTCGTCGTACTGGGGCTACCACAAGGTCCCCGCCGGCTGGGAGTCCCTGTCCACATTCTTCGGCGAGAAATACGCCGAGCGGGCCAAGGAGGAGGGGACTCTGGACAAGCCACACGAATACCTCTGCGGTGGAAGATATCTCGACAACTTCGAGCGACGCGACGGCGTGTGGCGGATTGTGCATCGGCGCATCACGAACGAGTGGAACCAGACCGGCCCGTCGACCGAGCAAACCGAGGGGTCTCGCGCGGCCCTGACCCTCCCTGGAAAGCGCGACAAGACGGACCCCGTCTACTCGCTCAGGATATAGCCGGCCGCGCGACAGCTGAACCCCATCCGGGCAAGGACACGCCCGGACTCTCACCGAAGGAGCTCGCTCACCGATGGCCGTCTCGCGCGTCCTACCACACGTCTTCAGTCCCGTGAAGGTCGGAACTCTCGACCTCAGTCAGCGCGTCGTCGTCCCGACACATGCAGGTGGGGGCGGCTCGTTGACCGGTCCGGGCCCACTCTTCGAGCGCTTTCTGGCGTACTGGAAGACACGCATCGACGGCGGCGCCGAATGGATCGGCGGCAGTCCTGCCTTCGTGGCCAGCCCCGCCAATCCCGGTTTCGAGGCGACCGGAGTCGGCGCCAACCAAGCGGGCACGATTCGCACAGTCAACTTCGCCTCCCGGCTCGCCACTTTCACCGATATGGTCCACTCGTCGGGAGCCTATGTGACGCAACAGTTCCTGATTCAGGGAGGCACACCGCTAGGCCCGTCCAACGCCCTGTCGGGATTCTTCGAACACAGGATTCCCCACGCTACGTCGCTCGAGGAGATCAACTGGCTCGTCGGCGAGTACGCAGCCAGCGCAAAGATCGTCGCAGACGCGGGGGTCGATGCCCTCGAACTACACGCATGTCACGACGACCTTCTGCAATGGTTCCTGTCGCCCTTCACCAACAAGCGTACGGATGCCTATGGCGGGAGCCTGGAGAACAACCGACGCCTGGTTCGCGAGATCGTCGAACGGATGCGGGACAGTGTCGGACGACCGATCACCCTCGGTCTGCGCCTGAACCTCGAGGAGACGGTGGAAGGCGGCCAGGATGTCGAATACGTCCAAGAACTGGTCAGTGCGTTCACGGCAGACGGGACTGTCGACTACTTCAGCTTCGTCGCAGGGGACAACTGGGGGCGCTTACCCTATATCCAGCCGGGCTTCTTCAAGGAAGGCGAGTGGGCCCCCACGTGCGGACGCATCAAGGAAGCGACCAACCTTCCGGTCATCTACGTCGGTCGTGTCGCATCCGTCGAACGCGCCGAGGAAATTCTGGCCGCCGGCCAGGCCGACCTGGTGGGGATGGCCCGCGCGGCTATCGCTGATCCCATGTTCCTTCGCAATGCCCGCGAGGGCAGCAGTCGAGAGACGCGACACTGCATCGGCATGAACGAGTGCATCGACCGCGGGATGGCCGAGGGCATGTCGTTCGGCTGCGGCATCAACCCGCGGGCGGGTCGGGCGGAATATCCCGATTCGGCCCCGGCCAAGGAAGTCAAGGACGTCCTGGTCATCGGTGGCGGCCCCGCAGGCACCGAGTTCGCCGCTCAGATGGCCGAGCGTGGTCATCACGTCCGCCTGTGGGAGGGCGAATCCGCGCTCGGTGGTCAATTCGCCGCAGCCGGACGCCTGCGTATCCATGGGGATCACTATCCGGACTGGATCCAGTGGCAGGGTGCACGACTCAAGTCGCTGGACGTCGACGTCGTCTTGAACAAGTTCGCGACTGCCGCCGACGTCCTGGCCGCCGAAGCAGACATCGTCGCGGTCGCGACAGGAGCCACACCGCGTCGCCCATTGGCCACCGGCCTCGACCAGCCCAACGTTGTGACAGCGTACGACGTCGCGCGTGGGGTCGCGGTGCCGTCCGGCCGGGTCGTACTTCTCTCGGAGGACGACCGCAGCCTGCCCCTGACGGTAGCCGACCACATCGCGTCGCTGGGGTTGGACGTGACCGTCGTTCATGCCTCGCCCGGCCCCTCATCGCTCGTGAGCAAATACACGATCGGTGCCATTCTGGCGCGTCTGGATGCCCAGGGCGTCAAGACGATACCCAGTGCGAGGCTGACGGCTGTGAACGGCAGGTCGATCACGTTGTCCCACATCTATAGTGGTCGAACGTGGGATCTGACCGACGTGGACACCGTCGTGCTCGCGTGCGGCTCTGTCCCAGAGGACGGCCTGTTCCACGAACTGAGCGGTGTTCATCCAGAGGTGCACCTCCTGGGTGATGCCTATGCTCCCCGGCGCGCGGCATTCGCCACCCTGCAGGCGCTGGAACTGGCCGAGCTTCTCAGCCCGGCTGAATGAGCCGACGACACACCCGGCAGCTCTGGTCACCGAATCGGTGACCAGAGCTGCCGGCTGACGTAATCGAAGCTCTTGCGAACTGCAGGACTCCACTTTCGCGCCGAATTCCCGGATGTGGTGCCGAGTCGACCGCAAATCCCGGCCTCCCTGCGGCGGGGCGACTCAAAGGCATTGTGGTCGACGTCCGCCGGACCGCTCCGCACCCGCAGGGATCTTTCCGACCGAAGCAGCCGTGATCCGGATCGCCGGTGCGGTCTTGTCCTCCCCGTTCGGGCCCGTCAGGAGTCTCCTGGTCCGGCATGGACTCGGAGTTGCCGGGCGCGCTGTAGCCGAGCGGTCCGAGACGGCAACGGCCGCCGCAGTATTCCTACATCGGGAATATTGCGGCGGCCGTCGGGACAACTCTCGTCGGCAGCGGCGTGTCAGTGGGACTCGGCCCCGTCGAAGCCGACCTTGCTCAGTCGAACCGACCGGTTGTCTCCGTTGTCCTTGATCGCCACCTGAAGGATCTGCAGGAGCACCGCGTCAGGGACCAGACAATCACTGCATGCATCGGGAAGCGCCTCGAGAACGACCTCGACGCTGTCCGGCATGCTTTCACCTACCTTCAGAATGTAGCCGTCCGCGCCCAAGCTCGGCCGGATCGTCTCGAGAGCCTTCTCGACAGCCATGTTGCTCATGATCTCTCCTCGCATCAAGTGTGAATACATTATTGCACACAATTTGAGGAAGGGAAGCCCTGCGGGTGCCCTGCCAGGACAGGGCACCCGCGACTCCTCATGGCTGGGAGAAGCGCTCCCGAATCTCGTCCCACGACGCCGGCAGCTTCACCGCCTTGGTCAGCGGCCTACCTTGAATCTGGTTGGAAATGTAGGCCCGTGACTGGTTGCGACCAGGATTGCCCGCGACCACGATGTCGAATGCATCCGGCCCCAGGGTGCCCCGCACCATCAGTTTCTCCTCGATGGCGTACCGGTATTCCTCGGGGGCGCGGCCGTCGTCGGCGAGCAGACCCCAGTCGAAGTTGCGCCCGCTCACTCCGCGCGCATATTCCTGCACCCATGCGGCATCGATCACGAGATTCTCGTAGAGGTACTGCTTCACCCGGTCCTTGGTCCATCCGTCGGCCGCAATATTCCGGGCGATAGCCGGTCCGAGGATCACCAACGGGAACTGCCCACCGTTGAGGTAGGTGTACCCCGCCCATCCGCCGAGCGCCTCGGCGGCGGTGCGCGCGATCACCCTGAGATTGTCGTCCGCCCGTTCACCGCTGCTGTAGATCGGAGCGCTGATCGCGGACACGCTGCGCAAGGTGACCGTGGTGTCCTCGAGCCCGAAGCCCCGATCGACCCGTTGCGGGGCCCAGCCCAGCTCATTCGTCACCTCTTCGTCCTCCGCGAGTGCGACGTTGAACGTGTAGGAGATCGCTCCCTTGTCGGACTCGTCGGGGTAGGGCCGGAAGCCTGCCACATTGCGCATGTACAGGCGCAGGAACCGGCCGACAGAAGTGTTGGCGCGGTTGCCGACGCGCAAGGCACCCGCACCGGAGTTGAAGCCCAGCTGCCTTACCAGCGGCCCACTTATCGTGATGAGGGGCTCCCAGCCGGGCGTACTCCCAGCGTCCTCGACACCGAATGCCCGATCGGCCAAAGCCTCCACAACCGCAACGAGAATCGGCATGAATTCGGGACGGCATCCCGCCATCACACCATTTACCGCGACCGACAGGACCGTTGCCTCGGTATTCGACGAGCGCAGGTTGCCCAGCGAGGTGGTGGCAGCGAGATCTGTGCATGCCAGGAACGCATCGACGCGCTCGCGCGTAGGCGGAACGATGGGCAGACCCTCGGTCCAGCCCCGCCTCGTGAATTCCTCCAGGACCTCGTCGTAGTCGCCGGTGAAAACCACTTCGCCGGCGGCTATGTGCTCGACCGATCCGTCGACCGCTGCCGCTCGATCGCTGAGCAGTGCATCGAACATCGCGGGCACCATGGCGTTGGCGACCTTGACATGGAAGTCGATGTCGGAGTCGGCCATGATCACACCCGGGTACACGGCCAGTGGTACCCCGGCGATTCCGAACGCCTTGGCAGTCAGTTCGGCCATCGGCACGAACTCACTTCCGATCAAACCGACCGAGGGCAATCCTGCACGCTCGATCGAAACGCAAGCCCGCAACACGGCAGGCGTGCAACTGCCTCAAGCACCGACGCCGACGATGGCGGCGTCGAACTCCTGGCTCTCGAGGCTCTCGGCGAGGCGCCCCAGAGCCTCTTCACCTTCCTCCGCGGGACCGTGGAAGTTGCCGAACTTGTCGGGATCGAGGAATGTCACATCCGCGAAGCGCTCGTGCGCCTGTTCCATGAACCGGGCGAACATCTCGTCGCCCCGAAACGCATAGTCGAACACGAATGCGATCCGCTTGCCCGACAATGTCGACAAGCGCGGAGCCAGGCTGCCTTCCTGCTGCCTCCGTTCCCCGAGCGGCGCGAGAACGGAGAACTGCGGCGACGAGTGACTTTGATCAGACCGTGAATTCATGAAGCTACCCTATCCATAGACATTGTTGTGTGAAGTACCCCGGAGATCCGTCCGACCGGCGCTTCACGCGCAGCGGATACCGGAGGCCGTCCTCACCCGTCGCCACCAGCGGTGTCGAAGGTTTCACATCTTCGCCGCGACGGGAGAGGGATCCGGGCCGGGACGCCGGTTCGCTGTCGGTCGGAGACCGCCTGTCACCACTCGACGGGCAGGGAGTGCACACCCCAGACGAAACCGTCGTGCTTGTAATCCAGCTTTTCCTCGGGGACGGCGAGTCTCAGCGTGGGGATTCGCTCCAGCAGGGTCTTGTACGCGAGCTCCAGTTCGGTGCGAGCCAGGTTCTGACCGATGCACGAGTGCATACCGATGCCGAATCCCATGTGGTGAACGCCCTTCGGCCGGTCGAGCTTGACCTTCATGGGCTCGGGGAAGACGTCCGGATCGTGGTTGGCGCCGGCGCCCAGGGGAAGGATTCCTTCGCCGGTCTTGATGAGCTGGCCTCCGACTTCGATGTCTGCGGTGGCCATGCGGATCATGACGGCGTCCGTGACCGAGTGGATTCGGAGGAGCTCGTCCACCGCGCGCGGCCACATGTCCGGGTTGGCCAGCATCGTCGCCCGGAGCTCGTCGTCGGTAAGCAAAGAAAGGACGCCCATCGAGATCTGATTTGCGGTCGTCTCGTGGCCGGCCACCAGGAGCTGGAGGGTGAGATTGACGATGGTGTCATAGGTGAGTTCGCCGTTACGGACATGCTCGATGATGAGACGGCCGATCAAGTCGTCCTCGGACGGCGCGTCCACCTTCCTCTTCACAATTCCATGAAGGTAGTCGACGAGGCTGTCCAAGGTGGCCTTGAACTTCTCCGCGGTGGTTTGAGTCGAGAGCATGACCCCGGTCACCTCTTCGAAGAAGTGGTGATCCTCGTAGGGAACCCCGAGAAGGTTGCACGTGACCAGGCTGGGGACCGGAAGGCTGAATGCCTGCTGCAGATCGGCCTTACCACCCAGTTCCAGCATATTGTCGATGGCGAGGTCGACAATCCGCTGAAGCTCACCCCGATTGGAGAAGATCCTGCGCGCCGTGAAGTCGGGCGACATCATCCTGCGCAGCCGACCGTGCTCGGGCTCGTCGAGGTACTCCAGGTTGCCGTCCTGAGTCAGGGCGATGACGCCCTTGCGCTGTTGCGGGAAGCCCGGCGCCAGCTTGTTCGCCGTGGTTCTCTCACCGTCGTGGAGCACCGCCTTGACATCCTGGTACCTCGTGACGGCCCACACCTCGGTCCCGTTGGGGTACTGCACCTTGACGGGCTTGTCGTGCTCGCGCCACTGCGCGTACTCGTCCGGAGCAGAGAACGGGCACTTTCGACGAGCGGGGAACGCGGGGATGGTTGCAGCAGTCATGACTCTACCCAATCTGTAGGGAGGAGAACGGGTGTGTGCATATTATTTTGCATGATATCGAGCCGAGCGTAGGTTGAACAGACTGGTGAGCTCACGCACCGGTGTAGTGACCTTTCCGCTTGTTCTCGAAGGCATCGATGGCTTCGAGCAGATCCTCGCTCTGCATGGTGCCGAGCTCGAGCATCAGGCCGAGATCCAGCACGCCGGTCGATTGCTGAGCCAGTGCAGCATTCAACGTGCGCTTGGTCCCCTGAACGGCCAGGGGTGGGAGTTCCGCCAGCCGGCGAGCCAGATCCCTGGCCAGAGGCAGCACCTCGTCGGGAGTCTCCACCAGGTCCGAGACCATGCCCATGGCATAGCCGTCCTCGGCCAACACCGGATCCCCGAAGAGCAGGTGCCGCTTGGTGCGGATGAGCCCGACACTCGGTGGCCACACCACCGCTCCGCCGTCCCCCGCGACCAGCCCGATCTTGACGTGCGAGTCCATGATGCGGACCCCCTTGCTCGCCACGACGACGTCGCACGAGAGCGCGATGGTGGATCCCAGCCCGACCGCATGACCCTGCAGGGCCGCGATCACAGGAACCGGCACCTCGAAGATGGTGCGCAACAGTTGCCGGCCGTCGAGGGAGCCCCTCTCGGCCCCGACCGGATCTCCGTTGCGTCGCTTCATCATCTCGAAGTCGCCACCCGCGGAGAACACCTTGCCCCGTGCGCCGAGTACGACGGCGCGGATCCCCTTGGTGAAACCGAGGTCGGTGAGCGCATCGATCAACTCGGGACGTACATCCTCGTCGATGGCGTTCAGTCGCTCCGGACGCGACAGGATGATCTCGGCAACCCCCGCATCCTCGGCGACCTCGATCGTCTTGTACTTCGTCATACGTCGGCTTGCCTTTCGAAAGCGGCTGGTGCGTCTTCGCATCCGGCCTCGGGCCTCAGATACGAGACCGCCGTTACGGCGATCGTTTAGGCTATTCTGCATACAATTCTTCATCAACGCAATGAGGTCGAAAATTATGCAAGAGCTTTCCCTCGCAGCCCTGAGCCTGATCGGATCGCATCCCGTGGACGCCATTCGAGCCGCAGGCAAGGCAGGCTTCCGGTCCGTGGGGCTTCGCTTGGCCGCAATTCCGGGAAGCGGCGTGGACAACGATCTGCTGGGCAATGCGACGGGCATTCGCCAGGTGCGCCGCGCGCTGGACGACGCAGGAGTGCAGCTCTTGGACGCGGAGGTGTTCCGCTTCAGCCCCGCGGACGGAGTGCTCACTCCCCGGCAAGCCATGCTCGAGACTGCAGCCGAGCTCGGAGCTCGTTCTGTCGGGGTCACCAGCTACGAACCCGACCTCGACCGCAATGCCGACCTTCTGGCCGAACTGGCAGGAGCTGCCGCCGAGTACAGGCTGTCCTGCGTGCTGGAGTTCATGGGTTTCAGTGGCGTCAAGACCCTCGACGATGCACGAACCGTCGTCGATCGGTCGGAAGCCGAAAATGCTTACATCCTCGTCGACACCCTGCACTTGACCAGGACCGGCGCAACCGTCAGCGACCTGTCCGCACTCCCTCCGCGATACCTCACCGTGGCCCAGATCTGTGACGTGAGTCGTACCGGCGCCGAGAGCGACCCGGTCAAGGCGCGCGCTGAGGCCATATCGGCGCGACTCGACCCGGGCGCGGGCGTACTCCCGCTGGTAGAGACGATTCGGGCACTGCCCGCCGATCTCCCCCTGAGTATCGAGGTGCCGCGCCCCGACGGGCGGACGCCGGACGAGCACGCCGCCGCACTGATGGCAGCGGCCACGACCGTTCTTGCCGCGGTGTGACAGGGGACGTGCCGCTCTTCCAATATGCATGCAATAGGGCATACTCTTGTATGCCGGATCACAAGTTCAGGCGAGAAGGGAACCATCATGGCCAAGGTGTACGTCGATCGAAGGAAGTGCCAGGGCTTGGGCCTGTGCGAGTCGATTGCTCCCCGGGTCTTCGAGGTGACCGAGGACGGGGTACTGAGCCTGCCCACCGAGGGCACGTTCGTCGAGACCGATCGGGAATTGATCATCTCCGCCGTAGAGGGCTGCCCGAATGAGGCATTGAGCATCTCCGAGGAATGAAGGTACTCCTCCCACCGCAATTTTCGACCGACGGGAGGGACCGACCGCTACTGCTTCAGCCCGATATTCGAAAGGAATCCATCCATGACCGACGGCACTGCCCTGGACCACGATCTCGACGCGAGATTGAGCGCGATCATCGAGAATATCGTTCGCCCTTCGGCCCAGCGCATCGACGAGGCGGGTGAGTATCCGCGCGAGGCGCTCGCTGCCCTCGCGAAGAACGGACTGCTCGGTCTCATGAGCCCCTCCGAAGCGGGGGGCGGTGGCGCTCCCCTGTCCGCGGGAGTCGAGGTGATCGAACGGGTCGCATCGGCGTGCGGCTCGACCGCGATGACTCTCATGATGCACTACGCGGCTTCGGCCGTGATCGACACTCACGGATCTCCCGAACAGCAGGCGCAGGTCGCGACGGGCCGGGGCTTGTGCACCTTGGCCTTCTCCGAGACCGGGTCCCGCAGTCACTTCTGGGCGCCCATGTCGACGGCAACATCCGACGGTGACCGAATTCGCCTCGATGCTCGAAAGAGCTGGGTCACCTCGGCTGGAGAGGCCGACATCTATGTCTGGTCGAGCCGACCCCTCGGAAATGCCGCGACCGGGGGGATGACCCTGTGGTCGGTACCCGACGGCATTGCAGGCCTGCGCGTCGACGGCAGCTTCAACGGGCTCGGGCTGTGCGGCAACGCGTCGCGGCCGATGCGGGCCGAGGCAGTGCTGGTCCCACGGACTGCCATTCTGGGGGAGGACGGCGACGGGCTGAACATCGCCCTGGGCGTCATCCTTCCCCGATTCCTGCTCCTCAATGCCGCCTTCTCACTCGGCTTGATGGAGGCTCTGCTGGACCAGGCGGCCGCCCACCTGACACACTCGCGGCTCGAGCATCTCGACACCAACCTCGCCTCTCAGGTGCTCCCCCGCAGCGCATTTGCAGATCTGAGGATTCAGGTCGATTCGACCCGCGCGTTCATCAACGACACCCTGAGCGCACTCGAGGGCGACCGCGACGACGCGATTCTGCGTGTCCTCCAGGTGAAACTCGTCGCAGCGGAGGCCGCGTCCGCAGTCAGCGACGGCGTGATGAAACTGTGCGGCGGGACGGCCTTCCGGAAGGAACTCGGCATCGAACGCCAATTCCGGGACTCGCTTGCTGCTCGAGTGATGGCACCGACATCGGAGGCGCTCCGCGACTTCGTCGGCCGCCTGTCGCTGGGGCGTCCCTTGTTCGACGAGGAGCCCGCCTGATGTCGCGCCCGCTGTTGATGGGGGCGGTCGCGTACGACCCCAAAGTGGTGACAATATGGGACGGCTTTCGCGCGTGGTTCCGAGATCACGGACTCGATTTCGACTACGTCCTCTACTCGAATTACGAGCGGCAGGTCGTCGATCTCGTCGAAGGCCGGATCGACGCAGCGTGGAACTCGCCCCTCGCCTGGGTCCGAACGGTGCGGATGGCCGCTCGCGCGGGTCGTGTCGTCCGGCCCGCTGTGATGCGGGACTCGGACCAGGATCTGACATCCGTAATTGTCGTGCGGGCGGATTCGCAGATCCGAGACGTGACGGAATTGTCGGGAAGGGCCGTAGGGGTGGGAGCCGTGGACTCGCCCCAGGCAACACTCATCCCTTTGGCGCACCTGCGGTCGGCAGGGCTCGTGCCGGGACAAAACTTGGAAGTACGCCGATTCGACGTCGGGGTCGGTCTTCACGGCGACCACATCGGTGGAGAGCGGGACGCCGCCCGGGCACTCCTTCGTGGCGAAGTCGACGCCTGCTGCATGATCGACTCGAACCACATGCTCTTCGGTCGAGAAGGTACGTTCCCTGTGGGGGCAGTCCGAATCGTGGCGCAGACCGGCACGTACGACCACTGCAACATGACGGTCGCCGATTCGATTCCGAAGAAGACCGCGGACCGTTTCACCGAACTGCTCCTGTCGATGTCGTATGCCGATCCGGAAGTGCGCTCTCTCCTGGAACTGGAGGGCCTGAAGGAGTGGAGGGTCGGGAGGACCCAGGCGTACGCATCCCTCGAGCGCGCTGTGGACGAGGCCGGGTTTCTCGATGCGGACGGCAATCTGACGGACCAGGACTACCGACCATGATTCGCTTGGACCTCGAGGGTCTGAGTTTCGATCAGGGCGCTTATCTCCTGGTCCGCCATTTTCTCGAAAAGGTTCCTGTGGGCGGCAGAGCGACGGTCGTCGGCACGGCTCCCGCACTGGGCGTCGACCTTCGCTCCTGGTGCCGCGCGGAGGGACACAGATTCGAATCAACCGAGCAGTCGGGCGCATACGAGGTGGTGCGAGGGGGAGCTCAGCTCGCACGGTGGCTGAATGCCGAACGGGCCGGCTCCTCCAGTGCATCCGCACTCGTTCGACGACCGGATCCCACTTGGGGTCTGGCTGCCAGAGGGGCGCTGGTCGAACCTGGAGGGCCGGCCGTATCGTTCGATCTCGACGATCGAGACGTGGTGTGGGCGGACCTCGCACCACGGCTCTATGCTCATGCGGCGGCAGCCCAGTGGGATCCCGCATCTGCAGTAGATTGGACGTCGGAGATCGACGTTCCCGGCGACATCGAGCGGGCGGTCGTGCAGATCATGACCTACCTGATCGAAAACGAGCAGGCGGCACTCGTCATTCCGGCGCGGCTCCTTGCACGGGTCCATCCCTACTTCTACGAGGTCCAGCAGCTACTTGCGGTGCAGGCCGCCGACGAGGCCCGGCACATGGAAGTGTTCCGACGCCGCGCGGTGTTGAACGGTGGGGAGCTCGGCACATCGTCGGTCGGGGGTCGAGAGTCGTTGGCCAGCCTTCTCGACGAGCCGGATTTCTCCTTGGCTTCTTTCCTGCTGTCGGTTCTGGGGGAAGGTACTTTCCTCTCGCTGTTGTCGTTCCTCGACAAGTATGCTCCGGACCCGATCACCAGAGCCGTCACACGCTTGGCCCGCGTCGACGAGGCACGGCACGTCGCGTTCGGTGTCGCGCACCTCGAGCATCAAGCGAGTCACGACCCGTCGCTGCGCGGGCGCCTCCGGGGGGCAGTCGAGCGTCGTCACGACGTTCTTGCCACGACGGTGGCGCTCAACTCCGACGTGTTCGACTCCCTGGTGCTGCTCGCGGCCGGAGAGTGGACTCCGGCCGCAATCGCTCGCGGCCACCGTGCCGTCGCGGACCTCAACAAGACGATGGATGAAGGCCGTCAGAGACGCCTTCTCCGCCTTGGGTTCTCCGGGGCCGAGGCGGTCGAACTTTCAGCACTTCACACCCGCAACTTCATGTGACGACCGGCGGGCTGCATCCGACACCATTCGTGTTCCTTCTCTGGCGCGTCCGGCTGGGCGCCGATATCGGTGTGGTTGGGCTACAACGAGATCTGCCACCATGGGGGCAGGACGTATCGGTTCGACGCGGTGCCCGAGCACGGCGACGTCCGTCCTCGGACGCCGCCGTACCGGCGCGGGAATGAGTCCATTCGGATCCGGCGTGGCCACCGGATGACCGGGTTGGTCAGGCCCCTGCGGGGATCACGTCGTGCAGTGACGGCTCGCCGACCATTGCCAGTTCGGCATCGATGCGGAAACCCGTGACCGGACAGATGGCCTCACGGAACTCCCAGCGATCCGCGATCTCGTGGTTGGCGACCTCGAATTCGGCCGCGATCTTGCGGACAGGCACCACCCGGGTCACGGCGCGATCCTTGTAATTTTCGTACTGGTCTCCGAGATCGGCACCATTGCACCACCAGCGACCATTCACGATGTAGAGGAGTTCACCGATACGGCGCGCCCCTGCAGGCGGCTCGACGCACTCACCGGCCTCGATCCCACCGAGGCGTTCGCGTCGGACAGCGGCACGTGCCCTCGCAGTGGCCTCCGCATCCACCACGCCGTCGGCGAAAACCACGCCGTAAACTGCGGCCGCGGCTTCCTCGGTGATCAGTCTCGCGTCGAGGTCCTTCTGCACATCCTGCGGATCCCTCAGGAGGGGGTCGCCGTAGCCCGCCGCACCCGGCGAGACCCACTCGATGACGTCACCGTTGGCGAGTGTCTCCGGACCGCCCTTGAATTCGAGCTCGACCTCGTCGCCGTGGATGTCTTCGATGGACACCGGAAGCGCACCCGACGCCAGTTGTTGCAGCGCATCGTTGTTGCGCTTGAAGCGACACGTGGCCAGCGAGCCGGGATTTCCTCCGAACAACCCGGCCGCGCGAGGGACGTTCTCGTTCTGGTGGACGACCAATGCTCCCCCGGCGATCCCGTGGGCCATCAACGTCTCTCGCATACCCACGCCCGCACGACAGCGGCCGGCACCATCGCCCGCTACGGGAAGCAGCACCCGGCTCAGCACCAGGAAGGGAGTCTGCGCCTCCATCTCCTCGGAGTTGTAGGCGATCGAATCCGGAATCCACCACTGGCCACCGACGTCGACCCCGTCACGGGACGCACGTCCAGCCAGGGAGCCCATCAGTCCGTTGCTGTCCATGAGCATGAAGGGCTTGCCGTCGTCCCGCACTCCTCCTGCCAGGACAGATGACAGGTTGGGTGTCGGCGCCCCGAGAATCAGGTCCCGAGTCTCGTCGTCTCCCGCGGCAAGCATCATGCAGACCGGCGTCGCCGCCACGTTGAGCACGTGCATCTGGGTGAAGACCGCCGAGGCGCTGACGGCCGCGGGATGGTCTGCGCAGGAGACGGTTCCCGGAGTGGGCCGGAACTCGATCCGCCGATAGGCCCCGCCGAACGCGCCGGCCATCTCCGGCAACATCTGTGACGTGAAGGAGGCGAGGACGCACCCGCTCATCCCGGCATACGTCACATTGATGGCACCCACCTGGGGATCGCTGCCTTCGTTGTCGACGATGAGCCGGTCGCCTTGCTTGGTCACATTGATCTGGTAGCGGTAGAACTCGTGGTCACCGGGGACCGATCCCTCCATGGAAGCCCGGTAGGACCAGCGACCGTCGGGGATCTTGGCGAGGCGCTCGACGAAGAGTTCCTCGCCGGCGTCCAGCACTCGGTTCATGATGCCCTTGACGACAGCTGCACCGTACCGTTCCACGAGCGCGACGATCTTCTTTCGCGTGGTCTCCAGCGAACCGTAAGCCGCGCGCAGATCCATACGAGTCACGTCCGGGAATCGGCTCTGGCGTACGAACAGATCCTCGACGTCGGTCCGGACGCGGCCCCTCTCGACGAGACTGATCGGAGTCCAGATCGCCGACTCCTGCCAGCAGTCCTCAGCCGACACGCACAGGCTGCCTGGCACCGTGCCGCCCAGGTCCTGGAAGTGCATGGAGTTGGCGATCCAGCAGAACAGCTCGCCGTCGACGAAAATCGGTGCTACGAGCGAGGTGTCGCACTGGTGAGCGCACCCGATGTACGGGTCGTTGCACAGCAACATGTCACCGTCGGCGAGCGTCTCGGCCTGATGGTGCTCGAGAATGTACTTGACGATCAGCGAATGGAAGTTCGAGTAGTACTGGACTCCAGAGCCGAGATATACGAGGTCACCGACCTCCGTGAGAATCGAGGACTGGAAATCACGGGACAGCATGACGACCGGAGAGACGGCCAGGCGCTGAATGAGATCCGCGTGCTCGAGGTTGATGTTCATCAGCGCGTAGCGGACGACCTCGGCTGTTACCGGGTCGACGTCCGTTTGCGCCGATGTGTGGAGCGTGATTGCCGGATGAACTACAGGTGGGTTGGAGGGGATGTAGCCTCGCTGACGACCGTCCCACGGGACAGTGTCCTGGGGAGTCTCGACGGTGTTGGCGGTCATGCCGACAGTTCCTTTCTCCGGGTGAGCACACAGTTTCCGGCGCGGTCCGTCTCGAGGAACTGTCCGGGGGGAACGGAAATCGTAGTGTGGGGTAGTTGCACCACGGCCGGCCCGTGAACCGCCAGGCCGTGCGCGGGCGGGGCGTCGTAGACGTCCGTCGTGACCCACCTGCCCTCATCCGGCCAGAAGATCTCCCGCGTGCCGGCGGACACCGCCGCACCGCCACCGGCCTCGTGGGGCTCGGATTCGAGGGCACCGGCGTGCCGTACAGCGGTGGCGATCACGCGGACGGAGAAGATCTCGACCTGTTGGAAGCCGGACACGGCCGTGGCTCCGTAGAGCCGTGCGTACTCTGCCGCGAACGCGCTCTCCAATGAACTCCGTCTCTCCTCGCTCACCCCCCCTTCCGGCAGCGGCAGGGGCAGTTCCTGCATGTACTGCTCTGCGTAGCGGGCGAGCGCGGTCCGCTCGAGACGGATGTCCTCCGGGGCGAAGCCCCCCTCGGTCATCGTGGTGACGGCACGGTTCTCGAGTCGAGTACAGACATCCTGAAGCGCACGGACGTCGAAAGGCGCCTTGATCGAGCACTCCTGCTCGAAGATCTGCTTCGCATCGGTGACCGCGATGCCGTACGCCGAAAGAGTGGAGGCCCCGTTACCAAGGGGTATGAGCACTCCCCGGGCGCCGAGCTCGTGCGCGAAGGCGAAGGCGTGCACGGGTCCTGCACCACCGAAGGCGTAGACCATGAAGTCGCGCGGGTCCAGGCCTTGTTCCAAGGTCCGCTGACGAATCAGCGTTGCGGCGGCAAAGCTGTTGACCTTGAGGATGCCTGCAGCGGTCTCCTCCAGGCTCATTCCCAGCTCGTCGGCCAGGCGCTGGACGGCCGCTTCGGCAGCCGTGCGATCCAGCTTCATCTGACCACCCAGGAATTGGTCCGGATCGATCAGTCCGAGAACGACATCGGCGTCTGTCACCGTCGGAAGCGTGCCGGCGCCGTAGCAGGCCGGTCCCGGATACGATCCCGCAGATTCGGGACCGACCCTGATGCCGCGGCTGATGTGATCGACCTGGGCGATGGAGCCGCCGCCACAGGCGATCGAACGAACGTCGAGCTGTGGCACCCGATAGGTGTACTGCTCGATCACTTGTTCGCCGACGAGGAGCGGGCTGCCATCGATGATGAGGCCGACCTCGAACGAGGTCCCCCCCATATCCGTGGCGATGACGTTGCGATGCCCCAGGCGCGCAGCGATGGAGGCAGTGCCTGTAAGACCGCCGACGGGCCCCGATCCGATCGTCTTGACCGGCGCCCCGACGGCTGACGCCAGTGGGGCCACCCCACCGTTCGATTGCATGATGAAGGCCGGAGCATCCAAGCCGCGGCTCTGCAACTCCGACTCGAGCTTCTTCAGGTAACGGCTGGATCGGGGGCCGACGTAGGAATTGATGACGGTTGCCACGGTCCGTTCGTACTCGCCGATCCGGGGAGCGATCTCAGAGGAGATGCTGACGTAGATGTCCGGACGGATTTCGTGGATCAGTTCCCGGATCCGCTGCTCGTGCGTCGGGTTTCGGAAGGACCACATCAACGCGACGGCCACTGCTTCTATGTCTTGATCCAGCAGCAAGCGCAACGCATTCCGGGCCTGTTGCTCGTCGAGGGGTACCAGCACCGAGCCGTCCTTGGTGACGCGCTCGACCACCTCGACGACGTGCTCGCGTGGAACCAGAGGATCCGGCTTGTCGGTGTCGCGCACACTGAGCAACTTGTCCTTGGGAATGCCCGCGGTCCGACCTCGCCCGCGCATCATCAGAAGGGCATCTCCATGGCCGGCGGTGGCCACGAGCCCGACTCGGGCACCGAGCCGCTCCACTACCAGGTTCGTTCCGATGGTGGTGCCGTGGCCGAAGGCCTCGGTATCCGCGAGAAACTCCTCGACTTCCCGTCCCGCAGCCTCGGCCAGCTTCTGCACTCCCGCTATCACCCCCTCGTCGGGGGAGCTTGCGTGCGTCGAGGGCACCTTGCTTTGGATGATGTTGCCCTGCGTGTCGACTGCCACACAATCGGTAAAGGTACCGCCGATGTCAACCCCAATTGCATACGCCATTCGCATACTGTAATGCATGCAAAACGGCCTGACAAGATCGACCGGCGCTGCCTGCAGCGGCTCTTCCTACTCCCAGCCGATCCATTCGGACAGCCCCCGCCCCATGATCCATTCCAGACTCTCCGCGTCCAAGAAGTCCAATTCCTCGGTGAAAAGGCGCCGCGCCTCGCGGTAGGAACAGGGCAACCGCGTGACGTCGCTACCCCAGAAGACCCGCCGTGGGCCGAAGGCGTCGACCACTCTCTCGATGTGGTCGTGCAGGGTCCGAAACGGATAGGGCTCGGTGATATAGGCGGGCAGACTGCTTGCCTTCACCGCAATATTCGGGAGATGGGCCAGGCGAATCAGGCGCTCGATCGAGGGACCGAGGTCGTCGGTGAGGCCGGTGGCGAACCCAAGATGGTCCACCACGATGCGCAGGTCGGGATAACGCGCCGCGATGCGTCCGATCTGGGGAATACCGAAGGGAGAGAACACCATTATCGGTATGCCTGCCACCTCCGCGGCAGACCAGAGCCAGTCTGCCGTCCCGTCCTCGAGCCAGGAGGCGGGAGGGTTCTTGCTGAAGGTGACACGGATTCCGAGCATCCCCGGCTGCTCCAGCCACCGAGGCACAAGACGTCGGCTCGTCCGGTCCGCGACATCGAGCCGGCCCATCACACGAAAGACGCCGGGATGATCGGCTGCCGCCTGAAGACAGTAGTCGTTCCGGTCTCCTTCGGAGAGAGGTGGTACGAGTATCGCGCGGTCCACCCCCGCGACGGCCATATCGGCCCGCAGTTCATCGATCGTGTAATGGGGTCGATGAGCATACTGGCGCCGTTCGTCCGGCCACGGGCGGTCGGGCGTTTCGGCGGGCCATACGTGAACTTGGGCGTCGGTGACGATCATGAATCCGCCTCGCTCTAGAAATTATGCGTTTCTGTATGCCATTATGGCTCATCGGCGCTTCTTCGGCGACTGTCACGCGAGGACGTGATCCCATCCACAGCCAGCGCCCCTGCAAGGAGAACCCATGACCGAGAGCGACCCGCTCCGCAATCTCATCATCATCGGATCCGGTCCGGCCGGCTACACGGCAGCCGTCTATGCCGCCCGTGCGAACCTTCGTCCCCTCCTGTTCGAGGGTTCCATCAGCGCGGGGGGCGCGCTCATGAACACCACCGAGGTGGAGAACTTCCCCGGCTTCGAAGAGGGCATCACGGGTCCGGAGCTCATGGCGGAGATGCGGGCTCAAGCCCTCCGGTTCGACGCCGAGATCATCAGCGATGATGTGGTATCGGTCGACCTGATCGGCGACATCAAGCGGGTAACCGACAGTGCGGGCAAAACGTACACCTCGCGCGCGGTCATCCTTGCGATGGGTTCTGCCTACCGGGAACTCGGCCTGCCCGACGAGAAGCGGCTCTCCGGGCATGGTGTGTCCTGGTGTGCGACGTGCGACGGCTTCTTCTTCAAGGACCAGGACATCGCGGTCATCGGAGGAGGTGACTCGGCCATCGAGGAGGCGACATTCCTCACCAGATTCGCACGCTCGGTGACGATCGTGCACCGCCGCGACGAATTGCGCGCCTCCAAGATCATGGCCGACCGCGCCTTCGCCGATGACAAGATCTCCTTCGCCTGGAACAGCACTGTCGAAGCCCTTCACGGCGACGACCGGCTCACCGGCATCACACTGCGTGACAATTCGACGGGGACGACCCGAGAACTGGCAGTCTCCGGGATGTTCGTTGCTGTCGGGCACGACCCCCGCAACGAACTCGTCAAGGGTGTCGTCGACCTCGACGACCAGGGATACGTCCTTGTGGAGGGACGATCTACGCACACCAGCGTGGAGGGCGTTTTCGCCTGCGGGGATCTCGTGGACCACACCTACCGGCAGGCCATCACTGCCGCCGGCTCCGGCTGCTCGGCCGCACTCGACGCCGAACGATTCCTGGCGCGGGCCGGTCACGTCTGAACGGCCGGCATCTCACCGTGAGCACGGTCTCATCCACTGGGAAACGAGGAAGGATAATCAATGGGACTAGTTGTGGAGACCACCGACGCGACGTTCGACGCCGACGTCCTAGGATCCGACAAGCTCGTCGTCGTCGACTTCTGGGCGCCCTGGTGCGGTCCCTGCAGGGGACTCGCACAGGTTCTCGACGAGGTTGCCGCCGAAATGGGTGAGGCTGTTCGAGTCGTCAAACTCAACATCGAGGAACAGTCTGCGACTGCCGCCGCCAAGGGCATCATCAGCGTCCCGACACTGCACATCTACCGCGGCGGCGAGCTGGTCTCCTCGATGATCGGGGCCAAGCCCAAGACCGAGATCCTGGCCGCACTCGAGGCCGCCGTCTCGAGGTGAAGGCAATCTGAGCGGGCCCTCCCTGCTCTGCATGCACCGGGCGTCGACCGGTAGGGCACGGGGTGACAGCTCCCATACGAAGGCAAAAATGTATACACTCTCTGTATATTGCGGCGACGGACGTTCACGGCCGGTGGAACTGCCGATATGCAGCCCCCGCGCCTCGAGAGACTCGTGAGGATCGAAGCATGAATGACAGTCCAGCCCCCATGCAACGCGTGCCGCTGAGTGCCGATGCGCTGGAGCGCATGTACAACCTCATGCTCAGCACCACCATGGCCGATCAGCGGGCCTCTGCCGAATCCAAAGCGGGGCGACTCCGCGCGGCCTTCTACCCCGTCCGTGGAATGGAGGCCGTCTGCGCCGCTCTCGGAGCGACGATGCGACGCGACGACAAGATGATTTCCACTTACCGCAATCTCGGCGACGCCATGGCCAAGGGAATGTCGCTCCAATCGATCGTTGCCGAACTGTACGGCAAGGAGGAGGGCTGCTCCCGGGGGCGAGGTGGCCCCATGCATCTGCAGGATCAAGAGGTCAACTTCACCGCGACCACCGGCATCGTCGGCTCCGGCATGCAAATCGCGGCAGGCCTGGGCATGGCCGAACAGATGGACAGGTCCGGCAACGCCGTCGTCGTCACCTTCGGTGACGGGGCGACGTCGATCGGCGCCTACCACGAGGGCATGAACTTCGTCGCCCTGTGGAAGCTGCCCGTCGTGATCGTGTGCCAGAACAATCAGTGGGGCGAGCATACGGCAATTGCCGACTACGCGCCCAACACCGACCTCGCCAAGCGTGCTGCCACTTACGGCATGGCGGCCGAGCGTGTGGACGGATTCGATCCCATGGCATGTGTAGACGCACTCGATGCCGCACTGACACGGGCTCGTGCGAACAGGGGTCCGACATTCCTGGAGTTCGTGCACTACCGGCTCACCGGGCACACGGGAACCGCGGACTACAGCTACGTGCCCAAGGAAGAACTGGCGGCGGCGATGAAGCGCGACCCCGCCCCGACCTTCCGCAGATGGCTCCTGGAGAACGGGCACTTGTCCGAGCAGCAAATTTGCGGCATCGAGGCCGACGCGGCAACCACGGTCGACGACGCCTTCCGGTACGCGGCGGCCGGCACCGATCCCGACCAGGCGGACATCTACGAGGGTGTCTTCGCCGACGAAACCTTCGCGAGGAGCGCCAGCGGTGAGTAACACCAGCATCCAACAGATGACCATCGCCCAGGCGATCAACTCCGGCTACCACTGCGCCATGGAGGCCGACGAGAAGATCGTCATTCTCGGCGAGGACGTGGCCGATCCGATCGGGGGAGTCTTCAAGACCACCAAGGACCTGTCCACGCGGTTCGGCACCGAGCGGGTTCGCGCCACGCCGATCGCGGAGGGCGCTATCGCCGGGGCGGCGGTGGGTCTGGCACTCGGCGGCTACCGCGGCGTGGTCGAAGTCATGTTCTTCGACTTCTCGACGCACGTTCTGGATCAGATCCTCAACCATGCCGCCAAGTTCCGTTACATGACCGGCGGCGCCACACCGACGCCGGTCATGGTCACGAGTGTGATCGGAAGCAGCCACTTCGGCGCACAGCACGCTCAATCGGTGGAGACCTGGTTCATGCACACCCCCGGAATCAATGTCTGTTTCCCCTCCACTCCACGCGATGCCAAGGGACTGCTCATGTCCTGCCTGGAGTCACCCGATCCGACCCTCCTCATCCAACACACCGGCCTCCTCTACTCCGTCAAGGAGGAGGTGCCGACGGGCCCCTACCGCGTTCCCCTCGGCAAGGCCAAAACCGTGCGGGCCGGTAACGACGTCACGATCGTCGCATACGGCACCACCGTGGCCATGGCGATCGAGGCGGCCGACATGCTGGCCCGGGACGGCATCGACGCGGAGATCATCGACCTCCGCTCGCTGGTGCCATTGGATTTCGAAACCGTGCTCGACTCGGTCGAGCGCACTCGCCGATGCGTCGTGACACATGAGGCAACCCAGTTCGCCGGACCAGGTGCGGAGATCAGCGCCCGTATCACCGAGGACCTGTTCAACGAGTTGCTGGGACCGGTTCTGCGTGTCGGTGGTCTGTTCACGCCGGTGCCATTCGCCAAGACTCTCGATCGCCTGCCGACCACCGAGCGCATCGTGGCAGAGACCAGAAAGCTGTTCTGAACCATGACGGAAGACAGGCACCCGGCCCCGACGGTGCATCCGGACGCCGCGTCGAGCTGGTCACTGCTCACCGATCGCATTGCGAGAGAGTCCGATCCGATACTCCGCCGCAATCTCGACGTGGTTGCGCGGCACGTCGTGGCGGAAGTCGCCGGTGATCTCGAGGCGCTGAAGGCGACGCTCGTAGCCGACCCACGGTACTCGTTCTGGGGTGGGGAGTCACCGACGCGGCTCAGGTCGATGGTGGAGGTCGAGGCGTTCTACGAGAACAACATGCGGGTCGGCAAGAACCGCCTGTCCTTCGATATCACCCGCGTCCTCGTCGACGAGTCCACCGTGATCACCGAAGGCGTCTTCCGCCACGTCGTCAAGGGTGCCTTTCTGCCCGACAGAAGGCTGCCGGACGGCGGGCCGCTCGACCCCGATCTCAGCTATCTCACGGCCTACCAGGCTCTGGTGGTCTGGCCGATCACATCGGACGGGCTCATTGCGGGCGAAGAAATCTATCTCGGTGAGCCTCATCAGGTCCAACGCGCAGTGGCACCGGGCGAACTACCGCACCTCGGCAGCGCACGCTGATCCGATCTTCCCCTCGATCGGGGGGATGCCGATACGGCCGGCCGCGGGGGCAACCACACAATGGTCTGCCCCCGCGTTCGTTACTGTGACGGCCGCAGCAATGACGTCATTTGCCGTGCTTACGCCGAAGCGACCACATCTGGGGTGCCTTCTCCAGTTCGACAGCGACATCCCAGGGCATTCCGCCTGGAGCCGTCTCCCGACGAAAGCTCATGACAAGTCGGCGAGCGAGATCCGGATCGGCCGCGACTCGCCGGGCAAGGGAAGCGGCGTAGTCCTCGGTCTCGGGGTCGTCCACCGCAGCCCAGGCCAGGCCGAGGTCGACGGCTCGCTCACCGGTGACACCCTCACCGAAAACGCCTAGGGCGGCGGCGGCTTCACGACCTATCGATCGATTCAGAAGGGTGAAATGTCCCCCACCGGGATGGATACCGATCTGAGCGAAGCCGGGGATCAGCCTCGCCGTCGCCGACACGATGCGCAGGTCTGCGGCCAGCGCGAGGTTGAGGCCTGCTCCGACCGCTGCGCCACGGACGGCGGCGACCGTGGGGATCCCGACTGTGCCGATGGCAGTGAATGCCCGGTAGACGGTTTCCAAGTCCCGATATGCCGCCTCCTCAGTCGGATCGTGCCCCACATCGGCGAGAACTTCGCGAACTGCTCCAGCGCAGAAGTGGGCTCCACCGGTGACCACGAGTGCACCGACGGACGAATCGGCCTCGGCGGTCAGGGCAGCGTCGGTGAGATCCCGCGCCATCTGCACGGACAGGGCATTACGGCGCTCCGGAGCACCGAGGCGGATCGTGGCGACACCGTCGCTCATGGCATACGAGATCTCGGACAACGGTAGATGCTCCCTCGGTCAGGCGGTCGGGTGATCGGATCGGGACGTGATGAGAGGCCACAATCCGTCCCGTCCCGCTTCCGTGCTCAGATCGGTCAGCATCGTGTCCCACTCATGAACAGAGCCGAAATCACTACGGTGGACCAGTATCGACTTGGTCAACATCGGAAGCTCGTGTTCGAGCGTGGTACCGAGCGCGCCGAGCACCTGATGGGCATTGCGGACGACAACCGAGGAGGCGTGACCGACACAGGATTTCGCAACTCCGATCGTGAACGGCGTCCCTGGGTCGTTCCACCCGGTGGTGACCACTCGGGCGACGGCCACATCGGTCGCCGCCCGGGCAAGTGCCGCCTCCGCGGCCAAATCGGCGACCAGCGATTGGACAGCCTGGAACTTGCCGATCGGCCGACCGAACTGCACGCGCTCGTCGACGTAGGCGAGCACGATCTCCACCACTCGGGCGATACCACCTGCTGCCTGGGCACATCGGGCAAGTGCACCGCGCAGGCGGTACAAGGCCGCCGTGTCGTCACTCACGTCGGCTCCATCCTCGAGATCACAGATGTCGAACCGCACCGAGTCGCACGGCTCCCCGGCAAGGTTGCGAGCATGGGTGACGGAGAGGCTTGCCGCCGGCACATCGGCCACTCGCCACCCCCGGTCCGACTTCCACAATGCCACGATCGAGGTGGCGCTTCGTGCCCACGGCACCGTCCGAGCGAGACCGCCGTCATCGGGCTGACACACGGTGCGGAGGCCGCCGCCCTCGGACAGATCCGCAACCTCGAGCAGCCAGCCGCCCAAGAGATCGTGCTCTGCAAGGGGTACCGGTGCGGCCGCGCCGGCCGCCGCCCCGAGCAGTACGGACGCCTCCACCCAGGAGGCACCGCTCCCGCCCCTGGATTCGTCCCCTGTGAGCCGGGTCAGACCGAGATCGTCCAGGCGCTGCCACAGAACGGCGTCGAAATTGACGGTTGCGGTAGGTTCCCCGCGCTTCGACCGGTAGTCGGCGAAAAGGCTTTCGAGCATCGCGACGAGGTCGGTGTCCGCACGCGGAGACGCGGCGAGTTCGATCGTCGAATCATGCACGGTCATCAGCGAATCCCCAATCCGCGGGCAATCAGGCCGCGAAGAATTTCGTTGGTACCACCTCGAAGCGTGAAGCCCGGGCGCTGCAGGATCGATGCCCTCAGCAGGGCCTCCACTTCGGGATGGTCCGGTATTCCCGACGCGGTGATGCGGTCGACATAGTCGGCGATGTCCCCCTCCTCGGTTGTACCGAGCAGTTTGACGACCGCAGCCGCGGTGTCGGCATCAGGATCATGGGATTGCAGCGCCGTCGAGACAGCGAAGGACATCTGGCGCAGAGCGGACACCCTCGCAACGTGCTTGCCCAGATTCGGGTCACGAGGTAACCCGCCCTCGGCCATTGCACCGGCGGACGCGGCGAGCAGCGCATAGGTCGAGAGGATCCGTTCCGGTCCACTGCGCTCGAAACCGAGTTCGGACGTGACCTGTCGCCAACCGTCACCGACCTTGCCCAGGACCCGGTCGTCCGGGACGAAGACTTCGTCGAGATGAACCTCGTTGAAGTGGTGTTCGCCGCCCATGGACAGAATCGGGCGGATGGTGACACCGGGTGCATGGAGATCGACGATGAACTGACTGAGCCCGGCATGCCGGTGCGCCGGGTCGAAAGGCTCCGATCTGGCAAGCGCGAAGAAGGCGTCGGATTCATGCGCGCCCGACGTCCACACCTTGGTCCCGCTCAGGCTCCAACCACCGTCGATGCGAACGGCCCGCATCCGCACACTCGCAAGATCGGATCCTGAATCCGGCTCCGACATGCCGATGGCCCATACCATTTCGCCGCGGCTGATCCGAGGCAGGAACTCGTTCTTCTGTTCTTCGGTGCCGTATCGCAGAAGCGACGGCCCGATCTGACGTTCGGCCACCCAGTGCGCCCCGACCGGCGCTCCGACGACGAGCAATTCCTCGGTAACGACGAATCGCTCCAGAAAAGTTCGCCCTTGGCCCCCATACTCTTTCGGGATAACCATGCCGAGCCACCCCCGACGACCGAGTTCACGGGTGAACTCGCGGTCCCATCGGGTCAACCAGGTATCCACATGCGGAACAAACCTGCCCTGTTCGATCTGTTCTCGCAGAAATCGACGTACCTCGCCCCTGAGGGTGGCCAGCTCACGATTTTCCACGGCAACAGGCGGCACCAGCACTCGAGACACCCAAACACCTCCTCATTGCATACAATTTGTCACATCTTCGGCTGCCGCCCGAGGAGGTGGCCCGCCACCCGGCGGCTGGTCCATTCACACTCCGGACGAGGCCCGCCGGCGCTCTGCCATGAAGTCGAGCCCCTCCTGCCACGAGACACCGTTGTTGATCATCATGCGGCACTTCATGATCACCGAAGGTGAATTGACAGCCAGAGCACCCACCAGCCGATCATTCAGACGATAGACAGTCACCCACTTGTCGGAGTCCACCGAGCCCGAGACCACCTGGGTCTCCTCGGCGGTGGGAAGACCGACGAACTGCAGCGACATTCCGTACCAGTGCGTCCAGTAGTACGGCACAGTCGCATATGCGGTGGGCTCGCCCAGTCCGAGTGCATTGCGCGCGGCCATACGGCCCTGCTCGGCGGCGCTGGTCCAGTTCTCGAGGCGCATCGACTGGCCGAAGGTTCGGTTGTGCCAGCTTACGATGTCGCCGGCACCGTACACACCCTCTGCCGAGGTGGCCAGGGTGGCGTCGCATGTCAGGCCCCGTTCGACGGCGATGCCCGAACTCTCGAGCCACGCCGTCGCAGGATCCGCACCGATGCCGACGACGACGAGGTCCGCCGGAAGTCTTGTGCCGTCCCCGAGTCGAACCGCCTCGACCCGACGTTTCCCCTCGATCTCCTGGACGTGCGCGCCACAGATCAGCCGAACTCCGTTGCGAACGTGCAGGGCCGAGCATGCCTCCCCCATCTCGTCACCGAGCGCGCGGACGAGCGGTACGGGTGCTGCCTCGACGATGGTGACGTCGAGGCCGCGTCGGCGGGCGGCCGAGGCAACCTCTGCTCCGATGAAACCCGCGCCTACCACCACGACGTGCACAGCGCTTGCGAGTGCCGCACGGACGGCACGGGCATCGTCGACCGTGCGGAGGGTGTGGACTCCGTCGAGGTGATCGTAGTCGCTCAGAGTGCGGGCCCTGGAACCGGTTGCCACGACCAAAGCGTCATAACCTATCTCGCCCGTGTCCAGTTGAACGCGCTTCTCGCGGATGTCCAGCCCTCGTGCCCATGTGCCGAGCCGAAGATCGACACCCAAATCGTCGCGCAGGTAGCTCCGAGATCGGAACGTGGTATCGAGCTCGTCGTCTTCGTAGAGGAGTTGCTTACTCAGCGGTGGCCGGTCGTACGGAAGGTGCTCCTCTCCCCCGATGAGCGTGATCCGGCCGTCGAAGCCATCCTTTCGTGCTGCTTCGACGGCACGCAATCCCGCCAGCGATGCACCGACCACGACGAAGTTCTTCATGACAGTTTTCCTCATGTTTTCGTGAAGGAGCCGTTCGCAATCAGTTTCGGCAGAACACGGTCCTCGAAAAGGCGCAGACTCTCCCAGGACTCGTCGGGATCCAGCCCCCCGAATAGCGGGTGAAAACGCAATTCGTCGTGTTCCCCGAACCCCTCGAGCCGACTCAGGCACTCTTCGGGAGTGATGATCCAGATGTCTGGATCCTGCCCCACCTGATCCAGCGAAGTCATCGGTCTGTAGTTGCCGTTCGCCGCATCGGACCTCGACATCGCCCACCGAGCATACATATTCGAGGTGTGCATCACGTGAGGACCGACGACGGCAAGGGCCCTCTCCGGATCCTCGGCCAGATGCACGAATGTCGGGGTATGGTTCCGGAACGGTGCCGGTGCAGGTTTGCCCGCCTTGGCAAGTTCTTCCTCATAGAGTTCGTAGAGCTCTCTCGATGTGGGGACATACGGCAGTCCCAACCGGGCGGCCCTACGCGCGGACGGCGGAGCACTACCGCCGATGCTGATCGTGGGGCCGTCGCCGAGCGGTGCCGGCGAGACGACAACGGTCCGGCCTTGGTACTCGAACGGCACGCCCCGCAATGCCGTGCGCAGAACGTCGATCTTCGTCTCGAAGGTTCGTGCTCGCGTTGCGAAGTCGACTCCGAACATCTCGAATTCCCGTTCGAGGTATCCGATGCCGGTGACGACGTTGAGCCGCCCACCGCCGCTGAGGATGTCGATCACGGCAAGATCCTCGGCAAGGCGGAGCGGATCGTGCAGCGTCACCAGCAGCGCGGAGGGTTGCAGCCCGATCCGCTTGGTTCGGGCCGCCACCGCGCTGCAGAATACGAGCGAGGATGGGAGATAGCCATCCTCGGTTCCGTGATGCTCGGCGACGTGCACAGCGTCGAAGCCCAGCGCATCTGCCCATGCACACTGCTCGAGGGCAGCCGCGTACAGATCTGCGATCGGTGCGCCGAAGTCCGGCGCGCGCAGGTCGTATCGAAGTCCGAGTTCCACGCGGCGCGCTCCGATCAGCCTTCGACGGATGCGGCATAGATTGCCGCCTCGGACCCCGCGACTCGACCGATCGTGTAGGAGTTGGCGATCGAGTTGCCGCTACCGACGTATGCACCACCGAGCACACCGCCGGTGCACTCACCGGCTGCGTAGAGTCCTTGGATTTCCGTGCCGTCCTGGTGCAGTACGCGCGCAGTGTCGTCGATGCGGAACCCGTAGGCAGTCCAGTTGACGGTGCAAGGCCGAACCTCGGCGATGTAGTACGGCCCGGTGGAAATCGGCAACAGGAACTTCGTCGGCTTGAGATAGTCGTGGTCGACGCCTTCGGCGCACATGCGGTTGTAGCGCGCCACTGCACCCGCGACGACGCCCGGGTTGAGACCGGCATGCGCGGCGGCGTCCTCGACGGTGTCACCCGCGAACATCCGCCCCTTCTGCACCATCTCCTCGACGAGGTCGGGGACGTAGTTCTTCGGACGGAACTCGTCGCGGTCCGGCCAGTTCTGTCGGTAGGGACTCCGATAACGATCGGCAAGTTCGGCCGGCGGGTGCATCGCTGCGTTGTCGAAGATCATGAAGGCCCGGTTGCCCACGTGATTGATCCGCTCGTCGACGACCGCGTATGGCATCGATTCGTCGAGGAACCTGTGCCCGTCCTCGGTGACCAACATGCACCACCCAGGCTGGAAGGCTTCATTGAGCTTGTTCGGAGCGAAATTCGGGGCAAGGGTACGCAGGCAGTGGTCGAACCCGGTCAATTGCGCACCGATCGCCTCCGCGAAATCGAGCGCGTCTCCGCGAGCACCGTCGGCTCCGATGTACCAGGACCAGCCTTCGTACCATACGGAGGGGGTGTACTTCGCGACACGCTCGTTGTTCGCTCCGAAGCCACCGGTGGCCACCACGACGGCCTTTGCCCGGATCTCGTCGTCGCCCACCGCAGCACCGACGACCTTGCGATCCTCGACGAGGAGACGGTCGACCCGCTGGCCGATCGCGATGTCGATGCCGAGCCGCTTCGCCACGGTGTGCATTGCGTCGACAATCGCCTGGCCACCGCCCAAGGGGATGTGGCCACGCTTGTTGCGCTCGGTGCTCGTGTAGATCAGACGGTCGGCGAACTCGACTCCGTGCCCTTCCAACCAGTCGACCGTGGCTCCTGCGTTCTCGACCAGAGTCTTGACCGGTCCCAAGTCCACATCGTAGTTGTTCCAGTGCAGATAGTCGTACAGGAAGGTGTCGACGTCGTCCTCAATGCCGTCGGCCTGCTGGGCCCTGCTGCCGGCCGCCATGAACAGGCCACCCGACAGGCGTGACGAACCGCCGACAACACTTTCGGATTCGCAGATCATGACACGTTCCGCGCCTGCCTCCCTGGCGGCGACGGCGGCGGCAAGCCCGGCGCCCCCCGACCCGATCACGAATACGTCGACATCGAAATCTGCCATCACTGCTCCTCTTCGAGTGCGGGCGGTCGTCTACCGAGAGACGCGATACAAATCGCATACTACTTTGCATGCTATATTGAGTAAAGTAGCCGGAAGGGGACGCTTCGACAACCCGTCGATCGAGCCTGTAGGCACGTCACTTCCGCGAGCACCTCGGAAGGGTTGGGTATGGATCTGGGCTTGAAGGGCTTGCGCGTTGTGATCACCGGCGGAGGCAGCGGAATCGGCCTCGCCATCGCGGACCAGTTCGCCCAGGAAGGTTGCTCGGTGGCGATCTGCGGTCGGACCAGGTCGACACTCGATACCGCCGTCAATCAGCTCACTTCACATGGTGGACGCGCTGTCGCTCACGTCGTCGACATCGCAGATGGAACGGCCATCGGCCCGTGGGTAGACGCAGCAGCATCGTCTCTGGGCGGAATCGACATCGTCGTCCACAACGCAAGTGGAGCGGCCGGTGTGGGCGAGGAAGCCTGGCGACGCAACATCGACATCGACGTGCTCGGATTCTCCCGCCTCGTAGAGCACGCTACGAAGCATCTCGCGGAGTCCTCTGCGGCCTCGGTCGTCGCCATCAGCAGCACCGCGGCAATCGAATCGTTCGCAAACCCGGCTGCTCCGTTCGGGGCCATGAAGGCCGCTCTCATCCACCAGTGCGCGGGTCTGTCGAAGACTCTTGCTCCCCAGGGGATCCGGGTCAACGCCGTCTCCCCTGGTCCGATCTTCTTCGAGGGCGGACCGTGGGATCGGGTGCGATCGGAACGTCCCGACTACTACGAGAGCATCGTGGGACAGATTCCCCGCGGCCGGATGGGCACGCCCGAGGAGGTGGCCCGCATCGTTGCCTTCGCCGCGAGCCCGGTCGCGGCGCTCGTGACCGGCGCGAACATCGTGGCCGACGGCGGGCTCACCAAGCGGATCCCGATCTGATCGAGCCCTGATCTTCGGAGCAGCGAGACGGTCTGCTCCGCACCCGATATGCGGAGCAGACCTCGCGGCGACACGCGCTGGTCACTACGAAGAGGATGAGTTGGGCGGAGCGGACGCCGGCGCCGGCTCGGCGCCGGTGCGGGACATCTTGGCGACCATCGCTTGCTTGGCCGCAATCCGCTGTGGATGTGTCGCCGTGCGGTCGTACATTGCGGCTTCGGCCTCGAGCTGTTCCGCAACGGTATTGCGTGCTGCCATCCCCAACAGCTCCTTCACAGCCGGAACCGCGACGCCGGGTTTGGCCGCCAGCAACTGCGCGAGCTCCATGGACGAGGCCATGAGGTGATCCGGATCGACGACACGGTTGACCAGTCCCATATCGAGCGCCTCCGCCGGCCCGACCTTTCGGCCCGTCGTCAACAGCTCGAATGCGCGGCCGTATCCGATCAGACGCGGCAGAAAGAAGCTCGCGCCGGTGTCGGTCGCCAAGCCCACGTCCACGAACCCGGAGGAGAAGACCGCGTGGCGTGAGGCCACTCGCATATCAGCGACGAGAGCCAGGGAGAGCCCCGCGCCCAGTGCCGGACCGTTGACCGCGGCGATGATCGGCAATGGCAGCGTCGCCAGCCTGAGCATCGTCGGGTTGAAGACCTCGCGCATGCGGCGCGATCCGGGCTCGATCGGAAGCGGCTTGGCCTTGATGTCCCCCCCGGAGCTGAAAGAGGGTCCGTTACCGGTGACGATCACGGCTCGGACGGCGTCGTTCGGCATCGGAAGTGCATCGTTCAACGCAGTCATCAGCTCCGGACTCGTGGCATTGCGGCGATCCGGACGATTGAGGGTGATGACACGAACGGTGCCCTCATCCCTGACTTCGACGACGCTCATCTCCTACCTCCACCTTCTTCAACCTCGGACGATGCGGTTGACACCGGATAGACCGGCCCACAGCGAATGTCACGTACGCCGGGCGGCCCAGCGCACGCCGTTGAACCACAGAGCCCGGATGTTGGGGTCACCGTACGCTCCCACGCCGTCTCCCGGCTGGATGTAGACGATCCGGCTCCGATCCTGTTCGCGTACCCACCCGACCAGATTGGAGCCCTTCGGATGCGTCCATCCCTCCCGGTCGAACTTGTGTCCGAGCATCGCACGGCCCGTGGAGAAGAAGTTCTCCGATCGGAAATCGAAGTCGCTCGTCACCAGCGGTGTGACCGAATCTTCGAGTAGGGCAAACAGATACAACTCGTCGCGGATGCTGAACGTCGACTGCACTCCCCTGGTGACAGGGTGGTCGGACGCCACCACGGTGACGTTGTGCTGGGTGTCGTGCAGGTAGCCCGAGTCGGGCCAGTCGATGCCTCGGAGACTGCCGGGCCAGAAGTGGTACCGACCGCCGACCAACTCGGCGTACCCCTCCCACGCGGGCCAGGAGGCGAGCGCATGATGAAGGAAGACAAGCCCGACGCCGCGACGGGTCAGTTCTCCGAATCCCTCCTGGACACCCGGCGGCAATCGAGTCGGCTTCGCCGGCCCCCGCGGATCTACTCCTGGCATGTCGTAGAAGACGACGGCGTCGTACTCTGCCGCACTGCCGTCAGCGATGGCGTCGGTCGCAGACGGGTGTTCCAGGTGCGTGACGTGCAACCCGTGGTCGGACTGCCACGCCGCCAGGAACGGTTCCCGGTCGAACGCATGACCTCCCGTAATGAGCAGGACCTCGAGGCGGTCGGCGGTCTTCCGGTCCGTGTTTCCCAACTCTGTCTCGTCAGACACTCTGATCATCCTTGATCTTGTTGCGGAGCAGTTTACCCATGGTGTTTCTCGGCAATGACGACGCGATGGTCAGTGAGGTGGGCTTCTTGTACGAGGCCAACACAGGCCTGACGTGGTCCTGAAGCTCTTCGAGGCTGGGCGGATCATCCGGGTCCGTCGGTACCACGACCGCGCGCGGCGTCTCGACCCACTTCGGATGCGGAACACCGACCACGACGACTTCGGCGACCTTGGGGTGTGAGACGAGCGCCGCCTCCACTTCGGAGGCGTAGATGTTTTCGCCACCCGAGACAATCATGTCCTTGAGCCGGTCGACGACAATCAGGAAGCCGTCCTCGTCGAACCGCCCCAAGTCGCCCGAATGGAACCACCCACCGGTGAAGGCTTTGGCAGTGGCCTTCTTGTTTCGCCAATATTCGCGCATCACCGGCGGACCCTGGTAGACGATCTCACCGACCTCGCCCGTCGGGACATCGCGCAGGTCCGGCCCCACGACCCGCACCTGGATGTGGCCGACCGGTCGGCCGACGGTGTGGATCTTCGAGAGGGCGTACTCGGGAGCAAGCGAGCATGTGGTCCCGCTGGTCTCCGTCATGCCGAAATTGGCGTAGACGGGCACCCCGGGGAAGGTCTCCTGCATGCGGGCGAGAACCGATGCGGGAGGTTTGGACGTACCCCAGATCAACCGTCCCAGTGCGAGGTTGCGCTCTCGTACGCCTGGCACGTCGCAGACCTGACCCCACTGTGTGGGTGTGAGGAAGGCGGTGAACACGCTGTGTTTCGCCCAGAGATCGACCAGCGCGTCGGCCGCGTACCCGCCAGGTTCGGTGATCAGTGCTGGCGCTCCGAGCACGATCTGCTGGAGAATGCTGTTCAGACCGCCTGAGTGGAACATGGGCACGCCGATGTGACGCAGTTCGTCGCGACTGGTCATTCGCATCGCATGAAGGATGCCCAGGGTGTTGGCGACATATCCGGCGTGACCGAGAACAGCGCCCTTCGGCTTACCCGTGGTCCCCGAGGTGTACAGGATGAATGCCCCGTCACGGGCATCGATGTTCACGACGAGCCTGTCCGAATTCGCCGCGGCGACGCACTCCTCGTACGACACGACGGACCGAATCGCCGGCGCCACCGATACAGCATCGGACCGGACACCGCCCCCGACAACCATGATGTGCTCGACTCCCGCGTTCGAGCCGATCCGATCCAGTTTGGCGAGATGGGCTGCGTCGACCACAACGACCACCGGCTCGAGGTCCGCCACGATGTAGGCGACTTCTGCCGCCGTCAACCGGTTGTTGATCGGCGCAGCCATGGCACCGATCCTCGGCGCAGCGAAGAGACAGATGGCATTCTCGATGCTGTTGTCCATGAGCATGGCGACGCGATCACCGTATCCGACGCCGAGTTCGGCGAGCACGCGAGCCAGCCTGGTGACGCGCTCATCGAACTCGCCGTACGTGAGGTGCCGGTCCCCGTCGGACACAGCCGGGTGGTTCGGGGACCGCTCCGCTGCTCGAACGAGATACCCGTCGATCACCAGTGGGTCCACGGCCTCGATCATCTGGCCTCCTCCATTCCGTCGTTGGGTTCTGTCAGAGGTGCACCGGTTCACCCGTCAGTACGACTTCGGCAGGCCCAGGACGGTGTCTGCAATGAAGTTGAGCACCATCTGATTGTTGACGGGAGCGATCTTGTGCGGGCGCAGCTCGATCCAGTGCCGACCGATGTGGTATTCCGTCGCAAACGAGTACCCACCATGGACCTGCATGGCGTTGTCTGCGGCCTTGAAAGCAGCTTCCGACGCGAGGAACTTCGCGGTGTTCGCCAAGCGACCGATCTCCTTGGCCGGAGCCCCTGCATCGTAGGCGGCGGCAGCTTCGCGAACGGCGAGTGCCGCCGCCTGCAGTTCGATGTACGACTGCGCCAACGGATGGGACACGGACTGGTTCTTACCGATCGGGCGATCGAACACCACGCGTTCGCCGGCGTACGTGACAGCACGCTCCAGGCACCAGCGCCCCATTCCGACACACTCCGCGGCGAGCAGGATTCGCTCGGTGTTGACGCTCGACAGGATCTGATAGAAGCCGCGCCCCTCGGTGCCGACGAGGTCGTCGAGAGGAACCTGCAGGTTGTCGAACCACACCTCGTTGGAATCGACCGCGTTGCGGCCGAGCTTGTCGATCTTGCGAATCGTCACTTCGGGCACGTGGAGATCCGCCATGAGCATGGTCAGCCCGTCGGCGGGCTTGGCGCCGTTCTCGCCGCGGGGAGACGTCCGGCAGAGCAGGAGAACCTTCTCGGCCCTTTGCGCGTGCGAGTTCCAGACCTTGGCGCCGTTGACGATGTAATGGTCGTCCTTTCGCTCCGCGGACGTGGCGATCCGGGTGGTGTCGGTCCCGGCGTTCGGCTCGGTGACACCGAAGCTCACGACGAGATCTCCGTCGATCATTCGCTGCAGATACCGGTCCTTGACCGTCTGGCTGCCGTACTTGATGATCGACGACAGAGCGATAGACGAGGAATGCACGGTGCTGCACGCCGCCGTAGCTCCCCCGCCCGCGCCGACCTCCTCGAGCATTGCCGCGGTTTCGCTGATCGTAGCGCCGCCGCCGCCGAATTCCTCGGGCACGGACATGGTCGTCCAGCGACCCTTGACGAACTCGTCGTAATACTCCTGCGGGAACTCTTCCTTCTTCTCCTTCTCCGACCAGTATTCGAGCGGGAACTTGGCGTTGATCGCTCGAATGGCCTCGCGGATGCTCTCGTGGCCCAGTGTCGTGATGGGAAGGTGCTCGGGCTTGATGGTCATGTCGTCGACCTTCGGTGTCGGACCGCAAAGGCAGTCACGGATACAGGGTTCGGGGTAGGCAGTGGTTCACAGCGGGAAAGCGAAGAAGGGGCCTGCTCAGGTACGATCGCCGACGAACGCGGCGGCCTCTTCCTCGGTCAGATCTATCTGCAGGAAGCACATGGCATCGGCGAGGGCCTTTCCCTGGGGATCGAGTCGCAGCGTGCTCGTCCCGCCCTTGCCGAGAATGCCGTGCAGCAGGAAGTTCAATGCCTCGAGATTCGGCACTTCGTAACGGTCGGTCGACTTCGCCCGGTCGGAGAAGTACTCCTGGACCCGCGCGGCCGTGAGCTCGCGCACCAGAGCAGGATAGAAGACGGGCCGTCGCGCCGCGACACCGATGTTGGACATTCCGCCCTTGTCACCGGAACGGGCGTAGGCGATGTCACCCACGGCAACCTTCATCTGCAGCCTCCTTCAGATCGTCACAACGTCGGTCTTGACCAGATTGCGCGGCACGACCGTGGGCCAATAGCCCAATGTTTCGGACACCCGTGCCCGACCCGAGACGAGATTGGTCTTGCCGGGGGGGCCGTGGAAGACCGTGCTCAATTCCGCTACGGCCCGGGAGACATCGGCACGATTCCGGGAACGGAAACCGACGCGCAGGACAACCTCGTTCGGCTCGCCTTCGTACGTCTTCGGTGTACGGGGACCGTGGACGGCCCCCATGCCGATGAGATCGCTGTGAATGGGCTCGAGATCCAGGCACAGGCGATTGACTCGATGCGAAATGACATCCAGGGCCTTCTTCGCCCGCCCGGGAGCATTCGGGGCCGAATACAGAAACATCGACGTCGCCGAATAGCCATCTCGATACGCAGCCGAGACCTTCAGGGTTTCCGGTGGCGGGGAACCTGTGCAGCCGACGATCTCCACCTGGTCGTCACCGAGATCCGTCACCGTGAAGCTGGTCCAGTCACATGACACATCCGGGGTGAGATACGCAGTGGGGTCACCGATCTCGTACAGGAGCTGTTCGATGGTCGTCTCGCGATCGACCAGGCCGCCGGAGCCGGGGACCTTGCCGAAGACGATCCGCCCCGAGGCATCGACCTCGACGATGGGGAATCCGATGTCCTCCATCGCCGGAACTCTCTCCCACCCCGCCTGATGATTGCCGCCGGTGCTGTGAGCGCCGCACTCGATGAGGTGCCCCGCGACGATGCCGGCCGCCAACCGGTCCCAGTCATCGGCGTGCCAGCCATGCTCGAAGCGCAGGGCCCCCAACGTCATGGACGGATCCGCGACGCGACCGGCGATGACGATGGTGGCACCGGACTCGAGTGCCGTGACAACCGGCTCGGCACCGATGTAGGCGTTGGCGGAGGCAAGTTCTCCTCCGATCTCCTGCAGCGACTGGCCGGTCTCGGTGTTGTCGAGAGTTACCCCCGCGGCCTGCAGCTCCTCGATCCGTCCGAGAAGGTCGTCTCCGGTGATGGCGGCGATCTTCACTCGATCACGCAAACCCAACTCGTCTGCAACCCCCGCCACTGCCTCCGCGCACCCCAGGGGGTTGACACCGCCTGCGTTGCAAACGATCTTGACGCCCTTCTCGACCGCATCCGGGAGCACCGAACGGATCACATCGACGATGTCGGTCGCGTAACCTGCGTTGCGATCTCGACGGCGCTGCTTCTGCAGAATGGACATGGTCACTTCGGCCAGATAGTCCATCACCAAGTAGTCGAGATTGCCGTCTCGGACGAGACGAAGCGGCGCAGCGATGTCGTCGCCCCAGTAGCCCATTCCGCCCCCGATTCGTACGGACTTCACCAGCTTCACATCCTTCACCGCTTATCGAACTTGTGGCCGAAATTATTGCATGCATAAATGTCTGCATGCAACCGCTGGGCCGCCGCCACAGATGCTGAGGCTGTGAGCGGCGGGGCGGTGGTGAGCGACCGTGTGCAACCGGCACGAGGACCGGCACTTCGCAGGCAGCAGGGGCATGACGACACCCGGACCCCTGCCGTATCGGTATCGGGAAGAGACCGGAAACCTTGCGAATCGGATGATCTCAGGCATACGGGCCTGCTGGGATGCGACGGGCTGCGGCACTCGATCCATGTTGCCGCGTATCGGTTCTACAATGTCTGTGCCGCCCACCTGGTGCCGGAGGTCGACGTCCCGGTCCGCACCGCCGGGATCAGACGGGCTCCCCCCATCGTGGGGGTGCTCGCGACCCGCCCGATCACCTCGCGTAGCGAAGATTCCGGCCGAATCGTCGAGCACAGCGGGAGGGTCGCGTACCGAAAGAAGATGCACGGCATTGCGCACGCAGTCTGGGACCCGCCCGTCGGTGCGCTGCCACAGGTCCGGTGGCACCACTCATCGAGCAACGCGCCCGCTCGAGTCATGGACGTCAGCCGCCGAATCGGGTCTCGGCGGCGACCCCGCAGCGCCGAATCAACGCAGCGGGTGGCATCCCGGCTCGGTCCCTGTTCTGTATGCGCGACAATTGTGCAGTCTCACCGCCCCTTCCACTGCGGCTTCCTGCCCTCCCGGAAGGCACGAGGCCCTTCGAGGGCGTCCTCGCTGGCATACACGTGCCTGAAGATCTCGGCGGCGATCTTCCCCGTAGCACCCACCCCAGCCTCCGCGCCCACCCTCATCAACCACTTCGAGGCGGAGAGCGAGAGCGGTGCGTTGTTCGCGATGGTCTCGGCGAGTTCCCACGCCCGTGGGATGAGTCGCTCTTCGGGAACGACCTCGTTGACGAGACCGACGTCGTAGGCCCTCTGCGCAGATATAGGCTGTGCGGTGAGGAGGAGTTCGGCCATGATGCGCCTCGGAATCATGTTCACCAACGGGGCCGCCCACGGCGCGCCTCGGCTCCACTTTGCCTCGGAGATGCCGAAGGAAGCGTTTTCCGACGCGATGCACAGATCACCGAATTGCGCGAGACGGAATCCGCCCGCCAAGGCGTATCCGTTCACCGCGGTGATCACCGGCTTTTCGATGAAGTCATCGGGGCCGAAGTCTGCGAAGTAGTCCCGCGGTGGCTGCCCCACCCTGTTCTCCGCCAATTCCTTCAAATCTGCTCCGGCGCAGAAGGACTTGGTACCAGAACCAGTGATGACGGCAACGCGCAAGGAAGTATCGGCCGCGAAATCGTTCATTGCCTGGCTGAGCAGTCGGCGCAGCTCGCTGTTGACGGCATTTCGCTGCTCGGGTCGATTGAGTTGGAGAAAGAGAATTCCGTCCTTCTCCTCGCGGATCAACACGTCGGCCATCGGCTCGGCTCCTGTCATGATCGAGTGGGCAACGCCGGAGGGCGGACGGGCAGAGAATCCGGTCCGGCATATGAAGTGGTGAGCCATTCGGCGAGCATGGTCCGCACACCTGGACCACAGAGTTCCACCCAGATGCTCCCAGGGCCGGACAGGTATGCGATCCGGGGCGGACTCGCCGGCGGCATCATCCGGAGCGTGAAACCCGCCTGTTCGAGAGTCTTTGCCGTCGCCTCGACGTCTTCCGCCCAATAGCCGAGGTGGTTGAGATCGAGTGCGTCCGATCCCCAGATGTTCCCCTCCAGTTCTTGGATCAGCTCGAGGTAGGGCGGCCCTTGTTTGGTGTACGCAGCGAACATGTGCTCGGTCCGGCGGACGCCGTCGAGCACCACCTCCAGGGTGATGTCACGAACTTCCGTGAAGGTCGCCCCGGTTGCGCTGTATGCAGCAATGGCCTCGTGGATGTCCTCGACGACGACCCCGACGTGGAACAGGTCTGCCATCGGAAACTGCTTGTTCGGCATGAAAGGCAGCTCCGTTCGTGTTGTAGTGCGCACGCATCCCGGTCGGCGGGTGTCGAGACACGCCCGTCGACCGGAATGCTGCGGAGGAACGCGCGCAATCGGCCGGTGGTCAGTCCTTTTCGATCCACTTGGTCAGCGTGTGGTGGAAATGCCGGATGCGGCTCTCCTGGTACGACGCGAGCGGGATGCTGTCCTGAGTGCGCGACAGCGCTTTCAAGCCCTTCTGGACTTCGGGGACGTTGAGGGTGTCCTGGTTGATCGTCGATGCGATCCGGCCCAGATCCTTCGCGTCCACCCAGTCCATACCCGGCTCCAACCAAGTGATCTTCGCCGGCTTGGGGCGCTCGGCACCGTCGGGGACGGGAGTCAGGAACATGACTTCGGCAATGCAGGAGTCCGGGTCGAGACCGTTGGGGCGGAAGCGATAGACCTGGTTGGTCTGCTTCTGGGACCACGGGAAGAAGTTGGGGAAGAGGAAGTACTCCAGGGCATCCACCAGGAAGTACGGGGGTGTGTCGCTCAAGTCCGCACCCATGGCGGCACCGACCGTACGCCGGATCTCCTCGGTGATCTTCTGACGTGCCGTCGTACCCTCGGGCAACGTCGTGTCGACGTCTTCCCTCTTGATGTCCTTCGTGCCCTGGACGCCGAGGCGCTCCTGGTAGAAGGTGCGCCCTTCGACGTAGTTGTCGTAGATATCCTGTTCGTCGAGTCCGATCAGATTGGGGCTGGCGACGCCCACCGGCGTAAGCGTGCGGGCCACATTGTCCCCGTAGAGGTCGACCTGAGTTGTGACGTCCCCAGCGCTCGGCGCCGACTGCGGATGAGTCTGAGTCAAATGCCAGGCCTCCATGAAGGCTTCCTGGGCGACCTTCCAGTTGCATGGAATTATCTGCGCGACATGTGCCGTCTTCACTCGAGTTTCATACTCGGTGATCTTGAAATGCTCGGGCAGCACCTCAAGATATTCTTCGAGCGGCACACAGTCGGGGTCCATGTTGATGAAGACGTAGCCGCCCCATGTGCCCACCTTGGCCTGAGGCAGGGACATCTTGTCCTTGTCGAGATGTTTGAAGTCCCACTCGCATGGAAGATCCTTCAGGTCACCGTCGAGGTTCCAAGTGAGGCCGTGGAAGGGGCAGCGGAACTCGGGCACCCGGCCGTCTCGGCTCCGCAAGGTTCGTCCGCGATGCAGGCAGGTGTTCTGCAGGGCCTTGATGGAACCGTCGTTCGTACGGGTGACAATAAAGGAGTCTTCGACGATCTCGTACACGATGTGATCGCCCGGCCTCGGGATGTCCTCTTCGCGGCATACCATCTGCCAGACCCTGCGCCACACGCGTTCCGCTTCCAGTTTGGCGAACTCCGGCGAGATGTAGCGTTCGATCGGAATGTTCTCATCCCCCAGGTCCTGCCAGGCGAGCTCCAGATACTCCGGAACCGGATGACCGTCGGACTCGAGGATGTCGCGGTAGCTCGGACCGGGCCGGCCTTCGACCTTCTTGGCGACAAGGTCGTCGATCGCCTGCTGTTCGGGCGTCACCGCGCGTGGGGTATTGTCCGTCATGGTCCTAACCTTTCTTGCAGGATGTGCTACCGGCAGCCATATGACCGCCCAGGGATGTCGGGTACGTCCCGTCCACTGGTCCTGGCTTCCGGTTCACCTCTGTGGGAATGCGATCCGCTCCGGCACGGCCGTCATTCGATTTCCGTCATTGCGTCGATGTATCCACAAGATCGACAGCCCTCGGGACTGCCATGCGTCGATCGGAAGCCGGAGCGTGGCTCGGCCGACACATCCTTACCGGTTCGCGACCGGCGTTTCATGCATTGCGGGGCTCACGCGTTTCGGGAGGCGGATTCTCGGCCGGGTAGGATCGTCCGACGAACTGGCACATGACCATTTCGGCGTAGTACAGCTCGCCCTCGACATACTCACCCTCGGAGGTGAACACCCCGGTCTCTCCCGTTGCAGCGCTCTTGACCTCGACACGCCCGTCCTCCCGAAGGGAGTAGACGTCTCCGGTCCCCGCATGGGTGAATTGCTTTGCCATTACTCTCCTCCTGTGCTCTCGTGCATCTTCTGCACGGCGCCTGTCAGTCCCCGCTCGCGGGCGGCTTGACGCCGGTCTTGCGAACTGTTGCTTCACCGCAGACGAGGGCCTGACAAGCCAGGCGCACTCCGGCGTGTACTCCGCCGACCGTGCTCTCCAGATCCTCCAGGCCTTCCTGTTCCCAGTCGTCGGGCTCTTCGAAGCCGTCCGCGCCCTCGACGACCTGCATGTAACACGTGCGGCACGATCCCAGGCCCTGACACACAGTCGGCCACCGATACCCCGCCTCGACCGCCGCATGGAAGACGCTCTTTCCCTCCTCCACTTCAATTTTCACGCCGAGCGGTAGAACGGTGATGATGGGCACAGCCAGCAACCTCCTCGAATGATCTTCGTGATCGACCGACGCCGGCCGAGATCTTCCCGCACGGGTCCACTCTCGACGACCATCTTGCATGCAAAATTTGCGGATCGCAAGGGACGTTCGTCCCGTTGTCTGCTACAACAGAGCGATGTCGCACACGAGCACAGAGGCCATCCCTTCCCTTCGCCACGTACTGTCCGTCGACTTCGACACCGAACGGACGGCATCGCCCGGGCATCCGGAGGGCAATCGGTATCTGCTGACTGCGACGGGAGGACGATTCCGTGGCGAGGGACCCGACGGGTTCTTCGACGGCGTCGTGAACAGCGCATCGGATTGGGTGACGCAACATCCCGACGGCTCCATGTCCCTCGACGTTCGCGCTCAGCTCCAGACATCCGACGGCACCGTGATCTTGATGACGTACGACGGCGTGAGCGCCGACGGGCAGGTTCACACCGCTCCGCGGTTCAGCGCCCCCTCGGAGTCGGCATTCGCGTGGATGAACCGTCTCGTTTGCATATCCGTCGGGACCGTCCGTAACGGCGGGGTCTCCTACACGGTCTACACACTCGCCTGACGCATCTCGCCCGATCCGGTCGCCGCGAAGGTGGAATCGACCGTCCCACGCGGGCGGATATGAGACTCTCGGCCCCATCAGCCGCAACACCACGTCCGGCCTCCGAACCACCGAAACGAACCAGCACAGTCGAGTGCATACACGTGAACCCGGCCACAACCGCCGGGGAACCCGAACCGACCTGATGCGTTTGCATAATTTTTCGGATAATATTCGTGCTATTCGACGTTCGCGGCACCTTGGAGATGGGGAATTGAACACCATGAACGACACGGCTGCGGCGGATCCTCTGGTCACTTCGCTGTACGACCTCATTCGTACCGGCGAACTCTCACCGGGTCAGCGAGTGGATCAGCGGGCCGTCTCCGAGCGACTCGACGTCAGCCGGACACCGCTTCGCGAGGCACTGCGTGCCCTGGCATCCGATGGCGTCCTGGTGCGCACGCCCAATCAGGGATACGCCGTCGCCAAACTCTCCGCCGGCGACCTTCTGCAGTACTACGCGCTTCGCACCTTCCTCGAAAGCGAGGTGCTGCGGTCGATCGCATGGCCGGACGAGGCGCAGCTGCAGGAACTGCGCGATGCGAACAAGCGCTGTCACGAGTCCGCAGAGTCTGGATCGATCGACAACCTGGTGAAGGCGAACCGAGAGTTTCACTTCATCATGTTCTCGTGGTCTCCCTTGAACATCCTCAAGGCCGAGATCGAGCGGGTCTGGAGAGTTTCCGACCCCTATCGAAGCCTGCACCTGTCGAACACTGAGCGTCGCCGCAGGGTCACCGAGGACCACCAGAAGATGATCGAAGCAATTGAGGCGAAAGACGCCGAGCGACTCGTCTCGCTGATGGATGCCCACCGCTCGACCAGCCGCCAGATGCTGCAGGACATGCTCGGCTCGTCGCTCAGCCAAGCCCTGCTCTCCCTTCCCCAGTCCTCGCCCCCCGCCGCGTGAGCATGTCGGTCTGACCATCCGATTCGCCCGCGCCGTGCCGATGCCGACTCGCGCGCCGATCCTGTCCTGACCCGATCCCTTACCCGTGCGGAGAAGTCCCGCACGGGCTTCCGTCGCATGCATCTGCAGGACTCGACGAAGATCAGGACCGAATCCCGTGGTGAAGGGCTTTCACTCCCTGATGCGCCCGCCCCATCGGCATCGAGGTGAGCACGGGACTACGATTCCATACACGCGCACCGTGGCCTCGGCTGCGATCGAAACGATCGCAGCCGAGGCCACGGTGCGCCGAGCCGAGACCGGATCGATGCTGCGTGCGCCCGGAACAGATGCGGTTCAGGCCGGCCTGAACCGCGGGATGGCATATTGTTCGTCATCGTCCACCGGGTCGAAGGTGACGGTGACCGGCATCCCGATCTCGACCTCGTCGGGTGCACATCCGACGATATTGCTCATGATTCGCGGCCCTTCGGCCAACTCCACGTAGGCAAGGACGAACGGCGCCGACTTCGAATAGGAGCGCTCCCCGCGGTGCACGGTCGTGTGGCTGTATACCGTCCCCTTCCCCGATGCCTCCACCCATCGTGTGGGTGCCTGATCGACGGGGCAGTACGGTCGCGGGATCCAGACGTAGGTGCTGCAATCTTCGCACCGGGTGAGCAGCAGCCTACCCTCGGCAGCACCGCGCCAGTAGGGCTCGGTATCGACATCGAAGACGGGTTCGCCACTGGGCAGGCCCGAACCGTTCTGTCGGGCGTTGTCCGTCATGAGTCCTCCTGTCCGAGAATGAGTGTCGCACTGCCCATACGGCTCCCGAGCCAGCCGCCGGTACCGTGGACGAGTGCGAGCTGGACGTCGGGAACCTGAACGGCCGGATGCGTCTCGCCTCGCAGCTGCCGGACGGCCTCGATGAGGCGCGTCATCCCCCCGCGATTGCCGGGATGGTTGTTGCACAACGACCCGCCGTCGGTGTTCAGAGGCAATCCACCATGCGGGGCCTGCAGACGGCCGTCGAGAACAAATCGACCTCCTTGACCCTTTTCGCAGAACCCCAAGTCCTCCAGGGTTTCCACGACGGTGATGGTGAACGAGTCGTAGACGGAGGCGTAGTCGATGTCACCCGGGGTCACACGTGCCTCCGCGAACGCCCGCGGACCGGACCACACGGCTCCGGTGTACGTGAGATCGATCGGCGCGCGCCCGGTGTGCTTGGGCGCCTCGCCCGCTCCGAGCAACTTCACCCCGCGGCGATCGAGTCGCCGCGCTACCTCGGGACTCACCACCACGACCGCTCCTCCGCCGTCGGTGATCACACAGCAGTCGAGCAGGTGCAGAGGCTCGGCAATGAAACGGGAGTCGACGACCTCCTCGACCGTGACGACCTTGCGCAGTAGCGCGTTCGGGTTGTGCTGCGCATGGGTGGAAGCAGCGACCTTCACCTCGGCAAGTTGCTCGGAGGTCGTACCGAATTCATACATGTGACGTCGCGCCGCCAATGCGTACGACGCCGGGTTGCTGTGCCCGTAGGTCTCCTCGAACGGAAATGCGGGGTTGTCCTGTGCGGGAGCACGCCGACGTCCGCTGCGCGGCCGTCCCCCCATCGTGATCAGCGCGACCGAGCACTTTCCGGTGGCGATGGCCTGGGCGGCGTGCGAGACGAGCGCGACGTAGGACGACCCTCCGTAGTCGGTCGAATCACAATGACGGACAGGAAGGCCCAGATAGTCCGCCATCGCTATAGGGCCGCCGGGAGCGTCTCCGGCGCAGAAATACCCATCGACGTCGGCTGTAGTCAGTCCGGCGTCGCGGAGCGCACCCTTGGCGACTTCGGCGTGTATCTGGGCGACGGACTTGTCGGGTAGGTCGCGCCCCGGGTGCTCGTAGGCGCCCACGATATACGCGGCACCTCGAAGGGAAATCGTCATCTTGCGCTCCGTCAGGTCCGAGGGCCGCCGGCCACGTAGATCACTTGGCCGTTGATCATGGACGCATCGTCACTGCAGAGGAGTGCGATGGCACCCGCGATGTCTTCCGGCTGAGCGACGCGCTTCATGGGATTGCGGTCTACGGCACGCTGCTTGTAGACCTCGAAGTCGACACCCTGTGCCTTGGCCGTGGCCCGGATCATCGCAGTCTCGACGAACCCCGGCGCAACGGAATTGACGTTGATATTGAACTTGCCGAGTTCGAGAGCATGCGTCTTCGTCAGTCCTTGGATGCCGGCCTTCGCCGCAGCGTAGTTCGACTGCGCCGTGTTTCCCAGCGCCGCGACGCTGCTGACGTTGACGATCTTTCCCCATTTCTGCTCAACCATGTGCGCTTGGGCCGCGCGCGTGCAGTTGAAGGTACCTCGAAGGTGGGTGTCGATCACCGTGTCCCAGTCGTCGTCGGACATCTTGAACAGGTAGTTGTCGCGCAGCACACCGGCGTTGTTGACGAGCACCCCGACGGGGCCCAACTCGCTCTTCGTCTGCGCAACCGCGGCGTTGACGGCCTCGCTCGAGGAGACGTCGCACCGCAGGGCGATCGCCTTTCCGCCCGACTCGCGGATCGAGGACGCAACTTCCTCTGCGCCGTCGAGATTCATGTCGACGACCGCCACATCGGCACCCGCGCGGGCAAGCCGCATCACCGTTGCGGCGCCGATTCCCTGTGCGGCGCCGGTCACGAAAGCCACGCGACCGTTGAGATCAACCATGGTGTCTCCTTTGTTTACTCATCCGATTCGTCCGTAGGTGGATCGTTCCGTCGATCAAGACTGTGGTGGGTGACGATCGAGGAAGTGGCCGGTCAGCCTGCCGCGATCGAGCACTATGGCGCCGGCGTCGTTCAGCACACGAAAGACGACGCTCTCTTCGGTGCGCCACACGCGGACGACGAGTGTGTCTCCCGGGAAGACCGGTCTCGTGAAGCGAGCCGAAATGGAGCCGAAACGAGCAGGGTCACCGTCGAGCAATCGATTCGTCAGAACGCGGGTCGCAATTCCGTAGGTGGCCAAGCCGTGAAGGATCGGTCGCGGAAAGCCGGCGGCACCGGCGGCCGTAGGATCGGAGTGAAGCGGATTTCGGTCACCGCTGAGCCGGTAGAGCAGTGCCTGGTCCGGACGCGTCGGCACGACGATGGATTCGTGCGGGTCACCGAGTGGCTCACTCCACGGCGTGCCACCACTCAGGTCACCGTGCTGACCACCGAAGCCGCCCTCACCGCGGATGAAGTATCCCAGTCTGGTGGAGACGACCGGTTCCCCCGTCGTGGTGTCGACCGCCTCCGTCTCCATGTGTACGAGTGCACCCGACCCCTTGTCGGCGATGGATGCGATGCGCGCCGACACAGTCACCGAACCGGCAGGTGTCAGCGGGCGATGCACGGTCAGCGACTGCTCGGCGTGAACGAGCGATCCTCGGGGATAGTCACCGAAAGTGAGAATTTTCCCCAGTCCTGTCTGCACCACAGGGATGGCGAAGCTGGGTACAACCTGCTGCTCCACTCCAGCTGTGTTCTCCGTGGTGAACTGCAGTTCACGAGACGCATCCTCCTGACCGGCACCGACACCGAGCGCGTACAGCAGCGCGTCGGTGGAGTCCCACGTTCGACGAAACGGATCGGCTCGCTTACCGACTGCGCGGATGTCGATCGGCATGTGTCAATCCTCGCCCTAGTACAGGATCTGTTCGTGTTGCAGCCGGTGCACTTCGTCCGCCGGCAGGGAGAGCAGCTCGTCGAGCACAGCCTGGGTCGAGCTGCCCAGTATCGGGCCCGGTGCGGGGGTCGCAGGGCCCTGACCGGCGAACCGCCAAGGCACGAGGAACACTTCGGTCTTCCCGAGATACGGATGCGCAACGATGGCGGTGAGCCCGCGTTCGGCCTTCCAGTCGGAGGTGACCAGATCCTCGAAAGACGCTACCGGAGCCGCGGCGATGCCCCGTGAGAGCAGTTCGTCCAGCAGTTCGTCGCGCTTTCGCGTCGACACCCACCGGGCGACCGCCCTCTCCACACTCGACACGTCCTTCGATCGGCCCGCTGCGGTCGACCACTCGGGGCGAGCCTCGAATGCGCCGGCGGTCGCCAGCTCGGTGAAAGCCGCCCACTCCGAGTCGCGTCGGATCGACAACGCGATCCACGAATCGTCACCCTCGCACCGGAAGTGGCCGTTGGGAACGAATCGCGGATGAGTGTTGGCCGGCGGGCCGACCCGACCGCTGATCTGACTCTCGATCATCGGTCCTACCAGGACGTTCATGAGCGCCTCGGTCTGTGACAGGTCGATCCACGCTCCACGGCCCGTCTCACGTCTGCGGAACAGGGCTGCGAACAGGACACTCAATGCGTGTCCCGCGGCGTTGGGATCTCCCAGTGCCGGGGCGAGGCTGCCGACGATGGTGTCCTCGTCGTACCCGATGAGCGATTCCATCCCGGACATGGCGGCCATGACACCTGCATATCCCTTCATGCCGCTCAGCGGCCCGCTCTGACCAGCCATGGACATGCTGAGCAGGACGACGCCGGGGTTGCGCTCGGCGAGTACCTCGTAGCCCAGCCCAAGCCGCCGCAGCGCCCCCGGGCGCATGTTCTCCACCACGACGTCGCAGTGCTCGACCATGTCGAGCAGAATCTCGCGAGCTCGCTTCTCCTTGAGATTCAAGGTGACGCTGCGCTTGCCGTGGTTCATCTGATTGAAATAAGGGGTGACCTCGTGCTCGGGACCCTCGATCTCGACTCCGTTGCGGCGGGCTCGTCCCCTCGTTCGGCTCGAGTCCATGTTGTTCGTGTGCTCGATCTTGATCACTTCGGCGCCGAGGTCGCACAGCACCGATGTCACCAGTGGCCCCGACCAGACCCACGACAAGTCGAGGATCCGCAGGCCTTCGAACAGTTGCCCTGCCGAGCGTGCCGTATCCGGGGTCAGGGGCCAGGGACGACCGCTCTCGGTGGCAGTGGCAAGGGACTCCCGGAGTTGCCACGGCGTGGTGGGGACACGGATGTCTGTGTCCGGCAGATTCTCGAGGTAGCCGCGGTGGGCAAGCTGTGGCTCGTCGATGGCCTCGCGCATCGAGCGGACAGGAGCGATCGGTAAACCCAGTCGCGTGCCGAAATCCAACAGTTCCTGCTGCGTACGGTCGAGGATCCATGGCATCAGGTGGGTATCAGCTTCGTCCGCGTATAGCCTGGCAACGACCCGCGGGTCGCGGAACTTCGGATCGGCGGCCCACTCCGGGTTGCCCATCCCCTCGATGAAGACGTCCCATTCCTTCTGCGACCGGCACATCAGTACGACGTGGCCGTCCTTACAAGGGAAGATGCTGGCCGGGTAGACGCCGGCGGACCCGGGCGGCCGGGCGCCGTCCCGAGTCCACGGCCGCTCGTACGGGAGGAAGTTCGCCGTGATCATGCCGGTGAAGTAGGTCAGGACGTCACGGCTGGACACGTCCACGTGCCGCAATCCGAACGCGGAAGGCTGAGCGAGCAGCGCCGCGAGCCCTGCAGCGCACGCATGAATGCCACCCTCGTATGCCCCCAGATCGAACGGCAACGTCAGCGGTGCGTCATCCGGATTTCCCATCGCCCAGCTCATCCCCGACCAAGCCGAGATCGTCAATGCGGTACCGGGAATCCCCACTCCGTCCTGCACGCCATGACGAAGCATGACGACGACGGGATGGTGCGGAAGTTCTCGCGCTCGCTGTTCCAGGCCGACCGCGTAGGCGCAGAACTCGCGGTCACCCGGATCCGCCTCCGCGATAACCAGGTGCGCAGCGTCGAGAGCGGCCAGCACCTCGTCGCTGCCCGGCACGCAAGTCGTCTTTCCCTTGTGGAGCCACTGCTCGAGCAGAGGTGTGGCCGCTTCCGAGCTGGAGGTCTCGAGCCGGTAATCGACGCGGGACACCGCTGCTCCCATGTCCGCCAGCAGCCGGCCCGCGTAGGCGCCTGCGACACTCGACGACAGCTCTACGACACGCACGCCGACAAGCAAACTTGATCCATCCAGCGGCACATGCTCTTCGATACCCACAGGTAAACCTCCATGCCTCGACAATCGATATGAAAGTATTACATCTTGCATGCCAAATTTCCACTGCGGCGCCGTCGAGCAGCGCCGAATCCGCCAGGAACCCCGCAGGTAGAGCGCTTCTTACCTTGCAATATTCCAGATTGTATGCAAACCTGCCTATGAACTTCATCTCCGTTACCCCACAATGTCACCTGGAGTCTTGTGGACATCACATTCCCCACCACCGCCGAGGAGTACCGGACGCATGTGCGTTCGCTTCTCGCCCAGGAGCTGCCCCCCGACTGGAAAGGTGTCGGCGCTCTCGATCCCGCCGAGCGCGAGTCGTTCAATGCGACCTGGCGGGCGTTTCTCGTCGAGAACGCCCTCATCGCCCCTGGATGGCCGAGGGAGTACGGCGGCGGCGGTCTCGATCTGACCAGTCAGTCGATCGTCGCCGAAGAGTTCGTTCGCGCCGGAGTTCCTCAGTACGCCCTCCCCACCGATCCGGTAGGCATGACCCTTCTGGGTCCCACCCTCATGCACTGGGGGACGGAGTCGCAGAAAAAGCATTTCGTTCCACGCACCATCAGCGCTGACATCCGGTGGGCTCAGGGATATTCGGAGCCGGAGGCGGGATCGGATCTTTTCGGGCTGCGAACCCGCGCCGTGTTGGACGGCGACGAGTGGATCATCAATGGCTCGAAGATCTGGCAGACCGCTGGAACGCATGCCAACTGGATCTTCGCGCTGGTACGCACCGAGCCCGAGCTTCCCAAGGGAAAAGGCCTGTCCTTCCTCCTGATTCCCTACGATCAACCGGGAGTCGAAGTCCGCGGTATCAAGACCATGGACGGAGGGTTCGAGCTTGCGGAAGTGTTCTTCACGGACGCGCGGACAGCTGCGGAGAACATCGTTGGCAAACCTGGCGACGGTGCCAAGGTAGCCCTCACACTCCTCGGCTTCGAACGAGGCTCGGGTGGTATCGCAGCTGCCCTCGCCGCCAAGCTCGAACTTCTACGGCTCCGTGACGCCATGCGCGAATTCGGCATCGTCGACGTCGAGCTTCGGCGGAGGCTTGCCGAATGTTGGACGTCTGTGCACGCTATGCACTGCCTGGCGCTGCGCAATCTCACGGTCACCGCCTCCGGACGACCGCCGGGGCCGGAGTCGTCGATCTCGAAGCTGATGATGTCCGAGTACCGCAAACGCGTCACCGAACTCGCGGTCGAGGTCCTGGGTCCCAGGGCCCTCACACCATCGGGCATGGAGTCCAAGATCAATCTGGGTCCCCAACCGCTCGGTGTGAATTCCGCCTCGTCGACCGCATGGATCGCCGACTATCTCCACGCCCGCCCCGGCACGGTGTACGGAGGCTCGTCGGAGATCCAGCGCAACACTATCGGGGAACAGGTGCTCGGCCTACCCCGAGAGCCGCGTCCAGTACCTCCGACCAAGGCCGGGTGACAGAGATGAATTTCGACCTGAGTCAGGACCAGCGCGACTTCGCGGAGATGCTCCGTGCATTCTTCGGCGAACGGTACGGCGACAAAGGACTTCGCGCGATCGTCGACGGCGGGAAGGAATACGACCCGGCGTTGTGGGGCGCAATGACCCACGAACTCGAACTCCCGGGCCTGACGATCGACGACGCGTACGGCGGTTCGGGGGCAAGCATCGTCGAGCTCAGCCTGCTTCTGGAGGAGTACGGCCGGGCCCTCGTAAGTTCACCTCTCGTCGCCACAAGCGCCCTCGCGGCACCGGTCATCGCATGCACCGGCACCGAAGACGCACGGTCCCTCTGGCTGCCGCTTCTGGCGAATGGTGACATCACGGCCACATGGGCGCTGCTCGACGCGGTCGGCGAGCCAGACCTGGCCGGACGGGACGTGTGTGCGACCCGTTCTGAGGAAGGCTGGACGATCGATGGACGGCGTCGATGGGTGCTGGACGGTGCGATCGCCGATGTCGTCCTCACGGCTGCGGCGACGCCGGATGGGCCCGCCCTGTTCCTGGTCGATACCACCGACGCCGAGGGTCTGAGCCGCACGGCCGGAGACAGTCTCGACCCGACGCTCCTCCTGGCAGATGTGTCCTTCGATGCCACCCCGGCGCAGCGATTGAGCGGTGCGGGCTGTGCCGACGGTTTGGAGCGGGCGTATGCACTGGTGAGCATCGCACTGGCCGCCCTCCAACTAGGCTGCCTGTCCGCAACACTCGACATGGTCGTGGAATATGCACGATCACGCGTGCAATTCGGACGTCCCATCGGGGGGTTCCAGGCGATCAAGCATCGGTGCGCCGACGTCTTCATCGACACGGAGACAACACGCTGGGTCGTCTATCATGCCGCGGCCCTCGCCGCCGACGAGAAGACGACGACCGCGGACCTCGTCGAGTCCGCGCACCTCACATGCGTGTACAGTTCGTCGCACTCGCTCCGCGCTGTCGCGAACCTCCTCCAGGTACTGGGCGGCATCGGATACACCTGGGAGCACCCGGGCCACCTCTACTTCAAACGCGCCACGGCGACGGCTCGCCTGCTCGGATCCTCACGTCGCCGGTTGGACGTTCTGGCGACCACCATGGATGCACTGCCGAGCCCGTCGCCCGCGCTCGGGAACCTGACGTGACCGACACACTGAGAGTGGGCATCGTCGGGTTGAGCGCTGAGCGCGGATGGGCCGCCCATGCGCACGTGCCCGCCATTCGCGCGGTCGAGGGGATAGAACTTGTCGGGGGATGCGCCAGCTCGCCGGAGTCGAGCGCGAAGGCCGCGGTGGCCCACGGCTTGGACAGGGTTTACGACACGGCCGAAGAACTTGCCGGCTCGGACGACGTCGACCTCGTAGTCATCACCGTCAAGGTTTCCCGCCACCGTGAGCTGGTCGAGGCCGCACTGACTGCAGGTAAGGCCGTCCTGTGCGAGTGGCCGCTCGGCAACGGTCTGTCGGAGGCCCAAGAGCTGGCCCGTCGAGCGACAGACGCCGGCGTACCCCACTTCGTGGGTCTTCAGGTCCTTTCGGCGCCGTTCATCGCGCACCTCGGGGATGTCGTCCGCAGCGGCGAAATCGGCGAGATCCTGTCGACGTCGATTCTCGCTTCCGGCTCCACGTGGGGTCCCACGATTGCATCCGATCAAATCTATCTTCTCGATCCGGCCGAGGGTGCCACGATGTTGACCATCCCGATGGGGCACACCTTGGCAGGTGTCGAAGCCGTCCTGGGAAATGTGACCAGCGTGCAGGCGACCACCGCCGTCCGGCGGCCTACGGCCGTCGAGTCCCCCGACGGACGGGTCCATGAAAGAGGCACCCCGGACCAGATTGCCGTGATGGGGACACTGGGGTCGGGAATCCCCATGGTCGTGCACTACCGAGGCGGCATGTCCAAGGCCACGAACTTCCATTGGGAAATCAACGGAACGCTCGGCGACATCGTCGTCACCGGTGTCCACGGTCATATGCAGATGGGCATGGTACGGATTGCGATAGCCAGCCGGGACGACCAGAAGCTCCACCCGCTTCCGACGCCTGGTGAATACGAGCGCGTTCACGGGCTACCCGAAACGACCCCGGCCTACGTCGTTGCGCACTCGTACGAACAACTGGTTCACGGTCTTCACGCCGGGACGAAGACTCTTCCGGACTTCGCGGACGGCGTGCGGCACCATCGGCTGCTGTCCGCGATCGAGCACGCCGCCGCCACCGGAACGCTCACTCCTGTCGAACCACCGGCAGGTAATGGACTGCACTCGTGACCACCACGACCCACCATAGGAGGACATCGTGAAAGATGTGAACACACAGAACCGTTCGCTCGGCGTCGCCGTCGTCGGGACAGGGTGGGGATGCCTGACCCACGTTCCTGCGCTGCGCGCGGCCGGATTCGATGTCCGGACTCTCGTCGGGACGGATCCCGAGCGCACGAGTCAGCGCGCGATCGCATCGGACGTACCACAAGCCAGCACTGACCTCGACCGAGTACTCGCCGACGCCTCCATCGATGCCGTTGTCGTCGCCACCCCGCCGGAAACCCACGTCGACGTCGTCCTTGCGGCGGTGGCCGCCGGCAAACACGTCCTGTGCGAGAAGCCTTTCGCCACGACGCTCACGGATGCGATCCGCATGCGCGATGCCGCCAGGTCCAACGGTGTCGTTCACGCGGTCGGGCACGAGTTCCGCTGGCAGCCGCATATGGCCGCTACTGCACAGACGATTCGCAGCGGAGTCATCGGTGACCCCACTCTCGTGACGCACGTCCGCATCAACGGAATCATCGCGGGTCCACAGGCCAGCGCTCCGGGCTGGTTCCAGAAGAAGGAAAATTTCGGCGGCTGGCCGAATGCCGAGATCCAGCACGTCGTCGACGAGATTCGGATGTCGGTCGGAGAATTCGCCACAGTCACCGCAATGGAAGGACAGGTCACCAAGCACGACTGGGACGCACCCGAGACCTTCCTGGTGCAATTCACAACCGTGGACGGCGCGATGGGAACCATCCAGAGTTCGATCGGCGCGTACGGGCCGATGGTCAACCTCCAACGGGTCACAGGTACCGCGGGCAGCGTGTGGACAGCCATGGACGGCACCGTCATGGTGCACGACGGTACTTCCGAGCGCATCGTCGAGCCGCGCGCCGATCTGGTGGGCGATCCCTCGGACATGCCCACCAGGCGGGCCGACGGCATTGCAAGTTCGAACACGCTCTCCGCAGCGCTGTCGGGCGCCACTCGATTCATCAGGCCTACCCAACTGCTGCACGAGGCCTTTCGTGACCGGATTCTCGGGCGCGAGCGCACCGAGTGGCCGCCCTTGCCGACCTTCGATGACGGTGTGGCCAACACCGCCGTCCACGCCGCAATCCGCCGTTCGGTCGAGACGAACCTCCCCCAAACCGTGGATGCCGCCGTAGTCGTCGCATGATCGGTTCCGCACCGGGCCCCGCCGGGCAGTTCCGGCGTGCGCCGTTGCGTGTGCGGTGGGGACCGGACAGTTTGGAATCCATCGGCGAAGCGCTCGAGCGCTCCGGGCGGCAGCGTGCGCTGGTTGTGACCGGACCGTCGCTCGGAGCCCGTCGGGACTTGTGGCGCCTTCTCGATGCAGCCGCCGCCGGACGCGTCACCGGAATATTCGCCGAGGTGCGTCGACACAGTCCCCTCGATGCGGTACTGGCTGCAGTCGAAGCGATTTCGGCCAACAGGACGGATGCTTTGATCGCCGTCGGTGGCGGTTCGGTCATGGTCACGGCGCGGGCGGCCAACATTCTCCATGCCGAAGACAGGCCGGTTCGTGAACTCGCCACCCACCGAACGTCCGAGGGTTTCGTCAGTCCGCGCCTGAACGCGCCGAAACTGCCGATGTACGCTGTTCCTACCACGCCGACGACAGCGACGAGCAAGGCGGGAAGCGCGGTGACCCGGCCGGGCCACCGACACCGTTTTGCGCTCTTCGACCCGAAGACCCGCGCTCACACAATCGCTGTCCACCCGGAGTTCGTGGCCACAGCGCCCGAGGAACTGGTGCTGAGTGCGTCGCTCGACGCGTTGTGCATGTCCTTCGAAGGACTGATCTCCGTGTCCGCCAACGACTGGTCGGATTCGGCTCTGATTCACGCCGCTCGACGGCTGAGTGCGTTGTTGCAGCGACAAAAGGGTCTCTCGGCCGGGTCGACGCGCACCGAACTTGCCCTCGCCGCCATCATGGCCGGCGACGGAACCGACACGGCCCGGGGCGGACTCGGTGCGGCGCTCGCGCACACGATCGGTCATGACCACAACGTCGCCAACGGTGTCGTAGAAGCGATCCTCCTACCGCACGTCCTGGATCGTGTCGCCGCGCACCACCCCGGTCGCCTGGCGGCTGCAACTTCGATGGGAATCTCTCGCTCCGAACGGGTTCCGCAGGCCCTCGACTCGCTCTTCCGGCAGCTCGGCACACCCGGCCGGCTGCGCGATATCGGAGTCGGCAAAGATGCTCTTGCGGACCTCTCGGACGCAGCGATGTCCGACTTCGCCGTGAGCACAGCGCCGGGCCTACCAGGCGGCGCGGAGGTGCTCGCACTCCTCCGCGCCGCCTGGTAGGTTTCGGCGCTCGGCAGGGACCCCTCGAGCACTCAGCCGATGGGCTCGGTGGCGAGCTTCGGCCCCCACTCGTCGAGCTCTGCGAGTTGCTGTTCGAGTCGGCCCCGGACCGATCCGGTGGCGCCGGGGTCGATGGGTACCCGCAGCGGCGGGTTCTCCTCCTCGACGAGAGTGATGAGCGCGTCACCCAGACGACTCGGGTCGCCGGGCTGTGAGCCGCTCAGACCGGTGAGAGCGCTCAGGAGGTTGCCTACCGACCTCTCGTAGACGTCGCTGGGGGTTGTGGATTGCATGGACGAGCCGAGGGTGTCGGTGCGGAACAATCCCGGCTGGACAATGCTGACCTTGATGCCCAGGTCAGCCACTTCCTTCGACAGCGACTCTGCAAATCCCTCGATCGCATGCTTCGTCGCGGCGTAATAGCCCATGCCCGGTGCCGCAGACGCTCCCGCAACCGAGGACACCATGATGATTCGGCCCGACGATTGCTTGCGCATGACGGGCAGCACCTGGCGCGTGACGCTCATCGTCCCGAACGTGTTGGTCTCGAACTGGTCGCGGATCTGCTGGTCTGTCGCGTCCTCGATACCTGAGACAAGCGTGTAGCCCGCGTTGTTGACGAGTACGTCGATCCTTCCGAAGACATCGACGGCAGCGGCGACGGCGGCGGACACACTCCTTTGATCGGTCACGTCGGCGGTGACCAGACAAATGCGATCCCCGTACTTCTCGCGGAGGTCCGCTGCGTCGCCGTCACGTCGGACCGTCCCGAGCACCGTCCGTCCGGACCTCAATACCGTCTCTGCGATGCCGTGGCCCAACCCCCTACCGACACCGGTAATGAACCACACCTCTCGTCCTGCATGGCGCACCAGACGCTCCCTTCCTCGAGGATATTGTGCAGTTAAGTATGCATTTATGTGTGACAAATCGCTAGTGTGGAGTGTCAGCCGTTGCGTCCCTGCGACGGCCCGATCTACAGGGGACAGAAGATGAACTTGACGGGAAAAGTAGCGCTCGTCACCGGCGGCGGATCCGGTATCGGAAAGGCGACGGCACAGCGAATGGTCGAGTTGGGAGCAACAGTGCTGATCGGTGACGTACGGCGCGACGGCGACGAGGTGGCTGCCGAGATCGGCGCAGAGTACGTGACTCTCGACGTCTCGGATCCCGCCGCATACCACTCCGCGTTCGCGCACGCGATCGAGAACCACGGCCGCCTGGACGTCCTGCACCTCAATGCCGGGGTCCAATCGTCGCCGATCGGCGTCGAGATCGGCACCGACGGATTCAAATGGGTCACCCCCGAGGTGATTCGCCGAGTGTTCTCCGTCAACTACGAAGGAGTCGTCAACGGCGTGCTGGCCGCGCGGGGCCTCGCCACACCGCCGGCGGACATCGTTGTCACCGCGTCGAACGCAGGCGTTACTGCGCTGCCCATCGATCCGGTCTACAGCTCGTCCAAGCACGCGGTGATCGGTTTCCTCCGCTCGGTCACCGCTCAACTCGAGGCCGAAGGGATACGTATCCAGGCCCTCTGCCCGGGAGGGACGAACACCGCGATCATCCCCCCGGATCTCCACGAGGGTCGCGAGTTCGCGCCGGCAAGCTTCCAAGCCGAGGCAGTGATAAACGCATTGGAGAACGGAAAGCCCGGAGACGTGTGGATGGCTACCGACGAGAATATGCCGTACTGGACGTACACGTTCCCGATCATTCGACGAGACCCTGGCAAGACCAACGTATTCGGCTGACGCTACTGTCACTCGGACGCGCTGGGATGCGTACGGTACCCGCCCGTCGAGCGGGTACCGTACGCATTGCGACTCAGCATTCAGAGCGCGAACGGATCACTCGACCAGCCAGAGCTGCTTGAACTTCTCGCGGTAGCCCTGCGGGGTGTTGAACGGGTCCGGCAGCGAATCGATGTTCGACTTGTCGACGATCTGGAACGCCGGGAGCTGCTGGTACAGATCGGTCGGAAGGTCCATTCCTTGCGACATCCGCAGGGCGGCATCGACCGCCAGCCAGATCTGCTGCTCTTCGGACTGATTCGTCAGCGCGACGATCGTCCCATTCTTGATCTCTTGTGCATTGTCGGGCCGGGCGAATGTGCCGCCGACCCGGATATTGTCCAGCCCGGCGGCCTTCAACTGAGCCGAGAGTCCGACGAGGAAGCGCCCGTCCATGGTGACGATGTGCGTGTAGGAAGGATCCTGCCGGAGTGCGCTGACAACTGCCTGGGGAATCTGCTGCGCGCTGACCATCGGGATGGTGATCTCCAGATCCTCGAGCGTGCAATCGGGGCACTTGGCCGCCGCCTCGGCCTTCACGCTGTCCGTCATGGTCCTGTAGAGCGGATATGCGGGAATGGACAGCAGTAGACCCTTACCACTGCCGTTGGAATCGGCGACGAACCAGTCGGCGGCCGCCTTCCCCTGGGCCTCGAGGTACGGATCCCCCAGGATGTTGAAGATCGGCGGGTTGGCGCTCGGCTCGAGCGTCGGCAGGGTCAGCCCGATGATCGGCACACCAGCCTGCTCGTATGCCTTTCGTGAGGCCGCCCACACCTCCGGCTCGGTTCCGGGCACCAGCACCGCGGCCGGATGGAACTGCAGAGCGGTGTCGAGACCCGAGCTGAGCGTGGCCGGATCGGCGAGGTTGTATGCAATCGAGCGTGCGGTCCAGCCGACCTCGGCTGCAGCCTCCTTGATCGCCCGGTCGTAGTTGTCGCATGTGGTGGCATTACACCGCATGAGAACGATCGTCTTTCCAGGCTCGGGCGTGCTCCCGAGCTTCGTCGTCAACCCGCCCAACCCCTCGCTGGGTTGGCGGAGTTGGTTGTAGGCCTCCTGAGCAGCTGCGACCCCGGGGCCGGCTGTGCCCGGATTCGTATCCGCCGATCCCTTGGTGTCTGTCGCGCTACCACATGCTGCCAGCATGATCGCGCAGGATGTCAGCGCGAGTACAGTTGTTGCGCTTCTGGATCGGCCGCGGACGATCGCCCATCTTCCGGATGCTGTGAACCTTCGAAACAACGCCATTGTCGGCCTCCTCAGACCAGATCGGTAGTTCATATGAATGCGATCGACGAAACGCATCTCGGACCGCGAGCGCCGGGTCCGTCACACGTGTTGATTCACCGAGCGAGAAAGTCCGCCGTCGACAACCAAGTTCTCACCGGTGATGAATCCGCCATCAGGTCCTGCGAGAAACGCCACCGCTGCGGCCACGTCGTCGGGGCGCCCCAGACGCCTGATCGGGAGGATCGACGCCCGCCGAGCGGCCTTGGCCTCGAGTTCGGCAGGGTCGTTGCCGAGCTTCGAGTTGATCGGCGTCCGGATCGGGCCCGGGGACACGACGTTGACTCGCACCCCGGACGGGCCCCATTCCATGGCCAAGGTTTGACACATCATGATCAGTGCAGCCTTCGCCACCGAATAGGCCCCGAGTCCACCGTGTGGGAGGATTCCACTGACCGACCCCGTAGCAATGAAGCTTCCTTTCGAATCACGAAGAGCCGGAAAAGCTTCCTTGGCAATCAACCACGAGGCTCGGGCGTGGACGGCGAGCATCGTTTCCCAATGCTCGACCTCGGCCTCACCGAGGGGCACAGCCTGCGCGAGGCCGGCATTGGCGACTACGACATCCAAGCCCTCACAGGTGTCGACAGCACGAGCAGCAAGTTCGCGTGGATAGTCGAGGTCGCTCAGATCGCCGACGTCGACGTGCACAGCTGCGCCCATCCCGCGCAACTCCTCCGCCAGCGTTCTCAGGCCGCGGTCGCCACCCGTCGCCGAGAGGACCAGAGTGGCAACCTCATCGCGGGTGAGTGCATCGGACACCATGCGGCGGCAGATGGCGCCACCGATTCCACCGTGACTCGCTCCTGTGACGAGAGCTCGCATGACCCGATGTCAGTTCGCCGGAACGGACGCGGACGATGTCGACAGGGCGTCGGGCCGATTCCCTGCAGGACCGTCTCCGCCGACCTTGCCCGGGGGCGCCGAGTCGATCCGACGGGCCTCGGCCACCTTACGCTGACGCCATCCCGCGAGGCTGACAGCGACGATGAGGGCCAGCCCGCTGAAGAGCTGGTTGAGCCACGACACCCCTGTTACGAGCTGCAGCCCCTGGACGCCTGTGGCCAGAACATAGACCGCAATCAAGGTACCCCAGACGTTGAACCTGCCGGGTATCAGCTGCGTGGAACCGAGGAATACCGCGGCGAACGCAGGCAGGAGCAGGCTGGCGCCGTAGGTCAGCGAGGGTCCGTACGCGGAGGCATACAGGACGCCCGCGATGGAACAGATCGTCGACGAGGCGATCAAGGCGAGCCACTGCACTCGCCCAACCCTGACGCCCGACAGCTTCGCCGCTTCGGGGTTGCTGCCCACCGCGTAGAGGTGGCGACCGACCGGTGTGTGCGCCGTCGCCCACCAGACCACCAACGCGATGACGATCATGTAGACGACGATGACCTGAACTCCGAATATCGGGGTCAGCGTGAGATTCATCCACGTTTCGGAGCTCGGCGGTGCCGGTTGCGAGGATCGGGTGACGATCTCCTGGACGGCCAGCAGTACGGAGCCCATGCCCAGCGTCGCAACTACGGGGTTCACCTTCAACGCAACGATCACGAATCCGTTGACGAAACCGACGATCGGCCCGATGAGCAGAGCAAGCACGATGGATTGCCACATGCCCCAGCCGTAGATGGTCTGCATCGCGACTGCCACGACCGTCGACAGGTTTGCCACGGCGCCGATGGAGACGTCGAAGGCACCGGACGCCAGCGAAATGGTCGCAGCGATCGCCAGGATGGCAACTACGGCCTGCGCCGACGCGACTGATCTGAACGTGACCATATTGAGGAACAATTGCGGGATCCACAGGGAGAAGATCACGATCAACAGGGCCCACAAGTAGAGCCCGCTGAATCGGTCCATCCCGAGATCGAGTCGGGGACCTGCCATCGACTTCATTATTGATCTCTCTCTTTGCTTTCGGGGGAACGTGCGGGATCGTCGATGCACTACGCCTGGGCGACGAAGGGGTCGGGTGCACCGTCGAAGTCGGCGTGGTTTCTGCCGAGCGCTTCAGCCGAGATGTTCTTGGCGGTGACGGCATCACCGACCAGTTCGGCCACTATTCGGCCGTCTCTGAGGACGATCACGCGGTTGCAGATGGCGGCCAGTTCGTCGGAGTCCGAAGAGGCGACGGCGATGGCTGTCCCCGTCCCGGCAGCCTCGAGCAGATGGTGGTAGATCGTCGCCTTGGCTCCGACATCTACTCCCTGTGTCGGTTCGTCCAGCAACAGCAGACGAGGATCGAGACGGAGCCACTTGGCCAGTACGACCTTCTGCTGGTTCCCACCGCTGAACGTCGCCAGTGGCCGCGTGAGCCCCTCGCGCGGCCGAATGTCGAGCTTTTCGAACCACCGCCGAACTTCGTTCGACTCTGCGCTCTTGTGCAATCGGGGGAATTTCCAGAAGGGACGGAGACGAGGGAGGACCAGGTTCTCCCGGGCCGTCAGATCGAGCAGTGCGCCGTTCAGTTTGCGGTCCGGCGGTACGTAGCCCACACCCAACTGCACTGCCAGGTCCGGACGACCGGCGGGCAGTCGATCGGATCCGACGTGAGCGTCGCCCCCGTCGCGCGGACATCCCCCGAACACTGCGGACAACAGGATTTCTCGCCCTGATCCGGTCAGACCGGCGACTCCGAGAACCTCGCCCGCCGCGACCGTGAAGCTGACGTCTCGCAACGGAACGGATTTCAGGTGACTCACCGAGAGAACCTGTGTCCGTTCGAAGTGCGGGAGGTTTGTTGCCTCTGCGTGCGCTTCGTCGAACTCGGTGCCGACCATGAGATTGACGATCTCGCGTCGGGTGAGCTCGGCGACGGAGCGGGTGGCCTGCTTGACCCCGTCGCGCAGGACGGTGATCCGATCGGCGAAGCCGAAGAGCTCATCGAGCCGATGGGTCACGAAGATGACCCCGACACCGGTCGACGCCACGCTCTTCACCAGCGACAGCAAGTGAACGACTTCCTCCTGTGGGAGCGTCGCCGTCGGCTCGTCCATGACGATGACCCGTACAGGCGCAGTCGGGTCGGGGTACAGGGCCCGAGCCACCGCTACACCTGTGCGCTGGGCGGGGGAGAGCGTCTCGACTTTTGCGCTCGGGTCCACGGCCAAGTCGAGGCGCCGCAGCGCCTGCTGCGCGCCGGCCCGCGCCTTCTTGGCCGAAACGGTGCCCAGGCGAGTGGGAAAGCCGTTGGTCAGGTACAGGTTGTCTTCGACGGACAGATCATTGATCAGACCGAGGTCCTGGTGGACGAAGCGGATTCCCAACCGATGCGCCGATTCGGGAGAGCCCAACTCCAGTGCATCGCCGGCGACCTGAACGTCGCCCCCGTCGGGGACGTGGTAACCAGCGAGGATCTTGATGAAGGTTGATTTTCCGGAGCCGTTCTCGCCTACCAGGGCGTGGATCTCGCCCTGTGCGATTTCCAGGTCGAACGGCGCGAGCGCCGTGGTAGCACCGAAGGACTTTGCCAGTCCGGTCAAGCGCAGCGCGGACGGCCGATCCGATACGTGCGTCGCGGTAACCATCGAGTCACCCTCGTCCCTCTAGTGGCGTTCAGATTGGTGTGCATCTTGTCATGCACAATTGTCGCCCGCAATCCCCTCGTCGAGTCCAGGGCACGCTGCGCCCGGAAGAAGTTCTCCCCGCCACTTCGTGACCTCGGCCCGATGCAAGTGAATCCGCACAACAGACTGTTGCAAATGCTTTTTTGCATTATATTCTGCATGCATGATGACAGCGAACATGCCCCATCGCCCCTCCTTCACTGCGACGCCGACGCGAAAGCCCAGGTCAATAGACCGGTGCTCGCCCTCCCCTCACTACGTTCGCCATCATCGCGCCGACAACACGTGGTGGGTGATCGAGACCGGCAACTCCGTCACCGGACTCCGCTTCGTGGACCGAGCCTGGGCGCAGTCGGCCGCCGACGATCTCAACAAGGGCGTACCCGCCGGGGTCTACGCCGCGGAACCGCTTCCATCCGCGTTCTCCGATGCCGGAATGATCGCGCTGCCGTCGTGAACCCCGACCCCGCACAGTCCGCCAGCGAGCACGTTCAGCGCACAACGAGCACCAAGTACCGCAGATCCCGCGCCGCACGGGAGTCCCTGCCGGAGTGCCGCGGGCGGACTGCGGGCGCCCCCGCCCGGCACGCGGCGACTGGGGAAGGATCAGCGCGCTGAGTACTCCATGGCGGCTTTCGTCACGCCGGCCGCGGAGGCGTCACCGAGCGCCACCACCGTCGCACCCCCATCGACATTGATCGTCGCTCCGTTCACATGCGATGCCAAGTCGCTGGCCAGGAAAAGCGCGACCTTGGCGACATCGTCGGGCTGCGCCACCCGCCCAGAAGGGTTGTGAAGGCCGAGTCGGCTCGAGAGAAACTCCGAGAAGTCCGCGGCCGTCTCCGGAGGAACACCGAACGACGACGCCATGATCGGAGTGATGACGATGCCGGGGGCAATTGCGTTCGAGCGAATCCCGAGACCAGCGAACTCAGCCACCGCCTGGTGCACGATACCTAGAACGGCGTGTTTGCCGATCGTGTAACCGGCGGCACCCCAGCCTGCCTCCAGCGATGCCGAACTTGCCGTCGTGATGATCGACCCGCCGCCGCCCTGACGTAGAAACTGACGGGCCGCGTACTTGTGACCGAGCAATACCGAGCGGGTTACCAGTCTCAGAACCGACTCGAAAGACTCCCCGTCCAGGTCCACGATCGCCGCGACGTCGCCCTGTGCCGCCGCATTGTTGTGCATGATATCGAGCCGTCCGAAGTGCTCCACGGCCGCGGCCACGAGCGCCTCGATCGAGGACTCCTCGGTCACATCTGTACCTACATACAGGGCGGCGTCACCGAGACGGGCCGCCGCTTCCCGACCACGCTCTTCCTGTACATCCCCGAGAACCACCTTCGCGCCTTCGGAGACGAAGCGTTCCGCTGTAGCGAGACCGATTCCGCTCGCCCCGCCGGTCACAACGGCAACTTTGCCCTCCAGCATATGTGTCATCTACCTCACCCTTCGCCTCCGAACGAAATCGAACTCAGAGAGTAGCTAACTGCATGTCATATGTCATGTGTATAAGCATTCATATACGCATGCAATTGCGCGGTCGTGGGAGTCGGAACGCGACCCTTCGCAGCTGATCGGGGCGTGATGTTGTCCGACCCCGCGCCGTGTCGATGATCGAAAAGTGCTCGCGCCCTTGTGAACTGGATGTTCTTCAGGCGACCAGACCGGCAAGGAACGCGGCCATGCTCCACGGTAGTTCATTGCTGCCCGCTCTCGAGGGCGTCGTCGTCGAATCGGTGCGGCGCGTCGACGACGGCAGTCGGATCGTCCGGCTCGGCCCCGACCCCCGATGGGTCGGGGTGTGCCCGCAGTGCGGGCAGAGGTCGACGCGGTCGAAGGACTGGGTCACCACCCGTCCCCGCGATGTGCAGGTCGGCCCCCATCGTCCCCCGGCTCGAATGGAGCATGCGGGAGTAGTTGTGCGCCGATAGTGTCTGTGATCGGAAGGTCTTCACCGAGTCGGTGCCCGGCATCCCGCCCCACGCCCGGGTCACCCCCGAGCGAAGACGATGACGGCCGCGGCCATCCTCGACGACGACCGCTCGGTGGCCGCCGTCGCCGCCAAGTACCGGTGCGGCTGGCACACCGTCCACGACAAGGTGAACCGTCCCGGGTTTGATGCCGCGTCTCTTCTCGGGAAAGGATGCACATCATGTCCAAGCGTTACTCTGCCGAGCAGCGTGAGCGAGCGGTGAGGATGGCCTTGGACCGTCTCGGGTGAGTACCCGTCGCCGTTCGCGGCGTGCAAAGCCATCGCCCCGAAGCTCGGGATCGGTGTCGAGTCATTGCGAATGTGGACGCGCCAGGCATTGATCGATGCCGACAAAGCCCCCGGTGTGGCGACGGCCGAGCAGCAGCGGATCCAAGAACTCGAACGCCAGGTTCGAGATCCCCAGGAAGACAACGAGATTCTCAAGGCAGCTTCGGCCCTCTGCGCGAGGGAGCCCGTCCCCCCGCACGCGGGAGGCACCCCCCTCGCCACGCTGATCTGCCAGTTCATCGACTGGATGCGTGCTGAAGGATACGAGAGCCCGAGTCGATCTTGCGCGTGCTCACCGGCTTCGAGGGGGCTCAGGTTCGGTAGAAGTGCACGCGGTGGTCGATGTCGTCGATGCGGAGCAGGACCCGGTAGTCGCCGCGAGCGGCGCTGCGCAGGCCCTCGACCTCGCTGCGCAGCGGTTCGCTCGACCGGTGCGGTCCTCTGCCAGCGGGCCGGAGATGAACTCGATGCCCGCGTGCACGAGCCATCCGGGTAGCCGAGATAGAGCACGGCGTGCCGGAGAGCCGACCACGACGTCGTGGGAGGACGACGTCCCAGCGCTCTTGGGCACGGCAGGCCGTGCTCGGCCCGCGGCTCCTACTGGGAAGTGACGGTCGCACTGCCCGCCATGAGATTCGGCCTGGGCCTCTGCACAGCCTCCTCGACGCACGCAATCGTCGTCTCTACACCAAGCAGGGTGTCGCGTCCGTGGTCGACGTCACCCTCCTTGAGCTCGGGGACGCGATCGACGTCGCCCTCGCCGGCAGCGTGCCTGCAGCGGCCTTTTCCGACCGGATCGCGCCGGTCGCGGGGGTTATCCCAGAACCGGCGAGCAGTGCGATCTCGGATTCACTCGCTGCCGCGGTGGTCGTCACCGAAGCCGCCGGTCCGCGCGGACCCGAGCGCGGAGTCGCTCGCTGTGCACTGCCGCACAGGATGCAACAGGCGATCTGGGAGCACGGGGCGGCGGCACTGGCGGGAGCGGTGCCGCGCGGGTGGTGACCGCCTGGACGCCCACGACTTGTTGTGCGTCGACGGCAGACGAGGTAACCTCGGATTAACAGTTACCAGTCGTCACACTAAAAAGGTGGAGACATGACCGCATCGCTCACCCGCCCGTCGGAAGCCGAGAGCACGGGCTTCGTCCCCGGCGTCCCGCTCTCCGACCGCGAGGAGACGGCGCAGCGCCTGCTCGCCTCGTCGGCCCGCAAGTCCTACGACCCGACGGTCGAGGTCGACTGGGAGGCCCCCGTCCCCGCCGACAAGTACGGCATGACCCCCGAGTGGAGCACGCTGTACGGCACCGCGCTGTGGGACGAGATGACCGAGGAACAGCGCATCGAGCTGACCAAGCACGAGGCCGCGAGCGTCTCGAGCGTGGGTCTGTGGTTCGAGATCCTGCTCATGCAGATGCTGCTGCGCGACGTCTACAACCGCGACAAGCACTCCCGCCACGTCCAGTTCGCCCTCACCGAGGTCGCCGACGAATGCCGTCACTCCGTCATGTTCGGCCGCGCCGGCGAGCGCCTCGGCATGCCGGACTACGGTCCCGCCCGCTACATCCACCGCCTCGGCCGGCTGTGGGGCGGATTCTTCCGGGGCGCCAACGCCTACGCGAGCGTCATGGCCGCCGAGGAGATCCTGGACATGATGCAGCGCGACTTCATGCGCGACGAACGCGTCCAGCCGGTCACCCGCACGGTCAGCAAGATCCACGTTCTCGAGGAGGCCCGGCACATCCGGTTCGCCCGCGAGGAGGTCGCGCGCCGGCTGGCCGGCGCGAGCCGCGCCCGCCTGCAGTTCGAGCGCATCAACACCGCCGTGACCGTGTACTTCGTGGTCAAGAGCATGATCCACCCCGACGTGTACAGCAACGCGGGCGTCGACCGCGACCGGGCAATCGCCGCGGCCCGGAACAACACCCACTACCACGACCGCGTGCGCAAGTCCGGCGCCAAGCTGATGACGTTCCTCGACAGCGTCGGCCTGATCGGCGGTCCGTCGAAGATCCTCTACAAGAAGGTCCATCTCCTCTGAGCCGCCGCCTCGGAGGTCGCGCGAGCTCGTGGGGTCTCGCGCGACCCCGCCCGGCCGTCGGGCCGCCCGGATTCGTCGAACGTGCTCACTGCGGTCGACGCTCGAGGTAGGCCCGATCCCAGTGGCCGAGCTCGGCGGCTGCCTCATAGGTGCTGCGCAGGAACCGCAGCAGTTCCGCGTCGGGGTCGGCGGCGGTCCTCACCGCCTCGTACGGCAACAGGAACTCACCCAGCTCGGCGGAGTAGTAGGCGGCGTCCGGGCGCACCGGATGCGCGGCGAAGCCCTCCGGTGCGGGATAGGCGTAGGAATAGAAGGCCCCTTCGTCCGCACCGCCGGGCCAGAATCCGCAGCTGCTGAGCTCGTGCGAGTACGCCTCGGTCATCACCCAGTCGGCACAGTTGGGGATTCCTCCGGGGTGCGGTGGCGCGGTGCGTCCGGAGAAGCGGGTACAGGCGAGATCCATCGCGCCCCAGAAGAAGTGCACCGGACTGACCTTGCCGAGGAAGTCCCCTCGGAACTCGTGGAGGATGCGGTCGGCCTGGAGCAGTTGCCGCCAGAAGAGGTGGGCCGCATCGGGGTCGTACGTGTTGTGCTCGCGGTCCTGCGCGAACGGGATCGCCGGATCCACCTCGTTGGGGGTGCCCTGGATTCGCGTGGCGATGCCCAGCTCGTCCAGGGCGCCCAGAGTGCGGGAGTAGAAGTCCGCCACCGATTGTGCGGTGAGCGGGACGAAACGGCTGCCGCCGTCGCTCGAGCGGATGTGCAGGCGGTGCTCGCAGAAGTCGAACTCGATGTCGAAGGCGGCGTGCCGGTAGGGGATCGACGAGGTGCCCAGCCCGCGTGGAGTGACATACAGCGTCGCCTGCCACCAGTGGTTGACCATCGGCGCGTGGGCCAGCCGGATCTTGCCGACGATCTGCAGCCACATGTGCAGGGTGTCCCGGGTCGCGGCCCAGTCGGCCGTTCGCAGAGTCGGCCACGCCCCTCCGGGAACCGGTGTCGATTCGTTCACTACGCCTCCCACGGTCCGGGAATCGACCCTACTCGGCCGGACCGCCGGCCGGGGCGCTGTCGACGGGATTCTCCGCTCCGGCCGAGGCACCGGTCCTGTACGTGTTCGTCGCCCGCGGAGCCGGGGAGCGTGCGTACCGTGCGGACGGCGACGCACGCCGATCGGCAAACCCGGATTCGTGCAAGTGCTGCAGCACCGTCCCCGGCGGCGCAGAATTCAGGTACGAACCGCGAGTCCCGCCGGGAGCACCATGGCCACATCGTCCGACCTCCCCACGGTGGGGGTCGAGGAGGAGTTCCTCCTCGTCGACGCGGAAACCGGGGAACCCGCCGTCAACAACTCCGAGGTCGTCGCGCAGGCCCGCGACCTCGGCGTGGAACTGCAGTACGAGCTGGACCGGTGTCAGGTGGAAACGGCGTCGGGCGTGTGCCACGACGCCCTCGAGCTGTACACCGACCTGTCCACCCGGCGGTCCCTGGTCGCCGAGGCCGCCCGCCGCTGCGGCTCCCGGCTGGTGGCGGTCGGTGTCCCGGTCGTCGGGTCGCGCGAGCTGCCGGTCACGGCGAAGCCGCGCTACCTGCGCATGGAACGCGTCTTCGGCATGCTGGCCCGGGAACAGGGCATCTGCGGCTGTCACGTGCACGTGGCCGTGCCGGATCGCGCCACCGCCGTGCAGGTGAGCAATCATCTCCGGCCGTGGTTGCCGTCCCTGCTGGCGCTGTCGGCCAACTCCCCGATCCACCGCGGCGTCGACACCGGGTACGCGAGCTGGCGCTCGATCCTGTGGTCGCGCTGGCCGAGCGCCGGTCCGCCACCGTACTTCTCGTCCCTCGAGGAGTACGACCGCACCGTCGCGGCGATGCTGGAGTGCGGCAGCATCCTCGACAAGGCGATGGTCTACTGGGACGTCCGCCCGTCGACCAATTTCCCCACCGTCGAGGTGCGGGTGTGCGATGTCCCCTCGACCGTCACCGAGACGGTCCTCGTGGCCGTCCTCGTCCGTGCTCTGGTGCTCACCGCTCTGCGTGCCCTCGATGCCGGCCGCATCGCCGAGCCGTTCTCCTCCGAAGTGCTGCGGGCCGCGTACTGGCGCGCGGCGCACGACGGGCTGCCCGGTGACGGCATCGACCTTCCGTCGACCGCCCGTCGCCCGACCGCGCACCTGCTCCGGGCGATGATCGAGCACGTCCGGCCGGCCCTCGAGGACCTCGGCAGCTACCAGCACGCCCGCGAGGGTCTGCACACCGTGCTGGCGTGCGGCAACGGGGCCGTCCGGCAGCGGCGGGTGCTCTCGGCCGGCGGCACCGCCCGGGACGTGATCGCCCGGCTGGCCGAACTGACGCCCGCCGGGTGCACCCACTGAGCCGCGGAACACACGCACCTATCCCTAGCTTTCCGGTCGGGAATTGGTTACGGTCTGCGCCGTGCTCCTGCTGACCCGTCGCCGCCACATCGACTTCGCCCGCACGGCGACGTCCACGTGTCCGTGCCCGTAGGCCCGACTCTCTCCCGAACCGACTGTCGAGGAAGCACATTCATGACCACTGCTCCGTCCACCCACCTGCGCGCCGTCATCGACACGAATCGTGAGGCGATCGCCGACGACCCCACCCGGGCTCACGCCGTCTTCCGCGCCGAAGCGCACGGGCACGACGCCGTCGCCAGCACCGTCGCCCTCGGCAGGTTCAGCGTCGAGGTCGACGAACCGCCGGCCCTGGGCGGGGAGAACACCGCGCCGAACCCCGTCGAGTACTACCTCGCCTCGCTGCTGTCCTGCCAGGTGGTGACCTACCGCGTCTGGGCGGAGCGGCTCGGGATCCGCGTCGACGACATCTCGGCGCGCGCCGAGGGCGATCTGGACGTGCGCGGGTTCTTCGGCTTCGACGACGTCCGCCCCGGATTCGGGGAGGTGCGGGTCGCCGTCACGCTGTCGGGACCGGAGCCGCGCGAACGCTACCTCGAACTGCAGGAAGCGGTGGACGCCCACTGCCCCGTCCTCGATCTGACGCGCAACCCCACCCCGGTGCGGACCGTGGTCGAGATCGCGTGAATTCCGGGGAGCGCTGGTCGGCGCCCCGCACAACAGATAGTGTCGGGCGCGTGAGCCGGACACGAATGCAGGCAATGCCGGGGCCTTCCGCCCGCTGCCGGGCCGTGCGCATGTGTATCTGCGGGTGTCCGGCCGCCTGACCGGCCGCACCCGGACCTCGCCCGTATCGGGCATCCCGATTGTGCATCCGACGTGGCGTTCCCCGTGTCGAGTCCCGCGCGGGAAGCGTCACGTCACCTCGAGACGATTGTCGAACGAAAGACGGAGCAGCAACCCATGAGCGAAACCCCCGCAACCGATCCCGCCGCCGGCTGGAGCTTCGAGACCAAGCAGATCCACGTGGGCCAGCCCGGCGGCGGCGACACCCGCGCCCGCGCCCTGCCGATCTACCAGACCACCAGCTACACCTTCGACAGCACCGACCACGCCGCCGCCCTGTTCGGCCTCACCGAACCGGGCAACATCTACACCCGCATCATGAACCCCACCCAGGACGCGGTCGAACAACGCATCGCCGCCCTCGAAGGCGGCGCCGCCGCCCTGCTGCTGTCCTCCGGCCAGGCCGCCGAAACCTTCGCCGTGCTCAACCTCGCCGCCGCCGGCGACCACCTCGTCTCCAGCCCCTACCTCTACGGCGGCACCTACAACCTGTTCCACTACACCCTGCCCCGACTCGGCATCGAGGTCACCTTCGTCGACGACCCCGACGACCTCGACCAGTGGCGCGCCGCGATCCGCCCCACCACCCGCGCCTTCTACGGCGAAACCATCGCCAACCCCAAGAACCACCTCCTCGACCTGCCGGGCATCTCCGGGGTGGCCCACGAGCACCACCTGCCGCTGATCGTCGACAACACCGTCGCCACCCCCTACCTGATCCGCCCCCTCGAGCACGGCGCCGACATCGTCGTGCACTCGGCCACCAAATACCTCGGCGGCCACGGCACCGCCATCGCCGGCGTCCTCGTCGACGGCGGCACCTTCGACTGGACCGCCACCGGCCCCGACGGCACCGCGCGGCACCCCCAGTTCGTCACCCCCGACCCCAGCTACCACGGCGTGGTCTACGCCGACCTCGGCGCCCCCGCCTACGCCCTCAAGGCCCGCGTGCAACTGCTGCGCGACCTCGGCGCCGCGGTCTCCCCGTTCAACGCCTTCCTCATCGCCCAGGGCCTGGAAACCCTGTCGCTGCGCATGGAACGGCACGTCGCCAACGCCGCCCGCGTCGCCGAATTCCTCACCACCCGCCCCGAGGTCACCGCGGTGTCCTACGCCGGCCTGCCCTCCTCCCCCTGGTACCGGCGCGGCCGGCAGCTCGCCCCCCGCGGCACCGGCGCCATCGTCACCTTCGAACTCGCCGGCGGCGTCGACGCCGGCAAGAAGTTCGTCGACGCACTGACCCTGCACAGCCACGTCGCCAACATCGGCGACGTCCGCTCGCTGGTCATCCACCCCGCCTCCACCACCCACTCCCAGCTCACCGCCACCGAGCAACTCGCCGCCGGCGTCACCCCCGGCCAGGTCCGCCTCGCCGTGGGCATCGAAGGCATCGACGACATCCTCGCCGACATCACCACCGGCCTCGAGGCCGCCGGCGCCTGATCACGGCCGCACGCATCGATCCCGCCCCGGATGCCGGGGCGGGATCGCGCATGTCGGAACCGGGCGCTACCGCACGGCGACCGGGGCGGACACTTCGCCGAGCGCCCTGAGCGCCGGCACCCCGACCGGTTCGGTCGCGAGCAGCGGCACGACCGCGTAGCGATCGGCGAGTTCGGTACGGATCTTGTCGATCTGTTCGAGCTCGGCGGCGGCGCGGCGGCGCAGCAGCGGCGCGGTGGGCGCGGCGGCGGCCACGGAGTTGTCGATCACCCACGCCCAGGGGTGAATACCGGCACGTTCGAGGTCGGCCTGGAGCCCGGCGGCCTCGAGCACGGGGGTGGTCTCGGCGAGGGTGATCAACAGGACCTTGGTCGAAGCCGGGTCCTGCAGGCGCATCATCGGGGTGACGGCGTGCAGGCCCGGGCCCAGCTGCCGGGTGACGTCGCGGTGGTAGGACCCGGTGGCGTCGAGCAGCAGCAGGGTGTGGCCGGTGGGCGCGGTGTCGACGACGACGAACTTGCGCCGGGACTCCTGGATCACTCGCGAGAAGGCTTGGAAGACAGCCACTTCCTCGGTGCACGGGGAGCGCAGGTCCTCGGCGAGGGTCGCGCGGCCCTGCTCGTCGAGGTGTGCACCCTTGGTGGCCATCACCCGCTCGCGGTAGGCGCGAGTGGCCTCGGCGGGATCGATGCGCGAGACGTGGAGGTGTTCGACGTCGCCGTGCAGGGTCTCGGTCAGGTGTGCGGCGGGGTCGGTGGTGGTCAGGTGGACCTCGTGTCCGCGTTCGGCCAGGGCCACGGCGACGGCCGCGGCGACCGTGGTCTTCCCGACCCCGCCCTTGCCCATGCACATCACGAGACCGTGCCCGTCCCGCTCGATCTCGTCGATCAGGGCGCGCAGCGGTGCATCCGCGGCCTCCGACACCGCGCCGGTCTCCGGCGGGAGGTCCATGCCGCCGTCGGCCGTCTCGAACAGCGTCCCGAGGGCATCGAGACCGATCATGTTCGCGGCCTTGAGCTCGATCAGGTCCAGTGGCAACGGTTTCAGCGCCGCCGGCATGCCCGCCAATGCGGCCTGTTCGCGACGGTGGATCGCGAGGGCGAGAGGGTCCGTGTCGCCGGACGGCGCCGGCAGGACGCCGTTGACGACGACGTGCTGGCGGCTCAGCCCGAGGGTGGCGAGTTCGCCGTGCGTGCGGTCGATCTCGGCGAGGGCGGAGCGGGTGGCGCGGGCGACGAGCACGAGCCGGGTGCGCTGCGGGTCCGCCAGTGCGTCGACCGCGGCGGCGTACATGACCTTCTGCTTGTCGAGCCCGGCGAGCGGTCCGAGGCACGACGCGTCACCCTTGCCCGCCTCGAGGAACTCGGTCCAGTTCCCGGGCAGCTGCAGCAGCCGGATGGTGTGTCCGGTGGGGGCGGTGTCGAACAGCACGTGGTCGAACGAGGCGATCTCGCCGTCGGTGTCGGTCAGCAGGGAGGTGAACTCGTCGAAGGACGCGACCTCGGTGGTGCACGAACCGGAGAGCTGCTCGGTGATCGAGGCGATCTCCGCGTCGGGCAGCAAACCCCGCACCGGTCCGACGATGCGTTCACGGTAGGCGTCGGCGGCCTGCTCGGGATCGATCTCGAGCGCCGACAGGCCCGGCACCGCGGGAATTGCGGTGAGGGCGTTGCCGATCGCCAGGCCGAAGACCTGGCCGACGTTCGAGGCGGGGTCCGTCGAGACCAGCAGCACCTTCTTCCCGGCGCGGGCGAGGCTCAGCGCGCTCGCACAGGCGATGGAGGTCTTGCCGACGCCGCCCTTGCCGGTGAAGAACACGAACCGCGGCGGGTCGGTCAGGAACGTGGGGGTGGTCATCCGGTGATCTCCTCGTCCTCGACAGCTCAGCAGCAGGTGGAGTCGCCGGGTGTGCAGCAGGCATCGTCCGCGAGATTCAGCATCGTCGCGCCGACGGGCGCCTGCGCGGCGTCGAGTCCCGCCCACGCGGCGAGCTGGGTCCGATCGGGGTAGCGGCCGGTGAGCACGGTGACGTCGTCGACGAGCACGAGTGGCAGACCGGCGGAGCCGGCGACCTCGAGGAAGCGCTTGACGGCGGGATTGTGCGCGAAGGCCAGCGGATCGTTGGCGAGGTTGTGCCGGGTGATGGCGGCACCCTGATCCTTCAGCCACTGCATGTCGGCCGTGAAGGTGACGAGGTTCCGGTCCACGTCGTCGCCGCACACGCCGGTGTTGCAGCACAGGGCCGGCTCGAAGACTGCGATGGTGCTCATGAGTTTCTCCTGGATCGGTCGGATCAGCGGGTGGGGGAGGCGGAGTCGAGCAGGCGGGCGGCGAGCGCGTCGACGCGGGCGGCGATGTCGTCGCGCACGAGGCGCATCCGTTCGATGCCGTCGATGCCGCGCTCGGACGGCTCGTCGGTGTCCCAGTTCTCCACGTACGCCGCGTCGACGCGGGCGTCGCGGCCGAGGGTGACGACGAGGTCGACCTCCCGCAGCAGCTGCGGATCGATCGGCTTGGGGTACTCGCCGTCCACCGGTGCGCCGACCTCCTCGAGCGCCTGCACCGAGAGGGCGTTGAGCGCCGGACCCGGTGCCGTTCCGGCGGAGTGCACGGCGATGCGGCCGCCGGCGGCCTGGCGCATCAGCGCGGCGGCCATCTGGGACTTGCCGCCGTTCTTCACGCAGACGAACAGCACCGAGGGTGTGCGCACGTGAGGGTTTCCTTCCGACCGGGCCGGCTGTCCGTTTGACGCCGTGTTTCGACAACCGTCAATATAGACGCATGCCGAATCAACCGCCGCGCGGGGACGAGCCTTGCTGCCCGCCGCTCAGCCGCGAGCCGCTCACCTCCGATTGGGCCGGTGACCTGGCCCGCATGTTCAAGGCCCTGGGCGATCCGGTGCGCCTGCGGATGCTGAGCCTGATCGCCAGCCACGAGGGCGGCGAGTGCTGCGTGTGCGACATCTCACCGTCCTTCGACCTGTCGCAACCGACCATCTCGCACCATCTGAAGGTGCTGCGGGAGGCCGGCCTCCTCGACTGCGAACGTCGCGGCACCTGGGTGCACTACCGGGTCGTCCCCTCCGCTCTGGCCCAGCTGTCCGCGGTGCTGTCCGTCGAATCCGGGATCGTCGCGACCTCGTCCTGCACGCCCGCCGTCACCCTCGAGGAGGTCGCCTCGTGACCACCACCAGCGACCATCCGGCCGTGGTCGGCAAGCTATCCACACTCGACCGGTTCCTGCCGGTGTGGATCGGCGTCGCCATGGTCGCCGGCCTGTTGCTCGGCCGCCTGATCCCGGGCCTCGGCGACATCATCTCCGCCGTCGAGATCGACGGCATCTCGCTGCCGATCGCCCTCGGCCTGCTGATCATGATGTACCCGGTGCTGGCCAAGGTGCGCTACGACCGGCTCGACACCGTCACCGGCGACCGGCGGATGCTGATCGGCTCGCTGGTCCTGAACTGGATCGTCGGGCCGGCGTTGATGTTCGCCCTGGCCTGGCTGATGCTGCCCGACCTGCCCGAGTACCGCACCGGACTGATCATCGTCGGTCTGGCCCGCTGCATCGCCATGGTCATCATCTGGAACGACCTCGCCTGCGGCGACCGCGAAGCCGCCGCCGTGCTGGTCGCGCTGAACTCCGTCTTCCAGGTGATCATGTTCGCCGGCCTCGGCTGGTTCTATCTCTCGGTGCTGCCGGGCTGGCTCGGACTCGAACAGACCACCCTCGACGTCTCGCCCTGGCAGATCGCCAAGTCGGTGCTCATCTTCCTCGGCATCCCGCTGCTCGCCGGTTTCCTCACCCGGCACTTCGGCGAGAAGGCCAAGGGCCGGACCTGGTACGAGCAGAAGTTCCTGCCCAGGATCGGGCCGTGGGCCCTGTACGGGCTGCTGTTCACCATCGTGATGCTCTTCGCGCTGCAGGGCGAGCAGATCACCTCCCACCCGTGGGACGTCGCCCGCATCGCCCTGCCGCTGCTGGCGTACTTCGCGATCATGTGGGGCGGCGGCTATCTCCTGGGCGCCGCGATGGGCCTGGGCTACGAGCGCACCACCACCCTCGCGTTCACCGCGGCCGGCAACAACTTCGAACTCGCCATCGCCGTGGCCATCGCCACCTTCGGCGTCACCTCCGGGCAGGCCCTCGCGGGCGTCGTCGGGCCGCTCATCGAGGTGCCCGTGCTCGTCGGCCTCGTCTACGTCTCGCTCGCCCTGCGCAAGCGCTTCACCCCCTCCGCCACCCCCGCTGCTTCGTGAAGCCCGAGAGCCAGGGAGACGACATGTCCGACCGCCACCAGCCCGAACTGCTCATGCCGCAGGCAGTACTCCAGCGTGCCGCCGAGCACCTCGCCGACAAGTACGACGGAATCTTCTCCCCGCAGACCGTCGAACGGGTGGTGTTCGAGTCCTATGCGGCACTGCGCCGCACCGCCACCGTCTACACCCACCTGACCGCGCTCGCCCCGCGGTTCGCCGCCGAACGCCTGACCGCGCTGGCCCAGGCCGAAGGCGCCGTCGCCAAGGACGTTCCGGAGGTGCTGTTCGTCTGTGTACACAACGCCGGCCGCTCCCAGATGGCCGCCGCCCTGCTCGACCACCGTGCCGGTGGCCACGTCCACGTCCGCTCCGCCGGCTCCGCGCCGATCGCGGCGATCAACCCGGTCGTGGTCGAGGCCATGGCCGAACTCGGACTCGATCTCGGCGCCGAGTTCCCCAAGCCGCTCACCGACGACGTCGTCGCCGCCGCGGACGTGGTCGTGACCATGGGCTGCGGCGACGCCTGCGCCGTCTACCCAGGCAAGCGCTACCTCGACTGGACCGTCCCCGACCCGGACGGACAATCCCTCGAGGTGGTCCGCACCCTCCGTGACGACCTCGACGCCCGGGTCCGCGCTCTGCTCGCCGACCTCACCGCCGTTCCCACCGTCTGACACCCGAAAGGTTCCCTCGATGACCACCAAGCCGTCCGTGCTGTTCGTGTGCGTGCACAACGCCGGTCGCTCCCAGATGGCCGCCGGATTCCTCACCGCCCTCGCCGGCGACGCCGTCGAGGTCCGTTCCGCCGGCAGCGCCCCCGCCGATCAGGTCAACCCCGCCGCCGTCGAGGCCATGGCCGAGCTCGGCATCGACATCTCCACCCAATCCCCGAAGATCCTCACCACCGACGCCGTCAAAGCCTCCGACGTGGTGATCACCATGGGCTGCGGCGACACCTGCCCGGTCTTCCCCGGCAAGAGCTACCGCGACTGGGTGCTCGAGGACCCGGCCGGCAAGGGCGTCGAGTCGGTCCGCCCCATCCGCGACGAGATCAAGACGCGGGTCGAGGCACTGATCGCCGAACTCGTCCCTGGCGCCGTCCGCAGCTGACCCGACCGCAGGGCGGGCCCGGCCGGATCCGTCGGGACACGCCCTGCGGCCCGGCCGGGTCGGCCACACTGGAGCCCGGGGCGACTCCCACCTTCCCCGCGAACCGAGAAGGGGTGTGCGATGACGGCACTGCCCATCGTCTGGCAACGCCTGGTCAGCCAGGGCCAGACGTGCCGCCGCTGCGCCGGCACCGGTGAGCAGGTCCAGCACGCGGTCGGCACGCTCGAGCAGGTCCTGCGCCCGCTCGGCATCGCACCGGAGCTCGAGGTCCGCGAACTCGACGACGCCGCCTTCACCGCGAACCCGGCCGAATCCAACCGCATCTGGATCGCCGGCCGCCCGCTCGAGGACTGGCTCGACGCCGACGTCGGCAGCAGCTGCTGCTGCTCGGTGTGCGGCGACTCCCCGTGCCGGACCGTCGCACTCGGACCGGTCACGTTCGAGGAGATCCCCGAACGACTGATCGTCAATGCCGCCCTGATCGCCGCGGGGAGCCTGCTCGACGCCCCCGACCATCCCTGACGGCTGAGATCGACGGTCCGCGCACGGCGGCGGGCCACGGGTGACGAGGGAGACGATGAGCGCGATCGAGGTGGACGTCGTGGTGATCGGGGGCGGGCAGGCCGGCCTGGCCGCCGGGTACTACCTGCGCCGGGCCGGGCACGAGTTCGTCATCCTCGACGACCGGTCCGCGCCGGGCGGGGCGTGGCCGCACACCTGGCCGTCGCTGCGGCTGTTCTCCCCGGCGGAGTATGCGTCGCTGCCGGGATGGCCGATGCCGCCGTGGCGGGACGGGTTCCCACCGGCTCGGCATGTGATCGAGTATCTGACCGCGTACGAGCGTCGCTACGGCCTGCCGGTGCGGCGGCCGGTGCGGGTGCGGGCGGTCACCCGTGACGACGACCGGGAGCGGCTGCGGGTGGACACCGCGGAGCAGGTGTGGCGGGCACGGCGGGTGATCAGTGCCACCGGCACCTGGCAGCAGCCGTTCTGGCCCGTCTATCCCGGAGCCCGCAGCTTCGCGGGCAGACAGTTACACACCGTGCAGTACCGCACCCCGGGTGAATTCGCCGGTAAGTCGGTGGCGGTGGTCGGCGGCGGCAACTCCGGGGCCCAGCTGGTCGCCGAGATCTCGGAGGTCACAGGCACCACGTGGGTGACCCCCCGGCCGCCGCGGTTCCTGCCGGACGACGTCGACGGACGCGTGTTGTTCGAGATGGCCTCGCGGCGAGCGATGGCGCTGGCGGCCGGACGCCCCGATCCGGGCGGTATCACCGACCTCGGTGACATCGTGATGGTCCCGGAGGTCCTCGCGGCCCGGGACCGCGGCGCCCTGGATCCGCTGCCGATGTTCGACCGACTGACCCGTGACGGCGTCTTCTGGGACGACACCGGCGAGAGCCGGCACGTGGAGGTGATCGTGTGGGCCACCGGTTTTCGGCCCGCCCTGACGCCTCTGCGGCCGTTGCACCTGCGTGGGCCGGACGGTTCGATCGCTGTGGCGGGCACCCAGGCGTTGAAGGAACCCCGGCTGCATCTGCTCGGCTACGGGGACTGGACCGGCCCCGGCTCGGCCACGCTGATCGGGGTCGGGCGCACCGCCAAGGCCGCCGTCGCCGGACTGGCGATGGACCCCAGCCCTGAGCCCCCCGTCGTTGATTCGTATCGGATTCCCAACCGATTCAGGACGTGACTCCGGTTTCGGGCATGGGTGTGTCGCCGACACCCTGGCTGCGTGCCGAGCATCCCGCCCGCCCGGGTGTGGTGGACGACCGTCGACTCCGGTTCCGACCCGGGCCTCGCCGTCTCTTGTCACCGTCTACGACTGGCGTGGTGAGCGACGCACGAGAACGGCCCACCGCACCCGGACGCTGCTCGTGGTCCGCACCTCACCGGTCTCGGTCACCGCGGGCGGTTCGGGTGTGCGCATCGGTTCTCGAGACTCCGGTGCACGGTGGTACGTCGCGTCGAGTGTGCGCGTGGCGGCCCGTTCGACCAGCAGGGGGACGAAGTCTCGGATGCGGCATCCGTCGAGCCGACCGAGCGTGGCCTCGATCAGGCTCGCGACCACCTCGGGGTCGAGGTCGGGGTAGCGCTGGCCGAGTCGGATTCGGACGACGTCGATGGCGTGCACTTCGCTGTCGTCCATGAGAAGTATTGTCCCGCACAACAGGACGGGTAGGAACACGTTTCGATACCACTTCGATCGGCGCACCCGCGGCGGAATCAGGCCTCTCTGCACGAGGCCGGTGGGGTCTGTTCGGATCGTCGGCCGGCCCGAGGTCATGTCGAACGCCTGCGGCGGTGGGCACGGGCCGGCGGCGGGCCACTCGATGACGAGATAGTCGATCGGGCCCGTCTCGTCGCTGTCGATAACGGCCGTCGCAGAGCCTCTCCCACTGTAGCGAAACGCTCGAACCGACTCCGCCCGAGGCCCTGTCCTCTGCACAGCGGGTCGGGTACGGGGCAGGAACCGGGTTCGTCGTTGACGGTCGCCCTGTGTGCCCACTTTCGGCGCGGTGTCCGCCCGGGGAAGGCACCTCGTGCAACCGAGCGAAAGCACGTGAGACCGTTTCCCGGACCACGCACCGTTCACCCCGGACGGTGAGGAAGATCAGCACTTTCCCCGAGGCGGATGCGGGATCGGCGCATACTGCTGATGTCTCATCCCAACCTGTGAAGGGGACCGCAATGTCCGAGGATGTACGTCACGATCCGGGAAGCATCAGCGTCAAGCAGGGCATCGCGGCGGGCACGTCGGTGGGGGCGGCGGTCATCATGGCCACCGTCGGCATCGTCCAGTTGCTCCAGGGCATCGCCGCGGTGGCCGAGGACGAGTTGTTCGTCCAGGGCCAGGAGTACACGTTCAAGTTCGACTTCACCGCGTGGGGGTGGATCCACATCGTCCTCGGGGTGGTGTTGGTGGTCGTGGGCATCGCCTTGATCACCGGCGCAACGTGGGCGCGGGTAGCGGCGATCGTCGTCGCGGCACTGTCGATCCTGGCGAACTTCCTGTGGCTGCCGTACTACCCGTGGTGGTCGATCCTGATCATCGCCTTGGACGTGGTGGTCATCTGGGCGGTGTCGACCTGGAATCCGCGAGCCGACTACTAGGACGAATCCTGCCGTCGGGCCGAGCTTCGCCCTCGGCAACGCGACGGCCGCCAGGCGCTGACGTCCGTCGGTCAGCCCCTGCAGGTCGATCAGATTTCGGAGGTTTGCACATGAGCAAGCACGAGCACGACATCCTGTACGTGAGCGCTGCGGCATACGACAGCGTCGACGACGCCGTAGCGGACTACGAGGCACTCGAGCAGCTGTACCGCGAGATACGCACCTCCCACGACTTCGACGCGTCCGTCATCGCCAAGGACGAGAACGGGAAGGTCCACATCGTCAAGAAGCACGAACAACCCACCCGCCACGGGGCAGCGGTCGGCCTCGGCTGGGGACTGGCGGTGGGTGTGGTGGCGGCGCTGTTCCCGCCCGTGGGCATCGGTCTCGTCGGCGCCGCCGCCGGCGGGACGGCCCTCGGGGCCGTGGTGGGGCACGCCAGCGACCGGATGAAACGCAGCGACGTCAAAGAACTCGGTGAGACCCTCGACGAGGGCCAGGCCGGCGTGATCGTGGTGTACGAAACCAACCTCGCCGATCAGATCGTCGCAAACATCAAAGCCGCCAACCGGATCGTCTCCAAAGCCACCGACATGGCCGCCGACCAACTCGCCATCGACATCAGGAACGCCGAGCAGAATCGATAACCTCGCGAACGCTCGCATCGCCCCCTGAGCTCCGCGTTCGAGCGCGTCCGCACACGGCCGCATACCTGCCGTTCAGGCCGGCCATCCCGGCGTGGTGCCCAGCCCGCGCCACTCGCTGTCCCAGGCCGCCCCTCGGCGATGCTCGGCCCACCGGTGCAGCCCTTACAGCCCCGCTCCTGCCGCCGCCGTCACCGTCCATACCGCCAGGGCCGCGACGACGGCGGTGGCGGCACTGTCCGCCCCGCTCCGCGGAGGGGCGACCGGAGTGCCGGTCACATCGACCCATTCGATCCGGTCGTACCGGCGCATCAAAGGACTGCGGCTCCACGGGGCCCGACGCCACAGGCGAACGGTCCGGGACGGTCCGGTCTCCATCACCTTCACCCCGCACGTCTACTTCGGCCCGAGGTCACGGCCGGCGCAGGCGGTCCCCGCACCGGCACCTCGTGCAGTCGCTCGTCAGCGACGGGGCATGCTGTCGCGCCCGGTGGTGCCCTGCCCGGCGGTATTCTGCCCCACCGCCTTGGCCTTGAGCTGCGCGAACTCCGCGGGGGTGATCGCACCCGAGTCGAGCAGGGCCTTCGCGTCGGCGATCTGCCCGGCCGGAGATCTGCCGGCCGTCACCTGCCGGATGTACTCGTCGGTGGTCTGCCTGGCCGCGAGCTGCGCCTGCCCGGCCCGGATGGCCATCCCCTGGCCGCGCACCACGAGGTAGATCAAGGCGCTGAAGAACGGGACCACGATCAGCACCACCACCCAGAAGGCCTTGGCCACGCCGGAGACGGTGTGGTCCCGGAACAGATCGATCAGGATCTGGAACAGCACGATCAGATACGCCGCGAACACGAACACGACGATCGTGTACCACAGGAAATCCCAGAACGACTCCATGATGTGCACCTCCTCGACCGGACCTCCTCGACCGCCACAGCGGCGTCGACGCCGCTGCTACGGCACCGCACACTGCCCGGACTCGACCGGATCGAGCAGGCGCCGCCGGGCGAATCGTTCGACCAGCTCGGGGCAGGTCCGGCACCGGAACCCCCGCAAGTCCTCGACGCCGGCGCCACGACCGCCTCCACTCGATGCAGGTGGGGACGGCCGTCGAACTCGGCGACGAGCCGCTCCACCGCTCCGCGGTGAGGGGAACCGCACCCGCCTCGGTCATGCTCGTCTCGAATCACGCAGTCCCGGTGTGCTCCGCCGGATAGGACTGCCTCGAGTGTATGTCCGGCCACTGCCCCGGCACCCGGGAACGAGATGACGGTGATCATCCGGTCGGTGACCAGCGCAATCCGCTTCCCATCGGGTGAGGTGTTCGACCCCGACCTCGAGGTCCTCCCACGCCGCGCCGAGATCCCTCGGCCTCGAAGCGGTCGGCCGGCTCCACCTCTCCTCGGCCGGTCTGTCCCGCGGTCAGCCCCGGGATGCCGGGCGTCCCGGGTCATCCGCACCGGTCGTCGCGTCCTGCTTCGTCACCGCTGGGCGCGGTCCCGTCGAAAAATCCCGCCAGCCGACGAGCACCGTGTGCACGGTTTCGGCGCCGTGCAGCGGTTCGGGCGGGGCGGGCAGATCGGCGGGGTAGACGAGAAACGGAGTGCTCTGCGGTCCGCCCATGCCGCCGTGCGAGCCGACCTGCTCCTCGAACGCCGCGACCTCGTCGGTGTCGGGCCAGTACGTGCCGCCGACCATGATGTCGGCAACGTTGTCGAAGGTGTCGGTGCGACGCACCTTCGCCAGCGCGTCGGGGCCCATCACCGCCAGCGGGTTCCGGCCGGTGACCTTCCCCGTGGTCACGTCGACCTCGCCGTGGGGCCCGAGCACCACGGACCCCCCGGGAGCGGCCACGAGCAGGAAGCCGATCCCGGGATGCTCGCGCAGCCCGGTGAGCAGACCAGGGTGGGCGGCCTCGATGGCGTCGACGTCGGCGCGTCCGGGCAGGTGCGGGAAGTAGACCAGGCCGAGGTTGCCCGAGCCGAGCACGATCGGCTCACCCGCGCAGGCGTGCGCCTCCTCGGCGGCGGCCGGCGAGTGCACGCTGGCCGCGGCGTAGGCGCGCCCCTCCGACCCGGGCTGGGCAGAGACGTCGGATTCGCGCTCGTACCAGTGGCGCTTCGCCGGTTCGCGCCGGGTGGCCAGCCGGATGACCAACTGCCCCAAGGTTTCCCCGTAGCGTTGCAGAAAGGTCGCGCCCTGACTCTGCCCGTGGTCGGACAGCACGACGACGCGGTAGGGCCGATCGGCCTGCGCCACCACGGCGAGCAGCATCTCGACGACGTCGTCGAGTTTGGTCAGCACCGCGAGGGTCTCGGGCCGGGAGATGCCGGAGTGGTGCGACACCTCGTCGTAGCCGATCAGGTCGACGTAGACGACGCTGCGCCCCTTGATCAGATCGCCCACCACCGCCGCGACGGCGACATCGGTGGCGAGCACGGTCGCGAACGCCCGCACGAACGGATAGAGCCCGCCCCGCGGCACCCGCGGCTGGATGTCCTTCCGCTTCTGCCGCAGCGACTGGCGTAGTTCCCGTTGCAGTTCCGCGAGCATCCGGATGAACGTGCGCAGCGCGCTCGCCGGGTCGGCGAAGTAGTCGCTGTAGCCGGCACCGCCGCCGAGGCGGGCACCGCGCATCCGGCTGACGACGAGCACGTTGTCGTGCGCGCCGCCGGTGAACAGGTTGCCCCGGCTCGTACCGTCGTGCGCCAGCAGGCCGGGGATGTGGGTGCGTTCGAGTTCGCGTTGCTCGTTGTCGACCGGGTTGCTGAACACAGAGACGTGCTCGGTGGTCTTGTCGTACCAGCGGAACGCCGGCACGTTGTGGTTGGAGCCGTGCAGCACGCCCAGCTGGGTCGCACCCGTCTGACTGCTCCAGTCGGTGTGCCACGGCATCAGCCGGTGGGTCTCGCGCACCAACTTCGCCAGCGCGGGGGTCACACCGTCGGCGATCGCGCGACGCAGCACGTCGTAGCCGAGGCCGTCGATCTGGATGCACAACAGCCCCGGGGACGCGTCCACGAGTGCGGTGTTGCGACGCAACCGGAACCGCTGTCGGCGCACCTGCATCAGCCGGTACGCGGTATCGGAACGGGACGCGATGGCGCCCGAGACGACGGAGGTGAACAGCGAGAGCAGCGCCGCGAGGTAGAACGCATCCCGGCGCTGGTCCACCGACGCGACCGGTACCAGGTAGAGCGTCAACAGCATGATCACACCGCCCGCCACGAACACCCCGACGAACAGCAGCACCGGACCGATCCACGACATCAACCGCATCATCACCGGCCACAGCGCCGCGTTCAGGAGGCCGAACACCAACGCGAGCACCAGCGCGGCCGGCAGCGTCGGTAGCGGAGTGAAGCCCGACGGGTCCAGGGTGATGCCGTCGAGGATGCGGTCGAGCACCATGAGCGCGAGCGCCGACGACCCCCACAGCACCAGGAACTCGACGAGCACCCGCACCATGCCGCCCACCGTGCGCATCGCGGCCCCTTCCCTCGTCTGGAATCGTAAGGGTCGTGAGCACGCCACCGGGTCCGGATGCCGCCACATCCGGTGTGCGCTGGCTCGGACATGCCAGCGCGCTGATCATGGACCGCGGGACGGTCGTCCTGACCGATCCGGTGCTGACCGACCGCGTCGCGCATCTGCGCCGCCGCCGGGGGCCCACCCCGATCGGGCCGCACGTGCGCAACCCGGACGCCGTCCTGCTCTCACACCTGCACGCCGACCACACCCACCTGCCGTCGCTGCGGCTGCTCGACCCGGACGTTCCGATCGTGGCCCCGTGGCGGGCGATCGACGGCCTGCCCGCGCTGCGCCGATTCGCCGACCGCCTGGTGCCGCTGCGGCCCGGCGACGAGACACGGATCGGCACGCTCACCGTCCGCGCCGTGCCCGCCCGACACGACGGGCGGCGCTGGCGACGCGGCCCGGAACTCGCCCCGGCGATCGGGTACGTCGTCGAGGGGGACCGGCGGACCTACTTCGCCGGCGACACCGACCTGTACCCGGACCTCGCCGACCACGTCGGCCCGGTGGACCTCGCGTTGCTACCCGTCGGGGGCTGGGGTCCGACCCTCGGCAACGGCCACCTCGACCCGTCCCGGGCCGCGGTCGTCGCGCGCCTGGTGGCAGCGGGCCTGGCGGTGCCGATCCACTACGGCACGCTGTGGCCGATCGGCCTCGACGCCGTACGCCCCCGGTTGTTCTTCGGTCCGGGCGCCGAATTCGTCCACCACGCCCAGCGGGCGGGGATCGTCGCGGTGGAATTGCCCCCGGGTGGCGCACTCGGCGCACCGGGCGCCGGCCCCGGTTCGCCGGGACCACACCGCGTATGAACTCGGCCACCTCGGCTCACAGGATGCCGTAGGCGCGGTGGTCGGCCTCGCGGAGCGCGCTCACGTAGTCGCCCCGTCCGCGGCCGGTCCCGTCCGCGCCGGGCGGCACGGCGAGCATCCCCCGGAACTCGTCGACGCTGCGATACCCCTTGCGGCGCATCCACTCGCGCACGCCGTCGAGCAGGACAGCGGCGTAGTCGGGACCGTGGCGCAGCAACGCCGAGGCGGACTGCACGACGTCCGCGCCGGCGAGCAGGTACTTGATCACGTCGGTGGCGTCCTCGACGCCGGTGGTCGCGGCCAGGTCGGCACGCACCCGTCCACGCAGCAACGCGATCCAGGTCTGCGGCAGCCGGGTTTCCGCAGCGGTCGAGAGGGTCACGGCAGGCACCACGGTGAGGGTTTCGGGATCGATGTCGGGCTGCAGGAACCGGTTGAACAGCACCAGCCCGTCGGCCCCGGCCTCGTCGAGGCGAAGCGCCATCTCGGCGATCGAACTGAACTGGGGGCTCACCTTGACCGCCACCGGCACGGTGACGGCGTCCGCGACCCGGGCCAGGACGTCGAGGTGCCGTTGTTCGACGTCCCGGCCGCTGATGTGCGGATCACCGGGCAGGTAGTAGATGTTCAGCTCGATCGCGGCCGCACCGGCGTCCTGCATCGACCGGGCGTAGCCCGCCCACCCGCCCGGGGTGACGCCGTTCAGGCTGCCGATCACCGGGACGGCGACTGCCTGCGCGGCGCGTTCGAGCAGACTCAGGTAGCGGCGCGGTCCGTGGTCCTCGACGGCTTCCTCCGGAAAGTACGACAGGGACTCGGCGTAGCTCTGCGAACCGTGCTCGGTCAGTGCCGCATTGCGCTCCGCTTCGCGCAGCAGCTGCTCTTCGAACAGCGAATAGAGCACCACCGCACCGACGCCTGCCCCGGCGAGCCGTCGGACACCGTCGACCGTGCGGGACAGCGGGGATGCCGCCGCCACCAGTGGGTTCGGCAGGGCCAGGCCCAGATACCGCGTCGACAGGTCCATCAGCGGTCCTTGCGGGCGTCGGCGGTGAAGTGGTGCGACCCTTGCGACGCCATGTCCTCGTACCGGTCCCAGCGCTGAGCGATCGCCTCCTCGGAGAGGCCGAGGAGCCGGTCGTATTCCGCCGGATCGGTGTTGGCGAGCGCGCGGTACCGCAGTTCGCGGCTGCGGTAGTCCTCGAGCGGAATCCTCGGCCGGTGCGAATCGAGCAGGAACGGATTCTGCCCGGCCGCCCGCAACACCGGGTCGTAGCGGATCAGCGGCCAGTGCCCGCTGGCCACCGCGCGGTACTGCTGGTCCATCCCGTGACGCATGTCGATGCCGTGCGCGATGCACTGACTGTAGGCGATCACGAGCGAGGGTCCCTCGTAGGCTTCGGCTTCCCGCATCGCCTGCAACGTGTGTTGCGGATCGGCGCCCATCGCGACCCGGGCGACGTAGACGTTGCCGTAGGCGATGGCCTGCAACGCGAGATCCTTCATCGGGACCGTCTTGCCGCCGGCGGCGAACTTCGCGACCGCCCCGAGCGGGGTGGCCTTGGACATCTGCCCCCCGGTGTTGGAATACACCTCGGTGTCGAGGACGAGGACGTTGACGTTGCGGCCGCTGGCCAGGACGTGGTCGAGGCCCCCGGCACCGATGTCGTAGGCCCAGCCGTCGCCGCCGACGATCCACACGCTGCGCCGCACCAGGTGGTCGAGCACACTGCGCAGGTCGGCGGTTACGGCGGGATCCAGCTCTGCGAGCAGGGTTTCGAGTTCGGCCACCCGCTCCCGCTGGGCGCGCAGCTCGGACTCGCGCAGTTGCGGCGCCGTCAGGATGTCGTCGACGAGGTCGGCACCGATCGCCTCGCGCAGTTCGGTCAGGCGCCGCCGGGCGAGCCGGGTGTGCTCGTCGGCGGCCAGCCGGAACCCCAGCCCGAATTCGGCGTTGTCCTCGAACAGGGAATTGGACCAGGCGGGGCCGCGTCCGTCCGCGTTGGTCGTCCAGGGGGTGGTGGGCAGATTGCCGCCGTAGATCGACGAGCAGCCCGTGGCGTTCGCGATCATCAACCGGTCGCCGAACAGCTGGGAGAGCAGCTTGAGGTACGGGGTCTCCCCGCAGCCCGCGCAGGCGCCGGGAAACTCGAACAGCGGCTCGAGGAACTGCGTTCCGCGGACGGTGCCGAAGTCCACCCGGGCCCGGTCGGCCGTCGGCAGCGTCTCGAAGAAGGTGATGTTCTCGCGTTCGGGGGCCACCCGCGGTTCGCGGGGGGCGAGGTTGATGGCCTTGGTCACCGTCGCGCCGGGGGCCACGGCAGGACAGGCCTCGACGCACAGCCCGCATCCGGTGCAGTCCTCGGCGTAGACCTGCAGGGTGTACCGGGCATCCGGCAGGCCCACAGCGCCCAATGCCGCCGAGCCGAACTGCTCCGGGGCACCGTCCAAGTGGGACTTGTCGTAGAACTTGGTACGGATCACGCTGTGCGGACAGACGAAACTGCAGTTTCCGCACTGGATGCAGGTGTCCGGGTCCCACACCGCGACCAGTTCCGAAATGTTGCGCTTCTCGTAGGCGGTGGTGCCGCTCGGGTAGGTGCCGTCCACGGGAAACGCGCTGACCGGCAAGGCGTCCCCGCGCCCGGCCATCATCTCCGCGGTGACGGTGCGGACGAACTCGGGCGCGTACTCGGGCACGATCGGCGCCGGCACCCGCGTGGTGGTCACCCGGTCGGGCACATCGATCCGGTGCAGCTCTTCCAATGCCCGGTCCACCGCGGCCAGTTCGCGCCGCAGCACGTCGGCTCCGCGGTTGCCGTAGGTCTTCTCCACCGACTTCTTGATCCGGGCGACGGCCTGCTCGCGCGGCAGCACATCCGAGATAGCGAAGAAGCAGGTCTGCAGCACGACATTGATCCGCCCGGCGAGCCCGACCTCACGAGCGATCCGGCCCGCGTCGACCGCATACAGCGTGATCCGTTTGTCGAGGATCTGTTCCTGGACCCGGCGGGGCAGCGCGTCCCAGACCTCGCCCGGCCGGTGTCTGCAGTTCAGCAGGAGGGTCGCTCCCGGCGCGGCCGGCCCCAGGACGTCGATCTTGTCGAGGAATCGGAACTGATGGCAGCCGACGAGGTCCGCGCGGCTCACCAGATACGGTGCGCGGATGGGCCGCGGCCCGAAGCGCAGGTGCGAGACGGTCTGCGAGCCGGACTTCTTCGAGTCGTAGACGAAGTAGCCCTGCGCGTGCAGGTGCTCCTCGTCGCCGAGGATCTTGATGGTGTTCTTGTTGGCCCCGACCGTGCCGTCCGATCCCAGGCCGTAGAAGATCGCCCGCACGGTGTCGGGGGATTCGATGTCGAAGGACGGGTCGTAGGTGATGCTGGTGCCGGACACGTCGTCGTCGATGCCGACGGTGAACCGGCGCCGGGGCCGCTCGCGGGCGAGCTCGGTGAAGACGCCGGCGACCATGCCGGGCGTGAATTCCTTCGACGACAGGCCGTAACGTCCGCCGCAGACCCGGGGCATGACGGCCCGCTCACCGTCGGCATGTGCCTCGGTGAGGGCCGCGACGACGTCGAGATACAGCGGCTCGCCGAGCGAACCCGGTTCCTTGGTGCGGTCCAGCACGCCGATCGTGCGCACCGTCGCCGGCAGCGCCGCCGACAGCGCCTCGGCGGGGAAGGGCCGATACAGCCGCACCTGCACCACCCCGACCCGCTCACCGCGGGCGGTGAGCGCGGCAGCGGTTTCGGCCGCGGTGTGCGCCCCGGACCCCATCAGCACCAGCACCCGTTCCGCCTCGGGGTGCCCGGTGTAGTCGACGATGCGCATGTCGCGGCCGGTGCGCTCCCCCAACCGCGTCATCAACTCGTCCACCACCGCCGGAACCCGGGCGTAGAACGGGTTGACCGTCTCACGCGCCTGGAAGTAGGTGTCCGGGTTCTGCGCGGTGCCCCGGATGAACGGCCGCTCCGGCGACAACGCGCGTCCGCGGTGCTCGCGGATCAGCTCCTCGGGCACCAGGGCCCGCAGGTCGTCGTCGGCCAGCGTCTCGATGGTGTTGAGCTCGTGCGAGGTGCGGAAGCCGTCGAAGAAGTGCACGAAGGGCACCCGCGTCCGCAGGGTGGCGGCCTGCGCCACCAGCGCCAGATCGTGCGCCTCCTGCACCGAGGCCGAGGCGAGCAACGCGAACCCGGTCTGGCGCACCGCCATCACGTCCGAATGGTCACCGAAGATCGACAGTCCCTGCGCGGCCAGGGACCGGGCGGCGACGTGCATGACCGCCGAGGTCAGCTCGCCGGCGATCTTGTACATGTTCGGGATCATCAGCAGCAGCCCCTGCGACGCGGTGAACGTCGTCGCCAGTGCCCCGCCCTGCAGCGCGCCGTGCAGCGCGCCCGCCGCGCCGCCCTCGCTCTGCATCTCCACCACACTCGGCACGGTGCCCCACACGTTCGGCCGGTGCCGGCTGGACCATTCGTCGGCCAGCTCGGCCATCGCCGACGACGGGGTGATCGGATAGATGCAGCACACTTCGTTGAGCCGGTAGGCAACCGACACGGCCGCCTCGTTACCGTCCACCGTGGCACGCGTCATGTCGGCTCCGGAAACATCTCGATGGCGTGGACCGGGCACTGCTCGAAGCACTCTGCGCAGCCGGTGCACTTGTCGTAGTCGTACCGGTAGCCGTGGCCGGCACCCAGCTTGACGATCGCGTCCTCCGGGCACGCGCCGAGACAGCCGTCGCACTCGAAGCAGTTGCCGCACGACAGGCACCGGCCCGCCTCGAACGTCGCCGCCTCGGCCGACACCCCGCCGACCACCTCGTCGAACCCGGAAACGCGTTGGTCAACAGGCAGTTCGGGCTGCACCCGCCGATCCGCGTCGGCGAAGTACCACAGGTGCAGCTGGTCGAACGTCGCGATCGGATGCTTGGCAGGCCGCTCGTCGGGCACTCGGCGCAACCAGGCGTCGATGTGGTGTGCCGCCTTCTTCCCGTGCCCCACCCCTACCGTCACGGTGCGCTCGCCGGGCACCATGTCGCCGCCCGCGAACACCCCGGGGCAACCGGTCATCAGCGACCCGTCCACCCGCACGCTGCCGTCGCGCTCGAACTCGACTCCGGGCAGCGTGCGCATGAACGCCGACTCGGTCTCCTGGCCGATCGCCATGATCAGGGTGTCCGCGGCCAGGGTCTCGAAACGTCCGGTCGGCCGCGGACGACCGGACTCGTCGAGTTCCATGACCTCGACCTGCAGTTCGGGACCGTCGAAGGCGGTGACCGTGCGCAGCCAGTTGATCCGTACGCCTTCGCGTTCGGCGTCCTCGGCTTCCTCCTCGTGGGCGGACATCTGCTCGCGGGTGCGGCGATAGACGATGACCGCGTCCTCGGCCCCGAGCCGGCGGGCCACCCGGGCCGCGTCCATCGCCGTGTTGCCGCCGCCGTAGACGGCAACGTGCCGCCCGACGGCCGGGGGTTCCCCGGCGGCGACACCGCGCAGGAACGACACCGCGTCGATCATCGTGCCCGCGTCGCAGGCCGGGATATCGACCCGTTTGGCCAGATGCGCGCCGACCGCGACGAAGACCGCGTCGAAACCACCCTCGGCGCGTTCCGCCGCGAGGTCCTCGACCCGGTGGTTGCAGGTCAGCTCCACGCCCAGCGCCGCGACCCGCTCCAGTTCCGCCTCGAGCACGTCGCGCGGAAGCCGGTAGTTCGGGATGCCGTAGCGCATCATCCCGCCGGGCTCGGAGCCGGCGTCGCGGATCTCGACGTCGTGGCCGCGGCGGGCGAGGTGACAGGCAGCGGACAGCCCGCTCGGTCCGGCACCGATCACCAGTACCCGCTTGCCGCTGCGGGCGGGCGGCGGTTCGAACATCCAGCCCTGCTCGCGCGCCCGGTCGCCGAGAAACCGCTCCACCGAATGGATGGACACGGCGCTGTCCAGAGTGGCGCGGTTGCAGACGGATTCGCAGGGGTGGTAGCACACCCGGCCGTGGATGGCGGCGAACGGATTGTCGGCGACCAACTGCCGCCAGGCCTGCTCGTAGCGGCCGGCCTTCGCGTGCGCCAGCCAGGCCTGGATGTTCTCCCCGGCGGGGCAGCGGGCGTTGCACGGCGGCAACAGGTCCACATACACGGGCCGACGCCGGCGCACCGGCCCCGCGCGGGGACGGCCGTGCACCAGATCCGGCAGCGGTGTGAGCTCCTCCGACGGCCGGGCCGGACGCCCGCCCGTCGCCCCGCCACTGCGCTCGTCGGCAGTCATCCCCTCACGATAGGGCTCCGGCCGGGTGTCCGGCACCGGATTGCGGCGGCACGGACGTGCCGACGACCCGTCTCCGACGGATCGGGCCCGCTACGGACGTGCGTCCGTAGCGGGCCCGTGGGTGTCGCTCAGCAGCACGTCGTCGCGGCGGGCGCCTTCTCGGTGCCGGTCGCCGGTTCCTGCTCGGCGGCGGTGCCGCAGCAGACTCCCTCCGAGTTCTCGCCCTGGTCGAGCAGCTTCGGGCTCGTGCCGAAGGTGTCGCTATCGGCGAGGACGGTGTAGACCTCCCACTTCTCCCCCGCCGGGCCGGTGACCCACACCTTGTCCTGGGTGGCGAAGCAGCACGTGGTGCCGATCTCCTCGTCGGTGAACAGTCCTTCGTCCGTGAGGCGGGCGATTTCGGAGTGCACCTTTTCGCTCGACTCCACCTCCACCCCGAGGTGGTTGATCGAGCCGCCCTTGCCCGCGTTCTCGATCAGGACGAGCTTCAGCGGCGGCTCGGCGATCGCGAAGTTCGCGTAGCCGGGCTTCACCTTCGCCGGCTCGGTGCCGAACAGCTTCGAGTAGAACGTCACGGCCTCCTGCAGATCGTCGACGTTGAGGGCGAGCTGAACGCGGGACATGATGACCTCCACCTGTGAGACATACATCGAATTAGTACGCCCACTGTCACCCCCTTTTTGACATATGTCAAGAGGGGTGGATGATGGGGACATGCCCAAGGCGCTCCCGGTCATCGACGTCTCCGCCCCCATCTGCTGCGCGCCGGTCTCGGCCGCACCGATGAGCGAGGCAGCCGCCCTCGAGGTGGCGCTGCGGCTCAAGGCGCTCGCCGACCCGACCCGGATCCAGCTGATGTCGATCCTGCTCACCACGCGGGAGGACGACGTCTGCACGTGCGACCTGGCGTCGGCCGTGGGCCTGACGGAGTCGACCGTCAGCCACCACCTCGGCCAGCTGCGCAAGGCCGGGATGGTGCAGTCCACGCGCCGCGGCATGAACGTCCACCATCGCGCCTGCAACGAGGCTCTGCAGGCACTGCGTCTCGTCCTCGACCCCAACTGCTGCACGTGAGAGGGGCCGAATGTCACATGGGTTCGATCACATCGAACCCATGTGACATTCGGCCACACAGCCCCCGGCTCACACCGCGCCGAACAAGACCTGTGCGTTGTCCCAGCACACCGCGCGGACCCATTCGCTGCCGAGACCGAGCCGTTCGACCGCCTCGAGCTGATGGACGTACGGGTACGGGATGTTCGGGAAGTCGCTGCCGAACAGCACCTTCGACCCCAGTGCCTGCAGCCGCGGCAGCTCGTCCTCCGGGAACGGCATCGACTCCTGCGTGAAGTCGGTGAACGCCATGGTGGTGTCCAGGTGCACCCGCGGGTACTTCTCCGCCAGATCGAGGAACTGGCGGTACTCCGGCATGCCCATGTGCGCGACGATCAGCGCCAGCCGCGGGAACCGTTCCAGCAGCGCGGCGATCGGTCCGGGCCCGGTGTGCGTCCCCGGAGCCGGTCCCGATCCGCAGTGGATCACGATCGGCACGCCGGCATCCTCGAGCAGTCCCCACACCGGGTCGAGCAGCGGGTCGTTGGGGTCGTAGTCGCCGACCTGGATGTGCGACTTGAACACCCGTGCCCCGTGCTCGAGTGCCGCGGCCACGTAGCCGGCGGCGTCGGGCTCGGGATAGAACGTCGCGGTGTGCAGGCAATCGGGGGTGCGGGCCGCGAAGTCCACCGCCCACGCGTTCAGCCACGCGGCCATCGCGGGCTTGTGCGGATAGAGCATCGCCGTGAACCGGCGGACCCTGAAACCCCGCAGCCGCTCGACGCGCTCCTCCTCGGCGTGCCGGTAGGTGATGGGCCACGCCCGGCCCACCAGCGGCCCGGCGGAGTCGAAGTAGCTCCACACCTTGTCCATCACGTTCGACGGCATGAAGTGGGTGTGCACGTCGATCAGGCCGCTGAGGCCGTGCCGGGCCCGGAAGTCGGCCACCTGCTGCGCTTCGTCCATCACCCGAAGGTAGCGACCCCGTCGCCGGTGCGTCTTTTGGGCTGCCCCAGCCGCCCGAAGGACACACCGGCGCCGGAGGCGCCTCAGAAGTACACAGCGATGCGACGGCCGTCGATCTCGTGCACGGCGATGTCCATGTCGTACACCTTGCGCAGCACCTCGGGCTGCAGGATCTCGTCGACGTCGCCGTCCGCGACGACGGCGCCGTCGCGCATCGCGACGATGCGATCCGAGTGGCACGACGCGAAGTTGATGTCGTGGATCACCAGGATCACGGTCTTGCCCATCTCGTGGGCCATGCGTCGCAGCAGCTGCATCATGTGTTGCGAGTGCTTCATGTCCAGGTTGTTGAGCGGTTCGTCGAGCAGCACGTAGTCGGTGTCCTGCGCGAGCACCATCGCGACGAACGCGCGCTGCCGCTGTCCGCCGGAGAGCTGGTCGAGGAAGCGGTGCTCGAACCCGCCCAGGCCGGTGTACTCGAGGGCGCGGTCGACCGCGTCGTGGCAGGCCGCCGAGAGCCGGCCCTTCGAATGCGGGAAGCGCCCGAACTCGACGAGTTCGCGCACCGACAACCGCACCGCCGTGGTGTTGTCCTGGCGCAGCACCGACAGTTTCTTCGCCAGCGCGTCCGAGGGGGTGGCCCGCAGGTCGAGCCCGTCGATGCTGACCGATCCGGCGTCGGTGTCGAGCAGCCGCGCGACGATGGTCAGCAGTGTCGACTTGCCGGCGCCGTTGGCACCGATGATCGACGTGAGGCCGCCGCGCGGGACGTCGAGGTCGACGGGCCCGAGCACGGTGGTGCCGGCGTAGTTCTTGGCGAGGTCCCGAACGGTGATCACAGGCGCGCACCCCTCACGAGCAGGGAGATGAAGTAGATGCCGCCGACGAAGTTGACGACGACGATGAGGCTCGAGTTGTAGTCGAGCAGCCGGGCGAGGACGAACTGCCCGCCGACCAGGGCGACGATCGCGACGAGCGTCGCGGCGGGCACCGTCCAGCGGTGCCGGAACGTGCCGACGAGTTCCCGGGCCAGGTTGGCCACCAGCAGCCCGAGGAACGTGATGGGCCCGACGAGCGCTGTGGACACCGAGACCAGCACCGCGACGACGATCAGCGCGCGGGTGACGACGCGCCGGTGGTCGACGCCGAGGCCGATCGCGTGCTCGCGGCCCAGTGCGACGACGTCGAGCTGACACAGCAGCGGCACCGAGAACGCCGTCGCCGCGACGACGAGCAGGGCCGACACGGCGAGCAGGTCGACCTGCACGTTGTTGAAGCTGGCGAACAGCACGTCCTGCAGGGTCATGAAGTCGTTGGGGTCGATCAGCCGCGACACCAGCGACGACAGCCCACCGAACAGTGCGCCGAGCACGATGCCGACGAGCACCAGCACGTACAGGTCGCGGGATCCGCGGTCGAAGAGCCATCGGAACAGCACGAGCGCGAAGCCGACCATGGCGAGCACCTCGACCCCGAACTTCAGGCGCGGATCCAGTGTCGCGAGGGCGCTCGCGCCGAACAGGAACACCACGAGGGTCTGCAGCAGCATGAACAGGCTGTCGAAACCCATCACGCCCGGGGTGAGGATGCGGTTGTTGGTGACGGTCTGGAAGATCACCGCGGCGAAGGCGGTGGCGTAGCCGACGAGCACAATCGACAGCACCTGCCGGCCGCGGATCTTCATGGCGAAGTCCCACGAGCCGGTGACGAAGAGGAACAGGTAGGCGCACACCGCCAGTGCGGCGACGACGGCGAGCACGACGAGCACACGGGCAGGGTTCCGGCGACTCGTCACGGCGGGTGCGGCGACGGCCGGGCTCATCGCGCACCTCGCCGGGTACGCAGGATCAGCGCGATGAACACGACGGCGCCGACGACGCTCGCGACGGTGCCGACCGGGATCTCGTACGGGTAGCGGAGGACGCGGCCGACGACGTCGCACGCGAGCACGAATCCGGCGCCGGCGAGCGCGGTGATCGGCAGGACGCGGCGCAGGTTGTCGCCGAGCGCCAGGGTGACGAGGTTGGGCACGACGAGACCGAGGAACGGGATGGCGCCGACGACGACGGTGACGACGGCGGTGGTGACGGCAACGACGACCATCCCGATGTTGATCACCAGCTGGTACGGGACGCCGAGGTTCTTCGCGAAGCCCTCGCCGAGGCCGGCCACGGTGAAGCGGTCGGCGTACAGATAGGCGACGGCCATGACGGCGACGACGACCCAGATGATCTCGTAGCGGCCGCGCAGGATGCCGGAGAAGTCACCGCTGGTCCAGGTGTTCAGGGCCTGCATCAGTTCGAGCCGGTAGGCGAAGAACGTGGTGACGGCCATGACGACGCCGCCGAACATGAGGCCGACGAGCGGCACGACGATCATGTCGGTGAACCGGACGCGGCGCAGGAGCCGCAGGAACAGGAAGGTGCCGACGAGGGAGAAGGCGACGGCGACGAGCATCTTGCCGAGCACGGACTGTCCCCCGAGGAACAGGGTGGCGACGAGGATGCCGAGCAGGGCCCATTCGACGGTGCCGGCGGTGTCCGGCGCCACGAACCGGTTGCGGGTCAGGTGCTGCATGATCAGGCCGGACACGCTCAGGGCGGCGCCGGCGAGCAGGATCGCGATCAGGCGGGGCACGCGCGAGACGAAGAACACCTCGAGGGTCGCGGTGTCGCCGCGCAGCAGGTCGGCGGGGGTGACGTCGGCGACGCCGACGAACAGGGACGCGAAGGCGGCGACGGCGAGCAGCGCCGCGCCGATCAGGACGGGACGCAGACGCGCGGCGGGGCCGGCGGCCGCACGCGGGGTGCGGTCGCCGGCCCTGCCGGTCGTTACCGGGGAGCTCACGGGCGGGAGGCGGTCATGCCGCCGCGGCCTTGCCGACGGCCTGCCCGACGACGTCGATCTGCGACTGGACGGAGCTCAGCGCGCTCGGCGCCATGTACCAGGTGTACAGGTCGAGGTAGGTGATCCGGCCTTCCTTCGCGGCGGTGGTGCCGCCGACGAGCGGGTTGTCGAGGACTCGGGACGCGTTGGGTCCGGTGGTGTCGCCGAGGGGTGCCTCGCGGTCCTGGACGAACATCAGGTCGGGGTCGGCCTGGGCGATGTACTCGAAGGACACGGCGTCACCGTGGGCGACGTCGTCGGCGAAGGTCTCCGACACGGGCTTGACGCCGAGGTCGTGGATGATCCCGTACCGGGAGCCGGGTCCGTACGCGGTGACCTCGGCGGCCTCGACGCGCATGATGAGTCCCCGCAGGTTCGCCTGTGCGGCGGCAGCGGACACCGCGTCGAACGACGCCTCGATGCCGGCGAACTTCTCCTCGAACGCGCCCTCGGCGCCGAAGATGGTGGCGAGGTTGCGGTTCTGCTTCGCGACGCTGACGAGGAAGTCCTTGGCGTCGACGGAGAGGTCGACGGTCGGGGCGATCTCGCTGAGCGCGTCGTAGCTGGTGGCCGACCGGGCGGCGACGATGATGAGGTCGGGCTCGAGGGCGTTGACGGCCTCGAAGTCGGGCTCGAACAGCGAGCCGACCTTGGCGACGTCGTCGCCCCGGTAACGCGCGAACGATTCGGGCCAATTCGTGAGCGCGGGGACGCCGACGGCGTCGGGCAGGTCGAGGTCGATCATGGACTGCAGCACGCTCTGGTCGAAGACCACGACCCGTTCGGGATCGACGGGCACCTCGGTATCGCCCTGGGCGTGACTGATGACGACGGTCTCGCCGGTCTCCGCCGCGGTGCCGGAGGAGGTGTCGGAGGAGCAGGCGGAAAGCCCGAGCGAGGCGGCCGCGACTAACGCGACGGCGGCGGACAACCGGATACGCATGGGCAATCTCCTTGAAAATTGAACTTCCGAGGTAGACGGAGCCACCCGCGCAGCCCTACCCACCACTTCGAACTCAGCCAAGCGTTGCCTAACTTAGCATGCCTTTACTTACCGTTGGCAAGGGTCGTGTCGCCCCACGGACGAGCGCGCCGCCACTACGGTCGGACCCATGACCTCCACCACGTTCTCCGCCTGGGTCGCGCGCGAGCACGACGACGCGATCGACTTCGCCCCCGAGACCGTCGACGAGACGATGCTGCCCGACGACGGCATCACCGTCCGCGTCCTGCATTCGAGCATCAACTACAAGGACGCCCTCGCCGTCGTCCCGCGCGGCGGCGTGGTCCGCAACTACCCGATCATTCCCGGCATCGACCTTGCCGGTGAGGTCGTCACCTCCGATCACCCCGACTTCGCGCCCGGGGACCGGGTCCTTGCGCACGGCTACGAGATCGGCACCGGCCGCCACGGCGGCTACGCCGAGTACGCCCGCGTCCCCGCCGACCAGCTCGTCCGGCTCGGCGAGCTCTCCACAGCCGACGCCGCCGCCATCGGCACCGCCGGATTCACCGCGGCGCTGAGCGTGCAGGCCCTGCTGCGGCACGGCCTGACCCCGGACGACGGGCCCGTCGTCGTCACCGGCGCCTCCGGCGGCGTGGGCACCGTCAGCGTCGACCTGCTCGCCGCCGCCGGATTCGAGGTGGTCGCCTCGACCGGCAAGCCGGAAGCCCACGACCTGCTCACCGAACTGGGCGCCGCCTCGGTGATCGGGCGGCTGCCCGAGGACCCCGACGCGAAGCCGCGACCGCTCGGCAAGGCGATCTGGGCCGGGGCCGTGGATTGCGTCGGCGGCGCCACACTCGCCCACGTCCTCAGCACCGTCCAGTGGGGCGGCGCGGTCGCCGCCAGCGGACTCACCGGTGGCGCCGCCCTGCAGACCACGGTGATGCCCTTCATCCTGCGCAGCGTCGCCCTGCTGGGCATCGACTCGGTGCAGCTGCCCATCGGTCCGCGCCGGGCGCTGTGGGAGCGCCTCGCGGGCGACCTGCGGCCCCGGCACCTGGCCGACATCACCCGCCATATCCCCGCGCGAGAGCTGGTGCCCGCGCTCGACCTCGTGCGGGCCGGCAAGTTCACCGGGCGCGCGGTGATCGAGGTTGCCGGCGGATTCTGAGGGCTCGTCAGAAGAGGGTGAGCTCGACCTCCTCGACCACCTTCACCGTCCGGCGCACCGCCTTCTTCGCCCGCGCAGGCGCGGCGGTCGGCTCGGGCCGCGCATCCGCGGCGGTCGGCTCGGGCCGCGCACGCGCGGCGGTCGGCTCGGGCCCGGCCGGTTCGGAGACGGGCGCGTTCGGGGCGGGCGGGGCCGCCGCCTGCGCGCGCGCCGCCTCGCCCGCGAGGGTGTCGGCGAGTTCGTTGAAGTGGTTGCCGACGTGTCCGCGCACCCACCGGAACCGCACCGGCCCGGACCGGTCGGCGAGGACGCGGTCGATGGCCTGGACCAGATCGAGGTTCTTCACCGGCGCGCCGGTCGCCGTCTTCCAGCCCTTGCGCTTCCAGCCCGGCAACCATTCCGAGGCGCACTTGATGGCGTACTGCGAGTCGGATTCGATGATCATCGGTTCCGGACCGGGATGGGCCTTCAGCGCCTCGAGCAGCGCCCGCAGCTCGGCGATTTGATTGGTGCCCGAGTGCTCCCCGCCCGAGCGGCTCGGTCCCTCGTGATTGACCCACGCCCATCCGATGGCGCCGCCCGGATTGCGAAGGCAGGAACCGTCGGTGCTCACGATGATCATGTGCCAGACCATATCCCGTGGCAGGGGCGACGTCGCGCCCGAGGCGCCGACGCGCCGCGGCTGCGCAGAAATCGCGGCACCCATCGGCGTGTCGGCGCGAGAAGCGCACGCTCGGCGGGTCGCCGCCTTCGATCCGCACCTCGTCGCACGGTCACCTCGTCGCACAGTACGGTGGACCGGTGCCCGCCCCCGCTCCACCCAGCACCGGCGCGCTCGTCGTCCGCGCCGAGCTGCCCCGGCCGGTGGACGTCGCGCTGACGTTGCAACCCCTGCAGCGCGGGCCCTACGACCCTTGCCATCGCCGCGACGGGCAGGCCGTGTGGCGCACGTCCCGGTTGGCGTCGGGGCCGGTCACCTACCGGCTCGTGCAGGACGGTCCGCGCGGCGTGCGCTGCCACGCGTGGGGTGCCGGGGCCGAGGAACTGTCGGCACACCTTCCCACCCTTCTCGGTGCCGAGGACGACCCGACCGGGTTCCGGCCCGAGTATCCGAGCCTGGCCGAGGCCCATCGCCGCCTGCCGGCCCTGCGGATCCCGCGCACCGGCCGCGTGCTCGAGGCCCTGGTCCCGGCGATCCTCGAGCAGCGGGTGCACAGCGTCGCCGCGTTCGCGTCGTGGCGGCGGCTCGTCACGTGGTTCGGCGACGTCGCGCCCGGTCCGGCACCGGAGGGGATGCGGGTGCCACCGGCCGCCGAGACGTGGCGCCGCGTCCCGTCGTGGGAGTTCCACCGCGCCAACGTCGACCCCGGCCGGGCCCGGACCGTCGTGAGCTGCGCCCGGCTGGCCGACCGCCTCGAGCGGCTCGTCGACCTCGCGCCCGCCGAGGCGCAGCGGAAGCTGCGCTCGATCCCGGGCGTGGGCGTATGGACCGCCGCCGAGGTCGCCCAGCGCGCCTTCGGCGACGCGGACGCGCTGTCGGTGGGCGACTACCACCTCGCGACGATCGTCGGCTGGTCGCTGCTGGGCGCACCACTCGACGACGCCGGCATGGTGAAGTATCTGGAACCGCTTCGGCCGCACCGTTATCGAGCTGTGCGGCTGATCATGGCGACCGGCGGGGCGGGGCGGGTCCCGCGACGGGGACCCCGCACGCCGATCACCGATCACCGCGGGCACTGAGGCGCGTCGAACAAAGACCTGGCCACCCGGCTGGGTACGACGCCACATGCGTTGGACGGTGACGTTCCCGATTCCTCGAGCACCGGATCGCCGGCCTCGGGGACATGCCGCGGTCCAGTGGACCGCAGTCGGTGGCCGACGCTCAGTGGTGAGCCACTCGCTCCAGACCACACCGAAGGACACGACGCACGGGTCGACGCGGGCGATGGCCGGTCGCAGTCGACGGGTCTCGCGGATCCGGCTGCAGGAGTCCGATCCCGCATCTCGGTCGGTCGCCACGAACGGGTGGACAATGATCGACGAGGAAGTCCGGTCCGGACGCCTCTATGAAGACCTCTCCCGACGCCGAGGGGACGAGCAGCAGCATGACTGTGGAGCACCCGGGTCTGCCCGCACGACCCGTCTATCTGGACTACAACGCGACCACACCCGTGGATCCCCGAGTCGTCGAGGCCCTGCTACCGGCACTCCGGGAGAACTTCGGCAATCCCTCGAGCGACCACGCATTCGGCGCCGCCCCCAAGGCGGCACTGCGACTGGCACGCGAACAGGTCGCCGCGTTCGTGGGTTGTTCCCCACAGGAAATTGTCTTCACGGGCAGCGGCTCGGAGGCGGACGCCCTCGCCGTCCGGGGCGTCGTCCTGGCCGCGATGACCGCCGGCCAAGACGAAGCGCACGTGATCACGCAGGTCACCGAGCACCCCGCGGTCCTCGCCGCGTGCCGGGCGCTGCACGATCTCCACGGTGTGGAGATCACGTACCTTCCTGTCGACGGCCACGGAATCCTCGACCCCACCGACGTCGAGGCGGCGATCACTTCTCGGACTGTCCTGGTCACGGTCATGCACGCGAACAACGAGACCGGCACGCTCCAGCCGGTCCGGGAGATCGCAGACGTGACCAGGCGGCACGGAGTCCTCCTGCACTCCGACGCCGCCCAGAGCGCCGGGAAGATCGCCCTCGATGTCGGGGCCTTCGGCGTCGACCTGCTCACCGTCGTCGGACACAAGATGTACGCCCCGAAAGGCATTGCGGCCCTGTATGTTCGCGAGGGAGTGTCGATGGTGCCGCTCATCGGCGGTGGGGGGCAAGAACGCGGTGCGCGGGCCGGGACGGAGAACGTCGCGTTCGCCATGGCGCTCGGGATCGCCGCCGAGCTGGCCGCCACGGCATTGGTCGAGAGCGAGCCGTACCGGCTCGCGGTGCTGCGCGACCGCCTCGTCGCAATGCTGTCCGAGTCCCTGCCAGGCCGGGTTCATCTGCACGGTCATCCGAGCCGGCGCCTGCCCAACACCGCCAACCTGCGCATCGACGGCGCCGAGGGGCCCGCGGTCCTCGCCGCGGCACCGGACATCGCCGCGTCCACTGGGTCGGCCTGTCATTCCGGGACTCACGAACCCTCCCCCGTCCTGCGGGCGATGGGCATCGAGCACGACGCCGCGCTTGGCGCCATCCGGCTCTCCCTGGGCCGCTGGACGCGGGAGACGGACGTGGTGGTCGCTGCCGAAGCCATCTCCCGTGCATGCGCCACCGTGCGAAGAACCTCCGGAGGAGAGTGAACCGGTGAAGGAGGGTGGATCAGTGCTGCTCGCGGACGGTCGCCGCGCTGAGGTTCCGCGCCGGTCGCCGCCGCCTGGACCCGAGCCGCGATGGACGAACTGACTGCCGCCCGGGCCCGGGGGTACGACCGGTGGTTCGACACGTCCTGGGGCGCTCATGCGTGGGCTGTGGAGCGGGCCGCGGTCGACGAGGCACTATCCGATCCCGCCGACCTGACGGTGGTCGAAGTCGGCTGCGGCACCGGCAGGCTCGTCCACCACCTGGCCGGTCGGGGGGCCAGAGTGCTCGGCGTGGACCTGTCGGCCGGGATGCTCACGGTAGCGGCCGACCGTGCCGCCGGTCGACTCCTACGCGCCGACGCCTGCCGCCTGCCTCTGCCGGACGACATCGCGGACGCCGCCGTCACGATCGCGACGCTCGAGTTCACCGACCCCGCAGCGGTCCTGGCCGAGTTGGCGCGCATCACCCGTCTGGGCGGCCGCATCGTCGTGCTCACGCTCAACCCGACCAGCCCCTGGGGTCTGCTCGACAAACCCACCCACCGCGCACCGTTCTCGAGTGGCACCTACCTCACCCCGGGTGAGTTGCGGCGCCTCGGCCGCCGCCATGGGCGGGCAACCGTGCAGGGCCGGCTGTTCACCGCCGCGCACCCCTGGTTCCTACACCACTTCGAGCCCCTCGCAGCACTGCTGGGCCGCATCGTCCCACGTCTGGGCGCCGTCCAGGTCCTCATCGTCGACAGGCCGAGGTGAGCCCCGCGCACCCGCCCACGGTGGCATCAGCGTCGGCCGTGCCCCACCACGCCCGGCCCATCCGGCCGGCCCGCACCGCCGAAAGAGCACGACACGAACGTCACCCACTACCCCGCCACCGGCATGACCTGCACGCATTGCGCCCCTGCGGCATGCAGATACGAGCCCACACCAACGCCGGGACGGTCGACATGCTGTGGGCGTCCGCCCGACCGGGGCGCGAGAGTACGGACCGGTGCCGGAGTCGTCGGCCCGGTACGGCTGGAGCCGCGCTGCCGCGGCACCGACGGCTGACGCGACCGTCGGATTTCCGACCGTCGAACCGTACCCTGGTGGCATGTCCGACCCAGACATTTCGACCGCGCCCACGAGGCTCGAGCGGCTCCCGAGCTGGCTGCTGACCCAATCCGCCCGCCACGTGCACCGGGTGGTGGTCGACCGGCTCGGCCAGGCCGACGCCCGCGGCTACCACTACCGCGCGCTCGCGGCACTCGAGGAGTACGGCTCGCTGTGTCAGACGGATCTCGGCCGTCGCGCGGGGATGGACCGCAGCGACATCGTCGCCACCGTCAACGAGCTGGCCGACCGGCGGCTCGTCGACCGCAGCCCCGATCCCACCGATCGGCGCCGCAACATCATCAGCGTCACCCGCCGCGGGCGGCAGCACCTGCGCACCCTCGATGACGTACTCGTCGCGGCGCAGGACGAGGCGTTCGCGCCGCTCGACCCGACCGAGCGCGACCAGCTCGCCGTCCTGCTCGCGAAGGTGCTGGCCCACCACACCCGGCAGGCCGGCAGGTGAAGGGTTCCTCGCGGGAACCCTCCACCCGGGGCGGGCTCAGAGGGAGCGGGCGATGATCTGCTTCATCACCTCGTTGGCGCCTGCGTAGATCCGCTGCACGCGGGCGTCCTCGTACATCCGCGCGATCAGGTACTCGCGCATGTAGCCGTAGCCGCCGTGCAGCTGCACGCAGCGGTCGATCACCTCGCACTGCCTGTCGGTCAGCCAGTACTTGACCATCGCGGCGTCCGCGTCGTCGAGCTCGCCCTTCAGGTGCTGCTCGATGCAGTGATCCAGGAATACCTGGCACGTCCGGGCGATGGTCCGGCACTCCGCCAGCTCGAACGCGGTGTTCTGGAACTCGAACAGGCTGTGCCCGAACGCCTGCCGCTCCTTCGTGTAGCGGACGGTCTCCTCGACCGCGCGCTCCATCGCGCCGGCGGCCTGCGCGCCGATGATCAGCCGCTCCTGCACCAGCTGCGCCATCAGCTGTGCGAAGCCCTGCCCCTCGCTCCCGCCGAGCAGGTTCGCCACCGGCACCCGCACGTCGGTGAACGACAGCTCGGAGGTGTCAGCGCCGTGCTGGCCGACCTTGTCCAGCACCCGCCCGACCGCGAAGCCGGGGCAGTCGCGCAGGTCGACGATGAGCAGGGACACGCCCTTGGCACCGGCCTTGGGGTCGGTCTTGACGGCGAGCACGATGACGTCCGCCGACGAGCCGTTGGTGATGAAGGTCTTCGAGCCGTTGACCACGTACGTGTCGCCGTCGCGGATCGCGGTGGTCTTGATGGCCTTGAGGTCCGAGCCGGCGCCCGGCTCGGTCATGCCGATCGCGCCGAGGATCTCACCGGTGGCCATGCCGGGCAACCAGGTCCGCTTCTGCTCCTCGCTGCCATACTCGAGGATGTAGTGGGCGACGATGCCGCTGTGCACCGAGATGCCCAGTGCGAGGTCACCCGAGTAGCCCTGCGCCTCGAAGACGGCCAGATCGTGGGCGAAGGTGCCGCCACCGCCGCCGTACTCCTCCGGCACCGAGCACAGCAGCAGCCCGAGCTTGCCTGCGGCGAGCCACACGTCGCGATCGATGCGCCGCTGCGCGTCCCACTTCTCGGCGCGGGCCATCACCTCGCGCTCGAAGAAGTCACGGGCGAGTTCGGAGACCGCCTGTACCTCGTCGTCGTGCCAGGACGGCACGTGCTTCTTGACCATCGGTGTCCTTCAGCCTTCCGTCGCGTGTGACCGAATGTCACACCGCTCCACTTCGATCGAACTCATGTGACATTCGGTCACGTGGTGCGCAGCTCGCGCTTGAGCAGCTTGCCACTCTGGTTGCGCGGCAACGTGTCCACGAACCGGACGAGCTTCGGCACCTTGAACGGCGCGAGCCGCTGCTTGACGTGGTCGATCAGCTCGCGCTCGTCGACATCCGCGCCGTCGCGCAGCACGACGACGGCGGTGACGGCCTCGATCCACTTCTCGTCGGGCGTGCCGATGACCGCCACCTCGGCGACGGCCTCGTGGGTGTAGAGCGCGTCCTCCACCTCCCGGGAGGCGACGAGGATGCCGCCGGTGTTGATGACGTCCTTGATGCGGTCGACGACGGTGATGTAGCCCTCGGGGTCGCGCGTGACGAGGTCGCCGGAGTGGAACCAGCCGTCGCGGAACGCTTCCGCGGTGGCCTCCGGGTTGTCCCAGTAGCCCAGGCACAGCTGCGGCGACCGGTACAGCACCTCGCCGGACTCACCGTCGGGCACGTCGTTGCCGTCGGCGTCGACGACGCGGGTCTCGACGAACAGCACCGCCTTCCCGCACGACGACGGCCGGTCCTCGTGCTCCTCCGGGCGCAGAACCGTTGCCAGCGGACCGATCTCGGATTGGCCGAAGCAGTTGTAGAACCCCAGGCCGGGGTAGCGCCCGCGGAGCCGGTTCAGCACGGTGACGGGCATGATCGACGCGCCGTACTGGGCCTTGCGCAACGACGACAGATCGCGGGTCTCGAGGTCGGGGTGGTTCGCCAGCGGCACCCACACCGTGGGGGCGAGGAACAGCGAGCCGATGCGCTCGGACTCGACGAGCCGGAGGATCTCCGGGATGTCGGGGGCGGGCAGCAGCGTGATCGTGGCGCCGACGGCCAGGTACGGCATCATGAACACGTGCATGCCGGCCGAGTGGTAGAGCGGCATGCAGACCAGCGGGTTGTCGTCCGCAGTCAGGTCCAGCGCGACGATCGACGAGGTGTACTCGTGCACCAGCGCCCGGTGGGGCATCATGGCGCCCTTGGGCTTCGACGTGGTGCCGGAGGTGTAGAGCAACTGCACGAGGTCGGCGTCGGAGACGGTCACGTCGAGTTCCGGAACCTCGCCCGCGCACGCGGCGGTGAGCAGCGAGTCGTCGGCGTCGCGTAGCGGCAGGACGTGTTCGGCCGGGACGTCGGCGAGCACCTGCTCGAGGTTGCCGGCCAGGGCGGGGTCGACGAGGACGGCACGCGCTCCGGACTGACCGAGCAGGTAGCTCAGCTCCTCGCCGCGCAGCGCGTAGTTGATCGGCACGTGTACCAGGCCGGCCCGGGCGACGGCGAGGTACCCGACGACGTAGGCGTCGGAGTTGGTGCCGTACGCGGCGACGCGATCGCCCTGGTCCAGGCCCAGCGCGCGCAGCCGCGCGGCCGCCCGGGTAACCGCGTCGTCGAGTTCACGGTAGGTGAGGGTGCGGTCGCCGAACCGCAGGGCGGTGCGGTGGGGGAAGCGGGCGGCGCTGCGGTGCAGCACGCCGTCGACGGTGTTCGCGCGCGGGTCTGAGCTCATGATCGGACACGTTATAGGACGTCCAACCAATGGTCCAGACTTAACGCTCGATAAGCCTAGCGGCCCTGCCATACGGGCCGGCGCTTCTCCACGAACGCGGTCATGCCCTCCTGCGCATCGCAGATCATCGCGTTGGTCGCCATGGTCTCGGCCATCGCCTCGTAGGCCTGCTCCTGCGGCAGCTCGATCTGCCGGTAGAAGGCCTCCTTGCCGATCCGCACCGTCGCCGGCGACGCCGAGACGATCTTCGCGGCCAGCGCGGCGGTCTCGGTTTCCAGCGCCGCCGGGTCGACGACGAAGTTGACCAGCCCCCAGTCCGCGGCCGTCTCCGCATCGATGGTTTCGCCCGTGAGCAGCATCTGCATGGCCCGCTTGCGCCCCACCGCGCGGCTGAGCGCGACCATCGGCGTGGAGCAGAACAGGCCGATCTTCACCCCCGGGGTGCCGAACACCGCGTCCGACGACGCGACCGCCAGGTCGCACGACGCCACCAGCTGGCACCCGGCCGCGACGGCCGCACCCTGCACCGACGCGATCACCGGCTGCGGCACCGACTGCACGGTCTGCATCATCTCGGTACAGGTGTCGAAGATGACCCGCTCGTCCTCGAGGGTGCGGCCGATCATCTCGCGCAGGTCGTGACCGGCGGAGAACACCGGCCCCTCGGCGCGGATCACGATCACCCGGGTCGCGGACTCCGCGGACAGCGCGCGCAGTCCCATCGTGACCTCGCGCATCGCCGCCGCGGACAACGGGTTTCGCTGATCGGGACGGTTCAGGGTGAGCAGGCCGATGCCGGAGGCCTCGTCGACGGCGATGAGAACGGCGGCGGGCTGGTCGGTGCGCGTGTCGGTCATGTGCTCCTGCCTACACGACCCCGACGGGGGTGGCCACCCCCCGAACGTGGGTGAGCAGTCGCAGCAGCGCGGCCGCCACCTCGTCGGCGCGCTCGACGATGAGCGAGTGCCCCGCGCCGTCGACCCGCACCAGTTCGGCGGCCGGCAGCCGCGCGGCGATGGCCCGCGAATGCGCGAACGGGGTCAGCTCGTCGGCCGACCCGCCGACCACCAGGACCGGGATCGCCGCGAGCACGGCCAGCGCGGCCGACTCGTCCAGCACCGCGAACGCCGCCAGGAAACGCGAGAGCGTCACGATCGACGTCTCGTTCGTCAGGGTCGTCGCCAGCGAACGCGCCCACGAGTCCGTGGTGCCGCGACGGACCACCGGCGCGCACATCCGCCCGCCGACGCGCATCGATCCCTGCATCACCCGCGGCGCCCGTCGCACCGCGCGGTGCAGCACGGACACCGCCGGGTGCCGCAGGTAGCGGCCGAGCCCCAGGTCGGCCAGGCCGCTCGCCGCGGTCGCGACGAGCGCGGCGGCGACGACGCGGCTGCCGATCGCCTCCGGGTACAGCCGTGCGTAGGCCATCGCCACCATCCCGCCCATCGAGTGCCCCGCCAGCACCACGGGCCCGCGGGGCACGACGGTGCGCAGCACGGCGTCGAGGTCGTGGGCGAGCTGCTCGATGGTGTACGTCTCGGGCGCGCCGACCCCCGACCGGCCGTGACCGCGCTGGTCGTAGGCGACGATGCGGACCGCCGCGCCGGCCTGCCCGGCAAGGCGCTCGCGCACCGCCGACCAGCTGTCGGTGCGCAGGCAGTGCCCGTGCACCAGCACGACCGTGACGGGCGCGTCGGCGGGTCCGTGCACCCGCACCGACAGGGGCAGGCCGTCGTCGGCGGCGACGGTCACCCGACGCAGATCCGGTCCAGGCATCGCGGCCTCCCAGCGGTCGATCTGCCCGGAATGTCGTCGGTGCCCGACGGGGACGTTACCGCCGCGACCGAATCGTGACGACGCTCGGCGCCGAACCGATCGGCACGGAACTGCCGCACGGTTCCCGGACAGTGGCGCGCTCGATTCGCGGTCGACCGCCCGGCGCGGATCCGGCACTCAGCGTGGGGCGAGGGCCCGGATCATCTCCGTAGGATCGCCCGCGGTGGTCATCGCGATCACGGGGGTGGTCACACCCGCCTCGACGTACCGTTCGATGTGCTCCCGGCACGCCTCCGGCGGCCCGTGCACGACCAGCTGGTCCACCACGTGATCCGGGATCGCGGCGAGGGCCGCCGATCGCTCCCCCTTCCCCCACAACCGCCACATGCCCTCGAAATCCTCGCTGCGGCCCAGGAATTCGTGGAAGGCGCGGTAGACGGGGACGTTCATGTAGGCGGCGATCATGCGACGGCCGATGCTGCGGGCGGTCTCGGCGTCGAAGCCGGGCAGCACGAAGATGCGGGCGACGATCTCCTTGCCCGCTCCGCCCTCGTGCACGTACGGCGCGACGGTGCGCACGTTGTCGGCCGAGAGCCAGTTGACGATCGCACCGTCGGCCTCGCGTCCGGCGAGGCGCAGCATGCCGGGCCGCAGGGCGGCGAGCAGCAGGGGCGGGGCGGGATCGGGGACGAGGCCGGCCCGGAACCCGCTGACCTCGAACGTGTCGTACTTGTGGGTGACCTTCTCACCGGCGAGCGCGGCGCGCAGGAACTGCAGCGTGTCGCGGGCCCGCTTGAACGGCTCCTCGAACGGGGTGCTGTTCCACTTCTCGACGATCACGTTGGACGAGGTTCCGACGCCGAGGACGAAGCGGCCCGGGGCGGCGGCGGCGAGGGTGGCCGCGGAGATCGCCAGGGTGGCCGGGCCGCGCGTGAACACCGGGACGATCGCGGTGCCCAGGCGCAGCGTCGGCGCCCACACGCTCGCCAGCGCCAGGGGCGTGAAGGCGTCGGCCACGCTGCTCTCGGACGACCACACGTCGGTGTAGCCGAGGTCGGGCAGTTCGGCGATCAGGTTTCGCTGATCCGGCAGGGAAATGCCGTCGAGGGGGATCGTCAGGCCCCAACGGCGCGGCGTCGCATCATCGCTCATACGCCACACCTTAGGCTGCGCCGGTGCGTCCTTCGGGCTGCCACGACCGCCCGAAGGACACACCGGTCCGTATGCTGGCCCGTTGTGCAGGTCTCCCAGCTCTGGCGTTACCCGGTCAAGTCGTTCGGCGGCGAGCAACTGCAGTCGGCGGCGATCGAGTCCGACGGGCTGCGCGGCGACCACATGTGGGCGGTGATCGACGCCGAGACCGGCACCGTCGCGTCAGCGAAGAAGGTGCGGGCCTGGTCGCGGCTGCTCGAGTGCCGAGCCCGCCTGCTCGACGACGCCGACCCGTCGGATCCGTCCGCCCTCGAGATCACGCTGCCCGACGGCCGGTGCACCCGCGGCGACGACCCGCGCACCCCCGGGCTGCTGTCCGAGCTGACCGGGCGTGCGTTGACCCTGGAGCCCCGCCCCCGCACCTACGACGAGGCGCCGCTGCACCTGCTCACGACGGCCGCCGTGGAGGCGCTCGGCACGGGCGACACCGCCGGTGTCGCGCTGCGCCGCTTCCGGCCCAACCTCGTGGTCTCGACCGACGACACCGGGTTCGTCGAGGACGACTGGCTGGGCCGGCGTGTCGAGGCCGGTTCCGTCGCGCTCGTGCCGACGCAGCGCACGGCGCGGTGTGTGATGGTGACGCTGCCGCACCAGGAGGTGCCGGCCCGGCGCGACATGCTGCGCACCGTCACCGACCGCAACCGCGTCCCGAACCGGGCGGGCGGCAAGCCCGCCCCCTGCATCGGCGTCTACGCCGACGTGGCATCGGACGGCGTTCTGGCCGTCGGTGATTCGCTGATCGTCCGCTGAAACGGATCCGCGCGCCGACCGGACGTCGACGCGCGGAATGCACCGCGCCGCTGTCGAACCGGCGCGCGGATCCGGGGAGAGTCGGCTCAGCGGCCGGCGTCCTTCGCGGGCAGGATGCGGGTGCGGACCTCGCCGAAGCCGATGCGGGTGCCGTCCGGGCCGGGCGCGGTCGCGGAGATCGCGATCTCGTCGCCGTCCTCGAGGAAGGTGCGGGTCTCGTCGCCGACCTGAACCGGTTCCTTACCACCCCAGGTGAGTTCGATGAACGCGCCGCGCTGGTCCTTCTCCGGCCCGGAGATGGTGCCGGAACCGAACAGGTCGCCGGTGCGGGTGGCGGCACCGTTGACGGACGTGTGCGCGAGCATCTGCGCCGGCGACCAGTACATCTGGGCGTACGGCGGACGTGAGACGACGTGGCCGTTCCATTCGACCTCGAGATCGATGTCCAGGCCCCACTTCTCGGTGCCCTTCAGGTACGGCAGCGGCTCCGGGTCCTGAACCGGGGTGTCGACGCGGGCGGCCTCGAGCGCGGCCAGCGGCACGACCCACGGGGAGATGGAGGTCGCGAAGGACTTGCCGAGGTTCGGGCCGAGCGGCACGTACTCCCACGCCTGGATGTCGCGGGCCGACCAGTCGTTGAGGATGACGGCCCCGAAGCAGTGGTCGGCGAACTCGTCCGGGGTGATCGACGATCCCATCGGGGAGCCGACTCCGACGACGAAGCCCATCTCGGCCTCGATGTCGAGACGGATCGACGGGCCGAAGACGGGCGCCGGGTCGTTGGGGCCCTTGCGCTGGCCGCACGGGCGCACGATGTCCACGCCGGAAACGACGACGGTGCTCGAGCGACCGTGGTAGCCGACCGGCAGGTGCTTCCAGTTCGGCATCAGCGGCGACGGGTTGTCGGGCCGGAACAGCCGTCCGAGGTTCGACGCGTGGTTCTCCGACGCGTAGAAGTCGACGTAGTCGGCGACCTCGATCGGCAGGTGCAGCTCGACGTCCGCGACGGCGTGCACGGCCTCGGCGGGCACGTCCCCGGTGACCAGGTTCTGCAGCGCGGCGCGCACCTCGTCCCAGCGGGCGCGGCCCTGCGCCATGAAGGCGTTGAGGGTGGGCTCGGCGAAGGCGGGGTCGTCGAACACGACGGACAGGTCGAGAACGGAGTCACCGACGCGCACACCGACGCGGGGCTGCGTTCCGGCCGTGGAGAACACACCGTAGGGCAGGTTGTTCGCGCCGAAGAGCGAATCTTCCGGAATGTCGATGACGGTCATGCAAGGGATCCTTCGGTGATCGGGGACATCGTCGACGGAGCCAGGCCGACCTCGATGAGGTCGACGAGCGGCTCCGCGATGCTGCAGGTTCCGAACGAACGGAAGCTGTTGCGCACCTGAGTGGTACGCGCGGGTGTCAGCGAGCCCAGTCGTGCGGCGAGTCGGTCACCGTTCCGGTCGGCGAGCACGGCCGCCAGGTCCGGGGTGTCCGCGCCGTCGAGCGCGGCGTCGACGGCGGCGAGCACGTTGAGGAATCCGTGCTGCTCGAATCCGGTATGTGGGTCGGTGTTGCGGACCGCGTGGTGCAGACCGGCCGTGGCCTTGAACGGGACCTTCGTGCGGACCACGGTCGCGACGGCCTCCGCGAGTTCCTGCTCGTCGGGGTACGCCTCCGCGACCACGCCGCCGGTGCGGAACTTCGCCGCGTAGCGCGATCCCACGAGACCCTGGAGGATCTCGGCGCGGCGCTCGTCGCGCGGAATCTCCACGAACAGAGCCACTCCCGGGTACTCGGCGGCGAGCACATCGAGGGCGACGAGAAGCCCGGTGGGGGTCTCGTCGGCCGGAACGGCGATCTCGAGCGCCGCCACGGCAACGCCGTCGAGGCCGCGCAGGCTCTCCATCGCGGGAACGACCGCGGCGGGGCCGCCGGGAACGGTCAGGCTCAGTGTCAGCTCACCGCCGAGCGGTCGCTGCCCGAGCGCCTCGACCAGCTCCGGGATCCGTGGCGCCGGGAACACGAACGTGCCTACCAGCTCGGCGTGGTCGGCGACGCGGTGCGCGGCGTGGGCCGGCAGGGCGCGATCGAGCGGGGCGTTGCCGGGCGGGAACAGCGCGGCGTCGTCGCACAGTTCCGTCAGCAGGGCTCCGAGAGTGCTCACTTCTGCAGCCCCCGGTTCCGGCTTCCGGCGTAGGCCGCATCCTCGCACGCGAGCGCACCCTCGCCGAGTTCGAGCGGCCGGAACGTGTCCACCATGACGGCGAGCTCGTCGAAGAAGTCGACACCGATGCTCCGCTCGTAGGCACCGGGCTGCGGACCGTGGGCGTGGCCGCCGGGATGGACGGAGATCGAACCCTGGCCGATGCCGGAGCCCTTGCGGGCCTCGTAGTCGCCGCCGCAGTAGAACATGATCTCGTCGGAGTCGACGTTGGAGTGGTAGTACGGCACCGGGATCGCCAGCGGGTGGTAGTCCACCTTGCGGGGCACGAAGTTGCAGATGACGAAGTTGTTGCCCTCGAACGCCTGGTGCGCCGGCGGCGGCTGGTGGACTCGGCCGGTGATGGGCTCGTAGTCGTGGATGCTGAAGGTGTACGGGTACAGGCAGCCGTCCCAGCCGACGACGTCGAACGGGTGGTTGGGCACGAGGTAGCGGGTGCCGACGATGCCGTGCGAGGTGCGGTGCTTGACCAGGACCTCGACGTTGGTGTCCTCCACCTGGATCAGCTCGGTCGGGCCGTGCAGGTCGCGCTCGCAGAACGGCGCGTGCTCGAGGAACTGGCCGAACCGCGACAGGAAGCGCTTCGGCGGGACGATGTGGCTGTTGGCCTCGATGACATAGGCGCGCAGCGGCTCGTCGCCGGTAGGGATCCAGCGGTGCGTGGTGGCCATCGGCAGCAGCACGTAGTCGCCGGCCTTCGCGTCGAGCACACCGAAGACGGTCTCGACGCGGGCGGTGCCGGACTCGACGTAGACCATCTCGTCGCCGACGACGTTGCGGTAGAGCGGCGACTCCTTCGTCGAGACGACGTAGGAGAGGCGCACGTCCGCGTTGCCGAGGATCAGCCGGCGGCCGGTGACGACGTCGGTCTCGGCCCAGACGGTCTCCGGGAACAGATCGTGCAGCTTCAGGTGGCGCGGCTTGAGCGGGTGGTTCGGGGTGGTGGCCTGCTCGGGCAGCTTCCACTCGGTCGCGTCGACGATGGCCGACGGGATGTGGCGGTGGTAGAGCAGCGCCGAGTCCAAGGAGAAGCCCTCCTCGCCCATCAGCTCCTCGTAGAACAGCCCGCCGTCCTCGTTGCGGTGCTGCGTGTGCCGCTTCGGCGGGATAACGCCGAGCTGTCGATAGAACGCCATGGGATTCCGCTCCTCGGGCTCTGGGTGGCTGATCCGCGGAGATCCCCCGCGGTGTTAGTAAACACCTTAACTAGTTTTCGGACGTGAGCGCAACCACATCGGGAAGATCGGCTGTCAGTTGCGGTCGCGCATATCGAACCGGCTGCGCTTGGTGATGAGCTTGTTGAGCAGCATGACGAGGATCTGCTGCTCCGCCTCGGTCAGCACATCGACCCAGGCGGCCTCGCGCTCGTTCTGGGCGCGGAACGTCTCCACGATCTCCCGCTCGCCGGCCTCGGTGAGCGACAAGCGGACCGACCGGCCGTCCTCCGGATCTGGGGTGCGAGCCAGCAGGCCGGCCTCGACCAGCGGTTTCGCGAGATTGGAGACAGCGGCGCGGCTCATGCCGGTGAGCTTGGCGGCCACCTTCGGCTCGATGGGGCCGGCAAGCCAGGTGACGAACATCAGGCGGTACGCCGACCACGACCGCCCCCTCGGGCGGTGCACGGCCGCCTCCAGGTCGTACGTGACGATGTCGGAGGCCCGGTTGAGGGTCAGCAGCACCTCGGTGGCCTGCTCGTGGTAATCGCCGTATCGGCTGCTCAGGCGCCGGTTCGCGAGTTCGACGAAGGACCAGTAGTCGAGGTCGCGGGCGTCCGCTTCGGTCATGGGCGCCACCTTATCCGAGGACGGCCGCGTTAGTATATGTGTTAATCAATTCCGATACGGAAGCCCGGGCTGTCCGCCGTTGTGTGTCGGCACCGCACAATCGGGCAGAACGCACGACCGCCCGGCCGACACGTGGTCGGCCGGGCGGTCCGGGGACATCTCACATCTTGCTCATCGCGTCCGCGCCGCCGGCGAGCATCGCCGCAGTGACACCCACGGCGGTCACGCCCGTCATCACGAGGGCCACGGCGGCCACCAGCGGGTACCCGCCGTTGGACCAGTACTCGAACAGGATGGTGCCCATGACCTGGGTCCGGGACGCGCGCACGAGCAGCGACGCCGTGAACTCGTGGGTGAGCAGCACGAACAGCAGTGCCGCGGTGCCGCCCAAGCTGCCGCGCATGAGCGGCAGCAAGATCTTCACATTCGTGGTGACGAAGCCCGCGCCGCTGACGCGGGACGCCTCGAGGTAGCTGTCGCCGAGCGCGAGCATCGACGACAGCTGCATGCGGGTCGCGAACGGCAGCATGAGCGTGACGTACACCAGAATCACGACCCACGGCGTGCCGTACAGGATGATCGGACCGGTGGTGTAGGTCAGCAGGAACGCTGCGCCGAAGATCACGGCTGGAACTCCGAGCGGCATCGATACCAGAACGTCGACGAGGAGGCGAAGGGCCGGGTAGCGCTGGCCGCGCACGATCAGGCCGGCCGCGACGAAGCCGAGCGGCAGCACGATCGCCATGGCCGCGAACGAGAACATCAAGCTGTTGCCGACCGCGGCCGGCACGGCCGTGCCGGAGAAGATCGTGCGGAAGTTGTCGAACGTCAGGGTCGAGAAGTCGATGGTGCCGCGCCAGTATCGGGACAGCGCGACGAACACCAGGGCGAGCAGCGGCAGGATCGTCGACAGCAGCGAGAACACCAGGATCACCGCGACGCCGGCCTTGGAGGGCCGACCCTGTGATTTGAACGCCTTGCCGCCGTGCGTGACGAACCGACGCTGATTGCCGAGCATCGCCTTCTGCGCGAAGACCACGACGACACCGACGACGAGCAGCGGTGAGCCGAGCGCTGCGGCGGTCGCGAACTGCGCGGGACTGTCACTGATCTGGAAGTACATCTCGGTCGTGAGCACGCTGACGCCGGAGTTGGTGCCCAGAAGCAGTGGTCCGGTGAACTGGCCGAGACCGAGCAGCAGCGCGACACCGGAGCCGTAGATGAGGGTCGGGCGCAGCAGCGGAAGGGTGATCCTGAAAAAGACCTTCCATTCCGGCATGCCGGAAACCTGTGCGGCCTCGATCATCTCGGAGTTGATGTTCTCGAATCCGGAGCGGACGAACATGAAGACGAACGAACTCAGCGAGAAGCCGGTGATGATGACGATCCACTCGATCGAGTAGATGTCGACCGGGCCTTCCTCGAGGTGCGACCACCACGGCAGATTCCGCAGCATGGCGTTGAGGTAGCCGGGCCGCGGCGACAGCAGAAACGCCCAGCCGACGATCGAGGCGACAGCCGGAATGACGATGGGCAGAATCGGCAGGACTTCGAGGAACGCGAATCGGCGGGGCAGGCGGCTGGCCGCCCACGCCAGAGCGGTTCCCAGCACCATCGCGATGGCCAGTGATCCGATCGCCAATCCGAGCGTGTACCACAGGATCTGACCGATACGTGACAATCCGAATGCCCGCGAGTAACCGGCAGCGCCGTCCTCGAACGCGGTCAGTTGCAGGCGCACGATCGGGAGGACGACCAGGTAGGCGAGCAACGCGGTGAACGCGACGACACCCATTCGGCGTGCCCCGGCGCGCACCGCCGTATTCCGCATGCCGTTCGGGGCGGTTGTGACGGACTCGTTCTCCTCGGTCCGTGGCAGTGTCAGAATCGCCATCGCCCTCACCCCACCAGGGCGCTGACGAGCGCCTGCTGATCCATCGGCAGCGCCCTGCCGTCGGTGTCGAAGGTGCGCCCGTCGATCGGGTCGAAGGCGAGAACCATCCGCGCGTCGCGTTCGATCAGCCGCGGTGCGCGGAACGAATCGAACGTCGCGACGCGGGCGTGCAACTCGCGGCGTTGGGAGCCCTCGACCGCGACCGAGAGCATGACGTCCAGGTGCAGGCCCCCGTACTCGACGTCGTCGACGTTGACGACCATGCCCGCCTCGCCGGGCTGCAGGTCCGCCACGTCCGGGACCAGGCGTACTTTTTCGGGGCGCAGGCGCACCACGAACGAGCCGACCGACGCGGCCGCACGCGGCTGCATGCCGTGGATCTCGGTGCCCAACGCGTACCAGCGGCCGTCGACGTACTCGCACGGGACCCGGTTCGACATGCCGGTGAAACCCGCGACGTACTCGTCGACCGGCTCCTCGAAGACCTCGCGGGGCGGGCCCATCTGGACGATGCTGCCCGACCTCATGATCGCCATCCGGGTTCCCAGAGCGAGGGCTTCGCTCTGGTCGTGCGTGACGAACACCGCGGTGAACGGCTTGCGCTGGTGCAGGTCGTGGAGCTCCGCGCGCACCTGGTCGCGCAGGCGGGCGTCGAGGTTGCTCAGCGGCTCGTCGAACAGCACCAGGTCAGGGTGGGAGACCAGGCCGCGGGCCAGAGCCACGCGCTGCTGCTGACCGCCGGACAGCTCGGCGGGGAGACGGTCGAGCAACCGCTCGCAGTCCACCAGCGCCGCGGTCTCCTCGACGCGCCCGCTCGCGAGAGCGTCGGTGAGCTTGCGGGACTTGAGCGGATAGGCGATGTTCTTGCGCACGGTCATGTGCGGCCACAGAGCGTAGGACTGGAACACCATTCCGATGAACCGCTTGTCCGGGGTGAGGTTGATGCCGCGCTGCCGGTCGAACACCACCTGGTCGCCGAGGGTGATGGAGCCTCCGGCCGGCTGTTCGAGGCCCGCGAGGCAGCGGAGCGTCGTGGTCTTGCCGCAGCCCGACGGGCCGAGCAGCACGAGGAATTCGCCGTCCTCGATCTCGAGGTCGAGGTGGTCGACGGCGACGGTGGGTGGTTTTCCGTCGAAGTTCTTGAGCAGCTGGCGTACGGAGACGTGGGACACGGTGTACTCGCTTTCTGAACGAGCGGGGTTCAGGACTCGGTGGAGGAGAGCACGGCGGATGCCGGCTCCTGCCTCGGATCGGTGGATGCCTCGCTGCTTGTCGCAGCGCCTGCCGCGGCCAGAGCATAGAGGCGCTGGGCATGATCGTCACCGCTCCCCCACAGGACGCCGGAAGTCAGAGCACGGCGGTAGTACAGGTGTGCGGTGTGTTCCCAGGTGAAGCCGATGCCGCCGTGCACCTGGACGTTCTTCTCGACGGCGAGGCGTGCGGCGTCCCCGCAGGCGAGGGCTGCGATCGCAGCGGCCTCGGCCAGATCGTCGTCGCTCCCCTCCACGACGGCCCACACGGCGTGGGCAACGGCGGACTCGGCGAGTTCGACGGCCACGGAGACCTCGGCGAGCATGTGCTTGATCGCCTGGAATCCGCCGATGACGCGGCCGAACTGGACGCGCCGGCCGGCGTAGTCGACGGCATTGGCCAGGCAGGTACGCGCGACGCCCAGGCTCTCGCACGCGAGGGCCACGACCGCCCTGTCGTGGATCCACCCGAGTGGAGCGCGCTCCGCGAGGACGGTCGCCGGGGCGGCCTCGGCACGAACCCGGGACAGGATCCGGGTCGCATCGGTAGTGTCCATCCGCTCGGTCGTGAGCACGGCTGCGTCGACGGCGTAGAGGCCCACCTTCCCGGATTCGTCGGCGGCGGGCATCAGCACGGTGTCGGCGACGTCGCCATCCACGACGAAACCGGCTCGGCCCGTCACGAACACGTCGTCACCCACGTGTTCAGCCCGAAATCCGGGGTCCGTACCCGGTGCGGTGACGACAGTGGCGACGACGGTCTCCCCCGTCGCGATGCCGGCGAGCAGTTCCGCGGCACGCGGCGCGCCGTCGCAGCGCGACAACGCCGCGGCGGCAACGACGCCGCTGAGGACCGGGACCCTGCTCAGTTCCGCACCGAGCAGCTCGAGGACGGCGGCGACGTCGGCGAACGACGCGCCGAGACCACCGGCGGCCTCCGGAACGGCGAGTGCACCCACGCCGATCTCGGTGCCCAGCACGGCCCACAGGTCACGATCGACCGGACCGTCGCGGTATACGCGCTCCGCGCGTCCGTCGACCGGGTCCGTCCGACGGATCACCGAGCGGATGGTGTCGGTGAGCAACGCGGTGTCCTCTGCCGCGGCCGAGGTTCCGAGAATCATGCTGTCGCCTTTCGTGGATGAGGGAGCGCCGGGTGCCCGGTCAGTCCGAGGACGGGAGGGGCTTTGCCTGCTTCTGGCTGAGGACCTCGTCACCGACCGCGAGCGGCCCGGCGCCGCCGCGCACGACCACGACCTCGACGCCGCCACCGGAGTAGCGCTTACCCATGAGAAGCTCGCCGCCCTGCGCGGGTGCGGCTGGCGCCGCATCCGCGCTCATCGGCTCGCCGCCGCACAGCAGCGGCCCCGTCGCGCCGTCGTCGATACGGACGACAATCACCTCCGCGGTGCACACCGCGCTCTTCAAACGTTCACCGACGTTCATCGGAAATTCCTCTCGTGTCAGGTCCGTACCGAACCGGTGTGCTTATTGGGAAGCGCCGAACAACTGCTCGAACTCGGCGCGGAAGGCCTCCACATCGGCGGCGGTAACGGTCCGCGAGTTGACCCAGATGTTCTCGGCCGGAGTCGCCGCCGTCGCGATGTCGGACAGGACCGCGCCGGCCCGGTTGGCGACCGCTTCCTGACCGGCCTTGGTCACGAGGAAGTTCGCGAACAGTTGCGCCGCGTTGGGATGCGGAGCGGCGCCGCTGACGCCCGTGTAGAAGGCCGCACCGAACACCGGCTTCGGCATGGCTGACTCGACCGGCGCGCCGGCCGCCTTCTCGGCGGTCAGCGGGACGGTGTAGACGGTGGCGGCGAGTTCCCCGGAGGCCAGGGCCTGACCCATTGCCTGCGCACCTGGATAGGTGCGTGGTTGCTGCGCGGCGAGTTTCTCGACGAAGTCGGGTGAGACAGTGTCGGCGAGGTAGTCGTAGAAGTCGACGATCGCTGCGGATACCGGCAGGATCACGCCGATCTTGCCGCCGGCCAGCTCGGGGGCGAGCAGGTCCTCGTAGCTGTCCATGCCCTCGGGGACCCGGTCGGTGTTCCAGCCGTAGGTGAGCACCGCCGCCGACGAGGTGAAGATCGTGTCGCCGATCATGAACTTCTCACTGTCGAACTCGGCTGCGTCGAACGCCGGGCCGGTGACCGGGGCGTAGTAGCCCTCGGCGATACGCTCGTCGACCCACGGGCGGGCCGCCGAGGCGACGACATCGGCGACCTGCCGGCCGGTCGAGGCCTCCGCGGCCAGTTTGGTCTGCAGATTCGCGTCGTTGTCACGGACGATGTCGACCGTGATCCCGTACGCCGACTCGAAGCGGTTGGCGAGGTTCTCGAGATTGTCGGTCGCCTGCCCGGTGTAGTACGTCACCGAGCCCTCCTGCTTGGCCGCCTCGATCACCTCCTGCCACGCGGCATCCCCCTGCGGGCCCAGGTCCTCTGCGGCGACCTCGGTGGTGGTGCCGGAACCGCAGGCGACCGCGGTGAACGTCAGCGCGGCGACCCCCAGTCCGGTGATCGTGCGGCGCAGCGTCGAGATTCTCATGGAACACGGCCTTTCGTGAAGAGCAGTACTCGAGGGGTAGTACACAAGGGTGATGTTCGGATCGTGGCGTCGAGGGTCGGCTCAGGCGGTCGCGGCGGCGGCACGCGCGCGTGCTTCCCGCCAGGTCACTCCGCGGTCTACTCGAACTTCCGCCGGCAGTCCGAGCAGTCGCTCGGCAACGATGTTGCGCTGGATCTCGTCGGAGCCACCGGCGATGCTGTACCCGGGCGCGCCGAGCACGTGCGCGTTCCAGCCGAACGTGCCCGGCACGCCGGTGTCCGCGACGAGATCGCGTCCGAGGATGATGCGCGCAGCCTCGGAGACCGCGGCGAGCTTGTCGACCCACTGGATCTTGCGCACCGACCCGACCGCCGTCGGGGCGGCGTCGGCCTCCCGGGCCTGACGATCGCGCAGCACGTCGACCTGGGCGAGCTTCTGCCGCAGGTAGACCCGCGCGAGGAGCTCGCGCACCCGCGGATCGGTGTCGCGGCCGAGAGTGCGGGCGGTGGCGAGGAGCTGGTCGAACTGCCCGCCGACGTTCGCCGAGTTGGACCCGCCCTCCCGCTCGAACGCCAGCGTGGTCAGCGCGACGGACCAGCCCTTGCCGATTCCACCCAGGCGCAGCGAATCGGGGATGCGCACCCGGTCGAGGAAGACCTCGTTGAAGCTGCTGCCACCGGACATCTGCCGGATCGGGCGGATCTCGACACCCGGGGCGTCCAGCGGAATCAGAAACGCCGTCATGCCCGCATGCTTGGGCTGGTCCGGGTCGGTGCGCGCGATGAGTTCACCCCAGTCGGCGAACTGTGCGCCCGACGTCCACACCTTCTGTCCGGTGATCACCCAGTCGTCGCCGTCGCGCACGGCTCGGGTACCCAGGTTCGCCAGATCGGATCCAGCCTCGGGCTCGGAGAAGAGCTGGCACGCAAGCAGGTCGCCTCGCAGCATCGCTGGCAGGAACTCGCGCTTCTGCCCGTCCGTTCCGAGGAGCCGTATAGTAGGAGCGATCAGATGCATTGTCACGGAGAATAATTCGTGCGGTCGCAAAGGACAGTGATCGTTCTCGATACGGGAGAACGCCTCCGCGACATCGGCGCCGAGACCTGCGCCACCGAACTCCTCCGGCCAGTCGAGAGCGCCGTAGCCGGCTTCGAGCTTGACCTTCTGCCACACGCGGTGCTGATCGAGTAGTGCCTTCTCCTCGTCGAATCCGAGATCATGGAACACGGCCACGTCGTAAGGGTCGTCGACCCGGTCGAACCCGAGTCGGGCGACGTTCTCGACGACCCACGCGCGGGCGCGGGACTCGAACTCCGAGAGGGACATCTTTCCTCCACAGTGCTGGGCCGTGCGAATGCGCGGCAGACGGGGTAGCGGCGGGGCTGCGGACTCAGGAGTCCAGGTTGTACAGCGCGGCGGCGTTGTCGTGCAGGATCTTCCGGGCGTCCGCCTCGGACAGGTGTGCGAAGTTGCGACGCAGGTACTCGTCGGGAGCCAGCGCATCGGAGGCCGGACCGGGCGACATCGACGTCGGGTGCGGGTAATCGGTTTCGTACAGGACGTTGTCGGCGCCGAGCTGCTCGATCGCGCTGCGGGCCGAGTCCTGCTCGAACCAGAAGCAGCCGTAGATCTGCCGCTTGAAGTACTCGCTGGGGAGCAGTTCGTACTCCGGGTGCTCCTTGTGCACACCCGAGTTCTTCCACTGCCAGTCCAGGCCCTCGAGCGCGAACGGGATCCAGCCGATGCCCGACTCGACCGAGACGAACTTCAGGTCGGGGAATCGATCGCAGATGCCGCCGCAGATGAGCTGAGAGATGGTGCGGGCGTTGTCCATGAAGAACGAGATGCCCATCATCGCGTAGTTGGCGTGCACGCCGTTGCTCTCGTGGCCGAAGCCGCTGAGGTCGACCTCGCCGGACGCGATGTGGAAGTTGATCGGCAGCTTCTTCTCCTGCGCCGAAGCCCACAGGCGGTCCCAGTACGGGTCGGTGAGCATCGGCAGACCGAATGCCGCCGGATTCTGCGTGAAGACCAGCCCCTTGTGACCCGCCGCGGCGACGCGCTCGACCTCGGCGAGCGTGGCCTCCATGTCCCAGAAAGGCAGAATGCCGACCGGAATGTACCGCCCGGGAGCGAATTGCGCCCACTCGGTCAGGTAGTCGTTGTAGGCCTTGATGCACGCGATCTGCAACTCGTTGTCACCGTTGGACTGCAGCGTCTTGGAGCTGAACACCGCGACGTTGGGGTAGAGGATCTGCGCGTGGATGCCGTAGTCGTCCATGATCGTCAGGCGCTTGGCCGGATCCCACGAGCGCGGGTCGGTGTCCTCGAATCGCGGCGGGCAGCTCGGCGGGTACTCGTGCCAGCCGGCCATCGCCGGCGAACCGACCGCGCTCATGCGCTTGCCGGCAACGAACCACGCCTGATCACCGCGGTGATCGTCCCAGCGCACGTGCGGCACCAGATCGCCCCACTTCTTGGTCGACATCCGCGAGGTCCACAGGTCCGGGGGCTCGACGACATGGGTGTCGGTGTCGATGATCTTGATATCGCGAAGGTCGTACACGTAATCCTCCTGAGAATCGGATGGAGTTCGAACGGAAGATCCGCTCGGCGGATTGCATGCCCTTACTATTAGGAACATGCGAATATTAACGGAGATTTAGATCACAGTCCATACCCGGAAGCGTTCCGCGTCACGAGGGGCCGAGTCACTCGGCCAGAGCCGGGAATACGTCCGTTCCCAGCAGCCGGATCGACTCGCGGGTCGCCACATCGTCAACTCCGGGGAACACCACACGCACCGTCACGTGCGCGCTCACCGTCTGCGGCAGCGCCCTCAGCAGTTCCCACCACGGACGCAGTTGGTCGACACACTCTTCGGGCGTGCCGGCCACGACATGGTCCGGCCGCGTCGGGACGGGCACGTTCGTGCCCGGCCCGTCCGGTACGGCGCCGTCACCGGCCTGCGCCATCCACCGCCGGTACCGCTCGCCGACGAGGAAATGCCCGGGCGCCACCGCCTCCCACGCCCCCGAGGCGGCGGTGAATGCGCACATCGTCAGGGCGATGTGGAAGGGCCGGTCCAGGTCTGCGAGTTCGAGTATCTCGAGCCGGCGGGCCAACTGTGCGACGGACGCGAGGTCGGGCGCGATCCAACCGTCGGCGATGCGCGCGGCGCGGCGCACACCCCGGCTCGCGAACGCCCCGAGGAGAATCGGCGGTCCCCCGGTCTGTGCGGGGAGCGGGCGCACCGGCACAGCATGTCCGGTCCGTCCGTCCGTCACGACCGCCTCGCCCGACCAGGCCGCACGCAGTGTGCAGACGGTCGTCTCCAGAATTCGTCCGCGCCGCGAACGATCGACGCCGAGGGCCGCGAATTCCTCCGGGCGATAACCGAGTCCGAGGCCCAGAATCACGCGCCCGCCGCTGAGCTGGTCGACGACCGCGACATCCTCGGCCAGCCGCAGCGGATCGTACAGCGGCCCGATCGCGACGTTGGTCGCGAGGTCGACAGCGGTGGTCTCGCGAGCGAGCGCACCCATCACCACCAGGGGACTGGGAAGATAGCCGTCCTCTGCGAAGTGGTGCTCGCTGAGCCAGACCGAGTCGAACCCGGACTTCTCAGCGGTCACGGCATGCCGCACGAGGGCGTCCAACGCCCGGCCCGACTCCGCCGCGGTCCCGCCGACAGTCTGGGCGGTCAGCGCTCCCAGGCCGACCCGGATGCGACGGCGTCGGTGGCCCACCGTCGCGTCCCGGAGCCGGCTCACTTGATCGCGCCGTCGACCTTGAGCTGGACGATCTGATCCCAGTCGAGGCCGTGCTCGAGCAGCACCTCCTCGGTGTGTTCACCGTGCTGGGGGGCACGGGTGAGCACCGGCGCCTCGTTTCCGAACCGCATCGGCGCCGTGACGAGATCCAGAGTGCGCCCGTCTTCGTACTCGACGGTGCGGACGTACTCGTTCGCGATCGCCTGCGGGTCCGTCAGCACGTCGAGGGGCTTGCGGAAGACGTCCCACTGTCCCTCCTGCTTGCCGAGGATGTCCGTCCACTCCGCGAGGGTGCGGGTCCGGAACACCTCGGTGAGCTCGGCGGTGCACTCGCGGGTGTTGCGGGCGCGGTCCTCGAACGTCGCGTAACGCGGGTCGTCGATCAGGTCGGGTCGGCCGATCGCCTCGCACAGCCCGGGCCAGTACTTCTGGCTCTGCAACAACGCCAGATGGATGTACCGGCCGTCGCTGGTCCGGTAGATGTTCGAGACCGGGTTCACCGGCGCGGACCGGTCCGGATAGGGCAGTTCCGCGGCCCCGACGAGCTGGGCGCCGGCGATGGTCGCCTGCATCGCCCACGCGCCGACCGCGAACAGCGACGTGTCGACGACGATGCCCTCCCCGGTGCGTTCACGGTGCAGCAGGCCGGCCGCGATCCCGCCGGCGAGCGCCATCCCGCTCTGCACGTCGCCGAAGGCCGGCCCCGGCATGTTGGCCGGCCACTCGAGGTCGTCGGGGGCGATCGACCCCGCCGCACCGGAGCGGGCCCAGTAGGTGATGCCGTCGAATCCACCCTTCTCGGAGTCGGGTCCGGCGACACCCTGGGCGGTTCCGCGCGCGTAGACGATGCGCGGATTGCGCGCCATGATGTCGTCGACGTCGATACCCAGCTTGGTCCGCGCATCCGGCAGGAAGTTGGTGGAGAAGACGTCGGCCGTCTCGACCAGCTTCATGAGGACCTCGCGACCCTGCGGGGTGGCGATGTCGAGGGCGATGGCGCGCTTGCCACGGTTGTTGATCTCCCACAGACCCGACATGCCGTCGACGTCGCCGGGCACGCCCCACGCCGCGGTCGTGCGCATCGGATCCCCGAAGTCGGAGTGCTCGACCTTGATCACGTCGGCTCCCCAGTCGGACAGGATCGCGCCGGCCGAGGGGACGAACGCATACAACGCGACCTCCACGACCTTGATTCCGTTCATCACCTTGGTCATCGAGCGTTCTCCTTCGTCGTACCGCAGTCACGTTCTACTGCAAAGATTTTCGGGCCACACGGCAGCTACGCTGCGTGTGGTGGTGGTTCCGTCGGCCGGCGCGGCGACACACGGGCGCGGATTCGACGGAGCGGCCTCCAGAGCCGGGGTGAAAAACACCGTAACTATAGCAATGTTTTATGAGTTGTACATCACATCACCGGTGAAGGCCTGTTCGATACGCACGGGATCCGGTCCCGCGGCTTCCGCGTGACAGGTCAGTACAGGGACTCCCCGCCGTCGACGATGAGGTTCGTCCCGGTGACGAACGCCGAGTCCGGGCCCGCGAGGTACAGCGCCGCGCTCGCCATGTCCGCCGGCGTACCGGCGCGCCCCATCGGCACGGTGGCGGCACGCTCGTCGAACAGCGAATTGCGCTCCTGCGTAAGTGGCGTCGCAGTGATCCCGGGGGACAGTGCGTTGACCCGAATGCCCGTGGGGGCGAGCTCGTAGGCAGCCATTCGTACCAACTGGTTGAGACCGGCCTTTGCGGTGCCGTACGGCACCAGGCTCGGCCGCACTCCCAGCGCCCGGATCGACGAGACCACGACGATCGAGCGATTCGTCCCCTCTCGGCGGACCATCGCGCGGGCCGCGGCCTGCACGCACCGGAACGTGCCGGTGAGATTGAGGTCGATGCAGGCCTGCCACTGCTCCTCGGTGAGTTCGAGGAACGGCGCCACGGTGCCGCTGCCGGCGTTCGCGACCAGGACGTTGAGCGAACCGAACTCCCGCTCGACCCGTTCGAACATCGCCGCTACCGAGTCGGCGTCGGCGATGTCGGCCACGATGCCCGCGACCCGCGACTCGTCGCCGCACCGGGCGCGCAACGATGCGACGGCCTCGTCGAGGATCTCGGGGCGGCGGGCCGCCACCGCGACCGTCGCGCCGGCGTCGAGCAACCGCTCCGCGATACCGCGACCGATGCCTTCGCTACCGCCGGTGACCAGGGCATTCTGCCCCACCAGCGCCTGGTGCCGCGAGCCGGAGTGCGTCGAATAGGGTTCCACTGTGTGCTGCGTCATAGCTTTGGTATAGCATTAGATACGAAATATTGGCATGGTTAAGGAGGAGTGCCCGGTCGGGACGGTCCCCGTCCCTATACTCATCACCACCCCGATCGCCGACCGAACAACCGACGAGGACATCGAATGACGCGCAACACCATGGGTTCTCCCACAGGAACCGCCGCCCTCCGACGCGCCATCGCGATGACACGGAACGAGAAGGTCTCGCGGACGGTCGCGCGCATGGTCGCCAAGGACATCGCCGACCGCCGGCTCGGCCCGGGTTCCGCGCTCGAGTCCGAGAACGACATGGCCAAGCGGTTCGGGGTCGGCCGCGCGTCGGTGCGAGAGGGCCTGCGCCTGCTCGAGGCGCAGGGGCTGGTGACGGTCCGGCAGGGCCTGGGCGGGGGCCCGATCGTGTCGGAGCCCTCGGGCTCCGAGTTCGGCGACACGCTGTCGATGTATCTGCAGGCGAACGGCATTCAGTTCCGCGAAGTTGCCGAGGCCGCCCTGGAGATGGAGGGGCTGGCCGCAGCAATGCTCGCCGATCGGATCGCCGCCGGAGAGGACGTCGACCTCACTCCCCTGGCCGCCCACGATCTCAGACCGGACATGTCGAACGAAGAGGTCACCGAGACCGCCACCGGATTCCACAGCGCGCTGCGGAACCTGACCGGCAACTACGTCCTCGACCTCACCGGTTCGGCCCTGGCCCACCTGTATACCGACCGGATGCTCGGCGCCCACCCCGAGGAGTGGAACGAGAAGGAGCGGGAGGCCTTCACCGAGCCGCACCGCCAGATCCACGACGCCATCGCTGCCGGCAACGCCGAACTCGCCCGCACTCTGACCCGCGCACACATGCGCGAGGTCATCGACCGCATCAGCCGCCAGAACCCGCGCATCCTCGACGAGCGGGTGGAGTGGCTCTGACCGACTAGCCTGCCCTTCGTAGTCCGGCCGCCGCCTCCCCGGGTCCACCCGGCAGGTGCGGCCCGTTCGTATGCGGCATGACCGTATCCGGAGGAGTTCCGCGGCGTTCTCGGTCGAGCGTGTCCCGTCGGGTGACGAACGAGAGCGGAGACCCCTTGACGACCAGACCCTCCATACCCGCCGCCGAGACTTCCCTCCCGGCGCGTCCGGCAGAACCGCCCACAGCCGCTGCCGCGCCTCCCCCGGGTGCGGCACCGGGACAGCCGAAGCAACCGCGCGCGGTATGGGCGATCACGTTCGCCGTGATCGTCGCGTTCATGGGTATCGGCGTGGTCAGCCCGATCCTGCGCCCGCTGGCCGAGCAGCTCGGCGGCACGCCGTCACAGGTGTCGTTGCTGTTCACCGGCTACATGGCCGTGATGGGTCTCGCGATGCTGGTCACCGGCGCGATATCCAGCCGCATCGGCACCCGCAAGACCCTGTTGCTGGGCCTGTTCGTCATCGCCGGATGCTCCCTGGGCGCGAGCCTGTCGGGGACGCTCGGCCAGATCATCGGCTTCCGCGCCGGATGGGGACTGGGTAACGCGCTGTTCGTCGCGACCTCGCTCGCCGCGATAGTCGGCGCCGCGACCGGCGGTGCGCCGAAAGCGATCGTGTTCTACGAGTCGGCCGTCGGCATCGGCATCGCGACGGGCCCGCTCGTCGGCGGACTTCTCGGCCAGATCTCCTGGCGCGCCGCCTTCCTCGGCGCCTCCGTACTCATGGCCGTGGCCTTCGCGCTGCTCGTCGTCCTGCTGCCGCCCGCCACGACGCCCGACCGGCCGATCCCGCTCATCGCACCGCTCCGGGCGCTCGGGCACGCGGGCCTGCTGTCGATCGCCCTCGTCTCCCTGCTGTACCACCTCGGCCTTTTCGCCCTGTTCGCATACGCGCCGTTCGTCCTCGAACTCGATCCACTTCGGCTCGGATTCGTCTTCTGCGGCTGGGGCGTGTGCGTGGTGATCTCGTCGGTGTCCGTCGCGCCTCGGTTGCGCACCGCGCTCGGCGCGATCGGCGCGACCGCCCTGGGCCTGGCCCTGTTCGCCCTCACCCTTGCAGTCGTGGCCGTATTCACCGGCAACCGACCGGCGGTCGTGACGTGCATCGTCGTCTCGGGCCTGTTCCTGGGCGTCCTCAACACCCTGGTGACCGAAATCGGTATGGACGCCGCGCCGGTGGACGGGAGCACCGCAGCCGCGGCGTACAGCTTCGTGCGCTTCGGCGGCGGCGCGGTGGCCCCGTGGCTCGCAAGCCGGATGGGCGAGATCTTCAACCCTCACGTTCCGTTCGCCGCCGCCGCCGGCGCCGTCGCGCTGGCGTTGGGGGTGCTGGCCCTCGGCCGGCGCCGACTGCCCGTTCACCACCGTCGGCAGCGTTGAACCGCAAAGCCTTACAGCCACCCGGTGACTTGCGCCACAGCAAAGGATACGGTACATATCGATAACCACACCAAATATTGCAATATTTAGTCGGGCGCGCGGACACACCGTCGGCCGGCGCCGGACTCCGTGAGGACCGTGATGACCGACTACCAGTACCTGACCTACGAGTCCCTCGACGAGGGTCGCATCGTCCGCATCATGCTCGACCGCCCGAAGCAGCGCAACGCCCAGAACCGGGGCCTGCTCGTCGAACTCGCCAAGGCCTACGCACGCGCCGAGGCCGACGACACGGTGCGCGTGGTCATCCTGGGGGGCCACGGACCGTCCTTCTCGGCCGGGCACGATCTCGGCTCCTCCGACGACGTGCGCGAACGTACTCCCGGTCCGGACCAGCACGTCACCTACGCCTGCAACGGCGCCACCTACTCCGAGATCGAGATGCGCCACCACCAGGAGTGGCACTACTACTTCGAGAACACCCGCCGCTGGCGCAACCTTCGCAAGATCACCATCGCGCAGGTGCACGGAGCCGTGTACTCCGCCGCGCTCATGTTGATGTGGAGCTGCGATCTGATCGTCGCAGCCGAGGACACCACGTTCGCGGACGTCGTCGGCACCCGGCTGGGGATGTGCGGCGTCGAGTATTTCGCCCATCCGTGGGAGTTCGGTCTCCGCAAGACCAAGGAACTTCTCCTGACCGGTGACTGCCTCGATGCGGCCGATGCCCATGCCCTCGGCATGGTTTCGAAGATCTTCCCCGAGAACGAACTCGCCGACTCGACCCTCGCATTCGCGCGCCGGATCGCCCGGGTCCCTACGATGGCAGCCCTGCTGATCAAGGAATCGGTGAACCAGAGCCAGGACGCCGGCGGATTCCAGTCCGCCCTCGACGCGGGCTTCACCCTTCACCAGCTCAATCACGCCCACTGGTCCGCGCTGACCCGTGGCGAAACCTGCATCGGCACGGTCGAGCACGGGCTGGACGACTGGCGCGCGGCCCCCGAGATCCGGCGCGCCGACCCTCGCGTGCCCTGACCGCACCTCCCATCCCGATACCACCCGTTCGCACCTCGAAAGGCTCTGCCCATGAACGAGATGTCCCCCGCCCGCACCGTGATCGTCACCGGCGGCACCGGCGGCCTCGGCGCCGCGGTCACCCGCCACCTCCTCGACGCCGGCTGGCGGCTGGTGGTCCCCTGGTACGTCGAGGCCGAACTCGACCGCGTCGCTCCGCACCCGAACCTCGAGACGATCCGCGCCGATCTGTCCGACGAGCAGGACGTCGAGGCGGTCGTGGAGTGCGCGACGAAGGACGAGGCCCGGCCGCTGTACGGCGTGGTCAACCTCGTCGGCGGATTCGCTGCCGGCCGCCGGGTCCACGAAACGCCCATCGAGGTCCTCGAGGCCCAGTTGTCGATCAACCTCACGATCGCCTACCGCGTCATCCAGGCCGCCCTACCCGAACTCATCCGCCACGGCGGCGGGTCCGTGGTGTGCATCGGCTCCGCCGCCGCCGTCCGGCCCTTCCCGGGCGCCGCCACCTACGTCGCGTCCAAGGCCGCCGTCTCCGCCCTGGTCCAGGCGCTCGCAGTCGAATACGCCGGCGACAACATCCGCGTCAACGGTCTGCTGCCTACCATGGTCGACACCCCCGCCAACCGGGACGCAATGCCCGAGGCCGACCGCTCCAGCTGGGCCCGCCCCACCGACATCGCCGAGGTCATCGGCTTCCTGCTCGGTGATTCCTCGCGCGCGGTCAGCGGCGCGTCGATCCCGGTCGTGAACGTCGCAGGCTCGGACTGACTCTCACACCCGCGACGGTCCCACGCCCAGGCGATCGGCGGCCGCGGTCAGGAAGGCGCGGCGCTCTTCGGCGGAGTCGCCCTTCCAGACCGAGTCGGCCCAGACCACGAGGTCCTCGATGCCGTGGTCGCGGTACCGGCGCAGGTCCGCCGAAGTCGCCGCGTCGACGCGCACGTAGCACGGAAACTCGCCGATCCGACCGAATTCGCGCCGCAGCCTGCGAATCTCGTTCACCATCTCCACCGCCTGTCCGAAGCTCGGGGTGCCGGAGGAGAACCATCCGTCTCCCAGCCGCGCCGCGCGGGCAAGCGCCTTCGGGCCGTTACCGCCGTGGATGACGGGCACGTGCACGGGGCGAGGATGCAGTTGTACCTCATCGAACCGGTAGTGCTCGCCCTCATGGGAGAACGGCCTGCCCGACCACGCCTTCCGCAGGATGGTCACGCACTCGTCGGTGCGCGAGAAACGTTTGCGGAACGGCACGTCCAACGCTGCGAACTCCTCCTCGAGCCATCCGGCGCCGACCCCGAAGAGCAGACGACCGCCGCTGAGTTCCTGCACGGTGATGGTGGTGCGCGCAGTGTGCAGTGGGTGCCGCAGGGCAGTGACATACACGGCCGTGCCCAGTTTGATGCGGTTCGTGGTCGCGGCCACGGCCGCGTGCACCGCCCACGGATCCGTCAGCTCCGTCGACACATCGACGATGGGTCCCGTGTGGTGCTGCGCCGTCCCCGTCGAAGGGTGGCTGCTGGAGTAGGCGACCGGATGGAGCACGTGCTCCCCCAGCCACAATGCGTCGAATCCCAGGTCGTCGGCGCAGACCGCCAGTTCGACGAGTTCGGTGGGATTCATTCCGTATGCGCTCAGTCCGATGGAGGCCATGGGGTTCGCCTTTCGTGTGATCGATGGTGAGACGACTCGTCCGCGCGGTGGCCGGTGCCACCGCGCGGACGGGCGTGCGGAGGCGGGGTCAGGCGGGGAGCAGGCCGAGCGCGCGACGGACCAGGGGCGCGACGAATTCGCCGCGTTGACCCATCCGCGCGTCGGTGGTCTCGCCGCGCACGAACCGTGCATAGAGCTGCTGCAGAATGACCACGGTCTTCCAGCATCCGAACGCCTCGTACCAGTCGATGTTCGACAGGTCCAGATCGCTGCCGGCCGCGTACCGCGCGACCACCTCCACTCGCGACGGAAGGTCGAGGCCGTGCATACCGGGCACGACGATGAACGCCGCGTCCGAGGCCGGATCCACGGTCCGGTCCGGCCAGTAGTTGAGCAGCGTGCCCAGGTCGACCAGCACGTCCCCGGTCGTGGCCATGTCCCAGTCGAACACCGACTTGACCCGGTCCGGGTCGCCGTGCGGGAATTGGCAGTTGTCGACCTTGTAGTCATTGTGGACGATCCCGGCCCGCTGGCTTGCCGGAATCGCCGCGCGGATCCGCCGGGTCGCCTCGGCCACGAGCGCCGCGGTCTCGGCCGGGGCGTACTCGGCGACGGCGTCCCATCGTGCCGACCAGCCCTGCACCTGGCGCTCGAGGTAGCCCTCGGGCCGGCCGAGGCCCGCCAGGTCGCATGCGGCGGGGTCGACCGCATGCAGATCCGCGAGCGCGTCGATCACCGCGAAGCCGATCCGCCGGCCGGCGTCGTCGACGCCGGACATCGACTCGGGCACCGAATCCCACACCACGACACCGTCGCGGTACTCGGAGACGAAGAACTCGGCACCGACGACACTCTCGTCCGCACAGTGCAACAGCGCCCGGGGGGCGCGGTCGTACTCGCGGTGCAGCCGGGACAGCACCCGATATTCGCGGGTCATGTCGTGAGCGCCCCGAGCGAGCTGGCCGAAGGGCGGGCGGCGCACGACGAGGAGACGGTCGCCGAAGCCCACACGATAGGTGAGATTCGCCGAGCCGCGCGGGAACTGCAGGACGGAGAACTCCCCGTCGACGTCGTCGAGGTGCATCCGCAGGTATGCCTCGAGCGCGGCCCAGTCGAGGTCCTCCCCCGTCCGGACCGGCGCGACCTCCGTGCGCGGCTCCCCGACGTTCGAGGCCGACGGCTGCTCGCCGGACACGACCGAGCCCGTCATCACTGGGCTCCCACCGCGGGCAGGCCGAACTTGAGTTCGGCGGCCGCGTCGAGCGCCGGCAGGTGCGTCGTCGGGAACAGGCCCGACGCCGGCGTGGCGTTCTTCAGCAGCTGCTTGGCGATCTGCTGCTTGTGCAGCTCGGTGGCGCCGTCGGCCAGGCCCATGTGGTAGCTCTCGAGCAGCCACTTGCCGAACGGCATCTCCTTCGAGATGCCGAGGGAACCGTGCAGCTGGATCGCCCGGGACACGACGTTGTTGAGCACCTTGGGCATCACCATCTTCACGGCGGAAATGTCGGCGATGACCTTCTTGTAGTCGTCGAGTTCGTCGATCTTCCAGGCTGTCCGCAGGACGAGCAGGCGGAACTGCTCGAGCTCGGCCCACGACTCGGCGATCATGTCCTGCACCAACTGCATGTCCGCGAGACTCCGGCCGCGCGTCTCACGAGACACCGCGCGCTCGAGCATCATATCGAGCGAGGCGCGGACCAACCCGACGGTACGCATCGCGTGATGGATGCGTCCGCCGCCCAGGCGGGTCTGCGCGACGGCGAAGCCCTCGCCCTCCTCGCCGAGCAGGTGGTCGGCGGGCACGCGCACATCGGTGTAACGGATGTAGGCGTGGGTGCCCTCCGCCTCGTTATGTCCCCACACCCCGACGTTGCGGATGATCTCGATACCCGGGGTGTCCATGGGGACGACGAACATCGACGCGCGCTTCGTCCGCGGGGCGGCGGGATCGGTCACGGCCATCACGATCAGGAACGACGAGAACCGGGCGTGCGAGGAGAACCACTTCTCACCGTTGATGACGTAGTGGTCGCCGTCCCGGACGGCACGGGTGACGAAGCTGGTCGGATCCGAGCCGCCCCGCGGTTCGGTCATCGAATAGCAAGACATGATGTCGCCGTCGATGAGCGGGCGAAGGTACCGCTCCTTGAGTTCGGGTGTGCCGTAGTGCGCGAGGATCTCGGCGTTGCCGGAGTCCGGGGCCTGGCAGCCGAAGACCACGGGGCCACTGTGGGTGGCGCCGAGGATCTCGTTGAGCAGTGCGAGTTTGAGCTGGCCGTAGCCCGGGCCGCCGAGCTTCGGGCCCAGGTGGCACGCCCACAGGCCCTGCCCGCGCACGACGTCCTGCAAGGGCCGGATGAGCTTGTTCCGGGTGGGGTCGGTGACGTCCCATGCGTGCTCGACGACGCGGTCGACCGGGGCGACCTCCTCGTCCACGAATCGCTGCACCCAGTCCAGCTTCTCCTGGAACTGCGGATCGGTTTCGAAATCCCATGCCATATCAGTGATCTCCTACTCGGAAGGTGAAGTCGGGATGTGCCGCTCAGCGCGTGAGGACGGTGCAGGCGCTGATACCCGGCGCGCCGTAGACGTGGGTGAAGCCGACCTTCGGCTCCCCGGGGACCTGCCGGTCCCCTGCCGCGCCACGGAGCTGTACGACGTTCTCGTAGACCTGGCGCAGGCCGGTCGCGCCGATCGGCTCGCCGTTGGCCAAGCAGCCGCCGTCGGTGTTGACCGGGATCGAACCGCCGATCTCGGTGGCACCGGACCGGATGAGGGACTCCTGCTCGCCGTGCTTGCACAGCCCCGTCTCGGCGAGGTGCATGATCTCGGCTCCGGCCTCGGTGTCCTGGATCTGTGCGACGTCGACATCGCCGGGTTCGATGCCGGCGGCCTCGAACGCCGCGCGGGAGGCCGTGACGGTCGGGCCGTCGGCCCGCTCGGGTGACGTCCACGGACTGAACACCTCGAACGAGCCGAACTCCCTGGAGCGCAGTTCCGCGGACTCGAGAAACACCGGGGCATCGGTGTATTCGTGAGCCCGGTCCGCGCGGGCGAGGACGAGAGCAACCCCGCCCTCGGCGGGTGAGCAGAACATGTACTGCGTCAGCGGGTCGTTGACCATCGTGGAGCCGGCGATCTGCTCCTCCGTCATCGGCGTGCGGCGCCACGCGTGGGGGGCGAGCGCGCCGTTGCGAAACGCCTTGGCGGCGACTGTCGCGAGCAGCGACCTGGGCAGGTTGTGTTCGACGAGGTAGCGCTGGATCTTCATCGCGAAGAACTGGGTGGTGACCATCATGCCGCTCTCGCCGTACCAGCGGCCGATACCGTTGTCCTCGGGGCGGGCATTGAACGCGCCACGCGGATGTTTGTCGAACCCGACGACCAGGCCCAGATCGGACTCGCCGGAACGGATCCGGCTGACCGCGGAGGTCAGGGCACTGCCACCGGTCGCGCAGCCGTTCTTGACGTTGACGAACGGCAGCCCGGTCAGGCCCAGGGCAGAGACGAGCGTGTCGGCGTTGCCGGCCGAATCGCTGCCACCGTACGCGAACTGGATGTCCTTGAACTCGACTCCGGCGTCGGTGAGTGCCTGCCGTGCCGCATACGCGCCCTGCTCGAGCCCGCTCACGCCCTCCGTGCGGCCGAACTTGTGGATGCCGACGCCCACGATCGCGACCTTCATCGCTGCTCCTCACTGTTCGGGGCGAACGCGAACGTGACGATCTCGGTGCCGTCCTCGTCCACGTGGTTGACGATCGTTTTCAGCCGCATCGGCATGTCGATCCGCAACGCATCCGCATCGGCGACAGTCAGCCGCGCCTCGACGATCACGTCACCGAGGTCGACATAGCCCACGCCGAACGGTTCGAACGGCTCGACGCACACGAACGGGTGTTTCGGCGGGAAGGACTGCACGGTGTAGGACCATAGGGTGCCCTCGCGCGGCAGTTCGAGATCCGTCATCGCATTCCCGCCGCACCGCGGGCAACCGCTCTGGTACGGGAAGGTGACCGTGCCGCAGGACGGGCAGCGGGCACCCCGCAGCGCGGCCCCGGGGTTGCCGCCGACGAACAACTCCGGGTCGATGGGGCGCCGCGTTGCGGTGGAGGCGCTCATCGGCCGGCTCCATCCGTAACGGCCGTGCGTTCGGTGTCGATCTCCCACACCGGCAGCACCACAGGGTTGCCCGTCGCGTCGGTGCCGAGGTCCTCGAACACGCTACGCACGGGGGTACCGGCCGCGACGTCGATGCGGCCGGGCAGGTTGCCGATCAGCCGAACCCCGTCCGCCTCACCGTCGACGTCGACGACGATCACCGTGTACGGCACCGGAAACAGCGGATGGACCTGATGCTCGACGATCGTGTGGGCATAGACGGTGCCTGTGCGGGCGACCGGCTTCCAGCGCACCGACGTGCTCGCGCAGTACACACAACGCGGCCGGGGCAGGTGTATGCGGCGGCCGCAGTCCTCACAGGTGAGGATCGCGAGCTCTCCGTCCGCGGCGGCGTCGAAGAAGCCCTTGCTGCCGCGCTCGGTGACGAGGGGGCGCAGCCGGTCTCGCGTGGTGTCCGCCGGTACGGCGGTGCCGCGGGCGCTCATGCCGACACCAGGATCAGCGCGCTGGCCGCCGGCGGCGGCGCGGAGGTGACGAGGGAGACCCGGGCTCCCTCGACCTGGCTGGTGGAGGTGCCGCGGATCTGCCGCACTCCCTCCACGACGTGGTTCATTCCGTGGATGTATCCCTCGGACATGTGTCCTCCACTCGTATTGATCGGGATCGACCCGCCGAGGTCGATCTGCCCGTCGGCAAGGAAATCGCCGGTGTCCCCGCGCTTGCAGAATCCGTAGTCCTCGAGCTGAATCAGCGCAGTGATCGAATAGCAGTCGTAGATCTGTGCGACGTCGACGTCGGCCGGGCCGAGACCGGCCCGCGAGTACAGCGTCTCCTGGCACACCCTCGACGGCAGGGCGGTGATGTCCTCACGCATGAGCGTCGGGTACATGAGGCCCGGCTGCGGGTGCGGACAGGTGGACATCGCGACCGACCGGATCAGGGCCGGTGTCTGCCTCAGGTCCTCGGCCCGTTCGGTGGTGGTGACGACGACCGCGGCGGCACCGTCGGTCTCGAGGCAGTAGTCGTACAGACGCAGCGGCGACGACAGCATGCGCGAGTCGAAGTAGTCGTCGAGCGTCATGGCGCGCTCGTACATCTGTGCGGCCGGATTGGAGTTGGCGCGGCGGCGGGTTACCAGGGCGATCTGCGCGAGCTGCTCGGCGGTCAACCCCGTTTCGGTCATATAACGCTGCGCGACCAGGGCGAAGTACTGCCCCGACGACAGCAGGCCGTAGGGGCCGAAGAACTCCTCGAACGTCTCGTTGCCCCCGACCTCGGGGGTGGCGACCGGGGACAGACCGAAGCGACGGCCGGAGCGGCCGTTGAGGGAGCGGAACACCACGACGGTGGTCGCCTGCCCGCTCATGATCGCGGCGACGGCCTGCGCGACCATCGCGGCCGGGCCGGAGCCGCCCGGGCCGGCCTCGCCCCAGTAGGTCAGGTTCGGAACGCCCAGTCCGTCGGCCAGGGCCGCGCAGGAGACCAGGTCCATGTCGTTGCGGACGATGCCGTCGACATCGGCCGGGGTCAGTCCGGCATCGGAGAGGGCGTTCGCTGCGGCCTCGACGGCCAGGGCCGTGACCGACACGCCGGAGTCGCGGGAGTACTCCGTCGTGCCGATGCCGGCGATCGCGCAGGCATCCCTGCGCCAGGTGGGGTCGGTGGACATAGGCGGTCACCTCTGCGTAGCGCTCGCCGGGAAGCGGCGGGCGGATGGGTTCTGTCGTTTTCGGAATGCTCGAGGTCGAGGCCGGATTCCACCGGTCTCGTCAGTTCGCAGTCAAGCCGCCGTCCGCGGCAATCGCGGCTCCGGTCATGAACGAGGCGTCGTCGGAGAGCAGGAACGCGACCACCGACGCCATCTCGCCGGGGTCCGCGGACCGCGCCAGCGCCGTGTTCTCGACCACCCGGCTGCGCGTGGCCTCCGGCTCCGGGCCCTGCAGCGCGGCGGAATTCGCGCGCAGTCCGGTGCTCACCAGACCCGGGCACAGGCAGTTGGCCCGGATCCCGCGGTCGGCGTATCCCATGGCAACCGAACGGGTCAACTGCAGGACGCCCCCCTTCGACGCGTCGTAGCCGGGGGTGTTCAGATTCGTGGACACCAGCGACGCGACCGATCCGACGGTGACGATCGACCCCCCGTCCGCGTCGAGCAGGTGCGGAATCGTCGCGCGCAGCGGCAGAAATGTGCCGGTGAGGTTCACCCGCAGGATGCGCTCCCAGTGGCCCAGGTCCATCTCGTGCAGCATCGCGGTCCCGGAAATGCCCGCGCACGTGACCACCCCGTCCAGTCCACCGAACTCGGCGACGGCCGCTTCCACGGCCGCGGCGACGGAAGCCTCGTCGCCGACGTCGCACACCGACCCGATCACGGTGCCGCCGGCCGCGCGCACCGCGTCGGCGACCTCCACGGCCGCGTCCTCACGGGCGTCGGTGACCGCGACGGCCGCGCCCTCGGCGGCGAGGCGGTGTGCGACGGCCGCGCCGATTCCGCTGCCGCCACCGGTGAGGAACACCCGCCGCCCGGCGAGCCGCTGCGTCAGGTCCGCGGACGTCGTTCCGCTGGTCTCGGTGATCGTCACAGCCGCACCCCCATATCGACGGGGAGCGCGACCCCGGTGATGTACTGGGCCTCGTCGGAAGCCAGGAACAGCACCGCGTTGCTCAGGTGGGCCGCCGAAACCCACCCGACGCCCATCGGATTGCGGTTCTTGGAGCGTTCCCACAGGTCGTCCGGCCCCGGGTTCTCCAGATCCGGGCCGAAGATGCGGAAGGTGGCCTCGTTCAGCAGCATCGGGGTTTCGACGGCGCTCGGGTTGACGGTGTTCACCCGGATGCCGTGCGGGCCGAGTTCCGCGGCGAGCGTGCGCATCAGGCCCATGACGCCGCTCTTGGAAGCGTTGTAGTGGGCGATGTTGGCGGATCCGAGCATGGCCTGGATCGAGCTCGTGATGACGATCGAACCACCCCGGCCGGCCTCGATCATCGCCGGCACGACCGCCTTGACGGTATGGAAGGCGCCGGTGAGGTTGACGTCGAGCATGTCCTGCCACTCGGTGTCGCTGAGCTCCCACGTGGGACGGAAGCCGACGATGCCGGCGTTGGCGGCGACGATATCGATGTGGCCGAACTCTGCGAGGGCCTCGTCGACGACCGCGTCGAGCTGCTCCTGGCTGCGCACATCGGCGGTGCGTGCCAGTACGCGCCGCCCGGTCGCGGCGACCAGCGCCTCGGTCTCCTTCAGTTCCACCTCGGTCGGGAGTGGGTAAGGCACCGAGTCGATCTCGGTGCATGCGTCGAGGACGACGACATCCGCGCCCTCCTGAGCGAGCCGCAGCGCATGCGACCGGCCCTGTCCTCGGGCTGCGCCCGTGACGAGCGCAACCTTGCCTTCAACTCTTCCCATCGATCCGTCTCCTTCTCGGAATACCACTGGTTGTCGAGACCCGCTCGAGAGCGCTCGGTGAACGGAAGTCACTGCCGGCAGGGATCACTGGTTGAACAGCTGGCCGAACCGGACCTTCAGGGCCTCCAGCGCCTCGGGCGTCATCGCGCTCAGGTCCTGCGGCGCCACCGTGTCGATCGTCGTCACGGCCGACGAGACGTTCGGCAGCACGGCCGCGTTGCGGAACGAGAGCGCCTCCTGCCCGGCCGGGGTAACCATGTAGTTGGCCAGAAGCTGAGCAGCGTTGGGGTGCGGAGCTTTCGCCAGAATCGACGTGTACATCGGGGCCCCCCACACGAGCTTGTCGAACCCGCTGTCGACCGGTGCGCCGTTCTTTTTCTCCACCGTCTGGTCCTGGGCGAACACCGTCGCGGCGATCTCACCGGAGGCGAGGGCCTGCGCGACCGGCAGCGCGCCCGGGTAGATCCGCGGCTTCTGCGCGGCGAGCCTTTCGACGAAGCCCTCACCACCGACCTGCTCGAGGTAGCTGCCGTAGAAGTCGACGTGCGCGGTCGACGTCGGCAGCACGATACCGATCTTGCCGTCGGCAAGCGCCGGGTCGAGCAGGTCCTCATAGCTTTCCAGTCCCGCGGGGTACCGGTCGGTGTTCCAGCCGAAGGTCAGCACGGAGGCGCCGGTGACGAAGTCGCCGGACTCGCGCAGCAACGTGTCGGTGTCGTATTCGGAGGACGGGTCGGTGAAGGCCGGACCGATCGGCTCGGCGATCCCACCGGCGGCCGCGAGCTCGACGACCCAGGGTGAAGTGGCCTGGGTGACGATGTCGGCGACCTGGTTGCCGGTGTCCGCCTCCGCGCCGACCTTCTGGTGGATGTTCGCATCGACGTCGCGGACGACGTTCACGCGGATCCCGTAGTCCGCCTCGAAGCGGCGGCCGAGTTCGGCGAGGGCATCGGCCGCGTTCGAGGAGTAGATAGTTACCTCACCTTCCGCCTCGGCGGCCCCGACGATCTTCTGCCACGACTCGTCCCCGGCGGGTCCGGTCGCTCCGACGGCCTCTGAGGTGATGCGATCGTCACCACCCCCGCCGCACGCGGCGAGCAGCGTGGACACGACGGCGACGGCGATCACGGCGGTGGGTCGGGTGCGAGAGGACCGGCGACGGACGGTGCGGTCAGCGTGCGAGCGCCGGGAGGGAATACGCATGTGGGACGACTCCTGTCGAACGGTCGGCACGGCCGACGTAAAGGGGATCACCGCGTTCCGGCGATCACGGGTTCGCGATCACGGGTTCGCCCGATCAGGCGGTCGACGTCCGACCACCGTCGACCGGGATGATCGCGCCGGTGGTGTAGGTGGACCCAGGGCCGGCCAGGTACAAGGCGGCACCGACGATCTCGTCCGGATTCCCTGCTCGCTGCAGCGGCAGGGCCTCGAAGATCTCGTTGGCGTAGTCCATGTCCCATGCCTTGCTGATGTCGGTGAGAAACGCACCGGCCATGACCGTGTTGACGCGCACCGTTGGCCCGTACGCCTGCGCGAAGCCCTTGGTGAGGGCGTTCAGTCCCGCCTTTGCCGCGGCGTACGGCAGGTCGTTCGGCGTCGGGCGTTCGGCCGCGATCGAGCTGATGTTGATGATCGAACCGCCTGCACCGGCGGCCATCCGCGGCGCGATCAGTGCGGTGAGGCGGAAGGTGCCTTTGAGGTTGACGTCGATGACCTTGTCGAACAAGGCTTCCGACACCTGGTCCAGGCTCGGGTACAGCGGGGCCATACCCGCGTTGTTGACGAGGACGTCGATGCGGCCGAATTCCTCGTAGACACGTTCGACGAGCGGTTGATGAGCGTCCCAGTCACCGACATGGAAGGCCAGCGGAAGGGCCCGGCGACCGGTGGTCTCGGCGACCTCCGCGGCCAGTTTCTCGCAGCTTTCGACCTTGCGGCTGACAATCACGGTGTCAGCACCGGCACGGGCGAACGCGAGGGTCATCTCCCGGCCGAGGCCGCGGCTCCCGCCCGTGACGAGGGCGACCTTTCCTTCCAGTGGCAGCGCCTGGTCGGTCATCGTGTGACTCCTTCGGGTATGGGGCCGCACCGTGTGCTTCGGGTGCTGTGCCGGATTTTCGGTAGGTTCGGGGCCGGTACCGCAGCAGCGGTGCCGATCGAGGTGTGCTTTCGGGTTCGGTTCGGTCAGCCGCCGGCGGTGTCCGCGGCAAGCGGGACCACGGCCTTCCCGGTGGCGGTGCCGTCGAGCATGCCGAGGAATGCGTCCCACGCGCCCGCGACGCCACCGGTGAACTCGGTGTGCACCGAGCGAATCCGATCCGAGCGGACGAGACCGGCCATTTCCGACTCGAATTCGTCGCGGGCATCGAGGTGGTCGCCGAGCAGGAAACCCTCCATGCGCGCGCGCCGCCAGATCAGCTTGAGGAGATTGCTCGGGCCGGGTTGCGGCGCGGCCGCGTTGTAGATGCTGATCATTCCGCACAGCGCGATGCGGGCGTGATCGTTGATCACCCGGATTGCGGCCTCGAGATGTTCTCCGCCGACGTTGTCGAAGTACACGTCCACGCCCGTGACACCGAGTTCGTTCATCGCACGGCGCAGAAGGTCCTTGATCGGGCCGTCGTGGTAGTCGAACGCGGCGTCGGCTCCCAGGCTCCTCGTGAGCGCAACCTTCTCGGGCGACCCCGCACTCGCGATCACCGTGGCACCGCGCAGTTTCGCGAGCTGGACAACCGTCGAGCCGACCGCTCCGGCGGCCGACGACACGAACACGACATCGCCGGCCACGACGCGAGCGATCCGCTCGACGCCGACCCATGCCGTCATGCCGGGAATCCCCAACAGTCCCAAATGCATGGCGGGCGGGAGGTCGTCGTGCCGCAGGACACGGCACTCGGATGCCGGGACCAGCGAATGCTCCCGCCAGCCGTGGTCGTGCAGGACGAGAGCACCGACGGGGACGGCGCTCTTGGAAGACTCGGTGACGCGCCCGACGGTCGGGGCGAGCATCGGCTCGCCGATCTCGTAGGGCTCCGCGTAGGTGGCCTCGCCGCCCATGCGCCCCCGCATGTACGGCTCGACCGACATCACCAGGTTCGCGACGCGGACCTCGCCGGCTCCGGGAGCACCGATCGTCGTCGCCACGAGTTCGACGTCGGTGTCGCGTGGCCGGCCGCTCGGCCGGGCGCGCAGCACCCACGCCTGCTGAGTCGGATCTGCTGTGCCGGTGAGGTTCACGTCGGTCTCGTCCTCCATGTCGGATCGGGAACTGCGAAAGAGCTGATGAGCGCCCGGGGCGGTACCCGGAAGTGGCGGTCAGGCGACGGCGCAGATCCGGTCGACGAGGTCGCGCCGCACGAGCTTGCCGGTCGGCGTCCGCGGCAGCTCGTCGACGAACACGACGTCGTCCGGTGTGCGGGAGCCGCGCAGCCGCTCACGGCACCAGGCCCGGAACGACTGTGCATCGTCGTGAACCTCGCTGTTCGGCACGATCACCGCGCAGATCCGCTCGCCCCACTCGTCGTCCGGCACACCGATCACGGCCGCCTCACGGACCTGGCCGTGATGCACAAGGACGTCCTCGATCTCGGCCGGTGCGATGTTCTCACCGCCCCGAATGATGGTGTCGTCGGCGCGGCCGCCGATGTAGAGGAAGCCGTCCTCGATCCGGGCGCGGTCGCGGGTGGGGAACCAGCCGTGCGCGTCGAGCACCGAACCCTTGCCCATGTACTCGCCACTGACCTGTGCGCCGCGAACCCAGAGCAGCCCCGTCTCCCCCTCGGCGAGGACGGTCACGTCGTCGTCGTCCCGGACCTGGGCCTGCATCCCGGGAACGATGCGTCCCGCAGAAGCAAGCCGGCCGCGGAGGGCAGGGTCGGCGAACGCTGCCCGATGGTCCTCGGGACCGAGCACGGCGATCGTCGAACTGGTCTCGGTGAGACCGTAGGCATTCACGAAGCCGGTGTCGGGGAAGGCCGTCAGGGCCTTTTCGAGCACCGGCTGTGGCATGCGGGCTCCGCCGTACGCGAGAGACGCGAGAGACGGTGTGTCGGCGGGTGCGCCGTCGAGATGTTCCACGATGCGCGCGAGCATCGTCGGCACGACCATCGCGCTCGATACCTCCTCCTCTCGGACGAGATCGAGCCAGGCCCGGGGCGAGAAGTCGGGCAGATACACCATCCGACGGCCGGCGTAGATGTTGCTGAGCACCGCCCCCAGACCCGCGATGTGATAGGGCGGGGTGCTGACGATCGTCGCCTGTTCTTCTCCCGCAGAACCGAATTCGACGGTGTTGAGCAGATACGACAGCAGATGCCGGTGGCGCAGCAACACGCCCTTTGGCGCGGAGGTCGTCCCAGAGGTGAACAGCACGATCGCCGTGTCGTCGTCGGTCGAGCGATCCCCCGTCGCCCGCTCCGTCGTGCGTGCGAGCTCGTGGAACTGCGAGGGCGTGACGATCCGGTGCGAGAGCCCGGAGAGCTTGTCGACGTACACGTCGTCGGCGACGACGATCGGCTGGTCGAGCCGCTCGATCAGTTCGCGTAGCTGGTCGGCGCCGAGTCGGTAGTTCAGCGGCGCGAGCGGGATGCCGGCGCGCGCCGAGGCGAACATCAGGACCGGCAGAACGGGGCCGTTCACGCCCACGAAGACCACATGGCGGGCCCCGAGTTTCTCCAGGACCGTGGCTCCCCTCGACGCGATCTCGTCGAGCTGCCTGTAGGTAGTCCCATCGGCCCGGCGTCCCATTGCGAGCCGATCGGGTGTGGCCGACGACGCCATGTCCAGGACCATTGCGATGCCCATTTCACCACCTGTCTGAAAACATGCTCACGATGCGACGACCTCATCTGTGCTTCCGGCCGACGCCCTCCTCGAAGGAACAGGGAAGTGCTTCACGTCACTTCTCCCTCCCGATGTGAACCATAGCAACTATGGCAATATTTGTGAAGGTAATAGTAGTTCTGCGTCCCGGTGCGGCATAACCCCAGGAAGACGACCTGCCGAGACGGCAAGAGGCACTCCTGACGCAGCGCAGCCCTCCGACCATGAGGTCGAAGGGCTGCGTCAAGCCTCGGGCTCAGACATTTGTGGGCCTGACCAGTTTCGTGGTGTCCACCGGCGCCGCAACCCGCGGCAGCTTCACCAGCGCCAGCATCACTCCTGCCACGAGCAGGCACCCGATCGGGAAATACAGGCCGATGGTGACGTCGTCGGCGGTGGCGTTCTTACCGATGACGTACGGGCCGAAGAACCCGCCCATCGCGGCGATGGTGTTGATCGCGGCCAGTCCCACCGCCGTCCCGGCGCGAGTGAGCACGCGGGAGGCCATCGCCCAGTACGGAGCCAGGTAGCCGAGCACGCCGATCGCGGTCATGGACAGGAAGCCCAGCGCCACCCACGGGGTGTCGACGAACATGATCGTGCCGAACAGCCCGACCGCGGCGAGCACCATCATCGCGACCACGTGGAACTTGCGTTCGCCGGTGCGGTCCGAGTTGCGGGCGACCAGCACCATGCCGATGCCGCCGATCAGGAACGGCAAGGCGCCGAGGAAGCCGATGTTCGTCGGCGCGCCCTGCGGGATGAACAGCGAATGTATCGCTCACTCGATCAGACCGACAGCACGATACATTCGCTCACTCGGCCCCCAGTGTGCCCATGAGTGAGCCATCTCGCGCGAGAGGCGGGGACGTGTCTCCTGCCACGAGTGGGCCGAGTAGGGCGCTTATCTGCTCACGGGCGTGCACAATTGAGTGGCCGGCCCGTTCCGACCGGCCACCCGCACTACCCGACTGCACGCACCATGGAAGGCCCGGAATGAGTTCGACGGAGATCAGCGCCGACCCCCACGCCGGCACACTGCGCAGCCCCCGCTTCTGGCTGGTGCCGGTCGTCGTGGTGACCGCCGTGATGGCGGCCCTGGCGGCCCTCTACATCGGCAGCATGATCAATCCGGCCGACAATCTGCACAAGTTCCCGGTCGCGATCGTGAACCAGGATGTCGGCGACGTGCTCCCCGGTTCGGATCAGCAGCGCAACCTCGGCGCCGAGATCACCGCCGCCATCGCCGACGGGGTCGATCCGGAGGAGATCGATCTGCAACAGGTCGGGATCTCCGCGGCGACCTCGGGACTCGATTCGGGCCGGCTCTACGGGGCGATCGTGATTCCGAGCGACTTCACCAAACGCACGTCGATTCTTGCGCAGGGCAGCGTGATCCCCGGCGACATCGAGAAGCCGATCATCACCGTCTACACCAACCCACGCACCGGCACCTTCGGCAAGGGCATCGTCGAGTCGATCGCCGACCGCGCCCTGACCACCGTGAACACGACCGTCGGGGAGCAACTCACCACCACGGTCACCGATACCCTCGCCACCAGCGCCCCGGATCTGCAGTTGTCCGGCGGAAGCCGCTTGGTGCTGGCGGATCCGATCGACATCCGCTTCGTCGAGCACAAGCCCCTGCCCGACGGCACCGGACTGGGCCTGTCCGCGTTCTACTACACGCTGCTGCTCATCCTCGCGGGCTTCACCGGCGCCACCATCGTCAACTCGCTCGTCGACAGCGCCCTCGGCTTCGTCCCCACCGAGTACGGGCCCTGGTACGTCGACCGGAAGACGGCGCACCTGTCGCGGTTCCGGGTCCTGCTCGTGAAGTGGGCGATCATGGTGATCCTGGCACTGATCGTCTCCGCGCTCTACCTCTGGATCGCCACCCTGCTCGGCATGCCCGTGACCCGCGCCCTGCTGCTGTGGGAGTACGGCGCCCTCGCGATCACCGCCGTGGGTGTCACCTCGATCTCGGTGATGGCCGTGTTCGGTTCCGCCGGACTGCTGGTGAACCTGTTGATCTTCATCATCCTGGGCCTGCCGTCGTCGGGGGGCACCGTGCCACTCGAGGCCATGCCGCCGTTGTACTCGTGGCTGTCGACGTTCGAACCGATGCACCAGGTGTACATCGCGACCCGGGCCATCCTGTACTTCGACGGCAGCGGGCCGGCGGGTCTGACCCGGGGCGCCCTGATGACGCTCCTCGGACTCGGCATCGGCCTCGTGCTGGGTGGGGTGGTGACCCGGATCTACGATGTGCGCGGATTCCACCGCCGCAGCGACGCGGAACCCGCACCCGTCCCATCCGCCCTCGCCTCGGCCTGAGGACGCGAAAGACAGGACCCCGCTGCTCCTCGAGGGCAGAGCAGCGGGGTCCCAGGTCTCGAAGGTAGCGTTCCGATTCCGCCCGGCCCAGCCGCGCCGGGGTGAAACGGGGGATGAAATCGCCCGGGGTGCAGACTGGACGGGTGCGCACCGTACTGGTTCCCGACACCGCCGGCGGGCAGCCGCCCGGCGGATGGACCGTTCCGGTCGGCGCCGACGGGCGACCGCTCGCCGCGGCCGAACACCACGACGACCTCGCGACGGCCGTGCGGACGCTCGAGGCGGCGGATCCGCCGCGGTGGATCTGGACCGGCACCGCGACCGTGTACCCCGCCCTGCTTCGCGCCGGGATCCGGGTGCGCCGATGCCACGATCTGGCGTCCACACGCGCGATCCTGAACGTACGCGCCGGGATTCCCGCACCACCGGAACAACAACCGGTCGACGAGCGTCCCGGGCTGTTCGACGTCGCCCCCACCGTCGACCCCGAGACCGTGCTCGCCGAGTTCGCGCGGCAGCGCACCGAACTCGCCGGCAATGCCCGGCTCGAACTGCTCGTCGCCGCCGAATCGGCGGGCACGCTGGCCGCCGCGGAGATGGGTTTCGACGGGTTGCCGTTCTCCGCCGACGACCACCGCCGGGTGCTCGAGCGCACCCTCGGTCCGCGCCCCGCCGACGACGGGCTGCCGCCCCGGATCGCGGAACTGAACGCACGGATCGGCGAGGTGTTCGGTCGTGCGCTGAATCCGGCCTCGCACAACGAGATTCTCGAGGCGTTCCGCCGCGAAGGCATCGACCTGTCGTCCACCCGCAAATGGGTGCTGCGCGAACTCGACCATCCGGCGGTGCCGCTGCTCTTGCAGCACCGGGATCTGTCGAAGCTGCACAGCACGAACGGCTGGCAGTGGCTCGACGCCTGGGTGCGCGGCGGCCGGTTCCATCCGGTCTATGTACCCGGCGCCGTGGTGTCCGGGCGCTGGGCGAGCCGCGGCGGTGGGGCCCTGCAGATCCCGAAGGCGCTGCGGTCGAGCGTGATCGCCGAGCCCGGGCACGTCTTCGTGATCGCCGACGCCGGCCAGCTCGAACCGCGCATCCTGGCCGCGATGTCCGGCGACCCGCGGATGACGGCGGCGGCGGGCGGCGACGACCTGTACGCACCGGTGGCTGCGGCCGCGTTCGGCGGCGACCGGGCGAAGGCGAAGGTGGCCGTGCTCGGCGTGCTCTACGGTGCGACGGCCGGCGAGTCACGTGCGATGCTCACCCTGCTGCGCAGGAGCTTTCCCGAGGCGGTGGAGTTCGTGGAACGCGCCGCACGTGCCGGTGAGCGCGGTGAGGTGGTGCATTCGTGGCTCGGCCGCGCGTGCCCGCCGCCGGGTGCCGACTTCTTCGCGCACGGCGACGCGCGGGCGCGGGGGCGGTTCACCCGCAACTTCGTCGTCCAGGCGACGGCCGCCGAATGGGCGCTGTGCGTGCTGGCCGATCTGCGCCTGCGCCTGGCCGCCGACGACACCGGCGAACTCGTCTTCTTCCAGCACGACGAGATCGTGGTGCACACCCGCACCCCGGAGGCCGCGACGGCGCACCTGTCCGCTGCGGTGGAGTCGGCGACCCGGCTTTTGTTCGGTGACACGAAAGTGCTTTTCCCCATGCATGTCTCGATACGGGACCGTTACGGAGAGGGCGAGCCGTAGGCGGCGTGCGTCCACAGGTGGAACGCGGCGTAGGCCCGCCACGGACTCCACTGCCGGGCCCGGGCCGTCGCCTCGCGGGCAGAACCCACGCCGAGGGCCCTGCGCAGCACCAGATCTCCGGCGGGATACGCGTCACGGTCCCCGAGGACGCGGACGGCGAGGTAGTCCACGGTCCACGGCCCAATGCCGGGCAGTGCCGCCAGATCGGTGCGGAACCGCACCGGTTCGGCCGGATCGAGCCCGTCAGCCGCGGCGCGAGCGAGCGCCAGCACGGTCCGCACCCGTGCCCGGGTGAGCCCCACCGCACCCTGCACCTCGCTGGCATCCGCGGCGGCGAGCCGCTCCGGGGTCGGAAAGCAGCGCATATCACCGGATCCCTGATCTCCGTAGCGGGCGACGAGCCGGCCGGCGAACGTGGCGGCGGCGGCGACGCTGACCTGCTGACCCAGCACGGTCTGGACGGCGGTGTCGAACCAGTCCGTCGTCCCGAGGACGCGCAGTCCCGGCCGGGCCGCCACCATCGGGCCGAGCTGCGGATCGGCGCCGAGCGCCGCGTCGATCACGGCCGGCTCGGCGTCGAGGTCCAGCCACCGCCGGACCGACTGCTCGACCTCGGGCAGGTCGCGGCGGTCCGCGTCGATCCGGACGGGCACGTGCTCGGCGTCGGGCCGGGGCCGGATCGCGACCACCGCCGGGCCGTGCCGGCCCCGCACCGACCGCACGTGCGTGCAGGTGGCCGCGTCGTGTCGTTCGAGGCCGGCGACGGTGTGGCTGCGCAGGGCCGCCAGCATCGGGGCGGTGGCCAGCGGCGGCGTCACCGCCAAACGCAGGGCGACGCTCACGCCGCGGCCTCGAGCCGCAACAGGGCGCGCTTGACGTCCACTCCGCCCACGTACCTGCCGAGGTCTCCGTCGCTGCGCACCACCCGGTGGCACGGCAGGACGACGGGCAACGGATTCCGCGCGCACGCCGTACCCACCGCCCGGACGGCACGGGGGCTGCCGGCCACGGTCGCCACCTCGGCGTAGCTGGCGGTACGGCCGTAGCCGATGCGCGGCAGGTGCGTGATCACCTCGCGGCGGAAGCCCCTGGCCAGGCGCAGGTCGAGCGGCAGGTCGAACGCGGTGCGGGCGCCGCGGAAGTACTCGTCGAGCTGGCGGGCGGCGGCGTCGAGCCGAGCGGGCGCGGCGAGGATGCGCGGGCTGATGTCGGCGGCGAGCCGGGCGAGGACCGCCTCGTGATCCTCGGCGGCGTAGGCGACGCGCACGAGGCCGGCGGGGGTGGCGGCGAGCAGCAGCGGTCCCACGGGGGTGTCGACGATCCGATAGGCGACGTCGAGCAGGTCGGCGGCCTCGGCGTCGAGGATCAGCCGCGCGTGCAGGCGCGTCAGGTCGGCAGCATCGACAGGCGACGATTCGAGCGTCATGACGGTTCCTCCGTCAGGTAGCGGCGGCGCAGCGCGGCCCGGCCGTCGGCGGCGGCGCGGCGCGCGGCGTCGGTGGAGTTGCCGAGGATCGCGGCGATCTCGGCGTAGGGCAGGCCGACGACGTGGTGGTAGACGACAGCAGCGCGCTGAGTGAACGGCAGCGCGGCGACCGCCGACCACAGGTCGTCGTCGGGCTCGGGCATCCCGGAGGTGAGGGGGCGTTCCGGCAGGGCGGCGACGGGCACCGGTGTCCGCGCCCGGGCGCGGTGGACGTCGACGGCCTTGCGGTGCGCGATCGTGACGAGCCACGCCTCGACGTTGCTGCCCGGACGCAGCGCCGGATAGGCGCGCAGCGCGGCAAGGAACGTCTCGGACCACGCGTCGTCGGCGTCGACCGGACCGAGCAGCGCGCGGCACACCCGCAGGACGGTGGCACCGTGCTCGGCGACGACCCGCTCGAACGGCGGCAGCGGGTCAGGGGACGGCATGGGTCACCTGCGCCTCCCGGTCGAGCAGGTGGCGCTTGCGGGCGAGACCCCCGGCGTATCCGGTGAGGCTGCCGTTGCGGCCGATCACGCGGTGACACGGCACGACGATGCTGACGGGGTTGCGGCCGTTCGCGGCGGCCACCGCACGCACGGCCGTGGGGTGCCCGACGGCGGCGGCCAGGTCCGTGTAGGTGCACACCGTGCCATATGCGACGGTCCGCAGCGCCTGCCAGACGCGGAGCTGGAAGGCGGTGCCGTGCAGTGCCAGGGGCACGGTGAACTCGGTGCGCTGCCCGGCGAAGTACTCGGCGAGCTGCTCGGTGACCTCCTCGAAGCCGGCCGCCGCGGCATCTCCGAAGGTGCGCGGGCCGGGCCGGTGCCGGTGTTCGGCGAGGTACAGGCCACTGAGTGCCCCGTCCGTCCGTACCAGGGTCAGCGGTCCGATCGGTGAGTCGACGACCGTGTGGGTTCGCGTCGCGTTCACGGGGTTGATCCTTCCATCCGGCGTATACGAGGTAGACGCGTCGGCGGACGGAAATGTGAGAAATCAGCGATCCGAGATGCAGTTCACACGGGCGGGGATGGAATACCCGGGACAGGGGCGGTGTTGAAGAGTTCGGATCGGCACGCTCCGTGTCCCCCGGGCTCAGTTATTTTGCCTTTGCAGAGTTCCGTCCGGCTGGAGCTGCATTGCGCCTTTCGCCGTGAGGCGACCGGACGTGCCGGTCCTTTTTCTTTCTTCCTGTCTCGGCGGGCGTGACCCGTCCCAGCACCGGGCGAACCCGCGGTCGCGGCGTCGAGCCTCTCGGCCGACGCCGATATAGTCGTCATCACTCGTCGCGTGGCTTATCGATTCGGGACAGGAAGCGGCAGTTGAAGCCTCTCGCACGCTATGCCTCACTGAACAACTACGTCGAACTCGCCCACTCGCTGGGCCTGGACCCCGCCTCTCTCGTCAGGAGCGCGGGGCTGGACCCGGCCGGCCTGAGCCTGCAGGACCGCTGGGTGCCGGCAGCGACGATCGCCGAGTTGCTCGAACGCTCCGCCGCCGAGTCCGGCCGGGACGACTTCGGTCTCGCCCTCGCCGAGCGCCGGCGATTCTCCAACCTCGGCCCGCTGAGCCTGGTCATCCGGGAGGAACCGGACGTCCGCAGCGCGCTGAAGGTCCTCATGCGCTACGAGCACATGTACAACGAAGCGCTACGCATCCGATTGAACGAACACCGCGGTGTCGCGACCCTCCGGCTCACCCTCGACCTGGGGAAACCCGGGACCTTCCGCCAATCTGTCGAGCTCGCCGTCGGAGTTCTGCACCGATTGCTGCAAGGCTTCCTCGGGCCGGCCTGGCAGCCCGTCACCGTGTCGTTCACCCATCCCGCCCCGCGCAACATGCGCACGCACCTCCGGACCTTCGGACCCGTCGTCGAATTCGAGCAGGACTTCGACGGAATCACCCTCTATGCCAAGGACCTCGACGCCCCCAATGCGATGTCCGATCCGCTGTTGCGACCCTACGCCCAGCAGCTCCTGGATTCGATGCATGCCCCTCGTGAGGCGACGACGCTCAATCGCGTCCGCGAGCTGATCGAACTCCTGCTTCCCACCGGTCGTTGCTCGATCGAGCAGGTCGCTCGCAGCCTGGGGGTGGACCGCAGGACGGTGCACCGCAGACTCGCCGAGGAAGGCCACACCTTCTCGTCGCTCCTGGATTCGGTCCGCGCCGAACTGGCCGGGCACATGGTCGGCAACCGGCGCTACTCCCTGACGGAGGTCTCCGAGCTGCTCGGATTCTCCTCGCCCGGCAACTTCTCGCGCTGGTTCCGGACGCGCTTCGGCTGCACCCCGAGTCGCTGGCGCGCCGGAGACTCGTCGTCGGAACAGATCCAGGCACGTCACATCGAAACGACCTGACGTGATGCCGAAGCTCGACCCGTCCACTCGCGCCCGCGAGCCGGCAGGCCGGGGACGCCGGCATGAGCCCCCGCCCTCGTAATCGGCCGCCCTCGCAATCGACACAGCGCCGACCATCCGCCGCAAAACGCGACATGCCCTGCACGGTTGGGAGGAGAATCCCACCCATGCACGCCATCGACGGAACACGCGAGCGCGACGTCCGGCGATTCCCCCTCGATTCATACGCATCGTCCGCACCTCCGGTGCCGGACTCGAGAACTCGACGTCGGGTCGGAAAGGTCCCGAGCCGGCCCCGGGCATGATCCATCGGATTCCTGGTAGCAGGAGATACAGCTGTGGGATCGAAATCCGCACCCTCGAAATCGAAGAAGAAAAAGAAGAAGGGCACGGCGCACAGCGACGCGAAGCGCGGGCCGCAGCAGCATGCTGATACCGGCGAATTGCACGCGCCGACCGTCGAGTTCACCCCACCGATGAAGAACAAGGAGTACCGGCGTCTGCTCAGACCGCTGCACGCCGAGCTCGTCGCGGTGCAGGAGTGGGTGAAAGCGTCGGGCGCGAAGATCTGCATCGTGTTCGAGGGGCGCGACACCGCCGGGAAGGGTGGGGTCATCAAGGCGATCACCGAGCGGGTGAGCCCTCGGGTGTTCCGCGTGGTCGCGTTGTCCGCACCGACCGAGCGGGAGAAGACGCAGATGTATGTGCAGCGGTATCTGCCGTATCTGCCCGCCGGTGGTGAGGTCGTGATCTTCGACCGCAGCTGGTACAACCGTGCCGGTGTGGAACGGGTGATGGGGTTTTGCACCGAGGAGGAGTCGCACCGCTTTCTCCAGCTCGTTCCGGCGTTCGAACGCGCGATGGCGGAGTCGGGGGTAATCCTGCTGAAGTACTGGCTCGAGGTGAGCGAGGAGCAACAGACGCTGCGTTTGCAGAGCCGGATCGACGATCCGCGCAAGATCTGGAAGCTGTCGGACCTCGATCTGCAGTCGTACAGCCGGTGGTACGACTACTCACGGGCGCGGGACGAGATGTTCCGCTTCACCGACACCGGCTGGGCACCGTGGTATGTCGCCAACAACGACGACAAGAAGCGCGGGCGGCTCAACATCATCTGCCATCTGCTGAGCAAGATCCCCTACGAGCCCCTGGAAGGTCCCGACATCACCCTGCCGGCGCGGCAGAGCCCCGACGGTTACCGGGTGTCGACGCAACCGCTGCACTGGATCCCCACTCCCTACTGACGTCCGCGCCGGGAAGGACCTGCCAGTCATGGCCTCGACAGAACGCACGCCGAAACGGACGGACACCCCCGCGACAGGGCAAACGCAGACGACGTGGCACGCCCAGAGTGCCGACGTCGTGGTGTCCGCACTGGCCACCGACACGCAGACCGGACTGACGAGCGACGAGGTGGGCGAGCGTCGTCGACGCTACGGGTCCAACAGCATCGTCTCCGAACCCGCACCGTCGGCACGGGCGCTCGCGCTGCTCCAGCTGAAGGACCTGATGAACCTGATGCTGGTCGCGGTGGCGGTCGTCAGCGTCGTCATCGGGGAGATCCCCACGGCGATCATCGTTGCCGTACTCGTCGGACTGAATGTGGTCCTGGGCACCCGGCAGGAGTTGAAGGCCCGCGCCAGCGTCGACGCGCTGGCGAAGATGCAGACCCCGCAGGCGCGGGTGACCCGGGACGGGACACTGGTTCAGCTCGCCGCCACCGACCTGGTGCCGGGCGACGTCGTGCAGCTCGAGGCGGGCGACATCGTCCCCGCGGACGGGCGGCTGCTCACCTCGGCCACCCTCGAGACGCAGGAGGCGGCACTGACGGGCGAGAGCGCCCCCGTCCCGAAGGATCCCCAGACTCTCGGCGCCGCCGACGTCCCCCTCGGCGACCGCAGCAACATGGTCTTCCAGAACACCTCGGTCACCCGCGGCACCGCCACCATGGTGGTCACCGAAACCGGCATGCACACCCAGATGGGCCGCATCGCCTCGATGCTCTCGGCCGTCACGCCGAGCAAGTCGCCGCTGCAACGCGAACTCAATTCGCTCACCAAGATGCTCGGCATCATCGCGTGGACCGCGGTCGCTCTCATCGTCGTCCTCGGCGTGATCCGCGGACAGAGCCTGGCCACGGTCTTGCTGCTGGGCATCTCCATGGGGGTCTCCGCGATCCCGACCGGCCTGCCGACGTTCGTCCAGGCCATGCTCGCCTACGGCGCCCGCCAGCTGGCCGAGGCGAAGGCCGTCGTGAAGAACCTCACCGACGTCGAGACCCTCGGCGCCACCAGCGCGATCAACTCCGACAAGACCGGCACGCTGACCATGAACCAGATGACCGTGCGGTCCCTGTACTTCCACTGCCGCTGGTACACCGTCGACGGCGAGGGATACAGCAAGTCGGGGCGCATCACCCACGTCGCGGGCGAGGCGGCCCCCGACTTCACCCTGCTCGCCTACGGGCTGTGCCTCGACAGCGACGCCACCGTCTCCGACACCGGACAGGTGGTCGGCGATCCCACCGAGGCCGCCCTGGTGGTGCTCGCCGCGAAGGTCGGCGTCGACGCTCCCCAGACCCGGCGGACGTATCCCCGCGTCGCCGCCGTGCCGTTCGACTCCGCGTACAAGTTCATGGCGACGTTCCACCACCTACCGGTCGACGGCACCACCCGATTCGTGGAACTGGTCAAGGGCGGACCGGACGTCGTTCTCGCGCGGTGCACGAACGCCTTCCGTCCCGGCCGGCAGGCGGTACCGATCGGCGACGTCCGGCAGGAACTGCTCGCGGCGAACCAGGCCATGTCCGAGAAGGGCCTGCGCGTCCTGGCGTTCGCAGCACGCCTGCTCGACGGGCAGGAGCCGGCCGTGAACGCCGACCCGATGGCGTTCGTCGAGGACCTCACGTTCGTCGGTATGGTCGGCATCATCGACCCACTCCGGCCGGAGGCCATCGAGGCCGTGCGCACCGCCCACGAGGCCGGCATCGACGTCCGCATGATCACCGGAGACCACGCGATCACCGCATCCGCCATCGGCGCCGAGCTCGGCCTCGGGCCGGGCGCGATCGGCGGCGCCGAGCTGCAGGCCATGTCGGACGAGGAACTGACGGCAGCACTGCCGAACCTCCACGTGTTCGGTCGCGTCACCCCGCAGGACAAGCTCCGTCTCGCCGGCGTCATGCAGAAGGCCGGCGCGGTCGTGGCGATGACCGGCGACGCGGTCAACGACGCGGCCGCACTGAAGAAGGCCGACATCGGGGTGGCCATGGGCTCGGGCAGCGAGGTCACCAAGCAGGCCGGCAAGATGGTGCTCACCGACGACAACTTCGGAACGCTGATCACCGCGATCCGGTTGGGCCGCAATATCTACGAAAAGATCGTCTCCTACATCCGTTACCAGATGTCGAAACTGTTCTCCCTGGTGCTGCTGTTCCTCGTCGCGAGCATCTTCGACATCAACGACGGGGTGGCGCTGACCCCGCTGATGGTGCTGTTCCAGCACTTCTTCATCACCCTGTTCCCGGTCGCGGTCATCATGCTCGACCCGCCGCCGCCCGACCTGATGAACAAACCGCCCCGCGACCCCGAGATGCCGATCGCCAACCGGAGCGCGTTCACGCAGTGGCTGGCCTACGGCATACTGCAGTTCGCCGTCACCCTCGCCGCGATGCTCCTCGCCCCGGGCGAGATGAGCACCACCGAAGCGAACGTCCCCATGACCACGGCGTTCGTGGTACTGTCCTTCGGATCCGTCCTCGCCGGACTCGTCATGCGGCGCGATCCGGAGTCCGGCCTGGAGGCACCGATACTCGGGGCGCTGAAGATCCTGTCGATTCCCGTCGTGGTCACCGTATTCGCCGTCGAAATCGGCTTCCTCCAGGAACTCCTGATGACCACCTCGCTGACCGGGGGCCAGTGGCTCGCCTGCCTCGGCTGGGCGCTGATCGTCCCGATCGTCGTCGAGGCGGAGAAGGCGCTTCGCCGCCGTCGTCGATCGGGACCGCCGCCAGTGCTTCCGCCCGAGGCCGCAGTCGGCCCGCAACGAGCAGGCGCGCACTGACGTCGATTCCGGCGGGCAGGAGCCGGTTCGGTGGCCGGCACCGGTCGGGTTGTCGGCCTGTTGCCCCGTGCCCTGGAACCGGCCCGGAACGCGCTGATCCCTCACCGGATTCGCGACCCACGTCGACCGGATCCGATCGACGAGTCCGGATGTGGTGACCGCCCGGACCGAGAGCCTTCCCCGGCGCACATTGCATGTCCCGAAATGCACAGTTTCACGTCCCCTAGGGATAAGCATTCGGGCATGAACTCCACTACTGTTAGGTCCATCACACAGAGCCGGTTGGGAAGAGGGGAACGTCGGCCACGGCCGCGACATCGCCCACCTCCTCCCGCCGGAACACCGACCGCCGTCGAGCACGGCAACGTGCCCTCGACAGCCCGGATCCCGTACAGCGGGAAGCAATTTCATCCCGAGAAACATCAAGGCGCCGAAGCCTGCCCCGTGGAACGGGCCGGCAGGCGCGACAAGGAGGAGACTGTGGCAAAAGCCGTCCGCTTCTACGAAACCGGTGGCCCCGAGGTCATGCGGTGGGAAGCCGTCGAGGTCGGAGACCCCGGCCCGGGCGAGGTCCGGATCCGGCACGAGGCCGTGGGTCTCAACTTCGCCGACACGTACTTCCGCACCGGCCTGTACCCCGCTCCCCTGCCGGCCGGCATGGGCGTCGAAGCCGCCGGCGTGGTCGAGGCCGTCGGACCGGACGTCGCGCACGTGCGGGAAGGCGACCGGGTGACCTACACCGGCAGCCCGCTCGGCGCCTACAGCACCGAGCGCGTGATGCCCGCCGAACACCTGATCCCCCTGCCCGATGCCATCGGGTTCGACACCGCCGCGGCGATGACCATGCGCGGCTTGACCACCGCCTACCTGCTGCGCCGCATCCACCCGCTGAAGGCCGGGGACACCGTACTGCTGCACGCCGCGGCGGGAGGCGTGGGCCTGATCTTCACCCAGTGGGCGAAGTTGTTGGGAATCAACGTGATCGGAACGGTCTCGAGCGAGGAGAAGGCCGAGACAGCGCGCGCCCACGGGTGCGATCACGTCGTGATCTACACGCAGGAGGACGTCGCGCAGCGAGTGCGGGAACTGACCGACGGCGCCGGCGTTCCCGTGGTGTACGACAGCATCGGCAGGACGACGTACTCGACCTCCCTCGATTCGCTGGCGCGCCGCGGTCTGCTGGTCTGCTTCGGTACCGCCTCCGGGCCCATCCCGCCGATCGACGCAATGCAGCTCGCGGTCAAGGGATCGTTGTTCGTGACCCGTCCGGCGCTCGCGGACTACATCGCCGACCCGGCCGAGCGCGCCGAACTCGCCGGAGAGCTGTTCTCCCACGTCGCAACCGGGAAGATCGCGATCGAGATCAACCAGCGGTATGCACTCGAAGACGCGATCCGCGCCCACCACGATCTCGAAGCCGGTCGCAGCATCGGCTCGTCGGTCTTCACCCTCTGACCCCGGCTGGGCGGGATGTTGCTCCGGACACCACCGCCACCCCACCACCCACGAAGGATCTGTCATGACTACCACCACCCGGCCGTCGGAGACGACCACGACCACCACGCGGGAGTTCCGCGTCGAACCGCTCACCTGCACCATCGGCGCCGAACTGTTCGACGTCGACCTCGGGGAGGTTTCGCGTGACCATGCGCTGTTCGAGCAGCTGCACGCGCTCCTGCTCGAACACAAGGTGCTCTTCTTCCGCGACCAGGACATCACTCGCGCCGAGCATGTGGCGCTGGCCGAACGGTTCGGTCCGCTCGAGGATCACCCGATGGTCGGCAGCGACCCCGACAACCCTGGCCTGGTGCGGATCTACAAGGACGTCGACAGCCCGCCCGAGCACTACGAGAACGCCTACCACTGCGACGCCACATGGCGGCAGAACCCGCCCATGGGGTGCGTGCTGCGGTGCGTGGAGACGCCGCCGGTCGGTGGCGATACCGTCTGGGTGAACATGGCCGAGGCGTACCGGCGGCTGCCCGCGCCGGTGAAGGAACAGGTCGCCGGACTGCGGGCCCGGCACAGCATCGAGGCGAGCTTCGGTGCCGCCCTGCCGATGGAACAGCGCCATCAGCTGCATGCGCGGTACCCGGACGCGGAGCACCCGGTGGTGCGCACCCACCCCGAGACCGGCGAGAAGATCCTGTTCGTCAACGCCTTTGCCACGCACCTGGTCAACTACCACACCCCCGGCAATGTCCGGTTCGGGATCGACTACGCCCCCGGCGCCGGCAATCTGCTGCAGTACCTGATCAGCCAGGCCGCGATCCCCGAGTACCAGGTGCGCTGGCGGTGGACGAAGAACAGCATCGCCATCTGGGACAACCGTTCCACCCAACACTATGCGGTGCAGGACTATTGGCCCGCCGTACGCAAGATGGAGCGCGCCGGGATCATCGGCGACCGCCCCTTCTGACTTCCTCTTCCTTCCTCATCGACTCTGAAACGGAGACCACAGATGCACTTCCTCGACGATTCCCTGTTCCCCGAGAACCAGGAGAAACTGGTCATCACCGCCGCGCCGTACGGCCCGGAATGGGAACTCGACGACTTCCGTGAGGACCTGCCGTTGACCATGGACGAGCACGTCCAGCAGGCGGTGGACTGCTACGACGCCGGCGCGACCGTCCTGCACATCCACGTGCGTGAACTCGACGGCAAGGGCTCCAAGCGGCTGTCGAAGTTCAACGAGCTGCTCGGCCGGTTGCGTGAGGCCGTGCCCGACATGATCCTGCAGGTCGGTGGGTCGATCTCGTTCGCCCCCGAGGGGGAGGGTGCCGACGCCAAGTGGCTCTCGGACGACGCCCGCCACATGCTGGCCGAGCTCGATCCCGCCCCGGATCAGGTCACCATCGCCATCAACACCAGCCAGATGAACATCGTGGAGTTGATGACCCCCGACGACATCCGCGGTACCTCCTTCGAGCGTCCCGAGGTGTGGGAGGCGTACCGTGAGATGGTCGTCCCGGCCGGCCCGGAATGGGTCGAAGAGCACCTGAAGCGCTTGCAGGCCAAGGGTATCCAGCCGCACTTCCAGCTCTCGAGTATCCCGCAGCTCGAAACCGTCGAACGGCTGATCCGCCGCGGCGTCTACACCGGCCCGCTGATGGTGACCTGGGTCGGTATCGGCGGTGGGTTCGACGGCCCCAACCCCTACAACATGATGGAGTTCATCCGCCGCACCCCCGACGGCGCGGTGCTGACCCTCGAGACCCTGATGCGGTCGGTACTGCCGATCAACACCATGGCAATCGCGATGGGCCTGCACTGCCGGGTCGGCAACGAGGACACCCTGTGGACGCCGACCAAGGAGAAGATGACCTCGGTCCAGCAGATCGAACAGCTCGTGCGCATCGCCGGTGAACTCGGCCGGCAGGTGGCCACCGGCAAGGAGGCCCGCGAGATCTACAAGCTCGACGAGCGCTACGCCGACGCCGACGAGACCCTCGCCAAGGTCGGCTTCGCACCCAACCGCAAGCCCGGCCAGCGCGGCTTCACCCAGCACGCCTGAGCCAGGCACACCGGACACCTCCCCGGAGGGGCACGCACACAGCACCGTGCGTGCCCCGGCCGTGGGTGCCACCTCTCCCGTGGCGGTGCCACGGGAGAGGCCCACGACGTCTCGTTCTGTCCTCCTCGCTGTCGTTCCTCCGCATTCACCGCCACCCTCGCCCACAGGAGTTCCCATGGGACTGCCCACCTCCCCCGTGGAGAATCCGACCGGCACACCGGCCGCCGGTCCCCGCCCCCACACGCGCTCACGGACGTACCCGTGGATCGTCTTCGCCCTGACCTTCGGGCTGCTGCTCTCGGACTACATGTCCCGACAGGTCCTCAGCGCCGTCTTCCCGTTCCTGAAAAGCGAATGGGCCCTGTCTGATTCACAGCTCGCCTCCCTCACCAGCATCGTCGCCCTCATGGTCGGCCTGCTCACCCTGCCGTTGTCGCTGCTCGCGGACCGGTGGGGCCGGGTCAAGAGCCTCGTGCTCATGGCCGTGTTGTGGAGCGCGGCCACCCTGCTCTGTGCGGTCGCCTCCAACTTCGAGCAGATGCTCGGTGCCAGATTCCTCGTCGGCGTCGGCGAAGCCGCCTACGGCAGCGTGGGCATCGCGGTGGTGCTGAGCGTATTCGCCCCGCGGGTGCACGCCTCACTCAGCGGCGCCTTCATGGCCGGCGGATCGTTCGGGTCGGTGATCGGCGTCGCGCTCGGCGGAGTGATCGCCGTGCACCTGAGCTGGCGATGGTCGTTCGCGGCCATGGCGGTCTTCGGCCTGATCCTGGTTGCGCTGTTCCGGACGCTCGTCACCGAACGCAGGCTCGCCGAGAACGCCGCCGACGAACACCCGAGGCAGACCGCAACCCCACCCGACGGCTTTCGCGCCCCGGTGTCGAGCCTGTTCACCAATCCGGCAGTGCTGTTCGCCTACATCGGTGGCGGACTGCAGATATTCACCGCCGCAGTGCTGCTGTCGTGGACGCCGAGCTACTTCAACCGGTACTACGGCCTCGCCCCGGACAAGGCCGGAGCCGCCGCCTCGATCGTCGTACTTCTCGTCGGCAGTGGCATGGTCGTCTGCGGCATCATCACCGACCGCCTCGGCCGCCACGACATCACCCGCAAGTGGACCGCTGCCGTCGTCTTCTGCATCATCGCGCTGGTGTGCCTGCTTACCGCCTTCCGGCTCGAGGCCGGCCCCGCCCAGCTTGTGCTCATCGGAATCGGTGCCTTCTTCTCCGCCGGCTCCTCGGGTCCAACCGCAGCGATGGTCGCGAACCTGACCCACACGTCGGTGCGCGCGTCCGCGATGGGCACGCTCACCGTCGCCAACAACCTGCTGGGTCTCGCCCTGGGCCCGTTCGTCGTCGGCATCCTCGCCGATCGGCTCGGCTTGCGAGAGGCGCTGCAGCTGTCGCCCCTGGTCTACCTCGCCGCCATCGCCGCGCTGCTGGCCGGCAAGCGCCTCCATCCTGCGGGACTGCGCAAACTCCTCGCACTGAGCACTCCTGTCGCCCGCTGAGGCAGACACTCCTGCTTCCCCGTCACTTCGAACAAGCTCCTGGAGCCGATCTTGAACAGCCCCACCTCTCCGACCGTAGTGATAGTGCCGGGTCTGCGAGACCACGTCGCGGACCACTGGCAGACCCTGCTCGCCGAACGCCTCGACGACGCGCGCACCGTGCCCCCGCTCGAGCACGACAAGCTCGACCGTGCCGCCCGCGTCGCCGCTCTCGACACCGTCCTGAACGACATCTCCGGCCCGGTCGTGCTCGTCGCCCACAGCGCCGGAGTCATGACCACAGTCCACTGGGCCCAGAACCCCACCCGGCCGATCCAGGGCGCCCTCCTGGCGACCCCGGCGGACCTGGAGTTGCCGCTGCCCGCCGGCTACCCCTCCGGCGAAGACCTCGACCGTGGCGGCTGGAACCCCATCCCTCGCCGGAGGCTGCCGTTCCCGAGTGTCGTCGCAGCAAGCCGCAACGATCCACTCGCCTGCTACCGCCGTGTGACCGGCATGGCCGAGCTGTGGGGCAGCCGGCTGGTCGACCTCGGCAACGTCGGGCACCTGAATCCCGCCGCCGGCTACGGATATTGGCCGCGCGCCGAGGAGCTGCTGCAGGAACTGATCGAGCACACCGCAGCATCCGCCGCAGCGCGGTGCTGATTCCGGGGCGGGCCACGACTCGAGGTCGCCGGCCCGCCCCTCACGCCAGCCACACGCCCCCCTGCATCGCGCGTCCTGCGCCAGTACGGAGAAAGAAATTGAGCAAGATCTACACAACTGCGGCCGAGGCCGTCGCCGACATCCCGTCCGGTGCCTCGCTCGCAGTCGGAGGTTTCGGCCTGTCAGGCATCCCGGACGAGCTGATCGCGGCGCTCGCGGAGGGGGAGGGCACCGATTTCGAGGTGTTCTCCAACAACTGCGGCGTCGACGGGCACGGGCTGGGAATCCTGCTCGGCGACAAGCGGATCCGCCGCGTCACCGCCTCCTATGTGGGGGAGAACAAGGAGTTCGCCCGTCAGTACCTCTCCGGTGAACTCGAGGTGGAGCTGACCCCGCAGGGCACCCTGGCGGAGAAGATGCGTGCCGGCGGCGCCGGCATCCCGGCGTTCTTCACTCCCGCCGGGGTCGGCACCCCCGTCTCGCAGGGCGGGCTGCCGTGGCGCTACCACGCGGACGGATCCGTCGCGCTCGCGTCGCCGCCGAAGGAGATCCGCGAGTTCCGCGGCAGGCGGTACGTGCTCGAGGAATCGATCACCGCGGACTTCGCCCTGGTACATGCGCTGCGCGGCGACACCGAGGGCAACCTGGTGTTCAACAAGGCCGCGATGAACTTCAACCCGCTGGCCGCGATGGCCGGGAAGATCTGCATCGCCCAGGTCGAACAGCTCGTCGAACCCGGCGAGATCGACCCGGACCAGGTGCACCTTCCGGGAATCTTCGTCGACCGCATCGTGCACACCGGAATGCAGGACAAGCAGATCGAGAAGCGCACCGTGCGCGCCGCCAAGGAGGCCCGAGCATGACCGCAGTGATCGACACCCTCGGCTGGTCACGTACCGAGATGGCGGCCCGCGCCGCGCAGGAACTCACGCCGGGGCAGTACGTCAATCTCGGCATCGGGCTGCCGACGCTGATTCCGAACTTCCTGCCCGAGGGCGTGCGGGTCACGCTGCATTCGGAGAACGGGATCCTGGGGACGGGCCCCTACCCGACCGAGGACGCCGTCGATCCGGACCTGATCAACGCCGGCAAGGAAACCGTCACCGTCCACCCCGGTGCGGCGTTCTTCGACTCGGCCATCTCGTTCGGGATGATCCGCGGCGGGCACATCGACACCGCGGTGCTCGGTGGGATGCAGGTCTCCGCCACCGGGGATCTGGCGAACTGGATGGTGCCGGGCAAGATGGTCAAGGGCATGGGCGGGGCGATGGACCTCGTCCACGGCGCCCGCACGGTCATCGTGCTGATGGAGCACACCGACAAGACCGGCGCATCGAAGATTGTCGAGCGGTGCACCCTGCCGCTCACCGGGGAGGCCGTGGTACAACGGATCATCACCGACCTCGCCGTCCTCGACGTCACCGACACCGGACTGGTGCTGGTCGAGTGCGCACCCGGCGTCACCGCCGAGCAGGTCCGCGCCGCCACCGACGCACCCCTGAGCTGACCCCACCGTCTCCCTCGTCACAACGACAGGACACACTCTCGTGCTCAATCTCTCCGTACTACTGGAAGACTCCGTCCGTCGCTACCCCGATCGCGTCGCACTGGTCTTCGGCACGGAACGCCTCACCTACGCCCACCTCGACGCCCTGGCCAACCAGGTGGCGAACCTGCTCGCCGCCCGGGGCATCGGCCCCGGCGACAAGGTCGCGCTCTCGTGCCCGAACATCCCGCAGTTCCCCGCCGTCTACTACGGGATCCTCAAGGCCGGCGCGATCGTCGTGCCGTTGAACATCCTGCTCAAGCCGCGCGAGATCACCTACCATCTCGACGATTCCGGTGCCGCCCTCTACTTCTGCTTCGAGGGCACCGACGACCTGCCCATGGGCGAATACGGCCGTGCCGGATTCGACAACGCCGCCGGATGCCGTGAGATGATTCTCCTCACCGCGGACCCGGACACGTCGTCGCCGATCCCCGGCGTCGACACCCTCGCCCGGGCCGTCGAGGCCCGTCCGGACACATTCGACACCGTCGTTCGCGAGCCCGGCGATACCGCGGTGATCCTCTACACCAGCGGCACCACCGGCCGGCCGAAGGGCGCGGAACTGACGCACGCGAACATGCTGCTCAATGCCCTGACCGCCAACCGGTTGTTCGACAGCACCTCGCTGCGCCCGGACACCTACCTGCTCACCCTGCCACTGTTCCATTCCTTCGGCCAGACCGTGACGATGAATGCCGGCCTGTCGGTCGGCGCCACCCTCGTGCTCCTGCCGCGGTTCGACGCGAAGGCGGCGCTCGAGCTCATGGTCGGCGAGGACATCACCGTCTTCGCCGGGGTGCCGACCATGTACTGGGCTCTGCTCGGCGCGGTCGACGACACCGTCGACGTCGACCGCATCTCCCGCTCCCTGCGGCGCGCGATCTCCGGTGGCGCCGCGCTGCCCGTGGAGATCCACGCCCAGTTCGAACGCCGCTTCGGCGTGCGGATTCTCGAGGGCTACGGTCTGTCCGAAACCTCGCCGCTGGCGGTCTTCAGCGACCCCGAACGCGACCCCCGCCCCGGCTCGATCGGTGTTCCGGTCTGGGGCATCGAGGCCAAGCTCGTCGACGAGCACTGGAACCCCGTTCTCGGCGACGACCAGGTCGGGGAGCTCGCACTCCGCGGCCACAACGTGATGAAGGGCTACCTCGGCCGGCCCGACGCCACCGCCGAGGTGATGCGCGACGGCTGGTTCCGCACAGGCGATCTCGCACGGCGCGACGAGGACGACTTCTACTACATCGTCGACCGGGCCAAGGATCTCATCGTCCGCGGCGGATTCAACGTCTACCCCCGAGAGATCGAGGAAGTACTGATGACGCACACCGCGGTCTCGCTCGCAGCCGTCGTGGGCGTCCCGGACGAACGGCACGGCGAAGAAGTCAAGGCATTCGTCATCCTCGAACCGGGTGCACGGATCACCGAGACGGAGCTGATCGACTGGTGCAAGGACCAGATGGCCGGCTACAAGTACCCCCGGTCCGTCGAATTCACCACGGCCCTGCCCATGACCGCCACCGGAAAGATCCTCAAGCGCGAGCTGGTCTCGGCCGTCGTCGACCAGGTTCGCGGCCGATGACCGCCCACACGCCCGGTGCGGCTCCTTCCATCGTCGACCGCATGAAGGCGGAGGGCACCTGGAACCCGCTGTGGGACGGGATCGAGGAACTCGATCCCGAATGGACCGAGCATTACCTGACGGCGACGATGCAGCCGTACCAGAGCGGCGTGCTCTCACCGCAGGTCGTCCAGTTGCTGTGCATCGCCGTCGATGCCTCCTGCACCCACATGTACGCTCCCGGGCTGCGGCGACACATACGAGCCGCACTCGATCTGGGCGTCACCGCCCGCGAGATCGTCGAAGTCCTGAAGCTCGCGACCACCATCGGCATCCACTCGCTGAACATCGGCGTGCCCCTCCTCCTCGAGGAACTGTCCTCCCAGGGTCGGGTGCCCGAATCGGACCGTGCCGGGCACGCCTGACACAACGCCGCTCCCGCACTCCCCGGGCAGAACGCCCCACATCTCGAGGAACAATCATGACGCTTCGACTTCAGCACAAGCCCGCAGGTCTCGAGGCGGTCTTCGAGATCAACTGCGAGATCGACGGTGGGACACGACCGGTGTGTATCGCCGAGATGGTTGTGCTCTACACGTGACCGCCGGAAACGTGCTCGATCACCACACCCGGTTCGAGGAGCGGATCGTCCGCGTCGGCTGCCACCGGATCCGGGTCAGCGTGCGCCACGGGAGCGGAGTTCCTGTGGTGTTGTGCAACGGTCTCGGCGCCGGATTGGAAATCCTCGGTCCGATCGTAGAGTCCTGGAACGCGGGGGCGACGATCGTGCGCTTCGACGTTCCCGGCGCCGGTGGGTCGCCGTCGTCGCTGGTGCCGTACGGCTTCCCGTATCTGGCATGGGTCGTGGGCCGGGTCCTCGACGCCCTCGGTTTCCGGGTCGTCGACGTCGTCGGATACTCGTGGGGCGGCGCCCTGGCTCAGCAGTTCGCCCTGCAGAATCCGCGCCGCTGCCGGCGTCTCGTGCTCGTCGCCACCAGCACCGGGGCAGTGTCCGTCCCGGGCAGTCCGCGCACCTTGGCGAAGATGCTCACCCGCCGGCGATTCGACGACGCCGCCTGGGCCGCGGCGAACGTCGCGGAACTGTACGGCGGTACCGCCCGCCCGAACGCCGGCGCGGTCGCCGGCCTGCTCGGGAGGCAGCCCCGCACGACGTCGCGAACCGGGTATCTGCAGCAACTGCTCGCCGGGGCCCTGTGGACGAGCCTGCCGCTGCTGCCGCTGATCCGGCAACCGGTCCTCGTGGTCGCCGGTACCGACGACCCGGTCGTTCCCGCCGTCAATGCCCGCATCATGCACCGGCTGCTTCCCCATGCCACCCTGCATATGCACTCCGGGGGGCACATCGACGTGCTCACCGGAGCCGGCGAGGTCGTGCCGGTCATCGATGCGTTTCTCGCGACCGGATGACGGCTTCTGCGCCGCGACGGTCCGACGAGGAGGCACGTGCCGCACTTCGCTCGTCGGACCGATCCGCGGTACGTCACGAGGTTTCCGGGCCGTCGCCCTCGGGCCGGTCGTCGCCGTGGCGCCGACGCCGTTGCTCGAAGGCGCTCACCGCAGCTTCGATCGTCGGATAGAACCGCGACGTATCGAATCGGTCACCCACGCCGAAGCGCACGAGCCGATCCTTGACGGGGCCTTTCATCTCTGCGAAGACGAGCCTGACGTGCTGGCTCTCCAGATACCGGTCGAGGTCGACCACTTCGTCGACGGCTGTGGTGTCCAATCCGATGATCGGCTCGGCGGCGACGACGACCCATTCGACGGGCGACGCCGAGTCGTTCACCAAGGAACGGACGTAGCTGTCGAATATCTCCCCGTTGGCGAAGAACAACGGAGCATCGAATCGAACGAGGACCAGACCCGGGATGCGCCGGCCCTCGGGGTGCCGGGTGATGTCGTGGAACCCGTCCCGATCCGGAAGGGCGACCAGCTCCGTCCGATAGGGCTGCCATACCCGCACGACCACTGCCACGAAGGACAATCCGATCGCCACCAGGATGCCCTGCAAGACCCCCACCAAGGCGACGCCGACGAACGCTGCCGCGGCCAGACCCGCTTCGACGCGGCTCATCCGCCACATCCGCACCACACCGGGCACGTCGACCAGCGCCCACGCCGCGACGATCACCACCGCCCCCAGCGTGGCCTGGGGGAGATACGCCGTCACTCCGGGTGCGAGCAGAACGAACAACAGCACCGCTGTGGCTCCGACGACTCCGGCCAGCTGGGTGCGGGCTCCGCTCTCCTCTGCCACCGGGGTACGGGACCCGCTGGCCGAGATCGGGAACCCGCCGAACACCCCGCTGGCCACGTTCGCGACTCCGATCGCCTTCATCTCCGTACTGCCGTCGACGTTCTCGCCCCGCCGGGCGGCGAAGGTACGCGACAGCACGCCGGAGTCGGCGAAGGCGATCAACGCGATACCCGCCGCCGGTCCCACGAGCGCGGCCACCTCATCCCAGCTCACCCCGCCGAACGACGGGAGGGGCATACCGCGCGGCAAGGCTCCGACCATGTCGATGTCGTCGGTGAGGTCGATCGCGAAGGCGACGACCATGGCTCCCCCGACCGCGACCAGAACACCCGGAACCTTGGAATGCAGCACCTTGAGCCCGATGATCACCGCCAGCGACACACCGCCCACGAGCGCCGTCGTCGGGTCGACGTCCCCGTCCAGCACCGCCCCGACGATCCCGGCGAGCTCGTCGAGAAGGCCCGAGGCGTCGACTGAGAAGCCCAGCAGCTTCGGCAGCTGCCCGACGATCACGATGAGCGCGATCGCGTTGAGATAGCCCAGGCGCAACGGCTTGGACAACAACTCGGTGACGAACCCGAGCCGCAGCAACCCTCCGAGGATCATGATCACGCCGACCAGCACCGCCAGGACGCCCGCCAGGATCAGTGCGCTTTCCGGGTCCGCGGCCACGGTCAGCGGCAACACCGCCGCAGCGATCAGCGGCGCCAGCGACGAGTCCGGTCCCAGAACGAGAATCTTGGACGGTCCCACGACGGCGTACGCGAGCAACGGCACGATGGTCGCGTACAGTCCCGCGTACGCGGGCAGCCCGGCGGCTTCGGCGTAGCCCATGCCGGCAGGAATGAGCAGTGCGGTCAGAACGAGCCCGGCCGTCACATCCGAGCGCAACCATTCGCGGCGGTAACGGCGTACCGTCACGACACCGGGCAGCCCAGCCAGGGCTCGGCTGAAGGACATTCAGAGAGTATGGCACCGCAGGCCCAGTCGGAAACGCCGATTGTGGGCAAGACACGCAGCGGTTGCTGCGTCGGCCCGGAACACCCGCGCCCATCGGTGTTCTCTCGCGCGTGTTCTTACCCGCGCGGACCGCACTTTCGGGCGCGACGCGAGCAACCCACCTACGATCGATTCGAGCCGGGACGCCCGAGGGGGAGCCATGTCCGAGATCGAGAGGCCCGAGCTGCGGGCCGCAGTCGACGAGATCCTCAACCGCCGGCCCGCCGTCGGCCTGGCGGTCGGCGTGGTCCGCGACGGAACCCTGGAGTTCTTCCACGGGCACGGCGTCGCGGACATCCCGTCGAACAGACCCGTCACCGAGGACACGATCTTCCGGATCGCATCGATCACCAAGACGTTCACGGCGATCGCGGTCATGCAGCTGTGGGAACGGGGACTCGTCGACCTCGATGCGCCCGCCGCCGACTATCTGCGCGCCTTCCGGCTGGTCCCCGCGCGGTCCGGCTGGCGGCCCGCGACGGTGCGCCACCTGCTGACCCACACCGCGGGACTCGGCGAGGTGGCGCCGGCGTCCGGCGCGCTCCGACCGAATTTCGGGGAGAACGTCGAGCTCGGACGGCCACGATCCCTGGCCGAGCACTATCGAGGAAGACTGCGCATCGACGCGGAGCCCGGCACCAGGTTCCGGTACGGGAACCACTCGCACGCGACGCTCGGCCAGATGGTCGAGGACATGACCGGGCAGCCGCTGCACCGCTACCTGCGCGAGCACGTCTTCGAACCCCTCGGCATGACGAGCACCAGCCTCGTCCGGTCCGAGCTGGACGCCTCGCGGATCGCGACCGGCTACACGCTGCGCTCGAGTGGCCCGAGGGCGGTCCCCGAGCGGGAACCGGTGACGGCGGGAGCCGGCGCGGCGTACTCGACACCCACGGACATGGCCCGCTACGTCGCGGCGCTGTTGGGCGGCGGCGCCAACGAGCACGGATCGGTGCTCGAACCCGCGACGCTCGCCACCATGTTCGCGCCCCAGTACCAGGCCGATCCGCGGCTGCCGGGCGTCGGTCTGACCTTCTTCCGCGGCGACGTGGGCGGCCACCACGTGGCCGAGCACCAGGGCATCCTGCCCGGCTTCAACTCGCAGATCACCGTCGCCCCGGACGACGGCGTCGGGATCCTCGCCTTCACCAACGGAGCGCACCGGGCCGTGATGTGGCTGCCGGTGGAAACCGGGACGCTGCTCGGGTCCGTGCTCGGCGTTCCGGGCGAGAAGATCCGCACCGATGTTCCGCAGCGCCCCGAGGTCTGGTCCGAGATCTGCGGGTGGTACTACCTACCCGGCCGGGTCACCGACACCCGCGTCCGGGCCATGATCGGCGCCGGCGTCGAGGTCTTCGTCCGTCGCGGCGAACTCCTGCTCCGGTTCCTGACCCCGCTGCCTCCGCTCTACCGGGGCCTGCCGCTGCACCCCGACGACCCCGCCGATCCGTACGCGTTCCGGTTCGACCTCGGCGACGGTCTGGGCTCCAGCCGGCTCGTGTTCGGGCGCGAGCCCGGAACGGACGACATGTCCGTGCACTTCGAGCTGATGCCGCTGTCCGCCCGGAAGCGGACGCCGGCGACGAATCCGAGGTTGTGGGTGGAAGGGGTGGGCGTCGCCGCGACCGCCGCGGTGCTGGCGCGTCGCGTCGTGCGCGGTCCCGTGTGGTGACGGGATCCGGCCCTCGCGCGGCCCTGGTGGGCGCGAAGGGAACTCCGATATCCGCGCGCATCGATGTTCTCTCGCGCGTGCTTTTACGTGCGCAGGAAGCACTTTCGCGCGCGAGTACGACGAAGCACCGGCTCGAGGGGGCCGTTGCGCCCGTCCTCCCGCACCTCTTTCGGACATCGACAACGAACGCGACGGTTGTCGATGTCCGGTGCTGAACAGTCTGCGAGGTGAGCCGCAGAGACCTGACAGTCACGGGTTCGCTCGGATGTGCAGTTCTCGTGACGACGCGCCGGGCAACGTCCACGAGAACTGCGCGCTCGGCACAGTGCCGCTCAACCGAAATCGACCTGACGACGAGCGTTCGCCAGGCATGTGACGGCGCCCGTCCCGAACGGGCCGAGCTGGTCGAACAGCACCGAGGTGCCCACCGCGACGCCGGCGGCGCTGAGGTGGTGATCGGCTTCGACGCCGACCTCGGTGCCGACGGGCAGCCGCGAGAGGGCCAGCGTGAGGTCGCCGTTGATGAAGCCGACGCCCTCGTCGCTCCAGTTGGCCATGAAACTGGTGCCCTCGCCGACGACCGCGGTCCGCACGAACGGCGACATCTCCTCCCCCACGATCACCGGAATCTGCCGGGACCACATGCGTTTCCGGCTCGCGTTCTGATGCTCGGACCGCACCTGCGACCAGCCCTCAGGGTGCGCGTCGCTGCCGAACCAGGTGGGTGCGAATCCCGCCTCCGGGCCGTCGAGTGCTTCGGCGGGCGGCGTCGGGTGCTCGTCACGGGTCCAGACGGTGCCCGGCGGCTGCTCGGATGGGCGCAGGTAGACGACGGTCCCGCGGGCGGTGACGTCGTCGCCCTGGATCAGGTAGGCGTCGGCGACGCGGATGCGGTTGCCGTCTCGCACGCGGGTCGTCTCGAACCGGACGGGCGCGTTCTGCACCGGCCTGAACAGGTCGACGGTGAGCCGGGCGGGGACGAACCCGTCGGGACCGTGGTCCTTGTCGAGTTCCCGGGCGAGCAGGCCGGTCACGCACGGTCCGGCCAGCATCGTCGACGACCAGGGGCTGACGGCGTACTTCGTGGGAAGGTACGTGCCGTCCGATTCGGTGAAGTATCCGCGCATGGAGTCAGGCATGCTCGGATTCTCGCAGCACTCGTTTCCTCAGCGAACGTCCCGGTCAGGTTCCGATGTCCTCGCTCGTCCCGCGATGCCGTAGCCACACCATCGCCGCACCGCAGGCCAGGATGGCGGCGGTCGACGCGCCCACCGACGTCCACGTCCACGCACCCGGACTCCACCCGGCTGCGTCGTCTGTGAGCGGAGTGTAGGCCGTCCACCCGAACTGGGCGACCAGCGGCAGCGCCAGCACCGACGGCAGAGCCAGCGAGGTGGCGGTCACGGGCGCCGTCGACGGCAGTGACGCGATGATCGTGTATGCGGCGGCGAACGGCACCACGAGGATCGTCGCCGCGAAGTTCACGTTGTCCCACGGCGGACGATCGACGATCCCGGAAGCCGCGACGAGCGCGAGCAGCCCCACGCCCACCAGGGGCATCGGCCTGCGGCGACCCAGCCATACACCAACGGCCACGAGAACCGGCCCGATCAGCAGCGCCGGCCACGCGGCCGGCGACCACAAGACGGTGCCGCCCACGGCGACGACCACCGCCGTCGCCGCCAGGAGCACCGCCCCCGTTCGTCCCCGCAGCCACAGCGCCGCGGCGACGAGCACAGGCACCGCCACCAGACCCCACAGCCACCGACCCTCCCCGAGGTCGTCCAGGGAGAACAGCGCGTGGTGGAACGACCAGTACAGCCCCACCCCGAGGATCGGCACACCGATGCCGACGGCCACCTCCCGCCCACGCGCCCGGGCGACCGGCGCCGTGTCGTTTCGGGCGGTCAGCGCCACCACCCCTGCCGCAACGGCGGTGACGATCGCCAGCGACAGCCACACGGCATTGACCGGTTGAACGCTCGCTGCCAGGTAGGACGCGTACCGCTGAGGCGCCGAGTCCAGCTCCCGGAACTGCGCAAGCGGCTCGGCCGTCAGCAGCCCGGCGACCACCACTCCGGGCAGGGCGGCGTGCAGCTTCTCGGCGCCCAGCACGACGAGCGCGCCGAGCAGCAGGCCCGCCCCGATCGTCGCGACGTACACGTCGAACCGCCATCCTCCCGGCAGCGCGACGACGGCCACCGCCATCGCCCCCACCAGGGCGGCCGCGAGCACGCGCCGGCTAATCGCTGCCGCCACGGCCAGCGCCGCGAGCCCCCCGGCTCCGGCGGCAGCAACGTCGGATGTGAACACCGGGCCCGGGCAGCAACCCGTCGGCCAAGGGATAGGTGTCGACGCTCGGGGCGGCCAGCACCAGCCCGGCGGTGAACCCGCCGACGACAAGAAGGACATATCGGAAAATTGACGCCACGCCCTACCATCGCCGGGCGTCCCACCTCGGGCGTGCTCGACGCGCCGGACTCTCTTCGGATTTCGCCACGCGCGCCCCAGAATCCGAACGCGCGTTCGAGTTGACGGCACGCGTCGGCCGTGCCACCATCCCTCCATTGGCCTGAAAACAGGTCGACCCCGGCAGGTGTTGCAGCACCGCACCGGGGTCTGGGCACACGACAGAAAAGAGCTGTCATGCACCGTAGGGTGGAGTCTATCCACACGCCCGGCAGGGGCGTGTATCCGCAACCGCGCGCACGTTCCGTCGCGCCGATCTCACACCGCCGCGCCCGGTCGACGTCCTGACGCACGAGCCCCTCGGCTTCGAGGGGCTCGTCGTGCATCGCTGTTCCCGGTGTGCGCAACGGTAACCGAGACACACCGGTCCACGTCGCTACTCTCCCGTGGTCCGACGTCAGCGCACGGACGCTGCGAGCGCGACTTCGTCGTGCTCGAAACCGACTGGGCACCAGTACCTTTGTCCCCGTAGCTGGTGGCGGGGCACCTGATCGCGCGGGTCGACACGTTCGTTCGGGTCCAGCACAGCCGCACGTCGCCCGCGACGTGGGGCCGAAAGTGCTGGCCGAGAAGGTCTATCGGGGTATGGCGACCGGGCAGCGTTGGGGAAGGGGCCGAAGAACACAGGGACCCGCAGGGTCTCCGCTCGGTCGAGGGCAGCCGCCCGCAGGGCGTCCGCTTCCTCGACACGCTTCCCGCTCCGGCACGTTCGTCATCCGCCGGGAAGGCCGCCACCGAGGAAGTACGTGACCGCCTCCATCACCTCGGCCGTCTGCTCGTCGTGTGGATTGTGACCGGCCAGGTCGATGATCCGAAGGCGTGCATGGGGAATACCGGCGGCCAGATCCCGTTGAGACTGCGGCGGGAACACGAAGTCGTCGCGCCCGGCCACGACGAGCGTCGGGGCGGTGATCTCGCCGAGACGGTCCGCGACCGTCCAATCCTTCAGCAGGTGCCGGCCGGCGAAAATGAGCGGCTCCGCCCGTGGCCTTGAACGCCACCCACCGATCCTCAGTTCGTGCGCCAGCACGCCGAGTCCGGACCGGTGGAAGTATGCGCCCCCGATCTGCGCGAAGATCGGGTAGTACTCGCCGGGCGTGAACTCGCCGGCGAACCACCGCCGGCTCAGCTCCACCTTCTTGCGGTCGTAGCCGCGTTCGCGGAGCACCTCGGGTGCGTTCTGCCGCTCCCAGCGACTGTCGGCGCCGGTGTCGAGGAGCACGAGGCGCGACACCCGGTCGGGGTAACGCAGCGCGTACTCGAGCGCGACCTGCCCGCCGAACGAGTGCCCGAGCACCGCCCACCGCTCGAACCCGAGCCGCTCGCGCAGGGCGTCGGCGTCCGCGGTCAGGTTCTCCCACGTCATCGAGCTGACCGGGGCGCCGACAGACCGCCCGTTGCAACGGTGGTCGTAGAACACCAGGGTGAATCGATCCGCGCACTGCCGGAAGGACTGCATCGTCCACAGGTCCGCCGACGGTCCGCCGTGCATGAGCACCAGCGGCGGCCCCTGCCCGACGACGTCGACATAGAGGGAGGTGTCCCGGATCGGGATTCGACCGGGCCGGACGCGGTGCAGGCTGCCGCGCCATTTCACCGCCGCCGACGAAGGCCGATGGTCGTCGCGTCGTCGCACCTCGCCTGTCGCTGCATTCGAATCTATTGCCCGCGAGTTATTTTCGATTCTTCTTTTGAGGACCGCCAGCATGCGCGCCTGCATGATCCACACGACCGGGGGGAAGATTCCGGAGTAGACGAGGCGCGTAATCCATCGCGGTCGGCCCGCCTGATATCCGCTGATGACGAGGCGGGTGCGCCCGCCGGGCAGCTCCTTCAGCTGGAAGCCCCACAGTCCTTCCAGATAGCCGGACGGTCGCGGCTGCCCGGGGTCGAGGGTGCGGCCCCGCAGATCGATCAGCCCGTACAGCCCGAGGAAACGGTTCGGCTCGATCCGCGCGACCTTGTACGCGTCCATCGGTCCCGCGCCGGGTGCCCAGTACTTCAGCTGGTCGCCGGGCCGGATGTCCTGCCATTCCGGGTGCACTTCCCGGGCGCTCGGACGACCGGCGTTGTCCAGGTGATCCCAGGAGTACCAGCCGCCCCGGTCCCAGCCCATCTGCACCAGCCACGGCCACACCTGCTCGGGCGGCGCGTCGATGGTGACGGCCATCGCTCCCGACCTCTCGCCGTCGGGCACCAGGTCGGCGCCGGGGAACGGCCCGCTGATCTCCTCGTCGGTGGCGCCCCACCGCACGAGCCGGGGGCGCACGAGGCTCCCGTAGACCACGGCCGTCGCCGCGCCCGCCACCGCAATCTTCGGTGCGACTGCCATACGTCCAGCGTGCGCCGGGTTCCGGTGCTTCACAAGAGGCCGGCGACCCTCACATCTACCGCGACACGGTCAGTCGTCACCATCGAGCAGCTCGTGCGGCTGCCTCTCGCCTGAATCCCGCCGTTCCATCGCATCGAGCGGACGCCGGGCGTTCGCTGGTGAGCGCATCAGGTAAACGGTCTCGCGGAGCGACTCGAACACCCCTGGAGACGATCGCCACCGGCTCATCGCCCAAGCGGTGATCACGATTTCCTCTCGGTAGGCGGTGATGCGGCGTCCCGTCGCCGAACCACACGCGATCGGATCGCGGCCTCTCCCGGCGTAGTGTCAATTTCCCTCGGGAATCAGCCTTCTCAGCGCCTCGCGAGTCGGCTCGTCGGTGGAATAGATGACGGTGCCGATCATGCCCCGCGTCAGGAGAACCTTGTACACGTTTCGCACCAGACGATCGAATCGAATATCGCTGATCTTCTTCGCATTTCTGAAGTCGGGATCCTTGTTGGCCGTACGGACCGAAACGAATCCTCCGTCCCGCCACACCAGGTCCGGTCCGAGGATGACGCCGTTCCAGTCGTATTCGAAACCCTGCGCGGTGTAGACACAGCCGACCTGCCCGAAACCCCCGTCCTCGGTGGCCCACAGTGCGGCCGGCGGCGCGTCGCCGGTGCGGCGTTCGCTCTTGCTGTTCCACGGCCGTGCCCACGCGCCGATCTGCACATCCGGGACGAGACGGCCGTCCTTGTCGGGGTTGCTCCACGGCCAGCAGTACCCCGCGGTCATGCGTGCCGAGTATCCGCGGTCGCGCTGCTGCTCGAGCAGGAACTCGAGTTCCTCCGGGGAATCGGCCACGCGCACCGCGAACTGCGGATCCCCCGACCACCGCACCGGGCCACCCTCGACGAGACCGAGCAGACGCTTGACCCACAGCACGTACTCCTCGCTGCCTCCGCAGCGGAACTGCTCCCCGAGGTGCACGTGATGGGTTTCGAGTCCGAGCGTCGCGGCGTAGCGCTCGATCTGTTCGAGCGAGCCGAGTTCGCCCGGCCGCACCACCTGGTGCTCGTCGAGCAGGAACACCGGGACGCGCGCCGCCGAGATGAGTTCGTCGATCTGCGGTCGATCGGTGCGCAGTTCGGCGCGGGTATACCGATCGACGGAGGTCTCACGGATTCGGTGCGCCTCGTCGAGGATCAGCACGTCGAGGCCGTTCCGTTCGGCCGACATGAACTGGTTGAAGTACTTGAACATCTTCTGCACCCGCGGGGCGCGCGCCCCGGCGACCTTGCGCAGGGTCTGGGTGAACGAACGCGACCCGGTGGCATGCAGGACGGTGCGGCCACGGCGGGCCAGCTCGCCGAGCAGGGACAGCGCGATCACGCTCTTGCCACTGCCGGGTCCCCCGGTGACGATGACGACGCGCTTGCGGTCCGCGGCGCGGGACACCTCGACCTCGTGCAGCACCAGGTCCACGGCCAACTGCTGATTGCCGAGCAGATGGAACTGCGGCCGGTCGCGCACCTCGGCGGCGGCGACCTTCAGCAGCTGCTGGGACGGTGCGACCGCGGACTTCAAGAGTGTGTCGCCTGCGGTGTGCCCGGACACCGGGGCGAGCCGGGTGCGGAGAAAGTCGATCATGTCGCCGCGGTCGGCGGCGGTGAACAATCGGCCGGTGATCCCGCCCGGATAGGCGCGCAGCTCCGCCACCGCGGACGGATCGGTGGCGTTGTGCAGATACGCGAGTCCCGCGAGGGCATCGGGCTGATCCGCGACAGCGCGCGCGAAATCGCTCAGGTAGTCGCAGTACCCCTTGACCTGCGCGACGGGATGCAGCCTCGGCCCGCCCGGCATCCCCGCCACCTCGACGAGTTCGGGATTGTCCTCGAAGCGCCGCGCGGCCGACCACTGCTTCAGCTCCACCACGACATACGACACGGCCCCGGTGGCCGGATGAGTGCCGGCGAGCACCACGTCGGCACGCTGCGAGGTGAGCGGCAGATGGTACTCGAGCAGCATCTCGACATCGCCGAGACCGGCATCGACGAGATCCTGCGCAAGCACCGGCAGGCTTCGGCTCCACGACTTCTGTTCGGCCTGGCTGGGACGATGACCGGTGCGAAACAGCATCTGCTCCAACAACTGCTCCGCCAGCGAATCGGGCCGATCCAACTCGGCGATCCGGCGGGCAGATGTACGAAGCAGCGTCACGGTCAGGTCCCCTGGGCAGCACGAATTCAGTCGTGCGGGTGGGGACATGTCCGGGACCGCTCATCGCAGCGGAAGTCCGTCGGGCCGCAGTGGAGAGGCTAGCGGAGGGCCGCTCCCCGATGACACCGGCAGGGTCACCCGTCCGGCAGGATGAGCACATGATGTCGCTTTTCGCCGCCCCCCTCGGCGCCGCCCGCATCGCCCTGGACCGGACCGTGGAGGTCGCCGAGTTCGCGGTGTCCGTTCCCGGGCGGGTCACGAGCCTGTTCGAGGCCACCGAGGCGCTCGTCGCCCGCGTCGACGACGTGGTCACCGACGCCCGCGCAATCGTCACGCGCATCGACGAGGTCGTCACCGACGCCCGCGCCGCCGTCGGCCGGGTCGACGAGGTCATCGACAGCAGCTCGACGGTGGTCGGCGACGCCGCGGCCGTGGCCCACCGCGCGCAGGATGTGGTGTCGTCCGCCGGCCGCACATCCGACGCGGCCGGCGAACTGCTCGACACCTACGCGCCGATGGCGACGCGGGCCGCGCCGCTCGCGGGCCAGTTCATCGAGGAACTCAGCGCCGAGGAGGTCCACGCGGCCGTCGTCCTGCTCGATCAGCTGCCGGAGCTCGCGGACCGGATGACGGCCCTGATGCCGATCCTGGGCACGCTCGAGAGCGTCGCCCCGGAGATCCACGAGCTGCTGGGCGTCGCGAAGGACGTGCGGCAGGCGATCGTCGGCGTCCCGGGCTTCAACTTTCTGCGCCGTCGCGGCGAGGACAAGGAGAACGGCGACGACGACTGACGATCACGGCTGGACGAGGATCTTGACGTTCTCCTCCTTGTTGGTGATCAGTTCCTCGAAGCCGTCCTTGACGATGTCGTCGAGCCCGATCCGGCCGGTGATGAACTGGTAGGGGTCGACCTTGCCGGAGGCGATCATCTCGATCGTGGCGGGATGATCGTTCGCGTAGGCGAGGCTGCCGAGCAGGTTGACCTCGCGGAAGACGAGGTCGTTCATGGCGACGCTCGCCTCGTGGCCCCAGATCGCGACGTTGACGCACGTGCCGCCCGCCCGGGTGGACTGGATAGCGGTCTTCAGGACCGCGTCGATGCCGGCGCATTCGAAGGAGACGTCGGCGCCACGGCCGCCGGTCAGCTCCAGCACCTGCTCGGTGACGTCGCCGTCGCGCGGGTCGATGATGTGGTCCGCCCCGGCCGGCTCGGCCTTCTTCTTCCGCACCTCGGCCGGTTCGACGACGATGATCTGCTCGACGCCCGCCGCGCGCAGCGCCGAGGTGGTGACGAGCCCGATCGGCCCGGCCCCGAACACGAGCGCTGAGTGGCTCGGCCGCGCACCCGAGAGCCGCACGGCGTGGTACGCGACGGCGAGCGGTTCGACGAGGGCGCCGACGTCGGTACCGAGTTCGCCGAGCGGATGAATCCAGCGCCGCTCGGCGACGACGTACTGCGAGAAGCCGCCGCCGTACCCGGACAGGCCCACGAATCCCAGTGTGCTGCACACGTTGTAGCGGCCGTTGCGGCAGGCGTCGCAGCGGCCACAGATGATGTACGGCTCGACGACCACCCGGTCGCCCACCCGCACGTCGTCCACGCCGTCGCCCACTTCCGCGACGACACCGGCGAACTCGTGACCGAGGGTGATCGGCACGGTCTCGCCGGTGATGGGGTGCGGTGCGTCGGCGGGCGGGGCGAAGATCGGGCCCTCGAGGTACTCGTGCAGGTCGGTGCCGCAGATACCGCACCACTCGACCTCGACCTTGACGGTTCCGGGCCGGGTCGCCGGTTCGGGGACATCCTCGACCCGGATGTCCCCGGGGCCGTGGAAGCGGGCTGCCTTCATGGGTCGATCTCCTCGCTGTACGGGCGTCGGACCTGTTCGGCCATGTCCGACGCGGGACCATCCGGGTGCGCCGCTACCGAGGCCGGCGCGTGATCCAGAACACAGCGCCGGCGTCGCCGCAACAAGTGTTGCAGTGCGTTGCGCCGCGGCACCGCCGCGCGACGGGTGTGGTGCCGGCCACACAATTCGGCATATGCTCACCGCAACCCGACCGACGAGAGACGGAGACAGTGGGCAACTTCAGCGCCATCGAACCCGGCACCGACCTGCATCGATACGCGCGTGAGCTGGCGCGCATGCACGATGCGGTCATCGGCGGCGGTCGGTCGCCGCTGCGGCCGCGGTCGGTGGTGGCCCGGTCCTGGTCCCGGGTGCTCGTCGCGGGGCTGGCTCCGGACGGCAGCAACGCCCGCGCCCTGCTGCCGCTCGCCGAGGTCGAACGGCGCCGGCGGAACTCCCCGCTGTCGGGGGTGATCGGCGACCTCGAGCAGGTGGTGTGCTCCGTGGCCGAGGCGTCGCACATGTTGATGGTCGTGACCGACGCGGACGGGATCGTGCTGTGGCGGGCCGGGTCGGCCAAGGTGCGCAGCCGCGCCGACAGCCTCGGATTCAGCGAGGGCGCCCGGTGGACGGAGTCGACCGTGGGGACCAATGCGATCGGGACGGCCCTCGCCGAGGCCGCCCCGGTACAGCTGTTCTCCGCCGAGCACTTCGAGCAGTCCCAGCACCCCTGGTACTGCACCGCGGCACCGATCCACGATCCGCGCACCGGGGAACTGCTCGGCGTGGTCGACGTGAGCGGCCCCGCCCTGACGATCCATCCCACCATCAGCGCGCTCGTCGAGACGGCGGTGCGACTCGCCGAGGCGCAGCTGTGGCGGTTGCACGAGAACCGGCTCGAACGGCTGCGCACGGCCGCGGCGCCGGTGCTCGCCTCGATGAGCGGGCCGCTGCTGCTCGTCGACGAGCACGGGTGGGTGGCGCACGCATCGGGCGTTGCGGCCACCAAGCGCGTGGCGGCGCCGACGTCCGAGCGGACCTTGAGCGTGCCCGGCCTGGGCCTGTGCGTGCCGGAGCAGCTCGCGCACGGCTGGCTGATCCGGCCCGCGGGTGGCCCGGCGCGGATGGCGATCGAACTGGACCTGTCCGGCACGCCGACGGTCGTCGTCAGCGGCGCCGACTCGGCGTGGCGCAGCCCGCTGTCCGCCCGGCACGCCGAGATCCTGCTCCTGCTGCACCTGCGGGGGCCGCAGGGAATGACGGTGACCGAGGTGAGCAACGGCATCTACGGCGACCCGGACCACGCCGTCGCGGTGCGGGCGGAGGTGTCCCGGCTGCGCCGCGTCCTCGGCTCCGTCGTCGAGAGCCGGCCCTACCGGCTCGCCGACTCGGTCGACATGACGCTCACCCTCGGAACGGCCGAACGCCTCGCGGACTGCGCGTTCGTCCGGCACGCGACCAGCCCGGCCGTCCGCGCACTCGCGGACGGCCGGTGAGAGCTCAGGCCCGGTAGGCGTCCGTCCCGGCCCGGCTGAGCACCAGGCGCGGCAGCACCGCACGGGAGGACAGCCGCAGCACCGCGTCGACGAGTTCGACGACGTCGTTCACCTCGAGCATCTCCTCGGCGGGGATGCGGTCCTTGATCCAGTCGGACATGTCGGTGTCGACGTAGGCGGGGGCGATCGCGGACGCGCTGACACCGTTGCCGGACTCCTCGGCGTTGAGCGTCTCGACCAGAGAGATCAGCGCCGCCTTCGTCGCCCCGTACACGGCCAGGCCGGCCTCGGCGTAGACGCCGGTGATCGACGACAACGCAACCACTTTCGCACCGCGGCCTGGGGCGGCGGTCGCGGCCTTGCGCAGCAGCGGCAACGATGCCTGGATCAGGGCGAAGGGGGTCTCGAAGTTGACGGACACCGTCTTGCCGAAGCGCCGCATCGGGAACTCGGCGATGGTGCCGGCGGTGCCGACGCCGGCGTTGAGCACGAGCGCCCGCATGCTGCCGAACGTCTCCTCGTGCGCCGCGACGACGCGTGCCGCGGTGTCGGGGTCGCCGAGGTCGGCGGCGACGACCCGGACCTCGGGCGCACCGGCGTCGCGCAGGCCGGCGGCCACCGCGTCGAGCCGCGCCTCGTCGCGCGCGGTGAGGGTCAGACCGTAGCCCTGCTCCGCGAGGCGGGTGGCGACACCGAGCCCGATGCCGCGGGATGCGCCGGTGACCAGGGCGCTGGGGTTCACGAGATCGGTTGTCACGCTGCGCCTCCCCGCAGTGCCTCCAGGCCGGCGGCCGCGAAGACCGGTACGGCCTCCCCTGCCCGGTCGAAGCCGTCGCCGACGGTCGCCCCCACGCGCCAGCGGTGGTTGATGCCCTCGGCGATGACGGCGAGCTTGAAGTTCGCCAGGCCCATGTAGAAGTTCCAGTGGGCGAGTTCGCGGCCCGTCGCCACCGCGTAGCGCTGTGCGAGGTCGTCGGCCGACGGCAGGCGCGGGCTCGTCCACGCGGCGGATTCGCCGAGCACCTGATCGAGCGCGGGGTTGCGGTACACGCACATCAGGGCGACGTCGGTGAGCGGGTCACCGAGCGTGGACAGTTCCCAATCCACCACCGCCGCAATCTTTCCGGCATCGGCCGGATCGAGAATGGTGTTGTCGATCCGGTAGTCGCCGTGCACGATCGACGCCGCCGACGACGCGGGGATCGCGTCGGCGAGGGCGGCGTGGAGCCGATCGAGGTCGTCGAGGTCGCGGGTCTTGACCCGGTCCCACTGGCCGGCCCACAGCTTCACCTGCCGGGCGACGTACCCGTCGGGGCGGCCGAGGTTTCCGAGGCCGACGGCCTCGTAGTCCACCGAGTGCAGGGCGGCGAGCACGCGGACGAGCTCGCCGGTGCACGATTCGATCTCGTCGTCGCTCAGGGTGGCGAGGTCCTCGGTCGTGCGGATCACCCGCCCGGTGACGTGCTCGACGACGGTGAACGGAGCGCCCATCACGGAGTCGTCCTCGCACAGGACGACGGTCTGCGCGACGGGCACGCCGCAACCCTGCAGCGCCGACGTGATGCGGAACTCGCGGGCGACGTCGTGTGCGGACGGGGTGAGCCCTGCCGTCGGCGGCCGGCGCAGCACCCACCGCGACGTGTCGTCGAAGATCGCGTACGTCAGATTCGACTTGCCGCCGGAGATGAGTTCGGCGCGCAGTTCGCCGTCGAGGGCGATGCCCGAGTCCTCCAGATAGCGGTGCAGGGCACTCAGGTCGAGTCCCTCGTGCTGTGCGGTCTTCATGCCCGGCTCTCCTTCGCGGCGGCGGCCTTCTTCGCGGCGCCGACGGCGCGCTTGGCGATGGCCCAGCGGTGCACCTCGGAAGGCCCGTCGTAGATGCGGAACGGGCGGACCTCGCGGGCGAGCCGCGCGACGGGCAGGTCGGCGGAGACGCCGAGGCCGCCGCACATCTGCATCGACCGGTCGACGATGCGGAACACCGCCTCGGCCGCGAAGGTCTTGGCGATGGACGTGGAGTTGGACGCATGCGAGCCCTGGTCGAGTTCCCAGCACGCCTGCGTCAGCAGGGCACGGGTGGCGGCGATGTCGATCTCGTTGTCGGCGACCATCTTCTGGATCATGCCGAGGTCGCCGAGCTTGCCGCCGAAGCCTTCCCGCTCGGCGACGCGGGCGACGGCGATGTCGTGGCCGCGGCGCGCCGCGCCGAGCCAGCGCATCACGTGCGTCATGCGGGCGGGCCCGAGCCGTACCTGCGCGTAGGCGAAGCCCTGGTCGACCTCACCGAGGACGGCGGAATCCGGCACGAACAGGTCCTCGAAGAAGACCTCGCAGTGACCGCCGATCATGGCGCGGTCGATGGTGTCGATGTGCCGGCCGACGGTCAGGCCCGGGGTGTCGGCGGGGGCGAGGAACATCGTGGCGCCGCCGCGCTGTCCGGGTTCGCCGGAGGTGCGGGCCATGATGATGAAGAAGCCGGCACCGTCGGCCCCGGTGATGAAGTACTTGCGGCCGTTGATCTTCCAGCCGCCGGGGACCTTCTCGGCGCGGGTGGTGAGCGCGTTGGGATCGGACCCGGCGCCGGGTGCCGGTTCGGTCATCGCGAATCCGGACCGCACGTCGCCGTGGGCGAGCGGCGCGAGGAACTGCTCCTTCTGTTCCGGGCTGGCGATGTGCGCGAGCATGTGCACGTTGCCCTCGTCCGGGGCGGCGATGTTGAGCGCGATGGGCCCGAACAGCGAGTAGCCCGCCGCCTCGAACACCGGGGCGCGGTCGACCATGCCGAGTCCGTGGCCGCCGTACTCGACGGGCGCGTGCGGCGCGAAGACGCCGGCGTCCTTGGCCGCCTGCTGCAGCTTCACCCGCAGGTCGTCGCCCCCGGCGGCGGTGATGTCACCGTTGTGGGCGTCCTCGACGGGCAGCACGTGCTCCCGGACGAACTCCTCGGTCCTCGCCACCAGTGCCTGGACGTGTTCCGGGTACGACAGATCGACAGCCATCGCGATTCCTCCTCCTCACCCCGACCGATCGATCGCTCGGTTACGACAACCGTGACACACCCCACCCCGCGCGGTCAACCCGGACGACCTACCGTGCGCCCACGGCGCAGTCCCTACCGGGCGCCCACGGCGCGGTCCTTACCGGGCGCCCACGGCGCGGTCCTTACCGGGCGCCCACGGCGCAGTCCCTACCGTGCGCCCACGGCGCAGCGCGCGATGGCGAGGTAGCGGTGGACGACCTCGTCGGGAGCAAGCGGCCCGTCCGGTCGGTACCACCCGGCGACGGCGACGCACATGGTGGTCACCGCCCGGCTCGCGTCCTCCGGGAACTCGGTACCGAACTCCCCGCTCGTCACCCCGTCCCGGACGATCTCGTCGAGCATCCGCTGCTGCTCGTCGCGCAACGCGATGTAGGCCTTCCGGCTGTCCGGTTCCATGCTGCGCATCTCGGTGGAGGCGACGAAAGCCTGATTGCGCCGGAACATGTGGAACCGCAGCAGGGACTCGACAACCGCGTCGAACCGCTCGGAGGCCGTGGGGCCGGCCTCCGCCAGTGCCCGCCGGCTGCGGTCGAGCAGATCGCCCATCACCGCCGTCGTCAGCGAGACCAGCAGCGCCTGCTTCGACGGGTAGTGGTGGTACAGGCCAGGCACCGACAGCCCGGCCCGGGCGGCGATCTCCCGGATCGAGGTGCCGTCGTAACCGCGCTCGGCGAACGCCTCGAGGGCGGCCTCGAGCGGCTTGGGCAGGGTCGACGGCCCGTACTGCCGCCACGATCCCGATTCGACGGCTTCCTCACGCGTTTCCATGGCATCACCGTAGGCGACCCCGGCGGGCCGGCCGAACGTCACTGCCGGCGGGCCGGCCGAACGTCACTGCCGGCGGGCCGGCCGAACGTCACCGCCGGCGGGCCGGCCGAACGTCACCGCCGGCCGGCCCGTCACCGGATCGCGGTGCCGGTGCCGGCTACCGTCAGTAGTCGTCGTCGCCGTAGAGCACCATGCCGCGCAGGTTTCGACCCTCGTGCATGTCGGCATAGCCGTCGTTGATGTCCTCGAGCCGGTATGTCTTGGTGACCAGCTTGTCGAGCTCGAGCTGTCCGCTGCGGTAGAGGTCGAGCAGCTTCGGGATCTGCGAGCGCGGGCCGACACCACCGAAGATCGCGCCCTGCAGGCGCTTCTGCAGCAGGGTCAGCTCGAACAGGCTCAGCGTCACCTGGGTGTCGGCGGCGCTGCCCATGCCCACCACGACCACCTGGCCGCCCTTGCCGGTCAGCGCCATCGAGGGGGCGATGATGTCCCCGTGGATCTCACCGACGGTGATGATCGTGACGTCGGCCATCGCACCCCAGGTGATCTCGCCGATCACCGGCAGCGCCTCCTCGATCGAGACGAACGTGTGGGTCGCCCCGAACTTCTTGGCCTGATCCCGCTTGAACTCCACCGGGTCGATGGCGACGACGTGCCGGGCACCCGCGTGCGCGGCCCCCTGCACCGCGTTGATGCCCACGCCGCCGATGCCGATCACGACGACGGAGTCGCCCACCTTGGTGCCGCCGATCGCCGTCGCGGAGCCCCAGCCCGTGGCAACGCCACAGCCGAGCAGGGCGGCCTTGTCGAGCGGGATGTCGTCCTCGATCTTGATGACCGAGGCCTCGTGCACGGTGACGTAGGGCGCGAACGTGCCGAGCAGGCACATCTGGATGACCGGATCACCATTGAGGGTCACCCGGTGCGTCTTGTCGGCGATGGCCTGCCCGGTGAGGAGGTTCGCCCCCTCGTCGCAGATGTTCTGCAGGCCCTTCGCGCACGAACGGCATCGCCCGCACGCGGGGATGAAGGCGAGCACGACGTGGTCGCCCTCCCGGATGTTGGCCACCCCCGGCCCGACCTTGGTGACCACGCCGGCGCCCTCGTGCCCGCCGAGGACGGGGAAGGACGCCATCGGCGTCGCGCCGGAGCGTAGATGTTCGTCGGAGTGGCACAGTCCGGACGCGGCCAGACGCACCTGCACTTCACCGGCGACCGGGTCTCCGAGGTCGATCTCCTCGATCTCCCATGGCTGATTGAGCCCTTTGATCACCGCAGCCTTGGTCTTCACGAACCCTCCCACCGGATCCACTGTGAACTGTGTCACCATGAGTAGAGCAGGACGAGCGTCCGCATGGACGACTTTGAGGATCTCCCCGGGACGCGAGTTACCTGATACCGTGGGTAACGGAAATGTCCTCATGGAGGTACACGATGATCCACATCCGCCACACCGCCGTTGCGGAGGTTCCCCTCGAGGTGGCGTTCGCCTACCTCGACGATCACCGCACGGTCCCCGAATGGATGTACGGCGTCAACCGCTTCGTGCCGGTGGGACCGCAGGTCAACGGCCTCGGCGCGGTCTTCGACGCGACCATGCAGATCGGACCGAGGGGCCTCGACTCCCGCCTTGCGATCGTCGACTGGGAACTCGACCGCAGGATCGTTCTCGACTCCATCGCGGGGTTCCGCACCGCCTCGTCGTGGGAACTCGCCGACCTCGGCGACGGGCGGATCCGCCTCGACGTCGACTTCGGGTACCAACTTCCCGGCGGCCTGGCCGGACGGGCGCTCGGCAAGCTCATCGAACCGGTGGTGGGCACCGCGATCCGCCAGACCGAGCAGGCGCTGCGCTCGAACCTCGGCCGCGTCGCCTGAGCGACGCGCATCCTGCGCAAGGATCCGATCAGCGGGAGGATGCGTACCCTCGCACGGCGATCGGCACGGACACGGCAAGGATCACCGCCGTCCAGGCGAAGGCCGCGACGACCGGATGCTGCATGGGCCAGGCCGCGTCGGCGGCGACCGTCGTCCCGGATCCGAACAACTGCCGCAGGGCCGCGACCACGGCGCTGACGGGGTTCCATTCGGCGATCGTCGCGACCACGGCCGGCATCGTCTCGGTGGGGACGAAGACGTTGGAGAACATGACCGCCCCGAAGATCAGCGGCGCCACCTGCTGCAGCATCTGCTCGTCGCGGATCGAGGCGCCGAGCACGATCCCGAGCCACGCGAGCGCGAACCGGAACGCGAGCAGCAGCAGCACGGCAAGCGCCACGTCGGCGGGGGTGGCCTCGACCCGCCATCCCGCGAGAAATCCCACGGCGGCCATCGTCGCCAGCGCCGAGGCGCCGGTCACCGTCTCCGCGAGTGCGAGGCCCGCCGGCACCGCGACCGGCGGGACGGGCAGGGCCCGCAGCCGGTCCGTCAGGCCGCTGCGGAGGTCGGCGTTCACGGTCGACGCGGTGACGACGAGCCCCATGGCCGCGACGAGGACGAGGACTCCGGGCGTCAGATACGACCGGTAGGCGGCAGCGTCGGATTCGCCGGCGAGCGCGCCGCCGAATACGAAGCCGAACAGCAGCATCATTCCCAGCGGTGCCGCGAGGGTCACCGCGAGCAGGCCGGGCGCGTTCCGGTACGTCGCGGCCACCCGCAGGAACAGAATCCAGGCACCCGCCGCCGGCGAGACGGTGCGGGTGGCGGTGGGGGCAGTCATGCGGGAATCCCTTCGGTCGGGCGACCGGTGAGTGCGAGGAAAGCGTCGTCCAAGGTGGCGCGCCGGCGGCCGATGTCCTGCACCGCGATGCCCTCCGCGTCGAGGGCGCGCAGGATCGGCAGCAGGGCGGCCGGCTCACCGTCGAATCCGAACGTCAGCCGCAGCGGCGCATTCTCGTCCCGGGCCGGCGCGTCGACGGGTCTTCCGCCGAATCGCTCGACGATCGCGGCGACGTCGCCCCGCCGGTGCGGATCGAGCACGACGACGTCGAGGCCGCTGCCCATGGTGCGGGCTATCGCGTCCGGCGTCCCGGTGGCGACGACCCGACCGGCGTCGAGGATGGTGACCGTGTCCGCCAGCCGCTCGGCCTCGTCGAGGTACTGGGTCGTGAGCACGACGGTGGTGCCTTCCTCCACGAAAGACCGTACATACCGGTAGATCTCGTTGCGGCTGCGGGGATCGAGGCCGGTGGTGGGCTCGTCGAGGAAGAGCACCGCGGGACGGACGACCATGCCCGCGACGATGTCGAGCCGCCTTCGCATGCCGCCGGAGTATGTGTGCACCTGCCGGGCCGCGGCGTCGGTCAGGTCGAAGCGCTCGAGCAGGTCGTCTGCGTGCCGGCGGGCGCCCCGGGCGCTGTACCCGTTCAGGCGGGCAACCATCGTCAGGTTCTGGGTGCCGGCGAGTCGGGGGTCGACCGCGTGGTACTGGCCGACGAAGCCGATGTTGCGCTTGACGTGAGCAGCCTCGCGGACGGTGTCGTGACCGAGGATCCTGGCGCTGCCGGAGGTCGGTTGCAGCAGGGTCGCCAGCATCCGCACGGTCGTGGTCTTGCCGGACCCGTTGGGGCCGAGCAGCGCGTGCACCCGACCGGCGGGCACCTCCAGGTTCAGCCCGTCGAGCACGAGGTGGCTGCCGTACCGCCTGGTGAGCGCCTCGGTTTCCAGAACCGTCATTCCGACCTCCACGATTGGGAACATCGTTCGCAATTACACCGTACGCGTCTGCGAACGTCGTTCGCAACTGTCCGGGTAGTGCATGCTGGCACCCATGCCGCATGCCGAACCCCCGACCTCGCTGTGGTTGCGCGCCGACGACCCCAGGCCCGGGCCGCGCCCTGCCCATACGCTCGAGCAGCTCGCCGAGGCGTGCGTCGGCCTCGCCGACGCAGACGGGCTGCGTGCCGTTTCGATGCGGCGCGTCGCGCAGGAACTCGGGACGGCGGCCGCCTCGCTCTACCGCTACGTCGCAGGCAAGGACGATCTCGTCGCTCTCATGGTCGACCGCGTCGCCGCGGAGTACCGGTACCCGCCCCTGACCGGGGACGTGCGGACCGACGTCCTCGCCCTCGCGGAGCAGGCCCGGCAGCTGCACCGTCGGCATCCGTGGTTGAGCGTCGCGGGCACGACGACACTGGGTCCGCACTCGATGCGATACCTCGACCACATGGTCGGCGCCCTCGCACCGACCGGCCTCGACGCCACCGCGACCATGATGGGAATCGCCCTGCTCTCAGGCTGGGTCACCACCTTCGCCGCGCAGGAGGCGGCGGGGTTGTCCGCCCCCACCGCCGGTGGCGGCTCCGAGCACATCACCGCCATGCTGGCCCACGGCGACTACCCCCACCTGGCCGGCCTGCTCGCTTCCGCGGGCGGGAACGCCGGCGCCACACCCGTCGACAACGATGCCGCATTCCGGGCCGGGATCGAGGCCCTGCTGTTCGGCATCGCGCCGCACCCGTGAGCGAGCCCGCTCGCTTCGGGCGACAAATTCTTGGAGAACAAGGGAATTCACGCGCCCTTCCGGGATCCGCCCACACAGGTGTGCGGGCGGATCCCGGAGACGTGAGCAAGTCCGCTAGGTTCACCGGCGGAGGTGCCGCCGGATGACTGACGATCGCCGCATGATCCACGTGTGCCACGACGGCGTGGCGCACGTGGACCGCCAGGCCGCCTTCGCCTACGTCGCCGATCACCGCACGGTCCCGGAGTGGATGTTCGGAGTCACCCGCTTCGAGCCCGTGGGTGATCGGGTCCGCGGCGTGGGCGCGCGCTTCGACGCGAGCATGCGGATCGGGCCGGCCACCTTCGACTCCCGGCTCGAGATCGTCGAGTGGGAAGACAACCACCGGATCGTGCTGAGCTCGATCTCCGGCTTCCGCACCCTGTCGTCGTGGCAGTTCGACGATCTGGGCGACGGTCGCATGCGTCTCGCCGTCGACTTCGGCTACCGGCTGCCCGGCGGCGCGGCCGGTCGCGCGGCGGGGCTGCTCATCGAGCCGCTGGTGGGCACGATCGTCCGCCGGACTGAGCACGCGCTGAGGGAGCAGGTCAGCCGGATCTCCTGACCCGCCGCGCGTCCGGTCAGAAGTTGCCGCGCGCCGCCTGCTCGCGCTCGATCGCCTCGAACAGGGCCTTGAAGTTGCCCTTGCCGAAGCCGAGCGAACCGTGCCGCTCGATCAGCTCGAAGAACACCGTCGGGCGATCGGTGATCGGCTTGGTGAAGATCTGCAGGAGGTAACCGTCTTCGTCCCGGTCGACGAGAATGCCACGCTTCTGCAGTTCCTCGATCGGCACCCGCACGTTCCCGATCCGCGCGCGCAGCTCGGGGTCCTCGTAGTAGGCGTCGGGCGTGGCGAGGAACTCCACGCCCTCCTCGCGGAGCCGGTCGACGGCGGTGAGGATGTCGTTGGTGGCCAGCGCCAGGTGCTGCGCGCCGGGACCACGGTAGAAATCGAGGTACTCGTCGATCTGCGAGCGCTTCTTCGCGACGGCCGGCTCGTTGAGCGGGAACTTGACGCGGTGGTTGCCGTTGCAGACCACCTTGCTCATCAGGGCCGAGTAGTCGGTGGCGATGTCGTCACCGATGAACTCGGCCATGTTGGTGAAGCCCATGACGCGGTTGTAGAAGCCGACCCACTCGTCCATGTTGCCGAGCTCGACGTTGCCGACCACGTGGTCGAGGGCCTGGAAGATCCGCTTGGGCGCGCCGTCGCGCTTGCGGTAGGTCGACGACTTCTCCACGTAGCCGGGCAGATACGGGCCCGTGTAGCGGGACCGGTCGACGAGCGTGTGGCGCGTCTCGCCGTAGGTGGCGATCGCGGCGAGCCGCACCGTGCCGTACTCGTCGCTGATCTCGTACGGCTCCTCGAGGACCGTCGCGCCCTGGGCCCGGGCGTGCGCGATGCACTTGTCGACGTCGGGCACCTGCAGCGCGATGTCCACGACGCCGTCGCCGTGCCGGCGATGATGCTCGACGAGCGGGCTGTCCGGATCGACCGCACCCTTGACCACGAACCGCACCGCCCCGCTGCGCAGGACGTAGGCGTGGTGGTCGCGGTTGCCGGTGGTGGGACCGGAGTAGGCGATCAGTTCCATCCCGAACGCGGACTGGTAGTAGTGCGCGGCCTGGGTGGCGTTGCCCACCACCCACACCACCGCGTCCCAGCCGCTGACGGGGAACGGGTCCCGCTCGGCGTCGTACTCGACGAGGCCGACGAGCTGCCGCAGTTCCTCGGGGTTCAGCTGGGCGAGCTTCTCGCTGTCGGTGAGGGTGAACTCGAGAGTCATGGCGATTCCTCCTGCCGCCGGACGCGGCGCCATCGGTGTGTCGTGTGTCACCAGGAAAAACCCCGTCGCGGCGACGGTGCAATCTCGCCTCTCCCAGCTGATCGACCTGACTGGAAAATGCGGGACGCCGGGCGAGCCGCTATACAATCGGCACAGTTTCCGCCGCCTCTTCGGAAGGAACGGCTATGCGTGACGCCGTGCAGCTGGACGAGTTGGATTTCGCGCTCCTGGATACGCTGCACACGGATCCGAAGATCGGCGCCCTGGAGCTGTCCCGGAGGTTGCGGGTGGCGCGCGCGACGGTCTCGGCACGGCTGCGCCGGCTCGAGGAGTCCGGGATCATCGCCGGCTACGAACCGCGACTGGACCTGGCGGCCGCCGGATTCGAGGTCCAGGCCTTCGTGACGATGGAGATCGTCCAGGGCGCGCTCGAAGCGATCACCGATGTCCTCGAAGCGATTCCGGGGGTGCTCGAGGCGTTCGCGACGACCGGCGCCGGCGACATTCTGTGCCGGATCGCCGCGGACTCCCACCTCGGTCTGCAGCAGACGCTGATCGAACTGAACCGGTCGTCGATCGTCGCCCGGTCGACCAGCGTCATGGTGCTGTCGGAGGTGGTGCGGTACCGGGCCATGCCGCTGCTCCGCACGCTGCAGCCGGGCAAAACCGCCAAAGCGCCCGCCTACCGTCGGTAGAGCTGAAGGTCGGCGCGCTCGCCCCCACCCGCCGAAAACGTCGAAACAGCTCTGCACACTGCACAGAAAAACGACGGGCGGCTGCGCTACAGCTCTTCAGCCTGACCAGTAGTGCAGGCCGCACTTGCGCCTCCTCTGTAACCACGGTCACAGTCTTCTTCATTCGCCCGCTCCCCGGGCATCGCACCGTCCCGACTCCCGAGAGAAGACATGAAGAACCTGCTGACCCGTTTCGAGGACAAGGCCCCCGAGATCGTCTTCGAGTGGCACGACACCGAGACCACCGCCCGTGGCTGGGTCGTCATCAACTCCCTGCGCGGCGGCGCGGCCGGTGGCGGCACGCGGATGCGCCGCGGCCTCGACCGCCGCGAGGTCGAGTCGCTGGCGAAGACGATGGAGGTCAAGTTCACCGTCTCCGGTCCGGCCATCGGCGGCGCCAAGTCCGGCATCGACTTCGACCCCTCCGATCCCCGCAAGGACGGCGTGCTGCGGCGCTGGTTCCGGGCGGTCGCGCCGCTGCTGCGCGCCTACTACGGCACCGGCGGCGACCTGAACGTCGACGAGATGACCGAGGTCGTGCCGCTCACCGAGAGCAACGGGCTGTGGCATCCGCAGGAGGGCGTCGTCAACGGGCACTTCGCGGCGGACGACCGCGAACGCGTCCAGCGGGTCGGGCAGCTGCGGCTCGGTGTCGCGAAGGTCGTCGAGGACACCCGGTTCACCCCGGCACCGGATGCGAAGTACACGGTGGCCGATCTGATCACGGGCTGGGGCGTCGCCGAGTCGGTGCGCCACCACTACCGCATCTACGGCGACCCCGCCGGCAATCACGGGCTCGGGGGCAAGCGGGTGATCGTCCAGGGCTGGGGCAACGTCGGCGCGGCCGCGGCCTACTACCTGGCCCAGGCCGGGGCTCGCGTGGTCGGCATCATCGACCGCGACGGCGGCATCCTCGACACGGCCGGTCTCGACTTCGACGAGGTGCGCACGCTGCTGCTGAACAAGGACGGCAACGCGCTCCGCAGCGACCGGATGCGTCCCTTCACCGAGGTGCACGACGCGATCTGGGACCTCGGCGCCGAGATCTTCCTCCCCTGCGCGGCCTCCCGCCTGGTCACCCGCGAACAGGTCGACCGTATGGTCGCGGCCGGCCTCGAGGTGATCGCCAGCGGAGCGAACGTGCCCTTCGCCGACGACGAGATCTTCTACGGCCCCACCTACGAGCACGCGGACAAGTCCGTCTCCGTGATCCCCGACTTCATCGCCAACAGCGGCATGGCCCGCGCCTTCGCCCAGCTCATGGAGGGTGACGTGGAGGTCTCGGACGCGGCGATCTTCGGCGACGTCTCGGACACCGTCGCGGGTGCGCTGCAGCGCTGCCACGACCGCTGCGCCGACCATACGGGCGTCGCGGCCACCGCGTTCGAGATCGCCCTCGACCAGCTGGTGCCGGCCGGGGAGCGCATCGATGACTGACACCCTGGCCACCACGCCGGCCACCACCACCGAGCCGGCGCCGCGGGCGATGCTGCACCAGGCGATGCGGCCGCGACAGCTGGTGATGATGAGTCTCGGCGGCGCGATCGGCGCGGGACTGTTCGTCGGCTCCGGCGCCGGCATCGCCGTCGCCGGACCGGCCATCCTCGTCTCGTTCCTCGCCGCCGCGGCTCTCGTCGTCCTCATCATGCGGATGATGGGCGAGATGGCGGCCGCGAACCCCGCCAGCGGCGCCTTCTCCGTGCACGCGGAGAACGCCCTCGGCTCCGTCGCCGGCCGCACCATCGGCTGGCTGTACTGGATCCAGGTGGTCATCGTGATCGCGGCGGAGGCGACCGGCGCCGCCGCCATCACCGCCGCCTCGATTCCCGGGATCCCGCAGTGGGCCGCGGCACTGTTCTTCATGGTGGTGCTCACCGGCGTGAACCTCGTCGGCGTACGCCGGTTCGGCGAGGTCGAATTCTGGTTCGCGGCACTGAAGATCGTCGCCATCGTCGCCTTCCTCGCGATCGGCGTCGCGATGATCGCGGGATGGGTGCCCGCCTTCGACAGCACCGGGTTCGCGAACCTCACCGCGCACGGCGGCTTCGCGCCCACCGGTATCGCCGGTATCGCCGCGGGCCTGCTCATCGTGGTGTTCGCGTTCGGCGGCACCGAGATCATCGCCATCGCGGCCGCCGAGACCTCCGATCCGCGCCGGAACGTCGGCCGCGCGGTGCGCACGCTGATCTGGCGCATCCTGGTCTTCTACATCGGCTCGGTGCTGATCATGGTGACGGTGCTGCCGTGGACGTCCGAGGATCTCGTCACGGGCCCGTTCGTCGCGGTGCTGAACGCCGGCGCCGTGCCGGGGGCGGCCGCCGTGATGACCGTGATCGTGGTGGTGGCGCTGCTGTCCTCGCTCAACGCGATGCTCTTCAGCGCCTCACGGATGATCTACTCCCTCTCGCAACGCGGTTCGGCCTACCCCGCGTTCGGCCGGGTGGCCGCCAACGGGGTGCCCCGCAACGCGGTCCTCGCCTCGGTCGCGTTCGGATTCGTCACCGTCGCACTCAACTACGTGCGTCCCGACAAGGTGTTGCCGCTGCTGCTCAACGCCGTGGGCTCGACCATCCTCGTACTGTGGACGTTCGTGGCGGTCTCGCACCTCGTGCTGCGCCGGCGGGCCCGTCGCGACGGCACCGAAGACGCCCTGCCGCTGAAGATGTGGGGCTTCCCGTACCTGTCGTACGCGACCCTCGGCCTGCTCGCCGGCATCGCCGTGCTCGCGCTGTTCGACACGGCCGCCCGCACCCAGCTCATCGCGACGGGCGCACTCACCGCCACGATCGCGGGCGCGTGCTGGCTTCTGCACCGCCGGCAGACGGTCCGGCAACCGTAGCCGACCGCACAGACGACGACGCCGTGCGTCCTCCCGCAGGGGGGAGGGACGCACGGCGTCGTCGCGGATCGGTCCCCGCCGTCAGTCCTTCGGACCACCGGCGACGTAGATGACCTGACCCGACACGAATCCCGCACCCTCGCTCGCGAGGAACGAGGCGGTGTGCGCGATGTCGTCGGGCTTTCCGGTGCGGGCGACGGGGATCTGCGAGGCCGCGGCGGCCTTGAAGTCCTCGAACGACATGCCCACCCGCTCGGCCGTCGCAGCGGTCATCTCGGTCTCGATGAAGCCGGGGGCGATCGCGTTGGCGGTGACGCCGTACTTGCCGAGCTCGATCGCGAGGGTCTTGGTGAAGCCCTGCATGCCGGCCTTGGCGGCGGAGTAGTTGACCTGACCGCGGTTGCCCAGTGCGGAGGTGCTCGACAGGTTGACGATGCGGCCGAACTTGGCCTCCACCATGTACTTCTGCGTCGCCCGGGACATGAGGAACGCGCCCCGCAGGTGCACGTTCATCACGGCGTCCCAGTCGTCGACGGTCATCTTGAACAGCAGGTTGTCGCGGGTGATGCCGGCGTTGTTGATCAGCACCGTGGGATCGCCCAGCTCGTTCGCGACCTTCTCCACAGCCGCGGCGACGGACTGCTCGTCGGCGACGTTCGCGCCCACCGCGAGGGCCTTGCCGCCGGCCGCCTCGATGGCCGAGACGGTGTCGCCGCATGCGGACTCGTCGAGGTCCAGGACCGCGACCTGGAATCCGTCCTGCGCCAGCCGCTTGGCGACTGCGGCGCCGATGCCGCGCGCGGCTCCGGTGACGATGGCGGTGCGGGTGACTGTTTCGCTCACTGCTTACCTCCGTGCTGTTGTGGTTGGAAACTTCAGTTGATGGTCAGGCCGCCGTCGACCGCAATCGTCTGGCCGGTGACGTAGCCGGCGGCCTCCGAGGTGAGCCACACGGCGGTGGCGGCGATCTCTGCGGGATCACCGGTGCGGCCCAGGACGATTCGCGGCTTCATGCTGTCGAGGTAGCCGGGCTGGTACTCGTCGGTCATCTCGGTCTCGAAGAATCCCGGCGCGATGGCATTGACGCGGATGCCCTTGCGTGCCCCCCACTGCTGGGCCAGGTCCCGGGTCAGGCCGATCACGCCGGCCTTGCTGGCGGCGTAGGCGGCCTGCGGCAGTCCCGCGGTGGTGAGGCCCAGGACGGAGGAGATGTTGACGATGGAGCTGCCGGGCTGCATGACGCGCCCGGCGGCCTGCGCGGCCCAATAGGAGCCGTTCAGGTTGATGTCGATGACGCGCCGGAACTGTTCCGGGGTCTCCTTGGTGGCCGGGACGGCCGTGCCGATGCCGGCGTTGTTGATGAGAATGTCGACCTTGCCGAAGTGCTCGATCGCGGCATCGACCATCCGTTGCGCCTGCTCGGGCTCGGCGATGTCGGTCTCGACGCTCAGCGCGCGGCGGCCGGCGGCACGGACGAGTTCGGCGGTCCGCTCGAGCCGGTCGGCGCGACGGGCCGCGAGCACGACGTCGGCCCCAGCCTCCGCGAGAGCCTGGGCGAAGGCGACGCCGAGGCCCGAGGAGGCGCCGGTGACGATCGCGACGCGGTCGTCGAGGCGGAACTTGTCGAGCACGGACATGTGTGTAGTCTCCTCCGATAGTCGATACCTATGCGAATTGTATAGTTGAATTCGCGCTCGAGTTCAAGACCTGAAGTTCGAAAAAGGCGCGGCCACAAGCCCTTTCGGGCCCGCGACCGCGCCTCATCCGTCTTCCCGGTCCGAGGGGGACGATCAGCTCAGGCGCTCGAGCACCATCGCCATGCCCTGACCGCCGCCGACGCACATGGTCTCCACGCCGAACTGCTTGTCGTGGGTCTGCAGGTTGTTGAGCAGGGTGGCGGTGATCCGCGCCCCGGTCATGCCGAACGGGTGACCGAGGGCGATCGCACCACCGGAGACGTTCAGCTTGTCCTCGTCGATGCCGAGCTCCCGGGCGGAGCCGAGCACCTGCACGGCGAACGCCTCGTTGATCTCGAACAGGTCGATGTCGGAGATGGTCTTGCCGGCGTGGGCGAGCGCCTTCTTCACGGCCTCGATCGGGCCCAGACCCATGATCTCCGGCGACAGGCCGGACACGCCGGTCGAGACGATCCGCGCCAGCGGGGTCAGCCCGAGCTCCTCGGCCTTGGTGTCGGACATGATCACCAGGGCCGCGGCGCCGTCGTTGAGCGGGCAGGCGTTGCCGGCGGTGATGGTGCCGTCGGGGCGGAAGACCGGCTTCAGCTGGCTCACGGCCTCGTAGGTGGTGCCGGGCCGCGGCCCGTCGTCGGTGGTCACGACGGTGCCGTCGGGCAGGGTGACGGGGCTGATCTCGCGCTCGAAGAAGCCCGACTCGAGGGCTTCCTCGGCCCGGTTCTGCGACCGCACACCCCACCGGTCCTGGTCCTCGCGGGAGATGCCGGTGAGCGAGGCGACGTTCTCCGCGGTCTGGCCCATCGCGATGTAGACATCGGGCAGCAGGGCCTCGCTGCGCGGGTCGGTCCACGCGGTGCCGCCCTCGGCGAGCGTGGCGGTGCGGGCCTCGGCGTCGGCGAAGAGCGGGTTCCTGGTGTTCGGCAGCCCGTCGGCGTTGCCGGTGACGAAGCTGGAGACGGACTCGACACCGGCGGAGACGAACACGTCCCCCTCGCCGGCCTTGATCGCGTGCAGCGCCATGCGGGTGGTCTGCAGCGACGACGAGCAGTAGCGGTTGACGGTCACGCCGGGCAGGAAGTCGTAACCCAGCTGCACGGCGACGACGCGGGCGATGTTGAACCCGGACTGGCCGGCGGGCTGGCCGCAGCCGAGCATCAGGTCGTCGATCTGGGCCGGGTCCAGCTCCGGCACCTTCGCCAGGGCGGCCGCGACCATCTGGGTGGCCAGGTCGTCCGGACGCACCGTCTTGAGCGACCCCTTCATCGCCCGCCCGATGGGAGAACGGGCGGCGGACACGATCACAGCTTCGGGCATCACGTGCTCCTTTTTTGTGTTGACGCTTCGAGTCTCTACAGGCCCAGATCGCGGCCGATGAGTTCCTTCATGATCTCGTTGGTGCCGGCCCAGATCTTGGTGACGCGGGCGTCCTTCCATGCACGAGCCACACGGTACTCGTTCATGAAGCCGTAGCCACCGTGGATCTGCACGCACGCGTCCAGGACCTCGGACTGCGTCTGCGCGGTCCACCACTTGGCCTTGGCCGCGTCCACGGCGGTGAGCTTGCCGTCGGCGTGGGCCTCGACGGCCTGGTCGACGTAGGCCTCGGCCACCTCGATCTTGGTGATCAGCTCGGCGAGCAGGAACTTGTTGTACTGCATGGCGCCGATGGCCTGGCCGAACGCCTTGCGCTCCTTCGCGTACTCGATGGTCTCGAGCAGGATGTGCTTGGCGTGGTGCACGTTGTTGACCGCGGAGCCGAGCCGCTCCTGCGGCAGCATCTTCATCATCGAGATGAAGCCCATGCCCTCCTCGCCGATGAGGTTGGCGTGCGGGACGCGGACGTCCTTGAAGAACAGCTCTGCGGTGTCGGCCTCGGGCTGGCCGACCTTGTCGAGCTTGCGACCGTTCTCGAAGCCCTCCATGCCGCGCTCGACGGCGAACAGGGAGATGCCCTTCGCGCCCTTCGACGGGTCGGTGCGGGCCGCGACGACGACGAGGTCGCAGTTGTAACCGTTGGTGATGAAGGTCTTGGCGCCGTTGAGGATCCAGTCGTCACCGTCGCGCACGGCGGTGGTCTTCAGGTTGGCGAGGTCGGAACCGCCGGAAGGCTCGGTCATACCGATGGCGCAGATGAGCTCACCGGTGGCGCAGCGCGGCAGCCAGCGCTCACGCTGCTCCTCGTTGCCCAGGTGGACGATGTAGGGAACGGTGATGTCCGAGTGGATGCCCATCGACGACGACAGCGCCATGTTCGCGCGGGCGAACTCCTCGCCGAGGATGGCGTTGAAGCGGTAGTCGTTCGCCTCCATGCCACCGAAGCGCTCCGGGATCTCGAGTCCCAGGAAACCTGCCTTACCGGCCTCGATCCAGATGTCACGGGGAATCTCGTGACGTTCGATGAGCTCCTCCGCACGGGGCATGACGAACCGGTTCACGAACTCGCGCGCCGACTCGCGGAACGCCTCGTGATCGGGGCCGTACAGGGTGCGTTGCATCAACCGCTCCTCAAATCTGTAAGCATCTGCTTATTTTCTAAGCGTGCGCTTATAGTGAACCGCGGCCGCTATCTTGTCAACCAGGGCCGTAGCAGGAACGGGAGCAGGACGTGAGCACATCGAGGGACGCGGTGATCAGCGGATCGAAGGCCGCGGCCCGCCTACGCGAGGCGGCCGTCGAGGTGTTCGCCGAGAACGGCTACGGCGGCACCACCACCAGACTGATCGCCGCCCGCCTCGACATGAGCCCGGCCGCGATGTATCCCCACTACAAGTCCAAGGAAGAGCTGCTCTACGCGATCAGCTACGAGGGCCACGACCTGGCCCTCGAGGTCGTGCGCGACGCCGACCTCCCCGGCGAGGACGCCACCACTCGGCTGGCCAACGTCATCGGCCGGTTCGCCGAGTGGCAGGCCGAGCACCATCGCCGCGCCCGCGTCGTCCAGTACGAGCTCACCGCCCTGACGCCCGAGCACTACCGCGTCATCACCGGCCTGCGGCGGCGCACCACCCAGGTCGTCCGCACCATCGTCGACGCCGGCGTCGCCTCGGGTGAGTTCACCGTCCCCGACACCGAGGGCGTCACCCTTGCCCTGATGTCGCTGTGCGTCGACATCTGCCGCTGGTACCCCTCCGGCCGCTACCACGAGCCCCACGCCCTCGCGCACCTCTACTCCGATCTCGCCCTCCGGCTCGTGGGCGCCGTCCGCTAGCATCTGTCCCCACACGACGGATCGGGGGGTCCATGGGCGGGGGGCAATGTTCGCGCGGCTGTCGGTCGTCCGCGTCCGCAATCGATGTCGCGTGCGACCGGGAAGCGAGCGAACGAGAGCGACGACGACACCTGCGCACTCGCGGATGGATCGTCGCCCTCGTCGCGGCGGCGGTCAGCGCGTGCACCGCCGTCACGCCCGCGGCACCCGCGGAACCACCCGCCACCACCACGACGACACGCACACCCCGCATCGTCGACGAATCCGACCGCCCCCCAGTCACGTTCGACCCCTGCCTCGACATCCCCGACCGAGTGCTCGTCGAGGCGGGCTACGACCCGAGGTCGGAGGAGATCAGCGACTTCGCCGCGACGCACTACACCTTCCTCGGGTGCAGCTATCACGGCACGCTGCGCATCCCCGGCGTTCTCCGTCGCTACGGACTCAATCTCAACTCCGGCAACATCACCTTCGCCGAGGTGCAGGAGAAGGTCGCCGAGTACGCCACTCCCATCGAGATCAACGGACGACGCGCCCTCCTCGAGGTCGACCCGAGCTTGCGTCAGTCGTGTGCCGTCACTGTGGAGACGTCGTACGGGGTTCTCATCATCTCGCGCATCTATCACCCCGACCACGGCAATGGAGTCCCGAACAACGAATGGTGCGCCGGGCTCGAGGACACAGCCTCGCGCATGGCCGCCGTCATCGACGACTGATCGAAAGGCCCGAGGTGAGCGAAGCGCTGCGACTCGACCCACATACCATCGACGAGATCGTCGCCATCTGTGACACCATGCTCGCGACACTCTCCGATGCGATCGACAATTCGGAAGACCTGGCCAAAGTCGGAAGCTTCGGTGGATTCGAGTCCGCGGAACAGCTTCGGAAAGGTTTCCTCACCAAGGCCAGAGGCACCCCCGAGTCCGCCTACGAGCGGCTCACCCAATTCCACGAGGCCCTCTCCCGCATGCGCGACACGTTCGCCGCCGGTGGACAGGGCTTCCTCGACGCCGACTACGACTGGGCCCGGCAACTCGGCACCACCGACTCCGCGTGAACCGCCGCCACTGCGCATCACTCCGGAACCCGGAGAATTCCACGAGTCGTGCTGTATCCGCGCGGGTGCCAGTCGTCCGCGAACACAATTGGGGGAGCGTATGACTGGGAAAGTCGCGGATGGCTGATGCCGTTCGTTCCTCGGCACGACTCGCCACGAGACCGCACGGTCCGCTACGATGCTGCGCACTACCACGGAATCGGGGGGACTCCATGGACACGTCACTTGATGTTTCGCACGGCACCGGAAGACGCACGGCGCAGCACGTCGGGACCGTGAGCGGAAGCACCGAATAGGGTGCCGGAGAACGAGAATCCCGTCGCAGCGATGCTCGAACCGCTGCTCGAGCATCGGGTACCGGAGCGGGTCGGCGCGCTGGCGGACTGGCACACCAGACTGGTGGCACGGCTCGAAGGCAGCTTCGATCCCGACTACGCCACCGCATTCGAGAACTTCCACAGCATGGAGCACGACGCCATCTATCGAGACGTCCAGAGAATGGACCCGGGCGCGATGCGAAGCCTGGCGGAGAGCTGGCGCAAGATCGCGACCGACATGAGCGTCGGTTTCATCTTCGGAACCCAGATGATCTGCAACAAGATTGCCGAGGGGTGGGATGGTGACGCGGCGCGCCGCGCCGTGGCGGCGACCCGCTCCTTCGCGAGGTCGACCGAACAACTCGTGACCGCGCTACTTGCGGTGTCGACCAAACTCGCTGCGGCATCGGAGGTCGCTTCGGCTGTGCGGAACAACGTGCCACCACCGCCGGCGCAGATTCCGATGCCGCTGGGCGTGGTGGTGCCCCAGGACACGACCGAGTTCGCGCGGGCGGCGGAGGCGGCGCACGCCGAGGCAGTACGCGTCATGGAATCGCTCTACGTCCCGCACTACCGTGAATCCGGCACGGCGGTTCCGGTCCTGCCGTCGCCGCACGAGGCGACGGCAGGATCCGGTCCGGTCGGGGCAGATCCGTCGCGGCACCCCTCGGGCAGCGCGGAGGGCCGGGGCGGCGGCACCGGCCCCTCGGCCTCGGCGGCCGGCACCGGGCCCTCGGCCTCGGCGGCCGGCGCCGACGACGGGCAGGTCACGGACGCTCCGTCCCGCGGCACCTCCGCGACAGACGGGGAAGCAGACCCGGGCGGCCCGGCGCCGGGCGCCGGCGAGCATGCAGCCACCACCCCGGCCGCGACCGCGACCGGCGCGACGTCGGGTCCGGAGCGATACCCGGGTTCGGGTGGACCTCCGGGCGGACCCGGTGGTCCAACGTCCGGAGGCGCCGGCGGTGGAAGCGGCGGCGCCGGCGCTGCCGGCCCCGGCGGGCTCGGACCCGTGGGTGGCCTACCGGTCGCGAACGGTACGACGAACCCGGCGACGTCGGGCGCCGGCACCCGCGCCGGGTCGAGCCGCCTGGGCGGCATGTACCCGGGCATGCTGGGCGCCCCGGCGCGTCCTGCGCGCGACGACGAGGCCGCCCGCACGGTGCCCAGTTATCTGGTGGGCGCCGACAACGGGAACGAGCTCGTCGGTCCGATGCCGCTCACCGCGCCGCCGGTGCTGGGGGTCGATCCGGCATGAGGTGGCGGCTCACCCCCGACCGGTTCCTGGCCCTGTGGACCGCGACGGGACTCGACGAGATTCCGTTTCCTCTGCGCTACCGCTCCACCGCGCTGTGGGAGGACGAGCACGCCGCGAACCTCGAGGCGGCCCACCGGTGGCGGCGCACGAATCCCGACGAGCGGCTCACCGCGGCGATAGCGACGATGCGATACGCGGAGGTCGCCGTCGAGGTGTACGGGCAGTTCTCGGAGGGCTCCCAGTTGCGGCTGCGGGGATGCATCAGGCACGACTCCGCCGTTCTGGCGCGGCAGGATCCGGGACGTGCCGGCGATCTCGTCGTGACGGCGACCGCGGCGCACACACTGGCGGAGGCGGTCGTACAGTGTCTACCCGGCGCGTCCCCGGGTACGGCGCCGGCGCTGTCGGCACCCACCGCGGAAGTGGCGGAGTTCGCGCGCCCGACGCAGGTGCTCCGGACCGCGCAGGCGCCCCCGGCCGTCCGGTTGCGGCGGCTGCTGACCGATCCGCGGTCCGGAACGGGCAGCGTGCGGGTGCTGTGCTCACCGGACGGTCTGAACTTCACGCCGGTCACCGATCTCGGCTGGTTCGACGTCGCAGGCGACGGGCGGTACCTGTTCCGGACCGGCCACCACACCCACGTCTGCCCGGCCACCCCGGAGCTGCTGCGCGACGAGCTGGCCTACGCGGTCGACGGGGCGCGCGAGAAGCGGGGTCGCGTCGGCGCTGCCGGTTTACGCTGGGTGCATGGCTGAACGGGATCGAACGGTCGACGGCAAACCGCAGAACGCCCGCCCGCGCGACGCCCTGGGGCGCCCGTTGCCCTACGGCGAGGAGGGAGTCGAACGGGTCCCGGAGGACCTGCAGCTCGAGCCCGACGAGGCGATCACCGAGGCGCAGCGGCTGCTCGACCACGGGTATCCGTTCCATGCGCACGAGGTGCTGGAAGGCACGTGGAAGTCGGCGCCGGCCGACGAGCGGACGCTGTGGCAGGGCTTGGCGCAGCTCACCGTGGGGCTGACGCATCTGCTGCGGGACAATCCGGCCGGGGCCGCGTCGCTGCTACGGCAAGGGGAGGCTCGGATCCGCCATTACGAGGACGAGCCGCCGCACGGGCTGGACATAGACGGCCTCGCGGCATGGGCGGAACACCTGTTGACGGAGATCGCGCGCGGCGAGCCGATCCCGGCGCCGCCGATACCGCGGCTGCGGCTGCCCTGATGCCCGTGCTCCCGATGTTCCCGCTGGGAACCGCGCTGCTTCCGGGCGACGCCCTTCCACTCCACGTGTTCGAACCGAGGTATCGCGAGCTGGTCCGGGACTGCCTCGCAGATCCGGACGGGCCGCGGTTCGGCGTGGTGCTCATCGAGCGAGGCCACGAGGTGGGTGGGGGCGAGACCCGCCACGACGTCGGCACGGTCGCGCGGATCGTGATGGACACCGAACTCGACGACGGTCGCTACTTCCTGGAATGCATCGGCGAGGAACGCATCCGGGTGATCGACTGGCTACCGGACGACCCGTATCCGCGGGCGGAGGTCGAGCCGTGGCCGGACACGGAGTCCGGTCCGGTGGACTTCTCCGGCCTGAGCGTGGGGCTCGGCCGGCTGTACGGTCTGCTCGACCGCCTGTCGGGCGGCCGGATCGAACCCCCGAGCATCACCGAACTGCCCGACGAGCCGGGTGCCCGGCTGTTCGCGCTGGCACGCTTCGTCCCTATGGGTGAGGCCGACCGGCTGCAGGTACTCACGGCGCACGGACCCACCGAACGGCTGGCCGTGCTGACCGAATGTGTCTCGAACGCTGTCCAACTCGCGCAGTGGCGCCTCGACAGTACGTAAGGGCGAGGGCGAACCGCCTCGCGGACAGCGCATGACCTCCCTCGACCGCACCCGCGCGTCTGCGGGTCAACCGCTGCCGCACCCCGCCGGTTGCCAGGACGACCGCGCACGTCGCCGACGGTTGCATCCCGACAGCCGGGAACGAACACACGACGATCCGGGTATCTGCGCGGCCCAGAAAAGTTCAATCCCCATGCGGAACACATCAACTGGTATGGTTCTGCCGTCGATAGGGGGGATCGAACAATGTCGAAATGGGGCGTCGTTGTCCTTCAGCTGGCCAAGGTGGCGTTGTGGTATGTGGGGGGCTTGCTGGCCATCGGTGGAATATCGGCAGCGGCGAGCCTGCTGAGGCCGGACCTTCCGGATTCCGGCTGGGCGCCACCACCACCGATCACGACGACACGCACCGAGTCACCCACTGCCGCAACACCACCGCGCGAACTCCCCCCGGGTTTCCCGTCGATGGAGCGCGCTCCGCTCCCGCCGGAGGTTCCCGAAGGGGAACCGCAACCGGTACCGACACGGTTCGGGCTCACGTACACCACTCCAGCCGGCTGGTTCGGGCAGGGCCAATCGGTCATGGGCTGGAGAAGCCGGGACGGTGCAGCGATGATGATCGGTTCGGCATCCGCTTTCGGGAAGGAGTACTGCGAGGCAGACGACATGTCGATGCTGGCCGCAGTGGGGATCACGGGGCGCCCCGCGGGCGACCTCCTGACCGTCGCTGCTCACGAAGTCCGGGCGGTCGAATGGATGTACTCCGACGAGGGACGACTGCCGACGATCAACTATTTGGACCCGTCCATTTCGAGATTTCCGGAAACCCGGCAGTCCGGCTCACGGCGCTGGTGTCCGACATCCCTCCCACCGACGAATGTGACCCGCCGGCAGCGCGATTGGACGTCGTGGCCACCACCGGCCTTGCAACAGCGGAGGTCGCGGTCTTCGTCGTCCGGGCGGATCGCGGTGTGGCCGGACAGCTCGACGACAGCTCTATCGATGATCTCGTCGCGTCGCTGAGGAGATCGTGATGTCCGGGACGCACGAGGAATTCTCCGCCACCACACGCCGGATAGCCGGCGCTGCCGTCGCCGTGCAGGAGATCGGACACGATGTTGTGCGGGCGAACCGGTACCTCGCCGTCCACGGTGAGCCGAACGGCAATTTCGACGGTGTGCTGTTGCAGACGATCCGGGCCGGGTTCCAGGCGGTTCTCCCGTCGGCACAATCTCGATACTTCCAGGTTGCCGATCTCTGCCTGAAGACCAGCATCGAACTGAACCGATGCGCGTGGATGTACGACGACACCGAGGCACGGAATTACGAACGGCTCAATGCCAACATGCTCTTCCCGGAGTCGGTCGACGCATTCGATCCCGACACACCGGCGCCCGGTCCGGCGCGGCCGTATCCCGGCACCTTCCCGTATGGCGGTCCGGACCGGATCGAACTCGGTCACCCCGAAACCCTCCCCGAGGACGTCCGCCAGGTCGTCGCGGATGCAGCCGGTTGGCTCGGCGATGTCGACGAGGCGATCGACATGCTGACCGGGTGGAGCCCGATCGCGCAGGTCGTCGAACCGCTGAGCGGAAACTGGAACGAACTCGAGCGCCTCGGCGACGCCTACCGCATCGCCGGGGAGGCGGTAGAGACCAGCGGCGGGAACCTCGCCGCCGTCGTCCGGACCCTGGATCCCCACTGGGGCGGGCAGGCCGCCCGGGCGTTCACGGACTACGCCGACCGCATCGTCGATGCCCTCCGATGGGAAGGACCGGTCGGACGCGTCATCAAAGAAACCTGCTACCTGGTTGCGGAGAAGATCCGGGAAGGGATCGTCACGGCGGTTCGGTCACTGAAGGAGATGCTCGAAGAAGAAGTGGCATTCGACGACGCGTTGCAGAAGTTGAAGTTCCTCCTGAAGAAGACTCCGTTCGTCGGCACGGCCGCACAGATCGTCACGATCACCAAAATCGTTCAGAACACGATGGAATTCGTCGACGATGTAGTGGACCGGATCCGCGACCTCGCCGACGCACTGAAGGAATTCCTCGACGCACTGTCGTCGCCGGCGGACGTCCTGCAGGATCGGGTCGAGCAGAAGCTGGCGCCGCTGACCGAGGCGCACGAGCGCACCGAGCACAGGGCGGCGGTGGCCATCGACCTCGCCGGCGTCGCAGACGCGAGCGGCCCCGTGAACAAGCCCTCCAGCGCGTATTCGGTCGGTGAGGACCCGTGGGCGGATGCGATATGAGGGAAGTGCCGCCGCACCTCGACAGTCCACTGCGGCGAATCCACCAGGCCGTGACCGACCTCGAAGCCGCCGTGATCCGCGCACGACGGTTCGCCCGCGCCGACCGGGACCGACGCATCGAGGTCGACGATGCATTGATGGAACAACTCGCAGCGACCGCGGACGCGTCCCCCGAGTTGCGGCTGTATGCGTCGAGAGTCGCTGCCGGACAGTGCCGGTGGTCCGAGATCGAGGTGACGGCGCGTCCGGTTCCACCGGAGGTGGCCGAACTGAAGGCGAATCCGCGGCTCCGGTGGTTCCCGGAACAGCCGCATGCCTCGACTGCGGAAGGGCAGGAATGGGAGTCCTACCGGGTCCCCTGGCAGTAGCTCCCCTACCCGTGGTGGCCGCGGCGGTGTGTCCTTCGGGCTGTCCTGGCAGCCCGAAGGACACACCGGCCGTGTCAGCGGCCGATGAGTGCGAGGCGTTCGATCTCGGCGAAGTCGGTGCCGGCGGCCTCCGGCCGGGAGCGGCCGACCAGCGAGCCCACATAGGCCAGCAGGAATCCCGCCGGCACGGACACCAGGGCCGGGATCGTGAGCGGGAAGATCGGGTCGATCCCGTGGATCAGCCCGGTGGGTCCCAGGATGTTGGGACTGATCGCCACCAACCCGAGGCTCACTGCGAGGCCGCCGACCAGGGCCCAGGTCGTGCCGACGCGGTTGAATCCGCGCCAGTAGATGCTCAGCAGCAGCACAGGCAGGCTGGTGCTCGCGGCGACGGCGAACGCGACGTTGGCGAGGAAGCCGAGGTTGAAGCCCTTGGCCCCGAGCGCGAGGAACATGGCGACGACGGCGATGCCGAGCAGTGACAGCCGGGCCACCTTCAATTGCTGTTCACCGGTGGCCTTTCCGCCCTTGACGACGTGAGTGTAGAGGTCGTGCGCGAACGCTCCGGAGGTGGCGATGGCGACGCCGGCGAGGACCGCGAGGATCGTGGCGAGGGTGATGCCGATGATCACGGCCTCGAGGGCAGGACCGCCGAGGGCGCCGGCGAGCTGAACGACGGCGAGGTTACCCTGCGGATGCGCGGCGGCGATGGCGTCGGATCCGAGGGCGCGGATCGCGCCGTATCCGACGAACGGCAGCACCACGTAGAAGGCGCTGAAGATCCACAGTGCGACCACACCGGATTTGCGGGCGGCGCGGGCGTCCTTGACGGTGAGGAACCGGACCATCACGTGCGGCAGACCCATCACGCCGAGGGCAAGGGCGAGCTGCTGGGAGATGATGTCGAAGGTCTTGGTGGTGTTCTGCGGGTGCGACGACGCGACCGAGTCCGGCAGCGGCTCGACGACGTGCAGCGGGCTCGGCCCGTACTTCGCGAGCACCAGGAGCAGGATGAGAGCGGTGCCGGTCAGCAGCAGCCCGGTCTTGAGCACCTGCACCCAGGTGGTGGCGAGCATGCCGCCGAACATGGTGTAGACGACCATGAGCAGCCCGAGGACGATGACGGCGACCCAGAACTTGATGCCCAGCAGGGCCTGCACGAGCAGTCCCGCGCCGACGAACTGGATCACCATGTACATCGCGGAGATGACGATCGTGGTGACGGCGAGAGCGGCGCGCAGTCCGCGGCCGTCGAACCGGGCGGCGACGGCGTCGGCGAGGGTGAAGCGGCCGAGGTTGCGCAGCGGTTCGGCGATGATGAGCAGCACCAGCAGGTACGCCAGAGGCACCGCGGTGGCGTAGTAGAAGCCGCTGAACCCGGCGATCCCGATCATGCCGGTGATACCGAGAAACGAAGCGGCCGAGACGTAGTCGCCGGAGATGGCCAGTCCGTTGCCGACGGGCCCGACCTGCCCCTCGGCGACGTAGTGCGAGTCCGTGGAGGTGTTGCGCTTGGCGGCCAGGTAGGTGATGCCGAGGGTGACACCGATGATGGCGACGACGATCGCGACGCTGAGTCCCATGCCGGTCACCGCCCTTCCAGCGCGGCAAGGTGCGCATCGACGACTGCGTCCATGCGGCGCGCCCAGCGGGTGTAGATCTGCGCGACGACGAGGATCGCGGCGAAGACGGCGAACCCGACCCAGTACGCGATGCCGAGTCCGCCGAGGCGGCCGGACAAGACCGTGGTGGAGGTTGTCAGGACGATGTAGCCCATGAACACGGCGAGCAGGACGGCTGCGGAGCCGAGCGACAGGCGTCGGCGTTGCCGAGCAAGGGCGAGGACGGCGTCGAGACCGGCGTCGTCCGGCCGGGTCGTGCCGCCGCCGGCGGCCGTGGAGATGTCGAGCGACATGATCACCTCAATGGGGTGTGAAGGGATCAATCAATCAATGCTTTGATTGATTGGACGCCCTACCGTAAGTGAGGGCCATCACAAAGCGCAAGTACTCCGGCGCCGCGACTCAGTCGCGGGTGTGGATATCGAGGTCGTCGGCCGCGGTGGCGAGCTTCTCCAGCAGGCCGATCAGGATGGTCTGCTCGGGCTTGGTCAGCACGCTCGTCCAGGTCCGTTCGCGCTTGTTGTGCGCCGCGTAGGTGCTGGTGATCGCGTCGACACCGGCCTGGGTCAGACTCAGCTCGACCGAGCGCCGGTCGCGCTCAGAGCGCCGCCGGGTCACGAGGCCGTCCCGTTCCAGCGTGTTGACCAGCGCGGACACGGCGGCGCGGCTCATACCGGAGAGCTGGGCGACCCGCTTGGCATCGCTCGGCCCGGACAACCACAGCATGAACAGCACCCGGAAGCCGGGCCAGCTCCAGCCCTGCGGGCGGTGCACGGTGGACTCGAGGTCGTAGACGAGCGCACTCGCGACCCGGGTCAGTTCGAGCACGAGCCGCATCGACTGGGGATCGACCTCGGGCATGACGCGCGTCGTCTTGCGCACGGCGAAGTCGACAAAGCTCAGAAAGTCCAGGTTGTCCACGTCGTCCGCAGGCTCGCTCACCCCGCCAGCGTAGAGGTGGCGCCGCATGCACCGTGCCGAAGTGGTCAAAGGCTTGCACATCCGGTGTGACGCCACTTACATTGGTCACAGATTCGTTCAAACCTTTTACTAACTGGGGGTGGTTCCATATGACCGCACTGTCCTTCGCTTCCTCCGCCGATCTGGGCGAGAAGGAGCAGACCCTCGAGATTCTCGCCGACGGGGTGTACGCGCTGACCGCCGAGGGCGATCCCAACCTCGGAGCTGTCGAGGGCGAGGACTTCCTCGTGTGCTTCGAGGCGCTCGCCACCCCGGTCGCGGCGCGCGACTGGCTGGCCAAGCTGCGTGAGCACACCGACAAGCCCGTGCGCTACCTCGTGCTCTCGCACTACCACGCGGTGCGGGTGCTGGGAGCGTCCGCCTTCGACGCCGACACCATCGTCGCGCACGAGAACACCTACAACCTCATCGCCGAGCGCGGCCGTGAGGACTGGGAGTCCGAGTTCGGCCGCATGCCGCGTCTGGCCAGGGGTGCCGACTCCGTGCCCGGCCTGACCTGGCCGACACTGACGTTCAGCGACCGGCTCACCATCGACCTCGGTGGCGACCGCGGCAACCTGGTACTCCAGCACCTCGGCCGCGGCCACACCGAGGGCGACATCGTCGCGTGGCTGCCGCAGCAGAAGATCCTGTTCGCCGGCGATCTCGTCGAGGCGCAGGCCGCGCTGTACACGGGCGACGCGTTCCACCGCGACTGGTCCACCGGCACACTCGACCGGATCAAGGCGCTCGGCGCCGAGGCGCTCGTCGGCGGGCGCGGCGCGGTCAGCCGCGGCCGCGAGGAGGTCGACGCCGCCATCGAGCAGACCCGGCACTTCCTGAACGTGATGCTCACCGAGGTAGGGACCGTGCAGCGGCGTGGCGGCACATTGAAGGAGGCGTTCGAGGCGACGCACGCGGCACTGTTCGACCGCTATGGGCACTGGCCGATCTTCGAGCACTGCCTGCCGTTCGACGTCTCCCGGGTGTGGGACGAACTGTCCGGCATCGAACGGCCCGTGATCTGGACCGCCGAGCGCGACCACGAGGTCTGGGCCCAGCTCCAGAGCTGACCCCACCACGGTACGAGAAGGAAATGTGATGACAGTGCGGAACATTCACAACGGCACCGTCGCGGTGCTCGGGAACGGACCTGTCGGGCAGACCACCGCCCTGCTGCTCGCCCGGTGGGGCATTCGCGTGATCGTCCTGGACGCTCGCCCCGAACGCGACCCGATCGGCTCGAAGGCGATCTGCCAGCAACGCGACGTGCTCGAAGTGTGGGCCGCCGTCGGTGTCGGCGAGCAGGTCGCCGCGGAGGGCGTCACGTGGGACACCGCGAGCACCTTCTACCGCGACGAGAAGCTGTTCACCCAACCGTTCGTCGACAACGGCCGCTCCGCGTTCCCGCCGTTCGTCAACATCTCCCAGGCCCGCACGGAGCAGCTGCTCGACGAGCGCATCGCCGAGGAACCGCTCATCGAGGTCCGGTGGGGTCACCATGTCGACGGTATCGACCAGGACGACGCCGGCGTACGCGTGCTGTGCACGACCCCGGACGGTCCCGCCGTCGTGCCCGTCGCCTACGCGGTCGCGACGATGGGGGCGCGGGCCGACGGGTTCCGCACGCACCTCGGGCTGGACTTCGCGGGTCGCACGTTCGACGACAAGTTCCTCATCTGCGACATCAAGGCCGACATCCCCGACTGGGCACACGAGCGCAGGTTCTACTTCGATCCCGAGTGGAATCCCGGACGCCAGGTGCTCATCCACCCGTGCCCGGATTCGACGTTCCGCATCGACTGGCAGGTCCCCGGCGACTACGACCTCGAGGCCGAAACGGAGAGCGGCGCCCTCGACCGCCGGATCCGCCGGATCATCGGCGCCGAGCTGCCCTACGAGATCGTGTGGAAGTCCGTGTACCGCTTCCATGCTCGTCTCGTCGACCGGATGCGCGTGGGCCGCGTCCTCGTCGCCGGCGACTGCGCTCATCTCGTGTCGCCGTTCGGTGCGCGCGGACTGAACTCCGGGGTCGGCGACGCCGAGAACGCCGCGTGGAAGCTCGCGTTCGTGCTGCGCGGCTGGGCCGACGAGTCGCTCCTGGACACCTACGACCTGGAGCGGCGGGCCGCGGCGCGCGAGAACATCGAGGTCACCTCCGCGACAATGGATTTCCTGGTGCCGCAGACCGACGAGCAGCGCGCACACCGCCTGCGTATCCTCGAGGCGGCGGCCGACGACGCCGACGCCCGCGCCCAGGTCGACTCGGGCCGCCTCGCGGAACCGTTCTGGTATGCCGACTCGCCACTGACCACCGCGGACCCGGCCCGTCCCTTCGCTGGTCGGCCCGCCAGGGGTGTTGCTCCACAGCCTGTTCCGGGCGTTCTGCTGCCGGACATGCCGGTCGCGGTGTGCGGTCGGGCCACGCGCCTGCGTGCGCTGGCCCGGGCGGGAATCCTGCTCCTGCACGGCCGCGACGTCGACGCGACCACGCTGCGCACGCTCGCGCTGGACGCCACGAGCGCTCCGGTTCGGATCCACGCCATCGACGACATCGATGCGACCGGCGCGCTCGCCGAAAGCCTTTCCGCGGCAGCGCACGAGGTGTGGGTTGTCCGGCCCGACGCGCACATCGCCGCGGTCGTCGACACCGCGGACCCGGCCGTGCTGACCGATGCGATCCGCACCGCCACCGGACGGCGGGTCGTGGCCCCGCTGGTGGCCGCGGTGTGACACAGAGGTGGTACGCGCTCCCCGGTCACGGAACCGGGGAGCGCGTCCGCGGTCAGCGCCGGGTGCGGCGTTCCCGCTCCGACAGACCGCCCCACCCACCGTGCCGCTCCCTGCTGAGCATCGCGTGGGTTCGGCACTCCGTCAGCACCGGGCAGCTCGCGCAGATCCGCTTCGCGGCGGCCTCGCGCCGGCGCCGGACGTGCGATGGTTCGTCGTCCGGGGCGAAGAAGTAGAATTCACCGGCGGATCGGCAGCTACCGCGGAACCGCCAGCCGAGGGCCGGCCGGGTGTGCTCGCTCAGCAGGCTCACCCAACGATCACCACGTCCAGGGTCCGCGGACCGTGCACACCCTCGACTCGTTCGAGTTCGATGTCGGAGGTTGCGGACGGGCCGCTGATCATGGTGGTGGGCCGCTCCGGCACCAGCCGGGCCAGTGCCTCCGGAACCCCGACCTCGACGTCAGCGAGCGGCACCACGCACACGTGCAGGTCCGGCACCAGGGTCAGCGCACGCCGCCCCTGGCCCGGGCTTCCGTCGAGGAAGATCGTGCCGGTCTCGGCGCACGTGACGGCGGAGGCGGTAACGACGCCGTCGAGTGCGCCGAGGTCCGGCGCGGGAATCTCGGCCGAGTCCACCACCACGTCACCGTCGAACCGCGCCAGCCACGAGGGATCCAGTCCGGCGGGAATCCCCACGCGCCGCACACCCCTCTCCGCGAGGACCCGTGCGAGCACGTCGGGCAGGTCGCCGGGCGTGCACTCGCGGACGTGTGCCTTGTAGTCGACGAGCCGGTCCACGAGCAGTTCCCGGCGCTGCGCGTCGGGCAGGGTGCGTCCGGTGCGATAGTCGCGCGGAACCTGCACGGGCTCCGGCGGAGCCAGGGTCAGGGCGTCACGGATCCGGCCGAGGATGACATCCCGGGTGCTCACTGCTGTCGTCCCTTCTCGCGAGCCTGCGCCAGCGCGGCCCGCCCCTCGTCCGAGTTCCACCATTGCCGGAACGTCTGTTTCGGTGGTGCCGGAATATCACGCGCCTCGGTCCAGCCTCCCAGCGGCCCGGGCAGCGTCGTGATCTTCCCCTTCCTCCCGGCGAGGAGCCGGCCGAGTCCGGCGGCCTTCTGCGCGGCCGTCCACCGGCGCGACGACGACATCGCCAGCGAGGCCGCCTTCATCGCCGCGGCCTCGACCCCGAACGGCGCGTGCTCGACCTTCTGGTGCCGCAGTTCGACCAGCAGCGACGGGATGTCGATCTTGACCGGGCACGCGTCGAAACATGCTCCGCACAGGCTCGACGCGAACGGCAGGGTCGCGTTGGGGTCACCCGGTGTGTCCATGCCGGCGAGTTGCGGGCTGAGCACGGCGCCGATCGGTCCGGGATACGTCGAGCCGTAGGCGTGCCCGCCGGTGCGCTCGTACACCGGGCACACGTTCAGGCAGGCCGAGCACCGGATGCAGTGCAGCGCTTCGCGTCCCACCCCGTCGGCGAGCGCGGCGGTGCGGCCGTTGTCGAGCAGCACGAGGTGGAACTCCTGCGGTCCGTCGCCGTGGGTGACGCCGGTCCACATCGACGTGTACGGGTTCATCCGCTCCCCCGTCGACGACCGCGGCAGCAGTTGCAGGAACACCTCGAGGTCCCGGAAGGTGGGCAGCAGCTTCTCGATGCCCATCACCGTGATGAGGGTCTGCGGCAGGGTCAGGCACATGCGACCGTTGCCCTCGGATTCGACGACGGCGAGCGTGCCGGTCTCGGCGATCCCGAAGTTCGCGCCCGACACCGCGACCGGCACGGTCATGAACTTCCGGCGCAGGAACTTGCGGGCCGCGGCCGCGAGATGTGCCGGGTTGTCGTCGAGATCGGGGTCGACATCGGGCATCTCGCGCAGGAAGATCTCGCGGATCTCGGCACGGTTGCGGTGGATGGCGGGGACGAGGATGTGCGACGGCTTGTCGTGACCCAGCTGGACGATGAGTTCGGCGAGATCGGTCTCGTAGGCCGTGATCCCCTGGTCCTCGAGATGCTCGTTGAGCCCGATTTCCTGCGTGGCCATCGACTTGACCTTGATGACCTCGTCCGAGCCGGTCTTGCGGACCAGGTCGGTGACGATGGCGTTGGCCTCGGTGGCGTCGGCCGCCCAGTGCACGACGCCACCGCGGGCGACGACCGCCGCCTCGAGCTCGATGAGCAGTTCCGGCAGCCGGCCGAGCACGTCGCGCTTGACGGCGGCGCCGGCGTCGCGGAGCTGCTGCCAGTCGGGCAGTTCGTCGGTCACGTTCAGCCGCTTGGCCCGGATGGTGTGGGTGGCCTTGCCGATGTTGCGGCGCAGCTGGGTGTTCGCGAGTTCGTGATGCGCTGCGGCGGGGAATTTCTCGGTGCCGCGCAGATTGCCGGAGCCGCGCGGGGGGACGGCGGGCATGCCGAGGACGGTCATTCGGGCACTCCCTTCGGCGCGACGGCCGGTTCGACGGAGGCGAGGATCTCCGCGAGGTGGATGGTGCGGGCCCCGGTGCGCAGGCGCGAGAGCCCGCCGCCGATGTGCATCAGGCACGACGAGTCGCCGGCGCTGCAGTATTCGGCGCCGGTCGCTGTGATGTTGCACAGTTTGTCCGCGAGCATCGCGGTGGAGGTCTCGGCGTTCTTGATCGCGAACGTGCCGCCGAACCCGCAGCAGGAGTCGGCCTCGGGCAGTTCGACGAGGTCGATCTCGCGGACCGCCCGCAGCAGTTGCAGCGGTCTGTCGCCGACGCGCAGCATGCGCAGCGAATGGCAGGTGGGGTGGTAGGTGACCCGGTGCGGGAAGTAGGCACCGACGTCGGTGACGCCGAGGACGTCGACGAGGAACTCGGACAGCTCGTACGTCTTCGCCTTCACCGTGTCGACGCGGCCGCACAGCGCCGGCGAGCCGTAGCGGGCGGCGACGATCTCGTGCTGGTGCCGCACGGAACCGACGCAGGACCCGGACGGCGCGACGATCGCGTCGATGTGGGTGTCGCCGAAGGTGTCGGCGTAGTTCTCGACGAGGGGCAGCGCGTCGGGTTGGTAGCCGGTGTTGACGTGCATCTGGCCGCAGCAGGTCTGGCCTTCGGGGAAGACGACGTCGTGGCCGAGCCGGGTGAGGAGCAGGGCGGTGGCCGAGACGGCACCGGGGAACATCGTGTCCCCGAGGCACGTCGCGAACAGGGCGATTCGCATGTGGATCTCCGCATCGGGTCTATGTGGTCAGACCACAGTAACGCATGGTCGGTGCGGTGCGTCACCCCCTCGGCCGAAATTCTCCCGGATCCCTCCGGCACTCGATTGTGACCGGGGTCATGGTGTACGGTCCTGTGGTCTGACCACAGAACCCGCCGCGGTCCGCGGCGCAAACCGGGAGTTTCATGTGGAAACCGAACTGCTGGCGGTGACGTACACGCCGTCGACCACCGCCGTCGCCGGCAACCTCACCGCGACGGCCCTGCTGGGCCTGGTCCCCCTGCTGACGTTCTTCGTGCTGCTCGCCGGCCTCAAGCTCAAGGCCTGGTACTCCGGGCTCGGCGCGCTCGCCGTCGCGCTCGTCGTCGCCGTCGTCGGCTTCGGCATGCCGGCGCCGCTGGCCGGACTGTCCGCGCTGCAGGGCATCACGTTCGGCCTGTTCCCGGTCATGTGGATCGTGGTGACCGCAATCTGGTTCTACGAACTCACCGTTGTCAGTGGACGTTTCGAGGACTTGCGGCACGTGTTCAGCTCGGTCGGTCACGGCGACATGCGCATCCAGGCGATGCTCATCGCATTCTGCTTCGGCGGCATGCTCGAGGCCCTCGCCGGATTCGGCGCACCGGTCGCCATCACCGGCGCGATGCTCATCGCGATCGGAATGCCCCCGATCCGCGCCGCCGTCACCGTGCTCGTCGCGAACACCGCACCGGTTGCGTTCGGCGCCATGGCAATTCCGATCACCACCGCCGGCAACCTCACCGGCATCCCGTCGACCGAGATCGCGGCCGTCGTCGGCCGGCAGACGCCGGTCCTGGCGTGGTTCGTGCCGTTGCTGTTGCTGCTGCTGGTCGACGGCCGGCGCGGCGTCCGGCAGGTGTGGCCGATCGCGCTGGTCACCGGTTTCGCCTTCGCGGTCGCCCAGTACTGGTGCTCGAGCAACTTCTCGTACGAACTCACCGACGTCGTCGCGTCCCTCGTCGGGCTCGCCGCCGCCGTCCTCATGCTGCGGTTCTGGCGGCCCACCACGCCCGAGGACCAGCATTCGCACGTCACGGCCGAACCGATCGGCGCCGTGCGCACGGCAATGGCCCTGTTCCCGTACCTGCTCGTCATCGTGGTGTTCGGCATCGCCAAGCTGTGGACCCTCGGCCTCGACGTGCCGAAGTGGCTGTCGGGCACCGACATCAAGATCGAGTGGCCCGGGCTGTACGGGAATCTGCTCACCGCGAGCGGGGATCCGTCGACCGGGGCGATCTACACGCTGCCGTGGCTGTCGAATCCCGGCACACTCCTGCTGCTCTCGGGGATCATCGTCGGCGTCGTGTACACGGTGCGCAGCGGCGACGGGCGGTTCCCGATGACCGTCCGGCTCACCTTCCGCACCTTCGGCGAAACACTGTGGAAGATGCGGATTTCCATCGCCACAGTGGCGACGGTGCTCGGACTGGCGTACGTGATGAACCACTCCGGGCAGACCGTCGCGATCGGTACGTGGCTCGCCGGCACCGGCGCGATCTTCGCGTTGCTGTCGCCGATCCTCGGCTGGCTGGGTACCGCCGTCACCGGCTCGGACACCTCGGCGAACGCGCTGTTCGCGCGGCTGCAGCAGACAGCGGGCCAGGCCGCGGGTATCGATCCGACACTGCTGGTCGCGGCGAACACCTCCGGCGGTGTCGTCGGCAAGCTGATCAGCCCGCAGAACCTCACCATCGCGGCGACCGCAGTCGCCCGGCCGGGCAGCGAGCCGCTGCTGCTGCGCAAGGTCGTCGGCTACAGCGTCGGGATGCTCGCGCTGTTGTGTGTGCTGGTGTATCTCCAGTCGACTCCGGTGCTGTCGTGGATGCTGCCGTGAGCCGGCACTACCGGGGCGGGTGCAGCCCGGTCAGCTCGTAGTGCAGTGTGGGCGTGCGCATGACCTTGTGGGCGGCACGCACCAGGTAGCGCTGCAGCACCGGATACTTGCGGTCGATCGCGCGTGCCGCGGCCACCGACTCGGCGCCCGACAGCAGCCGGGCGGTGGCCTCGACCGCGGATCCGGTGACCCGCCCCCGCCACGTGCACGGGCTGATGCGTACCTCGGGAAAGTTCTTCAACCGCTTGTTCTTCGATGCCCGCCCGGGCGTACGGAAATAGGCGCGATCGCCCCGCACCGCGATGTTGACGGGGGTGTCGACCCAGCTGCCGTCCCGTTTCCGGGTCTGCAGCAGCACCACCTTCTCGGCGACGAACGGTTCGAGCTCGGGAGGAATCGGTTCGGTCATGACTGCTCCTCACGACGATCACTGTCTCCCAGGATCCGCGCGTTCGGTGCGACCGGCAAACGGCATAGGCTCGCACCATGTCGCAGTCCGAGCCCCGCGCATGGGAGACCGTGTTGAACCACCTCGAGCAGCAACTGGTCTCGGGACACCTCGCCCCCGGCCAGCGGTTGCCCGGGGAACGCGTCCTGGCCGCCGAGCTCGGGGTGGGCCGTTCGTCGGTGCGGGAGGCACTGCGCGTGATGGAAGCGCTCGGGTTGCTCACCGCGCAGACCGGCTCCGGGCCCACCGCGGGCGCGATGATCGTCTCGCGGCCCACCGGCGGTATGTCCATGCTCATGCGCCTGCAGGTGGCAGCGCAGAATTTCCCGGTGTCGGACGTGGTGCAGACCCGTCTCGTCCTCGAGACCGAGGTGATGCGCGCGCTGGCCGCGAGCGACCCCACCCCGGACCTGTCGCACGCCGAGCAACTGCTCGACGCGATGGACGAGGCGACGCTCGCCGCACACGAATTCCTGGTGCTCGACGCCCGGTTCCACATCGCGATGGCGGACGCGGCCGGAAACCAGGTGATCGCGGCGATGATGACGGGCCTGCGCGACTCGATCGAAAGCTACGTGCTCGCCGGCGCCCCTCTGACCACCTGGCCCACGACGTGCACCCGGCTGCGCTGCGAGCATCGCGGGCTGCTCGAAGCCGTTCGGGCGGGCGATCCCGAGCTGGCCCGCGCCCGTATCGTCGAGCACATTCGCGGCTACTACGCGGAGAGCCTGGGGCGCCCGGACGCCCCTGAACGCGAGCACCCCCGACCTCGTGTATAGTTGGCGATGCAACGCGGGGTGGAGCAGCTCGGTAGCTCGCTGGGCTCATAACCCAGAGGTCGCAGGTTCAAATCCTGTCCCCGCTACCACCACCGGCCCGGACTCTCACGAGTCCGGGCCGGTTTCGTTGTCCCGTGCGAACCCTGTGGGCCGAGCGAATGTATCGCTCATCTCGACAGCGGTAGCGACCGATACATTCGCTCCGAGCCGCGGTGGGCAGGCGAGTACATTCCCGCTGTGTACGGAACAGTCGGGCGACCGCGGAGTGTGCGATGAGCGAGGACGACCCGGGCGGGCGACCGGCGCAGCGTGAGAACGCCGGCCGGCGTGCTCCCCGCTGGCTGCGGCCGACGATCTTGTACGTGCTGTTCGCCGTCGCCGCCTACCAGCTCTCGGGTTGGCTGTTCCACAACCTGCGCGGCTTCCTGGGCCTGCTGTTCCTGGCGTGGTTGCTGAGCATCACCCTCGAGCCGGTCGTCGACTGGCTCGAACGCGTCGGCATGCGGCGCGGCGCCGCCACCGGCCTGGTGCTCTTCTCTCTGCTGGCCTTCGCGATCGGGTTCGTCGCGCTGTTCGGCACCCTGTTCGTCGAGCAGCTGGGCCAGCTGTTGAAGGCCCTGCCGGACGCCCTCACCGCGGTCACCGAATGGGCCAACCGCGTCTTCGACACGAATTTCGCCACCGGTCCGGAGCTCCTCCGCCTGACCCCGGAGACCGTCCGGGAACTGGTCCAGCGGTTCACCCCCGGGGTCCTGGGGGTGGTGTCGTCTGTGGTGGGAGTGGTCTTCCAGGCCATGACGATGCTGCTGTTCGTGTTCTACATGTCGGCCGAGGGACCGGCGATGCGCCGCACGATCTCGAGCTGGTTCCCGGCCCGGCAGCAGCAGGTGATCTCGACGGTGTGGGAGACCTCCGTCGAGAAGGCCGGCGGATACGTCGTCTCGCGGCTCATCCTGGGTGCGGTCAGCGCCGTGGGCACCGGCATCTTCCTGATGGCGATCGGTGTGCCGTACTGGCTGCCGCTCGCGCTGTGGACCGGGGTCGTGTCGCAGTTCGTGCCCACCCTCGGGACGTATCTCGCGATCGCGCTGCCGGCGATCATCGCCGCGGCCAACCAGCCGATCGACGGGCTGTGGGTGGTGTTGTTCGGCACTGCCTATCAGCAGGTCGAGAACTACGTGCTGCACCCGCGGATCACGTCGAAGACCGTGTCGATCCACCCGGCCGTCGCATTCGGTTCGGTGATCGTCGGCGCGTCGCTGTTCGGTGCGATCGGGGCGCTGGTGTCGGTCCCCGTCGTCGCCGTGCTGCAGGCGTTGGTCGAAACATACGGACGCCGCTACGATCTCGTCGTCGACCCCACCGGCAGGACGAAGCCCGAGCCGGAACCCCGCGACGACGAGGACGGCTGAACGTTACTGCCGCGGCACCCGGCCCATGAGATAGAACTCGGGATTGGGCATCATCCCGGTCACGCTGGCCATCTTGTTGCTCAGGCCGAAGAACGCGGTGATCGCGGCGATGTCCCAGGCGTCCTCGTCGGTGAAGCCGTGGGCGTGCAGGGCTGCGAAGTCGGCCTCGTCGACGTCGTAGGCACGCTCGTTGACCTTGGTGGCGAAGTCGAGCATCGCGCGCTGCCGCGGTTCGATGTCGGCGGTGCGGTAGTTGACCGCCACCTGGTCGGCCACCGTCGGCTTCTTCTCGTAGATCCGCAGGATCGCGCCGTGCGCCACGACGCAGTACAGGCAGTTGTTGGCGGCGGAGATCGTGGTGACGATCATCTCCCGGTCGCCCTTGGTCAGGCCGGAGTCCTCCCGCAACATGATCGCGTCGTGGTACGCGAAGAAGGCCCGCCACTCGGCGGGACGTCGCGCGAAAGTGAGGAACACGTTGGGCACGAACCCCGACTTCTCCTGCACTTCGAGGACGCGCTCTGCGATGTCCCCGGGCAGATCCTTCAGTTCCATGGCGGGAAAGCGCGTGCTCACAAGGTCTCCTGGGCCGGTCGGGACAACGGACCCTGAAGTTAACCGGAATTAACCGAGTTGTCCAGATCGCCGCGCCACGGCGGTCACCGGTCGAACCACGCCTGCGCATCGAGACGGAAGCCCTCGGCGCCGGCGACCGTGCGCAGATCGGCTTCGAGCCGCCGCAGGCGCTCGGAGCCCAACGTCCGGCCCCACCGGCCACGGAGTTCGTCGAAGATCGCCGCGGAGCGCCGGAGGCAGTCGAGGCCTCGGTCGGTGAGGACGACGGTCTTCGCGCGCGCATCGGACGGATCCGCCTCCCGCCGCACGTACCCGAGTTGCTCGAGCCGATCCACCGTCTTGCCCGCCGCCTGTTTGGACACGCCGAGACGGCGGCCGATCTCGCTGGCCGAGGCGCCGGCGGTTCCGATGGCCTGCATCGCGAAGCCGTGCGCGGGGCGCACGTCCGGATGCCCCTCCTCGGCGAGCTGCCGATGCAGAGCGTCGACCAGGGCACGGAATCCCGCGAACAGCAGGAGTGGCAGCTCGTAGCCGGGGCCTTGCACGGATTCGACAACTTGGTTTACCGTTCCGTCAACCATGTTGTCTATCTTAACGGAGGACGGTTCGATGCCCACCACCTTCACCCGCCACAGCGCCGAGACCGCGCCGTCCGCAGCCCGGCCGATCATGTCGGCGATCGGACGAGAGTTCGGATTCGTGCCCGACCCCGTCGCGCTCATGGCCGAATCCCCCGCACTGCTGTCGGCCTTCACCCGCGCCAACGCACTGTTCGAGCGCAGCAGCCTCGGCGAGATCGAACGGGAGGTGCTGGTGCTGACGATCGCCACCCGCAACGAATGCCACGTGTGTGTCGCCCTGCACAGCGCGAAGCTCACCAGGATGGGCGCACCCGGGGACCTCGTCGACGCACTGCGCACCGGCCGGGCCCTCGCCGACGAACGACTCGAGGTCCTGCGGAGGTTCACCCTGGCGGTACTCGATTCGGCCGGTGCGGTGCCCGACGACCGGTGGGCCGAGTTCACCGCGGCGGGGTTCACGGCGCGCAACGCCCTCGAGGTGGTCCTCGGCGTCGGCACCTTCACCCTCTCGACGCTCGCCAACCGCCTCACCGCCGCCGAGCTGGACCCGCCGCTCGCGCCGTTCGCGTGGCGACGCGAGGAGGTCGCCCCGTAAACGCAGACGGCCGAATGTCACACGGGTTCAGTCAGATCGAACCCGTGTGACATTCGGCCCGTCAGGGGAGGAAGGGTCAGACGATGAGCGTCGCGGCGGTCGCGGCCAGAACGTCGTCGACACTCACGCCGGGCGCGGTCTCGACGAGCTTCAGGCCCTCGTCGGTGACGTCGATGACCGCCATGTCGGTGATGATCCGCTGGACGCAGTGCTTGCCGGTGAGCGGCAGGGTGCACTCCTCGAAGATCTTGGGCTCGCCCTTCTTGGTGACGTGCTCCATCATCACGATGACGCGCTTGGCGCCGTGGACGAGGTCCATCGCGCCGCCCATGCCCTTGACCATCGCGCCGGGGATCATCCAGTTGGCGATGTCGCCCTTGGCGGAGACCTGCATCGCGCCGAGGACGGCGACGTCGATCTGTCCGCCGCGGATCATGCCGAAGGACTCCGCCGAGTCGAAGAACGAGGCCCCGGGGATGACCGTGATGGTCTCCTTGCCGGCGTTGATGAGCTCGGGGTCGAGCTCATCCTCGGTCGGATACGGCCCGACACCGAGCACGCCGTTCTCCGAGTGCAGGATCACCTCGACGTCCGGGTCGAGGTAGTTGGGCACCAGGGTCGGCATGCCGATGCCGAGGTTGACGTACTGGCCGTCCGAGAGTTCCGCGGCCACGCGCGCGGCCATCTGCTCACGGGTGAGCTTCTGGATGGTGGTGGCTGCCTGGGTCATGAACGGACCGTCCGATTCTCGATGCCGACAGTGACGGGGCCGACGTGCACGACGCGCTGGACGTGGATGCCGGAAGTATGGATCTCGTTGGGGTCGAGCTCGCCGGGTTCGACGAGGTGCTCGACCTGCGCGATGGTGATGCGGCCCGACGTGGCGGCGGGCGGGTTGAAGTTGCGGGCGCTCGTGCGGTAGACGAGGTTGCCGTGCCGGTCGCCCTTCCAGGCGTGGACCAGGGCGTAGTCGGCGACGATTCCGCGTTCCATGACGTAGGTCTCGCCGTCGAACTCGCGGGTCTCCTTCGGCGGGGACGCGACGGCGATACCGCCCTTGCCGTCGTAGCGCAGCGGCAGGCCACCCTCCTCGACCTGGGTGCCGACACCCGCGGGGGTGAAGAACGCGGGGATGCCGGCGCCGCCGGCGCGCAGCCGCTCCGCGAGGGTGCCCTGCGGGGTCAGCTCCACCTCGAGCTCGCCGGAGAGGTACTGCCGCGCGAACTCCTTGTTGGAGCCGACGTAGGAGGAGATGGTGCGGCGGATGCGGCCCTTCTCCAGCAGCACCCCGAGGCCGAAGCCGTCGGTGCCGCAGTTGTTGCTGACCGTCTCGAGGTCGGTGGCGCCCTGCTCGAGCAGCGCGTTGATCAGGATTTCCGGGACGCCGACCAGACCGAATCCGCCCACGGCGATGGTGACGCCGTTCGGGATGTCGGCTACGGCCTCGGCGGCGGTGGCAACGACTTTGTCCATGCCTCTACGATAGCGGCAGTTGTGCGTAATGTGAACCCCCGTCCGTGATACGAACCATTTCGAGACTGTTTCATTTGGGAATATTGATTCGGCCAGGACGACCCACTAGCCTCGTACGCATAGCGTCCTTCCGTCCATATCGCGAACACGCATCGAACACCGAGGTCCCATGCTTCACCTGCCGCCCCGCTTCGCCCGCCCCGACGGCGTGCACCCGCCGCTCGACTTCCCCGACTACCGGACCACCGCGCTGCGCCGCCCGGCGCAGCCGCTCACGCTCGTCCCACAGCGGCTCGGCGAGCTCACCGGGCCGGTCTTCGGCGAGGACCGCGTGCAGGAGGGGGACGCCGACCTGAGCATCGCCAACGGCGGCGAGGCCGCCGGCCAGCGCATCATCGTGCACGGCCGCGTCCTCGACGGCAACGGCAAGCCCGTCCCCCACGCGCTGCTCGAGGTGTGGCAGGCCAACGCCGCCGGCCGCTACCGGCACGTCGACGACAACTGGCCCGCCCCGCTGGACCCGTTCTTCAACGGCGTCGGCCGCTGCGTCACCGACGCGGCGGGCCGATACCGGTTCACCACCGTCAAGCCCGGGGCCTACCCGTGGCGCAACCACCACAACGCCTGGCGTCCCGCCCACATCCACTTCTCGTTGTTCGGCACGGCGTTCACGCAGCGGCTCGTCACCCAGATGTACTTCCCCGACGACCCGATGTTCTTCCAGGACCCCATCTACAACGCGGTGCCCGCCGAGGCGCGGCACCGGATGGTCAGCGTCTTCGACTACGACGCCACCGTCGACAACTGGGCCCTCGGCTTCCGCTTCGACATCGTCCTGCGCGGACGCGAGGCCACCCCCTTCGAGAACGAGGAGGACGACGATGAGTGAGTTCGCTCCTCGTTACCCCGTCACCCCGGGCGACCAGAGCACCGCCGCCTTCGGTCCCACACCGTCGCAGACCGTCGGTCCGTACTGGAAGATCGGCCTCGAGTGGGCCGACGGCGCGGACGTCGTCCCCGCCGACACCCCCGGCCGGATCACCGTGCGCATCACCGTGATCGACGGGAACCGCGAGCCGATCGCCGACGCCATGGTCGAGACCTGGCAGGCCGACGCCGAGGGCCGGTTCGGCGCCGAGGGCTTCCGCGGCTTCGCCCGCAGCGCCGCCGACGGCACCGGCACCGCCGCGATCCACACGATCAAGCCCGGCGCCCACGAGTCCGACACCGAGGCCGACGAGGCGCCGCACCTGAACGTCGGGATCTTCGCGCGCGGCATGCTCGACCGCCTCTGCACCCGCATGTACTTCCCGGAGGACCTCGCCGCGCACGCCTCCGACCCGGTGCTCACCGCGCTGCCGGAGTCGCAGCGGCACAAGCTGATCGCCGACAAGTCCGACGACGGCTACGCCTGGACCGTGTACGTTCAGGACCTCGATCCGAACGGTGTGGAGACGCCGTTCTTCGCGATCTAGACGGGAGCGTGCCTTGACCGTGCCGGCGCAGTCCGACAATACCCGCGGTGCCCTCTTCGACCCTGTGTTCGGGGCCGGCGACCTCGCACCGCTGCTGTCCGACCGGGCGTGGATCGCCGCCCTGCTCGACGTCGAGGTGGCGATCACGCGCGCCGCCGAGAAGCACGGTCGCGCCACCGCCGCCGACGTCACGGCCGTCGCCGCGGCGGCCGGGGAACTCACCCGCGAACTGGACCCGGCCGAACTGGGCCGGCTCTCCGCGGCCGGGGGCAATCCGGTGATCCCCCTGGTGAAGATCCTGCGGGAGCGCGCGCAGGCCCCTGCCGCCGCGGTGCACGTCGGGGCCACGAGCCAGGACGTACTCGACACCGCGCTGATGTTGCTGGCGCACAAGGCCGGCCGGCTCGTCGTCGCCGAGTTGCGCGGCGCCGCCGAGGCGACGGCACGCCTGGCCCGCCGGCACCGTGACACCCCGATGGTCGCGCGCACCCTCGGGCAGCAGGCGCTGCCCACCACGTTCGGGGCCCTCGCCGCGACGTGGCTCGTCGCGCTCGACGACGCCACCGCCTCGCTCGACCGCGCCCTCGTCTCGCTGCCCGCCCAATACGGCGGCGCAGCAGGCACTCTCGCCGCAGTGCACCCGGACGGCCTCGCGTTCGCGGACACCCTGGCGGACCTGCTCGGGCTGGCCAGGCCCCTCGTGCCGTGGCACACCGCGCGTACCCCCGTGACCGGGCTCGCGGTCGCCCTGGGGGTCGCCGCGGGCGCGGTCGCCAAGCCCGCCACCGACGTCGTCCTCATGGCCGCAACCGAACTCGGCGAGGTCAGCGAGGACGCGCCGGGCGGATCGTCGGCGATGCCGCACAAGCGCAATCCGGTCGCGGCGATCACCGCCCGGGCGGCCGCGCGGCGCGTGCCCGGCCTCGTCGCGACCGCCCTCGCGTCGACGGACCACGAGTTCGCCCGCGCCGCGGGCGCCTGGCATGCCGAGTGGGAGACGCTCACCGACCTGCTCCGGTTGACCGGCGGTGCGGCCCATCAGCTTTCGGTCAGCCTGACCGGGCTGCACGTCCACGCCGACGCGTTGACCCGCAACCTCGAACTCACCGGCGGGGCGATCCTCGCGGAGAAGGTCGCCGCGGCGCTGTCCGAGCACACCGGCTCGGCGCGCGAGATCGTCACCGCGGCGGCCCGCGCCGGCACTCCGCTCGACCGCGATCCCGGCATCGTCGAGCACCTCGGCGCCGACCGGGTCCGCGCCCTGCTCGACCCCACCCGCTACCTCGGCCATGCCGGCGACCTCGTCGACCGTGCCCTGGCCCACCACGACACCACCGCCGACCGGCCCCTTGGAGGACAGGCATGACCGTCACGCTCAACTACGAACAGCACGGCGACCCCACCGCTCCCCCGGTGGTGCTGCTCGGGTCGCTCGGCTCCGACCTGTCGATGTGGGCGCCGCAGATCACCGCGCTGTCCCCGATCGCCCACGTCGTCGCCGTCGACCACCGCGGGCACGGCAAGTCCCCCGTCGTCGCCGGTCCCTACACGATGGCCGATCTCGGCGGTGACGTCGTCGCGCTGCTCGACTCGCTCGGCCTCGGCTCGGTGCACTTCGTGGGCCTGTCGCTCGGCGGCGCCGTCGGCCAGTGGCTCGCCGCGCACCACCCCGAACGCGTCCGCACCCTGACCCTGCTGTGCACGTCCGCCGCCTTCGCCCCGGCCCAGCCGTGGCTCGACCGCGCCGCCACGGTCCGCGCCGACGGGCTGGCGTCCATCGCCGAGTCCATCGTCGGCCGCTGGTTCACCCCGGGCCTCGCCGAACGCGACCCCGACCTGGTCGCACGCCACGTCGAGATGGTGGCGGGCACCAGCGACGAGGGCTACGCCGCGTGCTGTGAGGCGCTGGCCACGTGGGACGGGCGCCCCGACCTCGCCCGCATCGTCGCGCCGACCCTCGTCGTCGCCGGTGCCCAGGACCCGGCCACCCCGCCGGCCGTCATGGAGCAGATCGCCGACGGCATCGCCGGCGCCGCCTTCCACGTCGTCGACCCGGGCGCGCACCTGGCCAACGTCGAACAGGCGGGCCGGATCACCGCCCTGATCCGCGAGCACATCGCCCGCGCCACCCCGGCCGGGGCGCAGCGCACCGCCGCCTTCGAACAGGGCATGCGGGTCCGGCGCTCGGTGCTCGGCGACGCGCACGTCGACCGGGCGATGTCGGCGGCCACCGCGTTCACCGAGCCGTTCCAGGACTTCATCACCCGCACCGCGTGGGGCGACGTCTGGTCCCGGCCCGGACTGGACCATCACACCCGCCGGCTGCTGACGCTGGCGATCCTCACCGCCGTCGGCAACGAGCACGAACTCGACATGCACATCCGGGCGGCCCTGCGCGCCGGTCTCGACCCCGACGAGCTCGTGGAAGTATTCCTGCACACCGCGATCTACGCGGGAGTGCCGAACAGCAACCGGGCGTTCGCGCTCGGCAGGCAGGCGCTCGCAGACGGCGAGGGGAGCACCACACCATGACGATCACCGACGGCGACCCGATCGCGGCGACCGCAGCGTCGCCGGACTACGTGCAGTCGCTCGCGCGCGGACTGTCCGTCATCAAGGCGTTCGACGCCGAGCACCCCCGGCGCACCCTCAGCGAGGTGGCCAGGGCCACCGACCTGACCCGGGCCACCGCGCGACGGTTCCTGCTCACGCTGGTCGAGCTCGGATACGTACGTACGGACGGCTCCCAGTTCTGGCTGACCCCGCGCGTGCTCGAGCTCGGCTACAGCTACCTGTCGAGCCTGACGCTGCCGGAGGTGGCACGCCCGCACCTCGAGGCGCTGGCGAAGAACGTCCACGAGTCGACGTCGGTGTCGGTGCTCGACGGTGGCGACGTCGTCTACGTCGCGCGGGTTCCGGTCAGCCGCATCATGACCGTCTCCATCACCATCGGCACGCGCTTTCCCGCGCACGCCACCTCGATGGGGCGCGTCCTGCTCGCCGGGCTCTCCCCCGCCGAACTCGACGCCTACCTCGCCACCGCGACGCTCGAGCCGCTCACCTCCCGCACCCTGATCACGGCCGACGGGTTGCGCGCCGAGCTCGACCGGATCCGGCGCGACGGCTACTGCATCGTCGACCAGGAACTCGAGGAAGGGCTCCGCTCGCTGGCCGCGCCCATCCGCGACGCCTCCGGCGGCGTCGTCGCCGCCGTGAACATCTCCACCCAGGCCGCCCGCTACAGCCTCGACGCCGTGCGGAGCGAACTCGTGCCCGCCGTGATCGAGACGGCAGCGGCGATCTCGGCCGATCTCGCCCGGACCCAGAAGCACTGACCCCGAATATCGACAAGGAAACTGCCATGCGCGACGTAGTGATCTGCGAACCCCTCCGTACCCCCGTCGGCCGCTTCGGTGGCGTCCTGAAGGACGTCGCACCGGAAGACCTCGCCGCCACCGTGATTCGCGAGCTCGTCGCCCGCACCGGTATCTCCGGCTCCGACGTCGACGACGTGATCCTCGGCCAGGCCTCGCCCAACGGGGAAGCTCCCGCCCTCGGCCGCGTCGCCGCCCTCAACGCCGGTCTCGGCGTGGAGGTTCCGGGCCAGCAGGTCGACCGTCGCTGCGGCTCGGGGCTGCAGGCCGTCCTGCAGGCCGTCATGCAGGTCCAGTCCGGCGGCAGCGACCTGATCCTCGCGGGTGGTGCCGAGTCCATGAGCCAGGCCGAGTTCTACGCCACCGGCATGCGCTGGGGTGTCAAGGGTGAGGCCGTGGCCCTGTCCGACCGTCTGGCCCGCGCCCGGGTCACCGCCGGCGGCCGGGACTTCCCCGTGCCGGGCGGCATGATCGAAACGGCCGAGAACCTGCGCGCCGAGTTCGCCATCAGCCGCGCCGACCAGGACGCCCTGGCGGTCCAGTCGCACCAGCGCGCCGTGGCCGCGCAGAAGGACGGCGTGTTCGCGCAGGAGATCGTCCCGGTGGCCGTGCCCCAGCGCAAGGGTGATCCGCTCGTCGTCGACACCGACGAGCATCCGCGCGCCGACACCAGCGTCGAATCCCTCGCCAAGCTGCGCCCGATCCGCGGCAGGATCGACCCGGAGTCGACCGTCACCGCCGGCAACGCCAGCGGTCAGAACGACGGTGCCGCGCTGGCGATCGTCACCACCGCCGAGAAGGCCGCGCAGCTGGGCCTGCGCCCGCTGGCCCGGCTGGCGAGCTGGGCGGTGGCCGGGGTGCCGCCGCGCACCATGGGCATCGGCCCGGTCCCGGCCACGGAGAAGGCCCTCGGCCGCCTCGGCCTGAGCCTGGCGGACATGGACGTGATCGAGCTCAACGAGGCGTTCGCCGCGCAGACCCTCGCCGTGACCCGCAGCTGGCGCCTCGAGCCCGACGATGCGCGCCTGAACCCCCACGGGTCGGGCATCTCGCTCGGCCACCCCGTCGGCGCGACCGGCGGCCGCATCCTCGCCACCCTGCTGCGCGAGCTCGACCGCCGGGAGGGCCGCTACGGCCTCGAGACGATGTGCATCGGCGGCGGCCAGGGCCTGGCCGCGGTGTTCGAGAGGGCGTAAACGCCCGTGTGTCCTTCGGGCTGTTCCAGCAGCCCGAAGGACACACCGGCCGCGTCAGCGGCCTGCGGGCACGGCCGCCGGTGCCGACTTCGAGAGGGTCTTCGGAGCGGTGATCCAGCCGAGCACCGCGATGAGGACCAGGGCGGCCAGGACCGGAACGCACGCCACCAGCACGATGGTGCCGGTCGGGACGCCGAGGCCGATGAGCGCGCCGCCCACCACCGGGCCGACGACCGAGCCGAGCCGTCCCATGGACGCGGACCAGCCGACCGCGGTCGTCGCAGTCCCCTGCGGGTACATCGACACCGACAGCGCGGTCTGACCGATCATGCCGGCCTGGATGCCGAGGCCCACGCCGCCGAACACGATCAGCAAGAGCACCTTGTCGGGACCGAGGAACGCGGACACGACGAGGAAGACGATCGCCAGCGACGTGGTGACCAGGAGCACCGACGACATCCGGAACCGCAGCGCACCGATCATGAGGACCGCCGCACCGACGATGCTGCCGACCCCGAGCGCGGCCGAGCCCAACGGTGCCAGCCCAGCCGAGAACCCGTAGCTCGTCAGCAGCGTCGGCAACCACGACGAGAAGACGTAGTACACGGTGAACATCAGGAACGAGAAGCCCCACAGCAGCAGCGTGCGGCTCCGCAGCCCCGGGTCGAACAGGCGCGCGACGGACGCCTCGCGCACCGCCGACGCGGTCGCGGCGGCGGCCGGCGCGGGCTCGCCGGCGGCGGCGCGTCCGTCGGGGAGGCCGATCCACAGCAGCGGCAACAGGACGGCCGAGGCCGCGGCGCCGACGAGGAACACCGATTCCCAGCCGAACGCGCCGATCAGGCGCGTGCCCAGCACCCCGGCGATCAGCGCACCGAGGGAGATGCCCATGGTGACGAACACGGCGATCGACTGCCGCAGCCGGGCGGGATTGAGGGCCGTCGCGTGGGAGACGGCCGCCGGCAGGACCGCACCGAGGCCGAGGCCGGTCAGCACGCGCAGGGCGGTGAGTTCGGTGATCGTCGACGCGAACGCGGTCAGCAGCGAGCCGACGGTGAACACCACCACTGCGGCCAGCACGACGCGCCGGGCGCCGAACCGTGCGACGATCCGGCCGCAGGCGAGGTAACCGAGTGCCACGCCGACGCTGGTCAGGGACAGTGCGGGGGTGAAGTGGGACGGGGCGACGTCCCAGTCCTTCGCGAGCGCCGGGACCGACAGGCCCAGGGCGATCGTGTCGTAACCGTCGAGGACGACGGCGACGAAGGTCAGGACGAGGACGGGCCAGTTCGGCGCTGCCTCGTCGGTTCGGGAAGTGGACGATGTGGTGTTGGGTCCGCGCATGGTGGCGTCCTCGGGTCGGTCGATGCCCTGCCAGGGGCGTCGAATCAGAAGGTTACGCGTCCGCCGTCGCGGCCGCCGAGATGATTCCCTGTGCTTCGACCTCGACGCTGAGGCCGTCCTCGACCAGGGCCGACACCGCGACCAGGGTCGAGCACGGGAAGTCGCCGCGGAACACCTCGGCGCGGGCCCGCCCGACGGCGGCCTTGGCTCCGATGTCCGTGACGTAGATGCGCAGCGCGAGGATGTCGTCGACCTGCGCGCCGCAGGCTTCCACCAGCGCGCGGGTGCGTCGGAACGCCTCCCGCGCCTGGCGGTAGACGTCGGCACCGCCGACGGGACCGTCGGGGGTGCCGGCGTGCATGCCGGAGACGAAGAAGTGCCGGCCGACGACGCGGGCGTTGCTGAACATGTCCAGCCGCGGCGGCTCCGGAACGGCCGGGTGACCCACCCGGGTCATCGGAGCACCGCGCCGCGACGTTCGTCGGATTCGCGGGTCAGCCGCTCCCGCACCGGCACGAAGTCGTAGGTCGGGTAGCACTCGGTGCGGAACACGCCCCACGCGCGGCGCTCGAGTTCGACGTTGACGGCGGCCAGCCGATCGGCGGGCAGCCGCAGGGTCACGATCTGCCCGATCCCCATCGCGACCACCCACGAGACGACCTCGCACCCCTCGGGCGGGAACCCGTGCCACCAGTCCGCGTCGTCGAGCCGGCCCTGCAACTGTTCGAGGTTCCGGCTCTGATCGTGCCGCAGGACCACGGTGAGCATCATGGTCCCGCCGCTCACGCCGGCACTCCCGCGAGCACCGCCGCCTGCTGCTTCGCGTCGGCCCGGTAGATCCGGCGGATCCGGGAGACACCGAGGTCGTGCTGGTAGAGGTGTTCCTCGACGTCGGCATCCGCGGCCAGCGCCTCCAGGACGGCGCGGTCCTGTTCGAGCACCTCCCAGTGCCGTTCCTCGAGCCGGGTCCGGTACAGGAAGCGCCACGCCTCCCGTTCCCAGCCCGACACCCGCCGGGTGCGCCAGTGGAAGATGGCGGAGTGGTCCCGGTCGATCGGGGTGCACATGCCGACGATGCCGAACACGCCGCCGGGACCGGCATTGGGGGCGTAGGGGATCTCGAGGTCCACGTAGTCCATCGATCCGCGCACGAACTCGACCCAGTCGAAGTTCACGCCGCGCTGGTCGGTCTTCTCGAAGAAGAACCCGCGGTCGGTCTCGCGGATCCGGAACCGCGCCGAGGTGTCGCCGCCGAACATCGAGTGCGAGTTGCGGTGCAGGAAGGCCCCGTGCATCGGGTCGAGCACGTTGTCCATGTAGAAGCGCCACGGCCCGGCCCACTCCGCGTAGTTGGGGAACCACGACACCTCCTCGTCCGCGAGCCGGTCCGGCAGGACGAACGGCGTCGGCACGGAGTCGTGGGTCAGGGGCACGAACGCGAAGATCGTGTCGGCGGCCTCGACCACCGACAGCGAGGCGGTCGCGCGTTTGCCCTCGAGCGCGCACCCGGGCATGCCGGGCACGGAGACGACGGTGCCGGTTCCGTCGACCTGCACGCCGTGGTACAGGCAGGCGACGCGGTCACCGAGGTGCTGCCCCACCGACAGCGGGGCGCTGCGGTGCGGGCACCGGTCCTCGAGCATGTGGACCGCGCCCCGGGCGTCGCGGAACAGCAGCCAGTCCACGCCGAGGCGGGTGACCTTGACCATCGCGCCCGGTTCGACCATGCGCGACGGAAGGATCGGGTACCAGCGGTCGCGCAGGCCGGTCGCCGCGATCTCGTCGGCGTCCATCGGCCGGCGGGTGCCGACGGCGAACCGCGGTCCGGCCGGGCGCGGGGCGCCGCTGGTGGTGGTCTGTGCAGTCTCGAAGGTGGTCATGTCATCTCCCCAGTCGTCGCATTTCGGCGCGGAAGGTGTCCTCGGTCCAGGGCCGGCCGTCGGGGCCGTGCAGGCCCAGGCCGTTGAGTCCCTCGACGACACCGGGCAGGTCGTGGGTGCCGGTCCCGAAGATCTCCATGAGCGACCCGGCGAGCTTGTCCTCGTAGGGGGTCAGCGGATCGGGATGGGTCTGTCGTGGTTCCAGGTACGGTTCTGTGAATCGTGCCGTCGCAGTGCGGTTCACGCGAGAACTCCTTCGATGTGGGGGGTGGGGGCGGCGAGCCCGGACCGGTAGCGGGCGGCGAGTCCCTCGGCGATGGCGGCGAAGGCGCTCGCCCATTCCGTGAAGGACTCGGGCCGGGTGAGGTGGACGGGCGCCGGACATCCGTCGACGACGACGAAGACTCCGTTGTCGATCTCGCCCGCGAGCCGCTGCGGTACGGACAGATCGGTGTCGTCGCCGAGAGCGGAGGCCACCACCAGCGTGGGGACGGTGATCCGGCCGAGGAGGCCGGCGACGGCGTCGACGTCGCACACGGGATCGGCCAGGATCAGGCTGCGCAGCAGGGTGCCGTGACGCTCGGCCGCGCGCAGGGCGGGTTCGGCGTCGGCGCCCGCGGCGTACAGGTGCACCGCGCGGCCGTCGCGCAGCGCGGCGGCGGCCTGCCCGTCGGTCCACCAGGCCGCCTCGGCGCGAATCAGCGGGGTCATCGGGCACCTCCCGTCGGCACGTGCACCGGTGGCACGAACGGTCCGGGCTGCGGGTCGAGGGCGGTCACGTCGACCTCGACCAGCGCGGGCCGGCGCGTCGCGATCGCCTCCCCCAACGCGGACTCGAAGACGCCGGGCCGCTGCACGAGGGTGTACGGCATGCCCATCGAGGCGGCGAGCAGATCGAACCGCGGCGTGTGCAGGTCCACCCCGGACCGACTAAAACCGTTGGCCTCCTGCATGTTCCGGAGAACGCCGTAGCCGCCGTCGTTGAACACCAGCACGACGCACCAGGCGTCGGACCCGGCGAGCGAGGCGAGCTCGCCGAGGTGCACGGCCAGACCCCCGTCCCCGGCCATCACGACCGTCGGAACGTCCCGGCGGGCATGGGCCGCGCCGAGCCCCATGGCGAGGCCCTGCCCGATGCCGCCGCCGAGCGGGAAGATGTTGGTCTCGCGCTCGTAGAACGGCAGCAGGCGGTTGCCCCACTGGCTGGACGGGATCGTCACGTCGCGGGCGACCACCGACCGGCGGGGCAGCACGCGGCGCATGCCCTCGCAGATCTCGGCGTAGCCGCCGATGTACGCGGTGAGCGCGGCCCGGCTGCGCTTCCGCGCCGCCTGAACCCGGGCCGCCCACTCGTCGCGCCGGACGGTGCCGTCGAGCGCGTCGCGGATGCCGCGCAGTGCCGTGCGGGCGTCGGCGACGATTCCGACCGTGGCCGGATACACCCGGCCGATCGCGGCGGGATCGATGTCGATCTGCACCTGCGTCGCAGGCAGCGTGAGGTGGTAGCTCTTGGTCTCGTTGGATCGGAAGTGGGTTCCGACGGCGAGCAGGACGTCGGCGTCGGCGAGGAGCCCGGCGACCTCGGGGGACGCCGCGAAGTTCCCGACGACGAGGTCGTCGTCCTCGGACACGATGCCCCGTCCGGAGTTGCTGGTGAGAATCCCGGCCCCGAGCCGGTCCGCGAGGGCGCGCAGTTCGTCGCCGGCGCCGGCGGCGCCCCCACCGAGCCACAGCAGGGGCCGCTCGGCGGAGGCGAGCACCGCGGCGGCGCGCTCCAGCGCAGCAGCATTGGGGGCCGGTGGCTGTGCGATCCGGGCCTCCGCCGCTCGCTGTTCGTCCGGCGACGCCAGATACTGCAGGTCGGTGGGCCATTCGACGCTGGCGGGTCCCTGCGGTGCCGACAGGATGCGGGCGATCGCGGCCTCGAGTTCCGCCTCGGCGTCCTTGGCGTCGGTGATCGTCGTCGCGTACCGGGAGACGGCGTCGAGCATCTGCCGTTGCCGGGGAAATTCGTGGATCACGCCGCGGCTCGACGCGGCCGGTTCGGGCGTGAGGTATTCGCTTTCGATCTGGCCGGTCACGTGCAGGACGCGGCTGCCGGCGGTGAGGGCCTCGATCATCGATCCGGCGGCGTTGCCGGCGCCGGTGCCGGTGCTCGTCAGCGCCACGCCGATGCGGCCCGAGGCGCGGGCGTACCCGTCCGCGGCGTTGACCGCGGCGGCCTCGTGCCGCACCTCGACGAAGTTCAGGTCGCGGGCGACGGCCTCGACGAGGGGAAGGTTGTGGATGCTGACGACGCCGAACGCGGTGTCGATGCCGTGCCGGCGCATGACCGACACGAGGACGTCGCCGCCGGTGGCGCGCCGACCCGGCGCGGATGAGGGGGTGTCCATGTTTCCTCCGATGCAGATGACCACTGGCGGGTCAGACGTAGCGCCCGACACCGCCGCCGACGTCGACGGTCGCGCCGGTCACGTAGCTGTTGCGGGGTGAGAGCAGGGTGGTGACGGGGAAGGCGACCTCGTCCGCGATTCCGAAGCGGCCCAGTCCGATCCCGCGGTCGGCGGCGATCTCGGCGCTCCACTCGTCGAAGGCGCGGCCGTCGCCGGATTCGGCGTGGCGGCGCTGCCACTGACCGGTGTCGACGAGGCCGAGCAGCACGGAGTTGACGCGGATGCCGTCGGGTGCGAGTTCCCCGGACAGGGACTGCGCCAGGTTGAGCAGTCCGGCACGGGCCGCCGAGGTGACGGCGAGCCGCAACTCGGGTTGCCGCGCGAGGATCGCGTTGACGATCACCACGGAGGCCGCATCGGACTTCGCGAGCGCCGGCCGTGCCGCGCGGATCAGATGCAGCGCGCCGAAAATCTTGAGTTCGAACTCGTCCCGGATCTGCTCGTCGGTGGTGTCGGTGAGCGTCGACATCAGCGAGCGCCCGGCGTTGCACACCACCCCGTCGATCCCCCCGAACCGGTCGACGACCGCATCGGCGAAGGCCTGCACGGAGTTCCGGTCGGTGACGTCGCACGCGACGGTGAGGACATCGGCCGGGTCGGCCGCCAACGTGCCGGCGGCGGCGCGCAGGCGGTCGAGGTCCCGCGCGCACAGTGCCACTCGGGCGCCTTCGGCGGCGAGCATCCGGGCGGTGGCGAGGCCGACACCGGAACTCGCGCCGGTGACGATCACCGTGCGTCCGGTGAGGTGCAGGTCCATGGGATCTCCGTGGGGTTCGGGTGCTCGCCGGGCGAGCAGGTCAGTTCAGGACGAATCCGCCGTCGACGACGACGGTCTGGCCGGTGACGAAGGCGGCGTCCTCCGACAGGAGGAACCGGACGACCCCGGCGACGTCCTCGGGGGTCTGGTCACGCGGGAGGGCGCGGCCCTGCGCGTAGGTGGCATAGCGGGCGGCGGGAACGGATTCGGTGGCCTCGACCCGGACGAGCCCGGGGGCCACGGCGTTGACCCGCACCCCGTGCGGGCCGGCGTCCCGGGCCATCGAACGGGTCATCGCGACGACGGCGCCCTTGGAGGCGACGTAGTGGATCAGCCGGGGCGATCCGTAGAAGGCCACGTCGGACGCCATGTTCACGATCGCGCCCCGGTTGGCGGCGAGCAGCGGCCACAGGTGCTTGGTCACCATCCAGGTGCCGCGCACGTTGACCGAGGTGATGCGGTCGAATTCGCTCTCGGACAGTTCCCAGAATGCGTCCCCGCCGACGCCGTCGGCGATGGCCGCGTTGTTGACCAGGCCCGTCAGCGGCCCCTCGTCCGCCAGTCGCGACGCGAGAGCGCGCACGGAGCCGGCATCGGCGATGTCCGTGACCACCGCGATCGCGTCGCCGCCGCGTTCGCGCAGGGCACGGGCGGCGCCCTCGGCGGTGTCCGCGTTGCGCTCGGCGATCACCACCCGGCGTCCGTCGGCACACAACCGCTCGGCGATGCAGTAGCCGAGGCCGCGGCCGGCCCCGGTCACCACGACGGTTCCGCTCATCACGCAGCTCCTTCCCAGAATCGGACGAGTTCGCGGGCGACCGTGCGGGGCTGCTCCTGGATCGCCGCGTGACCCGCATCGGCGACGACGACGAGCCGTGCCCCGGGGATCGCGTCCGCCAGGAGCTGCGATTCGGCGACGCCGGTGACGACGTCGTGTTCGCCGACGAGGACCAGGGTGGGGACGGTCAGGGTGGGCAGGATGGGCCCGTGGTCGGTGGTCGCCATGGCTTCCGCGGCCGCCGCGTATCCGGCGAGGCGCACGGCGGCCATGTCGGCGGCGACGCGTGAGCGGACGGCGCCGGGCGCTCCGGGCGCCGTGAGTTTCGGTGCCCGCTCCGCCGCGAACCGGTCGGCGCCGGCCTCGCGCAGGGCGCGGACACGGTCGCGCATGGCGGCGGCGCGTTCGGGCGACGTGCCCGAGCCCCGGGTGCTGTCGGCGAGGACGAGCGTGCGCACCCGGTCGGGCCGGCGCCGCGCGACCTCGAGTGCGACGACTCCGCCCCACGACGTGCCCACCAGGTGCACGGGCCGGACCGGGTCGATGTCGTCGAGGACGTCCAGGACGTCCGTCGCGTGGTCGTGCCGGACGTCGACCGGGTCGGCGGAGCGGCCGTACCCCGCGGCGTCGAGCCGGTACGTCGCGTGTCCGCGGGCGGCGAGTTCCGCCGCGAGCGGTGCACACGAGTTCGCGTTGCCGCCGATGCCGTGCAGCAGGAGCACCGGCTCCCCCGTCCCGAGCCGCGCGACGTGCAGGTGCCCGGTCACCGCGGCGTCCGCGGTCACGACGGCGCTCCGGCCGCGAGGCCGGCCCCGTAGAAGTAGTCGGCGTCGCGGGCCTCGACGCGGTCGCGGTGACCCGGGTCGGGGCTGCCGGCCATGGCGGCGCGCACGGTCGTGGTGGGTGGCCCGGCCGTCCCCCACTGGTCGGACAGTTCCGGTGTGCGCTTCCACGTGCGGCACAGCCAGGCGTCCTCGTCGATCTGGGCGACCTCGGAGGTGTACTCGCACACCAGGCCCGCGGGGTCGGTGAAGTAGGAGAAGGTGTTGTCGCCGGGGCCGTGCCGGCCCGGGCCCCACTGCGGCGCGATGCCGTGCGCCCGGAGCCCGCCGATGCCGCGCATGAAGTGATCGAGGCTCTGCATCTCGTACGCCACATGGTTGAGCGAGGGCCACGACGCCCGGTTGAGCGCAATGACGTGGTGGTCGGAGTTGCAGCGGAGGAAGGACATCTGCCGTTCCGACCAGTCGGAGACCCGCATGCCGAGCACCTGCGTGTAGAAGGCGGTGGTGCGTTCGATGTCGGTCGTGTTGAGCACGACGTGGGCGATCTTGCGGGGGATGGCCCGGCGGCCGGCCGGTTCCTGCTCGGTCACCGCGTGGGTGTCGGCCGACAACTCGAGGCACCGCCCCTCCGGATCGACCAGTTGCAGGCCGTAGCCGCCCCCGGCGTCGTCGAGCGGGCCCGGCGTGCGCAGCAGCGGGATGCCGAGCCGGTCGAGGGCCAGTGCGGCGTCGTCGACCTCGCGCGGGGTGGCGAGGGCGAAGCTGATCCGTCCCAGCGCGTTGACGTCGGCCCGTTCGACCGCGAGCACGTGATGCTCGGGTCCGGTGGCGCGCAGCCAGAATCGGTCGCCGTCGGCATCGACGGTCGTCAGTCCCCAGGCCTCGTGGTAGAAGTCCCGCGACGCGGCGGGGTCCGGCACCGAGAGGGTCACCGAGCGCAGGGCGCGCAGCCGGCAGACGGGCGAGTCGCTGTAGCGCGGAAGTTGGTGGTGGTACATGCGTTCCGGTTCCCTTCTCACAGATCCAGTACGAGTTCGGCGGAGCGGCAACGGGACACGCACGGGAACATCGTCGATCCGGCGGCGTGTTCGGACTCGGTGAGCAGGAAGTCGCGGTGGTCCACGTCGCCCTTGATCACCCCGACCTCGCACGTCCCGCAGATGCCTTCGGTGCACGAGCTGGGTACGGGCACACCGGCGGCGGCGAGGGCGTCGAGCACCGACACGGTCGGCGGCACCGGGATGCGGCGGCCGGTGCTCTCGACGATCACGTCGAAGGCGGTGTCCTCCCCCTGGCGCGGCGCCGGTTCCGGGGCCGCGAACCGTTCGGTGCGTACCTGACCGGGGTCCGGGACGGTCGCGGCCACCGCGTCCATGAGGGGGGCGGGGCCACAGCAGTAGACGACGGCGGTCGGCGGCAGGCCGGACAGCAGCCCGGCGAGGTCCGGCAGGCCCCCGGCCTCGTCGTCGGCGTGGACGGTCACCTGCTCGGCGGGATGGGCGGCGATCTCGTCGACGAACGCCATGGCCTGCCGGGAGCGTCCGGCGTAGAGCAGGCGCCACGGCCGTCCCGTCGCCCGCAGCTCCCGCATCATCGCGACGATCGGGGTGATGCCGATGCCGCCGGCCACGAGGACGTGGTCGGTCGCGGCGGCGTCGAGGGCGAAGGCGCTGCGCGGTCCGTCGACGTCGATCTCCGCGCCGATCTGCAGCGACTCGTGCACGTAGGCGCTGCCCCCGCGGGAGCGCTCGGCGCGCAGCACGGCGACCGTCCAGCGCGTGGTGTCCCGCGGATCCGAGCACAGCGAGTACTCGCGCACCACACCGTTCGGCAGGTGCAGGGCGAGATGCGCGCCCGGCTGCCACTGCGGCAACGGCGCACCGGCCGGATCGACGAACGTCACGCTGGTGACTCCGTCTGCCTCCCAGGTCTTCTGGTGGACGCGGAGGCGACGTCGGACGGACTGCTCCATCGGTGATCTCCCTGTCGGTGGAGGGTCTTCTCGGCGGCGTCAGCGGGTGACGCCGTACATCTCCGAGCTCGGCGGGTAGGTGGGCAGCTGCGGCTTCGCGGCGCCGATGATCACGCAGAACAGGGCGTCGGTGTCGCCCACGTTCGCGAGGCTGCGCGGCACGCCGGCGGGAACGCGGATCATGTCGCGGTAGCCGAGCCGGCGGACGGCCTTCCGGGTGCCGTCCTCGACGTCGTGGACCGCGACCTCGAGCTCACCCTCGAGCACGAAGAACACCTCTTCGACGTCGTGGTGGGTGTGCTCCGGGCCGACCGCACCGGCGGGCAGCCGCATGTTGGACAGGGTGAAGTGCTCGGCGGGCAGCGTGCGGGCGTCGCCCTCGTGGTTGCCGGTGGCACCGGAGCCGATGTAGCGGATCTGGGCGCGCTTGAAGCGATCTCCGCCCTTGGCGGCCTGGAAGCCGAGGGTGTCCCAGTCCTCGTAGCGGCTGTCGCGGCTGGCGATGCAGGAGTCGATGAGGGCTTCGAGGTCGACGGTGGTCTTCTCGGGTGCGGCCATGAGGTGGGTCCTTTCGTGCGGTGGGGGGTTCAGGCGCGATGCGCGACGGCTTCGATCTCGACGGTGGCGCCGTAGGGCAGGGCGGCGACCTCGACGAACGAGCGGGCGGGCCGGGGCTCGGCGAAGACCTTCTCGTAGTGGCGGTTCGCCTCGTCGCGGAGCGTCACGTCGGTCACGAAGTACGTGGTCTTGACGACGTCGGCCAGGGTCATGCCGATGGTCGCGAGGCGCTCGCCGAGGCGGGCGATCGCGGCGTCGAGGGCGGGGGTCGTACCGTCGACGGCGATTCCGTGCTCGTCGACCGACAGGGCGCCGGAGACGAACCCGAAGCCGGCGACGGCGTAGGCGGGGCTGTACGGGTGGGCGGTGCGGTCGTGGGTCGCGGTAATCGAATCGGTCACCGGGAAAAGTCCTTTCGGGTTTCTGTCGGGTCGGGGGTGGCCCAGGCGATCGGTTCGCCGGACAGGTCGAGGTAGATGCTCTTCTGATCGCAGTACTGGCGGATGCCCTCGCGTCCCTTCTCGGTGCCGAGACCGCTGTCGCCGAGACCGGTGAAGGGCGTCGAGATGCTGAACTGCTTGTAGGTGTTGATCCAGACGGTGCCCGCCTTCACCGCGCCGGCCACGCGCCACGCCCGCCGGTAGTCGGAGGTCCAGATGCCGCAGGCCAACCCGTATACCGAGTCGTTCGCCTGCGCGATCAGGTCCTCCTCGTCGTCGAAGGGCAGCACGACGGCCACCGGACCGAAGACCTCTTCGCGGCAGATCGTCGCGGCGTTGTCGGCTCCGGTGAGCACCGTGGGCGGGTAGTACGCGCCGGACGAGAGCCGTTCGTCGGCCGGGATCGCGCCCCCGCACAACGCCCGGGCCCCGGCGGCGACGGCGTCGTCGACCATCGCGGCCACCCGGTCCCGGTGCGCGAAGGTGACCATCGGAGCCACCCGGGTGCGCGGGTCCGTGCCGGGGCCGAGACGCAGGGCCGCTGCGCGCCGGACGAGTTCGCCGGTGAAGGTCTCGGCGATGCTGCGGTGGACGAAGATCCGGGATCCGGCGATGCAGCTCTGCCCGGACGAGGAGAAGACGCCGTAGAGGACGCCGGCGAGGGCCTGTTCGAGATCGGCGTCCTCGAACACGATCGTCGGGGACTTGCCGCCGAGTTCGAGCGTGATCGGCATGAGCTTGTCGGCGGCGAGATGCGCGAGGTGACGGCCGGTTTCGGTGCCGCCGGTGAAGGTGACCTTGGCGACGTCCGGGTGCCGGACCAGCGCCTCGCCGACGGTGCGCCCGGATCCCGGCAGGACCGAGAGCACCCCCGCGGGCAGCCCGGCCGCCTCGCAGATGCGGGCGAGACGCAGCGTCACCCACGGCGCCCACACCGGCGGCTTGCTCACGACGGCGTTGCCGGCGGCGAGGGCCGGGGCGATCTTCTGGGCGTCGGACGCGATCGGTGAGTTCCACGGCGTGATCGCGGCGACGACGCCCATCGGCTGGTACGTCGACATGGTCAACCACGGCCCCCGGGGCGTGGTCAGTGCGGAGTCCATCGTCTCGAGTGCGGCCGCGGTGTAACGAAACGTGTTGGCGGCGCTGGCAACCAGGGCCCGGGTCTCGGGCAGTGTCTTGCCGGTGTCGAGGGTCTGGAGCCGTGCCACCCGTTCGGCCTCGTCGTCGAGGGCGTTGCCGACGCGGTGCAGGACCCGTGCACGCTCGTGCGGGAGCAGTGCCGACCACCCGCCGCGGGCGGCGCGCAGACCTTCGGTGACGGCCCGGTCGACGTCGTCGACGGTCGCGGTGTGCAGGCTCGCGAAGACCCGGCCGGTGGCGGGGTCGACGGACTCGATGCACTCACCGAGTCCACGCTGCCATCGGCCGGCGACGAGGATCTCGTCGACCGTGTCGACGGACTCGGGCTCGTGCTCGGCGGGTCCCACCTGGAGCGGGGACGCGTAAGCAATGGGCATGAGGGAGGTCCGTTCGGTCGGGACGGACGCGGACCACGCTGCTCGCGGAGCCGGAGGGTGGTGCGCGCCGAGTCGATATCTTTGCACTAAGAGATTTGTATCGTCTTAGCGCAAAGAGGTCAATAGCCGAATGCCCAGATCAGCCGCTCGTTACGCCGGATTTACGGGGCCGAAACGGAGGAGACGCAGGTCACAGCGGTGTGGCGGGCGCCATAGAGATCCCGAAATTTTTCTCGGCGGACGCCCGACTGCGGCGTCAGACCGGCCGATCGGCGTCCGAGTCCACGCCCACACCGGTGCCCGAGTCCTCGAACTCGGCCGCTCGGGCGGAGTGCTCCAGACGGGCGAGCAGGCGCGCCAGCGTCTCGCGCTCGCCGGTGTCGAGGTCGCCGAGCATCGCGCGCAACTTGGCGAAGTGCGCGTCGGCGACCGAGTCGACGAGCGCGGCACCGGCGGGTGTGAGCTCGACATACACCACCCGGGCGTCCTGACTGTCCTTCGATCGGGTCACCAGGCCCGCCTGCTCGAGCCGATTGACGCGCAGCGACAGCCCGCCGGTGGTGACCAGCGTCTGGTCGGCCAGCTCCCCCGCGGTGAGCCGATGATGCGGCACGGCGCGACGCAGGCAGGCGAGAACGTCGAACCCCGAATCGTTGATCCCGTGCTCCTCGAACGTGGGCGCGATGCGGGACTTGTAGACGAGGAAGCTCCGGTGGAGGCGACCGAACACCTTCAGCCCCGACACGTCGAGTTCGGGACGGGCCACGGCCCAATGCGCGACGATGGCGTCCACGGCGTCGCGATCCCCAGGCTCTCCCACAATGCCGGGAGTCTACCCCCGGCACGACCGGGATCCCGTCCGGCCACGCACGGCGGGCCGCGCCGTGCGTGGCCGGACGGAGGGGACGCCGTACGAATCGCCGCCGTTCGCCGGCCACGTCACTTCTTCTCGCACAAGCCGATTCGACCCGCCGATCGTCCATGTCACCGAATACCCGCACGGCACGCCGGATCCTCGCCACCACGGGAGACCTGCACCTCTTCCGCGAGCCGGATCTACCGGCAGTCCCGTTCCGGTGCCGCACCGGCGCTTTCCGGATCGCGGTAGCGGCCGGTGAGCTCCGCGCCGATCCGCGCGAGTTCCGCCCGGACGGAAGGCGGTTCGGTCACCTCGATCATCGCGCCCCAGCCGGCGAGAGTGCGAGCGATGTCCAGCGGCGTCGGTGCGGCGACGCGGACCCGGACGCGCCCGTCGCCGAGTTCGCCGGCGGCGTGGCAGTGCCGGCCGAAGTGGTCGCGCAGGATCGGCACGAACCGGGCCGCGAGCAGGACGGTCGCCCGGGTACGTGACCGCCGCTGCTCGACCTCGCCGACGACCTGCCGCCACGCGGCGTCGAGCGCGAAGCCGTCCGGGCGCGCGGCCGGTTCGTCGGTCGGTTCGGCCCGGACGATCCGATCGACGCGAAAGGTGCGCTGGCCGCGATCGGTCCCCGCGATCAGGTACCAGATGTCGTCCTTGTCGACGAGACCCCACGGGTCCACCAGCCGCTCACTACGCTCGCGCGCGCTGTCGGTGTAGACGAGGCGCACTCTCCGTCGCCGCACGACGGCGGTCTGCAGAACATCGACCGTCTCGGGCCGGTGCCGGTCTCGCGCGCCCCACCGGGTGGGATCGATCATCGTGGCGTCCGCAGCGGCCTCGGCGTCGGCCCGGAACGTCGACGGCAGCGCCCGCACCAGCTTGCGCAGGGCGGTCTTGACCTCACCGGAGACGGCCGCCGCGGGGCCGACGAGCAGGAACAGTGCCTGCGCCTCGGCGGCCGAGAGCCCGCTGAGGTCGGTGCGGGCGCCGCCGACGAGCGACCACCCACCGCCGCGTCCGGGCTGCGGATACACCGGGATCCCCGCCGCGGACAGCGCCTCGAGGTCGCGGCGAGCAGTGGCCACGGACACCTCGAGTTCGGCGGCGAGCTCGGCGGCGGTCACCCGCCCACGACTCTGCAGGAGCAGCAGGACGGCGACGAGACGGTCGGCGCGCATCCCCGAAATGTCTCACGAAAAGTGCTCGGAAGGTGAGCGCTTTCGCCCGCAGGATGGATGTCGACACCCCCCCGAGGAAAGGAACGAGCCATGTTGCGAGGACTCTCCACCGTCAGCTTCTTCGCCGACGACCTGACGGCCGCCGGTGCCTGGTACACCGAACTGCTCGGCGTCGAGCCGTACTTCCGACGCTCCGTCGAGGGCAGGCTTGCATACCTCGAGTTCCGCACCGGCGACTACGGGCACGAACTCGGGATCATCGACGGGCGGTTCGTCGCCCACGAGCGCCCCGGGCAGCCCGGCCCCGCGACGACCTACTGGCACGTCGACGATCCCGCGGCCGCCCTCGAGCGGCTCGAATCGATGGGTGCGACGGTGCACGACAAGCCGGTCGAGCACGGCCCCGGATTCGTCACCGCCTCGGTGGTCGACCCGTTCGGCAACGTGCTCGGCGTGATGTACAACCAGCACTACCTGGACGCGCTGGCGGCGCGGACGGAGCCGTGACGGACGATCGTCGGCGGTCGCCGAGCGGTGCGGAGTGGGACGCCGGCGGAGTCACCCGGCCGGCGAACGCGCGCTGCGCGATCGTTCAGCGCCACCGCCCCAGCAGCTCACCCGCCCGCTCGGCCAGGGTGGCCTGCAGCAGCGGCCCGAAGCTGATCCGGGCGACGCCGAGGGCAGCGAGCGACGCGAGATCGTTCTTCGCCGGGTGGGCGATCGCATTGACCGGCAACGGCAGCTCCGACGTCAGGCGCCGCTGGACCTCGTCGCTGTGGAAGCCCACCGGATAGAGCACATCGGCGCCGGCATCTGCGGCCAGCTTCAGGCGGTCGATCGCCCGGTCCACCCGGTCGGACTCGGCACCGATCTTCTTGACGAACAGGTCGGTGCGGGCGTTGACCACCAGGTGCACACCGGCGGCGTCGGCGGCGGCACGCAACCCGGCCACGTACTCGGCGTGCTCGGCCGGCTCGCGCAGCCGGCCGCCCTCGCTGTGCACGGTGTCCTCGACGTTCAATCCGACAGCGCCCGCCCCGAGCAGCCCCTCGACGATCCGAGCGGGGGCCTCGCCGTAACCGGCCTCCACATCCACCGAGATCGGGACGTCGACCGCTGCGGTGACCTGCCGGACCCGGGTCAGCAGCTCCTCGAACGTCATACCCTCGTTGTCCGGCTTGCCGACCGAGTCGGCCACCGGATGGCTGCCCATCGTCAACGCGGCGAAACCGGCCTGCACCGCCAGGTTCGCCGACCAGGCATCCCACACAGTCGGCAGCACCACCGGGTCACCCGGAACGTGCAGAGATTTCAGCGCTACGGCCTTCTCGGCAAGAGTCGTCATGCCGCATCCAACCACACACGTCCCCCGGCATTCCCGGCGAACGCACTGCACCCGAGTGCGGATGCGCGACGGGTGCCGCGGCAGAGGCCGGGGGCAGGGGCAGGGGCAGCGAGAAGACCGGGCCCCGTGCCGTTCGCAGTGAACGGCACGGGGCCCGGTTCTCGTCGAGTCGCCCTATCGGACGCTGACCTTCTCGGGTTCCGGCTTCTTCTCGGGAGCGCGGTCGACCCGGGCAGGTGCAGCGGTGACGGTCACGTCGTCGGGGACATCGGCGTCGAGCCGGTGCTGCTCCTGCGCGTAGTGGAAGTGCGGGCGCCGGTGACCGAGGAAGGATCCGAACCACGACATCACCGCGACGTAGCGGTTGCGGAAGCCCACCATGTAGACCAGGTGCACGGCAAGCCACAGCACCCAGGCGATGAAGCCGCTCAGCTCGATCTTTCCGACGCGGGTGATCGCGCGGAAGCGGTTGATGATGGCCATGCTGCCCTTGTCCCGGTACTTGAATCGGGTGCCCACCGGCTGCTTGCCGAGGATGGTCCGCGCGACGTGGCGGCCGCCCTGCATCGCGACGGGCGACTGCCCGGGCAGGTTGTTCAGCGACGTCATGTCGCCGATGGCGTACACGTCGGCGTAGCCGCCCACGGTGAGGTCCGGGTTGACCAGCAGCCGGCCCGCACGGTCGGTGGCGCAACCGGTGCGCTCGGCGAGGACTCCGGCGAAGTCGTTGGCGCGCACGCCGGCCGACCAGATGATCGTCTCGGCGGTGATCCGGCGCTCCTCGTCGCCCGCCTTGAGCGTGGCACCGTGCTCGTCGATGTCGGTGACGAAGGTGCCGAGCACGACGTCGACACCCGACTTCTCCAGCGACTGCTTGGTGTACTCGCTGAGCTTGCCACCGAAGGCCGGGAGGGCCTCGCCCGCGCCCTCGACGAGGGTGACGGAGACGTCGTCGGCGCTGATGTCGTGGAACGACTGCTCGAAGTAGCGGCCCGCGAGTTCCTTGATCTGGCCGGCGAGCTCGACGCCCGTCGCGCCGGCACCGATGACCACGAAGCTCAGCAGGTTGCGGCGGCGCTCCGGGTCGGTGGTGGTGTGCGCCTCCTCGAAGCACCGCAGGATCTGCCGGCGCAGCCGCTCGGCGTCCTCGACGGTCTTGAGGGCGTAGGTGACCTTCTCGAACTCGTCGCGGCCGAAGTAGGCCTGGCGCGCACCCGTCGCCGCGACGAGCGAGCGGTACCCGACGGTGTGGACGACGCCGCCGGCAACGTAGTCGACCTCGTGCACGTCCGGCCGCACGTCGACGACCCGGCCGAGGCGGACGTCCGCGCTGGGGTACTTGGCGAGGATGGAGCGGATCGACGGGGCGATCTCGCCGGCCGAGAGCACGCCGGTGGCGACCTGGTACAGCAGGGGCTGGAAGAGATGTTCGGTGGTCTCCGAAATCAGGACGAACGGCGTCCCGGCCTTGGCGAGCTTCTTCGCCGTTGCCAGCGCGCCGAAGCCCGAACCGACGACGACGACCTCGGTCCGATCGGTCACTGCTGTGCTGCCCACGATTACCTCTACCTCCACCTTGAAGTCGATGTATGACAACCACCGTATGGAGACGGCAGACCGATGGCCACCAACCTGCCGTATTCGCGGAAGTCTTATCTCGATCGCTCATAAGTAGGATTGGGGGCATGGACTTCCGGCAGCTGCGTTACTTCCTCGCCGTGAGCGAGGAGCTGAGCTTCAGCAAGGCCGCGCAGAAGTGCTTCATCTCCCAGTCCGCCATCAGTCACCAGATCACCCGGCTCGAGAAGGAACTCGATACGTCGCTGTTCGAGCGGTCCACCCGGGTGGTGCGGTTGACCCCCGCCGGTTCGCGGCTGGTCCCCATCGCGCAGCAGGTGCTCAGCCTCGAGGCGCAGGCGTATGCGGTGGCGCGCGAACCGCGCAACCGCATCCGCATCGCCGCGAACATGACCTTCGCGTCCCAGAGCCTCGATGCCATCGCCCACGTCCGCGAGCAGTACCCGGCGATCGACATCGAGTTCGTCATCAAGAGCTTCGCCGACCGGATCGACGCCGTCGCCGGCGGCGACGCCGACGTCGCCCTGATCCGCGGCGGCGTCGACCGCCCGGGTCTCGAGACCGTGGAACTGGGGATCGAGGACCTGGTCATCGTCACGTCGAGCCGGCACCCGCTTTCCGCGTTCTCCACCGTCGACCTCGGCGACCTGGCGCCCTACCCGCTGCTGCTGCCGCCCCGGCCCAGCCAGGTGCTCATCCACACGGTGATCGAGGACGCCTTCCGCGCGGTGGGACGCCGGGTGCAGCTCGGGCCGTCGATCGCGAGCGACCACACCGCCACCCTCGACGTCATCACCAATCCGCGGGCGTGGACGGTCCTGTACCCGAGCACCGCCGCGGAGACCCCACGGACGGGCCTGGCCTACATGCGCGAGGCGCGCAATCGCCTCAGCGTCCCGGTGTGCGGCGTGGTCCGCAGCGACGCGCCCCGCTCGTCGGCGATGTCGAGCCTGATCCTCGCGCTGCGACGGTCGATGACCAGCGAGGCACCGCCGGGACCCGAGGACTGAACACGCAGCCGCGCGGTCGCCGAAATGCGCACCGATCCGGCGGCGTTTCGTGGAAGGATGACCCGATCCGGCGGCGGATCCACGCGGTGAGGAGCGATCATGCAGCGAACCGAGACTTCGTTCACCAGTGCCGACGGCACCCGCATCGTCTACGACGTGTGGTCGCCCGGCGGGGACCCGACCGGCGTGCTCGTGCTGTGCCACGGGTTCGGCGAACACGCACGTAGATACGACCACGTGATCGAGCGCCTCGGTGATCTCGGCCTCACGGTGTACGCGCTCGACCACCGCGGGCACGGCCGCTCCGGCGGCAGGCGCGTATATCTGCGGGAGATGGCCGAGTACACCGGCGACGTGAACCGGCTGTTCGGCATCGCCTCCTTCGACAATCCCGGCCTGCCGCGGTTCCTGCTCGGCCACTCCATGGGCGGGGCCGTCGCCCTGGCCTACGCGCTCGAACACCCCGACGAGCTCACCGCCCTCGTCCTCTCCGGCCCCGCGGTCGACGTCACCTCCGGCACGCCGCGCGTCGTCGTCGAACTCGGCAAGCTCATCGGGCGCGTGCTGCCGCAGCTACCGGTGCAGAAGCTCGACTCCGCGGGCGTCTCCCGCGACCCCGACGTCGTCGCCGCGTACGAAGCCGATCCGCTGGTGCACCACGGGCTCGTGCCCGCCGGCATCGCGCGGGCCCTCGTCGTCACCGGGGAGAGCCTCCCCGACCGGCTGCCTGCGCTGAACCTGCCGGTCCTGCTGCAGCACGGCGCCGAGGACCGGTTGACCGCTCCGGCCGGCAGCCGGCTCGTCGCCGAGCGGGTCGGGTCGCCGGACGTGACCCTGAAGTTGTACGACGGCCTCTACCACGAGGTGTTCAACGAACCGGAGAAGAAGCAGGTCCTCGACGACCTCGTGGAATGGCTCCGGCCGAGGCTCATCTGACGTGGCCGCCGAACCGTCCGCGCGCATGCCGGCCGCGTTCCTCGGGCACGGCAGTCCCCGCAACGCGCTCGACGCGAACCGCTACACCCGGGCGTGGCGGGAGTTCGGGCGCGCGGTCCCCACGCCGCGTGCGATCCTCGCGATCTCGGCGCACTGGTTCATCAACGCCACCGCCGTCACCGCCATGCCCAGCCCGCGCACGATCCACGACTTCTTCGGCTTCGAGCAGCAACTGTTCGACGTGCAGTACCCGGCGCCGGGGCTGCCCGAACTGGCCGAGGAGATCGCCGACGTCGTGCATCCGACCTGGGTCGGCGCGGACGTCGACTCGTGGGGCATCGACCACGGCACCTGGTCGGTGCTCACCCACGCCTTCCCGGCCGCGGACGTGCCGGTCGTGCAGCTGAGCCTGAACGCCTACCAGGATTTCGACTACCACCTCGAACTCGGCGCGAAGCTCGCGCCGCTACGCGAACGGGGCGTTCTCGTCGTGGCCAGCGGCAACATCGTGCACAACCTCGCCCGCATGGATCGGCGCCTCCCGGACGAGGGATTCGACTGGGCGCACCGGTTCGACGCGGCGGCGCGGGTCATGATCATGGACCGCCCCGACGGTGTCGCGAGTCTCGACGGGCACGCCGACTTCGAGCACGCGGTCCCCACCACGGATCACTTCCTGCCGCTGCTGTACCTCGCGGGCCTGGCGAGTGTGGGCGACGATCTCGTCGAACCCCTGGTCGACGGCTTCGCGTACGGATCGCTGTCGATGAGCGCCTACACCCTCGGGGTCACGTGCACGGCCGGCGAGGACGGCCCCCCGTCCGCCGGGTTCCCCGACACCCCGAACCCGTCCGACACCAACACCTGACCGCTCGGGCACGCGGCCGAATGTCACACCGCGTCACTCAGATCGAATGGATGTGACATCGGGCCGCCACGACGGGGTCATGCCGTGTGGCGACGCTCCTGCGCGACGACGGTGCGCCGCACGAAGTCGATGCTGTAGTGCAGCAGCGTGCGGGCCTCGGGCAGCACCTGCCCTATCACCGGGAAGGCGTGCACCTGACCGGCCCACAGGTGGGTCTCGACCGTCGCGCCCACCTCGTCGAAGGCGCCGGTCATGATCTCGACGTCGGGTCGGGTGATCTCGTACTCGGCGACGGAGAAGAACACGGGCGGGAACAGCGCCGGATCGGCACGGACGGGCGACTCCTCGCCCTCGATGTAGTCGGGACCGGCGAGCCAGCGGTCGCGTAGCTTCTCGACCTGCCGCATCGGCAGGTACGCGTCCCGCTTCATGAAGTCGGGGTCGTGCTCCTCGAGTTCGAGGTTGAGCAGCGGCGAGTAACCGATCACCGCGGCCGGCCGGATCATGCCGCGCAGCGCGGCGATCTCGGCGACCTTCATCGCCAGGTAGCCGCCGGCCGAGTCACCGGCGACGACGATGCGGGTGGGGTCCTCGACCGTCTCGAGCAGCGCGGTGTACGCGGCCATCGCGTCGATGACGGAGGTACCGATCGAGCCCACGGGAAGCTGCCGGTAGGCGACGGAGTACACCGGAACCCCCGACTCGGCGGCGAGCAGTGAGCAGACGGTGCGGTGGGTGGCGAGGCCGCAGAACACGAAGGCGCCGCCGTGGAAGTACAGGATGGTGACCCCGGCGAGCGAGTCCCGGGCGGGTCGCGGCGGTTCGATGCGCTCGCTGGGCACCCCGCCGAGGGTCAGGGGGTCGATGTCGACGCCACGCGGTCGGGGCAGCAGTTTGTCGACGCGACGGTCGAGCCGGCTGAGGGTCTCGATGCCCCGATCGGTGGCAGGCCACCAGGTGAAGAGCGGCTTCACGAAGATCCGCACGAACCAGAAGACGAGGATCGCCCGCAGGCTCACCGTCCAGTGCCAGATCGTCGATCCGTGGGTGCGCATGTACGCCACGATAGGACGAGGCCGATACCCGGTCGAGGTACTCTCCGTCACACGTATCTTCCGAACCCTCAGCCCTCAGACCTGCAGCAACGGCACCAGCAGCTCCTCCTCGGTCAGCGCACCGTGCTGGCCGGGCAGCTGCGACATGACCAATTCGCCGTCGGAGCGGATCACCGTGGACTCGCCGAGGCCGATCGCGACGACGTCACCGATGCGTCGGCACGCGGCGGGCGACGGGTCCGGGCCGAACAGGCCGCCGGCGATCACGTCGTCGCGGGTGCCGATCCACATGTCGTCGCCGAGTTCGTTGCGCCACCGCTCCAGCACTGCGTCGGGCCGGCGGGTGTGCACGTGCCGGCAACGGGGTTCGCCCGCGATCGCGTCGACGTCCTCCGAGAGGCCGGAGATGTGGTCGAAGTCGGCGCGACGGCCCCGGGAGGCGTCGACCATGCCGTGGTCGGCGGTGATCAGCAGCCGCGCCCCGGCGGGCAGGGCCGCGACGAGCTGCTCGACGAACCGGTCGACGACGGTGAGCTGCGCGGTCCAGGACGGGGACTCGGGTCCGTAGAGGTGGCCGATCGTGTCGACCTCGCCGAGGTAGCAGTAGACGAGGGTGCGGTCGCCGGCGGCGACGGCAGCGACGACGTGGGCGAGCAGGTCGCCGTAGGCGGAGACACCGACGAAGTTGCCGCCGCGCAGCACGGCCCGGGTGAGCCCGCTGCCGTCGAAGCTGCGGGGCACGACGGTGGTCACGGTGAGCCCGGCGGCGTCGGCGCGTTCGAACGCCGTCGGGTGGGGCTGCACCCATTCGGGGACGAGTCGCTCACGCTGGTCGACTGCGGTCCCGGCGAGGGTCCAGCGCAGCCAGTTGAACGGGGCGTCGATCTCCTCGACGTAGGACTGGTAACCGGTGATGGCGTGGGCGCCGGAGGCCAGGCCGGTGCCCAGCGACGCGATACTCACCGCGGTGGTGGTGGGGAATCCGGCGCGGATCGGCCGGCCGTCGAGTCCGGTGAGAAACGGGGCGGCTGCGGCATTGCGCCGCAGCAGGTTCCACCCCATGCCGTCGACGAGCAACACGACGGTGCGGGACTGCTCGTCGAGCGCGAGACGGTTGGCCTCGCCGGGCACCCCCGCGGACGCGAGCACGGACGGCATCAGGTCCGCGAGGGTCGGTTCGGCGTAGACGTCGTGCAGCGGCAGGTCCATTACCCGAGTATGGCCTGCCGGCGGCCACTAGTCCTTGATGTCGGATCCGTGCTTGGTCAGCGGCATGATCTCGATGTTCATGTACGGGAACAGCGGCAGGTTCCACAGGATCTCGTGGAGTTCGTCGGCGGAGTCGACGTCGAAGATGCTGATGTTGCTGTACTTGCCGACGATGCGCCAGATCTCCCGCCACTTGCCCTCGCGCTGCAGTTCCTGGCTGTAGGCCTTCTCCCGCGCGACGGTCTCGGCCCGCACCTCGGGATCGAGGTCGCGGGGGATGTCGACGTCCATGCGAACGTGGAACAGTGCCATGGTGCGTACTCCTTTCGGGCCGTGCGCGGTTTCGGTAGCTGCTTCTACCGAAACCGCGCACGGGTGTGGTCAGTCGCGGGCGAGGTGCTTGACGACGTCCATGTCGAGTTCGACGCCGAGGCCGGGCCCCTGCGGGAGGTGCACCTGCCCGTCGGAGTAGTCGAGCGGGGTCTGCAGCAGCTCGACGGCGAACAGCTGCGGCCCGAACAGCTCGGTGCCGTAGTTGATCCCGGGCTCGGCGCAGGCGAAGTGAATGGACGCCGCAGTGCCGATGGGCCCCTCGATCGAGGTGGCGCCGTGGCAGCGGATTCCGGCCGCCTTGGCGACGGCCACGACCTCCTTGCTGCGTTGCAACCCACCGCACTTGGTGGTCTTGAGGGCGATGACGTCGGCGGCGCCGAGCTTGGCGATCTCGAGCGCGTCGTGCGGCGTCTGCACGGACTCGTCGGCCATGACCGGGGCGGACACCAGATGGTTGATCTCGGCGAGGACCTCGCGCTGCTCGCCGGGGGTCGGCTGTTCGATGAGTTCTACGCCGCCGTCGACGAGTTGCGGGACGTACCGCAGCGCGGTGAACCGGTCCCAGCGGGCGTTGACGTCGATGCTGACGCCGGCCTTGCCCTCGAGGGCCTGCGCGATCGTGACGACACGTTCGGTGTCGACCTTCGGGTCGAGCGCGCCCATCTTGAGCTTGAACGCGAAGTTCAGGCGGGCCGCCATCTTCTCCTCGACCTCCTCGAGGATCTCCTCGACCGGCGCGGCGCCGAGCGCCCAGCGCACGTCGACCCCGGTGCGGAAGGCGCCGCCGAGCAGGGCGTGCACGCCGACGCCGAGGGCGCGGGCCCAGGCGTCGTGCAGGGCGACGTCGACGGCGGCCTTGGCGAACCGGGCGCCGGAGACGACGCGTTCGATGTCGACCATGATGCCGCTGATCTCGTCGACGCCGCGGCCGGCGATGTAGGGGGCGATGTAGCCGTCGACGATCGCCTTCATCGTCTCGACGGATTCACCACCCCACCACGGACCGCCGGGCACGACGCCCTCGCCGTAACCGGTGACGCCGCCCGCGGTGGTGATCGCCACGAGCAGGATGGGCTGCTTCTCGGCGGTGGTGGTGGCGAACTTGTGCGGACGTACCAGCGGCACGTCGATGATCGTCGTGTCGATCGAGACGATCTTCAGGTCGGGGTCGGACATCGAACAGCTCACAATCGGATATCGTCGGTGATGCGGGCAACAGTGGACCCTCGGGGACGACGAATGCCGGTGTCCTCTTGATGGACACCGGCATTCGTCAACTCACGTGGACCCGGTCCATGGAGACGATCAGGCCTCGGGGTCGAGCACGAAGTTGTAGGTCACCTCGTCGACGCCCTCGGCGTTCGGCTGCGGGTCGAGGATGAGCTCGGGCTTGGTCGCGGTCGCGACGTCGTCCTCGACCCACTCGCCACCCTGGAAGTACAGCTGGGTGGTGATCGAGCGCTTGCCGGGGGCCTTCACCATCAGGTGCAGGTGGGCGGGGCGCCACGGGTGTCCACCGTAGGACTCGATGAACCAGCCGGTCGGGCCGTCGGCGGGGATCTTGTAGGGGGCGGGCTTGAGGGTGGTGATCTCGAAGTTGCCCTCGTCGTCGCACTCGACGGTGCCGCGCAGGTTCCACTCGGGGATGCCGGGGGCGAACTGCGAGTAGAGGCCCTCCGCGTCGGCGTGCCACAACTCGATGGTGGCGCCCTGCAGTCCGTTGCCCTCGAGGTCGGTGACCCGGCCCTTGAAGATCAGGGACTCGGCCGCCTTGTCCTGCTCACGCATCGGCATGGTGCACTTGGCCGGCAGCTTCGGGGAGTCGGCCACGTAGTACGGGCCCTCGATGCTGCCCTTGGTGCCGGTGAAGTGCTTGCGGTTGTAGTGCACCTCTTCGATCTCGTGCTCGACGAAGACGTCCAGCCACAGCGGCCACTCGCCGTACTCGCCCACGTCGATCATCCACTGCTTGAGCACGCGGTACTCGTCGTAGGTGACCTCGTGCTTGTGGATGATCTCGGCGAACGCCCCGAGCACATCCTTGTAGATGGCGGCGGCACGCTCGACCGACGTGTCCGACGAGACGCGCTCGTTCTTGAACTTGTCGGTGGCCGCATTGCCGGACGCGTGGGCGGTGGGATTCTCGGTGGTGGTCATGTGTCCTCCTCGGCGAGGCTCGAACGATGGTCACGAAAGCTGTCGTGGTGATCGCGGGGCTGGCGCTCTCGCCACTCGGGTTGTACGCTGTGCGTACTTCCGTATCGCAGTGCGTACACACACTGTGCGTCCAGTCACAGGTGATTGTCAACACCCGGGTGGCCCCGGGCGCCGAAACCGCAGGTAGGAGCCAGCAATGCCTAGCCAGGACCGGGATTTCGTCCAAAGCATCGAGCGCGGCTTTGCCGTGCTGCTCGCGTTCGACGAACAGCACCCCAACCCGTCCCTCGCCGAACTGGCAGCGAAGACCGACCTGTCCCGGCCCGCGGTCCGCCGCATCCTGCTGACCCTGCAGAAACTCGGCTACGTGAGCAACACGGGCAGCCGATGGTCGCTGACCCCGCGCGTGCTCAGCATCGGTCAGCACTACTCCGCCTCGCACGCCCTGGTCGAGGCCGCCATGCCGCGGCTGGTCGAGATCTCCGAGTACACCGGCGAATCCGCCTCCCTCGGCGTTCTCGACGGCGCCGAGGTGGTGTACGCCGCCCGGGTCCCGGTGCGGCGCATCATGAGCATCAACGTCTCGGTGGGCACCCGGGTCCCCGCATACGCGACGTCGATGGGCCGGGCGCTGCTGGCGTGGGCCCCCACCGACACCGTCGAGCAGGTCGTCGCCGACACGAGTTTCGAGAAGCTCGCCACCGCGACCGTCGGCAACGCGGACGAACTGCGGGCCGAGCTGGCCCGGGTGCGCGCCCAGGGCTACGCGCTCACCTCCGCCGAGCTCGAGGAGGGCCTCATCTCGGCGGCGGCGCCGGTGCGCGACGCCGCCGGCACCGTGGTCGGTGTGCTCGCCTGCTCGACGTCGGCGGCCCGGCACACGCCCGAGGAATTCCGCGCGCTCGCCGTGGACTGCCTGGTGAAGTCCGCGAACGACCTCAGCGCCGACCTCGGGTACCGCGGGTAGGTCTCGTCAGCCGCGCAGGGTCGCGGACGGGGTCACGCCGTACTTGCGGCGGTAGGCGGCGGCGAAGCGGCCGGTGTGCGTCATCCCCCAGCGCATGGCCACCTCCGTGACCGACGTCGCCGCCGGGTCGCCGGCCGCGAGCTCCTCGTGGATCCGCTCGAGGCGCAGGTCGAGCAGGTAGTCGCGGGGACAGACCCCCAGGTACTCGCGGAATCCCTCCTGGAGGCGGCGCACGCTCACGCCCGCCAGCTCGGCCATGTCCGCCGACGTCCACGGCTGGGCCGGATCCTCGTGGATGCGGTCGAGGACCCGCTTGACGATCCGCGGTCGCGCCGCGGTGCCGGTTCCGCCGTCGGGCATCACCGCGAGCACAAACGCCGAGGTCAGGGCGCCGGAGAGCTGCTCGGCGACCAATGGGTTGCGCCACAGCTCCTCGTCCGCGCGCAGCTGGTCGACCACCGAACGCAGCAGGGTCATCCAGCTCTGACCGGCCTCCCCGGTCAGGTCCACCTGCTCCGGCAACTGCAGGTCGGGACGTCCCAGGATCCGCGCCAGCTCACGGTCCAGGTAGTCGCGGTCGAGCTTGACGCCGACGATCTCGCAGTCGTCGGTCCAGCGGGTGATGGTGGCGGCGGTGTCCGGCCGGAACACCGACGCCTGTCCCTGCACCGAGACCACCTCGCGGCCCGCCGTCACCGATTCGATGCGCCCGGACAGGGGGATGTTGACCGCGTAGGCACCCGGATGGTCCGACTGCACCGTGACCTCGGCGCCCCATCCGATTCGCGCCAGCCGCAGCGGACCGAGCTGCAGCGCGCGGACATCGACGTGCGGTTCCGTACCGGCGGCCAGCGGGGCCAGGGTGTGCGGGAAGTATGCGTCGGACACCACATGCTCGGCTTCGTCCCAATCGGCCGGATCAGGCGTCGACCTCACCCTGTACCTCCGTTTCCGTCCCCGGGACCTTCGGCGCCGTTCGCCATTCGGGACCTTCGTCCCGGTATACCCGGGACCCACTGCCCAGTGTGATGGGCAACACGTCTCCGGGCAAACGAGGCCATCGGTCACGCCGACCGCGCTAACCGGATAGCGACCGCGTTCAGCGGATCGCAGCCGGCACCCACCCGCTCCTATGGTCTACATCACACCAGCACGGATCGACCCGGGAGGAGCGCCGAAATGGAACAGCGTCGGCTCCGGAACATCTTCGGACAGTTCGCAAGTGGCGTCACCGTGATCACCTGCGCCAACCGCGAGGGCACACCCCACGGCGCGACGGTCACCGCGTTCACCGCCGTCTCCCTCGAGCCCCGGCTGTGCCAGGTCACCCTGACCCGCACGTCGAAGGCGTGCGGCTTCCTCTCCGGCGCACCGTTCGCGGTGAACATCCTCGCCGCGGACCAGGTCGACACCGCCCTGCACTTCGCCGGCCGGCCGCAGACCCCCGGCCCGGTGTTCGAGGACGGACCCACGGCGCCGGTGCTCGCCGGGGCCGCGGCGACCCTGTCCTGCGTCCCGTGGCGCGAGTACGACGGCGGCGACCACGTGATCTACATCGGCGAGATCGTCGACGCCCAGTGTCGCGACACCGCCCCGCTGCTGTTCTACCGGAGCACCTTCCACGAACTCGGCGCACCGAGCGCCTCCGCCGCATGGAACGGCTCGATGGACGATCCGCACAGCGGCTGGTTCGACGCCCGGACCCGGTTCACCCCGCTCCACCTCGATGCCGCGGTGAACTGACCACCGCCCGGAACCACTTACCAGTTCCCTTCACCCGCAAGGAGATATCCATGACCACTCTCGAGTCCCGTCCCGGCGAGAACACGATCGACCGCTCCACGGTGAACGTCGCCGCCGATTCCCCGGCGAACCGGCAGCAGAACTTCGCCACGCGGCCGATGACCGGGGACGAGTACATCGAATCGATCAAGGACGGCCGCGAGATCTGGCTGCACGGCGAGCGCGTCAAGGACTTCACCAACCATCCGGCGTTCCGCAACTCCATCCGCATGACCGCCCGCCTCTACGACGCGCTGCACACCGGCGAGCACGTCGGCACCCTCACCTGTCCCACCGACACCGGCAACGGCGGGGTGACCATGCCGTTCTTCCGCACCCCCACCTCCGCCGACGACCTGCTCGCCGAGCGCGACGCCATCGCCACCTGGGCGCGGATGACCTACGGCTGGATGGGCCGGTCCCCCGACTACAAGGCCTCCTTCCTCGGCACCCTCAACGCCAACAGCGAGCTCTACGCCCCGTTCCAGGACAACGCCAAGCGCTGGTACCGCGAATCGCAGGAGAAGGTCCTGTACTGGAACCACGCCATCATCAACCCCCCGGTGGACCGGCAACTGCCCCCGGACCAGGTCGGCGACGTGTTCATGAAGGTGGAGAAGGAGACCGACGCGGGCCTGATCGTCTCCGGCGCCAAGGTCGTCGCCACCGGCTCGGCGATCACCAACTACAACTTCATCGCCCACTACGGCCTGCCGATCAAGAAGAAGGAATTCGCCCTGATCTGCACGGTGCCGATGGATGCGCCCGGCATCAAGCTGATCTCGCGGGCCTCCTACAGCCAGAACGCCGCCGTGGTCGGCTCGCCGTTCGACTACCCGCTGTCCTCGCGCATGGACGAGAACGACGCGATCTTCATCTTCGACAAGGTGCTCGTGCCGTGGGAGAACGTGTTCATGTACGGGGACGTGGAGAAGATCAACGCGTTCTTCCCGCAGTCCGGATTCCTGCCGCGGTTCACCTTCCAGGGCTGCACCCGTCTCGCCGTCAAGCTCGACTTCATCGCGGGCCTGCTGCTCAAGGCCCTCGACGCCACCGGCGCCGGCGGTTTCCGCGGGGTGCAGACCCGCGTCGGGGAGGTCATCGGCTGGCGCAACCTGTTCTGGTCGCTCACCGAGTCGATGGCCCGCGACCCCGAGCCGTGGATCGGCGACACCGTCATCCCGAAGCTCGAGTACGGCCTGACCTACCGGATGTTCATGATCTCCGGCTACCCGCGGATCAAGGAGATCATCGAGCAGGACGTCGCGTCCGGCCTGATCTACCTGCCCTCGTCGGCGGCGGACTTCAAGAGCCCCGAGGTGCGCCCCTACCTGGACAAGTACGTCCGCGGCTCCGACGGCATCACCGCCGTGGACCGGGTCAAGGTCATGAAGGCCCTGTGGGACTCGATCGGCTCCGAGTTCGGCGGCCGCCACGAACTGTACGAGCGCAACTACTCCGGCAACCACGAGAACGTCAAGGCCGAACTGCTGTTCGCCGCCGAGAACCGCGGCATCGTCTCCGGCATGAAGGGCCTGGCCGAGCAGTTCATGAGCGAGTACGACCTCGACGGCTGGACCGTGCCCGACCTCATCGGCAACGACGACGTCAGCGCCTACTACCGCAAGTAACCCCCAGCTGCCGCGCGCGGGCGATCCCCTGCCGCCCGCGCGCGGCGTTCCACCCGCGAAGGAGCGCCCGAGATGACCACCGCCTCGAAGTCCGTCGCCCATGCCCCCGTCCCGGAGTTCGACGCCGTGGTCCTCGGGCGCTCCTTCGCCGCCCTGCGGGCGGCCGGCCGCCTGCGCGACGAACTGCGATTGGCCGTCCACGACACGGCCGGCGCGACCTCCGCCCGCTACGACGACGTCGACCACCGCTGGGACATCCTCGACGGCTCGACCGTCGTCGCGCGGGCCAAGTTCCTCGTCGACGGGGACGGCACCCTCCCGCTGTGCGGCCGCGACGGTGCGCGGTGCACGGCGAACACGTTGACGGCGAAGGGTTTTCCCAACCTCTTCCGGCCGGCCACCGCCGTCCACCCCGATCCCGTCGGATACACCGTCGCGTGCATCGAGCACATGCGCGCCTACGGCCACGACTACGTCGAGCGCCGAGCCCGGGTCCCGATCTGCGACGACGACTTCCCGGAGCTGTCGTTCGACCGGCCCACCCCGCAGTTCTGGGTCGGGTAGGCGCACGCAACGACACAGGTCCCGGACATCGACAAGCGTCTCGACGGTTGTCGACGTCCGGGACTTCTGTGTGCGTCAGCGGCCGCGCAGGACCTCCGCGGGCGTCGTCCCGTAGCGCCGCTTGAACGCCGCGGCGAACCGGCCGGGGTGGCTGAAACCCCACCGGTAGGCCACGTCGGCGACGGTGACCGCGCCCGCTCCGGCGACGAGGTCGGCGTGGGCGCGGTCGAGCCGGATGTCGAGCAGGCACGCCGACGGGCTGCGGCCGACGAAGTGGGCGAACGCCTCCTGCAGGCGGCGGACGCTGGTGCCGGCCAGTTCGGCCATGTCGGCCGAGGTCCACGCCCGGCCGGGATCGTCGTGCAGGGCGTCGAGGACGCGACGGATCATGCCCGGCCGCGGGGGTCCGGCCGGTCCGTCCTGCGGGGCGACGGCCAGGACGAACGCCGCGGTCACGGCACCGGCGAGCTGCGCCCCGACCACCGGATTGCGCACCACCTCGAGGGCGCCGTCGAGCTGTTCGGACAGGGCCCGGACGAGCCCGTGCCACTCGCTCGCCGGACCGGTCAGGTCGAGCTGGTCGGGCAGCTCGAGCTTCGATCGCACCGGCGAACCGAGGATCCGGTCGGCCTCCCGCTCGAGATGCTCCCGGTCGAACTTCACCCCGAGCACGGAACACGTTGCGCCCCAATGGGTGATCACACTCGGAGTGTCGGCCCGGAAGACGGTGGCCTGACCGGGCACCGAAACGGTCTCGCCGTGGCTGCCACGGGACTCGAGCCGGCCGGTGACCGGGATGTTCACCTCGTAGGCGCCCGGATAGTCGCACGCGATGGCGATGTCGGCACCCCAGTGCAGGCGGCCGAGGGTCACCCCGCCGAGATCGACCGTCGTCAGCGACAGCTTCGGCCGGTCGGTGCCCGACAAATCGGTCAGCTCATGGGGAAAGTACGCGTCCGCCACCGCCCGGGATGCGGCATCCCAGTCTCCGATCTCGGTCGCACTCACACCACGAGCGTACGTAGCGGAGACGCCGGTCACAGAAAGTCGCGCGATGTGTCCAGGGGCCGCGCGGATCGTCTCGGCGATCGTGTGACTGCCGTCATATGTTCTGCCTCACCCGACGAACGGCCCCGCTCGAGGGGCCTAACCGCCGAAGACACATCGAGGAGCACTACCGATGACGAGCACCCTTTCATGGATCGACGAGATCACCATGACCGAACTCGAGCGCAACCCGTACCCGGTCTACGAGCGGCTGCGGGCCGAGGCACCGGTCGCCTTCGTCCCCGTCCTCGGCGCGTTCGTCGCCTCGACCGCCGAGGCGTGCCACGCCATCGCGACGAGCGACGACTTCGAGGCCATCATCACCCCGGCCGGCGGCCGCACGTTCGGACATCCCGCGATCATCGGTGTCAACGGCGACATCCACCAGGATCTGCGCTCGATGGTCGAACCCGCGCTGCAGCCGAGCGAGGTCGACCGCTGGATCGAGGACCTGGTCCGGCCCATCGCCCGCCGCTACCTCGAGGGTTTCGAGAACGACGGCCGCGCCGATCTCGTCGCCCGGTACTGCGAACCGGTCAGCGTCCGCGCGCTCGGCGACCTGCTCGGGCTGAAGGACGTCGGCTCCGACACGCTGCGCGAGTGGTTCCACAAGCTGTCCGACTCCTTCACCAACGCCGAGGTCGACGACCACGGTGAATTCACCGACCAGGAGCGGTTCGCGGCCGGCGACGCCGCGAAGGCGGAGATCCGCTCGATCGTCGATCCCCTGATCGACCACTGGATCGAACACCCGGACGACAGTGCGATGTCGCACTGGCTGCACGACGGCATGCCCGAGGGACAGACCCGCGACCGCGAGTACATCTATCCCACGCTGTACGTGTTCCTGCTCGGGGCCATGCAGGAGCCGGGGCACGCCATGTCCTCGACGCTGGCGGGGCTGTTCAGCCGGCCCGAACAGTTCGAAGCCGTCGTCGACGAGCCGGGTCTGATTCCGCGCGCGATCGCCGAGGGCATGCGGTGGACGTCGCCGATCTGGTCGGCGACCGCCCGCCTCGCGACGCGGGACACCACGGTGTCCGGGGTCGACATCGCGGCAGGCACCGTGGTGATCCTGTCGTACGGCTCGGCCAATCACGACACCGGCAAGTACGACGCCCCCACCGAATACGACATGACCCGCCCGCCGCTGCCGCACCTGGCGTTCGGCGCCGGCAACCACGCGTGCGCCGGCATCTACTTCGCGAACCACGTGTGCCGCATCGGCCTCGAGGAACTGCTCGACACCATCCCCAACCTCGAGCGGGACACGAACGCCGACGTCGAGTTCTGGGGCTGGGGCTTCCGCGGACCCACCGCCCTGCACGTCACCTGGGAGGTCTAGGACATGAGCGCCACCGTCACCGTCGGCGACACCACCGTCGCGTGCGCACCCGAGCAGACCGTGCTCGACGCACTGCTGCGCAGCGGGGTGTGGATGCCCAATTCGTGCAACCAGGGCACGTGCGGCACCTGCAAGATCCGGGTCCGCTCCGGCGCCGTCGACCACCGCACGTCCCCCGAGGCGACGCTGCCCGCGACGGAACGCGACGCGGGCTTCGCCCTCGCGTGCCAGGCCACGCCGTGCGGCGACACCGTCGTCGAGCGGCCACGCACCGACGACGGCCGGGACCGGGACGCCACCCACGCGCTGCGCGACCTCGTCGGCACCGTCACCGAGGTCCGCGACATCGCCCACGACACGCGGCGGATGCTGCTCACCCTGGACACGCCGCTCGAATTCTCCGCCGGGCAGTACGTCGAACTGACTGTCCCGGGCACCGGCGTCCGGCGGCAGTACTCGCTGGCGAACACCCCGGGTGAGGCGAAGCTGCTCGAGCTGCATGTCCGTCGCCGGCCGGGTGGGGTCGCGAGCGACCGGTGGGCGTTCGGCACCGTCGCGGTCGGCGACCGTGTCGACGTCACCGGACCGCTCGGGGACTTCACGTTCGACGCGGAGTCCACCGGCCCCATGGTGCTGCTCGCGGGCGGGACCGGACTGGCCCCGATGAAGAGCATCGTCCGGCAGGCGCTGTCGCTGGATCCGCGGCGCGAGATCGTCCTCTACCACGGGGTGCGCACCGCCGAGGACCTCTACGACTCCGGCTTCTTCCGCGAGCTGGAGGCGCAGCATCCCGGCTTCCGGTTCGTGGCGTGCCTGAGCCGTGAGTCCGGCGGCGACCGCGAGGGCTACGCCCCCGACGCCTTCGTCGAGGACGTGGCGTCGGCGAAGGAGTACACGGGCTACATCTGCGGCTCCGAGGCCTTCGTCGACAGCGCCGTCAAGGCGTGCAAGCGGCGCCGGATGTCGCCGCGCCGGATCCGGCGGGAGAAGTTCACCTCGGCGACGTGACCCACCCCCGGTGCGTCCTTTGGGCTGTTCCAGCAGCCCAAAGGACGCACCGGGCGTTTGGGGACTTCCTACCCTCCTGCCGAGGGTCCTAGGTAGGCCTAGGCATTTGCCTGGTGTGACTGCGGCCACATGGTGGCATGGTGGAGATAACGCGGAAACAGCCCCATTCTCCGCCGGGGCCGACCCGACACCCTTTCTGGAGGATCCCCATGACCGAGACCCTGGACCATGTGCGCGCCGCCCTCGACGGCGCTCTCGTCGAAGACGCGGCCAGCGGCCGATACCAAGTGCGCCGCAACATCTTCACCGACGAGGAAGTCTTCGAGCTGGAGATGAAGCACATCTTCGAAGGCAACTGGGTCTACCTCGCGCACGAGAGCCAGGTTCCGAACAACGGGGACTACTTCACCACCTACATCGGTCGCCAGCCCGTCGTGATCAGCCGCGACAAGGAGGGCGAGCTGCACTGCCTGATCAACGCGTGCAGCCACCGGGGCGCGATGCTGTGCCGGCGCAAGACCGACAACCGCACCACGTTCACCTGCCCGTTCCACGGCTGGACGTTCCGCAACAACGGCAAGCTGCTCAAGGTCAAGGACCCGCGCGACGCCGGCTACCCGGAGGGGTTCAACAAGGACGGCAGCCACGACCTGACCAAGGTTGCCCGGTTCGAGAGCTACCGCGGCTTCCTGTTCGGCAGCCTGAACGAGGACGTCAAGCCCCTCGAAGAGCACCTCGGCGACGCCACCAAGATCATCGACATGATCGTGGACCAGTCCCCCGAGGGTCTCGAGGTGCTGCGCGGTTCGTCCACCTACACCTACGACGGCAACTGGAAGCTGCAGGCGGAGAACGGCGCCGACGGCTACCACGTGTCGGCGACGCACTGGAACTATGCGGCCACCACCGCGCGCCGCACCGCCGGCGAGTCGACCAACGAGACCAAGGCGATGGACGCCGGCACCTGGGGCAAGCAGGGCGGCGGCTACCACTCGTTCGAGAACGGCCACCTGCTGCTGTGGATGTGGTGGGGCAACCCGCAGGACCGCCCGCTCTTCCCCCGCAAGGACAAGCTCGCCGCAGAATTCGGCGAGAAGAAGGCCGAGTTCATGGTCGGCGCGTCCCGCAACCTCTGCCTCTACCCGAACGTGTACCTGATGGACCAGTTCTCCTCGCAGATCCGGCATTTCCGGCCGATCTCCGTGGACAAGACCGAAGTCACCATCTACTGCATCGCCCCCAAGGGTGAGAGCGCCGAATCCCGCGCCAACCGCATCCGCCAGTACGAGGACTTCTTCAACGCCACCGGAATGGCCACCCCGGACGACCTCGAGGAGTTCCGGTCCTGCCAGAAGACCTATCTCGCGTCGGCCGCCCCGTGGAACGACCTCAGCCGCGGCGCCACCCACCAGCTCAACGGACCGGACCAGGTCGCGCTGGACCTCGGCATGAAGAACGTGCTGTCGAGCGGCGTGAAGACCGAGGACGAGGGCCTGTACCCGATCCAGCACGGTTTCTGGCTCGAGAGCATGCGCAAGGCCGTCGCGGCGGAAACCGCCGAGAACGCCGCCGCCGAGCCCACCACCACGAACGAGCGCTGAGGAAGACCAGGACATGACCGCCGCAACGGAATTGACGCAGACCGACATCGAGCAGTTCCTCTACCGTGAGGCCCGTCTCCTCGACGACCGCGAGTTCGAGAAGTGGCTCGAGTGCTACCACCCGCAGGCCGAGTACTGGATGCCGGCATGGGACGACAACGGTGCGCTCACCGAGGACCCGCAGCGCGAGATCTCGCTCATCTACTACCCCAACCGCGGTGGCCTCGAGGACCGGGTGTTCCGCATCCGCACCGACCGCTCCTCCGCGACGTCGCTGCCCGAACCGCGCACCGGCCACAACATCACCAACGTCGAGATCCTCGAGCGCCGCGGCACCGAGATCGACCTGCGCCACAACTGGTTCTCGCTGTACTACCGGTACAACACCACCGACACCTACTTCGGCACGAACTTCGTGACCCTCGACGTCTCGGGCCCGCACCCGGTGATCAAGAAGAAGAAGATCGTGCTCAAGAACGACTACATCCACCACATCGTGGACGTCTACGTCGTCTGATCCACCCCCGATTCACGAAAGGAGGCACATGCCGTGAGCTTTCAGGTGGCATTGAGCTTCGAGGACGGGGTGACCCGCTTCATCAAGTGCGGACCGAACGAGACGGTCGCCGACGCGTCGTACAAGGCGCGGATCAACATTCCTCTCGACTGCCGCGACGGCGCGTGCGGTACCTGCAAGGCACTGTGCGAGTCCGGCAACTACGACGGCGGCGACTACATCGAGGAGGCGCTGACCGACGACGAGGCCGAGCAGGGATTCTGCCTGCCGTGCCAGATGGTCCCGGAATCCGATCTCGTGCTGCAGATCGCGACGACCTCGGACGTCGCGAAGACCGCGGCCGCGACGTACACGGCGACGATCACGGACCTGCAGCGGTTCTCTCCCAGCACCGTGGGCTTCACCGTCGAGATCCCCAATCGGGACGACCTGGTGTTCCTGCCGGGCCAGTACGTGAACATCACCGTGCCCGGAACGGAACAGACCCGGTCGTACTCGTTCAGCACGGGACCGAACGACCCACAGTTGTCCTTCCTGGTGAAGATCACCGAGGGCGGCCTGATGTCCGAGTACCTGAGTGATCGCGCCCAGGTGGGAGACACCCTGCAGTTCACCGGCCCGTTCGGCAGCTTCTTCCTGCGTGAGCGTAAGCGCCCCGCCCTCCTGCTCGCCGGCGGTACCGGCCTCGCGCCACTGCTCGCCATCCTGTCGAAGATGCAGGAGGAGGGCAGCGACCTGCCAGTGCACCTGGTCTACGGCGTCAGCTTCGACCAGGACCTGGTCGAGCTGGACAAGCTCGAGGCCTACACGCGGTCGCTGCCGAACTTCACGTTCGACTACTGCGTTTCCGATCCGGAGTCGACCGCCCCCAACAAGGGGTACGTCACCGGCCTGTTCGAGCCGAAGCACCTCAACGACGGCGACGTCGACGTCTACCTGTGCGGGCCGCCGCCGATGGTCGAGGCGGTGCGCACGCACCTGTCGGACGAGGGCATCTCGGTGACGAACTTCTACTTCGAGAAGTTCAACAACTCCGCGACCCCCGGCGCCGCCGAACCGGCGCCCCGGCCCACCGAGCGGGAACTCGAAGCCGCCACCAGGGCCGCCGAGGAGACCGGCCTGCCGGTGTCCCTCGGCGCCGCCGAGCAGGTGCCGGTGGGCAACTACGAGATCGGCGAGGAGCACCCGCCCGTCACCGAATCCGACGCCCAGTTCGACGCGCGCATGGCGCTCGAACTCGGTGCGCTGGAGCTGACCATCGGCCGGCTCACCGACGCGCAGCTCGTGGAATTCCGGATTCTCGCCGAGGCGTCGACCGCGTCGATCGACCACGACCGCTTCACCGACGCGGGCGCGTTCACCGACACCAACGCCGCCTTCCACGAGTTCCTGTTCCGCTGCTGCGGCAATCCCGTGCTGCTCGAGGCGTACAACCGGCTCGAGGTGACCCAGCTGATGCGCAAGGTGCTGCGCACCGCGCAGTGGGTGGACGAGCAGATTCCGCACGACCACCTGCAGATCGTGCGGGCGTTCGAACGCAAGGACCGCGCGGCGGCCCGCGACCTCATCGTCAGCCATGCCGAGCACGCCAAGGCGACGATGCGCCGCGCCATCGAGGAGTCCGCGAAGGTGGAACTCGCGTGAGTGCCCTTCTTCCGGTCGGCACCGTGTACCCGGGCCGCTTCGACGGCAGGGTCGTCACCGTCACCGGCGCCGCGCAGGGTATCGGCCTCGTGGTCGCGTCCCGCATCGCAGCCGAGGGCGGATCCGTGACCCTCGTCGACCGCTCCGAGCTCGTGCACGAGGTGGCGAAGGAGTTGCGCGAGAAGGGTTTCCAGTCGCACTCCGTCACCGTCGACCTCGAGACTTTCGAGGGAGCGCAGTCCGCGATCGACGAGGCCCGGCAGCAGCACGGCCGCATCGACGTGCTCGTCAACAACGTCGGCGGGACGATCTGGGCGAAGCCGTACGAGCACTACACCCCCGAGCAGATCCAGGCGGAGGTGCAGCGGTCGCTGTTCCCGACGCTGTGGACATGCCGCGCGGTGCTGCCGTACCTGATCGAGCAACGCTCGGGCACGATCGTCAACGTGTCCTCCGTGGCGACGCGCGGTGTCAACCGCGTCCCCTACGCCGCCGCCAAGGGCGGGGTCAACGCGATCACCGCCGCGCTCGCCCTCGAGGCCGCCCCGTACGGGATCCGGGTCGTCGCCACCGCCCCCGGCGGCACCGACGCCCCCGCCCGCCGGGTAGCGCGCGGCCCCGCCGCGCAGAGCGAGCAGGAGAAGGGCTGGTACCAGCAGATCGTGGACCAGACGGTCGACTCCTCGCTGCTCAAGCGGTACGGCACGCTCGACGAGCAGGCCGCCGCGATCACCTTCCTGGCCTCGGAGGAGGCCTCCTACATCACCGGCACGGTTCTTCCCGTCGCCGGCGGCGACCTGGGGTAACACCCCAGCACCGCCACAGGCCTCACCGACAGGCCAGGGATCCCCTGCCGGTGAGGCCCTCTTTCTGCCCCGTTTCATTTGTGACCGCACTCACAGACCGGAGCCGACATGGCCGACAACACAACCGCCTGGGCAAGTCCCCGGCACCGCCGCACCGTCATCTGGGTCGTCGCCCTCGCCACGCTCGCGATCATCTTCGACGGCTACGACCTCGTCGTCTACGGGACGATCCTGCCCACACTGATGGCCGACCCCAGCCAGATCGGAGCGATCTCCGCGCAGCAGGGCGGCGCGCTGGGCTCGTACGCCCTCATCGGCGTCATGGTCGGCGCCCTGTTCACCGGCGCGTTCGGCGACCGGCTCGGGCGCCGGAAGATGATGCTGATCAACATCGTCTGGTTCTCCGTCGGCATGGGCGCCGCGGCGATGGCCACCAGCATCACCTCCTTCGGCATCCTGCGTTTCTTCACCGGCATCGGCGTCGGTGGTCTCGTCGCCACCGCGGGTGCCGTGGTGGCCGAGTTCGCTCCGCCCGGGAAACGGAACCTGTTCAACGCGATCGTCTACAGCGGCGTCCCCGCCGGCGGCGTCCTCGCCTCTCTGCTGGCCATCGTGCTGCGCGACACCATCGGCTGGCGCGGACTGTTCTGGATCGGCGCGCTGCCGCTGGTGATCCTGCTGCCCCTGGCCCTGGTGAAGCTCCCCGAATCTCCGATGTGGCTGCAGGCGCGCGGGCGGACGGACGAGGCGGCCGCGGTCTGTGACAAGTTCGGTCTCCCCCTGCCCACGATCGCCCCGGCCCCGGCCGAGAAGGTCGGATTCGCCGCACTGGCCACCCGCCGCTACGCGTGGGGCACCACCCTGCTCGGCCTGATGAGCTTCGCCGGGCTCCTGCTGACCTACGGCCTGAACACGTGGCTGCCGAAGATCATGGCCGACGCCGGCTACAACGCGAAGGGCTCGCTCGCATTCCTGTTGGTGCTCAACGGCGGTGCGATCATCGGCGGCCTCCTGGCCTCCCGGATCGCCGACGGCCGCGGTCCCCAGCCGGTCATCGCCACCACGTTCGGCCTCGCCGGCCTGGCACTGATCCTCCTCACCTTCGGGTTCCCGCTGCCCGTCCTGCTGACCGCGGTGGCGATCGCCGGGGTCGGCACGATCGGCACCCAGGTGCTCATCTACGGGTTCGTCTCCAACTACTACGAGACGGCAGCGCGCGGTGCCGGTGTCGCCTGGTGCGCCGGATTCGGACGGCTCGGCGGCATCTTCGGCCCCATCATCGGCGGCCTGCTCATCGGTGCCGGGCTGAGCAACGACGTGAGCTTCTACATCTTCGCGGGCATCGCCGTGGCCGGCGCCCTGGTCACGGTGTTCGTTCCCATCCGACGGGGTGCGCAGTACGTTGCCCGAACCCCCGAAGCTGCGGCCGCGAGCCCCACTACCGTGGAAGTGTGACTCACCCCGCCATGCTGGTCGGACGTACCCGAGAGCTCTCCGAGCTCGACCGTCACCTCGGCGAGGCGCGAGCCGGTTCACCCGTGCTCGCCCTCGTCGAGGGTCCGCCGGGTATCGGCAAATCCGCCCTGGTGCAACGATTCACCGAGGTCTTGAACGGCTGGCAGGTCCGCGTGTCCGCGGGCGTCCCGTGGGAGGCGGCGCGCGCGTGGAGCACGGCCGAGCAACTGCTGCAGGCCCCCGTCACCGGACGTGATCCGGTGGAAGTGGCGCACGAACTGTTGTCCCTCGTGGACGATCCCACCGTTCTCGTCGTCGACGACGCGCACTGGTCCGATTCCGAGTCGTTGCAGGCTCTGTCGTCCGCCGTCCGCCGCGCCCACGGCAAGCAGTTGCTCGTCCTGCTGGTGACCGTGGACCCGCTGCCGGAGGCGGTCCCGGACAGCACCCGGCAGGTGCTCGACCATCACCGCGCCCTCTCCGTGCACGTGCGGCCCCTCGGGCCGCAGGACATCGCCCAGCTGGCCCTCGCCCGCATCGGCGTGGACCTGTCGCCGTGGACCGCGCGACGGCTGTTCGAGCACACTCTCGGCACACCCCGCCCGATCCTGCAGTTGCTCGACGAGATCCCCCGCAACCAGTGGCAGCACTGGCAGGCCCGGTTCCCGGCGCCCCAGGAACGGTCGGGCGCCGTGCGCCGCACGCTGGACCACTGCCCCGCCGAGACCCGGGCACTCGTGGAAGCGGCGGCCGTGCTCGGTGGCGAAAGCACCCTGACCCAGGCCGCGGCGCTGGCCGGGCTGGCGGACCCGACCGCGGCGCTCGACGCCGCGCACACCGCCGGATTGCTCCGGCGACGCGAACAGCGCGGCGCGGTCACCCTGATCTTCCCGGACCCGATGACGCGGGCCGCCGTCGCGGACGACATCGGTCCCGCCCGCTGGCGCGACCTGCACGCCCGCGCCGCCGAACTGGTCGACGACGAGGGTGCCGCCCTCACCCACCTGGTCTCCGCCACCCCCACCGCCGATGCGGACCTCGCGGACCGCCTCGATCGGTACGGCCGGCGCCGCGCCGCCGTCGGTGCGTGGTCGGATGCTGCCGAGGCACTGATCATCGCGAGTGGCATCAGTCCCGACCGCGACCAGCGCGCGCAGCGGCTGATCCGCGGCGTCGACGCCCTCACGGGCGCGGCGGACCTGCCCCAGGCGCTGACGTTCGTGCCGGCGATGGAGGCCGCGCCCGAGGGCTCCATGCGCGACGTGGTGCTCGGCTACCTGGCGATCCAGCGCGGCCGGTCGGCCGAGGCCTCCCAGCTGCTCACGCGCGCATGGCAACTGCTCCCGGACCCGGCCCGGGACCCCGATCTGGGTGCGATGATCTGCCAGCGCATGGTGCTGCATTCGCTGGCCCAGCTCGACGGCGCGGGCCTCGTCGAGTGGGCCGACCGCGCGTCGTCCCTCGTAGCTCCCGACATGCCCGCTGCCGTCGAGTCGGCCGCGATCCGCGGCCTCGGCCTGGCCATGACCGGCCGCGTCGACGAGGCACGCGCCTCGTACGCAGAGCTGTCGGAGACCTTCCGGCTCGGCGCCCAGAGCCAGCGGATCCGCATGGCGGAGGGCTGGCTCGCCCTGGCGCTGGACGAGCCGGATCGCGCCCGCGCGGAGCTCGAGAGTGCCGAGCCGACCGTCTTCCGCGGCGGCTCGATCCGGATCTCGTTGTGGGCGCAGGCGTGGCTGGCGCGCACGGAGTTCGCGCTCGGCGCATGGGACGACGCCGTACGCACCGTCGACCGCGCGGCCGCACAGCTCGACACGGCCGGCCTGGATCTGCTTCGGCCGCTGGTGCATTGGACGGGAGCACAGGTGCACGCCCTGCGCGGGGACTGGTCGCTGGCCCGCGAGCACCTGCGTCGCGGACGCGCGGGCGCCACCGACTATGCCGTCATGGTGGTGCCGTCCTGCATCGCGGCCGCCCAGTGCGCAGAGGTCGCCGCCGACTACGACGGGGTGCTGCGGCACCTCGCACCGCTCACCACCCGTCGGCGGCAGGCCTTGGTGGAACCGGGTTTCTGGCCGTGGCCGGACCTGTACGCGAATGCTCTCGTGATGACCGGACGCGTCGACGAGGCCGACGAGTTCCTCCGTCCGTTCGAGGAACTGGCCGTCTCCCGTGGGCACCTGTCCGCCCGGGCGCGGCTCGGATACGTGCGCGGACGGATCCACGGGGCACGGGGTGACATCGACGCCGCCCGCAGAATATTCGAGGACGCGCTGGCGAACCTGGCGACGCTGTCGCTGCCGTACGACCGTGCCCGCGTGAACTTCGCGTACGGGCAGACGCTGCGCCGCGCCGGACGCCGGCGGGAGGCGGACGCGGTGATGCGCACGGCCCGCGAGCTGTACGTGACGCTCGGCGCGACGTCGTACGTGCAGCGCTGCGACCGCGAACTCAAGGCCGGGGGGATGAAGGCGAACGGCGACGATACCCGCCGGACACACATGGATCTGGCGGCGTTGACCCCGCAGGAGAAGGCGGTCGCCGCGCTGGTGGCCGCGGGCAATACCAACAAGGACGTGGCGGGCGAGCTGTTCCTGTCGGTGAAGACGGTGCAGTACCACCTGACACGGGTCTACGCGAAGCTCGGCATCCGTTCGCGCAGCGAGCTGGCCGCCCAGTTCCGGCAAGAGGAGTGAGGAAGAGATGACAGCAGTCGACGAGAAGACCTCTCCCCCGAACGACACCGACCTGCTCGAGCGGCCCGCTCGGCCCGTGACCCGGCCGCGCCGGGTGCTGCGGGACCTCGGCGTCGAGTACGCGGCGAACGGCGTGATCGGGCTGGTGTTCTCGTCGACGGGGCCGGTCGCGGTCGTCCTCGCGGCCGGCGCGGCCGGCGGGCTCGGCGCCGCCGAACTGGCGTCGTGGATCTTCGGGATCTTCGTCCTCAACGGCGTGCTGACGATCGCGATGAGCATCGCCTACCGGCAGCCCCTCGGCTTCGCCTGGACGATTCCGGGCACGATCCTCGTCGGCGGGTCGCTGGGGCACCTGTCCTGGCCGGAGGTGATCGGGGCGTTCCTGGTCACCGGCCTGCTGGTGCTGGTGCTGGGGGCGTCCGGGCTGGTGCGGCGGGTGATGGAGGCGCTGCCGATGCCGATCGTCATGGCGATGGTGGCCGGCGTCTTCCTGAAGTTCGGTGTGGACCTGGTGCTCGCGCTCGGTGCGGACGTCGCGATCGCCGCGCCCATGGTGCTGATGTTCCTGGCGTTGAGCGCGTTCGGCCGGATCGGCCGGTGGCTGCCGCCGATCCTCGGGGCGCTGATCGCCGGTGCGGTCGCGGTGGCGGCGTCGGGGCGTTTCTCCCCGGCCCCGGGCGGAGCGGGTATCCTCGCGTCGCCGGTCTTCACCGCCCCGGTGTTCACGTGGACGGCGTTGCTGGAGTTGGTGATCCCGCTGGCGATCACCGTGCTGGTGGTGCAGAACGGGCAGGGCGTCGCAGTGCTCACGGCGGCCGGGCACCGGCCCCCGATCAACGTCACCACGATCGCGTGCGGGGTGTGGTCGCTCGGTGCCGCCTGCGTCGGCGCGGTGTCGACGTGCCTGACCGGCCCGACGAACGCCCTGCTCACCGCGTCCGGTGAGCGGAGCCGCCAGTACACGGCGGCCGTGTGTTTCGGGCTGTATTCGATCGTGTTCGGACTGTTCGCGCCGCTGTTCGTGCGGTGGATGACCGCCGCGCCGGCGGCGTTCGTCGCGACCCTCGGGGGCCTGGCGATGCTGCGGGCGCTGCAGGGCGCGTTCGTGACGGCGTTCGCCTCGAAGTACACGATGGGGGCGCTGGTGGCATTCGTCGTCACCGCCGCGAACGTGACGTTCTGGAACATCGGGGCGGCGTTCTGGGGCCTGGTGGCCGGGGTGATCGTGTCGCGGTTGCTCGAGCGGGGGGACTGGACCCCCGGCCGGTGACGGCGGGCGCGCGCGTGGGTGCGCGCACCCGCCGTGTCCCGAGCCGGTGGGTGTCAGCGGCCGAACAGCGAGCCGAAGATGCCGGAGCTCGTCTTGGGAGCGGAGTCCTGGTCGCAGGCGCATCGCTCGGCGGCGGGCACGGACTTCATCACGCTGTCGACGTGCTGGCCGCAGCCGCCCCAGCCGGTCTTTCCGCACTTGGGGCAGGTGACGGGGTAACACATGGGCGTCCTCCTCGGGGAAGCGGTCGGGGTCTATCGTCAATATACCCCCTGGGGTATCAGATATGCCAGTGTGCGCATCCGCACATACGGGACGACGCAGATCGGGGACCGGGCATACCGCGAAAATCCGGCGCCGGGACGGGCGAACTGACACCCTGAGGGCCGTACCGTCCCGCCGCGCAGACAGGATCAACAACCCATGGCACGTCCGGTTCGCGTCGTCGTCCTCGGTTCCGGCTCGTGGGGCACCACCGTCGCAGGGCTGTCGGCCCGGAACACCCCGACCCTGCTCTGGTCCCGCAATCCGGACACCGCCCGCGAGATCGACGAGGAGCACCGCAACACCCGGTACCTCGGCGAGCGGACCCTGCCGGCCAACCTGCGCGCCACCTCGGACCTCCTCGAGGCCGCGCACGAGGCCGACGTGCTGGTGGTCGGAGTGCCGTCCCACGCGGTCCGCGCCACCCTCGCCGAGATCTCGAACGAGGTGCGGGCCTGGGTGCCGATCCTCTCGCTCGCGAAGGGACTCGAACCGGGCACGCGCCTGCGGCCCACCGAGGTGATCGGCGAATGCCTGCCGGGGCACCCCGTGGGGCTGCTGGCCGGGCCGAACATCGCCGGCGAGGTCGCCGACGGCATGGCGGCCGCCGCGGTGGTGGCCACGGCGGACGAACGCGTCGCGGCGGCCCTGCAGCCACTGTTCGCCTCGAAGGTCTTCCGCGTGTACCGCAACACCGACGTCCTCGGCTGTGAACTCGGCGGGGTCCTGAAGAACATCGTCGCGATCGCGGCGGGCATGGCCGAGGGGCTGCGGGTCGGCGACAACACCCGGGCGATGGTGCTCACCCGGGGCCTCGCCGAGATGACCCGGCTCGGTGAGGTGATGGGGGCCAACCCGCGGACGTTCGCCGGCCTGACCGGCATGGGCGACCTGATCGCGACGTGCACGAGCCCGGCGTCCCGCAACCGCCGGATCGGCGAGGCGCTGGCGAGCGGGCTCACCCTCGAGGAGGCGGTGGCCCGGCTGGGCCAGGTGGCCGAGGGGGTGAAGACGGCACCGACGGTGATGGAACTGGCGCGCGAGTACGAGGTGGAGATGCCCATCGCCGCCGAGGTCGAGGCCGTCGTGGCCGGCCGCCGCTCCCCCGCCGACGCGTACCGGGGGCTGCGCCGGGTCACGCCGGGCAACGAGGAGGACGTGGTCTGATCGGGAAGTATCCGGGATTCTCGACCGCGTACTAGATGGCGATATAGACCATAATTTGCCTGGTGAAGCCGGTACTTGCACACTGTTCAAGTGATCGGAACCGAAGTACTCGTCGTCGGCGCCGGCTTCGCCGGGCTCGGTGCCGCCGCATACCTGCGGCAACGCGGCCGCGACGTGCGCGTTCTCGAACGGAGCGCCGCTCTCGGCGGCACGTGGCGCGACAACACCTACCCGGGGTGCGAGTGCGACATCCATCCGGCCCTGTACTCGTACTCGTCCGCTCCCCAGGCCGGCTGGGCCCGCGGCCGCGCTACCCAGCCGGAGATCCTCGCGCACCTGCACGCGTTCGCCGCAGGGAACGGGCTCGACGACCGGATCGCCTACGGCACGACCGCAACCGGGTGCCGGTGGGACGAGACGACGGGCCGCTGGCACGTGCGCACCGACCACGGTCCGGACTACGCGGCCCGCTTCCTCGTCCTGGCCACCGGCGCCCTGAACGTCCCGCAGATTCCCCGCCTCGAAGGCTCCTTCGCGGGCCCCGCCTTCCACACCGCGCGCTGGGACCACGCCGTCGACGTCACCGGGCGGCACGTCGCCGTGATCGGCACCGGTGCGAGCGCCGCCCAGGTGATCCCGTACCTCGCCGACACCGCCGGCCGTGTCACGCTGTTCCAGCGCAGCCCCGCCTGGGTGCTGCCGCGCCGCAGGCAGCACCTACCGCTGCCGCACCGCGCGCGACGGACGGTCGAGTACTGGCGCGGCGAGGCGCTCGTCCCCGCCCTCACCGGGTCCGACCGCCGGCTCGCCCGCCTCGAGGCCCGGGCGCTGCGGCACCTGCACCGGCAGGTGCCCGACCCGGACCTGCGCCGCGCCCTGACCCCGCGGCACCGGATCGGGTGCAAACGGATCCTGTTCTCCGACAGTTACTATCCCGCGCTCGCCCGAGACTCCAGCACGGTGGTCACCACCCCGGTCGCGGGACTGGGCCCGCACGGTGTGCGCACCGTCGACGGTCGGGAACACGCGGCCGACGTCCTGGTGTATGCGACCGGATTCCGGGTGTCCGCCGCGCTCGCCGGCCTGCCGGTCGTCGGCCGCGACGGCCGCACCCTGCTCGAGCGGTGGGGGCGCGACGGCGCGTCGGCGCACCTGGGCACGACCGTCGCCGGGTTCCCCAACGCCTTCCTGCTCGGCGGGCCCAACACCGGCATCGGCCACACCTCGCTGCTGTTCATGATCGAGAGCCAGCTCCGCTACGTCGCCGCCGCGATGGACGCCACCGACCGGGAGGGCGTCACCGCACTCGAGGTGCGGGCGGCCACCCAGCGAGAGTTCGCCGACGAGATGCGCCGGCGCTCGACAGGCACCGTGTGGAGCACGGGGTGCCGGAGCTGGTACCTGGACCGCGACGCGGTGAACCGGTCGCTGTGGCCGGGCTCGTCCTGGCGATACCGGCTGCGCACCCGGCGGTTCGACCGGGAGAACTACACGGCCGCCGGTCCCGCACGACGGCCCTGAACGAGCGCTACACAGGTGCCTGTGCGACCCTGGTCACATGACGATCGACCACCGTGCCTCGCTCTCGACCCTGCTCGACACCCGCTACTCCTGCCGGGCGTTCCTGTCCAAGCCGGTGCCGCGCGAGGACATCGAAACCATGCTGCGGATGGCGCAGCGCACCCCGTCGTGGTGCAACTCCCAGCCGTGGGAGGTCGTCGTGGCCGGCGGGGACGCCATCGAGCGGCTGCGGACCGCGGTGTACGAGCAGGCGGCGTCCGGCCATCTCGACCCGGACATCCCCGGCCCCGCCGAGTACCGCGGGGTGTACGCCGACCGGCGCCGAGGCGCCGGTTACGCCCTCTACAACAGCCTCGGCATCGCCCGCGACGACTACGCGCGCCGCACCGAGCAGATGCTCGAGAACTACCGCTTCTTCGGGGCGCCGCACGTCGCGATCGTCACGACCGACAAGGCACTCGGCACGTACGGAGCGGTCGACTGCGGCGGGTACGTCGCCACCCTGCTCCTCGCCGCGCAGGCGCTCGGCATCGCCGCCGTCCCGCAGGCCGCCGTCGCGATGGCCGCCGGAGCCGTCCGCCGCGAACTCGGCATCTCCGACGAGCGCGACATCGTGTGCGCGATCTCCTTCGGCTACGCCGACGAGAGCCACCCCGCCAACACCTGCCGCACCGACCGGGCGAGCCTGGACGACGCCGTGCGGTGGGTGGAGGAGTAACCACCCCCAGGGGTCCTGGCCCGGGGCGCCCGGGCGACGGAAGGTGGAACTCACCACCTTCCCCGCCCGAGAGGACACCCCGTGCACCGCATCGAAACCGAGGAGCTGCTCCGCCATTGGGTACCGCGCGCCGTCGCCGGTGAACCGCACGCCGTGGGCGTGGTGGTGAGTTCCGTTCGCCCCCATGTGCTGAGCTTCTGCGCCGCGCGCATGGACGAGGGCACCCGCGCGCACACTCCGGCCGAGGACGTCACCCAGGAGGTGTGCCTCGCACTGACGCGGGCACTGCCGCGCTACCAGGATCGCGGTGCGTCGCTGCTGCGCTTCGCGTTCGGGATCGCCACGCACAAGGTCGCGGACGCCCGGCGCAAGGCTGCGCGTACCGTGACGCCGCTGCACGACGTCGCCGGCCCCGGGCCCGAGGAGGGCGTGCTCGACGAGGAGCTGCGTTCCGCGGTCCGCCGGCAACTCGCGCTGCTGCCGGAGCAGCAGCGCCGCGTGGTGCAGCTGCGGATCCTGCAGGGCTACAGCGCCGAACGCACCGCCGCGATGCTCGGCACCTCGGTCGGCGCCGTCCGCATCGCCCAGCACCGCGCCCTGCAGCGAATCCGGTTGCAGCTCAGTCGTGCTGAGCGCGCAGATACCGTCCGAAGTGCGGCACGGTGAATCCGATGAAGCCCCGCTCGGCGGAGTAGATGAGCCCCTTCTTGATGAGCCCGTCCCGCGCGGGCGACAGCGACGCAGGCTTGCGGCCGAGTTCGGCCGCGATCTTCGACGTCGCGACGGGACCGTCGTCGCCGGAGAGGTCGGCCATGGCGCGCATGTACTCCCGCTCCGCGGGGGTGGCGCGCTCGTACCGGGAGCCGAAGAACCCGACGGCGAGTTCCTCCTCGGCGGCGGGCGCGCCGACGCGCACGTCGTCGGCGGTGATCGGGCTCGTCGCCGCGACGTCCCAGGTCGCCTTGCCGTAGGCCTGGACGAAGTAGGGGTATCCGTCGGCCGTCTCGTACAGCGCGTCGAGCGCCTCCTCTGTGAAGGTCACTCCCTCCCGCTCGGCCGGCGCGATGAGCGCGATGTCGGCGGAGCCGCGGTCGAGCCGGTCGATCCGGTGGTAGCTGAACAGCCGCTCCGAGTAGCTCTTCGACGCGGAGAGCACCGCGGGCAGGTGCGGCAGCCCGGCGCCGACCACGATGAGCGGTGCGGCGTCCTGGCTGAGCTCGTGGCACGCCCCGCAGATCGCGGAGATGTCCGGTGCGCCGAGGTCCTGCATCTCGTCGACGAACAGCGCGATGCCCACGCCCACGTCGCGCGCGAGCCCGGAGGCGTCGATCAGGAGTTCGACGAGGTCGATCTCGAGGTCGCCGGTGTCGGCGCGGCCCTTGACCGCGGGGGCGTCGATGCCGGGCTGCCACCGCTCGCGCATGCCCTTGTCCGCGGTGGCCCGCAGCGCGAACGACTTGAGCACGCCGAGGAAGTACTCGACCGATTCGGGGTGCGGATGGGCCGGGGCGATCTCGCGCACCGCCATGTGCAGCGCCGACGACAGCGGCCGGCGCAGGTCCTGGTCGGGCCGGGCCTCGATCTTGCCGGTGCCCCAGCTCCGCGAGATCGCCGCGGAGCGAAGCTGATTGAGCAGGACGGTCTTGCCGACGCCGCGCAACCCGGTGAGCACGACGCTGCGTTCGGGGCGGCCGCGGGCGATCCGTTCGAGCACCACGTCGAAGGCGTCGAGCTGCTTCGCCCGGCCGGCGAGCTCGGGCGGGCGCTGCCCCGCGCCGGGAGCGTACGGGTTGCGGACCGGGTCCATCGGTCGATGGTAACGGCGCCGCGCGTGGACACCGCCTCCTTGCACCGCGTGTCGCGGGACATCCCGGATGCGGACATTCGCATAATAGGCTTTGACATTCGTTTGCAATAACGCGTAGATGTTCCGGCATGAAGTCCTCCCGAAGTCTCGCGCTCACCGCCGGGCTGGCCGCCGTGCTCGTGGCCGGCTGCTCCACCTCCACCGCCGAGGACGCCCCTGCGGCCCCCGCCCCGACCGCCCCCGCCGAGGTCGCTGCCGCCGAGCCCCGGCTCGCCGTCACCTACGACGGCGGCATTCTCGTCCTCGACGCGAACGACCTCGACGTCGTCGCCGACCTGCCGCTCGACGGATTCAACCGCCTCAATGCCGCCGGCGACGGCCGGCACGTGTTCGTCTCCACCGCCGGCCGCTTCCGCGTCCTCGACACCGGCAGCTGGTCCGAACCCCACGGCGACCACGCGCACCACTACGCGGGCAGCGCGGCACTCACCGACGTCGAGTTCGCCGCCGCCAAGCCCGGGCACGTCGTCCGGCACGCGGGCAGGACCGTGCTCTTCGACGACGGCACCGGCCGCGTCGACATCCTCGACCCCGCGGACCTCGCCGACGGCACGCCGCAGACCGACACCTACACCACTCCGGAAGCGCACCACGGCGTCGCGGTCGCGCTCGCCGACGGCAGCCTGCTCGTCACCCTCGGCAACAGCGAGTCCCGCAACGGCATCGCCGTCCTCGACGCCGAGCGCCGGGAGATCACCCGCAACGAGCAGTGCCCCGGCGTGCACGGCGAGGCCGTCGCCGCCGACGAGGCCGTCGTGCTGGGCTGCGAGGACGGCCTGCTCGTCTACCGCGACGGCACGATCACGAAGGTGAGCGCCCCCGACCCGTACGGCCGGATCGGCAACCAGGCCGGATCCGAGGAGTCCGACATCGTGCTCGGCGACTACAAGAGCGATCCGGACGCGGAACTCGAACGACCACAGCGTGTCTCGCTCACCGATACCCGCACCGGCGAGCTGCGGCTCGTCGACCTCGGCACCAGCTACACGTTCCGCTCGCTCGGACGCGGACCCCACGGCGAGGCACTCGTCCTGGGCACCGACGGAGCGCTGCACGTGATCGACCAGAACAGCGGCGCGGTGGTCCGGCGCATCGACGTCCTCGCCCCGTGGACCGAGCCCGACGAGTGGCAGTCACCGCGCCCGGCGCTGTACGTGCAGGGCCACACCGCCTACGTCACCGACCCGGCGAACAACGCGCTGCACGCGGTCGACCTCGACTCGGCCGCCGTAACGACCGCGTCGCTGCCGCAGACCCCCAACGAGATCACCGGCACCTAGGTGACCGAATGTCACATGGGTTCGATCGAACCGTACCCATGTGACATTCGGCCGGTCAGCGGGCGGCCGGGCAATGGGCGGCCGCGGCTCAGCGCTCGATCCTCGCCCGCAGCAGGAAGGTGTTGTAGTCCGACCACGTCGAGAGCATGAAGTACAGGTCCTCGTCCGTCGACCACGGATGGACGAACCCGCCGTACAGCTCCGGGTGTTGTTCCACGCCGACCAGCCGCGTGCTCTCCGACCACACTCCCTGGGGCGACCCGGCCTCCCGCACGACGATCGCGGCCTTGGCGGTGTCCAGGTACGTCATCTGCCAGCGGTCCGCGGCGGCGTCGTAGCGCACGGACAACTCCCCAGCGGGGCCGTGCACGACCGGCGTCGCCGCAGTGTATCCGCCGGCAGGGGTCCAGTTCCCGTCGCGCCAGTACTGGTAGGCGCCCGGCTCGAGCACCCGGTCCTCGGGCACCCGGGCCAGCGCCACCGAGCCGAGCCGGGTATTGGGGGTGCCGAACAGGTAGACGTATCCGTGTGCCGGCACCGCCGCGGCCACCTGGAAGTTGGTGACGCCGAAGATGTTGTCCCACTTGGCGTACGGATCCTTGGTCCAGGTGGAACCACCGTCGTCCGAGTACGCGATGCCACCGTGGTTGGTCCACCACGTGCCGGGAATGCTGTTCCAGGTCCGGATGGACATGTACGTCAGGTACTGGCGGTCGCCGACCGCGAATCCCGACGTCGGGATCGTGGTGATCTCGACGTTGTCGAGCTTGCGGCTGCCGAGGATCTCGGCGGCATGGCACCGCGAGTCCTGCACCATCGAGTCGAAGCTCATCCCGTCGGCGAGATCACGGTCGGTGGAGAAGGCCAGCACGTTGCTGCGCCAGTCGTCACCCTGCCCGCCCGGCGGATGGAAGCCCTTGCCGACGGTGTCACCGAACGCGACGGCGATCCGGCCGGGCTCCGACTCCCACATGATGCCCAGATCGGTGCCGTACACCTGCCAGCGCTTGTCGGTCCGGGTGACCGATCCGGCGCCCGTCTGCTTGGCGACGGTGGAGACCTCGACGACCCGCGGAGCCGGGAGCGCGGGCGCCTGCGGGGCGGGCTCGATCGGCGGGGTCTCGGGCGCCGGAAGCGGCGGCAGCGGCTCGGCCCCCTCGCCGGGCACCGGGATGCCGAGGTGGAAGGGACTGGGCTTCAGGGCGATCCGGGGAAAGACCGAATCCGGGGTGACCGGCTCGTCGGTCAGGTCCGGGCACGGATCGGCGCACGGGTCGACCGGCAGCGGAGGCGGATCGATCCGCACGGTCTCCGGTTCCGGCGCCGGGTACGGCACGGTGGTGATCACCGGGTACGGCACCGGGATGTCGAGGTCCTTCGGGATCAGCGACTCGTGCTGCCACGTGTCGCTCGCACACGGGCCGCTGCCGGGCACCCCGTCCGTCGCGGGCTCGGCGGGTGCGGCATGCGCCGGCGTCGCCGCCAGCACCGCAGCGAGCAGCGCGATCACCGGCGCCTGCCGTGTCATGGGTTCCCTCCCGTGCGTCACCGTGCCGGACGGCCCGGCGCCGCACAGGAGGGTACCGCCGGCGCGTCCGGGCGGCTTCCCGACGTGGATCTGCGCCTTTATATCCCTCTCTCGGAAAAGTTCGAGAAAGTCGTAGAGTTCCGAATCAACGGAACTCGTCGGGCGTGTACTCGCGGGGCTCCACCAGCACGAGCCAGTTTCCCGAGTTGTCCCGGAACACGGCCTCGACACCGTAGGGACGCTCGGACGGCGGCTGGGTGAACTCGACCCCCTTGGCCGTGAGCTCCTCGTACGTCTTGCGGCAGTCCGTGGTGCGAAGCCCGAAACCGCCCATGGTGCCGTCGGCCAGCGCGCGGCGCACCGCCGCGGCCATGTCCGGGCCCAGGGGTGGGCCGGGCACCATCAGCGTCACCTCGAGTTCCGGGTGGTCCGGGTGCGCGACGGTCACCCAGCGGAAGCCCTCACCCATCGCCACGTCCGCGGTCTCCACGAACCCCAGCGTGTCGACATAGAACTTCTTCGCCTCGTCCTGATCGGTGACATAGAGGGTGAACAGGGAGATGTTGGTGATCACAGCGTGTCCTCCGGGTCGATGGTGCGGCACGCCTCGACCGTAGATCGACGGGAACGGTGCGGGCTTCTCCCAAATTGCGCAGTTCGACGGCGGTCGCTCAGACCGTGCATGAACACCCAGCAGCCGGGGATGCGGGGCGCACCGGACTCGGCGAACGTGGCCTGATACTCGGTGGGAGTGACGCCGACCAGCTGACGGAACCGGGTGCTGAACGACCCGAGGCTGCTGTACCCGACGAGGTGACAGATCTCCGTCACGGTCAGGTTCGTCGCGCGCAGCAGGTCCTGCGCCCGCTCGATGCGTCGTTCGGTGAGGTGAACCCCGGGCGTCCTGCCGTACACGGCGGTGAAGCTGCGCAGGAAGTGATACTTCGAGACCCCCGCGGCGGCGGCGAGCCCGGCGAGGTCGAGAGGTTGCGCGTATTCCCGGTCCGCGAGATCGCGGGCGCGGCGCAGGTGCGGCAGAAGCTCCTCGGGCACGCGGCGCGGCATGCGCCCAGTATCGCAAGGCCCCGCTCGACAGGAATTTCTGTCCATATCTAGGAGACGTCGTAGAGATCGCGATTTCGTCTCGACTGTGCGAGGCAGGCCGTCGCACGGAATCGCCCGAACCGGACAAACCGGCCGGAAACGCGGTGGGGGACCGGGCAACCCGCGCATCCGGCCCCGAAGGCAACGATTGTGTAACGTATCCGGGAGGTTCCTGTCCCGACAAGCGGAGGTGATCGTCCGTGCTGCTGTCCGAAGTCCGTGCCCGGCCCGGGTACTCCCTGCTCGTGGGGGTGGGGCTGATGGCCTCGGCGATCGTGGTCGGTGTCCACCTCGAGAACGCCGTCACCGGATACCTCATGGACCTGTCCGTCTTCCGCGACGCGGGGTGGGCATTCCTGCACCACACCCCCCTCTACACCGAGGGCTTCCACACCAACTCGGGATTCCGGTTCATCTATCCGCCGTTCGCGGCGTTCCTCTTCGCCCCGCTCCCCCTGCTCAACGCGACGTTGATGCAGGTGCTGTGGACCGCGGGATTGATCGGCCTGGTGTGGTGGGTGCTGAAGGTCTCGCTCGACCGCATGGACGTCCGTCGCGCGAACGTGGTCGCGACCGCCGCGCTGGGCGTGGCGCTCTGGCTCGAACCCATCCGGTCCAACTTCCTGTTCGGGCAGATCAACATCATCCTCATGGCCCTGGTCGTCGCCGACGTCCTCGGTGTGATCCCGCAGCGGTTCCGCGGCGTCGGGATCGCGCTCGCCGCCGCGATCAAGGTGACCCCCGCCGCGTTCGGTGTGCTGTTCCTGCTCCGTCGGGACATGCCGTCCGCGGTGCGCGCCTTCGGTGCGTTCCTCGCCGTCGCAGGCTTCGCGTACTGGCTGCGCCCGGAATCCTCCGTGTACTTCTGGACCACCGAAGCCTGGGCCACCGACCGGGCCGGCGACCAGGACTTCTTCCGCAATCAGGCGCTCAGCGGCCTGCTCGCCCGGCTCGGCCTCGAGGGCCACGCGTACACCGCGGCGTGGCTCGCGGGCGTCGCGCTCGTCGTCGGAGCGGCGCTCTGGGCCGCCCACCGCTTCACCCGGGCCGGCGAGCACGTCGTCGCCCTCGGGGTGATCGCGCTGGCGACCCTGCTCGCGGCGCCCATCGCAGTCACGCACCACTGGGCATACAGCGTGCTGCTCGTCGCGGTCGCGCTGGCTCCCCGGTACCGCTCGTGGTGGCCCGTGCTGCTGCCGGCCACGCTGGTCTTCCTCGTCGGACCCAACTACCTGCTCGAGGACACCTCCACGCACGGCTGGGTCGAGTCGGCCATCCAGCAGACCCTCGGCAACGCGCAGTGCGTCACCGGTCTCGCGGTGCTCGTCGCCGCGGTCGTCGCGGCACGTTCCCGCCGCCCCGGCGTGGTCCCGGCGCCGGTCGGCGCTCGCACCGCTCAGCTCCAGAACGCCCCGGCCAGGACGTAGATCGCGGTTCCGGCCACGGTGCTCAGCGCCGCGCTGCGCCGCCACAGGTGCACCGCGACGGTTCCCGCCAGGCCCAGCACCGCCGGTAGCCACGTCGCCGGCCCGACGTCGCGCAGGGTGTACATCACCAGGATGACCATCACGCCGGCCGGCATCGCGGCGCCGAGGTACCCCACCACGTCCGACTCCCGCAGCCGGGCGAGCGCGGCGAACGGCGCCGCCCGCAGGCCCACGGTGACGAGGAACATCGCGATCAGGGCAGCGACGACGTAGCCGGCGCCCGGTACCGGCTCAGGCACGGGCCACCTTGTTGCGGTAGACGAACCGCACCAGCAGGCACGCGACGAACAGTCCCAGCGAGATCACCAGCATGCCGTCCTTCGACACGGCCGCCCCGACGAGGCCGCACACCACCGCGAGAGCCGAGGCCGGCAGGTCCCGCCCGAGGCGGAAGGCGTCGAGCGCGAGCACGGCGAACAACGCGGTGAGGGCGAATTCCAGGCCCGACAGCCCCGCCGGCAGCGCCGCGCCGATCAGGGCGCCGGCGGTCCCGGAGGCGACCCACAGCAGCTGGCAGGTCGCCGCGACCGTCAGCATCCGCGGGCCGGTCAGCTCGTCGCGGTGCTTGGTGGCGACGATGGCATAGGTCTCGTCCGTGAGGGCGTAGACACCGTACGCCCGGCCGAGCCGGCTGCGGATCTTCTCCAGGGGGAACGACAGCCCGTAGAACACGTGCCGGAAGTTCACGAGCAGGGTCGCCGCGGCGATCGACGCCACCGGCGTCACCGCACCGATCAGGCCGACGGCGAGGAACTCCATCGAGCCCGCGTAGATCACCGTCGAGAAGACGGGCGCCCACCACCAGTCGAAGCCCGCCTGCGTGAGCACGACCCCGAACGCGAGGCCGAACGGGATCAGGCCGAGACCGACCGCCCAGGAGTCGCGGACACCCGTGCGGATCTCGGGGAGACGGCTACCGGACACGGCTCCAGGCTATGGGGTGCCCTGTTCGACGGCCGCACCAGGACTCTGCGTTCTTCCTCCGAGAACCCGCCCCAGATTCCGTGCCGTTCCCCGGCCTCGAGCGCGTGCCGGAGACACTGCGTCCGCACAGGACAGGATTGGCAGATCCGCTTCGCGGCACGAACTCTGTCGGTGCGCGCCTCACCCCGTTCGTTGTCCGGATGGAAGAACGTCGCGGCATCGGCGTCCCGGCAGGCTGCGTGCAGCTGCCAGTCCCAGGACTCCGTGATCGCCGGGGGCAAGGTCAACAGCTTGGGCGCGGGCATGATTCTCCCTTCTCTGGGCGGCTTCGCCGGTGCGTCCTCGAGGCGGTGGGGGCCGCCCGAGGGACTCACGTGCGGCGGAGGCGCCGGATGGTGCGGACGAGGGTGTCGGTGGAACTGTCGCCGGTGTCCGGGTCCGCCGCGCCGGTCAGGGCCGGTGCCAGGGCCAGGGCCTGGGTCTTGCCGAGTTCGACGCCCCACTGGTCGAACGAGTCGATGCCCCAGATCACGCCCTGGACGAAGGTCTGATGCTCGTACAACGCGATCAACTGGCCCAGCGTCGCCGGGGTCAACGCCGGGGCGAGCAGGGTGGTCGAGGGCCGGTTGCCGGGCATCACCTTGTGCGCCACCAACCCCGGGTCGGTGCCGTCGGCGGCGACCTCGGCCGCGGTGCGCCCGAACGCGAGCACCTTCGCCTGGGCGAGCATGTTCGCCAGCAGGATCTGGTGCATGCTGCCGGTCCCGTCCCGGGTGGGCAGGTCCTCGCACGCGGCGGCGAACCCGACGAAATCGGCCGGGATCAGCCGGGTGCCCTGGTGCAGCAACTGGTAGAACGCGTGCTGCCCGTTGGTGCCCGGCTCCCCCCAGAAGATCTCCCCGGTGTCGTGGTCCACCGCGGTGCCGTCCCGCCGCACGCTCTTGCCGTTCGACTCCATGGTCAGCTGCTGCAGATACGCCGGCAGCCGGGCCAGGTCCTGACTGTAGGGCAGCACCGCCCGGGACTGCGCGCCCAGCACCGACGCGTACCACACCCCCAGCAGCCCGAGCAGCACCGGCGCGTTCGCCTCCAGCGGGGCGGTGGCGAAGTGCTCGTCCACGGTGTGCATCCCGGCGAGGAACTCGGCGAAGCGCACCGGGCCGATCGCGCACATCACCGCCAGCCCGATCGCCGAGCCCACCGAGTACCGCCCGCCCACCCAGTCCCAGAACCCGAACATGTTCGCCGGGTCGATGCCGAACTCGGCGACCTTGCTCGCGTTGGTCGACACCGCCACGAAATGCGCCGCGACGGCGTCCTCGCCGAGCGCGGCGACCAGCCAGCGCCGCGCGGCGGTGGCGTTGGTGAGGGTTTCGACGGTGGTGAACGTCTTCGACGCCACCACGAACAGCGTGGTGGCCGGGTCCAGGCCGGTCAGCTGCGCGGTCAGATCCGCCGGGTCGATGTTGGCGACGAACCGCACCGCCGGGCCGTCGGCGTAGTGCCGCAACGCCCGCGCCACCATCGCCGGGCCCAGATCCGAGCCGCCGATCCCGAGGTTCACCACCGTGGCGATCGGCTCGCCGGTGGCGCCGCGCCAGGTGCCCGAGCGGACCTTCTCGGCGAAGCCGGCCATCGCGTCGAGCACGGTGTGCACCTCGGCGACCACGTCGGTGCCGTCCACGGTCAGCGTCGCCGACCGCGGCAGCCGCAGCGCGGTGTGCAGCACCGCCCGGTCCTCGGTGGTGTTGATCCGGTCCCCGGCGAACATCGCATCGCGGCGGGCCTCGAGCCCACACGCCCGGGCCAGCTCGAGCAGCAACCCCACCGTGGTGTCGGTGATCCGATGCTTGCTGTAGTCGATGTACCACTCCCCGACGGTCAGCGAGAACCGCTGCGCCCGCCCCGGATCCGCCGCGAACAACCCCCGCAGATCCACCGCCTCGAGCTCGCCGCGATGGGCGGCCAGCGCCCGCCACGGCGCCGTGCCGGTGAGTGTAGTTGTGGCCGTGCTCATTCGGACTTTCCTTCCTCAGGCCAGCGCCCGCAGGCGGGGAGCGAGATCCTTCTCGAACAGGTCGAGGAAGCGCCGCTGATCGTGCCCCGGCGCGTGGAACACCAGATGGTTCAGCCCCGCGTCGACATACGCCGCGACCTTCTCCACCGCCTCGTCCGGATCCGACGCCACGATCCACCGCCTGGCCACCTGCTCGATCGGCAGCGCATCGGCCGCCGCCTCCATCTGCACCGGATCGTCGATGCTGTGCTTCTGCTCCGCCGTCAGCGACAACGGCGCCCAGAACCGGGTGTTCTCCAGCGCCCGCTCCGGATCGGTGTCGTAGGAGATCTTGATCTCGATCATCTTGTCGATCGCCCCGGTGTCCCGCCCGGCCTTGCCCGCGCCCTCGGCCACCGCCGGCAACAACTTCCCGGTGTAGAGCTCCATCCCCTTACCCGAGGTGCAGATGAACCCGTCCCCCGCCCGGCCCGCATACCGCGCCACCACCGGACCCCCCGCCGCGATGTACACCGGGATCCCGCCGGCGGGCACGTCGTAGATCGACGCCCCCTTCGTGGTGTAGTACTCCCCGTCGAAGTCGACCCGCTCCCCGGTCCACAACTCGCGCATCAACGCCACCGATTCCCGCAACCGCGCGAACCGCTCCTTGAACTCCGGCCACACCCCCGCATACCCGGTGGCGATCTCGTTGAGCGCCTCCCCGGTGCCGACCCCGAGCATGACCCGTCCCGGATACAGGCACCCCATCGTCGCGAACGCCTGCGCGATCACCGCCGGGTTGTACCGGAACGTCGGGGTCAGCACCGAGGTCCCCAACTGCAGCCGCGAGGTGCGCTCACCGACCGCGGTCATCCACGCCAACGAGAACGGCGCATGCCCCCCGTTGTGCCGCCACGGCTGGAAATGATCCGACACCGTCGCCGAATCCATCCCGTGTTCCTCCGCCAGCACCGCCAGCTCCACCAGCTCCCGCGGCCCGAACTGCTCCGCCGACGCCTTGTACCCCAACTTCAGACCCTGCGACACCACGAACTCCTCGTCGTCGGAAACCTCGGAAACGACGGCAGGACGCGCCGCGGCACGCAGCCGCGAGTGCGCGTCCTGCCGTTGCCGTTTCCCGTTACTTGATGGCGAAACCGCGATAGCCTTCGGCCGCGACGTCGTCGCAGATCTCGCGGTAGGTGTTGAGCCCACCGACGTAGGACATGATCACCCGCGGCTTGCCCGGCACATTGGCGCCCGTGTACCACGAGTTGCCCTCGGGATAGAGCGTGCCCTTCGCCAGTTCGTTGTTGAGCTCGGTCCAATCGTGCGTATACGGCTCGAGCGCCTCGAACCGGCGGGCGCCGCGCTGCTCGAGACGTTCGATGCAGTCGGCGGTCCACTCCACGTGCTGCTCGATCGCGCACACCACGTTGGTGAGCACGTTCGGGCTTCCGGGACCGGTGAGCATGAACATGTTCGGGAACCCGTCGACCGCGATCCCGAGGTACGTGACGGGTCCGTCCTGCCACTTCTCCCGCAGCGTCTCGCCGCCGACACCGGAGATGTCCATCTTCAGCAGCGGACCGGTGATCGCGTCGAACCCCGTGGCGAGGATCACCGCGTCGAGTTCGTGCTCCGTTCCCCCGGCCCGGATGCCCTTGTCCGTGAACTCCTCGAGCGGCGCTTCGCGGAGGGAGACGAGCTCGACGTTCTCCCGATTGAAGGTCTGGAAGTAGTTGGTGTCGAGCGTGATCCGCTTGGCACCGAGCGGGTAGGTCCGCGGTGACAGGTGTTCGGCGAGCTCGGGGTCCTGCACCACCGCGCGGATCTTGCTGCGGAAGAACTCGGCGATGGTCTCGTTGGCCTCCCGGTTGGTGAACAGGTCGGGGTAGGCGGCGATGAGGTCGATCGCCCGGTGCCGGTTCCACCGCTCCTCGTAGACCGCCCACCGCTCCTCGGGGGAGTGGTCGAGCGCGCCGACCTCGAGGGTGTCGGTGTACTGGCCCGACGGTGTGGTCTTCGAGGTCGCCTTGAACGTCTCGATGTTCTCCTTGAACTCCCGCTTCTCGTCCTCGGTGAGGGGGCGGTTGCCGCAGTCGAGGCTGAACGCCGGAGTCCGCTGGAACACGGTCAGTTTCTCGGCCTGCTCGGCGACGAGCGGGATCACCTGGACGCCGGACGAACCGGTGCCGATCACCCCGACCCGCTTGCCGGTGAAGTCGACGCCCTCGCGTGGCCAGTCGGCCGTGTGGTACGTCGCACCGCGGAAGTTGTTCAGGCCCGGGAAGTCCGGCGTCTGCGACGTGGACAGACAGCCGACCGCGGTCACGAAGTACTTGGCGACGGCGACGTCACCGGAGTCGGTGGTGATCGTCCATCGGTCGGTGTGGTCGTCGAACCGGGCCGAGTCGACCCGGGTCCGGAACCGGAAGTGCTTCTTCACGTCGAGTCTGTCGGCGGCGAAGTTCAGGTAGCGCAGGATCTCCGGCTGGGCGGGATAGCGCTCGGTCCACTCCCACTCGTCGATCAGCTCGGGCGAGAAGGTGTAGGCGTATTCCATGCTGATGCAGTCGCATCGAGCGCCGGGATAGCGGTTCCAGAACCAGGTGCCGCCCACACCGTCGGCGGCCTCGAAGGCGCGGACCGTCAGCCCCATCTCCCGCAGCCGGTGCACCATGTAGATGCCGGAGAAGCCGGCACCGACCACGATCGCGTCGAACTCCTCGGCGGTGTTCTCGGTACCCATGCCGTTCTCCGTCCGATCGGTACCCATGCCGTTCTCCGTCCGATCGGGGCTCATCGGGCGATGTCCGCGCCGGCGAGCACGTCCTCGACCGCCTCGACGACGTAGTCCATGCCGTCCTTCGCGCCCGGCAGGATGTTCACGAACTGGAAGAATCCGTGCATCTGCCCGGTGAACACCTTCTCGCGCAGTGGCACTCCGGCCGAGCGGAGCGCCTGCGCGTACTTGCGGCCCTCGTCGTGCAGGACGTCGTGCTCGGCGATCAGCACCGCGGCCGGGGCGACACCATCGAACGATTTCGCGTTGATCGGGGCGACCTCCCAGCGGGTGCGGTCCTTCGCCTCGGGCACGTACAGGTCCCAGAACCACACCATTGCGTCCCGGGTGAGCATGAGCTCATTCGCGGGGTCGAGGTAACTGGGTGTGTCGAAGTCGCAGTCGATGACGGGGTAGGCGAGGAACTGCAGGGCGAGTTCGGGACCGTTCTCCCGGGCGGCGCGCTGCGCGACCACCGCGGCGAGGTTGCCGCCGGCACTGTCACCGCCCACGATCAGCGGGGCGTCCGCGGCCGCGTAGGTGGCACGGTTCGCCGCGAGCCACTGCACCGCGGTCCACGCGTCGTCGGCGGCGGACGGGAACACGTGCTCGGGCGCGAGCCGGTAGTCGACGAGGGCGACGACGCAGCCGGTGCGCTCGGCGAGCTGACGGCCGAGCGTGTCGTACCCGTCGAGGCTCCCGACCACCCAGCCCCCACCGTGCAGGTAGGCGATGACGCCGCGGGCGTTGTCGGTCGGCACCAGGAGCCGGATCGGCAGCTGGTGACCGTCCGGAGTCGGCACGGTGCGGTTTTCCACCCGGGTCATCTCCGGGCCGTCGCCGTAGAGCGGCGTGAAGCCTTCGCTCATGGCGCGGGCCTCCTGCGGGGCCATTTCGTGCAGGGGCGGACCGCCTGCCTTCGCCATCTCGGCAAGAAACGCGGTGGTGGCCGGGTCGAGGGCCATGGCATCTCCTTCGTGTGCGGCATGGGTTTCGACAGACGTCGACGACTCCCGATCGGATGCGCAGAGTCGGCGCCCAGCGAGTGATGCACATCACCATAACCATACGCATGATTATTTGCAATACCGGCGCGCTAGGGCCTTTATCTATGCGCATGATTGGTCTAGCTTGGAAGCGAGAGTTCCGGGGGCATCTCCCCGCATCTACTACGGAAGGCCACCGACCATGACTGCCGGAAACCAGGACACCGCGCTGCAGAGCCCCATCGACACCGTCGTCTCCGACCGTGCCTTCCTCGAGTGCCCCCGCTGGCACGACGGACGGGTATGGGTCTCGGATCTCTATCGGCACGAGGTGATCTCGATCGGCGCCGACGGTGCGGTGACCGTCGAGGCCACCCTCCCCGGCGACGAGCCGTCCGGCCTCGGCTGGCTGCCCGACGGCCGCCTGCTGATCACCGCGATGGAGTCCGGGCGGATCATGCGCCGCGAGCACGACGGCGAGATCGTCGTCCACGCCGACCTCTCGTCGGTCGCCACCGGCAAACTCAACGACATGGTGGTCGCCGAGGACGGCACCGCGTACGTGGGCAGTTTCGGCTTCGAGTTCAAGCGCGACACCCCGATCGCGCCGGCCAACCTGATCCGTGTCGCGCCCGACGGGTCCTTCACCGTCGAGGCCTCGGATCTCCGCTTCCCCAACGGCATGGTGATCACCCCCACCGGCACGCTGATCGTCGCGGAAAGCATGGGCAACAAGCTGACTGCGTTCGACATCGGTTCCGACGGCCGGCTCGGCGGGCAGCGCACCTGGGCCGCGTTCGGTCCGGACCTGCCCACCGACTCCGTCAAGGCCGCGATGAGCGCCGCGGCGGTCGCGCCGGACGGCATCTGCCTCGACAGCGACGGTGCGGTGTGGGTCGCCGACGCCCTCAACCGGCGGGTCATCCGCGTCGAGGAGGGTGGCGCGATCACCGGCGAGGTCGTGTTCCCGACCGGGGTGTTCGCGTGCATGCTCGGCGGCCCGGAGGGCAACACCCTCTACGCCTGTGCCGCGCCGAACTCCTCGGAGGCCGCCCGTCGTCACACGCGCGACGCGAGCCTGCTCGCCACCCGCGTCGGCGCCACCCACGGCGGTCGCCCGTAGGACGGCCCCCAGGACATGGGAAAGGGCGGCGATTCGTCGAATCGCCGCCCTTTCCCGTTCGATCAGTACGGCGCGTACGCCGCCGCGGAGGCCGGCTGGTCCAGCACGCGGTCCACGGTGATGCGCTTGCGTTCGATGAGCAGTGTCCCTTCACGCTCGGCGAACGTGTCGGCGTAACGCCCGTACAGCCGCTGCGTGCCCTCGGGGCCGGCCACCGTGGCCTCGAAGTACGCGTCGACCCGTACCCGGCCGTCGCCCTCGTCGGACACGCGGACGTTGGTGATCGCGTGGCGGGAGAACTCCGCGCCGGACTCGGCGAAGGCACGGTAGACGCCGAGGAACTCCTCCGGGCCCGCATCCTCCTTGCCGTTCTGGGTGATCGAGACGTCGTCGGTGATCAGCGCGCGCAGGGCGTCGAGGTCGCCCTCGTCCACGGCGGTCGCGTACGCGTACATCACGTCCTCCGCGCGGCGCGCGAGATCGGGAGAAACCGCAGTCATATCGGGTCCTTCGCTTTCGTCGTGGGTCAGGGAAGCTGGATCAGCTTGGTTTCGAAGAACGCGTCGAAGCCCTCGATGCCGCCCTCGCGGCCGAGACCGGACTGCTTGTAGCCGCCGAAGGGCTGCACGACGCACATCGCGTAGCCGTTGACGGAGATCTGGCCGGTGCGCACCCGTCGCGCGATGCTCTGGGCCAGCTCTTCGTCCCTCGCGTAGACGGAGCCGGAGAGGCCGTAGTCCGAGTCGTTGGCGATGGCGACGGCCTCGTCGATCGAATCGAACGGAATGACCACCAGCACAGGCCCGAAGATCTCCTCCTGCGCGATGCGCATGTCGTTGGAGACGTCCGCGAACAGGGTCGGTTCGACGTACCACCCGCGGTCGAGGTGGGCGGGCTTGCCGCCACCGGTCACCAGACGGGCACCCTCCTTCTTGCCGATCTCGATGTAGTCGAGCACCCGCGTCTGCTGACGCTCGGCGGCCAGGGGGCCGAGGACAGTGTCCTCGTCACGGGGATCACCGACCTTCACGCTCTCCATCACCGCCTTGATCGCCTCGACGACCTCCTCCTGGCGCTCGCGCGGGACGATGATGCGGGTGAGGGCGGCGCAGACCTGCCCCGAGTGACCGATGCCGCCGAACACCATGCCGGGCAGGAAGGTGTCCAGGTCGATGTCGTCGGCGATGATCGCGGCAGACTTGCCGCCCAGCTCGAGGGTGACCCGCTTGATCCGCTCGGCGGCCCGGCTCATGACGACGCGGCCGGCCGCCGTGCTGCCGGTGAAGCTGATCTTGTCGACGTCCGGGTGGCTGACGAGGTAGTCACCCACCTCCCGTCCTGCCGGCACGACGCTGATGACGCCTTCGGGCAGACCGGCGGCGTCGAGCGCCTCGGCCAGCATCATCATCGTGACGGGGCCCTCCGGGGCCGGCTTGAGCACCACCGTGCAGCCCGCGGCGAGTGCGGGCGAGATCTTCAGCGAGCCGGTCGCAACCGGACCGTTCCACGGGACCACGACCGCGACGACACCGATGGGCTCACGCACGATCTTGCCGTGCCCGCCCTTCCAGGTGCGCTCCTCCTCGAACGCGAAGCGCTCGTGGAACGTGGCCGCGTCGTCCCACATGTCGACGGCGTTCTGGTGGAACAGAGTGGAAACCGCTGCGGGGGCGCCCAGTTCGAGGGTGAAGGCCTCGGCCATCTCGGGGATGCGCTTCTTCACCTCGTTCCCGACGCGCACGAGGATCTCCGCCCGCTCGGCGGGCGTCATCCGCGGCCAGGGACCTTCGTCGAACGCCTTGCGCGCCGCCGCGACGGCGCGGTCCATGTCCGCCTCGCGCGCCTCGGGCACGGTCGCGATGACCTCGCCGTTGATCGGGGAGATCACCTCGATCACCGCGTCGCTGGACGGCTCGACCCACGATCCGCCGATGAACAGCTTGTCGTAGCTCTTCAGCTGGATGGGAGTGGCTGTGGTCATGCTGTGTTCCTCCACTCGACCGCGGACTCTCGCCACGGCGACTCGCTGGATGGGATGGGAGTACTACTTCGCTGCCGGGGCCGGCGCCTGCAGGGGCGCCGACAGATCCCGGATCTCGTCCGGATCCACGACGACACGGCGGTCGATCGCCATGCGGGCCTGCACCATGTGCCGGGGGGAATCGACGCTCAGGTGCGCGGTGAGCTGCCCGGCGGCATCGAACCAGGCCGCACCCCACTTGCCGTCCGCACCCTCGCGGAACACCATATCGTCGGATTCGCTTCTGTGTCCGACGAATTGGATTTTGTGTCCGAACTGGTCGCTCCAGAAGTACGGGACCGGGTCGAAGACGGGCGGCGACTGCGGTCGCAGGAGCGCGCCGGCGACCGTCGCCGGCCCGGTGCGCGCCTCGTCCCAGTGTTCACCCCCGAGTCGCGTCCCGAACCGGGGCGACCAGCGCATCGCGACGTCTCCGACGGCGAACACCGCCGGGTCGGCGGTTCGCAGCGACTCGTCGACGACGACCCCGCGATCGATCTCGAGTCCCGATCCGGTCAGCCAGCCCACGTCGGGCCGCACTCCGATACCGGTGACGACGACGTCCGCCGGCAGTGCGGTGCCGTCGTCCAGTGTCAGCCCGTCTGTCGTGACCTCGCCGACGCCGGTGCCGCAGCGCAGATCGACTCCGTCCCACCACGATCGCAGCCGTTCGGCGACCTGCGCGCCCAGCGGACCCGCGAGCGGCCGGGACCCGGCTTCCACGCAGGTGACCGAGCAGCCGAGAGACAGTGCGGTCGTGGCGATCTCGGCGTTGATCCAGCCGGCACCGACGAGAACGACGCGGGCTCCCGGGCGCAGCTCGGCGCGGAGACGCTCGGCGTCCGCGGCGGTGCGGAGCACGAGTTGCCGGCCCGCCCCGGGCAGCGAGACCGGGGCCGCCCCGGTCGCGACGACCAGCGCGTCGTAGGAATGTGCGCCGGCATCGGTGTGCACCGCCCGGGCTGCGGTGTCGAGCGCCCGGGCCCGGACACCGAGGCGCAGTTCGACGCCGAGCGCCGCGTAGTCGACGTCGAACGTGGTGTCCTGCGCCTCGAGGAGTGCGGACTTGCTCAGCGGCGGGCGGTCGTACGGCGGGGTGGGCTCGGAACAGATCAGCTCGAGCTCGCCGTCGAAGCCTTCGGCGCGCAACGCCTCACACGTGCGGAGCCCGGCGAGGCCGCCGCCGACGACGACGATTCTTCGGCCGTTGAACACGGCGTTCCCCTGTCCTGTCGATGAATCGGATGGTGCGGTGGGTGCGCTCGGTACAACTCAGTACAAGGTGTAGTCCGACAGCACGCGCGGGCCCGGCGTGTAGGTGGCCGGGATCCGCTGCCAGCCCATGTTGGTGCCCTGATGCGGGTACCGCTCGAGCGCGGAGAAGTCCACCTCGTAGTCGGGCATCCGCTCGAGAATCTGGGTGATGAGCGTCTTGGACATGTAGCGGCCGAGATGCGATCCGGCGCAACGGTGTACGCCGATTCCGAATGCGGTGTGCCGGTTCGGCCACCGTTCGATGTCGATCTCGTCCGGGTTGTCGAAGAGCTTCTCGTCGCGATTGGCCGACGACCAGGACAGCAGCACCCGATCGCCCTTCTTCATGGGGCAGCCCTGGAACTCGGTGTCCTTGGTGACGGTCCGGGCGAGCGCCTGAGTGGGCGAGAAGTACCGCAGGAACTCCTCGACGGCGTGGTCCATCAGGCTCGGATCGTCGATGAGCCGCTGCCGCACGGCCGGGTGCTCGGCGAGCCACACCAGCGCCTGGCTCACCAGGGACGCGGTGGTACCGACACCGCCGGCGAGCAGCAGATCGACGATCGAGTACATCTCGAAGTCGTTGAGCGGACGACCGTCGACCTCCTGCTGCACGAGGTAGCTGATGATGTCGTCGGTGGGGTTCTCGCGACGGGCCCGGATGGTCTCGCGCATGCGGTCGCCCAGGTACGGGAAGTCGACCTCCATCGCGTGGCGGTAGTCGTCACTTCCCGGAATGCCGGCGAGCGCCTGGTGGTGCGCGTGGGAATAGCGCTTCCAGTCGGCGAGGTCGAGACCGAGCCAGTCCACCGTCACGATGGAGGGAACCGAGATGACCGAGGTGAGGTCACACTGCCCGTCCTCGATCACGCTGTCGATGAACCCGGCGGTGTGGCGGTCGACGAGCGCCTTCATCCGCTCGACGGCCGCGGGCGCGGTGATCGGGTTGACGATCTTGCGGTACTTGCGGAACTCCGGGGGATCGAGCTCGATGGGGATGTGGAAGTGCATCGGCGTCTTCGGGATGACGACCGAAAGGCCCTCTCCCCCATATTCGTTGCGCGCGGACGAGAACGTCTCGTCGTCACGGGCGGCTTCGAAGACCGAGTCGTAGTCGCTGAGCACCCAGTACCCGCCGTGCGCCTCCGTCCAGGCGACTCGCTCGTTCTGGCGGACCTTGCGGTACGAGGCGACCGGATCGGCAGAGTGCTCCTGCGAATTGTGGTCGAAGTTGATGACGGGGCAACGATTGCGGCTGTCCATCGCGTGGACCCTCCTGCGTCGGATCGGGCATCTCCTGCTAATGGTTATAACAGATGATATAGTAGTGTAGATCACACCGCCAGCCCGGCTATCAAATCAAATGTTCAACGAGCTGGCATCCTCGATATCCGGATGACGGAAGGAGCGACCGATGAAGGTTGTTGTCGACGAGAACCACTGCCAGGGCCACGGGCTGTGCTTCATGACCTCCCCGCAGGTCTTCGCGCTGCGCGAGGAGGACGGCCACGCGTACGTCCTGCCCGGGGGCGACGACCCGGCCAACGAGCACGCCGCACGCGAGGCCGCCGCGTCCTGCCCCGAGCGTGCGATCTCCGTCGTCACCGAGTGACGACGCCTTCCGAGCGGCCGGCACACGACGGAGGAAGGGGCCCCGGGTTCGACCCGGGGCCCCTTCCTCCGTGTGCGGCCGTGCGCCTCAGCCCAGGGCGCGGTCCCACTGGATGACCTGTTCGAGCAGGTCGGGGTACTTGCGCTGCGCGTACCTCCGGTAGGCGTTGATGTGGTCGCGCATGCGTTCCTCGGATCCGATCGGGTCCCCCTGCGAGAGCGACTCGTAGATCTGGGTGTGCGCGACGATGATCGCCTCGCGCCGGTGCGGTGGGTAGTCGATCCCGATCGCAGTGCCGTCCATGATTCCGAGCAGCGAATCGACCATGTACCCGAACAGCGGATTGCCCGAGGACCAGGCGATCAGATCGTGGAAGTTCTTGTTCGCCTCGAGGAACTCGTGCTGATCGCCGAGCGAACCGTGCATCCGGTCGATGGTCTCCTTGAGCTCGACCAGTGTCTCCCCGCTGATGCGCTGGGCAGCCAGGCGGCTGATCATCGGCTCGAGGGCGGTGCGCGCCTCGATGATGACACTGAACGGCGCGTCCTTGAGCTGCATGAGAAGGATGAGCGAACTCGCGAGGTGGGACGCATCGGGATCCAGTATCACCGGCCCGCCCCGGGGGCCGGGCTTGAGGGCGATCACCCCCTGAAACTCCAACAGCCGCAGGGCTTCCCGCAGCGTGCCGCGGCCGATCTCGTACTTCTCGAGCATGACCCGCTCCGACGGCAGCAGATCGCCCGCCGCCAGGTTTTGCCTGGTCGCGTCCCTGATGATGTGCTGCGCCACCACCATGGCAGCTTTCGGCGCCCGTCCTGTGATCATCGCGCCTTCTCCTCCCGAGAGCACCTGCCGGTTCGGGAACTCTGTCCGGATCGGACACTCCCCCACTTCCCGACGGGCCAAAATAATGCTAACGATTATAACGTACAGTTCGTGTCTTGGCTCCTTACCGGCGCAGAGACACTCCCGCCGGCCCCAGCCCCTCCCATACCCCGCCTCTCTCGTACCCCGCCGAGCCGAACCGTGAACCTCGACCGAAGGAGTTCCCATGAGCAGCCCCACCTCCACCACCACGAGCGTCGTTCTCGAATCCGTCGACTCCAGCCTGTGGATCCGGCTCAACCGGCCCGAGCGCCGCAACGCCTTCGACGCCGAGATGTGCGCTGTCATGGTCGACGCGCTCCACGAGGCCACCGAGTACCGCTCGGTGGTCATCACCGGATCGGGGGGAAGCTTCTGCGCCGGCGGCTCGCTCGGCCAGCTCAGCCAGCCCACCGTCAAGGAATTGCGGGGTCTCTACCGTTCATCGCTCGAACTCTTCGACGCGATCCGCACCTGTCCCCGCCCGGTCGTCGCGGCCGTCAACGGTGCCGCGGCAGGTGGCGGCAACGAACTGGTGGTGGCCTGCGATCTCGCCGTCGCCGCCCGCTCGGCGACATTCGGTCAGACGGGTCCCCGCGTCGGCAGCTCTCCGGTCAGCGGCGCCACGAACGTGATGGGGGTCCAGATCGGCGAGAAGCGCGCCAAGGAACTGTCGCTGCTGTGCCGGCGCTACCCGGCGGAACGCGCCTACGAGATGGGACTGGTGAACGAGGTGGTCGACGACGAGCTTCTCGAGGAATCCGTCCGCTCGCTGTGCCGCGAGTTCGAGGCCCTGAGCCCGCGCTACCTCGAGATCACCAAGGTCAGCTCGAACATCTGGTGGAACTCCGCCCGGGACTCGTTCAGCAACGGGCTCGGCATGCTCGTCCAGGCGATCGGCAGCGCCGACATGATCGAGGGTGCGCAGGCCTTTCTGGAAAAGCGTAAGCCGCAGTTCCCGCCCGCCGAATAGGCACACGTTCGATAATGGTGCACATCAATGTGCACAATCGCGTGCACAATGAGTACAGTGCACAATTCGGATCGTCCGGGGAAGTTGCCCGCCCGATCCGCCGACACGGCGAGCACCCGCTGCGCCGTGACAGCCTCCGCTTCCCGGAAGTCAGGAGGCCACGAGGCTAAGGAGGTTCCGTGGCTGCAATGTCGAGAGGCCCGAAGACATCGCTGGTGGTCGCCCAGCAGATCGTCCGGGATACGGCGCGAAAAGGTCTGCAGCCCGGGGACCTGCTGCCCCCGGAGAAGGCGATGCTCGAGGAGTACCAGATCGGCCGCGGCACCCTCCGTGAGGGACTGCGGCTGCTGGAGTTCCAGGGGATGATCGCCCTCAAGCCGGGGCCCAAGGGCGGTCCCGTCCTCCTCGATCCGGACGCGTCCCATCTGGCGAGCACCATCATCCTGCTGATGCAGCTCCAGAACGCCTCGCTCAGCACGATCGTGGAGGCCCGCACCGCCCTCGAGCCCGTCATCTGCCGCCTGGCCGCCGAGCGGATCAGCGACGAGAACCTGCTCGAGCTCAAGCAGTCCGTCGACCGCATGCAGCAGTCGTTCGACACGGCGGACATCGACACGTTCCTCGAGACGAACAAGCAGTTCCACGACGTCATCGCCTGGTCCACCGGCAACGCGCTCTTCGGCTACCTGACGGACGCGCTGCTGCGGATCACCGGCGGCACGGTGATGGGCGTCGACCACCCCGCCCCGCTGCGGGAGACGACCCTCAAGGCGCACATCCAGATCTACGAGGCGCTGCATTCGCACGACGCGGACCTGTCCGAGGACCGGATGCGCGACCACATCAACGAATACGTCCGGTACGCCGAGCGCAAGTTCCCCGAACTCCTGAGCCAGGTCCTGCCCTGGAACCAGGCGCTCGGCGGCTGAACACCACTGTCGCCGCCGTCCGGCGACACGGACCCCGCGGGCCCGCACCGAGCATCGTCTCGGCGCGGGCCCGCCGTGTTTCCGGGCCGATTCGCGACCGGCGGCCCGGTTCCCGAGGTCCGGCGACCTCCGACGACACCGCTATTGCTTATATCCATGCATATGGTTATGGTGATAGCGATCACATGCATGCATAGCGATCAACACCGTCGAGCCCGTGCCGGCGCCCTACGCCGGCCGCCGCTCGCGCCTTCACCCCCGTTCGTCACGAGGAGAAGCCATGAAGACCATCGGAGCGCTGCTGTGGGAGCCGGGAACCCGGTCCGGTTGGAGCGTCGAGGAAATCGAGATCGATCCCCCGAAGAGCCGGGAGGTGCGGGTCAAGCTCGCCGCCTCCGGCATCTGCCACAGCGACGACCACGTCGACACCGGCGACATCCCCCTCGACTGGGCGCCGATCATCGGCGGGCACGAAGGTGCGGGCGTGATCGAGGAGCTCGGCCCCGACGTCACCGGCTTCGAGGTCGGCGACCACGTCGTCCTGTCCTTCCTGCCGTCCTGTGGCCACTGCAAGATGTGCACCATCGGCCGTTCCAACATGTGCGAGATGGGCGCCGGGGTGCTCGGCGGCTTCGCCCCCGACGGCACCCACCGCGTCCACGCCCGGGGCCAGGGCGTCGGCCCGTTCTCCTACCTCGGCACCTTCTCCCCGTACGTCGTGGTCAACATCGACTCGTGCGTCAAGATCGGCAAGGACATCCCGCTCGACAAGGCCGCACTGATCGGCTGCGGCGTCCCCACCGGCTGGGGCTCGTCCGTCTATGCGGCCGACATCCAGCTCGGGGACACCGTCGTCGTCATCGGCACCGGCGGTGTGGGCATGAACGCGGTCCAGGGCGCCCGGCACAAGGGCGCCAAGAACATCGTCACGATCGACCCCGTCGAGCACAAGCGCGACCAGGCCAAGATCTTCGGTGCCACCCACACCACCGAGAACTTCGAACAGTGCCGAGAGGTCGTCGACCAGCTCACCGAGGGGCAGGGCGCCGACGTCGTCATCATCACCGTCGACATCGCCTACGGGCACCTGCTCAACCCGGCGCAGGAGATGACCCGCCGCGGCGGCACCCTGGTGCTCACCGCCGCCGCTCCCGTCACCCAGCGCGACGTGCCGTTCGACCTGTTCACCTTCGCGATGTCGGGCAAGCGCCTGCAGGGCACCCTGTACGGCACCACGACGGCGCGCCGCGACATCCCGCTCATCGCCGACATGTACCGCCGTGGCGAGTTCAAGCTCGACGAGCTGGTCACCAAGACCTACAAGCTCGAGGACATCAACACCGCGTTCAAGGATCTCCGCGAGGGCAAGAACATTCGCGGCGTCATCATGTACGACGACTAGATCGGCACACGCGATTCCCCGGGAGTGTTCGCGCCCGGCGCACGGGCCGGGACGGGGGTCCACACTCCGTCCCGGCCCGATCCGTGTACCTCCGACAGGAACAGAGCCGATGACTGCCTCGAAACTCGCGGACCTCGATTCCGCCGCCCTGAGCCGCCTCGTCGCCAAGGACGAGATCCGGGACCTGGCCGGACGTTACGCCCTGGCCGTCGACGACCACGACATCGATACCGTGCTGTCGATGTTCACCGAGGACGGTGTCTTCGAGGTCGCCGGCACCGAGCTGCGCGGCCGTGAGCAGATCCGCCCCTTCTACGTCTCCAGCATGGACCGTTACCACACCATGCTGCACACACCCGAGATCCACCTCGTCACGATCGAAGACGACTCGCACGCAAGCGGAATCATGACCGGCCATGCCGAACTCGCGGTCCACGACACCCTGATGATGACCGCGTTCCGGTACCGCGACCGATACGTGCGCCGGGACGGCACCTGGCTTTTCGAAAGACGCGCCGTGTCGTTCATGTACGCGGTACCGTTCGAGTCGATGGGCTCGAGTTTCCGTACCACCAAACGGATTCGGTGGCCCCAGACCCGATACACCGAGGCCGACTATCCGGAGTCGGCTCCCACCTGGAACACCTACCGCTGACGGCGGATCGGGCCCGTCGGCGGCCCCCGAAGGAGCAGCTATGACAGGACGGGTAGCAGGTAAGGTCGCTTTCATCACGGGCGCGGCCCGCGGCCAGGGACGCAGCCATGCGATCCGCCTCGCCGAGGAGGGCGCCGACATCGTCGCTCTCGATGTGGCCGAGGACATCGAGAGCGTCACCCGCTTCTACCCCGGCGCCACCGAGGACGACCTGGCCGAGACGGTGCGCGCCGTGGAGGCACTCGATCGCCGGATCATCGCCCGCAAGGCCGACGTCCGTAACTTCGACGCCGTCAAAGCCGTGGTCGACGAGGGCATCGCCGAGCTCGGCCGGATCGACATCGTCGCCGCCAACGCCGGCATCTTCCTCTTCGGCGACGAGACACACCTGGTGAGCGAACGCGACTGGGACGATGTCCTCGACATTAATCTCAAGGGCGTGTGGCACACGTGCAAGGCCGTCACCCCGCACCTGATCGAACAGGGCACCGGGGGGTCGATCGTCATCACCAGCTCCACCGCCGGCCTGAAGGGCACGCCGAACGTCGCGCCCTATACCGCGAGCAAGCATGCCGTGGTCGGCCTGATGCGCACGCTCGCACTGGAACTGGGTCCGCACGGCATCCGCGTCAACACCGTGCATCCCACCGGCGTCGCCACGGACATGATCCTCAACGAGGCCTGCTTCCGGCTGTTCCTCCCGGACGTCGAACATCCCACCCAGGAACAGGCCGCACCGGTCTTCGCCACCACCAACGTCCTGCCCGTGCCGTGGATCGAGCCGATCGACATCTCCAACGCGGTGTTGTACCTGGCCTCCGACGAGGCCCGGTACGTCACCGGCACCGAACTGAAGGTCGACGCCGGCTACACCCTCCGCTGACCCGGCCGGACGAACGGGAGACCACATGACTGCTCGACTCGACACACCGCGCCTCGATCCCGCCCACCCCGACGCGGTCGCCGAACGCTGGCTCGCGGACTTCGCCGGTGCGCTCCGATCGGGAAACGCCGACGACTACCCGGACGCACTCGCCACCGACGCGTGGTGGCGCGATCTGCTCGCCTTCACCGGCGATCTGCGCAGCCTGCACGGCGAATCGGCGATCCGCCCGCTGCTCACCGGCGCGGCGGATCTCGAGGTCCGCGACGAAGCGCTCGATTCCTCCGTGCCACCGGCGCTGCTGCCGACAGGCGAGGGCCCGCCGGTCGTGCAGCTGCTCTTCCGCCTCACCATCCGGTTCGGACACGTCCGTGGCGTCGCGCGACTGACCCCGGACGACATGGGCCGCTGGCGCGCGACGGCTGTCCTGACGACGCTCGACAGTCTCTCCGGGGCCGAACCGGCTGTGGGAGAACGCCGTCCGAACGGCGCCCCGGAACCCGGTGAACGCGTCACCACCCACTGGGGTGACCGCCGGCTCCTCGCGAGCGAGTGCACCGAACAGGATCCGGAGGTCCTCGTCATCGGCGCCGGACATTCCGGTCTCGGGCTCGCCGCCTACCTCGGGGCGATGAACGTCCACGCGCTCGTCGTCGAGCGCAACGAGCGCGTGGGTGACAACTGGCGCAACCGCTACGACTCGCTGGTGCTGCACGACCCCGTGTGGTCGAACCATCTGCCGATGATGCCGTTCCCACCCACCTGGCCGGTGTTCACACCGAAGGACAAGATGGGCGACTGGCTCGACATCTACGCCCGAGCCCTGGAACTGAACGTGTGGACCCGCACGGAACTCGTGAGCGCCTCGTACGATCCCGCGACGAAGCGGTGGGAGGTGCTGCTCGACCGCGGAGGTGAACGGCGGGTGCTGCGCCCGCAGCACGTGGTCCTGGCCACCGGCCTGAGCGGCACCGAGCCGCTCGTACCGGACATCCCCGGGACCGGAGAATTCGCGGGCGAGCTGCTGCATTCCGGCCGGTACACGACGGACCCACGACGGAGCGGCCGTGATGTCGTCGTCATCGGCACCGGGAACAGCGGCCACGACATCGCCCAGGACCTGTACAACACCGGCGCTCACGTGACCCTCGTCCAGCGGGGTCCGACCTACGTCGTCGGCGGCACCACCGTGGTCGACGTCATGCTGAAACCCGCCTACGGCGAGAACACCGCGCCCACCGAGATCGCCGACCTCGTCGGTGCGTCGTTCGCGCGGCGGGACCAGGGATTCGTCGACGGCCTGCGCACCGCCGTCGCGGCCATGGCCGACATCGATCGCGACCTGCTCGATGCCCTGAGCGCCCGGGGATTCCGTCATCACCTGGGCGACGGCGGGACCGGAGCGATGGACCTCTTCCTCACCCGGAACGGCGGCTACTACATCGACGTCGGAGCGTCCCGGCTCGTCGCCGCCGGGTCGATCGGACTGGTCGCAGGGAAGACCGTGGAACGGTTCGTTCCCGAGGGAGTGGTCATGTCGGACGGCACCGTCGTACCCGCCGACAGCGTTGTGTTCGCCACCGGGTTCCGGGGCATCCTCGACACTGCCCGACGCGTCCTGGGCGACGCCGTCGCCGACCAATGCGGACCGGTCTGGGGTCTCGACGACGAGGGCGAGATCCGGTCGGTGTGGCGACGTTCGGGTCACGACGGATTCTGGTTCAGCGGCGGCAATCTCACCCTCGCCCGCATCTACAACAAGTACCTTGCTCTCCAGATCAAGGCCGACCTGGACGGCATCGACCTGCCGTCCGTTCCCTGACCCTGCACCTCGAGTACATCGGAGACCGACACATGCGCGCCGACGACATCAACGAGATCATCCGCATCACCCATCTCTACGCCCGTGGCCTCGATCGATTCGACCCCAAGGAGGCACTGTCCGCCTTCGCACCCGACGGAGCGTGGGACGCCAGCGCCGTCGGCCTGACCCGGTACGAGGGGCACGAGCAGATCCTCGACTTCTTCGAGCGGGACGCACAGGCAGTGGACAAGCAGTTCCACATCATCACCAACCACGTCATCGACTTCGAGGACGACGACCACGCCACTGGTACGAACTACGTCTTCTCCGAAGCGGAGATGAAGAACGGCGCCGCCATCAAGGCAATCGCGCTCAACGAGGACCGCTACGTCCGCACCGCCGACGGCTGGAAGATCGCCGAGCGGATCATCACCGGCCTCACCACGCCGCAGATGGACGGTTTCGACGCCTGACCGGAGCACGGCAGCGGCACATGCGGCAGGGTGGGGACTTCGCGGTCCCCACCCTGTCGCATGTCTCGGCTCAGATGTCCTTGGTGATCTCGTAGAAGTCGAACGAGACGCCGGCCTGCGCAAAGTTCTCGAGGTCGGCGGCGCCCTGCTGCCCTTCCGGAGACGCCATGTCGGCGAGCATGGCTTCCTTGCTGTCCCAGTCGCACACCGCGACCAGGAAGTGCGGCGGGGTGCTGCCGTCGGGGGTGGAGCACACGCCCCATTCGTAGTTCCGGATCCCCTGCTGCTTCAGCGCGAGCTTGGAGTGCACGTTGCGGTAGTGCTCGAGGAACTTCTCGGGATCCTCGGGGTGGTTGTACGCGGCGACGAGTCGGTACATGTCGACCTCTTTCCATGGTGGATTCGGAGATTTCCGTGTGGAACAGCCCCGCACACGGGGGTGTGGAACAGCCCCGCACACGGGGGTGTGGAACAGCCCCGCACACGGGGGTGTGGAACGGCCCCGCACACGGGGGTGTGGAACGGCCCCGCACACGGGGTGGCGCGACGACGCCCGCCAAATATATCCGCTCTACACCTTTGATTATATCCATTCGCATTGATAGAGTGATACCCGTCACAAACTTTTCCGCGAGCGGACGACCATCCGGCCGCACCGCGCTCCCGCCTGGCTCACCGAAACCGCGAGCCCGGCGGCGACATCGGCACATCCGACCGAATCCCCCAGTCAGAGAGGTCATCCGATGACTGCAACCCCCAACTCCTCAACATCCGCAATCGAGGTCGACGCCGTCGTCGTCGGCGCCGGCTTCGCAGGCCTGTACCTGTTGTGGAAGCTGCGCAGGCACGGTTACACCGCCGTCGCGCTCGACAAGGGCGAGGAGGTCGGCGGCACCTGGCATTGGAACCGCTACCCCGGCGCCCGCTGCGACGTGGACAGCCACGACTACTCGTTCGGATTCGACGAGGAACTCGAGCAGGAGTGGGAGTGGAGCGAGCGCTACCCGTCGCAGCCCGAGCTGCAGGCGTATCTCTCGCACGTCGCCGACCGGTTCGACCTGCGCCGCGACATCCGTCTCGAAACCACCGTCACCGAAGCCCGTTTCGACGAGGGCGAGCAGAAGTGGCACGTTCGCACCGACAAGGGCGACGAGTACGTTTCACGGTTCTGCCTCATGGCCGTCGGCTGCCTGTCGGTCCCCAAGGACGTCGACGTCCCGGGCCTCGACAAGTTCCAGGGGCCGATCTACCGCACCAGCGAGTGGCCGGAGGAGGGAGTGGACTTCACCGGTCTCCGGGTCGCCGCTGTCGGCACCGGATCCTCCGGTGTGCAGGCCATCCCGGAGATCGCCAAGCAGGCCGGCAAGCTGACCGTGCTGCAGCGCACCGCCAACTTCGTCATTCCCGCCCGCAACCACAAGCTCGACCCGGAGTTCGTCGCGAACGTCAAGGCGAACTACCGCGAGCGACGCCGTGCCTGCCGGACCGCCGCCGCCGGCTGCATCCGCGACGACAATCCTAAGGCCGCGTTCGACGTCAGCGACGAGGAGCGGTGGGCCGAGTACGAGAAGCGTTGGCAGGGAGGAGGAATCGCCTTCCTCGGCGCCTTCGCGGACCTGATGGTGGACCAACGGGCGAACGACTCGGTGTGTGACTTCATCCGGGCCAAGATCGACGAGATCGTCGACGACCCGGACGTCGCGGACAGCCTCAAGCCGTTCGGCTACCCGATGGGAGCGAAGCGGCCCGTCGTCGGCACCGACTGGTACGAGACCTTCAATCGCGACAACGTCGAAATGGTCGACCTGCGCAAGAAGCCCCTCGACAGCTTCACCGCACACGGCATGCATCTGGCCGACGGCACCGAGTACGAGTTCGACGCCGTCGTTCTCGCCACCGGATTCGACGCCTTCACCGGCGCGTTCACCCAGATCGACATTCGCGGCCGGGGCGGCCTGCCCTTGCAGAAGGCGTGGCAGGAGGGCCCGAAGACGCACCTCGGCCTGGGCACCGCCGGATTCCCCAACATGTTCATCATCGCCAACGTCGGCAGCCCGTCGGTGCTGTCGAACATGGTGACCGCCATCGAGCAGCACGTCGAGTGGACGGTCGAGACCATGGACCACATGCGCGAGCACGGACTGACCACGATCGAGGCCACCGAGGAAGCGCAGAACGCGTGGGTCGAGACGGTCGAGGAGATCGCGAACATGACCCTGTGGCCGCAGGGCGAGTCCGGGTCGTGGTACCGCGGCGCGAATGTGCCCGGTAAGCCGCAGATCTTCATGCCGTACGCCGGCGGAATCGTGCTCTACGAGCAGACGTGGAATGAGGTCCGGGACGCCGACTTCAAGGGATTCGTCCTGGCCTGATGCGGCGGATCTCGCGCCGGGCGATCGCGACCAGCGATCGCCCGGCGCTTTTCGCTGCGTCGTTCGTGTCGCGCGGGTGGATCTCGCGCCGAGCGGGAGGATCTCGCGCCGAGCGGGAGGATCTCGCGCCGAAACGCGAGAAGCGACGACGACAACCTCCCGCTCGACGCAGCAACCTCCCGCTCATCGCCGACGGACACCACAGCGGGGGTGCGGGCCCGAAGCCCGCACCCCCGCTGTGGTGTCCGTCAGATCAGCTTCGCGAGCGCGAATGCCTGACGGGTGGCGAACACCAGGCGGCGCGGTGCGTAGGCGTCACCGAGGATGTGCACCTCCCGATCGCCCTCTGCGGCCGGGCCGTCCTTGATGCTCTCGTACAGGCCGGCGTCCCCGATGCCACCGCAGGCGAGCACCACCGAGTCGAAGCCGTCGACCTGGTGCGTGCGGCCGGAGTAGACGTTGCGGGTGACCACCCCGGTCGGGGTGATCTCGACGACGTCCTCCATGAACCGGTACTGCACGCCCTTCTCGTCGAGGCGCCCGAGGATCGCACCGACGATGTAGCGGCCGAGCAGCTGGCCCGCGACCTGCGTCGCGTAGACGATGGTGACGTCGTGACCGCGATCGGTGAGGAAGTCGGCGAGCGACAGCGGCGGCATGTGATCGTCCTGCGCGACGATCAGGACCCGCTTGCCGACCGCGGCGTCGCCGTTCAGGACGTCGCGGATGTCGGCGACGTTGTCGCCGTACACGCCCGGGATGTCCGGGATCCGGCGGGTGGAGCCGGTGGCGACCGCCACCACGTCGAATCCGGCGGCCTCGATCTCCGCCTTCGTCGCCGCGTGCCGGTAGTCGATCTTCACGCCCGCCCGCTCGAGCCGGCGCTGCTGCCAGTCCAGGTACTTCTCGAACATGTCGTACGTGGGCGCGTTGATCGCGGTGCGCAGCTGGCCGCCGAGCACGTCGGACGCCTCCCACAACTCCACGTCGTGGCCCTTCTCCCGGGCCAGGGCCGCGAACTCCATGCCCGCCGGGCCGCCACCGACGACGAGCACGCGCCGGGGGTCGGTCACGGTGGGCCACGGCCCGTCGACCTCGTTGCTGGTGACGGGGTTGACCGCGCAGCCGAACGGCAGGCCCTCGACGTAGCGGCGGCTGATGCACTCGTTGCCGCCGACGCAGGGCCGGATCTCGTCGACGCGGCCGGTGCGGACCTTCTCGATGATCGACGGCTCGGCGATGTGCGCGCGGGCCATGCCGACGACGTCGGCGTCGCCGGCCGCGAGGATCCGTTCGGCGACGTCGGGGTGGTTGATGCGGCCCGTGTGCACGACGGGCAGCGACACCGCCCGCTTGAGCTGCCCGGCGAGATCGCTCCACTGGCCGGCCTCGTAGAAGTGCGGCTGGATGTAGGACGGGTTGCCCCACGGGCTGCCCACCACGCCGTGGAAGTAGTCGACGAGGCCGGTGCTCTCGAGGTACTGCGCGATCTCGATGGCCCCGGTGATGTCGTAGCCACCCGGGACCTCCTCGCGCAGGTTCAGCCGGATGCCGATGACCATGGACGATCCGATCACGTCGCGGATGGCCCGCAGCACCTCGACCGGGAACCGGCAACGGTTCTCGATCGAGCCGCCGTACTCGTCGTCGCGCTTGTTGGTCAGCGGCGAGAGGAAGTACTCGAGCAGATCGTCGTGGTTCATGTGGAGTTCGACGCCGTCGAGGCGTGCCTTCTGGGCCTGCTCCGCACAGAACTTGTACTGGCCGACGAAGTAGGCGATCTCGTCCCGGTTCAGCTTGTGCGGAACGTTGTTGATCACCGGAGCGCTCAGGACCGACGACGCACCATGCGGCATGCCGCCCTGGTGGACCATCTGCCCCGTCGCCACCGCGCCCTCGGCGTGCAGGGCATCGGAATACGCCTGTACGCGTTCGACGAAGATCGGCAGGCTGTAGTGGCCCTCGACCGTGGCGCCGACGCCGGTGGGCTCGAACCCCGGGATCACCCCGGTGTTCGGAACCCAGGCGCTGAGGCTGTCGAACCACGCGGCTCCGCCCCTCGCCCGGGACACGTAGTAGGCGAGGTTGCGTTCGGCGTCGGCCTCGGACCCGAAGATGTTGCCGATCGCCGAGGCGTGCGGCGGCAGCACCACGCGGTTGCGCAGTTTCATCGGGCCGATCTGGAACGGCGAGAGCAGGTGGGCGTAGGCGGAGTCCGGATCCGCGGTCATATTGTTCACTCCTTGTTCGGTCGAGGCCCGAGCGAGCCGCCGCGTCCGTCGCCCGGCATCCTGGTCGAGTCGTGACTGACCGCGATGCGAACGGGACGGACTTCCAGGACGACTCGGTTGGGGCTGTCCAGCAGTCGCTGGAAGGCTGCGGGATCGGTCGGAGCATGGCGCTGCGCGAACGCCGCATAGAACCAGCGTTTGGTCTCCGCGTCGGCGTGGACGGTGACGCGGCCGCGGACGGCGAGCATCCGCCTGCCGGGCAGGCCGGTGCCGGCATTCGAGATCACGAGCGTCACGCGGGATTCGCGCATCGCCGCACGTACGTGCGCGCGGTCCTTCGCGGCGGTGAGCCAGAACCGGTCGTCGTGGTGCAGGTAGCTCATCACCACCCCGGCGGGCCACCCGGCCGCCGTACTGAAGGCGAAGGTACATTCGGTCTGCGCCGCAACGAGTTCGGCGATGCCCTCCTCGTCGACCCGCAGTGTACGCAGATCCTCGTTGTCGTCGATTCCGACGGCCATCGTCACATCACTTCACGTACGCGCCGGCGTCCACCGGGAAGGTGACTCCGGTGACGTACCGTGCCTCGTCGCTGCCGAGGAACAGCACCGCGTTGCTGATGTCGATCGATTCGACCCAGGGCACCGGCAGCGTGTTCAGCGACATGAACCCCGGCATCGCCTTCTCCTGCGACGGCTCCGGATCCCCCGGGGAGAACATGCCGTACGTCCCGGGATTCTGGATCATGATGGTGTCGACGTTCGTCGGGTGGATGGTGTTGACCCGGATGCTGTGGGGACCGAGCTCGTTCGCCATGGTCCGCATGAGCCCGACGATGCCGTGCTTGGCGGCGACGTAGTGGGCGACCTGCTGAATGCCCTTGAGGCCGCCGATCGAACTGGTGAACATGATGGACCCACCGCGGCCCTGCTCGATCATCGTGGGGATCGCGACGACCGCGGTGTTGAAGACGCCGGTGAGGTTGACGTCGATCATGTCGCGCCACTGCTCGGCGGTGAGTTCCCACGAGCGGCCGTAGGTGGCGATGCCGGCGTTGGCGACCACGATGTCGACGCCGCCGAGCTGCGCCACCCCGTCGTCGAAGGCGCGCTGCAGCGCCGCGCGGTCCCGGACGTCGGCGCGGTGCGCCACGATCCGCCGGTCGAGGGCCTCGACGAGCCGGACGGTCTCCTTGAGCTCGTCCTCGGTGGCCAGCGGGTAGTACGGGGTCACCGAGTCGATGTTCTCGCAGATGTCGACCGCGATGATGTCGGCGCCCTCCTCGGCGAGCCGCAGCGCGTGGCTGCGACCCTGGCCGCGGGCGGCCCCGGTGATGAACGCGACCTTGCCTTCTACTCGTCCTGCCATGATTGTCGCCCCTCTCGTGGGAAATGGTGTCTAGCGATCGGCGGGGAACCGGACGGTCCCAGTGCCTTCGAGAACGCGCGCTCCGCCGAGGACGTCGAGCGTGAGGTCGCAGCGCACCAGGAGGCCGTCGGCTGTCTCCTCCACGTCGGTCACCACGCCCGCGGCCCGCAGCCTGTCACCCTCGAATACGTTGCCGAGGAATCTGAACCGGTATCCGGTGACCCGGTCCACGCCACCGGCCCAGGAGCCGAGCATGGACACGACGTAGGCGATGTTGCTCGGGCCCTGATTGACCGTGCGGTCGCCGAGGCCCAGCGCGCTCGCCGCCTTCCGATCGAAATGGATCGGGTTCGGGTCCCGCATGAGCGCCGAGAGGGTCTTCATCCGGGCCGGATCCACCGCGTCGATGGTGCGCTCGGGAATCTTCTGTCCGACAGTCGGTTTCATGCGTTCTCTCCTCGCCGCGGGAACACGATCGAGTTGGTGGTGGAGGCGCAGTGCGCGCCGTCCTCGTCGTGCAGGTCGAGACGGTAGCCGACGATGTCGAAGACGCCGGTGCGCCGGCCCACCTTGCGTGTCGCGGAGACGATCTCGCCCGAGACGCGGTAGGTGGCGCCGACGCGCAGCGGCCGGTGCACCACCGTCTCGGTTTCCCCGGCCATCGGGCCGTCGGCCTCGGTGGCCCCGAACACCGCGAACAACTCGTCCCAGCTCCAGCCCATCGCGCCGGTGGCGACGAGGAACACCAGCACCGGGTGCGCACCGCCGTCGGCGGGGTCGGCGAGCATGCTGTCGAGGACGAGGTGCACCCACCACGGCTCGAGCGTGGCCTGGCCGCCGGGGAAGCGGGTGCCGACCAGTTCGGCGAGTTCGGTCTCGGTCGGCACCCGGCGTCCGGTGTCCACGGTCATCGGGCCGCCGTCGCTTCGAGGTACGGCGCCCGCAGGTCCCGCTTCATGATCTTCCCGGTCGGCGCCTTCGGCAGGGCGTCGACGAAGTCGACCGAACGGGGCTTCTGGTAGGAGGCCAGGTTCCGCTTGGCGGTGTCGATGATCTCCTGTTCGGTGGCAGTGTGCCCGGGCTTGAGCACGACGACGGCCTTGACGACCTCGCCCCACTCGTCGTCGGGGATGCCGATGACGGCGCATTCGAGGACTGCGGGATGGGCGCCGATGGCCTCTTCGACCTGGATGCTGTAGATGTTCTCGCCACCGGAGATGATCATGTCCTTGGCCCGGTCGACGATATAGACGTAGTGGTCCTCGTCCCAGACCGCGACGTCGCCGGTCCACATCCAGCCGTCGCGCAGGGTCTGCGCGGTCAGCTCCGGCTTGTTCCAGTAGCCGAGCATGTTGGCCTCGGAGCGGACCACGATCTCGCCGGGGGTCCTGCCGTCCTTGGGGACCTCGTTGCCGTCGAAGTCGACGACCCGGATCGTGGTGCCGAATCCTTCGCGGCCGCAGGACTTCAGCCGGTGCTCGTTGATGCCGTTGACCGCGTCGAGGTGGTCCTCCTGGGACAGGAACGACATCGTCGTGCCCTCGGTCTGGCCGTATCCCTGGATGAGGGTGCACGGGAACGCCTCGAGCGCGCTGCGCACGATCGCGGACGGCATGGGGCCGCCGCCGTACTGGATGTTGCGCAGGCTCGACAGGTCGTAGGAGTCGAAGTTCTCCACGGCCATCATCCAGTTCAGCATCGTGGTGATGCCGAGGAACGCCGAGACCCGTTCCGACTCGATGATCTCGAGCGCCTGCTTGGCCTCGAAATTGACCAGCACGACCGGACATCCGTGCTTCATGTAGTTCATCGAGAGCACCACCGGGATGTGGTACATCTGGCCGGTGAGCATGTAGACGTCGGTCGGAACGACCCGCTCGGCGACGGTCTGGTTGAGCATGCCGGCGGCCGCGCTGGTGTGCGAGTGCAGCGCGCCCTTGGACTCGCCGGTGGTGCCGCCGGTGTAGAGGATGAAGAACGGGTCGTCTCCCCCGACGCTCGGCGTCCAGATCGGTTCGGCCGGACTGGAGCTCGCGAGCAGCTCCTCGTACGTCCCGCTTCCGCCCGGGCCGAACTCGAGCCAGTGGTCGACCGTGGTGGATCGACTCAGTTCCTCTGCCACGGACCGGAACTCGGAGGCGGTGATGAGCACCTTCGGGGTGGCGTCGGCGACGAGCCCGAGCAGGGACGGAGTTGCCAGCCGCCAGTTCAGCGGCTGCAGGATCAGTCCCGCTCGGCCGACGGCGAAGAACAGTTCCTGGAACTCGATGCTGTTCTTGGTCAGCACGGCGACGCGGTCGCCCTTCTCCAGGCCGAGTCCGCGCAGTCCGTTCGCCAGGCGCCGGACGCGCTCGTCGAGGTCGGCGAACGTGATGCGGCGATCGTTGGGGACGTCGTACAACGCCATGCGGTTCGGGGTGAGGGCGGCCCACTTGGCGGGGATGAGGCCCTGGTTCATCGTCATGGGTGTCTCCGGATGCGGGAGGGTTCAGTACGGGAGGTCGAGGGCGATGTGCCGCTTGGTGAGCACCCAGTCGCCGCCGCTCCGGGTCCACTCGTCCTCGTACTTGCCCGTGGACAACACCTTCAGCGCACCGTTCTCCGCGGAGGTGATGAGCAGGTAGGACACCGTGCGGACGTTCTTCTCGTCGATCTCGTCGATCAGCAGATTGGTGGTGATGTGCCGCCGCTGGTCGGTCTGCGACTCGTGCGCGCCGCGGAACAGGCCCATGATCTCCTCGCGGCCGTTCAGCGGCCCGATGAGGTCGCCGTCGCCGATCTTCATGGTGAACACGGCGGTTTCGCCGAAGACGCGCTCGACGCCGTCCATGTCGCCGTCGTCGTAGGCGAGCGCGTAGCGGGCGAGGGCGTTTTCGATTTCGTTCCTGAGCGACATTACGACTACTCCTGCCGAGGGGAGGGAAGGAAGGGAGGTGTGATGGCAGTCACTTTATACTAATCATGCGCATTGTCTAGGGGTACGAGGACCCCAGTTTCCGCGCCGAGGGACGGCGATCGACCCTATTCGAACATCGGGCTAATCGGACACAGTCCAGGTGTCGTGCCCGGTCAACAAGGACTGCAGGGAGTCTCGGCGGTCGAGACCGCCGGTGCGGGCGCTCTCGTTCTGCTCCCGCACCAGGTCGTCGTACGTCGGACGGGCAACGCTGCGGAACACGCCGAACACGGTGTGTTCGAGGTCCTGGTCAGACAGCCGCGACAGCGCGAAGGCGTACTCCGGATCGTCGGCGTGCGCATCGTGCACCACGATCGCACCCGGGTCGGCCGTCGCCGTGTCCACCACGCGCAGTCCGAATCCGTCACGGACGACGCACTTCTGGCCCTCGGCGCCGAACACGATCGGCTCACCGTGGCGCAGCGGGATCACCCGCTGCTCGGCGTCCTCCTTGCGCAACACGTCGAAGGAGCCGTCGTTGAAGATCGGGCAGTCCTGATAGATCTCGACGAACGAGGTGCCCCGGTGCTCGGCTGCGCGGCGCAGCACGTCGGTCAGACCCTTGCGGTCGGAGTCGAGCGCTCGGCCCGCGAAGGTGGCCTCGGCACCGAGAGCGAGGGACAGCGTGTTGAACGGGTGGTCCACCGAACCCATCGGCGTGGACTTGGTGATCTTCCCGACCTCGGACGTGGGCGAGTACTGCCCCTTCGTCAGGCCGTAGATCCGGTTGTTGAACAACAGGATCGTGAGGTTCACGTTGCGGCGCAGCGCATGGATCAGGTGGTTTCCGCCGATCGAGAGGGCATCGCCGTCACCGGTGACCACCCACACCGACAGGTCGGGCCGGGTGACGGCCAGACCGGTCGCGATCGCCGGCGCACGGCCGTGGATGGAGTGCAGGCCGTAGGTCTCGAGGTAGTACGGGAACCGGCTCGAACAGCCGATGCCCGAGACGAACATCAGGTTCTCGCGCCGCAGGCCGAGTTCGGGCAGGAAGTTGCGGATCGCGGCCAGAATGACGTAGTCACCGCAGCCCGGGCACCAGCGCACCTCCTGGTCGCTCGTGAAGTCCTTGGCCTTCTGCGGGGTGTCGGTCGTCGGGACGAGCGCGGTGGCACTCAAGCCGAGATCGGTGCCCACGCGGCTGATCAACTCGGTCATGCCGATTCCTCCTCGCGGTCCGGCTCCGGACGGTACTCGGCCGCAGCCAGCGCGGCGGTGGTCTTGGCGTGTTCCAGCTCGCGCAGGGTGCCGGCGAGCGCGGCATCGATCGCGTCGACGATCTCGTCGGCGAGGAAGGCCAGGCCCTGAACCTTGGTCACCGGCTGGACGTCGACAAGGTAGCGCGCCCGCAGCACGCTCGTCAGCTGTCCCAGGTTCATCTCGGGCGCGATCACCGTGCGGTACCGGCCGAGCACCTCACCGAGGTTGCGCGGCAACGGGTTCAGGTGCCGCAGGTGCAGGTGAGCGACCGCGGTGCCGCGACGCCGGGCCCGGCGGCACGCCTCGCCGATCGGCCCGTAGGAACTGCCCCATCCCACGATCAGCAGTTCCGTCTGCCCCGACGGATCGTCGACCTCGGCGTCCGGGACCGAGATCCCGTCGATCTTCGCCTGGCGCAGGCGCACCATCAGATCGTGGTTGGCCGGGTCGTAGGAGATGTTGCCGCTGCCGTTCGCCTTCTCGAGGCCACCGATCCGGTGCTCGAGGCCGGGCGTTCCGGGGATCGCCACGGTGCGGGCCAGGGTTTCGCGGTCCCGGGCGTAGGGGCGCAGGGGCGCACCACCGGCGTCCGGGCCCGTCTCGTAGCCCGGCTCGATCGGGGCGAGCTCGTCGACCCGCGGGATCTGCCAGGGTTCCGAGCCGTTGGCGATGGCGCCGTCGGACAGCAGCAGCACCGGGGTCCGGTAGGTCAGGGCGATGTGGGCCGCCTCGACCGCGGTGGCGAAGCAGTCGGCCGGCGAGCGCGGCGCGAGCACCGCGACCGGCGACTCGCCGTTGCGCCCGTACAGCGCCTGCAGCAGGTCGGATTGCTCGGTCTTGGTCGGCAGGCCCGTCGACGGTCCGCCGCGCTGCACGTCGATCACCACGAGGGGGATTTCGGTCATCACGGCCAGGCCGATGGCCTCGCTCTTGAGGGCCAGGCCCGGACCGGAGGTGCTGGTGACGCCCAGGGCGCCGCCGATGGAGGCCCCGACCGCCGCACCGATGGCGGCGATCTCGTCTTCCGCCTGGAAGGTGGTCACGCCGAGGCTGCGGTGCTTGGTCAGCTCGTGCAGGATGTCGGAGGCGGGAGTGATCGGATACGTCCCGAGGAACACCTCGAGCCCGGACAGCTCACCGGCGGCCACCAGGCCGTAGGCCAGGGCGGTGTTACCGGTGATCTGCCGGTACGTACCGGGCGGCAGGTCCGCCTTGGCCACCTCGAACGTCGTCGCGAACGTCTCCGTGGTCTCGCCGTAGTTCCACCCGGCGTGGAATGCGAGCAGGTTGCCCTGGGCGACCTGCGGCTTCTTGGCGAACTTGGTGCGCAGGAACTCCTCGATCCGCCCGACCGGCCGGTTGTACATCCACGACAGCAGCCCGAGCGCGAACATGTTCTTCGCGCGTTCCCCGTCCTTGCGGCTCAGGCCGGCCGGCTCGACCGCCCCGACCGACAGGCTCGACATCGGCACCTGGTGGATCACGAACTCGTCGAGGCTGCCGTCCTCGAGCGGGTTGGCGGCGTAGCCGACCTTGGACAGGTTGCGCTTGGTGAACTCGTCGGTGTTGACGATGACGGTGCCGCCGCGCGGCAGGTCGCCGATGTTCGCCTTCAGCGCCGCCGGGTTCATCGCGACGAGGACGTCCGGGCGATCACCCGCGGTGAGGATGTCGTGGTCCGCGATCTGGATCTGGAACGACGACACCCCGGGCAGCGTGCCCTGCGGCGCCCGGATCTCGGCGGGGAAGTTCGGCTGCGTCGCGAGGTCGTTGCCGAACGCGGCCGCTTCGGAGGTGAACCGGTCGCCGGTCAGCTGCATGCCGTCGCCCGAGTCGCCCGCGAAGCGGATGACGACTCGCTCCAGCTTGGTGGTGTTCGCGTCCGTTGTCATGGGTTCCTGCCTCTGGTCCGCATTCTGCCCCTAGTGGGCTTCCTTCACGAGTTGCTTGGCCAGGGAATCGAAGATCACCTCGGTCGAGCCCTCGTAGATCCGCATGGGACGGGCCTCCCGGTAGAGGCGCTCGAGCTTCCCGCCGCGCACGAGCCCGAAGCGGCCCATGATCTGGACCGAGCGGTCGACGACGCGGGCGGCCGCCTCGGTGGCGCCGACCTTCGCCATCGACGACAGGTGCAGATTGGCGCGTGCGTCGCGGGCCGACGCGGCGGCTGCGCGGTAGGTCAGCGAGCGCGCCATCTCGATGTCGGTCCAGCAGGAGGCGAGGTGCTCGGGCACCGATCCGAGACGCGCGAGGCTGACGCCGAAGCCCTCCCGGGTCTTGGCGTGGGCGACCGCCTCGTCCAGCGCGGCCTGGGCCACGCCGACGGCGGCGCCGGCCACGGACACGCGGAACGTGGCGAGGGTGGCGAGGACGAGCCCGAAGCCCTTACCCGGTTCCCCGATGCGGTTGCCGACCGGTACCTCGACGTTCTCGAGGATGACGTCGCTGAGCACGTGGGGCGCGATGATCTGGTGCGGGCGCTCGATGCGCAGGCCCGGCGCGTCGGCCGGGACCAGCACGAGGGAGTATCCGTCGCCCTCGCGGGCGAGGATGCTGTAGAAGTCCGCGTCGCCGCCGTTGGTGATGAAGGACTTGTGCCCGTCGACGATCAGCTTGCCGTCGCGCTCGACGACGGTGGTGCTGAGCGCCTTGAGGTCGGAGCCGACGTGCGGCTCCGTCAGGCCGAGCGCGGCCACGGCCTCGAGCCGCGCCACCTTGGGCAGCCACTCCGCCTTGAGTTCCTCGGAGCCGCCGACGCTGATGCAGTAGCTGCCGATGCCCTGCATGCCGAACATGGAGTCGAGGTGGGCCGACTCGGCGGCGAGGGCCTCGCGCACGATGGTCACCGCGAGCGAATCGACCTTCTCGAAGCGACCACCGTAGGCAGCCGGCACGACGACCTCGGTGAGCCGGGACGCGGTCAGCCGCTTGCGGACGTCCGGATCGAAGCTGTCCGCCTCGTCGGCGCGCGCGGCGATGTCGGCGCACTCGGCCGCGAGGTCCCGGGCTTCCCGCTGGAGGTCGAGGTACCGCTGCGGCAGGGCGAACAGGTCCTGCTGGTCGTCACTCACCTTGTACTCCGTTCTGGCGATGCGTCCGATCCACCGGGTGCGACACGGCGGTGTGACTCGGCGCGGTCTCGGCCATTGTCGTGAACTGGATCACTATCCGCTAATCTATGATCACAATAGCAAGGAATTGGATACCGTCAACCAGGACCAGTGGAGGAACTCGATGACCGATTCAACGACCGGCCGGGCCCGCCCGGGTTTCGACCCCGCGCGCGCGTTCGATCTGACCGACCGCACGGCGATCGTCACCGGCGGCAGCCGCGGCCTCGGCCGCGCCATGGCGTTCGGGCTGGCTCGCGCCGGCTGCGACGTCGTCATCGCCAGCCGTGACCTGGCCTCCTGCCAGGCCACCGCCGACGAGATCACCGAGGAGACGGGACGCAAGACGCTTGCGCATTCGTTCCACGTCGGCAGATGGGAGTCGATCGAGGAACTCGTCGAGGCGGCCTACGGCCACTTCGGGAAGATCGACGTGCTGATCAACAACGCCGGCATGTCCCCGCTGTACGACAGCCTCGACACCGTCAGCGAAACGCTGTTCGACAAGGTGATCGGGGTGAACCTCAAGGGCCCGTTCCGGCTCGCGGCACTCGTCGGAACCCGCATGGCGCAGGGCGACGGTGGATCCATTATCAACATTTCCAGCGCCGGGTCCGTCCACCCCAGGCCGGACATCCTGCCCTACGCCGCCGCCAAGGCCGGACTCAACGCCATTACGATCGGTATGGCACACGCGTTCGGTCCCACGGTGCGCAGCAACGCGATCATGGCCGGCACCTTCCTCACGGACGTGAGCAACTCCTGGGACATGGAGGCGTTCTCCCAGCGGGCGCAGCGCTTCGCCGCCAAGCGCGGCGGACAGCCCGACGAGATCGTCGGCGCCGCCCTCTACCTCGCGAGCGACGCCTCGAGTTTCACGACCGGCTCCATCGTCACCGTCGACGGCGGCCACCCCTGATCCACCCGGAAGGACACGACATGACCACCGCCACCACCGCCGTCACGCAGCAGCGCTTCCAGCTCGCCTACGGCGACTGCGACGCCGTCGGGATCTCGTACTTCGCCATCAACTACCCGTGGATGGAACGCACGTACAGCGTCTGGCTGCACTCGTTCGGCCTCGACAGCCACACGTTGCTCGACACCGTCGGCGTCTACACCGTGGGCCTGAAATCGGAGTGCCAATACATCACCAGCTGCGAGGTGTTCGACGAGCTGACCTGCACGGTCGTCCTCGACCACCTCGGCACCACCTCGTACGCGCTGGGATTCGACTTCGAGCGCGGCGACGAACTCGTCGCCCACGGCAAGATCACGTTCGCCGTGCGCGGCGCGGACGGGAAGAAGGCGCAGATTCCGGAGCGACTGCTCGCCGCCCTCCGCACGCTGGAGCCGCCGAGAACAACGGAACAGTAGTTTCCCGCGCGCGAAGGGGCGTCCACTCAACCGAGTGGACGCCCCTTCGGCATCCTGGGAGTTCGCGAAATCCGTTGACACCCACAAAATTCCGTATACAGTCGTCAGCATTGGTGATCTGGATCACTGCGACTCCGGTCCCGAACCGTCCGCGGAGGCGCTCTCGACGCAACTTCCGCTCGACCGTCCCCGTCACATCCCCGACGCCGCGCGAGCATTGGCGGCGGCTTTCCTCGGGACGACCCGTCGACCGGCGCGGGAGCAGCCCGCCCCGGAATCACGAAAGCGAATGGACATGGGAACCAACGAAAAGAAGGTCGTACAGAACTGGCTCGCCGCCGTCCGCGGCGATTCGGAGGGGGTGGGAGACGCGTTCACCCGCTACTTCCATCCCGATGCCACCTGGACCCTCATCGGATCCACTCCCATCTCGGGCACCTACAAGGGTCTCGAGTCCATCCAGAACGACTTTCTCGGCGCGAACTTCCGCGGCGAGGAGCGCGAAGGCCCGTCCGTGCAGGGCCTGAGCCAGGAGTACGGCATCAAGCCACTCGAGGTCGAGGACGTCCTCTCGCTGGAGGACGGGCGCGTCGTCGTATTCTGCCGCTCGGATGGCATGGGCCGCAACGGGGTTCCGTACAAGAACCAGTACTGCTGGATCGTCACCGTCCGCGACGACAAGATCGCGGCCATGCTCGAGTTCTGCGACACCGCCCTGATCGAGCAGGCGCAGTTCGACAAGATGATCGTCCCCCGGGGTACCACCACACCCGTCTACGAACACTGATCCGCCACATTTCCCTCGACGCAAGGAGCAATCATGGCCAAGCAGGGACGACTCACCCGGGAGAAATTCGGCTACACGATGCCGGTGGACGAGCCGCTCTACCCGAAGCCGCCCGTCTACTATCGCGACATGGAGACCATCACGGTCGCCTACGAGACCGACGAGAACGCCGCGCTCGACCTCCTTCCGGAGGCAGCGGGTTTCGAACTCACTCTCCCCGCAACCGTCCGCATCGTCATCGCCAAGATGCCGTTCACCACGTTCGGTGCGTACGAGGAGGCTTACCAGTTCCTCGACTGCACGTGGGAGGGCGAGCCGTGCATCTATCCCGTCCGCATCCTGCTCAACCAGGAGTCGGCACTCGCCGCCGGCCGTGAGATCTGGGGCAACCCCAAGAAGTTCGGCCACATCGAGTGGCAGCAGGAAAGCGAGGTCATGCAGGGAATCGTGGAACGTCCCAAGGGAAGCCGCATCTGCACCGTACAGATGAAGCCGGAGCGTCCGGTCGACCTCGAGCCCTACGACATGAAGCCGATGGGCCTCCGGGTCATCCCGAATCCCGAGGGTGGGGACCCGTCGCTCGCGGATCTGGTGCTCAACTCCTGCCGTGTGACCCCGAAGCAAGCATGGTCCGGGCGCGGCTCGATCTCGTTCGGTGTGGAATCCGAACTCGATCCATGGCACACCCCTGCCGATCAAACGGATCACAGACGCCCTCTACGTCCGCTCGGACATGGACGTCGCGCCGACAGCGAAGGTCGTCAAACGGTTCTTCTAACCCGCTGCGGGTCCAGCATGTGCAGCCGACTCGGATCGGACGACGAGTACGACGCGGCGCTCGCCGACTACCGCCGGCGTGGCAGCACCCTCGAGCTGGACGGCAGATTCGGTGCGGGCGCCCACTCCTCACGAGTGGGCGCCCGTTCCCGTCGAGAACTCGTTTCACCAATATGCGTTGACATCATTCGAATCGTATTTATAGTTATCAGCACCTAGTGATCCGGATCACTGTCCACCTCCGGCCCCAGACCCTCGGCGGAGCGGCACGACCCCGACCGGTGCTCCGGCACCGATCCTGCTCGACCCTCGATTCGACGATCAGGAGATCCCAGAGTGACCGCAGTCGATCCCCGCCCCATCGCCCCCGACATCCTCTCCCCCGAGTTCCTCGACAACCCGTACCCGCTCCACCGCGTGTTGCGCGACCACTACCCGGCCCTGCACCACGAGGGCACGGACAGCTACCTGATCAGCAGGTACGCCGACTGCGCCGAGGCCTTCCGCAGCCCGAAGTTCTCCAGCCGCAACTACGAATGGCAGCTCGAGCCCATCCACGGCCGCACGATCCTGCAGATGGAAGGGCGCGAGCACTCCACGCACCGCGCGCTGCTCAACCCGTTCTTCCGCGGCAACGGACTCGAACGCTTCATGCCGGCCATCACCCACAATGCCGCCCAGCTGATCGGCGACATCGTCGCGCGCAACGCCGGCGAGCTGCTCGGCGCGGTGGCCCGGCAGGGCGAGGCCGAACTCGTCTCCCAGTTCACCAGCCGATTCCCCATCAACGTGATGGTCGACATGCTGGGCCTGCCCAAGAGCGATCACGAGCGGTTCCGCGGCTGGTACTTCTCGATCAGGGCCTATCTCAACAACCTGGCCGGAGACCCCGAGATCAACGCCGCCGCCGAACGCACCCATGTCGAGCTGCGCGAGTACATGCTGCCGATCATCCGCGAACGACGCTCGGGCGACGGCGACGATCTGCTCTCGCGCCTGTGCCGCGCGGAGGTCGACGGCGAGCAGATGTCCGACGAGGAGATCAAGGCCTTCGTCAGTCTGCTCCTCGTCGCCGGTGGCGAGACGACGGACAAGGCCATCGCCAGCATGATTCGCAATCTGATCGACCATCCCGAGCAGATGCGGGCCGTGCGCGAGGACCGCACCCTCGCCGACCGCGTCATCGCCGAGACGCTGCGGTATTCCGGACCCGTCCACATGATCATGCGCCAGACCGAGGACGAGGTGCAGATCGAGGACTCGACCATCCCCGCAGGGGCGACGTGCATCATGATGCTCGCGGCCGCCAACCGCGACGAGCGCCACTTCTCGAATCCGGACGAGTTCGACATCTTCCGAACCGACCTCAACGTCGACCGAGCATTCAGTGGTGCGGCCAACCACGTGCAGTTCATCCTCGGCCGCCACTTCTGCGTGGGCTCTATGCTCGCGAAGACGGAGATGACCATCGCGCTGAACCTCGTGCTCGACACGATGGACTCGATCGAGTACCAGGACGGCTTCGTACCGCGCGAGGAGGGCCTCTACACCCGCAGCATCCCCGAACTGCGCGTGAAGTTCGAACCGACCGGGAAGCTCGGCTGACAGCCGCGACAGCCGGCCGTCCGCGCATGCGATCGCGTACGCGGACGGCCGGCACTGCCGCGTCGACGAAAGACGGCACTGCCGCGTCGGCGAAAGACGTTACTGCCGCGTCGGCGAAAGACGTCACTGCCGCGTCGGCGAAAGACGTTACTGCAGCGTGTAGTCCGTCAGTACCCGGCGACCGGGCGTGAAGGTGGCCGGGATGCGCTGGTAGCCGGTGTTCACGCCCTGTCGCGGGTACGGCTGCAGCGCCGCGAGGTCGACGTCGTAGTCCGGCATCCGTTCGAGCACCTGGCTGATCAGAGCGTGCGACATGTACCGGCCGAGGTGCGAACCGGCGCAGCGGTGCACACCGATGCCGAAGGCGGTGTGCCGGTTGGGCCACCGTTCGATGTCGATCTCGTCGGGCTTGTCGAACAGTTCCGAATCGCGATTGGCGGAGGCCCACGACAGCAGCACCCGGTCGCCCTTCTGCATGGGGCAGCCGTGGAACTCGACGTCGTGCGTCACGGTGCGGGCGAGCGCCTGGGTCGGCGAGAAGTACCGCAGGAACTCCTCGATGGCGTGATCGAGGAGATCGGGGTGGTCGATGAGACGCTGCCGCACGTCCTTGTGGCGGCTGAGCCAGACCAGCGAGTTGCTCACCAGGGACGCGGTGGTGCCGACGCCGCCGGAGATGAGCAGGTCGACGATCGCGAACACGTCGTGATCGTTCATCGGGCTGCCCTCGACCTCCTGCTGGACGAGGTAGCTGATGATGTCGTCCTTCGGATCCCGTCGCCGTTCGGTGATGGTCTGCTCGATGCGTCCGGCCAGGTACGGGAAGTCGACCTCGACCGCGCGGGTGTGCTCGGGGGTGCCCGGAATTCCCGCGAGCACCTGGAAGTGGGCGTTGGAGTAGCGGCGCCACTCCGAGACGTCGAGTCCGAGCCACTCCACCGTGACGATCGAGGGCACTCCGATGACCGACGTCAGGTCGCACTCACCGCTCTCGATCACGCTGTCGATGAAGCCCGCGACGTGCCGGTCGATGGTGGGCTTCATCTTCTCGACGGCGGCCGGCGCACTGACCGGGTTGACGATCCTGCGGTACTTGCGGAACTCCGGGGGATCGAGCTCGATCGGAATATGGTCGTGATGCGGGGTTTTCGGGATCACCACGGACAGCCCGTCGCCGCCGTACTCGCTGCGCGCCGAGGAGAACGTCTCGTCGTCGCGGGCGGCGTCGAAGACCGAACTGTAGTCGGAGAGCACCCAGTATCCGCCGTGAGCGGGAGTCCAGCCGATCTTGACGGTTTCGCGAATCTTCCGGTACGACTCGGCCGGGTCGGCCGAGTGCTCGGGCGAATTGTGGTCGAAGTGGACGACCGGACAGCGATCGGGGCTTTCCATCGTGCGTTCCTTCCGAGACGGGATTCGTTGGCGGCGAATCGGGTTCTAAGCCTTGGCGAGCAATCCGGCGTCGATGGGCAGGACCACGCCGGTCACATACCGGGCCTCGTCGGAGGCCAGCCAGACCAGGGCATTGCTGATGTCGACGGCCTCGACCCAGGGGACGTCGAGTTCGTTGCGCCGGCGGCAGTGGTCGACGATGTCGGCCTGCGTGGGCGACTCGAGGTCCGGACGGTAGATGCGGTACATGGCGTCGTTCTCGATCATGTCCGTCCGGACGGCGCCGGGGTTGAGGGTGTTGACCCGGATGCCGTGTTCCCCCAGCTCGTTGGAGAGGGTGCGCATGAGGCTGACGACCCCGCCCTTGCTGGCCGCGTAGTGCCCGAGGTTGCGGCTCGCCCGGATCGCCGCGACCGAGCTGGTGAGCACGATCGCGCCGCCGGTACCCTGCTCGATCATCCGGGGCACGACGGCCCGCACGGTGTGGAAGACACCGGTGAGGTTGACGTCGATGACGTTCTGCCATTCCTCGTCGCTGAGATGCCAGGTAGGCGTGAAACTGACGATGCCGGCGTTGGCGCTGACGATGTCGAGGTGCCCGAACTCGTCGACGGCGTCGGAGACGAGGAGGTCGAGGGCCGCCTGGTCACGCACGTCGACCACCCGGGACAGGCAGCGGCGGCCCGTCGCCTCGACGAGCCGGTGGGTCTCGGCGAGGTCGTCGGTGGTGGCGAGCGGATACGCGACCGTGTCGACGTCCTTGCAGGAGTCGAGGATCACGACGTCGGCACCCTCCTCCGCGAGGCGGACGGCGTTCGATCGTCCCTGGCCCCGGGCGGCGCCGGTGACCAGCGCGACCTTTCCGGCTACTCGTCCCATGGGTGCTCCCGTTCTCATTGTATGCGTATTGTGACGAACCGCACTCTAATGCTTATCATGATTATTAGCTAGTGAGCCCGCAAGGTCCGAAGGTCCCCGATCGCCGGACACCTACGTCCCGTGCCGGCACAGGTTCCGGAGCCGCGCGCACGGCAGTCAGCCGCGACAGCAACGAACGGCTGTCGCGGCTGACTGGGGACCGCGCGGATATTCGGCAGGGATCCCTCCCCTGATCCGTCAGGCGAGCGACACCGGCCGCAACGGCGCCGCGGCCGGATCCGCCGACGGATCGTCCGCACGGACCGACGCCCTCGCCGCGGCCCGGCCCGCCCGGTAGCCGAATACCAGGGCAGGGCCCAGGGTTCCGCCGGCTCCGCCGTAGACCATGCCGGTGGGGGCCGCCATGACGTTCCCGGCGGCGAACAGGCCGGGGATGACCCGATCGTCGACGTCGAGGACCGCGCCGTCGGCGTCGGTGCGCGGACCGCCCTTCGTGCCGAGCGTGCTGCTGTGGATCTGCACCGCATGGAAGGGGGCCCGCGCGACGGGTCCCAGGGTGGATTCCACGCCGGGGTACCTGTTCTTGTCACCGACGAACCCGTCGTACACGCTCTCGCCGCGGTGGTACTCGCTGTCGTGGCCCCGGCGCACGTCCTCGTTCCAGTGGGCGACCGTCGATTCGAGGGTGTCCGCGGGGACGTCGATCTGCCGTGCCAGATCGGCGAGAGTGTCGGCCCGCACGACCCACTCCGGGGCTTCGGTGCCCGGCGCGGCCCCGAACGCCCCGTACTTCTCGACGTGGTCGGCGTCGAAGATCAGCCAGCACGGCTGGTTCAGGTAGTCGAAGTCGTGCGCGTCGAGCTGGTGGAACGCCCCACCGAGCGCGTTGTAGTTGGTCGCCTCGTTGGTGAACCGCCGGCCGAGCCGGTTGACCATGATCGAGTGCGGCGCAGTGCGCTCCCGGTGCACGAGCTGGACGGCCTGGGCACCGTTCGCCCGTTGCCCGGGCAGCACCGCGACCGGCGCCCACCAGGCCTCGCGCATGTTGCCGAGCTGCGCGCCGACGCGCATCGCCATGCGCAATCCGTCCCCCGTGCACGTGGGCACGGTGGCGGGGTGCGCCATCGGTCCGCGCAGGAAGTCGCGCCGCAGCCGCTCGTCCCATTCGAAGCCGCCGGTGGCGAGCACGACGCCGTGCTCCGCGCGCACGTCGTGCGCCCCGTTCCGCCCCTCGAACCGCACGCCGGTGATGCGGCCGGACTCGTCCTGGATCAGCCGCACGCCCCGCTCCCCGGTGTGCACGGCGACGCCCTCGTCGAGGCAGCCCTGGAGCAGGGCCGCGATCATGCCGCGGCCCAGGCCCTCCACGCGGTCCCGCTCCCGCTGCTCGAGCACGTCGGGGGGAAGGTGGCCGGTGCCGCCGCCGATGGGGGTCTCCGCGACCGTCATACGGCGCGGGACCCCGACGAGCTTGTCCTCCCATCGGCCGAGGTCGATGAAGCTGAACAGGTCGGGTTCGAGGGACCGTCCGCCCTGCGGCATCCCGCCGGGCCGCTCGGGGTGGTAGTCGGGGTAGCCGGCGACGAGGCGCATCTTCAGCGGCGTGGTGTCGAGCCAGTCGAGCAGTTCGGGAACGGTGTCGACGAACGCCTCCGCGAGCTCGGGCAGGATCATCCCGTGCGACAGGGATTCGAGATAGGCGAGGGACTGCTCGCGCGAGTCGACGATCCCCGCCTCCCGCGCGTACCGGTTGTTCGGCAGCCACGCCACGGCGCTCGACAGGCACGTGGTACCGCCGAGCAGTTCGCCCTTCTCGAACACGCCCACTCGGGCACCGCACCGGGCGGCCGACAGGGCGGCGCACAGTCCGGCACCCCCGCTGCCGAGCACGATGACGTCGTAGGCGTCCGATCCGTCGTTGTCTTGCATCGTAATTCCCTCTCTCGGGATGGTTCAGTCGAAGGTGGGTGACGGACTCGGCCGGAGTCGTCCGTCCTGCTCGACAGGGGACGGCGGGTCGGGTGCGGCCCCGGCCGTGAGGACCGTCCCGTACGTCGCGGTCGGCGTCGCGTACCGGACCTCGAGCCGGCGTTCGCCGAAGTACCAGCGCCCGGCCCGTCTCACGTAACGGTCGTGGTATCGCAACGCGAGAATGCTCTGCACCCCCGCCTGCGCGAACTCGACGTGGCAGGGCACGACCCCCTGCGCCGTGTCCTCATCGGTGAAGTCCACCGTGCCGGGGTGCGGGGTGTGCACGCTGACCCCGTCGTATCCGTCGAGCGCGGCACGAACGTAGGTGATGATCGCGTCCCGCCCCCACAGCGATTCCGACAGACCGTGGAACGCGGCGTCCGGCGTATACAGCGCGGCCAGCGTCTCCATGTCGTGGTCGTCGACGGCCAGGGCGTACCGCGTCGCCAGTTCGCGGATCTCGAGGACATCCTCCGTCCGTCGCGGGTGGCGGTCCCGGCCGTCGAGCATGTCGTGTCCTTCCGTCGCAGAGCGCGTTTCGGGGCCTGTCACTACTTCACCAGGGCGCCGGCGTCGATCGGCATCGTGATGCCGGTGACGTAGCGGGACTCGGCTCCGGCGAGGAACAGAACGGCGTTGCTGACGTCGTCGGGCTGCACGAACGGGACGTCGAGGGCGTGCATGCCGTGCAGCAGCGGTTCGACCTGTTCCCGGGTGGGCTGGGGCTCGTCCGGGAGGAACAACTTGTAGATCGCGTCGTTCAGCAGCATGCGGGTCTCCACGTTGGTCGGCAGGACCGCGTTGACCCGGATACCTTCGGGGCCGAGTTCGTTGGCGAGACTGCGCATCACGCCGAGCACGCCGTGCTTGGCCGCCGCGTAGTGGGCGTTGTTCGGCAGGCCCTTCAGTCCGGCGATGGAGCTGATCAGCACGATGCTGCCGCCGCGGCCGCCGGCACGCAGGTGCGGGACGGAGGCCTTCACCGTGTTCCACACGCCGGTGAGGTTGATGTCGATCATGTCGCGCCAGATCTCGTCGGTGAGATCCTCGACCGGATAGCTGCCGGCGATCCCGGCGTTGGCGACGACGACGTCGAGGCGGCCGAACCGCTCGACCCCCGTCGTCACGGCCTTGGCGACCGCGGCCGAATCCCGCACGTCCGCTTCGGTGGCGACGATCTGCCGCCCCTCGGCCTGCACCAGGCGGACCGTCTCGTCGAGGTCCGCCCGGGTGGCCATGTCGTACGGGGCGCCCTGCACCGGAGCGCACAGGTCGATCGCGATGATGTCGGCGCCCTCGCGGGCGAGGCGCACCGCGTGGTTGCGCCCCTGTCCCCTCGCCGCACCGGTGACGAAGGCAACCATTCCGTCGAATCCCATGACGTGAACCTCTCTCTCGACTCGCTCTTCGGTTCGCGTCACGGACCGGGCGACCGTCCCCGCGAGGAGGCCGGCCGGGCTTGCGTGCAGAGCGGTGGATCGCGAGACGCGAGAAGAACGGAAACGGAAGAAATCTCTGCATATGATTATGCTCACATCGGACCCGGGAGGTCAATGGTCGATTCGGCGAGCACCCCCGGGTTCACGGTCCGCCCGTCCCGTTCCACCGGCGCGAAATCTCTTGAAGATGAACCTTTCAGGCCGAGAAGGGGCGCGCGTTCCCGGCAGTGGGGCCGATACGCGGTCCCGGCGTGAAGCGCGCGGGAATTCGCTTCCAACCGGGATTGACCGCCTGGTGCGCGAACGGGACCACCCGGTCGTGCAGGATCTCGTAATCCGGCATGCGGCACAGGATCTGGCCGAGCATCCCGACGGACAGCGCACGGGCGATGTGCGCCCCGGCGCACCGGTGCACACCCATGCCGAACGCCGTGTGCCGGTTCGGCCACCGCTCGATGTCCACGGTGTCCGGGTCGTCGAACGCCTTCGGGTCGCGGTTCGCCGACGCCCAGCCGAGGAGCACGCGATCGCCCGTGCGGAAGTCGTGCCCGTGGAACTCGACATCACGAGTCACCGTGCGGGCCAGGGCCTGCGTGGGTGAGAAGACGCGCAGGAACTCCTCGATCGCCCGCGGCAGCTTCTCCGGGTGCTCGGCGAGGGTGCGACGCAGCTCGTGGTTGCGGTCGAGGTACATCAGCGTCTGGCTGACGAGGGAGGCGGTGGTGCCCACGCCGCCGGAGATCAGCAGCTCCGCCATGGCGAATACCTCGTCGTCCGTCACCGGCCGGCCGTCCACCTCCGAGCCGACGAGGTGACTCAGCACGTCGTCCCGCGGCCGTACGCGCCGCTCGGCGATCGCGGCCCGCAATTGCTCCTCCATCCACGGGAACTCGACGGAGATGGCGTGCTCGAACTCCGGCGTGCCCGGCAGGTCGGAGAGCGCGGCGTGATGGGCGTGCGCGTACCGCTCCCAGTCCGCCGGCGGCAGGCCGAGCCAGTCGATCGTCACCACGGCCGGCACGCCGATGACCGTCGCGAAGTCGCACGTGCCGGCCTCGATGACCTGGTCGATGAACCACGTCGTGTACTTCTCGATCGCCGGCCGCAGGTGCTCGACGGCCGCCGGGGAGGTCAGCGGGTTGATCAGCTTGCGGTACTTGCGATGTTCCGGAGGATCGAGTTCGACGGGGATGTGGTGGTTCACCGGCGTCTTGGGGATGACGGTGGCCAGGCCGTCGCCGCCGTAGGGGCACCGCGCGGACGAGAAGGTCTGGTCGTCGCGGGCGGCCTCGAACACGCCGTCGTAGTCGGTGAGCACCCAGAAGCCGCCGTGACGGGTCGACCGGACCACCGGCCCTGCCGCCCGCATCCGACGGTAGGAGCCGACCGGGTCCTCGGCGTGCGCGGCGGAGTTGTGGTCGAAGTCGACCACGGGACAACGCGGTTCGGTGCTCCGGTCGTCGAGCGTCATCGGACTTCTCCTGTCGGGCTCGTGGACGCCATCGCCGAGGGGGCCGCCATGGTGCGGGCGTCGATCGACACGATCTCGCGCATTCCGGGAACGATGTCGCGGCCGAGGTCGTCGAGGTACGCGACGACGTCGTCCGCCGTCATGTCGGGCCACTGCGCGCGCACGATCACCGGATCGACCGGCACCTGCGCCGCGAGAGCGCGCAACTGGCCGAGACAGTCGTCGGGGGTTCCGACGATCGCCTCCGCGGCGGCGACCTGCCGGAATCGTTCGGTGAGGGCGGTGGCATCGCGGGTGTCCAGTTCCCGCTGCGCGTAGGCCAGGAGGCGGTCCCGCGCCATGGATTCGAAGCGCCGGAACGCACCCTCGGTGGTGGCGCCGGGAACGATCTCGCGGCGCAGCGGATGCCGCGCCACCGGCGGCCGCCCGTGCTTGTGCCGCGCCGCGGCATAGACGCCGAACATGCGGTGCATGTCGTCGGTCCGGGTTTCGGGCGTCACCGGCCACGCGTCGCCCAGTCGTGCGGAGCGCCGGACGCCGGAATCCTTCAGTGCGCCGATCCAGATCGGCGGGTGGGGATCCTGCCAGGGACGGATGTGGGTCTTGACCCCGTCGAGCCGCCAGAACCTGCCGTGGAAGTCGACCTCGTCCTGCGTCCACATGAGCCGGATGATCTGCAGCGCCTCGTCCATCATGGCGAACCGCCGGTCGAAGTCGACGCCGAACGCGGCGAACTCCTCGCGCCGGTATCCCGCGCCGGCGCCGACGATGAGGTTGCCCCGGGTCAGGATGTCGAGGGTGGCGAGTTCCTCGGCGAGCGCGACCGGATGGAACAGCGGCACCTGCACCACCATCGTGCCGATCTTCACGCCGGGGTCCAATTCGGCCGCGATCCGCGCCAGGGTCGGGATCGGCTGCAGCCAGCGCAGGTTGCCGTAGATGTAGTGGTGGCCCATCACGATGTAGCGCACGCCGTTGCGCTGCGCGGCCTCGACCTGGCGCAGCAGTCCGTCGAGGTGCTCGCGCGGCGACAGCGTGGAGTGCACGTCGCCGAGGATCACACCCAGGTCCATGTCTTCCTCGCTTCCGTCGACGGCTCGAGCAGCCAGTGCCGCAGCTTCGCCTTGGCGACCTTGTTCAAGGTGGCGCGCGGGAACTCCGGTACCAGGTGGACCTCGCGCGGTCGTTTGAAGTCGGACAGCAGTTCTGCGCAGGCCCGTTCGATGTCGGCCGGCAGGCCGTCGGGCGCGGCGCCGTCCGGGATCACGAAGGCGACCGGGACGTCGCCGAGCATCGGGTCCGGTTTCGCCACGACGGCGGCCTCCCGGACGCCGGGCACCGCCGCGAGCACGCGTTCGATCTCGGCGGCGGCGACGTTCTCACCGCCGACCTTGAGCATGTCCTTGGACCGCTCGACGAACCACAACTGCCCGGAGCGGTCCTGGCGCACCCGGTCTCCGGTGCGGAACCAGCCGTCGGCGGTGAAGGCCTCCCGCGTCGCGTCGTCGTTGTGCAGGTACCCGGCGAACAGGGACACACCCGGTGTTCCGCGCACCCACAGGTCACCCACCGTGCCGGGCTCGACGGGACGGCCGTCGTCGCCGACGACGGCGACGGCGTACTCGGGGGCCGGACGTCCCATGGTCCCGTCGGGGTCGGGATGGGCCAGTTCGCTGACGACGGGGTGCGACACGGTCTCCGTCATGCCGAACCATCCGGTCATGCGGATCCCGTCGGCCACCGAGTGCTGCGTCGCGCTGCCCGACCAGTGCCGGTAGGTGTGGCCGGCCGGAACGGGAGCACCGTCGAGGGCCCGGAGCATGAACGACACCACCGATGCCCACGTGCACCGGTGCCGGAGCGAGACGTCCCAGAAGCGGGACGCGGAGAACTTCGGGGTAAGCACCACGGTGGCCCCCACCCACAGCAGTCCCAGAAACGAGTAGCCCAGGGCGTTGGTATGGAACAGCGGCAGAGTGATCAGTCCGACGTCGGTGCCCCGCAGCCCGGCGTGGGCGGCGTTGACCCGGGCGGCCCAGAGGCAGTTGGCGTGTGTCCAGACCACGGCCTTGGGCCGCGCCGTCGTCCCGGAGGTGTACTGGATGCTCGCGGGCGCGAGCGGATCGATGGACACCGGCGCGAGTGCCCCGGCGGCCCGTCCGAGCGCGCCGAGGCTGCCGGACGCCCTTTCGGGCACGGTACCCCCCGGTGCCGCGGCCTCGAGGGTCTCGGTGCCGCCGGTCGTCGCGATCCACTCCAGGCCGGGCATGGCGGCCCGCGCGGCCTCGGCCGACCGGGTTCCGATCAGCGCGGCCCGGGGGGCGCAGTGCCGGTCGTAGTAGGCGAGTTCGTCGGCGCTGCTGCGGGTGTTGAGGCACACCGCGACCGCGCCGGTCGACACGATCGCCGCCCATCCGACGAGGAAGTCGGGGCAGTTGTCCATCAGCAGCACCACACGGTCACCGGGTGCGATGCCGCGCGCCTGCAGTCCGGCCGCGAGCCGATCCACCGCGGCGGCGAATTCCGCATAGCTCCAGCGCTGCGCCTCGGCGCCGGTGTGCGGCTCCCAGATGAGGAAGGTCGTCTCCGGCCGGTCGGTGCGCCACCGGTCGAGCAGCCACGGCACGGTACGGCTTCCGGTAGACGCGCGGACGGCGAGGTCGGGTGCCGGTCCGTCGAGGATCGGGTACGCGGGAGCGTGTGCGGGCATTCGGGTTTCGGTGGTCACGACGGCACCTGCCAGTTCAGGTGCCTGATCCGGAAGAACTCGGCGAACCCGTCCTCGCCCATCTCGACGCCGGTGCCGCTGCGCTTCGATCCGCCCCACGGCACGTCCGCCCGCATGGGGCCGCCACCGTTGATCGCGACGGTGCCGGTGTCGAGGCGCTGAGCCACGGCCACCGCCTCGGCGTGGTCGCCGAAGACGCTCGCGTTGAGTCCGTACGGGGAGTCGTTCGCGACGGCGACCGCCTCGTCGACGTCCCGGTACGGCAGGACCACCGCGACGGGAGCGAACAGTTCCTCCCGGCAGATCTCGGCGGAGTTGTCCACACCCGTCACCAGGGTCGGCGGCAGGAACCAGCCCTTGCCCACCGGCCGCTCGCCGGCGACCGAGATGCGCCCGCCGGCGGCGACGGCGCGGTCGAGGTAGCCGCGCACGCGCGCGAGGTGCTCGGCGGAGATCAGCGGCCCCACTTCGGTGCGCTCGTCGAACGGGTCGCCGGTCGGCACGTTCTCCTCGATGAAGCCCGCTGCCAGATCGAGGAATTCGTCGATGCGATCGTGTGGAACGAGGATCCGGGTGGTGGCGCCGCAGCCCTGTCCGGCGTTGCGGCAGAACCGCAGGATCGACGGTCCCACGGCGGTGGACAGGTCCGCCGACGGGAGAAGGATGTTGGGGGACTTGCCGCCGAGTTCGAGCACGACCTTCTTGTGGGTGGCCGCGGCCTGTGCCATCACGGCCGCGCCGACGGCGGAGGATCCGGTGAAGCTCACCATGTCCACCCCGGGGTGGGAGCTGAGCAGTTCGCCCACGGCCGGTCCACCCGGCACGAGATTCAGCACGCCGGGCGGCAATCCGGCCTCGTCGGCGAGGTGCATGAAGGCCAGCGCGGACAACGTGCCCCGCGGCGAGGGCAGCAGGACCACGCTGCAGCCGGCGGCGAGCGCGGGCGCCACCTTCCACGAGATCATGTTCAGCGGGTAGTTGTACGGCACGATCGCCGAGACCACGCCGATCGGCTCGCGCAGCAGGAGGCTCTCGGACGACACCGCGCCGCGGATGCCGGGCAACCGCTCCTGGTAACCCCCACGGGGACCACGCAGCGCCGCGTCGGCGAACCACCGGAAGTTGATCGCCGGCTGCGCGACCTGCAGGGTGCGGGCCAGACCGATGGGTGATCCGACCTCCCGCACGACCAGTTCGGTGAGTTGCCCGGCGTGCTCGTCGATCAGGTCCGCCAGCCGCCGCAGGACCTTGGCGCGCTGGTCCGGGGAGGCGGCGCGCCATTCCCCGGCGTCGAAGCTGCGGCGGGCGGCCGTGATCGCGCGTTCGGTCTGCTCCCGGTCAGCGGCGGTCCACCGTGCCAGCGCCTCCTCGGTGGCGGGATCGATCGAGTCGAACGTCTCGCCGCGCCCGGTCTCCCCTCTGCCGCCGACGTGCACGGACGGGCCGTGCGCCGCCCGGGCGAACAGGTCGTGGATCATCGCCTCTCCTCGCGTCCCGGAACGTCGATGTCGAGAATCAGGGACTGGTAGGACTTTCCGTGCGGGTCCACCCGCAGGGACTTGGAGACCCCGCCCGCGAGGGCACGGGTGAGGACGAAGTTCAGGCAGCAGTTCACCGGGATCTCGTAGCGGGTCACCTCGCCCTCGACGAGGTTCCCGAACGCCTCGGCGACGATGTCCTCGGTGAGCACCGACCGGAGCCAGTCGTAGTCGGCGTCGTCGTGCGGGAACACGCAGATGTTGCTGGTGTCGCCCTTGTCGCCGGAGCGGCTGTACGCGACGTCACGAAGTTTCATGCGGTGGTCACCTCCACGGACAGGGGTACCTCGCTGCGGGGCAGCAGGGCGGGGGTCACGACGACGGCGGGGACGACCGAGGTGACCACGCCACCGCCACCTGCGGGACCGAAGTACAGGTATTCGACCTCGTAGGCGGCGGCCTTGGCGACGTCGGGATCGAGGGCCCGGGCCGCGAGCCGCAGCCGCACCTCCGCCGGCTCGCCGCCGGCGATCCGGTCACCGAAGAGGGTGTCGACGCCGTGCAGTTCGATCCGCAGTTCGTCGATCTGCGCCCGGATCGGTTCGAGTCGCCGGCGCACGATCTCCTCGGCGCGACGGGCGCGGTCGACGCAGCCCGGTCCGCCGTAGGAGATCTCGGCGACGGCCTTGTATCCGAGGTCGACGCCGACGAGCACCTTGAGCGTGTCGGGCCGGGCGGATCCGCGGGCGCCGGACAGGCGTACCCGGTCGGGCCCGGCCTGTTCGATCCGCACGTCGCTGAAGTCCGCGGTCACGTCGGGGGTGAGATAGCGCGCGGGATCGTGGATTTCGTAGTAGAGCTGGGTGCGGGTGGTGCGCAGGTCGACGGCCCCGCCGGTGCCGTCGAGCTTGGTGACGATCAGCTCGTCGTCGTCGATCTCGGCCAGGGGGAAGCTCAGGTTGTGCGGGTCGGGGACGACCCGGTACGGCGGGTCCTCGAAGTTGCCGCCGGTGCTGTGGACGCCGCACTCGAGCAGGTGCCCGGCGAGGGTCGCGGTGCCGACGCGGTCCCAGTCGTCGAGCGACCATCCCAGCTCGTGGCAGATCGGCCCGACGAACAGGGACGGGTCGGCGATCCGGCCGCCGAGCACGATCTGGGCGTCCTGCCGCAGGCAGTCGACGATCGGATCGGCTCCGATGTAGGCGTTGGCGGAGACGATCCGGTCGGCGAGCGCGCGCGTGGTGGTGCCGAGTTCGGGGAGCGCGACGTCGGCGGCCGTGACGGCGTCCCGCACGTCGTCGCCGCGGATGATGCCGATCCGGGTCCCCCCGAGCCCCAGAGCGCGCAGATTGACGGCGAATTCGGCCGCCGCGGCGTCGGGATTGGCGGCACCGAAGTTGCCGACGACGCGACCTCCCGACGCGAGGAAGCGGCGCAGGATCGGCACCAGGGCGGAGATGCGTTCGTCCTGGCCGGCCGACGGATCGCGCAGGCGGCGGATCTGGGCCAGCGCCATCGTGCGTTCGGCCAGGCAGTCGAAGCCCATGTACCGGACCCGGCCGCTGTCGGCCATGGCGGCCGCTGTCTCGAGCCGGTCGTTGGCGTAGGCCGAGCCCGAGCCGATACTCAGCTGCATTGGTACCTCGTCTCGTTGCGTGCGTCGGCGAACCTGGTGAATTCGCGCGTGACACCGGAATCCGCGCACGCCGTGTCGTGGGCGGATTCCGGTTCACCGCATCGATTTTCGGACTGCGGTCCGTGCGACTCTCAGGACTTGCCGATCACGCCCGCCTCGGCGAGCGCCGCGAGCTGGTCCGCGCTCAGCCCCAGCCGGTCCGAGAGCACCTCGGCGGTGTGCTCGCCGATGGTGGGCACACCGTCGTAGCTGGGACCGTCGTAGCTGCCGAGGTGCAGCACCGGCCCCGGCATCAGCACACCCTTCATGATCTCGTTGCCCGTGATCTCGACGAGGGTGCGCTCCTGGAAGTGCGGGTCGGCGACGACGTCCGCGGCATCGTTCACCGGTGCGCTGACGACCTCGAACTTCTCCAGTGTCTCGAGCACGCTCGCCCGCGGCATCGAGCCGACCCATTCCTTCACCATCGCCTGCACCTCGTCGTTGTGCTCGAGGCGTGCGGCGTTGGTGGCGTAGCGGGGATTCTCGATGATCTCGGGCCGCCCCATCGCGGCGAACAGCCGCTTGGCGATGCCCTGGTTGGACGCCGCGATGGACAGGAAGCGCCCGTCCTGGGCCTCGTAGATGCCCCGCGGCGACGCCGCGCCGGTGGCGTTGCCGATGCGCTGCTGGATCTCGCCGAGCGCGGTGTAGCGCAGGAACATGTCACCGATGATGAACATCAGCGGCTCGTACAGCGCGACGTCGACGACGTCGCCCTGCCCCGTCCGCTCCCGCTTGTACAACGACATCGCGACGCCCATCGCGGCGGACAGCCCGGCGATGGAATCGGCGAACCCGAACGGCGGGGAGGTCGGCGGCGAGTCCGGCCAGCCGTTGACGTGCGCGAAACCGCTGGCCGTCTCGGCGACGGTGCCGAATCCCGGCAGGCTGCGATTGGGTCCGGTCTGCCCGAACCCGGACACCCGGGCCAGCACGAGCCCCGGGTTGTCCGCGCTCAGCACGTCGTAGCCCAGGCCCCACTCCTCGAGCCGGCCGGGACGGAACGACTCGACGACGACGTCGACCTCGGCCGCGAGCCGGCGCACCAGGTCGCGGCCTTCCGGCGAACGCAGGTCGATGCCGAGGGACTTCTTCCCGGCGTTGAGACGGGAGAAGCCCAGCGACAACCCCTCCTTCTGCGGAACCCACTGGCGTGCGAAGTCTCCGGTCGTCGGGTCCTCGACCTTGACCACCTCGGCGCCGAAGTCGCGGAGCATGCGCCCCGCGGTGGGGGCGGCATACATGGTGCCGAGCTCGAGCACCTTGACTCCCGCGAGCGGACCCGCAGCGGATGCGTTCATCGTCGTCTCTCCTAGCCTTGTCGTCCGGTTCGGCCCTGCCGAATGCGATGTTGCCGAATACCTTGCCGGCGAATCAGATCCGCCACTGGATGTGCTTGACCTCGAGGTACTCGCGCATCCCCCACTCACCGAGCTCGCGGCCGACTCCCGAGCGCCCGTAGCCGCCGAACGGCGCGTCCGGCCGCATGGCACCGCCGCCGTTGATCCATACCGTTCCGGCGCGGATCTTCTCCGCGACGCGGCGCGCCTCGACCGGGTCGTCGCACCACACGTTCGCGGCGAGACCGAAGGGGGTGTCGTTGGCGAGGCGGATGGCCTCCTCGGTGTCCTTGAACGGCAGGATCACCGCGACGGGACCGAAGATCTCTTCCTGCACCGCACGCGCGTTGGGCGGAAGATTGCCGAGCAGAACCGGATTGACGAACCAGCCCTTCTCGGGCAGCGGCTTGGTCACCTCGAGCAGCTTCCTGCCGCCCTCGGCCGCCGCGCCGTCGATGAAGCCCTGCACGCGGTTCTGGTGGTCGGGCCGGATCATCGGGCCGATGTTCGTCGCACGGTCCCACGGGTCGCCGACGACCATCTGGTCGAACGCCGACGCGCCGGCCTCGAGGAACTCGTCGTAGACCGAGTCGTGCACCAGCAGCCGGGCGAGGGCGGCGCAGCCCTGACCGCCGTTGCGGGACCAGCGCAGGTGCATCTCGACGGCGATCTTCTGCACGTCCACGCCGGGCAGCACGATGTTCGGCGACTTGCCGCCGAGCTCGAGGGTCACGCCGGCCAGGTTCGCCGCGGCCTGCTCCATGATCTTCGCGCCCACCCCGTCGGAACCGGTGAAGGACACCCGGTCCACGCCGGGATGCGAGGACAGCCGCTGCCCGACGTCCGCGCCGCCGATGACGACGTTCATCACGCCCGGCGGCAGACCCGCCTCGCGGATGAGATCGCCCAGGAACAGGGTGGTCAGCGGGGTGCGCGGGGACGGGAGCAGCACCACGGTGCAGCCGGCCGCGAGCGCGGCGCCGAACTTGAAGATCGCCAGGTTCAGCGGGTAGTTGTACCCGGTGATCGCCGCGACGACGCCCACCGGCTCGTACACGACGTCGCTCATCGTCGGCACCGGCTTGTCGTACTCGCCGAGATGGACGGTGCGGTCGGTCTTCGCGGCCTCGGCGGCCCACCGCAGGTGCTCGTCGACGGCCATCTTGACCTGCAGGTACTCGGCGAGCGAGACCGGCGTGCCGACCTCGTTGACGATCGAGGGCAGCAGCCGGTCGGCGGCCTTCTCGAGCACGTCGGCGAAGCGGTGGATGTGGCGGGAGCGCTCCTCGCCGCTCAGGGCGGACCACGCCGGGAAGGCGGCGCGGGCGGCGGCGACGGCGGCGTCGACCTGGTCGGTGGAGGCGCCGCCGACGGTGGCGATGACCTCCTCGGTGGCCGGGTTGTAGACGTCCCACGTGTCACCGGCGGGCTCGACCTCCCGGTCGCCGATCAGCAGGGTCCGGGTTTCGGGAACCCAGTCCTTCAACGGGAATTCGGTTTCGGGCGCTGCAGTCATCTCAGGCACCTTCCTCGGTGGTGGGGCGCTTGGCCATCAGGCCGACGCGCTCGAGCAGGCAGACGAGTTCGTCGCGCTGGTTGAAGCCGCGGTGTTCGAACCACACGATGCCGCTGTCGGTGCGGCTCTCGGATTCACGCTTCTTCAGGATGGTGGTCTCCGCGCGCAGGGTGTCGCCGTGGAAGACCGGATTCGGGAACTTGACCTTGTCGTAGCCGAGGTTTCCGAGCGTGGTCCCCATGGTCAGCTCGGGTACGTGGAACGCACCGATGAGCGCGACGGTGAACAGGCTGTTGACCACCCGCTGCTTGTGGATCGTCGTCTTGCAGAACTCCTCGTCGAGGTGCAGCGGCTGGATGTTCATCGTCAGCGAGGTGAACAGCACGTTGTCCATCTCGGTGACGGTGCGGGTCATCGAGTGCTTGTAGTGCTTCCCGACCTCGAACTCCTCGAAGTACAGACCGCGCATCACCGTTCACCTCTCCGTAGGATCGCCTCGGCTCGTTCGAGCCATTGAATTGCCTTGTCGTAGTGGGCCTTGTCGATGTGCAGGCCGCGATACCGCAGCGCGCCGACGCCCTCCGCCTCCGCCTTCTCGTAGGCCTCGGCGAGTCCGCGGTAGAACTCCAGGTCCTGCTCCGACGGGCTGAACACGTCGTTGACGGTGGCCACGTGGGAGGGGTGGATCGCAATCATCCCGCGGAACCCGAGCTGCCGGCCTCGCACCGCGAAGTCGCGAAGCCCGTCCAGGTTCTCGAGATCCTCCCACAGGCCGGTCAGGGCGTGGATGCCGGCCTCCCGGCAGGCCAGCAGCACCCGGCTGCGCAGGTAGAGGGTTTCGTGTCCCTCGGGGGTCCACTCGTAGCCGACCTCGCGGGCGATGTCGGCGTGCTCGGCCGACGGGCCGATCATGGCGCCGACGCGCGGCGACGCCGTGGCCACCTCGAGACAGTTGTGGATGGCCTTCACCGTCTCGACGGGCACGATGTACTCGAGCCCCGCCACCCCGTTGCGCAGCTCGAAGTGGTCGAGCAGCGCGTCGTAGCGCAGGACGTCGGTGGCCTGCTCGATCTTCGGGGCGAAGATGCCGGTCAGGCCCGGCACCACGACCGCCTCGAGATCGGCCCCGGTCAGCCGGGTGGCGAGGGGGTTGACGCGCACGAACAGCCCGACGTCCCGGTTGGACTCGCGCACCCGCGCGATGGACTCGGCGACGGTCGCGCGGGCGGCCGCCTTCTCCGCGGCCGGCACGGAGTCCTCGAGGTCGAGCACGACGCAGTCGGCGCCGGCCGCGACGGCCTTGTCCACCCACTTCGGGCGGTGCCCCGGGACGAACAGGATCGAACGATACGGCTGCACGTCGTCCTCCTAGTAGCTTCGCGGCAGGCCCAGCACGTGCTCGGCCGTGTAGTTGAGGACCATCTCCTGGCTGATCGGCGCGATCCGCATGAGCCGCGCCTCCCGGAAGTACCGCTCGACGTGGAACTCCTTGCCGTAACCGAAGCCGCCGTGGGTCTGCAGGGCGACGTCGGCGGCGTAGAAGCCGGCCTCGGCGCACAGGAACTTCGCCGCGTTCGCCTCCCGTCCGCACGGCAGGCCCTGGTCGACCATCCACGTCGCCTTGTCCAGGACCGCCTCGGCGGCGTCGAGGCGGATGCGGGCCTCGGCGAGCTGGAACGCGATGCCCTGGTTCTTCCCGATGGGACGGCCGAAGACCTCGCGCTGCTTGGCGTAGTCGACGCCGCGGCGCAACGCCGCCTCACCGATGCCGAGGGCGGCGTTCGCCGAGATGACGCGTTCGGCGTTGAGGCCGCCGAGGATGGTGCGGAAGCCGTGCCCGACCTCACCGACGACGTCCTCGTCCGCGACGAACAGCTCGTCGATGAACAGCTCGTTGGTGTCGACGGCGTTGCGGCCCATCTTGGGGATCGGCCGGATCTGCACCTTGCTGCGGTCCATCTCCGCGAACATCAGCGTCATGCCGGCGGTGCGCTTGGCGTTCTCGTCGCGGGGGCTGGTGCGGCACAGCAGGAGCATGCGCTCGGCCTCCTGCGCCTTGGTGATCCACACCTTCTTGCCGGACACCAGCCAGCCGCCGTCGACCTTCTTGGCGAACGTGCGGATGTTGGTGGTGTCCGTGCCGGCGTCCGGCTCGGTGACGGCGAACGAGGTGTGCAGCTCGCCGGTGACGACGCGCGGCAGGTACTTGCGCTTCATCTCCTCGGAACCGTGGTGGATGATCGGCTCGAAGCCGAAGATGCCGATGTGCACCGCGCTGCACCCGCCCATGCCGGCGCCGGATGCGGCGATCTCCCGCTCGACGATCGCGGCCTCGGTGACGCCGAGGCCGCCGCCGCCGTACTCCTCGGGGACGGTGAGACCCATCCAGCCGCCCTCGGCCATGGCGTTGTAGAACTCCCACGGGAACTCGTGGGACTCGTCGTGCTCGGCCCAGTACTCGTCGGGGAACCGCTTGCACAGATCGTGGATCCCCCGCCGGATTTCCTCGTGGGTCTCGTTCTTGCTGTAGTCCATCTCGGTTGCCTTTCCCGGCCGTCAGACCGCGGGGACCGCGGTGCGGTCTGCGTCGGAGACCGCGGTGCGGTCATAGGTGTCGGGGGTGATGCCCTCCTCGCGCAGGACCGCCTTGCGGACCTTCTCCGACGGGGTCTTGGGCAGCGCGCCGACGAATCGAAGGTAGCGCGGGATCGCGAAGGCCGGAATCCGGCCGTCGCACCAGGCCAGGATCTCCTCCGGACCGACGTCGCCGGTGCCGACCACGGTCGCGAGCACCTCGTCCTCGCCGCCCTCCACGTCGGCGGGAACACCGATCACCGCGCACTCGACGACGGCCGGGTGCCCGAGCACCGCCTGCTCGATCTCGTAGGAGCTGATGTTCTCGCCGCGACGGCGCAGCGCGTCCTTGTACCGGTCCACGAAGTAGAACCAGCCGTCCTCGTCCTTCTTGAGGGCGTCGCCGGTGTGGAACCACAGGTTGCGCCACGCCTCGAGCGTCTTCTCCGGCATGTTGTAGTACCCCATGCTGCACGTCCACGGTTGCACCGGACGCACGACCAGCTCGCCGACCTCGCCGACCTCGACCTCGCGGTCCGTCTCCGGGTCGACCAGGCGGATGTCGAACCACTCGGAGGCCGCGAGCCCCGCGGCCCCGGCCGGCCGGGGCACCCCGTAGGGCGCGACGATCGGCGCGCAGGTCTCCGTCAGCCCGAACGCATCGACGAAGGCCTCGATGCCGTAGCGCTTCTTGAAGTCCTCGACGATGGAGCTGGCCGTCGGCGCCGCGTACACGCAGCGCAGGCGGTTGTCGAGGTCGTTCTCGCGCGGCGGCTGCTTCCACGCAAAGTCCATCATGACCCCGACGAAGTTGGTGACGGTGACGTCGTCGTCGCGCACGTGGTCGATCCAGCGGCTCGCGCTGAACTTCGAGCGCACCACGGCCCGCGCCCCGGCCACCAGGGCGGGGTAGACCGCCATGAACTGGGCGTTGCCGTGGAACAGCGGCGTGGTGGTGAGGTAGGTGTCCTCGCGGGTGAGCCGGGTGAAGCACACCACCTCCTGCGCGAAGAAGTACAGCTGCGAGTTCGGCATCGCCACGCCCTTGGACGGGCCGGTGGTCCCGGAGGTGAAGAAGATCGCGCCGAGGTCCTGGGGCCGTGCCTGCGGCAGCTCCTGCACCTCGCCCGCCTCCAGCGTCTCCCACGCCTCGGCGTCCCAGCCGTTGGCGCGCAGCAGTTCGAGTGCCAGGTCGCGGTTTCCGGCTCCCGAGTCGACCACCCAGAACTTCTCGATGCCACGCGCATGCTCGGCGATCGCCACGAACCGCTCGGCGTAGGTGTCGTCGATCACCGCCCACCGCGGCTCGACGGTCACCACCTGGTGGCGGAGGAACTCGCCCTCGTAGTTGGTGTTGATCGGCACCTCGACGAGTGCGCCGACCGCGGTGCCGAACCAGGAGCGCACGAGCTGGGACGAGTTCTGCGCCATGATGATCACCCGATCACCCTGCTGCGCGCCGGCCCGATACCAGGAGCTCGCGATCCGTTCGGCGGAGGAGAGCATTTCGGCGTAGGTGAAGCGCCGATCCTCCTCCGGCGTGACGAGGAACTCCGAATCCGGCTGGGACGCAGCGTACGTGCGCAGCACGTGGCCCAGCGTCCAGTCCTCCGGGTCGGCGAAGGTCGGTTTCAGATCGGTGTAGGTCTGCATCAGGACAACTCCCGGTTTGCGGGGATCGCGGTGATCGACGGAACGATTTCCTTGCCGAGCCGGGAGATGGCGGCGATGGTCTCGTCCGCGTCCATCGTCGGCCACTGCGGACGCATCAGCAGCGGGTCGACCGGCATGGTGGTCACCAGGTCGGTCAGCTGGGCGACGACCTGCTCGGGATCGCCGACGACGGCGTGGCTCGACACCGCCTTGGCGAACTCGTTCTCGAGGTCGGTGCCCTTCATGACGTCCAGGCCCTTGTTCGCGTAGGTGAGGTAGCGGCCCTGCGCCACGCGGGCGTACTCCTGCATCGCCTGCTCGCGGGTGTCGGCGACCAGCACGTTGCGGCGCAGCGGCTGCGGGCCGAATTCCTTGCCCCGCTCGGCGAAGAGGTCCCGTACGACCCGGAAGCGTTCGAGCACTTCTTCTTTCGGGGTCTCCGGCGGCGTCGCGTACGCGTCACCGTACTTGCCGGCGCGGCGGACACCGCCCATCGCGTGCGCGCCGATCCAGATCGGCGGGTGCGGATCCTGCACCGGGAACAGGTGCGGCTTGACGCCCTCGAGCTGGAAGTACTTGCCGTGGAAGGTGACCTCTTCCTCCGTCCACAGCTTCTTCATGATCTGCAGCGACTCGTCGAACCGTCCGGCCCGCTGCTTGAACGGAATACCGAGGTAGTCGAACTCCTCGGGTCGATAGCCCAGGCCGGCACCGAAGATCAGCCGCCCCTCGGTGACCACGTCGAGCGTGGCGATCTCCTCGGCCAGCATCACGGGGTGATACAGCGGCGCGATCATGATCTGGGTGACGAGCTTGATGTGCGGCTCGACGTGCGCGGCGAGGCGCGCGAGCAGCGGCACGGGCTGCAGCCACCGCAGTTCCCCGTAGAGGAAGTGCTGGCCGATCGCGATGTAGGTGAAGCCGTTCTCCTGCGCCGCGTCGACGATGCGCAGTACGTCCTTGAACTGCTGTGCGGGGCTCACCGACTTCGGAACGTCGCTGAGCAGCAATCCGACCTGAACCATGGTCCTGTCCCTCCGGTCGAAGTGGTCGTTACTGAGCGGTGAGTCCGCCGTCGACCGGAATGGTCACGCCGGTGATGTAGCTGGCATCGTCGCTGTTGAGGAAGGCGATCACCGACGCGATCTCCTCGGGCTGAGCACCCCGGCCGAGCGGGATGGTGGCGACGAAGTCCTTGGTCAGGGCCGAGACGTCGGCGCCGGGCTCGCGCCCGAAGAACTGCGAGAGCATCGGCGTGACGACCTGGCCGGGGCAGATGACGTTGACCCGGATACCGTCCTTGGCGCCGACGAGCGCGAGGGAGCGGGCGAACGGGACGAGCGAGCCCTTGGTCATCGAGTAGATCGGGCTGAACGGCGAACCGATCAGCGCGGATGTCGACGACGTGAGGGTGACCGAGCCCTTGCCCTCCGCCTTCTTCAGCAGGTCGAAGCCGAGGGTGGTGGAGTAGTAGGCGCTCTTGACGTTGACCGCGATGTTCTTCTCCCAGTCGGCGTCGCCGACCTCGAGGCCGCCCGGGCCGGGCATGCCGACCTGCGCGTGCAGCGCATGGAGGACGCCGTGGTCGGCGTCGATCTTGCCGAAGAGCGAGCGAAGATCGTCGTTGTTCGTCGCGTCCACCCGCATCGGAGTGGCCTGACCGCCCTCGGCCCGGATCTCCTCTGCGACGGTGACCGCACCGTCCTCGGACAGGTCGGCGACGTACACGTGGCCGCCCTCCTGGGCGATGCGATGGCTGATCGCGCGGCCCATGCCCGAACCACCACCGATGATCGCGGCAATACGTCCCTCGTAACGACCCAGCATTTCGTTCACCTCGTTCTCGAGAAGTTCTTCGTTGATGTGCAATGTCAGGCGCGCTGATCGAACGTGCGGCCCAGGAGCTCGGAGACGATCCGGGTGCGCTGCATGGTCGGCGTGCCGCCCGCCAGCGCCCATCCGTGCGAATCGCGGTGCAGCCGTTCGATTCCGAACTCCTCGGTGTACCCGTTGCCGCCGTGCAGCTGGATCGCCATGTCGGTGACGCGCTTGGCCATCTCGTTGGCGGTGCACTTGGCGAGGGAGACCTCGAGCGGATCGGGCAGGCCGTCGGTGATGTTCGCGACGGCGCGATCGCGGAGCAGCCGAGCGGCCTCGACCTGCAGGACCATGTCGGCCAGGGTCATCTGGACGGACTGGAACTCGACGAGCGGCTTGCCGAACTGGTGGCGTTCCTGCACGTAGGTGACGGTGCGGTCGAGCGCCTCCTGTCCGATGGCCAGGCTCATGGTCGTGTTGCCCAGGCGCTCGATGGTGAACGCGCCGAACAGCTTCCTGAAGCCGCCGGCCTCGGCGACGATGTTCTCCTCCGGAACGACCACGTCGTCGTAGAAGATGTCGGCCGACGGAATGCCCCGGAAGCCCATGAGCTTCTCGCGTGCGCCGTAGCTGATGCCGGGCCGGTCGGCCTCGACGAGGACGGCTCCGATGCCCTTGGCGCCGGGGGCATCGCCCATGCGGCAGTAGGTGAGGTAGACGTCGGCCTCGCTGCCGTTGGAAATCCACCGCTTCATGCCGTTGACGACGACACCCTTGTCGGTGCGCACGGCCTTGGTGGTCATGTCGGTGGCGGCGGAGCCGGCGTCGGGCTCGGAGATCGCGACGGCCATGGTCTTCTCGCCGGCGACGATCTGCGGCAGGAACGTCTTCTTCTGGTGTTCCGTGCCCAGGCGGGCGATGGCCTGGGCCGGACCGGTGTTGGATTCGAAGATCTGGAAGGCCGCCGGCCGGCACACCTTCGCGAACTCCTCGATCACCGCCAGGGCGTGGGACAGCGGAGCGCCGGACCCTCCGTACTCCTCCGGCAGCGAGATGCCGAGATAGCCCAGCTCGCCGAGGAAGCGACGCTCGTCGTGCGGGAACGCGGTGCGTTCGAGATCCCACTGCGCAGCCTTCGGTGCGTAGCGCTCCCGGGCTACGGTCGCCGCGGCCGCACGGATGTCCCGGAGCTCGTCGTCGACGTGCGATGTCGCCATGTCCCCACCTTTCTGTGTTCATCATTAACCTAAAGTGCCCACCGGATGTGGTCAAGGTCACTCAGTTCGATGACTCACATACTAACCATGATAATGATTAAGAGGCAATCGCTTCTTTGGTCGATGGTCGCCACCCAGGCCCGGAAGGGTCGTCACCTGCGGAATTCGCGGCCTCGCCGGCGCCGCCCTGTCCTTCCCGCGCCTCCACCGCCTATTGTGCAATACATCACAATCGTTATCAGTTTCTATGGAGGTCACATGACGACACTCGACTCGTCCCCGAGGGCGCTGGAGGAGCTGGCCCGGCGCCTCACCCGGCTCGAGGACCGTGCGCGCATCCAGGACCTCGTCGCGGCCTACGCCATCGCCGTCGACGACCACGACCTCGAGACCCTGCTCTCGCTGTTCACCGAGGACGGCGAGTTCGAGCGCGCCGGCTCCATCGCCCGCGGGCGCGAGGAGATCCGCGAGTTCTACGTCGCCGCCATGGACCGCTACAGCCTGACCCTGCACTCGCCGCAGAGCGACCAGATCTCCGTCGACGGGGACCGCGCACGCGGATTGCTCACGGGCCGAGCAGAACTGGCGCTCGACGGGACGTTGATGATGGCGGCGTACCGGTACTCCGACGAGTACGCCCGCGTGGACGGCCGCTGGCTGTTCCGGCGCCGGGACCTGCGGTTCATGTACGCCGTGCCGTTCGAGCGGATGAATGCGGGCCTGTGCACGACGGAGCGCATCCAGTGGCCGGGCACCCCGCACCGGCGCGCCGACTTCCCCGAATCCCTGCCGACCTGGTCGACCTACCGATGAGGGCCCTACCGATGTGACGCGGGCCATACGATCGGTCGGAGAATGGTTTATAGTAACCATCATCATGAATTGATTTCCCGACTGGAGGAACGCCCATGACCCGCGCTGTCATCGTCGACGCCGTCCGATCCCCCACCGGACGGGGCAGAGCGCAGGGAGCGCTGGCCGGGGTGCACCCCAGCGATCTGCTCGCCCAGGTCCTGGCCGGGCTCGTCGCCCGCAACGACCTCGATCCCGGCCTGATCGACGACGTCCTCATCGGCTGCGTCAACCAGTCCGGCGAACAGTCCGCCACCCCCGGGCGGCAGGCCCTGCTCGCGGCCGGATTTCCCACGCACGTGCCCTCCGTGACCATCGAACGCAAGTGCGGCTCCGGCCAGCAGGCCGTCGACTTCGCGGTCCAGGGCATCACCGCCGGCGCGTACGACATCGTCGTCGCCGGCGGCGTCGAGTCGATGAGCCGGGTCCCGATGGGATCGGCGGCCATGGGCAAGGACCCGCACGGGCCCGCCGTGCGCGAGCGCTTCCCCGATCTCGTCCCGCAGGGCATCGCCGCGGAGCTCGTCGCGCAGAAGTGGGCACTGAGCCGGGCCGAGCTGGACGAGTACTCGGCCCGCTCGCACGAACGCGCGGCACACGCGCGCGCCGCGGGCTGGTTCGACGGCGAGATCGTTCCCGTCACCACCCCCGACGGCGTGGTGACCTCCGACGAGACCATCCGCGAGGGCACCACCGCCGGCAGGCTCGCCGGTCTGCCCGCGGCCTTCGACACCGACACGTGGCGCGAGCGTTTCCCCGAGCTGGACTGGAAGGTCACCGCGGGCAACTCCTCGCAGATCTCCGACGGCGCGGCCGCCCTGCTGATCATGTCCGAGGAGAAGGCGGCCGCGCTCGGCCTGCGCCCGCGCGCCGCGATCGTGGCCTCGGCCGTCGTGGGCGACGATCCCACCCTCATGCTCACCGGCCCCATCCCCGCCACCGAAAAGGTCCTCGCCCGGGCCGGGCTGTCCGTCCGGGACATCGCCGCCTTCGAGGTCAACGAGGCATTCGCCGCCGTCCCCCTCGCCTGGCAGCGCGAGATCGGCGCGTCCGACGACGTCCTGAACCCGCTCGGCGGCGCCGTCGCCCTCGGACACCCGCTGGGCGCGTCCGGTGCCCGGCTGATGACCACACTGCTCCACCACCTCGAACGCACCGGCGGGCGCTACGGCCTGCAGACCATGTGCGAAGCCGGCGGAATGGCCAACGCGACCGTCGTGGAACGACTGTAGAAACCCACTTCCGACTCAGGAGAAATCATGGACATCACCCAGGGATCGGCGGTAGTGACCGGCGGGGCCTCCGGCCTCGGCCTGGCCACCGTCAAGCGCTTCGTCGGCCTCGGCGTGCCGACGGTGATCCTCGACCTGCCCACCTCCGACGGGGAGGTCGTCGCCAAGGAACTCGGCGAGCTCGCCGCGTTCGCCCCGGCCGACGTCACCGATCCCGACGCGGTGAACCGCGCGCTCGACGCCGCCGAGGAACGCGCTCCGCTCCGGGCCGTCGTGCACTGCGCCGGCCGCGGTGGCACCGTCCGCGTCGTCGAGAAGGACGGCACCCCCGGTTCGCTGGACATGTACGAGAACCTGATCCGGATCAACCTGATCGGATCGTTCAACGTGCTGCGCCTGTCGGCCGCCCGCATGGTGAACAACGAGCCCGTCGACGGCGAACGCGGCGTCATCGTCCTCACCGCGTCGGTCGCGGCGTGGGAGGGCCAGATCGGCCAGATCCCCTACGCCTCCGCCAAGGCCGGTGTCGTCGGCATGACCCTCGTCGCCGCCCGTGATCTGGCCCGGAAGCTCGTGCGCGTCAACAGCATCGCGCCGGGCACCTTCGACACACCGATCCTGTCCCGGTTCTCGCAGGAGATCCGCGACGGACTCGCCGCCCAGACCCCGCACCCCGCCCGCCTCGGGCAGCCCGACGAGTACGCGAAGCTCGCCCTGTCGATCGTGGACAACGCGATGATCAACGGCGAGACGATCCGTATCGACGGCGCGATCCGCATGCAGCCCCGCTAGGAGACAGCCATGGACACCCCCGTACACGTCGAACAGTCCGACGGCGTGCAGATCATCACGATCAACCGGCCCGAGGTGCGTAACGCGATCAACACCGAGACCGCCGTCGCCGTCGCCGCCGCCCTCGACGAACTCGACGCCCGCGACGATCTCGTCGCCGGCGTGATCACCGGCGCCGGCAAGACTTTCTGCACCGGGATGGATCTGAAGGCCTTCCTCGCCGGCGAACGCCCCTCCGTCGAGGGTCGCGGCTTCGCGGGCATCACCGAGAAGTCCCCGGCCAAGCCGCTCGTCGCGGCGGTCGAGGGACACGCCGTGGCCGGCGGGTTCGAGATCGTGCTCGCCTGCGACCTCATCGTCGCCTCCGAGACAGCCGTCTTCGGCCTCCCCGAGGTCAAGCGCGGCCTGCTGGCCGGTGGCGGCGGACTCCTGCGGCTGCCGCGCCGCGTCCCGCACCAGCTCGCCGTCGAATGGTGCCTCACCGGTGAGTACTTCCCGGCGCAGACCGCGTACGAGGCGAAGCTGCTCAACCGCCTCGTGCCCGAGGGGCAGGCACTGACCGAGGCGATCGCCCTGGCGAAGACCATCGCGAAGAACGGCCCGCTCGCACTGCGCGCCACCAAGCAGATCATCGCGCAGGCCCGGGACTGGTCCAACGAGGAGGAGTTCGAGCGCATGCGTGAGATCTACGAGCCGGTGCGTTCCTCCGCCGACGCGAAGGAAGGCGCGCTGGCGTTCAAGGAGAAGCGCGAACCCGTCTGGCAGGGACGCTGACCCAGCGGTACGACGAGCGGGGCCCGGGAGGAATTCCCGGGCCCCGCTCGCATTCGTGTGCCGAAGGACCGAATGTCACACCGCTTCGATCTGATCGAAGCGGTGTGACATTCGGGCACAGGATGAATCAGGCCGACGGCTTGGCGACGACCACCTCACGGCTGCCGTCCCATTCGACGAGCACGCCCGGGGTACGCATGTCGTGACCCTCGAACGTGATCTCGCCCTGTGCACCGTCGAATCCTTCGGCGGTGACCTGCTCGAGACCACGCTGGATGTCCTCGCGGGACGCACCGCCGGAGGCCTTGATCGCGCGCGCCAGCAGCCACGCGGCGTCGTACCCCTCGGCCGCGTAGTTCAGCGGGTCCTCGTTGTACTTCGCCCGATACGCCGCGACGAACTCCTGGGACGACGCCGCCGGCTGGTCGAGTGTGAAGTTGGCGGTCCAGAACATGCCGGCGCCGTCAGCCCCCGCCGGGACGAGGTTCTTCGCGCCTGCACCGGTCTGGCCGAGCACCGGTCCCGTGTATCCGGCCTGGCGCAACTGCCGCATGGCCGTGGCGTTCTGGGCGCCGGTGAGGAGCATCGCCACGGCGTCGGGCCGTTCCCCGGCGATCTTCGTCGCCGAGGACGCGAAGTCCTGGGTGGTGTTCTGCACGGACGTGGTCGAGACGATCTGGTATCCGTGCTCGGCCTGCCCCTCGGGAAGGTTCTTCTCCGCCATCTCCGCGAGGGCCGGGTTGGCCGCGTTGAACAACACGCTGACCCGCTCGACGCCGAGGTCCTCGAGATGAGCCAGGGAGGTGCCGATGTGCGTGGTCTGCGGCGGGGTCGCCCGGAAGGTGTAGTCGCCGCCGAGCACACCGTCGCTGGCGGACTGCGTGTAGACGGTCGGCAGCTTCGCCCGGTCGACGAGCGGCGAGATCGCGATCGCCTGGGCACTGGAGATGCCGCCGAGCAGGGCGCTGACCGACCGGTCCGCGGTCGCTTCGGTCGCCTGACTCACAGCGGTCTGCGTGTCGCTGGCCGCATCGCGGCTCTCGAGCACGAGCTTCGACTCACCGAGGAACCCACTGCTGTTGACCTGTTCGACGGCGAGCTCGATACCCCGGAACTGGGGCAGGCCACCGAAGGCGGTCAGACCGGTCTTGTCGGTCACGGACACGATCTTGATCTCGCCGGGCATCTCGCCGGACCCCACGGTTCCGCCGCCGCCCGAGCCGCACGCGGTGGTCAGGGCGAGCCCGGCGACACCGGCCAACGCGGCGACGGCAATGCGCTTGTTCTTCATTCTCTTCCGTTCTCGGTTCAGTTGTCGGTTCCGGTGAGCGCGGCTTCACCGAGGAAGGCCAGCACCACGGACGAGTGGTTTCGCGCCTCGTCGACCGGTCCGGAGTACACGGATTCGCCGCGGTTGACGACGACGACGTCGTCCGCGATCTTCATGCCGGCCTCGGCGTTCTGTTCGACCATGAGGACGCCGATGCCACGGTCGGCGATGCTGCGCACGCTGGCCATGACCCGGTCGACCACGGCGGGGGCCAGACCCATCGACGGCTCGTCCATGAGAATGTACCCGGGCTGCGACATGAGGCTGCGGCCGAAGGCGAGCATCTGCTGCTCGCCGCCGCTGAGCAGGCCGGCGGGGCCGGACTGCCGCTCCTCGAGGATGGGGAACATCTCGAACACGGTCCGCATCGATTCCTCGCGGGCCTTCTTCGACGCCACCAGGCCCCCGATCTTGAGGTTCTCGTGGACGGTGAGCGAGCCGAACACCTTGCGGCCCTCGGGAACCAGCGAGATGCCCCGCTTGAGGATCTTGTGGGCGGGCCATCCCTTGATCGACTCGCCGTCCAGAAGCACGTCCCCGGAACTGGGCGTGGTCAGCCCCGCGACGGTGCGGAGGGTGGTGGTCTTGCCGGCGCCGTTGGCGCCGAGGACGAGCGTCACCCGGCCCGGCCGCGCGGTGACGGACACCCCGCGCACGGCACTGACCTTGCCGTAATCGACGTGCAGATCACGAATCTCGATCATCGTTGTCCTGCTTTCCGAGATAGGCCTCGCGCACCGCCGGATCACGCACCACGTCGGCGGGGGAACCGGAGGCGATGAGCTGTCCGGAGTTCATGGCGAAGAGGTGATCGCAGACGTCCACCATCATCTGCACGTCGTGTTCGACGATCAGCTGGGTGAGTCCTTCCGAACGCAGGTCGGACATGAGCCGGCCGATCTCCTCGCGTTCGAAGCGGTTCATGCCGGCGGTGGGTTCGTCGAGCAGCAGCAGCTTCGGGGACATCACGATGGCGCGGGCGATCTCCACCCGGCGCTGCAGGCCGTACGAGAGCTGGCCGGGGCGCAGCTTCTCCTTGCCGTCGAGCCCGGTGCGCTCGAGGGCGGTGCGCACGGCCGCCTCGGCGGCGTCGCGTTCGGTGCTGTCGACCCGTCGCCACCACCGTCGCGGTCCCGCGATCAGGTCGTGCCCGAGTTCGACGTTCTCGTGCACGGTGAGATCGTCGAGGAGACGGACGGTCTGGAAGGTGCGCCCGATGCCGAGCCGCGCCACCTGCTCGGGTTGGACGCCGGAGAAGTCCCGCCCCTCGAAGTGCATCGATCCGCGGGTCAGGGGCGTGAGCCGGGTGACGGCGCCGAGCAGGGTGCTCTTGCCCGACCCGTTGGGTCCGAGGATGCCGGAGATCAGGCCGCGCTCGAGGCCCAGGGTGATGCCGTCGACGGCCTTGATGCCGCCGAAGTGGACCGCGAGATCCTCGATGCGTAGCACCTGATCCGGAACCCGGCCGGGAACGCCCTCCTGGGGAGCGACTTCGGTGGTCATCGCGTTTCTCCTGTCGAGGCGGAGTGGGCACCGGTGCCCGCGAGTTCGGCGCCGAGTTCTGCGGCGGCCTCGTCGTCGGCCGCGTCGGCGAGACGTTCCGCGGCAGCCGCGTCCTCGAGGGCCGCGCTGTCGCGACGGGCGAGGCGGCGACGGTACAGGTCGGTGACGACGCCGGTGATGCCGCCGGGCATGAAGATCGCGGCGATGGCGACGATGATGCCGTAGACGATGCTCTGGTAGGTGCCCACCTGCTCCAGCATCACCGGAAGCCACGTGAAGATGAGGGCGCCGATGAGCACACCGAGCCAGGACCGGGAGCCACCGACGATGATGATCGTCAGCGCGAGCACGATCAACGGGAAGCCGATGTTCTCCGGGGCGATGGCCGTCATCATCAGGATGTTCAGGGCGCCTCCGAGCGCGCCGAGCACACCGCTGATCACGAAGGACATCCGGCGGTAGCGGGCGACGTTGATGCCCATGGCCGAGGCGAGTTCCGGGTCTTCGCGGACCGCCTCGATGCGCCGGCCCATGCGGCCGCGCTCGCTGAGGATCATCGCCGCGACGACGGCGGCACAGACGACGGCCAGGTGCGGGACGGAGATCTCCGGGGTGGTGAGAACGCCGAACAGGCCGACCGAGCCGCCGGTGAGCTCGCCGCCGTTGTGGGCGACGACGGTGACGATCATGACGAACGCGACGGTGGCCATGGCCAGGTACAGGCCGGCGAGGCGCTGCAGGATCAGCGAGAGCAGGTATCCGATGACCGCGCAGATCACGACGATGGCGGCGGTCGCGGAGATTGCGTCGAATCCGTAGTGCAGCACGAAGATTGCGGCGCCGTAGCTGCCCATGCCGTAGAAGGCGGCGCCGGCGAAGGAGAACACTCCCATCCGGAACTGGATCTGGATGCTCAGGGCGAGGAGCAGCACCGTGAACGTGCTCTGGATGAGGACGATGTTGGAGAAGTAGAAGTCGCTCATACCCGTCGCACCTCCTTCCTTCCGAAGATGCCCTGCGGCCGCAGCAGCAGAACCACGAGGATGAGGCCGAAGCCGACGGCGTCGACCCAGCCGCCGCCGGTGTAGCGGAGCACCAGGACCTCGGAGAACGCGAGCACCATCGCACCGAGCGCGGCGCCGCCGGTGCTGCCCACGCCGCCGAGGATGATGATGGCGAACGCCTTGATGAGGAGGGTCTCACCGCTCTCGGCGGTGATGGCGCCGAGGTTGTAGGTGAGCAGGGCACCGGCGAGGCCGGCGAGGCCGCCCGACACCGCCATCGTCAGCAGCGACAGCTGGCGCCGCTTGACGCCCATCAGTTCGGCGGTCTCCGAGTCCACGCCGATGGCCCGCAGGGCGAGCCCGTGGCTGGTGTTCTTGAGCCAGAAGGAGATCGCCAGCGTGAGGATCAGCGCGCAGCCGAGCACGATCAGGCCCGTGCTCGTCAGTCGCAGGTCGCCGACGGTGTAGACCGACGTCTCGTACGAGCTGCCCACGAAACCGAACGGCTCGCTCAGCGTGCGGAACTGCACGACGGCGACCGGGATGGTGCCGATTCCGATGCCGCCGATGAGGATCTGCAGTTCGGCGGTCCGCTGGTTCTTGGCCCGTCGCAGGATCGGCTGGAACGCGAAGACGTCGATGGCCGCCGAGAGCGCCGCCCCGACCACGACGGAGATCAGGCAGACCGTGACGAGCCCGAGACCGACGTTGGACACGATCTGGGAGGCCACGAACGCGGAGAACATGAAGATCCCGCCGTGGGCGAAGTTGAGGATGTCGATCGTTCCCCAGGAGATGCTCATTCCCAGGCAGAAGAGCAGGTAGATGGAGCCGAGCACGAGCGCGTCGATCACCAGCTGTGACATGACGCCTGCCTTCCTCCGGCCGGGATTCCCCGGCGGCGGTGCGATGTTCTTCCGGTCATTCGTCGAACTCCTTGGTGCACAGGTGCGGAGCGATCCGCACTACTTCGCCGATTCCTGGTCGTCGATCAGCACTTCTTCCGTGCCGTTCCATTCCACGAGCACGCCGTTGACGCGCATGTCGTTGCCTTCGAAGCGCACCGGGCCGAGCGCGCCGTCGAAGCCCTCGGCCACGACCTGCTCGAGGCCGCGCTGCAGGTCGTCGCGGGACGCACCGCCGGCGTTCTTGGCAGCGTGGGCGAGCATCCAGGTCGCGTCGTAGCCCTCGGCCGCGTAGTTGAGCGGATTCTCCCCGTTGTACTCGGCGCGGTACGCCTCGACGAACTGCTGCGAGGACTCGTCCTTCTGGTGGAAGCTGAAGTCGGTGGCCCAGTACATGCCCGCGCCCGCGGCACCGGCGGGTGCGAGGTTGCCCGCGCCGGCGGCGGGGTTGCCCACCACGGTGCCGGTGTAGCCGGCCTGGCGCAGCTGCGACATGGCCGTGGAGTTGCCGGCGCCGACGAGCAGGACGATGACCGCGTCGGGCTTCTCACCGGCGATCTTCGTTGCGGTGGTGCCGAAGTCCTGCGTGGTGGCCTGGACGGAGGTGCTCGACAGGATCCGGTAGCCGTACTTCTCCTGGCCCTCGGGGATGGTCTTCTCACCGAGTCCGGCGAGGGTGACGTTGCCCGCGTTGTAGAGCACGCTCACGGTCTTCACACCCTGCTGCTGCAGCCGCTCGAGCGCCTTGACGAAGTAGGTCTCCATCGGAGCCGTCGCGCGGTAGGTGTAGTCGCCGATGACGACGCCCTCGCTGCCGGACTGGGTGAAGATCGTCGGCAGCCCGGCCCGTTCCACGAGCGGGGCGATCGCGACGGCATGGGCGCTGAGCACCGGTCCGAGCAGGGCGCTGACACTCTTGTCGGTCAGCGTCTCGGTGGCCTGGCTGACCGCGGTCTGCGTATCGCTCGCCGAATCACGCTTCTGCAGAACGATCCTCGAGTCACCCAGGTAATTCTGCTCGTTGATCTCCTGGATCGCGAGTTCGATGCCCTTGAGCTGGCTGTTGCCGACGTACGCCGTGGTGCCGGTCTGGTCGGTCACGGAGACGACCTTGATCTCGGCCGGCAGGTCACCGTCGGCGACGGTGCCGTTTCCGCCGGAGCCGCAGGCGGCCGTGAACAGGACGCCGAACGCGCTCGCGGCTCCGAGCAGACGACGCCGGACTTTCCGGTCGACTCGAGACATGTGTGCACCTTCCGGTCGAATGATATGCATCATTAGTCGTGATGCCCGTCACAGTAGAGCCACGCCGACGAAATGTCCAGAGGCCGATCCGGATATGCGCAGGAATTATTTGCGGGCGGGGACGCGTACGGGGTCCACGGCGACGGCCGGCGTCCACCGACCCCGGCCCGCCCCCGCGACGGCCACACAGAAGAGGACAAAAATCGTTACCGCACCGGCGGATCCGTAGGAGTATCCCCACGCCGACGAGAAGGCGCCGGCCACCAGGATCATCACCGCCGCGAAGCCGTACGACGAACACGCGTACAGCGACGTGCTCCTCCCCTGCTCCACCGGCGTCATGCCGGCGGTGAGCAGGATGAGGCCCTGCGCGTATGCGAAGCCCTGCCCGATGCCCCACAGGAAGCTGCCGGCCAGTACCGGCCACAGCGTGCGGGCGACGAGGCCGGCGGCGACGAACACGCCACCACCGGCGAGCAGGAGCAGACACAGCTGGGGCCCCGGGGAACGGCCTGCGGCCCGGGCGAGGTAGGGGCCCAACCAGGCCGTGACGAGCAGGATGATGGCGGCGAGGACGCCGACCACCAGCAGCTCGGACCCGATCCCGTCGCGCAACGCCGACGGCAGCACGCCGACGGCGATGCCGCCGACCGTCCACCCGGCCGCACCCAATCCGTAGGCGGGCAACCTGTTCCGGTCGAACGCGGCGCCCGCGCCGGCCGGAACGGGCCCCGCCGGGCGCGGGGGCTCGGCGTGCCGGAGCGCGGAGAGCCGACGCCTGTTCCCCCACAGCGCGGCGGCGAGCAGCAGTCCCGAGAGCACGAGGGAGACGGCGTGCAGCCGGTAGATGAGAACGGTGGGCTCCGGCAGCAATTGGGCGACGGTGGCCGCGGCGATCAGGCCGAGGAACGAGCCGGCGATCGCGCCGGTCGCCGCCAGGGTGCGGCCCGCGTCGCCGCGCGCCGCCACGGCGAGCGTGGCGGCGGATCCGGTGGCGAGCCCGACACACGTTCCGGTCAGGGCACGGCCGACGAAGAGCAGCCAGACGGTGTCGGCGCCGGACCACAGGGCGACGTCGCCGAGGACCCCGACGACGAGCGCACCCGGCAGGACGGCCCACGCGAACCGTCCGAGCGCGCTCCTGCTCACGACCAGGAACATCGACACCAGGGCGACGAAGTACGTCACGAACAGGGCGGCCAGCACGAACGGGGACAGGCCCAGATGGTCCTCGTACAACGGCAGGATCGGGCCCGGAATGTTGGACCCGACGACGGCGAACGTGAATGCGGCCGCCACCGCGGCGCCCAGGAGCACCGGTCCCCGGCCGGGTCGCGGAGCCCGGACCGCGATCATGCCCGTACGGGCAGACTCTTCACGAGCGGTGGGTCGTAGTCGGTCTTTCCGATCTTGGAAGCGCCGCCCGGTGAGCCGATCTCGGCGAAGAAGTCGGCGTTGATCTGCGTGTACCCGGCGCGATCCTCGGGGACGTCGTCCTCGAAGAAGATCGCCTCCACGGGGCAGACGGGTTCGCAGGCGCCGCAGTCGACGCATTCCTCCGGGTTGATGTACATCATCCGGCCGCCCTCGTAGATGCAGTCCACCGGACACTCCTCGATGCACGCCTTGTCGAGGACGTCGACACAGGGCTCGGTGATGGTGTAGGTCACTGCGCACTCCTCCGATTCGATGACCGCGTGATTTAGGTCATAATCATATTCATTGATTGTCGGGTGTCAATGGGTGTCCGCTCCGAGTGCCTCGACGACCGGCCGGCGACGCACCACCGCGACCCCGGCACCGCAGACGCAGGCCAGGAAGAACCCGCAGAAGGCGTAAGTCGCCGGGCGCAAGCCGATTCCGTCCGCCAGGAATCCCAGCCCGAGGATCCCCGACCCGACGGTGGCGTATCCGGCGAGCCACACCATGGACACCACTTCGGCGGTCCGCCCCTCCGGCGCATACCCGCGCGCGAGGGTGAGCCCGGCGAGCTGTGCCAGGCTCTGACCCAGGCCTGCCGCGATCGCGGCCACGACGATGACGGGCACCGAGGCGGCGCCGACGGCGACGGCGATGAGCACCGCAGCCAGCGCGGAAACCGAGAGCCCGACCACCGCGACCCGGTAGATGCTCATCCGGCGGACGAGGAACTGCGCCCCGGCCCCGGCCCCGAAGACCACGAACGACACCGCGCCGGCCAGGGTTCGCGTGTCGTTGCCGAGCAGGTCGGCGATCAACGCCGGGCCGAGGGAGATGAACAGCCCCGCCAGCGCGAAGGGGCTGCCGGCCACAGCCATGGACAGCAGCACGGTTCCCGCGATCTCGCGCGGGATGCTCGGCAGCTGCACCCAGCGACCGCCCACCCCGGCCGGACGACCGCCGACGGCGGTCAGCGGTATCGCGGCCGCCGCCAGCGGAACGATCAGCACCAGGAAGACCAGCCGTGTGGGCGCCGGCGCGACGTCGGCCAGCACCCCGGAGAGCAGCGGCCCCACGGCCGACCCGGCGACGGGTGCCGCGCTCGCGTACAGCGCGGCACGCGCTCCGCGGCCGGGGCCGAACGCGTCGGCGATCGCCGCCGACCCCGCCGCGCCGAACGCCCCGGATGCGAGGCCGATGAAGAACCGCCCCGCCTCCAGCCACAGGGGCGTGCGGGCCGTCGCGAACACGAGGCAGGCCACGATCGCGAGACCCAGGGCGGGCAGCAGGACGGCCCGACGTCCGAATCGGTCCGAAGCGCGGCCACCGAACACCAGCGCCACGACCGACCCGACTATGTAACTGACGAAGATCAGGCTGACCGTGCTGGGTGGAAAACCCATCTCGCGCTGCCAGACCACATACAGCGGAGCCGGGGCATTACTCGCCGCGAACACGAGGAACACCGACAGTGCGATCCACGACGGCCGAGCCACCCGGCGCCTTTCCAGAACCTCGACCGACACCCGGCCTCCCTATTGATATGAATGATTAGCCCCTATAGAGAGTGGCACATTCCCGGCGCCCGTGGAGCGAATTGCCGGACCGTACGATGGCGGACTCCCGAGAGAAAGGTGCCGACCGTGGACCCTGAGGCCGATCCGTCCACGCCACTCGAGTCCTTCTGGTCGGCGGTCCGCGCCGGATGGCACGCCGTCTCCGCGGTGAGCGAGCCCGCGCCGCCCCTGCTCGTCGCCCTCACCGCCACCGTCGCGCTGGTGCTGGTGACGGTGCGCCCGCTGTGGCTGGTGACGCGGCATGTGATCACCCAGGCACACGAGGGCTCGCACGCGCTCGTCGCACGGCTCGTGGGCCGGCAGCTGGCGGGCATCCGCCTGCACAGCGACACCTCGGGCGTGACCGTGTCCTCCGGCAACCCACGCGGGCCGGGCATGATCGCCACCGCGTTCGCCGGGTACACCGGCCCGGCCGTGCTCGGGTTCGTGGCCGCGACCCTGCTCACCGTCGACCGGCCCGCAGCGGTGCTGTGGTCCGTGCTGGCCGCGCTCGCCCTGCTGATCCTGTTGATCCGCAACTTCTTCGGATTCGTCTCGGTGCTGGCGGCCGGCGCGGTGATCGGGACCGCCGCCTACTACGGCGACGAGCTGGTGCGCTACACCGTCGCGTACCTGACCACCTGGGTGCTGCTGTTCGGCGCCACCCGGCCGGTGCTCGAACTGGCGCGCACCCACCGGCGCGGCCGCGGGCAGGGCTCCGACGCGGATCAGCTGCGGTGGCTCACCCGGGTGCCGACGGCGGTATGGATCGTGGCGTTCGCGGTCGTCACGCTCGGTACCGCGGCGTACGGCACCGCACGCATCGTCGCGACGCAGGTGCCCTGATCACGGCTCGAGCGCGATCGCCACGGCCCGCACCGGGGCGCCGTCCGCGTCCCGCAGCCGCAGCGGAAGAAGACTGATCAGCGGATCGGGAAAGTCGACGAGTTCGAGGTTGCACAGGTTCTCGCACACGATGCCGCCGGCCTCGGCGACGAGGCGATGCGCGGGATAGTCACTGCCGAGGGCGGAATCGATGCTCGGGGCGTCGAGGCCGATGGTGCGCACGCCCCGCCCGAGCAGCCACCGGCACGCGTCCTCCGACAGATAGGGGTGCTCGAAGTAGGCATCGGTGCCGTAGTGCTCGGCCCACCCGGTATGCAGGAGGACGATGTCGCCGGGGCCCGGGTCCGGCCCGCCGGCCACCCCGTCGACGACGTGCCGCCGCGTCACCGCGGTGCGCGGCGGCAGGCCCCGCACGTCCAGGACGATCCCGCGACCCACGAAATGTTCGAGCGGCACCCGGTCGATCGGCGCGGCCCCGGCGCGCATGTGCAGCGGGGCGTCGACGTGCGTTCCGGTCTGCGAGCCGATCTCCACCCGCAGCAGGTTGTACCCGTCGCGCTCGAGCGTCGCGTGCGGCGTGAGCACCGGCACGGGATCGCCCGGGTAGACCTGGGTGTCGCCGGAGACGGTGCGGCTCAGGTCGACGATCCGGCGCACGCGCATGCGCCGATGCTAACGGGTGACCCGCGATCCGCGGCGTCACGCAGCCCCGCCGCGCGGGGCTCACTCAGCGCGCCGGCGCTGCCGTGAGGTGATGCCGGTCGGCGCGGTCGATCGTCGCGGCCGCGACGAGCACGCCGACCACCACACCGACGAGGGTGTCGGCGATCCGGCTCAGCGCGATCTCCGGCCCGACGGACGCCCCGAGACCGGTGAGGAGCAGCGCCATCGCGGTCACCGCGACGGAGGTCGCTGCGTAGTTCTTCATCACGTACAGTTCCGCCACCGTCTGCAGGACGACGATGGCCAGCGCGTACGGCCAGTAGTCGAGGGACAGCGCGAGCAGCGCGGCGGCGAGCACCGCGCCTGCGACGTTGCCGAGCAACCGCTGGATGGCGCGCTGCACGGTGTTCCGGTAGTTGGCCCCCTGCAACGCGGCCATCGCGCCCATCGTCGCCCACAGCGGGTGCTGCAGACCGGCGGCCTCGGCGAACCAGCCCGCGATCAGCGCGGCGAGCAGCACCCGGCCCACGCCGACGAGAAGCGCGCGATCGCGCAACCGCGCGAATCCCTCTCGCGCGAACCCGGCGGGCCGCGCGAGGACCGGCGCCCCCGCCGCATCAACGCGAGGAATCGCGATGTCGCGCCGCACCTTTCGCAGCTCGGCCTCGAACAGGGCGAATTCGGCGACGCGATCGGCCGCGACGCCGGATGCGGCCCCGTCGACGACCGTCTCGGCCGCGTCGAGCAGCGCGAGCAGTTCGTGGGTGTGCCGGTCGGTCCGGCTGGAGCCGAGTGCGAGAACCTCGTGGGCGCGGCCGATCGCCGCCCGGGCGCCCGGCACGGCCCGTTCGCCGTCGCGTTCGATCGCCGCGACTGCCGCCAGGGCCCGGGCCACGGCGAGCCGGGCGGGACCGTGCGGGTGATGCAGCGCGGGCAGCATCGCGACGGCCCAGCCGACGAGCGCGCCGAGGGCCGTCGCGACGACCACGTCGCGCACGTCTACGGCGGTGCGGGCGAATCCGGCGGCACCGGCCGCGGCGAAGATGAGGATCACCGGGCCGGGGCCGGACAGCCGGAAGGCGCCGAGGATCCAGAAGGCGATCGCGGCCGCGACGGAGAGCACCGCGATCTGCGTCCACATGGCCGCACCGGTGGTCCCCACGGCGGCACCGAGTGCGGCGTACCCGACCACCCCGAGGCCGACCACCGCGATCTTGCCGGCCTGCTGCGAGTAGGGCTCGTGCCGGCCGAACGCCGAGGCGAGTGCACCGAGTGCGGCGAAGCCGGCCGGATGCGGCAGATCCAGCAGCCCTCCCGCGACAAGGACTACGAGAACTGCCGCCCCGACGCGCAGCGCCGGAGCGCGCGTGGCGTCCGCACTGCGGAACTCGAGCGACTCGCGCCACGCCGTCGGCGAGAGGGAGTGTGCGAGGGCGATCCGCGAGTGACGGAGGCGGCTGCGGTCCGGGACAGAGGTAGCGAGGGGCACTCCCCCAGCGTATATACTTCACATATAAATTAAATATAAATCGATTGTGAGACTCATCGCTAGAATGGGCCCATGACGGACGCCACCCAGCCCGAGGACTTCGTCGACCGCGTGCGGGTCGGCTGGGCCGAGACGTACCCCGACATCGACACGCGACCCATCGACGTCGTCGGCCGCATCACGCGGATCAGCTCCCTGGTGCTCGCCCAACTGGACCGCGAACTCGTCCCCAGCGGCGTCACGCGCCCCGAATTCGAGGTGCTGTGCGCCCTCGCCCGCAGCGAATCACCGCTGCGCGCCAGCGAAGTCACCTCCGTCACCGGACTGAGCGGCGCTTCCACCACCAAGCACGCGGACCGCCTCGTCGGGCTCGGCCTCGTCGAACGTCAGCGCTTCGAGCGGGACGGTCGCGTGGTCCTGCTCGCACTCACCGATGCGGGGCGAGCCGTGGTCGACACCGAGTTCCCGCGCCGCCTCACCCGGGAACGCCACCTGCTCGACGGATTCACCGACGGCGAACTCGACACCCTCACCGCTCTGCTGCGGCGCCTCACCCGCGAGGTCGAGGCGCAGACCCGGCCCTGATCCGGGACGTCAGGGCAGCTCGATCGTCTCTGCGCGTTCGATCTCGCCCAGCGCGCGGCGCAGGTAGAGCTCGGGACCCGCCCGGCGTGCCGCGAGCAGATCCGCGAGCACGACCAGCCCCGCCCGCAGGTACTCGTCGGGGCTAGCCTTCGGCGCGGCGGGATCGGACACCCCGAGCGTGCCGGTGAGCACCGCGACCAGCGTGTCCGGCTGCAGTGACGGCAGCCACGTCGACGCCGTGCGCGCGCTGCGCTCCAGCACCGCCTGCACGTCCTCACCGGTCAGCCCGTCCGGATGCAACTCCTCGAGCAGTTCCCGCATCATCGTCGCGTGTACCCCGGCGACCTGCTCGTACGGCAACGCGGCGAGCTCGGCCACCGCGTCCTCCCACGCCGGCACCGACTGCGCCCGGGCCGCGGCGAGCGCGGTCGCGGTGTGATCCGCAACGTCGCGTGCGATCTCCGGCCACTGCGTTGGCCACACGATGTCCTCCTGGGGTTGCCGACGTGTCGGCGCCAGCCTGCCAGCCGGCACCGACATCCATGTCACACCCGGCGTTGCAGCTCGAGCGCGTCCCACGGCGCGTAGCCCTTGATGTCGTTGTCGAAGTACACGTACACGTCGCGCCCCTCGGAGCGCCAACCGCGGATCCGGGCCGCCCACTCGTCCAGCGCCTCGGGGGTGTAGCCGCTGGCGTACAGCTCGGTGTCGCCGTGCAACCGCACGTAGACGAAATCGGTGGTGGCCTCGGTGAGGAACGGGAAGCGGCCCGCGGTGTCCGCGACGACGAGGGCGACGTCGAGCCGGCGGAGCAGGGCGGCCGCCTCCTCGTCGGCGAAGCTGGGGTGGCGCACCTCGAGCGCGTACCGGATCGGCCGGTCCGCGTCGATCTCGGTCCACACCCGGTCCTCGCGCACCTTGTCCGTGTGCCGCGCCGCGAGCGCCGCGGCCTCGCGCGTCGACGCGGGCAGGCTCGTGAGAAATGCGCCGAGGCGCTCCGGCTCGAATGCCAGAGTGGGGGGCAGTTGCCACAGCACCGGTCCGAGCTTGGGACCGAGGGCGAGCACACCGGAGGCGAAGAAGTTGGCGAGGGCGTCGTCCACGTCGACGAGACGCTTCATGTGGGTGACGAACCGTCCGCCCTTGACGGCGAAGACGAACCCGTCCGGCGTCTCGTCGCGCCACCGTAGGAAGCTCGACGGCCGCTGCAGCGCGTAGAAGGTGCCGTTGATCTCGATGGAGCCGAACCGCTCCGCGGCGTACTCGAGTTCGCGCCGCTGCGGCAGGCCGGACGGATAGAAGTCGCCACGCCACGGGGCGTACCGCCAACCGGAGATCCCGATCCGCACCTGAGCCACCGCTACACGGTAACGCTCGTCACGACTGGGAATCGGATCGTCATTCGGCGGGCGCCGGGCGCGGCACGGGCCTACGCTGTGCCCGAACTACGAGACCGCATCCTAGGAGTGGCCGTGTCCGAGAGAGCTTTCACCGCAAACGATCAGTTCAGTCCCCTGTTCAAACAGATGTGGTGGTTGGTGCTGATCCGCGGCATCCTCGCCGTGTTGTTCGGCGTGGTCGCGCTGGTGTGGCCCGGGATCACCGTCTGGGCCCTGGTGGTGGTGTTCGGCATCTATGCCATCGTCGACGGCGTGGTGCTCGTCTACCACTCGATTCGTGACCGGGCCCGCCTCGACGGCTGGGGATGGTGGCTCGCGATGGGCTTGGTCTCCATCGCCGCCGGCATCGTCGCCCTCGTCTGGCCGGCGGCCACCGCGCTCGTGGTGCTGTACATCATCGCGTTCTATGCGATCCTCTTCGGCGTCACCGGCATCATCGGTGCGCTGAGCTTCCGGAAGGTACCGAACTCCGGGTGGGGATGGTCGCTGTTCGCCGGGATCCTCGCCGTCCTGCTCGGCGTCGTGCTGCTGATCTTCCCGGGCAGCGGCATCATCAGCCTGATCTGGTTGCTCGGCATCTACGCGATCCTCTTCGGCGTGCTGCTGATCGTCCTTTCCTTCCAGATCCGCAAGGTGGCCAAGGCGGCCGGGCTCGTGTGAGCCCGGCCGCCCGGGGCCGGCTCAGGCGACGTCCTTGAGCCGGCCCCACGCGTGCCAGCGGTCGATGTCGATCCAGGCACTCACCCGCGGCCGGTTGCGCACCCCGTACGGCTTGCCGGTGTAGTGCCGCGCGATCCGGTCGATGTCGGTCAGTTCCGGGTCGTCGGCGAACTCGGTGACCCGGCCCTGGATGCTCACGTGCGTCACCCAGTCCGTCGGGTCCATGGCGCTGAGACTGACCCGAGGATCGCGCCGCAGGTGCCCGAGGCGGGTGCGACCGGCGTCCATGTTGACCAGGATGCGGCCGTTCTCGAACAGATACCAGGTGGGCACCGACACCGGATGTCCGTCGGCGCGCAACGTACTGATCGTGGCGTAATTCGGCTGGGCCAGCATCTCGGCGACGGCCTGCGGCAGCGGGGCTTCGGGCACGGCGTGGTCCTTTCCTCGGCGGACGGTGGCGGATGTTCGATCACGAACCTACGCCGGTTCCGGCGGAAACCATCCCGCGACAGGGCCTCCGGGCCGACGATGGGAGGGTCCACGAGCCCGACCATGGAATGGTCCGACAGCCGAGGAGCTGAGAACATGCCGAAGTACCTGTGGCAGGTCACCTACACCCCGGAGGGCGCGCAGGGACTGCTCTCCGAGGGTGGTTCCGTCCGTAGTTCCGCCATCACCGAGATGGTCGAGAGCGTGGGCGGCAGCGTCGAGTCCGTGCACTTCGCACTCGGCGGGCACGACCTCTACGTCATCGGGGAGGTGCCCGACGACCTCGCCGTGGCCACGCTCGAGTTCCGCACCCGGGCGTCCGGCATCGCGCGTTCCGTGCCGATCCGGCTGCTCACCCCGCAGGAGATGGACGACGCGGTGCATCGCAACGCCGCGTACCGGACGCCCGGGCACTGAGCGGGCCGCTCCCCCCGAGCACTGAGCGGGCCGCTCCCCCGAGCACTGAGCGGGCCGCTCCCCCGAGCACTGAGCGGGCCGCTCCCCCCGAGCACCGAGCGGGCCGCTCCCCAAGCACCGGCGACGAACTCGAGGCACAGGTCTCCGGGTACTTCGCCGATCGCCCCGCCCGGCTCGGGGTGCCGTCGTTCCGGTCAGGCGACCGGGGTTGCGGCCACCGATCGGGCCGGAAGCAGTCCTGCCCGGCCGTGCGCGACGAACTCGGCCTCGTGGCGGTCCCGCGCGTCCTCGTCGAACGGAACGTACTCGCTGGTTCGTCCCACCCGGACCAGGACCGGATCGTCGGTGCGCCACGCCGCGGACCGCAACGGCGCCTTGTTCACCTTGTTGCTGCCTGTCAACGGGATTCGCTCGACGATCCGCACGAACCGCGGCCACCACTTGTCGCCCATGTCCGGTTGCGCAGCGAGAAACGAACCGAACTGTCGCCCGTCCAGGTGCGCGCCGGGCGACAGTTCGAGTACACACATGACCTGGTCGCCGGTGACCGGATCGGGCACCGCGAAGACCGGGGCGGACAGGACCGCCGGATGACGCTGCAGAATCCGTTCGATCGGTGCCGCGGAGAAGTTCTCGCTGTCGACCCGTAGCCAGTCGGAGGAGCGGCCGGCGAAGTAGAAGTACCCGTCGGCATCCCGGTATCCGAGATCCCCGGACCAGAAGTCGTCGCCCCGGACGCGGTCCGCCATCGCCCCCGGGTTCTTGTAGTAGCCCTCGAACATGCCGGCAGCCCCCACCGCGACGATCTGCCCCACCGCCTCGGGGTTCGTCAGCCGGCCGGTGGCGTCGAACCGGGCGCGTGGGCATTCGTGTCCGGTCGCCTCGTCCAGGATCCGGACGTCGGCGTCGCCGGCGGGCAGGCCCAGCGAGCCCGGCGGAGTCCCGGGCGTGCGGTTGATCCGGAACACTCCCTCACTGAGGCCGTAACCCTCGATCACCGTGCAGCCGAATCGCTCGGCGAAACGCGCGACGTCGGCCTCGGAGGCCTCGGTGCCGAACGCCAGTTCCAGTGTGCCCGTCCGGTCCCGGGGATCCTCGGGCCGGCTCAGCACGTAGGACAGGGCCCGGCCGACGTAGTTGACGAACGTCGCGCCGTACCGGTGGATGTCGTCCCCGAAACGCGAGGCGGAGAACTTGCGGACCATCGCCACCGTGGCCCCCACGCGCATCGCCGTGCCCAGGTTGAGCATGAGCGCATTGCCGTGGAACAAGGGCATGCACAGGTAGGCGACCGAGTCCCGGCGCATCTGTGTCCGGTCGACGAGAACGTCGATCAGCCGGCCGAGTCGCCCCTGGCCGACGACGACCGCCTTGGGCGCCCCGGTCGATCCCGAACTGAACAGCAGAAGGGCAAGTTGCTCAGGCGACGGTGTCGCGGCGGGCGGCTCCACGCCGCGGAACGGTGCGAGCAGTTCGGCGTAGGAGTCCGAGTCGACGTTCAGGATCCGCTCTTCCGCAAGGCCGTGCTCCTCACCGTGGACCAGGTGCGCGAGCCGGTTCTCGGTGACGAGGAGGTCGACGTCCGCGTGGGCGATGTCGTGAGCGATCTCGGGCCCGCCGCGGCTGGCGTTGATTCCGACTACGACGGCGCCGGCGAGCGCCCCGGCTCCTATCCAGAACACGAAATCGGGCACGTTGTCCAGCAGGACCCCGACGTGGCGTTGCCGACCGGCCGGGGCGGTCACGATCGCCTCGAGAGCGGCTGCTCTACAGGCACTTTCGGACACCACCTCGTCCCAGGTCCAGTCCCTCCCCTCGAAACGCAGTCCGACTTTCGGGTCGCCTCGCCGCGCGAGCAGCACGTCCGTGAATGTCTCCACCGTCCACCTCCGCTGTGTGCAGCATGCGGCGCCTGCCGTCCGGTTCGACGCACCGCCGGGAACCGTCCGGTGCGGAATTGTCGCCGCGGCTGCAACGCCTCGATTCTGTACGAGCGCACCACATCAGAGCAGTCACAGCAGACACGGCCCGTTCCCGCCTGACGGGAGCGCACCGCATTCCGCATAGCGCACCAAGCAAATGCTAGGTAAAGTGCAGCGAAGGAGGCCAGACATTGACAGTGACGCGTAGTGACTCGATTCCGACGTCGGACATGCCGCGCGAGCAACGCCCCAGCGTGGCGGAACGGTTCACCCAGATCCTCGACGTGTTCGCATCCGGTCCCGACCGGATGTTCCTCGAGGAGATCACGGCCGCCACCGGATTGCCCCGCTCGACCGCCTTCCGCCTGCTCACCCAGCTCGTCGACCTTCACTGGGTCGAACACGACTCCCGCGGATACGGCCCCGGTCTGCGGATGCAGACGATGGCCCGACCCCGGGACTACTCGCAGCTGCGCGCCGCAGCCGCGGGGATGCTCAACGACCTGCAGATCGGCACCGGCGGAGTCGCGCACCTGACGGTGCTCGAAGGCTCGTCCGTCTATTTCCTCGACCGGATCGGGGGCACGGCGAGCGCGGGCATCCCCTCCCAGGTCGCGGCCCGGCTGCCGGCCGAGAGCACCGTCAGCGGACGGGCGCTGCTCGCCGGTCTCGAGCCGGAGAAGGTCGACGCCCTCATGACGGCCGGACCGCACGTACGGTCCCGGGCCGACCTGTCGACACTGCACGACCGTCTGAACCGGGTGCGCCAGCGGCAGGGTCTCGCGTTCGTGCCCGGCCACGCGTGCCCCATGTCCATCAGCGCGGTCGCCGCACCGGTCGTCGGGCCCGACGGCGTCGTGGGTGCGATCTCGGTGGCGTGCCGCGGAACGGTCGAACTCGCCCACATCGCACCGATGGTCTGGGCCACCGCGCGCCGCACCTCGCGGATGCTCACACCCGGCCGGCCCGGTTCCACCGCGCGGACCCGTCTGTCGCACCGAACGCACGTGGGTGTCGTGAACTAGAACGTGGCGGCGCGCCGGAGGTCGTCCGGCGCGCCGCGAATTCGAGCTGCCTGCACACTGTTCCGTCGACGGAACCGGTCATTCCTCGACGCGGACGAACACTCCCCGCGCCTCGACCGTGCACTCACCGCGGCATTCGATCCAACCCCCGGCGACGGTCTTCCGGCCCTCGATCTCGACGATCCGCGAATACAGATCCAGCGGCTCGTCGAGCGGCGTGCGCCGCAGGTAGCGCAGGTCGAGCGACGCCGTCAGCGAACGACTGCCCCGTGCCTGCATGAGGATGCCGAGCATGCAGTCCAGCAGGTGAGCGCTGAACCCGCCGTGCACGCTGTCGGGCGGGCCCTCGTGCAGGGCGTTCGCGACCAGCCGGGCGCGCCTCGTCCGCGCCGAAGTGGATCTCGAGCGATCGCCCGGCCGGTGCCGCGGCTCGCGCCGGTGACGAGCTGCCCGGCGTTCGTCATGCGGGCGCCCCGATTCCTGGTGCGGATCCGAGGACGTCTCCCAGCTCGGCCGCGGTGGCGTCCGCACCGCCGAGGGTGAAGCACAATTGCCGTCCCCACAGGAAGTAGCGGTGGATCGGGTAGTCCACGTCCGCACCGATACCGCCGTGCAGGTGCTGCGTCGCGTGCACCACCCGCAGACCGCCGCGCGACGCCCACCATGTGGCGACGAGAACCGCGGATTCGGCCTCCTGCTCCCGTCCGGCGTCGAGCAGCCACGCCGCCCTCCGGGTGGTGAGCCGGATCGCCTCGGTGTCGAGGTAGGCGTCTGCGGCCCGCACCGCCACCGCCTGGTTGGTCGACAGCGGACGGTCGAATTGGATTCGCTGCGAGGTGTATTCGGCCGTCGTCTTCAGCGCCTGCCCGCACACGCCCAGCTGCACCGCGGCGAGCGCGAGCTGGATCCGGCGGCGCACCCAGGTGACCGTCTCCGCGCCGTCGCCCGGCAGGCGATCGGACGCGGGCACGACGACGTCGTCGAACCGGACGTGGGCGAGGCTGCCGCGGTCGGTTGCGGCGACCGGTTCCACCGTGACACCGTCCGCCCCGGTCGGTATCACCGCGACGGCGAGCGACCCGTCGTCGCACCGGACCGGAACGATCGTCGCGGCGGCCACGGCTGCGGCGGGCACACCGGCGACGGTTCCGCTGACGACCAGGTCGTCGCCCTTGCTCACCGCCGACAGCGAGGTGAGTTCACCGTAGGGCGCGTCGAACGCCGCGACGACGGGTCGGGATCCGTCCACGATGCCGGGGACCAGGCGTTCGACCTGTTCGGCCGTGCCGAAACGGACGATCGCCGATGCGGCCGCCGTCACCGACCACAGCGGTACCGGCGCCACGTGCCGGCCCTGCTGTTCGAGCACCGTGATCAGGCCGAGCAGGCCCATCCCGGCGCCACCGGACTCCTCCGGCACCGCGATGCCGAGCAGACCGGCGTCGGCCAGGGCACTCCACAGCTTCGCGTCGAAGCCGCCCTCGTTCTTCTCCACCTCGACAACCCGGTCGACCGGCGCGAGCTGCCGGAAGAGCTGGGACGCCAGGTCCTGCACACTCGTCAGGTCGTCGTCTAGTTCGAAATCCATGTCAGCTCCTCGTGCAGGTGGGGGCGTCGGTGCGGCGACGGGCGGCGAGCGTCATGCCGAGGCACTTGGCGGCGACGATCTCGCGCATCACCTCATTGGTGCCGCCGCCGAAGGTGTTGTTCTGGGCTCTGCGCGCCAGGGTTTCGACGCGCCCCTCGAGGACGGCACCGGGGCTGCCGGGCCGGAGCAGACCCCGCACGCCGAGGATCTCCTGCATCTTGCCGTAGGCGGTGACGACCGCCTCGGTGCCGAAGATCTTCGCCGCCGCGGAATCACCGCCGCCGAGGGTGTTCGCGGCGACGTCCGCGACGAGCCGGAGGTTGACGAGGTCGGCGGCGCTGAGCAGCGCGTACGTCTCCGCCAGATTGGCGCGCACCCAGGGCAGGTCGTAGACCGTCCCGGTGCCCAGGGGCTCGGACTGCGCCCAGGCCAGGACGGCGTCGTACAACTCGTTCGCGATGCCACCGCGGGCGGCGAGCGCCACCCGCTCGTGGTTGAGCTGGTTGGTGATCAGGCCCCAGCCCTGGTTCAGCTCGCCGACGACGTTGGTCAGCGGCACGCGGACGTCGTCGTAGTAGGTGGCGGAGGTGCTGATGCCACCGACGGTGTGGATCTCGGTCACCGAGAACCCGGCCGCCGACGTCGGTACCAGCACCACCGAGATGCCCTCGTGCCGCGGCGCGTCCGGATCGGTCCGGACGGCCAGCCAGATCCAGTCCGCGTAGACTCCGGCGCTGGTGAAGATCTTGTTGCCGTTGATGACCAGTTCGTCGCCCTCGATGCGGGCGCGGGTCTGCAACGAGGCGAGGTCGGTGCCCGCGTTCGGTTCGGTGTAGCCGATGGCGAAGATGAGTTCGCCCGCCAGGATCGGCGGTAGGAAGAAGTCCTTCTGCGCCTGGGTACCGTGCTTCATCAGCGCCGGCGCGACGGTGTTGAGGGTGACGAGCGACAGCGGTGCGCCGGCGCGGATCACCTCGTCGTAGAACACGTACAGGGCCTCGGGATCCTCTCCCCGGCCGCCGTATTCGGTGGGCCAGCCGAGACCGAGCCACCCGTCGCGGCCCATCCGCCGCAGGATGCGGTCGAACACGGGACCGCCCTCGGTCTGATCGACGAGTGCGCGCCGGTCGTCGTCGTCGATGATCTCGGCGAAGTAGTTGCGCAGTTCGGTGCGGAGCCGACGTGAGTTGTCGGACAGTTCCGGGTGCATGGCCCCTCCAGGTTCGTGTGATGGATTCGGTGTCAGCGCGGCAGTCCCAGCACGCGACGGGCGATCACGTTGAGCTGGATCTCGATGGTGCCGCCGCCGAACAGCACCGCGGGCAGGCCGATGTGGTCGAGCATGTGGCCGTCGTCGTCGACGGCGCCGACCGGGCCGACCAGCGAGACCAGCCCGCGCGAGCCGTCGCGTTGGGCGAGGGCGCTGAAGACCTTCTGGACGCTGATCTCCGCGCCGGCGTCGAGACCGGACAACCGTCGCAGCACGCTGCGCAGGTTCATCGCCGACAGGGCCATCTCGCGGCCGGTGTTGCGGCCGAGGACGCGCAACGCGTCGTCGCGGCCGGCGGCGTAGCGGCCCGACTCGACGAGGTCGCGCACCCGCGCGGCCGCGCCGTGCGCGAGCTGTGCGCCCATGCTGAGCCGTTCGTTGGCGAGCGTGGTCACCGCGAGGCGCCAGCCCTGCCCCGGTTCGGAGACCAGACAGTCGTCGGGGACGAAGACGTCGTCGAAGAACACCTCGTTGAACTCCGCGCGCCCGGTCGCCTGCCGCAGCGGCCGCACGTCGAGCCCGTCGCTGCGCATGTCGACGAGGAAGTACGAGATGCCCTCGTGCCTGGGCACATCGGGATCGGTGCGGGCCAGGCAGATACCCCAATCCGCCTCGTGCGCCATCGAATTCCACACCTTCTGTCCGGTGAGGATCCAGCCGCCGTCCACCTTGCGGGCCCGGGTGGACAACCCGGGCAGGTCCGAGCCGGCGCCCGGTTCGCTGAACAACTGGCACCAGACGATCTCGCCGCGCAGGGTGGGCGCGACGAAGCGGCGCTGCTGGTCCTCGCTGCAGTGCAGCAGCAGGGTGGGCAGGGCCCACTCGCCGATGACGGTGGTCGGCTGTTCGAGGCCGCGGCGCGCGAATTCGTCCGCGATCACGGCCTGCTCCTGCGGTCCGGCGGCCAGCCCGTACGGCCGGGGATAGTGCGGCGCGACGAGACCGGCCTCGGCGAGGCGGGCGCGACGTGCCCCGCCTCGCGCCGGCGCCCATCCGTCGCTGTGCACCGCGTCGTCCGGCAGTGCACGTACCTCGTCGAGGACGGCGCCGACCTGCGCGCGCAGCTCCGGTAGCGCATCGGCCTCGACGAAGGAGAAGTCGCGCTCGTCCGACAGTGCGAGCTCACCGAGCCGGCGTGCCCAGACGTCCTCCGGGCCGGCGACGGAGGCGATCGACAGTGCCCGTCGCCAGTACAGGTGCGCGTCGTGTTCCCAGGTGAAGCCGAGACCGCCGAGCAGGGTGACGCATTCGAGCGCCACGTCGACGGCCGCCGGCACTGCCGTCAGTCCTGCCTGCGCCGCCGCGAGCCGCTGCTGCTCCCGGCCCTGCTGCACCGACCGGGCCGCGTCCCACGCGGCGGCACAGGCGATCTCGCTACGCACCAGCATCATCGCAGCCTTGTGCTGCACGGCCTGGAAGCTGCCCACCGGGCGGCCGAACTGGTGCCGGTTGCGGACGTGGTCCACGGCGGTGTCCAGCGCCCACGCCGCAAGCCCGGCCGCCTCGGCGCCGAGCACGGTGTTGACGATCAGCTGCACGTCGTCGTCGTCGATCGCCGGGAGCAGGTGCTCGGGCGTGATCGCCGCTCCGGACAGTCGCAGTCGTCCCACCGAGCGGGTGGGGTCCACGCCGTCGGCGAGCTCGACCTCTCCGGCCGCGGGCGGGAGCCGGAACCACACGGGCGCGCCGTCGGCGGTGGCGCGCACGATCACCTCGTCGGCGCCGGGCAACCCGAGCACCGGCTCGGAGACACCGGTGACCGTCAATCCTCGCCCCGACGTGATCGCGACGAGACCGGGGGTGGTGACGGCGGCACCGGTCGCTCCGTCGGCGAACCGCCGCAACAACTCCGCCGCGGTGCCCTCGGCCGGGAGGGTGGCGGTCAGCGCGCCGGCCACGATGGTGGGCACCCATGGCCCGGGTACCAGGGCGCGGCCGAACTGCTCGGCCACGACCGCGAGTTCCGGCAGTCCCGCCCCACCGCCGCCGTGCGCCTCGGGCAGGTGCAGGGCGTGCAGGCCCTGCGCGATGCACGCATCCCAGATCTCGGGCCGCTTGCCCGCCGCCAGGTCGGCGAACGCGGCGCGGGTGCGTTCGATCGGGGCATGGCGACGGGCGAGGCCCGCGACGGAGTCGGCAAGGTCGCGATGGTCGGCGTCGAGTGCAATGGCCATGACTTACATCCGTTCCAGAATCATGCACGTGGTGGCAGCCGACGCGCAGATGGCGATCATCGCGACCTGCCGGTCCCGGCGTTCGAGTTCGTCGATCGCGGTGGCCAGCAGCCGGATTCCGGTGGCGCCGGCCGGGTGACCGAGGGCGATGGCACCGCCGCCGACGTTGAGCACGTCCGGGTCGACCTTGTGCACCTGGGCGAACGACATCGGCACGGCCGCAAAGGCTTCGTTGACCTCGAACAGGTCCACGTCGGCGACCGTCATCCCGGTGCGGTCGAACAGCACCTGCGCCGCGGCCACCGGACCGTCGAGCATGAACTCGGTGTCGCCGCCGATGACGCACTGCGCGAGCAGCCGGGCCCGCGGCGCCGCACCGAGTTCACGTGCCCTGTCCTCGGACATCAGGACCGCGGCGCTCGCCCCGTCGGACACCTGCGACGAGGTGCCGGCGGTGTGGAGACCGCCCTCGATCGTGGCACGCAACCGCGCGAGCGCCTCCATGCCGGTCTCGCGCAGTCCCTGGTCCCGGGTGACCGTGGTGTCGCCGTCGTCGCTCGGGACGGCGACGGGGATGACCTGCCGGTCGAACCACCCGGCGTCCCAGGCGTCGCGCGCCCGCTGCTGCGACCGCAGGCCGAACGCGTCGAGGTCCTCGCGGGAGAAGCCGCGGTGCCGGGCGATGCGATCGGCCGCCGTGTACTGGTCGGGGGTGTCCACCGACCACGACGCCGGCCGCGGGGTGCCGGCGCCGGTGCCGACCTTGTAGGTGAGCGGGACCCGCGACATCAGTTCGACGCCGCACGCCAGGCCGACCTCGAGGGTGCCGAGCGCGATCTGCCCGGCGACGAGATGCACCGCCTGCAGCGCGGTGCCGCACTGGGCGTCGATGGTGGTGGTCCCGGTGTGGGACGGTAGGCCGGCGTGCATCCACGCGGTGCGGGTGATGTTGCCGAACTGCTCCCCGATCGGGGTGACACACCCGCCGACGGCCTGCTCGACGAGGGTGGCATCGAGGTCGAGCCGGTCGAGCACGCCGCGTTGCGCGAGACCGAGCAGCTCGGCGGCGTGCAGACCGGAGATCCAGCCGTCGCGCTTGCCGAAGGGGGTGCGTGCGGCGTCGACGATCACGGGCTTCATTCGGGCACCTGCACCCGGGTCCACTGCCGATTGTCGAGCCCGCGGACCTCGCGCCCGAATTCGTCGACGAGGCCGAGGCTGTCGCAGATGCGGCCGGTGAAACGAGACGGCACGGCGGTCACCTCCACTTCGCGGCGAAGGCGTGGATCGCGTCGGTCACGCGGGTGACCTCCTCGTCGGACAGCCCGTGGCTCATGCCGAGCGTCATGCCGCGCTCGAACACCGCATCGGCCTCGGGCAGGCCTTCGTCCGGCACGCGGTGCTCGACGCCCGCCATCATCGGGTGGCGGGTGATGTTGCCGCTCCACACGGTTCGCGTGTCGATGCCCTGCGCGTCGACGAATTCCTGCAGGTCGCTACGGGAGAACGGGGCGTCGGCGGTGACCGTGACGGGATAGCACAACCAGGCGGTGTCGAGTTCGTCGGTCTCCACCGGCGTGCTGAAGAACTCGGGGTAGGCGCCGTACGCGGCGGTGAACTCCGCGAAGGTCTTGCGGCGCCGCTCGTAGTTCTGCGCGAGCTTGTTCAGCTGCACGACACCGTAGGCGGCGCCGAGTTCGGACGGCTCGAAGTTCCACGGCAGCAGGTCGAAGATGAAGTCGTTGTCGTAGTCGACCCCGTCCAGATCCTCCCGGAAGACGCGTCCACGTCCGTTGCCGAACAGGTTCGGCTCGGATCGACGTCCCCACCGGCGCAGCAGGAGTGCGCGATCGCGGGTCTGCTCGTCGTCCATCATGACCATGCCGCCGGTGCCGGCACACGTGATGATGTGGGCCATGGAGAAGCTGGTGACGGTCAGGTCGGCGCGCGCGCCGGTGGGCGTGCCGCGCAGCCGGGCGCCGAGGGTGTCGCAGGTGTCCTCGATCACCTTCAGGTCGTGCCGGTCGGCGACGGCCCGGATCGCGTCCCAGTCCGGGCAGTTGCCGGCGAGGTTCGGGATGAGCACGGCGCGGGTCCGGTCGGTGACCATCGCCTCGATCCTGGTGACGTCGACGTTGAACGTGTTCGGTTCGACGTCGACGAAGACCGGTATCAGGCCGGCGCGCACGAGGGGCGCGACGTCGGTGGAGAAGGTCAGCGGCGAGGTGATGACTTCGCTGCCCTTCGGCAGGTCGAGCAGCTCGACCGCGAGGTACAGGCCGGAGGATCCGGAGTTGCACATCACGCCGTACTGTTTCCCGGACAGCTCGGGGATGCGGCGTTCGAGCTCGAGGACGTTCTTGCCGATGCGCAGCCCCTGATGGCCGCTGCGCAGGACGTCGACCACCGCTCGGATTTCGTCCTCGCCGTGGGTGGCGCGGGCATAGGTGATGCGTTCGGTCATGTCGGGACTTCCTCTGGATGGGTGGTCGGTCAGTTGTCGGTGGAGAGCACGAGTGCGCTGTGCGGCACCGGGGAGCCGCCCGTGACCAGAACGTTCGCCACGTCCTTGCCGGGCTGGTTCACCGACGTGCCGCGGATCAGCCGCACGCCCTCGGCGATTCCGTTGACGCCGTGGATGTATCCCTCGCCGAGTTGTCCGCCGTGGGTGTTGACGGGCAGACGGCCGTCGAGTTCGAGGTTGCCGTCCGCGATGAAGTCCTTGGCCTCGCCGCGGGCGCAGAACCCGTACTCCTCGAGTTGCAGCAGCACCATCGGGGTGAACGCGTCGTAGAGGATTGCGGCGTCGATGTCGTCCGGATCGATGCCGGCCTGATCCCACAGCTGCCGTGCCACCAGCTCGACCTCGGGCATCTCGTCGATGTCCTCGCGGTAGTAGCTGCTCATGGAGATCTGCTGGGGCCCGACGCCTTGCGCGGCGGCGGAGACGACGGCCGGCGGGTGCGGCAGGTCGCGGGCCCGCTCGGTGCTGACGATCACCAGGGCCTGTCCGCCGTCGCTCTCCTGGCAGCAGTCGAGCAGCCGCAGCGGGTCGGCGATCATCCGGGAGTTCTGGTGCTCGTCGAGGGTGATGGGCCGCTCGTAGAACCATGCCTTGGGGTTGTTTGCGGCATGCTTGCGCGACAGCACGGAGATGCGGCCGAAGTCGGCGCTGGTCGCGCCGTACTTGTGCATGTAGCGCCGGGCGAGGAACGCCTCCTGCTGGGCGGGGGTGAGCAGCCCGTAGGGATTGATCCAGTTGCGGTATTCCTGATCGGTGTTGGCCGTGTAGGCGAACGGCGGCGGGCCGGCGCCGAACCGGGTGCCGGAACGTTCGTTGAAGGCCCGGTAGACGACCACGACGTCGGCGACACCGCTCGCGACGGCGAGCGCCGCCTGCTGCACGGGTGCGCATGCGCCGCCGCCGCCGTGCGGGATGCGGCTGAAGAACGTCAGTTCGGGGATGCCGAGTGCGCGGGCGACCGCGATCTCGGGGTTGGTCTCCATCGTGAACAGCGCGAAGCCGTCCACCTCCTCGACGCCGATCTGTGCGTCCTGGAGCGCGGCGAGCACACTCTCGCAGGCCAGTTGCCATTCGCTGCGCCCGGAGTTCTTGGAGAATTCGGTGGCGCCGATGCCGGCGATCGCCGCCCTGCGGGCGAAGCCCCCGCCGGGAATTATCCTGCCGCTCATCGTGTCTGTCCTTCGTACGGTGCGACGGTGACCTCGGCGGTCACGTGCGTTCCTCGGGCGTTACGGCCGAGCACCTCGACGGTGACGGCGCCGGCGTCGACGCGGGTCACCGTCCCGGTCAGGCGCATGGTGTCGCCGGGAAAGTTGGGGACGCCCAGCCGCAGTGCGACGCGGCGGATGCGGGCGGTCGGCCCGGCCCAGTCGGTGATGTAGCGGTCGACGAATCCGTTCGTCGAGTTGATGCTCATGAAGATGTCGGGCGTGCCGCGCTTTCCGGCTGCGCCCGGATCGTGGTGCACGTCCTCGAAATCCTGGGAGGCGATCGCGGTGGCGACGATGGTGCTGCGATCGAGAGGCAGGTCCAGTGCCGGCAGTTCGGTGCCGACGGACACGGTCGGCAGGCTCATGCGGCACCTCCACCCGGTAGACGCAGCTGCGGCAGGATTTCGCCGTGCGCGTGCTCGGCGAATCCGACCTCGAGCTGCATGCCGATCTGCAGCCGGTCGTGCTCGACCCCGCCGATGTCGGCGACGATCCGGATGCCCTCTTCGAGGTCGATCAGCCCGACCGCGAGGGGATAGTCGAAGGACGGGTCCTTCGGGTGGTGGATCACGGTCCAGCTGTGCAGGGTGCCGCGGCGCGACGACTCGACAGTGTCCCATTTGAAGGAGCGGCACTTCGGGCACGCCGGTCCCGGCGGATGCCGGAGCGCGCCGCAGTCGCTGCAGCGCTGGATCTCGAGCCGGCCCTCGCGGGCGGCTGCGAACCAGAACTCGTTGTCCTGGGTGACGGTCAGCCTGGGAACGGCCGTCATCACGCCTCCTCGGTGGTGTTCGGGTTGAAGCGGAGCAATCGGAACCGCTCCTCGACGAGCAGTTCGCCGTGCTGGTTCTCGTAGCGTTTGTGCAGGGTGACGAAGCAGCCGCGGCCCAGGCCGGTGTGCTTGACCGGGGAGATCGACTCGATGGTGAAGTGCGCGGTGACGTGGTCGCCCGGGACGAGTTCGCGGTGGTAGTCCTGCTCGGCGTTGGTGGCGACGACGGAGGTGCAACCGTGCCGGTCCAGCAGTGTCATCAGCGCGGAGTAGGCGAAGTCCTCGGTCCGTCCTTCGGCGCGCAGCCGCTGCACCTCGCGCCAGCGGCGGTAGCCGGCCATCACCCACGTCGAGATCATCGCGGGCGGGCACACCACGTCCGGTCGTCCGGTCGCGCGGGCCGCGTCCCGGTCGACGTAGACGGGGTTGTAGTCGTCGTGGGCCTCGACCCAGTTCCGGATCATCGCCTCGTCGACGGCGTACCGGGCCACCCGGGCGGGCTCGGCCACCTTCCCGACGTACTGTTCGAACTCGCGTTCCAACTCCTGTTCCAGCGTCGGCATGTCCGCACCACCTTTCTTGAGCAAGCGCTTGGTGCAGTACAGTAGGCGCGGGCGCCCCGCCAGGGCTGCCCACTCCCACTCAGTTGGAACAGAGGGCGGAAAACTCGCGCCGAACCGGCGAATCGGAAGGTGAGGTGACCATGACGTCGGACCGACGCGACGAGATCATGCGGCTCGCGGCCGAACTCTTCGCAACCAAGGGGATCGGGCCGACGACGGTCCGCGACATCGGCGAACGCGCCGGAGTGTTCTCCGGCAGCCTGTACCACTTCTTCAGATCCAAGAATGCACTCGTCGCCGAGATCCTCAGCGGCTTCATGGCCGACATCGACCAGCGCTTCCGGCGCGTCGTGGAGACCTCGACGAGTCCCCGCGAGACTGTGCGCGGCCTGATCCACCAGACCCTCGTCGTGATCGAGGAGCATCCCCATCCGACGGCGATCTACCAGCAGAACCGGCAGTACCTGCGCGACAACGGCCTGCTCGACGTCGTCGACGCACCGTCGCGCACGGTGCGCGACTACTGGCTGACCGCGATCGCCACCGGCGTCGCCGACGGCAGCTTCCGCTCCGACATCCCCGCCGAGGTCTTCTACCGCACGGTGCGGGACGCGCTGTGGGCGAGCATGCACTGGCCGGGACGGGACGGATACACCACCGACGAGTTCACCGACGTGCTCGTTGCGCTGTTCTTCGGCGGTTTCGCCGAGGAGTGACCGGACTCGTCACCGGACCGAACGGCGCTCAGCGCACTCGACACGGCCGCGGTCAGCGCGCTCCGCCGGGTTCGTCTCCACGCTCGGGGGAGAGACCGAGTTCTTCGAGTACCTCTCGGGTGTGCTGCCCGTGGCGCGGCGCCGGGCGCGCCTCGGTGTACGTCCCGTCCCAGCGCAACGGGGAGCGCGCCGTCGGCACCGGGCCGACGCCGGGCTGCTCGACGCGTTCGATCACCGCGTACTCGCGGGCGGCCACCTCGTCCATGGTCCGGTACGGCGCCCACAGCACCCGGCTGCCGGACAGTTCCTTCTCGATCTCGGCGAGCGTGCGCGCCGCGAACCACGGACGCAGGATCGCCGTGATCTCGTCGCGCGCGGCGTAGCGGTCACCCTCGTCGGCGAACCGCAGCCCGCGGTGCCGTTCGAGCGCCGCGAAGACCTCGGCGGTGCCGGTGACCTCGACGAGCGATCGCCACTGTGCGGGGGTGAGGCCGACAACCATGACGGCGCGGCCGTCCGCCGTGGCGAAGTCGGACCCGTAGCTGCCGTAGAGCGCGTTGCCCTGCCGGTCGCGGGCCGAGCCGCGTTCCTCGGCCTCGGCCAGCCAGCCCATGCTCGCGACCGCGGACACCGCGACGTCCTCGAGCGCGAGCTCAAGGTACGCGCCCTCCCCCGTCCGGTCCCGCCTGCGCAGCGCGGCGACGATCCCGAGGGCCGCCTGCACCCCGGTGATCAGGTCCCAGGCCGGGAGCACGTGGTTCACCGGGGCCGCAGCATCGACGGGCCCGGTCATGAGAGGCAGCCCGACAGCGGCGTTGACCGTGTAGTCCACGGCGGGGGTGCCGTCGGCGTTGCCGGCGATGTGCAGGTGGATCAGGTCGGGTCGTCGCGCGGCGAGCACCTCGTGGGCAAGCCACGGTGCGTGGGCCGCGTTCTCGAGCACCACCCCGGACCGGGCGATCAGCTCGGTGACGACGGCACGACCGTCCGCACTGCGCAGGTCCACCGCGACGGACCGCTTCGCCTGGTTCAACCCCGTCCAGTACAGGCTCGCCCCCGACTCCGCGAGGGGCCACCGCCCGCCGTCGACCGCGCCGGCGACCGGATCGACACGGACCACGTCGGCACCGAGCTCGGCGAGGATGCGCCCGGCGGTCGGACCGGCGACGAAGCTCGACAGGTCGACGACGCGGATCCCCTCGAGCGGCCGGGTCGTCATGCGGCCCTTTCGAAGATCGCCGTCAACCCCTGCCCGCCACCGATGCACATCGTCTCGAGGCCGTAGCGCGCCCCGCGACGATCCAGTTCGCGCAGCAACGTGGCGAGGATGCGCACGCCGGTCGCCCCGACCGGGTGGCCGAGCGAGATTCCCGAACCGTTGACGTTCGTCCGCTCGAAATCGGTTGTCCCGAAGTTCCATTCACGGGTCACCGCGAGTGCTTGCGCCGCGAACGCCTCGTTGAGTTCGATCAGGTCGATGTCGGCGAGCGTCAGGCCGGCGCGCTTCAGGGCCTTCTCGGTGGACGGCACCGGGCCGATGCCCATCTCCGCCGGCGCGACGCCGGCCACCGCCCAGGTCACCAACCGGCCCAGGGGACGCAGGCCCAGGCGGTCCGCCTGCGCGCGGGTGGTGACGAGACAGGCTGCGGCACCGTCGTTCTGACCGCTGGCGTTGCCCGCGGTCACCGTCGCCTCCGGATCCTGCGCCGCCATGATCGGCCGCAGTTTCGCGAGGGTGTCGACGGAGGCGTCCGCGCGCGGATGCTCGTCCCGGTCCACGATGCGGTCGTCGCCCTTGCGCTGGGGCACCGCCACCGGCACGATCTCCTGCGCGAACACCCCGGATTCGATGGCGGCCATCGCGCGCCGGTGCGATTCGACGGCCAGCTCGTCCTGTTCGCGTCGGCCGATGCCGTACTTGCGGCGCAGGTTCTCGGCGGTCTCGAGCATCCCGCCGGGGACGGGATGGTGACGGCCGCCGGCGGTGACCCGGCCGCGGGCGAGGCGGTCGTGCAGGGCGGCCGGAGCCCCCTTGGCACCCCACCGCATCGATTCGGTGTAGTACTCGGCGCGGCTCATGGATTCGACGCCACCGGCGATCACGACGTCGGCGACGCCGGTCTGCACGCGCATCGCCGCGTCGAGCACGGCCTGCAGCCCGGACCCACACCGGCGGTCGAGCTGCAGGCCCGGCACCGTCACCGGCAGGCCCGCGTCGAGCGCGGCGACGCGGCCGATCGCGGGGGCCTCGCCGTTGGGATAGCACTGGCCGAAGATCACGTCGTCCACCGACTCCGGGTCGATGCCCGTGCGCGCCAGCAGTTCCGAGATCACCCCGGCGGCGAGGTCGGTGGCGGGGACGTCGACGAACGCCCCGCCGTACCGGCCCACCGGTGTGCGCAGCGGTTCGCAGATCACCACATCGGTTGCGGTCACATCAGTTGCGGTCACGTCGGAAGTCCCTTTCGCGGTCGGTCCATTGCTGCGCCCACTCACGCAGTTCCACGGCGCGGATCTTGGTGCCGTTGCCGCCCACCGTCGTGGGCATCGTCTCGATCACGTGGATCGTCGCCGGCACCTTGAACGCGGCCAGCGTCTCGGCGCACCACGCCTTCAGCGATGCCGCATCGAACTCGACGGCGTCCTCGACGGGGACGACGAACCCCACCGCCCGGGTGTAGCCGCCCTCGCCGGTGATGCCGACGACCTTCGCGGTCCGCACCCCGGGGTGTTCGGCGAGACGGTGCTCGATCTCGGCCGGGTCCACGAGAAACCCCCGCAGCCGCAGCACGTCTCCCATCCGGCACACGTAGGTGTAGCCGCCGTCTCCGGTCGCGACGGCGAGGTCGCCGCTGCGGAACCAGCCGTCGGCGGTGAATGCGCGGCCGGCGGCATCGGGGTTGCCGAGGTAGGCGTCGACGACGTTGGGGCCGCGCACCTGCAGCTCGCCCTGTTCCCCGTCCGGGAGGACACGGTCGTCGAGCGGGTCGGCGATGCGGACGTCGACCGACGGGTCGACCGGGCGGCCGCCGCCGTTCCAGCGCACCGACTCCGGGTCGCCGGCCGACCACAGCAACGCCAGCGCGAACACCTCGGACGACCCGAACACGCCCGAGGTGTGGGCGCCGAACTCGTCGCGCGCCCAGCGGGCGATCTCGTGCGAGCGGCCGAGGAAGTCGGCGATGCCGAGCCACTTCAGTGCCGACAGGTCGGCGCGCATCTCGGCGTGCCACGTGTCGTGGAGCCGGCCGAACAGGTCGTCGCCCCCGACGACGTGGGTGACGTACAGCTGTTCCATGCGGCGCAGGGTCGCCGCGGCATCGAAGACCGGCTCCATCAGCAGCGCGGCACCGCCGGCGAGCGCGGCCATGGCGGTGCTGTAGCCGAACACCCCGGAGACCGGCAGCACGCACAGCGCGACGTCGCCGGGCTCGACCCGCATGATCGCGGCGTCGGCGCGGGCGTGCCGCACGACCGCCGAGTCGCGGTGGGCGGCGAGCTTGGGGGTTCCGGTGGAGCCGGACGTGGTGAACGCGACGGCCAGCGGGTCCGCCGGATCGTCCTCCGCGCCGGCGGGCGTGAGCGTCGCGGTGTCGGGCGTGTCCGGGGCGCGCACGCCGCGGGTGTCGCCGCCGCCCGCGCACCAGGACCCGGCGCCGAGGTCGAAGGGGGCCGGATCGGCGGATCCCCCGCCGGGTCCGGTGACGACCGCGACCGCGGGAGCCGGCACCGCGGCGACCTCCGAGGCGGCACGGAGCGTGCCGAACAGGTCCAGGCCGTGGAAGCCGGCCGCGACGGCGACGACCGCCGGCCGCGCCGCGGTGAGGATGTGGGCCACCTCGGCGGTGTTGTAGCGGGTGTTCACGCCGATCACGTGGGCGCCGAGCGCCGCGGCCGCGAACTGCCACACGAGGGCGTCGGACCAGTTGGGCAACAGCACCGCGATGCACCGGCCGCGCCGGACGCCGACGGCCGCGAGTTCGGCCCGCACCGCCTGCACGCGGCGCCGCAGCTCCGCCCTGTTGCAGATCAGCAGCCGCCCGTCGGCGACGTCGTAGGTGGCGACGGCACCGGGATCGGCGGCGACGAGGTCGTCGAGGAACGCGGCCAGTCCGGAGGTGGTGGTCGCGGTCACGACAGCACCTCCGCGGTGGCGCCCCGCAGGTCGGTCAGCCACGAGTCGGCGAGGACGGCGAAGCCCTCCACCTCCTCCATGGGGTAGTGGCCGACGCCGTCGAGCCGGGTGAACCGCGCCCGTCCCGGCGAGATGTCGTTGATCCGGACGGCGAGGTCCGCGACGGCGTCCGGGTCGAGCCACGGATCGTCGGCCCCGACGACGAGGTGGAGCGGGCAGGTCAGCAGCGGCAGCCGGTCGCGCACGTCGTGGGTGCCCCAGCCGATGAGGTCGGACGACGAGATCTCCGGGTCCTCCCGCTTGTGCATGAGGGCGATCCGGTGCGCCGTCGCGGCGGGTACCGAACGCCCGACGGAGGCGAGGGTGCCCAGATAGGTGCGTTCGGCGCGCGACGGCCCGGCGACGTCCTCGAGTTCGCGGCGCAGACCCGAGACATTGACGCGGCCGGGGCCGGCCTCGGCCTCCATCGCGACGGCGCCGGCGAGCGGCCGGTCCGGTCGGGTGGCGAGTTCGAGGGTCAGCTTGCCGCCGATCGAGCAGCCGAGCACGTACGGCCGGTGCACGTCGAGCGCGTCGAGCAGGGCGGTGAGCCAGTCGCCGTACGTGGTGAGGCTGGTGACCGGCCCGTCCGGGGCGGGCTCGGATCGGCCGTGTCCCGGCAGGTCGGGCACGAGCACGCGGTAGCCGCGGGCCGCGAGGTCGTGGGCGACGTGCCGCCACTGCACCCCGCTCTGCCCGGCGGTGTGGATGCACAGCACGGTGGGAAGCGCGTCGGGGGCGTGTTCGCCGGCGGGGGTGACGATCTCGACGAATCCGAGGGCTCCGTCGATGTCCAGGTAACGGGCCTCGATCATGAGCAGGCCTTTCTCGCGACGGCACGGGCGTGGCCGATGATCAGGTTCAGCGGTTTGGTGAGCCGGAGGTACTCGTATCCGTCTCCAGTGGAGGAGAATTCGCCGCCGATTGCGCGGCGCATGAAGTCGTCGTGCGCACCGAGGATCAGGTCGACCCAGGTGTGGTCGGGTGCGACGAACGTGAAGGTGGCCCCGTGCGGGGTGCGCCGCGTGACGTCGACGATGCGGCCGCGGTAGATCCGCAGGTGCAGTTCCCGGTCGCCGCAGCGCAGGCCGACGGTGCCGTCCCAGGTGGCCAGGGCAGACCCGAAGGCGGGGTCGGCCTCGAGGTGGTCACGGAGCAGCTCACCCCAGGCCGGAGTGCAGAAGTCCAGTGCCGGAACAGGTTCGGATGGCGTGGCGAGCCGCCAGGTCTCGGTGCCCTCCTCCCGCACGGCGCCGGCGGCATCGAGCACGCGGACGAACCGCTCGGCGGTGGTGCCCTCGACGCGGGTGACGACGGCCTCCGACCGGATCCGGTCTACCGCCGTGACCGGCGTGATCGCCGTCCAGCGCAGTCCCGTGCGGTGCGCGGCGGGCACAGGCGGGGTGAGCAGCTCGGCGGCGACGGTCCCGAGCGCGAACGTCCCTGTCGGGAGGACGATTCCGGACTCTGCGAGCAGGTCGGCGGCCATCCGGCCGGAACCGGCGGTGCGATCGCCGACGCGGAGGGTGTTCAGTGTGGTGCTCATGCGGTTTCCGGCCTTCCGAGCAGCTCGTCGGAGATGATGCGCATCTGGATCTCGCTGGTGCCTTCGAAGATCTTCGTCAGGCGGGCGTCGCGCCAGTGCCGTTCGACCTGGAAGTCCGTGGTGTAGCCGGCACCGCCGTGGATCTGCACGGCCTCGCTGGTCACCTGCTCGGCCATCTCGGTGGCGACGAGCTTGCACATCGACGCCTCGAGCGAGCAGCGCCGCCCGGTGTCGATGTCGGTGGCCACGGAGTACATCAGCTGGCGGGCCGCCTCGATGTCGGCCGCCATCTTCGCGATCTTGAACCGCAGGTGCTGGAAGTCACCGATGGGACGGCCGAATTGGCGCCGGGTGTGTACGTAGGCGATCGAGTCCTCGAGGGCCGCACGGGCGAGGCCGATCGCGCGGGCCGCGGTGTGGGCCCGGCCGACCTCGAGCCCGGAGACGGCGAGATAGAAACCCTTGCCCTCCTCGCCGAGCATCTTGCCGGCGGGGATGCGGAAGTTGTCGAACGACAGCTCCCAGGTGTGCCAGCCGAAGTAGCCGATCTTGCGGACCTTGGTGCCCGAGATTCCCTCCGGGAACACGCCGCGCTGCTTCTCGACGAGGAACGCGCTGATCCCGCGGTGCGGCTTGGCCGGATCCTTGTGCGGATCGGTGCGGGCGAACAGCACCAGGTAGTCGGCCTCGTCGGCGTAGGTGCACCACATCTTCGTGCCGTTGACGACCCATTCGTCCCCGTCGCGGGTCGCCCGGCAGGAGATGTTGGCGACGTCGGAGCCGGCCTCCGCCTCGGACAGGGCGTACGCGCCGAGGTATTCGCCGCGAGCCACCTTCGGCAGCAGGGCGGCCTCCTGCTCGGGAGTGAAGCCACCGCCCATGCCGTTGCCGCGGGCGAGGAGACCGGACACGCTCATCCAGGCCCGGGACAGCTCCTCGGCGACCAGGCAGTACTCGAACACGCCGAGACCGAGGCCGCCGTGCTCCTCGGGGATCATGATGCCGAAGAACCCGATCTCGGCCATCTCCTTCTTCAGCGAGTCGGGGATGGTGCCCTGGACGGGGTCGAGCTCGTTGGCGACGGGCAGCACCTTCGTCATGGCGAAGTCACGGGCGAGGTCGCGGATGGCGAGGCGCTCTTCGGTGAGGTACCGCGGGGTGTCGGTACGGGGCTGCGACGGCCGGTGGGTCATGGGGGACTCCCTCGGTGAACCAGAATCTGGTTATTAACGCTTGTTCACCCAGTACAGCACGCTCCCGCCCGGGCGTCAACGCCGGAGTTCAGGCGGGGCGGTATCCGAGCAGGTTGAGCGCGTACCGGCCGTAGTCGTCGGCCACCTCGGCCGCGCCGAGCGGCCCGTCCGGGCGGAACCACAGCGGGATACCGGCGCACATCGTGAGGACCGCGGTCACGGCCTGGTGCACGTGCGGAACATCGAAAATCCCTATCCGGGAACCTTGTTCGGCGATCTCGACGAACAGCTGCTCCTGCGCGTCCCGCGAACCGACCACCCGCTTGCGATCCACCTCGCCGAGATACCGGAGCTCGGTGTTCGCCACCAGGCACTCACGCGGATTACGGGCGGTGAACAGCGCGTGCGCCACCACGGCGACCCGCCAGCGCTCGGCGGGATCCGTACCCGCCTTGCGCAGCGCGTTGCGCGTGGCGGTGAATTGCTCGTCGCTGGCCGCCCGGAGGATCTCGACGAGCAACTCCGACTTGTTCTCGAAGTGGTTGTAGACGTTCGCAGCGCTGCAACCAGCACGATTGGCGATGGTGCGCATCGTCGCGCCGTGGAAACCGGCCGCGAAGAACTCGTCGAGCGCCGCGTCGAGGATCCGGTCCCGGACGCCCATCAGGGTCGTGCCCGATCGAGTGTTCATGAGATGGAGGGTAGAGGCCCAGGTCGGGACCAGCAAGAAGCCGGTCTTGACGGTGCGGTTACCGCCCGTCTATGGTCCACCTCACATGAACATGCGTTAACCACTTCTTCGGAGGGCGCACCTGTGACCACCATCCCCGACATCACGCTCACCGAGCGCATCACCCGCCTCGAGGACCTCGAGGCGATCCGTTCGCTCGACGCCCGCTACTGCCGTCACCTCGACGACGGCGACTGGGACGCCCTGATGGACCTGTTCACCGACGACGGCGAGTTCGACGGCCTGTCCCATCCCCGCGGCAAGGCCGAGATGCGCGAGTTCTTCGCGGGCCTCGCCGCCGGAGGGCTGACCACGTTCTGGCACTTCATCACGAACATGGAGATCGACCTCGACGGCGACCGCGCCACCGTGCGGTCCTTCCTGTGGCAGCCCTGCGTGACCGACGGCGCCCCCGCCATCGCCGCCGGCCGCTACACCGACGAGGTGGTCAAGGTCGACGGCCGTTGGCGCTACCGGGTCAAGCAGGTCCGCTTCCACTTCTTCGGTCCGCTCGAGCAGGGCTGGGACGAGAACCTCTTCGCGCTGGAGACGGCACGCCGGGCGGCGGTGCGGCCGTGACCGAGTTGCAGACCGGAACGCAACCGACCTGGAGCGCGATGCTCTCCCTGCCCGAGGTCGTCGAACTGCGCCGCCGCCGGCGCACCGTCACCAACTCCCTCGGCGCCCTCGCGATCACGCTCTTCGCGTCCTTCCTCGTCGGCTTCGCCTACTTCCCCGAATTCCTCGGTGACACCGAGCTCCTCGGAGTTCCCCTCTCGCTGTGGGTCGTGTTCTCCCAGTTCGCCGGGACGTGGGTCCTCGTCTACGCCTACTTCCGGCTCACCCGCATCTACATCCAGCCCGCCGCCGACGCCGCCGTCGCGGCCGTCCTCGAGAACCAGGAGCGTGCGGCATGACCGGCGACGCCGACTACCTCGCGATCGCGATCTGCGCGGCGGTGATCTCGCTGACCCTGTGGGTCACGTTCGCCGTGTCCCGGCGGGCCCGCAGCGCCGACGGATTCTTCGCCGCCGGCCGCTCGATCTCGAGCTGGCAGAACGGCTTCGCGATCGCCGGTGAATTCATCTCGGCCGGAAGCTTTCTCGGAACCACCGGCCTGATCTTCTACAAGGGCGTCGACGGCGCTGTCATCCTCTGCACCTCGGTGATCTCGTTCCTGCCCGTGCTGTTCCTGCTCGCCGAGAAGATGCGCAACGTGGGCAAGTACACTCTCGCCGACGTACTCGTGTTCCGCACCGAGGCACGCAGCGTGCGGGTCGTCGTGGCGTTGAGCACCATCGCCACCGGCACCTTCGTGTTGCTCGCGCAACTCGTCGCGGCCGGGGTGCTGCTCGAGTCGGTCTCCGGTATCCCGTTCTGGCTGTCCGTCATCGTCGCCGGCACCCTCATGGGCATCTACGTCTTCGTCGGCGGCATGCTCGCCACCACGTGGGTGCAGGTCATCAAGTCCACGATCCTGTCGGTCCTCGCGATCGTGGTCGGGCTGGGCATTCTCGCGCAGTTCGGGTTCAGCTTCCCGAAGGTCCTCGACACCGCGACCGAGCACGCGGTTGCGGGCGAGGCCGTCCTGTCCCCGGGCCTGATCTTCGGGCAGACCAGCGCGCTGAACCTCGTCTCGTACTCGCTGGCGTTCGCGCTCGGCACGGCGGGCATGGCACACATCCTGATCCGCTTCTTCACCGTCCCCGAGGCGAGCACCGCCCGACGCTCGCTGGGCTGGACCGTCGCGCTGTGCAGCATGTTCTACCTGATCGTCATCGTGATGGGCTTCGGCGCCGCAGCCCTGCTGGGGGACGGCGGCGCCGATCGGGTCGGCGCCGGCGGCAATCTCGCGGCGCCCGTGCTCGTCACCGAACTCGGCGGGGGCGTGGGCACGATCGGCGGCTCGATCGCCCTCGCGATGGTCGCGGCGGTCGCGTTCGCGAGCATCGTCGCCGTTGTCGCCGGCGTGGTGATCTCCGCCGCGGGCACCTTCGCCCGCGACATCTGGCCGGCGCTGACCCGCAAGCCGCCGGTGGACGAACTCGACGTCGCGGCGCGCACGCGCGAGGAGAACGCCCAGGCCCGTGTCGCCCGGTTCGGTGCGGTGGCGTTCAGCGCCGTCGCGATCGGGCTGACCATGCTGATCGGCGACGACACGAACATCACCTACTTCATGGGAATGGCGTTCATGGTGGCCGGCAGCGCCCACCTGCCGTCGCTGGTGCTCAGCCTGAACTGGCGGCGCTTCAACAGCACCGGTGCCGTGTGGGGAATCCTCACCGGCCTGGTCTCGACCATCGTCAGTCTCATGCTCACCGAGGCGCTGTGGCTCGGCAGCGGCCCGGCACCCCTGACGATCCAGCTTCCGGTGATCGTCACCATGCCGCTCGGCCTTGCCGCGTGCGTCGTCGGCTCACTCGTGGCCGAGAAGCGACGCGGACGCTCCGCGCACGAGGACGAGAAGTTCGCCGAGATGCTGGTGCGCGCGGAAACCGGGATCGGGGCCGAGGTCGCGAGCGCCCACTGACGACAACGCAGGCGGGCACCCGCACTCGGCCAGGTCCGAGCGGGGTGCCCGTCGCGTCGCCGTCGTCAGGGCAGGTCGAACAGCGTCGGATGGTCCTGCTGCGCCTGTTCGGCGAGCACCGCGCCGTGTCTCTCGCACATCTCGCGTGCGATGTGTTCGGGGCACGCGAGTTCGCGACCGATCTGTTCCCAGTCCCACCCGGACGCGTGCAGTTCCCAGGCGACGCGGCCGTCTTCGTCCCAGAGTGCCGACATGGCCCGATACTGCTCCGTGTCGAGCGCACGGCCAACGACATTCGTGCGCGTGTCGCGGATCGGGCTGCCGTCCCGCGACCGAAAGTGCTTCCCGCGCTCGTACGGACGCGCGCGGGAAGCACCCCCGCGCGCGGACGTCTAGTCGAAGGTCATGCCGGCGTCGGTGCCCTGCTGCATGGTGGTGTTCGCGCCGTCGAGGGATTCGCGGATGATGTCGGCATGACCGCTGTGGTGGGCGGTCTCCCGGATGATGTGCAGCAGCACCTTTCGGGCGCTCCACCACTGTCGCTCCGGCGCCCACGGCGCGGTGGGCAGCGGCACCTGCAGGTCGAGGTCCGCGAGGCCGGCGACGAAGGCCTCCGTCTGCTCCGCGATCGCCTCGTACCGCTCGAGCAGGCCGGCGACGGTTTCGTCGTCGCGCATGTAGTACTGCTCCATCGCGGACTCCATGTCGAACTCGGCGGTGTCGTCGGGTGTGCGGATCGTGTCGATCCAGTGCTGCTCGGTGGTCGAGACGTGCTTGAGCAGCCCACCCAGGGTCAGGTCGCTGACGGTGCTGCGGGTGCGGGCCTGCTCGTCGTCGAGGTTGCGGAGGGTGATCAGGAACATCTTCCGCTGCTCGGCCAGCATGTCGAGGATGTCGGCCCGTTCTCCGGAGAGGGTCCGCTCGGTCATGTCGCTTCCGCCCTTCGTGATGTCGATTCTGGCTACGACTACGACGGTAGGGACGAATGCGGACAGTTTCGGTCCTCGATAGGTGACCGGAAATCAGGTCGCGAAGAAGACCGCGCCGGTCACCGGCACGAGCGTCAGGAACAGGACCGACAGGACGAACAGCGTGATCGTCAGCTTCCTGTTCCATCCGCCGCGCGTTCCGCTCGCGGCGAGCACGAAGAGCACGAATCCGACGCAGATGGACACGATGCCCACGATCACGGGTGTCTCGATCATCTGTTCATCATCCATCTGTTCGTCATCGCGGAGGGCCGCACACCGCGCCCAGGGTGGGCGGCGTCGGGAACGGCGACGTCCCCGACGCCGCCCGTGCTCAGCCCGGGCAGTGGATGGTCACGTGGCCGCATTTGACGGACGCGGTCGCGGTGGCGGCGTTCGCGGCGCCTGCGGTGCCGAGGACGACGGTGAACAAGGTCGCGACGACCGCGACGGTGGTGCGGATCCGGGTCTTCATGGCAGCCTCCTGAGGGTGGTGAGAAACGGGGTTCGCCCATCGTCGGCCGCCATCCGGGTCCTCGACAGGCACCCTGTGGTGCCGATGCGGCCACCCCGGATCGCCTTCGGAGCGCAGGACCACCCCCGAGGCGGATCATGAAGCCATGACGACCGCCCCTTCCGCGACGACCGTTGCGACCATCGCCGAGGCCGCCGAGCGCACCGGTCTGACCACCCACACCCTCCGCTATTACGAGCGCGACGGCCTCATGCTGCGTGAAATCGGCCGCTCCTCCTCCGGCCACCGGCTCTATACCGAGGACGACCTCTCCTGGGTGGTGCTGCTGACCCGGCTGCGGGCGACGGGCATGCCGATCCGCGAGATCCGCGAGTACGCGGCCCTCTGCCGGGCCGGCGGCGGCAACGAACAGGACCGCCTCGCGCTGCTCCGCGCGCACCGGGCGCGGGTGCTCACCCAACTCGACGAGGTGACCGAGCACCTCGCCGCGATCGACGGCAAGATCGACATCTACCTCTCCCGGACGAGCGGCCGCGACGACGGACCGTGCGAGAGCGCTCGCGCTTGACTTCGAGCGCGCTCGAAGGTCTTGACTCGTCGCCATGACCACGAACAACACCTCCCGGCCCCCACTCGGCACCCGCACGCTCGGCACCGCGTCGCCGCTGACGGTCTCGGCGATGGGACTCGGGTGCATGGGCATGTCCGAGTTCTACGGCACCGGGGACGAGGCCGATGCCGTCGCCACCATCCACCGGGCCCTCGAGCTCGGCGTGACGTTGCTCGACACCGCCGACATGTACGGGCCGTTCACCAACGAGAACCTCGTCGGCCGCGCCGTCGCGGATCGCCGCGACCGCGTCGTCCTCGCGACCAAGTTCGGCAACGAGCGCGCCGAGGACGGCACCCGCCTCGGCATCAACGGCCGGCCCGAATACGTCCACGCGGCCTGCGACGCGTCGCTCCGCCGCCTCGGCGTCGACCACATCGATCTCTACTACCAGCACCGCGTGGACAAGACCGTGCCGATCGAGGACACCGTCGGCGCGATGGCCGAACTGGTGCAGGCGGGGAAGGTCCGCCATCTGGGTCTGTCGGAGGCGTCCGCGGAGACGATCCGCCGGGCCCACGCCGTCCACCCGATCACCGCGCTGCAGACCGAGTACTCGCTGTTCACCCGCGACATCGAGGACGAGATCCTGCCGGCCCTGCGTGACCTCGGCATCGGGCTCGTGCCGTATTCGCCGCTCGGGCGCGGCATCCTGACGGGCGCGATCACGGCGCCGTCCGATCTCGAGCTCGGATTCTCGCCGCACCGCGTATTTCCCACGATTCCAGGGTGCGGCGCTGGAGGCGAACCTGGCGCTCGTGACCGCCGTCCGCCGCCTGGCCCGGTCCAAGAACTGCACCCCGGGCCAGCTGGCACTGGCGTGGGTTCTCGCCCAGGGCGACGACGTGGTCCCCATCCCGGGGACGAAGCGGGTGCGTTTCCTCGAGGAGAACGTCGAGGCCGCGGCCGTGTCGCTCACCGCGGACGAGCTGGGCGCGATCGAGTCGGCGGTGCCCCGGGAGGCGGTCGGGGGGGAGCGCTACGGGGACATGTCCAGCATCGACGGGTGAGCGACGCGTCGCCCGCTGGGAACGGTCGGCGGGCGGCACCCGGGCCGCTCCTCCGCGCAAGCGGTTACATGCAGCTTGACAAAGCGATGTAACCGCTTGCACAGTGGGTGGACCCCACACCCGAGGAGAACCCATGGCGACGCTTCGCGAGGTCGCAGCGCGCGCCGGCGTCTCGACCGCCACGGTCTCACGCGTGTTCTCCCGCCCGGAGGCCGTCAGTCCCGACACGCGCGCGAAGGTGTTCACCGCCGCGGAGGCACTGTCCTTCACCCCCAACCCCACCGCCCGCTCGCTCGCCCTCGGCCGCACCCACAACCTGGGCTTCCTCGTCCCGGACATCCGCAACCCCGTGTTCGGCCCCGCCGTCGAGTCGGCACAGGACCGGGCCCGCGCGCGCGGCTACTCCCTCTTCGTCGCGGCGGGCGAGGGACGGTCCGCCGACGAGCTGGACCTCGTCCGGGCGATCGCCCGGCAGGTCGACGGGCTGGTTCTGATCGCCCCGCGCATGTCCGACACCGACCTCGAGGATCTCGCACGGGTCACGCCCGTCGTGCTCGTCAACCACACTGCCGGCGATCTGCCCGCCGTGCTGCTGTCCTCCGACGACGGCATGGTCGAGGCCGTCGAGCATCTCGCCGACGCCGGGCACACTGCCGTCACCTACCTCGGCGGCCCCGAGTACTGGCTCGCCCAGCGCCGCCGCCGCGCCGCCTTCGTGGAGGCCTGCGCCGGCCGGGGCATCACCGGCACGGTGCTCGGCCCCCTCGAGCCCGACTTCGTCGTCGCGGGCCGGAAGGCGGCCGAGGAACTGGTCGGCACCGGGACGACGGCCGTCGTCGCGTACAACGACCAGGCCGCCGTCGGCCTCATGCAAGGCTTCGCCGAGCACGGACTGCGGGCGGGCCGCGACTACTCCGTCGTCGGGTTCGACGACTCGTGGCTCTGCGAGATGACCTCGCCGCCGCTGACCACCGTGCATCTCGCGTTCGACGAGGCCGGCGTGACTGCGATCGACCTGCTGTGCGACGTCCTCGACGGAAAGACCACACCCCGCGCTGCGCCTGTGGAACTCGGCACCCACCTCGTCGTGCGCTCGAGCACCGTCACCGCCCGCCTGCCCCGTCGACTGACAGACCCGGCCGGGAGATGACCCCGGAACACGAAGAAAGCAAAGGAGATTCGTCCATGACCTCGGTGCTCGTCCTCAACGGCCCCAACCTCAACCTGCTCGGCACCCGCGAGCCCGGCGTGTACGGCGCGCAGACCCTCGAGGACGTGGAGACCCTGTGCCGCAACGTCGGCAAGGAACTGGGCGTCGACATCGACTTCCGGCAGTCCAACCACGAGGGCGTCCTCATCGACGCCCTCCACGACGCCGGCGCCGCGGTCGCCCGCGGGGAGTCCCTCGGGGTGGTGTTCAACGCGGGCGCCTACACGCACACCTCGGTGGCCCTGCACGATGCGATCAAGGGCGCCCACGTACCGCTCATCGAGTTGCACATCTCCAACGTCCATGCCCGCGAGGGGTTCCGCCACCACTCCTACATCTCCCCGGTCGCATCCGGGATCATCGTGGGTCTCGGCGTCGCCGGCTACGAGTGGGCGCTGCGCGCGCTCGTGGCCCAGCGCACGGCGCAGGCGTAACCGGCGCCCCCACACCCCGAGACCGGTCCCCTCGCGCGCGACCCGCGGCGAGCCACCCCTGCCGATACCGGTGTGCGGGGCAAACCCGCCCTCGCGCACCGGTCCCCGATTCCGAGTCCGCCCGCACAGGCGGCACCGTGGAGGAGCCCGACCATGACCCACCCCCGTCCTGGGACCAAGCGCGCCAAGGCAATCGCCACCGTGTGCCTGTCCGGCACCCTCGAGGACAAGCTCGTCGCCGCCGCCCACGCCGGGTTCGACGGCATCGAACTGTTCGAACCCGACCTGATCGGCTCCCCGCTCACCCCCGCGGCGGTGCGCGAGCGCTGCGCCGAACTCGGGCTGAGCATCCCGCTGTATCAGCCCTTCCGCGACTTCGAGGCCGTCCCGGCCGAGATCCACGCCCGCAACATGCGCCGCGCGCGGCACAAGTTCGACGTGATGGAACAGCTCGGCACCGACCTCGTGCTGGTGTGCTCGTCGGTGTCGCCGCACACCGTCGACGATGTCGATCTCGCGGCCGCGCAGCTGCGGGAACTGGCGGATGCGGCAGCGCAGCGGGGCATGCGGATCGCCTTCGAGGCGCTGGCGTGGGGCCGCCACGTGAACACCTGGCAGCGCTCGTGGGAGATCGTGCGCCGGGCCGATCATCCGGCCCTCGGGCTGTGCCTCGACAGCTTCCACATCTTCTCCCGCACCAAGGACGTCGCCGGCATCGCGGACATCCCGGGCGAGAAGATCTTCTTCCTGCAACTCTCCGACGCACCGGAGATGGACATGAACGTCCTGCAGTGGAGCCGCCACTACCGGGTGTTCCCGGGCGAAGGCGAGTTCGATCTCGTCGGACTCGTCGGGCACGTCCTCGCGGCGGGTTACACCGGGCCGCTCTCGCTGGAGGTGTTCAACGATGTGTTCCGCCAGTCGGCGCCGGTGCCGACGGCGATCGACGCGATGCGCTCGCTGCTCGATCTGGAACTGCGGCTCGACGGTGACCCCAACCCGGTACAGGTGCGCGGGCACGCGTTCACGGAGATCGGAACTCCGCCCACCGCTGCGGAGCCGGTCCGTGCGGCCCTCGCCTCGCTCGGCTTCACCCACTCGGGGCAGCATCACAGCAAGCCGGTGGAGCTGTGGGAGCAGGGGGATGCGCGGGTGCTGGTGAACACCTCGAACCCGGCCCACAGCGCGGCTGAGGGCGCGGCCGTCACCGCTCTGGGGATCGAGGTCGCGGACGTCGGCGCCGTCTCCCGGCACGCCCACGAGCTGCTGGCACCGCAGCTGGCGCGGGTCGTCGGCCCGGGTGAGGCACCGTTGTCCGCAGTGGTCTCCCCGGACGGCACCGCCCTGTTCCTGTCGTCGCGGAGCGACGGCCCGGCGAGCTGGCGCAACGACTTCCGCCCCACCGGCACGACGCCGACGACGGCGGTGGGCGTGCGGTGCACCGAGTACGTCGCGCTGACCCAGGCCTACGACCGATTCGACGAAGCCACGCTGTTCTACCGGTCGGTGCTGGGCCTGACCGACGCCGAGGCCGCCGAATACGCGGGACCGTTCGGCTTGGTGCGCAGCCGCGTCCTCGCCACGGACGGTTTCGAGGTCGGCCTGGTCGCACCCGTGCTCCGTCGCGGCGAATGGGCACCGGGCGTGCGGCACCCCCAGCACATCGCGTTCGGTGTCGACGATGCGGTGGAAGCCGCTCGCGCCCTGCATGATTCGGGAGCGCCGGTGCTCGAGATCCCCCGCAACTACTACGACGATCTGGATGCGCGCCTGGCTCCGGATCCGGAAATGCTTGCCGCCCTGCGGGAATACAACGTGCTCTACGATCGGGACGAGGACGGCGGCGAGCTGTTCCAGGTGTTCACCAAGGTCGTCAGTGCCCGGGTGTTCTTCGAACTGGTGCAGCGGCGCGGCGGCTACCGGGGTCACGGCACGGTCAACGCCCCGATCCGCATGGCCGCGCACGCCGCCGCGCGACGCTGACCCACTGCTACCGGGCGCCACCCACCGCGCTCGCCAGCGCCGCGAGGGTCTGGGCGCTCGTGTAGCGCGGCTGCCAGCCGAGCTGCGTCCGGGCCCTCGTCGTGTCCATCACGACGGACGTGCGGCCCGTGTGGATCCACTCGACCATCGAGGGCAGGAACGGCAGCCGCGCAACCACGGCCGACGCGGCCGTCGCGACCGACGCCGGGACCCGGATCGGCCGGGCGCCGAGCGCGGCCGCGACGTCCGACAGCGACACCACCCCGTCGCCGGCGATGTTGTACGCGCCGGGCGGCCCCTCGGACGTCACGGCGGCGACGACGGCACTCGCGACGTCGTCGTGGTGCACGAGCTGGAGCGGATGACCGGGGTCCGGGAACACCGGGCGCGGCAGGGGCAGGGCGCCGGCAGCCTTCCGCACTGCCCCGGGCAGATGCGCGGCGACCTGCCGCCACGGCATGGCATCGGCCAGGGCGGTCGCGTGCGGCCCCGCGACGATGCAGGGCCGCAGCACGAACACCTCGAGGTCCGATCCGCGGGTGACCTCGTCGAGCACCCGCTCGAGTTCGGCCTTCTGTTCGGAGTAGTAGTGCTCGTGCGAGCCACGCGTGGGCACGTCCTCGGAGAGCGGGGTCGGATTGTCGGGGTGGTATCCGTACGCGGCGACGGACGAGGTGTACACGAGACGCCGCGGCCGGGCGGCGGCAACCGTCGCCTCGAAGACGTTGCGGGTCCCGGCGATGTTGATCCGGTGACTCTCGGCGCGCGAGCCCATGATGACGAAGGCCAGGTGCACGACGACGTCGGCCTCCGCGACCAGGGCGTCGACGGCGCCGCGGTCGAGGATGTCGCCCTGCCGGTACTCGGTCTTGGTCCAGCCCTGCCGGGCAGGATCGAACGGGCCTCGCGCCATGCCGAGGATCCGGTCGATGCGCGGGTCCTGTTCGAGGGCCGCGACCGCGGCCCTGCCGATCTCGCCGGTGGGACCGGTGACCGCAACCGTCGTTCCCATGGGATCCCCTTCGCTCGTGACGCCGTCCGTGCGATTCATACCGCGTTCCCGGGCCGGGCCGGGGGCAAACCACGGTCCGGCTCGTGCGGTTAGACTCACCGCCACTGCGGACGGGGGGCGAACGGTGGGCGACGGCGGGTTGACGCAGATCGGCGACGGGGTGTGGGCGGTTGTACGGACGCCGGGCGGCTGGGGAGAAGCGAACACCGGTCTCGTCGTCGATGCGGGCACGGCGTCGCTGGTCGTGGACACCGCGTGGGACACGCGGCTGGCGCGGCGGATCGCCGAGGCACAGCAGCCGCTGGTGTCGCGGGCACCGATCACCGAGGCCGTCAACACCCATTCCGACGGCGACCACTGGTGGGGCAACGACACGCTTCCGGCGACGGCTCGCATCACGACGAGTGCGGCCGCGCTGCGCGGCATGCGCGAGGATCTCCCTCCCGCCGCGGTGGCGGCGCTCGCGGCGGCCGGACGTCCGCTCGCCGCGCTGCCCGGGATGCTGGGCGCCGCGGCCGCCTACATGCGCCGGGTGCCGGGCGGCGCCCGCCTGCCGCTGCGATCGCCTCGGCTGCCCGACCACACCTTCGACACAATCCTGCGGCTCGATGTGGGGCAACGTCCGGTCCAGCTCGAGCGCCTCGGGCCGTGCCACACCGCCGGGGACCTCATCGCGCACGTGCCGGACGCCGGCATCGTGTTCGCCGGCGATCTGCTGTTCATCGGCTCGACCCCGATCCTGTGGCACGGGCCGCTGGAGAACTGGCTCGCCGCGATCGACCGGCTGCTGGCCCTGGACGCGGACCTCTACGTGCCCGGTCACGGGCCGCTGTGCGGACCCGCGGAGATCCGCGAGTTGCGCGCCTACTGGGTGTGGCTCGAGCAGGCCGGCCGGGAACAGTACGCGCGCGGCGCCGGGCCGCTCGAGGCGGCCCGGCAGCTGGTGCGGGATCCCGAATTCGTCCGGTGGGGCGTTTGGATCCACCCGGAGCGGATCGTCCTGAGCCTGAGCACGCTGTTCCACGGGTGGGACGGGCATCCGCCGGCGGCGCCGACCGTCGTGCGACGGGCGCGGGCGTTCGCCGACGCAGAGACGCTGCTGCGCGAGTTGTCCGCGAAACGGTGAAGGGCCCGCCGGTAGGGCGAGCCCTCCCCCGGGCCTATTCGAGCTCGGAAGCAGCCGGTTCGCCGAGAGGTGCCGGTTTGGGAGCAGCCGGCACCCACCCCCTCAGGGGCTGGACGACACCGGCATAGAACGAGTCGGTGGAAGAGGTCACGCTGGTGATGAATCCGGCGGCAGTTCCCGACCGTCGGCCTCCCATAGGGAAGCCCTGCTGAAGGGTGAAGCTGACGATCCGGCCGTCCCTCCCCTCGGTGAGGATCTTGGAATCGGCACGGACGGCGTCGAGATGCTCGCAGGCTTCGTTTCCGCGCTCGGAGAAGACTGCTTCCACTTGGACATCACCCGGTGCGTCCTTCAGTTGCCTCAGCAACCAGGACAATCGACGTGCCGAAGTGCCTTCGTCAGGAGCATCGATGGTGGTCCGGCAGCGGACACGGTTGGTGCGGAGATCGGCCACTACCACGAGATCACCGGCTGTTTCCGGAATACGGAGAAGGGCCTCGAGAGTCCCCTCGGACGCCAGCTTTTCTGCGAAGTAGGCGTTTCGTGCACTCGGGTCGTTGTTGTATCGCCGAGGTAGAACATGTTTGACCGTCACTCCCAATTCAGCGGTCAAACGAAGCGCAAGATGCCGCGCCAAGGACACCCACGTGTCCGCCACTGCTGCCGCCTTCTTGTCGCCCGCACGCAAAGTTCCTGACGCGACGGCATCTCGGACCCCAACCCAATGGCGTCCCATGTCGACGAACTCGGCCGCACCGGACCGGGGGTGGTCCAGGTAGCGAAGAAACTCACCGAGAATCCACGCCTGCAGCGCATCGTCGACACCGCCGTGGGACAGAAGCATGCGAGCTTCGTGCGCTACCTCCGACCAGGACAGATGCCGCAGGGCCACCTTGGCGAGTTTGCGGCGGTCGACCTCGACGGGAAGCTCGCCCGCACTGGCAGGAATGTCGTTCGAAAGACTCACGACGACGTCGTACTTGTTCTTCCGCGCGACATCGAGATAGTTCTCCAACTGCTCCCGTCTGAGCTTGCCGTTCCCCGTCTTGACCTCGAGCAACGCGGTCCAGAGTTTGGCGCCACGCGACACCTTCAGCACGGCGTCGGGAATCACCTTCGACTCGCCCTGGGCGTACTGCACTTCGCAATAACCCTCGAACGCACCTGCCGGCGCCCCGACTCGGGAACAGATGGCACGGGCGAAAGGACGTACCGCCTGCATAGTCGCAACAAGCGCGGACGTTGCCCTGCGTTCCTGCTCTTCGCCGCTACCCACTCCAGCTACGGAGAAGAGTCGCGCAGGTTGCCAGGCGTCGTGCTCTGCGAGCTTGAAATCGATCGGCTTCGCCTTTGTGACAACTCGCCTGGTGGTTCGTACACCGCGCCGCTTCGCTGAAGGTGCGGCGGATGTGCCGGCGTGGTCCTCGATGACATCCGCGGCCGGAGCGGTCGGTGCCTCCCCGGCATCGGTGTGAGCGGAGTCGCGCACTGAGACGGTGTCACCGGCGTCGTGCGACGGTCCCCCCGGTTCCTCGTCGATGTCGACGCCGAAATCCGTCGCGAGCGCGGACAGACCGGAATCCCATCCTTGCCCGACAGCACGGACCTTCCATTCGCCGTTGCGCCGATATATCTCCCCGAAAACGAAGGCAGCTTCGCTGGTCGCATCTGCGGTCACGTACTCCGCCACCGGATGCCCTGCAGGGTCGACCACTCGCAGGGTGAGCTTGCCCAGGTCTCCGAATCTCCCGGTACCGAGGCTTCCCGCGAGCGCCACCGTGTGTACGTCGGCGGGCACGTCCGAGAGAACGACAGCGATCCGCGCCTGCGCTCCTTCTTCGGTTGTACTCGTGCCGAGGAACCGTACGGACCCGTCGGCGGACTCCGGCTGGTTGTAGAAGACGAAGTCCGCGTCCGAACGTACCTTTCGTTCGGAGCCGAGCAGCAGCGCCGAAGCGTCGACCTCGACCTCCGATTCGACCCACCCGACGACCACGTCGATCTGCGACAGGTCACTCGGCAGAGTGATGTTCTGTCCCTTGGACAGAATCGGAGATGTCACGGCAAACCCCCTGAGTAGTCGGCATCGTTCCACCCGAAGGGGTGAACCTCTGAAGGGATCGCTGTCGGCCCGATATTCGTTGCAGCCGAATGCCACCATCGGGCGCGATGGTGCTACTTGCGGCCCGGGGCCCAGTTCATGCCCCAACCGTAAGCACGATCGAGGTCGGACTGGCTGCCGTCGACGTACTCGACGAGCCGCGAGACGCTGATCTCGCGGCCGGTGTTCTGCAGCATCGCGATGGCACAGATGCGTGCGCCATTGTTCGGCGAGTCGAGGCGCACCTCGATCTGCGGTCCGGAGGGCGGAGTGAGGGTGACGACACCGTCCACGGCAGCCCAGTTCGGGGCGCCCTCGTAGATCATCGCGAAGATCAGGATCCGCCGGAATCGTTCGGGTTGGCCCAGGTCGATGCGCATGGTCTCACCGCCGGATACGGCGCCGGTCCGGTCGTCGCCGTCGAGCGCGATGAACGGGGGTTTCTCCAGCGCACCGAAGCTGTTCCCGAGGGCCTGGACGACGCCCTTGGAGCCGTCGGCAAGCTCGTAGAGGCAGGCGAGGTCGAGGTCGACGCCGCGGCCCGTCGCGCCACCCGTGAGCTTGGCGAGGAACCCCTGCTTCCGTGGGGTCGGGGATCCGCCCTGGGACCAGTTGAGGTTCACATGGGTGATCCCTCGCTCCGCTCCGGACTTGGCGAGGCCGACCGTCGGAGCGGCCTTGGTGAGGCTGATCTTGCTCAGGCCGACTCCGCCCTGCTTGTCGCCGGGGTTCTTCGAGGGTCGGGTGTAATCGATTGCCATGGGTAAGACCTTTCCCTGGATACGAAGATGGGAACCCTCGATCGCTCGAACCGATCGAGGATTCCCATCGAAGTCGTGCGGTCAGGCGGCGACGGTCGCCTTCGCCTCCTGACGATTGCGGCGGATGCTGCTGGCGAACGCGGCACCGATGAGCGCGACCCCCACGAGACCCGTGACGATCTCGTTCACGTGATGGCCGATCGAGTACAGCAGGATGAACGCGAGCGCACCGATCGCCCAGTGCGCGCCGTGCTCGAGGTAGCGGTACTCCGAGAGGGTGCCCTTGCGGACGAGGAACACCGTGATCGAGCGGACGAACATCGCGCCGATGAAACCGAGGCCCAGGGCGATGATGATCGGGTCCGAGGTGATGGCGAACGCGCCGATCACGCCGTCGAAGGAGAACGACGCGTCGAGCACCTCGAGGTAGAGGAACAGGAAGAACCCGGCCTTGCCGGTGGCCTTGGCCAGCTGGGTGGGCCCGCCCGTCGGCTCTTCCTCTTCCTCGGGGATGTGGAACAGCTCGCCGAGCCCGTTGACGACGATGTAGGTGATCATGCCGAGCACGCCGGCGATCATCACGGTGGAGACCTTGTCCTCGGGAGCGAGGATCGTGGCGGTCAGCACCAGCAGCACCGAGGCGGTGACGACCTCGAGCTGGTCCAGCTTGCCGGCCCGCGCAAGCGGACGCTCGAGCCAGGCCAGCCACTTGATCTCGCGTTCCTCGAAGATGAAGTTCAGGAACAGCATCAGCAGGAACATGCCACCGAACCCGGCGATCTGCGGGTGGGCGTCGGTGATGATGGTCTCGTAGCTGGGGCTGCCGTCGGGGAAGTACGCGGCGTCGTTCGGCGGCGGGTTCAAGGCGAGGTCGAGTGCCTCGATCGGACCGAGGCCGGAGGCGATCCACACGATGAGCAGCGGGAAGATCAGCCGCATGCCGAACACGGCGATGAGGATGCCGATGGTGAGGAAGATCTTCTGCCAGAATTCGCTCATCCGCTGCAGCACGGTGGCGTTGATGACCGCGTTGTCGAACGAGAGCGAGACCTCGAGGATGCCGAGGATCGCGGCGAGGAACAGGGCCTGGGGTCCGCCGTAGAGGAAGGCGACCACCAGGGAGACGACGGTGACGGCAAACGATATGCCGAAGATGCGCAGAACCACGAAGCGTGGCCTTTCTGTCTGGATCGGGGCGGTGCAGGGTGGCTACTGCAGCAATTTATCGGTGAACCAAGGAAAGCGGCCCCCGGCGACGAAGCCGGGGGCCGGATCCGGAATCCGGATGCGACGTCAGACGTTGACGCCGTAGTCGCGGGCGATGCCCGCCAGGCCGGACGCGTAGCCCTGGCCGATGGCGCGGAACTTCCACTCCGCACCGTGCCGGTACAGCTCACCGAAGACCATGGCGGTCTCGGTGGAGGCGTCCTCCGACAGGTCGTAGCGGGCGAGCTCGTTGCCGTTGGCGCGGTCGACGACGCGGATGTACGCGTTGCGGACCTGTCCGAACGACTGGCTGCGGGAGTCGGCGTCGTAGATCGAGACCGGGAAGAAGATGCTCTCGATGTTGGCCGGCACGGCGCTCAGGTCGACGTTGACGACCTCGTCGTCGCCCTCGCCCTCGCCCGTACGGTTGTCGCCGATGTGCTCGATCGAGCCGTCCGGGGACTTGAGGTTGTTGAAGAAGACGAAGTGCTGGTCCGAGACGACCTTCTTGTCGGCGCCGGTCGCGATCGCGCTGGCATCGAGGTCGAAGTCGGCACCGGTGGTGCTGCGGATGTCCCAGCCGAGGCCGACGGCCACGGCGGTGAGGTTCGGCGCTTCCTTGGTGAGGGAAACATTGCCGCCCTTGGTCAAGCTGACGCCCATGCGGGGTCCTTTCGATCTGTCGGTCCGGACGAGGTGCCCGGGCGGGCACGCCCGATTTGCGCGTGTCACTCCACCCTAATAGCTGTTCCGCGCCGACGCCCCATGCTCGGGGCGCGCGCACGGGGCCGAACCGCGCGGACCAGTACCATTCGGGGCGTGGCGAGCCGATGGACGCGCCGCCTCTTCGGCGGTGGGAGCACCGACGATCCGGTGGCCCGTGGCGCCTACGACGCGATGGTCGCCGCGTTCCTCGACATGGACCGCCGCCAGTCCGTCGCCGAGGCCGGCGTCACGGCCTCGCACGAACTCGCGCCGCAGCGCGGGCTGCGCCGCGAGTGGGAGCCCGTCCGCGAAGCCTGTTACCGCGCGGCCGAGACGTACCTGCACCTCGCCCGCACCGAACCGACCGATCCGCTCGCTCCCGCCCCGGCCTACGAACAGGCTCTGCAGCAGATCGGTCTCGCCACCCGCACCCTCGACCAGTTCTACGATCGCCACCGCGCACACCTCGAGCATTCGGTCGCGGTGGCACAGACCGTCCCGCAGCTCGCCCGGCAGGTCCGCACCGAGGCGCAGGCCGCGGCGGCGCTGGTGGACGCGCCCGAGCACGCCGCATACGCCGACTACCCGTCCGTGCGGGCCGCGGCGAACGCGCTCGACGCGGAGGTCCGCGCCCTGGATTCGGCGGTGGGAACCGGCGCCGTCCGAACGGCGGCACGGCGGGCCGAGGAGGCGGCCATCGCCCTGCGTCGCGCCCTCGCGCAGGCGCCGGACAAGGCCGAGTCCGCCCGGAAAGCTGTGGCATCCGTCACCACCCGCCTGTCGGCGGTCCGCACCCGCGCCGAGAGCCTGGCGCCGGCGTTCTCGGCCCTGCTGCGCGAGTTCAACGCGGCCAGCTCCGCCGACCTGTCCGGCAACGAGCGCGCCGCCCGCGAGTTCCTCGACCGGGCCGACGCCGACGTGACCGCGGCGCGAACGGCTTCGGCCGGGAACCGGCCCGAGCAGGCGCTCGAGCTGACCGCGGCGGCCCGGGCATCGCTCACCCAGGCGGAACGCTACGTCGACGCCGTCACCGAGCGGCTGTCCGTCCTCCGCGCGGTCCGCCGTGATCCGGCCGCGAAGGTGGAGCAGGTACGGTTCCGTCTGCGCGACGCGCAACAACTCGCGGTGCAACGGGGGTTGACCGCAGAATGGGGATCGGTGCTCGACGCGCAGCTCGATCGGATCGACAGGGCAGTCGGTTCGCTCACCGGCGTACACCCCGACTACTGGGCGTACGTCCGAGAGCTCGACGCCGTTTCGCGCTTCATCGCCGGCGTGGTGCAACGAATGAGAGGACGAACGGAAGAGGCATGAGTGGGGAACCTTCGCCGATATGCGCACGATGCACCATTTCCACCACATGGACCGCGCGACCCGGGACACGCTGTTCCTGCATCCGCCGCAGGCATTCTCCGATGCCGACGAGCGCGATCGGCTCGCCGTCGCGCTCGGGGCCACCCTGTACGTCCCGGCCACCCGCGCGGATCTGACCGCCACGATCGCCCGCCGAGCCCGCGAGGGTGTCGCCTCGATGGTGATCGACCTCGAGGACGCCGTCGCCGATCACGAGGTCGAGGACGGCCTGCGCAACGCGGTCGTCACCCTCGACGAGCTCGCCGGCACCGCGGCCGCGACGATGCTGCTGTTCGTCCGGGTGCGCACCCCCGACGGTGTCGACCGCATCGCCGACATCCTGGGGCCCGGCGTCACCGCGTTGACCGGATTCGTTCTGCCCAAGTTCACCGCGGCGTCGGGGCCGGCCTTCCTCGATGCGGTGGCGGCGGCGTCCGAGCGGCTCGGCAAGCACCTGTACGCGATGCCGGTGCTCGAGTCCGCCGAGCTGGTGCACCGGCAGACCCGCGACGGCGAGTTGCAGCAGATCGCGGCACTGCTCGCCGGGCACCGTGACCGGGTGCTGGCGGTACGGATCGGGGCCACCGACATGTGCGGCACGTTCGGCATCCGCCGCGACCGCGACCTGACCATCTACGACGTGCGCGTGGTCGTCGACGTCATTGCGGATGTCGTCAACTACCTCGGCCGCACCGACGGCACCGGATTCGTCATCACCGGTCCCGTCTGGGAGTACTTCGCCGATCACGAGCGCATGTTCCGCCCGATGCTGCGGGCCACGCCGTTCGCCGAGCACGACGCGGTGATGTTCCGCCAGCAGCTCGTCAGCCGGGATCTCGACGGGCTGCTCCGCGAGATCGCCCTCGACCGGGCGAACGGCATCCAGGGCAAGACCGTGATCCATCCCTCCCATGTGGCCGCGGTGCACGCCTTGTCCGCGGTCACCCACGAGGAGTACCACGACGCGGTCGACATCCTCGGCGGCGACGCAGGTGGCGTGCAGGCCTCCGGTTACCGCAACAAGATGAACGAGCGGCGTCCGCACCGCACCTGGGCGCAGCAGACGTTGCTGCGCGCCTCGGTGTTCGGCGTCACCAACAAGGGAGTCACTTTCGTGGACCTGCTGACGGCATTGGTGGACCGGTGACGGCGGGATTGCAGTCACCCTGGGCGACGGAGCAATTCGGCCTGGAACTGCAGCACTTCGACTCGGCGACCGGCGACACCGTGCCGGACCTCGTCGTGCCGGGGCTGCGCCGCAACCCCCGTCGCGCACACCTGCTGGTCTCCACGGTGCTCGGCAAGCACATTCCCACCGACCCGGCCGCGGTCATCGGCGCGGGTGACCGGCTCGGCGATCTCGTCGCGGACCTGCTGGGCTCCGCCGCGCACGACACGGTCGTACTCGGATTCGCCGAAACCGCAACGGGCCTGGGTCATTGTGTGGCCAGCCGGCTGCGAGCGCGCTGCTACCTGCACTCCACCCGGCGCGACGTGCCCGGCGCCGGCACCTTCGCCGGGTTCGAGGAAGGCCACTCGCACGCCACGTCGCACCTGCTCCAGCCGACGTCGCCGGAGCTGTTCGCGAACGACGCACCGCTGATCCTGGTGGACGACGAGATCTCCACCGGCGCCACGGCCGTCGACGCGATCCGGTCCCTGCACCGGCACCATCCCCGCGCCCGGTACGTCGTCGCGTCGCTGGTGGACATGCGCACCGCCGATCACCGTCGCGCGGTCGACGAGGCGGCCGCCGAACTCGGCGCCCGGATCGACCACGTGAGCCTCGCGGCGGGACACACGATCCTTCCCGACGGGCTCGTCGAGCGGGTCGCCGCACTGCCCGATCCGGATATGAATCCCGTTGCCTCACAAAGAGGCTCCGTGGATTTCGTGACGTTGCCGTGGCCGGCGACCGTGCCCGACGGCGGGCGGCACGGCTTCCTGCGCACCGACACCGCGGCTTTCGACGCCGCGATCGAGCACACGACCGAGGCCGTGGCCACCGCCCTCGGACCGGGACGGCCGGTCGTCGTGGTGGGCCACGAGGAACTGATGTACCTGCCGCTGCGCATCGCCGACGCGCTCGCCCGCCGGGGGATCCCCACGCGGTTCCAGACCACCACCCGCTCCCCTGCGTACGTCCGGGACGTGCCCTGCTACCCCCTTCGGCGCGGATTCACCTTCATCGCACCCGAACCCGACGACGTCCCGCGGTACCTGTACAACGCGCGGTGGCCGGAGGAACGGGCACGGCTGCTGCTGGTGCTCGACGATCCCGCCGACACCGATCGCCTCCGGGCCGACGGTGGCCTGCTCGACGTGCTGACCGCCGCCGGGGAGGACGTGGTCGTCGCCGTCGTGCCCGCCACCGACCCGTCGGTGCTGCGCGCCGCCCGGGAGGGACGATGACCGTTCCGCTGGCCGGACCCGACTTCGGCTCCTACGCCCCGGACGAGGTGCGGTGGCTCCTCAAGGACCTCTCGCACGTCGCCCTCGAGGCCGACATCGCCGAGCGCGAGCGCCGCATCCAGTCGGGTCTCGCCCACTACGCCGAGACGCTGCCGATCGAATACCAACCCGATGCCGCCTACCGCGAGCTGTTCGACAAGGTACTCGCCGCGACGGCGGGGCGCCTCGCCCACGCCGTCGGTACGGTCACCGAACTGCTGCTCGCCGAACGGGGCCGGGACCTGACGCTCGTATCACTGGCCCGCGCAGGCACTCCCGTCGGCATCCTGATCCGTCGCTGGGCGCAGCGGCACCACGGGCTGGACCTGCCGCACTACGCGGTGTCGATCGTGCGGGGCCGCGGCATCGACGTCGCCGCCCTCGACCACGTGACGGCGCGTCACGATCCGGCCTCGGTGGTGTTCGTCGACGGCTGGACCGGCAAGGGCGCCATCGCCCGCGAACTCGCGGCGGCCCTGGCCGAGTACCGGGCCGCGGGCGGTCCGGAACTCTCCGGCGACCTCGCCGTGCTCGCCGACCCCGGGTACTGCGTGCGGACCTACGGCACCCGCGACGACTTCCTCATCGCCTCGGCGTGCCTGAATTCCACTGTCTCCGGCCTGGTCTCACGCACCGTCCTCAACGAAACCCTGATCGGCCCGGGCGAGTTCCACGGCGCCAAGTTCTACGCCGAACTTGCCGGCGAGGACGTCTCGGCCGTCCTCCTCGACACCGTCGCCGCGGAATTCGGCGACCGGGACGCCGCAGTCACCGCCGCCGGGGACATCCTGCGGTCCGACCGCACCCCCACGTGGGCGGGCTGGGAGTCGGTGGAGAGGGTACGGGCCGAGTACGGCATCTCCACCGTCAACTACGTCAAGCCCGGTGTCGGTGAGACCACCCGGGTGCTGTTGCGGCGCGTGCCGTGGCGGGTGCTGGTCCGCGAGGCCGATGCCGAGGAGCACGCGCACATCCGGATGCTCGCCGCCGCCCGCGACGTGCCGGTCGAAACGGTTCCCGACCTGGCGTATTCCTGCATGGGACTGATCAAGGATCTGCCGTGACCACCGCCCTCGTCGCGACCGACCTCGACCGCACGATGATCTACTCGCGCGCCGCGATGGGCGAATCGCCCGTCGTCGACGGCGATCTGGTGTGTGTCGAGCACTACGACGGTGCGCCCCTGTCGTACCTGACCGTCACGTCCGCGCAGCGCCTGCGCGACCTGGCCGCCGCCGCGGTGGTGGTGCCGACCACCACGCGCACCCCGGAACAGTTCCGGCGCATCGCGCTGCCCGGCGCACCGTGGCGCTACGCGATCGCCAGCAACGGCGGCGTGATCCTCGCCGACGGTGTGCCGGACACCGGGTGGCGGCAGGCGGTGGACGCGGGCGTGCGCGCCGAGGGCGCCGGACTCGACGAGGTCACCGCCGAACTGCGGCGCCGCGTCTCCGACGACTGGGTGCACAAGTTCCGCATCGCCGACGAGTTGTTCTGCTATCTCGTGATCGACGTCGCCGCCCAGCCGGTCGGGTTCCTCGACGAATGGGACCACTGGTGCCGCGGCCGCGGGTGGAGCGCCTCGCAGCAGGGCCGCAAGCTGTACACGATGCCGTCGGCGGTGTGCAAGAGCAAGGCCGTCGCCGAGGTCCGCCGGCGCCTGGTCGCCGACGGAACGCTCGCCCCGGATGCCGCGGTACTCGCCGCCGGGGACGGAGCGCTCGACGCCGAGATGCTGATCGCCGCCGACGCCGCGATCCGGCCGCGGCACGGCGAACTCGAGGCGCTGGACTGGCGGCACCCGACGGTGACGGTGACCCGGGAAACGGGGATCCGGGCCGGCGAGGAGATCCTGGCCTGGTTCGCCCGATACGCCCGGATCGGCGCGGGTTCGTACAGTGGCAGTGACGCTCCATGTTCCCCAAGACAGAGTTTCCAGTAACAGTGAGGACCCCTCCCGTGCCCGTATCTCTCGCCAAGGGTCAGAACGGCCCCCTCACCGCCACCGACGTCGTCGTCTCGCTCGAGCTGACCACCCCGGCCGACCTGTCCGCCCTGTTGGTCAAGGCCGACGGCAAGGTGCGCTCCGACGCCGACTTCGTCTTCTTCAACCAGCCGAGCGGGCCGGGGGTGCGGCTCGTGCCGGGCGCTCCCGGGCAGGCCGCGTCGCTGGCCGTGTCGCTGAACCAGGTGCCGGCAGACATCGACCAGGTGCGCGCGGTCATCACCCTCGACGACGCGTCGAGCAGCTTCGGTCGCTTCGCCCCGCCGTCCGCGCGGGTCTCCGACACCGCGGGCAACGTCCTCTACGAGTACCGGATCGACGGGCTGAGCAGCGAGTCGATCGTGATCGCCCTCGAGCTGTACCGGCGGCAGGGCGCGTGGAAGGTGCGGGCCGTCGGCCAGGGATACGCGGGCGGGTTCGCCGCGCTCGTGACCGATCACGGGGTGAGCGTCGACGACGCGCCCGCGGCGGCGCCGCAAACGGCTCAGCCCGTGCCGCCGTCGGCCCCGGCCGCGCCGCCCGTACCGCCGGCCTACTCCACGCCGCCGCCTTCTGCTCAGCAGCCCTACCAGCAGCCGGCCCCGCCGCAGCCGTACGTGCAGGCCTCCGCGCCGCAGCCGGCGCAGGACGCCCAGCCCGAGGTCAGCCTCACCAAGAGCCGGCCGGTCAGCCTCGTCAAGGGCCAGAAGGTCACCCTCCGCAAGGAGGGTGGTGTGGCCCTGACCTACCTGCGCATGGGGCTGGGCTGGGATCCGATCGCGAAGCGCGGTCTGTTCGGCAACCGTGCCGCCGACATCGACCTCGACGCGTCGGCCGTGCTGTTCGCCGACCAGAACCTCGTCGACGTCGCGTACTACGGCCAGCTGCGGTCCAAGGACGGCTCGGTCCAGCACCAGGGCGACAACCTCACCGGCGAGGGCGCCGGCGACGACGAGGTCGTGCTCGTCGACCTCACCCGGGTCCCGGCCCACATCACGACGGTCATGTTCATCGTCACCTCGTACAAGGGGCACACCTTCGAGCAGGTCGCGAACGCGTTCTGCCGGCTGGTGGACGGCACCAACAACGCCGAGCTGGCCCGCTACACCATGCAGGGCGGTATGCCGTTCACCGGCATGGTGATGGCCAAGGTGTACCGGCAGGGGCAGGACTGGAAGCTTCAGGCGATCGGCGAGGGCATCCAGGCCAAGCATCCCGGGGAGGCCGCGCCGCAGCTCGGCCGGTTCCTGGTGTCCTGACGCCGTGACGGGGAGATTCGCGGCGGGGCAGAACGCCCCGCTGACGGCGCGCCGGGTCCGCTTCACGGCGCGCGCGGCGGGGCCGCTGGACGTGTGCGCGCTGGTGGTCGACACGAACCTGCAGGTACGCACCTCCGCCGACGCCGTGTTCTACAACCAGCCCGCGGCGCCGGGCGTGGACCTGGCCGGCGACGCCGTCGTCGTGGATCTCGACCGGGTGTGCCCGCAGGCCGCCGCGGTGCTGTTGGCGGTCTCCTCGGACCGAGGGCCGGTGGGCGCGCTGTCCACCGACCTGACCGGGCCGCCCGGATCCGGGCCGGCGACGTTCGACGCGCCCGCCGGCGGTGCCGAGTCGGCGGTGATCTGCTGGGAGTTGTACCGCCGCGACGGCGGATGGAAGCTGCGGGCGGTGGGCCAGGGGTATGCCGGTGGACTCGCCGAACTGTTCCGCGCGCACGGAGTGGACGTCGACGACGAGCCGGCTCCGCCCTCGCCGGATACCCCGGCGACGGTGCCGGTCGAACCGGAGCAGGCGTGGGAGCAGACCTGGCAGATCTTCGAGGACGCATCCCGCTCCGCCGCCGCGCTCGTCTCCGCACACGACTACGCACTGCACCGGCTCGACGAGGAACTGTCCGCAGCCGTCTCCGACCCGGCCCGCCGCACCGGACCGGCCGCCGACCAGGCTCGGGCCGAGGCGAATCGGCGATGCGACGAGCTGATCGCCGCGGCTCGCGCCCGGCACGCCGCCGACACCGCGTTGTTGACCGAGGAACTGCGCGCCGTCCGCGCGGCCCTGCCCGCGGCGATGGCCTCGTGGGACGCACCGGCGTGGCAGCGGCCGGGTCTCGGCGGAAACGGGCTGCGGATAGGCGAACTCGGGGCCCCGGATCGCGACTCGCCGACACTTCCGTTGTGCCTCCCGTTGCCGCTGCGGCGCCCGCTGTGGGTCGACGGGGACTCCGTCGCCGCCGCCCCGATCGTGTCGGCCCTCGTGGTGCGGCTCCTCGCGGCGCACCCGGCGGCGCGCCTCGACGTCGTCGACACGGCCGGTGCGTTGTCCGCCCTCACCGATGTGGTGTCCTTCGCAGTGACGAGCCCGGTCGTCCGCGACATCCCGGACATCGGACCCCGGCTGCGCGACGTGGCGCACGCGGTCGATCTCGCCGCCCTGGCCGCGACCGCGGATCCGGGTGCCGAGCCACCGGCGCCACGGATCGTGGTGCTCGCGGGTATCCCGCACGGCTACACCCGTGACGATCTGAGGCACGTCATCCGGATCGTGGAGGCGTCTGCGACACAGCCGGTTTCGGTGATCATCGTCGGCGAGGACGACGATGTGACGGACGAGCCGTTGCTGGACCTGCTCTCGCAGGAGGCTCAGCACCTACCGGTGGCGCCGGGCACCCACATGGCCGATCCGTGGACCGGCACCGACTGGCAGCTCACGTTGGACACTGCGCCGGACCTCGACGGGCTCCGCCGCGTCGTCGCTGCGCTCGGGCGCTGAGCCTCGGGCTGAGCCGAACAACCGCGCGCGGCCGTGCTCCTTGCGCGCGTCCGTCGGGGGCCGTACCCGCGCAGGAAGCACCTCTGCGCGCAAGGACAGTCGCGCGCCGCCGGTCCCGACATAGGCACTCGCTATCGGTCGCTGTGGATCTTGGACTTTGTTCCGCCGAGGCGCTGGTGATCGACTGATCGGGCACGGCGGGCCCGACATCGAGGCGCTCGCCGAACGGAGCGAGGAGTGGGATGTGAGCGGTCTGCACCTTCCGCAGCGGGTCCGGCAGCACGCGGCGGAACGGCCGGACGCACTAGCACTGACCTGCGGCGACACCACCGTCACCTTCGCCGAACTCGATCGGCGCACCAATCGGCTCGCGACCGCCCTGAGCGGTCTGGCCCGCCGCGGCGGTCGGATCGGAGCGCTCCTGCGCATGCGGCTCGAGTCCGCCGAGACGTTCGTCGCCTGCGGGAAAGCGGGGCTGGTGTTCGTCCCCCTGAACTGGCGGCTCACCCCGGCGGAAGCCGCCCGCATCGCCGAGGACGCGGAACTCGACGTGCTCGTCGTCGAATCCGGGTTCGCAGCGGCAGCCGAGGCGATCCGTGCCGCACTGCCCGGCCTGCCCGTCGTCCTCGTCGACACCGATCCCGGCGACGACCTGCTGCCCGGGGCGTGGACCTGGGAACGGCTCACCGCCACCGGCGCCGACACCGATCCCGGCCGCGGCGACGACCCCGACACGACGCTGTTGCAGCTGTACACCTCCGGCACCACCGGCACGCCGAAGGGGGTGCTCATCACCCACCGCAACCTCCACAACGACGAGGAGGGACAGCGCATCTACCACTGGCAGCCCGACTCGGTCGCGCTGAACGCGATGCCGCTGTTCCACATCGCCGGGGCCGGATGGCTGAGCACCTGCCTTTCCGCCGGTGTGCACGCCGTCCTGCTCGGCGAGTTCCAGCCACGCACCGTCGCGTCGCTCGTCGAACGCCATCGCATCACCCATGCGTTCCTGGTGCCCGCGACCGTCCAGATGCTGCTCGACCTGCCCGGCCTGGAAAGGTTCGACCTGTCGAGCCTGCAGTTGATCTTCTACGGCGCCTCCCCCGTCACCCCGTCGATGCTGCGCCGAGCCGTGCACACCCTCGGATGCGGATTCGTCCAGCGCTACGGGATGACGGAGACGAGCGGCTCCGTCACCGCGTTGCGCGTCGAGGATCACGACCCGACCGGTCCCCGCTCCTACCTGCTGCGCTCGGCGGGCCGCCCCATGCCCGGTGTGGAGATCGCCATCCGCGACGTGGCGACCGGGGAGGACCTGCCGGTAGGAGGGTCCGGCGAGATCGTGTGCCGCTCCCGCCACAACACGTCCGGCTATTGGCGGCGCCCGGAGGAGACCGCGGCGCTGTTCACCCACGACGGGTTCCTGCGCACCGGCGACGCCGGCCACCTCGACGAGGACGGCTACCTGTTCGTCACCGACCGGGTGAAGGACATGATCATCACCGGCGGGGAGAACGTCTACCCGATCGAGGTGGAGTCGGTGCTCGCCGAGCATCCCGCCGTCGCCGAGGTCGCCGTGGTCGGGGTCCCCGACCGCAAGTGGGGCGAGGCCGTCACCGCCGTCGTGCGGGTGGCCGACGGTGCCGCCGTGCCGGACGAGAGCGAACTGGTCGCGTTCACCACCAGCCGGCTCGCCTCCTACAAGAAGCCGCAGCGCATCCACTTCGTGAGCGAGCTGCCGCGCAACGCCAGCGGCAAGATCCTCAAGCGCACGTTGCGCGACACCCTCGCGGAGGAGGTGTCGTGACCGCGGTCGAGGTCGTCGGCGTCGTGCAGCAGGAGGCGTGGCGGCGCGGCGAGCTGCCACCGGTCGAGCAGGTCCGGCCCGGGCTGTGGTCGATTCCCGTGCCCATGCCGAAGAACCCACTGCGCTACGTGCTGGTCTACGCGCTGGCCCTGCCCGACGGCCTGGCCCTGATCGACGTCGGCTGGGACTCGGAACAGTCGTGGCAGGCCCTGGTCGACGGAATCCGGCAGACCGGGCACGACATCACCGAGGTCCGGTTCGCGGCGATCACGCACCTGCACCCGGACCACTTCGGCCTGGCGCCGCGGCTGCGCGAGGTCAGCGGTGCCGCACTGGCGATGCACGCCGCCGACGCGTCGCTGCTCGGCCACCACACCGCCACGGATCGGGAAGGGTTCACCGCGGCCTGGGCCCGGCAGCTGGCCCGGCTCGGAGCCCCCGAAGAGGTCCGATCGGGCGAGGTCATGGAACTGGTCCGGTTCGGGCCGCGCGAGTCGCTCGACGTCGTGCTCGACGACGGCACCCCCCTGGATCTGCCGGGCTGGGACCTGCACGCCGTGTGGACGCCCGGCCACACCCCCGGCCACCTGTGCTTCGTGGATCGCACCCACGAGCTGGTGTTCAGCGGCGACCACATGCTCCCCCGCATCAGTCCCAACATCTCCACCGTCCCGGGCGAACTGCCGAATCCGTTGCACCGCTACCTGCTGTCGCTGCACGCCACCACGAGCCTGCCCGACGGCGAGGTCTTCCCCGCCCACGAATACCGCTTCCGCGGTGTCGCTTCCCGCGCGCAGGCGCTGCTCGGCCACCACGAGGAACGGCTGGCCGAGATCGCCGAGGCCGTGTCCCGGCATCCCGGTTCCACGGCGTGGGAGGTCGCCACGCGGATCTCGTGGTCCCGTCCGTTCGAGACGATGTCGCCGCGTCTGTGCCGGCTCGCGGTGCGGGAGACCGACGCCCACCTGTTGGTTCTCGCCGACCGGGACGTGGTCACCGGGTGCGGTACCGACCCGGACCGCTGGATGCCGGCAACCGCCGTCCCCGTACGATGAGCCGGTGGACCTTCACCTCATCACCTATTTCGTCGCGGTCGTCGACCGGGGTGGGATCACGAAGGCCGCCCAGTCCCTCTACATTTCGCAGCCGTCGCTGTCGCAGGCCATCCGCACACTCGAACGTCGGCTCGGCACAACCCTGTTCGACCGGACCGGGCGCCGGCTCACGCTCACCGACGACGGCCGCCGGCTCGACGTAGCGGCGCGCCGCATCCTCGCCGACGTCGAGCGGGCGAAGGCGAAGGTCGCCGCGGTACGCGAACTCGCCTCGGGCCGCGTCGACGTGGTGACATACTCGTCGTTCTCGTTCGACCCGATGATCGAGCTCGCCCGCCGCTTCCGTGACCGCTACCCGCACATCCTGGTGCGGATCGTCGACACGGACGGTCCCGCCGGGGTGCACACCGCGCTGCGCCGCGGCGAGGCGGAGATCGGCATGACCGACCTGTCGGTCGAGCACGCGGGCATGATCACCGTGCCGCTGTTCGAGCAGGAACTCGTGCTCGCCCTCCACCACGACCTCGCGGCCGACCTGCCGGACCCGATCCCGCGCACCCGTGTGCGGGACGTACCCCTCGTCGTCGATCTCGGCGACCGGACCAACGCCGCGAAGGCGGGCGGGCTGCTCGCCGAGAACGCCGCCAATGTGGTCGTCGACTGCGCCCACCCGGCGGCGACGTGGGAACTGGTGTGCCTGGGCACCGGCGCAACGGTGGTGCCCAGGCCGGTGGCCGAACAGCAGATGCCCACGGTGACGGTGCGGCCGCTGGAGCCGCCACTGACCCGGCCCGTCGGACTCGTGCTGCGGGCGGGCGAGCCGTCGCCGGCCGCGGCGGCGTTCCTCGACGTCGCCTCGACACTGCGGCAGGGAGTGTAGGACTGTGGATTTCCGGCAGGTGGAGTACTTCCTCGCGGTCGTCGAGAACAACGGCATCAACGGGGCCGCGACCGCGCTCGGCGTCGCGCAGCCGACGGTGTCGCAGGCCCTGCGCAGCCTCGAACGCGAGCTCGGCGTCGAGCTGTTCCACCGCATCGGTCGCGGCATGGTTCTCACCGCGGCGGGCCGCAGCCTCATCGGCCCGAGCCGGCAGATCCTGCGTGACGTGACCGCGGTCGAGGAGCTGCTCGCCACGTCGGACGGCGCGGTGGCGGGCCGGCTCGACATCATGGCCTTCCCGGCACTGTCCGCCGGCCCGCTGGTGGAGCTGATCGCGCGGTTCCGCCGCGAATATCCCAAGGTCGCGGTGCGGTTCTCGGCCCTGCAGGACGAGGAGCTGGTCGCGTCGCTGATCCGCGACGGTCACTGCGAGTTCGTCGTCGCGCACCTGCCGCTCGAGGGCGGCGACGGACTCGAGGTGATCGAGCTGGGCGAGCAGGAGTGGTGGCTGGCGTATCCGCCGGGATCCGAGCTGCCGGAGGGCCCGATCCACCTGTCCGAGCTGCCGGACATCCCCATGGTGTTCGCGCCGACCGGTGGGTCGATGGTCGATGCGGTGGAGTCGGCGCTGCGCGCGGCCGGTGCCCGTCCGGAGATCTCCGTCCTGGTCGGCCAGCGCGAAGTCCGGCTGCCGATGGTAGCAGCCGGACTCGGCGGGTCGATCGTGGATCGGGTGCCGGCGGAGGCCGCCGGGGACCGGCTCGTGGTGCGCGCATGCGAGCCGCGGCTGGTGGGCACGTACGGGCTCGCGTTCGATCCGGCGACCCTGTCTGCGGTGGGTCAGGCGTTCGTCGACCTGGTACGGCGGCGCTGACGCGCCGGTGCGTCCTTTGAGTTGCTCCCACAGCCCAAAGGACGCACCGGCCGCGAAGCGGCCTACACCCTCTCGAACACCGCGGCCAGACCCTGACCGCCGCCGATGCACATCGTCTCGAGGCCGTAACGGCCGTCGCGGCGGTGCAGTTCCCGGGCGAGCGTCGCCAGCATGCGGCCGCCGGTCGCGCCGACCGGGTGGCCCAGCGAGATGCCGGACCCGTGGACGTTGGTGCGCTCGAAATCGGCTGCGCCGAACTTCCATTCGCGGGTCACCGCGAGTGCCTGCGCCGCGAAGGCCTCGTTGAGTTCGATCACGTCGACGTCGGCGAGCGTGATGCCGGCCTTGGCGAGGGCCTTCTCCGTGGCCGGAACCGGGCCGATGCCCATGATCTTCGGAGCCACACCGGCCAAGCCCCAGGACACGACCCGCACGAGCGGGGTCAGGCCCAGCTCCGCGGCGCGCTCGGGGGTGGTGACGAGGCACATGGACGCGGCGTCGTTCTGGCCGCTGGCGTTACCGGCGGTGACCGTGGCCTCGGGATCCTGCTTGCCCATGATCGGCTTCAGCTTCGCCAGCGACTCGACGGTGACGTCCGGGCGGGGATGCTCGTCGGTGTCGATGACGTCGTCACCGGAGCGGGTCGTGACGGTGAGCGGGACGATCTCCTCGGCGAGGATGCCGTTCTTCTGCGCGGCGACGGCGCGGGCGTGCGAGGACACCGCGAGCTCGTCCTGTTCGAGCCGGCTGATGCCGTAGTCGCGGCGCAGGTTCTCGGCGGTCTCGATCATGCCGCCGGGCACCGGGTAGAAGCGGCCGCCGGCGGTGGCCCGGGCACGCACGAGGCTGTCGTGCATCTGCACGCCGGTGCGGGCGCCGCCCCAGCGCATGTCGACGGAGTAGAACGAGGCGTTGCTCATCGACTCGGCACCGCCGGCGACGACGACCTCGTTGTCGCCGTTGCCCACCTGGAGCGCAGCCTGGATGACGGCCTGCAGGCCGGAGCCGCAGCGACGGTCGATGTGCATACCGGGCACCGTGATCGGCAGGCCCGCGTCGAGCGCGACGACGCGGCCGATGGCGGGGGCCTCGCTGTTGCCGTTGCAGTGGCCGAGAATGACGTCCTCGATCGCGTCGGGGGCGATTCCGGTGCGGTCGAGAAGACCCTTCAGTGCGGCGACACCGAGGTCGACGGCGGTGAGGGACTTGAACATTCCGCCGTAGCGGCCGATGGGAGTGCGGACGGGCTCGCAGATGACTACTTCGCGCATGACGACCTTCGGGAGAGGAGAGTGATTGTGAAAGAGACCGTGAGACAGGGACTCACATGAATCGGCCGCCGGTGACCTCGAGTACCGTGCCGGTCATGTACGAGGACATGTCGGACGCGAGGAAGAGGGCCACGGACGCGATCTCGGACACCTCGCCGGGCCGGCCCATGGGGATCTCGCTCATCTTCTGATCCCAGGCCTTCTGCGGCATCGCCTCGGTCATCGCGGAACGGATCAGGCCCGGCTGGATCGCGTTGACCCGCACGCCGTGGTGCGCCATCTCCTTCGCGGCCGCCTTGGTGAGGCCGACGATGCCCGCCTTCGCGGCCGAGTAGTTGGTCTGGCCGACCATGCCGACCTTGCCGGAGAGCGAGGAGATGTTGACGATGGCGCCACGCTTGGAATCGCGCATGATCGCCGACGCCTTGCGGGTGCCGTGCCAGGTGCCCTTGAGGTGGACGGCGATCACCAGGTCGAAGTCCTCCTCGGTCATGGTGCGCATCGTCGCGTCGCGGGTGATGCCGGCGTTGTTGACGACGACGTCGAGCGAGCCGAACCCGTCGACGGCCTCGGCGAGGAGCGTGTCCCACTCCTCTGCGTTCACCACATTGCACCGCACCGCCCGGGCCACCTCGCGGCCACCGAGCTTCTCGGCGGCGGCCGTCGCGGCATCGAGGTCGAGGTCGCCGAGGACGACCCGGGCGCCGGCGTCGACGAACTCCTGTGCGATCGCGAAACCGATGCCCTGAGCGCCTCCGGTGATGACGGCGGTTCGGTTCTCCAGCAGTGACATGAGGTTCCTTTCGCACGAGCCCACCCGGTCCGGGGACGGTGGGAAGGCACCGATGAATCGAGGACGCGGGCGACGCCCGTCGGCTGATGCTCCGAATATACCGAGAGGACCGGTGATTCGACCCCGCCCCATTCATCGACAGTGCCTATGTGGCGATGGGGTGATTCGTATTGGACACCCGCCGCCCCGGAAACCGATGGTGGATTCATGACAACCTCGACTGCGACGCCGGCTGCCCAGGTCGACGACGACGACTTCCAGGAAATCCTCGCCCAGACCCGCGCGTTCGTGCGCGGCGTGGTGGTGCCGCGCGAGCAGGAGATCGCCGACACCAACGCGATTCCGGACGACATCCGCACCGCCGCCAAGGAGATGGGCCTGTTCGGGTACGCCATCCCGCAGGAGTGGGGCGGGCTGGGCCTGAACCTGGCGCAGGACGCCGAGCTGGCGATGGAGCTGGGCTACACCACGCTGTCGCTGCGGTCGATGTTCGGCACCAACAACGGCATCGCCGGGCAGGTCCTCGTCGGGTTCGGCACCGACGAGCAGAAGGCGCAGTGGCTCGAGAAGATCGCCTCCGGCGAGGTCGTCGCGTCGTTCGCGCTGACCGAGCCCGGCGCCGGCTCGAACCCGGCCGGGCTGCGCACCAAGGCGGTGCGCGACGGCGACGACTGGATCATCACCGGCGAGAAGCGGTTCATCACCAACGCCCCGCTCGCGGACCTGTTCGTCGTCTTCGCCCGCACCCGCCCCGCCGACGAGAACGGCACCGGCATCGCGGTGTTCCTGGTCCCGGCCGACACCGACGGGGTGCAGGTCGGCGCCAAGGACCGCAAGATGGGCCAGGAGGGGTCCTGGACGGCGGACGTGCACTTCACCGACGTGCGGGTGCCGGCCGCGGCGCTGGTCGGCGGCAGCGAGGACGTCGGCTACAAGGCCGCGATGACCTCCCTGGCCCGCGGCCGGGTGCACATCGCGGCGCTGTCGGTGGGGCAGGCGCAGCGCGCGCTGGACGAGTCGGTGGCGTATGCGGCGACCGCGACGCAGGGCGGCACCGCGATCGGCAACTTCCAGCTGGTGCAGGCGATGCTCGCCGATCAGCAGACCGGGGTGATGGCCGGGCGGGCGCTGGTGCGCGACGCGGCGCGGGCGTGGGTGGAGGGCACCGATCGGCGGATCGCGCCGTCGGTGGCGAAGCTGTTCTGCACCGAGATGGTCGGCGAGGTCGCCGACCTGGCGGTGCAGATCCACGGCGGCACCGGGTACATGCGGGAGGTGCCGGTCGAGCGGATCTACCGGGACGTGCGGCTGCTGCGCCTGTACGAGGGCACCAGCGAGATCCAGCGTCTGATCATCGGCGGCGGACTGGTCAAGCAGGCCCAGCGCGGCTGACCCCGGAACGCGACGAGGGGCGGTGCCTGTCGAAGGCACCGCCCCTTTTCGTCTGTTCGTCCGAGCGAATGTATCGCTCACCTCATCAGACCGACAGTATGGTCCATTCGCTCGGCGACGCGGCGACACGGCGACGCGGCGACGCGGCGACGCGGCGACACGGCGACACGGCGACAGCCGGGCACCGTCGCGGTACCCGGCTGCCGGTTCAGCGTGAGGCCGCGGCCTGCTCGATCCGGGCCCGCAGATCCGTCTTGAGCACCTTGCCCGCCGCGGAGGTGGGCAGCGCGTCCACGAGGACGACCTCGCGAATCTTCTTGTAGGGCAGGACCTGCTCGGCAACGAATGCCATCAGCTCGGCAGGGTCGGGCTGCGCGCCCGGCACCGGCACCACGAAGGCGACCGGTTCCTGCCCGACGTTGCCGGCCTCGCGGCCGACCACCGCCGCCGTCGACACCGCGGGATGGGACACCAGGATCTCCTCGAGCTCACGCGGATACACGTTGTAGCCCTTGTAGATCAGCATGTCCTTGGCGCGGTCGCAGATGTAGAGATAGCCGTCGGCATCGCGGTAGGCGATGTCGCCGGTGTCGAGCCAGCCGTCCACGTACTGCTGGGCCGTGATCTCGGGATGGCCGAGGTAGCCGTCGGTCACCTGAGGCCCACGGACCCACAGTTCGCCGCGCTCGCCCTCGCCGAGGACGACGCTCGGATCGTCCTGGACCCGGATCTCGATCTCGGTGTCGAAGACGGGCAGGCCCACACTGCCGAGACGATAGGTGGACCCGATGATCAGCGGCATGGCGGTGACCACACACGTGCCCTCGGTCAGGCCGTAGCCCTCGGCCACGCGGGCGTTCGGGAACGCTGCACCGAGCGCCTCGAGCGTGACGTGGTCGATCGGCGCCGCCCCCGACGACACGACCCGCACCGACGTGGTGTCACGGCGGGCGACGTCGGGGTGGGTGGCCAGCGCATGCCACATGGCCGGGCTGCCGGTGATGTAGCTGGCGCGGTGCCGCTCCACGAGCTCGAGCATGCGGGCGGGGTCGAAGCGGCCCGCGAGCACCTGGGTGAGGCCGCACAGCAGCAGGAACGACGTGTTGATCAGCGCGTGGGCATGGAACAGGGGCGACACGACGACGGTGGCGCCCTCACCGGGGATCACCCCGTGCACATCGAGACCCTCGATCGGGCGCAGCGCGACCAGCCCATCGTCGGTGGTGACGACCTGGTGGGCGGCCCGCCACCCGCACATCTGGGTCACGTTGGCGACCACGTTGCGGTGCAGCACGCGCACGCCCTTGGAGATGCCGGTGGTACCGCCGGTGAAGGCCAGGTGCGCGACGTCCGTTCCGGCGACCTCCGCCGGCGTGAACGCCGTGGGCTGCCCGGCGAGGAACTCGTCGTACCGCACGACGGCCGCGGAGGTGGGGGGCACCTCCACCGGCTCGTCGGAGACCACCACGATCGTCGCGGCCGTGGTGCCCGCCGCGGCGCCGAGGAGGACACCGAGCTGCTGCGGCTGGGTCACCGCCGCCACGGCGCCCGTCTCCTCGATCTGCTTGCGCAGGCCCGGTTCCGGTTGCAGCGGGTTGACCAGCGTCACGGTGGCGCCGGCCCGCAGCGCACCGTAGTAGGCCACGATGAACTCGATGCAGTTGCCCACGTGCAGCAGCACCACGTCGCGCGGGGCGACACCGGCTCCCTGCAGGGCGGAGGCGAACTGCGCGGAGCGCTCGTCGAGCTCGCGGTACGTGCACACCCGTTCCCCGTCGACGATCGCCGGGCGGTCGCCGTAGAGGGCGGCCATGCTCGGCGCCCACACGCCCATCGTCACGTCCGGGTAGGACAGCGACATCGTCGACGGATCCGGCAGGTTCATGGTCATCCGTCCCACCTCAGCGCGGGGCCATGCGGATGGCACCGTCGAGACGGATGGTCTCACCGTTGAGGTAGCCGTTCTCGAGGATGTTGGTGGCCAGCCGGCCGAACTCGTCGGGGCGGCCCAGGCGCGCCGGGTTCGGCACGGTCTTCTCGAGCGAGGCACGCACATCGTCGCGCAGGCGCGCGAGCAGCGGGGTGTCCATGATGCCCGGCGCGATGGTGTTGACGCGGATGTTCTTGCTGGCCAGGTCGCGGGCGGCGACGACGGTCATGCCGACGATGCCGGCCTTGGACGCCGAGTAGTTGATCTGGCCGATCTGCCCCTCGAAGGCGGCGACCGACGCGGTCATGACGATGGCGCCACGCTCGCCGTCGACCGGCTCGAGCGCGGCCATGCGCTCGGCACCGAGACGCAGCGCGTTGAACGAGCCGATCAGGTTCAGCCGGATCACGAACTCGAAGTCCTCGAGCGATCCGGCCTTGCCCTCCTTGTCGAGGACGCGCATCTTCCGGCCGGCGCCGGCGCAGTGCACGAGTCCGCGCAGGCCGCCGCGCTCGTGCGCGACGTCGAGGGCGGCGGCGAACTGCTCGGCGTCGGTGACGTCGGCGGCGGCGAAGGCCGCGCCGTCACCGAGGGAGCTCGCGACGTCGGCACCCGGCGAGCCGGGCAGGTCGATGAGGGTGACGGTGCCGCCGGCGTCGAGGACGCGGCGGGCGGTGGCCAGGCCGAGACCGGAGGCGCCGCCGGTGATCGCGACGGAAAGACCCTTCAGTTCCATATCTTTCGTTCCTTTTCGTGAAATGCGAAGCGGGGTGTCAGAGCAGTTCGAGGATGGTGGCGTTCGCCATGCCGCCGGCCTCGCACATCGACTGCAAGCCGTATCGAATGCCGTTGTCGCGCATGTGGTGCACGAGACGGGTCATGAGGATCGCGCCGGAGCCGCCGAGCGGGTGGCCGACGCCGATGGCGCCACCGAGGGGGTTGAGCCGGTCCATCGCGGCGCCGGTCTCGATCTGCCACGCGAGCGGCACCGGGGCGAACGCCTCGTTGATCTCGAAGGCGCCGATCTCGTCGATGGACAGGCCCGACCGCTTCAGCGCCTTCTCGGTGGCCGCGATGGGACCGGTGAGCATGATGACCGGATCGTCGGCGGCGACGACGGCGGTGTGGATGCGGGCCATCGGGGTCCAGCCCTGCGCCGCGGCGTACTCGCTCGTGGTGATCAGCAGGGCACCGGCGCCGTCGGAGATCTGCGAGGAGTTGCCGGCGTGGATCACGCCGTCCTCCTTGAACACGGTCTTCAGCTTGGCCAGGGACTCGAGGCTGCCCCCGCGGCGGATGCCCTCGTCGGCGCTCAGGCCGGCGATCGGGGCGAGTTGCCCGGCGAAGGCGCCGGCGTCGGTCGCGGCCGCGGACAGCTCGTGCGAGCGCAGCGAGTACTCGTCGAGCGCGGTGCGGGACAGGCCCCACTTCTCGGCCATCATCTCCGCGCCGGTGCCCTGGCTGAAGCCCTCGACACCGAACCGCTCGAGAACCTCGGCCGGGAAGTGCTCACCGTTCTTGCTCGCGCTGCCCATCGGGACGCGGCTCATCGACTCCACGCCACCGGCGACGACCACGTCGCTCTGACCGGAGATCACGGTAGCCGCGGCGAACGAGACGGCCTGCTGGCTCGACCCGCAGGCGCGGTTCACGGTGGTGGCCGGAACCGTCTCGGGCCAGCCAGCGGCGAACACGGCACTGCGTGAGACGATTCCGGCCTGCTCGCCGACCTGGCTCACGCAACCCCACACGACATCCTCGACCGACGCGGGATCGAGCCCGGTGCGGTCGGCGAGGGCCCCGAGCACGTGTGCCGACAGGTTGGCGGGATGGATCTCGGACAGGGCACCGCCACGGCGCCCGATCGGAGTACGGACGGCATCGACGATCACGGCATCGCGCATGGGGATTCCTTACTGCAGTAGAAGAGCGAGGAGCGGAGACGACGACCGGCCGGGTGGTGGTCCTCGATATCGAGTCGATCACGCACCCGGCCGGTGGGGAAAGGACATTCGGTGGATGACTCCGTTAGGCGGAAGCTATGCCTTCGCGGTGGCGTCCGACTCGCCCCGGATGACGGCGCGGTCGCGCTCCGGGTTCGCGAAGATCAGGACGAGGATCGCCGCGACGATGCCGAGTGCACCGATGACCTGGAAGGCGGTCGCGTAGCCCTCGGCCGGGGTGGCCGCGTTGTCGACGAGCACGCCGGTGCCGTAGGGGGCGATCAGGCCGCCGACGGCCATCAGTGCGAGGAACACGCCCATCGTGCCGGCGGTCTGCTGCGGCGGGCACAGCTCCGAGATGGCGGCGTTGATCAGGGGGAAGACGATCGCGCCGAAGCCGTAGCCGATGGACACGGCCGCGACGGCGAGGCCGGGGGTGCCGATGCTGGGCAGGAAGACCAGGACCGAACCGCAGACGAGGACGCCGATGCCGGGAACGATGATCCGCACGACCCGGGAGCGGTAGCCGCGCTGGGCGAGCCGGTCGGTGACCGAACCGGAGGTGACCATGAGGACGAGACCGACGATCGACGGCAGGGCGAACATCGAACCGGCCTGCAGGGCGCTGTAGCCGAGGCCCACCTCGAAGTAGGAGGGCAGCCAGGTCAGCACGACGGTGGTGAGCGCGTAGACGACCATGATCAGGACGGCGCAGCTGATGAACGTGCGGGTGAGGAAGATCTTCTTCCACGGCACCGACGGTTCGGTGGATGCGGTGCCGGTCCCCTTCTTCACGGCCGTCGCGGTGAACGGGCCTTCCTTCCAGCCGGTCAGCCACGAGGCCATCCACACGGCGCCGAGGATCGACAGGGAGACCAGGGCGGCCCGCCAGCCCCACTCGACCGTGATGTAGGCGAGGACCGGGGCGAGGGCGATCTTGGCGACCGACGCCGAGCCGGCGAGGAAGGCGCCGGGCAGGCCGCGCTTGGCCGGGGGATGCCAGGAGTACGCGGCGGTGTGCATGAGCGCCGAACTGGGGCCTTCGGCCAGGCCGAGCAGCATGCGGGTGACGATCAGCATCACCAGGCTCGCCGAGACGACCAGCGGCAGCATGACCACCGACCACATCGCGCCCAGCGCGAGTAGCGCCCACCGCAGGGTGAGGTACTTGTTGAGCGGGCCGGCCAGGAAGCCGCCGAGTGTGAAGGTCACGAAGAACAGGGATCCGACGAGGCCGATCTGGGAAGAGGACAGTCCCAGCTCGCGAGCCAGCGGCTGCGCGATGATGCCCAGCACCGCCTTGTCGGCGTAGTTGACGACGTACAGGAAGATCACGAGGCCGGTCATGCCCCATGCCTGCTTGCCGCTGACGAGTGGTGTCGCCCCCTTCGGCGGGGCGCCGTGCGCTGCGTCGTGCGAGATTTCGCCAGTGGTCACCGGAGTGTCCCCTTAATGGCTCGAAGGGATATATCGATCGGGACGGTGCGTCGGCGATCGAAGGAGATGCACCGATCAGGCGCTCGGGATCCATTCAACGTGGTCTAGGTCACTGAGGCAATGTCCCGTCGACGAATCGATCGATCGTCGAAACCTATGGACTTCCGGCCCTCCAATGCGAGGGCCATTGATCGGCGCTAACCGACCTATAGCCGAACGGTGTTGGCCCTGTGGCCCGGCGGTGCTGCATATTTGCTCGGACAGCTTCGCCGGCGCGCCCTGGGCTCCGGCGTCCGCCCGGATGAGGACAGGCGATATGAACTCCACTGCTTCCATCGACGAGCTTCCCTCGTCCACCGCGCCCCTGGCCGGTGTGCGGGTCATCGAGGTCTCGAGTTTCATCGCAGCCCCACTGTGCGGCATGACGCTCGCGCAGCTCGGCGCCGAGGTCGTCCGCGTCGACCCGATCGGCGGCGCTGCCGACTACCACCGGTGGCCCGTCACCGAGGACGGCGAGTCCATCTACTGGGCGGGCCTGAACAAGGGCAAGCGCTCCCTCGCGGCGGATTTCCGGGACCCGAACGCGCACAAGCTGATCCGGGACCTCATCACCGACGCCGGGGTGCTCGTCACCAACGCCGCGGGACGCGACTGGCTCGACTACAACGAGCTCGCCACGATCCGCCCCGATCTGATCCACGTGCAGGTCCTGGGCCGCGCGGACGGCGGTTCCGCCGTCGACTACACCGTCAACGCCGCCGCGGGCTTCCCGCTCGCCACCGGCCCCGTCGGCCACGCCGGACCGGTCAATCACCTGTTGCCGGCGTGGGACGTCGCGTGCGGTCTCTACGCCGCGCTCTCGGTCGCGTCCGCGGTGCACCGCCGCGAGGTCACGGGTGCGGGCGCGAAGATCGTGCTCCCCCTCGAAGACGTCGCCCTCGCCACCGTCGGCAACCTCGGCTACCTCGCCGAGGCCCAGCTCGGCGGGCCCGACCGCGACCGGATCGGCAACGCCGTCTACGGCACCTACGGTCGCGATTTCACCACCTCCGACGGCGCGTCCTTCATGGTCGTCGCGCTGACCCCGCGCCACTTCCGCGACCTGACCGAACTGACCGGCACGACGGCCGCGGTCGACGCGCTCGAAGCCGCCCTCGGCGCCGACTTCCGCGACGAGGGCGCCCGCTACCGCCACCGCGAGGTACTCGACGCGTTGTTCGCCGTGTGGTTCCGCGAGCACACCGCCGCCGAGGTGGAGACCGCCCTGTCGGGCACCTCGATCCTGCACGAGCGGTACCGCACCTTCGCCGAGATCGCGAAAGACCCTCGCGTCACCGCCAATCCGATGTTCCAGTACGTTGAGCAGCCCCGCGTCGGCGGGCACCTGGCCCCCAGCCTGCCGATGTCGTTCGACGGCCTCCACCCCTCACCCCGGCCGGCGCCGGCCAACGGCGACGACACCGCCGCCGTCCTCAGCGAACACCTCGGCCTGACGCCCGAGGAGATCGATCGTCTCGCCACCGACGGGACCGTCGGTGTCCCCGCCGGCACCCTCCCCGCCCTCGAGAAGGACTTCGCATGACCCGTCTCGCCCAGACCCTCGGCCTCACCGAGTTCCAGACCGAGATCCTCGCCACCGTCCGGCAGTTCGTCGACCGGGAGATCATCCCGAACGCGCAGGAACTCGAGCACTCGGACACCTACCCGCAGGCCATCGTCGATCAGATGCGGGAGATGGGCCTGTTCGGGCTGATGATCCCCGAGGAGTACGGCGGGCTCGGCGAGTCGCTTCTCACCTATGCCCTGTGCGTCGAGGAACTCGCCCGCGGCTGGATGAGCGTGTCCGGCGTGATCAACACCCACTTCATCGTCGCCTACATGCTGCGCCAGCACGGCACCGACGAGCAGAAGAACTACTACCTGCCGAAGATGGCGACCGGCGAGACCCGCGGCGCCTTCTCGATGTCCGAGCCGGAACTGGGCTCGGACGTCGCCGCGATCCGCACGAAGGCCAAGCGTGACGCCGACGGCGACTACGTGATCAACGGCCAGAAGATGTGGCTGACCAACGGCGGCAGCTCGACCCTCGTGGCCGCGCTGGTGCGCACCGAGGAGGGTGCCGCCAAGCCCCACGAGAATCTCACCACGTTCCTCGTGGAGAAGCCCGCCGGCTTCGGCGAGGTCGTGCCCGGCGTCACCATCCCCGGCAAGATCGACAAGATGGGCTACAAGGGGATCGACACCACCGAGCTGATCTTCGACAACTACCGCGCCAAGGCGACCGATGTCCTCGGTGGCACTCCCGGCCGCGGCTTCTACCAGATGATGGACGGCGTCGAGGTCGGCCGCGTCAACGTCTCCGCCCGAGCCTGCGGCGTCGCCATCCGCGCGTTCGAACTCGCCGCCCGGTACGCGCAGCAGCGCACCACCTTCGGCAAGCCCATCGCGCAGCACCAGGCGATCTCCTTCTCCCTCGCGGAGATGGCGACGAAGGTCGAGGCCGCTCATCTGATGATGGTCAACGCCGCGCGGCTGAAGGACTCCGGCGAGCGCAACGACGTCGCCGCCGGCATGGCGAAATACCTCACCAGCGAGTACTGCTCGGAGGTCACCCAGGCCAGCTTCCGCATCCACGGCGGCTACGGCTATTCCAAGGAGTACGAGATCGAGCGGCTCATGCGCGAGGCGCCGTTCCTGCTCATCGGCGAGGGCACCAGCGAGATCCAGAAGACGATCATCAGCAAGGGCGTACTGCGCAGCTACGCACTCTGATCCGCATCGACCCCATTCGAAGGAGAACCTTTCCGTGCAGCGAACCGTGTTCAATGAGGACCACGAGGCCTTCCGCAAGCTCGTCCGCGACTTCATCGCCAAGGAGGTCGCGCCGGTCCACCACGACTGGGAGGTCGAGGGGCATCCGCCGCGCGACTTCTACCGCCGTCTCGGTGAGCTCGGCGTGCTCGGCATCCAGGTGCCCGAGGAGTTCGGCGGGGGCGGCGAGAAGTCCATCAAGTTCAACGCCGTCGTCGCCGAGGAGACGGCCGCCGCGGGCGTGTCCTTCGGCAGCTACTCGGTGCATTCCAACCTGATCCTGCCGTACCTGCTCGAGTACGCTTCCGAGGAGCAGAAGCAGCGCTGGTTGCCCGGATTCGCCTCGGGTGACCTGATGTTCGCGATCGCGATGACCGAGCCCGGCACCGGGTCGGACCTGGCAAACATCTCGACGACGGCGAAGCTGTCGGCCGACGGCAGCCACTACGTCGTCAACGGCGCGAAGACCTTCATCACCGGTGGTGCGCTCGCCGACCGCATCCTCGTGGTGTGCCGCACGGCGCCCGCCACGCCGGAGGACCGCCGCGCGGGGCTGAGCATTCTCGTCGTCGACACCACCTCCGAGGGCTTTGCCGTGGGCCGCAAGATCGAGAAGATCGGCCTCAAGGCGTCCGACACCGCCGAGCTGTCCTTCACCGACGTGAAGGTGCCCGTGACGGATCGGCTCGGCGAGGAGGGATCCGGATTCTCGTACCTGACGCACAATCTCGCGCAGGAGCGGCTGACCATCGCATTCGGCGCATCGGCGTCCTCGGCCGCGGCGCTCTCGCACGCGATCGCGTACGTCAAGGACCGCAAGGTGTTCGGCAAGCCGGTCGCGTCGTTCCAGAACACCAAGTTCGTCCTCGCCGAGTGCGCCACCGAGGTCGAGGCGATCCGGCTCATGGTCGACCGTGCCCTCGACCTGCACGACGCGGGCGAGCTGACCGTCGCGGACGCGGCGAAGGCCAAGCTGTTCTGCACCGAGGCCGCCGGCCGGGTCATCGACAAGTGCCTGCAGCTGCACGGCGGCTACGGCTACATCACCGAGTACCCGATCGCGCGGCTCTACGCCGACACCCGCGTCACCCGCATCTACGGCGGCACCAGCGAGGTCATGAAGACGATCATCGCCAAGGACCTCGGGCTCTGACCGCCGCCCGCACAGGATCCGTGCGGCGAACCGGAATCCGCCCACGCCACGGCGTGGGCGGATTCCGGTACTGCGAGCGAATTCGGTTGCGCTCCGGATTCACTCGACGATCGCGGTGGCCGGGACACGTCCGAGCACGGCCCTGGTGGCGGTGACGAGCTGCTCGAGCCAGGCGTCCGTGCCGATCGCCTGGCGCAGCGGCTCGTTCGGCAGCTCGATGCTCACCGGCAACCCCTCCGGCAGGGCGGACCAGATCGCCGGGAGGTCGATGCCGCCCGTGCCGGGCACGAGCCTTTCCTCCCGGGCGTGCCGGATCAGTTCGGCGTGATCGCGCGGGGCGGGGGTGGCGCCGTCGCACATCTGGGCGTAGTGCAACCACTCGCGCGGGATGACCGCCAGGTCGGCGACGGTCGTGGAAGAGCGTGCGACGTGCAGCGCGTCGACGAGCACACTGCGGGCCGGACCGTCGGCCCCGGCGACGATCTCGACGGCCGTCTTCGCGTCGGGAACCGCTGTCCACGGCATGAATTCGAGGCTCGCAACGATGCCGTAGGAGGCGCACAGCTCCGCCAGCCGCGCGTAGGAGTCGGTGAGACGGGCCCGGTCGGGGTCGTCGCCGCCGACCAGGACGGCCCGCGCCCCGAGCCGCGCGCCCGCCTCGAGCAGCGGAGCGTAGTCGGACGGGTCGAAATCCGGACCGAGACGGATGATCTCGAGATCGAACACCTCGACCGGGGAATCGGCGAGACGGCGGACGAGCGCGGAGAGCGCGGCGTCGTCCTCATGCAGCGGGTAGGCCGTGGTGCCGGGCGCCGCGGGCAGCAGACGCAGTCCGATCGTGTCGAATCCGTGCCGTTCGGCGAGATCGACGTGCTGCAGCGGCGGGGTGTCGAGGACGGTGAGGGCGGCGAGGCCGAGCGGGGTGCTCATCGGGTGGCTCCTGTGGTCGATGCGAGGCGGCGTCCGGTCAGGTACCCGAAGGTCATTGCCGGGCCCAGATTGATTCCGCCGGAGGGGTAGTGGCCGCCCATTACGCTGGACTGGTCGACGCCGACCGCGAACAGCCCGTCGATCGGCCGGTCCTCGCGGTTCAGCACCCGGGACGACGAGTCGGTGACCAGGCCGGCGAACGTGCCGAAACTGCCGGGGACGACCTTGACGGCGTAGAACGGTCCGCGCTCGAGCGGCGCGAGGGACGGGTTGGGCCACGGGTTGTCCGCATCCCCGGACTTGACGTTGAACGGGGTGGTGCCGCGGCCGAATTCGGGATCCTCCCCGAGGCGTGCGCTCTCGTTGAACGCGGTGACGGTCTTCTCGAGCCCGTCCGGGTCGACGCCGATCCGCTCCGCGAGTTCGCGGAGCGTCCGGCCCTTCGAGAGGTATCCGGATCGCAGGTAGGGCCACGTCGGGATCGGGAAGGGCTTGGCCATGCCGAGCGGGAAGTACCGCAGGTACTGCTGGTCGGCGATCAGCCAGGAGCAGATCTCCTCGCCGTCCGGCACCTGTTCGACCATTGCCAGTGTGTAGTCGTGATATCCGAGCGCCTCGTTGACGAAACGGCGCCCGTCGGCCAGCACCCCGATGACACCGGGCTTTCCGCGGTCCAGGATGTGCGGGAACACGCCTTGCCTGCCGTTGCGGTACCGGACGAGGGATACGGGACAGTATGCCACCGGCGAGGCGAGCGAACGGTCGAGGCGGCCACCGACGGATTCGCCCAGCGAGATGCCGTCACCGGTCGTCGTCGACGGCGTGAGCGTCCAGTGTTCGCGTCCGGTCGGGGTGCGGGGGAACAGCTCTCGCCGCCGGTCGAGGTCGCGGGTGAACCCGCCGGTCGCGAGGACGACACCCCGGCGGGCGGACACCGTGTAGGCGCCGTCGGGGCCCTCGAGCCGGACACCGACGACACGGCCGGACGGGTCGGTGACGAGTGCGGTGGCGGCGGTGGCGACGCGGATGTCGGCGCCGGCATCGAGTGCGGAGCGCAGCAGCCGGCCCACGAGCGCCGTCCCGTTGACCAGTTGCTGGCCCCGACGCCTGGTGGCGAGGTCGAACATGTGGGTCGAGACGCGGCGCGCGCAGTGCAGGAACGCCCGGCCCGAGCGGGTCGAGTGCAGGAAGGCCTGCAGGTCCGGGCCGGCCATGATGCCCATGCCGAGGAACGAGGTCTCGTACAGCTGCCGCCGCAGCAGCGCGGCGACGTCGGGTCCGAGGCGGCGCAGGCTCACGGGCTTCGGCGCGACGGAGCGGTGTCCCGTGCCGGCGCCGGGGGTGTCACCGTGGATGTCGGCGATGGCGGCGCCGGGGACGAACTGCAGCGCCGTGTGGTGTTCGAAGAACTCGACCATCTCGGGGGCACCGTCGAGGAGCGCGTCCACCTTGGCGGCATCGAAGTTGTCCCCGAGCCGGTGTTCGAGGTAGCGGCGCGGCTCCGAGCGGTCCTCGTGCACCCCGTCGGCGTGGGCGAACAGGGTCCGCGGCGTCCACATCCACCCGCCCGACCAGGCGGTGGCGCCGCCGCACACGTCCGCCTTCTCGACGACGAGCACGGAGGCGCCCCCGTGGGCGGCAGCCACGGCCGTGGACAGCCCGCCCGCGCCGGACCCGACGACAACCACGTCGTAGGTGAGGGATTCGGACACTGTGTCGGGGGTCATCGGAGCTCCTTGCCGGACGAGACGAGGGTGGGTGCGGGCGCGAGGTCGACGACCCGGCCGGTGCGGGAGGATTCGTAGATCGCGGCGACGACGGCCAGGGAGGCGCGGGCGTCCCGCCCGGTCACCGCGGGCCGGCGGCCGGTCAGCACGGACTCGGCGAAGTCCTGGACCTGCAGGGTGTGGAAGTCGGCGAGGCCGGCGTTGACGTCGCGGACGTCGAGATTGGCGTCGACCTCGGGGGAATACGGGGTTCGCAGCTCCACCTCGCCCGGCGCGGTCCACAGCTCGTTGACGCCCTCACGCCCCTCGGGGAACTCGAGGACGCTCGCGATCGCCCCGGTTGCGCCGATCACCGTCACGCGGTTGCCGAGGTTGTGGTTGGCGCCGGTGGTGGCGGTGATCGTCGCGGTGCCACCGGAGGCGAACGAGACGACGGCCGAGGCGCTGTCCTCGGTTTCGATGTGCTCGCCGTGGAAGCGGGTGCCGACGAAGCCACTGACGCGGACCGGCGCGCCCATGAACCACTGCAGCATGTCGATCTGGTGTACGGCCTGCGTCATGAGGACGCCCCCGCCGTCGGTGTCCCACCGCCCGCGCCACGCGTCGGCCGAGTAGTAGGTCGACGGGCGGTGCAGGATCACCGACACCTCCCCGAGGACGGGAACGCCGAGGCGGCCGTCCTCGATCGCCGCCTTGATGCGGCGCGCCGCGGGCCAGAATCGGCGCTGGAACAACACCCCGAAGGTGATGCCCGCGCGGTCGGCGGCCGCGATCATCCGGTCGGCCGCGGCCACGTCCACCGCGATCGGCTTCTCACACAGCACGTGGATCCCGGCCTCGGCGGCGGCGCGGACGATCTGTTCGTGCACGGGGTGTGGTGTGCAGACGGTGCAGGCGTCGAGGCCGAGAGCGAACAACTCCGCCACCGATCCGACGGCGTGGGCGATGCCGTGCCGGGCGGCGAATGCGCGAGCGCGCTCCAGGTCGGGGTCGCAGCACGCGACGACCTCGACGCCGGGCACCTGCTGCAGTGCGTGCGCGTGGTTGCCCGCGATCTTTCCGCATCCGACGATGCCTGCACGAAGGGGCATCAGAAGTGTTCCTCTCGTTCGACGTCCCGGGCCGCGGCTTCGCCGCGGTCGAGACGGTTCAGCGCGGCGACGTCCGCCGCCGTGAGTTCCACGTCGACGGCGGCCAGATTCTCGGACTGGCGCGCCGGGTTCGCCGACCGCGCGACCGGCACGACGCCCTGCGCGAGGTGCCAGGCCAGCACGACCTGCGCACGCGTGCAGCCGACGCGGTCCGCGATCGAGGCGACGACGGGGGCGCCGAGCACCTCGCCGCGGCCGAGCGGGCTCCACGACTGGGTGAACACCCCGAGCTCGTCGTTCGCGCGGCGGACGGGCAGGCGGGCCAGCGACGGGTCCATCTGGATCTGGTTGACGGCGGGAGCCTCCCCGGTCTCGGCCACCACCTTGCGCAGATGGTGGCCGAGGAAGTTGGAAACCCCCACGTAGCGGACGAGCCCGGCGTCGCGGCACTCGAGCATGGCCTCGAAGGCCGCGGCGTACCGGTCGAACCGCGGCAGCGGCCAGTGGATGAGGAACAGGTCGAGCCGCTCGAGGCCGAGGCGCTCGAGGCTCCGCTCCACGGCACCGCGAACGTCGCCGGAAACATGGTCGCTGCCGCGGAGTTTGGTGGTGACGAACAGGTCGTCGCGGGGCACGCCGCAGGTGGCGAGGGCGGCGCCGACGGCGTCCTCGTTCCCGTAGATCGCTGCCGTGTCGATCAACCGGTATCCGGCCTCGATGCCGGCGAGCACGGCGCGCGTGGCGTCGGGCCCGACGAGGGGCCAGGTGCCCAGGCCGAGACGCGGCAGCGCGGTGCGCACGGAATCCGGTGCCGGCGCGGTGGTCTCCGGGTTCACGCGTCGGCCCCCACGCGCGAATCGGCGGCCGCGGTGATGCGGACGGCGACGTCGGCGGCCGTGACGAGCGCGGCATGAAGGGAGCCGCCGTCGCCGCTCGCGTCCCCGACGGAATGGACGCCGAGCCGCGGCGCGAGCCGCCGCAGCTCGGTCAGCAGGCCGGCGCGTGGCTCGACGCCGTGCGAGACGAGCAGTTCCCCGGGAGCGGGCACGGTGCGCTGTTGCCCGTTCGTCGAAATGACCACCCGGTCGGCCTCGATGTGCGTGACGACGGACGACAGGTACGTGGTGAGGTTCTCGCTCGCCGCCAGCCGGGGCAGCAGGACGATCTTGCCGCGACGGCCGACATCGTGCGCGATCGTCTCCTGCGGACCGATCATCACCACCCTCGTGCCGTGCTGGAGCAGGTCGTCGGCCACCGCCGCGGCCTCCCGGTCGGCACCGAAGATCGTGATCGACTCGGGCGCGGGGTCCCCGGAGGCGAGGAACTCCCGCACGTCGCGGATCCGTCGCGTGCCGGCACCGGGAAGGTCGATCGCCGGTCCGCGCCCGCCGGTCGCGAGGACGATCGCGTCGAAGTCGAGCGGGGCCAGCGTGGCGGCATCGACTCTCGTACCGGTGTGGCAGGTGACATTCAGGTCGGCGAGTTCGTCGCGGTACCAGTCGACGATCCGATGGTATTCCGGGTACTCGTGCAGCCGGGAGGCCAACGCGAAATCGCCACCCAGACTGCCGCGTTCGTCGTACAGATCGACGCTGTGGCCCGCCAGTGCGAGCTCACGCGCGGCCGCCGTGCCGGCCGGTCCGCCGCCCACGACGGCGACGCGCACCGCGGTCCCGGCCGGCGTCGAGGGCTGCTCGAGTTCGCGACCGACCCACGGGTTGACCGAACACGGGATCGGCCCGGCCGCCAGGCTGTCGATGCAGTAGTTGCAGGCGATACAGGGCCGGTACCGACCCCCGTCGAGGGCACGGTTCGGGAAGTCCGGGTCGGCGTGCAGGGTCCGGGCCATGCTCACGAAGTCGGCCCGGCCGGAGGCGATGATCTGCTCCGCCGTCTCGGGTGAGCTGATCCGGCCGGCGACGCCCACCGGGATGTCGAAGTCGCGGGCATACGGTTCGGCGTACGGGGCGAGCAGACCGCGCTGCCACTCCCCCGGCTGGATGATCCACTGCCCCGACTCGTAGTTGCCCGCCGAAACGTCGAGGAAGTCCAGCCGGTGCGTGTCGATCGCGTCGATGCGCTCGCGCGTCGTCTCCGCGTCGAGCCCGCCGTCGACCGCCTCGAAGGCCGAGAAACGCAGTCCCAGAGTGATACCCGGCGCCATGGTGCGGACCGCGTCGATGACCCGGTTGACGAACAGCGTCGGCTCGGCCCACTCGTCGTCGCGGTGGTTGTATGCGGGCGAGAGAAACTGGTGGATGAGATAACCGTGCCCGCCGTGCAGGGAGATCACGTCGACGCCGGCCTCCGCGCAGCGTGCCGCAGCCTCACCGAAGCACTCGACGAGGTGCTCGATGTCGTCGCTGTCGAGCTGCTCGGGCATCTCGCCGCCGACGACCGCGCACGGGATCGGGGTGGGGGCGACCGGGACGAATCCGCTCACCGCGCCCTGCGCGGTGCGGCCCCCGTGGTTGAGTTCGACACCGACGAGCGCGCCGTGGGCGTGCACCGCCTCCGCCATCCGGGCGATGCCGGGGATGCGTTCGTCGACGTCCACACCCATCTGGCGGATGCGGCCCTTGCCGTCGGCCCGCACGTAGCTCGCCTCGGTGAAGACGAGCGCGGCGCCTCCGGCGGCACGTCGCTCGAGGTAGGCAATGTAGCGGTCGGTCATCGTGCCGTCGAGTTCGCAGTAGTTGCGTTCCATGGGCGCGGACACGAAGCGGTTGCGCAAACGGACCGAACCCATGTCCAGCGGTTGCGCGAAGGACGCGGTGGTGTTCATTCCATCTCCTGGTGGGCATCGGGACGTCCGGCCGGCGCACGGTCCACCGGCGCGGCCACGAGAACCCGGTCCGAGATCAGCTCGTCGAGGTGCTTCCGCATGCGGTCGACGTCCGGACGGATCCCGGTCAGCAGCGCGAACGTGTCGGCGGCCTGGGCGACGAGCATCTGCCCGCCGTCGAGCACGTCGCAGCCGAGAACCGCTGCGGCCGCGATCAGCTCGGTTCGGATCGGCCGGTAGACGATGTCCGCGACCCACAGCCCGGGGTGCAGGGCGCCGGTGTCGAACGGCGTTCCGGGGTGGCCGACCATGCCGATCGGCGAGGCGTTGACCACCCCGGTGCACGTGCGCAGGGCGGCGGGGATCGCCTCCGCCGGCAGAGCCGTGGCCCGTGTCGCGGGGAAGGCGGTGGACAGTCGCGCGCAGACGTCCGCGGCGCGGGCGGTGTCCACGTCGGCGATCCGCAGGTCCGCCACACCCGCGGCGGCGAGCGCGTAGGCCACCGCCGAGCCCGCACCGCCCGCACCGACCAGCACGACCGCATCCAGGGCGGCATCGGGCAGCCCGCGGCGCAGCGCCGTGAGGAATCCGCTGTGGTCCGTGTTGTGGCCGATCAGGCGCCCGTCCCGGACGACGACGGTGTTGACCGCGCCGAGCAGGCGGGCGTTGTCGGACAGGCCGTCGAGGGCCGGGATGACGACCTGCTTGCACGGGTGGGTGATGTTCAGGCCGGTGCAGCCGCCGGCGACGACGGCGCGCACCAGGTCGCCGGTGCGTTCGACGGGAACGTTCTCCGCCTCGAGGTCGAGCAGTTCGTAGCGGTAGTCGCTCACACCGAGTGCGGCGGCCTCGCGCTCGTGGAGGGCCGGCGACAGGGACGAGGCGATGCCTGCCCCCACGAGCCGGATGCGGTGGCGGGCGGTGGACGGGGTCACGGTTACTCCTACGGGGGTGGGACGGGCCCGTGGCCCCGGCGCGTCGGGCGCCGGGGCTCGGTGGCCGGTCAGACGTCGCTGCGGACGAGTTCCTGCGCCGGTCGCGCCGCCGGCGCCGGGCGACGCTCGCCCAGGTCCTCGGTGGGGGTGCGGTAGGTCTCCGGACCGGTGAGGGCGGCGATCGACGACAGCACCGCGAAGCCCAGGCACATCCAGGCGACCGGGGCCCAGTTGCTGGTGTCCCCCGCCGAGAGCATCTGCGCGACGGCGGGTGTGAATCCGGCGACGAGCAGACCGAGCATGAGGCTCACGGCCATGCCCGTGTACCGGACCCGGGCCGGGAACTGCTCCGGGAAGTAGGCCGGGTAGACACCGTTCGGCATGGCGTAGAAGAAGCCGATCAGCACGATCCCCGAGGCGAACACCAGTGGCGTGCTGCCGGTTCCGATGGCGTGGAAGAAGGCGAACACCATCGCGCCCGAGCCGAGGGCACCGAACACGAACACCGGCTTGCGGCCGATCCGGTCCGCGAGGAGCCCGGCCACGGGCTGGCTGAGTACCGCCACGAAGTTGGCGGCGGCGATCGCCCACAGCATCGTGGAGCGCTCGAAGCCTTCGACCTGCACGGCGTAGGCGAGTGCGAAGACGTTGACGATCGTGTTGATCATGGCGAACGTGGCGCTGAGGCTGATCCGCAGGACGGTGCGCCAGTGCGAGCGGAACATCTCGACGACCGGCAGGGTGGCGGTCTCGCCGTTCTCCTGGAGTTCCTCGAACACCTCGGGCTCGTCGAGCTTGCGGCGCAGCCACACCGCGACCACCGTGACGACGATGCTGAGCCAGAACGGCACCCGCCAGCCCCACGAGTACAGCGCCTCGTCGGGCAGCGATGCCACCGGAATGAACACGAGGCTCGAGATGACGATGCCGAACATGATGCCGCTCATGGTGAACGACGTGAAGAACGAGCGCCGGTGCGCCGGGGCGTGCTCGAGCGTCAGGGACGACGAGCCCGGGGATTCACCACCGGCCGACAGGCCCTGCAGCAGGCGCAGCAGCACCAGGATCACCGGCGCGGCGATGCCGATCTGCTCGTAGGTGGGCAGGCAGCCGATGACGAACGTGGCGATGCCCATCAGCATCAGGCAGGCCAGGAGGGCGTTGCGCCGGCCGAACTTGTCGCCCCAGTGCCCCCACAGCACGGCGCCGAGCGGGCGGGCGATGTATGCGACGCCGAGGGTGCTGATCGACAGCAGCGTCGAGGTGGCTCCGTCGCCGGGAAAGAAGATCTTCCCGAAGACGAGGGCTGCGGCGGAGCCGTAGATGAAGAAGTCGTAGTACTCCAGGGTGCTGCCCAGGAAACCGGAGATGGCCGCCCGGCGGGCGTTCTCGTTCGGTCGTCCGTCGGGGCCGGCAGCGTGCGTGTTCGCCATGGCGTTCCTTTCGTCCCAGGATCCGACGGACGCCGAGTCGGCCATTCGGTGATGGCCCTCACAGTCGCCGGAACGAGACGAGCGTGACACGCCGCACTATGCAGCGTCCAACACTGAAAAAGTCTCAGATAAAGACCCTTATCGTCTCAATCGGGCGTCGGAAGAATCTCCTCGGCGACCTTCAAGGCCACCTCGAGCGCCGGCGACACGCGCCGGGGCGACCAGCCGATCCCGTGGTGCATGTAGACGGATTCTCCGGCGAGGGGGACGAAGACCGTGCCCGGCGGCGTGATCGTCGCGATGCTCGACGTCATCAACGCCACCCCCACGCCGGCCGAGACGAGCACCAGGATCATGTACGGGTCGGTGATCTCCTGGACCACGCGCGGGCGGAACCCCGCGTCGAGGCACGCACGCATGGCGCTCTCCTGCAGGGCCGACCCCGCCGACAACGGGGTGGTGATGAAGCCGTCGTCCGCGAGTTCGTGCAGGTCGATCTCCGGCTCTCCGGCGAGCGGGTGGTCGGAGGGCAGCACGGCACCGAACGACTCGCGGCGGATCAGCCGGGTGGCCACCGCCGTGGACTGGACCGGCAGCCCGACGAACGCGAGATCCAATGCACCACTCTCCAATTGGGTGACCGCCTCGCGGGTCATGATGCGGCCGACGAGGTCGAGCTCGATGTCCGGGTAACGCTGTCGCAGCGCCCGGGTCAGCGGCGGGAGCGAAAGATGGTTCAGCACACCGGTGAACCCGATCTTGATGCGGCCGTACACGCCGCCGGCGGACGCGCGCGTGGCCTGCCGTGCCGTCTCGACGCTTTCGAGGATGTGGTAGGCGTGGGGCAGGAAGGCGTGACCGCCCGCCGTGAGGGCGACGCTGCGCGTATTGCGCTCGAACAACGGCACACCGAGGTCCTTCTCGAGCTTGCGCACCGTCTGACTCAGGGGTGACTGCGCCATCTGCAAGCGGGCGGCGGCCCGGCCGAAGTGCAGTTCCTCCGCGACGGCGACGAAGGCCTGAAGCCAGCGGATCTCCATGTCGATCCCTTCGGGGACTTGACGGCTGCACCTACAGCCGTATATCCAGATTCATACATGGTGCGTCTCCGATTGTTTCGATTTCGCACATGGATTCAGACTACTATCCACACACCGGCGAGGAGCAGCCGTATGGTGACCTATCCCTCGGGCGCGACCGCGCTCGTCACCGGCGGGGCGAGCGGAATCGGCGCGGCCTGCGCGAGGCGGCTGTCCGCCGCGGGCGTCCGGGTCGTCACCGCCGACATCGCGGACGGCGCCGACGAACGCGTCGACGTCACCGACCCCGTCGCCGTCGAACGGCTGCGAGAACGCCTGGGCCGGGTCGACATCCTCGTCAACAGCGCCGGCGTCGTGGGACCGTCGGCGCCGCTGGTCGACACCGCGCTGTCCGACTGGCACCGCACGTTCCGCATCAACGTCGACGGCACGTTCCTCGCGTGCCGCGCCTTCGTTCCCGCGATGATCGGCGCCGGCTGGGGCCGGGTGGTGAACCTGGCGAGCATCGCGGCCAAGGACGGCAATCCGAAGCAGAGCGCCTACTCGGCGTCCAAGGCCGCGGTGATCGCGCTGACGAAGTCGCTCGGCAAGGAGATCGCGACGACCGGGGTGCTCGCCAACGTGGTTGCGCCCGCGGCGGTGGAGAGCCCAATGAACGCCGGAACGGATCCGGCGATCCTGGCGCGGTCGCAGAGCCTGACGCCGATGGCCCGGATGGGCCGGCCGGACGAGATCGCCGAACTCGTCGCCTGGCTCTCCTCGGACGCGCTGAGCTTCTCGACCGGCGCCGTGTACGACGCGAGCGGCGGCCGCGCGTCGTACTGACGGTCCGCACTCGGCCGACGAGCGGGAGGTTTCCGCGTCCAGCGGGAACTTGTCGTCGGAGCTACTCGGCCGACGCCGCCGTCACGGCCCGCTCGGCGCGACAAGCTCCCGTTCGACCCGGAGCAGGCTGCACGCGGAGGCGTCGGCGCGTCAGACCAGGGGCCACCCGGTGTACTGCTCGGCGATCAGGGTGCGCCCGGCGACGGAACGGGTGATCGCGTCGAGCTCGGCGTCCTGGCGCTTGTTGTCGAACGGGCTGCTGCCCGGGTGGGCGTGCAGCATCGACGACATCCACCACGAGAAGTGCTGGGCCCGCCACACCCGCGGCAGCACTTCCGCGGTGTAACCGTCGAGCCGGCCGCGTTCACCGCGGGTGAGGTACTCGTCCATCGAACGGGCCAGCACGAACACGTCCGCGACCGCGAGGTTGAGCCCCTTGGCGCCGGTCGGCGGGACGGTGTGCGCGGCATCGCCGGCGAGGAACAGGTTGCCGTGCTGCATGGGCTCGCACACGAAGCTGCGGAACTGCAGGATCGACTTCTCGAAGATCCGGCCGTCCTTGATCTCGGCCCCCTCCCCGTCGACCCGGGCGTGCAGTTCGCTCCAGATGCGGTCGTCGGACCAGTTGGCGACGTCGTCGTCCGGGTCCACCTGCAGGTAGTGCCGCTGCACGTCGGCGGTGCGGGTGGAGATCAGTGCGAAGCCCCGCTCGTGCCGGGCGTAGATCAGTTCCTCCGACGAGCGGGGCGCCTCGGCGAGGATGCCGAGCCAGGCGAACGGGTACTGCCGGAAGTGGTCGGTGCGCACCTGCGGCGCCGGAATCAGACCGCGGGTGCCGGTGCGCGAGCCGTCGCAGCCGGCGACGAGCAGCGCGTCGAGGCGCTGCGGGTTGCCCTGCGCGTCGGTGTAGGTCAGGTACGGCCGATCGGTGAGGTGGTCGTGGACCTGCACGTCGGAGACACCGAAGCGGAGGTCGCCACCGTCGGCGAGACGGCGGGCGATGAGGTCCTTGTTGACCTCGTGCTGCGGGTAGACGGTGACCGCGCGCCCGACGAGTTCGTCGAACGCGATGCGGTGCCCCCTGCCGCCGAAACGGAACTCCACGCCGTGGTGCTCGTAACCCTCGGCCTTCAGCCGGTCGCCGACGCCGGTCTCGACCATGAGGTCGACGGTGTTCTGCTCGAGCACGCCGGCGCGGATGGTGGCCTCGATGTCCTCCCGCGAGCGCGCCTCGAGCACGACGGACTCGATGCCGCGCAGGTGCAGCAGGTGCGACAGCATCAGCCCGGCGGGGCCGGCGCCGACGACGGCGACCTGGGTGCGGGATTCGCTCATGGGGGACTCCTCGGGATCGGGAAGCGGTGACGACCCTCACTGTCCCGAAGGAAGGTCCACGTCGTCACCCCCCACTTTCACTCAGCGAAAGACAGCTTTCAGGTCAGCCGCCGGGAGATGCCGCTCGCCGCCGCTCGCATGGCCGGGATCAACGGCGCGGGATCCGCATCGATCGACACCACCACCGATATCGCCGCGACGACCCGGCCGGAACGCTCCCGGATCGGTGCCGCCATCGCCATCGTGCCCACGTTCAGGTATTCGCGGCAGATCACGATGCCGGTGCGGCGGACGCCGTCGAGCACGCGCCGCAACCGGGCCTCGTCGGTGATCGTGGCGGGGGTGAACCGTTCGAGCCCGGCATCGAGCACCTCCTGCAGCAGCTCGGGCCCGCCGTGGGCGAGCAGCACCAGCCCACCGCTCGACGCGTGCAGCGGCAGCCGGCCGCCCGCCCGGCCGACCACGGCCACGGCACCGCGCGCCGACAACCGCTCGACGTAGAGCGCCTCGAGCCCCTCCCGGACGACCAGCTGCACGTTCTCCCGGGTCGCATCGAACAGGTCCTCGAGATAGGGCATCGCCACCTGGCGCAGGCCGTGCGCGCGGGGCGCGAGGGCGCCGAGCTCCCACACCCGCACCCCGACCTGATAGCTGCCGTCCGCACGGCGTTCGAGTGCCCCGGCGTCGACGAGCTGGCCGCACAGCCGGAACACCGTCGGCAGGGGCAGCCCGGTCCGGCGGCTCAGTTCCGACTGGGTCAGGCGCGGGCGCTCGGCGGTGAACGCGCCCAGCACGGCGAAGGCGCGGCCGAGCAGGGTCCGGTCGGGAACATCGGGCACGCACCCATTGTGGGGGTGTCCGCATCGGGCGGGCGCGAGCCGGAAGGGCGCACCGGCGGCCGAGCGTCTATCGTGTTCGCGCATGCGACTGGTCGAGAGATCGAAACGGGTCATAGAGGCGCACCTGAACAACACCAGCATCCGGGCACTGTCGGGGTCGATGGTGGCGTACGAGGGTCAGGTGCAGTTCAAGTCGGCCGGATTCGGCGGCGGCGAGGGCGTGCTGGCCGGCCTGCGGCAGCGGGCCACGGGTGAGGGCCTGTCGCTGATGGAGTGCGCCGGCAACGGCGTGGTCTATCTCGCCCATCAGGGGCAGGACGTCACGGTGCTCGAGTTGAACAACGAGACGCTGCAGGTCGAGTCGGAGCAACTGCTCGCCCTGAACGGCAACCTCACCACGAACGTCACGTTCGCCGGGGTGCGCGGCAACATGAGCGGCCAGGGCCTGTTCACCACGACGGTCACCGGCAGCGGGCAGGTCGCGCTGCTGTCGGCCGGTGGCCCACTGATCCACCTCGAGGTCTCGCCGCAGTACCCGCTCGTCGTCGACCCGGACGCGTTCGTGTGCGCGAAGGGACAGTTGAGCCAGTCGTTCGTCACCGACGTCTCGTGGCGCACGTTCGTCGGTCAGGGCAGCGGCGAGGCGTTCTCGCTGCGGTGGGACGGCATGGGCGTCGTGTCCATCCAGCCGGCGGAGCGGTGAGGGAGGCAGCGATGACGGAGACAGCGGTGTTCTCGAAGATCAACGGCAAGGTCGTCAAGGTCGATCTGAACCAGTCCGGGCCGGTCGTCGCCCGTCGCGGCGCGATGCTGTTCTACACCGGCATGGTGCAGTTCGCTCCGCACCAGGTACCCGGGGCCGGTGGGATGCCGGGCATGGGCGGGATCGCCGGGATGGCGGGACGGATGATGCAGGGCGAGCACGAACGCACGATGCTCGCGCAGGGCAACGGCGTGGTGCACTACGGCTTCCGCGGCCTCGAGGTGCACGTGGTGGACCTGTCCGCGGGCGGCGAGCTGCGGGTGGAGGCGTCGCGGCTGCTGGGATACACCGCGAGCCTGCAGAGCTCGGTGGTGTCGATGTCGGCGCCCCCGGCCGGGGGCGGCGGGGGCGGTGGCGGCTTCCTGGGCGCGCTGCGCAGCGCCGCCACCGGCATGGTGACCGGCACCGGCATGTTCACCACCCAGCTGTCCGGGCGCGGGGCCGCGGTGCTGCTCGGGCACGGTGGATTCCTCGAGCTGCAGGTCGGCGGGCCGGCCCCGGTCGTCGTCGACCCGCAGTCCTTCATCGCCGCCCACGGACCGGTGCGGACGGAACTGAAGTCCGCGATGAGCTGGCGCACCGCGGGGCGCAGCGGCGGCGAGGGCCTCCAGCTCGAATGCACCGGTCAGGGCATCGTCTACGTGCAAGCGTCGGAGGAGAAACTGTGAGCGTCGTCCTGAACCCGTCCCACCTCGTCGGCAGCGACAACCTGCCCGGCAACCACTACGCCTTCTGCATCGACCTGCAGAGCCCGTGGTTCCTGTCCAAGGGCGCGATGATCGCCTACTACGGGCAGGTGCAGTTCACCTCGCTCACCCACGGACTGCAGGGGCAGCTGCTGCAGATGGTGGCGCACCAGTTCTCGGCCCCGCTGTACATGGGCGACTACGTCGTCGCCGAGGGGTACGGGAAGCTGATCCTCGGTGACCGTGGGTACGACATCAACTCCTACGACCTCGACGACGGCAACCTCACCATCCGGGCCGCGAACCTGCTCGCGTTCGAGCCCGGGCTGTCGCTGAACCAGTCGATCGTGCCGGGCTTCCTCACGCTGATCGGGACGGGCAAGTTCCTCGCGTCGTCGAACGGGCCCGTGATGTTCGCCGAGCCGCCGCTGCGGGTCGATCCCGAGGCGCTCGTCGGGTGGGCGGACTGCCCGTCGCCGAGCCATCACTACGACGAGGCGTGGGTCAACGGCTTCGTGGCGGCGGGGGCGCGCATGTTCGGTGTGCAGTCCGGCGAGGAGCGGCAGTTCGACTTCACGGGCGCCGGGACCGTGCTCATCCAGTCCAGCGAGAAGGTGATCGACGACAGCACGATCGTCCGGACCATCGAGGGACAGCTACCGGGTCTGACCCCCGGCGGTCTGCAGCGGATCAACCAGGTGGTGGCGTCGCAGTTGCAGTCACAGCAGCACTGAACTCGGCAGCCCTGAACTCGGCAGCCCTGAACTCGGCAGCCCTGAGCCCGGCAGCACCGGCCTCAGGGCACCCCGGGCCGGGACTGGGCACTTGCCCGGGGCGCCCGAGGCCGGATTGTGACTACGCTCACAGGTAAGCCACACCTCATTGAGGTAAGGTTTGGTGAACCTAAGTAGTACGTCCAGGAGGGTCTCGATGATCGTCTGCAGCTGCCACGCTCTCTCGCACCGGCACATCGAGGCCCACATCGCTGCCGGGGCGCGCTGCACCCGCGAGATCGGCGCGGCCTGCCGCGCCGGCACCGACTGCGGACGGTGCGTCCGAAATATCTCGGCGATCGTTCGCGCATCCCGCGAGCGGGATGAGAGGATCGAACTCGAGACCGCCGTCTAGACCCCTACCCGGCGGTCGATCCGCGTTCGGTCCCCGGGAGGCGCCATGAAGGGCGACAAGAAGGTCATCGAGTACCTCAACGAGCAGCTCACCGCCGAGCTCACGGCGATCAACCAGTATTTCCTGCACTCGAAGATGCAGGACAACAACGGCTGGACCAAGCTCGCCGCGCACACCCGCGCCGAATCCTTCGAGGAGATGCGGCACGCCGAAACCCTCACCGACCGGATCCTGTTCCTCGAGGGCCTGCCCAACTACCAGCGGCTCGGCACGCTGCGGCTCGGCGAGACGGTCAAGGAGATGTTCGAGGCCGACCTGCAGGTCGAGATCGAGGCCCGCGACCGCCTCCGCAAGGGCTCCGAGTACATGCGCTCGGTCAGCGACATCACCTCGGCCCGCATCTTCGAGGAGATCCTCGCGAACGAGGAAGAGCACATCGACTACCTGGAGACCCAGCTGGGCCTGCTCGAGCAGCTCGGCGAAGCCCTCTACATCTCCGTGCACGTATCGCCGCCGGAGTGAGCGAGGCGCGCGTCCCGATCGACAAGCAGACCCGCCCGGTGTACCGGGCGCAGATCGAGGTAGCCAAAGCGATCCGCCAGGCCACGGCCGACGCCGGACTCGAGCGTCGGCTCGTGGAGCTGGTGAACGTACGCGTCTCCCAGATGAACGGCTGCGCCTACTGCCTGGACGTGCACGTCCGGGACGCCCTGCGCGAGGGCGAGACCACCCAGCGACTCGCGGTGCTGCGAGCCTGGCGGGAGACGGACCTGTTCACCGAGCAGGAGCAGGCCGCTCTCGCCCTCGCCGAGTCGATCACCACGCTGCCCGACAGTCACCTGCAGGACCGGGACTACGACTTCGCGCGCGCCCGGCTCACCGAGGACGAACTCTCCGCGATCGCGTGGGTTGCCGTGGCGATGAACGCGTTCAACCGGATCTCCATCGTCAGCCGGCACCCGGTACGTCCCCCGCAACAGTGACGGCCGAATTGATTTCCTGAGCAACCACCCGGTTATTCTCGACGGATGACGAAGACCCGGTGGCTCAGCGACGACGAGCAGCGCACCTGGCGCGCCTACCTCGACAGCACCCGGCTGCTGATGAGCGCCCTGGACAAGCAGCTCACCCAAGACTCCGGGATGTCCCTCACCGACTACGAACTGCTGGTCGCCCTCTCGGAGGCCCCCGGCCGGCGGCTGCGCATGCGCGCCCTCGCCGACGCCGTCGTCACGACCCGCAGCGGCGTCACCCGCGCGATCAGCCGCCTCGTCGACGCCGGCTGGGTGCAACGCGTCGAATGCGACGAGGACAAGCGCGGCATGCTGGCCGAACTCACCGAGGCCGGCGCCGCGAAGCTGGCCCAGGCCAGCCCCGGACACGTCGAGGCCGTACGCTCCTACGTGTTCGACCTGCTCAGCCGTCAGGACGTGACCCGCTTCGGTGACACGTACACCGCGATGCGCGCGCACCTGCTCGACAACACCTGAACAGCCGGAGGAATGCCATGAGCGACCCGTCCGTCTTCGCCGTCCACAATCCGCAGCAACAGCGCTACGAACTGCGCGACGGCGACACCGTCGTCGGCTACACCCAGTACCACCCCGACGGCGACGTTCAACTCGTGTTCGACCACACCGAGGTCGACCGCGCCTACTCGGGTCAAGGCCTGTCGAGCACGCTGGTGCGGTTCGCGCTCGACGACGTGCGTGCCCGCGGCAAGCGGGTGGTGGCGATCTGCCCGTTCGTCGACGGCTTCATCGACAAGCACCCCGAATACAAGGATCTCGCCGACTGAGACCGGGACACCGCCGCATGCCGACTCCGCCGGATCCCTCCGCCGTCGCGGCCACCCTGCGGCGCGCGGGTTGCGTGTTCGCGGAGGAGGAGGCGCGGCTGCTCGTCGAGGCCGCCGGCACGCCCGGCGAGCTCGCCGGCATGGTGGACCGGCGAGCCGCCGGCGAGCCGCTCGAGCACATCCTCGGCTGGACCGAGTTCCACGGCCTGCGCATCCTCCTGGACCCCCGGGTGTTCGTGCCGCGCCGGCGGAGCGAGTTCCTCGTCGATCGCGCCGTCGCTCTCGCCCTGCCCGGCGCCGTCGTCGTCGACCTGTGCTGCGGCTCGGGGGCCCTGGGTGCCGCGGTGGCGACGGCCGTTGCCGGGGTGGACCTGCATGCGACGGACCTCGATCCCGCCGCGGTGCGGTGCGCGGGCCGCAACGTCGCCGCGCTCGGCGGCCGGGTGTACGAGGGCGACCTCTACGACCCGCTCCCCGAGGTGCTGCGCGGGCGCGTCCATCTCCTGCTCGCGAACGTGCCGTACGTACCGACCGCGGACCTGGCGCTGCTGCCCGCCGAGGCCCGGGACCACGAGGAGCGCATCGCCCTCGACGGGGGCGCCGACGGCCTCGACCTGCTGCGGCGGGTGACCGCGACGGCCGGGCGATGGCTGGCACCGGGCGGGCACCTGCTGGTCGAATCGAGCGAGCGGCAGGCCGCCGGGATCGCCGAGTGCTTCGCACGCAGCGGGCTGATCCCGCAGGTGGTACACAGCGACGACGCGTTCGCGACCGTCGTCGTCGGCACCGCTCCGCGCTGATCGTCCCGGCTCACCCGACGTGCGCGGCCCGGTGCCGGCGCACGGCGTCGCGGTTCGCGCACCGCGGCGAGCAGTACCGCTGCCGCCCGTTGCGGGAGGTGTCCGCGTAGACGTGGTCGCACTCGTCGAGGGCGCAGCGGCCGAGGCGGTGCATGCCCCGGCCCACCAGGTGCAGGGCCGTTCCCACGGAGACGAGGGCCTCGACGACACCGGCGAGGGAATGCTGGTCGTCCCGGTAGTGCAGGTGCCAGCCGTCGCCGGCGTGGTTCGTCATGCGCGGGTACGCCGATGCGGCGGCAAGCATCTCGTTGACCAGCGCGGCGCGCTCGGCGTCCCCGGTCGCGTCGACGACGCGGCACCAGCGTCCGAGCATCGCGCCGACGCCGAGCAGGTCGTCGGCACCGACCGGGAAGTCGATCACCAGGCCCGCCTCGACGCAGCGCTGCACCAGCGCGTCGACGGTCACGGGTGGGTCGTTCACCAGATCCGCGGCGAGCCGCACGGCATATTCGCCGTAAGGGTTGAGATGCACAATGCCATTACATCACGCTGGGTGGCATGCAGACATCCCATCGCCACCACTGGACCGAGGTCTCCCGCCACCCGACGAGCGAAGGTGTGGTGCACTACCAGCGCTGCGCGTGCGGCCGCTGGCACATGGTCGCGACGCCCCTCGTCTCCGATCCGATCGGCGTGTCGGCGACGGTCCCGGTCACCCCGCGACCGTGAAACCCGGCGCCCCGCGGAGGACAATCGCCTCCATGACCGAGCGCAAGCGGCCGGACATCACCTTCGAGTCGTGGATCGAACGTCAGATCCGCGTCGCGCAGGAGCGGGGCGACTTCGACAACCTCAGGGGAGCCGGCAAACCCATCCCGCATCGCAGCGACGACGAGCTGTGGTGGGTGAAGGACTATCTGCGCCGGGAAGGACTGTCGACCGAGGCGTTGCTGCCGCCCCCGCTGCAACTGCGCAAGGAGATCGAGCGGTTGCGCAGCACCGTGCTCGACGTGCCCTCCGAGCCGGCGGTGCGGCAGATCGTCCGGGAGCTGAACCGGCGGATCGTGGACTGCCTGCGCGCACCGAGCGGCCCCCTGGTCCCCATCCACAGGGTCGACCCGGAGGAGGTGGTCCGGCAGTGGGCCGCGGACCGGGCGGAGCTGCGGTCGAAACGCGCCGAGCGGGCCGCGGCAGCGGCCGCCGTGCTGCGCGAGTATGCCCCCGAGCCGCCGCGTCGGCGCTGGTGGCACCGAGTCCTGGGAATCCGGTCCGCCGGAACCTGAGGCGCAGAGCGGCGACGAGTTCGCTCCCCCGAATCCGCACGACCGCACAGCCGCGCGGTCCACAGCCGTCCGCGACCACCATTCGCTGATTGTCGGGGCGTTCGTCGGTTCGTGTCGCGGAGACGAAGGTGCCGTCCCGCTCGGCGTACCCGTTGCCAGCAGACTGCCAGGAACGTCCCAAGGTTCCTCGAGCGTCACCGGCTGTACTGGTGTCGTTCGCATCGCGTTCACCGCACAGCGGTTCGCCGACGAGAGGCCGGTTCCATGGGAGTGTTCGACCGATTCCGCACGTCCTCCGCGAAGGGCACGCACCGGGCGGAGGACGTCCCCACCGCACCGACCGGCTACCAGCAGACCGCCGGCAGGCTGCACGCCTTCAACCGCTACGAGATCAAATACTTCGTCGACGAGATGAAGGTCCCCGAACTGCGGCGGGAACTCGCGGCGCGGATGGACACCGATCCGTATTCGCCCCACGGCGGGTACCCGGTCACCTCGCTCTACTACGACACGCCGGACCTGCGGTTCTACTGGGAGAAGATCGAGGGCCTGCGGTTCCGGCGCAAGCTGCGGATGCGCCTGTACGGCAACCCTTCCGAATGCACCGACGACACGCCGGTGCACATCGAGATCAAGCAGCGCGTCAACCGCGTCACCCAGAAACGGCGCATCGCAGTGCCGTACGGGAACGCGCGACGCTGGCTCGACGGACGGCAGGAGATCGACTGCGAACCCTCGCAACGCCCGTTCGTCCACGAGGTGACGACGCTGATCGGCAACCTCGACCTGCGGCCGATCGTGACCACCGGCTACCTGCGGGAGGCGTTCGTCGGCCGCGAGGCCGACCTCGGCCTGCGAGTGACGATCGACCACAAGGTGCACGGCCGCGACCGCGACTTCCACTTCCCCTCGGGAGCACAGAACCGGTTCGTCGTCCCGCCGAGGCTGGCGATCGTCGAACTGAAGGCCAACGAACGCGTTCCGTACTGGGCGACCGATCTGACCGCCCGGCTGGACATGTCGGTCGTCCGCGTCTCGAAGTACTGCCAGTCCGTCGAGGCGTTCGGCCTCGCTCCGCGCTCCCGGATGGGCGCCCCCGAACTCGTTCTGCCGCAAGGCTTCGACGACCGTGTGCCGACCGGTCTCTTCGAGACCTCGACGATGGCGCGCTGACCGCCGCACCGTCTGCCCGCGTCCCCCGCACGGGCGCCGTTCCCGTCCCTACACCGAACCAGGACCATCATGAATTTCGACCTGCAAGACCTCAGCGGGACGTTCACGACGTTCGACATCATCGTGTCGCTGTCGCTGTCGTTCGTGCTCGCCTCGATCATCGGCTGGGTCTACCGCCACACCCACAGGAACGTCTCCTACAGCCAGTCCTACGTGCAGACCCTCGTGCTGGTCGGCATGGTGATCTCGCTGATCATGCTGGTCGTCGGCTCCAACATCGCCCGCGCGTTCGCACTCGTCGGCGCCCTGTCGGTGGTTCGATTCCGCAACGCCATCAAGGAAACTCGCGATGTAGGCTTCATCTTCCTGGTGATGGCCGTCGGCATGACGACCGGCACCCGCTTCTACCTGCTGGCGATCGCCGCGACGATCGCGATCTGCCTGGTGCTGCTGATCATGAACAAGTTCAACTGGTTCAAGCTCGACGTCCAGCGTCAGGTCGTGAAGGTGCAGGTGCCGCCGGAGCAGGAGTACAACGCGCTGGTCGAGGACGTGCTCATCCGGTACTGCTCCGAGTTCGAACTGGTCTCGACCGAATCCGTTCGCTCCGGTGCGCTGACCGAGCTGTACTACACCGCGCAGCTGAAGAAGGGCACGAAGCCGAACGAGCTGATCTCGGCCCTGAGTGCGGTCAACACCGGCCAGCGGGTGACCGTCCTGACCGGATACGACCAGACGGACATCTGATGGACGACACACCCACCGCCGGGCAGTCGCCGCCGCGGCGCCGGCTCCGGCACCGGGTCCCGACGTCGCTGCGCCGGCACTGGAAACTCCTGGCTGTGTTCGTCGTGTTCGTGACGATCCTGGCGACCGTGTTCGGGGCGACCCGCATCCGCCCGTACATCACCGGCGACCCGACGATCATCGCCTCGGAGATCACCGACAACATCACCGGCACGGTGGACCTGTTCGACGCCTCGGTCCCGCACGAACTGTCGGTCGAGATCACCGACGCGGAATACGACGAGATGATCACCGCCTTCCAGAGCACCGGCGAGAAGAAGTGGGTCACCGCCGATGTCACCATCGACGGCACGCTGATCACCGACGTCTCGGTGCGGTTGAAGGGCAACTCCACCCTCATGGGCGTGCGCGGCGAGGACGCCGGGCCCGGCGGCGAGGGCTTCGAGCCCCCGGAGGGGATGGAGCTGCCCGACGGATTCGATCCGGCGGCCATGGGCGGCCCGGGCGGCATGTCGCAGGCGTCCGAGGACGATCCGACGTCGCTGCCGCTGCTCATCAGCTTCGACGAGAACGCCGGCGGCCGCGCCTACCAGGGCATGACCGAGATCTCGGTGCGCCCCGGCTCGCCCGTGCTCAACGAGGCGATGGCCCTGTCGCTGACCGCGGAGACCGGGCAGCCGACGCAGCGCTACGCGTACACGGTCTATTCGGTCAACGACAGCGCCACCACCACGCGCCTGCTGCTCGAACACCCCGACGACACGTATGCGAACTCCCTGTTCGACTCCGACGGCTACCTGTACAAGGCGGACGCGTCGTCGCGGTTCGAGTACATCGGCGACGACCAGTCGGACTACGCCGACCAGTTCGAGCAGATCAATGCGGTCGGGACGGGGAACCTGCAGCCGGTCGTCAGCTTCCTGAAGTGGCTGGACTCGGCGAGCGACGAGGAGTTCGGCGCACACCTGTCGGAGTGGGTGGACGTGGACTCGTTCGCGCGGTACGTCGCCACGCAGAACCTGCTCGTCAACGGTGACGACATGAGCGGGCCGGGCCAGAACTACTACCTCTGGTACGACCTGCAGACGGGCAAGCTCTCCGTCGTGTCCTGGGACCTGAACCTGGCCATGCAAGGCGATGTCACCACCGGCCCGCACGACACCGTCTCGATGACACCCGGCGCGATGGGCGGCCCCGGGCAGGGCGAGGCCGGCACCGCGGCGGCCGACCCCGGCACCATGCCCCAGCCGCGTGGGATGCTGCCTCCGGGCGCAGCTGCACCGCAGGGCGGGCAGGGGGCAGGCCGGGTGCAGTCCGGCAACAGCCTGAAGACACGGTTCCTCGAATCCGACGCCTTCACCCAGGTCTACGAGGACGCCTACCGGGACCTCCACGAACAGATGTACGGCAGCGGACGCGCCCTCGAGATGCTCGACACCCTGGTCTCGACCGTCCCTGTCAGCGACGCACTCCCGGCCGCTTCCCTCCAGTCGAGCGCGGACTCGATGCGGTCCTGGATCGAACAGCGCACCGCTGCGCTCGCGGAGCTGCGTGACAGAACTGCGTGACAGTCGACCGGACGAGGCGCGAGCGCCGGGCCGCGAGGTGCGGCCCGGTTTCACAGCCGGACCTCAGGAAGGACTCAGCGTCGGCCCAGTCCCTGCCGGCATTCTGGAGACGGCAGAATCGATCACGAATCTGCCCGCAGGGAAAGGAATCGTCATAACCACCTCAGCTCCGACGGTCCCCCACCCGGGACACCCGTCCGGGCGCGACACCGGTGCCGTCTTCCTGATGGCCGGTGGCGTTCCCGGAGCGGGTAAGAGCACCCTGCTTCGCCGGATCGAGCACGACATCCCGGGTCTGACCGTTCTCGATCCGGAGCGCCGAGCCGAACGCCTCGCCGCCGCGCTTCCGCCGGGCCTGCCGTATCGCTGGTATCGGCCACTGGTCCATCTCATGCACACCCTCGACGTGGTGCGCACCCTCCTGGCCGGACCGCACCGGAGCGAAGGGCCTGTGGCCGTTCACGACACCGCCACGCGCAGGCGCCGACGCGACTGGACGGCCCGCCTGGCACGGCGACGAGGCTGGACGCCGGTGCTGGTCTTCCTCGACGTGCCCCGCGATGTCGCGCGGGCCGGACAGCACGCTCGCGGGCGCGTGGTGAACGAGTCGTCGTTCGCGCGGCACTGGCATCGGTGGACGGCTCTGCGACCGCACCTCACCCGCGAGGACGACGCCCCGGCCGGGGGTCCGTGGGACCACGTCGTCGTCACCACTCGCGACGATGCGAAGATCCGGGTGTTCGGATTGCTGACGCAGGACGGGACGGACCGCTGCGCACTCGGCGGCGGATCCCCCGTGCGCGCAGTGACGATCTCCGGTACGCAGTGACAATCTCCGGCACCGCAGTGGCGATCTCCGGCACCGCAGTGGCATCGGCACCTCGGTGACCGGTGTCCCCGACACGTGTCGGGTTCACCGAAGGCGCACTTCCCAGCAGATCCACGGCTCACTCCCATGGACGCCCGAGGGTCGTCCGGTTGTGTGGGTGCGTGAACGGACGCGATGCGTCATGCCACAGCAAGGAAGGCACGACTCGATGACAACCCCCACCCAGGCCCTCGACACCGCCGACGCCGCGGCCGCACGCGGGAATCGGCCGGACTCCGTATGCGAGAGGGACGGTCCGGAGCTGCGCGTGCTGCGCTGCGAGCGGCAGCACGTCGACGCGCTGCTCTCGACGCTCACCCGCAGGCAACGCGAAATCCTGCGCCTGCGGGTGGTCGAGGGGTTGTCTGTGGAGGAGTCCGCCGCCGTCCTGCGGACGACGCCCGGCGCCGTTCGTGTGGGTCAGCATCGCGCGTTGTCCCGCCTTCGGGCGGCGCTGGCCGACCCCGCGCGCCTGGACGCCGTCACGGGGCCGGTCGACTCCCGGCCTCGGCCTCGGCGGGGTGCGGTCGCGCGCCTGCCGCGTGCGTCAGCTGTTCCTCCGTGACCGCCTCACCGCGGGCGACCATGCCCGCCTCGTGCGACAGCGGGATCTGCCGCAGGAAGCACGCGATGACGAAGGCCACCAACAGGAATGGGATCAGGTACCAGAACACCGGTGCGAGGGAGTCGGCGTAGGCGTCGACCACGCCGGTGCGCACGGAGTCCGGCAGCTGGTTCAGGGCCGCGGGATCGAGCGTCGCCGTCGCCTGGCCGGCCTGCTCCGGGGAGGCCCCGGCTCCGGTGAATACGGCGGTGAGCTTCTCGGCCAGCCGGTTGGTGAAGATCGTGCCGAAGACCGCCACGCCGAGGGACGCGCCCACCTCCCGAAAGTAGTTGTTGGTGCTGGTCGCGGTCCCGATCTCGGTGGGCGGCACGGCGTTCTGCACCACGAGAACGACCACCTGCATGATCAGACCCAGGCCGAGGCCGAGGGTGAACAGCATCGTGCAGATCAGCCACAGCGGCGTGCTGCCTTCGAGAGTGGTCAGCCACAACATCGCGGCGGCCGTGACGAGGGCACCGGCGATGGGATACGCCTTGTAGTGACCGGTTTTCGTGATTGCGATGCCGGAGGCGATCGAGGTGGCCATCAGGCCGGCCATCATCGGGATCATCAGAAGGCCGGAGACCGCGGCCGAGGTGCCGGACGACATCTGCAGGAACGTCGGCATGAAGGCCAGCGCCGCGAACATGCCGAGGCCCACGGTGAAGCCGATCGCGGTGGCGTTGACGAAGATCGGATTGCGGAACAGCGACAGCGGGATGATCGGATCCTCGGCGCGGGACTCGACGAGGACGAAAAGGCTTGCCGCGACGAGCACTCCGACGGCGAGCGCGAGGGTCAGCGGATCCGTCCAGCCCCGGTCGCCACCGAAGTCCGTGAACAGGATCAGGCACGTGGTGGCGGCCGAGAGGGTGAGCACTCCGAGGAAGTCGACCTTCTTCTCGGGCCGCTTCGTGGGCAGCGTGAGGGTGAACCAGGCGATCGCGAAGGCGAGCACGCCGACGGGCAGGTTGATGTAGAAGGCCCAGTGCCAGGTCAGGTGGTCGACGAAGAAGCCGCCGAGCAGGGGGCCGGCGACGGCGGCCACACCGAAGACCGCACCGAGCGGACCCAGGTACTTGCCACGCTGGTCGGCCGGGACGATGTCGGCGATGATGGCCTGGGAGAGGATCATCAGGCCGCCGCCGCCGAGGCCCTGCATCGCGCGGAAGATCACGAACCACCAGAAGTCGGTGGCGAAGGCACAGCCGGCGGAGGCGAGGGTGAACACCGCGATGGCGACGAGGAAGAGGGTGCGGCGGCCGAACACGTCGCCGAACTTTCCGTAGATCGGCATCACGATGGTGGTCGCCAGCAGGTAGGCGGTGGTGATCCAGGCCTGGTGCTCGACGCCGCCGAGCTGCCCGACGATGGTCGGCATCGCGGTGGAGACGATGGTCTGGTCGAGGCTCGACAGCAGCATGCCGGCGATCAGCGCGGAGAAGATGAGCCAGATCCGGCGCTGCGTGAGCACCAACGGTGGTGCCGCGGGCCGGGACGACGTTGCGGTCACGGGTTTCCTGCCGTTTCGATGGGGTCGAGTCGCTGCCCGAACAGTCGCCGGACGATGTCGAGGTTGCGGAGCAGCAGCTCCGCGAAGGGTCGATCGGTGTCGTCGCCGAAGAACTCGTCGGCGGTGTGCCGGGTGATGTCGGCGAGCGCGTAGACGACGGTCCGCGGCAGCGGATCGTCGGGAGGCAGGTTCTCTCTCCGGGCGACGACCTCGGCGAACCGCCGGAGCTGGGCCTCGCCGTTGTGCAGGATGCGGGGCAGCAGCTGCGGCTCGCGGTGGATGATGTCGTGGTACTGCTTCGCGTGCTCGCGGGTGAAGTCGGTGCGCCCGATCTGGGCGAGGATCACCGCGACGAGGTCCTGGAGCAGCGTGGGGGAGATGCCGTCCCCGTCGTGCCGCCCGGCGGCCACGAAGGCGTCCTCCTCCTCGGGGGTCAGGCTGAGCGGGGGCTCGCCGAGGACCGCGTCCTCCTTGGACGGGAAGTAGTTGAAGAAGGTGCGCCGGGAGATCTCCACCCGCTCGCAGAGTTCCTCCACGGTGAACCCGGCAAGACCATGTCGGGCGGTGAGCGCGCGCGCCTCGCCGACGAGTGCGGCTCTGGTGCGCTCCATCCGGCGGTTCCGCCGCCTGGACGGAGTTGTTGCACTTTCATCCATAGAGTGCATGGTTGCACCATTGTCCCCAGAGTGCAAAGAAGTCTGGTGTCTGCGGGCGACTATGGGACGTTATGGTCAGTTATGGAGAACTTCAGATAGAACTCCATAAGTCTCTATACTCGCCCCATGGACCTCGAGCTCAATCCGTTCAAGCCCGACTCCGGACTCCGGCCGCCGGCGCTCGAGGGGCGCGACGAGCAGATCGGGGCGTTCGAACTCCTGGTCGCCCGCAGCAAACGGCAGAACTACGACCGTGGCCCGATCCTGTCGGGATTGCGCGGGGTCGGGAAGACGACCCTGCTCAACACCCTCGTCGAGCACGCCGACCGGCAGGGATGGCTCACCATCGCCATCGAGGCCCGCCCCAGCGAGGCCGGCACCACCGCGGTCCGCGCCAAGCTCTCCCAGGAGCTGACGGTCGGACTGCGCCGCTACAGCCGCAAGCACCGGATCCAGCACGCGATCGACCCGCTCATCGACCTCGCCCGCGGCTTCTCCCTCGGCCTCGGCCTCGGCCCGGCGACCGCAAGCTTCTCCCTCGACCAGCGTCCGGCAGCCAGCGGCGACATCGATCTCGACCTCGAGGAACTCGTCGAAGCGATCACCGCCGAACTGCGGCCCAGATCCAGCGCGTTCGGATTGTTCATCGACGAGATGCAGGACCTCGACTCCGATCTGCTGTCGGCGCTGCTCGCCGTCCAGCACCGGGCGAACCAGCGCGAATGGCCGTTCTTCCTCATCGGCGCCGGACTACCCAATCTTCCCGCGGTGCTGGCCGGCAACCGCTCGTACGCGGAGCGACAGTTCCTCTACAGCACCATCGGCCCCCTCACGCCGGCGGCCGCAGCCGACGCCCTGCGCATCCCGGTACGCCGTCAGGGCGGGGACTTCACCGACGACGCGCTCGCCGTGCTCGTCCAGGCCAGCGGCGGTTACCCGTACTTCCTCCAGGAGTACGGGAAGGCGATCTGGAACATCGCTCCACACAGCCCCTTTCAGCTCGAGGATGCCGAACTCGCCGTCGAGGTGGGCCGGCGTCACCTCGACGAGGGATTCTTCCCGTCCCGCTGGAACCGGGCAACCGACCGCGAGCGCCGTTACCTCACCGCGCTCGCCGCCACCGGCGAGGAGACCCCGCGGTCCGGGAAGGTCGCCCAGCTGATGGGCTCGACCGCCACCGGTGTCAGCGACGTCCGCAACTCGGCCATCCGCAAGGGCCTGATCTGGGCACCGGAGCACGGTCGCATCGCCTTCACCGTCCCGGGTATGGCCGACTTCATCCGCCGTCAACCGGCGGAGTAGCCGGATCAGCGGCCCCGCTCGGCCACCATCCGGTCCACGGCGCGCACGCTGAGCACCTGGTCGAGAGCCATGGAGGCGCAGCCGATCATCCCGGAGCGATCGCCGTGCGACCAGGGCAGGATCTGCAGGGCGCGGGTGGCCACGGACACCGCGTCGCGATAGAGGGTTTCGCGCAGTCCGGCGACGAACACGTCGTAGGCCTCGGCCATGTCGCCACCCACGACGAGCACCGCCGGGTCGAGGAGGTTGACGGCACCGGCGATCACCTCACCGATCCGCCGGCCGCTGTCCCGGATCATGCGGCGCGCCTCCGCATCCCCGCCGACAGCGAGGGCTACGACGTCGCGGATGTGGGTCACGTCCCGGCCCTGCTCCTGCAGGTCGCGGACCAGGGCCCAGCCCCCGGCGATCGCCTCGACGCAGCCGACGTCGCCGCAGCGGCACAGGACGCCCTGCGCGGCGGCGGTCTTGGTGTGCCCGATCTCGCCGGCCGCGCCCACCGCGCCGCGCTGCAGCACACCGCCCGACACGATGCCCGCGCCGAGGCCCGTGGACGCCTTGATGAGGAGCATGTCATCGAATTTCCGTCGTTCGCCGAGCCTTTCGGCGAGCACCATGACGTTCGCGTCGTTGTCGACGAACACCGGCGCCGCACCGAGGCCGGCGAGGAAGGGCTGCAGCTCGACACCGTCCCAGCCGGCCATCATCGGCGAGTCGAGGCTGCAGCCGCGGACCGTGTCCACCGTGCCCGGCAGGCTCACCCCGATGCCGACGGTGCGGGGCGCGCCGGGACCGAGCGCGTCGCGCAGGTCGGCGAGGTGCGCGGCGATCTTCGGCATCAGCTCGCCCGGGCTCGCCCCGATCTCCTGCTCGAGGCCCTCGGTCCGGAGCAGTTCCCCGGCGAGATCGCAGACGGCGAGCTGGGTGCGGCTGCGGCCGATCGCGCCGACGAGCACGATGCCCGCGCCGGCCCCGAAGGTGAGGGTGAGCGGTGGCCGCCCACCGGTGGAGGGCCCCTCCTCCGTTTCGACGACGAGGCCGAGGTCCTGGAGTGCCGCGACCCGGGCGGCGACGGCGGTGCGGGAGAGCCCGGTGTGGTGCCCGATCTCGCTTCGGGTGGTCGCGGCGCCGGCGCGGACGAGGGCGAAGACCTCGCCCGCTGTGGCGGGCGCGCTGGAGGATCGGCTCATACCGCCATTGAACCAAGGAACCGCACCCGAGAGCGCCTCGTGCAGCCGCGGCGTGCTGCGTCGAACCGGACTTTGTTCTTAGAAATGCGTAAGTTTGTTGTTTCAGTGCGGAAGATGTTCTACGGTTGCCAGTGACAGCCCTCACCCCCTCATTCGGGAGGACAAGCCATGTCACCCGCCGCTCCCTGTACCGTCGTCGTCTTCGGCGGCACCGGCGACCTCGCCGTCCGTAAGCTCCTGCCCGCCCTCTACCTGCGCGATCACGACGGCCAGTTGCCGCCCGGCAGCCGGATCGTCGGCGCCGCGCGCGCCGGCCTCGACACCGACGGCTACCGCGACAAGGTCCGCGGCGAGCTCGCGCGCTTCGTACCCGCCCACCTGCTGGACGCCGGCACCCTCACGCGGTTCCTGGACCGCCTCGACTACGTGAGCGTCGACTTCGCAGGCGGGGACGACTGGTCCGCCCTGCGCGACGTCCTGGCCCCGGACTCCGTGCGCGTGTTCTACCTCGCTTGCGCCCCTTCGCTGTTCGGGCCGATCTCCCATCACCTCGCGCGGCACGGACTCGTCGAGCCGACGTCGCGGGTGGTGCTCGAGAAGCCCATCGGCCGCGACCTCGCGTCCGCCCGCGCGATCAACGACGCGGTCGGCGAGGTGTTCGACGAGTCGCAGATCTTCCGCATCGACCACTACCTCGGCAAGGAGAGTGTCCAGAACCTGCTGGTCACCCGGTTCGCCAACACCCTGCTCGAGCCGCTGTGGAACTCGACGTGGATCGACCACGTGCAGATCACCGTCTCCGAATCCCTCGGCGTGGGCACCCGCGGCGGCTACTACGACACCTCCGGGGCGCTGCGCGACATGCTGCAGAACCACCTGCTGCAGGTGCTGTGCCTGGTGGCGATGGAACCGCCGACGGTCGTCGACCGCGAGACCGTGCGCGACGAGAAACTCAAGGTGCTGCAGGCACTGCGGCCGATGACTCCCGACGACGTCGAAAGATTCACCGTCACCGGGCAATACGGACCCGGGTTGGTCGACGGCGGTGCCGTGCCCGGGTATCGCGACGAGGTGGAGAACCCGGACAGCCACACCGAGACCTTCGTCGCGGTGCGCGCGGAGGTGCGCAACTGGCGCTGGGCCGGCGTGCCGTTCTACCTGCGCACCGGCAAGCGTCTCGAGAAGCGCAGTTCCGAGATCGTGGTGCAGTTCAAGGACGTTCCGCACCCGATGTTCCCCCGGGCCGAGGGCGCCACCGAACCCAATCGCCTGGTGATCCGGCTGCAGCCCGACGAGGGCATCTGCCTGCACATGACCGCCAAGGAACCCGGGCCCGGCGGGATCCGCCTGCGTCCGGTGTCGCTGGATCTGAACTACGTGGACGCGTTCGACCGTCCGTCCCCCGACGCGTACGAGCGGCTGCTGATGGACGTGGTGCGGGGTGACCCGACCCTGTTCATGCGCCGCGACGAGGTCGAGACCGCGTGGGCATGGGTCGAGCCGATCCTGCAGACCTGGGACCGCACCGGCCGGGTGCCGCGCCGCTACCCGGCGGGTACGTCCGGCCCCACCGACGCGATCACCCTCATCGAGCGCGACGGCCGCGCCTGGTACGAAGGACCTTCCTCATGAGCCACGTCCATCCCGTTCTCGCCCGGGTCACCGACCGCATCGTCCGGCGCAGCCGGGCCGAGCGTGCCGCCTACCTCGAGCGGCTGCGCGCCGCCGCCGACAAGGGGCCTGCCCGCGGGCGCCTCGCGTGCGCCAACCTGGCCCACGGATTCGCCGCGGCCGAGCCCGCCGACAAGTCCGCGCTGCGCGGGCTGGTGAAGCCGAACATCGCGATCGTCTCGTCCTACAACGACATGCTCTCCGCGCACCGGCCCTTCGAGGAGTACCCGGCACGGCTGAAGGCCGCGGTCCTCGAGGCGGGCGGCATCGCACAGTTCGCCGGCGGCGTCCCGGCCATGTGCGACGGCATCACCCAGGGCCGCGACGGCATGCAGCTGTCGCTGTTCAGCCGCGACGTCATCGCGATGTCCACCGCTATCGCGTTGTCGCACGACATGTTCGACGGCGCGCTCATGCTCGGGGTCTGCGACAAGATCGTCCCCGGCATGCTGATCGGCGCCCTGGGCTTCGGACACCTGCCGACGGTGTTCGTCCCGGCCGGGCCGATGACGTCGGGGCTGCCCAACGGCGAGAAGGCCCGGGTGCGGCAGCTCTACGCGGAGGGCCGCGCCCGACGCGAAGACCTGCTCGAGGCCGAGGCCGCGTCCTATCACGGCGCCGGCACGTGCACGTTCTTCGGCACCGCGAACTCCAATCAGCTGCTGATGGAGGTGATGGGCCTGCACCTGCCCGGCGCGAGCTTCGTCAACCCGGGCACCGAGCTGCGGGACGCGCTCACCGACGAGGCCGCGCGCCGCGTCACCGGCCTCACCGCGCTCGGCTCCGCCTTCACCCCGGTCGGGGAGGTCGTCGACGAGCGGGCCGTCGTCAACGGCTGCGTCGCACTGCTCGCCACCGGCGGCTCCACCAATCACACGATGCACCTGGTGGCGATCGCGCGGGCCGCGGGCATCACGCTCACGTGGCGCGACCTGGCGGACCTGTCGGCCGTCGTGCCGCTGCTCGCCCGGATCTACCCCAACGGCGCGGCCGACGTGAACCACTTCCACGCCGCCGGCGGGCTCGGTGTCGTCGTCTCGGAACTGCTCTCGGCGGGCCTGCTGCACGACGACGTCACCACCGTCGCCGGCCCCGGTCTGCACCGGTACACGCAGGAGCCGCGGCTGCGCGACGGGACGCTGCAGTGGGAGACCGGGCCGTCCGAGAGCCTGGACCGCACCGTGCTGCGCGGCGTCGTGGACCCGTTCGCCGTGGACGGCGGGCTCAAGGTGCTCGACGGCAACCTCGGCGAGGCCGTGCTCAAGGTGTCCGCGGTCGCCCCGGAGCACCACATCGTCACCGCGCCGGCCCGGGTGTTCGACGACCAGGCCGACTTCCTCACGGCCTTCGAGGCGGGCGAACTCGACCGCGACGTCGTGGCGGTGCTGCGTTACCAGGGCCCGCGCGCGAACGGAATGCCGGAGCTGCACAAGCTCACCCCCGCGCTGGGGGTGCTGCAGGACCGCGGGCGCCGGGTCGCGCTGGTGACCGACGGCCGGATGTCGGGCGCGTCCGGCAAGGTTCCCGCCGCCATCCACGTCACGCCCGAGGCCGCGGCCGGCGGCCCGCTCGCCCGCGTCCGCGACGGCGACCTGATCACCGTCGACGCCGTCGCCGGCTCGCTGTGCGTGCACCTGTCCGACGCCACACTCGCCGACCGCGTGGCGACCGGCCACGCCCCCACCGACGACGCCTGGACGGGCACGGGCCGGGAACTGTTCGCGGGCCTGCGGGCCGCCGTGGGCCCGGCCACCCTCGGCGCCAGCGTCTTCCAACCCAACCCCGCGTGAAGGAGACCCCGATGAGCCTGCTGGACGTGACCCCCGTCGTTCCCGTCGTCGTGATAGACGATGCCGCGGACGCGGTCCCGATCGCCCGGGCCCTCGTCGACGGCGGTGTGCCGATGATCGAGCTGACTCTGCGCACCCCGTGCGCCCTCGAGGCGATCGAGCGGATCGCCGCCGAGGTTCCCGAGATCACCGTCGGTGCCGGCACGATCGTCGAACCCGGCCAGGCCGCGCAGGCCGCGGCGGCCGGTGCGCGCTTCCTGGTGTCGCCGGGCGCGACGGAGTCGCTGCTGAAGGCCATGACCGACACGGGACTGCCGCACCTGCCGGGTGCCGCGACCGTCTCGGAGGTGCTGCTGCTCCTCGAACGCGGCTACCGCGAGATGAAGTTCTTTCCCGCGGAGGCCGCGGGGGGCACCCGGTTCCTCGCGTCCGTCCACTCCCCCGTGCCCGCGGCCCGGTTCTGCCCCACCGGCGGGATCTCGGTCGCAACCGCCCCCGACTACCTCGCGCTGCCCAACGTCGGCTGCGTGGGGGGCTCGTGGCTCACCCCCGCCGATGCGGTGCAGACCCGGGACTGGGCCCGGATCACCCGACTCGCGCAGGTGACCACGAAACTACGCCTGGCCGAGGCGTAGGCGGACCGGGCTCGCCCCCGTCCTACTCGGACGCGACGGGGGCGAGCCCTCGACGTTGCTGGATCCGCGCGTTTCGCCGTCAGCCGCGACCAGCGCGCGTGACGCGCGCATCCGACCAGGCCGGTCGCAGATCTTCCGCGCCGGCCGGAGCGAGCGGAGCGCCGGGGGACGGTACCCTGGGCGGATGCGTGAGGACACCGACCACCCCGGCTCGCAGTCGTCGTTGCGGTCGGCCAATCAGCAACGGGTGGTTCGGGTTCTGCAGTCCGGTGGCGAACTCACCCAGGCGGAGATCGCCCGGCGCACCGGTCTGGCCCCGGCCACGGTGTCGAATCTGGTGCGGGAACTGACCACCAGCGGCCTGGTGGAGGTGGCCGCGGCCGAGCGCCCGGGCCAGCGGGGGCGGGCCGTGAAGCTCACCCGGTCGGCGGGCCTGGCCGTCGGAATCGATTTCGGGCACCGGCATCTCACCGTCGCCGTCGCCGACCTGTCGCACGAGATCCTCGCCGAGAAGCGGGTCGAGCTGGCGAGCGGACATCGTGCCGAGGACGGGATAACAAGGGCCGGGGCGCTTCTCGACGACGCCCTCGTCGAACTCGGGTGCGGACGCGACGCCGTCGCGGCCGTCGGCATGGGCCTGCCCGCGCCAGTCGAGTCCGCCACGCACCGGATCGGCGGGCCGTCGATCCTGCCGGGCTGGGTGGGCGTCGACCCCGCCGCACTGGCCGCCGAGCGGCTCGCGCTTCCCGTCCACGTCGACAACGACGCCAATCTCGGTGCGCTGGCCGAGCACATCTGGGGTGCCGGGTGCGGCGTGGACGACCTGGCCTACATCAAGCTGTCCGACGGCGTCGGCGCCGGACTGGTGCTGGACGGGCGGCTGTACCGGGGCCGCGCCGGCACGGCCGGCGAGATCGGCCACACCTCCCTCGACGAGTTCGGCCAGGTGTGCCGGTGCGGCAACCGCGGCTGCCTAGAGACGATGGTGGCCTCGCACGTGGTGATCGGGCTGCTCGAGCCGAGCCGGGGGCCCGGCCTGACGATCGCGGACGTGGTGGCACTCGCCGAGGCCGGCGACGCCGGGTGTGCCCGGGTGCTCGCGGACACCGGCCGCCACGTCGGGGTCGCGGCGGCGAGCCTGTGCAACCTGCTCAATCCGCAGCTCCTCCTGATCGGCGGCGAACTCGCCCTGGCGGGAGAGCTGCTGCTCGAGCCCCTGCGTCGCGCGATCGAGCGGTACGCGGTGCCCAGCGCCGCGCGCACCGTGCAGGTACGGACGGCGGCGCTCGGCGCCCGGGCCCAGGTACTCGGGGCGGTCGCCCTCGGACTGCGGGCGGCCAGCCCCCGCTGAAGATCATCTTCGAGGCTTCGACGCCGCTTCACGTCCAGAACTAGGTTCAAATTCGAACATATTCAGCGCCTCAAGACGTTTTTTCATTCATTTCTTGACGACTGACGCCGCTTCGTCCTACTGTGGTCCAGCACACAGTTCGCGTGACCGCCGCCACTCGCCTCCCGGAACGGGACCGCCGCGGCCGGGTCCCGCCGCCCACGAGGAGTCCCATGAGCAACCACGTCGCGCTCCCGACCGTCCCCGACACCGGACCGGACACCGCCGGCGCCCCGGTGCCGGTCCGCATCGCCGCCATCGCCGCGCTCGGCGGCCTGTTGTTCGGCTTCGACAGCGCCGTCATCAACGGTGCCGTGTCGGCCATCGAATCCCGGTTCGCCGTCTCGTCCGCCGTCCTCGGCTTCGCGGTCGCCTCGGCCCTGCTCGGCGCGGCCGGCGGCGCCGTCCTCGCCGGCCGCATCGCGGACCGCTACGGCCGGCTCACCACCATGCAGGTCGCCGCCGCGATGTTCCTGATCAGCGCGCTGGGCACCGGATTCGCCTTCAACGTCGAAACTCTCGTCCTGTTCCGCATCGTCGGCGGTGTCGGCGTCGGACTCGCCTCCGTCATCGCCCCCGCCTACATCGCCGAGATCTCCCCCGCCCGGGTACGCGGTCGCCTGGGATCGCTGCAGCAGCTCGCGATCGTCGTCGGCATCTTCGCCGCCCTGCTCGTCGACTACGCCCTCGCCGCCCTCGCGGGTGGCTCCCGCGAGGAACTGTGGTTCGGGCTCGAGGCGTGGCGCTGGATGTTCCTGTCCATGACCGTTCCCGCCCTCGTGTACGGATTCCTGACGCTCACCATCCCGGAGTCCCCGCGCTATCTCGTCGCGAAGGGCCGCATCGGGGAGGCCCGCGGCATCCTCGGCACGCTGCTCGGCGAGCAGGGCATCGACCTGCGCATCGAATCGATCCGCGCCACCCTCGGCCACGAGCGCACCCCGTCGCTGCGCGACCTGAGGGGACCCGCGCTGGGCCTGCTGCCCATCGTGTGGATCGGCATCGGGCTGTCGGTGTTCCAGCAGTTCGTCGGCATCAACGTGATCTTCTACTACTCCAGCATCCTCTGGCAGGCAGTGGGATTCGACGAGAACAGCTCCCTCGTCATCACCGTCGTCACGTCCGTGGTCAACATCGCCACCACCCTCGTGGCCATCGCGTTCGTCGACCGCATCGGACGCCGGCCCCTGCTGATCATCGGCTCGGCCGGCATGGCCGTCACCCTCACCACGATGGCCGTCGTCTTCGCCACCGCCTCCACCACCGTCGTCGACGGTGTGACCACCCCGCACCTGACCGGACTGCAGGGACCGATCGCGCTGATCGCCGCGAACCTGTTCGTCGTCGCGTTCGGCATGTCGTGGGGACCGGTCGTGTGGGTCCTGCTCGGCGAGGCCTTCCCCAACCGGATCCGCGCGGCGGCACTGTCGCTCGCCGCCGGCGCGCAGTGGGCGGCCAACTGGGTCATCACCGTGAGCTTCCCCGCCATGAAGGAACTGTCGCTGGGGCTGTCGTACGGCTTCTACGCCGTGTGCGCGGTGCTGTCGCTGCTGTTCGTCCTGCGCTGGGTCAAGGAGACCAAGGGCCGCGAGCTCGAGGACATGGACGCCGCCTGAACCCGGGCAACCCGGTAACAGAACAGTCAGGGAGAGAACAGACATGGCACTGACCATCGGAATCGACGTGGGCGGCACCAAGGTCGCCGCCGGCGTGGTCGACGAACACGGCACCCTGCACGCCCGGCTCCGCCGCGCCACCCCGTCGGACGACCCCGCCCGCACCGAGGACGTCGTCGCCGACGTGGTCCGCGAACTCCGCGCCGCGCACGACGTGTGCGCGGTGGGAATCGGCGCCGCCGGATTCGTCGCGTCCGATCGTCGTACCGTGCTGTTTGCCCCCAACCTCGCGTGGCGCGGCGAACCGCTCGGCGAGGCCGTCGAGGCCGCGTGCGGGCTGCCGACCGTCGTCGAGAACGACGCCAACGCCGCCGCCTGGGGCGAGGCACGCTTCGGCGCCGGCCGGGGTGCCCGCACCGCGATCGTGCTCACCGTCGGCACCGGCATCGGCGGTGGGCTGATCATCGACGGCGCCCTGCACCGCGGAGCCTCGGGGCTGGCCGCGGAACTCGGCCATCTCAACGTCGAGCCGCACGGCCGTCGCTGCGGGTGCGGGAACCACGGCTGCTGGGAGCGTTACGCCAGCGGGCGGGCCCTGGTGCGGGAGGCGCAGGAGATCGCGAGCATCTCGCCCGCGCTCGCCGGCCGGCTGCTCGAGCTGGCCGGCGGGCGCGCCGAGCAGATCACCGGGCTCCACGTCACCACCGCCGCCCGCGAGGGCGACGCCGCCGCGCTCGAGTGCTTCCGCACGATCGGCACCTGGCTCGGGCACGGCATGGCGGACCTCGCCGCGTTCCTCGACCCGGAGGTGTTCGTCCTCGGCGGCGGTGTGTGCGAGGCCGGGGAATTGCTGCGCGGGCCCGCCGTCGCCACGTTCGCCCAGCGGCTGACCGGACGCGGGCACCGCCCGGCCGCCCCGGTGCGGCTGGCCGAGCTCGGCCCCGACGCCGGGATCGTCGGCGCCGCTGACCTGGCCCGGCGCCGCACGGATCTGTCGGCCACGCGCCTCGATCTCTCGGCCGCCGGCTGAGCACCCGCCCGGGTGGGGCGAGCGAATGTATCACCGACTCGGACTGAGGAGGTGAGCGATACATTCGCTCGCCGCACGCGGTCCACCGCGTAACACCGTCGTTACCGCGGTTAACCGTTCGCTTGACACGACGCCACTACCGTCGGCGGAGCCACGCGTATACAGCCGTGGATACAGACGACGGGAGCGTGCAGCGGTGGACGGACTCGAACGGCTCCACGCCTCGCTCGACGCGACGCTCGGGCCCGTCGACGCCGCGTACGCCACCGCCTATCCCGGGACGACACCGGCGCGGCAACCCGTGCACACCGTGTACGTGCCGGCCCACCGGTACGACGCGACGACCGTCGCCGAGTGGGGTGCACACGCCCGCCGGGCGCTCGACGAGAACTGCTCCGGCCCCGGCGACCTGGCCGGCGTGACGGGGATCGAACCGGAGCTCGCCGAACAGGTCCTACCGCTCGTGCGGGCCAAGCTCGGCACCGAGCCGATCGAAGATCTGCGCATCGACTTCGAGGACGGATTCCCCCAGACGGACGTGCCCGGCCCGCACCGCGACGCCGACGAGGACGCCCACGTCGCCCGGGCCGCCACCGTTCTCGCCGGCAATCCCTCCGCCACCCCGTTCGTGGGGCTGCGCTTCAAGTGTCTCGAGCCCGCCACCCGCCGTCGCGGGATCCGCACGCTCGACGCCTTCGTCGGTGCTCTCGCCGAGAAGGCCTCCGCTCCGGACGGTTTCGTCGTGACCCTGCCCAAGGTGACTGCACTCGAGCAGGTCTCCGCGATGGTCACCATGTGCGAGCACCTCGAGCGTGCGCACGGGCTCGCCGTTCCCCTGCGGTTCGAGATCCAGATCGAGACCCCGCAGGCGATCTGCGGTCCCGACGGCACCGCCCAGGTGGCGCGGATGCTGCACGCCGCCGCGGGCCGTTGCGCGGGACTGCACTACGGCACCTACGACTACTCCGCCGCGTGCGGCATCGCCGCCGAATACCAGGCCATGGACCACCCCGTCGCCGACCACGCCAAGGCCACCATGCAGGTGGCCGCCGCCGGCACCGGCGTACCCCTGTCCGACGGATCCACCAACCGCCTCCCCGTCGGCACCCGCGAACAGATCCGGGCCGCGTGGGGCCTGCACGCCCGGCTGGTGGAGCGGTCTCTGCGCCGCGGGTTCTACCAGGGCTGGGACCTGCACCCCGCGCAACTGCCCACCCGCTATGCCGCGACGTTCGCGTTCTACCGCCGTTCGTTCCCCACCGCGGCGGCCCGCGTCGCCGCCTACCTGTCGCCGGGGCGTGACTCCGGCTATCTCGACGAACCCGCGACGGCCCGCGCCCTGGCCACGTTCCTGCTCCGCGGCCTCGCCTGCGGAGCCCTCACCGAGACCGAGGTCCGCGACCGCGCGGAGACCACGCCGGACCGGCTGGCGCGGCTCGCGGGCCGACAGGAAGGACCCACCGGATGCCCACCGTGATCCGCACGCGACGCGCCGTCGTCGGCGACCGCGAACACCCCTGCTCGGTCGTGCTCCGGGACGGGCGCATCGCCGCGATCGGGGCCTACGACGCCCCTGCCCCCGCGGGCGCCGAGGAGTTCGTCCTCGCCGACGACGAGGCTCTTCTGCCCGGTCTGGTCGACACGCACGTGCACATCAACGACCCCGGCCGCACCGAGTGGGAGGGATTCGCGACCGCGACCCGCGCGGCCGCCGCGGGCGGCGTCACCACCGTCGTGGACATGCCGCTCAACTCCGTGCCGGCCACCGTCGACGTCGCTGCGCTGGAGGTCAAGAAGAAGGTTGCCGCCGAACAGATCTCGGTCGACGTCGGATTCTGGGGCGGCGCCGTGCCGGGCAACCTCGCCGACCTCGAACCGCTCTGGGACGCGGGCGTGTACGGCTTCAAGTGCTTCCTCGCCTATTCCGGGCTGGACGAGTATCCGCCGCTCGACCGGGAACAGATGCTCGCCGCGATGCGCACGATCGCGGGCTTCGGGGGCCTGCTCATCGTCCACGCCGAGGACGGGCCCACCCTCGACGCCCAGCCGCCGCCCGCGGGCCGCCGGTACGCCGGCTTCCTGCGGTCGCGTCCGCCGGCCGCGGAGTCGCGGGCCGTCGCCCGGGTGCTCGAGGGCGCCCGGGAAACGGGTTGCCGCACCCACATTCTGCACCTGTCCGACGCCGGGAGCCTGCCACTGATCGCGCAGGCCAAGGCCGACGGCGTGCCCGTCACCGTCGAGACGTGCCCCCACTACCTGTCGCTGTTCAGCGAGGAGATCCTGGACGGTGCGACCCATTTCAAGTGCTGCCCGCCGATCCGCGAGGCGAGCAACCGGGAAGGCCTGTGGCGCGGCCTCGCCGACGGCACGATCGACGCCGTGGTCTCGGACCACTCGCCGTGCGTGCCGGAACTGAAGAAGTTCGCGACCGGAGACTTCGGCGAGGCGTGGGGCGGCATCTCGTCGCTGCAGCTCGGCCTGCCGATCGTGTGGTCCCAGGCCAGGCGCCGCGGCCACACCCTGGCGGAGGTGACCCGATGGATGGCCCGGGGCCCCCGCGACCTGGTGGGCATGACCGACCGGGGCGAGATCGCGATCGGCAACGTGGCGGACTTCTGCGTCCTCGCCCCCGACGACGCGTTCGTCGTCTTACCCGAACGCCTGCACCACCGCAACGCCGTCACCCCCTATGCCGAGACCGCGCTGGCCGGGGTGGTCCGCGGGACGTGGCTCGGCGGCCGCCCCGTGGACCGGACGCCGCGCGGGCGCCTGCTCGACCGTGAGAGGACGAACCCGTGACCGACCCCGCTTTCCTGCAGCTGCCCGACCTCGCGTCCCGGACCCTCGCCGGATCCGTGGTGTACGCCAATGACGAACTGTTCGCCCAGCGGGAGAATCTCGTCACCCCGGAACCCCCGGCCTTCGATACCGGGGACTTCGGGCACAAGGGCAAGGTGTACGACGGCTGGGAGACCCGGCGGCGCCGCGAACCCGGCCACGACTTCGCGATCGTCCGGCTCGGGGTGCCCGGAGTCGTGCGCGGCGTGGTGATCGACACCCGATGGTTCACCGGCAACTACCCGCCGTTCGCCTCGGTGGACGCCGTCGAGACGGAGGGGTATCCGACACCGGACCAGCTGCTCGCGGCGCCGTGGCAGCCGATCCTCGACAAGGTGGCCCTCGCCGGGGACACCGCCAACACCTTCGCGGTCGACAGCGAATTCCGATGGACACACCTGCGGCTCAACATCTTTCCCGACGGCGGGGTGGCCCGGCTGCGGGTGCACGGCGAGCCCCGGCCCGACCCGGCGTTCCTCACCGGGACGATCGACCTCGCCGCGCTCGAGCACGGGGCCGACGTGGTGGACTGCTCGAACCGCTTCTACTCGTCCCCGCGCAACATCATCGCCCCCGGCCGGGCGCGGCACATGGGCGAGGGCTGGGAGAACGCCCGCCGCCGCGACGGCGGCAACGACCATGTGGTGGTGCGCCTGGCCGGGGAGGGCCACGTCGACCACGTCGAAATCGACACCTCGTACTTCGTCGGCAACGCCCCCGGGTGGGCACGACTGATCGGAATCCCGGACGGCGCAGCGCTCTCCGACGAAAACGCGTGGGTCGAGCTCGTGCCGCGGACGGCACTGCTGCCCGACTGCCGGCACCGTTTCCGCGTCGACGCGGCCGTGCCGTTGCGGCACGTGCGGCTCGACGTCTACCCCGACGGGGGCATCGCCCGGCTGCGCGTGCACGGGCGGCTGACGTCGCCTGCGGCGGAAATCTGACTTCCTGCGTGAACGACGGTGCAAGCAGCGGCACGCCGTCGAATGCGGTATCAACCAACTCGAGCAGAACCGGGCCGTGGCAACTCGATACGACAACTCGCCGTTCGCTACGCGTCTACCGTCCGCATCACCGCGACCAATTAGTGGCTCCGGACGGACAACTGATGAAAAACGCCTAGAGTCTGGGGGTGCTCCGTTCGGCGGCTCGGGGCTGCGCCCGGCTACATCTTGGCGTATCTGGCCATGGCGAAGCTGTAGAGGCCGTAGGTGATGATGCCCACGCCGGCCGCGATGAGGAGGGCAGCTCCATAGGGTTGCGCCCCGACGGTTTTGAAGGCGCCGTCGAGTCCGGTGGCTTTATCGGGCTCGGATTGACTGACGGCGAGAATCACCAGCAACCCGATGGCGGCGATGGCCAGACCCTTCGCGATGTACCCGACCATGCCCAGTCGTCGCACGAGAGGACTGGTAGTTCCTTCGAGGTCGTCGAGGAAGCTGCGACTGACACCCTTGTAGACGTGGTATCCGCCGACCGCGATGATGACCAGCGCCCCCGCGACGAGGACGATCGTACCGGCGGTGGACTGCATCAGGCGGGCCGTGATGCCCGCACTCTGCCCGCTGCTGGACTTGCCGCTGCCGCGGGCGAAACCGAACGCGGAGAAAGCGAAAGCGAAGTAGACCACCGCCAGGGCAAAGGCCTTGAGACGATCGATCACTTCCGATTTCTTGCTGTCGGCGTCCGGTCGGGACGAACTGCCGAGTGCCGCTTCGGCGAGCCGCCACAGTCCCATGATTGCGAACGCGACGACGCCCACCCACAGTGCTGCGATGCCGCCCGGCTTTGCGGCCAGTTCGGTCATGGCGCCGGATTGGTCGGCGGTGCCGGCTGCGCCGCCGAGGGCGAGCCGGATGGCGATGTAGCCGATGATCAGGTGCACGATGCCGCTCACGACGAACCCCGCGCGGGCGAATCGTTCGAAGATGCTGTTCTGGGCCAGACGGCCCGCGGTGGAGGACGAGTTGTCGTACGACGCCGGCGAAGAGCTCGCGGCGGGTGCCGGGGAAGGGGTGGTGTCAGGCATGGCGATCGTCCCATGTTGGTGGTGGAATTCGCCGTCGGGGGGTGCGACGGTTCGTGGGCAGGGTTCGTAGGGCTGTCCGTAGCCCGATGCGGGAAGCCGGAGCCTCCCCGCCCGTCTCACGCAAGGCACGGAATTTCAGTTCGGAGGCCGTCTCGGGGGCGTCGTCGGCGGTCGCTCGCAGGAACCGGTCGGGCAGTGCGAGTTTGTGGATGGTGCGCAGCGTCAGCAGGTACTGCCGTGCAAGGGGACCGGTGGTGTAGGGCAGGTCGTACTTCTCGCACAGCGCTTGCACCCTGGTGGAGATTTCCGCATAGCGGTTGCTGGGGAGATCGGGAAACAGGTGATGCTCGATCTGGTAGCAGAGGTTGCCGCTCAGGAACGCCATCACCGGGCCGGCCCGGAAGTTGGCCGCGCCGAGCATCTGCCGCAGGTACCATTCGGCCCTCGTCTCGTTCTCGAGTTCGGCGAGGGTGAACTTCTCGGCGCCGTCGGGGAAGTGCCCGCAGAAGATCACCACGTACGCCCACACGTTCCGCACCAGATTCGCGGTCAGGTTCGCCGTCAGCGTTCGCCGCCAGCGACGTCCGCTGAGGGCGGGAAAGAGCAGGTAGTCCTTGCCCGTCTGACGGGCGATCTTCCCGATCAGCGCTCGGAAGTGGGCGGATTTCTCGGCAGCGGTGCCGACGCGGTCCTGTTCGGAGTACAGGTCGTGCAGAGCGATGCCCCATTCGAACGTGGCTGCCAGCAACAGATTCCGCAGCGGTTGCAACAGATGTTCAGGCTTCCAGGGCTGGTCACGAGTGATGCGGAGGACACCGTAGCCGAGGTCGTCGTCCATTCCGACGATGTTGCTGAACACGTGATGGCGGTAGTTGTGGGAGTAGCGCCACTGCGACGAGAGGCCGGCCATGTCCCATTCCCAGTTGCTGGAGTGGATTTCCGGGTCGTTCATCCAGTCCCATTGACCGTGGGAGACGTTGTGGCCGATCTCCATGTTCTCCACACTCTTGGCCACGCCGAGCGCCGCCGTTCCGAGGACCCAGCCAACCGGGCCCCTGGTGCCGTAGATCACCAGCCGCGCAGCGGTATCCAGTAGCCGCTGGAGGCCGATGGTACGGCGGATGTAGGCGGCATCGGCCTCACCGAGCGACTCGGTGACGTCCTGGCGAATGCTGGTGAGCTCGTCGCTGAGTGCCTCGACGTCCTCGTCGGTGAGGTGTGCGTATTCCTTGATATCGGAGATAGCCATGGTGCGCTCCAGGTTCCGGACGAGCCCCACCCGGAACGCCGGGTGGGGGGCGGCGCCCGGTGCGGCCTCAGGGCCGGGTCAGTAGTAGTGGCGTCGGCCTGCCACCGCGTGGCCCATCGACCCCATGATCGCCAGGACCACTCCGATGAGGATGAGCGCGACCCCGACATACAACAGGATGGGCAGGCTGATGACCACGCCGACGATGGCGAGGATGATTCCGAGAACGATCATGAGGACCAACTGATTTCGGGTTGTCTTACTTGTGCGGACGGCAGCCGGTGCGCCGGGCAGCACACGGCGCACCGACGTGAGATGCGGAATCTAGTGTTTGAAGGCGTCCTTGATCTTGGCGCCGGACTGCTTGAGGTTGCCCTTGACCTGGTCGGCCCGTCCTTCGGCTTCGAGGCTGCGATTCCGGGTGGCCCTGCCGAACACCTTCTTCACCGAGCCCTTGGCGGCCTCGGCCGAATGCGCGAACTTTGTACGCATACTCATGACGGGTTCTTCTTCCTCTGGTGTTTCGCCGGCACGGATGCGCCGGTCGTGGATGAATCGGTACCGGGCCGGCCGTCAGTGTGTGACGCCGTGGCGCACGGTGGCTTGACCTGTTCGGTGACCGAACGGGTGTCGCCAGTCACGTCGCCCGTCGTGCTGGTCGCGGTGGTTCGTCCCGTGCGGTGTCCTGTCGACTGTATCCGGGTTCGCGGCGGCCATCTCGCGCTGTTCGGCGAGGCGGTCCCGGTCCTGGTACGCATCCGCTGTTTCGCGGCGGGATTCTGTCAGGTCGTGGCGGGCGACACGGCCGCGCCGGGAGGTGCGCCGGGCGCCGGCAAGGAGCATGCTGAGCCCGATGAGCCCTACTGCGCCGACGACGATGCCGTAGAGGAACAGCGTGCCGGTGGAGCCGGTGACGTGATAGCCGAACACGGCAAACCCGTCGGTCACGGCGTGCCCGTCACCGCTGTTGCTCAGCACGCCGGTGAGTCCGACAATCACGGCGGCGAGAAGGACGATGAGTCCGAAGATGATGATCATGGCGGCCTCCCGGGCCTACGTCGTGAGACTCAGTCAACGCCGAAATCCACCGCATGTCAACACTGTAGGTCTACTGCCAAGACCTACGGTAAAGGCCTACGGTGGGGGGAAATGAGTGAAGGAAGTGTTTGTGATGGCCAAGGCCCCCGCTGATCGCACGCCCCGCTCCGGCAAGGGTCGGGTCCCGGACGGCGGCCCGATCACCCGACAGCGAATCCTGACGGCCGCACTCGAGATCATCGACCGCGACGGAATCGACGCACTGTCCATGCGTCGCCTCGGCAAAGCCCTCGACCGCGACCCGATGACCCTCTACCGTCACGCCCCGAACAAGGCCGCTCTCCTCGACGCCGTCGCCGAGAACGTCCTCGAACAGCTCGAGGTCGACACCGACGACGGCGACTGGGTAACTCAACTCCGGGAGGTCGCCCGGGGCTTCCGCCGGTTGGCGCTCGACCATCCCCACGTTGTCCCGCTCCTGGTCACCCGGCCCCTGGCGACGCCCCTCGGACTGCGGCCGCTGGGAACACTGCGCCCGCTGGAAGACATCCTCACCTTGCTCACCCGGGCCGGCTTCACCGCGACTGATGCCCTGCACGTCTACCGGGCCTTGTTCGGATTCCTCCACGGTCACGTCCTCAGCGAGCTCCAGGAACTCGTCGAACGACCCGACGAGCACGACGATCTGCTACGCCTGGGACTGCACCGCCTACCGATCGGCGACTTCCCCTCCTGCGCGGCCTCGCACCGGTACTGGCGTCCTACGACGGCGCCGCGGAACTCGAACGCGGCCTCGACATCCTGTTCACCGGACTCACCGCGACACTGACCTCCCTCGACGGCCCAGTCGCGCGGTGATCCCACGACGGCGAGTCGTCGGTCGATCGTCGCCTCGGGCATCCCCTGAGCAGGACGGTGGTCCCGTCGCGGATGTCCGGTTCCGGGAACGACCGCAACACGGGCACCAGATCGCTCAGGATCGGGGCCGGACGCTTGCCTGACGGCATCGCGAGCACCGCCCACCAAACACCAGCGCGGCCACAACCTTCGGTCCGAATTTCGGCGGCCGACGCACGGGGTCGCACCACCGTCGGTGTCAGTGTCGACCGCAAGGCCTTGCAGACATTGTCCCGATTCCGGCCGGTCGTGGCACACAACTCGACGAGGGAGCACATCAGGGCCGAGCCGGCCGGATCGAGGCAGGGCCCCGGCTGCACGTCGAGGCAATGGTGCCTTTCCGGACTTCCGGAGCTCCGAAAGGACGCCACGGCAGCGGCGCTGCCATAGGCTCGCAGCATGACGGCATCGGCGGCGATCGGCTCACCGAAGGAGCTGGCGCGGGCGCTGGACACGACGGGCTATCTCGCCGACGACGGCCTCGCGACGGTCGCCTTCCTGGCGCTGCGCATGGGCCGCCCGCTGTTCTGCGAGGGGGAACCCGGCACCGGCAAGACATCGCTGGCCATTGCCCTCGCCGACGCGCTGGCCCTGCCGCTGATCCGGTTGCAGTGCCACGAGGGCATCGATGCGTCCCAGGCCCTCTACGACTGGGACTTCCCCCGGCAGTTGCTGCACCTGCGTACCCTCGAGGCCGCGAGCGGCGGCCACCTGGAGGCCGAGGAGGCGGAACGCTCGCTGTACACCGAGCGGTTCCTGCTGGCGCGGCCCCTGCTGCAGGCGCTCACCGACGCGCCGTGCGTGCTGCTCGTCGACGAGATCGACCGGGCCGACGACGAGTTCGAGGCGTTCCTGCTGCAGGTGCTGGACGAGAACGCCGTCACCATCCCCGAGCTCGGGCAGGTGCGGGCGCGGACGCCGCCGCTGGTGGTGCTCACCTCCAACCGCACCCGCGAGGTACACGACGCCCTCAAACGCCGCTGCCTGTACCACTGGCTCGAACATCCCGACCTCGCGCGGGAAGTGGAGATCCTGCGCCGCCGCATCCCGGGCATCGCCGAACACCTCGCGGAGCAGGTCGCCCACGCGGTGCAGACCATGCGCGGGATGGATCTGCTCAAGCCGCCCGGCGTCGCCGAGTCGCTGGACTGGGCCCGAGCGCTGCGCGAACTCGACCGCGACGTGCTCGACGCGACGACCGCGGCCGCGACGCTGGGCGCCGTCCTCAAGTACCGGGAGGACCTCGACCGGGTGGTCCGCACCGGGCTCGACCGGCTCCTGACGGGGTGAGGCCCGCGATGACGACGGCCGCGGACGTCGGAGGTCCCCTCGTCGGGATCGCCGGGTTCACCCGCGCCCTCGCCGCGGCCGGCCTGCCCGTCGCCTCGGACGCCGCCGAGGCCTACGTGCGCGCCCTGCGCGAGATCGACCTCGGCGACCGCCGGCAGGTGTACTGGACCGGACGTGCCACCCTGTGCCACGACCCCGACGACATCCCCCGCTACGACCTCGCGTTCGAAAGCTGGTTCGGGGGAACGGCACCCGGCGTGACGTCGCCGCAGACCCGCACCCCGCGTCGGGCCCGCATCGCCGGACTCACATCCGCGGGGGGTGACGAGACCGCCGGGGAGGGTCCGGAACTGCGGGTCGCCGCGGACGACGCCGACGTGCTCCGCCGTCGCGACATCGCGGAACTGTCCGACGCCGAGCGGGCACACCTCGCCGAGCTGATCGCCACGCTGCATCCGCGACCGCCCACCCGCCCGGCGATGCGGCTGCGCCCGTCGCGCCGGGGCCGCATCGACCCGCGCCGCACGGTGCGCCGGATGCTCGCGGCCGGGGGCGAGCCCGTCCGGCCGAGCCGGCACGGCAAGGCGACCCGTGCGCGCCGGGTGGTGCTGCTGCTCGACGTCTCCGGATCGATGAGCCCCTACACGGACGCGCTGCTGCGGTTCGCGCACGTGGTGACCCGCGCCGATCCCGCCCACACCGAGGTGTTCTCCCTCGGCACACGCCTGACGCGGCTGTCGCGCGCGCTGCGGGCCCGCGACCCGGAACTCGCCCTCGCCGCGGCGGGCCGGGCGGTCCCCGACTGGGCGGGCGGCACCCGGCTCGGCGAGACCCTGCGGGCGTTCCTGGACCGGTGGGGCCGTCGTGGGCTCGCGCGCGGTGCCGTCGTGGTGATCTTCTCGGACGGCTGGGAACGCGGCGATCCCGGCCTGCTCGCCGAGCAGCTCGCCCAGCTGCGCCGCCTCGCCCGCGCCGTGCTGTGGGTCAACCCGCACGCCGGGGCGGCCGGGTACGAGCCGGTGCAGTCCGGCATTGCGGCCGCCCTGCCGCATCTCGACCGTCTGCTCGCCGGGCACAGCCTCGCGACGCTGCAGGAACTGCTGGAGGAGGTCCACCGTGCGTGAGGTTCTCGACGAACTCGACCGTCGCTACCGGGCCGGCGACACCGTCGCCTTGGGAACCGTGGTCTCGACGTTCCGTTCCGCGCCGCGCGCACCGGGCGCGTCGATGCTCGTCGCCGGCGACGGCACCGTGACCGGCAGCGTCTCCGGCGGTTGCGTGGAGGGCGCCGTGTACGAGCTCGCCCAGCAGGTGATCGAGGACGGTGTGCCCGTGTTGCAGCGGTACGGCGTGTCCGACGACGACGCCTTCGCCGTGGGGCTCACGTGCGGCGGCATCATCGACGTGTTCGTCGAACGGGTGGACGTCGCCGGATTCCCCGAGCTGGGCGAGGTCGTCGCGTCGGTGCGGGCCGGGGAACCCGTCGCGGTCGCCACCGTCACCGAGCATCCCGATCCGGCGTGGGTGGGTCGTCGCATGGCGGTGTGGCCGGATCGCGCGCACGGGGCGCTGGGGTCGGCGCGGGCGGACGACGCCGTCGCCGACGACACGCGGGGTCTGCTCGCCGCGGGCCGGACCGCGACGCTGCACTACGGACCGGACGGGCAGCGCCGCGGCGAGGGCATGTCGGTGTTCGTCCACTCGTTCCAGCCGCCGCCGCGGTTGCTGGTGTTCGGCGCCATCGACTTCGCGGCCGCCATGGCGCAGCTCGGCTCGTTCCTCGGCTACCGCGTGACGGTGTGCGACGCCCGGGGCGTGTTCACCACCGCCGCCCGGTTCCCGGCCGCCGACGAGGTGGTCGTGGACTGGCCGCACCGCTACCTCGCCGCCGAGGCGGCCGCGGGGCGCATCGACTCGCGCACGGTCGTCACGGTGCTCACCCACGACCCGAAGTTCGACGTGCCGCTGCTCGAGGTGGCATTGCGGCTCGACCTGGCGTACGTCGGTGCCATGGGGTCGCGGCGGACACACGAGGACCGGTTGGCGCGCCTGCGCGAAGCGGGGATGACGGAGGACGAGCTGGCCCGGCTGTGCTCCCCGATCGGCCTGGATCTGGGGGCGCGCACTCCGGAGGAGACCGCGGTGTCGATCGCGGCGGAGATCATCGCGCTGAAATGGGGTGGCCGGGGCGAGCACCTCGCCCGCACCGAGGGCCCGATCCACGCCCACGAGGACAGCGCGGTTCCCGGGCAGTAGGAGCTGCCCGGGGCGGCCGCGCTCAGCCCTCGGCGGCGACCCGGAACTTCTCGAGCGAGGTGTCGGTCGCGTCGGGAATCACCATCCCGGCGTTCACGCCGCTGCGCAGGTAGTCGACGACGGCGTCGTCGAGCCGCTCACCCGGCACGACGGCGGGAATGCCCGGCGGATAGGGGGTGATCTGCTCGGCCGCGATGCGCCCGGCGGCCCGGCCCGCGTCGACCATCTCCGCCCTGCCGAAGAACGCGTCGCGCGGCGACATCACCGAGTCGAGCTGCAGCTCGCCGGGACTCGGCAGATACATCTTCGGCGGCGGATCGAACGACTCCGCGGCCTGCGACAGCGACTCGAGCGCCGCGACGAGCCGGGCCGTGGTGCCCTCGTCGTCCGCCATGGAGAGGGTGGCCAGGATGCGCCGATGATCGGTCATGCCGAGGTCGAGCCGGCAGTGCTCGCGCAGCCAGTCGCTGCACTGATAGCCGGAGACGCCGAGTTCGCTCACGTCCAGGAGGATCTGCAGCCGATCGAGATCGTGCGAGGCCTCCTCGCCGAGCAACCGGTCCTCGAGGACGGTCGGCCCGTCGATCGCGGCGATCCGGTCGCGGGTACGCCGAGCCAGCTGCAGTGCGTCACCGAGCAACTCGGCGCCGTGCTCGACCATCTGCCGGCGCCACCCGTCGATGGCCGAGTAGATCATCACGTTCGGACTCGTGGTCATCAACAGGTCGGCACAGGCCGACAGGTGCGCCCCGTCCACCAGGTCGCCTTGTAGGTGATACACCGATCCTTGCTCGAATCCGGCACCCATCTTGTGGACGCTGACCACGCAGATGTCGGCGCCGGCGTCCATGGCCCAGGTGGGCAGGTCGTCGTGGAACGGCAGGTGCGCGCCCCACGCCTCGTCGACGATGAGGGGCTTGCCCCGCTCGTGGCAGACCTTCGCGATGCCCTCGAGGTCCGCGCACGTGCCGTAGGGGCTCGGGCTGACGATCAGCGCGCCGGCCGCATCCGGGTACTTCTCCCACGTCGCGCGCACCTGGTCCGGCGACGGCGGATGGGAGAAGTGCATCTCCTCGTCCCATCGGGGGGTGATCCAGCGGGGCGTGACGCCGCTGAAGATCAGCCCGGCGACGATCGACTTGTGCGAGTCCCGGCCGACGAGCAGTCCCCCCGGATCGTTGCCCGCCACCGCCATCATCGCGGCCTTCACCGACAGGGAGCTGCCGCAGGTGGAGAAGAACGCCTGCTCCGCTCCGACCGCCTCGGCCATGAGCTGCTCGGCCCGCGACAGGTAGCCGTTGCCCGACTTCCGGTCGTCGAGGCCGCCCGAGGCGAGCACGTCCGAGCGGAACGTGTCGAGCCCGAGGACCTTCTTCACCCGCGGGTCGGCACCGCGGCCTTGGCGGTGGCCGGGCGGGGAGAAGCCGTAACGGTCGAGCCGGTGGTACTGATCCAGTGCATCCAGCAGGGGAGTTTCGGACTGATCCATGCCCGGGGGGTACCCCGCACGCGGACCGAAAATGCCCTGCCGCGGGTCGGCTTCGCGAGTCGGATTCCCCCGTCCCGCCGCCACCCGCGCGGGAACGAGGTTGTTCCGCCACCGATTCGGCGAATCGGCGTATTCGGTGGTCATCGTTGGAGCACAGTGTCAGTGAACACTTCTCGACGATCTTGGATCCCGGATGTTCCCGGCATTGGAGGCCCGATGCGCATCACTGTCACCGTCGACGGGACGACCTACACGGACGAGGTGGAACCGAGGCTGCTGCTCGTGCACTATCTGCGCGACCGGCTCGGCAAGGTCGGCACCGTGGTGGGCTGCGACACCAGCAACTGCGGTGCCTGCACCGTGCACCTCGACGGCCGCAGCGTCAAATCCTGCTCGGTGCTCGCCGTGCAGGCCGACGGTGCGGAGGTCACGACCGTCGAAGGCCTGTCCCGCGACGGCGTGCTGCACCCCGTCCAGCAGGCATTCCACGACAACCACGCACTGCAGTGCGGCTACTGCACGCCCGGCATGATCATGTCGACGATCGACCTGCTCGAGGAGAATCCCGATCCCGACGAGCACGAGGTGCGGCTGGGTCTCGAGGGCAACCTGTGCCGCTGCACCGGCTACCAGAACATCGTGCGGGCGGCGCTGGACGCGGCGCAGAAGGCCCGGGCCGCCGAACTGCAGACGGACAACACGACGGCAGGAGGCGGGCGATGACCAGCACCGTCGAACCCGAGATCGGCCAGTCGCGGCGGCGCAAGGAGGACGAGCACCTCGTCACCGGGCGCACCCGCTGGACCGACAACCTCGTCCTCCCCGGGATGCTGCACATGGCGATCCTGCGCAGCCCGTTCGCCCACGCCCGCATCACCTCGATCGACACGTCGGAAGCACGGCAGAGACCCGGCGTGGTGGCGGTGCTCACCGGCGCGGACGCCTCGCCGGAGCAGGGCAGCCTGCCGTGCGCGTGGGTGATCACCCCCGACATGAAGATCCCGCCCGCGCCGTCCCTGGCCGTCGACACGGTCAACTTCGCCGGGGAGGCCGTCGCCCTCGTCGTCGCGCGCAGCGCCTACGAGGCCCACGACGCCCTCGAGGCGATCGACGTGGACTACGACGAGCTGCCCGTGGTCCTCGACCTGGCGACCGCCGCCCGCGACGGCGCCGACCTCGTGCACCCGGACCTCGGCACCAACGTCAGCGCCACCTGGACGTTCGACTCCGCCGAGGCCGGCACCGGCGGCGACGTCGAGCAGGCCATCCGCGACGCCGAGGTCGTCGTCGAGCGCACGTTCCGGCAGCAGCGGCTCATCCCGGCGTTCATGGAACCGCGCTCCGTCGTCGTCGACCCGACCGGGCCGCAGATCACCGTGTGGTCGGCCACGCAGATCCCGCACATCCTCAAGATCATGCTGGCGATGACGCTGGGCATCCCCGAGCACAAGCTGCGGGTGATCGCACCGGACGTCGGCGGTGGTTTCGGCGGCAAGCTGCAGGTGACCCCGGAGGAACTGCTCGCACTGCTCGTCGCGCGCCGGCTCGGGAAACCGGTCAAGTACACCGAGACCCGCAGCGAGTCGATGGTCGCGGCGCATCACGGCCGCGACCAGATCCAGAAGCTCACCCTCGCCGCGCGCCGCGACGGCACCGTCGTCGGCCTGAAGGTCGAGCTGCTCGCCGACATGGGCGCCTACCTGAGGCTCGTCACCCCGGGCGTACCGATCCTGGGCGCGTTCATGTTCAACGGCATCTACAAGTTCGGCGCCTACCACTTCTCGTGCACCAACGTGTTCACCAACAAGGTGCCCACCGACGCCTACCGCGGGGCGGGCCGGCCGGAGGCGACGTTCGGGATCGAACGGATCATGGACGAGCTCGCCGCCGAGCTGTCGATGGATCCGCTCGAGCTGCGCGCCAAGAACTGGATCCGGCACGAGGAGTTCCCGTTCGACACCGTCGCGGGCCTGACGTACGACTCGGGCAACTACGAGGCGGCCACCGCGAAGGCCCGCGATCTGTTCCGGTACGACGAGTTACGCCGCGAGCAGGAGGAACGCCGCCGCCGGCAGGACCCGGTCCAGCTCGGCATCGGGGTGTCGACCTTCACCGAGATGTGCGGCCTGGCGCCGTCGCGGGTACTCGGCTCGCTCAACTACGGGGCGGGCGGCTGGGAGCACGCCGCGATCCGCATGCTGCCCACCGGCCGGGTGGAGGTGGTCACCGGTTCGTCGTCGCACGGGCAGGGCCACGAGACGGCGTGGAGCCAGATCGTCGCCGACCGGCTCGGAGTGCCGTTCGAGGACATCGAGGTGCTGCACGGCGACACGCAGACCTCGCCGAAGGGGCTGGACACCTACGGATCCCGGTCCCTCGCCGTCGGCGGTATGGCCGTGGTCAAGGCCGCGGAGAAGGTGATCGCGAAGGCCCGCCCGATCGCGGCGCACATGATGGAGTGCTCGGAGGACGACCTCGAGTTCGCCGAGGGCCGGTTCCGGGTCCGGGGTACCGAGAAGGCCGTGGGCATGAGCGACATCGCGCTCGCGGTGTTCACCGCGGCCGACCTGCCCGAAGGCATCGAGCCGAACCTGGATTCCGAGGCCACCTACGACCCGGACAACTTTTCGTTCCCGCACGGCACGCACCTGTGCGCCGCCGAGGTGGACACCGAGACCGGGCAGGTGCGCATCCGCTCGTACGTGTGCGTCGACGACGTCGGGCACGTCGTGAACCCGCTCATCGTGGAGGGGCAGGTGCACGGCGGCCTCGCCCAGGGCATCGCGCAGGCCCTGTACGAGGAGGCCGTCCACGACGAGTCCGGCACCCTGCTCAGCGGTTCGTTCGCCGAGTACCTGCTGCCGTCGGCCGCGGACCTGCCGACGTTCACCACCGACCGCACCGAGACCCCCGCGACCGGAAACCCGCTGGGCGTCAAGGGGGTCGGCGAGTCCGGCACGATCGCCTCCACGCCGGCGGTGGTCAACGCCGTCCTCGACGCCGTGCGCCACCTCGGCGTGCGGGACATCGAGATGCCGTGCACCCCGATGCGGGTGTGGCACGCCGTCGAATCAGCTCGGCAATCGGCTCAGGGAGGTGCCCGATGATTCCGTCGACGTTCGACTACGTCGCGCCCACCACCATCGACGAGGCCGTCGCCGCGCTGGCCGCTGCCGGGGAGGACGCCAAGATCATCGCCGGCGGGCAGAGCCTGATGCCGGTGCTGCGGCTGCGGCTGGCCGCCCCCACCACGCTCGTCGACCTCGGGCGCGTCCCCGACCTGCGGGGGGTGCGCGAGGACGGCGGCGACCTCGTGATCGGCGCGATGACCACCCACCACGACGTGATCCACGATCCGCTCGTGCGTGAACACGCGCGGCTGCTCGCCGAAGCCACGAGCACGGTGGCCGACCCGCAGATCCGGCACCGCGGCACCGTCGGTGGGGCCCTGGCCCACGCCGATCCGGCCGGGGATCTCGGCGCGCCGGTGCTCGCCCTCGAGGCCACCCTCGTCGCGGCCGGACCGTCGGGGCGGCGCAGCATCCCCGTCGCGGAGTTCTTCGACGACTACTTCACCACCACCCTGCAACCCGAGGAGATCCTCGTCGAGGTGCGGATCCCCAAGCTCACGGGATGGGCGGCGCGGTACGAGAAGTTCAACCGGGTGGCCCACGCCTGGTCGATCGTCGCGGTCGCCGCCACCGTGCAGACGGACGGCGGCACGATCCGTCAGGCCCGGGTGGCGCTGACGAACATGGCGGCCGTGCCCGTGCGGGCGCACGCCGTCGAGCAGGCCCTCGTCGGGCAGCCCGCGACGGCGGACACCGTCCGTGCCGCCGCCGAGCAGGCCACCGAGGGCACCTCACCCATGAGCGACGGCAACGCCGACGCCGACTACCGCCGCCAGCTCGCGCGGGTGCTCACGCGCCGTGCCGTGGCGACGGCAGCGGACGTCGCCTGAGCACACACTGGAGACGAACCATGCAACTCGAACACCACATGTCCGTGCCGGCACCCATCGACGAGGTGTGGACGGCACTGCTCGACCCCGAGAAGGTGGCACCCTGCATGCCCGGCGCCACCCTCACCGGCGTCGACGGCAACACCTTCACCGGCACGGTGAAGATCAAGATGGGACCGGTACAGCTGCTGTACAAGGGCACCGGGGAGTTCGTCGAGACCGACGAGCAGGCCCGCCGCGCGGTCATGGAGGCCGCCGCGAAGGACTCGCGCGGCAACGGCACCGTGAACGCGACGTTCACGATCACCCTCGTCGGTGACGGCGACCGCACCGAGGGCACCGTCGTGACCGACCTGTCCATCACCGGCAAGCCCGCCCAGTTCGGGCGGGGCATGATCTCCGACGTCGGCGGCAAGATCATCGAGCAGTTCACGGCGTGCCTGGCGGACAAGCTCGGTGGCCCGCCCGCCCCGGTGCCGACGCCCGAGGCCGCCGCGCCCCCACCCCCGGCGGGCGGGGCCCCGGAGGTGACCCCGGCCGTGCCGGTGACGGCGGCACCACAGCCCACCGAGGCCGCGCCGCTGGACCTGATGCAGTACGCCCGCGGGTCCGTGCTCAAGCGCGTCGGCCCGGCAGTGGCCGTGTCGACGCTGGTGGCCCTGATCGTCTACCTGCTGCTGCGGCGCCGCCACCCCTGAGACCGCCTGTTCGCCCCTCCCCTCCTCGAGCGAATGTATCGTTCCGTCGGCCTGATCGAGTGAGCGATACATTCGCTCGGCACGGGCGGGCCGACGGAACCGGCCCCGATCACTGCAGCAGCCGCCAGATCCGGTCGCGGGAGAGCGGCAGCTCGTGCGGCCGGACCCCGATCGCGCGGCGCACCGCGTTCGCCAGCGCGGGCGCCACCGGGTTGAAGGGCGCCTCGCTCATCGACTTCGCGCCCATCGGGCCGAGCGCGTCGTAGGTGTCGGCGAAATACACCTCGGTGCGGGGCAGGTCGGCGTACTGCGGAATGTGGTAGTTCCGCAGCGCATCGGTGACGACGCGGCCGGTGTCGTCGGTGACGAGTTCCTCGTACAGCGCGACCCCGATCGCCTGGGCGGCGCCGCCCTCCACCTGGCCGCGGCACTGCTCGGGGTTGACCACGACGCCGGCGTCGGCGGCCTGCACCGACTGCAGGATCCGCAGCTCGCCGGTGCGCACGTCGACGGCGACGCGGAAGGCCTGCACGTTGAACGACAACGAGCGGGGCAGGCCGCCGTGGCTGCCCTCGGCCCGCAGGGTGCCGCCGGCCGCGTCGAGCAGTTCGCCGGGGCTGACGAGGCGGCCGCCCGCACGCACCCCGTCCGCCTCGGGCACCGCGTCGTCGGGGTCGGTGCCGGTGATCTGTCCGGCGAGTTTGACCATCCGCCGGCGCAGTTCCCGCGCGGCGGCGAGCAGCGCCTTGGCGGCGACGACCGTCCCCGACGATCCGTACGCACCGGTGTCGTGGGTGGTGACGTCGGTGTCGGACTGGCGGATCCGGATGCGGTCGGGGTGGGTGGCCAGCTCGGTGGCGGCGATCTGGGTGTGCACGGTGGTGGTGCCGTTGCCGAACTCGGCGGTGCCGACCCGCGCGAGATAGGTGCCGTCGCGCAGCAGTTCGACGGACGTGTCGGCGACGTGCCCGCCCGGCGGGTTCGACGCGATCATCGCCAGGGCCATGCCCTCACCGACGCGCCACTGCGGCCCGGCCGGTTCCCCGGCACCGCCTCGGCGCATCGCGTCCTGCACCAGGTCCAGGCACTGGTCCAGCCCGTAGCTGCCGAAGATCAGATCGCCGCCCTCCGGGTGCGCGCCCACCAGGTCGTCGCCGGGCACGACGACGTTGCGCCGCCGCAACTCGTACGGGTCCATGCCGAGTTCGACGGCGAGCTCGTCCATCGCCGACTCGATTGCGAAGATGATCTGCCCCAGCCCGTAACCGCGGAACGCACCGGAGGGACGGTTGTTGGTGTACGCGGCCTGGGCGTCGACCCGCTTGTTCGGGCACCGGTACACCTCGACGGATTCGCCGCATCCGTGGAACATCACTCCCGCCGAATGGTTTCCGTAGGCGCCCGCGTCGGAGAGCACATCGATCGCCAGGGCGGTGAGGACGCCGTCGGCACCGGCCGCGACCGTGACGTCCACGCGCATCGGATGCCGGCACGGCGCGACGGTGAGCTGATCGGTGCGGGTGAACTCCCACTGCACCGGGCGTCCGGTGCGCAGGACAGCCGCCGCGACGACGTCCTCGGCGAGCATCTCCTGTTTGGCGCCGAAGCCGCCGCCGACGCGCGCGGCGAACACCCGTACCCGATCGCGGTCGAGACCGAAGATGTGGCACAGCTCGTCGCGGACGAGGAACGGCACCTGCGTGGAACTGCGGATCACCAGGCGGCCCCCGGTCGCGAGATCACCGCTGCCGTCGATCCATCCGATGGCGCCGTGGGTCTCGAGGTGGGTGTGCTGCACGCGCTGCGTCTGCCACCGGCCGCGCACGACGGCGGCGGCCGCGGCAACGCCGGCGTCGACGTCACCGACCTCGCCGTGCAGTTCGGCGACGAGGTTGCGCGACGGATCGGCGATGCGGTTCTCGGGTCCCTTGTCCGCGTGCAGCAGCGGAGCGCCGGGCCGGCGCGCCTCGTCCGGGTCCAGGACGTACGGCAGCACCTCGTATTCGACGGCGAGCAGGCGACATCCCTCCTGCGCGAGCGCCGGGGTCTCGGCGACGACGGCCGCGACCCGCTGCCCGTGGTGGCGCAGGATCCGGTCGAACAGCACGGTGTCGTCGGGGTCGTCGTCCCGGTGTTCGTGGCGGGCGGTGGAGTACGCGACGGCCGGGGCGTCGCGGTGACAGAGCACCGCGTGCACGCCGGGCAGTGCCTCGGCGGCAGTGGTGTCGATCGAGACGATCCGTGCGTGGGCGTGCGGGCTGCCGAGCACGGCGACGTGCAGCGCACCGGCGACGGTGGTGTCGAAGGTGTAGGGCTCGGCGCCGGTCACCACCCGCGCGGCGGCCGGGGCACGCAGGGACCGCCCGCAGGAGGGCCCGGGCCCTGGCGCCTCCACGTTGGTGACGCCGCGCAGCGCGTCGTCGACGGACCGGTAGCCGGTGCACCGGCACAGGTTCCCCTTGAGCCGGTTCGGCAGGTCCGTCAGATCGTCGTCGGTCAGGGTGGCGGCGGTGACGATCATTCCGGCCGTGCAGAATCCGCACTGGAACCCGGCGGCGTCGACGAACCGCTGCTGCAGCGGATGCAGATCGTCACCGGTGCCGAGGCCGGCGACGGTGGTCACGGCGTGGCCCTCGGCACGCACGGCGGGAAAGACGCACGAGTGCACCGCCTCTCCGCCGACGAGGACCGAGCAGGCGCCGCAGTCGCCGGCGTCGCAGCCCTTCTTGACCTCGAAATGGGCGTGCTCCCGCAGCAGCGTGCGCAGGCACTGTCCCGGACGGGGGTCGGCGTCGAGTTCGCGGCCGTTGACGGTGAACCTCACGACAGTTCCTCCCGGATCTCGTCGGCCAGGACGGCGGTGACGGCGCGGCGCCAGTCGGCGGCGCCGTGCGCGTCGGTGAAGTACGCGTCGGCCGGCACACCGGTACGCAGCGCGTCGGCGAGTTCGCCGGGCGTGGGTGGCTCGGGGAATCGGAACACGTAGGGCCGCACGGTCGCGGCGGTCACCGACAGCGTGAAGGCGCCGTCGGGGCCGACGCGGCCGATCACCACCGCGCCGGAGCGGCCGAGTGGGGCGAGCGCGATCTTGCGGAACGCGGTGCGTGACGCCAGCGCCGCCGCGGGGACGTGCACGCTGCGCAGCACCTCGCCCGGCCCGAGCAGATTCGTGCCGTTTCCGGTAACGAACTGCTGCACGGGAATCCGGCGCTCCGCGCCGTCCGGCGCCCAGATCAGGGCGGTGGCGTCGAGCGCCGTCGACAGCGAGATCATCGCCCCCGCCGGGAACGCGAGGCAGACATTGCCGCCGACGGTGGCGCGCTTCCAGATCTTCCACGAGGCGAGCAGTGCCGCCGCGCACTGATGGAACAGCGCTGCGCTCGGCCATGTTTCGGTGCCCGACAGCGCGGCGAGGCGTTCCACGGTGCAGGTGGCCGCGATCTCGAGACCGGCGTCGGTGACGGTCAGAGCGGGCCAGCGCAGCCCGGACAGGTCCAGCAGCCGGCGCAGGTGCGGCTGCGGCTCGGAGAACAGCCACGTCCCGCCGCCGACGAACGCCGTAGCAGCATCGGCGACGAGATCCTCTCGGGTACAGGCTATGTCGTATGCGGTCACGGTGTGCAGGTCCATGCGCTCACCCCGCCTTCGCCACCAGGGCGTCGTGCGCGGCGGCAACCTCCGCGGCCACCGACGTCTCGTCGACGGTGCGCACCTCGTCGCGGCGCACCACCTCGCGACCGTCGATCAGCAGCAGCTCGAGCGGCGGCGGGGAGCCGAGCACGAGCGCGGCGACGGGATCGGTGATGCCCGCATGGGCGAGCGTGTCGATCCGCCACAGCGCGAGGTCGGCGAGCTTGCCGACCTCCAGAGAGCCGATCTCGTTCTCCCGGCCGAGGACCCGCGCCCCGCCGACGGTCGCCAGTTCCAGGCTCTGCCGGACCGTCATCGCGCGCGGCCCGCTGCGGGCCCGGGCGAACAGCGCGGCGTGGTGGGCCTCCTCGAGCATGCAGCACGACTCGTTGCTCGCCGCCCCGTCGACCCCGAGACCGAGCGGTACCCCCGCCGCGTACAGGTCGGCGGCGCGGGCGATGCCGGCACCGAGGCGGGCGTTGGACGTCGGGCAGTGCGCCGCGCCCGTGCCCGAGGCGGCGAGCACTCCGATGTCGCGGTCGTCCAGGTGCACGGCGTGCGCGTACCAGACGTCGGGGCCCGTCCAGTCGAGCGACTCCATGTACTGCACCGGATTGCAGCCGAACCGCTCCGTGCAGAAGTCCTGCTCGTCGAGGGTCTCCGCGAGGTGGGTGTGCAGCCGCACCCCCAGATCGCGGGCGAGCACCGCGGACTGCTTCAGCAACTCCGTGCTCACCGAGAACGGCGAGCACGGTGCGAGCGCGATCCGCAGCATGGACCCGAACGACGGATCGTGCCACCTCTCCACGGCCCGTTGGCTCTCGACGAGGATGGTGTCGAGGTCCTCGACGACGTGGTCCGGTGGCAGGCCGCCCGCCCTCGCGCCGAGGTCCATGGATCCGCGGCACGGGTGGAACCGGATGCCGACGTCCGCGGCCGCGGCGATCTCGGCGCCGAAGACGTCGCCGCCGTCGCGCGGGACCACGTAGTGGTGGTCGGTGCTGGTGGTGCAGCCCGTGCGCACCAGGTGGGCGAGGGCTCCCTTCGCCGCGACGTGCACGGCGTCGGCGTCGATCCCACCCCAGACGGGGTACAGCGTCGTCAGCCACTCGAAGAGGGTGTGGTCGACGGCGAGGCCCCGGGTGATCCACTGGTACAGGTGGTGGTGGGTGTTCACCAGGCCGGGCGTCAGCACACAGCCGGTGCCGTCCACGAGGGTGGCGTCGGCGTAGCCGCGCGGCTCGCCGGCGCCCACGGCGACGATCCGGTTGCCCTCGACGACGACGTGCCCGCGCCGGTACTCGGCCCGTCCGGCGTCCATCGTCACCACGTGCGCGCCCTGGATCACGATCGGCCGGGTGGTGTTCGGCTGCATCGGCGTTGCTCCTCACGCTCGTCGACGCTCCCAGTCAACGCCCCGGAAACCGCAACATCCCGGTCGGCACACACGAAACGGAACCGAAATATCGGCTTCGTATTGTGCGATCGTCCAAACCCGTCACCCGGAGGTGAACGCCGTGCTGCTACAGGATGTCCTCGACGCACCGGAGCTCGGAATCCGCCTGCTGCACGGCGACTCCGATGCGCTCACCCGCCCGGTGCTGCGGGCGTGCACGACCGACATGCCCGATCCCACCCGCTACGTGAGCGCGGGATCGTTGGTGTTCACCGGCCTCGTCTGGCGGCGCACCGCGGCGGACGCGGACCTGTTCGTCACGCTGCTCGCCCGCGCCGGGGTCTCCGCCCTCGCCGCCGGGGAGGCGCTGCACGGGCAGGTGCCGTCCGACGTGGTCGAGGCCTGCGTCCGGCACGGGATACCGCTGCTCTCGGTGCCCGAGGAGGTGCCGTTCAGCCGGGTCATCGAGTACATGACCGGCCGGATGGCCGGGGCGCGGATGGACCGGTTGCAGACCGGCCTGGCCCGGCAGCGACGGCTGCTCACCGCGGTCGCCGACGGGTGCAGCCTCGACGAACTCACGGACCGGACCGCCCGGGAGTTCGGGGTGTCGGCGTGGCTGCTCACCGCCACCGGGATGCCCGTCGCCGGCGCCGATCCCCTGCCCGACGAGGATGTCGACGCCCTCACCAGGACCGCGCTGACCGCCGATCGCCTGCCCGCCGAGGTGGCGGGGGGATACACGGTGCTGCCCGTCGGTTCGGGGCTCGCCGACCGGATCGGCTCGTGGTACCTCGTGGTCCGGCACGCCGGCACCCCGGACGCGGAGTGCCTCGACGCCTTCGGCGAATTCGCCGCGGTGGCGGCCCTCGACCGGGTGCGGCGGGAGGAACGCCGCCGGCTCGGGTGGGAGGCCGCGGACCGGACGCCCCCCGGGGGCGACATCGACTGCGGCAGATCACCGGTCGCCGTGGTGGTCGACCGTGCCCCGGCCGGCACCCCGGAGCAGCGCGCCGCGATGCGGGCCGCCGTGCAGGACGCGTTGTCCGGCGCCGTCACCACCGTCGACGTCGCCGGGCGCGTCGTCGCGCTGGTCGACGGCGACGAGTCCGAGGTGGTTGCCACGCTGCGACGGCGCCTGGGGCGCCTCGCTCCCGCGCTGGCCCGGACTCGCCTACTCGTCGGTGTCAGTGCCTGCGGCACAGACGAATCCGTTGACGGCGCGGTGCGCTCCGCGGCCGCCGCCGTCGCCGCGGCGCGCGGCGACGCGGGGGCGGTGTGCGTGCGGGCGGCCGAGCTCGATTCCGCGCTCGGGTTGTTCACCGCCGTTCCCGATCAGTTGCGCCGCGCGTTCGCCGGGCGCATCCTCGGACCCGTGCTCGAGCACGACCGGCGCACCGACGCCGGGCTGCTCGCCACCCTCGAGGCGTTCCTCGACTGCGACGGCTCCTGGCGCCGCACGGCGGACCGACTGCACGTGCACCTGAACACGGTCCGCTACCGGATCGGCCGCGTCGAGGCACTCACCGGCCGCGACCTCGGACGCATCGGCGACCGGCTCGACGTGTACCTCGCCGTGCGCGCCCTGGCATGAGAGCGGCCCGTCAGACGGCGCCGGTGTAGGCGTCCCAGGCGATCCCGGCGTCGGGGGCGTCCTCGCGCTGCACCGTCGCCTGGATGAGACCGTAGGGCCGGTCGTCGGCGTGGAAGACCTCGTTGTCGTTGGCCACGCCGAACCGCTCGAGGTCGTAGACGAAGTGATGCTTGTTGGGGGCCGACAGCCGGATCTCGGCGACGAACGGGTACTTCTCGAGCACGGCGCGTCCCATCTCGAAAAGAGTCTGCTGCAATGCTTTCGACTGAAGGTTCGCGAACCGCTCGAGCATGGTCGCCTTGATCCCGGCGTAGGTGACGTCCCAGTCGACGTCGGTCGTGGTGAACCGCCACTTCGCGACGAGGCTCGTCGCCATCACCCGGTCGCGAGTCGGCTCGAGGACCGTGTACGGATCGGTGAGGAACCCGGCGAACTCGGAACCGGTGGACTTGAGTACGACGAGGTCCTTCAGCCCGCCGATCACCCATTCCCGGCGCGCCCGGCCGGAACCCTGGACGGTCACCGAAGCGGTGCGTACCTCGGAGCCCTTCCGGGTCCAGGTGTGGTCGTGTCCCACGCCGTCGACGGCGACGCGCTCCCAGGCGTATTCCTCGATCTCGATGCGGGCCGAGTGGACGGGTTCGACGTCGTCGACGAAGTGCCGCGCGAGGGCGAGGGCGTAGGTCTCGACGAACTCGACGCCCTTGGCGTAGGCGTAGATCGTCTGCTTCTGGGTGTCGGTGGGCAGGACGGTGCCCTGGTCGCCCTCGAGGTGCGCGGCGCCGAAGTCGCCGCGCAGGCAGGACGAGACGTTCATGTCGCGGATCTCGTGCCGCGGGGTGTCGCGATGGATCCGCACCACGCGGTTCTCGGCCTTGCCGTACTGGTGCGGTCCGAGGACGATCTTGCCGGTCAGTTCGGTCATGGGGTCAGCTCCCGCGGTAGGTGGAGTAGGCGAACGGGGACAGCAACAGCGGAACGTGGAAGCGATTGCCGGCCACAGAGATCCGGAAGGTGACGACGACCTCCGGATAGAAGGGGACGATGTCGCGCTCGGCGAACCAGTCGCCCGTGCCGAAGGTGAGGGTGTAGGTGCCGGGCGGCAGGGGCTCGCCGGTCAGTGCGCGGATCCGGCCGTCGTCGTCGGTGCGCCCCGTCCCGAGGACGGTGCCGTCCGCGCCGGCCAGGGCGACGTGCACTCCGGCTGCCGGAGTCCCGGTGGTGGCGTCGAGCACGTGCGTACTGAGGGTGCTCATCGCCCGCCCCCGCGGGACGCGACGTCGGCCTCGTCGAGCACGAGACGTTCGAGCCGGAGCCGGGTGATGTCGGCCAGGGCGGAGCACACCTCCGCGGACTCGGTGGCGGGGTCGTTGCCGAGGCGGCGGTGGAGGATGTCGAGCAGTTCGGCGGCGGACCGCCCGGCCGCACGCACGAGGTACACGTGCCCGAACCTCTCCTCGTAGGCACGGTTGCCGGCGGCGAGGGCGGCAAGGATCCGGGCGTCGGCGGTGGCGACGGCCGACTGCTCCCGCTGCGACGACGCGCTCTCCGAACGTTCCCCGATGCGCGGATGCCCGGCCAGGGCCTCGGCCCGGCCGTGGTCGTCGAGACTCGCGATCGCGACGGACACGGCGTCGAGCAGGGCCGGACGGTCGCCGTACGGGCGTCCGGCGGCCACCCGGGCGGCCCAGGTCGCGCCGGCGCAGCAGGTCGTCAGCAGCGCGACGGCCTCGGGTTCCGGCAGGGCGTCGAACTCGGCGACGGTGTACGGCACGGGAGCCTCCTTCGTTCCGGTGTCTCCACCCTCGCGCAGGCGGGGCGGCTCCCGGGGTGCCCGCAGCTACAAAGTCGGCCGCGGTCCGGCGGAGGGGTTTGGACGATCATCCAGGGCCGCGGTCCGGGCCGACCGCCACCGATCGACCGCCCGGAATGAAACCGGCGGCGACGGAGGTTGGACCCGGCGTGACGGATTCGACGAAGGCAGAGAACACGACGCAGACTCCCCCGCTCGGCCGCTTCGGCGTCTGGCGGCACGCGACCGGCCTCCCACCGGAGACCGGAGCCGAGATCGAGAAGCTCGGCTACGGCACCATCTGGATCGGCGGTTCGCCGCCCGCCGACCTCGAGGTGGCCGAACGCCTCCTCGACGCCACCGAGAACATCGTCGTGGCCACCGGCATCGTCAACATCTGGACCGCCCCCGCCGACGAGATCGCGGCCTCCTACCACCGGCTCGAGGAACGCCATCCCGGCCGCTTCCTGCTCGGTGTCGGCGTCGGCCACCCCGAGGCGCACGGTGAGACGTACCGCAAGCCCTACGCGGCACTGGTCGAGTACCTGGACGTGCTCGACCGCGAGGGCGTGCCCGAGGCGCGGCGGGTCCTCGCCGCGCTGGGACCGAAGGTGCTGAAGCTGTCCGCGGACCGGGCCGCCGGAGCCCACCCCTACCTCACCACCCCCGAGCACACCCGCGAGGCGCGCGCCGTTCTCGGCCCGGGCGCCGTGCTCGCCCCCGAGCAGAAGATCGTGCTGTCCACCGACGTCGCCACGGCCCGCACCATCGGCCGCAAGGCCGTGGCCAACCCGTATCTGAAGCTGCGCAACTACCGTGCGAATCTGGAACGCACCGGCTTCACCGCCGAGGAACTCGACAACGACGGCACCGACCGGGTCGTCGACGCGCTCGTCGCGCACGGCGACGCGGAATACATCGCGTCGCGTCTGCGGGAGCACCTCGACGCCGGGGCGGACCACGTCGCGGTCCAGGCCCTGCCGATGCGGGACGACCCGGTTCCGGCCCTGCGGGAGGTCGCCGCGGCGCTCGGGCTCTGAGGCCCGGAACCGCGACGACTCACCGCTCGACGCCCCGGATCCGGACGCAGCAGAACCCCGGTTCCGGGGCGAGTTCCGCGCAGAGCCGGTCGGTCCCGAGTCCGGCGACGACCCCGTCGAGCAGGGCGAGGTTCATCCCGCAGACCAGTTCACGGTGCTCGTTCGCCAGCCGGTCGAACGGGCAGTTCGCCAACCGCATCTGCCCGTCGCCGGACAGGCGCGGCTCGTAGCCGTGCCGGGCGAGCAGCCGCGCCATACGTTCGAGGTCGGTACCTCCCGCGTCCATAGGAGCGGGCACCGTTCCGGCGGGCACGGCTGGGGTGGCCGCATTCGCGGCAATACGCCGGCCGTGCTCGACAGCAGCGGTCCGCACCGCCTCCGAGATGGGCACCGAGTCGCGCATCGACCGCTCGATCGCGGCCGCCAGAACCTCCCCGGCGAGGTCGTAGCGCCGCTCGGGCAGGGAGATCGACAGCTCGCGCGACGAGCGCCGATAGAGCTTCGACGGCCGTCCTGCGCCCGGGCCCGTCCGCCCCGAGAGCCTGCGGTACTCCGTCTCGAGCAGGCCCTCCTCCACGAGCCGGTCGAGGTGGAACCTCGCTGCGTGCAGCGGCAGGCCTACCGCGGCCGCAGCCTGCTCGCGCCCGACCGCGTCCGCTTGTGCGGCGACGTAGCGGTAGAGGGACCTTCGAGCCGGGTCTGCCAGCGCACCGATCCCCGACGCCTGTTCGGCGAACTCGTCCTGCACGATTCCCCCTTCTAAAAGAGAAACTTCTTGACGTAATCTACGTCACACTTCTAAAATCAAATCTACTCCCTCTTAGAAGTCAGGAGACTTCGATGAGCCACACGCCCACCTCCCCCACCACGCTCCACTCCACCCCGGCCGGCACGAACGCCGGCGCCCGCCAGGCATTCGTCCTTCTCCGGACCGTGTTCACGGTGGCCCCGATCGCCTTCGGTCTCGACAAGTTCGCGAACCTGCTCACCGACTGGGAGCGCTACCTCGCACCCTGGATCGACGACCTCGTCCCGGGCACCGCCCACCAAGCCATGCTCGCGGTCGGCGTGGTCGAGATCCTCGCCGGCATCGTCGTCGCGATCAGACCCGCCATCGGCGGCTACGTCGTGGCCGCATGGCTGCTCGGCATCATCGTCGACCTGGTCACCCTCGGCGGCTACCTCGACATCGCGCTGCGCGACTTCGGATTGGCGGTCGCCGCCCTCGCCCTGGCCCGGCTGGCCACCGCCCCGGTGACTCGCCGCGGACCCACCCCGGGCACATCGTGAAACCGAGCCGCCGGTTCACGGACGTCCGACGGCGACCGTGGACCGGCGGCAGCGACCTCCCCACCGAAAGGTGACTCCGCCATGGACTGGGCCGGATGGGCGCTCTTCGGATCGGTGGCCACCACCGCCCTGACCGCAGTCATGATCGCCGCCCAACTGGCCGGTTACAGCCGCCTGGATCTGCCGCTCGTGCTCGGCACCGTCGTCACCGCCGACCCGGATCGTGCCCGGGTGGTCGGATTCTTCATCCACCTCGCGATCGGCCAGGCCTTCGCACTCGGCTACGCCGCCACCTTCGCGCTGCTCCACCGGGCGACGTGGTGGCTGGGCATGCTGCTCGGCCTGCTGCACGTCGCGGTCGCCTTGACGGTCCTGCTGCCACTACTGCCGGGCGTGCATCCGCGCATGGCCTCCCATCGAGCCGGGCCACGGAGCACCGCGGTCCTCGAACCACCCGGACTGCTCGGCCTGAACTACGGTGCGCAGACCCCCGCCGTCGCCGTCGCCGCCCATCTCGTCTACGGCACCGCACTCGGCCTTCTTCTCCAGGTGCGCTGAAATGACTTTCAGGATGACCGATTTCGACGAGAGTGGCATCGAGGACAGGGCGGGCACGCAGACCCGGATCGGGGACTACGGCCTGCTGGGCGACACCCGCACCGCGGCCCTGGTCTCCGGCGACGGATCGCTCGACTGGCTCTGCGTGCCCCGCTTCGACGGAGATCCCGTCTTCGGCCGACTCGTCGGCGGAGCGCCGGCGGGGCGGTTCCGGCTCGGGCCCGAGGGGCATGCCACCGTCGTCCGGCGCCGCTACCGCACGCACACCGCAACGCTGGAAACCACCTGGGACCTCGGCAACACCCGGCTCACCCTGAGCGAGGCGATGATCGCGGAGGTGGCCGGACGGCTGCTCCCGGCGACCGTCCTCGTGCGTCGCCTCTCCGTCGAGGGCGAAACCGCGCGCGCCGTCGTCGAATTCGATCCGAGGCTCGGTGAACGCCACCGCCCCCCGAAGGTGCGGCGCGGTCCCGACCTCGTGTGCGAGTGGGGCTCGCTCGCCCTGTCCCTGGCCTGCGACTCCGGCACCCCGATCCCGCCGGGCCGGCCGACCTCGATCCTCGTGACCCCGCGGCATCCGGTCACCGTCGTCCTGACTGTGGCCCACCGCGAGCCGCTGATCCACCTCCCTCCCGCCGCGGCCTGGGAGCTCGTGACCGAGGACGAGGCACGCTGGCGGGCGTGGACGGCGGAGATCGCTCACGATCTGCCCTGTCGTGAGGCCGTCGTGCGAAGCCTGCTGACGCTGCGGCTGCTCACGTATTCCCCGTCGGGGGCGCCGATCGCCGCCCCGACGACGTCGTTACCCGAGTGGCCCGGCGGGGTCCGGAACTGGGACTACCGCTACGCCTGGCCGCGCGACGCCAGCATCGGCGTCGCAGCCTTCCTGGGCGCGGGCAAGGTCGACGAGGCACGCGGGTTCCTCGGATGGCTCCTGCACGCCAGTCGCCTGCAGCGGCCCCGCCTGCCGGTCCTGTTCACCCTCGACGGCCGGCACGCCCCCGCCGAACGCACCCTGCCGGGATGGCCGGGCTTCGCGGGCAGCGTACCCGTGCGGCTCGGCAACGACGCGGCCGATCAGCATCAGCTCGACGGCTACGGCTGGGTCGTCGACGCCGCATGGACGTTCGTCCGCTCCGGTCGGCCGCTGAATTCGGAAACCTGGCGCATGGTAAGGGGATTCGCCGATCACGTCTGCGCACGGTGGCGTGACCCGGACGCCGGCATCTGGGAGATCCGGGGCGACGCCGACCACCACGTGCACTCCAAGATGATGGCCTGGCTGGCCCTCGACCGGGCCCTGCGCATCGCCGAGACCCACCGCCTGTCCAGCCGTCGTCGCCGGCGCTGGCTCGCGGCGCGAGACGACCTCGCCGACGAGGTGCTCGCCCGCGGCTTCGACCGGATCGGAAATCGGTACACCCGCACCTACGGGTCGCGTGACATCGATGCCGCCCTGCTGGTGCTCCCCGTCCTGGGCATGGAGGATCCGGACTCGCACCGGGTGCGCGGCACGATCGACGCGATCCGCAGCGAGCTGTCGGCCGGAGGCCCTCTGCTCTACCGATATCCCCCCGGACAGGACGGGCTGCCCGGCGTCGAGGGCGCGTTCCTGCCGTGCTCCTTCTGGCTGGTCCAGGCGCTGGCCTTCACCGGCCGGCGGACCGAAGCCGGGGAACTGTTCGAAACGCTGCTGCGGCGCGCCGGCCCCCTCGGCCTGCTCCCGGAAGAGGTGGACCCGGGCACCGGCGCCTACCTCGGCAATTACCCGCAGGCGCTCACCCATGCCGCGGTGGTACAGGCCGCCCTCGCCCTCCGGGCTCACGGGGGAAGCGGATGAGCGGGGCCTCCGGGACCTTCTCTCCCCGGCTCCGGTGTGGAACAGTTTCCTCATGGCGATCCTCACGATCGCAGGCGTCGCGACAGCGGTGAGCGCATTCGCCTTCTACCGCCGGTGGCACCTGCGGTGGGGAGCGACGACCGCCGAGCACGCCGGTGCGATGCCCGGAGACGACATCCTCTCCTCGGCGACGTTCACTGCGACCCGTGCCCTCACGATCGAGGCGCCGGCCGAGTGCGTGTGGCCGTGGATCGTCCAGGTCGGCTACAACCGGGCCGGCTTCTACTCCTACGACCGTCTCGACAATCTGGGGCGGCCCAGCGCGACGACGATCGATCCGCGCCTGCAGTGCATCGAGGTCGGCGACGTGGCGGCGCCGATGGCGAGTCGGGCCACGGCGGCGACGTCCTTCCGGGTGCACTCCTTCGATCCGGGGCGCTGCCTCGTCTGGGCGAAGCCGGATTCGACGTGGTCGTGGCGCCTCGATCCCATCGACGACGGGCGACGGACGCGGCTCGTGAGCCGATTGAAGGCCTCCTACCGGCCCACGCCGTCGCTTCCGCTCACCGTCGCGCTGATGGAACTGGCCGATTTTCCGATGATGCGCAGGATGCTGCTCGGCATCCGGGAACGCGCCGAACGCCTCGCCGGAGACGATCCCGCCTGCTCCCGGCAACGTCTGGAGGACACATGACTCGTACGACCGGCGACCTCGGCATGCTGCGGGCCGCGATGGAGGGCCCGGTTCTCGGACCCGGCGACGCGGACTACGACGAAGCGCGCACGGTGTGGAACGCCGACATCGACCGCCGCCCGGCCGCGATCGCACGATGCCGGAGCACCGCCGACGTGAAGGCGTCGATCGCCTACGCGACCGAGCACGGAATGGAGATGGCCGTGCGCGCGGGTGCGCACAGCACCGCGGGCGCCTCGGTCGTCGACTACGGCCTGGTGATCGACCTCGGATCGATGGATCACGTCGTCGTCGACCCGGAGAGCAGGCGAGTACGGGTCGGCGGGGGCGCCCTGTTGCGTGACCTCGATGCCGCCACGCAGGCCCACGGGCTCGCCGTCCCGGCCGGTCTGATCAGTCACACGGGTGTCGCGGGACTGACGCTGGGCGGAGGAATGGGCTGGCTCACCCGGCAGGCCGGATTGAGCATCGACAACCTCGAGTCGGCCGAGGTCGTCACTGCCGACGGCCGGATCCTGCGTGCCGCCGAGGACGAGAATCCGGACCTGTTCTGGGCGATCCGGGGCGGCGGCGGCAACTTCGGGGTGGTGACGGAGTTCGAGTTCCGCCTGCACGAGGCCGGCCCCGTCGTGCAGTTCGGGCTCCTGTTCTGGGGCCTGGATCAAGGCACCGAGGTGTTGCGGCTCGCCCGGGAGGTCATCGATACGCTGCCCCGCGAGCTGAACATCGTGATCGCCGGCGTGAACGCCCCACCCGCCCCGTTCGTGCCCGAGCAATACCACCTCCAGCCCGGCTATGCCTTCCTTGTCACCGGTTTCGGAGCACCGCAGACGCACGAGGACGCGCTGGCGCGGATTCGGCGCGCTCTGCCACCGCTGTTCGAGTTCGTCACGCCGATGCCCTACGTCGACGTGCAGCAGCTGCTCGACGAGGGCAACGCGTGGGGCTTCTACTGCTACGACAAGGGTTGCTACGTCGAAGATCTCTCCGACGATCTGATCGCGACAGTCGTCGATGTCGTGCCGCAGAAGAACTCGCCCCTGTCGCTCCTGTTGTTCTACCGGCTGGACGAGGCGTACTGCGAAACGAGGGAGGACGACACCGCTTTCGGCGGCGGACGGACGCCACGCTTCGCCGTCTTCATCGTCGGCGTCTGTCCCGATCCCGGTCTGCTGCCACCGGAGCGGGCGTGGGTGCGGTCCGTCTGGGAGGCCCTGCGCCCGTATTCGGTCGGCATCGGCGCGTACGTCAACTCCATGACCGAGTTCGAACAGGACCGGGTGCGCGCCACCTACGGCCCCACCAAATATGCCCGACTGGCCGAGATCAAGGCGAAGTACGATCCGCACAACGCCTTTCATCGGAACGCCAACATCGTTCCCGATGTACGGCGCGCGTGACACCGGCGGATGACCGCCCCACGTCCGGTGGGACGTGACCGGGCGACTACTCCCCCGACGGCCGGTACGGATCGGTGATCTCACGGAGCAGGGTGAGCGCCTCGCGCAGCTGCTTCATCCGGCGCGCACCGAGATGCTCGGTCCACTCGGCCTCGATCCGCGCCTCCTCGGCCCGGGCGACGTGGCCGGCCTCGGCGCCGCGCGGAGCGATCCGCACGAGTCGCGCGCGGGCGTCGGTGGGGTCGACCGTGCGTTCGACGTAGCCGGCCCGCTCGAGCTGGTCGATGAGGAAGCTGGCTGTCTGCTTGGCCACCTGGGCCTGTTCAGCGAGATCTGTCAGCCGGGTTCCACCGGGTCCGATCCGGGCGGCCACCCGCGCCTGGGCGAGCGTGATGTCGTCGTAGCCGGCGCGCCGCAGCGCCGCGAGAATGCGGTTCTCCGCCGAGCGCTGGGCGATGAACATCAGCACGGCGGCACTGAGGTCCTCGGCCATCATCCTCCCTTGCCGATAGTCCGATCATCGAACTATATTGGTACCAACATCGTACTGATTGTGCCCGTCCGGGAGGTGCGATATGACCGGCGAACCGATCGCCGGGGACTCGATTCCCCGCGGCCACGACGCCGTGCGCGTCTTCGAGGGCGCGAGTGCTGTCCGGCTTCGCGGACGTCTTCGAGCTCGAACGCACCAGGACCCGGCCACCGGTGTTCCGCTGAGACGGAAGGCTCCGGCCATGAACGACGACGAGGTGTGGGCCGCGATCGACAGCGAGCGACGACGCACGGCCGACCTGCTCGGGCAGCTGTCCGACGACGAATGGGCACAGCCGTCGCTGTGCGACGGCTGGACGGTACGCGACGTCGCGGCCCACCTGACCCTGCAGCAGCTGACCGTCGGGGACTGCGTCCGGATGGTTCTGCGTCATCCCGGCCCGCTGAACTCGATGATCTGCGCCGCCGCCCGCCGACGGGCGGCCCTGCCGACCGACCGGTTGATCGCGGACCTGCGCGCGACGATCGGTTCCCGCCGCCGCAACGTGGGGCTGACCAGCCTCGAGCCCCTGAGCGACATCCTCGTGCACGGCCAGGACATCGCGATCCCGCTGCACCGCGACCTCGAGATGCCGGTGACCGCGGCGGCCGCGGCGGCCACCCGCGTGTGGTCCTTCGGCGGCAGGGGCAAGGCCCGGGTCTTCCGCTCCCTTCCGCTGCGCGGCTACCGGCTCACCGCCACGGACGTCGAATGGTCGGCCGGGGAGGGGCCGGAGATCCGGGGGCCGATCTCCGCGATCCTGTTGCTGCTCACCGGCCGCCGCGTGGCGCTGCCCCTGGCGTCCGGGCCGGGCGCGGACGAGTTGCGCGCGCGGTTGCCGGCCGGGTGATCAGGTTTCGGATGCGGCACGGCCTACCCGACCCGCTCCGCGCCACGCCGCGGTACGACGAGTTCTCAACCCATGTGGGCGCGCAGCAGGTCCTGGAACGGCGTGCCGGGGGCGCGTAGCGAGTTCCCCGACGGGCGCGGCCGCGCCGGGGAGGACGCGGGCGTGAAGCCGTCCACACCGGTCCGTTCACCGACGACGAGCGCTGCGAGTTCCTCGGCCGCCCGCCGGATCCGGCTGCCGAGGGCGACGCCGGCCTCCCCGTCGCCGAAGTCCTCGGTCGCGGCGAACACGCCCGTGGCGACGACCACCGCGCGCAGGAACGTCAGCAGTGGACGCATCGCGAAGTCGAGCACCATCGAGTGCCGGGCCGAGCCCGCGGTCGCGGCGACGATCGTGGGCATGCCGTTCAGCGCGTCGGTGTCGAGCACGTCGAAGAACATCTTGAACAGGCCGCTGTAACTTGCGGTGAACACCGGAGTGACGGCGATCAGACCGTCGGCGTGCGACACCTGCTCACGCGCCCGCGCGACGGCCGGGGCCGGCAGGCCGCCGGTGGCGACCGTGATCGCGAGATCGGTTGCGAGATCGCGGAGTTCGATCACCTCGACATCCGTGGACTCACCCCGCGCGCCGACCGCCGCGGTGACGGCGGCGGCGATCCGGTCCGCCAGCAGACGCGTCGACGACGGCTGCGAGAGCCCGGCGGTGACGACGACGATGCGGCGGCTCATCGGGCGTCGGCCTCCTCGGCGGCGGACAGATCCACCTTTGCGGGAACCACGAGGCGGTGCGGGGAATCCGGACCCGCGGCGACGAGCGAGGCGTGCGTCGGGGGCTCCGACGGCACGTGCGCCGGGCGGCGTCGTTCGAACTCGGTGCGCAGCACGGGCACGACCTCGCGGCCGAGGATCTCGATCTGCTCGAGCACCACGTCGAGGGGCAGACCGGCGTGGTCCATGAGGAACAGCTGCCGCTGGTAGTCGCCCGCGTAGTCGGCGAAGCCCAGGGTGCGCTCGATCACCTGCTCGGGGGTGCCGACGGTCAGCGGGGTCGTCGCGGAGAAGTCCTCGAGCGACGGTCCGTGACCGTAGACGGGGGCGTTGTCGAAGTACGGCCGGAAGACGCGCTTGGCCTTCTCCTCGGTCTCCGCCATGAACACCTGGCCGCCGAGGCCGACGATCGCCTGGTCGGCGGCGCCGTGGCCGTACTGCTCGAACCGGGTGCGGTAGAGGCTGATCATCTGCTGGATGTGTTCCCGGTTCCAGAAGATGTTGTTGTGGAAGAAGCCGTCGCCGTAGAACGCGGCCTGTTCGGCGATCTCCGGCGAGCGGATCGAGCCGTGCCACACGAACGGCGGGGTGTCGTCGAGCGGCCACGGGGTCGAGGTGTAGCCGCGCAGCGGGGTGCGGAACTTGCCTTCCCAATCGAGGGCCTTCTCCCGCCACAGGCGGCGCAGCAGGTGGTAGTTCTCGATCGCGAGCGGGATGCCCTGGCGGATGTCCTTGCCGAACCACGGGTAGACCGGGCCGGTGTTGCCGCGGCCCATCATGAGGTCGACGCGGCCGCCCGAGAGGTGCTGCAGCATCGCAAAGTCCTCGGCGATCTTCAGCGGATCGTTCGTCGTGATCAGCGTCGTGGCCGTGGAAAGGATCAGTTTCTCGGTCCTGGCGGCGATCCAGCCGAGCATGGTGGTGGGCGACGACGGGACGAACGGCGGATTGTGGTGCTCGCCGCTCGCGAAGACGTCGAGCCCGACCTCCTCGGCCTTCAGCGCGATCTCCGTCATCGCGACGATGCGTTCGTGCTCGGTGGGTACGCGGCCCGTGGTCGGGTCGCGGGTCACGTCGCCGATGGTGAAGATGCCGAACTGCACGATGAGCCTCCGTCAATAGTTGATTACTCAACTATACGAACCGGTGCGGTGCGGGCGATATTCCGGCCACCCGGACACCGGCGCGGCGGCATGTCAGAAGACGGGCAGGCCCAAGCGGCGCCGCAGGCGCAGGTCGACCAGATACGCCTTCCACGGAATGCTCCACAGTCCCGGCGTCGGCCGGTGCACGGCGCGCAGCAGGCGCAGGTACCGGGCGAAGGCGCGCTGATCGTCCGACGACCACTCGAATTCCATGACCGCGCGGAGTTCCGGCGGTAACGCTCCTCGTGTGACGAGCCGGAACGGGCGGCCGAGCGCTCGGTGTATCGCGTAGCCGGCCCGGCCCAGCCGGACCTCGAGGAAACCGAGGTCCGCCAGGGCGGCGAGATAGGTACGGACTTCGTCCGTCATCGACACCTCGTCCAGGCCCGCACGCCACACGCTGTCGTACTCCTCGCGCGTGACCGGCCACGCCCCGGGCCGCACGTTCAAGGTGGTGCCCAACGTGGCCCCGTCGCGAAGCACCCGCTCGTACTCGGCGTCGGTCAACGGACCGTGCAGGTATTCGTACTGGTCGACGAAGTACTTCAGCAGGCACACCGCCACCCACAACTGCAGCTTGGGAGAGTTGGCGCTGTAGGGGGTCACCGAATCCGGCCCGGACACGACCCGGGCGTGGATTCGCCGTACCGCTTCCCGCACGTAGGCGCGATCGTCCTCGTTGCCGAATACCGCCACCGCGAGGTACGTCGTGGTGGTGGTGCGGGCGCGCTTGACGGGATGCAGATCCGCCCGGCCGGAGTGCACCGCGCTCTCGATCACTCCCTGCCCCACTCCGGGCACGGCCAGTTGCATGATGACATTCGCCGCGTTGATCGATCCCCCAGAGGCGAGACAAGGTCACCGACGGTACGGATCGTCCGCATACACCCTCCATCTGACAACGATCGTACTCACTTTACGCTGCACATCGACCCCACCTCAACGGCCGGCAGACCATTCGATCGAGCGTCGCCGGGTGCTCGCTACGGAGCGGGACGCGAGCGGGACCGTCTGCCGGGTCCACGATTCGGGCCCGCCCTCGGAGGCAGCCGAGGCACCATGTGTCGATGGGCATCGACGCCGGCGCGCCCGACCGCACAGGGCCGGCCGTCCACGGCCGGAAGTCACGAGGAAGGCACGGCATGGAACATGTCGACCGCGGCGCCCTGGACGCCCAGCGCGGACACTGGCAGCGCACCTATCGCGACAACCCGACGATGTACGGGCCCGCACCGAGCGAGCCTGCCCGGCGCGCCCTCGAGCTGTTCGACCGCGAGCAGGTGCGTGAGGTCCTCGAACTCGGCGCCGGCCAGGGCCGGGACACGCTGGCCTTCCTCCGGGGCGGGTTGTCGGTGACCGCGCTCGACTACGCGCCCGAGGGCCTCGGCGAACTCCGGCGCGTCGCGGCCGAAGCCGGTGTGGCCGACCGGCTCACGACCCGCGTGCACGACGTGCGTGAACCCCTGCCCGTCGCCGACGCGTCCGTCGACGCCGTCTACAGCCACATGCTCTTCAACATGGCCCTCACCACCGAGGAGATCGACGCGCTCGGCACCGAAGTGCATCGGGTGCTGCGCCCGGGCGGCTGGCACGTCTACACCGTGCGGCACACCGGCGACGCCCACTTCGCCACCGGGACGGACCGGGGCGACAACCTGACCGAGCACGGCGGGTTCGTCGTCCACTTCTTCGATCGGGCACTCGTCGAGCGTCTGGCGCAGGGATTCACCGAACCGCAGGTGGAAGCCTTCGAGGAAGGCGGCCTGCCGCGGCGACTGTGGCGCGTCACGCAGCAGAAGGTCCGGCCCACGCCCGCGGGATGACGCCCTTTCGCGCATTTCGCGCCCCCGGACACCCGCCGGACGCGAGGATGGGCGGCATGGTCGGCAGGCTCGCCCTCGTAGGGCTGATCGCGGCGTGCAGCATCGCGACCGCCGCCCCCACGGCGGGCGCCGAACAGCGTGCCCCGGAGGCAACGACCGGCCCGCCGCAGAGCACCTTCGGCGCCGCGCTCGCCTACTCGCTGGCGCATCCCGGCGTCGTCCCGGCCGGGACGAACGATGCCGACTGCGTGCCCACACCGGCGCATCCCGAACCGGTGGTGCTCGTCCACGGCTTCCTCGAGAACTCCTACGCCAACTGGGCCGGATTGGCACCGGCGCTGAAGGCCGAGGGGTACTGCGTGTTCGCACTCGACTACGGCGCACCGCCGGGCGAGCCGTTCAAGGCGCGCGAGCCGATCCCGGACGCCGCCGGCGAACTGGCGGCGTTCGTCGACACCGTCCTGGCCGAAACCGGCGCCGAGCGAGTGAGCATCGTCGGTCACTCCAAGGGCGGCGCCGTCCCCCGGTGGTACGTGCGGTTCCTCGGCGGGGCGGACAAGACCAGCCGCATCGTCGGGCTGGCGCCGGCGAACTACCCGTCGCTCGGGCCGCCGTCGGTCGCGCAGGATGCCGTGCTCGCCGAGCTCAACGCCGGCAGCGACACCGTCGAGGGCGTCTCCTACACGGTCGTCGCGACCAGATACGACCAGGTGATCATCCCCTACACGGCGTCGTTCCTCACCGGGCCCGGCGCGCAGAACATCCTGCTGCAGGACGTGTGCCCCGCGAACACCGCCGACCACGTCTCGATCCCCTACGATCCGGTCGCCGAGCAGCTGGTGCTGGCCGCGCTGGACCCGGCCGGGGCGCGGCCGGTCGTGTGCTGAGCGCCGCCCCTACCCGCCGGGCAGGCGCCGCGTTCCGCCGATCACGAGGGTGACCTCCACGTCGACGTCGCGCAGCCCGGCCTCGTTCAGGGCGTCGCGCAGGGTCGCCGGATCCGCCTCGGGCGGCGGCCCGAGCGCCTCGATCCACAGCACGGACTCGCGGAATCCGATGTCGGTGATCACCCAGCCCTGCTCCTGCGCCCACTGCTCCGCGACGGGGGCGACGTCGGCCTTCAACGTCTCCTGCCGGATCACTCGCGTGCTGGACACACCCAGGGGGACCGCGACGAGCACGACCGCGGCGACGACCGTGAGCACGCTGAGACCGCGCAGGTCCCCGACCGTACGGCCGGCGCGGTGCGCCGCCCCGCGCACCCCCGCCAGCAGAAAGACCAGGGTGCCGGTGGCGACGATGGCGGCGACGTTGGTGGCGAACAGCAACAGGGCCCCACCGGCCTGCCGCGGCGCGCCGGACTCGAGGGTCAGGCCGACCACCGCGAGCGGCGGCACGAGCGAGATCGCGATCGCCACACCGGGCAGGGTGTCGGACACATCGCGGCGCACCAGCGCGAAGGCCCCGACCGCACCGGTGGCCAAGGCGGCGACGAGGTCGATCATCCGCGGCGCGACCCGTCCCGCCACCTGGCTGTTGTTCTGCGCGAGCACGTCCAGCCCGAGTTGGCTCACGTTTCCGGGATGAACAGCGGCTCACGTCTGTGACCTGCAGTTTCTCGTCGGGATCGGTCTGATTTCACGCACTAACGGCGCTGGTTCTAGGCTCGGCAGGTGGCGTTTGTCAGGAAGGTGCGCACCAAATCCGGGGCCACGGCCGTGCAGATCGCCCGATATGTGGGCGGCCGGCAGGAGATCGTCAAGCACATCGGTTCCGCACATACCGACGTCGAACTCGGCATGCTTCTCGAACGCGCTCGGGCCTGGCTCGAACCCGATCAGCAGGTTCTCGATCTGGGCGTCACCCCGCAGGTTCCGGTCGAAAAGCCCCTGGCCGGCGGCCAGAGCGCACTTTTCGACCCTGCTCAGCGAACTTCGCAGGTGGACGCGCCGGGGCGCACCGAATCGACCGGGTCGGTGCTGCTGCGCCAGGTGCTGACCGATGTGTACGACCAGCTCGGGTTCGGGATCGTCGACGATGCGGTCTTCCGCGATCTGGTGATCGCCCGCATCGTCGAGCCCGGCTCGAAACTCGACGCCGGTCGCGTCCTGAAGGACCTCGGGGCCGATCCGCCGAGCTACGCCACGATCAAACGCCACCTGGGGCAGATCAATACCGGCAGATACCGGGATCGCATCGCCGAGCAGTGTTTCGAGTATGCCGCCGAAACCGGTGGTTTGAGCCTGTTGTTGTACGACGTGACGACCTTGTACTTCGAAGCAGAAAAGGAAGATGACCTGCGCAAAGTCGGGTACTCGAAGGAACGGCGGGTCGACCCGCAGATCGTGGTGGGGTTGCTTGTGGACAGAACCGGTTTCCCGCTGGAGATCGGATGCTACGAGGGCAATTCGGCCGAAACCCGCACGATCGTGCCGATCGTACGGCAGTTCCAGGCCCGCCACGACCTCGACGGGGTCGAGATGGTCGTGGCCGCTGACGCCGGGATGCTGTCCGCCGCCAACCTCGCAGCGTTGGACGAGGCCGGACTGAAGTTCATCGTCGGCTCCCGTACCACGAAGGCGCCCGGTGATCTTGCATCGCACTTCCATTGGAATGGAAACGTTTTCACCGATGGCCAGATCATCGACACCATCACTCCGCGGCACGGCCGCTCCGTGGTCAACAATCCCCGGCGACGGGCCGAGCCAATCTGGAACGCGACAGCGCATCCGAACGCGTGGCGGGCGATCTGGCAGTACTCACGCAGCCGCGCCGGCCGGGACGAGAAGACCCTCAATGCCCAGGAGGCCCGTGCCCGGGCGGTGGTCGACGGGGACACGGTTCCGAAGTCCACGCGGTTCGTGACGGTGACCGCGAAGGGCCGGCGACTGGACACCGCCTCGCTCGAGCGGGCACGGATGCTCGTCGGCCTGAAAGGTTACGTCACCAATCTCCCTGCCCCATTGATGGATCCGCGTGAAATCATCGCGAAGTACCACGAGTTGTGGCACGTCGAGCAGTCGTTTCGGATGTCGAAGACGGATCTGCGGGCCCGGCCGATCTTCCATCGCACCCGCGATGCGATCGAGGCGCACCTGACCGTGGTGTTCGCGGCGTTGGCCGTTTCCCGGGTGGTGCAGGAACGCAGTGGCCTCGCGATCGGCAAGGTCGTCAAGCTGCTGCGACCGTTGCGGTCGGCGACCATCGCGATCAACGGCACCCGACACACGTTCCCACCGCAGGTCGACGCCGACCTACAAGCACTGCTCGACCGGATTTCAGGATCTGGACTCACGCACTAACAAAATGAGCCAACTCGGGTGTTGTTCTGCGCGAGCACGTCCAGCGGATCGAGCAGGCCCACCGCGAATCCGGTCGCGACCACCGCGGCCGCTCCGGCCACGACGAGCAACGCGGAGGCGATCAGGTTGCGGTGGTCGTTGAGGACGACGGCCAGTGCGGTCCCGACGATCGGCGTCATCAGCGGCGCCACGATCATGGCGCCGATGACGGTGGCGGTCGAGTCCGCGACGACGCCCGCCGAGGCGATGACCGCGGCCAGCACGAGCAGGGTCCAGAATGTCGCGCGCCGGGAACGGGGCCGGGCGTCCTCGGACAGGAACAGGGTGGAGGTCATCCGCTCGATGTCCTCGGTGGTGGGTCTCACGAAAGCCTCCTGGTGCGTCGTTCCGCGAGTGCATCACAGCAGACGCCGCGCGCCCACAGGATCGGGACACCGGTCCCTTCCGTCCGGGACACCGGTCGCGACACGATGTCCCGCACCGGACGGAGGAGGACGCACGCGGTGACGACGGACGAGGCGGTGACGACGGACAAGGCGGCGACACGACCCTCGACGCTGATCGCTGCCCTCCCGCACCGCTACCGTGCCGTGCTGCACTTGCGCATCGCGTGTGGCCTGTCGATCACCGACACGGCCCGTGCCCTGAACACCGATGCCACCTCCGTCCGGCTCGCCCAGCACCACGCCCTGAACCTGCTCCGGCAGCAGCTCGGCCACTCCCGGAACATGTCGGACCCCCGGCGCACACTGATCACAGAACCGGGGACCACCTCGCCCGGACGTACCGAGGAGGAGCGAGTGCCATGGAAACGGGGTGTGGGGCCTTCTTCAGCTGGACCTCACGACGGGTGACGTTGCCGCACTGCCTGCGTGCCGTCGCGGCGGGAACACCCACGCAGTCCGGGCTGACTCTCGATCACCGGGTCGCCTCGGGCACCGTCCGCGGCCGGCTGCTGGCCTATCACGACGCCGACGACGACGCCGACTACGTGGCCCTGCTGGTCGGCGACGTGGCCGGATCGGACGACGTGCCCGTGCGGGTGGTCGACGAGGAGCGACTGCTGGTGGAGGGTGCGCGCAGCACCGAGCCGGCGGAGATCCTCGTGGGCGCCCCCGACGCCCGCGACCCGGATGCGGAGCAGCGGGAGCTCGACCGGCAGCTGTGCCTGGGCGGCCCCGTGCGTTCGATGCTCGCGCATTCCGGTGCCCGTTCGGTCACCGTGGACTGGTGCGCGGTGGCCGCGGCATAGCTTGCGCGGAACGGACTTGACCTCGAGTCGACTCGAGGTTGAACGATGAGCGACGTCAGTTCATCGGCCCTTCCGGAGGACACCATGAGTGTTGTCAAGCCTCTCGACCGCACCACCACGTCGACCCTGCCCGCCTTCTCGCTCAGCCGTCCGATGGCGGTGCTCGTCCCGGTCGTCGTGGCTCTCGTCGCCAACGTCGCACTGTGGCTCGTCGGCCTCGCCGCCGGCGGCTCGTTCGAGGTGACCAACGGCGACACCGTCGAAAGCGCCGCCCCGGGCGGCGTTCTCGTCATGACCGTCGTCCCGCTCACCGTCGGCATGAGTCTCGCGGCGCTGCTCAGCCTGCGCTGGTTCGGCATCATCCGCGTCGCCGAGGTCGTCGGCGCGGTGGCCGCGCTCGGCACCATCGCGTCGACGATCGTCGCCGACTTCGACACCCCGAGCACGATCACGCTGTCGCTGATGCACGTGGTGATCGCACTTGTCGTCGTCGCGGGGCTCGAGGCGATGCGCAACCGCATTGCAGCCCAGCGGTAACCACCGGGGCGACGCAACCGTCCCGGGGAACCGGCCCGAAGGTCCCGATTGTCGCGGGACCTTCGGGCCGCCGCCGCACCCTCCGGCGACGGTGACCTACGGCACGGAGACCGACGCGTCTTCCGTTCCTCCCCAGGCACCTTCGCGGCGATGCGGGCACCGCCTGCAGGTGGTGCCGGTCGCACACGCGGCGCCGGCATTTCGTCCACATGCTTCGTCCACAGGACCGAAGTACCCGACCGCCCGGGACGTACGTCCCGAGATCTGTTCCCCGGCCGACCGTTCCGGGCACAGGGCGATTCGCGACAAGCAGTATTCCGCCCTAGAGTCGCTCCCCGGTGCGACGCGTCCGGCATGCGCCGCGCCGCACACGGACAGGATCGCGGAGGTGGCGGACATTGTGGACCCGAGACTGTGTGCGCTGATCCGCAGTAACGTCGAGGCCGTGTCCGCCCGCCCGGACGGCCTGCAAACCCTGTCGAAAGCGTTCTACGCCAACCTGTTCGCGCGTCATCCCGAGACCCGGCAGTACTTTCCCGCCGCCATGGGCGAGCAACGCGAACGCATCCTGCACGCCGTCGTCCACGTGGTGGACCGGCTGAGCCGACCCGAGACCGTCGTCCCGTTCCTCGAGCAGCTCGGCCGCGACCACCGCAAGTACGGCATCGAGCTGTGGCAGTACAAGGCGCTCACCGAGGCCCTGATCGATGCGGTGGCGCAGGCCGCCGGCGACGACTGGACCACCGAGCTCGACGACGCATGGCACCACGCGCTGCACCTCGTCGCCACCACGATGACCGAGGCCGCGGCCGCCGAAACCGGCCCCGCCGCCTGGGTGGGCACCGTCGTGGAGCACCGCAGACCGCTCGACGACGTCGCCGTCGTGCGCCTGCGGCTCGACCAGCCGATGGCGTACGAGCCGGGACAGTACGTGAGCGTGCAGGTTCCGGGGCGGCCGCGCATGTGGCGTTACCTGTCACCGGCGACGCCGCCGGACGCGGACGGCGCCGTGGAGTTCCACGTCCGTCGCGTCTCCGGCGGCTGGGTGAGCCCGTACATCGTGAGCCACGCCCGCGTCGGCGAGACGTGGGTGCTCGGCTCACCGATCGGCGCCCTGGGGGCGGAGACGATGCGGCCCGCCCCCGGTCGGCCGCGCCCGCTGCTGATGATCGCGTCGGGTACCGCGATCGCCCCCATGCGGGCCCAGCTCATGGCCCTCGCCCGGCGTCCCGCCACGCGGGCGGTCACCGTGTTCTACGCCGGGCGCTACCCGTGCGACCTCTACGACCTGCCGACCCTGTGGCACCTCGCCCGCACCAACCCGTGGCTGACGGTCGTGCCCGTGACCGAGTCGCCGACCGACCCGTGGTGGTTCACCGGCCCCACCGATCCGCCGGCCGGGCTGTCCCTCCTGGAGGGCCCGGTGAGCCGGTGCGTCGCCGAGGCCGGGGACTGGTCGGGGCACGACGTGCAGATCGCCGGGTCCCCCGCCATGATCCAGGCGACCAAGTTCCGGCTGCAGGCCACCGGCGTGCCCGCGGACTGCATCCGCCACGACCCGCTCTACTGACGACCGCGCTCGGTCAGGACCGGTTGAGCCGCGCGATCCGGCCGCTGAGGACCGTGGCGAACGCGCACCACACCGCGTACGGGCCGAGCGCGGCCCCCGCCGCCGGCTTCGCGAGGGCGGCGCGGCGCGCCAGGTCGGCGCTGCTCACCGCGAGCGCCCCGGCGACCACCGTCGCCGGCACGAGCCGATGCGCCTTGAAGAACACCCACGACCAGGACGCGTTGAGTGCCAGGTTCACCGCGAGGGCGGCCCGGTAGTAGGTGGCCTCGTCGACCCGCGCCTCCGATTCGAGCTCGTCGATGGCCACCGCGGAACTCACCGCGATGTCGCCGTACAGCGCCGTCCACACGACGGGGAAGACCGCACTCGGCGGCTGGAACGACGGCTTGCGCAGTCGCCGGTACCAGCGTGTGTCCACGTCCCGGGAGGCGATCGATCCCACCACCGCCGTCGCGGCGGTCGCCGCGGTCGTTCCGAGCAACGTGCGGCCGAACATGCTCGACATACCTGCTCTCCTTACTCCCGCCGTCGGCGAGGTCGTCACATCGCGAGGTCGTGGATCTGGGGGAAGGGCCGCTGCGGATGCGGCGGCGAGGGCTCGGGATCCGGCTCCGGCGGGAACGGCGGCTGCGGCTCCGGTGGGGTCGGCACCGGGTTCGGCTCCGGTGGGAACGGCGGCGGCGGCGTGGGCGTCGGCGGGATCGGCGGGGCAGGCTCGGGCGAGCCCGGCTCCGTGTCCGGGTCCGGTGCGGTCAGGCCGGGGACGATCATGGCGGGTCACTTCCGATCATCGGCGAGCGGTGTTCCGGGGATACCCGGTGCCGCGGCGGCGCAACCCCAGGTTCGGCACGTCAACGACGTCGACGGCCCGCACGTCTCCGTAGTGCTTGTGCAGATCCGTGACTGTGACGACATCCATGCGGCTCCTCCCCTTCGGTCCCATCGTGCGCGTGCGGCGGGATGCCCGCACCCCGAACGCCCCGGGGGCTCACTGCCGGCGACGGCGCACCCGCTTGTACACGGAGTCGACCACGAGGACCGCGGGGATGCCCAGAAGCGCGACCCCCAGCGCCTCGAGCGGCGGAACCGCGTGCCCGAGAACGTCGGCGACCGGGCCGACGCCGAGGAAGACGACGAGGGCGACGAGTTCGGCGAGCACGGCCCACAGCAGCAGCCGGTTCGAGCCCCACCCGAGCTGCCACGGCGGCCGGGTCGCGCTGCGACAGGCGAACGCGGCGCCCACCTGACCGAGGACGACGGCGGTGAACGCGGCACCGGAGGCAGCGAGAAGTGCCGTTCCGGTGGGAAATTCGCCCCCGGGGCGCCAGCCCGCGACGAGCAGCGCCACGAGGAACGCGCTCATCTCGACGATTGCCTCGGTCGGCCCGAGCACACCGAACACCCGGACCAACAGGGTTCCGTCGACGAGGTGGCGGCGTTCCGGCGGGCGTTTCAGCGTGTCCCGGCTCGGGGGCTCGCCACCGAGGGCGAGCGCCGGCAGCAGATCGGTGCCGATGTCGATGCACAGGATCTGCAGCACCCCCAGGGCGAGCGGGAACTGCCCGCCCGACAGGCCCCACAGCGCGAAGGGCGTCAGTTCGGCCACGTTGGAGGTCAGGTGATAGCTGAGGAAGCGGCGGATGTTGGCGTAGGTGGCACGGCCCTGTTCCACTGCGGTGAGGATGGTCGCGAAGTCGTCGTCGAGCAGCACCAGATCGGCGGCCTCGCGCGCGACGTCCGTGCCGCCCTCACCCATCGCCACCCCGATGTCGGCCTGCCGCAGGGCCGGTCCGTCGTTGACGCCGTCACCGGTCATCGCCACCACGTGGCCGCGGTCCTGCAGGGCCTTGGCCACGCGCAGCTTCTGCTCGGGCGAGACGCGGCTGATCACGATGCCGTCCCGGTCGAGCAGGGCACCGAGCAGCTGATCGTCCTCGGGCAGGTCCTTGCCCTGCACCACCAGGCCCGCGGGCCCGAGCAGCCCGATCTCGCGGGCGATGGCGCGCGCGGTCTCTGGATGGTCGCCGGTGAGCATCGCGACCTTGATGCCGGCGCCGCGGGCGGCCCGCAACGCGGCCGGGACGGCGGTCCGCGGCGGATCCTCCATGCCGAGCAGGCCGAGGAGTTCGAGGTCGCGTTCGGCGAGGTCCGGGTCGGTCTCCACGCCGGGATCGGTCAGGGTCCGGCGGGCGACGGCGAGCACCCGCAGGCCCCGCGACGCCATGTCCGCGAGCGCCTCCTCCGCCCGGTCGACGAGTTCGCCCGGGTCGGCGCAGCGCGGAAGCACCGCGTCCGGGGCGCCCTTGAGGAGCAGCTGCCCGCCCACGATCACCGATTCGCGGCGGCGCCGGGGGTCGAACACGAACCGGCGGGTGACCGGCCCCGGCTGTGCGCCGGGGCCGGCGAGACGGGCCGCGAACGCGGCGATCGCCGCCTCCATCGGGTCACCGACCGCCCGCCACTCGTCGTCGTCGAGGGTGATCCCACCCTTCGAGGCGGCCGCACCGGCGAGACCGGCGGTCGCGGCCGCCGCCACCGCCGGCTCCGGGCCGGTCACCTCACCGGTGGGCGCATACCCCTCCCCGCGCACCGCGACGGTCCCGGCCGGGGTCCACGCCTCGACGACGTTCATCTGGTTCTGGGTGAGCGTGCCCGTCTTGTCGGTGCAGATGAACGTCGTCGAACCGAGGGTCTCGACGGCCTCGAGGTTGCGCACCAGCGCGTTGTCGCGGGCCATGCGCTGCGCCCCCATCGCCAGCGACAGCGTCACGGTGGGCAGCAGTCCCTCGGGCACGAGGGCGACGGTGATGCCCACCGCGAAGAGGAAGGCGTCCTGCCAGGAGATCCCCACCAGGAGAGACACGGCGAAGAACACCGCGCCGACGCCGACGGAACCGAAGGCGAGCGTCCGGACGATGCGCTGGATCTCCAGATCGAGCGGGCCGGGTGGACGTCGCACCGAAGTGGTCAGGGCCGCGATACCGGCGAGGCGGGTGTTCGCACCCGTCGCCGTGACGATCCCTTCGGATTCGCCCTCGGCGACGAATGTTCCGGCGAACACGGCCGCGCCGGCCGTGCGGAGCACCGGTTCGCTCTCCCCGGTAAGGGTGGATTCGTCGAAGGTGCAGCGGCCCGCGACCGCGAGGGTCAGATCGGCCGGGACCCGGTCGCCGCCGGTGAGCACGACGACGTCGCCGACCACCAGGTCACGGGCGTCGACGGTGCGCACCGCCCCGTCGCGCCGCACGACGATGGTGGTGGGCAGCAGCTCCCCCAGGCGTTCGGCGGCCTTCTCGGCGCGCTCCTGCTGCACGAAGGCGAAGATGCCGTTGACGACGATCACCACGATCACGGCGATGCCCAGCTCCGGCATACCCGCGACGAACGCGAGGGCCGAAGCGAACCACAACAGCAGCGCGAAGAAGTGCGTGAGCTGCGCGATCAGCCTGCGCCACCACGGCACCCGTCGCGCGGCCGGAAGCTGGTTCGGCCCGTCCCGGCGGAGCCGCGCGGCGGCCTCCCGGCCGGTGAGCCCGTCGCTGTCGCGCAGCCGCGCACCGGAATCTGCCTGCACACCGCCTCCTCGCCCACGGGATCGACGTGTCACCGCGACGAGGAGCGGGTATAGCACGCCGGGACCGGTCCCGCCGCTGCGGCAGCCCCAGCGTAACGGCATCCGGTCCGGGCCGCGGGACGTCACGGGACACGGCTGCGCCCCGCCGGTTCCGTGCCGGCGGGGCGCAGCCGATCGTCCGTCAGGCGTGTTCGAGGCGGATGCCCTTGGTCTCCTTCATGAAGACGCAGGCGATGCCGGTCAGCACGCACAGCACCATGATGTACACGCTGAACGCCCATCCGATGCCGCGGCCGATCAGGAGCTGATTCAGGTACGGGGCGGTTCCGCCGAACACCGCGACGGAGAACGAGTACGCGAAGCCGATCGCCTGGGTCCGCAGCCGGGTGGGGAAGCTCTCCGACAGCGTCGCCGACAGCACCGACGCGGGGACGGACACGACGAGCAGCGCGACGGTCGTCGCGACGAGCAGGGTCCATCCGGCCGAGGAGATCATCATCGTCAGCGGCAGCTGCAGTACGAGCATCAGTGCGGCGAACGCGAACAGCATCGGGCGGCGGCCGATCCGGTCGGACAGCATGCCCCAGAAGGGCAGGGAGACGAGCGCGATCGACTGGGCGATCACCGACATCCAGTAGGCGACGTCGGGGTCCATCCCCTGCTGGGTGATCGCGTAGGTGGCGACGTACGACGTCCAGGTGTAGTGGGCGGCGGTGATGCCGGAGGTCATGCCGATCATCAGCAGGATCGCGCGGACGACGGTCTTCCGCGGGATGCGCGGCTGCTCGTCCTGCTCCTGGTGGGCGTCGAACACGTCGCTCTCGTCCATGCTGCGACGCAGGTACAGGGCGACCAGGGCCAGGCAGGCGCCGATGAGGAATGGGATGCGCCAGCCCCATTCGGCGACGGCGGTTTCGGAGAGCGACGAGGTGACGGCGCCACCGATGCTGTAGGCGAGGACCGAGCCACCGAAGATCGCGATGAAGGCGACGCTGCCCCACATCCCGCGACGGTGCGGCGGGGCGATCTCACCGACGTACGAGTAGGCGGTGGCCGATTCGCCGCCGTGGGCGAAGCCCTGCATGATCCGCGCGGCGAGCAGGATCAGCGACGCCCACGCCCCGATGGACTCGTAGGTGGGCATGATGCCGATGACGAGGCTGCCCGTCGCCATCATGAGCATCGTGGTGACGAGGACGAACTTGCGGCCCCGCCGGTCGGCGATGCGGCCGAACACGATGCCGCCGAGGGGGCGCATGAGGAAGCCGACGGCGAAGACCGCGAGCGTCGACAGCAGCGCGGAGATCGGATCGGAGTTGTTGAACATCACCGCGGCGATGAACGGTGCGAAGACCGCGTAGGCGCTCCACTCGTACCACTCGAGCACGTTGCCGACCGCGCTGGCGAACAGCGATTTCTTCTTCGATGCCAGGGTGGGCGCGGTGTCGACCGCACCCCGGGTGTTCCGGACGTCGGTGTTCACGTCGTATCTCTTTTCGTTCGCGGGAGCGGTGGCCGAATGTCACATGGGTTCGATGTGACCGAACCCGTGTGACATTCGGTCACGCCGGAGGGGACGGACCGTCAGGCGGTCGGGGTGGGGATCGTGCGGTCGCGCAGGTCGCTGCGCCGGATCTTGCCGGTCTGGGTCTTGGGGAGGTTCTCGACGATGTGGACCCGGCGGGGCCGCTTGTAGGCGGCGAGGCGGTCGCGGACGAAGTCCACGAGCTCGCGCTCGGTGGTGTGGGCGTCGCGTTCGAGCGACACGTACGCGACCACGGATTCGCCCTGGTAGTCGTCGGGCTGGCCGACGACGGCGGCCTCGTGGACGGCGGGATGCTCGTACAGGGCGTCCTCGACCTCGCGGGGCCACACCTTGTATCCGGAGACGTTGATCTGGTCCTTCAGGCGGTCCACCAGGTAGACCCAGCCGTGCCGGTCGATGATCGCACCGTCGCCGGTGCGCAGCCGCCCGCCCGGCAGGGTGGCGGCGGACGCCTCGGGGTTGCGCCAGTACCCGGAGATCACCTGCGGGCCGGACAGTTCCAGTTCACCCTGCTTGCCGGGTTCGACGTCGGCGCCGTCCGCATCGACGACACGCGCGTCGAGCAGGGGCAGCGGGACGCCGATCGCGAGGGTGCCGCTGGCGGGGTCGACGGGTGCCCGCCGCCCGGGCGGTACCGCGATCACGCCGGAGGAGGTCTCGGTCATGCCGTAGGCGTTGTGGATGTACTTGCCGAACTTCGCTTCGAACTTCTCCACGGTCGCGGGCGGGATCGGCGCGCCGCCGGAGTAGAGGGTCTTGATCGAGGCGAAGTGGCGGGCCTCGGCGCCGGGGGTTTCGTACAGGGCGTTGAACACCGTGATCGAGCCGATCGTGAACGTGACCCCGTGCTCGACGAGGGCCTCGAGCGCGACCTCGGCGTTGAAGCGGTTCGCGAAGACCAGGGCGGTGTCGTGCACCAGCGCCAGCGTGGCGTTGATGACGGCGCCGGTGATGTGGAACAGCGGGGCGACGGCGAACACCGCGTCGCCGGCGGCCAGGCCGACGAAGGAACCGAAGGTGGTGGCCACGGCCAGCACGTTGGCGTGGGTGTTCATCGCACCCTTCGGCGGACCGGTGGTGCCGGAGGTGTAGGCGAGCAACGCGACGTCGTCGCCGGTGATCTCGACGTGGGGCGGCCGCCGGCCCCGGTGTTGTTCGATCAGCTCGACGAGGTCACCGTCGGGCGCGGCCACGGCGCGGTCCGTCGACGGGAAGACCCGGGCGTCGTCGCGGGTCTGGAAGTCCAGGTCGCTGGTGCTGAGGATCCACCGCACGGAGCTGTCGCGGACGGTGTCCGCGGTCTCCGCGACGGCGGTGTCGGCGCACACGATGCCGACGATCTCGGCGTCGTCGACGAGGCGGCGCAGTTCGGCCCGCCGGTACATGGGGTTGAGCACGAGCGCCGCGGCCCCGAGCTTCCACAACGCGAGCAGGGTCAGCGCGTACTGGGGGATGTTCTGCAGGTAGATGCCCACCCGGTCGCCGCGCTGCACCCCACGGGCGGCGAGGGCGACGGCGAGGGCGTCGGAGAGCTCGTCGGTCTCGCGGGCGGTCAGCACACCGTCGAAGTAGGCGATGGCCTTGCCGTCCGGGTTGGCATCCACGCGGGCGCGCCACGCGTCCACCAGGGAGACGAACGGCACCGCCGGCTCGGGATCGAACCCGTTCGGGTAGAGCGCGGTCCAGGGACGCTTCTCGGACGTCACGACGCAGTTCCTTCCACTCGACTGCGGAACCTTCCCACCGCCACGACCGATCGCTCGGTCGGTAAGCGGTCTGTTAGTAGTGTCCTGGGCCACACAAGCGCCTGTCAAATCGGGCACACCACACTCGCGCCGTCCGCGTCGACGGCCTGGCCTGGGCATTCCCGGAGTGGGAGAATCGGAGATCGACCGGCTCCCGGCGCACGATGCGACGAGCGGTCGGGAATCGTCGGTGGGCGGTCGAGGACCGCACGTCGGTGCGAGCGGACACGTCTGACGGAAGGCCGAGACGATGGACGACCTGGAGACCCGGCACGCGCAGGTCCTGCTCGAATGGGACGACGGGCGCGCCGGCTACGGCCCCGGCGCGACGGTGCGCATCGGCCGCGACCGATCGATGGACGTCACCCTCGACGACCCGGTGGTCTCCCGCGAACACGCGTTCCTGCACTGGGACGACGGGTGGTATCTCGTCGACTCCGGCAGCAAGAACGGGCTTTTCGTCGACGGCCGCCGGGTGGAGCGGGTCCGGGTCACCGGGACCGTCGTCGCCAGGCTCGGCGACCGGGCCGAGGGACCCGACCTCCGGATCTCCGTCGCCGAACCCGAGGCGACCCGCGAACGCAGATGGGGGCTGCTCGACCAGCTGACCGCGGTCCGCGCCGGCGACACCCGCGGACCGCTGCGCCGGCCCCGTCCCGCGCCCCGGCCCGGCGACGTGTCGATCGGCCGCGCCGCCGACAACGCCGTCGTCGTCCCCGACGTCCTGGCCTCCCGGCAGCACGCGGCCCTGCGCACCGGACCGTCCGGTCTCGAGATCGAGGACCTCGGCAGCGTCAACGGCACCTTCGTCGCCGGCACCCGGATCACCCGCGCCGCCCTCACCGAGGGCGACGTCGTGACGATCGGCAACACCGACCTCGTCGTCCGGGACGGCACCCTCGTCCCCCGGGAGAAGGTGGTGGCTCCCGCGACCGGTGGCCTGCGGGTCCGCGCCGTCGGGCTGACCATCGACGGGAATCGTCGGCTGCTCCACGACGTCACCCTGGCCGCGCCGCCCGGCACGCTCACCGCCGTCATCGGCCCCTCCGGCGCCGGCAAATCCACCGTGGCCAAGATCGTGTCCGGCACCGGCAACCCCACCGACGGGGTCGTGGAGTTCGACGGCCACAGCGTGCACGCCGAATACCAGGCCCTGCGCTCCCGGATCGGTCTCGTCCCCCAGGACGACGTGCTCCACCGGCAACTCACCGTCCGCGAGGCCCTCGGCTACGCCGCCGAACTGCGGCTGCCGCCGGACACCACCCGCGCCGACCGCGACGAGGTGATCGCTCGGGTGCTCGCCGAGCTACAGCTCACCGAGCACGCCGGTACCCGCGTCGACCGCCTCTCCGGGGGCCAGCGCAAGCGCGCGTCGGTCGCCCTCGAACTGCTCACCGGGCCGTCGCTGCTGATCCTCGACGAACCCACCTCCGGCCTCGACCCGGCGCTCGACCGGCAGATCATGACCACGCTGCGCCGCCTCGCCGACTCCGGCCGGGTCGTCCTCGTCATCACGCACTCGCTGTCCTACCTCGAACTGTGCGACCAGGTGCTGCTGCTCGCCCCCGGCGGCAAGACCGCCTACGTCGGGCCGCCCGGCGAGGTCGGCGCCGCCCTCGGCAGCACCGACTGGGCGGAGATCTTCGCCCGCGTCGCGGCCGAACCCGACGCGGTGCACGCCGAGCACCTCGCCCGCAGCGCGGCCGTCGACCATCCCCCCGCCGCCGCCCCCGGGCCGCTGGGCCGCCCCGCCCACACCTCCCGCCGCCGACAGCTGAGCACCGTCGCCCGGCGGCAGATGCGGCTGATCCGTGCCGACCGCGGCTACCTCGTCTTCCTGTCACTGCTGCCGTTCATCCTCGGCGGGCTGTCGATCCTGGTGCCCGGCAGCGACGGATTCGGCCCACCGAGCCCGGGGGCGGAGCCCGGCGAGCTGGCATTCATCCTCATCCTGCTGATCCTCGGCGCCTGCTTCATGGGCTCGTCGCTCACCGTCCGGGACCTCGTCGGCGAACGGATGATCTACCACCGCGAACGCGCCGCCGGGCTCGCGCCCTCGGCGTACCTGATCGCGAAGATCGTGGTGTTCTGCGCCGCCGCGATCGTGCAGTCGCTCGTGCTGGTCCTCGTCGTCCTCGTCGGCAAGGGCACCCCCGGGCCCGGCAGCGTGATCCCCTCCGGCAGCGTCGAACTCGTCGTCGACATCGCGCTGACCACGTGTGCCTGCGTGGTGGTCGGCCTGGCCCTGTCGGCCGTCGCCCGGTCCGGCGAACAGGTGATGCCGCTGCTCGTCGTGACGGTCATGGTGCAACTCGTGCTCAGCGGCGGCCTGATTCCCATCACCGGGCGCGCCGTGCTCGCCCAGCTGTCGTGGCTGTCGCCGTCGCGCTGGGGCTATGCCGCGACCGCCTCGACCGCCGACCTGCGTGCCAAGGACCCGACCGCCGAGGCCGACGTGCTGTGGCAACACGCCCCGTCGTGGTGGCTGCTCTCCGCCGGGATGCTGCTCCTCCTCGGCATCGTCTACGCCACGTTCACCTACACCCGGTTGCGGCTGCGCGCCCGGTGAGCCCTCAACACCGCCACGAGGACCATCGACCTGGGAGGACGCTGACGTAGCCGATCGTCGGATCGGTCCTGGCGCGTACCTCCCGCGGCAGGGTGTCGCGGATGGCGCCGACCTCGAGGCGAGCCGCCCGGCGGGCCCCGGCCCGGCCGGCCACGGGCCGACTTGATCGCCGCGATCTTCGCGCTGAGCACCGGTGCGCGTCAGGCCCGAGTTGGCTCATTTTGTTAGTGCGTGAGTCCAGATCCTGAAATCCGGTCGAGCAGTGCTTGTAGGTCGGCGTCGACCTGCGGTGGGAACGTGTGTCGGGTGCCGTTGATCGCGATGGTCGCCGACCGCAACGGTCGCAGCAGCTTGACGACCTTGCCGATCGCGAGGCCACTGCGTTCCTGCACCACCCGGGAAACGGCCAACGCCGCGAACACCACGGTCAGGTGCGCCTCGATCGCATCGCGGGTGCGATGGAAGATCGGCCGGGCCCGCAGATCCGTCTTCGACATCCGAAACGACTGCTCGACGTGCCACAACTCGTGGTACTTCGCGATGATTTCACGCGGATCCATCAATGGGGCAGGGAGATTGGTGACGTAACCTTTCAGGCCGACGAGCATCCGTGCCCGCTCGAGCGAGGCGGTGTCCAGTCGCCGGCCCTTCGCGGTCACCGTCACGAACCGCGTGGACTTCGGAACCGTGTCCCCGTCGACCACCGCCCGGGCACGGGCCTCCTGGGCATTGAGGGTCTTCTCGTCCCGGCCGGCGCGGCTGCGTGAGTACTGCCAGATCGCCCGCCACGCGTTCGGATGCGCTGTCGCGTTCCAGATTGGCTCGGCCCGTCGCCGGGGATTGTTGACCACGGAGCGGCCGTGCCGCGGAGTGATGGTGTCGATGATCTGGCCATCGGTGAAAACGTTTCCATTCCAATGGAAGTGCGATGCAAGATCACCGGGCGCCTTCGTGGTACGGGAGCCGACGATGAACTTCAGTCCGGCCTCGTCCAACGCTGCGAGGTTGGCGGCGGACAGCATCCCGGCGTCAGCGGCCACGACCATCTCGACCCCGTCGAGGTCGTGGCGGGCCTGGAACTGCCGTACGATCGGCACGATCGTGCGGGTTTCGGCCGAATTGCCCTCGTAGCATCCGATCTCCAGCGGGAAACCGGTTCTGTCCACAAGCAACCCCACCACGATCTGCGGGTCGACCCGCCGTTCCTTCGAGTACCCGACTTTGCGCAGGTCATCTTCCTTTTCTGCTTCGAAGTACAAGGTCGTCACGTCGTACAACAACAGGCTCAAACCACCGGTTTCGGCGGCATACTCGAAACACTGCTCGGCGATGCGATCCCGGTATCTGCCGGTATTGATCTGCCCCAGGTGGCGTTTGATCGTGGCGTAGCTCGGCGGATCGGCCCCGAGGTCCTTCAGGACGCGACCGGCGTCGAGTTTCGAGCCGGGCTCGACGATGCGGGCGATCACCAGATCGCGGAAGACCGCATCGTCGACGATCCCGAACCCGAGCTGGTCGTACACATCGGTCAGCACCTGGCGCAGCAGCACCGACCCGGTCGATTCGGTGCGCCCCGGCGCGTCCACCTGCGAAGTTCGCTGAGCAGGGTCGAAAAGTGCGCTCTGGCCGCCGGCCAGGGGCTTTTCGACCGGAACCTGCGGGGTGACGCCCAGATCGAGAACCTGCTGATCGGGTTCGAGCCAGGCCCGAGCGCGTTCGAGAAGCATGCCGAGTTCGACGTCGGTATGTGCGGAACCGATGTGCTTGACGATCTCCTGCCGGCCGCCCACATATCGGGCGATCTGCACGGCCGTGGCCCCGGATTTGGTGCGCACCTTCCTGACAAACGCCACCTGCCGAGCCTAGAACCAGCGCCGTTAGTGCGTGAAATCAGACCGATCCCGACGAGAAACTGCAGGTCACAGACGTGAGCCGCTGTTCATCCCGGAAACGTGAGCCAACTCGGGTGGCGCCGACCTCGAGGCGAGCCGCCCGGCGGGCCCCGGCCCGGCCGGCCACGGGCCGACTTGATCGCCGCGATCTTCGCGCTGAGCACCGGTGCGCGTCAGGGCCATGATGGCGTCGGTCCGGGCTCCTGTGATCGCGGTGCCCTAGAGCTTCCGTCGGTAGCGAGAGTGCCCGCCGCAGGCCGACACACCGTGAGGACCCGCCCAGCGCCTCCATGAGAATTGCGCCGGATTCCCATCCCCTCCGTCAGTTGCGGCCTGTCCGACACTCCCTACTGCCGTGAGACAACCTGGGACTAGCAAACGTACGTACGTTTAGCGTAGTGTTGGAGACCACACTGACACCTGTACGGCTAAGGAGAACGATGTTTACTCTCGTCGACGCTATTCGTCGTAACGAGCGGCTGGTGCCTCAACGCGAAGCGATCTTCGACGGGACGCGGCGGCTCACCCATGGAGAACTCGCCGATCGGGCGTGGCGGATCGCTGCCGGCCTCCGGGCCCAGGGTGTCAAGCCCGGCGACACCGTCGGTGTGCTGGCCGGCAACACGGCCTTCAGCATCGAAACGTTTCTCGGCATCGTGGCCGCCGGGGCGGCCTTCGTCCCGTACAACTGGCGGTGGGCCACCGAGGAGCTGACGCACGGTATCAACGAGACGGGCGCCCGCGTCGTCCTCGTCGGTGACGGATTCGATGCCGCGATCGCCGAGGTGCTGGCCGGCGGCGGCCTGAACGGGCCGATTACGGTCGTGCACGAGGGCGAGGAGTTCGACCACCTTCTGAGCTTGCAGTCGCTCCGGGATGTCCCGGTCGGCCCGTCAGATGCCGCCTGCATTCTGTTCACCGGCGGAACCACCGGGTTCTCCAAGGGCGTCGTACTCTCGCACTCGGCGATTCTGACCAACGCCGTCAACGAGATCGCGGACTGTCGGATCGGCGGCCGGGCGAACGACCGCGGTCTGGTCGTCACCCCGCTGTTCCACTCCGCAGCCCTGCTGTGCTGGTTCCTCCCGCACTACGTCACCGGCAACAGCTCGGTCCTCGTGCACAAGTTCGTGGAGGACGAGATTGCGGACCTCGTCGCCCGCGAGTCGATCACCAACATGTTCCTCGTGCCCAACATGATCCGGCGCATGCTCAAGGCGGGCACGTTCGACACCGACGGGTTCCGCAGCCACTTCAAGGCCCTGCACACCGGTGCCGGCCTGTTGCGCATGCCGGACAAGCTGGCGGTGTCGGCGCTGATCCCGGACGTCGAGCTGTTCTTCCGCTACGGACTCACCGAAGCCGGACCGATGGTCACCCGGCTGCAGCCCCACGACATGCTCCGGCCGGAGATCGACGGCTCGATCGGGACCGAGTACCTGCTCACCGAGGTCGAACTGCGCGATCTGTACGACGGCACCCCGGCCGCCGTCGGGGAGATCGGGGAGATCTGTGTCCGCGGTCCCAATCTGATGACCGGTTACTTCGGGCGTCCGGAGGCCACCAAGGAGGTGCTCGAGAACGGGTGGCTGCGCACCGGCGACCTTGCGGTCCGCGACGAGCAGGGCTACCTGTACTTCCGTGACCGAGCCAAGGACATGATCAAGACCGGCGGCGAGAATGTGTACAGCTCGGAGATCGAGCAACTGCTCCACACGCACCCGGCGGTCATGGAAGCGGCCGTCCTCGGTGTTCCGAGTGAGGAATGGGACGAGGAAGTGCGCGCGGTCATCGCAGTTCGACCGGGCCAGAGCGTCACGGAGGCGGAGATCGCGTCGTTCCTGCGCGAGCGCCTGGCGGGCTACAAGGTGCCGAAGATGATCGCCTTGGTCGGACCGAACGCCCTGCCGATGAATCCCAGCGGCAAGATCGTCAAGACAAACATCCGGGCGGCGATGGGCTGGTAACGGCGCGTAGACGATCAGCCAGATGTGGATCGGCTAACGTACGATTGTTTTCGAGATCGCTCGCCGGCCCCTTCGGGGACCGTCTACTTTACTTCGGAGGGGCACAGTGACTCGAGCAACTCGGGTGACACGCGGCGGCGCGCGCACCAATCTCGCGATTCGCGAGGCCGCGGCCAAGCTGTTCTACGCGCACGGCTACGAGGCGACGTCGCTGCGCACGGTGGCCAGTGAGGTCGGCATCCAGGTCGGCAGCCTCTACAACCACATCAGCGGTAAAGAGGAACTCCTGACCGACATCATGGTGTCGGTCATGGACGAACTCCTCGAAGCGGTCCACGCCGCGCTCGAGAGTGTCGACGGCACGGCAGTGGACCGCTTCAAGGCTGCGGTCGATTGCCACATCCGCTACCACGCCGAACACGCCCGGGAAGTCTTCATCGGCAATTCCGAGCTGCGCTCGCTCAGCGACGGGGACCTCGAAGAAGTCCTCGCCAAACGCGCCGAATACGAGCGGTTGCTGCAGAAGCTGGTCAAGGACGTCGCCAGGGAGACCGGCGCCGACATCCTCGACGCCAAACTGCAGACCTACTCGATTCTGGCGCAGGGCGCACACGTGTCGTCCTGGTACAAGCCCGGCGGCCCCAAGTCGCTCGACAAGGTGGTCAACACCTACATCACGATGGCCCTGCGTCAGCTCGGCGTCGAGACCGCCGGCTGACCGACATACCGACTCGGGTCGACGAGTATTCGCGCACGTCGACCCGGCGGGGCCGCCTGTGCTGGGCCGCTCCGCGGGGCGTGCCGGTATGCCATGCCGCCTAGACCTCGACCGTGCATTGCAGCGGAGGCCTTCGTTCCTGCTGTTGCGAAAGTCTCTGTTCGAGAGTGAATTTCACCAGATCTGAGCCGCCTTTGCGATTGCGGCATCGAGCTCGTGACGGGCTCACGCTCTCCTCGAGCGAGGTGGTTGACATTTGCTGTCGTTCAGATCACACTCTAAGGAAACAAACGCACGTACGTTTGTTGCCACTCACCCGATACCGGCAGTGAAGTACATCGAGAGATTGGGAAACTCAATGAGCCGCTTGGAGGGCAAGGTCGCCCTGATCACCGGGGCCGCACGCGGCCAGGGACGTTCACACGCACTGGGACTGGCGAAAGAGGGCGCTGACATCATCGCCATCGACATCGCCGACCAGATCGGCAGTGTGCCGTACCCGATGGCCTCGCTCGAGGACCTGAAGGAAACGGCACGGCTGGTCGAGGAACTGGGCCGCCGCGTAGTCACCGCCCAGGCCGACGTACGCAATCTGCAGCAGATGCAGGCCGCCGTCGCCGACGGCCTCGCCGAATTCGGCAAGATCGACATCGTCTGCGCCAACGCGGGCATCATCTCGGCCAACAAGGTCCTGGACCTGACCGAAGAACAGTGGAACGACATGATCGACACGAACCTGACCGGTGTCTTCCACACCGTCAAGGCCGCGGTCCCGAACATGGTCGAGCGCGGAGAGGGCGGCTCGGTGATCTTCACCGGATCGACCTCGAGCCTGAGTGGATACCCGAACGTCGGCCACTACGTCACCGCCAAGCACGGCATCGTCGGCCTGATGCACACCCTCGCGAACGAGCTCGGCCCCAAGGGAATCCGGGTCAACGCGGTGCACCCGACGAACGTCAACACCAAACTGCTGCAGAACGAGACCTTCTACGGGCTGTTCCGACCCGACCTCGAGCACCCCACCCTCGAGGACTCCCGCGATGCCTTCGCCACCATGCACTCGCTGCCGAACATCCCGTGGGTCGAACCCATCGACATCACCAACGCGATCATCTTCCTGGCCTCCGATGAATCGCGCTACATCACCGGAATCAACCTGCCCATCGACGCCGGCGCCAGCCAGAAGGTCGGCGGCTGACACTCCCGGATCCCGCGGTCGGGCGGCATACAGCCCCGACCGCGGGAACCCGGTTGCCCGGCACCAGCACGCTCTCGCCGTACCCTGCGTCACCCGGTTCAACGCGCGTGACACCCACGTACTGCCCGCACTTCGGCCGACACGCCGGGGTGCGGGCAGTACTTCTTTCACGTGCCTTCGTCGGCCGTCAGACTCGCCGACGTGGTCCGGACCGGGCCGCAGCCGCCGCGCAGGGAAGGGACAGGCCAGCGGTCCTCCGGAAACGCCGACCGAGTGAAGTGGTGGGCTTGTGGCTCACGCACAACGAAATCCCGGACCCTCGTCGCTCGAGGGCCCGGGATTTCGTGGCCGAGCACGGCGGTCGCGGTGTCAGAGCGCCATGCCGCCGTCGACGGGCAGAACCACACCGGTGGTCCAGTCGTCTTCGAGTGCGAAACGCGCGATCCACCGCGCGGTGTCGAGCGGGTCGCCGACCCGCCGCAACGGAATCGCGGCTGCGCGCTCGCGTAGGAGGGTCGACTCCTGCTCCGCGCTCATCCCGGCCGACCGGTAGATCGCCGTGGGTGTCGGCCCGGGAGCCACGGCGTTGACCCGCACCCCCGCCGGTGCCAGCTCGAGCGCCCAGCACCGGGTCAGATGCGCCACCGCCGCCTTGGAGGCGGCGTAGTGCGCATTGCTGACGGTCGGCTTGAGGGCGACCGAGCTGGCCACGTTCACGATCGAGCCCCGGCTACTCTCGAGCGCCGGGAGCAACGCCTGCGTGACGTGCGTGGTTCCGAGCACGTTCACTTCGAACAACGAGCGCACCGATGCCGCACTGACCTCGGCGAGCGGCCCGGCCAGAAACACACCTGCACAATTGATCACGAAATCAATTCTCTGCCAATGGTTCTGCGCGGACACGGCGGCCGAAGCGACTGCATCGGCATCGGTGACATCGACGGTACGAGCTGCGACATGGTCGCAGTCGGCCAGGTCGGACAACGCGTCAGCGCTGCGGTCCCACGCATCCACGCGGGCGCCGTGGTCGACGAGCATCTCGAGGCAGGCGCGGCCGATCCCGGTGCCCGCACCGGTGACGACTCCGGTGAGCCCTTCCCGCCGCGGGGCGAGCACCGGGCCGCTCATACCGGGGTGACGCCGTTGCGGCGGGCGGGGGCGGTGCGGTCCCGCTTGCGGTAGAGGGCGAGGCGCTGGGTGAGTTCGTTGCGCAGCTCGTTTGCGGGCACGACGGCTTCGACGGCGTTCTCGTTGGCGATCTTGAACACGTCGATCCCGGCGGCGTACTCGGCCTGCTTCTCGGCGATGAACGCCGCGCGCTCCTCGGGGTCCTCGATGGCCTGGATGCGGTTGTAGTGGATGCCGTTGACCGCGGCATCCGGGCCCATCAGCGCGGGCTTGGCCGTCGGCAGCGCGATCAGGGCGTCCGGCTGCATCGGGGCGCCGGACATCGCGAGGTAGCCGCCGCCGTACGCCTTGCGCAGCAGCACGGTGATGCGCGGGACGCGGGCTTCGGAGACCGCGAAGATCATCTTCGCGCCGTGCCGGATGATGCCCTGACGTTCGACCTCGGAGCCGATCATGTAGCCGGCGATGTCGACCAGGAACAGGATCGGGATGTTGTAGGCATTGCAGATCCAGATGAACCGCGCGGCCTTGTCGGAGGAATCGGGGAAGATCACCCCACCCTTGACGGTGGGCTGGTTGGCGACGATGCCGACGCTCTGCCCGTTCAAGCGGGCGAATCCGGTGACCAGTTCCGGGGCGAACAGGTCCTTGTACGGGAAGAAGCTGGCGTCGTCGACGAGCGAGTCGATCAGTTCGTGGATGTCGAAGATCTCGGACTCGACCTCGGGGACGATCTCCTTGATGGTCCGGGCACCGGACGGGTCGGCCGGTGCGGTGACCGGGGGTTCCTGTTGCCAGTTCGACGGCAGGAACGACAGCCACACCCGCACGGCGGCGATGGCTTCGGCGTCGTCTTCGACGAGGACGTCGGACAGACCGGAGACGGTCGAGTGCATCTCCGCCCCGCCCATTTCCTCGAGGGTGACGTCCTCGCCGGTGACCATCTGGGCCAGGCGCGGGGACCCGAGGTAGGCGGTGGCGTGCCCGCGGACCATGATCGTCAGATCGCACAGCGCGGGCACGTAGGCCGAGCCGGCGGGGGAGGGGCCGAACAGGGCACAGACCTGGGGGACGCGGCCGGAGATCTGGACCTGGTTGTAGAAGATGTTGCCCCAGGCGCGGCGGCCGACGAAGCTTTCGAACTGTTCGTCGATGCGGGCGCCGGCGGAGTCGAACAGGTACACGATCGGGGTGCCGGTGGAGTCGGCGAGTTCCTGCGCGCGGGTGATCTTCTCGAAGGTCCGCTTGCCCCAGGTGCCGGCCTTGACGGTGTAGTCGTTGGCGATCACGACCACGTCGCGGCCGTCGACCTTGCCGACCGCGGTGACCACGGCGTCGCCGGGCAGACCCTCGTCGAAGCGGGCCAGCAGGCCGTCCTCGAAGGACCACCCGTTGTCGAAGAGCAACTCGAGCCGGTCGCGGACCAGCATCTTGCCGGCCTCGATCTGCTTCTGACGCTGCTTCTCCGAGCCGCCGAGCCGGGCCGCGGCCAGGCGGGCGTCGAGTTCTTCGTGCGGCCCCACCGGGGCGGTGGTCTTCTGGTCGAGAATGTCAGTCATGATCTTTCCAAACTGTTTGGGAGGTACTGGATTGCGAATCGACGGTGCTGTCATCGGTAGCTGAACAGCAGGGAGGCGCCACCGTCGATCACGGTGGTGGTGCCGTTGACCCCGCGGGAGGAGCGGCCGGCGAGGAAGCCGATGACCGCGGCGACGTCCTCGGGGTCGAGGATGCGCCCGGTCGGGGTCTTGGCCGCCATCCGCTCTGCCGCGGGTCGGTCGAGCATCGGGGTGACCATCGCGCCGGGAGCGACTGCGTTCACGGTGACTGTGGTCCCCCAGAAGTCGAACAGCAACGAACTGGTCAGGTTGATCAGCGCGGCCTTGGAAGCGGCGTAGGCGGGGTACTCGTAGCCGCGGGTGCCGGCGAAGGAGGCGCAGTTGATCACCCGCCCGTATTCGGCGGCCCGCAGATCGTCGGCGAAGGACTGGGTGAGCAGGAACGGGGCGGTGACGTTGACGTCCATGACCTGCCGCCAGGACGCGGCGTCGGTGTCGGCGAGATGGGTGCGGCGCAGGATGCCGGCGATGTTGACCAGATGTGAGACCTGACCGAGGTCGGCGTGCACCGCTTCGACCAAGGATTCGGCCGCCGACTCGGAGGTGATGTCCACACCGTAGGCGGCGCTGGCCACCCCGTGGCCGCTCAGCTCGGTGGCGGTGCGCTCGGCGGCGACTTGGTCGATGTCGACACAGGCAACCGCCAGGCCCAAGTCACCGAGCGCCGCCGCGGTGACCGCCCCGAGCCCGCCGCCGGCGCCGGTGACGACCGCGACCGACGACCCTGCTGGTGTGGCCATCTCACTCACCTGCCGCCACGACGGTGGCCAGGGCGGCGCCGGAGGCCACGACCTGACCGACCTTCACCTGCAGGGACTCCACGACACCGGCGATAGCGGCGCGGATCGGGTTCTGCATCTTCATCGCCTCCAGGACCATGAGCACCTGGCCCGCTTCGACCTGGGCGCCGACCTCGACGTCGATCTGGGCGACCGTGCCCTGCATCGGACTCTTGACCTCACCGCTCGCTGCGGCGCCACCGCCTCGCTTCTTGCGCGGCCCGCCGCTCGCGCCGGTCGCACGCCGGGCCGGGGCCTCGGCCGCCAGGGCACCGGGAACGGCTGCCGTGGCCGGTGAAAAGAACGGGATCACGTAGCGGCGATCACCGACCCACACCTCGTTGCGGGGCTGGATCTCCTCGTTCTCGGCGTCGTCGTCGGTGTCGGGGTCTACGACCGGCGGCAGCATCGAGGCGAAGTCGATGTCGTGTTCGAGCCAGTTGGTGTGCATGGCCACATTGCGGAAGTCCTTGTGTGCAATGATCTCTCGTGCGGCAGGGACCGTGGTGGGAACGCCGTCGATGACCAGTTCGTCCAAGGCGAGGGTCAGCCGGTCCAGGGCTCGGTCCCGGCTGGGTGCCCACACGATGAGCTTGCCGACCAGGCTGTCGTAGTAGGGCTGGACCTCGTCGCCGGATTCGTAGCCGCCGTCCCAGCGGACACCGGCCCGGGTCGGCGCCTTGACGGTGGCGATCGGGCCGGGACTGGGCATGAAAAGCGCACCCCGGGTGTCCTCGGCGTTGACGCGGACCTCGATCGCATGCCCGCGCGGGGCGGCACCGGACTCGGTGATCGACAGCGGTTCCCCGGCGGCGACGGCGAGCTGTTCGGCGACCAGATCCAGACCGAGGGTCATCTCGGTGACCGGGTGCTCGACCTGGATGCGGGTGTTCATCTCCAGGAAGTAGAAGGCCTCCCGGTCGGCCTCGACGAGGAACTCGACGGTGCCGGCACCGACGTAGCCGACTTGCTTGGCCAGACGGACCGAGGCTTCGCCCATGGCGCGGCGCAGCTCGTCGGACAGGCCGGGGGCGGGAGCCTCCTCGATCAGTTTCTGGTGCCGGCGCTGGACCGAGCAATCGCGGTCGCCGATCCATACCGCATTGCCGTGGGTGTCGGCGAAGACCTGGACTTCGACGTGGCGGGCACTGGACAGGTACCGCTCGAGGTAGACGTCGTCGCGGCCGAACGCGGCGGCCGATTCCTGTTTGGCCGAGGCGAAAGCGGATTCGGCGTCGGGGGCCGAGGCGACCATCCGCATGCCGCGGCCACCACCACCGTAGGTGGCCTTGATCGCGACCGGGTAGCCGTGCTCGTCGCCGAACGCGATCACATCCGCCGCGGAGGCGATGGTGCCCTGCGAACCGGGGACCTGCGGGACGTCGGCCTTCGCGGCGATCTCGCGGGCGGCGATCTTCGATCCCATCACCTCGATCGCCGACGAGGGTGGCCCGATGAAGATCAGCCCGGCATCCTCGACGGCCTTGGCGAAGGCGGCGTTCTCGGCCAGGAAGCCGTAGCCGGGGTGCACGGCCTGTGCGCCGGTGCTTCGGGCGGCCTCGATGATCTTGTCGATCGCCAGGTACGACTCGGACGCCGCCGCCGCGCCGAGCAGCACCGCTTCGTCGGCCAGCCGCACGTGGAGCGCCTTCTCGTCGGCCTCCGAGTACACGGCGACGCTGGCGATGCCGGCCTCTGTGCACGTGCGAATGATGCGGACCGCGATTTCGCCGCGGTTGGCGACGAGGACCTTGGACAACATGCCCGGACTCCTTGGGGGTGTGAATATCTGTGCCGATGGACGCCCCGGTGTGGGGTCGCCTTCGTAGGACCATGCCGTTAGACAAACAATCGTACGTTCGCTTACGGTACCGTCCGATGTGGTAACGGTCAACGATGGGTCCCGTCCCGCCTGCGCGGGTCGGGGGTCGACGCCAAGGAGGACGCGGACGGTGATTGCCTCTGCCGAACAACTGGAATTGCTGGTCGACGCTCTGCGGGTGACTTCCGCCGGAGGCAACCGGTTCCGTGGACCGACCGCGGCGCGCAAACTTCCGCGGCTCTTCGGTGGGCAGGTGCTCGCGCAGGCCGTGATGGCGGCCGGTGCGACCGTGCCCGACGGCCGGTATCCGCATTCGCTGCACACGCTGTTCCTGCGCGGGGGCGACCCGAATACACCCGTCACCTACCAGGTGATGATCCTGCGCGACGGCCGCTCGTACAGTGCCCGGACTGTCCTCGCCACCCAGGGCGAGGACGTACTGGCGACCTTGCAGCTGTCGTTCGCGACCGAGCAGGATGGCCCTGAGCACCAATGGTCCGCGCCGCTGCCGGAGGCGGCGCCGGAGGAACTGCTGCCACTGCACGAGCGGCTCGAGTCGGAGAGTGCGGTGTTGCCCCCGTGGTGGTCGCAGCCCCATCCCTTCGATATCCGCTTTCTCGAGCATCCCGAGGCGCTTGCCGCGGCCGGAACCCGGAGTCCCGAGCAGCGGTTCTGGGTGCGTGCCGCCGCCGGCGTCCCGGACGAACCGTTGCTGCACACCGCCCTGCTGGCGTACGTCAGTGACCTGACCCTGCTCGATCCGGCGCTGCTGCCGCACGGGCGCTCCTGGTACGGCAACCGGGCCATCGCCGGGGCCAGCATCGACCACGCGATGTGGTTTCACCGCCGGTTTTCGATGAACGACTGGATGCTGTGTCGACAGACCAGTCCGATCGCCACCGGTGGTCGATGCCTGTGCACCTGCGACTTCACCACCGACGAGGGTGCGCGCATCGCGTCGGCCTCGCAGGAAGGGGTCCTGCGCGAACCCTGACCGCGAGGAATGCCCATCAGACCGGCACGATCTCCGACTCGGACGCGAGGAACCAGGTGATGTCGCCGATGAACTCTTCCTCGTGCTCGCGAACCGCGTCGGCCTCCGGCGAGGAGAACGCCTGGGCCACCGCGGCGACCGAGGGGAACCACAGCTCCGCCATCCCGTCGTACGCCCATCCCTTGCGATGCTCGATCGTGGGGTTCTGCACGTAGCGCTCGAGTTCCGGGAGTTTCCAAACGTATTGGGGATGCTCGACATTCCAGTAACGGAGGAATTCGTCGCGAGAGAGTTCGGGCTTCGAGGTGATCAGCGCAACGATCTTGACGGACATGCACTTTCTCCTTGTGTCGGGTCGGCCGAAATTCGACGACCGATCGGGAATGCGCGGCGGCGTTCGACCGGAAGATCCGCAGATTCCTCGTCGAACGCCGCCGTGAATGATCAGTGCGCGAGGGTCTTCGTCTTGTCCAGACCCGCCCCGGTCAGGGCGCGGACCTGAAGTTCGTCGAAGGCGGCGTCGTCGGCCGGCTCACGGCTGAGGTAGCTGCCCACGATGCACCCGAGGAAGCCGGCGGGCACCGACAGCAGGATCGGGAATGCCAGCGGGAACGGAGCGGTGGTCGACAGCGAATCCGACAGCAGCGGCGCCAGGCTCGGCCAGACGAGGGGGCCGGTCAGGATCAACGCGAGTGCGGTGAGCAAACCCGACAGCGCGCCGACCACGGCCCCGAAGGTGCGCATCCGCCGCCAGAGCAGCGTCATGATCAGGACGGGGAAGTTCGCACTGGCCGCGGTGGACGTCGCCAGCGTGGCCAGGAAGGTGACGTTCTGGGTTCCGCCGATGGCGAGGGTGGCCCCGACGGTGACGATCACCAACGCCACCGCGGCGATCCGGCCGACCGCCATCTCCTCCCGTTCGGGCCGGTGGAAAGTCTTGGCCCACAGGTCGTGGGCGATCGCGCTCGATGCACTGAGCACCAGACCGGCCGACACCGCGAGCAGCGTGGCGATCGAGACCGCGACCACCAGCGCCAGCAGCAGGTCTGACGCGAATCCGTCCCCGCCACCGAGCCAGACGGTCAAGGCGGGCAGGGCGAGGTTGCCACCCTTGCCGGCGATTTCCTCACCGCCGGTGCCGAGGGCGGCACGCGCGGAGATGCCGAGGAAGGCGATCAGGACGTTGAATCCGCCGATCAGGCTGATCGCCCAGATCGCAGACTTGCGGGCCTCGATGGCATCGGGGACGGTGAAGAACCGCATCAGTACGTGGGGCAGGCCCACCGCGGACAAGGTCACGGCCACCGCCATTGAAATGATGTTCCAGGGTCCCTTGAAGGAGTTGCCGGTGGCCAGGTAGTGGTCGCCGAATTTACTCTGTGAGATCGCCTGCTCGATGATGTTGAGCGGGTTGGGATCGATCCGGACAAGGACCAGGATCACCAGCAGCGCAACGACGGTCATCAGGGCCACGGCCTTGATGATCTGCAGCCACGTGGTGGCGAGCATGCCGCCGAAGAGCACGTAGGTCAGCATCAGGACCGCGGCGATCACCACGCCCCAGGAGAAGTCGATTCCGGCGAGTGCTTCCATCAGCACCCCGCCCGCCACCATCTGGGCGAGGAGGTAGAAGATGCAGATGAACAGCGTCGAGATCGCCGAGACGATGCGCACCGGACCGGACCGCAACCGGGTGGCGAGCGCGTCGGCGAACGTGAAACGACCGAGGTTGCGGAGTTTCTCGGCGATCAGGAACATCACCATCAGGAAGATCCCGCAGGCGAAGATCGCGTAGACGATGCCGTCCATGCCGTAGAGGTAGGCCAGCCCGGCATAGCCCAGCAGGGACGCCGAGGACAGGAAGTCACCGGCGATGGCGGTGCCGTTCTTGCGTCCGGTCATACCACCGCCGGCCGTCCAGAACTCCGCCGACGTCTTCGTACGGCGCGAGGCGAAGTAGGTGGCCACGAAGGTCGTCGCCAGCAGCAGGACGGTGACGACGACGGCGGTGGTGTTGAATCCGTCAGACATTGCTCGTGACCTCTCGCTCCCGAGAAGTGGTGGGGGCGTCCAGCACGGCCGCGGCCAGGGTGTCCCAGTGACGTGCGCGGCGCACATACCAGGCTCCGAGCCCCATCACGGTTGCGACGTAGGTCAGGGACAGGATCAGCCCGATGCTCAGGCCCGGCACGGGACGCTTCGCGACGATTTCCGGCGCGAATGCCGCGAATCCGACGAGTGTGCAGAACGCCACCGCGAAAACGCTCCAGGCGACGGTGAAGAAACTGCGGCGGTCACCCCGCAGGCGGAGCATCGCCGGATCCGACCAGAGCCGACTCCAGTCGACGGCGGTCTCGGTGGGAGTCATGGTCACCCTTTCTCGTGATGGTCGGCGCCTTCTTTCGCGCGTGTACCGCGAATTCGCGACGAGCGAGGGCGGGACCGGTCGCGGTGTGGGACCGAAAGGTCCGCTACGCCCTCTGTAATGGGCATCACACATCTTATACGAACGGGTGTTTGTTTGTCTAGATCGAGCCCGAAGCCGGTTGACCCTTGGAAAAACGTTCGTTCGTTTGTATGGTGGGGTGAGTGACCAGGTCACACGCGACGACGGCAACACCTCGAGACCCCGAAGGGCGCCGTCACCTCGAGTTGGAGGAGTCCCATGATCGGAAGCGGCACCCTGCCGGACACCACGGAGCAAGCGGATCTACGCGAGATGGTGCGCGAGATCATCGAGAGGTACGCACCCCCGCAGCGCGTCCGGGAGCTCGACGACGCCAACGCCTTCGACCTCGAGCTGTACCGCGCCCTCGGGAAAGCCGGACTGATCGGACTCGACGCCCAGACCGACGGCGCGACCGGCCCCGACCCCCGACACCAGATCATCGTCCTCGAAGAACTCGCCGCCGGCCCGACCTCGATGGCGGTGTGCCTGGTCGTGCAGTACATGGGCGTCGGCCTACTCACCGAGTACGGCACTCACGAGCAACGCCGCACCGTCCTGGCCCCGCTCCTGGACGGCCGCGAGCGGGTCGCCTTCGCGCTGACCGAACCCGACGGCGGCACCGACGTCGCTCGCGTCATGCGCACCCGGGCGAAGCAGTCCGACGACGGCCGGTGGATCCTCAACGGCGCCAAGGCCTGGATCTCCGGCCCCCAGCACGCGAGGAACCTCATCGTTCTGGCCCGGACTTCGACACCGGAATCCTCGCCGATCGACGGCATCACCATGTTCGTGGTCCCTACTGACACCCCGGGGATCACCGTGAAAGAACTCGATACCTTTGCCATCCACAGCCTCGACACCTGTGAGGTGAGTTTCGACAACGTCGAAGTCGCCGCCTCCGCCGTGCTCGGACACGTCGATCAGGGGTTCCGGCAGGTGCTCGGCACCCTCAACGGGGAGCGACTCAATGCCGCCGCCGCCGCGCTCGGAATCGCCCGCGGCGCCCTGGACGCGGCCGTCGACTACGGCCGGCAACGGCAGGTGTTCGGGCGCCCCGTCGGCAGCTTCCAGGTCGGGCAGCACCGACTCGTCGACGGCGCTATCGCCGTCGAAGCGGCTCGGGCGCTGATGCTGCAGGCCGCCGAAGCCACCGCCACCGGCAAACGCGCCGACATCCTCAGCGCCATGGCCAAAGTCGCCGCCTCCGACGCAGCCGTCGCGGTCACCGACGCCGGCATGCGCCTGATGGGCGGATCCGGGTTCAGCAAGGAGTACCCCATGGAGCGGCTGTTCCGCGACGCCCGCCTCTACACCTTCGCGCCACTGACCAACGAGATGCTCCGCAACCACATCGGTGAGAAGTACCTGGGACTGCCGCGGTCGTTCTGACCGCACCGATCGCACCCCTCACGCAGAAAGAAGGCTCACTCATGACCGCAATTACCCCGTTCGCCGACGCTCTCAACGCCCTGCCGCCCCTGGCCTCGCGCTACGTCGACGTCGATGCCCTGCCGTGGCGGCCCTCCGGATACGACGGCATCGACATCAAAGTGCTGCTCAAGGACGAAGAGAGCGGCCTGCTCACCGCCCTGTTCCGCTGGCAGCCCGGATCGGTCCTGCCCAAGCACGAGCACGTTCGGATCGAGCAGACCTGGGTGCTCGAGGGCAGCATCGTCGACGAGGAAGGTGAAGCCACGGTCGGGAACTTCTCTTGGCGGCCGCAGGGCAACCAGCACCGCGCCGCCTCCCCGAACGGCGCCCTGGTGCTGTGCTTCTTCCTGACTCCCAACAAGTTCCTCGAGGGCCCGAACGCCGGCTCCACGCTGGAATGACCGCCACACCCGACCCGAGGAGTTCGTGTTGTCTCAGAACACCGTTCATCGCACGCGGCTGTTCTCACCGCTGACCCTGCGCGGTGTGAGCTTCCGCAACCGCCTGTGGGTGGCGCCGATGTGCCAGTTCTCCGCTGACGACGGCATACCCGACGACTGGCATCTGGTGCACCTCGGTTCCTTCGCCAAGGGCAAGGCCGGACTGGTGCTCACCGAGGCGACCGCAGTCAGCCCGGCCGGACGGATCAGCCGCAAGTGCACCGGACTGTGGAACGACACGCAGCTCGAGGCGTTCGCCCGCATCAATCGCTTCGTCACCGAGCACGGATCGATCCCCGGCATCCAACTCGCGCACGCCGGCCGCAAGGCCTCGGCGCACGTGCCCTGGGAGGGCGACGGCACCGTTCCGGTCGGCGAGGGCGGCTGGGAGACGGTCGGTCCGTCCGCAACGGCCTGGGGGGACCAAGCCGTTCCGCGCGAGATGACCGTGGCCGACATCGCGAGGGTGGTCACCGACTTCGCCGACGCTGCCGCCCGTGCCTTCGCCGCTGGATTCCGGGTCGTCGAGATCCACGCCGCACACGGGTACCTGCTTCACCAGTTCCTGTCCCCGATCACCAACCGGCGAACCGACGGCTACGGCGGAGACCCTGACCGCCGCGCCCGGATGCTGCGGGAGGTCGTCGCCGCGGTCCGCGCGGTCTGGCCGGAGGAGTTGCCGTTGTTCCTGCGGATTTCCGCCACCGACTGGGTGGAGGACGGCTGGGACGTCGACGACAGCGTGGCGCTGATCCGCTCGCTCGAAGGCTCCGGGATCGACCTCGTCGACGTCTCCAGCGGTGGTCTGACGCCCGAGCAGCGGATCACCGTCGGACCGGGATACCAGGTGCCCTTCGCCCGCCGGATCCGCAGCGAGGCCGCCCTGCCGGTCGCGGCTGTGGGGCTGATCACCGACTCCTCCCAGGCCGAGCAGGTCCTCGTCGACGGAGCCGCCGACGCGGTTTTCGTCGGCCGGAACTTGCTCCGCGAGCCGATGTGGCCACTCAAGGCGGCAAAGGAACTCGGGGTCGAGGACACGCTCGACTGGCCGGCCCCGTACCGGTCCGCGCGCTACCGCGGCAACATCCCCTGACCCTGGTGGGCACGATCGTTGACAGTGGCGGGTACCCCCCAGGTACTGTAGAAGAACAATCGTTCGTATGCGATAAGCGTGTCGGGTCCGGAGGACCTCCGAGCGCACCCGGCGGCGCCCACGGCCGCATCATCGTCTCGTCGCCGCCAGTGGTCCGGTGTTCGCCGAGCAGCTCTATCGAGAAGGAGATAAAGATGTCCGAGACCAACCCGAGTCGTCATCAGCTGCTGATCGACGGCAAATGGGTGGATCCGGTCGAAGGCGGCACCATCGACGTCTTCGACCCGTCGACAGGAGACAAGCTCGCCGAACTCGCCGCCGGCGGTCCGCACGACGTCGAGCTGGCGGTGCAGGCTGCACGCCGGGCGTTCGACGACGGCCCGTGGCGGCGGATGCCGGCCGAGGCCCGTGCTCGCATCCTGCACCGCTTCGCGGATCTCATCGAGGCCAACGCCGACGAGATCGCCCTCATCGACACCCAGGACTGCGGAAAACCGTACGCGTTCATCCGTGACATCGATCTGCCGAACATGGCTGATCTGCTGCGTTACATGGCCGGGTGGACCACCAAGCTCGAGGGCCGCACCATCCCGCTCTCGCGCCAGGCCCCCGGAGACTTCTTCTCCTACACCCGCCGGCAGCCCGTCGGTGTCGTTGCTCAGATCATCCCCTGGAACGGTGCAGCACTCGCCGCGGTCTGGAAGCTTGCCCCGGCGCTGGCTGCCGGATGCACGGTGGTGCTCAAGCCCGCCGAACTCGCGTCTCTGGCCCCGCTGCGTCTGGCGGAGCTGGCCGTCGAAGCCGGCATTCCCGACGGAGTGGTCAACGTGATCACCGGCACGGGCGCGGACGCCGGGGCCCCGTTGGCCGGTCATCCCCAGGTCGACAAGGTCGCGTTCACCGGCTCGGTCGAGACCGGCAAGAGGATCGTCGTCGCGGCGGCATCGAATCTGAGCAAGCTGACCCTCGAACTGGGCGGTAAGTCCCCCAACGTCATCTATGACGACGCCGACCTCGACATCGCCGTCGATGGTGTGCTGGGCGCTGTCCTCTACGCCCAGGGGGAGGCCTGCACGGCCGGGTCGCGGTTGTATGTGCACCGCAACATCTACGACGAGGTGCAGAACCGCATCGCCGCCAAGGTGCCGGAAATCAAGATCGGTCCCAGCGCGGAGCGCGGTGTGCTGGTCGGCCCGATGATCTCCGACCAGCACCGCTCCAAGGTCAAGACCTACGTCGAGGGTGCACTCGATGACGGAGCCGAGATCATCGCCGGCGGCGCTCGAACCCGCGAGCCCGGTTACTACCTCGAGCCGACCGTGCTGGGGGGAGTCGACGACGACATGACCATCGCCCGAGAAGAGATCTTCGGTCCCGTGGTGTCGCTGATGCCGTTCGACGACGAAGCAGAGGTGCTGCGCCGCGCGAACGATACCACCTACGGCCTGGCGGCCGGAGTGTGGACGACCAACGTCGGACGGGCCCACCGCTTCGCCGAGGCGGTCAACGCCGGTGCGGTATGGGTCAACTGTTACAACGTCTTCGATGCCGCGTTGCCGTTCGGTGGATTCAAGCAGTCCGGTTGGGGTAAGGAAATGGGCGGCGAAGCCCTCGACGGGTACCTGCAGAGCAAGGCGGTCACCGTCTCGCTCGCCTGACACCGTTCGAAGCGCCCGCAGACGCCCGGCTGGCACACCAGCCGGGCGTCTGCGTGTGCTGTGGCCGTACCCCGGTTCATCCCCCCACCGGAACGTTATGAGCTGGCCCGGTAGGCAATCCCGGCTGTGACCGTTGACACGGCAAGCGAGATCAAACTAACATACGTACGTTTGCTTAAGGCGTTGTCGGATCCATCCCGCGCCACCGCATGCCATCCGTTCCGGGTGCCCAGCACGGTCGATGCACCACATACCGTGTGCACTTCGGTCCATCGAACCCGTCCCGACGGCGCCTTTTGCCTTGTCGGCGGCGTCCCAGATACAGGAGCCACGTCATGACAACGTTGACGCTCACCGGCACGCGTGCGACCTACACGCGCGCACCCCTCTACAGCTGGTGGGTCCTGCTGGTCAGCCTGCTGTGCTTCATGACCTGCTTCATCGGCCTGAACACCGTGGCGGTGTTCGGCACGGTCATCCAGGACGACTGGGGAATCAATGCCACCCAATTGTCCTTGCTCACCACCGCATCGATGCTCACCTTCTGCGTGGTGCCGGTCTTCGCCGGCAAGTGGGCCGCTCGTATCGGGGTGAAGAAGATCGTCGTCATCGGCCTGCTCTGCAACGTCGTTTCGGGGCTGTTGATCCCATTCGTCGGTGAGTCCTACACGGGCATGCTTGTGCTCCGTCTGCTCCTGGGCTGCTGCGGCGGCGTGATGAATGCGTCGCTGGCCACCCACGCCTCCTTGTGGTTCCCCAAGAACAGGCGCGGATTTGCCACCGGTCTGCTGATGGGTTTCCTCGGCGTCGGCTTCTCCATCACCTCGTTCGCCGGACCACTGCTGACTGACAGCGGCATGTCGTGGGAGACCGCGTCGATGTGGCTGACCGTGGTCCCGAGCATCGCCTGCGGTGCGTTGTTCGTGCTCACCGTCAAAGACTTCCACCAGTCCCACCCCGGTGTGCCGTCGATGGACGCTCTCGTTGCCGAACCCGTCGGACTCCGGCGCCCACACTCGACCCGCTTCGACGCATTGCCCAAGCCGGGGTCGCTCGCCGAGGCGCTCCGCAGCTCCCGCATCTGGTGGTCCTCTCTCTACGGTGCAGGCACCGCGATCACCCTCTACGGGCTCGCCTACGCCCTGCCGCTGTTCCTCGAACAGGACCGGGGAATGACGCTGCTCGAAGCCTCCGCGATCATCGGCGTCACCTTCATGTTCAAACTGGTCGCCGCCCCCATCGGGGGGTTGATGTCGGACCGGCTCTTCCGCGGTGAACGCTTCCAGACGAACATGATCGGCGCGGGCCTGGTGTCCGGGTACGGCCTCATCTGTCGTTGCGGGTACGACCTCATGTGTCGGTGTCCGACGGTCTTATGGTGCCGGGGCGTCGGGCTTGCTGACAAGGGCTTGGCGGTCCTTGAGTCGGTAGCTGGGCCCGTTGATGGTCAGCACGTCGCAGTGATGCAGCAGTCGGTCCAAGATGGCGGTGGCGAGGACATCGTCGCCGAGGACCGATCCCCACTCGGTGAACGACTTGTTGCTGGTGACGATCGTCGCGCCCTTCTCGTATCGGCGGCTGATCAACTGGAAGAACATGTTGGCCTCCTCCCGGTCGAGCGGCAGGTAGCCGACCTCGTCGATCACCAGCAGTGACGGGCGCATCAGGCTGCCCAGCTGCTTGGGCAACCGCCCGACCGCATCGGCGGCTTTGAGTTTGCGGACCAGGTCGTCGAGGGTGGTGAAGTAGATCGAGTACCCGGCCTGACACGCCGCGACAGCCAACGCCACCGCGATGTGTGTCTTGCCTACCCCGGGCGGACCGAGAAGGGCGACATTGCTTGCACGGGACACGAATTCGAGTGTCGCCAGGTCCCGGACCCGACGCGGTTCGAGGCCAGGTTGGAAGCTGTAGTCGAACTCGTCGAGGGTCTTGTGGTGCGGCAGGGCCGACAGCTTGAGGGCATTGCGGAAGCGCCGTGATTCCCGCACGGCCAACTCCTCGGCGAGCAGGTGGTCGAGGAAGTCGAGATAACCCATCGAGTCCGTCTCGGCGCGGGCGGCGGCCTCGCCGGCGGTCTCGGCGGTGTGACCGAGACCGAGTTTGAGGGCGTTGTCGATGATACGTTGGGTAACAAGGGAATTCATTGGTATCTCCAGGGTGGTTGTGTGGTCAGATGACGTCGGCGTAGACCGACAAGGGGCGGTGGTCGACGTGGATGTGTCCGACCTTCGCCGCGACCAGTTGCTCGAGCAGCTCGACCGGCGCCGGGGCCGACGGGGCAGTTGTCACGGCGTGGCCGGGGTGCGGGTCGGGGTCGATGGTGGTGGCGCGGGTGTGCCCGTCCGGCAGGCCGGCCCAGTGCGCCGGATCGACGATCCACGACCCTTTCGTCGTCGCCCGTGGATGCACGCACAGGATCTGCCCGCCGTCGCAGGTCAGGGCGGCGATGGCGACGCTGTCGGTCCCGGCCCGGACCTCGACGCGCTGACCGGCGCGGACCCGGTCGGCGGGCACCGAGTACAACGACGCCTCGAACGAGATCAACGCGTCCTTGCCGACCCGCCGCAGGTGCGCATCGGCCACCAGATACGGCTGGGCCGGCAGCGGCCGCAGCGCAGCGTGATCGGCGCCGGCGCGATCCCCGATGAGCTGCCCGTGAGTGCGATGGACCTGGCCGCGGCGGATCGGCACCCACTCGGTGAAGGCCCGGTCGACGTCGGCGAGGTCGGTGAAGGTGCGGCCGGCCAGCACGTGGTCGCGCACGATCGTGACCTGCCGCTCGACCCGCCCCTTGCCGGTGGGGCGGTACGCACCGAGGACGTCGATCTCGAAGCCGTAATGACCGGAGAAGGCGACCGCGGCCGGGTGCAGCGGCACCGCATGACCAGGGCGGACGTGGCGGCGCACCACCGTTTTGGTGCGGTCGTAGACGACGGTGGCCGGGGCACCACCGAAGTGGTCGAACGCGCGGATGTGGCAGCCCCAGAACGCGGACAGATCCATGCTGTGGGTGAAACAACAAAATGGGTCGCGGGAGTACGAGAGCACCATGTGGAACGAGTAGACCTTGCGGCCGGTGCCGAACAGGTCGCCTTCCTCACCCCAGTCGACCTGCGCCTGGGCGCCTGCCACGGTTTCGAAGCGACGATGCAACCCCGCGGCCGGCCGGGACCGAACCGCGTCCAGTTCGTCAGAAATTATGGGACGTGCTGTGCGGCAATACATTTTGACACGTTGATAGTGCACGGTGATGTTGTAGTCGGCGGCGAGACGTTCGCAGATCACCGATGCCTTGAGGCCGATGTCGGTGCGGAGCATCTGCTCGATCACCGCGGCGGTCTCGTCGGTGATCGCCCGGGGCTGCGTCCCGGCTCGGGACGTGCCCTTCGGTGGGGTGGTCGGGGCGTCGGCGGCGAGGTAGCGGCGCACGGTGCGCCAATCGCAGCCGCATTCACGGGCGATCTCGGCATAGGTCGCACCGGCCTCGTGCAGTGCTGTGAAACGGCGGATGTTCATCCAGGACTCTCCATCGAGGATCATGGGCAAGGGCCACCCTTCGGGTTCGTCGACTTGGCGGTAGACGAATCGAAGGGTGGCCCTTGCCGTGGGCGAGTAACGGCAGGACTCGCCGAACACCTACATATGAGGTTGTACCTGGACCGTCACGTCAGGGTGTACGCGGACACCTGGCCGGAATCATGGTCGTGACCCTGCCCGGGATCCCCGCGAGCACACTCGGAATCTACCTGTGCATCATGTTCCTGGCGGCCTCGCTCTACGGTGGCACCTACTGGGCGTGGGCGGCGGAACTGTCGCAGCCCCGGGCGAACTACCAGACAAGCGGACTCATCGTCACCGTCAGCAATGTCGGCGCCGTGCTGGCCGCCCCGATGCTGGGACTGATCATCGACGCCACCGGCAGCGCCACCTACGCCATGGTGACGATAGGCGTCCTCGGCCTGCTGATCGTGGAGTGCGCCCGCCGCTCGCGGCTGTAGACCGCCCTCCACCCCTGGCCGCCGACCCGCGAGACCGCAAACCCGCCTACCCGCCGACGCGCCATCCTTGCGGGGCGGCTCCCGAACGCTCTCCGATTCCGGACCGCTCACACCACAGCAGCGCCATCCCGGAACCGGCGAGCTCTCCCGCGAACTCTGTGGGTCGTGCTCGACCACACCCGAGGTGGCTTCCGGATGACGGGACGAACACGGACGAAACGGGCTCGGACCGCGATCCGGTCCGGCCCGTTTTCCGTCGATGTGAGGAAAGTCAGCGGATCGCCCAGCCACCATCCGCGACGTAGACCGCGCCCTGCACGAAGCTCGCCTCGTCGCCGACCGGGAACAGCGCGACATTCGCCAGCTCCCCGGGCGGCGCGTGCCGGCCGGCCGGGGCACTACGCAGCGCCTCGACGATCAGCAAATCCTCGTTGTACGAGATGTACTGGAACAGGACGGTTTCCACCGAATCGGGCGCGATCGTGTTCACCCGCATATTCTGGTACGCGTAGTCGAACAACGTCTGCCGGGTGAACCCGACAAGCCATGCTTGGAACTGGTGCATCCGACAGCGCCCCACCTGCGATGAACGCAAGAGTCGCACGAACCATCGTGTGCGCAGAGGTTTCCGCCCGTGGAGGCGCCTTCTGGCGTTCGCGTTCGCGCTTCTCGCGCCGCAGGGGCTTGTGTCGCGCGACCTGAGCGTCGCCGTCGGTCGCCGCTATCAGCAATCGGATTAGTCTCGGCCGCACGATAATAACTACCGAAGACACACGCACCGCCGACCACGCGATCGGTCATGATCGTGGCCGACAACGTGGAGCCGCCGTTGAAGGGTCGACAGGAGTGTTCTGATGAAGGGACGTTGCGCCACATCCGTCACGGACCGGATGCGCCACAGGTGCGGGGCGACGGAGGTGCCCGTAGGCCCGTACGGACGACCCCGGCCTCGCTCGGGCGAGGCCGGGGTCGTCGAACAGATACGGCCGTCAGTCGCGGAAGGGCTGCTTGACCCAACCCTGGTCCCAGTTCGACACTTGGTGGGTGCGACCGCGCAGCTCCTGGAAGTACCAGGCGCCGTCGCGCTTGACGAACTGGTCGGTGTAGTTGATCGTCAGGATGACCGCATCTTTCTGGGTCGGGTCCTGGCTGTTCTCGATGGTGCACAGGCACAGCAGGTAGAAGTACCCCGTTGCGCTTCGGCCGTCCTCGCTCAGTTCGACGCGGGGGGCGATCATGTAGTGCTGAGCCCAGGTGATCTTGCCGGACAAGGCCCTGAAGTGAGCCTTGATCTCCTCGTGGCCGGTCATGGAACCGCCCTCGCCGTCCACGACCCACCGGCCGTCCTCGACGAACAGCCCGGCGATGCCTTCCGGGTCGTAGCTGTTGTCGCAGAATCCGGCGTAGCGGTACTTGAGCTGTTCGATTGCGCGGACATCCTCGAGACGTGTCAATCGCTCCGCGAGCTCGCTGACGATCACATCCACGGTAGTTGTGTTCATGACTACGAGTCCTCCTGTAAAAGTTGATTTCTGGGCACGCAGGTAGTTAGGAGATCTGCGCAAGAACCTTGGAGACGGTTTCGAGGTTGCGCATGCCCTCGCCCGGATCGTCGGCGGGATCGACCCACAACACCGCCCGCTCGATGCCGAGTTCCCGATAGCTGTCGAGTACGGCCGGGTCCGGGGGCGCCGACGCCACCGCGATACCCACCGAATCGGGATCGCGTCCAGTTTTCTCGACGAGCCTGCGGAACTCGGACACGCTCTTGGTCAGCGTGGGATCGTCGGCGGGGGGGACGACATACCAGGCATCGGCCCACTCGGCCGCATGCCGCATCGTCGTGGGTCCGGCACCACCGAGATAGATGCGGGGGCCGCTCGGTTGCGCCGGCTTGGGCCACGCCCACGAGGGGGCGAGGGACGCGCGCTGCCCGTCGTAACTCGCCTCCTCCTGGGTCCACAACGCCTGCATGACCTTGAGCTTGTCGCGCACGGTCGAATAGCGGTGCTTCCAGACGACGCCGTGGGCCTCGGCCTCCTCGACGTTCCATCCCATTCCGACACCGCAGATGACGCGGCCGCCGGAGAGGTGGTCGAGGGTGGCGATCTGCTTGGCCTTGGCGATCGGATCGTGCTGGGCGAGCAGGCAGACGCCGGTACCGAGCATGATTGTCCGCGTGTGCGCGGCGATCATCGACAGCGTGACGATCTGGTCATATGTGCGCAGGTAGAACCCGGGTAGCTCGGGCCCGCCATAGGAAATCGGGTAGTCGGTTTTCCGGGACGCCGGGAAATGTGTGTGTTCGGGCACGAACAGGGACTCGAATCCGTAACCCTCCGCGGCCTGCCCGAACTCGATGGGGTCCGGACCTTGATCGGTGAAGAAGTAAACTACGCCCACATCCATGACGGGCTCCTAACTGACGTGTCTGCGTGTAAGGACGCCGACGAATTCAGGCGTCGCCGACGACGACGTGATCCTTGAGGACCACCACGTAGTGCTTGCCGATGAAGTTCTCGACATCCGCCAGGGCCGCCTGACCGGCCTCGGACGCCCATCCTGCCTCCATCGCCTCCGCGCTCTCGTAATCGAGAACGGCCAGGCCGTCGATCCCGAATCCGTTGTCGGGTTCGGTGGCACCTTCCTGGGGAACGACGTGCCGCTGCACGTAGCGGATCACGCCGGGCACCTGGGCGGCGAGGGGAGCGTGCTTTTCCCGCCAGTACTCGTCGAACTGGGCGAACGACATACCCGGCTTGCGTCCGATCAGTGCGATCGTGCGGACCGGCCCATCGTTGACTGTCATTGATCTTCCTTCTCTGTTGGGGTCTTGTCGAGGGGGAATGCGGATCGTCAGCCGGGGTACTTTGCGAGCATTCCGGCATCGACGGGCAGCGCCGTGCCGGTCACGTACCGGGACTCGTCGCAGGCCAGCCACAGGACGGCCTCGGAGATGTCGGCGGAGTCCACCCACGGCACCGGGAGCAGATTGATGCGACCGAGGACCTCGACACCGTCGTCGAGAGTCGGATTCTCGAGGTCCGGTCGGAAGATCTTCGCCGCCGTCGGGTTGTCGATCATGTCGGTACGGACGTTGGTCGGATGCACCGTGTTGACGCGGATATTGTGCGGAGCAACCTCGTTCGCTACCGAGCCGACCAGTCCGACGAGGGCATGTTTGGCGGCGCTGTAGTGCGCTACGTGCGGAACACCGCGAATGCCGGCGATGGAACTGATCGCGATGATCGACCCGCCCCGGCCACCGGCGATGATGTGCGGCAACGCCGCCTTCATCGTCTGCCAGACACCGGTGAGGTTGATGTCGATGAGGGTGTCCCATTCGGCGCGGGTGAGTTCCCAGGAGGGTTTGGCGGCACCGAGAACGCCGGCGTTGGCGACGACGATGTCGAGTCGTCCCAGCTCGGTGGCGGCAGCGGCGACCGAGTCGATCATCGACTCGTCGCGGACGTCGGCTTCGATCACGACCGCCTTGCGGCCCCGCTCTTCGACCAGGCGGGCGGTCTCTTTCAGATCCGCGTGGTCCGGCATCGCGTAGCTCACCTGGTCGATCGGGCGCACCGAGTCGAGCAGAATGAGGTCGGCGCCCTCACCGGCGAGAGTCAGGGCGTGCGACCGGCCTTGACCGCGGGCGGCGCCGGTCACGAACGCCACCTTGCCTATCAGTCGCTGACCGATGTTCGTCATGAAAGATCCTTTCCGGGAATCAGACGGTGGAGGATGTGGCGCAGGTCCAATTGCTGTGCTCCCACCGCGACGGCGATGACCACGGCCTGGACGAGGAACTGGGTGGAGGACGGTGCGCCGAGGGAGAGCACCAGCTGGGTGAGCTGGCTCAGGAACAGTGCCCCGACGGCCGTGCCGATGATGTTGCCGCGGCCACCGGTCAGGGCGGTACCGCCGACGACGACCGCTGCGATGGCCGGCAGGAGGTAGCTGGTGCCAGCATTGGTGTTCGGTGTGCTCACATATCCGGCCAGCAGGACCCCCGCACCGCTGTAACACAGCGCTGCGGCGACATAACCGCTGATCTTGATCCGTGCGGTACGCACCCCCGCCGCGTGGGCGGTGCGCTCGTTCGAGCCGACGGCAACCACCCGGCGTCCCCACGCGGTGCGGCCGGTGGCGAAAACGGTCACGAGCATCAGCGCGATGGCCAGCCACACCGTGTTGGAGATACCGATCGTCTTTTCCAGAGCAAAGTCGGACACGCTCTGGGGGGCACGGGTGGGTGTGCCTCCGGAGTAGGCCAGGGCGGCGCCCATCAAGATGGCATTGACTGCCAGGGTGGCCACCAGCGGGGTCACCGAGAACGCCGAGACGACGATGCCGTTGACCAGCCCGACGACGACGGCGATGGCGGCGACGATGAGCAGGGCGGTGAGAATGCTGCCGTGGTCCTGAGCGTATTGGCTGCTGACCAGGGCGGCCATGGTCATCATGCCGGGCAGCGACAGGTCGATGCCCTTGAGCATGACCACGATGGTCTGTCCGATCGCGGCGATCGCCAGGATCCCGGCGAAGGGCAGCAGCGAGTCGATCGCGCTGCCGGAGACGCTGCCGGGTGCGATGAGCCAGCTGAAGCCGAACAGGGCCACGGTGATCGCGATGACCGAGGTGGTGCCGTTCCAGGTCGGCGTCCAGCGACGCCGACCGGCGCCCGTCGGTTCGGTGTCCGGGAGTGCTTGTTGTGCGTGCAGTGCGCTCACGCCGTCAGCTCCGCTCTGCGAGGGTTCGGGACTTCGAATAGAAGGCGGCCGCGGCGATGGTCAGACCGCCGAGCAGCCACTGCTGCCAATACAGCGGCAAGCCGATGAACTGCACCACCGTGTTGATCTGGATGACCAGCACCGCGCCGAGGCAAGCACCGATGAACGAGCCGCGCCCACCGAAGATCGAGGCACCGCCGAGCACCGCGGCACCGATGCTGGCAAGGGTGTAACTGTCCCCGATGCTGGCATTGCCGGTCCCGGCCTGCGCCATCAGCAGCACCGCTGCCGGGACGACCAACACCGAACAGCCCACGTACGCGATGAGAGTGATCCTCATGGTGCGCACACCGATCCGATCGGCGGTGGCATGCGCGGATCCGGTGGCGCGCAGGCGGACACCGAACAGACTCCGGTACATCGCGAACTCGAGAAGCACCGCGACGATGATTGCCAAGACCATCATGATCGGGATGAATCCGAGCGTGGTGGACGCGTACGACAGGAAGACGGGGTCGATCTTGCCGGCGGGCAGTGGTCGCAGCAGGTACGCGATGCCTTGGATCGCGGTGTAGGTCACCAGGGTGGCGATCAGGGGATTGATCTTCACCACCGCTGCCAAGGTCCAGTTGACCAGACCGACGACCGCGGCCACGAGCGCGAGCACGATCAGCCCGATGATCATCCCGATCGGCGTCTTGTACGCCGACAGCACGAACGAGCCGACCACGACGAGCAACCCTGCCAGGGGCCCGACCGACAGGTCGATGCCTCCGACCATCATCACCACCTGCTGGGCCATCGCAAAGAATGCCAAGGTGGCCAGCAGCGGCAAGATCAGCCCGAAGTTGCGGGAGGTGAGGTAGAACTCGCTCTGGGTGATCGCCACCCCGGCGAGCAGGATGGTCGCGAGCGCGAGGATCGCGGCGGGAGTGAGGTCGTTGCGGGCGAGCTTCCGGCCGAGAGTGATTTTCTGCAGGGCCGCGCCGACGCGACTGCGGCTGCCGGTGGCGCTCAGTGCGGCCTGGGCGATGCCGTGCTCGGACAACTCGTCGTCGACGAGTTCCTTCGCGGCCTTGCCGCGGGAGAAAACGATGACCCGATCGCAGAGCTGCTCGAGTTCGGCAGCAGAGGAGGAGAGCACGATGATCGCCGCGCCGCGGGCTGCCGCCTCACGCAGGATGGTGTAGATCTCCTCCCGGGCGCCGATATCGACGCCCTGGGTGGGCTCGTCGGCCAGAATCAGCTTCGACTCGGTCATCAGCACGCGGCTGAGTACGACCTTCTGCTGGTTTCCGCCCGAGAGGGTGGTGATGTCGACCTCGGGGGAGGGCGCCTTGACCCGCATCGACGCGAACGTTTCCGATGTGGCCTTGCGCTCGCGCACCCGTGAGAGCACGCCGAGGTGCGACAACCGCCGCAGAGAGGACAGCGAGGCGTTCTCCCGTAGGCTCAGGCCCGGCAGAATGCCCTCGTTGTGCCGGTCGTGGGGCAGATAGGCGATCCCCCCGGCCAGCGCCGCGGTCGGACTCGACGTCTTGATCGTGCGGCCGCCGAGCTCGATGGTGCCGTGCCCGGTGACCAGGCCGCCGAGCGCACGCAGGACCTCGCGTTGCCCCTGCCCCTCGACACCGGCGAACCCGACGATCTCGCCGGCACGGACCGTCAGGTCCAGATCGTCGAACCCGTCACCGGTAAATCCGGTGACCTTCAGCAAGGTGTCGCCGAGCGCGGTCGTGCGGGTCTCGGCCCGGGTGTGCGCGCGGGTGAGCTCGCGGCCGACGACGAGGTTGACCACGTCCTGCTCGGTGACTTCGGCGCCGTCGAACGTCCCGACCAGTGCGCCGTCGCGCAGTACCGACACGGTGTGGGCGATCTGCTTGACCTCGTTGAGTCGGTGCGAGATGTACACGACCGCGCCGCCGGCGTCGATCAACTCCGAAATCAGGCGGAACAGTTCGGCGACCGCGGGCGGCAGCAGATGCTCGGTGGGTTCGTCGAGGACGATGACCTTGGGCTCTTCCGCCAGTGCCTTCGCAATTTCGACGACGAACCGCGCATCGGGCGGCAGTTCGCGGACCGGGGTGCGCGGATCGATCGCGGCCACGCTGCTCCACCGCGAGAGGATGCCTTCCGCCCAGCCGACCTGCTCGCCGACCGAAGGGCGGCGGTCCTCGGGCATGCTCAGGCGCATGTTCTCCGCCACCGTCAGATCCGGCAAAAGCGCCGGTTCCTGGTAGACGATGGCCAGTCCCTGCTCCCGACACCAGTCCGGGGACGGGTCGGTGGCGGTGACACCACCGATCTCCACTGTCCCCGAGTCGGCGGTGATCGAACCGGCCGCAATGCCGACGAGCGTGGACTTGCCCGCCCCGTTCTGGCCAACCAGCGCATGGATCTCGCCGCGCCGGACGGTGAGCGAGACACCCTTGATGGCGTGGACGCCCGGGTACTTCTTGTCGACTGCGTCCAGTCGCAGGACGATGTCCTGATCGGTGCTCTCCTGGACCGGATCATTCTGCACCTGTAGGTCACTCACGTACATCACATCCTCGACGATGTCTTGCTGAGTCACTGTTGACCACTCCTCATCCCTCGCGCCCAGCCGCTACTCGAAGACGGCCGAAAGCTGCTCGGGCGAGAGCGCCGAGGACAGGTCGGCGTCCGGTGGCAGGTCCTCGCGGCAGGTCGGGAGCTTGCCGTTGCGGGTATCGATGAACGTCGGCAGTTCGAAGTTCTCCCGCTCGTTGTCGGGCTGGCCGCTCAGTGCGGCCAGCGCCTTGCGGGCGGCGATGCGCACGACGGTGGTGGTGCCGTCGAGGGTGAGCAAGTGGAAGTCCGGGTTGGCCTGGTGGTGCTGCAACCACATGCACCCGAGTTCGTTGTCGGTCGCCGACGTCGCCAGCGGCGGAATGGGGCGACCGGCGTTGATGAACGCCCGCAGACCGCCCTTCGACGCAACGCCGTAATCCGATGCCAGAGCGTCGATTTCCGGGTACTTGGTCAGCGCCCCCGCCATCGCGCGCTGCTCGTACGCGGCGTCCCAGCTCGACGGTTGCGGCTCGCTGGTCAGCGAAGTGAACGGATCACCGAGTTCCTTCGAGGTCTCCAGGATTCCGTCCCACAGCGCCACGGTCGACGGGCTGCCACCCGGCAGGCCACCGCTGAAGAGCAGCTTGGCGCCCGGCTGGACCTGGCCGGCCAGCCACTTGGCCATCGTGTCGCCCTCGACGTCGAAGTCGTACTGGACGTATCCGTCGTAGTCGACACCGACCTCCCCGCCGGGATCGGCGATGTAGGGCACGACGACCACACCGGAGTCGTGGGCGTTCTTCAGGGCGCTGAGTGCCTGACTGCCGAAGTCGTCGTAGGTGACGATCGCATCGAATCCCTGTGCGGTGTACGAGTTGATCGCGGTGATGTACTTCTGCAGGTCGTTGTCGGCCTGGGTGTACTCGAGGGTGACGTTCGGGCAGGCGGAAAGCTCGTCGGTGAGTTCGGCCTGCGTGATCTTGCGCCAGGAGTTGGCGCCGAAACCGGCGACATGTGCGATCTTCAGCGGACGATCGCCGCACAGCTGCTCGACCGGCAGGGCCTGGCCGCCGTCGCTCGTCGAACCGCCGGAGTTGCCGCTCGATTCGGCCGGGGCGCTGGCCGTACACGCCGCGACACTCAGGGCTGCGCTGAAGACAACTCCGGCAAAGGCTGCGCGACGACAAGACAGAGCTTTCATTGGATGTTCCTTCTCGATGCCAGACACTGACGAACGTTTGCTCGTTTGTTTGTATTGTGGCGTAGAGCACAGCATCCGTCAACGGGTGATCTGCGGCATGCCGCGACCTGGGGCGATATGGGATTCTCGCGGCCATCACATGCCTGCAGGACGGCGCCGCTGACGTCCCTCTCATCGTCGATGCGCGAGACCTGTTGTTTCGGTGGCGAAACCGCTGTTGCGCCTGTTGCTGTGGTGGTCGGTACTGCGAGAGAACGACCGGGCGGGAACCGTCGAGGTGATTCAGACCGCGGAGCTCGTCGGAAGCTCGCGGACCGACGCCCACCAGCCCTCCCGGTCCGGGAAGGACTGGGAGGGCTGGCTGTGTCGTATTCGATTGTGGGAGCTCGGTGTGGGTGTCAGCCGACCGCGATCGGAGCAGCTACGCACACGGTGTTACGCAGCATGCCCAGGCCGGTGATCTCCGTGGTGAGTATCTGGCCGTCGGACAGATGTGTTCCCGTCGGGTGGCCGACCCCGCCGGGAGTTCCGGTCAAGATCACGTCCCCGGCCTGCAAGGTGACGATGTGGGAGATGTACTCGATCAACCGGGTGGGGGTGAACACCAGGTCGCCGGTCGAGTCCGACTGGACAGTGGCCCCGTCGACGAGAGTGTTCAATGGGGCACCGAGCGAAAACTCGTCCGGGGTCACCAGCGTCGGGCCGAGCGGACACGTACCTTCGAAGGTCTTGCCCTGCAACCACTGTTGTGTCCGATATTGATAATCGCGCATGGTGACATCGTTGGCGACGGCGAAGCCGGCGATGTACTCGCCGGCGTCGGCGGCCTGCACCGCTCTCGCCTTCTTGCCGATGACGACGGCGAGCTCTCCTTCCCAGTCGACCTGCTGATCGGCTTCGGCCGGGACGTGGATGTCGTCGTAGGCGCCGATGAGTGCTTCGGGGAACTTGGCAAACAACGTCGGATAGCGGGGGAGTTCGCGCCCCATCTCCGCGATGTGGTTCGCGTAGTTCAGCCCCACGCACACAATCTTCGTCGGGTGCGTCACCACAGGGGCGTACTCCACGGCACCGAGCTCAACCACCTGTCCGGCGGCCTCGGTGGCGATGCGCTGCCAGTGAGGATCCCGTAACAGATCCGAGAGGCTGGGATGGGGCTCGATCAGCACCGCGCGCTCGCCCTCGATCCGTGCGGCGGCGGTCGATGATCCGTTCAGGCGCAGCGTGGCCAGCCTCATGAGACAGCGACCTCGGCGGGCTTCTTGAGCATCAGGCCGGACCGCTGCACGCGGCAAACCAACTTGTCGTTCTGGTTGAAGCCACGGTGTTCGAACCGCACGATGCCGGTGTCCGGGCGCGACTTCGACTCACGTCGAGACAGGATCTCGGTCTCGATCCGCAGGGTGTCACCGATCAGCACCGGCGCCGGAAAGGCGATCTCCTCGAACCCGAGATTGCCCAGGGTGGTTCCGAGGGTGGTCTCCTGCACCGGGATGCCGACCACGACGCCGAGGGTGAAGACGCTGTTGACGATGCGTTCGCCGTACATGCTGTTCTTGGCGAATTCCGCGTCGAGATGCAGGGGCTGGACGTTCAAGGTGAGGGTCGTGAACAGCAGATTGTCGGTCTCGGTGACGGTGCGGGTTACCGCGTGCTTGAGGACGAGCCCCGGCTCGAGCTCTTCGAAGTACAGTCCACTCATTGTCGGTTCCTTACGAGGTTGTTGCGGTTACTGCGTATTGATGGATTCGGCGAGGGCGACCACGCCGCGGGCAGTCTTGACGTGCGCGATATCGACGTGTTCACCCTCGAACAGAGCGGCGGCCTGGCCCTTTGCCTGAGCCAGTTCGAAGGCCTCGATCATGCGCCGGAAGCGGTCGACGACCTTCGGGTCCGGTGCGTAGACGTCGTTGACCGTGTGGATGTGTGAGGGGTGAATGAGAACCTGACCGGTAAAGCCCAGCCGACGGTTGCCCTCGGCGAATCGGCGCAAACCGTCCAGATCGGAAATCTCCTGCCACAGACCCACTATGGGATGGGCCAAACCGGCGGCGCGGCAGGCGAGCACCGCCTTACTGCGGTAATGCAGGGTCTCGAGACCCTCGGCTGTCCACTCGAAACCGACCTCGCGCGAAACGTCGGCATCGCGGGCGGCGGCCACCATCAACGACGCGACCCGCGGATGCGCGGCGGCGATCACCTCGCAGTTCACCAGCGACTTCGCGGTCTCGAGGGTGGGGATCACCTCCACGCTGCCGCGGTCGAGCGCGGCCTCGATCTCGAAGTGGTCGAGCAGGGCCGCGAAATCGAGGACCTCTCGCGGGCCGTAGATCTTCGGCAGCAGGAGGCCGCCGAGCCCAGCCCGGACGACGGCCTGCAGGTCTTTGCCGAAATGGTCCGTATCGAGGGGGTTCGGGCGCACCAGCACCGTCACCTCGGGATGCTCGCGTCGCAGGGTGTCGATGGTGTCGGCCGCGATCGCGCGGGCGTCGGCCTTGCTCGGCTCGGGAACCGAATCCTCGAGATCGAGGATCACGGCGTCGGCACCCGCGCGCACCGCCTTCTGCGCCCAACCCTCGCGATGGGCCGGCACGAACAACAGAGAACGTAGGGGTCGCATTACTTCCTCACTCGATAGGGCACCACTGGTGCAGGGATGACACAGGGGGTGGTGGCACGGTGCGCCGAGGCGTTGCAGACCGGTCGTGACCAGGGATGCGGTGACACCACCGGCCACCGGAGAGGCCGGTGCGCGGACCGCAGCGAGGACGTGGTGTGCGTCATCTCGTCCCATCCAAGAGATCGGGGTGCAAGGTTGGCCAAATGATTGACCGGCGGACGGGCTGACCCGTACTGTAAAACGAACAATCGCTCGTACGTTAACACGGCCGGCAGTGCCGGCGCTATGAGGAGCTTCGATGACAGCCAACGACATCAGCACCACGGCCCGCGTGATCGGCCAGCCCGATCGCTGGTGGGAAGATCTCGCACTGGGCGATGTTCTCCGGGGCCCCGGCATGACCGTCACCGATGCGCATTTGGTGCAGTGGGCGGGCCTGACCTGCGACATTGTTTCGCTGCACCTCGACGAGGAGTACGCCGCCGGCACCCAGTTCGGGCAACGGATCGCGCATGGACCGTTCACCCTCTCGCTCGCACTCGGACTGACCACCCAGACGGGGTACTTCAACAACGTCGTTGCCTGGCTCGGGCTCGACGAGGTTCGAGCGGCACGTCCGGTGATCATCGGTGACACCCTGCATCCGGAAGCCGAACTGGTCGCTGCGCGGCCGACGAAGAAGCCGGACCAGGGAATCTGGACCCTCGCCTACAGTGCTCTCAATCAGCGCGGCGAGTCCGTCATGACCTTCCGCAGCAGCTTCATGATCCGGCGCCGTCCCGAACCGCTGCGCTGACGTCGCCATCAGCGCGGGCACGTCGACGTCCTTCGTGGACGGGTGTCGTGGTCGCGCCGCAGGCGCTCGTCTGCCGGTGATACGCGACCCCTTGCGCGGGGCGACGTGATGCTTACGAAGGCAAGGAAAGCACACAATCAGTGACGCGAAAGGGGGCGAGTACGGCCGCGCACGACAAGCCGGTAGTCACCCGTAGGGGCGAGGGGGCGAAGAAGCGCAGGTCAGTCCGGCGGCGCCGTGCGCGTCTCCGGGGTCAGCGTGCAGCACGCGCCGGCGACCAAGATCCGGTTCGGGAAGGTTTTCAACGGTCCGGGCTACCGGTCCCTGCCGCACCACCACGGAGAGGCCGAGACCGGCGGATACGTCCTGACCGGCAAGGCGGGTATCTACTTCGGCGAGAACTTTAGTGAGTACCTTCCTGATGTCGACGACTGCACGCTCGAGGGTTACGTCCGCGTCGACGCTCCGACCGAGGCGCGCTGACCACTTTCTCAGCAGGACTCTTCGGTCGATTTGCGCCGCGTGCGCAGCCGGTTCGACTCTCTCCCGAGCCCCTGAGATGAATCGAATGCTGCCGATAGGCGGCCCCGCGCCCCCGCGGCGCTCACCGCGAGGCGAGCGAACCGGCGCGTAGGCACGGCGCCCATGCCTGAGGTGAAGGGCGGCCGCCTCGGAAGGTGGTTCCCGAGAACCCGGAACCTTCGACACGACCTACCATCTGACGGCGCCTTCCTTCATCTTCGCGACCGCAGCGGTTCGGTTGGTCACCGCCAGCTTGCGAAGGATATTGCTCACGTGAAACCGCACCGTATTCGCCGAGATGAACAGGTCGCGGCCGATTGCGGCGTTCGAGGCACCGGCCGCCATCATACCGAGTACCTCGTGCTCGCGGCCGGTCAACGGTTCGCCACGGACCCAGTCGCTTTCGGTCACTCCCTCGGCGCGGTGCGTCCTCACGCCGGCGCCACCGGGGGCCCCGAGGATGCTCCAGCATCGATGTTGCTCGCAGCGGGCTTCGCGGTCGGTGATGTGCCGGGAACGGAGCACGGCAAGTGCCCGACCCAATCGGTCTGCATCATCATCCACTCATTCCCAGGGGCCGGTTCTCGACGGTGTTTGCCGGACGACACCGATGTACGAACGATCTCAATGCGCGTCATCCTTGCCCTCAGCGACAGACCTCCGCACCCGCAAACAAACACTTGTAAGTTTAAGCTGGTGGCTGACAGTTGTCGACTCACCTCCTCGGTGAAGGAAGCGCTCCCATCTCGCTTACCCCTCCGGAACGAGCATCCGGCCTCGCGCTCGGGTTGACCGGCTTCGTCGGTCGGCGTGCCGAACTAGCCGAGGCCACGCGACTCCTCGGCACCTACCCACTGGTCACGTTCACCGGTTTCAGGGTGTGGGCAAGACGCGAATGGCGCTGCGTCCGGCGTCCGCAGTGGTGCACTCCTTCACAGACGGCGTGCCACTCGTCGAACGCGATGGTGAGCATGACCTGGATGCGCGGTACCCGGGGGATTGGCCGCTGCTGCCGGCACGACGGCGTTACCGTGGTCGGAAACGCTCGAGGAACTGACGAAAGCCGTTGCGACGCAACGTCTCTTGCCGATACCGGACCCCTGTGAGTACCCGGCCACCGACCAGGCAAGCTGGTCCGGCAACGACGTGGTGGCCGGTCCGACTCGATTCGGACCGGCCACCACCCTGATTCCTTTCATTACCCGACGGCCGTCGGCGACCACTCCGGGTAGTCGATGTAGCCCTTGTCGCCGCCCGAGTAGAAGGTGTCGAGATCAGGCTCGGCGAGCTCGAGATTGTCTCGGAGGCGACGCACGAGGTCGGGGTTGGAGATGAAGTACCGGCCGAAAGCGATCAGATCGGCGCCCCGTGCGAGCCACCGATCGGCATCCGTCTTGTCGACGAACGTCGAGCTACCGACCTGAGCGGGATTGACGATCAGCGGTCCGGTCCACAGCTCCCGCAGTTTGTCGTTGATCTCCTCCGACGCCGTCTCAAGAATGTGCAGGTACGCCAGTCCGAGAGGATTGAGGGCCTCGAGCAGGGTCGTGTACAGGCCGGCGGGATCGCTCTCGTTCATGTCGTGGAACTTTCCACCGGGCGAGAACCGGATACCGACCCGGTCTGCGCCGATCGCCTTGCTGACCGCTGTCGCGACCTCGACCGCGAACCGGGCTCGGTTCTCGTTCGATCCACCGTACTGGTCGGTGCGCTGATTGCTGTTGTCCGAGAGGAACTGCTGGATCAAGTAGCCGTTGGCGCCGTGGATCTCCACGCCGTCAAAGCCCGCGGCAACAGCACGCTCGGCCGCATCGACGAAGACCGCGATCTGCTCCTGAATCTGCTCGACGGTCATCTCGACCGGCGTCACGAATGCGAGCCGGCCGCCTGAGTTGAAGATCGTGCCCTGTGCCGCGATCGGTGAAGCCCCCAGCGGCTGCATTCCGCTGATCTCCGGATGGCCGACCCGGCCACCGTGCATGAGCTGAGCGAAGATCCGTCCGCCCGCGTCGTGGACCGCCTGGGTGATCGGGCGCCAGGCGGCTTCCTGCTCGTCGTTGTAGAGGCCGGGGATGTTCGGCTCGGACTGCCCCTGCTTGGACGGGGAGATGCCTTCGCTGACTATCAACCCAGCGGATGCGCGCTGAGCGTAGTAGAGCGCGGCACTATCGGACGGCATTCCGGTCTCGGATGCGCGGACGCGCGTCATCGGTGCCATGACAACCCGGTTCGGCAGCTCGATCGAGCCCAGCTTGATTGTGTCGAACAGCATGCTTGAGAACTCCTTTATGGGGGATGAGGATCTTTCCTGCAGGCGTCAGTTGACGAGCCGCGCGCAAGCTCTGTCCAGCACAGTCGGCGGTTTGCCGGCAGCGGGACCAGTTGACTCCGTGCTTGGTGCGTATCAACGAGCTACATGACTTCGTGTGCCGTTGGCGGGACGAGACGGACGTATTCGGAGAACCTTGGGGGTTCCCTTCACCGCCGGGCACCGCGCCAGCTGGTGCGGCTGGCGCGACGGCTCTCGTACCAAAAGTGCCAGCTGATCGCCCTGTTCGCAGTTCCCTTCGGGGTTAAACGTACGTACGCTCGTAAGTATTAGAGCTTGAAGCGGTTGTGTCAACCCTCACACCGAGCGGGGCGGTGCATCTGTGATCACAAGACCGGCGGGTGTGTAGTCATAGCGGTCCCACGGTCGGCGGAGCGCTCTCTACCCGCCGCACGCGGACAGACGGAGATGCGATGACATTGTGCAAGAACCAAAGTCGTGTGCCCCCTTCCTGCCGGCAGAACTCGGACGTCGACTAGAGATCGTCTTGCACCGAGGCGGGGCATGATCTACATTGCGTTTGACAAACGAGCGTTTGTAGGTCGCGCTGGGTCCGGATCATTGAATCCACTGAAGGAGTTGGTGTCATGACCGCAAGTTGACATAGTCTCGGTCATCGGAGAGGGAGTGGCGTGCCTCTCGGGGCGGGCGTGCGAGGCACCTGAGCGCGTCGAGAACGAGGGCCATTTCTGGCGGGGTGCACCGCCCGTTGGGACATCCGGCGCCGGTAGCGTCGATCGTCCCGAAATCGGTGGAAGATCGACACCGACCATCGGCAGTGCATCCCGGGCTCAGAACGCCCGCCCTGGGCCGCCGGCGCCGCGATCGGACTGTAGGCCTCCGGACACTGAGCAATGATCATGGCCGTGAGCTGAGCAGTGCAGGCGCGAATTGCAAAGTGGAGTTTCTCGTTCGTCAAGACCGGAACGCGCTGGTTCTGCACCAGAGCGGGATCGTCCCCACGATTCTCACAAGCCGACGCCCATACGATCGGCCTGATCGTGTGCAGGCACGACCGGACATCAGGAGCCACTCAGCCATCAACGAAGAGTGGTCGCATCATCCGTCCGGTGGAGACGACACGGGCACGCAGGTTTCTCCGGACCCAGCGGAAGGAGCTTCGTTCGCAGGCGCAGCTGAGCGTTCCGTCCCAGGACGGACGCCCGTCCACGGTCCAACCGAAGGTGTTCGAGCCGCTCCCGCAGCTGGGGCGAGCTCGGCGCCGGCATCGGTGCGAACCTTGTCGATCTCGGCCTGCACCCGCCGCAGGTACGCATCCATGGCGGCGGGGTCGGCCAACAGCACAGTGGCCTCAGTACCGGTGTCTCACACGAGGACGAGCGCGACGGCGACCGCGATGTCGAGGACGGCGCAGAACTCGGCGAAGGAACGGTCCACGGTGACGCGGAGCCGATGGTGGACGAGATCCCACACGCCGTGCAGGAACCATCCGGCCGCGACGATGTACCGGGCGACGTCCGGATCGACGGCGAGCGCGACCAGGCCGAGCGCCCCGAAGGCGATCATGCCGGCCGCCTGGACGAGGAAACGGCGGTCGCGCAGCCGGCCGCGCACCGCGCCCACGACGACCACGACCGCCGCCGCGGCGCCGATCAGCACCGTCGACGGCACGACGACGTCCAGCGCCCGCACCACGAACCACGCCGTGTAGGAGGCCGGGAACACCACCCATACCGCACGCGGGCGGTCGAGCACGGCCGTGACGAGATACAGGAACGGCAGCAGCATCATCATCTCGGTGAGGATCTCGACGCTCGCCTCGGCGGGCGTGCCGATCAGAGCGAACGCAAGAGCCGCCACCGTCGGCCAGCGCTGCGCCAGGATGGCCGGCCCGGCCGAGCGGCGCGATGCGGGGCGGGCCGTGCTCACGGCCGTCGTGGTGTCCATGAGGTCTCCCGGGGGCAGTGGTGGGGGATGCCTCCACGATCGGCGGCCGGGGGCGGCCGGGCGAGACCCGGGCGCCGGACAGGTCCGGAAATTTGGGATCCCTGTCCGCCGGACACGTCGCGTCCGGGCCCGGCCCCGGTTACGGTCGACGGTGTGGACGAACGACTCGTGGTGGTCGTCGGCTATGACCGGGCGGAGCTGCTCGACATCGCCTGCGTGACGACCACGTTCGCGGCGGCGAACCGGTTCGGCGCGGTCCCGGCGTACCGGGTCGAGCTGGCCACCCCCGGCGGGGCCGCGATCACCTGCGACACCGGGCTCGTGCTGGCCGGACAGCGACGGCTCGAGCGGCTCGTCGGAACGCTCGACACCCTCGTGGTCTCCGGTGGCTTCGGGCACGTCGACATGGCCGACGACGCCCGGTTCGTCGGCCACGTGCGCCGCCTGGCGCGGGACAGCCGCCGGGTGGCGTCCGTGTGCACGGGCGCCTCCGTCCTCGCGGCCGCCGGTCTGCTCGACGGCCGTCGCGCCACCACCCACTGGGCGTTCGCCGATCGGCTCGCCGCGCGGTATCCGCAGGTGCAGGTGGATCCGTTGCCGATCTTCGTGCGCGACGGGCACGTCGCCACCGCCGCCGGCGTGACCAGCGCCCTGGACCTCGCCCTCGCGTTCGTCGAGGAGGACCACGGCCCCGACATGGCCCGCCGGGTCTCCCGGGCCCTCGTCACCTACCTGCAGCGGCCGGGTAACCAGGCGCAGATGAGCATGTTCACCACGGCCCCCGAACCGAAGGACCGCGGGATGCGGCGCCTCGTCGACCACATCACCACCCACCTCGACGGCGATCTGTCGGCCGCCGCGCTCGCCGCGCGCGCCGGGATGAGCGAACGGCACCTCACCCGGATGTTCCTGCACCACCTGCACGACACACCCGCCCGCTACGTCCGCCGGGTTCGGCTCGAGTCCGCCGCCGTCCTGCTCACCACCACGTCGCTGCCGGTCACGGCGGTCGCGGCGCGCTGCGGCTTCGGCACGGCCGAGACGCTGCGGCAGGCGTTCACCCGTCGCTACGGGGCGTCACCGGCGGCGTTCCGCGCCGGTCACTCGCGTACCGCGGCCCGGCACACCGGGGCCGGCTGAGCGGGTCTCAGGACAGGTACTCGGGGTCCGGGCAGGTCTTGTGCGACCAGTCCGACCCGAGGCGGCCCTGGTGCGAGCCCTCCGGGCACTCGCCGCTGCGCTCGCCCGCGCGCGCCAGGGACACCACGACGGATTTCGAGGTAGGGCAATTGCTCTGGCGTGCAGTCGAATCCAGCGGCACCAGCTCGTTGGTCTCGGGATAGTAGGCGGCCGCCGAGCCGCGCGGCGTGTCGTACTCGACGATCCGGAACGACCGCGCGCACCGGACCCGCTCGTCGCCGTCCCACCGGGTGAACAGGTCGACCAGGTCGCCCTCGTCGAAGCCGAGGGCGGCGATGTCGTCGCGGTGCAGGAAGATCACCCGCCGCCCGCCCTCGATGCCGCGGTACCGGTCGCTCAGCCCGTAGACGGTGGTGTTGAACTGGTCGTGGCTCCGCAGGGTCTGCAGGATCACGTGCCCCGCGGGCACCTGCAGCACGTCGATCGGGGAGACCGCGAACTCGGCCCGCCCGGAGGCGGTGTGGAAGGAGCGCGAATCGCGCGGCGGATGCGGCAGGACGAAGCCGCCCGGCCGCCGCACGTTCACGTCGTAGCTCTCGCACCCGGGCACCACCCGCGAGATCAGGCCGCGGACGACGCCGTAGTCGTCGCGCATCGCCTTCCAGTCGAGGCCGTACCGGTCCCCCAGCGTGGCCTCGGCGATCCGGGAGACGATCTCGACCTCGGACTTCAGGTGCGCGCTCGCCGGCGGCAACGGTCCGCGGGACGCGTGGACCGAGCACGTGGAGTCCTCGACCGTCACGAACTGCGGGCCCGACGCCTGCACGTCCTGCTCGGTGCGGCCCTTGGCCGGCAGAATCAGCGCCGTCTCGCCGCACACGAGATGCGACCGGTTGATCTTGGTGGAGACCTGCACCGTCATCCGGGCCCTGCGCATCGCCGCCGCGGTGACGTGGGTGTCCGGCGCGGCCTGCACGAAGTTGCCCCCGAGCCCCATGAAGAAGCGGGCCCGGCCGTCGCGCAGGGCCCGGATGGAGTCGACGGTGTCGAAGCCGTTCTCGCGCGGCGGATCGAAGCCGAACTCCCGTTGCAGCGCATCGAGGAAGTGGGCCGGCGGCCGCTCCCAGATACCCATGGTGCGGTCGCCCTGCACGTTCGAATGCCCGCGCACGGGGAACAGACCCGCGCCCCGCTTGCCGATGTTGCCCTGCGCGAGGGCCAGGTTGGTGACCTCCTTGATGGTGGCCACCGCGTTGCGGTGCTGGGTCAGGCCCATCGCCCAGCAGAACACCGTCGCGCGCGAGTCGCGCAGCAGCGTCGCCGCCTCGGTGATCTGCTCCCGCGACAGCCCCGTGGCGGTGGTGACGACGTCCCAGTCGACGCCGGCGACGTGGTGGCGCCACTGCTCGAAACCGTGGGTGTGCCGTTCGATGAACTCGTGGTCGAGCGCGTCCCATTCCACGAGCAGCGAACCGAACGCCTGCAGCAGCGCGAGGTCGCCGTTCAGCGCGATCGGCAGGTGCAGGTCCGACAGGTCGGTGCCGCGGCCGACGACTCCGCGTGGGGTCTGCGGATTGCGGAAGTTGACCAGGCCCGCCTCGCGCAGCGGGTTGATCGACAGGATCGTGGCGCCGTTGCGTTTCGCCTTCTCGAGGGCGGTCAGCATGCGCGGATGGTTCGTCCCCGGATTCTGGCCCTGCAGGACGATGAGCTCCGCGTGGTACACGTCGTCGAGCGTGACGCTCGCCTTGCCGATGCCGATCGACTCCTGCAGCGCGATGCTGGTGGACTCGTGGCACATGTTGGAGCAGTCGGGCAGGTTGTTCGTGCCGAAGGCCCGGGCGAACAGCTGGTAGGCGAATGCCACCTCGTTCGAGGCACGCCCGGAGGTGTAGAAGATCGCCTCGTCGGGGCTGTCGAGCGCCTTCAGCTCCGCACCGATCAGGGCGAACGCCTCGTCCCAGTCGATCGGCTCGTAGTGGGTGGCGCCGGGCCGCTTGATCATCGGATGCGTGATGCGGCCCTGCTGGCCGAGCCAGTGCTCGCTGTGCGAATCCAGATCGGCGATGCTGTGTGCGGCGAAGAACTCGGGAGTGGCACGGCGCCGGGTCGCCTCCTCCGCCACCGCCTTCGCACCGTTCTCGCAGAACTCGGCGACCGATCGATGTCCCGGGTCCGGATCGGGCCACGCACAGCTCATGCAGTCGAAGCCCTCGGCCTGGTTCAGCCGCAACAGCGTCTGCGCCGTCCGGATCGGTCCCATCCGTTCGAGGGACCGCTTCAGCGACACCGCCACCGCGGTCGGGCCCGCGGCGTGATCCTCGGCGTCGTCGACCTCGAGGTCGCGCTCGTCGTAGTCCCGATCGTGTCTGCGCATCGCCGGCCCCTCGTCGTCCACACTGTGTCCGCGGTCGTCCACACCGTGTCCGCGCGCCCGGGTTCCCCGCGCACGCGTGTCGGTGCACTGCCTACCCGCCCGGCCCGCTCCCGAAACCGCGTTCACGAAGGTCGGCGGGCATCGCGGCAGCGTCGTACGGTGGCCCCATGAAGTGGTCGAAAGCCCTCGGAATCCCCGCCGCGGCGATGGCCGCGGTCGCCTCGTACGACCTGCTGCAGCGGCGCCACGCGCTGCTACGCAACTTCCCCGTTGTCGGGCACGGCCGCTACCTGCTCGAAGCGGTCGGTCCCGAGTTGCGGCAGTACATCACCACCGGCAACGACGAGGAGCGCCCCTTCACCCGCGATCAGCGTCGCTGGGTGTACGCGTCGTCGAAACTCGTGAACAACACCTTCGGTTTCGGCACCGACAACGACGTCGAATACACCGACGGTTACACGATCATCAAGCACCGCACGTTCTCCGAGACCCCGCCGTCGGCGGCGCCGCACGCCGGGGAGGAGCTGCGGATCCCGTCGGCGAAGATCCTCGGCGGGGCGCGCGGGCGGGCGAAGGCGTTCCGGCCGCAGTCGATCGTCAACATCTCGGCGATGAGCTTCGGCTCGCTGAGCGGAGCCGCCGTCTCGGCGCTCAACCGCGGTGCCGCCGCCAGCGGGTGCCTGCACAACACCGGCGAGGGCGGGCTGTCGCGCTACCACCGCAACGGGGCAGACCTGATCTTCCAGATCGGCACCGCGTACTTCGGCTGCCGCGACGAGGAGGGCCGGTTCGACCTGGCCCGGCTGAAGGCCGTCGTCGAGTCGGCGCCGGTGCGGGCGATCGAGATCAAACTGAGCCAGGGTGCCAAGCCCGGCCTCGGCGGCCTGCTGCCCGGAGCCAAGGTGACCCCCGAGATCGCCGAGATCCGCGGCATCCCGGAGGGTCGCGACTGTGTCAGCCCGTCGCGGCACACCACGTTCCACGACGTCGACAGCATGCTCGACTGGATCGAGCTGATCGCCCACGAGACCGGGTTGCCGGTCGGCATCAAGTCGGCGGTCGGCGACATGGTGTTCTGGCAGAACCTCGTCGACGCGATGTGCAACTCCGACCGCGGCGTCGACTTCGTGACGATCGACGGCGGCGAGGGTGGCACGGGCGCCGCGCCGCTCGTGTTCACGGACGCGGTCTCGCTGCCCTTCCGCAGCGGCTTCGCGCGGGTCTACAAGCTGTTCACGGAGGCGGGCCTCAGCGACGACGTGACGTTCATCGGCGGCGGCAAGCTCGGACTGCCCGACAACGCGGTGGTGGCGATGGCCCTGGGCTGCGACATGGTCAACATCGCGCGGGAGCCGATGCTCGCGATCGGCTGCATCCAGGCCCAGAAGTGCCACACCGACCGGTGTCCAACGGGCGTCGCCACCCAGAACCCGTGGCTCGAGCGCGGCCTCGACGTCGAGCTGAAGTCGGTGCGCGCCGCCAACTACATCCGGGCGCTGCGCCGGGACATCTTCAAGCTGGCCGAGGCGTGCGGCGTCGCGCATCCCGGTCTGATCACCCCGACCGACGTCGAGGTGGCGGACGGCAACCGCCGCGCGATCACGCTCGCGGAAATGTACGGCTACCAGCCCGGCTGGGGCCTGCCCGGCGCGTCGGACCGGGAAGAGATCACGCGGCTGATGCTCGGGGTCGCCGCGGCCGAGGGGGGCGAGGGCTCGCCCGGCGCGCGCACAGTGCCGTGACGCGGGTCGGGTCGCTGTCCAGAATCCGGACAGTTCGGGGCGCCGATCCCGCGTCACGCTGGAGCACGACCACTCGCGACACCGCGGAACCCGCCGGGAGGCAGATCGTGATCGACAAGATGTACGCCACGGTTCTCACCGTCGGCGGTGTCGTGTTCGCCGGCTGCCTGCTCCTCGGCGAGGCGATGGACGCGATGGGCGGCGGGGGCGGCGGTCGCGTCACCGGACTGCGCGCGCTTCCGGGCGACACCGCCGAACAGGCCGAGTGCCTCTGCTAGAGTCTGCCGCGTGTCCGCTACCGCCGTGCCTCGCGTCCGCCATGAACTGGCGCTGATCGCTGTCGGCGTGCGCGCGGTCGCCGACGTCGACTGTCGTCGCTGACTCCCGTCACCAACCCTTGCGGCATCGTTGCCGCCCCCCGGTTGCCGAGGAGTCGCGTCGCCCCGTCCGGCGTGACATTCGTCGGCCCGACTCGTTCGGGTCCACGTCTCCACCACCTTCGTCCGTCCTGCGGAGCGTCTCCTCGAACCGGTGTGCCCGGGTCCTCCCCCGTCTCGCACAGAGACACTCCTGCAGGAAAGGCATCACCTCATGAAGAGACGTTCGGGTCTGTTCGTCACCGCCCTCGCCGCCCTCGGCGCGACCGTGCTGACCGCGTGCTCCGGCGGATCCAGCGACACCGTGGGCGGAGGTGAGAGCAGCGGCGACGGCTCCGGCGGCACGATCAACCTGTACGCGTACGCCGTGCCGAAGCCCGGATTCGACAAGCTGATCCCCGCCTTCCAGGCCACCGAGGAGGGTGCGGACGTCGAGTTCCAGCAGTCCTACGGCGCCTCCGGCGATCAGTCCCGGAAGGTCAAGGACGGCGCCGAGGCGGACTTCGTCAACTTCTCCGTCGAGCCGGACATCACCCGTCTCGTCGACGCCGGGCTCGTCGAGGCCGATTGGAACTCCGGTCCGTACAACGGAATTCCCTTCGGTTCGGTGGTGACGATCGTGGTGCGCGAGGGCAACCCCAAGAACATCACCGACTGGGACGACCTGCTGCAGCCCGGCCTCGAGGTCGTCACGCCCAACCCGTTCAGTTCCGGCTCGGCCAAGTGGAACCTGCTCGCCCCCTACGCGGCGAAGAGCGACGGCGGCGCGAACCCGCAGGCGGGTCTGGACTACGTCACCACACTCGTGAACGAGCACGTCAAGATCCAGCCCAAGTCCGGTCGCGAGGCCACCGAGGCGTTCCTGCAGGGCTCCGGCGACGTGCTGCTCAGCTACGAGAACGAGGCGCTGTTCATCGAGCGCAACGGCGACCCTGTCGAGCACGTCACCCCGCCCACCACCTTCAAGATCGAGAATCCGGCTGCAGTGCTCACGAATTCGAAGAACGCCGAGAAGGCACGGGCGTTCGCGGACTTCCTCTACACCCCGCAGGCGCAGCGTCTGTGGGCGGAGGCGGGCTTCCGTCCCGTCGACCCCGCGGTGGCGGAGGAGTTCGCGGCCGACTTCCCGCAGCCGGCGAAGCTGTGGACGATCGCGGACCTGGGCGGCTGGAAGGCCGTCGACGAGCAGTTGTTCAAGGCCGAGACCGGCTCGATCGCCGTGATCTACGACAACGCCACGAAGTAGAGCCCGGACAGTGAGTATCACCGACAGCGCCACCGGGGTGGGATCGAGGCCGGCTCCCGCCCCGGCGGCGCGCCGCCGCACTCCGCTGCGTGCAGCCACCGGCACGGTCGGACCGCTCGGCATCGGAGTGGCCGTGCTGTGGCTGTCCGTCATCGTTCTGTTGCCGCTCGCGGCGCTGGCCACCGAGGCGTTCGCCGACGGTCCGAGTGGCTTCTGGAACGCCGTCACCGCCCCGGCCGCGCTGGCGACGCTGCGGATCACCGTGGTCGTCTCCGCAATCGTCGCGGTCGTCAACGTGGTCATGGGCACCCTCATCGCGTGGGTACTGGTGCGCGACGAGTTCCCGGGCAAGAAGTTCGTCAATGCCCTGATCGACCTGCCCTTCGCGCTGCCCACCATCGTGGCGAGCATTGTGCTGCTGGCGCTGTACGGGCCGGAGAGCCCGATCGGTATCCATCTCAACGCCTCCCAGCCGGGGCTCGTCGTCGCGCTGGCATTCGTGACGCTGCCGTTCGTGGTGCGTTCGGTGCAGCCGGTGCTCCTCGAAGCGGACCGAGAGGTGGAAGAGGCCGCGGCGTCCCTCGGCGCGAACAACCTGACCATCTTCCGGTCCGTGGTACTGCCCGTGCTGACCCCGGCTGTCGTCAGCGGTGCCGGGCTCGCGTTCGCCCGTGCCCTCGGCGAATACGGATCGATCGTGCTCATCGGCGGCAACATCCCGTACGAGACCCAGGTGGCGTCGCAGTACATCCAGCAGCAGATCGAGATCGACCGCCCGGTGAACGCTGCCGCGGTGTCCGTGGCACTGCTGCTCATCGCCTTCGTCGTGCTGTTCGTGCTGCGCCTGGCAACGGGACGCAGCCTGCGCCGGGAGGAGGAGGACCGATGAAGGTCTCCCCGTGGACGCGAATCTCGCTGCGGACGATCGCACTCGCCTACCTGTTGGTCCTGTTGCTCGTTCCGATCGGGGTGATCCTCTACCGCACATTCGAGAACGGCGTGGGTGCGTTCCTCCAGTCGATCAGCACGCCCGCGGCGATCTCGGCGTTGAACCTGTCGCTGCTGATCGTCGCCATCGTGGTGCCCGTCAACGTCGTGTTCGGTGTCGTCGTCGCACTTGCGCTCGTGCGCGGCCGGTTCCGCGGCCGCGGGCTGCTGCAAGCCGTGGTGGACCTGCCGTTCGCCGTCTCGCCGATCGTCGTCGGTGTCGCCCTGATCATGCTGTGGGGTGCCGGCGGGTGGTTCGGAGGTGTCGAATCCCTCGGATTCAAGGTGGTATTCGGGCTACCGGGCATGGTGATCGCCACGATCTTCGTCACCTTGCCGTTCGTCGTGCGCGAGGTCGAACCGGTGCTTCACGAGATCGGCCAGGAACAGGAGCAGGCCGCCGCGACACTCGGCGCGAACGGCTGGCAGACGTTCCGGCGCATCACCCTCCCCTCGATCCGGTGGGGCCTGACGTACGGCGTGGTCCTCACCGTCGCCCGCGCGCTCGGCGAGTTCGGGGCTGTCATCATGGTCTCGTCCGGCTTCCCCGGCGTGTCCCAGACCCTGACGTTGCTGGTGCACTCCCGCTACATCGACGACCACAACACCTTCGGCGCCTACTGCGCCGCGACCCTGCTCATGGCCATCGCCGTGATCGTGCTGCTGCTGATGACCCTGCTCGACCGCAAGAGGAGTACCAGATGATCACCGTCACGGGCGCACGAAAGAACTACGGCGACTTCGCGGCCCTCGACGACGTCGACATCGAGATCCCGTCCGGGTCGCTCACCGCGCTGCTCGGACCCTCGGGGTCCGGTAAGTCGACGCTGCTGCGGTCCATCGCCGGACTGGAAACCCTCGATGACGGCATCGTGCGCATCGGCGGCGACGACGTGACCGGCGTGACCCCGCAGAAGCGGGACATCGGTTTCGTCTTCCAGCACTACGCGGCGTTCAAGCACATGACCGTCCGCGAGAACGTCGCGTTCGGATTGAAGATCCGCAAGCGGCCCAAGACCGAAATCGGCCGCCGCGTCGACGAACTGCTCGGCATCGTCGGGCTCGACGGGTTCCAGCAACGCTATCCGGCACAGCTGTCCGGCGGCCAGCGCCAGCGCATGGCCCTGGCCCGCGCCCTCGCCGTCGATCCCAAGGTGCTGCTGCTCGACGAACCGTTCGGCGCGCTCGACGCCAAGGTGCGCGCCGACCTGCGCACGTGGCTGCGCCGCTTGCACGACGAGGTGCACGTGACCACCGTGCTGGTCACCCATGATCAGGAGGAGGCGCTCGACGTCGCCGACCGGATCGCCGTGATGAACCGGGGCCGCATCGAGCAGGTCGGAACCCCGCGGGACCTGTACGACCGGCCCGCGAACGACTTCGTGATGTCGTTCCTGGGCAATGTCTCCAGGCTGAACGGAAAGCTGGTGCGGCCGCACGACATCCGTCTCGGTCGCGAACCCGATCTCGCCCGCGCCCAGGACGCGGGCACCGCCGGGTCCGTGGGTGTCACCCGCGCGACGGTGGAGCGGGTCGTGCACCTCGGGTTCGAGGTCCGCGTCGAGCTACGCAACGCCGCGACCGGTGAGGACTTCACCGCGCAGGTCACCCGCGGCGACGCACGCGCTCTCGGTCTCGCGCCCGGCGAGACCGTCTATGCGCGCGCGACCGAGGAACCGGCGCTGCCGGAGACGACGCGGGTGCCGATCGGCTAGAGCCACGCCCGCCCACCGGCGCCTCACTCGGCCGAATGTCACACAGGTTCAGTTGGATCGAACCCGTGTGACATTCGGCCATTCAGGCATGCGGTATCACCCCGCGGACTGCTCGGGTCCTGCGGCGGGTTCGAATCACCCGGATCGGAATCCGTGACGAGCAGGGCCCCGCCGGGCGACAGTGATCTCCACGCGCCCCGCCCGCTCGGTGTGCACGCCGATCACTCACCCGAGATCCGTGAAAGGTACTATCCGATGAACGCTTTCCCCGGTGGGTCGGCGTGAGCGCGCCGACCGGGATCCGTCCCGCGCCGGCGAGCACCGCCGAGCCCGACGACGCCGGGCTGGTCGTCGCCCCCGCCCGCCACCCGCTGCGCTGGCTGGTCGCCGCCCTCGCCCTCGTCCTGGTGGCGCAGTTCGTGCACGGCCTGGCTACCAACCCGGGCTGGGACTGGGCGACGTTCGCTCGGTACTTCACCGCACAGTCCGTGCTCTCGGCCCTGGTGGTGACCATCGAACTCACCGTGTGGGGAACGGTTCTCGGATTCGGGCTCGGCGTGCTGCTCGCCGTCGGCAGGCTGTCCAGGAATCCCGTCCTGCAGGTGATCTCCTGGGTGTACATCTGGGCATTCCGATCCATCCCACTCATCGTGCAGCTGCTGTTCTGGTTCAACATCGCGTACCTGTACCGAACGCTGTCGCTGGGTGTCCCGTTCGGACCGTCGTTCTTCGAGTTCGAGGTCACCGGCGTGATCTCCGGCTTCACCGCCGCGGTGATCGGCCTGGCCCTGCATCAGGCCGCCTACTCGGCGGAGATCATCCGCGCCGGCATCATCTCCGTGGACCACGGCCAGATCGAGGCGGCGCAGGCCCTGGGCATCCCTCGCCGCCGGCAGTTCTTCAAGATCGTTCTGCCGCAGGCCATGCGATCGATCCTGCCCAACGCCGCCAACGAGGTCATCAGCCTGTTCAAGGGCACCTCGATCGTCTCCACGATGGCGATCGCCGAGCTGTTCTATCAGGTGCAGGTCGTCTTCGGCCGCAACGGCCGGGTCGTGCCCCTGCTCATGGTGGCCACCGTCTGGTACATCGTGCTCACCACCGCGTTGTCGATCGTCCAGTACTACGTGGAGCGGCACTACGCGCGCGGCTCGTCCCGCGCCCTCCCGCTCACCCCCTGGCAGAAGACCGTCGCCAAGTTCCGCGAGATCCGCGACTCGGGTATCGCCGCACCCCGGGGAGCCACCCGATGACCACGCCGGTCGATCCCACCCCGTACGCCGTCGACGTCCGGGGCGTGCACAAGTCGTTCGGATCCCTCGAGGTCCTCAGGGGTGTCGACCTGAAAGTCCGCAAGGGCGAGGTCACGGTGATCCTCGGTCCCTCCGGCTCCGGCAAGTCCACCCTGCTGCGCACCCTCAACCATCTCGAGAAGGTCGACCGCGGCACGGTCCGCATCGACGGCGAACTCGTCGGCTACCGCCGCCGGGGCAACAAGCTGCACGAGATGCGCGAGAGGGACATCCTCCGTCAACGGTCGCGCATCGGATTCGTGTTCCAGAGCTTCAACCTCTTCCCGCACCTGACCGTGCTCGAGAACGTGATCGAGGCGCCGATCTCCGCGCAGCGCCGCGACCGCGCCGAGGTCGAGACGCTCGCCCGGGAACTGCTCGACCGGGTCGGCGTCGGCGACAAGATCCACGACTACCCCAAACAGCTGTCCGGCGGGCAGCAGCAGCGGGTCGCCATCGCCCGCGCCCTCGCGCTGCGCCCGGCCGTGATCCTGTTCGACGAGCCGACCTCCGCGCTCGACCCCGAACTGGTCGGCGAGGTGCTCGAGGTGATCCGCGACCTGGCCCGCGACGGTGCGACCCTGGTGATCGTCACCCACGAGATCGGCTTCGCGCGTGAGGTTGCCGACACCGTCATGTTCATGGACGGCGGCGTCGTCGTCGAACAAGGTCCGCCCGCGCAGGTTCTCGACCGGCCCACCCAGGAGCGCACCCGCGCCTTCCTGTCCAAAGTCCTCTGAAGTCCTCCCGAAAGGCAATGATGTCCGCGTTGACCCGACGCACGAGGCTGGTCGCCTCGGCCCTGACCGCCGTCGCCCTGCTGTCGGTCGCCGCCTGCGGCACCGACGAGCCCGACGCGGCCGGCGCCGCCGGCTACAACCTCACCGCCGACCAGAACCGCATCACCACCGACCCCGTACCCGAGATCGCGGCCGAGGTCCCGCAGTCCATCCGCGACCGCGGCACCCTCATCGTCACGGGGTCCGCCGGCACCGCACCTCCGCTGCGGTTCTACGCCGACGACGACAAGACCATCATCGGCTCCGAGACCGACTTCGCACATCTCCTCGGCGACGTTCTCGACCTCGACGTCGAGCTCACCGCCGCGGACTGGGCGCAGAACTTCGTGCGCGTCGACTCCGGTGAGGCGGACGTGTTCATCTCCAATGTCACCGTCACGGAGGAACGCAAGGAGAAGTACGACTTCTCCACCTATCGCCTCGACAACCTCGCCTTCGAGGTGAGGAAGGACAGCGGGATCGAGGTGAAGGACCCGAAGGATGTCGCGGGTCTGAAGGTCGGCGTGAGCTCCGGCACCAATCAGGAGGCGCTGCTCGTCGAGTGGAACGAGCAGAACGTCGCCGCGGGCCTCGAGCCCACCGAAATCCTCTACTTCCAGAACGCCACCGACTACTACCTCGCGCTCGGCTCCGGCCGCATCGACGCCTACTTCGGGCCCAATCCGTCCGCGTCGTTCCACGTCATCCAGGCCGGTGAGACCGAGATCGCCGGCACGTTCTCCGGCGCGGGCCCGGACCTGCAGGGCGAGATCGCGGTCCTGACCAAGAAGGACAACGGCCTGATCGAGGCGATCAACGCGGCGCTCAACCACGTCATCGAGAACGGCACCTACCAGCAGGTGCTCGACCGATGGGGTATCGCGAACGAGGCGGTCGAGACGTCGGTGATCAATCCTCCGGGCCTGCCGAAGAAGCAGTAACCGGACGACAGCCAGGGAGGGACAGCAATGAGCCGGGTGGAGCCCCGGGCCGACGTCGTGATCGTCGGGGGTGGCGTCATCGGATCGGCGGCGGCGTGGCGTCTGGCCACCCGCGGGAAGTCGGTGACCCTGCTCGAGCAGTTCGAGCCGGGTCATCGCCGCGGCGCCTCGCACGGCAGTTCCCGCATCTACCGGCAGGCCTACGACGGCGAGTTCTACACGGCGCTCGCCGGCCGTGCCCTGCCGCTCTGGCGGCACCTGCAGGACACCACGGGCACGGAGGTACTGACCCTCACCGGCGCGGTCGACCACGGACTGCCCGCCGTCGTCGAGTCGCGTGCCCGGTCGCTGGCCGCCCTCGGCATCCGGCACGAGGTCCTCGAGCCGTGCTCCGCGGAACGTCGTTGGCCCGGGATACGGTTCGACACGGCCGTCGTGCATCATCCCGAGGCGGGCCGGCTGCACGCCGACCGCGCGGTCGCCGCGTTCCAGGAGGCCGCGGCGCAGGCCGGGGCCGACGTGCGGCACGGGATCGTGGTCGAAAGCCTGCACAGCCACGGACACGGCGTCGACGTGGTCACCCCGGACGCGGTGGTGCGCGGCCGGCATGTCGTCGTCGCGGCCGGCGCATGGTCGCACCGGTTGCTCACCCGGACTTCGGATCCGGCGCCCCGCCTCCCGGCGATGCGCACGACGCAGGAGCAGCCCGCGCACTTCGTTCCCGTCACGGGGCCCGACTGGCCGAGCTTCGTCCATCACCCCGGCGCGTTGCTCACGACAGCCGGCATCTACGGGCTCGGCTCCGAGGACGGCATCAAGATCGGCGAGCACGGCACCGGACCCGAAGTGACGCCCGAGACGAGAACCTTCCGGGCCGACCCCGCCGGCGTCGCGCGGCTCGCCGCCTACGCTGCCCGGTGGCTGCCCGGCGTCGACCCGGGCAGCGCCGTGGCCGACACCTGCCTGTACACCAGCACACCCGACAGCAACTTCGTCGTGGACCGCATCGGCGCCGTCGTCGTGGCCGCGGGTTTCTCCGGGCACGGCTTCAAGTTCGCCCCCGCAATCGGGGAGCTGATCGCGGGGCTCGTCGAGGGCACGGCCGTCGCGCCGGAGCCGTTCCGGTTCGGCACCCGCGAGGCGGTGACCGCGCGATGACCACCGCCCGCCGCATCCAGGTCTGCCCCGTGCGGCAGGACGACCCGCTGGCCGCCCCGCTGCTCGCCGAACTCGCCGTCGAATACAGCACCCGCTACGAACGTCCGCTCGACGAGCAGATCCACACCCTCACCACCCACCCGGCCGACGAGTTCGCCGAACCCGGCGGGACGTTGCTGGTGCTCGTCGAGGACGGAGAACCCGTCGCCGGTGGCGCGTTCCGCCGTTACGACGCGACCACCGCAGAGCTCAAGCGCATCTGGACGTCGAAGGCGCACCGCCGCCGCGGACTCGGCAGACTCGTGCTGGAGGAACTCGAGGCCGAGGCGACCCGGAGGGGGTACGCCCGCATCTACCTGACCACCGGGTGGCGTCAACCCGAGGCGGTCGCGCTGTACCGGGCCGCGGGATACACCGCCCTGTTCGATTCCGGCCGACCGGCCGAGGAGATCGGGCCGCACCCCTTCGAGAAGACGCTGATCCGGTTGCGGACGGACTGAACCGCGCCGAGCGGCTCGAAGCAGTGCACGATCCTCCCGAAGACCCCCCACCAGGCCCGGCAGCATCGCGAGCCCGCGGTGCTGCCGGTGCGCCCTGCTGCCGGACGCCCCTGTGACGCCACCGATCCCCGCCGCACACCGACCAGGAGTCTCGCCGATGACCTCGACAACACCCGTCCACCTCGCCGTCGCGCTCGACGGCGCCGGTTGGCATCCCGCCGCGTGGCGTGAAGAGAATTCACGCCCCGACGAATTGACCTCACCCACGTACTGGGCCGATCTCGTCACCACCGCGGAACGCGGGCTGCTGGACTTCGTCACGATCGAGGATTCCCTTGCCGTACCCGCGAACCCGTGCACGAGCGAGGACCCCGACGCGGTGGACCGGGTACGGGTCCGGCTCGATGCGCACCTGATCGCCGCGCGGGTTGCACCGTCGACCCGGCACATCGGGCTGATCCCGACGATCACCACCACGCACACCGAACCGTTCCACGTGTCCAAGGCGCTGGCCACTCTCGACTACACATCGCACGGCCGCGCCGGCTGGCAGGTCAAGGTGTCCTCCTCCGCGCAGGAGGCCGCACACTTCGGCCGGCGCGACATCCCCGGACTCGACAAGCGCGACCGGCAGGCGCTCGCCGAGAATCGCCTGCCCGAGTTCGTCCACGACCTGTTCGACGAGGCCGCCGACGCCGTCGAGGTCGTTCGGCGGCTGTGGGACAGCTGGGAGGACGACGCGGAGCTCCGCGACGTGAAGACGCGACGGTTCATCGACCGCGACAAGCTGCACTACATCGACTTCGAAGGCCGGTTCTTCCACGTTCGAGGGCCGTCGATCACGCCCCGACCGCCGCAGGGGCAGCCGGTGGTCGCACTGCTGGCCCACCGCGACCTTCCGTACGAACTGGCTTCGCGGCAGGCAGATCTGGTGTTCGTCACCCCGTCGGACACCCGCCGCGTGCGTGACCTTGTCGACGAGGTCACGGCGGCGGGGGTGCGGGTCGGGCGTGTCGGTGAACCGCTGCGGGTTTATGCGGACCTCGTGGTCTTCCTCGACACGCCGCGCGAGAGCGGCGCCGAGCGGCTCCGGCGTCTCGACGCACTAGCGGGCAGCGCATTCGACTCGGATGCACTCGTGTTCACCGGGTCGGCGGCCGAACTCGCCGACCGGATCGGTGAGTGGCGTCGACAGGGTATCGACGGCTTCCGGCTCCGACCCGGGGTGGCAGTCGACGACCTCGACGTCATCGTCGACGTGCTCGTCCCGATCCTGCAACAGCGCGCGGTGTTCCGCTCCGAGTACCCCGGCACGTCCCTGCGCGGACTTCTGGATCTGCCGACCGACATTCCCCACCGCTACGCCGTCACCACGGCCGGAACCGAAGGACACGACCGATGAGCACACGCAAGCAGGTCATCCTCGGGGCCTACCTCGGCGGTGTCAATCACCACACCGCATGGTGGGATCCCCGGGCGGGCAGCCAGATCGAATTCTCGACCTTCGAGCACACCGCCCGTACCGCCGAGCGCGGCAAGTTCGACTTCTTCTTCCTCGCCGAGGGCCTCGTGCTGCGCGAGCGCGCGGGCCGGATCTTCGATCAGGACATCATCGGCCGGCCCGACACCTTCACGGTCCTCGCGTCGCTGGCCGCCGTCACGGACCACCTCGGCCTGGCCGCCACCATCAACGCGACCTTCAACGAGCCGTACGAGCTGGCTCGGCAGATCGCCTCTCTCGATCACCTCTCCGGCGGCCGGGCCGCGTGGAACGTGGTCACCTCCTTCGATGCCTTCACGGGGCGCAACTTCCGCCGCGGCGGCTTCCTGGATCGCTCCCACCGGTACGAGCGCGCGGAGGAGACCCTGACGCTCATCCGTCAACTCTGGGATTCGTGGCGTAGCGACGACATCGTCGCCGACAAGGCCGGCGGCCGGTTCCTGCGTCGACCCGACGCCGGCGCCTTCGAACACCACGGTAACCACTTCGACGTGCACGGCAGGTTCACGGTTCCGCGCAGCCCCCAGGGACGCCCGGTGATCCTCCAGGCCGGGGTGTCCCCGCAGGGCCGGGACTTCGCTGCCGCGAACGCCGACGCCATCTTCTCCCCGTACGGGAAGCTGCCCGAGGCCACGGAGTTCTACCGAGATGTCAAGGCCCGGGCGATCGCTGCCGGCCGCTCCGCCGACGACATCAAGATCCTGCCGTCGGCGAGCTTCGTGATCGGTGACACCGAGGCCGAGGCCGTCGAGAAGTACCACGAGATCCGTATCCAGCAGGTGACCGGGCAGACCGCACTGATCCTGCTCGAGCAGATCTGGAATCGGGATCTGTCCGAATACGATCCGGAGGGCCCGCTGCCGGACATCGATCCCGACCCCGACGCCGAGCCGATCATCCAGGGACGGGCGTTCGTCCACCAGGACCGGTTCGAGACCGTCGCACGGCTCCGCGCGATCGCGGAGGAGAAGAAGCTGACGCTGCGAGAGGTCGTGATCGACCAGTTCGAGCGCGGACCCCTCGTCGGTACCGCGGCACGGATCGCCGAGCAGATCGACGCCTTCGTGCAGAACGACGGCTCGGACGGGTTCATCCTCGGTTCGCACCTCGTGCCTTGGGGGCTCGACGATTTCGTCGACGAGGTGGTGCCCCTGCTGCAGGACCGTGGTGTCCTCCGCGCCGAGTACACCGGAACCACGCTGCGGCACAACCTCGGGCTGCGGGTGCCGGCCGATCCGGTGGCGGTCGGCGGTTAACCCACTTCCCGCGTGACACTCACCGATCGGGCGCAGACGCCCCGGCAGACGACGTCGGTGGTGCCGGTCTGTGCGGCCGCCGGCTTCACCACCCTGCTCGATTCGTCGGTGCTGAACATCGGCCTTCCCGCCTTGCGGACCGGTCTCGACGCGGGCGTTTCGCAGGTGCAGTGGATCCTGGCCGCATACTCGCTGAGCTTCGGTCTTGCGCTGGTCCCGGCAGGCCGGCTCGGCGATGTGGCCGGCCGGCGGCGGCTGTTCCTCGCGGGCATGACTCTCTTCGCGGTCATGGGGGTGTGCGGAGCTGTCGCGTCCGACCCCTGGACGGTCGTCGCCGCACGGGCCGGTCAGGGGGTCGGGGCGGGCCTGATCAGCGCGCAGGTGCTCGGGATCCTGGCCGAGAACTACACCGGCCCGGCGCGCGCCCGGGCCCTGGCCGCCTACAGCACGGCCGGAGGCCTCGCCGGGCTGTGCGGTCCACTCGTCGGTGGGCTGGTGCTCGGCGCTGCACCCGGGGACTACGGGTGGCGCGTTCTGCTGATTCTCAACGTGCCGTGCGCACTCGTCACACTCGTGCTCGCGGCCCGCCGCCTGCCCCCGGATCGGGGACGACCGTCGGCCCGCAGCGGGGTCGATGCCGGGGGCCTCGCGCTGCTCGCGGCGGCCACGACGCTGGTGATGGTGCCCGTGGTCTCCGAACCGGGTCCGGTGGGTGCGGTGTTCGCCGTCGGGGGAGCGGCGGTCTCACTCGCCACCTTCCTGTGGTGGGAACGCCGTGTCGCCGCGCGCGGCGGCAAGCCCGTGCTGCTTCCCGAACTGACCGGATCCGGCGGATACGTCCTCGGCACCATGGTCGCACTGTTCTGGTTCGGTGCGGTGCTGTCCCTGAACACCGTCGTGAGCCTGTACCTCATCGAGGGGCGCGGCTATGCCGCTGTCCAGGCCGCCGCCGTGCTGTCCGCCGCCGCCGCGGCGATGGCCGTCGCCTCGGCCGTGGGGTGGCGGGTCGTCGCGCGATACGGCCGGGTGACGGTCGTCGTGGTGGTGGCAGCCGAGATCGCCGTCGTCGGTGGCTACGCCGCCGCTGTGCAGCACGACGCCACGATGCCGGTGTTCGTGGCGCTGGCCGCTCTGTCGGGTCTCTCGGGTGGATTCGTGGATGCACCCAACCGGGCGCTGACGCTCGAGTCGTCCCCGGCGGGCGGTCACGGTGTCGCCGCCGGGTTCCTGCAGCTGTCACAGCGGTTGTCCGCGACGATCGCCCTCGCCGCGGTGTCCGGTCTGTATCTGTCGGCGCTGGCGACGGACGGGGACGACTTCGCCGGTGCCGCGTCGGCCGGCCTCGCGGTGTGCGCCGCCATGCTCGCGGTGTCGCTGCTCTGTGCGCTCGCCGACCGGCGCCGGCGTGCCGGCGCCGGGTTTCGATCACGGTGAGCGAAAGGGTTCTCCGAACTCGTTCGCAACGCGTACGGTCACCGGGAACCATCCAGAGCGACCGAGAGACCCGGCTCGACGACGTCGCAGCAACCCCCTGCCGCCGCAGGTGAGGGTGCTACCGCCGGGAACGATGGAGGAGAGGCATGGCAGGCGAGGGGTTCGTGGGCGCGTGGGCGCGCCTGCACGTCGACCTGTGCCGTCAGTGCTCGGGCATCTGTCGCCCACGATCCTGTCGCGCCTGAGTGGCGCTACCCAGTCGAAGAACCACGACCGTCTGCCCGGCCGGTGGCATCGCGAAGCGCGATGCCACCGGCGCCTCACGAGATCATGGAGTTCCCCGGTGCCTGTTTCGTTCACCTCCGCCGCCCGACGTCGCGCCGTCGCGGGCGCCACCGCCGCAATCCTCGCCGGTGGGCTCGCCGCGTGCGGCACCGACACGGCGGGCACCTCCCCCGGTGGCGGCACCCCGCAGCCCGGCGGCACCCTGCGCTACGGCCTGTCCCAGGCCCCCACGTGTGCCGATCCCGCGCAGGCCGGCAGCAACCAGACCATCTACGTCGCCCGTCAGATCGTCGACTCGCTCACCGATCAGGACCCCGGGACCGGTGAACTGAAGCCGTGGCTAGCCGAAAGCTGGGAGGTGACCGGGGACGCCTCGGCGTTCACGTTCCGGCTGAAGGACGGCGTGACCTTCAGTGACGGCACCCCGTTCACCGCGGAGTCGGTGAAGAAGAACTTCGACGCGATCGTCCAGACCCTCACCGGCGCCAAGGCAGCGCTGGCGGCGAGCTACCTGTCGGGGTACACCGGCACCACGGTGCTCGATCCACTCACCGCCCAGGTGTCCTTCGCCGGACCGAACGCGCAGTTCCTGCAGGCGTCGTCGACGCTGCAACTCGGCTTCCTGTCCGACAGGGACGTCGCGAAGTCCGCGGAGGAGCGCTGCGCCGGCGACCTGTCCGGCACCGGTCCCTTCGTCTACGAGGACTACCAGCAGGACAAGTCCGCCACGCTGGTCAAGCGCACCGGATATTCATGGGGATCCGACGTTTTCGCGCACGACGGCGAGGCCTACCTCGATCGCATCGAGTTCACGATCGTCCCGGAGTCCGGTGTACGCACCGGCAGCCTCGCATCCGGCCAGCTCGACGCGATCAGCGATGCGCTGCCGCAGGACGCTTCCCAGATCGAAGGCAGCGGCGGACGGATCCTCACCACGCCGAACCCGGGTGTCCCGTTCGGTTTCCAGCCGAACGTCACCCGTGGCGTCCTGACCGATCCGACGGTGCGCGCTGCGATCGTGCCGGCCCTCGACCGCCAGGAACTCGTCGACACCGTCCTCGGCCCCGATTTCCGGCCCGCGACCAGCACCCTCGCCTCCCGCACCCCCGGCTACGCCGCACTCGACGACGTCACCTACGACCCGGCGAAGTCGAAGTCGATCCTCGACGCCGCCGGCTGGGTTCCCGGCCCGGACGGCATCCGCGTCAAGGACGGCAACCGCCTGTCCTTCTCGGTGCTGTTCAGTTCGGTGTTCGCCGGCAACCAGGCGATCCTCGAGCTCGTGCAGCAGCAGCTGCGCGAGGTCGGTATCGACCTGCAGCTCGACCTGGTCTCCACCCCGGAAGCCACTGCCCGGCAGGGCGCGAAGGACTTCGACGCCACCTACTACAACAGCACGCGCGCCGACGGCGACATCCTGCGCACCACGTTCGGACTCGACGGACGCAACCTCAACAACCGCGGCCCGATCCCGGCGCTGGACGAGGTCCTGTCCGCGCAGCTGCGCACCACCGACCCGGCCGAACGCGGCGAGCTGATCGAGCAGGCACAGCAGCTCGTCCTCGACAACGGCCTGTGGCTGCCGACCGTGGAGCTGTCCCAGGCCATCGGTGCGGCGGAGGCGGTGCAGGACCTGAAGTTCGAGGCCTCCGCCCGGTTGCAGTTCTTCGACACCTGGCTGAGCGAGTAGACCATGGCCCGGTATCTCGGTTCCCGGCTCGTGCAGGCGCTGTTGGTGCTGTGGGCGGCGTTCACCGTCTCGTTCGGCGTGCTGTACCTGCTGCCGTCCGACCCGGTGAGCATCGCGGTCGACGGCGCCGGCAGCGGCACACCGGTGGATGCGGCCGCTGTCGCGCAACTGCAGGAGCGGTACGGGCTCGACCGGCCGCTGTGGGAGCAGTACCTCACTGCGTTGAGCAACGCCGTCCGGGGTGACTTCGGCATCTCGATCGTCACGGGACAACCCGTGACCGACGCGATCGCCGCCGCCGTACCCAGCACCCTGGCCCTGGCCGCGGTCGCCCTGGCGCTCGCCGTGCTCCTCGGCACCTCGATCGCGTTCGTCGCCACGTATACGCGCGCCCGGTGGCTGCGCAGCACGCTGTTCTCGCTGCCGCCGCTCGGTGTCGCGGTTCCGACCTTCTGGGTGGGACTTCTTCTGCTCCAACTCTTCTCGTTCCGGATGAAGCTGCTTCCGGCATTCGGCGACCAGGGCATCGAGCATCTGGTGCTGCCCGCGATCACCCTCGCGCTTCCCACCGGTGCGGTGATCGCGCAGGTCCTCGCCGCGAGCCTGCAGACCACATGGCGGCAACCGTTCGTCGAAGCAGCTCGCGCCAAGGGCGCGTCCCGATGGCGTCTCCAGACCCGGCACACACTGCGGCTGTCCAGCATCCCCGCATTCACCATCGCCGGGGTGACAGTCGGCAACCTGTTGGCGGGGTCCGTGGTCGTCGAGACGGTGTTCTCCCGCGCCGGTGTCGGTCGTCTGACCCAGACTTCGGTTCTGGCGCAGGATATTCCCGTCGTCCAGGGCATCGTGGTCTTCAGTGCGGTGATCTTCGTGCTCGTCAACCTCGCGGTAGACCTGGTCTATCCGCTCATCGATCCACGCATCGCCGACGGCCGTCGCGGCGGCGGTTCGCCCTCGCATCCGACGCCCGCCGAGGTGACCACCGAACTCACCGGCTTCGCGGTGGAGGAGGAGAGGAAGGCTCATGTCTGACGTCCTGATCCGGGAACCGGTCGCCGCATCCGCGCAGGCCGCGGCCGGGCCACACGGACCGTCCCGGCTCCGGGGAGCGACGAGCGCCCTGCGCCGCTACGGGGTTCTCGTGGTCTCGACGACCGTGCTGCTCCTCGCCGTCGGCTTCGCCCTGTTCCCCTCGGTCTTCGCGTCCGGTGATCCGCTGCAGGGCGTCCCGGCCGACAAGTTGCAGGGGCCGTCCGCGGCGCACTGGTTCGGCACCGACAACATCGGGCGCGACGTGTACACCCGGGTCGTGCACGGTGCGGGCCTGTCCCTGACCGCGACGCTCGTCGCCGTCGGAATCGCTCTCGTCGTCGGCTCGCTCGTCGGGTTGCTCTCCGGTGCGGTCGGCGGAGCGGTCGACGGGCTACTCATGCGGGTCGTCGATGTTCTGCTGTCCATCCCCGCCCTGCTGCTGTCCCTGGCGCTCGTCACCGCGCTCGGATTCGGCACCATGAACGTGGCGATCGCGGTCGGCGTCGGGCTCGTCGCGAACTTCGCCCGCGTCATGCGGTCGGAGGTCCTGCGCGTGCGCCGCGCCCTGTACGTCGAGGCGGCGTTCGCATGCGGTGCCCGCTGGCACACCGTCCTGCGCCGGCACGTGCTGCGCAACTCGTACGCCCCCGTCGTCGCGCTCGCGGCGGTCGAGTTCGGCATGGCCGTGCTCGCTGTGTCGTCGCTGAGCTTCCTCGGCTTCGGCGCGGTGCCGCCCACCCCGGAGTGGGGATCGCTGATCTCCGAGGGCAGGAACTACCTGGCCACCGCCTGGTGGATGACGACGCTGCCCGGCCTGGTCATCGTGGCGGTCGTCCTGTCGGCGCATCGCCTCGGTCACGCCATCGAAGAACGGAGCACTCGATGACCGCACCCCTGCTGGACGTACGCGACCTGCGGGTCGAGTACGGCAGCCGTCGCGACCCGGTCACCGCGGTGGACGGGGTCGGCTTCACACTTTCCCGGGGTGAGGTCGTCGCAGTGGTCGGCGAGTCCGGTTCCGGCAAGTCGACGACCGCACACGCGATCCTCGGCCTGCTGTCGGGTAGCGGCCGGATCACCGGCGGCACCGTCACGTTCGACGGGCAGCGACTGGACACCCTGCCCGAACGCGCCTTCGAGAAGGTGCGCGGTGCCCGCATCGGACTCGTGCCACAGGACCCCACCACGTCCCTGAACCCGGTCGTCCGCATCGGTGACCAGGTCGCCGAGGTCCTGCGTATCCACGGTCTCGCCGACCGGCGCACCGCGAAGATCGACGCGCGGCGCATCCTCGCGGAAGCCGGGCTCGACGATCCCGAACTCCGTGCCAGGCAGTACCCGCAGGACCTGTCCGGCGGGCAGCGGCAGCGCGTGCTCATAGGCATCGCGCTCGCATGCCGGCCGGACCTCGTCATCGCCGACGAGCCGACCAGCGCCCTCGACGTCACCGTGCAGCGGCGCATCCTCGACCACCTCGACAGCCGCATCGCCGAGACCGGTACCGCGGTCCTGCTCATCACCCACGACCTCGGCGTCGCCGCCGACCGCGCCGACCGCATCATCGTGATGAGCCAGGGCCGGATCGTCGAGACCGGGCCGGCCCGGCAGATCCTCGAGAACCCCCGGCACGAGTACACCCGGGCGCTCGTCGCCGCCGCACCGAGCCTCGCCGGCACCGCGGCCAGGCCCGGCCGCGGACCCGCGGAACCCCTGCTCACCGTGTCCGGGGTCTCGAGGACCTTCCGCATCGACCGGCGCACGTCGCTCGAGGCGGTGCGCGACGTCTCCTTCTCGGTTCCGCGCGGTCGCACTCTGTCCCTGGTCGGCGAGTCCGGTTCCGGCAAGTCCACGGTGTCCCGCATCGCGATCCGACTGGAATCCGCCACGTCCGGGCAGGTCCGGTTCGACGGGCGGGACATCACCGCGCTGCGCGGCCGGGACCTGCGCGAGCTCCGCCGCCGGGTGCAGATCGTCCACCAGAACCCCTATGCGGCCCTGAATCCCAAGCTCCGCATCCGCGACGTCGTCGCCGAACCGCTCGAAGCCTTCGGCATCGGCACGAAAAGCGAGCGCGCCGAACGTGTTGCGGAGCTGCTCGGGCAGGTGGCGCTGAGCACGGCACACCTCGAGCGCAGACCCGCGGAACTGTCCGGCGGACAACGACAGCGCGTGGCGATCGCCCGCGCGCTCGCGCTGCACCCCGAACTCCTCGTGCTCGACGAGCCCGTCTCCGCGCTCGACGTGTCGGTCCAGGCGCAGATCCTCGACCTGCTCGCCCGCCTGCAGGACGAGCTGGGGCTGAGCTACCTGTTCATCTCCCACGATCTTGCCGTGGTCCGGCAGATCAGCGACACCGTCGCGGTGATGCGGTCCGGCGAAATCGTCGAATCCGGGACCACCGCAGAGATTTTCGACAGACCACAGCACGAGTACACAAAACTGCTGCTCGATGCCATTCCAGGGAAGGTTCGGCATGCCCGATAGTTCACAGTTGTTGCTCGCCCTCGAATTCCGCGGAACCGGCACGCATCCGCATTCGTGGCGTCGCACGGATTCACGCGCGGAGGACGTGTTCACCGCCCGCTACTGGGCGGATCTCGTGGGCCGCGCGGACCGTGCCGGCGTCGACCTGGCCTTCCTCCCCGACTCGTTCGGTATCGACTCCGGTGCGGACACCGTGCGCGGCCGGCTCGAAGCGGTCGGCGTCGCCGCCCGGCTGTCCGCCGTCACCTCGCGGATCGGGCTGATCCCTACCGCGACGGTGACCCACACGGAACCGTTCCACGTGGCCAAGGCCGTGCAAACCCTCGACCACACCACGGCCGGCCGTGCGGGGTGGCAGGTCGCCGTCTCCGAGGGTGAGGACCGGGCCGCCCTGTTCGGCCGCAAGGGCACCCAGGACACCGGCTCACTGTGGACCGAGGCCGCCGAGGCCGCCGAGGTCGCGGCCCGCCTGTGGGACAGCTGGGAGGACGACGCCGAGATCCGCGACGTCGCCACCGGCCGGTTCGTCGACCGGGACAAGCTGCACTACATCGACTTCGTCGGCGAGCACTTCTCCGTCAAAGGTCCGTCGATCACGCCCCGGTCACCCCAGGGCCGGCCCCTCGTCGCGGTTGCGGCAGCGGACGAGCAGTCGTTCGACTTCTCCGCGGAATGCGCCGATCTCGTGCGTATCGAGGCCGCCGACCTCGGGTCCGCCGCGAACCTGGCCGAACGCCTGCGCGCGCAGGCCGGTGATCGGCGACCGGCGGTGCTGCTCGACATCGACGTGCTGCTCGCCGCTGACGACGCCACCGCCGCCGCGGACCTGGCCCAGCTCGAGAACTGGGCCGGCGCTGCCTACACCCCGGAGTCGCTGTTCTACCGCGGCGGCCCGGCCGGGCTGCTCGCACTCCTCGGGGACGTGGACGGCCTGGACGGCGTGGTGCTACGTCCGCTGGCCCTCGCCGGCACGGTCGCGGCGCTCACCGAACGGGTCCTGCCGGTGTTGCGGCCGCAGGTCCCGACGTCCACCGGAACCCTGCGGGACCGTCTCGGCCTGCCGCGCCCCGCCAACCGCTACGCCACCGCCTGAGGAGGCCGATCACCATGCCGCAGAACACCGTTCGAAAGCAAGTCCACCTGGCCGCGCACTTCCCGGGCGTCAACAACACGACCGTGTGGGCGGATCCCGAATCGAAGAGCCAGATCGACTTCGAGTCCTTCCTGCACCTGGCCCGGACCGCAGAACGCGGACTGTTCGACTTCTTCTTCCTGGCCGAGGGACTGCGGCTGCGCGAGCACCGCGGCCGCATCCACGATCTCGACGTCGTCGGCCGGCCCGACACCCTCACGGTTCTCGAGGCCCTCGCCGGTGCGACGACCCACCTCGGGCTCGCGGGCACGATCAACACCACCTTCAACGAGCCGTACGAACTGGCCAAGCAGTTCGCCACCCTCGACCATCTGTCCGACGGCCGCGCCGCGTGGAACCTCGTCACCTCCTCCGACGCCTTCACCGGCGAGAACTTCCGGCGTGGCGGCTATCTCGACCACTCGCAGCGCTACGTCCGCGCCCACGAGATCGTCGACGTCACCCGGCGGCTGTGGGACGGCTGGCGCCCCGGAGCACCGGTCGTCGACCGCGAAAACGGCATCTTCGCGGCGGATTCCGACATCGCTCCGTTCGACATCCACACCACGCAGTTCGACATCTCCGGGCGGTTCGAGGTGCCACGCAGCCAGCAGGGACACCCGGTGCTCCTGCAGGCCGGCGACTCGGACGAGGGCCGCGAATTCGGCGCCGCCAAGGCCGACGCCATCTTCACCGGCCACGGCACCCTCGAGGAGGGCCACGCCTTCTACGCCGACGTCAAGGGCCGCCTCGCGAAGTACGGGCGCAGCCACGCCGACCTGAAGATCCTTCCGGCCGCGACGTTCGTCCTCGGCGACTCCGCGGAGGACGCGGCCGAGCGGGGCCGCCACATCCGGCTGCAGCAGGTGAGCCCGCAGACCGCGATCGCGTTCCTCGAGCAGGTGTGGGGCCGCGACCTGTCCGGGTACGACCCCGAGGGGCCGCTGCCGGACGTCGAACCGGAGGACAACCTGAACATCACGCGCGGCCGCGTCCGCCACGCCAAGGATCCGCGCGCCGTCGCGCTGGCCTGGCGGGAGAAGGCCGAGGCCGAGAAGCTCAGCATCCGCGAACTGATCATCGAGGTCACCGCGCGGCAGCAGTTCGTCGGCACCCCCGATCACGTCGCCGCCGAGATCGACCGCTATGTGCAGACCGACGCGAGCGACGGCTTCATCCTGGTTCCGCACCTCACCCCCGGCGGCCTCGACGAATTCGTCGACAAGGTCGTGCCGCTGCTGCAGGAACGCGGCAGTTTCCGCACCGAATACGAGGGCACCACCCTGCGCAGTCACCTCGACCTGCGCCACCCGCACGAGATCGACGAAGGAGTTCAGGCATCGTGACCACCACACTCGACCGAGAGACGTTCACCGAGGACTGGCGGAGCTGGCACGCAGCCCGCGAGGAGGCGCTGCGCCGCCCGGACGGCTGGCTCAGCCTGACCGGGCTGTACTGGCTGGACACCGAGCCCACGATCCTCGACGAGGTGCCCGGATTGTGGCGGGTGGACGGCGAGCGCGTGCTCCTCGAATCCGACGGCGGAACCGAGGTGCACGAGCCGATCGAGGGCGCACCCGGTGTCCGGGTCGCGGCCGGCGACGGCTACGCCGAGATCATCCGCCGCACCGGCCGGTTCGCCGTCCGCATCCACGACCCGAAGTCGCCGGCTCTGACGGCCTTCACCGGAATCCCCGCGTACGAGCCTGCGCCGGAGTGGGTGCTGCAGGGCCGCTTCGAGGCCTTCGATCAGGTGCGGACCGTCACCACCGGCGCCGTGGTCGACGGCCTCGAGCACCACCACAGCGCGGCCGGGCTGATCCGCTTCACCCACGACGGCGCCGAGCACCGCCTCGTCGCGTTCGGCGACGGCTCGGGTCCGCTGCGCGTGCTGTTCACCGACGGAACCAGCGGCGTGACGACCTACCCGGCCGCGCGGATCCTCGAAGTCGCCGCGCCGACCGCCGACGGCTCGGTCACGCTCGACTTCACCCGGGCCGCCAACCTGCCGTGCGCGTTCACCGACGCGGCGACGTGCCCCATCGCCCCGGCGGAGAACCGGCTGCCGTTCGCCGTCGAGGCCGGCGAACGCACTCCGCGCGACGAGGAGGCCCGGTGACGACCGCATCGAATCCGGTGCCGCTCTCGGTCCTCGACCTCTCCCCCGTCAGCGAGGGATCCACCACGGCGCAGGCGTTGCACAACACCGTCGACCTGGCCCGGAGGACGGAAGGGTGGGGGTACCGCCGGTATTGGGTGGCCGAGCACCACTTCGTCGCCGTCGCGTCGTCGTCGCCGGCCGTGCTGATCGGCGCAATCGCCGCCGCCACCAGCACGATCCGCGTCGGCGCCGCCGCGGTTCAGCTCGGTCACAACACCGCGGCCGGTGTGGTCGAGGCGTTCGGCACGCTGGACGCGCTGTATCCGGGCAGGATCGACCTGGGACTCGGCCGGTCGGGACAACGCCGGGCGGAGGCGCTCGCGGCCGCCCGGTCCGGGGCCGCCGAAGAGGAATCGCACCGCGCCACCGAGGTGCGCGACGGCCTGGTCATTCCGCCGCCGTACCAGCCCGGGCCGTTGCTGTCCTCCCCGCGCCTGGCCGCCGGGTTCGCCGCGTTGCAGCAACCGGGGGCGCAGGCCCCGGACTTCGACGGGCAGGTGGACGACATCCTCGCTCTGCTGGACGGGACCTATCGCACCGAGGACGGGATCGAGCTGCACGCCAGCCCCGGCGAGGGCGCGGACGTCGAGCTGTGGGTCTTCGGGACCAGTGCGGGGCCGTCGGCGTCGCTGGCCGGACGGCTGGGTCTGCCGTTCGGTGCGAACTACCACGTCAGTCCCGGCACCACCGTCGAGGCGGTCGAGGCGTACCGCGCGGCGTTCCGCCCGTCCCGCTTCCTCGACCGGCCGTACGTGGTGGTGTCCGCCGACGCGGTCGTCGCCGACGACGACGCCACCGCGCGTGACCTGGCGGCCACGTACGGGCACTGGACGCACAGCATCCGGTCCGGCCACGGGGCCGTCCCGTACCCGGACCCGGCCACGTCGGCACCGCTGAGCGACGAGGAGCGCAGCCTCGTCGACGACCGGCTGATCACCCAGTTCGTCGGCGCTCCCGCCACCGTGGCGGAGCGGCTCGAGTCGCTGCAGCGCGTTACCGGGGCGGACGAGCTCGTGGTCACGTCGGTGACGCACCGGCACGAGGACCGGCTGCGTTCGTACGAATTGCTGGCGCGCGAGTGGGGGCTCGCCGCGCTCCGCGCCGCATGACCCCGGTGGTGAACCCGCCCGGACGGCGGGTTCACCACCGAATCGAGCATTCCCGACCAATTGTGTAGGATATCGCCCATGGCACCCGAGACCGCAGCGACCGTCGTCGCCCGCTGGTGCCGTCGTCACGTCGATCTGGGCCGGACCTCCTCGGGCATCTGTACGGGCTGACCGCTCACAGCCCCTTCCGCCACGTCGCGCCGGAGTACCACCGGAGCGGCGCATTCTCCAGGAGAAAACCCTTGTCGCACAACACTATCCGGACCATTGATCGCCCCCTGCGTATCGCCGTCGAGCTTGCCGGGCCCGAGGGACCGCACTACTGGGCCGATCTGACCACCGGACGCGCCGACGAACCGGCGCTCGACCTGAGCGCCTCGCCGTCGAACGTGGTCCGGATCCGCGCCGCCGACCTGAGGGAGAGCGCGAAGCTCCGCGAACGGGCACGCTCCGAAGCCCGCGCCGACGGTCGCGATCCCGACAGCATCAGCGTCCTGGTCGATCTCGAGGTGCTCGTCGCCGAGGAGGCCCGCGGCGCCCGCAAGCAGTATGCGCTGCTCGACGGCCGTCGTCGCGCAGACACCCTGTCCTACATCGGCACCCCGCACGGCCTCGCCGGACTGATCGCCGACATCCACACCACCCGCGTGGCCGACGGCGTGACGCTCCTCCCGCTCGGTGCCGAGTTCACGATCGAGCACATCGTCGACGGCACCCTGCCGTGGCTCGAATCACGGGGGCTGGCAACGCCGTCGCCCGCTGTGGTGGAGGTCCTGCGCCGCTTCGGCACCGGGGACCGCGGGCTCATCCTGGCCTCCTGACCGTCGTTCGAGACGCGGGGCGAGAGCTTCTTCTCTCGCCCCGCGTTTCGTCGTCCGGTCCGCGCGTCCCGCTCGGCAGCGGCGCCAGGCGCCGTCCGGCGAGGACCAGAATTGGAATCGGACCGATTTCAACCGTGGCCCGCGCTCCGCCCCGCCCTTAACCTCGCAACAATGTCCCTCGCATTCCATTGGTTTCTTCCCACCTACGGCGACAGCCGCCTGATCGTCGGCGGCGGCCACGGAACGCCCGCCGGGGCGGCCCGCGGTGATCGGCGCGCCACCGTCGGGTACCTGGCGTCGATCGCCCGCGCCGCCGAGGAGTTCGGATTCGCCGGCGCACTCACCCCTACCGGCGCATGGTGCGAGGACGCCTTCCTCACCACGGCAATGGTGGCGCGCGAATCCGAGCGACTCGCCTTCCTCGTGGCGTTCCGCCCGGGACTGATCAGCCCCACCCTCGCCGCGCAGATGGCGGCGACGTTCTCACTGCACGCCCCGGGGCGGATCCTACTCAACGTGGTGGTGGGCGGCGAGGCCCACGAGCAGCGCGCGTACGGCGACCACCTCGGCAAGGACGAGCGGTACGCCCGCGCGGACGAGTTCCTCTCGATCGTCCGACGGCTGTGGGCCGGCGAGACCGTCACCCACTCCGGCACGCACCTGAACGTCTCGGAAGCCGCGCTGGCCACGCTCCCGAGCCCTGTCCCCCCGCTGTACTTCGGTGGATCCTCCGCCGCCGCGGGCCCGGTGGCCGCCGAGCACGCCGACGTCTACCTCACCTGGGGTGAGCCGCCGGCGGCCGTCGCCGAAAAGATCGCATGGATCCGCGAACTCGCCTCCCGGCGCGGACGCACCATCCGGTTCGGTATCCGCCTGCACGTCATCACCCGGGACACCGCCGCCGATGCGTGGGCGCAGGCCGACCGGCTGATCGCGGCACTCGGCCCCGACACGGTGACCGCGGCACAGGCGGGTCTCGCACGCAGCGAGTCCGAAGGACAGCGCCGCATGCTCGCCCTGCACGAGAACAACCGGCGCAGCGGAGACTGGCGCGACGCCCGCAACCTGGAGGTGGCGCCGAACCTGTGGACCGGGGTGGGTCTCGTGCGCGGCGGGGCCGGGACGGCGCTGGTCGGCAGCCATACCGAAGTCGCCGACCGGATCGCCGAATACGCCGCGCTGGGCATCGACGAGTTCGTGCTCTCGGGATACCCGCACCTCGAGGAGCTGTACTGGTTCGGCGAGGGGGTGCTACCGGTCCTGCGGGAACGCGGCCTGTTCACCGGCGGTGCCGACGGCGCCGTGTCCGGAAGCGTTCCCTTCCTTCCCGCCGGGGTCCGCTGAGATGGGCACTGCCGAGGTCACATCCGGGATCGTCGACGGCGACCACGCGCTCGAGACGGCCACGGTGCTGGGCCGGCGATTCGCCGAGAACGCCACGCTCCGCGACGCGAACCGCGAACTGCCGCACACCCAGATCCGCGAGTTCGCCGGATCGGGCCTCGGCGCGGTGACGGTGCCCCGCGCGTACGGCGGGATCGACGTGCCCACCGAGACGCTCGTGGAGATCTTCCGGCTCCTCGCCGAGGCGGATCCGAGTATCGCGCAGATCCCCCAGTCCCACTTCACCTTCCTCGAACTGCTCCGGTCGCAGGGAACCCCGGATCAGCAGGAGTTCTTCTACGGTGAGGTGCGGTCCGGAGCCCTGTTCGCGAACGCGCAGAGCGAACGCGGCCCCCATCCCGTCGACGTGGACACCACGGTGCTCGTCCCGTCCGGTGCGGGTTTCACGCTCTCGGGCCGCAAGTTCTACAGCACGGGCGCCCTGTTCGCGGACTGGATCGCCGTGCGCGCCAGTGTGGTCGGCGACGGCGGCACCCCGGGCCGCGGCACTCCGAAGGCCGTGGCGTTCGTGCCCCGCGACGCCGCCGGGCTCACCGTCGTCGACGACTGGGACGGCATGGGGCAGCGCACCACCGCCAGTGGCACCGTCACCCTCGACGGCGTGACGGTGCCCGCCTCGTCGATCGTCCCGTACTCGGGGCTGTTCGACGGGCCCACCACCTACGGGGCACAGGCACAGATCCTGCACGCCGCGATCGACGTGGGGATCGCGACCGGCGCCCTGCGCGAGGCGGTCGTGCAGGCCGGCCGCGCCCGTCCCCACTTCGAGGCGGGAGTCGACCGCGCGGTGGACGATCCGCTACTGGCTCAGCTCGCCGGCGAGGTGACCGTCACGGTGCGGGCGGCCCAGGCCCTGCTGACCGTCGCGGCCCGCGCGGTGGACTCCGCGCGCACCGACCTCGACGCCGACACCGCCACGGCGGCATCGATCGACGTCGCCACCGCGAAGGTCGCGGCGACCCGCGCCGCGCTCGACGCCGCGAATGCGGTGTTCGAACTGGGCGGCACCCGAAGCGCATCCGGCGCGGCCAACCTGTCCCGCTACTGGCGCGACGCACGCACCCACACCCTGCACGACGCGACGCGCTGGAAACTGCAGCACATCGGCCGTTGGACGCTGGACGGGACATCTCCACCGCGGCACGGGGTGATCTGAGACGACCGCACGCCCGTTCCCCGGCGCCAGTATTGAACTCTGGCCGATCGCAACCGGTGCCATCGCGGGCCCGATTGTCCATCGTTGTGTCGACATCGACGCCACACCGAGGAGCATGACAGGTGAGCAGTTCAACGATCCAGACGCCGGCCGTGACCGACGACGAACTCCGGGAGCGCTTCCGGCCGATCTTCGACCGGATCGCCGAGGGAGCCGTCCAGCGCGAGCACGAGCGCCGGCTGCCGTTCCACGAGGTGCAGTGGCTGCGGGAGGCCCGTTTCGGCGCCCTGCGGGTGCCGGTCGAGTTCGGCGGCTTCGGTGCCACGATCCGTCAGCTGTTCGACCTGCTGATCGACCTCGCTGCCGCCGAGTCGAACCTGCCACAGGCGCTGCGCGTGCACTGGAGCTTCGTCGAGGACCAGCGGCTCGCGGGTGACGAACGAGCCCGGCACTGGCTCGCGGCCGCCGCGGACGGCACGCTCGTCGGCAACGCCATCACCGAACCGGGCGTGGGTGCCGCCGACCGCTACCGCACGACCCTCACCCGCAAGGGCGGCGACTGGGCCCTCGACGGAATCAAGTACTACAGCACCGGAAGCCTGTACGCCGACCACATCCTCGTCGCCGCGGACCGCGACGGCGAGCGGGTCTCGGTACTGGTGGACGCGCGGCAGGAGGGCGTCGAGCAGACCGACGACTGGGACGGTTTCGGCCAGCGGCTCACCGCGAGCGGTACCACCACCTTCACGGGAGTCGTGGTGCCGGAGGACCGCATCCTCGGGCCCGGCTACGGCGCCCCGGGCCGCACCTACGCGACCGCCTACCTGCAGCTGGTGCAGCTCGCGGTGCTCGCCGGCATCGCCCGGCGCGCCGAGGCCGACGCCGTCGACTGGGTTCGGGCGCGCACCCGCACGTTCACCCACGCCGTGGCCGACCTGCCACGGCACGACCCGCTGGTCCAGCAGGTGATCGGGAAGCTGTCGGCCGCGGCCTTCGGTGCCCGCGCCGCCGTGCTCGCCGTCGCCGACGACCTCGACGTCCTTCTCGACGCGGGCGCCGACGACCCCGAACTGCTCGACCGCGCCGAGGCTTCCGCCGCCCGCGCCCAGTCGGTGGTGATCGGGCTCGTCCTCGACGCGACGGCGCAGCTGTTCGAGGTCGGCGGCGCATCCATCACCTCGTCGGAGGCGGCGCTGGACCGGCACTGGCGCAACGCACGGACCGTCGCGGCGCACAACCCGCTGATCTACAAGCAGCAGGCCGTCGGCGCCCATGTGCTCAACGGAGATCCGCTCCCCTACGCGTGGAGCGCGGGCCGTCGCCCCGGAGTCATCGCGTGACCCGGCACATCCGCTTCAACGCGTTCGACATGAACTGCGTGGCCCACCAGTCCCCCGGACTGTGGCGCCACCCCGCGGACCGGTCGCACCGCTACACCGACCTCGGGTACTGGACCGAACTTGCCCGGCTCCTCGAACGCGGCCTGTTCGACGGCCTGTTCATCGCCGACGTGCTCGGCACGTACGACGTCTACGGCGGCACCGACGAGGCGGCGCTGCGGCAGGGGGCGCAGGTCCCGGTGGCCGATCCGCTCCTGCTCGTCTCCGCGATGGCCGCGGCGACCGAGCATCTCGGCTTCGGCATCACCACCGGAACAGGATTCGAGCATCCCTACCCGTTCGCGCGGCGGCTCTCGACCCTCGACCACCTCACCCGCGGCCGCATCGGATGGAACGTCGTCACCGGATACCTGCCGTCCGCGGCCCGCAACTTCGGCGAGGCCGACCAGCTCGATCACGACACCCGCTACGACCACGCCGACGAGTACCTCGAGGTGCTCTACAAGCTGTGGGAGGGCTCCTGGGAGGACGACGCCGTCGTCCGGGACGCCGAGCGCGGCCTCTACATCGACCCGGAGAAGGTGCACCACATCGGGCATCGCGGTGCGCATTTCACGGTGCCCGGCATTCACCTGTCCGAACCGTCACCGCAGCGGTCCCCGGTGATCTATCAGGCCGGGGCGTCGCCGCGCGGCGTGCGCTTCGCGGCGGAGAACGCGGAGGCGATCTTCGTCGGGCCGCCGTCCAAGCGGGTCCTGCGCGACACCGTGGCCCGCATCCGGGCCGCGCTCGTCGACGCCGGCCGCGATCCGTACTCCGCGCGGATCTACGCCCTCGCCACGATCGTCACGGACGCCACCGACGAGGCGGCCGCGGCCAAACACGAGGAGTACAAGCGGTACGCCAGCCTCGAGGGCGCGCTGGTGTTCACCTCCGGCTGGATGGGTATCGACCTGTCCCGCTACGACCTCGACGAGCCGATCGGCAACGTCGAGAGCAACGCCATCCGCTCCGCGGTCGCGGCGTTCCAGGAGGCCGACGACGACGGCCGCGAATGGCGCGTCCGCGACATCGCCGAGTGGGCGAGCATCGGCGGACTGGGCCCCCGCTTCGTCGGCTCCGGCGAGTCCGTCGCCACCCGGTTGCAGGAGTGGGTGGCCGAAACCGACGTCGACGGGTTCAACCTTGCCTATGCCGTCACGCCCGGCTCGTTCGAGGACGTGATCACCCACGTCGTCCCCGTCCTCCAGGAGCGCGGTGCCTACCCGACGACCTACACCGAGGGAACGCTGCGCCACAAGCTCTTCGGCAAGGGCGACCGCCTCCCCGACGAGCATCGGGGCGCCCGCTACCGGCTCGGCGCGCCCCTCTCGACCGTGACCGACCGCCACCGCGCCTACGTCGGCTGATCCATCACCGCCCACCACGAGGAGTTTCCATGACCACCACTCGACGTTCCGTCGCCGTCGTCGGCGCCGGACTGGCCGGGACCACGGCCGCGCTCGGCTTCCTCGATGCCGGATTCGACGTCACCGTCCTCAGCGATCGGGGTCGCGAGTCGCTGCGCAACGACGTGCCGGCGACCGGAACGGCCGTCTACTTCGGCAAGTCCCGCGAGTCCGACGCCCGGATCATCGAGGATCTGTACGCCGACGGACCCCATTCGACCGGCATGAGCACGCGCCTGTATTCGGGCGACGGCGACACCCGCGCCGAGGTCCTCGAGTTCGACCCGGATTTCCGGTACGTCGCGCAGGGCGTCGACGTCCGGCTGCGGGCGGACGACCGGCTGGGCCGTTTCCTCGACCGGGGTGGCCGGTTCGAGGTGCGCGCGGTGACGCCGGAGAGTCTCGATGCGATCGCCGCCGAGCACGACCTGACGCTCGTCGCGACCGGCAAGGGCGGCCTGTCGTCGCTGTTTCCCGTCGACGCCGAGCGCACCGTCTACCGCAAGCCCCAGCGCACCCTGCTGCTGGTGACGCTCCGGGGACTCGGGCACGGCCCGGACACGTGGGGTTACCGCTCCGAGGCGGGGGGCGCCCACAACCTGTTCAACCTGCACACCGAGTACGGCGAGGCCTGGCTCGGCCCGTACCTGCACAAGGACGCGGGTCCGACGTGGAGCTTCCTCGGCTTCGCCAAGCCGGGCAGCCCGTGGGTCGAGCGGTTCGAGGCGGTCACCGACGTCCACAGCGCCCGTCGCACCGTCGTCGAGCTGTACCGCGACTACTTCCCGCAGGACGCCCCCGAGGTGGAGAAGCTCGAGGTCATCGAGGCCGATCCGCACTCGTGGCTGCGGGGGGCCGTCACCCCGACGGTGCGGCGGGCGGTGGGCCGCACGGCCGGGGGCCACGTCGTCGCCGCGATCGGCGACACCGCCATCGCGTTCGACCCCATCGCCGGCCAGGGCGCACAGAACACCGTGGTGCAGGTGGCGGCGCTGATCGAGGCGGCACGCGGCCACGAGGGCGAGTTCACCGCCGACTGGCTCACGGAGCAGTTCGAAAAGCACTGGGACGCCCGCGGTCACGCCGCCGCGGAGGTGACCCGGCTGTTCCTCGGCGATCCGAAGTACGCCGTGCACGCGGAGTTGCTCTTCCCCGCGGCGACCGTGAGTGAGCCGGTGGCCGCCGCGCTGTTCGGGTTCCTGTCCGAACCCGGCACGCTGCTCGGCATCGACACCCGCGACGACGTGCTGGCGTTCATCACCGCGCATGCCGGCGAGCCGGCCGAGGACGTGCTGGCGCGGTTCCAGCCGAGCGGCAGCTTCACCGCGTCGCCGCTCGCCGGCGCAGCGGTCCAGCCCGCCTGACGACGACCCGGTCCCGACCGTCGCGACCGCTCGCGACGGTTGGGATCGGGTTGATTCCAACGATTGGGTGCGGCGGGTGCGGACGCTTGAATTGGTGCCCATGTCGACCGAACACATCACCCCCGAGATCAAGTTCGCCTACTGGGTGCCCAACGTCAGCGGCGGCCTGGTCACCTCGAACATCGAACAGCGCACCAGCTGGGACTACGACTACAACGTCCGGCTCGCCCGCACCGCCGAGAACAACGGCTTCGAGTACGCCCTGAGCCAGGTGCGGTACGAGGCCAGCTACGGCGCGGAGTTCCAGCACGAGTCCACCAGCTTCTCCCTCGCTCTCCTGCTGGCCACCGAGCGCCTGAAGGTGATCGCCGCCGTCCATCCCGGACTGTGGCAGCCGGCGGTGCTCGCCAAGCTGGGTGCCACCGCCGACCAGCTCTCCGGCGGCCGGTTCGCCGTCAACGTCGTCAGCGGCTGGTTCAAGGACGAGTTCACCCACCTCGGCGAGCCGTGGCTCGAGCACGACGAACGCTACCGCCGCAGTGCCGAGTTCCTGCAGGTGCTGCGCAAGATCTGGACCGAGGACGATGTCGACTTCCGCGGCGACTTCTACCGCATCCACGACTTCACCCTCAAGCCCAAGCCCGACAACACGCCCGAGCGGCCCAATCCCGAACTGTTCCAGGGCGGTAACTCCACCGCCGCGATCGCCAACGGTGGGCGCTACGCGGACTGGTACTTCAGCAACGGCAAGGACTACGACGGCATCAGCGACCAGATCGCCGACCTGCGCGCCGTCGCCCGCGAGCACCAGCGCGAGGTCAGGGTCGGCCTCAACGGGTTCATCATCGCCCGCGACACCGAGAAGGAAGCGCGCGACACTCTCCGCGAGATCATCGAGAAGGCGAACCGCCCGGCGGTCGAGGGCTTCCGCGGCGCCGTGCAGCAGGCCGGTGCGTCCACCGGGGACAAGAAGGGCATGTGGGCCGACTCGACATTCGAGGACCTGGTCCAGTACAACGACGGCTTCCGCACCCAGCTCATCGGCACGCCCGAGCAAATTGCCCACCGCATCGTCGAATACCGCCGGCGCGGGGTCGATCTCATCCTGTCCGGCTTCCTCCACTTCCAGGAGGAGATCGAGTACTTCGGCGAGAAGGTGCTGCCGCTCGTGCGAGAACTCGAGGCCGCCGATCAGGACGACCGCGAGCCCGTGGTCGTCTGACGCGGCCCGCTCACCGCCACGCGGATCGCAGGACCGGCGCCCAGCGCTGGGCGTAGTCCGCGATCCGCGTGTCGGTGGTGTAGGTGGAGTCGAGCAGGTACAGACCCGGCGCCGGGGTGGTGGCGCCGAGTTCGACGAGCACCGGCTTGAGCAGCAGGTCCGGGGCCAGGGCGTGGGCCGGGCCGGCGCCGAGCATGAGCGGCACGGCGGTGACATCGCGCAGGCCGTCGCCGGTGGCGAACTGGTCGAGGAAGAGCTTGAGGATGCCGGTGTAGGCGGCCTTGAACGTGGGGCTGGCGACGACCACGAGGTCCGAGGCGGCGACGGTGTCCACCGCCGCCTTGACGGCGTCGTCGCCCCAGCCGAGCAGGCCGGGTCCGAGGGTGATCACGTCGATGACGTGGTCGGGGGCGGAGCCGGTGAGTTCGGTGGCCAGGAGGGTGGCGGCGTCGAGGGTGCGGGAGCCGGGCCTGGGGTTGCCGGCGACGACGGTGGTCTTCACGCAGGGGCCTTTCCACATACATTCGAGGTATCCCGGCGCGGTGCGCTGCCGGGAGGTTCTGGTCGGACCGCGCTCACCGTGTGCACAGCTCTATCACCGCGTAGGTGGTGGCGACGTCCGGCCACCGGACCTCGGCGAACAGCCGCCGCAGTAGACCTTGCCTCTCGCACTCCGATTCGCGTGCGGCCGCCGAAGGGCGACCTGTGGGGAGGTCGTCGTGCCCGGGCGTCATGCGCACCGCCTCGTCAGCAGTTCCGTGATGTGAACGGCCGGGTGCGGGTCGAAGCGGTATCCGCTGCCGCGGACCGTGGAGATGATGCTGCCGAACTGCTGCAATTTGGTCCTGATCCGGGAGACGTGGACATCGACGTTCCGGCCGCGACTGTCCACCTCCCGCATCCCGGTGCCGAGGTCGCGCAGGACGGCCCGGGACACCACGGTCCTCGGGTTGCGGACGAGATAGGCGAGGATCTCGAACTCGCTGTGGCTGAGCAGCACTCGCCGGCCGTCGAGCAGGACGTCGCGGGCGGGAAGGTCGATGATCAACGGGATGGGGGTCGGGCTGAGCACCGTATGGGTGCTCACGCCCGGAACCAGATCCTGGGCGGCCTCGCGAAGGGCATCGGCGAGCGCCGCCAGGTCACGCGAGGAGTGTGTTCCGATGTCGGGCAGTCGCAGGACGAGAACGAGTTCGGCACCGGCGGCGGTGACTACGTCATTGCGAGTGGCGAGGATTTCCATGTGAGGCTCCGGTCGAGGAGGGGATCCGACGAGCTGACGGGCGATGCGGTGCGGCGACAGCTCGGACACTCGTTCCGGAGACTCGGCAGGCGACTCATGATTCACTCCTCCAATGCGACGGGGCGGTGGTAGGCGCCCTCGTGGTAGAGCAACGGAATACTCTTGCCCTCCGCCGGATTCGGGTCCTCGTGCGCACGAACCACGACACCGACGACCAGAGTGCTGTCACCGAGCGGAATCAACCGGTCGACGACAACCCGGAGCCAGACCGGCGTGCCGTGCAGGACGGGTTCACCGGATTCGAGTCGGGTCCAGAGTGACTCGTCGGAGAACCGCTCCGCCGCGCTGCGCGCGAAGCGCTGCGCGAGATGCTGCTGATGGTCGCCCAACAGGTGGATCACCAACGACTCGGCCGAGCGGACGGCGTCGATGCTCGACGACGTGTCGGTGATGTTGAACGAGACCAGCGGCGGATCGAGGGAGAGCGAAGCGAAGGACGTCGCAGTGAACCCGACCGGGCCGGAGCCGGATTCGAGAGTGACGATCGTGACCCCGGCGGGGTGCCGCCGAAGGGCTGAGCGGTATTGGTCGCCACGGACGCCCGGAGCGTGCTCCGATGCGGCGGTGGCGGAGTATTCGAGGGCATTCGACATCGACAGGGACATAGCCGTTCCTTGAAGGAGGTACATACCGAGACGGAGGGAGGTATCGGGAAGACACGTACTCAGGTCAGGAGGCACAGAGACACGAGCGGGTGCGGCACAGGTCCACGTGCCTGCGGCTCCACGCTGTTTCGGTCATAGTGCTCGATCCTCACCTGTCTGCAGTCGATCGTGGCCGTCCCCGACGGTCTTCGTCGGGGCACAGCCGAGGCGGTGCCGGGGTTGCCGGCGCCCCTAGCTCGTCGGGAAACCCCTTTCGCGCAACGCGTCTCGAAGTCGGCGGCGCGATCCCAGGGTACCCGGATCCGTCAGTCGTGCCACGATTCGCCCGGTCCAGCTGCCCGGCAGGCCCTGTCCACGGTAGAAGTCCTCGGCGCGGGTGTCGTACCGGGCGATACCCGCGTCCTGCGCCTCGAGTCGGTAACGGTCCCGGTGGCACACCACGTCGAAACCGAGTCGCGGCTTGACCTCGGCCCGCTCCGCCGGATCGGGGAAGCCGACCGAGAGGCCGACGACCGGGAAGACCCGCTGCGGCAGTTCCAGGACGTCGGCGACGCGCTCGGGCTCGTTGCGGATGCCACCGATGTACACGGTGCCCAGGCCGACCGATTCCGCCGCGACCACGGCATTCTGCGCGGCCAGGGCCGCGTCGACCACGCCGAGCAGGGTGCCCTCGGCGAAGTCCGCGTTGACGAGTTCTCGGCCGTGGACCGTAGCGATGCGCTCCGAGCGGGCGAAGTCTGCGAGCCAGACCAGGAAGAGCGGCGCGTGGCGGACCGCATCCTGATCGCCCGCAAGGGTGGCGAGCGCATCGATCCGCTCGCGGTCGGTGACGGCGACGACGGACCACAGCTGCAGATTGCTCGAGCTGGCCGCGGACGACGCGGCGGCGACGACGGCGCGCAGATGATCCTCGGGGACGGGACGGTCGAGGAACCGGCGCACCGACCGGTGCGCCAGCTGAGTCGCCAGCACCGCGTTCCAGGGGCCGGCCGTGTCGGCAGCACCGAAACGTCGTTCGAGAGCATCGCGTCGTTCGAGAGCATCGGAGCGAGCGACCACCCGATCCGCGCCGGCGCCGGGGTTCGCTGTGAGTGGGTGAGACGTGGTCACGAGTGGAGCCCTTCTGGCCGGTTCCCGGCCGGTCGACGGATCGCTATCGGCTGCCCACCGGCGAATCGGCGGTGAACCCTCTGGCGCGCTCGGTGTCGGATTCGCTCCACAGCGTCGTCGGCGGTATCTCCGCGCGCACCAGCGGCACGACCTCCTCGGCGAATCGACGCAGGGTGTCCTTCTGGCGTTCGAAGTCGAGCACGTGGTTGACGGATACGGATTGGAGGACGTGGCCGAAGCACTCGTGGTAGTCGAGGATCTTCTCGGCCACGCGGTCCGGCGAACCGACCAGGGCCGGACCCCGCTCGACCGCCTCCTCGATCGTGCGGAAGCTGGTGGTCTTGCCGACGGCGCCCGGATCATGTTTCCTCTTGTCGGCCTGGCGTACCGCACCTTCGTAGATGGGCCGGTACTCCTCGATCGCCTTCTCCGTGGTGTCTGCGAGGAACAACCCGCCCGAACCCGATCCGACGTAGGCCTTCGCCGGGTCGTGACCGTGTGCGGCGTAGTGCTCGCGGTATCGATCGATCAGGACCTTGTAGTTCTCCCGGGGCTGCAGGGCGTTGGCCGTCACGATCGGGTCTCCCCACTTCGCCGCCAGGTCCACTGCCCGCGCCGACGTGGCGGATCCGTGCCAGATGCGGAACGGCCCGTCGAACGGGCGGGGCAGCGTCGTGACATCGGCGAGTGCCGCTCGGTACTCACCCGACCAGTCGACGTGTTCCTCCCGCAGCAGCCGGCGCAGCAGTTCGTAGTTCTCGGTGAGGTAGTCGTACTGTTTGCCGATGTCGAGGCCGAACAGGGGGTACTGGAGCACCTCGTTGCCCTTGCCGATGACGATCTCGAGGCGGCCCCGGCTCAGTTGATCGACGGTGCACAGATCCTCGGCGACGCGCACGGGATCGAGCACCGACAGCACGGTCACACCCGTGGACAACAGGATCCGCTCGGTGGCCTGTGCGATGGCACCGAGGACGACGGTCGGGCTGGACGAGAGCACGTCGCCGGCATGACGTTCGCCGACCGAGTAACTGTCGATGCCGAGCTGCTCGGCGAGCACGGCCATCTCGACGACGCGGTTCAGGCGCTCCGCGGGAGCGACGACGTCGCCGGTGACCGGATGCGGCGGGTTGAAGATGATGTCGAGGATCTGGAAGCGCACGAACTACAGAGTCTGCCGTCCCGGTGGGCGTCCGTGAAGGGTTGTCCTCGAGGTGATCGGAACCGTTGCGCCCGGCCGGACACGTCGCCGTCGTCGTCTCGGCATCGGCGTCACGGTAGCCGTGCACCGGGGTGCGGACCAGGATTGCGATCGTCGTGATCCGAAATCGGTGCAGGTCGGACCCGCCCGAAAGGGCGTGGGTTGTCCGAGACCCGTCCACTGGATAGCGTGACCGTCCGGCAGCACCGAGGGCGGATTCCCGCCACGAACGGGCCGCGCCCGCGGCCCATCGGAGGAAAGATGGTCGGCACCAGTCACGCGCAGGTCGTGATCGCACGCGTCGTGGGCACGCACGCCCCGGCGTGTTGTTGTCGCTGACAGCCGTCCCACCGGACGCACCCGCGTCTCCCGATACCGACATCTCCTCCGGCCGCCGGTGCCGCGTTGCCCGTTTCCCGGGCACCTGGCGCTCGACGTGGCCCGAAAGGACTCCCTGCGATGCCTCCCTCGACCACCCTGCCCGTCGTCGACCTCACAGGCCTCGACGGCGATGCCGCCACCCGGGCCGCCCTGCTCGACCGGCTGCGTCGGGTCACGCACGAGGTCGGCTTCTTCCACCTGACCGGCCACGGCATCGACCCGGCCCTCGCCGACCGGCTGATCGCGGCGGCACGCGCGTTCTTCGCCCTGCCCGACCCCGTGAAGCTGGAGATCGAGAACTCCCACTCGCCTCATTTCCGCGGCTACACCCGCGTCGGGGGTGAACGAACTCAGGGATACGTGGACTGGCGCGAGCAACTCGACATCGGTCCCGAACGGGCTCCGGTGGCACAGTTCGACCCCCAGCGGCCGTGGGAGGTGCTGCACGGTCCGAACCTGTGGCCGAGCCGGGTGCCGCAGCTGCGGACGCTCGCGCTGCAGTGGATCGAGCAGGCCGGCGCGGTCGGCCGCCGGCTCCTCCGGGCATGGTCCGAATCCCTCTCCGCACCAGCCGATTTCTTCGACGGCGCGTTCGCGGACCCCGATCCGCTGCTGAAGATCGTGCGGTACCCGGGCCACGACCGATCGATCACCGAACAGGGTGTGGGCAGTCACAAGGACGTGGGAGTTCTCACGCTGCTCTATCCGGAACCCGGAAGCACCGGCTTCCAGGTGGAGATCGACGGCACCTGGGTCGACGTCGAACCCCTGCCCGGACACTTCGTCGTCAACATCGGCGAACTCCTCGAACTGGCCACCGGCGGCTACCTGAAGGCGACGACGCACCGGGTCCTTCCGCCGGCTCCCGGCACCGACCGGGTATCCCTGCCGTTCTTCCTCAATCCCGCACTGGATCAGGCGTTGCCGCATGTGCCGCTGCCCGGCGCACTCGCCGCCGAGGCCCGCGGGGTGGGTGCGGACGAGCACGGTGACGCCCTGCACGCCGTGTACGGGCTCAACGCGCTCAAGTCACGGCTGCGGGCCCACCCCAACGTCACCGAGCGCCATCACGCCGACCTCTCGAACTCCCCCCTCCTCGCCGGCCGGCCCGGCGATCTCGACGAAAGCGAACACTCCGAATGACTCTGCGCCGCACCCTGTCCGTGGTCTCCGCCGTCGCCCTGGCCACCGGGCTGGCCGCCTGCTCCGCCTCCGGGACCGGTGAGGACACGCTCGTGATCTCCGCCTCCGCGACTCCGCACGTCGAAATCCTGGAACACGTGCGGCAATCCGGTGCGCTCGGCGACGTCGTCCTCGACATCAAGCCCGTGACCGGCGAGGTGGACCCGAACGAGTTGCTCGAAGCCGGTGACGTCGACGCCAACTTCTTCCAGCACCACCCGTACCTCGCCGACTGGCAGCAGCAGAAGGGCGTGGACAACCTCGAGTCGGTCGCCGCCGTACACCTCGAACCGCTCGGCCTGTACTCGAACAAGATCGCCGCGGTCGCGGACCTGAAGGACGGCGACACGATCGCGCTGCCGAAGGACACGACCAATTTCGCGCGTGCGCTCTACCTCCTGGAGTCGGCGGGCCTGCTCGAACTCGACAAGCCGCTGTCCGAAGCGGACATCGCGACGGTCACTGCCGCGAACATCGTCTCGAATCCGAAGAACCTGAGGTTCGTCGAGCTCGAACGCGCGCAGCTCGCGCGCACCGTCGACGATCCGGCGATCACGGCCTCGGTCGTCAACTCGAACTACGCGCTCGAAGCGGGGCTCAACCCCGCGGACGACAGCATCGTGCGGGAATCCGTCGACAACAACCCGTTCGAGAACATCCTCGTGGTGCGATCGGAGGATGCGTCCGATCCCGCCGTCACCGCCCTCGCGGACGCCCTCGAGTCGCCCGAGGTCGCCGCCTGGATCGCCGAGAACTACGACGGCGCGGTCGTACCCGTCCACGAGGTCGGCGCGTGATCGTCGTCGACGGACTCACCAAGTCGTACCCGGCAACGGGCGGCACCGGCACGATCGACGCACTCCGCGGAATCGACCTGAGGATCGACGAGGGAGAGGTCTTCGGCATCGTCGGCCCCAGCGGTTCCGGCAAGTCCACGCTGCTGCGGTGCCTGAACCTGCTGGAACGCCCCACGAGCGGACGCATCCTCCTGCGCGGCGAGGACCTCTCGCACCTGTCCGAAGGCCGGCTGCGCGGGTCCCGTCGCCGCATCGGCACCGTGTTCCAGCAGTTCAACCTCCTGCACTCCCGCACCGTCCGCGCGAACGTCGAGTTTCCGCTCGAGGTCGCCGGCGTACGGAGGACGGAGCGACGGGACCGGGCCGAGACGTTGCTCGAGCTGGTCGGGCTCACCGACAAGCGGGACGCCTTCCCCTCGCAGTTGTCCGGCGGGCAGCAGCAGCGCGTCGGCGTCGCGCGCGCACTCGCCGCCGAGCCCGACGTCCTGCTGTGCGACGAGGCGACCAGTGCCCTCGACCCGGCCACCACGGAGCAGGTGCTCGATCTGATCGTGACCGTCAACCGGACCCTCGGCGTCACCATCGTCGTCGTCACCCACGAGCTGTCCGTGGTGCGCCGGATCTGCACGTCGGCGGCGCTGCTGGACGGGGGCCGCATCGTCGAATCCGGTCCCGTGGCCGATCTCGTGGCCGACCCCGTCTCCCGCCTCGGTGATGCGCTGCTGCCGGCGGGCGTCGGCGAGCAGAACGGGGACGTGACCGCGCTCGTCACCGCCCGCGGCTCTGCCGTCGCCACGCCGTGGCTGTCCCGGCTCTCCCGCGACGTCGGGGTCGACGTCGCGGTCGTCGGCGGCCGGGTCGACCGTGTCGCCGGTACCGACATCGGCAAGCTGCACGTGCGTTTCGACGGCGACGTGGATCGCGACGCGGTGGACCGATTCTTCGCCGCCCTGCCCGACGTCACCGTCGCGTGGACGACCGGCGTCGGGGCGAGGGTCGGGGCATGAACAAACTCAGCTGGTACGACGCCCTGCCCGAGGTGTGGGCCGCCACGCTCGACACCCTCTACATGGTGGGCGTCGCCTTCCTCCTCACCGTCGTGGGCGGGGTGCTCGTGGGTGTTCTGCTGCACGTGACCGCGCCGGACGGGCTGCGCCCGATCCGCACGCTGTATCTCGTGGTCGGGGCCGTGGTCAACGTGTTCCGTTCGCTGCCGTTCCTGGTCCTGCTGATCGCGCTGATCGGTGTGACCCGTCTGGTGGTCGGGACTGCGATCGGGCCGACCGCCGCGCTCGTCCCCTTGACGATCGGCGCGATCCCGTTCTTTGCCCGCATCGTCGAGAGCGCGCTGCGAGAGGTTCCGCGTGGGCGGGTGGACGCGGCCCGGGCCATGGGGGCCTCGAACCGGCAGATCGTCACCAAAGTACTTCTTCCCGAATCGCTTTCGTCTCTGATTTCCGGTGCCACCCTCACCGCGGTTCTGCTGGTCGGCTACTCCGCGATGGCCGGGGTCGTCGGCGGCGGCGGGCTCGGCGACTTCGCCATCGTCTACGGGTACCAGCGCTTCAACACCCCGGTCCTGATGGTCGCGGTGGTGGTGTTGATCGTGCTCGTGCAGGCGCTGCAGACCGCGGGAGACGTCGCGGTGCGGGCGCTCGCACACCGGCGATGAAGTTCGCTTCGCGGCGGCGCGGCCGTGCCTACCGCGGCCCCGTCTCATATCGAATCGATATGAGGTGATGCCGAAATACCGTCTATCCGCGACGCGCGCCACCCGCCAGGGTGGAGACCATGGCCACTTCTCTCCAGACGCTCTCGGCTCCGGCCGCGGTACGCCTGCGCGCTCCGCTTCCGGGACTCGCCGTCTGTGCTGCGGCGGCAGCGGCGGCCCTCGTCGCCGCCCGGCTCGCCGGGGGCATCAGCCCCCTGCTGATCGCCATCGTCCTCGGCGCACTCCTGGCCAACACGACCTCGCTCCCGGCGTCCACCGAACCCGGCCTGGCCGTGGCCTCGCGCCGGTTGCTCCGGATCGGGGTCGCCCTCCTCGGTCTGCAACTCCTCGTCACCGACGTGCTCGCCCTCGGCTGGGGCGTGCTCGGCCTCGTCGTGGCCGTGGTGATCGGCGGCATCGCCGGAACGATGGCACTGGGCAGGATCCTCGGGCTCGACTGGACCCAGCGCCTGCTCGTCGCCTGCGGCTTCTCGATCTGCGGCGCCGCCGCCGTCGCCGCGGTGGACGGGGTCGTCGACGCCCGCAAGCAGCACGTGGTCACCGCCGTCGCACTGGTGGTCGTCTTCGGCACCGCCATGATCCCCGGCCTGCCGCTCGCGGCCTCCGCGCTGGGACTCGACACCACCCAGGCCGGCATGTGGGCCGGCGCCGCGATCCACGAGGTGGCGCAGGTCGTCGCCGCGGGGGAAGCCGTGGACGCCGGCAACGCGGGGGCGCTGGGCGCGAGCGCCCTTGCGGTGGCCGTGACCGTGAAGCTCGCCCGGGTCGCGATGCTCGCGCCCGTGGTCGCCTGGATCGGCGCGGTGTCCCGCCGCCGCAGCCGCGAACAGACCGAAATGCGGCGGCCCCCGCTGGTGCCGCTGTTCCTGCTCGGCTTCCTCGGCTGCGTGGCCCTGCGCGCCACCGGCCTGCTCCCCGACCCGGCACTGGACGTCGCCCGGATCGCGCAGACGGCGCTGCTCACCGCCGCCATGTTCGCGCTCGGCACCGCCGTACGCATCGACGTCCTGCGGGGCGTGGGATGGCGGCCCTTCGCGCTCGCCGCCGCATCCACGGTGTGGGTCTCGGCGATCGCCCTCACCGGAATTGTGCTGCTGGGATAGCGGATACGCTCCACAGCCGCGCGCCGATCGGGCATACACAACAGTCGTGCCGCACGCGGGTGACCGGAAGGTTCGCGGCTGGACGCGGTGGCCCGGCACGACGGCCCGGCCGAAACGGATCTCGCGGGAAGCACTTCGGGCACCGGTGGCCGCTGTTACCGTCGGCGAGATGACACCGGTGGCGAAGGTGGGCTCCACGATCCGCGTCGCGATCGCCGCGGCACTGTCCGTCGCGCTGCTCGGCGCCTGCACGTCGGCCGGTGACGACTCGTCGGGGACCGCCGAATGCATCCACGTCCCCAACGGCACCCCGCTGTCCGCCGCCCCGCCCGCCCCGTCGGCGTCCGAAAGGGACCTGGCCACCAACCCCGAGGTCGCCACCGGCTACCGCGACGACATGACGGCGGTGACGACCGCGTCGTACGCGGTGTCCACTGCCAACCCGGTCTCGACGGAGGCGGCGTGCAAGGTGCTGCGCGACGGCGGCACCGTCGCCGACGCGCTGGTCGTCGCGCAGACGGTGCTCGGGCTCGTGGAGCCCCAGTCGTCGGGGATCGGCGGCGGCGCCTTCCTGCTCTACTACGACGCGGAGACCGGGCAGGTGCAGGCGTACGACGGCCGGGAGACGGCACCGATGTCGGCCACCGAGAACTACCTGCGCTGGATCAGCGACACCGACCGCACCGCGCCCCGGCCCGACGCCCGGGCCAGCGGCCGCTCGATCGGGGTGCCCGGAGTGGTGCGCCTGCTCGAGGAGGTGCACCACGAACACGGGGGCACGGAGTGGGCCCGGTTGTTCGACCCGGCCATCTCCCTCGCCGACGACGGGGTGGTGATCAGCGACCGGATGGCCGAGTCGATCGCCGACTCGGCACCCGACCTCGCCGTCGACGACGAGGCGCGGGCGTACTTCCTGAACCCCGACGGCACGCCCAAGACCGCGGGCACCGTCCTGGTCAACCCGGCCATGGCGAAGACGCTCGGCGCCATCGCGTCCGGCGGCGCCGACGCCTTCTACACCGGAGCCCTCGCCCGGGACATCGTCGACGCCACCACCACCGAGGCAGGCGGCCGCACCCCCGGGACGATGACGGTCGACGACCTCGCCGGCTACGAGGTGAAGAAGCGCACCCCCCTCTGCACGCCCTATCGGGCGCACGAGGTCTGTGGCATGCCGAACCCGTCCTCGGGCGGGATCGCGGTGGCGGCGACGATGGGCATCCTCGGGAACTTCGACCTGTCCGCGCTGGGACCGACCGACGTCGACGAGAACGGTGGCGAGCCGACCGCCGACGCCGTGCACCTGATCTCCGAGGCCGAGCGCCTCGCGTACGCGGACCGCGACAAGTATGTGGCGGACTCGGACTTCGTTCCCCTGCCCGGCAATTCGCCGCAGACGCTGCTCGACGACGACTACCTGCGCGGGCGTGCGGGCCTCATCGACCCGGGCCGGAGCATGGGCACGGCACAACCCGGCGACTTCGGGCCGGTGCCCCTGGGCACCCCACCACAGGACCGCGAACACGGCACCAGCCACATCTCCATCGCCGACGAATACGGCAACGTGGCCTCGATGACCACGACGATCGAATCGGCGTTCGGGTCGTTCCACATGGTCGACGGCTTTCTGCTGAACAACCAGCTGACGGACTTCGCCGCCGAACCCGTGGACAAGGCCGGGGTGCCGGTGGCCAACCGCGTCGAACCGGGCAAGCGACCGCGCAGTTCGATGGCGCCGACGCTCGTCTTCGATCGCAATCCCGACGGCAGCCGCGGCGACCTGCGCATCGTCGTCGGTTCGCCGGGCGGTTCCGTCATCATCCAGTACGTGGTCAAGACGCTCGTCGGGATGCTCGACTGGGGCCTGGACCCGCAGCAGGCGGTGTCGGCGGTAGCGTTCGGCGCGGCAAACACCCCGGTCACCGGGGTCGGGGGCGAGCATCCGGCGATCGACGGCAGCGACGACGGCGCACGCGATCCGCTGGTGGCCGAGCTGCGCGCGCGAGGCCATCAGGTGGCGGTGCTCCCACAGTCCAGCGGACTGAGTGCGCTCCGCCGGGACGAGTCGGGATGGGTCGGCGGAGCGGACCCCCGTCGCGAGGGCGCGGTGATGGGCGACGCCACCGGATAACGATCCGACGCGCGGTCCGTCCCATCGAGTCACGACTGGATAACCACACGGGGTCTCGTCGACCTGCAGGAATAAGATCGACAACCATCGATCGCCGTCACGGCGGATGACTGGGAGCGGATGGATCGGGGTGCCCGGATGCGGATCGCGGACGTGCTGCGGAACAAGGGGCCGGTCGTGGCCACGGTCGATCCGGACCTCTCGGTCGACGAGATGATCGGTGAACTCGCCCGCCACAACGTGGGCGCCCTCGTCGTGGTGGAGGGCGACGCCGTGATCGGCATCGTCTCCGAACGCGACGTCGTGCGCCGGCTCCACCAGCACGGTCCCGCCCTGCTCGACGCCCGTGTCCGGGACATCATGAGCACGACGGTGTCCACGTGCCTGCCCACCGACACGGTGAACAGCCTGGCCGAGACCATGACCGAACGCCGGATCCGGCACCTGCCCGTCGTGGTGGACGGCCACCTGGTAGGCATCGTCAGCATCGGTGACATCGTGAAGAGCCGGATCGACGAACTGCAGTGCGAACGCGACCAACTCGAGTCGTACATCGAGCACGGCTGAACCCGGGGCACCGGATTTCAGGGGGATTCTCCGGGTGATCCCGGATTACCCTGCGGCGCCTGCCGGACGACAGTGGACCATATGGCGAAGCGTCCGGGGCAGCGGTGGCGGCAGGCGACGGTGTGGCTGCACGTGGTCACGTCCGTGGGATGGATGGGCCAGGCCCTCGCGCTGCTCGTCCTGTTGACGCTGAGCCGCACCGCGGTGGATCCCGCCGTGCGGGTGGCCGGCACGACCATGGCGCAGCACCTCGACGGCACGCTGCTCGCTCCGCTGGCCAACGCGTCGGCGTTCACGGGCTTTCTCCTCGCGGCGGCGACGCCGTGGGGATTCCTGCGCTACCGGTGGGTGGCGATCAAGTTCGTCCTCACCGTGGTCCAGGTGAACCTGGGGATCCTCCTGCTGTCGGCGGGCCTGAACGGCTCGGTGGCCGCCGCCCGCGACGGCACGTCCGGACCGGCGGGACCGATGATCGCGGGCACCGCTCTGATGATCAGCGCCCTCGCGTTCCAGGCGTGGTTGTCGGTCGCGAAACCGTGGGGCCGCACCCCGTGGTCGGCCGGGAAGGCGAAGCTGCCCGCCGCGCCGCCGTGGGTCTTCGCCATGGCGACCGGCGCGGTGGCCGCCGACCTCGCCGTCGCGACCCTGCTCGGCCATCCGCTGCCCGCCTTCGCCGCGGCGGCCCTGGTCGTCGCGGCGACGACCAGGGCCAGGGCGATCCGCGAGGCGAGCCCTCAGCCGGCCTACGGCTGAGGCACCGGCGTGGTCGTCGGGGTGGTGGTTGCGGCCGGCGTCGTGGTCCCGGGGGCACTCGACTCCGCGGTCGTCGGGGCGACGGTCGTCGGCTCGACGGTCGGCAGCGGCTCCACGGCAGGCAGGGGCTCCACGGCCGGCAGCGGGGACGGCGCTGCGGGCGAGGGGGCCGGGGCCGCGGGCGAGGGAGCCGGGGCCGCAGCCGGGACGGGCGGCACCGGTGCCGGCGAAGCCGACGAGGAGGCCGCGGCCCGAGTCGGCGACGTCGGGGTCGACGACGTGGTCGTCGGCGTGGTCGTGGTGGCCCCGGCGGCGGCCTTCTCCACGTCGCCGTCCGTCGTCGGCGGGAGCGGCGCCGGATCGATCGGCTTCGACGAGACGACGAGCTGCGGAGCGGTCGACTCGGCCTCGGCCTTGTCGAGCTCGCCGCTCTCGGCCTGCTTCGCCAGATGGGTCAGCCATGCCGCCGCGTACTGCGCGGACGTCAGGGGCTTTCCGTTCTCGGGGTCGGAATCGCGCCAGTAGTCGAAGTGGTGCCCGGTGTCCGGACCGAGGGTTTGCTGGTACGGATCGCTCAGCGCCACCTCGAGGGTGTTCTCGTTGTCGGCGATGAATCCGATGACCTCGTTGCGCAGCTTCGCGGGCAGATAGGTCAGGTCGATCAGCTCACCCGAGGTGATCTCGCCGTCCGTGCCGGTCGAGGCGACGTCGCGGACGGCCGGTTCGTAGGACGGATCCGACACCTTGATGAGGACGTCGAGGAAGGTCTCGTCGCTCTGCATCCAGTTCTCCTGCGACTGGATGTCGGCGAACGCAGCCATGGCGATCCGCCCGAGGACCGTGGCGACGTCCAGCGCGGTCTCCGGGGTGAGCCCGTCGCGCTCGAGCGCGTCGACGTTCAACTGCCGTCCTACGTTCACCGCGAGCTGCAGCAGGGCGATGTTCTCCGGAGCGGAGCAGGTCAGGTCGCCCTCCGAGCAGAACGACGCCACCTTGCCGTCCAGCGCCCCGAAGCTCCCCGCGGTGCCCGGCAGCGAACCGCTGCCCGACGCGCTGTTCCGGCCCGACTGGTAGGCGAGGTCGAATCCGTCCGGGTTGCGGAACTCGTCCTCCGCGCCGGGGAACGGCCCCTCACCCGCCGTGCGCCCGGCGTCGGCCAGGATGACCACACCCACGACCGAATCCGGATCGACGATCTCGTACGACCCGTCCTCGGCGCTTTCCTGGTTGCCGATCTCCATCGCCACGCGGCGCGCAACGTCGGCGCCCTCGCTGTACCCGACGACGGCGAACTTCGTGTCGGGGCATGCCTGGCGGATCGCCTGCATCACGGTCTCGGCGTTGTCCACGCCGGCCTCGACGGCGTCGTCGTACGACGACATGTTCGCCGGGTACTCGACGTACACGGCGGAGTAGGAACCCTCGGGCACGTCGTCCCGCGGCGCGTTCACGACCTCGTCGACCCAGGGGCTGCTGAAGTCGGTGGACGATGCGGCCGGCAGGGGGTTCCCGTCGGCGTCGAGGAGCATCGCGTGGGTGCCGGGGCGGGGACTGTCGTTGCGCCCGCCGACCGCGATGCTGACCATGTCGTGGCACTCGGTGACCGAGGCGGTCAGCGTCGTCGGGGCCGTCGACGGAGCCGACGGTTCCGAGACAGCGACGGCGACCACCGCCGCCGCGCCCAGCGCCACGGGTGCCACCGCAGCCGCGACAATCCGCTTGTTTCGCACCGCCCAGTCAAGTGCCATGGTCAATCCCCATCCGAAGTCGGTCCGTGCCGACGATCCTGATTGTGGTGTCGACGCGTCGGTCGGAAAGTCGTTCGAGACGGCAATCGTGTTACATGTCCGCGTCGTAGGCGTGGTCGCGATGAGTTCCCAGCGCCCGGGCGGTCGGTATCCCGTAGGCGGAGCGACACGGGCATCACGTCGGAAGGAGGGACCCGTTGCGGACACTTGCCATCACCCAGAACGTCACCCTCGACGGTTCGATCGAGATGCTGGGGGACTGGTTCGACCCCCAGGGTCAGGCGGAGGTGGACAATTCGGATCAGCTGGCGGAACTGCACCGGCAGGACAGCGAGTCCGACGCGCTGGTGCTCGGCCGACGGACGTTCGAGGACTTCCGGGGCTACTGGCCGGGGCGGACCGACGATCCCACGGGCATCTCCGCGTATCTCGACCAGGTGCAGAAGTACGTGGTGTCCTCGACCGTGACGGATCCGCAGTGGCAGCACACCACCGTCCTCTCCGCCGAGCCTCTGGCCGCGATACGCGCCCTGAAGGCGCGCATGGGCCGGGACATCGTGGTCACCGGCAGCATCTCGCTGTGCCACGCCCTGATCGAGGCCGGACTCGTGGACGAATACCGGCTGTTCGTCCATCCCGTCGTGCAGGGCCGCGGACGCCGGTTGTTTCCGGACGGATTCGCGTTGCCGCGGCTGCGCCTGCTCGCAGCGAACGCCTTCCGTTCCGGCATCACCTTCTCCCGCTACGCGGCGGGCTGATTCCCCTGCGGCGGCAAACAGCCTCGGCACCGTCGTCGGCGCGAGTAGGCTACCGGGCATGGCCGATCTGTCCGGCGACGTGCGGGCTCTGCTCGGGGCGCGGAACATGGCGCACGTCGCGACGCTCATGCCCGACGGCTCGCCGCACGTCTCCCCTGTGTGGATCGCGGTCGAAGGTGATCACTTGGCGATATTCTCCGCTCAGGAGAACCGGAAGGTCGCCAATCTGCGCCGTGACGGGCGCGTCGCCGTGTCGGTCTGCGATGAGCACAACCCGTATCGGTCGGTCGTCGTCCGCGGCCGGGTTGTCGAGGAACTCGAAGGCGACGAAGCGGTCGCGATCATGGACCGAATGAGCAACCGCTACATCGGCAGCGACTTCCCCATGCGCTCAGCGATCGTGTCGCTCATCGAACCCGAGCGAGTTCACCTGCAGGACCTCCCGTTCCGACATCCCTCGGACACCGGAACCTGAGCCACAACACTCGAACGATCGGTTCCCGGGCCGCCCCGGCGCGACGGTGACCGTCTACCGTGATCCGCACGCCGCACCGGAATTCGCGCGCTGAACTGCCGCAGCAAATTCCGGTGCGGCGCGTGAATTTTCGGCCAGAGCGGATCCCGACCCCCACCATCCCCGGACCGTAAGCACAATGGCCGTTTTCGCTGAGTGAAATAGATTCTGCCTGATCAACTTTCGCGGTCGACCCCGCGCCGCGGCCGAGTTGACGTATCGCGGCGCGCGCAGTCACAATCCGAACGATCACTCGGTTACGAACAGGTGTGCACTATGCGAACAAGCTCGGATCGGACCGCCGCCCAGGCGCCCCGACACACAACCCGCTCCGCGAGTCTCGTCGTCGCGCTGTGTTGGGTCGCGGTACTTCTCGACGGCTTCGACCTCGTCGTTCTCGGCGCGGTGAATCCGGCGTTGCTGGACTACCCAGACTGGAACCTCGACGCAGGCGGCCTCACGGTCATCTCGACCGCCAGCCTGGTCGGCATGACACTCGGAGCCCTGGCTATCGGCACCCTCACCGACGTCCTCGGCCGGCGACGCACCCTCATCTTCTCCGTCACCGCCTTCTCGGTGCTGACACTCGCGTGTGCTTTCGCGACCTCGCCGGAGATGCTCGGCGGCCTGCGCTTCCTCGCGGGTCTCGGGCTCGGCGGCGCACTGCCCACCGCGTTGGCGATCGTCGCCGAATTCATGCCCGGCAAAAAGGGATCCGCGTCGACGACCGTCATGACCGGCTATCACGTCGGCGCCGTGGCGACCGCGCTGCTGGCCCTCGTCCTGCTCGAAAGTTCGGGGTGGCGTTCGATGTTCATCGCGGGCACCCTGCCGGCGTTCGTCCTCGTCCCGCTGATGATCCGCTACCTGCCCGAGTCGCCGGCCTACCTGTCGGTGCGAGGCCGGCACGACGAAGCCGAGCGCATCGCCGCCGACTACGGACTTCCGCCCATCGATGTGACCACGGTGCCGTCGGACACCGACCGCCCCGCGGATGTCGCGAAGACCTCGAAACCGGGATCGCCGGTGCGGACTCTGTTCTCGCCGCAGCTGCTGCGCACCAGCGTGTCCATCTGGGTCACCTCATTCATGGGCCTGCTCCTGGTCTACGGCCTCAACACCTGGCTGCCGACGATCATGCGGGAAGCCGGATACGACCTCGGTGCGTCGCTGTCGCTGCTGCTCGTGCTCAACGCCGGTGCCGTCGCGGGCCTGCTCGTCGCCGGCCGCGTCGCCGACCGGATCGGTGCCCGCACCGCGGGCATCGCATGGTTCACGCTCGCCGCGCTGTTCCTCGCCACGCTCAGCATCAACCTCGCCTACGGCGTCTACGTGCTGGTGTTCCTCGCCGGGTGCTTCGTCTTCAGCTCCCAGGTACTCGTCTACGCCTTCACGAGCGCGGCCTACCCGGCCGAGGCACGCGCCACGGCGCTCGGCTGGTCCGCCGGCGTGGGCCGCATCGGCGCGATCTGCGGTCCGATCCTCGGCGGCGCGCTGCTGCAGGCCGGCGTCGCCTACCCCTGGGGCTTCTACCCGAGTTGGCTCATTTTGTTAGTGCGTGAGTCCAGATCCTGAAATCCGGTCGAGCAGTGCTTGTAGGTCGGCGTCGACCTGCGGTGGGAACGTGTGTCGGGTGCCGTTGATCGCGATGGTCGCCGACCGCAACGGTCGCAGCAGCTTGACGACCTTGCCGATCGCGAGGCCACTGCGTTCCTGCACCACCCGGGAAACGGCCAACGCCGCGAACACCACGGTCAGGTGCGCCTCGATCGCATCGCGGGTGCGATGGAAGATCGGCCGGGCCCGCAGATCCGTCTTCGACATCCGAAACGACTGCTCGACGTGCCACAACTCGTGGTACTTCGCGATGATTTCACGCGGATCCATCAATGGGGCAGGGAGATTGGTGACGTAACCTTTCAGGCCGACGAGCATCCGTGCCCGCTCGAGCGAGGCGGTGTCCAGTCGCCGGCCCTTCGCGGTCACCGTCACGAACCGCGTGGACTTCGGAACCGTGTCCCCGTCGACCACCGCCCGGGCACGGGCCTCCTGGGCATTGAGGGTCTTCTCGTCCCGGCCGGCGCGGCTGCGTGAGTACTGCCAGATCGCCCGCCACGCGTTCGGATGCGCTGTCGCGTTCCAGATTGGCTCGGCCCGTCGCCGGGGATTGTTGACCACGGAGCGGCCGTGCCGCGGAGTGATGGTGTCGATGATCTGGCCATCGGTGAAAACGTTTCCATTCCAATGGAAGTGCGATGCAAGATCACCGGGCGCCTTCGTGGTACGGGAGCCGACGATGAACTTCAGTCCGGCCTCGTCCAACGCTGCGAGGTTGGCGGCGGACAGCATCCCGGCGTCAGCGGCCACGACCATCTCGACCCCGTCGAGGTCGTGGCGGGCCTGGAACTGCCGTACGATCGGCACGATCGTGCGGGTTTCGGCCGAATTGCCCTCGTAGCATCCGATCTCCAGCGGGAAACCGGTTCTGTCCACAAGCAACCCCACCACGATCTGCGGGTCGACCCGCCGTTCCTTCGAGTACCCGACTTTGCGCAGGTCATCTTCCTTTTCTGCTTCGAAGTACAAGGTCGTCACGTCGTACAACAACAGGCTCAAACCACCGGTTTCGGCGGCATACTCGAAACACTGCTCGGCGATGCGATCCCGGTATCTGCCGGTATTGATCTGCCCCAGGTGGCGTTTGATCGTGGCGTAGCTCGGCGGATCGGCCCCGAGGTCCTTCAGGACGCGACCGGCGTCGAGTTTCGAGCCGGGCTCGACGATGCGGGCGATCACCAGATCGCGGAAGACCGCATCGTCGACGATCCCGAACCCGAGCTGGTCGTACACATCGGTCAGCACCTGGCGCAGCAGCACCGACCCGGTCGATTCGGTGCGCCCCGGCGCGTCCACCTGCGAAGTTCGCTGAGCAGGGTCGAAAAGTGCGCTCTGGCCGCCGGCCAGGGGCTTTTCGACCGGAACCTGCGGGGTGACGCCCAGATCGAGAACCTGCTGATCGGGTTCGAGCCAGGCCCGAGCGCGTTCGAGAAGCATGCCGAGTTCGACGTCGGTATGTGCGGAACCGATGTGCTTGACGATCTCCTGCCGGCCGCCCACATATCGGGCGATCTGCACGGCCGTGGCCCCGGATTTGGTGCGCACCTTCCTGACAAACGCCACCTGCCGAGCCTAGAACCAGCGCCGTTAGTGCGTGAAATCAGACCGATCCCGACGAGAAACTGCAGGTCACAGACGTGAGCCGCTGTTCATCCCGGAAACGTGAGCCAACTCGGGTGCTGCAGGCCGGCGTCGCCTACCCCTGGGGCTTCTACGCCTTCGCCGCCGTCGGCGTACTCGGCGCCCTCGCGCTGTCGACGAGCCGGCCGGTGCGGTAGCGCGTCGACACGGATTGCTGGTTCGAGGTCCGGGCGTGCGGGGCCAGCGGGGCGACTGGGGCCGACGTCCGGTCCTTACCCGACCGCATCAAAGGTCAGCCAAGTGTGGTGGCGGATGAAATCCGTCCGCCACCACACGGCCCCCGTACAAGGCAAGAACACACGGACGATCGTGAGTGCTTGTCGCCTCTGATCCTCGAACCGATAGGCGCGCACCACACAGCAATGTTCTCGAGCTCGCTTGCGATCACCGATCGCGCCACCTCGAACACCGCGAAATCTCGATGACCAGTGTTCCGGTATTCCCCGTCGGCTTTCCAACCTTGACAGCTTGCAGTGCCTCCACTACCCCCGTTGATCCAATCCTTGTGCAGGGGAGTACCGGCACGTGGGTTTCCTGCGACTTCGGTGCTGGGTACTCGAATTGTTCAGTCACCGGGAGTTGTGCAGACTCCGTTGGCAACAAGGTTGATGGGATCAGTGGTTCTCACCGCGAGCGCATCCTGCATGCCGACGTCTACGCATCCGACGATTCGATCCCAGAAAACGTCACTTCCCGCAAGTAGGGCGAGTCCCGGATCGTCGAGGACTGACGCGATCCGTGCCAGTCGCGCCGGCTTGGCGAGTGCTTCCACATTGTCGATCCGCAAAACTGCGTATTCATGGCTGCGGCGAAGCCTCGATGTGTCATGCCCGTTCGAGTCAGCGACTGTCGCACCACCGTCCACACTTCTCTCGGGACAGTGTCGACATTGGTATTCGGCGCGACGGTTGCCAGTTCCTCCAGAACACGACGTGCATGGTCGCCGCGCTGACCGTGCACTCCGATATCCTGCAGGAAGAGCCGTTGATTTTCTGCGCCGTCAATCGTCACGTGGTAGCAATCCCGATAGCCCGACTTGGGTACTCGCTTGACACGACCGTGCACCCCGAGACGGAGCAGCAGCTGAACGAGGTCGTCGGCGAGGCGCTGACTCGTTGTTGCGTAGTAGACACGAGCCTGATGCCCTTTGGCATCCCACCGCACAGATCCGTCGGTCGCCCACAGATGTCGAACGAACAGTGCGACCTGCGTATTGGGCAGTGCGAACACTTTCGCAGGAACGAACTTCTCATAACTGCGCAGACCAAACAAGCCCAGTCCGTCGAGCCAGGCGGCGATCGGATTCCGTTTACCGTGGGTCAATCGCTCAGGAGAGCGCAGCCGCAATGTGACACATCGCGCTACTGGATACTCATCCCGCACTGCGGTCACACCGAAGTGTTCCGCCGCCGCAACGACTGCCGCTAGATTCTGTTCGTCGATGCTCGCGTACCGAACCGGCTGCCTCTTGATGCAAGATCCGTCACCGATCATATGGGCCAGTAGGATCACCTCAGCCGCCGGCATCGACTGTACGTCGTCCGGCTCCGGGATTCGACGAGGGATCGCGATCCGACTCCCTATATCCAACTTTTCGATGGCAACCCAGCCCTCAACCTTGAGAAGGGCTTGACCGGCTACAGCCGCTAATTGCCGCCCCGAGGCAAGCGTTACCACAAGCGTGCGACGCTTCGTGCATTGCGCGAGCGGCTCGATCTGCTTCGGAACGAATCGCATCCGCTCGTCCAAGGACCACACGCAGCCGATGCCTGATCCGTCCGAGAGCGACGTGACAGCAGAACTCGCACCCTTCTGAGACGAAACAATTCGCGATTCGGAGCCAAGCCAGCGCACCACCCCGGTTTCATCACTCTCGAGAAGGCTATCCTGTTCTGCCGCAGGCATTCCAGTAGACCTGTCGCCTCGGATCATCTGCCCACCCATACGCCCCCCAAACATATGTTCGATATGGTGTACAGGGTCTCACACCGCCCGGATTCCCAGTGCCACTTCCGCATTCAATCTGATCGATGCGACAAGAAGATGGCGGCGGCATCAAAGGACTGAAGGGACCGTGATCGCGTTCGGCGTCTGCACGACAATGGAGTATGCCTGCGACCGGGCGGTCCACCGGTCCCAGCGCGTGAACGAGTTCGCCAGGTACATGTACGACGCCGGCCGAGTGATCTCAGCCCCGCGCCATGTCCACGAACCGCGACAGGTGCAGCTGGTGCGCGACGGTGATGGTGGCGGTCGGACCGTTGCGGTGCTTGCCGAGGATCAGGTCCGCCTCGCCGCCGCGCGGGTCGTCACGTTCGAATGCGTCGGGCCGGTGCAGCAGGATCACCATGTCGGCGTCCTGCTCGAGACTGTTGTGCACCGAGATGCCGTCGGCAACGAAGTTGTGTGTGCCCGGGACGGTCCCGTCGAACACGTCCTGCTCACCGATGCTGGTGACGGACACGATCTCGTCCCAGTACACATTGTTGGTGGCGAGCATTTCGATGTCGGCGGTGTCGAGGACGCCCGCCACCTGGGCCAGACTCGATCGCGAACCCCCTGCGGACCGCGAAGCCGCGGCCGCGACCAGCTCACGGGGGGCGAGCTCCTCGACTGCGAGGAGCCGGCTCAGCGTCGCCTCGACGTCGGGTGTCAGGGTGTCGGCGTCGTGGCGTACGAGCTTCGGCCCGAGCTGAGCGAGCACCCACTGCGCCGCAGTGCCGTGTGCACCCACGTCGTGCAGGAAGACGGCCTGATTCTCCGGACCGGTGACGACAACATCCCAGCCCGAGCCTGTTCCGGCCGCGGCGATCCGAGCGAAGACACCGATTCGCAGGAGAAGGCGGGCCAGGTCGTCGGCGAGGCGCCGGTCTGCGGACGGATACCGGACAGCGGCTCGTCCTTCGACCGCGTCCCACGCGACGATCCCGTTGCCCTCCCAGACGTGGCACACGAGCGCGGCGATCTGTTCCTTCGGCAGCGAGAATGCCTGTGGCGGAACAGAGCTATCGGCGACGGTGCGCTCAGCCAGGGCGCCGACGTCGTCCTCCGAGACGGCGTGCGTCTCGAGGGGGGCAGGAACCGCGCGGGGTACTGCGACGCGCTCCCCGGCCGTCAGCTCGCCGAGGGGAATCCACCCGTCCACGGTGAGGAAGGGATGGTTCGCGGTGGCCTCGACCTGACGCCCGGAGTCGAGCGTCAGGCGGAACACTTCCTTGCGTCCGCTCGGGAACACCTTGGTCATCGGGCGGGCGACCATACGCATGCGCTCGTCCAGCGACCAGACGACGGGCTGTTCACCACTGGCCAGCAACTCGCCGAGGGTGACCTCGCAGCCGTTGTCCGCGCGCAGGACGCGGGTGCTCGCAGTGAGGCAACCCGACTCGCGAAGATCGGAGACCATCGGCTTCTTGTCGGTGCGCTGCTCGGGGCCACGGTTGAGCTGACAGATCGCGACCACCGGGACCTCGAGCTCCTTCGCGAGAAGCTTGAGGCTACGGGAGAATTCGGAGACCTCCTGCTGGCGGGACTCGACCTTCTTACCGGAGGTCATCAGCTGCAGGTAGTCGACGACGATCAGCCGGATGTCGTGTTTCTGCTTGAGGCGCCGCGCCTTTGCGCGGATCTCCATCATCGTCAGGTTGGGGGAGTCGTCGATGTACAGCGGCGCTTCGCTGATCTCGCTCATCCGCCGGGCGAGCCGGGTCCAGTCGTCGTCGGTCATGCGGCCCGAACGCATGTCGCCGAGCTTGATCTTCGCCTCGGCCGAGAGCAGCCGCATGACGATTTCGGTCTTGCCCATCTCGAGGGAGAACATGACGGAGGCCATGCCGTGCTTGACGGAGCAGGACCGCAGGAAGTCCATGCCGAGCGTGGAGTTGTGGGTGGGGATCATGGACCGTCCGGCGAGGTACAGGTGCTCGCCGTCGACCTCGACGCACCGCACCGGCACGGACTCGACGGGGCGGACGGCGACGATGCGGCGTTCCCGCGGCACCGCCGTGCGGGTCTCCTTGTGTGCCTTGGCCTTGCTGGGGAGGACGAAGACGTCGTCGTCGGTGGCGAAGCGCACCGTGGAACCGGTGGTGGTGCAGGTGTAGCCGAGGCCGGCCAGGAGCTCGGCGACGTCGTCGCGCAGACGGGCGCAGTCGGATTCGAAGCGGACGGTGCCGTCGTCACCGACGTGGCCGCCGGCGTCGAGCAGACCGGCGAGCAGCTCGCGCCGCTGCCGTTCCGCTGCCCGCTGGTAGGCGCCGGGGATGCGGGCGCCGAGCGTCATGAGTTCCTCGGCGAACCCGCCCTCGCCCTGCACCCGCATGTGCACGTGGGGATCGGCGGAGGGGCCGCCGAGCCAGGCGCCGAGGGTGAACGGGGCAACGGGCAGATCGGCGACGGGCAGCTGCAGCGCGGCGACATTGCCGACGACGTGACCGTCCGCGAGGGACGCGGCGATCTCCCCGGTGGTGCGCACGCGCGACGGGCCGCCGTCGGAGGTGACCCACTGGTGCTGTTCGTCGGCGACGAGGACGGTGCCGTCGGAGAATTCCACCTCGAAGCACGGCCGGCCGTGCAGCACCTCGGTGGCGGCCAGCACCCGGGTGGGGCGGCCGTGGGCGTCGAGGAGTTCGTCGCCGGCGGCGACCTCGCCCATGGTCGACCAACCGCCGGGGGTGGGCAGGGGAGTGTCGAGGGCCAGCGCCTTGCCGACGCCCGGACGGGCGGCGACGATGATCATCTGCCCGGGATGGAGACCGTTGGTGACCTCGTCGAGCTCGGCGAATCCGGTGGGCACACCGAGGGAGATGCCGCCGCGGCTGGCGATCGAGTCGATCTCGTCCATGGTGGGCTGCAACAGCTCTTCGAGCGGGACGAAGTCCTCGGATGTGCGGCGCTCGGAGACCTCGAAGATCTCGGCCTGGGCCCGGTCGACGACCTCGGCGACGTCCTGGCCCTCGGAGCCGGCGTAGCCGTACTGGACGATGCGCGTTCCGGCCTCGACGAGGCGGCGGAGGATGGCCTTCTCGGCGACGATCTCGGCGTAGTAGCTCGCGTTCGCAGCGGTGGGCACGGTCTGGGTCAGGGTCACCAGGTAGGCGGCGCCGCCGATGCGGCGGAGTTCTCCGCGCCGGTCGAGTTCCGCGGACACCGTGACGGGGTCGGCGGGCTCACCGCGGCTGTAGAGGTCGAGGACGGCGTCGTAGACGGCCTGATGGGCGGGACGGTAGAAATCGCCGGGCCGCAGCACTTCGAGCACGTCGGCGATGGCGTCCTTGCTGAGCAGCATGCCACCGAGCACGGACTGCTCCGCAACCATGTCCTGCGGGGGCTGGCGGCCGAAGTCGCCGGCCGGCTCCTCGGGCGGTCCCGGGTAGTCGGAATGGCCCCGATCGTCTACTACAGCCACGCGACGCCGTCCTTCCCCTTCTCGGCACCTCCGCCGCGGACAGACCCCGTCCACCGGCGCTCGACACCACTTCTACCCGGCCCCACCGACACGTCGTCCGGGACGCGCGCGCTCGACGTTAGGCACTCGGAGGGCGGCGTCCAAATCCGCCTGTGCACACAACTGTGGATGAATTGTGGAAAGGGGAGGACGGCCTTGTGCACCCCTTGGGGACAACCTGGGGACAACGCATCTCACACTTCGCATCGCTGCTGTTCAGACCGGGAAAATCGACTTTCACAGGTGTGGAGAACAATCGATTCGGCGTGTCGCCACGGATGTGTTTCCGGGCGTGTTCCGTCCTCCCGGCCCCGGAATGCCGTGCCGCGGATCACAAACCTACCGGTACCCCTGTGGGGTTATCCACAGCCCCTGTGGAAAGACGACGAAGAGCCCTGCACACACTGTGTGCAGGGCTCTTCGGGAGCCGGAATCAGGCGGCCACGACGTTCAGATCGAACTTCGCGGTCACGTCCGGGTGCAGCTTCACGACGACCGTGTGCTTGCCGGTCGACTTGATGTGCGCCTTGGGCAGCTCGATGATGCGCTTGTCGACGACCGGGCCACCGGCGGCCTTGATGGCGCCGGCGACGTCGGCCGCGGTGACCGAGCCGAACAGCTTGCCCGAGTCCCCGGCGGTCTTCACGGCCAGGGAGACGTTCTCGAGGCCCTCGATGGCGGCCTTGAGCTCCTTGGCATGATCGAGGCCGCGCACCGCACGAGCCTCCTGGGCGCGGCGGATGCCCTCGACCTGCTTCTGGGCACCACGGGTGGCGACGATCGCCAGGCCGCGGGGCAGCAGGTAGTTGCGGCCGTAGCCGTCCTTGACCTCGACGGTGTCGCCAGGCGCACCGAGGTTGTCCACGTCAGCGGTGAGAATGAGCTTCATCGTGTGTCCCTCCCTTTCCTTAGCGAGCCGTCGAGACGTAAGGAAGCAGGGCCACCTCACGCGAGTTCTTCACAGCGATGGCAACGTCGCGCTGGTGCTGCACGCAGTTGCCCGTGACACGGCGAGCGCGGATCTTGCCGCGATCGCTGACGTACTTACGCAGCAACGTCGTGTCCTTGTAGTCGATCTGCACGTTCTTTTCCTTGCAGAAGGTGCAGACCTTCTTCTTCAAAACCTTTTCGCGCGCGGGCGCCTTAGGCATGGTCTTTCTCCGTACTTTCCGAATGTTCCGATCGAAGGTCGGATCAGAACGGGGGTTCGTCGTCCCCGCCGAAGGAGCCCGCCGCCGCCGGCGCGCTGCCCCACGGGTCGTCCCCGCCGGTGCTCGCGCTGGCACGAGCCCCACCCGATCCTCCGGAGGAACCACCGAAGCCGCCCCCGCCACCGCCACGGCTGGCCTTGTTGACCTTGGCCGTCGCGTAGCGGAGCGAGGGGCCGATCTCGTCGACCTCGAGCTCCACGACAGTGCGCTTCTCGCCTTCACGCGTCTCGTAGCTGCGCTGCTTGAGGCGGCCCTGCACGATCACGCGCGAGCCACGGGTCAAGCTCTCGGCCACGTTCTCCGCCGCCTCGCGCCAGATGTTGCAGCGCAGGAACAGCGCCTCGCCGTCTTTCCACTCGTTGGACTGACGGTCGAAGATGCGGGGCGTCGACGCGACGGTGAAGTTCGCGACCGCAGCTCCCGCCGGGGTGAAACGCAGCTCGGGATCAGCCGTCAGATTGCCGATGACGGTGATGACGGTGTCGCCTGCCATGTGGTTCCTCCTGCTGTGTGTGGAGTCCTGATGCGCCCGAGCCTACGGCCGGACGCCGACAGACTCACTTGCCGTGGCGCAGAACCTTGGTGCGGAGCACCGACTCGTTCAGGCCGAGCTGGCGATCCAGCTCCGCAACCGTGGCGGGCGTAGCGCTGATGTCGATCACCGCGTAGATGCCTTCGCTGTGCTTGGCGATCTCGTACGCGAGACGACGCTTACCCCACACGTCGACCTTGTCGATCTTGCCGCCGTCCTGGCGAACGACGTTGAGGAACGTATCCAGCGACGGGGCGACAGTGCGCTCGTCCAGGCTGGGGTCGAGAATGACCATCAGTTCGTAATGACGCATAAGACCTCATCACCTCCTATGGACTATGGGCGGTCACGGACGGTCCGTGACAGGAGGGTCGTTGCGTCAGCAACCCATGCAGGCTACACGATGCGCCCTTGACCAGCGAAATTCGCCTAGGGTGAAGAACATGCGCACGAGTTCCCGGACGCCCGCGCTCGTCGCCGTCGTGACGTGCGCGCTCGCCATGTGGCTCGGCTACCTGAACAAGGCCCGCTGCGCCGCACCACCGTTCGACCCGCAAGGGCGCAGCGTGCGTTTCGACGCGGTCAAGGACGCCACGGTCTGCTACTCCGACATCCAGCAGCTGTGGATCGGTCGCGGCATCAACCTGCACCTGTTCCCGTTCCTCGACGGCGGCATCACCCGCGACGGCGTGCTCACCGGCGGCACCGTCGAGTACCCGGTGCTCAGCGGCATCCTCATGTGGGTGGGGGCCCTGCGCGCCGACACCGACGCCGAGTTCCTCCTGCACTCCGCGCTGCTGCTGGCACCGTTCGGCCTGCTCGTCGCCTGGTACCTCGGCCGGCTGGCCGGGTGGGCCGCGCTGCTCTGGTCGGCCACGCCGCCCCTCGTGATGTACGCGTTCCTGAACTGGGACCTGCCCGTCGTCGCGACCACCGTCGGGGCCGTCGCCGTGCTCGGGGTGCGCCGCTGGCCGCTGCGCACCCGCGCGGTGATCGCCGCCGTCCTGCTCGCCATCGGGTTCTGCCTCAAGGTGTATCCCGGCATCTTCGTGCTGCCGCTGATCGCATACGTCCTCACCGGCGGGGACGAGCCCGGGCCGCGGCGGGACGTGCGGGGCGCGGTGGCGGTGGGCGCCGCGGCGGCGGCGACGGTGATCGCCGTGAACCTGCCGTTCGCGCTGCTCGGGTATCCGGGGTGGCGCGCATCGTTCGAGTTCCAGAGCAACCGCGCGGCCGACGCCACGAGCAATTCGATCTGGTACTGGGGGCTGCGGCCCCTCGTCGGGGGCTATCAGGACACCGAGGTCACGGCCGAGTACAACGACCTCGTCTCCGTCGCCTCGCCGTTGCTGATCTGCGCCGCCTTCGCGCTGGCCCTGTGGCTGGGGTGGCGGCGGTACCGTCGCGACGGCTGCTATCCCTGGGTGGCGGTCGGCGCCGCGATGCTGTGCGGATTCCTGCTGCTGCACAAGGTGCATTCGCCGCAGTACACCCTGTGGTTGCTGCCGTTCCTGGTGCTGCTGCGGGTGCGGTGGCCGCTGATCGTCTCGTACCTCACCGTGGACCTCGCGATCGGCATCGGCGTGTTCCTGTGGTTCGACGCGACCATGACCCGGACCGACACCACGATCCCGCTGCTGCTCACCCTCGTCGGGGTGTGGGGCCGGGCCGTGCTGCTCGTCGTACTGTTCTTCGTGTTCGCCGGCGCGCCGCTGCGCCGGCCCGACCCGACCCCACCCGACGAGGAGCGGCCCCGGATGCCGGCGATGAGCGGAAGACCCGGATGAGCACGGCCTGGTACGAGCAGCCGGTGCTCGACGGCACGCGGATTCGCCTCGAACCGCTGGCCGCGGGACACGCGCCCGGCCTGCTCGCGGCCGTCGACGATGCCGACGCGATCTTCCGGTGGACGTCCGCCGACCTCCGGACACGCGACGACACCGACGCGTTCGTCCGTACCGCGCTCGACGATCCGGACCGCCTGCCGTACGCGGTCGTCGACAAGTCCGTCGGCGCCGTCGTCGGCACCACGTCGTACTACCTGATCGATCCCCGGCACCGGACGCTGGCGGTCGGGCACACGTGGCTCTCGCGCGCGGTGCACGGTGGCGCCGCCAATCCCGAGTCGAAACTGCTGTTGCTGCGCCGCGCCTTCGACGATCTCGGCGCGGTCCGCGTGGAGTGGCACACCGACGAACACAACGCGCAGTCGCGCGCGGCGATCACCCGGCTCGGCGCCGGGTTCGAGGGCTTGCTGCGCAAGCATCGGCGACGCCGCGACGGCAGCTGGCGCACCACGGCGCTGTTCGCGATGACCGACGACGACTGGCCGGCCGCCCGGGTGGGTCTCGAGGCGCGGGTGGCCGACCGTCTCGCCAGGTGACCGCGGCTGGTCTACCCTTCCGCGCGGGGGGACCCCGGAACAGGCTGGGATCCCGATGGGGTGATCGAGGACGACGATGAGCGACTATCCGCAGTACCCGCCGAACAATCCGGGCGGTTATCCCCCGCCGGGCGGATACGGGTACTACCCCGGCCCGCAGTTCGGGCCGCCGCCCGAGAACAACCTGGTGTGGGGCATTCTCACGACGATCCTGTGCTGCCTGCCGCTCGGTGTCGTCTCGATCATCAAGGCGAGCCAGGTCAACTCCCTGTGGGCGCAGGGCCAGTTCGATGCCGCACGCCGGGCGGCCGACGACGCGAAGAAGTGGGCGATCTGGTCGGTGGTGGCGAGCGTGGCGGTGTGGGTGGTGATCGTCGTCTTCTACATCGTCGTCCTCGCCGCGGCGGTCTCGTCGTCGAGCTACTGAGGCATCCGGTCGTGCAGACGCTCGCCGCCCGGCTCGCCGCACCCGTCGGGGTGGCGGCCGTGTCGGCGTGTGTGTGCGCGGCCGTCGCGTGGGCCGACCCGACGACGCCGGGCGGCCCGATCCCGCCGTGCCCGACCCGCGTCCTGTTCGGCATCTGGTGTCCCGGGTGCGGATCGTCGCGGATGCTGTATTCGCTGCTGCATCTCGATGTTCCGGCCGCCCTGCGGTACAACGCGCTCGGGGTGCTCGCCGTGCTTCTCCTGGGGTGGTCGTTCGCCGTGTGGACGGCCGGCCGGGTCCGTGACCACCGGATCGCCCAGTGGTACCAGTGGCGGTGGGCGCCGCAGCTCGTGCTGTGGGTCGTGCTGGGCTGGTTCGTCGTCCGCAACCTCCCCGTCGCGCCCTTCAACGCGCTCCGCGTGTAGACGGCGCTCGTCGCGGACGAGCACTTGCGCGCGAAAATGCTTCCCGCGCAAGTTTTTACGCGCGCAGGCAGCACCCGTCGCGCGCGGCTCGGGCCGGGGCTACGGGACGGTGCTCGTCGCGGGTGTCTGCCGATCGGCCGATTCGGGAGGTGATGTCCGCCGGATGCCGGGACGGAGACGGCCCGGGAGCCGGCGCGGGGGAGCGTCGGGGGCATGGTCGAGCACGCCACCCACGGGGTCGTCGACGAAGCCGTAGCGCACGAGATCTTCGGCCGGCCGGAGAATCTGCCGGACGACGAGCGCGCACAGCGCCACGACCGCGAGGTCGCGCAGCAGGACGGTGGTCGTGAACCACTGCTCGGGCAGGCCCTTGTTCTCGGCGCCGAGATAGAAGTACATGCGCGGCACCCAGACGAGGGCGTCGATCGTCATCCACGCCAGCAGGATCCGCCGGTGCGGCAGAGCCAGCACGGCGAGCGGCACCAGCCACAGCGAGTACTGGGGGCTCCACACCTTGTTGGTGAGCAGGAACGCGGCAACCACGAGGAAGCACAGCTGGGCGAGGCGGGGGCGGCGCGGAGCCGTCCACGCGAGCCACGCGATGCCGGCGCAGGCCACGGCGAACAGCAGCAGCGACACCGAGTTCAGCGTGGAGGTGTCCCAGCCGGACCAGCCGGTCAGCGACCGCACGACGTTGTAGATCGAATCGGGGTCCGCGCCGCGGTCGGTGTTGAGCCGGAAGAACTCGGCCCAGCCGCGCGGGTAGAGGACCATGATCGGCAGGTTCACCACGAGCCACGCGACGGCCGCGGCACCGGCCGCCTGCCCGAGCGCCCGCAGCTTCCCGGTGCGCAGGCACAGCAGCAACAGCGGGCCGAACAGCAGCAGCGGATACAGCTTGGTGGCGGCACCGAGTCCGAGCAGCACCCCGGCGAGCACCGGTCGCCGTCGCGCCCAGGCCAGCAACCCGCCGGCCGCGAACGCGGTGGCGAGCGCATCGAAGTTGGTGAAGGCGTGCACGACGACCAGCGGCGAGGCGGCGACGAGCGCCGCGTCCCAGATGCGGCGGCCGGCGGAGAGGGCGGTGGCCCACACGGTGGCCAGCCAGGCCATGGCGAGACCGACGGCGACGATGTCGAAGTAGATCGCCACCTGCAGGCCGCCCGGAAGCCACGACGTGGCGTCCCAGGCCTTCGCGGCCCGCATCGAGACGTACTGGTAGAGGCCGGCGAGGACCGGATACTCCATGTACCGGACCTGGGTCTGCCCGTCCGGGCCGGGCTCCTCCCACGACGTCTTGTACGGGAAGGCGCCGGTACTCAGGCGTTCGGCGCCGTAGAGCGGCACGACGTCGGAGTAGCACATGGCGACGTACTGCCGGTTGTCGCTCCAGTCCAGTCCGAGCGCGCCACCCTCGCCGACCGGTCCCTGCTGGATGCAGGCGGCCTTGGTGAACCAGCCGAGGGCGAGGAACACCACCGCGAGGAGCAGCATCGCGCGCAGCGGCGTGAAGAAGCGAGTGCGTCCGAGCAGGGCGTACCGCCCGACGGGTCCGCCGATGACGGTGGACAGGCGCGACACCGTCGGGTCGGTCCATCCGGGTGCGTCGCGCCAGTCCGCGGATCGGCGATCTGCGACGAGCGGACCCGGCGACGCGAGCTCTCTCTTCTCGGTCACCCCGCGAGGCTACCCGCCGGGTGTGGCGCCGACGGGGTCCTCCTGGAACCGGCTGTTGCCGGACTGCTGGTCTTCACCGGTGCCGGTCGAGTCGTCCTGTGTCCCGAAGCCCGGCGTGTCCGCCTCCGTGGTGGGAGTCGGCGTGGGCACCCGCTGCGTGGTCGTCTGCGGCGCCACCCCCGGCATGGGGATGGTCACGCCCGGGAGGATCTCGACGTTGCGGGTCGTGATCTCCGGCGGCGTGGGCAGCTCCGGCGTCGTCCGCTCGGTCGTCGTGGGGGTCGGCGTCGTGGTCTTCGGCGGCGCCGGCGCGGAGTACGCCGGCACGCCGGCCTGTCCGGCGATCGGTTCGGGCGTCGGGAACTTCTCGACGTCGGTGCCGTCGAGGGCGCCGTCCATCGTGTCCTTCCAGATGTCCGACGGCAGGCCGGAGCCGTAGATCATGCCGCCCCAGCTGTTCTCCAGGGGCAGGCCCTGTTCGGTGCCGACCCACACGGCCGTGGACAGCGACGGCGTGTAGCCGACCATCCAGGCGTCCTTGTTCGAGCCGGTGTCCCCGAGCTGGGCGGTGCCGGTCTTGGAGGCGGACGGCCGGCCGCCGGCGAGGGCGTGCCCGTTGGAGTACGCGGCGATCGGCATCATCGCGGCGGTGGTGTTGTCGGCGACGGCCTCGTCGACCCGCTGTTCCCCGGCCGGGGTGCCGCGGTCGAGCAGCACCGTGCCGTCGGCGGTGACGACCTTCTGCACGAAGTAGGGCTCGTGGTAGGTGCCGGACGCGGCGAGCGTCGCATACGCCGACGCCATGTCGATCACGCGGGACTGGTACTGCCCGAGCACGATGCCGTAGTTGGGGCCGACGCCGCCCGGCTCGGTGAGGGTCTCGCCGACCCCGGGGATCTCCTCGGGGATGCCGAGCTGGTGCGCCATGTCGGCGATGGCCTGCGGGCCGTTGTCCATCTCGAGCATCATCCGGTAGAAGCTGGTGTTGAGCGACCGCTTCAGCGCCTCGGCGATGGTGCAGGTGCCGCAGTTCTCGCCTTCGACGTTGCCGATCGAGATGCCGTTGACGGTGAGCGGGCCGCTGTCGTACATGGCGGACAACGGGTTGCCCTGGTCGAGGTTGGCGGCCAGGCCGAACACCTTGAACGACGATCCGGTCTGCAGGCCGGACTGGGCGAAATCGAACCCGGCGCCGTCGTCGCCGCCGTAGTAGGCGCGGACGGCGCCGCTGCGCGGATCGACGGACACGACGGCGGTGCGCAGCTCCTCCGGCTCGCCCTCCATGTTGGTGCGGACGGCGTCGAGCGCGGCTTCCTGCGCCTGTGGGTCGATCGTGGTGGTGATCTGGAGTCCCTCGGTGTTGAGCAGGGTCTCGTCGATGCCTTCCTCGGAGAGCTCCCGGAGCACCTGGTTGCGCAGCAGGCCCTCCGGCCCGTTGCTCTGGCCGCCGTTGTCGACCTCGGCCAGCGGCACGTACCGCGGGTACTGCATCGACGCCCGGTCGGCCGCGTTCAGGGTGCCGGCGGACACCATCCCGTCGAGGACGTAGTTCCAGCGCGCCTGGGCGCCCTCCGGGTTGGTCTCCGGGTCCAGCAGCGACGGCAGCTGGATGGAGGAGGCGAGCACCGCGCCCTCCTCGACGCTGAGCTCGCCGACCGGCTTGCCGAAGTACGCCGTGGAGGCGGCGGCGATGCCGTACGCACCGCGCCCGAAGTAGATGGTGTTCAGGTAGGCGGCGAGGATGTCGTCCTTGGACCACTGGTTGGCCATCTTGGACGCGAGGACGAGTTCCTTCATCTTGCGGGTGAGGGTGCGCTCGGAGCCGACCAGCGCCGTCTTCACGTACTGCTGGGTGATGGTCGAACCACCGCCGGCGCTCTCCCGGCCGAGGATGTTGTCGCGGGCCGCGCGGGCGAAGCCGCTGACCGAGAATCCCGGGTTGCTGTAGAAGTCGCGGTCCTCGGCGGCGAGCACGGCGTTGCGGACGTGCTCGGGAATCTCGTCGAGCCGCACCTCGGTGCGGTTGCCTTCGGGCGGCACCACCTTGGTGATGACGGTCGAGCCGTCGGCCGCGTAGACGGTGGCCACCTGGTTGGTCTTCAGGTCACCGGGTCGCGGGACCTCCTGGACGACGTAGGCCAGCATGAACGCGAGGATGGGCAGTACCAGAGCCAGCGCCACGGCCGCGTAGCCGACGCGCCGCACGGTGCGCCAGCGCGTCGACTTGGGCTCGCCACCACCGCGGGGCGGCTCGTCGCCACCGCCGCGCGCGGTGGGCGGAGGCGTGGGGGGACGCCCGCCGGGCCCGGGCGGGCCGCCAGCCGGCCGGTTGGGCGGCTGCTGACGGTTCTGGTTCGGCACCGGGGGCCGGTTCTGGGGCGGCAGTTGCCGGGTGCGGTCCTGCGGCGGCTGCTGCGGTCGCGGCGCTTGTGGGTTCCCCGCGGCGAACTGCTGCGGCGGGTACGGCTGCGGCCCGCCCTGCTGGGGGCGCGGCTGCGGCGGATAGGGGCGTCCCGGCGGCGGCATCCGCCGATCCATGGGCGGCCCACCCCCGGGTGCGCGTCCGGGCGGGGGTTCCCCCACGGGTCCCGGTCGCCGCGGCGGCGGGGGACCTGCCGGTCCGTTCCCGTGCGGCGGCCTCGGCCGTTCGCCCTGCGGATCGTTGTGGGGGGAACTCACGTACTCATCTCCAACCGGTAGCGCGGACGCGGTGGCACGCGTCCTCGTTTCACGTCTGCAGACTTCGGTCTCGTCGGGCAGCGCGCGTTCGGGCAGTGCAGTGTTCTTCGGGCAGTGCAGTGTCACAGGGGGACGGAGTCACCGGGGACGGGGTCCGCGGTGACGGGGCGGTTCAGCAGGGGTCGCGCACGGCTCACTCGCTCGCGGTGCGGCGGCTCTGGCCGGTCGACCTGCGGCGGGGCCGCTTGGGCGCGGGTTCCGCCCCCAGGACATAGGACTGGACAAGGTGGTTCCAGCTGCACGTGCGGCACACCTCGACCACGTGGACGGAGAACTCCTCCTGGCTGGCGGCCAGGCGGACCAGTTCCTCCGCGGTGCGGGCCGACCCGGACACCGGGCCGAGCTTGTCGCCGAACACCCACGACACGAGTGTCAGCTGCTCCTTGCGGCAGATCGGGCAGACCACGTCACTGCCCCGACCGTGGAACTTGGCGGCGCGGAGCAGGTAGGGGCTGGCGTCGCACACCTCTGCGACGCCGGTCCGCCCCGAGTAGACCTGGGCGAGCAGCGACCTGCGCTGCAGCGCGTAGTCCACCACCTGCCGCTGTATCCGCACGGGTCCAGAGTACGTGCGGACGGCACGTGGGTGGGCGGGGTGTGGGGCGCGCGACTGCGCGACGCGCCCATATCGGGCGTTCTAGGCTGCCCGGGTGGTGAGCCGACACACGCCGCGAACGCGGGCACGCGACATCGACCGGGCACTGGTCTGTGGCCGTCTCGACACCGCCTACACCGACGGCCAGCTCGATTTCGGGGAGCACCGGGATCGGACGGCCCGGGCGATGTCCGCAAAGACGCTGGGCGAGCTCGCGGAACTGGTCCGCGACCTGCAGCCACCGGAGGATTCCGGGGACCTCGCAGCGCCGCCGCCGGGCCGCCGGCCCGGTCTGCGCCGGGCCGCCGCCGTGACGGTCGCGGTGGCGGCTGCGGCGGCCGGCGCGGCGGTGATGCTGTCGGATGGGGACGGCCCGGCGCCGGGACCCGCGGCGGTGCGGGAGCAGCCCGCCGCGCCGGTGGCGGTCCCCGACGACGGTGTCGATCCGATCGTGGTGACCCCGGTCCGGCCGCTCGAGCCCGGCGGGTTCGAGGCGGTTCTTGCGGCGGTGCGGGACCGCTTCGGCGACACGGTCGTGTACCGGCTGGTCCTCCGTCCGGAGCGGGCCCACATCGAACGGGCGCTGCCGGACGAGCCGGGCCGGATCGCGACCTACACCTACGCGGGTGGGGCACTGCGGGCCCAACCGGTGACGGTGCAGCGCTTCCCCGGCTACCAGGACTTCGACCTCGGCGCGGTCGATGCGGGGGCCGTGACCGCCCGGATCGCGGAGGCGCCCGCGCTGGTCGGCCTGCCCGGCGGCACGGTCTCGCACGTGTCGTTCGCCCACGACGGCACCCCGGCGGTGACCATCTACATCGAGTCCGGCGACGGCACGCGGTACGTGAAGATTCTGTTCGACGGCGGCGTGCTGGGCGTGTTCTGAGCTGCGTCGTTACGATCTCCCGCATGATCGGCCGCCATTCGCCTTCCACCAGGGCACGCGACGCCGATCGGGCTGCGGTCCGGGCGCGGCTCGACGCGGCGTATGCGGACGGTCAGCTCTCGGGCGCCGAGCACGAGGTCCGGGATGCGCGCGCCGGTGCGGCGGACACGCTCGGCGAGCTCGACGAACTGGTCGCCGACCTGCAGGCGAGCCCGGACGCCGCCGCCGCGGCACGGGTCCGCGCCTGGGGTCCCTGGGTGTTCGCCGGGGCCGTGGTGACGGCGGCGGTGGTGGCGGGGGTGGCGACGTTCCGCTGGGTGCGCGCCGACCCGCCACCCGCCGGGGCGCAGCAGGCGCTGTACCTCGACCCGGCGGCGCTGCGACCGGTCGTGGTGCCGACGCCGAGCCTGGTGACCCGGGCGGGCCTCGAGCAGTACCGGGCCGATCACCTGGCGGCGTTCGGGGACGCGCTCGTCGACAAGGTGGACTTCTTCGAGCAGCACGCGAGCATCACCCGCTCCGTCCCCGACGTCCCGGACCGCATGGTGTCGTACACCTACCGCGGCGGTTTCGACCCGGACCATGCGCCCCGGACCCGCGCCGTGGACACCCCGGTGGTCGACCTGGCGACGCTGGACGTCGACGAGATCGCCCGCTACGTCGCGGGGGCGCCGCAGAGCGTCGGCGTGCCGGACGGCACGGTCGGCCACATCTCCGTCGGCTTCTCGTACGACCAGCCGTCGGTGCGCATCTTCGTGCGCAACACGGCGGGCGAGACCGGATTCCTCGAGGTGACGCCGCAGGGCGAACTGATCGAGCTGCATCGGTTCGAGAACCGGGGGACCCGGTGAGGGCCCGGCGTGTGGTGATCGCGGCGACGACCGTCGCGGTGGGGGCCGTGACGGGCGCGCTGGCGGGAGTCGTCGGGAACGCGGCGGACGGGCCGGAGCCGCTGCCGGACCTGACGTCGCCGCAGGGGCTGGCTCGGTTCGTCGAGGACTATCGGGCCGAGTTCGGCGACACGCTGGTCGACGACCTGACCCTGTTCCCGGCGCATGCGTCGTTCGACCGGGCGGTGGCCGGCGATCCGCACCGGTATCTCTCGTACACCTTCGACGGCGAGTTCGACTCGTGGAGCAGTCCGAGTACCCGGCCGTCGGATGCGGTGGCCTTCGATCTGGCGGGCCTGGACCTGGTCGCGGTGTCGGAGATGATCCTCGGCGCTCCCGCGACGCTGCGGGTGCCCGACGGCCGGGTGGAGCAGGTCGGCGTCGACGTCGACGACGAGGGCCGGGCCACGGTCGTGGTCCACGCGCAGCGTCCCGGCACCGATCAGGGCGGGCATCTCGTCTTCGCGTTCGACGGCACGCCGATCGCGGTGTTCCCGTACGAACCCTGACCGATTTACCGATACCCGTTGTTACATGCACTCCGCTCCAGTATCGTCCTATATATCGGTGCGATATAATCGACAATCGCATCACTCGGATAAGTTCATCGACACGGTGGAGGAGGCCCTTTGCTCGAGCTGGCAATCCTCGGGCTGCTCCTCGAGTCGCCCATGCACGGCTACGAGCTCCGCAAACGACTGACCGGACTGCTCGGCGCGTTCCGCGCCTTTTCCTACGGTTCCCTCTACCCGACGCTGCGACGTATGCAGGCCGACGGACTCATCGAGGAGGACTCGGGAGCACCCGGCACCGTCATGCGACGAGCCCGTCGCGTGTACCAGCTCACCCCGGAGGGCCGTAAGCGCTTCTCCGAGCTGGTGGCCGACACCGGGCCGCAGAACTACACCGACGACGGTTTCGGCGTGCACCTCGCCTTCTTCAGCCGCACCCCCGCCGAGGCGCGGATGCGGATCCTCGAGGGCAGGCGCCGCCAGGTCGAGGAGCGCAGAGAGGGGCTCCGCGACGCAATCGGGCGGGCGAGCGGCACCTTGGACCGCTACACCCGTCAGCTTCATCAGCTCGGGCTCGAGTCGAGCGAGCGCGAGGTCCGCTGGCTCAACGAATTGATCGCCGCCGAGCAGTCGACAGCACAACGCAACACAGAAGGAGAACCCGACCATGGGTGAGAACAGCACCTCGGTGCGCGTGGCCATTGTAGGCGTGGGGAACTGTGCCTCGTCCCTGGTCCAGGGCGTCGAGTACTACAAGGACGCGGAGGCGGGCACCACCGTTCCGGGCCTGATGCATGTCGAGTTCGGCCGGTACCACGTGCGCGACGTCCAGTTCGTCGCCGCGTTCGACGTGGACGCGAAGAAGGTCGGCTTCGACCTCTCCGAGGCGATCTTCGCCAGCGAGAACAACACCATCAAGATCGCCGACGTGCCGCCGAGCGGCGTCACCGTCCAGCGCGGCCACACCCTCGACGGCATCGGCAAGTACTACGCCGAGACCATCGAGCTCTCCGAGGCCGAGCCCGTGGACGTCGTGCAGGCGCTGAAGGACGCGAAGGTCGACGTGCTCGTGTCCTACCTGCCCGTCGGTTCCGAAGAGGCCGACAAGTTCTACGCCCAGTGCTGCATCGACGCCGGCGTCGCCTTCGTCAACGCGCTGCCCGTGTTCATCGCCTCCGACCCGGAGTGGGCCGCCAAGTTCACCGAGGCCGGCGTCCCGATCGTCGGCGACGACATCAAGTCGCAGGTCGGCGCCACCATCACCCACCGCGTGATGGCGAAGCTGTTCGAGGACCGCGGTGTGCAGCTCGACCGCACCATGCAGCTCAACGTCGGCGGCAACATGGACTTCAAGAACATGCTCGAGCGTGAGCGCCTCGAGTCGAAGAAGATCTCCAAGACCCAGGCCGTCACCTCCAACCTCAAGAAGGAGATGGGCGCCAACGACGTCCACATCGGCCCGTCCGACCACGTCGGCTGGCTCGACGACCGCAAGTGGGCGTACGTCCGCCTCGAGGGCCGCGCCTTCGGTGACGTGCCCCTGAACCTCGAGTACAAGCTCGAGGTGTGGGACTCGCCCAACTCGGCCGGCATCATCATCGACGCCATCCGCGCCGCGAAGATCGCCAAGGACCGCGGCATCGGCGGCCCCGTGCTGCCGGCCTCCGCCTACCTGATGAAGTCCCCGCCGGTCCAGATGGCCGACGACAAGGCTCGCGCCGAGCTCGAGGCCTTCATCATCGGCGCCGACGCCTGATCCGCGGCTTCCACCGCCTCTGTGGCCGAATGTCACATTCCTTCGATCCAACTGAAGGAATGTGACATTCGGCCACTTCGCGTCGGGGGCGGGAACTCACACCATCCGGCTGACGACGGACAGCGGCAGCACCTTCATCGCATAGGCGAGCGGCGTCCACGGCCAGCTCGGGACGTACGCCTTGTGCGGTTCCTTCTCGATCGCGGCCGCCAGCGCGCGGCACCCGGTCTCGGTGTCGACGATGAACGGCACGTTCTCGACCTTCTCGTTGATCTCCGAGCGGATGAACCCCGGGAAGATCGTGCTCACCCGGATGCCCGTGCGGGCCAGGTCCGCACGCATGCCCTCGCCGAGCGCCGCGACGGCGGCCTTCGACGCCGCGTACGTCGTGAGATTGCGCGGCATCCCGCGCACCGCACTCACCGACGAGATCAGCACCACGTGACCGGCGTTGCGGGGGCGCATGAGCTCGAGGGCGGCCTCGCTCTGCGCCAGCGCGCCCAGGAAATTGGTGTTCGCCGTCTGCGCATTGGCGCGGAAGTAGCCCGTGCCCAGCGGCTGTCCCTTGCCCAGGCCCGCGTTGACGATCACCCGGTCGAGGCCGCCGAGTTCGTCGTCGAGCTCCCGGAACACCGTGAACACGTCCTCGTGCCGGTCCACGTCGAGCCGCCGCACCGCGACGGTGATGCCCGGGTGCTTCGCGAGCAGTTCGTCGCGCAACTCCTCGAGTCGCTCGATCCGTCGCGCCGCGAGGGCGAGGTTGCGTCCCCGCGCGGCGAATTCGCGGGCCATGCCGGCGCCGAGGCCGGAGCTCGCGCCGGTGATCAGGATGTTCCTCCGCGTGCTCATGCGCGTCCCCCCTCGATCTCGTCGATCAGCGTGTTGCACCGCGAGTCCAGGTAGCCGACGATCACCCAGAAGTCCTTGAATGCCGGGTTGGTGGTCTGCCCGTGGTGGTAGCGGTAGTAGATCTGCTGGGCGATCACCGCGAGCCGGAAGAGCCCGAAAACCTCGTAGAAGCCCCAGTTGTCCACGGCGAGGCCGGTCTTCTGCGAGTAGTAGTCGACGATCTCGCGGCGGGTGAGCATGCCCGGCAGGTCCGACGGCTGCCGCTTGGTGGCGACCAGCATCGGATCGTCGTCCGCCTGCACCCAGTAGGCGAGGGACGAGCCGAGGTCCATGAGCGGATCGCCGACGGTGGCCAGCTCCCAGTCCAGCACCGCGACGGGCTGCAGCGGGTCGTGCTCGTCGAGCACCACGTTGTCGAGCCGGAAGTCCCCGTGGATGACCGCCGATGCCACGTCGGCGGGCTGGGTCTCGTCCAGCCACTTGGTGACCCGCGCGAAGTCCGGGACGTTCTCGGTGCGCGCCTTCTCGTAGCGCGCGGTCCATCCCGCGACCTGGCGCGCGACATACCCCGAGCCGCGACTGAATTCGCTCAGACCCGTGGACGCGGGGTCGACGCCGTGCAGTTCGACGAGCAGGTCGACGATCCGCAGGCACAGCGTGCGGGTGCGCTCGGGTGTCAGGTCGAGCTCGGCCGGCGGGTTCGCCCGCAGGATCGTCCCCGGTACCCGCTCCATCACGTAGAAGTCGCTGCCGAGCACGCTGTGGTCGGTGCACAGGCCGACCATGCGCGGCACGTACCGGTAGGCGGGCGCGAGCAGCGACTGGATGCGGTACTCGCGGACCATGTCGTGACCGGAGGACGGCTTGGCTCCCACCGGCGGCCGGCGCAGCACGAGGTCCCGGTCGGGGTAGCGCAACAGATAGGTGAGATTCGAAGCGCCACCGGAGAACTGGTGGACCTCGGGGGTCCCGGCGATGCCGGCGTGCTCGCCGAGCCAGGCCGCGACGGCCGCGACGTCGAAGGCGTCCTCGTCGCGGACGGCGCGGGCGTTGTCGGGAATCGTCACTTGCGCCCCTCCGGGTTGTTGTACTTGCCGAGCTCGAAGCGGGCCACCAGGCCCTGATGCACCTCGTCGGGGCCGTCGGCCAGGCGCAGCGCCCGCGCGGCCGTCCAGGCACCGGCGAGCGGGAAGTCGTCCGAAAGACCTGCGCCGCCATGGATCTGGATCGCGAAGTCGATCACCTGCTGCACCACGCGCGGGGTGGCGACCTTGATCTCGGAGACGGCGGAACGCGCGCCGGACAGGCCCTGGGTGTCGAGCAGCCAGGCGGTGTGCAGCACGAGCAGCCGCAGCTGATTGATCGCGATGCGGGCGTCGGCGATGCGCTCGCGGTTGCCGCCGAGGTTGACCAGGGGCTTGCCGAACGCGACGCGGTCGAGGCCCCGGCGGCAGGCGAGTTCGAGGGCGTGCTCGGCGAGCCCGATCAGGCGCATGCAGTGGTGGACGCGGCCGGGACCGAGGCGGCCCTGGGCGATCTCGAATCCGCGGCCAGGGCCGGCGATGATCGCGTCGAGCGGCAGGCGCACGTCGGTGAACGACACCTCGCCGTGGCCGCCGGGCTCGTCGTAGAAGCCCATGGCGGACAGCATCCGCTCGACCTTCACCCCGGGGGTGTCGATCGGCACCAGCACCATCGAGTGCTGCTGGTGCTTGGGTGCGTGCGGGTCGGTGAGGCCCATGAAGATGAGGATCTTGCAGTCGGGGCTGCCGATGCCCGTGCTCCACCACTTGCTTCCGTTGAGCACCACCTCGTCGCCCTCGACGACGGCGGTGGCCGCCATGTTCGTCGCGTCCGAGGACGCGACACCGGGCTCGGTCATGCAGAACGCCGAGCGGATCTCGCCGTCGAGGAGGGGACGCAGCCAGCGTTCCTTCTGTTCGGGGCTGCCGTAGTGGTAGAGCACCTCCATGTTGCCGGTGTCCGGGGCGTCGCAGTTGAAGATCGACGACCGGAACGGGGAGCGGCCCATCTCCTCCGCCAGGGGGGCGTATTCGACGTTCGACAGGCCCGCACCGAGTTCGGAATCGGGGAGGAAGAGGTTCCACAGGCCCTGGGCGCGGGCCTTGCGCTGCAGTTCGCGGAACTCGTCGGGCACCGACCACGTCGCGGCACCCGAGCTGTCGCCGCGCGCCGCGAAGGGGGCGACCCGCTCCCGGCGCAGCCTCTCCTCCACGGGCACCACCTCGGTGGCGACGAAGCTGCGCAGCCGCTCGAGGTACTCGCGCGAGCGTTCCGATTGACCGAAATCCATGAGGCCTCCGTGGCTCTAACTGAGCAATGCTTAGTTAGACTAGCCGGGCGCGCAGCACACCATCAAGAGGGAGGGACCATCCGTGAGCACCGAGAAGCGGCGGCGCCTGCCTCCGGAGGAACGCAAACGCCAGCTCGTCGCCATCGGCCTGCAGGAACTGGCCGCCCGGCCCATCCATGCGTTGTCCGTCGACCGGGTCGCCGAGATCGCCGGGATCTCCCGGGGTCTGCTGTTCCGCTACTTCCCCACCAAACAGGACTTCTACGTCGCCGTCGTGGCCGCGGCCGCGCGGCGCCTGCTGCGGGCCGCGGTCCCCGATCCCGACGACACCGATCCGTTGCGCGCCGTCGTGTATGCCTTCGTCTCGTTCATCGACCGGCACGGGCAGAACTATCAGGCGCTGTTCCACGGCGGATTCGGCGCCGACCCACAGATCCGGGAGATCCGCGAGGCCATGCGGGGCACCATGGTCGAACGGACCCTGACCGCGCTCGGCACCGAGGGCGACGCATGGACGATCATGCGGTTGCGGGGCTGGTGGGCGATGGTCGAGTCGCTCTCGATCGACCGGACCGCCGAGCCGTCCGTGTCGGTCGACGACGTCGTCGACCATGCCGTCCGGCTCATCCGCGAGGACCGGGTCTGACCGCCACCAGGCAGCCGGTCGACGGCCGGATCTCGTGGAAGGCCGGCTCGTCGAATCCGGCCCTCCGCAGTGCGCCGGCGTAGTTGCGGACGTCGACGGCGGCGATCGGGTCGACCGCCCGGGCGACGTCCGATGCGCCGGCCTCGTCGTGACGGTGGCGCATCGCACGGGTCAGGACCCGCACCGTGATCGGGCGGATCCGGTCGGTGGGGTACATGTCGGCGAGCAGCAACCGGCCGCCCGGACGGAGCACCCGGAAGAACTGGGCCAGCGCGTCGTCGCGCCGGCCTTCGGGGATGTGGTGCATCGAGAACGTCGCGGTCACCGCGTCGAACGACTCGTCGGGGTCGTCGAGCTCCTGCGCCGTACCGACGCGGAACTCGCAGTGGGGCAGCCTTCGCGCCCGTGCGGTCGCGTGGTCGATCATCTGCCGCGACGGGTCCACCCCCACCACGTGCCCCGTGGGACCGACCCGCTCGGCCAGAACGCGGGCGAATGCCCCCGGTCCGCAACCGATGTCGAGAACGGCCTGCCCGCGCTGGAGGCCGAGCAGGTCCGCCGCCGCGGCGTCGACCCGCGATCGCCGACCGGCGAAGAAGATCGTGTTGAAGGCGGCATAACCACGGACCCGGGTGATCAGCACCCCCGGTCCGTCGTCGTGGACGGTGGACTGTCGCTGGAAGTCGTTGTGTCTCATGGCTCCATGGTTACGACGGTCGCCGCGCGACGCCAGGAGCGAAACCCCGGAAAGTGTCCGGTTCCGGACACTCGGGCGCACAATGTGCGGTAACGCCGACGACCGCAGGAGAACCCGTGCCGCCCACCGAGGACCGCCGGGTCCGACGGACCCGCAACGAACTGCACCGAGCCCTGATCGAGTTGCTCACCGAGAAGGGCTACGACCGCGTCTCCGTCCGCGACATCCTCGATCGCGCCGACGTCGGCCGCTCCACGTTCTACCACCACTTCCGCGACAAGGACGACCTGCTGGTGGTCAGCTGCACCGAATATGTGCAGCGGGCCGTCGAGGAACGCGCTCGGGGACGGCGGACGCCGTGGGGACCGGTGCGCACCGTGTTCGACCTGTGCGAGCAGCACCCGCGGTTGTACGAGGCGCTGGCCGGCCGGCGCAGCGACGCCGTGCTCGTGCGCGCCACCACCCACATGGTCCACGAGGTCCTCGCCGGCCACCTGCGCGAACAGCGCGAGGCGGGGGAGGCGGAGTGCGATCCGGCGGTGCGGTTCCTCGCGTGGGGGATCGTCGGCCTGTTCGGTCCTGTCGCCGCGGGCGAGCTGACGGCCGCGCAGGCGTTCGCCACGTTCGAGGCCGCGGCGCGGCCGTGGCGTCTCTCGGACCCCGGGCCGGTCCGACCCGGGGGTCCGGCGGCGGTACCGCTCACCCCCACGGCGGCGGTGCCGCTCACCCCCACGGCGGCGGTGCCGCTCACCCCCACGGCGGAGGTGCCGCTCACCCCCACGGCGGCGCCATCACCTATCCGGGAATCTGGATCGTCACGCCCGGCAGGACCTCGATCTGCTGCGGCACCTGGATCTCCGGCGGCAGCTCCACCGGCGGCGCCGGGATCGTGATCGGCGGCAGCTCCGGCAGCTGCAGCTGGGGCAGCTGCACGGGCGCCGGGACGTTGTTCGAGGGGGCCGTCACCCCGGTGTCGACGGGCACGCCCGCCTGCCCGCCGATCGGCTCGGGCCACGGGAAGCTCTCGACCTCGGTGCCCTCGAGGGCGCCGTCCATCGTGCCCTTCCAGATGTCCGACGGCAGCATCGAACCGTAGATCGACCCGCCCCAGCTGTTCGTGATCGCGGTGCCGTCCGGCGTGCCGACCCACACCGCGGTCGACAGCGACGGGGTGTACCCGACCATCCAGGCGTCCTTGTTCAGGCCGGTGTCACCGAGCTGGGTGGTCCCGGTCTTCGCCGCCGACGGCCGCCCGCCCGCGAGCGCGTGTCCGCGCGAGTACGCGGCGATCGGCTGCATCGCCTGCGTGACGTTGTCCGCGACGGCCGGGTCGAGGCGCTGCTCGCCCGGGGACGCGGGCCGGTCCAGCAGCACCTCGCCCTCCGCGTTGACGACCCGCTGCACGAAGTACGGCTGGTGGTAGGTCCCCGACGCGGCGAGCGTGGCGTACGCCGACGCCATGTCGATCACCCGCGACTGGTACTGGCCGAGCACGATGCCGCCCTCCGGCGCGCCGCCGTTGTGGCTGAGCGTGGGGCCCTCGATGCCGGGAATCTCGAGCGGGATGCCGGCCTCGTGGGCGGCGTCGGCGATCTTCTGCGGCCCGTCCTCCATGGCCAGCATCAGCCGGTAGAAGCTGGTGTTCAGCGACCGCTTCAGCGCCTCGGCGATGGTGCACACGCCGCACGACTCGCCCTCGACGTTGCCGATCTCGAGATTGCCGACGGTCAGCGGAGCGCTGCTGAACCGGGCGTTCAGGCCGATGCCGTCCTTCAGCGCCGCGACGAGGCCGAACACCTTGAACGCCGAGCCGGTCTGCACGGGTGCCTGCGCGAAGTCGAACCCGGCGCCCTCCTCGCCGCCGTAGTACGCCCGGACCGCGCCGGTGCGCGGATCGATCGACACGACGGCCGTGCGCAGGTTCGCCGGTTCGCCCTCGAGGGTCTCGCGAGCCGAGTCGATCGCCGCCTGCTGCGCCCGCGGATCGATCGTCGTCGTGATCTGCAGGCCCTCGGTGCTGAGCACCTGGCCGCTGATGCCCGCCGCCTCGAGCTCGCGGATCACCTGGGTGCGCAGCAGCCCCTCCGGCCCGCCGGCCTCGTTGGCCTGTGTCGCCTGCGCGGCCGGCACCGTCGGAGGAAACTCCTGGGCGTCGCGTTCGGCGGTGTCGAGCTCGCCCATCTCGACCATGCCGTCGAGGACGTACTTCCAGCGCGCCTCGATCGCCGGCCGGTTGAACTCGGGGTCGAGCGCCGACGGGGTCTGGATCACTCCGGCGAGCACAGCGCCCTCGGCCACCGACAGCTCCCCGACCGGCTTGCCGAAGTACGCCTGCGCGGCGGCGGCGATGCCGTAGGCGCCGCGGCCGAAGTAGATGGTGTTCAGGTACGACTGCAGGATCTCGTCCTTGGACCACTGCCTGGCCATCTTCGTCGAGATCACCAACTCCCGCATCTTGCGGGTGACGGTCCGGTCGGCGCCGACGAGCACGTTCTTGACGTATTGCTGGGTGATGGTGGACCCGCCGCCGGCGGTTTCCTTGCCGAGCACGTTGTCGCGGGCCGCGCGGGCGAAGCCGCTGACCGAGAAGCCCGGGTTGCTGTAGAAGTTGCGGTCCTCGGCCGAGAGCACGGCGTTGCGCACGTGCTCCGGGATCTCCGCGAGGTCGACCTCGACACGGTTGCCCTCGGGTGGCACGATCCGGCTCAGCTCGGTGGTACCGTCCGCGGCGTAGACCGTCGCGACCTGATTGGTCCTCATGTCCGACGGGCGGGGCACGTCCGTCGACATGTACGCCACCGCGAACGCGAGCGCCGGCACGAGCACCAGAACGGCCACCACGGCGAGCGCGATGTTGCCGACGATGCGCCACCGCCGCGCTTTCGCAGCGGCGGTGGGTTTCCTGTGCTGGGGGTTCGACGGGGTCGTAGAACTCACACGTACCACTTTCTCGGAAAGATCCGGGTCCGACGAATGATCGCACCCTCTCGATCGCATGGTACGGAGTTCCGTCCCGATGTGACGGGTACCGCAGGCCGCGCGGACACCGCCCTGCCCGCGCGCCCCGGCGGAGAAACCGCCTCCGAGCTGCGGCGATACGGCACCCCTCAGGAGCCCGCGCGCCGCCAGGCCCGGAACGTCAGCCCCCACGCCGCCACGCACCCGAGCAGCACCAGCGACGGGACCACCCCGGGCGAGGCGGACAGCAGCTCGGCGACCGCACCGACCAGCGCCAGCAGCGTGACCATGGTCAGGAACCCGAGCAGCAGCTCGAGCCGCTGCCGGCGCGACGGCCGGCGGCTCACGACTTGACGCCGCCGGCGGTCAGGCCTGCGATGATGCGACGCTGGAAGATCAGCACCATCACCACCAGCGGCACCATCACCAGGGTGCCGCCCGCCATGATCGACGCATACGGCGTCACATACGGGTCGGTCCCGGTGAACCGGGCCATCGCCACGGTCACCGGGGCGGTCTTCTCGCTCGACAGCTGCGACATGAGCAGGAACTCGTTGACGGTCGCGATGAACGCGAGGATCGCGGTGGTGAACAGCGCCGGCGCCGCGAGCGGCAGCATGATCATCCGGAACGCCTGGCCCCGGCTGGCGCCGTCCATGCGGGCGGCCTCCTCGAGCTCCCAGGGCAGCTCGGAGAAGAACGAGGTCAGCGTGTAGATCGTCAGCGGCAGTACGAACGAGATGTTCGGGATGATCAGGGCCTTGTAGCTGCCGATCCAGCCGATGTCGGTGAACAGCTGGAACAGCGGCGTCACCAGTGCGACGACGGGGAACATCGATGCGCCGAGGATGATGCCGGTGACGAAGTACTTGCCGCGGAAGTCGAACCGGGACAGCGCGTAGGCGGTGAAGACACCGACCAGCAGCGCGATCGCGGTGGTGGCCCCGGCGATGATCACGCTGTTGAGCAGCGCCCGGGAGAAGTTGACCTTCGCGGACGGGTCCAGGGCGTCCGCGAAGTTCTGCAGCGTCGGGTTCGTCGGCCACGGCGTGGTGCTGAACGTGTCCGCCGGGTCGCGCAGCGCGGTGACGATCATCCAGTAGCACGGGGCCAGGCCCCACACGACGATGAGTGCGACGCCGGCGTAGGTGCCGATGCTGCCGCGCAGGGCCTTGCCGGTGCCCGGTCGGCTCATGCCGGGGTCCCCTTCCGCTGTTCTTCCTGCGTGCGCACCGCGTTGGCGCCGAGGAACCGGACCAGGACGAACGCCACCGCGAAGATGATGAGGAACGTGATCGTCGACAGGGCCGACGCGGAGTTCGCGCCCTGGCGCATCTGGTCGACCACCAGCACCGAGATGGTGGAGGTGGCCGGGTTGGAGCCCATCATGATGGCGGGCAGGTCGTACATGCGCAGCGCGTCCATCGTGCGGAACAGGATCGCGACCATGAGCGCCGGCTTCACCAGCGGCAGCGTGATCTGGGTGAACCGCTGCCAGGCGGACGCGCCGTCGACCTTGGCGGCCTCGTACACGTCCGACGGGATCATCTGCAGCCCGGCCAGGATGAGCAGCGCCATGAACGGAGCGGTCTTCCACACGTCGGCGACGATGATCGCGAACCGCGCGGGCCACGGGTCGGCCGTCCACAGGATCTCGGTGCCGAGGATCTGGTTGGCGATGCCGTCGTTGGCGAAGATGAAGAACCACAGCTTCGCGGTGACCGCGGTGGGGATCGCCCACGGCACCAGCACCGACGCGCGCAGCAGGCCGCGACCGCGGAACGACTTCGCCATCACCAGCGCCATCGCGAACCCGATGACCGTCTCCAGCGCCACCGTCACCACGGTGAAGAAGAAGGTGTTGCCCACCGAACCCCAGAACTGCGAGCCGAGGGTGCCCGGCGGGCACGGGATCGAGCCCGTCGCGGTGCCGCAGCTCTGCGTGATCCAGCGGACGTAGTTCTCGACGCCGACGAAGCCGCCGGTGACGAACCGGCCCGTCTCGGGATCGAGCTTCTTCGCGTCGCCGTGGAACGACATCCACACCGCCCGGCCGAGCGGATACAGGATGACGACGGCCAGCACGACCAGTGTCGGCGCGACGAACGCCCACACCGGTATCCGCCGGCGCGCCTTCACTGCCGCGGCCGGCGGCTCGGGGGGCTCGGGAGCCCGGTGCCGGCCGCCTCCACGGCCACGGTCGGGACCGATCACTGCGGTCCCGACCGTGGTGGTGGGCGACTGGTCCGCGGGCTCGACCTGCGGCTTCGCCATGTACTACTCCTGCATCAGTTGCCGGCGGTCTCGATGCCGGCCTTGGTGTCCGCGAGCGCCTGATCCACCGTCTTCTCACCGCGGATCGCCGCGTAGGCGTTGTCGCGGATGGCCTTGGAGACCTGCGAGTAGTACGGGGTGACCGGACGCGGCTGCGCGTTGGCCAGGGATTCCTTCAGCGTCGCGAAGTACGGGTACTGCTCGAGGATCTGCGGGTCGTCGTAGACCTCCTCGAGGACCGGCGCGCCACCGGCCTCGGCGTAGTAGGTCTGCGACTTGCGCGTCTGCATGAACTCGAGGAAGTCGCGGGCGGTCGCCGGCGCATCGGAGAACGCGCTGATGCCGACGTTGTAGCCGCCCAGGGTGGAGGCGCCGGGGCCGTCCACGCCGGGCAGCACCGCGATGCCGTAGCGGCCGGCGACCGACGAGGACTCACCGTCGGTGAAGAATCCCGGCCAGGTGCGCATGAACAGGGCGCGGCCCTCGCCGAAGGCGTTCTGCGACTCGCCCTCGGTGTACGTCTGCGCGGCCTCGGGGATGGTCCCGTCCTTGAACGAGTCGACGACGAACTGCAGCCCCTCGGCGGTCTTGTCGTCGATGGCCGGCGTGGTGCCGTCCTCGGCGACGAAGCTGCCACCGTAGGCGTTGACGATCTCGGAGACGTTGACCGTCAGGCCCTCGTAGTTCTTGAACTGGCCGACGTAGCAGTCGATGCCCGCCTCCTGCGCCTTCGGGCACTGCTCCTTCAGCTCCGCCCACGTGGCGGGGGCCTTGTCGACCAGGTCGGTGCGGTAGTACAGGAACGCGCCGTTGGTGTTCTTCGGCGCCGCGTACAGGGTGCCGTTGTAGGTGGCGGAGTCGACCGTGGCGGGCAGCAGGCCGCCGGTCTCGATCGCGTAGTCACCCTCGAGCGGCCGCAGCCAGCCGTTGGCCGCGAACTCGGCGGTGTTGGTGACGTCCACGGCGATGAGGTCGTACTCGTCGCTCTGGGCCTGCATGCGCTGGGTGATGTCGTCGCGCTGCTGGTCCGCTTCCTTGCCCAGCGGCTTGAAGGTGACCTGCTCGTCCGGGTGCTCCGCGTTCCAGTCGGCGATGATGCTCTCGAGCGCCGTGTTCAGCGGATCCTGACCCTCGACGATCGTGATGGGGCCGCGGCCCTCACCGCCGGCGGCGGTGCCCCCTTCGCTGCCCGAGTCCGAGCCGCCGTCGGAGGAACAGGCCGTGAGCACCAGCAGCGACGCGGCGGACGCCGCGACCGCCGCGCGGCGCATCGCCTTCGAGTTCAGAATCATGAATGACTCCCCGTTGAGATCGTGAGAAAAGCCTCGTCGGCGGCACCCGGCCACCGACATCGGCCCTTACTCTGGCATGGAGGGCACCGGAGTGCAGGGATTCCGCGCGACCTTGATCGGTTCCGTGTCGTGCCCTGCCGCTCGGCTCAGCCCAGGCGACGGCCGTCGGATGTGGTGAAGACGTGCACCTGGTCCGGGTCGAACCGCAGGTGCACCCGCTCGCCCTTGTGGGGCGGATTGCGCCAGTCCCCGCGCGCGACGACCTGCTGCGGGCGGCCGGCGATCTGGGCGCGGCCGTAGATGTAGGCGTCGGAGCCGAGTTCCTCGACGACGTCGACGTCCATCCCCAGGCCGTCGGGCGCGATCTCGAAATGCTCGGGACGGATGCCGACCACCACCTCCGACTCGGTGACCTGGCCGACGACGTCGCGCGGCACCTGCACGGCGGTGTCGCCGAGCATCACCCCGCGGTCGAAGACCGGCAGCCTGAACAGGTTCATCGCCGGCGAGCCCATGAATCCGGCGACGAACACGTTGGCGGGCTTGTTGTAGAGCACGCGCGGCGACGCGCACTGCTGCAGGATCCCCTTGTCGAGCACGGCGACGCGGTCGCCCATCGTCATGGCCTCCACCTGGTCGTGCGTGACGTAGACGGTGGTGGTGCCGAGGCGGCGCTGCAGCTGCGCGATCTGGGTGCGGGTCTGCACGCGCAGCTTCGCGTCGAGGTTGGACAGCGGCTCGTCCATCAGGAACACCTGCGGCTGGCGGACGATGGCGCGGCCCATGGCGACACGCTGCCGCTGCCCACCGGACAGCGCCTTGGGCTTGCGGTCGAGGTACTGCTCGAGGTCGAGCATCTTCGCGACCTCCTCGACCCGCGCGCGGATCTCTGCCTTCGGCGTCTTGGCGAGCTTGAGGGCGAAGCCCATGTTCTCGGCGACGGACATGTGCGGGTAGAGGGCGTAGTTCTGGAACACCATCGCGATGTCCCGGTCCTTGGGCTCCTGCGCCGTGACGTCGCGGCCGCCGATGAGGATGCGTCCGCTGTGCACCTGTTCGAGTCCCGCGAGCATCCGCAGGGAGGTGGACTTGCCGCAGCCGGACGGGCCGACCAGGACGAGGAACTCGCCGTCCTCGATCTCCAGGTTCAACGCGTCGACGGCAGGCGTGGTCGACCCGGGGAACAGACAGGTCGCGTGGTCGAAGGTCACTGGGGCCATGGCAGGAGAATAGGCGACCCCGTCGCCGTGGTGTCCTTTCGGATCACCACGGGTCCGAAAGGGCACCACGGCGTAGCCTGCCTGGGTGAGTTCGGAGAAGATGCTGACCCGCATCGGTGGCCTGCTCCGTCAGGCGGAATCCACCGACAACCCCCACGAGGCCGACGCGTTCCTCGCCGCCGCGCAGCGGCTGGCCACGGCGGCGTCGGTGGATCTGGCGGTGGCGCGTGCCCACACGGCGGGCCGGGAGCGCCGGGCCACCCCCGTGCAGCGCCTGATCACCATCGGCGAGGCCGGCCGGAAGGGGTTGCGGACGTACGCGCAGCTGTTCCTGGCGATCGCCGCCGCCAACGACGTCCAGTGTGACATCACCACGACGTCGACGGTGATCTACGCCTACGGCTTCGCCTCCGACATCGACGTGTGCGAGGCGCTGTACTCCTCGCTGCTGGTGCAGATGGTCCGCGCCTCCGACGCGTACCTGCGCTCGGGCACCTACAAGGAGGAGACGACGGTGCGCACGGTGGTCGAGACCCGAGGGGGGCGGCGGGTGCGGGCCCGGGTGCGCCGGCCCGTCGCGGCCGTCACCGCGCGGCTGAACTTCCAGTCGGCGTTCGCGGCGCGGATCGGCCGGCGGCTCGCGGAGGCGAAGCAGGACGCGGAGCAGGAGGCGGCGGCCGCCGCACCGGGCACGGACCTGGCACTGCGGGACAAGCAGATCGAGCTGCGAGACTTCTACCGCAGCACGTCCGAGGCGCGCGGCAGCTGGCGCGGGCCGGGGGTAGGGGTGGGGCACTCGTCCGACGCCCGTCGCGCGGGGGACCGGGCGGGACGGCAGGCGCGCCTGGGTACGGCGCCGGAACTGCCGGTCCCGGCCCGGAGGTTGCCGCGGTGACCCGCCTGCGCGACACCCAGAGGACCGCCGTCTACGAGGCGGAGTCCTTGGTGCGCAAGATGTTCGACCGCGCCGACGAGCGCGGACTCCGGGTGGTGGAGCTGGCCGGGTCGCAGGTGACCCTGCCGGTGGAGCGGCGCTTCGCCTCCATCGATTCCGTCCAGGCGTACGTGGACTCGGTGCTGGCGCTGAACTGGGTGCGGGCGCGCTGGCCGCGGGCGTCGGTGCGGGTGCGCGTCCGGGCACGCGCCGGCCATGCCGCCGCTCACTACGAAAGCGATTGCGCCACAATCGCGCTCCCGGAGCACCGCGCGAACACCGCGTGGGCGTTCCGCGAGCTGGTGGTGCTGCACGAGCTGGCGCACCATCTGGATGCGTCCGATCCGGACGATCCGGCGGAGCCGCCGCACGGGCCCGCGTTCGTCGACCGGTTCCTGACCCTGGTCGGCGAGATCATCGGGCCCGAGGCGGCGTTCGCCCTGCGCGCCTGCGGCTTCGCTGCCTGCGAATGACACCCGCCGGCGGCCCGCCGGGAGGCTCAGCGGAGATCGGAACGATGTGACCTATTCTTGAATCGCCCTTGGGCATTCCTTACCGCGTGGGTGAGGTGGTCGCCGAACTGCTTGACGCGCCCGGAGACCTGGCCGCGCCTGCCCACGCTCTGCAGGTTCTTGTTTCCGGTCCGCTTGCCCAGGTTGTACCGGGTCTTGCCGACCACTTCCTCGGCCTTGTGCATCACCTTGTTGGCGAGGTGAGCCATGGTGCCCTCCTTAGCATTTCTGCGGGGACGGAGCCGCGCCCCGTCGAGGGTTGTCATACCCCCGGGGTGCCGCCGGGAAACGCCTCCGGGACATACCGATCGGTCCTTTATCACACCCTGGTGGTGCCGCACGCGCATTCCTGTTGATCGTCAGCGAACCGATGTTTGAAATGCGTAGTGTGGGCTACACCACATTCGAACCGCACCGCGGGCCCGACGCACCGGACCAGACATCGTGCGCAGCCGAGAACCTGCCCGCATCGCGGCCACTTGCAGGCGAAGGAGAATGGTCATGAAAGGTGGGGCACGAGTCGCTGCCGGGGTGAGTATCGGGTACTTCCTCGGTCGCACGCACAAGATGCGGCTGGCGTTGATGCTCGCGGGGGCAGGCCTGACGGGACGCCTGCCCAGCAACCCGCAGGACATCCTCAAGCGTGGGGCCTCGATGGTCGGGTCCTCACCGGAACTCGTCAAGATCACCGATTCGGTTCGTGGCGAACTGATGAGCGCCGCCCGCGCAGCCGCGGTCACCGCCGCGAGCAACCGGATCGATTCGCTCAACGATCGGCTCCAGCAGCGCGCCGCCGGACGTTCCAAGGCTGCCGAGGAGGAGCCGGAGGAAGAGGAGTACGCCGGCGAGGAGCCCGAAGACGAGTACGCCGAAGGCGAATACGAGGAGGAGCCGGGCGAGGAGTCCGCCGAAGAGGAGGAGTACCCGGAGGAGGAAGCCGAAGAGGAGGAATCCCCGGAGGAGGAAGAGGGCGCTCCGGAAGAGGCCGAGGAAGCCGAGGAGGAGGCCCCGAAGCCCGCGCGGCGGCGGCCGGCCGCCCGACGGCGCACCTCGGAATCCGCGAGCCGTCCCAAGGCATCCCGGGCCAAGTCGAAGCCACAGGAACCGGAGGAGTCCGGCGACGAGGGCGAGGAGCCGTCGAAGCCCCGGCGACGCAGCACCCGCGCTGAGACACCCTCCACCGGACGCGCTCCGGTCCGGCGCACGAGGAAGTGAGTCCGATGACGCGATCACTCGGAGACGCCACCCGCCGGCTGGGCAAGACCGCCACGGAGACCGTCGGCAAGGCCGGCAAGACCGCCGCCGGCACCGCGGGACAGGCCGGTAAGACGGCCACCGGGGCGGCCGGAAGCGCCGGCAAGGCGGTGCAGGACCTCTCACCCACCAAGCACCTGCAGAAGTCGCTGCAAGGTCTGGCCGGGACGTTTGCCGAGCGTGCCCTGTCGACGGTCTCCGACAAGGTGACCGGGACTGCTGGGCGCCTCAACGACTATGCCGAGGGCGGGGGCGGCAACCTGATGAGCGCCTTGACCGGCGGCCAGAAGTCCGCGGAGGGCGAGTCGTCGGTCAAGTCCGCCATGAGCACCGGCCTGGAGAACATCAAGCAGACCGCCAAGGACAAGTTTGAGGGCGTCAAGGAATCCCTCGGCGGAGGCGGAAAAGGCAAGGGCGCCGGCGGCAAGAAGATCAAGCTCACCAATATCGTCGAGCAGATCGACGTCGGCGTCCCGATCGAACTTGCCTACGACATGTGGACCCAGTTCGCGGACTGGCCGAAGTTCATGAAGAAGGTCGAGCAGGTCGAGCAGGCTTCCGACGAGAAGCTGCAATGGACCGGGAAGGTTTTCTGGTCGCGACGGACGTGGGAGTCGACGATTCTCGAACAGGTTCCGTTCGATCGGATCGTGTGGCGCTCGAAGGGCGCCAAGGGCTACATCGACGGGGCGGTGACCTTCCACGAGATCACCGACAACCTGACCCGCATCATCATGGTGCTCGAGTACCACCCCAAGGGGCTGTTCGAGAAGACGGCCAACCTGTGGCGAGCCGTGGGACGACGAGCACGACTGGAGCTCAAGCACTTCGAACGCCATGTGATGACCGAGGCCGTCCTGCACGCCGAGGACATCCAGGGCTGGCACGGCGAGATCCGCGACAGCGAGGTCGTCAAGGACGACGAGACCGCCCGGCGCGAAGAGGAAGAACAGGAGCAGGAGGACCAGGAGCAGGACGTCGGGGACGAAGGCGCGGAGGACGAGGCCGAGGACGAACTCCCCGAGGACGAGACCGAGGACGAGGAGGAACTCCCCGAGGACGAGGCCGAGGACGAGGCCGAGGACGAGCTCTCCGAGGACGAGGCGGAGGACGAGCTCCCCGAGGATCAGGACGAGGAAGACGAGGGCCTGCAGGACGAAGCCGACGAGGAGCCGGAGGAGGAACCGGCACCCTCACGGCGACGGCGCGCGGCCACCCGTAAGGGCGGCAGGCAAGGAGCACGCACATGACGATCCAACCCGCCGGCGGCGGGGGCGGCGGAGGTGGTGGCGGCGGCACGATGGCCCGCCCCAACTCCTCCGGTCTGGCCGACGTCATCGACACCATCCTGGACAAGGGACTCGTCATCGACGCGTTCGTGCGGGTGTCGCTGGTGGGCATCGAACTGCTGACCATCGACGCACGCATCGTGGTGGCCAGTGTCGACACCTATCTGCGGTTCGCCGAGGCGGTGAACCGGCTCGAGATCTCGCAGAACGAACCGAAGGGCCTGCCCGACCTCGTCGGTGACATCACCCAGGGCGGGGCGAAGCACAAGACCAAGGGCGCGCTCGAGGCCGCGGGCGAGAAAGTCATGGACTTCCTCGGCGACGTGGAAGACAAGCGGCAGACGGCCAGCCGACCGAAGAGAAGGGGGGATTGATGTCCACCGATCAGGCCGCAGAGGCACCCGAGAGCGAAGGCGGGCAGAGCACCGCGATGTACGTCTACGGCATCGTGCCGGCCGACGTGGAGCCCGAGGAGCACGCGAAGGGCGTGGGGAAGCCCCAGAGCGACGTCGCGGTGGTGCGCCACGGCGACATCGCCGCGCTGGTCAGCGAGATCTCGGTCGACCGGCCGCTCGGCACGCCCGACGATCTGAAGGCACACGCGGAACTGCTGGACGGTTCCGCGGCCGTCGCGCCCGTGCTGCCGCTGCGGTTCGGGGCGGTGATGACGGATGCGGAGGCGGTGGAGCGGGAGCTGCTCGAGGAGAACCACGACGAGCTGAAGGCAGCACTGGACGAACTCGAGGGGCGTGCGCAGTTCGTGATCAAGGGCCGCTACGTCGAGAACGCGGTCCTGCGCGAAGTGCTCGACGAGAACTCCGAGGCCGCCCGGCTGCGCGACGAGATCCGCGACAAGTCGGAGGACGCCACCCGCGACGCCCGCATGGCCCTCGGGGAGATCATCAGCCAGGCGATCGAGGCCAAACGCGCCGAGGACACCCGCCGGGTGATCGACGCCCTCGAGGCCCTCGAACCGATGGTCAACGAGCGGCAGCCCACCCACGAGGAGGACGCGGCCCACGTCGCCGTCCTCGTCGAACTCGACCGTCAGGGCGAGCTCGAGGAGGCGGTGGGGTCGCTCGCGCACGAGTGGGACGGCCGGGTCGAGATGACGCTGCTGGGCCCGATGGCGGCGTACGACTTCGTGATGAAGCGGGAACCGGAGGGCTGACACATGGGACTGATCTCGTCCATCCTCTTGTTGCCGCTCGCCCCGGTCAAAGGCGTGCTCTGGCTCGGCGAAGTCATCCAGGACCAGGTCGAGCAGACACTCCACGACCCGGCGACCATTCGGAGGGAACTCGAGGAGATCGACGAGGCGGCGGCGGCCGGTCGACTGTCGGAGGACGAGAAGGAGAAGGCACAGCAGGCGGTCCTCGACCGCATGATCCGGCCGGGCGGCGGTACGACACCCGCCGGGGGGAGTGAGAACCTGTGAGCGGCAGGGCGACGCCCGAGGATTCCGACGACGTCCACGACGACGACCAGCCGCCGCCTCTGACGGCAGGCGAGGCCGCCGCGGCCGCCCTCGAGCACCTCGTGGAGCTGACCTCGAAGGAGCCCCAGGGGGCCACCTCGGTGGAGCCGGCCGATCACGGCTGGACCGTGGAGATCGAGGTGCTCGAGGATCGGCGCATCCCGTCGTCGGCGGACATGCTGGCCCTCTACGAGGTGGAGATCGACCTGGACGGAAACCTGCTGGCATACCGCCGAACCAAGCGCTACGGCCGCGGCAGCAGCGACATCGGCGAAAGGGACCGGCGATGACCGTGATGGGGGGCAGCTCGTCGCCGCAGCCGTCCGGGGGCGGTCACCAGTCGACGAACCTCGGCGACATCCTCGAGCGGGTCCTCGACAAGGGCCTGGTGATCGCCGGCGACATCCAGGTCAATCTGCTCGACATCGAGTTGCTCACCATCAAACTGCGGTTGGTGATCGCCTCCCTCGAGACGGCGAAGGCCGTGGGCATCGACTGGTGGGAGTCGGATCCGTGGCTCAGCAGCAAGGCCCGCAACCGCGAGATCGATCGGGAGGACGACAAGCTGGAACTCGAGAACCGGCGGCTGCGCGAGCGGATCGCCGAACTCGAGTCCGGGCAGGGCCGCCGCGAGGCCGTCGAGAGCGCTCGTGTGGAAGAGGAGGATCGTGACTGACGGAACCGGAGTGTGGTTGTACGCCGTGACGGACGACGGGCTCGCCGAGGAGGACCTCGGCGGGCTCACCGGCGTCGCAGGGGAAGCGGTGCGCGCCGTGACCGCCGGGGGCCACTCCGCCGTCGTGGGTTCGGTGCCGCTCGAGGTGTTCGGGGAGGAGCCGTTGCGGCACAACCTCGAGGATCTGCAGTGGCTCGAGGCGACGGCCCGGGCGCACGACGCCGTGGTGTCCGCCCTCGTGCGGCGGGGTGCGGTGATCCCGCTGCGCCTGGCCACCGTCTATCTCGACGACGCCCGCGTGCGCGATCTGCTGGACGAGCGGCGTGCGGACTTCGAGTCGGCGCTGGCCCTGGTGACCGGCCGCACGGAGTGGGGTGTCAAGGCGTACGGCGACCGGCGGGCCCTCGCAGACGCGGTGGCGGAGGCGCAGATCGCGGGCAGCGCCAAGGGCTCCGGCACCGCCTACCTGCTCCGTCGCCGCGCCCAGCTGTCCGCGCAGGAGTCCGTCGAGCGCGACGCCGCGGCCCGTGCCGACGAGATCCACTCCCGGTTGGTGCGGCAGGCCGCCGCGGGCCGGCGTCAGGCCGCGACGGATCCGGCGCTGAGCGGCCGGCGGGACTGGATGGTGCTCAACGGCACGTATCTGGTGGACGACGACCGCGCGGACGAGTTCGCGGCGACGGTCGAGGAACTCGGCAAGGAGTTTCCCGGGATCCGGCTCGAGCTGACCGGGCCGTGGCCGCCGTATTCGTTCGCCGGTGTGGAGCGGACATCCACATGAATCACGTCAGCGAGAGCGCCGACGGCGAGCGCCGCATCGCCCTCATCGACCTGCTGGACCGGGTGCTCGCCGGCGGGGTCGTCATCACCGGCGACATCAAGCTGTCCATCGCGGACGTCGACATGGTGCAGATCTCGCTGCGTGCCCTGATCTCGTCCATCAGTACGCTGTCGGTCACCGGGATCGAACCGCCCGTCCCCCGCGACGCCCTGGAGGCGCCGGATGAGTGAATTCGACGGCATTTCACCGCGTATCGACTCGGATCCCGAGTCGGTCGAGCGTGGGCTGGTCACGCTCGTCCTCACCCTCGTGGAGCTGCTGCGGCAGCTGATGGAGCGGCAGGCGCTGCGGCGCGTGGACGAGGGGGACCTGAGCGACGAGCAGATCGAGCGCATCGGCACCACCCTCATGCTGCTCGAGGAACGCATGGGGGAGTTGCGTGACCACTTCGGGCTCACCCCCGAGGATCTCAACATCGACCTCGGACCGCTGGGGACACTGCTGCCCCGGGAGTGAGCCCGCGCCGCTCACATGCCGGCGACCTCGATGCGGTCGTGATCCGCGACGGCCCCGGCGAGGATCCGCACGTGATCCTCCACGGTGCCGAGCGTGTGCTCGATCGCGGTCAGCCGGCTCACGTAGTGGCCGACCGGGTATTCGGCGGTGATGCCGATACCGCCGTGCATCTGGATCGCCTCCTGCCCGACCTTCCGTGCCGACCGGCCCACCTGCAGCTTGGCCCGCGACGCGATGGTCGGGTCGACGATGCCGTCGGCGAGGGCCATGGTGGCGTACAGGCTCATGCTCGACGCCAGTTCGAGCAGCACGTACATGTCGGCCGCGCGGTGGGTCAGGGCCTGGAAGCGGGCGAGCGGGGCGCCGAACTGCTTGCGCTGCTTGAGGTAATCGGTCGTCAGGCGCAGCGTCTCGGCCAGCGCACCGACCGCCTCCGCGCACAGGGCGGCCTGGGCCCGTACCTGGGCGGCGGTGATCGCCGCCGTGGCGTCCACGGCCTCGCCGAGCGGCACGGCGACGGCCGAGTCGAGGACGAGTTGCGCGGCGCGGCGCTCGTCGTGGGTGCGGTACGCGGTGCGGGTGACGCCGGCCGCGTCGGCGTCGACGAGGAACAGCCCGGCACCTCCCTCGGGAAGGCGGGCGGACACGACGAACGTCTCGGCGCAATCCCCGTGCAGCACAGGGTTCTTGCGGCCGGTGAGGGACCAGGCGTCGCCGGTGCGGGCGGCGGTCGTGGCGACCTCGGTGGCGGGCCACCGGCTGCCGGGCTCGTCGTGGGCGAACGCGAGCAGCAGCGCGCCCTCGGACAGCCGCGGCAGGAGGTCCGCGCACTGCTCGTCGGTGCCGACCTCGGCGACGAGGCCGCCCGGCAGGAACACCGCATTCAGCAGCGGTTCGGGGGCCAGGGCTCGGCCGATCTCGCCCATGACGGCCATGACCTCCACCGGTCCGGCGCCCATTCCGCCGTGCTCCTCGGCGAACGGCAGGCCGAGCACGCCGAGTTCGGCGAGCTGGCGCCACACCTCGTCGCTCCAGCCGCGGTCGGTGTCGGCGACCTTGTTACGGGTCTCGGTGTCGTAGGTGCCCGAGAGCACGTCGCGGACGGTCTTGCGGAGCAGGTCCTGTTCGGTATCGAGTTCGAAGTTCATGACAGTGGCTCACAATCCGAGGATGGAGGAGGCAATGATCGAGCGCTGCACCTCGCTCGACCCGCCGTAGATGGACACCTTGCGGTAGTTCAGGTAGGTCGGGGCGGTGTGCTGCGCCCACTCCGGCGAGTCGATGCCCGCGGCGCCGACGGGCAGCGAGTCGGGTCCGGCGATGTCGGTGAGCAGTTCGGTGACCGCCTGCTGCAACTCCGAGCCGCGCAGCTTCAGCAGCGACGACGCCGGATTGGGCTTGCCGTCGGCGGACCCGGCGACCACCCGCAGCTGCGTGAGCTCGAGCGTGAGCAGTTCGTTCTCGAGCTCGGCGAGGCGCGCGGCGAACAGCGGATCGTCGATCAGGGTGCCGGATCCGGTCCGGGTCTGCGCGGCGAGCTGCTTGGCGCGGGCGAGCCGCACCTTGGTGGCGCCGACGCGGGCGATGCCGGTGCGTTCGTTGCCGAGCAGGAACTTCGCGTAGCTCCAGCCCGCGTTCTCCTCGCCGACCAGGTTCTCGGCGGGGACCCGCACGTTCTCGAAGAAGACCTCGTTGACCTCGTAGCTGCCGTCGACGAGCTTGATCGGGCGGACGGTCACGCCGGGCGTGGTCATGTCGATGAGCAGCATCGAGATGCCGGCCTGCTTCTTCGGCGCATCCGGGTCGGTGCGCACCAGGCAGAAGATCCAGTCGGCGTGCTGGGCGAGGGTGGTCCACGTCTTCTGGCCGTTGACGATGTAGTCGTCGCCGTCGCGCACCGCGCGGGTCTTGAGTGAGGCCAGGTCGGAGCCGGCCTCGGGCTCCGAGAATCCCTGGCACCACCAGATGTCGAGGTTCGCGGTGGCGGGCAGGAAGCGCTCCTTCATCTCCTGCGAGCCGAACTGCGCGATCACGGGACCGATCATGGACGCGTTGAACGGCAGCGGATCGGGCACCGAGGCGAGCTGCATCTCGTTGAGCCAGATGTTTCGCTGCACGGGAGTCCAGTCCTTGCCGCCCCACTCGACGGGCCAGTTCGGCACCGCCAGACCCTTGGCGTTGAGGATCTGCTGGCTCCGGACGACCTCGTCGCGGTCCAGGTGCCGGCCGGCAGCCACTTTCTCTCGGATCTCGGCGGGGAACTCGGTGGTGAAGAACGTGCGCAGTTCGTCGCGGAACGCGAGCTCTTCGTCGGTGAGCTTCAGGTTCATGGGGGCCTTCCGTCACGGTTGTGCCTGTGCGAGCGCAGCATGGGACCACGGCCCGATCCCGTTTTCACGCTGCATGATTCGCGGAGGGATGGGGGCTCGTTCGCCCTGGTGCTGCGTACACCCGTACTGTAACTTGACACTGTTAGGTTGTCCAGGCCGACCCCGGGACCGACCCCCGGACCGACGCCGAGGAAGGAGCGCCGATGGCACGACCCCGTACCCCGCTGCTCAGCCGCCCGCTCATCCGCGAGACCGCCCTGCGCCTCGTCGACGCGCACGGACTCGACGAACTGTCCATGCGCAAGATCGCCGCCGAGCTCCATGTCAGCGCGCCGTCGCTGTACAGCCACTACTCGAACAAGGACGAGCTGCTCGACGACATCGCCGACCAGGTCGGCGAGTCCGTCGACATCAGCGGATTCGACACCGACGACTGGCAGGAGGCGCTGCGCGGCTGGGCGAGGTCCTACCGCGCCGCTCTCGCCGAGCACCCGAACCTCGTACCGTTCCTCGCGCGCAGCCCGGGCCGGCGCGAGGTCGCGCTCGATCAGGCCAACGCCGTGCACGGCGGCCTGACCCGGGCCGGGTGGCCGCCACGGACCGCGACCCTGATCGGCGCGTCGATCAAGTACATCGTCGTCGGCTCGGCCATCGCCTCGTTCTCGGGCGGCTTCCTCGACGACCTCACCATCTACCGGGAGCGCTATCCCCATCTGTCCCAGGCACACCGGCTGCGCGAGCACGCGGACGAGATCGACCGCGACGGCTTCGAGCTGGCGCTCGAGTCGTTCCTGCAGGGCCTGGCGCAGCGGTTCGCGAGCCTCACCGGCGCGGACCGCTGACCGGTCTGTAGGTACGGCGCAACCGCACGAACCGCAGATGCCGGCCCGCCGCCCGGAAGTCGGCCTCGCTGCCGTCGACGTCGAAGCCCATCGCCGCGCACAACCGCGGCGCGACCTTAGGGTGCCGGCGCCCGTACCGCGCCATGAACTCCGCCGCCTCCTCCGGATCGAGGAACTCCGCGGCCACCGCGACCCGTTCGCGGCCCGACTCGATCCGCGCCGCGGGATGCGCCCGCAGGTTGCGGTACCAGTCGGTCTGCTTCCCGAAGCCGACGGCCACGACGAATCCGCCGGACGTGTCCTCGTGGTTCACCACCTCGAGCACCGTCTGCCGCGGCAGTCCGCTGCGCCGGCCGACATGGTGCAGCAGCAGGAACCGGCGGCCCAGCACCCGCCCCAGCCCGATCCGGTAGAGGTGGATCGGAGCGCGCAGGAATCGGCGGCGCAGTCCGGTCGGTGGTGCGGCAGGCTCGGTGATGCGCATTCCTTCACTGTGCGCCCGATCCGTCCGCTGCACCACCGGGACGCCCACACGGATCGGCTGCGGGACCGGCGCGACGGCCCTACCGTTGACTCATGCACCGTCCCATTCGCATCGGTCTTCAACTGCAGCCCCAGCATCAGCCCGACTACGGGAAGATCCGCGACACCGTGCTCCGCGCCGAGGACGCCGGCGCCGACATCGTCTTCAACTGGGACCACTTCTATCCCCTCTCCGGAGACCCGGACGGCGCCCACTTCGAATGCTGGACGATGCTCGGCGCGTGGGCCGAACAGACCGAGCGCGTCGAGATCGGAGCGCTCGTCACCGGCGGCGGCTACCGCAATCCCGAGCTGCTCGCCGACATGGCCCGCACCGTCGACCACATCAGCGGCGGCCGGCTCATCCTCGGCATCGGCGCGGGCTGGTTCGAGAAGGACTACGTCGAGTACGGCTACGACTTCGGCACCAAGGGTTCCCGGCTGAAACTGCTCGGCGAATACCTGCCCCGGATCACCGCGCGGCTCGCGAAGCTCAACCCCCAGCCAACCCGGCACATCCCGCTGCTCATCGGCGGCGGCGGACCCCGCAAGACCATCCCGCTGGTGGCACAGTACGCCGACATCTGGCACAGCTTCGGGGACCTCGACACCCACAAGGAGAAGGCGGAGATCCTCGCGGCGCGCTGCGCCGACGCCGGCCGCTCACCGAACGAGGTCGAGCGGTCCGTGCCGTGGCCCGGAACCGCGCACGCGGCCGCCTTCGTCGACGCGGGCGTCACCCTGTTCACCGTCGGTGTCGGCGGTCCCGACTACGACCTGAGCGGCCTCCTCGAGGCGATCGGGTGGCGGGACGAGAACTCCGCACCGCCGCTGTCCGGGCTGGCCTGACCGGGCCACCCCAGGGCCGGGAGGCGGCAACCGGGGTCCGGTTCTCGGCTGCCCGCGCGCACATCGTCGTTGCGTCCGCCTGGTCACTCTGTTTACTGTAGTTGAAGCCACGTATGGTCGACCCCCGCGGAAGGCGGTGAGCGGCGTGAACCCTGAAGGCGTGTGGATCGCCGGTGGATACCAGTCCGACTTCGCGCGGAACCTGACCCGGGAGGACCGGAACATCGCGGACCTCGTCGCGGAGACGGTGACGGAAACGCTGCGCGACGCCCGCATCGACGTCGCCGACGTCGGGGTGATCCACGTCGGCAATGCCTTCGGACAGCTCTACACCGGTCAGGGACACCTCGGCGGCATGCCGGCCTCCGTGCTGCCCGAGCTGTGGGGGATCCCGGCCACCCGGCACGAGGGGGCCTGCGCGTCCGGCTCCCTTGCCGTGCTCGCCGCGATGGCCGATCTCGAGGCCGGGCGCTACGACTGCGCCCTCGTGCTCGGCGTCGAACTCGAACGGTGCGTCCCCGGCGACGCCGGCACCCGGGTCATGAACGCCGCGGCCTGGGTGGGACAGGAAGGCGCCGACGCGAAGTACATGTGGCCGTACATGTTCGACAAGATCGCCGACGAGTACGACCGCCGCTACGGCCTCGACGACGAGCACCTGAGGGCGATCGCGGAACTGAACATCCGCAACGCCCGCGCCAATCCGAATGCGCAGACCCGCAACCGGACCTACGGACCCGGCAGTTTCGGCCCGGACGAGGCCGCCAATCCGGTGGTCGAGGGACGCCTCCGCAGGACCGACTGCAGTCCGCTGACGGACGGCGCCGCGGGCGTGGCGCTGCTGAGCAACCGCTACCTGAGCCGGCACCCACGCACCGTCGACGACATGTCCCGCATCCTCGGCTGGGGCCACCGCACGGTCGGACTGTCCTTGTCCGGCAAGCTCGCCCGCGACGGCGACGACCCCCTCGTCATGCCGCACGTGCGCGCCACGATCGTCGACGCGTTCGAGCGGAGCGGCATCGGCGGCGTCCGGGACCTCGACCTGATCGAAACACACGACTGCTTCACCGTCAGCGAATACCTGGCCGTCGACCACTTCGGGATCACCGCCCCCGGCCGGAGCTGGCAGGCGATCGAGAACGGCGACCTCGAGATCGGTGGCCGCATCCCCATGAACCCCAGCGGGGGGCTTCTCGGCGGCGGGCATCCGGTCGGCGCCACCGGAGTCCGGATGCTGCTGGACTGCCACCGCCAGGTCACCGGCCGCGCCGGCGACTACCAGGTCCCCGGCGCCACACGAGCCGCGACCCTGAACATCGGCGGAAGTACGACCACCACGGTCAGTTTCGTCGTCGGCTGAAAGGACATCCATGGAACTCGAGATTCTGGGACGGGCACTGTCCACCCTGCCCGCGGACGACGACCACCCGTACCGCACCGGTCCGTGGCGCCCGCAACACACGGAGCGGCGTGCCGACGACCTCGAGGTGATCGGCGACCTGCCGGCCGACCTCGACGGCGTGTACCTGCGCAACACCGAGAACCCGGCGCACCCGGCACTCGAAGGTCTCTATCATCCCTTCGACGGTGACGGCATGATTCACGTCGTCGGATTTCGCGACGGAAAAGCCTTCTACCGCAACAGATTCGTGAAGACCGACGGCTTCCTGGCCGAGCAGGAGGCCGGTGGCCCGTTGTGGGCGGGCATCGCCGAACGGCCGCAGAACTCGATCCGCCAGGACGGCTGGGGCGCCCGCGGCCGCATGAAGGATGCCTCCAGTACGGACGTCACCGTGCATCGCGGCGTCGCCCTGACCAGCTTCTGGCAGTGCGGGGACCTCTACCGCCTCGACCCGACCACGCTCGAGACCCTCGGCAAGGCGACGTGGGACGGCCGATTCCCCTCCGACTGGGGCGTTTCCGCGCATCCCAAGGTCGACGCCCGCACCGGCGAACTGCTGTTCTTCAACTACGGCACCGACGCCCCGTACCTGCACTACGGCGTGGTCGACGCCGACGATCGGCTGGTGCACTACGTCGACATCCCCCTGCCCGGCCCCCGCCTGCCCCACGACATGGCGTTCACCGAGAACTACGCGATCCTCAACGACTGCCCCCTGTTCTGGATCCCGGAGGCCCTCGCGCGCGGCAAGTACGTGCCGCGCTACCACCCCGACCTGCCGATGCGGCTCGGCGTGATTCCCCGGCGCGGCCGTCCCGACCAGATCACCTGGTTCGACGCCGACCCGACCTACGTGCTGCACTGGACCAACGCCTACGAAGACGGCGACGAGATCGTGCTCGAGGGATTCCATCAGGAGACACCGGAACCGCCGGACGACGGCACCGGACCGATCTACCGGCGGCTGTTCCGTTCGCTGGCGCTCGACCGCATGGGCACCCACCTGCACCGCTGGCGGCTGAACCTGCGCACCGGCTCGCTCACCGAGGAACGGCTGTCCGAGTCCGTCACCGAATTCGGGATGATCAATCCGCATCACGGCGGCGTCCGCCACCGCTACACCTACGCCGCGACGGGGGTGCCGGGCTGGTTCCTCTTCGACGGCCTCGTCAAACACGACGTGCAGACGGGGGCGGAGGAGCACTACTCGTTCGGCGAGGGCGTCTTCGGCAGCGAGACCGTGATGGCGCCCCGCACCGGGTCGGCCGCCGAGGACGACGGCTACCTGATCACGATCACCACCGACATGAACCGGGACCGGTCCGAATGCCTGGTCTTCGACGCGCGGCAACCGGGGGACGGACCGCTCGCGCGGATCGGACTCCCCGAACGGGTCTCGAGCGGCACCCACTCGACCTGGGCGGCGGGTTCGGACCTCCCGGGGTGGCGGGACGCGGACCGGGCAGGCGACGTCCTGAACCTATGATCAGCTGTCGATGGCAGGTTCCGGCACGGTCACCGAACTCGAGCCGGGCGGTGACAACGCGATCGCGGTCACCCTCGGCATCCTCGGCGACGAGTGGAACCTGTGGATTCTGCGGTACGCGTTGCAGGGCGACCGCCGCTACCGGGACTGGATCGAGCGGGGGGAGATCTCCAACGCGGTGCTGACCGCGCGCCTGGCCCGCCTCACCGACGCGGAACTCCTCGAGCGGGTGCAGTACCAGGAGCGGCCGGCTCGACACGAGTACCGGTTGACGGCCCGCGGCCACGGCGTGTGGCCGGTTCTGCTCACCATGTGGGCGTGGGAACAGCAGTGGGCGCCCGATCACCGGGGACAGCTCCCGGCCAGGCGGCACGGGGTCTGCGGCGCCCGGTTCACACCGGTGCTCGTCTGCGGCCACTGCGACCGGCCCGCCGGCGCACCCGACGTGGACGCGCAGCTCGGCCCCAGCGGACAGTGGCCGCGCAGTGTGCCGGCCGCGACCGGTCGCCGACGGTCCGGCCGTGCTCGCGCGCCGGAGATCCTGCCGCACACGATGGAACTGCTCGGCGACCGGTGGTCGGCGGCGCTGCTCGGGGCGGCGTTCCTCGGCGCCACCCGCTACGGGCAGTTCGCCGAACGCATGGGGGCACCTCCGACGGTGGTGGCCGACCGGCTCCGGCGCTTCACCGAGCTGGGCGTCCTGCAGGAACTGCCCAATCCCGACCGCCCGGCGTGGGTGACCTACCACCTCACCGACAAGGGGCGGGCGTTCTTCCCCGTCGTCGCCTGCATGATCGACTGGGGGCTGCGCTGGTTCCGCGCACCGGAGGGACCGGCGATCGTCCTGCGTCACCGCCACTGCGGCCACAGCTTCGCACCCGCACTGACGTGCAGTCACTGCAGGGAGCGGCTGCGGGCCTCCACCGTCTCGATCGAACCCACCGGCGGCTGACCCGCCCCGGCACACCCATCGGACGGCGCGATTCGGATTAGGCTCCCACCATGCCCGAATCCGTGATGGCGAAACGGAGCACCGTGGCGGCGCTGCTCCTGGCGGTGCTCCTGGCGCTGACTGCGACGGCCTGTTCCTCGGGCGGTGGTCGACCGTCGGCTCCCCAGGACCTGTGTTCCCCTCCCGGGGTCGGCGGGGCCTCCGCCGCACCGACCAATCTCGACACGTCGGCCGCCGCCGCGGAGGACCGCTACACCACCCCGGGCGTGGTGCCGCTCGAGTCGATCGACGTTTCCGGGCTGAACCTCATCACCCCCGGTGTGCTCACCGTAGGCACGCTCTCCGACGCGCCACCGAGCATCTGCGTGAACTCCCAGGGCGAGTTCACCGGCTACGACAACGAACTGCTGAAGGCCATCGCCGAGAAACTCGGTCTCCGCGTGGAGTTCGTCGGCACCGAGTTCGCGGGCCTGCTCGCCCAGGTGGCCGGCCGGCGCTTCGACGTCGGCTCGTCGTCGATCACCACCACGGACGAACGTCGCCGGCTGGTCGGCTTCACCAACGGCTACGACTTCGGCTACTTCTCGCTGGTCGTGCAGAACGGCAGTCCCATCCGCGGCTTCGGGGACCTGAACGCGTCCACCCGTATCGGGGTCGTGCAGGGAACCGTCCAGGACGACTACGTCGTCAACACCCTCGGTCTCGATCCGGTGAAGTTCCCGGACTACAACACCGCGTACGCGAACCTGAAGACCGGCCAGATCGACGCGTGGGTGGCGCCGTCGCAGCAGGCCGAGGGCGCGATCGCGCCGGGCGATCCGACGTCGATCGTGCAGAACACGTTCAGCCTCAACAACTACGTCGGCTGGGCCGTGTCCCGGGAGAACCAGGCGCTGATCGACGCGCTCAACTCCGGGCTCGACGCCGTGATCGCCGACGGCACCTGGGCCGAGCTCTACACCGAATGGGTCCCCCGGGAACTGCCCGAGGGCTGGAAGCCCGGCAGCAAGGCCGCGCCGGAACCCGACCTGCCGGACTTCGCGGCGCTGGCCGCCGAAAACACCGCCAGCGGCGAGGAGCCGGCGGCCACGGCCCCGAAGTCCACGCTCGAACAGCTGCGCGAGACGTTCTTCTCGTGGGAGCTGTACCGGCACGCCTTCCCGGATCTGCTGAAGACCGGTCTGCCGAACACCCTGATCCTGGCGCTGACCTCCGGGCTGGCCGGCACGGTCCTCGGCATGCTGCTCGCCATGGCGGGGATATCGCGCACCCGCTGGCTGCGCTGGCCCGCCCGCGTCTACACCGACATCTTCCGCGGCCTGCCCGCGGTGGTGATCATCCTGCTCGTCGGCCTCGGCCTCGGCCCGGTGGTGCAGGGCGCCACGGGCAACAACCCGTACTGGCTGGGCGCGGCGGCGCTGGCGCTGCTCGCGGCCGCATACATCGGGGAGATCTTCCGCTCCGGCATCCAGTCGGTCGAACCGGGGCAGATGGAGGCGGCCCGGGCCCTGGGCTTCAGCTACCGCCGGGCGCTGACACTGGTGGTGATCCCGCAGGGCGTGCGGCGCGTGCTGCCGGCGCTGATGAACCAGTTCATCTCGCTCATCAAGGACTCGTCGCTCATCTACTTCCTCGGTCTGCTGGCCACCCAGCGCGAACTGTTCGCCGTCGGCCGCGACCTGAACGCGCAGACCGGCAACCTCTCGCCGCTCGTCGCGGCGGGCTTGTTCTACCTCATCCTCACCGTGCCGTTGACTCATCTCGTGAACTACATCGACCACCGCCTGCGCACCGGCCGGCCCGAGGCCACCCTCGACCCGCTCGAGCAGGAACTCGTCGTGGAGAGGGGCTGACCGATGCCGACCACCATCCGGGACAGCGTGTCCCTCACCGGGACCGGACTGCACCTGGCCTTCGGCACCAACAAGGTGCTGCGCGGCGTCGACATCCACGTCGACGCCGGCAAGACCGTCACCGTCATCGGCCCGTCCGGCTCGGGCAAGTCGACCCTGCTGCGCGTGCTCAACCGGCTGCACGAACCCGACGCCGGCGACATCCTCCTCGACGACCGCTCGGTGCTGAAGGACAACCCCGACGAGCTGCGGCAGCGGATCGGGATGGTGTTCCAGCACTTCAACCTCTTCCCGCACAAGACGGTGGCCGAGAACATCGCGCTCGGCCCCCGCAAGCTCAAGGGGCTGTCGAAGGAGCAGGCCCGCGCGCTCGCCCTCGAACAACTCGATCTCGTCGGCCTGAAGCACAAGGCCGACTCCCGTCCCGGCAACCTGTCCGGCGGGCAGCAGCAGCGCGTCGCGATCGCCCGCGCGCTCGCGATGGCCCCGCAGGTGATGTTCTTCGACGAGGCCACCTCGGCGCTCGACCCGGAACTGGTCAAAGGGGTCCTCGCCCTGATGGCCGATCTCGCGTCCGGCGGCATGACGATGGTGGTCGTCACCCACGAGATGGGCTTCGCCCGCTCGGCGTCGGACACGGTGGTGTTCATGGACCACGGCGCGGTCGTGGAAACCGGTCCCCCCGACGAACTTTTCGATGCCCCGAAGACCGAACGACTGCAGCAGTTCCTGTCGCAGGTGCTGTAGGCCGCTCCGCGGCCGGTGCGTCCTTCGGGTTGCCCCAGCCGCCCAAAGGACGCACCGGCGCGGTGCGCGAGGTCAGCCTCCTTCGGAAGTGCTCAACCGCTGCGCCGCGTCGTAGAGCGAATGGGCGTGTAGTTCGAACAGGGCGACGAGATCGACGCTGTCGCCGCCGATCTCCTTGGCGATGAACAGCCCGTCGGCGCCGGCCATCGCGTACGTGGTCAGCAGGGCGACCGAGCCGTCCGACAGGCCGGGCGCGAGGTCGCGGATTGCGTCGACGAGGCGGAGGCGTGCTTGCTCACGCACCTGCAAGAACATTGTGCGGGCGCTCGGTTCGACCGGGCGCCGCTCGAGGGTGAGCATCAGCCCCAGCCGCAGGAAGTCCGGTGAATCCAACAGCGTCTTCGCGACCTGCATCGCCAGGGCCACGATGCGCTCGCGTGGGTCGTCGCCGTCCGGTACGGTCCACCCGGACAGCCAGGTGTCGAAACTGCGCTCGATCACCGCGGCGATCAGCTCGTCCTTGTCCTTGAAATGCCAGTAGATCGAGCTCGCGGGCAGACCGCACTTCTTGCTCACCAGCGCAATGCTGGTGCCCTCGTAGCCGCGCTCGGCGGCGACCTCCACGGCGGCGTCCAGAATCCGGCGACGGGACTCCTCGCCGTTCGCGCGGCGCTGCCGGGTCCTCTTCTGCTCGTCCACGAGCGCTCCTCAGGTTGCGACGGTGTGTATTGACTCACACTGCACGCCAGCTTACTGTAGTGACCACTACAGGAACAATCCCTGATCTTCGGCGGCCGGATTCCACCCCGCCGATCGACACCCTTCCCCGCTCGACGAGAGGTCTCGACGTGACCGACATCCCGCACTACGACGTCGCCGTCATCGGCTACGGCCCCACCGGCGTGACCGCCGCGAACATCCTCGGTCAGATCGGATTGAAAGTGCTTGTGATCGAGCGCAATCCGGATATCTACGGCAGGGCGAGGGCAATCTCCACCGACGAGGAGGTGCTGCGAATCTGGCAGCAGGTCGGCCTGGCGGACCGCCTGCAGGAGGACATGCTCGCCGGCAACGCCGCTACCTTCGTCGACGCGAACGGCGCACCGTTCACGGAGATCGCACCGGTGTCCCACGGATCCGGTCACCCGCCTCAGCAGTTCATCTACCAGCCCGCACTCGAGAAGGTGCTGCGCGGCGGGGTCGAACGATTCCCCAACGTGGATGTCCTGCTCGAGCACGAGTGCCTGCGGGTCCTCCAGGACGCGACCGGGGTCGAGCTGATGCTGGCCGATCTACGGAACGACGCCTTCGAACGCGTGCGTGCGTCCTACGTGATCGCCGCCGACGGTGGCGCGAGCCCCACCCGTGCTCAGCTCGGGATCGGCTACGAGGGCCGGACCTACGCCGAACGGTGGGTGGTCATCGATACGAAGGTGCTGCAGGAGTGGCCGGGCCACGATCGGCTCCGGTTCCACTGCAACCCCGACCGTCCGACCGTGGACTGCCCGACACCGCTCGGACACCACCGGTGGGAATTCCCGGTCCGCGACGACGAGGACGAGGACGAACTGGTCACCGACGCAGCGATCTGGCGCGTACTCAACAACCAGGGCATCACCGATACGCAGGTGAGGATTCTCCGCGCAGTCGTCTACAGCCACCACGTGCGCTTCGCCGACCGCTGGCGCGTCGGCCGGGTCTTCCTCGCCGGCGACGCCGCCCACGCGATGCCGCCGTGGATCGGCCAGGGCATGTCCGCCGGGGTGCGCGACGTGGCAAACCTGTGCTGGAAGCTCGCCGCAGTGCTCGACGGCACCCTGCCCGAATCGATCCTCGACAGCTATCAACTGGAACGCCTGCCCCATGTGCGGGAGGTGACCGACCGCGCGGTCAAGGTGGGCCGGCTCATCACCCAGCGGCACCCTGTACTCGCGGCCGTGCGTGATCGGTTCTTCCGGATTGCCATGCGGGTACCGGGGATTCCCGAATGGCTACGCGACAATCGGTGGATCCCGGACGCCTTCTACCCCCGAGGCCTGCTGGCCGGCCCGAAGGCGGTCGCGTCGGCGGCGGTGGGATGGCTCGTACCGCAGCCGTGGGTGCTGGACGAGAAGGGCAGCCTCGAACGCCTCGACGACGTGCTCGGTGGGCGATGGACGATCCTGCATGTCGGCTCGCCGGACTCGTGGCCCGGCTGGCGCACCGCCGGCGTACCGACCGTGCGCCTGGCCGGTCCCGGCGCCGCCCCGGCCGCCGACACCGTCGTCGACACGAACGGCACCCTGATCCGGTGGATGCGCGCCAAGGGTGCCACCGTCCTGGCCCTGCGGCCGGACGGGGTCGTCTACGCCGCCGCCGGACCCGACACCAACCTGGCGCCGCCCCCGCCGGGAATGAAAGCCGCCCCATCCATTCGCCTTTCCGAGGAAACGGAGACCCTCGCATGACCCGCACAGCGCTGACCGAACGCACCGTGACCGTCGCCGGCAAGGACATCTTCTTCGCCGAAACCGGAGAAGGGCCGGCGGTACTACTGCTGCACGGCGGCGGGCCCGGCGCCTCCGGGGTGTCCAACTATTCCCGCAACATCGACGAGCTCGCCCGGAAGTTCCGGGTGATCGTGCCGGACCTGCCCGGTTACGGACGCTCGAGCAAGGGCGTCGACCGGTCCGATCCGTTCGGCTACCTCGCCGACAACATCCGCGGACTGCTCGACGCCCTGAACCTCGGCCGTGCCCACCTGGTCGGCAACTCCTACGGCGGTGCCTGCGCCCTCCGCCTGGCTCTCGACACCCCGGAACGGGTCGAGAAGATGGTGCTCATGGGCCCCGGTGGCATCGGCACCACGCGCGGGCTGCCCACTCCCGGCCTGCAATCGCTGCTGTCGTACTACACCGGCGACGGTCCCTCACGCGACAAGCTCGAAGGCTTCATTCGCAAGTACCTGGTCTTCGACGGGGCCACCGTACCCGACGAGGTGATCGACGAACGCTACCGGTCGAGCATCGATCCGGCCGTGGTGGCCGATCCGCCGCTGCGCCGTCCCTCCGGGCCCGGCGCCCTGCGCACGCTGTGGGGCATGGACTTCACCCGCGACCGGCGACTGCGCCGGCTCGCCACCCCCACGCTGGTGATCTGGGGCGCCGACGACAAGGTCAATCGTCCGAGTGGTGGCCGCATGCTGGCACACACCATGCCCAACTGCGACCTGCTGCTCGCCGCGAACACCGGCCACTGGGTGCAGTGGGAACGCGCCGACTTCTTCAACGCCGTCACCACGGCCTTCCTCACCGGGAGCACCCGATGACCACCACGGACTCACTCTTCGGCTCCGTCCACCTCGGTTACGTCGTCATCGAAACGAACAAGTTCGCCGACTGGCACCGCTTCGGCCGCGACGCGATCGGCCTGCACGCCGACCGGCTTTCCGCCCAGGCCATGCGATTTCGGCTCGACGACCACGAATGCCGGTTCCTGCTGCAACGCGGCGACGCGGAGGACGTCACCGCCCTGGGCTGGGAGATCGACGATCACGGATCGTTCGACCGGATCGTCGCCCGGGTGCGCGACCGCGGCGTCCCGGTCACCGAAGGCACCGACGAGGAGGCGGCCCTGCGCGGCGTCGAACGCCTGCTGCGTTTCCCCGGGCCGAAGGGCATCGACCAGGAGATCTTCACCCGCGCCCGCACCACCACCACGCCGCTGGCGATGAGCAACGCCGGATTCGTCACCGGCGCATCGGGAATGGGACACGTCGCGATCACCTCGACCCGGCCGCACACGCTGCACGGCTACTACGGCACCGTCTTCGACGCCCGGCTGTCCGACTACATCGACGAAACCATCAGCGGTGCCAAACTCGCGATCCGCTTCCTGCGCGTCAACGAACGCCACCACTCGGTGGCGATCGCCGCGGTGCGCGGTCTTGCCGTCGACCCGGTCCGCACCCGGATCCAGCACCTGAACATCCAGGTCACCGAGCTCGACGACATGACTCGGTCCTACCAGCGTGTCAAGGAACTCGGCTTCGACATGGCCCTCGGCGTCGGCCAGCATACAAACGATCGCGAGCTGTCCTACTACGCTCGCACACCGTCCGGGTTCGAGTGGGAGGTCGGCTGGAACCCCATCGTGGTCGACGAATCCACCTGGGAGCCGACCACGCACCGCGGCATCAGCATCTGGGGCCACACCCCCGAGGGGCAGACCGTCGTCGACAAGCTGGCCCAGTTCAAGACGGCCGCACTGTCGCTGCGCCGCTCCGAGCAGACCGTCCCCGCGCTCAGCGAAACCGGAATCGCCGACGACTGATCGCTCCTCGGTGGGGGTTCCGCATCCGCACGATTCCCGGTCGGTCGCGACAGCAGTCCGAGGTCGCGGCTGACCGGGCGGGGCGCGGATGTGCCGAGGGGCGGGCTCACCGCCCGTTCACCTTCTCGTTCCCTTTACCTGGTTTCGGTCTCCTACGGTGCCCGCGTTGAACCGATTCGACGAGGGAGTACCTGTGAGTCCGAAGCCCCTGCCGCTGATCGTCACGCACGACGGCACATCGTCGCGCGCCGCCGTCACCTGCCGCTACAAGTGCGGCAACGCGTGTTCCCACGCGGTGCCCAACACCTCCGGGGGCGAGTACTTCGGCGACATCGTGCGCACCGCCCTGACCCGGCGCGGCGTGCTGCGCGGCGGAGCGATGGCGGTTCTCGCGGTCGGTGCGGGCGGCGTGCTCGCCGCGTGTTCCGACGACGCGGGCAGCACCGGCGGCACCACGACGTCGGGCCCGGCGGACCTCGGCCCCGTGCCCACCGGCACCGACTTCACCGCCGTCGCGCCGAACACCGACGACGCCGTGACCGTCCCCGAGGGCTACGACCAGGCCGTCGTGATCCGCTGGGGTGACCCGGTGCTGCCCGACGCGCCGGCCTTCGACATCGGCAACCAGACCGCGGCCGCGCAGGAGAAGCAGTTCGGTTACAACAACGACTTCGCCGGGCTGCTGCCCGTCGACGGCGTGCCGAACACCTACCTGCTGGTGGTCAACCACGAGTACACGTCCGAGCCGTTCATGTTCGCCGGCTACGACGCCGAGAACCCCACCGAGGAGCAGGTGCGCATCGGCTGGGCCAACCACGGGCTGTCCGTCGTGCAGGTCAAGGGCGAGGCCGGATCCGGGCGCCTCACACCCGAATTCGGCCCGTACAACCGCCGGATCACCGGCCTGACCGAGTTCGCCCTCACCGGTCCCGCCGCCGGAAGCGACCTGGTCAAGACCGCCGCCGACCCCACCGGAACCCGCGTGCTCGGCACCCTGAACAACTGCGCCGGCGGGCTCACCCCGTGGGGCACCGTGCTCTCCGGCGAGGAGAACTTCAACCAGTACTTCGCGAACGCCGAGAACATCACCGATCCCGTGGCTGCCGAGCGACTGGCCCGGTACGGCCTCGAGGGCGGCGCCTCGGAACGGCTGTGGGAGCGCTTCGACCCGCGCTTCGACATCGTCGCTACCCCCAACGAGGTCAACCGGTTCGGCTGGGTCGTCGAGGTGAACCCGTGGGACGCGACGTCCGTGCCGGTCAAGCACACCGCGCTCGGCCGGTTCAAGCACGAGGCCGCGACGATCCACGTCACCGGCGACGGCACCGTCGTCTCCTACAGCGGCGACGACGAACGCTTCGACTACATGTACAAGTTCGTCTCCTCCCGGACGATGCAGAGCGGCACGTCGCAGGCCGCGATGCGGCACAACATGACGCTGCTCGACGCCGGAACCCTGTACGTGGCCAAGCTGACCGGTGATGCGCCGGACGAGATCGACGGCAGCGGTATGCTTCCCGCCTCCGGCACGTTCACCGGTACGGGGGAGTGGATCCCGCTGCTGCGCACCGCCGAGGACGGCCGCGGCGAGTCCCTGGTCGACGGCATGACCGCCGAGGAGGTCGCCGTGTTCACCCGCCTGGCCGCGGACAAGGTCGGGGCCACCAAGATGGACCGGCCCGAGGACTTCGAACCGAACCCGGTCACCGGCAAGATCTACGTGGCGCTGACCAACAACTCCAAGCGCGGCGAGGAGGGCAAGACCGCGGCCGACGTGGCGAACCCCCGCAACAACAACAAGAACGGGCAGGTGCTCGAACTCGATGACGACCACGCGGGCACGTCGTTCACGTGGAACCTGCTGCTGGTCTGCGGCGACCCGGAGGCCGCCGACACCTACTTCGGCGGCTTCGACAAGGCTCAGGTCAGCCCGATCTCGTGCCCGGACAACCTGGCGTTCGACCCGCACGGCAACCTGTGGATCTCCACCGACGGCAACGCGCTGAAGTCCAACGACGGGCTGTTCAGCGTCGTGCTCGACGGTCCGCGCCGCGGCGAAACCCGGCAGTTCCTCACCGTCCCCGTCGGCGCGGAGACGTGCGGGCCGATCGTGCAGGAGAACCGCGTCGTGGTGTGCGTGCAGCACCCGGGCGAGACCGACGACGCCACGTGGGACGCCCCGTCGTCGCACTGGCCCGACGGGGGCACCGCCCAACCGCGCCCGGCCGTCGTCGCGGCCTGGAAGTCCGACGGCCTGATCGGCGCCTGACCCCGTGCGCGCTTCTGGTAGTAGCCGCTACCAGAAGCGCGCACGGGTGCCGTCAGGCGCCGAGGCGGCGGGCGAGGTCGATCATGTCGTCGGCGATCACGTCCCAGTCCTGTTCCGCATGCAGATCCGTGGTCTGGGCCGGGCCGTGCTCGCCGGGTCGCGCGAAGAATGCGGTCCTCAGGCCGCAGGCCCGCGCGGCCGCCAGGTCCTCGTTGTGGGCGGCACACATGCACACCTCGCCCGGTTCCAGGCCGAGCACCTCGGCCGTGCGCAGATACGCCTCCGGCATGGGCTTGTAGGCGCGCGCGACCTCGGCACCGAGGACGGCGTCCCAGGGCAGACCGGCCCGTTTGGCGATGTCCACCATCATGCCGATGTTGCCGTTCGACAGCGGCGCGACGACGAAACGCTGCTTCAGCCGGGTCAGTCCCTCGACGGCGTCGGGCCACGGATCGAGCCGGTGCCAGGCGAGATTGAGCCGATCGAGCTCGGCCCCCGGCACGGCGGCCGGGTCGATGTCGACCGCACGCAGGGCCTCGTCCAGGTTCTCCCGGTGCAGCACGTCCAGCCGCACGAACGGCCGGGTACCGGCTCGCACCGCCTGCATCGCCGGCTGGTAACGAGCCCGCCAGGCGTCGGCGAACACGAGCGGGTCGATCGACTCGTCGTAGCGGGCCAGCAGGGGCGCCGCCTCCCGCGCGATGCTGGTGCGCCAGTCCACCACAGTGCCGAACACGTCGAAGACCAGTGCCTTCACCCCGGAGATGCTCATACGCCGCATCCTCCCAGAACCGCCGATCCGGTGCGCGTCAGCGCAGCACCGCCGCCCCGAGGAACTCGCACGCCTGCAGCGCCAACGCGATGTCCAGCTTGTCGTGCACCGCGGGTGCGCTGGTCGGATCGCCGAGCGCCTTGTTGATCCGGTACTTGACGGTGTTGCGGTGCAGGTTCAGCCGCTCGGCGGTGTGGAGGTGGCTCTCACCGGTGGCGAAGTAGGTGCCGAGGGTGACCCGCAGCATCGCGGCCTGCTCGGTGTCGTCGGCGAGCGGACCGAGGATCTCGCCCACCCACGCGCGCGCGGCGTCGAGGTTGCGGGCGAGCAGCGACACCACCGCGACGCCGCGGTCCCCGAAACCGACGACCCGCCGGGTGCACGTGGCCTGGGCCACCGCAATCGAATACGCCGCCTGGGCCTGCTCGTGCGAGCGTCGGAAACCGGTCAGGCCGGAACCGGGCAGGCCCACCGCGAGACGGCCGGCCGGATGGGAGCGCACGACGGCGTCGAGTGCCGCCGTGTCGATCGTCGGCCGGCGCCGATCGAACGGGAGCCACGCCCACACCGTGCGCCGGTCGATGGCGGTGAGGATCGGCGGGGCATCCGACCCGAGGTGCACCGCCACCGCGCGCACCAGCCGGTCCAGGGGATTGATCGCGCCGTCCGCGGATTCGGTTGTCGTCCAGACGATCACCCCGACATGACAGCGGTCGAGCCGGTACCGGGTCTCCGCCTCGAACGCCGCGACGTCGGTTTCGGATCCGTCGACGAGGCCGTGGATGAGGGCGGAGTGCACGTTGCCGCGCACGGCCGACCACCGGCGCCGTTCCTTCTCGTACGCGTCGAACACGTACAGGGTGATCCAGTCGATGTACCGGTAGACCACCGCGGAGATGTGCTCGATGACGTCGAGTGTCACCTGCGGCGGGAGGTTCATCGATCGCACCTCGTCGAAGCACAGCCGCATGAGGTCGTTCTGTCCCATGTGGTACGCACGGACGAGCGAGTGCGACGGCACGTCGCGCTGCGCCAGCCGCAACGCATATTCCACTGCCGCCGTGGTGGGTTGGAGGTGTTCGGCGGGGATCTCGTTGGTGAGCACGTGGATGATCGTCGCGATGTTGCCGTGCACGCTCGCCTCGAGCAGCTCGACGAGATGCGGATCCTCGTCGAGGTGAGCGATCTCCCGCGCCATCATCGCGGTCATGGAACGGGTGATCTCCCGCTGGCGGGCGTCGAACCGGCGCGCGACCTCGGCGACGACGCGCTGAACCTCGTCGGCGGCCGACGGTGCGCCCGTCGACCGCCCCGAGACCACCGGCTCAGCCACGGCCGGCGCTCCGCAGGTGCCGCAGCGCCGATTCCGCGGCGTTGTAGCCGCACATCCCGTGCGCGCCCGCCCCGGGCGGGGTCGAGGCCGAGCACAGGTAGACCCCGAGAACCCCGGTGCTGTAGGGGTCCAGAGCAATTCGCGGCCGGAACACCACCTGCAGGTCGGCGTTGGCGCCGCCGATGATGTCACCGCCGACCTGGTTGGGGTTCTGTCGCGCGAGGTCGGCGGGCGCGGTGACCGCGGTGGCGACGATGCGGTCCCGGAACCCCGGGGCGAACCGCTCGATCTGGGCGACGATCGCGTCCGTCGCGTCGCCGGTGTAGCCGGCTGGGACGTGGGCGTACGCGTAGAGCGGATGCACGGAGCCGCGGGAGCGGGTCGGGTCGGCGACGTACTGCTGGCCGAGCAGCACGAACGGCCGCTCCGGCATGCGTCCCGTCGCGACGTCCCGTTCGGCCCGGGCGATCTCGGCGAACTCGCCGCCGAGGTGGACGGTGCCGGCCTTCCCGCATTCCGGGTCGGCCCACGGAACGGGACCGTCGATCGCGAAGTCGACCTTGAAGGCTCCGGGAGCGTGGCGAAACCTGCGGTAGGCCTTGGCGATCCGCGCGGGTACCGCGTCGCCCAGGATGCCGAGGGCGGCCTCGGGGGCGACGTCGAGGAGCACGACGTCCGCGGGCGGCAGATCCGCGGCACGGCGGACCCGGACCCCGGTGTGCACCTTGCCGCCGTGCTCCGCGAGCTGCGCGGTCAGTGCCCGCGCGATCGCGGCGGAGCCGCCCTCCGCCACCGGCCACCCGTAGCGATGGCCGGCGGCGGTGATCATCAGACCCACGGCGGACGTGGCGGGCCGGTCCAGCCGGTGGTAGGCGTGAGCGGCGACCCCGCCGAACAGGGCACGTCCCTTGGGGGTGCGGAACCAGCGGGCCGAGGCCGTGGCGGGCAGCAGGGCCCGGGGCCCGAACGCCGCCAGCCGCAGCGGGTGCCGCGGGACGTTGAGCACCGGCCGCATCAGGTCCGCGGCGAGCCCGTCGAACCCGGTTGCGAGGTCGGCGAACATCCGCCGCCACCGCGGGCCGTCCTCGCCGAGGCCGGCCGCGGTGACGTCGAGGGATCGGTGCAGCAGGGCTGCCTCGCCCCCGTCGAGGGGATGGGCGCAGTCGATCTCCGGCCACCGCCACCGCAGCCCGTAGCGATCGAGGCCGAGGGTCTGCAGGTAGGGGGAGCCGGCACCCATGGGGTGGAAGGCGGAGCAGTGGTCGTGGACCAGGCCGGGGACGGTGAGCTCGCCGGAGCGGGTGCCGCCACCGATCTCGTCGGCTGCCTCGAGAACCTGGACGTCCACGCCGCTGCGGGCGAGGTGGACGGCGGCAGCGAGCCCGTTGGGTCCGCTACCGACCACGACCGCCGTACTCACGCTGTGACCTCCCGCTGTGCGGCTGCCCGGTGGGCGCCCTCGCGGTCCATTGTCCACTGCACGTCGAACGGGATGGGCCCGTTGGGCAACCAGGGCTGCTCGGCGACGGCGTCGGCGACCCTGTAGGTGCCGCGTTCGATCACGCCGAGGGCCGCGTCGATCACCTTGTATTCCTGGGTGCCCTTGTGGATCGGCTGGGATTCGATCCAGGCGACGACGAACTCGCCGGGCGCGAAGTTGCAGCGCCGCTGGATCGCGGCGATCAGGTGCTCGTTGTGCAGGTGCCCGTCACCGAAGTTGAAGGCGACGATCGAGTTGCAGGAGAACTCGGCCTCGCGCAGATCGTAGGTGTCGATGTCGTCCCCGAGGTGGCGCATCATCAGGGAGATCAGCGCCCGGCCCTGGCTGTGCATGGACCGCCAGCCCAGGAGCTGGTGCATCACGACGTCCGCGACGTCGGCGGGGTAGGTCGCGAGCAGCTGGGTGCGGGTGTTCTCGGCGGCCCGCACGATGTGCCGGTTCAGCTTCTCCTCCGCACCCGGGGCGAACGCCCAGGTGGCCGAGGCCCAGTTGCCGGCGTACTGCCGCATCGACGGCAGGAACGAGACCAGGTCGGGGCGCAGGTTGCCGAGGACCGGGAAGAAGCACAGCGCGGCGGTGATCGCGCCCGCCAGCCACAGCGACGACATGTCGGTCACGGCGTAGCCGTCCCAGGCGGGGAAGCCCCAGAACAGGAAGACCGTGGCGTAGGCGAACAGCAGGTTCCATTCCAGCGGCACCGCGAGCGGGAACGTCGAGGCGATGAAGAAGTGGAACGCCACCATCAGCAGCACCGCGAGCAGCGTGAGCGTGCGGTTGGTGGAGAACAGCAGCACCAGCGGGGTGACGATCTCGACGAACGTGCCGAGGACGTGGGCGACGCCGCTGCCGAGGTGCGAGGGCCGCAGGTCGTTCGGGAAGCTGCGGTAGTGCATGCGCTTGACCCGCTTGGACAGCATCCACGGGGTGTTGCTGATCATCGGGGGGACCACCATGGCGAAGTGGCGGCCGAACTTGGAGACGCCGGCGCCGACCCAGACGGTGACGATGAGCAGCTTGAGGGCCACGATCATGTCGACGAAGGGCAGGAAGGTGAAGAACACCATCGCCGGCAGGTACTGCTCGCTGCGGGCGGCGATGAAGATGACCTTGTCCCGCAGGCCGATCACGATCAGCAGCACGATCAGCGGCGCCACGACCGCGGGGCGGACGAGGCCGGCGTTGTCGGCGACGAGCGCGTCGACGGAGGCGGTATGCACACCCGGAAGAACCACGGCGACAATCAGATTGACGAGCAGAAGGGCGTAGAGCGCCACGTCGCCGACGGTGCGGCGGTCACCGGACGTGCCGGGCACCTTGCCCGGCCACGGTGGGAGCCGGATCGTCTCGGGCTTGAGCCAGTACCGGAAGCCACCGGTCATCGGCTTGAAGTGCCCGGCGAGCGGACCCCACGACCCGGCGAGACCGAGCGCCTCGAGCAGCACGGTCCACAGGATCAGCTTCTGGTAGACGATCGGCTGGTTCCACCACGACGAGACGTCGAGCCACGACAGGCCCGAGGTCAGCGTCGCCAGGGCGGTGCCGGCGCCGATGTAGAGGAACAGCAGCTTGAGAATGTAGACGGTGTGCACCATTTTCGGCGTGCCGAATCCGTAGTCGACCCAGTGGGTCGACATGGCCCGCAACCGATCCCGGAACGGGAGGTCGCGGAACGTGGCGGGGTCCACTTCCGGGAAGTGGCCGGTCTTGAAACCCATGGGAATTCGCCTTTCGGGTAGGGATTGCCGCCCCACCGGCCCGGGGCCGGCGAGTCGGGGTGGAGCGTGTGGTGTCCTCGGGAGCGGTCAGGCGTGCACGGGAGCACCGTGGCTGCGCCGCAGGCCGGGTTTGTCGATCTTGCCGACGGGGTTGCGCGGCAGGGCGGCGACGACGCGCACCTCGGCGGGCACCTTGACCCTCGTCAGCCGCTCGGCGACGTGGGCGAGCAGTTCGGAGTCGGTGACGGTCCGCTCGGGATAGGTCACGACGTACGCGACGGGAACCTCGCCGTACACCTCGTGCGGCGCGCCGATCACGGCGGACTCGAGGACAGCGGGGTGCGTGGCGAGGGCGTTCTCGATCTCCTTGGGATACAGGTTCTCCCCGCCGCGGATGATCATGTCCTTGATGCGGTCGACGAGGGTGAGGTATCCGTCCTCGTCGAGCCGGCCGACGTCGCCGGTGTGCAACCAGCCGTCGACGACGGTGCGGGCGGTCTCCTCGGGCCGGCCGAGATAGCCGCGCATCACGTTGGGGCCCTTGATGAGCACCTCGCCGGTGACACCGGCCGGCAGGTGCCGCCCGTCGGGTCCGGCGATGGCGATCTGCTGGCCGGGCAGCGCGGGGCCGACGGTGCCGAGCTTGCGGGGGCCGTCGATCGGGTTGCACGCCGACGCGCAGGTGCCCTCGGTGAGCCCGTAGCCCTCGACCACGACCAGGCCGAAGCGCTGCTCGACCCGATCGAGAAGTTCCTTCGAGATCGGGGCCGCGCCGCAGATCGCGAAGCGCAGCGACGAGGTGTCCACCGGGGTGTCCAGCGGCTGGGAGACCAGCAGGGCGTAGATGGTGGGCACGGCCGAGAAATAGGTCGGCCGCAGCCGGGCCACGTCGTCGAAGAACCGGGCCGGGGAGAACCTGCCGGTGATGCTGAGCTGCGCCCCGGCCAGGATCGGCGCCAGGAAGCTGACCGCGATCGCGTTGACGTGGAACAGCGGCAGGATCAGCAGGCAGTGGTCGGCCTCGGTCAGCTGCAGATGCGTGCGGAACGAGTCGGCCATGAACTGCAGGTTCGCGTGGGCGAGCTGCACGCCCTTCGGGCGGCCGGTCGAGCCGGAGGTGTAGATCAGCAGGGCGGTGTCGTCGGGACGGGGATCGGCGCCGGCCGACCATCCGGCCGGCGGGGCGGTAGCCATGTCGTCCACGTGGATCAGCGGGCGGCCGCCCGACGGGGCGTCGGGACCGGCGCCCAGGACGAGTGCGGCTCCCGCATCGTCGATCTGGTACTCGGCCTCGGTCGCGGTGAACGCGGGATTGACGGGGGTGGCGGTCGCACCCAGCCGCCACGCCGCCATGAGGGCGACGAGGAGTTCGGCCCGGTTCGGCAGCATCACCGCGACGACGTCACCCGCAGCGATCCCGTGCTGCTGGAGTTGCGCCGCGAAACCGTCGACTCTGCGGGCAAATTCGGCGTAGGTGAGTTCCCGGTCGTCGTCCCGCACGCAGGGCCGGTCCGATTCGCGGTGCCACACCAGATATTCGATCGTCACTACCGTCGGTCCTTTTCTCTTCGGCTGACCACAACGGTAGTGACGGGGATCACGTCCCGACTACGGCCTCGCGGGCTCGAGTTCCGGCCGGGTGTTGTCCTCCGAGCACAAACACCGCGCCGCCGGCTGCGGAAGGCAGCCGGCGGCGCGGAACGGATCGTCAGGGGGCCGGATCGCCCGAGGCTGCGGGCTGCGGCGCCGCCGCGACGTGCATCGCCCGGGCCAGTGCCGCCTCCTCGGGCGCAGCGGTCCGTTCGCCGCCGCGCCGGCGCAGGTACCGGGTCTTGAGGTGGTACGCGGCGACGATGACCGCGAGCGCGATCAGCGACTGCACCAGTTCGGCGCGGGCGCCGGTGAACCACATGCCGACGAGGATCGCGACGATGACCGCCGTGACGACGACCGGCAGGACCGGGTAGAGCCACACCCGGAACTGCAGGATCTCCGGCGACGTGCGTTCCCAGCGGCGGCGCAGCACCAGCTCCGACAGGCAGATCATGATGTACACGAACAGGCAGATCGCACCGGACGACGTGACCAGGTACAGGAAGATCGTGTCGGGCCAGACGTAGGCCGCAACGATGCACACGTATCCGACGAACGTGCACGACAGCACGCCCTTCAGCGGGACACCGCGGGAGTTGACGGCCGTCATCCACGCGGGTGCGTCGCGGTGGGCACCGAGCACGAACAGCATGCGCGAGGCGGTGTAGAGCCCGGAGTTCAGGCACGAGAGCACGGCGACCAGCACCACGAAGTTGAGGATCTCGGCGGCCCCGGGGATGCCCAGGACGTCGAGGGCGGCCACGAACGGGGATTCGCCGACGACGTAGCTGTCCCACGGCAGCATGGTCACGAGCAGGAACGTCGCGCCGACGAAGAACGCCAGGATCCGGAACACGACGGTGCTGGTGGCCCGGCGGATCGCCGCGGCCGGCTCCTTCGACTCGGCCGCGGCGATCGTGACGAGCTCGGCCCCCGTCATCGAGAAGATGACGGCGACCACCCCGACCATGACGGGGGTGAAGCCGTGGGGCAGGAAGCCGCCGTGTGCGGTCAGGTTGCCGAAGGACAGCTCGGCCCCGGGCCAGACGCCCAGCACGTAGAGACCGGCCAGGACGAGGAACGCGATGATCACCGCGACCTTGATCCCGGCGAACCAGTACTCGGCCTCGCCGAAGTTGCCGACCGACAACAGGTTCACGACGGTCATGATCAGCAGCAGGCCGGCGGCCATCAGCCACAGCGGCACGCCGGGGAGCCAGCGGGCGAGCAGGGTGGCCCCGACCACGGCCTCGATCCCGACGACGACCACCCAGAAGTACCAGAACAGCCAGCCGGTGGCGAAGCCTGCCCAGTTGCCCATGGCGTCGCGGGCGTATTCGGTGAACGAGCCGGTGCAGGGCTTGGCGACGGCCATCTCCCCGAGCATGCGCATGACCAGGAAGACGATGAGCCCACAGATCAGGCAGGTGAGGATGGCGCCGGGGCCGGCCTGACCGATGATCGCGCTGATCCCCACGAAGAACCCGGCCCCGATCACCCCTCCCATGGACAGCATGGTGAGATGGCGCTTCTTCAGCGCGTGGCCCAGGGTGTCGGACCTTTCGGCCGGTGGATCGGTATGCACGGCACTCCCTTCGAGACCTGATGTGCGGCCGCCGTCGTGTGCCGGTTCCGGCGTTACGGCGGCGCTGTCGCTCGGATGGGAGAACACTATGGCCGTGATGTGACCCACGACATGTCCGTGATGTACACAATCGTGGGTCACACCCGCCGTCGGGGCGATTGTCCGCCGGATTCAGACCGGCTGCGCCCCATCCGGCGCCGCCTCGGGTGCCTGCGACGTTTCGGGCCCCTGCGCCGCCTCGGGTTCCGAGGGCGCACGATCCGTCACCCGCGGGGTGAGCAGCACGTAGCTGCCCGCGGCCAGCAGCACCGTCACCACCGGGGCGAGCTGCGCCCACGTCGCGCTGACCTCCTGCACGGTGAGCGCGATGCCGGCGACCGAGGAGATCAGCCACGCCAGCGCCCCACCGGACGCGGTGCGGGGCATGGCGTGGCCCCGATCCCGCAGCACGTAGACCACCGCGATCGCCACCCAGGCGGTGATCAGCACGCCCTGCCAGGCGAGGGCCTGCAGCAGGTACCCCAGCACGTCGGTGAGCATGAGCAGGTATGCGAGCACGGCGGTGACCACCACCCACACCGCTCGGGGCATGTCGATGCGCAGTGCCCGGTGGACGAACACCTGGAGGTTGGTGGAGGCGAGATAGAAGTTGGCCGAGTTGATGCGGGTCTGGGACACGATGATCAGCAGCACCCCCGCGAAGCCGAGGGAGCCGACGACCGCCTCGACCACGCCGGTCTCGGTTCCGGCGATGTCCCAGGCGCCGAGGAGATAGAGGCCGACGAGCCCGTTCACACCGAAGGTCAGCGCATAGAACACCCAGCCGAAGGTGACGGTGCCGTGGAAGGCGGCGTCGGTGCGGCGACCGAGCCTCGCGTAGTCGAAGGTGTACATCATCAGCACCCAGACGCCCATGTAGACGAGGTAGGCGGTGAGCCAGCCCGGAAGCGGACCCGATGCCACCGTGGCGGTGAGCCATCCGGTGGGGTAGCCCTGGCGCACGGTCGCGGCCACCACGACGGCGACCATGCCGACGAGATAGAACGGCAGCAGGATCCCGTTGAGCTTGTCGAGCCACGCGGCGACACCCCCGATCACCACGGGAATCATGTACACCGTGCAGAGCAGGTACCACAGCCTGATGTCGCCGCCGAAGTACTCCTGCAGAGCCACGGCGACGATGGAACCCTCGAAGACCCCGTAGTAGAGCGCGGTGGCCGCGAACAGCGCCGGGGCGAGCAGTGAGCCGACGGCGCCGAACATGCGCCGGGACAGCAACTCGACGGACAGGCCGGTGTGGATCGCATAGCGGGAGAGCAGCAGATTGACGACGCCGAAGGTGGCGATGGAGGCGGCCATCCCGGCGAGGGTGGCCGGTACCCCGACCGCGCCGGCCGAGGCAACCGCGATGTAGAGCCAGAACATGGCGCTGAACATGGCCCACCAGGCCATCGTCAGCGACCAGCGGGACAGACGCCCGGATTCGGGCACGATTTCCCGCTCCGCGGGGGATCCGGGAGCAGATTCGGTGAGGTGATCGGACATGGGGTCGCCTCTCGGGGGGAGGGAATCCGAACCGGCGCAGGGGCGCACGACCGCCCGCAGCACCGGGGGCGGGAGGTTCGGCAGGGGAGCTTCGAGGGAGGGTGGAGAGCGCGAAACCCGTTGCGGGGCAGCGGTGTCACTGCCCCACAACGGGGATTCAGGACCAGTGTGCGACGGAGCGGGTCCGCAGCAGATCGCGGAACTGGGCGGTGGTCGTGGGCAGCAGCTCGCCGGTGCCCCAGTCGACGATCACGCCATAGCGGCGCACGAGATCGAGCATGGACAGCTCACCGCTGCGGTAGCGGCCGGCGACGGCTTCGGGGTCCTCGTCGAGCCAGCCCTTGCGCGACACGCGGATCTCCTCGCGGACGCGCTCGGTGGCGTCGTGGTCGAGCTCGTAGCGGTCGATCTCGGGGTCCACCGGCACGACGACGACGCCGTAGTCCAGGGCGGCGCGCTCGACGGAGACATATCCGTCGATCACGTCCTCGAGCACGGCGTCCGGGTCCCGCTGCAGCGGATCCCCGTAGCCACCACCGCCCGCCGACGGCCGCTCGAACGAATCTCCGGACTGGACCGGCACATTCGAGAACACGGACCCGAGGAAGCGCTCCTCGGGGGTGCCGCGGTTGAGCCACACACCGTGCGGGATGGACGGCAGGCCGCCCTCGATGCCCCAGGTGACCGAGCGGGAACGGTCACAGCAGTACGACATCACGCTGCTGTCGCTGTCGGTGAGGATGCCGCCCTTGGACAGGCCGCACCCGCCGCGGTATTCCCCGGGCCCACCGGAATCGGTGATGATGGCGTGCTCGCTGGTCAGCACGGGGGTGAGGCGTTCCTGCCCCTCGCACGGCTGCACGGCCAGGCCGATACCGAACACCGGTGCGGTGGCGCTCGATCCGTCCTTCGAGCTGCGTCCGCCCCAGCCGCCGGCCATCCAGTCGTACCACATGAAGAACGGCCGGTCGTCGGTGCGGGCGTCGCGGCCGCCGACGAGCAGGTACTCGAGGTTGAACGAGCACGCGATGGCGCGGGAGGGCACGACCTTCGACCACAGTTCGAAGATCGCGTTCATGATCTTCTCGTAGGGACCGGAGCAGAACCCGGTCACCGCGTGCGGCCAGCCCGCGTTGACGACGGTGCCCTCCGGTCCGAGGTCGGTGTGGATCGCGTTGTACAGGCCCGAGTTCAGCGGCACGTCGGGGAAGAACGACTTGGTGCCCGCCACGATCCCGGAGAACGCGGTGCCGTAGCCGCTGTTGAGGAAGCTGGCGACCGCCGGTGCGCTGCCGGTCAGGTCGTAGCTGAGCTGGTCGCCCTCGATCGTCATGGTGACGCGGATCGGGACGAGCCCCTCGGGCCGGGCGGGATCGGAGTCGAGGTAGTCCTCGGTGGTCCACGTGCCGTCCGGCAGGTCGGCGACCCGGCTGCGCACGATGCGCTCGACGTAGTCCTGGACCTCGCGCATCGCGTCGGTGACGGTGCCGCGCCCGTATTTGTCGACGAGTCGGTGGATTTCACGTTCACACACGCCCGTAGCCTCCGCCTGGGCGTGCAGGTCGCCCATGCTGATCTCCGGCGACCGGGTGTTCGCGACGAGCAGTTTCGCAACGTCCGCCAGGAATCGGCCCTCGTGCCACACCCGGACCGGGGTGATCCGCAGGCCCTCACCGAAATGCTCGGTGGCGGTCACGTCGAACGACCCGGGGACGCTGCCGCCGATGTCGGCCCAGTGCCCCTTGTTCTGCGCGAAGGCGATGAGGACGCCGTCGGCGAAGATGGGCCGGACGAAGCTGACGTCGTTGAGGTGGGTGCCGCCCCGGTAGGGGTCGTTGACCATGAAGATGTCGCCGGGGTTGATGTCGGAGCCGAATTCCTCGAGCACGGCCTTGCACTGGAAGTGGAGGGTGCCCACGTGGACCGCGATGTCCTGGCTGCCCTGCATCACGGTGTTGCCCTCGGCGTCGCAGAGCGCGGAGGAGAAGTCCCGCGAGTAGATGACGAACGAGTAGCAGGTGCGCAGGATCTGCTCGGACATCAGGTCGACCGAGGTGGCGAACGCGTTCTTGAGGACCTCGAAGGTGACCGGATCGAGGGTGGGGGACGTGGTGGTCATCGGGTCTCCTGGATGTCGATGCGGATGTTCGCCCACTCGTCGATCGTGGCGGTGGTCCCCGGGGGGACGACGGTGGTGGAGTCGAGCTGGGTGATCACGGCCGGGCCGGGGATGCGCGTACCGAATTCCAGTGTGTCGCGGTCGAAGACGGGGGTGTCGAGCCGGCCGCGCGCCTCGTCGAAGTAGACGTTGCGCCGCTCGACGGGCGCCGGCTCCGCGGTGGTGGGTTCGGAGGTGCGCGGGAAGTTCGGCTTCGGCGTGGTGCCCACCGCGCGCAGCCCGATCTGGTAGATCTCCACGGGTGTGTCGTCGCGCCGGAACGAGTAGTCCCGTTCGTGCTCCTCGTGGAACCGCTCGACGGCCTCCGCGAGGAAGCCGGGGCCGCTGCCGGCCGCGACGGTGAGCGAACGCCACTGCCCCGCGTAGCGCATGCTGATATGACGATCGAGGACCATCCGTTCGGGTTCGACCCCCTCGTGGCGGAGACGCTGCGTGCCCTCCTGCTCGAGCCGCAGGAATTCGCGCTCGAGCGCGGTGGTGTCGACCTCGTCGACGCGGCCCTGGAACATGGCCGACAGGTCGTGCCGGATGTCGACGAGCAGGCACCCCTGCGCCGAGGTGATGCCCGGATGGGGCGGCACCACGACGGTCGGAATGGACAGTTCCTTCGCGAGGGCCGCGCCGTGCAGGGCGCCCGCGCCGCCGCAGACGACGAGGACGAAGTCGCGCGGATCGTAGCCGCGCCGAATGGACAACAGCCGCACCGCATCCGCCATGTTGGCGTTGGCCACCTGGATGATGTTGCTGGCCGCGGTGTCGGCGTCGAGACCGAGCGGTCCGGCCACGCTCTGCTTGATCGCGTTCTCCGCGGCCGCCACGTCCAGGGTGAGGCCGCCGCCGATGAGGGCGGTGCCCAGGCGGCCGAGCAGCACGTTGGCGTCGGTGTTCGTCGGCTCGGTGCCGCCGCGCAGGTAGCAGGCGGGTCCGGGGGAGGCGCCGGCCGACTGCGGCCCGTTGCGCAGCGAGCCTGCCTCGTCGAGCCAGGCCAGCGATCCGCCGCCGGCGCCGATGGTGAGCACCTCGATGCTGGGGAAGGAGATGGGGAAGCCGTACTCGACCTGCCACTGCTTGGTGGTGCGGACCTCGCCGTCGTAGACGAGCGAGATGTCGGTGCTGGTACCGCCCATGTCCAGGCCGATCGCGTTGGGGTATCCGCAGCGGGTGGCGATGTCGGCCACGGCGATCGCGCCGGCGGCGATGCCGGAGGCGGCGAGCCGGACGGGATACTTCTCCACCATCGCGGGGGTCATCGAGCCCCCGCCGGAATGGAGCAGGAGCAGGTCGCCGTCGTATCCGTCGGTGCGCAGCTGCGCTTCGAGCCGGTTGACGTACCCGCTGACCAGGGGTGCGAGCACGGCGTTGGCGACGGTGGTGGAGGCGCGGTCGTACTCGAAGATCTCGGGGAGGATCTCGCTGGAGGTGGAGACGGTGACGTCGGGCAGCTCGGCCTCGAGCAGTGCCCGCACGCGCTGCTCGTGTGCGCTGTTGACGTAGCTGTTGATCAGGCACACCGCGACGGTCTTGATGTTCTTGCGGCGCAGGATGCGGGCGATCTCCCGGACCTCCGACTCGTCGAGCGGGGTGACGACCTCGCCGGCGTAGTCGATGCGTTCGGTGACCTCGTACCGATCACGGCGGCGGATGTAGGGGGTGCCGACGTCGACGTACGTGTCCCACAACTCGTCCTTGGTGCCGTCGCGGATCTCGAGCACGTCGCGGAACCCGCGGGTGGTGACGAGGGCCGCGGGCGGGAAGTTGCGGGTGATGAGCGCGTTGGTCGCGACGGTGGTGCCGTGGGAGAACAGGGTCACCTCGGTCAGGTCGATGCCCGCGGTGCGCACACCGTCGATCACGGCGCGCATGGGATCGTCCGGGGTCGAGGGAACCTTCGCGATGCGGGTGGTCGATGCGCTCTCGTCGAAGATGCACACGTCCGTGAAGGTGCCTCCGACGTCCACGGCGACGCGCAGGTGGGGATTGCGGGATGTGATCATCGTCATACTCCTGGGTCGGGTGGAACTCAGTATTCGGCCTGGTCGCGGGGCCATCAATTGGAGAAAGTGAATCGAGTTCCCCGAATCGTTGGAGATCTTCACACCCATGGGAGAAAGATGTCGGGCATGCTTCCGGACCGTTTCCGGCTCGTCGACCTGCTGCTCGAACCCGACCTCGGGCTCCGGCTGGCGACCGATGCCGACCCCAACGTGGGAATCACCGGCGCGCACCCGATCGAGATCGAGAACCCGACCCGGTGGCTGCGGCCGGGGTCGATGATGCTCACCACCGGCTCGCGCTTCCCCGGCCACGAGCACCCGCAGCAGGCCTATCGCGAACTGATCCGCGAGCTCGTGGGGTCCGGCATCGCCGCGCTCGGGTACGGCGTCGGGGTGATCACCGACGACGTCCCCCGGCCCCTGCTCGACGAGGCCGAGCGCCATCGGTTCGCCGTGGTGGCGATCCCGCCGGAACTGCCGTTCATGGAGGTGGTCGGACGCGTCAACGCCGCGGCGCAGGCGCAGGACTCGATGCTGCTGCGCCGCACGCTGCAGATGCAGAACCACCTGCTCGAGGCGATGACGGCCGAGTCCCCGGAGGCCGACCTCGTGGCCCGGCTCGCCGGGATGCTCCGCAGCAGCGTGGTCCTCTACAACGAGGTCGGCGACGTCGTGGCCTCGGCGGGTGGCGCACCGGTGCACCTGATCCGCAATCAGCTGCGCGGCCGGGACGGCCGGCTGCTGTTCCGGGTGGGCCGATGGTCGGTGAGCGCGCACTCGATCTCGCCGGGCGGCCAGCACTACTGGTTCGCCCTCGCGTCCAAGAGCAACGAACTCACCGATCCGCTCACCGCGCCCGCCGTCGAGGTGTCGCTGAGGCTGCTCAACACGATCGAACGCACCCGCCAGCGCGCCACCATCGAGAACCGCGCGCGGCACGCCGCACTGGTGCGGGCGCTGGCGTCGGGCGATCCGGCCGATTCCGACACCGTCCTGGACCAGCTCGAGATGCTGCGGTTCGGCCCCGAGCCCGATATGCGGATGCTGGCCTTGTCCGCCGCACCCGACTACGACAACCGCCGATGGGTGTTCCGGGCGAACTCGCTGCTCGATGCCGTCGAAACGGACGTGTCCGGGCTGGCCCGCGACATCGGGCTGACCCTGCTGCTCGCCCGGGGCGAGGGGGGCCTCGTCGGAGTGGTCCCCGCCCGGGCGGAGGCTCTCGACTCCTGGTCGAACAACCTTCCACAGGGGTTGACGTGCGGCTCGAGCGAGCCGTTCACCGATCCCGCGCGCGGGCCCGACAAACTGCGCGAGGCGCGCTGGGCGCGACGGGCCGCCGAGCGGCTCGGCCGCAGCACCCAGCGCTTCGAGGACGTGAGCCTCGCGGACTGGTTGCTGGCGGGCCGCGACCCGGGGCCTGCTCTCGCGCGCGCCACCGCGGTCCTGGCCCCACTGCTCGACGGCCACGACGACCTGGTCGATTTCCTCGTGCTCCACCTGGCCCGGGACCTGGACGTGGGGCGGACGGCGCGGGAGCTGAACCTGCATCCGAATACCGTGCGGCACCGGGTGAAACGAGTCGAGGACCTGCTGGGCCGGTCCCTGCGTTCCCCCCGGGACGTCACCGACGTGCATCTGGCCCTCGAAGTCCTCGCCGAACACCCCACCTCCTAGCCGCCCGGTGCGGGGAAGGATCGTCATCATGGCCATCACCGTGCGTCGGCTCACGACGCTGCCGGAGCTCGGGCTCACTCTCGTGGCGGGTCGCGACGGAGCCGACCGTGTCATCGAGTGGGCGCATCCGATCGAGCTTCCCGACCCCACCCCGTGGCTCTCGGGTGGAGAGCTCGTGATGACCACCGGACTGGAGATCGGCGCCGGCGCCGACGAGCAGTTCGCGTACCTCCAGGGCCTGGTGGGGGCCGGCTGCGCGGCCTTGGCGTTCGACACCGGAACCCGGTTCGACCGCGTGCCCGACGGTCTGCGCGCCGCGGGTGACGCGCTGGGGTTCCCGGTGCTCGCCGTGCCCGCCTCGACGCCCTTCATCGCCATCACCCGGGCGGTCATCGACGAACTGACCGCCGACCAGGTCCGCGCGGTGCAGCGGGTCGTCGATCAGCAGGAGCGGCTGGCCCGGGCCACACTGCGCGGGGGTGTGCCCGCGGTCGTGACCGCGCTCGGTCAGGCCCTCGCCGGAGCCGTCGCCGTCGTCGACGCCGACGATCGCGTACTCGCCGAATACGGGTCCGACACGACGCGGGCGGTCCGGCATGCGCGCGGGGTGGCGGAGTCGGCGTCCCGATCTCCGCGGCGGCGGCAGATGAGCAAGGTGCTGGCCGACGCCGCCGGGCACTACACCGTTCAGAGCATCGCGGCGGCCCAGGACCTCTACGGATACCTCGCCGTCGGCACCGCGGAGCCGCTCCCGCCGGCCGACCGTCTGCTCCTCGCCCACGCCGTGTCGCTGATCTCCATCGAGCTCGGCAAGCCCGCGAAGGTGCAGAGCGCAGAACAGCGGCTGCGGGCCGTCGTCACCCGGACACTCTTCGACGCACCCGAACGCATGGACGCCGGCCTGCTCCGCTATTTCGGGTTCGAACCGACCGACACCGTCGCCGTCGCCGTGCTGACGGAGGTCGGCCCGCTGCTGCCGGCGGAACGGCAGGTCGGCGCAGTCCTCGCCGCGGAGGGCGTACCCCATCTGGCGGCCTCGGTCGGCGCGGATGTCGCCGTGGTTCTGCCGGCCGACCGGGCACGCGAGATCGCGACCCGGGTCCAGGACCGGGTCCGCGCGCAGCTCGGCCGGCCGGTCCGGTGCGGGCTGGGCGGTCCGTGCGGCGTGAAGGGCGCGAACACCAGTGTGCAGCAGGCTCTCTCGGCGGTCAGGGCAGCGCGGAACGGGGGCCGGACACCGGTGGAGTTCGCCGAGCTAGGTACCTTCTCGGTGTTGCTGGGCATGCAGGACCCGGACGCGCTGCAGGCCATCGCCCGCACCGGACTCGAAGCACTCGATGCCTACGACGCGAAGCACGGATCGAGCGGACGACTGGTCGAGACCCTCGCCGCGTACCTCGAGCACAACGGCCAGGCCGAGAGCACCGCCGCCGCGCTGGGCATCCACCGGCACACCCTGCGGAACCGGCTCGCCCGCATCACCGAACTCACCGGCCGCGACCTCGACTCGATCCACACCCGGGTGGAGTGGTGGCTGGCCGTCAAGGCCCGGGAGATGCTGGACGGCCGTGGCGGATAGGTGCCGACGTCCGGTCGCAGCGCCTCGACGAGATCCTCACCCCGGCCGCGCCCCGGAAGATTCAGGTGCGGTACGCGTCGGCGCGGTGGGAGATCGCGGTGACTCGGACCTGGCGGGTGTTCTCGTCGATCAGGTACAGCACCCGGTAGGAGCCGCGGCGGGCGGAGCAGGCCGGTGCCAACGGTGGGGCGAGTTCGTTGCCGACCCGGTGCGGGTTTTCGAGGAGGGGTCCGGTGAGGAACTCGTACACCGCGGCGGCGACCTTCTCGGGCAGGGTCCGCTCGAGCGCACGGGCAGCGGTACGGGCCACGATCAGGGTGTAGGGCTCGCCGGGAACGCTCACTCGTCGCCGGGCTTGCCCGCGGACATGATCTCGGCGAGGGATGCGGCATCGAGGCTGTCCCCGGCCTCGATCTCGGCCATTCCCGTGAGGTGGTCGGCAAGCAGGGACTTCTCGGCCAGCACGGCAATGGTCTCGCGCAGCGCGTCGTAGTCGTCGGCACCGAGCAGCACCGCGGCCCGGTGCCCATTTCGGGTGATCTCGAACCGCTCGTGGGTGCGCTCGGCCTCGTCGACCAGACGGGAGAACTGCGCCCGCGCCTCGGCCACCGGAAGAGTCGTCATGTACATAATTGCAGCCAACATTTCGGCTGACCGCTGCGACCTCGACTCGATCCATACCCGGCCGGAGTGGTGAGCGGCCGTCGAGGTCCGGGAGATGCCGGGCGGCCGTGGCGGACGATCCGGACCCGAGCGGGGGATGCAACGCGGCGCAACAGTTGTGACGCGCGATCGTTTCGAGTGTGCTCCGAGTCACATTCTCACGAGTCGCATTCTCACGGGAAGGACACTCCGATGCTCCACGCTCCCACGGCCGGTCCCGAACTGCGCCGGCGGAGCTGACGAAGAACCCTCGAGGACACGGTCCGCGATCCGGCAGCCGACTCCGGCCACCACACCACTCACCGATCTCCTCGGCCGACGTTCCCCTCGCCCCTCGTTTCGAGGGCATCACAGAAGGTTTCGGTACCCCATGCCCGAACGCTCGCACGCCGACACGTCCCCGGGGTGGCTCGGATTCGGTGTCGCCAACACCGCCGTGATCACCACCGCCTCCGTCGCGGCGTGGTATCTGCTCGCCGACCCGCGGCTCAGCCCGTTCGACCTGTATCCGTTGCCGTTCAACGCCGCCCTGTTCTGGGCCCTGCTGTTCGTCGTGTGGGCCGGATTCAACCTCGAACTCTGGGGATTCGACCGGCTACGTCAACCCTGGCGCGGCATTGCGTTCCTCGGCGCCGCATCGGCTTTCGCCGTCGTTGTCACGTATGCCCTGGCGAGCGGAATCGGCCACCTGTATCCCGACTACGCGGCCGCGCGTCCCGACGGCCTGGGCTACTTCACGGGCGCGTTGTTCGTCCTGTTCGGCTTCTCCACGTGGGTCCTGGTGGTGCTCAACTGGGGACACTGGCCGTGGACCGATCTGGGCCTGAAACAGCCGTGGGTCGGCGCCTGCGAGATCGTCTCCCTCCTCGTCCCCACCGCACTGCTCTATCTCGTGTTGGGTGTACCCGCGGTCTCGGAGACGGTTCGGGAGGGCACAGCACTGCTCGGCATCGACACACTGCTCGGCTGGTACTACTCGATCATCGTCGCGATCGTGCTCACCGGACAGACCTGGGAGAACTGGCCGTGGCGGCTCGCCGGCAGCCGCATGCGGGTCGCACTGGTCTCGACGGTCGGCAACATCGTGCTCGGCACCGTGCTGTTCGCGGCACTGCGTGCGGTGTGTGCGGTGCTCGTCGGACCCGGCACGGCAGCCGAACCGGGCTTCCCGCTCGATCAGTTCCCGGCCCAGCTGGGCGTGTGCTGGGTCGCATGGATGATTCTGTGGGCCAACGCCTTCGGTAACAGGCCGACGGGCGGCGGGGCCGTGGTGAACCTGCTGTCCCGCGCAGCGATCACGTTCGCCCTCGCCGTGACCACGTTCGTCCTGTACTACTACGTGATCGCCGAGATCGTGCTCCACGAGCCGGCCGTCGCCGGCGGCCTGCACGGCAACGCCCTCGGATTCATGGACCTGTTCGCGTTGGTGACGCTCCTGTACGTCGTCGGCTTCGAGTCCTTCGGTCTGCGACGGCCCGCAGCCACCGTTCCCGCCCCCGAGGATCGCGCCGTCGCGCATCCCTGATCGAGGGAGGGGACGGACGACGGAGGCGCCCGCCGTTCGGTTCGGTGCGGCACGACGCCCGTCCCGCCGCGGCCGGACGCGACGGGACGGGCACTCCTCCGGTTCCTGCCGGTCAGTCCGCGGCTCCACCCAGGGGTGGCGGGGCCGAACGGTACCGGACCGGAGTCCTGGAGAAGCTCAACGGATTTCCGACCTGCGGCGTGGCGCTTCCCGGCACGGACACCACGGCATCGAGGCCGAGACGCCGCGCGAACTCGAATGCCTCGGCGACGTCGTTGATGGGTCCGGCCGGAACACCCACGCGGGAGAGTTCGTCGTACCAGTGGTCGGCCCCGGCCGTGACGAGGATCGAGGTGATCTCGGCGCACAGTTCCTCGCGGTGTGCGACGCGCAGCGGGTTGCTGCGGAAGCGCGGATCGGTGGCCAGCTCCGGCGCGCCGATCGTCTCGGCGAGCCGCGTGAACTGCTTGTCGTTGCCCACCGCCAGCGCCAGCGGCCGGTCCTTGGTCGTGAACACCTCGTACGGGGCGATGCTGGGGTGCCGGTTTCCGAGGATGCCGGGCACCACCCCGGCACCGAGGTACGCCGACGCCTGATTGACGAGCGACGACAGGAGCGCGGAAAGAAGGTTGGTCTCGACGCGCTGCCCCTCGCCGGTGCGCTCCCGATGATGCAGAGCGGCGAGGATGCCGGCGAGGGCGTGCAGGCCGGTGAGCACGTCGACGACCGCGACACCCACCTTCGTCGGCGTACCGGCCTCGGGTCCGGTGATGCTCATGAGCCCACCGACGGCCTGCACGAGCAGGTCGTAGCCCGGCAGGGCCGCTCCGTCCCCGCTCCCGAACCCGGTGACGGAGCAGTAGATCAGCCCCGGGTTCACGTCGAGCAGCTCGTCGTAGCCCAGGCCGAGCCGCTCCATGGTGCCCGCCCGGAAGTTCTCGACCACGATGTCCGCGCGCGCCACGAGCCGGCGGGCCTCGGCGCGGCCGTCCTCCGACGCGAGGTCCAGGACCACGGAGGTCTTGTTGCGGTTCACCGAGTTGAAGTACGTAGCCGAGCCCTCGTCGTCGTAGGGCGGTCCCCACGCGCGGGTGTCGTCGCCGGTGCCGGGACGTTCGATCTTGACGACCTCGGCACCCATGTCCGCGAGCATCATCGTGGCGTAGGGGCCGGCGAGGACCCGGGTGAAGTCGGCGACGACGATGCCGTCGAGTGCGCCCCTGCTCATGCGATCGGCCTCCCGCCGCGAAGGTAGACGGTCGTGGTGTGGGTGAAGAACTCCCGTGCGGCGCGGCCCTGTTCCTTCGGGCCGTACCCGCTCTTCTTCGCGCCGCCGAACGGGACGTGCGGGTCGGCGCCGGCGGATTCGGAGTTGATGTGCAGGATGCCCACGTCCAGGTCGTCGAGTGCCCCGAGGGCGCGGGTGAGGTCCTGGGTGAACACCGCCGCCGACAAGCCGTACTCGCTGTCGTCGGCGAGCGCGAACGCCGTCTCGGCGTCGGCCGCCCGGCACACGGCCAGTACGGGCCCGAACAGTTCCTCGCGCCACACGTCGAGCCGGGTGCCGGGCAGCTCGAGCACGGTGGGCGGCACGTAGAACCCGGCCGCCAGTTCACCGTCCTCGTAGGGCCGGCCCCCGCACAACACTCGGGCACCCTGGCGTACCGCCTCGTCGACCCCCGCCCGGATCGACGCCCGCGCCGCGGCGTCGACCACCGGACCCATGTGGACGTCCTCGTCCAGGGGATTGCCGACGGTCCACTTCCCGATCCGGGCGACGAGTTCACCGACGAACTTGTCGGCGACGTCGTCGGTGACGATGAGCCGGGAGGTCGCCGTGCACTTCTGCCCCGACGACCGGAACGCGCCGAGCAGCACCTGTTCGGCGGCGAGATCGAGGTCCGCGTCGCCGAGCACCACCGCCGCGTTCTTGCCGCCCATCTCCGCCTGCACCGGCACCCCCCGGGCGGCTCCCGCCGCCGCGAGGCTCCGGCCCACCGCCGTGGAACCGGTGAAGGTCAGCGCGTCGACACCCGGATGGTCGGCGATGCCGGCGCCGACCGCCCGGCCACCGATGACGAGGTTGAGCACCCCCGGCGGCAGGCCGGCGTCGGCGAGGGCCTGCATCAGCCGCATGGCCAGCAGCGGCACGGTGCCCGCCGGCTTCCACACCACGGTGTTGCCGTAGGTCAGTGCCGGGGCGATCTTCCAGGCGGGGATGGCGATGGGGAAGTTGAAGGGGGTGATGACCCCGACCACGCCGACGGGCTTGCGCGCGACCAGGATCTGCTCACCGCGGCGGGGAGAGGCGAACATCTCGCCGGCCTCCCGGTCGCCCTCGCCGCCGTAGAAGCGCAGGATCTGGGCCGCGCGGAGCACCTCGGCGACGCCTTCGCCCCGCGTCTTGCCCTCCTCCCGGGCAAGTTCCGCGCCCCACTGCGACGCGGACGATTCGACGACGGCAGCCGCCCGGGCGAGGACGGCACCGCGCTCGTGCGCCGGGGTTCTCGCCCATGGCCGGGCCGCGGCGCGCGCGGCGGCCACGGCCCGGTCGACGTCGTCGCCCGTGGCCGCACGACCGCGGGCCACGGTGACGTCCGGCTCGGCGGGGCTGATGCTCGCCAGGGCCTCGGCCCCGCCGTCGAACCACTCGCCGTCGATGTAGTGCTGCAGCAGAACGGGTGTCGTCATCGTGTGTCCCTTCGACGCTTCGACGGTGCGGGTCAGCGGAATGCGGCGTGACCGGTCAGGGCGCGGCCGATCGAGAGCAGGTGCATCTCGCTGGTGCCCTCGTAGGTCAGCACCGACTCGAGGTTGTTGGCGTGCCGCAGCGGCGAGTACTCGAGGGTGATGCCGCTGGCGCCGAGAATGGTCCGGCATTCGCGGGCAATGGCCAATGCCTCGCGCACGTTGTTGAGCTTGCCGAGGCTGATCTGCTCGGGGGTGACACCGGACTCGTCCTTGAGGCGGCCGAGGTGCAGTGCGAGCAGGAAGCCCTTGCCGAGCTCAAGCGTCATGTCGGCCAGCTTCTCCTGGGTGAGCTGGTAGGCGGCGAGCGGGCGGTCGAAGACCTCCCGGGAGGCGGCGTAGTCCAACGCGGTCTCGAGGCTGTTCCGGGCCGCGCCGAGCGCGCCGAACACGATGCCGAAACGGGCCTCGTTGAGGCACGACAGGGGAGCCCCGAGGCCGCGGGCGAGGGGAAGCTCGGCCGAGCCCGGCAGGCGCACGTTGTCGAGGACCAGCTCGGAGGTCACCGAAGCCCGCAGCGACAGCTTGCGGTGAATCCTGTTGGCGGTGAAGCCGGGTGTGTCGGTGGGAACCAGGAACCCGCGGACACCCTCGTCGGTCTGGGCCCACACCGTGGCGACGTCCGCGAGATTGCCGTTGGTGATCCACATCTTGGTGCCGGTGAGGATCCAGTCCGAACCGTCCCGGCGGGCGCGGGTGCGCATTCCCGAAGGGTTGGACCCGAAGTCGGGTTCCGTCAGGCCGAAGCACCCGATGGCGTCTCCGGAGGCCAGGCGGGGCAGCCATTCCTGCTTCTGTTCGTCGGATCCGTAGCGGTGGATGGAGAACATCGACAGCGAACCCTGCACCGAGACGAAGCTGCGGAATCCGCTGTCGCCGGCCTCGAGTTCCAGGCAGGCCAGGCCGTAGCTGACGGCGTTGGTGCCGGCGCAGCCGTACCCGTCCAGGTGCATGCCGAGGACGCCGAGGGCGCCGAACTCCTTCGCCACTTCCTTGGGCAGCGTCGCGGATTCGAACCAGTCGCCGACCTCGGGGACGAGCCGGGTCTCGACGAAGCGGCGGACGGTGGCGGCGATGTCGCGTTCGTCGGCGTCGAGCAGTGTGTCGGCGCCGAGGAGTTCGAGCGGTCGCAGCGGACCGGTCGTGCGGGCGGGTGCGGTGGTGGTCATGTGCTGGTCCTCGCGGAGTAGGGAGCGGTGGTGGTCAGAGGGCGGCGAACGCGTCGCGCAGCACCGAGAACGCCTCGGTGAGCAGCTCGTCGGAGATCGACAGCGGCGGCAGGAAACGGAGCACGTTCCCGAACGTGCCGGCGGTCAGGGTGAGGACCCCGTGGGCCTGGCAGTACCGGACGATCTCCGCGACGGCCTCGCGGTTGGGAGTGGTCGTACCGGGCTCGACGAGTTCGACGGCGATCATGGCGCCGCGTCCGCGGACGTCGCCGACGACGGGGTGGTGGGTGCCGATGTCGCGCAGTTCCCGCAGCATCAGCGCGCCGATTTCCTGAGCCCGGTCGAGCAGATGCTCCGCTTCGATCGTCTCGAACACCCCGAGTGCCGCCGCGCACGCCGCGGGGTTGCCGCTGTAGGTGCCGCCGATGCCGCCCGGGTGGGCGCGGTCCATGATCTCGGCCCGGCCGGTGACGGCCGCGAGCGGAAGCCCGCCGGCGAGTCCCTTCGCCGTGACGATCAGATCCGGCACCAGGCCTTCGTGCTCGCAGGCGAACCATGCTCCGGTGCGGGCGATGCCGGTCTGCACCTCGTCGGCGACGACGAGGATGCCGCGGTCCCGGCAGAAATCGGCGACGCGGCGGAGGAATCCGTCGGCGGGGACGATGAACCCGCCTTCGCCCTGGATGGGTTCGACGACGACGCACGCCACCTGGTCCGCGCCGATCTGGGCGTCGACGAGCAGCCGGAACTGCTCGAACGCCTCGTCCGCGGCGCGGTCGGGCCCGCTCGGCCACCGGTAGGGGTAGGCCATCGGCGCGCGGTAGACCTCCGGGGCGAACGGACCGAAGGAGTGCTTGTAGGGCTGGTTCTTCGCCGTCATGGTCATCGTCATCAGCGTCCGACCGTGGAAGGCGTGGTCGAACGTGACCACGGCGGAACGACCGGTCGCCGCGCGGGCGTACTTCACGGCGTTCTCGACGGCCTCGCTGCCGGTGTTGAACAGTGCCGTGCGCTTGGCGTGGGTTCCGGGGGTCAGCCGGTTGAGGACCTCGGCGACCTCGATGTACGGCTCGTACGGCGTGGCGAGGAAGCAGGTGTGGGTGAACTGCTGCAGCTGCGCGGTGGCACGTTCGACGACGCGCGGCGCGGAGTTGCCGACGGTGGTGACGGCGATGCCGGAACCGAGGTCGATGAAGGAGTTCCCGTCCACGTCGACGAGCACACCCCCGCCGCCCGCCGCCGCGTAGATCTCGGCGCCACTGGCCAGGCCCGCCGGCAGCGCGGCGGCGCGGCGCTGCGCCAGCTCGCGGGACCGGGGGCCCGGGATTTCCGTCACGATGCGGCGTGCCTGCTCGAGTCCGGGCCCGCCCCGTACGAGTTCCACTGCGGTCATGTCCTTCTCCCTCCGTCGGTTTCCTCGAACTGTAGGGGCGAGAACGCCGGTCACTCATGGACTGGAAGTACAAGTTCCGCCGCATACATGGACATCGAGTACATGTCCGTCTCCAGGGGTCGCCCGCAGACTGGCGGCACACCACGGCCCACACCGGGTGATCGAAAGGACACGCCGATGACCACCGATACCGCCACCACGCATCGACACGAACCGCTGCCCACCGACGTCGCCGGGGCCGCGCGGCACCTCGCCGGGTCACGCGGGGAGCATCCGGCCCTCCTGTTCGTCGAGCGCGCTGCCCGCGACGGCGTCGCCGACGCCGTCATGAGGTGGCCGGGCCGCGATCCGTCGCTGTCCGACTCCGTCCACACCTTCGAACATTTCGGGCTGCGGATCGACGATCACGAACTCCTGACGGGGGACGGCGAGGATCGCCGGGTGCATCGGTTCGCGTTCGTCACGCCCCCGGAGTGGGGGCCGGGTTCGCCTTGCCGGGTAGCGGCGGTCGTCGACGCCCATGCGCAGGGCCGCACCGTCGTCGACCGGTACGCCCGCCTCGCCGTCGTCGCCGATGTGGACGTGCGGGACATCGCCCTGGTCCGGGCCGCCGGCCGCTTCGCCCGCCAGGCCGGTCTGATCATGTCGGAGCGGTACATCGTCGATACCCTCTGCCGGCATCCAGGATTCGTCGAGGCCCTCGTCGCCTGCTTCGCCGCGCGCTTCGACCCGGACCGGCGCGACCGGGACGTCGCCGCCGAGCGGGCGGAGCGGGCGCTCGCCGCGCGGCGCGGCGCGGCGGAAAGCCTCGACGAGGACCGCATCCTGCGCAGCCTGGAGTCGTTCGTCACCGCCACCGTGCGCACCAACTGGTACCAGCGCGACGAACACGGCGCACCGAAATCGTACGGCGCATTCATGCTCGATTCCGGACGTCTCACCGATCCCGGGCCCGTCGTCCCCCACCGCGAGATCTTCGTCCACTCGGACGACATGGAGGGCATCCACGTGCGGAGCGGCACCGTCGCCCGCGGCGGTGTGCGATTCTCGGACCGCCCGGAGGACTACCGCACCGAGGTACTCGGCCTGATGAAGACCCAGGTGGTGAAGAACGCTCCCATCGTCCCCGTCGGCGCCAAGGGCGCGTTCGTGCGGCGAAACCCGGATGTCTCTCCGGCTCAGGCCTATTCGACGTTCATTCGGGGAATGCTCGATCTCGTCGACAATATCGTCGACGGGAAGATCGTGCACCCGGACCGTACGGTCGTCCACGGTGGGGACGACGGATATCTGGTGGTGGCCGCGGACAAGGGCACCGCCGCGTTCTCCGACCTGGCGAACTCCATCGCAGCGGAGTACGACTACTGGCTCGGCGACGCCTTCGCCTCCGGCGGATCCAGCGGATACGACCACAAGGCCATGGGCATCACCGCGCGCGGCGCGTGGGTCGCGGTTCGCGAGCACTTCGCCGACCTCGGTGTCGACGTGGACACCACCGAGGTGACGGCGGTGGGGATCGGAGACATGTCCGGCGACGTCTTCGGCAACGGGATGCTGCTCTCCCCGCACCTGCGCCTCGTCGGCGCGTTCGACCACCGGCACATCTTCCTCGACCCGGACCCGGACCCGGCCCGCGCCTACGCGGAGCGCCGCCGGCTGTTCGAGCGCCCCGGATCGAGCTGGGACGATGTCGACCGCGACGTCCTCTCGCCCGGCGGAGGGGTGTGGCCTCGCTCCGCGAAGTCCGTCACCGTCCCGGAACCCGCACGGCGCCTGCTCGGTCTGCCGCACCCCACCACCACCCCGAGCGAATTGATCAAGGCGCTGCTGACCGCACCGGTGGACCTGCTCTGGAACGGCGGCGTCGGCACCTACGTCAAGGCCACCTCCGAAAGTCACACGGATGCAGCCGATCCGGGTAACGACGACGTCCGCGTCGATGCCTCACAGCTCCGCTGCCGCGTCGTCGGCGAGGGCGGCAACCTCGGTTTCACGCAGCGGGCACGCATCGAGTTCTCGGCGGCGGGTGGCCGCATCAACGCGGACTTCATCGACAACGCGGCCGGCGTCGCCACCTCCGACGCCGAGGTGAACCTGAAGATCGCCCTCGAATCCGCCCGGCGCAGCGGACGTCTGACACTCGAGGAACGCAACCGCCTGCTCGGCGACGCCCGTGACGAGGTGGCCCGCACGGTGTTGCGCACGAGCCGGGACCAGTCGGTGGCGCTCGGGCTCGCCGTCTCGCGCGCGGCCCGGCTCCTCGGCCGGCACGAGCGGCTCATCAGCCACCTCGAGACCGGTGACGGGATCCGCCGCAGCACCGAGGTACTGCCCACGGTGCAGGAGCTGGCCGCGCGGGCCGGGGCCGGCCGCGGGCTGACCAGGCCGGAGATCGCGGTGCTGCTCGCGCGGTCGAAGAACGTCGTGTGCCGGGACCTGCTCGAGTCGGATGTGCCCGACGACCCCGTCTTCGCCGACGTCGCCCAGGCGTACTTCCCCGAACGCATGCGCGGACTGCTGCAGGACGAGATCCGGGATCATCCCCTGCGCCGCGAGATCGTCGCGACCCGGATCGCCTCCGACCTCGTCGACCACGTCGGACCGGGGATGATCTATCAGCTCGAGGAACGACTCGGGGTGCGCACGCCGGCGGTCGCACGGGCGTACGCGGTGATCCGGGCGGTGTTCGACACCGACCGGTTGTGGGCCGAGGCGCGGGACCGCCCCGGTTCCGGCGCCGAACGCTGGGCGCGGCTCGGCACCGTGCAGAATTTCGTCGAGCATGCGGCCTCGTGGATCCTGCGGCTGCGGCCGTCGCCGCTCGACGTGAGCGCCGAGATCACCCGGCTGCGTGCCGGAGTGGAGGACCTGCTGAGCGACACCGGGGCGGACGGGGGGCCGGACTTCCGGCTACTCGGCGAGTACCCGGCCCTGGTCGACACGGCGTACACGCTGAACTGCCCGGCGCGCACCGTCGCCCGGGTGCACGCCGGCACGGGTTCGCTGCTGGGGCTCGACGGGACGTCGCCGGACCTGTCCGCCGGATCCCACACCTGGTGGGACAGCACGGCGATCGCCACGGTGCGGGACGAGCTCGCCGAACGCCACCACGCCCTCGTCGCCGCGATCCTGCGCCGGGACGGCACCCCGATCGCTCCGGCCGACGTCGACGAGGTCCTGGCGCGGTGGCAGCGGCGGGTCCCGGACGCGATCGCCCGGGTGACGCGCCTGACCACCGAACTGCGCGAGGACGGGCTCGTCGATCTGCCGCGGGCGTGCACGCTCGGCGCGGAACTGCGCCTGCTCGTGCGCGAGAGTCATTGATTGTGGTGCCCTTTCGGACCGGGGGAGATCCGAAAGGGCACCACGGCGGCGAGCCGCCAGAGTGTCACGGCGGCGAGCCGCCAGAGTGTCACGGCGGCGAGCCGCCTATATTTCGAGTTCGCCCATGCGGGACCACTCGATGCCGGGGATCTCGGTGTGGAGGATCCGCGGGGTCTCGCTCAGCGCCGGGCGCATGGCGTCGAGCCCCTTGCGGAAGTGGTCGGCACCGACGTGGGCGGCACCGGCCTCACCGTCGCGGAACGCCTCGACGAGCACGTACTCGGACGGGTCGTCCACGCTGCGCGACCACTCGAACCACAGATTGCCCGGTTCGGCCCGCGTCGACTCGGTGAATTCCTTTGTGAGGGCGACCCAGTCGTCCCGGCATTCGGGACGGACCCGGAACCTGACCACGATGAAGATCATTGCGCACTCCCTTCCTGTCGAGCCGTGGTGGGCACGGCGGCGGCCGGTTGCCTCGGAGGGAAGCGACCGACGAGGCCCGGCCGCCGCCGAGACGATCCCCCGGCGATCAGTAGATGTTGGACGGGCGGACCATGCCCTCGGCCAGGTCCCCGAAGCCGGGCGCGTGGATCGCCCCGGGGTTGCCGAAGACCTCCTCCACGATCGCGGTCTCGGTGGTGATGAGCAGCGCCGCGATGGACGCGGCGCTCTCGAGCGCGGCGCGGGTGACCTTGAACGGGTCGACGACGCCCTCGTCGAACATGTCGCCGTACTTGCCGGAGAGCGCGTTGAACCCGTGTCCCGACGGCAGCCCCGCGACGACCTCCACGACCTCGTCGCCGTCGAAGCCGGCGTTGACCGCGATCCACCGGAGCGGCTCGGGCAGGGCACGCCGCACCACGTCGCGGCCGATGCCTTCGTCGCCGGACAGGTCGAGGTCGGCCAGCGCCCGGTGCGCCTGCCCCAGGGCGGTGCCGCCCCCGGCGACGATGCCGTCCTCGAGGGCGGCCCGGGTGGCGGCCAGGGCGTCCTCGACGCGCAGCATGCGTTCCTTGAGTTCGACGCTGGTGGCGCCGCCGACGCGGATGACGGCGACCCGCCCGGTGAGCCGGGCGATGCGCAGCTGGAGGCTGTCCTGGTCGGCGTCGATCCGGGCCCGTCCGAGCTGCGCCTCGAGCTGCGCGATCCGCGCATCGAGGAGACTCTGATCGCCGTGGCCGCCGACGATCGTCGTCTCGTTCTCGGTGACCGTGATGCGGTCGCAGGAACCGAGGTGCTCGGCCGTCACCTCGGACAGTTCGACGCCGGTGTCCTTGGCGACGACGTGCCCGCCCAGCGCGACCGCGAGGTCCTGCAGCTCGGCGACGCGCCGGTGCCCGAAACCGGGCGCCCGCACGACGACGGAGTGCATGGTGTTGTGCATGTTGCCGCCGACGAGGAGCTGCAGGGCGGGGCCGTCGACGTCCTCGGCCAGCACGACGAGGGGCCGATCGGCGCGCTTGGCCGCCTCGATGCTCGGCATGATCTCCTGCACCTGGGTGATCTTCTTGTTGGTCAACAGGATCAGCGGATTCTCGTGGACCGCTTCCATGCGTTCGGGGTTGGTCACCATGTAGCCGGAGATGTAGCCGTGGTCGAATTCGATGCCGTCGACGACGCTCACCGACATCCCGAGGGTCTCGCTCTCCTCGGTGGTGACGATGCCGGACCTGCCCACGTGGGAGACCGCCTCGGCGATGGCCTCGCCGATGGCCTCGTCGTCGCTCGCGGCGAGGGTCGCGATGCGCTCGAGATCCTTGCGTCCGTCGACCTGCACCGACCGGTCCCGCAGTGCCTCGACGACCACGGGAACGGTGCGTTCGATGCCGCGCCGCACCCGCATGGGATTGGCACCGGCGTCGACGGCCCGCATCCCCTCGCGGACCATGGCCTGCGCCAGCACGGTCGCGGTCGTGGTGCCGTCACCGACGACGCCGTTGGTCTTCATCGCCACTTCCTTGACCAGCTGCGCGCCCATGTTGGCGAACGGGTCCCGCAGCTGGATCTCGCGGGCGATCGTGACACCGTCGTTTGTGATGGTGGGTGGGCCGGTCAGCTTTTCGAGCACCGCGTTGCGGCCCTTGGGGCCGAGGGTCACCTTGACCGCGTCGGCGAGCGCGTTGACCCCGTACTCGAGAAGGAGGCGTGCCTCCTGGTTGAACCGCAGATCCTTGGCCATGGCTGGACTTCCTTTCGTGCTGACTGTGCGGGGTGCGGTTCAGGGGACGAGGATCGCGCGGCCGCGGACCCGTCCCGCGTCGAGGTCGTCGATCGCCTGCTGGAACTGCTCGAGCGGATATTTCGTGGTGTGCAGCGTGACTTTTCCCTGGGCGGCGAGGGCCATGAGCTCCTGCAGGTCGTTGTAGGAGCCGACGAGATTGCCGATGAAGTTGATCTCGGTGGAGATCACGTCGATCGTGGGGACGTCGATGTTCTCGCCGTATCCGACCACGTAGTAGTTGCCGGCGCGGCGCAGCATCGCGACGCCGTCCCTCGTGGCGCCGCCCTCGCCGACGAAGTCCACGACGGCCTCGGCGCCGCGGCCGCCGGTCAGCTCGAGGACCTGCTGCACGTGGGTGCCGTCGGCGACGATGCCGTGGTCGGCACCGATCCCGACGGCCAGCGCGACGGCGGCCGGGTTGCGGTCCACCACGATCAGGGTCGCCGCGGAGACCGCCTTCAGGACCTGGATGCCGATGTGGCCGAGGCCGCCCGCGCCGATCATGACGCACACGTCGCCCGGTCGCGTCGCCCGCGCGGCCTTGGCGACCGCGTGGTAGGCCGTGAGCCCGGCGTCGGCGAGGGCTGCGACGTCGGACGGCTCGAGCGAGTCGTCGATCCGGACCACGCTGCGCGCGGTGGTGCGCAGGTACTCGGCGTAGCCACCGTTGGTGTCGATGCCGGGGAACCGGCTGTTCTCGCAGTGCACGTCGTCGCCGAACCGGCACGCGCGGCAGAGTCCGCACGTGATGAGGGGGTGGAGGATGACCTTGTCGCCGACGGCGACGTTGGTGACGGCGTCGCCGACGGCGTGGACCCAGCCGGCGTTCTCGTGGCCGATCGTGTACGGCAGGACGACGCCGCTCTTCTCGGCCCACTGCCCCTCGAGGATGTGGATGTCGGTGCGGCACACGCCCGCTCCGCCGATGCGGACGACGACGTCGAGCGGGCCCTCGATCTTCGGCTCGGGGATCTCCTCGAGCTGGAGCTTGGTGTGGTACCCCACCACCTGCACGGCCTTCATGACACTCTCCTGACGATTGCGGAACAACTGGTTCGGATGTCGGCGACCCGGGGTGTTGCCGATCCGCCGTCGCTGTCGGCGTACCGGGTCGCGAGCAGCCCGCGGCAGAAGTGTGCGTTCCCCTCCATGGAGATCCGCACGGACTTGGCGAACCGCAGCCGCATCGGTACCGCCTCACGGGGGATCGGCCGCCCGTCGTCGTCGACGAACACCCGGCTGGCCGGGCACAGGCTCAGGCCGATGTCGAGCCGCCGGCGTATCAGGGCCGCCTTCTGCCGGCCGGGCGGGATGTCGCTCAGCGTCAGCGACGGGATGTCGTCGACGGTGAGCTCCGAGTGCTTCAGCAGGTTCTCGAGGCAGCGTTCCAGGGCGGCGAGGTGCGCCTTGCGCCGGAACGTGCGGCGCAACTCGTCGAGGTTCTCCTCCGCCTCGGAGCCGAAGGTGCCCCGGTAGCCGGCGTCGGCGGCGAGCCCGCGGTTGATCTTGCCGCTGTCGTGGTGGTCGTCGAGGAGGATCCGCACGTGCCCGATGTCCTCGATCGCCCGCAGGGCGTCCTGCGCGTCGGATGCCATGAGGTAGGCGAAGTTCGGCGAACAGAACGCGGTGGGCAGCCGCAGGTGCACGGTCACCCCGTCGTCGTCGAGGACCACCGACCGCACGAAGCCGAGATCGGTGATCGGTTCGTCCAGTTCGGGATCGACCACGGTGCCGAGCGCGGCGAGCACGTCGCTGCCCGACACCGGAGCCGCGGTCACGACGACACCGCCTGCTGGGCTCCCGCGGCGACCTCGACCCCCTCCTGTCCGGCCGGCTCGGGCAGCCGCAGGTGTTCCGGGACGTCGATGTCGTAGAGCGCCGCGGCGTTGAGGCCGAGGATCTTCTTCTTCTGTTCGACGGTGATCGGCGCGTATTCGGTCATGTCCTCCGGGATCTGGAAGTCCACGAACTTCTCGATCAGCCACTTCGGGGTCCACAGCGCGTAGTCGCTGGCGAACAGGATCTTGTCCTCGCCGAGCCAGTAGAGCAATTCGCCGATGATCTGGGCGAAGTACCGGGGACGGGTGTGGATGAACGGCATCGCCACGGCCAGACCGCCGTACACGTTGGACTCCTGGGTGGCGATCCAGCAGAAGTCCTCGAGCCGGGGCAGGCCCACGTGTTCGACGACGAAGCGCAGGTCGAGGTAGTCGGTGGCGACCTTGTCCACGTCGGCGACGTCGAAGGCGTCGCGGTCCAGCGGCCGGATGGTGGGGCCCTTGTGCACGTGGATGTTCTTGATCCCCAGCTCGATGCACTCCTCGAGGTAGCGCCTCGACCACGGGTCGTCGAGCTTGTATCCGCGGGAGTCGCCGTGCCATTCGGCGGTGTAGAGCTTGACGCCCTGGAGGTTCATCCGTTCGGCGTCCCGGCGCAGCTGTTCGAGGCCGGCCTCCCCGTGGCGGGGATCGTAGGCATGGTTGTACGTGAGCTTGTTGGGGTGCTTGCGGGTGAGCCCGAACGCCTCCTCGGTCTGCCCGAACCCGTTGCGGTAGAAGTCGCTCAACAGGGTGGCCTGGAAGATCGCGTGGTCCACGTGACCGTCCACGAACAGGTCCTTCATGAGGCGTTCGCCGCCGTAGTAGGTGTAGGTGTCGTAGTCCCACACCTCCTCCTCGGGGCTGAGGTTCTTGTGGTAGTCGTAGAAGCAGTCGATGAACTGCCGCCCGTGCACGTTCTTCTGGTTCGACTCGCGGCCGTCCCAGATGTGCACGTGCCCGTCCACGATGAAGTACTGCTGCCCGTCCTTCTCGTACATCGCTTCCCTCGTTCTGTCGTGTGCCGGTGGTGGATCGGGAGCCGTCCGGGCCCGGTCTGCGGGCCCGGACGGCCGCGGTCAGTGCGCCGTGAGATCGAATCCGATGTACTCGGCGGCGTCCTCGGGACTGGCGAAGAGCATGGTCTTGTCATCGAGGTGCACCATGCGCCCGTAGTGGGTGGAGCTGATCTCCTCGAAGACGGAGCCGTCGAAGTCGGAGCCGAGAGCGTCGGTAAGTTCCTCGTAGTCGAACTCGAGGCGGTTGACGCCGTCGACGCGGATCATCGACGGGTACTCCGTCAGCTGCACGCCGTCCTTGGCGCCCATGACCTCGGCGACCACGCGGCCGATCGGGGTGTTCATCAGGGTGACGCCACACATGTTGGAGAACTCGGTGGCCGATCCGAATTGCATGCTCACTTGTCCAGCTCCTTCGCGATGTCGAGCCCGATGTCCTCGAGCAGGGAACGGAACTTCGCCTCGGCCGCCTCGAGGCTGGAGGCGAAGGTGACCGCCTTATCGGCCGGCTGCGACCAGATCGGCTGCAGGGCGCGCGCGGCGTCGAGACAGCGCGGCACCCAGGTCGCCAGCCAGGTCCCGAACAGCTCCCTGTTCGATTCGCCGAACTGCTCGTCGCGGGTGAGCAGCCGGAAGAGGTTGCGCGTGTACGCGAGATCCCGGTCGTAGTCGTGCTCACCGGTGCCGACGATCGTCGGCGTGATGTAGTCGCCGTTGCGGGCGGCGATCTGCATGACCAGTTCGCTGCGGAACAGCGAGCCGACGAGCTGCTCGAAGACGATGTTGGTGGCGAAGAGCAGCTCGCACCAGTCCGGCACCGCGGTGAGCCGTTCGACGACCTCGCGGGTGGGCTGCCATTCGGGCGCCGACTGCCAGACCTCCTTGTGGGCGGCCCCGTCGAACGATATCCCGGCCTCGGACAGGTCGAGGTTGAACAGCGCGAGGTCCTGTGCGAACCGCATCTTGTGTGCCGCGTTGACCGCCACCGCGGTGTTGATCATGTTCGTGGGCCCGGACCGCTGGATGGAGGTGAACACGTGCAGCGCCAGGCCGTTCTCGGCGTGCATCCAGGCGCCGAGGTTGCGTTCGATGAACTTCAGCCACGGCGTGTTCCAGCCGTCGTAGGCGCGGGCGCGCTTGGCGTTCTGCAGGCACAGATCGACCTGGCGCACGACCGCCGCGTTGTTGCGGTAGATCGTCTGGTCCCACTCCTCGTTCGGGTCGAGGAAGGCGTGCCAGTTCGACGACTTCGCGGCCGTCCATTCCTTCGGGTATCCGCCCGGTCCGTCGCCGAAGCCGTAGATCCAGCCCTGCGACAGGTGCCGCTCGGGATCGGGCTGCACGTCGACGGTGACGTCCTCGTACATCGTCGACCGCTTCTTGGCCGGCGTGTAGTAGGTGAAGGTGCGGCTGCGGGAGCTGGGAAAGTCCAGCGCGCCGGCTTCGGAGTCGGTGAACTCGATCTTCGGGAAGCTACGGTGCTTGGAGTCGGTAGATGCGGTCATCTCGTTTCTCACTTCTGTCGGTGAAGGAGCAGGGTGGTTTCCTACGGCGCCTACTCGAAGGCGGGGCTGGTGAACTTGTCGTAGAAGATCTGGTCTTTCGGGGTGTTGTGCACCTCGAGCAATTCCAGGGCTGCATCGACCATGGGGGGTGGCCCGCACAGGTAGACCTCGCTCCGGTGGATGTCCGGCTCGCGGCGGTCCACGATGTCGGTGACGTTGCCTTCCTCGACCTCCGGGAGTCCGGACGGCACCGGCTCCGCTGACTCCGAGAGGCAGGGCACGAACACGAAGTCCGTCAGGGTCTTTCCCAGTTCGAGGATCTCTTCGAGGTAGAACAGATCCGCCGGCGTGCGGGCACCGTAGTAGAACCGGACGGGCCGGGTGCTGCCGGTCTCGCTCATGTGCCGCAGGAGCGAGAGGATCGGGGCCATGCCGGCGCCGCCGCCGACGAAGACCACCGGCAGGACGTGACCGTCCTTGAGGGTGAAGGATCCGTACGGTCCGGTCAGGGTGATCTCGTCGCCCACCGAGATGCCGTCCTCGAGCAAGCCGGCGAACTTGCCACCGGGGTACTTCTTGATGAGAAACTCGACATGTCCCGGCGTCGATCGGGTCGTCGCCATGGAGAAGGACCGATGTTCCTCGGTTCCCGGTATCTGCAGGTCGGAATACTGACCAGGTTTGAACTCGTACTCCGTGGGTTCGACGGGCTGCAGTTGCAGCGACACAATGTCCTTGGTCATCGGCTCGATCGCGGTGATCCGGGTGCGCACTTCTTGAATGGGGATACCACCCAGGAGTTCGTCCTCGTCGAAATTGAGCAATTCGATGGTGCAGTCGCTGTATGCAGTCGAGCGGCAGAGCAGTACGTGCCCCTCGTCGGTCTCGGCGTCGTTGCAGGCGAACGTCGAATAGTCCTCCATCTGGATGTCGCCTTCGAGGACAAAGGATTTGCAGGCCGAGCAACGCCCCTCGCGGCAGCCGTGCATCAGATGGATGCCCTGCCGGAAGGCGGCGTCGAGGATGTACTCGTCCTCGCCGACTTCCATCTCGATGTCGACGGGCTCGAAATTGATGCGGTGCTTGTCGGCCACGGGGGTGTCTCCTGGGCTCGTGGAATGAATGGTGAGGCGGTGGGTGGCGCCGGAGTGGCCGCGGCGCCACCCACCGAGCCTGAATCAGGCAGGAACTGCGCCGCCGGCGCGGTACGCGGCGATGTGGGCGTCGCGTTCTGCGTCGGACATCTGGTTCAGCAACACGTTCGGGCTCTGGAAGGTGTTGCCCCGCACGTCGTCGAGGGTCCACATCTTCTTCGGGTCGAGGTCGAGGTGCGGCTGACCGACGAGGGTCTTGCCGTCGTCGCGCACGTACCCGAGGTCCTGCACGATGTCGGCGAGATCCTTGTCGTGGTGCAGGGTCTCCCATTCACGGAAACCGGTGAGGCGGCCCATGTTCGGGGTGGGACGTCCCTCGTACTCGCTGCGGAACGCGACGGCGTCGGTCCAGTAGCAGGTCTCCGAGCAGTAGGTCCGCCACTGGTCGTCCACCTTCTCCACGACCATGTCCTCGCGGATGAGGGCGGGCACCATGCACGTCCAGCAGCGGTGCGGGTACTGGTATCCCACCTCCTCGAACGCGATCGGCTTGTTGCGGCCGGGGTAGGCGAGGCGGTTGTAGTTCTCCCACCACTTGCCGTACTTGGAATACCAGCCCGGGTACTTGTGCTCGAACCACTCGAAGTCCGCGTCGGTCATGGCGTCGATCCGCCAGTAGTTCACCGGCCAGCCCGTCGCGAAGAACCGGGCCACCTCGTGGACGTAGCCCTTCTCGGTGATGCGCTTCCACGCCTCCTCGACGAGGTCGTGCGGAATGGTCAGCCCGTACTTCTCGAGCGGGATGAGGTAGCTGCGGTAGTAGTCGTCGTAGATCCACCGCCGCCACATCTCGGCGTAGCTCTCGCGATCCTTGCGGCGGTCCTTGGTGCCGTACTCGATGAAGGTGCCGATCGCGGCGTCCACCACGCAGTGGTTGTTCCACCACGCGTAGCGCAGGTCCCGCTCGAGCAGCGGCCGGTTCCGCTCGTCGGCCAGCGCCATGAGCAGGATCGAGTAGCCGTTGGAGATGTGCCGCGACTCGTCGGACTGCACCGAATGGAACACGGTGGGCAGCAGGTAGTCGCCGTTGGCGGCCGCCTCGTCGGGCATCGCCACGAACAGGGTGTTCGTGAAGGCCGTCTCCGCGACCACGGTCAGGTAGATGTTGGCCGCGGTGATCGCGTCACCGGTGATGAAGCCCTCCCCGAACTGCCGGCCGATGGTGCCCGCGTAGTTGTTCGCGAACGCCTTCTCGGTCATGTCGAACCCGGCGGGGTCGATGTAGTTGTTCATGTAGAGCTTCTTGAGGTTCATCTGGATCGTCGAGTGACGAACCTCGTCGATCATCTGCACGGCGAGCCCGTTGTGGATCTCGGGGTTGGGCACCGCGTCGATGGCCATCGGCATCGCGCGGGCCGCCGAGATCTCCGGGAACGGGATGATCGAGAGGAACAGCTTCTGCCACTCCAGCCAGCGCTGCTGGACCTGCCGGAACATGTTCCCGCGGATGGCGCCGTCCATCGCGCCGTAGACCCGGTTGTCCTTCTCCTCCTCCATGGGGAAGTAGGACCGCATGATCTGCTTGAGAGGGTCCTTCTTGGGGGCCTTCTCGAACGTGTAGTCGGTGCCGAAGCGGGTGGCCGGCGTCGCGAACGTCGGTTCCCACGACAGCTCGGTGATCTTCGCATGGGCCTTGGTCAGGCTCTGCCTACTCAATGTGCGCCTCCTGGATCGGGAGCCGGCTCGGTGCCAGCCGTGGACGGTGGGGTGTGGATGCAGATACAACCCGCGGGCGCCACCCCGATCTGTCTCAATGTGAGACGCAGGTCACATTCGGCACAATTACCCTTGTGGACGCAGGGCCCGATGAGAATGTCCCCGTGACAACTCCAGACGACCGGGAGACCGAGGTGGGTGAATTCAGCCGAAGCAGTTCCCAGGACCACACGTCACTCCGGGAGGCACGCGAGGCGTTCCACTCGGCCGATCAGGCCGCGGACGATCCCGGCGACCGCCGGGTCCGGAACTGGCTGCGGGTCTCGTGGCTGCGGTCTCGGGCGGCGAAGGTCGACGTGGACCGCCCGAGCGCCGGCTACGTCGAACCGCTCCCGGTCGACACCGTCCTCACCCGCGCGGCCCGCCCGGTGCTGTCCGCGCTGTCGGCGGAGATCGAGAACGAGCCGGTGTCCCTGATCCTCACCGACGCCAAGGGCACCGTGCTCAGCCGCTACGGCGGCGACCGCGGCCTGCTGACCGCCCTGGACCGGGTCGACCTCGCTCCCGGCTTCCGCTACGCCGAGTCCCAGGTGGGGACCAACGGCATCGGGACCGCGCTCGAGGTCGGTGCACCCCTGCTGATCCGGGGGGACGAGCACTACAGCGGGCACCTGCGGTTGTTCTCCTGCGCCGGGGCCCTGGTGACGCACCCGATCACCGGGACACTCCTCGGCGTCGTGGACCTGACCACCAAGACCGAGAACACGAACTCGCTGCTGTTGTCCTTCGCCAAGCTGGCCGCCACCCGCATCAGGGAACGGATCCTCGAGGAGGCCAACGAACTGGACCGGGCCCTCCTGCACGACTACCACGCGGCCTGCCAGCATTCGGGTCGCCCGGTCATCGCCGTCGGCGACGAGGTCCTGATGATGAACGCCCAGACCCAGCAGCAGTTCGACTCACGCGACCAGGCCGCGATCATCGACCGGACCCGCGACGCCCGCGGGCGGGCCGAACCGTTCACGATGCTCGCCGACCTGCCGAGCGGGATCACGGCGCGGCTGTCCTACCAGCCGACCTTCGTCGAGGACAGGCTCGCGGGCGGGGTCGTGCGGATCAAGGAGCAACTCGCCCGGACCCGGAGCCCGCGCGCCGCGAAGCAGCCGGCGTTGCGCGCGCTGGCCGGTCGCAGCGCGCAGTGGCAGCACACCGTCCACGGCGTCGTCGAGGCCTGCCGGCGACGGGAATGGCTCGTGCTCGACGGCGAGCCCGGAGTCGGCAAGACCGCGCTCATCCGGGCCGCGCACGAGCACGTCCGGAGCGACCGCGGCCTCGCGGTGCTCGACGCGGCCGCGGTCGACGGCGGGGAGCTGCTGGAGCAGGCGTCGGCTACGCTCGAGGGCGGCTCCGACCTGGCGGTGCTGCACGCCCATGCGCTCGGCGACGACGATCTCGCCGGTCTCGGCCAGCTCCTGCAGACCGTCACGCCGGACACCCTTCCGGACGACCCGTGGGTGGCGCTGACCATGCAACCCCCGCAGGAGGAGAGCGACACCCACTCCCTGCTCCGGCTCTTTCCGAAGACGCTCTCCGTTCCCCGCTGCGCCATCATCTCGAGGACGTCCCCGAGCTGGTGCGCTTCCTCCTCGACGCCGCCGGCGCCACCGACCTCACGCTCTCGCCGGCCGCGGCGAACCAGCTCATGCGACTGTCGTGGCAGGGGAACGTGACCCACCTGCGCAGCGTCCTCGAAGAGACCTGCCGGCGCCGCCGCTCGGGGACCGTCGAGATCGGCGACCTGCCCGCCGAGTGCCGGGCGACGACCCGCCGGAACCTGACCCGGCTCGAGTCCCTCGAGCGGGACGCGATCGTGGACGCACTGGCCCTGCACGGAGGCGACAAGGCGGCGGCCGCGAAGGCGCTCGGCATGTCGCGGGCGACGATCTACCGCAAGATCCGCGAGTTCGGCATCACCCTCTGATTCCGAATATCAAGTGCCCGTGTCAAATTGAGACACCGGGACACCGCTCCTCAGGAAACACTGCTGAGCGCAGAGACGTTCGCCCCGCCAGCCCGGGGTGACCAGACAGGAGTGATCGATGACCGACCACAACGGACTCACCACCGCCGCCGGCGCGCCGGTGCCGGACAACCAGAACAGTCTCACGGCCGGGGCGCGCGGACCCATGCTGCTCCAGGACGTGTGGTTCCTCGAGAAGCTCGCGCACTTCGACCGCGAGGTCATCCCCGAACGACGGATGCATGCAAAGGGTTCCGGAGCATTCGGCACCTTCCGCGTCACGCACGACATCACCCGGCACACCAGGGCCGCGGTGTTCTCCGCCGTGGGCAAGCAGACCGAGGTGTTCGTCCGGTTCTCCACGGTCGCGGGAGAGCGCGGTGCCGCCGACGCCGAACGCGACATCCGCGGCTTCGCCGTCCGCTTCTACACCGAGGAGGGCAACTGGGACGTCGTCGGCAACAACACGCCGGTGTTCTTCTTCCGCGACCCGCTCAAGTTCCCCGACCTCAATCACGCCGTGAAGCGGGACCCCCGGACCAATCTTCGCGATCCCGAGAACAACTGGGACTTCTGGACCAACCTGCCGGAGGCACTGCACCAGGTCACGATCGTCATGTCCGACCGCGGCATCCCCGACGGGTACCGGCACATGCACGGATTCGGCTCGCACACCTTCTCGTTCGTCGATGCCGAGGGCACCCGTTCGTGGGTGAAGTTCCACTTCCGCACCCAGCAGGGCATCAGGAACCTCACCGACGAGGAGGCCGCGGCCGTGATCGCCGGCGACCGCGAATCCGCCCAGCGGGACCTGTACGAGGCGATCGAATCCGGCAACCACCCGAAGTGGACGCTGTACGTGCAGATCATGCCCGAGGCCGACGCGGCGACGTACCGGTACCACCCCTTCGACCTGACCAAGGTGTGGTCCAAGAAGGACTACCCGCTCATCGAGGTCGGCGAGCTGGAACTGAACCGCAATCCGGACAACTACCACGCCGACGTCGAACAGGCCGCCTTCTCCCCGGCGAACATCGTTCCCGGCATCGGGTTCTCACCCGACCGGATGCTCCAGGGCCGGCTGTTCTCGTACGGGGACGCCGCGCGCTACCGGCTCGGCGTGAACCACCACCAGATCCCGGTGAACTGCCCCCGGGCCGCCGCGCACGTGAACTCCTTCCACCGCGACGGCGCGATGCGCGTGGACGGCAACCAGGGCAGCGTCCCGAGCATCGAACCGAACTCGTACGGCCGCTTCCGGGAGCAGCCCGAGTACGCCGAACCGCCGCTCGCGGTGGGCGCGGTCGCGGACCGGTTCGACCATCGGGCGGACGACGAGAACTATTTCGAGCAGCCGGGAATCCTGTTCCGCGGCATGTCCGCCGAGCAGCAGACCGTGCTGTTCGAGAACACCGCGCGTGCCATCACAGGGGCATCGGCGGCGACGATCGAGCGGCACATCGCCAACTGCACCCAGGCCGATCCGGCCTACGGCGAGGGAGTTCGCAAGGCCTGCGAGGCACTCGGCGCGCTGTGAGTCCCGTGGTGTCCCCCGGCCCCGTGCGGGTGCGGGGGACACCGCCTCACCCCAGCCAGTCCAGTACCGCGGCGGCGGTCCACGACTGCTGCATGCTGCCGAGCGGCTCGCCGGTGAACGGCTCGTAGTACTCGGCGAACGAGCCGTCGCTGGCCTGCCGCAGACCCTCCGCTCGCAGCAGGTGAGCGCGCTCCGCCCACCCGCGGCGGGCGAACGTCCACGAGAACAGCCACGTCATCACCGGCCACACCGGCCCGCGCCAGTACTCGCGCGGACGGAAATCGCGGGAGACGGGGGAGGTGGACGGCGGCACCGCATAGCGCAGGTCGGGGTGGCCGCAGAACTTCGGGCCCTCGAAGGTGCGCAGCAGGGCCCGTTCGGTGCCGCGGGGCAGGCCACCGCACAACAACGGCGCGAACATCGCGAGCGTGTCGGTGGCCATCCAGCGGCCGCTGCGCAGGTCGAAGTCCTTGGCGGCGCCGGTGCGCGGATCGGTGGTGTCGAGCACGCCGCGGCGGAACCGGTCGGCGTACTCGTGCAGCTCGCGGACGTCGGCGTTCGGGCGCGAATGCTCCTCCCCGATGACGGCGAGCACGTCGCACGCGAGGGCGAACACGGCACTGACGAACACGTCCTCGACGGCGAAGCTCATGGCTGTGGCCAGGGCGTCGTCGTCGTAGCGCACTTCCTTCATCTCCTCGAGCAGCCACAGGTAGCGGGCGTACTCGGCGTCCGTCGGCCGCTGACTCGGGTCGCCGACGTGGGCGAGGTCCTCGCGCCGGAACGTCGGCACCGCCCCGGCGACGACGTTCGCGTAGGCCGCGTCCCACCGGGGCGAGTTGTCCATGCCCGATTCCCAGCCGTGGTAGAGCGCGATGCGGCCGTTGCCGTCGAGGTCCCGGGCGCGGGCCAGCCACCGGTGCCAGCGCACCAGGTCGGGCCAGCGGCGGTCGAGGAACTCCTCGGCGACGGCGCGGGTGCTGCGGCCGTGCCGGCGGCTGTGGTCGAGGATGCGCTGCACCGCGATGGCGTGCACGGGCGGCTGGGTGATGCCCGATGTCTGCGGGCCCAGTGGCGCGGCGGCGGCGAGATCGGTACAGGCCCAGCGCGCCGGACCCGGAAAGTAACCGTCCACCCCGCTCGCGAACACGATGTGCGGGATCATGCCGTTGCGCCACTGCGCCGAGAGCAGGGTGTCGAGTTCGACGACGGCCCGCTCGACGCTCAACGGGGCCAGCCCCACCGCGACGAACGCCGCGTCCCAGCTCCACATGTGCGGATACAGCTTCGGGGCGGCACTGGTCATCGTGCCGAGGTCGTTACCGCGCAGCAGGTAGGCAGCCCGCGCGGCGAGCTGGGTGTGGGTGAATCCGCGGTCCGGCATCGCATCATTGTGCGACCGTCCCGGCGTGGGCGCGCGCCGAGGGGCAGGTGGACCGCCCGTCGCGGGGTGCCGGAAATCGGACATCTTCACGCGTCCCGACCGTTGTTTCTGTCCGAAACGGCGCATCGATCGGTGCCGACGCCCACCAACCTTCCCGCACGAGACCTACGGTGGGATCCGGAAACCGTCCCGCGGACCCGAGGAGTATCGGCAGATGAGGATCACCGGCGCAGTCCTGGAGGAGATCGGCCGGCCGCGGCCGTTCGCCGAGTCGAACCCGATCAGCGTGTCCGAACTCGAGCTCGACGCGCCGGGACCGACCGAGCTGCTGGTAAAGATCGAGGCGGCCGGGGTGTGCCACTCCGATCTGAGCGTCGTGGACGGCAACCGGGTCCGCCCCGTACCGATGCTGCTCGGGCACGAGGCGGCCGGCCGCATCGTCGAGGTGGGCTCCTCCGTCGACGACTTCCGGGTGGGGCAGCGGGTGGTCATGTCGTTCCTGCCGAGATGCGAGGCGTGCGACAGCTGCGCGGAGGACGGCCGGCTGCCCTGCACCGCCGGGTCCGCCACCAACAACGCCGGGGAACTGCTGCACGGCGGCCGTCGCCTGCACCGCGACGGCCACCCGGTGCACCACCACCTCGGGGTCTCGGGTTTCGCGACGCACGCGGTGATCGACCGCGCGTCGGCCGTCGCGGTCGACGACGACGTGCCGCCCGACGTCGCCGCGGTGCTCGGCTGTGCCGTGCTCACCGGCGGGGGCGCCGTTCTCAATGCGGCCCGGCCGCGGCCGCAGGACAGCGTCGCGATCGTCGGCCTCGGCGGGGTCGGCATGGCCGCCCTCCTCACGGCCGTCGCGCAGGGCGTCTCGCGCATCGTCGCGATCGACACCCTCGACGACAAGCTCACCCGCGCCCGCGAGCTGGGAGCACACGAGACCTACACGCCGGCCGAGGCGGTCGAGCGGGGCGTCAAGGCCCGGTACGTCATCGAGTGTGCCGGCAGTGCACGGGCGTTCGAGACCGCGTTCGGTCTCACGGCGCCCGGCGGCACGACCGTGACGGTCGGCCTGCCCGCGCCGGCCGCGACGGCGGCGATCTCCCCGTTGACGGTGACCGCGGAGGCACGCACGATCGTCGGCAGCTACCTCGGTTCGGCCGTGCCGCGCCGCGACATCCCCCAGTACGCGCGGATGTGGCGGGAGGGCCGGCTCCCGGTGGAGGAACTGATCTCCGCACGGATCCCCCTGTCGCGCATCAACGAGGCCATGGACCAGCTCGCCGACGGGCTGGCCGTGCGTCAGGTCATCATGTTCGACGACTGACGGTAAGAGGCCGAGTGCCGGTCGGTCCGGGACCAAGGTCCCGGACCGGATATCTTGCGGGAAGTGGTTTTCCGGACGGCCGAGCGACCCGTCGAGCGGCACGGGACGAGGTGCCCGGCCGACCCGGCCACTCGGTCCCTCGCTGGGCGCCGGAGTGCTCCGGCCGATGGGCACAGTCGGCGGGAGACTTTGGGCCCTTTCTCCGAGTCCTCGGTCCCGCCGACGGCGACAGAGTCGAGGGAGCGCTCCCGGTCCCGCCGGTGTGCGGTCGGTGCCCGCACCGCCCGGCTCGCCTGCGCGCGAGCATGTCCACACCTGTGGAACAACCTGTTGATCAGTACCTTTCGACCCGATCGACTACCGCCTCGGCTCCCGCGCCCGTCCCGTCTGTCCGGGCACAGCGGCCGTTGCCGACACCCGCCGCCGGGCCTTCGCCGCCCCGCGGACGTGCTCCACGTCTCATTGCCGATGCCGATGCCACGGTGCAAGAGTCAGCGCGCCGACGGTCGACGGCTCCGCTCCGTTCCGGGACGAACGCCTGCGCCGCCGTCTCGTCGGCCGAACGGGAGGACGCGGATCCACCCTCTCGCGGCAGCAGGTCGGAGCTCGATGCCCCACCCGGACGACGGTGGGGCCGAAGTCAGGAGTCGTGGTCATGGTTGATGTCGCGCCGATACTGAGGAGGCCGGACGCGCAGCGGCCGTATCCTCCGACCCGCCGCCCGAAGGGCTCGACGATCCTCACGGTCGTCACCTCCACCGACCACAAGGTCATCGGCGTGATGTACATCGTGGCGGCCTTCGCGTGGTTCCTCATCGGCGGCCTCATGGCGCTGCTCATCCGTGGTGAGCTCGCCGTGCCCGGCCTGCAGTTCCTGTCCAACGAGCAGTACAACCAGCTGTTCACCATGCACGGCACGATCATGTTGCTGCTGTACGCGACTCCGGTGTTCTTCGGCTTCGCCAACTATCTGCTGCCGCTGCAGATCGGCGCTCCGGACGTGGCCTTTCCCCGACTCAATGCGGTGGGCTTCTGGCTCTACGTCTTCGGCGGGCTCATGGCCGCCACCGGCTTCCTCACCCCCGGAGGCGCGGCCGACTTCGGGTGGACGGCGTATGTGCCGCTGACGAACTCGCTGCACTCGCCCGGCGTCGGTGCCGACCTGTGGATCCTCGGACTCACCGTCGGCGGTCTCGGCACGATCCTCGGTGCGGTCAACCTCATCACCACCATCGTGTGCCTGCGCGCCCCCGGCATGACCATGTTCCGGATGCCGATCTTCACCTGGAACACCTTCATCGCCTCGCTGCTGATCCTGCTGATCTTCCCGCTGCTCGCGGCGGCGCTGATCGCCCTGTTCGTCGACCGCCAGTTCGGCGCTCACATCTTCGACCCCGGAACGGGCGGAGTCATGTTGTGGCAGCACCTGTTCTGGTTCTTCGGTCACCCAGAGGTGTATGTGCTGGCGCTGCCGTTCTTCGGCATCGTCTCGGAGATCTTCCCGGTGTTCTCGCGCAAGCCGATCTTCGGCTACTCGGGTCTGGTCTACGCGACGCTGGCCATCGCGGCGCTGTCGATCGCGGTGTGGGCGCACCACATGTACGCCACCGGCGCCGTGCTGCTGCCGTACTTCTCGTTCATGACGTTCCTGATCGCGGTGCCCACCGGCGTGAAGTTCTTCAACTGGATCGGCACCATGTGGAAGGGCCAGCTGACGTTCGAGTCGCCGATGCTGTTCTCGGTCGGCTTCATCGTCACCTTCCTGTTCGGCGGCCTGTCCGGCGTCATCCTCGCCAGCCCGCCGCTCGACTTCCAGCTGCACGAGTCCTATTTCGTCGTGGCGCACTTCCACTACGTGCTGTTCGGCACCATCGCCTTCGCCACCTACGCCGGCATCTACTTCTGGTTCCCGAAGATGACCGGACGCATGCTCGACGAGCGTCTCGCCAAGTGGCACTTCTGGCTGACCTTCCTCGGCTTCCACACCACGTTCCTGGTGCAGCACTGGCTGGGCAACGAGGGCATGCCGCGCCGCTACGCCGACTACCTGCCCTCGGACGGGTTCACCACCCTGAACATCATCTCGACCGTCGGTGCCTTCGTGCTCGGCGCCTCGACCCTGCCGTTCCTGTGGAACGTGTTCAAGAGCTACCGGTACGGCCAGGTCGTGACCGTCGACGACCCGTGGGGTTACGGCAACTCCCTCGAGTGGGCGACGAGCTGCCCGCCGCCGCGGCACAACTTCACCGAGCTGCCGCGCATCCGCTCCGAGCGCCCGGCGTTCGAGCTGCACTACCCGCACATGAGCGAAAAAATGCGGTCCGAGGCGCACGTGGGCTGGGGTTCGCACGCCCAGACCGCTCGCGCGATCGAGGGGAAGCACTGACATGGAGGACGGACGCCGGTTCCGCCGGTACACGACACTCGGCGAGACCCGCACCCGCCCCGACCCGACGGCCCTGCTGATCGCGATGCTGGTGCTGGCGGTGCTGCTCGCGTCCCCGTGGTGGCTGGCCCCGGCCCCGGCCGTGCTGCTGATCGTCGCGGCCCTCGCCGGCACGGTCGCGGTCGGTGCCACCAGCCGGAGGACGATCGTGCCGACCCGGTGGTCTTGACGTCCCGCCCGGGCTGAGTACTGCATCGACAGTGTCTGATGTGGGGGTGTGTGGTGGCGCGCGGGCACTGGTCCGGCCGGCGCTGCGCCAGTTCGACCAGTGCCGGCACCAGGCGGAGATTCCGTGGAGCATGTCGTCGCGCCCCTGCGGGAGCGTGGGTACGGCGCCACGGCGTGTGCACGCGAGGCTCCGGCCGCCACCACATCCTTACGGTGCCGTAACTTACGGTGTCGTAACTTACGCTAGGGTAGTCGCATGGCCATCTCAGATCTTCAGGAATTCGCGCATCTGACGGACGCGGATGTCGAGGCCCTCGGCCGAGAGCTCGATGCCCTCCGTCGCGACATCGAGGACTCCCGCGGCGAACGCGACGCCCGATACATCCGCAACACCATCAGGTTGCAGCGCAGCCTCGAACTCGCCGGGCGAGTGACCCTGTTCGGCAGCCGGCGCCGTCCGCTGTGGTTGCTCGGCACGGGTCTGCTCGGCGTGTCGAAGATCATCGACAACATGGAACTCGGGCACAACGTGATGCACGGGCAGTGGGACTGGATGAACGATCCCGAGATCCACTCCGCGAGTTGGGAATGGGACAACGCCGACCCGTCGGCGCACTGGAAGCAGACCCACAACTATCTGCACCACAAGTACACCAACATCCTGGGCATGGACGACGACGTGGGATTCGGCCTGATCCGGGTCACCCGGGACCAACGGTGGAAGCCGTTCAACGCCGGCAACCTCGTCTACAACGCGTTGCTCGCGCTGCTGTTCCAATACGGCGTCGCCATCCAGCACCTCGAACTCGGCAAGGTCGCCAGGGGCCGGGACGACCGTGCCGAAACCAGCCGTAAGCTGCGTGAGGTGGGCCGGAAGGTGGGCCGACAGATCGGCAAGGACTACGTGTTGTACCCGGCCCTCACCGGGAGGGCGTGGAAGTCCACCCTGACGGCCGACATCACTGCCAACGTGATCCGTAATCTGTGGACCAACGCGGTGATCTTCTGTGGGCACTTTCCCGACGGCGCGGAGAAGTTCACCAAGGCGGACGTCGACAACGAGAGCCAGGCCCGCTGGTATCTGCGACAGATGCTCGGCAGCGCCAACATCTCCGGTGGTCCGTTGATGGATTTCATGACGGGCAACCTCAGCTATCAGATCGAGCACCACCTGTTCCCGGACCTACCGTCGAACCGGTATGCCGAGATCGCCGTGCGGGTGCGCGCATTGTGCGGCAAGTACGATCTGCCCTACACCAGCGGTCCGCTCGCGGTGCAGTACCTCAAGACGTGGCGCACCATCGCGAAACTGTCGCTGCCGAACAAGTACCTCAAAGACACTTCGGACGCCGCTCCCGAGACCGCATCCGAACGCGGCTTCGGCGGGATGCCGGTTGTCGATCCCGTCACCGGCCGGCGGCGCGGACTGGCCACCACGATCCGCGCGAACCGCCGGATTCGTGGCGTGCGCCGACTTCTGGGGATGCGCTGATCGCCGCGTAGGTGTTTCGAAGTGCCGTCGTGCGGACTCACAGCCGGGCACGGCCGACGAGATGATCGCCGCGCACCCGCCGAACCAGTGGCGCCGTTTCCCCGCCTGCACCGGACCCCGGCGCACCCCGCGCACCGAACTCACCACGGTCGGCGGGTCCCGGGGGCGGGCCGATGGTCATCCGCCGGCGCTGTGGGTTGCGGCGAAGACGACGAACACCACGAACAGTGCCGCGGTACCGAGGACGGCACCGGTGAGGGCCTCCCGATGGTTCGTTGCCAGGCCCTTGTCGACCCGGTCCAGGCCGACCCAGCCGCAGACCACCGCGGCCAGCCCGGCGGGAATCGTGATCAGGTCACCGATGAGGGGAACGAAGGCGAACACCGCGGCGGTGATTCCCGCGACAAGCGCGGTGCTACCCGCACCGTTGCGGAACGGCGACTCGGTGGAACGGTGTGGCGGCATATCAGCTCCCCATTCAGGACAAGGCGATCATGTCCGTCCATGGTGCCTCGCACCGCTGGATCTCGCCGCACTACTCGTGCGCCGGGCAGGGGCGTCTCGGCTCGGCCGCGGCGCATGCTGTGACCGGCGTTCGTGCGTCAAGGCCGGGTCTGCCGGGCACGCAGGGCGGCGATCATACGGTGGAGTTCACCGAGGGTGACCCACAGTCTGCGTACTTCGTCCTCGAATCGTTGGGCACTGACCGCGAAGCCGTGCCGTTGTTCATCGGCGGCGCAGTGCTCAGCAAAGTTGATCCGCGCTGTGACCTGCTCGAACTCTCGCTCGAGCACGCCGAGAAAGAGCTGAGCCTGTGCCCGGTCGGCACGGCGGGCCGCAGCCTCGGCATCGGCTGGCCCCACCGGACCGGGGCGGACGGATGCGATGATCATGAGAGTTCGAGGGTCGCGTCGCGGACCATGTCGAGTGTGCTGGCGTGCGAGGAGCCGGTCGGAGTGCTCGCAACAGTGTGGAGCAGCAGGGTCACGGTCGGGCGCGGGTAACGGTAGCGGGCGCAGGCCGCATCAAGGCAGTCCTCGATCACGGCACTCACCTCGCGTTGCTCCAATGCCGCAGCCGCAGGAATTCTCGTGTCCGCGATGGTGATCGCCAGTTGACTCAGTAGCACACCGTGGCGGCGCCGGATGTGTTCCATCGCGGCGACCGCACGGTCGATACACGCATCCAGGCAGCGTTCCCCGGCCCCAGGAGTCTCGAGTGCGCAGCACATCCCCGCCAGGCGCAGGTGCTGTCGGTGCAACACCCGCTCGACGCCGGCATCGATCGTGCCGACGTCCGCGGCGCACTCGGACACGTGGATCCAGACGTTCTGCTTCGGCCGTGATCGGGCGAACAGGTGCCAATGGGCGAGCATTGCGGACCTTCTCCTTGATCAGGTGGCCCGCGCCGTTGCGGGTCCTTCCACCCATACCGCCGCCGAGGATCGAAACGGATGCGTCTTGACGCTTTCCTTATGCTCTGGACCGAAAGCTTGATGCGGTGCTTACTCATCACCCAGCTTCGCGGGGCCCGTGGCGCCCTCGCTCGGAACGGGGGCGACTGTCGGAGGCTCGGAGCGTTCGGCATGCAGATCGGAATACTCGAGCATCGGAGCGCATCCCGTGCCGGCGGTCGGGTTCGATCGAGCGATGCAGGAGAAGCGAATCAGAGGCGCAGGCCACAACGCGGTGTGCTGTTGCCCGCCGTGACGGGCACGGGGCGGCGGCTCCTCGGTCCGGAGGCGTAGAGATTTCGCAAGGATCCGACGGCGAGTCTTCCCTGCCGGGTCGGGACGGGCCGATGCTCGTTGGTGGTCGAAACCCGTCGACGCGAAGGAAGGATACGTGCGCGTGAGCGACATGCTGACCACGTGGATGCTCCTCGGGGCGTTCGTGACAGCCGCCTTGGTCATCCGCTACCTCAACACCGCTTCGGACCGGCCGACGGCCCGGGCACCGCTGCGCTATGTCCGTCGCCCGCCGGTGCCGCCTTCTGGGATCCCGGTGGTCCGCTACTGCTCGCCGGCTCCGGCCGCAGAGCGGACTCGACTGCAATTCCCGCCGGCCGACGACGATGTGCTGCTGCTGATCGCGGTCGAATGACCACCCCCGTGCCGCTGTGCGCGATCGGCGTGTTCGTCGATTTCACCCTTGCCCAAACGGCGATGGTGCGGCACTGATGGTGCACGCGTGGGCCCGGGTGGCGCAGACGGATACTGCTCAGTGGTATGGGTACGGTCCTGGCCGGCACCGCCGGTGCCTGGCTCCTCGCGGTTGCTTTGCCGCTGCTGGTGGCCGGGATGTGCACGGTCCGCCGGACGTTCCGGCATCGCCGGTACGTGTGCCGGTGGCCGATGCCGTCGTCTGCCACACCCGCAACCGTCTCGCCTCGGTCCACGCCACCCCGTGCGAGCGTGACCTCTCACTCCGATCGGAGAATCCCGATGTTCGACGCTCTTGCCCCCGTCCTGTTGCTGATCGGCGTCCCCACCCTCGTCCTGCTGACAGTTCGCCGCCTCAACCTCCGCGACTGCCGGCACGAGCCACCTGCCGACAGCCCGCATACCGGAGGCCGCACCGTAGGGTCGGAACCGCCGCACGGCCCTACCGACCCACATCCGCCGGGGTCTCGACGGACCCGCCACACGCCCCCGCGCGGGTGCGGTCCGTCGGTCGCCGATGGGGAGTGTCCTTATCGGACACTCCCTGTCGCGACAACCACACCACCGGTCCGAGTCGGCGAAGCGCGGGGGAATCGGGTCGGAATCGAGGATGACGTGGCGTGAGCACTCGGCGGCCGGCAGCTCGGAGCATCCGCACGCGTGCGCAGTGGAGACCCGTCAGGGGTGGCTCACTGTGTGAGGAACGTTGCCGAGTGGTCGGTGTGGAAGCGGGGCAGGGCGGCGCAGAGGGCGGACAGTTCGTTGCCGCTACGAAGGACGGCGCCGTCGGGCCGGACGATGACAGCGCGCGCCCGGCCGCGGCGTAGCCAGCGGTTCAGATCGGTGTCCGGCCGGGCCAGCAGGACTGTGCCACCCTGTTGTTCGATGGCGGTGCGTTCTTCCGGGGTCGGGGAGACGGAGGTGACCACCGCGAACCGGCCGGCGACGACCTCGGCGAATCGGCGACCCTCGTCGAGGACCGGATTCGGGATCAGGCGGCCCGCTCGGCTTCTGCGTAGTCGGGGTCGCTCGATGAGACTGGAGCGGCGGAGAGCCGGGGTCTCGTTGTCCATGATCTTGTCGCTGAGGCCCGGCACGCGGTGCAACAGCGGTAGGGCGACGCGGCGGATGAGATTACCGAGTTCGCCGCCCTCGGTCATGGCCATTCCGACGAACTTGGCCCGCCGGATCAGCGCCAGTGCGTGGGGCTTGCGTTCGATCTCGTAGGTGTCCAGAGCGCTCTCAGGCAGATCCCCGCGGAGGACGCCTGCAAGTTTCCAGGCGAGGTTCATCGCGTCCCGCATCCCCGCCCCCATCCCCTGTCCGATGAACGGCGGTGTGAGATGGGCGGCGTCGCCCAGCAGAAACACGTGCCGGTCGCGCCATCGGTCCGCGATTCGGGCTCGAAAGGTGTACTCGGCCAGACGGACCAGCTCCAGGTCTTCGGCCGGTGTGTTCCTTGTCCATGGCGAGATGAGGGGATGCAGTCGGGCCATTTTGCGATAGTCCTCGGCGCTCTCACCGGGCTTCAGACGGAACTCCCAGCGGTAGCGCGTTTTTCCGATCCGCATGTACGTTGCCGCGCGCACGGGGTCGCACACCTGGTGCACGCCCTCCCACTCGCCGAGGTCCGCGGTGGTGGCGACGTCGACAACCAGCCAGCGTTGTTCGAACTTCAGATCCCGCATCGTTGCCTGAATCTGTTCTCTGACCATGCTGTTGGCGCCGTCGCAGCCCAACACGTATCTGGTCCGTACCGATTCGTGCACGCCGGTGCTTCGGTCGGTGAAGTCGACGCGAATGCCGCCGGTCTTGTCGTGGGCCAGCCCGGTTACTTCGACGTCGCCGCGCAGAGAGGCCCCTGGGTACCGTTCCAGATTGGCGCGCAGGATCTCCTCGAACTGCGGCTGATCGAACATGTTGGCCTCGGGGTAGCCGTGTACGCCCGGGCCGGGGTCTCGGTGGAACTCGTCGAGAATTCGCATGTCCCGGTCGAGGAGCCGCAACCCGAGGCACGGCCGGGAGATCGCCGCGAACTCGTCGGCGATCCCGAGGTGCGCCAGGATCCGGTGAATCTCACCGTCGAGGTGGACCGCCCGCGGCTGCGCATAGACGCCCTCCCAGCGCTCGAGTATCAGGCACTCGACCCCGTGCTGAGCAAGCAGCGTGGCGGCGGTCAGTCCGGTGGGTCCGGCACCGACGATGACGACCGGGACAACCCGCTCGCTCATCGGATCGATCCGAACAGGACGGCGAGGTAGGCGAGGATCAGCGCGCTGACGAGGATGGCGGGCGTCATCTCACGCAATCCATCTCCGTTGCGTACGTGCGTAACGACGGCCCCTGCCATCAGGAGCAGGAGCCCGACGCCGGCCGCGGCGCCGAGCGCCGGCACGAGTCCGCCGAGCAGGAGACCGGCTGCACCGGCGACCTCGAGCGCACCGATACCCCGATACGTGCTGACGGAAATACCAACGTGGGCTGCCCGTTCCCGCATCGGCGAGGTTGCCGCCATCTTGCTCACGCCGAGCAGGAGGTAGAGGACTGCGAGCGAGACCGCCAGAACTAGGGATGCGGTAATCATTTGCGCACCATTACCTTCCAATTGATCGCATATCGGTCCAAGATCGCCTTGACCGCCGGTTCGCCGGCAGATCCGTCGATCTCGACAGTGGCAAGAATCGAACCGTCCGCTACGGACGCATGGATGCTGTCGACCCCTGCGATGGTGGCGAGGGCCTGCTCGAGCTCGCGCCGTGTCGCGTCCGCGCGCAGTGCGAGCTTGTAGGGCTTGCCCACCGCCGTGACGGGCAAGGCGTGGAGGATGGTCACCGTTCTGGGTGCCGCGGCCCGTTCGGGGACACGCTCACCCGCCCAGGCTTGCAGCTCATCCTCGGTGATGCCGGCGTCTGCGGCAACGGTGACGTACGCGACGGGCACTTCGCCCGCGTGGGCATCGGGTCGTCCCACCGCGCTGACCGCGGTGACCTGCGGATGGGCCAGTAGGGCGTCTTCGATGACCGCTGGATCGATGTTGTGCCCGCCCCGGATGATGACGTCCTTCGCGCGTCCGACCAGGTAGATGAAACCGTCGCTGTCGACGCGCGCCAGGTCGCCGGTATCGAGCCACCCGTCGACCAGTTTGCCCATACCGTCGAGCACGTGTCCGTGTTCGTCGTGGGCGACAGCGTAGCCGGCGAACACCGTCGGACCGCTGATGGCCAGCACGCCGGTCGTTCCGGTGGGCAGGTCTTCCCAGCTGCCGTCTTCGCGGACGCGTACCACTTTGACCTGCTGATAGGGCATCCGTAGGCCCACCGCGCCGGGTCGTGGCGCGTCGGTGAAGCTGCGTGCACTCGCGCAGGTTGCCTCCGTCAGGCCGTAGCCTTCGAGAAGGGGCACACTCGTGTGTTCCCGGAACTTCTCGACGACCGCAGTCGGCAGAGGCGACGCTCCGACCATGGCGAATCGCAGACTACTGATATCGGCGTCGACCGGGCGCTCCGCAAGGGCCGCGTATACGGTGGGCACCGCGCTCATCGACGCGATGCGGTAGTGCTCGACGATCTTCCAGAATTCGCTGAGCAGTACCGGGTCGCGGTAGCCGAGCGGGCCGGCCCACACCACACCCTGGCCCTTGAACAGCGGTGCCAACAGCGTGACCATCAAGGCATTGACATGGAACAGCGGCAGGGCGGCGAATACCACGGAGTCCTGGTCCCACAACGAGTTCGCGGCCAGCATCCAGGAATTGGCGACCTCGTTGTCGTGGGTGTGGGCGGCCAGCTTCGGAACACCGGTGGTACCACCGGTGTGAAACAGTGCCGCCATGTCGAACCCACGAGGGGGATCACCGGCGAAGCCGGAGGAGTCGATGTCGGCCGACAGCGCACCGAAATAGCCGATCCGCACTCCGTCGACTTCGGGCAGGTCCGCAGGGACGCCGGCGGCACCGGTGGGCCTGAGGGCCAGCACTGCATCCACCCCTCCGCTCACGGCAATCTCGTGCGCGACCTCCCATGTGTCGGCCGCAAGTTCCGGACCGGCCGCGACGAGTACCCGGGCACCTGAGCGGCGTAACAGTTCAGCGATGTGCTGCTGCGACTGTGCCGCGTTGATGGGGGCAGCGATGCCGGCAAGCTGCGCGGCGAGAGTCGCGGGGATCAGTTCGGCGCAGTTGGGCGCCATCAAGGCGACCGGGTCGTGGCGCCGCACGCCCAGACGATGGAGCAGGTTCGCATAGCGGTGAACATCGTCGAGTAGTTCGGAGAAACTGCGCTGCAACGGCTCCCGCCACCGTGCGGCGTCCGGGAGGACGGTGAGCGCGAGGCGGTCCGGCCACATGCGGGCCGCTCGGGTGAGCAAGGCATAGGTGGACTCCGGAAGCCCCCGATCTCTCAGCGGCACGGCCTCGATCGCCGTCACATCCGTGGGCGCTGCGTACCGCGGCCACAGCAGGTCGGTGGTCATCGCGCGTACCTCACCACCGTGCGCTGCCGCCCCAAGTCGATCGTCCCGTCGTCTGTGGCGACGGTGGCTTCGATGACGTCGCCGTCCTGCAGATAGTTCGAATTCCGGGCCTGGCCCGCAAAGAAGAGCTTCCATTTGACGGCCGGCGGCAGCAGGGAGGAGAGGATTTCGATCGGCTTCGGTGGGGCGCTCAGCGCCGTCCCGACCGGTGTTCCGGTCAGCAGCAGGTCTCCGGCATCGAGGCGTTGGAACCGGGTCAGCGCCTGCAGAGTCTCGGCCGGCTGGTAGATCATGTCGGCAACGGTCATGTTCTGGCGAGGCTCACCGTTGACCCAGAGCCGCAGGCGCAGGTCGGTGAACCGCTTCAGTTCGTCGGCATCGAGCAGTACGAGCGCGGGGCCGACCGGGGTGAACGTCGGGTACGACTTGGCCTCGTAGAACTGCGTTTTGGGAAGCTGGACGTCGCGCGCGGAGATGTCGTTGGTGACAACCAGGCCGGCGACGTGATCGGCGAGAGTGTCTGCGGTGATCGTGGTGCCGACGGGGAGTTCACGCCCGAAGACGAGCCCGATCTCCACCTCGTAGTCCAGTAGCCGGACATGGGCAGGACGGATCACGTCGTCGTGGGGACCGCCGATCGAACCGGATGCCTTTCGGAAGAAGGTCAACGGAATGGTGTCGGGGTTCATCCCGGCGTCCTTGACGTGCGAGGTGAAGTTCGTCATCTGTGCGACCACACGGCAGGGGGCGGTGACCGGGGAGAGCAACGAGAGGGTCTCGACGGGCACGGTGCCCTCGCTGGACGCCGCTGCCTCGACGGCTGGTCGGTCGGCCAGCAGTTGAGCGGTGGTGGTGGCCTCGGTGTCTACCCGGGCGGCACCCGTCGGTGTGACGACCCACCAGGCGTCGGCGGTGCGGAGGACAGAGATGGTCATGAGCTGGCAACTTTCAGAAGGCCGCGTAGGCGGTGGAGGTCGAATTCGTTGTCGGCGCGCAGCGCGAGGGCGATGGCGCGCAGTTCCTGGAGTGAGTCCCGACCGGGGCTCAGTCCGAGGAAGTCCTTGGTGGCGGGCGGCCCCCACTGGGCCAGTCCGGACGCGGTCATCGGTGCCCAGCCCGCCTCGAGCGTGTTGTCGAAGAGATCGCCGTCGCTGAAGTGCTCGACCATGAATCCGTCGGGGTCGCGCCAGTAGTCGAAGATCTGGCTGCCCTGGATGTGCCGGCCGATGCCCCAGGACCGGCGGTAGCCCCGGTCGAGCAGGTACTCGCCTCCCGCCGCGAGGGAGTCCAGGTCGGCGACCTGATATGCCGAATGCACATAGCGGTTGGCCGGGCCGAGAACCATCGCGAGGGTGTGATGGTCGGTGGGCGTGGCACCCCGGTCGCAGCGGATGAAGCTCATGATCGGGCCCCGGGCCCGTTGCCCCGGGTAGTAGAGGAAGTCGCTGACGATCAGTCCGAGGTGCTCGAGGTACCAGTTGAGCGTTTCGAGGTACTTCGTCGTCTGGAGCACGACGTGACCGAGCCGTTGCACGGTGGCCGGCGCGCGGGGTGGCCGCTGGGTGGCGTTCACCCGCCCGCGGTCGTGTCCGAAATTGAAGTGGAGCGGAGCCTGGGCGGCCAGCGCCGGCAACTCGAACGTGTCGGACACCACGCGGACTCCGAGAGCGCTTGGATCCACGAGATCGACAGCGATCCCGCCGAGGCTCTCGGGGAGGGGCACGACCGCACCTCCGACTGCGTCCGCGAGTCGCAGCACGTCGGTCGAGTCGGCTGCCCGGAAGGCGGGACCGACGAACCGCGAACGCGGGCCTCGGCGGATGAGCACGCAGGGCGAACCGGGGTCTGTGCCGCGCAACTGTAGTTCGTGCGCCGTTCGGAGCGCCGTCGCAAAACCGAAGGCATGGGCGAACGCCTCCGCCCGATCGAGGTCGGGCTTCTCGAACTCCAGCCACGCGAGGTCGAACACCTTGATGATCGGCTCGGCGGCCTTCCCCCGGTGCTCGCCCGCCAGCGCGCCCTGCTCACTGTGCAGTCCGGAATGCGGGTCATGGTGGACACTCATGGACCACTCCCTTCAAGTTATGACGATATCGTCACTTACGAAGATATCGTCAGTCAAGAGTTTTTGAGGAATTCGTCACAATTGATGACGCGCCGTAGGGTAAGGCCAGGTCGGACGGATCAGAGAGAAGGGCACGCAGGCATGACCGAGCAGAACACCGATGCACCGAACCGTCTGGACCGGCGCAAGGCGCGCACCCGCGCCGCACTCGTACGCGCAGCCCAGTCGTTCATGGCGGCAGGGAAACCGACCGCCCCGATTCTCGAGATCACCCAAGCCGCAGATGTCGGGATGGGGTCCTTCTACAACCACTTCCAGACCAAAGAGGAGCTCTTCCACGCTGCCGTGGAGGAGGCCCTCGACCGCCATGGGGCGGTGCTCGACGAACTGACCGCGGATCTGGACGACCCCGCCCAGGTCTTTGCGCAGAGCTTCCGTCTGACCGGACGCCTCCATCGCAGGAATCCCGAGCTGAGCAAGGTTCTGCTCAGCAACGGTCTGAGTCTGATCGGCTCGGACAAGGGCCTGGCGCCGAGAGCTCGCCGGGACATCGAGGCAGCTGCCCGGTCGGGCCGGTTCAGCGTGCGCGATCCCGAACTGGCCATGACAATCGCAGCAGGCGCCGCGCTATGCCTGGGTCAACTGCTGCACGACCACCCCGAACGTGACGACGCGGAGGCCACCGACCAGGTCACCGAGGACCTGTTGCGCATGTTCGGCGTCTCGGCCGACGAAGCCCACGAAATCTGCCGACGCCCCTTACCCGACGCCGACTATCAGCCCCCAGCCGCAACCGCCACATAGCTCGTCTGCTTCGTCAGGATCGTCGGCAGGCGCGGCTTCCCACCCGCCGTGATCTGGAACCTCGAATCGTTGGTGCGGATCGACTGCCGAGCATCACGCGGCGAGGACTAACTGCGGCGGCGCGGGCGAGGAACCGGACCCGCCATCACCATGGCGTCGTAGATCTCCATCAGGGCGCGTCGCTGTCGAGGCGCGAGGGCCGGGTCGGCCTCGAGGGCGGCTTCGATTCGTGCACGTGCGTCGTCGCCGTCGCGGTCGCCCGCGGGAAAGCCGGCCTGCTCGTAGAGAATGTCGGCGCTGATGTTCAGCGAGCGTGCGATGGCATCGATGACGGTTGCCGAGGGGGCGCGCAGTCCGCGCTCGATCTGCGAGAGGTACGGATTCGAGATCCCGGCCATCTCGGCGAACTGCCGCAGGGTGAACTTGTTGAATTCTCGCTGCCGTCGGATGATTTCCCCGAGCTGTGCCGACGGTCTCCTCATACTCGCGAGTTTACTGACACGCTCGGGGCTGAACACACGCTCGAAGCCCGTGGAACAGGTGCGCAGTATCGCAGGGCACGGCCGGCTCAGTCCTCATCGAGGAAGTCCCCGATGAGCTGCGCCGCCCGGGCGGTCTCCTGGAGCACGCACAGGTGGCTGCCCCCGTCGATGATCTCCAGGCGGCCGTGAGGGACGGCCTTGGCGATGATCCGGCCGTTGACGGTCGGCACGAGCCGATCGTCGCTCCCCGCGATCACGAGCACGGGCATCGGCAGGTGGCGCAGCCACGGTCGACTGGTCCACTCGAAGGCCGCGCGGAGCTGGACGACATGGCCCCGCAACGACGGCCGGCAGTCCCGGCGGATCTCGAGGTGCTCGTCGAGGAGCGCGGGATCGTCGACGATCCCCTCGCCGTAGATCAGCGGGGCGACCTTGCGGAAATACGCCGGGGAGTAGAAGCTCACCGGGTTGAAGACGGCGGTCAGCGCCCTCGGCGGGCTGGGCATGCCGCCCAGGCCGCAGTTCGTCGAGGCAAGCGCGAGCCTCTCGACGCGTCCGGGACTCCGGCGCGCCAGCTCCTGCGCCACCATCCCGCCGAACGACAGGCCGAGCACGCCGGCCGAGTCGATCCCGAGGTGCTCGAGGAGATCATCTATGACGCCCGCGTGCTCGCGGACGCCGAAGCGGCCGCGGGGGACCGAGGAATGCCCGGACCCCGGCGGGTCGACCGTGATGGTCCGAAACCGCCCGAGCCGGGCCTCGAGTGGACGCCAGAACTCCAGGGGGAGGCCGATACCGTTGATCATCAGCAGGGCCGGCCCGTCGCCCCGGACTCGGTAGCGGACACGCAGCCCCGCCGTCTTCATGAACTGTGGTTCTTCCAGCGTCGAAGCGCTCGGCGTCTTCTTCTGCATGGGATGACCGCCTCTCGGTTGACCCCGCGCCTGGAGTGCAACGCGACTGTGAGACAGATTACCCCTCGGGGTGCTTGCTTGCAAGCTTCACATCAGCTAGAGAGCTACCAGGCCCGCCGGGCGGGGGGCGGTCGGCGAGCCGCAGCCCGGACGCGCAGAGGCATTGTCGGACAACATATCCGACATTCCGTACGCTCACGTAGGCCCTCACGCGCGACACCGGCGATGCACCATGAACCCGATGACACAGAGCGGGACACGCCGTGGGCGGCGGGAGGGGGCGTTCCCTTTCGCCGATCACCCGGATCGGGTCCGCACGCGACGGTCGAGGCGGTCCTCCCACCCCGTCCGGTGGCAGCGGTCCCCCACCTCCATACAGATGTAAACCACTGTCGCACAACCAATCCCGTGCTTGACCGCAAACAACTATCGCGCCCATGTGCTGCCGCCGATGCGGCGAGAGTTGTCCACCGACCGCCGACGCGACAACTCGTCGTCGTAGATCTCCTCGTAATCGGTCTCGTCCCAGTACTTCTCGTGCCGATACAGCAACCCGAAGAGCAGTCGGTAGTCCTTCGCGTAGGCGCGCTCGGTTCCCTCGGCCAGGAACCCTCGGAGCGCGCCGACCGAGCGCGCCCGGAGACCGGATCCCGACGGCCCTCGCGGCCCGGCTACCCTCGATGTCATGGGCAGGCAGCGGGAGCGTCGGGCCGCGCCGGGGTCCGGTCGCGGTCCGGCCGAGGGCATCTACGACATCGACACCGGCACCTGCGAGCTCGTCAAGGACCGGTACCTGCCGGACGGCTGGGTGCTCGAGGTCAACGGGGTGCCCAGCTCCCACATCGATCTCGCCGATCCCACGCTGCTCGAATTCGAGTACATGCGGTGGATCGCGCAACTGCTCGAATCACAGCGGCCCCGGGACGAGCGGCTGCGCGTGCTGCACCTCGGCGGAGGGGCCTGTTCCATGGCCCGCTACCTCGCCGCCACCTATCCGAACGCGCGGCAGGTGGTGGTCGAGATCGACGGCCGGCTCGCCGAACTCGTCCGGGACTGGTTCGACCTGCCCCGTGCCCCGCTGCTGCGGATCCGGGTGGGGGAGGCGCGGGCGGTCCTCGCCTCGCTGACCGACGCGACCCGCGACGTGATCGTCCGCGACGTCTTCGCGATCAACCGGACACCCGTCGCGCTGACCACGGTCGAGTTCACCCGGCACGCCCGCCGGGTGCTCGATGCGGGCGGCGTCTACGTCGTCAACTGTGGTGACACCCGGGATCTGACCACCGCCCGGCGGGAGGCGGCCACCATCGGCAGCATCTTCGAGCACACCGCGATCATCGCGGATCCGGCGATGCTCAAGGGCCGCCGCTACGGCAACATCGTCATCGCCGGCAGCGACGCACCGCTCGGCCAGTCCCCGGCCCTGGCCAGGGACCTGCTCGGCGGGGGAGTGCCCGCCCAGGTCTGGACCGACGCACAGGTCCGCCGGTTCGCCGCCGACGCCCGCGTCCTCCTCGACGCCGAGTGCCGCCCGCCGGCCACGGTCCCGGCCGACGAGGTGGCCACCGGCTGACCCGTCAACCCGTCCGGCCGGCGGTCCAGGCGAGCAGGTCCTCGACCGGCCACGTGTTGATCACGTCCCCGGCTTCGACCCCGCGTTCGGCGGCCCGTTCGCAGCCGTACCCGATCCAGTCCAGCTGTCCAGGCGCGTGCGCGTCGGTGTCGATCGCGAAGCGGCAACCGAGATTCAGTGCGAGGTCGATCAGCCGCTCGGGCGGGTCCTGCCGCTCCGGGCGCGCGTTGATCTCCACCGCGGTGCTGTGGTCGCGGCACGCCGAGAACACCGCCTCGGCGTCGAACCGCGACTCCGGGCGGGTGCCGCGCCCACCCTGCACCAGCCGGCCCGTGCAGTGCCCGAGCACGTCGACGTGCGGGTTCTGCACCGCCTTCAGCATCCGCTTCGTCATGACCGCCCGGTCGGCCCGCAGATTCGAGTGCACGCTCGCCACCACGACGTCGAGTTCGGCGAGCAGACCCTCGTCCTGGTCGAGGGTGCCGTCGTCGAGGATGTCCACCTCGATCCCGGTGAGAATGCGAAAGGGGCGGCCGCTGTCCGCGAGGACGCGGTTGAGGTCGGCGACGACCCCCAACTGGGTGCGCAACCGCTCGGCCGTGAGCCCGTTGGCCACCTTCAGCCGGGGGGAATGGTCGGTGAGCGCGCAGTATCGGCGCCCGAGTGCCGCGGCGGTCCGCATCATCTCGGCGATCGGGCTGCCACCGTCCGACCAGTCCGAATGCACGTGGAGATCGCCCTGCAGGGCCTCCAGCAGTTCCGCACCGCCGCGGCCGATCGGCTCGGCCTCCGCGCGCAGCTGCTGCAGGTACGCGGGCACCCCGTCGAAGGCTTCCCGGATCACGGTGGCGGTCTTCGGGCCGACGCCGGCGAGGGCGGTCCAGCTGTCCGTACGGCGCCGTGCGGCGCGCTGCTCGGGGCTCAACCGGGCGACGACGTCGGCGGCGTGGCGGTAGGCCTTCACGCGGTAGCTCTCGGCCCGGTCGCGTTCGAGCCAGAACGCGACCTCCCGCAGGGCGTCCACCGGGTCCATGCGTCCATTCTCGCCACGGCGGTCCGTAGCGTGGGGCACATGCGCACAAATGCGAGGTGGCGGCGGACGGTGACCGGAACCGCGATCGGGGTGGCCGGAGGGACGCTGGCGCTGGCCGGGGTCTCGGCCCGGGTCGCGGCGCCCGCGGCGGGGCGGCTGTACACCCTCGCCGACGCGCCGACGGCGCCGGTGGTGATCGTGCCGGGTGCCCGGGTCCGGAACGGATGGCCCATGCCGATGCTGCGCGGGCGCCTCGACGTCGCCGTCGCTCTGCTCGCGGACGGCCGCGCCCGCAGCGTGCTCGTCTCGGGCGACGCGGGGGGCCGGTCCGGGGACGAGATCGCGGCGATGACCGGCTATCTGGTGGCGCACGGCGTGGGACGGGAAGTGATCGCCACCGACCCCTACGGGCTCGACACATACGACACCTGCCATCGCGCCGCACAGGTCTACGGCGTGACGACGGCCCTGATCGCCACCCAGGACTTCCATCTTCCGCGGGCCGTCGCGCTGGGGCGGCGCGCAGGGATCGACATGGCCGGCGTGGTGGCCGGGTGCGACTGCCGGCTGCGCACCCGGGTGCGCAACGTGCTGCGCGAGTATCTGCTGTCGCGGCCGAAAGCGCTTGTGGAGATGCACTTTCCGCGGCCGCCGCGCGTGGGGTCGGCCACGGACGGCACGTCGACCGGGATCCTCGCCTAGGGTCGTCGCATGCGACCTTCAGCCCTGATCACCGGTGGCGGCCGCGGCGTCGGCGCCGCCATCGCCCGGGAACTCGCCCCCAGCCACGACCTGCTGCTCGGGGGCCGGCGCGCGGAGTCGCTCCGGGCGATCTGCGAGGAGATCCCGGAGGCGGTGCCGTGGCCGGTCGACCTGCTCGACCACGAGGCGGTGGCCACGGCCTGCTCGGGCATCGACCGGTTGGACGTGCTGGTGCACAACGCGGGCCTCGCCGAGCTCGGGACGATCGCCGACGGCGGAATCGCGCAGTGGCGGGAGATGTTCGAGTCGAACGTGGTGGCGGTGGTGGAGCTGACGCGTCTGCTCCTGCCGGCGCTGCGGGCCGCGAACGGCCATGTCGTGCTGCTCAACTCGGGGGCCGGGCTGAACGCGAAGGCCGGCTGGGGTGCGTACGCCGCCAGCAAGTTCGCGTTGCGCGCGTTCTCCGACGTCCTGCGGCAGGAGGAGCCGGCGCTGCGGGTGACATCGGTGCATCCTGGCCGGATCGACACCGACATGCAGCGTGCGATCGTCGCGAGCGAGGGCCGGACCTACGAACCGGAACGCTTCCTGAAGGCGTCGACCGTGGCGCGCGCAGTGCGCCAGGCGGTCCAGACACCGGCCGACGCGCACCCGACGGAGATCGTGCTGCGGCCCCGCTGAGCCGTCGTCAGAACGGCAGCGGAATCACGACCGGCGCCCCGTTCGGCAGCTGGATGCGGATCTGCGGTGGTGGCGGCGGGGCAGGCGCCGGGGCAGGCGCCGGAGCCGGTGCCGGTGCCGGGGGAAGCGGCTCCGGCGCAGGCGGCGGGGGAGGCGGCGGTGGCGGTGGCGGTGGCGGTGGCGGCGGTGGTGGCGGCGGCTCCGGGGGTGGCGCCGGGGCCCGCGGCGCGGGCGCCGCAATGTCCACGTCCGGCACCAACGCGGGAGACGGTTCCGGTGCGGGCGGCGGTACCGGGTCGATCGCCCCGGGTGCCGGTTGCTTGGGGCCGGCACCGATGGGCACCGCCAGCAGATTGCCGGTGGTGACGTCGACGACGGTCAATTCACCGACGGGCGCCGCACCCGGCTGCACCACGAACAGCCGTTCCTCGTCGAGGCCCGACCAGCCCTCGCCTTCGAGATCCTGACCCGAGGACAGGACGGGGGAGAGCAGCGGGCTCCCCGGTGCACACCGCACGCGGGGGACGCCCCGGTCGTCGACGAGAACGACGGTTCCGGCCTCGAGGACGGACTGCACGGGCACCGCGCGCCCGCCGCGATACTCGTGATCGGTGACCCGGGTGTCCGCACGCAGCAGCACCGGCGTCAGTGTGCGCAGGTATCCCCGGGCGTCGGCGACGTCGAACACGTCGAGCCAGGCCTCCTGCTTGGCCGGGTCCTGCTCGAGCGTGCCGGCGAGCCGCTCGCGGTCGCACAGCTCGCGCTCCAGGCTGCCGCCGTAGAGCCCGGTCCGGTCTCCGGACACCGTCACCGGGCCGTCGTCGGGAACGGGAAGCTCGGCCTGCGGTGCCGGTGGAACGGCGACCGGTACCTGGTCGGGCAGGAGCAGGACGCTCCACGGATGCTCACCGCGCGACGTCGCGAGGTCCAGGCGTACCGGCTCGGTTCGCGACGGACCGTCCGTGGAGCATCCCCCCACGGCGAGCGCAGTCAGCGCGAGTACCATCCCGAATCCGCGCGCAGCGGTGCCGGCGGCCACCCGCCCATGGTAGGCGGAACCCCTCCGCATCTCGGGTGGTTTCGGTCGGCTTCAGCCCTCGGGCGTCAGCCGGAGGCGGGCGATCCGACGGCCGTCCAACTCGCTCACGGTGAGGCGATGGCCGTCGACGGTGATGCTGTCGCCGAGTCGTGGAAGGCGCTGGAGGCGGTGCAGCATGCACCCCGCGACGGTCTCGTAGGGGCCTTCGGGCAGCCCGATCCCGGTGGCGCGTTCGAAGTCCTCGACGATCAGCAGACCGTCCACCTGCTGTGTTTCGGGCTGCGCCGGAGCGGGCGTGACCGAGGCCTGCTCGGTCGGTTCGAACTCGTCGCCGATCTCGCCGACGATCTCCTCGACGATGTCCTCGAGCGTCGCGATCCCGGCGGTGCCGCCGTACTCGTCGACGACGAGGGCGATCTGGTCGTTGTTCCGGCGCATCAGCGACAGTGTCGCGAGTGCCGGTTTGGAGCCGGGCAACGAGAGGATGGGCCGGCACACGTCGGCGACGGTCGAGGCGTTCGCCGGATCGGCGAGCAGCAGGTCGCGCAGGTGCACGAAGCCCACGACGTCGTCGAGCGACGATCCGACGACGGGGTACCGGCTGTGCGTACCCGCCAGCGCCTGTTCGCGCGCCGCCGGGATCGGGGTGCCGGCGGGCAGGAAGTCGACCTCGGTGCGCGGACGCATCACCTCGAGCAGCGATCGCTGTCCGGCGTCGAACACCTCCGCGAGCACCGTGCGCTCGTCCTCCGGCACTGCCGAATGGCCGAGCAGCAGTTCGCGCAGCTCCTCGTGGGTGATCTCCTCGCTCCGGCGCGCCGGGTCGGCTCCGAGCAGCCGGACGAGTCCGTCGGTGGAGACCGACAGCAGCCGGATCACCGGTCGCATCAGGGTGGCGAACCGGTCCAGGGCCGGTGCGGTCAGCAGCGACACCCCGGTGGCCCGCTGCAGGGCGATGCGCTTGGGGACGAGTTCGCCGAGCACCAGGGAGAGGTAGGCGATCACCAGTGTGGTGCCGATGAGGGCGGCGGCGCTCGCCGCCGCGGCGGGCAGCCCCCACGACTCGAGGGCCGGGGCGAGGTTCGGTGCGATGGTCGAGGCGCCGTAGGCAGCGGAGAAGAACCCGGCCACCGTGACGCCGATCTGCACCGCGGACAGGAAACGGTTGGGATCCTTCGCCAGCGCGGCCGTCCGGCGGCCGCGCCGGCCGCGTTCCTCGAGTGCACGAATCTGACTCTCGCGCAGCGACACCAGGGCCAGCTCGGTGCCGGCGAAGACGCCGCCGATCAGGACGAACACCAGGACCAGCAGGATGTCGACGAGCGCCGACCCGGTCATGGCGGCCACCCGGGACCGTCGGCCATGTCGTGTCTCCTCACCGGGAAGACGCGGGATACGGCTCCCAGTCTAGGAACGCGGCGGCGGTTCGGATACCGATCGCACGGCCTCCGGAGGGGGATGTTCCACGTGAAACAGTTCGGGTTCAGGAGGCGGGGAGGGTCTGCATGTCCTCCTGGCTCCAGTAGGCCTTCATGCTCGTGATCCGCGCGTCGTCGTCGAAGGTCATGACGTCGATGACCTCCATGACGAGATCCTGCTCGCCGAGGTGGGTGGTGAGCCGGAACAGGAAGGCCGCGTTGCCGGCGGCGATCCTCAGGGTGAGCAACTCGCCGGTCTGGGTGAGCGGCTCGATCATCGAGTAGAACTCACGCAGGGACGCCTCGGTGGTGCGAACGTCCGTGCCGATCGGGTCCTCGACCGTGGCACCGGGGGCGTAGAGGGCGAGCACCTCGTCGGTGGTCCCTTTCGCGACCGACCGGATGTAGGACTCGACGGTGGCGCGGATCGCGACGGGAGTCGGGGCCATGCGAAAACCTCCGTTGCTAGAACGTGTTCTAGCAACGGAGGTTAGCAGCGCGCGCCGGGACTGGGAATGTCCGGCGTTGCCGCCGCTGCGCCTCGGCCCGCGCACCGGGATCCCCACGCCGGGGGATCAGGCCCCCGCGTCGGCCGTCGGGAGCAGGCGTTCGAGGACGTCAGCGAGGGTGATCAGCCCGACCACCCGGCCGTTGTCGGTGACGGTGGCCAGGTGGTTGCGGGTCTCGCGCATGGTGCGCAGCGCCTCGTACACCGGCACCGCCGTCTCGAGGGTCAGCGCCGGGCGCATCAACTCGACCGCGGTGATCCCCGCCGCGGCGTGCAGGCTGTCCCGCACGTGCACCACCCCGTCGACGTGCCCGTTGCCCCGCACGAGCAACCGCAGGTGCCCGGTGCGCCGGGCGGTGTCCCGGATCTGCGCGGCGTCCGCGTCAGGGGTGACACTGCTCGGGCGGGCGTTGGGGCGGACGATGTCGCCGACGGTGAGGGCCTCGAGTTCGAGCGCGCTGGTCAGGTGCCCGTGGTAGCGCTCGTCGAGGGTGCCCACGGTGGCCGAGTGCTCGACCAGGTGCCGCAACGCATCCGGGTCCTGTCCGGCGCCGACCTGGTCGACCGGGACGACACCGACCCGCCGCAGGCACCAGTTGGCCAGGTGGTTGAGCTGCACGATCACCGGCCGGGTCAACCACATGAACGCGCGCATCGGGAGCGCGAGCATGGTCGCCGACTTCTCCGGGTGCGCGATCGCCCAGGACTTCGGGGCCATCTCCCCGACCACCAGATGCAGGAACGTCACGATGATCAGCGCCAGGACGAAGCCGGCGACGTCGGCCAGCCAGAGCGGAGCGCCCCAGTCCTCGAACACGGGAGTGAGCCAGTGGTGCACGGCGGGCTTGGTCACCGCACCGAGGGCCAGGGTGCACACGGTGATGCCGAGCTGGGACCCGGCGAGCAGGACCGACAGCTCCGAGGCGCTGCGCAGCGCCGCGCGGGCGGCACGGCTGTGCGGGGCGGCGTCCTCGAGGCGGTGCCGGCGGGCGGCGATGAGCGCGAACTCGACCGCGACGAAGAATGCGCTCGCCGCGATCAGTCCGACGGTCACGGCGAGCACGATCCAGGGATTACTCATCGCCGGTCACCTCGCCGTCGGTGCGCACGGTCACCAGCACCGAGGACGGCACACGCCGGTCGATCTCGCGGACCTCGGCGATCAGCGTCCGCGCCGGGGGTGCGCTCTCGTGCACCAGATCGGCCGGGTCGGGCTCCAGCGGGATCGCGACGGTGTCGCCGACGGCGGGCAGGCCGCCGAACTCGGCGATGACCAGGCCGGCGAGGGTTTCGTAGTCGCCCTCGGGCAGCTCCTGGTCTAGGGTGCGGGCGACCTCGTCGAGGTGCACGTCGCCGCGGATGACCCAGCCCTCACCCTGGCGGGTGATCACCTGCGTCTCGACGGCGGTGTCGTGTTCGTCGGCGATCTCCCCGACGAGTTCCTCGGCCATGTCCTCGACGGTGACGACGCCGGCGAAGCCGCCGTACTCGTCGACCACCAACGCCATCTCCTCCTGCCCCTCGGTCAACCGGGCCAGCACATCGGGCAGCGGCAGCGTCGTGGGCACGATCACCGCGGGCCGGCACACCGTCCCGGCCGTCCCGGTCGTCGCGTCCAGGGCGAGCAGATCGTGCAGATGCACCACACCGCGCAGGTCGTCGGCGGAGAAGCCGACGACCGGGTACCGGGTGTGGCCCTCGCTCATCCTCGCCAGCACCCGCGTCACGGGTTCCCCCGCGCGGACGTAGTCCACGCGGGCACGCGGAATCATGGCGTGCTCGGCGGTGCGGGTCGGGAAGTCGAGGATCCGGTCGAGCAGGGTCGACAACTCCGTGGGCAGATCGCCGGCGTCGCGCGATTCGGCCACGATGTGCTCGAGGTCGCGGACGGTGGCCGAGTGCTCCACGTCGTGCACCGGTTCGATCCGCAGCGCGCGCAGCAGCAGGTTCGACGAGGCGTCGAACAACCGGATCAACCAGCCGAACAGCTTCAGGTAGAGCGTGGTGGACAGCGCCAGCCATCGAGCGACCGGCTCGGGCCGGGCGATCGCGAGGTTCTTCGGGAACAGCTCCCCGAAGACCATCTGCACCACGGTGGAGAACAACACCGCCAGCACCGTGCCGACCGCCACCCCGACCGCGGTCGGGATGCCGACACCACCGAGGAGCTCCCCGAGACCGCTGCCGATGAGCGGTTCGGCGACATAGCCGACGAGCAGGCCGGTCACGGTGATGCCGAGCTGAGCGCCGGAGAGCATGAACGAGGTGCGGCGGGTGACCGACAGGGCGCGGGCCGCGGCGGCGTCGCCGGCTTCGGCACGCGCCTTGAGCCGGGACCGGTCCACCGCCATGTAGGCGAATTCCTGGGCCACGAAATAGCCGGTCAGGGCCGTGATCGCCAGGACCACGAGGATGCCGAGTGCGATACCGAGGACGGTCAGCACGGTCGGCTCCGATGGGCGGTGACGGACGGGGCGTCACTCGGGGGCGGGGAGGGTCTTCGAGGTTTGCGCTTGGCGCGTCTCATGGCTCTCTCTGCAATAGACGACGACTTCCTGTCACAGAATACGACGAATCGGGCCGCCGACGAGTTCCCTCGTGCGGTGCCGACCCGGTCACAGGGGTCCGGCACCGCACGACGACGCGACACCCGGGCGACGACGGCGCGAATACCGCGCCGGAGCCGTCGGCAGTGCTTGGCTGTTCTGGCAGACGGCCACATCGTGAGGAGCCTCGATGAGCGACACCACCGCTTTTCCCCTGCCCGGACACGCCGGCACCCTGTCCGCCCGGTGCTGGGTCCACGACGACCCGCGGTACGTCGTGCTGCTGTGCCACGGCTACGGCGAGCACGCCGGCCGCTACGAATACGTGGCCACCCGACTGATCGCCGACGGTGCCGTGGTCTATGCCGTCGACCACGCCGGGCACGGGCTCAGCGAGGGGGAACGCGTCCTGATCGGGGACTTCGAGAAGGTCGTGGACGACTTCCGTCTGCTCGACGTCAAGGCCCGCAGCGAGCATCCCGGCCTGCCGGTGGTGCTCGTCGGGCACTCCATGGGCGGGCTGATCGCCGCCCGCTACGCCCAGCGCTACGGTTCCGAACTGACCGCGGTGGTGCTGTCCGGTCCGGTGCTGGGCCGCTGGCCCGCCCTCGAGGCGATGCTCGCGGCGGAGGAGATCCCCGACGCACCCATCGACCCCGCGACGCTGTCGCGCAACCCGGAGGTGGGCCGCGCGTACGTGGACGATCCACTCGTCTGGCACGGCCCCTTCAAGCGGCCCACCGTCGAGGCACTGCAGCGTTGCCTCGACGCCGTCACCGGGGCAGGCACCGTCGGCGACGTGCCCGTCCTGTGGCTGCACGGCGAGGACGACCAGCTCGTCCCGCTCCCGGGCAGCCGCGAAGGCTGGGCCACGTTCGCCGGACCACGGTCGACGTCGAAGGTGTATCCCGGGGCACGGCACGAGATCTTCAACGAGACCAACCGTGACGACGTGCTCGACGACGTCGTCGATTTCGTGCGTGGGGTCCTTCCGGATCGGGGGTGATCCGAAAGGACACCACGGCGGCGCAGCCGCCTACTTGACCACGTTCACCATCTTGCCCGGTACGACGATCACCTTCCGCGGAGCGGCACCCTCGAGGAGGGCGGCGATCTTCTCGTCCGCGAGCGCCGCGGCCTCGATCGCCTCCCGGTCCGCGTCGGCCGGCACGGTGATACGGCTGCGCACCTTGCCGTTGACCTGGATCGGGTACTCGACCGTGTCCTCGACGAGCCACTTCTCGTCCGCCACCGGGAACGGACCGTGGGCCAGCGACTCGGTGCGCCCGAGCCGCGACCACAGCTCCTCGGCGAGGTGCGGGGCCACCGGGGCCAGCATGAGCACGAGCGGCTCCACCGCCGTCCGCGGCGCCCCGTCCGGGTACGCCTTGGTGAGGTGGTTGGTGTACTCGATCAGCTTGGCGATGGCGGTGTTGTCGCGCAGGCCCGCGTAGTCGTCGGACACGCCCGCGATCGCCTTGTTGAGGGCGCGCAGCGTCTCGTCGGTCGGCTCGGCGTCGGTGACCCGCAGCGCGCCGGTCTCCTCGTCGATCGCGGCCCGCCACACCCGCTGCAGGAACCGCTGCGCCCCGACGACGTCCTTCGTCGCCCACGGCCGGGACTGGTCCAGCGGGCCCATCGACATCTCGTACACACGCAGCGTATCGGCGCCGTAGTCGTCACAGATCTGGTCCGGCCCAACGGAATTCTTCAGGGACTTGCCCATCTTCCCGTACTCGCGGTGGACTTCCTCACCCCGGTGGAAGAACTTCCCGTCGCGTTCCTCGACCTCGTCGGCGGGCACGTACACGCCGCGCGAATCGGTGTAGGCGTACGCCTGGATGTAGCCCTGGTTGAACAGGCGCCGGTACGGCTCGGACGAGGTGACGTAGCCGAGGTCGAACAGCACCTTGTGCCAGAACCGCGCGTACAGCAGGTGCAGCACGGCGTGCTCGACACCGCCGACGTACAGGTCGACCCCGCCGGGGTCGTGCGGGCCGTGGATCTGCGGGCGCGGACCGGTCCAGTACGCCTCGTTCTCCTTGGCGCAGAACTCGTCCGGGTTCGTCGGGTCGATGTAGCGAAGCTGGTACCACGAGCTGCCGGCCCACTGCGGCATGACGTTGGTGTCGCGGGTGTAGTGCTGCAGCCCGTCGCCGAGGTCGAGTTCGACGTTCACCCACTCGTCGGCCTTGGCCAGCGGGGGCGACGGCTCCGAGCTCGCGTCCTCGGGATCGAACGACACCGGCGCATAGTCCTCGACGTCCGGAAGTTCCACCGGCAGAGCAGATTCCGGCAGAGCGTGCGGGTTTCCGTCGGTGTCGTAGACGATGGGGAACGGCTCTCCCCAGTACCGCTGCCGGGCGAACAGCCAGTCCCGCAGCTTGTACTGGATGGTGCCGGTGCCCGCACCCGACTCCTCGAGCTTCGCGACGACCGCCTTCTTCGCGTCGGCGACGCTCAGCCCGTTCAGGTAGCCGGAGTTCACGAGCGCCCCCTCGCCGGTGTACGCCTCCTCCGAGATATCTCCGCCCGCAATCACTTCCACGATCGGCAGGCCGAACGCGGTGGCGAACTCCCAGTCGCGCTGATCGTGGCCGGGCACGGCCATGATCGCGCCCGTGCCGTACCCGGTGAGCACGTAGTCCGCGATGAACACGGGCAGCGACTGCCCGTTCACCGGGTTGACGGCGTAGGCGCCGAGGAAGACGCCGGTCTTCTCCTTGCTCTCCTGCCGCTCGAGATCGGACTTCGCGGCGATCGACGCCCGGTAGGCGGCGACGGCCTCGGCCGGGGTGGCGGCGCCACCGGTCCAGCGCTCGTCGACACCCTCCGGCCATGCAGAGGCGACGATCTCGTCGACGAGTGCGTGCTCGGGCGCCAGCGTGACGTAGGTCGCGCCGAACAGCGTGTCGGGGCGCGTGGTGAACACCTCGATCGTGGCATCCGGACGGCCGGCGGCGGATTCCGCGGCGCTTCGCTCGCCCCGGACGGCGAACGTCACCTGCGCCCCGTGCGAGCGCCCGATCCAGTTGCGCTGCATGGTCTTGACCTTCTCGGGCCAGTCCAGGTACTCGAGGTCGTCGATGAGGCGGTCGGAATAGGCGGTGATCCGCATCATCCACTGCTGCAGGTGCTTGCGGAACACCGGGAAATTGCCGCGCTCGGAGCGGCCCTCGGCGGTGACCTCCTCGTTGGCCAGCACCGTGCCCAGACCCGGGCACCAGTTGACGAGGGAGTCCGAGCGGTACACCAGCCGGTACTCGTCGAGGGCGGCGAGCCGCTCCGCCTTCGACAGCGACGCCCAGTCGCGGCCGTCCGCGAGGGTGCGGGTGCCGGCGGCGAGCTCGGCGGCGAGCTCGTCGATGCGGCGCGCCTTGTTCTGCTCCGGGTCGTACCAGGCGTTGTAGATCGTCAGGAAGATCCACTGGGTCCAGTGGTAGAAGTCGACGTCCGTCGTCGCGACCGAGCGGCGCTCGTCGTGGCCCAGCCCCAGCCGGCGCAGCTGCCGCTGCATGTTCTCGATGTTCGCCTCGGTCGTGGTGCGCGGGTGCGTGCCCGTCTGCACCGCGTACTGCTCGGCCGGCAGCCCGAACGCGTCGTAGCCCAGCGTGTGCAGGACGTTGTGGCCCAGCATGCGGTGGTACCGGGCGTACACGTCGGTGGCGATGTAGCCGAGGGGGTGACCCACGTGCAGGCCCGACCCGGACGGGTAGGGGAACATGTCCTGCACGAACAGCTTGTCCTCGGGAACGTCGCCGGCGAGCGGGCCGACCGGGTTCGGCGCGTTGAACGTGCCGCGCTCACGCCACAGATCCTGCCAACGCCGCTCGATCCGGCCGGCGAGATCGGCGGTGTATCGGTGTTGCGGGGTAGCGTCGGACGACGGTGTGGAAGGCTGCGCAGGACGAGTCACGGTGGTCGCTATCTACTTGGCTGACGTCATTTACCTCCGACCAGGGTAGAGCCTGGCCCGACCCGGCCCGACCAGCGGCTGTGCCTCCCACGTATCCTCGAGGGGTGCTGATCGTCGCCATCGTCTTGTTCGTGCTCGCTCTCGCCGTCGGCGGGATCGCCGTCGCCGGACTGACCGGGCGGCTGCCGCGTAACCGGTGGGCGGGCGTGCGCACCGCCGACGCCCTGCGCGACGAGACGACGTTTGCCCTGGCCAACAAGGTCGCCGCCCCCAGTCAGCTCGGTGCGGCAGGCCTGCTCGTCCTCGGCGGCGTGGGCGTGCTCGCGCTCGATACGGTCCCGGGTCTGATCGCCGTCGTGGGTGCCGTGATCGCGGCCTTCTTCACCGCCGGTGTGGGCGGCTCCATCGGCGCCCGCGTCGCGGCGGCCAGCGCACCGGCCGAGACCGCCGGGTGCGGCACGTCGTGCGGGGCGTGCAGCCTGCGCGGCGCCTGCGAGCCGACCGCCTGAGCGCAGCGCACGGCGCAGGGTGACCGCCTGAGCGCAGCGCACGGCGCAGGGTGACCGCCTGAGCGCGGTTCCCTCCGGTCGAGAGGTTCTCAACCCCGCGTCCGGGGGAGATACTGACAGGGTGACTCCGGCACTGGCCGGTGCCCGGCTGAAGTCGACGATCCGCGACGCGGCCGCCGCGGCGACGGACTCCGCCGAGTTCCGGGAGGTGGTCCTGGACGCGATCCGCGCCCGGGTGCCGTACGACGGGGTCTGTCTGGCCACCATCGATCCCGCGGCTCTCGTCCCGACCACACTGACGACCCGCGGATACGAGGTGCCGCGGGCCTATGCGTCCGCCCTCGAGTTCGAGTACGGCGAGGACCCCCAACCGGGCCGGTTCGACTCGCTGCTGCACCGGGAGGTCCCCATCCGGACCCTCCGCGAGGTGACCGGCAACCGCGTCAGGAGCAGCCGGCAGTATGCCGAACTGCTCGCGCCCTACGGGATGCAGGACGAGGTACGCATGCTCTTCCGCGGCCGCGACGGAGCCTGCTGGGGCGCGTGCACGATGAGCAGGCGGCCCGGCCCGGAGTTCGCCGACGAGGAGCTCGAGACCCTGGGCACGGTGCTCACCGACATCGGGGAGGGGTTGCGCACCACCCTGTTCCGCGACGGCACCCGCACCCCCCACCCCGGCTCCGAGGGACCTGCCGTCGCGATCGTCGGCCCCGAGGACGAGTTCGAGTCGATCACCGTCCCCGCACTCGAGTACTTCGAACGGCTCGGCTGGGGGCCGCCCGGCAGGCCCGTGCCCACCGCGCCCGCGGTGTCGGCAGCACTGTGGCTGCGGCGATCCGGGACGGATTCCGCGGTCTTGCGGGCCCGCACCCTCGACGGTGAGTGGGTCGTGATCCGCGTCGGGCGGTTCGACGGCGAGCACCCGCCGCGGCGCGTGCTGATGACCGTGGAGCGGGCGCAACTCCCGGAGATCGTGAGCCTGGCCGCGGCAGCGCACGGGCTGACCCGGCGCGAGTCGGAGGTACTCACGCAGGTTCTCGCCGGCAGGACCCGTCACGAGATGGCCCGTGTCCTGGGCATCAGCCCGTACACGGTGCAGGATCACCTCAAGGCCGTGTTCGCCAAGACCGGCGTCAACAGCCGCGCGAGTCTCGTCGCCAAGCTGGCCCACACCGAGTACGTACCGCGCCTCGGTCAGCGCATCGGCCCCGACGGCTTCTTCACCGAACGACGTTCCCCGGAGCCGGCTTCGGCCCCGAAGAGCTGAACCGCGCGCCCCTCGGCGACTCGGCCTGCGAAGCTCATTCCCAGCGCCGCACGCGCCGGTAGCGAGGGTTCCACCAGAACCGGTGCACGAGCCGCAGCGGCACGGGCAGCTCGCTCAGCACGCGGCGGGCCTGCTCGGGGGTGGCCCCCTCGACGACGTACGGACCCAGCTGCGCGATGTCGCTGTAGGCCAGTTCCTTGACGGCGGCCTTGGACAGCGCCTGCCATTCCTGCGCGGTGATCACCTCCTTGATGAGCGGGAACGCGTCGCGCTCCTCGTGCGCGAGGTGCGACTGCAGCAGCGCCACGAGGTCGTCGATCCGATGCGGCACCTGCCGCGGGCCGTGCTCCCGGTCGTCGAACGCGTCCTCCAGTGCGGCGAGCGTGGGATCGATGAGGGAGTGCTCGGCCTCCATGTCGTCGAGCACTGCGAGGTCGTCGGGGCGGTCCGCGAGCTTGCGGCGCATCAGCGGCCAGATGTGGGTGTCCTCGATCCGGTGATGGTGGTGCAGTTCCCGGCTGAAGCCGTGCCACCCGACGAGCAGGGCGTCGTGCGTCTCGTCGTTCTCGGTGCCGTAGGTCTGGGCCACGTGCGCAAGGCGCGTGGCGTCGCGGCGGAACGCGGCGTGCAGCAGCGTCATCACGTCCATGTCGTCGTCGGTCAATGCAGTGGACTTGGTGGTGGTCATGTCGTCGACCTCGATCCCGTCGTGCTCGAACCCTTGCTTTCGAGCGTGCGACCGGCGAGGGCGGCGCTCAATCCCACATTCGGGGAGATCGGGAGGCGGGCGGCGGCGGTTCGCCGTTCCCTACGCTGGGCCCGTGACCACCCGCCGCGTGATCGACCCCGCCGGGGCCCTGTTCGGGCTGGGGCTGCCCCTCGTTGCCGCCGGGGCGGCGCTGCTGCTGCCGCGACTGTGGGAGTCGCGCCTGCCCCCGCGGATCGCCACGCACTGGTCCGGGTCGGCACCGGACGGATTCTCGGACCCGGCGTCGTTCTCGTGGACGATGGCGCTGGTGATCCTGCTGGTCGGCGGCGGCTGCAGCGCGATCGCGGCGCTGGCCCCCGCAATGCTGATGATGCGGCGCTACATGCTGGTGCTCGGTCTCGGGGTGACCGGCCTGCTGTTCACCCTGTGCGCGACGGTGCTCGTGGGCCAACTGGACGCGCCGGCCGAGCAGGCGCAGCTGCCGATGTGGAGCATCGGGGCGGGCGTCGCGCTCGGCGTCGCCGTCGGGATACTCGGGGCGTCGCTGCTGCGGGACCACCGGGTCCGGCGATCCGCCGTCGCCCGCCCCGATCCGGCGCTGCCGCGCGGCCCGGTCGAGCTGCCGATCGTCGAGCAGGTCGGCACCGGAACGCGCACCACCCTCGTGCTCGCGGCGCTGGTCCTGGCCCCCGCGGTCCTCGTGTGCGGCGCGGCGCGCAGCTGGTGGCCGCTGGCGATCTTCCTGCCGGTCGCCGTGCTCGTGCTGAGCCTGCTGCGGTTCCGCGTCGTCGTCGACGACACGGGCGTGCGGGTGCAGAACCTCGGGATGACCGCGGTGGACTACGGTCTCGACGAGATCGTCGGCGCGAAGGTCGCTCACGTGCGTCCCTTCCAGGACTGGGGCGGGTGGGGACTGCGCGCCAAGGGCCGGGGCCGGTACGGCCTCGTCACGATCACCGGTCCCGCGCTGGTGGTCACCGTCGCCGGAGGGCAGGAGTTCACCGTCACCGCGTCGCAGGCCGAGCGCATGGCCGGCGCGCTCAACACCCTCGCCGATCGTCGCTGACCGGTGCGATCCGAGGACGCGGGCTACGCGAACAGCCCGCGCGTACGCGGCTGATCCGGTCTAATGGGAGCGATTGCCGACGAGTACGGAGGCCGACGTGAGCCATCGGAAGCAGTTGCACCCAGACGGAGTCCTCGAACCGGCGTACACCGGGCGCATCGACAGTGAGCCGGTTCCGGCGCTGCGGCTGCCGAAGCACTCGATGGATCCGGGGGAGGCGTACCGGTACATCCACGACGAGCTGATGCTCGACGGCAGTTCGCGGCTGAATCTCGCCACCTTCGTCACCACGTGGATGGAGCCGCAGGCCGATGTACTCATGGCCGAGACGTTCGACAAGAACCTCATCGACAAGGACGAGTACCCGGCGACCTCGGCGATCGAGGAACGCTGCGTGGCGATGGTCGCCGACCTGTTCCACGCGCCGGGACTGTCCGACGTCGATGCGGCGTCCGCGACGGGTGTGTCCACGATCGGCTCGAGCGAAGCGGTGATGCTCGCGGGCCTGGCGCTCAAGTGGCGCTGGCGGGCCCGGCGGCAGGCGGCCGGCCAGGACGCCTCACGCCCGAATCTGGTGCTGGGCAGCAACGTTCAGGTGGTGTGGGAGAAGTTCTGCCGCTACTTCGACGTGGAGGCGAAGTACCTGCCGATGGAACCCGGCCGCTACGTGATCACCTCCGATCAGGTGCGGGAGGCGTTGGACGAGAACACGATCGGTGTCGTCGCGATCCTGGGTACCACGTACACCGGTGAGCTCGAACCGGTGGCCGAGATCGCCGGGATGCTCGACGACGTGGCCGACGCGGGCGGTCCCGACGTGCCGCTGCATGTCGACGCGGCGAGCGGCGGATTCGTCGTGCCGTTCCTGCATCCGGAACTGGAGTGGGACTTCCGGGTGCCGCGTGTGGTGTCGATCAACGTCAGCGGGCACAAGTACGGCCTGACCTACCCGGGCATCGGGTTCGTGGTGTGGCGCGACAAGGAGTACCTGCCCGAGGACCTGGTCTTCCGGGTCAACTACCTCGGCGGGGACATGCCGACCTTCACCCTGAACTTCTCCCGGCCCGGGAACCAGATAGTCGGCCAGTACTACAACTTCCTGCGGCTCGGCCGCGACGGATACCGCCGGGTGATGAAGACGCTACGGTCCACCGCGTGCCGGCTGGCCGAGCAGATCGCCGGGATCGAGGGGATGCGCCTGATCTCCGACGGCACCGCCATCCCGGTGATCGCGTTCGAGCTCACCGGGGATCCGGGCTTCACCGTGTTCGACGTCTCGCACGAGCTGCGGACACACGGCTGGCAGGTGCCGGCCTACACGATGCCGGCCGACGCCCAGGACGTGGCGGTCCTGCGGATCGTGGTCCGGGAGGGGTTCAGCGCCGACCTCGCGCGGCAGCTGTTCGCCGACCTCGCGCGGGTGTGCGCCGAGTTGCGGAAGGAGGGACCGCTCCGGCACACCAGCGAACAGCACTTCGCGCACTGACCGCCGGGTCACTCAGTTCCGCTCGACCTCGATGGGGTGCGTGGCCAGCAATGCGAGCGGTAGCGGCTGCCGGCGCAGCACCCGCGCCCACAGGTCGACTCGCGGCGGTCCGAGGATGTCCTGGGGGAGGGCGGAGATGACCATCCAGTCGTCGTTGCGGAGTTCGCCATCGAGCTGGCCGGCGCTCCACCCGGCGTAGCCGGCGAAGATGCGGATGCCTTCCACGAGCGGGCCGATGACGGCCGGGTCGGAGTCGAGGTCGATCATGACCACCCGCCCGTCGATCCGGCGCACCCCCGGCACGCCCTCGACGGAGACGCCGACGCGCAGCGTGCCCAGGCACAGCGCCGAGTCGCGCCGGACGGGGCCGCCGACGTAGAGCGCCTTCGGATCGGCGCTGAGCGCCGTCCACTGCGGCAGCACGGCCTGGACCGCGGTGTCGCTGGTGCGGTTGAGCACCACGCCGAGGCTGCCCACGTCGCCGTGCTCGATGATGTAGACGACCGTTCGCCGGAAGGTCGGCTCGACGAGGTCGGTGGCCGACACGAGCAGGGTTCCGGGCCGGACGGCCGGTGTCGCCGGTGCCGTGCGGTCCTCGGGTTCGTCCTGATGCTGCGCCACCCCGACATCATCCCACCGTCGCCGACGGCGCGTGGCGGCAAGGCGGGGGAGTTGTTCAGGACAGCCCGACGGTCTCGGCGAGCACCGCGAGGTGATGGTCGAACAGCTGCCCGGGGTCGGTGAAGGTGTCGGTGCCGTACTGGCCGAAGACCTCGAAGTTCACGGCCCCGAACAGGGCGGCCCAGACCAGCACGCCGCGCGCGAGGACGGCGTCGGGAACGCCGGTGCCGAGTTCGGCGCGGATCCGGCCCAGGTCGGCGGTGAGGGTGTCCGGCACGGCGACGGTGGTGGGGATGCGGAGGGTGCCGGCGGCGTGGGCGTCGCCGAGGATGCGGACGAGCCGGACGACGACACGGGTGCCCGGACCCGTGGTCCGCTCGGCGGGGGCGTGGTAGCCGGGGACCGGGCTGCCGAACAGCAGGGCGTAGCGCGCGGGTTCGCGCAGCGCCCAGGCGCGCACCGCGTGGCCGAGCACGCGGAACTGCTCGGCGTGGGCGTCCGCGGCGACGTCGGCGAGCGCCTCGTCGACCGTGTCGGCGAGTTCGGTGTAGCCGTCGACGACGAGGAGGGTGAGCAGTTCGTCGCGGCTGGCGACGTAGCGGTACACCGCCGAGGAGACGACGCCGAGGTCGCGGGCGACGGCGCGCAGGGACAGCGCGGCGGCTCCGTGGGTGGAGAGGTGTTCGCGGCCGATCCGCAGGATGTCGGCCATCGTCTGCTGCCGGGCGCGGGCGCGGGGGGTTCCGGTCATGTCCCTCACCCTGCCAGATGTGCGAGCACCGTCAACAAAAGTGAGCACTGCTCTTGACTTTGCGCACCCGGGGGCGCATCGTGATGTCAGACAGAGAGCAGTGCTCACATTTCGAAGGAGCTGACCACCATGTCGAATCTGCAGGTCGTCACCGGAGCCGGGCCGGTCGGCTGGACCGTCGCCGAACAACTCGCCGACCGGGGCCACCGCGTCCGCGTCCTCACCCGGTCCGGCAACGGCCCCGAGCACCCGCTCGTCGAACGCCGCCGGGTCGACGTCTCCGATCCCGCCCGGCTCGGCCCCGCGCTCGAGGGTGCCGGTGCCGTGTACCACTGCATCCACGGCTCGGCCTACCGCGCCGACATCTGGGAGCGCGAACTGCCGGCGGCGGAGAGCACGGTCCTCGAGGCGGCCGGGCGCACGGGCGCGGTGGTGGTCTTCCCCGAGAGCCTGTACTCCTACAGCGAACCGGACCGGGTCATGACCGAGGACTCGCCGCGCGCGAGCACCACCGGCAAGCGGGGCGTGCGGGCCCGACTGCTGGACCGCCGCGCCGAAAGCGCCACCCCGACCGTGAGCGTGGTCGCGTCCGACTTCTTCGGCCCCCACGCCCGCACCGCCCACGCGGGCGAGCGGATGGTGCCGGCCATCCTGGCCGGGCGCAGCCCCCGCGTGCTCGGCTCACCCGACGTGCCGCACTCGTTCACGTACGTGCCGGACCTGGCCGCCGCCATGATCGCGGCCGCGGCGAATCCCGCGGTGTGGAACCGGGTCCTGCACGCTCCCACCGGTCCGGCCGGCACGCAGCGCGACCTCGTCGCCGCGTTCGCCGCGGCCGCGCAGGTGCCGGCTCCGAAGGTCGGCACGATTCCCACCTGGATGCTGCGCGGCGCCGCGCTGGTCAACCGCGACGCCCGCGAACTGACCGAGATGCTCTACCAGTTCACCGATCCGTTCGTCATGGACTCCGCGTACAGCGAGGAACTCCTCGGCCTGCGCCCGACGCCGCTGCCCGAGGCCGCGGCCGCGACGGTGCGATGGTGGCGCGAGCGGTGACACTCACTTCCCGGTCTGGGAGGCGGCCGCCCGCTCGTCGAGGTCCGCGAGCGTGATCGGGTGCCGCGGGGGCTCGTCGACGACGACGGTGCGGGTGACCCGGAGCTCGCCGTCGACGTGCAGCAGCTCCCCGCAGCGCAGGTCCGACCAACCCGGATCCTCGTCCATGCGCTCGCTGGCGACCACGACCGCCGGGTGCCGTGCCAGGTGGCCCGAGCGCACCCGGACCGTGCCGGCCTCGCTGGCATGCTCGAGATGGCGGCCGCCCTGCGGGCCGCCGGCGGGACGCTCGAGGACGAACAGGTCGTGGGTGTCCGGATAACGCAGCGCCCACAACTGCGTCGCGGTCGTGAGCACGACGTTCAACGCGTAGACGGGCAGATTCTCGGCGGCCCACCGGACCGCGGCAGTCAGCCCCGCGCCGACGTCGCCGCCGTGCTCGTCGATGCGACGGGTGACGAGCGCGAAGAAGCGCTCCGAGTCCGTCTCGCCCGTCACCAGGTCGCGGTACGGGCCGAGCTCGGCCTCGAGCCGCGGCAGATCGCCGAGGACGCCGTTGTGGGCGAACAGCCGCCCGCGCTGCTCGAACGGGTGCGTGTTGCCCACGTCCAGGCCTCCCGTCGAGGCGAACCGGATGTGTGCGAGGAACGTCTGTGACCGCCGCTCCTTCGCCTCCGTGGCGAACGCGCGGTCCTCGTACGCCGCCAGCGGCTGCTTCTCCACCACCGGGCGGCCGTCGTCGGTGAACGTCCCGAGCCCGGTGCCGTCCGGTTCACGCCGGCTCTGCCGGGCGAGCGAATCCGATGCGTCGAGCAGCCAGAAGGTGGCGTGCACCCGGTGCGGCGCGGCGGTCAACCCGAACAGTCGGCACATGACGGGACGTCCCCTCTTCCGGAAGTTGCCGGTTGCGCCGAGGGTAGGCCGGAAAACCTCGCCGGGGAGGCGGAACCGTCGTCGCGGGGCGACCCCGCACCGGACGGATAGTGTCGGACACTGTGCGGGAGTCGAGACGGCAGGCGTGGCGATCCACGGCGACGGCTCTGCGCCGATCGCCGGGACTGGCGCGGCTGACGGTCGTCCGCTTCGCCAGCCAGTTCGGGGACGGACTGTTCCAGGCCGCCCTCGGTGGGGCGATCCTGTTCAATCCGGAGCGCCAGACCGATCCCGCCGCGATCGCCGCGGGATTCGCGGTGTTGCTGCTGCCCTACTCGGTGGTCGGGCCGTTCGCCGGCGCGCTGCTCGACCGCTGGGACCGCCGGCTGGTGCTGCTCGCCGCCAATGCCCTGCGCGGCGTGCTCATCCTCGCCATGTCGGCGCTGCTCCTCACCGGCGGCGGATCCACCGCGCTGCTGCTGCTCGCGCTCGCCGCCGTCGGCGTCAGTCGCTTCGTGCTCGCCGGGGTGTCGGCGTCCCTCCCGCACGTCGTGCGCCAATCATGGCTCGTACCGGTCAATTCCGTGCTCGCGACGGTAGGATCGGGGATCTCTGCCCTCGGGGCGGGCATCGCGGTCACCACGATCGGCCTCGTCGGGGAAGGCGACTTCGGCTCCGGGGTGGCGGTGGCGCTCGGCGTCTCGGGCTCCGTGGTCGCCGCGCTCGCCGCCGGCGGCTTCGCCCGTCATGCGCTCGGTCCCGACCGTGCCGTGCTGCGCCACCCGATCCGGGCCGTCGCCGCCGGTCTGCACACCGGTGCCACGGCGGTGTGGGAGGCACCGGGGGTCACGGTCGCGATGATCGGTATCGGTGCGCACCGCATCGTGTTCGGCATCGACACACTCATCATGGTGCTGGTGCTGCGCGACGCCGACGGGGCCACGCTGCCGGGCGGGCTCGTCGGGTTCGGCGTCGCCGTGGGCGCCACCGCCACCGGGATGCTCGTCGCGGCGGTCGCCGCCCCGCTCGTCATCCCGCGCCTCGGCCGGCCCCGCACCGTCGTCACGGCACTGATCTGCGCGGGCGTCGTCCAGCTCGTCCTCGTCACCGGGTTCGACGAGACGGGACTGCTCGTCGCCGCGTTCCTGCTGGGTCTCGTCGGTCAGACCATCAAGCTCACCGGGGACGCCGCGATGCAGATCGAGATCGACGACGCCCGTCGCGGGCAGGTCTTCGCCCTGCAGGACACCGTGTTCAACATGGCGTTCCTCGCGGCGATCGTCGCGGGCGCCCTGGTCGTCGCGCCCGACGGCCGCAGCCCGGCGCTCGCGCTCGCCGGGGTGGCGGTGTACGTCGCCGGTCTGGTCGCGGCGACGACGATCCGGCGGCTCCGCATGTGAGTCTCCGCGGTTTCGGGCGCCGGATTTGTTAGGTTCTCCGGGGCATTTCCCCGAGTATCCGGAGGAGAACGCGATGGCACGCAGGCACCGCACGCCGCTGGCTGTTCTCGCCCTGGTCTCGTCGACCCTGCCGCTGTTCGCGCTGCCCGCCCAGGCGTCGCCCGCCCCGCCCGTCAACTCGTGCGGCGAACCGGGCTTCGATCCCGCGGTCGAGCCCCCGGACCCCGACGCGCCGCAGCTGCCACGGATCGAGATCCCGCCCGTCGTGAAGATCCCCCTGCCGTACCCCGAGATCGTCCCGGTCCCGGTCCCCGGCCCGGCGCCGGACAACACCCGCGTGCCGCAGGAGCCGTTGCCCGCCGACCCGTGCGCCGACCCGTGCCCGGACCTCGGTTTCGCGACGGGCGCTCCCGACGCCCTGCCCGGCGTCTCGAGTGGCTCGAGCGGCTCGAGTGGCTCGAGTGGGTCTGCCGGCTCGAGCGGGTCCTCGAGTTACCTGCCGCGCGTCGAGCTGGATCCGCAGCCGGAGACGATCCCGATTCCCGTGCCCGGCGCGCCGGGTGCACCCGTCCCACCGGCCCCGCCACGGGAGAATCCGCCGTTCGAGCCGGGTACCGTCACCGCCCGGCCACCCGCCCCCGCCGTGGGCGACGTCGAGCTGGTCTCCCAGCTGACCGGTCCCGGCTCGGAGAACCGCACCGATGCGCGCTGGGCCGTGCACGGCACCGACCTCGGCATCGTGTGGGAGACGCGCCCCGGCGAGGTCGCCCTCGCCTTCGGGGACACGTTCGGGCTCGAATGGACGCCGCCGGGCGGGGCCGGCGGAGACTGGCGCAGCAACGTCCTGGCATTCAGCCGCGACACCGACCTGGCGGACGGCCTCACCATCGACGCGATGGTGCAGGACAGCCCCTGCCACGCCGCGGAGATCCTCGACGCCCGGCATGTGAAGAACTTCGAGACGACCGTCATCCCCACCTCCGGCTTCGCGATCGGCGACCGCCAGTACCTGAGCTACATGTCGGTGCGACGGTGGAGCGTCGTGCCGGGCATGTGGTACACCAACCACGGCGGCATCGCCTACTCCGACGACCACGGCCAGACATGGACGAAGGACCCGCATGCCCGCTGGGACAACGTGTTCGGGCTCGGCCGGTTCCAGGTCGCGACGATGGTGCCGCACGGCGACCACGTCTACATGTTCGGCACTCCGAACGGCCGCGTCGGATCGGTGGGCCTGGCCCGCGTGCCGGTCGACGACGTGCTCGATCCCTCCGCGTACCAGTACTGGGTGCACGACCGCTGGATGCCCGTCTTCGAGCAGCTCGCCACCCCGCTCGCCGACGGCGCGGCGAGCGAGCTGTCGGTGCGGTTCGACGCCGGACGAGGCCGCTGGCAGATGAGCTACCTGGAACCGATCGCGGGCGAAATCGTTCTCCGCGAGTCGGATTCGCCGCAGGGCGTCTGGTCCGATGCCGCGACGCTGGTACGGACCTCGGACTACCCGAAGGCATACGGCGGCTTCATGCACCCGTGGTCCCACGGCGCGGACCTGTACTTCACCGTGTCCGAGTGGGACAGCTACAACGTCTACCTGATGCGCGCCCGCCTGAACTGAATCACTCTCGCGCGCAACGTGAGCCGAGCGAATGTATCGTTCACCTCCTCAGTCCGACGGAACGATACATTCGCTCGGTCAGCGGGCGGCATGGATGCGGACCTCGGTGGCCTTGACGACGAACCACATCGTCGCACCCGGTGCGAGCGCGAGATCGGCGGCCGCGGACGTGGTGACCTCGGCGGTGATTCCGGACTCGGCGGCCCGGACGAGGACGGTGGCACCGTGGACCTCGAGCTCGCCGACGACGACGGCGAACGAGTTGCGGGGGCTGCCGTGGGGTTCCTCGGGATAGACCGCGACGGCGGCGGGGGTGAACACCGCCACCGCCGAATTCCCTGGGGCACAGTCGTCGTCGAGCACACCGCGGACCCGGCCGACGGGGGTGTCGAGTCCGTCCGCGGTGACGGTGCCGGCGAGCAGGTTCAGGCCCGCGATGCGGGCCGCGAAGGCACTGCGCGGCCGGGACAGCACGTCGCGCACCGTGCCCTCCTCGACGATCCGGCCGTCGTCGAGCACCACGGCCCGGTCGGCGAGCGCCAGGGCATCGAGGGGGTCGTGGGTGACCACCAGCGCCGTGCGTCCCGGACCGCGCAGGACGGTGCGCAGCAGCGACCGCACGGCCGGGGCGGCCGTCACGTCGAGGGCGGCCATCGGTTCGTCGAGCAGCAACAAACGCGGGTCGGCCGCCAGCGCGCGGGCAATCGCGACGCGCTGGGCCTGCCCCCCGGAGAGCTGGTGCGGCCGGCGGTCGGCGAGCTCCGTCGCGTCGACGGCGGCGAGCTGCCGCAACGCCGCGGCGCGGGCGGCCGATCGGCCGCGGCCCGCGCTGCGGGGAGCGAAGGCGACGTTGTCGAGGACGCTCAGGTGCGGGAACAGCAGCGGCTGCTGCGCGAGCAGGGCCACCCCGCGACGGTGCGGCGGCACGGCCACGCCCGCCGCGGTGTCGGTGAGCACGCACCCGTCGAGTTCGATGCGACCGTCGTCGGGCTGCAGCAATCCGGCGAGCACGTTCAGCAGCGTCGACTTGCCGGCGCCGTTGGGTCCCAGGACCGCGAGCACGCGGCCGGACTCCACGGCGACAGCCAGGTCGACGTCGCGGGACCCGACCCGGGCACGCAGCCGCAGGCCGGTCACAGTCCGCCCGCGATCCGCCGCCCCCGCGCGGCGACGACGATCACGAGGGCGGCCACGACGAGCAGCAGCGACAACGCCACCGCCGCGTCGGCGTCGGTCTCGCGCTGGAGATAGATCTCGAGCGGCAACGTGCGGGTGACACCCTGGAGGCTGCCGGCGAAGGTGAGGGTGGCCCCGAACTCGCCGAGGGCCCGCGCGAAGGCCAGCACGGTGCCGGACGCGAGGCCCGGCAGCACGAGCGGCAGGGTGACCCTGCGGAAGACGGTGGTGGGCGGCGCCCCGAGCGTCGCGGCGACCGCCTCGTACCGGGTGCCGGCGGTGCGCAGGGTGCCCTCGAGGCTCATCACCAGGAACGGCAGCGCGACGAACGTCTGCGCGAGGACAACTGCCGTGGTGGAGAACGCGATACGGATTCCGAGCACCTCGAGGTGCTCGCCGATCAGTCCGCGGCGCCCGAAGGTGTACAACAGTGCGATCCCGCCGACCACGGGCGGCAGCACGAGCGGCAGCAGCACGAGCGAGCGCAGCACCGGAAGGAAACGCACGGTGCTGCGCGCGAGCACGGTCGCCATCGGCACGCCGAGCAGGACACACAGCACCGTGGCGGCCACCGCGGTGCGCAGGCTCAGCGTCAGGGCCTGCAGGGATGCCTCGGATGTCACCAGTTCCGGGAAGCGCCGCCAGTCGACGGCGAGGATCAGCGACAGCAGCGGCAGGGCGACGAACAGTCCGCCGACGATCGCGGGGACGTGGATCCACGTCGGCAGCCCGGCCGGTCGGACGCGCGTCACGGGGCCGCGAATCCCTTCTCGGCGAGGATCCGTCGTCCCTCGGAGCCGGTCACGTACGCGACGAACGCCGCCGCCGTCACGAGGTTCGCGCCCTCGGCGAGGACGGCGACGGGGTAGGTGTTGACGGCCGCCGCGGACTCGGGGAACGGCACGGCGGTCACGTCGTCGCCGGCGCGCAGAGCGTCGGTGACGTAGACGAGCCCGGCGTCGGCCTGCCCGGTGGCGACCTTGCCGAGCACGTCCGTCACCGAGGATTCCTCGCTGACCGGCTCGAGGGTGACGCCGGCGACGTCCTCGACGCGGGCGGCCGCGGCGCCGCACGGTACCTGCGGCGCACACACGACGACGTCGAGTCCGGGACGGCTCAGATCCGCGAAAGTCTGCACGTCCTCGGGGTTTCCGGGTTCGGTGACGATGGTGAGGGTGTTGGCCGCGAAGTTCACGGGTTCGCCGGCCACGAGACCGGCATCGACGGCCCTGGTCATGTTCGCCGTGTCTGCGGAGGCGAAGACATCGGCGGGGGCACCCTGGGACAACCGCGCGACGAGGTCGGCCGAGCCGGCAAAGTCGAAAACAACATCCGTGCCGGGATTTTCGGCCTCGAACCGCACTTCGATCTCCCGGAACGGTACCTGCAGCGACGCGGCCGCGAACACGGTCAGCTCGCCGGTGACCGCCGTGGCGGGCGCAGGGTCGCCGTCGCCACCGGAGCCGCATGCGGCGAGCATCAGCGCCGAGAGCACGACGACGACTGCCTCCCGCCGTCTCACGACGCACCCGCCGGGGTTTCGACGATCACCGTTGTGGCCTTGACGACGGCCACCCCGAGGCTGCCCGGTTCGAGGCCGAGTTCACGGACGGCCTCGGTGCTCATCAGCGACACGACGCGGTGCGGGCCGCACTGCATCTCCACCTGCGCCATGACGGTGTCGGACACCACGCGGGTCACGATCCCGGCGAACCGGTTGCGGGCGGAGCTGCCCACGCCGAGCAGATCGGGTGCCTCGTCCGCCTGACGGCGGGCGAACTCGGCAAGGTCGGCCCCCTCGACGATCTTGCGGCCGGCCCCGTCCTTGCCGGCCGCCAGGGCGCCCTGGTCGATCCACCGCCGGACGGTGTCGTCGCTGACGCCGAGCAGCCGGGCGGCATCCTTGATGCGAATCTGCGTCACAAAACAGACACTACTTCCGCTTCTGCGGACCTATCAAGCGTACTGAAACGAATTTGCGGATCAGTACACGTCGCGCACGTAGCGCTTCTCGGCGGCGAGCTGCTTGACGTACGTTTCGGCGTCCTCCTCGTCGAGCCTGCCGTGCACCTGCACCACCTCGCGCAGCGTCTCGTCGACGTCCTTGGCCATCCGGCTCGCGTCGCCGCACACGTAGAAGTGGGCACCGTCCTGCAACCACTTCCACAGCTGCGCCCCGTGCTCGCGCATCCGGTCCTGCACGTAGACCTTCTGCCGCTGGTCGCGGGAGAAGGCCAGGTCGAGCCGGGTGAGGAAGCCGTCGGCGTGCATCGCCTCGATCTCGTCCCGGTACAGGTAGTCGGTGGAGGACCGCTGATCGCCGAAGAACAGCCAGTTCCGGCCGGTGTGGCCCATCTCGCGGCGATCGTGCAGGAAGGCGCGGAACGGCGCGATGCCGGTGCCGGGACCGACCATGATCATCGGGGTCTCCGGCGTCCGGGGCGGCCGGAAGTGGGTGCTGCGCTGGACGAAGATGGGGATGTCGACGCCGTGACTGTGGTCGGCGAGGAAGCTCGAGCACACCCCGGCCCGGCCGATGCCCTCGTAGCTGTAACGCACCACCGAGACGGTCAGCTGCACCTCGCGGGGGTTGGTCCGCGGGCTCGACGAGATCGAGTACATACGGGGCTGCAGCCGCTTGAGCACGGGCAGCCACTCCTCGATCGGCGCCTTGAACGGATACGCCGAGATCACGTCCATCGCCTGTTTGCCCCACAACCACTGCTGCAGCTCGATCTTGTTACCCGGTCGCAGCAGCTTGGCCAGCTCCGTGCTCTGGGTCTGCTCGTGGACGAACCGCAGCAGCTCCGGGGTTACCCGAGCGATCTCGAGGTGCCGGGTGGCGGCCTCGCGCAGGGGAATGGTCGGCAGATCGGCGAATTCCACGGGTGTTTCCGGGTCGAGCGCGGTGACCTGCAGCCATTCGTCGACCGTCTCGGGTCCGTTGGTGGGCATCACGCCGAGCGCGTCTCCCGCCTCGTACACGAAGTCCGGGTCGTACAGCTCGAATCCGAACTGGCGCACGTCCTTCGACGACCCCGGTCCACTGAGCGGGACGTTCCGGGTCAGCCGGGTGACGAGCGGCACCTTCCGGCTGTAGGCGGGTTCGGGCTTCGCCGGGGGTCCCGGGGTGGGCGCGGCCGGTGCGGCACCGTCAGGACGCACGAGTTTTTCGACGACGGCGAGCCATTCGCCGGCCGGTTCGTCGTAGTCGGGCTCACAGTCCACCCGTTGCGTGAGCCGGGTGGCCCCGAGTTCGGCGAGCCGCTCGTCGATGCGGCGGCCGTGACCGCAGAAGTCGTCGTAGCTCGAGTCCCCGAACGCCAGCACGGCGTAGCGGGTGTCGGGAAGGCGGGGCGTGTCGTCACTGTTGAGGGCGTTCCAGAAGGCGGTGCCGTTGTCCGGGGCGTCGCCGTCGCCGAAGGTGCTGGTGATGACGAGCAGGTCGCGCACCCCGGTCAGCGCGGACACGTCGTAGTCGTCCATCCCGACCAGGGCGGCGGGCCGGCCCGCGGCGCGGAGGCGCTCGGCGCACATCCGGGCGAACTCCTCGGCGTTGCCGGTCTGCGACGCCCACGCCACCACCACCGGCGGCGCCCCGTCGGCCTCGTCGCGGTCCGGTGCGGCGTGCGCGAAGTGCCCCGCGAGCAGCCCGTCCACCCATGCCCGGGTGGCAGCCGGAAGGGGAGCCGACGCCGGGAGCACCGGCACACCCGCCTGTCCGGACTCCCGGAATCCCGTGAGAAATCCAGTCAGATAACGCTTTTCGAGATCATCGAGCACGGGCGGCGCGACGTCCCCCAGTCCGAGCGTCGAGGCGAGCCGGTCGGCCGGTGCACCCGACGGTTCGGGCCGGGCGGGCGTTGCCACCTTGGTCAGCGACACCGCGCACACCTTGAACTCCGGCTGCAGCGACGCGGGATCGACGGCGTCGTTGGTGACCGCGTTGACCGACAGGTACTCCCCGAACATGTCGTTCCAGTGGAACGGGGCGAAGCAGCATCCCGGCCGTACCCGGTCGGTGACCACGGCCGGCAGCACCGCCCGGCCCCGGCGGGACGCGACCTCCACCTGGTCACCGTCCGCGATCGAGAGTCGTTGCGCATCGCCGGGGTTGATCTCGACGAAGGGTCCGGGGTTCAGCTTGTTGAGCTTGGCGACCTTCCCCGTCTTGGTAAGAGTGTGCCACTGGTGCTGGACGCGGCCGGTGCCGAGCACGACGGGGAAGTCGTCGTCGGGCATCTCGGCCGGCAGCATGTGTGGTCGGGGGTGGAACGCGGCCCTGCCGGTGGCGGTGGCGAACCGCAGCCGGGGGGCGGTGCCGTCCTCCGACCTCAGCAGGGTCTGGCTCACCCCGTCGTTGAGATAGCGGATCGGGTTCCGGTCGGTCGCGGCGTCCGGCGGGCACGGCCATTGCACGGGGGTCTCGCGCAACCGGTCGTACGTGATTCCGCGCAGGTCGTATCCGGTCTTGGGGTTCCAGAAGCGCGTGATCTCCTCGAAGATCTCCTCGGGGCAGGAGTAGGTGAACGCCTCGGCGTAGCCCATGGCGCAGGCGACGCGCGCGATGATCTGCCAGTCCGGCAGGGCCTGGCCGACCGGATCGATCGCCTGCTGCAGCAGCGTCAGGTTGCGCTCGGAGTTGACCATCACCGCCTCCGACTCCGCCCACAGCGCTCCCGGCAGCAGGACGTCTGCATACGCGGTGGTTTCGGTCTCGAGAAAGACGTCCTGCGCGACGACGAAATCGGCCTTCTCGAGAGCTTCGACGACGGTGCGTCGATTGGCCACGGAGGCAACCGGATTGGTGCAGATGATCCAGCAGGCCCGGATGACGCCCGCGGCCATCTGCTCGAACATGTCGACGGTGCCCTTGCCGACCGTGGTGGGGATCGCGCCGGACGGCAGCCCCCACTGCTGTTCGACGAAGGCCCGCTCGGCGTCGACGAGGACGGAGCGCTGCCCCGGCAGGCCGGGCCCCATGTATCCCATCTCGCGGCCGCCCATGGCGTTGGGCTGGCCGGTGAGCGAGAACGGGCCGCTGCCGGTGCGGCAGATCGCGCCGGTGGCCAGATGCAGGTTGCAGATCGCGTTGGTGTTCCAGGTGCCGTGGGTACTCTGGTTCAGGCCCATGGTCCAGCACGACATCCAGTCACCGGCCTCGCCGATCCACCGCGCGGCCGTGCGGATGTCTTCCTCGGCCAGTCCGGTGATCTCCGCGACGCGTGCGGGGGTGTAGTCGGCGAGGAACCCGGGCATGGCGTCCCAGCCCTCGGTGAATTCCGCCACGAACGCCCGGTCGACGTGCCCGTTCTCGACGATCAGGTGCAGCAGGCCGTTCAGCAGCGCCAGGTCGGTCCCCGGCGCGATCTGCAGGAACAGGTCCGCCTTCTCGGCGGTGGCCGTGCGGCGGGGGTCGACGACGACGAGCTTCGCACCGGCCTTGACCCGGTTCATCATCCTGAGGAAGAGGATGGGGTGGCAGTCGGCCATGTTCGCGCCGCTGACGAAGAACAGGTCCGCGTGGTCGAAGTCCTGGTAGGAGCCGGGCGGGCCGTCCGCGCCGAGCGACTGCTTGTAGCCGGTGCCGGCGCTGGCCATGCACAACCGCGAGTTGGACTCGACGTTGTTGGTGCCGACGAACCCCTTCGCGAGCTTGGTGATCAGGTACTGGGCTTCGAGGGACATCTGGCCGGAGACATAGAAGGACAGGGCGTCGGGTCCGTGCTCGTCGAGCACCTCCCGCAACCGGCGGGCGGTCTCGGCGATCGCGGCGTCGACCTCCACGGGCACCGGCGCACCGCCGCGTTCGGCGCGACGGTACGCGCTCTCCATCCGCCCGCCGGCGGCCAGCACCTCGGCGCTGGTCGCCCCCTTCGTGCACAGGCGCCCGAGGTTGGTGGGGTGCTCCTTGTCGCCGTACGCGTCGAGCACCCGGCGGGCGCCGGTGGCGGGGTCGAGGCCGACCTCCAGCACCATGCCGCAGCCCACGCCGCAGTATGAGCAGGCGGTCTTGACCTTCGTGATCTCGCCCTGCATCGAACCGCTCCTCACCTGGGTCGGCCACGTTCCTCCGGCCAGGTCTCATGCTCCCGACACCGTGTTTCGTGGGCATTAACCGTGGTGAGTCCCCGGTGACATCTGGCTCACGATTCGCCGCGCGCGGCGGTGAGAGGGCCCGAACGGCCCGATCGGCGGCCCCCGGGCGCCGGAACGACGCACGGCACCCCGCGGGCTGTGTCAGCCGGCGGGATGCCGCACGAGGGTGTGGATGATCGGCCCCGGGGCCGATCATCGAGCGCTGCTCAGGCGAGGTCGAACCGGTCGAGGTTCATCACCTTGTTCCACGCAGAGACGAAGTCCTGCACGAACTTCTGCTGCGCGTCGGCGCTGCCGTAGACCTCGGCGATACCGCGCAGCTGCGAGTTCGAGCCGAAGACGAGGTCGACGGCCGTGGCCGTCCACCTGACCTCGCCCGTGGCGCGATCACGACCCTCGTACACGTTCTCGGTCGACTCGGACACCTTCCACTCCGTGCGCATGTCGAGCAGGTTCACGAAGAAGTCGTTGGTCAGTGCCTCGGGCCGATCGGTGAACACGCCGTGGGCGGATTGCCCGAAGTTGGCGTTCAGGGCACGCATCCCGCCGACGAGAACCGTCATCTCCGAAGCGGTCAACGTCAACAGGTTCGCCCGGTCCAGCATCAGCCGCTCCGGCGGCAGCTTCTCGCCGGCGCGCAGGTAGTTGCGGAACCCGTCGGCCGCGGGTTCGAGCACGGCGAACGACTCCACATCGGTCTGTTCCTGCGAGGCATCGGTGCGGCCCGGCGTGAACGGGACCGTGATCTCGACGCCGGCGTTCTTCGCTGCCTGCTGGACGGCGGCGCAGCCGGCCAGGACGATCAGGTCCGCGAGCGAGACCTTCCTCGCAGACTGCGCGCCGTTGAAGTCCTGCTGGATCCGTTCGAGGGTCTGCAGCACCTCGGCCACCCGGCCCGGTTCGTTGATCTCCCAGTTCTTCTGCGGCTCGAGGCGGATGCGTGCCCCGTTGGCTCCGCCGCGCTTGTCGGTGCCGCGGAAGCTCGCCGCCGACGCCCACGCCGCGGCGACCAGCTGGGGGATGGACAGGCCCGATTCGAGGATCTTGCTCCCGAGGGCGGCGATGTCGTCCGCTCCGATCAGTTCGTGATCGACCGCGGGAACCGGGTCCTGCCACAGCTGCGGCTCGGGGACCCACGGTCCGAGGTAGCGCGCGACGGGTCCCATGTCGCGATGCAGCAGCTTGTACCAGGCCTTCGCGAACTCCTCCTCGAACTCCTTCGGGTTGTCCAGCCAGCGCCGGGTGATCGGTCCGTAGATCGGGTCGAGTCGCAAGGAGAGGTCCGTGGTCAGCATCACCGGCGAGTGCCGCTTCGACGGGTCGTGGGCGTCGGGGACGGCGTCGGCGCCGGCCCCGTCCTTCGGGATCCACTGCCACGCACCGGCGGGGCTCTTGGTCTTCTCCCACTCGTAGCCGTACAGGGTTTCCAGGAAGCTGTTGTCCCACTGCCGGGGGGTGGGCGTCCAGGCGCCCTCCAGACCGCTGGTGATCGCGTCCCCGCCCACGCCGGTGCCGAAGGAGTTCTTCCAGCCGAGACCCTGCTGCTCGATGGGAGCGGCCTCCGGCTCGGGACCGACGTGGTCGGCCGTGGCGGCGCCGTGGGTCTTGCCGATGCTGTGACCACCGGCGATGAGCGCCGCGGTCTCGACGTCGTTCATCGCCATCCGGCCGAACGTCTCCCGGATGTCCCGGGCCGCGGCGATCGGATCCGGGTTACCGTTGGGCCCTTCCGGATTCACGTAGATCAAGCCCATCTGCACGGCGCCGAACGGGCCGGACAGTTCCCTGTCGCCGGCGTAACGCTCGTCCCCGAGCCACGTGTCCTCGGGTCCCCAGAACACCTCGTCGGGCTCCCAGATGTCCTCGCGCCCGAAGCCGAAACCGAACGTCTTGAACCCCATCGATTCGTAGGCGCAGTTGCCGGCGAAGATCAGCAGGTCCGCCCACGAGAGCTTCCGGCCGTACTTCTGCTTGATCGGCCAGAGCAACCGCCGTGCCTTGTCGAGGCTCGCGTTGTCGGGCCAGCTGTTGAGGGGGGCGAAGCGCTGGGCGCCCTTGCCGCCGCCGCCCCGGCCGTCGGCGATGCGGTACGTGCCTGCGGCATGCCAGCTCATCCGGATGAAGAGCGGCCCGTAATGGCCGTAGTCGGCCGGCCACCACTCCTGCGACGTCGTCATCAACTCGAAGATGTCCTGTTTCAGGGCCTCGACGTCGAGGGTCGCGAACTCTTCGGCGTAGTTGTAGTCCGGGCCCATCGGATTGGAGAGGGGCGAGTGCTGGTGGAGAACCTGCAGGTCCAGCTGGTTCGGCCACCAGTCCCGGTTGGTCCTGGGCCGATGCGGCTTCGGCTCGGGGGACGGGATTACCGGATTTTCGCTTTCACTGTTGGACACGTCGGCCCTTCCTTCCGGGTTTCGGTGAATCGGACGGTGATCACGGATGTGATCGCGAAGCGTGTGCTGCCGAGCAGTCGGGGCACATGCCCCAGTAGATGACCTCGGCCTCGTCGACGAGGAAGCCGCTGTGGTCGGACGCGGTCAGGCAGGGCGCCTCGCCGACGGCACAGTCGACGTCGGCGATGGCCCCACAGGACCGGCAGACGAGGTGGTGGTGGTTGTCCCCGACACGCGACTCGTACCGGGCGACGGAACCGGACGGCTGGATCCGCCGCACCAGACCCGCACCGGTCAGGGCGTGCAGCACGTCGTACACGGTCTGCCGGGAAACCTCCGGCAGACCGGTGCGCACGGCTCCGAAGATCGTCTCCGTGTCGGCGTGCGGATGCTGGTGCACCGCCTCCAGCACCGCGATCCGGGGCCGGGTCACGCGCAGCTCCGCCGTACGCAACTGCTCCACGTAATCCCGCGTCGAGGGCACGTGGATACTATGACGCACTTTTCTGGAATGAGTCACGACTTTGGGTAACCGCAGCGTGATCAGAACTCGCGCGTGTGTTCGGTGGCGCGGGTGGCGGTCGCGCGGACCCTCACCCGTCCGGCTACTCGGCCGCTAGGGCTTCGGCTGCTGCGCCCACCACTTCAGCAGCTCGGCCTCGGCCTCGTCGCGGTCGAGGGGACCACGGTCGAGCCGCAGCTCCTTGAGGAACTTCCAGGCCTGCCCGACCAGCGGGCCAGGTTTCAGGCCGAGCAGCTCCATGATGGCGTTGCCGTCGAGGTCGGGCCGCACCTTCGCCAGGTCCTCCTGCTCGGCGATCCGCTCGATGCGCGTCTCGAGATCGTCGTAGGTGGCCTGCAGCGCCGCGGCCCGGCGCTTGTTGCGGGTGGTGCAGTCCGCCCGGACCAGCTTGTGCAGCCGGGGCAGCAGGTCACCGGCGTCGTGCACGTAGCGCCGGACCGCCGAGTCCGTCCACTGGCCCTTGCCGTAGCCGTGGAACCGCAGGTGCAGGAACACGAGCTGACTGACGTCGTCGACCATCTGCTTGGAGTACTTCAGGGCCCGCATCCGTTTGCGGACCAGCTTGGCCCCGACGACCTCGTGGTGGTGGAAGCTGACGCCGCCGCCCGGCTCGTTGTGCTTCGTGGCGGGCTTGCCGATGTCGTGCAACAGGGCCGCCCAGCGCAGCACGAGATCGGGATCCCCGTCCTCGAGGTCGATGGCCTGCCTGAGCACGGTCAGCGAATGCCAGTACACGTCCTTGTGCTGATGGTGCTCGTCGATCTCGAGCTTCATCGCCGGGATCTCCGGGATCACCCGCTCGGCGAGGCCGGTCTCGACCATGATGTCGATGCCCTCGATCGGGTAGGCACCGAGGATCAGCTTGTCGAGCTCGGCCTGCACCCGCTCGGCGCTGATGCGCAGGATCTCGTCGCCCATGGCCACGATCGCGTCGTGCACCCGCTCCGCCAGACCGAACCCCAGCTGGGAGACGAACCGCGCCGCGCGCAGCATCCGCAGCGGATCGTCGTGGAACGACTCGCTCGGCATCGCGGGGGTGTCGATGACCCCGGCGAGCAGGGCGTCCATCCCGCCGAGCGGGTCGACGAAGTCCTCCGCGCCGGTCGGGCCGATCCGTACCGCCATGGCATTGACGGTGAAGTCGCGGCGGATCAGGTCGTCCTCGAGGCTGGTGCCGTACTCGACGATCGGGTGGCGGGTGACACGGTCGTACGCGTCGCTACGGAACGTGGTGATCTCGATCTGCTCCGGGCCCTTGACCGCGCTGATCGTGCCGAAGTCGATGCCGGTGTCCCACTGGTGGTCGGCCCAGCCGCGCAGCAGCGCCTGCACCTGCTCGGGCCGCGCGTCGGTGGTGAAGTCCAGGTCGGTGCCGAGGCGACCGAGCACCGCGTCGCGGACGCTCCCCCCCACCAGGTACAGCTCGTGACCGGCGGCGGTGAAGCGCTCACCGAGCGGGGCCAGGATGTCCGACAGCGCACGCAGCGTCGCGTCGGCGCCGGCGAGCAGTCGGGCGCGCCGCTCGGTGTCGGTGGAGGGAGAGTTCACGTCTTCGAACCTTACCGAGGTGGCCGAACGCGCAGTCGCGCGATCCGGACGTGCCTGGTTGGACCGCCGGCTACGTCCCGCCAACTAGTATCGATGAGGTGTCGCCCGCAGAACGTGCCAACCGCAACCGCCGCACCTCGCGGCGGCGTGGCGCGGGCGCCAAGTCCGGTGGCCGGGCCACCTCCGACGCGGCGAAGCCTCACCTGCGCACGGTCCGCGAGACATCGGCCGGGGGACTGGTGGTCGACGGCCTCGGCGGGCCACCCGACAAGTTGTGCGCGGCGTTGATCGGCCGCACGGACCGGCGCGGCCGGCTGCTGTGGTCGCTGCCGAAGGGACACATCGAGAAGGGCGAGACCGCCGAGCAGACGGCGATGCGCGAGGTCCACGAGGAGACCGGGATCCACGGCACCGTCCTCGCCACGCTCGGCAGCATCGACTACTGGTTCGTCACCGAGGGCCGGCGCGTCCACAAGACCGTGCACCACTACCTGCTGCGTTACCTGGACGGCGAGCTCTCCGACGCCGACGTCGAGGTCACCGAGGTGGCCTGGGTGCCGCTGCCGGAGCTGCGCTCGCGCCTGGCGTACGCGGACGAGCGCAGGCTCGCCGACGTCGCCGACCAGCTGATCGCCGAGATGGATCCGTCGATGCTGCTCGGACCCGGCGGACCGGAGGCCCGTCTCGGATGACCTCGGCAGCTCGCCGGGCCGCGGCGGCCGTTCTCGCCGTGCTCGCGCTCGTCCTGACGACGGCGGGTGTGGCCGTCGCCCAGCCGCGCAGCGACGCGTCCGACGCCCCGCGCTTCCTCGAGTTGCGCATCGACTCGGTGACGCCGACGACGATGTCCACCAGCAGCGAGCCGGTGGTGACCGTGACCGGCACGCTCGAGAACGTGGGGGACCGCGATGTCGAGGACATCGCCGTGCGGCTGCAGCGCGCCCCGGCGGTCGACTCCGCCGAGGAGCTGCGCACGGCGCTGACCTGGGATCAGACCGCCTACGACCGCACCGGGCCGTTCGAATCGGTCACCGACGTCCTCGAGCGGGGTGAGGAGCGGCAGTTCCGCCTCGAGCTGGCGCTGCGCTCGGCCGACAGCCCCTCGCTGGGTATCGACACCCCCGGGGTGTATCCGCTGCTCGTCAACGTCAACGGAGCTCCCGAGTACGGCGGTCAGGCACGGCTCGACGACGCCCGGTTCCTGCTGCCCGTGCTGGGGGTGCCCGCGGGCGAGAGCAGCGAGAGCCGGCCCGTGCCCCCGGACACGTCCGCACCCGTGGGGGTCACGATGCTGTGGCCGCTCGCGGACCGGCCGCGCCTCGCGGCGGGGGTGCCCGGATCGGCGACGGACCCGGTCCGTCTCGTCGACGACGACCTCGCGACGTCGCTCGCCGACGGCGGCCGGCTCGACGGACTGCTCGACGCCGCCGAGCGCGCGGCCACCGCCGAGGACCGCCGCGTCGCCGACGCGATGTGCCTGGCCGTCGACCCCGATCTGCTCGTCACCGTCGCCAACATGACCCGCGGCTACCTGGTGGTCGAGGACACGGCCGAGCCGAGGGGCGACGCCCACGACGGGGAGGGGACGGCCGCGGCCGTCGCGTGGCTGGAACGGCTGCGCACCCTGGCCGCATCGATGTGCACGGTCGCGGTGCCCTTCGCCCAGGTCGACGTGGCCGCCCTCGCCGAACTCGACGACGCCTCTCTCGCCGGGCCCGCGCTCGCCGCACCGACCGAGATCGTGAACACGATCCTCGGGATCACCACGACCCGGGAGGACGTGGTCTGGCCCGACGCCGGGGTGCTCACCGAGCAGGCGGGGGCGCTGCTCGCCGCCGACGGCCCGGTGACGACCCTGCTCGCCGACACGGCGGTCGACGCCGCGGACTCGGACGCGGGCACGGGTCCGATGCCCGTGCGGGGGGTGGACGGCCTGTCCACGGTCCTGTTCGACAGCGCCGCCGCCACCGCGCTCGCCGCGCTGGGCGACGCTCCCCAGACACCGTCGTTCACCGCCGAGGACGCCCGCTACGACCTCACCGAGGATTCCCCGGGCGCCCGGCTGCAGGACGCGCTGGGCGCCCTGAGCTGGTCCGCGCTGCGCACGTCGGAGAGCGCCACCCGGACCGTGTCCACCGGCGACGGCGCGTCCGCGGCCCCGGGCTCCGCGCTGTTCGTGCCGCCGCAGTCGTGGAGTGCGTCCGGCGACGACGCCGCCGCGGTCCTGTCGATGGTCGGCACCCTGATCCGCTCCGGCCTGGCCACCCCGCGTCCGTTCGACACCCTGTTCGCACCCGCCGCCGGGGACGCCCCCACCGTCGCGCTGTCCTACCCGGAGCAGGCCATCGTCGACGGTGCGTCGGCCGAGGTGATCGACGCGGCCCGCGAGCAGGCACCCCGGCTCGACTCGTTCCAGGAGGCGCTCGTCGAGGATCCGCAGGCACAGCTGACACCGCAGCAGTTCACCGCACCGCTGCGCGAGGACCTGCTGCGCGCGATGAGCCTGGCGGGCCGGCGCGGGCCCGACCCCGGCGCCGCCGCGCGCGACGCGGGGCAGCGCGGCGAGGAGGTACGCGACGCCGTCGACGGGATGTTCGCGGGAGTGACCGTGCTCTCACCGGGCGGTGTCTACACGCTGACCTCGGAACAGAGTCCCCTACTGTTGGTCGCGCGCAACGATCTGCCCGTGGGCATCACCGTGCGGCTGCACGTGGACGCGCCGTCGGCGATGAAGATCACCGACATCGGGCCCACCCAGCTGCCCCCGCGCGGCAGCCGCACCCTCACGGTGCCGGCGCAGATCAGCGACTCGCGGAAGATCGGTGTCGAGTTCGCCCTGACCACGGAGTCCGGGCTGCCGCTCGGCACCCCGACGAACGTGACGGTACGGTCCAACGCGTACGGCCAGGTTCTCGCGATCGTCACCGGCTGTGCGGGGGCGCTGCTGCTGTTCCTGGCGGGCCGTCGTCTCCTGCACCGCTTCCGCGGCGAGCCCGATCCAGCCGACGAAGGGTACGAGAAACGATGACCGGGAACCCCACCCGTGAGGACGTCGCCCCGCCCGCCCCCGCGGCGGCGGAGCCGGCCCCGCGCAAGAACCCCGGCCTGCTCGCCGCGACCGGCTCGATCGCCTTCGCGACCCTGATCAGCCGCATCACCGGCTTCGTCAAGCAGGTGCTGTTGCTGACCCTGCTCGGCGCCGCCGTCGCGAGCTCGTACACGGTGGCCGCCCAGATCCCGAACATGATCTCCGAGCTGGTGCTCGGCGCCGTCCTCACCTCGATCGTCGTGCCGGTGCTGGTCCGCGCGGAACGCGAGGACCCGGACGGCGGTACGGCGTTCGTCCGGCGCCTGTTCACCGTCTCCGTCACCGTGCTCGGCCTCGCCGCCCTGCTGGCCACCGCCGCGGCGCCGGTCCTCGTCACCCGGTTCTTCCTCGACGACACGGGCAAGGTGTCGACGACGCTGACCACGGCGCTGACGTATCTGTTGCTGCCGGCGATCCTGTTCTACGGCCTGTCGGCGCTGCTGACCGCCATCCTGAACACGCGGCAGGTGTTCAAACCGGGCGCGTGGGCGCCGGTGCTGAACAACATCGTCGTCATCACGGTCCTGGTCCTGTACTTCCTGCTGCCCGGGGAGATCACCCTCGACCCGGTGCGCATGAGCGACCCGCACCTGCTGCTGCTCGGCTGCGGCGTCACCCTCGGTGTGGTGACCCAGGCGATGTCCCTGGTGCCGGCGCTGCGCCGCGAGGGGATCAGCCTCAAGCCGCTGTGGGGGCTCGACGACCGGCTGCGCCAGTTCGGCGGCATGGCCGCGGCCATCGTGCTGTACGTGCTCATCAGCCAGGCCGGCATGGTGTTCGCGACACACGTCTCGTCGAGCGCCGACGCGGCCGGCCCGGCGATCTACAACAACGCGTGGCTGCTGCTGCAGCTGCCGTACGGCGTCCTCGGCGTCACGGTGCTCACCGCGATCATGCCGCGGCTGAGCCGCAACGCCGCCGAGGAGGACACCCCCGCGGTGGTGGACGACCTGTCGGTCGCGACCCGGCTGACGATGATCGCGCTGATCCCGATCGTCGTGTTCTTCACCGTCGCCGGCCCGCAGATCGGCACGGCCCTGTACGGCTACGGCAGCTTCGGCGAGGGCAACGCCGAACGGCTGGGCCAGGCGGTCAGCTGGTCGGCGTTCACCCTGATCCCGTACGCCCTCGTCCTCATCCATCTGCGCGTGTTCTACGCACGCGAGCAGGCGTGGACCCCCACGTGGATCATCCTCGGCATCACCGCCGTGAAGATCGGCCTGTCCGCGATCGCGCCCGTCGTCGCCCGCAACGACGACCAGGTGGTGCTGCTGCTGGGCGTGGCGACCGGCCTGGCCTTCACCGTCGGGGCGGGCATCGGCGGCTTCCTGCTGCACCGCGCCCTCGGCGACCTGCGGATGGCGAACGTGGGCCGGACCGTGTGGCACGTGGTGATCGCCTCGGCCGCAGGTTCGGCGGCGATGCTGCTCACCGATCGGCTGCTGCGGCTCGGTGCGCTGAGCGACCGGTTCGGCGGCATCGGCTCGATGGTGCGGGTCGCGATCACCGGCGCGCTGATGCTGCTGGTGACCCTCACGGTGATGTGGTTGCTGAAGGTGCCCGAGATCCTGGCGATCACCGCGGCGGTCCGGCGCAAGGTCGACGCGCTGCGCGGACGCACGCCCGTCGAGCCGGCCGTCGCCGAGGCGGATGCCGACGAGATCGCCGAACTCGAGGCGGCCCGCTTCGAGGAATCGGAGGCCGAGAAGACCATCGTGTTGCCGCGCCTGGACTACGGCGACTACGGGGTGGCCCCGTACGACGCGGTCACCGAGGTGATTCCCGCCATCAGGGACGTGCCGAGCCACATCGATGCACACCGGCAACTCCCGTACCCTGGTCGACGGCAGGTTCGTACCACCCGGGACGGATCGCGCCGGTTCGCGGATGCCGGACGGCCTCCCGGTTACCTCCGGGGCGGGCGAGTCGAACAAGAAGGAGTGAGGGTGAGCGACGACCACGCTACCGGTAAGTCCACGGTCGATGAGTCCGCATCGACGGACCCGGGTTCGGTGTCCACGGACGCCGACGGCACGTCGACGCAGTCCCCGCAAGCCGGCATCCCCGACCGTTCCGCCTCGCCGCAGAAGTCCGCCGGCAGCCCCGCCGAGAACCGCTCCGGTGCCGGCCGGCCCCGCCGCGATCCCCACGTCGACACCGGCGTCATCCCGATCGGCTCGCCCCAGCTGCCTCCGCTGCGTGTGCCGGGGTCCGCGCCGCGCACCCCGATGCGCGGGCCGAAGCTGATCCCCGGCGCGTCGGTCGCCGGTGGCCGCTACCGTCTGCTCGCCCCGCACGGCGGCGCGCGCGGTCTGCGTTTCTGGCAGGCGCAGGACGTCAAGCTCGACCGCGAGGTGGCGCTGACGTTCGTCGACGCCGAGCAGCGCGCCGGGGACGTGACCGGTCCCGACGGTCCGCAGGCCATCCTGTCGCGCACCCTGCGGCTGGGCCGGATCAACTCACCGGGGCTCGCACGCGTGCTCGACGTGGTCCGCGGCAGCTCGGGCGGCATCGTCGTCGCCGAGTGGACGCCCGGTCGTTCGCTGCGCGAGATGTCCGGCACCGAGCCGTCCCCGCTCGGCGCGGCCCGCGCTGTGCAGGCCCTCGCGGCCGCGGCGGAGGCCGCGCACCGCAGCGGCGGCGCCCTCTCGATCGATCACCCCGACCGGATCCGCATCAGTGTCGCCGGCGACGCGGTGCTGGCCTTCCCCGCCACCTTCGCCGACGCGGACGTGACCTCCGACGTCCGGGGCCTCGGCGCGAGCCTCTACGGCCTGATCACCGCCCGCTGGCCGCTGCCCGAACAGGCCGCGCCCGGGGAGCAGCCCCCGGCGCACACCGGCGGCACGATCGGCGGGATGCGCCCGGCGGACCTGACCGCCGAGGGCATCGCGGTCGAGCCCCGCACGCTGCGGCCGGAGGTGCCGTTCGAGATCTCCGCGGTGGCGGTGCGTGCGCTCGCCGCCGACGGCGGAATCCGGACCGCGGCCACCGTGCAGCACATCCTCGGCCAGGCCTCGGTCGTGGACCAGAAGACCGACATGATCCCGGCGCTGCGGCTCGGCCAGCGCAGTGCCGGCGCCACCGACCACGCCCTCGCGGACCCGGAGGCTCTCGCCGAGGAGAAGAAGCGATCCGAGCGGATGCTGTTCGCGCTCGTCGGCCTCGGCATCACCACGGTGGTGCTCCTCGCCCTGATCGGCTGGTGGATCGCGAACCTGCTCGCCGGAGGCAACTCCGACGAGCCGCTCACGAGCCAGGACTTCGGCCTCACCCCGACCTCCGAGGCGCCGTCGGAGCCGGTCGCCCAGGCGCCGACCCCGGCCGCAGCGGCCGGACCGGTGGCGGCATCGGCAGTCTCGGTGTTCTCCCCGCAGGGCACCCCGGATTCGCCGGCGACGGCGCGGTTGGCCATCGACGGTGATCCGTCGACGGAGTGGAGCACCGACGCCTACTTCCAGCCGTTTCCCGCCCTGAAGAACGGTGTGGGACTGATGGTGGCGCTCGCCGAGCCGGCCGCGCTCTCGTCGGTGTCGGTGACGTCGGACAGCCCGGGCACGAAGGTCGAGATCCGCAGCGCACCGTCGGACCAGGCCTCCCTGGACCAGACCCAGGTGATCGGCTCGGCGACGCTGCGGTCCGGCGTCACGGAGATCCCCGTCGAGGCCGAGGGCCGCACCTCCGATGTGCTGGTGTGGATCACGGGGCTGAGCACGTCCGGCGGCGGCAACAAGAGCTCGATCGCCGAGGTGACGTTCACCGCCGCCGAATAGCCCGGCGCACGCGCCTCCGGTCGCCCACCTCGATCGGCTACCATCCGCGCGTGCGAATTTTGGGGGGGATCGCAGGAATTGCCGTGTCCGACGCCGAGTTACTGGCGGCGCACGCGGCGGGGGACCGACGCGCGTTCGCGCAACTGCTCGAACGGCACTACGACCATCTGTGGCAGGTGGCGCGCCGCACCAGCTATTCGCCCGAGGATGCCGCGGACGCCCTGCAGGAGGCGTTGCTGTCGGCGCATCGTACGGCGGGGAAATTCCGGAACACCGCGGCGGTTCGCAGCTGGCTGCACACCATCGTGGTGAACGCGTGCCTGGACCGCATCCGGCGCAACAAGGCGCGACCGACCGTCCCGCTGTACGACGACGGCACCGATGCCCGCGACGAACGGGATCGCATCGCGGAGCGGGAGATCGCGCTCGACATCGAGGCGGCGTTGTTCACCCTGCCACCGGAGCAACGCGCCGCGGTCGTCGCCGTCGACGTGGAGGGCTGGCCGGTGAGCGAGGCGGCCCGGCGGCTCGGTGTTCCCGAGGGCACGGTCAAGAGCCGCTGCGCGCGCGGGCGCCGGCGGCTCGCGGTGCTTCTCGGTGACCTGCGGGATACGGGGAACCGATCGTGATCGGCGGCCGTCTTATCCTGGTGAGGGCACCGGAAGGCGGGGAGGACAGCGGATGACCGAGGACGAGCTGCCGCGGCCGCCGTATTCTGCCGACCTGCTCGCCGACCTGCACGCCGGGGCCCTGGACGACGACGTCACCGCCGGATTGTGGCCGGCGGTGCGGCGGGATCCGGACGCCATGGCGGTGATCGCCGCGCTCGACTCCGTCAGCCGCCGGCTCCGGGCCCTCGGTGCGGCCGAAGATGTTGAGAGCCCGCCGATCCCGCCGGAAGTGGCGGCCCGCATCGATGCGGCACTGACCGCCGACGCCGCCGCGCGTCGACGGCGACGGTGGCTGCTCGCCGCGGCCGGGACGGGGGCCGCGGCCGCGGTGGCGATCGGATTCGCCGTCACCGCCCACGGCGCCGGACGCCCCGAGGCCGCGGCGCCGATGGCCGCGCCCGCCGCTGCCGCGCCGGCTTCTGCTGCACCCGGTGCCGACGTGCTCGACCCGGCGACCTGGCGCGCGATGATCGGCGCGTCCGACCCCGGCCCGCTGTCGGATCACGCAGTACTCCGAGAATGCCTCGAGGCCAACGGCATCGACGAATCCCGGCCACTGCTGGGGTCACGCACGATCCGGTTCGACGGCCGGGAGGCGGTCGCGCTGGTCCTGGGTGATGCCGCGTCGCCGCGGTTGACGGCACTGGTGGTGGGCACGGGATGCGGCGCTTCCGATCCGGCGACTCTGGTGATCCGTCAGATCGGCTGATTCGCAAGGAGTTCAACCGTCCGCGGCGGGCAGCAACAGATCGAGGATCCGCTCCCGCAGGGCGGACGTGTCGTCCTCGGCCGCAACGATGCTCGCGAACAGCGCCGCACCCGCGGCGAGGACGAGCACGGCACGTGCGTCGAGGTCGGCGGGAGAGGAGCCGTCGCCGTGGGAGAACAGTGCCGTGCTGGGGCCGCTGAAGGTGCGCCACAGGGTGTTCCGCAGATCGTCGTGATCGCGGAGTGCGGCGATGAGTCCGGGCAGGGCGGCGCGGACGTCGGGGCGGGCGAACAGGTCCGCGCTGCCCCTGACGACCCATTCGATCCAGCCGCGGCGGTCCGTCCCGTGCATCGGGGTCAGGTCCGGCGCGGAACCGAGAAGCGAGTCGAGCACGAGGTGCGCCTTCGACGGCCACCGCCGGGTGAGGGCCGCCCGGCTCACCCCGGCCCGGGCCGCGATGCCACGCAGGCTCAGGTGTTCCCAGCCGACCTCGAGCAGCATCGCGCGGGTCACGGCGAGGACCTCGGCGTCGATGCGCGGATCGCGGGGGCGGCCGGCGGGCGTGGGGGAGCGGTGGGATGCGGTCATCACCGGTAATTGTGGTGCACGGCACGGCGCGGCACTATAGTTGCAACACGTTACAGAACCACTGGCATCGAAAGTAGGGGCATGACCTCGTCGCGACCCGCCGTGTTCGAACCCGTTCGGCTCGGACCGCTCACCCTGCGCAACCGCATCCTCAAGGCCGCGACGTTCGAGGGCGTCATGCCCGGCGGTCGCGTCACCGACGAACTCGTCGAGTTCCATGCCGAGGTCGCCCGCGGCGGCACCGCACTGACCACCGTCGCGTACTGCGCCGTCGCACCCGGCGGACGCGTACACCGCAACACCGTCGTCCTCGACCGCGACACCGTGCCGGGCCTGCGCCGCCTCACCGACGCCGTGCACGCGGAGGGCGCGCTCGCCTCGGCGCAGATCGGGCACGCCGGACTCGTCGCCAACCAGATCTCCAACGGGACGAAGACCCTCGCCCCGTCCACCCGCATCAGCGCCCCCGCCATGGGCCTGGTGCGGGGCGCGAGTCTCGCGCAGCTCGATCAGGTCGTCACCGATTACGAGAACGCGACCCGCTGCGCCGTCGAGGCCGGATTCGACGCGCTCGAGGTGCACCTGGGGCACAACTATCTGCTCAGCTCGTTCCTCAGCCCGAATCTCAACAAGCGCAGCGACCGCTACGGCGGCAGTCTCGAGAAGCGAACCGCGTTTCCCCGGCGCGTTCTCGAGGCGGTCCGCAAGGCGGCCGGCGACTCGGTCGCCGTCATCGTCAAGTTCAACATGACGGACGGCGTCCCCAAGGGCCTGTGGCTCCACGAGAGCCTGCCCATGGCGCGGCTGATCGAATCCGACGGCCACATCGACGCGATGGAACTCACCGGCGGCAGCTCCCTGCTCAACGGCATGTACTTCTTCCGCGGCGACGTCCCGCTGGCCGAGTTCGTCGCGTCCCAGCCCAGGCTCGTCGGGCTGGGACTGCGGTTCTACGGGCCGCGGCTCTTCCCGACCTACCCCTTCGAGGAGGCGTTCTTCCGCCCGATGGCTCGGCAGTTCCGGTCCGAGCTGCGCACCCCGCTCATACTCCTCGGCGGCATCAACCGGATCGACACCATCGAGAACGCGCTCGACGAGGGATTCGAGTTCGTCGCGATGGGCCGGGCGCTGCTGCGAGACCCGTACCTCGTCAACAAGTTCCGGGACGAGCGCGTGCGCGAAGGGCTGTGCATCCACTGCAACAAGTGCATGCCCACCATCTACACCGGAACCCGGTGCGTCGTGCGCGAATCCCTGCGCGACGTGGAGCACAGCCCCTGACGGTGCGCCGGCCCGCAGCTATCCTGCAACACCATGGACGGTGGGCGGTGACGAACGCGACGACCCCGCCCGTGCAGGTGCGGGTGCTGGGCGCCGTCGCCGCGCTCGTCGACGGGCAGCTCGTCGCCCTCGGCGGTCCCGTCCGTCGTGCGCTGCTCGCCCGGCTGGTGGCGGCACGCGGGCACCCGGTCTCCGCCGACCGGCTCGTCGAGGACCTGTGGGGCGGGGCACCGCCGGCCAAACCGGTGGCGGCGCTGCAGGCGCACATCTCCCACCTGCGCCGGGTGCTCGGTCCGGGCCACGACCCGCTGCCACGGAGCGCCGCCGGGTACGCGCTGAACCTGCCTGTCGCCGCGGTGGACGCGTGGGCGTTCGAGGACGCCGTCACCCGCACCGTCACCGCACCCCACGACCGGCTCCGGCACCTCGGGCAGGCCCTCGAGCGGTGGCGGGATCCGCTGCCCGACATCGATCGATATCCCTGGGCGGCAATCGAATCCGACCGGTTCGGGGAACTGCGCCGCACGGCGGTGGAACAGTACGCCGAGACCGCGCTCGAACTCGGTGCTCCCGTCGCGCCGCTGATCGCGTCGCTGAGCGACATCGTCGCGGCGGACCCCGGCCGCGAACGCGCCGTCGGGCTCCTGGCGCGCGCCCGGTACCGCGCCGACGGCCCGGCCGACGCCCTCGCCGTCATCCGCCGCTCGCGGCAGTACCTGGCCACCGAACTGGGCCTCGACCCCGGTCCGGCACTACGGGCCGTCGAGCACGAGATCCTCACCGGTACGGCCGGTCCTGCCCGGGACCGAGCGCCGATCGCCGACCACGTCCGCCCCGCCGAACTCGGCGTCCTGCTGGACGAGGCCGGACGCGCCGCCCGCGGTGAGACGCGTCTGACGTGGCTGGCCGGGGAACCCGGGGCGGGCAAGACCCATCTCACCACGCTGCTCGCCGTCGCTCTCGAGGGCGACGGCTGGCAGGTTGCCCGCGGCAACTGCCCCGAGGTGGACGGTGCGCCACCGGGGTGGCCCTGGATCGAGATCCTCGACGCCCTCGCCCACACCGACCCCGACGGCACGGCCACGATGACGTCCCGGCTGGCCGTGCCCGGCACCGGCCTCGACACGTTCGGGCTCGCCCGTTCGCTCACGCGGCACCTCGGCCGCATCGACGACATGCACCGCGCCGACGAACCGACCCTGCACCTGCTGCGCCTCACCCTCGCCGCCCTGCGAACCCGGCCGCTGCTCGCCGTCGCCACCTATCGGCCCACCGAGGCGGGGAGCGAACTCGCCGCCGTCCGCGCGGCGACGAACGCGTGCCCCGGCCGGCAGCTCCGCCTCGCCCCGCTGACCGACGACGGCATCGCCCGCCTCGTCCGCGAATGCGGCGTCGTCGCCCTGGCGCCCGAGGACATGGCGTTGCTCGTCGCCCGGACCGACCGAAATCCGTTGTTCGTCAGAGAATTTGCTCTGCTGATCGCCGACCGGGGCGTCCGGGCACTCCATCACGACGTGCCGGCCGGGATCGCCGACGTACTGCACCACCGCATCCACACGCTGCCCGAGGCTACCGTCGCCGTGCTGTCCGCGGCCGCCGTCCTCGGACGCGAAGCCGACCTGGACGTGCTCGCCGCGATGTGCGGAACCGACCTCGAGTCCCTCCTCGAGCCACTCGAGCCGGCCCTGCGCGCCCGCCTGCTCGAGGAACCCGCGCCCGAGCGGATCCGGTTCACCCACAATCTCGTCCGGGAAACCCTGTACGCGGGGCAGTCACGCCTCCGGCGCACCCGTCTGCACGGCGCGGCCCTCGCGGCGTTGTCCGCCCTGCGGCCGGCCGAGGTGGCCGCGACGGCACACCATGCGGCGCTCGCGGCCACCCCGTCCACCGCCCACCACGCCGTCGCGCACCTCACCGCGGCGGCCCGTCGCGCCGACGCTCTCGGCGCCCGAGCCGATGCGGTCACCCTGTGGGGCGCTGCGGTGTCGGCACACGAGATGTCCACCGTCGTACCGGAAGACGGCCTGCTGCCGCTGCTCACCGGATACGTCGGAGCGCTCGCCCACACCGGCGACGTGGTCACCGCACGCGTCGTGCGCCAACGCGCCGTGGATCTCGCCCGGCGGATCGGTGACCCGCCGGCCCTCGTTGCGGCGCTCACTTCGTGGTCCGCGCCGGTCACCTGGACCGTCCGGGTCGACGACGAACCGGACCGGCGCATCCTCGACCCCGTGCAGTCACTCCTCGCCACCACCGCCCTCGGCGACCACGACCGGGTCCTGCTGCTCGTCACCGCCGTCTTCGAACTCGAGGGCGCCGACTCGGTGGCCGCCCTCGCCGCGGCCCGCCGCGCGCACGCCCTCGCGCGGGGAACCGCCGACGCCGGGCTGCGCTGCCGTGCGCTCAACGCCCTCGGATTCGTCGCGTACGGCCCGGACCTCGTGGCGCAGCGGCGTGACATCGCCGCGGAACTCCTCACCGTCGCCGGCGACGCGGGGGACGCCGCGTATCAGGCGCAGGCACACTTCCAGTGGTTCCTCGCCGCCGCCGCAGACACCGAACTCGACGAGGCCCGTCGCCACGCCGAACTCGCCGTGCGGTACGCGGCCGGCCGGCAGCTCTCCCAGTTGCTCGGCGTGGTCGAACTGTTCCGCGCCCTGGTGCGCCTCCTCGCCGGCGACGAGGACGGCGCACAGCGCGGATATGACACCGTCGCAGCACAACTCGAGGCGGAGGGTACCGCCTCGGCCCGGTGGATCGGTACCGTCGGACGCATCGGTGTGGCAACGGCGCGCGACGACTTCGCTCCGCTCGTCGCCGAGTTGTCCGCACTCGAATCGGCACGGCCGCACAGTGTCCGGTTCCCGTTGGTCCTCGCCCTGCTCGACAGCGGTGAACACGAACGGGCGCGGCAGTTGTGGCGCGCCCAGCGGCCGTTCCGGCGCGACTACTACTGGCTGGCCATGACATGCCTGCGCGCCCGTGCCGCGGCCCGGCTCGCGGACACGGCGACGGCACGGGACTGCCATGCGCAGTTGCTGCCGTTCAGCGGCCGCATCGCCGGCCTGGATTCCGGCTCGTTCCACGCCGGCCCCGTGGACGCTGCCCTCGCCGAGACCGCGGCGATGCTCGGCGATGCGGACTCGGCACACCGATTCCGCGATGCGGCCGAGACACTCACCGCGACGGTGTCGGCACAACTGCACGACCCGGCGTGGGCGGCGTGGCGTTGAGCCCGTTCCGTCGTGTCGCGGACAGGACGCACAGCCCGATCGCCGCGAACGCGCAACCGCGTGGAATTTCGACGACCAGTCCGGTCACGCCCGGCATCGCCGGAATCGGCAGCAGGAGAACGGCACCGCCCGCCGCCATGAGGGCGCCGATCCACACCGGTACCGCACGCGAACGGATCAGCGCGATGCCGAACAGGATCATGCTGCCCATGAAGACGAGTCCGCTGACGGTCTGCAGGAGCACATAGGGCTCGTAGTCGAGGAGGGTGTCCGACCCGGAGATCGCCCCTGCCGTCGCCGGATCGCGCGAGAACGGCACGGAGACGAAGGCTTCGATCACCAGGTGCGAGAACGCCACCAGCACCGAGGACAGGAAGTATGTGACGTACGCGACGAGACCGAGCATTCCGGTTCCGGCGGCGACCCAGGCGTACAGCGCGGGCACACCGAGCATCAACAGCAGCGTTCCCGACAGCAGGAGGACGTGGGGGAGGGGATTGATCGGAGCGGACAGCGCCGGCACCGAATGCGCGGCGCCGTCGACGACGGGATGCAGGAGGCCGCCGGCGAGGTTCAACGGGAACGCGGCGACGACGGACACCGCGCCGAGGCGGTACAGCAGTGCGGGAGTTACGGTCATACCGTCAGCGTGACGATTCGGCCTTGCGGTTCCCTTGCCGTCCGCTTGCCGTCCGGGTGGGCAGGGTACGCCTCGGTGTGGCGTGACGCACGGCACTCGAGGAACAACACCCCTTACCCTGTTGTTGACCCATGTTGTGGACCACTGACGTCTTGTGGACCACCGACGTCCCGGTCACGGGCCTCCAGGCTCGACCGTCCCGTATCGAAGTACCAGCAGACAGAAGTACCAGCAGACACCGGAAGGCTCGCATGACCACTGAATCCACGATCCACGACCTGATCATCGTCGGTTCGGGCCCGGCCGGATACACCGCCGGGATCTACGCCGCCCGCGCCGAGCTGTCCCCGCTGCTGTTCGAGGGAACCCAGTTCGGCGGCGCCCTGATGACCACCACCGAAGTCGAGAATTTCCCCGGCTTCCGCGAGGGCATCATGGGACCGGACCTGATGGACCAGATGCGCGAGCAGGCCCTGCGCTTCGGCGCCGACATCCGCACCGAGGACGTCGACGAACTCGACCTGACCGGCCCGGTCAAGAAGGTCGTCGCCAACGGACAGACCTACCACGCCCGCGCCGTCATCCTGGCGATGGGTGCCGCCGCGCGCTACCTCGGCATCCCCGGCGAGGAGCAGCTCCTCGGCCGCGGCGTGTCCGCCTGCGCCACCTGCGACGGCTTCTTCTTCCGTGACCAGGACATCGCCGTCGTCGGCGGCGGCGACTCCGCCATGGAGGAAGCCACCTTCCTGACCCGCTTCGCCCGCAGCGTCACCCTCATCCACCGCCGCGAGGAATTCCGCGCCTCGAAGATCATGCTCGACCGCGCCCGCGCGAACGAGAAGATCCGCATCGTCACCAACGCCAAGCCCGTCGAGGTGCTCGGCGACACCGCCGTCACCGGCCTGGTCCTCGAGGACACCGTCACCGGCGAGCGCAGCACCGTCCCGGTGACCGGCATGTTCGTCGCGATCGGCCACGACCCGCGCAGCGAACTCGTCCGCGGCCAGATCGACCTCGACGACGCCGGCTACGTCCAGGTGCAGACCCCGACCACCGCCACCAACCTGCCGGGCGTCTTCGCCGCGGGCGACCTCGTCGACCACCTCTACCGCCAGGCCATCACCGCCGCCGGCACCGGCTGTTCCGCCTCGCTCGACGCCGAACGCTGGCTCGCCGAGCAGGAAGACCGCCACCCGATCACCGTCAACGCCGGATACTGACCCCTTCCACACCCATCGAGTAGGAGCCATCGTGGCCGAGAAGAACACCGTCACCATCTCCGACGCCTCGTTCGTCGAGGACGTCCTGCAGTCCGACAAGCCGGTACTGGTCGATTTCTGGGCGACCTGGTGCGGCCCGTGCAAGATGGTGGCTCCCGTTCTCGAGGAGATCGCCGGGGAGCACTCCGAGAAGCTCAAGATCGCCAAGCTCGACATCGACGCCAACCCCGCCGCGGCGCGCGACTACAAGGTCATGTCGATCCCGACGATGATCCTGTTCTCCGGTGGCAAGCCGGTGAAGACGATCGTCGGTGCGAAGGGCAAGGCGGCTCTCCTCCGCGACCTCGCCGACGTGCTCTGAGTCACCGTTTCCCCGTCGACACGGATGCGCCCGGATTATTCGTGATCCGGGCGCATCTGCGACAATCGAACGATGGTCTGGTGTCACACCGGGCACAGCAGGTCAGCAGCACGGAAAGGGCCGAGACATGCACCGACTGCGCTACGGCGACCATGGCCCTGCCGTCGCCGAAATCCGGAGCACCCTCACCGGCCTCGGATTTCTGCACGGCGAGTCCGACGTCTCCGCCGGCGACAGCTGGGTGGGCTCCGATGCGGTGTTCGACCGTGAGCTCGACAGCGCGGTGCGTGCGTTCCAGCAGCAGCGCGGTCTGCTCGTCGACGGCGTCGTCGGTCCCGCCACCTACCGGTCGCTGAAGGAAGCCTCGTATCGGCTCGGCGCCCGCACCCTCATCTATCAGCTCTCCGCACCGCTCTACGGCGACGACGTCGCGACGTTGCAGCGACGCCTGCAGGATCTCGGGTTCTACGTGGACCGGGTCGACGGCTACTTCGGGCCGCGCACCCACGAGGCCCTGAGCTCCTTCCAGCGGGAGATCGGCCTCGCACCCGACGGCATCTGCGGCGCGGAGACCCTCCGGTCGCTGGAACTGCTCGGCACCCGGGTCACCGGCGGATCGCCGCACGCCATCAGCGAGGAGGAGATCGTCCGCCGGTCCGGTCCGCACCTGAGCGGCAAGCGCATCGTCATCGATCCCGGCCTCGGTGGCCGCGACCACGGCATCATCGTGCGCAGCCCGCATGGCGACATCTCCGAGGCCGACATCCTGTGGGACCTCGCTCGTCGCCTCGAGGGCCGCATGGCCGCGACCGGAATGGAGACCTTCCTCTCCCGGCCGTACCACGCGAATCCGTCGAACATCGAGCGGGCCGGCACCTCCAACGCGTTCGGCGCGGACCTGATGATCTCCCTGCGCTGCGACAGCAGCCCCAATCCGGCCGCGAGCGGCATCGCGAGCTTCCATTACGGCAACGCGCACGGCTCCGAGTCGATGATCGGCCAGGTGCTCACCGGCTTCATCCAGCGCGAGGTGACGGCCCGCACGCCGCTGCGGGACTGCCGTAGCCACGGTCGCACCTGGGATCTGCTGCGCCTGACGAACATGCCGACCGTACAGATCGACCTCGGCTACCTCACGAACACGCAGGACGCCGCGGTCCTCGCCAACCCGCGTTCGCGCGACATCATCGCCGAAGCCATCCTCATCTCGGTCAAGCGGCTGTACCTGCTCGGTCAGGACGACCAGCCCACCGGCACCTACACCTTCGCCGAACTGCTCGCCGAGGAACTGTCGATCACCGAGACCCGCTGAGCGGTTCGCTCAGCGGGCCGCCCCCACCGGGGTACGCCCCGACATGCCCGCGACGGTGAGCGCGGCCTCCTCGAGCAGTCGATCCAGCGCCGCCTCGACCCCCACCTTCCATTCGTGGTCGCGGTCGAGTTCGAGCCGCAACCTCGGGAAGCGGTGGTGGGGAGCGACGACCTCGAAACCCATGTCCTCGAGGAAGCCGGCCTCGACCATGCACTCGGCGGGGGAGCAGTCCCGTGCGGCCGTTGCCCCGGGAACGTCGCTCTCGTCCTCGCCGGCAGTCCGATACCCGAACGCCTCGATCGCGCGCACGTTACGGCGGACCAGATCGGAGATCACCGCGCGGATCAGTGCCGCCCCGAGATCGCTGCCCTCCGCGAGCGGCTCGATCCGGACGGTGGTCAGCAGGATGGCATCCGCGCTCACCGGGGACGTCGGGAACAGCTGAGCGCGCGGCACCATGTTCGGCGGGGCGTAGAACGCGCTACCGGCGGGCTTGTCGTCGAGCGTGGCGACCTGGGCGCAGGAACCCCACTGGAGCATGACCATCGACAGCCATGCCTCCTTCTCGAACTCCGGATCGTAGAACCCGCCCGCGTCGTGTACCGCCGCGGGGTCCATCTCCCAGAACACACAGCGCCGGGCGTGTGCCGACAGCTGATCCATTCCGCCCAGGGTGAGTGTTGTGACTCGAGTCGACACTGGGTTACTCAGCCTCCAAGTCCGTATCCTCGACTGTCGTCCTGACGTGCCGAGGCGTCAAGAGGGGTTGGCCTGAGATTCCATCATCGCCACGATCCGCTCCAGGTCGTCGACCGAGCCGAACTCCACAACGATCTTGCCCTTTCGCTTGCCCAGGCTGACTGTGACACGGGTGTCGAAGGAATTGGACAGGCGCTCCGCGACGTCCTGGAGGCCGGGCATCTGGATGGGCTTGCGGCGCTGCTGCGGTGCGGGGTCCTTCCCGTCGCCGCGGTTCGCCAGCATGACCGCCTCCTCGGTGGCCCGCACGGAGAGGCCCTCGGCGACGATGCGCGCGGCGAGCACCTCCTGGGCGTCGGGTCCGGCCTCGAGCGACAGCAGCGCGCGAGCGTGCCCGGCGGAGAGCACACCCGCCGCCACCCGCCGCTGGACGGGGATCGGCAGCTTGAGCAGACGGATCATGTTGGTGACCACCGGCCGGGATCGGCCGATGCGGGCCGCCAGTTCCTCGTGGGTGACGCCGAACTCCTCGAGCAACTGCTGATACGCCGCCGCCTCCTCGAGCGGGTTGAGCTGGACCCGGTGGATGTTCTCCAGCAGCGCGTCACGCAGGAGGGACTGGTCGTCGGTCTCACGGACGATCGCCGGGATCGTGGCGAGACCGGCCTCCTGGCCGGCACGCCACCGGCGCTCGCCCATGACGAGCTGGTACCGCTCTCCGTCGAGCCTGCGCACGACGATGGGCTGCATGAGCCCGAACTCACGGATGGAGTGGACGAGTTCGGCGAGCGCTTCCTCGTCGAAGACCTGCCGCGGCTGGCGCGGGTTCGGCTCGATCTTGTCCGCCTCGATCTCGAGGTAGACCGCTCCGGCGGGGGAAGGGAGGGGCGTGTCCGCCGGCGCCGGGGCGCCGTTACCCGCGGCCTTCGCGGCCGGGGGAGTCGCCTGTTCGGTGGCGGTGGCCTTGTTCGACGTGGTTTTCGGAGCGGCGTTCTTGCGGTTGTCGCCGATGATCACGTCGGCCGCAGCGTTACCGAGGCCGGGGGCGGCCGCCGGGCCGGTCGGAATCAGCGATGCCAGACCCCGCCCCAACCCGCCTTTGCGTGTCGCGCTCATTCGTTCCCCTGCTTCTCGTTCCGGTATCCGCGTGCCGCCAGTTCGCGTCCCGCGTCGAGGTAGCTCATCGCACCGCGCGAACCTGGATCGTAGTCGAGAACAGTCATCCCGTAACCGGGAGCTTCCGAGACCTTCACGCTGCGGGGGATGACGGACCGCAGCACCGCGCTGCCGAAGTGGGCGCGAACCTCCTCCGCGACCTGATCGGCGAGCTTGGTGCGGGCGTCGTACATGGTGAGCAGCACGGTCGAGACGTGCAGTTCGGGATTGAGGTGCGACTGGACGAGTTCGATGTTGCGCAGCAGCTGGCCGACCCCCTCCAGCGCGTAGTACTCGCACTGGATGGGGATGAGCACCTCCTTCGCCGCCACGAGCGCGTTGACGGTGAGGAGACCCAGCGACGGCGGGCAGTCGATGATGACGTAGTCGAAGTCCTCATCGCCGAGCGCGGCGGGGGAGAGAGCGTTCTTGAGACGGTTCTCCCGCGCGACCATCGAGACGAGTTCGATCTCGGCGCCGGCGAGGTCGATGGTGGCCGGGATACAGAACAGGCGCTCGCTGTGCGGGCTCTGCTGGATGGCTTCGGCGGCCTTCACCTCCCCGAGGAGCACCTCGTAGCTCGACGGGACGCCGGAGTGGTGCGGCACCCCGAGGGCGGTGCTGGCATTGCCCTGGGGGTCGAGATCGACGACGAGGACGGTCAACCCCTGAACAGCGAGGGCCGACGCCAGGTTCACCGTGGACGTGGTCTTGCCGACGCCACCCTTCTGGTTCGCGATCGTAATGACGCGGCGGCGAGCCGGCTTGGGGAGTGCGTTCACGGAACTCGGGTGAAGTACCTGGCTGGCTCGGTGCGCAGCGGCGCCGATCGGTGTGTCCAACGGCGAGAGCCCCTCGTACGGAATCGGAGAGAACTCGTCCTCGACGGACTCGGACTCGGCTCCCGTCGGCCTCTGCGCCTCGGTTTCACGTGAAACAGCGGATTCAGATCCACCCGACATTGACCGCTCCCTTGTTGTCGACACACCCGGTTGGCACGGTACATCCCCCTCGCGAAACCACGCCGGTGGTCCACGACCGGCCACCCCGGCCGGCCACCGTTTCGGTCCCGCGACCGGGCGGAGTGAGCCGAGGCGTAGTGGCTGATGCGTGAACTCGGAAAGCGGGTTGCGCCGGCGCAGGTTGGCGACCCTGCCGGCCCACTCCGTTTCCTCGTTTCGACCAGTATCCCATCCACCTTCCGGAGGAGTGCGACGACGTCGCCGACGAAGATGATGTTTCACGTGAAACCTGACGTTTCACGTGAAACAGAGATCTCCCCGCCGGTGCCGTTTCACGTGAAACGCCACCGGGTGGCGGCGGCGGACCGGGCGCCATCCGAGCGGGCGGGAAATTATCTGTCACAGTGACGAAATGCCATCGAGTGGATGGATGGGCGGTTGCCGCGAAAGATCCGCGCTCCCGGACGAATTCCGTTCGTGATCCCAAAAGCCAAGGCAGGCAACAACTTCGGACTAAACTGGGATCAAAGGAACGGCAGACGGCGGACTTCCACGCGGTCTCGGCGGCGCAGAACCGGAGTTCACAGTCGAGGAGGGGATTTCCGGACGCGGCGCACGCGGTGAGCGGCGGGCGATGCAGGTGCCGTCAGGATGCAGCCTTCCGCGTCACGCCATCGGGACGCGAGGGGCGGCTCGCACGGGTTGCAGCGAAAACAGTGGCGCCTGCTCGAGAGAATCGTTCAGCTCGAGAGTCTCGAGTCGCGCACATCTCGAGTCGGCGCACTCGAGGCGGGGGACCGCTCGAGTGGGGGAGGGGGGCGGTTTCACGTGAAACCTGATCAGCGCTTCTTGCGCCGTCGCACCGGCCGCGGCATCCGCTCCGCCTTCACAACGAGGGTGGGGGTCTCGAGCAGACCCACGCCGCACTCGAGGACCTCGAGGTTGCCGGCACCGAGACGGGCGAGTTCGTCGCGATCGCGTTCGATCTCCTCCGCCGCGCTGGAGCCCTTGAGCGCCAGCATCCGTCCGCCCTCGTGCACGAGCGGCAGCGACCACTTGGCGAGCTTCGCCAGCGGCGCCACCGCACGCGAGGTGACGACGTCGGATCCGCCGGCTTCCTTCACGACGCCGGGCTGCTCCGCACGGCCGCGGATGACGAGCACGTTGGTCAGGCCGTGCGTTTCGACGAACTCGGCCAGATACACCGACCGTCGCAGCAGGGGTTCGACGAGGGTCACATGCAGATCGGGGCGGGCGATCGCCAACGGGATACCCGGAAGCCCGGCACCGCTGCCCACATCGACGACACGTTCGCCTTCGTCGATCAGTTCACCCAGCACTGCGCAGTTGAGCAGGTGGCGGTCCCACAGGCGGGGGACCTCGCGCGGACCGATGAGACCGCGCTCCACACCGTCGGTAGCGAGGGAATCCCGGTACTGCTCGGCAAGACCGAGTCGCTCACCGAAGACGCGAACGGCGATCTCGTGGATGCGCGCCTCGTCCTGTTCCACGTGAAACATCCTCTCCCGACGACACTGGCCTCGAAGAAAGGAGGGATCCCGACGCACCCGCCGAGATCCCTCCCACGCACTGCTGTCCGATCGCTACTGCTGTCCGATCGATACTGCTGTCCGGTCAGTTCTTGACGACGACGACCCGGCGCTGCGGCTCGGCGCCCTCGCTCTCGCTGGACACACCCTCGATCTTGGCCACGGCGTCGTGGACGATCTTGCGCTCGAAGGGCGTCATCGGGGTCAGCTCCTCGCGCTCCCCGGTCTCGAGTACCCGCTTCGCGGCGGCCGTACCGAGCTGGCTGAGCTCTGCGCGCTTGCCCGCCCGCCACCCCGCGATGTCGAGCATCAGCTTGCTGCGCTCGCCGGTGACCTGCTGCACCGCGAGGCGGGTGAGCTCCTGCAGGGCATCGAGTACCTCGCCGTCGCGGCCGACGAGCTTGGAGAGATCCTTGCCGCCGTCGATGCTCACGACCGCACGGTCGCCCTCCACGTCGAGATCGATGTCGCCGTCGAAGTCCAGGACGTCGAGCAGCTGCTCGAGGTAGTCGCCGGCGATTTCGCCCTCCTCGATCAGGAGATCGTCCTCGGAGTCGGAATCCGCATCGAGATCCGGCGTCTCGGTGGTCACGTCGGCATCCTCCTGTGCCTTGTCCAGGTCACTGGCCATGATTCGCTCTCTCTTCTTCGGTCAGCGCCGCTTGCGCTTGGAGTTCTTCGAGCCGCTGGGGCGTTTCGATCCGGCGACGTTCTTCGGGCCTCCGGCCGGCGGGGCGGACGGCCCGGCACCGCCGGAGGTGTCGTCCGCGGCCGGCTTCTCCAGCGAGATCTCCGAAGCGTCCGCGGCACCGGCGACAGCGTCCTCCCCGGTGGTGGACGGAGCCTTCTTCTTCGCGGTCCGATCGGGACGGGCACCCGGCTTGGGGGCGTTGTCGCTGCGGCGTGCGATCGCGGCCTGCTTCTTGGCCTCTTCCTCCTGGTCGATCTTGCGGAAGACGATGTGCTGCTGGGCGTAGGTCCAGATGTTGTTGCTCACCCAGTACAGGAGGATGGCGATCGGCAGGAACGGGCCGCCGACGATGACGCCGAGCGGGAACACCCACAGCGCCAGCTTGTTCATGATCGCGGCCTGCGGATTCGCCGCGGCCTGCGCGCTCTGCCGCGCGACGGAGGCGCGGGAGTTGAAGTGGGTCGCGATGCCCGCGACGATCATCAGCGGAATCGCCACGAGCGCGATGTCGAGGCGGGAGGGGATGCCGCCGAACGGCTCGAACGCCACCAGCGACGCCTCGGGCTGGGTGATCCACGCCGAGATCGGCGCGCCGAACAGGCGCGCACTGAGGAAGGACTGCACGTCCTCCGGGCTGAACGCATAGTTTCCGAGCTGGGCGTTCTCCTCCGGCGACAGGCCGAGCTGACCGAATCCTTCACCGGTGCGGTTGAACGAGCGCAGCACGTGGAACAGACCGATGAACACCGGCGCCTGCAACAGCACCGGGAGGCAACCCATCAGCGGGTTGAAGCCGTGTTCCTTCTGCAGCTTCTGGAGTTCGACGGCCTGCCGCTGCCGGTCGTTGGAGTACTTCTTCTGCAGCGCCTTGATCTGCGGTTGCAGTTCCTGCATCTGCCGCGTCGTCCGGACCTGCTTGACGAACGGCTTGTACAGGATCGCGCGCAGCGTGAAGACGAGGAACACCACGGACAGCGCCCACGTCGCGCCGTCGTCGGGCTCCAGTCCGGGCAGGGCCGTGAAGGCGTTGTGCCAGACCCAGAGGATCCAGGACACGGGATAGTAGATGAAGTCGAGCACGGCTCTATGTACTCCTCAGGTCGTCCAAGGTCGCCACCCAGCGGCGTCGGTCCGAAGTCTTCAGTGCCGGTCAGGGACCCCGGTCGACCGATCGATGCCGCCGCTCGGGCACCGGATCCCAACCCCCAGGGTGCCAGGGCGCACATTTGAGCAGGCGGACGACCGTCAGCACGGAGCCGACCACGAACCCCCGGGTTCGCAACGCCTCGACGGCGTATTCGCTGCAGGTCGGGGTGAAACGGCAGGTCGGCATGCGTGTCGGAGACACGTACGTGCGATAGAGCTCGATGCAGAAGATCAACATCCGGGCCGGTGCGGAGCGCACCGACCGCAGCACGCCGTCCGCGTTCATCCCGTCCGTGTTCATCCCGGCCGCCGCGCCGTCGCGACCAGACCCAGTCGGGCGAGGCCGGAGCGAACCTGCCGGTCGAGTTCCTGCGAGGAGGCCGAGGCGGCACCCGGAAGCGCCCGGACGACGACGTCTGCGCCGGCGGGAACCTCGTCGACGAGAGTCGCACAGATATGACGAAGCCGGCGTGCGACTCGATGTCGAATCACCGCCGGCCCGACAGCCTTGCTCACGACGAATCCGAACCGCGGACCGCCGAAACTCACCACCAGCTCGGCCTGCTCCCGCTCGATCGCGTGAACGACCAGATCTCGCCGCCCCTGCCGGCGGCCACGACGAACGGTCTCGGAGAAGTCCGCGCGGCGCCGCAGGCGATACGGCTCAGGTAGCACCCCGAGCTCCCGGAATCGGGGATCAGGCGGTGAGCGAAGTGCGGCCCTTGCGGCGACGCGCCGACACGATCGCACGACCCGCACGGGTCCGCATCCGGAGACGGAAGCCGTGAACGCGCGCGCGGCGTCGGTTGTTCGGCTGGAACGTCCGCTTGCCCTTGGCCACGGTCAACACTCCTCGAAGTTCTATGACGCCGGTCGGCGTCCTCGGTCCAACGTGTACGGAAATCGCATGACACGTGCCGTACGCGAAAAATACTGCGTGGCAGCACGGATCCGTCACTGCTGTATGAGTGACTGTTCGAGGCTACTCGGCGGCAAGCACGAAATCAAACCGCGCCGGCTCGGCACACGCAAGACGACACGCCACACACCCATTTTCCCGTGCGTCACGTTCGCAACACGAAGTCGTGTGACTCCGTTCACATTCCGGTACGCTCCCGTTCATGGTTTCGCCGGGGTTGTTCCTCGTCGCCCACCACCGCGGTGAGCGGGGCCACTCGCTTCCGCCGCGCGGGCACCGGCGCTGCGCCCGGCCGCCGGTCTGCGCGCGGACCGGCACGCGCAGTCGCTAGCCCGGGCCGCGCGCGCCGGGCTTCTCGAGACATGTCACACTGGGCACTTCGTGTCCGAGCCGGACCTCGCGTCTCGTCCTCGGTGTGCCCCGCTCTCTACAACTCCCAATCCACATCCCACAGGCCGCCACCCTGTGGTTGTCCACATCTGTGGATAATCGTGTGGAATTCGGATCGAGAGAACTGGGGAGGACGCGACGTGAACGACGAGCCGAACGCGCTGGCCGACGTGTGGCCGGACGTCGTCGCGGAGCTGACCGCCGACGGCGAGGGCCTCAGCAAGGGCCAGAAGGCGTGGCTCGCCCTGGTCAGGCCGATCACCCTGGCGCAGGGTTTCGCCCTCCTGTCGGTTCCGTCCTCGTTCGCGCAGGAGGCCATCGAGCGGGATCTGCGCGAGCCGATCCTCCGCGCGCTCCACCGCACCCTCGGCCATCGCGTCGAGGGACTCGGCGTGCGCATCGAACCCTCGGCGGCCGTCGACGATCCCGCCGAGGACCCCTACGCCGTGCCCCGGGACACGCTGCCCCTCGAGGGCCTGCCGCCGGACCCCCGCGCGCCCGAGCCCCACGCGTTCGATACGCGGCCGATTCCCACCGGACCGCGCGAGACCGACCCCCGCGACATGGTGCATCCGTTCCGGCGGCGCCGCCCCTCCTCCCTCGACCACGGCATGCTCGAGGTCGACACGGGCGAACTCGAGGAGGTCGATGACGACCGGGAGGCCATGACCGCGGTCCGGGAGTCGTGGCCGTCCTACTTCACCCAGCCGCCGCCGCCCGCCGCCGCGGCACCGACCGGCAGCAGCAGCCTCAACGCGAAGTACACGTTCGACACGTTCGTCATCGGAGCGTCGAACCGGTTCGCCCACGCGGCCGCGGTGGCGATCGCCGAGGCGCCCGCCCGCGCGTACAACCCGCTGTTCATCTGGGGTGCCTCCGGCCTGGGCAAGACGCACCTGCTGCATGCCGCCGGGCACTATGCGCAGCGCCTGTTCCCGGGCATGCGGGTCAAGTACGTCTCCACCGAGGAGTTCACGAACGACTTCATCAACAGCCTCCGCGACGACCGCAAGGTGGCGTTCAAGCGAAGGTACCGCGAGACGGACATCCTCCTCGTCGACGACATCCAGTTCATCGAGGGCAAGGAAGGTATCCAGGAGGAGTTCTTCCACACCTTCAACACCCTGCACAACGCGAACAAGCAGATCGTGGTGTCGTCCGACCGTCCCCCGAAGCAGCTCGCGACGCTCGAGGAGCGCCTGCGGACCCGGTTCGAGTGGGGCCTGATCACCGACGTCCAGCCGCCCGAACTCGAGACCCGCATCGCGATCCTCAGCAAGAAGGCGCGGATGGACCGGCTGGACGTGCCGCACGACGTCCTCGAGTTGATCGCCAGCAGGATCGAACGCAACATCCGCGAACTCGAGGGTGCGCTGATCCGGGTGACGGCCTTCGCGTCCCTCAACCGGCAACCGCTGGACCTGACGCTGGCGGAGGTGGTGCTGCGGGACCTCATCCCCGACTCGACGGCTCTCGAGATCAACTCGGCCACCATCATGGCGGTGACCGCCGAGTACTTCGGCACCTCGATCGACGACCTGTGCGGGCCCGGCAAGGCGCGGCCGCTGGCCCAGGCGCGACAGATCGCGATGTATCTGTGCCGCGAGCTCACCGACCTCTCGCTGCCCAAGATCGGGCAGACCTTCGGCCGGGACCACACGACGGTCATGTACGCGGACAAGAAGATTCGCAAGGAGATGACCGAGCGGCGGAAGGTCTACGACCAGGTGCAGGAGCTGACTGCGCGCATCAAGCAGCGCTCCAAGCGCTGAGCCGTACCGCCCTGTGGCAGGGGCCCGGACGATCGCGTCCGGGCCCTTCGTCGTATCCGGGGACGGGCCGGCGGTAGGCGGTGAGTGTGATTCTCGAGACGGATGGGCAGTGACTCACACCTGTGGACAACCGTGTGTACAACGTGGGATCTTTGTGGACGGACGGTGTACCGATGTTGAACACTCTCGAGATGTCCACATCCGTCCTCGAGAATTCCTCGAGTTCATCCTCGAGAGTGCGGGGCTCGAGAAGCCCGCCCCACCAGCGTAGACGGTCGTTCGTCCACAGATTCCACAACCCCTATTACTACTTCTGTGTTTTCTCTCGAAGATTCCTCTTTCAAAACAGGCTTGTGGAGGACTCGAGTGCACAGGGTCTCGAGAGCCGCGTCCCCCTCGAGCCTCCGGCTTTCCAAGTGCTCCACGAGCGCATACCGTGGAGCGACGTCCCCGCTGCCGACCTCGGTGTCGGGGTCCTGTGCCAGACTTCGTTGAATCGATCGACAGCCATCAGAGCGAAAGGATCCGCCGGGCGATGGAGCTTGGAAGCATGAAGTTTCGTGTCGCTCGCGAGGACTTCGCCGACTCCGTCGCGTGGGTTGCGCGCAGTCTTCCGTCGCGGCCGCCGGTGCCGGTGCTCGGCGGCGTCCTCCTCGGCGCCGACGAGCAGGGACTGACCGTCTCCGGGTTCGACTACGAGGTCTCCGCGCAGGTCCATGTCTCCGCAGAGGTCATCACCCTCGGGCAGGTACTCGTGTCGGGCCGCCTGCTCGCCGACATCACCCGCGCGCTGCCCAACAAACCCGTCGACGTGGTGCTCGACGGAACGCGGGTGCTCATCAACTGCGGTAGCGCGAAGTTCTCCCTGCCGACCATGCCGGTCGAGGACTACCCGCAGCTGCCCGAGTTGCCGCAGCAGACCGGTTCGCTGCCCGTGGAGGTGTTCGCCGAGGCGATCAGCCAGGTCGCGGTCGCGGCCGGCAAGGACGACACCCTGCCGATGCTGACCGGTATCCGTGTGGAGATCGACGGCACCCACATGGTGCTCGCGGCCACCGACCGGTTCCGCCTCGCGGTCCGCAAGATCGAGTGGATGCCCACCGCCGACACCGCGACCGCCGCGGTCCTCGTGCCGGCCAAGACCCTCTCCGAGTCGGCGAAAACCGTTGGCGGATCTTCTAATTCGCCCGTCCAGCTCGCACTGGGTGCCGGTTCGTCGGTCGGCGCCGAGGGCCTGCTCGGCATCGTTGCGGACGGCCGGCGCACCACCACCCGCCTCCTCGACGCCGAATTCCCCAAGTTCCGCCAGTTGCTGCCGACCGAGCACACCGCGATGGCGACCGTCGACATCGCGCCGCTCGTGGACGCGATCAAGCGCGTCGCGCTCGTCGCCGAGCGCGGGGCGCAGGTGCGGCTCGAGTTCACCGAAGGCGGTCTGCTGTTGTCGGCCGGTGGCGACGACGCCGGGCGCGCGGAGGAGTCCCTCGCCGCGGAGTTCCAGGGCGAGCCGCTGATCATTGCGTTCAACCCCGGGTACCTGCTCGACGGCCTAGGCTCGCTGCACAGCGAGAAGGTGTCGTTCGGCTTCACGACGCCGAGCCGTCCCGCGGTGCTGCGACCGGCGCTCGAGGAAGCGCCCGAGCCCGACGCCTCCGGTACGTTCGCCGCCCCGGACAGCGACTACACCTATCTGCTGATGCCGGTGCGCCTGCCGGGCTGACCCGGGGGCAGGAAACGGTCGGAGCCTGTGTACGTTCGCACCTTCTCGTTGCGCGACTTCCGTTCCTGGGAAGCCGTTTCGCTGAATCTGGCGCCGGGGCCGACGGTGTTCCTCGGTCGCAACGGGCACGGCAAGACCAACCTGCTCGAGGCGCTCGGCTACCTGTCGACGCTGACCTCGCACCGGGTGTCCGGCGATGCCCCGTTGTTCCGGAGCGGGACGTCGCGCGCCCAGGTGGGTGCGGTCGTCGTCAACGGCGGCCGGGAACTGGGTATCGACGTCGAACTCAACGAGGGCCGGCCCAACCGGGGCCGGATCAACCAGTCCCCGACCCGACGGCCGCGCGAGATCCTCGGCATCCTGCGGACGGTGTTGTTCGCGCCGGAGGACCTGTCGCTGGTGCGGGGCGACCCGGGCGACCGGCGCCGGTTCCTCGACGAGCTGCTCGCCACCCGCATCCCGCGGATGAGCGGGGTCCGCGCCGACTACGACAAGGTGCTGCGACAGCGCTCGGCCCTGCTGAAGACGGCCGGGGGTGCGCTGCGCCGCGGCAGCCGGTCCGGCGACGGTGCGAGCGCACTGGCGACGCTCGACGTGTGGGACGGCCATCTCGCGGCACACGGGTCCGAGCTGCTCGCGGCCCGCGTCGCGCTGCTGCACGAGCTCGCCCCGCACGTCGCCGAGGCGTACCGATCGATCGCCCCCGAGTCACGACCGGCGCTGCTCCGTTACCGCAGCACGGTGGGCGAGGCGCTGCCGCCGGAGTTCGCCGACCCGGCCCGCGCGCCGCGATCCGACGACCGTGAGGTGCTCGAGGCCGCGTTCCTGACCCGGCTGGCGCAGGCGCGGACGAAGGAGATCGAGCGGGGCGTGTGCCTGGTGGGCCCCCACCGCGACGAACTCGACCTGATCCTGGGTGATCAGCCGGCCAAGGGATTCGCCAGCCACGGGGAGTCCTGGTCGTTCGCGCTGGCGCTGCGCCTGGGCGCCTTCTCGCTCCTGCGGGCCGACGGCACCGACCCGGTCCTCATGCTGGACGATGTGTTCGCTGAGCTGGATCGGCGTCGTCGCACCGCGCTCGCCGCCGTCGCGGCCTCGGCCGAGCAGGTACTCATCACCGCCGCGGTCCCCGAGGACGTGCCGGCGGAGCTGTCCGCGGTCCGGTTCGGGGTGCGGGCCGAGGACACCGACCGGGGACGGCTCTCGGTGCTGACCCGGCTCGACGGCGGCGATCCCTCGCAGCCGGATCTGGACGGAACCGTGGACGGAGCACTGCGATGAGCACCGAGAATCCGGGCGAACAACTCCCCGAGCCGCCGCTGCGCGGGATCGACCTGGCCCGTCGCGCGCTGGAGGAGGCCCGTGCGGCCGCGAAGGCGAGCGGGAAGTCGGTGGGGCAGGGGCGCGCGTCACGCGGGGCGCTGCGGCCACGGCGCCGCCGCCGCGGCTGGTCGGGCCCGGGCCCCGACGAGCGGGACCCGCAGCCGCTCGGCGCGCTGGCGAACTCGCTGGCCAAGCAGCGGGGATGGTCGGGGCGCGTGTCGGAGGGCACGGTGCTGGGCAGTTGGGCGCGCGTGGTCGGCGACGATATCGCCTCGCACGCGTCGCCGACGACGCTGCGCGACGGGGTGCTGCACGTGTCGGCGGAGTCGACCGCGTGGGCGACCCAGCTGCGCATGATGCAGGCGCAGATCCTCGCGAAGATCGCCGCCGCGGTCGGGCACGGGGTGGTCAAGGAGCTGCGGATCACCGGGCCGACGGCGCCGAGCTGGCGTAAGGGGGAGCGGCACGTCCGCGGGCGCGGACCGCGGGACACGTACGGCTGATCCGACCCTGGATTTATATGTAACCCGATGTTACGTTGAAATCAGCCGGTTGTGCGCTGCCGCACACGTCCGCATCGGGAGGTATGTCCATGTCCACACCACTCATCGAACCGGACCGCGTCCTGCTCCAGGCCCGCAACGTCGAGTTCGACTGGAGCACGCTGCCCCTGCACTGGGTGCCGGGCGATCCGTTCAGCACCCACGTGCTCAACGTCCTGCATCTGTTGCTGCCGGCGGGGGAGGAGTGGTTCGTCGAGACGTTCAAGGAGGCGCTGCCGCTCATCGAGGACGAACAGCTGCGCGAAGACGTCGTGGGATTCATCGGCCAGGAATCGGTGCACTCCCACGCTCACCAGGGGGTACTCGAGCAACTCGAGTCGAAGGGTCTCGATCCCACCCCGTTCACGGACCAGATGCGGTGGCTGTTCGGCCGGTTGCTCGGCCGGCGACCGCTGACCGGACTGCGCGCGGAGAACTACCTCGTCGAGCGGCTCGCCATCATCGCCGCCGTCGAGCACGTCACCGCGTTCCTCGGGGACTGGGTCCTCAATGCGAAGGGCCTCGACGCGGCGGGCACCGATCCGACCATGCTCGACCTGCTGCGCTGGCACGGCGCCGAGGAGGTCGAGCATCGCAGCGTCGCCTACGACGTGATGCGCTACTTCGACCCCGGGGAGGCCCGGCGGATCCGCACCCAGCTCCTCGTCACCCCGGTCCTCGTGTGGTTGTGGATCCGCGGTGCCCGATTCCTCATGGCCCACGACCCGGACCTGGCGCGTGCATCGAAACATGTGCGTGCACCCCATCTTTCGGACTGGCTGGCGGCGAGTCGCCGCGGCACGCTACCCGGCCCGGTGGACCTCGGCAGGCGCATGTCGCGGTACTTCCACCGCTCGTACCACCCGAGCCACGAGGGCTCGACCGGTCAGGCGGTCCGCTATCTGGCGTCCTCCCCCGCGGCCCGGGCGGCAGCCCGATGACCGGGGTGCTGCCGCGGCACCGTCGCCCGTCGGACCTGCACGGGCGGAACCGGACCGACCGTGCGATGGGCCTGCTCGGATCCGTCGTGGAGAGCTACCTGCGTCTCGTCACGGCTCTCGGCTACGACGGCGCCGCCGGTGCCGGGGACCCCGATCTGCAGCTGAATCTGGTTGTCACCGAAAAGGAGCCGGTGACGGTCGACGGCGACGTGGTGCGGTTGACGCTGCGTGCCCCCGGCGGCGCCGAGCTGCCGGCGTGGCACCCAGGTGCCCACCTCGACTTCCATCTGCCCTCCGGGCGGCGACGGCAGTACTCGCTGTGCGGCGATCACGAGGACCGCACCCGCTACACCGTCGCGGTTCGCCGGATCCCCGGCGGCGGGGGCGGGTCGCTCGAGATGCATGCCCTCGAACCGGGCGACCCGGTGGCCGTGCGCGGTCCGCGCAACGGGTTCCCGTTCGTCGCCGAGGGTGCGGCCCTGTTCGTCGCCGGCGGGATCGGCATCACTCCCGTCCTGGCGATGACCCGCGCCGCGGACCGTGCCGGAATGGACTGGCGGCTCGTCTACACCGGACGCACCCGGGCCGCGATGCCGTTCCTCGACGAGATCGGAACATGGGATCCGTCAAGGGTTTTCGTACGTCCGGACGACGAGCACGGCACGCCGACGGGCGCCGACCTGCTCGCGGGCGCCCCCGCCGGCGGGGCCGTCTACTGTTGTGGGCCCACCCCGATGCTGGACGCGGTGCGTGCCGGCATCGACGCCACGGGGGCGTCGGCCCTGCACTTCGAGCGGTTCGGTGCCCCACCCGTCGTCGACGGCCGGGCCTTCGAGGTCCAACTGGCGAGCACCGGAGAGGTGCTCGCCGTCCCGGCCGACGAATCGGCGCTCGAAGTGATCCGCCGGCGCCGGCCCGGCATCGGCTACTCGTGCCGGCAGGGGTTCTGCGGAACCTGCCGGGTGCGGGTCCTGTCCGGCACCCCCGACCACCGCGAGAACCGGCTCACCCCCGAGGAACGTCGCGAGGAGATGCTCGTCTGTGTCTCGCGCGCCGACGGTGGCCGGCTCGTACTCGACCTCTGAGGGAGAACATGACCACTCGTACCGTCACGAACGGAGCCGTCCGCCTCCACCTCGTCGAGGAGGGCAACCCGCAGGGGCCGACCCTCGTGCTGGTCCACGGCTGGCCCGACACGCATGCCCTGTGGGACCGCGTGGTGCCCGCGCTGGCCGGCGACTTCCGGATCGTCCGGTTCGACAACCGCGGTGCCGGCGCGTCGACCGTGCCGCGCGACGTCGCGGCCTACCGGCTCGAACTGCTCGCCGCGGACCTGTTCGCGGTGATCGACGCGGTGAGCCCGGACGCGCCCGTGCACCTGCTCGGGCACGACTGGGGGTCGGTGCTGGGCTGGGAGGCCGTGTGCGAACCCGGGGCGGCGGAGCGGATCGCGTCGTACACCTCGGTGTCCGGGCCGAACCTCGACCACCTCGCGCTGTGGATGCGTCGCCGGCTGGGGGAGCGGCGCCCGCTCGGCCCGCTCGAGCAGGCCGTGGCGTCGTCCTACACGGTGCTGTTCCAGACCCCCGGCCTGCCCGTGCCTGCGCTGCGGTGGTGGTTCTCCCGGCACTGGCCGGGATTCGTCGGGTTCTTCGACCGCTCCGACCCGGCCCTGATCGGACCCGTCGCGCCCACGCTCGCCGACGACATGGTGCACGGCCTGAAGCTGTACCGGGCGAACCTGCGCCGGCGGCTCCGCGCGCCGCGCGAGCGGCGCACCGACGTCCCCGTTCAGCTGATCCAGGGCCTGCGGGACCGGGCGGTGCGGCCGGTCGGGTACGAGGACACCGAGAAGTGGGTCACCGATCTGCGCCGGGAACCGCTCGACGCCGGGCACTGGTCGCCGCGCTCGCATGCCGGGGAGCTCGCGGCCGCGACCGCGCGCTTCGTGCGCGACGTCGAGGCGCGGCACACTGCCCGAACCTCGTCGCCCTAGCGATTCACCCTCCCGTACTCGCGACGCCGCGCCTGCGGGCCGGTGAGCGGCGTCGGCGGCCCGTCCTGTGTCGGACGGGGCAAGTACGCTTCCGGGCAGTAGGATGAATTCCGAATGCGTGCGCGTGTGCGCGAGACCCAGGCGGAAGAAGGAGAGCTACCAACCCGTGGCTGCCCAGAAGTCGAACAAGAGCAACAGTGAGTACGGTGCTTCCTCCATCACCGTCCTCGAGGGTCTCGAGGCGGTGCGCAAGCGCCCCGGCATGTACATCGGTTCCACCGGTGAGCGCGGCCTGCACCACCTGATCTGGGAGGTCGTCGACAACTCGGTCGACGAGGCGATGGCCGGCCATGCCACCAAGGTCGAGGTGACCCTCCTCGAGGACGGCGGCGTGCAGGTCGTCGACGACGGCCGCGGCATCCCCGTCGGGATGCACGCCTCCGGCATCCCGACCGTCGAGGTCGTGCTGACCCAGCTGCACGCGGGCGGCAAGTTCGATTCCGATGCCTACGCCGTCTCCGGCGGTCTGCACGGCGTCGGCATCTCGGTGGTCAACGCGCTGTCCACCCGGCTCGAGGTGGAGATCGACAACGACGGCTACCACTGGGAGCAGACGTACCTGTCGTCGAAGCCCGGCGAACTGATCAGGGGCGAGCCCACGCGGGCCACCGGCACCACCGTCCGGTTCTGGTCGGACCCGGACATCTTCGAGACCACGACCTACAACTTCGAGACGGTCGCGCGGCGCCTGCAGGAGATGGCCTTCCTCAACAAGGGCCTGACGATCACGCTGACCGACGAGCGGGTCGCCCCCGAGGAGGTCACCGACGAGGTCGTCAGCGAACTCGCCGAGGCACCGAAGAAGGCCGAGGAACAGGAACAGGCCGAGGCCGAACAGCATCACAAGGTCAAGACCCGCGTCTACCACTACCCGGGCGGCCTCGAGGACTACGTGCGGCACATCAACCGCACCAAGCAGCCGATCCACAACTCGGTCGTCGGCTTCACCGCGAAGGGCACCGGCCACGAGCTCGAGGTCGCGATGCAGTGGAACTCGGGCTACTCCGAGTCGGTCCACACCTTCGCCAACACGATCAACACCCACGAGGGCGGCACCCACGAGGAGGGCTTCCGCGCGGCCCTGACCTCGGTGGTCAACAAGTACGCGAAGGACAAGAAGCTCCTCAAGGACAAGGACCCGAACCTCACCGGCGACGACATCCGCGAGGGACTGGCCGCGATCATCTCGGTCAAGGTCGGCGAACCGCAGTTCGAGGGCCAGACCAAGACCAAGCTCGGCAACACCGAGGTCAAGTCGTTCGTGCAGAGGGCCTGCAACGAGCACCTGTCGCACTGGCTCGAGGCGAACCCGGCCGACGCGAAGACCATCGTGACGAAGGCGGTCTCGTCCGCGCAGGCCCGCGTCGCCGCCCGCAAGGCGCGCGAGCTGGTCCGGCGCAAGTCCGCCACCGATCTCGGCGGGCTGCCCGGCAAGCTGGCGGACTGCCGGTCGAACGACCCGAGCAAGTCCGAGATCTACATCGTCGAGGGCGACTCCGCCGGTGGCTCGGCGAAGTCGGGACGCGACTCGATGTACCAGGCGATTCTGCCGCTGCGCGGCAAGATCATCAATGTCGAGAAGGCGCGCATCGATCGCGTGCTGAAGAACAACGAGGTCCAGGCGATCATCACCGCCTTCGGCACCGGTATCCACGACGAGTTCGACATCGCGAAGCTGCGCTACCACAAGATCGTGCTGATGGCCGACGCCGACGTCGACGGCCAGCACATCGCCACGCTGCTGCTGACGCTGCTGTTCCGCTTCATGCGTCCGCTGGTCGAGCACGGCCACGTGTACCTGGCGCAGCCGCCGTTGTACAAGCTCAAGTGGCAGCGTTCCGAGCCCGAGTTCGCGTACTCCGACCGGGAGCGTGACGGCCTGCTCGAGCGCGGTCTCGCCGCCGGCAAGAAGATCAACAAGGACGACGGCATCCAGCGTTACAAGGGTCTCGGCGAGATGAACGCCAAGGAACTGTGGGAGACCACCATGGATCCCAGCGTGCGCGTGCTGCGTCAGGTGACGCTCGACGACGCGGCCGCAGCCGACGAGCTGTTCAGCATCCTGATGGGCGAGGACGTCGAGGCACGTCGCAGTTTCATCACCCGTAACGCCAAGGACGTTCGCTTCCTGGACGTCTGACCGGGTTCCCCGGCGCCGGAGAGGGCGGCGGAAGGGGTGTGTGACGAGGTTCACACCACCGCTTTCGTCGCCCTGCGGCGCGTCGGGTGCGCGTTCCCGGGCCGCGAATGTTACTGGTCGGTAGAGTTTTCGGCTCGGTGACCGGCTCGGGGCGCGACTCCCGCCGGTTCCGGGAGTGGTCGTGCTCCTTTCGTTATCCGCACTCGGACGGATATGGTGCGTGCACTCAGGAACGTCTCTTCCGACCACTCCACCCGCAGCCGCACCTCCTCGACACCGAGCGGTGTGGCGCGGGTGTGGGTCGGCGGCGGAAACCGGGTGGAAAGTGAGCTGTGAAGATGAGTGACGAATCGCCACCTCGGCAGCGGTGGTGGAACATCGAAGGGTGGGGCCTTCGCTGGAAGGTGACCGCCGTTCTCGCCGTTCCCGTGACCGTGGCAATGGTGCTGGGCGGCCTGCGCGTGCAGCAGGAGCTCTCCAACGCCGTCCACTTCTCGTCCGCTGCCGACCAGGTGGCCGTCGTGCCCGACCTCGTCGACTTCGGTACCGCCTTCGGTACCGCCTCCGCGACGCTGGCCGCCGGCACCGGCATCACGAACGAGATCGAGAACCTCGACGCGACACTGGAACGCGTCCGGGCGGTGTCCCAGAATCCGGAGCTGGATCCGGTCATCGCCGCGGACCTCACCCGCACCGTGGCCGCCGCCGAGGCGCTGCGAGACCGTATCGCGGCCGGCAACATCCCGCTCCCCGAGCTCAACGAGCAGACCAATGCCATCCGCAAGGACCTGATCCGCATCGTCGAGGCGATCGTCGAGCCGATCGAGGATCCGTCCGTGCTCGCCGAGGGCACCCGGCTCGTCGACGCCTGGGCGTCGCAGCGCTACCTGTTCGATCAAGTGATGGGCATCGTGGCGATCCTGCGGGACCCGGACCAGCCGGGCACCACCCTGGTGTCCGCGTCCGGCTCCGAGCTCGCCATGCTCGAGACGCTCGCCCGGTCGTATCCGGCGTCCGACGCCCAGATCCAGGAGCTGCGCAACGGCGTCGCCGAGCGCACCGCGATGATCGACGCCGCCGGCGACGGGCCGCTGCCCATCCTGAACCTGCGCTCGTCGCTGCTGCAGAGCGTCGAGGTCTACGGCACCCTCATCGACGAGGCGTCCGACGCGATCAGCGAGACCGTTCTCGCCCGCGCCTCCGACACCCGCTCCGCCGCCCTCCGCGACACCGCGATCGTGCTCGGTGCCCTGCTCGCCGCGCTCGTCCTGGCGCTTCTCGTGTCGCGGTCGCTCGTCGGCCCGATCCGCCGCCTGCGCTACGGCGCTCTCAAGGTCGCCCGGCAGGAACTCCCCGACGCCATCGACCGCATCAAGGTGGGTGACAACGTCGAGGACATCGAGTTCACGCGGGTCCCGGTGCACACGACCGAGGAGGTCGGCCAGCTCGCCCGCGCCGTCGACGACATGCACGGGCAGGCCCTGCGCCTCGCCGGCGAGCAGGCCCACCTCCGCCTGCAGATCAACGACATGTTCGAGACCCTCGCCCGGCGCAGCAAGTCGCTCGTCGAGCAGCAGCTCGGCCTCATCGAACGACTCGAGTACGAGGAGAAGGATCCGGCCCGGCTCGAGAGCCTGTTCCGCCTCGACCACCTCGCGGCGCGCATGCGCCGTAACGGCGACAACCTGCTGATCCTCTCGGGCACCCGGATGCGGCGCGGCCACTCCGCGCCCGTACAGCTCGGTGACATCCTGCGTGCCGCGATGTCCGAGGTGGAGGACTACCAGCGCGTCCAGATCGGCTCGACGCCGGAAGGCGCACTCAGCGGCACGGTCGCCACGGACATCGTCCACCTGCTCGCCGAGCTCGTCGACAACTCGCTGCGGGCGTCCCCGCCGGACAGCACCGTGACGTTCAGCTTCGCACGGGCCGTCGACGGTGGCCTGCTCGTCGAGATCGCCGACCGCGGTATCGGGATCCCGGCCGAGGAACTCGACGCGATCAACGAGCGGCTTGCTCTCGGTGGCGAGGTCGGTCCCGACACCGCCCGCCACATGGGTCTGTTCGTGGTCTCGCGCCTCGCGGCGCGGCACGGCCTCACCGTGCGGCTGCGCCCGACGTTCGACACCGCACGCAACCCGGGCATCACCGCCAGCGTCCACATTCCCGACGTGCTCCTCGTCTCGCCGCTCGCCCTGTCGCAGACCGGGCCGCAGCCGCGCATGGGCGAGGACGGCCGTCCGGCCGAGGCCCTGGCTCCGCGGCCGCCGCGCGACGTCGCGGCCCCGGCCCTGCCGGAACGCACCCCCGCGCCGGAATCGCCGCTGCCGCAGCGCCAGCCGGCACCCGTTCCTCCGGAGCCATCCGCGGGTCTGCCGCAGCGCCAGCCGGGGACCACTCCGGGTCTGCCGCAGCGCCGCCCCGGCTCGACTCCCGGTCTGCCGCAGCGTCAGCCGGGTGTCATCCCGGGTCCTGCGCCGCGCCAGCCCACGCCGCTGTCGGAACTGCCCCGACGGCAACCCGGTCCGACGCCGGTCCTGCCGCCGCGCCGCTCGGAGACGGTCTCGTCTGCTCCTGCTCCCGCCGCGGCCGCTCCGGCCTCGCCCGAGTCGGCTCCGTCGTCCGCGGGCAGCGGTCTGCCGCAGCGCTGGCCGGGTGCCACGCCGGGCCTATCGCCGCAGCCGGCTCCGGCCACCGCGGGCAGCGGTCTGCCGCAGCGCCGGCCGGGTGCCACGCCGGGTCTGTCGCCGCAGCCGGCTCCGGCCACCGCGGGCAATGGTCTGCCGCAGCGCCGGCCGGGTGCCACGCCGGGCCTGTCGCCGCAGCCGTCCGCTGCTGTGCCGGGCAGCGGTGCGTCGGGGAACGGTGCGTCGGGGAACGGTGCGTCGGGCAGCGGTGCGTCGGGCAACGGTCTGCCGCAGCGCCGCCCCGGGAGCACTCCCGGGCTGCCGACGCCGCCGGCCGCCGCCGATTCCTCCCTGCCGCAGCAGCATTCCGAGCAGTCCGCAGACCCGGCCGCCGCGTCCGCCGGCCACGGCAGCGCAGCAGCCGACGGGCAGCCGGGCCGCGCCGCACGGCATCGGTACCGAACGAACCCGGCCAAGACGGCCGCGTTCTTCCAGCCGCGGCCCGACGTCAACACGCTGCGTCCGGGTGCCGGCACGCCGATCTTCGCCGACATGATGTCGAGCTGGCTCGTCGATCCGACGAGCCTGCCGGAGGACCGTCGGCCGGAGTGGAACTCGCGGGCGGACGTCGGTTGGAGGGCCGCCCAGGAGGCGGCGCAAGCCCCGGTGGAGCAACTCACCACCGCGGGTCTTCCGCGACGTGCACCCGGTCATAGGCTGGTGCCCGGTGCGGTCGCCTCCCCGGCGACCGGATCTGTGCCGGCTGTTCGGCGGCGCGACCCGGAGGCCATCCGGGCCAACCTGAGCCGTCACCAGCAAGGGGTTCGCAACGGGCGGGCCTCCGCGCACGCGTCCACCCAGACCGACGAACAGGGAGTTCGATGAACATTGACCATGGATCCGACGTAACTCGTCCTCTGGACTGGTTGGTGTCGAACTTCGCGCGCGAGGTTCCCGGCGTCTCCCACGCCGTGCTCGTGTCCGCGGACGGCCTCCTGATGGCGGCCAGCGCACACCTGCCTGTCGACCGTGCCGAGCAGCTCGCTGCCGTCACGTCCGGCCTGGCCAGCCTGTCCAACGGCGTGTCCCAGCTCTTCGAGGGCGGCGGAGTGCTCCAGTCCGTCGTGGAGATGCAGCACGGTTACCTGCTGCTGATGAGCGTGGGTGACGGCTCGCACCTTGCGACCCTGACCGCCTCGGAATGCGACATCGGACAGGTCGGTTACGAGATGGCACTCCTGGTCGATCGTGTGGGGGCGTCGGTCGAGGCCACTCCGCGCATCGGTCTGGGGTCCTGACGTCGAGGTGGCCATGGAAGAACGCAAGCCGGAGTCGCCGCCGGCCCAGCCCAGTCTGGTCCGGCCGTACTCACTGACTTCGGGACGGACCAGCCCCGCGGTCGAGCTGGCGTTGGAGGCACTGATCCAGGTCCTCCCGGGCACGGACGACCGTGCCCGGGACCTGGACAACATCAATGCCACGATCGTGGCTTTGTGCAGAGAGTCCCCGTCGGTCGCCGAGATCGCGGCGCGGGTGGGTGTGCCGATCGGGGTGGCGCGCGTACTCGTGGCGGATCTCGTCGAAGCCGGGCACGTACGGATCCTGGCCACCCTGAAAGACGATTCGAGCGACGCGGAGCGTCGTGAGCTGATTGAAAGGGTCCTCAGTGGACTTCGCGAACTCTAACTCCCCGAAGCGGGTGACCTCGACGAAGATCGTGATCGCCGGGGGCTTCGGTGTCGGCAAGACCACGTTGGTGGGGGCGGTCTCGGAGATCGTTCCGCTGCGCACCGAAGCGCTGGTCACCAACGCCAGCGACGGCGTCGACAACCTGAGCGCGACGCCGCAGAAGGCCACTACCACCGTCGCGATGGACTTCGGCCGGATCAGCCTCGCCGAGGATCTCGTGCTGTACCTGTTCGGTACGCCGGGGCAGCACCGGTTCTGGTTCATGTGGGACGACCTGATCCGAGGTGCGATCGGTGCCATCGTGCTCATCGACACCCGGCGTCTGGACGAGAGTTTCGCGGCGGTCGACTTCTTCGAGGCCCGGAACCTGCCGTTCATCGTCGCGATCAACGAATTCGACGACGCCCCGCGGTACCCGACCGAGGACATCCGTCAGGCCCTCGCGGTCTCGGCGGACGTGCCGATCGTCTCGATCGACGCTCGGCAGCGCGAGTCCGCCAAGTCGGCGCTCGTGACGGTCACCGAGTACGCGCTGCGCAAGCTGCATCAGCCGGTAGCGCCCTGATGGACACGCACGTGCACCTGTTCGGCATGGGCACGTGGGTGATCGTCCTGGCGTACGCGACGTCGGCGATCGGGTTGCTCGTGGGACTGGCCAGTGCCCGCAAGTCGTTGTCCGCCGGTTCGGAACGGGCGCGGCTGTACTGGCTGATGCGAGCCGCGCTCTCGACCGGGGGCGTCGGGGTGTGGCTGGCGCACTTCCTGCCGATGGCGGGTTTCACGGTGGACGGCAGCATCATCCGATACGACCTGCTCGGCATCGTCTTCTCGATGGCGGTGGCGCTGGTGTCCGCCTTCGTCGCCATGGTGGTCGTGCAGCCGAAGCGGGTGTCGCGCCGGGCCCGGCCGTCGCGCGGTGCCGTGGCGGCACGGCTGCTGGGCGGGTCGCTGGTCCTCGGCGCCGGGATCGCCGGCGTGCACTACTCGATCATGTGGGCGATGGAACTGCAGGGCACCGTCGCATACGACCTGACCTACGTGGCGGCGTCCGTGGTGGCGGCCTGCCTCACCGCGGTGGTGGTCCTGTGGCTGGTCACGGTCGCCGACAGCAGGTGGATGCGGATCGGCGGCAGCATCTTCGCCGGCGCGGCGGTGATCGGCGTGCACTTCCTCGCGATGGCGGCGGTGCAGGTGACGGTGGATCCGGCGACCGCGGCCCCGTCGGGGGTCGAGGTGTTCGCCGTCCTCTTCCCGGTGTTCGTGCTCGGCATGCTGATCCTGACGGTCCCGATCATGGCGTTGCTCATGGCTCCCGACCGGGTGGCGGCCGCACTGGAGGCCGAGGCCGAGGCGTGGGCGCAGCAGCACAGCCCGGCCGATCCCCGGCGTCCGGCCACCTGAGCGCACGGGGGCGGGACCTGCCCCTGTTCGAATTACATCGATGCGATACGCTCCGATCGCTGTCGAGGGGGCGAAGTCGCAGCCCGTATCGATTCGGTGTGGCGCGCCACCGCACGAGTGCGGACCGACTTCCGCGTGCCACGCTCAGAAGGTCACGATGTCGCACGAAATGCACCACTTCTCCATGGGGATGTGGGTGTTCTTCCTCGCCTATGCCACCTCCGTCGTCGGATCGTTCGTCGGGCTCTCCTGCGCCCGCCAGGCGCTGATCGCCCCGACCGGCCGCGGCCACCGCCGCTGGATGGCCATGGCCGCCCTGTCCGTCGGCGGTGTGGCCGTCTGGCTCATGCACTTCATCGGGATGATGGGCTTCGACGTCCCGGGTACCGCGGTCCGTTACGCGCTGGGACCGACCGTCTTCTCCGTCGCGCTGTCGGTGGCCGCCACCTGGTTCGGGCTCTGGCTCGTGAGCTCCCGCGCCGCGTGGGTGAACCGCGTCCCGTCTCTCGTCCGCCTGTTCGTCGGCGGTGTCGGGATGGGCCTGGCGGTCAGCCTCATGCACTACAGCGGCATGTGGGCCATCCGGATCCAGGGCTCGCTCGAGCACGACACGGCGTTCGTCGTGGCCTCGGTGGCCATCGGTGTCGTCGCGGCCACGGTCGCCCTGTGGCTCGCGCAGGCCGCGGACCGGTGGACGCTCCGGGTGCCGGCCGCCCTGCTCATGGGCTGCGCGGTCGTCGCGCTGCACTACACCGGCATGGCCGGTGTGCGCGTCCAGGTCGACCCGACCGTCCCGCTGCCGGCGGGCCAGACCGTCACCGCCCTGCTGTTCCCCTCCTTCGTGCTCGGCATCGTCGTTCTCACCGTGCCCATCGCGGCGCTGCTGCTCGCGCCCAGCCGGAGGGATCTGGCACTGGAACAGGAGTTCGCCCGCTGGACCACCGACGACGACGGCACCGACTCGTCGCGGACCGTTCCGGCGCGATCGTGACGCGAATTCCGGGCGACGTGCAGGGTCGGTCGAGCGGAATCGCCGCATCGGTCGGTGTGCGAGCTGACCTGCACCTATAGACTCGTGTGGTTGCGAGACGCGCGCCGGGCGGAAGCCCGCGGCGTTCGAGCCGAGTAGAAGAAGGAGCTCATGACCGACACCACGTTGCCGCCGGAGGGGCCGGGGCACGACCGCATCGAGCCCGTCGACATCCAGCAGGAGATGCAGAGCAGCTACATCGATTACGCGATGAGCGTGATCGTGGGCCGCGCCCTGCCCGATGTGCGGGACGGTCTCAAGCCGGTGCACCGCCGCGTCCTGTACGCAATGTACGACAACGGGTTCCGCCCGGACCGCGGCTACGTGAAGTCGGCACGTGCCGTCGCCGAGACGATGGGCAACTACCATCCGCACGGCGACGCCTCGATCTACGACACGCTCGTGCGACTCGCGCAGCCGTGGTCGATGCGCTACCCGCTCGTGGACGGCCAGGGCAACTTCGGTTCCCGCGGCAACGACGGTGCGGCCGCGATGCGGTACACCGAGTGCCGGCTCACGCCGCTCGCGATGGAGATGCTGCGGGAGATCGACCACGAGACGGTCGATTTCCAGCCGAACTACGACGGCCGCACGCTCGAGCCGGTGGTTCTCCCCAGCCGTATCCCCAACCTGTTGATCAACGGTTCCGGCGGCATCGCGGTGGGCATGGCCACCAACATCCCGCCGCACAACCTCCGTGAGGTGGCCGAGGCGATCTACTGGGCGCTCGAGAACTACGAGGCCGACGAGGAAGCCACCCTGGCGGCCGTCATGGAGCGCATCAAGGGGCCGGACTTCCCGACGGCGGGCCTGATCGTCGGCGGCCAGGGCATCAAGGACGCGTACACCACGGGCCGCGGCTCGGTGCGGATGCGCGGTGTCGTGGAGATCGAGGAGGACGCCCGGGGGAAGACCTCCATCGTCATCACCGAACTGCCGTATCAGGTCAACCCGGACAACCTGATCACCTCGATCGCCGAGCAGGTCCGGGACGGCAAGATCGCCGGCATCTCCGACATCCACGACGAGTCGTCGGACCGTGTGGGCATGCGCATCGTCGTCACCGTCCGCCGTGACGCCGTGGCGAAGGTCGTCCTCAACAACCTCTACAAGCACACGCAGCTGCAGACCGGCTTCGGCTGCAACATGCTCTCGATCGTCGACGGCGTGCCGCGCACCCTGCGGCTCGACCAGATGATCCGGTTGTACGTCAACCATCAGGTCGAGGTCATCGTCCGCCGGACGCGGTACCTGCTGCGCAAGGCGGAGGAGCGGGCCCACATCCTGCGCGGACTCGTCAAGGCGCTCGACGCGCTCGACGAGGTCATCGCGCTGATCCGCGCCTCGGCGACGGTGGAGGACGCGCGCACCGGCCTGATCGGACTGCTCGACGTCGACGAGATCCAGGCCGACGCGATCCTGGCTATGCAGCTGCGCCGCCTCGCCGCCCTGGAACGCCAGAAGATCGTCGACGAACTCGCCGAGATCGAGCGCGAGATCGACGACCTCAAGGACATCCTCGCCAAGCCCGAGCGCCAGCGCGCGATCGTGCGGGACGAGCTGAAGGAGATCGTCGACAAGTACGGCGACGACCGTCGCACCCGCATCGTCGCGGCCGACGGCGACGTCTCCGACGAGGACCTCATCGCCCGCGAGGACGTGGTCGTCACCATCACCGAGACCGGCTACGCCAAGCGCACCAAGACCGACCTGTACCGGTCCCAGAAGCGTGGCGGCAAGGGCGTCAAGGGTGCCGACCTCAAGCAGGACGACATCGTCAAGCACTTCTTCGTGACGTCCACGCACGACTGGCTGCTGTTCTTCACCACCAAGGGCCGGGTGTACCGGGCGAAGGCCTACGAGCTGCCGGAGGCCAACCGCACCGCGCGCGGCCAGCACGTGGCCAACCTGCTGGCCTTCCAGCCGGACGAGCGGATCCAGGGCGTCATCCGGCTCAAGTCCTACGAGGACGCCCCGTATCTGGTGCTCGCGACCCGCAACGGCCTGGTCAAGAAGTCGCGCCTGTCGGACTTCGACTCCAACCGGTCCGGCGGCATCGTCGCGATCAACCTGCGCGGCGACGACGAACTGGTCGGCGCGGTGCTGTGCTCGTCGGACGACGACCTGTTGCTGGTGTCCGCGAAGGGACAGTCGATCCGGTTCGCGGCGAGCGACGAGGCGCTGCGGCCGATGGGCCGGGCGACCTCCGGTGTGCAGGGCATGCGGTTCAACGAGGACGATGCCCTGCTCTCCCTCAATGTGGTCCGCGAGGGCACGTACCTGCTGGTCGCGACGTCCGGCGGGTACGCCAAGCGCACCCCGATCGAGGACTACATGGCGCAGGGCCGCGGCGGCAAGGGCGTGCTGACCATCCAGTACGACCGCAAGCGTGGCACTCTGGTCGGAGCGCTCATCGTGGACGACGACGACGAGCTGTACGCGATCACCTCGGGCGGTGGCGTCATCCGGACCCCCGCGAAGCAGGTGCGCAAGGCCGGCCGACAGACGAAGGGTGTGCGGTTGATGAACCTGGGGGAGGGGGACACGTTGCTGGCGATCGCACGCAACGCCGACGAGCCCGAGGAGAGCGCCGTACTCGAAGCGAAGGAGTCGTAAGTGAGCACTCCCCAGGGACCGAACGGGGCCGAGCAGGGGCCGCCCGCTCAGCCGCCGAAGGGACAGAACGGACGAGAGGTGCCCGGGAAGCAGGCTCCCGAGGTGAAGCCGGAGGGCGCTGCGGGGCCGTCGGACGCGCCGGGTGCCGCCCGGAATCCCGCCGCGGGAGCGAACCCGGGCGCGCCGGCCGACGGCGCGGCGAAGCAGGGTCCCGCCACGCCGGAGAGCGGGACGTCGCCGGCGGGGCGTCCCGGGCAGCAACGGCCGGGTGGCCCCCCCACGCCGCCGTGGCAGCGCGGGAGTCAGCAGGAGGCGCCGCAGAACGTGCCGCAGACGAATCTGGCCCGCCCGGGTCAGATGTCGTCCTCGACCGGGCGTCCCGCGGTGCCCACCTCGGGCGGCGCTGTGGGTGACAAGACCGCCACGCGGCCCGGGGGTGACAAGACCGCCCCGCGGCCCGGCGCGGCCCCGACCGGATCGGCGCAGCCCGCAGGACAGCAGCCGGGCCCGGCGAAGCCGGCGGCGGCTCGCCCCGGCGTGAATCCGGCCGGCGGCCGGTCCGGTGCCGCGACGCCGCCGACCCGTCCGGTGGTCACCGGCACGGCGGCCGCCTCGATGAACGCGCCCACGACGGGGATGCCGGGTGCGGACCGGTCGGCGGCCAAGACGAAGGCGGCCGTCATCGACGGCCCGACGCGGCACATCGAACGCAAGGACCTGGCGAAGGACCTGCCGGACCTGTCGACGGTGAAGCATCCGCTGCCGTCCGCGCCGGCCGAGGAATCCGCGGCTGCGCAACCGGCTGCCGTGGTGGCGGCCGCGGCCCGGGTCCCGGGTGAGCCGCTGCGGGCGACCGTGCAGCTGCGCCGCATCGATCCGTGGTCGATGCTGAAGATCTCCTCGGTGATCTCCGTCTCGTTGTTCTTCGTGTGGATGGTCGCCGTGGGTCTGCTGTACGGCGTGCTCGCGGGCATGGGCGTGTGGGAACGGCTCAACAGCGCCTTCACCGACATGGTGTCTGACACCGGTGGGGGTGGCCTCATCACCGCCGGCCAGGTCTTCGGGTACGCGACGGTGATCGGTCTGGTCAACACGATCCTGCTGACCGCTCTGGCCACCCTGGGGGCGTTCATCTACAACCTGTGCACCGACCTCGTCGGGGGCGTGCAGGTCACCCTCGCAGACCCGGACTGAGCTGGGAAAACGTGACCCCGCCGAGCCGATTTTGGACTTCGCGGCTCGGTGGGGTAGTGTTCCAACTCGGTTCGAGGGCCTATAGCTCAGGCGGTTAGAGCGCTTCGCTGATAACGAAGAGGTCGGAGGTTCAAGTCCTCCTAGGCCCACTCCCCGTGCCGAAAGGGCAGCGAGCATGAAGGTTCTTCTCACTGTGGGAACCGTGGTGCTGGTGGCCGTCGGACTCGCTCGGATGTTGCGGAGCGAGGACGAATGGCACGAGGTCACCGGCCGCTGAGGCGGCAGACGGGGCCTTAGCTCAGTTGGTAGAGCGCTGCCTTTGCAAGGCAGATGTCAGGAGTTCGAATCTCCTAGGCTCCACAACGCACACTCGAATATCGACGACAGGCCCGGACATCACGGATGTCCGGGCCTGTGGTCGTGCCCGGTCACTTCTCCTCGGCGAGCTCGTCGAGGACCGCCGAGAGCCGGCGCATCGCGGCCAGTGCGCCGGCCAAGACTTCCTCGCCCACGGCGTCGGCCAGGCGACGGGCGAAGGCGGCATGCGCCGGATCGATCCCGGACACCGCCTCGCGTCCCGCCGGGGTCGGCGCGACGAGCTTGGCGCGCCGGTGGGCCGGGTTGGGCAGGTACTCGGCGAGGCCTCGCTCGACCAGCAGGTCGGCGATCCGCTGCACGCTCTGGCGGGTGATCCCCATCGCGCGGGCGATGCCGGCGACCGGCAGGGGTTCGCGCAGCACGGCACCGAGGACCTGCCACCACGCCGCGGTGAGCCCGGCCGGACGCGCGAGGGATTCGGCGACCTCGAGGAACTGTCCGTTGAGCCGGAACGACGTCAGAGCGAGGCCGCTGAGCAGTTCCTGTTCCGGGCGCTCGCTCATCCGGCCATGAGTTCGTAGAAGCCGGCGGGGTCGCGTCGGCCGTAGAGCTTGAACCAGGATTCGAGGACGTGCGGCTCGAACACCTCAAGGCATTCGAGGATCGCGCGGGCGAACTCGACCGGGGCGGTGGCACTCGCGGTGATCAGATTCCGGTCGGTGACGGCCGGTTCGTCGCGGTAGAGATTCCCGCCCGCGTAGCCCACACTCGCCAGGAACTCGGCGGCGTTGCTCGTGTGCGCGCGATCGTCGAGCAGGCCGGCGAGGGCGAGCCCGCCCGTGGCCCCGCAGATCGCGGCCACCGGGACCCCGGCCTCGAGGAAGTCGCGCGCCCGTTCGGCGAAGGGGGTGAACTGCTCGGTGTTCCAGATGTCGTTGCCCGCCAGGACGAGCATCGCGCTGTTCTCCGGCCGCACCTCGTCCAGGGTGGTGTCGGGGAGAATGCGGATTCCGCCCATGGTGGTGACGGGTTCGCGCGTGGCGCCGACGGTGGCGACGGCGTAGCGGCCGGGGTGCTTGTGCCAGAGGGGCTTGTTGATGTGGGCGATCGCATGACCGACCTCCCAGTCGGCGAAGGTGTCGTACACGGCGACATGCACTGTCTCAGTCATGACAATATGCTGTCGATTTGACAGTCTATTGTCAATAGGGGCATCCGAAAGATCTCAGCCCGTTTCACGTGAAACGTCGATGAGCTCGAGCAGATCGCGGACCGCCCGGCGGACCTCCTCCAGGTTCCGGCCGGATTCGATGAGCTCGGTGCCCTTGTGGACCACGGCGCCGACCAGTTCGGCGGCCAGTTCCGGATGCGTGGTCCCGTGCTCACGCAGGGCCTCGACGAGGGGGAGCACGAGCTCGCGGTGCAGCGTCTGCATGCGTTCGTCGGTGAAGGCCTGCGGCGTGACCGTGGCGAGCGCTCCGACGAGCGCGTGCTCGCCCTCGGCGACGAGCCGGAGGTTGGCGTCGACGTACGCGAGTACCCGGCCGGCCGGATCGCCGGCCTCGTCCATGGCGGCGATCACCTTCGCGTTCCAGCGCGGGAACATGTCCTCGACGACCGCGCGCAGCAGATCCTCCCGCGACCGGAAGTAGTGGTAGACGCTGGAGCGGGCGAGCCCGGCCCGGGCCGCGACCTCGCCCAGGCTCGGCGGGCGCTCCGGCGACTCGGTCAACAGTGCGTGAGCCGCATCGAGGAGTGCCCGTAGTTGGGTTGCGCGATGCTCGGCGACGGTAGCCGCAGAGATCTTCGGCACGGGCCCTCCTCGTGCGGTCAGCCGCGGGCGTGCAGCCTGCCGTCCACCATCTCCAGGATGCGGTCGCAGTGCTCCAGCACGTCGTGGTCGTGGGTGACCATGATGCCAGCCACCCCCGCATCGTGGGTTTCCCGGGCAAGCAACTCGACCACCTCATGGCTGCGGGTGCGGTCGAGGGCGGCGGTCGGTTCGTCGACGAGCAGCAGCGCCGGCCGCGAGACGAGGGCCCGGGCGATGCCGACCCGCTGGCGTTCGCCGCCGGAGAGCTGTCCGGGTCGCCGGTCGGCGCGATGGCTCATCCCGACCGCCCCGAGCAGCTCGTCCGGATCACGTCCGGGGCGACCGGTGATCTTCGGGACCAGCCGGAGCTGGTCGCGGGCGGTCAGGGCGGGAACGAGGTTCCCGGACTGGAAGACGAAGCCCACCCGCTCTCGCCGCAGCCGGGTCAGCGCCCGATCCGGCAGGGCGGAGACGTCGATCCCCGCCAGCGTGACGACACCCGTGGTGGGGCGGGTGAGACCGCCGGCGACGGCCAGCAGACTCGACTTGCCGGCGCCCGAGGGTCCGACGATCGCGACGAGCTCACCGGCGGCGACGTGCAGGTTCACGTCGTCCAGTGCCACGACGGTGTTGTCGCCGTCGCCGAAGCGGAGGGTGACGCCGGACAGGGCCAGGCCGGTGGTGGGGATGGTCGAGGTGGTCATCGGTTCTCTCCGAGTGCGGTGAGGGGATCGACGCGGGTGACGCGGACGACGGCAACGGCCGCGCCCAGCAGTCCCAGCAGGACCAGGATCGCGGCGCCGGACGCGACGGGGCCGGTCTCGAGCGCGAACGGCATGCCGCTGCCCTCGAGGCCCGACCCGAGGCCGAGGCCGAGGAGGACTCCGACGGTCACCGACGCGAGGAGCACGACCGTCGCCTGTGCCAGGCCGTCGCGCAGGAGGAAACCCGTGGAGGCGCCCATGGCCCGCAGCACGGCCAGTTCCCGGGAGCGCTGGACGGTCCAGATGCTGAAGAAGGCGCCGACGACGAGGGCGGAGATCGCGTACAGGAAGCCCTTGATGAGGGACATCGTCATCATCTCGGCGGAGTAGCCGGGGGAGGCGTCGAAGGATTCCTCGAGGGTCTTGGCGGCGGTGCCGGCGGCGGCATCGCCCGCGGCGAGGTCGGGCAGCCGGTCGTCGACACCCCGGACGGCGACGACGCTCGCCTCGGTGTAGACGCGCGGATCGGGTAGCTCGCCGGCCCGCGTTCCGGCGTGGATCGCCTGCCAGGTTCGCAGCGGCAGGAAGGCGACGTCGACGTGGCCGAAGGTGCGCTTGTCGGCGGTGAAGCCGGCGACCGTGAGTTCGGTGCCGAGGCGCTCGAGGACGATGGTGTCGCCGACGGCGATGCCCGCCTCGCGCACGGTGTCGCTGACCAGGATGTCGGTGTCGCCGGTGAGGGGACGCCCCTCGGCGGGCGCCGGTTCGAGGAACGAGCCGGGTTCGACGCCGAAGAGGGTGAGGTCGACCGGTGTGCCGGACGCGGTCCGGGCGTTGACGATGGCGTTGCCGAGCAGCGCGGCGTCGGCGACGTCCGGCCGGGCGCGCCACGCGGCGGCCTGGTCCTCGGTGACGACGGATCGCGAGAACGCCGAGTCGGTGCGGGTGCCCTCGGCGAAGGCGAAGGCCTGGACCGGGGTGCGCTGGAGGGCCGAGACGCCGTCTGCCACAAGGCCGGAGGACAGGCCGGACAGGATGACCATCAGCACCCCCACCAGGGCTACGACGGTTCCCATGAGGAGGAAGCGGGTGCGCGCGAACCATAGTTCGCGCAGCGCGAGGAACATACGGGCTCCTGAGGAAGATTTTATCGACGGACGGTCGACATCTTATCGACAATGTGTCGGCAAGTTCTGTGAGGCCGGTTACTACTTCCGGTAGTAGGAGGCGCGTATCCTGGCTGCATGTCTGCCGAGAAGGACTTCGCCGCACGCGTGCGCGGCGCCTTCGTCGGCGGCATGTCGGGGGCGGTGAGTATCGCCGCCCATGCGCTCGCCGGCGGGGCCGCGCCGGGACAGGCATCCGCGGTGCTGCTGCTCGCCGCCGCGGCCGCGGTGGGTCTGCTCGCCGCGGGCACGCGCCTGCCGATCGTCGGCGTGCTGGCCGCCGGGCAGGTGGTGGGCCACGGCGTCCTCTCCCTCGACACGGGACACGTCCACGTCCCCGGCGCGGGCATGCTGGCCGCCCACACGGCCGCGATCGTCGTCGCGGCGCTGCTCGTCCGCGGCGCCGAACACGGCTGCCGCGTCGGGCTCACCGCGGTGCGGCGCGCGAGTGTGCCGCCGTTCGCGCCGGCGCCCGTCGCCGTTCCCGGCTGGACGCCCGTCGCACACCATCCCCGGGTGCGGCGCGGCCTGCTCGTCGCCGCAGGTCTCGGCACCCGAGGTCCTCCCCTCACGGTCTGATCCCAGCCCACCTCACGGTCACCGCTACGCGGGACCGCGCGCACGCGTGCGCACCCGGACCGATTTCGGAGAACCTCATGAAGAAGACCCTGTTCCTCGCTGCCGCCGCGGCCGCGACCCTGTTCGCCGCCGGATGCTCGTCCGACGAGCCGGCCGCCGCCTCCGCGGACTCGCTCACCGTCTCCTCGGCGTGGGCGAAGGCCGCCGAATCCGGCATGACCGGTGCTTTCGCCGAGCTCGAGAACACCGGCGACTCCGACATCCACATCGTCTCCGCCGCCAGCCCCAGCTCGGCCCGCACCGAGATCCACGAGATGGCGGCCGGCGACGGCGGCGCCATGGTGATGCGCGAAAAGGAGGACGGCCTGGTCATTCCCGCGCACAGCACCCACTCCCTCGCGCCCGGCAACGACCACCTGATGCTGATGGACCTCGTCGAGCCCGTCCTGCCCGGCACCGAGGTGACCTTCGAGCTGACCTTCGAGGACGGCTCGACCACCGAGTTCACCGCGCAGGTCCGCGACTTCTCCGGCGCACGGGAGAACTACCAGCCGAGCGCCGGCATGGGGGCGAACCACGGTGGCTGAGCTGAGCCGGCGGCGCCTCCTCGGGGGCGGCGCCGCCGTCCTCGGCGTCGCGGGCATCGGCGCGGCCGGGATCGGGACGGGCCTCGGCTATGCCGCCACGCGGGAGCCCGAGCCCACCGGCGGGCGCACCGTCGCCTTCCACGGCGTGCACCAGGCCGGCATCGACACCGAACCGCAGGCCTTCGCCGCGTTCGTCGCCCTGGATCTGCGCCCGGGCCTCGACCGGCGGGCGCTCGTCGGGATCATGAAGGTGTGGGCCGAGGACGGCCGCCGGCTCACCGAGGGCAGCCCTGCCCTCGGCGACACCGAGCCCGAACTCGCCCACGATCCCGCGCGGCTGACCGTGACCGTCGGATTCGGTCCCGCCGTGTTCGACGCGGCCGGCCTCGCGGCGCAGCGGCCCGAGTGGCTGCGGCCGCTGCCCGCGTTCTCGATCGATCGCCTCGAGGAGCGCTGGTCGGGCGGTGATCTGCTGGTGCAGGTCTGCGCCGACGACCCGGTCACCGTCTCGCACGCGACCCGCACCCTCGCCAAGAGCGTGCGGTCGCTGGCCACCGTGCGCTGGGTCCAGCGCGGGTTCCGCAACGCGGCGGGCACCAAGCCCGCCGGCACCACGATGCGCAACCTCATGGGCCAGGTCGACGGCACGGTCAACCCGGCCGCGGGAAGCACGGACTTCGACCGGCAGGTGTGGAATCCCGGCACCCCGGCCTGGCTGGCCGGGGGCACGTCCGTGGTGGTGCGGCGTATCCGCATGGAACTCGACACGTGGGACGAGCTGGACCGGCCGGCCCGTGAACTCGCCGTAGGCCGGGACCTGGCCTCGGGGGCGCCGTTGACCGGCAACCGGGAGCACGACGATCCGGACTTCGCCGCCACCGACGTGCACGGCATTCCGGTGATCCCCCCGGAATCGCACGTCGCGCGGGCGCGGCCCCGGAACGCGAACGAGCGGTTCCTGCGGCGCGGCTACAACTACGACGACCCGGACGGCGCCGGGCTGCTGTTCGCGTCGTACCAGGCCGACGTGGACGCCCAGTTCGTTCCGGTGCAGCAGCGGCTCGCCGAGCACGACGCGCTGAACCCGTGGATCACGCCGATCGGGTCGGCGGTGTTCGCCGTCCCACCCGGATTCGGCCCCGGCGGATACCCGGGGGACACCCTGCTCGAGGGCTGACGGGCAGCGCTCCCGGCCGGGATCTGCTCGACGATCCCGGCCGGGGGTCCGTCGTACCTACAGTTTGTATGGTTCCCGTCACGCCCCGCCGAAATGGCGCTACCGTCGAGATGGACACGCGTCCATCCGGGCGAGGGAAGGCGGGCACGCTCATGACCACAGCACTGCCGGAACGTCAGGGCTTCGGAACGCTGCGCGCGGGAGGTCTGCACTGGGACGCCTTCCCGCTGCGGCTGTTCGCGAAGGGTAACGCGAAGTTCTGGGATCCGCTCGAGCTGGACTTCAGCCGGGACGCGGCCGACTGGAACGAGCTCAACAGCGAACAGCACCGCAGCGCCACCTATCTCGTCGCGCAGTTCGTGGCCGGCGAGGAGGCCGTCACACAGGACATCCAGCCGTTCCTACGGGCGATGGCCGCCGAGGGCCGGCTCGGCGACGAGATGTACCTGACCCAGTTCTGCTTCGAGGAGGCCAAGCACACCCAGGTCTTCCGCCTGTGGATGGACGCGGTGGGCCTGACCGCGGACCTGCACTCCTACGTCGCGGACAATCCGTACTACCGGCAGCTGTTCTACGAGGAACTGCCCCATTCGTTGCGCGTCCTCGAGACCGATCCGAGTCCTGCCAATCAGGTCCGCGCCAGCGTCACCTACAACCACGTCATCGAGGGCAGTCTCGCCCTCACCGGGTACTACGCCTGGCAGAAGGTGTGCACGAAACGCGGAATCCTGCCCGGCATGCAGGAACTCGTACGCCGGATCGGCGACGACGAACGCCGGCACATGGCGTGGGGCACGTTCACCTGCCGCCGCCACGTCGCAGCCGACGACTCGAACTGGGATGTCGTGCAGCAGCGCATGGGGGAGTTGCTGCCGCTGGCGCTCGGCATGATCCAGTGGGTCAACGACCAGTTCGAGGAGCAGCCCTTCGGCCTCGACCCCGACGAGTTCGTCGCCTACGCGGCCGACCGGGCCCAGCGGCGCCTCGGGGCCATCGAATCCGCGCGCGGCCGGCCAGTCGAGGAGATCGACCTCGACTACAGCCCCGAGGTGCTCGAGGACAAGTTCGGCGCGGAGGACGCCGCGGAGCTGAACTCGCTCACGGAGGGCTGAACTCCGCGGTAGTAACAATCCGAACGGTCAGAGCAGCGCGACGGCCGCGAAGGCCAGCAGCAGGATCACTGCCACCACGGCCCCGATCGCCGAGTAGTTCCTGCTCGGCCGCGTGGTGACGGTGGTGACCGTCGTCCCGAAGGCCTCGTCGGCGCTGCTGTCATCGGACCGGGTGTCGCCGGACCGGGGGTCGGAGGCGGTCGTCGCCGGGACGGGTGCGGGGCTCCCCGGTGCGCCGGCCGCCCTGTCTCGTTCCGCGGCCGCCTCGGCCCTCGCTCGTTCGGCCGCTTCGAGTTCCCGGATCCGTGGGATGCCACCGGTGAGGACGTCGGTGACGTCGTACGACGGTGGCAGTCCGATCCGCGCCTTGACCACGCGCGCGGGCGTGAAACCCGCCGCCAGGATGGCGGCACCGAGGGCGGCGGTCTGCTCGGGGCCGGGGCCGACGAGAGTGCGCACGCCGAGTTTCGCGGCGAGGCTGTCCGCGATGGACTGCACATGCGAGCGGTCGCGCGCGACGAACCCGTCGCCCATCACCACCACGGCGTCGAGGTTGTGCGAAAGCCAGCCGAACGCGCCGAGCGCGGTGGCCAGCTGGGCCGCGGGAGACGGGGCGCTCTTGGCGGCGAAGCGGAACGCCTTGCCGGCCGACACACCGGAGCGCACGAGATTGACGGTCGAGCCGCCGTCGTCGACGTGGAAGATGCCGACGAGTTGTCCGGGGGTCTCCGAGATTTCCGACGCGTACCAGGTGGCCGCGGCCTCGGCGTCCGAGACGAGGGCGATGTGCCGCAGATCCGCGTAGTCGAGCGCGGCCCGCAGCGCGGCCACCGTGGACTGGTCCCACCGCGACGGGTAGGTGGCGGTGACAGCGGGCAGACCCCCGTCGGGCCCGCCGTCCGGCGGCAGCGGCTGGCACTCGTGCAACAGGCAGGCGATCGCCGTGGCCATCGAGTCCTCGGCCCGGTAGATACGCCCGTCACTGGCGGTGACGCCGGCGGGATCTCCGACGCGGCCGAGGAAGCCCGACAGGTAGCGGGCCTCGCCGGCGGGATGCGGGGCGCCGCCGAGGACGGTGGTGCCGTCGGAATCGATGTGCAGGACGGTGTCACGGGCTATGACGACGGGATCGGGGCTGCCGGGGTCGTTGGAGGCGAGCACCGCGGTGGACACCACGCTCCCGATCCGGAGACCGACTCCCACAGCCATGTCACACCTCCCGTAGACAACGATCGGCGTACATCTTGCTACCGACTCGGCCACGTCCGGGGAAGCCGCGCCGTAGGACCGCGCGGGAGATTGCCGTGCCCACTAGGATCCGCGCGTGACGTAAGCACAGCCCGTATGCCCCTGCGGTTACCAGGCCGATCACCCGGTGGTCGTTCGAGCTGTTGCTGCGGGAGCCGGACTGGTTGCGGGAGCCGCTCGGCCCGGATGTGGATCCGGGCATGCGGTGGCTGCCCTTCGGCACGTTCTGGCAGGTCACGCTCGACATGGTGTTCTCGCCGACGTCCCGTCCGGGTTCGGCCACGCCTACGGGCCGGAGGCCGCGCAGTTGTGGGCGGACATCCTCGCCCCCGACGGCTGGGACGACGCGGTCACCCACCGGGTGCAGAACGCCCTGTCCGCCCAGCCCGGCGACGAGTGACGCCGCTCCGTCGCCGTGGCACCGTCAGGTTCTCGGCCGGAACGCCCGCCGGGGCGGGAACGCCTGCCGGGCGTGGGTCAGCAGGAACACGCTGATCACGATCACCCACGCAGGGAAGACGAGCGTGAGCCACAGCGCCTCGGTCACCGCGAACAGCAGGACCAGGGCGAGCAGGTACGTGGGTAGGACCAGCCATCGGGGCATGAGTCCGGTGCGCAGCCAGATGGTGGCCAGCGAGATCATGAAGACCGCGGCCATGCGGATCGAATAGACGTTGCTGATCTGCAGGATCAGCGCGTGCGCGAAGGCGGCGGATTCCTGGGCGGGCACCGCCTCCGCCCGGTCCGCCAGGAGCAGCCCGCCGGCGCTGGCCATCGTGACGAGAATCAGCGCCAGGAACAACAGGCCGCTACCGACGAAGACCGTCGAGAAGAACTGGTCCTCGAGGTCTCCCAGCCGGTGCCGGAGCGCACCGATGAACCACAGGAACGCGATGCAGGCGAACTGGGCCAGCGTCAGCGCCACGGTGAGCCGTGAGCGGCCGGCGTCCAGCCACTCGGTGCTGCCGAAGGGATCGGCGGGGATCGCCTGACGGATCAGGACGATGCTCGTCGCGAACAGGACGGCGAACACGATCCCGACGACGGCGGCGGTGTGCGGTGTGGTCAGTCGGTGCAGTTGCGGTTCGCTGCGCTCCCCGGTCATGACCGGATTGTCCCCGACCAGCGGCGATGCCCGGGGGCGAACGACGGACCGCGGTGCGAATCGGGGTTCGCGAGCCCCCGGATCACGTACTTACGCGCCGGTAAGTTAGGTGTTACAGTGCGTACCGCTTGTGTCGTCCGACACACGGACAGCTACCTGTGAAGGGACCATGGGGATGGGGATCACCAGACGGTGGATCGGCGCTGCGGCGACGGCCGCGGCACTGACAGGAGCGATGCTTGCCACGCCGGCGACGGCGAGCGCGGATGCGAACTTCTACGATCCTCCGCTCGACCTGGTCGGAGCCTCCGGCGACGTCCTCCGCAGCGGGCCGTCCGACCTCTCCATTCGCGTCCCGTCGCCGCAGGGCGTGTTCCCCGCGCAGGGCACCCGGCTGCTGTACCGCAGCCTCGACGCCACCGGCGAACCCAGCGCCGTCGGCGGCACCTACCTCGAGCCGTCGCTGCCGTGGAACGGGCCGGGGCCGCGACCGCTCGTCGCCATCGCGCCGGGCACCCAGGGCCAGGGCGACCAGTGTGCCCCGTCCAAGCAGCTGAACTCGCTCGTGTCCTACACCCCGCCGCTCGACCTGTTCACCGAGTACGAACTGCTCTCGATCAACACCATGCTGCTGCAGGGCATCGCCGTCGTCGTCACCGACTACGACGGGCTCGGCACACCGGGGCACCACACGTACGTCAACCGGCTCGCCGAGGCGCACGCGGTGCTGGATGCGGTCCGGGCGGCGCAGAGCCTGCCCGCCACGTCCATCACCCCCGACGGTCCTGTCGGTCTGTGGGGGTACTCCCAGGGCGGCGGTGCCGTGGCTGCGGCCGCAGAACTGCAGCCGACCTACGCGCCCGAGCTGAACGTCGTGGGGGCCTATGCCGGCGCGCCGCCCGCGGACCTCGAGGCCACGCTCAGCCAGGTCGACGGAACGGCGCTCACCGGCGTGATCGGCTACACGATCAACGGCCTCGGCGAGGCCTACCCCGAGCTCCGGGATCTCATCGACGCCGAGGTCAACGACCGTGGACGCGAGATGCTGCATTCGGTGGCGAACCAGTGCGCGCCGGAGACGATCTTCCGTTACGGCTTCCAGCGCACGAGCGACTACACCCGTACGGGTGAGCCGCTGAGCGTGGTCGTCGATCGGTTGCCGGAGGCGAAGGAAGCCATCGCCGCGCAGCGGATCGGACGTCTGCAGCCGTCGGTGCCGGTACTCGTGCAGCACGGGACGATGGACGACATCGTGCCCTACGGACAGGGTCGCCAGCTCGCGGCGGACTGGTGCGCCCTCGGCGCCACCGTCCAGTTCTCCCCGAACACCACCCCGCCCGTCCTGCCGGGCCTGGCCGTCAATCACGCGCTTCCTATGGTCGCGGGGATGCCCGAGGCGGTCGCCTACCTGAACGACCGGTTCGCGAATCGGCCCGCCCCGTCCAACTGCGGCGCCTTCTGACCCACGACGGCGTCGGATCCGCCGCAAGGGGCGGTCAGCCGCGACAGCGATTGCTGTCGCGGCTGACCGGAGCCCGCGCGGCCGGCGGCCCGTTCACACCACCGGATGGTCGGCGCCGAGGAATCTGCGGGCGAGGTTCTGCTCCACCGACGGCCCGGGCGACCATTCGGCGATCCACGGGCCCGTACCCTCGCTGGGATCGATCACGCCCTTCTCCAGCCAGGTGTAGCGTCCGTCGAGGACGTCGGCCGTGAGCTGCCGGTCGGCATCGTCGGTGTGCGTCCACAACGCGGCGAACAGCGAGTCCACGCGGAGCTTCGCCTGGAGGCAGAAGACGTCGGCGAGTTCGTAGGCCGCGTCCGTATCGGGGTGGCCGTCGGTGTGGTACATCTGCGCCCGCACGCAACTCGCCGACATGGCGAACAGCTCCGCGCCGATATCGACGAGCCGCCCCAGGAAATTCTGCCGCTTCTCCAGACCGCCCTGCCACCGGGCCATGCCGTAGAACGTGGACCGAGCGAGCTTGCGTGAACACCGCTCCACGTAGCGCAGATGGTGTGCCAGGGGACCGAATTCGCCGTACGAGGTGGGTAGCTGGCCCCTGCCCGCCACCAACTGGGGCAGCCACTTGGCGTAGAAGCCGCTCGCCTTGGCGGCGGCCCGGGCCTTCGTGTCCAGAGTGGCTTTCGGATCCGCCAGCTCACCAGCCACCCGCAGGTGGGCGTCGACGGCTTCGCGGGCGACGAAGAGCCGCATGATCTCGCTCGAGCCCTCGAAGATCCGGTTGATCCGCAGGTCCCGCAGGAGCTGCTCGGCGGGCACCATCCGCTCACCCCGGGCCGCGAGCGACGCCGCCGTCTCGTAGCCGCGTCCCCCTCGGATCTGCATCAACTCGTCGGCGATCTCGCAGGCCACCTCGCTGGACCACAGCTTGGCCAGGGCCGCCTCGATGCGGATGTCGTTGCGGTCCTCGTCGCACATCTGGCCGGTCAGTTCCACCACGGCCTCGAGGGCGAACGTGGTGGCGGCGATGTATCCGATCTTGCCGGCGATCGCATCGTGCCGGCCCACCGGCCGACCCCACTGGACGCGGGTGCCGGACCATTCCCGGGCGATCTTGAGCGCCCACTTGCCGGCACCGGCGCACATCGACGGGATCGCGAGCCGGCCGGCGTTGAGGGTGGTCAGGGCGATCTTCAGGCCGTCGCCCTCGCGGCCGATGAGGTTCTCCTTCGGCACCCGCACCTTGTACAGCCGGGTGAGGCCGTTCTCGATCCCCTTCAGACCCAGGAACGAGTTGCGGCGTTCGACGGTGATGCCCGGGGTGTTCGCCTCGACGACGAACGCCGAGATGCCACCGCGGTGGCCCTCGCTGCGCGGCACCCGCGCCATCACCACCAGCAGTTCGGCGACCACTCCGTTGGTGGTCCACAGCTTCAAGCCGTCGAGTTCGTACGCGTCGCCGTTCTCCACCGGCACCGCCGTCGAGGCGAGACGGGCGGGATCGGAACCCACGTCGGGTTCGGTCAGCAGGAAGGCCGAGATCGCCCCCCGCGCACACCGCGGGAGGAAAGCGCGCTTCTGTTCGGGTGTCCCGGCCAGCTTCAAGGGTTCGGGCACTCCGATGGACTGATGCGCCGACAACAGGACGCCCAGGCTCGGGTGGGCGCTGGCCACGAGCATCAGCGCGCGGTTGTAGGCCACCTGCGACAGTCCCAGGCCGCCGTACTCCTGGGAGATCTTCATGCCGAAGCAGCCGAGCTCGACCAATCCGGCGACGTATTCGTCGGGGATCCGGGCCTCGCGCTCGATGCGGCTGCCGTCCACACCCTCGCAGAAGCGGCGAAGCTCTGCCAGGAACCCTTCGGTACGGGCCTCCTCGTCGGGGGTGGGCCGCGGGAACGGATGGATGAGGTCGAGGGTCAGACGTCCGAGAAACAACTCCTTTGCGAACGACGGCTTGTGCCAGGTGGTCTCGCGGGACTCCTCTGCGAGCGCGCGCGACTGTTCCTCGCTGGCGTGTACCTGTTGTGCCATGTGATGCCTCCCCGATAGGACTGCTACCGGCGAGTATCCACCTGTTCTGTGATGCACATCACGCGATTCGGCGGATCGGTACCCATGAGTAACCGACGGCGCGGGGTGGGGCGGATCACGGTCCGACGGGGCTGCCGGCGCGACAGAGCCCCCACCCGCGTCCGTAGGCTGGACATGTCATCGACGACGTACCCGAGCACCTCCACCTTCCCGCTCGCGCGGACCACCGCTGGAGGCCGACATGGAATTCCTCGCGTCCGTACCCGTTGTGCTGCTGCTGACCGTCCTGATCTATGTCGTGGCCGGCCGGATCGTCGACCTGGAAGTGCGCGTCACCGAACGACAACTGCAGAAGGAAGGGCAGGCCGCGATCGACGCGACCTGCCCCGGATCCGATTCCGTCCCGTGACCCCGGGCGGAACTCAGTCCTGCTTCTTCGGGCCCCCCGCGGGACCGGCCGACGGCTTCGGCTTCGCCGCGGTTCCCTTGCTGCCGGCGGCCTCGCTCTTCGGCTCGGCGGCCGGCTTCGGAGCCGTTTCCTCCTTGGCCGCGTGCTTTCCGGCCGGGGGCGCCTCGGCCGTCCCCTTCGGGACGGTGGTGGGCTCGGCCTTCGGCGTCGCGGCTGCCGTCGGGGTCGCCTTCGGCGTCGGCGCGGGCACCGCGGGGGCAGCCGTCCCGCCCTCGGCCCGAGGTGCGGCCTTCCCCGGCGCGGCCGATTCGGGCTTCGGGACCACGGCCTCGGGCGTCGCGGCCGGCCCGGGCTTCGCCTCGGGTGCGCCAGCCTCCGGCTTCGGTGCGGCAGCCTCCGGCTTCGGTGTGGCAGCCTCCGGCTTCGGTGTGGCAGCCTCCGGTGTCGCGACGGGCCCGGGCTCGGGGGTGACCGGCTCGATCCGCGGCGGCTCCGGCGCGACAGGCGGATGATCCCCGAGACGGCTGCGGTAGAACACCACTCCGCCGGCGGCGACGACGCCGAGCGCGCCGACCGTCACCAGGATCCTGCGGCCCCGCCCGCGGGGTGCTGCCTCGATCGTCGCCGCGGCTCGCGCGCGGCGGCACTCTCGGCTTCCGGCCATGTTCCGGGCGAGGTCGAGACCCTTGCGGGCGACCAGCAGGCCGGTGAAGAGCGGCCCCCGCGCGAGGGCCGTAGCGCCCTGCCCTGCGAGCTTCAGGTAGCCACCGGCGCCCTCGGACTTCTTCGGGGGGCGCACGAGTTCGCTGCCGCCGCCGGACCCGATCTTGGTTCTGGACTCGCTCACACTCGTCATGTACCCACTTTTGCACAGCGGACCCCCGCGGCCGGGGTTCGCGAGACGGACCGCCCCGGTGTCGCAGACCCGGATGGCACGATGGAGGGGTGACTTCACCTCAAAAGACCGCAACCGCGACTCTGCACACCAACCGCGGCGACATCGTGATCTCGCTCTTCGGCAACCACGCTCCGAAGACGGTCGAGAACTTCGTCGGCCTCGCGAACGGCACCAAGGAGTACAAGACTCAGAACGCCAAGGGGGAGACCAGTGGCCCGTTCTACGACGGTGCGGTTTTCCACCGCGTCATCGACGGCTTCATGATCCAGGGCGGCGACCCGACCGGCACCGGTCGTGGCGGCCCGGGCTACCAGTTCGCCGACGAGTTCCACCCCGAGCTGCAGTTCGACCGCAGCTACCTGCTGGCCATGGCCAACGCCGGCCCGGGCACCAACGGTTCGCAGTTCTTCATCACCGTCGGGCCGACCCCCCACCTGAACCGACGCCACACCATCTTCGGTGAGGTCGCCGACGAGGCGTCGAAGAAGGTCGTCGACGCGATCGCCACGACGGCGACGGACCGCGCGGACCGCCCGGTCGAGCCCGTCGTCATCGAGAGCATCACCATCTCCTGAATCTCCGGAAGAGACCGATATGACGAACCCCGGCTGGGGCCACGCGGCCGGCGGGGGCGGCCACCCGCCCCAGCCGCGGTGCGTCCGGCATCCCGATCGCCCGACCCTGCTCTCGTGCAGCCGATGCGGGCGACCGGCCTGCCCCGACTGCCTGCGGCTCGCCGCGGTGGGTCAGCAGTGCGTCGACTGCGTCGCGGCCGCCCAGCGCGATGTCCCGCAGGCCCGCACCGTCGCGGGGGCGCCCATGCGGGCGCAGACGAACACGCCCCTCGTGACCTACATCCTGATCGCGCTGAACACCGCGATCTTCGCGATCACCGCCGCCCAGTCCGGCAGCGTGATGAACAACGAGCGCTCGTCGAGCCTGTTCTTCGAGTGGGCGCTGTGGCCGCCGATGATCGCGGTGCGCGACGAGTACATCCGCGTGCTCGGCAGCGGGTTCCTGCACTTCGGTGTGCTGCACCTCGCGGTCAACATGTTCGCGCTGTACGTGATCGGGCGTGACACCGAACTCGTCCTCGGCCGGCTCCGGTACCTGGCCGTATACCTGGTGTCCATCCTCGGCGGATCCGCCGCGGTGATGCTGCTCCAGACCGACGCCGTGACCGCCGGTGCCTCCGGCGCCGTGTTCGGCCTGCTGGGCGCGCAGGCGGTGATCCTGATGCGGCTGCGGCGCAGCCCCGCGCCGGTGCTGATGATCGTCGTCCTCAACGTCGTCATCAGCATCACCATCCCGGGCATCTCCCTGTGGGGACACCTCGGCGGCCTGGCCGCGGGTGCGGCGGCGACGGCGGCGCTGTTGTTCGCGCCGCGGGCGCTGGGCGCGGGCGACGACCGTGCCCGCTTCGTCCGGACGGGCTGGCTCGCGCTGGCAGCCGTCACGGGGGTCACCGTGCTGGTCCTCGTGCTGGCGGTCCTGCGGCTGCGGGCTCAGCTCGGCGTCTGATCCGGCGCCAGCCCCCGCACCGCGAGCGCGTCGTACACCGTGCGGGGGTCGGTGCCCAGGTCCCAGCGCCCGAAGATCAGCAGCTGCTCGTCGCCGCGGGGATCGCGCACGTCGATCTCCAGCATCGGCACGCGACGGCCGAGCCGCGGATACGCGACGATCCGCACCCGCATCAGGGCCGCGCGGGGCAGCTCGCGTCGTCCCGACAGACGGGTGACGGCCAGCCCGGCGCCGTCCGGAAGCACCTCGAGCCGCGGACGCTGACGGACCGCGAGGGCCGCGACCGCGAACGCCACCACGGCCGCGAGCCCGACGAGCGTGCGACCGGCGGCATCGGCCGTCGTCGCCGCGGCGACGGCGAGCACGATGCCGCCCGCCGTGAGCGCGGCGATCGCGAGCGGGGGTGTGGACCAGCGGAGCGATTCAGTCGCCACGGGGAGCTTTCCCCAGTTCATCCACAGGTTTGTCCACAGGTGGGGATGAACTACATCCCTGTAACCTCACCGCCATCTCATGGTCATGATCAGGCCGACGATCATGAACCCGAAGCCGATGAGGAAGTTGTACGCACCGAGGTCGTTCATCCACGAGATCTGCTCGGCCGCGAGGTAGTACACCACCAGCCAGGCCAGGCCGACGAGCATGAAGCCGAGCATCAGCGCGACGTACCAGGTGCTCGACGGGCCCGCCTTCACCTTCACGGGGGTTCGGCTCACCGGGTTGATCGTGTAGTCGGTCTTCTTCCGGACCTTCGACTTGGGCATGACGTCCTCGTTCGTGCGGTACCGCGCGGGGCGGACAGGTAGGTTGGGCAGCTACCTGATGTGTACTGCCAGTGTGAGTACACGCTAACGCAGAATCCGGAACGGAGGGTCCACGTGTCGGACGGCCGGGCCCGCGCGCTCGGGTGGACTGCCGCCGCGCTGGCCGTGTGCCTGCTCGCCGGGTTGCTGCTCGGCACCACCCGCGGGGTCTCCGACGGCGCGGAACTGCGCGTGAGCGACTCCGCGCGGCTGTCCGATCTCGTGCGGGCGGCGCAGGCCAAGGCCGACGAGCTCGCCGCCACCCGCGACGACCTCGCGGGACGCGTCGCCGAGCTGCAGGCGCAGGCCGCGGCCACCGACGACGACGTCGCCGCGGTGCTCGCCGACACCGCCGCCCTCGAGGACCCCGCCGGGCTGACCGCACGGCGTGGCCCGGGCGTCACCGTCAGCCTCACCGATGCCCCGCGCGGCGCCGACGGCCGGTATCCGGCGGACGCGTCGCCCGACGATCTCGTGGTGCACCAGCAGGACGTGCAGAGCGTGCTCAACGCGATGTGGGCCGGCGGGGCGGAGGCGATCGCCATGCAGGATCAGCGGATCGTCGCGACGTCGGCGCCGCGCTGCATCGGCAACACCCTGCTGCTGCACGGCCGCACCTACTCCCCGCCGTACGTGATCACCGCGCTGGGCGACCCCGCCCGGCTCGAGGCGGCGCTGGCCGCCGAGCCGGGCATCCGCGTGTACAGGCAGTACGCGGCCCGCTACGGGCTGGGCTACACGCAGCAGGCGTCGGATGCCCTGTCGGTACCCGCCTACACGGGCGGAACGACGCTGCGCTGACGGGTCGGTACCCTTTCCGCATGCGCATCCTCGTCGTCGACAACTACGACAGCTTCGTCTTCAATCTCGTGCAGTACCTGGGGCAGCTCGGTACCCGCGCCGAGGTGTGGCGCAACGACGACGAGCGGCTCACCGGCCCCGGCGCCGCGGACCGGATCGCGGCCGAGTTCGATGGGATCCTCCTCAGCCCCGGTCCGGGCACCCCGCAGCGGGCCGGCGCCAGCATGGACCTCGTGCGTGCCTGCGCCGCCGCGAGCACACCGCTGCTCGGCGTCTGCCTGGGCCATCAGGCGATCGGTGCCGCCTTCGGCGCGACGGTCGACCGTGCCCCGGAGCTGCTGCACGGCAAGACCAGCTCGGTGTGGCACGACGGCACCGGTGTGCTGGCCGGCCTGCCGGATCCGTTCACCGCGACGCGCTACCACTCGCTCACGGTGCTGCCGCAGACGATGCCCGACGAGCTCGTGCCGACCGGATACACCGAGAGCGGCATCGTCATGGCCCTGCGGCATCGCGAGCTGCCGATCCACGGCGTCCAGTTCCACCCCGAGTCGGTCCTCACCCAGGGCGGTCACCGGATGCTGGCGAACTGGCTGGCCGTGTGCGGCGAGGCGCCGGACGAGCAGCTGGTGGCCCGGCTGGAGGCGGAGATGGCGAAGGCGCTCGCGGGCGGCGCCGCCTGAGCCGTCCGCTCCGCGGACCGATATCCGAGCGCAGCTCAGCGGATACCCAGCACGCCCACGCCCACGGTGATGGTCTCCGAGTTGGAGATCTCCGACCCCGGGGGCTGCTGCTGGGCGATGACCTTGCCCACGAGCTCCGGGTCGAGGGTGGCCTCACGGTTCTGCACGAGTTGCGCCGGCGAACCCGTCCAGCCGGCCGCCCGCAGCGCTGTCAGCGCCTCGGACACCGTCCTGTTCGTCAACGCCGGCATCTCGATGCGGTTCCCGTTGGACACCTGGATGGTGACCGTGTCGCCTTTCGTGGCGCTGGTTCCGCCCGCCGGGCTGCTCGACACGACCGTCCCGGCCGGCTGGCTGGAGTCGATCTCGTCGACCACGACGGTGAAGCCCGCGGCCTCGATGTTGTCGCGCGCCACCTCGGTGGCCTGGCCCACGACGTTGGGCACGCGGATCTGCTCGGGGCCGCTGCCGAGCGTCACGCTCACCGCGCTGTCGCGGTCGGCGTCCGCTCCCGCGGCGGGACTCTGGTCGACGACGGTGTCGCGTTCGGCCGCCGACGACGGCGCCCGCGCCACATTCGGATCGAGCCGCAGCCCGGCCTCGGTCAGGGTCTGCAGCGCCTCCTGCTGGTTCATGCCCGCGAGCCGCGGGATCTGCACCTGTTCGGGCCCGCTCGAGACCTCGAGGGTGACGGTGCTGCCCTCCTCGGCCTGGACCCCGGCGACCGGCCGGGTGTTGACGACGTTGCCGCTGGCGACCACCGCGTCGGGCTTCATCTGCACCGACACCTCGAACCCGGCATCCTGCAGCCTGCTCTCCGCGATCTCCGCGGCGAGGTTGCGCACGTCGGGGACGGGGATCTGCGCGGCGCTCGAGCCGGGGCCCGAGGTCCACAGGAACACGCCGACGATGCCGACGATCACGACCGCGGCCAGGCCCAGCAGCGTGTTGCGCAGTGCCCGGGAACGTTGCGGCGCGGCCGCGGTCCCACCCGCGACGACTCCGGCGGCCCCGCGGTCCGTGCCGTTGCGCGGTGTCCCGGCGCCGTCGACGGCCCCGAGGATGGTGGTGCGGTCCTCGTCGGTCATCACCATCGGCGCGCTGGGCTTCTGGCCGCTGAGCACGCGGATCAGGTCGCTGCGCATCTCGGCGGCGCTCTGGTAGCGGTTGGCGGGGTTCTTCGCCATCGCCTTGAGGATCACCGAGTCCAGCTCCGGCGGGACGGCGGAGTTCACCGACGAGGGCAGCGGCGGATCCTCCCGGACATGCTGGTACGCGACGGCCACCGGGGAGTCGCCCTGGAACGGCGGCTTGCCGGTGAGGATCTCGAACAGCACACAGCCCACCGAGTACACGTCGGAGCGGGCGTCGACCTGCTCGCCGCGGGCCTGCTCCGGCGACAGGTACTGGGCGGTGCCGATCACCGCGGCCGTCTGCGTCATCGGGCTCGCGGCGTCGGAGATGGCCCGGGCGATGCCGAAGTCCATCACCTTGACCGCGCCGGAACGGGTGATCATGACGTTCGCGGGCTTGACGTCGCGGTGGACGATCATGTTGCGGTGGCTGAAGTCCAGGGCGGCGCACACGTCGGCCACGACCTCCATGGCCCGCTTCGGGGTCATCGGCCCTTGGGAGCGCACGATGTCGCGCAGCGTATCGCCCTCGACGTACTCCATGACGATGTACGGCAGCGGGCCGGCCTCGGTCTCCGCCTCGCCGGTGTCGTACACGGCGACGATCGCCGGATGGTTCAGCGCGGCCGCGTTCTGGGCTTCGCGGCGGAACCGGAGATAGAACGTGGGGTCGCGGGCGAGGTCGGCGCGCAGCACCTTGATCGCCACGTCGCGGTCGAGCCGCAGATCCCGGGCCAGGTGCACCTCCGACATGCCACCGAAGCCGAGGATCTCACCCAACTCGTAGCGGGAAGAGAGCTTGCGGGGTGTGGTCATGACTGTCCTCGGGTGACTGGCTCGATCGGGGTGAACGGGTTGTCTATGGCTCCGGGTTCGAGACCACCGTCGCCGCCATCCGGCAACGAGACCGTGGTGGTGGTCGTCTCGGCCGTCGTCGTGGTGGCGGCTGTGGTCGTCGTGGCCGTCGTCGTGGTCGGCGGCGCGGTGGTCGTCGGCGCCTCCGTCGTCGTCGGCGGCGGCGGGGTGGTCGTCGTCGGCTCGGGGGTCGTGGTGGGCGCCTGCGTCGTGGTGGGAGGAGCCGTGGTGGTCGGTTCCTCCGTCGTGGTGGTGGTCCGCGGCGGCCGCGTGGTCGTCGTCGCGCGGGTGGTGGTCGTCGGGGCCTGCGTGGTCGTCGTGGACCGCGCGGGGCCCGCGTCACCCGAATTGTCGCCGCCCAGCAGCACCAGCGCCAACGCGACGAGCGCCAGGGCCACCGCCGCCCCGGCCGCCCAGGCGAGGGTCTTCGGGCTGGGGGAGCGCTTGTCGCCGGACGGGGTGGGTCCGGTGGGCGGCTGGTCGCCGCCGTTCGCGTACGTCGGGGCGTAGTACGGCCGCGACGGCGGAGGGGGGGTCGGACCGAGCGCGCGGGTCGCGGCGGTGGGCGCGGTGGTGCCCGGCACCCCGGGCGGCAGGATCCGCGTGGCACCGGTGACCGGCGGCACGTTGCCCGGCGGTGGCACCGGCCGCCCGGCGCGCACCGCGGAGACGGCGTCGGCGAACTCGCCGCCGCTGGTGTACCGGTACGCCGGATCCTTCGTCATGGCGATCTCGATGAGTTCACGCACCCCCGCCGGCAGGTCGGTGGGCAGCGGCGCGGGCGTCTCCTGCACGTGCTTCATCGCGACGGTGACGACGCTGTCGCCGAGGAACGGTCGCCGGCCGGCGAGGGCCTCGTACCCGACGACGCCGAGCGAGTACACGTCGCTCGCCGACGTCGCCTCCTGGCCGAGAGCCTGCTCGGGCGCGATGTACTGAGCGGTGCCCATGACCATGCCGGTGCGCGTCACCGGCGACGCGTCGACGGCCTTGGCGATGCCGAAGTCGGTGATCTTCACCTGGCCGGTGGGGGTGATGAGGATGTTGCCGGGTTTGACGTCGCGGTGCACGACCCCGGCGTCGTGGGCAGCCTGCAGCGCCCGTCCGGTCTGCTCGAGCATGTCCAGGGTGTGCGGCAGCGACAGCCGGCCCACCCGGGCGAGGACGGCGTTGAGGGGCTCGCCGTGCACGAGTTCCATCACGAGGTACGCGATGGACTGGCCCTCGGCGTCGGTGGTCTCGCCGTAGTCGAACACGCCGGCGATGCCGGGGTGGTTGAGCTGCGCGGTGGTGCGCGCCTCGAACCGGAAACGGGTCAGGAAGTCCGCGTCGCCGGAGAGCTCGGCCTTGAGGACCTTCACCGCCACCCGGCGGTCGAGACGGGTGTCGAGCCCCTCCCACACCTGTCCCATGCCGCCGGTGGCGATGAGCCGTTGCAGCCGGTATCGGTCGGCGATCATGGCGCCGCTGTGCAAAGCCATAATCAGCCTCTCTGCATTCCCGCCGCGATCACGGCACGTCCGATCGGCGCGGCAACCGAGCCTCCCGTGGCGGCGAGTGCGCGGTCGCCGCCGTCCTCCACGATGACCGCCACGGCAACTGTCGGCTGCTGGGCGGGCGCAAAGGCGATATACCACGTGTGCGGGGGAGTGTTACGGGGGTCGTCGCCGTGCTCGGCGGTACCGGTCTTCGACGCGATCTGGACCCCCGGGATCTTCCCCTCGCCGCCGGAGAAGTTCTCGGATCCGATCATCAGGTCGGTCAGGGTGGCCGCGACCTGCGGTGACATCGCCTGTCCCGCCGACACCGGCGTGGTCTCCGCCAGCACCGACAGGTCCGGCGACTGCAACTGCGACACCAGATGCGGCTGCATCCGGACGCCGCCGTTGGCGACTGTGGCGGCAATCACGGCGTTCTGCAGCGGGGTGAGTGCGACGTCACGCTGACCGATGCTGGACTGGCCGAGCGCGGCGCCGTCGGGGATCGGCCCGATCGTGCTCGCCGCGACGGGGACGGGGATGTCCACGGACTCGCCGACGCCCAGCGCCTCGGCCTGCTCGGCGAGGGCGTCCTTGCCGGTCTTCAGGCCCATCTCGACGAAGGCGGTGTTGCAGGAGCGGGCGAAGGCCTCGCGCAGGGTGGCGGTGGGGCCGCCGCCGCACGTCGCGCCACCGTAGTTCTCCAGCGTGGTCGCGGTGTCGGGGAGGGTGATGTTCGGCGCGGCGGTGAACTGGTCGTCGGGGGTGGTGCCCGCGGCGAGGGCCGCGGCGGTCACCACGACCTTGAACGTCGAGCCGGGCGGGTAGGTCTGCGAGATGGCGCGGTTGAGCATGGGCTTGTCGGGGTCGGCGTTGAGTTCCTCCCACGCCTGCGAGGTGGCGGCGCCGTCGTGACCCGAGAGCCTGTTGGGGTCGTAGCTCGGGGTGCTCACCATCGCCAGGATGCGGCCGGTGCTCGGCTCGATGGCCACGACCGAGCCGGTGTAGCCCTTGGACGTGAGCTCGTCGTAGGCCACCTGCTGCATGACCGGGTCGACGGTGGTGACCACGTTCCCGCCGCGCGGGTCCCGCCCGGAGACCAGATCGAAGAAGCGCCGGCCGAACAGCCGGTTGTCGGAGCCGTTGAGGACCTCGTCCTCGGTGCGCTCGAGCCCGGTGCTGCCGTATTGCATCGAGTAGAACCCGGTCACGGGTGCATACGCGAGCGGGCTCATCGGCTGCTCGGGCGCGGCCGGGTAGGTGCGCAGGTACTTGTAGCGGCTGTCGGTGGGGACCGACACCGCCAGGACCTGTCCGCTCGCGGAGATCTGGCCGCGCTGGCGGGAGTACTCGTCGATGAGCACCCGGGAGTTGCGCGGGTCGGTGCGCAGGTCGTCGGCCTTGATGACCTGCACGTAGGTGGCGTTTGCGAGCAGCGCGACGACCATGAACATCACCGCCATCGCGACCTTGCGGAGCGGTGCGTTCATCCGCGCCCCAGCATTTCCGTCGGCGCGTCCGCGATCGGTGGCGGTGCCTTCTTGCGTGGGGCGGCGGGTTCGCGGGCCGCGTTGGAGATCTTCACCAGCAGTGCCAGCAGGAGGTAGTTCGCCAGCAGCGACGAGCCGCCGTAGGACATGAACGGCGTGGTGAGCCCGGTGAGGGGGATCAGCTTGGTGACGCCGCCGACGACGACGAACAACTGGATCGCGATGGTGAACGACAGGCCGGCGGCCAGCAGCTTGCCGAAGCTGTCGCGGACGGCGATCGCGGTGCGCATTCCCCGCATGATCAGGATCAGGAACAGGAGGAGGATGGCGCTGAGGCCGATGAGCCCGAGTTCCTCACCGATCGCGGCGACGATGAAGTCGGTCTTGGCGAACGGCACCTGCGCGGGACGTCCGCTGCCGAGCCCGGTGCCGGCGACGCCGCCGGTGGCGAGACCGAACAGCGATTGCGAGATCTGGTAGCCGGTGTTGTTGTAGTCGGCCAGCGGGTCGAGCCACGTCTCCACCCGCACCCGCACGTGCCCGAACATCTGGTAGGCGAAGTAGAAGCCGACGACGAGCAGGGCACCGCCGATGAGCAGCCAGCCCACCCGCTCGGTCGCGATGTACAGCATCACCAGCACCGTGCTGAACAGCAGCAGCGACGTGCCGAGGTCCTTCTCGAACACCATGACGCCGATCGAGAGGATCCACGCGGCCAGGATCGGGCCCAGGTCGCGGGCGCGGGGGAAGTCCATGCCGAGCACGTGTTTGCCGGCGGTGGTGAACAGGTCGCGCTTGGCCACCAGCACGGAGGCGAAGAAGATGATGAGCAGGATCTTGGCGAACTCGCCGGGCTGGATGCTGAACCCGGGCAGCCGGATCCAGATCTTGGCGCCGTTGACCTCGGAGAAGCGGGACGGCAGCAGGGCCGGGACCGCGAGGGCGACGAGGCCGATCAGGCCCAGCGTGTAGCTGAACCGGGCGAGGAGCCGGTAGTCGTGAAGCAGCGCGAGCACCGCGACGAAGCCGGCGACGGCGAGCGCCGTCCACAGCACCTGCTGGTTGGCGTCGGGGGAGGGGATCGGCTGCCCGAGGTAGAGCGCGTTCTCCTCGTCGGCGAGGTCGAGCCGGTGGATCAGGACCAGTCCGAGGCCGTTGAGCAGCGCGACGATCGGCAGCAGCAGCGGGTCGGCGTACGGCGCGAACCGGCGCACCGCCAGGTGCGCGGCGAGGAACAGCACCGCATACGTCAGCCCGTACTTGGCCAGATCCAGGGTCACGGTCTGTTCCTGGCTCGCCTCGACCAGCATCAGCGACACCGTGGTGATCGCGATGGCGGCGACGATGAGCAGCAGCTCCGTGCCCCGCCGGGTGGACACGGCGGGAGCCGGGGCGAAACCTCCGGGAGGACTGGGGAAGGAAGCTCCGGGTGCGTGGGACACCGACATCAGGCGCCCACCCGGCAGTTCTGGCCCGGCACCTGCGGAACCGCCGGCGTCGGCTCGGGTGTCGGGGTCGGTGCGGGGGCCGGTGCCGCGGCGGGTGCGGGCTCCGACGCGGGAGCTGCCGGCGGGGTCGTCGGGGCCGGTGCGGGCGCCGGTTCGGGCGCCGGAGCCGGAGCCGGTGCGGGCGCCGGCTGTTCCTCGACGCACACCGGGAGCAGGTCGTTCTCGGCGAGACGGTTCATCTGGGTGCGCGCGTCGTCGAGGGATCCGGAGGGCAGGCCCGCCCGCACCTGCTCGCGGGCGGTCGGCTGCAGGTCGTCGACCAGCATGACGCGGCAGTCGGCCTCCTGCGGGGAGGTCAGGGTCAAGGTTCCGTCGTCGGCGAGGCAGCCGACGAGGGACTGCTCCTGCAGCGAGTAGCCGAGGATGTTGCCGGGTACGCCGCGCAGCACCGTGACGCGGCCGTCGTCGTCGCCGACGTAGTAGTAGCTGCGGATCATCGTGCGGCCCACGGCTGCCCCGGCGACGAGCAGTCCGAGCACCACGACCGCGACGAGCGGCCACCACATCCGGCTGCGCTTGCGCTTGGGCTCGGGCTCGTTCTGCACGACGACGCGCTTGGGCGTGGCCCGCGGCGGACGCATCGCGGCGGCGCGGCCCGCGGCGGTGTTGGGCGGCGGGGTGTCCTCGTCGTCCCCGGACGCGGCGCCGGCGACGATCGGGTGGCTCTGGCCGTAGTCGAGGTCGATGACGTCGGCGACGACGACGGTGACGTTGTCGGGGCCGCCGCTGCGCAGCGCGAGTTCGATGAGCCGGTCGGCGCACTCGTCCTGCGTGCCCTCGCTCAGGGTGTTGGCGATGGTCTCGTCGCTGACGACGTCGGACAGGCCGTCGGAGCAGATGAGGTAGCGGTCGCCGGCGCGCGCCTCGCGCACGGTGAGGGTCGGTTCGACCTCGCTGCCGGTGAGGGCGCGCATGATCAGCGATCGCTGCGGGTGGCTGTGCGCCTGCTCGGGCGTGATGCGGCCCTCGTCGACGAGGGACTGCACGAAGGTGTCGTCGCGGGTGATCTGGGTGAGCTGGCCGTCGCGCAGCAGGTAGGCGCGCGAATCGCCGATGTGGGCGAGGCCGAGCTTGCTGCCGGCGAAGAGGATGGCGGTGAGCGTGGTGCCCATGCCGTCGAGTTCGGGTTCCTCCTCGACCTGATCGGCGATGGCGGCGTTGCCCTCGCGCACGGCGGCGGCGAGCTTGCCGAGCAGGTCCCCGCCGGGTTCGTCGTCGTCGAGGTGGGCGAGCGCCGCGATCATCAGCTGCGAGGCGACCTCGCCGGCGGCGTGGCCCCCCATTCCGTCGGCGAGGGCGAGCAGGCGGGCCCCCGCGTACACGGAATCTTCGTTGTTGGAACGAACCAAGCCGCGGTCGCTGCGGGCGGCGTAACGCAGTACGAGGGTCACGGGCGGAGCTCGATCACGGTCTTCCCGACCCGGACAGGTGTGCCCAGGGGTACGCGGACGGCGGTGGTGACCTTGGCACGGTCCAGGTACGTGCCGTTGGTCGAGCCCAGGTCCTCGACGTACCAGTCCGACCCGCGCGGCGACAGGCGGGCGTGCCGGGTGGAGGCGTAGTCGTCGGTGAGGACGAGGGTCGAGTCGTCGGCCCGGCCGATCAGGACGGGTTGGGTGCCGAGCGTGATGCGGGTGCCCGCAAGCGCGCCCTGGGTCACCACCAGGAACTTCGCGGACTTGCCGCGGCCCAGCGAGGGCAGCACCGACTGGTTGCGCGGCGAGTAACGCGGGACCGGACGCGCGGCACCGGCGTAGATGTCCGACCGCAGCGTGCGCAGGATCGCCCAGATGAACAACCACAGCAGGAGCAGGAACCCCGCCCGGGTCAGCTGCAGAATCAGCCCCTGCACGGCTCGCCCTCCTTCTGCGTATCGGCCCGGTGCGGTGTCGTCCGGTGCGCTGCGGTCACCCACAATACGGACCCCGGGCGACGAGACGCATCGTCCGGCGCGTTGCCGACGCGTCGGATGGGTCTCGTGCCGGTTCCGATCGGGTCTCGGTCCCCGGCGTTCAGAGAATGCGCACCAGGATCTCCGAGTGTCCCGCCCGGATCACGTCGCCGTCGGCGAGCTGCCAGTCCTGCACGGGCGCGCCGTTGACGGTGGTGCCGTTGGTGGAACCGAGATCCGAGAGCATGGCCACCTGCCCGTCCCAGCGAATGTCGATGTGGCGCCGGGAGACACCGGTGTCCGGCAGCCGGAACTGGGCGTCCTGCCCGCGTCCGACGATGTTGCTGCCCTCCCGGAGCTGGTAGTAGCGCCCGCTGCCGTCCTCGAGCTGGAGCGTCGCGGTCAGCACCCGGCCGGCCTGCGGGGGCTGGTACGCGCCGGCGCCGTAGCCCTGATCCGCATAGCCCTGATCCGCGTACCCCTGGTCGGGGTAGCCCTGCTGGCCGTAACCCTGCTCCGCGTAGCCCTGGTCGGGGTAACCCTGTCCGGCGTAGCCCTGCTGGCCGTAAGCCTGGTCGGCGTAGCCCTGGTCGTAGCCGCCGGGCTGGGCGTACCCGCCCTGGTAGCGGTCGTCGCCGTAGGCCTGCTGCGACGGGTACTGCGGGGAGTAGTCGCGCCCGTAGTCCTGGCTGTACGCCTGTCCGGAGTGGCCGCCGTAGCCCCGCTCCTCGCCGTAGCCCCGGTCCTCGTGGCCGCCGGCCCGGCCGTAGTCCTGCTGGTCGTAGCCGCCGGCGTCGTAACCGCCCTGCTGCTCGCCGCCGTAGGGCGCCTGCGCGGCGGGATACGCCCCGCCGTTCCGCTGGCCCTGCTGGTAGCGCTGATCCTGGCCTACGTGCGCGTGACCGTTCCGCGCGTACTGCGGTTCGGCGCTCTCGGCGGGGTCACGGCTTGGGTCGTAGCCTGGATTCTGCGTCATCGAGCCAACTCCTGGGTCGGGGGTCACGGTTGAACGGTTGTGCGGTGTCCGCGAGGCCGGGGCGCGCACCGGTGAGCGCCCGACGTCGGGGTCGACCGACCCGTGCGTGCGGAACTGCCCGGTGTGCAGTGCCGCCGACGACTCGAATGCGACCTGGATCTGACCGTAGGTCTGCCACCCCTGCTCGCGGATGAAGTCCTCAAGGTGACGCGCGAACGCCTTCACCGTCAAGTCCCGATCCGCGGCGAGGGCTTCGTGATCGGATTCGCTGATCGTGATCACGTACCGGTTGGGAGCCAGCATGTGGCCCCGGTCGAGCTGCTGGACGCCGTCGGTGGCCTCGCGCTGGAGCGCGGCCTCCACTTCCTGCGGAACTACACCGCCACCGAAGACGCGCGCGAACACGTCGCTGACGGCAGCCTGCAGCTTGCGCTCGAATCGCTGCGCGATACCCACGGCGACCCCCTTTCCGGTCTGCGTGTCGCAATGCAGAGCTCGCTTCTGCATGGTATCGACTTTTCGTCCGATCCGGCCCGGTGGAGGGGGCGGCGCTGCCCCGGCGGGCCGGTGCAGCGTCGGCAAAGGGCCTCTGTGCAGGCGAATCGTTGTTCGGCGGGAGGGTGTGTTACTGTTCTCCAGTCGCTCGGGCGAGTGGCGGAATGGCAGACGCGCTGGCTTCAGGTGCCAGTGTCCTTCGGGACGTGGGGGTTCAAGTCCCCCTTCGCCCACCATGAGCAGTTCCACGAACTGCGACGGACGAGGTCACGAACTCGAAAGAGGTCGTGGCCTCGTTTCGTTGATCGATCGGACGGGCGGTCCGATTCGGATTCGGTCTTCGGCCGTGTTGTCATAGAGCGGTGATGACCCTGACACAGCCCTGGTGGCCGTACTTCTAGCGGCCTTGTCGACTGTGTTGTCCGGCCGCCTTCTCCGCGGTCGGTGACGCTCACTTTCCTGTACGACGGTGATACCGGTCGGCGGGTGAGGTGGCCTCGATCCGAGAGGAACCACCCCGTGACCCACGACATCGATACCGCACCCACGACAGGTATCGGCGAGATGCTGATCAGCTCCCGTTCACTGGACGAGTACCGGTCGATGTTCAATCTCACCGACGAGGACCTGTCCCGCACAATCCTGGACTGTCCGGGCGGCGCCGCGGGGTTCACCAGCGCAGTGAACCGCCTCGGCGGTGACGTGACCGCATGCGATATGGCCTATTTCGACCGCGAGACCGAACAACTCGCCGTCGTTGCGGTAGCTGAAACCGATCGTGGGAACCGGTACATCCGAGCCCACGCCGAACATTACGACTGGACGTTCTTCGCCGATCCCGACGAGCATGCACGCGTGCGTCGGCAGGCAGTCGAGGAATTCGCCGCAGATATCCGCCGGCATCCGCGCCGCTACGTTGCCGGGCGGTTGCCGTCCTTGCCGTTCCCCGATGCCGCTTTCGATCTCGTGCTCAGCTCGCACCTGCTGTTCAGCTATTCCGACCGCCTCGATCACACCTTCCACCTCGACGCGATCCGGGAACTGATGCGTGTCGCCCGCGGTGAACTGCGGGTCTTTCCGCTCGTGGTCTCGGGTTCCTCGGTTCGCTATCCCCGCGTGGACGAGCTGCTCACCGACCTTCGGAACCACGACATCGCCGGTGAAGTCGTCGAGGTCGACTACCGGTTCCAAAGGGGCGCTCACCACATGCTGGTGTGCCGCCACATCACCTCGCATGATCCGGAAGCTGCAGGTTCGGCCTGATACGGACTCGCGTCTCGGGTCAGGAAGTCCGCAAGGGTGGCCCTCGCCGAGCAGGACGGGTAATGCTCCGGAGAACTCAGGGAAAAGCTCTGGAACGCCTCTGCAGAAAGTGCTGCCGACCAGGTATTGCGAACCGCACACCATCACCTCGGGCCCCCGATCCATACGGATCGGGGGCCCGAGTCGTTGTCCGGTCGCTCGGCGCGCCCGCTCAGGAGCCGGAGCCGGCGAAGCGCGTCCGCAGGTTCGCGATCATGCAGTGCAGTTCCCGCTGGGTCTCGCGCAGCCGCCGGGCCTCCGCCTCGTATCGCTGTGCGGCGGCGACAGAGCCGCTGCCGCGTTCGATCCGCGCGCAGGTCTCGGCGGTCGTGAGTGCCGCGGCGACGCTGTCGTTCTCGCGGTGGAGGATGCCGAGGAACACCTGGCCCTGATGGGCGTCGGCGACGGTGTGCTCGTCGCCGGCCGCCGCGAGGTCGACGAGGTTCGTCGCGCCCCCTCGCGCGGGCCGGGCGGTCGTGCGGGTTGCCGTGCGGGTCGTGCTCATGGCGAGCAGTCTGGCACGTACCCGCGTCCTGCATGCAGGATGCACGGACTGTTTTGCCCGACTCGGGACGTTTGCCCAGATGGTTGAGTGTTCAATCAGTTGCCCTGTGACGGACATCTCCGCGCATCCGCGTCCGGGGACGGTTCCCGGGGCTGAACAGGGCCAAACCTGATGTGACTCACTTCACGGAACTTTTGTTTCCGTACCCTAACCACCCCCTGTTACCCTTTCGATACCGCTGACCGCAGCTGATTTAATCGCTGCGGTCAGTTGTTATTTATGGGGTTTTTACGTTCGCGTGCTAGGTGATCCGGCCGCTCTCAGATTCCTGTGGTGCCCCGCGGATACGCCGCCGTGACGTCCGTCAGCACGTTCACCAGATACGGCACCCCGGACGCGAAGGCCCGGTCCAGCGCCGGACCGAGCTCCCGCGGATCCGTCACCAGCTCACCGCCCGCCCCGAGAGCGGTCGCGACCAGGTCGTACCGCGTGCCCGGCGCCAGGTCGGCTGCCACGTCGTACCCGTACAGCAGCTGCATCGGTCCCTTCTCGAGTCCCCACGCCGAGTTGTTGCCCACCACGATCACCACGGGCAGCTCGTGCCGCACGAGGGTGTCGATATCCATCAGCGACAGACCGGCAGCACCGTCGCCGAGCAGCAGCACCACCTGACTCGACGGCCGCGCCACCCGCGCCGCGACCGCCGCGCCGAGCCCGGCGCCGAGACAGCCGTACGGCCCCGGATCGAGCCACTGCCCGGGCCGCTTCGGCTCGACGAACTTGCCCGCGAACGACACGAAGTCACCGCCGTCGCCGATGACCACGGCGTCTTCGGCCAGCCGCGGCAGCAGTTCGCCGTAGATCCGGGCCGGGTGGATCGGATCGGCCTCGGCGGCCAGCAGGGCGGCGTCGCGCGCCGCGGTGGCAGTTACTTCGTCGCGCAGTCCGGTCACCCAGACGTCCGTGTCCGGGCGCGACGACAGCGCCGACAGGATGCCGTCGAGGCACGCCGTGAGGTCGCCGGACACCGAGCCGGCGAGTTCGGCGTGCGCCGACACCTGACCGGGGGAGTCGGCCACGTGCACCACCCGGGCCGCGGGCGCGCCGTCGCGCCCACCGAACCGGCCGTAGCCGAGGCGGAAGTCCAGTGGGGTGCCCACGACGATCGCCAGGTCGCAGGTCCCCACCGCGGTGCCGCGGGCCTTGGTGACGAGCAGGGGATGGCCACCCGGGACCACCCCGCGGCCCATGCCGTTGGTGATCACCGGGATGCCGGCCTCGTCGACGAACCGCAGTGCCGCCTCCTCGGCGTGATCGGCCCACACGTCGGTACCCAGCACCAGCAGCGGCCGCCGTGCCCCGGCGAGCAGGGCGGCGATCTCCGCCAGCGACTCGGAGTCGGGCTCGAGCCGGACCGCGGCCGGCGGCGACGGACGCGGCAGGGTGGCACGGCCGAACAGTTCGTCCATCGGCACGTCCACGAACGCCGGCCCCCGGTGCGACGTGCGGGCCGTCGTGAACGCCTCGTCGACCAGCGGGCCGACGCGATCCACGGTCGCCGCCGTCTCGGACAGCTTCGTGACGGTAGACAGCAGCGGCGGCTGGTCGAGTTCCTGCAGGCTGCCCGTGCCCCAGCGGGCGTTGGGCGCGCGGCCGCCGAGCACCACCAGCGGCGACCCCGCGAAGTATGCCTGGGTGACGGCACTGACGCCGTTCGTCACGCCCGGCCCGGCAGTGAGCACGGCCAGCCCGGGATGCCGCAGGAGCTTGCCGGTGGCCTCGGCGGCGAACACCGCGGTCTGCTCGTGGCGCACGTCGATCAGCCGCATGCGTGCTTCACCCTTGACCGCGGCGTCGTACAGCGGGAACACGTGCGCGCCGGAGAGGGTGAACATCGTCTCGACGCCGTGGGCGCGGGCCACCGCCGCGGCGTGATCGCCGCCGTGCCCCTCGAGGTCCGGGCTCATGGCGCGAAGGGTACGGCCGCGGGCACTGCCGTGGGGCGGGTTCGGGGGAACACGAGCGTGGTCGCCGGGCCGGGGGTCCGGGGCGGAGGCCGACTTCCCATCGAAAGTTGTTGCAGTACAGCTGGAAAGACGCACAGATGGATGCGTCACGCCCCTCGCCGGGTCGCGAGGCCGACCACGGCGTCGCGCAGGCCCGTCCAGTGCTCGGCGGTGGTCACCCGGCTCGCCGCGTACGACGCCCGCACGAGAAGCCGGGTGGCGCGTCGCCGGGCCCGGTCGTACCGGCCGAGCGCGTCGCGCACGTCGAACCGGGCGAGCAGATCCGCGAGGGTGGCCGCGTCGACGATCGCCTCGCAGGCACCGCGGCCGAGGTTGGGGGTCATGGCATGGGCGGCGTCGCCGAGCAGTGCGACGTTGCCGCGCACGTACGACGGCAGCGGCGGGGACTGGTAGATCTCGTGGTGGAGGACCGTCGCCGGATCCAGGCGGTTCAGCACGTCGCGCACGGCCGGATGCCAGTCGCCGAACCGGGCGACGAGGTCGTCGACGCCGCCGGTGGTGCCGGCCGGCGCGCGGACGGCGGCGAACCAGTTGATCAGGCCGCCCTCGCGGGGCGTGATGCCGAACAGCGCACCCGCCCCCCACGTCTCGGTCGCGGTGTCCACGGTGCCGTCCACCCAGCCGCGCCACGCCGCGATGCCGGCGTGGACGGGCCGGTGGTCCGGGCCGAAGAGGGCGTCACGGGTCGGACTGCCCAGGCCGTCCGCGCCGATCACGACGTCGTAGCCGGCGAGCTCGGTCAGCGGCGGAGCGGGCCGGCCGAGCCGTACCGCCTCGTCGGGCAGGCCCGCGGCGAGCAGGCCCAGCAGGGCCGGCCGGGAGAGCAGTACGGCGGGACGCCGGGTGCGAAACCGTGCGAGCTCGCGGCCGTCGGGCCGCAGGATCGCACCGCGGTCCAGTACGACGCCGAGCCGCTCGACGCCGCCGCCGAGCCCTGCCGAGGCGAGTGCGTCGAGCGCGGCCGGCCACATTCCCAGGGCCGTCCCGGTGGGCGGCAGCGCGGGGGAGCGCTCGAACACGTCGACGTGCCAGCCCTGCCGGATCAGTGCATTCGCTGCGGTGAGCCCGCCGATGCCCCCGCCGAGGATCGCTGCCTTGCCGCCGTTGTTCCTGGTCATGAAGTCAAAGTACTACGGATGTAGTGTCATGTCACTACTGTTGTAGTGTCGAGATGTGACCGACAAGCGCGCAGCGGTGCTCGACGCCGCGATCGACCTGCTCGGCCGGGAAGGGTTGCGCGGGCTCACTCATCGCGGGGTGGACGCGGCCGCCGGCGTGCCGGCCGGTTCCACGTCGAACTACTTCCGCACCCGCCGGGCCCTGCTCGGGGGCGTCCTCGACCGCCTCGTCGAGCGCGACCGGGCCGACGTCGCCGTCCTCGGCGGCGGAAACCTCCCGCGCACCGAGGAGGAGCTCGTCGACATGCTCGCCGGGTACGTGATGTTCGCGACAGGCCCCGATGCCGTACGTACCCGCGCCCGGTTCGCGCTGTTCGTCGAGGCCACCGCCTCGCCGTCGCTGCGACGGTCCGTGCAGCGCCGCCGCGACGAACTGCGGAGCATGGGCCTGGCGGTGCTCACCGCCCTCGGATCCTCGGATCCCGTCGCCGGGGCGCGCGTGCTCACCGACCACCTCGACGGGATGATCCTGCACCGTTTGACCTCGGACGATGTGGATCTCGACCCGCGCGACGACCTCCGCCGGATGGTGCGCGCGCTGCGGTGACGAGGCGCGCCGCCCGGTCGTGCGTCAACCGCGTGTTAACGGGCGGTCACCGGCTCGTTAGGGATGGATAGGATAGCCTTGGTTGCGTCGTCCCCCGGCGGCTGACATATCGTTGTACGCAACACGGTGGACACACGACGTCCAAGCCGACCGGGAGGTCCGGCCCGAGCTGCCGAAAATTGGCACCCGCATCGTCGCGGAAGGGCGGATACTGAACGGTGATCGGTGCCGATCCACCACGTGTCGGTACTTGCTCACGCAAGTAGATGGCCATCAGCGCTGCTGGTCGTCGCTGCAATCTAACGCAACGAAGGCTAGGTATGAAGCATCTTCCCGGGCCGCAAGGGCTCTACCACCCGGCGAACGAGCACGACGCCTGTGGTGTCGCATTCGTCGTCGACATGCATGGTCGCCGCAGCCGGGACATCGTGGAGAAGGCGATCACCGCTCTGGTGAACCTCGAGCACCGCGGCGCGGCGGGCTCCGAGTCGAACACCGGCGACGGTGCCGGCATTCTCATCCAGGTCCCGGACCGCTACCTCCGTGAGGTCGTCGACTTCGACCTGCCGCCGATCGGCTTCTACGCCACCGGCATCGCCTTCCTGCCGCAGGACGAGAAGGCCGCCGACGAGGCCGTCGCCGCGGTCGACGCGATCGTCGCCGAGGAGGGCCTACAGGTCCTCGGCTGGCGCGAGGTTCCCGTCGACCCCTCCGACCTGGGAACGCTGGCCCGGCAGGCGATGCCGAGCTTCCGCCAGATCTTCATCGCCTCGCCCGACCGGACCCTCGGTGGCCTGGAGCTCGAGCGGCGGGCCTACGTGGTCCGCAAGCGCACCGAGCACGAGCTCGGCCGCGAGGGCGCTGGCCAGGACGGCCCCGGCAGCGAGACGGTGTACTTCCCGAGCCTGTCGGCGTCGACCTTCGTCTACAAGGGCATGCTCACCACGCCGCAGCTCGAGGGCTTCTACCGCGATCTGCAGGACGAGCGCGTCGAGTCGGCGCTGGGCCTGGTGCACTCGCGCTTCTCCACCAACACCTTCCCGTCGTGGCCGCTGGCGCACCCGTTCCGCCGCGTCGCCCACAACGGCGAGATCAACACCGTCACCGGCAACGCCAACTGGATGCGTGCCCGCGAGGCGCTCATCGACTCCGACGTGTTCGGCGGCCGCGAGAAGCTCGAGAAGATCTTCCCGGTCTGCACCGAGGGCGCGTCCGACACGGCCCGCTTCGACGAGGTGCTCGAGCTCCTGCACCTCGGCGGCCGCAGCCTGCCGCACGCCGTGCTCATGATGATCCCCGAGGCGTGGGAGCGGCACGAGTCCATGGACCCGGCCCGTCGCGCGTTCTACGAGTACCACGCGGCGCTCATGGAGCCGTGGGACGGCCCGGCGTCGGTGTGCTTCACCGACGGCACCGTCGTCGGCGCGGTCCTCGACCGCAACGGCCTGCGCCCGTCGCGCGTGTGGGTCACCGACGACGGCCTCGTGATCATGGCTTCCGAGGTGGGCGTGCTCGACATCGAACCGCAGAAGGTCGTGCGCAAGCTGCGCATGCAGCCCGGTCGCATGTTCCTCGTCGACACCTCGCAGGGCCGCATCATCGACGACGAGGAGATCAAGAGCGCCCTCGCCGCGGAGCACCCCTACCAGGAGTGGATCGACCAGGGCATCGCCCGGCTCGAGGATCTGCCCGAGAGCAAGTACACCTACATGTCGCACGAGCGGGTCGTGTTGCGGCAGCAGGTGTTCGGGTACACCAGCGAGGAGGTCAACCTCCTGGTCAAGCCGATGGCCGCGACCGGCGGCGAGGCGCTCGGTTCGATGGGCACCGACACCCCCATCGCCGTGCTCTCCGCGCGTCCGCGAATGCTGTTCGACTACTTCTCGCAGCTGTTCGCGCAGGTCACCAACCCGCCGCTCGACGCCATCCGGGAGGAGGTCGTCACGAGCCTGGGCGGCATGCTCGGGCCCGAGGGCGACCTGCTGAACCCGACCGCCGACTCGTGCCGGCAGATCCTCGTCTCCGCGCCGGTCATCGACAACGACGACCTGCAGAAGCTGATCCACGTCAACGACGACGGCAAGTTCCCCGGCTTCAACAGCGTCATCATCCGCGGTCTGTACCCCGTCGCCGAGGGCGGCGAGGGTCTGCGCCGCGCGCTCGAGAACATCCGCGGCGAGGTCTCCGAGGCCATCGAGAAGGGCGCGCGCCTGATCCTGCTGTCGGACCGCGAGTCCGACGAGAACCTCGCGCCGATCCCGTCGCTGCTGCTCACCTCCGCGGTGCACCACCACCTCGTCCGCGAGAAGACCCGCACCAAGGTGGGCCTGCTCGTCGAGGCCGGCGACGCCCGCGAGGTGCACCACATCGCCGCGCTGTGCGGTTTCGGTGCGGCCGTGGTCAACCCGTACATGGCCTTCGAGACCATCGACGAGCTGCTGCAGAACGGCGACCTGCCGGACGGCATCACCCTCGACAAGGCCCTCGCGAACTACATCAAGGCCGCCTCGAAGGGCGTGCTCAAGGTGATGTCCAAGATGGGCATCTCCACGCTCGCCTCCTACACCGGTGCGCAGCTGTTCCAGGTGATCGGCCTCTCGCAGGAGGTCGTCGACGAGTACTTCACCGGGATGCAGTCGCAGCTCGGCGGAATCGGCCTCGACGAGATCGCCCAGGACGTCGCCGCCCGGCACTCCCTCGCCTTCATGGACCGTCCGTCGGAGCACGCCCACCGCGAGCTCGAGGTCGGCGGCGAGTACCAGTGGCGCCGCGAGGGTGAGTTCCACCTGTTCAACCCGGACACGGTGTTCAAGCTCCAGCACGCCACCCGCACCGGGCAGTACTCGATCTTCAAGGAGTACACCAGGCTGGTCGACGACCAGTCGGAGCGGCTCGCGTCGCTGCGTGGCCTGTTCGAGTTCCGCAAGGGTGCCCGCCCGGCGGTGCCGCTCGAGGAGGTCGAGCCGGCGAGCGAGATCGTCAAGCGGTTCTCCACGGGTGCGATGAGCTACGGCTCGATCTCCGCGGAGGCGCACGAGACCCTCGCGATCGCGATGAACCGCCTCGGCGCCCGCTCGAACTCCGGTGAGGGCGGCGAGCATCCGGACCGCTTCACCCCGGACGCGAACGGCGACTGGCGTCGCTCGGCGATCAAGCAGGTCGCCTCCGGCCGGTTCGGTGTCACCGCGCACTACCTGACGAACTGCACCGACATCCAGATCAAGATGGCGCAGGGCGCCAAGCCGGGTGAGGGTGGTCAGCTGCCCCCGCACAAGGTGTACCCGTGGGTCGCCGAGGTGCGTGGTTCGACGCCGGGCGTGGGCCTGATCTCGCCGCCGCCGCACCACGACATCTACTCGATCGAGGATCTCGCGCAGCTGATCCACGACCTGAAGAACGCCAACCCGCAGGCCCGCATCCACGTGAAGCTGGTCTCCGAGATCGGTGTCGGCACCGTCGCCGCGGGTGTGTCGAAGGCCCACGCCGATGTGGTGCTGATCTCCGGTCACGACGGTGGCACCGGCGCCTCCCCGCTGACCTCGCTCAAGCACGCGGGTGCGCCGTGGGAGCTCGGCCTCGCCGAGACGCAGCAGACGCTGCTGCTCAACGGTCTGCGCGACCGCATCGTCGTGCAGGTGGACGGGCAGATGAAGACCGGCCGCGACGTGGTCATCGCCGCCCTGCTCGGCGGTGAGGAGTTCGGCTTCGCCACCGCTCCGCTGGTGGTGTCCGGCTGCATCATGATGCGCGTGTGCCATCTCGACACCTGCCCGGTGGGCGTGGCGACGCAGAACCCGGTGCTGCGCAAGCGGTTCACCGGCAAGCCGGAGTTCGTCGAGAACTTCATGCTCTACATCGCCGAGGAGGTGCGCGAGTACCTGGCCGAGCTGGGCTTCCGCTCCCTCGACGAGGCGATCGGCCGGGTCGACATGCTCGACACCACCAAGGCCGTCGACCACTACCGTGCCTCGAAGCTGGACCTGTCGCCGCTGCTGGAGCAGACCCGTTCGCCGATCTTCTGCGAGCAGGACCTGCACTGCACCAAGGAGCAGGACCACGCCCTGGACAAGGCGCTCGACAACGAGCTCATCACGCAGGCGAGGCCGGCGCTCGAGTCGGGTACGCCGGTGACGATCGAGACCAAGATCGCCAACGTCAACCGCACCGTCGGCACCATGCTCGGCCACGAGCTCACCAAGGTGTACGGCGGGGAGGGCTTGCCGGACAACACGATCGACATCACCTTCACCGGTTCGGCCGGCAACAGCTTCGGCGCGTTCGTGCCCAAGGGCATCACGCTGCGGCTGTTCGGCGACGCCAACGACTTCGTCGGAAAGGGCCTGTCCGGTGGCCGGATCGTCGTCCGCCCGCCGCTGAACGCGGCGCCGGGCTTCGTCGCCGAGGACAACATCGTCGCCGGCAACGTGATCCTGTTCGGTGCCACCAGTGGCGAGGCTCTCATCCGCGGCGTGGCGGGTGAGCGGTTCGCCGTGCGTAACTCGGGTGCCACGGCCGTCGTCGAAGGCGTCGGCGACCACGGCTGCGAGTACATGACCGGTGGCAAGGTGGTCATCCTGGGCAAGACCGGCCGCAATTTCGGCGCCGGCATGTCCGGGGGTGTCGCGTTCGTGTACAACCCCGATCGCGACTTCGAGGACAACCTGAACACCGAGCTGGTCGATCTCGAGGACCTCGAGGGCGAGGACTTCCTCTGGCTCAAGGGCGCCATCGAGCGCCATCGTGACGAGACGGGCTCCGAGGTTGCAGCCCGCATTCTGGCCGACTGGTCGCAGCAGGTCAGTCACTTCGCGAAGGTCATGCCTCGCGATTACAAGAAGGTACTCATGGCAATCAAGGACGCCGAGATTCGAGGCGCAAACGTGGACGAGGCGATCATGGAGGCGGCTCGTGGCTGATCCGACCGGTTTCCTCAAGCACGGCTCGCGCGAAACCCCTGTGCGCCGGCCGGTTCCGCTGCGGCTGCTCGACTGGAAGGAGGTGTACGAGCCGTTCCCGCTCGACACCCTCCAGGTCCAGGCCAGCCGCTGCATGGACTGCGGTATCCCGTTCTGCCACAACGGTTGTCCCCTCGGGAACCTGATTCCCGAGTGGAACGACCTGGCCTACAAGGGCAAGTGGAACGACGGCATCGAGCGCCTGCACGCCACCAACAACTTCCCGGAGTTCACCGGCCGGCTGTGCCCCGCACCGTGTGAGGCCTCCTGCGTCCTGGGCATCAACCAGGACCCGGTGACCATCAAGCAGGTCGAGGTCGAGCTCATCGAGAAGGCCTTCGACGAGGGCTGGGTCGCGCCGGTCATGCCGTCGAAGCTGACCGGCAAGAAGGTCGCGGTCGTCGGCTCCGGTCCGGCGGGTCTGGCTGCAGCGCAGCAGCTCACCCGCGCCGGCCACGCGGTGACCGTGTTCGAGCGCGAGGACCGCATCGGTGGTCTGCTGCGCTACGGCATCCCCGAGTTCAAGATGGAGAAGGCCGTCATCGACCGCCGCCTCACGCAGATGGAGGCCGAGGGCACCGTCTTCAAGGCGGGCGTCAACGTCGGTGTCGACATCACCGCCGACGAGCTGCGCGAGCAGTTCGACGCGGTCGTGCTCGCCGGTGGCGCCACCGAGGCCCGTGACCTGCCGATCCCCGGTCGTGAGCTCGACGGCATCCACCAGGCGATGGAGTTCCTGCCGATCGCCAACCGCGTGCAGCTCGGCGACCTGCCGGAGCCGACCATCACGGCGAAGGGCAAGAAGGTCGTCATCATCGGTGGCGGTGACACCGGCGCCGACTGCCTCGGCACCTCGCACCGTCAGGGCGCGGCCAGCGTGCACCAGTTCGAGATCATGCCGCGTCCGCCGGAGCAGCGCGCCGAGTCGACCCCGTGGCCGACCTACCCGCTGATGTACCGCGTGTCCTCCGCGCACGAGGAGGGCGGCGAGCGCGTGTTCTCCGTCAACACCGAGCAGTTCGTCGGCAAGGACGGCAAGGTCGCCGCCCTGAAGGCGCACGAGGTGAAGATGGTGAACGGCCGCTTCGAGAAGGTCGAGGGCACCGACTTCGAACTCGAGGCCGACCTGGTGCTGCTCGCCATGGGCTTCGTCGGCCCCGAGAAGCCGGGCCTGCTCACCGACCTCGGCGTGGACCTGAACGAGCGCGGCAACGTCGCCCGCTCGACGGAGTGGGCCACCAACGTCGACGGCGTGTTCGTCGCCGGCGACATGGGCCGTGGTCAGTCGCTCATCGTGTGGGCCATCGCGGAGGGTCGTTCCTGCGCGGCGGCGGTCGATCGGTACCTCGAGGGTGCAACGGTGCTCCCTTCGCCGATCACCACCACCACGATGCCGCAGCGCTGAGCGCTGAGGTAGCAGAACCCACGACGGGCGCGCCCACCGGAAATCCGGTGGGCGCGCCCGTCCCGTTTCGTCCGTTCGGGACGGTTCGCGCGTTATGGTCGTGCGCATGGGTCACCGGATCACGAGACGATCACTTGCGGCAGGAATGCTCGGGGCCGGAACCCTGGCGGCGCTGGCGGCCGCTCCCGCCGCCGCGCAGGCCCCCGGCGAGTGCGTGCGCAACGTCGGCGGCGCCGTCACCGTGAACGGCACGCCGCAGGCGCCGCCGGTGGTCGGGTACGACGGCCTGCGCCTCCTCGGAGTCGATGGGGGAGCGGGGAACTCGTGCATCACGAACGTGGGTCCGGGCGGCGTGTCGGTGACCGTCCCGCCGCGCCCGGCCGCCGGTGCGGCCGGTGAATCCTCCGGCGCGCCCGTCGAGATGCGCGTGGACGGCGGTAACGGCAACGTCGCGGTCACCAACCTCGGCGTCGGCACGGTCACCGTCGACCGCGACCGCACTCTCGCCGGGCCGCCGCCGTCCCCGGAGCGGCCGGCGGGGTCCCCGCTCGCGGGCCTCACCCCCGAACTCACGCTCGACGCCGGCACCGACGGCGTCTACGTGACGAACATCGGCGCCGGCAACGTGACGATCGCGGACCACGATCCGACCGTCGGACCGCTGCCGGCGGAGCTGCTGCCTCCCGGTGTCGTGGTCACGGATCCGTTGACCGGCAACGTCTTCGTCACCAACATCGGCGGCTCTGCGGTGACCGTCGTGGACCGTCCGGGGCAGCTGCAGCGCGTGGTGGACCGCGGCACGGTGGGGACGGCGGTCGACTACGGGGCGGGGAACGTGTTCGTCACCAACATCGGCGGAGGAGTGGTGACCGTCCTGCGCGAGTAAAGATGCTCTCCCATCCCGTTCATCTTTGTGTCATATTTCTTAGGCATCATTTCGTGACGGAGTCGAGATCGGCAGGAGACCTCAGGGGGCCGTGGTGGGGTTGAGAAGTACGTTGACGCTGGTGGCGGTCGCCGCGGCGACCGTGGTGGGGTCGGTCGCGACGGCTCCCGCGGTCCAGGCCGACCCGGCCGGATGCCCGAAGCTACAGGTCGTCGCCGTGCCCGGCACGTGGGAAACCTCGAATACTCCCGATCCTCAGCGGGGCAACGGCATGCTCGCCGCGGTCACCTCCGGCCTTCCCGCCGGCACCCGGGTGGACTACGTCCGGTACGCCGCGACGGCGTTCCCGTGGGAGGGTGAAGTCTACGGTGCCTCGCGGCAGGAGGCCGTCGACAACGCCCGTGGCATCGTCGCCGCCACCGCGGCCGCGTGCCCCGGCGCCCGGTTCGCCCTCGTCGGCTACAGCCAGGGCGCCGACGCGGCCGGCGATCTCGCCGCCGAGATCGGCACGGGCTTCGGCGTGGTCCCGCCGCATCGGCTCGCCGCGGTCGGCCTGCTCTCCGACCCGCGCCGTTCCGAGGCGGACATCCTGGTCGGCCCGCCCGTCGCGGGCAACGGCGCCGGCGGGCCCCGCATCGGCGGGTTCGGGTTCGTCAGCGGCGATGTCCGCACCTTCTGCGCCGTGGGTGACCTGTACTGCTCGACGCCCAAGGACGATTTCGTCACCCGCGCCGCCGGATTCCTCGCGATGGCCTCCGGCGGCGACCCGTCCGCCGTCGACCGGTACCGCGCCGAGGCCGACGCCATCTACCTGGACCTGATGAACGCGGGCGGTCTGCCCATCCTGCAGTCCCAGCTCACCGAGCAGGCCAACGACGAACGCGAGATCAAGCTCCGGCAGTTCTACGAGTCGCAGATCCACCAGGACTACTCCAACTACGCGGTCGACGTGAGCGGCACCTCGGCGACGACGTGGCTGCGGAACTGGCTGGCTTCCAAGGTCTGACGCCGGCCGGTCCGCGAGCCGCGTCGTGCGCGCACGGTGATGCCGCGCGCGGCGGGCAGGGCGGCGCCTGGAGCGCCGCTACAGCGGGCGATCGGATCCTCGATCCCGGTGTTCGTCGGCCGGCGCCTTCAGCAGCCGGTCCAGTTCGTTCCCGGCCTCGTCGTACCCGGCGTCGGAGATCCGTTGCAGCTCGCGCAGGTCGCCGGCCGCGGCCGCGCGCCGAGTGAGCAGGAACCCGGCGCGCACGGATCCCTCGTCCAACAGCTCGTTCAGCTCCCCGAGGTCACCGGCTGCGTCGGCGAGGTCGGCCAGCCGGTCCAGAGCGGTCTCGTTGCCCGCATCGGCCAGTTCGCGCAGGGTCTCCCGATCGAAGTTCGTGTTCGCCATGACTCCATCGTGCAACCCTGCCCCTGGGGAAAGGTCAAGTGGGACGATGGCCGGGTGATCACCATCGGGCAGCTGGCCGGGTACGTGGGTGTGTCGATCAAGACCGTCCGCGTCTATCACGACAAGGGGCTGCTCCCCGAGCCGAACCGCGATGCGTCCGGCTACCGGCGGTACGGCGCGAACGACGCCATCGACCTGATCAAGATCCGGACGCTCGCCGAAGCCGGCGTCCCTCTGGCCCGTATCCGGGATCTGAGATCAGCGACCGGCGAGGAGTTCCAGCAGGCGCTGCGCGAGATCGACGACGAGCTCACCGCCCGCATCCGTGGCCTGCGGGCAACGCAAGGGCGCCTGCGCCAGCTCGCCGCCGGGCATCTGACACCGCTGCCCCCCGAGGTCGGTACCCATCTGAAGCGCCTGGATCGTTGGGGCTTCACGCCTCGATGGGTGGAGCTGCAACGCGACCTGTGGATCCTCGTGTTCGCCACCCACCCGGACCGCGCGATCGCACTGTTTCACGACCAAGCCGAGATCCTGGCCGACCCGGCGCTGCGGCAACTCTTCCTCGACTACGACCACGCGCACGACCTCGACGCCGACGATCCCCGCATCGACGACCTCGCCCGCCGGATCACCGGGGCGACCCGGGAACGCTACGGCAAGGACGAACTACCGGAGCTGGATGAAGCCTCCGATATCGCCGCACTCATCCAGGGCGCGGTCAACGCCTCGTCCCCGGCATGGCAGCGACTCGACACGCTCATCCGCACAGAACTGGACCCGTGAGTCGACGTTGCGGACAACGGTGAATCCGTCGGCGGTCGCCGCGTAACGACAGGGCAAACGTCGCAGGATGCGGTGCTCGTGGAAAGTGCTGCTGCACAAGCTGATCTGCGTTCTCGCTGGTTCTCTGTGCCAGGGTGGGTGTGGCTCGCAGAAGTAGACGGGTATGCCGGTGTCGGCGGTGAATTCGTGGTGACGGGCGGAGATGTCCGACAGATCGCTATAGGCTCGCACCTGGCTTTCCGAAACCAGTGGTACGTCTCCAGCTACGAGAGGACCATGATGGGCTACATCGCCGTCGGCACCGAGAACTCCACCCCGATCGAGCTCTACTACGAGGACCACGGTTCCGGGCAACCGGTGGTACTCATCCACGGCTATCCGCTGAGCGGCACGTCGTGGGAGAAGCAGACCGCCGCATTGCTCGAGGCCGGCTACCGCGTCATCACCTACGACCGTCGGGGCTTCGGACGCTCGAGCAAACCGACGATCGGCTACGACTACGACACCTTCGCCGCGGACCTCCACACCGTCCTGTCCACCCTCGATCTGCGGGACGTGGTTCTCGTCGGCTTCTCCATGGGCACCGGTGAGGTCGGCCGCTATCTGGGAACTCACGGCTCGCAGCGGGTGGCGAAGGCGGCCTTCCTCGGCTCCCTCGAACCGTTCCTGCTGCGCACCGACGACAATCCGACCGGTGTACCCCGGGAGGTCTTCGACGGACTGCGGGCCGCGGTAGAGGCGGATCGGTACGCCTTCTTCACCGACTTCTTCCGGAACTTCTTCAACACCGACGACTACCTCGGCACCCGGCTGAGCGAGGAGGCTCTGCGAGCCAGCTGGCAGGTGGCCGCGGGGGCCTCACCGTACGCGTCGGTCGCCGCCCAGGCCACCTGGCTCACCGACTTCCGCGAGGACATCCCGAAGATCGACGTGCCGGCACTGATCGTCCACGGCACCGCCGACAACATCCTGCCCATCGACGCCACCGCTCGGGAGTTCGCCAAGCGCCTGCCCGCCGCCGACTACGTCGAGATCGAAGGCGCCCCGCACGGGCTGCTGTGGACGCACGGCGAAGAGGTCAACGCGGCCCTGCTCGAGTTCCTCGCCAAGTAGAACGCCGTGCGGGGCTGCGCCGGCCGGTGCAGCCCCGCACGGCGCTCATCGGTCCGGCTCGAAGCGTGCGCCGAATCGCATCGCCGGCGGGGCGAGCCGGCTGATCCACTGCCGGGCCTTCGCTTCCGGCATCACGGTGACCAGGGCTCGGTTGTGCCGCACCGCGGCGACGATCGCCTCACCGACCTTCTGCGGTGGGTAGCTTCGGGTGCGATACAGCGCCGTGACCCGCTCGCGGAGCTTGCGCTGCTCCCGGACGCCGAGTCCCACCATCTCGGCGCTGGGAACCAGGTTGGTGCCCACCAGCCCCGGACAGATCGCGCTCACGCCGATCCCGTGGCCCATCAGTTCCGCCCGCAGGCAGTCCGTGAACATCAGTACCGCGGCCTTGCTCGTCGAGTAGGCGACGAGGCTTTTCTGTGGGGTGAACGCGGCCGCCGACGCGACGTTCACGATGTGCCCGCCGGTGCCGCGCTCGAGCATCTGGTCCCCGAACGCCCGGCACCCGTACACCACACCCCAGAAGTTGACGTCCATGACGTGCTCGAACGTCTCCTGCGGTGTGCCGGTGAAGGTGCCGATCACGGCGATGCCGGCGTTGTTGACGAGCACGTCCGGCACGCCGTGCTGGGAGCGGACCGTCGCGGCGAATCGCCGCACCTGCTCCTCGTCGGCGACATCGAGTTCGTACGCGTGCGCGCCACCGCCGTACACCGCTCGGGAGCCGCCGGCCTGGGGGTCGGGCGTGTTGAGCATCTCGGCGGTCTCGCGGGCGGTGTCGAGGTTGCGGTCGGCGACCACGACGATCGCCCCCACGTCGGAGAAGGCCCGGGCCGTCGCGCGGCCGATGCCGCTGCCTGCCCCGGTGACCACGGCGAGCGTCCCGGTCAGGTCGTGCAGGCGCTGATGTACCACTGTCCCTGCGCGCCATCGGCGCATCTCCGCGATCCGCGATCCCATGGGTTACATCTTCCTCGCCCGGGCCGCTCGTGCACGGCAAGCGCGCGCGGTACCGTCGAGAGATGACGGAACTGCGCGTGGTGGCGACCATTCCGGCGAAGCCCGGGTCGGAGGATGCGGTGCGCGGTGCGCTGGTGGCGCTGGCGGCCGCGAGTCGCGACGAAAACGGCTGCGTCTCGTACGAGTTGTTCGAATCCGCCTCGGCGCCCGGCACGTTCGTCACGGTCGAGGTCTGGACGGGTCAGGAGGCGTTCGATGCGCATATGACCTCCCGGCACATCACGTCCGCCTTGGCGACCGTGGGGGAGCATCTCGCGGCCGCCCCGATGATCCATCCGCTCACGGTCGTGGCCTAGCGGCTCGACCGGTCCGATCTCACCCGTTTTCGACGTCGGTGGACGGGCCCTCCTCGGTGGCGCCGCCTTCCCCGGACCACTCGGCGGGGTCGGACAGGACGTCGTCGTCGGCGCCCGGGGCTCCGCTGTCGGTGTCGGCGGTTGCCGGGTCACCGTCGCCGTCGGGTCTGGTCATGTCGCCTCCTGTGGCAATCGTGTCGGGCCGGGCCGTTCGGGCCCCGGCCCGTATGCGTTCGGTGTACCCGTTCGGCACGCGAGTACGCCTGCCGGTGCCGCACCGGAACGCGGCCGATGCGGCACCGGGCCGGTTCGCGGCCGGGGTCCTACAGCGAGTGCTTGCCCTCCGGAGCAGGCGGGACGATCGGCGCGCCCGCGGCGGGGGAAGTGACGGCGGGCCCACCCCCGGCGGCGCCGGGCGCCGTGTTGCCGCCACCCGGGAGGTGGGCCTTCTCGGCGGCCTTCTTCGCCAGGTCGCCGGCCTTCTCCTGCACCTGCGGTGCCTTCTCCTGCACGGTCGTCCTCGCTTCGGTGACCTTCTGCTGCACGGCAGGCTTGTTCCACAGTTGCGCGGACTGATCCCGCATCTTCTCGTAGGTGTCGCGCCCGGCTCTGGTGCCCAGCACGAAGCCCACGGCGGCGCCGGCGGCGAAGGTCAGAACTCTCATCATGGCAATCTCCTGCTCGTCGAATCTCGGTCGTGAGGCCCGGCATCGTCGACGCCGGCCAGCGGTCGCCCCCGACGGATACTCACCGCCCGGTCGGCTGCGCCCTCGCTGAGCCTGCGTCGTCGCGGCTCCGCCCACCCCGTACCGATACCCGGATCCCGTCCGCTTCACACCGGTTGCGACGAACTACCGGCATCCGTCCGGATTCAGACGCGGAGCATGTCGCGCACATGCCCGGTCTCGTTGACCGATGCGGCCCGCCGGGCGCCGTTACGGGAGACGAGGATGCGGGTCACCGACGTGTACTCGATGGGGAACATCAGCGGCCGGTCGAGCCCGAGCAGATCCTGGAGCAGAACGTTGATGACGCCCCCGTGGGCGAACACGGCGACGGTGTGCCCGTGGTCGCAGGTGTCGACGATGTGCTGCGTGGCGGCGAGAACGCGGGTGCGGAATTCCTCCGCATCCACGAAATCGGGCAGCTGACCGGCGCGGATGCGCGCCACGGCATCCGGCGCGAGTTCCTGCGCGACGTGGAACGGGATGTAGTGGTCGAGGTGGTAGTCGTACTCCGCCAGGCCCTCGAGCTGAGTGATCGGTAGTCCCCGGATCTCGGCGAGCGGCGCCGCGGTCTCGAGGGCGCGGCGCTGCGGACTGCTGAACAGCCGCGCGATGCGGTAGGGCTCGAGCGCGGTGGGCAGCCGCGCGGCCTGTGCGTGGCCCTCGTCGGTCAGCGACGGGTCGGCGCGTCCCTCGCTGACCCGCGCGAGCTCGGGTAGGGCGTGGCGAATAAGGAGAAGCTGCACGTCACCACGATCCCACGGCGACCGAACGCGCGCTCGGTCGACCCGGTGTTTCACGTGAAACCGGGGCCTCAGCGTCGAGGGCGCGGCTTGGCGAGGGGGAACGCGAGGGACTCGCGGATGCTGCCGCCGGTGACCAGCATGACGATCCGGTCCACGCCCATGCCGAGGCCGCCCGTGGGCGGCATGGCGTGCTCGAGTGCCTGCAGGAAGTCCTCGTCGAGCTCCATGGCCTCCTCGTCGCCGCCCGCGGCGAGCAGCGACTGCTCGGTGAGCCGGGCACGCTGATCGATCGGGTCGGTCAGCTCGCTGTAGGCCGTCCCCAGCTCGATGCCCCACGCGACGAGGTCCCACTTGGCGGCGACGAGCGATTTCGTCGGGTGCGGGCGCGTGAGCGGGGAGACCGATGTGGGGAAATCGGTGTAGAAGGTGGGGAACTCGGTGCGGGATTCGACGAGATGCTCGTACATCTCCTGCGCCGTCGCGCCGGCGTCCCACTCGGGGTTGTACGGGATCTCGTGCTCGTCGCACAGCCGGCGCAACTCCTCGACGGGGGTCTGCGCGTCGATCTCGGTGCCGAGTGCCTCCGAGACCGCCCCGTGGAACGTCTTCACCGGCCACTCGCCGGAGATGTCGATCTCGACGGGCCGCCCGTCGGGGCCGGGCCGGACGATCACCTCGCGTCCGTGGGCCGCGACGGCCGCGGCCTGGATCAACTCGCGCGCCAGCACCCGCATGACCTCGTAGTTCGCGTGTGCCTCGTAGGCCTCGAGGATCGTGAACTCCGGGTTGTGCTTGAAATCCGCGCCCTCGTTGCGGAACACCCGGCCGATCTCGAAGACCCGTTCCATACCCGCCACGCACAGGCGCTTGAGGTACAGCTCGGGTGCGATCCGCAGGTACAGGTCCAGGTCGTAGGCGTTGATGTGGGTGGTGAACGGTGCGGCGTTGGCGCCGCCGTGCACGGGCTGCAGGATCGGTGTCTCCACCTCGAGGTAGCCGCGGGCCTGCAGCTGCTCGCGCAGCGACCGCACCACCGCGCTGCGAGCCGTGAGCAGCCGGCGCGCGGTGCGGTTGATCGCGAGGTCCACGTACCGTTGGCGTACCCGCGCCTCGGGATCGGTCAGGCCCCGCCACTTGTCGGGCAGCGGGTGCAGGCACTTGCCGTCGAGCCGCCAGTCCTCCGCAAGCACCGAGAGCTCGCCGCTGCGGCTGCGGCCCGTCACCCCGCTCACCTCGACGAGGTCGCCGAGGTCGAACACGAAGCGGCGGCCGCCGACGCGGCCGCGGTCGACGAGGATCTGCACGTCGCCCGACCAGTCCCGCAGCACCGCGAACAGCACGCCGCCGAAGTCCCGGAGCCGCAGGATGCGGCCGGCGATCCGCACCGCGGTGCCCTCGGGTGCGGCGACGGCCGTCGCGGCGGTGTGCGACGGGGGGTTCGCCACCGGGTACGGGTCCACGCCCGACTCCACGAGCCGCTCGAGCTTCGTCATCCGCACCCGCACCTGCTCCGGCCGCCGGGGACCGGTGCGCGACTCCGGCGTCGGCTCGACGTCGGGGGCGGCACCGTCGTCGTGCAGGGTTCCGGACTCGACGAGCGCCGGGGGAGCGGACGTCTGCGTCCCGGTGTGGCGGCGGGCGCTTCGTTCCCGGCCGAAGCTGGGCAGCGTGAGGAAGCCTTCGGCGACCGCCGACGCGATCCCGACCCGGGGCAGCACCCTGTTGTCCGCGAAGCACAGGAACCGCGGCGCCCACTCGGGCTGGTACTTCACGTTCGACCGGTACAGCGCCTCGAGCTGCCACCAGCGGGAGAAGAACACGAGCACCGAACGCCACAGCCGCAGCACCGGACCGGCGCCGATCCGTGCGCCCTCCTCGAACACCGAGCGGAACACCGCGAAGTTCAACGAGATCCGCGTGATCCCGAACTCGCCGCCGTGGGCGGCGAGCTCCGACACCATCATCTCCACGACACCGTTGGGCGCCTGCGGGTTCCGGCGCATCAGATCGAGCGACACGCCGTCGGCCCCCCACGGCACCAGCGACAGGATCGCCACCACCTCGTCGTGGGACATCGCCTCCACGAGCAGGCAGTTCCCGTCGAGCGGGTCGCCGAGGCGCCCGAGGGCCATCGAGAATCCGCGCTCGGTCTCGGTGTCCCGCCATTCGTCCGCGCGTCGCATCGCTAGTGTCATCTCCGCCTCGGGGACGTCCCGATGCCGGCGGATGCGCACCGTCACCCCCTGCTTGTGGGCACGCGAGACGGCCTGGCGCACGGGCCGCATCTCCCGGCCGGAGAGCGAGAATCCGGCGGTGTGGAGGATGGCCTCGTCGCCGAGTTGCAGTACCGACAGACCGGCCCGGCGGTAGGCGGTGGCGCCGGCCTCGCTCGCACCCATCACGGCCGGCGCCCAGCCGTAACCCCGAGCGAGCGCGAGCCACTCGTCGATCGCGTGCGGCCACGCCTCCGGATTGCCGACGGGGTCACCGCTGGCGAGGCACACCCCGACCTCCACGCGGTAGGTCACCGCGGCCTTACCGCTGGGCGCGAAGACGACCGCCTTGTCGCGGCGGGTCGCGAAGTAGCCCAGCGAATCGTCGCCGCCACGCTCGAGCAGGCCCCGGATCGCGGATTCGTCGCTCCCGGTCAGTGCGTTGGTCGCCCGCTGCGACCGGAACAGCACGATCACCGCCGCGATCAGCGCCAGCGCCCCCAGCAGGCCGAGCAGGGTGTTGACGAATCCGTGTGGGCGCCCGCTGAACTGGTCGTTGTCGAGCAGGGACAGGGCGGTCACCCGGTTGACCGCCCACAGCAACCGCTCGTCGGACGGCAGGGTCCCGGGGAACAATTCCACGAGCCCCCACCCGATCAGGGTGCCGACGGCGAGCCCGGCGACGAGGACGCCCAGCGATTTCCACACCGCCCCGCGACGAACCCGCGTGTAGAACTCCGGATACGCCGCGAGCAGGAGCCCGACCGCCGCGACCTGCAGCACCAGACCGATCGCCGCGTCGATGCTGCGGTCCGACACCGCCACGAACCCGTTGTAGATCGCGAATCCGGCCAGGTACACCGTGAGGATCCACCACGCGATCCGCTTGCGGCTCGCCAGTGCCGCCGCGAGCAGGCCGAGCACCAGCGCGTACGACAGGCTGGTGTCGGGCGCGTCGAACAGGTACGTGTCCACGTATTCCCGTGGCGTATGGACGAAGTAGCGCAGGGTGGGGGAGATCGACCACAGCGCCACCGCGACGGCGAAGATCCCGAGGGTCAGGCCCACCACGTGCGGGACCGAGTTCAGGCGGCCGCGGGGCCGGGCAGGCAGGTGGGGGTGCGCCGCAGGTGCCGCAGCAACGTCCGCTGACATGCGTCGACGGTAGCGCCGCCCGGGACGTCGTGCTGCTCGGAACCGGGATTTGGTTACGAATCCGTCGTGCCGGACGTCCGGCGGCGCTGCTCGGACCGCCCCGCTTCGTCCCGCGCGAGTGGCTTCACGGTTCGAAGCGGTATCCCATTCCCGGTTCGGTGAGCAGGTGGCGAGGGTGCGCAGGATCGGGTTCGAGTTTGCGGCGCAGCTGCGTGAGATACACCCGCAGGTAATGGGTCTGGGTCGTGTAGGACGGTCCCCACACCTCTTCGAGCAGTTCCCGTTGGCCGACGAGCTTGCCGCGGTTGCGCACCAGCATCTCGAGCATCCCCCACTCGGTGGGGGTCAGGTGCACCGGTGCGCCGTCGCGGGTGACCTTCTTCGCGACGAGGTCGACGGTGAAGTCGTCGGCGTCGATCGTCGGTTCGGTCGTGTCCGGGGTGGTGCCGGCCCGGCGGACCGCGGCGCGGATGCGGGCGAGGAACTCCTCCATCCCGAACGGCTTCGTGACGTAGTCGTCGGCTCCGGTATCGAGGGCGGCCACCTTGTCGAGGGCGTCGGTGCGTGCCGAGAGGACGATGACGGGGGCCGTGCACCAGCCGCGCAGCCCGGCGAGCACTTCGATCCCGTCGAGGTCGGGCAGGCCCAGGTCGAGGACGATCACATCGGGATGCTGCTGGGCGGCGGCACGGAGGGCGGAGCGTCCGTCGCCGGCGGTGATCACCTCGTACCCGCGTGCGGCGAGGTTGATGCGCAACGCACGCAGGATCTGTGGTTCGTCGTCGACGACGAGGATGCGGGTCATCGCGGCACCCTGGCCGGCGCGGCGGCGAGCTCGACCACCATGGTGGTCCCGCCACCGGGTGTCTCGGTGGCGGTGACGGTCCCGCCCATCGCTTCGGCGAATCCGCGGGCGACGGCCAACCCGAGCCCCGCCCCGCGGCTGCTGCGGTGGTCCCCGGCGCGGGGAAAGGCGGCGAAGACGTTGCCGGTGTCGCCGGGTGCGAGTCCGGGACCGCAGTCCGCGATGGTGACGGTGGTGCGGTCACCGGAGGTGCCGGCGCCGACGCGGATCGGACCGGTGGGTGCGTAGCGCAGGGCATTGTCGAGAAGATTGGCCAGGACCCGTTCGAGCAGCCCGCTGTCCGCGCCGACCACGGTGTCGTCGACGTCGACCTCGATGCGTTCGCGAACGTTGCGGGCGGTGTCCGAACCGCCGCTCGAAAGCGTGACCATGGCCCGGTGCACCACCTCGTCGAGGTAGACCGGCTGCAGGACGGGCGTGATCACCCCGGCCGCGAGCCGGGAGGAGTCGAGCAGGTTCGACACCAGGCCGGTGAGCTGGTCGGTGGATTCCTCGATGGTCGCGAGCAGCTCCGCGGTGTCCTCGGGGGAGAACTCGACATCGGTGCTGCGCAGGCTCGACACCGCGGCCTTGACGGCAGCGAGCGGGGTGCGCAGGTCGTGGCTCACCGCCGACAGCAACAGCCGCCGCAGGCGGTCGGTCTCGGCCAGGGCCGACGCCTGGGCGGCCTCGGCGGCGAGTTCCTGCTGCCGGACCAGTCCGGCGGCCTGTCCGGCCACCGCGGTGAGGATCCGGCGGTCGCGGGCGCGCAGCTGCGGACCACCGAGCAGGAGGGCGTACGCGCTGTCGTCGACCTCGCAGACGGTGTCGGCGGCCTGCATCGACGTCGGTGGCGCCGACCCGGCCGTCCCCAGGACCTGTGCCGGCTCCCGGTCGGTGCGGACGAGGCTGACGCCGTGCTGGGCGTAGGTTTCCCGGACCTTCTCGAGCAGCCGGGGCAGGTCCGCACCCCGCAGGACCGCGCCGGCGAACAGCGCGAGCAGTTCGGCCTCCTGGGACGCGAGCCGGGCCTCGCGGGCCCGGGCCGCGGCGGCATCGACCAGTGCGGCGACCGCCACGGCGACGACGAGCAGCACCACGGTGGTGACGAAATTGGCCGGCTCGGCGATGGTGAAGCTGTAGCGCGGCTCGGTGAAGAAGAAGTTCAACAGCAGGGCCGACAGCAGGGCCGCGACGATGGCCGGACCGATTCCGCCGAACAGCGCGACGGCGAGCACGACGACGAAATACAGCGTGTGCTGGCCCTCGAAGCCCGTGAAGTGGTCGATCAGCGCCATCACGCCGGTGGCGACGACGGGGATGACGAACGCCGCGATCCAGGACTGCAGTCGCCGCTCGTGGCGGCCCAGCAACGCCATCCTCGGCCCACGGGCGGTGTGCTCGTGGGTCACCATGTGCACGTCGATCTTGCCGGAGTCGCGGACGACCGCCGCCCCGATGCCCTCGTCGAGGATGCGTGCCCACCGCGGGCGCCGGGACGTGCCGAGCACCAGCTGGGTGGCGTTCACCTCCCGCGCGAAGTCGAGCAGCGTGGTGGGCACGTCGTCGCCGACGACGCTGTGCAGGCTTGCCCCCAGGCTCGCCGCCAGAGTCCGGACCTTCCCCATCTGCGGCGCCGAGACGCCGGTGAGCCCGTCGCCGCGGACGACGTGCACGACCATCAGTTCCGCACTCGCCTTGGCGGCGATGCGGCTGGCCCGGCGCACCAACGTCTCCGATTCGGGCCCACCGGTGACGGCGACGACGACCCGCTCGCGGGCCTCCCAGGTGTCGGTGATGGCGTGTTCGCCGCGGTACTTGGCGAGCGCGAGGTCGACCTGGTCGGCGAGCCAGAGCAGGGCGATCTCGCGCAGGGCGGTCAGGTTGCCCTCCCGAAAGTAGTTGCGCAGCGCGGCATCGACCTTCTCGGGCGCATACACGTTCCCGTGCGCCAGGCGTCGCTGCAGGGCCTGCGGGGTGATGTCCACCAGCTCCACCTGGTCGGCGCGGCGCACGACGTCGTCGGGGACGGTCTCGCGCTGCACCACGCCGGTGATCTGCTCGACCACGTCGTTGAGGGACTCGAGATGCTGGATGTTCACCGTCGACAGCACGTCGATTCCCGCGTCGAGCAGTTCCTCGACGTCCTGCCACCGTTTCGCGTGGCGGCTGCCGGGAACGTTGGTGTGGGCGAGCTCGTCGACCAGGGCGACGGCCGGCCGGCGGGCCAGCACGGCATCGAGGTCCAGTTCCTCGAACACCGCGTCCCGGTAGCCGATCCGTCGGGGCGGGACGGTCTCCAGGCCGGCCAGTTGTTCGGCGGTGCGGGCACGACCGTGCGTGTTCACGATCGCCACCACCACGTCACCGCCCCGGGCGATCCGCCGATGGGCCTCGCCCAGCATGGCGAACGTCTTGCCCGCGCCGGGGGCGGCACCGAGGTAGATCCGCAGCCGCCCCCGGCGCGACGCCTCGGGGGCGGCGGTGCGTGCAGTACCGGTCACGACGCCATCATCCACCCGAGGGGACCCCGTCGCAGTCGGGTGCGGTCAGTCCCAGCGCCACGTTCAGCTCGGGCACGTTCACTCGTTCGGCGCCGAGGAACCCGAGTTGCCGGCCCTCGGTGTGCGCGGCGACCAGCTCCCGGACCCGCTGCTCGGGGATGCCGGTGACCCGCGCCACCCGCGGCACCTGCACCGCGGCGTAGGCCGGGGAGATGTGGGGATCGACGCCGGAGCCGGACCCGGTGACCGCATCGACCGGAATCTCCTGCGGCGGCACCTGCTCGCGCGCGGCGATCACGGCACGCCGTTCGTCGACGAAGGCGGCCAGCACCTCGCTGCTCGGGCCCTGGTTGGACGGCAGCGCGGCGGCCGGGTCGCCCGGCGCGAAGGCGTCTGCGTCGGCGACCGAGCCGACGACCCGAGTGTGGAAGAACGGATCGGGCTCGCCGGGCGCGACCTGCGGGTCGACGCCGATCAGCCGGCTGCCGACGACGCAACCGTTCGTGTCGGTCAGTGGCGAGCCCTCGGCGCTCGCCGAACCGAGCCGTCCCACCGCCCACACCGCCGCCGGATAGGCCACTCCGACGATCACGGTCAGTGCGACCAGCATCAGCAGGCCGGCTCGCGCCTGCCGCATCAACCCTGCGAAGAAGTTACCGAATCCCATCAGTGTCACCCGATTCCCAGACGCACCACGAGGTCGATCAGCCAGATCCCGACGAACGGGGTGATCACCCCGCCGAGGCCGTAGACGAGCAGATTCCGCCCCAGCAGCGACGACGCGTTCGCCGGCCGGTACCGCACACCCTTCAGGGCCAGCGGTATCAGCGCCACGATCACGAGGGCATTGAAGATCACCGCCGACAGGATCGCGCTCTGCGGGGTGGCCAGTCCCATGATGTTCAGCCCCGCCAGTTGTGGGTAGATCCCGCTGAACAACGCGGGCAGGATCGCGAAGTACTTCGCGAGATCGTTCGCCAGCGAGAAGGTGGTCAGTGCCCCGCGCGTGATGAGCAGCTGCTTGCCGATCTCGACCACCTCGATCAGCTTCGTCGGATCGGAGTCGAGGTCGACCATGTTCCCCGCCTCCTTGGCCGCGGAGGTGCCGGTGTTCATCGCCACCCCCACGTCGGCCTGGGCGAGGGCGGGCGCGTCGTTGGTACCGTCACCTGTCATCGCGACCAGCCGTCCGCCCTGCTGTTCCGAGCGGATCAGCGCCAGCTTGTCCTCGGGGGTCGCCTCGGCCAGGAAGTCGTCGACCCCCGCCTCGGCTGCGATCGCCTTCGCGGTGAGGGGGTTGTCCCCGGTGATCATCACCGTGCGGATGCCCATCGCCCGCAGCTGGGCGAATCGCTGTGCCATGCCGGGCTTGACGACATCGGACAGCTCGACGACGCCGACCGCCGATGCGCCGCGATCGTCGGATCGGGCCACCACGAGCGGTGTTCCGCCGCCGCGGGCGATGTCGTCGACGACGGTGCTCACCGCCTCGGGGATCCGTCCGCCCTGCTCGGCCACCCAGCGGGTCACCGCGTCGGCGGCGCCCTTCCGGATGCGGACCGGGATGCCGGCGTCTCCGGCGGTGTCGAGGCCGCTCATCCGGGTGTGCGCGGTGAATGCGACGAACTCGGCGGAGCGCTCGGCGCCCGACGGGCTCGGATCGAGGTGGAACCGCTCGGCGCACAACTCGACGATGCTGCGCCCCTCGGGGGTTCCGTCGGACAGGCTCGACAGTCTTGCCGCAGAAGCCATTTCGAGATCCGTGACGCCGGGGGCGGGGTGCAGTGCGGTGGCGCGCCGGTTGCCGTAGGTGATGGTGCCGGTCTTGTCCAACAGCAGGGTGTCGATGTCCCCGGCCGCCTCGACGGCACGACCGGACATGGCCAGCACATTGCGCTGCACCAGCCGGTCCATCCCGGCGATGCCGATCGCGGAGAGCAGGGCACCGATCGTGGTGGGAATCAGGCACACCAGCAGCGCGATCAGCTCGACCGGTCCCTGCTCGGCGCCGGCGTACGCACTCATCGGACCGATCGCGACGACCGCGAGCAGGAACACGATCGTCAACGCCGCGAGAAGGATGTTCAGGGCGATCTCGTTGGGGGTCTTCTGCCGGGCGGCCCCTTCGACGAGAGCGATCATCCGGTCCACGAAGGTCTGCCCGGGTGGTGCGGTGATCCGCACGACGATGCGGTCGGAGAGCACGGTGGTGCCGCCGGTGACGGCGCATCGGTCGCCACCCGACTCGCGGATCACCGGCGCCGATTCTCCGGTGATCGCCGACTCGTCGACCGTGGCGATGCCCTCGATCACGTCGCCGTCACCGGGGATCGTCTGACCGGTCTCCACCACGACGAGATCGCCCACGCGCAGCTCGGTGGCCGATACGGATTCCTCGGCGGCTGGACCGGTGAGGCGACGGGCTGTCGTGTCCTGCTTGACCTTTCGCAGGCTCGCCGCCTGCGCCTTGCCGCGCCCCTCGGCGACCGACTCGGCGAGGTTGGCGAACAGCACGGTGAACCACAGCCACGCCGCGATCGACCACGCGAACAGCGTGGGTTCGACCATCGCCGCGACGGTGGCGACCGCCGATCCGACCAGCACGACGAACATCACCGGATTCCGCGCCACATGCCGGGGATCGAGCTTGCGGATCGCTCCCGGCAGGGCCTCTGCCAGCTGACGGGGGCTGAACACGCCCCCGCCGACACGATGCGGGTGGGAGGCGATGGTCTCCCGGTGGGAATGAAGGTCGATGGTCACCGAAGTATCTCCGTGATCTCCGCCGCGGGGCGGGAGGAAGAGCCGTGGTCGCGGCGCCGCAGGTGCGTGTGAGGCGCCGAGGGGGAGACGAGGGTCATTGAAGTGCTTCCGCGATGGGGCCCAGAGCGAGGGCCGGGAAGAAGGTGAGAGCCGCAACGAGGACGGCCGTTCCGGTGAGCAGCCCGGCGAAGGCCGCACCGGTGGTGGGCAGCGTGCCCGCACCGGCCGGGGTGCGACGCTGGGCGGCCAGCGATCCGGCCAGGGCCAGGACGAACACGATCGGCAGGAACCGCCCGAGCAGCATGCACATGCCCAGCGAGGACTGGAACCAGTCGCTGGTCACGGTCAGCCCGCCGAAGGCGCTGCCGTTGTTGTTCGACGCCGAGGCATAGGCGTAGAGCACCTCGGTGAACCCGTGGATCGCGCCCGGAGTGCCCGGATCCCCGGAGTTGCCGAGATACCCGGTGGTGGTGGACAGGATCACGGTGATCGCGGTGCCGGTCAGCACCAGCGCCGGCATCACCAGCACCGCCAGCGCGGCAAGGGTGATCTCGCGCCTGCGCAGCTTCTTGCCGAGGAACTCGGGCGTGCGCCCCACGAGCAGGCCCCCGACGAACACGGCGATCACTGCGAGCACCAGCATGCTGTACAGGCCGGTGCCGACTCCGCCCGGCGCGATCTCGCCGAGCAGGATGTTCAGCAGGACGGCCCCACCGCCGAGCGGGGACATGCTGTCGTGCGCCGAGTTCACCGCACCGGTGCTCGTGCCGGTGGTCGACACCGCGAACAGCACCGAACCGGGGATCCCGAACCGGACTTCCTTGCCCTCCATCATCGCGCCGGCGGCGTTCGCCGCCACGCCCCGCGTGCCGGATTCGGCGGCCAGCGTCACCGCCAGGACGGTGCCGTAGAGCAACGCCATCACGCCGAGGACGGTCAGGCCCTGCCGTCGGTTGCCGATCATCGTGCCGAACGTGCGCGTCAGCGTTACCGGGATCAGCAGGATCGCGAGGATCTCGACGATATTGGTGACGGGGGTGGGGTTCTCGAACGGGTGGGCCGAGTTCGCGGCGAGGATGCCGCCGCCGTTGGTGCCCAGTTCCTTGATCGCCTCCTGTGAGGCGACCGGCGCCAGCGCGGTGGTGACCGCGTTGCCGTCCAGTCCGGTGGCGGAGAAGCCGCTGCGGTACGACTGGATCACGCCCTGGGACAACAGAATCAACGCGATCACGAACGCCAGCGGCAAGAGAATCCGCAGGGTGCCGCGGGTCAGGTCCACCCAGAAGTTGCCGATCTCGCCGCCGCGCCCGACGCGCACCAGGCCGCGGATCAGGGCGATCGCGACCGCCATGCCGACCGCCGCCGAGACGAAGTTCTGCACCGCGAGGCCGGCGGACTGGGTGAGTGGGCTCATCGTCGTCTCGGGCACGTAGGACTGCCAGTTGGTGTTGGTGACGAACGAGACCGCGGTGTTGAATGCCACCGCCGGACTCACTCCACCCAGGTCCCGGCCGAGCGGCAGGACACCCTGCAGTCGCTGCACCGTGTACAGCAAGAGCACGCTCGCGAGCGAGAAACCGAGCACACTCGCGGCGTATCCGTACCAGGTCTGTTCTGCGCGCGGATCGATCCGGCACAGCCGGTACATCAGGGACTCGATCCGCAGGTCCTTCCACCTCAGGTCGGTGTCGGTCGTGTACACCCTCGCCATGTAGTCGCCGAGTGGAACGTATGCCAACGCCAGGACTGCAACGACCAGGCCGATCTGCAGTCCCGCGGCAACAGCTGGAGTCATCGGATCGTCAGAACCTCTCCGGATCGAGCAGCGCGATCAGCAGGTACACCACCAGTGCCGTCGTGAGCACGACGAGCGCGACGCTCGCCACCCCTGCCCAGGTCATCGGCTCTCACCTCGCACATGCAGCGCGCGCAGGACCAGAGCGCATACCAGGAACCCTGCCAGGATCAGCACCACGTACGCGGTGTCGGCCATGTCGTCTTCCCTTGTCGTAGACACGAATCAGGCGCCGATCGGCGCCCCGCACCACACTGTCGCACCGCGCCCGTCCGTGGACCGCGATCCATACGGAATCTTGACGCCCGCGGCCGATGTCCTGACGAATTCTTTACACCCCGGGTCCGGCGTCCCTGCGGCGCAGCGCCCGCGGGCCCCGACGCCGGAACGGCTCGGGGCCGCCGGCATCACCGCAGCGCCACGTCGACCAGGCGCGCATGCACGTCGGCCACCTCGTCGAGCGGGGGGGTGTCCCTATGGTTCCTGTCAAGCCGCCGAGGGGAGTGGTGTCCGGTAGAGTTCCTTGTTCTTCAGCATGGCGTAGAGGACGTCGCAGCGGCGTCGGGCGAGGCAGATCAGGGCCGCGTTGTGCTTCTTCTTCTCGGCACGCTTTTTGTCGTAGTAGGCCCGACTGGTGGGGTCGTGGAGGGCGGAGAACGCGGACAGGAACAGTGCTCGTTTGAGCTTTTTGTTCCCGGACCGGGCGGGGTGCTCGCCATGGATCGAGGAGCCCGATCTACGGGTGACCGGTGCGATGCCGGCGTAGGCAGCCAGATGGGCGGCGGAGGGGAAGGCGGAGCCGTCACCGACCTCGATCAGGATCCGGGCTGCAGTCCTGAAAGCGATGCCGGGCATCGATGTCAGGACCCGGGAAAGAGGGTGTTCATCGAGGGCTCTCTCTACGTCTTCGGCGACCGCTTTCCGTTGCTGGAGAGTCTCTTTCAGGGTGTCGGCGAGTTTGGGGAGGATGGTCTCGGCGGCCTGGGTGCCGGGGACCACCACGGTCTGCTCGTCGAGGGCGACAAGGATCTCGCCGACGAGCCGGGTGCCCATGCGGGGCGCGTGCTTGACCGCGATCGCGGTGAGCTTGCGCTTGCCGGCCTGCCGGATTCCGGCCGGTCCACCGCAGCGGGAGAGGACCTCGAGAACGGCCGGATGGGCGATGTGGGGTCCGAGGACCCGCTCGAGCGCGGGGTGGATGGAAGTGAGCAGACCACGGATCCGGTTGCTGACCCGGGTGGCTTCACCGGCCAGATCGTCATCGAACCCGACGAGGACCTCGAGCTCGGCGAGGGCCTCGTCGCCGGTATCGACCCGGCGCAGGGAGTGCGGCATGGTGCGGGCGGCATCGGCGATGATGAACGCATCTCGGGCGTCTGTTTTCGCCTGCCCGGGGTACAGGTCGGCGATGCGGCGCATCGCCAGCCCGGGCAGGTAGCCGACCTCGTGGCCGCAGACACGGGCGACGGTGACCGGCAGGGCGCCGATCGTGTTCGGTTGGTCGACGACCACCAGCACCGGGCCGTGTTCGGCCAGGCGGTCGAATACCGCCCGCAGCTTCGCTTCGTCGTTCGGCAACGCCTTGTCGTAGATCTTCTTTCCGGCGGCGGTCAGTCCGACGGCGTGGTGCTCACCTTTGCCGACGTCGATGCCGCAATACACCGCATAGTTCGAGTCCATTCGGGGTCGTCCCTTGTGTCTCGGTCGGCCGGTCGCCGATCCGGCATCGACGCCCGGCACCCACGTTACAAAGAGACCTACCCAATTTCGGTTGGCCGTGTCCCTATCAGCGGTCCGTCGACGCCACCACACCCGGCGACACCACCCCCCGGATCATGCGTGAGACAGGGGGCAAGGAGTCATACCGGGTCTGGCGACCGTAGTCCTTCTGTGAAGGACCGTAAATAACGTAACGGGGGAGCTGCTCACGGTCGTACGAGTAGCGGGTGCGCAGGTGCCCGAGCAGCCGGCGCCGATCGGTGTGCAGGTGCGCCCGGGCGCCCACCCAGCAGATCAACACGTTCGTGCGGACACCGCACCGCTGCACCGACCGCGGCTACCGTGACCGAATCGCGGAGTGCTGCTTCGAACATGTTGTCGCAGCCGGTGATCTGAACCTGCTGCTCTACGACGTGACTACCTTCTACTTCGAGGCCGAGAAGGAATACGACCTGTTCAGGCTCCTCGCCGCCTCAGTTCCATGCGGTACGAGTACCGACGTGGATTGAAATGAGAGGATGTGAACTCGACGAACTTGCCGTCCGCGTCGTAATACAGACGCTCGATCAGCAGTATGGCGTCTCCAGCTTGACATCCGATCAGCTCAGCCTCGTGCTCGGGGGCGTTCATGGCGGTGATCTCCTGGCGCGCGCCCATGATCGGCTTGGTGAGGAGTTTTTCGGCCGCCCCGATCACGGTTCCTTCGCCGACCGACGGGACCCCGTCCGCGGCCAGTTTCGCACCGAGTTCGGGTTCGACGTAGTGACGTGTCAGGACGAAGGGGAGTCCCTCATAGGAACGTCGAACGGTGGCCTTGCTGACCTCGATGTACGGCAATTCCAATCGGGCCGCGATGGAGGGCTCGACGACGACGGTGAATGGCTCGATCACCTCGGTGTTCGTATCGGGCCAGACGATAATTTCGTCGAGGGAGCCGATCGAGCGGACATAGCGGCCCCGGGTGTCCTGTTGACGCCCGCTCACATAGGTTCCGCTGCCTTGGACGCGGTAGATCAGCCCGTCCGAGAGCAGTATCTGGAGCGCCTCACGCACCGTGTGGCGGCTGACGTTGTGGACCGACTGCAACACGCTTTCGGTGGGCATTTTCCGTCCCACCGAGTAGACACCTGCCTCGATGTCGGCCCGCAACTTCTCGGCCAACTCTCGGTACGCTGGGACACCACGCTCCGCGGGAGCGGCCTTCTTCGTCACCACGGGCTCCTCCTTCTCCCTGATGCGATCGGCAGGGTGTCATCCACCACACTAGCGCTCGTACGGATGAATCTTCAACGTGGGAGACTCGGTAACGGGAATTGACTGCAACAAAAGCATATTCGTGGCGTCAGATTGCATACTACTTCTGCTACCTCGCAAATTGATACTGATGAATCGAGTGTGGAGGTGTGACCGTCTGCGATCACACCTCCACACTCGGTCCTTCCGGCGCCGGAGTTGGGCGACCGATGGACGTCTGTCACCGCAGCACGACGGACCCGATACGGATGTGGGCCCTGTCGCGGTGGTGCTGGTGTCCCCGCCATCCATGTCGGCGCCTCAGGCCGTGGTCGGTTCCACCTCAGCAAGCAGTTCGTCGTTGTGGGCGCCGAGCTGGGGCGCCGAGTCGGTGCGTGGCTCCTCGTAGGTGTCGGTCAGGAACGGTGTCCGGATCATCCTTCGGCGACCGGCATACGGATCGTCGATCTCGAGGAACATGCGACGCGCGTCAAGGTGAGGGCACCGGTAGAGCTCGTCCACGGTCTGGGTTTCCCCGGCGGGAAGCCCATGGGCGGCGAAGCGTTCGACGATCTCTCGGCGGGTGCGCGACCGTGTCCACCGTTCGACTTCGGGGCGGATCACCGATGCAAAGTTCTCGGCCCGGTGAACGACGGTGTCCAACAGTGGATGGTCGAGCAGGTCGGTCCGCTCGATTGCCACACACAGCCGCCGCCACATTTCGTGGGTGGGCAGAATCAGTGCAACATAACCATCCTCGGCCTCGAGGGCACCGAGTGGAGAGTAGCGATCCACCCCGCGCACTCGATGCTCGCCCGTGAAATCCCACAGCATCAGTTCGCGTTCGAGCAGGGACGCCACGGAGTCGTACATGCTCTGATCGACGAACGCGCCCACACCGGTATTCTGACGTCCCTGTAGAGCGGCGAGCACGCTGACGGTGGCGTGGACCGCGGTGAAGACGTCCGCGAAACCGGTCACCGTCGGCAGCGGCGGGCCCCCGGGTTCTCCGGTCACCGCCATCAATCCGCCGACTGCCTGGATGGCGGTGTCGAAGGCCGGCCGTTCGGCAAATTCACCTCGATGCGTCCGCAACCGTCCGTAGCCGCTGATGGCGCAGTAGATCAGGCGTGGATTGGCCTCCTTGAGCGCTTCGTATCCGACTCCCATACGGTCGACGGCACCGGGACGGAGGTTTTCCACGACTACGTCCGCGGTCGCCGCAAGGGTCCGGTATCGGGCTCGGTCGCCTTCTGTGCTCAAGTCCAGCGTGACGGACTTCTTGTTGCGGTTGTAGCTCAGGAACCCGCCGCTCATAGATCCGGTCTCGGTCTGCTCGAGCGGATCGTAGATTCTGCGCGGATCGCCGCCGTCGGGCTTCTCGATCTTGATGACTTCCGCGCCCAGGTCGGCCAGCATCATCGCACAGTAGGGGGCGGCGATGTACTGGCCCATCTCGAGCACCCGAATGCCGTCGAGGGGCCTCACGTCAGATTCCTTCGGTTGCGTGCGGGACGAGCATCGGCTTGATGTCCTCCTGTGCCCGCATCCGCGTCAGTGCCTCGGTCGCCTGGTCGAGCCGGTACCGGTTCGGGACCAGTGCGCCGAAGTCGTACTTACCATGTGTGTTCTTCATGAAGTCGAGAGCCTTGCGATATTCGGCGATGTGCCCGGACCAGGTTCCCATGATGGTCAGCTGCTGTCGGGTGATGAAGCCGGGCCGGACCGCGACTTCCTTGCCTGGACCGTCGATCTGGCCGGTGACCATGTAGCGGCCGCCTTCCTTGATCATTCCCAGACCTTCTGGGAACGCGGTGCGTGCGCCGGAGAACTCGAAGACGACTTCGGCGCCGTGCCCGCCGAGCAATTCGCGGACCGCGGCGACCCGGTCTTCGGGTTCGGGATGTTCGGCGACAGAGACGAGGTCGGTTGCCCCGTACTGCTTGGCAATGGCAAGGCGGGTATCGGGAGCGCCGACGGTGATGATTCGTCCGGCGCCGAGATGATCGGCGAGGGCGGTAGCGAACAGGCCGAGCGGGCCCGCTCCCTGGATAACGACGGTTTCCCAGGGATTCATCTTGCCGATGCGTTCGAAAGAGTGCACAACTGTGCGCAGTGCGCAGCTGGCCGCCGATGCCCAAGAGGTTTCCACCTCGTCCGGCACGCGCACTCGTCCCGAATTGGGGAAGACGTAGGCGTACTCGGCGAAGCCGCCGACCAGGTACGGGGGACGCTCGCAGTTGGTGAACATGTAGTACTGCCGGTTGGTGCACAGGGTGGGCTGGTTGTCGAACCGGCAGTGGTCACATTGGTTGCATGAAGCGTGGGTGAAGCAGATGCGATCGCCGATTTCGAGCGGTGTCCCGAAGGTGTCTCGCTCGGCGCCGTCACCGAATGCGATCACCCGCCCGACCATTTCGTGTCCGGGAATGACAGGTAGGTCCAGCGCCTGGCTGCCGCCGAGGGAGCCATCCCATAGGTGCAGGTCCGAGCCGCACACCGTCGCTGCTTCGATACGGACCAGGAGTGCGCCCGGTTCCAGGGTCTGGGGTACCGGAATTTCGCGGATCTCGAGCGGCTCACTGTGCTTGGTGAGCACCGCCGCCTGGCTGGTCTTGGGGATGTCGAATGTGGTGGTCATCAGTTTCTGCTCCTGTTGGTTCAGCCGAGCTTGAACGGGTCACGGCTTTCACCGGTGAGTTCGACCCAGATGGATTTGGTCTGCAGATACGCGTCGAGGCCTTCGATGCCGTTTTCGCGGCCGATTCCGCTCTGCCCGAAGCCGCCGTACGGGACGTTGTTGGCGAGCACACGGTAGGAGTTGATCCAAATCGTGCCGGCGTTGAGCCGGTGCGCCACGCGGTGCGCGCGTTGGACGTCCTTCGTCCACACCGCCGCGGCGAGTCCGTAGGTCGTGTCGTTGCCGAGTTGGACCGCCTCTTCTTCGGAGGTGAAGGTGATGACCGACAGCACGGGTCCGAAGATCTCTTCCCGTGCCACGCGCATCGAATTGTCGACGCCGCTGAGGATGGTGGGCTGGAAGAAGTACCCGTCGGCCAGTTCGGTGTCCTGCGGACGCTCTCCGCCGCACACCACTGTGGCTCCTTCGTCGACTCCGAGGTCGACGTAGTAGCGGACCTTCTCGAGTTGCTCGGCGAAGGCGATGGGGCCCATCTCGGTTTCGATGTCGAGCGGATCCCCCATCTTGATCTGGGGTGCGCGTCGTGCGAGTCGCTCGACGACGGTATCGCGGATCGATTCGTGGACCAGCAAACGGCTTCCGGCGATGCAGGTCTGGCCGGTGGCGGCGAAGATTCCTGCCATCACCCCGTTGACGGCCGCATCGATGTCGGCGTCGGGGAAGATGATGTTGGGGGACTTGCCGCCGAGTTCGAGGGTGACCTCTGCGATGTGGTCGGCGGCGCTCTTCATGACCGCGATTCCGGTGGCAGTGGAGCCGGTGAAGGTGACTTTGTCCACGCCGGGTTCGGCGGTCAGTGCGGCTCCTGTGTTCCCCGCGCCGGTGACGACGTTGAACACTCCGGGCGGGAAACCGGCTTCATCGACGAGCTTGGCGAATTCGAGGGTCGACGTCGGCGTCTGCTCTGCGGGCTTGGCGACGAATGTGCAGCCGGCGGCCAAGGCGGGCGCGAGCTTGCTCGCCAGCAGGAACAGAGGGCTGTTCCAGGGAAGGATCGCGGCGACCACGCCGACTGGCTCGCGGCGAGTGTAGGTGAAGAAGTTCGTCTGGGGCGCGGAGATGGTGTCACCGAAGATCTTGTCGGCAGCGCCGGCGAAGAACTCGTAGGTCGCCGGCAATCCGGCCATCTGGCCGCGCGTCTCGCGGATGACCTTGCCGTTGTCGGTGGTCTCGATACGCGCGAGCTCGTCTGCGTGGGGCTCGATCAGCGCCGCCAGTCTACGGATCAGGGCGCCTCGCTGCGCCGCGGACATCGATCCCCACGGCCCGGACAGCGCGCGTCGCGCGGCCTCGACAGCATTCTTGACATCTTCCGGTCCGGCGAGTGGGGCAGTGGCCCAGGCCCGCCCGTTGTAGGGGTTGACGGTCTCGAAAATCTCACCGGAGATGGCGTCGACCCATTCGCCGTCGATGTACATCTTTCGGTGTTGGAGTTCGCTGTTTCGCCGTTCGGCGATGGCGACGTTCTCGGTCATAGTGCTCTTTCTCGTTTCTCGGCCGGATCGAGTGCCCGGCACTGTTGAATTGGGAGCGTCGGTTTCGGGTTTCGATGTACCCCGCATGTCGAGGGGGACGACTGGAAAGGAGCTGTCCTCACTTTTTGACGGAGATACCCGCCAAAGTCGCACGGATCAACGGGTCGACGGACGGCGCGTCGGGCAACGTGGCCACGCTGTCGATCAAAGTTTCCAGTTCCTTTGTGGACAGCGGAATTTCGTGTGCGAGGCGTTCGGCATTGCGTACGACGCCGTCGGTGTCCCACGACAGCATCGCATCGGAGTCCTCGATGGCGTCTTGGACCGCGGTCCCGTCGACCAGGCCCACAGTGGCGTGTGCGGTTTTCGCCGGGCGTGCCGACTCGGCGACGAGGTCGATCTTGCCGATGAGGTCGAGCACCTGCGGATCGGTGAAGTGTTGCAACAGGCCGTAGGTGATGTCGCCGTGGACGAGCCCGGTTGCGAAGGCGAATCTGGCGCTCATCAGTGTCTGTGAGGTACTGGTGAAGGGCCCGCGCGAGGGCATGCCCGGATAGGTTGCCTCGCGTTCGTTCATCTGCAGCCGGATCGATGCGACCTCGTCGGCGTGGAGACCGGACTCGCGCAGCCGCACCGCGAGCATGGCCGGCGCCTGATTGAACGCACACACCGGGTAGGGCTTGAAGGTTACTTCGAGCATGTTCCAGGACCGCCCGAGGTCGCGGGCGATCATTTCCGCTGCCTCACGCGATCGCGAGAAGCAGTCGAGGAATCCCGCTTCGGCTTCGAAAGCGGCCCGCGAGCCCGCAACTCCGGCTTCGGCAAGTTGCGCTGCCATCAGTCCACTCGTCGCCGCAATTCCCGACTGGAAATGCCATTCGTCAGTTCCGGCACCGAACGATTCGGACGTGCCACCCGAGATCGATGCGGCGATTGCCAGCGCGGAGGTCGTGCGTTCGCCGCTCAGGCCGCGGATTCGTGCGACGGCGGCAGCGGCAGCTACCGGTCCGAACACCGCCGTGGCGCGAAAGGGCGGGGTGGTCAGGTCCGTGAGTGGCTTCGACAGCGCGATGCCCACCTCGTAACCCGCGACGACCGCTGCAAGCAGAGTCCGACCGTCGACAGCGCTGGCCTCTGCTGCCGCCAGAGCGGCGGGTACGACGCTTACGCCTGGATGGAACGTGCCATGTGTGTCCTCCTGCGCCCGGGCATGTAGATGCACTCCGTTGATGAAGGCCGCCGTCGAGGCCGGATGCCACTGGCCGGTCACCAGCGAGCGGGCGTATCCCCGGCGGTTCGGTGGCGAGCTCACTCCGGGGGTAACCTGCTCGGCCCGTCGCCCGAAGCCAGCGGCCGAGCCGGCCATCCCCACCGCCAAAGCGTGGATGAGGCACCCTTTCGCCCGCTTGACGACTGGTAGCGGAAGCGCATCGACCTCCAGATCTGCGGCGAAGGCGCCGAGTCGTTCGGCGATCGTGCTGCCAGCCATGCGCACATCCCTTCCGTGATTCGTGGACGCGTCAGTTGCAGTTCCTGCCGGAGCTGCCCGCGGAAGCGGATCCGACCACCACCGTTTCACAATTTGTCCGTATGACTTGAGACACTATTGCGCAACGATGCGTCTGTCAATCACGACGCGAATCGAACCCGTCCACCTCCAGGATCCGACCACGACGGTCCCGCTATTTGACGGTAATTGCCTGTTCAAGGCGTTTCCGTTGTCCAAGTTCCACGTAGCGGCGAACCCGCCTACTCCAAGGGGTTGACGCAAGCGTCGACCATGACTACCTTCCAATCATCCGTACAACTGTGGCTCATCTCACTGTGGGCCGCCAGGGCGGAGGATCATGGGCGCGCCAGAAACACCATCAGATTCGCGCAGGACCAAATTCACGTCGTGGCGAAAGAAGTCCACGACGCTTCCCGAGGAGACCTCGATGACGAACCCACCCCCCGTATTGCCGTCACCCCCCACCACTCCGGGAGAGGCGCCGACGACTGATGCGCTGACCTCATCGGGGACGCTGGCACCCCGGGTGTCTCGACGCGTCGCCGTCGCCGCGGGCATCGGCCACTTCCTCGAGTGGTTCGACTTCGCGGTGTACGGGTTTCTGGCCGCGACCATCGGACAGCTGTTCTTTCCGTCCGGCAACGCCACGACGTCGCTGTTGGCCTCCCTCGCCGTTTTCGGCGTCGCGTTCCTCTTTCGTCCGCTCGGCGGGCTGCTGATCGGGGCTTTCGGCGATCGTGCCGGTCGCCGCGCGGCGCTCTCGTTCGCGATCGTCGTCATGGGCATCTGCACGATCGGCATCGGTGTCCTGCCGACGTACGCCACAATCGGCGTCGCTGCTCCCGCTCTTCTGGTGCTCCTTCGGTGTGCCCAAGGTTTCTCTGCGGGTGGCGAATACGCGGGCGCGGCTGCCTTCCTCGTCGAATATGCACCGGCCCGCCGGCGCGGGCTGTGGAGCAGTGTGGTCTCCGCCGGCGCCGGCATCGGGGTCATGGCCGGGGGTGCGGTGACCTTGCTGTTGACGGCCCTGCTGTCCGACGACCAGATGACGAGCTGGGGGTGGCGTGTCCCCTTCCTCGTCGCCGGCCCACTGGCCGTCCTGGGTCTCTACGTCCGGCTCCGGCTCGAGGACACTCCCGTGTTCCAGGAGCTCCAGCGCGCTCACGAGGTCGAGCATGCCCCGCTGCGCAACGTCGGCAAGCACAGTCGATCCGGAATCCTGTTGGTGTTCGTCTGCACCGCGGTGACCGGCCTCGGTTTCTACTACCTCACAACCTTCGTGGTCACCTTCCTCAGTGTCGAGGTCCACATGGCCAAGACCTCCGCCCTCGAACTCGCGGTGCTCGGATTGCTCATCTACTCACTCATGTGCCCCGTTGCAGGCATGATCGGCGACCGCATCGGCCGCCGACGCACGATGCTGCTCGGCGCCGTCGGCATTGCTCTGACCGCGGTCCCCTGCTTCGCGCTGCTCTCGACCGGCACCTGGTACCTCGCACTGATCGGTCTGGCAATCCTGGCGGCGTTCGAGGCACTGGCCAATGTCATGCTCGGAGTTCTCATGGTCGAGCTCTTCCCGGCCCGACTGCGGGTGACGGGTAGCTCGATCGGCTTCAACGTCGCGCAGGCTCTCATCGGCGGGCCCGGCCCGTTCATCGCTACCGCCATCGCGGCGGCGGCCGCGCTCATCGTCGCTCCCGCCTTCTATCTGGTCGCGGTTGCAGCGCTGTCGTTCTTGATCCTGCTGCGGTATCTCCCCGAGACTCGCGGAGTGTCGCTGTTCAGTGACGAAGCACCCTCGGTGAGGGACTGACAGGCAGGCATGATTGTGGAGACGCATTCGTATCTGAAGCGTCCCGCGTACCGGCTCGTCGCCGAACAACTTCGGCGGCGAGCCGAACGCGGTGAGTACGCCGTGGGTGACAAGTTGCCTACCGAGGATCAACTTCGGCACGCTTTCGGCGTCAGCAGGCACACGATCCGGCAAGCAATCGGACACCTGGTCGAGGTGGGCATGGTGCACCGTGTTCAGGGCAGCGGCACGTATTTGATTGGGTACGAGACGAACTCCGTTCGCTATCAGCGTGCGATCGGATCGCTCGACGAGATCATGAGCTGGCCCGGCACCACCACTCGGTTGCTCGAGCCTTTCCGGCGGGGGGTGAGCGAGCCTGCGATCGCTCGTGACCTCGGCGCGGACATCTCAGATGTTCGCTGTGCCCTCGTCCAACGCTGCTACAACGATGCGCCCTTCGCCCTGACTCGGCACTACATGGCTTCCTCATTGGCGGACAACGTGATCGATCGGGCAGCATGGGAGACCGACAGCACGATCATTCAATCGGCGGAGCGGTTACTGCCCGAGGGCATCGTCTCGGCGACCCAGAGCATCCACGCCACTCGAGCGGAAGAAACTGAGAGCGAACTGATCGGATGCTCGGTAGGGGACGCCGTCTTGCTCATCGAGCGGCTGTACCACGACGCCGGTGGGCGGCCGGTCGAGTTCACCGCCTCCCGCTTCAATCCCCGCCGCTACAGCTACCGGATGGACCTGCGCCGGCACCGCTGATCGGGACGTCCGCGGTCCGCACTGAGCCACCACGAAGTGGTCGGGGTGGCAATCGATTACACGGTTGACCTACCAGGAACGCACGAAGGAGGCGGTGTGGGTCGAGAGACGAGCACCGATATCGGTTCGATCGACGTCGTCCGGGATCGGTATGTCCCGCCCCGGCGAGTGATCATCATTCTCACCGCCACGGCTGTCACCGCGGTAGGACAGATGTACTCGGTATTGGCGCTGTTACCGCAGATGGCCGCTTCCTTCGATGTCAACCCTGCACAGGTGACGGCGACCTCCACTGTGTTCGGCGTCGCCTATGCTGTCGGGTTCCTCGCGGCGGGGCCGCTGGCGTCGCGGTTCGGTTCCCATACCGTGATGTCTGTGGGTCTGTGCACCGCTGCCGTCACCACGCTGCTGGCAGCCCTTCCTTCCACGCTGCTTCTCGAACTGATCGCTCGCGCGGGGCAGGGCTGCGCGGCAGCCGCCTTCGCCCCCGCCGCGTTCACGTATATTGCCGAGAACATCGATCCGCGCCAGCGTCTGCTGGCTTTGAGCTGTTTGACCAGCGGTTTCCTCGGAGCGGCGGCAGTCGTTCCCGTCGCCGCACAGGTGATCGCTGTTGCGGCCGGTTGGCGCGCGGTCTTTGTGCTCGGTGCGGGTGCGCTCGCGGTGGCCGCCGTGGTCGTTGTTGTGTTCGTTCCGAGGGCGCGGGCCATCGGCCACCCTCGTGGTGCGCGGCTCTTCGGGGTCTTGGTGACGATTCTGTGCAGGTGGCGGTTGGTCGCGCTGTTCGGTGCTTCGGCCACATTCCTCGGTGGGTATGTCAGCGTTTTCACCACCATCTCGCTGGTGGGCCCGCCGTCGGTTGCCGGAAATCCCGAGGCCCTGCAGGTGCTGCGCTTGATCACCGTGCCAGCACTTCTCGTCATTCCATTTCTGGGTCGAGTGCTGAGGCGGTGGCGACCGGCCCGCCGGGGCGCGGCGGCGTTGGGTGTGGCGGCGATGTCCGTGGCCGCCGGATCGGTGTCGTCGGACTACTTGATAGGACTGTCGATAGCGGTGTTGCTGCTCGTGGCGGCGATTTCCGCTACGGCGTCAGCCATTGTCGAGTCCCTTCTGGTGCAGGTGCGTCCGGAGGAAACGGGCGGTGCAACGGCACTGTACGGATCCTTCACCTTTCTCGGTGCCAGCGCCGGACCAGCCCTCGCCTCGGTGGTCAGCCCTTGGGGTTTCCGGATCGGCATGCTTGCCGCGGCCATCTGGCTCGTCATCGGGGCGGGGTTGATCCTCGTCTCTTCCGCAGGAGCCGGGGCCCGACGATCGATTCAACACAGCACCGAGGGCGCTGTGTCATCCCTGCGGTAGGGAGCTCAGGGCAGGCCGGCATCAGCCGCGAGCGCGGCCGACACGAATTCGTCCGGCAGGTCCGACGACAGCGGCGGACGGCTGGGGGGATGGACGTTGCCGGCGATTTGTCGGAGGGTGTCCATGACGTGTACTCCGCCATCGGCGAGAAACCGCACCAACCCGGCTTTCGCGCATTGGGCTGCTACCCCGGTGAGCAGGCTTCCAGCCTCTTCGCTACGGCCGGATGCGGCGAGGCAGCCGGCCAGCAGCCTGCGGGCCCGTAGCTCAGCCCGGTGGCGTTCGCTGCCCGCAAGTCGCTCCGCCCACTCTCCGGCCCACCGGCATGCGAGCTCGGTATTCGCCAGGGATCCGGTTCGCACCAATCGCGTGATGGCCGCCTCCTCCCGGTTCTGCGCGATAACCTCGTCGAGACCGGACACCTGCTCCGCACGTTCGGCGTAGGTGAGATCTGCAGTTTGCGAGGCATCTGAGGATGGTAGGACGAGATCCAGGCGCGCCGATTCGTTGACGATGGAGCTGTAGAGCCTCGGCAGTTGCCTCTGCATGGAGAATCGTGCTCCCTCGTCCAGTCGTGCAACGGCCGCTGACCGGTCGCCGAGTATCACTTTGATCCGGGCTCCGACGACGTACCGGGCAATCTTCAAGTCGACAGCGCCCGCGTGTGGTCCGAGGTCGTATCCGTCGTCGAGTAGGCGCTCGGCCTCGGCGGTGTGTCCCTGTTCGTACAGAACTTCACCGAGGAGCCCGCCGGCTAACCGAGCGGTGTAGGAGCGTCGACCATCCACTTGCTGAGCGATCTTCATCGCGGTGCGGAAACTCGCTTCCGCCAGCTTCACATCCAGTTGCTCGAAGGCCGCTATACCCACCCAGCAGTGTCCGTGTACCGAGTTGTACGGTCCGTTGTTCCGCTGGTGATACGCTGCGGCCCAGTGCTGAAGGGCATAGGCGGCGCGGTAGTCCGCCCGACAGATCTTGGCGAACGTCGCAACGTTCGCTGCGACGGATACGACCCACGGCCGGAAGTCATCGGGACGATCGAGACACGGACGCACCAAGTCGTCGATTCGCGAGGCTCGGTCTGCACGCAATTCCACGACCGCTCTGATCACCGAGGCTTCGGCACGCAGCGCGGGGGTCTCCGACGCGCTGAGGTGGGTGAGCGCGGTATCGACGCGGTCAAGTGCCTGCAGAGCGGGGCCGGGGTTGTAGAGCAGGATGTTCGACCACGCGGCGGCGAGTTGCAGCCGCGGATTGGACATTGTGCTGTCTGTCGGCAGCTTGTCGACAAGTCCACGCAACGTCGACATCTGCGAATGCTCGAGCAGATACGTCCCGTCGCGTTCGACCAGTTTCACTGCACCGGGCGTATCGCCGGCACGCAGTGCGTGATCGACTGCTTCGCTGAGAAAGCGGTGCTCGGCGAACCAGGTGGATGCGGATCGATGCAACTGCGCCGATCGCCCGGGGAACTCGGTGTCGAGTCGGCCACGCAGAAATTCTGCGAACATGTGGTGGTATCTGAACCAGTGCCCTTCGTCGTCGACTCGGCGCAAGAAAAGGTCACGCGCTTCGATCAGCTCGAGCATCGCCTGACCGCGTCGCACATCGGTCAGGGTCGAGGCCAGGTCGGCGCAGATGCGGTCGGGGATGGCGGTGGCCAGTAGGAATGCGCGCGTATCCGTATCGAGGGAGTCGAGGACGTTCTCGGCGAGGAAGTCACCGATCGCGTGGTGGCGGCCCGAGAGGTGTGCAATGAACTGGGCAGGGTCCGCGGACGAGCGCAGAGAAATCGACGCCAGCTGTATGGCGGCGGCCCAGCCGTCGGTCGACCTCGCCAGGTCGGCGATGTCCTCTGTTGCCAGGTCCAGTCCCGAGGCTTCCATGAGGAAGCTGCGTGTTTCTTCTTCGTCGAATCGCAATACTGCTGAATCGATCTCGACTAGTTCGTTGCGAACGCGCATCCGGCTCATCGGCAGTCCAGTTTGCGTGCGACTGGTCACGATGATCTGGACGTGGTGGCAACCGTTGTCCAGCAGGTACGTCAGCGTAGCCACACTCGAGGGATCCGAGACCCGATGCCAGTCGTCGAGGACGAGAGCCAGGTGTTGGTCTTGATCGTGCAGTGTGTTGATCAACGTTGTCAGCACGTGTGGGCACGCGCGGTCACCGTGTGCTTCGAAGGTGTCACGCAATTCGGTCGCCAAGGCCGGCAACGCGGTGGTGATGGCTTCGATGAGATGTGCGAGAAACCAGAGAGGATTGTCGTCGTCTCGGTCGATGGTCAGCCATGCGGTGGCAATGCCCTCGTCGGCGAGCTGATGGAGCCACTGTGCCGCTACGGTGCTCTTTCCGTAGCCGGTGGGTGCGTGGATGACGGTCAGGCGTCGCCGTCGATCGGTGTGAAGGGCCTGCATCAGACGGTCCCGGGTGACCAGCGTACGGCTCGGTGGTGGGGGTCGGAATCTGGTGGCGGGTGTTGGGGGTGCCGAGTACCGGCCGGAGGGCATCGGGGTCCGTGAGTGCGGTGCCGGGAATCCGAATCCGAACGCTGGTGAAGCGTAGTCCGGAGCGGCACCTGAGTCTGTCGCGCTCCCTTCGGCGTTGTGGTGGGCGCGGCGTAATTGGTCGGCGAAGTCGGCTGCCGTGCGGGGACGATTGCCGCGATCGCGTGCCATCGCGTGCTCGATCACAGTGCAGACCTCCTCCGGAATCTCTCCATACCAGTCGCGTAGCAGGGAGCCGCTCGGATTGGTGATGCGCCGAAACTGGTCGATCAGAGACTCTCCGCGGCGCCGCTCGAAGGCCGCGTGCCCGGTGAGCGCGCAGAACAGGGTGGCTCCGAGGCTATAGATATCGCTCGCCGGGCTGGGGGGACGCCCGAGTAACACGTCGGGGTCGGTGTAGGCGGGTGACCCGGTGACGACACCGGCCGCGGTCTCGAACCCGCCGGCTATGCGCGCGATGCCGAAATCTGTCAGCTGCGGCTCTCCGTAGGTGTCGATCAAGATGTTCGCGGGTTTGACGTCTCGGTGCAGGATGGATTGCTGGTGGGCAGTCTCGAGCGCGTCGGCCACCTTGATACCGAGGTGTAGGACACGGGGCCAGGGGATCGGACCCGACTCGATCAGCGACTGGAGGGAGCCCGGCTCGTGGTACTGCATGACGAGGTACGGGTGACCGGCACCCGTCGTCCCGACGCGATAGATGGTGACGATGTTGGGGTGCCCGGATAAGCGTCCCATTGCTCTTTGCTCACGGAGAAAGCGATCCACGCCTTCCGGGTCGTGATAGGTCGTGAGCACCTTGATCGCTACGACGCGATCGAGAGCCCGCTCTTCGCAGCGATAAACCACACCGAAGCCGCCCCGTCCGATCTCCGTGGCGCCCTCGAATCCCTCCGCAGCCAGCTCCGTGGCGATGGCTGCAGTCTGGTCGCGCTGCGTTGCCCCCGGATCGGTCTCGGCCACCTACGACCTCGAACCGGCACCTGGTGCCTTGAATCGGCTCATCACCCACCTCGCGCCTACTGAATCAAGGATAATCTGGTAGCCGACCGAACCGGCCCTGAACGCGTCAATACACGCTCGATGACCGCGATGGTGGCTGAGGAGGGGTCAAGCAGGATTCGCGGCCTCGTCCGCGGCACTACCCGTCATCCCCCACCCTGTGTGGGCGGGTGCGGAGCATCGAATCGAGGGCCGTAACCGTGTCAATCGTTACTGGGATAACGATGGCGCTCCCAGCACCGCATCTCTGAAGGACCGACGACCTGTCATCGAAGCCTGTGTGAACCTCGCCCCCGTCTCCCGCAGCACGATGGCCCTGTCGGCTCCGACCCCGCCGGCGTCGTCGATGGCGGCAGTCGAGCCAGACGCGTACAGCCACCGTGCGGTGCAAGATCGCGGTCAGTGCGTTGGCCGGGTAATAGCGGTGGCACGGCACGGGACCGCCGCGAGGGATCAGGTGGCCGTCAACTGCGAACGTTCACCTCGAGCAGGTGCCGCGGTGACCTGCGTTTCGATCCGGTCCATGCCGACCTCGGTCGGGTGGCAGAGAGGGACTGTTCGGTCGCGCTGCTGCCCGTGGGGCACGCGGACGGGAGCGCGCGTGCGCTGGCCGCAGTATGCCGGTGCTGCTGGGCGGTAGGTGGCGCCCTCGGATCGGGCTGGTGTGCATGGATCGGATTGTGGTCTACCTCGGGACGGACACCGATGTCACGGAAGGAGATCGTGCGGTGTTGTTCGAGGAACTGAGGGCACCACCGGGGGCGCGCATCGGTGGGCTCGCGCGTTCGGGACGACCCCCGCCGAGATCCTCGGCGGACTGCGTAGTCGGATCGAGTGGCGTTATATCATTGGCGCGCAACATATTTACGGTTCAGAGCGCCGCGGGTGCGCTGTCCACCGAGCGGACGGAACAGCACACCCGCGGAAATTGTCGTGAGTGCCGGTCAGTTAACGTGTCGCACCGAGCCGGTGTTCCCGGTCGGTATCGGCCGGTCGCTGCCCGGCATCGTCGATCGCACATGGTCTCCTGCTGAGCGCGATCGTCGAGACGGCCCCAGCCACGCTCCAGAGTGCGAGCCAGGTGCAGATCGGCCAGGTGGAGTGCGTCCAGCTATAGAACAGCGTCGCCATGAAGGGGGCGGTGCCGCCGATGACGCTGACCGACAGTGCCTGACTCAACGCGACGCCGCTGAACCGGACATCGGCACTGAATCGTTCCGCGAGGAAGGCCGGCTGCGGGGCTTGCAGTGCCGAATGCACCACCGCCAGCATGAAGGTGATACCCAAGAACGCGGCCCAGCCCGATCCGGTGTTCATCAGTGCGAACAGCACGAACCCTCCGAACAGGGCGGTGAAGCACCCGGCGAGAAGGACAGTACGGCGTGAGAACCGGTCACTCAGATGACCGGATACCGGCAGACTTATCAAATAAACGATCGATGCGGCGAGCAGTGCATTGAGCATCGTGGTACGGCTGATATCCAAGATGGTGGTGCCGTAGGAGACGGCATAGGTGGAAACCAGATAGAACAGGATGCCTCCGGGAGCAATGACGCCCGCGGCCCATGCGACGTCCCGCCATTGACTGCGCAGTAGTGTGCGCACCGGGGTGCTTTGCTGGGCCGATGCATTCTGCAGTTCGGTGAAGTCCGGGGTTTCCTCGACGCCGAGGCGAATGAACATCGAGATGGCGAAGAGTCCGGCGCTGAGCAGGAACGGAATCCGCCATCCCCACGTTTCGAAAGCGTCGCCGGAGATGTGGTCACTGACGGTGACGGCGATGGTCGACAACAGGAGTCCACCGGGCACCCCCATCTGGACGGTGCTGCCATACAGCCCGCGCCGGCGCGGGGGTGAATGCTCGACGAGCATCAGTGCAGCTCCACCCCACTCTCCGCCCATCGCGATGCCTTGCACGAAACGGAGAGTGACCAGCAGGAGCGGTGCAAGCCAGCCGACTTGCTCAAATGTCGGAAGTATGCCGATCAGAACCGTTGCGGTGCCCATCATCAACAGCGAGACCACGAGCGTCTTGCGCCGGCCGACCTTGTCACCCATTCCGCCGAAGAGCACGCTGCCCAATGGCCTCGCCAGGAATCCCACCGCGAAAGTCGCGAAGGAGGCGAGGGTCCCCGCCAGTGGGCTGTATGACGGGAAGAACAGGGGTCCGAACACGAGGGCTGCGGCGGTGCCGTACAGGAAGAAGTCGTAGTACTCGAGTGCGGTGCCGGCGAATCCTGCTGCAGTTACACGAAGCATCTTTGTGGTGGAGCGCTTTTCAGGCACGCTCATGATGGTTCCTCCAGAGAGAACAGTAATGTGAGGAAGCGGCAACCGTTGCGTAGTGCACGGTTTCCGGGAGTCGGGCAACGTTCACGCGGACTGTCCTCCGTCGATCATGATCGGCACCGGTGACGACGATGCTCGACGGGAGACCAGGTAGTCCACGGATGCTCGATGACTGTCCGGCCGGATCTACCAACGCGGTAGGGCATCGAGGAAGGTCGTCAGCGCGGTTGTCACGGCATCGGGGCTTTCTTCAGTCACCAAGTGACCCGCGCCTGGGATTCGGGCAAAGGCCGAGCCCGGTATCCGGGCATGCATCCGTTCGGCAGCTGCAATGTCGATGCCGTTGTCGTCCTCACCGTGCACGATGAGGGTCGGGATCTCTATCTCCGGCAGGCGGGAAAGGCGTTCGTGCTTGCCGATCCACGAGTTGTATTCGCCCCACACCGACCGCGATGGTCTGGTCCGCCACTTGCGCACCCACGAATCGACCAAATCGGGACGGTTCGCGATGGCCTGCGGGCCGAAAATGATGGGAACGAAGGTTTGTGCGAAGCTTGCGGAGATGGGGGCTTCGCTCTTCATGGGTCGGAATACATCGGCGAACCGAGCCTTCTCCTCGCTGGTATAGGCGTCAGCCATCGTGTCCATCAGGACCAGCCCGGCCAGCCGTTCAGGGTGCTTCAGGGCCAGTTCGATCGCCATGAAACCGCCCACGGACATTCCCACCAGTACGAATCGGTCGATTCCTGCTCGGGCGGCCACCTCCAGGCAATCGGAGACCAGCGAGTCGAGGTCGTAGTCGGTGGCATACTCCGATGTTCCGGCCCTGCTGGTGTAGGCGATGGTTCGGTAGCGATCGGCCAGAGCAGCGGTTTGCTCGGTGTACATGGTCCGATCCAGGAGCGTGCCGTGGGAGAAGAGCACCGTTGGTCCGTGTCCCTGGTCTACAACGTCGAAAACCTTCATCGGCTCTTCCCTTTCATGTCATTGGGCCTGAGGCGGAGGGCCGAGGCACGGGGAGGTTGTGTTCGACAACGGCGCCGAAATCCTCCGGATCGCTCGGAGTGTGCGGGGGAACATGTCAGTGCAGCAGGTCTTCGAGGTTGGAGTTGAGCGCCTTCGGTTGCGGAACCAGCCACAGGCCGATCAGCGCGATCAGCGGCAGTACGGCACCGAAGACGATGACCAGTACATTCCAGCTGTAGACGGTCAGCAATGGAGCGACGATGAGCGCAAGAGTTCCGTAGCTGGCCCACAACATGCCAGAACCCCATGCTCCACCCGTGCCACGAATACGGGTGGGAAAGGCTTCTGCAAGAAGTTCGAGGATCCGCCCCATAGCCCGATGGTGATCAAGACGTAGACGACGAACCAGGGCAAGATCGTCGACGGTGTGGCCAGGTACACCATGAAGATGGCGCAGACAGATCCGAGCACTCCGACGGACGTGAGGGTGTAGTGGGCGCCTTTGCCCCGCGTGAGGAAACTGGCGGCGAGGATGGTGACGATACCGAGCCAGTTTGCCCAGGTTATTGCGCGGTTGGCCTCGAGAAACGAGATGTCCTTCGCCTGCAGGAAGCTCAGTCCGAAATAGGACATGATGGCGTATTGGGGCACGATGAAGAGGAAGAACAGGGTTACTCCGATGGTGCGGCGACGCATATCCGCTGCCCACAGCTGAGCGAGCACACTTCTCTCCGTCTTGGCGACGTCAACGTGGAACTTGCTCGCCCCCGTCCGACGGGCATGCTGGAGGTCCTGGAAGTGCGGTGTTTCCTTGATGACGAAGAAGACCGCGATACCGAAGGCCAAGGGGAGTACGCCGACGATCCAGAACACCGCCCGCCATCCCATGCTGGCTGCGATGTGTTCGGAGAAGAAGGCTGATGTTCCGAATCCGATGGCCCACCCCACTGGTACGGTCCCGGTCATCCATCCCCGGTGCTTCGCAGGTACTGACTCGGCAATGAGCACGGTGGCCAGTCCCCACGAAACGTACCCGACTGTTGCGATCGATCGCATTACACCGAATGACAGAGTGTTCCAAGAGAATCCAGCAAGAATAGTGAACGCAGAGCAGATTGCGATAGCTGCGACGAAGAGTGGCTTACGACCGAAGCGGTCCGTCAACGGGCCGATGAGGAACATGGCGATGACGCCGCAGGTGAAGAATCCGGCCGCATAGATGTACCCGACGGCATTGTCGGAGAACCCCAGACTCTGCTGGATGAGGGGATAGCTCGTGGGGAAAATCGCGGCGTCGGCGGCGATGGTCGCGTAGCCGAGCACCCCGAGCACCATGACAGCCCAGTGGTAGGGCCTCAGGCGGTTGCTCTCCGCGGAAAGTGGAGTGGATGGGCGTTCGCGCAAACCATCGTCGATGGCTGTTTCTGGCATCGGGGCTCCTGGGGACATCGAGGAGGAGGGGATCACGCAGTGGCGTGCGCCACACAGTCTGCGGTTTTTTGCATCATTTATCAAGTGTGCAGCCACGGGGAGATCGGGAGTGGCACGTATGACCGCTCTGAACTGGTACTTTTACCGCCAGGGCAGTGTGGCTAGGGTTCATGTCGACGAATATCCCCCGGATATTTGATACAAGTTACCTGCTCCTACGAGGAAGGAAGGCGGGGGAGTGCCGACACCCCGGCCGATCGCTGTCACTCGCGGAACGAGACCTATCTCGGCGCAGCGGATGGTCCGTCCTCCACCGTGCCATGAGGGGCCCGGCGTTCAGACGGGCTGGATGACCGGCAGCCCGACGCGCGGCTCTTCACATCCGTGGTCAGCTCACCGCGTTTCTTCCCACGTCGATGGCGCGGGCCCTGGACGCGCTGGACATCATCGAACGGTCGAGAGCGGAAGTTACGCGCGCGCGTACATGGGCCGAAGCCATCGCGCTGGGGTGGATGCAGCAGCAACTCGACCTGCCGAGTTTCGGACGCACTCGCCCGCCAGGTCACCGGCCGGTTCACCGTCTCAGCCCGGCCGGTGACCTGCGCCGTCTTCCGACGTGTCTGTTCGCCGTCCTCAGTCGTCGTCGGCGAGGATGCCGTCGCGCTTGAGCTTGGCTATCACGTACTCGCCCTCGAACTGAACATGTTCGCGCGACGCAGCCTCCGCTGCTGCCCCGTCCCCACGCTTCAAGGCGTCGAGCATTTTCTGGTGACTCCGAGTGGCTTCGGGACTCGCGCCGGGCGGTGCCTCGTACACGGCCCGTGGCAGGTTCTTGGCCAGCTGCCGCAGCACCGACAACAGGCGCCGGCTGCCACCCGTCTGGTTGATGAGGGCGTGGAACTCCCAGTTCAGGTTATGAAGCACGTCAGGATCGTCGCTGTTCTGCATGAGTTCGTGTAGCTCCTGCAACCGGGCAAGCGTTGGCTGGGTGATACGGGACGCGGCGCGTCGTGACGCGAGCCCCTGCACCATTCCGTAGATCCGGTAGTGATCGTCGATGTCCTCGCGCCGGATGGGGACAACATAAGAACCGCGATGCGGCTCGGAGTCGATCAATCCTTCGGCCTCGAGAGTGATGAGCGCTTCCCGAACCGGCAGACGACTGACGCCGAGATCTTTGGCGATTTGGTCCTGCGGCACTCGCTGTCCCCGAATCAGAGACCCGTCGAAGATCATATTCTTGATGTAGTCGACGACCTGACCACTCATGTTTCGTCGCGCCACCTGCGGACGAGCGTCCTCACGCCGGCCACCGTTCTGTGCAGCACGAATCGGTAGATCGATTCCGGCGTCAGACGCAGTCATCTCGACTCCTAATTTGATCAATCATCAACACGGGCTAGTGTACGTGATCCGTAGGGGGCGCCGCTGACGCATCGCCGCGTGCAACACGCCGCCGCACGCCAATCATCCCCAAGTAGCGCATCGACGGCTCTGAACAGCGGGTTCGTGCAGTTCGTCAGCCGGCCGCTTCTCCTGGCTCGGCACTTCGCTGTCCGCGGCGCCGGGGCCGGACTCGACTTCGAGGCCACGCGGGCGTAACGTGAGTCACATCTGATGTATCACATATCCAATCTGAGAGGCATGATGACACCCATCGCATCGACCGATCACCTTCTCTCCTCGGCTGTCGTCAACCGTCTGAGGATCGCCCCGCACGTCTTCATCGATGGCGGACAGCGTGCAGCGCGCACCGGCGAGGAGATGCCCGTCTTCGACCCGGCAACCGGGCGCCAGATCGCGGTTGCGGCTTCCGGAGGAGTGGACGACGTCGCCGACGCGGTCGACGCGGCCCGGCGCGCGTTTGCCGAGTCGGCCCCGTGGCGGCAGATGAGCCCCCTCGACCGCGGACGCATCCTCCACCGGATCGGCGATCTGATCTACCAGCACGCCGATGACTTCGCTCAGCTCGAGGTCCTCGATGCAGGGAAGGTCCTCGGCGCAGCACGAAACATCGATGTCGAGTTCGCCGCGCGGGCGTTTCACTACTACGCCGGCTGGCCCACCAAAATCGTCGGTTCGACCGTCCCGGTATCTCATCCGAGTATCCACGTGCGCACCGAACGCGAACCGGTCGGAGTGGTGGGCGCGATCACCGCATGGAACTTCCCACTTCTGCTGTGCGGATGGAAGATCGGCCCCGCACTTGCCTCCGGGTGCACGATGGTCCTCAAGCCTTCCGAAGAAACGCCCCTGTCGGCGTTGTGGCTGGCGGAACTCGCCGGCGAGGCCGGACTGCCCCCCGGCGTGCTCAACGTCGTTCCCGGCACCGGCGGGACCGCTGGTCAAGCCTTGGTTGCCCATCCTGGGGTCGACAAGCTCACATTCACCGGCTCGACGAAGGTCGGCAAGCACATCGCTCGCCAAGCCGCGGCCGACGTCAAACGGGTGACACTCGAACTTGGTGGCAAGTCCGCCAACATCATCCTGCCCGACGCCGACGTGACGGAGGCGTTGACCGGTTCTGCGGGCGGCATCTTCTGGCACTCCGGTCAAACCTGCAGCGCACCATCACGATTGTTTGTACACAGAGACATCCATGACGAGGTCGTCGAGCAACTCACCGCGATCGCCGGGCAGTTGAGGATCGGACATGGACTCGACGAGGGTGTCGATTTCGGCCCTTTGGTCAACAATGCGCAACTCGAGCGCGTCCGGGGATACGTCGAACGTGCAAAAATCAAGGGCGCCAATGTCTATCAGGCTGCGCAGGTTCCCGGCGATCTGACCGGGCACTTCCACCCTCCGACGATCATCGCCAATGCGACCGACGACATGGAATGCGCACGTGAGGAGATCTTCGGTCCGGTTGTCGTCGTTCTCGCCTTCGACCACATCGACGAGGTCATCGAGCGGGCGAATGCCGGCGACTACGGCTTGGCCGCGGGTATCTGGACGACGAATGTGAATACCGTCCAGACGATGACGCGCAGACTGCAGGCCGGGACCGTCTACGTCAACGGCTGGGGGCTGACCGATCCAGCAGCTCCGTTCGGCGGGTTCCACCAGTCGGGCTACGGCCGTGACCTGGGCCCGGACAGCCTCGACGGATATCTGGAAACCAAGTCCGTATGGACCATGCACAGCTGAGAAAATCCTTCGAACGACGATCGGAAGAACAATGAAGACACGCGCCGCCGTACTGACCGCACCCCACGCCCCGTTCGAAATCATGGAACTGGACATCGACGATCCCGGGCCCGGGGAGGTCATGCTGCGAATGTCCGCGGCTGGACTGTGCCACTCGGATCTGCACATGATGGACGGAGATCTGTCGGTGCGCTATCCGATGGTGGGAGGGCACGAAGCCGCGGGCATCGTCGAGAAGATCGGCCCAGGCGTGAAGAAGGTCGCTGTCGGAGACCACGTGGTCTGCAGCTTCACCCCGAGTTGTGGCATCTGCCGGTACTGCTCGACCGGGCACCAGAATCTCTGCGATGCCGGATCGACAATTCTCGAAGGCAGCATGCCGGACGGCACCTTCCGCCTACACAAGGACGGCACCGACTACAGCGCCTTCTGTATGCTCGGCGCCTTCTCGGAACTCGCGACCGTGTCCGAGTACTCGGTCGTGAAGGTCGACGACTGGCTTCCCCTCGACTCTGCAGTGCTCGTTGGGTGCGGCGTCCCGACCGGATGGGGCACCGCCGTCAATGCCGGCAACGTTCGCCCCGGTGACACCACCGTGATCTACGGCATCGGCGGATTGGGCGTCAATGCGGTTCAGGGTGCGGTGCACGCCGGAGCGAAGTACATCGTCTGTGTTGACCCCGTCGAATTCAAGCGAGACACCGCGCTCAAATTCGGAGCGACTCACGTCTTTTCCAACGCCGAGGAAGCACATGCGAAGGTCGATGAACTCACCTGGGGCCAGGGTGCCGATCAGGCCCTCGTGCTGATCGGCACCATGGACGAGGAAACCATCACCGCAGCATTCAAGGTGATCGGGAAGGGCTCGACGGTCGTGGTCACGGGCGTGTCCAATGCCGCCAACCTCACCGTCCACGTGTCGGGTCAGGAAATGGTGTTCATGGAGAAGACCATCAAGGGCACTCTGTTCGGTTCGTCGAACCCGCAGTACGACATCGTCCGGCTATTGCGACTCTACGATGCAGGACAGCTCAAACTCGACGAACTCATCACCACCCGTTACAAGCTCGCCGAGATCAACCAGGGCTATCAGGACTTGCGAGACGGTAAGAACATCCGCGGAATCATCGACTTCTCACTCTGAGCGCTTCTACCGCGGCCGCTTGGGGCCTTCCGGTCTCTTCACAAGGGACCGGAAGGTCGCCGTGGCATGCTCGCACATCCGGTGAACTCACTCTTAGCCCAATGCCTCAGCAGCACAAAGGTATACGGTACAACCCTCACGTCCACCCTCTTGCGAAAACACCGCGGGCATGTCACAGTGAATTTGTCCGTACGTATCATTTATCAAATCGGGAGTTGTAGTGCACACGCACCGTCACGCAGATCGCGCCGCACTTCGCGCGGCCACCGCAGTGGTTGGGGTCGGCACGACCGAATTCGGCAATTTCACGGGTTCCTCCGCCGACGATTTGGGCTTGACCGCCCTCGAGGCTGCACTTGCCGATGCCGGACTCAGCGCGCACGACCTCGACGGCTTGATCGTGAACCGGGTGAGTAGTTACGAGGTGGTGGCCTCGCGGATGGGAATTGAGCCCCGCTGGTCGGCGCAGCTGCCGGCGGAGGGACGCATGACCGGCGTCGCCATCCAGATGGCGGTGCTGGCCATCGCTACCGGAGTGGCCTCCACCGTCGCGCTGGTGTACGGCAACAACGGGCGCTCGGGTGGGCACACCTATGGAGGCGGCGGCGCGAGCGCCAGCGCGGCCGCCGAGGGATACGGCACCAACCCGGCGTTGACCCTGCCGTATGGGATGACCTCGCCCGGAGCCTTCTACGCGATGATGTTCCAGCGGCACTGTGCGCAGTACGGCACCACCGCCGAACAACTGGCGCAGGTTGCGGTCACCCTGCGAGAGCACGCATCGCGGAATCCGCAAGCCGTATTCAAAGATCCCATCTCACACAAGATCTACCTCGAGTCCCGTTTCATCGTCGAACCGCTGAAGATCTACGACTACTGCCTGATCAACGACGGCGGCGTGGCCATGATTCTCACCTCAGCGGACCGGGCCCGCGACTGCGCTCAACCACCCGTTCACGTCCTGGGGTTCGGACAACAAGGGCAGCTGCGCAACTCTGATTTCCCGCCGGACGACTTCTGGCGCGAGGCAATCGGCACCGCCGGGCAACAAGCGTATGCAATGGCCGATTGCACTCGGGCCGACGTGGACGTCCTGATGGCATACGACAACTTCAGCCCCAATGTGCTCTTTACCTTGGAGGGCCTCGGATTCTGCGCTCCCGGCGAGTCCGGAGCATGGATCCAGGACGGCCGCATCGGACTGCGCGGTGAACTGCCGATCAACACTTCCGGCGGACATCTGTCGGAAAGCTACATGCAAGGGTGGGGGCTGAACGTCGAGGCCATCCGCCAGTTGAGGAAAACGTGCGGCGACCGCCAGGTGCACGATGCGACCATCGCTCAGTACCTGTGCGCCGCTCCCGTGGTGACCTCGGTCGTGTACGGAGCACAGGCATGAACCCCCGCTATTCGTTGACCGCCCACCTCGAAGGACTGGCCCGGCACGAGCTGTTGATCAGCGCATGCGCAGCCTGCGAAAACCATCAGTTCCCCCCGAAAGCGGCCTGCACTCGCTGCGGAAACACGGAAAGCCCGCAGTGGACCACGGTGAGCGGTGAGGGCCGGTTGTGGTCCTACGCCGCCTTCCACAGGACTTACCTGACCGACTTCTACCTGCCGAGCCCGTACGTCGTCGCGGTCATCGAACTCGACGAGGGCGCCAGGATCTACGGCAACGTCGTCGGCGCGCCGATGTCCTCTCTCTGGATCGGGCAGCGAGTCCGCGCCGACTTCACCACCATCGACGACGGAGAGTCGCACCTGATCTTCGTCGCAGCCGACAAGGAAGGCACATGACCGACACAGCCCCCTCCCTCGGCCCGCTCCGTGGACTGCGCGTCGTCGAGATTGCCGCACTCGGGTCGGCACCGTTCGCCGCGATGATGCTCGCCGACGCCGGCGCGGAAGTTCTGCGCATCAACCGGCCCGGGCAGCGCACCGACGACCCCGGCATCCTCGGCCGGGGACGGACCGCACTGAGCCTCGATCTGAAGGACCTACACGATCGCGACCGTGCTCTGGAGGCCATCGACCACGCCGATGTACTCATCGAAGGATTCCGGCCGGGCGTGATGGAACGGCTTGGGCTCGGACCCGGCACCTGCCTGAACCGCAACCCGGCCTTGATCTACGCCCGAATGACCGGCTGGGGGCAGGACGGGCCACTCGCCGCTACCGCTGGGCACGATATCAACTACCTGGCCCTGACCGGTGCCCTCCGGTCCATCGCCCGCCAGGGCGAAGTCCCTGTTCCGCCACTGAACCTCGTCGGCGATTACGGCGGCGGCGGGATGCTGCTGGTCACCGGAATCCTCGCCGCACTCTACGAGCGGGTATCCAGCGGTACCGGCCAGGTCGTCGACGCCGCAATGATCGACGGAACCAGCCTGCTCATGAGCGGTATCTGGAACCGTAAGGCCACCGGGAACTGGTCGGGCGAACCCGGCACGAACAGCATCGACAGTGGTTCGCACTTCTACAACGTCTACCGGACCGCGGACGACGCCTTCATGGCCGTGGGCAGCATCGAGCCGCAGTTCTACCAGCGACTGCTCCTCGGTCTCGGGCTCGCCGACGCCGACCTACCGGCACAGCACGACCGGGCGCAGTGGCCCGCCATGAAGGACCTGTTTGCGCGAATCTTCCGGATGAAAACGCGCGCAGAATGGACACTGGTCTTCGCCGAACTCGACGCGTGCGTATCCCCCGTTCTCGCGCTCGACGAGGCGGTGACCGATCCGCATATGCAGTTTCGGAACACCCTCGTCCGTGGTGATCGCGTCGAGCCGGCGCCCGCTCCCCGCTACAGCAGAACACCGGGCACCGCCGGTGGCCGCGGCGAGAACACAGAGCCAGCCGAGACCCTGATGACGCGTTGGGCGTCGACCGTCCGCGCGGCACCGGCGACAATCAGAACAGGACAGCACTGATGGCGGCACCGACAATTATCCGCAGAACAGTCCACGACGGCCTGACACTCGGGAAGAACATCGGTTTCACCGAGGGGCCCGTATGGACCACAGACGGCCGATTGTTCGTCACGAGCGTCAGTCGAGGCGCGCTGTACGAGATCTTCCTCGACGGGCGCCCGGCTGTGGCAGTCGCCGAAACCGGTGGTGGACCCAATGGCATGACTCTCGGCTGCGACGGGCGACTGTGGATCACCCAGAATGGTGGCGGCGCGATGCCCACCCGATCACAGGTGCCGGTCTCGCCGTCCATCCAGGTCTGGGATCACCGGGCGGCCGCCGCGCCGAGCACCATCTTCAACGGAAGGGTTCACGCTCCGTCGGACTGTACGTTCGGACCGGACGGCGCCCTCTGGTTCACCGACCCGAACGGCCACGGCTTCGGCAGCGCAGCCCTGCCGGGTCGCGTCTGGAGGTACGACCCCGCGGCCGATCACGCCTCAGTCGTTCTCGACGACGTCTTCTTTCCCAACGGCATTGCGTTCGGGCCCGACCCGGAACACCTGTATGTCGCCGAGACCGCTCGTAATCGGGTACGCCGCTATGTGGTCACAGCACACAGCGCGACCGTCGATCATGACTTCCCGCAAATCACCGTCTCGACCCCCGACGGCATCACCATCGACGCTCAGGGCGGTCTGTGGGTAGCAGGCAGCAAATCGGGAAAGGTCACCTACTTCGACTCGACCGGCCAGATGTGTGAGCAGTTGGCGATCGGTGTAGGAACGATGCCCACCAGCGTCTGCTTCGCCGGCGACGCGCTCGACCGTCTGATCGTCACCGTTGCCAAGGGCGGGCGCGTACTCGCCTTCCCTGTCGAAACCTCCGGCTTACCCACCCCGCCTTCTTCTCCGGCCCCACCCGATTCGTCGCCTGCACACCGCGAGGAACTCCAATGACCGCATCAGCTCCTGCCGCTCGCACCTGGGGGGCCCTGCTGCACGAAATGGCCGACCGCTTCCCCACCCGGGCCGCGATCTCGTTCGAAGGGACGGCCACCACCTTCGCCGAACTCGATCACAGGGTCAGCCAATGGTCGAAGGCGCTGCTGGCCATGGGAATCGGCCGTGGTGACTCGATCGCAATACTGGCCGGAAACCGCCCCGAATGGTTGTACACCGCGATGGCCGGGGCGCGGATAGGCGCAGTTGTCGTGCCCATCAACACCTGGTACAAGACCGATGAGCTCGCGTACGCGCTCGACCACGGTGACGTGAAGGTCCTGCTGTTCTTCGATCGGCTTCGCGATACGGACTACGTTCCCATCGTCGCGGGCACCGTCGCGGCGGTCACCGAGGCACCCGGCCCCGACGGCATACTCCATGACACGAAATTGCCGGCCTTGCACCACGTCGTCGAGCTCGGGCAGCACCGCCTCCCGGCTGCCGTATCGCTCCGTCAGTTCCTCGGCTGCGGAGAACAGATCAGCGACGACGCGCTGGCCGATGCGGAAGCCGCAGTCGAGCCGGACGACCTCGCGTACCTGATCTATACCAGCGGCAGCACGGCGCGACCGAAATGTGTCGCGCTCGAACATCACCACGCCATCGTCAACACCTTCAACATCGGCGAACGGCAGGCGCTCGACGAACACGACCGGTCGTTCCTCGCGACACCGCTGTTCTACGGACTCGGTGTCATCCAGGCCCTCGGCGCGACCTGGACCCACGGCGCCTGTGTGGTTCTCATGGAGGTGTACGAACCGGGCCGAGCCCTCGAACTGCTCGAACGTGAGCGCTGCACCGCGTACTACGGGCTCGGAAACATGACCCGAAGCCTCGTCGACCATCCCGACTGCGCTCGCCGCCAACTCAGCCTTCGCAAGGGTGTCCTCGGCCTGAGCAAGGCGGACCGTCGACTCGCCCGCACCGAACTCGGGCTGACCCTGGGCACCAGCATTTATGGATTGACCGAGTCCTACGGGTTGTGCGCGCTGACCGATGCCCACGACCCCGTCGAGCGGGCCGAGGACACCATCGGGCGTCCCCTCCCCGACTGGGACATCCGCATCGCCGACCCGGATACCGACGAGCCCGTACCGACCGGTGAAATCGGACAGATCCTGATCCGCGGCCACGTCATGCGGGGTTACTACAAAGATCCCGACCGCAATCGTGAGGTCATGACACCCGAGGGCTTCTTCCGCACCGGTGACCTCGGATACATGGACGAGCACGGATACCTGCACTTCCACTCCCGGCTCTCGGAGATGATGAAGCCCGGCGGCATCAACGTCAGCCCACTCGAAGTGGAACTTCTGGTAGGGGAGATCGCCGGCGTCCGCGAAGTGCATGCCGTGGGCATTCCCGACATCGCGCGCGGGGAGGCGATCGTTGTCTTCGTCGACGCCGACCGAGACGACGTCACCCTCGACCGGATCCAGGACCACGTCCGCAGCAGAGCCGCCAAGTACAAGGCCCCGCACCACGTGATCTACGGAACCAGTGCCAGTTTCCCGCGGGTCGCGAGCGGCAAGGTACCCAAGGCCCGCCTGCGCGAACTTGCGCTCACCGAACTCGGGCTCGACGCCGCCGGGATGCCCACCCCGGCGGTTGACACTCCGCTCTCCGACCACTGACGCAGATGGACTCTCACGTGAATATCGACATCCCTGAGGAAGAACAACTCCTCGTCCAGACCGTCCGCGACTTCATCGACCGCGATGTGAAGCCAGTCGTACACGAGATGGAACACCAGAACGAGTACCCCGAGGAATTCATCGAACAGATGAAGAAGATCGGCATCTACGGGCTGGCCATTCCCGAGCAGTTCGGGGGCGCTCCGGTTTCGATGCCGTGCTATGTCCAGGTCACCGAGGAGCTCTCGCGCGGCTGGATGAGCTTGGCCGGCGCCATGGGCGGTCACACCGTCGTCGCGAAACTGCTCACCACCTTCGGAACCCCCGACCAGAAGGCCACCTACCTTCCTCGGATGGCCACCGGCGAACTGCGCGCGACCATGGCCCTGACCGAACCCGGCGGCGGATCCGACCTCCAGGCGATGCGTACCCATGCACGCCTCGAACGGGACGAATACCTCGTCAACGGTTCGAAGACCTGGATCAGCAATGCGCGCCGCTCCGGCCTCATCGCCCTGCTCTGCAAGACCGACCCCCAGGCCACCCCGACGCACAAGGGCATCTCCATCCTGCTCGTCGAGCACGGCCCCGGACTGACCGTCTCGCGTGACCTCCCCAAGCTCGGATACAAGGGCGTCGAGAGCTGCGAGCTCTCCTTCGACAACTTCCGAGTTCCCTCTTCGGCCGTACTCGGCGGCGCCGAGGGCCACGGCTTCGCCCAGATGATGAAGGGCCTCGAGACCGGCCGGATCCAGGTCGCCTCCCGCGCCCTCGGGGTCGGCCGCGCCGCGCTCGAAGACGCGCTGCAATACGCACAGGATCGGCAGTCGTTCGGCAAGCCGATCTGGAAGCATCAGGCAATCGGTCACCAACTTGCCGACATGGCAACCAAACTCACTGCCGCGCGTCAGCTGACCATGTTTGCCGCCAGTCGATTCGACGCCGGACTCCGATGTGACATGGAGGCGGGAATGGCGAAATTGTTCGCCTCCGAGACCGCGATGGAGGTCGCGCTGTCCGCGCTGCGCATTCACGGCGGATACGGCTACTCGACCGAGTACGACATCGAGCGGTACTTCCGCGACGCCCCCCTGATGATCGTCGGCGAGGGTACGAATGAAATTCAGAAGAACATCATTGCAGCGCAGCTGGTCCAGAGAGGCGGAATGTAGCCCATGACTTCCACGGGTTCACCACTGAGAAGCGACGTTGTCAGCTTGGAGCCCCAGGGCCTCAAGGGTATCGCCTGCCGGGCGTGCAGCCGGCGTTCGTTCCCGGAGCGGCCGCTGTGCCCCATTTGCGGCGCCGACGCCGTCGACAACGTCCTTCTGGCCGACCGAGGTCGAGTCACCAGCTGGACCATCGTTCACCAGGCTCCGCCCCCGTTACAGACGCCCTACACCTTGGTGACCGTCGATCTCGACGACGGTGTCCGGTTGTTGGGCGCGGCGACAGGCACCGTCGCGATCGACGACGAAGTTGCCGTCGAGTTGTTTACGTTGAAGACCGATTCCTCCGGAGAACCACTGTGGTGGTACCGATTCCGGGGCACCGAGGAGAACCGATGAGCGAGACCTACATCGCCGGCGCCGGCATGGTGCGATTCGGCAAATACCCCGTCGACATCACGTTCGAGAAACTCGCCGTCGGCGCTGCCCGCGAAGCGATGTCCGACGCGGGCGTGACCACCAAGGATATCGAATCCGTCTACGTCGGGCACGTGTTCGGCGGCCCGGTCGCCGGTCAACGCGTCGCGGCGCAGATGGGTCTTGGCGGACTTCCCGTCTCCAACCACGAAAATTACTGCGCCAGCGGGGCGACCGCGATCCGCGAAGCGTGGATCGCGATCAAGGCCGGGCTGTATGACATCGTCTTGGTCATCGGTGCGGAGAAGATGACCGACCGTGTCTCCGGCGGCGTCATGCCCGACCCGACGGACCTCGATGCCATCAACGGCCTGGTCATGGCCGCCAATCATGGAATGAGTGCGCGGCGGTATATGTCCGACCACGGTGCCACTCGCGAGCAGATCGCCGCGGTGGCCGTGAAGAATCACGCCCACTCGGTGCACAACCCGTTCGCTCAATACCAGCGACCGATCAGTTTGCAGGAAGTTCTCGACGCCCGCACCATCGCCGAGCCACTGGGACTTCTCGATTGCAGTCCCATCAGCGACGGTGCCGCCGCAGTGGTTCTGTGCAGTGCGGCCGGTCTCGCCAGACTAGGGCGTTCATCAGCTCCGCGTATCGCCGGCTGCGCCCTGGTCAGCGGCAAAATCGTCACTGCCGACACCAACCTCAACGACGAGGACGTCTCTCGTCGAGCGGGTGAACAGGCGTGGAACATCACCGGATACGGGCCGGAAGACATCGACCTGGTGGAGATGCACGACTGCTTCACCATCGCCGAGATCGTGCGCCTGGAAGGCCTCGGCGTCGTCCCGGTCGGTGAGGGTGGGCGATGGACAGAGAGCGGTAACACCTCGATCGGGGGCAAACTTCCCGTCAACGCCAGCGGCGGCCTCCTCAGCCGTGGACACCCGGTGGGTGCCACCGGCGTCGCGCAGATCTGCGAGCTCACCTGGCAACTCACCCACCGAGCCGGTAGACGGCAAGTCGACGAAGCGAACGTCGGGCTCGCCTATTGCAAGGGAGGCACCGTCAGCGGCACCGACGGTGGCTCGGTCACAGTCCTGCTGGTGACGCGATGACTGCCTCCACGGTCACTACAATCGACCTCACCGATCCCGCGAACCCCGCCGATGTAGCCGCCTCCCCGGTAGTGGTGCTCGTCTTCCGCGGCGCAGACGGTGATCAGACGCTCGACACCGCAGACCTCGAGCATGCGGTGGCACATCCGCTGCTGTCCGCGTTCTCCGCCGTTCAGCATCACTGGCCGTCGATAACCGGAACACACGGTCGCGGTCGGGTGGTCGTCCTCGCCCCCGCGTCTGCGGCCTTGGGGGATCCGCTCAGACCATTGGATTGCGCGGTTACGGGGGCTCTGATCAGCTTCGTCCGGTCGGTCGCGATCGAGTTGCAGCGGCACGGCGGTGCCGCGAACGCGATCTTCTTCGACACCGACCCCAACGAGCCGGCCGTTACCGAGCTGATCGCCACGGTGACCGCTGAGCATGCCACTGCGGTGACCGGCCAAGAAATTTACGCCGCCAATGGCGCCGACCTCGGGAGGCTGCACCCATGAACCCCGACCACCAGCAATCCACGCCGCGTGCTCGTGTCGCCTTCATCACCGGCGCTGCGGGCGGCATCGGACGGGGTATCGCCGAACACCTGGCCGAACTCGGATACAGCCTAGGGCTGTCGGACATCTCCGAAGTTGCATTGCAAACCGTAGCGAACGACATCGCCGACGCAACCGGTGTAGCTGTGTCGGCCCGAGCCGCAGACCTCGCCGACCGGCAGTCCATACAAGCCGCGGTCGATGCCACCGTCGCCGATCTCGGTGGACTCGACGTTCTGGTGAACTGCGCGGGAATCCTCAAGGACGCCCGCATCGAGAAAATGGACCCCGCGGTTTTCCGCCAGGTCATCGAGGTCAATCTGATCGGGATGCTGACCACCACCGCCGCAGCTCTGCCAGCGCTGCGCTGCTCAGGAAGTGGCCGGATCATCTCGTTGACTTCGCGTGCCTGGCTGGGCAACTTCGGCTCCACCAACTATGCCGCCTCCAAGGGTGGGATCGCCGGCGTGAGTAGAAGCCTGTCGTTGTCCCTGGCGCCCGACGGCATCACCGTCAACTGCATTGCACCCGGGTTCATCGAAACACCGATGTCGAATTCGATGCCCGCCCACATCCTCGATCGGGTCCGGCACTCCATCCCGGTCGGCCGGGTAGGACGGCCCATCGATGTGGCCCGCGCGGTTGCCTTCCTCGGCGACGCCAACGCCGGTTACGTGACCGGGCAGAGCATTCCGGTATGCGGGGGTCGAAGCATCAGCGGCTCGATCAGAAAGGACACCGTCTCCGCGTAACGAGAAGACCCGTCCGGACATTGCGCAGAAGACCGCCCTTTCAGCTGAAGCCAGAACACCACGAAAGGGTCAGCATGCCTTCCAATCCCGTTTACGCGAATCCGAACGATCTTACGAACAAGGTCGTCGCCACGCTGGTAGCCGATGTCACCGATGACTGTCGCACCGCGCCCGTCCGTGGACCGCGATCCATACGGAATCTTGACGCCCGCGGCCGATGTCCTGACGAATTCTTTACACCCCGGGTCCGGCGTCCCTGCGGCGCAGCGCCCGCGGGCCCCGACGCCGGAACGGCACGAGTCCGGCGGCATCACCGTCTCGTCGCGGCGCCGCCAGGAACGCCACGGCCAGGGCGGCGGACACGGCGGCCGGCACGAGCGCCGGGGGGTGCAGATGCTGCAGCGGGACGAGCAGCGCCGCCGTCGCCGCTGCCGGAAGTGCGATCGCCGACAGGACGGCGGGCGTGGGGGGCAGCGGCTGCGGCCGGGGGCGAGCGGTGTGCAGGCGCCGGTGCAGCACCAGGTCGGCGGTGGCGCACAGCTCGGTCAACTCGGCTTGTGCCCCGTCGATCTCCGCGCTCGCCCGGTGCGCGAGCAACGAGCGCAACCGCGTCGGCGCGATCCGTCCCGGGGCGTCGTCGGGGGGAGCGCACAGCAGCGCCACCTCGACCAGGCGCGCACGCACGTCGGCCACCTCGTCGAGCGCGGTGAGGAGCTGCGCACGGTCGTGTGAGCGGTGGGTGCGCAGGTGCCCGAGCAGCCGGCGCCGATCGGTGTGCAGGTGTGCCCGGGCGCCGACCCAGCAGATCAGGTGGTAGAGCATCTCGCGGGTGCCGTCCCCGAGGTAACCGTGACGGTCTGCGGCGCCGAGATCGACCAGCATCGCCCGGGCGTCGTCGCGGACGCCCAGCCGCGCCCCGGCCCGCACCGGCGCATCGGCCAACGGTTCCGGATGCCAGATGAGCAACCGTCCGGATGCCCGCGACACCCCGTCGGCGAGGGTGCCGGAGCGGGGAGGTCCGACGAGCCGGCGCACCGCATCGGACCCGTCCCCGGCGACCTCCACGACCAGTCCCTCGACGGTGCGCTCGGCCGCAAGCGGACGAGCGGTGCGAACGACCACCTCGCGGAGCGGGCGGTACACCGCGGGGTCGGGCAGCCGGGTGTCGAGCCGGGGGAACACGTCGACCAGGCCGGCATCGGCGGTCACCCGGAACGGCGCCAGAAATGCGTCGAGCGCACGACGGAATCCGGTGTCGGCACCGTCGAAGAGGGGATCGCTGTGCCAGGTCAGCACGGTGCCGGGCGCCTCGGCGGTCAACTCCTCGCACACCAGCACCAGTCCGCCGCCGGGCACCTCCCACAGGGACGCACACGCGCCGGGCGCGCCGACACGGGTCCGGCCGGGCGCCGACGGTGGAGTGTCCGCCGCCGGACGCCGGACCGGTCCGAAGGCGACGGGGCCGTCGCCGGGATCCGTGAGGTGCCGGAACGCCAGCAGGCTCGGTGCCTGCTCGACGTGATCGGCACCGGGCGCGTCGGCTATGCGTGCCGGGAGGAACGGCTCCGTGCCGGCAACGGCGGGAACGGCGGCGGGAGGAAGCCTGCTCGCTGCTACGTCCAGCGGCAGGAACATCACCTTCAGCACCCCGGCCCGAGCCGGGGAGGGCATCGGTTCGGCGTGCGTGGCAACAACATCGGTATACCGGCGCGGCATCTGATTCTTCGCTTTCGGCACGGGGACGAGGTCGGCGCCTCCGGCGCGAAGCGCTCCGCCCCGGCCCGGGGACGCAGCGCCCGGGCCGGGGCGGAGGGATCCGGAGGGTCAGCCCGCGGCGGTGGCGTCCTCGAGTTCCGTCACGCGAGTCAACGCCTCACGCAGTCCCCGGCGGAACCCGCGGGTGTGCTCGGCGCGGGCGAGTGTCTCCAGATCATTTTCCAGGTTCGCTCGAATTCTCCCGAGCGCGTGCTGTGCCGTGTTCATGGGAGATGCGATTCTCTCGTCGTTTTTCTGATGGTGGCAGGCAGTGCGGAATGGCGAGCCAATTCGTCGAGGACGTACAGGCGCGCGGTCCGAATTCCCCGGTGATATCCCGGAAGGAATTCGTCCCCGGGGTCCACGAGGGCGATCTCGATTCCGAGCTGCGCGTAGAGTCTCTCGAGAACTGTTGTTGTGAAATCCATTTCGTTCGGATCGGTCGTCGTCGATCCGCGGTCAGCTCTTCCGCTTGCGGAGGAACTGGGTGGACTCGAGCGCCTTGGCTCGTTTTTCCGCGCGCCGCTCCTTCAGGGTGCGGGCGGACTGTTTGGAACTCTTGACGGCGGGCTTGGCGGCCATTGTCAATCCTTTCCGAATCGGCAATCGCAAACTGGCCACGACCATACCCAACAAAAAAATAAAGTCCAGTTCGCCGGAACGGCGCCCGGCGTCGGTGCCCGCCCGCGGTGGCGGTGCCGCCGGAGACGCGCTGTTTTCGAGGTGGTGGGGGTTCGGGCCGTAGCACGCGCCACCGCCCGAGAAGTCCCCTCCGGGGTATTTGCCCGAAATCCGTTGGTGGTGTGACTCTTTCGAGGGTAATACACTGAGGTCGGGTCGGGATCTTCGAGGGTGAAGGAGAGTCCGATGTCTGCCGGATTCGATCTGGGCGTTGCATTCAGCGCGTTCCTCAAGTGGCTGAGCGTGACGTTCGGTCTCGGTGTCGGGTTGAGCTGAACACGCTCGGTCCCGTGGGGTCGTGTCCGCGCCGGCGATACCTGCCGTGCCGGGTCGGCGGCTCCCGGCGTGTCCCGCAATGCCGTCGGGGGCGGTGTTGCGGGACACGTCGTGCCGTCCTGAACGGTCGACCGTGCGGAACGAGGAACTGCGGCGCGGCGATTCTCGTCCCGACGACTCCCGGGAGAGTCGTCTACTCGTCGACCTCCATGTGACGGATGGAGGGGCCGCCCTTGTGGTCGGTCGAGCGGCCGAGCTTGGAATCGAGCAGGCTGCGGAGGCGGTGCACGGCGCCGTCGAAGGCCTCCTTCACCGATCCCGCGTTGTGGGTGACCGCGATCGGTTGCTGGCCGGCGATCCGCGCCTCGAGGAGACAACGCTTGTCCGTGGTGCCGAACTTGTCCGCGTTCTCGTCGCTGAGGTGGATCTCCACCCGGGTGATCCGGTCGGCGAACCGGTTCAGTGCGGACTCCAACTCCTCCTCGAGGCGACGGGCGATGTCGTCGTCGATCTGGATGTGGCTGTCCTTGTTGAGCTGGATCTGCATCGCGAGCTGTCTCCTTCTCGAGCGCGTCGGTACGGCCGGAGGTCGTTCTCCGTGCCTTCGCGCGCTGCGTCGTGTCGATTCCACCCGAACTCGGTACGGGTGAGCAACCAGGCCGGCCGTGTCAGCCCACCTCCTCCGGTTCCCTGCGCGCGAGCGTGCTCGGCCACCAGATCCGCTTTCCGATGTCGATCGTCAGTGCCGGCACGAGCAGCGACCGGACCAGCAGTGCGTCGAGCAGCACGCCGAACGCGACGATGAACGCGATCTGCGCGAGGAACAGCAGCGGGATCACCGCCAGCGCCGAGAACGTTGCGGCCAGGACGATGCCTGCGGAGGTGATCACCCCGCCGGTCACGGTCAGGGCCCGCAGCGTGCCGCGCCGGGTGCCCACCCGGGCGCTCTCCTCCCGCACCCGGGTCATCAGGAAGATGTTGTAGTCGATGCCCAGCGCGACGAGGAAGACGAAGCCGAACAGCGGCACCACCGGGTCGGCGCCGGGGAACCCGAGCAGATGGTCGAAGACCAGCGACGACACGCCGAGGGTCGCCGCGAAGGACACGACGACCGTCAGCATCAGCAGCACCGGCGCGACGAGGGCCCGCAGCAGCAGGATCAGGATCAGCAGCACCACCGCGATGACGACGGGAATGATCACCGTGCGGTCGCGGGTGGCGGTGTTCTTGGTGTCCAGATCGACCGCCGTGGTCCCGCCCACGAGGGCCTCGGCCCCCGGCACTCCGCCGACCGCGTCGCGGATGCGCTCGACGGTGTTCTCGGCGGCCGTCGAGTCGGCGGGATCCGAGAGGGTCGCCTGCAGCGCGACGCGGCCGTCGACGACGGTCGTCGCACCGTCCGGGCCGGTCACCGGCGCCACCTCGGTGACGCCCTCGACGCGGGCGGCGGCGGCGACGTCGCCGGCCGCGGACTCGCGGGTGATGATCACGGTGGGGGAGCCGGTGCCGGCGTCGAAGTGCCTGCCGAGCATCTCCTGGCCGGTCACGTAGTCGGTCTCGAGCAGGAAGATCTCCGACTGGGCGACGCCGTCGGCCTTGAACTGCGGCAGCAGCATCGCGAAGCCGACGAGGACGAGGCTCGACACCACCCAGATCCGCCGCGGATGGGCGCCGACCCGCTGTGCGAGCCCGTTCCAGAACCGATGCGCCGACGCCAGGTCGTCCCGATCGGCGTCGGGGTCGGCCGTCGGCCGCTTCGGCCAGAACGCGGCCCGGCCGAGGAGCACCAGTGCGGACGGCAGGAACGTCATGGAGGCGACGAACGAGGCGACGATGCCGATCGCGGCGACGGGGCCGAGGCCGCGGTTGGAGTTCAGGTCGGACAGCAACAGGCACAGCACGCCGGCGATGACGGTGCCCGCCGACGCGGCGATCGGCTCCAGCGTGGCTCGCCACGCGGTGCGCATCGCGGCGAACCGGTCCTGCTCGAGGCGCAGTTCCTCGCGGTAGCGGGACACCAGCAGCAGCGCATAGTCGGTCGCGGCGCCGAAGACGAGGATGAACAGGATGCCCTGGCTCTGTCCGTTGAGGGCGATGACGTCGGCGCCCGCCAGCAGGTACACGAGCAGGCTCGCCAGCGTGAGGGCGAACACCGCCGAGAGGATCACCACGAACGGCAGCAGGGGACTGCGGTAGACGACGACGAGGATCAGCAGCACCACACCACCGGCGACCAGCAGCAGCAGGCCGTCGATGCCTTCGAACGCCGTCGTCAGATCGGCGATCTGCCCGGCGGGACCGGTGACGTAGACCGTCAGCCCCTCGGGCGGATCGGCGAGCTCGGCGCGCAGTTCGTCGACGGCGTCCCCGACCTCTCCGGTGCTGTCGATCGGGACGATCATGCGTGCGGCCTGACCGTCCTGCGCCGGGACCGGCGGCGGGCCGGCCGACGCCCCCGCGAGGTAGGCGAGGTCGTCGGGGGTGATGCCGGAGGGGCGTTCGGCCACGACGATCGCGGGCACGTACCGGGTGTCGGTGAAGTCCGCATAGAGCTCGCCCGCCCGGGTGGATTCCGCGGAGGCCGGGAGGAACGAGCTGTTGTCGTTCTGCTGGACTTCGCTGAGCTTGCCGGCGAAGGGGCCGCCGGCGCCGGCGATCGCGAGCCACGCGATGAGCAGCAGCGCCGGAAGCAGCCAGCGGATGCGACGAGGTGAACGGGCCGGCGCGGTGACGGTGTTCAATCTTCCTCCAGGAGAATTCGAAATACGCCGAGCCCAGATTACTCAGCTAACTGAACAATAGTGAAAAGGTATCTCATGACCGACGATCTCGAGAGCTGGCCGACCGGCCGGCTGCTGTCCACGGCCGCCCGGCTGGTGGAGCAGGCCTGGGAGTCGACTCTGCGCGCCCACGGTCTCACCCACGCCGGGCTGGTGGCCCTGCACACGATCGCCGACGGTCCACGCTCCCAGCGGGAGATCGCCCGGGCCTGCCGCGTGACCGACCAGACGATGAGCCGGACCGTCGAGCACCTCGAGCGGTCCGGATTCGCCACGCGCACCGTCGATCCCGCCGACGAGCGGCGCATGCGCGTCCGGATCACCGAATCGGGATACGAGCTGTACCGGGCGATGATCGAACTCGAGCGCACCGATGCGCAGCCGACCGCGGTGGTGTCCGACCCCGACACCTTGCGCTCCCTTCTGATCGAACTGGTCCGATCGGCACAGCGCTGAGCCGCCGCGAAGGTGCGGGCAGGTCTGTCCCCTCGGGTCAGCCCAGCGGCAGTTGGGCGAAGATCTGCGTCGGCTGCGCCGACCCGCCCGGCGGTTCGACGCTGAATGCCAGGGCGGTCGAATGCCCGACCCCCTCGAGGACGGCCGTGGTGGACGGCGCCACCGCCTCGGCGTCCATGATGCCCGCGGACTCCGGGCCCTCGGGGGTGATCAGCCACATCTGGTAGACGCTGCCCTCGGCGGGCGGCGCCACGTTGTTCATCACCAGCACCCCGGCGTCGGCTTCCTTCGAGTACACGACCGTCGCGACTCCGCCACCCTCGATCTCACCCGACGTGGTGCGCACGTCCTCCGCCGCGAACACCTGTGCCGAGGTGGGTGCGGTGTTCTCCTGCACCTGGGTGACGACGGCGAATCCGCCCACGGCGACGAGCAGTGCGGCCGCCGCGGCGAGCAGGAAGTTGCGGCGCCGGCCGCGTCGCTCGTCCAGCGAGATCGGTGCGGCCGGCGGACCGGATTCGGCGGCGATCGCGTCCAGCAGACGCTCGCGCAGACCTGCCGGCGGCTCGGTGGCCGTCGACGCGGACACCACGGCCATGGTCTCCCGGACGGCCGCCGTCTCCCGGGCGAACGCCGCCGCCACTTCGGGATCGGCTTCGGCCACTCGGGCCTCGATGCTGCGGCGTTCGGCATCGGACACCGCGTCGAGCGCGTACACGACCGCGAGGTCCGTCAGTTCGCGGTCCACATCGCCGAAACCGGGCCGGGCCTCACTCGTCATCGCCCTGCACCCCCAGACACTTGCGCAGACGGAGCAGTCCGTCTCGGATTCTCGATTTCACGGTCGGTAGCGTGACCGAAAGTTGTTCGGACACCTCGCGGTACGTCAGCCCACCGAAGTAGGCCAGTTCGACGGAGCGACGTTGCAGATCGGTCAGCGTGCCCAGACAGTGGGCGACCTGCTGCCGGTCCTCGCGCCGGACCGCCTCCTCGCTGACGACGTCGAACGCCGCGTCGACGTTGCTCGCGCCGTAGCGGGCCTCGCGGTCGGCCCCGGACTGCTCGGACCGCACCCGGTCGACGGCCCGGCGGTGCGCCAGGGTGATCAGCCAGGACAGCGCCGAACCCTGCGCGGCGTCGAAACCGGAGGCGGAGCGCCACACCTGCAGGTACACCTCCTGCGCGGTCTCCTCGCTGTAGCCGGGATCGCGCAGGACGCGCAGGATCATGCCGTACACGCGGGCACGGGTCAGGTCGTAGAACTCGGCGAAGGCAGCCGCGTCCTGCACCGCCACACGCGCGAGCAGCGCATCGAGTGTGTCGGTACGTCCGCCGACGCCGGTCATCGGCCCTGTCCGCTCATCGAGCGAAAGCCTAGTCGGGCGATTCGGACGGCTCAAGCCACCGTCGGCCGGGCCGTTCGGGGGGCTGGGACCGGCGGGCGAGGCAAGAGTCGAATCGAGCAAGGCGATCACCTCCGGGACGAATTCTCGAGCGCGACGCCGCCGGCCCGTTCCGGTTGGCCGACGCCACCGCTGCCGATCACTGCGACGTCGCGCGGGGTGTCAGGCATGGTCTCCTCCTGCCCGCCGGCCGGCCGGGGCCAGGGATTCACGGAGGAACTCGGCGGTGACGGCATGCCACCAGCCCGGCTTGGTGAGCAGGAAGTGGCCGGCCCCCGCGAGCGGCCGGAACTGGGCATCGACGCCGCGTCCGCGGGCCTGGGCCGCCTGGACCGCGCTCAGGCGCGGATCGCACCTCGTGTCGGCGGTACCGTGCACCACCAGCAGCCGTCGCTCGGGGGGGACGAGAGCGCCGTCGTTGTCGGGCCACCACGGTGCCAGCGCGACGACGGCCTCGACGCCGGGCTGTGCTGCGAGGTGGGCCGCCACCCTTCCGCCCATGGAGTGGCCCACGAGCCCGATCCGGACGTCGCCGCGCCGCCGGTGCACCTCGTCGAGGGCGCGCAGGGCGTCGTGGACGGGACTCATCCGGTCCCCGTTCCATCCGCGGTGGGTGTAGCGCACCTGCCCGACGGTGATGTCGTACATGCTCAGCCGGGAGCGCAGGGATTCGGTCAGCAAGGTCATCCGCAGCGCGGACAGGTGCCACGGCCGGGCGGCGGCCGTGCTGGCCGGCTTGCCACCCGGAAGAACCAGCACGTGTGCGCGGGGCCGGTTCGATGCAATCTCCATGCCGGGTGTTCGGAGCGCGGCCGGAATCGGATGGGTCGAAAAAATCTTGCAGATCCACCCATCCGCCCTTCCGTCCGCGCCGAATGGCAGATGACACACCTGACCGACGTGGTCGCAAGGACCACGACACCGAAGGGAATTGGGGCCATGGTTATCAACACGCGAAAGAGCTTGGCGGCAGTCGGAATCGGCGCAATGGCGATGATGGGTGTCGCGGCGTGCTCGTCCGACGACTCGGGTTCGTCGTCGGCTACGTCGGCTACGTCGGCGATGGAGAGCGCCACGTCGGCGATGTCGCCCACCACCGAGGCCATGGCGTCGGCCCCGGTGGGTCCGGGTTGCGCCGCGTACGCCGAGCAGGTTCCCAGCGGGCCGGGTTCGCTGGAGGCCATCGCGCAGCAACCCGTCGGGACTGCCGTCGCCGACATTCCGATTCTGACCCAGTTGAACGCGGCGATCAGCGGGCAGCTCAACCCGCAGGTGAATCTCGTCGACACGCTCAACAGCGGCGAGTTCACCGTGTTCGCGCCGGTCGACGACGCCTTCGCCAAGGTCGATCCGGCAACCATCGAGAGCCTGAAGACCGATACGGCCACCCTCACCACCATTCTCACCTACCATGTCGTGCCCGGCCAGATCGCGCCGTCGGACATCGAAGGTACCCAGACCACCGTTCAGGGCGGTACCGTCGAGGTGACCGGTGAAGGCGAGGAATGGAAGGTGAACGACGCCAACGTCATCTGTGGCGGCGTGAAGACGGCCAACGCGACCGTCTACCTCATCGACACCGTCCTGCTGCCGCCGGCGCCGCAGCAGTGACCCGGACCCGGTAACTCCCGAGGAGCGACGTGAGACGAACGATCCGAGGCCTCGCGGCGGCCGTCCTGGCCGCCGCGGGCGCCGCCCTCATGGCGGCACCGGCGCAGGCAGCCCCGCTCACCCCGGTGGCGGAGCTGGACGTGAACCGGTACATGGGCACCTGGTATCAGCTGGCCGCCAATCCCGCGCCGTTCAATCTCGACTGCGTGCGCGACACCACGGCGAACTACACCCTGCTCGACGAGCGCAACGTGCGGGTGGAGAACTCGTGCACCACCGTCACCGGTGAGCGACGGGGGATCGTCGGCAACGCGCGGGTCAACGACACCGCGTCGCTGCATGTGAGCTTCCCCGGTGTGCCGTCCCAGGATTCGCTGGACGGTCCGAGCAACTACATCGTGAGCTACCTCGCGGACGACTACTCGTGGGCGTTCGTGGGGGATCCGACCCGGATCTCCGGGTTCGTACTGTCGCGTTCGCCCGTCGTGGACGACGCTGCGTGGCAGCAGATCCGGACCGTGGTCGAGCAGCAGGGCTACAACAGCTGCCTCATGCTCACCTCGCCCACCACGGAGGGCCTGCAGGAGATCAAACCGCTCTGCACCGTGTGAACCGCCTTCTGCGCGTACCGGACTCGTACCGGTGCCGCCCCGCCCGGCCGAATGTCACAGTGCATCAGCTCGATCGATCGCATGTGACATTCGGCCCCCGGCGGGGGTGGCGCGGGTGCTCGGCTGCGTTTCCCGCGGGCGCGCGCCGGCTCTGTTAGGTTCGATTCGCGACGTGGGTGAGCCCTCCGAGCGCCGGATCCGGCTCGCCGCGACACGAGGAGCTGGTGAAGATGATTCGCGACGCATGGCGAGGCTTGCGCAAGCCCGTGTTCGTCCCCGCCTCGCTGGTGATCCTGGGGCTGATCGCCTTCGCGGTCGTCTACGCAGGGTCGGCCGAGGGGGCGTTCGATTCGCTCAACCGCGCCGTCACCGACGGCGTCGGCTGGTGGTACATCCTGATCGCCACCGGATTCGTGATCTTCGCGCTGTACTGCGGGATCAGCCGCATCGGCAACATCAAGCTCGGCCGCGACGACGAGCAACCCGAGTTCGGAACCTTCTCGTGGTTCGCGATGCTCTTCAGCGCCGGCATGGGTATCGGACTGGTGTTCTACGGTGTCGCGGAACCCCTGTCGCACTACGTGGATCCCCCGCAGGCGGGACGCATCCCCGGCTCCACGGACGCCGCCGCGAACCAGGCGATGGAGCTGACCCTGTTCCACTGGGGCCTGCACGCGTGGGCGATCTACGTCGTCGTCGGCCTCGGCCTGGCGTACATGACGTACCGCAAGGGCCGTCCGCTGTCCGTGCGCTGGCTCCTCGAACCGCTGCTCGGGCGCGCCCGTGTGGAGGGTCCGATCGGGCACGCGATCGACGCGATCGCCATCGTGGGAACCCTTTTCGGTGTCGCGACGTCGCTGGGCTTCGGCGTCCAGCAGATCTCCGCGGGTCTCGACTACCTGGGCTGGGTGGAGACCGGAAACTGGCTCACCGTCGCGCTGATCGTCGGGGTGACGGGGCTGGCAACCTTCTCGGTGGTGTCCGGCGTCTCGCGCGGCCTCAAGTGGCTGTCCAACATCAACATGGCACTCGCGGCGGGACTCGCGGTCTTCGTCCTGCTGCTCGGGCCGACGCTGTTCCTGTTGCAGTCGTGGGTGCAGAACCTCGGCGGCTACGTGCAGGCCCTGCCCGAACTGATGCTGCGCACCGCGCCGTTCGCCGAGGACGGCTGGTCGGGGGCGTGGACCGTCTTCTACTGGGGCTGGTGGATGAGCTGGGCGCCGTTCGTCGGTATGTTCATCGCCCGCATCTCCCGCGGTCGCACGATCCGCGAGTTCGTCTTCGGTGTCCTGCTCGCCCCCACCCTCGTCGCGTCGCTGTGGTTCACCATCTTCGGCAACGCCGGGATCCTGCGGCAGCGCAACGACGGCGACATGCTCGCCGCCGACGGCACGGTCGACACCAACACGTCGCTGTTCGTGCTGCTCGACGGTCTGCCCCTGTCCGTCCTGACCAGTCTGCTCGCGATCGTCGTCGTCGTGTTCTTCTTCGTCACGTCGTCGGACTCCGGGTCGCTGGTGATCGACATCCTCTCCACCGGCGGTAACCTCGAGACACCGAAGATCACCCGTGTCTACTGGTCGGTGCTCGAGGGTGTGGCCGCCGCGGTGCTGCTGATCGTCGGCGGCAGCGGGTCGCTGACCGCCCTGCAGACGGCGTCGATCGTGACGGCGGTCCCGTTCTCGATCGTCATGGTGCTGGCGTGCGTGTCGATGCTGAAGGCGTTCCGGTACGAGGTCGCCACCGCCCCCCGGTACCTGCAGGTGGCCGTGCGGGAACCGGCCGCCGCCCCGGGTGGGCACAAGGCCGGCCACCGGCCGGGAATCTCCGCCACGTTCGCCGGCCTGGATCCGAGCCGGAACGGAGTCGTGGAGCCCGGTGCGCCCGCCCGCCTCGTCGTCGCCGTGCACGAGGTGCCCGCGAATTCCGTCAGCGTCGACGCGCAGACCGGGCAGGTCGCAATCGCAGACGACGCCCACCCGGAGGATCCGCTGGGCGGCGAGGTGTTCGACACGCCGCACTTCGCCGAGTCCGCCGAGGGTGTGGCCCAGCGCGAGGCCGAACACGGGCGGCAGCCCGCGCCGAACTGACGGCCGCGGCGGCTACTGCCGTCCTTCCGCGGGCCGAATGTCACACCGCATCACTTCACGTGACCGTATGTGACATTCGGCCCCGCCGTGCGGTGCGCGGTGCCGGCGATGTTCTCGAGCATGCCCTTGAAGATGATGCCGTGGAACGGCACGAGCGCGTACCAGTAGATCCGTCCCGCAAGCCCTTTCGGAAAGAAGATCGCCCGCTGGTGCAGCCGGGCCCGGCCGGGATCGAGCGGCTCGATGCGCCACTCGAGCCACGCCCCGCCCGGCGCCCGCATCTCGGCCCGCAGCCGCAGCAGAGTGGGACGTTCGAGGCGCTCGACGCGCCAGAAGTCGAGCGCGTCCCCGGTGTGCAGGGTGCGCGGGTTCCGGCGGCCCCGGGACAGACCGACGCCGCCGGCGAACCGGTCGAGCCACCCGCGGATCGTCCAGGCGAGCGGGAAGGAGTACCAGCCGTTCTCGCCGCCGATGCTCTCGACCACCTCCCACACCGTGCCGGCGTCGGTGCCGCTGTCGATAACGCGCTCGTCGACGAAGACCGCCTCCCCCGCCCAGTGCGGGTCGGACGGCAGCGGTTCGGCGGGGGCGCCGACGGGCGACGCACTCGCCCAGGTGGTTTCGACGTCGCCGCGCTCGATCTTGTGCAGGGCCAGACGGACCGCCTCGCGGTAGCCGGTCAGTCCGCCGGGCGGCGGCGGGATCACCTCGTCGATATCGTGTTCGGCGACCACCGCGTCGTTGCTCAGCGACTCGATCAGCGCCCGGCCCAGCGACGGCGGGATCGGGGTGACCAGTCCGATCCACAGGCCCGCGAGCTTCGGGGTGAGAACGGGCAGCACCAGGATGCGGCGCCGGCGCAGGCCCGCGACCTCGGCGTACACCTGCATCATCTCGCCGTAGCGCAGCACGTCCGGGCCGCCGATGTCGTAGGTGCGGCTGCGGTGGAGGGGAGCGGTGGCCGCGCCCACCAGGTAGTGCAGCACGTCGCGCACCGCGATGGGCTGGATCTTGTTGTTCACCCACTTCGGGGTGGTCATCAGGGGCAGACGGTTGCTCAGGTGCCGGATCATCTCGAACGACGCGGAGCCCGAACCGATCACCACCCCGGCCTGCAGCACCAGGGTGGGCACGCCGGACTCCACGAGGATCCGGCCCACCTGCTCCCGGGAACGCAGGTGCGTGGAGAGCTCGGCCGTGTCCGGGTGCAGCCCACCGAGATACACGATGCGCTGCACCCCGGCCGCCCGGGCCGCGGCGGCGACGTTCTCGGCCTCCGCGCGTTCGGTGTCGATGAATTCGCCGCGCCCGCCCATCGAATGCACCAGGTAGTACAGGACGTCGATGTCCCGGCAGGCGACGGCCAGGGACTCCGGGTCGGTCAAGTCGCCGCGCACGATCTCGACGTCGCCGGCCCACGGCACGTCCCGCAACTTGTCGGGGGTTCGGGCCAGTACCCGCACCCGGTGGCCCGCGTCGATCAGCAGCGGGGCGAGCCGGCCCCCGATGTAGCCGGTCGCCCCGGTGACGAGGATGCGCAGCGGAGGGGCGCTCATCCGTTCTCCACTCATCCGTTCTCCACGATGTGGCCGAGTTGGTGCCGCAGGCAGGCCTCGAGCTTCGGCCGGCGGAAGCGGTGCCCGTGGTCGACCAGGCACCGCGGTACGACGCACTGGTCGGCCGTGGCGACCTCACGCGCGCCTTCCTCGCCGAGCAACAGCCGCGGTCCGAACCCGGGCACCGGCAGCAGCGCCGGCCGGTGCAGCACCCGCGCCAGGGTGCGGGTGTATTCGTCGTTGCGAACCGGCTCCGGCGCAACGGCATTGATGGGGCCCGCGATGCGAGGGTCGGCGAGGGCCCGGTGGTAGACGTCGAGCAGGTCGTCGAGGTCGATCCACGACAGCCACTGCCGGCCGGTGCCGAGCCGGCCGCCGAGCCCGGCCTCGAACAGGGGTCGCTGCAACTGCAGCGGCCCGCCGCGCGGTGTCTGCACGATCCCGGTCCGCACCAGTACCACGCGCAGCCCGCCCGCGGCGGCGGGCGCGGTGGCGGCCTCCCAGTCGGCGACGACGTCGGCGAGGAACCCGGTGCCGCGCTGCGCATCCTCGGTGAGCGGCTCGTCGCCGCGGTCGTAGCCGTAGAACCCGATCGCCGACGCGGACACGAACGTCGCGGGTCCGTTCGGAGTGCGTGCCGCGAGATCTGCCAGCAGCCGGGTGGGTTCGATCCTGCTGTCCCGGATCGCGGTCTTGTGGGCGTCGCTGAAGCGCCCGGAGATCGAGGCGCCGGCGAGGTGGACGACGGCGTCGATCCCCTCGAGCAGGTCGGGTGCGGGGTCGTTCGGATCCCAGCGACGTTCGTCGTCGCCGCGCGGTTCGCCGCGTACGAGGCTGACGACGTGATAACCGCCGGTGCTCAGGTAAGCGGTCAGTGCGGTGCCGACCAGGCCCGACGTCCCGGTGACGGCGACCGTGGCGGGCCGCACCCCCTGCTCGTGTGACCACTGGTGGGCGGCGAGGTCGTCGGCGAGCTGGCGGTGCCGGTAGAGGAAGGTCTGCTTCAGCAGCTGCTCCGGGACGGGCGTGTCGACCCGGTCGGTGACGCGGGTGCGCCGGTCGCCGAGGGCCTCGAAGGTGTGCTCGTGCCGCCACGACACGGCGATCCCCGCGGGCAGCGACGTGAGCCCGTCGCGGCCGACGCTGTCGACGAACCGTGCGGGCGGGTCGTAGGCGTCGGGCTGGTGATCGGCGATCCAGCGCAATCCGCCCGGCAGACCGAGGACGGCCCGGCCCGACTCGAGGGAGTCGGATTCGGTGATCACCCGCAGCGGCTGCCACGGGGGGAGCAGGCGCCTGACCGCACCCGGTCGGCTGTGCCAATCGAAGACGTCGCGGCGTGGCGCGTCGACGACGCTCGAGTACGTGATGCCCATCGTGCCTTCCTCGGCCTGGTCCGGGTGTGCGGGAGCGGCGCCGGGAGAACTCCCGGCGCCGCCGTGGAATCAGCTGGGAATCATGTTGATGAGAATGGTGTATGCGTTCACCAGAGGAGTGTGGATCGCCATGAACGCCGTTTCGACGAGTTCTCGCATTGTCGTGTTCCTCTCGGTTGTCCGTCCGGGACGGGGGTGGTCCGTCCCATCGGCATTCGGAGCGGTGCGCGGCCCGGATGGGTCAGCCTTTTCCGCTGATCCGCCCGTACCGGTCGAGTGCCACCTGCCGTTCGTGGGCGTGGTCGACGATCGGCGCCGGGTACCCGTCCGGCGGACCGTCCGGGAGCCGGTGCACGCGTTTGCCGTTCACGCCCCGCAGCTCGGGTACCCAACGGCGCACGTATTCACCCGTCGGATCGAACTTCTCCCCCTGCGTGATCGGGTTGAACACCCGGAAGTAGGGCGCGGCGTCGGTGCCGCTGCCGGCGGTCCACTGCCACCCGTGCTGGTTCGAGGCCAGGTCGCCGTCGACGAGCCGGTCCATGAAATGCCAGGCGCCCCACCACCAGGGCAGGTGCAGATCCTTGGCGAGGAAGGACGCGACGATCATGCGGAGCCGGTTGTGCATCCAGCCCTCGGCGAGCAGCTGCCGCATGCCCGCGTCCACGATGGGGAAGCCGGTACGGCCCTCCTTCCATGCGGCGAAGGCACGTTCGGCGTCGGGGCCGCTGTCGTAGGTGATGTCGTCGAAGCGGCGGTTGTAGTTGCGGCGGGCCGTGTCGGGCCGGTGGTACAGCACGTCCGCATAGAAGTCGCGCCAGGCCAGTTCGCTGCGCAGCCGGTTCGCCGCGCCGCCGTGGTCGGATCGCACGTCGTGCAGCAGGGTGCGCGGGTGGATGCACCCGAACTTCAGGTAGGGGGAGAGCCGGCTGGTGCGGTCGAGGTCCGGTCGGTCCCGCTCGGTGTCGTAGTGCGGCAGGTCGTCGTCGCGGAACTCGTGCCAGCGGTGCAGCGCGGCGGCTTCCCCGGCGGCTGGCAGCGTGACCCCGTCGAGGTCGTCGTCGCCGGGGATCGGCACCCGCGCGTCGAGATTGCCGGGGTCGATCCAGTCGACGGTGCCGGCGTCGGTGGCGGCCGGGGCTCGCCAGCCGTGTTCGTGCCACGCCCGCTGGAAGGGGGTGAACACCTTGTAGGGGGTGTCGTCGGGCTTACGGACGCGGCCGGGCGCGACGGCGTAGGGCGAGCCGGTGCGCACCAGCGGGACATCGCCGAGCGCTCGCTCGACGGCCTCGTCGCGGCGGGTGCCGTAGGGGCCGTGGTCGGAACTGATGTGCACCGCGTCGGCGTCGAGTTCCCGGGCGAGTGCCGGGACGACGGTGACGGGGTCGCCGTGGGTGACGAGCAGCCGTCCGCCCAGGTCCTCGTCGAGGGCGCGCAGGCACCGCATCAGGAAGGTGCGGCGCGGGGATCCGGACGGGCGCAGCAGCGACTCGTCGAGCACGAACAGCGCGAGTGCCCGGTCGGAGGTGTCGGCGACGGACAACAGGGTGGGCAGGTCCCGCAGCCGCAGATCACGGCGGAACCAGACGATACCGGGTCGGCTCACTCGTCCAGTGTGCGTGAGAACGGGGCCCGGCGTGGGCCGGGCGGGCGGGTCGAGGTCGGGCGGGTCGAAAGCACTGCGGGTGAGAGACTGGCCTCATGTCCGACGTGTTCGAAGTGCCCATCCGCGACGAGTCCATCCGGCTCGGTCAATTCCTCAAGCTGGCGAGCCTGATCGAATCCGGCGCCGAGGCGAAGGAAGTGATCGCCGAGGGACTCGTCAGCGTCAACGGGGAGGTGGAGGTGCGGCGCGGGCGGCAGCTGCACGTCGGGGACATCGTGGAGATCGGGGCTGCCGCCGCACGCGTGACGGCCGGGGCGTGAGCCTCGAGGTGACGGCCTGCAGCGCCGATGCGACCACAGCTGCAGTCTCCGAAATCCTCGATCCCCTGCGACGTTCAGGGGAGACGCCGCACCTGTTTGCCGAGGGCGAACAGACGGCGGGCGAGCCTCATGACGGGAATACCCAGCGGAATCAGGATGATCGTTACGCACAGCAGCCCACCGACGAGCCATACCACCGCCGCAAGGATCCCCACCACCGCCCCGAGCACGGCCGTGAGGATCCCCAGCACCGCATTGAGCAGGCCCTTTAGCGCTCGCATGATGACCTCCTGGTTACCAGTTTGCGCGCATACGGGCCGGGGCGCACTCGTTTTCGGTCGACCTCCCCACACCGGCTCGGCCCGCAGGTGATGCCCGGGTGCGGGAGGCGAAGGCTGTCTCGGAGGTGCTGTCAGTCGGTTTCGTCCGGGTCCTTGTCCTCGCGCCGGTCCAGGATGCCGGCGGTGACGCCGTAGGGCAGGAAGCGCACCGACCGGAGCGGGTCGGTGTTGTTCTTGTGGGCGCGCAGCGCCTCGAGTTCGGTGGGGAAAACCTGCTCGACGCGGGCGGTTCCGTCGCCGTCGAGCGTGTAGATCACCCACACGCCGTCGCCGGTCTCGCCGGCGGTGGGCGGTGCCGGGCGGGTGCGCGGCGTACCGCCGAGGTCGGGGAAGATGCTCGACCACGGAATCCCGGCGTCCGGTTGCTCGACGAACCGGCCGATCTTGGCGGCCAGGTCCCGCAACCCTTCCCCGGCGTCGCGGAAGACGCGGTCGAGGTCTTCCGGGTCGAATCCGAACGGGTTGTTGTCGCCCATGAGGGCCTCCTGACGTCGCGGGCCGCACGTGCGGCCGTGATCCCTCCAGTGTGGGCACTGCCGCCGAACCTCGCCACCATCGGCTGAGAGGACGGCGGCCCGCGACGTCAGGAGGCGTATTCGTGCGGCCGGACCGGTTCCGCCTTGCGGCACGCAGGGAGGTCCGCGCCGTTCGCAGCGCCACGAGCGTGCCGGTTCCCTATCGGTCCTCGGCGCGGACGACGATCCCGTCGTGGTCGCTGTAGAGCATCTCGCCCGGGTTGAACGTGACGCCGCCGAACTCCACCGGCACGTTCTTCTCGCCGGACCCGGTCTGGGTGCTCTTGCGCGGGTTGGTGCCGAGCGCCTTGATGCCGATCTCGAGGGTGCGCAGGATGGCCGAGTCGCGGACGGCGCCGTTGACGACGACACCGGCCCAGCCGTTGTCGACGCCGCGGCCGGCGATGATGTCGCCGACGAGGGCGGTGTGCACGCTGGCATCGCCGTCGACGACGAGGACGCCGCCGTTGCCGGGCTCGCCCAGGGTCTGCTTGACGAGCAGGTTGTCCTGGAAGCAGCGGATGGTGGTGATCCGGCCGGCGAAGACCTCGCGGCCGCCGAACTGGACGAACTGCGTGTCGCAACTGCGGATGTCGGGGCCGATCTCGTCGGCGAGGTCGGCGGTGGCCGGAACGTCGTTGGTGGAGGGTTCGCTCATACCGCCGAGAGTAGTGGGGTGACGGCGTCCACTCGGCGTGGGACGGATAGAGACAGATCATCTGCCTCTTTAGATTTCAAACCGGTAGATTCTTGTATCCTAAGTGCCATCGGGGCTGGGATGGATGACGCACACAGGACGGTGAAATGCCACTCGACGGAAGCTCGACGGTCGTTCGCGTGCCCAAGGCAGGTGAACTGATCGCCGCGAGCCTGCGCCGCCAGATCATCACCGGGGAACTGCACGCCGGCGAGCCGTTGCCGAACGAGGCCGCACTGATGGAACGCTTCGGCGTTTCCCGGCCCACGTTGCGGGAGGCGTTCCGCATCCTCGAGTCGGAAGGCATCATCACCGTCCTGCGCGGCGCCCACGGCGGCGCCCGCGTGCAGGCGCCGGACGGCTCGACCGCCGCCCGCTACACCGGGCTGCTGCTGCAGTACCGGGGTGTCCCGTTGGCCGACGTCTACCGCGCCCGCACCGAACTCGAGGTGGACGCCGTCGGCCTGCTCGCCGCCGCCCCCGCCGGGCGCATCGACACGCTCGCCGAACTGGTCGAGCGGGGCGAGGAACTCCTCGACGACCCCGCCGCCTTCGCCAAGTACGACACCGAGGTGCACCGGGCGGTGATGGAACTCGCCGGGAACCAGACGATGGCGGCGCTCGCGGGGATGCTGCTCGACATCATGGACGCACACAACGCGCTGTACCTGTCCACGCGCGCCGATTCGGCGGAACGCCCCGGGGCGTCCGCGGCGTTGCGTGCCAACCGCAAGCTCGTCACGTTGCTGCGAGGAGACGATGCCGAGGCGGCGCAAGCGTTCTGGCGCAGGCACCTCGACAGCGTCGAGCGGTACATGACGGGTGACTCGGCGACCACGCTCGTCGAGGTGCTGTCCTAGGACCCCGAGCTCCCAGGGCACCGTGCTCCCAGGGCACCGTGCTCCCAGGGCACCGCGTCGAGGGGGACGTTGCCGCGCCGACATGCGAGAGGGGCGCTACGTAGCAGCCCCCTCGGCGCAGGAAACTCCCGCTCGGCTCAGCGCCCGAATCGCCGCTCGTACTCGTTGCGTTCGCGGTCGGCCCGCACCCGTGCCTTCTCGCCGAGCAGGTTGGGGTCGAGGCCGTGCTGCTCCAGGCGGTGCCGCCGCCAGATCTGCATCAGGGCGATCGCGAAGTACACCAGCGGGATGAAGAGCAGCGCCATCATCGCCAGCGGAATCCACACCGGCCCGGGGATGAGCAGGAACAGCGCCAGGAACGGCACGATCGGCAGGGTGAACCGCACGAGGTAACGCATCGTCGCGCCGGGCCCGACGAGGTCGTTGCGGACCCAGTCCTGGAGCGAGTCGGGGAGCGTGCGGCCGAACAGGTATCCGACGTACTGGGTAAAACTCGGTCGCGCACTACTCGTCATGTATCCGAGGATAGGCCGCCTATCCGTACAGCCCGGTGAGCCGGTCGGAGAAGTTGTCGATGACGATCTTGCGGCGCAGTTTCATGCTCGGCGTGAGGTCCCCGGCCTCGACCGACAGCTCGCGGTCGATGATGGTGAACTTCTTGACCTCCTCCCATCGGTTGAGCTGCTCGTTGAGCTGGTCGATGTACCCGGCGATCAGCTCACGGGTCTTCTCGTCCCGGGCGATCTCCGCGAACGACTTGTCGCCCATGCCGTTCTTCTGGGCCCACTCGTGGATCGCCTCCGGATCGAGGCCCACCAGCGCCACGCAGTACGGCCGGCCCTCGCCGTGGACGATGATCTCGCTCGCGTACGGGCACAGGCCCTTGAAGGTCGCGGCGATGGCGGACGGCGCGACGTACTTGCCCTGCGAGGTCTTGAACATGTCCTTCTTGCGGTCGGTGATCCGCAGGAACCCGTCGGAGTCCACCTCGCCGATGTCGCCGGTGTGGAACCAGCCGTCGTCCTCGAACGCCTCGGCGTCCGCGTCGGGACGATCGTGGTAACCGCTCATCACACCGGGACCCTTGATGAGGATCTCCCCGTCCTCGGCGATCTTGACCTCGGTCTCCGGGAAGGGCCAGCCGACCGTGCCGAAGCGGTAGGCGAGCGGCCGGTTGAGGAACGTCGCGGCGGAGGTCTCCGACAGCCCGTACCCCTCGAGGACGATGATGCCGACGGCATCGAACCACTGTGCGACGTCGCGGTCCAGCGGCGCGGACCCGGAGACGAAGAACCTCAGCCGGCCGCCGAACCGCTCCCGGATCTTGGAGAAGACGAGCTTGTCGGCGACCTTGTACTGCAACCGGTCCAGCAGCGACGGGTTGCGGCCCTCCTGCTTGGCCTTCGAGACCCGCGTTCCGACCCCGACGGCCCAGTCGAAGATCTTCTTCTTGATGCCGCCCTCCTCCGCCATCATCGCCTCGATGCGCGCGTGAGCCTTCTCGAAGACGCGTGGGGCCGCGCCCATGAAGGTCGGCCGCACGACGGCGAGGTTCTCGACGATCTTCTCGACCCGGCCGTCGATGGCGGTGGGCATGCCCACCTGCAGGGGCAGGCTCAGCAGCACCTTGCCGAACACGTGCGACAGGGGCAACCACAGGTACTGCAGATCGTCCGGGCCGAGAATGCCGAGGGCATCGACGGCGGCGGCGGTGTACGTCCACGCCGAGTGCGGCAGCCGAACGCCCTTGGGCTTGCCGGTGGTGCCCGACGTGTAGATGAGAGTGGCGAGGTGCTCCGGCCGGATCTCCCGGACCCGATCCTCGACGACGTTCGGCGACTCCGCGATCAGCTGCCTGCCCCGCTCCTCGAGGTCGGCCAGGGTGATCACCCAGTCCCCGTCCCCGGGGCCGTCGATCACCACCACCTGCTGCACGTGCGGCAGCTGTGCGCGCTGCTCGACGAGCTTGTCGACCTGCGTCCTGTCCTCGGCGACGACCACGCGGCTGCCCGAGTTGGACACGATGAACCCCACGTCGGGAGCCTTGGTGGTGGGGTAGACCGTCGTGGTCGCGGCGCCCGCGCACATCACCGCGAGGTCGACGATCACCCACTCGTACCGGGTCGACGACGCCAGCGCGATACGGTCCTCGGGCTCGACGCCGAGCGCGATCAGCCCGGCCGTGAGCAGGCGGACACGGTCACCGACCTGCTGCCACGTCACGCTCTCCCAGCCGTCGTCCTTCGGGAACCGGAACGCCTCCGTGCCGGGGCTGGCCGCGACACGATCGAGGAAGAGCCGAGCCACCGACGGTGCCCGCTTCTCGATCTTCGAGTGGTCGACGGGTTCGTCGGAGATTCGCAGCGCTGTCATACCCCGAGTCTAGGAAGGCCGCACGAACCGTGGGGAGGGTTTCGCCTGTTCGTTCCGGTGTCCGGTCCACCCTCACCGCGCCTGCCGGTGCTGCCGGGCGTGGGGCGAGCCGCGGCCGCCCGCAGTACCTGCGGTGCGCGATCGGGGACGCGTCCGTGATCGCGTCGGTGAGCGCGTACAGCTGCCATCGGCCGGGCACCCCGGCGAGCCGGTGCCGCTGTGCGACGTCGTCGCGTGACTCCTCGATGGGTCATGCAGTCAAGGCCAGTCTCACCTCCTCGGCAGGGTCGGTGACGGTCTCGGCGGGCTTGTCGTTGCGGGGACGAGCCAGAACGTCCAGGCAACGTCAACGGCTACCGCGAGATCCTGGGTTTGGATGCCACTTCCGCCGAGGACGGGGCTGGCTGCCGACCTTCCCGATCCCTGGTCGACCGCGGGCTGACCGGGGTGAAGGGGGTGACCTCCGATGCCCTCGCAGGCTGACGTCGGCGATCGGAGCGACCCTGCCCGGCGACTTGTGGCAGAGGTGCCGCACCTCTGCGCGACGAACTTCGCGGCTGTCACGCCGAGGTCGTCGTGGCCTGGGGATACCGCCCGCTTGCGGGGACGATGAAGACACTGCTGCATTCGGTCTACGACTAACCGGATGGTGCTGAAAATTCGACTTCTCGCCGCAGTCGCCGCAGCCTTCGCAGATGCGTTCGTTGATCATCACCCGGGTGGTGGGGGTGTCGATCGTGCCGCGCTTGCGCTTGCGCCGCTTTTCGGCGGCGCATTCCTGGTCATGGATCAGCACGGTCACACCGGGCACGGTGGCCAGTTCCTGCTGGACCTGCACGAGCTCGTCGCGGTCACGCACGTCGACCCCGCGGGGCAGACGCAGGGCCTTGATCCGGGTGCGGTCCTCGGTGGTGACGACGATCTTGCGCACGCCTTCGGCGAGCAGCAGGCGGGTGATCCGGTCGAGCGGCATGGCGCCCACCGGGCCCTGTCCGCCGGTCATGGCGACGGTGGCGTTGTAGAGCAGTCTGTAGGTGATGTTCTCGCCCGAGGCGACGGCGGCGCGCAGCGCGAGGCCGCCGGAGTGCATGAACGTGCCGTCGCCGACGTTCTGCACGAAGTGATCCTCTTCGAGGAACGGGGCCATACCGATCCACTGGGCGCCTTCCCCGCCCATCTGTGTCAGGCCGATGACGTCGCCGACCTGCTTGTCGTCCATCATCATCACCATCGCGTGGCAGCCGATGCCGCCGCCGATGAGGGTGTCCGGGGCCACTTTGGTCGAGGAGTTGTGCGGGCAGCCGGAGCAGAAGTAGGGGGTGCGGGCCAGCAGGGGCAACACGATCCGCGACCGTTGGGGTCGTTCGCGCCAGCGCTGGACCGGTTCGATCTCGTATTCGCCGCCGAGACGGCGCGCCAGAGCGCCGGCGATCAGATCGGTGTCGAGCCCCCCGAAGGCGTTGACCAGCGACTTTCCGGTCGGGTCGGTCCTGCCGAGCACCAGCGGCGCGTCGGGGCGACGGTAGAGGATGTCGCGAAGGGCGGTTTCGAGGAACGCACGTTTTTCCTCGACGACGATGATCTCGGTCAGGCCGTCGGCGAAGGTGTGCACGATCTGCGGATCGACGGGATAGATCATCCCGAGTTTGAGGATGCGGATACCGAAGCGGCGCAGGTCGGTTTCGTCGAGTCCGAGGACGGTGAGCGCTTCGCGCAGGTCGAGGTACGTCTTGCCGGAGGTGACCAGGCCGATGCGATCGTCCGGTCCGGAGCGCACGATGCGGTTGAGGTGGTTGATGCGCGCGTACTCGAGGGCCCGCGGTAGTCGATCGTGCAGTTGGCTGCGTTCGAGGGGCAGCAGGTTCGGTCCGACCAGGTGGGCGCTGGGGGTGTAGGTGCTCGGGCCCAGGTCGCCGAAACTGGGGTCGATCCGGTCCGGGTGCACCACGGCGGTGCCGGCCCCGTCGGCCACGGCGGTGACGATCTTCAGCCCCGACCACAGCCCGGTGAAGCGGGACAGGAACGGTGCGTGCAGTCCGTAGTCGAGGACTCCTGCGGATCGGCCGGGTACAAGGTGGGGATCAGCAGATCGGCCATGGCTACCTCGGAGGCGCAGGCCAGGCTCGAGGACTTCCCACCGGGGTCGTCGCCGACCAAGGCGACGGCGCCGCCACGCGGATCCGTGCCGACGAGGTTGGCGTGACGGATGGCGTCCGAGGCACGGTCGAGGCGGGGCGATTTGCCGTACCAGTAGCCGGTCACCGCGTCGGTGCGCATCCGGCCCACCTGCGGGGCCATCTGGGTGCCGAGCACGGAGGTGGCGGCGAGCTCTTCGTTGACCGCCGGCCGGTGCACGATGTCGAAACCGTCCAGGATCTTCTTCTTGCGGGCGATCTCGAGGTCGTAGCCGGCCAGCGGAGAGCCCTCGTAGCCGGAGACGAACGAGGCGGTGCGCCGACCGTGGCGGCGGTCGAGGATCGCCCGGTCGCGCAAGGTCCGCACCAGGGCCTGGATGCCGGTCAGGTAGACCGTGCCGTCGTCGAGAACGTAGCGATCGTCGAGCGAGAAGTCGGACACGGGAGTGTGCACGGTGGTAGACAAGGTGATTCCTTCGAGGATGGGTCGCCCGATCAGGCCGGGGTGGCGCCCGAGCTGAGCCCGGCGACAAGGTCTTCGACAGAGGGGGCCGCATCGATGCGGTCGATGAACGCGGTTTCGGCGAGGTGAGCGCGTTCGCAGTGCTCGACCACCTGGGGGACGTCGAAGAACGGGATCATGCAGATGCCGTCGCGGTCGGCGACGAGGTAGTCGCCGGGATGGACCCGCCGCATCGATTCGGCGACCCTCACCCGGACCGCTCGGCCGTTGAAGTCCTCGAACGGATGCACGTGCAGCGCAGCTCGACCGTGGCGTGGGAGTCCTTCGGCGGTTCGCCTTCCGGAACCGTGAATCGCCAGTACGTGACAGGCGACAGTTCGTCTGTCAGGACGGGCCTGCCCGATTCAGCCCGGTAGACGTTCGTGGTGCCGTAGAAGAACTCTCCACGATTCGGTCCCATACCGCTGCTGCCACGGCATTCACCCCGCAGACGACCCCTCGCAGGTGCGAGGTCACTGGGCAGTGGCAGGCGAACCGACCGGCTCCACGGCAGCGCTGCCCGTTACGGGATAGACGGCGTACTCCACGCCCGAGAGGTACTGGACGGTACGCACCACCTGGCATGAGTAACCGAACTCGTTGTCGTACCAGACGTAGAGAATGGCGGTGTCACCGTCGACGATTGCCGCGTTGGCGTCAATGATGCACGCCGCGCGTGAACCGATGAAGTCGCTGGACACGGCGTCGGTTGCCGCGGTGTAGTCGAGATTCCGACTCAGTGCGCCTGTCAGCGATTCCTGACGAAGATGTTCGAGCACTTCATCTTTGGTGGTCTCACGCCCCAGCTGAAGGTGAAGGATGGCGACGGAGACGTCTGGGGTGGGTACGCGGATCGAGTTGCCGGTGATCCTTGCCTGAAGGCCGGGAAGTGCCTTCGCCACGGCCGACGCGGCACCTGTTTCGGTGAGCACGAGGTTGAAGGGCGCCGATCGGCCGCGCCGATCGGCCTTGTGGTAGTTGTCCAGCAGGTTTTGGTCATTGGTGAAGGAGTGCACGGTCTCGACGTGGCCTCGCGCGACACCGAACTCGTCGTCCATGGCCTTCAGGGGCGGGACAATGGCATTGGTGGTGCACGATGCGCACGAGACGATGTTCTCGGTCGGGTCGAGGTCGCGGTGATTGACGCCGTGCACAATATTGGGCACGTCGCCCTTGCCGGGCGCGGTGAGCACCACCTTGGCCACACCCGGGCGGAGATGCTGCGACAGCCCGTCGCGGTCACGCCAGATCCCGGTGTTGTCGATCAGGATGGCGTTGTCGATGCCGTACTCGGTGTAGTCGACGCTCGTCGGATCGTTGCTGTAGATGAACTTGATGACGTTGCCGTTGGCGATCAGGGTGTTGTTCTCTGGGTCGACCTTGATCGTGCCGTTGAACTGCCCGTGGACCGAGTCGCGACGCAGCAGCGAGGCGCGCTTGGTCAGGTCGTCACTACCGCCCTTTCGGACCACCACGGCGCGCAAGTTCAACCCATTTCCCGAGCCGGCCTTTTCGATCAGCAGTCGAGCCACCAGTCGACCGATGCGCCCGAATCCGTACAGGATCACATCCTGCGGCTGCGGAGACGTCGGAGCGGCACCGGCCAGTTCGGCAAGACTGCGTGCAACGAACTCAGGGATCGACACTCCGTCGCCGTTCGCCCGGTAGTTCATCACCAACAGTCCGAGATCGATCTTGGAGGGCCGGAGGTCGAGATGCGTCAGTGCCTCGAGGAAAGGGAACGTCTCTTCGACGGACAGCTCGTCGCCGCTGATCTGTCGGGCGAAACGATGGGTTCGCAGGATGCTGATGACCGACTTGTTCACCAGGGAGCGACTGTGAAGCAGAATGGTCACCGAACGCGTGCGGTGTAAGCCACCGATGACCGGGATCATCGCTTCCGCAAGAGCCTCCTCGGAGTTCCACTGTGCCAATTCTGCTGTGCTCACTGTGCTCCTCTGCCTTTCCGGCTCGTGGGACACGTCCGGTGGTTGGATGCCGGCCCGGACGAGACGCACGTCACTCGCCGGTCAGCGTTCCGGATCGGTGGAACAGTTCACGACCGACGCCGATCAGGACGTGCGCAACACCAAGCATATGGAAGCGCTCCCTCGGATCGACAAGCCGGTGGCCGAAACCGTCCCGGGGCGTGGACCTGCCGCCTCACGCGAAGAATGCCACGGACAACCTGCTGTCCTATCCATCAGTAGCAGCAGGAGGAGGCTTCTTCGTGTGAGTGAGCGGCGGCGGCGCACAGCAGCAAGCAAGCAGAGGCCGATACCCCCCTCGCTGCGGTGCGGACGCAGGTCACATCCTGGTGGATCGGATTCGGTCACGTTCCAGCGGGCGCACGCGGGAAGGCGCATGTGCGCGCCCTCCGCGACCATGGCGAAGAAGAGCGGGGCTCAGGCTCGACGCATGGGCTCATGTCGGCCGTAGCCGTCCCGGTCTGTCCGTCGATCGCGTGCGGGGCAGTGGAGTGCTAGACCCGGCCGCCGCGTCCGAGGCGATGGCCGCAGTGGCTCGGAGCCTGCACGGAGCGGAGCGAGTGGCAGCGTTGACGGTTACCGGGTCTTCGCCTACGTCGACGTCCAGGGACCGGACGCAGGGTGCGCGTTCGACGCCGCCCGCGAGGAAGCGGCGTTGCATCCGCTGTCCGACACGCGCCTGCTCGGCCTTGTCGAGCAGGCACTCGAGGTCGGCTTGCACCCGACGAAGCTGCGCACCCTGTCCGGCACGGGAGTCGGGATCATGCGACGCGACTTCGGGGTCGAGTTGCCCGCGCCCGGCAACGACTGCCTCTGACAGCGCAACACAGGCGAGGCTCCCGGAATCCCTGGTTCCGGGGGCCTCGCCCGTGGCGTAGGAACGTCGTTCCGGCACGAGCCGGAATGACGTGGGCGCCACCACTACCGCGTCCAGCACAACCGGGCGCGTACGGTCGCCACGTCTCGCACCTCCAGCACGAACACCACCTCGATCCGATCGCCGGTCGGTCGCCGGACGGCACCAGCAAAGATGCCGTCGTGGCGCTGTTCGCTGCCGCCGATCCGGCCGGATTGATCGGCTGGGACGGTCCCGGTCCTGAACCCGTGTTCCAACGCGAAGCGGGCACAGGCGCCATGGCACCTTCCTCGCTCGTCGTTCCGTCCAACTCTGCTGCACCGCAACATTAGTGGTGGATAATGTCGGTTATCCACCAATGCACACGGGAATGGGCAGCATCATCGGCGCCCGCCCGTACCGGGTCCGCGGAGACGGTGACCGCGGTACCGCGATCTGGAGGAACACGTCGCGTGGTTCGCCGAACCGATCGTTCCCGCATATCACTCACAGGTGATATCATAGTAGTGTGATACATTGAGGAACGATGACATGGGACGTGGACCTCGAATACATCGAAGACTGGCTGATCGACTTGGATCAGGACACATACGAGCAGGTCGTGGCCGCGATCGAACTGCTCGCAGAGCGAGGTCCGCAACTCGGCCGACCCCTGGTTGACACCGTCAAATCGTCCCGCCACAAGAACATGAAGGAACTGCGACCGGGATCCAGTGGCCGATCGGAGTTGCGCGTGCTGTTCGCGTTCGACCCGCAGCGCAGGGCGATCTTTCTGGTGGCCGGCGACAAGGCGGGGAAGTGGGACAAGTGGTACCGGGTGAATATCCCACGTGCCGACGATCGCTTCGACGATCACCTGAACCGACTCGAAGGGAAGTGAAATCGATGGGCATCAGCCTCGAAGACCTGCTCGCCAAGCGCCCGGTGCGACGGAACGCGGTCGAGGCGCACAAGGCGCGGATGCTCGACCAGGTCCGCGCCTACCGACTCAAAGAGTTGCGCAAGGCACAGCACCTGACCCAGAAGCAGGTGGCCGAGCGGCTGGAGGTGGGGCAGAACCGGGTCTCGACCATCGAGCGCGGTGAGCTCGATCGTATCCAGCTCGACACCCTGCGCCGTTACGTCGATGCGGTCGGCGGCACGTTGCGCATCGAAGTCGAACTCGGCGACGACCGATTCCAGATCGCGTAGCACCGTAGAGCCGGGGAAAGGTGTTCCTGCCTTCCCTCGGACGGGGAGCGATCATTCGGCGTCCTCTCCCCGTCGCAGGCGCCGGCGCACAGCGATCCGTATCCGGTCCGGCGCACCCGGAGGGTGCACGCACAAACCCGCGCAGCAGCAGTGGACCGGTGGGTGAGCCGGCCCCGTGGCCGGTGGGGGGCGCGTCGGGTGGTGGCGGCGGCGATCACCTTCCATGGGTCGAGTGGCCCGTAGCCGGTCGAGACCGGCAGCCCCCGCCGGTTCGAGACGCTGTTCGGCACGACGACCCACCAGCGCGCCGCCGATCCGATCGCCGAGCCACTGCGCCAGCGGCTCGACGAGGTGGCCTTCGGCCACGTCACCGACGAGCCGATGGACGTCGATCTGCTCCGTGAGTTCGATCGCCGGATCCGGATCGACCCGATGCCCGACATCGCCGGCAGGTGGCGCAGGAAACTCTCTCGTCGCCAGGGGGTCGGCACTCCTGCGGCCGCGCCGGGTGATGGTCCGCCGAGGTGGCCCGTCTTGCGGAGGGCCCGCTCAGCGAGGGGTTCTCCGAAACCGATCGACACCCCCCGACTTTCGACCCTCAACGACATGCAGTCACGCTGCCGGAGACCTTCAAGAAATCGTTCCGTGCGTTGTGGGTTGCTCAGTGGAACCGCATGGGTGAGCACGAGGCGATCGGTGGTATCGCTGTCCCGCAAGCCGTGAGGTGGGCCGTCAACGAGATGATCCTCGGCGCCCAGCCGGCCGCCTTCATGTACGCCGCCGGTCCGTCCTTCGCCGGCGTGCTCCACGCCAACGGCACCGAAGAGCAGAAGAAGTGGGCCGCGACCATCGTCGAACGCGGCTGGGGCGCCACCATGGTGCTGACCGAGCCCGATGCCGGTTCCGACGTCGGCGCCGGCCGCACCAAGGCGATCAAGCAGGACGACGGCTCCTGGCACATCGAGGGCGTCAAGCGGTTCATCACCTCCGCCGACTCCGACGATCTGTTCGAAAACATCTTCCACCTCGTCCTCGCCCGCCCCGAGGGCGCCGGCCCCGGCACCAAGGGCCTGTCGCTGTTCTTCGTCCCGAAGTTCCACTTCGACTTCGAGAAGAACGAGATGGGCGAGCGCAACGGCGTGTTCGTCACCAACGTCGAGCACAAGATGGGCCTGAAGGCGTCCGCCACCTGCGAGGTCACCTTCGGCGGCCACGGCGTGCCCGCCCAGGGCTGGCTCGTCGGCGAGGTCCACAACGGCATCGCCCAGATGTTCGACGTCATCGAGCACGCCCGCATGATGGTGGGCACCAAGGCCATCGCAACGTTGTCGACCGGCTACCTCAACGCCCTGGCCTACGCCAAGGAACGCGTGCAGGGCGCCGATCTGACCCAGATGACCGACAAGACCGCCCCCCGGGTCACCATCACCCACCACCCGGACGTGCGGCGCTCGCTGGCCATGCAGAAGGCCTACGCCGAGGGTCTGCGCGCGGTCTACCTCTACACCGCCGCCCACCAGGACGACGTCGTCGCCGAGCAGATCTCCGGCGCCGACCGCGAGCTGGCGCACCGCGTCAACGACCTGCTGCTGCCCATCGTCAAGGGCGTCGGCTCCGAGCGCGCCTACCAGTACCTGACCGACTCGCTGCAGACCCTCGGCGGTTCCGGCTTCCTGCAGGACTACCCGATCGAGCAGTACATCCGCGACGCGAAGATCGACTCCCTCTACGAGGGCACCACCGCCATCCAGGCGCAGGACTTCTTCTTCCGCAAGATCGCCCGCGACCGCGGCGTCGCCCTCGCCCACCTCACCGGCCAGATCCAGAAGTTCCTCGCCTCCGACAGCGCCGACGAGCGCCTCAAGTCCGAGCGGGCCCTGCTCGCCACGGCCCTCGAGGACGTCCAGGCCATGACCGCCACCCTGACCGGCTTCCTCATGGGCGCCCAGGAACAGCCGACCGAGCTGTACAAGGTGGGTCTGGGCTCGGTGCGGTTCCTGCTCGCCTTCGGTGACCTGCTCATCGGCTGGCGCCTGCTCGAGCAGGCCGAGATCGCCCTCGCGGCCCTCGACGCCGGCCCGGACGCCAAGGACAAGGCGTTCTACGAAGGCAAGGTCGCCATCGCCGGCTTCTTCGCCAAGAACGTCCTGCCCGAGCTGACCGCCGTGCGCGGCATCGTCGCGAACGTCGACCTCGACATCATGGAGCTCGACGAAGCCGCGTTCTGACCGTAACCCGGCCGCCGACCGACCGTGCGCTCCTGTCCTTCGATAGGCGAGGCACGATCGGTCGGCGCAAGCTACGTTCATTTCCCGGAAAACTGGTCGATCGGAGACAACAGGGGTTGCCGGGCCTGCCGCTCGGTGAGCACGCCCTGCTCGACCTCGACCTCGACCGGGTCGGTCAAGTGCTGGGCGAGCAGGTCGGTGTTCGGATACGCGTCCAGGAAGGCTTGGACCTCGATCCACCTGTAATACACCCCCACCGCCGGACTCGCGCCGGCGGCGGACTCCGGTGCCAGAGAGAACCGTTCCCCGCTCTCGGTGGTGGCGCCGAGGGTGCCGGCGTCGACGGTGATGTCGCCGCGGCGCAATCGGGTGAGCTGGGTGAACGGCATCCCAATCGCGGCCAGGGTCAACAGCAGCGCGTCGCGGCGGCCGAACAGCCCGCCGGGCCAGCCGGTGGTGGGCAGCTCCACTGCCTTTCGTAGCAGGAGGGGGGCGAGTCGGTCGAGCCGGTCGGCGCGGGCTGCATCGAGGCGGCGGCGGACGGTTTCGCTGCGGCCGGGCGACGGGTGGCCGTGGCGGGTGTGGACGGTGTTGACCGCCGACACGCGGCGGCGCTGGGTGGTGGGGGCGGCGGGATGCTCCCGGAGGAACAGCGCGAGCGCCTCCGGACTCGCGGGGATGGATGGCTGGTCGGTGGCGGTGCACCAGTCGACGAACAGCGCCCAGTCGTGCCGGTACCGCGCCGGGATCCGCAGCCCCACTGTCGTTCCCGCAGAATCACCGAGTCGCTCAGTCGGGAGGACTGGCGGAGTGACGGTATTCGGTGGGTGCGGTATTCGTCATGTCTTTCCGGGGTTGTCATGGGTGTGTCCTGCGGTGTCGGTTCGGGCGGCAAGGTAGGTGGTCCAGTCTCGTCGGGTGCGGCCGGCCCATCGGGTGGCGGTGGTGATGTTGATGCCGAGCACGTCCGCGGCGATGGGGGCGGGAATCTCGCTGGCCCAGGCCGCTCGGGCTGCGTGGCGGGCGGGTCGCGGGTCGATTCCGTGCGCTCGAAGGTTGCGCGCCAGCACTTTCGGTGTGGTCGGCTTACCGATTCCTCGTCCCTGGAAAAGGAATCGGGTGGTGGGATCGAGGCTCTGGAAGGCAGCACGGCCGGCGGCGTCATCGGAGAGGGTCTGCAGGAGCGTGGCGAGGGCAGGGGGTAGCAGGACCGTGCTGTCGCCGATGCGGAGGTAGGTGTCGGCGTCGGCGTCGGCGACGGCGCCGGCGATGTCGTCGGTGGTGAGATCGGCGATGCTGGTGATGGTGCGTCCGTAGAGCAGTACCAGCGCGCCGCTCGCTCGCACCTGTATTGGCAGCGTCTCGTCGTGCAGGCAGCGAGCGAGCATTGCCCAACGGTCGTCATCGGTGATGATGTGTGAGGGTTCGCCGCTGTGCGGTTGCGGCACGACCAGGTCGGTGCACTGTTGGTGGGCGGCAGCCCAGGCGATGAAGTTGGTCAGGAAATATCGGTAGCGGCTGCCGCCGTCGAGCCAGCGGTCGAGGTCTGCCTGGGTGGCGGTGGCCAAGGTGGTGTCGTGTTCGTCGAGCCAGGACAGAAAGTCCAGGGCGAGGGTGATCTGGCTGCGGGCGTAAGCGGCGGCATTGTCCGTGACGGGGCGGCTGCGGGCGCGGCGGCGAGCTCGGCGTAGCACGTGCCAATGCGCGAAGGGACACACCAGTGCTCCGTGGTGGGCGGGGCGGCCCTCGAGGATCTCGTCGAGCCAGGGTCCGATCCGTTCGAGCAGGTCGGTGCGTTCGGGCAGGATCCCGGCGTAGACGAACAGAGCGCGGAGCCGGGGCAGTGCAGCGCTGTGGGGGTAGCTGTCGAGCAGTTGGTGGGTGATCGGTTCGTCGTGAGCGCGTAGGGCTATCTGGTGCAGCAGTGCCGCGCCGCCGCGCCGGCGGTGCAGCCAGTACCGGATGATCTCGGGGTTGGGCACCGTGCGGAAGACCTCGTCGAGCGCGGTGAGTGGGGCGGCGATGCCGCGGTGCGGATCGGTGATCACAGCGTGCAGTGTGGTGATCAGTGCGTCGTGGCTGGTTTCGTGTCGGCGCCGACGGATCCGGTCGGGTGATTCGGTGAGCTCGGGTTCGAGGACATGGCCGGCGTCCCGGCACGGCAGGCACACCGGATGCTGCGCACGCGGATGGGCCGGATACGCGGTGCCGCAGACGGTGCACGATCGCAGGCGTCGGGTTCGGCAGCGGATGCAGATGTCCGGGGTGGTTGCCGTGGCGCGGCGGTCGATGCGTCGCTGCTCACCACAGGCGCCGCAACGGCGCAGGGGCCGGCGGTAGCAGGACTTGCAGATCGGTCCGTGGTCGGTGTGGGCGTAGGTCGGAGTGATGTGCTCGCAGCGGCAACAACGCCGCTGCGGAGTGCGATAACAGTTCGGGCACACCGCGGCGCCGTCGGCGCGCCGGGTCTGCACCCGCAACACCCGTCCGCAGGTGCCGCAGGGTTCGCGCCTGCGGGGGATGCACGAGTGGCACAGGGGATCACCGCGGTCGGTGTGGGTAGCGATCGGGCGGTCGCGGCGGCACCGCCCACAGGGTGCGCGATGGTAGAAGCGGCGGCAGTGGTCGCAGACTCGGCCGCCGTCGACGAGGTGCGGCAACAGCGCGGGCTTACCGCAGCGCAGGCAGCCGGGGACGACGACGGTGGGGTGGCCGGCGTCGGCCAGCAACCCGGCCAGCCGCTGCAGCGTGATCGGCGCGTCCGAGGAACCGCTGGTCAGCGCGTCCGGATGGTGGGCCAGGTGCGCCTCGAGGCGGCGCAGGGTGTGCGCGACGGTGGCGCGCTCGACGAATCTTGCGGCGGCGGTGGGATCGAGGCCGGGCACCACCGCGCAGACCCGGGCGGCGGCGCGGTCGAGCACCGTCTGCCGCGGTTCCCGACCGGCCCGGGCGGCGGTCATGTGGCCCGCGGCCGGCGAATGGTGGTGCGCCGGGCCTGTGGGGGGACGATTCGTTCGGCGGGGCCGACGGTCTTGGCGACGGGGGTGTTGACCACATCGATCTCGATCAGGTCGTTCGGGGTGCAGGCGAGGATGTCGCACAGGGCGGCGAGGGTATCCATCGACAGTCGTTGCGGCGGTGCGGTGACCAGCCGGTAGACCTGCTCGCGGGAGAGGTGGATGCCACGGTCGGCCAGCAGCGGCACCAGGTCGGTGGTGGCGAACATGTCCTGTTCGGCCATGCGTCGGCGCAGATTCCAGCGGTAGCCCATCTTCCTGATCATCGGCGTTGCTCCCACAGTTCGGTACGGCTGTGCAGGGCGCGGCGGATCAGCCGGCGCCGGTACTCGTCCGAAACCCCGGTGTAGAGCGCCGTGGTCGACGCGTAGCGGTGCCCGACCTGCTCGGAGACGAACCGCTCGGGGTAATCGAACTCGATCAGATGGGTGACATAGGAATGACGCAGGCAGTGCAGGTCGAGCTCGGTCGGCAACCCGGCCGTCTGCCGGGCCGCGACGAACGCCTCGTTGATGCTGCGCATCGACATCCGTCCGGCCCGTTCGCTGACCCATACCGCTGCCAGCGGACCCGGACGCAGCAGTGGACGGACCTCGGTGACCCAGTGCTCGAGCACCTCGACGATCCAGTCCATCTCCGGCACCGTGAGCACGGTGCGACGCTTGGGTGGGCTGCCCTTCGACGCCTTACCCCAGCGCACGAACCACGCCCCGTAACGGCCGTACTGCGCCGCGGCGGGGCTGTGCCGCCGATCCGCCAGGTCCAGCCCGTGCACCTCACGGCGGCGTAGACCGTAGGCGTACACGGTCTTGAGCAGCGCCGCGTCCCGCAGCGCGGTGAGCGCTCCCTTGCGGCCCCGGCCGCGGATCTGTTCCACCCGGGCGTCGGCGGCGTCGAACAGCGCTTGGACCTCGTCGTAGGTCAACGGGCGCCGTCCCGGCTGCCCCTCGACGTCGGCGACATGCGCGATGGTATTGCCTTCGTGGAAGATTCGTTGCGGCACCCGCGAGAACCGCTGCTCGCACACCGCGGGCCATCCGTACCGACGATCGGTGACGTACTCGACGAACAACGCGATCGCCATCTCATAGCTGCGCGCTGTGGACACCACGATCGGTCGCGCCCGCGTCTGCGAGCGCAGATACGTGATGAAATCCTCCCCATCGGCCGGTTCCCACTGCCACGGATAGGAATTGGTGAACTCGGCCATTCGCCGCACCACCGCCACCCGCGGACCGATCGTGCCGGACTCGCTCAGAAACCGGGTGCGCTGCTGCCGCTGCCACCCGGCGAGCATCGCCTCGAATACCGCCTCCTCCGGATCCAGGTGCACCACCGCATCGGCCAACACCAGATGCGCCGCACCGGGCGGGTCCACCACCGAATCCATATGTTGCATTGAACACAACATTGTTGAATTGCGTGGCCGAAACGAGGTGTTCTGCCAGGTCACGGCCCACGCACGCCGGATACTCGACGCACGGGCACGCCCCCCTTCGCCGCACGTCGAGCACTTCTCCCCCCGCTTGCGCAGTGTTGCATCCGATGCAATTCCGCCCGGTTACTCACCCTACAAACCCAGGTTCGTCACGGCGTTGCCGAGCAGCGGGGCGTGTTCGCGGGCGTAGACCTCGAGCATGGCCGGGGTGGTGTGCCCGGTCTGGCGCATGATGGCGTGCGCGGAGGCGCCGTTGCGGAAGGCTTGGGTGACGAACCCGGCCCGCAGCGAGTGCCCACCCAACTGCGTCACGATCTCCGGGTCGTAGCCGGCGTGGGCGGCGCGGCGGCGGATCGCCGCATGGACCGCCGCCCCCGACAGCGCCGTGGTGGAAAGGTTGCCGTTGCGGCGGATCGCGCGCAGCAACGGCGAGGCAGGCACGGTGCGGGGGCGGGGGCCGCGGCACACGTGCGCCGCGAACGGCTCCGCATTCCGGAGCAGCCGGATCACCGCGGGCCGACCGCCCGCATCGTGGGCGGCGACGACCTGCGCCCACCGCATCCACGCGCACGGCGGGCAACTGGTGTGACTGTGCGTGAACGGCAGGGCCCGGACGGTGCCGCGGCCCTCCTGATCCGTCTTCGAGCGACGGAGCTTGATATGCAGGCCGTCGAGCCGGTGCAGCGCCACGTCGCTGCAGGTGAGGGCGACGAGTTCGCTGCGTCGGAACGCCCCGGCGAAGCCGAGCAGCAGGATCGCGGTGTCGCGGCGTTCGACCACCTCGTCCGCCCACCCCTGACAGGCCGCTCGGGATTTCTCGACGATGGCGAGGACATCGGCGGTGAGCAGCGGCGCCCGCGGGCTGCGGGGCCGGTCGCCCGCGGTGGCGTAGTCGCGGCGGATCCCGGACAGCGTCGCTTTGACCAGGTCGTCGCCGGTGGGGCTGGGGTGCCCGTGCTGGCGGTGGTGGTGGGCGATCGCGGCGAGCCGGTGGGCGAGGGTGGCCGGGGAGTAGGCGCGGGTGCCGGTCTCGGTGACGGTGTCGGCGCAGGCGATGAGGAAGGCGGCGACGGTGACCGGGTGCGCCGGCAGCGCACTGTGTCCTTCGCCGGCGCACCAGGTGGTGAAGGCGCGCCAGGCCGAGGCGTAGGTGCGGCGGGTGCCGGCGGCGCGGGCGGCACCCACCGCCGCGGCGATCTTCGCGGCGGTGCCCGGCGGCAGGTCCGGCAGCGCGGGCCCCGCCGGGACGTCGGGCACGGTGGTGGGCTGCTCGTCGGGGGTCTCCGGGCCGGTGTGCACGGTCGGAGACGTTACCGGACGGCCCCGACACTCTGCTCTGCGTGGGAAAACGTGCTCACCTGGGGGTTCCGGGGGATAGCTGCGTAAACGGCATTTTTCGTCACCGACCTCGTACCAACCGTGAGTGACAAACCTCCAGGTCGCAAAAGCGCCCGATATACACCTTTCGCGTAGGTCATTTTCGGTGTCAGTTGTCCATTGCCATTTGATCTTGAGACTCTGCACGAGAATTTCAGTGGTGCGACCTGGGATTCGTCAGTGCATGTCAGTGGCTCTCGTCACGAGAATGTCAGTGGCCGTGGAGAGAGCTCCGCTGGGATGTCAGGGCGGTGAACTGGGGTTTCTATCCCACGGCAGTGGGCTTCGACTCGATGTCGGTAGGGGCCCGGTGCGACCAGGCTGAACGGGCGGGATCAGGACGCGGCGTCGGGGAAGATCCCGGGAAAGTTGAGGATGCCGGTCCGGCGGAGCCAGCCGTCGCGCCAGGGGTGCAGGGCCGGGAGCATCAGCCCGCAGTTGCGGGCGGTGCGGTGCAGTCTGCCGGCCCTCCCGATCGCGTCGGCGAACAGCCGGTCAGCAGGAACGGCGCGGGTTTCCTGGAAGACGACGGCGGCGTGCAGCAGAGGCCTCGCCGCCGCTGGGCCCGCGCCTTGCGGGCGCGGGCCTGCTGCACCCGGGCACGGGTCTGCGGCGGGGCGGCATCGGCGAGGACCGCGGTGCCCAGATGCACACCGGTGCCGGCGTCGAACACCTCGATCTCGCCGGTGTGGTGCGGCATGTACCGGATCCGCACCTGCGTCCCGACCAGTCCGACCATCCAGTCCGCGATGTAGTGGCGGCCGCGGCCGAACGCGACGCCCTTGGTGGTGATCGTGCGGTGGCGGCGGTCGTCGTCGAGGGTGAACATCCACAGTCGGGTCTCGTCGGCGTCGTGGATCGGGGTCGGATCGTCGGACCAGGACTGCAGCGGGGACCGGTCACCGAGGTCGGTGAGGATGTGTTCGGTGTTCCACCACCGCACCCAGCTCAGCACCTCGGCGGTGAACGCCTCGAACGACAGCGGCGGCTGGTCGGGATCGACCGGGCCGCCGCTGACGCGGGTCTGCCGGTGGGTGTAGCGCGGCAGGCCCGCGAACAGCATCCTCTCGGCCGCACCGTTGATCGTCTCCACCGTGCCCTTCAGGTGCGCCCCGTAGGCGGGCAGATCGTCCACCCGCACCGCCAACGCGCCCAGCGCGTCGGCGACGGTGCGGGACAGAAAGTCCTTGCCCCGGTCGATGCGCACCACCGCGGGCAGGCCCCCGGCCGGCCCGTACGGCTCCCGCCGCATCACCGCCGCCCGCAACGCCGCCAGCACACTCTCCCGGTTCGGCGTCCGCGGCGTCACCGCCACCCCGAGGATCACGTCGTGGGCGGCATCGACGAACCACGTCACCCACGGCTTGACCAGCCGCCCGTCCGCCTCGACCTGGACCGGCGCCTCGACGTGGTCGGCCTCCCACGCCGCGTTCCGGTGCGACGGGGGCCGCTGCAAGAACACGTCGAACCGCCGGCGTGCCCGCTCCCCGGCGCGCAGCCCGGCACGATCGCCCGCGCTGATATCGGCCGCCACCGCCCGATACAACGCGGACTTGCTCGGCGCCGGCGCGCCACCCACCTTCTCGGCCGCCAGCAACTCCCGGTGCAGCGCCATCACATTGCCGCGCCAGTACGCCAGCCGGACCCGCAGGCCGTCATCGAGCCGGAACCGGCGCCGCGGCACCGGCCCGATCCCGGCCCGGCGCGCCGCCAACCACCGCCACACCGTCCGCTCAGCGACGGCCAACGTCTGCGCGCTCAACCGGACATGATCGCTCGTCAGCTCACCACGCTCATCCAAGGCGGCCAGCCGGTCCGCCGCAGCCTGCCGCAGCGCCCGCGCGCTCGCATCGACCACCAGCCGACCTCCCCAACACCGTGCTGGGTACTCGAACATACGTATTCGATCACGAAGAAGGCGGCACTGACATCGAAACGGGAATCGCTACTGACATCCCGCTGGGAAGTCTCACGGACCAGCGAGGTCGAGGTCAGGTACGTGCAGGACACCGGTGCTCCTGTCGCGACGACGATCGCTGCGGCGGATCCGCGACGACGATCGCTGCGGCGGATCCGCGGCGGATGATCCGGGGGCGGCCGGTGCGGCGGGTGCGCAGTCACCGGCGTCGGCGGCACAATGCGGGGATGTTCTGGTCGGCCACCAACGGTGGTCATGTCCTCTACGAGAGCCGGTTGGAGTTGGATCGGTTGTGGCTGGCCGATTTCCGAGTCGATAGGGACGGTCGTGCAACCTTCAACCACAGTTACGGCACTCGGTGTCGAAAGTCGAGCCTAGAGGTTGTGGAGTCGGTGTGCTGCTCCGTGATCGCCCACAACGACATGCTGGCGATAGACGCACTGCGCAGATTCTCCGCACGCGGCCTCCGGGTTCGGTTCGACGTCAGCGGGATCGGCGTCGACGACATCTTCGGGGCCGACTTCTGCACCCCGCCGCTCACGACGCCGTCCGGACCCTCGATGCGATCGGGCGCCCTGTGGTGGAGTCGGTGCGGGCGGCGCTGCAGCGAGCCAGCCAGACCTCGACCCCCCAACTCAGGGCATCGGAACAGTTGGTGATCGGAAGTTCCACCGGTCCGGCGCTCGGTGCGGACCGCCACCCATGAGCTGCATCCGTGTCGGTGTCAACGAGGACGTCGGCCGGTTCGATGGTGTTGTCACGTCACCACTGCGGGGCCGGGGACCGGCCTGCGCATCCCCGGCTACGCCGTATCGTTCCGAAACAGACATGTCAACAAATTTGGTGGACAAGCGCGACTACTTATGAACCATGTTTCGTTGCAGCAGGTTTGAACAGAACGCCGGGTCGAGCGCGATGTCATGGCGCCGGTGCCGCACTTCGTGCAGGAACACAAGTTCAGGTCCGGGGCCGCGCCAGTCGATCAATCCGGCAGCGTCGGCGGCAGCGAACAGTGCCGGGGCTGCGCCGGCACTGCCGCCTGGACCGGTGCATGTGCGCTCGCCCCGCGCAGGAATCCAGTGTCCGCGTTCATGGGCAACCTCATGGCAGGGACGGCCGACGGGGTCGAGGAACCGAGCCACCGAGGCCACCAGCCGCTACAGCGCTTTTCTGTTGGAAGCTTCCTTTCGGTAGCTGACCACCTTCGACCGCTTCCTCGCGGGGGCACACGTTGTGCGCCAGCTGCAGATGACGAGGCGCCCGTCTATCGGTGAGTCAGCTCTGGTTCGGGCACCGCCGGCCAGTACCGCCGTGGATTCGGTGATGACCCGGAAGGCGAATCCGTTGAAGTCTCGCACCAGCACCGCGCCTACGGCGGCAGACCTCAGCCCGGAGCACTCGATCTGATGATCGCCGCCACCGCGCCCGCGAACAACGCCAAACTTGTCACCCGCAACGCCGACAATCTTTGCGGCATCGATCACCTGCTGGTGTCGATGCTCTGCGACGCCGGTGCGTCGATCGGTTCTGTAGCTGTGATCAGATGCGGTTCGCCGTACCTCGCTTGTGCACTCGGTGCGCCCAGTCATCATTCCCGTCGGTGAGATCTTTCTTCCGCCGACGCGCAGAGGCGCCACCCCGTCGGCGGACAGGTCGAGCCGACCGAGGGGCACTGCCGGTTGTCGACCGACCTCGTTACATGTAACATTGCCGCATGGCAAGCACACGAGAGCGGGTGCGCGAGCATCGCCGGCGTTTGCGCGCGCAGGGCCTCAGGCCTGTTCAGATCTGGGTGCCCGATGTACGGGCTCCGGAGTTTGTCGCGGAAGCTCACCGCCAGTCGGCTGCCGTCGCGGCGAGCGAGCACGAAGCCGAGGATCAGGCATTCGTTGATGCCATCTCGGTCGATTGGGACGAGGCGGAGCCCGGCGAGTGAGGCGGGGCGAGATCTATATCGCTGCGGCGCGTGGTGCCTACACCGGCAAGCCGAGACCCGTGGTCATCGTCCAGGACGATCGGTTCGATTCCACCGCTTCGGTGACTGTGTGCCCGCTGACGACCAATCCGGTCGAGGCGCCACTGGTCCGGATCGCCGTGGAGCCGACCGCCGGCACCGGGATCGAGAAGCCGAGTCAGATCATGGTCGACAAGGTCACGACGATGCCGCGGGCAAATGTGCGCGACCGCCTCGGCCGACTCGCCGATGCCGATCTGGTGCGGCTGGACCGCGCTCTTGTGGTATTTCTCGGGCTTGCCGATTGAACCGACTCGCTCGGCGGCGCAAGGTCGCCAGCGGATCCCTATCGACACACCTCGGCCCTGATCTGTCGAAGCGCCACCCGGTTAGCAGAGCTCGCGGCGCTGTGCGGAGTGCCCGGTCCAGCCCCGGAATGCAGCAAGCGGGTGCCCCACGGGCGGACCGGCCCGTTCACAGAGCCGGGAACAAGCCCTACCGGGAAGCGCGCACGCAACCGCACGGGATGACTATCGTTTTCCGTGCCTCGACCACCAGGAGCGTCACGCGAGATGAGCGCCATCGACAGGCTGCCCGCCGGCCTCACCATGCTGATCGACGCGACCCGAACAGGACAGGTCCCGGGCGGTGAGGTGGTTCGTGCCTCGCAGAACTACCCCCACTGGGCCGGCTCGGCCGAGGGCCTGCACGCGGCTCTGGCGCTGACCACCCGCATCGACACCACCCCGACGCGCTGATCGCAGCCCTCGACGACGCCCGAGACCGCGCCACCGAAGACGCCCGGACCCTCACCGGGGCGGCTCGAATCGCGGGGCGGCGCTACGACGACACACACCTGCGTAATACCGGCACTCCCGAACCGCAGATCTGGGCAGCCGTCGGCCGCGCCAACGCGCTCACCCGCGCCGTCGACGTCGCCCGCGGCGCACTGTCCCAGCAACGCAGGAGCGACGGAACCGCCGTCGTGCGGCCGATTCCTGCCGGTTCTTCGGCGGTCGTCCCGCGCCCTCGTCGATGCGCAGCCCGAGCCCGTCTCCGCACCGTGGACCGACAAGGCCGCGGTGAAAGCGCACCTGTCGGAGCTGGTCGGGCGGGTCCACACCCAGCACGAGCGCATCACGGTCGCCGGGCACGGCCAGCCTTCGGCTGTGCTCATCGCCCCTAGGGACCTCGAGTCCCTCGAGGAGACGATTGCGATCCTGTCCGACCCCGACACGCCCGGGCGACTCGCGGCGGATCCTCGGGCGGCACGACCCTCAACGACGCGTAGTGGAGCGGGTGACTTTCCGGTCGGCCGGTCGAACCGGGTGCAGGGGTGGGCCGGCGACCACGGTGTTGTGGATCGTGCCGATGCCTTCCACGGTCATGGTGACCGTGTCCCCGATTCGCAGGGGCGGGGGTCGTCGATCTCCGTGCCATCCCCACAGTTCGGCGAGACAGCCACCACCGCAGGTTCCGGAGCCGAGCACGTCACCGGGCCGCACCCACGTGCCGCGACTGGCGTAGGAAATCAACTCGGCGAAGGTCCACGCCATGCTCGCCAGGGTGTCACCGCCGATGCGGATGTCGTTGACGAAGACCTCCATGGCGAGGTCGAAACGACCCTCGACCTCGTAGTCGACGAACTCGTCCACACTGACCAGCACCGGCCCGAGGGTGGTGGCGGTGTCCTTGCCTTTCGCCGGTCCCAGACCCACCCGCATTTCACGACCCTGCAGATCCCGGGCCGACCAGTCGTTGAGGATGGTGAACCCGGCCACGTGATCGAACGCCTCGTCCACGGACAGGTTGTAGCCGGCCTTGCCGATCACGACCGCGACTTCCAGCTCGAAGTCGAGCATTTCGCAGCCGGGTGGCATCGGCACCGGTGTGCCCGAGCCGATCGCGGCGTGCGGGTTGGTGAAGTAGAACGCGGGGGCGTCGTACCAGTCCTCCGGGATCTCGTCGGCGCCGGTGACCGCGCGCAGTGAGCCGAGGGTGTGTTGCTCGAAGGTGATGAAGTCCCGGATGCTGGCGACCGGCACCGGCACGGCCAGTTCGGCGGCCGGATCCCAGGGCACCCGGTGACCGGTCAACGCCGGGTTGGGGTTTCCGGCGGCGAGCACGTCGAAGACATCGGCGGACTCCGGTAGCAGAGTGATGCGGTGGTTGTCGACGACGCCGTAGCGCTGGACTCCGTCGACCTGTAGGGACCCGATTCTCATGCCTGCTCCTCGTCGAAGATCGCGACGGCGCGGGTCCATCCGGCCGAGGCCTGATGGATCTTCACCGGGAAACACGCCACCTGAAACCCCGAGGACGGGATCGTGTCGAGATGGCCGAGTTTCTCGAGGTGGCAGTAGCCGATCTCCCGTCCGGCTCGGTGGCCTTCCCAGATGATGCTGGGATCGTGGTCGGCCGCATAACGGCGGGCGGTGTGCAGGAAAGGTGCATCCCAGCTCCAGGCGTCGGTGCCGGTCACCCGCACGCCCTGACGGAGCAGGTGCAGTGTCGCCTCCCGTCCCATGCCGCACCCGCTGTTCACGAAGTCGTCGTGGCCGTAGCGGGCGCCGGCGCGGGTGTTGACCAGGACGATGTCGAACGGGGCGAGGGTGAAGCCGATGCGGTCCAGTTCGCAGTCGATGTCGTCGGCAGTCACGACGTAACCGTCGCCGAAGTGCCGGAAATCGAGTTTGACGCCGCGTCCGAAGCACCAGTCGAGCGGGACCTCGTCGATGGTGAGGGCGCGCTGGCCGCCGTCCATGGTGGATGCGTAGTGGTAGGGGGCGTCGAGGTGGGTGCCGTTGTGGGTGGACAGGCGCACTCGTTCGATGGCCCACCCTTCCCTGTCGGGGAGGTCCTCGGCCCGGGCGCCGGGGAAGAACCGCAGCAGGTCGCCGCGCGTGTGTTCGTGGTCGAAGTAGTCGATCTCGGGTAGATGACCGGGCGGGTCGGAGGCGATACCTGCCTGCAACGACACGGACAGGTCGACGATTCGTCGCATAGAAATTCCTAATAGACTGGGAAGCAACATAATTGGATGCATTGGTCTGCGTCGGGCCCCGTCAGGACCCGGCCGGCCGGGCACGTACCGAGCCGGTGCTACTGAGCCGTGATCGGTATGACCGGCAGGAGCAGGGAGGTGCGGGCGTCGGGACCGGTGTGCACGGTGGTGATGCCGTCGAAGATCCCGGTGGGGCGGTCATCCGGGTCGTCGTGGACGAAGACCCCGTTGCCGCGTTGCTCGATGCCGTAGATCACCGGCCACGGACCGTCGCCGGGCATCTGGAAGTCGCGGCCCGACAGGGTGACCCCGAGCCGGTAGCCGGGCGGGACGACGAGGGAGGTGGGCCAGATCTCGACGTCGAGGTCGACGGCCTCGCCAGGGGTGAGGGGCAGGGTGCGGGTGTGCGGATGCCACGGCTGGTGGGGCAGGCTGCGCGCCTCGTCGAGTTCGCGGTGGGAGGCCCGCAGCCAGCCCACCGCGAGCACACCGTGTTCGTCGATGGCGGAGACCAGCGAGACCTCGTTTCCGTCGGGGTCTCGCACGCGGAGGGTGACGAACAGGTCGGCATCGGTGGTGGAGGACGCGAGTCGGACCCGGGCCGAGGCCGGTCCGGTGATCTCCAGCGGCTCGGTCAGCGGTTCGGTCCAGAAGTCCACCCCCGGTCCCAGCGCCGGGAACTCGATCGTTCGCTCGGCGGCGGGTGCGGTCGTGCTCAACGACCCGGACGCGGCGTCGAGATGGAACCGTGTCCACCGGGTCCGGGCCAGCGGCCACTCGTGTTCGTCGCGGCCCTCGAAGGATCCGTCGAGGTGGCGCACGTTCAGCCGCACCGGCGGCTGGTGCTCCCAGCCCGTGGCCTCGTCCTTGAGGAAGTGGCCGAAGAACCGCTTCTGCAGATCGACACCGTAGTCGGTGTAGAACTCGGCGTAGTGCTCGTGCCCGTGCACTTCGAGCCACTTCTGCGGGGACGACACCTTGGCGTAGCCGTCGAAATTGCCGCGGGTGTGCAGGTGGTGCGCCCAGTTCGCCGCCGACAGCACCGGCACGTCGATGCGGGTCAGGTCCGGGGTGCGGGCCCGACTGAATTCGTCGACCAACTCTCGGCGCTTGCCTTCGGCGATCGTCTCGACTCGGTTCGCAGCGAGTTCGTCCTCCGACAGTGTCGGGGGTCCGGCGACGAGTTCGCCATTGTTGGGATTGCGCCGGCCCCGCTCACCCACCCCGTGTTGCACAGTGAAGATCTGGTGGTCCTGCCAGGCCTGCCCGAACCGGCTCAAGATGCCGCCGTGCCGGTTCAGGTCCCGGTAGAAGTCGGTGAACCCCTCCCACGGGCAGATCGCCGTCAGGTGCGGCGGCCGCAGCGCCGCCACCAGCCACTGGTTGGCGGCATAATACGAGATCCCGAGCAGGCCGACCCGCCCGTTGGACCAGCCCTGGGTGCCGGCCCACTCGATCGCCTCGTAGTAGTCGCGGGCCTCCTGCTCGCCGAGCATGTCCAGCAGCCCGGCGGAGCGGCCGGCGCCGCGGGAGTCGACCCGGATGCAGACGTATCCGTCCGGAACCCACTTCTCCGGATCGACCGTTTCCCACACCTGATAGGCGTTGGTCGAGCCTGCCACCGCATCGGGATACGCGGTGGCCAGCCGGTGCCACATCGGGGCGAACCCCTCCTGGAACGCCAACCCCTTGCCGTACGGCCCGAGGGTCATCAGCACCGGGTACACCCCCGGGCCGGGCGGGCGGAAGACATCGGCCCGCAGCACCGCACCATCCGACATCGGAACCGGCACATCCCAGTCGATCCGCATCCCGTTCGCCGTCTCGCTGCGCTCGGTGATCCCGTCCCCGCCCTGCCCGGTCATGCCACGGTCCCGGTGACCGGCCGCTGATCGGGCGCGGCGCCCCGAACCTCGGGGTTGGTCGATCGTGGTGCACCCATCACTGCCTCCTCTAAACGCAAGTTACCTGCGTTAGCAGTATGCGCCGCGTCACACCGTAAACGCAAGAGCCTTGCGTTAAGGTGGGGTATGACCGCACCCGCGACCCGGCCACGCCCCGGCGGCAGATCCGCCCGGGTCCGCCGCGCCGTGCTCGACGCCACCCTCGATCTGCTGCACACCCACGGCATGGACGGGCTGACCGTGGCCGACGTCTCGACCCGCGCCGGCGTGCACGAAACCTCGATCTACCGCCGCTGGGGCACCCGCGAGAACCTGATGATCGACGCCCTGCTCGAGGAAGCCGAAGAACTGCTCCCGGTCCCCGACACCGGCTCCCTCCGCGAGGACCTGATCACCTACCTCACCGCCTTGACGGCCTACCTGAACACCCCCCAGGGCAACGCCTTCGATCGAGCGCTCGCCGCCGCCGGCGACGACCCGGCAGCCGGCGAAGCACGCAAGCAGTATTGGGACACTCGCTATGCGCGCTCCGGCGAGATGCTCACCCGGGCCATCGACCGCGGCGAACTGCCCGAGACCGTCGACCCCCGCCTCGCCGTGGAAATGCTCGTCGCACCACTGCATTTCAAGGTCGTGCTCACCCGCGAACCGCTCGAACCGGACTGTGCCGGACGGCTCGTCGACTCACTTCTGTACGGGCTCACCGCCACCGACAACCACAAGCCGGCCCCGCCACCCTGATCACTCCCCGAAACACAGTCGCGACGCGGCCGTCCTCGGGGAACAGAACGTCGATCGGCACGTCTCCGGACGCGGGGCGTCGACCGCGACTCCCTGAACGGCACGTCTTCTTTTCACTCGGTGCGGGGATGATCCGACGGTCGGCGGCCTCCGTCGGGACATCCCGAACGATCCGGAGCCGGGCATTCGCGGCGGTCCTCGGCGGGTCGTGACCCCCGATTCGGGCGGGTCTCACAACGATGGCGGATCCGCCCCCGGCCCGCCACTCGCCGTGAGATACCGCCACAGATCTCGAGACCCCGATATCGTGTAGGGCCTCGCTACCGGGTGGGACGCTGCGACCTGCACGTTGTTGCGTGTCTCACGGCCACAGCAAACTGTCTCAACTCCCTGGCATTTCCTCAGCGAAGCGAGACAGGCCATGCCGATGCCCGGGGCGACGGGCGATCAGGACGCCCAGGAAACCCACCTCAGGAGTGAGTTGGCAATCCCGTAGGGGACCCCGTCTCGGAGCAGGCGGCGGACGACCGGCTGCCCAAGCATTCCGGTGCCACCGGTGACGAATACGGTGGCGTTCATGACTGCTCCTCGCCGAGCGTCGTTTGCGCTTCGTCCACCCAGTCGAGCCGGACGCGGGTCGTGTGGATGCCGTGCCGGGCCGTCATCCGGCCCGGGGTCGCCGAAAGAGTGTCTATCGCCTGGAGTTTGCCCGCAGGGGCGGTCAGGTCCTCCAGCAGGAACGCCAACCGCCCGCGGTAGTCTTCAGAGGAGGCGATGAGGTCGCGCGCGTGGGAGGCGTACTCGAGCGTCGACCACACCCTCGGAGCGGGACGCTCGGCGACGTTCGGCCGTCGCAGCACGGCCTGCCAGCGTGGCACGCCGGCGCGCAAGCGTTGACCGGTCGTGGCCGGATCGTGCAGCGTGTACCCGCACTCGGGGCACCCTCCGTCGAGCACGAAGGTCCAGTCGCGAGTGTCGGGCATAAGCGGGTTCCGGCGCGGTGTCCATGGCCCCATGGTGCCGCTGTACGGGCTCTTCCGGTCCTGGAGTGCCTCGATCGCGCGGGTGAGGTTGCCGCAGTGCGGCAGTGACGGGATCCGGTGGGGGTCGGGTTGCCGAATCGGAGGGCGTGACGGGGCAGTGCTTCGAGTCGGGCGTTGATCGCCGCGGTGGGTCCGTTCGAGGCGCGGTGGTCGACGCAGGCGAGCCCGTCGGCTCTGCGTCGGTGCAGGGTGCGTCCGAGTGGGGCGAGGTCGTCGAGACCGTCCGGAACTGACCGATGGTCTTCGTTGAATAACGCACGACAACGGCTCCGTACGGTTCGGCGTTCGGGGACCAGCCGTTGGGCGGCGGCGGGGCGCGGTGTCGCCGCCATCCTGCTACCGGGTGCGCATGAGGGCAATATTCGGGCACGAGGTGCCGCTCGGCGAAGCCGAGGGCAAGCTCTCGGCGCTGGTCGACAGCGACGAAGCCACGCACGACATCATCACGATCACCCGGCACGGCAAACCGGCCGCGGTCCTGATGTCGGTCGACGATCTGGAATCACTGCAGGAAACGATCTACTGGCTGTCTCGCCCGGCACCGCCGAGTCGCTCGCGGCCGCCGACGGCGATCCTGCTCAGTGCTGACTCGCAGGGCCGGATCTTGGGGAACCGGATCGGTAGCGCCGTCCCCGTTCCGGCCTCATCACAACCGAAGCCTGGCAGGCCGAGCCCGCCACCGAGACCTCGCCTGCTGATTCACACGAGGGTCACGCAGGGGTGATCGTGGTCTTCCGGTCCACGATCACCGCGCCTGCCGGTGCTGCCGGGCGTGGGCGAGAGCCGCGGCCGCCCGCAGCACCTGCGGTGCGCGCCGGGCGGTGCGGAGCACGGCCCGGTCGAGCACGGACAGGTCGAGGGACCGGTGCGCGATCGGGGGCGGGTCCGTGATCGCGTCGGTGAGCGCGTACAGCTGCCACCGGCCGGGCACCCCGGCGAGCCGGTGCCGGCCCCGGTCGGCGAACCTCAGACCCGAGCCGGTGCCGAGGTCGCGGGCGGTGCGGGAGACCAGGATCTCGCCGGGACCGGCGGTCGCGCCGATGCGCGCCCCGATGTGCACGGTCAATCCGGTCAGCTCGGGTCCGGCGTGCTCGACGGTGCCGGTGTGGACGCCGGCCCGGATCTCGATGCCGAGGCCGCGGGCGTCGTCGCGGATCCGCGCGGCACAGCGCACGGCCGCGGCCGGGCCGTCGAAGAGGCTCAGCGTCCCGTCGCCCGTGACCTTCACGAGCCGGCCGCCGGCCTGCTCCACCTCGGCCCGGACCCGTCGTTCGTGGGCGGCGCGCAGGTCGCGGTAGGCGCCGTCACCGATACGGGCGAGCAGTTTCGTCGAGCCGACAATGTCGGTGAACAGCAGCGACGCGAGGCTGCGGTCGGCGTCGACGGGATGCTGCATCCCGGTGGCGAGTTCCTCGACGTGGTCGAGGATCGGCCGCCACGCCTCCCCGAGCGAGGCGCCGGGCAGGGCGTTCGGCAACAGGTGGAACGAACCGCGGGGGATCTGCCGCGCGACGAACTCGGCGGCGGCGCGGGGCACGGGGCTGGCGGCCGGGAGCAGCACCCGGGCCGGGCACTGGATCGACGGCAGGGCGCTGGAGTAGTCGAGCCGGAAGATCCACTCGAGGTGCGCCTGCGTCGTGGTCGGTGTCGCGGAGCAGCGTTCGAGCATCGCCATCAGCCGCCGGTTGTAGGGGTTGTCGGCGTGGTGCTCCCACATCCGGACCGAGGCCCCGGAACCCCACTCCCGGCCCACGGTCCGCCAGTTGTCGACGAACTCCGCCCGCCGCACCGGCGTCCATCCGTGCGGCTCACCGTCGCCGCCGAGGAGACGCTCGGCGAACGGCTGGACGAGGACCAGGCCGGCGACGCGGTCCGGGGCGCGGGCGGCGACGAGGCACTGCGGTCCGCAGGTGCTGGCGACGCCGACGAGGGTGGCCCGGCGCATCCCCACCTCGTCCATCACGGCCAGCACGTCGTCGGCCTGCTCCTCGAGGCTGGGCACCCGGTCCAGCGGATCGGACAGCCCGATCCCGCGGCGCTGGAAGTACACCGAGCGGCCGAAGGTGCCGTTGCGTTCGATCAGGTAGTGCAGGTGGGGGTCGGTCCACATCAGGTCCAGGTGGGTCTGGATCTCGAGGAACCACACGACGTCCACCGGGCCTTCACCCACCACCTGGTACGCGAGGCCGTGGCCGTCGCGCGGAAGATACCGGGTGACCGGTGGGTCCATCTCCTCAGGCTAGCGGGGCTGCCGGGCGGCGAACAGACCGCTCTGTGACAAGCACCACGCCGCGCGGTAGGTTGGTGTAACTGCAAGAACTACTCACCAGTAGGGGTACGACATGCCTGCTCCCAGCGCCGCCACCTTCGTACGGTTGGCCGAGCTCATCGCCATCCCGGACGCAGCGAGCCGTCCCACCCGCTCGGTCGTGGAGGCTTTCACCGGTCGTGAACTCGCGACGGTTCCCATCGGCACCGCCGACGACGCCAGGGCCGCCCTCGAGCGGGCCCGCGTCGCGCAGGCCGACTGGGCACGCCGCTCCGTCGAGCAACGCGCCGAGATCTTCCACCGCTACCACGACCTGGTACTGGCCCACCGCGAAGAGCTGATGGACATGGCCCAGGCCGAGACCGGCAAGGCCCGCGCGTCGGCGCAGGAGGAGGTCCTCGACATCGCCCTCACCGCGCGCTACTACGCGCGCACCGCGCCCCGGCTGCTGCGTCCCCGCCGCGCCACGGGCATGCTTCCCGGCCTGACGAAGACCACCGTGCGCTACCACCCGAAGGGTGTCGTCGGGGTCATCGCCCCGTGGAACTACCCGATGACCCTCGCCGTCTCCGACGCGATCGCCGCCCTGCTCGCCGGTAACGCCGTCGTCCTCAAGCCCGACAGCCAGACCCCCTACTGCGCGCTGGCCGTCGTCGAACTGCTCTATCGGGCCGGGCTGCCGCGCGACCTGTTCGCCGTGGTGCCCGGGCCCGGCTCCGTCGTGGGCACCGCCCTCGTCGAGAACGCCGACTACCTCATGTTCACCGGCTCCTCGCAGACCGGCAGCCTCCTCGCCGAGCAGGCGGGCCGCCGCCTCATCGGCTTCTCCGCCGAACTCGGCGGCAAGAACCCGATGATCGTCACCGCCGGCGCGAACCTGCGTGAGGTCACCGACGCGGCCGTGCGGGCGTGCTTCTCCAACTCCGGGCAGCTGTGCATCTCCATCGAACGGATCTACGTGGAGAAGTCCGTCGCCCCCGAGTTCCTCCGCATGCTCGGCGAGCGGGTGCGGAACATGACCCTCGGGCCGGGTTACGAGTACGGCGTCGAAATGGGCAGCATGGTCAACGAGACCCAGGTCAAGGCCGTCTCCGGGCACGTCGACGATGCCGTCGCCAAGGGCGCCACCGTCGTTGCCGGCGGCCGGGCCCGGCCCGATCTCGGCCCCCTGTTCTACGAGCCGACGGTGCTCACCGACGTCCCCGAGGACGCCGAGTGCTACCGGGAGGAGACGTTCGGTCCGCTCGTGTCGGTGTACCCGGTGGACAACGTCGAGGAGGCGATCCGTCGCGCCAACGACACCGAGTACGGGCTCAATGCCAGCGTGTGGGCGGGCACCAAGGCGCAGGGCGAGGCCATCGCGGCGCGGGTGCGGGCGGGCACCGTCAACGTCGACGAGGGCTACGCGCCGGCGTGGGGCAGCACCGACGCGCCGATGGGCGGCATGGGCATCTCGGGTATGGGCCGCCGGCACGGCGCCGAGGGCCTGATCAAGTACACCGAGCCGCAGACGATCGCGACGACCCGGGTGATGAATCTCGGTGGGCCCCGTGGGGTTCCGCCGAAGCTGTGGTCGAAGGTGATGCCGCCCTTCGTCAAGGCGATGCAGTGGCTGCCGGGCCGGTGACGGCCGGCATTTCGCAGAGCCGGAAACACGCGGTGCGACGAACGCGATAATCCGGCTGTGGGCGATCGCCAGGTGCTGCACGGTGCGACGGAGAACCTCCGGGTCCAGCGGCGCCGTCTGCTCGTGTGGTACCTGGCGGTCAGCACCGGGCTCGTCGCGGTAGGAATCGTTGCGGCCCTGCTCGATCCGGCCATCGCCCGATCCGGTAGCTTCGCCGGCATGGCCTCGGCGCTGGCGCTGGGCATCGCCGGGCTGGGGATCCTGCGGTGGGCGCCACGGCGTCCGGGACGCACCCCCATCGTCGCCGCCACCGCGTGCGCGGTCGTCGCGATGCCCGCGGTGATCGCGTTCCACGTCGATCCCTCCCGCATCCTCATCAGCGTCATGGGATCGATGTTCCTGTCGATGTATCTCTCGGCGTTCTGGCCACCGCGGCAGGCCGTCCTGTGGATCGGGGCGCTCACCGCGGCGACCCTCGGCGCCGCGGCCGTCGCCCCGACGCGCCTGCTGTGGGTCGGTTACGTGATCGTCGCCGCCGCCCTGCTCGGGTCCGGGGCGATCTTCGGGGCCGTCGGACGGCTGCTGGTGAACGCGGCGACCCGCGATCCGCTCACCGGCCTGCGCAACCGCGCGGGTCTCGACCTCGAACTGCGCTCGCGGCCGCGCGACCGCGGTACCCGGGTCTGCCTGGGCCTGCTCGACGTCGACGGATTCAAGGCGTTCAACGACGAGCACGGGCATCCCGCGGGTGACGCACTGCTCCGCGACGCCGCCGGGGCGTGGGCGCAGCAGGTGCCGCGCGGCGGGATCCTGGCGCGTCTCGGCGGCGACGAATTCCTCGTCGTGCTCCCGGACACGGACGAAGAGGAGGGGCGCGCGGTGCTCGAGGACATGGTCCGCGCGAATCCCGTGCCGGTCAGCTTCGGGGTCGCGGCGGGCGTCGTCAGCGACCCCATGGACCTCTACCACGACGCCGACATGGATCTGTATCGGGCCAAGGCCGCGACCTGGGCGCACCTGCCGGATCGGTTGGCGCCGCTGCCCCTGCCCGCCGTCCTCGATCTGCTGCCCGTCCCCATCATCGCCGTGCGCGACGGCGGCGCCATCGCCTACGCCAATCCCACCTTTGCGGCGCTGCTCGGCGTCGACGCCCGGGACGTGGAGAACCGGGCGCTGCACGAGATCTTCACCGGCGGCACGTGGCCCGACGGTTCCGTCACCGTCCGCTCGCTGCACGACCGGACCGGGCAACTGTGCGAGTTCGGCCGCCCGGACGGGACCGTCGTGCAGGCGACGGTCGGCGCCGTCCGGATCCGGTGGGAGAACACCCTCGCGACGCTGGTCGTGCTCGGCGACGTCACCGAGCAGCCGAGCTACGCGTCGGGCTGACCTGTGCCCGTGGACGCACGACGGATCCGGGTGCCGGGGATTACTGTCGCAGGTGTGCCGGGCACGGTGACGCTCTTCCTCGCCGGAGACGTGATGACCGGCCGGGGTGTGGACCAGATCCTCCCACATCCCGGAGGTCCCACGCTGCGGGAGTCCTACGTGAAGGACGCCCGGGACTACGTCGAACTCGCCGAGACCCGCAGCGGCGCGATTCCGCGGCCCGCGGGATACGACTGGCCGTGGGGTATCGCGCTGTCCGTGCTCGACGAGTGCGCCCCGGACATTCGGATCGTCAACCTCGAGACGTCCGTGACCACGTCACGGGACTACGCGCCGGAGAAGGGCATCCACTACCGGATGAATCCGGCGAACGTCGAGGTGGTCACCGTCGCACGGGTCGACGTGTGCACCCTGGCCAACAATCACGTGCTCGACTTCGGCGTCCGTGGTCTGCGCGAGACCGTCGAGGTCCTCACGGCGGCGGGACTGCGGCTCGCCGGCGCGGGCGGCGACGATCGGCTGGCGTGGCGGCCGGCGACGGTCCCGGTCGGGGCGGGCCGGGTGCGGGTGTGGTCGGTGGGTGCGGTGTCGAGCGGGATCGCCCCGTGGTGGGCCGCGACGGCGACGCGGCCCGGGGTGGCGCTGTTGCCGGAGGTGTCGGAGGCGGGAGCCGACGGGCTGCTCGCCCGGATCGACGCCGACCGCGCGGCCGGCGATGTGGTGGTGGTGTCGGTGCACTGGGGGTCCAACTGGGGCTACGCGGTGCCGGACGAGCACGTGCGGTTCGCGCACCGTCTGATCGACGGCGGCGTCGATGTGGTGCACGGGCATTCGTCCCATCACCCGCGGCCGCTGGAGGTCTACCGCGGCAAGCCGGTGCTGTACGGGTGCGGCGACCTGATCAACGACTACGAGGGCATCGGCGGCTACGAGCGCTTCCGCGACGAGTTGCGCCTGCTGTATGTCGTCTCGTTCGACGCGGACTCGCGGGAACTGCGGGAGTTGCGGATGATGCCGGTGCGGGCGCGGCGGATGCGGCTCGAACACGTCACGCAGTCGCAGGAGCGCTGGCTGCGCGCGGCGCTCGAGGAGTCGTCGGCGATCTTCGGCACCCGGTTGCGGGCCGCGGGGGACGGCGGCCCGTGGATCCGGCTCGAGCGGTGAGCCGGCGCGGTCAGCCGCCCGGACGCGCGACGGGCACGCCGTCGACGACGAGGTCCACCGCCTCGTTGTAGAACGCGACGTGGCCGGCGATCGGTGCGACGGCGGGGAGGGGATCCGGGTACGACCAGGCGACGTTCTCGGCCCGCGGCGTTCCGGTGAAGCTCCAGTACCGGGCCGTGCCCTTGTAGGGGCACGACGTGTGCAGTTCCGTCTCCTCGAGTACCGAGAAGTCGACGTCGGCGGGCGGGATGTAGTACCGCACGGGCAGGTGGGTCTCGAACAGCAGCACCGGGTTCCGGGTCTCGGCGACGACCGTGCCGGCGATGGACACCTGCACGTGCCGGCTGCTGGGCAGCGCATCGACCCGGTGGTGCGGGTCGCGGGGATGAACGAAGATCTCCGTGTCCTCCTCGTACCAGTTTTCGATGCCCGCTCCCCGGCGGCCGAACCATTCGAAGCCGATGTACTCCTCGAGTCCCGCGACGTCGAGCACGAACGCCGCGGCGGGCGCCCGGGTCTCGTCGTCGGTCAGGTCGAACCACCGCGCGACGTCGTTCCTGTCGCCCGGTGCCGGGGCGGGCGCGAGGAGATCGGTGCGCACGTCGTCGCGGGGGAACAGGTAGAAGGGGACGGGATGGCCGGGCGGCCACACGAGCAGCGCGCGGATGGTGTCGACCACGGTGTGACCGGCCCAGGTTCCGCGGACCCGCCGCTCGCTGGGTTCGTACAGGTAGCCGTCCGACGGGGGCGGACGGCGGCGGGTGGCGGACCTGCGGGCCATGACCCGACGGTACGCCGGCCATCCGGGCACCGAGGACCGCCGGGCGCACGGATCACCGGCGGACACGGATCACCGGCGGACACCGCTCACCCGGCGGGCACGGGTTCGTCGTCGCGCGTGACGGCGTAGACGCCCGGGTCGAACGCCGACACCCGGCGACGGAGCGCGGCCGACGACCACGGCCAGTTGAAGCTGTTGCGGCCGTTGACGTCGAAGAAGTAGCTGCGGCATCCGCCGGAGTTGTAGACCGTGCCCGGAAGGGCGGCCTGGACCTCGTCGTTGAAGGCGTCCTGGACGTCGCGCCGCACCTCGAGGGTGCGCCAGCCGCGGCGCACCGCCGTGTCGATCGCGGTCGCGACGTGCTCGAGCTGGGCTTCGAGGATGAGGAACGCCGACGTGTGGCCGGTGCCGAGGCTGGGGCCGAGCAGGACGAACGCGTTGGGAAAGCCCGCGACGGACGACCCCAGGAACGCCTGCGGGCTGCCCTGCCAGTGCTCGTCGAGGCTGCGTCCCTGTCCGTCGAACATCCGGCCGGCGATCGGCATGTCGAGGATGTGGAAGCCGGTGCCGAAGACGACGGCGTCGACCTCGGCTTCGCTGCCGTCCTGGGCGATCACGGTGGAGCCGCGGATCTCGCGCACCGCGCTCGGGTGGACCTCGACGTGGGGGCGGGTGAGGGCGGGGTAGTAGGTGTTCGACATGAGCAGCCGCTTGCAGCCCAGGGTGTAGTCGGGGGTCAGGGCGCGGCGCAGCCGCGGGTCGCGGACCTGCGCCCGCAGCTGGGCGCGGCCGATCCACTGCAGTTGCCGCATGAGCCACGGGTGCCGGAAGCCGAGGCCGAGGGCCTCCATGAGCGCGTACTCGGTCGCCTCGACGAGTCGTCGCGCGCCCGGGACGCGGGCGAGCAGCCGGCGCTCGAACCGCGACAGCCGGCGGTCGGGCTTGGGCAGCACCCACTGCGCCGTCCGCTGGTACAGGTGCAGCCGCGCGACGTCCGGCGCGATCTCGGGGACGAACTGGACGGCCGAGGCTCCGGTGCCGACGACGGCCACGCGCTTGCCGCGCAGGTCGTAGTCGTGGTTCCAGCGCGCCGAGTGGAACACCTCGCCGGGGAACTGCGACAGCCCGGGGATGTCGGGTACGAGCGGTTCGTTCCACGGTCCCGCGGCGGCGACGAGGAACCGCGCCCGCACGGTCCCGCCGGTGGTCTCGAGGGTCCAGCGCGCGTCGATCGGGTCCCAGTCCGCGCGCAGCATCTCGATCCCGAACCGGACGTGGGACCTCACGCCGCGGGCGTCGGCGGTGTTCTCGATGTAGTCGCGGATCTCGTTCTGTCCGGCGAAGATTCGGCTCCAGTCCCGGTTCCGGGCGAAGGAGTACGAGTACAGCAGCGAGGGCACGTCGCAGGCGCATCCGGGGTACGTGTTGGCGCGCCACGTGCCGCCGAGGGTCCCGGCCTTCTCGAGGACGACGAAGTCGGTGATCCCGCGCCGTCGCAGCGCGATCGCCGCGCCGATGCCGGAGATCCCGGCGCCGATCACCACCACCCGGTATTCGTCCATCGCGTCGTCCCCTCGTCTCCCGTGATCCCCATTCGAATACCGTCGGTATCCGGATAACCACAGTATCCGAACTTCGGCCGCTCCGGTACCGTCGAGTCGTGGCACGACCGACCCGCCAGGAGACTCAGGCACGCACCCGTGAGGATCTGCTCGCCACGGCGGCCGAGCACTTCCTCGACCGCGGCTACGCCGCGGCGTCCCTCGACCAGATCGCCGAGGACGCCGGTTATTCCAAGGGTGCGGTGTACTCCAACTTCCGCAACAAGGACGAGTTGTGCTTCGCGGTGCTCGATCGGATCCGGGCCGAGCGCATGGGCGAGATCGCCGCGACGCTCGCGGCCGGTGCGACGCTCGACGACGTGGTGACCGCGTTCGGGGTGTGGGCCGAGCGCACCATCGGCGACCGGCGCTGGACCCTGCTCGAGATCGAGTTCTCGGTGCGCTCCCGGCACAACGAGGAGATCCGGTCCCGCATCGCGGCGGGTGCCGAAGGGGTGCGCACGCTCATCGCCGAGCTGATCCGCTCGCTCGCCGACCGGTACGACGTCACGCCCACGATGGATCCCGGGCAGGCGTCGGCCATGCTGCTCGGGCTCGGCATCGGCCTGGGCCTGCAGCGCGCGATCAGTCCCGAGCTGTCGGCGGCCGCGTTGACGGACGCGGTGCGCACGTTGATGCGGCCGCGGCGGTGAGTTCGGCGGAACCTACCGGGCTCGGTAGGTCAGGCAGTTGGCCGCGTGCTCTCCGCTGCCGGTGCCGCCCACGCGGATCTCGCTCGCGGTGCACTCGAGATCCTGGTTGTGCACGCAGTCGGCGCGCTGGCAGGCGCCGACCATGCTGCTGGTGACGGTGTCCAGGCCGCCCTTGGTCGACAGCGGGATGAACGTCTCGCAGTCGGCGCTGCCGTTGTGCCCGGCGACGTTGATGGCGTAGGCGTGGCAGCCGTCGTGGTTGTAGGAGCAGGTGCCGACGCTGCACTCGGTGACGTGCGGCATTTCCATCGTGGTCATGATCGATCCTTCCGGAGGACGGTTGTCCACTATGGGATGCAGACCATGGTAGTGGTGCGGCGGGTGTGCGAACAGGGTAGTGGCCGAGCGGATTTCGTTGGTATGCGGTGTATTTCGAGAACACCCGTGTTGCGTAAACCGGGTCGGCTCACACCCGGGCCGCAGCGGGCTCGCGCACCGGTTCGAGGCTCGGCCGCCGGGCGACGGGGATGGCGAGGGTGACGGCGGCGGCGACGGGGGCGACACCGCAGCCGATGAGCATCCCGGTGCGGAACCCGCCCTCGGTCGGCAGGCTGTAGCCGCCGACCTGCACGCTCATCTGCGACAGGACCACGCCGACCACCGCCGCCGACACCGAGGTGCCCACTGCGCGCATCAGGGAGTTGACGCTGTTCGCCGACGCCGTGGCGGACTGCGGCACCGCACCCATGATCAGCGCGTGCATGGCCCCGTAGACGAAGCCGACACCGGCGCTGCAGATGCAGACGACGAGCATCAAGCCCCAAGTCGAGCCCATGAGCAGCAGGGACACCCCGTAGCCGGCGGCGATGACCAGGCATCCGATCAACAGGGTGACCTTCGGGCCGCGGGTCGCGTGCAATTTTCCGCCGATCGGTGAGACGGCCATCATCACCAGGCCGCCCGGTGCCATCCACAGTCCCATGGCCGGCATCGACTGGCCCAGGCCGTAGCCGGTCTCGGCGGGCAGCTGCAGCAGCTGCGGCACGATGAGCGACTGCGCGTACATCCCGAACCCCACCACGACCGAGGCGGCGTTGGTCGGCCCGCAGGTCCACGAGCGGATGCGGCCGGCGCGGCTCTCGCCGAGCGCATCCCCGACCCCGAGGGGGGCATCGCGCGCAAGTTCCGCATCACCGCGGAGGGTGTCCGTCACCTCGACGACGAACGCGCCCGCTCCGTCGCCGGGCTCGAGCGGGTGCTGGTCGACTGGGATCCCGCCGAGGTCGCCGAGTTCGCCCGCTGGCTCGAACGATTCAACACCGACCTCGAGCGTCTGGCGGGGCACCCCTGGCCGCGGCCGGTGAGCTCGCCCGGATCGTCCCCGTCCCACCCCGAGGGCCGCAGCGGGTCCTGAGCCCGCCCACCCGGCGGCGCGGAGCGACACGAGCGCGGCGTCCGCCGTTGACATTGACGTCAACGTCAACGCATGCTGTGCGGGTGACGACGAGCGATGCCCAGGAACGGGCCCGGTCCGCGCGGCGGGACAGCGACGGCCCGCGCCGGCGGGCCCTGCTCGAGACCGCCCGCGACTGCTTCGGCGAACTCGGCTACGAGCGCACCACCGTCGCGGTGATCACCGGCCGCGCCGACGTCTCCCGCGCCACCTTCTACGCGTACTTCTCCTCCAAGGAGGAGGTGTTCCGCGCGCTCGCCACCCTCGTGTGCCGGCAGTTCCTCGACGCCCAGCACATGGAGGGGCAGGCGGTGGACGACCTGCGCCGGGTGCTGCGCACCACCACCCGCGCCTTCATCGAGTCCGTCTACGTCAACGGCCGCATCCTCGAGCTGATCGAACACCGCGCCCGCCTCGACGACGAGGTCGGCGCCGAGTGGGAGAGCGTGCGCGAACGCCTGGTGGGCCGCTACGTGCGGTTCGTCGAACGCATCAACGCCACCGGCGAGGTGCTCCCGTGCGCGCCACCCGAACGCATCGCCCGCACCCTCGCCGACGCGCAACGCGCCGGCGCCCTGCGCCTGCTCGGCGCCCCGAGACAGGAACAGCAGTCCTACATCGACGACATGATCGCGATGTCCGAACGGCTCATCGGCTTCCGCTGACCGGCCCCGACCGACAGGACCCCCGACACCCATGCTGCTCGTAGCCAACCGCGGCGAGATCGCCCTGCGGGTCATCCGTTCCGCCACCGAACTCGGCCTCGACACCGTCGCCGTGTATGCCGAGGACGACGCGGACAGCCCACACGTCGCCGCCGCCACCCGCGCCGTCGCGCTGACCGGTGCCGGACCGGCCGCCTACCTCGACGGGCAGGCGCTGCTGCGCGCCGCCGCCGAGACCGGCTGCACCCTCGTCCATCCCGGATACGGATTCCTCAGCGAGAACGCCGAATTCGCCGAAGCGTGCGCCGCGGCCGGGATGACGTTCGTCGGACCCGAGCCGCAGGTGCTGCGGATCTTCGGTGACAAGGCCGCCGCCCGCCGCACCGCCGTCGCCGCACAGGTGCCCGTGCTGCCCGCCACCGACGGGGGCGTCACGCCCGGCGCGGCCCGCGACTTCCTCGCCGCCCACCCCGGCGGCATCGTCCTGAAGGCGCTCGCCGGCGGGGGCGGCCGCGGCATGCGGATCGTGCACGACGCCGCGGACCTCGACGACGCCTTCCGCGCGTGTACGGCCGAGGCGGAGTTGGGTTTCGGCAACGGCGCGCTGTTCGCCGAGGCCCTGTGCGCTCGGGCCCGGCACATCGAGGTGCAGGTCGTCGCGGCCCCCGACGGCGCGGGCGGGGTGCGGGCCCTCGCGCTCGGTGACCGGGACTGCAGCGTGCAGCGACGCCACCAGAAGCTCGTGGAAATCGCTCCGGCGCAACGGCTCGGCGCGACGGTGCGCCGCACGCTGCACGAGGCCGCGGCGCGGCTGTGCGCATCGGTGGGCTATCGGGGTCTGGCCACCGTCGAGTTCCTCGTCGCCGGCGACGACGCGGTGTTCCTCGAGGTGAACCCCCGGATCCAGGTGGAGCACACGGTCACCGAGGAGGTCACCGGCGTCGACCTGGCCGCGACGCAGATCGCGATCGCCCGCGGTGCCCGGTTCGACGAACTCGGCCTGCCCGGCGGCGTCACCGCCGACGGCGCCGGCGTGCGCGGCGAGCCCGCCGCCGCGAAGGGCATCGCCGTCCAGGCTCGCGTCAACACCGAGACGATGCGCCCCGACGGCCGGGCCGTACCCGCCTCCGGCACGCTCACCGTGTTCACGCCGCCCACCGGGCCGGGCGTCCGCGTCGACACCTACGGCCGTCCCGGGCTGACGACCAGCCCGCGCTACGACTCGTTGCTGGCCAAGGTGATCACCCACACCCGCATCGACGACTTCGCGGCAGCGCTGCGCAAGACGGACGCGGCGCTCGGCGACCTGCTCGTCGAGGGTGTCGCCACCAATGCCGAGTTTCTGCAGAACATCCTGCGCGACAAGGACTTCGCGGCATCCGACGTGCACACGTCGTGGCTGGACGAACGGATCGCCGACCTCGCCGTCGCCGGCCCCGACGGCGCACCGGCCGTCGCGCCGGAACTGCACGCGGGGGAGGAGGCGGTGCGCGCCGACATGGTCGGCACCGTCGTCGAGACCGCCGCCGACGGCGACGCGCTCGCGCCGGGCGCACCCGTCGCGGTACTCGAGGCGATGAAGATGCAGCACGTGGTGTCCGCCTCCGGACCGGCGACCGTGGTGCGCCTGCTGGTGCGGCCGGGGCAGACCGTGCAGCCGGGGGAGGTGCTCGCCGTGGTGCGCGCCGGGTCCGGCGACGCGGCCACCGGCGACGGGGGTGAGCGGGACCTCGACGCCGTGCGCGACGACCTCACCGAGATCCGGGACCGGCACGCCCGCACCCTCGACGCCGCCCGGCCCGACGCGGTCGCCAAGCGGCACCGGACGGGCCGTCGCACCGCGCGGGAGAACATCGCCGACCTCGTCGACGACGGCACCTTCGTCGAGTACGGGCCGCTCGTGCTCGCCGCGCAGCGCAGCCGGCGCAGCGAGGAGGACCTGATCGCCAACACCCCCGCCGACGGGCTCGTCGGCGGTCTCGCCCGCATCGACGGTGCCGAATCGGTGGTGCTCTCCTACGACTACACCGTCCTCGCCGGCACACAGGGCATGCGCAACCACAGCAAGACCGACCGGCTGCTCGCCCTCGCCGCCCGCCGCGAGGTGCCGCTCGTATTGTTCGCCGAGGGCGGCGGCGGACGGCCCGGGGACGTCGACGCCGGACCCGGACAGGGCTTGGAGCTGTCGACGTTCCGCGCGATGGCCGCCCTGCGCGGGCGCGTCCCCACCGTCGCGGTGGTCTCCGGGCGGTGCTTCGCCGGCAACGCCGCCCTCGCCGGCGTGTGCGACGTGCTGATCGCCACTCCCGACACCAACATCGGCATGGGCGGGCCCGCGATGATCGAGGGCGGCGGGCTCGGCGTGTACCGGCCCGAGGACATCGGCCCGATCGACGTGCAGCGCCGCAACGGCGTCGTGCATCTCGCCGCACGCGACGAGGCGCACGCCGTCGAACTGGCCCGGCAGTACCTCGGCTACTTCACCGCCGCCGCCGGCGAGTGGGCGGCCCCGGACCCGCGGCTGGCGCGCCACGTCGTTCCCGAGAACCGGTTGCGCGCCTACGACGTGCGCGCGGCGATCGATGCGATCGCCGACGTCGGTTCCGTGCTCGAACTGCGTGGCGACTACGGTGTCGGCATCGTCACCGCCCTCGTCCGCGTCGAGGGCGCGGCGTACGGGGTGCTCGCCAACAGCAGCCACCACCTCGGCGGCGCGATCGACGCCGAGGCCGCGGACAAGGCCGCCGACTTCCTCGAGCTGTGCCAGGCGCACCGCCTGCCCGTCGTGAGCCTCTGCGACACACCGGGATTCATGGTCGGACCCGAGTCGGAGAAGGAGGCCACGGTGCGCCGGTTCGGCCGGCTGTTCGTCGCCGGTGCGCGCCTGACCGTCCCGTTCGGCACGATCATCCTGCGCAAGGGTTACGGCCTCGGCGCCATGGCCATGGCCGGCGGGTCCTTCCACGCACCCGAGTTCACCGTGGCGTGGCCCACCGGCGAGATCGGCGGGATGGGGCTCGAGGGCGCGGTGCGGCTCGGCTTCCGCAAGGAACTCGAGGCCGCACCCGACCGGGCCGCGCGCGACGAGCTGTTCGCGCAGCTCGTCGCCGCCGCCTACCAGCACGGCAAGGCCCTGCAGGCCGCGACGATCTTCGAACTCGACGACGTCATCGATCCCGCCGACACACGGGCCTGGGTGTCGCGGCTGCGCATGTCCTGAGCGCCGGTGGGTACCCGTCCGTCACCGAAGGGAGGTGGCGGTGAGCAGGCAACCGGGAGCCGAGGAATTCGTGCCGGAGACCACCGACCTGGCCGAGCTCGCGGCCGCGGCGGGCGGCTGCCGCGGATGCGAGCTGTACCGGAACGCCGAACGCATCGTGTTCGGCGCCGGCCCGGCCACGGCCCGGCTCGTGCTCGTCGGCGAGCAGCCCGGCGATCAGGAGGACCGGGCCGGGGAGCCGTTCGTCGGCCCGGCCGGGCGGCTGCTCGACCGGGCCCTCGAGGAGGCGGGGATCGACCGCGGCGAGGTCTACGTGACCAACGCGGTCAAGCACTTCAAGTTCGAGCGGGCCGCCGCCGGCGGGCGTCGCATCCACAAGAAACCGGCACGCGGCGAGGTCGTCGCGTGCCGGCCCTGGTTGGTCGCCGAGCTGCGGGCCGTGCAGCCCGACGTGCTCGTGTGCCTCGGCGCCACCGCGGCCCAGTCGCTGCTCGGCCCGTCGTTCCGGGTGACCGCGCACCGGGGGGAGATCCTGCACCTCGACGGGGAGGTGCAGATTCCGTCCGCTCCGGCCGTCGTCGCCACGATCCACCCCTCGGCGATCCTGCGCGGACCGGCGGAGCAGCGGGACGAGGCCCTCGCCGGGCTGGTCGCCGATCTGCGGGTGGCCGCCGGGGTGCTGTAGTACCTACAGATGTCCAATACCCACAGCGGTTCGGTACCCACAGCGGTTCAGTCGTCGGACGCCGTCCCGGCGAGGGCGTTCTGCACCCGGTGGGTGGCCGCGGCGTCCCAGCCGTCGGGGGCGAGGATGTCCGCCCACAACTGCGCGGCCTCCGGCCCGTACGCGTGGCCGAACCCGGACGGGACGTCGGCGGAGAACACCATGTCGAGCGTGACCTGCCAGAACGTGACGAACGGCAGCCACCGCATGCCCGGATCCACATCCGGGCCGAGCGGCTCCCGCAACCAGTCCGGCTCCCGCAGCAACAGCTCGAACGACCACCAGGTGATCGGATCGCTCGCATGCTGCCAGAACACCACCCGCGGAAACTGCCACGGCCCGGGCAGGTCCGCATCGTCCGGGCGGGACGCGAACCGGATGTGGCGGCCGGCGTCGACCACCGGCAGCCGCTCGAGCGACCCCGGGTCGCGGTCCGCGGTGATCTCCCCCCACGGCTGCGCGAAGTTCGGGGTACCCACCAGCAGCGCCCCGTCGGTCCGGGCGACCAGGTCCGGCCCCGACGCGAACGCCGCCTGACCGCCGTACGAGCCCAGGCTCTCGCCGAACACCACCAGCGTCGGCCGCTCCGGCTCGGGCCGCGCCGACCACGCCGCATACACCGCCTCGAACAGCGCCCGCCCCGCCAGCCGGGGCGTCTCCCGGCCGGCGACGAACGACAACGCGCTGGGCAGGAACGAGTACTGCATGGCCGCGATCGCCGAATCCCCGCCGGCGACGTATTCGAAGGCCCCGGCGACGTTCGCGTTGACCCAGCCGCGGCCGGTGGTGGTCACCACCGCCAGCACCCGGCGGTCGAATGCGTCGGTGCGCTCGAGCTCGGCGACGACCCGGTCCGCGATGCCCTCGACCGTGTCGGCGGATTCGCGGCCGGCATAGACCCGGATCGGGGTGCGCGCCGGCGCCCCGGTGACGGTCTCGATCTGCTCGGCGCTCGGCCCGCCCGCGACGAAGGTGCGGCCCTCCCGGCCCAGGGTGTCCCACGCCTCGTTCGAGGCCGGCGATCCGGACCGTTCCGGCAGCCCGGGCTGCACCACACCCGGTGCGGTGCCCTGATCGGCCACCTCGGACGAGCGTTCCGCCACGCCCAGCACACCCCGGTGGACGGCGCCGTCGAGCACGAACACGCTCAGGAGCACCACGAGGGTCACCGCCCCGAGCCGGGCGACGGGCCCGGGCACGTACCGCCGGCCCAGCCGGGTCAACCGGTTCGTGCCCGCACGCAGGCCCCGGCCGATCGCCAGTAGCGCCAGCGCGACGACCAGGGCGATCAGCAGCACCAGCAGATAGAACGAGCGCTGGGCCCGCGGCACCCCCACCAGGTCCCGGATGATCTGCTGCCACCACGACCCCAGCACGAGGAACACCGGCACCAGCACCAGCGCCGCCCCGGCCAGAATCCACCAGCCGACCCGGCGGGTCCGCTCCGACCACTGCGGATCGACGCCGCAGCGCCGGACCACCCAGGCGAGCAGGCAGCCGATCCCGTAGCCGGTCACCAGGCTCAGCCCCGACGCCACGCCCTGTAGATACCACACCCGCGGCAGCAACGACGGCGTCATCGACCAGACGAAGAACACCAGCGCGAAGCCCAGACCGATCGGGTGGAACCGGCGCCCGTAGCCGAGCAGCCGAGCGCGCGGCGTGACCACCCGGCCGGGCTCGACGTCAGCGGTGGTAGTCAGCGCAGGGCCTTGGCCTTGAGCCGGTCGAACTCGTCGCCGGTGATCGTCCCGGCCTCGAGCAGTGCCTGGGCCTCGGCGATCTCGGCCGCCGGGGATCGTCCGGCCACCTTGCGGATGTAGTCGTCGGCCGCGTGCTGGGCCGCCTCGTGGGCGGCCGCGTGCCGCTCGGACATGCCGCGGCCCCGCACCAGCAGGTAGACGAAGGCGGTCAGGTACGGGAGGACGACCAGGAAGATGATCCACACGACCTTGACCACGGCGGACGTGGAACGGTCACGGAACAGGTCCGTCAGCACCTGGAACAGGATCAGCAGGTACGCGACGAACGCGAAGACGACCAGGGTGTACCACAACAGGTCCCACAACGAATCCAGCATCACGCACACGCCTTTCACGGTTCGGAGGTGCCCGGGAAACGGACGGAAAGGAGGCTCTACTGACTGATCCGTGGGTTTGTTCTACCGGGTAGTCGGGGTCGGTCGCCTCCGAGGCTGAGCATCGCCAGGGCGATGACAGCCTCGGGGGTGTGGAACCCGAAGCCGCGGCGGACGATGAGCCGGATCTTGGTGTTGACCGATTCGACCCGCCCGTTCGACAACCGGTGTTCGATCGTGGCCAGGATCGCCGGGCGTTGGGCGGTGATACTGCGGGCCAGGCCGACGAACGCCGGCAGGCCACTGGCGGCGGCGTCCTCGATCCACGCATCGAGCGCATCGGGGGCCACCGCAGACGGCAGCTTCAAGATCAGCCGTAGCTGTTCCTTGAGCTGCCAGGCCCGGAACAACCGGGCGTCGTGAGCCTCGATCCAGGCCAGCTGATCACGCTGGGCCGCGGTCAGGTGTTCGGGATTCTTCAGCAACGCCCAGCGGCTGTTCTTCACCGCCGCGGTGGCCGGATCCCCGGCCGAGCGGGTGCGCGATTTGTATCCCGCCCCGGCCCAGGGACGGGCCGCCGGACGCGGGCCCCGGGCCCGGTTCCACGCCGCCCGCCGCTCCACGTCGAGGGCACCGGTCGCCCACGCCACGATGTGGAACGGGTCGGCGCAGCGCACCGCGGCCGGGCACCACCGGGCCACCGTCGCCGCGATCCAGCCGGCCGCATCCGAGGTCACATGCGTGATCTCGGCGCAACGGTCCGGCCCGAGCGCGGTGAAGAACCCGGCGAGCACCGCGGCGCCGTGACCGGGAGCGGCCCACACCAACCGCCCGGTGTCGTGGTCGACGACCACGGTCAGGTACTTGTGGCCCTTCTTGTAGGACACCTCGTCGATCCCGATCCGCCGCACCCCGGCCAGCCGGTCGGCGCCGGCGTCGCCGTCGGCGAACACCCGCGCCACGATCGCCCCGACCGTGCGCCAGGCGATCCGCATCAACGCGCACACCGCCGTCTGGGAGGTCTGCGTGGCCAGCCACGCCACCGTCGCATCGAAACCATAGGTGTGCCCGGCGCCGTGCCGGGCCCACGGCACCGCCGCCACCACCACCGCGTGTTCGGCGCACCGCACCCGCGGAGCGGGGCTTCGACGAACACCGGCACCGCACCCCAGTCCGGGGCCCGCCACCGGCGCCGTCCGGCTCCTCCGTCGTAGCGCGGGCAACGGCGCCGGCACACCCCGCACCGGTGACGGGCGCGGGCCTGCGGCCGCACCGAGACCACCACCGCCCCGGCCTGCTCGTCGAAACCGACCGCGTCGATGACCGTGTGGTCGACACCCAACACCCGACGCCATATCCTGGCTGCGCGCACGCCGTTCTCCGCACCTGTAGCGAACTGACCCTAGACAAGCCAGAACGCTACTGCGGCAACGGCGTGCGCTTCCACCACGGCCGGACCCCACCCACGGTTACGTCAGTAGAGCCGGAAAGGACACCCGGACGCAAACAGGTACACGGTCTTCGCCGGGCACCGGAACACGGCGGCGCAGAATGCACCGTGGTGACGCGAAATGCACCACGATCGTTCCGGGGTGCGGGTCGAGGCCCAGCGTGGTCGCAGCCCGGTGCGGTCGAGCCCGGTGCGGTCGAGCTCAGTGCGGTCGCAGCTCACTCGGGCTCACGCCGCGCACCGCGCGAAGGGCGCGACGCAGCTCGGCGCTGGACGCGAAACCGGCGATCGCCGAGATCTCGGCGACCGTGGTGCGGGCATAGGCGGGTTCCTGGAGGAGCACGGCGGCGCGGTGCGCGCGCAGTCGCCGGATCTGGGACGCGACCGTAGTGTCGTGGGCCGTGAAGGCGCGCTGCAGGCTCCGCAACGACATCTGCAGCCGCTCCGCGATCACGGTCGGGGTCAGCCTCGGGTCGCTGTGATGGGCCCGGACGAGGGTGAGGGCGCGGGTGTACGCGCTGCCGCACAGTTCGCCGGAATCGGCGCCGTAGCCGAGCGATTCGTGGTGCAGCCCCACCACGAGCTCGATCAGGGCGTTCTCTACGCCGCGCGGGGCCGCGGTGGTGTTGTGACGACCGCGTTCGCGGAGCATGGCCATTCCCACCGCGTTGAGCGCGTGCGTCGACAGGGTGGGCTTGGCCGGCCCGAACGTCACGGCCGTCTCCTCGAGATCGAGTCCGCGTTCCTCGAGCCGGTGGCGGGGAATGCGCACCAGGAGCAGGTCCGAGCCGTCCGCATCCGCGGCCTCGTATCGATTCCACCCGACCTGCAGGACGATCCGGCCGCTCTTGACGTGTACCCGGGTGGTGCCGTCGTCGACCACCCGCTCGCCGGTGAGCATCAGGAACAGGTTCGCGACCTCGCCGTCCTCGACGACGCCGGCCAGAGCACAATGCGGTGACATCTGCACCCGGCCGACACTGATCGCCCCGACGTTGCAGATCTCCATCCGGAACCGGAACTGCGTCACGTCGGGGACGGACAGCTCGGTGCGGCTCCCGGCATCGGAGGCCATCGCCTCGAAGCCCTGCCGGCCCCGCAGTTCGATCTTCCGATACACCCTCGTCCCTTCCGCCCCGGCGCGTCCGTGGCTCGGTGCGTCAGCGTGGCATGCTGCACCGGCCGTGGCGGGGGATACGGGCGACGGATAGCTCACATTCCGCGGGGATCGGGGCCGAAGGTCTCTGGCGTCGCCTCCCCGGCCGGATCATGCTGGACCCATCGGGCGCCCGCACCGCCGAGTCGGCGTCCGGGGAGGTCGACGGTGTCCACCCCTGCTCCGCACACATCCCAGGCCCGGCGCGACGGGTCGCACCGTCCGAGCACCGCGTCGACGGTGCTGCTCGCCTGCGGGGTCGTGTCGTCGCTGTTGTACGTGGTTGCGCACGAGATACTCGCGGCTGCGCTCTACGACGGCTACAGCCGGTTCGATCAGGCGATCAGCGAGCTGACGTCGGTCGGTGCGCCGACCCGGGCGCCCCTGACCGCTGTGGGATTCGTGTACGACGTGCTGATCGTCGCCTTCGGGATCGGCGTGTGGCGGACGGGCCGCGGCGTCCGCCCCCTGCGCATCGCGGGAGTTCTCCTGGTGGCCTACGGATTCGTGGGACCCCTGTGGCTGCCGTTTCCGATGACCGGACGTGAGGACATCGAGGCCGGGGCCGCCATGCCGCTCGCCGACACCATGCACCTGGTTCTCAGCGCGGTGACGGTCTCGCTGTGGTGCGCGATGATCGGGTTCGCGGCCGCTGCCTTCGGAACCTGGTTCCGGGTGTACTCGGCGGTCACGGTCGCGACGATCCTGGCGTTCGGAGCATGGACGGGCCGGTACGTGCCGGCGGTCGCCGCCGCCGAGCCGACCCCTGGTATGGGCGCGGTCGAACGCGTGATGTTCGGTGCGTTCGTGCTGTGGGTCGCGGTGCTGGCGGTCGTTCTGCTCGTCCGCCGCACCCGGCCGGCATCGCTTCGCGGTGCGTCAGGAGGACGACGTGCCGTCGCCCCGAGCGGGGGAGAGCCATCGTGAGACCAGCGCGCCGAGCGTGCCGTCCGCGGTGAGGGCGCGCTGCGCCTCCTCGAGATCGGCGCGCAGCGCGGCATCGCCGAGGCGCACCGCCAGGGCGATCTCCTCGCGGGTGATGTCGTACTCGACGACGTCGACGTGTGTCCGGTCGCGGGTCAGCCACGTCAGGACGGGACCGAGCTTCATGAAGGCGTCGCACCCGCCGGTCGACAGCTCGTCCAGGGCACGGTCGATCTCGTGGTACGCGTACACCCGGATCCCGCCGATCCGTCCCTCGGCGAGAAGGCGTTTCACCACCGGTTCGCTGGTGTTCCCCTGCTGCACCCCGACGGTCAGGCCCGTCAGGTCTGCCACCCCCTGCACCGCGGGGTGACGGGCGGTGTCGACTGCCAGGGACTGCCCGGACACGAAGTACGGCGCGCAGAACGAGGCCCGCTCGCGGCGCGGCTCGGTGACGGTGGTGCCGGAGGCGACGACGTCGAAGCGCCCCGCCGCCAGCTCGTCGAAGATCGTCTCGAAGTCGTCGCCCTCGTGCGGGACGAATTCCCACAGCAGCCCGAGGTGCCCGGCGAGGGCCCGGGTGAGGTCGACGTCGAACCCCACGGGCCCGCCACGCTCGTAGAACTCGAACGGCGGATCGGGCATCGCCGATCCCACCCGCAGTGCGGAGGTCCGGGTGGTCATCACTGGCGGCCCGGGTGCGGCCGGACGCGGGTCGTCACAGCACCGGTTTCGGACATCGGCAACCGTCCCGTCCGTTGTGCCTGTCCGTTTCGTCGCACTCTTCTCGACACCTCCCATTGTGCGCGGTCACACTCCCGCAATCCAGCCGCCGGGACGCCGCGGGGCCAGCTCAGGCGCTGGTGGCCAGCGCCGCAGCGAGCCCGAACGCGACGGACGTCGCGGCGACCTCGAGTACCGCGTTGCGCAGCGACGCCTCCGCGGTGACCCGGTGCGCGGCCGCGGCCGGCACCCACGTCCGCCGCCACCACCACGCCAGCACCAGCAGTGCCGTCAGGGTCAGCGTCTTGGCCAGCACGATGCGGCCGTATCCGGTGTCGACGAGCGCCGTGACCGAGCCGAGCCGTACCGCCGCGTCGACGACGCCCGTCGCGGCGAGCACGGCGACGCATCGCACCGCGAGCACCGAGTACCGGGGGAGCAGCCGGGCCCACGCGCCGCGGGACCGGACGGTCAGGGCCAGCGCGACGAGCGTGCCGAACCACAGCGCCGCCGCCAGGGCGTGCGCCGCGTCGAGCAGCGATCCGAGGGCCTGCTGGGACATGTGGCCGGTGACCGGCCGGGCGATGAGCGCCAGCGCCGCGGCGACGAGGACCGGGACCGTGGGCCACGCCGCCGACCGGCGATACGCGAGGGCGGCGACGAGGGTGCACACCAGCACGCACAGCAGCGCGGCCACGCCGATCCGGCCGGCGCCCGCACTGCCGAGGTACTCCGCGAAGCGCGACACCCCGAGCCGCGACACGGGGACGTTCGTGATGTCCGCGGCCTGCAGCACGAGCTGCACGACCTCCGTCAGCACCCAGAGCCCGCCGAGACCGGCGATCGCACGCCAGACGTCGCCGGGGGCGACGGGGGGCCGCCGCTCGTCGCGCACCATGACACCGAGCGTGGCCAGGCCGAGCACCGTCGCGCCGACGCACAGCGACAGCGCCCGCACCCAGCTCGACGCGGCCGGGTTCGCCAGCAGCCATCCGGCGGCGACGCCCGCGGTGGCGCCGACGCCGGCGGTGAGCAGCCACGCCCGGTGCGCGGCGGTGCCGGTGCCGCTCGTCGTCAACGCCCCGCCACCGGCGTCAGGCCTTCTTCGGCTTGCGCAGCACGAACCACAGCACGCCGGCGAGGACGGCGACGCCCACGACGACGAAGACCCACACGGCCGGGCCGCTGTCCTCGTCGCTGTCCGCCGCGGGCGCCGCGGCACCGGCGGCGGCCGCCGCGCCGGGTGCGCCCGGACCGTCCTGCGTGAGGGTGAAGACCTGGGTGCCGGTGACCGGATGGCCGTCCGCCGAGGTCACGCGGTAGGCGATGGTGTACTCGCCGGCCGGGCCGAGATCGCCGACGGCCACGGAGACCGTGGCGTCCTCGACGAGGGGATCACCCTTGGACCACAGGTTGCCGTCCGGGCCGACGACGGTCAGCGCGGCGAAGGACTCCTGCAGAGCCTCGTTGAAGGTCAGGCTCACGCGCTCGGGGCCCTGCGCGATCTGCTCGCCCGGCGCGGGTGTGCTGGCGATGACGACCGAGTGCGCGGCGGCCGGGCCGGCCGCGAACAGCAATGCCGCCGCGACCGCGCCGAGGAGCCCGGCGAGCCGGGCGAGGCCGAGGAGCCCGGCGAGCCGGGCGAGAACGAGTGGGGTCTGTCGCCGGCGTGCGGCGACGGTGTTCGGGATGTTCATGGGTTTCTCTCTCCGGTGGGGTGGGTCGCGGTCACGCCGCGACGGGCGGCCCCCGCCGGGAGATGCACGGTGCCGGCCGGGCCGACGCGACGGTCCGGCCCGCCACGACCGGCAGCACCGTCCGGGCTGCCTCGATGCGTGGGGGCGCCGCGGTCCATGCCGCCCGCACCGCCCGGGTCAGCGGCCCGTACAGGCGTTGCGCCGCCTCGAGCAGGGCCGCGCACGCAACGACCGCGACGGTGTGTGCGACGAGCATCGGCGCCGACGCGTGCAGGTGGCCGGTCGTGACCGCGGCCAGCACCAGGTGCGTCGCCCCCTGCCCGGCCGCGAGCAGCACCGCGGTGGGCACCGCGCGGAGGTGGGCGGCGACGAGCCCGACCCCGGCCGCGACGGCGAGCAGCAACGCCACCGCCGCGTTGCCGGGCACGCCGCCGCCGGCGCCGCCGTGCGCGGCGACCGCCAGGGCGGCGGTCAGCGCTCCCGCGGCGGCGCCGCGCAGGGTCGAGCCGGGCGTCACGCTGGTGTCAGCGCACGCCGAGGCGGGCGAGCAGGTCGGCCTCGATGCCGTCCAGCTCCCGCGAGATGCCGGCGTGCGCGGCCTTGCGGCGCGGTGCCGGCATCTGCTCGGCGGCGTGCACCGCGGCCGTCAGGTCGGAGAGCCGGCCCCGGATGGCGTCGGCGAACTTCTGGGTCTCGGCGTCCTTGGGATGGCGCTCGAGGATCTCGCCGAGCGACTTCTCGGCCCCGGCGATGCGGGCGCTCAGGTGCGCGCCGTGACCGGTGTACTCGCCGAGCTGGTCGACGGCGACCCCCATGCGCTGGGCGCGCGCGGCGTCGAGCTGACCGCGCAGCGCGGTCACGCCCTGGTACACCAGCGGCACGAGCACCGGCGCGAGCAGCCGCACGACGGCGAGGTAGCGCCGCACCTTCGCCGCGGTGAAGCCCTTCTGGGCGGCGGCCTTCTCCTGGGCCTTGAGCGTGGCGAGCTGCTGCTTCTCGACCCGGGTCTGCGATTCGATCAGCGCCTTGTCGGCCTTGAGCTGGGCCTTGGCCGCCTTGATCTCGGCCTTCGTCAGGCGGCTGTCGCGTTTGCGCTGATTCTTCGCGTTGAGTTTGGCCTCGAGCCTCGCCTTGTGCTTGAGAGCCTTCGCCTCCGCCTTGCGGGTGGCGCGGCGCTTCCGCCTCTTGAACAACGCCATCGAACAGGACCCTCCATTCGGTGTACGGCGCCCACGGCGCCACGGGTCAGCCTATCCGTGACGGGGGTTTCCGGTTGACCCTAGGTGGACGAATACTGTTCTTCACTGTGAACGTATCCAGCGAGAGACGGACCTCGCCGGTCCTGATCGAGGCGAGCGCGCTGACCCGCTGCCGGCACCGGGTCCATCTGGACGCGGCCTTTCCGGACGAGTTGGCCGCGGCCCCGGAGCACCCGGGAGCCAAGCAGCGGCAGGAGGCGGCGGCCACCCACCGCGAGGCCGTGCGGCAGCGGCTGTTCGACGCGAACCCCGGCGACTGGGCGCGGATCGACCCCGAGGGGCCGGCGTGGCGGCGCGCCGAAGCCACCCTCGACGCATGCCGTCGCGGCGCGAACCGGATCTGGGGCGCGGTCCTGCCGTCGGAGCCGGACTCGGGCCGGCGGGGCCGGGCCGAGATCCTGCTGCGCGACGTCGAACGCGGTGGCTACATCCCGGTGATCGTGGTCAATCACAAGGTCACCGACCCGGGCCGGGGCGCGACGACGTCGGGGCTGTTCGCGTGGGAGCCGGTGGTCGACGAGACCCGCAAGGTGCGCAGCCAGGTGCGCGACCAGATGCGGGTGGCCCACCTGTACCGGATGCTCGAGCGTCACGGTCTGGCCAGCCCGGCGCAGGTCGGCGGCGCCATCGGGTACGGCGGGGACTGCATCCTGGTGCACGACCTGAGTGCGGTCCTCGAGGACTACGACGCGCGGCTGGCCGACCGGCTCGCGATCGCCCGGGGCGAGACGCCGACGGAACCGTTGCAGATCGGGGAGTGCAAGACCTGCCCGTGGTGGCCGCGGTGCCGTGAGCAGCTGAGTGCGACGCACGACGTGTCGCTGGTCGCGCCGGGGCAGCGCGCGGCGGTGCTGCGCGAGCTGGGCGTGCACACGATCGACCAGCTGGCCCGCTGGGAGGGGGACCCGCCCGAGACCTGGCCGCAGGGCTCGTTCGAGGACACCGTCGTGGTGGCCAAGGCGTGGCTGGCGGGTGCGCCGCTGGTGCGGCGGCACGACCACGTGCACGTGCGGCGTGCGGACATCGAGATCGACATCGACATGGAGAGCTACCACGAGCACGGCGCGTACCTGTGGGGCACGCTGCTCAACGTCGGCGGGATCTCCGCGTACCGGGCGTTCGTCAGCTGGGATCCGGTGCCCACCGACGACGAGGCCCGCTCCTTCGCCGAGTTCTGGACGTGGCTGTCCGCGGAACGGGCCGCCGCCGCCGCGAGTGGGAAAACCTTTGCCGCTTATTGCTATTCGCGTACCGCGGAGGACAAGTGGCTGCTCGGCTCGGCCCGCCGGTTCGCCGGTTTCCCGGGGGTACCGAGCGAGGACGAGGTGCGCGAGTTCATCGACTCGCCGCAGTGGGTGGACATCTACCAGGTCGTCACCGATCAGTTCGTGTGCCCGAACGGCAAGGGACTCAAGAAGATCGCGCCGATCGCCGGGCACCGCTGGCGGGACGAGGAGGCCGGTGGGGAGGCGTCGATGAGCTGGTACCGCGAGGCCGTCGGCTACGACGGGGACCCCGACCCGCAGCAGCGACGTCGCCTGCTCGAGTACAACGAGGACGACGTGATCGCCACGAAGGTGCTCCGCGAGTGGATGAGCGAGCGTGCGGTGCACGAGATCCCGCACATCTCCGACCTGTAGATCACTCCTGCGGGGGCGTCACCGCCTCGGCGAGCCGGATCAGGGCGTCGACCACCGGCGGGCCGAACATCACGGGATCGTTGTGCTCGGCGCCCGGCAGGGCCACCTTCTCGACGAGCCGGCGGGCGGCGCCGGCGACGGCCTCGCTCTGCCCGGGCGGGACGATCGTGTCCGCGGTCCCGTAGACGACGGTGATCGGCACGTCGAGACGCGCGACGGTCTCGGCGACCGGGAAGCGGTCCCACATCAGCCCCGTGGGCAGCAGCGGGTAGTGGTGCCGGCCGACGGTGGGCAGATCGACGAACGGCGAGCGCAGCAGCATGCCGGCGGGCGGATACTCGGCGGCGAGCCCCGTCGTCACCCCGGTGCCCAGGCTCTCCCCGAGGTAGAGCAGCCGGTCCGGTCGGACGTTCTCGTGCTCGAGGAGGTACTGCCGGGCGGCGCGCACGTCGCGGGCGAGGCCGTCCTCGCTCGGGCGGCCGGGGTTGCCGCCGTAGCCGCGGTAGTCGAAGAGCAGAGTGGCGAAGCCGGCCTCGGCGAGCGCCGACGCCAGCGGCGCGCGGTCGACGCGGTTGCCGCCGTTGCCCGAGGCGAGCAGCACCGTGAAGCCCCGCGCCGTGCCGCGGGGCGGGACGTACCAGGCGCCGAGTTCGAGCCCGTCGGAGGTGGTCAGCAGCACGTCGCGGGCGCCGGGCAGCAGCGACTGCGCCGTTGGCGGCGGGGACCTGTCGGGCAGGTAGATCAGCCGGCGCTGCCCGAACCACAGGGCCGACGCGAGCACCGCGACGACCGCGACCACGAGCCACACCAGGCGCATGGCACCAGTGTGCCGTGGTGTCCTTTCGGATCCGGGCGGATCCGAAAGGACACCACGGCGGCGGAGCCGCCTATCGCGGCGCCATGCGCAGCGCGCCGTCCATGCGGATGGTCTCGCCGTTGAGGTAGTCGTGCTCGGCGATCATCTGCACGAGCTGGGCATACTCGGACGGCTGGGCGAGGCGGGACGGGAAGGGCACGCCCGCCTCGAGGCCCTTGCGGTATTCGTCGGTGACGCCGGCGAGCATCGGGGTGTCGACGATGCCGGGGGCGATGGTGTTGACCCGGATGCCGTACTGGGCCAGGTCGCGGGCCGCGGGGACGGTCATGCCGTGGACGCCGCCCTTGGAGGCGGAGTAGGCGATCTGGCCGATCTGGCCCTCGAACGCGGCGACGGAGGCCGTGTTGATGATGACGCCGCGCTGGCCGTACTCGTCGACGGGCTCGGTCTTGGACATCGCGTCGGCGGCCAGGCGCAGGACGTTGAACGTGCCGAGCAGGTTCACGGTGATGACGGTGCGGAACAGCTCGAGGTCGTGCGGGCCGTTCTTCGACAGCACCCGGCCGGCCCAGCCGACGCCGGCGCAGTTGACGACGAGGCGCAGCGGCAGGCCCGAGGCGACGATCTGATCGACGGCGGCCTGCACGTCGTCGGCGCTGGTGACGTCGGTGGCGATGAGGGTGACGCCGGCGGGCGCCTTGTCGCCGACGCGCTCGATGGACTGCGCGAGGTCGAGGCCGAAGACGGTCGCGCCGGCGTCGGCGAGACGCTGGGCGGTGGCTGCGCCGAGACCGGAGGCCGCGCCGGTGACCAGTGCGGCGGTTCCCTGAATTTCCACTGCCGTGCTCCTTTCGTGGCGCCACCGTCCGGCGTGCGCCTTGTCGACGCTCGCACCTTAGCGCGCGTTAGCTCGTGCGGATCGGCAGCGGTGGTCGGGCCGCCCCGCGCCGGAGCTGTCGTGCGGCGACTAGCGTCGACCACGGTAACGCCCGGTAGCGGAGGAGGGGCACCGTGGAATCCGACAGTTCGATTGCCGGGTTGTGTGACGCGGTGATCGCCGACCTCGACGCGTTGTCGGCCGAGGCGGTCGACCGGATCCGCGAACGTCTGCCGACCTACCTGGTGGTGCCGCCGGACGAACACCGCGAATCGACCCGGCAACAGTTCCTCGTCACCCTCCGGTTGCTCGCGGATCGTCCCGCAGACACGCACCCGGCCGGCCCCGAGTTCGAGCGTGCCCGGCAACTCGGCAGGCAACGGGCACTGCAGGGGTTGACCCTTGCGAATGTGATCGAGTCCTTCCACATCGGGTCGCGAGAACTGTGGCGCGCTCTCGTCGAGCACGCGCCGGAGCCCACCACGGAACTGCTGCACGCCGGGGGGCTGCTGTGGGACCTCGTCCATGCGGGGACGACCGCGGTGGCGATGGGACACGACGACGCCACCCGCACGGCGCAGGCGGTACGGGCCAATCGCCGCGCGCTGCTGTTCGAACTGCTCGAGCAGGGACACCCGACGGAGGAGGCCCGAACGCTGGCCGCTGCGCTGGGGCTGGACCCGGACGGGATGTTCCGAGCCGCATGCACGCCGTCCGAGGCGTGGTCCGATGTGCAGCTGCAGGGACTGCAGCACGCGCTGGACGACGGACCGGCGCCGGCGCTGTGCAGCCGACGCGGCACCACGGTCGTCACCGTCTTCCAGACGGTCGCGAGTTCGGTGGTCGTCGACGCGATCCGGCACGTGCGCCCCGACATGTCGGTGGGATTGGGGCTCGCCCGTCGGGGCCTGGAGGGGGCGACAACGAGCATCGGTGACGCCCGGCGCGCGCTCGCGCTGGTGCGGGGCCGGGCACAGACCGCCGACTTCGACGAGTGCTGGCTGCCGGCGATCCTCTTCGAACACCGGGAAGAGCTGGCGCCGATGTTGGCGAAGGGCGCGGAGATCGCGGCCCGGCACCCGCACCTGGCCGAAGCCGTCTCGGCGTTCGCCCAGAGCGGGTTCTCTGCCAGCGCGGCCGCCCGGAGACTGCACCTGCATCCCAATTCGCTCGCGTACCGGCTCGAACGCTGGCAGCAGTTGACCGGGTGGGATCTGCGCACGGTCGACGGGCTCGTCCGGTCGATGGTCGCGCCGGCGCTCTCGTGAAATTGCCGAACAGGATGCCCGAAGTTCGGCTCTGTTGCCGATGGTCACGGGCGAAGCGAAGGCCGAGTATGAACCGGGACACAAGATCGGCCCTCGGGAAGGAATGCTCATGACCGACGCAGCGCAGACAGGTCCGGGGATCGAGGTGCCACGGCCACCGACGTTCGGCTCGGCCGACGAGGAGCGCCTGCACCGCAAGCAGCGCCTGGCCGCAGCGTTCCGGCTGTTCAGTGCATGCGGCTTCGACGAAGGCGTCGCCGGCCACATCACAGCTCGCGATCCCGAGCATTCCGACCACTTCTGGGTCAACCCCTTCGGAGTGCACTTCAGCCTGATCCGGGCGAGCGATCTGATCCTGGTCAACCACGAGGGCGAGATCGTCGAGGGGAACCGGCCCGTCAATCGGGCGGCCTTCGCCATCCATTCCCAGGTCCATGCTGCGCGTCCGGACGCGGTGGCCGCCGCGCACGCGCACTCCCTCTACGGCAAATCGCTGTCGAGCCTGAAGATCGGACTCGAGCCGCTGACGCAGGACGCCTGTGCCTTCTACGACGATCACGCAGTGTTCGACGACTACACCGGTGTGGTGCTCGACGTCGAGGAGGGCCGACGTATCGCCACCGCCCTCGGCGACAACAAGGCCGTCGTGCTCGCCAATCACGGGCTGCTCACCGTGGGTCAGACGGTCGACTCGGCCGCGTGGTGGTTCATCACCATGGAACGGTCGTGCCAGGCCCAACTGATCGCCATGGCCGCCGGCACCCCCCGCCCCCTCGACGCCGCCACCGCGAAGTTGACGTACGACCAGGTCGGACTCGAGTACGCCGGATGGTTCCAGTTCCAGCCGCTGTATCAACGCATCGTCGCCGCCCAGCCCGATCTGCTCGACTGAAGCGGGCCCTGGCGCGGCCGCCCGGCACCGGGCGGCCGGGGTCACGACTCCGGCCCGCCGTCGCGTCCGAGGCGCGTCGCGCCGACGCCCGCGGCGACGAGGCACGCGGCGGCGCCGAGCAGCAGTCCGGCCCGGCCGCCCCACTGTTCGCTGACCCACCCGGCGATCGGGCCGCCGATCGCGGTGGAGCCGAGGAAGGCCACCGCGAACAGCGCCATCACGCGCCCGCGCATGCCGGGGGCCGCGGCGAGCTGCAGGGAGCTGTTGGTGGTGGCGGTGAACGCGACGCTGAGGACGCCGACCAGCACCATCGCGGCGAGCATGAGCTCGAGCGTGGGCGCCACCGCGGCCGCGAGCAGCACCACGCCGAACACCGCGGAGGTGGCCACCACGGCGGTCGTGCCGGTGCGACCCCACGTGGCGACGGCGAGCCCGCCCACGACGGCGCCGGCGCCCATCGCGGCGGTGAGGAAGCCGTAGGTCTCGGCGCCGGCACCGAAGGTCTGCTGCGCGACCACGGGCAGCACCACCTGGAACTCGTACGCCAGGCAGCCCACCAGCGCCATCGTCAGCAGCGGCACCGCGAGTGCCGGGGTCTGCCGCACGTGCGTGAGCCCCTCGCGGAGCTGGCCGCGGGCGCGGGCGGCGGGTGGCGACGGGCGCAGCAGGGACAGGTCCAGGCTCGCCAGGGAGGCGACGACGGCGACGAAGCTGAGCGCGTTGAGCAGGAAGCACACGCCGAGACCGCCGACGGCGATGATCAGGCCCGCGACGGCCGGGCCGATCAGGCGCGCGACGGACGCCAGCACCGACTGCAGGCTCACGGCATTGCGCAGGTCCTCCGGTCCGACGAGTTCGAGCATGAACGACTGGCGGGCGGGGTTCTCGAAGCACTGGTTGAGTCCGAGCACCACGGCGAGGACGTACACGTGCCACAGCTGGACGGCACCGGTGACGGTGAGCAGGCCCAGGATCAGGGCCTGCACACCCATCGCGGACTGCAGGCCGATCATGAGCCGGCGCTTGTCGACGCGGTCGGCGACCACCCCGCCGTAGGGGCCGAGCAGCAGCATCGGCACGGTCTGTAGGGCCAGGACGAGGCCGATCGCGGTGCCGGAGCCGGTGAGCTCGAGCACCAGCCACGACTGGGCGACCGTCTGCATCCACGTGCCGATCAGGGAGACCGCCTGGCCGCTGATGTAGCGCCGGAAGTTGGCGCCGCGGAAGGCGGCGAAGGTCTGGCCGCGCAGGTCGGTGAGGACGGTCATCGGCGCTCCTCCGCGGAGCGACGGCACATCTGCTCGGCGAGCGCTTCGAGCGCCGGCAGGGCGTCGTGCAGGGCGTGGAGCCGCTCGGGGGACAGTTCCGCGAGGTGCTCGGTGAACACTGCGGTGCGCATGCGACGCAGGTCGGCGAACGTACGGGCACCGGCCTCGGTGATGTGGGCGCGGACGACGCGCTTGTCGTCCGGGTCCGGGGAACGGGTCAGGAGTCCGGCGTCCTCGAGCTTGCCGAGCATCCGCGAGAGCATGGTCGGATTGAGGCCCTCGATCTCGGCGAGCTCGCGCACGCCGACGGTCTCGCGCCGGGCGACGGTGGCGAGGATCGAGAACTGGGACCGGGTGAGTCCACCTGCGCCGGCGGTGCGGCGGTCGACGCGGCGCGCGATGCGGCCGAGCGCCACGCGCAGGCGGTTGACGTCTTCCTCGTCGAAGCGGTCGTGTGCGGTCGTGATGCCCACCTCCATTTACTTGCCTATCGGCAAGCATACTCCTGGGGAGGCGGACGCAGGTGCGCTCGCGCGGTGCTCTACCGCTCGGCGGGTTCCTCGACGGCGACGGGGACCCGTGCGACCTCGGTCCGGCGGCGCAGCAGCGCCCGGCCGGTCACGACGGCGAGCGCGACGGCGAGGGTCACCCCGCCCGCGACCGGGCCGGCGGGCGTGCCGGGGGCCAGGCCTTCGCCGAGCATCCAGGCGCCGAACCCGAAGAACAGCGCCGCCGCCGCCAGCCGGATCGCGTTCTCGGGCAGGTGCTTGCCGAGGACGGCGCCGACGACGATGGCCAGCGCGTCGGCGGCGACCATGCCGATCGTCGAGCCGACCCACACGCCGGCCCAGTCGTTGTCCGCGGCCAGGGCGATGGTGGCGAGCATGGTCTTGTCGCCGAGTTCGGCGAGGAAGAAGGCCGACAGGACGGCGAGGAAGGCCGAACGGGTGACGCGGGCGGCCTTGCCCTGCTCGTCCTCGTCGAGGGAGTCGCCGCGCAGCGTCCACAGGCCGAAGAACAGGAAGGCCAGGCCGCCGACGATCGCCATTGCCGAGGTGGGGATCGCGAGGCCCAGGTAGTGGCCCACGGCGACGGACACGAGGTGCACCGCGGTCGTGGCCGCGAGGATGCCGGACAGGACCACCCACCAGCGGTAGCGCAAGGCGAACGTCATCGCCATGAGCTGCGACTTGTCGCCGAGTTCGGCGACGAACACGACGGCGAAACTCAGGACCAGGGCGGACCACATACCGGGGGTTCCTCCTCCTCGCGTGTCGGTGTGGAGGAGGTGGGGACCTTCCTCCGGCCGGGCGACGCGGGTGCGTCGCGGCCGAAGGTCTCGCCCACCGGTGCGGAATCCGGTTCGCCGGGCCGGGCTGAACGCCAGTATGTCGACCGGGCGATTGTGGGCTACTCCCCTTCGCTTAGGCAACCATAACGTGGGCTGCACGAAAAGGCAAAGGCGGCAATAAGTTTGGAAACCCGAACTTCGAGGTGCGGGTTCCGGTCAGGCGGCGAGCAGCATGGCCAGAACCGCGGTGTCGGGATCGCTGTTGGGATCGACTCCGACCCGGCTGACCAGCGACGTCACCGTCCCGTCGGCCTCCGCCTCCACCCACGCGGCCCGGTGCTCGAGGCCCAGGTGCGGCAGCCCCGGCAGCAGCACGCACCCCGACGCCGCGCCCGTGCACTCCGGCAGCGACGGCCGCGTCTCCGACGGCGGGTGCAGCATGATCAGGGCGGGCGGCTGGTGCGCAGCGAACCGGCCCGGTTCCACCGCCTCGTCGCCGATCACCGGACCCTCCGCGAGCACCAGGCCCACCGTGCCCGGCGCGGGGTCGTCGGGCAGTTCCTCCCGTACCCCGAACACCGTCGACGTGGTCAGCAGGCCGGGCAGCGACGCCACCCGCACCGTCACCGCGAGCAGCTGCGCCCATTCCCGCGTGCTCTCCGGCCACCGCCCCGAAACCACGAATCCCCGCAGGGATCCTCCGGTGTGGAAGGCGGCGAGGCCGATCTGTTCGTTCCCACTCATCCCGCTACCTCCTCGGTGTGACGACAGTCGATGACCGATACACGCCGTTGGGTAGGTGAAGAATGACCGTTTCGTCCGCTGGCACACAAGAGCCCCCGAGTGCCAGCCCCGTCGCGCGCCCCTCCGGAACCCGCGAAGGGGATGCCGGAATCCGGCATCCCCTTCGCGAAGTGCGACGCGACTAGACCAGCAGACCGGCGGTCTGGGTGCGGGCGCGGTCGAAGCGGGCCTGCACGTCCGCCCAGTTCACGATGTTCCAGAAGGCCTTGACGTAGTCGGCCTTGACGTTCTGGTACTGCAGGTAGAAGGCGTGCTCCCACATGTCGAGCATGAGCAGCGGGGTCAGGCCGATCGGGATGTTGCCCTGCTGGTCGTACAGCTGGACGATGATCAGCCGCTGGCCGATGGAGTCCCAGGCCAGGATGGACCAGCCGGAGCCCTGGATCGAGTTCGCGTTCGCCGAGAAGTGGTCGCGGAACGCGTCGAACGAACCGAACGCATCGTCGATCGCGGCACCGAGCTCGCCGTCCGGCTTGTCGCCACCCTCCGGCGACAGGTTCTTCCAGAAGACGGAGTGGTTGGTGTGGCCACCGAGGTGGAAGGCCAGGTCCTTCTCCAGCTTGGTGGCCTGCGCCGCCATCGTGCCGTTCTCCCGCGCCTCCGCCATCTTCTCGAGGGCGGTGTTGGCGCCGGCAACGTAGGTCGCGTGATGCTTGCTGTGGTGCAGCTCCATGATCTTCGCCGAGATGTGCGGCTCGAGCGCGGCGTAGTCGTAGGGCAGGTCCGGAAGCGTGTACTCAGCCACGAAGGATCCCTTCTCTTCGGGCCCGGCGGGGCCCGTGCGTGATTTTCAAGTACTTCTGGGTTTCCACCCAAACCCATAAGTACACCCTCTGCAATACCGCCCGCGCAGCCGGTTGTGCGGGGCGGCGGTGGCGGCGGAGGGCGTCGCGGCGGCGTCCGAAAAGGGACCGACGACCTACCTGCGGAAACGCCGGACAATTCGGCCGGCGGGTGAACGGGCCCTTAACATCGTCGGGTGTTTCGGCCCCTCGCGAGCGACGGGACGCACGACGCCCCGGCGCCACGTGTGGACCTGCCCGGTGTGAACCTGCTCCGCACCGTCGCCGTCCTGGCGGTGCTGTACTCGCACATCTCCTTCTATCTCATCGACGACCTCGGCACCGGCTGGTGGGTCATCGACGTCGTGTACCGGGTGCTCGTCGAGGGCGCCGGCCTCAATCAGCACCTGTCCTTCCTCGGGGTCGCGATGTTCATGACCCTGACCGGGTTGCTCATCACCCGCTCCGCGATCCGCGACGAACCGCGGCGCTTCCTCGTCGCCCGCAGCGCGCGGCTGCTGCCGGCGTTCTGGGTTGCGATCCTCGCCGCGATCCTGCTGGTGCGGCTCGGGATCAACGGGATGTTCAGCGGCCAGACCGGCGTCTCCGGCGTCGAGGCCGTGCTCAGCTTCTTCCTGGGCGGGTTCTTCCTGAAGCCCGAGGTCGCGGTCCTCGGGGTCGCCTGGACCCTCGCCGTGCAGATCACGTTCTATCTGTACTGCGTCGCCGCCCGGCCGCTCCTGCGGACCCGGCCCATCGTGGTGCCCGTCCTCGGCGCCGTGGTGTGCATGCTGGTGCTGCTGTACAACCTGTACCTGCCCGAGCCGTACACGGTGCCGTTCCTGTCCAAGGTCGCGGCCACGATGCCGACCGTGTTCCTCGGCCAGATCGTGTACCTCGGCTGGGCGCGGCTGACGTCCCGGCGGTGGCTGATCGTCGCGCTGCTCGCCCAGGTCCAGGTGGTGCACCTGGCCACCGACTACCAGGTCTACTGGGCCGGCAGCCGCTACCTGTGGACCATCGTCGTGGTCACCGCGTGCGTGGTCCTGCTCTCCCGCATCGACGGCCGGTTCGCCCGCTCGCGGGTGCTGCACTGGACCGCCACCCGCAGCTACGCGATCTATCTGGTGCACACGCTGGTGCTCTACCGGGTGTACGAGAACACGGTCGCCCACCTCGGCCGCACCGGTGCCGTGCTCGCCTTCGTGGTGGTGTGCGCGGCCGTCGCCGAACTGCTCTACCGCGGCGTCGAGGTGCCGGCCGCCCGCTGGATCACCGCCCGGTGGTTGTCGCCACGCCCGTCGCCCCAGGTGGCGGCCGAGACGGAACCCGTGGAGAAGCCGCGCGCGTAGCATCGAGGCATGTCCTGGTTCGACGACATCCTCGCCCGTGCGGGTTCGAAGTCGGTGATGGTCACGCAGGAGCAGGCGCTGCCCGGCCGCGCCGAGCCGCTGCCCGTTCCCGACACCCATTACGTCAACGGGCACCGCATCATGCCGCCGTTTCCCGAAGGGATGCAGACCGCCGTTCTCGGCATGGGCTGTTTCTGGGGTGCGGAGAAGGAGTTCTGGGGGCTCGAGGGCGTGTACTCCACGGCCGCGGGATATGCCGGGGGATACACCCCGAATCCCACCTACGAGGAGGTGTGCTCGGGCCGGACCGGGCACACCGAGGTGGTGCTGGTCGTGTTCGATCCGAAGGTGATCTCCTACGAGGGCGTCCTCAAGCAGTTCTGGGAGAACCACGACCCCACGCAGGGCATGCGGCAGGGCAACGACCACGGCACCCAGTACCGCTCGGCGATCTACACGTTCGACGAGGGGCAGATCGAGATCGCCGAGGCCACCGCCGAGAACTTCGGCGCCCGGCTCGCCGCGGCCGGCTACGGCGCCGTGACGACCGAGATCGCGCCGCTCACGCAGTTCTACTACGCCGAGGACTACCACCAGCAGTACCTGGCGAAGAACCCGAACGGCTACTGCCCCGTCCACGCCACCGGGGTGAGCTGCCCGGTCGGCCTCGGCGCCTGACGCCACGCCCCGCGCCGCGCTCGGTCCCGAACGGATCGGCATCGGCGACTTCCGGGTTGTGTGACGTTGGCCGGAACGCCTTGCCGTCGTTAGCTGTGCGTATCACTCTGGAAAGAGGGAGTTGTCACGGGGGAGAGGATCGAGGCCGAGATGATGCGGAACACGAGCGGATACCTGCGGGTCCTGCGGCGGGGGCTGCGCGGCCGCCACCCGCTGATCCGGCGCACCGACCGTGCCGAGGCGCGACTCGCCGTGGCGGTGCTGCTCCTGGTCCTGGCGACGATCCCCCTCGCCGGCTGGGTCGGCGCCCGCACCTGGGACACCCAGTCGGCCCTCGCCGTGCAGCAGACCGCCGAACGCACCCTCGTGACGGCGAAGACGCAGGCTGCGGCCGAGACCACGGACGCCACTGCCGGCGAGCTCACGATGGTGGCCTCCGCGTCCGCGCCCGCCACCTGGGCCTGGGGCGACGAGAAGCGCCGGGGTGACGTCACGGTGGACTACGGCACACCCGCCGGCGCCGACGTGCAGATCTGGGTCGATCCGAACGGCGAACAGGCGCTCGCGCCGCTGAGCGCGACGAGCGCGAAGATCTCCTCGGTCCTGGTCGGGCTTTCGCTCTGGTTCGCCGCGGCCCTGCTCGCCGCCGCGGTGTTCGGCTACGGCCGGTGGCGGCTGGATCGCACCCGCAACCGGGAATGGAGCCGCGAAATCGCGGCCTTCCTCGGTTCCACCAGCAGCCACTGACCGCGCCTCGTCGTCACACTTCCGGCATGACCTCCCGCGCCACCAGTTCGAGGTGGTCGAGGTCGGCCAGATCCAGCACCTGCAGGTAGATGCGCTGCGACCCGGCCTCGGCGTAGCGGGCGATCTTGTCGACCACCTCGGCGGGCGTGCCGGCGAGACCGTTCTCCCGCAGCTCGTCCACCTCGCGCCCGATCCGGGCGGCGCGGCGGGCGATCTCCGCCTCGTCGCTACCGCAGCACAGCACGAGCGCGTTCGAGTACGTCAGCTCGGAAGGGTCGCGGCCGGCCGCGCGGCACGCGTCCTGCACGCGGGCGAACTGGGCCGCGGTGGCCTCCACCGACTGGAACGGGATGTTGAATTCGTCCGCGTACCGGGCCGCGAGGGCCGGAGTACGGCGCTTGCCCCCGCCGCCGATCACGATCGGCGGACCGGAGCGCTGGTGCGGTTTGGGCAGCGCCGGTGAATCGACGATGCGGTGGTGCGCACCCTCGTACGAGAAGGTCTCCCCGACCGGCGTCTGCCACAGCCCGGTGATCACGGCGAGCGACTCCTCGAACTTGTCGAAGCGCTCCTTCAGCGACGGGAAGGGGATGCCGTAGGCGAGGTGCTCCTCCTCGTACCAGCCTGCCCCGAGCCCGAAGTCGACCCGGCCGCCGCTCATGGCATCGACCTGGGCGACGGTGATCGCGAGGGGGCCGGGGTGGCGGAACGTCGCGGAGGTCACCAGGGTGCCCAGCCGGATCGTGGAGGTCTCCCGGGCCAGGCCGGCCAGCGTGATCCAGGCGTCTGTCGGGCCGGGCAGGCCGGCGGAGTTCATCGCGAGATAGTGGTCGGAACGGAAGAAGGCGCCGTAGCCGAGCCGCTCGGCCGTCTGCGCGACGGCGAGCAGGTCGTCGTAGGTGGCACCCTGCTGAGGTTCGGTGAAGATCCGTAGTTCCATGCCGTCGATCATTTCAGTTCGCCGGAGACCGCGTCGGTCTGCGTCGAAGCACGCACTCGCCGCCGACGGTGCGCCGGAAGCCGTGAACCGTGCGCGGTGGTGGTGCAGAAGATGCCTGTGGGGCAACGAATGACGCGAGCAGCCCGGCCGCTCACCGCCGAAATGTTCCCGGAGTGAGGCGATGTGCCGCTGTGGAAACTGAGCCCTCTGTGGATGAAGCTGTGGAAACTGTGGATAACTCCCGGGCGGAGGCGTTTTCACCCGACCCCGCCGGGACGGGGCGAATCGGGCGGGCGGCCCTTCTCCATGGGGCGGGCGGGATCCCCGGTGGTCGCTGCATGCGCCGCAGCGGCGTGCCAGTATTGACGGTGTGAGCTTCCCCGACGTGCCCACCGTCACGGTCGCCGACGTGCCGCCGATCGGTCCCGAGGTCGTGCTGCTCGACGTGCGCAAGGCCGGCGAACGGGATCTCGGGCACGACGGCGACGCCTCGGCGAAGATCTGTTGATGGCCGCCTACCAGATCTGCGTCCGCTGCGGACACCGCTGGCCCGTGTCCTGGCAGCCCCGGCAGTGGTGCCCGGGCTGCCGCGGGCTGCTGCTGTCCCCCGACGACACCGCGGCCCCCGTTCCACCGGGGCGCCGCAACTTCCGCTGGGTGGCACGGCCGCCGCAGGCCCGCTCCGGCCAGGACGGTCCCCGGCCGCGACGGCGGCCGGCGGGCCCGGCTCCGCGCTACCACGAGGTGCCGCGCTGGGGCCTTGCCGATCCTCGCCCGGCCGGCGAGCCGTCGACCCCGTCGCGTGAGGAAACCCTCGCGGATCTCGCCCCGACCCTGCTCGCCGGAACCGCCGTCGTATTCGGCCTCGCCGCCGTCGCAGAGGCCGTCCGCTACGGGCTGCTGCTGTACAACCGCACACGCCTCGTCGACCCGCTCGCTCTCGCGGCGTCCGACGCCCTGGTGTGGGCCACCCAGTTGTGCGGCCCTGCCGTCGCCCTCGCCGCCGGGGTCGCGGCGACGCTGCGGCTGATCCGCGTGCGGCGACGGCTGTTCGCCGCCCGCGGTGCCGCCGACCCGCGCGGCCGGATCTCGCTGCTGCTCGGGTGCCTCGTGCCCGGCGTGAACCTCGCGATGCCCGGCGTCTTCCTCACCGAGATCACCGGTCCCGACGACCCGCGGCTACGGCGAGCAGTGCGCACGTGGTGGGTGCTGTGGGTGCTCGGCGGCGTGCTGTTCGTCGTCAACGTGCTGTGGCGGCAGAGGGACACCCTGCAGGCGCAGGCGGACGGGGTGCTGCTCGCCGCGGTGACCGCCGCCCTCGCCGCGGCCGTCGCCGTCGCGGCACTGCATGTGGTGCGGCTGTTCGACGACGAGGACCTGCGGGGCCGTCCCCGCCGCCTGCCCCGCCGCACCGTGGCGACCGGCCCCAAGTACGAACCCATCGCGCCGATCGAACCGGTCGGCGCGCGCACCGACGAGGCGGTGGCCTCGTGACGGCGGCCGGCGAACCCCGCGTCGTCGCGCACCGCGGGGCCTCCGCCGCCAGGGCCGAGCACACCCTCGCCGCCTACGAACTCGCGCTGCAGGAAGGCGCCGACGGCCTCGAATGCGACGTGCGGCTCACCCGCGACGGGCATCTCGTGTGCATCCACGACCGCACCGTCGACCGGACCTCCACCGGCAGTGGCCTGGTCAGCGAGATGACCCTCGCCCAGCTCGGGGAGCTCGACTACGGCACCCCCGGCGAGCCGGCGCGCCTGCTGACGCTGCGGCAGCTGATCGAGCTGACCCTCGACTGGACCAGCCGGCCCGTCAAGCTGTTCGTCGAGACCAAGCACCCCGTGCGCTACGGCGGGCTCGTCGAGGCCAAACTCCTCGCCGAGCTGGCCCGCTTCCGGCTCGCCACCCCCGCCTCCGCGGACTTCTCCCGCGTCGTCGTGATGTCGTTCTCGGCGGCCGCGGTGTGGCGGGTGCGGCGGTCGGCGCCGCTGCTGCCGACGGTGCTCCTCGGCGACACCTCCCGCTATCTCGGGGGCAGCGCCGCCACCACCGTCGGGGCCACCGCGATCGGCCCCTCGATCCTCACGCTGCGCCAGCACCCCGAGCTCGTCGACAAGGCGGCTGCCGCGGGCCGCGCCACCTACTGCTGGACCGTCGACGATCCCGCCGACGTCGAACTGTGCCGCGACCTCGGCGTCGGCTGGGTGGCCACCAATCATCCGGGGCGCACCAAGCTTCTGCTCGGCGCTTCGCGCGGCGTGTAGTTTTGCGCCGTGGCCAAGAAGAGTAAGAGAAACAGCGGACCCAAGCCCGGCAGCAACCGTGCCGCGAAGCTCGAGCAGCGCCGGCTCGCCCGGGAGGCCGAGGCTGCCACGGTCACCCGGCCGTTCGAGGGTCTCGCCCTCGAGTGCGACCTGGTGGCCTTGCGCGAGTTCGTTCCGTCGGCGGTGTTCACGTTGCCGTTGACCACGCCCGGCCGGGCCGTCCGCGCGGCCACCGTGCTGCCCGGCGCCGTCGCCGCGCTCGCCCGCGAGGAGCGCGACGAGACCACCGCGTACGTCGGGCTGCAGCTCGCCGCCGCCGGCCCCGACCCGGCCGCCGAGCTCGGCGCGGCGATCGCGTGGGCCCGGGAGGCGGAGGCCGGCTCGTCGCTCGCCGTCGCCGAACCCGGACCGGACGAGCCGCGCCTGCACGATCTGATCGACGTCGACGTCGTCCCGGAGATCACCGTGCACCAGGACTTCGACTGGTGGATCCCCGAGGGCGTCGAGGTCTCACCCGACGTCGCGCACACCGTCAAGCACGCCAACGACGCGATCATGCCGTCCGCACGGCTCGAGGGCGAGGGCGTCGTCGCCGCCTGGTGGGTGGATGCCGGTGAGAAGGCGCACCTGCGCTGGGTGCGTCCGGAGGACGAGGACACCCTGATGTCCGCGTTGTCGCGGGTGCACGCCGCGGGCGGACTGCACCTGGGGGAGGGCTCGCGGTTCGCCGGGTCGTTCCGCACCCACGGCCTGCTCGTGCCGGTGTTCGATCTCGACCCCGAGCGGCACCCCAACGAGTGGGTCGGCCCGACCGCCGAGTTCGGTGCCCGGCTCGCCGATGCCTTGGCGGTCGACGCGCCGCTCACCGCCGCCGAGCGGCGCTCGCGCGACGGCCTGCGCAGTCGTCAGGTCACTCTGCGCTGACCCGTCCCGTCGCCGACCCCGGCCCGACCCCGGGCCGAGCGAATGTATCGTTCCGTCGGCCTACGGAGATGAGCGATACATTCGCTCGGCTCGGGGCGAGCGGGCTCACGACGGCGGCGTCAGCAGTTCCGGCGGAATCTGCTGGTCCTGGGCCAACGCGTCGAAGAACGGCACGGCCCGCGACCGATCCCACAGCAGCACATTGCCGATCCCGGAGACGTCCTCGAAGCCGCCGACCGGGACGGTGGCGGTCACCGTCTCGCCGCGCATCGCCCACCCGAGCCGGGCCAGGTGCCACATGTGGTCGCTCTCGTCGACCCGCAACGAGCCGGCGACCCCGGAGGCCAGCGACCACATCCGCACCGGGTTCAGCAGCGTGCTCAGGCCGGTGGCCTTGCTGAGCAGGGCGGACATGAACAGCCGCTGATTGTTCATCCGGTCGAGGTCGGCCAGCGCCGTCGCGCGGGTGCGCACGAAGCCGAGGGCCTGCGGACCGGTGAGTTCCTGGCAGCCGGCCGGCAGGGAGATCCCCGCCAGCGGATCGTCGATGGCCTGCGGCAGGCAGACGTCCACACCCCCGAGGTCGTCGACGATCGAGGCGAAGCCGCCGAACCCGATCTCGGCGTAGTGGTCGATGTGCACGCCGGTGGCGCCCTCGACGGTCTGCACCAGCAGCGCCGGACCACCCAGCGCGAACGACGCGTTCAGCTTGTCCTGGCCGTGGCCCGGGATCGGGACGTACGAGTCGCGGGGGAGGGACACCATCGTGGTGGCCCCGCCGCCGCTGGGCACGTGGATCAGCATGACGGTGTCGGTGCGGTCCGGGCCGGTCTCCCCACCCGTCGCGAGTTCCTGCTCCTGCTCGGTGCTGAGGCCGGTGCGGCTGTCGGACCCCACAAGCAGCCAGTTGGTGCCCGGGGTGTCGCCGACGCGGTCGTCGTAGTCGGCGAGCGCGTCGACGCGGGTGAGCTTGCCGTCGAGGTAGACGGCACCGGCGCCGACGAGGGCGATCAGCACCAGCACGACGATCGCGGTGCGGCGCAGCAGGCGACGGGCGCCGACGGGGCGACGGCGCGGGGCCGGTTCGGGCGCGGGCGGGGTGGGCCGACGCCGCGGCGGCGGGGCCGGCGGTGGGGGCGCCGCGGCGCGGCGCGGCTCGTCGTACGGTTCGGGGGTCTGTCTGGGCGCCCAGTCGCGCTGCTGCCTCGGCGGTTGCTGCCTCGGAGGTTCGTGTGGCGGCGGGGCCGGCCGCGGCTGCCGCGGCGGGGGTGCCGGCGGCCGGTACTGCGGTGTGGGCGCCTGCGACCAGGCCTGCTGCGGGGCGGGGGGACGTCCGTCGCGACGGATGATCTGCGGTCCCTCCGGCGACGGCGACGACGGCGGCGCCGGCCGGCCCATCGGTGCCGGGCGGCGCGGCGGCGGCATCTGCGGAGGCTGATGCGGCGGCCGGGGCCGGGGCCGGGGGTCGGGATGGTCGCCGTTCACGACCTCCCAATGTACGCAGCCCGGGCTAGGGCAGCCAGGACACGTGCCCGCGCAGCGCCTGGTAGCCGACGAATGCGACGCTGTCGATCAGCGCGTGCGCCACCACCAGCGGCCACAGCTGCGACGTGCGCTGCCAGTACCGGCCGAACACCAGACCCATGACGACGTTGCCGAGCCCGCCGCCGAGGCCCTGGTAGAGGTGGTAGCTGCCGCGCAGCAGCGACGAGGCGAGCAGCGAGGAGTTCTCCGACCAGCCGAGCTGCCGCAGTCGGGTGATCAGGTACGCAACGACGAGAACCTCCTCGGCGGCGGAGTTCGCGATCGCCCACAGCACCAGCGCCGGCAGCCGCCACCAATAGTCCTCGAGGGTGCTGGGCGCGACGGTGAGGTTGATGCCCGCCGCCCGTGCCACCAGGTACAGGCCGAGCCCGGGGATTCCTATGAGCGCGGCCAGCCCCACGCCGGGGAGCAGGCCGCGGCGCAGCTGGTCCCGGGCGAAGCCGATCGCCTTCGGGCCGATGCCGCTGCGCCACAGCAGGTACACCCCGAGCGCAGCCCATGCCAGCAACCGGACGATGCCGAGCACCTGCCGGGCCAGGTCGATGAACTGCTGCGACGAGCGGGGGACGTTCAGCGCGACGGTCTGGTCGGACAGCGGCTCCGGTGCGAGTGCGGATTCGAGCAGCGACAGCATCGACGACAGCCCGCTCAGGCCGAAGGTGACGAGCAGGACGATGGTGACCTCGACCCACAGGGCGCGGCGGGCCGTCGGGTCGAGGTGCTCGGCGGGTGGCCGGGGCGGTGGCGTCAGCCAGGTACGGATCGTCACGGTCGCGATTGTGCCGCGTCGTGGCGTGCCTCTCACATCCTGATCTTGATCGCGTCCCGACGGGAGTTGACGCCCAGCTTGCGGTAGATCGAGCGCTGGTGGGTTCGCACGGTGTTCACGGACACGAACAGCGCGGCGGCGATCTCCTCCGCTGTCATCGGGGTGCGGAGGTAGGCGAGTATCTCCCGCTCCCGGGCGGACAGCCGAGCGGCGGGGACCCCAGCAGTCGCGAGCGTCTCGTCGGCCCGGACGAGACGTGCGGTGACAAGGCGGCTCGCCTAGACGAACGCGAGAGCCTGCACGCCGGAGAGGTTGCCGACACCTCGACAGCGCGCTTCGGGTGACGAGCACGGCGATATCACTTCGCCGTCAGTGCCGTGACGACGGGGACGTTCGTGGTGTGCCGCAGCGGATCGGCCAGGTCGAGCGCACGGGCGGACCCGACCGACCTCTCCACGAGCAGGGCGTGCGCCATACGCGTGTAGACCGGCCAGGGGACCCCGTGCTCGTCGCTCGCGGGCACACCGTCGAGCAGTTCCCGCGCACGGGTGAGTTCACGGACGTCTCCCAGCGCAGCGACAGTCGAGGCGAACGGGTGGGCCGCACTCGACGTGCGCTGTCCGGGGTCCCTCCGGTCGGCCGCGGTGAACACCACAGCGGCGAGAGTCCCGAAAGACGTTCGCCCCGATAATCATTCGCATTCGGGCTCAGCGTCTATGCTGTCGCCATGTTGCTCATCGGAATCCTCGTGTTCGGCATGGTCGTCGGCGCCGCGGCCCAGTTGCTGCTGGGCAGGTCGGCGGGGCGGATCGATTGGACCCTCGCCTTCGCTGCCGGGCTCGCCGGGTCCTTCGTAGGCGGGCTACTCGTCAGTCTTCTGGCCGGCGACGGACTGTCGCTACGGCCGAGCGGGATCATCGGCTCGCTCGTGGGGGCGCTGCTCGTCACCGGTGCGGTGGGCTGGTGGCGGGCACGTTCCGCCACGCCGAAGCCCTGACCCTCGGAGTGCGGGCGCGGAGCGGTGTGCAAGCTTCGAACGGGTCCTCGTCGGTCGTTCGTCGGAGATGACATTCCCGTCCATGCCTGGCGGGTCGTCGGTGGGCCGACCACGATGACCTCCAGTCGGCCGCGTCATGTGGCGCGGAGGAGGTAGGGCCGCGGTGTGTTCTTCGGGCGGCTGGGGCAACCCGAAGGACACACCGGCCGCGAAGCGGCCTTTCCTCACCAGAAGTCCAGTGCCTCCGCCAACGCGGTGGACTGCGCGTGGGTGGGCCGCTGCGCGCCGTCGACGGCGTAGACGGTGGTGCCCACGGTCGCGACGACGAGACCGTGCCGGGCGACGCCCATCGGTGGCAGCTCGGACCAGGTGCCGGTGGTCAGGTCGAACGCCTCGACGTCGGCGAGGACGCGGGTGGGTTCCTCGCCGCCGACGGCGACGATGCGGCCGTCGAGGTGGGTGACACCGAGCCCGCCGCGGGGGGTGGGCATGTCGGGAAGCTGCGTCCAGGTGTCGGTGGCGGGGTCGTAGCGCTCGACGGTGGCGACGTTCTTGTCGGCGGCCAAGTCCCGGCCGCCGACGGCGTAGGCGTAGGTGCCGTCGGTGGTGGCGGCGAGGTGCTCGCGCGGGGTCGGCAGGTCGGCGACCGTGCTCCAGCCGCTGCCGTCGAAGACGTCGGTCGCGGCGAGGAGGGTGTCGTCGGCCTGACCGCCGAACACGTAGATCCTGTCCCCGATGGTGACGGCGGCCGCGGCGGCACGCGCCTGCGGCATGGCCGGTAGTTCGGTCCACTGCCCGTCGCGCAGCGCGAACACCCGATCCGACGGTCGGGCGGTGAGGTCGGCGCCCTCGGGCACCCAGCCGCCGAGCACCACCAGCTCGTCCGCGTACTCGACGGCCATCGCGTGGTTGAGCGGGAGGGGGAGATCGGGTCCGACCTTCCAGGTGTCGATGGCCGGGTCGTAGCCCTCCACCCGGGCGGTGGACCCGTTGTTGTCGAGTCCGCCGAACACCCACACGGTGCCGTCGGCGACGGTGGCGGCGGTCTGCTGGCGGGCGGTGGGGGCGTCACGCAGCTGCCGCCACGCCGGCCCGGGCTGGACGCGGCGCGGCGGGATCTGCAGCGCCTCGGTGACGGAGGTCGACTCGGCGTGGGTGGGGCCGGTGGCGCCGTCGATGGCGTAGACGGTGTCGCCGACCGCGCCGAGGACCAGACCGTGCCGCGGGGTCCGCAGGTCCGGCAGCTCGGACCACGTGCCGGTGGTCAGGTCGAACGCCTCGACGTCGGCGAGGACGCGGGTGGGTTCCTCGCCGCCGGCGGCGACGATGCGGCCGTCGATGTAGGTGGCGCCGAGCCCGCCGCGCGGGGTGGGCATGTCGGGCAGGGCGGTCCACGCGCCGGTGGCGGGGTCGTAGCGCTCGACGGTGGCGACGTTCTTGTCGGCGGACAGGTCCCGGCCGCCGACGGCGTAGGCGTAGGTGCCGTCGGTGGTGGCGGCGAGGTGCTCGCGCGGGGTCGGCAGGTCGGCGACCGTGGTCCAGGCGGTGCCGTCGAACACGTCGGTGGGGCGGATCAGGGTGTCGTCGGCCTGGCCGCCGAACACGTAGATCTTGTTTCCGATGGTGACGGCGGCGCCGGCGGCACGGGCCCGGGGCATCGGTGGCATCTCCACCCATTCACCGTTGCGGACGGCGAAGACCCGGTTCGATGCGGTGGCGGTGAGGTCGGGGCCGTCCGGGATCCAGCCGCCGAGGACGACGGGCACGCCGTCCCACGTGACGGCCGTCGCGTGGTTGAGCGGGATCGGCAGGTCGGGCCCGGCCTTCCAGGTGTCGATGGCCGGGTCGTAGCCCTCGTGGGCGAGGGAGGAGCCGGAGTCGTCCAAGCCGCCGAACACCCACACGGTGCCGTCGGCGACGGTGGCGGCGGTCTGCTGGCGGGCGGTGGGCGCGTCGCGCAGCGGGCGCCACGCGGCGGTCGGGGCGACCTCGGTGGTCTCGCCGGCCGCGGCGGTCCCGGCGTCGCCGGCCTGCCGTGTCGCCACGTAGACCGCCGTGGCCGCGACGGCGAGCAGCGCGACGGCGAGCACGGCGAGCAGCACCGGCAGCCGCACGGTTCGTCGCGCGGGGGGTTCGCTCGGGCGGGGTGGGCCGGGCGGCGGTGGCGGTGGGGGACCGTTCGGTCCCGGCGGTGCGGGTTTGACGGGTGCCGCGGTGGCCGTGACGGGTGTGGCCGTGACGGGTTTCGCGAGGGGGTGCCGGCCCGTCGGCTGGTCGTGGAACCGCAGCTCGCCGGGCAGGGCCATGTCGTCGACGTGGCGGCCGTGCCGGGCCTGGGTCTGCTGCAGCTCGCGGCCGAAGTCGGCCGCGGTCGCGGGCCGGCGGGCCGGGTCGACGGACATGGCGTGCTCGATGGCGGCGCACACGTCGTCGGGGATGCCGTGGGGGCGCAGGTCCGGGATGGGCTGGCTGGTGATGCGCAGGAACTGCGCGATGATCTCCTCGCCCGTGCGTCGCTCGAACGCGGCGCGGCCGGTGATGAGGGCGAACATGGCCGCGCCGAGACCGTAGATGTCCGAGGCCGGGGTGGGCGGCTTGCCCTCGAGCACCTCGGGTGCGGTGAAGGCGAGGGATCCGGTGAAGGCGCCGGTGGCGGTTTCGAAGCCGCCGGCGATGCGGGCGATGCCGAAGTCGGTGAGCTGCGGCTCGCCGTACTCGGTGACGAGGATGTTGGCGGGCTTGACGTCGCGGTGCAGGGTGCCGGCGCGGTGGGCGGTCTCGAGGGCGCCGGCGAGCTTGACCCCGACGCGGACGACGTCCCACCACGGCATCGGCCCGTCCCGGCGCACCCGCACCGCCAGCGAGTCGTTGGGGTGGTAGGGCATCACGATGTACGGCCGGCCGGTGGAGGTGACGCCCACCTGGAGGATGTTGACGATGTTCGGGTGGCCGGACAGCCCGCCCATCGCGAACCCCTCGCGCAGGAACCGTTCGCGGTTCTCGGCGTCGAGGTCGGAGGAGAGCACCTTGATCGCGACGGTGCGCCCGAGGGAGCGTTGCCGGCACCGATAGACGACGCCGAAGCCGCCCCGGCCGACGACGAGGGCGTCGTCGAACCCCGCCGCGGCGAGTTCCGCCGCGATCCCCTGCCCCGCGGGGCGGGTGGCTTCCGGATCGAAATCGGCCATGGTTCCCGGCTTTCGGCGTGCGACGCGCTCGGGAGAGTGCTGACTCGAGGATACCGCCGAAGCGCGGGGCCCGATCAGTGCCTCGCGCGCAGCCCGTTGGCAAACGGGCAGCCCACGAGGCGGCGCAGGGCGCGGCTCAGGGACTCGACGTCGTCGGCGGGTTCGGGGAACGGAATCCGGACGTCGTGGTCGCCGCGGCCGGACTCGAGTCGCAGGCGCAGGCCGTAACGGTCCAGGCCGAGAGGCCGGATGCGGCCGCGCCGGTCGTTGACGGGGATGTGCCGGGCGATGCGGTGGACGAGGTCGCCGTGGTCCTGCTCGAGGTGCTGCAACCATGCGGACTCGACGGCCGCGAACGGGTCCGGCGCGGCCGCGAGGACGTCGGCGACCTCCACGGACTCGGCGCCGGTGGTGTCGGCGGCGACGACGGACGTGAGCCGTAGGCGCAGCAGTTCGGAGCGGTGCCCGACGTCGAGCAGCGCGGGGTGGGGCACGGTCGCGGCGATGTCGGCGGCGAGCCGGCGGGGTTCGGCGACGGCGTGGGCGGTGCCGCTGAGCCAGATGAGCGAGCGGACGGGGTTGCGCAGCCGCAGCGGCGAGTGGTCGGTCAGTTCCAGCACGGAGTGCAGGCCCGCGGCGCCGCGCTGCCAGGTCAGCGCAACGGCGGCACAGTCGTCGGGGACGACGACGAGCAGGTCGCCGTCGCTGTGCAGGTGGTGCAGCACCGCGGTGACGGGCGCGGCCCCGTCGGTGGCGAGTACGGCGGAGCCGGTGACAACTGCGGCGGAGCCGGTGACAACTGCGGCGGAGCCGGTGACAACTGCGGCGGAGCCGGTGCGGGCGACGGCGGTGCGGACCGCTTCGGCGGTCGTGGGCGCGGAACGGGCGGTGGTGGCCGGCATCGAATCCTCCTCGAATGGTAGGTGAGGCAAACCTAAGTCATGGTGAGCGGGGTCGCAACACCCCGGCGACTAGCCTGGAGACGTGCCGATCCCGCTCACCCTCGGAATGCCGCCGTCCCGCGAGGAGCCCCGCGGCCTGCTCACCGCCCTGCTCACCCGCCGGCATCCGACCCTCGCCGACGCGCTCGCCGCCCCCGCGCTCGACGCGATCGGCGACCTCGTGGTGCCGGTGTCCACGCTGACCGAGGCCCTCGGGGAGACCACCGGCGCGGTGCGGATCGTCGGTGAACTCGACGTCGCCCCCGACGCGGAGCGCCTGGCCGGCCTGCGCCCGGTCCCGGTCCGCTACCAGCTCGACTGCACCGCGGCGGACCTCGACGACGCGCTCGCCGTCGCGGTACCCGCCCCTCTGACCGTCTACGTCGACGCCGGTGACCTGCCCGTGACGGCCCGCGCACTCGTCGGCGCCGGACACAGCCCCGGCCTGCCCACCGGACGCGACGTGGGGGAGATCGCCGACTTCCTGTCCGTCCTCGCCCACGCCGGCACCGGTTACGTCGCCCGAGCCCGCGACGCCGACGAGGTGCTCGCCCTGCTCGCCGCCACCGTCGCGGCCCTGCGCGGCGACGACGTGCGCGCCGCCCTCGCCGCGCCCGACCCCGGCCGGCTGACCGCCCTGATCCCCGAGGCGGCCGCGGCCGTGCGCGAGATCCTGCTCGCCGTCGAGGTCGACGACCCGGCCGGCGTCGCGCGCGACCTCGCAGCCCTCGGCCTGGCGGCGCGATGACCCCGTTGCCGCGATGACCCCGTTGCCGCGATGACAGGGCCCGGACACGTTCGATGCGTACCCTTCTAGGCGTGCCCCGCATCGCCTACTTCGGCCCCACCGGAACCTTCACGGAGATGGCCCTCGCCCGGTTCGAGGACGCCGGCACCTTCGGCGGCCCGGTCGAGCGGGTGTCGGCCGCCAGCCCGCCCGCGGCGCTGCAACTCGTGCGCGACGGCGCGGTCGACGGCGCAGTGGTGCCCATCGAGAGCTCGGTGGAGGGCTCGGTGCCCCCCACGATGGACGCCCTCGCGGTCGGCCCGCGCCTGCAGATCGTGGCCGAAACCGAGCTGGACGTCGCCTTCACCGTCGTGGCCCGGCCGGGCATCACGCTCGACGAGGTCCGCACCGTGCACGCCTATCCGGTGGCCGCCGCGCAGGTGCGCCAGTGGATCGTCGACCACATGCCGAAGGCCGACGTGGTGGCCGCCTCGTCCAATGCCGGCGCCGCCGAGGACGTCGCCGCCGGCAAGGCCGACGCCGGCGTGTCCACCGCCCTGGCCGGGCAGCGGCTCGGCCTGCCGGTCCTCGCCGACGGCGTCGCCGACCACGCCGGCGCCCGCACCCGGTTCGTGCTCGCCACCCGGCCCGCCCCCACGCCGGCGCGCACCGGCATCGACCGCACCTCCGTGATCCTGCAGCTGCCGAACGAACCGGGCTCCCTCGTGCGGGCCATGACCGAGTTCGCCACCCGCGGCATCGACCTCACCCGCATCGAGTCCCGCCCTACCCGCCAGGAATACGGGACCTACTTTTTCCACTTGGACTGTGTCGGCCACATCGACGACGCGCTCGTCGCCGAGGCGCTCAAGGCGCTGCACCGCTTCGCGCAGGTGCGGTTCCTCGGCTCCTGGGCGGCGGTGTCCCAGCACGGTGTGGCCCCGGTATCGGACGAAGAGGATGCGCAGTGGCTGCAACGGCTGCGGCGCGGGGAGGAAGAGCGTTGAGCGGCCGATTGATCCTGGTCCGGCACGGGCAGACGGTGGCGAATGTCGCACGTCGCCTGGACACCAAGCTGCCGGGCGCCGAACTGACCGACCTCGGCGTTGCGCAGGCCCGCACCCTCGGACAGGGCTTCGCGCAGCAGCCGCCGACAGCCCTGTTCGCCTCGCAGGCCCTGCGCGCCCGGCAGACCGCCGAGCACGTCGAGCTCGCCGCCCGTGTGACCACCGTCGTCCGCGAAGGCCTGCACGAGGTGCAGGTCGGTGAGCTCGAGGACCGCAGCGACGAGGAATCCCACGCGCTGTTCATGAAGGTGTACGAGTCCTGGCACACCGGCGACCTGCGCGACCGGGTGCCCGGCGGCGAATCCGGCCTCGACGTCCTGGACCGGTACCTGCCGGTGGTCGAGTCGCTGCGCACCGACTACCTCGACGACGGCTCGGGGGACGTCGTCGTGGTCAGCCACGGCGCCGCCATCCGCCTCGTCGCCGCGCACCTCGGCCGGGTGCCGGGCAGCTTCGCGACCAGCAACCACCTCGCCAACACCCAGAGCGTCGAACTGGTCCCGCTGCCCGGCGGCGGCTGGGAGTGCGTGCGCTGGGGCACCTTCCAGGCGCCGTTCCACGACACCGGACGCGCCGGCGCCGACGATCCGATGGGTTAGCCCCCACCTCGTCGTCCCCGCGCCGTGGTGCTTCCTGCGCGCGTCCATCGCTCGCGGGGAGCCCCCGAGTGCGCAGGCGTCCCGGCCGGGGCCGGCGCACAGGTATCCTCGAGCCGTCCGAATGTAGCGATCGATAGGTTGGGTACGGCAATGGGAACTTCCACCGACGACACCGTCGCGGACGGTGTCGCTGCGCCGGACTGGCGTCGCCTCGAGCCGATGGAGCTGACTCCCATTCTCTCCGCGGCGCTCGACGCCTTCTACGAGACCGGGTTCCACGGCACCTCGGTACGGGAGATCGCCCGCCGGGTCGGCGTCACCGTTCCCGCGCTGTACTACCACCACGAGAACAAGGAAGGCCTGCTCATCGCGCTGCTCGAGCTCTCGACCAGCGACGTGATGACCCGGGCCTACGCCGCCGACGCCGACGGCGGCGACGATCCGGTGCAGCGGCTCTCCAACGCCATCGAGGCGATCGTGCTGCGCATGACGAACCGTCCCCGCCTCGCCGCCCTCGAGGGCGAGGTGCGCTACCTCAGCCCCGAGAACCGGCAGCGCTACCGCGCGGTGCGCAAGGAGATCGAAAAGCTCGTCTTCGAGATCGTCGAGGACGGGACCCGGCGCGGGGCGTTCGACGTCGAGGATCCGGCCGAGACGACCCGTGCGCTGCTCGGCATGTGCCAGTCCATCCCGCGGTGGTACCACCGCGAGGGCTCCCTGAGCCCGGAGGAGGTGGCGCGCAAGTACGTCGCGATCGCCCTCAAGACGGTCGGCGCCACCCCTCCCTCGAAGCCCTGACGGGCGGGCTCAGCCCCGGCCGAACACCGCCGTCCGCTTCTCCTGGAAGGCGCTCACGCCCTCGTGGAAGTCCGCGGACGCCAGCAGCTCGAGCTGCCCGGCGCGCTCGCGGGTGAACGCGCTGTCGAGCTCGCCGAGGGTCGCGTCGTTGATCGCGTCCTTGGTGGCGTGGAAGGCCTCGACCGGTCCGGCGGCGAGCCGGGTGGCGAGCGCGTCGACGGCGGCGGCGAAGTCGTCGTCGGGGTGCACCTCGGCGATCAGCCCGGCCGCGAGTGCCTCGGTGACGGGCAGCCGTTCGGCGAGCAGCGCCATCTTCAGGGCACGGGCACGGCCGATCGACGCGGCGACGAGTGCGGTCGCGCCGCCGTCGGGCATGAGGCCGATGCGGGTGAAGGCGAGCAGCAGGTAGGCGGACTCGGCCGCGACGGTGAGGTCGCAGCCCAGGGCGAGGGACACGCCGACGCCGGCGGCGGGACCGTTGACGGCGCCGATGACCGGGCGAGGGAAGGCGCGGATCGCGGCGACGGTGCGGTTGGCGGCGTCGATGGTCCCGGCCGACGGCGGAGCGGACAGGTCCTTGCCGGCGAGGTCGGCGCCGGTGCAGAAGGCGCGACCGGTGCCGGTGAGGACCGCGACGCGCACGGCGTCGTCGCCGGCGTGCTTCTCGAAGGCGTCGGCGACGGTCTCGAGGGTGGCGGTGGTGACGGCGTTCATCCGTGCGGGCCGGTTGAGGGTGACGCGCAGGATGCCGTCGTCGACGGTGACGTCGACGCCGACGGGATCGATGGTCATGGGTCCTCCGGGGGTGGGGTTCTCGGGACGGTCAGGGTCTCTCGGGACGTCAGGGGCGCAGCGCCAGGGCGACCTTGCCGGTGGCGGAGCGATGTGCGAGCGACCGCAGCGCCTCGGCGGCGTGCGTCATCGGGTGGACGGTGGGTTCGGGGATCTGCAGTGCCCCGGAGCGCAGCAGCGGCTCGAGCTGCGCCCATTGCTGGGCGGTGTAGCCGGGGAAGGTACGCACGTATTCGCCCCATCCGGCGCCGAGGACCGAGATGTTCTTGAGCAGAAGACGATTCACTTTGACGGTGGGAATCTCACCGCCGGTGAAGCCGAGGACCACGACCCGTCCGTTCGGTGCCAGGCTGCGCAGGCTGTCGGTGAACCGGTCGCCGCCGACGGGATCGAGAACGATGTCGACGCCGCGTCCGCCGGTGAGCTCGAGGACCCGGTCCTTGAAGCCCTCCACGGCGACGGTGTGGGTGGCGCGGTTGGCCTTCGCGACCGCGGCCTTCTCCTCGGTGCTCACCACCGCGATGGTCTCGAGTCCGAGCGCGGCCGCGACCTGCAGGGCGGCGACGCCGACCCCGCCTGCGGCGCCGTGCACGAGCACCGTCTCGCCGGCGCGGTAGCGGGCTCGTTCGTCGAGGGCGAAGTGGACGGTCAGGTAGTTCATGAGGAATCCGGCTCCGGCCGTCAGGGACACCGAATCGGGAAGCGGAAAGACGGATTTCGGATCCACCGCGACGGTCTGCTGCCAGGCGCCGCCGGTGGCGAGGACGGCGACGCGCTGCCCCGGGCTCAGGCCGCTGCCGGCCGGGGCGGTGCGCACGGTGCCGGCGCCTTCGACGCCGAGCACGGACGGCAGGGGGCGCACGACCTGGTAGCTCGCTGTGGTCTGCAGCAGGTCTGGGAACGAGACTCCGGCCGCGTGCAGATCGACGACGACGAGGCCGTCCGCGTCGGGCTCGGGAAGGTCCACGAGTCGTACGCCGTCGGGCCCGGTTGCTTCGGTCAGTTGTACCGCCTGCATGAGTTCTCCTGCCGTCCTGGTGGCCGAGCCTGTCTCGGGGCTCCGTGTCTCGGGGGCCCGTGTCTTCGGGAATCCGTGTCGCGGCTCACGCGTACGGCCTCATCCATACCAGAACCGTCTGATCGGACGCTAGTTAGATCAGGCCATTGACCGATCGATCGATCCGTGATAGTCCTTTAGCGATCGATAAGTAACGCCGACTGTATCCGATAGGGGCGCACATGGCCGACGAGTCCACCGTTACCGAACCTGCCGCACAGTACGAGCGGCGTGGCGGCATCGCCGTCATCACGCTCAACCGCCCCCGGGCGCTCAACGCCGTGAACGCAGCGCTGGCGACGGCGGTCGGCACGCTGCTCGAGCAGGCGGAGGCGGACGACGACGTGCGCGTCGTTGTGCTCACCGGTGCGGGCCGCGCGTTCTGCGCGGGCGCCGACCTCAAGGCCCTGGCCACGGGCGAGAGCATCGCCGCCGACGGGCACCCCGAATGGGGTTTCGCCGGCTATGCCCAGCACTGGATCAGCAAGCCGACCATCGCCGCGGTCAACGGGTTCGCGCTCGGTGGCGGCACCGAGCTGGTGCTCGCGTCCGACCTCGCCGTCGTCGACGAGGAGGCCCAGCTGGGCCTGCCCGAGGTCAAGCGAGGTCTCTTCGCCGCCGCGGGCGGGGTGATCCGGCTCCAACAGCAGATCCCCCGCAAGGTCGCGCTGGAACTGGCGCTGACCGGTGAGCCGATCTCCGCTGCGCAGGGCAAGGAACTGGGCCTGGTCAACCGGGTCGCACCGCACGGCACGGCGCTCGAGATGGCGCTCGGGCTGGCCGAGACCATCGCCGCGAACGCTCCGCTCTCGGTACGCGAATCGAAGTCGATGATCCACCGGACCGCGCACGGCGCCGACTGGGAGCCGGGTGTGTGGGAGGCCAACGCCGCCGCGGTGAAGGTGGTGTTCACCAGCGACGACGCCAAGGAAGGCCCGACCGCGTTCGCGCAGAAGCGGCAGCCGGTCTGGAAGGGTCGCTGACCCCCTGATCTCGGCCCGGGGTCTCGTCGATCCCCTCCGGGGCACCCGGGCCGCTCCAACCCTCGAAAGGAACTCCTCATGACCAACGCTGTCATCGTCGACGTGGTCCGCACCGCGGTCGGCAAGGGCAAGCCCGGCGGCGCCCTGTCCGGCACCCATCCCGTCGAGCTGCTCGCCCACGTGCTGCGTGAGATCACCTCGCGCAACGACCTCGACCCCGCCCTCGTCGACGACGTCATCGGCGGCTGCGTCAACCAGGCGGGCGAGCAGGCCCTGAACATCTCCCGCACCGCCCTGCTGTCGGCCGGCTTCCCCGAGTCGGTGCCGGCCACCACCATCGACCGGCAGTGCGGCTCGAGCCAGCAGGCCGCCCACTTCGCCGCCCAGGGCATCATCGCCGGCGCCTACGACATCGTCATCGCGTGCGGTGTGGAGTCGATGAGCCGGGTGCCGATGGGTACGTCGTCGATGGGGCAGGACGCCTCCGGCCCGGGTATCGCCGCCCGCTACCCCGAGGGCCTGGTCAACCAGGGCATCTCCGCCGAGCTGATCGCCGCGAAGTGGAAGTTCGACCGCGAGGCCCTCGACGCGTTCTCGGCGCAGTCGCACCAGCGGGCCGCCGAGGCGATCGCCGCCGGCTTCTTCGACAAGGAGATCGTCCCGATCACGGTCACCAATGCCGCCGGTGAGCAGGTCCGGCACACCGTCGACGAGACGGTGCGCGCCGCCACCACCGCCGAGGCCCTGGCCGGGCTGAAGCCGTCGTTCTACACCGAGGCGTACGCCGCGCGCTTCCCGGAGGCCGGCTGGCACATCACCCCGGGCAACTCGTCGCCGCTGACCGACGGGGCGTCGGCGGTGCTGATCATGAGCGAGGAGGCCGCGGCCAAGCTGGGCCTGACCCCGCGGGCGCGGTTCCATTCCTTCGCCGTCGCCGGCGACGATCCGATGTTCATGCTCACCGCCCCCATCCCCGCGACGAAGAAGATCCTGGCCCGCTCGGGTCTGGGCATCGACGACATCGACGCCTACGAGGTCAACGAGGCGTTCGCCCCGGTGCCGCTGATGTGGGCGCACGAGTTCGGGGCGGATCCGGCCCGGCTCAACCCGCGCGGCGGCGCGATCGCCCTCGGACACGCCCTCGGCTCGTCGGGCACCCGGCTGCTGACCACGCTGGTCAACCACCTCGAGGCCACCGGCGGCCGGTACGGCCTGCAGACCATGTGCGAGGGTGCCGGCATGGCCAATGCCACCATCATCGAACGTCTCTGACCCGCAACCACATCCGAAAGGAATCTCATGATCGTCAACGACAGCGTTGCCGTCGTCACCGGCGGTGCATCCGGCCTCGGCCTGGCCACCGTCAAGGCCCTGCTCGCCGACGGCGCGCAGGTCGTCATCATCGACCTGCCCTCCTCCAACGGTGAGACCGTCGCCAAGGAGCTCGGCGACCGCGTCCGCTTCGCCGCCGCCGACGTCACCGACGAGGCCGCCGTCGTCGAGGCCCTCGACCTCGCCGAATCGCTCGGCCCGCTGCGCGTCGCGGTCAACTGCGCCGGCATCGGCAACGCCATCAAGACCGTGAGCAAGAAGGGCGCGTTCCCGCTCGCCGACTTCACCAAGATCATCAACGTGAATCTCGTCGGCACGTTCAACGTGATCCGCCTGGCCGCCGAGCGCATCGCCAGGACCGAGCCGATCGACGGCGAGCGCGGCGTCATCATCAACACCGCCTCCGTCGCCGCGTTCGACGGCCAGATCGGCCAGGCCGCCTACTCCGCGTCCAAGGGCGGCGTCGTCGGCATGACCCTGCCGATCGCCCGCGATCTCGCGGCGCTGCTGATCCGCGTCGTCACCATCGCCCCCGGCCTGTTCAAGACCCCGCTCCTCGGCTCCCTGCCGGAGGAGGCGCAGGCCTCGCTCGGCCAGCAGGTGCCCCACCCGGCCCGCCTCGGCGACCCGTCCGAGTACGGCGCCCTGGCCGCGCACATCGTCTCCAACCCGATGCTCAACGGCGAGGTCATCCGCCTCGACGGCGCCATCCGCATGGCCCCGCGCTGAGCGCCGCGTGAGCTGATCGACGCATGAGAGGACGGGGCCGATGACTGTGGAGCCCGCACCCCCCAGGTTCGCGAACTGGCGGGAGTTCGAGCCCCTGCAGCTCGGCCCCATCCTCGATCACGCGCTGGAAGCCTTCGGAGAGAACGGTTTCCACGGAACCACCGTCCGCGACCTGGCCCGCCGGGTCGGGGTGACGGTGCCCGCGCTGTACTACCACCACGAGAACAAGGAAGCCGTTCTCGTCACCCTGCTCGACACCGCCGTCCGGGACCTGATCGAACGCGCCCTCGCCGCCGTCGGCGAGGGTGGTGACGACCCCGTCCGGCGCTTCACCAACTTCGTCGAGGCGATCGTGCTGAACTCGACGCACCGCGCCCCGCAGTCCGCACTCGACTCCGAACTGCGGCACGTGTCCCCGCAGAACCGCCGCAACTACGCCGCGACCCGGAAGCGCCTCGAGCTCATGGCCCTCGACCTCGTCGACGACGGGGTCGAGCGCGGCGTCTTCGCCGTCGACGACATCGCCGAATCCGTGCGTGCCCTGCTCGGCATGTGCCAGTCCATCGCCCGCTGGTTCCGGCTCGGCGGCCCGCTCACCCCCGACCAAGTCACCGCCCGCTACACCGTCATCGCCCTGCGCATCGTGGGATACCGGGCCGCGCCGGACCCGCCCAGCGGCTCGTCGCCGGTGCGGAGGAACTGAGCGCCGATCGCCCGCCGACCCGACCGTCCTTCGCCCTCCTGGGAGAGAACCGATGCACCGCAACCTTTTCGAAGCCGACCACGAGGCGTACCGGGACACCGTGCGCGAATTCCTCGCCCGCGAGGTCGAACCGCACTACGAACGGTGGGAGACCGAGCGGCTCATCGACCGCTCCGCCTGGCTCGCCGCCGGCAAGTCCGGCATCGTCGGCCTCGGCGTCCCCGAAGAATACGGCGGCTCCGGGGTGACCGACTACCGGTTCCGCTGCGTCGTCGCCGAGGAGATCGCCCGCACCGGCACAACCTCCTTCGGCTCCGGCATGAGCCTGCAGGACGACATCGCCATCCCCTATGTCGCCGACCTCGGCACCGAGGACCAGAAGCGGCGCTGGCTGCCCGGCATGGCCGCCGGGGAGCTGATCGGCGCGATCGCCATGACCGAACCCGGCACCGGCTCGGACCTGCAAGCCGTCAAGACCACCGCCGTGCGCGACGGCGACGACTGGATCCTGACCGGGCAGAAGACGTTCATCACCAACGGTATCCACTCCGATCTGGTCATCGTCGTCGCCCGCACCGACCCGCACGCCGGTGCCCGCGGATTCTCCCTGCTCGTCGTCGAACGCGACATGCCGGGCTTTTCCCGCGGCCGCAAGCTGCACAAGGTGGGCCTGGCCGGGCAGGACACCGCCGAACTGTCCTTCGAGGGCGTGCGGGTGCCGGCCGCGAACCTGCTCGGCACCGAAGGGCAGGGATTCTTCCACCTGATGGAGCACCTGCCCCTCGAGCGCCTCTCCATCGCCGTCGCCGCGATCGCGGCCGCGCGGGCGGCGTACGAGTGGACCAAGGACTACGTGTTCGAACGCAGGGCGTTCGGCAAGCCGATCGGCGACCTGCAGAACACCCGCTTCGCCCTCGCCGAGATGCTCACCGAGATCGAGGTCACCGGCTCGCACATCGACCGGTGCGTCCTGGCGCTCAACGCGGGCGAGCTGACCGCGGTCGACGCCGCCAAGGCCAAATGGTGGGCCAGCGAGCTGCAGAAGCGCGTCGTCGACCGGTGCGTGCAGTTGCACGGCGGCTACGGCTACATGATGGAGTACCCCATCGGCCGCGCCTACGTCGACACCCGCATCCAGACCATCTACGGTGGCACCACCGAGATCATGAAGGAGATCATCGGACGCGACATCGCCGCCGAACACGCCTGATCCACCCCGTATCCGAAGGAGAGACACCATGTTCGATCTGTCCGGCAAGCGGGCACTGGTCACCGGCGGCTCGGCCGGAATCGGGCTGGGCATGGCGCGCGGGCTCGCCTCCGCAGGTGCCGACGTGGCGCTGTGGGGCCGTGGCGCCGAACGCCTCGAGAAGGCGGCGGCCGATCTCGCGACGACCGGGGCCCGCGTGGTGACCCGATCGGTGGACGTGTCCGACGAGGAGGCCGTGCGCGACGGTGTCGCCGCGACGGTCGCGGAGCTCGGCGGCCTCGACGTCGTCGTGGTCAACGCCGGAATCGGCGTGCCCCTCGTCAAGTTCGTCGAGTCGAGTACCGAGGACTACCGGAAGGTGACGGCCGCCAACCTCGACGGGGCGTACTTCACCCTGCGCGAGACGGCCAGGGTGCTCGTCGACCAGGGCACCGGCGGATCGGTGATCGTCACCTCCAGCCTGGGTGCGATCCAGGGCGCCGGGCGCAATCAGGCCTACGCCGCCACCAAGGCAGGGGTCCTGGCCCTGGCCAACGGGTGCGCGGTGGAACTCGCCCGGCACCGCATCCGCGTCAACAGCGTGCTGCCCGGCTGGATCGCCACCGACATGACCGGACCGCTCCAGGGCTCCGAATCGTTCACCACGCACGTCATTTCCCGGGTACCGTTGGGCCGGTGGGGAACTCCCGAGGACTTCGCCGGCATCGCCGTGTACCTCGCGAGCGACGCGTCCGCGTTCCAGACCGGATCGTCCACCCTGATCGACGGCGGCTACTCGATCTTCTGACGTCGCCGGAAGTGTTGTCCCGCAAGTTCGTCCACGAGGAGAAGCTATGGCACTGACCGCATTCCTGGAGCTCGAGTTCAAGCCCGACGTGCTCGGGGAGGCCCGCGCGCTGATGGATCGTGTTCTGAAGGAAACCCGCGCGTTCGACGGCTGCCTGGGCCTCGAGGTGCTCGCCGACCGTTCGAACGAGGCCCGCTGGGTGGTCGTGGAGAAGTGGGAGTCGGAGCAGCACGACGCCGCGTACCGCGAGTTCCGGGCCGGGCCCGGTGCGATCACCGATCTCGGTCCGCTGCTCGCGGGTGCGCCGAAGCTGACCTATTACAACGAGGTCTGACCGGCAGGGGTGGGCAGATCCCGCCCTGGGGTGCCTGGCCGGGGGCGGCGCCGTCGCCGACGATCGATACGTCGGATCGACGCCCGCCTACCCGGTCCCGGGAACGGCGGAACCTCCCAGAAAAGGCGGACGCCATGAACATCGAAGAGATGGCCCGGACCCTGCTCACCCTCGACGCCGGTGACGAAGCCGCGCTGCGCAGCGTCGCGGCGATCGAGGACGCCACCTTCGCGGCCTACGCGAGCGACTACGTCGAGGCCATGACGCGGCCCGGCTGCAAGGGCTGCCACGGCGGCTGATCGGCGGGCGTGCAACGGCCGGGGCACCACGGTGCCCCGGCCGTACCGTCCCGACGACCGCCACCGAAGGAACCCCTCATGACCGCTGCGCTGCCGTTGCTGCTGCGCTCGCACCCCCACCTCACCACCGCCTCCGCCGAATCCCGGGACTTCCAGGCCCGCGTCGGGCATCCCGCGGCGACGGATCCGGCGCCGTGTGTCCTCGTCCTCACCCGGGCCGCCGACCGCGAGATCGACGAGCTGTCGCTGTGGCTCGCCGCCCGCGGCATCGCGCTGGTGCGTCTCGACAGCGACCGGTGTGCCGACACGGACGTGCAGTGGGATCCGTTCGCCGGCCTGCTCACCCGCGACGGCCAGACGTTCCGGCCCCGGGTGTGCTGGCTGCGCTACTTCGACGTCGACGCACTGCGCACCGCGCAGACCACCCCCGACGCAGTGCAGCACGTGCGCGACCAGTGGCAGGCGCTCGTCGCCGCCCTTGCCGCGCACCCCGGCCTGCACACGCTCAACTCCGGGGCCCGGCCCGGAACCCCCGACCGCCTGACCCAGCTCGCCGCCGCCCGCGCGGCCGGGCTGCGTGTGCCCGCCACCCTCGTGACCACGCGGCTCGACGTCGCGGCCCGGGCCCTGCCGGGGCCCGGCGACCTGCTGGTCAAGAGCCTCGGCCGGCACTGCGTCGAACCGCAACCCGGCCGCCTGCGGGGCGTCTACCCGCAGCGCGTCAGCCGCGCGTCGCTCGACGGCGAACACCGCACGGGCGCACCGGTGCTCGTGCAGGAGTATGTGGCCGCCGACCGGGAGCTGCGGATCCACGCCGTGGGCGGAACGCTGATCGGCTACGCGGTCACCCGGCCCACCCCCGAGTCGCTGTGGACCCGGCCGGAGTCGATCACCGTGCGGCGCTGCGACATTCCCGACGACGTGGCCGCATCGCTGCGGACGCTCCTCGACCGGTTCCGGCTCGACCTCGCCGCCTTCGACCTGCTCGACACGCCCGGCGGCCCGGTGTTTCTCGAGGTCAACCCCGAATTCGACTGGCGCTGGACCGAACACGGCGCCGGTGACACCGACACCACGAACGCGGTGCGCGCCCTGATCGCCGCCGCGACCGCCCCCGCCCCCGCCCCCCGAGGAGAGAACCGATGACCCGCGTCGCCGTTGCCGAGTATGCGGTGCTGTTCTGGCGTGACGGCACGCTGGTGTGGGACGACTACCTGCACCACCGGCAGTTCGCGCTCACCCCCGACAGCGAGCGGGTGCTGCGCTGGTTCGCGTCGTGGCGCGAACTCGACAGCATCGCCGAACTGGGGGAGCTGCCGCTCGGAATCGCTCGCCGGCTGCTCGAGGCGCAGGTCCTCGTCGCCGAGGGGTCGGCCGAGCACGTCGAACAACAGCAGATGCTCGCCGAGTGGGGCACGTGGGGCCCCTCGGCCCGCTACCTGCACTTCGCGGCCCGCACCGGCTCCGACGTCCGGTTCGCCGACGTGCTCGACGACGAGCTGCGGTCGGCGGCCAAGGCGAGCGAGCAGCCCGCCCCTGCGCCGGCCAAGTCCTACCCGCAGCATCCGATGATTCCCGTGCCCGGCGACCGGCCGGACTCGTCCGCGTGGCGGCGCCCGGGACTCGTCGACGCCCTGTTCGAGCGCCGCTCGGTCCGGCAGTTCACCGCCGACCCCGTGTCCCTGGACGCGGTGGGCACCGTCGCCCGCGTTGCGACGGGACCCGTCGAAGTGATCGACCATCCGCAGGTGGGGCAGGTGCTGTTGAAGACCAGCCCGTCCGCCGGCGCCCGCACCCCCATCGAGCTGTACCTCTACGCGAACCGCGTCGACGGGCTCGCGCCGGGGTTCTTCCACTACGCGCCGCTGCGCGGCGGGCTGGAACGGATCGGCGACAGCGTGCCCGGCTCCGTGCTGGGCGCGGCGCTCGGCGAGCAGCCGTGGCTGTCGGACTGCGCGGCGTTGCTGATCTACACGGCGGTACCGGCCCGGACCCGGTGGCGGTACGAACGTTCCCGCGCCTACCGCGACATCCTCATCGAACTCGGCCACGTCAGTCAGACCGTCCTGCTCACCGCCACCGCGCTGGGCCTGGGCGCGGTGACGGCGACGGCGATGCGCGACCGCGAGCTCGAGGACCTGCTCGGCTGCGATCCCACCGCCGAGCCGGCCCTGGCGGTCACCGCGCTGGGCCGCCCCGCCGCCGGACTCGGGTGACGCCCGTTGTCCGCCGGCGGTGGTGCGCTCCGCAACCCCGACTTCGCGCGGCTGTGCGCCGGTCAGGCGGTCGCGCAGCTCGGCAGCCGCGGCTACGGCGTCGCGATCATGTTGTGGGTGCTCGCGGTCAGCGGTTCGGCCGCGACGGTCGGGCTGGTCTCGACCGTGACGATGGGTGCCTTCACGGCCGCGACGGTCCCGGCCGGCTGGATCGTCGACCGCTTCGATCGCCGTCGCGTCATGATCACCGTCGACGCCTGCTCGGCGGCCGCCGCCGCGGTGCTCGCGGGCTGCGCGTGGCGCGGTCTGTTCCATCCGGTGCCCGTCCTCGTCGCGGTGTCGGTGCTCGGGGCGGGGTGGGCGGTGCGCGGACTCGCCGAGGACGCGGCTGTGCCGCAGGTGGTCGAGCGCGAGCAGATCGGCACGGCGTACGGGCTTTTCGAGGCGCGGGGGTACGCGACCGGGGTGGCCGGCCCGCCGCTCGCGGCGACCCTCTACGGTCTCGGCGCCGCGCTGCCCTTCGCGGGCCATGCCGTGTCGTTCGTGGTGGCGGGAGCGGCCGCGGCCCGGGTGCGCACCCCGCTGCAGGCGCCGCGCGTCCCCGGTTCCGCCGCGGAACGGCCGTGGGCCGCCATCCGGGACGGGTTGCGGTGGTTCGCATCCCACCCGTTCGTTCGCACCACCGCGGCGCTGACGGCCGTCGCCGAGTTCGTGGTCAACGGCTGTGGTCTGGTGGTGGTCGTGCTCCTGGCCGGCAGCGGCGCGCCGTCCTCGACAGTCGGGATCGCGCTCGCCGTCGCCTACGGCGGGGGCATGCTCGGGGCGCTGGCGGTGCCGCGGCTCCGCCGTTGGATCCCGGCGCACCGTCTGCTCGTGCTCTCGGCGGGCCTCGGTGTCCTGGCGGTCCTCGCGGCGGCCACGGGGTCGCCGGTCGTCGCCGCCGCCGGTTATGCCGCCCTGCTGGCGGTGACCCCGTCGTGGTCGGTGGTGGTGACCGCACGCTGTGCCGAACTGGTGCCCGACGAGGTGCGGGGCCGGGTCGGCGCGGCGACCGGGCTGGTCACCTCGTTGCCGGCGATGTTCGCCCCGCTGACGGTGGGCGTGCTGACGACGGCCGTCGGCGCGGCGAGCACCGCGTGGATGCTCGCCGCGCTCCTCGGCGGGGTGGTCGTGGCGACCGCGGTCAGCCGGACGGTGCGCCTACAGGCCGGCGAGCCGCTCCCGCGCCGCGCGGTACTCGGTGGCGAGCCGGTCGACGAGCTCGGCGGCGGGGACGACGGCGTCGACCGCGCCGACACCCTGCCCGGAACCCCAGATGTCGCGCCAGGCCTTCGCCTTCGGAGCTGACCCGGATTTCTCGCCGGTGCCGAAGTCCATGGCCGAGGGGTCGGACTGGGGAAGGTTGTCGGGGTCGAGCCCCGCGGCTTCGATGCTGCCGCGCAGGTAGTTGCCGTGCACGCCGGTGAACAGGTTGGAGTAGACGATGTCCGTGGCGCCGGAGTCGACGATCATCTGCTTGTACGCGGAGTCGGCGTTGGCCTCGGCGGTGGCGATGAACGCCGAACCGACGTAGGCGAGATCGGCGCCGGCGGCCTGGGCCGCGAGGATCGAACGGCCGTGCGCGATCGAGCCCGACAGCAGCAGCGGGCCGTCGAACCACTCGCGGATCTCCTGGATCAGCGCGAACGGTGACTGGGCGCCGGCGTGGCCGCCGGCGCCGGCGGCCACGGCGATGAGGCCGTCGGCGCCCTTGTCGACGGCCTTGCGGGCGAAGGTGTTGTTGATGACGTCGTGCAGGACGATGCCGCCGTAGGAGTGGATGGCGTCGTTGACGTCGGTGCGGGCGCCGAGGGAGGTGATGACGACCGGGACCTCGAACTCGACGATCGTGGCGAGGTCTTCTTCGAGGCGGTCGTTGGAGCGGTGCACGATGAGGTTGACCGCGTAGGGCGCGGACGGCGCCTCGGGGTGGTTGGCGTCGTGCTTGGCGAGGGCCTCGGTGATGCGGGTGAGCCACTCGCGCAGCATCGCCTGGGGGCGGGCGTTGAGCGAGGGGAAGGAGCCGACGACGCCGGAGGTGCACTGGGCGATCACCAGGTCCGGACCGGAGACGATGAACATCGGCGACGCCACGACGGGCAGGCGCAGCCGGTCTTGCAGGATCGAAGGCAGGGCCATGCGAATCTCCTTGGTAAATTCGGTGTTACGACTGCCCGAGCTGGGCGGCCATGAGCGGGATGAGGGCCTGCAGGCCCTTCAGCGGACGGGCCATGACCTTGAACGAGATGATCCGGCCGCGGTCGTCCCAGCGGATCAGGTCGATGCCGTTGACGTGGATGCCGTCGAGATCGGCGGTGAACTCGAGAACCGCCGAGTCGTCGTTGTACCACTCGTCGACGTAGCGGAATCCCGTACCTGAGAATACGGTGAGCGCCGCCCGCAGGTAGGCGACGGTCTTGGCCTTGCCTTCCTGCGGTGTGAACACCGCGGGGGAGGAGAATACGGCGTCGTCGGCGATCAGGTCCTCGAGGGCGGCCATGTCCTCGTGCTCGACGATGTGATGCCAGCGTTCGACGACGGGGGGCCGGGTACGAGTGGTCATGGTTCCCTCTCTGTGTTCGTCGCTTCGAGCGTAGGGGCCGCGCCACTAAACAGTCAATGGTGACCGTTCATGCGTGGAACGGCGGTACGGGCAGATCGTCGCGGAACAGGTCCGGCAGGTCGGCGGACACGCTGTCCGGGAACGCTGCGGGACGCTTCTCGAGAAACGCAGAGATGCCCTCGCGGGCGTCGCGTCCGACGCCGCGGAGGTTGATGCCGCGCGTCTCGATGCGGTGCGCGACCATGGGGTGCTCGGCGCCCAGCGTGCGCCACATCATCTGCCGCGAGAGCGCCACCGACACCGGGGCCGAGTGCTCGGTGAGGCTGCGGGCCAGCGCATACGCCCGCTCGAGCAGTTCGGCCCCGGGATACAGCGCATAGACGAGCCCGGCCGTGTGGGCCTCGGCCGCGTCGAGGATCCGTCCCGAATACACCCAGTCCAGGGCAGTCTGCAGCGGAACCAGGCGGGGCAGGAACCAGGTGGAGCACGACTCGGGGACGAGGCCGCGGCGGTTGAACACGAAGCCGATGCGGGCGTCGTCGGCGGCGAGGCGGAAATCCGCCGCGAGCGTCATGGTGATGCCGACGCCGACGGCCGGGCCGTTGATCGCCGCGATGATCGGCTTGCGGCATTCGAACATGCGCAGCACGACGCGGCCGCCACCGTCGCGCCGGACGTCGGCGGTCGCGTCGTCGCGCCGGACGTCGGCGGCCGTGTCATCGCGCCGGACGTCGGCGGCCGTGTCATCGCGCCGGACGTCGGCGGTCGCGTCGTCGCTCGGCTCGTCGAGTCGCTGCGCGAACGTGTCGGCACCGCCGGAGAGGTCGGCGCCGGCGCAGAATGCGCGCCCGGCGCCGGTGAGTACGACGGCGCGCACGGAATCGTCGGCGTCGCAGCGGTCGTAGGCCGCGATCAGCTCGTGCTCCATCGTGGTGGTGAAGGCGTTGAGCCGGTCGGGGCGGTCGAGGGTGATGGTGGCGATGCCGTCGGCCACGGCGAGTGCGATGTGTTCCACGCCGGCCAGCATGACATGTTTACTGAACGATCGGTAGGTGCCAGGGCCGTGCACAACGCGGCGCCCCCGTCACCACGGGAGTCGGCGACGGGGGCGCAGGGCGTGGCGTGCGGGCTTATCCGCGGGTCACGCGGCCGCGGCGGAACTCCCGGCCGCCCCAGATGCCGGACTGCCGGGTCTCGGTGGCGTAGGTGGCGCACGCGGTGGCAAGGGGGCAGCGGGCGCACACGTTGCGGGCGTAGTCGAACGACTCCGACGGGTCCGGGAACCAGGCGTCCGGCGTCGCGTCGCCGCGGCACGCGGCCAGGTCCCAGTCCGGCGTGGCGTCCGACGGGGCGAGCAGGTCGGTGAGCATCGTGGTCACGGGCAGGTCCTCCTTCCGAGGATGGGGATGCAGGTCTGGTCGGGGCGGCGCAGGACTCGCGACGGAGTCGCAGCCACCCAGTGCGGTGTCTCGAATCCGATTGTGGCAGATGGGTTCTCGGTGCCGTAAACGAAGTCGGAGCGGCGGTCACCGGACGAGGGGTGTCCGCCCGGCGGTCAGCAGCTGCCGGGTGGTGCCGCCGGCGGCCCCGCATGTCGGGGCCCGGTCGGCGGAAGGATGCCCGCGACGTGATGCCGCACCGGCGCAGCCGGGGGTGATGTGCACATCGCATGCCTCCTTCCGTGTCGTGGCCGTCGTCGATCGGTCGGGTCCAACACGCCCCGCGGCCGGGTTCTTCCCGTCCGTGCGCGAACAGTGACGGGTACCTCATGACCCCGGCCTCCCTACATAGGTTTCGGCTATGGGTCGATACCCCGTTCGGACTTTGTCTCGGGCGCCGGTCCGGTGATCGACTCGACGGGACGTTCCGCCCCGTGCCCGGCCGGAACCCCGAGGACCCCGAGGAGACACCACGTGAGCGCTGTACTGACCGAGTTCGGCGACGGCATCGCCGTCATGACCATCAACCGGCCCGAGGCGCGCAACGCCGTCGATCTCGAGGTCGCCAAGGCGCTCGCCGCCGCCGTCGACGAGTTCGAGGCGCGACCGGACCTGGTCGTCGGGATCATCACCGGCGCCGGCGGCACCTTCTGCGCCGGCATGGACCTCAAGGCGTTCACCCGGGGCGAGCGGCCCTCGCTGCCCGGACGGGGATTCGCCGGGCTCACGGAGCGGCCGCCGACCAAGCCGCTGATCGCCGCGGTCGAGGGCTGGGCACTCGCCGGCGGGTGCGAGCTCGCCCTCTCGGCGGACCTCGTCGTCGCCGCCCGGGGCGCCAAGTTCGGCCTGCCCGAGGTCAAACGCGGGCTCGTCGCCGCGGCCGGCGGTCTGCTGCGCCTGCCCAAGGTGCTGCCCTACCAGCTCGCCATGGAGATCGTGCTCACCGGTGACCCCCTCACCGCCGAGGTGGCGCACGCGCACGGCCTGGTCAACACCCTCACCGAGCCGGGCGCGGCCCTCGACGGCGCGCGGGCGCTCGCCGCCCGCATCAGCGGCAACGGACCGCTCGCCGTCCGTGCCTCCAAGCAGATCATGGCGTCGGCCGTGCAGTACACCGACGCGGAGGCGTTCGCGTCGCAGCGTGCACTCGTCGAGCCGGTGTTCGCCTCCGCGGACGCGCAGGAAGGGGCCCGCGCGTTCGCCGAGAAGCGCGCGCCGGTGTGGCGCGCGGAGTGACGGCTCCGGGAACCGCTACGACGCGAGGATCCGGGCCTTCTCGGCCTCGAACTCGGCCTCGGTCAGCACACCCTGCGTCTTCAGTTCGGCGAGTTCCTTCAGGGCGGTGATCCGGTCCATGCCGCCGGCGCCGCTCTCTGCGGGGGGAGCGGCGGCCGGCGGTGGTGGCGCGTACTGGGGCTGTTCCTCCGCCGCCCAGCGCCGGCCCTGGCGCCGGGAGACCCGGTTGGAAACAGCGGTGGCGGTTCCGGCCACCACGGCGGTGCGGGCGACCCCGCGAATCAGTCCGGGCATGACAGTGTTCTCCTCGGGTGGGCGTTCGGCGTAGTCGGAATCGGATCCTGCTGCGGTGGTTCAGGTCTGGGCTTCGAGCGCCTCGAGTGATGCGAGGATGCTCTGAACCGGGATGCGGCCGGAGGCGACGAGTTGGGCTCCGTTGCGGCGCAGGGCGGACGCGAAGGGTGCGGCCCAGGTGTTCTCGTAGACGACGATCGCCGCTGAGCATCCCGGTTCGAGAGCCGCACCGGCCTCACCGAGGTCGGTGTCGTCGAGCAGGCCGGTGGCCGCCTCGGCGAAGAGGGTCACGTCGATGTCGCCCTCGAGTCCGACCTCGGAGATGTCGATCCCGCTCAGCGAGCCGTCGGTGTCCTTGCGGACGAAGGCGAGGTCGAGCACGCGGATGATCCCGCGCGCGACGAGGTCACGCAGCAGCGGCAGGGCCGAGCCGTCGGGCTGACGGTCTGCCGGGAACTCGACGACGAGATAGTCGATGGGACCTATTTCGTCGATGTCGGCATCGTTCACGGGTTTACCTCTTTTCGCTGTACCGGGAACGGGGCCGTCGGGTCGTGTCCACCCGCGTCGACTCGGTGGCTGGTGCACGCGACCGACCCCGGCAGCCACCATCCTGCTCCGCTCGGTCCCGGAATGCCCTCGCTTCGGTCGATGTGGTGACCAAAGGCCTCTCGCATCCCTGGAATGCCGGTCGTCGGGCGGTCGAGGTCCGGCGAAGATCATCAACTCTATGCGAGGCGGCCGGTGGCGCGCGCACAATACCGTACGTCGGGCCGAATCGAAGGGAAGGCGATTGGCATGTCCCAGGACACGAGTGTCAAACACGATGTGGCGGCCGGTACCTCCATGGGCGCCGCGATCATTCTCGTCACGATCGGCATCCTCCAGGTCTTCCAGGGGATCGCCGCCGTGGCGGAGGACGAGTTGTTCGTCGTCGGGATCGAGTACACCTACAAGTTCGACTTCACCACCTGGGGATGGATCCACATCGTGCTCGGTGCGGTGATCGCTCTGGTGGGTTTCGCGCTGTTCACCGGCGCGACCTGGTCGAGGGTGGCGGCCATCGTGCTTGCGTCGCTGTCGATTCTCGCCAACTTCATGTGGCTGCCGTACTACCCGTGGTGGTCGGTGCTCATCATTGCGCTCGATGTGGTCGTCATCTGGGCGGTGGCCACGTGGAACCCCCGACGGGACTACTGACCGCGGCACCGCCGGGTTGGGACGTCGCCGATGACCGACGGTGAGGCCGGGCCGAGCCTGCCGGGGGTGGGTGGCCGCCGGTTGCTGTGGCTGGCTGTGCTGCGGCCGGCGCTCACCACGATCGTGTTGTTGATCGCGTACTTCGTGCTGCCGCTCGAGGATTTCGACGATATCTCCGCCGTGGCACTGCTGGTCGGTGGATCCCTGGTGGTGTGCGCCGTGTGCGCATGGCAGATCCGGCAGGTGCTACGGTCGCCGTACCCTGCGGTGCAGGCGATCCAGGCCCTGTTGCTGACGGTCGCCGTCTACCTGGTCGGGTACGCGACCGTGTATCACGTCCTGTCCTACAACGTTCCGGAATCGTTCGACGTGCCGCTCTCGCGGATCGATGCCCTGTATTTCTGCGTGACCGTTTTCGCGACGGTGGGTTTCGGAGACATCGTCGCCACCACCGAGGCCGCGCGCGCGCTCGTCACGGCGCAGATGGTCGGCAACCTCGTCCTCCTCGCGCTCGGCCTCCGTTTCCTGACCGCCGCCGTGAAGTGGCGCCAACAGCAGAAGAAGACGTGAGAGGGAGAACCGGATGACCGAGACCTCGAGAAGCGAGCGAGTGGTCGAACACCCCACCAGGGAGGAGCGGGCGGAACGTGGGCGGGCCGCCCGCAGCGGGACCCCGCTGTCCGCACTCGCCGAGTTCGATACGAGCCGTCGCCCCGATCCGCTCGACCTGTTGGAGCGGCAGGCGACGTCCCGGGTGCCGGAGCTGGTTCCGGTGCGCTACGGCCGCATGGCAGAAACGCCGTTCTCCTTCTACCGGGGTGCGGCTCTGGTGATGGCGGACGATCTGTCCCGCGGGCCGACCACGACCGTCCTCACCCAGCTGTGCGGGGACGCGCACATGAGCAATTTCGGAATCTTCGCCACCCCGGAACGCAAGCTGACCTTCGACATCAACGACTTCGACGAGACCTACCCCGGCCCGTTCGAGTGGGACGTCAAGCGACTGGTCACCAGCCTCGTGATCGCCGCGCGGGACAACACTTTCACGGGCAAGCAGCAGGCGCGCATCGCCCGCGCCTGCGCAGCTGAGTATCGCGAGACGATTGCCCGGCAGGCGGAGCGGGGAAATCTGGCGGTGTGGTATTCGCACATCGAGCCCAGCACCGAACTCACGGAACTGCGCGACGAACTCGACTCGTCCATGAAGAAGCGCCTGCGCAAGACGCTCGAGAAGTCGCGCCACCGGGACAGCGTCCAAGCGCTGTCCAAGTTGACCGAGGTGGTCGACGGCCGTCGCCGGATCATCAGCACCCCGCCGCTCATCGTCCCCATCGAGGAGGTCTTCGCTGCCGCGGACCTCGAACAGCTGTACCAGGAACTGCATCAGCGCCTGCGTGACTATCGGTCGACGCTCCAATGGGACCGTCGGGTGCTGCTCGAACAGTTCGAGTTCGTGCAGGCGGCGCGCAAGGTGGTCGGCGTCGGCAGCGTCGGAACCCGGGCCTGGATCTTCCTGTTGCGCGGCACGGGTGACGACGACCCGCTCTTCCTGCAGGCCAAGGAGGCCCAACGGTCCGTTCTCTCGTACTACGTGGACGGCCCCACGTTTGCCAACGAGGGTGAACGTGTGGTCAACGGCCAACGTTTGATGCAGGCGGCCAGCGACATCTTCCTCGGCTGGCAGCAGGGCCCCGGACCGGACGGGGTCCGGCGAGACTTCTACCTGCGTCAGTTGCGGGACGGCAAGGGCTCGGCGGTCGTCGAGGCGATGACTCCCACCGGAATGACGCTGTACGGGCGGCTGTGCGGACGGGTACTGGCGTATGGGCACGCCCGATCCGGCGACCGCATCGCGATCGCCGAGTATCTCGGTTCCGGCACCGAATTCGACGACGCCATCACGGCATTCGCGATCGCCTACGCCGAACAGAACACACGCGACCACGCCGCCCTCCTCGGTGCGATCTCCGAGGGGCGGATCACTGCCCGGCGAGGTATCTGATCCTGACGGGCCCCCTCACCGAACGGGAGGTCATGCCTCTTCCAATGCCTCGCCGATTCCCTGGAGGAGGCGGTGGTGATGCGCCTCGGCCAGAAGGTGACCCGCGGTGAGAGCAACTGCAACCGGCCATTCGAGGAGCTCGAGGGCAACCAAGGTGCCGATACCCGCGAGGTAGGCGAGCTGCTCGGGTGGCGGAATGCTGATGCGGCCCATGATCGGCAGGTCCAGGACGAGGTGTTCGGCTTCGCGCAGCCGTTCGAGGGCGGGCCGAGGCGCTGTCGCAGCTGACGTCGTGGCAGTCATGGGAGCCTCTTTCACTGTCGGTTCTACGGACGACGTTCCCTCCCCGTCCGTACTTGCGGATTCTGCTGCCATGTCACTGCCGGATCGGTGGGGCCGGAGTGGCGCGATCGGCCCTCTGCGGTCCGGGCGGCTCCCCGACGGTGCGCACGCCGTCGGGGAGCCGATTCGTGTTTCGGCCGCAGGGTCAGCGCCGGTCTCTGCGGTCCTCTCGTCGATCTTCCCGGCGGTCGGAACGACGGCGGACACCGTGAGCGACCACCGCCGCCGTCGCGACGGTCGTGGCCGTACGAGCCACGGGCGCGGGTCCGATCACCGCGGCGCGACGCATACGCCTGGCTGCGAGGGGCATGTCAGTCTCCTTCTTGTTCGTCGGCCTCGATTGCGGCCAGCAGGGCTTGTACGGGGATGCGGCCGCTGGCCACCAGCTGTCCGCCGGCCCTGCGTACCGCCGATGCGAACGGCGCGGCCCACAGGTTCTCCCACACCAGCAGGGCCGCGGTGCTGCCGGGATCGACGGCCGCGGCGACCGCTTCGACGTCCTCCTCGCTGAGCAACATCGCCAGCTCGGCTTCGTAGGAGCGGAGCGCGCCGATCTCGCTCTCGTCCAGGTCGGCGAGCTCGAATGCTTCGAGCGATCCGTCGGCGTCCTTCTTCAGCAACAGCAGATCCAGTACGCGTACTGTTCCGCGTTCGACGAGGTCGTCGAGCGCGGGTGCGATCTCGCCCCTGAACCTGCTGCCCGGGAACTCCACCACGATCCAGTCCACCGGACCGAGTTCGTCGATGTCGTCGCCGAGTTGTTGTTGGACTTGTTCGGTCATCTCGTCATCTCCTCTGCCGAGCTGCCGTCCGTGGAATACCAAGGGCGACAGATCGTTCGTGGGTCCCACGTCCGACGGGCGGTTCTTCTACGAGCCGCCTCGTCTCGGATGGCCGGCTTGTCGGAGAGTCCGATGACGACCTGGCAAGTCGGTCTGCCGGTGTTTTCCGACAGAGTCGACGCTAGACCTGATGGCTGCGCCCGGAAAGGGGATCCGGTGAAGGCCGCTCGATCCGATGACCTACCGTGCCGGAAATGGACCCGAGCAAGGCAGATCGGATGTTCCGGACACAGATCCGGTGCCGCGCCGTCTACGCCTCGTGTGCCGGCTGCTGTTCGGGACGGGGGTGACGGCGGAACCATGCGGCGTACCGGTCGGCGAGGGGGGCGGCGGTGACCCCGTGGGCGAGGACCGACAGGCCCACGGTGACGACGGCGGTGAGCAGCAGCAGGTCCTCGTGGGGCAGGGTACCGGGTTCTTCGAGAATCAGGATGACGAAGACGATGGTGGCCAGTCCGCGGGGGCCGAACCAACCGAGGAAGGCAAGGGTCGGGGTGCGGGCGTGGGTGCCGAGCAGCGACAGTGCGACGGGGACCATGCGGACGACGGTCAGGCTCAGCACGGCGTAGGCGAGCACCGGCCACGACAGGTGCCGGAGGGCCGGGCTGAGCAACACCGCCCCGAAGACGATGAACGTGACGGCGTTGAACACATCCCCGGCCTCGTCGGTCAGGTGGGAGACCTCCCCCTCGGCGCGGCGCCGGATCGCCCCGAAGGTCAGCCCGCCGACGAACGCGGCGATGAATCCCGAGCCGCCGAGGGGCACGGCGACGGTGTAGGCCAGCGTGGCGGCGGCCACCGGCACGATCTGAACCCACAACGGGTCGATCGTGCGGTGCCGCCCGGCGAGGATCAGCACCGCCGCCGCGATCGCCCCGGCACCTACCCCGGCGACGATGCCGTAGCCGATCTGCTCGGTGACCAGCCGTACGGCTGCACCGCCGCCGATTGCCCCGGACTCGGCGCGTGCGATCGCCAGCACGATCAGGAACAGCGGTACGCAGATGCCGTCGTTGAGGCCGTTTTCGACGTTGAGTCCCTGGCGCACCCGCGACGGCAGGATCGGCAGGGTGACCACCGCCTGCCCGAGAGCGGCGTCGGTGGGCGCGAGGAGCACGGCGAGCAGCAGCGCCTCGGGCCAGGAGAGGTCGCCCAGCACGAGCACCGCGGCGCCGAACCCGGCCGCGATGGTCAGCGGTAGTCCTATACCGAGAAGGCGTGCAGGAAGTGAGATTTCGGCTCGTAGAGCGGTCGGGTCCACGCGGGCGGCGTCGGAGAACAGCACGAGGGCGAGGGTGACCTCGGCGAGAAGTTTCACCGTTTCGCTGGTGGCCTCGACGTCGATCAGCCCGGCAGCCTGTGCGCCCAGCACGAGGCCGCCGACGGTGAAGACCATCGGGGCCGTGACGGAAGTGCCCGCAACCCGTCCGGAGATCGCCGCGAATACGAGCAGGATGCCGGCGATCGCCGGAAGCGCCCAGGTCACGATGCCCCCTCCGCGGGCGGAGGGCGGTGGCGGGGTGCGTCGGCCGGCCATCGGCGTCCGCGCGGCAGAACGAGGGCTGCCACACCCAACCACAGCGGAATTCCCAGGAACACCAAGATGATCCACGTCATGAGTCGGGTCCTTCTCGCCTCGCCGCACAGGATTTCCGGGACCGGCTCGACCTGAGGGGCGGCGTCGTCACATTCTGCCGAATCTGAGACATCGTGCGAAGAACTTCGGCGGATCGGGCCGTTTGCATGGTCGGCGATTCGGACGGTCGGTACGCTCGAGACGCCGGAGACCGACAGGTCTGCTCGAGATCGGGAGCGTCGCCATGGCAAGGACCCACCACGGAAAGATCGCCGTCGACATCCGCGACTCCGTCCCGGACTGGGTGCCGTATCTGCCTGCGCAGGCGCCCGAGGGCGCCCCGAACGTCCTGATCATCGCGTGGGACGACGTCGGGTACGGCAGCATGGACATCTTCGGGGGCCCGATCGAGGCACCCACCATGCGCCGCATCGCCGACCGGGGTGTGAAGTACTCGAACTTCCACACCACCGCGCTGTGCTCCCCGACACGGGCGTCGCTGCTGACCGGGCGAAACGCGACGACCAACGGCATGGCGACCATCGCCGAGTTCAGCTCCGGGTTCCCGGGCATCTCCACCCACATTCCCTTCGAGAACGGGTTCGTCTCCGAGGTGCTGGCCGAGCAAGGGTGGAACACCTACTGCGTCGGCAAGTGGCACCTGACCCCGGGCGACGAGACGAACATGTCGGCGGTCAAGGCCCGGTGGCCGTTGGGCCGCGGGTTCGAGCGGTTCTACGGCTTCCTCGGCGGCGAGTCGAGCAGCTGGTACCCCGACCTGGTGTACGACAACCATCCGATCGACGCCCCCGGCACCCCGGAGGACAGCTATCACCTGTCGAAAGACCTGGCGGACAAGGCAATCGAATTCATCCGCGACGCCAAGGTCATCGACCCGGACAAACCGTTCTTCATGTACCTGGCCCCGCAGGCCGGGCACGCCCCGCATCACGTGTTCACCGAATGGGCCGACCGGTACAAGGGCAGGTTCGACCAGGGCTACGAGGCCATCCGTGCCGAGATACTGCAGCGGCAGAAGGACCTCGGGTTGCTGCCCGAGGGCACCGAGCTTTCCCCGATCAATCCGCACGGGGAACCGGCCACCACCGGACCCGACGGACAGCCGTGGCCGCTGCTCGACACCGTCCGGCCCTGGGACTCGCTCACCGCCGACGAGCAACGCCTGTTCGTACGGATGGCCGAGGTCTTCGCCGGCTACATCTCCTACACGGACGATCAGCTCGGCCGGGTGATCGACCTGCTCGAAACGACCGGCGAGCTCGACAACACCCTCATCGTCGTGGTCTCCGACAACGGTGCCAGTGGTGAAGGAGGGCCGAACGGATCGTTCAACGAATGGCGTTTCTTCAACGGGGTTCCCGACACCACCGAGGGCACCCTGCCGCACCTCGACGAGCTCGGCACACCGCTGTCGTACAACCACTACAACACCGGCTGGGCGTGGGCCTTCGACACACCGTTTCCGTACTGGAAGCGCTGGGCCGGCTACGAGGGTGGCGTCGCCGACATGTGCGTGCTCTCGTGGCCGGCGCGGATCGACGCCTCGGCCGAGCCCCGCCCGCAGTACGTCCACGCCGTCGATGTCGTCCCGACGATCTACGAGTTGCTCGGCATCACCCCGCCCGAGGTCCTGAAGGGGTACACCCAGAATCCGCTCGAGGGAGAGAGCTTCGCGTCCTCGCTGACCGATCCCGCAGCGCCGGGCAAGGCCGTGCAGTTCTACGCGATGCTGGGGCAGCGCTCGCTGTATCACGAAGGGTGGCTCGTCTGTTCCGTGCATCCGCCGCTGTCCGGGTGGGGCCACTTCGACAAGGATGTGTGGGAGCTGTACCACCTCGCGGAGGACCGGGCGCAACTGCACAACCTCGCCGACGCCGAACCCGAGCGGCTGGAAACCCTGAAGAGCCTGTGGTTCTACTACGCCGGCCGCTACCACGGGCTACCGCTGGACGACCGCAGCGCCCTCGAACAGGTGCTCGCCGAACGCCCCCGCCCGGGAAAAGCGCGAGACCGCTACGTCTACTACCCGGACTGCGCGGACGTCCCCGAGGCGGCCGGTGTCGCCATCACCGGACGGTCCTACACGATCGTCGCCGGAGTCCACGTGGACTCGGCCGATGCCGAGGGCGTCCTCTACGCCCACGGCGGCCTGGCCGGCGGCCACAGCCTCTACGTCAAGGACTGCCGTCTGCGCTATGCCTTCAACTGGGTCGGCACACACCTGCAGACCGTGGTCGCCGACCGGGACATCACTCCCGGTGCCCACGTGTGCACCGCCGAATTCGCCGTCGCCGGGAAGAACACCGATCCGGCGATGCCGGGCTTCGCCGGCACCCTGACCCTCTACGTCGACGATCAGCAGGTGGCCACCGGTGAGATCGTCACCCAGCCGGGGGTGTTCTGCCTCGTCGGTGACGGTATCTGCGTCGGGCGGGACAGTGCCTCTCCGGTCACGCCGGACTACGTGTCCCCGTTCCGGTTCACTGGGGGCACGATCGACAAGGTCGTCGTCGACGTTTCCGGCGAACGCTATGTCGACCACGAGGCGCAGGTGCGGGCCTGGTTCGCGATCGATTGACCGGCGCTGCTCAGCGGCCGCGCACGATGCAGCGGAATCCGATGTGGCAGGTGGAGGTTTCCGCGCTTTCCCCCTGCCTGGCTGCGGGCCGGTAGCGCAAGCAGTAATTGGGGGCGCAGAGGTGCGATCCGCCCTTGATGACCCGCCGGGGATGGGCCTCGGCACCGGTCTCCGGCGCGAGCGTGCGTGGGTTGGCGGGAATGCAGCACGCCGTGGCAGGGGCGGTGTCACGTCCGTCCGCCCCGTGACGAGCGGTGAAGTAGTCCGTCGTCCATTCCCACACGTTGCCTGCCACGTCGACCAGGCCGTAACCGTTGGGCCGGAAGCTGCCCACCGGAGACGTGCCGACGTACCCGTCTTCGGCGAGGTTCTGCCACGGGAACTCGCCCTGCCAGGTGTTGGCCAGGTACCGCCCCTTCGGGGTGTACTCGTCGCCCCACACGAACCGGGCCCGATCCAGGCCGCCGCGAGCCGCGAACTCCCACTCGGACTCGGTCGGCAGCTCCTTGCCCGCCCACCGAGCGTAGGCGAGCGCGTCGTAGTGGGACACGTGCGTCACCGGATGGTGTTCGCGGCCGCCGGCCGAACTTCCGGGGCCCTCGGGATGCCGCCAATCCGCACCCGGCACCCACGACCACCACCGGCGGTAGTCGTCGAGGGGTACGCGCCGAGCCGGCGGGGTGAACACCAGCGACCCGGGTACCAGCAGCGCCGGGTCGGCATCGGGATAATCGGCGGGTTCGGGCGCGACCTCGGCGGTGGTGACGTGACCGGTGTCCTTCACGAAACGCCGGAACTCGGCGACCGTGACCGGATGAATGTCCATCCAGAATCCGTCCACACTCACCTGGTGGACCGGATGTTCCTCGGGATAGAACTCCTCCGACCCCATCCAGAAGGTTCCGCCCGGAATCCAGGTCATCTTCTTCGGTGCTCGACCCGCCGACGCCGCTGGCTGCATGCGTCGAGTATCTCGGAACCGGCTCGCTGCGAGCGGGTCCTCGGGATGCCGCGCAGGTCCTGGCCTGTCAGACCTGCATTCCGGTCTGTCCCGCGGAGGCCTGTCCCAGAGCCGTGGCCTTGAGTTGCTCGAACTCCGCTTGGGTGATCACTCCCGAGTCGTACAGCGCCTTCGCCTCGGCGATCTGCTCGGCCGGGGACTTGCCGGCCACCTGCCGGATGTACTCGTCGGTGGCCTGCTTGGTCTCCTGCTGGGCACGCATCGACCGCTCCGCCATGCCGCGGCCCCGGGCGATCAGATACACGAACGCGGTCAGGTACGGGAGGACGACCAGCCCGATCACCCAGAGGGCTTTGGCGAAGCCGGAAACGGTGTGATCGCGGAACAGGTCGACCAAGATCTGGAACAGCACGATCAGGTACGCCACGAACGCGAACACGATGATCGTGTACCACACGTAATCCCAGAACGAATCCATGATGTGCACCTCCTGTGAGCGGACCCGGCGATGGACCGAACCTCCGCGATATCGGGCGACTCACATCGAGAATGACACCCCAACCGGCGTCTCCGCAGGGGATAAAGACCTTGAAACCCGCCCCGACTCTGAAACCCACCGTCCCCCCGGGTGTCCTCGACACGAAGACGCCCGTACGCGGGCCGGGCCCGCATCCGACACGAACGCGGCGCGACCTGTGTCCGTTTCGAGACGTGCTCGCGGTCGAAGCGGTGATTCAATGGTGAGATGTGCAGATGGATGGCATATTCCGGCGACCCGATCCTTGCTGAGGATCTGCTGTTCCGCCCGCAGCACTCGCTGATCGATCAGAGCCTGCATTCGCGCCTCGGAGCCACCACCACCAACGGTGATGGTTTCGGCATCGGATGGTACGGGAGGGGGCCGGAGCCGGCGGTGTTCAAGAGCATCGATCCGGCCTGGAACGACCGGAACCTGCGCGAGCTCGCCGCTCAGGTGGAGACACCGCTGCTGTTCGCACACGTGCGGGCCTCGACCGGGACACACGTCCAGCGCAGCAACTGCCATCCCTTCCGGCACGGGCACTGGTTGTGGATGCACAACGGGGTCCTCAACGGGTTCCGGGAGATCAAACGCGAGCTCGTGCTGGCGGTGGATCCGGCGCTCTACCCCGACATCGAGGGCTCGACCGACTCCGAGATGCTGTTCTATCTCGCGCTGACGTTCGGGCTCACCGAGGACCCGTTCGCTGCCGTCGCCCGGGCTGTCGGATACGTGGAGAAGATCGCGCACGCCCATGCGATCGAGCATCCCGTGCAGATGACCGTGGCGACCACGGACGGAGAGTCGATGTGGGTGTTCCGTTATTCCAGCGAAGGCAAGAGCCGATCGCTGTTCTTCTCCACCAAGCTCGCCAGGCTCCTCGAGCTGCATCCCGAGGTGGAGGTGCTGCACCAGCTCGGTGCCGAGACCCGCTTCATCGTCTCCGAACCGCTGCGCGATCTGCCGGACGCATGGAACGAAGTACCCGAGTCCTCCGCGGGCGTGGTCCGGCCCGGCGAGGACGAGATCCGGCCGTTCCGGCCGCTCGCACCGGTGTAGGCCCGGCGGAGCAGAGTCTCTGCGTCGGGCCGGGCGAATACCGGTGCAGACCGTGCCGGGAGACAGGGGGACTTCAGGTCCTCGTTCCCCCGATCACCCGAATCGAGCGATGACCTTGTGCCCTACGCCACAGGCCCTCGCCGGCGGAACACTGTAGTCAAGTAACTGCAGGAGTTTCGAGATGAACGCAGAGCAGCCCCTGGCCCTCCGGTTATGGCGCCGCGCTCCATGGAGCGGCAACCCGCTGATGCGACGATCCGAGCGAGTCGAATCCGCACTCGTTCTGGTCGTCGCGATGTTCGTGCTCGTCATGGTGCCCCTCGCCGCCGCGTACGGGACGGCGACCTACGCGCGGGTCGGCCAGCTTGCGCTGGAGGAACGCCTGGAACGCCACCAGGTGACGGCGATCCTCCTCGAGGAGCCGGGACCGACGGGCACCGGTTCGATGACGGACACTGCGACCCGGGGTCCGGGGGACCCGGACCGAGCGACCGCGCGGTGGACGACCGGGACCGACGAAACGCGCACGGGGAAGGTGGAGACGCCCTTCGGCGCGAAGCCGGGCGAGACGATCGACATCTGGATCGATTCGACCGGTGATCCCGTCGCCGCGCCCAGGACCGGCTCGGACGGCGTCGTGGCCGGTGTCAGTGCCGCACTCACGGTGTGGGGGGTGGGCTCCGGCATCGCCCTGCTGCTCCTCTACGGAGTTCATCGTGTCGGCGTGCGGCGGAGGCTGTCGGCATTGGATCGCGAATGGAACGAAACCGGACGGAGCCCGGGATGGACGTTGGGTTGACCGCCCCCGGGTCTGCGGGCCGGGGGTCTGCAGGCCGGTCAGCAGCGCACACGGCGATGCTCGGCAGCGCGGAGAGGATTCCTCGATCCGGTCGCAGCACAAGAAGATACGCGGGGAGGCCGAGATGAGCGACTGGGTCTGCCGGTTGGTGGTGTCGACGGAATCCGGCGACAGTCCGGCTCAACTGCATATGGTGCTCCGCGACGATCTCACGGACGCGGAGGTGCTCGCCCGTGTCCTCGGCCTGGTTCACGAGTTCTATGGTCCCGGCGTGCAGGTCGACGATCTGAAGCCCGAGTCCTGGGCGCAGACCCGAACTGCGTCCCCGGTCCGTTCACCCGGCGGATGAGGGAAAAGGAGGCATACAGCAAGACATTTCACACAGTCACATCGAACTGCATCTCGGACTCGTGCCGCCGGAGGGCACGCTTCGTCCGTGCTGCCGTGCCTCTGTCACCGAGTGGAAAGAGAAGACGATGGACAGCGACATTTCGCGCAGCGGCACGGGCACCGCTCCGCTCGACACCGCCGAGCGGGCCGAGCTGGAGCGGTTGCGGGCCGAGGTGGCCGCACTGCGGGCGCGGACAGAGGCCGCGCCCGAGGCCCCGCCGCCACCCCCGCCCGTATCGCGTCCGCCGAGGCATGCGCTGCGCTGGACGGCAGTGGCGATCCTGACCGTGCTGGTCGCTCTGCTCGCGATCACCTCGGTGGCGGCGAGGTTCGTGCGCAGCGAGGTCCTCGACACCGACCGGTACGTCGCCACGGTGGCACCGCTGGGTTCCGATCCCGCGATACAGACCGAGATCGCGGGAACCATCACCGACGAGATCTTCGCGCGCGTGGACGTCGAAGGGCTGACCGCTGACGCGCTCACGGCCCTGACCGATGCGGTCCCGGCGACCGCGGATGCGCCCCGGGTGGACCGGGCGATCGAAGGATTGGCGCCGGTCATCGCCGGTCAGGCGCGAAACTTCGTGTACGACACGGTGCTGTCGCTGGTGCAGTCCGACCAGTTCGAGGATCTGTGGATCCAGGCCAACCGCGCCGCGCACACCGCCTTGGTGGCGGTGGTCACCGGCGAGGCCGGTCCTTCGTCGGTGACGGTGGACGAGAGCGGCACGGTCAGCATCTCCCTCGGCACGATCATCGACAACGTCCAGGCCCGTCTGCTGGACCGAGGCTTCACCTTCGCCGAGAAGATCCCGGACATCGACAAGCAGCTCGTGCTGTTCCAGTCGCCGGAGCTGGTCAAGGCGCAACGGGCGGTCAACACACTGGACACGGCTTCGGACGTGCTCCCGTGGATCACGATCGCCGCCGCCGTGGCCGCGGTGGCCGTGGCTCCTCCCGGCCGTCGCCGCCGCGCCCTGGCGTTTGTCGGCGCGGCGCTGGTCGTGGGGATGCTGATCCTCGCGATCGCGCTGGTGGTCGTTCGATCGCTCTATCTCGACAATGTTCCTCCGGACGTGCTGTCCCCGGACGCCGCCACGGCGATTATCGACACGGTACTGGTGCCGTTGCGGACCACGCTGCGGGCGGTGGCGGTCCTGGGCCTGGTGATCGCGGTCGGGGCGTATCTGACCGGGGGATCGTCCTCCGCGGCAGCCGTCCGCCGCGGGTTCGGGCGAGGCATGGACGCGTTGCAGAGGGCCCGCAAGCCGCGACCGCCGAACCAGGTGGAAGCCGGCGCGTACCGGGCTCGGACCGCGTTGCGGCTGGCAATCATCGGCATCGCCGCGCTGATCTTGATGTTCTGGCGGTATCCGACCGGTCTCGTGGTCGTGTGGGTCGTTCTCGGTGCTCTGCTGGCCCTGCTCGCGCTCGAGGTGCTGATCCGGCCGGCCCGAGCCTGGGAGGAGCCCGCGGAGGGCGCGATGTCGGCACCGCCGACGAAGGACGCGATGTCGGCACCGCCGACGAAGGACGCGATGTCGGCACCGCCGACGAAGGACGCGATGTCGGCACCGCCGACGAAGGACGCGATGTCGGCACCGCCGAGGGGCGAACAGCCGACGGAGAAACTCCCGGGCTCGAAGACGGGGATGTGAGTCCGATGGGCGCCGTTCCCGGCGACGAGGTGCCGGTCTCCCGCCGATGGTGGGCGCGTGCGGCGTTCGCCGCCGTCCTCGGCGCTGCCGCCGTTCCGGTGATCGTCGCGGGCCTGCGCGGCGCCCTCGCACTCCTGGCGGTGAGCGTGACGGTGGCAGCGGTGACGGTCGCGGCCCTCTACTGGTTCCTCGCGACCCGGGGGCTGCTGCGCGCGCTGTCACTGGGTCTCGCAGTGGTCGCCCCCCTCGCGCTGCCCGTGCTGTTCGTGCGGGAGCGCGTGCTCTGGGTCGCGTTGGTGTCGGTCGCGCTGGTGCTGCTCGCCTTGGCGTGCGCGCGGGCGGCCCTGCGCCGTGACACAGAGCAGGGGATGCCCGAGTACCCCGCCGCGCCGGTCCACCGCCCGTTCCTGGTGATGAACCCCCGTTCGGGGGGCGGCAAGGTCGTGAAGTTCGATCTGCAACGCAAGGCCGAGGAACTCGGTGCCGAGGTAGCCCTGCTCGCGGGACCGGGGCCCGTCGACGTCGAGGCCCTGGCCCGGCAGGCGGTGGAGCGGGGCGCCGACCTGCTCGGTGTCGCCGGCGGTGACGGGACACAGGCCCTGGTGGCGGCGATCGCGGCCGAGCATGGGCTGCCATTCTTGGTGATCAGCGCCGGCACGCGGAACCACTTCGCGCTGGATCTGGGACTGGACCGGGAGGACCCGGCCGCAGGCCTGGACGCTCTGCGGGACGGGGTGGAACTCCGCGTCGATCTCGGCAGGATCGGGGGACGGGTGTTCGTCAACAACGCCTCGTTCGGCGTCTACGCCGACGTGGTGCAGAGCCCGGAATACCGGGACGACAAGGCCGGGACGGCCCTGCGGATGATGCCCGACCTGCTCGCTCGCGACAGCGCCACCCGGCTGAGGGCCCGCATCGACGGCGACACGACGGTGGAAGGCGCGCAGGCCGTCCTGGTGAGCAACGACCCGTACGCGACCGACGACCTCGCGGGGCTGGGACGACGGCCCCGGCTGGATCGCGGGGTGCTCGGGGTGGTGACGATCTCGGTAGCCGGCGCGGGGCAGGCGGTCGACCTGCTGCGCCGCACGCACAGCCGGGGGCTGGTTCAGCGCGTGGCCACCGAGGTGATCGTCGACGCGGAGGCACCGGAGATTCCGGTCGGGGTGGACGGGGAAGCGCTGATGCTGCCCACGCCGGTGCGCTGCACCGTCGAGCCGCAGGCGCTGCGGGTGCGGGTGCCCCGGCGCCGTCCGGGAACCCTGGTCTCGGCACCGACCTGGGACTGGGCGCGGCTCCGGGACCTGGCCTTCCGGCCTCAGCGCTCGTCGTCGGTCTCGTCGGGCCTGCGCTGACCCTCGCCGGGCCGTGCGCCCACCGGCCGGCGCGGTAGCGATCCGGTGCCGAACAGTGCGGCGACGGTGATCAGTGCCGTGACGGCGAAGGCCACCTGCAGGGCCTCGAGCCGCGCGTCCGAGTTGACCTCGAGGATCGCATCCGCGGTGGCCTCGTCCACCCCGGCCTCGTCCAGGGCACCCTCCAACTGGGTGTCGGACAGGAACGGCACCCCGGCAGCCATGTCCGTGGTGGCCTGCTGTTGCACCGATTCCGGCACGGCCGGGTTGTTCTCGATGCCGGCGATGACGGAGGTGGTCAGGGTGGCGATCAGGATGGAGCCGATCAGGGCGGTCCCCAGTGACGCGCCGAGATTGGTCGCCGTGTTCTGCAGACCGCCGACCTCGGCGCTCTGCGAGTCCGGCACCGCGGACACCGTGACCGCACCGAGCTGGGAGGCCAGCGCACCCAGTCCGAGACCCATCAGCAGCATCGGGATCGACACGACCGCCGCATTTGCGCCGGGATCCATCCCACCCACGAGGATGAGAATGCCGACGACCATGATCCCGAGGCCGATCCGGACGATGCGCCGGGGATTCGCCTGGGGTCGCAGCTTGGGGATGCCGACCGCGGCCAGGACCAGAGCGATCGACAGCGGAAGGATCCGCACACCCGTCTCGAGCGCACTGAGTTCGAGAACCACGGACAGGAACAGGGGGACGGAGAAGAACACCCCGGCCTGAATGAGGAATTGGGCGAAGAACATGCTCAGACCGCCGGTGAGCTGACTGTTCCTCAGCAGCGCGGGGTCGACCAGCGGTTCGCCGCCCGTCTTCGCCAGGTACGTCTCCCGCCGCAGGAACAGGTAGAGCACGAAGAGTCCACCCAGCAGCAACCAGATGACGGGGGACAGTCCCAGGATCGCCGGTCCGCCGGGTTTGGTCTGGATCCAGCCCCATTCGCTCGAGCGCAGCACGCCGTAGACGAACATTCCCAGGCCGGCGACCGACAGGAGCGAGCCGACGAGGTCGAGCCGGATCCGCTGCGGTGGAATGTCTTCCACGCGACGCAGCGCGAGCAGGATCAGGACGACGATGACAACCTCGCCGAAGAAGACGTAGCGCCAGGACGCGAACGTGGTCACCGCCCCACCGAGCAACGGCCCCACCGCGACTGCCGCGGCACCCGCCGCGGCCACCAATCCGTAGGCGGCGGGGCGGCGTTCGGCGGGGAAGTTCGCCGCGACCAGGGAAACGATCGCGGGCATGATCAGGGCGGCGCCGATGCCCTCGAGCAGGGACCAGCCGATGAGGAGGACGGTGAGATTCGGCGCGATCCCGGTGACGAACGACCCGGCGCCGTAGATGATCAGGCCGAGCCCGAACGCGCGGCGCCGCCCGAGGATGGTGCCGATCTTGCCGCCGGTGATCATCAAGCTGGCCATCACCAGGGTGTAGAGGGTGATGGCGGTCTGGATGCCGGTGATGGTGGTGCCCACGTCCGCGGCCACAGTCGCCATCGACACGTTCATCACGGAGCTGTCGAGCGTCATCAGGAACTGCCCCGCAGCCAGTACCGCGAGCACCAGTGCGGAACCCGAGGCCACCGCCGGACCCTTCGGCGAACTGTCAAGACTCATGCATCGACCTCTCGCGTCAGACGGGCTCGAGCGGCCGGAACGGCCGGATGTCGTTGCCCGCGGGGCCGACCACGGCGGCGGAGGACTCGGGCATCTCGTTCCATGCGCCCGGCAGATCGCGGAGCGGTTCGGACACGACGAACCGGGCGTCGATGCCCAGACGATGGAACATCTCCACCTCGGGGTGCAGCTCGCGGAGCTTGGCGACCTCGGTGGAGTAGAACAGCGACCGGGTCCGGCCCTCGCTGGAGTAGCGGAACACCCAGATGGTGTCGCCGGCCGTGGTGGCCACGGTCATCTGCACGGGATCGTCGATCCCGCGGTGGCGGGCGACCTTCTCGACCATCCCGATCGCACGGCCGACCGCGGTGAACGGATCGTCCCGGAGACCGAACGTGAGAGCGAGGAAGAACAGCACCTCGGAGTCCGTGGTACCCGCGATGTCCGGGTACAGCGACGGATCCACGGCCATCATCAGTTCCCGCTTGATGTCCCGGAAGCCGAGGATCTCGCCGTTGTGCATCCACAGCCATTCCTCGTGCCGGAACGGGTGGCAATTGCTGCGCTGCACCTGCGTGCCGGTCGAGGACCGCACGTGCGCGAACAGCAGCGGGGTGCGGATCTGCCCGGCGATCTCCCTCAGGTTGTGGTTGTTCCACGCCGGATCGATGCTCTTGAACATCGCCGGTTCGGAACCTATTCCGTACCAGCCGATTCCGAATCCGTCACCGTTGGTGGTGGTGGCTCCGAGATGGGAGTGCAGGCTCTGGTCGATGAGTGAATGCTCGGGCTTGAACAGCAGATCCTCCACGAGGATCGGCTCGCCCGAGTAGGCCATCCATCTGCACACCCGACCATTGAAGCACCCGGGTGTCGCCCCCCGGGCCGGAAAGAAGGCAGTGGGCTCACCTGCGGTCACTGCATGCCGGTCCGCCGGAGATCGAGAATCACGCCCGTGGTGGCATCGTCGTCGACCGCAATGCCGCGGCTGCCACCGGGGACGATCACCGCTCCACCGTCGAGTCCCGTCCTGGCCCTACCCTCCTCGCGCCGGCGCGGTGGGGGCCACCGCGACGGATGCCGACGTGCCGTTGCCGACGAGGCCGGAGGTGGGCGCCACCGGTGTGCGCTGGGCGGCCGCTGCCGCTGCCGCGGTGGCTTCGTGTTCGAGGAAGGTCTTCAGTTCGCCGATGGCACTCATCATGGGGGCCGGGAACACCACGGTGGTGTTCTTCTCGACCCCCAGCTCCACCAGGGTCTGCAGGTTGCGCAGTTGCAGGGCCAGGGGGTGGGCCATCATCGTGTCGGAGGCGTCTCCGAGCGCGGCGGCCGCCATCGACTCACCTTCCGCCGCGATGATCTTGGCGCGCTTCTCCCGCTCGGCCTCGGCCTGACGTGCCATGGCGCGTTTCATGCTGTCGGGAAGCTGGATGTCCTTCAACTCCACCAGGGTCACCTCCACGCCCCATTCGAGGGTGGACACGTCGAGGAATTCTCGAATGTGGACGTTGATGACGTCGGTCTCCGACAACGCCTCGTCGAGGGTGTGGCGGCCGACCACCCTGCGCAGCGTGGTCTGGGCGATCTGATCGATCGCAGCGGCGACGTTCTCGATCGCGACGACCGACTTCACGGCGTCGATGACACGGAAATAGGCGACTGCGGAGATGTCCACGCTGACGTTGTCGCGCGTGATGATCCCCTGGGACTGGATCGGCATCGTGACGATCCGCAACGACACCTTCGTGAGGCGGTCGACGATCGGGATGATCAGATGCAGGCCGGGTTCCTTCACCCCGAGCAGCCGGCCGAACCGGAAGAGCACGCCCTTCTCGTACTGGGCGATGACGTGCACCGACTGCGACAACACGAACATCACCACGACGAGGAGCACCGCGGCGAGGATGATCCAGGTGGTCACGACGTTCCTCCCATCCCGCAGCAGGTCGCGGTTGCCTTCACCGTGCGCTCGTGGACCGCGGCCGGGAAGGGTCGAAAGTCACCGCCGGGGCGGATCGGCGAGTTCGAGACCTTCCGAGCCGCGTCCGTACGAGACGGTGCGCAACACCGGAGGAAAAATACCCCCTCGGGTATATTGGTCGGGACGTGCTGTGAGAGGAGCGAGGAGATGACATCGGCGGACTTCGTCGACGGGATCGAAGTGCTGTGGCGACCCGGGTGCCCGTTCTGTTCGCGGCTGCGCCGGGCCCTGCGCCGACGCGGCATCGACACCCGCGAGATCGACATCTGGCAGGACCGCGCGGCCGCGGGGCGGGTCCGTGCGGTCACCGGCGGCGACGAGACCGTGCCGACCGTCTTCGTGGGACGGGTCGCCCTGGTCAATCCCGGGGTGCGCGAGATCGAGGCCGCGATCGAGCGGGAACTCCCCGAGCGAGCCGGCGAACTGCTCCCGGCGCCGGTGTCTCGTCCCCGGAATCTGTTGTCCCGCATCGGCTTCCCGCTCCGTGGCTGACGCGCCCGACCACCCGTACCGACGACCGAAGGAGTCGCAGTGCCGGAAAACCAACTCGACGAAGAACTCTGGGACGAGCGCTACCGTTCCCGTCCCGCGCTCTGGAGCGGTGAGCCGAACCGTCACCTCGTGGGGGAGGCGGCCGAACTCGAGCCCGGCCTCGCCCTCGACGTCGGCTGCGGCGAGGGCGCGGACGCCATCTGGCTCGCGCGGCGCGGCTGGCGGGTCGACGGCGTGGACGTGTCCGGCGTCGCCCTGCGACGCGCCGCCGAGCACGCGGATCGGGCCGGCGCCGAGATCGCCGGGCGCATCACGTGGCTGCACGAGAATCTCACCGCGTGGGACCCCGGCCGGGGGCGGTACGACCTGGTCTCCGCGCAGTACATGCACCTGCCGCCACCGGGACGCGACGTCCTCTTTCGAAGGCTCGCGGAGGCGGTCGCTCCCGGCGGCACCCTCCTGATCGTCGGGCATCACCCCTCCGACCTGCAGACCACCGTGCCGCGCCCGCCGCGGCCCGAGCTGTTCTTCACGGGAGCGGACGTCGTGGCGCTGCTCGATCCCGACGGCTGGGACGTCGTCACCGAGGCCGCCGTCGCGCGGTCGGTCACCGACCCGGACGGACGCGCCGTCACCGTGCACGACACGGTGGTCAGGGCCCGACGGCGCTGATCGCGCCACCACGTCGCGAACGTCGTCGTCGGGCGGTCTCCCTCAGGCCAGGGCGAGGAAGAGGCGCTCGAGCTGTTCCTCGGTGAGCCGGTCCGGGCACGTGTCGTCCTCCTCGTCGAGCATGCACCGACGAAGCTGCGCGGCAACGATCTTGAACCCGGCGCGGTCGAGCGCCCGGGAGACGGCGGCGAGCTGGGTCACCACGTCCCGGCACTCGCGGCCGGATTCGAGCATGGCGATCACGCCGGCGAGCTGCCCCTGCGCGCGGCGCAGCCGGTGCAGCACCTGCGTATCGGCTTCGGGGGTGACGGCGGTCCTGGGGACGGGGTCGACGGGAGTGTTCATCGCTGTGCTTCCTGCGGTAGGGGACGAGGTTCGAAGGGATACCCCATGGGGTACTTGACATACCCTAGGGGGTATGTGGCAGGGTTGTCCATATCGAGGACGAAATCGACCCATACGGAGGAACCACGATGATTCTCGAGCAGTACTACATCGAGTGCCTGTCGCACGCGTCGTACCTGATCGGTGACGAGGGCACCGGCCGGGCGGTGGTGGTCGATCCGCGCCGCGATGTCACCGAGTACCTCGACGACGCCGCGCGGCACGGGCTGCGCATCGAGGGTGTGATCAACACGCATTTCCACGCGGATTTCGTCTCCGGGCATCTGGAGCTGCTCGAGGCGACCGGGGCGTGGATCGGGTTCGGGGAGGCCGCCGAGGCGGACTACCCGATCCGGCGGCTGCGCGACGGCGAGCACCTGTCCCTCGGGGAGGTGGACCTCGAGATCCTGGCCACCCCGGGGCACACCTGGGAGTCGATCTCGGTGCTGGTGCGCGAGCATCCGGGGGCGACCCCGGCCGCGGTGCTGACCGGGGATTCGTTGTTCATCGGTGATGTGGGCCGCCCGGACCTGGTGAATCTGGGGGATTCGTCGACCGAGGATCTGGCGCGGGCGATGTACCACACGGTGCACGAGAAGCTGCTGACCCTGCCCGATGCGGTCACGGTGCTGCCCGCGCACGGTGCCGGCTCGTCGTGCGGGAAGAACCTGTCGACGGAGCTGACCTCGACGATCGGGGAGCAGCGGGTGAGCAATCCGTCGGTGCAGCCGATGAGCGAGGAGGCGTTCGTGGCGTTGGTCACCGAGGGGCAGCCGGCCGCGCCGGCCTACTTCTCGGTCGATGCCGGGTTGAACAAGAGCGTGCATCCGCTGCTCGATCGGGGGCGCACCATCCCGGAGCTGAGCCCGGCGCGGGTGCGGGCGGAGCTGGCCGCCGGGACCCGGGTGCTCGATGCGCGCGGTGTGGACGACTTCGCGGCGGGGCATCTGCGCGGGTCGGTCAACGTCGGGTTCGACGGCCGGTTCGCCGAGACCGGCGGGATGGTCGCCGAGGTGGGGGAGAAGATCGTGTTGATCACCTATCCGGGGGAGGAGCAGGACGCGGCGGTGCGGCTGGCCCGGATCGGGTCGGACAACGCGGCCGGTTATCTCACCGTCGATCACGACGGGGTGTTCCCGGCGGAGCTGGCGGATCTGGTGCAGACCGCGCCGCGGACCACCGTCGCGCAGCTCGACGAGTTGCTCGCCGCCGATGCGGTGACGCTGGTCGACATCCGTAATCCCGGTGAACGGGAGTTCGGGGTGATTCCGGGGGCGGTGCCGATCCCGTTGGCGCAGCTGCGGACCCGGCTCGGGCAGGTGCCGACCGGCAAGCCGATCGTGGTGCACTGCGCCGGTGGGTGGCGTTCGAGTGTGGCCGCGTCGCTGCTGCGGGCGCAGGGCTTCGACAACGTCTCGGACCTGCTCGGCGGTTACAACGCCTGGGCCGAGGCCCACGTCCCCGCCTGATCCCGCACCGTCCGAAATACGCGGCAGCCCGCCCCCTGGCCGACCAGGGGGCGGGCTGCCGTCGCTCTGCGCCGCACCCGTCCGGTCCGAAGAGGGTCGTGATCGACTGGGATCATGCCCGGATGAGTCACCGACCCCGCGCAAGGAGCAGCAGATGACCTACTTCGAACGGATCGGTCCGGCCGCGTTCCGGCCGACCCACCACGTCAGCGGTGCCTGGAACCCGCAGGAGCAGCACATCGCGCCCGCACTGGGTCTGCTGGTGCACGCCGTGGAATGCGACCGTGACGCACGCCGCGACGACGGACTGGTCGTCGGCCGCCTGTCCTACGACATCCTCGGCACCGTCCCGGTCGACACGGTCGAGACCACCGTCACCGTCCTGCGTCCCGGGCGCACCATCGAGCTCGTCGAGGCCGTCCTCGCCCACGACGGTCGCGCCGTCGTACGGCTGCGGGCCTGGCTCATGCAATCCCGCCCCACGCCCGCGCTGGAGGCGACGTCGCTGCCGCGGATCGACCCGCCCGACGCCATGGCTCCCTGGGACGCCTCGACGGTGTGGCCGGGCGGGTTCATCGCCTCCACCGAGATCCGCCGCATCCAGCTCGAGCCCGGCCGGGCGGCGTACTGGGTGCGCACGCCGCTGCCCCTCGTGCTCGACGAGAAGGTCAGCGCGCTGGCCGGTGCCGCGGGACTGTTCGACATCGCCAACGGCATGACCGTACGCGTGTCCCCGAAAGACGTCGCCTTCCCCAACGTCGACCTCACCGCCCACCTGTTCACCGAACCCCGCGGCGACTGGCTCGGCTTCGACACCACCGTCTCGTTCGGTCCCGACGGCCTGGGGCTGACCAGCAGCGTCCTCCACGACACGCACGGCCCCGTCGGCACCGTGTCCCAGATCCTCACCGTCCGCCCCAACTGACGGCGAGGGCTGTCGCACCCGTGGGGCGAACTCGCCTCACGGTGTCCGCGACAAGCCCGGCCGGGCGCCGACATAGGCCGCGAGGTGCTCGCCGGTGAGGGTGGAGCGGGTGGTGACGAGGTCGGCGGGTGTGCCCTCGAAGACGATCCGGCCACCGTCGTGGCCGGCGCCGGGGCCGAGGTCGATGATCCAGTCGGCGTGCGCCATGACCGCCTGGTGGTGCTCGATGACGATGACGGACTTGCCGGAGTCGACGAGCCTGTCGAGCAGGCCGAGCAGTTGCTCGACGTCGGCGAGGTGGAGGCCGGTTGTCGGTTCGTCGAGGACGTAGACGCCGCCCTTCTCGGCCATCCGGGTGGCCAGCTTGAGTCGCTGCCGCTCACCGCCGGACAACGTGGTGAGCGGCTGGCCGAGGGTGACGTAGCCGAGCCCGACATCGGCGAGCCGCTGCAGAATCTTGTGGGCCGCCGGGATCCGCGCCTCGCCGGCGCCGAAGAACTCCTCGGCCTCGGCCACCGGCATCGCGAGCACGTCGGCGATGCTCCGGCCGCCGAACGTGTACTCCAGCACCTCAGCCTGGAACCGCCTCCCCTCGCAGTCCTCGCAGGTGGATTCGACGGTGGCCATGACGCCCAGGTCGGTGTAGATGACTCCGGCGCCGTTGCAGGCGGGGCACGCGCCCTCGGAGTTGGCGCTGAACAACGCCGGCTTCACGCCGTTGGTCTTCGCGAACGCCTTCCGGATCGGGTCGAGCAGCCCGGTGTACGTCGCCGGGTTGCTCCGCCGCGAGCCCTTGATCGCCCCCTGGTCGACCGACACCACTCCGTCGCGCCCGGACACCGAACCGTCGATCAGCGAGCTCTTGCCCGAGCCCGCTACCCCGGTGAGGACGACCAGCACGCCGAGTGGAATGTCCACGTCGACGTCCTGCAGGTTGTGGGTGCCGGCACCGCGCACTTCCAGCACACCCGACGGTGTCCGCACCGAGGGCTTCACCGACGCGCGGTCGTCCAGGTGCCGCCCGGTGAGCGTGCCACTGGCACGCAGCCCCTCGACGGTGCCCTCGAACACCACCTCGCCGCCCTCGGTGCCGGCGCGCGGTCCGAGGTCGACGACGTGGTCGGCGATCGCGATCGCCTCCGGCTTGTGCTCGACGACGAGCACCGTGTTGCCCTTGTCGCGCAGCTGCAGCAGCAGGTCGTTCATACGCGCGATGTCGTGCGGGTGCAGGCCGATGGTGGGTTCGTCGAACACGTACGTGACGTCGGTGAGCGAGGAACCGAGGTGGCGGATCATCTTGGTGCGCTGTGCCTCTCCCCCGGAGAGGGTGCCCGCCGGCCGGTCGAGTGAGAGGTACCCCAACCCGATCTCGGCGAACGAGTCGAGAAGGTGTTGCAGCCCGGTGAGCAGCGGGGCCACCGACGGTTCGTCGAGGCTCCGGACCCAGACGGCCAGGTCGCTGATCTGCATCGAGCAGACGTCGGCGATGTTCTTTCCCTTGATCTTCGACGACCGTGCCTCCTTGCCGAGCCGGGTGCCGTCGCACTCGGGGCAGGTGGAGAAGGTCACGGCCCGTTCCACGAACGCCCGGATATGCGGCTGCAGTGCGTCGACGTCCTTGGACAGCATCGACTTCTGGATCTTCGGGATCAGCCCCTCGTACGTCAGGTTGATCCCTTCGACCTTGATCTTGGTCGGCTCCTTGTACAGCAGGTCGTGCAGCTCCTTCTTGGTGTACTTGCGGATCGGTTTGTCCGGGTCGAAGAAGCCGCAGCCCCGGTAGATCCGGCCGTACCAGCCGTCCATGCTGTAACCGGGGATCGTGAGCGCACCCTCGTTGAGCGACAGACTGTCGTCGTACAACGCGGACAGGTCGAAGTCGGTGACCGCGCCCATCCCCTCACAGCGCGGACACATGCCGCCGAGCCGGGTGAAGGTCGCCCTCTCGGTCTTCGTCTTGCCGGCGCCGCGTTCGACCGTGATCGCACCGCTGGCCTTCACCGAGGGGACGTTGAACGAGTACGCGTTGGGCGAGCCGATGTGCGGCTGCCCCAGCCGGCTGAAGAGGATGCGCAGCATCGCGTTTGCGTCGGTGGCGGTGCCGACGGTGGAGCGGGGGTTCGAGCCCATCCGCTCCTGGTCGACGATGATCGCGGTCGTCAATCCTTCGAGGACGTCGACCTCGGGCCGCGCCAGCGTCGGCATGAAACCCTGCACGAAGGCGCTGTAGGTCTCGTTGATCATCCGCTGCGACTCCGCGGCGATCGTGCCGAACACCAGAGAGCTCTTGCCCGAACCGGAGACGCCGGTGAACACCGTCAGCCGGCGCTTCGGGATCTCGACGCTGATGTCCTTGAGGTTGTTCACGCGCGCACCGTGCACGCGGATCAGATCGTGACTGTCCGCAACGTGCGGCGCAGACGACCGCGTGTCCGTCCTCGTGGCCATGCTCATGGTGTCTCCATCTGCCGGGAAGGGAAAGCTCGAGTCAATGGTGACGTCCATGGCGGTCAGGCTAGGTGCCGCTCGGTGACTCCCGCTTCTCGATTCCTGATCGGTCTGGTCACCGTCTTCGCGACGCACGACGGCATCCCCGCCGCCGTGCGCGCCGCCTGACGCCGATAGACGCTGGGCGGCACACCGACCAATTCGGTGAAGCGAGTGCTGAAGGTACCCAGCGACGCGCAGCCGACCGCGAAACACACCTCGGTGACGCTGAGATCGCCGCGACGCAACAGCGCCATCGCGCGTTCGATGCGCCGCGTCATCAAGTACGCGTACGGCGACTCCCCGTACGCGGCCCGGAACTGGCGGCTGAGGTGCCCGGCCGACATGTGCACGCCACGGGCGAGCGCCTCGACGTCCAGCGGCTGCGCGTACTCCCGATCGATCCGGTCGCGAACGCGGCGCAGCCGCGCGAGATCGGTCCGGCGCTGCGCGTCAGCGGGTCTGCTGGTCACCCACGCGATCGTGCCACGTCGCAGCGGAGTTGCCCAGCGCTGCCGGCCGCCCCACCCCACGAGGCCGGATCGATCAGGAATCGAGAAGCGCGGGACACGGAGCCGCTCCTAACCTGCTCGTCATGGATATCACCATTCACACGAGCTTCCTGCCGCACGACGACCCGGACGCGTCGCTCGCCTTCTACCGCGACGTCCTCGGCTTCGAGGTCCGCAGCGACGTGGGGCAGGGCAGGATGCGCTGGATCACGGTCGGCCCGGCCGGTCAGCCCGACACGTCCCTCCTCCTGGCGCCGCCGGCCGCCGACCCGGGCATCACCGACGACGAGCGCCGCACCATCGCCGAGATGATGGCGAAGGGCACCTACGGCTGGATCCTGCTGGCCACCCGGGATCTCGACGCCACGTTCGAAAAGGTGCAGGCCGGTGACACCGAGGTAGTCCAGGAGCCGACCGAACAGCCGTACGGCATCCGCGACTGCGCCTTCCGCGACCCCGCGGGCAACATGGTTCGCATCCAGGAGCTTCGCTGAGCCGTACGGGCGTCGATGCGGCCGGGCCGGCCGGCACGGCGACCACCGGCAACAAGGGCGGCAGCGCATCGTCGCAGAGGTGCCCGCCCTGCCGATGGCCCACCAGGGCCGCGCGGAAGACGGAGAGGGGAGTGCTCTCATGTGTCGGCCAGAATGGCGGCGTGCACGCGCCGACGCGCAGCCCCGGACCGATCTCGCGCGGCTGCGCCGCGTCCGCGACCGGATCGACCGGGAGTACGCGCAGCCGCTGGACGTCGAGGCGCTCGCCCGTGGCGTGCACATGTCGGCCGGGCACCTCAGCCGCCAGTTCCGGGCCGCGTACGGCGAGTCGCCGTACGCGTACTTGATGACGCGGCGCATCGAACGCGCGATGGCGCTGTTGCGTCGCGGCGATCTCAGCGTCACCGAGGTGTGTTTCGCGGTCGGCTGCGCGTCGCTGGGCACGTTCACCACTCGCTTCACCGAGCTGGTCGGCATGCCGCCCGGCGTCTTCCGGCGCCTGGCGGCGGATGTTGCGTCCGGCCATGACGATGCTGCGGGTACGGCCCGCGATGCGGGCTCTGCGGTCATGACGGGCGGGATGCCGGCGTGTGTGGCGAAGCAGGTGGCACGACCGGTCAGGAATCGAGAAGCCCCGGCCTGCAAGCAGTCCCTAGCGTGATGGTCATGACAACCACCGCATCCGACACGTCCATCGCATCTGTCACCCTCGAGGTGGCCGACCCCGAGACCGCCCACCGCTTCTACACCGCCTTCGGCGTGGACACGTACCTACGCCTGCGGGCATCCGAGTCGCACTCCACCGGATTCCGTGGCTTCACCCTGGCGCTCACGGTGTCCCGGCCGGCCACCGTCGACAGCTTCCTCGGCGCCGCCGTGGACGCCGGCGCCACGGTGCTCAGACCCGCCGCGAAGTCGCTCTGGGGCTACGGCGGAGTCGTCCAGGCCCCGGACGGGACGATCTGGAAGGTCGCGACCTCGGCGAAGAAGGACACCGGCCCGGCCACCTGCGAGATCGACGAGATCGTCCTGCTGCTCGGTGTAGCGGACGTGAAGGCCAGCAAGCAGTTCTACGTCGGCCGGGGCCTGACCGTGGCCAAGAGCTTCGGCGGCAAGTATGCCCAGTTCACTGCCGGCGAGTCCAGCCCCGTCAAGCTGGCGCTGTACAAGCGTCGCGGCCTGGCCAAGGACCTCGGCGTCCCCGCCGACGGCACCGGCTCGCACCGCATCGTCCTCGGCAGCACGGCCGGCCCCTTCATCGACCCGGACGGATTCGCCTGGGAGGCTGCCACATCGCTCACCCCCGCGCCGCCCGCGGTGCCTGCACAGTCCTGACCTGCCTCATCCCTGTTGTGAGAGGAAACCTGCCATGCAGCAATCGAAGTCGTCCACCGAGAACTCCGGCGCGAGCACCGAGCAGTACCACGGATTCACCGCCGAGGAGCGGGCCGCGATGAAGGAGCACGCGCAGGAGCAGAAGAAGGCGGCGGCGCGGCGCGGTTCGCGGGCGGAGAAGGAGGCGGCAGCGGAGCGGGACGTGCTCGCGAAGATCGCCGAGATGCCGGAAGCGGACCGGGTCCTCGCCGAGCGGATCCACGACATCATCAAGACCGCCGCTCCGGACCTCGCGCCGAAGCTCTGGTATGGGATGCCCGCGTACGCCAGAAACGGCAAGGTCCTCTGCCACTTCCAGAGCGCGCAGAAGTTCGGGTCGAGGTATGCCACGCTCGGCTTCAGCGACGAGGCGGCGCTCGACGACGGCGCCATGTGGCCGATCGCCTACGCCCTGAAGGAGCTGACCGCAGCCCAAGAACAGCGCATCAGTGCGCTCGTGAGGAAGGCCGTGGGCTGAGGCCGTCGGTGCCGGCGTTGCCTTGAACCCGATCGAGCCGAGCCGACGACCGTGACGAGGCGGACCGAGGTCAGGCGTTGCCGGGTCCGGCGGTGGCCGGTTCCACGTGGATGAAGGTCTCGGTGTGCGGCAGCACCGCGTCGATGGCTGCCTCGATGCGGTCGGCCATGTCGTGGGCGGTCCGCACGGTCCAGTCGCCCGGAACGGTCACGACGACGAACACCTGGCGTTGCCGGCCCGATTCGACGGTGCGCAGCGGCGCGAACTCGACCGGGCACTCGGCGCGGAACCGGTCCAGCACGGCGTTGACCTGGTCCTGTTCGTGCTGGGGGAGGGCGGCGCTGAGCAGGCCGCTGACCGAGCCGCGAAGCAGCCGGTATCCGGTCCACAGGATGTTGACACCCACGACGAGGGCCACGATCGGATCCAGGGGTTCCCAGCCGGTGACGGTGACCAGCACGATGCCGACGATCACTCCGGCGGAGGTCCACACGTCGGTCAACAGGTGCTTGCCGTCCGCGACGAGCGTGATCGAGCGGTGCGTGCGACCCACGCGCTGCAGGGTGATCCCGACGGCCAGGTTGATCAGGGAGGCGACGGTCGTCAGGGCCAGCCCGAGCCCGGGCTGGACGAGCGGAATCGGACTGATCAGGCGTTCGATCGCGGTCCAGACGATCGCGGTGGCCGCGACGAAGATCATCGCACCCTCGACCAGGGCGGAGACGTACTCGGCCTTGCCGTGGCCGAAGTGGTGGCTGGCGTCCGGGGGTCGGGCCGCCACCCGCAGTGCGATCAGCGCCACCACCGCGGCGACGAGGTTGACCCCGGATTCGAGGGCGTCGGAGAGGAACCCGACCGAGCCGGTTGCCCACGCGGCGCTCGCCTTGAGGACGATGGTGACCACCGCGGCGGCCAGTGAGAGCAGCATGAAACGGAACAGCAGCCGATCCTGCCGCTGCCGCGATTCGGGCACCGACGTCGTCATCCGACTCCTCCAGCTCGGGCTCCGTGGTCGCGGAGCGCGTAAACGGCGCGCCCGCGCAGGTGTTCCCCTTCGGGACGTGGGAACACCTGCGCCGGGTCGAACGACGGGTCAGGCGGCCGTCGTGGCGTCGAGCAGCGCCTGACGCTGGTTGGCGCCGAGGCCCCCGATGCGGCGGGTGTCCGGGATCGACAGCTGCTCGAGGAGCTTGGCGGCCTTGACCGCGCCGATGCCGGGCAGCGCCTTGATCAGGGCCGAGACCTTCGTCTTCTTCACGACCTCGTCGGTCTCCGCCTTGTCGAGCACGGCCGAGACGTCGAGCTCTCCGGCCTTGACGGCGGCGAGCAGCTCGCTGCGGGCCTTGCGCACTTCGGCGGCCTTGGCGAGTGCGGCGGTGCGCTGTTCGTCGGTGAGAACGGGTGCTGGCATGACGGCCCCCTGTGTTGTCCGATGGTGAGCGGCCCCGGGCGAGGCTGCCGCGGCTGATGCTGCCAGGTCGGACCGACAATTCGTCGTTCCGGCACGCGGGGACGGCAGATCCGCGGGGTTCGCGGTGCGGATCCGGCCGATCCCGGCCCGTGCCCTGCGACTACGCTGTCACCGGTTCACGACCGGCGGGACGGAGTTGACGATGTGCGCGGCGAAGGCGGCTACGGTCGGGACCGGCAACGGCCGGCAGGCGATCCTCGACTCGGCGATGCGGAACATGAACGAGCGCGGGTACCACGGCACCTCGATGCGCGACATCGCCCGGGACGCCGACATCACCGTCGCCTCGATCTACCACCACTTCAAGTCCAAGCAGGAGATTCTGCAGGACATCATGACCCGGGCGCTGCACGATGCGATCGCCATGACCCGCGGGGCGTTGCTGCGGGCGGGGGGTTCGCCGGACGCGCAGCTGCAGGCGCTGGTGCGCGCGTGGGTCATGTTCCACACCACCCGGCAGCTCGATGCGCTGGTCGGTGCGACGGAGCTGCGCAGCCTGAACGAGGCCGGTCGCCGGCTCGTCGTCGCGCTGCGTGACGAACAGGAGGGTCTGTTCCGCGACGTCGTCGAGCGGGGCGTCGAGGAGGGGGCCTTCGAGGTGGAGTTCCCGCGCGATGCGGTGCGCGGAATCATCAACATGGGCCAGTCGGTGTGCGCCTGGTGGCGGTCCGACGGGCCGCTGCGGCCGGAGGAGCTCGCGGACCGCTACGCGGATCTGGCCCTGGCGATGGTGCAGCACCGTCCCCGTCACGGCGTCCTCTCCGGTTCCTAACGATTGATCGGCTGCCGCCTCTTCGGTGCTGCAGCATTTTCCTCCCGCATCGGCATTATCGCAGATGAATCCCCGTCCGTCGGTGACCGTGTTGACACCGAACGCTCGTTCGGCGACTCTGTAGGTAATCCGAACGATCGTTTGGCCAACAGGCCGACGCAGGAAGGAATCCGCGATGACTGCATCGCCTGCGGGCGCCGTCGCCGACCTCGATCTCGACGCGCTGACCGCCCACCTGCAGCGCGTACTCGGCGGTGAGGTCACCGGCGCGCTCACCGCCTCCCTCATCGGCGGTGGCCGCTCCAACCCCACCTACCGGCTCGCCGACGACGAGCACACATGGGTGCTGCGCCGACCGCCGTACGGGCACGTGCTGCCCAGCGCGCACGACATGCGGCGCGAGTTCACCGTCATCAACGCCCTCGGTGGCACGTCCGTCCCCGTGCCCCGCGCGGTGCACCTGTGCGAGGACGAGAGCATCCTCGGCGCGAAGTTCTATCTGATGGAACTCGTCGACGGCGTGGCCGTCGGCACCGTCGAACAGGCCTCGGCCCTCACCGCCGACGAGCGTCGCCGCCTCGGGTTCTCGCTCGCCGACACCCTGGCCGCGCTGCACGACATCGACCCCGACGCCGTCGGGCTCGGCAGCTTCGGCCGTCCGGACGGCTACCTCGAGCGCCAGCTCGGCCGGTGGGCGAAGCAGTGGGAGGCCTCCCGCCGCGTCGACCGGCCCGAGGTGGCGGTCCTGCTCGACAAGCTCCGTCGCGCGCTGCCGCAGACCCGCCACCCCGGGATCGTCCACGGCGACGTCAAGCTCGACAACGTCCTCGCCGCGCCGCAGGATCGCGGACGCATCGCCGCCGTGCTCGACTGGGAGATGGCCACCCTCGGCGACACCCTCGCCGACGTGGGAATCATGCTGAGCTTCTGGGATGTTCCCGGCGCGGCATACAACCCCATCACCCGCGGCCTCGCCACCCTCGACGGATTCCCCACCCGCACGGAGCTGCTCGAGCGCTATGCCGCCGCGCGCGGAATCGATCTCGCCGACATCGACTGGTACACCGTCTTCGCCGACTTCAAGATCGCCGTCATCCTCGAGGGCATCGGTGCCCGCCACGACCGGGGCGAGACGGTGGGGGAGGGCTTCGACGGCATCGCCGACATGGTCGGGCCGTTGCTCCGGCGCGCCCTCGATCTCGCTGCCACCTCGGCCCTTCCCGAACTGCGCCGCTAGGCGATCACTCCCTCAGAATCGGAGCAACAATGGATTTCGAATACAGCCCTAAGGTCCGCGAACTGCAGGACCGGCTCACCGGCTTCCTGCAGGAACGCATCCTGCCGGCCGAGCCGATCGCCGCGCAGCAGCTCGCGAGCAAGCCCGACTACTGGGGTGCCCCGCCGATCATGGCCGACCTCAAGGCTTCCGCCAAGCGGCAGGGGCTGTGGAACCTCTTCCTCCCCGAGGCGGGCGGGGCCGGCCTGACCAATCTCGAATACGCCCCGCTGGCCGAATTGACCGGATGGAGCCCGCATCTCGCCCCGGAGGCGCTCAACTGCGCCGCGCCGGACACCGGGAACATGGAGCTGCTCGCCCGCTACGGCACCGACGCCCAGAAGCAGCAGTGGCTCGGCCCCCTGCTGGAAGGTGAGATCCGATCCTGCTTCTCGATGACCGAACCCGACGTCGCCAGCTCGGACGCGAGCAACGTCCGCCTCGAGATCGCCGACGACGGCGACGAGTGGGTGCTCACCGGACGCAAATGGTGGTCCACCGCCGCACTGCGGGAGGACTGCCGCGTCGCGATGGTCATGGGGGTCACCGATCCCGGCGCTCCGGCCGGATCCCGGCACTCCATCGTGCTGGTCCCCATGGAGACGCCGGGCCTGGACATCGTCCGCTCCACGTCCGTGCTCGGGTTCGACGACCGGCACGAGGGCGGGCACGGCGAGATCGTCTTCGACCGGGTGCGGGTGCCCAAGGCGAACCTGCTCGGCCCGCGCGGCAAGGGATTCGCCGTCGCGCAGGCCCGCCTGGGACCGGGCCGGATCCATCACTGCATGCGCCTGATCGGCATGGCCGAACGCGCCGTCGCGCTGATGACGGAGCGGGCGCGCACCCGCGTCGCATTCGGCAGGCCGCTGGCCGACGAAGGGGTCGTGCAAGCCACCGTCGCCGACGCACGCATCCAGGTGGATGCGGCCCGCCTGATGGTGCTGCGCGCCGCGTGGCGGATGGATGTCGAGGGCGCCAAGGCCGCCCGGCACGACATCGCCGCCGCCAAGGTCATGGTGCCGCTGACGGTGAAGAAGATCGTCGACGACGCCATCCAGATCTTCGGCGGTGCGGGCCTGTCCCAGGACACACCGCTCGCAATGCTGTACTCGCAGGCGCGGTTCCTGCAGATCGCCGACGGCCCCGATCAGGTGCACCGCCGGTCCCTCGCTCGCGCCGAGTTCGCCGCGACTCCGGTGCTGCGCGAGGTCCGCGGATAGGATCACACCCCACCGCGGCGACGACGGCAGGGTGAGTGGGGGCGGCAGGGGAGACGGCGAGCATCCACGCCGGAGTGTGCTCGTCGTGGCGGAGCCGCTCCTGCACGCCGTCGACATCCGGATTCGCGACGAGAACGACGGCCGCCCAACACCGGGTGTGCAGGCGCCCGAGGGATCGCACTCGGTCGGCCACACTCCGGCGTCGATCCGCGCGACTTCGGAACCGGTAGATCCACCACTCGCACCGGCCGGGCGGTGCGCAGCTCGTCGAGCACGCGCCCGCATGGACGAGGCGAGCACACCGGCAGCTAGTGACCTTCGCCGAGGCGTCCGGAGAGCCGGTCGAGGCGTTCGAGGCCGGCGCCGTCGAGGCCGACGATCTCGACGCTCTTACCTTTGTTGGCGTACTTGTGCCGGATCGCGTCGAGGGTGGCCACGGTGGAGGCGTCCCAGATGTCGGCGCCGGTCAGGTCGATGACGACGTTGGGCGGGTCGCCCACGTAGTCGAACTGGTAGATCAGGTCGTTGGAGGAGGCGAAGAACAGCTCGCCGTGCACCTTGTAGACGCGAGTGTCGACCTCGCCGTCGTGGTCGGTGTCGGCTTCGGAGACCTTCTCGATGCTGGTCAGGTGGGCGACCCGGCGGGCGAAGAGCACCATCGCGGTGACCACGCCGAGGATCACCCCGATCGCGAGGTTGTGGGTGATCACGGTCGCGGCGACCGTCACCAGCATCACGAGGGTTTCGCTGCGCGGCATCAGCTTCAGGGTGCGCGGGGCGATGCTGTGCCAGTCGAGGGTGGCGACCGACACCATGATCATCACCGCCACGAGGGCGGCCATGGGGATCAGGGCGACGACGTCACCGAGGGCGACGACGAGGATCAGGAGGAACACCCCGGCCAGGAAGGTGGAGATGCGGGTGCGGGCCCCGGAGACCTTGACGTTGATCATGGTCTGGCCGATCATCGCGCAGCCGCCCATGCCGCCGAAGAATCCGGTGACCAGGTTGGCAACCCCCTGGCCCCAGCCCTCACGGGTCTTGTTCGAGTGGGTGTCGGTGATGTCGTCGACCAGTTTGGCGGTCATCAGGGATTCGAGCAGGCCGACCAGGGCCATCGCGAGCGCGTAGGGGGCGATGATCGCGAAGGTCTGCGTGGTCAGCGGCACGTCGGGGAGGAACAGCGCCGGGAGGGACTCGGGCAGCGCACCCTCGTCGCCGACGTTCGGCACGTCCCAGCCGAAGGCGAGCACGGCGGCGGTGAGCACCGCGATCGCCACCAGCGGCGCCGGGACCACGGAAGTGAGCTTGGGGAGGAACACCATCACGCCGAGTCCGACGGCGACCAGCGGGTAGACCAACCACGGGACGTCGATCAGGTGCGGCAGCTGGGCGGTGAAGATCAGGACGGCCAGGGCGTTGACGAAGCCCACCATGACGCTGCGCGGGATGAACCGCATCAGCTTGGCCACTCCGAGGACCGACAGCACCACTTGGAACAGGCCGCCCAGGAGGACGGTGGCGACGAGATAGTCGAAGCCGTGCTCGCGGGCCACCGGCGCGACGACCAACGCGATCGCGGCGGTGGCGGCAGAGATCATCGCCGGCCGGCCACCGACGATGGAGATCGTCACGGCCATGGTGAACGAGGCGAACAGCCCGACCCGCGGGTCGACGCCGGCGATGATCGAGAACGAAATCGCCTCCGGGATCAGTGCCAGGGCCACGACCAGGCCGGCCAGGATCTCGGTCTTCAGGCGTTTCGGGGAGCGCAGGGCGGCGCGCACCGAGAGGACGGGATCGTCGTCCGCCTCGTGGACGGCCGGCGCGTTGCCGGCAGGAGTTGTCCCGGCAGGAGTTGTCACAGTCGTGTCTTCTTTCCATGAGAAGCCGGGGGCGACGCCCCCGCGCGGGCGGGACGGCATCGTCTCGTCCGCGGAACCCGCAGAACTCTACCCTCCGGTGAGGGTAGAGTTCGAATCGAGGGTCGGGCCGCTCGCTCCCGAGTTGGCTCACGTTTCCGGGATGAACAGCGGCTCACGTCTGTGACCTGCAGTTTCTCGTCGGGATCGGTCTGATTTCACGCACTAACGGCGCTGGTTCTAGGCTCGGCAGGTGGCGTTTGTCAGGAAGGTGCGCACCAAATCCGGGGCCACGGCCGTGCAGATCGCCCGATATGTGGGCGGCCGGCAGGAGATCGTCAAGCACATCGGTTCCGCACATACCGACGTCGAACTCGGCATGCTTCTCGAACGCGCTCGGGCCTGGCTCGAACCCGATCAGCAGGTTCTCGATCTGGGCGTCACCCCGCAGGTTCCGGTCGAAAAGCCCCTGGCCGGCGGCCAGAGCGCACTTTTCGACCCTGCTCAGCGAACTTCGCAGGTGGACGCGCCGGGGCGCACCGAATCGACCGGGTCGGTGCTGCTGCGCCAGGTGCTGACCGATGTGTACGACCAGCTCGGGTTCGGGATCGTCGACGATGCGGTCTTCCGCGATCTGGTGATCGCCCGCATCGTCGAGCCCGGCTCGAAACTCGACGCCGGTCGCGTCCTGAAGGACCTCGGGGCCGATCCGCCGAGCTACGCCACGATCAAACGCCACCTGGGGCAGATCAATACCGGCAGATACCGGGATCGCATCGCCGAGCAGTGTTTCGAGTATGCCGCCGAAACCGGTGGTTTGAGCCTGTTGTTGTACGACGTGACGACCTTGTACTTCGAAGCAGAAAAGGAAGATGACCTGCGCAAAGTCGGGTACTCGAAGGAACGGCGGGTCGACCCGCAGATCGTGGTGGGGTTGCTTGTGGACAGAACCGGTTTCCCGCTGGAGATCGGATGCTACGAGGGCAATTCGGCCGAAACCCGCACGATCGTGCCGATCGTACGGCAGTTCCAGGCCCGCCACGACCTCGACGGGGTCGAGATGGTCGTGGCCGCTGACGCCGGGATGCTGTCCGCCGCCAACCTCGCAGCGTTGGACGAGGCCGGACTGAAGTTCATCGTCGGCTCCCGTACCACGAAGGCGCCCGGTGATCTTGCATCGCACTTCCATTGGAATGGAAACGTTTTCACCGATGGCCAGATCATCGACACCATCACTCCGCGGCACGGCCGCTCCGTGGTCAACAATCCCCGGCGACGGGCCGAGCCAATCTGGAACGCGACAGCGCATCCGAACGCGTGGCGGGCGATCTGGCAGTACTCACGCAGCCGCGCCGGCCGGGACGAGAAGACCCTCAATGCCCAGGAGGCCCGTGCCCGGGCGGTGGTCGACGGGGACACGGTTCCGAAGTCCACGCGGTTCGTGACGGTGACCGCGAAGGGCCGGCGACTGGACACCGCCTCGCTCGAGCGGGCACGGATGCTCGTCGGCCTGAAAGGTTACGTCACCAATCTCCCTGCCCCATTGATGGATCCGCGTGAAATCATCGCGAAGTACCACGAGTTGTGGCACGTCGAGCAGTCGTTTCGGATGTCGAAGACGGATCTGCGGGCCCGGCCGATCTTCCATCGCACCCGCGATGCGATCGAGGCGCACCTGACCGTGGTGTTCGCGGCGTTGGCCGTTTCCCGGGTGGTGCAGGAACGCAGTGGCCTCGCGATCGGCAAGGTCGTCAAGCTGCTGCGACCGTTGCGGTCGGCGACCATCGCGATCAACGGCACCCGACACACGTTCCCACCGCAGGTCGACGCCGACCTACAAGCACTGCTCGACCGGATTTCAGGATCTGGACTCACGCACTAACAAAATGAGCCAACTCGGGCGGGCGGGACGGCATCGTCTCGTCCGCGGAACCCGCAGAACTCTACCCTCCGGTGAGGGTAGAGTTCGAATCGAGGGTCGGGCCGCTCGCTACGGTGGAGGCGCGACCGGGAGGAAAGGGTGCGGCTGTGACTATCGATGCGGGGCATATGCAGATCGGGCAGGTGGCTGCGCGCACCGAGCTGTCGATCAAGACCATCCGTCACTACGACGAGGTCGGCCTGGTCACCCCGTCCGCCCGCAGCGCCGGCGGGTTCCGCCTCTACACCGAGGACGACGTGCAGCGCCTGCTGGTGATCCGGCGGATGAAACCGCTCGGGTTCACCCTCGACGAGATGCGCGCGTTGCTCGCCGCTCTCGATCGGATCGCCGCCGTCGCGACCTCCGGGCAGGGGGCCGCCGACGCACGCGGCGTGCTGGCGGAGTTCCATCGGCGGGCCGAGGACAGTTGCGCTCGTCTGCGCACGCAGCTCGCGTACGCGGAAGAACTCACCACCATCCTGGGTGAGCACGCCACCGGAGCCTGACCCTGCCGCCGGCGACCGCGTCGCCGGCATCGATTTCGATGTGGACGTGACCCGCCCGCGGACAGCGGCCCCGACGCGGCCGCATCAAAATGAGCTGTCACCGGGATGCCGTGCAGTGGGCGGCCGCCGACACGATCGGCTGTAGCGGCTACTGCGGGCGGCAGTGGAGCGAACTGGAACCGCTGCTGCGGCCGGGAGGCTGCGGGCTGCCGAACCGGCGAGGACGCACCCGCGAACCGACGACGATTCGGCCTGCCGCGTTCGCAACGAGCGGCAGGCCGAGTCGTTTTCGTCGTCGACCGGGTTTCCCAGCCTGGCGTCACACCGGTGTGTCGACGAAGCGCTCCTTCAGCTTGCGCTTGACCAGCTTGCCGGTCGGTGTCCGGGGCATGTCGTCACTGAACACGATCCGGCGCGGGAGCTTGTACTTGGCGAGGCGACCGCGGAGGTGGTCGGCCAGTTCGGCGGTGAGCGCGTCGTCGCCGTCGAAGCCGGGGGCCGGTTGGATCACCGCGGTGACGATCTCGCCCATCTCGGCATCGGGCACCCCGATCACGCCGGCGTCGAGGACCTTGGGGTGCTCGACGAGCGCGTTCTCGATCTCCTGCGGGTAGATGTTGACTCCGCCGGAGATGATCATGAACGAATCACGGTCGGTGAGGAACAGATACCCGTCCTCGTCCAGGTAACCGACGTCGCCGGTCGTCGTCCACGCCGGGTGGTGCGGGTGCTGGGCGTCGCGGGTCTTCTCCGGTGCGTTGTGGTACTCGAACGGCAGCAGGTCGCGTTCGAAATAGATCGTGCCGATCTGCCCCGCCGGCAGTTCTTCGCCGTTCTCGCCGCAGATGTGGACGACGCCGAGCGCGGCCCGGCCCACCGTGCCGGGTTTGCGCAGCCATTCCTCCGTGTCGACGAGGGTGAGGCCGTTGAGTTCGGTGGAGGAGTAGTACTCCGACAGGATCGGGCCCCACCACGCGATCATCTGCCGCTTGACCTCGACCGGGCAGGGGGCCGCGGCGTGCACGGCGACCTGCAGGCTGGACACGTCGTAGCGGGAGCGCACGTCCTCCGGCAGTTTGAGCATGCGCACGAACATGGTGGGCACCCACTGGCTGTAGGTGACCCGGTACCGCTCGATGTATTCGAGGGCCTTCTCGGGGTCGAAGCGGCCCATCACGACGACCGTGCCGCCGAGGGCCTGCACCGCGGCGCAGGTGCGCAACGGTGCCGCGTGGTACAGCGGTGCGGGGGACAGGTACACCGTCTCTGGATTCACGCCCCACACCGAGGCGTTCATGGCGGTCATCGTGTCACCGGGTTCGTGGACCTGGCGGTCGGGCAGCGCGGGCTTGATGCCCTTGGGGCGGCCCGTGGTGCCGGACGAGTAGAGCATGTCCGCCCCCCGGGGCTGATCGGCGGGCGCCGCATCCGACTCGGCGGCCGCGGCCGCGTCCAGATCGGCGTATCCGGGGAGCGTGCCACCGAAGGCGAGCCGGTGCTCGGTGTTCGGCAGCAGAGTGGGAAGCACCCGGGCGATCTCCTCCAGCGCGGCGTCGACGAGCACGGCCTTCGCGCCGCAGTCGTCGACGATGTAGGCGGCCTCGCCGGGAGTGAGATGCCAGTTCACCATCGTGACGTAGAGGCCCGACCGCATTGCCGCCCAGTAGATGTCGAACACCCGGGGAGTGTTGGTGGCGAGCACCGCGACGTGGTCTCCGCGGCGCAGTCCCAGCGTGCGGAGGTGGCGGGCGATGCGGATCGAGTTGGCTTCGAGCTCGGCGAAGGTGACCGTCCGGCCGGTGTCGGCCATGATCACGGCCGGCTTGTGCGCAGTGGTGTCGAGGTAGGCACCGGGATACATGGGGTCTCCAGTGTTCGTTCGGGCGGAGAGTCAGTGGCGCCCGGGAGGGCAGTGGCGCCGACGGGTCAGTGGCGCCGACGGGTCAGTGGCGCCGGGAGGTCAGGCGCGACGACGGGCGAGGGCCACCAGGCAGGCGAGGGCGAGGACCGAGAGCGCCGCGATGAGCAGCCCCACGCGCCAGAGGTTGGCGACCTCCCCGTTGATCAGCGCGACCATTGCCATGGGCGCCATGCCGCCGAGGATCGCTGCCGCCTGGTACCCCAGGGACGCTCCGGAGTAACGGATCTCCGGGGGGAAGAGTTCGGCGAACAGGGCGGCCTGCGGCCCGGTCTGGAACGACATCACCACGCAGGAGACGATCAGCGCGACGGCCAGCGGCCGGATGTCCTCCGACGAGGACGCCCCGATGAGCAGCCACATCGGCACGGCCCACAGGCCCATGCCGACGATTCCGATGCCGTAGATCAGCTTGCGGCCGTAGCGGTCCGACAGGTAGGCGGTCAGCGGCACCATCGGCACGAGTACACCCGCGGCGATCAGGATGATCGCCAGCACGTCCGAACGCGCGATGCCGAGGTTCGTCGTGGCCACCTGCACCGAGCCGGTGATGGTGATGTAGAACATCACGATGCCGACGAGATAGGTGCCGCCGGCCATGAGCACGGTGCCGCTGTTGTGCCGGAGGACTTCGAGGACCGGGGAACGCCGCTGGGCCGGCGCGGCCGCGAGCTTGGCCTCCACCTGCTGGAACTCGGGGGTCTCCTCGAGGTAGCGGTGGATGGCGAAGGCGACGAACAGCATGAACAGGCTGATCCAGAACGGCACGCGCCAGCCCCACGAGGTGAACGCCTCGGGCGAGACCGCCCACGCCACCGCCAGGAAGACCGCGTTGCCCATCACCACGCCGATCGGGATGCCGAGCTGGGCGAAGCTTCCGTAGAAGCCGCGGCGATGGGCCGGGGCGTACTCGGTGGCCAGCAGGACCGCGCCGCCCCACTGCGCCCCGACCGCCAGTCCCTGGCAGATGCGCAGCAGGACGAGCATCGCGGGGGCGAGCCAGGTGATCGACGTGTTCGGCACGAAGCCGATCAGGGTGGTCGCGACACCCATGAGCAGGATTGCGGTCACGAGTACCGGCTTGCGCCCGTACTTGTCGCCGAAGTGGCCCGAGACGATCCCGCCGATGGGGCGGGCGACGAAGCCGACCGCGACGGTGGCGAACGAATTGAGCGCGGCCACGACCTCGCTGCCGGTGGCGAAGAACGTCTTGTTGAACACGAGCGCCGCGGCGGTGGCATAGATGAAGAAGTCGTACCACTCGAGGGACGTCGACACCGCGGCAGCGAACGCGGCCTTGCGGGCCGCCCGGCGCGAGTGCGGCGGGGCGGCGAGTGGCGGAGAGCTGGGCGCCGTCTCCTGCGCCTGTGGAACCGAGGGGGTGGCCATGGCTGCCCTTCCTGCGAACGTATGTAGCCAATCGATCGTTCGGTTAGCAGTCGATAAGCTATGTGACGTGCCGCACAAAGTCAAACGCGCGCCGGGGACGCGGTCCCGGCGGGGACGCTCCGCCGAGGGCTGGGCGGATCGGTGCCGGCAAGCATGCGCCCCTCACGGCTCCGAACTGGGCAGATGCAAAGAGTGCAGCGCTGAGGGGATCGTGCGCCACCTGCCCGATCCTCCCGTCCGCGCGGGGGGAACCGCCTGTCGCCCGGGGGTGCGGCGGGGGACCGGGGGCGGCGGAGCGGCCTGGGCCGCCTCCTTCCCTGTCTGGAAGTTCAGCCAACCGACTGTTTACTCGGCCGGTCTGGTGGCGTCGTGCGGGTGGGCGCGTCGCGGGGCGCAGCTGGGGCTCGTCCGCGGCATTTTCGCTCGCCGGGTCCGCTGCCGTGCCGGTCGTCGGCACTACTGCGGTGGGTTCCGATCGGCCACGCCGGTGAGGCGACCCGTTCCAGGCCGTTCGGGGGGCAAGTCGGCGCAGGCCACGCCCGCGATCCTGCGCAGCGCGACCGGTCCGCCCCGCAGCGAGATCTGCCGGACCTGAGGGCGTCGCACGACGTGCACGTTCATTGCACCGGGTCTACACAGTGCAACGATCCCCAGGGGTATCGAGGGCGACCGCCGCGTATCCGAGCGGCAGGGTCCCGGCCGATGAACCGGCCGACGACCCCGCCGGAGCGGGTGCGCCGGGTCAGTCGACGCTGTCCGCGAGTTGCTCGGAGAGGGCGAACAGCTCGGGGGAGTACTTCGGCGCCATCACGTGGTCGAGGAACACGAGCACGGGAACCGCCAGTGCCCGTACCGCTCTGGTCAACAACGGAGTCTCCTTCCGGTGCAGCGGGTTCGGCTCACCGGTACACCAGGCCGCCGTCGATCAACCCGGACTGGCCGGTCATGTAGTCGGAGTCCGGGCCTGCCAGGTAGGAGACGTAGGCCGCGACGTCCTCCGGCGTCTGCGCGCGGCCGAGCGCGATGCCGCCGACGAACTTCTCGAACGTCGCACCCTTCGGAGCCCCGGTCAGTGCCGCGAAGCGTTCGTCGATGGTGACCCACATGTCGGTGCCGACGACGCCGGGACAGTAGGCATTGACGGTGATTCCGTCGGACGCGTACTCCTTGGCCGCGGCCTGGGTGAGCGCCCGGACGGCGAACTTGGTTGCGGAGTACACCCCGAGCATCGCGAAGCCCTCGTGGCCGGCGATCGAGGACGCATTGACGATCTTGCCGCCGTGGCCGCGCTCGCGGAACTTGGCGGCGGCGATCTGGATGCCCCAGAGGACGCCTTCGACGTTGACCGCCATGATCCGGGACACCTCCTCCGGTGTCACGTCGGCGATGGGGTTCACCTGTGCGATGCCGGCGTTGTTGACGATGATGTCGAACCCGCCCAGTTCGGTCTCCGTCCGGTCGACGGCGGCTCGGATCTGCTCGCGGTCGGTCACGTCCGCAACGACGGAGATCGCCTTCGAGCCGGCGGCCCGCACCTCGTTCTCGACCGCGGCGAGCTTGCCGCCGTCGACGTCGAGCAGTGCGATGTCCGCACCGTCCGCCGCCAGCCGCAGCGCGATCGCCCGTCCGATGCCCTGCCCGGCGCCGGTGACCAGCGCGACCTTGCCTTCGATGCTCATACCGGCTCCCGTCCATAGTGACCTGTGTCACTCGAAGGGAACCAGTGCGGCGGGGGGTGCTCAAGCGTTGCAATGCGCTGCATCGGGGGTGGCGCCCGCGCCGGTAGGGTCGGATCCGGCACGACGGACGGAGGAACCCATGAGCACGCTGCAGACCCTCGATCGTGGTCTGCGCGCGCTCGACATCATCTCCCGTTCGCCCGCCGGTATCACGGTCGCGGACCTCGCCAAGGAACTCGGGATCGCGCGGGCGATCTCCTATCGGATCGTTGCAACGCTCGAATCGCACTCGCTCGTGGTGCGGGCCGACGACGGCCGGATCCGGCTCGGCGCCGGTGCCGCCGTTCTTGCGTCGCGGTTCGTGCCCCAGTTTCAGCATGCGGCCGGTCCGGTGCTGCACGACCTGGCCGAGCGCACGCAGGCGACGGCTTTCGTGTCCGCCGCGCAGGGAGACGAGTGCATCGTCATCCTCGTCGCGGAGCCGGAAGGGGCGCTCCTGCACGTGGGGTACCGGGTGGGCAACCGGCACCCGCTCGACCGCGGCGCGGCGGGGATCGCGATCCTCGCGCTGCGGCCCGAGGACGAGCGGGACCCCGAAGCGGTGAAGCAGGCCCGGGCGCTCGGCTACAGCGTCACGCGCGGACAGCTCGAGCGCGGCGCCGTGGGCGTCGCCGCCGGGGTGCGCGCGCCGCGGGGGGCCGGCCTCGAGTGCAGCGTCGGGGTGGTGGCCATCGCCGGTCTCGACGTCGATGCCGCGGCCCTCGCGGTCGGTGCCGCGGCGGCACGGCTGAGCGCTCTGCTCACCGACTGACACTCCCGTCACCCGCACACGGGTCCGGGGATCGACGGAACTCCGGTCCGCGCTCGAGGCGGCGCTCAATGGGCGGCGCTGAAAAGACAACGGCAGGGGGGTGTTCCCCTCCCTGCCCCTTTCAACGTATATCGCGCATGGGGCCTTGCCGCAAGGCCCCCGTCGTGCTGCAGAATCGCCAGTCGAAGCCGGGACCTGCGGAAACCGGGGGCACGAAGTAGGCGTGACCAGCCCACGTACGGGTCTCCGGGGAATCGCACCGCCGATAGGAGTCTGCGGGCGCTCGGTGCCGGGTGGGCGGGCTACCGGTTTGCGTGAAGGGCCGGCCGCAATACAACCATTGGAGCGGGGTTTTCATGATCGATGTGATCGTTGCCGGCGGCGGGCCGACCGGTTTGATGCTGGTCGCCGAGTTGCGGCTGCACGGCGTGCACACGCTCGTGCTCGAGAAGGCGACGGAGCCGACCGCGCAGTCCCGCGGACAGGGCCTGCACGCGCGCAGCGTCGAGATGATGGACCAACGCGGCCTGCTGGACCGGTTTCTCGCGGTCAGTGAGAAGTTCCGGGTCGGCGGTCTCTTCGGCGGCATCATGAAGCCGTGGCCGGACCGGGTGGACACGGCGCACCCGTACGGCCTCGCCACTCCGCAGCCGGTCACCGAACGGCTGCTCAACGAGCACGCCCTCGAACTCGGCGCCGAGATCCGGCGCGGCTGCGAACTGGTCGGGCTGAGCCAGGACGACCACGGGGTGAGCGCCGAGCTGGCCGACGGTACCCGGCTGCGCTCGCGCTACCTCGTCGGCTGCGACGGCGGCCGCAGCACGGTGCGCAAGCTGCTCGGCGTCGGTTTCCCCGGCGAGCCCAGCAAGGTCGAGACGCTGCTCGGTGAGATGGAGCTGACCGAGGACCCGGCGACGGTGGCCGCCGTGGTCGCGGAAGTCCACAAGACCCATCTGCGGTTCGGCGCGGTACCCCTCGGGGACGGGGCGTACCGCGTCATCGTGCCCGCCGACGGGGTGGCCGAGGACCGGGCGGCCGCACCGACCCTCGACGAGTTCACCCAGCAGCTGCGGGCGATCGCCGGCACCGACTTCGGCGCGCACTCGCCGCGCTGGCTCTCCCGGTTCGGCGACGCCACCCGGCAGGCCGAGCGCTACCGGGTCGGGCGGGTGCTGCTGGCCGGCGACGCGGCACACATCCATCCGCCGACCGGCGGGCAGGGACTCAACCTCGGCATCCAGGACGCGTTCAACCTCGGCTGGAAACTGGCCGCCGAAGTGGGCGGCTGGGCTCCGGAGGGACTGCTGGACAGCTACCACGCCGAACGGCACCCGGTGGGCGCCCGCGTGCTCGAGAACACCCGCGCACAGATCACGCTGATGGGAATCGATCCGGGTGTGATCGCGCTGCGGGAGCTGTTCTCGAAGCTGATGGACTTCGAGGAGGTGAACCGGTACGTCACCGAGATGATCACCGCGGTCGGGGTCCGCTACGACTTCGGCGAGGGCCACGACCTGCTCGGCCGGCGGATGCGGGACGTGGGGCTGAAGCAGGGTCGCCTCTACGAACTGATGCACGGCGGCCGCGGACTGCTCCTCGACCAGACCGGACGGCTTTCCGTGGCGGGCTGGGCCGACCGGGTCGACCACGTCGTCGACGTCAGCGAGGAACTGGACGTGCCCGCGGTGCTGCTGCGGCCCGACGGCCACGTGGCGTGGGCCGGTGACGATCAACAGGATCTGCTCGGCCGGCTGACCCAGTGGTTCGGCGCTGCCGCCGGCTGAGCGCGCGGAGGTGCTCGAAGGGGCAGGACCTGCCTCGGGTACCGGCTCGTGACGTCCGGTCCTGATGCTCGGTGGCGGCGGCCGCGCGGGTGCCGGGGAGTCCTGCGGACGTGGGCCCGGCTGCTGTGACCGCGGATCCCGCTTGACCTCTCCTGTGACGCCGCTTACTCTGCTGCATGTCCGTATATAGGACGAAACTGTTCGATAAAAGTAACAGTGCTGTTGGAGAGGTTTTCGGTGTCAGCATGAGTGCATCAGTTCCGGCGTCGGCGCCGGGTTGTCCCGTCGACCACGCGGCCCTGGCGGGCGGCTGCCCGGTGTCGGCGAACGCCGCGGCGTTCGATCCGTTCGGTTCCGCGTACCAGACCGATCCGGCCGAGTCGCTGCGCTGGTCCCGCGACAAGGAGCCGGTGTTCTACAGCCCCGAACTCGGCTACTGGGTCGTCACCCGGTACGAGGATGTGAAGGCGGTGTTCCGCGACAACATCCTGTTCTCGCCGGCGATCGCGCTGGAGAAGATCACTCCCGTCTCGGCGGAGGCCACCGCCACCCTCGCCCGGTACGACTACGCCATGGCCCGGACCCTCGTGAACGAGGACGAGCCCGCCCACATGCCGCGCCGCCGCGCGCTCATGGATCCGTTCACCCCGAAGGAACTGGCGCACCACGAGGCGATGGTGCGACGGCTCACGCGCGAATACGTCGACCGCTTCGTCGAATCCGGCAAGGCCGACCTGGTGGACGAGATGCTGTGGGAGGTTCCGCTCACCGTCGCCCTGCACTTCCTCGGCGTGCCGGAGGAGGACATGGCGACGATGCGCAAGTACTCGATCGCGCACACCGTGAACACCTGGGGCCGCCCCGCGCCCGAGGAGCAGGTGGCCGTCGCCGAGGCGGTCGGCAGGTTCTGGCAGTACGCGGGCACGGTGCTCGAGAAGATGCGGCAGGACCCGTCGGGACACGGCTGGATGCCCTACGGGATCCGCAAGCAGCGGGAGATGCCGGACGTCGTCACCGACTCCTACCTGCACTCGATGATGATGGCCGGCATCGTCGCCGCGCACGAGACCACGGCCAACGCGTCCGCGAACGCGTTCAAGCTGCTGCTCGAGAACCGCGCGGTGTGGGAGGAGATCTGCGCGGATCCGTCGCTGATCCCCAACGCCGTCGAGGAGTGCCTGCGCCACTCCGGGTCCGTGGCGGCGTGGCGACGGGTGGCCACCGCCGACACCCGCATCGGCGACGTCGACATCCCCGCCGGCGCCAAGCTGCTCGTCGTCAACGCGTCCGCCAACCACGACGAGCGCCACTTCGAGCGCCCCGACGAGTTCGACATCCGGCGCCCGAACTCGAGCGACCATCTCACCTTCGGGTACGGCAGCCACCAGTGCATGGGCAAGAACCTGGCCCGCATGGAGATGCAGATCTTCCTCGAGGAACTCACCACGCGGCTTCCCCACATGGAACTCGTACCCGACCAGGAGTTCACCTACCTGCCGAATACGTCCTTCCGCGGACCCGACCACGTGTGGGTACAGTGGGATCCGCAGGCGAATCCTGAGCGCACCGATCCTGCTGTGCTGCAACGGCATCAACCGGTCACCATCGGAGAACCCGCCGCCCGGGCGGTGTCCCGCACCGTCACCGTCGAGCGCCTGGACCGGATCGCCGACGACGTGCTGCGCCTCGTCCTGTGCGACGCCGGCGGAAAGACATTGCCCACGTGGACTCCCGGCGCCCACATCGACCTCGACCTCGGCGCGCTGTCGCGCCAGTACTCCCTGTGCGGCGCGCCCGATGCGCCGAGCTACGAGATCGCCGTGCACCTGGATCCCGAGAGCCGCGGCGGTTCGCGCTACATCCACGAACAGCTCGAGGTGGGAAGCCCGCTCCGGATGCGCGGCCCTCGCAACCATTTCGCGCTCGACCCCGGCGCCGAGCACTACGTGTTCGTCGCAGGCGGCATCGGCATCACCCCCGTCCTGGCCATGGCCGACCACGCCCGCGCCCGGGGGTGGAGCTACGAACTGCACTACTGCGGCCGAAACCGTTCCGGCATGGCCTATCTCGAGCGTGTCGCCGGGCACGGTGACCGGGCCGCCCTGCACGTGTCCGAGGAAGGCACCCGGATCGACCTCGCCACCCTCCTCGCCGAGCCCGCCCCCGGCGTCCAGATCTACGCGTGCGGGCCCGGGCGGCTGCTCGCCGGACTCGAGGACGCGAGCCGGAACTGGCCCGACGGGGCGCTGCACGTCGAGCACTTCACCTCGTCCCTCGCGGCGCTCGATCCGGACGTCGAGCACGCCTTCGACCTCGAACTGCGTGACTCGGGGCTGACCGTGCGGGTCGAACCCACCCAGACCGTCCTCGACGCGCTGCGCGCCAACAACATCGACGTACCCAGCGACTGCGAGGAAGGCCTCTGCGGCTCGTGCGAGGTCGCCGTCCTCGACGGCGAGGTCGACCACCGCGACACGGTGCTGACCAAGGCCGAGCGGGCGGCGAACCGGCAGATGATGACCTGCTGCTCGCGTGCCTGTGGCGACCGGCTGGCCCTGCGACTCTGAATCACCGACCTTCGAGAGGATCCGTCATGGGATCTACGCTCGACCCGATCGCCGTGCGCACCGCGCCCACCGCGCCGGACGTGCCACGCAGCAGCTTCAAACGGGTCCTCACCGGAAGCATGGCCGGTGCCGTGCTCGAGTGGTACGACTTCGCGATCTACGGCATTCTCGCCGCCACCGTCCTCGGCCCGCTGTTCTTCCCCGGATCCGACGGCATCACCAAGTTGCTTCTCGCCCTTGCCACCCAGGGCCTCGGCTTCATCGCCCGGCCGCTCGGCGGCATCGTCTTCGGCCATCTCGGCGACCGGTTCGGCCGCAAGCCGATGCTCGTGATCACCTTCGTGATGCTGGGCACCGCCACCGCGTCGATCGGGCTGCTGCCGACCTACGAGCAGATCGGCATCTGGGCCACCGTCCTGCTCGTCGCGCTGCGCATGATCCAGGGCTTCGCGCTCGGCGGTGAATTCGGCGCGGCCGTGCTGCTGGTGAGCGAGTACGGCGAGCCGAAGCGCCGCGGCTTTTGGGCGTCCTGGCCGCAGGCGGGCGCACCGTCGGGCACCGTGCTTGCCGCCGTGGTCGTCTCGGCCCTGGTGTTCCTGCTCCCGGCCGACTCGTTCGACGCATGGGGCTGGCGGATCGCGTTCCTGTTCGCGATTCCGCTCCTGATCATCGGCTTCTGGATCCGGCACGGCGTCGAGGAGTCCCCGGTGTTCCGGGCGGCGCAGGCCTCCGCGGCCGGCCGCACCGAGTCCCGGTCGAGCATCGTCGAAGCGCTGTCCCGTCCGCGCCCGGTGCTGCTCGGCATCGGCATGCGGCTCGGCGAGAACATCGCCTTCTACGTCTACACCGTCTTCGTCATCGCGTACGCCACCACCTACCACGGCTTCGCGCGGGGCGAGGTGATACTGGCCGTGACCTTCGCGTCGGTGTTCCAGTTCGTCGGCATGATCGGTGGCGGCCGGTGGTCCGACCGGGTCGGCCGCCGCATCGCGATGCTGGTGCCCGCCGTGGTGCTCGTGGTGTGGGCGCCCGTCTTCTTCTGGCTCGTGCAGATGCAGAGCGTGCCGCTGCTGTGGGTGGGTGTGTGCGTCGGTGCCTTCTTCCACGGTGCTCTCGCCGGCCCGGAGGCGGCCTGGATCACCGAACTGTTCCCGACCCGCTACCGGTACGCCGGCTCGTCGCTCGTGTTCCAGGGGTCGTCCATCATCGCCGGCGCGCCCGCGCCCTTCATCGCCGTCTGGCTCATCGACCGCTTCGGCGTCGGGACCGTCATCGCGTACCTGGTGGTGACCATGATGATCACCGTCGTCGCGGTGCTGAGCAGCCGCGAAACCAAGGGCATCGATCTCGACCGCATCGAGTGACCGGACACCGTTGCCGGGCGGCCGTGACGCCGCCCGGCAACGGCCGTCCCGGTTACCCCGTCCGGACGGCCGTCCCGCGGTACGGTCGGACCGGAGGTGATCGACATGGAAGAGATCGCAAAGATCGTCGGTATTGCTTTCGTTTACATCGTCGTCGCAGAGGTGATCATCGGTACGCTCGCCCTGCTGATCATTTCGACGATCAGTCCGCACTTTCTGCAGCGCAAGCCGAAGTACGGCGCGACCGGACCCCGTTACGGGTCCACTAGCCCCAGCCCAGCTCGTGCAGCCGAGCATCCTCGATTCCGAAGTAGTGAGCGATCTCGTGAATGACCGTCACCGCGACCTCGTGCACCACGTCGTCGTCGGAGTCGCAGATGTCGAGGATGGCGTCGCGATAGATGGTCACGGTGTCCGGTAGCGCACCCGCATAGTGGCTGTCGCGCTCGGTGAGCGCGATCCCGTGGTAGAGCCCGAGCAGATCGGGCTCTTCCTCGTTTCTGGGCTCGACCAGCACCACCACATTGTCGATGGCCCGGGCGAGTTCCGGTGGGATCAGATCCAGGGCCTCTCCGACGAGCTCGTCGAACCGCTCGTCGCCCATCCGTGCGGCCACCTCAGGCGCCCGGAACGGGCGCCGCCCCCGGCAGCGGGGTCGGCAGCGAGCGGCCCTCGGGCGCGGCGGGCGGCGGCACCGGCGGCTGGCCGTCGATGAGGATGTCGCCCGCGGCCGCGCCGGTGACCGACGCGAATCCGCCGCCCTCGACCTGCTTGCCGACCGAACAGTTGACCTTGCGGCTGCCCGCCAGCCAACTGTCGAAGTCCAGGTTGTCCCAGAACAGTGTGAGGGTCTTGTTGCGCAGCGCGTCGGGGCTGCCCAGGGAGGCGTTGGCGTTCTCGGTGCACGTCCCCTCGAGGTACTTGTCCTGGTCCTCGACACTCGGCAGACCGCCGGGGAACTGGCCGGACAGGTCCACCACGGAGATCACCTCGAAGGCGTGCGGCTGGGCGCAGTCCACCGGGTCCGCCGGCACCCCGTTGTTGATGCCGATGCACGTGCCCACGTCCCAGACCTTGGACTGGTCCTGGTCGGCGACCGTGCCCTTGATCGGCAGCAGGTTGCCTGTGGTGGAGGAGAACTGCAGGCCGCAGCGCAGCGTCCGCTCACCGGCCGCCCAGCCCGCCTCACCGGGGTTGATCAGGCCCACGCTGAACTTGCCGTGCGGGTCGAACCGGCCGTCGAGGTAGTTCATCGCGGCAGGTGCGCACAGTTCGTCGCGCAGTTCGGTGAAACGCAGCACCGACGGGAAGCGCGACCCGGGGCCCCACTCGGCGCCCGGGTAGACGCTCAGGTCGATGTCCTTCACCACCTCGAACAGGTGCGACTCGGCGCAGTCCACCTTCGCGAGGTCGCTAGCATCGATCTCCGTCCAGGTCAGGCAGTCGCCTGCGACGGCTGTGCCGAAGGCCTCGCCGGCCACGGCGCCGGTGGTGACGACGGCGCTCGTCGAACCGCCGGGCTCGTCGTCGGACCCGCCGAATCCCGCCACCACCGCGGTGACGAGCGCCGCGAGTACCGCGCCCGCCGCAACCAGCATCAAGGCGCGACGGGTCAGCTTCGCGGACGGGGCGCCCCGGACCCGCGACGCGGACGGTGTCGTCCGATCGGACTGCTGCTCACTCTCCTCGGCCATCACCGTCCATCATGCCTGTGCGCGGCGCCCCGGGTAACTTCGGTGCACATGACGGAGCCCATCGATCCCGAAGTCCAGGAGATCGCGCAGCGCCTGTTCGACGCCGCCCGCGCCGGGCACGTCGAGACGCTCGCCGCCTACGTCGACGCCGGGGTGCCGGTGAACCTGTGCAACGAGAAGGGCGACACCCTGCTGATGCTGGCGTCCTACCACGGTCACGCCGACGCGGTGCGGACCCTGATCGAACGGGGCGCCGACGTCGACCGGCTCAACGACCGCGGGCAGTCGCCGATCGCCGGCGCCGTGTTCAAAGGGGCGATCGACGTCGTGCGGGTGCTCACCGACGCCGGAGCCGACCCCTACGCCGGACATCCGAACGCCGTGGACTCGGCGAAGATGTTCCAACGCGAGGACTGCCTGCAACTGTGGGCACAGTAGGTCGGAATCGGCCGCAGGCGGCGCCGAGTAGGCTGTGACCCCGTGATCGACCTCAAGTTCCTCCGCGAGAACCCCGACGCCGTCCGTGCCTCGCAGCGCACCCGAGGCGAGGACCCCGGTCTCGTCGACGCGCTGCTCGAGGCCGACGCGGCCCGCCGTGCCGCGGTGCTGGCCGGCGACAACATCCGCGCCGAGCAGAAGGCGCTGGGCAAGAAGGTCGGGCAGGCGTCTCCGGAGGAACGGCCCGCGCTGCTCGACGGTGCGAAGGAACTCGCCGCGAAGGTCAAGAAGCTCGAGGCCGAGCAGCAGGCCGCCGAGGAGGCGCTCGGGCGCGCGCACCTGGCGATCTCCAACATCGTGCAGGAGGGCGCCCCCGCCGGCGGGGAGGACGACTTCGTCACCCTCGAGACCGTCGGTGAGCTGCCCACCTTCGACTTCGAGCCGAAGGACCATCTGACCCTCGGCGAATCGCTCGGACTGATCGACATGGAGCGCGGCGCGAAGGTCTCCGGCGCCCGGTTCTACTTCCTCACCGGCTACGGCGCGCTGCTGCAGCTCGGCATGCTGCAGCTCGCCGCCCAGCGGGCCGTCGCCAACGGCTTCCAGATGATGATCCCCCCGGTGCTCGTGCGGCCGGAGATCATGCAGGGCACCGGCTTTCTCGGCGCCCACGCCGACGAGATCTACCACCTCGCCGACGACGACCTGTACCTTGTCGGCACGTCGGAGGTGCCGCTCGCCGGCTACCACTCCGGCGAGATCCTCGACCTGTCGGGCGGCGCGAAGCGGTACGCGGGCTGGTCGTCGTGCTTCCGCCGCGAGGCCGGCAGCTACGGCAAGGACACCCGCGGCATCATCCGGGTCCACCAGTTCGACAAGGTGGAGATGTTCGTCTACTGCAAGCCCGAGGACGCCACCGCCGAACACCAGCGGTTGCTCGCGTGGGAGCGCGACATGCTCGCCGCGATCGAGGTGCCGTACCGGGTCATCGACGTCGCGGGCGGTGACCTCGGCTCGTCGGCGGCCCGCAAGTTCGACTGCGAGGCGTGGGTGCCCACGCAGGAGCGCTACCGGGAACTGACCTCCACGTCGAACTGCACCACCTTCCAGGCTCGTCGCCTCGGCGTGCGCTACCGCGACGAGAACGGCAAGCCGCAGATCGCCGCCACCCTCAACGGCACGCTCGCCACCACCCGCTGGCTCGTCGCGATCCTCGAGAACCACCAGCAGGCCGACGGGTCCGTGCGCGTTCCGTCGGCGCTCGTGCCGTTCGTCGGGCGTGAGGTGCTCGAACCGCCGGCCTGAGACGTTCCGCCGCGTGGGGTGGCGGCCGAATGTCACATGGGTTCGCTCGGATCGAACGCATGTGACATTCGGTCACCCCGCCCGGGAGGGCCGACGCCGTCAGCTGCCCGGGTCGCAGCCGACGGCCACGTACGCGTGCAGGCCGTCGGGGTCGTCGCGCAGCAGATACTCGTAGTCGCTGGTGCCCATCACGGCGTCGTTCGCGTCGCGGAACGACCAGCGCACCCGGGCCCGCACGATCTTGTCGGTGACCGGGGAGAGGTCGAGCAACTCGTGCCCCACACCGGCGAGGCCGTGCTTCCGGTAGGTCTCGTTGCTCTGCGTGAGCGCCTCGGTGATCTCCTTCCGGCTCGCCAGCGATCCGGCGAACGAATCCGTCAGGATCGTGCCCGGTTCACCCCACAGCGCGGCCGAGGCCTCGGCGTCGAACCCGGCGAGCGCCTCTCCGTACAGGGTGAAGAAGCGGTCCAGTGCGATGCGTTCCACGCTCATGCATTTCAGTGTGCGGGTCCGGCGACGGTTGTCAGCGCAGAATCAGGCAGGTGGTCGACGCGGTCGCGAGCAACCGGTCGTTCTCGTCGCGGGCCTCGCCGCGGGCGGTGGCGGTGCGACGGCCGCTGTACTCGCAGATGCCGTGCACGCGGACGACGCCGTTGCCGGCCTGGACCGGCCGCAGATACCGCACCTGCAGGTCCAGGGTCGTGTACCCGACACCGGCCTCGAGCGTGCTCGACACGCTGAACCCCATGGCGGTGTCGAACATCGTCGCGATCACGCCGCCGTGCACGCTGCCCACCGCGTTGGCGTGGAACTCCTGCGGTTCCATGCTCACCTCCACCCAGCCCTCGCGTGCGTCGGTCACCCGGAAGCCGAGCGTGCGCGACGTCGGATGGTGCGGGATGGAGCCGTCGATCAGGCCGCGCAGGAAGTCGAGGCCCTGCATGTCGCGGTTCGCGGCGGACGTCGGGGCGGGGTCGTCCCACGTGTAGGTGCGCTGGCGTTCGGTCACCAGCCGACCGTATCGCGCGGTGACAATCCCGTCCGCGCGTGCCACCCTGGAGCCATGCGACACCGATGTTGATCCGGATCCGCCTCTTCCCTGACCGTTCGTGTGGTGGCGTACGCGGCCACCCGCGAACTCGTGCCGCTCTACGGTCTGTACGCCCTGCTGTTCGAGGACCACGGCCTCGGTGCGGGCGAGATCTCGTCGCTCTTCGTGCTGTGGTCCGTCGTGGCGTTCGTCGCGGAGGTGCCGTCGGGCGCGTGGGCCGACACGGTGTCCCGCCGGGGCCTGTTGCTGCTCAGCGCCGTCCTGTTCACCGCGGGCTTCGCCCTGTGGCTGCTGTTCCCGGGCTACTGGGGGTTCGCGGCGGGCTTCGTGGCGTGGGGGATCAGCGAGTCGCTGAAGTCCGGGACGTTCGAGGCCCTGGTGTACGACGAACTGTCCGCACGCGGGGCGGCGCACCGGTATCCGGCGGTACTGGGCTACGCGAACGCCGGCGAGACGCTGTGCGTCCTCGTCGCGACGCTGTCGGCCGCGCCGCTGTTCGCGGTGGGCGGCTACGCGACGGTGGGGTGGTTGTCGGTGGCGATCACCGTCGGCAACGGGTTGCTCGTCCTCACCCTGCCGGCCGCCCCTCGTCACGCCTCGGCGGACGAGACAGGCGCCGTTCCAGGCGCTTTCGTGACTCGCTATCTGGCGGTGCTGCACGCCGGGACGAGCGAGGCACGACGCAGCGCCGTGGTGCGCCGCGCGGTGCTGCTCGCGGCGCTGCTGTCGGCGTGCCTCGCGTTCGAGGAGTACTTCGCGTTGCTGGCGCGCGAGGGCGGCGCGAGCACGTCCGCGGCGCCGGTGCTGGTGGCGATCACCGTTGCGGGACAGGTGCTCGGCGCCGCGACGGCCGGACGCACCGCCGCGACGACCGGTCGCGCCATGGGGGCGGTGATCGCCGCCGGGGGTGTGCTGCTGGCGGCGGGTGCCGCGCTCGGCGGAGTGGCGGGATTCGTGGCGATCGGGATCGGCTACGGCGCCCTGCACAACGGGATGATCGTCGCCGAGGCGCGGATGCAGGACGCGATGAGCGGGACCGCCCGCGCGACCGTGACGTCGGTGTCGGGCCTCGTCGGCGAGGTCGCGTCGGTGGCGGTCTACGCCGGCTTCGCGCTCGGAACGGTCTGGCTGCCGCTGGCGGCGGTGCTCGCCGCGTGGGCGGTGCCGCTGCTCGGCCTGGCCGTCGCGGCGGTGCGGTGGCTGCCGCCGTCTCAGTCGCCTCTTAATTCGCCGGACTAACGTCCTCCGCCATGCGTGCCCGTCTCGTCCCCGCCCTGTTCGTCGCCGCCGGTCTCGGCCTGATCGGCACCGGCTCCGCATTCGCCTACGCCGACGCGCCCACCGTCGCGACGACGGCCGTCGCACCGCCCGCCGCGACCGGCGACCCGCTCTCCGACACCCGCAACAACCTGCAGCAGGCCGGGCTGCCGCTCGCGCTTCTCGGCGGCGGGATCGGGCAGCTCACCGACGGCAGCCACCAGCTCGACGACGGCGCCCATCAGCTCGCCGACGGGCTCGCGCAGGCCAGCGCGGGTGGGCAGCAGCTCGCCGACGGGCTCGGTCAGCTCCAGGGCGGGGTGGACCTGCTCGGCGACGGTGCGACCCAGGTCAGCGGTGGCGTCGACCAGGTCGTCGACCGGCTCACCGGCTTCGGGGAGATGCAGGCGGGCGTGACCGAGCAGCTGACCGTCGTCGCCGGCACCCTGCGGCAGTCGCCCGACCCGGTGTCCCAGGAGGCCGCCGCCCGGCTCGACGGGCTCGTCGGACGGCTGAACACCGAGGGGCTCGGCCCGGAGACGCTCGCGCAGCTCGAGCAGCTGCGCGGCGGCGCGCGGCAGCTCGCCTACGAATTGAGCGACCCGGACGCGCAGTTCGTCGCCGGCATGGTGCAGGCCGCCGACGGCTCGCGGCAGCTACGCGACGGACTGATGCTCCTCGACGACGGCGGCCGGCAGCTCGTCGACGGCACCGGACAGCTCGTGGACGGCGTCGGCCCGGTCACCGGGGTGATCGAGGGAGTCTCGGACAACGTGCGGGAAGCGACGGCCGCGCTGCCGAAGTCGCCGGCCCCGGCGTCGTCGGGCGACGTCGCGGCGGCGGCGGAGACGACCGCCGAGCGGCAGTGGTGGCCGTATGCGCTCGTCGCGCTGGGGGCGCTGGTGCTCGCCGTGCCGGCACTGTTGCCGAACGTGCTGCGGCCGAATGTCACACGCGTTCGATCGAACTGAACCCATGTGACATTCGGCCACACCCACGCGACGGGGGGTCAGAGCTTGCGGGAGCGCAGCTCGTGACCGCGGGAGGTCTTGCAGCGGCCGGTCACGAGGTCCCACTGCCAGCCGTGCAGGTTGCAGGTGAGGCCGGTGCCCTCGACGACACCGAACTTCGACAGGTCGGCCTTCAGGTGCGGGCAGCGGCGCTGGATCTCGAACCCGCCCAGCTCGATCGACGCGGAATCGTCGTGGGCCTCCGCGAACCAGCCGTCCGCGTAGGCGATCCGCTCGTCGGTGAGGCACTTGAAGAACGTGTAGAGGAATTCGTTGTAGCCGCCCACACGCCACGCCTCGAAGCGGGTGGACAGGAAGATGGTGTTCACCCAGTCCGGCTCGTCGTCGCGCAGGACCGTGCGCACCAGCTCCGGCGGGATGCGGAAACCGTAGCGGTACTTGCCTTCTCCCTCGATAGGTTCGCGGACGACCCGCTTGGGGAAGTCCAGCACGACCGTCTCCTCGCCCATCACCAGGCCGACGGGGTAGCCGATGCCGTCGCAGATCAGATCGGACTGCGCCATGATCGGCTCGAACTTCGCCTTGAGCGGGCCGAGCAGCGGCTCGCCCTCGGCGGGGGCCCACGTCGCCTTCTCGGCCTCGAGCACGGGGGCCAGGCGCTGCGCCATCTCCTCGATGTACGCGGCCTTGTCGGTGAAGATCCGCTCGACGTCGGCGTCCGGGATCGGGTGGGTCAGCGTCATCGACGTGCTGCCGTGCACCTCGAGCACCGAACCGGGGATCATCAGCACGCCGCCGTCGTTGCCGTGGAGGCGCATCTGCTCGAGGAAGACCATCTGGTCGGGGAAGATGTTGCCCTCGTCGCCGTGGTCGTCGTTGAGGTGGCGCAGCGCCGGATCGAGGAACACCGGCGGCCCGGCCGACGGGACCACCCACGTCGCGCCGACCTGGTCGATGTAGCTGCGGCAGCGGTCCATGCCGCGCTGGCGCTTCTGCTTGCCGAAGTTCGCCTTGGTGCGCTTGGGGATGTCGTAGACCATCGGGTACCAGATCGCGCCCGAGTACTGCAGCAGGTGGACGTCGATCCGACGGAACGCCTCGAGCATCGAGTCCATCTCGACCGGGCGGGCGTCGTTCATGTTGAACACCGTGGTCTCGCCGTCCGAGACGACGAGGCCGGAGTCGCCGATCGGCCCGTCCGCGGGCGCGCGCAGGGCGATGATCATGACGTCGAGCTCGCCCTTGGGGCCGCTGACGGTGTGCTTGACGGAATCGGTCGTCTCGAGGAACTTCGTGAACCCGAGCTGCTCGAGGTCGCGGCGCAGGTCCGGGACCGGGAAGTCGGGCAGCAGCACCGTCGCGTCCTTGTTGACGTGCTTGCTCAGGTTCTCCGGGTCGAAGTGGTCCTTGTGCAGGTGCGAGACGTACAGGTAGTCGACGTCGCCGAGCTTGTCCCAGTCCAACTGCGTGTTGTCCGGGAAGGGAAACCACGACGCGAAGTACGCGGGGTTGACCCACGGATCGCACAGGATCGATCCCGCTGCGGTCTGAATGTGGAACCCGGCGTGTCCGACGCTGGTGATCTGCACTTCGTTGCCTCCTGACGTGCTGACCGACGTACCACCCAGCGTAGGGGGACGCCGGTGCGGCGCCGCGCCCAGGCGGTGAACCCGGGCCGGATACGGGCCTTTGATCCCGAATCGGGCGGGCGGCGGACATCGGGCGGAGCCCGCAGCCGCCGATCCGGCTACTCTGACCGACTGTGGAACCCTTCTACCGGACCGTCATCGGCCTCGCCCGGACCGTCTTCGCCGCGCAGGGACTGAAGTTCACCGTCACCGGCGCCGAGAACATCCCCGCCGTCGGTGGCGCCGTGATCGCCATGAACCACGTCGGCTACATGGACTTCACCTACGCGGGCCTGCCCGCCCGCACCTCCAAGCGCTACATCCGGTTCATGGCGAAGAAGGAGGTCTTCGACCACAAGATCTCCGGTCCCCTGATGCGGGCCATGAAGCACATCCCCGTCGACCGGGCCGACGGCGCCGACTCCTACCGCGCGGCGGTGGCGGCGCTGCGTGCGGGCGAGCTGGTCGGGGTCTTCCCCGAGGCCACGATCAGCCGCAGCTTCGAGATCAAGGGCTTCAAGACGGGTGCCGCGCGGATGGCGCTGGAGGCGGACGTGCCGATCATCCCCGTGGTGATGTGGGGGTCCCAGCGGGTGTGGACGAAGGGGCACCCCAAGCGCCTCGGCCGCACGAAGACGCCGATCTCGATCGCCGTCGGCGAACCCATCGCGCCGAACGCGTCGGCGTCGGAGCTGACCGCGGAGCTGCACGAGACGATGGAGCGCATGCTGCGGGAACTGCAGGGCAGCTACGTCCACGAAGCCGGTGCGTACTGGGTGCCCGCCCGGCTCGGCGGCACCGCGCCCACGCTCGCGGAGGCCACGGCGCTCGACGACGCCGACACCGCCGCGCGCAAGGCCCGCCGGGCGCAGAAGGATGCCGGCACCGACCGGTGACGACGACAGCCGCGGTGAGGCCCGCGGCGCGGTGACGCCCGGGTCGTCCGGATGCGCCGTGTCGCGGCGGACCGGCACAATGGCGAAGTGAGCCGAGATCTGCCGAGCCTGGTTGCCACCGACGTCGACGGCACCCTCATCGACGACGAGGAGCGCGTATCGGACCGTACCCGCGCGGCGGTGCAGGCCGTGGTGTCCTCCGGGACGCCGTTCGTCCTGGCCACCGGCCGTCCGCCGCGATGGATTCCGCCGGTGATCGAGCAACTCGGTTTCGCGCCCATGGCGGTGTGCGCCAACGGCGCGGTGCTCTACGACAGCGCCGCCGACCGGGTCCTGAGCGCCGCCGTGCTCTCCGCGGACGAGCTGGCCTGGGTTGCCGACGTCGCCAACAGCGTGCTGCCCGGCTGCGGTCTGGCCGCCGAGCGGATCGGGGCAAGCGCCCACGACGCCGCGACGCCGCAGTTCGTCAGCGCCCCCGGCTACGAGCATGCGTGGCTGAATCCGGACAACACCGAGCTCGCCGACCACGAGGTGATCGCCGAGCCGGCGGTGAAGCTGCTGATCCGGATGGCGTCGGCGACGAGCCACGAGATGGCCGAAGCGCTGGCCCCGCAGCTCTGCGGCCTGGTGGACGTCACCTATTCCACGGACAACGGCCTGATCGAGATCTCCGCCTCGGGGGTGACGAAGGCGTCGGGCCTGCAGCTGATGGCCGAGCACCTGGGGGTGGCGGCCGACGGGATCGTCGCGTTCGGGGACATGCCCAACGACATCCCGATGTTGTCGATGGCGCGCCACGGGGTCGCGATGGAGAACGCGCACCCGGACACGAAGGCGGCCGCGGACGAGGTCACCGCCACCAACACCGAGGACGGGGTAGCCCGCATCCTCGAGCGTTGGTGGCGGTGACGGCCCCGGCGAGGGGACCGGCGGCCGGCTAGGGCACGGGCGCCGGTGCCGGCGCTTCGGGAGCGGGTGCCGGTGCCGGCGCTTCGGGAGCGGGTGCCGGTGCCGGGGTCTCGGGGGCGGGGGCGGGCGCGCCGGCGGGCTGCGGCGCCGCCTGTTCGTACGCGTCGTTGTAGGCGCGCAGCACCTTCGTCACCGCACCGGTGAGTTCGTTGAAGATCAGCGAGCCGAACTCGAAGTCCGAACGCCAGCCGTCCGGCACGCGGTACTCGTCGCTGGTCGGCAGGCCGAGCTCGCCCGCGTCGAGGCCGCTGCGCTGCCACGTCTTGTAGATCTCGCCGAGCACCGTCCACACGCCGCCGTTCGGCGAGGTGTAGATGGCGCCGTTGACGAACTCGGCGCGCTCGTAGCCTGCCTTGGCGGGCAGGATCCCGGACACGGCGGTCCCCAAGCGGCCGGTCTCGCCGCCCTCGGCGATCCACTTCTGCGCCAGCGGCGAGTTGTCGGTGAGCCGGATCAGCTCTCCGACCAGGTCCGTGACCTTCTCGGCCGAGCCGGTGTCGGGCAGGCGGTCCGCCGATCCGGTGGCCGGGGCCCCCGCGTCGACGTCGGGCAGCTGCGCGCGCGGACTGTCGGTGACGAGGTCGGACGAGTCGTCGCTCGGGGTGCTGGGCGTGGTGCTCTGTCCGGCCGCGGTGGCCGCGGCGATGTCACGGATCTCGTCCATCTTCGCGTAACCGGAGTCGCCGGGGCAGCTGGTGTTGCCGACGTCGCGGTGCGCGAAGATGATCGGCAGGTCCACGGCCGCGCCTTGGGGGTACGGGGTGAACGACGTGCCTTCCGAGTACATGGTGGTCTCGCCCTTGGGGTCGAGACCGGCCTTGGCGAGCCGCCAGCCGAGGAAGCGGCCCACCGCGTCGACCGTGGCCTTCGGCGGTTCGACGTTGGAGAAGTCGCCCATCATCGCGATGCCGACGGTGTTCTCGTTGAAGCCGCCGGCGTGCGCGCCCTGCACGGGCTTGTCCAGGCCGCCGGCGCGGCCCTCGAAGATCTGGCCGTAGCGGTCGACGAGCACGTTGTAGCCGACGTCGCACCAGCCCAGGGTCTGGGCGTGGTAGGCGTAGATGGCCCGCACGATCTCCGCCGATTCGGCCTTGGAGTAGTCGTTGCTGCCGGCGGTGTGGTGCACGGTGGCGCCGCCGAGCTCGTCGTCGTAGGTGGCGTCCTGGCAGCGGATGGACTCGTCGGCGCCCCACTGCGCTCGGGTGATCACCTTCGGCCCGGACCCTCCGACCGGACCGGCGATGTCCTCGAGCGCGGCGTCGGCGCTGCTCGATCCTGGGTTGATGAGCACGGCGCTGACGTCGTCGGCGGCGGCCCGCGCGGGTTCCTGGGCGTGCAACGGCCGTGACGACGACGCCGGCGCATAGCCCAGCTCCGGCTGAGCCGGAGCGGGCGCCGGTGCAGGGGCGGGTGCGGCCGGCGGCGCGGCCGGGGCGGGAATCTCGGCGCCGGCGAGCGTCGGTTCGGGCGCCGGGCGCGGAGTAAGCAGCACCTGCACGGCCTTGGTGGCACCGACGTAGATCGGTTCGGTGCCGGCCCGCTCGTCGGGGGTCCGGTCGGAGCGGCTCGTGTCGATCGGTTCGGTGGCCGTCCACGGTCCCCAGCTGCCGTCGTCGCGCTGGGCCCGGATGCGTGCGTCGGTGTCGGCGACGTCCTTCGCGGCCAGCGCGATCATGCTGAACGGGGCGTCGCGGGTGAGCTGCTTGACGGTGGCGCCGATGCGATCGACGACGTCGGCGGCTGCGGGTGCGGGCGCCGGGGTGGTCGACGGGGCGGGCGCGGTGATCTCCGGCAGGCCCGCGGCGAGTTCCTTCAGGCTCAGGTCCGGCAGGTTCAGGCCGGTGAGTTCGTGGATCGGGATCACGATGTCGGGCACCGAGGCGAGGACGACCTCGGCGATCTCGGGCGGTACGACGATGGGGACGGACTCGTTGGTGGAGCGGACGTCCGATGTGGTGCTCGTGACGCCGTAGACGGCGAATGGGCTGGCGACGGCCAGGGCGGCGACGGCACCCAGGACGATCGACGGCTTCGGTCGGCGATGCGGCACGGTGCTTCTCCCTGTCGGTGTTCGCGGCGGTCCTCGGCGGCCGGGCGGCGCTCGGCCGAGGCCGAGGAGCCGGCTCGAATCGAACCGAATCCTCCGTCATCCGGACGACCCGAAGTGCGGAACGGCCGAGAATCGTGTGCAACTTGTGATTCTGGTGTTACTAGTGTGGCTGTTGTTGCTTCATTCAGTCACTCTTGCCACACTAGTCGCAGACAACCTTAAGCCTCAACCTGAGCTTGAGGATCCGTCTCGAATGTCCGATACGCGCGGACCTGCGTCCGGGCGGCACACGGTGCGAGAACGAGGGAGTGCAGCGCATGCCACGAAAGTCCATCCGCCGGACCCATCGCCGGCGGCGTCTCGTCGTCGGGCGCCCCCTCCGCAACGGCTGGCGGCCCGCCACGGCCCGCGCCGCGGCGATCGGCCTCGCCCCCGCGCTGCTGGTCGGCGCCGCAATCGGCGGGGTGCTGCACGTGCACGCCGAACCCGAGGTCGCCCAGGCCGTGGCCGCCGACACCCCCTTCACCTTCGTGGGCTTCGGTCACGGCCACGGTCGCGGCATGGGCCAGTGGGGCGCCTACGGCTACGCCACCGAGCACGGCTGGTCCGCCGACCGGATCCTCGGTCACTACTACGGCGGCACCACCCTCGGCGCCCTTCCCGAGAACACGATGATCGCGGTCCGGCTCGTCGGGCAGGACGACGCGCCCCTCGACGTGTACTCCGACACCGGGATGACCGTCGCCGGCCGGCAGACCGGGCCGGGCGAGGCCGCCCACCTGACGCCCACCGCGGACGGGGGAGCGGACGTCGTCGTCACCGCCGGTTGTTCCGGCGAGGTGCTGTGGCAGGGCCGCGCCGACCTGCCGTGGGTGGACCCCGTCGACATGGGCGAGGCCCGGCCCGTCGCCGAACACCTCAAGCTCTGCGGCAACAGCGCGCCCTACCGCGGCTCCCTCGGTGTCGTCCTCGACGGCTCCGCGCCGCGCACCGTCAACCGGCTGTCGATGGAGGACTACCTGCTCAGTGTCGTCCCGGCCGAGTCGCTGCCCAGCTGGGCCGACACCGGCGGCGCCGAGGCGCTGCGCGCGCAGGCCATCGCCGCCCGCTCCTACGCCGCGGCGGAGAACCGCTCGCCGCTGTGGCAGACGTGCGACAGTCAGAACTGTCAGGTGTACGCGGGGTCGGGCAAGGAGGACCCCCGCACGAACGAGGCGGTGAACTCCACCCGCGGCACCGTCCTCATGAAGGACGGCAAGGTCGTCGCCAGTGAGTTCTCGGCCTCGACCGGTGGCTACTCGGCCGGGGGCGTGTTCCCCTCCGTCGAGGACCTCGGTGACGCCGTCGCCCCCAACCGGCAGTGGGCGAAGACGATGACCGCCGGGGAGATCGGCACGGCCTTCGGGGTCGGTGAACTGCAGGCGTTCGAGATCGTCGGCCGCAACAACCTCGGTGCCGAGGGCGGCCGCGTCACCCACGTCCGCATCATCGGTGCCGACCGCACGGTCGAGACCACGGGTGCCGAGGCGCGCGCCAAGCTGGGCCTGCGTTCCGACTGGTTCACCGTCCAGGAGGGTGCGGAGGCCGCGGTTCCGCCGTCCACCCCCGCACCCGAGCCCGGTCCCGAGGTCGGCGACGAACCCTTCGAGACCGGCCAGGGCTCGCCCATCGAGCAGAAGTACCTCGAGCTCGGCGGGCACGACGGGGCCCTGGGCACCCCGGTGGGGCCGGAGCTGATGCTGCCCGACGAACGCGGCAAGTTCCGCGTCTTCACCGGCGGCATCATCGTCTGGACCCCCGATCTCGGCGCGCAGGTGATCGACTCGGGCATCATGCGCGAGTGGCTGCCGGGGACGGGAAGCGCCGAGTAGCACCCGGTTTCGTGGCCGAATGTCACATCGGGTCGATCCGATCGACCCGATGATGCTCCTATGTTCTGTCAAGAGCTCGCGGGGTCCCCGGTGGTGGTGAGCAGTCGGAAGACTTCGCGGGCGACGGCGCGTTTGAGGCAGCGGATGATCTCGCGTTTGGTTTTGCCTTCGGCGGTGCGGCGGGCGGCGTAGTCGCGGGTGCGGCGGTCGTGGGCCAGCCGGGTGATGACGATGATGTACAACGCCCGGTTGGCCTGCCGGTCGCCACCGCGGTGCAACCGGTGCCGGTGGGTCCGGCCCGAGGACGCCGGGATCGGGGCGGCTCCGCACAGATGCGCGAAGGCGGCCTCGCTGCGGATCCGGTGGGGGTTGTCGCCGACGGTGATCAGCAGCTGGGCGGCGGTCTCGACGCCGATGCCCATCCGGTCGAGCAGGTCGGGGGCGGTGTGCGCCACCAGGGCCTCGAGGTGGGTGTGCAGGGTGCGTTCCTCGCCGGTCAGGTCGAGGATCCGGCGGGCCAGCGAGCGCAGCGCGGTCTCCACGGCCGCGGTCGGATCGCCGGGGACGACCGGTCCCGGCCGCAACCCGGCGCAGGTGATGATCAACGCCGTGGTCGGCAGGGTCCGCAGCCGGTCGCGCACCGGTTCGGGGGCGGTGACCACGGTGGCCTTGAGCTGGGTGAGCGCTTCGGCGCGGGCCTTGACCGCCGAGCGACGGGCGTTGCGCAGGAAGCGGATTGCCTCGACATCCCCGTCGTGGGTTTTCGGGACGGTGCTCGCGCGTCCGGTCAGCGCCGCGGTCGCGGCGGCGTAGGCGTCGAGCGGGTCGGATTTGCCGTGGGTGCGGCGGGCGCGGCGATCCGGGCGGTCGACCTCGACGACCTCGAGACCGGCGGTGCGCAGCGTGGTGGCCACGCTCGCGCCGTAGCTGCCGGTGCCCTCGATCCCGACGCGGGCGACCGTGCCGCCGCCGGTGATCCAGGCGAGCAGCTGCCGGTGCCCGGTGGCGGTGGTGGGGAACTCGCGGTCGCCGCGGCGGCGACCGAGGGCGTCGACGAGCGCGACGTGGTGGGTGTGTTTGTGGGTGTCGATGCCGGCGTAGACGGTGAGGCTGACAGCGGCGGGGGTTTCGGTCATGCTGGACACAGGTCATCCCTTCCGATGGTGGCCACGCACCCGGCCGGGACGGCGGACAGCACTGTGACGGGACTGTTGGTGTCAGGCTCCTATCAGGTCACCCCGCCCGACCGGTCGCGTGTGTGTCGGCGGCCGGTGCGAGGGGGACGACACATCATCGGCAGGACAGTCTCACGACGTCAGTGACATTCCGGGTCAGACCCACCGCACCGGACCTGTCCAGTATCAACCGGACCGTTTCATCCTCACAGTGACATTCGGTCCAACACCCCCGGGTCGGGGAAAGCTATCCGCAGGCGCCGAGCGCCGCGAGCATCCCGTCGACCGACGCCGCCCAGCCGAACTGCTCCGCGCGACGACGGGCGGAGCGGCGCAGGACATCGTCGGGGCCGCAGAGTATTTCGTCGACGGCCTCGGCGAACGCGGGTCCGCGATCGGCCGACAGGGCGCCGCATTCGGGGGTGAGGATCTCCGTCAACGCCGACGAGCGCGAGGCCACCACCGGCGTGCCGGCGGCCAGCGATTCGAGCGCCGACAGGCAGAACGTCTCGTGCGGGCCGGGGGCCAGCGACACGTCGGCGGTGGCGAACAGCGCGGCGAGCCGGCCGGCGTCCCCGATGAATCCGGTGAACGTCACCGGAAGTCCTCTGGCTTTGTGTTCCAGGGCATGTCGTCTCGGCCCGTCACCGGCGACGACGAGGTGCACGTCGTGCCCGCGACGACGCAGCAGACGCGTCGCGTCGATGCTGCGTTCGACCTTCTTCTCGACGGACAGCCGGCCGCAGTGCAGCAACAGCCGCACCGAGCCCGGGACGAACCGCTCGCGCAGGCTCCGATCGCGACGGTCGGGATGGAAGCGGTCGAGATCGACGCCGAGCGGCACCCGCACGAGGTTCGGCGTTCCGATGCGGGTGAACTCCGCACCCGCGAACTCCGTCGTGCACACCACCGTGTCGTAGTCCGCGGCCATCCGGCGGTTGGCCAGGTCCGCGGCCCGGCGTGCGGCGGGCGACGGCAGCACCTGGCCGAGCAGGCGATCGAGCCGCTCGTGGGAGACGACGACGCTGCGGACGTCGCGGCGTCGCGCCCACCGCCCGAACCCGCGCAGGGTCAGCCGGTCCGACACCTCCACGGCGTCGGGCCGCAGGCCGCGCAGCACATCCGCGACACGCCGCGGGTCCGCCACCCGATACCCGCCGGTCCACGGCACGACCGGCGCCGGAACGGTGATCCGCAGGACCCCGTTCCCGAGCAGTTCCTCGCCGCGCCGGGCGCCGGGCACCACCAGCGCGACCTCGTGTCCGCGCGCGACGTACCCGCCGCCCCACTGGTGCAGCGCGGTGCGCAGGCCGCCGGACCGGGGGCCGTAGAAGTTGGCGAGCTGAACGATGCGCACCGTTCTCAGTGAGCCGCACCGCGGCGACGGGCGCGCCAACGACGCCGGGCGGCGCGGTGAACGTCCGCGGAAACCTCCCGCGCCGCTGCGGTGGTTCCGGAACGTGCGCCCCCGAGGTGGCAGTTCCCACCCGCCCGCGACGGTTCGGGATCAGGGCGACGGGGGGGACAGCTTGTCGACGAGCGCCAAGCCGTCGTGCGCCCATTCGATCTCGGCGGTCGCGCGGTCGACGAGCCCCTGGTAGGCGAATGCCTTGTAGGCGATGATCCGTTCGTGTTCCTGCGCGGGGTACTTCTCGATGCGAGTGGCGATGGTGGGGTGGGAGGCGTCGAGGATCGAGGCGCGCATGGCGGCCCATCGAGCCCGCTGTTCGGTGTAGTAGTCGATGTGCCGCTGTAGGTTCTCGCGGGCACAGTCGGGGTCGGCCCACTCGAAGTAGGCCGCTCGCATGTGCGGGGCGTCGCGGATCGGCCCGTAGTCCATCGGGGCGTTGATCCAGTCCCGGAACGCGCGGATGCCGTCGTCGGTGATCGAGTAGCGGGTCTTGGTGCTGTTCGGTCCCCAGCGGACCTGCTCGCCTTCGATCAGGCCCTCCTTCTCCATCCGGCGGAGTTCGGGGTAGATCTGCGAGTCCGGGGCGTGCCAGACGAAGCCCACCGAGCCGCCGAAGCGTTTGGCGGCGTCGTACCCGGTGAGGGGCTCGGCCGTGAGCAGCGCCAGCAGGGCATAGCGGAGGCTCATCTCGTCCTCACCTCTCGTTTCGGAAGCAGGTCTTGCCAACCACTATATCGATAGTTAGTGTGTGGTTCACGTCACCAACTATCTATGTCGATAGGTAGTCTTTCCGCTCATCCCGAAGGAACGACATGACCGATCTGGGGCCCGCCGGGGCGACCGCGAAGAACATGGCCTACCCCCTCGACGCCTGGTACGTCGCAGCCTGGGACCACGAGGTCGGCAGACGCGAGATCCTGGCCCGCACCATCGCGGGCAAACCGCTCGCGCTCTACCGCACCGAGGACGGCCGGCCGGTGGCCCTCGCCGACGCGTGCTGGCATCGCCTCGCCCCGCTGTCGATGGGCACCCTCGTCGGCGCCGACGGAATCCGCTGTCCCTACCACGGCCTGCAGTTCAACTCCGCCGGACGGTGCACCCACATGCCCGCCCAGCAGACGATCAACCCGTCCGCGATGGTGGCCTCGTACCCGGTCGTCGAGCGGCACCGCTTCGTGTGGGTGTGGCCCGGTGATCCGATGCTCGCCGATCCCAGCACCATCCCCGACATGTTCCAGATGGATTCACCCGACTGGGCCGGCGACGGGCGCACCATCGACGTGCAGGCCAACTACCAGCTCGTGCTCGACAACCTCATGGACCTCACCCACGAGGAATTCGTGCACTCGTCGTCGATCGGGCAGGACGAACTCAGCGAATCCGATTTCGTCGTCACCCACGACGATCGCACCGTCACCGTCACCCGGTGGATGCACGACATCGACGCGCCCCCGTTCTGGCTGAAGAACATGCGCGACAAGTTCCCCGGCTTCGAGGGCAAGGTCGATCGCTGGCAGATCATCGAATTCCAGGCGCCGTCGACCATCCGCATCGACGTCGGGGTGGCGAAGGCCGGTACAGGCGCCCCCGAAGGCGACCGCAGCCAGGGCGTCAACGGATTCGTGATGAACACCATCTCGCCGGTCGACGAACGCACCGCCCTCTACTTCTGGGCGTTCATGCGCAACTACCGACTCGACAGCCAGCTCATCACCACGCAACTGCGCGAGGGTGTGCACGGCGTCTTCGGGGAGGACGAGGCGATGCTCACCGCCCAGCAGAAGGCGATCGAGGCGAACCCCGGCCACGAGTTCTACAACCTCAACATCGACGCCGGCGGCATGTGGGTGCGCAGGATCATCCAGCGCATGATCGAGGCCGAACGGATCCTCGCTGCCGGCACCTCGATCCCCGAGGCGGTGCGCTGAGATGAGTGCCACCAACCAGCCCTCCTGGCAGCGCGGCCGCGTCGTCTCGATCGACCCTGCGGCCGACGCGATCGCCCGGATCGTCCTCGCCCTGGACACACCGGTCCGAGCCGAACCCGGATCCCACGTCGACGTGCGCCTCGACACCGGCGAGGTGCGGTCCTACTCCGTCGTCTCCGCCGGCGCCGACGGCCGGACCGTCACCCTCGGTGTGCACCTGTCCCCGACCTCGCGGGGCGGATCGCGATTCATGCACGCGCTGCGACCAGGCGACGAACTCGACGTCACCGCACCGCTGCAGAACTTCCCGTTGCGGATCGGCGCACAGCGCTACATCCTGCTCGCCGGCGGAATCGGCATCACGGCGATCTCCGCGATGGGCACGGCGCTGAAGCGGGTCGGCGCCGACTACCGCCTCGTCTACGTCGCCCGCACCCGCTCGGCGACGGCCTTCCTCTCCGAACTGGCCGGGCTCCACGGGGACCGGCTCGAGCTGCACATCGACGACGAAGGCACCGGCCTCGACGTCGGCACCCTGGTCGACGGCGTCGATGCCCACACCGAGTTGTACATGTGCGGGCCGATCCGGCTGATGGACGCGGTCCGTCGCGCCTGGGTGGACCGCGAGCTCGCGCTGCCGAACCTCCGTTACGAAACCTTCGGCAACAGTGGCTGGTTCGACGCCGAAGAGTTCGTCGTCAAGGTTCCCGACCTCGGCGTCGAAACCACGGTCGGAACCGACGAGTCCCTGCTCGACGCACTCGAACGTGCCGGCGTCGACATGATGTTCGACTGCCGCAAGGGCGAATGCGGTCTGTGTCAGGTCGGTATCGCCGCGGTCGACGGCACCGTCGACCACCGCGACGTCTTCTACAGCGAAGAGCAGAAGACGGCCGCGACGAAGTTGTGTGCCTGCGTGTCGCGAGTGGTGCGCCGTCCCGGCGCCCCGGCCGTGCCCGGCACCGTCACCCTCGCCGTCCGCTGACGGCCTGGTCATCGGATACACTCTCCCTCAAAGGAATTCGGCATGGACCTTCGTGCTCGCATCGACACGTCGCCGATGCGCCCCTATCAGTGGCTGATCGTCGCCCTGTGCGTAGTGCTCAACATCCTCGACGGCTACGACGTCATGGCCCTGGCCTTCACGGCCAAGAGCATCGGCGCCGACTTCGCGCTCGGCGGCTCGGCGATCGGTGTGCTCCTCAGCGCCGGACTGATCGGCATGGCCGTGGGCGCGGTCACCCTCGCCCCGGTCGCCGACCGGATCGGCCGCCGGCCGCTCATCCTCCTGTCGGTCGCACTCGCCACCGCCGGTATGGCGCTGTCCGCCACCGCGGGATCGGCATGGCAGCTCGGTACCTGGCGGGTGCTCACCGGTCTCGGCATCGGCGGTATACTCGCCTGCACCACCGTCATCGCCAGCGAATACTCCTCGGCGCGCTGGCGCGGCCTGGCCATCAGCATCTACACCGCCGGGTACGGCGTCGGCGCCACCCTCGGCGGATTGACCGCGGTGGGCCTGCAGACCGAATACGGCTGGCGGGCAGTGTTCGTCGTCGGTGCGGTGCTGACCGGAACGGTGCTGGTGCTGTTGGCTGTGCTGCTGCCGGAATCGATCGAGTTCCTCGGCGCCCGCGGCCGAGACGGCGACCTCGCCTCGATCAACCGGATCGCCCGTCGTATCGGCCAGGACCCGATCCATTCGCTCGACGGCTCCACCCGCGACGCCGGGGCGGGGGCCGGCCGCATCGCGGATCTGTTCACCGGAAGCCGCGCCCGTCCGACCCTGCTGTTGTGGGCGGCGTTCTTCACCACCATGTTCGGCTTCTACTTCGTCAATTCCTGGACCCCGTCGCTGCTCGAGACGGCCGGGCTGACCAAGGATCAGAGCGCGACCGCCGGCATGATGCTCACGCTCGGTGGCACGGTCGGCTCCGTGCTGTTCGGCGTCCTGGCCAGCCGGTGGTCGACTCGGTCCGTCCTGATCACCTTCACCGGCCTGTCGGCTGCGGCCATGGCCGTGTTCATCGCCTCGATCTCGGTACTCGCCGTCGCGTTCGCGCTGGGAATCGTGATCGGCGGTCTGATCAACGGCTGCATCGCCGGTCTGTACACCCTCGCCCCGTCCCTCTACGGCCCGCGGGTGCGCAGCACGGGCGTCGGCTGGGCCATCGGCGTCGGCCGCGCCGGCGCGATCCTCGCCCCCACCGCCGCGGGCATGCTGCTCGACGCGGGCTGGTCGCCGGCGCAGTTGTACTTCGCCGTCGCCGGCGTGGTCGTCCTGGCCGCGGTGGCGCTGTTGCTGCTGCGACCGGCACGCACCCCGGTCGCGACCCCGGACGCAGCGGCACGGGCGACGGTCTGACGCACCGTCGCTACGGCACCCGTCCGGTCCAGACGGCCTCGGCGCCGGACTCGCCGACCCGGACGGTCTGCACCGTCGCACCCACCGCGGCGACGACGGCCAGCACCGCCGCGACGACGGTCAGGGCTCGTCGCCCGCCGCCGTCGCCGCGGCCGCGCAGCACGTGCGCCCCCGCGAGCAGCGCCGTCGCGGCGAACAACAGCGCGACGACGAGGGTCATGGTCTCGCCGAGTTCCTCGTGGGCCTCGATCAGCGGGGTCTCGCCCAGGGCGCCGGCGAGCTGCTCGCCGGTCTCGGCGGTGAGCGGCGTCAGCACCAGCGCCGCGGCCGCCAGCACCACGACCGGCCACAGGAGGTGCCGGCGCGCGGCCGGCCACAGCGCGCACAGGATCAGCCCCGCCGACACCAGTGGCACCAGCACGACGACCGCGTGCACGAGCAGCGGGTGAGCGGGCAGTCCGCCGATCAGCGTCATACCGTTTCTCCTTCCGGCCGGAGCGTCCAGGGAAACCGTAGGCGCCGATCCGGACGAACGGGATCCGAACGGGCTTGACGTTGACGCGACGTCAAGACGCATCCTGGGCGTACCCGACGAGAGAGGCCCGCGATGAAAGGCGAATGGTCCATCCAGGAACTGGCCCGCGCGGCCGGCGTCACCAGCCGCACCCTGCGGCACTACGGCGACGTGGGCGTGCTCGAGCCCAGCCGCACCGGCCCGGGCGGCATGCGGTTCTACGACGCCGACGCCCTGGTCCGGCTGCAGCGCATCCTGCTGCTGCGCGACCTCGGCCTGGGACTGCCGGCCGTCGCCGAGGTGCTCGACGGCCATCGCGACGCCACCGCGGCGCTGCGCGTGCATCTGGAACTGCTCGAGCACGAGCAGCGGCGGCTGGCCCGGCAGATCGAGTCGGTGCGCACCACCATCCGCAGAACCGAGAGAGGAGAGGAACTGATGGCGAACGAAGTGTTCGACGGATTCGACCACACGCAGTACCGCGACGAGGTGATCGAACGCTGGGGCCAGGACGCCTACGACAGCAGTGACCGCTGGTGGCGTGGCATGAGCGAGGCCGAGCGCGACGACTGGAAGTCCGTCGCCGCCCGCCTGGGCGCGGACTGGACGGCCGCCGCGGCCGCCGGTCTCGATCCGGCCGGCCCGGAGGGGCAGGACCTGGCCCGTCGCCACGTCGCGTGGCTCGGCAGCATCCCCGGTACCCCGGGCCACGGGGAGGAGCCGAACCGGGAGTACGTCCTGGGGCTGGCAGAGATGTATGTCGCGGACGAGCGCTTCGCCGCGAACTACGGCGGCCCGGCGGGTGCGGAATTCGTCCGGTCCGCCCTGCGGGCCCACCTGGCCTGACCCGTGCGCGTTTCCGGTCGCTCCCGCTACCGGAAACGCGCACGGCCCCGCGGGTCGCCTACCCTGGTCTTCCGTGACTGCTGCACCCTCGCCCCAGCCTGCCACCCGTGAGTACGACCTGATCGTCGTCGGCTCCGGGTTCTTCGGACTGACGATCGCCGAGCGTGCCGCCACGCAACTCGGCAAACGCGTTCTCGTCGTCGAGCGCCGCCACCACCTCGGCGGCAACGCCTACTCGGAGCCCGAACCCGAGACGGGCATCGAGATCCACAAGTACGGCGCCCACCTGTTCCACACCTCCAACAAGCGGGTGTGGGACTACGTGAACCAGTTCACCGATTTCACGAACTACCAGCACCGCGTGTTCGCGATGCACAAGGGCCAGGCCTACCAGTTCCCGATGGGTCTCGGGCTGGTGTCCCAGTTCTTCGGCCGGTACTTCAGCCCCGAGGAGGCGCGTGCCCTGATCAAGGAGCAGGCCGCCGAGATCGACACCGCGGACGCGCAGAACCTCGAGGAGAAGGCCATCTCCCTGATCGGCCGGCCGCTCTACGAGGCGTTCGTGCGCGACTACACCGCCAAGCAGTGGCAGACCGACCCGAAGGAACTGCCCGCCGGCAACATCACCCGCCTGCCGGTCCGCTACACCTTCGACAACCGGTACTTCAACGACACCTACGAGGGCCTGCCCGTCGACGGCTACACCGCGTGGCTCGAGAACATGGCGAAGGACGAGAAGATCGAGGTGCGGCTCGACACCGACTGGTTCGAGGTGCGCGACGAGATCCGCGCCGCGAGCCCCGGCGCTCCCGTCGTCTACACCGGGCCGCTCGACCGCTACTTCGACTACGCCGAGGGCCGCCTCGGCTGGCGCACCCTCGACTTCGAGACCGAGGTGCTGCCCACCGGCGACTTCCAGGGAACCCCGGTGATGAACTACAACGACGCCGACGTGCCCTACACCCGCATCCACGAGTTCCGGCACTTCCACCCCGAGCGGGACGGCTACCCCACGGACAAGACGGTGATCATGCGCGAGTACTCGCGCTTCGCCGGCAACGACGACGAGCCGTACTACCCGATCAACACCCCGGAGGACCGGGCCACGCTCTCGGCCTACCGGGAGCGGGCCAAGCGGGAGGCCGCGGAGAACAAGGTGCTGTTCGGCGGCCGGCTCGGCACCTACCAGTACCTCGACATGCACATGGCCATCGCGAGCGCGCTGAGCATGTTCGACAACGCCCTCCTCCCGTACTTCGAGTCGGGCACGCCTCTGGCGGGGGACGCCTCGTGAGCGCCCGGCACCAGCTGGCCGAGCCCGTCGCGCCGGTATCCGAGCTGCTCGGCAGGGCACTGCTGCAGCGGGTGATCCTGCCGCGCCCGGGTGAACCGCTCGACGTGCGCACCCTCTACCTGGAGGAATCGCCGACCAACGCACGGCGCGCGCACGCCGTCGGCCGGACGTCGCTGAACATCGGCGCCGAGTCCGAAGTGTCGATGTGCACCTACTTCAACGCCTTCCCGGCGAGCTACTGGCGACGGTGGAGCACGCTCACCTCCGTGGTGCTGCGGCTCGAGCTCACCGGCCACGGCCGGGCCGACGTGTACCGCTCGAAGGCCGACGCGAGCCGCATCCACGTCGAGGGCCGCGAGTTCTCCGGCGGCGCCCCCGCCGGGGACGACGCCGCGACGGTCGAGTTCGAGATCGATCTCGGCCCGTTCGAGGACGGTGGCTGGATCTGGTTCGACATCACCACCGACTCGGACGTCACGCTGCGCTCGGCGGGCTGGTACGCGCCGGTCGAGGCACCCGGCGAGGCGTCCGTCGCCGTGGGCATCCCCACCTTCAACCGCCCCACGGACTGCGTGAAAGCCCTCGTCGCCCTCGCCTCCGATCCGCTGGTCCTCGACGTCGTGGACGCCGTGATCATCCCGGACCAGGGCACCCGGAAGGTTCGCGACGAGCCCGGTTTCACCGCGGCGGCGGCCGCGCTCGGCGACCGGCTCGCCATCCACGACCAGGGCAACCTCGGCGGTTCGGGCGGCTACAGCCGCATCATGTACGAGGCGCTGAAGACCACCGACTGCCCGTACATCCTGTTCATGGACGACGACATCGAGCTGGAACCGGACTCGGTCCTGCGCGCGCTGGCGCTGTCCCGGTTCGCCAAGAGCCCGATGCTCGTCGGCGGCCAGATGCTCAACCTGCAGGAACGCAGCCACCTGCACACGATGGGCGAGGTGATCAACCGCGCCGACTTCATGTGGACGGCCGCGCCGAACGTCGAGTACGACCACGACTTCTCCACCAAGCCGCTGCGCGACCGCGAGCAGTCGCGGCTGCTGCACCGGCGCATCGACGTCGACTACAACGGCTGGTGGATGTGCATGATCCCGCGGCAGGTGGCCGAGGAGATCGGTCAGCCGCTGCCGCTGTTCATCAAGTGGGACGACGCCGAGTACGGGCTGCGGGCCCGCGCCGCCGGCTACCCGACCGTCACTATGCCGGGCGTCGCGATCTGGCACATGGCGTGGAGCGACAAGGACGACGCCATCGACTGGCAGGCGTACTTCCACCTGCGCAACCGCCTCGTCGTGGCGGCCCTGCACATGCCGGGCGACGGACGCGGCCTGGTGCTCGACACCGTCAAGGCCACGCTCAAGCACCTGCTGTGCCTCGAGTACTCGACGGTGGCGATCCAGAACAAGGCGATCGAGGACTTCCTCGCCGGCCCGGACCGCCTGTTCGAACTCCTGCCCACCGCTCTCGGGGAGGTGCACGCGCTGCGCAAGCGGTTCTCCGACGCCGTGGTGCTGCCGTCGTCGACCGAGCTGCCGTTGCCGTCCGGCGCCGAGGTCGGGGCGGTCGGCGAGCCGCGCGGGGCGGTGCGCAAGATGGTGCGGCTCGCCAAGGGCCTGGTGCACAACGTGCGGCCGGCGCATCCGGAACACCACGAGCGTCCGCAGCTGAACGTGCCGACCCTCGACGCCCGCTGGTTCCTGCTGTCGCAGGTGGACGGTGTGACCGTGACCACCGCGGACGGGCGCGGCGTCGTCTACCGTAAGCGCGACCCTCGGCAGGCACAGGCTCTGCTGTCCGAGGCCGTGCGGCTGCGCCGCGAGCTGGCACGCAGGTTCCCCGAGTTGAAGAACGAGTACCAGGCCGCGGTTCCCGCCCTGACGAGCAAGGAGGAGTGGGAGCGTGTCTTCGAGTCGTGAATGGCCGACCACCGAGGCGGAGATCCAGGTGCTGCAGGCCGTGCAGGCCACGGTCGGCTCCCGGCCGGGAGCGATCGCCGCGGCCCGTGGGCTGTCGCACTTCGGTGAGCACGCCCTCGGCTGGGCGGTGATCGGCGGCGTCGGCGCACTGGTCGACCGCCCGCGCCGGCGGCGGTGGGCCGGGGTCGCGGTCGGCGCCGTGGGCGCCCACGCCGCGTCCATCGTGGTCAAGCGGGTCGTGCGGCGTCCCCGGCCCGTGGACCCGACCATCCGGGTCAACGTGTCGACCCCGAGCCGGCTCAGCTTCCCGTCCTCGCACGCCACCTCGACGACGGCCGCTGCCGTGCTGCTCGGTCGGCTGACCGGGCTACCCTTACCGGCGGTGTTGGTCCCGCCGATGTTGCTGTCCCGCCTCGTGCTCGGCGTCCACTATCCGACGGACGTGCTGGCGGGCGCCGCGCTCGGCGCCGCGTCCGCCGCGGCCGTCGTGCGGGCCGAGAAGAAGTTTGGAGAGAGATGAGCGAGGAACCGGTAGCCGTCGCGGCGCCTCCGAAGAATCTGGCCGAGGGCATCGTCAAGGCGGTTCGCCCCCGGCAGTGGGTGAAGAACGTGCTGGTGCTGGCCGCGCCCCTCGCGGCCGGCTCGGCGACCGAGCTGGACGTCCTGATCCCGGTCGCCCTGGCCTTCGTGGTGTTCTGCATGGCCGCGTCGGGCATCTACCTGGTCAACGACGCGATGGACGTCGAGGCCGACCGCGCCCATCCCACGAAGCGGTTCCGCCCGATCGCCGCCGGCGTGCTGCCGGTGAACCTGGCCTACGGCATGGCGGTGGTGCTGCTCGTCGGCTCGATCGGCCTGTCGTTCCTGGCGAACTGGCAGCTCGCGGTGGTGATGGCGGTGTACATCACCGTCCAGCTGGCCTACTGCTTCGGGCTCAAGCACCAGCCGGTGCTGGACATCGCCATCGTCTCCTCCGGGTTCCTCATCCGGGCGATCGCCGGTGGCGTGGCCGCGGAGATCCTGCTGTCGCAGTGGTTCCTGCTGATCATGGCCTTCGGCTCGCTGTTCATGGCGGCCGGCAAGCGGTACGCGGAGCTGCGGCTCGCGGAGCGGACCGGCGCGAAGATCCGCAAGTCGCTCGAGTACTACACGGGCACCTACCTGCGGTTCGTGTGGACGCTGTCGGCGACGGCGGTCGTCATCTGTTACGGCCTGTGGGCGTTCGAGCGCGACCAGGCCAACGACACCAACTGGTTCGCGATCTCGATGATTCCGTTCGTGATCGCGATCCTGCGGTACGCGGTCGACGTGGACGGCGGGGAGGCCGGCGAACCGGAGGAGATCGCCCTGAAGGACCGGGTGCTGCAACTCCTCGCGCTGGCCTGGATCGGGGCGGTCGGCGGTGCTGTCTACCTCTTCTGACCTCGACGAGGATCTCGGCGCCCCGGCCCGCCGGCCCCGGCCGGCGGGCCGGGGCGGCATGCGGCCGTGGGTGCCGACCGCGGTGTTCTCCGGCGGAGTCGCGCTGACGGCCCTGCTGATGTTCTGGGGCGCGTGGGAGCGTCGCTGGATCGCCGACGACGGCCTGATCGTGCTGCGCACCGTGCGCAACCTGCTGGCCGGCAACGGCCCGGTGTTCAACGCCGGCGACCGGGTCGAGGCGAACACGTCGACCCTGTGGACGTATCTCGTGTACGGGGCGGGCCGGCTCAGCGGGGTGCGGCTCGAGTACGTGGTGCTTGCCACGGCGCTCGTGCTGTCGACCGCGGCGGTGGTGCTGGCGATGCTCGGCACTGGCCGGCTGTACCGGGGGCGGCTGCGGGGCAGTGGTGCCACGTTCCTGCTGGTGCCCGCCGGCATGTTCGTCTACATCGCGGTGCCCCCGGCCCGGGACTTCGCCACCTCCGGACTCGAGAGCGGGCTGGTGATCTGCTGGATCGCCCTGCTGTGGCTGCTGCTCGTGCGGTGGGCGACGGTGCCGGGGTTGCCGTCGACCCCGTCGGTGCTGGCGACGGCGTTCGTCGCCGGTCTCGGGCCGCTCGTGCGCCCCGAACTGGCGCTTCTCGCTCTTCCGGCCCTGCTCATGCTGTTCCTCGCGGCCGGACTCACGTGGCGGGTGCGGGTCGCCGTGGTGGCGGTGGCCGGTGCCGTGCCGGTGGGCTATCAGATCTGGCGGATGGGCTACTACGGTCTGCCCTATCCGAACACGGCGGTGGCCAAGGACGCGGGCGGGGCGAAGTGGGCGCAGGGCTTCGAGTACCTCGGGAACCTGGTGAGCCCGTACCTGCTGTGGCTGCCGCTGCTGCTCCTGCTGCTCGGTGCCGCGCTCGCGTGGCGGTACCGGGGACCCCGCGAAAAGGACGCGCCGAAACGTGAATTCCGTCACAGGGACGGGTCCTTTCCGGCGCGCGCACAGCGCGCGCTGCGCACCCCCGCGGCCGTGGTCGTCTTCATGCTCGGCGCCGCATTGTTGCTCACGCTGTACGCCCTTCGCGTCGGCGGCGATTTCATGCACGGCCGGGTGTTGCTGCCGCCGTTGTTCTGTCTGCTCATTCCCGTCGCCGTGATTCCGTTGCGGGTTCCGCAGCGGGCCGAGATCGGCCGCACTCGCGCGACGGCCGTCGCGGGGGCGGCGGGGGTGCTGTGGCTCGGTGTGGTGGTGTGGTCGGCGATCGCTGCGAACACCACCGGCATGCCCGAGGGTGCGGTGGTGGGCCGCTCCGGGATCGTCGACGAGCGGGCGTTCTACGCCCTCAACACGGGCCACCTGCATCCCGTCCGGGCCGAGGACTACCTGGACTACCCGCGCATGCGGGCGATGGTCGAGGCGATCTCCAACACCCCCGACGGCGGGCTGCTGCTGCCGACACCGTCGTTCGACGCATGGGACGTCGTGCCGCCGCCGGGGCCGGTGCCGCCGGGCGGAGCCGGCCACACGGTCTACTTCCTCAACCTCGGCATGACCAGCATGAACGTCGGGCTCGACGTGCAGGTGCTCGACCAGATGGGGCTGGCGTACCCGCTGGCGGCGCACACCGAGCGGCTCGAGGACGGGCGCATCGGGCACGACAAGCTGCTCTACCCCGACTGGGTCGTCGCCGACACGGGAATGGTGGACGTGCACCCGTGGCTGCCGGCCTATCTGGACGAGGACTGGGTGGCGCAGGCGCAGGTGGCGCTGACGTGCCCGCAGACGCAGGAACTGCTCGCGTCCTCCCGCGCGGAACTGACGTGGCCACTGTTCAAGCGGAATTTCCGCAACGCGTTCGACTATGCGGACTACCGCTTCGACCGGGTGCCGAAATACGAGATCCAGCGCTGCGGCCTCGCGCTTCCGCCCCCGCGCGACGGGGGCTGACGCGGTCGTCCGGCCCGCGAATTACATCGATGTCGTTTTCGCCCCGGTGGGCCCGTGCGGTCCGCCGGGCGTATCTCGGTATGATCACAGTCGATAACGGATGTGTAACGCATCGGGGGTGCAGGCCGATATCGAAGCCGACACACGGTTCGTTGACCTGGGTTACCGGGGGTTTGTCAGAGCTCACGGTGTCCTTTACAGTCTTGACCGCAGTGTGACTTGTGACGGCCCGCTCGGTCGTCGCCGCCGGTATCCGACGGGGGACGCGCACGCGGACGCCGCAGATCGAGAAAGAGAGCATTGTTCATGCGTTTTGTCCCGAGGTTGTCGCAGCGCCTCCGCAGGCGCGTGCTCGGCGTGGGTGCCGCAGCCCTCGTTCTGCCGGTTGCCGCCGGCGTCGCCGGAAGCACCGCCGCGCTCGCCGCTCCCGCAGCCGCCGCCCCGATCTCGCATCGGGCACCGGCCGGCGGTTTCGAGGAAGTCTTCGTCGACTCCGACATGGGCCCGATCAAGGTGCAGATCCAGTGGGCCGCCCGCGGCGGTGACGCGGCGCTGTACCTGCTCGACGGCCTGCGTGCCCGCGACGACGCGAACGCCTGGAGCTTCGAGACCAACGCCCGCGACCAGTTCGCCAACGACAACGTCACCCTGGTGATGCCGGTCGGCGGCCAGTCGAGCTTCTACACGGACTGGTACGCGCCCAGCAATCTCAACGGCCAGGACGTCACCTACAAGTGGGAGACGTTCCTGACGGAGAAGCTGCCGGACTACCTCGCCACCCGCGGCGTCTCGCGCAGCAACAACGGCATCCTCGGCCTCTCGATGGGCGGCAGCGCCGCGCTGACCCTGGCGGCCTACCACCGCGACCAGTTCAAGTTCGCCTCGTCGCTCTCCGGCTACCTGAACCTGTCGGCCCCGGGCATGCGTGAGGCCATCCGCGTCGCGATGCTCGACGCCGGCCGCTTCAACGTCGACTCGATGTGGGGCCCGCCGTGGAGCCCGGCGTGGCTGCGCAACGACCCGTTCGTGTTCGCGCCGAAGCTCGCCGGCCTGTCGATGTACATCTCGGCCGCCAGCGGCCTGCCCGGCCAGCACGACAACCCGCAGGGCCTGGTCGGTGTCTACAACACGGCCAACGCCATGGGCCTCGAGGCGCTCGCGCTCGCCCAGACCCGCGCCTTCCAGATCAAGCTGGCCACCCTCGGCATCCAGGCCCGCTTCGACTTCCCGGCGCGCGGCACGCACTCCTGGAAGTACTGGGAAGAGGAGCTGTGGAAGGCTCGCCCCCAGATCCTCGAGGCACTGAACGCCTACTGATCGCGCCGAACTCCCCGGCGCACACTGACGGTACGCATGCCGCCCCACGACCCGCGAGGGACGAGGGGCGGCATGCGCCGTTTCGCGGATCGTTGACAAAAACCACACCCGTCACAGCGCGGCGCCCCCACCCGGCGCCCGTTCACGTGTAGAAACAGTCTTCGAGACGCGGGGCCCGGTCGCCCGCCGACGCCCCAGCAACGCAGAAAGTGAGCGATGCCGATGCGAACAGTGCTTGGCGGACGTCGAACCGTGCGCGCCCAGCAGCCGGCGCCGCGTGCCCGCCGGGGCCGGCGGGTCCTCGGGGCGGTCGCCGCCGCGCTCGTCGCGCCCCTCGTCGCCGGAACTCTCGCGGCCGGGGCCGCGCATGCGGAGCCGGTGGACCGCAGCGAGCCGACCGCCGTGCAGGCCCCGGCCGGGGTCACGGTGCAGCGCGTCGACTGGCTGACCGACCGGCGCGTGGCCCTGTGGGTGAACTCGCCGGCCATGGGCACCCCCATTCAGGTGCAGCTGCTGCTCGCCCGGGACTGGAACATCGAACCCGAGGCGCGGTTCCCCGCCGTCTACATGCTCGACGGCCTGCGCGCCCGCGACGACGAGAGCGGCTGGACGATCGAGACGGACGCCGAGGCCTTCTTCGCGGACAAGAACGTCAACGTGGTGCTGCCGGTGGGCGGGCAGTCCAGCTTCTACGCCGACTGGATGGACCAGAACAACGGGCGCAACTACCAGTGGGAGACGTTCCTGACCAAGGAGCTCCCGCCGATCCTCGAGGGCAACTGGCGCACCACGAAGGACCGCGGCGTCGTCGGCCTGTCGATGGGCGGCACCGCTGCGATGTTCCTGCCCGCGCGCAACCCCGACTTCTTCAAGTTCGCGGGGTCGCTCTCCGGCATCCTCACCACCACCACCCTGGGCATGCCGCAGGCCATCCAGTACGCGATGCAGGACGCCGGCGGCTTCGATTCGTCGGCCATGTGGGGTACCCCCGGCGGCGAGCAGTGGGCCGCCCACGATCCGTACCTGCTGGCGGACAAGCTCGAGGGCGTGAGCCTGTACGTCTCCAGTGGCAGCGGCAGCACCGGCCCGTACGACCAGCCGTCGGGTATCCCGGGCGTGAGCACGAACTACGCCGGCATGGGCCTCGAGATCCTGTCGCGGCTCACCTCGCAGGCGTTCGCCACCAAGCTCAACAAGATCGGCATCCCTGCGCAGGTGGTCTACCGGCCGTCGGGCACCCACTCGTGGCCGTACTGGGAGTTCGAGCTGCACCAGCTGTGGCCGCAGCTGGCCAACGCCCTCGGAGTGGAGGTCACGAAGCCGAACTGCAGCGCCGCCGGCGCGATCGGCGACGCAGCGGCCGCCGGTCCCTGGATCGGCGACTGCCTCACGCCGGAGTACGCCGTCGCGGGCGGGCGCGTCCAGGACTTCCGCTTCGGCCGGATCTTCTCCTCCACCGACGGCGGGGCCCGCCCGGTGGCGGGTGCGATCGGCGGGGCCTACCAGGCCGCGGGCGGCCCGGGGGGCCCGCTCGGCTACCCGACCACGGAGGAACGCGGCACCCCCGACGGCCGCGGCCGGTTCAACCACTTCCAGCAGGGCTCGATCTACTGGACCCCGCAGACCGGGGCGCACGCCGTGCGCGGCGCCATCCGCGACGAGTGGGCGCGGCAGGGCTGGGAGGGCGGCCCGCTGGGCTACCCGGTGGCCGACGAGGTCGCCACCCCCGGCAAGCCCGGCGTGGTGCAGGGCTTCGAGATCGGCGCCCTCTACTGGAGCGAGCCGTTCGGGGCCCACGCCGTACAGGGCATGATCATGGGCAAGTACGCCGAGCTCGGCTACGAGAACGGCTGGCTCGGGTTCCCGAAGACCAGCGAGATCCCCGTCAAGGACGGTGGCCGGTTCAACGAGTTCGAGGGCGGCAACATCTACTGGAGCCCGCTGAGCGGGGCGTGGTCGGTCCGCACCGGGCCGGTCTTCGACGCGTGGAAGAGCGCCGGTTACGAGAACGGTCGCCTCGGCTTCCCCGTCGGGGACGAGTTCCCCATCCCCGGCGGTGTCCAGCAGAACTTCCAGGGCGGATTCGTCACGGTCGTCGACAACGTGGCCACCGTCCGCCCCTAGGATCGGCCCTCGCACACCCGGTGCCGCCACGGCGGCCCCGCGACCACCGGATCGGGCGGTGACCGCGACCCATGGGTCCGGTCACCGCCCGATCCTCATCTGTAGCCTGGGCACTGCCCATTTCCGACGATTGGATGCGAGGACACCACCACATGCCTGCACGGACCCGTTCGAGCCTGACCCGCGTCCTGGGCGCCGGCGCCGCGGCGCTCGCCGCCGCCGCCCTCCTGGGCGCCTGCGGTAGCGACGATTCCACGGCGACGAGCACCCCGTCGACGTCCGTGTCGGCGACCACCTCGACATCCGCCGCGGAGACCACCTCCGGCGAAGCGACCACCACAGCCCCCGGCGACACGGCCACCACGAGCCCGGGCGAGGCCGCCACCGCGCCGCCGGCGCAGCCGGAGACCGAGCCCGGATTCCCGGGCCCGACCGAGGTGCCGGTGGACGACCGCGGCCAGGCGTTCCTGGACGGGCTGCGGAAGCAGGGCGTGGAGCCGGCCGCGGACGGCAGCATCGCGATCAACACCGCCAACTACATCTGCGCCGCGACCGCCCAGGGCAGCTCGCCCGAGGAGATCAAGACGATCGTGACCGCATCGGTGGGCAGCGAGGCCGCGGCCGCCGGCAAGGAGATCTCCGAGGCCGACGCCGCGACGACCGCCGACGTCTACATCACCGTCGCACGCGACACCTTCTGCTAGGAGCGGCAATGATGACGGCCCGAGCGAAGCAACGACGCCGGAGGCGGGGAATCCTCGTCCTCGGGATCCTGGTCGTCCTGGCGGCCGTGCTCGCGCTCTGGTACATCCTCGCGGGCCGGCTCCCGGTGCCCGGGCCGCCGGGGCCCCTCGGGCCCGAGAAGCCGGAGGCGCAGCCCGCATCGTGCCCGGACGTCCAGGTGGTGGCGGTACCGGGCACGTGGGAGTCGGCGGCCTGGGACGATCCGTACAACCCGACGTTCAATCCGCTGTCGCTGATGCTGAACGTCACGCGTCCGCTGCAGGAGCGCTTCGACGCGCAGCGTGCCGACGTGTACACCGTTCCGTACGTCGCCCAGTTCTCGAATCCGGTGGCGCTCCCGCCGGACGGGCAGCAGTCCTACAACAACAGCCGCACCGCCGGCACCGCGGCGACGGAGGACATCCTCGCGCGCCGCTTCGCCGAGTGCCCGCTGACCAACTACGTCCTGACCGGCTTCTCGCAGGGTGCGGTCATCGCGGGCGACGTCGCGGCGCGCATCGGCGCCGGTGACGGGCCGGTTCCGGCGGATCGGGTGCTCGGCGTGGCGCTCATCGCCGACGGCCGTCGCGACCCGGGCACGGCCGAGACGATCGGCCCGCCCGTCGCGGGCGTCGGCGCCGAGCTGTCCCTGGACGGACTGCGGCTGCCGGGGATCACCATGACCGGCGCGCGGCCCGGCGGGTTCGGGGAGCTCGAGGACAAGGTGGTGGACATCTGTGCACCGACGGACGGCATCTGCGACGCGCCGCCGAACGCGCTGAACCCCGGCAACTGGCTCGCCAGCGCGCCGCGGTTGCTCGAGTACGCGAACAACCCCGTGCACGCCCTGTACAACTCGTTCGTCGTGGACGATTCGGGTACGACGGCGACGCAGTGGGTGGCGAACTGGGCGATCGAGAAGATCGAGGAGGCGCCGAAACCACCGGAGGAGTGATCCCTCCCCGTTGTTACCGGCCGGTAGTGTCGGGGATCACCACCCGATACAATCGTTCCTCGGTCGGCGCTTAGACTCGACCTTCGGTCCTGACCCGGGAAGCTCTCCGGGTCGGTGACGCGCGACCACCGCCACACGAGAAGAGGTTCGATGAGCGCCACCGACGGCTCGGCTGCCACGCAACCGCGGAAGTTTCGTTTCGCCGCGGGTGGCGAGGGCAACGCCGAGGAGGGCGGCGCCCGGCGCTTCGTCAAGCTGGCGCAGAAGGCCGAGGAGCTCGGCTACGACAGCTTCATGATCCCGGACCACCTGGGCAACCAGGTCGGACCCATCGCCGCGCTCGGTGCGCTCGCCGTCGCCACCGACAAGATCCGCCTCGGCACCGCCGTCCTCGCGAACGGCTTCCGCCATCCCGCGATCCTGGCCAAGGACGCCGCGACCGTCGACGTCCTCTCGGGCGGCCGGCTCGAACTCGGGATCGGCGCGGGATGGATGAAGGAGGAGTTCGACAAGGCGGGCATCGCCTACGAGCGCCCCGGCGTCCGGATCGAGAAGCTCGAGGAGACACTGCAGATCCTGGACGTGCTCCTGCGCGGCCAGGAGTGCAATTTCGAGGGCAAGCACTACCGCATCGACGGCCTCAAGGGCAGCCCGCGGCCGCGCCAGGGCCCGCGACCGCCCATCGCGGTCGGCGGCGGGGGACCGAAGATGCTCGCGCTGGCGGCGAAGTACGCCGACATCATCTCGGTGGCCACTCCCACGAACCGCGACGGCCGGTTGTTGCTGTCGGGGATCACGATGGACAAGACTGTGGAGCGGGTGGACGTGATCCGTCGCGCGGCGGGGGATCGGTTCGATGACATCGAGCTGAACTGGACCATCACGATGATTCTCGTCACGGACGATCGCGAGCAGACCGCCGAGATGGCGCTGGCCGCCCTCGACCAGGGATTCCCCCCGAACATCGAGGTGGACGTCAAGCTCACGGTGGACGAGATCCTCGAATCGCCATATCTCGCAATCGGTTCCTACGAGGAGATCGCCGAGCAGATCCGCAACGTGCGGGCGAAGACCGGGATGTCCTACGTGGGGGTCTTCCCCACCCAGATGGAGGCGTTCGCACCGGTGATTCCGCTGTTGGCGGGGGAATGACCGATGCGGATCTGTAACATAATCGTGATTTCGGATCGATGGACAGATTCGTGAGATGCACGGCCGGATGCTGTTGAGCTGTACAGGTACGACGATCCGCTAGCGCGAAGACAAGTGCGGGGCGCAACCATGTCGAGTGGTTGTGGGATCGCTTCGACAGGGAGAAGGAATGAGCGTCGGGTTCGAAGAGTTCATCGATGAGAACGGACAGATCGTGTTGCCCGAGGGCAACACTCTGCTCGACCACCTCGAGCAGCATTTCGCCGAGAACGGCGACGATCTTGCGTACCGTTACATCGATTACTCGCGGGAACGTGACGGCGAGGTCCACGAGCTGACCTGGCAGCAGTTCGGGGTGCGCCTGCGCGCGATCGCGGCCCGGCTGCAGCAGGTCACCAAGCCCGGTGACCGCGTCGCGATCCTCGCCCCGCAGGGCCTGGACTACGTCGTCTCCTTCTTCGCGGCCATCTATGCCGGCACCATCGCCGTCCCGCTGTTCGACCCCGACGAGCCCGGCCACACCGACCGGCTGCACGCCGTGCTCGGCGACTGCACGCCCAGCGCCATCCTCACCGCCACCTCCTCGGCGGCCGGGGTCCGGCAGTTCTTCCGGCCGCTGCCCGCGGCGGAGCGGCCCCGCATCATCGCGGTCGACGCGATCCCCGACACCGTCGCCGGCTCGTGGACGCGGCCCCACATCGGCACCGACGACATCGCCTACCTGCAGTACACCTCCGGATCGACGCGCGTGCCCGCGGGCGTGGAGATCACCCACCGCGGTGTGCTCACCAACTGCATCCAGATGGCCGACTCCATCGAACTCAACGAGGGTTCGCGCGGCGTGACGTGGCTGCCGCTGTTCCACGACATGGGCCTGCTCACCGTCATCCTGCCGGCGATCGGTGGCAAGTACATCACCATCATGAGCCCGCGCGCCTTCGTGCAGCGGCCGGGCCGGTGGATCAAGGAACTCGCCGCCGTCTCCGACGGGGCCGGCACGTTCGCCGCCGCGCCGAACTTCGCGTTCGAGCACGCCGCCGCGCGGGGCCTGCCCAAGCCGGGCGAGACCCTCGACCTGAGCAACGTGATCGGCCTGATCAACGGCAGCGAGCCGGTGACCACGTCCTCGATGCGCAAGTTCAACGACGCGTTCGCGCCGTACGGCCTGCCGAAGACCGCGATCAAGCCGTCGTACGGCATGGCCGAGGCGACGCTGTTCGTCTCGTCCACGCGGCACACCGACGAGGCCCGGGTCATCTACGTCGACCGTCACGAGCTCAACGCCGGCCGCATCGTCAAGGTCGACAAGGAGGCGCCGAACGCCATCGCGCAGGTCTCCTGCGGTTACGTCGCGCGCAGCCAGTGGGCCGCGATCGTCGACGCGGAGACCGCCACCGAGGTGCCGGACGGGCACGTCGGCGAGATCTGGCTGCACGGCGAGAACATCGGCATCGGGTACTGGGGGCGCACCCAGGAGACCGACGAGACCTTCCACAACAAGCTCGTCGACCGCCTGCCCGCGAGCAGCCACGCCGAGGGCACGCCCGCGGACGCCCACTGGCTGCGCACCGGCGACTACGGCGTGTACGTCGACGGCGAGCTGTACATCACCGGCCGCGTCAAGGACCTGGTGATCGTGGACGGCCGCAACCACTACCCGCAGGACCTGGAGTTCTCGGCGCAGGAGGCCAGCTCCGCGCTGCGTCCCGGCTTCGTCGCCGCCTTCGCCGTGCCGGCCAACCAGCTGCCGCAGGTGGTGTTCGAGAATTCGCACTCGGGTCTGCAGTTCGATCCCGACGACGCCTCGGAGCAGCTGGTCATCGTCGCCGAGCGGGCGCCCGGCGCGGGCAAGGCGGATCCGCAACCCGTCGCGGACACCGTTCGCGCGGCGATCTCGGCACGGCACGGGGTGACCGCGCGCGACGTGCTGCTCGTGCCTGCCGGGTCGATCCCGCGCACGTCGAGTGGCAAGATCGCGCGGCGCGCCTGCAAGGCCGCCTACATCGAGGGAACCCTGCGCGGTGGTTACACCCAGCAGGCATTCCCCGATAGCGTATAAAAATTGTTCTCTTTCCCGGGTAGCGTGGTGGGTTGATGGCTGACACTGAAATGACCGTCGCGCAGCTGCGCGAGTGGCTGCGGAACTGGATCGCCGAGGCTACCGGGCAACCGGTGGCGCAGATCTCCGACGATCGCCCGATGGAGGAGTTCGGCCTCTCGTCCCGCGACGCCGTGGCGCTCAGCGGCGAGGTCGAGGAACTGCTCGGCGTCACCCTCACCGCCACGATCGCCTACCAGCACCCCACCATCGCGTCGCTGGCCACGCGCATCATCGAGGGCGAACCCGAGCTCCCGGAGGGCGACGACAGCGCCTTCTACGCCGCCGGTCCGGCCGGCAGGACGCACGATGTTGCGATCGTCGGTCTCGCCGCCCGGCTGCCCGGGCACGTGAGCACCCCCGCGGAGATGTGGGAGCTGCTCGCCCAGGGCCGCGACGGCATCACCGACCTCCCCGAGGGTCGCTGGTCCGAATTCGCCGACGATCCGCAGATCTCGTCGGCCATCGCTGCAGCCAACACCCGCGGCGGCTACCTCGACGACGTCAAGGGCTTCGACGCGGAGTTCTTCGCGATGTCGCCGCGCGAGGTCGAGATGGTCGACCCGCAGCAGCGCCTCGCCCTCGAACTCACCTGGGAGGCGCTCGAGCACGCCCACATCCCGGCCAGCGACCTCAAGGGCCGCCCGGTCGGTGTGTTCATCGGCAGCTCCGCCAACGACTACCAGCTCCTCGCGGTGAGCGACCCGTCCGCCGCGCACCCGTACGCCCTGACCGGCACGGCCACGTCGATCGTTGCCAACCGGGTCTCGTACTTCTTCGACTTCCGTGGCCCGTCCGTCGCCCTGGACACCGCATGCTCGTCGTCGCTCGTGGCCGTGCACCAGGCGGTGCGCGCCCTGCGCGACGGCGACGCCGACGTGGCGCTGGCCGGTGGCGTGAACATGCTCGTCGCGCCCGCCGCGACCCTCGGCTTCGACCAGCTCGGTGTGCAGGCCCCCGACGGCCGCATCAAGGCGTTCTCGGCCGACGCCGACGGCATGGTCCGCGCCGAGGGCGGCGGCCTCGTCGTGCTCAAGCGGCTCGAGGACGCCGAACGCGACGGCGACACCGTGCTCGCCGTCATCGCCGGTTCCGCCGTCAACCAGGACGGCCGCTCCAACGGCCTGGCGGCCCCGAACCCGGAGGCCCAGGTCGACGTGCTGCGCCGCGCCTACCGGGACGCGCGCATCCTGCCGTCCGGCGTCGACTACATCGAGGCCCACGGCACCGGAACCGTGCTCGGCGACCCGATCGAGGCGGACGCCCTCGGCCGCGTCGTCGGCCGCGGCCGCGACGCCGACAAGCCGGTGCTGCTGGGCTCGGCGAAGACCAACTTCGGCCACCTCGAGGCGGCCGCCGGCGCGGCGGGCCTGATCAAGGTGGTCCTCGCCATGCAGGAGAACCACCTGCCGGCGACGCTGAACTACACCGCGCCGAACCCGTACATCCCGTTCGAGCAGGCCCGCCTGAAGGTCATCCCCGAGGGCGCCGAGTGGCCGCGCTACACCGGCAAGGCGATCGCCGGCGTCTCCGGCTTCGGCTTCGGCGGCACCAACGCGCACGTCGTGGTCCGCGAGTACACCGGACCCGAAGCGGACGCGGAGTCGAGCGAACGTATCGTTCCGTCGGCTGAAGGAGCTGAAGGGCACATTCGCTCGGAGCAGGGCGAGGAGCACGCGGTGCTGCTCGCGGTGTCCGCGGCGATGCCGTCGCGTCGTCGCCGGGCCGCCGCCGATCTCGCCGACTGGCTCGAGACCGAGGCCGGCAGCACCACGCCGCTCGCCGACGTCGCTCGCACCCTTTCCCGCCGCAACCACGGCCGCTCACGCGCCGTCGTGATCGCGAAGACGCGCGCCGAGGCCATCGCCGGGCTGCGCGCCGTCGCCGCCGGCAAGCCCGCGCAGGGCGTGTTCTCCGCCGACGCCCCCGCCGCCAACGGGCCGGTGTGGGTGCTGTCCGGTTTCGGCTCGCAGCACCGCAAGATGGCCAAGCAGCTGTACCTCGAGAACCCGGTGTTCGCCGCGGCCGTCGACGAGATCGACGAGCTGATCGAGGACGAGGCCGGCTACTCCATGAAGGAGAAGTTCCTCGACGACGGCCAGGACTACGACGTCGAGACCTCGCAGGTCGGCATCTTCACCATCCAGGTCGCCCTCGCGAAGCTGCTGCGCCACCACGGCGCCGAGCCGTCCGCCGTCGTCGGCCACTCCATGGGCGAGGCCGCGGCCGCGTACATCTCCGGCGGTCTGTCGCTCGAGGACTCCGTCCGCGTCATCTGCGCCCGCTCCCGCCTGATGGGCGAGGCCGAGGCGCTGCTCGAGGGCGACGACATCCGGCTCATGGCGCTCGTCGAGTACAGCGCCGCGGAGATCGAGCTGGTCCTCACCGACTACCCGCACCTCGAGGTCTGCGTCTACGCCGCGCCGACGCACACCGTCATCGGCGGACCGCAGGACGAGGTCAACGCGATCGTCGCCCGGGCGGAGTCGGAGGAGAAGCTCGCCCGCGTCCTGCAGACCAAGGGCGCGAGCCACACCTCGCAGGTGGATCCGCTGCTCGGCGAGCTCGCCGCCGAACTCGCCGGCATCGAGCCGCACAAACCGAAGGTCGACGTGTACTCGTCGGTCGACCAGGACACCCACTACCGCGCCGGCCACGACCCCATCCACCAGGTCGAGTACTGGACCAAGGGCCTGCGGCACAGCGTGTACTTCACCAACGCGGTCAAGCTCGCCGTCACCGACGGGCACACCACGTTCGTCGAGCTGGCACCCAACCCCGTCGCGCTGATGTCCGTGGCCGCGACGGCGTACGCCGTCGGCGTGATCGACACCCAGCTGATCCAGACCCTCAAGCGCAAGGAGGACGAGCCGCTCGGCGTGCTCACCGCCCTCGCCCAGCTGTACGTGCACGGACACGCCGTGGACCTGCGCAGCCTGCTTCCGGCCGGCGAGTACGCGGACCTGCCGCGGACGGTGTTCCTGCGCAAGCCCTTCTGGCTCGAGACCCGCATCGGGACCGGCGGCAACGCCCGCGTGCCCGGCGCGCACGTCGCGCTGCCCGACGGCCGGCACGTGTGGGAGGTGCGCGCCGACGCCGTCACCGACCTGGGCGAGCTCGTCGTCGCCGCCGCGTCGCAGACGCTCGCCGACGTCACCCTCACCGCGTCCGTCCCGCACGGCGACGTCCCCACCAGCGGCACCCTCACCACCACCCTGACCCGGCACCCCGGCGGCGCGTCGCTGCACGTGCACGGGCGCGATGCGGCGAGCGGCGAGTTCCGGTTGCTGTTCGACGCGGTCGTGGCCTCCGGCGAAGCGCTGCCCGCCCCCGCCGCGGCGCCCGCGCCGGCCGAGCGGTCCAGCGGGCCGGTCGAGACGCTTCCCGAGGTGGTCGAGACCTTCGGCGACAAGTGGAACCCGGCCGGGTCGCAGACCCTCGAGGATCGGCTGGCGCTGATCGTCGCCGAGTCGATGGGCTACGCGCCCGAGGACCTGCCCGTCGAGATCCCGCTGATCGAACTGGGTCTGGACTCGCTCATGGCGGTGCGGATCAAGAACCGCGTCGAGTACGAGTTCGACATCCCGCAGCTGCAGCTCGCCGCGGTGAAGGACGCCAGCCTGCGCGACGTCGCGAAGTACCTGCGGTACGCCGTGGAGAACCGCGAGGAGGTCGCCGCCCTCGCCGCACAGCAGGCCGCCGACCGCGAAACCGCCGAGCGGGAGGACACGATGCTCGAGCTGCCTCCGATCTCGGCCGTGGAGGACACCGGGGTGGTGCACGAGGCGGAGGCGATCCTCGAAGCCGCCGAGGCCGCTGAAGCCGCGGAGGCCGGTGCGAGCACCGAAGCCGACAAGGCCACCGACGTGACCGACCGGCAGGCGGTTGCGGAGGCATCCGGCACCGACGTGCCCCCGCGCGACGCGGCCGAGCGGCTCACGTTCGCGACCTGGGCCGTGATCACCGGACAGTCCGCGAAGGGCATCTTCAACACCCTGCCGATCCTCGACGACGAGACGGCCGAGCGCCTCGCGGCCCGGCTGACCGAGCGGGCGAACGGCGAGATCACCGTCGACGACGTGCTCGACGCCGAGACCATCGAGCAGCTCGCCGAGAGCGTGCGCCGGCACCTGGAGTCGGCCGACCGCATCGACGGGCTCGTCCGTACGCTGCGCCCACGCCCCGAGGGGTCGGACGCCGTCCCGGTGTTCGTGTTCCATCCGGCCGGCGGTTCCACCGTCGTGTACGAACCGCTGCTGCGCCGGCTGCCCGAGGGCACCCCGATGTACGGCTTCGAACGCACCGAGGGCCCGATCGAGAAGCGCGCCCAGGAATATCTGCCGCAGATCAAGGAGATCCAGGGCGACGGTCCGTACGTGCTGTACGGCTGGTCGCTGGGCGGCGTGCTCGCCTACGCGGTCGCCAAGCTGCTGCGCGCGGAGGGCAAGGACGTGCGGCTCGTCGGCCTCATCGACACGGTCATGGCCGGGGAGAAGGTCGAGGACACCCCGGAGGAGATCACCAAACGCTGGCAGCGGTACGCGAGGTTCGCGAAGAAGACGTACGGGGTCGACGCACCGCTGCCGTACGACAAGCTCGCCGCGACGGACGACGAGGGCCAGGTGCGTATCCTCATGGACCTGCTCAGGATGAGCGGTACCAGGATCCCCGGCGGCATCATCGAGCACCAGCGCACGTCGTGGCTGGACAACCGGGCCATCCAGACCGCGAAGCTCGAGCCGTACGACGGCGACGTGGTGCTGTACATGGCGGACCGCTACCACGACGACGCCATCGAACTCGAGCCCGCGTTCGGAACCCGGCAGCCCGACGGCGGCTGGGGCGAGGCGGTCCGTAATCTGGAGGTCATCCATGTCGGCGGCGACCACCTCCAGGTGGTCGACGAGCCGTACATCGGGAAGGTGGGGGCCGACCTGACACGCAAGCTGGCCGACATCGAGGCCACGAGGAGCTGATCGAGTAGTGACCACGACGACGGCCGGGAAGCTGGCCGAGCTGCGCAAGAATCTCGCGATCGCGAAGGAACCGGCCGGGGAGGCCGCGCTCGCCAAGCGCGCCGCCAAGGGCATCCCCAGTGCCCGGCAGCGCATCGACATGCTGCTCGACCCGGGCAGCTTCGTCGAGATCGGTGCGCTGATGAAGACGCCCGGCCGCGACGACGCCCTCTACGGTGACGGTGTCGTCGTCGGTCACGGCACCGTCGAGGGCCGGCCCGTCGCGGTCTTCTCGCACGACCAGACCGTGTTCGGCGGCAGCGTCGGCGAGATGTTCGGCCGCAAGGTCGCCGCGATCCTCGACTTCGCGCTGAAGATCGGCTGCCCCGTCGTCGGCATCAACGACTCCGGCGGCGCCCGCGTGCAGGACGCCGTGACGTCGCTGGCGTGGTACGCCGAACTGGGCAAGCGGCACGAGCCGCTGTCCGGTCTGTGCCCGCAGGTGTCGATCATCCTCGGCAAGTGCGCCGGCGGCGCCGTGTACGCCCCCATCAACACCGACGTGGTCATCGCCACCGAGGAGGCGTACATGTTCGTCACCGGACCGGACGTCATCAAGTCCGTCACCGGGGAGGACGTCAGCCTCGAGGAACTCGGCAGCGCCCGCAAGCAGGCCGAGTACGGCAACGTGCACCACGTCGCGCCGGACGAGAAGGCCGCGTTCGAGTGGGCCCGCAAGTACCTGAGCTACATGCCGTCGAACGCGCAGGAGAAGCCCCCGATCGTCAACCCGGGGCTCGAGCCGGAGATCACGCAGGACGATCTCGAGCTCGACACGTTCATGCCCGACGCCGACAACTCCGGCTACGACATGCACGACATCCTGCTCAAGATTTTCGACGACGGCGACTTCTTCGAGATCCGCTCGCAGGTCGCGCCGAACATCATCACCGGATTCGCCCGCGTCGACGGCCGGCCCGTCGGTGTCGTTGCCAACCAGCCGCTGTACCTGTCGGGGGCGCTCGACGCCGCCAGCTCGGACAAGGCCGCCCACTTCGTGCGGGTGTGCGACGCGTACGACATTCCGCTCGTGTTCGTCGTCGACACCCCGGGCTTCCTGCCGGGTGTGGAGCAGGAGAAGATCGGCGTCATCAAGCGCGGCGGCCGGTTCCTGTTCTCGTTCGTCGAGGCGTCGGTACCGAAGGTGACCGTGGTGGTGCGTAAGTCCTACGGCGGTGGCTACGCGGTGATGGGGTCGAAGCAGCTCGGCGCCGACGTGAACTTCGCCTGGCCCACCGCCCGGATCGCGGTGATGGGTGCCGAGAGTGCCGTCGCGGTGATCGGTCGCCGCCAGATCGAGGCCGCCGGTGACAACGCTCCCGCGGTGCGCCAGCAGCTGATCAACTTCTACAACGAGCACATCGCGACGCCGTACATCGCCGCCGAGCGCGGCTACATCGACGCGGTGATCGAGCCGCACACCACGCGCCTCGAGATCCGCAAGGCGCTGACGTTGCTGCGCGACAAGACGGTGTTCAAGAACCCGCGCAAGCACCACCTGCTTCCGCTCTAGTTCGTAACACCCGAATTCTGTTCGGGCGGGCCGAATGTCACATGCATGCAATGGAAATGAATGCATGTGACATTCGGCCCACAGCGGTGTCCGGGGTCAGTCCGCGCGTGACCGCACCGGGGGACGCGGGCGCTGTGTGCCCTGGTGGTAGGCGGCTTCCAGGTCCGCGAGCACCGTGGCCGGGTCGTCGCGGATCTGCCTCGGTAGGTGCGACACCACGATGATGCCGTTGCGCTGCATCGCGGCCCGTCGGACGAGCGTCGCCTCGTGCGCCTTCGGTGAGAAGTGGTATTTCAGCGAATCGATCTCCCATGCCACTGCGACCGAATCGAGCCACCCGTCGGGGCGGGCGATCCACGTACCGTCGTCGGTCTCGACGTCGACGTTGTGGGCCATGGGTGGCAACCCGCTCGTCGCGTACAGCTTCTGTGCTGCGATCTCGGCCACGGAATGCGCGTCGTGCGAGAGCTCTCGAACCACGGTGCGCGGCACGGCGCTACCGCGGCAGCTGCCGGCGCGCAGTTCGTGTGCCAGGTCGTCGACGGTCACGTCTCCGCGCTGAATCCCCGACGCCAGCAGGGCACGGCACGGATCGAGCTGCGACATTCTGCGTGCCGCATCGAGCAGACAGCGGTCCACCGGAGCAATTCTCAGCGTGCCTTTGATGATGGGCTCGGGTATCCGCCAGCTCCGCTCGACGGCGACGAACGAGAAGTTGCGCCGATGCTGGGTATGCGGAATGAGTAGCAGCACATCACTTTTCGTCGCCGAGTTGGTGTAGCCGTGTATCCCGAGCGCGGCATGACCTGAGATCAGCGCCGAATCGCCGCCGTACAGCAGCGCGGCCGTGTTGCGCTGCAACACGGACAGCGGCCCGTTGTGCAGCGCCACCACGCCCGGCAGGACGCGCTGCCACGGACCACCCTTACGGCATCGGCCGGCGATCGTGCCGCCGGCGACGCCGTGCCTCAACAGCGTTGCCGTCCGGATGACGCCGTTGGTGCTCAGTGCGAACAGCTCTTCGGGATCGTCTCCCCATGTCCCCCGTTTCATGGCTACAGCCTGCAGGGGGATGGTGTCCTACGAAAGACCGTCTTGTCGGCCTGTGGATAACCTTGTGGTGGCCGAATGTCACATGAGTTCAATGTAAGTGACGGTATGTGACATTCGGCCGGGAGACGTGGAGGCGCATGCGGGGGTATTGCGTGCGGGAGTGGGTCAGGGAACGACCCAGTTGCCCGACGCCGAGACCCAGGTCGTGCCGTCCGGGACGGTCACCGTCGCCCGCACCCGTCCGGGGCCGGTCTCGGCTCGACCGCTGAGGACCTGCTCCTCGCCGATCTCGGGGAAGTCCGGTAGTTCGTTCACGCCCGTCGTGCCCGTGTCCTCGTTCACCCACGTGACGAGGCAGAAGCACTTGACGCTCCCACCGAAGTGCGTGACGCCGGGCGTGTTGACGTTGGTGTAGACATTCACGTAGTCGTGGACGAGCGCCTCGGTGGGAGCGGCGGATCCGGTTCCCACGCCGGTCGATCCGACGACCGGTCCCAACGTCGCCGCGTGAACGGTCTGCGCCGATGCGGCCGGCGCGTTCAGCAGCGCCAGGACCACAGCGGATGCGGCCACGGCGGTGGTCCGGGCGGCGAACTTCCTCGACATTCAGGTCCTTTCGTTGCCGGCCGTGCCCGCCGGCCGGATGTCACGTTCGGTCGATCGAAGCGAACATATGTGACATTCGGCCGGAAGGCACGCGCGGCACGCGGACGGGCCTCGCCGACGGACCTACTCGTATACGCGCAGCGTGCCCGGATTCCACAGGCCGGAGCGCGTGATCGCCTCGGTCTGCGGCTCGGCCGGCACGGCGTTCGGGTAGAACCGCACGTACCGCTCGAGCGAGCCCCAGTCGCGGGCCCAGTCGTTCTCGAGGTACGTGGGGATCTGCTCGGGGCGGGCGAGGGCTTCGGTGAAGCCGAGGGGGCCGCCGTTGTCCGCGGATTGCCAAGTGTCGGTGGAGGATACGGCCAGCGGACGGTCCGGCAGGATGCGGTAGTCCGGCATCTCGGCGATGCCGTAGCGGTGGTCGAACGGGCGCTGGCACGGGAACTGCAGTCCGACCGCCCAGTCGAGCAGCACCGGCTGCTCCGAGCCGATCACGGTGTTGAGCGTGTCGAGCTTCGGCACGCGGGGCGGGGTGAACGCCAGCCACTGGTCGCCGGTGAGGTTGGGATCGTTGGCGACGATCCGGACGGCGTCGGTGTCGGCGGGGAGCTCGGACAGCGGGATCCGCAGGTTCCGCCACGACGGTGCGGGCCCGATGTCGCGCGGCAGGTAGGTGCCCTGCGGCTCCACGGTGCCGTCGGGCAGGCGCCTGCCGTACTCGACGAGCAGCGACTGGCCGTAGGTGGTGGCGCCGGTGTCGTCGACGGACCAGATGCGGCCGGCCGCCGAGATGACGACGAGCGGCGCGTCGTCGCTGCGCTCGGGCAGCCCGTACCAGCTCGACGTGAGCAGCGCCGGTTCCTGCACACCCTCCTGGTAGCTGCCGAGCACCGGGGTGACGGCCGGGTCGAGGCCGAAGGGCAGCTTGGCCTCGGAGCCGTTGACGGTGCGGGCGCCGGTGCCGCCCGTGGTGCCGCCGCCGGCGCCGGTCTCGAACGTCGGCCCGACGCTCTGGTTGTCGGTGTTGCCCTGGCCGGGCTTGACCTCCACGTAGTCGGCGGTGAGGTCCGACGGGATGCCGTTGGGGCTGAAGCCCTCGGGGGCGGCGCCGGCGAGGGCGTCGCCGTTCAGCGGCGGGTTGTCCGGGTCGACGATGGGCGCGAGCCGGCCGGAGTTCGGGTCCGATTCGACGAGTACGTCGTTCGCCAGGCCGCACGTCTGGCCGGCGAGCGCGCCGACGTTGGACCGGGCGAGCGAGTACGCCGGGTACTGCGACACCGCGCCCTTGAGCAGCGACAGCACCTCGAAGAGCACCATCGCTCCGGCGACGACGGTCAGGGGCGCCGCCGCGAACTTGCGGATCCGGCGGCCCTTGCGGGTCGTGGGCTTGGGCTGCGGCGGCGCGTAGCCCTCACGCAGGTACTGCCACGCGACGAGCCCGAGAGCGAGCCCGAAGAGGAGCAGGAACAGCGAGCTGGACTGGTTGCCGCTCAGCGAGACGGTCTTGTCGAACCACGGGATGCCGTAGCTCGACACGTACCACCAGCCGTTGATACCCGCGAACGACACGGCCAGCACGAACAGCAGCCCGGCGAGGAAGATGGTGCGGTTGCGCCGCGACCGCAGCGCGCTCGCGGAGACGATGACCGCGGTGAGCGCGGCGAGGGAACCCGCGATGCCCGCGTACGCCCCGAAGTGGTGGGTCCACTTCGTGGGGTTGAACATCATGAAGAAGATCGTGCCGAAGACGATGCCGATCAGCCGCCACGACGGGCCCGTCGCGACGCCGGGGATGCGGCGGCGGCGCAGCAGCACCAGCAGCGACGTGAACAGGCACAGCAGCATGACGAGGAACGCGAACCGGCGCGCGAGCGAGCCGTCGACGGTCTGCACGAACAGGTAGTAGTAGCGGAGGAAGTCGTTCCACCACTCCTCGTTCGGGCCGATGATGGTGCGCACGCGGGTGGCCTCGAGCACCGCGGCGAGGGTCTGGTCGGAGAACACGACGACGAGCACGAGGGTGCCCGCGGCGGCGATCGGTGCGAGCAGCGGCAGCGTCCCGACCTCGCGGTGGCGGCGGACGACGATGCGGGTCATGGGCCGGATGCCGGCGAGCAGCGCGGCCACACACATCAGGCCGGTCGGGGCGGCGGCGAGGGTGAACGCGCCGATCATGACCGCCGTCGCGGCCGGCAACAGCCTGCCGGTGGCGATCGCCCGTTCGATCGAGCACCAGGTCAGCAGCGCGCCGAGCGCGACGATCGGCTCGGGGCGCAGGCCGTTGTTGTAGGGCAGCCAGAAGGCCAGGAACACCAGGCCGCCGGTCCACAGGGCGACGGTGTTGTGCCGGACGGCGCGGCCGAGGCGGGGCACCACCTCGCGGCTGATGACCATCCAGCAGGTGATGCCGGCGAGCAGGGCGGGCAGCCGCATCCAGACGCTGGCGGTGGAGACCTCGGCGAACGCGGCGAGGACGTCGTAGTACCAGCCGAACGGGGCCTCGGGGACGCCGAACCAGCGGAAGTAGTTGGCCATGTAGCCGGAGTGCTCGGAGACCCGGGCCATGGTCAGCAGGTAGCCGTCGTCGGAGGTGTTCGCGCCGAAGAAGTGCCAGCCGGCGAGGGTGCCGACGACGACGGCGTCGACGCCGGTGAACTTCCACCAGTGCGACGGCAGGAAGCGGCGGTGCCCGCGGCCGTCGGTGCCGTCGAGCTTGGCGAGCGCGGCGACCGCCAGCGCGGTCGACAGCGTCGCCAGGATCATCGCGAGGAGCTTGACCAGCGTCGGCGACGACGAGAACCGGGAGTCGACGTCGACGGTCACCGACATGCCGGGAACCGGGGTGTCGAGGTCGCTGAACACGCCGACGACGAGGGGACGCAGGTCGCCGGTCAGCTCACCGGCGCGCGGGTTGCCGTTCTCGTCGCTGAGGCCGACGAACTCCGCGGTGGTGCGGTCGACGTCGGAGAAGATGCTGATCTCGGTGCACGCGGCGGACTCGACGTCGCTGCGCGGGGCGGTGGCCACGACGACGTTGCGGTCGAGGACGTCGACGTTCTCGGCGCCCACTCGCACGAACATCGCGTTGAGCGCGGCGCCCTCACCGCTGGCCGGTGCGGTCGCGAGGAGCAGGCCGCCGCCCGGGGGCATGCCGGCGACGGCGGTGCACGGCACCGTCGCACTCAGCTGCCGCGGCACCTGCGACATGAGTGGCACCTCGACCGGCCCGGTCGAGCCGTTCTGCGGCCACGTGACGGTGGCCTCGGTGACCTTGACGGGCAGGAACGGGGTCGCGACGGCGAGGAGCACACCGAGCAGACCCGCCACCGCGGCGACGAGCCGGGCGGTGCGGTACTGCGCCCGCAGATCCCGGGCAACCGGCGGCCGGGGAACGGCTGCGGAGGGGGCGGGAACTGTGGTCACGTCGTCGGGCACGATTGTCGATGGTATCGGGCGCAGCTGAGTGGACGCACCGTCCCTACCACCGCGTAGGACCCTATTCACGCATTACGGGCACTCCGTCGCGGATCGGTCCGGGCGACCACCAGCCCCAGCGGACGACGTTCTCGGTGGCAATCTCCGCGGTCGTCGCGCCCGGGTCGATGGGCGTGTACCGCTCCAGCGAGCCCCAGTCGCGGTCCCAGTCGTGGTTCAGATAGGTGGGGATCGTCTCGGCGGTGAGCAGCAGCGGTATCCAGCCGAGCGGCCCGCCGCCGATGTCGTCCTGCCAGCCGTTGGTGGAGTCGGCGCCGACCCGGTCGGGCAGGATCCGGTACTCGGGGACCTCGGCGACGCCGTAGCGGTGATCGAACGGACGCTGGCAGGGGAACGCCAGGCCCACCGACCAGTCGAGCAGGACCGGGGCCGTGGAGCCGACGAGGGTGTTCAACGTCTCGAGGCGCGGCATCCGCGGCGGGGTGACGGCCACCCACTGGTCGGGTGCCAGGTTGCCGTCCGTCACCACCAGCCGGACCGCGTCGGCGTCGGCGGGGATCCGGTCGCTCGGCACCCGCAGGTTGCGCCACGACGGGGACGGCCCGATGTCGACGGGCGCGACGCGCGCCAGCGGTTCGACGTTCGAATCGCCGCCGGTTCGCCCGAACTCGAGCAGCACGTCCGCGCCCGGGGTGAGGACGCCGTCGGGGTCGACGTAGTGCACGCGGCCGGCGGCGGTGACGACCAGCAGCGGCGTGGCGTCGGTGCGTTCGGGCAGCGCGTACCAGCCGGACTCGAGGTCGGCTTCCTGCTGCGCCCCGGTGCGGTAGCTGCCGAGCACGGGGGTGCGGGCGGGGTCCAGGCCGAACGGCAGCGCGACGGTGCTGTCGTTGATGCCGGCGGCGCCGCGGCCGCCGCCGGTGCCGGCGCCCGTGGAGGTGGTGGTGCCGCCCCCGTCGGTGTCGACGGTGTTGGCGCCGCCCGTGGTGGAGATCTCCTCGTCGGCGGTGAGGTCGAGAGCGACGCCGTTCGGGGTGAAGCCGTCGGCGGCGCCGGCGCCGAGCGCCTCGGCGACGTCGCCGTCTAGGGGGGCCAGCGCGGTGGCGCTGGGGTCGGTCTCGACGAGGACGTCGTCGGCGAGGCCGCAGCTGCTGCCGGTGAGGGCGGCCGCGTTCGACCGGGCGATCGAGTACGCCGGGTACTGCGCGACCGCGCCCTTGACGAGCGAGAGCACCTCGAACAGGACGACGCCCGCGGCGACGACGGTCAGCGGCGCCGAGGCGATCGCCCTGACCCGGCCGTTGCGGTCGGGTTTCGGGGTGGCGAACGGTTCGCGCAGGTGGAACCACGCGGCGATGGCCAGCGCGACGAGGGCCAGCGCGAGCAGGGCGGTGGAGAAGGCGCGTCCGGAGATGGACGGCGGCTTGTCCCACCACGGGATCCCGTAGCTGGAGACGTACCACCAGCCGTTGGAGCCGGTGAACGCCAGCGCCAGCACGAACAGCACCCCGGCGGTGAAGAGGGCGCGGTTGCGCGCGGAGCGGATGCCGACGGCGCCGACGCCGACCGCGGCGAGCGCGGCGACGGACCCGGCCAGTCCGGCGTACACGCCGAAATGGTGGGTCCACTTGGTCGGGGTGAGCATCATCAGCAGCAGCGACGCGAAGACGATGCCGAGGATGCGGCGCGACGGACCGAGGGCGGTGCCGGGGATGCGGCCTTTGCGCAGGATCAGCATCACGCACACCACCAGGCACAGCAGCATGACGAACACGCCGAAGCGGCGGCTGAGGGAGCCGTCGGGGGAGACGGTCAGCAGCGCGTCCCAGCGCAGCCGTTCGTCGAACCAGGGCACGTTGGGTCCGACGGCGGAACGCACCCGGGTCGCCTCGAGCACCGAGGCGAGGGTCTGGTCGGCGAAGACGACGACGAGGACGACGGTGCCCGCGGCGAGGATGGCAGCCACGGGCGGGAGGACCCCGACGAGCCGGCGGCGACCGGCCAGCCGGACGACGACGGGCCGGGCTCCGGCGACGAGCGCGGCGACCGCGATGAGCCCGGTGGGACCCGCGGCGAGGGAGAAGGCGGCGAGCAGCACGGCGATCGCGGCGGGCAGCATGCGGCCGGTGGCGACGGCGCGTTCAATCGAGCACCAGGTGAGCAGGGCGCCGAGCGCGATGATGGGCTCGGGCCGCAGGCCGTTGTCGTAGGGCAGCCAGAAGGCGAGGAACACCAGGCCCGCCGTCCACAGCGCGATGCGGTTACGGCGGACGGCGACTCCGAGCCGGGGGATGACCTCGCGGCTGATGACCATCCAGCAGGCGACGGCGGCGAGCAGGGCGGGCAGCCGCATCCACATGCTGGCGGTGGAGACCTTCGCGAGCAGGACGAGCACGTCGTAGTACCAGCCGAACGGGGCCTCGGGGACGCCGAACCATCGGTAGTAGTTGGCCATGTAGCCGGCGCCGTCGGAGGCGCGGGCCATGGTGAGGATGTAGCCGTCGTCGGAGGTGTTGGCGCCGATGACGTGCCACAGCAGCAGCGTGCCGACGACGACCGCGTCCACCGCGGTGAACCGCCACCAGTGGGCGGGCAGGACCCGGCGGGCGCGGCGGTTGTCGACGCCGTCGAGCCGGTGCAGCGCCACGAGTGACAGCAGGGTCGCAAGGAGGCAGGCGACCATCGCGACGAGTTTGACCAGCGTCGGAGTGGAGGTGAACCGCGAGTCGAGGGCGGCGCGGACGGACAGCCGCTCGGCGTTCGGGCCGGAGTTGAGGGCCTCCACCGAGCCCTGCAGATCGGAGTAGACCCCGACCATCTGCGGCCGGTGATCGCCGTCGAGCATGGCGACGTGGTGCCCGTCGTCGTGTTGCTCGAGGCCGACGATCTCGGCGGCGGTGCGGTCGGCGTTGGTGGCGACGGTGACGGCTGTGCACCGGTGCTCGTCGTCGATCGGTGCCGACACGACCACCGAGTTGCGCAGCACCACCTCCACGGTGGCGGAGCCGCCGTCGGTGCCGGCGACGGTCCGGATCACGAGGGCGTTCTCGGTGGCGTCGGGGGCGCCCGGCGGCACGGTGGACACCAGGGTGCCGCCGTCGTCGCCGAGCAGGGGGAAGGCCGAGCACGGCACACTCGCCCGCAGTTCGAGGGGGGTGTAGGAGACGAGGGGCGCCTCGATGTTGGTCAGGTCGGTGCCCTGCGGCCAGCTGACGGTGGCGGCCTCCTGCCGGACCGGCAGGAACGGCACGGCCAGGGCGAGCACCATGCCGAGCAGTCCGGTGACCGTCGCGACGATCCTGGCCGTGCGCACGCGGGCCTTCGTATCGGCGTAAGCGGGCGTTTCGGGCGAAAGGACATCGACGGGCACAAGGATCGATGCTAGGCGAGGGAGGGTGGTGCCGGGGGTGAGCACCTCCGGTCAGGAGGCGGCCCCGTGCTCGACGGGGTCGCCCGCCGGGTCGCCGGCCAGGTCGTCGAGGGAGAGCCCGAGGACCCGGGCGAGCGCGGTGACGGTGAAGAAGGCGGGCGTGGCGATGCGGCCGGTCTCGATCTTCCGGAGTGTCTCGACGGAGATGCCGGCGTCGCCGGCGACCGTTGCCATGCTGGCGATGCCGCGCGCCGCGCGCAGACGTTCGCCGAGCCGCCGGCCGCGTTCGAGTTGGACGGGGGTCAGCGGTTCGCGCACCATGCCCGTATAGTAATACCGGTATTTCTATTGGGAGGCGACATGGTCGAACTGAAGACGTCCGGCGAGATCGAGGCGATGCGGGCCGCCGGCGCCGTGGTCGCGGACGCGCTCGCGGCCGTGCGGGCCCACGCGGCGATCGGGGTGTCCCTGAAGGAACTCGACGACGTCGCCGCGGCGGTCGTCCGCGACGCCGGCGCGACCTCCCCGTTCCTCGGCTACCACCCCGAGTGGGCTCCGTCGCCGTTCCCCGGAGTCGTGTGCGCGAGCGTCGACGACGGCGTCGTCCACGGCATTCCCGGCGGCTACCGGTTGCGTGACGGCGATCTGGTGAGCATCGACTGCGGGGCCGTGCTCGACGGCTGGTGCGGGGACGCCGCCGTGAGCTTCACCGTCGGCGCCGCCGACCGCGAGGCCCTCGCGCGCGGCATCGCCGCGGCCGTGCCGGGCAACCGCCTCGGCGACATCGGCGCGGCGATCGGCGGCTACGTCCGCTCCCGCGGCTACGGCATGCTCGCCGACCACGGTGGCCACGGCATCGGCCGCCGCATGCACGAGGACCCGCACGTGCCCAACGAGGGCCGGGCCGGGCGCGGGATGCGGCTGCGGCCCGGGCTGGTGCTGGCCATCGAGCCGATGCTGCACGCCGGGGGCGGCGACGCCTACCGGCACGACCCGGACGGGTGGACGCTGCGCACCGCCGACGGCAGCCGGGCCGCGCACTGCGAGCACACCGTCGCGATCACCGAGGACGGACCGGTCGTCCTCACCCAGCGCTGAGGACGTATCGATCCGCGGGTGCGCCGGTCCGACCCGCGACGAAGCGACCCCGGTAGGCACTAGCATCGGCCTATGGCCAGGGCGACGGCGATCGGCGAGGCCCTGCGTGGCGCGGGCATCTCCGACGTGCTCGACGACACCACCACCCGGGCCCTGTACTCGTCCGACGCCTCCCTCTACCGGGTGCCCCCGCAGGCGGTGGTGCGGCCCCGTGAGATCGACGAGGTCGCCACCGTGCTCGAGGTGTGCCGCCGGCACGGCGTTCCGTTCACCTCGCGCGGCGGCGGAACGTCTGTCGCCGGCAACGCCGTCGGCCCCGGCGTCGTGCTCGACTTCAGCCGTCATCTCGGCCGTGTCCTGCAGATCGACCCCGAGGCCCGCGCCGCGACGGTGCAGCCCGGCGTCGTCCAGTCCGAACTGCAGCGCGCGGCCGCCCCGTACGGACTGCGCTTCGGGCCCGACCCGTCCACCCACAACCGCTGCACCGTCGGCGGGATGATCGGCAACAACGCCTGCGGTGCCCGCACCCTCGGCTACGGTCGCACCTCCGACAACGTCCTCGGCCTCGAGGTGCTCACCGGCGCGGGCCGGCACCTGTCGCTGCCCGACGACGCCCCCGTCCTGGAATCGCTGCGCCGCCTCGTGCTCGACCACCTCGCCACCATCCGCACCGAGTTCGGCCGGTTCGGCCGGCAGGCGTCCGGCTACGCCCTCGAACACCTGTTGCCGGAGAACGGGTTCGACGTCCTGCGCTTCCTCGTCGGCAGCGAGGGCACGCTCGGCGTCGTCACCGAGGCGACGGTGCGGCTCGTCGCCGATCCCGCGGTGCGCGTCCTGGTGGCCCTCGGCTACCCCGACATCGCGACGGCCGGCGACGCCGCCCACGCGCTGCTCGGCTTCACCCCGACCGCGTGCGAGGGACTCGACTCGCGGATCGTGGACGTGGTGCGTGCGCGGCGCGGCCCGGCGGCGGTGCCGCCGCTGCCGCGCGGGGCGGCGTGGCTGTTCGTCGAACTGTCCGGCGACGACGCCAGCGAGGTGCTCGCCCGGGCGTCGTCTCTCGAACACGCCGTCTCGGCGGTGGATTCGCTGATCGTGACCGATCCGGGGAAGGCCGCGCAACTGTGGCGGATCCGGGAGGACGGGGCCGGGCTGTCCGGGCGCAGCCCCGCCGGGTTGCCCGCCCACTCCGGCTGGGAGGATGCCGCCGTCCCGCCGGAGCGGGTGGGGGAGTACCTGCGCGAGTTCGAGTCGCTGCTGACCCGCTACGGCGTCACCGGCTATCCGTACGGGCACTTCGCCGACGGCTGCATCCACATCCGCCTCGACGTGCCGCTCGAGATCCCCGGGATATTCCGCGAATTCCTCTTCGCGGCAGGTGAACTCGTGGCTTCGTTCGGGGGCTCGATGTCCGGAGAGCACGGCGACGGCCGGGCGCGCAGCGAACTGCTGCCCCTGATGTACTCGCCGACCGCGCTGCGGCTGTTCGGGGCGGTCAAGGCGGTGTTCGACCCCGAGGGCCTGCTCAATCCCGGCGTGCTCGTCGATCCCGTCCCCTCGGACCGGGACCTCAGAGTCCCGGCCGCGCAACGGGTCCAGGACGGCCTGGCGTTCCGGTACACCGGCGACGGCGGCGACTTCACGCAGGCCGTGCACCGCTGCACCGGCGTCGGCAAGTGCCGCGCCGACACCGCCGGCCTCGGTGGGGTGATGTGCCCGTCGTACCTGGCGACGCGGGAGGAGAAGGATTCCACCCGCGGCCGGGCCCGGGTCCTGCAGGAGATGCTCAACGGCACCCTCGTCACCGGATCCTGGCGCTCACCGGAGGTGCACGAGGCGCTCGAACTGTGCCTGGCGTGCAAGGGCTGCGCCTCCGACTGCCCGACCGGTGTGGACATGGCCACCTTCAAATCCGAAGTGCTGCAACAGAGTTACCAGGGCCGCGTGCGGCCCGTCACGCACTACACCCTCGGGCGGCTGCCGCGCTGGGCGGCGCTGGCGAGCCGGGCGCCGCGCGCGGTGAACGCGCTGGGCAAGGTGCCGGGGGTGGCGGCCGCCGGGCTGACCCTCGCCGGAGTGGACCGGCGCCGCCGCGTGCCCGAGTTCGCGTCGCGCACGTTCCGCCGCTGGTTCGCAGACACGGCCGCCGAGCGTCGCACGGACGGCGAGCCCGTCCTGCTGTTCGTCGACACCTTCACCGAGTACTTCACCCCGGAGGTGGCGATCGCCGCGGTGCGGGTGCTCGAGGCCGCAGGCCGACGGGTGTGCGTGACCGACCGGCAACAGTGCTGCGGCCTGACGTGGATCACCACCGGTCAGCTGGATGCCGCCCGGAAGATCTTGGGCCGCACCCTCTCCGCCCTGTTCCCGGCCGGCATGCCGATCGTGGGGCTCGAACCGTCGTGCACCGCGGTCCTGCGCTCCGACGCCGTCGAGCTGCTCGGGTTCGAGCCGGCGCGCGTCGTCGCCGAGTCGACGGTGACGCTGGCCGAGCTGCTCGGCGACTGGGAGCCGCCGTCGCTGTCCGGGACGACGGTGGTGGCCCAGCCGCACTGCCACCACCACGCCGTGATGGGGTGGGGCGCCGACGCCGCGCTGCTGCGCCGGGCCGGCGCGACGGTCACCCGGCTCGGCGGATGCTGCGGTCTCGCCGGCAACTTCGGCGTGGTGCCCGGGCACTACGACGTCTCCGTCGCCGTCGCCGGGCACCAGCTGCTGCCCGCGATCGCCGCCGCGGGCCCGGACGACGTCGTGCTCGCCGACGGCTACTCCTGCCGCACCCAGATCGCCGACCTCACCGACCGGCGAGGGGTACACCTCGCGCAGCTGCTCGCGTCCAGGCTGTGAGCCGACGATCCACGGCGATGAGTTTTTCCGGGCCGGCCGGTCAGTCCGTAGCGAGACCACCCCGCGACCCCAGGAGCCCGTCATGATCTCGACCACCACCCGCCCCGCCGAGCGCACCACCGACCGGAAGTTCCGCATCGCCGGCCTCGTGCTCACCGGCCTCGTCGTGCTGTTCCTGCTGTTCGACGTCACGATCCACATCCTCAACGTCGACCAGGCCCGGGAGGCGATGATCGATCTGGGCTTCGACCCGGATCTCAACTACGTCATCGGTGTCGTCCTGCTCGTGTGCCTGGCGCTGTACCTGGTCCCGGCCACGTCGATCCTCGGGGCGGTGCTGCTGACCGGTTACCTCGGCGGCGCCGTGGCGACGAACATGTTGAACGAGATGCCGCTCTTCAGCACCATCCTCTTCCCGGTGTATGTCGGTGTCCTCGTGTGGGCCGGGCTGTACCTGCGCGATCCGGTGGTGCGGTCGGTGATGCCGCTGCGCCGCGCCTGAGCCCCCTCGCAACCGTTGCCGGTCGTCCGCGAACACCGTCGGGTTCGCGGACGACTGCGGCTATCCGGTGCGGGTGACGACGACGAACGGCCCGATCTCCGAGATCGTGAAGCGCGGATCGTCGAACAGCGACTTCGGGTACGTCACCGTGTAGCGGCGCACATTGGGGTCGTTGGGGTACACGTCCTCGGCGAGCCGGAGCGTGTAACCCTCGGCGCCCTGACGGAACACGATCGCGTCGGGGCCCCGCCACGGCGACTCGTCCCACGCCGCGAGCAGCTCGTCGGCCGTCTCGAGCGACGCCCAGTCCTCGATCGCGGCGGCGCGAGCCTCGAAGTCCGCCAACGGATTCGCGTAGTGCGACGTCAGCGCCTGGAATCCGAGGTAGGGGTGATAGGCGAGGAAGGTGGTGTCGGCAGTGAGGACGACGATCTCGTCGCGGGGCAGGTCCCGCGCCGCGGTGATCGCCTCGTCCAGCTCGGCGTAGTAGGCGCCGGCGCCGGGCGGACGCTGGTCGGCGCGGTCACCGTCGCCGTCGGTGTCGGTGTAGGCGACGGTGATCTCGCTCGCGAGGACCTGCGGGATGTTCTGGGTGAACGCAACCGCGCCCAGCGCGCCGACCGCGATCAGGGACCACCGCACCCGCTGGTTCTCGCTGGTGGCCAGCACGATCCACCGGGTGAAGTCGACGAATGCGAACGTGCCGGCGGCCGCGAGCAGCACGAGCAGGATCACCTCGAGGCGGAAGGCGAGCAGGGTGTTGCCCAGCGCGGTCAGCGCCATCGACGCCAGGTACCACAGGTACACGGATACGACGCCGAGTCCGAGAGCCTGCGCGCGCCGCGACGACGTGGCCCGTCCGACCAGCCACACCGTGCCGAGCAGGCACAGCAGCCCGATCAGCGAACCGTGGAACATCGGCAGCGGCAGCCGGGCCCCGGTCTCGGGCAGATAGTGCGTCGCGGTGCCGGATCCGGCGGTGGACCCGCCCCGCAGCACCTCGAGCACGAACGGCGCCCACACGATCAGCGCGACGAGTGCCGCGATCGCACCGATCACCACGAACCGCACGAGCACCGGGACCGCGGCGCGCCACGTGCCGGCCGCGCGTCGCGCCAGCACCGCCGCGACGACGGCCATCACGGTGACGGCGAACGCGGCGATGCCCAGGTAGAGCGTGTAGAACGTGGCCGCCAGCCCGAGGAACAGTCCGGTCCCGACGGCGGCTCCGCCGCCCGGTGCGCCCTTTGGGCTGCTCCAGCCGCCCGAAGGACGCACCGGGCGCGACAGCGCCCCCCACGCCATGACGAGGGCGGGCGCGAGCAGCAGCGCGATGACGGCGCCGTACGGTTCGGGGGAGCCGTAGGCGAGGACGACGGCGGTGGTCGCGGTGGCGACCAGCACGGCCAGATCGACCCGCACCAGCGCGGTCCACAACACGAGCGCGCCGACGGCGGCGACGGCCAGCGACACGATCGACCACGGCTTGAACGCCTCCCAGCCGTCCAAGCCGAGCAGGTTCGCGAAGCGGCCGCCCACCCAGAACCAGCCGGCGGGATAGAACGGCGGCAGGTCCGCGTACGTCATGTCCCGCAGGGCCGGGGAGTCGGTGAGCCGTGTCAGGTACTCGGTGCGGAACTCCTGGTCGACGGAGATGCCGTGCAGATAGAGCTTCGTCGCGGCCAGCGGCATCCCGAGGGTGACGGTGACCAGGCCCGACAGGCCGGCCCACGACAGCACCCGCGCGAACGGCGTCCACCGTCGCCGCCGGTGCAGCACGACGGAGACGGCGAGCACGGCGAGCGCCCCCACCTGCAGCACCGTCGTGACGGCCTGCGTGACGTTCGACGAGTTGAAGGCGGGCCACTGCACGCGCGCGAACGCGAACAGGCCGACGGCGGCGACGATCGCGGCGACGAGAACCGCAGCGGCCCCCTCGCCGGCGGTGCGGAGCGCACGCCGGAAGGGGGCCACGTCGGAGGAGAGTACGGCTGGGTCGGACACCCCGGCAGCCTAGATCGGCAGCTTTCGGAAGATCGCGCGCGGGACGTGCCGCAGCACCATCATCACGTAGCGGAAGGCGCCCGGAGCCCACACGAGTTCCTTGCCCTTCTCGGACGCGGAGACGGCGAGCTTGGCGACGTCCTCCTTGTTCACCGTCAGCGGGGCTTCCTTCACCCCGGCGGACATGCGGGTGCGGACCTGCCCCGGCCGGATCACCAGGACACGGGGGCCGTACTCGCGCAGCGCCTCGCCGAGCCCGAGGTAGAAGCCGTCGAGACCGGCCTTGGTGGAGCCGTACACGAAGTTGGAGCGGCGCACCCGCTCACCCGCGGCGGAGGACATGGCGATGATGCGGCCGTAGCCCTGCGCCTTCATCTTCTCGCCGACGAGCACGCCGACGGACACGGCCGCGGTGTAGTTGATCTCGGCGATCTGCACGGCCTTGGCCTGGTTCTGCCACAGCTCCTCGGCATCGCCGAGCAGTCCGAACGCGACGATCGCGACGTCGACGTCGCCGGCAGGAGCGGAGCCTGCGGAGCGACCGTTTCCGGCGAGGTCCCAGGCTCGGTCGATCACCTTCGGGTGGCTGCCGGTGTCGAGGGCGTCGAAGTCGATCACGTCGACCTTGGTGGCCCCGGCGGCCTTCACCTGCGCGACGGCGTCGTCGCGCAGCGGGTCGTTCGGCAGCGCCGCGAGGATCACGCGGGCCGGCGCCCTGCGCAGGTACTCCTCGACGATGGCGAGGCCGATCTCGGACGTGCCACCGAGGAGCAGCAGGGTCTGGGGGTTGCCGACGGCGTTGATCATCAGTGGAGTTCCAACCTTCTGGACATATCGGAGGCGAACACGTTGGTGGGATCGACCGAGCGGCGGATCTTGATCCATTCGCCGATGCGCGGGTACATCGCGTGGAACGTCTCGGCGGAGGTGCGCGAATCCTTGGCGGTGTAGAGGCGGCCGCCGAATTCGAGGACGCGGCGGTCGAGTTCGCGGACGAACTCGTTCAGGCCCGCCTTGATGGGGAAGTCGACGCAGATGTTCCACCCCGGGATCGGGAAGCTCAGCGGCGCCTTGTTGCCCGGGCCGAACAGCTTGAAGACGTTGAGGAACGAGTAGTGCCCCGACTTCTGGATGTCGACGATGATCCTCTTGAACTCCTCGACGGCCTCCGTGGGCACCACGAACTGGTACTGCAGGAAGCCGTTCGAACCGTAGGCGCGGTTCCACTCACCGAACATGTCGAGCGGGTGGTAGAACTGCGTCAGATTCTGGACCTTGCCGCGGTAGGTGCCGGACTTGCGGTACCACAGCTCGCCGACGGCGCTGAAGGTGTACTTGTTGGCCAGGCCGTTCGGGAAGATGTCCGGGAACGTCAGCAGCGTCGGCGCGTCGAACTTCAGCGGGTTCTTCTGCAGCTTCTTCGGCAGCTGGTCGAGCTTCGCGAGCGAACCGCGGGAGACCGCCGCGCGGCCGAGCTTCGGCGGCGGTGCGACCGCGTCGAACCAGGCGCTCGAGTAGTCGTAGTTCGCCTCGCTGCCGTCGCTGTGCAGCGCGATCGTCTCGTCGAGGGTGCTGGTGACGTCGCCGTCGGCGATGAAGTACGCCGTCTCGGTGGGCGTCATCTCGATCGTGGCGCGCAGGATGATGCCGGTCAGGCCCATGCCGCCGACCGTCGCCCAGAACAGCTTGGAGTTGCGACCGTTCGGGGTGAGGGTGCGCACCTGGCCGTCGGCCGTGAGCAGGTCCATCGACCGGACGTGGTTGCCGAAGCTGCCGGCGCTGTGGTGGTTCTTGCCGTGGATGTCCGCGCCGATGGCGCCGCCCACGGTCACCTGCCGGGTGCCCGGCAGCACCGGCACCCACAGGCCGAACGGCAGCGCCGCGCGCATCAACTGGTCCAGGTTGGCGCCCGCGTCGACGGTGACCAGACGCGATTCGCGGTCGATCGTGTGAATCCGGTCCAGCGCCGTCATGTCGACGACGAGCCCGCCCGCGTTCTGCGCCGGGTCACCGTACGAGCGGCCGAGGCCGCGGGCGATGACACCGCGGCGCAGATGCGACGGCTTGGACTCGTTCTGCTCCGCGACCCGGGCGACCGCCTGCGCGATCACCTCGACGTCGGGAGTGGACAGCACCTCCGCGGTGGTCGGGGCGGTGCGCCCCCAGCCGGTCAGAGTGCGGGTCTGGGTGGGGAGCGGCGCGGCGGCCGGCTCTGCAGCTGTCGTGGACATCGCCGTACAGGTTACCCGCCGGTCGCAGCAGCGAGAGTGTGTCGGTGGCGACGTCCCCGCCCCGGCGTCCGGATTGCCGGAACCGTCCCGGTGCGTTCCGTCGCGGAGCGGGAGCGCTCGCGCCGCTCGCATAGGCTGTCGCCGTGTCCGAGCACCCGCAGCACCCGCACTGGCAGACGCAACCGGAGCACCACGCCCCCCTGCCGGTGGAGATCCCCCTCACCGACAGCACCGCCGACGAGGCGCTCGACCTGAAGACGCAGATCGTGCGGTTCGTCCTCACCGGCGGGCTGTCCGCGATCGTGGACTTCGGTCTCTACGTGCTGCTGCTGGCCGTGGGGCTGCACGTCAACGTCGCGAAGTCGCTGTCGTTCGTCGCCGGCACCACCACCGCCTACCTGATCAACCGGCGCTGGACCTTCAGGGCGGAACCGAGCCGGGCCCGGTTCGTCGCGGTGGTGATCCTGTACGCCGTCACCTACGCCGTGCAGGTCGGCATCAACTACGTGCTGTACGACGCGCTGCCCGCCGAGTGGTGGCGCGTGCCGCTCGCATTCGTCGTCGCGCAGGGCACGGCCACCGTGATCAACTTCGTGGTGCAGCGCGCCGTGATCTTCCGCCTGCGCTGATCGGTCGGCCGTGGGGGCGAGCGAATGTACCGCTCACCTCCGTGGTCCGACGAAATGGTCCATTCGCTCGGGTCGCTCAGTCGTGCTTGGCGCGGCGGAAGGAGAAGTCCCGGTAGCCGAAGAAACTCGCCGTCGCGGTCACGAAGGTGATCACGATCTGCGCGGGGATCGGGGGGAATCCGAGGACGGACACCGCCAGCGTCATGAGCGCGAGGTTCAGCAGGAACGCGCTCAGGTTGACGGTCACGAACCGCCACAGGTCACGCAGGAAGTGACCGCGCACGCGGAACACGAGGTAGCGGTAGGTGGAGAAGGCGCACAGCACGTTGGAGGCGTAGCCCGCCATGATCGCGACGTGGTAGCCGAGGGTGTCGCCGACGGCGAGCTGCCACACGATGAACCAAGCGGTGCCCAGCGCGGTGTTGAAGGCCCCCACCAGCAGGAACGCCACGGCCTGGTTCTTGAACAGGCGCATGAGCGGGCCCGGCGCCCCCGACATCCCGCCGGGTGCGCCGGCGGGTTCGGTGACGGGATCGGGGGAGGGCACCGGCTGCGCGCTCACCCGAGGTACCGCGGCAGCGACCCGGCCGCGACGGCGTCGGCCAGCGAGGGGGCCGCCCGGTCCTTGTCGGACAGCTGGTGGTGCAGGGGCGCCCCGTCGCGGCCGGTGGTGGGCCAGTCGATGCCGATCTGCGGGTCGAGGGGGTCGATCTCGTGTTCGCGGTCGGGGTTGTAGCCGGTCGAGCACAGGTAGACGACGGTCGAGCCGTCGGCCAGGGAGCAGAAGGCGTGGCCGAGGCCCTCGGGGAGGAAGATCGCGCGGCGGTCGACGTCGTCGAGCAGCACCGCGTCCCACTGTCCGAAGGTGGGCGAGCCGACGCGCAGGTCGACGACGACGTCGAGCACCGCGCCGGCCGGGCAGGTGACGTACTTGGCCTGCCCGGGGGGGACGTCGGCGTAGTGGATGCCGCGCAGCACCCCGGCGGCGGAGACCGAGCAGTTGGCCTGGGCGAGGTCGAGGGCGCGTCCGGCGGCGTCGGTGAAGGTGGGCTGTTTGAACCACTCGTAGAAGACGCCGCGGTCGTCGCCGAACTGTCGGGGGGTGATCTCGTAGGCGCCGGGGATCTTCAGTTCGCGGTAGTGCACCGTCAGTGTCCTTCCCGGTCGAGCAGGTCGAGCAGGTAGCTGCCGTAGCCGGATTTGACCAGCGGCGCGGCCAGGGCGCGCAGGTCGTCGTCGGTGATGAAGCCGCGCCGCCACGCGACCTCCTCGGGGGCGCCGATCTTCAGGCCCTGGCGTTGTTCGATGGTACGGACGTAGTTGCCGGCGTCGAGCAGCGAGTCGAAGGTGCCGGTGTCGAGCCAGGCGGTGCCGCGCGGCAGGACCTCGACCTGGAGCCGGCCGGCCTCGAGGTAGGTGCGGTTGATGTCGGTGATCTCGTATTCGCCGCGGTCCGACGGGCGCAGGCCGCGGGCGATGGCGACGACGTCGTTGTCGTAGAAGTACAACCCGGGCACCGCGAAGTTCGACTTCGGGGTGGCCGGCTTCTCCTCGAGCGAGAGCGCCCGGCCCTCGGAGTCGAACTCGATCACCCCGTAGGCCCTGGGATCGGAGACGCGGTAGGCGAACACCGCGCCGCCGTCGAGGTCGGCGAACCGGGTGAGCTGGGTGCCCAGGCGGGGGCCGTAGAAGATGTTGTCGCCGAGGACGAGGGCGACGCTGCCGGTGCCGATGTGCTCGGCGCCGAGCACGAACGCCTGGGCGAGCCCGTTCGGCTCCGGCTGGACCCGGTAGGTCAGGTTCACCCCGTAGCGCGACCCGTCGCCGAGCAGGCGCTGGAACTGTGGAGCATCCTCGGGCGTGGTGATGATCAGGATGTCGCGGATCCCGGCGAGCATGAGGGTCGAGAGCGGGTAGTAGATCATCGGCTTGTCGTAGACCGGTACGAGCTGCTTGCTCACTCCCAGGGTGATCGGGTGCAGGCGGGACCCGGTGCCGCCGGCGAGAATGATTCCGCGCATGACGGGCAGTCTCCCATCCGGGGTGGACGCGGACCAGCGAACGCACCGCCGGTAGGGTTGCCGCATGCGGCTGCTCGTCACCGGCGGTGCCGGTTTCATCGGTGCGAACTTCGTGCATCGGACCGTCGCCGACCGCCCCGAGGCGCGGGTGACCGTGCTCGACAAGCTCACCTACGCCGGCAACCCGGCCTCCCTCGACCCGGTCGCCGAGAAGATCCGCTTCGTCCGCGGCGACGTCGCCGACGCGGACCTGGTCGACGCGCTGGTCGCCGAGTCGGATCTGGTGGTGCACTTCGCCGCCGAGTCGCACAACGACAACTCCCTGGCCGATCCGTCGCCATTCGTGCAGACCAACCTGATCGGCACGTTCACCCTGCTCGAGGCGGTGCGCCGGCATTCGGTGCGGTATCACCACATCTCCACCGACGAGGTGTACGGCGATCTCGAGCTCGACGATCCGGCCCGGTTCACCGAGGCCACCGCCTACAACCCGTCGAGCCCGTACTCGTCGACCAAGGCCGGCTCGGACCTGCTGGTGCGCGCGTGGGTGCGCTCGTTCGGGGTGGCCGCGACGATCTCGAACTGCTCGAACAACTACGGCCCCTATCAGCACGTGGAGAAGTTCATCCCGCGGCAGATCACCAACGTCCTCGACGGGATCCGGCCCAAGCTGTACGGCACCGGGGCGAACGTGCGGGACTGGATCCACGTCGACGACCACAACCGGGCGGTGTGGACGATCATCGACAAGGGCGAGATCGGCCAGACCTATCTGATCGGCGCGGACGGCGAGACGAACAACCGCACCGTCGTCGAGACCATCCTCGAGCTGTGCGGTAAGGACCGGGGCGACTTCGACTTCGTCACCGACCGCCCCGGCCACGACCTGCGCTACGCCATCGACGCCACCCGCCTGCGCACCGAGCTCGGCTGGACCCCCCGCTACCGGGACTTCCGCGAGGGCCTGGCCGCGACCATCGACTGGTACCGCACCCACGAGCACTGGTGGCGACCGCAGAAGGACGCCACCGAGCAGGCCTACGCCCGTTCCGGGGAGCGGACACTCGGCCGAGCCGAATGACCCATCGTGCGCCGGGTCGCTTCCAGCGTGGCGGCGATGCCGGCCGGGAGGGGCCGATGGCTGCGGCGGTCCAGCTCGGTCCACACGAGCGACCGTAACCGCAGGTCCCGCCCTTGCACCGACGCGAGCGGTGAGGACGCGAGCACGACGTTGGGGCGGCGGCGGAAGACGGTCCGGCACGCGCCGAGGATCGCGCCGATCGTCACCGACCGGCCGGACGCGAAGATCTTGGTGCTCACCCCGCCCGATTCGGCTTCCGCCCGCGCCAGGGCGTCGGCAACCATCTCCGCCGCGTCGGAGATGTAGAGGTAGTCCCGCAGGGTGTCCATCGAGACGTAGATCGAGACCGGTGCCCCGGTGAGATAGCCGCGGCACAGGTGGGAGATGAGACCCTGCGGCTTGGCGAGATTCTGCCCCGGCCCGTAGAGGTTCGCGAAGCGGCCGATCACCGCGGTGGCGCCGGTCGCCCCGGCGAAGTCGGTGACGACGGCCTCGGCGGCCAGCTTGGCGTGTCCGTAGAGACCGAGCGGGGCCGTGGGGCTGTGCTCGGAGTGGGGTGCGCCCGGCGCGGCCGCGTACACACCGCCTGCCGACGAGGCGTGGAACACCGTCCCGTGCTCGGCGCTGCCGCCGGCTGCGTGCGCCAGTCCGTCGAGCACGTCGCGCAGCAGAGCGTTCTCGGCCGCGAATGCTTCCGCCGTCGTGCCGTTCACCCCGGCGCCGGCACACCACGCGACCCGCCACGGCCCACCACCGGTGGCGCGGACGAACCGGTCCGCGTCGGCCAGCAGCACGTCGCGGGCCTGCTCCGGCTCCTCCCAAGGCACCACGCTCGTCGCCACCGGGACGCCGCGGCGGTGCAGCTCCCGGGTCACCCACGAGCCGAGCAGTCCGCCACTTCCGACGACCCACGTCGGCGCCGGCACGGCTACCCGCTCCGGAACGATTCGAGGTCGGGATACCGCTGTGTGCGGGCCAGCGGACCGGAGCCGGGATCGCTGACGATCAGGTACGGCGGTTTGCCCATCGCCGTCTTCACCGCCACCCCCACGTACTCGGCGATGACTCCGAGGGAGAACAGGACGGCGCCGAATCCCAGCAGCAGGATGACCGTCGTCGAGGCCCAGCCCTGCACCGGGAAACGGTTGCCGAGGAACAGGTAGGACACCAGCACCCACACCGCCCACAGGATCCCGCCCACGGCCAGGACCACGCCCAGCAGACTCACCATCCGCAGGCCCTTGGTTCCGCTCGACAGCACCATCCGCCAGAAATGCGACAGCAGCGTGCGCAGCCGGTAGCCGGACGCACGTCCCTGCTCCTCCCGCAGGGCGACCGGGCTCGTGCTCACCTTGCCTGCGATCCACCCCAGCGCGACGTCGAGGTAGACCTCGGAACCCGCGTAGGCGGCGAGGGAACGTCCCACCTCGCCCAGCACCAGACGGAAACTCTGGTAATCGGGGCTGTCGGGCACGGACAGCACCCGGGCCAGGAACCACTTGGATCCCTTGGAGGCCACGTTGCGCAGCAGGCCGTGCGGTGCCGCGTTCGTCGGTTTGGCGTATACGACGGTCGCGCCCTCGTCGAGCGCGGTGTCGAGCAGCCCGCCGATGGCGGCGGGATCGTGCTGACCGTCCTCGTCGAGGGTGACGATCCACTCGCCGCCACTCGACGCCATGCCCGCGAGCGTCGCCGGATGCTGGCCGAAGTTCCGGCTGAGCCACACCCCGGCGACGAAGGGGTACTTCGCGGCCAGCTCCCGGATGACGCGGGCCGAGTCGTCGGGGCCGTTGTCGTGGACGAGCAGGACCTCCTCGACCACCATGGGACGGCCGCCGGGGGTCAGTGTCACCTCGGTCCACGGAACGATCTGCTCGAGCAGGTCACCCAGGGTGTGTTCGCCCTGATAGACCGGCACGACGACCGACACGCGGTGTGGCGTGCCCACCCCCGGCCGGTCGTCGCTGCTCACAAGTCGGGAGTGTATACGCCGGGTGGGGCTGTTTTCGGGTGCGGGCCGTGCCGATGTACGGTGGCGCCGTCAGTCGGCCCGCCACGAGCGCCGGGCGTGCGTTCGAGGACGGGATGAGCAGCAGTGACGAGGCCGAAACTGTCCGTGGTGATTCCGGCCTACAACAATGCGCCGTTCATCGAGGCGACGGTCGAGTCCGTGCTCGGGCAGGACTTCGAGGATTTCGAACTGATTATCGCCGACCACAGTTCGACCGACGGCACCGCCGACCTGCTCGGCAAGTACGCCCGCGACCGGCGCGTGACCCTGTTGTCGACTCCGACGGGCGGTGGTGCGCCCCGGAACTGGCAGCGCGTGACGGCCGAGGCCACGGGCGAGTACGTCAAGCTGGTGTGCGGCGACGACCTGCTGTATCCGGGGGCCCTGTCGGCCCAGGTGGCGGCCCTGGACGCGCACCCGTCGGCGGTGGCGGTGGCGTCGCAGCGGGACATTCTCGACGCGCGAGGCGCGAAGATGATCGGTGGACGCGGTCTCCAGGGACTGTCGGGCCTGGTGCCGGGCGGGGAGGCGATCCGGCGCACCGTGCGGCTGGGCACGAACGTGTTCGGTGAGCCGATGTGCGTGATGATGCGCCGCGATGCCCTCGAGCGGGCCGGCGGATGGGACGGTCGTTTCCCCTACCTGATCGACATGGCCTCCTACACGAAGGTGCTGTTCCACGGCGACCTGTATGCCCTGCGGCAGGTCGTCGGCGGTTTCCGGGTCAGTGCCGGTCAGTGGAGCGTGGCCCTCGTCGCCGAGCAGGCCCGGCAGGCGAAGGCCTATCACCGGTGGGTGTCCGAACAACTGCCCGGCGGGCTCCGGGCGGCCGACGTGTGGCAGGGGAATCGCCGCGCCGAACTCGCCGCGCTTCAGCGGCGGGTGTTCTACACCGTGTTCCGGTCGCGTCTCAGCCCACGGTAGCCGCCGGTACGGGCGCCGCGGCCTCCTCCGGATTCTCCCGTCGCGCCTTCCGCCGGTCTCTCAGGTACAGCAGCTGCATCGCCGCGGCGCCCGCGATGCCCAGGCCCAGGCCGGCGAACCCGGCTCCCTGGCCCGGCGGTGTCCAGCGCACGACGAGCTCGCCGTCCTCGGTGCCGGCGGGGATGTCCACCGCGAGGAACATGCCGTCCACCGAGCGCGGTTCCAGAGGCCGGCCGTCCAGCGTGGCCGAGTAGCCGGGCCAGTTCAGGCGTCCGAAGACGACGCGTCCGCCGTCCACCGAGTTCACGCGGACCCGGCTCGTCGCGTAGTCCTCGGAGACCGAGGTGGCGGTGACCCCCTCCGTGAAGGAGATGCGTCCGTTCCGGCCGCTGATCGGTCCGGCGAGCCGTTCGAGGATCACCGCGTCCACAGCGTCCGCGGACCCGGACGGCGACTGCACCCACCGCCAGCCGGGCGGCGCCGGCTCCGAGTCGGCGTCCGGGTACTGCCGGCGCTGCAGCACCACCCGATCCACGAGCATCAGGTCCACGTACGTCCGGTCGGTGCTCGATTCGGTGGCGAACGCGGCGCCGAACGCGTCGTCGCAGCTCGAGCCGTCGTGCCGCATGCACAGGTGGAAGGCGAACTCCTCGAAGCCGATGGGGGTGTAGGCGTTGACGTACGTCTCGTCGAGGGACTTGGCGAAATTGCCGAACACGAGGGAGCGGTAGACGCCCTGCGGATTCGCGGTCCACGGCAGCACCAGTTCGCGGTCGGCGAGCTGCAGCGTGGTGCCCGGCCGGTCCGGGAAGTTCTCCTTCGCGACCGACTGCCGGGCCGGCAGATCCCACGCGAGCGGGTGCGGGGTCGTCGACGCCACCTGGAAGTACACGACGGGCAGCGCCGAGAGCAGCAGGATCGCCGCCACCGCCCGCTCACCGGCGCGGAGCGCGACCCACAGGACGGCGGCCCCGACGAGGAGGACGGCGCCCGCCCACAGCAGGTGACGGTTCATGAACTCGGGGGACGAAGACCCGGAGCGCAGGGTCATCAGCAGCACGAGCGTGGCCGCCGCGCCCGCCCGCACCCGCATCCTGCGGAGCGTGCCGTGGCGGCTGATCAGCACGCACACCACCACGAGTGTCGCGAGAGCGAACATCGGCAGCAGCCGCGCCGGCCAGCGCAACGGCCCCATCACGCTGGGGCCGGCCGTCGCCATGAGCATGGCGACGAGGAAGATCAGCGCGCCGGCGAGGCTGCGCACGGACCGGTGCACGGTCTTCCAGTCCACGAAGGCGAGCGCGGGGACGGCGAACCAGGCGATGTAGGTGACGGGGAACGGCTGCACCTCCCCGAACCAGGCTTCGATGCCCGGCAGCGCGGAGGGGATGCCGGAGTTGAGGGTGTCCGACCAAGGTGCCGTGAGGAAGTTGTCGTTCTGGAAGCCCTGGTCGGAGCGCCAGGTGACGGAGCTGGACAGCGCCCCGGGCAGGTAGGTGATCAACCCGCCCGCGGCGGCGCAGCTCGCGACCACCGCCAGCCGCAGCGAGGGCCGCCACGAGTGCCGATGGATCCGTTCGCCGATCATGAGGCAGCCCGTGAGGATCCCGGCGACGAGCGCGGGAAAGACGTAGCCGACGCTGACGGCGAGGTACAGGAACACGAACGCCGGCAGGGGACCGGAGCGTCCGCGCAGGTAGCGGAGCGAACTGGCCCACGCCTGGGCCACCCACGCCGAGCCGGTGAGGGCCGTGACCCAGGTCGCCTGGTCGAAGAAGAGCGCGAACCCGGTGAACGGGACGGCGGCGCCGGCCACCGCCGCCCACGTCGCGCGAGCGCCGTACTCCAGGCAGATCCGGTACACGCCCAGCGCCAGGACGACGGAGAACGCCCACTTCACGCCAGTCGAGAGCAGCACCATGTTGTCCACGGACGGCGCGATCAGGTTGACGAGCAGCTGCGGCGGATTCCAGAGGCCGCCCTGCCCCTCGACCGGGTAGTTCCCGGCCATCCACTGTTCCGGCACGAGGCTCGGAAGCTGTCCGGTCCGCAGGATCCGGCCGAGGAAGATCCAGTTCGGTACCGCACCCGATTCCGTGTCGTCGGTGTAGAACCATCGATCGTCGGCCGCCAGGATCACCAGGTAGGTGACCGTCACCATCGCTGCCACTGCGGCACCCCACGTCCGGCGCTGCCGCCGCGTCGTCACCGCGGGCACGACGGCGGAGGTCACATGTGCTCCAGAGGTCGGGGACGGGGCTGGCCGGAGGCCAGGGACGAGGCTGGCCAGAGGCCAAGGATAACGGGGGTGGGCCGGGCGACGACCGGCCGGGCGCGGGGGTGGATCCGCGGGGACGTCGGCCGGTCCCCGGTCCGTTGGTAGCCTGGGACGAGTTGTGTCCTGGGGGGCAGCAAGGTTCCGAAAGGTGTTTCGACGGATGGACAAGGCCGAATTCGCTGCGATCGAACCGACGGGAGGGGTCGGCACCGCAGCTGACGGTTCGTCCGTCACGGGGCGCCCCGCAACCCGTCCGACCGCTCAGCGTGCGCTGTTCGCGGGGCCGTCTCCGCTGGTCAGCGACGACATGTACGTCACCGTCAAGGGGACCGTCGACCGTGAGCGGACCAGGGTGCGTCTCGGCCGCCGGAGCCGTGTCGAAACGGACACCTACTTCGGCAGATTCCCCGCCAGCTACTGGCAGCGCTGGACCGCCGTCACCGAGGTCGAGTTCGTCGCCGAGGTCGACGGGGACGGCCGCATCGAACTGGTCGCCACCGATGCCCGGGGCCGGCGACGGATCGTCGCCACGACCGCCGTGTCGTCGAACGGCGCGCCCGCGACGGTGACGGTGTCCACCCCGATCGACCGGTTCGTCGACGGCGGTGCCCTGTTCGCACGGATCTCCACCGGCTCCGGCGAACTGGCCGTCGAGAACGCCCGGTGGACGGTGCCGGCACCGAAGTCCCTGCGGCCGGCCGCCGTCGTCATCTGCACCTTCAACCGCGCCGACGACTGCGCGGCGACGCTGGCCGCCATGGCGGACGACCCGATCGCGCTGGCCGACGTGCAGTCGGTGTACGTGATCGATCAGGGCAACGACCGGGTGGAGACCCGGCAGGAGTTCCAGCGCGTCGCCTCCGAACTCGGCGACAAGCTCGTCTACATCACACAGCCCAACCTGGGCGGCGCCGGCGGATTCACCCGCGGCCTGTACGAGGTCGCCGGCTCCGCGCGGAACCCCGGAGCCAACATCGTGTTCATGGACGACGACGTCCTGTGCGAACCGGAGGCGGTGGTCCGGCTCAACATGTTCGCGAACTGCACCGTCGAGCCCGCGATCGTCGGCGCGCAGATGCTGTACCTGCTGCATCCCGACCGGGTCCACGTCGGGGCCGAGGTCGCAGACCTGCAGCGGCTCCAGGCCGGGCTGGAGGTGAAGAACGCGCTCGCGGACAAGAGCACGCTGAAGAAGCAGCAGGACATCCGGGTCGACGCAGGCTACAACGGGTGGTGGTCGTGCCTGATCCCGTCGGAGGTCGTGGAGAAGGTCGGCTATCCGCTGCCGCTGTTCTTCCAGTGGGACGACATCGAGTACGGCTACCGCTCGCGGGCGAACGGCGTCGCGACCGTCACGCTGCCCGGTGCCGCGGTGTGGCACGCGGATTTCGCGTGGAAGGACTGGGACGAGTGGCACCGCTACTTCAACCTCCGCAACGCCATGATCACCGCGGCCCTGCACACCGAACTCGACGGCAAGGCACTCGCCAAGCAGTTGCGGACCGACCTGTTCCGGTACCTCGTCTCGATGCAGTACGGGATGGCCTTCACCCTGATCAAGGCCGTCGAGGACTTCCTGCGGGGGCCCGAGTTCCTGCACGACGGCGGCATGGAGGCGGCGGCCGCCATCCGGCGCGAGCGCGCGGAATACGGTGAGACCATCCGCCACAACGCGAACAACGTGCCGGGCCTGCGTCCGGCCGACATGTTCATCACCCCGGCCGGCCCGTACCCGCGCAAGAGCCTCGAGTGGGCGGTACTGGCCAAGCGCACCCTCAACCAGTGGCGCGGTCGCCTCCCGGCGCATCCGGTCGCCATCCCGTCGTCGGATGCGCACTGGTGGCACGTGTCGCTGTTCTCGCACGCCGTGGTCACCGACGCGTCCCAGGAAGGGGTCCGCGTGCGCAAGCGGGACAAGGAGCGGGCCGTCGCGCTGCTCCGGCGCGGTGTGCGCGCGCTGCAGGCCTTGAAGAAGGAGACCCCCGCGGTGTCCTTGCGGTATCGCGAGGCCATGCCGCAGCTGACCAGCCGGGAGAACTGGGCCCGCCTGTACGGGAAGTAGCCGATGGCCGATCGGACCACGGCGTGCGCGCGGGATGCTGTCCTCATCGCACTGCTGGGTTCGATCGTCGCAGCGTTGGGCACCGGGCGGCCCTCCTTCTGGTACGACGAGCTGGCCACCCTCTCGGTGGCGCAGCGCTCCCGCGTCGACCTGGACCGGGTGCTCGGTAACGTCGACATCGTCCACGGCCTCTACTACGTGGCGATGCGGTACTGGTTCGCCGTCTTCGGGGCTTCGGAATTCTCGGCGCGGCTGCCGAGCGTCCTGGCCGTGGGCGCCGCGGCCGGGGGTGTGGTCGTGCTCGGCTGGAAACTCGCCGACCGGCGGCTGGGCGTGCTCGCGGGTGTCGTCTTCCTGCTGCTGCCGCGCGTGACGTGGGCTGCGGTCGAGGCCCGCAGCTATGCCCCGTCCGCGGCCGCCGCCGTATGGCTGACCGTGCTGCTGCTCGTGGCGTGCGAGTCGGGCCGGGTCCGATGGTGGCTGGCGTACGCCGCTGTGCTCGCACTGTCGGTGGTGCTGTTCCTGTACACGGTCGCGCTGATACCGGCCCACCTGATCACCGTGGCGTTGCGGGGTGACCTGCGGCGCCGCGGACTCGCGTGGCTGGGGGCGGTCGTGGCGGGGTCGGCGGCGGCGAGCCCGCTCGTGCTGGAGGCGTTCGCCCAGGCGGGGCAGACCACGTGGATTCCGCCGCTCGACCGGAACCTGCCGCGGATCGTATGGGAGTACCAGTGGTTCGTGGGCGCCCCCTGGTTCGCGGCGGCATTCACGGTCCTGGTCGTCGTGGGGCTCGTCGCGTCTGTGCGGCGGCGCATGCGGGCGCAGCGGCACGGTGTTCTCGCGGTGGCCGTGCCGTGGATCGTCGTGCCGATGGCGATGCTCGTGGCGTACTCGCTCGTCGCGTCCCCGGTCTACCTGGACCGGTATCTGACGTTCACGACGCCGGCGGTGGCCCTCATCGGTGCGGTCGCCGTCGCCGCCGTGGCCGTGCGGCCGTGGGCGACGGTCGGTGTCACCGGTGCGCTGGTGCTGCTGACCGTGCCGTCGTTCGTCGCGCAGCGCTCCGCGTGGTCCGACCCCAGCGGCATGGACTTCAGCACGGTCAACCGCGACGTCGCCGGCCGGCTGGCGCCGGGCGACTGTGTGCTGTTCGGCGGCGCCGCCTGGAACCCGGCGTCGCAGCGGCTGGTGCAGACCGCGCGCCCGGACACGTTCGCGGGGACCCGCGACCTGGGGCTCGGACGGACCGCGGCCGCCGAGGGCTGGCTGTGGGACGAGAATCTCCCGTTCCAGGCTGTCGCGGGGCAGTTGCCCACGTGCGAGGTGGTGTGGTTCTTCGCGGACGCCGAGCGGACGACCGAACAGCGGGTCTATCACACGTCGAATCAGTGGTGGACGCTTCCACCGCACCGGTTCGAGTCGACCCCGGAGTACGCCGGGCTCGTGCATGCCGGTTTCCGGATCGACGAGCGCCGGCAGTTCAATGTCAGCCAGGTGATCCGTTTCGTGCGGTGACGGTTCACCGCAGTTGCACGACGACCTGCTCGTTGTCGGCCGTGTAGGCGAGGTACTCGAACGCCGTACCGGTGCGCGCGACGAACTCGGTCCACGCCCGGTACTCGTGCCGCTGCCAGCCGGGATAGTTGAAGAACTCGTCGAACACCAGCACGGTGCCGGGCACCAGGCGGTCCTCGAGCAGGTCGAGCACCGTCGTCGTGGACGAGTAGAGGTCGGCGTCGAGGTGGACGAACGCGACGTCGCCGGGATGTGCGGCGAGGAAGCGGGGAAGGGTGTCGGCGAACAGGCCGGGCACCAGCTCGGCGCCGGGCACGTCGGGCGGGGTGTCCTGCGCGAACTCCCCGGCGGGAAACCCGCTGCGCCACGCCTCCGGCAGTCCGGTGAAGACGTCGAACCCGAACACCGGGTGGTCCGCGCCCAACACGTCGGCGACGATCCGCAACGTGGTGCCCGACGCGACCCCGAACTCGAGGGCCAGGCCGGGCCGGGACACCCGGTCGAGCGCGAACCGCAGGGTGTCGTGCGGGGTGTCGAGGACCGCGGCGGTGGGCATGTTCGCGACCGCGAACGCCGCGGCGGTATCGGTCGCGGCGCGGTCCATCGCATAGCGCAGGTCGCGGCGCTGCCGGTGCTCGAGATCGGCGACGCGGTCCCGGAGCAGGCCCACCTCCGAACGGGTCTGTGCGAGCTCGGCCAGTACCTGCCGCAGCTCCGCGGTGGTCGCGGTCAGCTCGGCGAGAATCCGGTCGTGGTGGTTCTCCTGCAGCTCGCGGGTGCGTCGCGCCGAGAGGTCGACGACTTCGGCGACGGCACGCTGCAGCTTGCCCCGGGTCGTCGCCCGCCAACGCCCCAGCATCGCGCCCTCCCGTGCCCGTCGAGACCTAGCCCCGAACCTAGACAGTGGGCCGATAGGGCGCAATCGCGCCCTCCCACCCGGCCGAATGTCACATTGCGCCGGTTCCATCGACGCAATGTGACATTCGGCCCGATAGTCGGTCCCTCACACAGGCCGCTCGAACCGTTCCTGCCGGCCCAGCTTGCGCAGCCGCACCCATTCGCGGAGCGCGGCAGGGTCCCGGCGGCTGACGAGGAAGTACCAGCCGAACCGCACCCATTCCTGTGGCAGCAACCGGCGGAGACCGGGCTGTGAGAGCAGGTAGCCGCGGTTGCGGTAGGTGAAGAACCGCTTCGTGTCGTTGTCCGGGTACTGGGTGTGCATCCGGCCGCCGAGGATCGGCTTGAACTCGTCGGCGCCGTTGGGGTGCAGATAGGCGGTGCGCAGGCAGGTGCCGAACCGCAGACCCGAGCGGACCAGGCGACGGTGCACCTCCACCTCGTCGCCGCGCACGAACAGCCGCAGGTCCGGCACGCCCACCGCGTCGATCGCGGCGGCGGTGAACAGGGCGCCGTTGAACAGCGACGCGATGCCCGGCAACAGATCGTCGCTCTCGACGTCGCCGAGTTCGCTGCGGTGACGACGCCACGCCACGCCCCGGCGCAACGGGAACGCGAGACGGTCGGGGTCGTCGATGTCGCACACCACCGGCGACACCTCCGCCAGGCCGTGCCGCTGCGCGCACTCGAGCAGTGTCGCGAGGACGTCGGGGCCCTCCGGGCGGCCGTCGTCGTCGGCGAGCCACACCCGGTCCGCGCCGAGCGACAGCGCGTACAGCATGCCCAGGGCGAAGCCGCCGGCGCCGCCGAGATTGTGCTTGGACCCGAGGTAGCTGGTGGGCAGGGGGCACGATTCGACGAGGTCGCGCACGGCCTCCTCGTCGGCGTTGTCGACGACCACCAGGTGGTCGAGCGGCCGGGTCTGGGCGCTCAGGACCTTCAGCGACTGTGCCAGCTGCTCGCGCCGCCGGTGGGTGACCACCACCCCGACGATGCGTTCGCTCACGCCGAGCGCTCCTGCGGCAGCCCCTGCTCGCGTTCCAGCTCGGCGATGACGTGATGCACATGGTCGGCCGCGTCGTCGCCCTCGTAGGCGCGCACGACCTCCTCGATGCCGCCCTCCATGCGGATCTGCCCGTGGTCGATCCACAGCGCGCGCTCGCACAGCTGCGCGAGGAACTCGTTGGAGTGGCTGGCGAAGACGAGGATGCCGGAGCGTTCCACGAGCTTCTGCAGGCGCACCCGCGCCTTCTTCATGAAGTCGGCGTCGACCGCGCCGATGCCCTCGTCGAGCAGCAGGATCTCGGGGTCGATGCTGGTGACCACGCCCATCGCGACGCGGACCCGCATGCCGGTCGAATACGTGCGCAGCGGCATGTTCAGGTACTCGCCGAGCTCGGTGAACTCGGCGATCTCGTCCATCTTCGCGAGCATCTGCTTGCGGGTCTGACCGAGGAACAGCCCGCGGATGATGATGTTCTCGTAGCCGGAGATCTCCGGGTCCATGCCCACGCCGAGGTCGAACACCGGCGCGACGCGGCCCCGGATCCGGGCGCTGCCGCGCGTGGGCTCGTAGATCCCCGCCAGCAGCCGCAGCAGTGTGGACTTGCCGGCGCCGTTGTGACCGACGAGGCCGATGCGGTCGCCTTCCTTCAGCGACAGGGTGATGTCGCGCAGCGCCTCCACCACCACCACGTCGGAGTTGTTGCGGCCGATCGAACCGCCGGCCTTGCCGAGGAACGCCTTCTTCAGCGACCGGGTCTTCGCGTCGAAGATCGGGAAGTCGACGCACGCGCCGCGCGTCTCGATGCTCACATGTTCGGTCATGATGACGGCCCCTTAGACCCAGTAGGGCACGCGGGCCCGGTACTTACGCAGCGCCAGCAGCGCCAGTCCCCAGCCGGCCACGGTGATCGCCAGCACGATGTACCAGTGGTAGGCCTGCTGGTCCTGGCCGATCATCGGCGCCCGGATGATGTCGAGGTAGTGGAACAGCGGGTTGATCTCGGCCAGCTTGACGCGCTGGGCGGCCTGCCCGCCCTGCGCCTCGAGGCTCTGCGTCGTCCACATGATCGGGGTGAGCACGAACAGCAGCAGTGTGAGGCTGGACAGGATCGGGGCGATGTCGCGGTAGCGGGTGGCGAAGATGCCGAACAGGATCGCCACCCAGACGGCGTTGAGCACGATCAGGCCCAGCGCCGGGATCGCCGCGAGGGACGTCCAGGTCAGGTCTCGCCACACTCCGAAGGCGAAGATCATGATCACGTAGATCACGAGGTTGTGGGCGAAGAACAGCAACTGCCGCCACACGAGCCGGTAGATGTGCACGCTCAGCGCCGACGGCAACTGCTTGATCAGGCCCTCGTTGGCGATGAACACCTCCGAGCCCTCCAGGATGGAGGCGCTGATCATGTTCCAGACGATCAGTCCGACCGTCACGTACGGCAGGAACTCGTCGAGCGGAATGTCCAGCAGCGCGGCGTACAGGATGCCGATGGCGGTGGCCTGGACACCGGTGGCGATGGTGATCCAGAACGGACCGATGACCGAGCGCCGGTAGCGCTGCTTGATGTCCTGCCAGGCCAGGCTGAGCCACAGCTCGCGCTGGGCGAAGCCGTCGCGCAGATCCTTCAGGCCGCGCCGGAAGGTCTGCGAATCCGACACCACCGGAGAGTCCGCGGCGGTGGGCTCGGGATCGAGGGCAGAAGCTGACACGAGGTCCGAGCCTACCGGGGATCGTGGTCGGGCCGTCGCTACAGGTACTGACCGGTACCCGGGGCACCCGGTCCCGGGCCGTGCCGCTCGTCGGGACGCGGTCCGCCCCCCAGCATGCCCGGCGGCAGCGCGCCCTGACGCATCTGCTCGAGCTGCGCCCGCGCCGCCATCTGCTGCGCGAACAGTGCCGTCTGGATGCCGTGGAACAGGCCCTCGAGCCAACCGACGAGCTGAGCGTGCGCGATCCGCAGCTCCGCGTCGGACGGCACCTCGTCCTGACCGAAGGGCAACGCGAGCCGTTGGAGTTCCTCGCGCAGTTCCGGGGCGAGGCCCTCGCCGAGCTCCTGGATGGAGGACTGGTGGATCTCGCGCAGACGGGCACGGCTCGCATCGTCGAGCGGCGCGGCGCGGACCTCCTCGAGCAGCTGCTTGATCATGGTGCCGATCCGCATGACCTTCGCCGGCTGCTCGACCATGTCGGCGAGCGACTCGGCGTCGTCCGGCTTCTCCTGGGGCTCGGCGGCGGACTCCCGCGGATCACCGGAGGCGGTACCGTCGCGCTGGACCGCGACGGGATTGCCGTCGGGTCCGATCACGAGGACGTGCTCATTCTCCGAATGCGTCATGGTTCCATCTTGTCCTCTCGCCGGGGCCGTTGCCGAGTCAGGTTCCCGATACGGGAGGTTTCACCCGACATTGCGCTCCGTACGTGCACCTTCGGAGGGCGTACGGGACCGACGTGGACGACACACGATTGACACCGGGATTTAGAGTGTCACGCATGGCTTACGACGTTGCCCGGATCCGGGGGTTGATTCCCTCGCTCGGCGACGGTTGGATCCATCTCGACCCACAGGCCGGAATGCAGATTCCCGACGCGGTCTCCCGCGCGGTGTCGACGGCATTCCGCAACGCCGCGGCGTCCCCGACGGGCCGGCACACCTCCAACCGTCGGAGCGCGTCGCTGCTGCAGGCGGCGCGCGTCGCCGTCGCCGATCTCGTCGGCGGTGACCCGGCGGGTGTGGTGCTCGGACCGGATCGGGCGGTCCTGCTGGCCTGGCTCGCGGAGTCGCTCAGTTCCCGGCTCGGGCTCGGCACCGGGCTCGTGCTGTCCCGGCTGGACGACGAGGCCAACGTGGCACCGTGGCTGCGCGTCGCGAGCCGCTACGGCGCCCAGGTCCGGTGGGCCGAGGTCGAGATCGAGACGTGCGAGCTGCCGAGCTGGCAGTTCGAGGAACTGATCACTCCCACCACCCGGCTCGTCGCGCTGACCGCCGCGTCGTCGCTCGTAGGTTCCGCGCCGGACGTGCGCGTCGCCGCCGACCGGCTCCACGAGGTCGGCGGGCTCATGGTGGTCGACGCGGCCGGGGCCGCGCCCTACGCGCACGTCGACATCCACGAACTCGGCGCCGACGTGCTCGCGGTCAACGCGTCCGCGTGGGGGGGACCGCAGGTCGGCGCCCTGGTGTTCCGCGACCCGGCGCAACTCGACCGGATCCCGGCGGTCTCCCTGGATCCGCACGCACGCGGCCCCGAGCGGCTCGAAGTCGGCGGCCATCAGTTCGCGATGCTCGCCGGGCTCGTCACGTCCGTCGACTTCCTCGCGGCCCTCGACGACGAGGCGACCGGCACGCGCCGCGAGCGTCTCGAAACGTCGATCAGTTCGCTGCAGGGCTACCAGGACCAGCTGTTCGAGCGGCTGATGCGCCTGCTCGACAACCTGCCCGACGTGATGGTGATCGGCCGTGCGTCGAGCCGCGTGCCGACGCTGAGCTTCACCGTCGCGGGCGTGCCCGCCGAGAAGGTCGCCGCGCATCTCGCCGACCGTCGCATCGCCACCGTCGCGGTCAGCCGCGGCACGAGCCGCCTGCTCGACTCGCTCGGCGTCAGCGACGAGGGCGGCGCGGTCACCATCGGCCTGGCCCCGTACACCACCCGCTACGAGCTCGACCAGCTGGTGCGCGAGCTGCGCAACCTCACCGCCTCCTGACCGGGCCGACCGGCCTAGACGATATGGAGTGACGCACGACTTGCCGTGAGCTCGCTTTCGTGGGGATCGGCGTCCCCCTCGGTCGAGTGATGACGCGCCCCCCGGCACGCGGTCGATGTCAACGTCGTTCATGCTCGCTGCGCTGCGCGTGCTCCACGTTGACATCGCGGCCGGCGCCGGGGCGGGTCGGCGAGGACCGAGGGGGACGCCGGAGCTGGTGGTCCGCTCTTGCAGGCCGAGGCCTCACGCACAAGATTCGTGGGTTACCGAGCAGACGAACCTGCCTGCCCGGCCTATCCGACAATTGTGGGAGGCCCCGGTGTTCACCGAGCGTACGAGCGTTGGACTGGACGTGCACGCACGTTCGGTCGCGGCAGCAGCCATCGACAGCGTCACAGGACGGGTGTTCCAGACCAAGTTGACGCCGTCCTACGAGCACATCCGCTCCTGGCTCACGGACCTACCGGGGCCGGCGGCGGTGGTCTACGAGGCCGGACCGACCGGCTTCGGATTGTATCGGGATCTGTCCGCGGCCGGGATCCGGTGTGAGGTCGCCGCCCCGTCGAAGCTGCAGAAACCCGCCGGGGACCGGGTCAAGACCGATGCCCGTGACGCTCTGCACCTGGCCCGGCTGCTGCGTCTGGACGAGGTCACCTCGGTGGCGATCCCGACCGTCGATCAGGAAGCGGCCCGGGACCTGGTGCGGGCCCGGGAGGATTGTCGTGGGGATTTGATGCGGGCGCGCCATCGTCTGTCGAAACTGCTGCTCCGCCACGGCCTCGTCTACGACGGCGGCGCGGCCTGGACCGGAGCGCACGACCGGTGGCTGCGCACCGAAGCAGCACCGCAGCTGACCTGGCCGGCGACGAGGATGGCGTTCGAGGCCGACTACGAGCACGTGCTCACGATGCGGGCCCGGCGCCGGCGACTCGACACGGCGATCGAGGAGATGGCCGCGGCCAGCGAGTTCACCCCGGTCGTCCACCGGATGTGCTGTCTGCGTGGAGTTTCCACCTTGACCGGCTTCGCGTTGGCGGTGGAGATCGGTGACTGGACACGGTTCACCGGCAATACGATCGGTTCGTTCGTCGGATTGGTGCCCTCGGAACAGTCCTCCGGTGCGTCGCGGGTGCAAGGGTCGATCACCAAGACCGGGAACACCCACGCCCGCCGGTTGCTGGTGGAAGCGGCCTGGCATCATCGACCGCGCTATCGCGTGGGGTCGGTGCTGCGGTCGCGGTGGGAGCAGGCGCCGGCCGCGGCCCGTGTCCGCGGCGACGAGGGTAACCGTCGCCTGCACGGCCGGTGGGTGGGGTTTCTCGAACGCCGCAAACGACCCGTGACAGCGAATGTGGCGATCGCCCGTGAGTTGGAGGGGTGGTGCTGGTCGTTGGCGGTGATGGACTGCTGAAGCAATCTCCTGATCTGCTTTGCCGACGAGTTCGGTGGTGACAGCGCGTGGATCGACCCGCGATCGGCACTATGAGCAGGTCCTCGGGGCCGACGCTCGACTCTAGACACGCGGATGCGATCCAGCCGAAAATTCCGTCCTGCGGTACCCAACCCGCGTATATCAGTCTGACCGCGCGTCGCTGAGCGACACGCTCACCGCAGGATTCGTCGACGAAGCGCCGGAGGCGCCCCCGGGGTCGCTCCCCGGAGGCGCCTCACTCTGCTCTCTTGACAACTTTCCCTACATATCAGTGCCGATCGATGCGCAGCACGACCTTGCCTACGGTGTCGGGGGAATCCAGCATCTCGTGGGCCCGCGCGGCCTCGGTGATCGGCACCTCTGCGTGTACGACGGGCCGGACCTGGGCCTCGGCGATCATCGGCCACACGTGCTCGCGAACCTGCGCGACGATCGTGCTCTTGCCGGAACGGCCGGTCTCCGGCCGCCCGCGCAGGCCCGTGGCGAGGACGTGCCCGCGCTTGGCGAGCAGCTTGCCGAGGTTGAGCTCGCCCTTCGCGCCGCCCTGCATGCCGATCACCACGAGCCGGCCGTCGGGGGAGAGCACGTCGACGTTGCGGGACAGGTAGGCCGCGCCCATGTTGTCGAGCACCACGTCGGCGCCGCCGAACCGGCCTCGGACCTCGGCGACGAAGTCCTGCGAGCGGTAGTCGATCGCGAGGTCGGCGCCGAGCTCACGGCAGTAGTCGAGCTTGCCGGCCGACGCGGTCACCGCGACCTTCGCGCCCAGCGCCTTGCCGACCTGGATGGCGTGGGTGCCGATGCCGCCCCCACCGCCGTGCACGAGCAGCACCTCACCGCGGCGCAGGCCCGCCGCCATCACCACGTTCGACCACACGGTGCACGCCACCTCGGGCAGTGACGCCGCCACCGCGAGATCCACGCCCTCCGGCACGGGCAGGACCTGTCCGGCAGGGACGACGACCTGCTCGGCGTAGCCGCCGCCGGTCAGCAGCGCGCACACCCGGTCGCCGATCGACCAGCCGCTCACGCCCTCACCGAGTTCGGCGATCACCCCCGAGCATTCGAGACCCAGGACGTCGCTCGACCCGGGCGGCGGCGGGTACAGGCCGCGGCGCTGCAGCAGATCGGCACGGTTGACGGCCGTCGCGGCCACGTCGATCAGGACCTGTCCGGGACCGGGGGTGGGGTCGGGCTGCTCGGCCCACTGCATGACCCCGGAGCCGCCGGGTTCGGTGATCGTGATTGCGCGCATGGGTTCGACGCTATCGCGACACGCCGACGCAGGGGCGACACGCAGCGAACTGACCGGCGAGTAACAGAGACGACGGCCTGCCTCTACACTGCCCGCGTGACAGCCGAACTGCATGCCGACCGTCCCGATCCGCGCTGGCTCGACACGGACGAGCAGCGGGCATGGCGGGCCTACATCGACGGCAATCACCGGCTCATGGATCGACTCAATCGCGACCTGCAGGAGGCGCACGGCCTGTCCCTGGCCGAGTACCGGATCCTGGTGCTGCTCTCCGAGGCTCCTGACGGGGCGCTGCGCATGAGCGACCTCGCCGACGGGGTGCTGTCGTCCCGCAGTCGCCTCACCCACCAGATCCGCCGCATGGAGGCCGCGTCGATGGTGGTGCGCAGTTCCTGCCTCGAGGACGGCCGCGGCGTCCTCGCCACCCTCACCGACGAAGGCCGCCGCCGGCTCACCGAGGCCGCGCCCACGCACGTCGCCGGTGTGCGCCGCAACCTCGTCGACCTGCTCACGAGGACGCAGATCCGGACCCTCTCCGAGATCTTCACCAAGGTGGAGGCGGCCGTCGACGACAGGTGTGGTTAGGATTTGGCACGGAAGCGTGGCAGAGCGGCCGAATGCACTCGCCTTGAAAGCGAGCGTCGTGAGAGCGACCGGGGGTTCAAATCCCTCCGCTTCCGCCGGAAGGAGAGCCCGTCACCTGCGGCGTGTGTGCAGGTGACGGGCTTCGTCGTCGGACGCGCGCAGGTGGCACCGGAGCGCCCGGATCCGACGGCGAGTGTCGCTCCAGGAACGCGTTCTCGCCTCCTACACTGACGGAATGGCCGGCACAGCAGCTCGGGCGGCGGCAGCGCTCGCGGTGGGCCTGCTGACCGCCTGCGCGGCGCCGCATCCGGCAGCGGAACCGGAGCGGACCGCGGTCGACGTGGCCACCGACGGCTACGTCTACGGCTACGCGCCCGTGACGCTCGCGCGGACCCGGGCGAACATGCTCTGCCTGCTGCCGGTGAACCGGCTCCACCACCAGTCCGCGACGGCCGATCCCACCTCGCGCGTCGTCGTCGCCCCCAACGTCGACACACTGTATTCGATTGCGTGGCTGGATCTTCGGGAAGGACCGGTGCTGCTCACGCACCCGGAGGCGGGGGATCGGTACTTCGACTTCCAATTTCTCGGCATCTATACCGACGTCTTCGCCAACGTCGGCACCCGGGCGACGGGATCGGCCGCAGGCGCCCACGTCGTCGTCCCACCGGGATGGGACGGTCCGCTGCCGGCGGGAGCGGCCGTGATCGAGTCACCCACGTGGGACGCCTGGATGATCGGCCGGACTCTCGTCGAGGCGCAGACCGACCTCGAGGCCGCCCGGGCCGTGCAGCGGCAGTACTCGCTCACCGTGCTGACCGCCCCCGTCGCCGATGCGCCGCCACCGCTGCCGCCGACCGCGTGCGGAAGCAACCCCGACCCGCAGGCGCTCGCGGCGTCGGGGCCGCAGTTCTTCGACGAGCTGTCGGCGATCCTGGCCGCGAACCCACCACCGCCCGCCGACGGACCGTTGCTCGACGAACTCGCCGGCCTCGGGGTCGGGCCCGGCGCCCGGCCGAGTGCCGGGCCGGCGGACACCGTCGCCGCACTCGCCACCGGGGTGATCCGCGGCGAGCGACGCATCCGGGACCTCGTCGACTCGGGCGAGCAGTCCGGTGCGGTGTGGGGCTCGCTGGCGACCGCGGGCTGGTACGGCACCGACTACCTGCAGCGCGCGGTGGTCGCGACGATCGGGCTCGGCGCGAACGTGCCGGAGGAATCGACGTACCACGTGGCCCGCACCGCGGCGGACGGATCGGCGCTGCGGGGCGAGGCCGGTTACCTCCTGCGCTTCCCGCCCGAGGGGCCGCCGGTGGACGACCGCGGCTTCTGGTCCGTCACCGTGTACGGCCCCGACATGTTCCTCGTCGCCAACCCGGTCGACCGCTACGCCGTCGGCGACCGGACGCCCGGACTGGTCCGTGGTCCCGACGGTGCGCTCGACGTGTGGGTCTCGTCCCGGCCGCCGGTGTCGGGCGGCTCGAACTGGCTGCCGGCGCCGCCCGGGGAATTCGTGCTGATGTTCCGGTCGTACCTGCCGACGGACCGGGCGTGGACCCCGCCGGAACCGACCCCACAGCCGTAGCCGGCGACGCGGTGCCCCACCGTCACCAAGGGCGGCGATCCGCGTTGGTGACGAGCCCCACTTTCTTGACCCGCCCCGGTCCGTACTGTGGAATCGGATTTTCCGAAGTCGGGGGACGAAGGAAGTTGATGCTCAGAGCTGTGGTCGCGACGCTCGTCGCGGCGTTCGTTTTGCCACTGTCCGTGACGTCCGTCGTGTCCGCCGAGCCGGCGGCATCCGCGCGGGTGGATCGGGTGGAGTCCCTCACCGCTCGACGCTCGGCGGTGTTCGTGTCCTCGCCGTCGATGCAGCGGGTCGTCCAGGTGCAGGTCCTGCACCCCGCCGGGGACGGGCCGCGCCCGTCCCTCTACCTGCTCGACGGCGTCAGCGCCGGCGCCGAGTCGGACTACCGCGAGAGCACGTGGACACAGCGCACGGACCTCGTCGACTTCGTCGCCGACAAGAACGTGAACGTGGTGCTGCCGATCGGCGGTACCGCCAGCTACTACACGGACTGGCTCGCGCCGGACCCCGTTCTGGGCGTGAACGCGTGGGAGACCTTCCTGACGAAGGAACTGCCGCCGCTGATCGACGCCCGCTTCGCGGGCAACGGAGTGAACGCCATCGGCGGACTGTCGATGGGCGCCACGGGGGCGGCGAGCCTGATCGCCCGGAATCCGGACCTGTACCGGGGCGTGGCCGCGCTGAGCGGTTGCCTGGACACGTCGAAGGCGTCCGCGCAGGACGCGGTGCGCGGGACCGTCGCCTACAAGGGCGGCAATCCGGACAACATGTGGGGTGCACCGGGGGATCCGGCGTGGGCGGCACACGACCCGTACGCCCTGGCCGAGCGGCTGCGCGGCAAGGAGATCTTCATCAGCACCGGCAACGGCCTGCCCGGCCCGTACGACGTCGGCCCCGACGCGGAGGCTCTCGACGTGGGCGGACCGCTCGAGGTCGGCGCCTTCGTGTGCACGATCGGCTTCGACCGGCGGCTGCGGGAGCTGAGAATCCCCGCCACCATCGTCTACCGCCCGTACGGCACGCATTCGTGGCCCTACTGGCAGGACGACCTGCGCACCGCCTGGCCGACGCTCGAACGCGCCCTCGGTCTCGGCTGAGCGGTTCCGTCAGGGCAGCGCGATGCGGTCGGTGGCCGGCGGCGGGACGGGCGCGTGCTGCGCCAGGTAGTCGTTCAGGGCGTCGAGCTCGGCACCCGCCCCCGTCGCCCGTCGCGCCTGTGTGAACCCGGTGAATCCGTCGCCGCCCTCGGCGAGGAACCCGTTGACGACCACCCGGTAGGCCGCGGCCGCATCGAGCGGCCGATCGGCGATCGTGACATCCCGGATCCGGCTGCCGGGCGCCGCGGCCCGGTCGAGGACGTAGCGCAGGGTGTGCGACGGCGCGAGGATCCGTTCGCGGCCCGCGCCGGTTCCGTCCTGCTGGAACTGCTGCTCGAGGATCCCGACCAGTTCCGCACCGGTGAGCTCGAGCACCTGCAGCCGGTTCCCGAACGGCTGGGCTGCGTAGGCGTCGCCGTAGGTGACGACCCCGTCACCGGAATGCAGCAGGTCGGCGCGCACTCCACCGGGATTCGTGAGCGCGAGCTGCGCCCCGGCGGGTTCGGCGGCCGCCAGCTGCGCGTCCGCGACGAGGTTGCCGAGGGCCGACTCGCCGCTGGGCACGGTATCGCGGGTCAGGTCGGCGGCGATGCGGCCGACGACGCGTTCGGCGACGTCGCGCGACTCGTCGACGGCCCGGTCCACGAACTGCTGCGTGCGCGGGTCGGGGGCGATGTCGTGCGTCACGATCTGATTGAACGCGTGGGTGCGGTCGCGCAGCACGTCGCGGCTCTCCCGGTCGATCGTCAGGTCCGCGACCGAGATGATGCGCCCGTGCGAGGCGCCCTGCAGCACGGTCCGGGGACTGCCCGCCGGGTCGGGGTAGCTGCAGTTGAAACTGTCGTCGCCGTCCGCGGTGACGATGACATCCACCTTCGGCGACACCCGGGTGGCGAGGCTGCGCGCGGGCCCGGCGGTGGCGTCGCACGGGTCGGTCCCGGCGGGCGGCGTCAACGCGCCCTTGTAGAGCAGGACGATCGAGCGGACGCCGAGGGCATCGAGCGCGTCGGCGGTGCGGTCGACGGCCGTGATCTCGTCGGTGAACTGCAGGCCGGCGATGTCGTCGCCGCGCACCACCTGCGGCGTGTCGTGGGGGGCGATGCCGATGACGCCGACCGGCACACCGTCGACGTAGTCCACGGTGAACGGCAGGGCCGCGGGGCTGCCGTCGGCGTCGGCGACGTTCGCCGCGATCAGCGGGAAGGTGGCTCCGGCGTACTCCTCGTCGTACCGGCAGCCCTCCGGGTGGCAGCCGCCGTCGCGCAGGCGCTGCAACTCGGCGTAGCCGTTGTCGAACTCGTGGTTGCCGAGGGCGGCCGCGGTCACGTCGAGGCCGTTGAGCAGGTCGACGGTGGGTTCGTCGTGGAACATCGCCGACTCGATCGGGGACGAGCCCCAGGTGTCGCCGACGGAGTAGAGCACCGAGTTGTCCGCCTGCGAGCGCAGCTGCCGGACGTAGGCGGCGAGATATGCGGCGCCGCCCGCCGGAACGGATGCGCCGTCGGAGCGGACGACCTCGCTGCGGGGGCCCTGGGGCGGGAGGAGGCTGCCGTGCAGGTCGCGGAAGGCGATGAGCCGCAGCGGCAGGGCGTCCGGGGGGATCGCGGTCGCGGGGGCCACGGCGAGCGACGTCCACAGCGCGCCGGTCAGCAGGGCCGCGGACAGGGTCCACCGGCGTGCCACGCCTGAACCCATCCGCACACTCCAACTTCCGTAGCCGACCGGACGAGTGTGCCAACGGATGGTCACGCGATCGCCACCCGGCGATAACGGTTGGGTCTCGTAGGCGTTCCTGCGCAGGTCAGGGCTTCGAGATTTCCGCGATCTCGACGCCCTTGCCGGTCGCAAATGCGAGGAACGCGTCGTTCTCGTGCGGATCGCCGATGGTCACCCGCACCCCGTCGTCCGCGTACTGGCGCACCAGCACACCGGCCTCCGCGCACGCCTCGGAGAACGCCGCCGACCGGTCACCGAGCGGCAACCACACAAAGTTGGCGTAGCTCTCCGGCACGGGATAGCCGGCGTCCACGAGCGCCGTCCGCACCCGGTCGCGCTCGGCGAGCACGCTGTCGGTGCGCTCGAGCAGTTCGTCGGCCGCCGCCAGGGACGCGATGGCCGCCTGCTGTGCGAGCGAGCTGACGCTGAACGGGGTGTGCACCTTGTTCAGGACCTTGATCACCGACGGGTCGCCGACGAGATAGCCGACCCGCAGGCCGGCCAGGCCGTAGGCCTTCGAGAAGGTCCGCAGCACCACGACGTTCGGCCGGCCGGCGGCGAGCGCGATCCCGTCCGCCTGCTCCTCGCCGGGCTTCGGGCGGGCGTATTCGAAGTAGGCCTCGTCGAGCGCGACGATCACCTGCGGCGGCACCGCGTCGAGGAACCGTTCCAGCTCCGCCCTGCCCAGCAGCGCCCCGGTCGGGTTGTTGGGGTTGCAGACGAACACCACCCGGGTGCGGTCGGTGATCGCGGCGAGCATCGCGTCGAGGTCGTGGCCGTGCTCCGAGGTGTTGGGCACCGGCACCGACTTCGCGCCGGCCACCGCCGTCACCACCGGGTACGCCTCGAACGACCGCCAGGAGAACACGACCTCGTCGCCGTCGTTGCAGGCCGAGAGCACCAGTTCCTGGCACAGGCTCACCGAGCCGTTGCCCACGGCGATGTTCTCCGGCTTCACCCCCAGCCGCCCGGCCAGCGCGCCGATGAGCACGGCCGCCATGTTGTCCGGATACCGGTGGACCGTGTACGCCGCCTCGGCGATCGCGTCGCGCACGCTGGGCAGGGGACCGACGGTGGTCTCGTTGCTGGCGAGCTTGATCGCGCCCGGGAAACTGCGGCCGGGCACATAGGACGGGATCGAGGTGAGGTCGGGGCGGGTCCGTGGGGTCACCAGCCGATTATGCGCCCGGCGATTGCGTGCACGGTCGTGGTGGGTCGTGTCATCGTGGACGGTATGTCGGGAATCCACATTGCCGCGGCCCGGTTGCCGGACGGGTCGGGGCAGGTACCGCTGACCGTGTTTCGGCCGGAGGGTGCCATCCGCGGTGGCATCGTCGTGCTGCACGAATCCCGTGTGTTTCCGCCGGCCCTGCTGGCGTTCATGGAGGTTCTGGCTGCCGAGGGCTGGCTGGTCGTGGCTCCGAATCTGTTCCACCGCGAGTTCACCGAGGACGACGAGGTGTTCGGGCAGAACCTGTTCGACGACGTCGATGCCGCGATGGACTGGCTGGTACGCAGTGGGGTCTACCCGGACGCGGTCGGCGTGATCGGGTTCGACGACGCCGGGACGGCGGCGCTCATCGTCGCCGCCAATCGGCGGGTGGGTGCCGCGGTCACCGTCGCGGCGCACGGCATCGTGCAGCCGTTGCGGCCCGACGTTCCCGCACTCGTCGAGGCCGTGCGCAACCTGCAGGCGCCGTGGCTCGGTCTGTACGGCGAGGACGACCCGACCACCCCGACCGGCGACGTCGAGCAGCTGCGCGAGGCTGCCGGACAGGCCGACGCACCGACCCTGGTCATCGGTTACCCCGGCCTGGCGCATCGCCCCGACGAGCCGCCGGTCGAGCACGACACCGCCGATCCGGACACCGACCCGGCCGAGGCGGCGATCATCGACGCACGGCGCCGGATCTTCGACTGGTTCGACGCACACCTGCGCTGACCAGGCGTTTTGCGTTTGTCGTCCGAACGTGTGTAATCTTTCGTCCCGGCGGTTCGAGAGAATCGAAACCCCCCAGGGAGGCGTGCCAGAGCGGCCGAATGGGACTCACTGCTAATGAGTTGTCCCCTTTACGGGGGACCGGAGGTTCAAATCCTCTCGCCTCCGCCACGTCGGTGCAGCGTCGCCGGCGACAACTGAATATGAGAAACAACTGCATACCAGAAACAACTACATACACGCACTGCGCCCGTAGCTCAACGGATAGAGCATCTGACTACGGATCAGAAGGTTAGGGGTTCGAATCCCTTCGGGCGCACAACGAAGAGCCCCTCACCCATTGTGGTGAGGGGCTCTCGCGTCGTGGCGGCCCCCCGGCCCCGACGATGGGGCAGGACCTACGACGTGCCGATCAGACCGTGGTCGTACGCCTTCTCGAAGTCGTCGTTGACGAGGACGACGGTGCGGTCGATCCGGTCGATCATGGACGCGGCGACGGATGCCCGGTAGCCGGAGCCACAGTGCACCCACACCTCCCCGCGGGGTACCTCGTCGAGCCGCTCGGCGAGGTCGTGCAGCGGGATGTTGACCGCTCCGCGCACGTGGCCGTCCTCGTACTCGTCCTTCTGGCGCACGTCGAGGACCCGGACCTGCTCGCTGTCGATCTCCCGGGTCAGCTCCGCGAAGTCCGAGACGCGGTACGACCGAAGTTCGTGTCCGTTGACCAGGGTGTGGATCTCGCCGACGGCCGCTCCGGCGAGTTCGTCGACGCCGATGCGGACCAGTTCGCGCTTGGCGTCGGCGATCTGCTCGTCGCTCTCGCCGATGAGCGTCAGTGGCGCACCCCACTTGTAGAGCCACCCCAGGTAGGTGACGAAGGAGGTGGACAGCTCGAAGCCGAGTGTGCCGCCCAGGTGTCCCGCGGCGAAGGCGGTGCGCTCGCGCAGATCGACGACCCACTCACCGGCGTCGATGCGCCGGCGCAGCTCGGCCGGGTCGACCGGCTCCGGCGCAGACAGGTCGAGCGGCGACGGACCCGCCCTGTTGATCACGCCCATGTGAGCGTAGTACGCGGGGTAGGTATTGAGTCCGGCGATGAGCTCGTCGACGTAGGCCTGCTCGTCGCGGGTCAGCGCCGGGTTGACGTCGCGTTGCTGCCCGACGGTGGACGAGTCGCCGCTGGTGGGGGTCGCCGAGCAGAAGCTGCCGAAGCCGTGGGTGGGATACACCGGAGTGTCGGCCGGCACTTCGTCGGCGATCCGTCGCACGGAGCGGAACTGTGCGTGGGTCAGTTCCTCGGTGTACTGCGGGCCGACGAGATCGGTGCGGCCGGTCGAGCCGTACAGCATCGACCCGCCGGTGAAGATCCCGTGCGTGCCGCCGGTCGCGTCGAGCAGCACATAGCTGACGTGGTGGTGGGTGTGCCCGGGGGTGTGCATCACCCGCAGCCGGATGGGACCGGCGTCGATCAGGTCGCCGTCGTGGACGGCACGTCGCTCGTAGTCCACGTCGTCGCCGGCTGGAACGATGTACTCGGCCTCGACGGCGCGGGACAGTTCCAGCCCACCGGTGACGTAGTCGTTGTGGATGTGGGTCTCGAGGACATGGGTGATGCGCGCTCCGCGGTCGTTGGCGAGCGCGAGCACTCGATCGATGTCCCGCTGTGGATCCACGACGACGGCGACGTCCGCCTCGGTGACGAGATAGCTGCGATCGCCGAGGCTCGAGGTTTCGATGATCGATACGTCCATGTCGATGCCTTTCCACGGTACTTCCACTATGCCCCCGGATACCCCGGGGCGTACGAAGAATGCGTGGAGTGCGGGAAGAGTTTCGGCTCAGCGCAGGAACAGTGTGTCCACCAGCGCGTACGCGGCCACGACGAAGACGAGATAGGCGAACCACCGCCGCAGCCGTCCGGTTTCCATGCGCGTGCCGAGGTGACCGGCGACAAGCGACGCGACGACCGCGGCCCCGGCGAACGCCGCCGTGATCGACCAGTCGATGTCGGCGTCCCCGAGATGCGCGATCAGCCCGGCCGCCGAGTTGGCGACGATGACGACGAGGGAGGTCCCGACGGCGACGCCCATCTCCAATCCGAGGAGCATCACCAGCGCGGGGATGATCAGGAAGCCGCCGCCGACGCCGAACAGGCCGGTCAAGAAGCCCACCCCCAGGCCGGCCGGAATCGCCCTCGGCGCGCATCGCTTCCAGTCGATGCCGAAGTCGCCGGTCTTGCACGCGGTCCCGGCGTCGTCGCTCTCGCGCAGCATCCGGATCCCCGCGACCACCATCACGACGGCGAAGCCCACCAGCAGCACCGGTTGCGGCAGCAGCGTGCCCACAGCCGTGCCGGCGAACGTCGCGGGGATGCCGGCCGCGGCGAACACCGCGGCCAGCCGCCAGTCGACCTGCCCGGCCCGAGCCTTGGGGATCGCCCCGGACAGGGCTGCGGCCCCGACGACGATCAGCGAGATCGGGATGGCCTGGCGGAAGTCGAGTCCGAGGCCGTACACCAGGGCGGGGACCGCCAGGATGGATCCGCCGCCCCCGAGGAGGCCGAGCAGGACCCCGATGACCGCTCCGAGAACGAGCGCGATCGCCGGTTGCACCGCTTCCTCCTTCGCCGGTCAGGAATCGGCAGTACCCGGTCCCGCCGCGAACAATGCGGCCTGCACCCGATCCGCGGCCTCCGCGGGGTCCTCGTGCTCCCAGATCCGCACCGCCGTCCATCCGGCCGCGGCGAGCGCCGCGTCGGTGTCCCGGTCCCGGGCCACGTTCCCGGCGAGCTTGGCGGCCCACCACTCGGCGTTGTTCTTCGGATCGGTGGCGTGCTGCGGGCAACGATGCCAGAAGCACCCGTCGACATACACCGCAACGCGGCGGCGCGGGAACACCAGGTCGGCACGACGACGGATCCCCGGCAGGGGAGCACGATCGACGAAGTAGCGCACCCCGCGACGATGCAACTCCCGGCGCAGGGCCACCTCGGGGACGGTGTCCCTGCGCCGCTGCCGGCTCATCCGGGCGCTGGTCTGCGGATCGGTGGAGGGCACGGCGGTCGGCTCCGTCCTCAGGCCGCGGCCTCGGGGAAGCCGCCCATGCGGTCCAGGTGGGATTCGACGTCGTCGAGGAAGCCGGGCACGAATCTCAGGTTCCCGGACCGGGCCCGCCGCAGGAAACCGGCGGTGGCCCGCGCCGACAGCAGGCGCGCGTCCTCCAGGAATCCGGCGAGATCCTCGTACGGTTCCTGCACCGGCCAGTGCGACTCGTGCACCCGGAAAGCCCGCCGCCGCGCGCCCCAGGCGGCACTCGGCCAGGGGTCGCCGGGCCGCAGCGGGGTCTCGTGGTCGGGGGAGTAGTCGATCGGCCGCCCGAGCCGTCCACCGACCCACGCGGCCATGCGCACGCTCACTGCGTTGCCGACGAGTCGCCACCGATGCCCGGTCCGCACACCGGGCGCCTGGATGGCGGGTGCGGTCCAGTCGGGGTCGAAGCCCTGCAGCCGTTCGGCGTCGATCAGACCGGGAGTGACGATCTCGCCCGACGGCAGCCGCACTGCCGGCGGACTCGCGATGCCCACCGTGGAGCCGCCCTTGAGCGTGGGCACGGCGTTGACCGCCCAGCCGAGACCGCGCACGCCTTCGGTCCAGTAGAACCCGCACGGGTGGGTGCCGGGATCGCCTTCCGCGGGGGCGCCGGCGTCCTCGCCGAACAACACCGTCCGGGGGTCGTCGGTGCGCGAGGCGAGCATGAGCACCCGCTGCCGGCGCTGCGGGAGTCCGAACGCGCGGGCATCGACGACCCGGTACGCCCACGCGTACCCGAGATCCTCGAGCGCATCGGTGATGTGACGCATCGCGGCGCCGCGTCCGAGTTGCAGCATGAAGGGGACGTTCTCGATGAGCAGCCATCGCGGGCCCTGCTTGCGCCGCACCAACCGGAACACCTCGTCGACGAGGCCCGACCGGGAGCCGGTGATGCCGGCGGTCCTGCCGGCCTGCGACAGGTCCTGGCACGGAAAGCCCGCGGTGACGACCTCGGTTGCCTGGGGCAGGGAACGGAGGCGGGTGACGTCGGTGTGCAGAGGTACATCGGCGAAGCGGGCGCGGAGCACGGCCTGGGCTCCGGCGTCGATCTCGCAGAGCAGTTCGGTGCGCCAGCCGTGCTCGGCCAGGCCGAGCTCGAGTCCGCCGATACCGGCGAACAAACCCACCATGTTCCCGGTCGACGTCACGGCACCCTTTCTCGCTTTGCTCACGGAGCACGTTACTCGAGAATTCGGGCGGCCCGTGCCGCGACGCGAGATGCAATGATCACGTCCGCCGAAAGAGCGAGGCGTGTGCCTCGGGGGACGCGATCGACTCGAAGGCGGCCTTCATCCGGACCACGGCCTCGATCCGGCGGGCCACGCTCGGTGCGACGTCACCTGCACAGTCGCCGGCCTCGCGGTCGCCGATCCCGAGGAGGAGCTCGTCGAGCGCGGCGAGGTAGTCCTGGCAGGCCGCGGCGCACGTCGCTGCCGCGGGGGACCCCGAGCCGGGTCCGTCCGCCCGGCCCGGCGGGACGATCTCTGCGGGAAAGCCACTCATGGGTCTCCTATGCCTGACGTGATCGGGGACGCGCGCCGCGGAACGACAACGACGGTGCCACGCAGTGCGCACGCCGGCTACGGTCCGCGCGGGGACTGCCACGAGGCGGACGCCTCGGAAGGTGAGACGCAGTGGCACAGGGGATGGTTCCGCGTCGCGGAAACAGCCGTCCTCGCGGGCAAACACCCGTCCTGACCTGGCGATTTGGCGCGGGGTCGAATGATCACGTAACTTATTCCAGGTCAGAGCGACACGGACACCGACCCGGCCCGCAGGGGCCCGGGAAAACGAGGTTGGACGAAGGCGCCTGATTAACCCGATTGAAAACCTTCTGGTAGGGTTTCCAATCGCTCCTGAGATCGGATCGGCCGCGGATTTTGATTCCGAAAGCCCCCGATGTTAGGCTGGAACGGTTGCCCCGGAGTGAAGCACTGAAAAGTGCGTAGCGATGGTGTGCGCGTGTTCTTTGAGAACTCAACAGTGTGCCGATGAATGTCAGTGCCAAATATTTTGTTTGGTGCGATCAGATCAGGCGCCGACCATGGTGTCAAGCCGATGAGGTGTCGTGAGATGATCGTTGCTGGCTGCCGCATTCTTCCGTCTGTGGTGGTCAGTGTTTTTGCTGGTTTGAGTTTTTTGCTGGTGATTTGGCTCGATGTCTATGACTGATCGGCCCTTCGGGGTTTGATTGTGAGTCTTCAACGGAGAGTTTGATCCTGGCTCAGGACGAACGCTGGCGGCGTGCTTAACACATGCAAGTCGAACGATGAAGCCCAGCTTGCTGGGTGGATTAGTGGCGAACGGGTGAGTAACACGTGGGTGATCTGCCCTGCACTTCGGGATAAGCCTGGGAAACTGGGTCTAATACCGGATAGGACCGGCGGCCGCATGGCTGTCGGTGGAAAGGTTTTCCGGTGCAGGATGGGCCCGCGGCCTATCAGCTTGTTGGTGGGGTAACGGCCCACCAAGGCGACGACGGGTAGCCGGCCTGAGAGGGCGACCGGCCACACTGGGACTGAGACACGGCCCAGACTCCTACGGGAGGCAGCAGTGGGGAATATTGCACAATGGGCGCAAGCCTGATGCAGCGACGCCGCGTGAGGGATGACGGCCTTCGGGTTGTAAACCTCTTTCAGTACCGACGAAGCGCGAGTGACGGTAGGTACAGAAGAAGCACCGGCCAACTACGTGCCAGCAGCCGCGGTAATACGTAGGGTGCGAGCGTTGTCCGGAATTACTGGGCGTAAAGAGCTCGTAGGCGGTTTGTCGCGTCGTCTGTGAAAACCCGCAGCTCAACTGCGGGCTTGCAGGCGATACGGGCAGACTTGAGTACTGCAGGGGAGACTGGAATTCCTGGTGTAGCGGTGAAATGCGCAGATATCAGGAGGAACACCGGTGGCGAAGGCGGGTCTCTGGGCAGTAACTGACGCTGAGGAGCGAAAGCGTGGGTAGCGAACAGGATTAGATACCCTGGTAGTCCACGCCGTAAACGGTGGGCGCTAGGTGTGGGTTTCCTTCCACGGGATCCGTGCCGTAGCTAACGCATTAAGCGCCCCGCCTGGGGAGTACGGCCGCAAGGCTAAAACTCAAAGGAATTGACGGGGGCCCGCACAAGCGGCGGAGCATGTGGATTAATTCGATGCAACGCGAAGAACCTTACCTGGGTTTGACATACACCGGACCGCCCCAGAGATGGGGTTTCCCTTGTGGTCGGTGTACAGGTGGTGCATGGCTGTCGTCAGCTCGTGTCGTGAGATGTTGGGTTAAGTCCCGCAACGAGCGCAACCCTTGTCCTGTGTTGCCAGCAATTCGGTTGGGGACTCGCAGGAGACTGCCGGGGTCAACTCGGAGGAAGGTGGGGACGACGTCAAGTCATCATGCCCCTTATGTCCAGGGCTTCACACATGCTACAATGGCCGGTACAGAGGGCTGCGATACCGCGAGGTGGAGCGAATCCCTTAAAGCCGGTCTCAGTTCGGATCGGGGTCTGCAACTCGACCCCGTGAAGTCGGAGTCGCTAGTAATCGCAGATCAGCAACGCTGCGGTGAATACGTTCCCGGGCCTTGTACACACCGCCCGTCACGTCATGAAAGTCGGTAACACCCGAAGCCGGTGGCCTAACCCCTCGTGGGAGGGAGCCGTCGAAGGTGGGATCGGCGATTGGGACGAAGTCGTAACAAGGTAGCCGTACCGGAAGGTGCGGCTGGATCACCTCCTTTCTAAGGAGCAACTCCCGTCGGTGGGTCACACAGGTGACTCCGCCACGGGCAGAGCCATTTCGGATTCACACGTAATCCGGTGGTGCTCATGGGTGGAACGCTGACAGTCATCACCGCGCGGGAAGGACCCGAGTGTCCTTCTGCGGTGGTTATATCGGTGCACTGTTGGGTCCTGAGAGAACACGCGAGTGTTTTGTCAGCGACGATGCTCATCAAAGCTTCCGCCGGTCGGTGGGGTGAGTAGTGGGTGTTGTGTGTTGTTTGAGAACTGCACAGTGGACGCGAGCATCTTTGTTGTAAGTGTTTATGAGCGTACGGTGGATGCCTTGGCACCAGGAGCCGATGAAGGACGTGGGAGGCTGCGATATGCCTCGGGGAGCTGTCAACCGAGCTGTGATCCGAGGATTTCCGAATGGGGAAACCCAGCACGAGTGATGTCGTGTTACCCGCGCCTGAATATATAGGGCGTGTGGAGGGAACGTGGGGAAGTGAAACATCTCAGTACCCACAGGAAGAGAAAACAACATGTGATTCCGTGAGTAGTGGCGAGCGAAAACGGAAGAGGCTAAACCGGATACATGTGATACCCGGCAGGGGTTGTGTGTTCGGGGTTGTGGGGTTCGATGTGTCGGTGCTGCCGCGCCGGCCGACAGTGAGAAATCGCCTGTGTTAGTCGAAATGGTCTGGAACGGCCTGTCGTAGAGGGTGAGAATCCCGTAGACGAAAACGCGGTGACTGTCGATTCGAATACCCGAGTAGCAGCGGGCCCGTGAAATCTGCTGTGAATCCGTCGGGACCACCCGATAAGCCTGAATACTCCCTGGTGACCGATAGCGGACTAGTACCGTGAGGGAAAGGTGAAAAGTACCCCGGGAGGGGAGTGAAATAGTACCTGAAACCGTGCGCTTACAATCCGTCGGAGCCTTCGAGCAGTTTGGTCTGCTGGGGGTGACGGCGTGCCTTTTGAAGAATGAGCCTGCGAGTTAGTGGCATGTCGCGAGGTTAACCCGTGTGGGGTAGTCGTAGCGAAAGCGAGTCCGAACAGGGCGCATCAGTGGCATGTTCTAGACCCGAAGCGGAGTGATCTACCCATGGCCAGGGTGAAGCGACGGTAAGACGTCGTGGAGGCCCGAACCCACTTAGGTTGAAAACTGAGGGGATGAGCTGTGGGTAGGGGTGAAAGGCCAATCAAACTCCGTGATAGCTGGTTCTCCCCGAAATGCATTTAGGTGCAGCGTCGCGTGTTTCTCACCGGAGGTAGAGCTACTGGATGGTCTAGGGGCCCACAAGCTTACCGAAATCAGCCAAACTCCGAATGCCGGTGAGTGAGAGCGCGGCAGTGAGACTGCGGGGGATAAGCTTCGTAGTCGAGAGGGAAACAGCCCAGATCGCCGGCTAAGGCCCCTAAGCGTGTACTAAGTGGAAAAGGATGTGGGATCGCTGAGACAACCAGGAGGTTGGCTTAGAAGCAGCCACCCTTGAAAGAGTGCGTAATAGCTCACTGGTCAAGTGGTTCTGCGCCGACAATGTAGCGGGGCTCAAGTACACCGCCGAAGCCGCGGCACTCGCACAACACCCCGGAGGGTCCACGGATCGTCCGGCAGTGGTGTGGGTGGGTAGGGGAGCGTCGTGCAGCCGGGGAAGCGCCGGAGTGATCCAGGTGTGGAGGCTGCGCGAGTGAGAATGCAGGCATGAGTAGCGAAAGACGAGTGAGAAACTCGTCCGCCGAATGACCAAGGGTTCCTGGGCCAGGTTAATCCGCCCAGGGTGAGTCGGGACCTAAGGCGAGGCCGACAGGCGTAGTCGATGGACAACGGGTTGATATTCCCGTACCCGTGTGAACGCGCCCCTGGTGAATCATCGGTACTAACCGTCCAAAGGGTGATCGAGTTCCTTCGGGAGCCGAGAGCCTGCTGCACGGGACCTTCGGTGGTAGTAGCCAAGCGATGGGGTGACGCAGGAAGGTAGTGGGGCCGGTCAGTGGTTGTACCGGTGTAAGCCCGTAGGGCGTGACACAGGCAAATCCGTGTCGCACACAGCCTGAGAGGTGATGCGTAGCCGAATGAGGCGAATTCCATGATCCTATGCTGCCGAGAAAAGCCTCTAGCGAGCTTTCACACGGCCCGTACCCCAAACCGACACAGGTGGTCAGGTAGAGAATACCGAGGCGATCGAGAGAACTGTGGTTAAGGAACTCGGCAAAATGCCCCCGTAACTTCGGGAGAAGGGGGACCAGTCCCGGTGACCGGACTTGCTCCGTGAGCCGGGGGTGGTCGCAGAGACCAGAGAGAAGCGACTGTTTACTAAAAACACAGGTCCGTGCGAAGTCGTAAGACGAGGTATACGGACTGACGCCTGCCCGGTGCTGGAAGGTTAAGAGGACCGGTCAGCGGAGTTCACTCCGCGAAGCTGAGAATTTAAGCCCCAGTAAACGGCGGTGGTAACTATAACCATCCTAAGGTAGCGAAATTCCTTGTCGGGTAAGTTCCGACCTGCACGAATGGCGTAACGACTTCTCTGCTGTCTCAACCACAGACTCGGCGAAATTGCACTACGAGTAAAGATGCTCGTTACGCGCGGCAGGACGAAAAGACCCCGGGACCTTCACTACAGCTTGGTATTGGTGTTCGGTTCGGTTTGTGTAGGATAGGTGGGAGACTGGGAAGCCCGCACGCCAGTGTGGGTGGAGTCGTTGTTGAAATACCACTCTGATCGTATTGGACCTCTAACCTCGGACCCTGATCGGGTTCAGGGACAGTGCCTGGTGGGTAGTTTAACTGGGGCGGTTGCCTCCCAAAATGTAACGGAGGCGCCCAAAGGTTCCCTCAGCCTGGTTGGCAATCAGGTGTCGAGTGCAAGTGCACAAGGGAGCTTGACTGTGAGACCGACAGGTCGAGCAGGGACGAAAGTCGGGACTAGTGATCCGGCACCGGCATGTGGAAGCGGTGTCGCTCAACGGATAAAAGGTACCCCGGGGATAACAGGCTGATCTTCCCCAAGAGTCCATATCGACGGGATGGTTTGGCACCTCGATGTCGGCTCGTCGCATCCTGGGGCTGGAGTAGGTCCCAAGGGTTGGGCTGTTCGCCCATTAAAGCGGCACGCGAGCTGGGTTTAGAACGTCGTGAGACAGTTCGGTCTCTATCCGCCGCGCGCGTTAGAAACTTGAGGAAGGCTGTCCCTAGTACGAGAGGACCGGGACGGACGAACCTCTGGTGTGCCAGTTGTCCCGCCAGGGGCACGGCTGGTTGGCTACGTTCGGAAGGGATAACCGCTGAAAGCATCTAAGCGGGAAGCCTGTTCCAAGATGAGGTTTCTCACCCCCTCGAGGGGGTAAGGCCCCCGGCAGACCACCGGGTTGATAGGCCGGAACTGGAAGTGCGGTAACGCATGCAGGTGACCGGTACTAATAGGCCGAGGACTTACCACAAAGAAGCTACGCGTCCACTGTGCGGTATCTGAAACAACACACTCACACTCGCTGCGCGAGGAGTCGGAGTAAACGCTGCCCCCCAAGAAATGGGTGGGCCTGCGGCCCCGACCCCCGCGAACAGCGTGCGTGGGTCGTTTCACAGAGTTACGGCGGCCATAGCGGAGGGGAAACGCCCGGTCCCATTCCGAACCCGGAAGCTAAGCCCTCCAGCGCCGATGGTACTGCACCCGACAGGGTGTGGGAGAGTAGGACACCGCCGAACACCCGTTACCGGAAGCCCCCCAACCTCGTTGGGGGGCTTCCGGCATTTCCGCATGTTCCGGTTCGGCTCCCTCTTGTCCGTGCTCCGGCACAGGCGAATCATTGAATCTACGGTGGTCGCGATTGCCGGCCGTCGGGTGACGCCGACGGTGGACGGCGACGGGTCGGCCACGGAAGCCGTTGGGTGCGGGCTTGTCCCGCACGTGGAGGCGATTGTGATGTTCATTCAGGTCTGGCAGGGGACGGTTCGCGACGAGCAGGGACTGAAGGCCTGCCTGCAGCGGTGGACGGACGAGCTGCGCCCGGGCGCAGTGGGCTATCTGGGTAGCACGTCGGGATTCAGCGACGACGGCACCTTCGTGTCGGTGGCGCGGTTCGAGTCGGAGGAGGCGGCCCGCCGCAACAGCGAACGTCCGGAGCAGGGCGCGTGGTGGGCCGAGGCCGAGCAGTGCTTCGACGGGGAGATCACCGTCCACGACTGCCGTGACGTCGAGGTGTGGATGGAAGGTGGCTCGGACACTGCAGGATTCGTACAGGTCATGGAGGGGCACTGCCCCGATCTCGGGCGGATGAAGAGTCTGCTCGCCGAGGGTCAGGACCGGGTGCATGAGCTGCGGCCCGAGATCATCGGCGGCACGCTCGCCACCTACGGTGACGACGGGTACGTCGAGACGGTGTACTTCTCGTCCGAGGAGGAGGCACGGGCGCACGAACGGATGGAGATTCCCGACGATCTGCGGCCGCTTCTGGAGGAGGAGATGCGCCTGCTCGGCGACGTGCACTACTACGACCTGCACGAGCCCATTCTCACCCCGAGCGGCAGGTGAGCCGGCTCAGCCGACAGTAGGGAAGCCCGGGCCGTGGTGGCACGGCCCGGACCGCCCCGCAGTGTCAACCGTTCCGCAGTGTCAGGGCCTCGGCCGGTGGGGCAGGGCCCGCGTGAGCCGCGGCGCCCAGCCGTGGGACGGCCAGCGCTTGAGTCCCAGCCGATCCGGCGTCAGACGGGTGTCGACGAAGAGCTTCTCGAGTTCGGGATCTGCGTCGCCGAGGAAGCGGTAGAGGATGGTGCCGCCGTTGTCCTCGGTGCGGGATGCCGCTTCCCAGCCGGTGGCCCGGTAGGCGCCGCGCACGATGTTGTCCGCCACCACCAGGATGGGCAGTCCGTCGACCCGGCGTGCCGCGGCTCCGGCCGGCCACGGACGGTCGGCGAGTCCTCGGACCTGTTCGGGGGAAGCCGATTTCGCATCCGTGATCCGCAGCACGACGCACGGGGTGGGCAGCTCGGGTGCGGCCTCCGCGGAGTACTGACGTATCAGCTCCTCGATGGGGTGGGCCACCCGGTCGGATTCCTCGGTCGCGCCGACGAGGTTGGTCAGCACGAGTTCGCCGTCGTGCGGTTCGAGCAGCCCCAGCACCGAGACCAGGGCCTGCGCGGTGAAGCCGGCGGCGTGGTCGGCGTCGACCGCCGGGGCCACCCGGTCGGCCACGACGTAGTGGCCCACGGAGTAGCCGGAGTCGTAGACGGCACGGATCCGGTGCACAGCCGCGTCGGCTTCGGGGGTGTGGGCGGGCGGGGCCTCGCCGCCGGCGGTGAGCTTGTGGTTTTCGCCGAGTGCCGTCCAGGTCAAGGCGAACAGGCGGTTTCCGCGGCCCTGTCCGACGTGCAGGACGGTGTGGTCGCGCGGATCGACGAGGGCGTACACATAGGCACCGAGCTGTTCGACGACCATCGCCGGCAGCGGGTCCGGGGTGGGGGTGCGGTCGTCGACGTCGGTGACGATCTCGCGCAGGACGGCGAGGCGCAAGGCGACCGGCACGGTGCCGGCGGAGCCGCCGAACAGTTCGCGGTTGGCGGCATCGACGGAGCCGAAGGCGCGTCCGGTGTGGCGGGCCAGGGCGGCGAGCGCACGAGTGAACTCGGCGAGGCGCTGACGAGGGTCCGCGGCGGTATCGGGCAGCTCGTTGCTGGTCAGGAACATCTGGATCTCGGGGGACTCCAGGAGGATCTGGGCGATGTTCTGAGGAACTGTCCACACGGTACGCATGAGGCGACTGTAGGCCAGTCTCTTGCGGGTAGCGGGTTGCGTGCTCAAACGCGCTGCACAACGCTGGTGGTCACCGCCCGGCAACCGCGTCTTGGTACCGCGGACACGCGCCCGTGGTGTGACGATCGCCACGTTCGCCGTAGTCGTCGGCTACACGAAGGGCACGATTCACGGCACCCCTGCTCCCTGGGGGTGGCTCGTCGCTTAACGTAGACACGTGAGCATCCCAGTCCCCGATGCCGCGCGGTCTGCGGCGAGCCCAGCATCGAACTGGCCCGCGATTCTGACGTGGCGGGCGTACGACGTTCCTCGGATGGAGTCGGTGCGTGTCCAACTGAGCGGCAGTCGCATCAAGGCGGCGGGTCGCATCGTCGGCGCGCAGTGCGCGGAGCACCCCGCGTTCAGCGCGTCGTACGACCTCGTGACCGACGAGAACGGTGTGACGCGCCGGTTGTCGGTGCGCACGACCGTGGCCGCCGGCGAGAGGCACATGTCGATCAGCCGGTCCGAGGAGGGCATCTGGATGGTCGACAACGGCACCCAGCACCAGCGTTCGGCGTTCGGCGGGGCACTCGACGTCGATGTCATCCTCAGCCCGTTCTTCAATGCGCTGCCGATCCGCCGCTACGGGCTGCAGTCCGGCGCGGACGAACTCGAGGTGCCGGTCGTCTACGTGAACCTGCTCGACCTCGGCATCGAGGAGGCCACCCTCGTCTACAGCAGCGCGGCCGACGGCATCCACGTCCTGTCCCCGGTCTCCAGCTCCTCGGTGACGGTGGACGGCGACGGTTTCGTCGTGGACTACCCCGGTCTGGCGGGGCGGATCTAGGCCGGGCTGTTTCAGGAGAGGGCGCTGCCCTCGCAGTTTCAGGAGAGGGCGCTGCCCTCCACTGCCATCGCCAGTGCGAGGGCCGTGGACTCTGCGGGGTGACTGCCGTGCCTGCCGGTCCCGGTGGTCAATCCGATCACCTGTACGCCGATGGGAAAGTCCCCGCCGCCCGGCGCGGGAACCGACACCGCAGGTACGCCGAGCACGCTGAACGGGATGCACATCTGCAACAGCGGCCCCCGGAGCGCGGCGGGGTCGCTGTCGAGTGCCGCCGATCGCAGCGGGGTGGTGACGGTGATCAGGGCGTCGAGCCCGTCGTCGCGGCGTAGCCGGCGCAGGACGTCGCGGCGCAGCCGGGCGGCCGTTCGCACGGCCCGCACGTAGTCCGTCGCCGGACGGTCCCGCTGAGCCGCGAGCAGCGCCGCGGTGGCCGGCTGGTAGAGGTCCGGGTCGTTCTCGAACCAGCGCTGATGGGTTTCGTACGCCTCCGAGCCGGTGACGACGGGATACACGGCGAGCAGGTCGTCGGTCTCCGGCAGCGTCACGTCCCGTACCTCCGCACCGAGGTGGGCGAGCGTGCGGCAGGCGTCGTCGAGCGCGGACTCGAATGCGGCGTCGGGCACGTCCCAGAGGCCGCCGCGCAGCCGCCCGACCCGCAGACCCGAGACGGGCGTGCGCAGGTGTGCGATTCCGGGCAGCGCACCCCACACCAGTCCGGCGTCGAGGACGTCGCGGGCGAGCAGGCCCACGTGGTCGAAGGTGGTGGACAGGGGGAACACCCCGTCGACCGGCAACGCGCCGCGGGTGGGCTTGAGGCCGACGACGCCGCACAGTGCCGCCGGGGTCCGCACACTGCATCCGGTGTCGGTGCCCAGTGCCAGCGGCACGATGCCCTTGGCGACGAGCGCCGCCGACCCCGAGGACGAGCCGCCGGTGATCCGGGTGGGATCGTGCGGGTGCCGGGCCGGTCCGGACGCGTTGACCAGGCCACTCGGCCCGTACGCGAACTCGTGCAGGTGCGTCTTGGCCACCACGACGGCGCCGGCCTCGCGGAGCCGCTCGACGATCCTGGCGTCCCGTGCGGCCGGCGGTGCGTCGGCGAGGACGTTGCTGCCGCACCGCGTCGGCATCCCGGCGACGTCGATGTTGTCCTTGACGGCGACGGCGACACCGTGCAGCGGGCCGATCCAGTTGCCGGCCGCGAGTTCGGCGTCGGCGCGAGCGGCGGACTCGAGGGCGGCGGCGTCGTTGCGAGCGGCCACGAGGTTCGACCACGGTGTGCCGTCGAGGGCGTCGAGGTCGGCCAGCACCTGCCGGACGTGGCCGGTGGCGGTCAGTTCGCCTTTCGCGAGTGCCGCCGTGGTGTCGCGCAGTGTCACCGCGTCCACACCTCGCCGCGGCGGCCGGCCTCGCGCAGCCGGGCGATCCAGTCGGCATCGCCGGGGACGATGCCGGTGACGGGCCGCCGTGCGCGCTGCTCGAATCGTCGCCGGGCGGCGTGACCGGCGGCGGTCAGCTCGGCGGTGCTGCCGTCGGCGAGTCGCTCGCGGGCGAGGCGCAGCACCTCGAGGGTCTCGTCGAGGGTCGTGAGCAGCGCCGTGGCGTTGCCCTCGCACATCGCGTCGACCAGCGCGGGTGCCGTCCCGGCGACGCGGGTGCCGTCGCGGAACGAGCCGGCGGCCAGGCCCAGCGCCAGGTCGCCTCCGGCGGCCCCGGACAGCGCCAGTGCCTCGGCGAGCAGGTGCGGCAGGTGCGAGACGCGGGCGACCGCGGCGTCGTGCTCACCCGATTCGGCGGGCACGACGACGGAACCGCAGTCGAGGGCGAGATCGGCGACCTGCGTCCACACCACGGGGTCGGTGCCGTCGTCCACGGTGACCACCCACACCGCGTCGCGGAACAGTTCCGCGAATCCCGCCGACCAGCCGGACTCGGCGGTGCCGGCCATGGGATGGCCGCCGACGAAGCGGGCGGACAGCCCGTGGGCGGCGACAGCGGCGGCGACCTGCGACTTGACGCTGACCACGTCGGTCAGCGCGGCGTGCGGGGCGTGCTCGGCGACGGCGGCGAGCACCACGTCCACCGCGGGCACGGGCACGGCGACGACGACGAGGGCGTCGGATTCCGCGGCGCGCCGCAGCGTGGCCGGCAGGTCGGTGGAGGCGTCGAATCCGTCGGCCCGCGCGGCCTCGACGGGCTCCGCCGACCGGTTGTATCCCCAGGCCTCGCGACCCGCGGCGACGGCCGCACGCAGCAACGATCCGCCGATCAGGCCGAGGCCGAGCACACACACGGGCGGGGTGGACGCGGAGGTGGGCACCCGAACAGGTTGGCACATCGCCCGCTGGACTTCATTCACGGGACTGCGCCGACTACCGTTGCGCCCATGGCTGCGCAGCGTGCGGGGAACAAGAGCCCTTCCGTGAGTTCGACTGAGGACCTCGACGGGTTCGGGGTCGCCGTGACGCGGGAGGACGGTCGCTGGAAGTGCAAGACACTGTCGGCGGCGGTGTTGACGAGCCTCGAGGTGGCCGACCGGGAGCTGCGCGAGCTGCGCAGCACCGGCGCGATCTTCGGGTTGCTCAACGTGGACGACGAGTTCTTCGTCATCGTCCGGCCCGCCCCGTCGGGCACGCGTCTGCTGCTGTCCGACGCGACCATGGCCATCGACTACGACATCGCCGCCGACGTGCTCGACGCGTTGAACATCGAAATCCCGGATATCGACCCCGACGAGCTCGACGACATCGAGCCGTGGGAGGAGGGCGATCTGGGGATTCTCGCGGACTTGGGATTGCCGGAGCCGGTGCTGGCGGTGATCGCCGCCGAGTCCGATCTGTATCCGGACGAGCAGATCGAGGAGATCGCCCAGCGGCTGGGATTCGACGACGTCCTCGCCACGACGCTGGACAAGCTGCGCCCCTAGATGGGCCTGCGCGACGACGAGGCGATGATCCGGGCCGCGCTGGAGGCGGCCGCCGCGGCGCCGGCCGGCGACGTGCCGGTGGGTGCGGTGCTGTTCGATGCGGACGGGACCGAGCTGGCCCGTGCGGCGAATTCGCGGGAGGCCACGGGCGATCCGACGGCTCATGCGGAGGTGCTGGCGCTGCGCGCGGCGGCGAAGGTGCACGGCGACGGCTGGCGGCTCGAGGGCACGACGCTGGCCGTGACGCTGGAGCCGTGCACGATGTGTGCGGGCGCGCTGGTGCTGGCCAGGGTGCACCGCGTGGTATTCGGGGCATGGGAGCCGAAGACGGGTGCGGTCGGGTCGCTGTGGGACGTGGTGCGTGATCGTCGGCTCACCCACCGCCCACAGGTGCGCGGCGGCGTGCTCGAGGACGAATGCGCGGCGGTGCTCGAGGACTTCTTCCGGGCCCAGCGTCTCGCCGAACGCCGGTGACCTGCGGATTTCAACTCCGGGACCGAATCCGGTAAAGTCGTGGGCGGTGGCGTGTCCGAGCGGCCTAAGGAGCACGCCTCGAAAGCGTGTGACGGGTAACCCCCGTCCGAGGGTTCAAATCCCTCCGCCACCGCCAAGAACGGCCCCGATCCGGTTGACCGGATCGGGGCCGTTTTCGTTCGTCGAATGCGCAGGTCCGGTCGCCTCACCCGGCGTGTCGTGACGACAACTGCGCACTCGCGACGGTGGTCGGTCGCTGCGGCGCCCAGCCGGGCGGGCCGAACGCGTAGCCGAGCTTGTCGCGCCACCTCGTGGCGGCCCGCCAGTCGCGGGCGATGGCCTGGTACTCGTGCGTCTGCAGCCGCCAGATGTTGTAGGTGCCGACGGGCTTGGTGAGTCCGTACGTGGGGCGGTGGGTCTCGCGGCGGAAGGTACCGAACAGGCGGTCCCACAAAATCAGGATGCCGCCGTAGTTGCGGTCGAGGTATTCGGGGTCGCACCCGTGGTGCACACGATGGTGTGACGGGGTGTTGAACACGAACTCGACGGGCCGGGGCAGCGTGCCCACCCGCTCGGTGTGCACGAAGAACTGGTACACGAGCGAGACGGAGAATCCGACGAACACCATCCACGGCGGGATGCCGAGGAAGGGCAGCGGCAGCCACATGAGGATCTCGCCGCTGTTGTTCCATTTCTGGCGCAGGGCCGTGGCGAAGTTGAAGTACTCGCTCGAGTGGTGTGCCTGGTGGGTGGCCCACACGAGCCGCACCCGGTGCGCTGTCCGGTGGTACCAGTAGTAGAGCAGGTCGATGCCGAGGATCAGGATCGCCCACGTGTACCAGGCGTCCGCCGGTAGGTGCCACGGTGCGAGGTACACCCAGATCGCCGAGTAGCCGACGAGGGCCAGCACCTTCCAGGCGGCGCTGGTGCCGATGGAGACCAATCCCATGGAGATGCTCGTGCGCGCGTCGATGGCCTCGTAGCCGCCGCGCGGCGGACGGGTGTGCCCGTCGTCGCCGGGTTCGACGTGCTCGAGCGTGCGGGCGGCGGCCCATTCGAGGGCGAGGAAGAGCAGGAACGCCGGGATGGCCAGCGCGACGGGGTCGTGCAGAGGCTCGAGCAGCGACGCCCAGGACGCCGTCAGGGTCTCCCACATTCGGTCCTCCGGGAGTGATGTGAACAGGCGTCCAATCTACCGGAATGTGGTGACGGTCACTACGGCGGGCGAGGGGCCGCCGGGCGGTCACTGCGGGAGCGGCCGCCCGTCCGGACGCAGGCCGGCGAGGTAGATCGCGATCATCCGGGGCACGAGGGCGGGCACGACGTCGTCGACGAACCGCACGTGGGGGCGGGTCAGCCGGGCCACCGCCATGATCACCTCGATCGGCTGGACGTCGTCGCGGACGAGGCCGGCCTGCTGTGCGGCGTGGACGAGCTCGGTGACGCGCGCCTTGGTGCCCTCCCGGATCTCGAGGACGTCGTCGGGCAGTTCCCGGTAGCTCTCGACGATGAGAGCCGGGATCAGGGCGCCGAGCCGCAGCCGGACGGCGGTGTCGACGAATTCGGCCCAGGCACGTTCGGGGTCCGACGTCATCGCGGCGAGGGCGCGATCCGCCGCCGCGCCCGCCTCGTCGAGGGTGCGGCGGGCCACGGCGTGCGCGAGATCGTCGCGGGTGGGGAAGTTGCGGTAGAGGGTGGCGATGCCGACGCCGGCGCGCTCGGCGATGGCATCGAGGGGTGCGTCGTGCCCGCGTTCGGCGAGCACGTCGCGGGCCGCGAGGATCAGGGCCTCGCGGCGGCGGGCGGCATCGGCGCGCATGGGATCTCCTGTGTTCGGCGGGTTGACACCCCACTCCTACCGGAGGAATATACTCCACATAGACGGAGAACAATCCTCCACTTCAAGGAGCCGTCATGGTTGCCCCGACCTCCTCCCCGGACACCTCCACGGCGCGGCACGCCCCGCCGGACGCGGTACGCGTCGCCGGCGTCGTGCTCGCGCTCACCGCCGTCATCGCCCTGATGCTGTTCGCATTCGCCGCGCCCGCCGTGAACAGCGGCCCGCACGCGCTGAAGATCGGCATCGCCGGGCCGGACCCGGCCGTCGCCCAGATCGAGGCCGGCCTCTCCGGTGCCCGGCCCGGTGCGTTCGCGCCGCAGCGGTACGCCGACGCGGAGGCGCTGCGCAGCGCCATCGAGCACCGCGAGGTCGTCGGTGGCCTCGCCGTCGGGCCGGACGGGCCCGCGATGTATGTCGCCGGGGCCGGCGGCGCCCCCGTCGCTCAGGTTCTCACCGCCACGGCCACCGGCCTGTCGGAGGCCGTCGGCCGGCCCGTTCCCGTGCGCGACGTCGTGCCGCTGCCGGCCGACGACCCGGCGGGGGCCGGCCTGAACTCGCTGGCCCTGCCGCTGGTCCTGGGCGGTCTGGTGCCCGCGATCGCCCTCGTCCGGCTGTTCCCCCGGCTGTTCCCCCGGCGGGTCGGCCTGCGCGTGTTCGGCGCGGTCGGCTTCGCGGTGCTCGCGGGGCTGACCCTCACTGCCGTCCTGCAGTTCGGGTTCGGCAGCCTGACCGGGAACTACTGGGCCACCGCCGGAGCGCTCACGCTGGGCCTGGCCGCCGTCTCGCTGCCACTGCTCGGCCTCGAGTCGCTCTTCGGGCTGCCCGGTTTCGGTGCCGGGGCGGTCCTGATGATGTTCGTCGGCAACCCGCTGTCGGGCTTCGCGACCACCGCAGCGTGGCTGCCGCAGGGGTGGGGCACCTTCGGTCAGCTGCTGCCACCCGGCGCCGCCGGCACGCTGGTCCGCTCGGTGGCCTTCTTCGACGGGCACGGCGGCGGGACGGCGGTGCTGGTGCTGAGCGCATGGGTCGTCGCCGGGCTCGCACTGTGCGCGGCGTCGGCACGTCGTCGCACCGTCGTCGCATGACCGCAGTCGCACCGTCGTCGCATGACCGCAGTTGCACCGTCGTCGCATGACCGCAGTTGCACCGTCGTCGCATGACCGCAGTCGCACCGCCGCATGACCGCGGCCGCGTCGCGCGCTTTCCCTCCGGTTTGGTAGGAATCGTGTGTCCGCCGGCGCCCGGCGGCCAGGCGCGAACCGAGGAGTGCGACGTGCATATCACCGCCCGGGTGGACTATGCCGTGCGCACCCTGCTCGAACTCGCGGCGGCCGGCGAGGCGCCCGCCAAGGCGGAGGGGCTGGCCCGGGCGCAGCGCATCCCGCACAAGTTCCTCGAGGCGGTCCTCGGGGATCTGCGCCGCGGCGGACTGGTGCACAGCCGTCGCGGCCCCGAAGGGGGGTACTGGCTGGCCCGCCCGGCCGACGAGATCTCCATCGCGGACATCATCCGCACAGTGGAAGGCCCGCTCGCGTCGGTGCGCGGCGAGCGGCCCGAGGATGTGGTCTACACCGGCCCGGCCGAACGCCTGCGCGACGTATGGATCGCGGTGCGGGTGAATCTGCGGGCCGTCCTCGAGGAGGTCACCCTCGCCGACGTCGTCGCGGACGATCTTCCGCGGTTCGTGGCCGACCTGACCGCCGATCCGGGCGCCTGGGAGCGCCGGCGCACGTGAGCGCTGCCACAACGCCCGGGGCGGTGTGGGCAAACGCATATTCTTGCAGTTCTCTGCAAATTTGCAGGGCTCTGCAAGATGCGTACCGTGGAAGACGTGACCAATCCGCCCGGACTGCGTGACCGCAAGAAGGCCGCCACGCGGGCAGCGCTCGTTGCCGCCGCGGCCGACCTTGCCCGCGCCAAGGGCATCGACGGCGTCACCGCCGACGCCATCGCCGCGAAGGCGGGCGTGTCCACCCGCACCTTCCACAACTACTTCGCGAGCAAGGAGGAGGCCGTCCTCGCGCATCTCGAGGGGTTGGTGCACTCCTGGGTCGGGCGCCTGCACTCACGGCCCGCCGGGGAACCCGTATGGGACTCCATGGAAGCCGTCGCCCGGCAGATCGTTTCGGAGCCGGACGGCGACTTCGTCGAGCTGTGTTCCACCATGGAACTCGTCGATCAGAGCCCGGCACTGCTGGCGCGCCGCGTCGAGATGGAAGTGCGCGCCTCGCAACTGCTCGTCGAGGCCATCGCCGAGCGCACCGGCACCGATCCCCGGGTCGACCTGTACCCGAGCCTGGTCCGCTACGCCGCGGTCTCGGCCATGAAGTCGGCAGTCGAACTGTGGCTCGCCGGCACTTCGGGGGCGGCTTCCCCCGAGGAACTCGTCCGTGCCGCCTTCGGGCAGCTGCGGCAAGGCCTTTCCTAAGACACCTGCACGACACATCCGGAAGACGAGGTTCCCCGTGGCGACCTATCTCTATCGGATCGGCAAGTTCGCCTATCGGCGAAAAGGCACGGTCCTCTCCCTCTGGCTGGCGATCCTCGTCCTCTTCGGCGTGGGTGCGGCCACCCTGTCCGGGCCGACGACGGACTCGTTCTCCATCCCCGGCACTCCCGCGCAGCAGACGCAGGACCTGCTTGCCGAACGGTTCCCGAACGCCGCGGACCCGATGAACGCGCTCAGCGCGCGCTACGTGTTCGCCGCCCCCGACGGCGGGACCCTCGACGAACCACAGAACCTCGCGGCGATGAACGAGGTGCTGGCGGCGATCCGCGGGATCGACAAGGTGACCGCCGCCGCCAAGATCGACCCGGCCGTCGCCACCCCCGAGCAGCAGGCCGCCGTCCTCGTCGACCCCGTCACCGCGAACGCCGGTCTCGTCGAACAGATGAAGGCCGCCGCCGAGCAACAGGGCAAGCCGGAGGAGACCGCGCTCGCCGACGCGGCCGCGCTGTCGTCACTGAGCCCGGACCGCACCGTCGGATTCGTCACCGTCCCGTTCGAGGGCGGCTTCGGCGACGTCGACGACACGATGCGCGAGCAGATCGCCGCGGCCGCGGAGATCGGCCGGGACGCGGGCCTGAACGTCCAGGTCAGCGGCACCGCCGCCGCGGAGGCCGAGATGCCCGGCGGCGTCACCGAACTCATCGGCATCGGCATCGCCGCCGTCGTCCTCGCCATCACCTTCGGCTCGCTCGTCGCCGCGGGCCTGCCCCTGATCACCGCCATCATCGGCATCGCCATCGGCAGCCTCGGCATCACCATCGCCACCGGTTTCGCCGACCTGAGCTCGATGACCCCGACGCTGGCGATCATGATCGGTCTCGCCGTCGCGATCGACTACTCGCTGTTCATCGTCTCCCGGTTCCGGCACGAGATCACCGTCACCGCCGACCGTGCCGAGGCGGCCGGACGTGCCGTGGGCACCGCCGGCTCCGCCGTCGTGTTCGCCGGCCTGACTGTGATCATCGCCCTGATGGCCCTCAGCGTGGTGGGGATCCCGTTCCTGTCCGCCATGGGCTACGCGGCCGCATTCACGGTATTCATCGCCGTGCTCATCGCGATCACCCTGCTGCCGGCGATCCTCGGCCTGTTCGGCCGCAAGGCGTTCGCCGGCCGCATCCCGGGCCTGAAGGACCACGACCCGGAGGCCGACACCGACAAGCCGAGCGCCGCCCAGCGCTACATCCGCTGGGCCACCGGCAAGCCGCTGATCCCGCTCGTCGCCGGCGTGCTGCTGCTCGGCATCCTCGCGCTGCCCGGCGCGAACCTGCAGCTCGCCCTGCCCACCGAGGCCACCGGCGACCCGAAGACCAGCGCCCGTCAGGCCTACGACCTCGTGAACGAGGCGTTCGGTCCCGGCCGCAACGGCCCGCTGCTCGTCGTCGCCGACGCCCGCGAGGCCACCGTCGCGCCGCAGCAGGCGTTCGGGGAGGTCGTGCAGCGCCTGTACCAGCAGGACGAGGTGGTCAACGCCCAGATCGTGGCCGTCAACCAGGCCGGTGACACCGCGCAGATCATGGTCACCCCCCGGTCGGGCCCCAGCGAGCCGGCGACGATGGACCTCGTGTCGAGCATCCGCGACCAGGAGGCCCAGCTGCACGACGAGATCGGCGTCTCCTACGGCATCACCGGACAGACCGCCCTCGAAGGCGACGTGTCCGAGACCCTGCAGAGCGCGCTCGTCCCGTACCTCGCGGTGGTCGTCGGACTCGCGTTCATCCTGCTGATGCTCGTGTTCCGGTCGATCCTGGTGCCGCTGACCGCGACCCTCGGATTCCTGCTCAGCGTCCTGGCGACGTTCGGCGCGACCGTCGCGGTCTTCCAGGAGGGCTGGGGCGGGCTGGTCTCCAACCCGCAGCCGATCGTCAGCTTCATGCCGATCTTCCTCATCGGCGTGGTGTTCGGCCTGGCGATGGACTACCAGGTCTTCCTGGTGACCCGCATGCGGGAGGAATTCGTCCACGGCGCGTCCGCGAAGGAGGCCGTGCGGATCGGATTCGCCCACGGTGCCCGGGTGGTCACCGCCGCCGCGGTCATCATGATCTCGGTGTTCGCCGCCTTCATCGCCGAGCCGAACTCGTTCATCAAGTCGATCGGCTTCGCGCTCGCCGCCGCCGTGTTCTTCGATGCGTTCGTCGTGCGCATGGTGATCATCCCCGCGGTGATGGCGCTGCTCGGCGACAAGGCCTGGTGGCTGCCGACGTGGCTGGACCGCATCCTGCCGAACGTGGACGTCGAGGGCGAGAAGCTCCGCCGCGAGCTGACCGTCCCCGAGCCCAGCCGCGAGCCGGCGCACACATGACCGGACCCGGGCGCCTTTTCCGTTCCCTCGCGGGCGGAAAAGGTGCCGGGAACCGGGCCGCTGCACCGGTAGCGTGGTGATCATGCTGGTCCGGTTGCTCCCGCGGTTCCTGCGCCCTCACCGGGGGGCGCTGATCGCGGTGGTGCTGCTGCAGATGGTGGCCACCGGCACCATGCTGATCCTGCCGGCGCTCAACGCCGACCTGATCGACTACGGCGTCGCCCGCGGCGACATCGGGTACATCCTCACCACCGGCGCGGTGATGCTGGCGATCAGCTCGGTGCAGATCGGCTGCTCGATCGGTTCGGTGTACTTCGCGGCGCGCACCGCCATGGCCGTCGGCCGCGACGTGCGGCTCGCCGTGCTCCGGCGCGTCGGCGGATTCTCCGCCCGCGAGTTCGGCCGGTTCGGCGCGCCGTCGCTCATCACCCGCAACACCAACGACGTGCAGCAGGTGCAGATGCTCGTGCTGATGAGCTGCACCATCGTGGTGATGGCCCCGATCATGGGTATCGGCGGCATCGTCATGGCGCTGCGCGAGGACGCCGGCACGTCGCTGGTGCTCGTCGCTGCCGTGCCCGTCCTCGCGGTCACCATGTTCGTCCTGATCGCGAGGATGGTGCCCGCCTTCCGGGTGATGCAGGTGCGCATCGACGCCGTCAACCGGGTACTGCGCGAACAGATCACCGGCATCCGCGTGGTGCGGGCGTTCGTACGCGAGCGCACCGAACGGGACCGGTTCGAGGTCGCCAACGCGGAACTGACCGACACGGCCCTGCACGTCGGCCGCATCAACGCCCTGCTGTTCCCGCTCGTGATGCTCATCGCCAACGCCACGAGCGTGGCCGTGCTGTGGTTCGGCGGCCACCGGATCGACACCGGTGACATGCAGGTCGGATCCCTCACCGCGCTGCTGAGCTACATCATGCAGATCCTCATGGCGGTGATGATGACATCCTTCGTGGCGATGATGGCGCCGCGCGCGGCGGTGTGTGCCGAGCGGATCCTCGACGTGCTCGACACCGAATCGTCGCTGCCGGAACCGGCTCGGCCCGTCCGCACCCTCGCCACCCCCGTGACCCTCGAGCTGCGGGGGGCGGCCTTCGCGTATCCCGGCGCCGACGCGCCCGTCCTGCGCGACGTGACGTTCCGCGCCGAGCCCGGCAGCACGACCGCCGTGATCGGCGGTACCGGATCCGGCAAGACGACCCTGCTGCGGCTGATCCCGCGGCTGATCGACGTCACCGCCGGCTCGGTCCTGGTGGGCGGCACCGATGTGCGTGACCTGGACCCGCAGGTGCTGCGCGCCGCGATCGGTCTCGTGCCGCAGCGGGCCTACCTGTTCTCCGGCACCGTCGCCGACAATCTGCGGTACGGCCGCGCCGACGCGACCGACGACGAGCTCTGGCACGCCCTCGAGGTCGCACAGGCCGCGGACTTCGTCCGGGCGATGCCGGAGGGGCTGAACACCCTCGTCGCCCAGGGCGGCACCACGGTCTCGGGCGGGCAGCGCCAGCGCCTGGCCATCGCCCGGGCTCTGGTCCGCCGGCCGTCGATCTACCTGTTCGACGATGCGTTCTCGGCGCTGGACCAGGCCACCGACGCGCGGCTGCGGGAGGCACTGTTCCCGGAGACCCGCGATGCGTGCGTCGTGGTCGTCGCGCAACGGGTGTCCACGGTGCTCGACGCCGACCGCATCGTCGTACTCGACGGCGGGGCCGTCGTCGGCTCGGGCACGCATCTGGAACTGCTCGCGAGCTGCCCGACCTACGCCGAGATCGTCGAGTCGCAGCGCATGGTGACCGCATGACCGAGCGCAAGGAGGCGGGGCCGCGGCTCGGGGGTGTGGACCCGGGCGCGCCGGAGAACCGGGCACGGCAGAAGTGGCCGGCCACCAAACGGCTCGTCGGCCTGTTGCGGCCGCACCGGTGGGCCGCGGCCGTGGTGCTCGTCCTGGCCGTGCTCGGGGTGGTGGCGTCCTCGGTGGCGCCCCGCATTCTCGGCCACGCCACCGACCTGATCTTCAGCGGGGTGATCGGCCGTCAGCTGCCCGCCGGGCTGTCGAAGGAACAGGCGGTCGAGGCGCTGCGGGCGCAGGGACGCGACCAGTTCGCGGAGATGGTGTCGGCCATGTCGCTCGTGCCGGGCGCGGGTATCGACTTCGCCGCCCTCGGCCGCACCCTCGTGTTCGTGCTCGCGCTGTACCTGCTGTCGTCGGGCCTGATCTGGCTGGCGGCGTACGGGCTCAACGAGATCGTGCAGCGCGTCATCCGCGATCTGCGATCCCGGGTGGAACGCAAGGTGCACGCGCTGCCGTTGCGCTATTTCGACTCCCATTCCCGCGGTGATCTGCTCAGCCGCGTCACCAACGACATCGACAACATCTCGCAGGGCTTGCAGCAGTCGATCAGCCAGCTGGTGCTGTCGGTGCTCACCCTGCTCGGGCTCGTCGTGATGATGGTGTGGATCTCGCCGCTGCTCGCGCTCGTCGCGATCCTCATGGTGCCGGCGTCGGTGGTGGTGACCGCGGTGGTGGCGAAGCGGTCCAAACGGCACTTCGTGACCCAGTGGAAGGCCACCGGCAACCTCAACGGCCAGATCGAGGAGGCCTTCACCGGCCACGAACTCGTCACCGCCTTCGGCCGGACCGCCGAGGTCGAGCGTCGCTTCACCGAGACCAACGACGAATTGTTCCGGGCCGGGTTCCGCGCCCAGTTCGTCTCCGGTCTGGTGATGCCGCTGGTGATGTTCATGAGCAACCTCAGCTACGTCGCGATCGCCGTGCTCGGCGGGCTGCGGGTCGCGTCGGGCACCGTCAGCCTCGGCGAGGTGCAGGCCCTGATCCAGTACTCGCGGCAGCTCGGTCAGCCGCTCGGCCAGATCGGCGCGATGGTCAACCTGCTGCAGTCCGCGGCGGCGTCCGCCGAGCGGGTGTTCGAGATCCTCGACGAACCCGAACAGGAGCCCGACTCGCCTGCCCCCGTCACCCCGTGGGGGCGGCACGGCCTGGTCGAGTTCGAGGACGTCTCGTTCTCGTACCTGCCGGAGCGACCGCTGATCGAGCATCTCGACCTGCGCGTCGAGCCGGGGCAGATGGTCGCGATCGTCGGGCCCACCGGCGCGGGCAAGACCACCCTGGTGAACCTGATCCTGCGCTTCTACGAACTGGATTCGGGACGAATCCTCGTCGACGGCGTGGACATCACGACCATGAGCCGCGACGAGCTGCGCTCGCGTATCGGGATGGTGCTGCAGGACACCTGGCTCTTCGGGGGCACCATCCGCGACAACATCGCCTACGGCAGGCCGGACGCCACCGAGGACCAGATCCTCGAGGCCGCCCGCATCAGCTACGTCGACCGGTTCGTGCGTTCCCTGCCCGACGGCTACGACACCGTGATCGACGAGGACGCCGGCAACATCAGCGCGGGGGAGCGGCAGCTGATCACCACGGCCCGCGCCTTCCTCGCGCAGCCGTCCATCCTGATCCTCGACGAGGCCACCAGCTCGGTCGACACCCGCACCGAGCTGCTCGTGCAGCACGCGACGGCGGTGCTGCGCCGGGACCGCACCAGTTTCGTGATCGCGCACCGGCTGTCGACCATCCGCGACGCGGACCGGATCGTGGTGATGGAGCACGGGCGCATCGTGGAACAGGGCACGCACGACGAGCTCCTCGAGGCCGGCGGCGCCTACTTCCGGTTGTACGACGCGCAGTTCCGCGCCCTCGTGGAATGACCGGGCGAGTACGGGCCGTCCGCGCTGCGACACCGTCCGCGCTGCGACACCGTCCGCGCTGCGACACAGTATCGACCCGTCACCGGGGAGATCAGTGGCGCTCATCGATTCGACCGAGATGGTCCGCCAGAATCGGGCCGATGACCGAGGTCGCTTCGGGATTCATCATATGCAGGTGATCACCCGCGACGACGTGCTCGACGATCGAGCCCGTCACGGTCTTCCGCCACAGCCCCGGTGATGTCTCGCCCGAGTCGTCCAACGAGTTCGCGGCAGCGAAGAACAGCATGTCGCCGTCGAATACCTCCAGCCCGAGTTCCGGTCCGGTGCGGTGCACCTCGGCGTACGCCCCCAGTATGCGCTCGAGATCGCTTGGTGTGAGACCTGTTTCGTGCCCGAGCATACGGTTCACCTGAGTGAGCGCGGTGTCGAACGAAATGTCCGTAGGCTCGGCGCTGTCGGCGTCGATACCCAAGCTGACGAGAACCTCCGCGAGAGTCAGCTCTTTTCGAGCGCGCTCGATCGGGTAGTAGTCGAGCATCACGAGATCGACGGCCTCTCCCGCGCTTCGCAGTTGGACCGCCATGTGGTGCGCGATCAGGCCGCCCTGCGACCAGCCGAGCAGGTGGTAGGGGCCGTGCGGTCGCACCGCCCGCAGCTCCTCGACGTAGCGATGGGCGAGGGCGTGGTGGGACGCATAGGCCGGCCCGCCGGAGAGGAGGGGGAGCTGAAGGCCGTACACGGCACGGTCGGGAAGGTACCGCAACAGTCCGGCGTACACCCAGGAGATGCCGATCGCGGGGTGCACGCAGAACAGTGGAGTACGGCTGCCCCCCGCCCGGAGCGGGATCAGCACTTCGAGCGCCTCGATCGTCGACGGCGTGCCCCCACCGGGACGGGTATCCAGGCGATGTGCCAGGCCTGCCGGTGTGGGTGCGAGGAAGATCAGCGGTAACGGGACGTCCCCGGAGAGTGTCGATTTCAGGATGGCGGCGACACGAACGGCGCTGAGAGAGTTTCCTCCGAGGTCGAAGAAGTTGTCGTCGATCCCGACGCGTTCCAGGTCGAGCCCCGACGCGAAGGCCTCCGCAACGATGCGCTCGGTGTCGGTGCGCGGGGACCGATACTCCGACCGGCTGAACTCCGGGGCCGGTAGCGCCGCCCGATCCACTTTCCCGGTGGGTGTCACCGGCATCGCCGGGAGCACTGTCAATGCCACCGGCACCATGTACGACGGCAGCACGGCTGCCAGGGAACGGAGGATCTCCGCCGGGTCGGCCGGTGCGTGTGCGGGCACGATGTAGGCGACCAATTGCTCGCCCCGCCCACCGTCGCGGACCACGGCCACGGCCTGGGCAACCGCGGGGTGCCGCACCAGCGCCGCCTCTACCTCTTCCAGTTCGATGCGCAATCCCCGCACCTTCACCTGGAAGTCGGAACGCCCCACATATTCCGGTTCGAGTCGCCCGGTCGTGTCCGTCCACCGCACCAGGTCACCGGTGCGGTACATCCGTCGTCCCGGCGCTCCGAACGGGTCGGCCACGAATCGGGTTGCCGTCGTTCCCGGTTGCCGGTGGTATCCGCGGGCCAGTCCCGGACCCGCCACGTACAGTTCCCCGCTCACCCCGACCGGCACCGGCTGTATCCGCCGATCCGTCACCACCTCGGCGAATCCGCGCATCGGTACGCCGAGCGTGATCGGTTCGTCCGCCGCCAACGGGTCGCGGACATTCGACATCACCGTCGTCTCGGTGGGTCCGTACCCGTTGACCATGCGTCTGCCGGTCGCCCATCGCTCGACGAGCCACGGTGGACACGTCTCACCGCCGACGCACACGAATGCGAGTTCGTCCAGCCCCGACGGATCGATGGTGGCCAGCACGGTGGGGGTGATGTACAGATGCGTGATCCGCGCGGTACGCAGAAGCGCCTTCATCTCGGCGCCTCCGTACACCGTGGGTGGCGCCACCACCAGCTGTCCGCCGGCCGCGACGGCCGTGAGGTACTCCAGCAGCGATGCGTCGAAACTGGGTGAGATTGCGTGCAGAACCCGGGATTCGGAGTCGGCGACACCCGCACACCACTGCGCCGGAGTTGTCAGCCCCCGGTGGGTCACCGTCACTCCCTTGGGTGTGCCCGTCGAGCCCGACGTGAAGATCACGTACGCGGTGTTGTCCGGCCGTACCGGCGCGAGCCGGTCGGTATCGGTGACGGGAGACGCAGGAAATCCGGACAGATCGAGGGCGTCCGTGCGTGTCACAGGCACTGTTCCCGGCAGCTCGATCCCTTCCGAGGCCAGCACGCACATCGGCTGTGCAGTTTCGAGGACGTGTGCGATACGTTCAGCTGGGTGATCAGGGTCGATCGGCACGTACACGCCTCCGGCTTCGAGGATCGCGAGCGTCGCCACCAGCTGGTCGACGGATCGACGCATCGCCACGATCACGGGCGCCTCGGGACGGACGCCCCGGGAGATCAACCATCGCGCCAGCCGGCTGATCCGGGCTCCGAAGTCTGCATAGGTCAGTTGTTCTCCGTTCCCGACGACTGCGATCGCGTCCCGATGGCGGGCTACCTGTCCTGCGAGCATCTCGGTCCACGTCGCCTCGGATACCGGGACCGCCGGGGAACTCCCGACCGGAGCCAGACGCCGACGTTCGGCTTCGTCGAGCAGGTTCAACCGACCGAGCGTCGTCTCGGGTTCGTCGACGACGGCGTCGAGCACTCGGACGACCCGCCTCAGGGTCTGCTCGGCACTTCCGCGGTCGTACAGGTCGGGTCGGTAGCTGATGCGCAGGTGCAGCAGGGGGTCGGTGTGTGCGATCAGTGCAACGGGGTAGTGACCGGAGTCGCGGGCGGTCACATGAGTCACTCGCATGCCGGCGACATCGGTGGCCCGACTCAACGCGGCCCGGTCGACGGGATACGACTCGAACACCGTCAGCGTGTCGAAGACGGCGGCCGGCCCGGCTGCCCGTTGGATGTCCGCCAGCCCGACGTGGTGACTGTCGAGCAACTCGGTCTGTTCGGCGCGGACCCGTTCGAGCAACTCCGTGAGGGTCCTGTTCGGATCGACGCTGATGCGTACCGGCACGGTATTGATGAACAGCCCGACCATCTCCTCGATGCCGGGCACCGTCGCCTGTCGGCCGGAGACGGTGCTGCCGAACACGACGTCGCGAAGCGAGGTGAGCGTGGCCAGCACAATCCCCCACGCGACCTGCACGAGGGTGTTGAGCGTCAGGGAATGCGTGCGTGCGAATGCCTCGAGCTGTCGTGTCCGGTCCTCGCCGAGCGTCCGGGACGTTTCCTCGGAGACGGCACCCACCGGCTCACCTCGCCGGCCCGGGACGAGCAGAGTCGGGCCGTCGACTCCCCTCAGATAGCGGGACCATGCCGAACATGCGGCGTCGGAATCCTGGCGGCCGAGCCAGATCAGATAGTCCCGGTAGGCGTGGGGTGGGGGCAGGACCGATGTGTCACCCGCACCGGCGTAGAGGACGAGCAGTTCCTTCAGTAGCAGCGGCGCAGACCACCCGTCGAGCAGGACGTGGTGATTGGTGAACAGCAGCCGGAAGTCGTCGGGTCCCATCCGGATCAGGGTCAGTCGCAGCAGTGGCGCGACGGCGGTGTCGAAGCGCGCGAGCCGGTCCTCGGTCAGGATCCGGTCCAGCTCGGTGTCGCGGACGGCGACGTCGACGGCCGTCAGATCGATCTCGCGGAGCGGGAGTTCGATCCCGCGCTGGACGACCTGGACCGGGTTGCCCTCGTCGAGTACGAAGGCGACCCGCAGGTTCGGGTGTCGGACCACGACGGCCGCAGCCGCATCCCGCAGGCGCCGCGGGTCGATCCGCCCCTGCAGATGCAGGGTGAGTTGCACCGTGTAGGCGTCGACGGAGTCCGCCTGGATGGCGTGGAACAGCAGGCCGCTCTGCAGGGGAGTCAACGGCCAGACGTCCTCGAGCCCCGGACAGCGGTGCTCGAGATCGTCGATCGCGCGCTGGGACAGCGGCACCAAGGACAGATCCGACGGTGTGTGGCCGCCGGCGCCGGGCACCGTGGTGTCGAGGGCCAGCGCGATCAGGGCCTGCCGCCACCGTTGTGCCAGATCGGTTACCTCGTCCGTCGCCAGCACGCCGGTCGGGAACGTGAACGATGTGCGCAGCATCGGCCCGGTGTCCGTGTCGACGACGACGGCGTTGACCGCCACCGCGGCGGCCGCCGGCTGAGCCGGATCTGTGCCGGGCCCGAGATCGATGTCGGCGATCGGTATCCATCCGGCCTCTCGGGCGCTTCCCGACGAGGTGGTCGCGACCCGGCCGAGATAGTTGAAGACGATCTGCGGTTCGGGACGGGACTCGAGCGTCGTGCGGTACTCGTCGTCGATCCAGCGCAGCATGCCGTACCCGATGCCGTGGTCGGGAACTGCGAGGAGTTGTTCCTTGACCGCTTTGACCGCATCGATACCTCTTCCGGTGCCCGTCGCGAACACCTCGGACGAATCGATTCCGGACAGATCGAGCCGCACCGGGAACATGGTGGTGAACCACCCGACCGTCCGGGACAGGTCGGCGCCGGGTACCACCTGTTCTTCCCGACCGTGGCCTTCGAGCCCGACCAGGACCCGATCGGTGTCCTGTCCGCGAGCGCGGCACCACGTGATCACCGCTGCGCCGAGGGCTGTGAGGAGGCCGTCGTTCACGCCGCCGTGGACGGCGGCCGGCAGTGCGGTGAGGAGGATCTCGGTGGTGACGGTCGGCACGTCGACGGTGATCGTGTCGAGGGTGGCACCGACATCCTTCGCAGTGTCGAGGAACCGCGAGCCCAGGGGAGGCTCCTCGACCGAGAGCATGTCCTGCCACAGATCCAGTTCTGCGCGCCGGTTTTCGCTGCGGGATTCCTCGCGCAGCCCGTGGGCCCATCGGCGCATCGAGGTGTGCTCGGCTTCGAGTTCGGGCTCGAGTCCTGCGACGGTCCTTCCCCACGCGGTGGCGAGGTCCGGCACCAGGATGCGCCACGACACGCCGTCGATCACCAGGTGATGGGCCACCAGCAGCAACCTGCCGATCGGTCCCGCATCGAACCACACCGCTTGCAGCACGATCCCGGACGTGGGGTCGAGCCGCCCGGTCGCGGCATCGAGTGCCGCCCCGATGGTGGAGGTGAAGTCCGGGCCGGTGACCGAGTCGACCGGTATCCGAAGGAACAGCTTGTCCGCGTGTACCGTTCCGGCCGGACGTGTTTCGAGGCCCCATCCGGATGCGGACTCCGAGGGGAGGTGCAGTCGTGCGCGCAGCATGTCGTGCGCATCCACGACCGCCTGCAGAGCGGCCGTCAGATTCGCCTCGTCCGCCTCGGCGGGGAGGGTGAGCAACACGGATTGGGAGAATCGGTCGAGGCCACCGCCGCGTTCGAACAGCCATCGGTGGATCGGGAGCGGGGTGATGTCGCCGATTCCTCCTCCGGGCAGTTCCGGAAGCGCCTCGTGGCCCTGTGCGAGGGAGGTGGCCACGGCGGCCAACGCCGAAACGGTCTTGTGTTCGAACACGTCTCGTGGCGAGATGAGCACACCCGCCGCCTTCGCCCGTGCGACGAGCTGGATCGACATGATCGAGTCCCCGCCGAGCGCGAAGAAGGAATCGTGCGCTCCGACCCGCCCGAGTCCCAGCACTTCGGCGAAGACGGCGGCCAGTGTCTCCTCGGTGGGTGTCGACGGCGCCTGGACGTCAGCGCCCGGGATCGCGAACTCCGGTGCCGGCAGTGCCCGATGGTCGAGCTTTCCGTGCGCGGTCAAGGGGAGAGCGGCCATGTGCACGAGTGCGGACGGAACCATGAAGTCCGGAAGTCGCTCGGAGACGAAGCGGCGGATCTCGTCGATGCGGGTACTCGCGGCGGGGTCGTTGACGTATCGAGCGAGTGGACCGATCGGTCCCGCCGGGAGATACACATCCGTCACGGCGGCGGGATAGGTGTCGCTCGTCTCCCCGGCGATGAAGACGGCGTCCATCCCGCCCGGCGTGGGGGACCAGGTCACCGCGATCGAGTATCCGAGTTCCTTTCCGACGGAATCCAAGTCGTGCGGCATCCAGCCGTCTTGCGTCGGAGCTCCGTCGAGCAGGTTCTGCACCGGCACGTCATCGGGTGCCTCGTCGAGCCGGTCGGCCAGCGCGACGGCACGCACCAGCCCGGCGTGCGGTACCCCGTCGACACGCAACATGTCCGGCCGATGTGCGCGGAGGTGGTCGCACAGGGCCGCCATCGTTCCCCACCGGCGCCACGGTTGCCTCGGGGCGTCTCCGAGGGAGCGGACCGGCGCCGGATCGGTACGCAGGATCACCTGATAGCGGTGGCAGCTGAGTTCGTTGACCGCGTGCATCCGGCCGAGCTGGATCTCTGCCCCTGCGATGCCGGTCAGGTGCTGCGGCAGTGAGGTGAAGAATTCGGGAGCGAGCAGCAATTCCCGCTCGGTGAGCATCGCTCGGCGGACCCGTTCGCGAACGACCGATGCGGTGTCTGTCACGCCGGCACGCGCGAGTTCCACTCCGGCCGCGAACTGTGGCAACGATGCCAGGTTCCGAACGTCGCCGAGGTACAGCGCCCCGCCGGGCGTGAGCAGTCGCAGTGCCTCTCCGAGTACCTCGAGCAGATACGCGGCGTCGGGGAAGTACTGGACCACCGAGTTGAGCACCACGGTGTCGAAGTGGCCTTCGGGAAGACCGTTGGTCACGTGAGCGGGCTGCGTCCGAAGCCGCACCCGCTGCGCCCACGGTTGTCCGGCCACCTTGGCATGCAGCGACGCGATCGCCGATGCGGCGAAGTCCGTCGCCCAGTACTCGCCGCATTCGGGGGCGAGTTCGGCGAGCAGCAATCCCGAGCCCGCGCCGAGTTCGAGCAGCCGGTGCGGTCGCAGCGTCCGGATCGACTGCACGGCCGCGTCCCGCCACTGCCGCATCTCGTCGAGGGGCAGTGGTCGACCGGTGGCGCTGGCGTTCCAGCCGCCGAAGTCCTCGTCGAGCGACAGTGCCGGTGAGGCGGGGACGGCCGCCGCCGCGTCCGAGTACACGTCGTCGTACAGAGCCTGCCAGCGCTCGACCGCTTCCGACTCCCGGGCTGCCTCCGCCCGCAGGGTCAGGTCCCGGTCGAGGACGACATATCCGACCAGCTGCGTGCTCGCGATGTCACCCGGTACCGCGCGCGGGACCACCGCCGCCTGTGCGACTGCGGGATGGGAAGTCAGGACCGCCTCGACCTCACCGGGCTCGACCCGGAATCCACGGATCTCGAGCTGGTCGTCGACGCGGCCGACGAATTCGAGGTCTGCGGCTCTCACCCGCCCGGTTTCCGTGCGTTCGCGGGACCGCCATGCCACGAGATCCCCCGACCGGTACATCCGCTGCCCGGGCGCCCCGAACGGGCATGCGACGAACCGGCCCGCCGTCATCGCCGGCCGGCCGTGGTAGCCGCGTCCGACGCCCGCGCCGGCCAGGTACAGCTCCCCGGGCACCCCGACCGGTACCGGTTGCAGGCCGGCATCGAGCACGAACACCTGCACGCCCTCGATGGGTGTTCCGATCGGCACCGAGCTGCTGCCCGGTTCGTGGGTGGTCGGCACCGGATACAGGGTGGCGCAGACGGTGGTCTCCGTCGGTCCGTATGCGTTGACCACGAGGGGGCCGGGATGCGCGGCGCGGAAGCGGTCGACGGCCGCCGGGAACAGCGCCGCACCAGCCGTGACCACCTGGTCCACGTGATCCCATACCCCGTCCGTGGCGATGCCGGGATCGGCAAGCAGATGGAACATCGGAGTCGAGACGAACACGGCTGTGACACCGTGGTCGAGCACCGTCTGCGCGATATCCATCGGATCTGCCGGCCCGGGCGGGGCGAGCACGAGTTCGGCGCCGGTGAGCAGGGCCGGCCAGATTTCGTACACGGACGCATCGAAACCCGGCGAGGACGTCATCGACATCCGCTCCCGCGGCCGGTTCGCGGGCCAGCCGTGCGAGACCAGGTGGACGAGATTGCGGTGGGTGATCGTCACGCCCTTCGGCACGCCGGTCGAGCCCGAGGTGTAGATGAGATATGCCGGATGCTCGGGACGCAGTGGCATTCGCCGATCGGAATCGGTGACGGGACCGACTCGCGTCGTCGGGTCGCCGACCGATGCTCCGCCGGCGTCGAGGAGCAGCACGGGGCATGCCGGGGACCGCAATCGACCGGCGACGACAGCGTCGCTCAGCACCAGGAGCGGAGCGGCGTCCTCGAGGATGAACCTGGTGCGTTCACCGGGATAGCCCGGGTCGATCGGCAGATACGCGCCGCCGGCCGTCGACACCGCCAGCAGGGCCACGATCGATGCCGCCGAACGATCCAGGGCGACCGCCACGACCGACTCCGGGCCCACCCCGAGGTCGATCAACCGGTGGGCCAATCGGGTCGCGCGAGCCGCCAGCTCCCGGTACGTCCACTGTTCGGTACCGGACGTGAGCGCCACCGCATCCGGGTCGGCGGACACCTGCCGGGCGAACAGCATCGGTACCGTTGTGTCCGGGACGGTCACCGTCGTGCCGTTCCACTCCTGCAACACCTGCACGCGCTCGTGCGGTTCGAGCAGGTCCACCAGGCCGAAGCGGCGTTGCGGACACGTCACCATCGACGTGAGAACCCGGACGAAGTGCGCCGCGATCTGCTGCACGGTGCTGCGATCGAACAGATCGCTCGCGTACTCGATCGTTCCCCGCATCCCTCCGGGCGAATGCGGTGTCGCCGGAACGTCGGACAGGCTGAAGAACAGGTCGAATCGGGCCACGCCGGCCGTCACCGGCTCCATCGCGACCTGGAGCCCGGGATAGTCGAGCACAGGAAGCGGGTTGTTCTGCAACGCCATCGCGACCTGGAACAATGCGTGATGCGCGGTGGACCGGACCGGATTGAGCAGTTCGACGAGGCGTTCGAACGGCGCGTCCTGATTCTCGTACGCGGCCAGCGCCTTTGCCCGCACCTGGTCGAGAACCGCTGTGAAATTGTCGAGTCCGGACAGATCGACGCGCAGCACCCAGGAGTTGACGAAGAACCCCACCAGGTCGGCCAGCAGCTCATCGGTACGGCCCGCTACCGGACCGCCGATGAGGATGTCGGTTCCGGCGCCGAGCTTGTGCAGTAGCACGGCCAGTGCCGACTGCATCACCATCGATGTGGTCGCTCCGCGTGAGCGGGCCAGCCCGTCGACTGCTTCCCGCAGCGACGCATCGACGGTGAACTCGACCGTTCCGCCCTCGAACGACTGCACCGGAGGCCGGATTCGATCCGTCGGCAAGCGGAGCTGCTCCGGCGCATCTGCCAATTCTGCTCGCCAGTACTCGAACTGGCGATAGAGCATACTGTCCGGATCGGTCTCCGTACCGAGCATCTCCCGCTGCCACAGCGCGTAGTCCGCATACTGCACCGGCAGCGGATCCCAGTTCGGCGCCGATCCTGCGGCCCGGGCCGCGTATGCGGTCATGACGTCGCGCACCAGGGGGACCATGGAGGCGCCGTCGCCGGCGATGTGGTGGAGCACGAGCACCAGAACGTGCTCGTCGGGAGATTGCCGAAGCAGCGCCGCGCGTATGGGGATTTCGGTGGAGAGATCGAAGCGGTACGCGACCTCCGCCCCGACCGCGTCGGCCATGAGTTCGCCGGACACCGTTGTCACGGGGAGCGACAGCGTGACCTCGTCGACCGGCAGGATCTGTTGGAAGGGAATGCCCTCTTCCTCCCCGAACACCGTGCGCAGGCTCTCGTGACGGGTGACCACATCGGTGAAGGCCGCCACCATGGCCGCGACGTCCACTTCCCCGCGGAGACGCGCCGCCATCGGAAGGTTGTACGTCGTCGACGGCCCCTCGTATCGGTGGATGAACCACAGTCGACTCTGGGCGTAGGACAACGGAATCCGCTTCGGTCGCCGCTGCGGGACGAGCGGCGGCCGCGCAACACCGCACTCCGCGAGCCGCGGTACCAGTCCGGCGACGGTCGGGGCCTCGAAGACGGTCCTGATCGGTACCTCGGCCCGTAGGGTCCCGCGGATCCGGGCGACGAGTCCCGTGGCCAGCAGCGAGTCCCCGCCGAGGTCGAAGAAGCCGTCGTCGAGGCCTACCCGGTCGGGGGCGACGCCGAGTACCTGGGCGAAGGCCCCAACCAGGGTCCGTTCCAGCGCCGTGCGCGGCGGCCGGTACGCCGATCCTCCGAACGTCGGGACCGGCAGTGCATTCCGGTCGATCTTGCCGTTGGCGGTGACGGGCATCGCGGCCAGCACCACCACTACCGCGGGCACCAGGAAGTCGGGCAGCGCGGTCGCCACCGACTTCTGTACCTCTGCCCCGTCGACGACCTCGCCCGGGCGGGGCACCACGTAGCCCACGAGATGCTCGATTCCACCGTCGACCCGGAGCACCGCCACTGCCTGACCCACCCGGTCGTGGCGGAGCAACGCCGCCTCCACCTCGCCGAGCTCGATTCGCCGGCCTCGCAGCTTCACCTGAAGATCCGCGCGTCCGACGTACTCGAGCCGCAGTAGCGAGGTTCCGCCGACCGGTGCGCTCGTCCCGGTCGACCAGCGCATCAGGTCTCCGGTGCGGTACATCCGCCGTCCCGGTGCCCCGAACGGATCCGCCACGAACCGCGTCGCGGTGGTCCCGGACCGGCGGTGGTACCCCCGCGCCAGAGCCGGTCCCGACAGGTAGAGTTCCCCGACGACGCCGACGGGTACGGGATGCAGGCGTGCGTCGAGCACGATCGCTTCGAATCCCGGCCCCGGATTCCCGAGTCCGACGCCGTCGCCGGGCAGAAGATCTTCGGTCGTCGCCTGCACCGTGGCCTCGCTGGGACCGTACCCGTTGACCATGCGCCGGCCCGGTGCCCACCGCTCCACGAGGCCCGGGGGACACGATTCGCCGCCGACGATCACGAAGACCAGGTCGTCCAGACTTCTCGGGTCGAGGGTGGACAGGACCGCCGGGGTGGCACACCAGTGCGTGACGTGCTCGGCGGCGAGCAGTCGTGCGAGTTCGGCGCCGCCGTACACCCCGGAGGGTGCTACGACCAGCTGAGCCCCGACACCGAACGCGAGGAGCATCTCGAGCACTGCCAGATCGAAACTGGGCGACGCGCCGTGCCATACGCGCGCCCCCGGCTCGGCCGATGCCGCCGCAAAGGCCACGAGGTTCGCCAGTCCGCGATGCGTGATCACGACACCTTTCGGCGTCCCCGTCGACCCCGAGGTGTAGATCAGGTACGCCGGATGATCCGCCCTCAGCGGCATCACGCGGTCCGTATCGGCCACCGCCGTCCCGCGCCGGGCCGGCGGGTCGGCCATCCGGGGATCGTCGAGCACCACCCACCGCACGCGTTCCGGCATCCGAGCACGCTGGGAGACCGTCGTCAGTCCCAGGACCGCGCCGCAGTCGTCCAGCATGAACTCGATCCGCTCGGCCGGGTAGGTCGGATCCACCGGCACGAACGCCGCGCCCGCCTTGGTTACCGCCCATACCGCCACCACCGAGTCGGCCGACCGCTCGATCCCGATCGCGACGAAGCGTTCCGGACCCGCACCGAGGTCGATCAGGCGCCGTGCCAGCCGGTTCGTCTGCTCGTCGAGTGTTCGGTAGGAGATCCGGACCGTCCCACACGACACCGCAATGGCCTCCGGGTCCGCGGACGCCGCAGCCGCGAGGATGTCCGGCAGACGTCGCACCGGGACTCCGTCCGGGCCCCGCGCCGGTACCAGAGTCTCCCGTTCCTCCGGGCCGAGCAGATCGATGTCGCCGATCCGCACGGACGCATCCGCCGCGATCGCCGTCAGAATCCGCGTGAACCGGTTCGCGAACCCGCAGACGGTCCCCTCGGCGATCGGCTCGGTCGCATACCGCATGCTCACGCTCATGCCGGTGGTGATGCGGTTCCGCCGCTCGGTCACGGAGATCTGCAGGTCCGCTGTGCCGAAGCACATGCTGTCGTAGGTCGTTGCCGTGCACGTATCCGGCTCGCTGGCGGAAGACTGTGCCTCGACGTGATGTTCGAGCGTCACCCGATACAACGGTGACCGAGTCCCGTCCTGACTCGGACCCAGTGCCTCGGCCAGACGTCGCGGGGACACGTCGGCATGTTCGAAGGCCTCCCGGTCGGTTCGGCCGAGCTGCGCAACCAGGTCGTCGAATCTCATCGCGGAACCGGCACGAGCACGCAGGACGAGGGCGCTGACGACACCGTCCACCTCGGCGTCGGATACTCCGGTGCGCGGAACCGGAGTGCCGATCGCGACGTCGTCGACACCGCCGAGGCGTGCCAACAGTACCGACACCGCGGCATGCAGAACGACGAACGAATCGACGTGCTGCTCGGCGGCCAGCGCGACCACGGCGCGGCACGAGTCGTCGTCGATCGGGAACCGAACTGTCGCAGGATCTTTCGTATGGCGGATCGGCGAGGGGCCGATCGGCAGCTCCGGCGGCGTGGGCAGCCTCGCCAGTGTCGATGTCCAGTAGTCCACGAGCGATGCGTCCCGGAAGCGGCGTTCCGCCTCACGCGCGCTCGTGCGATGGATGGAGCCGAGGGGGGTTCCCGGATCCGCAGTGACGAATTCTTCGAGAAGTTCCGCGATCTGGGTGCACTGCCGGCGTATCTCGTCTTCTCGATACCGATTCGGATTGGCGCGGAATTCGATCGTGGTCGTCGCCGGTGAACCGCCGGGACAGACACTGATCATTCGATCGCCGACCGGTCCCCGGGACAGGACATGGACCGTGCCGGGGACCGCGCCCAGTCCCAGCTCCTGCTCGAAGAGCATCACATTGACGAGGGGCACCGAGAAGCGGGACACCGCGTTCCCCGTGGAGCGCCGGATGTCCTCGATCCCGCAGCCCTGATGGCGTAACGCTCCCAGCAGTTCGAGCTGCATCCGCCCGACAAGCTCACCGAGCGTGTCCTCGGCGTGAACCGCGATCCGCAGCGGGACGACGTTGACCAACATGCCGGCCGAATGTCGTAGCTGTGCGGTTGTGCGAGCGGAGACAGGGATGTTGACGAGTACGTCGCCGCTGCCGGACAGCCGCGAGAAGAAGCATGCGAAAGCCGCGAGAACGACCGCCGTCGGCGTTGCGTTCATCGTCTTGGCGGACCCCTGCAGGTGATCGGAGGCGGCTGGGGACAACTCCGCAGTCTCGACGAGGGACGTGACGGCCGGAGGCACTGCGGTGTCTCCGGTTCCGTTGGGCGCGGCCAGCATCCGCTGCGACCAGTAGTCACGATCGGCGGCGAACCTGCGCGATGCTCGATACTTCCGGTCCCGTTCGTACAGGGTGTGGAGGTCTGTCGACGGTCCGGCGTCCGCCGCGCGGCCCTCGAGTGCGGCGGCGTACAACTCCGCGCCCCGATTCATAAGGATCATTGCCCCGTAACCGTCCAGCACGATGTGATGGGCTTTGACGTAGACCAGGAAGTCGGAGTCGTCGATGCACAGGACCGCGATCTTGCACATCCGGTCGGCGAGCAGGTCGACGGGGCGTTCGACGTCTCGCCGGAGCCATTCCTCGGCGGCGGCCCTCGGCTCACGCCGGTCGCGGAAGTCCAGAATCTCCGTCCGGAAGTCGAGTTCCCGATCGACGATCTGGAACGGGCGCCCGTCGATCTCGATCAGGCGCAGGAAGACGGTCTCGAACTCGCGACCGGCGGTTTCGGACACGGCACGCAACAGATCGAGATCCAACGGCCCGGGAAATTCCACGTACTGGGCGATGACGAAGGGGACCTGGGGGGCGAGCTGCTGCGCCAACCAGATCCCGTACTGAGCCGGTGACAAGGGGAACGCTTCGGGGGGAATCTGACCATCGGGGAATGGATGTGCGTGGTGGCGTAGGGATGGGGCGGCCATATCGGTCCCTTGTGTCCTGGAAATGACGGTGGCGCATCCGATGCGGGACGCTGTGCGCGACGAACGAACGGGCGCACTGTCTCGGCCGGCGCTCGTGGGAGGTTTCAGGAACGGGCACAGCCCTTCACCGAATTGCCACCGACAATCGGTGGCAATTCAGGCGGGCGGGCTGATATCGGTGCAAGAGAAGATGCCGATGCGCAACCTTCTTTCCGCGTGCGCCCCGGTCCGGGCGTCGCACCGGAAGCGGGGTGGCCCGTTCCCTGCGACGGCCGGTGTAATTCCCGCGGCTGTGTGAGCCGGCGTGCTTGCACAGCATAGGCTCCCGCCTGCTCGTGTCGCAATATTCGGGATTCCATATCGGCAAGGTGGGAAGAGTTCGGACCGTTCTGTCGTGATCGGTGCGCAGCCCGCCCTGCCTCTTTTGATACTCAGGGCACAACGTTGAGGAACGTATGGGAATTTTCGGACCCGGAGTGTGTGATTCCGGAAGTTACGCCAATTCGACTCCGTGATTCCGGGCGTACAACCGTCTTCCGGTCTGCTCTGCGTCGGTGCTCGGGTGCACGGGCGCGGAAAGGGTTTTCGACCGAGTTTGGGCACGCGATTTCCTCACCGAATTCGATTCCGGAAGGTGAATGCAGAATTTCGCGAATCGGCGGAACAACTTCGATCGTCTCTTCGATTCGGGTCACACGGTTTCTCGCATTCGATTCCCCGGAAAATCGGGGCCGTGAGAAATCGGCGATTCGAGGAATCGGCGCGCACCCCTCGGAATTCGGAGAAAAACGACGAACGACGATCGGCGGGCGGTGACGTCTCACGGTCCGCCCGGCTGCCCGGGCGGCGTCGGAGCCGGGTGGTCCCGGTTGCCCGCGGCCGCGTCGGTGGCCGAGTTCGCGACCGTGCCACCGAGCGCGATGAGTTCGTCGAGTTTCTCCTGAGGGACCGGGATCGGCAGGAACGTCAGGAACTGGGCCATGCGCATCGATTCGACCATGCGCAGCAGTCCGGCGTGTTCCTGCGGATCCGGGGTGGGAGCGGAACCCGTCGCCCCGGTGAGGACCTCGAGGAACGCCGGTCCCACCGTCGGATGCGAGAACCATTCACCCACCGTCGATTCCATCGAGAGGGGGCGCGAGACCACATCGCCCGCGAGTGTGACGGTGCGCGCCTCGAGCACCGTGGCGGCGTCGGCGCACACCTGGATCGCGTATTCACCGGGCGCCACGACCCAGTCGTCGAGCTCGACGTCCCAGTACGCGAAAGCCCTTCGTTCCAAGGTCAACTCGACGTCGCGCGCCTCGCCGGGCGCCAGCTCGATCTTCTCGAACGCTCGCAGTTCGCGCACCGGGCGTCGCACCGGACCGGCGTCGGTGGCGACGTACACCTGCACCACGTGCTTGCCGGCACTGTCGCCGGCGTTGCGCACGCGCACGCGCACCGCGACGGTGCCGTCGCCCCCCAGCGCGACGTCGAGGGACTCGGTGACGAACGTCGTGTAGCTCAGGCCGTGTCCGAACGGGTAGCGGACGGCGCGGCGCAGGGTTTCGTAGCCGCGGTAGCCCACCATGACGCCCTCGCCGTAGCGGACGTGCCCCTGCTCGCCGGGGAAGTTGAGGTACGAGGGGGTGTCCTCGAGTCGCAGCGGGACGGTCTCGGCGAGGTGTCCGGACGGGTTGGCGACACCGAGCAGCAGATCCGCGATCGCCGACCCGCCGGCCTGCCCGAGCAGCCAGCCGTCGAGGATCGCATCGACCTCGTCGTGCCAGCCCTCGAGCGAGACCACGCCGCCGTGGGCGAGGACGACGACCGTGCGCGGTGCCGCCTGCGCGACGGCCCGCACGAGGGCGACCTGCACCGGCGGCAGGTCGAGCGTGTCGCGGTCGAAGCCCTCGGATTCCTCACGTTCGGTGAGGCCGGCGAACACGACGGCCACGTCGGCGACGGCCGCCACGCGCACCGCTTCGTCGAGCAGGGCCCGGGCATCGCCGTCCGCTCCGAGCGGGAAGCCGTCGGCCGCGGACACCGTCAGGCCGTGGGCCGCGGCGAGCGCGCGGACGGCGTCGAGCGCCGGATCGACCCGGGTCGGCGCGATGTGCGAGCTTCCGCCGCCCTGGAATCGAGGGGTGGTGGCGAACGATCCCAGCACCGCGACGTGCTGCCCGCGGCGCAGCGGGAGGACGCCGTCGTCGTTCTTCAGCAACACCGCGCAGTCGGCGGCGAGCCGGCGCGCAAGCGCGTGCTGGCCGTCGAGGTCGAGGTCGCCGGCGGCGGGCCGCACGAGGTCCGACAGGGCCAGGACCCGGTGGGCGCTCGCCTCGACGAGACGCGGGTCGAGGCGGCCGTCGCGCACGGCGTCGACCACCTGCCGGTCGGTGCCGCCGCCGCTGCCCGGCATCTCGAGGTCGAGCCCGGCCCTGACCCCGGCCACCCGGTCGGCGACGGCGCCCCAGTCGGAGACGACGACCCCGGCGAATCCCCACTGCTCGCGGAGCACCTCGGTGAGCAGCCATCGGTTCTCGGCCGCAGATACGCCGTTGACCTTGTTGTAGGAGCACATGACCGCCGCGGGCCGGGCCTCGGCGACGACTCGTTCGAAGGCGGGCAGGTAGATCTCGCGCAGGGTCCGGTCGTCGACGTCCGCGCTGACCCGCATCCGGTCCGTCTCCTGGTTGTTGGCGGCGAAGTGCTTGACGCACGCCCCGACCCCCACGGACTGGAGACCCCGCACGTGCGCCGCACCGAGGACGCCGGAGAGCAGCGGGTCCTCCGAGTAGTACTCGAAGTTGCGTCCGCACAGCGGTGAGCGCTTGATGTTGACGCCCGGCCCGAGGACCACGTGCACGCCGAGGGCGCGCGCCTCCCGTGCCACGGCGCGGCCTACCTCCTCGGCGACTCTCCGGTCCCAGCTCGAGCCGACGGCGACGGCGAGCGGGAAGCACGTCGCGGGCAGGCTGGCGTGCAGGCCGAGGTGGTCGCTGTCGCCGGACTGATAGCGCACGCCGTGCGGGCCGTCGGTCAGGACGACACTCGGAATCCCGGCCTCCTCGATGGCCTCGGTGCTCCAGAAATCGTGGCCGGACAGCAGGGCGGCCTGCTGTTCGAGGGTCAGGTCGGGGCGCGTGGTCATGACCGGTGTCCTTCCGTCCGCCACGATTCGCCGGGGCTGCGCGGCGCGTCGACGGCGCGGGGGTGCTCGGCGACGGCCAGCCGGCGGGCCCGTACCAGCGCGACCGCGAACGCCGGGACGGCGAGCACGAACAGCGGCAGGCTCGCGCCGGTAGTGGGCTCGAACAGCACGAGCAGCAGCGGCAGCGCGAAGCCCAGGTAGGTGCCGACGTAGAAGACGCCGGTCAGCGTCCCGCGCGAGGTCTTCGGCGCGAGTGACTCCAGGTCGAGCAGGCCCTCGCGCAGGCACAGCCCGTAGGCCACCCCGAGCACGGGTGCCGCGACGGGCAGCAGCCACAGCGGCGGGTGCGCCCCGCCGGCGCCGACGAGGAGGAACCCGAGTCCGGCGAGGACGGCGCCGGCCGTCCCGGCCTGCGGGCCCCACTCCCGCCGACGGGCCACGGCCTGCACGACGATCCCGGAGCCCAGGGCGAGCAGCGCCGCGGCCCCGGTCAGCGCCGGTCCCGCGTACGCGCTCGCGACCCGGGCCGGAAACGTCACGAAAGCGACTGTGACGCAGGCGAACACCCAGGGTGCCAGCGGCAGTGACCAGGACAGCGCACCGGCCACCGACCGTCCGTGTCCCGGCACGACCGGCTGCAGGTCCGCCGCCGCGTAGTGGGCCGGCCGGCTCCACACCGTCGCGGCGGTGACGGCCGCGGCCGACAACGCGGCCGAGAGCACGAACGGCAGGGACAGCGGCCGGGGGCCGAACTCGGCGAGCAGACCGGACACGAAAGGCCCCAGGGCGAATCCGGAGCTGAGCGCGACGCCGGCGAGCACCGTGCCGACCTTCCCGCGCAGGTCGGTGGCCCAGGCCGTGCCCGCACCGATGGCCAGGCCCGCGCCGATGCCCACGACGAGGCGGCCCGCGACGAGTCCGGCGGCGTCGTGCCGGACGAGCAGCAGCACGGTGCCGACGAGGGCGATCGTCGCACCGGGGAGGACGACCGCCGCACGGCCGGTCCGGTCCGAGAGTGCGCCGCCGCCGACGAGACCGGGCAGCAGCCCGAGCGCATAGATGCCGAACACCCCGTCGAGCAGCGCGCGCGAGAGGCCTTCGTGCTCGCGCAGGACGGGGATCATCGCGGCGAAGTGGTTCGCCGCCCACCCGGTGGTGACGAGGACGGCCAGCACGCCGGCCAGGGCCCGGCTCAGCTGTCGTGCCGGTGCAGGTGCTGCTGTGGTCATCGTTCGTCCTCTCGCCGGGGCCGGACCCGTCACGCTAACCGACCGGCCGCTCGGGACGCACCGGTGGATGCTCCGAGGGATGTCGAGCGGCTGCGGTCAGGGCCCGATGCTCGAACGTGTGAACGTGTGCACTGCACAGGACGTGGTAGATCTCGACTCTCCGCCGAGCGAGTCGCGCACCATCGGAATGTCATGGGCGTCGAGCGCGAGCAGCTCGGGGGAACGGTGACGATCAGCAGGGCCGCGCCGGATCGAGGGCGCGGATCAGGAAGCTGAGCTGGTCACGCAGCATCCGTTGTTGCCAAGGACCGTCGTAGACGTCGAAGTGATCGACGGGGTACTCGCACAACAGTGCAGTGGCCCCTGCCCTCTTCGCGGTCCTGCGCGCGGCGACGGGCGGTGCGACACGGTCGTGTGTGCCCACCTGCACAAGGATTGGGCAGCCAAGGCGGCCGGCAGCGGTGATGGGCCGGTTCACGGCCACCTCCAGTGCTGTGCGCGCGCAGATTTCGTTGCGCCACGTCGGTCCGGCGATCGAGGTGTAGGCCTCCTCGGCGCCGGAGGCGCTGATGATCGCCACCTTTCCCGGCCGCGCCACCACCGGGATGTGGTGCGGCCGGCGTCCGGTAATCCGGCGAGCGAGGTCGCGCAACCCGTGGCCGGTGGTGCGCACCAGTTGACCGGCTCCGGCGTAGCGGGCGATCTGCACCGCGGCTGCCAGTCCGTCGGTCGCGGGGGTCATCGATACGATTGCCGCGACGCGCCTGTCCTGCGCGGCGACTGCGACGACATGACCACCGGAGTACGACGTTCCCCACAACGCGATTCGATCGGCGTCCACGCCGGGCAGGTGACGGGCGGCGGCGATCGCCGCGTGGTAGTCCTGGCGCTGACGCCGGAAGGAAACATCCTGGCGCGGTGTTCCTTCCGAGTCGCCGAAGCCACGGTAGTCGAAGACCAATACGTCGATGCCGCTGTCGGCGAACCCCTCGGCATAGCCGATCAGGCCGGTGTCTCGGGTGCCGCCGAAGCCGTGTGCCATCACCACACACGGGCGGCCGGCCGCGCCGGCCAGCACGTCGGAGGTAGCCGGAACATGCCAGGCCGCGCAGGCGACGCCGTGGCTGGGGAAGGTCAGGTCCTTCTTCATCTCGGTCGCTCCGTTCCTACGACGCGACGGCAGCCGTGCGGCTGGGCGCGAACTCGAGCGCCGGATCCTCGACCGGCCCGCGACGCAGCCGCTCGACGTCCTTCTCGTAGGCCATCTGTACCGTCCACGGGCCGCTGGTGCCGCCGCGCGGGAACTTCGCAACGGCCCGCTGGACATATCCCGAGCTCATCTCGACCACGGGGACACGATCCATGTGCGGATCGTCGAGCACTGGTTCGACGGTGCCGTAGCCGTGGCTGTCCATGTAGTCGAGCAGTCGGCAGAAGTGCTCGCACACCAAGTCCACCTTGAGGGTCCAGGAGATGTTCGTGTAGCCCAGCGCGAACACGAGATTCGGCACACCGGACAACATCATCGCCTTGTAGACCGTGGTGTCGGGCAGGTTCACGCGCCGCCCGTCCACGCTCAGCGCGATGTTGCCGAACGGTGTCATGTTGAGTCCGGTCGCCGTGACGACGATGTCGGCGGCCAACTCCTGACCCGATTCCAGCAGAATCCCCTCCTCGGTGAACCGCTTGATCCGGTCGGTCACCACCGAGGCCTGCCCGGCGGATATCGCCTTGAACAGATCCCCGTCGGGGACCATGCACAGGCGCTGGTCCCATGGGTTGTAACGCGGGGTGAAGTGGGTGTCTACGTCGAAGCTCTTGGGCAGCTGCCGGCGCACATCGGCGATCAACAGCTTGCGCATGAGCTTGGGCGCGCGCTGGCAGGCCTTGTAGATCCCGCGGTTGAGCATGATGTTCTTGCGCCGGACGATCCGGTGCGCGCGGGTGGGACCGACCACCTTGTTCAGGGTGTTCGCGATCGCGTCCTCGGCCGGTATCGAGAACACGTAGCTCGGCGAGCGCTGCAGCATCGTGACATGACCGGCCTTGCCGGCCATCGACGGGATCAGCGTCACGGCGGTCGCGCCGGAGCCGATGACCACCACGCGCTTGCCGGCGTAGTCGAGGTCCTCGGGCCAGTGCTGCGGGTGGATCAGCCGGCCCGCGAACTCCTCCACACCCTCGATGTCGGGCGTGAAGCCTTCCTCGTAGTCGTAGTAGCCGGTGCCCAGGAACAGGAATCGCGCGGTGAAGTGCACGTGCTCGGCGCTGCCGGACGATTGCGCGGTGACGGTCCAGTATCCGTCCGCCGAGGAGAACTCTGCGCCGATAACCCGGTAGCCGAAACGAACGTGCTGGTCGAGACGGTTCTCGGTGACGGTCTGCCTCAGGTAATCCATGATGATGTGCCCGTCTGCGATCGACTTCCGATGCGTCCACGGCTTGAACCCGTAGCCGAAACTCGGCATATCCGAGTCCGAGCGAATGCCCGGGTAGCGGAACAGGCTCCACGTGCCGCCGATCGAATCCCGGCCCTCCAGGACTGCGAACGTCGTACCGGGACGGCGTGTCTGGAGGTGATACGCCGCGCCGATGCCGGAAATGCCGGCGCCGACGATCAAGACGTCGAAATGCGTGCTTGCCGTATGGCGACCGGTCGGCTCGGTGGTCGTCGGGATGCTCATGGTCGGTCTCCTCGAGCGGTATGCTGGGGCGTGACGGCGTTCACAGTAGGACCGCAACGGCACCCGTTGACATGTATGCCGGCACACCATTCGCACCCATATGTGTGCTGTGGCACACTTGGTACGTGCTCCGTGAGCCAGTGGCACCCGAAGTTGTTTCCCTCGTCGGTGACGTCGCCGAATTGATGCTGCGTGAACTCGATCAGCTCGTCGCCGAGATGGACGCCGCCGAGGTGGCGGTGGCCCCGATGCTGGGCGCAGACGCGGCGATCGTCGCGGAGATGTCGGCGAGCAACCGCGCCAATGCCGCGCGCCTGCTGACCACCCTCGCTCGGCGTGACGTCGGAGGCGCGCCGATCGACGTGCCGCCCGAAGCCCTCGACGTCGTCCGCACCGTCGTGCGCCGCGGCATCGACCTCGAGGTGATCTACCAGGCCTACCGCCGGGGCCAGAATGTCGCCTGGCAGCGGTTTCTGGCTCATGCCGGACGGATCGTCCCGCCGGGGCCACAATTCGTGGAGTTGTTGGAGGTCACCTCGCAGCTGATGTTCGATTACGTCGACCATGTCGTGAGCCGTGTCATCGCCGACGCCCAGCGGGAACGCGAGGAGGTGCTCGGCGGCGCGCTGGCCCGCCGCGCCGAGACCGTGCACCTGATCCTCGACGGCGCCCCGATCGACCCCCGCCGAGCCGGCGAACGCCTCGGATACCAGCTCGCTCGCCGCCACACCGCACTCGTCCTGTGGGCCGAACCGGCGGGCGGGACGCAGGGGGCACTGGAGTCTGCCGCGACGCTGCTGGCCCAGGCCGCCGGCGCCCGCACGCCCCTCACACTGCCCGCGGGCACCTCGACGCTGTGGGCGTGGTTGGGCACCGAATCCGAACCCGCGCTCGACACACTGCGCGGAGAAATCACCAAGGCGCAGTCGAACATTCGGGTCGCCGTCGGTCCCACCCGAGCGGGCATCACCGGCTTCCGCCGATCACACGACGCCGCGCTGGCCATTCAGCGTCTGGTCAGCGGGCAACGCGACGGCGACCGCGTCGCGCTCTACCGCGAGCTCGAGGTCGCCACGTTGGCCGCTCGCGACCTGGACCGGGCGGCCGAATTCGTCGCCACAACACTGGGCCCGCTCGGTGCGGACACACCCAGCGCGGCTCGTCTCCGCCAGACATTGCGGGTGTTCCTCGAGGAAGCCGAGAACGCTCCTCGCGCCGCCGCACGCCTGCACACCCACCGCAACACCATCCTGCAGCGTGTCGGCCGCGCAACCGAACTGCTCGGCCACCGCCCCGGCGAGCGCAGGCTTCCCGTCGAGCTCGCGCTGGAGTTGGCTCACCACATCGGGCCACGAGTCCTGGCCCGTGACTGAGGGACAACGCCCGCGGTCGGTGGGCAGGGACCGGTCTTGACGCCCGGCGGGTTCCCGCCTCCGTCCGCAGTGCTCGCGTCGGGCCGGTAGGGGCGCAGCGTCACGTCGCACTCGCCCGTATCGGGTGCTGGCAGCCAGTTGGATCACTCGCCCATCCTCACTGTCAGCGCAGCACCTCCCGGGCGGTCCGCCGGACGGCGTCGGTGAGCGCGTCGAGCACCGGCGACTCGAGCCGCCACCGCTGCCAGTACAGCGGTACGTCGAGCGGATCGTCCGAGTCGAGGAAGACGAGTCCTTCGGTGTCGGTGAGCATCGGTTCCGGGAGCATGCCCCAGCCGAGGCCGAGCCGTGCGGCCTCGACGAACTCGGCGGCGCCGGGCACGTAGTGCCGGGGCGGGTCGAGCCGGCGCCGGGTGCGGCGCCGCAGGAACCGGTCCTGCAGGTCGTCCTTGCGGTCGAAGCTCAGCATCGGGGCCTGCCGCAGCGACTCGGCGCCCGCGCCGCCGGGAAACCAGCGGTCCGCGAAGTCGACGCTCGCCATCGCGTGATACCGCATGGCGCCGAGCTTTTCGGAGACGCACCCCTGCACCGGCTCGGGCACCGACGTCACGGCGGCCATCGCGGTGCCGTCCCGCAGGCGCGCGGGGGCGTGGTACTCGTCCTCGCGGTGCAGTTCGAACAGCGCGCGATGACGCTCGGGCATGCGGGCCAGGGCGCGCAGCATCCACGTCGACATCGAGTCGGCGTTGACGACGAGGGGAACCGACACGTACTCGTCCCGGCCGGCGGTCAGCCCGAGCGCCTCGGCGGTGTCCTGCTCGAGCCGCGCCACCTGCCGTGCCAGCCGCATCACCGCCTCGCCCGCGGCGGTCGCGGACACCGGACGGGTGCGCCGCACCAGGACCCGGCCGGCCTGCTGCTCGAGGGCCTTGATCCGCTGGCTCACCGCGGAGGGGGTGACGCGCAGGACAGCGGCCGCGCCGTCGAAGGTGCCCTCGTCCAGCACCGCGGCGAAGGTCCGCAGCTGCGCGAAGTCCAGATCCATGTGAAGCAACTCTAACGGTACTGAAGAAAAATCAACTGTTCTTCATCGAGGGCGGTTCCTAGCGTGGGTGGCATGCACCTCGTCGCCGTCGGATTCCTCACCGGACTGTCGCTCATCGTCGCGATCGGCGCGCAGAACGCCTTCGTGCTGCGCCTGGCGATCGCGCGACGCCACGTGCTGCCGGTGATCGCGGTGTGCGCGCTCTCCGACGCGGTTCTCATCGCCGCCGGCATCGCCGGCATCGCCACCGTGCTCGACCGGGTGCCCGGCGCGCTCGGGGTGATCCGCTGGGCGGGGGCGGCGTTCCTCGTGGGCTACGGCGTGCTCGCGGCGAGGCGGGCGCTGCGCCCGTCGGCCCTGACCGCCGCGGCGGGCGGCTCCCTCACCGTCGGCGCAGCCCTGGCCACCTGCCTGGCGTTGACCTGGCTCAACCCGCACGTCTACCTCGACACCGTGCTCATGCTCGGCTCCGTCGCCAACCACCACGGTGACCCGGGGCGCTGGTGGTTCGGCGCCGGCGCGGTCCTGGCCAGCGTCGTGTGGTTCCTCGGGCTCGGCTACGGGGCCCGCCTGCTGCGCGGAGTATTCGCGAAACCCGCGTCGTGGCGCGTGCTCGACGGCGGCATCGCCGTGCTCATGGTCGGGCTCGGCGTCGGCATGGTGGCGGGCTGACGCCGAGCCCGCGTCAGCCCTTGACCAGGGCGAACCGGCGGCCGCTGATCTCGCTCGCGGTGACCTCGACGAAGTTGTACTTCGGGGTGGGCACCCAGGCCTGCAGCCCCAGCTCCTCGGCCTCCTGGATCTCGTTGTAGTGCACGAGATTCCGGGCCCGTCCGTGCAGCACCACGCTCCAGGCCCGGTCCTGCTCCACGTGGTCGGCCTCGAAGGCGACCTCCGCGTGCACCGTCAGCTCGACCAGCTTGCTGCCCTCAGCGGTACGGAAGTACAGCTTCCTGTCCCGCACGGCGTAGTTGATCGGGAAGACGTCCGGCCGCCCGCCCGAGACCACCACGAGCCGGCCGATCCGCTCGGTGCCGAGCAGCTCCCAGCTCTCGTCGTCGTTCAGGACGACGACGGGGTTGTCGACGTTCGGCTCACTCATGGTTCCTCCGATCCGGCGGCGTCCGCCTCGATATCACCGCCTCCAGCACATCACGAATCCGCGCCCGGCACAGGCGGATCGTCCATCGAATCGCGCGGTGTCCGTCACATCGATAGCGTGGGAGCCGCCCGACCTCACCCCACCGAGGAGCGTGCGAGATGACGCTGGCCACCACGTGGCACACCCGCGACGCCGACGACGTCGCGGCGGCACTCGACGTCGACCCCGCGGCCGGGCTGCCCTCCGACGTCGTCGAGGAGCGCCGGCGTGAGCACGGGCCCAACGCCCTCGCCGAAACGGCAGCCGTCCCCGGCTGGCGCAAGGTGCTCGCCCTGCTCGCCGACCGGATGACCCTCGTCCTCGTCGTCGCCGCCGTGGTCAGCGCCGTGGTCTCGCGCGAATGGGAGACCCCCGTCGTCATCCTCGCCGTCATCACCCTCAACACCGTCCTGAACTACGTGCAGGAGCGCCGGGCCGAGAACAGCCTGCAGGCGCTGCGACAGATGGCGGTCGACACCGCCCGCGTCCGCCGCGACGGCCGTGAACAGCACCTGCCGCGCACCGAACTCGTGCCCGGCGACGTCGTGCTGCTCGAGGCCGGCGACTCCGTGCCCGCCGACGGCCGGGTCGTCGGGGCGGCGCGGCTGCAGGTCGCCGAGTCCGCGCTCACCGGCGAGTCCCAGCCCGTCGACAAGACCGTCGAACCCGTCGTCGACGAGCAGGCCCCGCTGGGCGACCGTGCCGACATGCTGTTCATGAACACCGACGTCACCCGCGGGCGGGGCACGATGGTGGTCACGGCCACCGGGATGCAGACCGAGATCGGCGCGATCGCCACCCTGCTCGGTGCCGCCGGGGTGGAGAAGACCCCGCTGCAGCGCCGCATCGACCAGCTCGCCAAGACCCTCACCATCGTTGCGCTCACCGTCGTCGCCGTCGTGTTCGTCCTGGGTCTGCTGCGCGGGCAGTCGTGGTCCGACCTGCTGATCACCGCCGTCTCGCTCGCCGTCGCCACCATTCCCGAGGGGCTGACCGCGGTCGTCGCCTTCACCCTCGCGATGGGCGCGTCGCGGCTCGCCGCGCGCGGCGCCATCGTCAAACGGCTCGCCGCCGTCGAGACCCTCGGCAGCACCACCCACATCGCCACCGACAAGACCGGCACCCTCACCCTCAACCAGATGACGGTGCAGCGGCTGCTGGCCCGTGGCCGCAGCTTCCGCGTCACCGGCACCGGGTACGAAACGGCCGGCAAGATCCTCGTCGGCGACGGGATGCCGGCCCCGGACCTGACCACGCCGCTGCTCGGGATGGCCCTGTGCAACGATGCCGTCGTCCGCGACGGGGTGCTCGTCGGCGATCCCACCGAGGGCGCGCTGGTGGTGCTCGCCGAGAAGGGCGGCATCGACGTCGAGGGGGCGCGTCTCGCGGTGCCGCGGCTGGCGGAGGTGCCGTTCGACTCCGCCTACAAGTACATGGCGACCTTCCACGCCCTGCCCGACGGCGGCTACCGGTGCTTCGCCAAGGGCGCGCCCGGTGCGCTGCTCGACCGCGCCACCGCGATGCTCGACGGGGACGGCCCCGTCCCGCTCGACGACCGCCGCCGCGAGCGCCTCCGCTCGGCGGTGCAGTCGCTCGCCGCCGAGGGGCTGCGCACCCTGATGATCGCCGGCCGGGACCTGCACGCGGTGCCGCGGGGCGACGGGGAGGCGCTGCAGCGCGTGGTGTCCGACCTGACCCTCTACGCCGTGGTCGGCATCGTCGATCCGCCGCGGACGGAGGCCAAGCGGGCCATCGAGGTGGCCCACGCCGCCGGCATCGAGGTGCACATGATCACCGGCGACCACCTCGTGACCGCGTCGGCGATCGCCGCGGAACTGGGCATCGGCGGCGCCGCGGCCACCGGCGCCGACCTCGACGCCCTGGACGACGACGAGCTACGTTCCCGGGCAGCAGGTTTCGGTGTGCTGGCCCGCGTCGCGCCGGAGCACAAGATCCGGGTCGTCAAGGCGCTGCAGGCGAACGGCGAGGTGGTCGCCATGACCGGCGACGGCGTCAACGACGCGCCCGCCCTCGAACAGGCCGACATCGGTGTCGCCATGGGCATCACCGGCACCGACGTGTCCAAGAGCGCGGCCGACATGATCCTCACCGACGACAACTTCGCGACCATCGTCGCCGCGGTCGAGGAAGGCCGCGGCATCTACGCCAACATCGTCAAGTTCGTGAAGTTCCAGCTGACCACGGCGTGGGGGTTCGTGCTGATCTTCCTCGTCGCCGGGGCCCTCGGGCTCGCCGGCGGTGCGCCGTTCACGGCGCTGCAGATTCTGTGGGTCAACATCATCATGGACGGCCCGCCGGCCCTCGCCCTCGGCGTCGACCCCACCGAGCCGGGCACCATGTCCCGGCCGCCGCGGCCGGCCCACGAGCGCCTGCTCAGCCGCGATCGGCTCCGCCGCATCCTCGGCCTGGGCATCGTCATGACCGCCGGAACCGTCGCAGTGCTGCACTACGCGCCGCAGTGGTTCCCCGAGAGCGCCGGCGACCCGCTGTTCGCCACCACCCTCGCGTTCACCACGTTCGTCTTCTTCCAGGTGTTCAATCTGCTCAACGTCCGCTCCGAACTCGGCTCGGTGTTCTCGTTGCAGACCCTCACCAACCACAGCATCTGGATCGCGCTCGTCGTGGTGGTCGTCCTGCAGGTGTGCGTGGTGCAGACGACTTTCCTGCAGGGCTTCTTCGACACCACCGCGCTCACCTCGCAGCAGTGGGCGCTCGCCGTCGGCGTCGGATCCTCGGTGCTGTGGGTGGACGAACTCGTCAAGGCCACCGGACGGAGCGTGCGGCGTCGGCGTGGTGACACGCCTGCTCGGGCGGGCGCATAGTGGAGGTGGTGTCGCCCTCCGACGAACACCGCAGGACGCGGAGGTGGGAACGATGGACATGGGCTTGATGCACATGCTGCACATGTTGATGATGCAGATGCACCACATGCTGATGCCGGGTATGCCGATGCATCACATGATGCCGATGTGACTGCATCACATGATGCCGATGTGACCGTCGGTGCCCCGGATCAGCCGTGCGAGTGCCCGCCCTCGTGCGGGTCCCTGTGAATGCTCTTGTAGAGGTGATGGCTGTACACCTGCAGGCCGAGCATCGCCTCGGTGTACTCCCGCCGTTCGGCGGTCGTCACGGCGTCGGTCAGAGCGACGATCCGATCCAGCCGGGACTGCAGCTGCCGGTGCAGCTCGGCGGACAGGAACGCGTGGAGCTTCTCGATCGAGCCCGTTTCGATCGCGTCCTCGGCGAGCGGGATCACGGGCCCGACGTCGCCGCCGGCCGGCTTCACACCGGTGAACGGGGCGCCCTCGCCCGCGCGGTGCAGCCGGACCACCGTGTCGAAGAAGTAGAGATCGGCCACCTCGTGGGCGATCGGGCCCTCCGCCCGCGCCGCCGTCGCCCGCTCGAACGCCGTGCGCACTTCGTCCTCGGCGTCGGCGGGCACGAACGGCAGGATCAGCTCGACGTTGTCGTCGCCCAGCGCCGCCTCGGCGGCCTTGACGACGGGACCGTCCATGGAATCGCAGTGGGGAGGCACGGGGTGCTCCTTCCGGCGGTCGGCGGAGACGCTCGGTCCCAGGCTAGTGCCGGGGTGCGTCCGGCGTCGAGCGAGCGCAGGGCGTATCGGTCGCGCCGGGGCCGCGTCGCTCGACGGCCCGGTTCGTCGCCTGGATGCGAGGACGGTTGACACGGCGGGCCGCGGCGGCGAACGTGGACGCATGAGGCGACGTCCCCGCGTCGACGTGCATCAACATGTGTGGCCGGCGTCCTTCGTCGACGCCCTCCGGGCGCGCAGCGCCGCGCCCCGGCTCGACGGCTGGACGCTGCACCTGCCCGGGGAACCGCCGTACCGGGTGGACCCCGCCGACCATTCGATCCCCGCGCGGACGGCCCTGGCGGTCCGGGACGGAATCGATCTGGCGCTGGTGTCGCTGTCGAGCCCCCTCGGGATCGAGGAACTGCCCGCCGAGGAGTCCCGGCCGCTGCTCGACGCCTATCACGAGGGGGCGCTGGGCCTGCCCGACCGGTTCGGCGTGTGGGCCGCCGCCGGCGTCACCGAGCCCGATCCGGAGACGCTGCGCGACGTCCTCGCGGCCGGGTGCGTGGGCCTGCAGTTGCCGGCGACCACCCTGGCCGACCCGGCGGGCTTCGACCGGTGTGCGCCGCTGCTGTCGGAACTCGAGCGGGCGCGCAAGCCTCTGTTCGTGCATCCCGGCCCGGCGTCGGCGCCCGGCGCTCCGGCATGGTGGCCGGCGATGGTGTCGTACGTGACCCAGATGCACACCGCCTGGTTCGCCTGGCACGAGTTCGGGGCGCGCCGGTTCCCGGCGTTGCGGGTGTTGTTCGCGATGCTCGCCGGCCTGGCTCCGCTGCACGCCGATCGGATGGCGGTGCGCGGCGGGCCCGGCGATGTTCCCGGGCCGGGGGTCTACGTGGAGACGTCGTCGTACGGGCGGGAGGTCGTCGCGGCGGTGACCGCATGCCTGGGCGAGGACCGGGTACTGCTCGGCTCCGATCGTCCCTACGCGCGGCCGCTGGTGCTCGGTGGTTCCGCCGGCATGCGCCTGCGGACGGACAATCCGGCCCGCTTCTTCGCGAAAGTGCCTGCGCAGAACCCTTGACACGCGGACCCGGCCGGGGTGGCATGGTCGTCGTGACATTCTCGGTGAGCGCGCGGCAGCGCGGACTGTGCACGGCGTCGGCCCGTGCCGCCGAGTCGTGTCCCGGCTGTCGTCGCTGAATCCGTCTCCGCCCAGCCCGGCCCGGGCACGCCCGTGCCTCCTCATTCCAGGACTCTTCGATGCTCTCCACGTATGCCCTGCCGACGCGCGCCGACCTCACCTCCCTCGCCCTGCGGATCGCGAACGATCCCGGCCGCTGGATGCCGATCGTTCGATTCGACGAGCAGCAGCGCTGGTACAGGCGACTGGCCGTTGCCGACAACCACGAAGTGTGGCTGCTTTCGTGGCTGCCCGGGCAGAGAACCGAAATCCACGATCACGGCGACAGCGCGGGCGCCTTCGCGGTGGCGCAGGGTGTGCTGACGGAGACCACCGTCTGCACCCCGGCGGTCGGGGGTCTCGATGGAGTCGAAGTTGCGTTGTCACGCAATAGGATTCGTGCGGGTATGGCCCGCGGCTTCGACGCCGACCACGTCCACGAGGTGACGAACGACACGAATTCTCCGGCCGTCAGCATCCACGTGTACGCACCCGCCCTGACGGCGATGAATCGGTACCGGATCGACGACGGGGTGCTCCGGCTGCGCGCATCCGAACGGGCCGGCGCGGACTGGTGAACTCCGCCGCGGCTGCGCCGGTCGTAGCAGTATCCGAAATCTTTGTCGCAGAACTATATTGGATAACGTCGCTGCAGGTGCGGTAGCCGGCCCGCGGCGCGCGATCTGCTCACGCCGTCTCGGGCGCGGCGGGTCGTGGACCGATCCTTCGCAGGGCGCGGCTCGTGCCGGGGGTGGCCGAACTCACGTCCGCTCGATTCGAGGTCGGGTCGGCGTGTGCAAGACAATGGAGACTCGGCTGGTTCGCACGCCGACAAGATCCAGCGCATCCCGCACTATTCGAAGGTTCCCGCTCATGACGACGACGGCATCCGCATGCCCACCCGACTCCGCAGTACCGGCGGACGCCCCCGCGGCCGCGCCGGCAGCAGACGCCCGGCCGGGGCGCGCCCGGGCGATGTGGGCGCTCGCCCTCGGCGGGTTCGGCATCGGCACCACCGAGTTCGTGGCGATGGGCCTGCTGCCCGACATCGCGACCGGTCTCGGAGTCTCCGAGCCCACCGCCGGGCACGTGGTGTCGGCGTACGCCGCCGGGGTCGTGGTCGGTGCGCCGCTGATCGCGGCGCTGACGGCCCGGCTCCCGCGCAAGACGTTGCTGATCGCCCTGATGATCGCGTTCACCGTCGGCAACGCGGCGACGGTGCTCGCGCCGAACTACGGACTGCTCGTCGCGTCCCGGTTCGTCGCCGGTCTGCCGCACGGCGCCTACTTCGGGGTCGCCGCGCTGGTGGCCGCACATCTGGCCGGTCGCGGGCAGCGCGCCCGGGCGGTGGCGCTGGTGATGATGGGCCTGTCCGTCGCGAACGTGGTGGGGGTGCCCGTCGCGTCGTGGCTCGGCATGGCGCTGGGCTGGCGCTCCGCGTTCGCGCTGGTGGCGGTGATCGGCACGGTCACCGTCGCCGTGATCGCCGCCTGGGTGCCCGCCCTGGCGATCCGCACCACCAGCGTGAGCACCGAACTCGGTGCCCTGCGGCGCAAGCAGGTGTGGATGACGCTCGCGGTCGCGATGATCGGCTTCGGCGGCGTGTTCGCCGTGTACACCTACATCAGCACCACCCTGACCGACGTCGCCGGCGTCTCGAAGGGGCTGGTTCCGGTCGCCCTGATGCTCTTCGGCATCGGCATGGTCGTCGGCAACGTGGTCGGCGGCCGCGTCGCCGATCGGGCCCTGGTACCGGGCATCTTCACGACCATGACGACGCTGGCGGTGCTGCTGGCCGTGTTCGTCGCGGCGGCGCACAACCCGTACACGGCCCTGGCGATGGTGTTCCTGCTGGGAGCCGGGTGCGCCGCGGTCGGCCCGGGACTGCAGATCCGGCTCATGGACGTCGCCGAGGACGCACAGACCCTGGCCGCGTCCCTCAACCACGCGGCGTTCAACCTCGCCAACGCGTTCGGCGCCTGGATCGGGGGCGCGGTGATCGCCGCCGGCTTCGGCTACACCGCGCCGGCCGCCGTCGGCACGGTGCTCGCGCTGGCAGGTGTCGCCGTCTTCGCGCTCGCCGTGCGGCTGCCGTCGGCGCCGTGATCGGACATCGTGATTGGATACCGACGTGACCGACCCCAGTGCCACCGCTTCCGCCGTGCCCACCCCGCCCGACCCGTTCTTCACCGTCGGCACCCGGCTCGCCAACGGACTCGGACGCACCGGCACGATCCACACCCCGCACGGCGACATCCACACCCCGGCGTTCGTCGGCGTGGGCACCAAGGCGACGGTCAAGGCGGTCCTGCCCGAGGCGATGAAGGAACTCGGGGTGCAGGCCCTGCTCGCCAACGCGTACCACCTGTACCTGCAGCCCGGGTCGGACATCGTCGACGAGGCGGGCGGGCTCGGTAAGTTCATGAACTGGGACGGGCCCACCTTCACCGACAGCGGCGGATTCCAGGTGATGTCCCTCGGGGTCGGCTTCAAGAAGGTCCTGGCGATGGATGCCGTGGGCGTGCGGTCCGACGACGTCATCGCCGAAGGCAAGGAGCGGCTCGCGCACGTCGACGACGACGGGGTCACCTTCAAATCCCACCTCGACGGCTCCCGGCACCGGTTCACCCCGGAGGTGTCGATGCGCATCCAGCATCAGCTCGGCGCCGACATCATGTTCGCGTTCGACGAGCTGACCACCCTGATGAACACCCGCGGCTACCAGGAACAGTCCGTCGAACGGACTCAGGCGTGGGCGGTGCGGTGCATCGCCGAACACGAGAAGCTCACGGCGCAGCGCGCCCACCGTCCGTACCAGGCGCTGTTCGGGGTGGTGCAGGGCGCGCAGTACGAGGACCTGCGCCGGCAGGCGTGCCGCGGGCTCGAATCGATCGTCGGCGAGTCGGGCCGCGGCTTCGACGGCTACGGCATCGGCGGGGCGCTCGAGAAGCAGAACCTCGGCACCATCGTCCGCTGGTGCACCGAGGAACTGCCCGAGCACAAGCCCCGGCACCTGCTCGGCATCAGCGAGCCCGACGACATGTTCGTCGCGATCGAGCACGGCGTCGACACGTTCGACTGCGTGAACCCGTCGCGGGTGGCGCGCAACGCGGCGATCTACCACCCGGACGGGCGTTTCAACATCAACACCAGCCGGTTCCGCCGCGACTTCACCCCGATCGACGAGGACTGCGACTGCTACACCTGCCGGCACTACACGCGCGCGTACATCCACCACCTGTTCAAGGCGAAGGAGATGCTGGCGTCCACGTTGTGCACCATCCACAACGAGCGGTTCACGGTGCGCCTCGTCGACGAGATCCGCGCCGCCATCGACGGCGGGTACCTCGAGGAACACAAGGCCGAGACCCTGGGCCGGTTCTACGCGCGGCGGTGAGTGAGCGTCCGCGAACCCCACCGTCGTCCACGACGGCTGCCGCGGACGACCGGACCGGTCGCGGCGCTCACTCGGCGTAGGTCGGCTCGCGCCGCTTCACGTGCGCGATGACCGCGTAGGTGACCGGCATGACGGCGACCTCGACCAGCGTCTTCCACAGGAACCCGACCACCACGTAGTTCACGAAGTCCGCCCACGTGGTGATGCCGATGACGCCGGCGGCGATCGCACAGAAGATGAGCGTGTCGGCGAACTCGCCGACGACGGTGGAGCCGATCAGCCGCGCCCACAGGTGCTTCTCCTTGGTGACCTCCTTGATGCGCACCAGCACGTAGGAGTTGAGCAGCTGCCCGACGAGGTAGCCGGCGAGGCCGGCCAGCAGCAGCCGCGGCACCACCCCGAGGACCGCCTCGAATGCGGCCTGATTCTCGTAGAAGTCGGCGGGCGGCAGCTGCTGGGCGATCCAGAAGCACAACGCGGCCAGCGCCACCGCACCGAAGCCGTAGTAGACCGCGCGACGGGTCGCGGCGAAGCCGTACACCTCGCTCAGGACGTCACCGACGATGTAGGCGAGCGGGAACAGGAAGAACGCGCCGTCGGTGATGATCGGCAGGACCTGCAGCGGGCCGAGCGCCCACTCGGCGTCGCCGAAGAAGGCCACGCCCTTGCTGGCAGCGACGTTGGAGATGATGAGCACCGCCGTGAACAGGGCCACCAGCCCGGGGTAGTAGCTGCGGACCACGCGGGCGAAGTGCGCGTGGTCGGATTGCTGGGTCTGCACGTGCTCTGTCACCCGGCCATCCAAGCACTCGGACCGGAGGAAGGCGAAGAACGGACGAAAAGGACGCGGGCCCCGACCCGGTTGGATCGGGGCCCGCGACGTGCCGTCAGGGGGCTACCCGTCCGCCCGTGACGACCCGGTACGCGTATGCGTAGGCGATGGTGGTGACGGGCACCGTGACCAGCAGGCCGACGTAGCACAGCAGCGCGCCGACGAAGTTGATCGCGGACAGCACCAGCCACAGCAGGATCAGCTGCCCCACGTTGGCCGCGGCGGCGGACGCGCTCGACTTGATCGCCGTGACCGCGTCCTGCCGCTGGTCGATGACGAAATGCAGCGCCCACACGGTCAGGAAGGCGACGATGATGCCGCCGACGATGACGAGCGAGCCGAGCAACGTGCCGAGCGCGATGAGCAGGGAGACGAGCAGGATCGGACCGAGGCTGCCGACGCGGAAGAAGTCCTTCAGCGCCGGCTTGTGCCCGTCCAGCTCGTACAGGGCCCCGCGCACCGCGGCGGCCTGGACGACGAGCATGCCGATGACGAACGCGACGATCAGCACGATCATCACGACGATCCCGACGCCCGACATGCCCGTGCTGTAGCCGTAGCGATCCGTCGTGGTCGAGGCCATCACGACGCCGAACATCAGGGCACCGAACACGAGGGCGGCCACGACGATCACACCGGCCAGGCTCAGCCAGCCGCCGACGTTCTCACTGAACTTGCGCCACCCGTAGTTCAGCGCGTCGCCGATGTTGATCTGCGCGCGGGGAGGGCCGAAGCCGGGTGGAGGCGGGTAGCCGCCGGGGGCGCCGTATCCGGGCGGCGGTCCGTACCCGGCCGGATTCCCGTACTGCGGCGGCCCGTACTGCGGGCCGGGCTGTTGCGGTGCGCCACCGTACTGGGCGCCACCGTACTGCGGAGCGCCGTACTGGGGAGCGCCGTACTGGGGAGTGCCGTACTGCGGCGGCGGGCCCTGCGGCGGGGCATAGCCGGGCGGGGGCCCGCCGTAGTTCGGTCCCTGCGGCGGGTAACCCTGGGGCGGACCGTACCCGGGCGGTGGGCCGTACGGCTGCGCGCCCGGGTACTTGTTCGGATCCTGCGGATCGGGATTGGACTCGTAGCCCCCGGTGGTCATCTTGTTCCTCTTGTTCGTAACGTGCCGCGTCGTGGAACGCCCGGGTCCGTCAGGGCGCGACGCCGCGGCCGGTGGTCACCCGGTAGGCGTAGGTGGAGGCGATGATCGTCAGCGGAATCGTGACGAGCAGACCCAGGCCGCACGGGATGGCGCCGAGGATGTTGATGCCGACCAGAGCCAGCGCCAGCAGCAGCAGCGGTCCCACGTTGGACGAGATGGCCCGGAAGCTGGACTTGATCGCGTCCACCGGCTGCTGGTTCTGGTCGATGACGAACTGCAGCGTCCACCAGGTCAGGAAGATGACGATGAAGCCGGGGATGATCAGCAGGATGAAACCGACCACGGTCATGAGCGAGACGAGCAGGCTCGCGACCACCACGGCGCCGATGTTCTCGAACTGGAAGAACGAGCCGAACGACGGACGATTGCCGTCGGTTTCGTGCAGCGCGCCGCGCACGTAGGCGGCCTGGATCAGGATGCTGACGAACACGCTGACGATCGCGCCGATGATGCTGAGCGCCGTCAGTTCGTTCGTGTCGAAGCCGCCGAAGATCACGTTGATCACGAACTGGATCAGCGCCGCCGCGACGACGAACGCGATCCAGACGCCCGCGTTCTGGCTGAACTTCTTCCAGCCGTAGCCGATCGCGTCACCCACGTTGAGCTGCGTGGGGGCGCCGAATCCGCCGTACTGGCTACCGCCCGAGGGGTAGTTGCCGGGCGGGGGCGGGTAGCTGCCGGGCGGGGGCGGGTAGCCGCCCTGAGGCGGGTAGTTGCCCGGCGGGGGCGGGTAGCCACCCTGAGGCGGGTAGTTGCCCGGCGGGGGCGGATAGTTCCCGGGCGGGGGATAGTTGCCGGGGGGCGGGTAGTTGCCGGGAGGCGGCGGGTAGCCGCCCTGCGGGGGGTTGGGTTCGCCGCCCTGGTTGTTGGGCTCTTTGCTGGGGTCGTAACCGCCGGTCGTCATCGGATCCTTCTCGGTGGGAGGGTGGAGCCAATCGCGTTGTCGACTGCGCACACTACGTCCGACGCGCCCGAATTGCACGATCACCGGCACTTCCGCGAGCCGGACGACCGGAGCGAACCGGACTACGCGGCGGTGCCGGCCGCGCGGACCCCGTGGGGCTGTCGCGCTGCACCGATACCGGTCACCAGCTGCCGTCGTACACCCACGGCTCCCGCGGGAGCCGGGCCGGATTCCATCGTTCGAGCAGCAGCTCCGGCGTGACGGGCTCGTCCTTGTCCGCCAGGTCGAGCGAGACCGCGATCCGGCTCAGGACGTCGGCCGCGGTGTGGCCCAGCGCCGCCTGGTCGGTGAGCGTGACGGCACCGTCGCGCTTGGCGAGGCGTTTGCCGTGCACGTTCAGCGCCAGCGGCACGTGCGCATAGGTGGGTACCGGAAGCCCGAGCAGCGCCGCGAGATAGGCCTGCCGCGGTGCCGAGGTGAGCAGGTCGTCGCCGCGTACCACCTGGTCGATGCCCTGCGCCGCGTCGTCGACGACGACGGCCAGGTTGTAGGCGGGGATGCCGTCGCCGCGGCGCAGCACGAGGTCGTCGACGACACCGGTGAAGCTGCCGTGCACCACGTCCGCCACGGTGAAGGTGGCGGCGCCGGACCGCAGGCGCAGCGCGGCGGGCCGCCCCGACGCCCGTTTCGCCTCCCGTTCGGCCTCGGTGAGGTTCCGGCACGTTCCCGGATAGGCGCCCTGCGGGGCGTGCGGCGCGGACGCCGCATGCTGGATCTCGCGTCTCGTGCAGAAGCACTCGTAGGTCAGGCCCGCGCGGGTGAGGCGGGCGATCGCGGCGTCGTAGAGGGGCAGCCGCCGCGACTGGTGCACCACCTCGTCGTCCCAGTCCAGGCCCAACGCGGCGAGGTCGGCGAGCTGACGTTCCTGCGCGCCGGGCCGGACCCGGTCCAGATCCTCGACGCGGATCAGGAACCGCCGCCCGGTGCTCCGGGCGAACAGCCACGCGAGGACCGCCGTGCGCAGGTTCCCGAGGTGCAGGTCGCCCGACGGGCTCGGGGCGAACCGGCCGGCCCCAACCCGCGCGTCCCCGGCCGAATGTGACATTTGGTCAGACTATCGAGCGTGATGTCACATTCGGTCACCTGCACGCCGGTGGGTCACGCGACGGGCCGGCCGAGCAGGACGGAGCGTTGGGCGTGCACGGTCTCGCGGATCGCCGCGACGACGGCGGCGACCTCCGGCCGGCGCAGCGTCTCCGACCGCGCCACCATCCAGTAGTTCAGCCGCGCCTCCACCTCCCCGGGGAGGATCCGCACCAGGTCGGCGTGCCGGTCGGCCATGAAGCACGGCAGCAGCCCGAGCCCGGCCGCGGCGCGGGTCGCCTCGACGTGGACGAACACGTTGGTCGAGCTCACCGACTCGTGCATGTCCGGGGCGATGCGACGGGCCAGGTCCAGGTCGTCGACCTGCAGCATCGAGTCGATGAAGTACACCAGGGGGTGACGGCTCAGCTCACGCACCGTCGTCGGGGCACCGTGTTCGGCGACGTAGTCCCGCGCCGCGTACAGGCCGAGGGTGTAGTCGGCCAGCCGGTGCGCCTCGGCGCGGTGCACCTGGGGGCGTCCCACCACCACCTCGAGGTCGAGGCCGGACCGCTGCTGCGACGCGCGACGCGTGGCCGCGACGATCTCCACCGCCACGCCCGGGTGCCGTCGCCGCACCAGCGCACCGGCCGGGGCCGCGATGTAGGCGCTGAAGCCGTCGGTCGCCGAGACCCGGACGACGCCCTCGAGCCCGCGGTCCCCGTCGGGTCCGGCCAGCCCCGCGACGGCGGCCTCGATCCGCTCGGCCGCGGCGAGGGCCGAGCGGCCGAGCTCGGTGAGCTCCCATCCGCCCGACGCGCGGGCCAGCACGCGCCCGCCGAGGCTCTTCTCCAGCGCCGCGATACGACGGGCGATGGTGGTGTGGTTGACGCCGAGGTCGTCGGCGGCGGTCGTGAAGCGGCCCGTGCGGCCGACGGCCAGCAGAACCAGCAGGTCATCGGCCGACGGCGCGCTCATGTGTGCATTCTTGCAGATCTGCTCTGCGGATCGCGTCATTGTGCATGCAGATCTGTGCATCAATACTCGGCACATGCGTTCAGAAGTGTTGCCCGTCACAGTCGAACCGAGGAGGACGAACCCATGAGCGTCGAACAGGCACGGCCCGACGGCCGTACACCGGACGAGACCCCCGCCTCGGGCCTGCGCAAGGTCGTCGGCGCGTCGATGGCCGGCACCGTCGTCGAGTGGTACGAGTTCTTCCTCTACGGCACCGCCGCCACCCTGGTGTTCTCCAAGGTCTTCTTCCCCGACAACGGCAACGAGCTCGACGCCATCATCGCCGCGTTCGTCACCTACGCCGTCGGCTTCGTCGCGCGGCCCCTCGGCGGCGTCGTGTTCGGCCACTTCGGCGACAAGTTCGGCCGCAAGAAGCTGCTGCAGACCAGCCTCGTGCTCGTCGGCGTCGCCACCTTCCTCATGGGCTGTCTGCCCACTTTCGGTGCCATCGGCTACTGGGCGCCCGCGCTGCTCGTCACGCTGCGTTTCGTCCAGGGCTTCGCCGTGGGCGGTGAGTGGGGCGGCGCGGTGCTGCTCGTCGCCGAGCACAGCCCCAACCGTTCGCGCGGCTTCTGGGCGTCGTGGCCGCAGGCCGGCGTGCCGATGGGCAATCTCGTCGCCACCGTCGTCCTGCTGATCCTGACCACCACGCTGTCCGACGCGGCGTTCCTCTCGTGGGGCTGGCGTATCGCGTTCTGGCTGTCGGCCGTCATCGTGCTGGTCGGCTACTACATCCGCACCAAGGTCACCGACGCGCCGATCTTCCTCGAGGCCCAGCGTGAGGCCGAGCAGATCAAGTCCAGCTCGTACAGCGTCGTCGAGGTCGTCAAGCGATACCCGCGCGGCGTGTTCACCGCCATGGGTCTGCGCTTCGCCGAGAACGTCATGTACTACCTCGTCGTCACGTTCTCGATCACCTATCTCAAGGTGGTCGTCGGTGCGAACACCTCCACCATCCTGTGGTGGATGCTCGCCGCGCACGCCGTGCACTTCGCGATCATCCCCGTCGTCGGGCGCCTGTCCGACACCTTCGGCCGCCGCCCGGTGTACATGGTCGGTGCCGTCACCGCCGGCACGTGGGGCTTCTTCGCCTTCCCGATGATGGACAGCGGGCACAACGCCCTCGTCATGTCCGCCATCGTCATCGGCCTGGTGTTCCACGCCTTCATGTACGCCGGTCAGCCCGCGATCATGGCCGAGATGTTCCCGACCCGCATGCGCTACGCGGGTGTCTCGCTCGGCTACCAGGTGACCTCCATCGTCGCCGGCTCGCTCGCGCCGATCATCGCGACCGCGCTGCTCAGCCGCTACGGCAGCGCTGTGCCCATCGCGATCTACCTGGCCGTGGCGTCCGTGGTGACGATCATCGCCGTCGTCGCCGCCCGCGAAACCAAGGGCATCAGCCTGCGCGACATCGATGCCGCGGATGCCCGCGCCGTCGGCGCCGAGAAGACGGCGGTGTCCGCATGAGTGCCCGCACCGCGCTGATCACCGGCGGCGCCGGCGGCATCGGGGCGGCGTGCGCCCGGGAACTGGCCGCCCGCGGCGTGCAGGTCACCGTCGCCGACGTCGACGAGGTTGCCGCCAAGACCCTCGCCCACGAGATCGGCGGGCAGGCGTGGGCGGTGGACCTGCTCGACACCGACCAGCTCGACGGGCTCCGGCTCGAGGTCGACATCCTCGTCAACAACGCCGGCATCCAGGTCGTCCGCCCGATCGAGGAGTTCGCCCTCACCGACTTCCGCCGGATCCAGACCCTGATGGTGGAGGTGCCCTTCCTCCTCGTGAAGGCGGCCCTGCCGCACATGTACGACCGGGGATTCGGGCGCATCGTCAACGTGTCGTCGGTGCACGGCCTGCGGGCGTCGGCCTTCAAGTCCGCGTACGTCACCGCCAAGCACGGCCTCGAGGGGCTGTCGAAGGTCACGGCCCTCGAGGGCGGTCCGCACGGCGTCACCAGCAACTGCGTCAACCCGGGCTATGTGCGAACGCCGTTGGTGGAGAAGCAGATCAGCGACCAGGCCCGGCTGCACGGCATCGACGAGGAGCGAGTGCTCGCCGACGTGCTGCTCACCGAGCCGGCGATCAAGCGGCTCGTCGAACCCGGGGAGGTGGCCTCCCTCGTCGCGTGGCTGGCCTCGGACGACGCCGGCATGGTCACCGGCGCCTCCTACACGATGGACGGCGGCTGGACCGCCCGCTGACCCACCCCCTGTGTGTGTGGCCGAATGTCACATCGCGTCGATCAGATCGAACGCGTGTGACATTCGGCCACAGGCATTTCGAAGGCGATCAGTGGGCGTCGGCGCCGTCGAGCGACAGCTGGATCTGGGTGTGCAGCGCGTGGGTGAGGTACTCCGGCGGATACAGCTCCGGGCTGGCGACGGCGTCGAGGGCCAGGCCGTTGACCGCGGCCAGCAGGAGCGCCGCCCGGGTCTCGGGCTCCGCGGTGCCCATCCGGATCAGGACGGCGGAGACAGCGGTGCGCATCGTGAACAGCGTCGTGTGCCGGATCGTGCTCAACGATGGCGACGTCGCGGCCCGCACGGTGAACGCCGCCATCACGTGCGCCTCGGCGGTGCGCTGGTCGTCGAGCGGCAGCAGCTGGCTCAGCGCCGCAAACAGGGTGCGCGCCGGATCGATGTCGGGGTCGACGGTGCTCAGCCGCGTCAGCACCCGTTCGGCGAGCGCGCGGAACGAGTAGGCGAGCATCTCGTCCTTGGTAGGGAAGTGGTGCTGCACGGCGCCGATCGATACACCTGCATGGCTGGCCACCTCGCGCACGCTGGCGCCGTCGAGCCCGATCCGCGCCGCGACCTCGAGCAGGGCTGCGGCGAGACGCGTGGGGCTGGTGGTGGCATAGGGGCGCGCGCGCATGGATGCACCGTACCTGCGCGCATCTCCATACGTCGGTATGGGGCATCGACCCCGCACCTCGGGGCGGTGTCGGCGACCGTCGCTGCACCACCTGCGGTGCCGCGTGCGGCCGGGCGGTTCCAGGACCGCCGGCGTTCGTCAGAAGTCCTCGTCGATGCAGGCCAGGCGATCACCGGCCATGCCGGCCTCGCCGGGACCGGTCCTGGTGCGCTGCGCGTGGAGTACCACGGATGCGGCCTCGCCGTCGCGGACCGCCTAGTCGACGGTCGTCGACGTCTGGGCGTTGCCGTCGCCGTCGGTGGTGATGTCGAGCCAGATCTCGTTCCGGGGGTTCGCGTAGGCCGGATCCGTCGACGGAGATTGCGGGGTGGCCGCGGGGTCCACGTTGTTCTGATAGTGCGGCCCCGCATCCGACGGTTGTGGCCCGCACGGCTGCGTGTGTACGTGCACGCCGAAGTCGCGGGTGGGCGTAAGACCGGTTGCGTTGAGCGTGACCGTCGTGCGGCCGTCTTCCTCTTCGGATTCGACGGTCACGGTCGACCCCACCGGGACGGCGGCTTCGTCGTAGGTGTAGGCGTTGTCGTCGCCACCACCTTCCCCGGGCAGCTGGAAGGCCACTCCATCCGTGCCGGGCAGGGGGGTGGGCATGCCGGTGGTCGTCGTTTCCGAAGACGCGGGAGGCGTCTCGACGGTGGCCTGGTTGTCCGTCGAGGCGTCGTCGCCGCCGCATCCGGCGGCGACGAGTGCGGTCAGGGACACGCCTGCGATCAAGGTTGTACGTCGTGTGTTCATGATTCGGCGTTACCCCCTGGTGCGCCGCGGTGAACCTCCGGCGAAGCGCTCACCCGTGGCACGGTGAGACAGGGGCACACCTGCCGGACCTGCACCGCCGCGGTCCCGCTCGGTCAGGTCCTGCTCACCCCGCTGATGATCAGGGACAGGCCCGCCCCGAGGAGCCAGACGTCCTTGGCGATCGGCGTGCCCTGCTGGGTCGGGCGGAACGATCCGCCCTCGTGCATGCCGGGCATCCGCCAGTACATCGCGAGCAGACCCGAACTGAACGCGGTCAGCGCGGCGCCGGCCACGACGGGGGAGACGACGGGCGCCAGCAGCAGGGTGCCGACGCCGATCTCAGCGGTCGACAGGGCCTGGCCGAACGTCTCCGGCCGCATCTTCCCGAGCCGGGGGAGCGCCTTGCTCGCCATGTCCTGCAGCCCTGCGGCGGCCTCGGGCGGGAGATCGCGCTTGCCCAGCCCGGAATTGAGGATGAAAGCACCGGTGGCCAGCCGGAGCGGAACGTTGCTCAGTCGCACGGGAACCTCCGGAGGATCGAATGTGACCGATTATCCCGCATTCCCCGTGACGGTGGCGGCAAACTTCCCACGGCCGTCCGGATGCAGCACGATGAAGCGGTCGGCTCACCACCGGGAGGACGCCATGCCGAGTACGGCCGGAAGCTCCTCTTCGGCAGCTTCCTCACGCCGGACGCCGAGAACCCTGCCGCGGTCGTCGACCTCGCGGTCGCCTCCGAACGCGCCGGCCTGGACCTGGTCACCTTCCAGGACCACCCTTACCAGGCCCGTTTCCTCGACGCCTGGACCCTGCTGACCTGGGTCGCCGCGCGGACGACGCGGGTACTCGTGGCGCCGAACGTGGCGAACCTGCCGCTGCGCGGCCCGGCGATCCTCGCGCGCAGCGCGGCCTCCCTCGACCGCCTCAGCGGCGGACGCGTGGAGCTGGGCCTCGGCGCGGGCGCCTACTGGGACGCGATCGCCGCGAACGGCGGACCGCACCGCACCACGGGCGAAGCCGTCGACGCGCTGGAGGAGGCGATCACCGTCATCCGGGAGCTGTGGGCCGACCGCCGGGGTGGCGCCCGCGTCGACGGCACCCACTACCGTCTCGCCGGCGCCAAGCGCGGCCCGGCGCCCGCCCACGACATCGGAATCTGGCTCGGCGCCTACGGTCCTCGCATGCTCGCACTCACCGGACGCGCCGCCGACGGGTGGCTGCCCAGCGCGTTCGCCGCTTCGCCGGACCGGCTCGCCGGGATGTCGAGGCGGGTCGACGAGGCGGCTGTGGACGCCGGCCGGGACCCGCGCGAGATCCGCCGGCTCTACAACATCAGCGGCCGATTCGACGGCGGTGCGGACGGCGGGTTCCTCGCCGGGCCGCCCGCCGTGTGGGCGGAGCAGCTCGCGGAGCTGACCCTGCGCCACGGCATCAGCGGCTTCGTGCTCGGCACCGATGCCCGCCCCGACATCGAGCGATTCGCGCAGGAGGTCGCGCCGCGCGTCCGCGAACTCGTCTCGGCGGCAAGGTGATCCGGACTCAGCCGGGGAGTACCGCACGTGGCACGCCGGCGCGCAGTTGCACGTCCACCACGAAGTCGCCGTCCTCCGGCGTGTAGCGGCGCCGCGGGTCGTGGTCCTCCACCCGGAAGCTGTCGAGCGCGGGGGAGTGGGTGGTGATGGCGACCGTGCCGTCGTCGAGATCGAACTGCAGCAACCGCTGGAACGCCGTCGCGCGTCGACCGTCGACGAGGAAGTACTGATAGTCGGCGAGCATCTCGACCACGCGCCGGTCGGTGTCGGGGATCGGGCGGTCGGTCACGGTCGTCTGCCCGTCCACGTGCCCGGACAGCACCATGAACACCGACTCGTGCGGCACGACGAGCCGGTTCCAGATCTGCTGGCCCGAACTGCCGCCGATGTCGCCGAATCCGCTCATCCGCAGGCGCCCGTCCTCGTCCAGGTAGTAGTGCGCGGCGACGATCGTGTTGCGGTCCGGATGGGCGGCCAGCACCTGCTCGGCCCAGCGCATCACGTGCTCCGCCGGGTTGTAGCCGATGTAGAGGACGAGGAACCGGGCGCCGGCGATCTCGAACAGGTCGTAGTGCGCCGAGTTGTCGGTGTCGGTCACCGAGTCGCCCCACTGCGGCCGGTCCCGGAACCGCTGCGGCCCGAAGTACTCGTTGTACAGCGCGTGGTTGCGTTCGTGCTCGCCCGGTACGAGCCGGCCCGCGACGTTCCACAGGTTGTCGTGGTTGCCGGGCAGGACCCCGTAGGGCATCCCGGCCGCCTCGAGGATTCCCATCGCCTCCGACGCGACCTCGAACTCCGCGCGGGCGCGGGCGTCCGGGGCGCCCGGCCGGATCCACGACTGGATCAGGTCCCCGGTGTGCACGGTGTACGCGATCTTCCGGTCGCGGGCCTGCTGCGCCGTCCAGGTCGTCATGGCCCGGAAGGCGGCGGTGTCGTCGCGGGCGAGGTACTGGGTGTCGGTGAGGTGCTGGATAGCGAAGTCGTAGTCCGCCGGATCGGCGAACGCCTGGTCCGGTACGGCGTTGGCGTCGCGGAAACCCCGGTCGCGACGGGGCCCGTCGATCACCAGGATCTCCACGGGGCCGGCGACGCCGGTGATCCGGGCCTCGAGCACGATCGGTCCGCCGGGCGCCGCGGGCCGGGCCATGGCGCGCGGCTCGCCCCACGATCGGCCCGTGCGCACGTGCAGGGCGAGGTCGTCGAGGTTGACGCTGCGGCCCTCCCACCGGAGCGTCACCGCCTCGGTTCCGGTGGGGAATTCGAGTTCGTAACGGACATAGGGATATTCGTCGAACTTGTCGCCGACGGACACCGGGGCGCCGCTCTCGGCGACGTCGCGCGGGAGCGGTGGGTCCGCCGAGTCGGTCACGCCCGCGTACATCGTCGCGGACGTCGCCGGGACGTCGGTGGTCAGTCCCGTCGCCGGGATGCCGACGGACGTGACGGGCGCGGGCACCGACGGTGCCGCCCCGGCGGGGCCGGACAGGAGGGCGGCCACAGCCAGCAACGACACCGGAAGCCAGGAGCCCGGGGCGCGCATGCCCCGACGCTACCGCTGATCAGGCGCAACGCCACCGCCGATCAGGCGCGGCGCTACCGCCGATCAGGCGCGACGGCCCAGGTGCGCGAGCACCCGGGTCCGCCGGTCGGCGTCCGCGGGCACCTCGACGGCGGGCCCGCAGACCCCCTCCATACGGATCGAGTCGCCCAGGGCCTGCGCCGTCGCCTCCACGAAGTCGAGATCCTCGTCGTCGACGGAGTCGTCCAGGCCGGCGGCACGAGCGATGTCCCAGCCGTGCACGACGAGGTCGAAGTTGTAGAACCGCGCGACGGTCGCGGCGAGGGTGGTGCGGCCGAAGTGGCCGTCGTACTCGAGGCCGGCGCGCTGCGGATCGTCGAGGATCGCCTGCATGCCGTCGCGGGTGGCGGCCCACGCACCGGCCGGGTCGGTGTCCGGCGAGGGGCCGGCGGGCAGTTCCAGGCCGACGACGGTGACGATCTGCCGCTGCGTGTCGACGACGTGCCGCAGCACGTCGCGGGCGGTCCAGCCCTCGCAGGGCGACGGCGCGTCCCACCGGTCGGCCGGCACGGCCTCGACGCGTGTGGTGAACTTCGCCGCGAGTTCGCGGTAGTGACGGGCGGGGGAGAGGGTCTCGGTCATGCCGCGGATTCTTCCGCCCCGAGGTCGCCGAGGGATTGGATACTTCGGACATCGAGTGCCGAGCCCGGGCCGTGCCAACGTGGCGCCTCGCCGGCGAGCAGGGCGGTGGGCGTCAGGGTGGAGATCCTGCGGGCCTCACGGTTCAGGTGCGACTGGTCGCTGTAGCCGGCGACCGATGCGAGTTCGGCCAGTCCGCGCCCGGGACCGGCGTCGGCGAGGGCCATGAACCGTTGCAGGCGAAGAATCGATCGCAACGTGGCCGGGCCGTACCCGAACGCCTCGTTGCAGCGGCGCTGCAGCTGACGTTCGGTGAGTGCGGCGGTGTCGGCGAGCGTGCCGATGCTCCACGAGTGCCCGGACAGTGCCTGCCGGAGGTGCCCGATCAGCGGGTCGGGGGCAAGGCCGTGCGCGAGCCAGCGCCGCACCGCGGATTGGAACACCTCGAGCCGTTCGGGGGCGGTCCGGGCGTTGTCGAGCCGGTCGGCGAGTGGTCTGGCCCCGGCCGAGCCGATCAGGTCGTCCAGCCCGACGCGGGTATCGCGGAGTTGCGCGGCCGACGCGCGCAGGGCGAACGAGGCGAGACCGGGGCGGAACCGCACGCCGGCGGAGACGACGCCGGGCGGCAGGGTGAACGACCACGCGGACGTTTCCGGACCGCACACGCGGATGCCGACGCCGGCGATCCACAGGACGTCGACGCATCCGTCCGGAACGAGGAGGTGACTCTGCCCGTCGGAGACCGCCGACCACACGCACACCAGGTGCTCGGCGAGGTCCGCGCTGGGAGTGCTCGGCACATACCACCTCATGGCCCACGAGCGTAGGCGCAGGCACCGACAATCGCTGCCTGCGTGGGGAACCGGCTTCCGTCACGGCCGGTACGGCAGGTGCCGCACCGCGACGGTGAGTGCGACGGCGACCGCGGTGGCGACCCACAGGGCGTGCAGTCCGAGCGCCCGATGCGCGAGGGCACCGCCGACGGCGCCGGTCACCAGGCCCAGCCACAGGCCCAGGTACGGCAGCCAGCTCCAGCGGGGCCCGCCGAACAGGGCGGCCGCGAGCCGCTGCCCGATCTTGACGAGCGCCCCGGTCATGTACGTCAGGGCCACGCTCACCTCGCCGTCGCGCTGGAACACCGAGTTCTCCGCGCCCATGGCGAGGGTCATCGCCACCACCGCGACGGGCGTCCACCCTGCCGTGTGGGCGAGCGCACCGAGCAGCAGCAGCGCGGAGACTGCGGCGAGGACGGCGGTCTTGCGGGCGCGACGGCTGCGGTCGGACAGTTGCGCCACCACCCCGCCGAGGACGACACCGACGAGGAAGAGCCCGATGATGCCGGCGGTGAGGGCCGCCTGGCCCCAGGCGCCGTCGGCCAGGCCGACGCTCATGCGCGTGGAGTTGCCGCTCATGAACGACACGAACACGCCCCCGAGGGTGATGAAGCCGAGCGCGTCGACGAATCCGGCGAGGCCGGACAGCGCGATGGCGAGGGCCGTGAGTTGTCTGCCGTATCCGACCACGGACAAATCGTAATCACCTTGTGCTGTTACCTCTGGTAACGAAAGGGATGTCCGGTACGACCTCCAGGAGACGCCCTTTCGTTCCCCCGCGGAGGGTGCCGCCGTACCGCATCGCGCCCCAGGAGTACCCAGCGTGTTCGCCTCACCGTCCCGCCAGTCCCCGAACCACCGCAGGCGGGGATGGAGCGCCGGACTCGCCGCGGCGGCCCTGCTGCTGACCGGATGCGCCGCAGCAACGGACACCGCCACCCCGGCGCACGCGCCCACCGTCGCCGCGACCCCGACGGTGACGACCACCCCGCCCCCGGCCCCCGCACCGGCGCCGACCCACGTTCCCGCGGACGCATCCGCCTCGTCGGCGCTGGCCACGCTCGCGACGCTGCCGGTCAAGGGGCGAGCGCCCAAGACCGGTTACGACCGCGAACTCTTCGGCCCGGCGTGGAGCGACGACGTCGACGTCGACGGCGGCCGCAACGGCTGCGACACCCGCAACGACATCCTGCGGCGCGACCTCGTCGACATCACCTACAAGACCGCCACCCGGGACTGCGTGGTCCTCTTCGGCACCCTCCACGACGCCTACACCGGCACGACCATCGAGTTCCGCCGCGGCCAGGACACCTCCGCCGACGTGCAGATCGACCATGTCGTCGCGCTGTCCGACGCGTGGCAGAAGGGTGCCCAGCAGCTCGACCAGCAGACCCGCGCGAACTTCGCCAACGATCCCCGCAACCTGCAGGCCGTCGACGGCGACGCCAACCAGCAGAAGGGCGACGGCGACGCCGCGACCTGGCTGCCGCCGAACCGGTCCTACCGGTGCACGTACGTCGCGCGGCAGATCGAGGTCAAGGCCCTCTATCAGCTGTGGGTGACCCAGGCCGAGCACGACGCGATGGTCCGCGTCCTCACCGAGTGCGGCGCCGTCGCCCCGGCGCCCGTGCCCGCCGCACCTGCCGCGACCGTGGCGCCGGAACCGGCCCCGTCGGTGGCATCGCCGCCGGCCGCCGCCGCGACCTACCGCAACTGCGCCGAGGCGCGGGCCGCCGGCGCCGCGCCGCTGTACGCCGGTCAGCCCGGGTACAGCGAGGAGATGGACGGTGACCGGGACGGTGTCGCCTGCGAGTGAGCCGCCCGGCGCGTCAGCACTCCGCGACCGTGATCGTCACCGTGTCGCCCACCTCGACCGACTCGGCGGCGCGCACCGACCTCTTCAACGCGAGGAAATGCCGGCCGTCGCCCCGCGGCTGCAGGGACGTGTCCCACTCGGTGCCGCCCATGCGGGCGCGTACCGGGATCAGTCCGCGTACGGCGACGCTCGTCACGGCCTCGACGATCCGGGCCGGCACGTCGACGTAGTGCCAGCCGCCCGGGCCGGGAAAGACCTCGACGATGCCGGAGAAGCGCATGCCGCGAGGCTAGAGGGTGGGGCCGACACGACAGGGAAGCGAAAAAGCCCCTGTGATCCGCGAAGCTGCGGATCACAGGGGCTTCCCCGTGGCGGAGGATAGGGGATTTGAACCCCTGAGGGCGTTAACCCAACCCGCGTTCCAGGCGAGCGCCATAGGCCACTAGGCGAATCCTCCGTGGGGAAGCATACCGAATATGACCTGGTGGTTGCCAAACGGGGAGGTCGCCGCGGGTTTCGGCGGGGTGTGGCGGTGCCGATTCACGGTTCGGGGCGATGTTTGTCTACACTGGCCGATGGATCCCGCGCGGCGCGCATCCTGTGAACTCCCCCAGGGCCGGAAGGCAGCAAGGGTCAACGGGCTCTGCCGGGTGCGCGGGGTCCCCTAGCTTCCGATGCCGATGCCCGTGCCGTTGGGCGCGGTGAAAGGTCCTTCCGCATGCCTACCCAAACCCAGATTGGGTTGATGAGCCATGAGGAACTCGTCGCAGAGCACGAGCGCCAGTCCCACAACTACGCGCGACTCGAAGCCGAGAAGCTGACGCTGGACCTGACTCGCGGCAAGCCGTCCCCCGAGCAGCTGGACCTCTCCGCGGAGTTGCTGTCGCTGCCCGGGGTCGACGACTACCGCGACGCGTCCGGCACGGACTGCCGTAACTACGGCGGCCTGCGCGGACTGCCCGAGCTGCGCGCCATCTTCGGGGAGCTCCTGGGCATCCCCACCGAGAACCTGATCGCCGGCAACAACGCCAGCCTCGAGATCATGCACGACCTGGTCGTGGCGTCGTTGCTGCACGGCACGGTGGATTCACCGCGCCCGTGGTCCCAGGAACCCGTCGTCAGGTTCCTGTGCCCCGCGCCCGGCTACGACCGGCACTTCGCGATCACCGAGTCGTACGGGATCGAGATGATCCCGGTGCCCATGCACGACGACGGGCCGGACCTGGCGAAGATCGCCGCGCTCGTCGGCTCGGACCCGCAGATCAAGGGCATGTGGGCGGTGCCCACCTACTCGAACCCGACCGGCGCCGTGTACTCCGAGCGCGCCGCCCGCGAACTGGCGTCGATGCCGACCGCCGCGCCGGACTTCCGGATCTTCTGGGACAACGCGTACGCCGTGCATCCCCTGGTCGAGGAGGCCGCCCCCGCCCTGGACATCCTGGGCATGGCGGCCGAGGCCGGGCACCCGAACCGTGTGTTCGTCCTCGCCTCGACATCCAAGATCACCTTTGCCGGCGCCGGCGTCAGCTTCTTCGGCAGCTCGGCCGAGAACCTGGCGTGGTACGAGAAGTTCCTGGGTATCAAGACCATCGGCCCGGACAAGGTCAACCAGCTGCGTCATCTGCGCTTCTTCGGTGATGCCGACGGGGTGCGGGCCCACATGGCCAAGCATCGCGAGCTCCTCGCGCCGAAGTTCGCGCTCGTGCTGAAGATCCTCGAGGACCGGCTCGGGCCGTCGAAGGTGGCGTCCTGGACCGAGCCGAAGGGCGGCTACTTCATCAGCCTCGACGTGGTGGAGGGCACCGCCAAGCGGGTCATCTCCCTCGCGAAGAACGCGGGGATCGCGCTGACCGCGGCCGGGTCGGCGTTCCCGTACAAGGACGACCCCGAGGACAAGAACATCCGGCTCGCCCCGAGCTTCCCGTCGCTGAACGAACTCGCCACCGCCATGGACGGCGTCGCGACGTGCGTGCTGCTCGCGGCGACCGAGAAGGCCCTGGGCAAGTAGCTCCTCCCCGTAGGCCCCGGTCGTCACGCGGCGACCGGGGCCTACGGGTGTTTCCCCCACCTGTGGACAACTCTGTGGACAAGCGGTGGACAACTCGGCTCGGTCGGGCCGCGGGCAATTCTCGCCGTCACGGCCCGGTCGTCCTGGCCGAATGTCACATCGCTTCGGTCACATCGAACGCGTGTGACATTCAGCCGGTGGCCGCGTCCTCGACGTAGCGGTCGATCTGCTCGTGCCAGAACTCCCGGACGCTGTCGGCCGAGTTCCCGGCACCGATCGCGTGTGCGACGAGGGCCTGAACGTCCTCGAGAACGCGGGTGTACTCGGATTCGTCACCGTGCAGTGCCATAGGCGAACGATACGCGCGCACATGGTGCGTCCGGCCTGCGTTCTGTGCCCGCCCGCACCCTTCAAGGGTTCCGCCGGTGGCGTGGATCCCACCGCTGCTCGATCACGGAGACCATCCCAACCGGAGATCAGGGACCGAAGGATCGCCGAGGCGCTCGAGTCGGCGTTCGCGTCACCGGATCCCACCCCAGGCGCACTGGTCGGGGGAGCCCCTGTCGACCGCGGACCGGGAGTAGCGCGCCGGGTACCGGGTATCCGGACGGCGTCCGTGAAGGACCGTCGACGGAGGGAGCCACCATCGCTAGGTCGCAGGACTCGGAACGCGCGACGTGCCGGCACGACCATCTCGCGCAGATCGCCGGCTCCTCGCCGACGAATCCTGCGGTTACCCGACGTACCGAGGACCTCGATGGCGCCACGTGAGGAGATGTATCCGGATCCCGACGACATGCAGGTCATCGCGAGCCTCGATCAGCTCGCCGCTCTCGTCGCGGGGGATCCGCTCATCTATCTGCGCTGTTCACCGGGACCGGCCGCGGACGCCGCGGACGGCCCCACGCGGGATGTCGAAGGCAATGTCACCCTGCCTGGTTGGTCTGTCGTGCCGGTCGCGCCGGAGCCGTGGTGGCGTCGGCCCGTCGAGGACTGGGTGGCACGGCGGGTCCACCGGTACGCCACGCGGGATGTGCCCGACGGATGCTTCCTCTGGCTGCTCAAGGGGACGATGGTCGGCCGCGGACCCGACCAGGAACCGTTGGTGATCGACATCCAGCCGCACGCGCGGCTCAGTCCCAGGGTGCTACGGGAGGCGGAGCAGCGGTATCACGAGCGGTTCGACGTGCAGGCGGAATCCCCAGAGCGGTGAGTCAATGAGGCGGTGAGGCGGGCGGCCGGCGTCGTCCGCCCGGCTTCACCGCTGCAGGACGAGGTGGGGCGTCTCGTGTTCCGGAAGAAGCACGTCCTGGACGATATCCGTTGTCCGCAGAGCCGAGAACGACACCAGAGCGATCGCCACGATCAGCGTCGCGGCGACCGTGCGAGCCCACGGAAGCCGAGGCGGATCGACCAGCGCGTGCACGCGTTCGACGACGTCACCGCCCGCCACCGAGAGCGTGGTCGACGAATGAGCCTCGAGGGAGCGGCTTCTCGCGACGGCTGCGGCGGCGACGGCCTGGGCGGCCGCGCGACGGCCACCGGCGGCGGCTTCCTCGTCGGCCCACCGCTCCGCGGCCCGGCGAACGACGTCGGGAACCGGCCGCAGCAGCGGGTGGAGTGCGGCCGCCGTCTCGGCGATCTGGATCCACCGGGAATGATGGTGCCGCAGGTGGGCGTGCTCGTGTGCGAGCAATACGGTCAGTTCGTCCTCGGTGAGAGCCGACTTCATGGCGGTCGTCACGACGATCCCGCCCCCTCGCCCGGGGACGGAGTAGGCGTCGGCGACCGGGCTCCGGGCGAGGAGGTAGCTCTCCGTCCGGGGAGGCTTCGGCAGAATCGAGTTGCTGCGCAAAGGTTCTGCCGGACGTGCCAGAGGTGCCGCAGGCCTCCGGCTGTGGCACACAGAGCGGCGGTGAGGAGGATCGCCGCGACTGCGACGGATGTCGTGCCGGGCCGGTGGTGGATGAGCGTGAGGGCCACGGCAGTCGCCGACGAGAGCAATGTCAGGGCGCACAGAGCGGAGAGAACAGGTAGGAGCCGGACCGTTGTCGCCGGCCGGGCCTGTACCGCGATGCGCTCGGCTCCGATACCGAGCGCTGCTCCCACCGCGAGTGGAGCGAGGACAGCAGGCATTATCACGGCTCTCTCCCTTCGTCCGGCTCGCCGTCCTCGCGCCCGAGCAGCCTCAGCAGCATCCGCTCGTCGTCGGGTGTCAATTCCGCGACGAACCGGGCCAGCACGTCCGCGCGGCGGCCGTACTTGTCGAGAAGCCGATGCATGTCCCGGGCGGCCTGCGCAGCCGGGAGCGTCTCGATCGGTGCCGCGAGCCGATACGCGTAACCACGACCGGATGGCGTCCGGTCCAGAATTCCCTTGCCGTGCATGCGGGCCAGCGTCGTCATCACGGTGGTGTGGGCGAGTGCTCCTGGCAGCAACTCGTTCACCCTTGCCACGGTGAGCGGCTCTTCCGCGCCGGCAAGGACGTCGACGATCTCCTGCTCCAGGGTGCCGCGTAGGCGCCGCGCCATCGGTTTCAGGCTCCTCTCAGGACGGCTTACTACTATCGAGAAAGTAGTAGATGTCCGGTCATCCCTCTCCCGAGGAGCAGCATGTCCCAGATCAACGGACTCCCGGCGCACATACTGTTCGTGCACGCCATCGTAGTGTTGGTGCCGCTCGTGGCGGTCGGAGTCGTCCTTTCGGCCCTCTGGCCCGCCGCCCGGATGCGGCTCGTGTGGCCCACTGCGGTGCTGGCCACCGCTCTGCTCGTCCTGACCCCGCTGACCGCCGAGGCCGGTGAGTCGCTGGAGCATCAGGTCGACCGCACCGCACTGCTGCACACCCATACCGAGCTCGGTGACACCATGCCGTTCGTCGCCGCTGGGCTGTTCGCCGCGGCGATGCTGGTCGGGGCCCTGCACGTGCTGCATTCGCGTGGGTCGATCCCGGCCGCGCGAGTGCGGCTCCTGACCGTGATCACCGCCCTCGTCGCGGTCCTCGTCGGGGTCGGCGCGACGGTTCAGGTGTATCGGGTGGGCGACTCCGGCGCGCAGGCCACCTGGCAGGACCGGGTGGGCGTCGCCGCGGGGGAGTCGCCGTGACCTGTCCGGCGGCTCGCCGCCGGACACGGTGCCGCCCTGGCCGGCATCGCCTGAGCCCACCGGCCGGCGTGGGTGGGGTCCCTTGGTCGCGTACCGAGATACCGGGTGGCAGAGCGACAATCACAATAGTGAGCGACGCTCTTGCATTCCGCGCGAGGCGGTGGCACGACTGACTTTCGTGCGAGAGCACCGCTCTCCCTTCGAAGGGAATCCCGCCATGCATGTCGCGTCCCGCCCCGCTGCCGCCGGCCTGGTCGTCTCGGGCGTTGCGTTCGCCGCCTACCCACTCCTGCGCCCCTACGGCCCCGAGTCCGGCACAGCGTTCGCGGTCGATCTTGCGTCCACCGCGTGGCTGGCATCCCACACCCTCGGGATGATCGGCTTCACGGCTCTCGCCCTGGCCCTGCGGTCCCTTGTCGCGACCGGTACGCCGTGGCGCTGGGGCGGCAGATCCTTGCGGGAGGTCGAGACCCGGATGTGGCTCGCACTCGCACTGCTGCTTCCGTACTACGGCGCCGAGGCCTACGGCCTGAGCGCCGTGGGTCGCTACGCGCTCGACGGGGACACCGACGTCCTGACGGTGGCGGAGTCCTTCCGCTATGCGCCGTTCGAAGTCGCGACATTCACCGTCGGGCTCCTGCTGCTGATGCTCGTCGGCGGGCGCCTCGCGCATGGCACGTGGGCAGCGGGCGGCGCTACGCGTGTCGGCGGCCTGCTCGCCGGACTGGGCTTGGCGACCTACCTCCCGCAGTTCTTCACGCCGCCGGAGGTACGTATGGCCCACGGGATCGTCCTGGGCCTGGTCCTGCTCGCACGGTCGGCGGCCCGTCCGCTCGGCCTGCCGGGGGCAAGCGCCGGCATGGCCGTGCCGATCGCGACTCGAGACCGGATCCACCGGCGGGATGAGCAGGGCGCATGTGATGCGGTGGGAGGAATGCGCCCCGGCGCCGAGGAAACGTAGCCGTCACCCTCACGGGGGTGTGACTGATGTCGGCGGGGCACCGGGACGCTGCCGGGCCCTCCGATACGGGCCCTGCGGCGGAAGGCGCGCCGCAGTCGGGTTTCCAGCGAAATGGTACGTAACCGTTGGCATTCAACAGTTTTCGTGCCGGACGCGCCCACCCGGCACCGGCCGGGCGGGCGCCACGTTCTGCCGTAGAGTGGCACGGTGCTGACAGCTTTCTGGTACGGCCTGGGTACCGCGGTGCCGCTGTTCGCCGGTGCCCTGATGGGGCTCCGGTGCGACCTGCCCCGTCCGCTGCTTGCGGCCCTGATGGCGTTCGGTGCCGGAGCCATGGTCTCCGCGGTGTCCACCGAATTGTTCGCGCCCGCCTTCGCGGACCAGGGCCTGTGGTCCGCAGGCGGCGCGCTGCTGCTCGGTGCCGTGGTGTACGTCGTCGCCGACCGGTTGATCGAGCGCCGGCTCGGCGCCGCTGCATTGGGGTGGGCGCTGATGCTCGGGGCGTTGCTCGACGGGATCCCGGAGAACGCCGCCCTCGGGGTGACACTCGGCGGTGCCGGTGCCGGCGGGATGGTACTGCTGGTCGCCATCGCCGTCGGCAACGTGCCCGAGGCGGTCGCCGGTGCCGCGTCGATGCGCTCGAACTTCGACCGGCGGAAGGCCGTGCTCATCTGGGGCATCACGGCGGCGCTGCTGGTGGTCGTGGTGGTCGTCGCGACGGCGTATGCCGACTCGCTGCCCCCCGCGGGGATCTCGCTCATCCAGGCCTTCGCCGGTGGCGCGACGATCGCGGTCCTCGCCGATTCCCTGATGCCGGAGGCATACCGGGAAGGTGGCTGGTGGGTGGGAATATCCACCGCCCTCGGATTCCTCGTCGCGTCCGCTCTGGGCGGGTGACGTCGTCGCCGGCATCCGAACCCGTCCGTTTCACCGCCGGCGAGCAAGGTAGAGGAACGTGTGGCACGACGTCGGCGGTGGCCGTTGCGCGACGGCACGCACCTCGCGGCGGGCGGGCCGCCGGTCGCCGGGCTCACCGGCTGCCGCCGCACGCTGCCCGCCCCGACCCCGATGCTCGACTACCTCGACGCCGAACACGAGAGCATGCGTTGAGCCGCGGCGCGGAAGTGGAAGAACTCACTCGTAGAAGGCGTGCAGCCGGTGCAGGAGCTGCATCACGGAAATCCACACCGTCAGTTCGATAATCTCCGGCGGCGCAAGTTCCTTCGTGGCAGCGGCGACGACCTCCGGGGTGATCTGCGCGGGGCTGCTCGATGCGGCCTCGGCGTAGGCGAGGGCCGTGTCGGTGTGCACGTCGAGCCCGGCGCGGCTCCCGGCGAGCTGTGAAGTGGTTGCGCCGGCATATTCGGCCAGATTGCGCGCCGATCTCGCGAGCGCCTCGTCCTCGACTGCGTTCGCGTACACGAGACCGGCCAGGTGCTTCGCGCGCAACCCGAGCCGGCTCTGCTTCGGGTCGGTGTTGGCACCGAGGACGGCGGCGAGTGCGCGAATCGCCCGGCCGTGTGACAGGTGCGCCAGGATCGGGAAGTCGTGGCCCGTCCGCTGGCGGAGATGAATCCCGACTGCCGGCCAACTGTGTGGCACACCGGACGTCCAGTGCTTGTCGGCGCGGATCACCGACGGCAAGACCGGCAACAAGCCGAGCAGGTCCACAAACCTGTCCGGTTGCGGCTTGGTCGGCGTTACGGTGGCTGCCGGTATCGGCAGGTGTTTTCCGGCCGTCCAGCCCGTTGGACCGATCACCTCGTCGGCGAGGGCCAGCATGCTCTCTTCGAGCGGAATGCCCACAGTGTCATTGAATTTGTTCAAGAAGCCCATCACCGCGACTGCGAGCACCAACCACTCCGCGTCCGCCGGAGAAAAGGAATCGCGCAGTGCATCCCGCTGCGCCGGGGTCAGCGACCCGGGAACGCGTCCGAGTCCCTCGGCGACGTCGAGCGCGGACCGCTCGGCACTGCTGTAGCCACCCGACGCCGGCCCCCGGCCCACGATCCGCACAAGATCACCCTCGTCGGCCCCACGCCGGAGCGCGAACGCGCAGCAGTGTGATGCGCAGTATGCGCACCCCGCTGCGCGGCTGGCCGTGTACATGGCGAGGCCGACCGTCGCCTTGGGGGGTCCGAAACCGAACAGCAGGAAGGGCAGGTTGAGGAAGTTGGGTACGAGCACGTTGTACGTGCGCATCCCGATCGGCCAGATCTCCAAATACGCGGCGGCATTCGGCGCTACGCCGAGAACCTTCCGGACCATTGCAAACTGCGCACCGTATCGGCGTTGCAGGGTCACCATGTCCACGGACGATCCGTGCAGCGCCTGAGCGATTGTCCCGGGCGAGGACGTCACGAGGCGAATCGTACCGCCGACACCGACCGCGGTACCAGGTCCGCGCACGCCGGCGAAGGTCGAGGAGTTCGTCGGCCCGGCGTTACGCCGCCGAACACGCCCTCCGCCCCAGGCTGCGGCCTGACTCACATGACCGACCGAAGCGGAGTGCCTCCTCGGCCCATGCCCGCCGCGGATGCCATGATCGTGGCCATGGCACCGACGTTGAACCTCGTGGGCGATGCCGACGCCGATGCGTTGCTCGCCGCCGATCCGCTCGCCCTGCTCATCGGGATGCTCCTCGATCAGCAGGTTCCGATGGAGATCGCGTTCGCGGGACCGAAGAAGCTCGCCGACCGCCTCGGTGGTCTGGACGTGTACCGCATTGCCGACGCCGATCCGGACGAGTTCGCCGCGATCTGCGCCCGGCCGCCGGCCGTGCACCGGTTTCCCGGATCGATGGCCAAGCGGATCCAGGCGCTGTGCGCCGAGGTCACGGACCGCTACGACGGCGACGCGGCAGCACTGTGGACGAGCGGCGACCCCGACGGCAAGGAGGTGCTGAAGCGCCTGAAGGCCCTGCCCGGCTACGGCGACCAGAAGGCCCGGATCTTCCTGGCTCTGCTGGGCAAGCAGATCGGGGTGCGGCCGGAGGGCTGGCGGGAAGCCGCGGGGGAGTACGGCGAGGACGGGTCGCGGCGGTCCATCGCCGACGTCGTCGACGCGCAGACCCTGCAGGAGGTCCGGGAGTTCAAGAAGGCGTCGAAGGCGGCCGCGAAGAAGAAGTGAGCCGCGCTAGAGCGCGATCGGCGTCTATGGGGAGCGGCACCCACATGGACACCCACCATGTCGCGGCAACGACGAATGTGAGTGGCCAATTGGTAATGGGGTTCGGCGCACCGGCGCCGGTTACCGGAAGATCCGATTGTCTCGGTGGATTCCGCTTCGTCATCGCCGTGCCGGCCGTCCCAGCCTGCGGGACGAGTTCGCCGGATGTCTCCGTGCGTGGGCTCAACTACGGATAAGTCTCCACTTCTGCTGTCTCCGAGGAACGTCGGACATTGGAGTATCGCCGGAGCTGCGCCACCGTCCGCCACTACCTACGGCCACGGCGTAAGGTCGGAGCCGCCCCGCTCGGAAGGTCGGCGCCGAAGGTCCGGCGGATCGTGTCTTTCGAGGCTGCGCTCCGATGACCTGACCGCCGACGAGCAGAGCGGGCTCGAGCAGGTCCTCGCCGGCTGCCGGCATCTCGAGGTCACCGTCGCCCAGGTCACCGTCGCCGCCGAGGTGCTTCATCGACGGCCCAGGCGAGAGTCTGGGACATGGGGATGGCTGCGGTCTCCAGCGGATGACCTGCCGCACCCTGCACCCCGTGGTCCGTGGCCTCGAAACTGATCACCACGGGTGCCGCACCGGGGAGGGGTCTTGTCGACAGGTCCGAAGCGGTCGACGGCGCTGTCGACTGCGTACGGCGATATCCTGAGGGCACACCTCACCAGGTGGGTGCACAGAGAAGCTTGCGCTGGTCGGGCCGTCGGGACCGGTGCGCGGGAGTAGCGAGTCGACGGAGTGAGTAGCTCGTACCGATGGGTGCCGGAGATCCGCGCGATACGCAGAGATACCCACCGCCTCCGGCCGCGGAGTTGGCCGACGCCGGGTTCGACGACGTTCAGGAGATCGGCCGCGGCGGGTTCGGCGTGGTCTACCGCTGCACCCAGGCGGACCTGGATCGCACGGTGGCGGTGAAGGTACTCACCGTCGACCTCGACGAGGAGAACCGGGCACGGTTCCTCCGGGAGCAGCGGGCGATGGGGCGGCTGACCGGGCACCCGCACATCGTCCCCATCCTGCAGGTCGGCACCACCGCCAGCGGCCGGCCCTACCTGGTGATGCCGTACCACCCGCAGGGTTCCCTCGACGCGCGACTCCACCGGCACGGGCCGCTGCCGCTGGATCAGGCCCTGCGGCTCGGGGTGAAGATGGCCGGGGCGCTCGAGGCCGCGCACCGGCTCGGCATCATGCACCGCGATGTCAAACCGGCGAACATCCTGCTCACCGAGTACGGCGAACCGCAACTGGCCGACTTCGGCATCGCGCACATCGCCGGGGCGTTCGAGACCGCCACCGGCGCCGTCACCGGATCGCCCGCCTACACCGCGCCGGAGGTGCTGGCCGGGGATCCACCGAGTCCGGCCGCCGACGTCTACGGACTCGGCGCCACCGTGTTCAGTGCGCTGACCGGCCACGCCGCGTTCGAACGCCGCAGCGGGGAGCAGGTGGTCGCGCAGTTCCTGCGGATCACCACGCAACCGGTGCCGGATCTGCGCGAGCACGGGATCCCCGACGACGTGGCCGACACGATCGCCCGGGCGATGGCCCGCCAGCCCGGTCGGCGTCCGGCCACCGCCGCCGCCTTCGGGACCCAATTGCAGCAGCTGCAACGCAACCACGACCTCCCGGTCGACGACATGGCCCTACGCGCCGAACCCGACGCAGAGGCCGAGGTCGACTCGGAGGCCGGGGACCCCGGGCCGGTGCTGAGCGGCCGACGCCGGACCACGGCACCCACCACGCCGGGCACCACCGGCAGTCTGCCCCTGGAGCGGACCAGTTTCGTCGGCCGCCGGCACGAGCTCACCGAGGCGAAGAACCTCCTGACCGGCTCCCGGCTGGTGACGTTGACCGGAATCGGCGGAGTCGGCAAGACCCGCCTGGCGATGCGCGTCGCCGCGGCGGTGCAGCGCGACTACGCCCAAGGGGTGCGCCTGGTCGAACTCGGGGAGCTGCACGACCGCGCGTCGCTGCTCGACGCGGTGGCCGCCGCAGTGGGGCTGCGGGACCAGTCGGCGCGGCCGATGCAGGAAGTGCTGCTCGAATTCCTCGCCCCGCGGCAGGTGCTGGTGGTGCTCGACAACTGCGAGCACCTGATCGACGCGGTCGCCGACCTCGCCGACCTGCTGCTGCGAACGTGTCCTCGGCTGCGGATCCTGGCCACCAGCCGCGAACCCCTGGTCCTCGGCGGAGAGGCGGTGCTCGCCGTCCCCCCGCTGACGGTCCCGGATCCACAGCAGCCACCCTCGATGCGGACGTTGCCCCGATACGAGGCGGTGAAAATGTTCACCGAACGCGCCGCGGCCGCCGTGCCCGGTTTCGCGCTCACCGAGAACAACGCGGCGACGGTGGCACGGATCTGCCACCGGCTCGACGGGTTGCCCCTGCCGATCGAGCTGGCCGCGGCCCGGCTGCGGGCGCTCTCCCCCGTGCAGATCCTCGAGCGGCTCACCGACCGCTACACCCTGCTCACCCGCGGCAGCCGGGGTGCGCCGACGCGGCAACAGACGCTGCGGTGGTGTATCGACTGGAGTTTCGAGTTGTGCACCGCCGTCGAGCAACGGGTGTGGGGTCGGGTGGCGGTGTTCGCGGGCAGCTTCGACCTCGACGCCGCGGAGCAGGTGTGCGGTGCAGATATGGCCGCGGGCGAGGTGCTCGACACCCTGACCGCCCTGGTGGACAAGTCGATCCTGATCCGGGAGGAGGCCGGGTCGGTGGTGCGGTTCCGGATGCTCGAGACGCTGCGCGACTACGGCGTCGAGAAGCTCGAGCAGTCCGGCGAGGACATTGCCGTGCGTCGCCGGCACCGGGACTGGTACGAGGCGTTGGCGCGCGCCGCGGAGGCCGAGTGGATCAGCGCCCGCCAGCTCGACTGGATCGCCCGACTGAAGCGGGAACAACCGAACATTCGCGAGGCACTGGACTTCTGCGTCAAGGACGATCCCGTCGCCGGACTGCGCATCGCTGCCGCACTGTTCTCGTTCTGGAGCTCTCAGAGCCTCTACAACGAGGGGCGGCGCTGGTACGACCAGCTGCTCGCCCGCCAGGACGGCCCACCCATCCTCGAACGGGCCAGGGCGCTCTACTGTGCCAGCGTAATGGCCAACGTCCAGGGCGACTTCCACGCCGGGACCACACTCGTCGAGCACGCGCGCACGCTCGCCGCGCAGACCACCGACCCTCTGGCGCGCGCGTTGGTTTCCTTCGCCGACGGAAGGCTCGGACTCCTCAGCGGTGATTTCGAACATGCCCGTTCTCACCTCGAATCCGCACTTGCACAGTTCAGTGAACGCGGCGATCGGACGCTCGAGGTGACTGCGCTGACGGCACTCGGGACGGCCTATGGGCTGTCCGGCCTGAGAGAGGAGGCACTCGAATGCCATGAGCGGGTCCTCGCGATCACGACAACGCACGGCGAGACGGTGCATCGATCGTATGCGCTGTGGGCCTTGGGAATTATCCTGTGGCAGCAGGGTAATACAAGTCGTTCGGCGCAGTTTCTCGAGGAATCACTGGAGCTGTCCCGGCAGGTGCGCAGTCCCCACATCGTTGCAGCCTCCCTCGAGGCGCTGGCCTGGATCAGCGTCGACCAACGCGATGCACGTCGGGCTGCGGTTCTGATGGGAGCTGCGGACGGGTTGGCGCAGGCGATCGGCAGTTCCCCGATCATTCACTCCCATCTGGTTGCTTACCACGAAGAATGTGCCCGCAAGACCCGGCAGAAGCTCGGGGGCGACGCCTTCAGCGCGGCCTACCGCCAAGGTGAGCAATTCGGCTTCGACGCGGCCATCGCCTACGCCTTGCGCGAGCACCCGCCAGTCGACTCCCCGCCCGGCACCGAGGCGTCGGCGCGACTGACCAAGAGGGAACGCCAAGTCGCCGACCTGATCGGCGAAGGCCTGACGAATCAGGCCATCGCCCGTCGCCTGGTGATCTCCCCTCGCACGGCACAAGGCCATGTGGAGCACATCCTGGCCAAACTCGGATTCACCTCCCGGGCCCAGGTCGCGGCTTGGGTCACCGAGCAGACGCACGACTAAGTGGCATGTCAGGAAAACCTGGACCGAGTAATGCGGCTGCACGGTCCAGGATCGTTGGGGCGGAACAATTCGTCTTCAGATCGGCGCGGGATTTCGCCAGCGTGTAGGAACGATGGCGGCGTGTGGTCCGCATGGTCTTGGTGAACAGGTCCGTCCAGCGCGAAGGAGCGCGGAGCCTCACACTGAAGTCGTTGATCACCACATACAACTTCTTTCCGGGTCGGAGTACTCGCACAGCCTCGAGGAAGTCGCGGAACTCGCAGGGACGTTGCGTGGACGGACCGGTAGTACCTGACAGTCCCAAACACCGCGCTTCCCAGCTCTTGTAAGGACCGATCGGTATGCACCGGACTGTGCCGCGAAAGGGATGTGTGAGCGGTAACTTCTGCAGTATTCGACGGTGAACTTTGCACTCCACTGCCGTGAATGAATGCAATCGACACAGAATAGTGCTGTGAAATAATCGCTTTCGGTGTTGGTCATGTCGCGGCAACCGATACTTGGCGGGACACGGAGGCCGATGACTCCGCCCCTAGGGACGTTCGGGCAGTGCGAAAAGGTATGCCGGAGTGCGGCCGTCGGCCTTCATTTCGTACCGACCAGTTTCCTTCCTCTGAAAAAATAGGTATGCCGCTAGGTATTACGGCCGTCGCCTGGCCGCGACAGGCGGGCCATGGTGTGACATGTCTCACCAGATCGACCGAAGGTCCATCCGATGCACTACCGACACCGATCTCCGGTGACCCGAGCCCACGGTCACCACACAGCGATCCATTGGTCCACTGTTCGCGTCGACGCCCAGGCGGAGGTGTGCGGCGTTCTCGGGCGGGGATCGCCGGTGGTCTTCGTTCCCGGATGGGGATTGACGCCTTGGATCTACCGTCACGCCTTGGCCCGGCTTGCCCGGAGCTGTCGGGTCTACGCCCCGGCGATCCCCGGGTTCGCCGGAGTGCCGGACCGTCCCCTCGACAAGCGGACCCTGGCGGACGGCGCAGCCTGGCTCGGACGGTTCCTCGGCGCTGCCGGACTCGGTCCGGTCACCCTGGTCGGGCACTCGTTCGGCGGGGCGCTGGCGATCCGGGCCGCCCACGATCTTCCGGATCGGATAGCGCGACTGGTTCTCGTCAACTCCGTCGGGGCAGGAGCGTGGCCGGACGTCAATGGTGCGACGCCCCCGCACGGTGACGGACCTCTGTGGGAGCGGGGCGCTGAGGCTCTGGGGGACGCGCTGTCGCTGCGGATGCTCGCCTCGACCACACGGACTCGTCCCACCACTACCAGTCGCCACGACGTCGGTGATCCGGGAAGCGTGGGGCGCACGGACCCCACCGCCCGGGGTGGGGACCTGACCGCTGAGCTGCACCGGCTCGCGCAACGACGTCTACCGGTAGCGCTGGTGTGGAGCCGGGGCGACCGCCTGGTCCCGTGGGCGAGCGTCGAATCGCTCCGCGCGGGCCTGGGGGGACCGCCGGTGTTCACCGTCGCGGGTGGACACGGGTGGCCGATCACCGACCCGGAGTGTTTCGGTCACACGATGCGCACCGCCTTGGACCGGCTCCCCACCGAGGTGGCGTCGTGAGCACCGGTCTCGCCCGTCGCGGACGCGAGACCACCCGATTCGGCAAACTCGTCATCTGGAAGTGCCAGGGCTGCGCCGCGGTGCTCGCACCCCTGACCGGGCGCTGTCCCTCGTGCGGCGCCCGCACTCTCGAACCCATCTCCTCGGCCGGCGCGGGAGTGATCGTCTCGTGCCGGGTCGTCGATCGCACCCCCGACCCGGTGTGCGGCGCGCCCTGCCCGTCGATCATCGCCATCGTCGCACTCGACGAGGGCCCCTGGGTCTATTCGTGGATCGACGGCGACGTTCCGGTGCCCACCGAGCGGCCGGTACGGGTGCGGTTCCGGTCCACGCAGCCAGGCGAGCGATTCCCGATCTTCGTACCCCGCGACTCCGAGTGACCACCGCTCCTGTCTGCACTTGAAAAGCATTGCTGAACAACAGTATTGGGAGGAGACATGAAGGGGGTCAACTCCTCGCCGAAGTTTGTGTCGTTGCCGTCCCTGTTTCGTGACGCAGGGCCCGACCTGGGTCGGACAGCGTCTCGTCATCGACCGCTGGTGGACAGCAATTTCCCTCCGGCACGACACGATGTACGCGTCCGGAAGGGGCGGCCGTCCCGGGCGTGATGCCGACGAGAGGCCGACAGTCGAGTTTGTTTGCGATCTGGGCGTCCCGTCGGCGACGTGTTCTCGGTGACGCCGCCACGCTCGTACCGACGGCGCCGACGTCCCGGCATCGCCTCGATGGCACCCGCGCCGTCCGAAGCGCAGTGCATCGCAGTGAAGAGGCGCGACGAAGAGCTCTGCACTACGCGGACGGCTGCCGCCCTCGTCGAGGATGCCGGCAGGCCCCGAGCGGTGCCTGGTGGTCTCGACCGTGACCGGACACGGTATCGGCATCGGCCGGGGCGCATGGAACCCACGATCGGGAGCAGCATGGCGATCGAGAGGCGAACACATGCCCGCACTGACGAAAAGCACTTAGCAGTCAGGTATGCCAGGTTTCGGGCTTGGGATGTTCCCGCGGGGCACGCGCGTGCTCCTGGTGGCGGATCCCGTCGAGTGCGACTTCCCACCGAACGAGGGCAGTACCGATATCCCTGAGCGCCCCGCGGGAGGGAAGGTCCGGCGTAAGGCGCGGATCGATGCATGGTGCCGCCGGATCGTGGCCTGGGGGAGCGGCTTACCCCAGGTCTCGTCGCTGGTTCTCGATGCGCCACCGATCGCCACCGCGGCCGCACACGCCGACCCACCACGGCGTTCGGGCACACCCGACGATCGCCTCTGCACCCTGTGAGCATGGCTCACGGGCTGTGCACCGGATCGGAGTTTCGTCGGGCCCCGGGACCCGTTCACCCCTCGTACCGGCTGATTCTCGGCAGGAACCCGGGGCGGCCGAGCCTAGTACCGGCGGGCCGCGTAGAACGGCATCGAGTCCAGTGGTGCCTGTTTCACCGACTGCCCGGCGGTGGGGGCGTGGACGACCGTGCCGTTCCCGGCGTAGAGCCCGACATGCTGCGCTCCGTTGAACAGCACGAGATCGCCGGGCTGCAGGTGTGCCCGATCCACCGGTTGTCCCCCGTCGAGCTGGTCGTAGGTGGTGCGCGGCACGACGACGCCGACCTGCTGGTACGCCCACTGGACCAGACCCGAGCAATCGAACGCATCCGGCCCCGCCGCAGCCAGACGTACGGTGCGCCGATCTTCGACTCGGCCGCGGCGAGCGCCCGCGCACCGTGGGTCGACGGCGACGGCGGCAGTGAGGGTGCCGTGTCGGGGAGGGGCGCAGGGTGGGGAACCGGGAGGGGTGCAGGGGTGGGCGCAGGAGGAAGCGCCGGCGTGTGGGGGAGGTCGAACGTTCCGATCCCGGGAATCGTGATCGGCTCCGCTGCGGCAGGAGACGCCGGAAGCAGGCATGCTGCCACCGTCACACCCCCGGCGATCAGCAGTCCTGTGGTCGAGACCTGCTGGCGGTTGCCCCGACGCACTCTGTGCTTGGACATGAAATGGAGTCCTTCGTGTCATACGGTGTCCGAGGGATCCAGGTGCCGCTCGGACGGAACACTCCATAACATTCCGGTCACGAACGAGGCGGACAACGGCCGATCGGCCCATACACCTACCTGGTTCGGTGATGCGGGTAGATCACAAGCGGGCCTACCTCCCGGCACCGGCGGCCGGGTCACCCACGCTGAGATATGTCGCCGCCCCGGAACCCGTCACGCCGGAATCGGTCGGTGAGTCGGCGGGCGCGGGTCCCACTCCGGTCCCGAAACCGCATGCTATGCGGGGCATCCCGGTGTCTTCTGGGGGCGTACCGCACCGGGTGCCCGGGCCGGGACCATGGACCGGATGAAGTGGCCGATCTCGGCGATGGCCCGCCGGGATTCGGGCAGCAGATCGGCCGCGGCCTGGAACACGTGCACCTGGCGGTCCCAGATCTGCAGCTCGCAGTAGCTGCCGGCCTCGGTGAGCCGGTGGGCCATGGTTTCGGCGTCCGGCAGCAGCAGCTCGTCCGACCCCACCTGGATCAGCGTCGGGGGCATGCCGCGCAGATCGTGTTCGATCGGGCACAGCCGGGCCCGGGCGTAGGGGCTGGTCGCCCGGTGGGCTTCGAGGCGTCGGGCGAGTCGGGACAGTTCCGCCGCGGCGGTGGCGGGCAGCAGGGCGCACCGGTCCGCGTTGGGGTGGGCCAGTTTGCGGGCCGGATCCAACTCGGTCAGCGGGGAGAGCGTCACAACGGCTGCGGGGGCGGGCAGGTGCGCGTCACGGAGCCGCAGCGGCACCATGAACGACAGGTAGCCGCCGGCGGAGTCGCCGGCGATCACGATCTGCTCGGGCCGGTAGCCGGTGGCCAGGAGCAGCCGATACCCGTCGATGCTGTCGTCGATGGCGTCGTCGATCGTATGGGTGGGCAGCATCCGGTAGTCGACCATCAGCACCGGTGCATGTGCCTCGGCGGAGATGCGCGAGACGAGGCGCCGGTGCGTGCGCAGGCCACAGCACAGAAACGCGCCGCCGTGCAGGTAGAGGACGACGCGGTCGGCACCGACGTCGCGGGCCTGGACCCAGAGCGCGCCGCAGTGCGGGAGCGTCGCGGGTCCGCACCGGGTGCCCTCGATCGGCGGCAGCAGGTTTCCGACGGATTCGATCAGGTTGGTCGGCCACGGCAGCCCGGACGCGCGCGCCCACAGGGAGAGCACAGGGCGCAGGGTCAGCTGGAGCGATCGCGCCAGCAGTTGCGCCTGCACGCTGGCTCCGGGGAAGTGCCTCCCACGCACCTGGGTGGGGCGAAGGGGGACTCCTGGCCCGTGCGGTGCGGCGCATCCGTCGAGATCGCCGGGTTCCGACGGTGGGGTGGTCGTCACGATGGTCCTCACATCAGTTCGTTCTTGCGCCGCCGGACGGGTCGGGCACGTGTGGGCCGGGGGACTATGCACGCTGCCGAGGTGGAGTCCGAGTCGGCGTGCACATATCTGTTGAGGCGTCGGCACAACGGCGGTGCCGACGTCGGGGTCTGGACACGGTGCCGGTCCGGGGGCGCACGCACCGACGACGACTGCCGGGGCGATCGCGGCATCTGCCCGGTCGGCGCCCAGCGAGACCGGACGTACTGTTTCGGAGCATCGCGGTCTCGCCGGCCGGTGGGTCCGCTCGCGGCGTGGGGCGTGCTGCAGACCGCTCTGCCGCGGGGAGCGCTCATGCATACCGGGCCGCGGCCCGGACGGAGCCGTCGTGTGCAGTTCGGTCCAGTGCGTTCCACGCGGTCCGGTAGCGCTTGTCGGTCATCTCGTCCGCGTCCGCGAGCAGGGCGTTGAGCAGGGAGGAGGGATTGTTCTGCCAGCAGCGCACCGCCTCGGCGAGGGCGCGGTTGGTGAACAGACCCGAGCGGGCCAGCGCAACCCGCCACTCGTCGAAGTCGCCGCGGTGGATCTGTTCGACGGTGTCGTAGTCGAATCCCTCGGCGACGAAATCGCGGGAGAACGCCGCCGTGACATAGTCCCCCCAGCCGGACGATTCTGCCGTCATCGGTGCGGGCCCCTTTCGTGCAGTCCACGCGCCGGGTCCATTCCGAAGGGCGACGACGAACGGTGTCGGCGCCACCAGGGAACCCGGCCTGCGCAGTGTGTGTCAGGGCGTATCGTTGCCCGCCGTGGGGCCCGAGGGCATCGGCCGAACGACCCGGAGGGATACCTGTTTCTCGCCGACGGAACTCTCGACCGGGGTGGGCGGCGGATCGTTCGCCCGCCCGAGGCCGGTTGGGTGCGCCCGCGGACCCGGAGGGAGCAGACAGGTGACACCGCCATCGACGGCCTGGGGGCGACAGCTGTCCCTGCCCCCCGTTCATCACCACGGGCGGTCGCGATGAGGTGGGTGCTCCCGGCATTCCGCAGTGTGCACGTGCCGAAACCTCTCGAGGACCACCGGTTTCGGCTCGACGCGAGGCTTGCACCACGCGGACGGCGGCCACCCTCGTCGAGGATGCCGGCAGGCCTCCGGGCGGTGCCCGGTGGTCTCGGCCGTGACCGGACACGGTATCGGCATCGGCCGGGGCGAGCAGACCTGACCGACGCGCAGTGGGCGCGGTTGGCTCCGCAGCTGCCCCGGGGAGAGAAGGCGGGCCGCCCGCCGAAATGGACGAAACGCCAGCTCATCGACGGCATCCGGTGGCGGACCCGCACGGGCACCCCCTGGCGGGACGTCCCGGCCCGGTACGGACCGTGGCAGACGGTGTACGGGCTGTTCCGGCGCCGGCAGCGCGGCGGAGTGTGGGCACAGATCCTGACGGCGTTGCAGGCACTCGCCGACGCTGCCGGCGCGATCGTGTGGGACGTCGGCGTCGACTCGACCATCGCGCGGGCGCACCAGCATGCGGCCGGGGCCCGCGGGGACGGCGATCAGCAGATCGAGAGCCACCCGGCGGGGTGGAGACCGAACCGGAGGATCACGCGTGGGGACGGTCGCGTGGTGGGTGGACCACCAAGACCCATCTGGCCTGCGAGCAGGGCCGCAAACCGTTGTCGAGCGTGGTCACCGCCGGTCAGCGGGGGCAGTCCGCAGTTCACCGCGGTTCTCGACGGGATCGGTGTGCCGCGGACCGGCCGCGGTCGGCCGTGTACCCGGCCGGATCGTGTGCTGGCCGACAAGGCATACAGCAGCACCGGAAATCGCGCCTACCCGCGTAAACGCGGTATCCGCGCGACCATTCCGGTCAAGTCCGATCAGGCTGCCCACCGGACGCGGAAGGGGTCGTCCGGTGGACGTCCGCCGGAGTTCGACACCGAGCACTACAAGCAGCGTCATGCTGTCGAGTGCGGTATCAACACGCTCGAGCAGAACCGCGCGGTGGCAACCAGATACGACAAACTTGCGGTCCGCTATACCGCCACCGTCCGAATCGCCGCCATCAATCAGTGGCTCCGGCCCGACCGCTGATGAAACACGCCCTAGTGCTCGTCGTCGCCGGGCACGGCGTCTTCCCGTGCCTGGGACGGGAAGACCGAGTGCAGCGGATTGACCCCGCCCATCGCCCCGTGCCCGGGCACGCCGTGTTCGTAGGCGGATTCGGCGTGCAGGGCCAGGTCGATACCGGACGCCTCGTCCTCCTTGCTGACCCGGAAGCCGAAGGTGCGGTCGATCAGCTTGCCGAGACCGAAGGTCACGCCGAAGGCGTAGAACCCCACCACCAGTACCGCGAGGACCTGCTTGCCGAGCTGCGCGAAGCCGCCGCCGTACAGCAATCCTTCCGGACCGTCGGTCATCACGGCGGTCGCGAGCACGCCGACGAGAACGGTGCCGACGATGCCGCCCATCAGGTGCACGCCGACGACGTCGAGCGAATCGTCGTAGCCCAGGCGGAACTTCCAGCCCACGGCGTACGAACAGACGATGCCGGCCACCGCGCCGACGACGAGCGCACCGAGAACATCGACGGTGCCGCACGCGGGGGTGATCGCCACCAGGCCGGCGACGACGCCCGAGGCGGCGCCGAACGTGGTGGGGTGCCCGTCGCGGCGCTGTTCGACGAACAGCCACCCGAGCATGCCGGTGCACCCGGCGACGAGCGTGTTGAGGAAGACCGCGGCGGCCTTGCCGTCGGCGGCCAGGGCGGAGCCGGCGTTGAATCCGAACCAGCCGAACCACAGCAGGCCCACGCCGAGCAGGACGATCGGGAGGTTGTGCGGCCGCATGGACTCGGAACGGAATCCCAGCCTTGGTCCGAGCACCAGTGCCAGGGCCAGACCGGACGCTCCGGAGACGGTTTCGACGACGAGTCCACCCGCGTAGTCGAGCACGCCGAGCCGTGCGATCCAGCCGTCGGGTCCCCAGACCCAGTGGGCGACAGGGACGTACACGAGCAGTGCCCAGACAGGCACGAACAGCATCCAGGCGGAGAACTTGGCCCGGTCGGCGATCGCCCCGCTGACGAGGGCGGCGGTGATGATCGCGAAGGTCAATTGGAAGGTGGCGAACAGGAGTTCCGGTACCTGGCCGTGGACGGTGTCGGGCCCGATACCGCTCATCCCCAGGTGTGCGAATCCGCCGAGCACTCCGCCGCCGAGATCGTCGTCGAAGCTGAGCGTGTAGCCCGCGACGAGCCACGTGACCGTGACGAGCGGGATCGACACGAAGCTCATCATGATCATGTTGAGGACGCCGGTGGAGCGGACCATCCCGCCGTAGAACAAGGCGAGACCCGGGGTCATCAGCAGGACGAGGGCGGTGCTCGCCAGCAGCCACGCGGTGGCCCCGGCGTCGATCGTGGGTGACACGGCAGATTCTCCTCACGCGCACGGTTCTCGGTGCGCCGGGTATCCACGATGTGCCGGTCCGGTTTCTGCCACGCGGCGCGGGTGTTGCGAGCGAGTTACGGAAACGGTCATTTCGGACAAGTGGCCGCGAGGGAGTCCCGGTAGCCGCGCACGGGCGGTGCCGCAGAGCGGTGTTCGCGAGGTTCGCCCGCTACGGGACCGACGAGGTCGGCGGCCGGGGGCTCAGGTCTTCTTGCGGGGCGATCGGCGTCGTTTCGGGGCCGGCTCGGACTCCGGGATGTCTGCCGGACGGCCGGTCAGCGCCTCCACGACGGCGGCGAGATCCTCCGAGGACAGCTCGGGGGTCTCCTGCGGGGTGCGGCCCGCCGTGGCGGAGCGTGCCCTCGTTGCTGCGGTGTCGTCCATCGGTGTCCCTCTCGTCGCTCGGCGGCGTTCCCCGGATGACCGCCACGCTCACCGCACGCGCCATCCACCCGGCCAGCATGCCGGAAAGGTCCCGTTTTCGCAGCGGATGACGGCCGACACGCCCGGCGCGGATTCGGCCCGTGCAGCGCAGCGGCCTCCCGTGCCCCGGAACGGGGCGACGGGAGGCCGCTGCGCGTGTGGTGACTGGTCGGCGAGATTACCGGTGGTGGACCGTGCGGCGGCCGGTGACAGCCTTGACCAGGAACAGCAGGATCACCGCACCGAGGAGGCAGGTGAGGAAGCTGAAGATCAGGCCGCCGCCCGCCACATCGACACCGAAGAGCTTGAGCAGGAAGCCGCCGAGCAGACCGCCGATGACACCCACGACGATGTTCAGCAGGATGCCCTGTTGCTCGTCGGTCTTCATGATCTTGCTACCGATCCAGCCGGCGAGGCCGCCGATGATGATCCACCCGATGATTCCGAGTCCGAGCACGCTCCACTTCCCTTCGTTCGGGAATCTCGTCGATCCCCTCCGGTCTTCACCCGCCGTCGCCGGCGTGGTCACGACTTCGGTTACCCCGTAGAGCGAGGGACTACACCTCGGCGGAAAATTGTTCTCGTTCTGCGCCTTCCGCCGAGGTCCGTCAGCTGCAGTCCCGGCAGCGTGTCGTGCCGTCGTCGGACGGCGCGAGCCTGCTGTGGTGGTGGACCAGGAAACAGCTGTCGCAGACGAACTCGTCGTTCCGCCGGGGGACGACCGGGGCGGTGAGCTCCTCGCCGGACAGGTCGGCGCCGGGGAGTTCGAAGAACTCGGCGATGTCGCCGTCGTCCGGCTCCACGGTCTCGCTCACCGCCGGAAGCGTCGGGGCGGTCAGCTCGTCCGTGTCGAGCTCTTTACGGGTGTCGTAGTCGAGTGTCATGACCCTCCTCAGTCCTGGTCGCCGCCCGGCGACGGCACCAGCCGCGCGGTGCGATGTCTTCTTCGTGTCACCTTCCGGCGGGTGCCGGTGAGGGCGACGCCGGGCCGTGATCGCCCTCCTGTACCCGGACCGGGGAGATACCAAACCACTGTGCCGGAACCGGTGGGCGATCCAGGCCGGCCGTCCGACCGGACGGGTGGTCTCGCCGCGCGCGGGCCCCGGCTATCCGGTGTTCGGGATGGGCCCGACGGATGCGCCCGAGGTTCCGAATTCCTCGATCACGTCCCACAATTCGTCGTCTGGGCCGATGTCGTAGGTGCAGGAGTCCGGCCGGGGATCGGGGACGAAGGCCCAGAGAAGCGCCCCGGCGGTGCCGGCCGTCTTCTGTCCCTCGATTTTCGTCGCGATGTGCTCGGCGCGGTCGGCCGTGGCCCCGCACCAGCCCGCCGGCTCGCCGATCTCGGCCACCAGCAGCGGCTTGTCGATCTGCTGGGCCTGGGCGATGCGGCGCGCCAGGCCGTTCCACTGGTCGCCGGGCAACGGGATCCCGTCGGCGCCGTAGTCGTGGTACTGGACGACGTCCACGAAGGGGGACGACCCGACCAGCGCGTACTCGTCGCCCTGTGTGCCGCACTGCCCGCCGCCGGTGAGCCCTGCGGTGATCAGGGTGCGGGGATCGATCGCGCGGACCTGCGCCCCCGCCGTGTCGAAGAACCCGCGCAGGACGGCCGCCGCGTCCGGCGGGCACTGCCGCAGCCACCACGAGCACGCCGCGTCGGTGCACATGCTGGTCTCGGGTTCGCCGACGAGTTCCCATGCAGCCAGCGCCGGGGAGTCCTTCCACCGCGTCACCGCCGTCGTCACCCAGTCCCGGAAACTCAGCACGGCGCGCTCGTGATCGACCGGCTCCGTCCATCCGTCGACATACCACTGCCGGTCCTTGAACGCCTCGTCCTCGCACGCGCCGTCCTGGGCGGCAAGGACCGGGATCACGAGTTGACCGTGGGCCTCCGCCGCGGCGAACACGGCGTCGAGCGGGCCGAAGTCGAGTTCGCCGGTGAACCGGTCGACGGCCAGGGCCTGGAAGGCGTTGAAGCGGGTGAGCGAATGCGATGGCAGCGCGCCGAAGTACGCATCCAGATCGACCATGGCGCCGCAGCCCCAGTTCACCGCCCAGTTCGTGCCCAGTTGGTAGGCGTTGAAGCCGGTCGGCCACCAGGGCTGCCCGTCGAGCCGCAGCGCCGTGCCGTCGGTGGTGACCCGCGCGCCCGGATCCGGATCGGCGGCGGCGGTGCCGGCCGTGCCGATCGTCGCCGCGGCGACGATCGAGAGACCCACCGCCCACGCCTTTGCCGTGCTCCCCGATCCCATGGAGGAACTGTACTGGCGCGGAGCCGGATCGGCTGCGCATGCGAACCGCGCGACACCGCCGCGTTAGCACTCAGGCTCGGTGAGTGCTAATCTGTGCTGCGTAGCAGCCGGGCCGACGAGTGAGGTTGATCCAGGAGTAGATGCCGTGTCCCGTATCTGTTCCCGGTCGCATCGAGCGGTGGTCGCCGAACCGTTCACCCATCCCGGAATTCTTGTCCTGCAGAAGGTTCCGTACGACCCCGCCACCGGATGCTGCGCACCCTTCCGCCATCGCCGACGAGGATCCGAAAGACCATGTCCGTCCTGCAGACTCCCTTCCGCTCCGGACCGCACCGTTCCCGCCTCGAACTCCCCGCGCTGTCGACGCTGCGTGAGGCGGTCGAGGACCAGGGGGCCGATCTGGCGCTGATGCTCGGCGCCCTGTCGATCGTGACCTTCTGGACGTTCGGCTTCGGGATTCTGCTCGGTGCGGCGGCCATCGGGACCGGCATCGCCGCCACCCGCCGGCCCGCCGTGTTCACCGACGAGGAGAAGTCCCTCGACGCTCTCGTCGGCATGCTCACCGGCATCTTCGGCATCCTCGCGGGCGTGGTGTTCCTCAGCTGGGCGCTGCCCAACCTCTGAGGCACCTGCCTCGGTCAGCGAGGCGCGGACGCCGGCGCGGCCATGAAGCGGTGGAGGAAGGCCTTCACCGAATCCGGTGTCACCGTCGACGCCGCCGCCATCGCCTTGGACATGGGGGAGCTGGCCACCACCTTCCGTTTGCCCTTCAGCATCGCCTCGTAGCCCTTGCGGGCGACCTTCGCAGGGTCGTCCTTGGGGCCGCGGGCGATCGGGGCGTCCGCCATCCCGGCCTTGCGGAAGAACGGGGTGTCGGTCGCTCCGGGCATCAGCGCGGTGACGGTGACCCCGGTCCCGCGCAGCTCCTCGTGCAGCCCCTCGGAGAACGACTGCAGGAACGACTTGGAGGCGTTGTAGACGACCTGGTACGGGCCGGGCATCTCCGAGACCACCGACGAGGTGATCAGCACGCGCCCGGTGCCGCGCCCGGCCATGCCGTCGAGGACGTACTTGGCCAGATGCACGGTCGAGCGCACGTTGACGTCCACCACCTCGAGCTGGTCGTCGAGTCCGGTGTCCACGAACAGGCCACCCTGGCCGGTGCCGGCGTTGAGCGCAGCGGCGGCCAGTGGCCGGCCGGTCGCCGTCACGGCGGTGCACACCTCCTCCACGCCCGTCGCCGTCCGGAGGTCGGCGCGCACCGGAATCACGGCGGCGCCGGTGGCGGCGAGAGCGCGGGTGGCGTCGTCGAGGGCATCGGAGCGGGCCACCAGGATGAGGTCGTATCCGTCCCGGCCGAACAGTCGGGCGAGTTCCAGGCCGATGCCGCTCGACGCTCCGGTCACCAGGGCCAACGGTCGTGTTTCGGTCATGGCCCCGGATACCCGCATCACTCCGCCGCAACCACGCGGCCGGGGTGTCGGTCGGCGCCGGTAGTCTCGGCGCGTGGCCCTCTACCGTAAGTACCGACCGGCGACCTTTGCCGAGGTGGTGGGTCAGGAGCACGTCACCGAGCCCCTGAGCATCGCCCTCGACGCAGGTCGCATCAATCACGCGTATCTGTTCTCGGGCCCGCGCGGCTGTGGCAAGACCTCCTCGGCCCGGATCCTGGCCCGCTCCCTGAACTGCGCGGAGGGCCCCACGTCGACCCCGTGCGGGACGTGCCGGTCCTGCGTGGCGCTCGGCCCCGGCGGTGGCGGCAACCTCGACGTCATCGAGCTCGACGCCGCCAGCCACGGCGGCGTCGACGACACCCGCGAACTACGCGACCGTGCCTTCTACGCGCCGGCCGAGTCGCGGTACCGCATCTTCATCGTCGACGAGGCCCACATGGTCACCACGCAGGGCTTCAACGCCCTGCTCAAGATCGTCGAGGAGCCGCCGGAGCACCTGATCTTCGTGTTCGCCACCACCGAACCGGAGAAGGTGCTGCCGACGATCCGCTCGCGCACCCACCACTACCCGTTCCGGTTGCTGCCGCCCCCCGTCATGCGCGGGCTGCTCGAGAAGATCTGCACGCAGGAGAACGTGCCGGTCGAGGACGCCGTCTACCCCCTGGTGATCCGTGCGGGCGGCGGTTCGCCGCGCGACTCGCTGTCGGTGATGGACCAGCTCCTCGCCGGCGCCGGCGAGGAGGGCGTGACCTACAGCCGTGCACTCTCGCTGCTCGGCGTCACCGACGTCGCCCTCATCGACGAGGCCGTGGATGCCCTCGCCGCCGGCGACGGTGCGGGTCTGTTCGGGACCGTCGAGAAGGTGATGGATGCCGGCCACGACCCGCGACGGTTCGCGGTCGACCTGCTCGAGCGGCTCCGAGATCTCATCCTGATGCGATCGGTGCCCGACGCCGCCGATCGCGGTCTCGTCGACGCCCCGGGCGACGTGCTGGAGCGGATGCGGGAGGAAGCCGACCGGATCGGTCCCGCCACCCTGACCCGGTACGCGGAGATCGTGCACTCCGGTCTGGGAGAGATGCGCGGTGCCACGGCCCCGCGCCTGCTCCTCGAGGTGATGTGCGCGCGGATGCTGCTGCCCGCCGCCTCGGGTTCGGAATCGGCTGTGCTGCAACGCCTCGAGCGTCTCGAAAGTGGGATCGCGGCCCCGCAGGGCGCCGCCCCGCGGGCCGTCGCTCCGGCGCCGGCCGCGCCCACGCCGCCGATCGCCCCCGACGAGCCGGCCGCCCGTTTCCAGCGACCCTCGCAGCGACGAGCCGCACCGTCCTCGGTCGCGCCCGTCCCCGAGCCTGCGGCCGAGCCGGCCCCCGTTCCACCGGCGGAGTCACGACCGGCCGCCGCGGCGCCGGCGCCCGTGCCACCGCCGACGCCCGTGCCACCGCCGACGCCCGCCCCACCGGCGCGCGAACCGGAGCCTGCACCGCGCCCCGTCGTGCAGGAACCGGAGCCTGCACCGCGCCCCGTCGTGCAGGAACACGAGCCGCCCGCGCCGGAACCCCAGCCGGAGCCGGCACCGGAGCCGGCGCCCGCACCGGAGCCCGCCCCCGCCGCCGGGCCCGACGCCGCCGCCGTCCGCGCGGTGTGGTCCGAGGTCCGTACCAAGGTCCGCGAGCGCAGCCGCACCGTCGAGGTCATGCTGTCCGGCGCCACGGTCCGCAGCGTCGAAGCGGGCCGCATCGTGCTCGGTCACGATTCGGCCCCCCTGGTCAAGAGGCTCGTCGAACCGCGCAACGCCGCGGTGATCGCCGATGCCCTGCGGGCGGTGTTCGGGGTGGACTTCGAGGTGACCTGCGTGCAGGGCGCTGCGACACCCCCCACCGCCGCGAAACCGGCCCCGGCGCAGGCGGGGTCGCGCCCTTCCGGTCAGCCTCGGTTCTCCCGGCCCAGCCAGGCCCGGCAGGCCCAGCCCGCCCCGCAAACGCGCGTGACGTCCCCCGGCGCGCCCCCGGTTCCGTCGCGTCCCGAGGTCGACGACATCCCGCCGCCCGAGGCGCCGGACTACCCGGACGACCCCGGTCCCGAGCCGGACTACGAGCCGCCGCGGATCAGCCCCGCCGACGTCACCCCCGAGGACGAGGAAGAGATGTTCGCCGAGGCCGCCACCCCGGGCGACCCGTCGACGCGGCGCGAACCGGAGGACGTGGCGATCGAGTTGCTGCAGGACATCCTGGGCGCGAAGAAGATCAGCGAGTGAGCACGAAAGATCGGTAAGTTGACCGATTGTCGGCGTGATCGCCGGGTTCCTATGGTCGAGCCACCTCAACCGGAACCCCGCGATTCACGGAGACAACCATGACCGATACCCTTTCCTGGCTCAGTGCAGCCGAACTCGCGACCGACGTTCGCCGAGGACAGATCAGCGCGAGCGAAGTCGCGGCGCACTTCGTGCGGCGCGTGGACAACGTCAACCCGGCGATCAACGCGATCGTCGACTTCGATCGCGAACAGGTCCTGGCGGACGCGCGCGCACTGGATGCGAACCTGGTCGGCGGCGAGTCCGTCGGACCTCTGCACGGAGTGCCGTTCACGATCAAGGATCTGACGGCCGTGGCGGGCCGGCCCCTGACGTTCGGCATGGTGCCGATGAAGGACAACATCGCCGAGCACGACGCGGTGATCGTTCGGCGGCTGAAGGCCGCAGGCGGTCTCTACCTGGGCAAGACCAACACACCGGAGAGCGGGTACTACGGCGGCACGGACAACCACCTGTTCGGTCCTACCCACAATCCGTGGAAGCGCGGATACAGCGCGGGAGGTTCCAGCGGCGGAGCCGCCGCCGCCGTCGCGGCCGGTCTCGGCCCGCTGGCCGAAGGCAGCGACGGGGCGGGGTCGGTGCGCATTCCTGCGTCGCTCTGTGGCGTGGTCGGGCTCAAGCCCTCGACCGGGCGGGTGCCGCAGACCATTCTGGGTGGTCGCTTCTACCATTGGGCCTACCACGGTCCGATCACCCGCACGGTCGAAGACAATGCCCTCATGCTCGGTGTCGTCGCCGGACCCGACGAATCCGATCCGCTCAGTCTGCCGGCCTCGGACACCGACTACGTCGCCGAGACGAAGAAGGACATCGCCGGGTGGCGCATCGCGTGGTCACCGGATCTCGGCTTCGCAGAGGTCGATCCGGAGGTGGCGGCGATCTGCGCGCAGGCCGTTCGGGCGTTCGAGGACCTCGGTGCCCGGGTCGAGGAGGCGACGCCCGGCTGGGGAGACCCGGAAGAAGCGATGTGGCACGGCATCTGGGTTCCCGGTTTCGCGGCCGAACACGACATGATCGACTGGGACGAGTGGCAGGGCCAGGTCGACGACAATCTCGTCGAATTGATGCGTGAAGGAGAGCGTCTCACAGGTGTCGATGTCGGGCGGGCGGACCTGTTCCGTGGCCGGATGTGGGATACGTTCTCGTCGTTCATGCAGGACTACGACCTGCTGGTCTCGCCCACGCTGTGTGAAGCGGCCCATCCGCTGGGACAGTTCGCTCCCGGCCGGCTGGCGGGCACGGCTCTGCGCTCCCAACTGCTCGGCTGGCTGATGACCTATCCGTACAACATGCTGACGACCCCGGCCGTCACCGTCCCTGCCGGATTCACGTCGGACGGACGTCCGGTCGGACTGCAGATCGCGGGACGGCTCCACGCCGACGCTGCGGTACTGCGCGCAGCGGCGAACTTCGAACGCGCTCGCCCCTGGGCGGACCGCATCCCGGAACTGTGACCGGGCGGGGAAACGGGCACACGAGAGGGAAAATATCTGCCCGGTAACAGAATTCGGCTCCGCTGGACACGGGGTTCGACTATCGTCGAGCAATGGTCGTACCCGTGTTCAGTGGACTGGTCTCGGTGTTGCTGGGAGAGAACGCCGTCGACCGCATGGCCGGACTCACCCGGTACATGACCGATCAGCTCGACTGCGCGGCGGCTGCCGTGACACGCGTGGCGCGCGGTCGGCACGCGGTGGTGGCCAGCCGTGGCTACGACGACCGGACCCTGGACTACCTCGTCACCGATTTCGTCGACAAGGATCCGGGCATGCAGGCGGTTCGGGCCGAGCCCTCCGCGATACTGACCTGGCGGGACATCCCGTCGTATCGTCAGAGCTACTCGGTGCGCGAAGTGTTCGTCCCTGCCGGATTCTCCGAAGGCACCTCCGTCGTTCTGACGTCCCCCACCGGCGTGGCGGTGGGGGCTCTGCACGTCAGCGTGGCGCGCGATTCGGTTCCCCACGGGGTCAAGACGACGCTGAGCGATGCCCGGGAGTACGCCGCCTGGTCGGTGGACACGCTCACGCGGCAGGAAGAGGTGGCCCTCACCCCACGAGAACACGAAGTTCTCGAACTGGTGATCGCCGGCCTGTCCAACCGCGAGATCGCGCAGCGAATGCAGCTGTCGCGCAGCACGGTCAACACTCATGTGGAGCATCTGCTGCGCAAATTGAAGGCCCCCAACCGGGTCGGTGCGGTGGTGCGCGCGGTCCGGCTCGGTCTGGTGTCGAATCGGGATCCGTGGGCGCAGCCCACGTAGCAGCCCGCTCCGGGCCGGCGGAGGGATCCCGATATGGACGTCCCGTTCAGGTGAGCAGGGGCACGAGTTGCTGCGCGTGCTCTCGGAGTGAGTCGAGGTGGCGCAGCAGCAGGTGCTGGTGGTCGATGCTGCCGGACAGGACCAGGCCCGCGACGAGGGTGCCGGTGGCGGAGCGGACGGGAACGGCGAGGCACGCGGAGTCGTCGCGCAGTTCGCCGAGCTGGGTGGCGAAGCCCCGGTCGCGGATCTCCCCGAGATGACGGAGCAGGTCGCTGCGCACGACGATCGTGCGGCCGGTGAGGGCATGGGGTTCCCACCGGGGGAGGACGGTGTCGAGGTCGATCTTCTCGGCGAGCAGCAGCTTGCCGACGGCGCTCGCCTGGAGGTGCCGATTGAGGAGGGCCTCGTCGGCGCGGGGTGGATATTCGGGGTCGGCGTCGGCAAGGCGGAGCGCCGTGTCGGTGTAGTAGAACAGGTGGACGCCGAAGCGGACGGTCAGCCGAAGTTCGGTGAGAAGGTTACGTGCGGCTGTGCAGACGGTGGGGACGACCGCCGCGTCGACCAGTATGCCGATCTTGCGCCCGAGTGCGAAGCCGGACAGATCGGGTAGCCGGACGACGTAGCCTTCTCCGGCGAGCAGGTTCAGGAGCCGATAGGTGGTCGCCGGCGGCAGGGAGAGGTGTGCGGCGATGTCCTTGGCGGTGACCCCGGCCCCGGCCCGGGCGACTTCCTCGAGGACACGCAGGGCGCTGATCACCGCTTTCGGCTGCCGCCCCGACAGGGTTCCGTCCACGGGGCTCACCGCCGCACCTGCCAGGGGCGGTGCCGGCCGAGCAGATCGGCGGCGACGGTCTCGTCGTAGACGCCTATCCGGTCCGCGACGTCCGGGGCGCGCCGCACCCGGACCGCGAGCAGCGCGCCCCCGAGGAGCATCAGGACCGCGTACACGGCGGTCATTGCGCCCGCCACGTAGATCCCCGACGCAGCCGCCCACACGATCAGCGCCACCAGGCACGTGGCGGTGAGCGCGCCGATGACCAGCGGCAGGCGGGTCAGCTCGCCGATCCGGCGCAGGAACGCGGGCGTAGCGACGCAGAGGAGGATGTAGGCGAGGACGTACCCGTGCGCCGAGAGGGCCAGCAGCCCGATCAGGACGTCGCGGTTCGAGCCGGTCGCCGCCAGAAAGACGACGGGCACGACAACGACGACAGGCATCGCGACGGCCAGGGCGACGTGCGGCGTGTGGAACCGGGCGTGGGCACGGCCGACGACCGCCGGGGCGACCCCCTCGCGGCCCATCGCGAACAGGGTGCGCGACAGCGCGGTGGTGGAGCCCATGACGCACGCGAACCACGACGCGGTGATTCCGAGTTCCATCAGGACCGACAGCACCGCCGAGCCGCTCCCGGCGGTGTCCGGGAGGGTGAGCACGATCCGGAGCGAACCGACTCCTTCCCTGGCGGACTCCGGCAGCTGCATCGTCGCGGCGAACACGTAGAGCGCCGCGAGCACGACCGGCGTCCACCTGATCGCGCGCGGCACGCTGATCAGCGGGCTGTGGGCTTCACGTGCCACCGTTCCGGCGCTCTCGAAGCCGACGAACGAGGTGATCGCCAGCAGGAGCGCGAAGCCGATCGCGGATTCCGAACCGGTTCCGGTCGGCGCCGAGGGCGGGTCGCCGTCCCGGACGGACACGGCGAACGCGATCACCAGGACGACCGATGCGGCGACGATGGCGAACGCCTCGACGCCCAGCATGATGCGGGCGGAGAGCTGGACGCCGCGGACCATCAGCAGCAGCGCGACGGCGCCGACGACGCCGACGAGCACTGCACTCGTCGCCGCTCCGGCCGGCAACCCGATCCGTTCGAGCAGCGACGCCAGATAGCTCGCTGCCCCCACCGTGCTGGCCATGGCGGCGGCCGCGTAGCCGATCAGCAGCGACCATCCCCCGGCGAAGCCGAGGCGGGGGCCGAGACCCTTCACCGTGTAGCTGTACAAACCGCTGACCGCGACCATGCGGGTGGCGAACTGCCCGATGCAGTATCCGACGGCAGCCATCAGGACGGCCGCCGCGACGAACACCGGGATCGCCGCCCGCCCGGCTTCGGGGATGACGAGAGCCGGCAGGGTGACCATCACCGCGGACGGGGCGACGGCCGAGACGGACTGTGCGAGCACCTCGAAGAACGTGAGGCGTCCGCGCTCGAGGCCGGCCACCGGCGAACTACTTCGGATCTGTGGTGTACCGGACACCTTGCACCTGCTTCCACACTCGCCAGGGGACGTCGAGCGTCTGCCGCCGGACGATCCCGTGGGGTGCACGGTAGCGCAGGCACGCAGTGCGCTGCACCGATCGCACATCAATTTTCGGTCACTCGAATGAGAACGACGGGCCGTCCGGCGCCCGATCGGGCGGGGCCGGCGGTGCTCGTGCGGCCGTCACCTGGGCTGCGGTCGAGAAGTCGAACGAGAATCGGGAAACGGTCTGGGCCGCAGTCGAATGAGAATCGGACACCGCGTAATTTCCATCCGGAATCGGGGGTGACTCCCGCCACATCGTGTGGTTATCGTGGGTTCGGGTCACAGCGACGGAAACCGGCGGTTCTGCGTCGAAACGACTGTACCCGAGTCTTTTTCGCTATCTCTCACGAGTCGGAGACATCATGACTGCAGTTGCGCAATCCGCCACCGGCCTGCTTCCCGAGGTGGTCGACTTCCTCTCGTCGCCGAAGCAGATGCTGATCGGCGGCCGGTGGGTCGAGTCGGCCTCGGGTCGGCGGTTCGGCACGGTCGACCCCGCCACCGGGCAGGTGCTGACCACGGTGCCGCACGGCGGCGCCGAGGACGTCGACCGGGCCGTCGCCGCTGCCCGCCGGGCGTTCGAGGAGGGGCCGTGGCGGCGCCTGACCCCGGCCGAGCGCCAGCGCATCCTGTGGCGGATCGGCGAGGGCATCCTGGCCCGGGCGGACCAGTTCGCCCAGCTCGAGTCCCTGGACAACGGCAAGTCGGTGGTCGTCGCAAAGGCGGTCGACGTCACCTGGGCGGCCGAGATCTTCTTCTACTACGCCGGTTGGGCGACCAAGATCGAGGGCCGCACCGTCCCGGTGTCGGTTCCGTGGGCTCCGGGCGCCCGTTTCCACGCGTTCACCAGCCGCGAGCCGGTGGGGGTGTGCGCCCAGATCGTGCCGTGGAACTTTCCGCTGGTGATGGCCGCCTTCAAGCTCGCCCCTGCGCTGGCGTGCGCGAACACGCTGGTGCTCAAGCCTGCGGAGCAGACCCCGCTCACCGCCCTGCTGCTCGCCGAGGTCGCCGCCGAGGCCGGGGTGCCCGACGGCGTCGTCAACGTGGTCACGGGCTTCGGGGACGCGGGTGCGGCCCTGTCGGCCCATCACGACGTCGACAAGGTCGCCTTCACCGGCTCGACCGAGGTCGGCAAGAAGATCGTGGGCGCCGCCGCCGGGAACCTGAAGAAGGTCTCGCTCGAACTCGGCGGCAAGAGCCCCCAGGTCGTCTTCGCGGACGCCGACCTCGAGGCCGCGATCCCCGGTGTCGCCGGCGGATTCCTGTTCAACCACGGCCAGGCGTGCACCGCCGGGACGCGGTTGCTGGTGGAGGATCGCATCTTCGACGAATTCACCCAGGGCGTAGCGGAATTCGCCCGGTCGCAGAAGATCGGTCCAGGACTCGATCCCACCAGCGATATCGGTCCGCTGATCTCCGAGGAGCAACTCGGCAAGGTGACCGGTTACCTCCGCGCCGGCCTCGAGGACGGGGCTCGTGCCCTGACCGGAGGAAAGCGCCACGGCGACAGTGGCTTCTACGTCGAGCCGACGCTCCTCGTCGACGTGCGCAGCGACTTCGGTGTGTACCGGGAGGAGATCTTCGGCCCGGTCGCCGTCGCGGTGCCCTTCAACCGGGAGGAGGGAGTTCGTGCCGCCGCCAACGACACCCCCTACGGGCTCGCGGCGAGCGTCTGGACGCGGGACGTCTCCCGGGCCCACGAGGTCGCCGCCGAGATCAAGGCGGGCACGGTCTGGATCAACTGCCACAACGCGTTCGACACCGCACTGCCCTTCGGGGGATACAAGCAGTCGGGCTGGGGGCGGGAACTCGGTGAGGGGGCCCTGGCGGAGTACACCCAGACCAAGTCGGTCAACATCGCACTGTGACCGGTCGGGGCGGTGCCCGGCACTGGGTGGGCACCGCCGTCCGTACCCCTGCCGGGCCGAACGAGAACCCGGCCCCCCGCCCTTCTCGTTTGCCGTCGACGAACCGTGACGCCGCGGTGACCGCACCGACAACGTCCGGGCGCACGCTTCTTCCGGCGGTCGGCACCGACATCGCCGGCGCACTCCCTCTCCCGAAAGTCGAAGCACCGATGACCCTCAACGCTCGCGCACACGAACCCCCCACCCACCGGTTGTCCGGCAGCCTCGGCCCCGGCGCCGTCGTCTTCATGGTGGTCGCGGCCGCGGCCCCGCTGACCGTGATCGCCGGCACGGTCCCACTCGGTATCTCCGCCGGAAACGGGGCCGCGTACCCCGCCTCGTACATCGTCTGCACGGTGGTCCTGCTCTTCTTCGCCGTCGGCTTCACCGCGATGGCGAAGCACGTGCCCGGGGCGGGGGCGTTCTACACCTTCGTCACCCACGGACTCGGCCGGCACGTCGGACTGGGTTCCGCGTTCCTGGCGCTGCTGTCCTACACCGCGGTGCAGGGTGCCGTCTACGGATACCTCGGCGCGGCCCTCGGCGACTTCGTGACCTCGCACGGCGGTCCCGAGTTGCCCTGGTATCTCTGGGCTCTGATCGTTCTGGTGGCGGTCGCGATTCTCGGCTACCGCCACATCGACCTGTCCGGAAAGGTCCTCGGGGTCCTGCTGCTCTGCGAGGTCGGCATCGTGCTGGTGATCGATGCAGCGGTGATCGCCCGTGGCGGAGCGGAGGGTCTTTCCACCGCCGCGCTACGCCCCTCCGAGTTCTTCTCGGGCGCACCGGGAATCGCCCTGATCTTCGCTGTCGCCGGCTACATCGGCTTCGAGGCGACCGCGGTCTTCCGTGACGAGGTGCGCGATCCGGCCCGGACCATTCCGCGGGCCACCTATCTCGCCCTGGTGGTCATCGGTGGCTTCTATGCGCTGTCGAGCTGGGCGCTGGTCAGCGCGTGGGGCGACGAGGGCGCCGTCGTCCTGGCCACCGAGAACCCCGAGGGCATGATCATCGAGACCGCGACCCGCTACGTGGGAGCGGCGGCGGGGGATGTCGTGCAGGTGCTCCTCGTCACCAGTCTCTTCGCGGCCCTGCTGTCCTTCCACAACGTGCTCTCGCGCTACATCTTCTCGCTCGGCAACAGCGCGGCACTGCCGGCGCGATGCGGCCGCTCGCACGTACGCCATGCCTCGCCCTACGTGGCCTCGATCGTGCAGACGGTCTCGGCCCTGGTTCTCGTCGTGGCCTCGGCCGTCGGCGGACTCGATCCCGTCACCGAGGTCTTCGCCTGGTTCGCCGGTGTCGCGTCCGTCGGCGTGCTCGCCCTGATGGCGCTGACGTCGATCGCCGTCCTCGTCTTCTTCCGGCGATCCCGGGCCGACACCCGGCCGTGGCCCACGCTGATCGCGCCGGTGCTGGGTCTCGCGGGGCTGAGCGCTCTGCTCGCGATGACGATCGCGAACCTGCCGCTGCTCGTGGGCGGATCCGGCACCCTCGCCGCCGTCGTCGGCGTGCTTCTCGCCGGGGCGTTCGCGGGCGGAACGGCCGTGGCCGTTCTCCGCCCCGACGCTGCACGACATCACCACCATTCCGGCGGCGTCGCGCCCGCCGCCACGACCGAAACCGAGATCGACAAGGAGATCGCCCGATGAGCACTGCCACCACGAAGTTCACCGAAGCGGCATCGACGCCCGCACCGGACCACCCGCTCACCCCTCTGACCGCCGACGAGATCACCGCCGTCAAGGAAACGGTATCGGCGGCGGGGCTGGTAACCGAGCACGTCCGGTTCGTCTACGTCGGGCTCGAGGAACCGCACAAGTCGACGGTCCTGGCGTTCAGGCCGGGGGAGCACATCGAGCGCCGTGCCCGCGTCCTTCTCCTCGACCGTGCGACCGGGACGGGCTCCGATCACCTCGTGTCCGTCACCGAACGCAGGATCCTCAGCACCGTCGCCGTCGACGCCGCCACCGAAGGGCATGTCCCGATCCTCGACGAGGAGTTCGAGGACATCGAATCGTTCCTCCTGTCCAGCTTCGACTGGATTGCGGCGATGGCTGCGCGCGGCATCGATCCGGAGAAGGTGCGCGCGGTTCCGCTGTCGGCCGGGGTGTTCGGGCACGAGGACGAGGTGGGGCACCGGATCGTCCGCGTGCTCGCGTTCCACCAGGAGGACGAGGCCGACCTGCCCTGGGCACATCCGATCGACGGGGTGGTCGCCTACGTCGACCTCACCGAGCAGCGCGTGGTGAAGGTGGTCGACGAGATCACCCTTCCCGTGCCGGCCGAACGCGGCGAATGGGACGCCGCGCCGCACGCGAAGCCGGTCCGTACCGATCTCAAGCCGATCGAGATCACCCAGCCCGAGGGGCCGAGCTTCTCGGTCGAGGGCAACCGGATCACCTGGGCGGACTGGACGTTCCGGTTCGGATTCGACGTCCGCGAGGGCCTGACCCTGCACCAGCTGTCGTTCTCCGACGACGGTGTGGAGCGCCCGGTGATCTACCGCGCATCCATCGCCGAGATGGTCGTGCCCTACGCCGACCCGTCCCCGGTGCGGTACTGGCAGAACTACTTCGACCAGGGTGAATACCTCTTCGGTCGCTACACCAACTCGCTGGAACTCGGGTGCGACTGCCTCGGCGAGATCCAGTACTTCGACGTCACCATCGCCGACGAGAAGGGCGATCCCCGGGTGATGAAGAACGCGATCTGCCTCCACGAGGAGGACTACGGCGTCCTCTGGAAGCACACGGACATGTTCAACGGCATGACCGAGACCCGTCGGTCGCGCCGGCTCGTGATCTCCTTCTTCCTCACCATCGGCAACTACGACTACGGCTTCTACTGGTACCTCTACCTGGACGGCACCATCGAACTCGAAGCCAAGGCCACCGGCATCGTCTTCACCTCCGCCTACCGCGGCGAGGACGGGTTCGCCACCGAGATGGCGCCCGGGCTCGGTGCGCCGTTCCACCAGCACCTCTTCAGCGCCCGCCTGGACATGGCGGTCGACGGCAACGTCAACACGGTCGAGGAGGTCGACGCCGTGCCCGAACCGATGGGACCGGACAACCCGTGGGGTAACGCGTTCCGCTGCCGCAAGACCACCCTCACCACGGAGGCCGACGGGCAGAGGCTGGCCGACAACACCAAGGCGAGGGTCTGGCACATCACCAACCCGACCAAGCAGAACCGGCTCGGGCGGAACGTCGGATACGCACTGCACCCGGAAGGTCAGCCCGTGCTGCTGGCCGACCCGTCGAGTTCCATCGCCGCCCGCGCCGCGTTCGCCACCAAGCACCTGTGGGTCACGCGGTACGACCCGGCGCAGCGTTATCCGGCCGGTGACTTCGTCAACCAGCATCCGGGACAGGCGGGACTGCCGACATTCGTCGCCGGCAACCGGAACATCGAGGGCGAGGACCTGGTGCTGTGGCACACCTTCGGGCTCACCCACTTCCCGCGCCCGGAGGACTGGCCCGTGATGCCCGTCGACTACGCCGGGTTCACGCTGAAGCCGGTCGGGTTCTTCGACCGGAACCCGGCCCTCGACGTTCCGGCCGGCACGTCGAAGCACTGCTGCACGGACTGACGGGCATGTCCACCACGGTTCCGGAAGCCGCCCGCCGCACCACCACCACGTGGTGCGGCCGGGCGGCCGCCGCCCTCGCCGTGTCGGCGGCCGTCCTGCACGCCGGCTCGCTCGCGGAGCACACCCCGTCGCCCGGGTCGGCGGCCCTGACCCTCGTCATGGTCGCCGGATGCCTCTACTGCGCCCGTCACCTGTGGATGCGCGGAGACCAGCGGGACTGGATCCTGGTCACCGTCATGAACGTCGCGATGATCATGGTGCACCTGACCACCATGAGCCCGGACCGGGCCGCGGGCGGCCACCACGGGCACGCTGTGCCTCCGGTCGCCGGTGCAGCGGCGGGCGCCTCGATTCCCCCTCTCATGGCGGCCGCGCTGGCGGTCGCGGCCGCGGAGGTCCTCCTTGCCGTGAGCGTCGTGTTCCACCGCACCCGGCGGGGGATGGACCCGGCGACCGCAGCGGCGCAGCCGAGGTGGAGCGGCACACTGTCCACATGAACATCCGGTTCCGGCGCGGATCGCTCGTCGTCGCGGCGTCGATCCTGGTCGTGACGGCCTGTGGTTCCGGCCCGCCCGACGAGCCGCCCGAAGCCACCGCGACGAGCAGTCCGACGTCGGAACCGGCGACCACGCCGCCCGGGCCTCCGTCCCCGGCGCCGGGGCCCTCCGCGACCGTCCCCGTTCCGCCGTCCGGTCCGGAGCCGACGCCGGTGCCTCCGGCCGGTGTACCTGCCGCCCTGCGCGGCATCGACCTCGAACGGATTCCCACCGAGGAGAAGGTGGTGGCGTTGACCTTCGACGGTGGAGCCTCCGACACGGCGGTCTCCCGCATCCTCGCCACGCTCGCCCGCTACGCCGTCCCGGCGACGTTCTTCGTCACCGGTGATTTCGCGCGGACGTATCCGGACCGGGTCCGCGCCGTCGTCGCCGCCGGGCACGCGGTGGGAAACCACAGCAACACCCACCCCTCCTATCCGGATCTGACCGACGAGCAGATCAGGGCCGACCTCGCGGCGGCCGAGAACGCCATCACGGCACTGACGGGTCGCCCGGCCGTGCCGTTGTTCCGGTTTCCCTTCGGTGCTCGCACCGACGCCGACATCCGCGTCGTCAACGGTGCCGGCTACGTGCCCGTGCGCTGGACCGTGGATTCGCTCGGCTGGAAGGGCACGAGCGGTGGTCTCGACGCCGCGGCGGTGACCGAGCGGGTCCTCGCCGCGGCCGCGCCCGGGCAGATCGTTCTGATGCACGTGGGCGCGAACCCCGACGACGGCACGACCCTGGACGCCGATGCGCTGCCGGCGATCATCGACGGTCTGCGGACGCGGGGTTACGGTTTCGTGGATCTGGCCGATGTCGTCCGCTGAGCCCCCGAGTGCACCGCACCCGCGTGTTCGATTTGCGGACTTCACGATCACTGTGCTTACTTATGAACGCGGTCGGGAATCGTTGGGGTGGATCCCATGGGCTGAAGGACGGTTTCGATGATCCTTTCCGCTGTCCGGGTGGCGATCGTCGGCGCGCTGACCATCGGCTCGATGCTCGGTGCCGTCTCGATCGCCCATGCCGACCCGTCCCCGGCCCCGTACTGTGCGCCGACCGTGGTGCTCGCCGTCGACGGCACGAAGGGTCCCGAAACGCCGGACTCGATCGATCCCGAGAGCCCGCTCAACTCCTACACCGATCAGTACCGCAACAGTCCCGACTTCGCGGTGCGGCACGTGCGGTATCCGGCGGGCATGGTCGCCGGGGTGTTCGGCTGGGACACGTTCATGGACCAGTCGGTGCAGATCGGTGTGCAGAATCTCTGGGCGGAGATCGGCCGGACCGAGGCCGCCTGCGGGCCACGCACGCGCTACGAGCTGTACGGCTACTCGCAGGGAGCGATCGTCGTGCGCAGGGTTGCGATGGAGATCGATGCGGCGGCGCCCGTGCACGACGACGGCACCGACCTGCAGGACCGGGTGCGGGTGCACCTGATCGCCGATCCGGCGCAGGGCCGGCCCGCCCAGTACGCCGGGCCGCTCGTCCCGGGCATCACCCTTCCCCAGCCGGCGGGCGAGTTGCGGCATATCCCGGTCACCACCGAGTGCCTCGAGGGCGACATGGTCTGCGACCCGGAGGGCAACGTCACCGGGTACATCCGCGAGCACGCGACGTATCACCCGTGACGTTCGCGCTGGGCGTCGTGCTCTTCGCGCTGGGGGTCGCGGTGTCCGTCGCCCTGCACGAGGCGGGGCACCTGTGGGCGGCGCGACGTCTCGGGATGAAGGTGCGCCGATTCTCCCTCGGACGTGGCCCGATGCTCTTCTCCGTCCGGCGCGGTGAGACCGACTACGGGCTGGGACTGATCCCGGTGGGCGGGTTCTGCGAGATCGCCGGCACGACCGCGCTCGACGAACTGACCCCCGACGAGTACGACCGCGCCCTGTACCGGCAGAAGACCTGGAAGCGGCTGGTCGTGATGTCCGGCGGCATCGGCATGAACTTCCTGCTCGCCGGGGTCCTCGTCCTCGTCCTCGCCGTCGGGTGGGGGCTGCCGGAGCTGCATCCGAAGGTGGTCGTCGAGTCCGTCGGATGCGTCCCGTCGTCGCAGCGGCCCGGCCCGGGATACGGCCTCGCCGCGTGCGACGGCCCGGGACCGGCCGCGGCCGCGGGGATACGCCCCGGCGACGTGATCCTCGCCGTCGACGGTGAGGGCGTCACCCGGTTCGGCGATCTGGTCGGAAAGATCTGGGACAGCGCAGGAGTCGTCGAACTGACGATCGAACGGCACGGCCGCCGGCTGGTGCTGCCCGTCGCGACCGAGCAAGTGCAGCGATGGGTGGTCGACCCTCGGACGGGGGCCGAGCGTTCGACGGCCGTCGGTGCGATCGGAGTATCCGCGCGCCCGCCCGCCGGTCCCGTGCGGTACGACGTCGTGACCGCGGTGCCCGCCGCCCTCGCGTTCACCGGCGACCTCGCCGTGCTCACGGCGCGCACGGTGGTGGACATGCCGACGAAGGTGGCGTCGCTGTGGCGGTCGGTGACCGGCGGCGAACGCGACGCGGACACCCCGATCAGCGTGGTGGGGGCCGGATCGCTCGGGGGCCGGGCCGTCGAGCGGGGCGCCTGGGAGTCGTTCGTGCTGCTGCTGGTGAGCCTGAACCTCTTCGTCGGCCTGTTCAATCTGCTGCCGCTGCTGCCTCTCGACGGCGGGCACATGGCCGTGGCGATCTACGAGGGTCTGCGGAACCGGGTGCGCGCCCGGCTGGGCCGGCCCGGCGGAGCGCCGGTCGACTTCGTGAAGCTGCTGCCGGTGACGTACGCGTTCGTCGTCGTCGGTGGGGCCTTCATGCTGCTCACCCTCGCGGCGGACATCGTCGCCCCGGTTCGTCCGGCCTGATCCCGGCCCCCGGACCGCCCTCCTCGCCACCGGAGGAGTCCGGTGGAACCGGGCAAACCTCGTGGAACTTGCCGCAATTCGACCGAATCCCGCTCGCCCCGTTGCGCATGCAGGGGCGAACCGCTTCCATGGAGTGATGCCGCGGTGGTGTTGGGACGAGGACGAACCGTTGTTCGGAGACGTCGAGTCGCCGGTCGGAGGCGCGACCATAGCGGGCCTGTCCGCGCTCGTCGCGCTGGCCGTGATCGGGCCGGCGCTGGTCTGATCCGCGGTCGTCAGCGCGCGCCCGCTCCGTCTCCGACGTGCGCGGTGACGGCCACCTCGACCGGCGCGTTGCCGGGAAGCAGATAGACCCCGATCGCGCTGCGGGCGGGCAGTGACGCCGGGCCCAGCGCGCGTTCGACGACCTCCGATGCGCCGTCGGCGACCGCCGAGAGCTCGGTGAAGCCGTCGGCACACGCGATGTACACCACCATCTCGACGCACCGGAACCTCGCGCCCGGCGGCAGCACCGACCGGACCGCGGCCAGGGCATTGCCGGCCGCGAGGCCCGCCGCCTCCCGGGCGACGGCCGGGTCCACTTCGCCGCCGACGCGGCCGGTGACGGTCAGCCGGCCGTCGCGGCGCGGGGTCATCCCCGCCGTGTGGACCGTCGAGCCGGACAGCACCGCGGGTACGTAGCGGCCGCGCGGCCGCGGCGGCTGCTCGCCGATCGCGTGTTCATTCGACACCGAGAGTTCATTCGACACCGAGAGCCACTCCTTCCTGACGGGGATCGCTGCCGCCGCTGAGCACGCCGCGGGGATCGAGAGAGATGATCTGGGCGCTGCCCTCGGCGCCGAGCGGTTCGAGGGTGCGCACGTCGTGCCCCATCTCGGACAGGGCGGTGCGGACCTCGGGCGGGACGTCGGCCTCGATGCGCAGCTCGGCGGGGTCGCCGAGCACGTTCGCGTCGGAGCCGGGGAACACCGTGAACCGGGGCGCCGACACCGCCTCCTGCGGATCGAGCCCGTGGTCGAGGAGGTGCGAGAGCAGCTGCATGTTCCACTGCACCTGCCCGTCCCCGCCGGGGGTGTTGCCCACGTGGAGCAGCGCTCCCGCCTCGTCCGTGACAATCCAGGCATTGAGGGTGTGCAGCGGCTTGCGGCGGGGCCGCACCTCGTTCGGATGCCCGTCGATCAGGTACGCGCCCCGCCCCAGCCGGTTGTTCAGGACGATCCCTGTGCCGGGCACGGTGAACTTGGCCCCGAAGGTGAACGCCAGCGAATGGATGAAGCTCACCGCGCGTCCGTCCCGGTCGACCGTCACCAGCGAGGTGGTGTCTCCGCCGGCCACCGTGAACGCTCCGGCAGGCGCGGTCGCCGACAGCCGGTCGCGGCCGGCGCGGATGTGGCCGGGATCGAGGATGCGGGCGGCACCGTCGTTGTCGGCGCCGCACCAGCGCAGCCGGTCCTCGAACGCCGTCCGCGCGGCCCGGGCCATGCGGTCGATCGCCGCCGCGCTCAGGAGCGGGGAGAACCCGACGACGCCGTCGCACAGCGCCGCCTGGTGCAACACCATCCACCCGGGGGTGGGCAGCGGGGTCTGATGGATCACCGCGCCGGCGTACCGGCCGGACAGCGCCGCCTCGGGCGTCACCGTCCCGGTTGCGACCCATTCGTCTCCCGAGAACGGGGCGCCCGCGTCGCGCAGCGCGGCGACGCACCGCTCGGCGAGCGACCCGGTGTAGAACGACGCCGGGTCGTGCGCGAGCTCGCGGATGGTCCGCGCCAGGTCGGGTTGCGGCAGCCGGTCACCGACGAGCGGGACGAGGCCGCCGTCGACGTACACGGAGGCCAGCCCGGGATCGCTCCGGACGGCGTCCAGCGCCGACCGCACGTCGTCGCGGGTCTTGGCCGAGCAGGGCAACCCATTCTCGGCGAGGCGCGCGGCCGGTTCCCACAGCTCGGCAAGGCTGCGGGTGGCGCCGCGCCGGTGCAGTGCCGCGAGCGCGGCCGGAGCGCCGGGCACGGCCACCGCGAGGGCGCCGTCCAGCGGGATCGCGGTCAGCCCGCGGTCCCGGTAGAAGCCGGGTGTGCCGCCGTCGGGGCCGTAACCGCTCCCGCCGACCGTCCAGACTGTGCCGTCCGGTTCCCGCACCACGGCGAATGCGTCCCCACCGAGGCCGCACTGGCCGGGCAGGGTCAGCCACGTGGTCGCGGCCATCGCCAGCGCGGCGTCGACCGCGTTGCCGCCGTCGGCGAGCACCCGCGCCCCGGCCTGGCCGGCCAGCGGGTGGCTCGAGGACACCATGCCGCCGGTCGACAACGTCGCCGGACGGACCCGCCGCGCTGTCATGCCTGCCGGAGCCGGCGCCGGCGCGGGCCCTCCGGCGGCTCGGCGGGATCGATACCGACGAAGATCTCGCCGTCCCGCTCCTCGACGGGATAGGTCTTGATCGGCTCCGTGGCGGGAGGGCAGATGGGTTCACCGGTTGCGAGATCGAAAGCGCTTCCGTGGCAGGAGCATCCGATTCCATCCTGCACGAGCTTGCCGGACGAGAGCAGGCAGTCCAGGTGTGAGCAGTAGTTGGATGTCGCGTAGGCCTTCCCGTCCAGCCGCGAGATCGCGAACTCGTAGTCGCCGGCGTAGAAGCGGCGCACGATGCCCTCCGGTACCTGCCCGGAACGGGCCACTCTCTTGAACTCCATGGTCATCCTCCAGGCATTGGGGTCTGTTCCGACCGCGGGCGGTCAGGCGACGGGGTCGATGTAGACGGTCTTCTCGGATTGGTAGAACTGCATCAGCGTCGGCCCGGCCTGTTCCTTGAACGTCTGGGTGCTCGACGCCTTGTACCCACCGAACGGAGCGTTCATCGCCATGCCGTTCGTCGGCTGGTTCACCTTGACCAGGCCGGTGCGGGAACGGGCGACGAACTGCCCGGCCCGGTCGAGATCGCGCGTGACGATCGCCGCGCTCAGGCCGAACGCCGTGTCGTTGGCCAGCGTGACGGCCTCGTCGAACGACGACGCCCGCTGGAACGCCAGCACCGGACCGAAGATCTCCTCGGTCAGGATGCGCATGCCCGGCGCGGTGTCGGCGAACACCGTCGGGCGCACGAAGAACCCGTCTCCGAAACCGGTTTCGTCGCAGCGGGTTCCGCCGCACACCAGACGGGCCCCTTCGTCCTGCCCGACGGCGACGTACTCGAGGAACTTGTCCAGCTGGCCGCGGCTGGCGAGCGGACCCATCGACGCCCCCGCTCGCAGGCCCGGTCCGACGGTGAGGGCCTCGGCACGGGCGACGACCCGCTCGAGCAGGGCGTCGTGGATGTCGTCGATCGCGACGACCCGGCTGGTGCCGGTGCAGGCCTGTCCGGAGAGCCCGAAAGCGCCCTTGACGATCAACGCGGCCGCGGCGTCGAGGTCGGCGTCGGCGAGGACGACGGCGGGGTTCTTGCCGCCCATCTCGAGCTGTACCCGCCGGTCCGGGCCGATGCCACGATGGATGGCCCGGCCCACCTCCGTCGATCCGGTGAAGGTGACGGCCGCGACGCGTTCGTCGGCGACCACCGCGGCCCCGGCCCGCCCGCCGCCCTGCACCAGTGCGATCGCCGCCGGGGGCAGTCCGCCGGCGAGCAGCGCCTCGACCAGCCGCTGCCCCATGAGCGGGGTGATCTCGGACGGCTTGAACAGCACCGGATCTCCCGCTGCGAGCGCCGGCCCGACCTTGCGGGACGGGATGTTCAGCGGAAAGTTCCAGGGGGTGATGGCCCCGACGATGCCGATGGGTTCGCGGACGGTGTAGATCATGGTGCGGCCGGCGGCCGGGTACGTCGCGCCGGTCGCGCGCAGCGCCTCGCCCGCGTAGAAGCGCAGGTTCATGGGGGTGCGGCTCACCTCGACGGTGGCCTCGGCGCGCGTCTTGCCCTCCTCGCGGACCAGTTCCTCGACGAGCGATTCCCGTCGCTCCTCGAGGTGCCGGGCGGCGGCCTCCAGGACGGCGGCCCGGCGCTCCGGTGGGGTGGCGGCCCATTCGGGGGCCGCCTTGTCGAGTGCGTCGACGGCGATGCGCACGTCGGTGGCGTCGGAATCGGGGAACGTTCCGATCAGGTCGGTGGAATCGGCGGGGTTGCGTCGTTCGAAGGTGGCGCCGGAGACGGCCGGCACCCACGCACCGTCGATGAAGTTCAGTCCTGTCACGGCCACCTCAGCTCACCACCTGTTCGCCCAGTTCCCACAGGTCCACGTCCGCGTCGGCGAGCTGGTGCGCGCCGACCGTCCGGCCGACGAGTTCGCGGGCGGCCATGATGTCCTCGCCGCGGTCCATGGCGAACGCCGCGGTGAGCACGTCGCCGGCGAGATAGAAGACGGTGAACTCCCCCGAGCGGGCGTCGCCGCGCACGACGAGTTCCGTCGTCCCGGAGGATGTTCCGGTGAACTGGATGTTCGTGTCGTACTGGTCCGACCAGAACCAGTGGGCGTCGTCGGCGAGCGAGGTGCGACCGACGATCGTGTCCGCGACGACCGCGGCCTGCCGGTTGGCATTGTCGAAGTGCTCCACCCGGACTCGGCGGCCGGCGCGGTCGGAGAAGCGGTTCGCGACGTCGCCGGCGGCGTGGATTCCGGGTACGGCGGTGCGGCCCACGGCGTCGACGACGATGCCGTTGTCGGTGTGGAGTCCGCTCGCGGCGGCCACGTCGACGTTCGGCGTGATGCCGATGCCGACCACGACCACGTCGGCCTCGATCGTGTCGCCGGTCGTGGTGCGGACCCGCACCCCGGCCTCGGAGGTCGCGACGGAGTCCACGCCGACGCCGGTGCGCAGATCGACGCCGTTGCGGCGGTGCAGGTCGGCGCAGAACCCGCCGACCGTGGCGCCCAGGACGGAACCCAGCAGGGCGTCGGCGTATTCGAGGACGACCACGTCGACACCGAGACCGCGTGCCGTTGCGGCGATCTCGAGGCCGACGAATCCGCCGCCGACGACGACCAGGCGCGCACCGGGGGTCAGCCGCGGGGCGAGGGCGACGGCGTCGTCGAGCGTCCGCAGGTAGTGCACGAGATCGGGGCGCGTCCCGGAGGTGGGGATCGTGCGCGGGCGTCCCCCGGTCGCGAGGATCACCGCGTCGGCGGCGACGGACCCACCGTCGAATTCCACGCTGCGCGAGGCGGTGTCGACGCGCCGTACCGTGACACCGGTCCGGATGTCGATATCGTTGTCGGCCAGCCACTTCGGTGTGAGCAGGGAAAGGGAGCCGACGGGTTCCCGGCCGGCGAGGAACTCCTTCGACAGTGGCGGCCGCTGGTAGGGCGCGTGCGGTTCGTCGCCGAGCAGGACGATGCGGCCGTCGAATCCGCGGCGGCGCAACGTGCGTGCGGCGACCGCGGCGACCTGGCCGGCGCCGACGGTGACAACGGTGCGTACGGTCATGACGAACTCTCCTCTTGCGAGCCGGGAACGACTCGGCGCGGTGCCGGATCGAGATAGACGGTGTCGCCCTCGACGGTCACGGGATAGGTCGGCTGGCAGAGGTCCTGGTCCTCCTCGTAGCCGGTTTCGAGGTCGAACCGCCACTGGTGGCCGGGGCAGATGACCCGCCCGTGCAACAGGGTGCCCTTGGCGAGCGAGCGGTCCTGGTGGATGCACAGGTCGGCGAACGCGTACACCCGGTCGTTCGCGTGGAACAACGCGATGCCGACGCCGTCGACCTCGACGCGCAGCTTGCGCCGGCGGGTCAGCTCCTTGACGGTGGCGACGGCGAGCCTGTCGCGGGTCGACCCGGGCGGGGCCGAGGCGGCGTCGGTGGACATGATTCTCCTTCGATCGGGGATGGCCGCCGGGACCGGTGCGGGAGGGCCGAGCAGTGGACCCTCCCGCGGTCCGGTCACGTCGGTCAGGCCGGAGCCAGCTCGAGGTCGGGAGCGACGTACGTGTCGTACAGACCCTTGGTGTACGAGAAACGCATCTCCGCGCCCCAGCGCACGAGCTGCAGGCAGCGCTGCTGCAACTGCGGGGTGTCGGCGCAGTCCAGCACGATCTGGTATCCGCGTTCGCCGTGGACGACATCCGAGGTGATGTGCAGGTCGAAGAACTCGATCTCGTCCTCGGTGAACCCGTACACCTCGCGCAGCGGCACGATCTGCTTCTTGTAGATGCTCGGCACCTGCGACTCGAGACCGACGACCAGGGCCGCGGTGGCGACCACGAAGTGCTCGCGCTGCGAGACCGCGTAGCACCACGCCTGCAGGCCGCGGGTGACGGCGTTCATGTTGTTCGGATCCTCGACGCGCTCGCGGGTGGTGCCGCACGCCTCGGCGAACTTGATGAGCAGGTCGGTGTGCCGGATGTCGGCCAGCTCCTCCTCGTACATGTTCTGCAGGGTGAAGTCCTTGGCGTCGGTGAACGTGTCGGGCGTGTTGGAGTAGATGTTCGCGAGGTAGTCCGCGAACGGGCCCACGTAGTGGTAGTGGTTCTCGGCCCACCGGGCGAAGTGGTGCTTCTCGAGCTTGCCCTCGGCCCAGGCCTTGCTGAACGAGGCGTCCTTGGCCTCGCGGCCCTTGATCGCGTTCTCGAGTGCGGCGCGGAACTCGTCGCGTCCGAGCAGTTCGGTCATGGTGGTTTCCCTTTCACGCTGTGTCGTGCGGTCGGGCTGGGGTTGATCCGCGACGTTGCGGAGAACGATCGAAATCGGCTGAGTGAAAGCCTGTTCCGGTCGGTTTCGAAACTAGTGCCGGCGTCGGGGTGCGGCCACGGCCACACTGACCGGAATGCGGCGCCGGCGGGGGTCGAAGTGCACAGTCAGTGCGCCACCGACGCGGTGATCGCCTCGAACTCCGCGAGCATCGCCGCACCGACGGCCTTGTCCTGCTCGCCGTTTCCGCCGCTGATGCCGACGGCGCCGACGATCTGGCCGTCGAACACCAGCGGGAAGCCGCCGACGAAGATCGCGAACTTGCCCGGCAGCATGTGGCTGATGCCGAAGGCCTCGTTGCCGGGCAGGGCCGGCCCGTTGGGCGGTTCGTTGAACAGGTGCGTGGCGCGTTCGTGGCCCGCCGCGGTGAACGCCTTGGCCATCGCGATCTCGACACCCGTCAGCCGCGCACCGGGGAGGCGGTGCAGGGCGATGACGTTGGCGCTCTCGTCGCAGACGCACAGGGTCTGCTTGACGCCGATCTCCTCCGCCTTCGCGCGGCCGGCGGCGAGGAGGGGGAGCGCGTCGTCGAGGGTGATGCGATGAATTCGATGCATGGGTCTCCACTTTCGGTCTGCGGGAGTACCGGCCTGGCGGAGCGGGAAGCGAGGGTCCGGCCGGTGGATGCGTTTTCGCCAGTGGGCTATTTCTAACAGGGATGCGGCCACGGAGGGACGGTCAGAATCACCCGTACCCGACACAATTCGTGTACAAGTTGCACATCGCCTGCGGACCTTCGACTCTGGTACTTGATGAAAAAGGTGCACGTCGTCCCTCGCGCCGGCGCCCCGCTCGCAGAAAGCAGGTCGACATGGAACCGAGCCCGCGCCTGACCGTCCGGGGTCTGCTCGACGAGTCGCTGATGACCGGGGCGCGGATCGCGTCCGGGCACACCGCCCTCGACCGCGCCCTCACCTGGGCACTGCCGTTCAGCGAGGTCATGGGCCGATTCGACGACCTCGATGCCGTCGCCGTGTACGCCCGTCCGGAGGCGCTCGCCGGCAACGTGCACGCCGTCGCGGCGTTGGCCGCGCGCGGCGCCGCCGCCCTCGTCGTGGACGGCTCGCTGCCCGCGACGACCGCGGACTCGCCGCTGCCCGCGGGACTCGTCGTCCTCGAGCTGAGCTTCCCGATCGGCTTCGCGGCGCTCAACCGCCTCCTGGCCGAGCGTGCCCTGACGCAGGAGGTGCACGTGATGCGCTACTCGTCGCACGTCCACACCACCCTGGCGGGGCTGCTGCACCGGGGCGCGGGCATGACCCTGCTCCTCCGCGAGGTCTCGGCCCTCGCGCACCATCCCGCCGTCGCGCTCGACGCGCGCGGGCACGTCGTCGCGGTCCACGGCCTGGACTCCGCGACCACGGACCTCGTCTCCGACCGGCTTCCGCGGGCGCTGGCCGAACGGCAGGGCGCGGAGACCACGAGTGGATCCGGGCACGGCCACGACACCCAGGTGGTGGAGCTGTCCGGCGATTCGGGACGCTGGACGTGCACCGCCAGCCCCATCCGCCTGGGCAAGCGGTTCGAGGGCTGGGTCGCGGTGCTCGCCGCCGGTCCCGGCCCGGGCCCGCACGAACTGGCTCAGCACGCGGTCGTCACCGAACAGGCGACGGCGATCATCGGCTCGGAGATGTTGCGGCAGCGCAGTGTGGACGAAGCGGAGGAACGCGCCCGCGGGGACTTCGTGCAGGCGCTCGTGCACGGCAGCTTCACCAGCCAGCACGACATGCAGGCGCGGGCCGGGTATCACGACATCGATCTGACCTCGACGTTCGCGGTGTTCGTCGCGGCCGGGCACGCCCCGGACGCCGGTGGTGCGGGCGTCGAGGGCTCGGGGAGCCTGCTGCGGCTCGCGCGGTACGCGGCGAGCGTGCTGCCGCACCCGGCGGTGCGGTCCTACGTCACCGTGATCGGGGACGTCCTCGTCGTCGTCCGTTCGCTCCGGTCGCACGACCGGCGCGACGTCGAGGCGGAGATCGAGAAGTATGCCGAGGCCATGGCCCTGGACCTGGAGGACCGGCGCGGCCGGCCGGTGCCGGTCGCGCACGGCGCGCCCGCCGTCGGCGCGGACGAGATCCGGGAGAGCTACCGTCAGGCCCGGGTCGCCCTGGGAATCGGGCAGCGGCTGGGCTTGTCCGGCGCCGTCTCCTACCGCGACCTGCGCGGCTACGGCGTGCTCGAACTCGTCGCCGAGACCGACCGCAGCCGCCGCCTGGTCCGCGACGTGCTCGGCCCGATCCGCGCCGGAACCGACCTGCACGACACGCTCGTCGCGTACCTGAGCGCGGGTGGCAACGTCAACGCCGCGGCGCGGGAGCTCAACGTGCACCGGAACACGATGCTGTCCAAGCTCGATCGCATCTCCCGTGCGCTGTCGATGGACGTGCGCCTGCCGGAGAACCAGTTCACGGCGTGGCTCGCGATCCGCCTCGAGCTGCTGGACCAGGTCCACACCGCCGTGGACCGCGAGATCAACTACCGCTGAACAACGTTCACACGCTTGCCAGTTCGGGGTCGCGGCCGAGGAAGGACGCGGCCAGCCCCGCCGCGACGACGACGGCGCACACGACGAACAGCACGGGGTACGACCACGAGTCCACCGCGATGGCCACCCACGCGGCGCCGACCGCCGATCCGCCGAAACGGATCAGGTTGAACAACCCCAGCCCGGTGCCCTGGGCTCCGGCGGGCGAGCGCGTCGACCCGGCCGCGGCCGGGGTCTGTACGAGCGCGCTGCCCACCCCGGTGACCGCGAGCACCGCGACGACCGCCCAGTGGTTCGTCGCCGCGGTTGCCAGGACGGCGGCCAGGGCCGACTGGGCGACGATCAGCACCGCCAGCCCGGCCCGCAGCACCCTCCGGGCGCCCAGCCTGTCGGTCGTGCGGCCCACGATCGGGGCCAGGACGACCATCACGGCGGGTAGCGCGAACAGGATCGTCCCCGCCAGTGCTGTGGACACCCCCGCGCCGGTCAGGTACAGCGGCACCGCGAGCAGGGTCGCACCGAGGCAGAACATCTGACCGAACGCCGCGATCGCGCTGCGGGCGAACCGCGGTTCGGCCACGAGGCGAACGTCGACGAACGGCACCTGCGTGCGCAGGCAGTGCAGCACGAACCACACGAGCACGACGGCCGCGCCCCCGATCAGCGCGAGGGCGACGGGCAGCGCCACGCCGGGCTGCGGGACCAGCGTCAGCCCGAGCACCAGCACCGCCGCGCCGAGCGTCAACGCGGCCGCGCCCGGGCCGTCGAGGCGCATGCGCCGGCCCTCGAACGCGGGAATCCAGCGCAGGGTCCCCGCGAAGCCGATCAGCGCCACCGGCACGAGCGGGACGAACACCCAGCGCCACCCCCAGTGGTCGGCGATCAGGCCGCCCATCGACGGTCCGAGGGCCTGACCGGCACCGTTGACCGCCGCCCAGGCCCCGACGGCCCGCGCCCGCCGCTCGGGCCCGAACAACCACGCGATCAGGCCCATCACGGCGGGCGCGAACGCGGCGGCGGCGACACCGCCCAGCGAGCGCCACGCGACGAGCACCGCCAGGTTGGGGGCCGTCGCGGCGCCGGCCGAGCACACCGCCGTCGCCAGGAGCGCGCCGCAGTACACGCGCCGGCGGCCGAAGCGATCACCGATCCAGCCGGCCAGCGGCATCGACGCCGCGAACGTCAACAGGAAGCCGGCGACGACGAGCACCCCGCTCTCGAGCGAGGTGCCGAAATCCGACAGGATCTCCGCCAACGGGACATTCACGACGTTGTTGCTGATCGTGCCGACCAGGGTTCCCGCCAGCAGGGCGGACAGCGCGAGCGGGGTTCCGGAATCGGCGTGCGCCGGGGCCGGAGTCGGCGCGGCAGTACGGGTGGTCATCTGTCTCCTGTGGCTCGCGAGCGATACGGCGGGGGCCGTGGCCTCACTGTCTCACCGCGCCCGGTACCGCCGCATCGGCGTCGAATTCGTAAACAGCACAGGCGGACGCGCCCGGAGTGTGCACCCTGCCCAAGGAATCGGGGTTCGCCCGGCGGAAACGGCGGAAGACACAAGTTCGTAGTAATTGTTCACGATCGCGCTACCGGAGGACACGGAAACGCAAAACAGGAACACACTGCACATCTACAGTTCGGGGCACTGTGCAAGGTTTGCGTTGACCAGGCATGAACGAGCGCGGAAAGTTCCACGAACACAGCCCCTCACTCGTTCTGCTCCTGACTTAGGACTCGAATTGGACGTACAACTCACAGCCGCCCACTGGGTCTACGTGGCCGGCATCGTCGTCATCCTGGCCACCATGGCCCTGCGGAAGAACATCGTGGTTCCCGCAGTCATCGGAACGTTCCTGACCGCCTTCGTGTTCTCCGGCAGCATCGTCACCGGACTGTCCTCGATCTTCAACGCCAGCCTCGTGGCCGCGAAGGAGCTGTTCAACATCTTCCTGATCATCGCGCTGGTGACCGCGATGCTCGGCGCGCTGCGGCAACTCGGCGCCGACCGGCTGATGGTCGCGCCGTTCCGCAGGGTCATGCGCACCGGCACCAGCAGCTTCGTCGTGCTGGCCGTCGTGACGTACGTGATCTCCCTGTTCTTCTGGCCCACCCCGGCCGTCCCGCTCGTCGGTGCCGTGCTGATCCCCGTCGCCATCCGGGCCGGCCTGTCGCCGCTGTCGGTCGGCATGGTCATCGCCATCTGTGGCCAGGGCATGGCCCTGTCGTCGGACTACATCATCAAGGTCGCACCGGGCATCTCCGCCACGGCGGCCGGTGCCGACGTCGACGCCGTGGCGGACAAGTCGCTCGTGCTGTCGCTCGTCGTCGGCGTGACAGCGCTGGCGATCACGTTCGTCGCGCAGCGCCGGACGTGGCGGGCGCCGTCGCCGGACCTGCTCGTCGAGTGGGAGGCCGAGGCCGACCGCGGCGTCGACGGCCCGGCCGGCGGCGGATCCGCCCCGAGCCGGCAGCCGGTGCAGCCCGAGCCCGTGGGCGGCGGCCCCGCCGGTGGCCCCGACGGTGCCGCGAGCACGGCGACGGCCGTGATCGTCGCCGAGCGTGACCCCGGCAGCTACGAACTCGCCGAGAGCAGGGGCACCGCGAAGGCGTTCGCGATGCTCGTTCCGCTCGCCTACCTCGCCTTCATCGTGTATCTGCTGCTGGGCAAGTTCACCCAGGTGGTGCCGCCCCTGCAAGGTGGGGACGCCGCGGCCATCGTCGGTGGAATCGCGGCGCTCATCCTGTTCGCGGCCGCCGCGTCCAACGACAGGGGCGGCTTCCTCGAGACCACCTCCGAGCACCTCGTCGATGGTCTGGTGTTCGCCTTCAAGGCGATGGGCGTCGTGCTGCCGATCGCCGGCTTCTTCCTCATCGGCAACCCCGACTTCTCCGGTGCCATCCTCGGCTACGCGGACGGCGAGACGGGTCCGGGAATCCTGTTCGATCTCGTCAACGCGGCACAGTCGCACCTGCCGCAGAACCCGTTCGTCACGTCGTTCGGCATCCTGCTCATCGGCGTGGTGGCCGGGCTGGACGGGTCCGGCTTCAGCGGTCTGCCGCTGACCGGTTCGCTGTCCGGTGCGCTGGGCCCGGCGGTCGGCATGGATCCGTCGACCCTCGCCGCGATCGGGCAGATGGGCAACATCTGGTCCGGCGGCGGGGTGATCGTCGCGTGGTCGTCGCTCGTCGCCGTGGCCGGATTCGCCCGCGTCCCCGTCCTCGACCTGGCCCGCAAGTGCTTCCTGCCGGTGATGGCGGGGCTCGTGCTCAGCACGCTGTTCGCCGTCCTGGTCTACTGATTCGCCTGCAGCGCGGTCACTCTCGCGCGGAACGGTGCTTGTCGCGCGCGTCCTCACGCGCGCGGCAAGCACCGACGCGCGCGAGGACCGGTCCGGCATCCCGCCGGAGGAATCCCACCGGGACGGGACGGGTGTCCCTGGCGACCGGGACGCCGGGCGCAGCAGCCTCTCCGTCAGGCGCAGAGCGCGCCGGTACGACGGGAGGGACACCGAACCGATGAGCACAGTGAGCGTGACGGAGGACGGACGCACGGCCGCACGGCGCGCGTCGTCGAGCGCCTGGGCATGGTCGGGGGCCGTTGCCGGGCTCGCCGGGGTCGTCGCCATCCAGGCGAGCATGGGTATGGGCGCCGCCTACGACGAATCCACGGCCGGCAACGCGCCCGCGATCGCCGAGGCGTTCGCGGGCGAACGAACCCCACTGCTGGTGATGCACCTGTCGCTCATGGTGTCGACGGTGCTGCTGCTGATCTTCGCCGCCGGCCTGCAGCGCCGCCTGCGGATCGCCCTGCCCGAGAACAGCCTGCTGCCGTCGGTCGCGGCGTTCGGTCTGCTGCTCACGGCGACCGCCGGACTGCTCGGCGCCGGCCTGGACACCGAGCTGCTGTTCGGGCTGGGCGAGCCGGGACAGATGGTCGCCGAGTTCGCCGTCGTCGGCGCGCACTGGGTCGGCACGATCCCGTGGCTGTGGGTCGGCGCGGGAGTCAGCGGCCTGGCGGTGGCGGCCGCGTCGCTGCGCCACGGCGCGACGCCGCGGTGGCTGGGCTGGGCGAGCGTGGTGCTCGGCGGCCTGACCGCGCTGCTCGGGATCTCCCCGCTGCAATACATGGCCGGCTTCGTCGGTCCCGTGTGGGTGCTCGTCGCCGGCATCGGATTCGCCGTCTCCGACAGGGCGCGCCGATAGGCTGCCGCGCGACGGATCCGGCCGCGGGGCATACTCACCGCATCATGGCTGTTGCGGACGCATCCGAGACGGCGGCGGGCACCGGTGGCGCACCGGTGCCCGCCGCCGTCGTCGCCGTGCTCTCGGGGGGCCTGGCCGTCGCGGCCCTCGTGGTCTTCGCCACCGCCCGCCCGGACCTCGACTCCGATCAGCTGTTCTTCCTCGTCGACGCCGTGGGTGCCGCGGTGTACGGCACCGTCGCCGGCGTGGTGCTGGCGCGCCGGGTGCATCCGGTGCCGATCCTGCTGTCGCTCGCATCGATCGGCGTCGGGCTCTCGGCCCTGAGCTACGCCTGGACGAAGCTCGCGGAGGTGCGGCCCGGGCTGCCGTTCGCCGGGGTCCTCGCGCCGCTGCAGAGCACCGCGTGGATCCCCGGCACCCTGGCGTTGTTCCTGGTGGTGCCCTGGCTGGTCCGCGACACGCCGCTCGACCGGCGCGCCCGCCTCGGCGTGCTCGCCGGTGCCGTGGTCACCGCGTGGTTCTTCTGGGCCCGTACCTTCACCGGCACCGCCGTCGGCTGGCTCGTGCTGCCCGTCGTCACGCTCGGCCTGCTCGCCGCTGCGGACATCACCTACCGGTGGCGGTGCGGCCCGGTCTCCGATCGCATCGGCCTGGGCTGGCTCGCGCTCGGCACCGCCCTGATGGCGGTGTCCTACATCCCGCTGGCGGTGCCCGGCCTGCCGTGGATGCTCACGCCGCTGCTGCACCTGGCCACGCAGGCGTTCTACCCGGTCGCGATCCTCGTGGTGGTGCTGCGGCAACGGCTGTGGGGGCTCGACCTCGCGGTCAGCCGCGCCGCCGTCGCCGGCAGCCTCGTCGCGGTACTCGCCACCGGCTACCTCGCCGTGACCGCCACCGTCGCCCTGATCCTGCCGACGGACGGATCCGTCGTCGCCCAGGCCATCGCCGCGGTCGCGGTGGCCCTGGCCGTGCAACCGGTGCGGGCCTGGCTGACCCGGCGCGTGCACACCCTCGTCTACGGCGAGGGCGACGACCCGGCGAGCGCGGTGCGCCGGCTCGGCCAGCACTTCGCGGGGGCGCAGACGCCGCGGCAGCTGCTCGAGGACCTCGCCGCCGGAGTCGGTGTGGCGCTGCGCCTCGAGTCGGTGACGGTGCGCCGCGGCGACGAGGCGCTCGCCCGATGGGGCACCCCCACCGGGCCCACCGAGCAGGTCGTCCTGCGCGACGGCCGGCTCGAGGTGACCGCCCCGCCCGGTGAGACGCTGGGGCCCCGCAGCTTCCGCGCGCTCGGCGAACTCGCCTCCGTGGTGGAGGCCGGGCTCGTGGTGCTGCGGTCCTCGGAGGAGCTCGACGCGGCGCGCGACCGGCTCACCGAGGCCCGGCTCGCCGAGCGCCGCACGATCCGCCGGGAACTGCACGACGGGCTCGGTCCGTCCCTCGCCGGTATCCGGCTCGGGCTGCAGGGCGCCCGCAACCTCATCGACAGCGACTCCGCCGGCGCCGCTCCGCTGATCGACTCGCTGCTGCGCGAACTCGACCACCAGGTCGAGGGCGTGCGCGAGCTCTCCCGGGGGCTGCTGCCGCCCGTCCTGGACGAGCTGGGTCTTGCCGCCGCGCTGGAGGAGATGTCGGCGGTCCACTCGCGCAGTGGATTCCGCGTCGACGTGGACGCCGATGTGCCACCGGGCCGGGGCGGGGCGGTCGTCGCCGCGGCGTACGGCATCGCCGCCGAGGCGGTCACCAACGCGCGTCGGCACAGCGGCGCCGACGGGTGCCGGGTGCTCGTGCGGGCGGCGGCGGACCGGCTCACCCTCGAGGTACGCGACGCGGGCCGCGGGCTGGACCGGAACGCGCGACGGGGCGTGGGGACGCACAGCATGCGCGAACGCGCCGAGGACGTCGGCGGCACCGTCGAGATCACGGCGGCGCAGCCGCACGGCACCGTCGTCACGGCGGACCTCCCGTGGGGCCCGTCGTGAACGCCCCCGCGGCGATCGCCGTCGCCGTCGTCGACGACCATCCGGTGTTCCGGCTCGGGCTCGTCGCGCTGCTGGGCACCCTCGACGGCATCGAGGTGGTGGCCCAGGCCAGTTCGGTCGCCGAGGCGCTCGAGGTGATCACCGCGGACGTCGACGTCGTGCTCATGGACCTCGAACTCGGGGACGGCTCGGGCATCGAGGCGACCCGGCAGCTGCTCGGGCGGTTCCCCGAGCTGCGGGTGCTGGTGGTGACGATGCACGAGGACGAGGAGTCGCTCGTCGCCTCGGTGCGCGCCGGGGCGCGCGGCTACCTCGTCAAGGGTGCCGACCCGTCGGGTGTCGAGCGGGCGATCCGCGCCGTCGCGGACGGCGAGGTCATCGTCGGTGCCGCCGTCGCCGCCAAGGCCATCGGGGCGATGGCCGCCTCCCGCACCCTGGCGCCGGCGGTGTTCCCGGAACTCACCGATCGCGAACGCGAGGTGCTGGACCTGATGGCGCGCGGGCACGACAACGCGACCATCGCCCGCCGGCTGGTGCTGAGCCCGAAAACGGTGCGCAACCACGTGTCGAACGTGCTCGGCAAGCTCGGCGCGGCCGACCGGTCGACCGCGATCGTGCGGGCCCGCGAGGCCGGTCTCGGGGCGTGAACGTCCGCTCGGTTCGGTCACGGACTCCGCTCGGTTCGGTCCTTCAGTCCGGGGCGCCCCGGCTCCTAGGGTGAACGAGGTCGGGCGTGACGGCTGTCACGAGCCGCCGCCCCTCGCATCCGCAAAGCACGGGAAGGAACCCTGCACTGTGACCTCCGAGGCATTCATCTACGAAGCCATCCGAACTCCGCGCGGCCGCGGCAAGAAGACCGGGTCGCTGCATTCGGTCAAGCCGATCTCCCTGGTCACCGGCCTGATCGACGAACTGCGCGTGCGGTTCCCGGACCTGGACGAGAACCGCATCTCGGACCTGATCCTCGGCGTCGTCGGACCGGTGGGCGACCAGGGTGCCGACATCGCCCGCACCGCCGTCACCGCGGCGGGCATGCCCGACACCGTGGGCGGCGTGCAGATCAACCGCTTCTGCGCCTCAGGCCTCGAGGCCGTGAACATGGCCGCGCAGAAGGTCCGCTCCGGCTGGGACGAGCTCGTCGTCGCCGGTGGCGTCGAGTCGATGTCGCGGGTGCCGATGGGCTCGGACGGCGGCCCGTGGGCCCTCGACCCGGCCACCAACTACGACACCTACTTCGTGCCGCAGGGTGTGAGCGCCGACCTGATCGCCACCATGGAAGGCTTCAGCCGCGAGGACGTCGACGCGTACGCGCTGCGTTCGCAGCAGCTGGCCGCGGCGGCGTGGTCCGGCGGGTACTTCGCCAAGTCCGTGGTGCCGGTCAAGGACCAGAACGGCCTGACCGTCCTCGACCACGACGAACACATGCGTCCCGACACCACCCTCGCGGGCCTGGCCGGGTTGCAGCCGTCGTTCGCGATGGTCGGCGAGATGGGCGGTTTCGACGCCGTCGCGCTGCAGAAGTTCCACTTCGTCGAGAAGATCGACCACGTCCACCATGGCGGCAACAGCTCCGGCATCGTCGACGGCGCCGCGCTGGTGCTCGTCGGCTCCGAGCAGGCCGGCAAGGACATGGGCCTGACCCCGCGCGCCCGCATCGTCGCCACCGCCACCTCGGGTGCGGACTCGACGATCATGCTCACCGGCCCCACCCCGGCCGCGCACAAGGTCCTCGCCGCCGCCGGCCTGACCGTGGACGACATCGACCTGTTCGAGATCAACGAGGCGTTCGCGTCGGTCGTGCTCAAGTTCCAGAAGGACCTGAAGATCCCGGACGAGAAGCTCAACGTCAACGGCGGCGCCATCGCGATGGGGCACCCGCTCGGCGCCACCGGCGCCATGATCACGGGAACGATGGTCGACGAGCTCGAGCGCCGCGGTGCCCGCCGCGCCCTCGTCACCCTCTGCATCGGTGGCGGCATGGGCGTGGCCACGATCATCGAGCGTGTCTGAAACTTCGGAAGGGACTGGGGAATTCACAGTGACTGAGAACAACATGATCGGCTGGGAGCGCGACGCCGACGGCATCGTGGTGCTGACCCTCGACGACCCGAACCAGGGCGCGAACACCATGAACGAGCTCTACAAGGCGTCGATGAAGGCCACCGTCGACCGCCTGGTCGCCGAGAAGGACGACATCACCGGTGTCGTGATCACCTCCGCGAAGAAGACCTTCTTCGCCGGCGGCGACCTGAAGAACATGATCAAGGTCGGCCCCGAGGACGCGCAGCGGATCTTCGACGAGGTCGAGGGCATCAAAGCGGACCTGCGCCGGCTCGAAACCCTCGGCAAGCCCGTCGTCGCCGCGATCAACGGCGCGGCCCTCGGCGGCGGTCTCGAGATCGCCCTGGCCACCCACCACCGCATCGCGGCCGACGTCAAGGGTGTGCAGATCGGCCTGCCCGAGGCCAGCCTGGGCCTGCTGCCCGGCGGCGGCGGCGTCACCCGCACCGTGCGCATGCTCGGCATCCAGACCGCGCTGATGCAGGTGCTGCTGCAGGGCAACAAGTACAACCCGGTCAAGGCCAAGGAACTCGGCCTGATCGACGAGGTCGTCGGCTCGATCGACGAACTCGTCCCCGCCGCGAAGGCGTGGATCAAGGCCAATCCCGAAGGCGGCGTGCAGCCCTGGGACAAGAAGGGCTTCAAGATCCCCGGCGGCACCCCCGCGTCGCCGTCGTTCGCGGCGAACCTGCCGGCGTTCCCCGCGAACCTGCGCAAGCAGCTCAAGGGCGCCCCGATGCCCGCCCCGCGGGCCATCATGGCCGCCGCCGTCGAGGGCTCGCAGGTCGACTTCGACAACGCGTCGAAGATCGAGGGCCGCTACTTCACCGAGCTGGTCACCGGCCAGGTCGCAAAGAACATGATCCAGGCGTTCTTCTTCGACATGCAGGCCATCAACTCCGGGGCGTCGCGCCCCAAGCAGGCCGACGGCACGCCGTTCCCGAAGACCACCTTCCGGAAGGTCGCCGTGCTCGGCGCCGGCATGATGGGCGCGGGCATCGCCTACGTGTGCGCCAAGGCCGGTATGGACGTGATCCTCAAGGACGTCTCGATCGAGTCGGCGCAGAAGGGCAAGGCCTACTCGGAGGGCCTCGAGGCCAAGGCGCTCGCCCGCGGCAAGACCACGGAGGAGAAGTCCGCGGCGCTGCTCGCCCGCATCACGCCGACGGCCGACGCCGCCGACCTGGCCGGCGCGGACCTGGTCATCGAGGCCGTGTTCGAGAACACCGGGCTCAAGCACAAGGTGTTCCAGGAGATCGAGGACGTCGTCGCGCCGGACGCGGTGCTCGGGTCGAACACCTCGACCCTGCCGATCACCGGCCTCGCCGAGGGAGTGAAGCGGCAGGAGGACTTCATCGGCCTGCACTTCTTCTCGCCGGTCGACAAGATGCCGCTGCTCGAGATCATCGCCGGCGAGAAGACCTCCGACGCGACGCTGGCCAAGGCGTTCGATCTCGCCCAGCAGATCCGCAAGACCCCGATCGTCGTCAACGACTCGCGGGGATTCTTCACCTCCCGCGTCATCGGCACGTTCGTCAACGAGGCGATCCGCATGGTCGGCGAGGGCATCGAGCCGGCCACGATCGAGCAGGCCGGTTCGCAGGCCGGCTACCCGGCTCCGCCGCTGCAGCTGTCGGACGAGCTGAACCTGACGCTGATGCAGAAGATCCGCAAGGAGACCGAGGCTGCCGCCGAGGCGTCGGGTCTGAAGGTGCCGCAGGACGATTCGACCACCGTCGTCGACTTCCTCGTCGACGAGGGCCGCCCGGGCCGCGCCGGTGGCGGCGGCTTCTACGAGTACGCCGACGGCAAGCGCACCCGCATCTGGCCGGGCCTGCGCGAAAAGTTCAGCAGCGCGCCCACCGACATCCCGATCCAGGACCTGATCGAGCGGATGCTGTTCATCGAGGCCATCGAGACCCAGAAGTGCTTCGACGAGGGCGTGCTGCGTACCACCGCCGACGCCAACATCGGCTCGATCCTCGGCATCGGCTTCCCGGCCTGGACCGGTGGCGTCGCGCAGTACATCGCCGGCTACCCGGGCGGTAAGGAGGGTTTCGTCAAGCGCGCCGAGGAACTCGCCGCCAAGTACGGCGAGCGCTTCACCCCGCCGGCGTCCCTGCGCTGACGCGCCCGTGCGTGGTTTTGGTAGCAATCGCTGCCAGAACCACACACGAGTTGTCCACAGGCAAGGGCTCCCGACCACGGTCGGGAGCCCTTGCCCGTCGCCGGGTCGGCCATCATCGACGGCATGGGGGACGACTTCGGGAAGAGCGAGATTCAGAAGCTGGTCGACGATCGGGCCGGCCTGGTCACACAGGCGGAGCTGACTGCGCTGGGGGTGGGCCGTGGAGCGGTCCGGCATCTGCTCGATACGGGACGGTGGCAACGTGTCCTGCAGGGCGTGTATGCCGTCAGCAGCGGACCGTTGACGCGGACCATGGTGCTCGAGGCGGCCCTGCTGTATGGGGGTGGAGCGGCGATGCTCAGTCACCGGACCGCGGCGGAGGTGTGGGGCATGCTTCCGGTCGACGACACCGCACCGGTTCACCTCACCGTTCCCGTGGGGAAGTCTGCGCTGCCGCAGCGAGCCACGGTGCGGGCACCAGGACGGAAAGCGAAGCTGCCGGTGTCGAAGCCGACTGCCGTTCTCCATCCGGGGGTAGTCGTGCACCGGTCACGGGCACACGCACACATCGGCGTCGATCGGTACTTGCCGCGCACGACCAAGGTCGACACCGCACTGGATCTGGCCACCGCGCAACCGTCGCCGCGGGAGGCGTACCTGTCGCTGATCGCCACCGTGACGAACGCCGGCATCCGACTGGCCGATGTGCGTCTGCGACTCGAGGAACGACCGCCGTATCGGTATCGGAGTTCGCTGGCAGAGGCGGTGACGTTGCTCGCAGACGGGGTGCAGTCCGTGCTCGAGTACCACTACGCGATCGACGTCGAGCGTGCACACGCTCTGCCCGTGGCGCGCCGGCAGAGTCCGGTCGTCGTGGACGGCAGGACCCTGTACGAGGACTGCACGTACGACGGCGCCGGATGCCCGCTCACGGTGCGGTTGGACGGCAGGTGGGTCCATTCGATGCGCGAAGTCGCCTTCCGTGACCGGCGCCGCGACAACGCCGCCGAGCTGGCCGGCCGGTCGCGACTGGTCTTCGGATATCGGGAGGTGGCGTCGTCGCCGTGCGACGTCGCGCGGGAGGTCGAGACGGTACTGACCCGGCTGGGCTGGGTCCGGGACGAGCCGAACCCCTGCAGCTGCCGTGCGCGGTTCTGGTAGCGGGCACTACCAGAACCACGCACGGGCGGCGGAGCCGCCTAGGCCACCCACCAAGGGCGCAGCGGGACGTTCGGCTCCTGGTCCGGGCCCAGCTTGACGGCCAGGACGTGGTGCAGCTGAACGACGTTGCGTTCGAAGCCGAGGCGGGAGCCGGCCATGTACAGGCCCCAGACGCGGGCGGTGCCCTCGCCGACCTCGGCGACGCAGGCGTCCCAGTCGGCGACGAGGTTCTCGCACCAGCCCTTCAGAGTCAGCGCGTAGTGCTGGCGCAGATTCTCCTCGTGCAGCACCTCGAAGCCCACGTCCTGGACCTCGGTGATGATGCGGCCCGAGCCGGTGAGCTCGCCGTCGGGGAAGACGTACCGGTCGATGAAGCCCCCGGCCTTCACGGGACCGCGGTTGACCGGGCGGGTGATGCAATGGTTGAGCAGCAGCCCACCCTCGCGCAGCTTCTCGTGCAGCCGCCGGAAGTACGCCGGGTAGTTCTGTACGCCGATGTGCTCGGTCAGCCCGATCGACGAGATCGCGTCGAAGCCGGTCTCGGGCACGTCGCGGTAGTCGGAGAAGCGGACCTCGGCGAGGTCGGTGAGTCCCTCCTCGACGATGGCCTTCTGCGCCCACTCGGCCTGCTCACGCGACAGGGTGACGCCGAGCACCTTGACGCCGCGCCGCGCCGCGTACCGGACCATCCCGCCCCAGCCGCAGCCGATGTCGAGAAGCCGGTCCCCGGGCTGCAGCCGCAGCTTCTCGAAGACGAGGCGGTACTTGTTCTCCTGCGCGTCCTCGAGGCTCTGCGTCTCCGAGTCGAACAGGGCGCACGTGTACGTCATGGAGGGCCCGAGGACGCGCTCGTAGAACGCGTTGGAGACGTCGTAGTGGTGGTGGATCACCTCGGCGTCGCGGCTGCGCGAGTGCCGCAGGCCCTCGGCGAACCGGCGCCAGCGCGGCAGGTGCTCCTGCGGGGGCGGCGCGATGGGCTTGAGCGTCTCCAACCCCAGCGAGCGCGCGATCTGGGCGAGCGTCAGCGCCGGCGGGCGCTGGAAGTGCAGGTCGCCCAGGGCCTTCAGGAGCTCGTACGGGTTGCCGGGGTGGACGCCCTCGGCCTCGAGGTCACCGGCGACGTAGGCGCGTGCCATGCCGAGGTCGCCGGGGGCCGTCGCCAGGTAGGTCGTGCCGCGCGTCGAGGTCAACCGCAGGCCGTACGGGGCGTCCGTGGGGCCGGCGCTGGAGCCGTCGTACGCGGTGAACCGCACCGGCAGCTCGCCGCCGGTCACGGTCTCGAGGATCTGGGCGAGGGTGAGCCGGCCGTCGTTCGTGCGTGGTTCTCGCAACGTGGTCATCTGTTGTGCACCGCCTTCGAGAAGAGGTCCAGCAAACGGGATTCGGGATCGTACCGCTTCTTCAGGGCGGGATAGTCCCCGCCGCCGTAGTAGAGCTGCTCGAACTCCGCGCGTGAATAGTACGAGTCGGAGTACAGCGATTTGTGCCCGTCGAGCTCGGCGACCTTGTGTTCGATGCGACGGTTCGCCGCGCCTTCGATCTCGCCGGGAACGGTCGGCACCGACGACCAGAAGCCGATGTTGACGTAGGTGCGCTTCGGCTCGAGCGGGTACAGGGGCCACGGGCGCTGGACATCGCCCGCTGCGGGTCCGTTCTCGCGTAACCGCAAGGGGCACAACCACACCGGATCGATCGGTATCTCGTCGAGGAACCAGCGCAGGAACTCCGCGGTCCGCTCGATCGGCACCTCGATGTCCTGCACGACGCGTTCGCGCGGCAGGTTGCCCTTGCGTCGCTCGATGCGGTCGGCGATACCGTAGCGGTGGTCGAGGGCGATCAGCTTCCAATAGAAGCTGCTGCGGAGCAGGTGCTTCGGCCACAGCCGCCGGATCCGGGGGTTCTGGGCGCCGAAGGCGCGCGAGCACCAGAACCAGTCGGTGTCCCACCGCCACAGGTAGTCCCGGATGGTGAGACGGTCGGTCCTGGGATGGTTGACGGACGCGTGCTGGATGGAGCGGTAGTAGATGTGCTCGCCGGTGTAGTCGCTGACCGGGCCGGGTGCGTCGGTCTGCGTGCCGACGGTCAGGTAGGACTCGGTCGCGGAGAACATCACTCCGTCGAGATAGTCGACCGGCACCCCGGCGTGCACCCGTTCGGTGGCGATGCGGTCGAGGGCGGACTGCATCTCGTCGAGCGAGTCGAACCGCAGGTGCCGCAGCGCCACGTACGGTTTCACCGGCTCGAGCTCGATGCGCAGGCGCGTCGCGTATCCGAGGGTGCCGTAGGAATTGGGGAAGCCGTGGAACAGATCCGCGTGCTCGCCGTCGGGAGTGGCGGTGACGATCTCGCCGGCCCCGGTGAGAATGTCCATCTCGAGCACCGACTCGTGCGGCAGGCCGTTGCGGAAGGAGGTCGACTCGATCCCGAGGCCGGTGACCGCCCCGCCGAGGGTGATCGTCTTCAGCTGCGGCACCACGAGGGGCGCGAGGCCGTGGGGGAGCGTCGCGTCGACCAGATCCTCGTAGGTACACATGCCGGCGACGTCGGCGGTGCGCGCGGCGGGGTCGACGGAGACGACCCCGCCGAGGCCGGACACGTCGAGGCCCGGCGCGTCCACCCGGGCCCGGGCCCGGAACAGGTTGGAGGTCTTCTTGGCCAGGCGCACAGGGGCGTCGGCTGGGATGGCGCGGTAGGAGCGCAACAGGCGCTCGACACCGGCCCGGTGGGCGGATTCTCCGCTCGGGGCTACGACTGACTTCGGCTTCTGCATACGACTCCCTGGGGCGACGCGCCGGTGGCGATCTTCACAATAGCCCCGCGGGCCCGGCCGGGCGCGACGATGAAGCAGGCAGGATGGGACTCGGTGACGGCCGCGACGTGAGCGGCCCACGAGACACAGGAGGAACAGTGGGACAGGTAAGCGCCAGCAGTTCGATTCAGCTCGCCGCAGCGCCGGAGCGGGTGCTCGAGGCCCTCGCGGACTACGAGTCGGTGCGTCCGCGCATCCTCACCGAGCAGTACCGCGACTACCGGGTGCTCTCGGGTGGTCGCGGCGACGGCACGGTCGTGCACTGGATCCTGCAGGCGACGAAGAAGCGGGCCCGCGACGTCGAGGCGCGAGTGGCGGTGTCGGGGAGCACGATCACCGAGCGGGACGCGAACTCGTCCCTGGTGACCACGTGGAGCGTGGTGCCCAACGGCACCGGTTCGACCGTGGTGACGTTGACTGAGTGGAAGGGCGCGGGTGGCATCGGCGGCTTCTTCGAGAAGACCTTCGCGCCGCTCGGGCTGCGCAAGATCCAGGAGCAGGTGCTGGCGAACCTGAAGCGCGAGCTGGACTAGAGAGCCTCGGCCGGTTCGCCGGCGAACGCGACGATCCCGGCGACGACGGCGGTGGCGTAGCGCTGCCGCCCTTCGGGGCCGGTCATCGTCGCGGCGTCCGCCGCGTTGCGCATGTTGCCGAACTCGACCAGCACGGACGGCCGTCGGGCCAGGTTGAGCCCGGCCAGGTCGTCGCGGCCGAGCAGGCCGTCGGTGCCGAGGTAGGTGGACGGGGTCAGGCCCGCGTCGACGAGGGCGTCGCGCACGGCGGTGGCGAGGGCGACGGACGGGCCGGCCTGCACCTCGTTGAGCGGGGGCGCCGAGTAGTTGACGTGGAAGCCGTGGCCGTCGGCCGGCCCGCCGTCGGCGTGCAGGCTGACCACGACGTCCGCGCCGGAGGCGTTGGCCTCCTCGGCGCGACGGTCCACGCAGGCGGCGACGGACGTGTCGTCGGGCCGGCTGAGCAGCACGTGCGCGCCGAGCCGCTCGAGTTCGGCGCGCACGAGCGTGGCCACGTCCCAGTTGAAGGTGTGCTCCGCGTAGCCGGAGTCGGTGCTGGTGCCGGTGGTCTGGCAGTTCTTGGTGCCGCCGCGACCGGTGGGCACCTGGGTGGCGATGCTCGCGTCGTTGGCGCCGTTGTGGCCGGGATCGAGGAAGACGGTGCGACCGGCCAGCGGCAGGTCCTGGTTCGCGGTCGCGGGCAGTCCCGGCAGGGACAGGGCCAGCACGCAGGTGGCGGCGACGGTGATCCGGCGGGACAGTCCACGCACGCGCATGCCGTCACGGTACCGGGGACGGACTACCCTGAGTTGCGAAATCCCGCGGAAAGGACATGCCTTGGAACCCGGTGGAATGCCCGACATGCAGCAGCTCCTCGCACAGGCGCAGCAGATGCAGCAGCAGCTGATGGCCGCCCAGGCGGAGATGGCGCAGGCGGAGGTGACCGGCCAGGCCGGTGGCGGCCTGGTGACGGCGACGGTGAAGGGGACCGGCGAGGTCGTCGGCCTGCACATCGACCCGAAGGTCGTGGACCCCGAGGACGTGGAGACGCTGCAGGACCTGGTGATCGGCGCGATCGCCGACGCGTCGGCGAAGGCGCAGGAGATCGCCTCCGAGAAGCTCGGCCCACTGGCCGGCGGGCTGGGCGGCGGCATCCCCGGTCTGCCCGGCTTCTAGAGGAGTCACGTGTACGAGGGACCGGTCCAGGACCTGATCGACGAGCTCGGCAAGCTGCCGGGCATCGGTCCGAAGAGCGCCCAGCGCATCGCGTTCCACCTGTTGTCGCTCGAGCCGCTGGAGATCGACCGGCTGCAGGCGGCCCTGCAGCAGGTGCGCGACGGCGTCCGGTTCTGCGAGGTGTGCGGCACGGTGTCGGATCAGGAGCGTTGCCGGATCTGTTCCGATCCGCGCCGGGACCGCACCCAGATCTGTGTGGTCGAGGAGCCGAAGGACGTGCAGGCCATCGAGCGCACCCGCGAGTTCCGGGGCCGCTACCACGTGCTCGGCGGCGCGCTCGATCCGCTCAGCGGCATCGGGCCGGACCAGCTGCGGATCCGCGAGCTGCTCACCCGCATCGGCAACCAGGAGGACGGCGTCGACGTCGCCGAGGTGATCATCGCGACGGACCCCAACACGGAGGGCGAGGCCACCGCGACGTACCTCGTGCGGATGCTGCGGGACTTCCCCGGCCTGACGGTGACGCGGCTGGCGTCCGGTCTGCCCATGGGGGGCGACCTCGAGTTCGCCGACGAGCTGACCCTCGGCCGGGCGCTCTCGGGCCGACGCACACTGTGACGGCGCCGAGGCGCACCGGGGAGCAGACGCGCCGCCGGATCCTCGACGCGGCGGGCATGGCGTTCGCGACGCGCCCGTACCGCGAGATCACCCTCAAGGACATCGCCGAGGACGCCGGGGTCAGCGCGCCGCTGATCATCAAGTACTTCGGCTCCAAGGAGCAGCTGTTCGACGCCCTGGTCGACTTCCAGGAGGCGGCGCGGGTGCTGTTCGACGGCCCGCTCGGGGAGCTGGGGGAGCGGATGGTCTCGATGCTGGCCCGGCCGCTCGAGCCGTACAAGCCGCTCTCGATGAACATCCTGTTCATGAGCGGGGCGAGCGAGGAGAGCAACCGCACACTCCGGGAGAACTACTCGAAGCAGATGATCGACGCGCTCGCCGCGCGGTTGCCCGGTCCGGACGCGCGGCTGCGCGCGGAGCTGGCGATGTCGATGGTGATGGGGCTGGCGATCATGCGGCGCCGGATGCTGGGGGAGCGGGCCACCGGTTCGGTGCCGGACGTGGTGGCGCGGTACGCGCCGCTGGTGCAGGAGCTGCTCGACGGGGCGGAGTGACAGACGGTCCGGGGTGAGACGCGGGTCACCTCTGTTGCGGGGTAAACGGCTATTCACTTAGCCTAGTAAACAATTATTCACCCCACGCGGAGGAGGACCGATGGCGTACGTGTCCACCCACCCCCTCCGGCTGCGCGGGTCCCGGCCGGACCGGCCCCTCGCCGCGGCGTCCGCCGGTGGGTCGGGAACGGCCGTCGCGCCCCGGCCGTCGCGTTTCGTCTTCCCGATCCTCGCGGTCGGGGCGATCTTCCAGGCGATCATGCAGACGGTCATGGTGCCGCTGCTGCCGAGCATGCCGGCCCTGACGGGCGCCGACACCACGGCCGTGTCGTGGCTGGTGACGACCACGCTGCTCGTCGGGGCCGTGATGACCCCGATCTTCGGGCGGCTCGCCGACATGATCGGCAAGAAGCGCATGCTGCTCGTCGCCCTGGTCCTGATGACCGTCGGGTCGCTGCTCTGCGCGATCAGTTCGAACATCGCGGTGCTCATCACCGCCCGCGGCCTGCAGGGCGCGGGCGCCGCGATCATCCCGATCGGCATGTCGATCCTGCGCGAGGAACTGCCCAGGGAACGGATCGGACGGGCGATCGCCCTGCTCAGCTCCACGCTCGGACTGGGCACCGCCCTGGGCATCCCGTTCGCCGCGGCCATCGTCCAGTTCGCGAACTGGCACGTGCTGTTCTGGGTCACCACCGCGATCGGCGCGGCGGTGATGACCGCGGCCGCGGTGTTCATCCGGGAGTCCCGCACCCGCACCGGCGGCCGGTTCGACGGCGTCGGCGCGGTCGGCCTGACCGCCGCGCTGGTGAGCCTGCTCGTCCCGATCACACAGGGCAGCACCTGGGGCTGGACCAGCCCGGCCGTGCTGTCGATGTTCGCCGCCGCCGTGGTCCTGTTCGGACTGTGGGGCTTCCAGCAGCTGCGCAACCGCAACCCCCTCGTGGATCTGCGGGTCTCGGCGCGGCGCACCGTCCTGATGCCGCACCTGGCCGCCCTGCTGGTCGGGTTCGCGTTCTACGGCAACACCCTCATCACCACGCAGCTGCTGCAGGCCGACCCGGACCGCGGCGCCGGTTACGGGCTGCCGATCCTGCTCGCGGCCCTGTGCCAGCTGCCGGCGAGCTTCGCGATGATGTCGTTCTCCCTCGTCGCGGCGCGGTTGTCCGACCGGTGGGGAACGAAGGTCCCCATGCTGGCCGGCGCACTGTTCCTGCTGTGCGGATACTCGCTGCATGCGGTGCCGGACAAGCCGCTGTGGTCGGTGGTGGTGGCGCTCGGCGTCGCCGCCATCGGCACCACCCTCGTGTACTGCACGCTGCCGGTGCTGATCATGGGCGCGGTCCCGCTGGAGCAGACCGCCGCGGCGAACGGTGTCAACGTGCTGCTGCGCACCACGGGCAGCACCGTGTGCAGCGCGGTGGTCGCGACCGTTCTCGCGGCGCATCTGTCGAACGGGGGCATCACCACGGCGGGATTCTCGATCGCCTACCTGGTGTGCGCGACGTGCGCGGTGGTGGTGTTCGTCGCCGCGCTCGCCCTGCCGGCGGCGAACCGGCGTCCCGCCGAGCACGTCGCCGAGGTGCCCGCCGGGTGACGCACGCCGGCCCGCCACCCCTCCCGGGCGGCAGGCCGGCGCCCTCCCCTCCCCCCGGATCAGTACCCCACGCCGAGATCCCGGGGGCGGTAGCCCTCCGGATATCCCGGATAGGTGCGGTTGTTGGGGTTGCTCGCCGCCCGCGAGAGCCGTCGCTTGGGCAGCCGGCGCACCACCGCGGACCGGGCGCGCAGCGCGGCCTCCGCGACCGCCCGGACCCGCGCAGAGCCCTGCGGGAACCCGAACGCCGCGGCCATCCGCTCGTCGATCAGCGCGTACACCGCGGTGGCGACGGCGGGTGCGAGCGCCTTCGGATACCACGACTGGAACAGCCGCAGGGTGTAGGTGCCGATGCGGTGGTTGTCGTCGCTGTAGGTGAAGTGCTCGTCCTCGTAGTCCAGCTTGAACCGCTGGAACTCCTGGTAGGACTCCGGAATGTCCTTGATGCCCATCCGGATTCCCACCTGCCGGTAGAAGTGGAACGAGGCGAGGCGCTCGTGCGGGTGCAGCCGCCGCCAGCCGTAGCGGTCGATCCAGTCGATCGGGTCGTAGACGAACGTCGAGAGCACGTAGAGCATGTCGTCGTTGTCGATCGAGTACCTGCCGTGCATCCGGTTGACGTTGCGCAGCGACTCGCGGCCCCGTTCGGAGTCGTAGCCGTGCTCGACGAGCTCGGACATCAGGATCGCGGTGTCGTCGTAGCGCTTCTGCGGGCGGTGCTCGAACTCGCCGGTGCGGGCCAGCAGCGCGGAGATGCTCGGCACGCAGTAGGTACGGAACAGCGCGAACTCGAGCGACCGCTGGTAGTCCCACGGGAACTCGTAGCCCGCGGTGATCCGCAGGATGTCCTGATGGTGGGTCACCGGGTCCAGGCCCTCGATCACCTTCAGCCAGCCGAACCGGCCGAGCCCGGCGTGCGGGTCCCGGTTCGGCGCCGGGAAGGTGGTGGCCTTCTCCGTCCGGGCGTCGGGGCGGGCGGCGACGGACGCGCCGCGCGTGCGTTCCTGGGTGCGGTCGGGGGAGGTCGACGTCATCGGTGTCACCGCCCGTGCCGGGTCTTGAGCATCCACGCGGCGATCTTCATGTCCCGCGCGGTGCGCTCGAGCGTGAGCAGGTTCAGCGGGGCCCGGAACCTCTCGACGGTCACCGACTTGGGCCGGCTGAATTCGCGCAGGCCGTCGGCGCCGTGGATGCGGCCGAACCCGGATTCGCCGATGCCGCCGAACGGCAGCGACGGGATGCCCGCGAAGCCGAGCACCGAGTTCACCGACACCATGCCGGTGCGCAATCGGTCGGCGATCTTGCGGCCGCGGGAGCGGTCCTTGGTGAACACCGACGCGCCGAGGCCGTAGTCGGTGGCGTTGGCGCGCTCGACGGCCTCGTCGAGATCGCGCACCTTGTTGACCACCACCGTCGGGCCGAAGGTCTCCTCGCACACGGCGGAGGACCGCTCCGGCACGTCGGTGAGGATCACCGGGTCGACGTAGCGGTCGTGCACCGACTCGCGACCGCCGACGACGGCCTCGGCGCCGTGATCGAGGGCGTCGTCGATCTGGCCGCGCACGATGTCGATCTGCCGGGGCAGCGTCATCGGGCCGTAGCTGGCGTCGTCGGTGCCGCCGGGGCGCACCCGCTCGATGGTGGCGGTGAGCTTGTCGAGGAACTGCCGGTAGACCGGCTCGACGACGTAGATGCGTTCGACGCCGGCGCAGGTCTGGCCCGCATTCCCGAACGCGCCGAACGCGGCCATCTCCACGGCCTTGTCGAGGTCGGCGTCCTCGGCGACGATCATCGCGTCCTTGCCGCCGCACTCGGCGACGAGCGGGGTGAGGGTCTCGGCGCACACGGCCATGACCTTGCGGGCGGTGGCGCCGGAGCCGGTGAAGGCGATCTTGTCGACACCGGAGCGGGCGAGTGCCGCGCCCGTCTCGCCGAGGCCGGTGACCACCTGGAACACCGGCTGCGTGGGAGCGAGCGCGTTCCACTTCTGCTCGAGCCACCTGCCCACGCCCGGGGTCAGTTCGGACGGCTTGAACACGACGGCGTTGCCGGCGGCGAGGGCGTAGGAGATCGAGCCCATCGGGGTGTAGACCGGGTAGTTCCACGGCCCGATGACGCCGATCACGCCGAGCGGCTGGTACTCGAGCGTGGCGTGCTGGTTGGCGCTGGCGAGGCCGGACGGCACCCTGCGGGGGCGCAGCACCTTCTTGGCGTTGCGGGCGGCCCAGTCGAGGTGCTCGATCGCGAGCATCACCTCGAGGAAGGCGTCGCCGCGCGGCTTGCCGGTCTCGGCGGAGACGACGGCCGCGAGGGCCTCGGCGTCGGCTGCGACGGCCTTCTTGAACTCGAGCAGCCAGTCCCGGCGGCCGCGGAAGCCCTGGGCGGCCCACCAGCGGGCGGCCGACCGGGCGCGGTCGACGGCGGCGGCCACGTCGGTGGCGTCGGCGATCGGGTACTCCGCGAGGACGGAACCGTCGCGCGGGTCGAGGCTGGTGAACGTGGCGGACGAGGGAGCGGGCGACGGCGTGCCGGGGGTGCTGAGGTCCTGGGTCATGGAGTGACGCTTCCTTCACTGGGTCGCATCAAATATATTTGATGTGATTCACTGTCGTGGATCTCACACTAGGCGGCGCGCCCGGCGTCGACAACCCCCCACTACTTGTCCAGGCCAGGAGGCCGATCCCATGCACACCAACCTCACCGAGTTCACTCCGGAGCAGCAGGACTTCGCGGCGGCCGTCGCCGACTTCTGCCGCCGTGAGGTGGGCACCCGCGCCCAGCGCGACGCCCTCACCGACCACGGCACGCACAGCCACAGCCAGGAGCTGTACCGGAAGATGGCCGACCTCGGCTGGCTCGGCGTGACCGTCCCCGAGGAGTTCGGCGGGTCCGCCGGCAGCACGGTCGACCTGTGCATCCTGCTCGAGCAGAGCACGCGCGGCATGGCCCCCATCGGCGGCATCGGCCCCACCCTCATCACCGGCGCCGCCTACGAGAAGTTCGGCACGCAAGCGCAGAAGGAGACCGTGCTCGGGGGCATCGTCGAGGGCCGGTCCCAGTCCATCTCCATGTCCGAGCCCGAGGCCGGTTCCGACGTCGGCGCCCTGACCTGCCGCGCCGAGAAGATCGACGACGGTTGGCTGATCAACGGCCAGAAGACCTGGTGCTCCAACGCGCACTTCGCCGACAACATCCTGCTCGTCGCCCGCACCGACCGCAGCGGCGCCAAGCACCAGGGCCTGACCATGTTCCATCTGCCGGCCGGCACGCCGGGCCTGAAGATCAGCGGCATCGACACCATGGGCGGCAAGGAGGTCAACGACCTCTACCTCACCGACGTGCGCCTGCCGGAGGACGCCGTCGTCGGCGAGGTCGGCAACGGCTGGACCCAGCTGATGGCCGGGCTGAACACCGAGCGGCTCATCCTGGCCGCGATGATGCTCGGCACCGCGCAGCGCGCCTTCGACGACGCCCTGCAGTTCGTCACCGAACGCAAGCAGTTCGGCCGCCCGGTCGGCACGTTCCAGGCGATCCGTCACCGGGTCGCGGACCTGGCCACCGAGATCGAGGCGACCCGGCTGCTGGTGTACCGCGTCGCGCGCCTCGTCGATGCCAACCCGGGCACGCTGTTTCCGCGCGAGGCGTCCATGGTCAAGCTCAAGGCCACCGAGGTGGCGAAGACGACCGCCCTCGAAGGCATGCAGATGATGGGTGGCTACGGGTACGCCACCGAATTCGACATGGAACACCACGTGCGCAGGACGATCGTGTCGACGATCTTCGGCGGCACCAACGAGATCCAGCGCGACATCATCGGCAAGAGCTACGGGCTGTAGACCGATGACGGCACCGGCCCGAGCGTCGCGCGGACTACGGCGACGGCCCCAGCTCTCCGAGGAGGTCGCGACCCACCTGCGCGGACTCATCATCTCCGGTGCGCTGCGGCCCGGCGACTTCGTGCGGCTCGACGAGACCGCCGCCGAACTCGGGGTCAGCGTCACCCCGGTCCGGGAGGCGCTGCTGACGCTGCGCGGCGAGGGCTTGGTGCAGTCGGTACCCAACCGCGGCTACGTCGTCTCGCCGCTCGACCGGGGCGACGTGGCCGACATCTTCTGGCTGCAGAAGCAGATCGCGGTGGAACTGGCCCTGCGCGCGCTGCGCTCCGCGGAACCCGCGGACCTCGAGCGGTGGAGCGCCCTGAACGATGCGCTGTGCCTGGCCGTCGAGTCCGGAGAGGCACAGCGGATCGCCGACGCGGAGTTCGAGTTTCACCGGTACCTGAACCGGATCGCGGCCAGTCCGAAGCTCGCCTGGTTTCTCTACTGTGCGGCGCGCTACACCCCGTACCGGCTCTACGCGGCGGATCCGGGTTGGGGCCGGCTCGCTGTCGCGTCGCACGCCCGGCTGATCGACGCGTTCCGCAGGGGGGACCGCGCCGAGGTGATCGCGCAGACCGAGGTGCAGTTCGACGACGCGGTGGCCCGGTTGCTGGCCCACCTGGACCGGATCGCACCTCGCAGCTGACCCGCACCCCGGGTGGCGGTGGTTGCGGTGGTCGTGAGGGCCGAATGTCACATTCCTTCGATCAGACCGAGGTGATGTGACATTCGGCCACTGCCAACAGGATTGGGCGCTACAGCGCGACGTCGCGTTCGAGGCCGAACCAGTAGTGTTCGCCCGCGTCGAAGACGAGGTTGCCCTTGCCGTTCATGACCCCGACGAGCGTGTCGTCGTCGGCCTTCTTGAAGTGGTCGAACACGGGCATGCCGTCGTAGACCATCGTGGCGGTGACCTCGCCGCGGAACCGGATCTCCCACAGGCTCGCCTCGCCGCGCCCGGTGTCGACGTCGGAGAAGAGTTCCCCGTTCGTGTCGTAGCACAGCAGCGGCTGCACGTCGTCGGCGGCGGCGAACTGCTTGCCGTACCACCGGGCCCGGCCGAGGAGGGTGTGGGTCCGGTGGCCGGTGTCGAAACTGAATCCGCGCCAGCGATATCCGATGAGATCGTCGAGGCGGGCGGGCTCCAGACGCGTCCACAGGGCGTCGAGTTCGCGCGGGGAGATCGCGTCGGTCCGGCTGCGCAGTGCGGCCAGCTCGTCGGCCACGGTCATGGTCACTCCTGAGGGTCGAAGGTGAGTACTGCCTTGACGACGTCGCCGGCCCGGACGGCGGCGAGCGCCTCGTCGAATCGTTCGAACGGGAAGGTGCGGATCAGTTTCTCCACCGGGAACGAGCCCTGCTGCCACAGACGGACGAGTTCGGGGAGGAACACGTGCGGGTCGGCGTCCCCCTCGATCACCCCGGTGAGGGTGCGCCCGTTGAGCAGATGCGTCTGGTCGACGGTGACCGGATTCCGGCCGGCGCGCAGTCCCAGCGTGACACAGGTGCCGGGGATCGTGAGCGAGGCCAGTGCCTGCCGGATCACCGCTTCGGTACCGACGGCTTCGACGGCGTGATCGACGCCCCCACCGGTGATCTCGCGGATCCGCCGGCCGGGGTCGGGGTGCTCGTCGGGGTTCAGCGTCTCCGTCGCACCGAGTTCGCGGGCGAGCGCGTGCCGCCTCGGGTTCGGGTCGACGCCGACGACGGTGCCGCACCCGGCGATCCGGGCGGCCATGACGGCGGCCATGCCGACCGCGCCGAGACCGAACACGGCGATCGACGAGCCGGGTTCGGGCCGCAGGACCCGCAGCACCGCTCCGGCGCCGGTCTGCAACCCGCAGCCCAGCGGTCCGGCCGGGACGAGCGGAACGTCGTCCGGCAGGCGCACGGCGTTGCGTTCGGTGGCGATCGCGAGGGACGCGAACGACGACTGTCCGAACCAGTTCCCGTGCAGGGGCGCCCCCGACGCGTCGCACAGGGTGGTCGAACCGTCCGGGCGACGGCCGCCGTAGTTGAGCGGGGCGAAGCGGGTGCAGTAGGCCGGGCGGCCGCGCGCGCAGTTGCGGCACGTGCGGCACGAGTCGAATCCGAGCACCACCGGGTCGCCGACGGCGAGAGCGGTGACGTCGGGGCCGATCTCGACGACGGTGCCCGCACCCTCGTGTCCGAGGACGGCCGGCAGCGGGATCGGGACCCCGCCGGCGGCGGCGGTGAGATCGGTGTGGCAGATGCCGACGCCACCGATCCGGACGAGGACCTCGTCGGGCCGCAGCGGCGGCAACTCGATCGGCTCCGCCCGCGGCGTCGTCCCGTAGTCGCGCAGTACCGCCGCGGTGGCCGTGTGCGTCACGAGTTCGCCTCCCGCGGGGCGCTGTTGCCGAGGAGGGTGACCAGCATCAGTTGCTGCACCCGGCTCTCGTTGGACGGGGTGGGTTCGAAGTGCATCAGCCGGCCTATGTCGAGCACGAGGTTCAGCGCGGCATGGACCAGGAATCGGCACTCGACCGCGGACAGGCCCGGCCGGACGTCGGCGAGCAGACGGGCCCATTCCTCGACGTTGAGCCGCTGGATGTTGCGCAGGTCGGTGCGGTGGGCGGCGGGCAGGCTGCCGATCTCCGTGAAGTACACCGACATCAGCTCGCTCTGGGCGAAGGACAACCGGACGTACACGTCGGTGAGGGCGCGCAGCGCCTCGGCCGGAGACGTGGAGTCGGCCAGCGCGGTGTTCACGGCGACGGAGAGCCGGTCCGCGGCCCGGTGGAAGGCCGCGGCGAGCAGGTCGGACTTGCTCGCGAAGTGCCGGTAGACCCCGGAGGCGTTGATGCCGGCTGCGGCGCCGATCTCCTCGATGCTCACGTCGTGGTACCCCCGGGCGTGGAACAGCAGGATCGCCTCGTGCAGCAGCACCTCGCGTTTGTTGGCGACGGCGAGGCCGGGGGTCCGGACGGCCGCGGCGCGCGACGGGCCGGCCGCCTCGAGCCGGACCGCGGCCACCGACCGGCACGCGTCCAGCAGCAACCGCTCGATCCGGCGGTTGGACAGCGGCGCCCGATGGGCGGTGATGCTGCCGACGACGCTGAGCATGGCGGCGCTGAGCAACACGTTGTCCGGCTCCGGCAGGTCCGGGCGCAGGGCGGCCAGGGCGGCGCCGACACGGCGGTTGACGCCCCAGATCACGCTGCGGACCTCGCTGCGGTCCTCGGCCGTCAGGTAGCGGTTCTCCCACCGGTAGAGCCCGGCGGTGCGGCGGCACTCGACGGTGGTGCGGATCGCGGCGAGCAGCAGCCGGTCGAGCCGCTCGGCGGGATCGTCCACCGCGTCCTCGTCCGCCTCGGCGACGGCCGTGCCGAGCGTCGTGCCCAGGCTCAGCGCGGCGTCCCGGAACAGCGCGTACTTGTTGGGGAAGTGCCGATAGAGGGCGGGGCCGGAAATGCCGACCGCGGCGGCGATCTCGTCGATCCCGACACCGTGGTAACCCCGTTCGCTGAATGCTTCCGCGGCGACGGCAGCGATCTGGGCCTTGCGGTTCTTCGGCCGCCGTCGCGGAGCCGGGGCCGCCTCGGTCGACGTGCGGGCGGTCGACCGTGTCCGCGTCGCCCGCGAACCGGTCCGGGTCTGCTCCGCCACCGTACCTCCATCCATGCCGGGCGTGATCCCGGCAGCCTATCGCAAACGTTAGCGTCCAGCACCATATCCGCGGCGGCGAATTCCGTCGGGCTGCCCTGCGGAAAAGCCTGCGGAGAGCCCTTGACAAACCAGACCGCACACCGCGAAAGTTAACGAGAATTCTTGAAGTCATCGCGGTACCCGGCGCTGTGCCGGACGTGTCCGTCCCCTGCGCGTCGCGGCGCAGGTCCAGGATCCGAGGAGGTCCAGTGAGAACCCGATTCACCGAGGCATTCGGGGTCGAGCACCCCATCGTCCAGGGCGGGATGATGTGGGTCGGTCGCGCCGAGCTCGTCGCCGCCGTGGCCGAATCCGGCGCCCTGGGATTCCTGACCGCGCTCACCCAGCCGACGCCCGAGGACCTCGTGAAGGAGATCGCCCGGACCCGCGAGCTCACCGACAAGCCCTTCGGCGTCAATCTGACGATCCTGCCGTCGATCACCCCGCCGCCGTACGCCGAGTACCGGCAGGCCATCATCGAGTCGGGCATCAAGATCGTCGAGACGGCCGGCTCCAACCCGGTCGACCATCTGCCCCACCTGAAGGACGCCGGCGTCAAGGTCGTCCACAAGTGCACGAGCGTGCGGCACGCGCTCAAGGCGGAACGGGTCGGCGTCGACGCCGTCAGCATCGACGGGTTCGAGTGCGCCGGTCATCCCGGCGAGGACGACGTGCCCGGCCTCGTCCTGATCCCCGCGGCCACCCGGCAACTGCAGATCCCGGTGATCGCCTCGGGCGGCATCGCCGACGCGCGCGGTCTCGTCGCCGCGCTCGCCCTGGGCGCGGACGGGGTCAACATGGGGACCCGGTTCATGTGCACCGTCGAGTCGCCCGTCGCACACGCGGTCAAGGAACAGATCGTCGCCAACACCGAACGCGACACCAGGCTCATCTTCCGCACCCTCCACAACACCGCCCGCGTGGCGGCGAACTCGATCAGCGCGGAGGTCGTCGAGATCGAATCGCGCGGAGCCGAGTTCGGCGACATCGCGCACCTCGTCGCCGGCGCGCGTGGCCGGAAGGTGTTCGAGGACGGCGATCTCGAGGCGGGCATCTGGACGGCCGGGCAGAGCCAGGGCCTGATCGACGACATCCCGACCGTGGCCGAACTCGTCGACCGCATGGTGACCGAGGCGGAGTCGATCATCGAGGACCGGCTCCGCGGATTCGTCGGACACGGGGTCCGGGCATGAGTACGCCGACCGTCGCGGGGCTGCGGTCGGAACTCGCCGACGGCATCCTGCGTCTGACCATCGACCGGCCGAAGCGGATGAACGCCGTGGACCTGCCGACCATGCGGGCGCTCGGCGCCGCGCTGGACGAGGCCGGCGCCGATCCCCGGGTTCGCACCGTCGTCCTCACCGGCGAGGGGACCGCGTTCTGTACCGGAGCCGATATCGCTGCGGCGGCGACGAATCCGGCCGACCCGTCCGAGGTCATGGACGCCGCGAACGCGGTGATCCGATCCCTCGCGACGGTTCCGGTGCCAGTGATCGCTGCCGTCAACGGCCCGGCCGCGGGGGTGGGTGTGTCGATGGCTGTCGCGGCGGACCTCACCTACGCCACGGAGAGCGCCTACTTCCTGCTGTCGTTCGTGAACATGGGGCTGATGCCTGACGGCGGCGCGAGCCTGCTCGTTCCTGCCGCGGTCGGACGTGCGCGGGCCGCGGAGATGGCGTTGCTCGGCGAGCGGGTCTCGGCCGCGGACGCCGACCGGTTCGGCCTCGTCGCGCGCACGCTGCCGGACGCGGAGTTCGCCGCGCACGTCGACGCCGTGGCGGCCCGGACGGCGACCATGCCGCGGCGCGCCTTCGAGCTGACCAAGCGGGCCCTCACCGCAGCGACACTCGGCCGGCTCGACGACGCGCTGGCACGGGAGAAGAGCGGCCAGACGGAACTGCTCGCCTCGGCGGACTTCGCCGAGGCGGCCATGGCCATGCTCGAGAAGCGCCCACCCCGATTCTCCTGACGATCGCTCGCATACTTCCAGGCCCGGGTGCCCGGGCCGCCGAGGGGCGGGTCTGCGCCGAGGATCTCTGTTATACCCCTGGGCAGCAGTGATATTCATGCCGGAGCGCGGTCCATTCTGCGTGCACCCGCCCCTGCGTCGACGGTCAGATCGGATGAGAATTTCGATTAACAAAGTGGTGGCCGAATGTGGCCGATGCCTGTAATGTGCCTCACATCGAGAACCGGGATCGCGTCCCGTCGGCACCCCCGTCACGCCCCGAGAGGAACCCTCATGGTCACCCCGTCAGCCCTCGCCGAGACCCAGCGCCTGCGCCGCAACAACTGGAACAACCACGTCGCGCGGCACGCTCTGATGATCCCGGACCGCACTGCGCTGCGGTTCCAGGGCCGGTCGATCACGTGGGCGGAGTTGCACGAGCGGGTCGAGCGGCTCGCCGACGCCCTCGCGCGGCGCGGCGTCGGTTTCGGTGACCGGGTCGTCGTGCTCATGCTCAACCGCCCCGAATACCTCGAAACCGTGCTCGCCGCGAACGCCCTCGGCGCGATCGCCGTGCCGGTCAACTTCCGTCTCACCGCGCCCGAGGTGGCGTACCTGATGAACGACAGCGGGGCCTCGGCGATCGTGGTCGAGGCACCCCTCGCTCCGCTGGCCGCCGCGGCCCGCGCGGAGAGCGACGGGCTCGGCCTGGCCGTCACCGTCGGCGGGGCCCCGGACGGCGACAGCCTCGCCTACGAGGACCTGGTCGCCGAGGCCGGCCAGGCGCCCCCGGCCGTCGACGTCCCGGACGACACCCCGGCCCTGATCATGTACACGTCCGGGACCACGGGACGACCCAAGGGTGCGGTGCTCTCCCACAGCAACATGTCCGCGCAGGCCCTCACGTGCATCCGTGCGTTCCACCTGTTCGACGAGTCCGGCGTCGGGTTCTGCGCCTCGCCGATGTTCCACATCGCCGCACTCGGTGCGATGGCGCCCAACCTGATGCTGGGCGTCACCACCGTGATCCATCCGGTCGGGGCGTTCGACCCGGACGAGCTGCTCGACGTCCTCGAGGCCGAGCAGGTCACCAACCTGTTCCTGGTGCCGGTGCAATGGCAGGCGGTGTGCGCGGCACAGCAGGCGAACCTGCGGAAGCTGGCCCTGCGCAACATCTCCTGGGGCGCCGCACCGTCGTCCGACACGATCCTGCGCGCGATGGCCGAGACGTTCCCCGACGCGTCGAACGTCGCGGTGTTCGGCCAGACCGAGATGTCACCCATCACCTGCGTGCTCGACGGCGAGGACGCGCTGCGCAAGCTCGGCTCCGTCGGCCGCGTCATCCCCACCATCCAGGCGCGGGTCGTCGACGACGAGATGAACGACGTGGCCCCCGGTGAGGTCGGCGAGATCGTCTACCGCGGACCCACCATGATGAGCGAGTACTGGAACAACCCGGCTGCGACGGCGGATGCGTTCCACGGCGGCTGGTTCCACTCCGGCGACCTCGTGCGCGTCGACGAAGAGGGCTTCGTCTACGTCGTCGACCGCAAGAAGGACATGATCATCTCCGGCGGCGAGAACATCTACTGCGCCGAGGTCGAGAACGTGCTGTTCTCGCACCCGAAGATCCTCGAGGCCGCCGTGATCGGACGTCCGGATCCGAAGTGGGGCGAGGTGCCGGTCGCGGTGATCGCGTTGCGGCCCGGCCACGACGATCTCCCCCTGGACGAGCTGCAGCCGTTCCTCGACGAGCAACTCGCCCGCTACAAGCATCCGAAGGACATCGTGATCGTCGAGGCCCTGCCGCGCAACGCCAGCGGCAAGGTCGTCAAGCACCAGTTGCGCGGCGGCCTGTCGGCGGTCGTCCAGGGCTGAGACGCCGAGGAGCCATCGGGGGACGGGGAGGCCGCGATGACGCGTAAGGGGGTGTGGGAGTGACGTTCGAGCTGCCCGAGGCGAGGGGACCGGTGCACGACCTGGCGATCCAGGTCGGTGCGCTGGTCGGGTTCTCGGTAGAGACCCTCGCCACCACCGTGCGCGTCGTCGCCGGCCGTCGTCTCGCGCTCCGCGAGACGATCACGCAGGCGCTGTTCATCGCGAAGGTGTGCAGCGGCCCGGCGCTGCTGCTGATGCTGCCCGTCGGCGTGCTCATCGCGGTCTCCGTCGGCTCCCTCGCCGGCCAGCTCGGCGCCGGCGCGTACTCCGGCGCGATCGTCGCGTTCGTCGTGGTGGGTCAGGCAGCGGCGCTGGTGTGCGCGCTGATGCTCGCCGGTGTCGGCGGTTCCGCGATCTGCGCCGACCTGGGTTCCCGCACGATCCGCGAGGAGATCGAGGCGATGGAGGTGATGGGGCTGAACGTGGTCGAGCGGCTCGTCGTGCCGCGGCTGCTCGCCTCCGTTCTCGTGTCGGTGATGCTCTGCGCGCTCGTCACGCTCGTGGGTGTCGGCGGCTGCTACCGGGATGTGGGCCAGTGCGCCGCCGTTCACGGCGGTGGTGAAGGCCCGCGCGGGAAGGCCCGCCGGGGCCGAGCCGTGCCCTGGACGGGACGGTTCTGCTGCTCGATGTACTGGCGCACGATGCTCAGCGGCGCGCCGCCGACGGACCCGGCGAAGTAGGACCCGGACCACAGCCGTTGCGCGCGCCAGTAGTGCCGGACCAGGTCGGGGAACTCCTGGCGCAGACGGCGGGAGGAGACGCCTTTCAGGCTGTTGACCAGCTTCGTGACGGCGACCTTGGGCGGGTAGTTGACCAGCAGGTGTACGTGGGTGGCCTCACCGTTGAACTCGACCAGCTCGGCCTCGAAGTCCGTGCACACCGCGCGCATGATCTCTTCCATGCGGTTCAGGTGCCGGTCACCGAACACCTGGTGCCGGTACTTCGTGACGAAAACCAAGTGCACATGCATGAGGAACATGCAGTGTCTGCCAGTGCGGATGTTGTCGTCATCGCCCATAAACCAATACGGTACAGTGGTCTTTGTGCAGCTCAGGTACGCCTACCGTCTCGACCCGACCCCGGCCCAGCGTCGGGTGTTGGCGCGGGTGTTCGGCTGTGCCCGGGTGGTATTCAACGACGCCATCGTCGCTCGGCGGGCGGCGCACGAGGCGGGAGCGCCGTTCCCGACCGACGCGGCGCTGTCGAAGGCGCTGACCGCGGCGAAACGGACCCCGGAACGGGCATGGCTGGCCGAGGTGTCCGCCGTCGTCCTGCAACAGGCCCTCGCAGACGCCTGCGCCGCCTACCGGAACTTCTTCGCCTCCATCAACGGCACCCGGAAGGGTCGCAAGCTCGGCGCGCCCCGGTTCCGGTCACGGGCGGACCGGGCACAGTCGATCCGGTTCACCAAGGCCGCCCGGTTCCGGGTGCTCCCGAGCGGGCGGCTGCGGCTTCCGGGGGTCGGGGACGTCCCGGTGCGCTGGTCGCGCGACCTGCCCTCGGAGCCGTCGAGCGTGACGGTGACGGTGGACGCGGCCGGGCGGTACCACGCCTCGTTCGTCGTCGACGTCCCCGACCAGCCGTTGCCCCCCGTGCCGCACGAGGTGGGGATCGACCTGGGGCTGACACACTTCGCGGTACTGTCGGACGGCACGAAGGTCGACGCCCCCCGCATTGCACGCAAGGCGCAGGCCAAGCTGCGGACCGCGCAGAAGGAACTCGCCCGGCGGCAGAAGGGCTCAGCCCGCCGGGAGCGTGCGCGCCGAAAGGTGGCGCGCTGCCACGCCCGGGTCGGGAACACCCGCCGGGACTGGCTCCACAAGCTCTCCTCCACGATCGTCCGCGAGAACCAAGCGGTGTACGTGGAAGACCTCGCCGTGTCCGGGCTGGCCCGGACGAAGCTTGCCCGCTCGGTGCACGACGCCGGGTGGTCGACGTTCACGGCGATGATCGAGTACAAGGCACGGCGGCACGGGCGCACCTTCGCCCGGGTCGACCGGTGGTTCCCCTCCACGCGGGCGTGCTCGGTGTGCGGGGCCATCGGGGAGGCCAAGCCCCTGCACGTCCGGTCGTGGACCTGCCCGTGTGGCGCGGTCCACGACCGAGATGTGAACGCCGCGAAGAACATCCTGGCCGCGGGACGCGCGGACAGCCCAACGCTCGTGGAGCTGGTGTCAGCCGGGACCCCGGTCCCGCACCCGGCCGTGAAGCGAGAACCCGCCGGGAGCACCGCATGAGCGGCGCAGACCGGAATCCCCGCTGTTCACGGCGGGGAGGACGTCAACTGTACGAGATCTACGTCGACGACGACGCCTCCGGTGGTGCCTTCTGCGCACGCTGGCCGAGTACGGCCGGCTGTCGGATTTCGTGAGGCCGGTCGAGACACTCGACGCGGATCGCGCGACGGTGCTCGTGTTCCTCGACCAGGACGTGAAAAACGTCGCGGTGCCGGACGGGCGGGTCGACGCGACGCGGTTCCTGATCACCCTCGACCGGGTGGACGACCGGTGGCTGCTGCAGGGGGCGGACGCGAAATGACGATCCGCGAGGTGGCGAAGTGGCGGACCTGACCGGGCCCGGCGACGGAGCATCGGGCCGGATCAGGAGGCTCACGCAGGCCGCGCTCAACGCGGACGCGACGATCGCCCGGGTTGAAGGGGCGGCCGAGGGGATCGGCGTCTCGCTCGCGAACTTCGACCGCGTGCTCGGCCGGTTCGACGAGCAGCTCGGCGACTTCGCCGTGGCTGTGGACCGGCTCGGCGCGTCGATCGACCGGGTCGACCTGACCCTCCGCAAGATCGAGCGGATCGTGGATACCGCCGATTGGCTGCTCACTCCCGTCACCGCGGTCCGCGGGCAGCTGTCCCGGTGGTCCCCGGGAACAGTGCCGGTCCTGTCCGGAGCGTGGCACCGCGCGTCGGGACCGGTCGGCGCCGTGCTCCGCGGGCTCGGCCGTCCGGAATGAGAAAACCCGTCCGGAAGGCAGTCTTCCGGACGGGTGCTCTGTCGTCAGTACCGGGGCGGGCGGACCAGGTCGTCGGATACGGGCGGATGCGCGGAATCCGATCGCACCAGGTAGGCCTTGAAGGCTGCGGTGCCGCCCAGTGCGGCACCGAGCAGCAGCAGTAGCTCGACCACGTTCGCGTTCATATCGGTTTCTCCTCTCGACGTGCGGCCCGACCGTCAGTCGGCCGTCGGGCGCTCCTGCTGGTCGCGGTCCGCGAACATGGCCTCGATGCGGGCCTTGATCTCCTCGGTGCTCATGGAGCGACGGGGCGCGGCGACAGCGGAGGTGTGCATATGTGGTGGTGTTCCTGTCTGTGGTGTGTGTCGGAATGAACGGGACTCGGTCGACCGGGACGATCAGTTCGTCCGGAGGAAGGACACGAGACCCGTGACGGTGGTGGTCGCACCGACCGCGGTCAGGCCGGTGACCATGAGGGCCGCGGCGCCGACGGAGACGGCGGTGCCGAGCGTGTGCCCGAGAGCGGCGCGCCACCCTGGCGTCGACGAGCCGGTGTGGGACACGAGCACCATCGGGGCGCTCCGGACGTCCTCGTAGCGTGCGGTGTGGTGGCGCGTTGCCGTGCCTGTCATATTCGGTTTATCCCCCTGCAAGCAATTCGTGACCTGGTTCACAAAACCAATGCTGATGTGTTGTACCCCATCACAGCGACAATCGCTACTCGAGCGGATGTCCAACTGAGTTCGGGGAGCCGCGTGACCGCCCGCGATCCGCACGTAGGAGGCGGATCCGCGCTCCCCGCGGCGCGCCGGCCGTTCCGGCGTGTCTGGTTGAATGGCGATCCGAGCCCCGCGTCGAAGGCGCGGCGACGAGGTCGAGGAGCGCACATGCAGAACGGTCAGTCCGCGGCCGATCCGGCGACGGTGTTCACCGCACTCGCCGAGATCGTCTACCGCGGCGCGGGCCCTGCGGAGACGTATACGGCGATCTGCGTGGCCGCCACGATGCTGGTGCCCGGCTGCGACCACGCCAGTCTCATGCTGCGGGAAGGTAAGGCGTACGTCACCGTCGGTGCCTCCGACGACGTCGCGCGGCACGTCGACGATCTCGAGCGCGCGACCGGTGAGGGGCCGTGCGTGGACGCGATCGAGGAAGAGGCCGCCCAGATCGAGCCGGATCTGAGTGTCTCCGAGCAGTGGCCGCACCTGACTCCCGGGGTCGTGAGACAGACGCCCGTGCGCGGGGCGATGGGATTCCGGTTGCGGGTCGACGACCGCAAGGTCGGGTCGCTGAACCTGTTCTCCGATACACCGGGGGCCTTCGACCTCGCGTCCGCCACCCGCGGCAGCGTCCTGGCCGCCTTCGCGGCCGTCGCCGTCGCCGCCACGTCCCGGGGTGAGGACATTGCGTCACTGCGCAACGGCATCGAGAGCAATCGGGAGATCGGCAAGGCTGTCGGTCTCCTGATGGCGCTGAACAAGAGCTCCGACGTCGAGGCGTTCGAGTTGCTCCGCCGGACGTCGCAACAGCTCAACGTCAAGGTCGCGGAACTGGCCCGCACCGTCGTCGACCAGCATCACCACGAGACGAAGAGGCGCAGCTGAACCCCGGGACCTCGCCCCCGTTGCCTGACACCGCGAGCAGCTCTCGCGCCCAGCCGAGGTCGTGGTCGGTGACCAGGGTGTCGATCATCCCGGTCAGTGCGGTGATGTGTCAGTCGAGGACGTCGAGGCGGTCGAGGTAGAGCCCGACCAGTTGGTCGTGATGGCTGGTGAAGTTCCCGTCGAGCGCGTGCCGGAGTTGGTCGGTCTTGTTCTTCAGCCGTCCTCGCGTCAGTTCGGACGAGCGGGCTTCTCTCCCCGGTGAGGAGTGCTTCGAGGAACGTTCTGCCCCAGATGCCCAGGGTGCGGGTGGTCACCGAGGTGTACTTGATCCCGGTCGACTGGATCGGTTCCCCAGCCTCGTCGGCGACAGGACTGTCCAGCGGGGTCCACTGCGCGTGGTATGAACCGCTTGCGTGCCCCCAGCTCCCCGTGACGACGAAGCCGCCGTCGACTCGCTTGGTGGTGGCCGACGGCGCGAGGACGGAGCAGAGCCGACTCGACTGGTCCTGTCCCCGCACGTCCTGCTGTGCCTGCTCGCTGTAGTCGCCGGCGAGCCAGGCCGCACCATTGAGAAGGTGACCCAGGCGGTGGAGCCACCTCCACGCGCCGACCTCGCGGGACACCTCGGTCTTGGTCCTGATATCGACCTGGAACCCCGATGCAGAATGCCGTGCCGGTTCCCGATGCAGAATGCCGTGCCGGTTCCGATGGTCGAACCGGAAGACATCAGCAGACGAGGGTCGATTCGTGTCTGGGGTCACCCTTTCGGTGGACGCGGGCTACAACATCAGGTGAGAGTCCGAATGGCGGGTGTGGAAACCCGCATGCCGCGTGTCGGTCGGACCCGACCTGCCGACGCGACGCTGCTTCGCGCGTCAGCCCGCTATAGTTACACAATTAGGTTGATTGACGGGGTTTCGTGGGAGGGCGTTATGTCGGTTGGAACGGAATCATCGCTGGTACGCGTTCCGAAAGCGGGGGAGCTGGTTGCAGCTCAGCTGCGGCGACAGATCGTTACAGGCGAGCTGAAGGCGGGCGATCCTCTCCCCGGTGAGACGGCCCTGATGGAGCGCTATGGCGTGTCACGCCCGACGATGCGTGAGGCGTTCCGCATCCTGGAGTCGGAATCGATCATCGTCGTGCTCCGTGGCGCACACGGCGGGGCGCGCGTTCTTGCACCTGACGAATCGGTAGCTGCGCGTCATATGGGACTGCTGCTGCAATACAAAGGTGTAGCGCTCGCAGACGTCTATCGTGCCCGGGCGGAGATCGAGGTCGCAGCCTTACGCGCCTCGGCAGATTCGGATCTGACAGAACTCGGTGATCTCGTCACAGAGGCCGCTGGGGCGATCGGTGATCCGGTTGCATTTGCCAAGATCGATACCCGTGTTCATCAGGCCATCGTGGACCTGGCCGGCTCACAAACAATGTCGATCATGATGGGTATGTTGCTTCGAATTCTGGACGCTCACAACACGCTCTTCATTTCGATCAGGGGGGCTGATCACGAACGCGCGATCGACGAGGTCGCGTTGCGTTCGTATCGCAGGTTGCTGAATCTGCTGTCTGCGGGAGACCAGGAGGGCGCTGTCGCGCATTGGCGTCGACATCTACGCAAGGTGGAAGCACACATGCTCAACGATTCTGCGCCGACATTGGTCGAGGTGCTTTCCTGACAGCTCCAGCTCGGTCCACAGCGGACGCAAGGCGACAAGTCTTGCGTCCGCTGTATTTTCGGAGATGAGACTTCGAAGCCGACCTTTCTGTAGAGCTGTATCGTCAAGCTGTTCAGGCGCAACGGATCGGCGTCGCGCCCCGTCATTCGAGCGATGTGGTGCGCAATGCATGGTTCTCAGCTGCCGGCCCTCAACGAGGACGCGAGGCCCGGATGGTCGTACGCCCCGCTCAGCGTCGTTGTGCCCTGGACGGATGAAGACGACATCACTGTCGGCCAACGGGTGGCGCTTGCTGCTCGACGTCACCCGACCAGGAGTGCCATCGTATGGATCGACAACATGGAGGTCTGTGCAGTCAGCTGGGGTGATCTCCATCGGCGGGCCTCGGCAATCGGTGGCCACCTTCAGCGCATGCTTCCCTCGAATGCCAGGGTGGGTGTCCTCGGGCGTAATCGCCTGCAATGGATTCATGCTTTCTACGGTGCTGCGTGCGCCGGGTACGGTGTGGTCCCGTTGCCGGACGAGGGGGCGGACAGCTTGGCTCGGTACTGCGGTGCAGTCGGGGTCGATCTGGTCCTGACAACCGACAACGTGGGAGTTCGCCCGGAGGACGTGGAGAACGTACGCGTGGTGCCGATCGGTGGCCTGTCGGACCTGGGCGCGGTGGCGTACCGGCCGAATGTGAACGGGGCGAATCCCGACGACCCGTTTCTCTACCAATTCACCTCAGGAACCACCGGGACGCCGAAAGTGGCTGTGCTCTCGCATCGAGCGGTGCTCGGAGCGGCCGCAGGCTACGCACACGCTACGGGCGCATCCGACGGCGACGCGATGTTCAACCCGCTGCCTCTCGAGCATGTCGGGGGATCGGTCGCGGGTCTTCTCGGAACCCTCGCTATCGACGGCGCATATGTGGCCGTGGATCGCTTCGACGCCGGGAACATCGCCGAAGTTGTACGGACGACCGCACCGAGTGTTGTCGGCCTCGTTCCGACGATGCTCGTCGATCTCCTGAATCGCGGCGCGGTGCAACCGACGGATTTCGTCTCGGTATCGTCGATCGTCGGGGGTGCGGCCAGCGTGGACCCAGCGCTGATCGACCGGGTGGAGGCCGAACTCGGTATTCGTTTCCTGGTCGGTTACGGCCAGAGCGAAGCGCCGTGTCTGACGGTCAGCGGAGTCGATGATCCTGCGATACTGCGCACCCGCACGATCGGCCGGCCGTTGCCGGGCAGGGACTACTGCATTGCGGTCGACGGCGTTGTTGCTCGGGAGGGGCAGGTCGGGGAGCTCTGTGTGCGTGGTCCGTTGATCATGTCCGGCTATCTCGCTGAGGACGGGAGCATCACTCGAGTAGTGGACGAGAACGGATGGATGCGAACCGGTGATCTCTGCTCCATGAGCGACGGAATCGTCAGGTTCCACTCCAGGGTTCGCGACGTCGTGATCCGTGGTGGAGAGAATCTCTATCCGGTCGAGATCGAGTCGGTTGTGCTCGAATATCCCGGAGTGCAAGAGGCTGCGGCATTCGGGATTCCGGACGTTCGCTTGGGGGAGCGGCTCGCGGTAGCCGTACTGTGCGGCCCGGACCGGACTCCCGATCTCGTCGATCTCGACCGGTTCGTGGCGGAGCGACTTCCTCGTAGGAAGCGCCCCTCCGAATGGTTTCTCGTCGACGACTTCCCTCGGACGTCGACCGGCAAGGTGCGGAAGGCGGAACTGGCGGACCGACTTGCACCTCGCGTGGTTGACGGAACGCCACCCGTGCCAGATATAGTTAACTGATTATACGGAAAGGTTGGGTCGGAGCCCGATCGTAGACATTGAGGAGAAACAATGCGGGACGCAGTCATCGTGGCACTGGCTCGTACACCGATCGGCAGGCGCGGGGGTGCGCTCGCAGAGGTGCATGCGGTCGATGCGTCGGCCCAGGTACTCAACGGACTCGTCGAGCGGGCCGGCCTCGACCCGTCCCTCGTCGATGACGTTCACTGGGGGAACGTGATCAGTATCGGTCAGCAATCCGGGAATATCGGACGCATGGCCGTCCTGGCGGCGGGCTGGCCCGAGAGCGTTCCCGGCTTCACGGTGGACCGGCAGTGCGGTTCGTCGCAACAGGCGATCTCCACTGCAGCGGCCACGGTGATAGCCGGCCATGCCGACATCATCGTCGCCGGAGGGGTGGAGATGATGTCGCAGGTACCGATGGGTGCTGCGACGGTCGAAGGAACCGGCGAGATGGGTGGCCCGGCGGTCGAGAGGTACGCCGATGCCTTGACCGCCCCCGGATTCGGTGGCCGATTCAATCAAGGTGCGGGTGCAGAGCTCATCGCCCGAGAGTGGAACCTTTCACGCACGCGGCTCGACGAGTACTCGGTGCGCTCGCACGAGCGAGCGGCATACGCGCAGGACAACGGCTACTTCGACGACGAGATCATCGCGATTCGAACGCCCCACGGCGACGTGTCCTCGGATGACGGAATCCGTCGTGGCTCGACGGTGGAGAAGCTGGCCACTCTGAAGACGCCGTTCCTCGAAAACGGTTGCATCACGGCCGGAAATGCTTCGCAGATCTCCGACGGTGCTGCCGCGGTCCTCATCATGACCTCGGAGAAGGCTGCCGCGCTGGGGCTGAAGCCGATCGCGCGTGTCCACACTGCCGTAGTCACCGGTGATGATCCGGTCAAGATGCTCACCGGTCCGATCCCCGCGACGCATCTGGCGCTGAAGCGAGCAGGGCTGTCGATCGGCGACATCGACGCTTTCGAGGTCAACGAGGCCTTCGCGTCCGTCCCGCTCGCATGGCAGGCGGAGACGGGTGCTTCCGACGAAGCTCTCAATCCCGTCGGCGGCGCAATCGCGCTGGGCCATCCGCTCGGTGGATCCGGTGCTCGTCTCGCTGTCACCCTCCTCAGCCACCTTCGCCGTACCGGTGGTCGATTCGGCCTGCAGACGATGTGTGAAGGCGGAGGCACTGCGAACGCCACCATCTACGAGAATCTTCAGTAACTGCCGGTAGATTCCGAAGGTTTCGATGGCGAATAGAGTGGTGAATTCGCCTCGGCGGCCCGGTCTCCCCAGGGGGAGGCCGGGCCGTTTCGTCCGTGGTGGACACACGGGCGCTGCCGGTCCGGCCGCAAAATTTAATCCATACAATAAGTATAAATGTGTTACTCTTTAGCCATGGCCGAGTTCGTGTCGCCCCCCGACCTCTTCCGGGTTGACGGCGAAAATGTTCATCTGTTGGCGTCGACTTCGTCGACCTCGCAACATCTTGTCTTCCCGGCGGAACCGGATCGTTCGGTGGTCGAACTGAGCTCCGAGGGGACGCTCTACACCTGGACGAGCCAGGAATTCCCTCCCCCCTCCCCGCCGGCCCTGAAAGACGGAGAGTTCCGTTCGTACGGTGTCGGGTACGTCGAGTTCCCGGAGGGTCTGCTCGTAGAAGGACGACTGACGTCCTGCGATCCGAGCGAGCTCCCGATAGGCGGCCGCATGAAGGTGGTCACCATCCCGTTCGCCGGGGGAGAGACCTTCGCATTCGAACCGATCAAGGCCGACGAGTCGGACAGGGGACAGTAATGGTAGACGTGTCGATCATCGGCGTGGGCATGCATCCGTTCGGCCGATTTCCCGGAAAGTCGGCGCTCGATATGGGCGCGGAGGCTTTGCAGACGGCGCTCGCCGACGCTGGAATCGGGTGGTCCGATGTGCAGATCGGGTTCGCCGGCAGCTTGGAGGTGTCCAATCCCGATTCCGTGATCGGAAAGGTCGGCCTCACAGGCATCCCGGTGTACGGCGTGTTCAACGGATGTGCCACTGCCAATACGTCACTGTCGATGGCCGCCAAGGCCATCGAGCACGGCGAGGCGGATATTGCGGTCGCAGTAGGATTCGACAAGCATCCCAAGGGCGCCTTCGCGGCCGACCCGTCGGTGATCGGGCTTCCCGGTTGGTACGCGGAAACGGGCCTGTTCCTGACCACGCACTTCTTCGGAATGAAGATCAACCGTTATATGCACGACTACGGGATCACTTCCCGAAGCCTTGCGCGCGTCGCAGCCAAGAATCTCCGGAACGGTGCACGCAACGAACTTGCGTGGCGGCGAAAGCCCATGTCCGAGGACGAGATTCTCGAGGCTCCCTACCTCAATTTCCCTCTGACCCAGTACATGTATTGCGCACCCGACGAGGGAGCTGCAGCAGTGGTGCTGTGCCGCGCCGACAAGGCCAAGCAGTACCGGTCCGTGCCGATCCAACTGAAGGCGTCGGTTCTACGTACGCGCCGCGAAGGCGCCTTCGAGATGCAGAGCCCTTCCCTCCCGCTGACCGGGGCACCCAGCCCGACCGTCGACGCCTCCCGTGCTGCCTTCGAGATCGCCGGTGTCGAACCGGCCGACGTCGGTGTAGCCCAACTGCAGGACACGGACGCAGGTTCGGAGATCATGCACATGGCCGAGAACGGATTCTGCGCAGACGGTGATCAGGAGAAGCTGATTGCCGAGGGGTACACCGAGATTACCGGCGCTCTGCCGGTCAACACTGATGGTGGACTCATCGCGAACGGAGAGCCGATCGGCGCGTCGGGGCTCAGGCAGATCCACGAAGTGGTTCTCCAGATGCGGGGCGAGGCCGGCGCTCGCCAGATCGAGAAAGTGCCCTCGGTGGGATACACCCACCTGTACGGATCACCCGGCACCGGCGCGGTCAGCATCCTGGTCAGGTGAGCGAGGTGACCGACGCCGTTTTCCCCCCGGACCGGGCGCAGCGCACCGCGCTCGTCGTCGAGCCGACCGGCGAGACCGTCACGTTCGCGGAACTCGAGGAACGCTCGAACCGCGCAGCACACTTCTTTCGCGAGCAGGGCCTCCGGATCGGTGACACGGTCGCCCTTCTCCTGGAGAACCGGATCGAGCTGCTCGTCCTGGCTTTCGCAGCGCAGCGATGCGGCCTGTACTACGCGGCTGTCAACACCCATCTGACACCGGCGGAGATCGACTACATCGTCGACGACTGTGGAGCCTCCCTGGTGGTGTCCTCCTCACGATGTCACCTCGCTGTCACGGAACGCGAGATCCGAGGATTCTCCGTGGACCCGGTGGAGACGGAAGGGTGGCATCTTCTCGACCTCGCGCCGTACCCGGTCGACCCTGTGGCGGACCAGGCCGAGGGCGACTTCCTCTTGTACTCCTCAGGTACGACAGGGCGGCCCAAAGGCATCGAACGGCCCCTGACCGGAGGAGAATTCGGAAGCTACCCGGACATCCCGGGCAAGTGGCTGTCGGGACTGCTCGGTCTGGTGCCGGGAGACGTCTACCTGACACCCGCTCCGCTCTACCACGCGGCGCCTCTGGCATGGACGATGGGCGCCCTCCGCCAGGGTGCCACGGCCGTCGTCATGGAAAGGTTCGATGCACCCCTTGCCCTCGAACTGATCGAGAGACATCGCGTCACCCACAGCCAGTGGGTGCCGACCATGTTCGTGCGAATGCTCAAACTCGATCCGGAAGTTCGTAATCGCTTCGATCTGACGAGTCATCGCGTCGCCGTTCATGCGGCCGCGGCCTGCCCGATCGAGGTGAAGCGGCAGATGATCGACTGGTGGGGACCGATCCTCTTCGAGTTCTACTCCTCCACCGAGGGCGTAGGGGCCACCAGCATCTTCTCCGACGACTGGCTGCGCAAGCCGGGATCGGTGGGGCGGCCGTTGATAGGGAAGATCGAGATCTTGGACGACGACCATCGGCCGGTGGACACCGGTGTGGTGGGAACCATCTGGTTCTCGGGCGGTAGCAATTTCCGGTATCACGGTGACGCTGCCAAGACCGCAGAAGCGCACGATGCGGAGGGGCGCGCAACCGTCGGCGATCTGGGCTGGATGGACGAGGACGGCTACCTCTATCTGGCAGATCGACGGGCCGATCTCATCATCTCGGGTGGAGTCAACGTCTATCCGAGGGAGATCGAGGACGCGCTGATTCTTCATCCGGATGTGCTCGACGTTGCAGTGGTCGGGCTTCCGGACGAGGAGATGGGTCATCGAGTGGTGGCATTCGTGCAACCGCGCCCGGACGCGACGGTTCCGGTCGATTCACTGCCGCTTGCCCTGACCGAGTTCTGCACGGACTCCCTGGCGAAATTCAAGATCCCGCGTGAATTCCGATTCGTCGACGAACTGCCGCGCACACCCACCGGGAAACTACGCAAGCATGAACTGCTGCCACGGTGACGGTTCGAAGGACAAAGCATCTGCGCGAGGCTGTCGAACAGTTCCTCGGCCTCCTGCCGGAAGAATGATATGGAGAAGCACATGCGTGTTTTCAGCTCGGCCGACGAGATAGTCGGTGCAGCAGGTGAGAAGCTGGGTGTCTCGGAGTGGGTGGAGATCACCCAGGAGCGGATCGACACGTTCGCCGAAGCGACGGGTGATCATCAGTGGATTCACGTCGATGTCGAACGCGCGACTTCCGAGAGCCCGTACGGGAAGCCGATCGCTCACGGATATCTGACTCTGTCGCTGCTCCCGATGCTGGGGTGGCAGATCTACCGGATCGAAGGCTCGAAGATGGGAATCAACTACGGTTCCAACAAGGTCCGGTTCGTCAAACCCGTTCCGGTCGGGTCTCGCGTGCGTCTGCACTCGACGTTGGTATCGGCGGAATCCCTGCCGAACGGATCTGTGCAGATGATCGTCGGCCAGTCGATGGAAATCGAAGGGCAGGAGAAGCCGGCATTGGTGGCGGAAACGGTGAGCCGGGTTGCGTTCTGAAAATGAATGCATTCCAGCGGCCCTTGTAGAAAGGCAATTGTATGTCTGAGCGGACAATCATCGTCTCCGGTGGAACCGGTGGGCTGGGCACCGCGGTCGTCGGTGAACTCCTCACCGGAGGATGGCACGTCGTCGTACCGTGGGTTGTCGAGGAAGAACTGAGCCGGCTTCCGCAGTCGGACCGCCTCACGCTGATCGAGGCCGACCTGTTCGACGAGGAGCAGGTACGCGCCGTGGTGGCCGAAGCGGCCCGACATGACGACCGTCCGCTCGGGGCCGTGGTCAACCTCGTCGGCGGCTTCGCGATGGGAGAGCGGGTTGCAGACACACCGATCAGCGAATTCGACCGGTTGCTGCGTCTGAACCTGCATCCTCTCTATCTCCTCACACAACACGCTCTGCCCGCGTTGGTCCGAGCCGGCGGCGGTTCGATCGTCGGCGTTTCGGCGAAGGCGGCGTTCGCCCCCTTCAGCGGCGCCTCGGGTTACATCACCTCGAAGGCCGCTGTCTGCGCATTCCTCGGTGCCGTCGCGGCCGAGTACTCGCGAGACGGAATCCGGGCCAACACGATACTGCCCTCCGTAATAGATACTCCGGGTAACCGCTCGACACAACCGAATTCGAGCAGGGACGGGTGGGTCTCCCCGGCGCAGATCGCTTCGACCGTAGCCTTCCTGGTATCGGATGCAGCGTCGGCGGTGACGGGTGCACAGGTCCCGGTACCGGGTGTCGGCTGAGTTGCTTCATCACGAGAGGAACGGCGCATGACCGCCGGATTGACCGACCTGACTGCCCTGCTGAAACTCGAGCAGGTCGACGAACTGATATTCGAGTCCCTTCCGGCCGACTACCCGCTACCGCGGGTCTTCGGAGGTCAGGTGGTCGGACTCGCCGTCGCTGCGAGTGCACGTACCGTCCCGACGGACTGGTCCATTCACTCGGTTCAGTCCCAATTCCTCAGGCCGGGACGTGCGGGCCAGGTCATCAGGTTCGTCGTCACTCGGACCCGGGACGGTGCATCCTTCGCCAGCAGGTCGATCGACGCGTATCAGAGCGACAAACTCATCTTCACGGCACGCGCATCCTTTCATCGCGACGAGCACGGTTTCGACCATCAGATGCCTGCCCCCGCGGCCCCGGCACCCGATACGGTCCCGTCGGTCGTCGATCTGTACCACGCGGAACCCGGCCTGTGGCCGGAGTTCTATCTGGAATGGGGGCCGCTCGAGATTCGGATCGTGCCGGACGCGGACGTGCCTGCGATCCCGACTTCGACCGGGGTCGGGTCGCGCGGCCTGACGTGGATGCGGGCGAACAAGATAGCCGGCGGTGAGGCCTATATGCACCGGGCGCTGCTGGCGTGCATCTCGGACCTGTTGATCCTTCCGGAGTCGGTTCGGCCCCACGGCGTACCGTCGTCCCATCCGGGTGTCCAGACGGCATCTCTCGACCACTGCGTCTGGTTTCATCGTGATTTCCGAGTCGACGAGTGGTTGCTGTACGACCATATGTCGCCGTCCGCGCACGGCGGACTGGGCTTCTGCCGTGGTGAGTTCTTCGATTCCGATGGTGTCCATGTCGCGAGCGTCGTCCAGGAGGGACTCATCAGACCTATCTGATGATCGGTGTTTCGCGCGAAAAGGGGCGGACCTACTCGATGTAGGACCGCCCCTTTTCGGTGTGTGGCTGCAGCCGCGTCTCTGTCAGAAGCCCAGGCTACGTCCGACGATGTCGAGCATGATCTCGTTCGTGCCGCCGTAGATGCGCTGAACGCGGGCGTCGCGCCACAGCCGAGCGATCTCGTACTCGTTCATGTAGCCGTAGCCACCGTGCAGCTGAAGGCATCGGTCGACGATCTTCCACTGGGTTTCCGTCGCCCACCACTTGGCGCCGGCGGCTTCCTCTGCCGTGAGATCGCCGGAATTGACGCCGAGAACGCACTGGTCCACATAGGTCTGCATGACATCGACTTCCACCCGCATCTGCGCGAGGGCGTGACGATTGACCTGGAACTTGCCGATTTCCTGGCCGAAGGCCTTTCGCTCGTGGGCATAGTCGGTCGCCAGGTCGACGGCGCGGCGTGCCTGGGCGACCGCATGGATGGCAATGCCGAGCCGCTCGGCCGGCAGGTTGCCCATCAGGTGGTAGAAGCCGCGGTTCTCCTCGCCGAGGAGGTTCTCGACCGGCACTCGAACGTTGTCGAAGAACAGTTCGGCAGTGTCGGCGGATTTCTGGCCGATCTTGTCGAGTTTGCGGCCGCGGGTGAAGCCCTCCATGCCGGTCTCCACTACCAGCAGGCTGATGCCCTTGTGCGGCTTCTCGGCGTCGGGATCGGTCCGGCATACGACGACGACGAGGTCGGCGAGCAGGCCGTTGGAGATGAAGGTCTTGGCGCCGTTGACCACGTAGTGGTCACCGTCGCGCCGAGCCGACGTCTTCACGTTGGCGAGGTCGGATCCGGCGCCGGGTTCGGACATGGCGATAGCGGTGATGTATTCGCCGCTGACGTACTTGGCCAGCCAGCGCTTCTTCTGTTCGTCGGTGGTGAGATCGCGGAAGTAGCCGGACAGGATGTCGTTCTGCACGCCGAGGCCGATGCCGACCGCGCCGGTGGCGTGGTATTCCTCGTTGAGGATGGCGTTGAAGCGGAAGTCCTTGATGTCGGCGCCACCGTACTCCTCCGGCATCTCCCAGCCGATGAGTCCGAGCTTTCCGGCCTCGAGCCATACGTCACGATCGACGTAGCCGCGTTCCTCCCATTCCTCGGAATGCGGGACACACGCTGTTTCGAAGAACGATCGTGCTGTGGCCCGGAACTCGTCGTGTTCGGGTTCGAAAATTTTGCGTCGCATTTTCTGTCACTCCGTCAGGGCTAGGAGGGCGGCGCCTTCGTGACGCCAATGAGTTAAATATACTGACTATTCGGTGGGTTGCGAAAGGTCTGGTTTCGACCTCGGTGTCCGTCGCCGTTCAGTGTGCAACGGCGAACTCCCAGACCGACATCCGCGAGGCGAGGACCTTGCGGCCGAGTTCATTGGACCATTGCGTCGGCGTTCCGAAGCTGCGGTTCCACGCAAGTGCACGCGTGGTGAAGTGCCTGAGTTGGTGGTCCAGCGTGAAGCCGATCGCGCCATGTGCCTGGTGGATATCACGGCTGACGACAGTCGCTGCCCGGCCGGCTTGAATCTTCGCTATCGAGACCGCGGTGCGTGAACTGTCGGCGTCGAAGCCTTCCTGGGCGATCACTGCGGTGGCATGGGCGGTCGAGGCCTTTGCGGTGGTGACGAGCCCGGCAGACCGGGAGATCAACTCCTGGACTGCTTGGAATTTCCCGATCGGCCGACCGAACTGATGGCGTTCGGTCACGTGGGCGATCCCCAGATCGAGAACGCGTTCCAGGGCGCCGCAGATTTGTTCCGACCGTGCCCATGCGCCTCGGGTCAGGTACTCGCTGCGCGTGTCCGTCGACGTGGGAGCCACGTTCAGAGCTTCGACCGGAACGGACACATCGGCATAGTGTTCTCCGACGAGATCGCCTACGGGTTCGATCCTGGCGTCATCTGTGCGGATGCGGCCGACGAAGCGGTCACCTGCAACGAGTATGTCGCTCGCGATCTGTCCCCAGGGAACACGGTTGAGAACGATTTCCCCTGCTCGAAGCTCCTCGGGCGACCAGTCGACCTGGACGGCGGTCATCGGGGCCGAAGATGCGTCGGTTCCGTGTAGGCCGAGCAGCCACGACGCGAGGAGGTCTGTTTCGAACAGGGGTGCGGGGAGTGCGTGGTAGCCACTGCGGTCCAGCATGAGAGCGGCTTCGGGAATCCCGCCGCCGCTGCCGCCGGCACTTTCGGGTGTCGTGAGGAGGGTCAGTCCCGATTCGCCCAGGAGGTCCCAGGCTTCGGAGGAATAGGGCAGTGTCGTCTGCGGACTGTGCAGGTGGGGACGCGTGATCGAACCGAACAGGTCGTCGGTGAGTTCGCGCAATGCATCCAGTTCTGCCGTGGTCGAACCGTGAACAGTCGAGGTCATCTCAATCCCAATCCGCGCGCGATGACTCCGCGCAACACTTCGCTCGTTCCACCTCGGAGTGTGAAACCTGGTGCATGCAAAAGGGCCTCGGCAATCAATCGGCCGAGCGTGTCGGACGATTCGAGATCGGTGTGAGCGTGTGCGGCCAACTCCGCACAGTCGCTGACGACGCGTTGCTCGAAACTCGTACCGATCTCCTTGACGAGTGCCGCGGCGAGGTCGGCGGGCTCGTCGTTCGACAGTGCTCGGGCCACGGAGCTCGAAAGATGACGAAGGGTCGTGAGATCTGCGACGAGGTTGCCGAAGGTCACCAGCGAATGGTCGTCCACGTGCTCGCTACCGGCTGCCAACTGCGCGCCCACCGCGTCGAGAAGTGGTTGCGGGGAAAGGATGCGTTCGGGACCGCTGCGCTCGAAGCTCAGTTCCGACCCCACCTGCTTCCATCCTTCTCCGGGGGTGCCGACCACCATGTCGTCCGGAACGAAGACACGATCGAGCACCACTTCGTTGAAGTGATGTTGACCGGTGAGCAATTTGATGGGGCGGATGTCGATGCCCGGAGAGTCGAGGGTGATGAGGAACTGGCTCAGTCCCTCGTGCCGGTGTTTGGGATCGAGGTCCTCGGTCCGGGCGAGGACGAAGAACGCTTCGCTGTGGTGTGCACCCGAAGTCCACACCTTGGTGCCGGTCACTTCCCATCCGCCGTCGACGCGAACACCGCGCGTGCGCACCGAAGCGAGGTCGGAGCCTGCTTCGGGTTCGCTCATCCCGATCGCGAAATAGCATTCACCGGAGGCAATCCGAGGAAGATAGCGTTCTCGCTGGGCTGCCGAGCCGTGTTTGAGCAGGGCCGGCCCTACCTGCCGGTCGGACACCCAGTGCGCCGCGACCGGTGCGCCGTGCGCAAGAAGTTCTTCGGTGACGACGAAACGTTCGAGGTGACTTCTGCCCTGTCCACCGTGTTCGGTGGGGATGGTCATCCCGAGCCAGCCCTGTTGTGCGAGGCGACGGCTGAAGTCCGGATCCCACGAGGAGATCCATGAATCGACGCGTGGCTCCCACCCGTGGCGATGGCGGTCCGCCGCGAGGAAGTCGCGGACCGCGGCGCGCAACTCTGCAGTTTCCGGTGGGAGGGGGATTACTTCTGGAACTAGCCCGATCATGATCGGAGGACCTCTCGGCTGTGCTCGTGCACGAGCAGGCGGGAATAGCTTGCGAGTGAATCGTGTGGTTCGGTCGGATCAGCGGAGTGGACCGGCGCCTGCCGATGGTTGTCCTTATCGGCAGGCGCCGTCGAATGTGCCTCTCGGAACTACGTTCCCGCGATCAGGTCCATTCCGTTCTGGCGGATGAAGCGCTTGCGCTTCTCGTCACCGAGTCCCTCGACCCGTTCGAAGAAGTCGGCCGGTTCGCGGAGTCCTTCGGCGTGCGGCCAGTCCGATCCCATGACGAGGCAGTCCACGGTCCCGAGCTTCTCGACCATGCCGACCGTATCGTCTTCCGGGTACGGAACGACACGGATGTGGTTCTTGAAGATGGTGCTGGGGCGCTCCGTGAGCTGGCCGCCGAGCCATCGTCCGTTCCGGGCCATGCCGCGACTCTTGTCCATGTGGCGGATGAAGTGGGGAATCCACTCGGCGCCGAATTCGCTGACGAGGACCTTGATGTTGGGGAAGCGACCGAAGAGGTTGTCGAAGATGAGTGCCGACAGCGTATCGGTGATGGGACGTTCACCGTAAGTGTTCTGCCATTGCCAAGCAGAGAACTGGAACGGCGGTACGAGGTTCCATCCCCAGTGGGAGGCAACGTTTGCTTGATAATGGAACTCCGAGATGTGGTAGGAAACCACAGCTTTCGCTTCGTTGATTCGTGCCCAGAAGGGATCGAAGTAGGGGTCGCCCGGAGAGCGTCCGTAGGCCGGCCCTGCCGGCAACATGATGAACCTGGCGCCCTTGTCCAGAACGCGGTCCAGCTCGGCACACGCCCGGTCGAGGTCCCGCAGCGACAGCATCGCCGGAGCATAGATGGTGTCCTTGTATGCGAATCCCCAGTCCTCGTCGATCCATCGGTTGAAGGACTCGAGGTTGTCGTACAGGGGATCGATGCCGTCCAGGTATGCCTCGGCCAGCAGTCCCCAGCCGCCGGGGTACATGACGGTCTTTTCGATCTGCTGCTCCTGCAGTTGGATCAGCCGCTTGTCCTTGTCGAGGTATTCGGCCTGGATCGGCTCGTAGAACCTCTCGGCATCGGTGGCATTGCCGGAGGCGCGCTGCTTGAGCATCTCGACCAGCGACCCCGGGACGTATGCCTGATCGAGGTCGGCCTCGAGTGCTGTCACGATTCGGTCGTTTGCCAGCAGGACCTTGCGGTCGTAACCCGGTGCCTCGATCGGTCGCACTGCCGTATGAAGCTTGTTCTTGGGCATGAAACGCGTGAACGCGTCCGGTGCCTCGTAGGAATGTTGATCGAAGTCGGCCATCAGGTACGGGAGGGTTCCCACCGAGTTCTTGATCAGCGCCATGCTCGCCTCCGTGTCGGGGATTCGGGGCCGCTCGCGTAGCTTCGCTGGGCCTCCGATATGAGCCACGGTATCAAACTGAGACGGCGTCGCACAATATCTGAGTGGAGGGGAGTTCAGTCGGCGGCAATCATGGACTGGGCCTGGGCGAACATGGACATGATGATCCGGTCTATCGATATCGGTTCCGAAACTGCCTGCCACTCCCACAGCGCCGCAGCCAAGCATCCGACCGCCAGATTGGCCAGGAGCACGTCGGAGGACTCGGGTGTTTCCGACCCGCGTTCGTGTGCCAGTTGACGGGCGAGTGCGCGCTCCCACCTGAGGCGCATGCGCATGCTGCGGGCTTCGAGTTCGCGGGTCGTCATCACGAGTCTGGTCAGTCTCTGCCCTTCCGAGGAATCGTCGTCGAGGAGGTGGTGGCCGAACCGGGCCATCGGTGCGGCGAGCGACACGAGCGTCCAGTCGGAATCCTCACGTTGTGCAACGTGTTTCACCATTTCGTCGACTGCTTCGGACTCGTTGGTGAAAAGGAGTTCTTCCTTCGACGGGTAGTAGCGAAAGAACGTTGCGCGTGAGACGCCTGCTTGATCGGCGATCTCCTCGACACTCGTCCGGTCATAACCTTGCCGCTCGAACAGTTCGAGAGCGGCGTTCTCGATCTCGAGCCGCGTCCTGGTCCGGTTCCGTTCACGCAAGGACGCCATGATTGTTCTTCCTTCGGTCGTCGTCAGCGGCTGATGCCCCGTGACGCAGACGATAGCAACGGTCGATCGGTCCTACGGTGGGCCACGCATCGGCAGATCCGCCAGGCAGCGGACGCAGGGACACCCTCGCAAGACCGAGCTCACTCAGTGAGGTCCGTCGGTGCGCAGGCGCGATCGCTGCAGTTTGCCGGACGCCGTCCTGGGCAGGACCTCGACAAATGAGAACTCACGCGGAATCTTGTATGTGGCGAGACGCTCGCCGAGGAAGCGTCGGAGGTCATCGACGGGGACATCCGACGAAGCAACGACATATGCGACTACTCGCTCGCCGTGCCGATCGTCCGGTCGGCCGACAACGGCTACGTCGTCCACTGCCGGATGACGTGAGAGTTCCTGCTCGACCTCCGTCGGTGCGACCTGGAATCCGGAGACCTTGATCATGTCCTTGCGGCGATCCACGATCCGAATCCGCCCGCTCGGCTCGATGCGGCCCACGTCTCCTGTGCGGAACCATCCGTCGGCGGTGAACGCAGCATTCGCTTCAGGCTTGGTGTATCCCCGCGCCACCGACACGCCCCGGACCTCGATCTCGTCGTCGGGTCCCAGCCGGATCTCGGTTCCTTCCGTCGCGTATCCGGGCGAATCGAGACGCCAGTCCGCAGGATCGTGCACCGGATTGAAGGCGACGGTCATCGCCTCGGTCATCCCGTAGGAGCAGAGGAAGCCGACACCGGTCCTGGCCGTGAGAGCTTTGGCAACTCCGGCAGGAACCGCGCTGCCACCCCACATGAAGTAACGCAATCCGGGAAAATCGGCCGGCCCCAGATGTGGGATGTCGAGCAGTTGATGAGCGACGGTGCCGGCCAGGGGCCATACGGTGACCGCATCGTCCCGGATGTGCCGGAGACAGATGTCGAGGTCGAAGCGTTCGAACAGGGTGACCTGTGCTCCCACTGCGAGAGCGGCACCCATCATCGAGGTGCCGAAGATGTGGCACAGCGGTAACGAAATCTGGAGGACATCCGTCTCACCGAGACCCAGATGGGTGACGAGTTGATGCACCCCTCCCGAGAGGCCGGCGTGCGTATGGATGACGCCTTTGGGGTGTCCGGTCGTGCCCGACGAGAACGGAATGAACAGGTCCTGGTGTTCGCACGACCGCATGCGTTCGGCGGGTTCGGGAGGCGTTCGCTCTTCCACCGGGGAAACGAGATCCTCGACCGGGAGTCGTACCGCCAGTTCTTCGGCGACAGTCCGGTGCCGCTGTGAATACACAGCGGCCGTGACACGTGCTCCGTCCAGGGCTGCCCGGATCTCGTGGTCTGTCCAATAGGGGTTGGGCGTGACAAAGACGGCACCGATCCGGGCGAGCGCGAACTGCGCGATGACATAGTCCGGTCGGTTCTCGACCAGCAACGCCGTGCGCGTACCTGTTTCCACTCCGACTCTCCGGAGGGACATTTCGGCTCGGGCCACGGATTCCGCAAAGTCTCTGTAGGTCCAGGACTGTCCCTGGAACCGGAGCGCGATCCGATCAGGCCACGTCTGCGCTGCCCGCTCCGGGAGCGAGGCGTAGTCCGAAATCTCTGTCATCAGGGGACACGCGGATCGGCGGTGCGCAGCGGACCTGCCGAACGCCAGTCCTCGATGTCGGGTCCGGGCTTCGCTGCAGGGAACTTGTCGTCGTGAAGTGCAGTCCAATGGGCATGCCCGAGCTGGTGCAGCGCGAAGCTGTTCTTCAAGGACTCCTGGAAGCCCATCGCGTCGACTGCACCGTTGACCGAATCCTTGATCAACAGCCGCGCCATGGCAGGGCGCTTCGCGATTCTGGATGCGAACTCCACCGTGCTGTCCGCCAACTCGTCCGCAGGGAAGATCTTCGACACCATGCCGAGTCGGTGCCCCTCCTCGGCGTCGATGGCATCTCCGGTGAGAAGCAGTTCCTTCGCCTTACGAGGACCGAATTCGAATGGGTGGGCGAGATATTCGACGCCCGGCATGCCGAGTCGAGTGGCGACCACGTCCGCGAACAACGTGTCCTCGGAAGCGACGATGAGGTCGCACGCCCACATCAGCATGAGGCCGGCAGAAATGACCTTGCCGTGCACCTGAGCAATCGTGATCTTGCGAAGGTCGCGCCAGCGCCGTGTGCAGTCGAAGTAGTAGTGCCACTCCTGCAGCATTCGCCGCTCCACATGCGACTGCGCAGTGCCGCCGTCGATGCGGAAGGTCGGGTGCTGCTCGGGGCCCGGCAACTCCTCCCTCGCTGCGATCTCGGATCCCATATCGTGGCCTGCCGAGAAACTGGGGCCGTGACCGAAGAGGATGATGATGTCGATGGTGTCGTCCTGCTCGGCGCGACGGAAAGCCTCGTCGAGTTCGACGAGTAGACCGCGGTTCTGAGCGTTCCTCGCCTCCGGGCGATTGAGACCGATGCGGGCGATGTTGCCGGCTCCGACCGTCTCGTAGGTGACGAAGCTTTCCGTCATGTCGATGCTACCTTTCCTCGAACAGGTGGATGATCACCACTTGCGACGATCCCCATTACCCGGCACGGTTTCACCCCATGCCATCCACACATCCGGCGTCCGCGTGTCGGACACTCGATGCATGCGGCCTTCCTGCTGGGGGTTGGGCACCTTGCCCAAGCCTTCCATGCGGCCGTGCGGGTCGGCTTCGCAGACCCACTTCTCGCCGTCGATCACGTAGTCGATGCCGTCGTGCCAGTAGCCGTCGGCCGCGCGCCGCACCTCGGCCTCCATGTGACGTCCGACGGTGACGGTGCCGTCGCTGTGCGCAACGATGGCTACCTGGAAGTCTCCGTTTCCGTACAGGAAGTGCCCCACCTCGGCAGTCCCGTCCTCCCAGTGGTTCGCCCACGAATACCAGGTGGTGTATTCGGCGTCGTGGAGTGGATCCTTGCTCACGTACAGACGCGCGTCCTCAGGCATCCAGGCCTCTTCCCAGAAGAGGAAGCCACGGACACGTCGACCGGCCACGTCACCTTCGACCAGCCATGTCTGGGTGAGGTACAGCAGGGACGAGTCGGGACCCGGGAGGAACCACTGCAGGGGCGGGGCGACCAGGGTGCCGCTCACGTCGATCACATCGGTCTCGACATACTTCATCGAGTTCTCCGTGAGCGTCAGGGAGGTGCGACGGCCGTGTTCGTTCGTCGGAGTGCTGAGCTCGATGGACGAGGAATCCAGGATCCGTCGTTCGAGGTCGTTGCTGTCCGGAGCGAACCGGGGTTCGCGCCGGAGATTCATCTGACCGTCCTTGCCGTCGCTGGAGACCAGCAACAGCTTCCCTCCCAGGGATTTGACTTCACCGTCCGATTCCTGTCGATCCGTGACTGCCGAGATGCGTCGCATGATCGTGTACATCGCGCCCTCGTCGTCGCGGAGGGTTCCCCAGATGTAGCCGGCCTCCGGGGTGAGTCCGTGGATGGGCTTCTCGCGGGAGAGTACGGCTGTGGGATCGAAGTGGCGCCCGCTGCACAGTGCAGCATGGTTGAACGATCCGGTGGGGGAGAGCTTCGAGAATGTAGCGGTCACGAGGACTTGCCTTTCGTCGAGTTCGGGAGCGAATAGCGAACGTGGTGATCAGATGACTTCGTCGGACCGGAGTGCGGTGATTTCGTCCTGGGACATGGAAAGAGTCTCTCGGAGAACAGTATCCGTGTGCTCACCCAGTCGAGGAGGAACCCGGTACGTCGTGATCGGACTGTCGGAGAATCGAATGGGGTTGCCCACGAGGGTCAGGCCATCCTCTTCGGTTCGTCTGAGTAGTTGTCGGTGTTGCACCTGAGGATTGTCGAAGACTTCCTTCATGGAATTGACCGGGCTGCACGGCACATCGGCCGCTTCGAGTTTCTCGACCCAGTAGTCGACCGGTTCGGTGACGAAGATCTTCGACAGAACCTCCAGGACGAAATCCCGATTCTCGATTCTGGTGGACACGGTGGCGAATCGTGGATCGTCGACCAGTTCGGGTCTGCCCAGTGCTGCAGCCAGACCGGAGAACTGCTTCGGTGTGCTTGCGACGACGAATATGTCGTTGCCGTCGCTGCATCGGAAAGCCTGGGAGGGGATGCCGCCGAACCCTCCGTTGCCCCGGCGGGGTGCTTGGACGCCTGAAACCAGATAGTTCTGGACGTAATGTGACAGGGACGCCACACCGCAGTCGAGCAGGGACACGTCGATATGTTGTCCTTCGCCGGTTCGGTCGCGATGTCGAAGTGCCGCGAGTATCGCTGTGGACGTATACAGACCCGCGAGGACGTCGACCATCGAGACGCCCACCTTCATGGGTCCGGCTCCCGGTTCACCGTCGGGAATGCCCGAGACGCTCATCATGCCGCTCATCGCCTGGAACACACCGTCGTAGCCCGCTCGCATCGCGTACGGTCCGTCCTGGCCGAATCCCGTCACGGAGCAGTAGACCAGCTTCGGGTTGTGCTGACGAAGCGACTCGAAGTCCAATCCGTACTTCGCCAGCACGCCGGTCCGGAAGTTCTCGACCAGGACGTCGGAACTGCCTGCCAGTTCACGGATCAGGGCGGCGCCTCGCGGGTCGGAATGATCGACCGTGATGGACTGTTTGTTCCGGTTCGCGCTGAGATAGAAACCCGAGTTGCGGTCGGACGGTTCACCGAAGAAAGGGGGACCGTACTGTCTCGAGTCGTCGCCGACGCCGGGACGTTCGACCTTGATCACCTCGGCGCCGAGGTCGCCCAGGAGCTGAGTGGCGAGCGGTGCGGCAAGGATGCGACTCAGGTCGAGAATGTGTATGCCCCCCAACGGGCCTGTGGTTTCGATCTTGTCGTTCACCTTCGGGGCTCCTTGGGCAACTTCAGCACTCGTTCGCTGATGATGTTCTTCTGGATCTCGCTCGCGCCGGCGTAGATCGTTTCCGCTCGCGCGCGGACGAAGGCACGCCGCAGCGCGGTGGACTCGTCGACGACGGCGGCGCCTGACGTGTCGTCGACCGCCCAGTCGGTTCCCAGCAGGGACTCTTCACCCAGCACGTCCATGGCAACCTCGGTGAAGTTCTGGTGCCAGCGAGACCAGTAGTACTTGCCGATGGACGCTTCGGGACCGAACTCGCCGTCTCGCAGTGCGGTGGATAATGTTCGGAGGTTGTTGTAGGCCATGATCTGCAGGCCGATGTAGGAATCGATGATCCGGTTCCGGAGCGTCGGATCGCCAAGGGGTGCACGTCGTTTCGAGAGGTCCTTGAGGTGTTCCATCTCGCGGACGAAGGAGAACTGGTAATTCAGGACCGACGTCGCTCGCTCGTGACCGAGAGTGGTCATTGCGGCGTTCCATCCCTCACCTGTCCCGCCCAGGACATTGTCGATCGAGGTTCGGGCGTCGTCGAAGAACACTTCGTTGAATCCGCTGTCCCCGAGCATGGTGCGTATGGGACGGATGGTGACCCCGGGTTGGTCGAGAGGCACGAGCATGTAGGACAGGCCGGCATGTCGGCTGGATGTCGGGTCGGTGCGGACGATCGCGAAGATCCAGTCCGCGTGTTGAGCGAATGTGGTCCAGATCTTCTGGCCGTTGATCACCCACTCGTCGCCGTCGAGGTGTGCCCTGGTGGCTACGTTGGCGAGATCGGAGCCCGCGCCGGGTTCCGAATATCCCTGGCACCAGACTACTTCCGCTTTCGACATCGGGAGCAGGAGTCGCCGCTTCTGCTCCTCGGTTCCGTACGCCAGCGCGGTCGGAGCCATGAGCGTTTCTCCGTGGAATGCCGCCCGTGGAGGAGCGCCGGCGCGTGCGTATTCCATGGCGAAGACGATCTCTTGGGTCATGGTCGCTCCGCGGCCCCCGTACTCCCGTGGCCAGGACAGGCCCAGCCAGTTCCCGGCCCCGAGTTCACGCTCCCATGCCCGGCGTAATTCCCAGTTGTCATCGTCATCCGGGCCGCCGCGATCGGCCTGACCGGAGAACTCCTCCGTGAGGTGCTCGTGCAACCACGTTCGCACCTCGTCGCGGAACTCCCGGTCGGCATCCGACAACGGCAGCTCGCCGAAACTGTCCTCTGAAGAACCCATGCCCCTATAGTACAATCAGTTAGAGAATTAGCCAGACCCTTCCGTGTGAATCGCTGATCGGGGAGGCTTCAGGACTGGAGGAGCCCTAGGTGGACGAGATCTCGTGGTCGCTGTCGGGGGGAATCGGAACCATCACCCTCAATCGACCTCAGGCACGCAATGCCTTCACTTTCTCGATGGTTCGAGAATGGGAGCGCATGCTCCGTGAGGCTCGCGAGGACGAACGCGTTCGCGTCGTTGTGCTGACGGGGGCCGGCGACCGTGCCTTCTGTTCCGGGGTGGACCTCGGGTCGATATCCAACGCCGATCGCACCCTGACGCCTCTCGAACGCAAGAGCCAGCTGTACGAGGAGATCCATCGCGTTGCGCGCGCTGTGGAGGCTCTCGACAAGCCGCTCATTGCGGCGATCAACGGTGTTGCGGTGGGCGCCGGGCTGGACATGGCATTGATGTGCGACATGCGCATCATGTCCTCCACCGCGAAGCTCTCGGAGGGATACGTCCGCGTGGGACTCACGCCCGGGGACGGCGGAGCCTACTACCTTCCGCGTCTCGTCGGGACGTCGAAGGCGCTCGAATTGCTGCTGACCGGCGACTTCGTCGACGCCGCCGAAGCTCACCGGATAGGCCTGGTCAACCGTGTCGCTCCGGCAGAATCGTTCGCGGAGGAAACGCAGAAGTTCGCAGAATCGATTGCTGCCCATGCCCCCGTCACCGTTCGAATGATCAAGCGAATTACATACCAGTCCGCCGATGCGGATCTGCGTACTGCGCTCGACCTGGCCTCTTCTCACTTTGCAGTGGTCGCAGCCACCGAAGACTCGGCCGAGGCGTTGTCGGCCATGAAAGAAAAGCGTGAACCCGTGTATCGCGGAAGGTAGACCGATACGCCTGCTGCAGGCGGAGGCTGCATCCGTACGGCAAATACCGAAGGAGAAACCGGATGTCGGAGCAAGTGGAAGCGTCTACGGAGTCGGACGTCTTCGACGCATGGATCAACCTGCCTTACCTGCCGGGTGAGGTCACACCCGATCCGGCGGTGGTCGCGCGATTCAAGCGCGGCAACAGTGCGTACGAAGGCGGAGAGACGATCGCCGACGTGGTAGCGGAGATGGATCGTATGGGTATCGCCGCGGGTGTGCTCACGAAGGTACCGCGCGACATCACCCCTGCATACGTGCACGGCACCAAGACCGGCGAGAAGGTTCTGCGCGAGACCTGTGAGCGGCTCGCACAGATCCAGATGGACCATCCGGGACGATTCGTCACGTCGGTGGGAATCGATCCGCGCCTGGGATACGAGGCTGCGAAGCACGTGCGAATTGCTGTGCGCGAGTATGGTATCAAGTGCATCCGGATCATTCCGATGTTCACCGGTATCGCCATCGACGACAAGCTTGCCTACCCCGCCTACACCGCGGCCTGTGACGAGGGTGCCGTAGTGTCGATCAACGTCGGTGTTCCGGGGCCGATGAAGCCCGCGAAGCTTCAGCGAACGATTCTCATCGATGAGGTCGCCCTCGCATTCCCCGAGTTGAAGCTGGTGATGAGTCATCTCGGCGATCCGTGGATCAGTGAGACCGTGGCCATGCTCATCAAGCATCCCAACGTGTTCGCGATGACCGCCGGCTGGGCTCCCAAGTATGTGCCGGAGGAGATCCTCACATTCGCGCAACGTCGTAATCCCGAGAAGCTCATGTGGGCGTCGGATTACCCGATTCTGCCCATCGAGAGAACCATCACCGAAGGTCGGGCCCTGTCCCTGACCGGTCGTGCACGTGAGGGGTATCTCGGTGGCAACGCCCGCAGGGTCTTCGGTCTGCCGAGCTGACCCTGGAATCCTTCCACACATAGGACTCGATAATGGAACTTGACCTTGCCCCTGGACTCGAGGACTTCCGCGAGGAAGTCCGCACCTGGTTCGCCGAGCACATCGTCGGTGAATTCGCGGCGCATCGTGGCGTCGGCAGTCCCACCGACGACACGGCATGGGACCTCCGTGTGGAATGGGAACGTGAACTTTCCCAGGGGCGCTGGCTGGGTCTGACCTGGCCGGAGGAATACGGCGGTCGGGGTCTCGGGCTCGCTGAGGAGATCGTGTTCGAGTACGAGTACGCGCGAGCCGCTGCGCCTGCTCGTGTCAACACCCAGGCGCTCGAGCTCCTGGGTCCGACCCTGCTCGCCTGCGGCACACACGAGCAGAAACTGCGCTTTCTTCCGAAGATCCTGAAAGTCGAGGAGATGTGGGGGCAGGGGTTCAGTGAACCCGGTGCGGGTTCCGATCTCGCCGGTGTTCGCACCCGAGCCGTCCTCGGTGACGACGGAGTCTGGCATATCGACGGGCAGAAGATCTGGACGACGTTCGGTCACCACGCGGATTGGCTGTACGTCCTGTGCCGGACCAACCCCGACGCCTCGCTCAGGCACAAGGGGTTGTCGCTGCTGCTCGTCGATGCACATCAAGAGGGTGTGGATGTCCGGCCCATCGAGAACATCAACCGCTCGACGGAGTTCAGCGAGTGCTTCTTCAACGACGCCCGGAGCACGGTCGATCTCACGGTCGGTGAGATCGACGGAGGATGGTCGGTGGTGATGACCACCTTGGGACTCGAACGTGGCAGTGCGCTGATGCCGGTTCAACTGGGCATGGAGCGGGAATTGGGCAGCATCATCGACATTGCACGTCGGAACGGCTCGCTCGACGACCCCGATATCCGATGCAGACTCGTCGATGCCTACATCGGTATCAAGCTCATGCGGTCGACCAACCTGCGCGTGGTCGCCGACTTGCTGAACGAGGATTCTCCGGATCCCGGCGCCGCGACGGCTGCAGCGGCGATGACGACGAAGCTGTTCGCCTCGACTCATCACCAGAAGATGGGTGAGCTGGCCATGGACATCGTCGGAGCTGCGTCGATGGTCGAGACCGGTGACGACTTCGACGACGCCTCCACCGTTCAGAAGCTCTTCCTGTCTTCTCGTGCCGAAACCATCTACGGCGGAACATCGGAGATCCAGCGGAACATCGCCGCGGAACGGGTCCTCGGGCTCCCTCGGTAGAGCTGAGGCCCGGCAGCCGGGCCGAGGAGGGAAGAACGAACCGCCGCCTGACGGGGAGACGGGCGGCGGTTCGTATTCGGGTGAAGGTGCGGTCTACCGGCCGGACCAGACGGGTGCTCGTTTCTCGGCGAAAGCGAGTGCGCCCTCCTTGGCGTCGGCGGAGGTGAACACAGGATCGATCATCGTACGCTGTCTGTCGAAGGCTTCGGCGGCGGGCCAATCGCGTGATTGCGTGATGACTTCCTTCGTGACCGCGACCGCGAGCGGGCCGTTGGCGGTGATCTTCCGTGCAAGTTCCATCGCTGCCTCCATTGCCTCGCCCGGCTCGGTGAGGCGATTGACCAGGCCCAGCTCGTGAGCCCGTGTGGCAGGGAGGTTGTCGCCGGTCAACGCAAGTTCCATCGCGAGCTGATAGGGAATGCGCTGAGGGAGCCGAATGAGACCACCTCCTCCGGCGACGAGGCCGCGCTTCGTCTCGGGAATCCCGAACATCGCGGTTCTGGACGCCACGATGAGGTCGGTGGCGAGTGCGAGTTCGGTGCCTCCGGCCAGTGCGAATCCCTCGACGGCAGCAATCACGGGTTTGCGTGGAGGAGCCTCGGTGAATCCGAGTCCCCGTCCGGGGACGGAAGGGTCCTCGCCGCGAACGAATGCCTTGAGGTCCATCCCTGCGCAGAAGTTGCCGCCGGCACCGGTGAGGACGGCAACCGAGAGCGACGGATCTTGGTCGAGTCGATCCATGGCGTCCGACAAGGCGAAGCTGACTTCTCGGTTGATGGCGTTCCGGGCTTCGGGGCGGTCGATGGTGACGAGCAGGATGCGTTCGTGCTGTTCGACTGTCACAGCTGAATCGGTAGACATTCTGTACTCCGTTCTCGATGGGGGGATCGGGCTGTCGATCGGACGTTAAAGGTGCAATAATTAAACTACAACTACCGTGAAAGCGGTCGACGCGAAGCAAGGAGAATGTCGTGACGGATTGGTCGAGTCGGCTCGAAACGCTGAAGGTGACGGCAGACGGCCCGGTGAGGATCGTCACGATGAACCGTCCGGACGCTCGCAATGCCGCCGACGCGGTCATGCACCGTGAACTCGCGGAGATCTGGGATCTTCTGGCGGTCGATCCGGGATGTCGCGTGGTTGTCCTGACCGGGGCGGGCAAGGCGTTCAGCGCCGGGGGCGACCTGCCTCGAATGGTTGCGACTCAGGAAGACCCCACGATCCAGGACGAGGTCTTCTCGGAGGCGAGGCGGACCGTGCAGGGCATGATGGCCTTGCCGCAGCCGTTGATCGCCGCAGTCAACGGCGCGGCCGTGGGCTTGGGCGCGAGTCTCATCTCGTTGTGCGACTTGGTAATTGCCTCGGACCGCGCCTTCCTTGCCGACCCGCATCTCGGTGTCGGCCTGGTGCCGGCAGACGGGGCTGCTCTACTGTGGCCTCTGATCATGGGGACTCTGAGGGCCAAGGAGTACGTCTTCACCGGGGAGCGCATCACTGCGCCGATCGCGAAGGATCTCGGCCTGGTCAATCGCGTGGTGGAGCACGAGGATCTCATGCCGGCGGTGATGGAGCTCGCGCACAAGTTGGCCGCGGTACCTCATGACGCCCTTCGGCAGACGAAGCGACTGATGAGTACGCATACCTCGCGTGCCCTCGCCGGCCTGCTCGACGACGCGCTGGCGGCAGAACGCGCAAGTGTCAACTCTGCGGAACACCGGGACCTGTCCCGAGCCCTCGTCGATGCTGCCTCTGCCCGGCAGAATCGGACGAGTTGACATCCATGTCGATCACACCGAAAGAAGGGAATTCTGCGATGTCGGGACTGGACGGGCGCGTGGCGCTGGTCACGGGCGCTGCGGGGGCCGGAATCGGCAAGGCGATCGCAACTCGCCTGGCCGCCGACGGCGCTACGGTGGTGGTCACCGACTCGCATGAGCGGCGCCTCGAGGCTGCTGTAGCGGAGATTCGAGAAAACACCCGCGGCAATGTGGTCGGGCACGTTCTCGACGTGGGTGACCGCGACCGCATCGTGGCGGTCACCGACGCCGTTCTCGCGGAGATCGGTCCGATTACGATTCTGGTCAACAACGCGGCGCTCAATGTGATGGGGCCGATATTCGACTACGACCCAGCGGATTGGGATCGCGTGCTGAAGGTGAATCTCACCGGCCCGTGGATGCTTTCGCGCCAGGTGATGAGACAGATGCGGGACGCCGGCATCCCGGGTGTCATCCTGAACGTTTCGACCTACGCACCCGATGTGGGCGGCGAGGGCATCGAAGCCCCGTACGCGGTCAGCAAGGGTGGGCTGAATGTGCTGACACGCAGTTGCGCGCACGAAGGTGGTCCCTACGGGATTCGAGCCAACACATTGTCGATGGGGATGGTCACCGGTACTCGATTCACGGATGCCCTGCACTCCGATATGCAAGCCCGCGAACGGGAAAGGTCCCCACTGGGACGGTTGTCCCACGTCGACGACATCGTCGAGGCGGCGGCGTTCCTCATCTCCGACAGGGCGAAGAACATCACCGGTGAAACAGTGAACGTCGCTGCCGGAACCCACATGCGTTACTGAGCGGTTCAGAAACCGCACCCGAACGAGAGAAGGAGAATCATGCCGGAAGCTGTGATCGTTGCGGCCGCCCGTACCCCGATCGGCCGGGCCTACAAGGGCGGGCTGAAGGACATGCGGCCAGACGAACTCGCTGCGCACGCAGTACGAGCCGCCGTCGACCAAGTGCCGCAACTGGATCCGTCATCGGTGCGCGACCTGATGGTGGGCTGCGGCGCACCCGGCGGCGAACAGGGTTTCAATATGGGTCGGGTCGTGTCGACCCTACTCGGATGGGATTCCGTACCGGGCACGACGGTCACGCGGTATTGCGCGTCGAGCGTGCAGACGACCAGGATGGCGATGCATGCCATTCGCGCCGGTGAAGGTGACGTCTTCATCGCAGCGGGTGTCGAGGCAATCAGCCGGGGTCGCCGAGGACACGCCGATACTCCACCGGTCGCGGATGACGCCGATCCGCGCGATCGCGCGGCGAATCCCTGGACGAATCCGCGTTTCGCGCCGGCGCAGTCGAGGACGCGCGAACGGAGTTCCGGGCAGGCCGCGGAATGGACCGACCCGCGTTCGGCAGGTGAGTTGCCGGACGTCTATATCGCGATGGGACAGACGGCCGAGAACGTCGCTCAGATGTGCCGTGTCTCGCGGGAGGAGCAGGACGAATTTTCTCTTCGTTCGCAGGAGCTGTACCAACAGTCACTCGCGTCCGGGTTCTGGAAGCGTGAGATCACACCCCTGACCCTCCCCGACGGAACCGTGCTGGATCACGACGAAAGTCCGCGCGCCGGTACCACTCTCGAAAAACTGGCGGCGCTGGCGCCGGTCTTCCGTCCCGACGGGACCGTCACAGCAGGCAACGCGTGCCCCCTCAACGACGGCGCAGCAGCGCTGGTTGTCATGTCGGATCGCAAGGCCGCCGAATTGGGGATCACCCCTCTGGCGCGCGTCGTGGCCACGGGTGTCTCTGCACTGTCGCCGGAAATCATGGGGCTCGGACCTGTCGAGGCCACTCGCGACGCTCTGGCGAATGCCGGACTCGGCATCGCCGACATCGACCTGTTCGAGATCAACGAGGCTTTCGCGGCTCAGGTCATCCCCTCGTACAAGGAACTCGGTATCCCGCTCGACAAGTTGAATGTCAACGGCGGCGGTATCGCGGCAGGACACCCCTTCGGTATGACAGGCGCCCGGATCGCAACCACTCTCCTGAACTCGATGGCGACCCATGACAAGCAGTTCGGTCTGGAAACGATGTGCGTCGGAGGCGGCCAGGGCATGGCGATGATCCTGGAACGTCTGTCCTGACGTTTCACGGTGAAGCGGGTGCCGGTGAGGCACGTTCTCCAAATGCACGTGGGTGGTTCGATTTCACGGAATCGAACCACCCACGTACGTCTTTCAGGGATTCAGAGCCCTACGAGGTCCGCGATGCGATTGCGGTGTAGTCCGGGGGATCCGAGGAGTGTCTGGGATCCGCGTGCCCGTTTGAAGTAGAGGTGTGCGGGGTGTTCCCAGGTGAACCCGATGCCCCCATGGATCTGGATGCTCTGGGCGGCGATGTGATAGTAGGCGTCCGAGCAGTACGTCTTCGCGATGGACGACGCGAGTGATCGATCGTCGGAACCCGCCTGGACAGCACCGGTTGCGTAGTACGCCGCCGACCGAGCAGATTCGAGTTCGACAAGCATGTCTGCGAGCTGGTGCTTGATGGCCTGGAAGGAGCCGATGGGGCGTCCGAACTGCTGACGCATCTTGGCATATTCGACGGTGGACTCGAGGACCCGAGCGGCGCCGCCCACCTGTTCGGCCGCGAGTGCTGCTGCACCGACCTCGAGGACCTCGGTGACGATGGTCCAACCGTGTCCGTTGGTCCCCAGTAGGGACGCCGGTGCACTGTCCAGTGTGATAGTGGCGAGATTGCGTGTCCGGTCGAGGGTCGACAGTGGTTCCGTCGTGACGCCCTCGGCGTGTGCGTCGACCGTGAACAGGGAGACCCCCCGATCCGTACGAGCAGCGACGATCAGGAGATCTGCGTCCGCCCCGTCGAGAACGTACGACTTGACTCCGGTGACGCGATAGGACCCGTCGTGGAGCTCGGCTCGCGCTCGGACGTCCTCTTCCGACGCAGCGGCGCCACCTTCGGTGGCTGCCAGGGTTGCGATCGTGTCGCCGGCTGCGATTCCAGGAAGGTGTTCGGCGGCAGCATCAGAGTCTTCGGCGAGCAGCAACGCGTACGTCGCCAGGACGCACGTCGACAGCAACGGTGCACAGAGAAGGGCCCGGCCACTCTCTTCCAGAACTATCGCGAGTTCGGCGAAACCGAAGCCGGCGCCCCCGTACTCCTCGGGGATGGCAAGTGCTTGGACGCCGATCTGGTCGGCCATCAGTTTCCACGAGGTGACGTCGAAGCCGCTGGACTGATCCAAGAAGGAGCGTACGTGTTGCTCGGATGAATGAGTGTCGAGCAGTCGCCGCACGACGGAGCGTAGCTCGTCCTGCTCGGGAGTTGAGATTAACATTGCTCTCCTAAGTCGGGATGCATCTCACTCAAAGAGTATAATAAGATAACTTATTCGACAACGGGAGGGCAGTCCGTCCCGCCTAAAGGTGGCTGGGACTGCCGGTCGGCGCGCGGGAGCCGAGGGCTTGGCGCGGTCATCGAAATAGAGTACAAATAACTAACTAATTGGACTGGGTTTGTCGGCTGCGGGTGCAGGCAATGCCGGGTTGCGCACAGGAACGCAACACGCGCCGGTCGACGAGCCGTCCACGAACTACCAGGAGGCGACATGGGCTTGCATGACGATCGGGTCGTGATCGTGACCGGTGCCGGGCAGGGCATCGGCCGCGAACATGCACTGGAATTTGCGCGACAGGGTGCGAAAGTCGTGGTCAACGATCTCGGCTCGACCGACGACACCGTTGCGGAGATCAAGGCGATGGGCGGCGAAGCGATCGCCAGCAAGGACGACGTGTCGGACTGGGACGCCGCCGGCAGGCTCGTCGCATCGGCGATCGACACCTTCGGTGACCTGCACGTACTGGTGAACAACGCGGGCATCCTCCGCGACAAGATGTTCGTCAACATGGACGTGGGCATGTGGGACGACGTCATGCGCGTGCACCTGCGGGGAACCTTCTGCCCCACGCGTCACGCAGTGGACTACTGGCGGTCGAAGCGCAAGGCCGGTGAACCTGTTTCGCATCCTCGCATCGTGAACACGTCCTCACCGTCCGGCCTCTACGGAAACGTCGGCCAGTCGAACTACGGAGCGGCCAAGGCCGCCATCGCTTCCTTCACCGTCATCCTCGCGGACGAACTGTCGCGCTTGGGTGTCACGGTGAACGCGATCGCGCCCAGCGCACTCACGCAGATGACGGCCGGTCTCGACGCCTACGTCGCGAAGCTCGAGGAAATCAAGGAGAAGACCGGATTCGACTACGGCTCACCGGCCAATATCGCCCCTCCGGTCGTGTGGTTGGCTTCGCCCGAAGCCTCGCAGATCACGGGACGGGTCTTCAACGTCAAGGGCGGGCGCATCGGAGTCGCGGAAACATGGGTGGCCGGACCTTCCGAGGAGAAGTACGCGAAGTGGGATCCGGCCGAACTCGGTGAGGTAATTCCTCGTCTCGTCGCGGAGGCCCGGCCCAACTCCGACGGTTCGGGACAACCACGCCAGGGGGCGTGATGACACCGGCCAACGGAATCAGTGTCGAACGGCGCGACTCGGTAGCCGTCGTCTGGCTCGACCGACCGGACCGCGGGAACGGATTCATCTCGGATATGCAGGTCGAGCTGCACGAGCAGTTGGCTGCACTCGACTCCGACGACGAGGTCCGAGCGATCGTGGTCACCGGGCGGGGCCGGTTCTTCTCCACCGGCGCGGACATGGAACCGGGCGGAGCGAACTTCGCGTTCGACGCCGAACAAACCGCACGCGCTCGAAAAATGATGCGCGACCGTCCTCGACCCTGGAAGCTGAGAACCCCTGTCATCGCGGCGATGAACGGATCCGCGGTGGGACTGGGGTTGACCTTCGCGCTCCAATGGGACATCCGGGTGGTCAACGAGAGCGCGAAGTACGGTTTCGTCTTCTCACGCCGCGGACTCATTCCCGAGCAGAACTCCTTGTGGCTGCTTCCGAAACTCGTAGGCCTGTCCACCGCGGTCGAACTTCTCCTGACCGGGCGATTGTTCAGTGGCGCGGAAGCGCGGGAACTCGGAATCGCCGCGCGGGCAGTTCCTGGTGACCAGGTGCTCGACACTGCCCTGACGATTGCAAACGAGATTGCCGACAACACCAGCGCGGCTGCCGTCGGCCTGACGAAGGAACTGGTGTACTCGCTGCTCGAGGAAACCGACCGAGAGGCGGCCTTCCATCTCGAATGGGAGAACTTCCGGGCGATCGGACGAGAGTCGGACGCGACAGAGGGGGTCGCGGCATTCATCGAGAAGCGACCCGCTCATTTCACACTCGACAAGCGTTACGCGGTGGACGTTGCTGCATCGAGCGAATGGGAGGGATGACAGTGTCGGACAACGAACCGGTACTCTACGAAGTGGACGATGACGGCGTCCTGGTACTCACGCTCAACCGGCCCGAGCGCAAGAATCTGTGGTCGCTGGAGATGGAGACGGCGTTCTACTCGGCGCTCGATCGCGCTGTCGAGGATCAGGATGTTCGTGTCATCGTGGTGACCGGCGCCGGATCCACGTTCTGTCCGGGCCTGGATCCCCGCGTGCTGGACGGGATCAAGGGGGGATCGACCTATGCGACGAACCGGCTGCCGCAGACGTACGCCACCACCATCCCCAAGATGATCATCGGCGCCATCAACGGTTCTTGTGCCGGGATCGGGTTGGCCCAGGCCTTGTGTTTCGACTACCGATTCGCCGTCCGTGGCGCGAAGTTCACGACTGCATTCTCGAAGCGGGGACTGCCGGCCGAGGACGCATCTGCGTGGATCCTCGGCCGGCTTGTCGGCCCGGCTCACGCGATGGACCTGGTGGTATCCGGCCGGGTGTTTCTGGCCGAGGAAGCGCTGGATCTCGGTGTGGTGCAACGCCTCAGTGAACCGGGATCAGTGCTCGAGGATGCGGTCGAGTATGCGCGTTCCATCGCAGCGAATGTGTCGCCGGTATCGATGGCGATGATGAAGTCGCAGGTGTGGCGCGACACCGAGTCGACGATGGAGCAGGCCAGGATAAGGGCTCAGCATCTGCTGACACTGGCGAAGGGACGCCCGGACTTCCGCGAGGGTGTAGATGCGTTGGTCGAGAAGCGCAATCCCCGATTCGACCCCTATACTCCGACCGTGTTCTGAGCCTCTGTTCCGGGATCGAGTACGACTTTACGTGAATGGCCGGCCCGCCCTTTCGGTGCGGACCGGCCATTCACGTGATTGCTCGTCAGCGGGGTGCGAAGCGTTGTGCTCCGTCGAGTCGTACAACCTCACCGTTGATGTAGCCGTTGGTCAGCAGCGTCAGCGCGAGATCTGCGAATTCTTCCGGCTTGCCGAGTCGCTTCGGGAAGGGCACATTCGTGCAGAACTTCTGGAGTGCTTCTTCTCCGACGGACTCCATCATCGCCGTGTGCATCGTTCCCGGGGCGATGGTGTTGAGGCGGATACCCACCGAGCTCAGGTCGCGTGCGCCAGCGATCGTCAGGCCGATGACACCGGCCTTCGCGGCAGCGTACGCGCTCTGGCCGATCTGGCCCTCGTAACCGGCGATGGACGCGGTCTGCACGACCGCTCCACGTTCGCCGTCCGCATTCGGTTCGTTCTTGGCGATCTCGGCGCTCACCAGGCGCAGCACGTTGTAGGTGCCGGTGAGGTACAGATCGAGTGTCTTGGCGAATCCTTCGAGGCTCGCCGGGCTGCCGTCGCGGTTGACGATTCGCTCGGCGACGCCCCACCCGCCGTGGGTGATCACGGCGTAGCGGAGCGTACCGAGCCGGCTTGCCGTTTCGACCGTGGCCGCAACACTGTCCGAATCGGTCACGTCGGTGCGGGAGTACACGACCGATTCGCCGAGCTCGTCTGCGAGCAACTTGGCTTTGTCGTCCGCAAGGTCGGCGATGACGACCGACGCGCCGGCGGCGTGCAGCCCGCGAACCACGGCCTCACCCAAACCGCCCGCGCCGCCGGTGACGATAGCGGATGTTCCACTCAGGTTGGTGGGGGACATATGTGTTCTCCTGTCGATCGCCGAAGGGGAAGGTTTACCGATGGGTGAACCACCCAAGACTTAATAGCTTAATCATTTAACGTGTTCGCGGCGAACTCGTCAAGGATGTGGATGCCTGTTCGGGTGACGCCGTGTTCCGGCGTCGGCGCGATGAAGGGTCCGATCGGGACGGTTCGGGTGCTGCCCATGACTTCATCTGGGCGATCAATTCGCGAAGCTCGTCGGCCGAAGGTGACGATCGGTTCGGGTGCTGGAAGGTGCAGGACAGCAGCGCTCCGAAGAACGCTCGAACGAGCCAGGTCACTTCGCCGTCGCGGATCTGGCCCGTTTTCTGGGCGGCTCGAAGTGCGGCAGCGAGAGCGCGTGACCGCGGTTCCAGAACATGTCGTTGCAAGAGGGAATACGCCTCGGGGTGCTTGCCGGCATCGGCGGTGAGTCGTAGTTGGAGTTCGAGGGTGTCGGACCGAAGGCCGTCGACGAACATCGCTCCCAGAGTGAACAGGTCACTCTCCAGATCTCCGGTGGGTTCGAACTCGACCAGATCGATTGCGCCGATCGCTGCGAGGAGGAGTTCGTCGGCGTTCTGCCACCGAGCCGTGATGGTTTTCCTGGAAACCTCGGCGCGCCGTGCCACCTGGCGGATGCTGAAGTCGGCCGCTCCGACCGTCGCGATCTCTTCGCGCGCGGCTTCGAGAATTCGGACTGTGAGTGACTCGTCTCGGCGGCGCCCGGGGCGCTTGGGGTTCGACGTTGCGGGCGTGCTCACAAACCTGAGCATGGCACCTGTTGACATCAGAACCAAAGCGAGCGAGCATTAGGGTACCAACATGGTACCCTAATTCTAGGAGTCTTCCGGTGAGTTCTTGCCCCGCTTTCGACCCGTTCTCTGCCGATGTCCTCGAGGATCCCTTCACGGCGTACGCCGAAACGCGTGGGGCATGCCCGGTTCCGCACGTCGAGAATCACGAACCCGGCTTCTTCGTAGCTCTCCGATACGCGGATGTGGTTCGTATCGTGACCGACCAGTCCGAGTGGACCGCGAAGTACGGCATCGGACCACGTTTCCAGCGGGGCGTCGGATTCAACACCGACGGCCCGGAGCACATGAAATTCCGTCGCGCAGTGATGGCAGGCCTGGGCGTCAAGCAGGTGAAAGCACTCGAACCGGTCATCAAGGAACTGGCCGACGACTTGCTTACCCGGATGGAAGCCCACGGACCGGGTGACTTCCACGAGCTGTTCGCCGGACCGCTGCCCGTCCTCGTGGCCGCTCGCCTCCTCGGAATCGAGGGTGACGTGGGGCGCTTCAAGGACCTTTCCGACGCGCTGATGGCGGAAGGGATGAACAGCAATGATCCTGCCGAATTCCTTCGAATCCTCGAAGAGCTCGACGCCTACTGGGAGGGGCAACTCGCGCCGCGCAAGGAAGCACTCGCGAAGGTCGAGAACCCGGGACCCGAGCACCTGGGCGATGTTGTGCCGGACGACCTCATGTCCATGCTGCTCGTGATTCGCGGGGAGGACGGACGACAGCTCACGGACTACGAGGTGTCGAACTCCTTGATGAACCTTCTCCTCGCAGGCAACGAGACCACGATCTCGTTGCTCACCAACGTGGTCTGGCGATTGCTGGAGAAGCCCGAACGGTGGGCCGCCGTTGTCGCGGACAGGGACCTGGTCGACGTTGCTATCGAAGAAAGCCTGCGTTTCGACCCGCCGGTGCTCGGGATGTTCCGAACGAGCGTGCAGCAGACGGAATTGAGCGGGACCGAAATTCCGGAGAAGACCCGGGTCATGGCAACCTACGGATCCGCAAACCGTGATCCCGAAATGTTCTCCGAGCCCGACGAATTCCGTCTCGGCCGCCCGCGGGACGAACTGCGGCGTCACATCGCCTTCGGTAAGGGCGCACATGCTTGCCCCGGTGCGGCGCTGTCCCGGCTGGAAGCGCGGATCGCCCTGAACGCACTACTCGACAAGTTCGAAGGACTGCGGTTGGACGGCGAATCGGAGCGAATCGAACCGTTCAATTTCTGGGGACGCAAGACTCTCCCCGTCACCTGGTAGAGCAGACAAGGAACGAAGACGATGAGTCTGCAACGTGAAGCCGTCTCGCAGTCGGATATCGGGCAGGTAGCACTGTGGCTTATGTGATCACTCAGGCGTGTTGCAACGACGTCTCGTGTGTCGAGGTCTGCCCGGTCAACTGCATCCACCCGACACCCGACGAAGCGCCGTTCGCGACGACGGAGATGCTCTACATCGATCCCGACACGTGCATCGACTGCGGGGCCTGTGTCGACGAGTGCCCGGTGGACGCGATCGCGGCGGACAACGAGCTCACGCCGGCGCAGGAACCGTATCTGGAGATCAATGCCGAGTACTACCGCCGCTATCCGATCGGACCGGACTGGCCCGAACTGCGGACCCGCCGCAAGCTCCCCGCCGAGGCGGGCACCTTGCGCGCGGCGATCGTCGGATCCGGGCCGGCGGCGTGTTACGCGGCGATGGATCTGGTGACGCACTCGGCCGTGCAGGTCGACATCTTCGACCGTCTGCCCACCCCCTACGGGCTCGTCCGGGCCGGGGTGGCCCCCGATCATCAGAGCACCAAAGGTGTCGGGGATGTGTTCCGCAGCGCCATCGGCCACAAGAACACCGCGTGCTATTTCAACGTCGAGGTGGGCACCCACATCACCCACGAGGAGCTGCTCGCCCACCACCACGCGGTGATCTACGCCGTCGGTGCCGCGAGCGATCGCCGGCTGGGTGTCCCGGGGGAGGATCTGGCCGGTTCGCACGCCGCGACCGAATTCGTCGCCTGGTACAACGGCCATCCGGATTTCGCCGACCGCACCTTCGACCTGTCGGCCCAACGGGCGGTGATCATCGGCAACGGCAACGTGGCGCTGGATGTGGCGCGAGCGCTGGTGGTGGATCCCGAGGATCTCGCCCGCACCGATATCGCCGAGCATGCGCTCGCCGCGTTGCGGGCCTCGAACATCCGTGAGGTGGTGGTGGTGGGCCGGCGCGGCCCGGCGCAGGCCGCCTACACCAACCCGGAACTGCTCGCGCTCGGGCAGCTGCCCGGGGTCGATGTGGTCGTCGACCCGGTCGAGGTGCAGCTCGATCCGGTCAGCCGCGCGTTGATCGACGATCCGGAGGTCGAACCCCGCCTGGCACTGAAGGTCCGGCAGGTCGAGGGGTTCGCCCAGCGCACCCCCATCGAGGGCAACAAGCGCATCGTGCTGCGGTTCCTCGCGTCGCCGGTGGAGATCTCCGGCGACGGGGCCGTCGAATCCGTCACCCTCGAACGCAACGAACTCGTCGAGGTCGACGGGCGTCTCGAGGCCCGTCCGACGGGCGACACCGAGACGATCGCGGCCGGTCTGGTGTTGCGGTCGATCGGGTATCGGGGGACCGCGCCGGCGGGTCTGCCCTTCGACGAGCGGCGCGGGGTCATCCCGAACGAGGGCGGTCGGGTGATCGATCCCGAGACCGGGGCGCCGGTGCCCGGTGTCTACACCGCGGGCTGGATCAAGCGGGGGCCGAGTGGGGTGATCGGCACCAACAAGCAGTGCTCGGCCGAGACGGTGGAGAAGATCCTCGACGATTTCGTCGCCGGCAGGCTGCCCGAGCCGGTCGCGGATCGGGAGAAGCTGGCGACGTTGGTCGCCGAGCGGCGCCCGGAGTATGTCGATTATCGGGGTTGGTTGCAGATCGACAAGCAGGAGAAGGCCCGCGGGTCGGCGGCGGGACGTTCGCGGCTGAAGTACGTGTCGATCGAGGAAATGCTCGCAGCCTCGAGGTCGGCGATGGTCGGCAGCGCGTAGGAAGACGCCGACCGTCCAGCTGTGTGACAGCAAGGGAAGGGTGACCGCGACTGCGGTCACCCTTCCCTTGCTTTTCGTCGGGCTCCTGATGGAGACAGACCGTCAGCGCAACAGTGGGGCGAGGCGGGTGGTGACCACCCGGACATGCTCGGCAACCATCTCCTCGGGCATGCCTCCGACCGAAGCCCACAGGTAGACGGTCTCGACGGGAGCGTCCTTCGTGAGCAGTCGAATTCGCTCGGCGATATCTTCCGGTGTGCCGAACCAGAAGTAGGAGAGTGGGCCGCGCGGTTCCCGGGACACCAGACGAGCGGGGTCGACCGGTTTCGGCAGCGGTTCACCGGTTCCCTCCACCATGTGACGGCGATAGGAATCCACCTGGTAAGCGATATAGGGAGCCACGAGCGGCCAGTCCCGCTCCGGATCCTCGGTGACCCAGCCTTGTATGCCCCCACCCATCCGGCCGATCGACGGATCGTGCCCCGCTTCGACCAGTCCCGCCTGGTAAGGGGCCCAACTCTCAGGATGCGGGGAGAGGAGCGGAGCGCCGAGGAGCCCCGCCCGGCGGGCTCCCTGCGGGCCGTGATAGCCCAGCCACACAGGGAGGGGGTCCTGAACGGGCCCGGGGGTGACACCGCCCTCCGACCAGAGTTTCCGTAGCTGCCGGACCATATCGTCGGTTCGGCCGTAGCGCGCCCGGTCGGACGCGCCGTACAGCTCGTATTCCGGTTTGCGATATCCCGCTCCGATGCCGAGGTCGAGCCGTCCGTCGGAGATCAAATCGACCAAGGCTGCCTGCTCTGCGACTTCGACGGGAGAGTGCAGTGGCGCAACCAGGATCGCGGTACCGAGCCGGGCACGGCGAGTGCGCGCCGCTGCTGCGGCAGCGAAGGTCAGTGGCTGGGTCAGATAACCGTCGTCGAACAGGTGATGTTCGGTGAACCACAGCGAGTCGGCACCGAGACGGTCGGCTTCTTCGCACATCTCGAGGGTGAACCCGTGCAGCCGCGCCGCGGACCCGTTTCGGTGAGGTGGGTTGCGCAGATCGAAATACAGACCGACCTCGGTCATGGTGTCCTCCCGTGAGCAGGCTTGGATGTCGGACCGGTGACGTTCGCAGGCCAGAAGGCCGACCACGACGCTTCTCGTCCCGGCAGGGCAGGTGGGCCTCCCACTCGCCAGCTGTCGAAATCGACTTCCTGTGGGTGCTCGTTCACATCTGCTGCATACCAGTGGTGTTCGATTCTCCGCTCGAACAACCATTCCTCACCGACGCGGCGATAGGTGTCGTCGTACCGAATAGCCATGACAATCCACCGATCGTCCACCTCGTGTTCGGCTCGGCAGTAGACGTGGCCGGTCGCAGTCTCCGGACCGTCGTCGCCGACGTCCGGTCCCAGTTCGATCCGATGCCCGCCGATGAAATGGATCGATCTGTAGAACCAGCGCAACTGGGCATCGATGAGATCGCGTAACGCGTCCCGTCCTGCTCCGTGCCGGCCGAGTTGCACGTCCTCGACGAACAGGGAGACCCACGCGTCGACGTCTCGTTGGTCGACTGCGAGGGCATAGCGGATCGGCAACTGGCTGATCTCGAAGCGTGCTTCCGCTCGGGCCAATCGGGCCGAATTCGCCGAATCCATCACTCGCCTCCGGTCAGCATCAGTGTGTCACCCGTCAGATATGCCAGGTCGTCGCTGACCAGTGCGACCACGGCGCGCCCGATATCGGTTTCCGGATCGCCCATCCGACGGAGTGGGAGTTGCTTGAGATGCTGTTCGAATCGTTCCGGTTGTTCGTCACGGAACTGGACAGCGGAAGGTGACAGGGCCGTGGGAACGACAACGTTGACCCGGATTCCGTAGCGACCCCATTCTCGGGCAGCGACGCGGGAGAGCCCCCGGATGCCTTCCTTGGCGATGGCATAGGCGCCGAACATCGGTGCGCCGTGGACAGCCGAACTGGACCCGAAGTTCACGATGGAGCCGCCTCCGCGCTCACGCAGCAGCGGCAGCGCTGCCTGCATCGCCCAGAGAGTCGCGAGTGGGCCGCTGCGCCATGAGGTCTCGACATCTTCGAGGGTGACGTCGGCCAACGGCCCTTTCGTCATGGACTGGGCGTTGTTGATCAGCGCATCCAATCCACCGAACCGTGTAGCGGTGGCGTCTACCGTGCGTGTGATCCGATCCTTGTCGGTGACATCGCACTCCAGGCTGATGGCCGTGCCGCCGAATTCGCCGATCTCTGCGGCGACGGCGTCGCACTTCGACAGCGTGCGGCCTGCCAGTGCCACCGAGGCGCCCTCACGGGCGAGGGCAAGCGCGATGCCGCGACCGATGCCCTGACCGGCACCGGTGACCAGCACGGCCTTTCCTGACAGACGACCTACCCGGTCGTTGGTGTGATTCGTTTCCACGAAAATCCTCTCGCATTACGATGTGCCCCCGATGCGTCGACAGTGCCGTGGCCACACAGCGGACCGACACCCGCCGGCATCAGTTCATGGTGGGTTGGTACATGACGGCACCGACGCCCGAGTCGATGGGGAGCGCAATCCCCGTGATGGCGGCGGCCCGAGGGGAAGCCAGGAAGGCGACGGCCTCCGCGACATCCTCGGCCTCGGCCATCCGGCGCAGCGGTAGTTGCGCCATGTACTGCCTGAACCGATCGGCGCCGAGGTACGCCTCGAACGCCGGTGTGTGCACGGCGCCGGGAACGATCGCGTTGACTCGGATACCGAATTCGCCGGCCTCGACCGCGGCTTCCCGGGTCAGGTGGATGACTCCGGCTTTGGCGGTCCCGTAGTAGGGGGCAACTCCGGCGACCTTGCGCACGCCGGCGGCCGAGGCCGTATTGATGATGACCCCGCGTCGTTTCGGAACCATGATCCGCAGCGCTGCGCGGACGCCGCGAAAGGTTGCACCGAGGTTTCCGTCCAGGCCGTGCTGCCAGGCACTGTCCTCGGTATCGATGATGGATCGGTTTCCGCCGAATCCCACATTGTTGTGCGCGATGTCGAGTCGTCCGTGATCGTCGGCCACTCGGTCGAACATCGAGTCGACGAATCCTGGTTCGGTGACGTCGCCGACGATCACATGCGCTCGGCCGCCGCGCTCCCCGATCTCCTGGGCGGTGGCCTCGGCGTGGTCGGCCGAGATGTCGTTGATCACGACCACCGCGCCTTTCGCGGCCAGCAGTGCGGCGGTTGCCTTGCCGATTCCGGAGCCTGCCCCCGTGATCAGTGCGACCTGGTCGATGAATTCGTGCTCCACGTGATCTCACTCCTGTCAATCGACTGGCGGTCGGCTTGTTGCTCGAACGCGGGAATAGGCGGACGTCGGCCGTTCAGTGTTCTTCGGTGGTAGTTCAGTTCGCGCGCAACGCGATTCCCTGAGCATTGAAGAACAATCCGCCTGGCGTCAGCAGAGCGGAAGCAGCGTGGGGCGCCTGTCGCTTCCCGGATTCGCCGCGAAGTTGCAGTACCGCTTCGCGCAGGTGACCGGCGCCCTGGGTTCCGCCTTCGGAAAGGCTGCCGCCGTGCGGATTGATCGGTACCTTGCCGTCGATCAGGACCCGGCCGCGACTGTCGTCCCAGTGTTCACGCAGGAAGTCCCCGGCCTCGCCCGGCTTGCAGAATCCATAGGATTCCAGGCAGTGCAGGGTGATGAGGGAAAACCCATCGTAGGGGAACAGTACGTCGAAGTCGTTGATGCCGAGGTCGCTACGGGCCAGAAGTGCGTTCGCGGAGATGCTCTGCCCGGTATGCTCCAGGCTCACGGTGAGGTGTTCCTCCGGGTGTGCAGTCAATCCCATGGACAGCGCGTGAATGGTCACCGGACGGTTGGGGCCGTCGGCGGCACGTTCGGCCGTGGTCACCACGAATGCGTCGGCGCCGTCGATCGGGACGTCCATGTCGTAGACGCACAGTGGCTCCCGGATCATCCGGCCGGCGAGGTAACCGTCCATGGTGAGCGGGTCGCGCATGACCGCCTCGGGGTTGTCCGCGGCGTTCGCGCGCCCGTTCAGTGCGACCAGACCGAAGTCCTGCCGCTTGCGGTCGTAGGTAGCGAGATAGCGCTCGGCCCAGGCGGCGTAACCGGTGGGGCCGAACATGCCGTACGGCTCGGATTCGGTGTGGCCGTCTCCGAGCATCGCCCGCCCGTCGGCAAGACCGACGGCGGCACGTTCGCGGAATGCTCCGCGGCCGAGCCGGTACACCGAGTGGTAGACCAGGACTGCGTTGGCGGTTCCCGACCACACCGCGTTCACGGCGGCGGTGAGGTGGTTACCGATCGGTGGTCTCGCGGTGGTCCAATAGGTGACGCTGGGTAGCCCGAGGGCCGAGGCCACGATCGCGGGATCGATGCCACCGGTGTGGAGCCCACCACCGACTACGCCGTCGATCTGATCCGCTGTCAGCCCGGCATCTCGGATGGCGCGGGTGGCTGCCTCCAGAACCATCGTCAGTTCGGTGACGTTCCGGTCGCGGGCGTAGGGGGAGCGTCCGAGTCCGGTGACAGCGACGCGATCCTTCATCGGATTACGTTGCGGAAGGATATTCATCGGGCGTTCTCCTTCTCCGTGACCGTACGGAAAGCGGGCCACGGTGCGCCGTCGCGCTCGATCCACGTGAGTTCCACGGGCTGTCCGATTCGCTGCAGGGTTTCCGGTGAGTCGACCAGCGGAGCCACGATCCGCAGGCCTGGTTGTTCTGTCAGCTCGATCGCGGCGAGCGGCCAGGGGGTGGTGTAGTCCACGACGGGCGGACCTTGATACAGCCGGGTCAGCAGGTGAATGGTTCCGCTGCCCTGTACGGGGCGGACTACGACCTCGCTCGACCAGCAGGACGGACAGATCGGCCGTAACGGGGTGTGCCACTGTTCGCACTGTGGGCACCAACCGGCGCGCAGTTCCTGCAGCAACAGGCCCCGGTAGTACTCGATATTGCTCTGATCCAGTCGGATCCGCGGAAAGCGTTCGAAGACGGTCTCTGTCGTAGGGTTTTCGTCGTTCCCCTCGACGACCTTGGCGGAGTCGCCGGCTGGTGTGGGTTCAGCGGCCATTCGTGTTCCTGATTCTCGTTGAAGGCGTTGTCGATCGGCCACCTGGCGTGCATGCGCGGTGTCGATGACCGCTGCGGCCATTGAGGGCTGGTTCGCTGTCTGAGCCGGCCCGGAGTGTGTATCAGGCGCGGACGTTGTCCCCACCCGGGTAGCCGCCGCCACCGAACATCCCGTCGAGCGCCTCGTAGTCTTTGACACCGTCGCGCTTGGGTATCTCGCTCACGAACTCCACCGTGCGTGGCTTCTTGTAGGAGGCGATACGTTCGCGGCAGTGCTCGATCAATTCCTCCGCGGTGACCGCAGATCCCTCGACAAGCGCCACGACTGCCTTCACCGACTGGGTGAACTGCGGATCGGGTACGCCGATCAGTGCGGCTTCACGTACCGCGGGGTGCTGCTCGAGGCAGTTCTCGACCTCGACCGGATAGATGTTCTCCGCCGCGGACTTGATCATCCGAGTCATGGTGCCGAGGAAGTGTATGCTGCCGTCGGCCTCACGCCTGCCCAGATCGGTCGTGTGCCACCAGCCGTCGCGCATTCGCTGGGCATTGATCTCCGGGCGATTCCAGTAGCCGGCGTGCACGACGTCGCCTGCGACCACGATCTCCCCGGCTCCGCCGACCGGTTGTTCATGTCCTTCGCCGTCCACGATGCGGACGCGGGCAAGCGGGGAAGGACGGCCGGAGTTGCCCTGACCGCGTCCGCCGTGGCCGTTCACCACAGCCAGACCACTGACTTCGGTCTGGCCGAACCCACCGGGAGTGGAACCCCACGGCGTCGTGTCCTCGGCCAGCAGGCCGTTCCACAGAGGAGTGAACGGTCCGCCGCGCAGCCTGGACACGTCGTGCTTGTCGGGGTCGTACAGTTGCATCATCTGCACGATGGTGGGCGGCATCAAGAAGGCGGATGTCACGCCCTCGCGGGTGATGATCTCCAGTACCGCTTCGGCTTCGATTCTCGGGATAAAGACATTGGTGCCACCCTGCAGATAGACCGCCAAGGCGTCCCACTGGAAATTTCCGATGTGGAACAGCGGTCCGGAGTTGAGGAACACCGAATCGGAATCGGATCGGGTCAGATAGGACGACTCGTGCGCCATCGCCAGTAGGTTTCGGTGAGTCAGCATGGAGCCGTTCGGCCTGCCGCCGATGGCGGCGGTGTAGATCACCAGCAGTGGCAGGTCGACATCCACCGGCCCCCACGGGTCGTCGGCGCCCTGAGCGGTGAGCGCGCTCTCGTAGCTGTCCTTCCCTTCGGTATCGTGTTGCCACCACACCGGATCGCGCTGTGTCAGTTTGGATGCTGCGCGCACGGCATCACCGATCTCTTCGTCCTGCCATACGACGACTTTCGGATCGAAGTCGTCGATCACAAAGGCGAATTCCTCGTCCGACTGTCGCCAGTTCGCGGGGCACAGCATCGCACCGAGCTTCGCGCAGGCACCGAGCAGTTCGAAAACACGGAACGAGGTCTGCCCGAGCCAGAGCACCCGATCGCCTTCCGCGACTCCAGCCGCGTGCAGGGCATGAGCCGCCTGATTGATCCGGTCGTCGAATTCCGGCCAGGTCAGCCGGTTCCGGTCGTCGACAATGGCAGTGCCGGAGGGGTAGCTACGGCGATGTTCGCGTGAGATGTCGCCGAACGTGGTGGGGGTCACCGTCTTCTCCTTGCGTGGATAGGCGATCGGGGTGGGTCGGAACGGTCATACAGGTTCGAGTGCGCTCAGGACGAAGTCGTGTACCTGAGAGACAAGGTCGTCCTCGGAGCTCTGTGATGCGCTGCCGCCGGTGAGTAGGCCCCGGATCAGATTGCCGACGAGCATCGCCGCTCGTAGAGGATCACCATCGCGGAGTTCACCTCGGTTCATGCCGTGTCGGATGATCTCGGACAAGTATCGATCGCCGGCTCCGTAGAGCGCGGTGACCTGATCCGGCAGTAGCTCCATCAGGGTCTGGTCGAGGAACAGGCGGGCGCGTTGAGCGCGACGCTGGTGGTAGAGGATACCGATGTTGTATCGCAACCAGATTTCCAGTTGCTCCGCGGCCGATGCGTCGGGGTCGATTCGGTCTCGAAGCTGAGTTTCGACGAGTTGGACTTCGTCCTCCAATAGGGCCAAGAGCAGGTGTGCCTTGCTGGGGAAACGCCGATAGAAGTTGCTCGCCGAGGTGTTGGACGCGGTCAGAACCTGCCGCACTTTCAGGGAGCGGAAGTGGGAGCGTTCGAGTACCCACCAGGCGGCGTCGAGGATGCGTCGAGTCTCAGGATCACGGATCGGCCGCGGGAGGTCGCACATGGTGGCGGACTGCTGCACTTCGAACTCCTGCTCGTCAAGCATGCCCAACTCTTAATTCACTTAATAATTCTACTGCATGAGGGTGGAGGTGCGCGAGTGTCGATCCGAATGCGGTTTCCGGCGGAGGATGCTGCGATGGAAGACCGAGGACGTGAACGCTGTCGGTGCAGGCACACTCGTGACGATCGTGTGCGAGACGAAGCGGGGCGTCCGATCTGCGCGCTCGTGCGGGCAACGATCCGGTTTCGTTGTCCTGTAATTACTTTTGTGCTTGCGACGAGTGTCCGTCAGTGATCTTCGGGTGCGTTTTCGGCGACCCTGGCGCGCAGGCCGTCGATGAGAGTTTCGATACCGAAGGTGTAGTAATCGGCGCCGTGCAAACCTGCCAGGTGCGGTGTCACCTGCGCGAGAGCCGGCGGTAGGTCGGCGGTATCGTGTGGGACATCGGCCGTTGCGACCTGGTATCGACCGAAGAGGTAGGTGTGGATCATTGCGTATGACAACAGCACCTGCGGTTCTCGCAGGCCGGCGCTCAGCAGGATGGACATGAAGGCGTCGAGCAGCCTGCGATCGGCATGCAACATGCGCTGCAGCAGCAGGCCGGCGATACCGGGATTCCGTCGTAGCTGGGAATCGATGCCGTCGATGAGCAGGCGCAATCTCGCGTCCCATGAGCCGGCAGCCTCGTCCGGAATCCGAACGTCGGCCAGCGTGCGGCGGGCGACCAGGTCGAGTAGCTCCCGCTTGTCTGCGACGTAGGAGTAGGCGGCCATCTGGGAGCGGCCGAGTTGCTGGGAGAGACGTCGCATCGAAAGCGCGTCCAGCCCCTCGGCTCTGATGACTTCCAGGGCGGCATCCACGATCTGGTCTTCGGTAAGGGAGGGAGGACGACCCCGGCCTTTTCGAGGCGGAGTTGCGGACCCGTCAGCGGCCGGATGGTCGTTCGAACCCACCTGGAAGATCATACGCATGCCACCGTTCGAAAGAGTCGGGTACTCCCCGGGGCGTCTTCCCTCGCCTTCATACGCCCAGCCGCTCCAGGAGTCGCTCGTGCGACAGCGCAGGGCCCCCGAGGAGTAGGTCGGTGTATCGTGCGCGCGTCGTGATGGTGTCGACCACGGTAGCGTCGAGATCGGGAGCGACCGAGGTGAGTCGCAGTGCTACCTGGCGGACGGCGTTCGAACAGCCGATGTGCGCCATCGCCGCGGCCACGGAGGCGGCATTCGGGTCGTCCCCGCCCTGATGCTTCACTGCGCGGTACCACAGTGCCGTCGCGCAGGCCCGGAGCAGTTCGAGTTCTGCCAGCTTGCGGGTGTATCCGCGCCATGACTCGCTGTCGGTGGCTGCGGGCAGGACCTCGGAGAGGCATTTGAGGGCTCGGTCCACGAGGCCCATCTGTTCGGCTGCGAGTACGGTCGCTGCTCTGTCGACTGTGCGGTTCATGATCAGGCCTCCCGCGCCCTCGCGGCCGATCAGGGTAGCGGGCGTGTCCTCGAAGCCGACCCGTGCAAGAGGGCGCGTCGGGTCGATGGAGTCGAGGGACTCGATCGTGATGCCGGGGGCATCGTGTTGCACCAGGTACAGCGAGGGTCCGCCGACAGTGCGGGCGACCACGAAGAGGGTGCCCGCGGTATCGGCGCTGGGGACGTACCACTTCTCACCGGTGAGTTGCCAGCCGCCGTCGGCGGCCTTTGCTCGGGTTCGCACCAGTGCCGGATCCCAGGAGCCCGTCTTCTCTGCCGCCGCCAACGTGGACCGGTGCACGTCGACGCTGTCGTCGATCGGGAGCCCGCGATGGTGTATGCCTGGGCACCGAGGCCGGCGGCGGCGAAATAGTCGCGGTCGGCGAGGGTGTAACCGGCGGAGTAACCCACTCGGGCGAGGCCGGCGGCTGATCCGCTGAACGCTTTTTCTTCCCACCTGTCCTCCGGCAGGACCGCCGACAGTGATTCGTTGCGCTCGATCACTTGGCCGGTGACGTCGACGGCGAGGGTGTCCAGTGCGCGAGAGGCTTCGGCGGTGAGTGCGTCGGTTGCCTCCACCAGCGGGAGTAGCGAGTCACGGAAAGCGTTGTCGGCATCGACCAGCAGTCGTGGGCCGAGGACCTCGGCGACGAACTCGCCGGTGGCCGCGAGCACTCGGGACTCGGCTGCTTCCAGGACCGGGGCGGGGCAGCCGACTTCGCCGACCCGCAATTCGCGCACGGCGGTGAGTCCGGTGACCAGTTCGCCGAGCGTGCGCCGTAGTGCTCGATCGTCCCAGGTCCAGGTGGATCGCATCAGCGCGGACAAGGTCTCTTCGTTGAGGCTTTCGAGGTACTTGTCGCGCTGTTCGCGAGTAAGAGCCTTGTTACCGATTGTCGGTTCCATCGCGCCTCCCGGGCATCTCGTACGTTCTCTCTTCACAGAATGACTTATTTTCGTTACGCTGTAAAGTATGTAGTGGGTCGATGCTCACAGCGGCGCGGCCCCGAAGTCACTCGATCCGAGGAGGGACCCATGACCAAGGCGATTTCAGCAGTTCAGGATCAGCAGGAAGAGGAGAAGATCTGGGCGCATTCCGGAGACTCCCATCTGATGGAGCCGGAGGATCTGTGGACCTCCCGCCTGCCCAAGCGCTTGGCGGACCGCGCGCCGCGCTCGGAGCGCGGTGAGAAGTACGAGATCGTCTATATCGATGGAATGCAGATCGACCGTCAGCTGAACGACTTCATGGATGCCATGCGTCCCCCGGGGTTCAAGGACCTGAACATTCGTCTGCAGGATCTGGACCGGGAAGGTGTGCGCAACCAGCTTGCGTTCCCATCTATGGGATTCTGGGTCAACAACATTCGTGATCCCGAGCTCGAGGTTGCGGTTGCCCGCGCCTGGAACGACTGGGCCATGGAAGACGTCATGGGCAAGCAGGATCGGATCTTCGCCCCGGCCATCGTGCCTCTGCAGAGGGTGGAAGACGCGGTGGCCGAGGCCGAGCGCGCTGCCGAGATGGGGTTCCGGGCCCTCTACTTCCCGTGTGGGATCGATGACGACCGGGCGTGGGGCCTCGACCTCTGGGAGCCGTTGTGGACCGTGGCGGAGGAGCTGAAGCTTCCCCTGTGCTGGCATATCGGTACCGGTGCGGCCAACATCGTCTACCGCGGCCCGGGCGGCGCGGTGGTCAACTACATGGAGACTACCTATCCGGGAATGCGGGTGATCACGCATCTGGTGGCGGGCGGCGCGCTGGATCGGCACCCTGATCTGAAGGTACTCGTGGCCGAGGGTGGCGCCGGTTGGGTGCCCGCCATCGGGGACCGGATGGACGAGGGTTATCGCCAGCACGGAATGTTCGTTCGGCCGAGGCTCTCGCGACTGCCCAGCGAGATCATCCGCCAGCAGGTGTACGCCTCGTTCCAGCACGACATCAGCGCTGTGCAGGTGATCGAGGACACAAACTACGACAATGTGCTGTGGGGCGATGACTACCCGCACCTCGAGGGTACCTACGGGCACACTCAGCAGACGCTGCACACCGTCTTCGACGACGTCGATGTGAAGATCCGCGATCGGGTGCTTCAGGGTGCCTTCGAGGAGCTCTTTCCGGTTCTCTGAGGATGACTGCCACCCGCGGGCACGTAGTCACGGCGCCCGCGGGTCGCAGCCATAGCGTTGAGACCTTGCTGCTTGCTCGTGGATCTGCCTGGACCACGGGCTTTCCCTGCCGAAAGGGCTTCAGTGACCGACACCGGAAACGACGACCTCGCCCGAAACGCAACGCCTACCGCGACGGTCAGCACCGACCCGTCCTCACCTTTGTACGCACCCACATCGCCGCAGGGAGTGCGGTTGTGTCACGGTTGCCGGCGCTTGAACCGATGCCGGTTGGGCATCGAAAGCGAGCACCTCGACGGTGACGGCGTGGTGGTGAGCCGAGTGGTGTGCGGGCCCGAGGAAGAAGGTGGTCCGCAGGTGGCCCATGGGGGCTGGACGGCAGGCGTGATGGACGAACTGGTGGGCCACACCCTCATGATGAACAACGAGTTCGGCGTCACGGGAACGCTCACTGTCAAGTTCGTACGGCCGGTGCCGATCGACTGGGCGCTGATCGGCCGCGCCTGGATCGTCAGGCGGGAGAACCGCAAGGTCTTCGTCCAGGCAACGCTCGAGCTGGAGAGTTCGGCAGCGATCGTCGCCGAGGCGGACGCAGTCATGATCAAGCGGCCCGAGACGCATTTCGAATCCCACTACGCATGGCTGGAAAGCCAGGGCAACCCATCTACCTAGATCACGAAGTTGCCGTACCGCTTCCCGGTCGGACTGCTCTGATGTTGCTCCCTCGAGCAAGTGTGGTCGCGAGCAGAGACCTACGAGTGACCGGGTCGTGAGGGATTACGGTTCTCTGTCCACCCTGCTCGGGGAGGTAGGGCGGTACGGGCCTGTCGTACCGACACCTGCGGCCTGCACGACCGTCGACCATGAAATCGTTTCCGGGCACTCGTTACCGATGTATGCATGTGGTCCGGGCGGCCGTAAAGCGGTGGAACACCGTTCCCGTCCATGGGTCTATACAGGTAGATATTTGTGCCGATAGACTGTGCTGCAGATCATACGAATCGGTCGGTGTGTCGCCTAATGCACCGGATTCTTCTGACCTCGGCGATGGAGGAGACTGTGACAATCACTGGGCGGGAAGACCCCCGCGAGACGCTCGACGGCGAGCTCCGCGAATTTCTGGAACCAGAAGTGGAAACTGCTCCCCGGGAGGTCATCAGAGCCACTCAAGAGGCTACGGTCCTGGAGCTGGTCCGGTACGCGTGGGCCAACTCTCCGCTGTATCGGGAGCACTGGAGCGCGGCCGGGGTTTCACCTGACGACATCCGCACTCTCGACGACTTCACCAACAAGATTCCGACCCTCACCAAGGCCGATATCCAGGCCTATCGGGCGCGCACCGGTGACCCCTACGGCGGATTGCTGTGCGTGGATCCGAAGGATCTGACTTCGGTGACCACGACGTCGGGTACCACCTCGGCGCCCGAATTGCTGCCGGAGATCTGGACCGATGCTCCGCCGTTGCCCGCTGCCAGCACCCGTGATCTCTATGCACACGGATTACGCCCGGGCGACAGAGTGATCGTTCCCGTAGGCGCGTTCCGTAACTACTGGGACGATTTCTATACGACCCTCGGGCTGACGCCGGTGTTCGCCGACAGCTGGCTGGGGCAAGGTGAGGGCCTTGTGCGCGCGATCCGCGAGCACAAGGTGGCCTATATGCAGGTGCATCTGCCGGCGATCATGGAGTTCGAGAAACTCGAGGAGAAGTACGACCTACGGGAGGCGTTCGCCTCGGTCAAGTTCTTCTCCTTCGCCGGACAGCCCATGGGTGAGGCACTCAAGCGCAAGGTCACCGAGGACTGGGGTGTCCGGATTGTCACCTACACCAGTGCAGGAGATACCGGGACCGCTTGGGAGGGACCGGAGCTCGACGGCTTCCAGCTATGGGAGGACATGATGTTCCCCGAGGTGCTCGACACTGTTACCGACCAACCGGTCGGCGACATGGAGGTCGGTGAGTTGATCGCCACCGACCTCGACAACAGGGTCGCCCCCTACATCAGGTTCCGATCCGGCGATCTGGTGCGGGTCACCCGCCGTCCCACGCAGAGCGGGCGGACACACGCCCGCATGTGGTTCTCGGGTCGGCGGGGCGACGAAGCCGTGATCGACGGCAAGGCCATCGTGGTCGGTGACGTGTGGCGTCTGGTGGAGTCGCTGCCGGAGCTGTCGGACGGCATGTTCCAGATCATTCGGACGGACGCGTCGATGACGCGCCTTAGGCTGCGAGTCGGTTACGCACCCGAACGGACGTCGGATGTGGTCGATCTCGAGCGTCGACTGACCGACCTGCTCGAAGCGGAGCTGGGTGTCGATGTCGACCTCGCCCTGCTCACTCTCGAAGACATCCTGCAGTACAGCTCGAGCGTCGCCAAGTTCCCGAGGATGGTGAAGAAATGACACGTCAGACCATGCTGGAAGCAGCGAGACGTCTGCCCCGGTCCCCGATCTACGGAATCGGTGTGCTCCCTTCCGGTGGCGGTTTCGTCGACTACGAGATCGGCTGGGAGGATCTCGAACGCGACGTTGCGTGGGCACACGAGCAGCTGGTCGCCGCCGGCGTCACTGCAGACGACCATGTATTGATCACCACCCCCAATCATGAGAATCCGTGGCTGAGCCCGGTGGTGCGGGCCTTGCGTCTCATCGGTGCGACCTACACCCCGGCCGAGGCCTACAACTGGGACGTCACCCGGTTCCTGTCGGTGCTGGAGCGCCTGCCGATCACGGTCGTCATCGGCTTGGGCGGTGACACACTCGGCGCGGCCAAGGCGCAACAACCGGACCTGGCGGCATTGTTCGACAAAGTGCGCCTCATCTGGGCCCGCCCGGAAGCACACGCCGAACTGGTTGCTGCGAACGTCGACTCGCTTCTCCTGGCCTTCTTGGGTCCGGCACTCGGTCTCGCAACGCCGGATGCTCCGGGCGTCCTGCGGATCAACGGCGCAGAATGGGCGGTCCGGGAAACCGGTGGGCGGTTGCTCGTGTCGGCAACCCCGGTGCGACGGGCACGGATCGCCGATTTCCCGGCGGGACTGTCCGGCCGGGTGAGTCGGGACGGCGACACGATCCTCGTAGAGCCCTGATTGCCAGAGCGCCCACCCCATCACCAACGGGGTGGGCGCTCGTATTCCTCCCGACAGAGTGGTGGCCGTGTGACGCGTGTCGAACAGAACTCCGACGACGGCACTCCCGGATTGCTCCGAGACGGCCGTTCGGTGCTCGTGCGCCGCCTGACGCCGGACGATCTCGATCTCATCGTCGACTTCAGCCGCCACCTCTCGCGCCGCACCATCTCCATGCGCATGCTCGGGCCCGTGGTGACCCTGGACCGCGCGGGTCTGGCCCGTTTCATGAACTTCGATCGGGAGACGCAGCTGGCACTCGTCGCCGTGCACGACGGCCGGGCAGTAGGGGTCGCCGATTTCGTGCGCGTGGACGGTCATCCGGATCGCGCGGAAGTCACTTTCACCATCGTCGACGAGTTTCAATCACTCGGACTGGGTGGCCTGCTGCTCGAGCACATCGCGGTGGCAGCGCGGGATTGCGGGATCGCGGTCCTCGAAGCAGACGTACTCACCGAGAACCAGGCCATGATCCGCACCCTGGAGAACTCGGGTTACGCCGTCGAGTTCGGTCCCCCCGCCTCGGTACTTCACGCCGACATCGTTATTCGGCCGCGCGCGCAGGTGGTTGCTCGCTCGGAACGGCGCGAACGCCAAGCGGTGCGTTCTTCGATGCAGCGAATCTTCGACGCTCGCACGGTGGCTGTCGTCGGCGCGGGCCTGAGTCCGGACAATCTCGGGCGGGCCGTCGTGAAGAACATGGTGTCCCAAGGCTTTCCCGGCCGAGTCTATGCTGTCAATCCGCACGTATCTGCCGTAATGGGGATGCCTACCTACCCCACGGTGAGTTCGATCGGCGAGCCGGTCGACCTGGTGGTGGTTGCGGTCGCAGCGCATCTCGTCCCGGAGGTGATCCGCGACTGCGCAGCGGCCTCGGTCACGGCGGTGATCGTAATGTCGGTCGGGTTCGGCGAGTCGGGTGAGACCGGTCGTGCCGCCGAGCTGGAGTTGGTCCGCTATGCACGTGCCCAGGACATGCGGGTGATCGGTCCGGCCAGTATGGGTATCCTCGCGCAGCAGGGTGCCCTTCGGTTGGCCGCGACCTTCTCGATGTCGCTACCACCGTCGGGTGTGGTGGCGCTGGCCAGCCAGTCCGGCACGCTCGGGCTGGCGGTGCTCGAATATGCCCGTCGGATCGGGCTCGGATTCTCCGGCTTCGCGTCGCTCGGCAGTTCGGTCGACGTCTCGCCGAACGATCTGCTGCAGTGGTGGGAGGAGGACCCGGCTACCTCCGTGATTCTGCTCGACCTCGAACGCTTCGGTAATCCGCGGAAATTCGCCCGTCTGACGCGGAGGGTGAGTGCACGCAAACCGATCATCACCGTCACCAGTGCAATGCGGACCGCGCTCAACGGAATTGCCGGTACAGAGCATGTCGACCGCGGTGCGGTCACCGACGAGCTGTTCTCTCAGACGGGCATAGTAGCCACTCGAACACTATCCGAAATGTTCGACGTAGCAAGGTTGTTCGCCAATCAACCGGTACCCGGCGGTGATCGGGTAGCAGTGGTTACCAATGCCAGTCAGCCCGGGGTGCTGACCGCGGCAGCGTGCCGTGCTGCGGGATTGCGCACCGCAACGCTGAGCGAACCCACCTTGGCCGTCCTGCGCGATCTCGTACCCGGCGACCCGGTCGACGTCGTCGACCTGACGCCCCGCGCCGACTCTGCGCGCTACGAGGCGGCATTACGTGCCCTACTCGCGGACGACGGAGTCGACTCCGTCGTCGCGCTGTTCACGCCCCCGTTGGCGCAGAGCCGAGAGGACATAACGGCCGCACTCGTACGGGCGGGTTCCTCCGCGCCGAGTAAGGCACTGGTCGCCAGTTTCGACGGCGCCGAGGGCATGCTTTCGGCACCCGACATCGATGCTCGTGCGGTGCCGAGCTACACCTTCCCGGAAGCTGCCGCCGCCGCACTGGGCTGGGCGGCGGCATACGGAGCGTGGCGGCGGCAGCCTGCCGGCGTGGTGCGACCGCCCAGCGGAGTCTCCGCCGAGCGCGTCCGTGCTGTCGCCGATCGCGTGGGGTTCGGCGTGCTCGGTGGAGCCGGCGCCGTCGAATTGCTGACAGCGGCCGGAATTGCGGTACGGCCGGACGCCGGCGACGGGCGCGACGTCATGGTGTCGGTGGTCGACGAACCGGTCTTCGGACCCTTGCTCGCCTTCGGTGTGCTCGGTGATCCGATCACACTCTTCGGCGATGTCGCATTCCACATCACGCCGGTCAGTGATCTCGACGCCATGCGCATGATCCGCTCGGTGCGGGCGTTTCCGCTCGTGGCCGAGCGTGATCTGGACGCGCTCACCGACCTGATCCTGCGGGTGGCGTGGCTGGTCGAGGAGCTGCCGGAACTGACCGAGTTGCGATTGGCGCCGGTCGTAGTCGGCGAAGCCGGCGCGGGTGTCGCTGTCAGGAGCGCGACGCTGGTTCTCGAGAAATCCGCGCCCGATCGCAGACACGGCGAGTCGAGGGTCCAGACGCTGTGACGGCGTGCGATACGACGTCCCGGACACGTTTGCCTGTGACACGGATTCGGATGTCTCGCCGGTCTGCGACATGCCAGAATCCATGAGGGCGAGAACATCTCGGATCGCCATGTCGTATAGTCCGGAGCTGGGCGAGTCGCGATCGGATTTCGTTCCGCTGTGAAACTTGTTTGGAAACAAATTCATTCAATGTCCGAGATGGGCTTCTCGCGTGAGGTTCGGAACGGCGAGAAGATCGTACGGATACGCACGTTGCGTTGGTGTGCAATGTCTTCGGTCGGTGCAGCAGACTTAGAGGTTGCGCGGAGAATGTGTCTTGTCTCACTCGGTCCGATGGAATAGTCTTCACGCGAAGGCCTTCGTCGGCCCGAACGAGTTCGATTGCGGCAGAATCCGATCTGCAGCTCTGTCGGGGGCAGAAGCAACTCACCGGTCGTCGAGAAGTCGTCGGCCCGATCAATCGTCAAGCGCGACTCCGCTTGCTATCCGAGGAGAGCCATATGGCTATACGTCGTTCGTCTACTGCATTGCTCATCATCGGCTTTCTGCTGATCGCATCGGCAGCAGCGATCAAATACCTTGTCGTGCCTCAATTATCCAAGCTTCCCGAGGACGCCAACGGAACATCGGCATTCGAGGGGACACTTCGTCGACTCGATCCCGCGACGTTCGGTCTCGGAACAGGCATCCCGGTATCCGTGGACCGCACGATGGCGGTCGACCAGGTGGAGGGGGATACGGCGGTCGTGACCACCACGGCCGTCTCCCACCTTCCGAGTGGTGACGCTACCGATACTCATACCTACGCCATCAACCGTGTGGACTACAGTCAGGCCGAGCCTCCGAATGCAGTGCCGGTCGAAGACCAACGCGGGGGAGTAACACTGTCGTTCCCGATGAATCCGAGCACTGACGATGCACTCGTCTACGACTCGGTCACTCGAACCGCGCAACCCGTGAGTTACACCGGCACCGACACTCTGGCAGGTCGCGAGGTGTACGTGTTCAAGGGAACCAGCACTGCTCCGGTCGCTGATCCTGCCGTCCTCACCTCTCTCCAGGCGGGGATCGTTGCCCTCACTCGAAGCGGAGATGGCTCCACCGTCCCCAAGGCAATGCTGCAGGCCATGATTCCTGCCCTTCCCGCGGACCGAGCGGCAGCGGTGCAGCAGGCTCTCCAGACTGCTCCGGACCAGGTACCACTGGCTTTCACTTCGGTGAACGAACTGACCCTTGCTGTCGACACCCGATTCGGCTCACCGCTCAACTCGGCACAGAATCGGACCACGGTGCTCGGTATCCAGTCCGAAGATGCGGCCGTTCCCCTCGTGGACCTTTCGCAGCTTCAGATCGCGACCTCCGAAGCATCGATCCAAGCCTCAGCGGCGAAGTTTGCTACGAATGAGCGGAAGTTGAACATTGTGGGAGTTTGGGTCCCGCTGGCGTCAGCACTGTCGGGTCTGGTCCTGATTGCGGTCGCGATCCTTCGCCGGAAGCCCGAACATCACGGCGAGGAGGCCACCAGCGGCTCCGGCGGGGATGCTCGCGAATCGGATGAACAGACGGCAGACGCACGCGGTTGATCTTGCGGGTCGTGTGGGTGTAGACACTGCGGACAGCCAGAGTGCCTGCTGACGTCATCCGAGTCCCGGACCTGGTACCGAGTGGTGGTGGACGATGCGGCGTCCCAAGGTACGTATTCTGCGATACAGACTCGCGCCCGTGATCGAGACGACCGTCTCGGACCTGAGGCTTCCCCTCGGTGGACACCTGTCCAAATCCCCGAAGTGGCGGAACGGCGGCACCAACTCGGCAGCACCGGGGCCGGCCGCTTGCCGGCCGGCGCACCGAGCACCGCCCAGCAGAATCGTAGTGCCGCAATCACGTCGGAGCCGTACTTCGGTGGTCTCGGGGTGCGTCGCCTGACCGTGGTGGGGTGCAACGCCTGCGTCAACGCCTTACGGGCGTGATTGCGATGCCGGCCGGTCGTGGCACACAATTCGTCGAGGATGACACCCTTGGCGGTCTTGTCGGCCCGGGCGTACCGCGTCGCGATCGTCTTGGTCACGGCCTTGCGCCCACTCATCGACAGCCCCATCATCCGGGCCTACCGCCCGGCCCGAGCCGGACACGGCAGGCGCACCGCACGCGCGCATTCTCAGTTGAGGCAACTACTACCTCTACGCGCGCATTTTGGATGAGCCTCCTGTCCTTCCGTGGACGCCTCGCAGGCGTGAAAATGGGGTCGGGTCGCCTGCCGACGCCGTCGTTGACGTGAATCTCCGAATCCGCGGATGAGCCTGGTGCCGGGGCCCGACCTGGAAGGGTCACGCACTGTTGCTTCGAGCACGCCGGTCAGAATTTCAGTTCCCTCGACCGAGGCCCCCGGACGGCCCGCTGTGCATGTGGACTCGATGGGAGGAAGGCAAGTGAAGCAGATTCACGGATCAGCGCCGGAAGAGATCCCCGACGCCGAGTATGAGTTGGTCATCGAGCGGGTGTGCGCGATCGACGTGGCCAAGGTGTCGGGCAAGGTATGCGTGCGAACACCGGGGAGTCGTCGACGGGTCAGCAAGGTGTGGGACGTATCGGCGATGACCGACGCGGTCACCGAGCTGGCCGACCAGCTGGTCGATCTGCGGATCGAGAAGGTCACCGTCGAGTCCACCTCCGACTACTGGCGGAGCTGGTACTACCTGCTCGAAGCCGCCGGGCTGAACGTGCAGTTGGTCAACGCGCGGGACGCGAAGAACGTGCCGGGACGTCCGAAAACGGACAAGCTCGACGCGGTGTGGCTGGCCAAGCTGACCGAGAAGGGTCTGCTGCGGCCATCGTTTGTGCCGCCGGCTCCGATCCGCAGGCTGCGCGACTACACCCGGCTCCGAATCGACTTGGCCGGGGAACGCGCCCGGCACTGGCAGCGGCTCGAAAAGCTGCTCGAGGACGCCCTGGTCAAGGTGTCGTCCGTCGCCTCGACGCTCGACGATGGACACCCAGCGGTACGCGAGATGCTCGAGGCGCTCATCGCCGGCGAACGCGATCCTCGACGACTCGCCGGGCTGGCCCGCGGCAAGATGCGACCCAAGTACGCCTCCCTGGTCGAAGCGTTGACCGGCCGATTCGATGACCATCATGCCGAGCTCGCACGAATGCTGCTCGACCAGATCGACGTGGTGACCGCACAGATCGGCGTACTCACCACTCGCATCGAGCAGCTCCTGGCGGACCTGCCCGAGTGTCAAGCCTCGGACCACCGGTCCGTCGGTCCGCCGGAAGAATCCGGTGCGAGCGGGACCCGATCCGAGGTGGCCGCCGACCCTGGATGCACATCCTCGGTCGAGCGCAGTGCCGCACCCATGGCCGAATGTGCCGAGTTCAGCACGGTCGAACGCCTCGACGAGATCCCCGGCGTCGGACCGCGGACAGCACAGGTCATCGTCGCCGAGATCGGCCTCGACATGACCCGGTTTCCCACCGCCGCACACCTGGTGTCCTGGGCGAAACTGTGCCCCCGCACCATCGAGTCCGGAGCCACACAGCACGCCGGCAAATCAGGCAAAGGCAACCCCTACCTGAAAGGCGCACTCGGCGAGGCAGCCAGCGCTGCCGCCAAGACCGGCACATTCCTCGGCGAACGCTACCGGCGCATCGTCAAGCGGCGCGGCAAGCTCAAGGCTCTCGTTGCCGTTGCCCGCTCGATCCTCGTCATCGTCTGGCATCTGCTCGCCGATCCCAGCGCCCGCTTCCACGACCTCGGGCCCGACTACCACACCATCCGGCGCCACAGCGAACGCAAGATCCGCAACCCCGTCGCCCAACTCACCGCGCTCGACTACCACGTCACGCTAGAACCCGCCGCCTGAACCAATTCCGACCGCCACAACCCAACCCGGCTCCGCAAGCTCCGCCGGGTGCTGTCGCCTGCCCGCTCACCGATGGCATTTTCCGGTCAGTCAACGCGGGCCCTTGCATTCGGTGTGTGATGCAGATAACATCGGTAGTGCGAATCGAGCAGACGTCCGAGGACGACAGAGGCTCGTGAAGCAGAGATCCGGCCCGGAGGTTGCGAAAGCGATTCCCGGGCCGAACCCCTGTCCGGGGGCGGTTTCGTCCGGGCGGCGGGTCAGGCGAGCCGCTCGCGCCGCAACTGCTCGACCTCCGGCAGCTCCAGCGGCGGTAGCGAGTCCACTCCGAGCGCGCGTGCCAGCAGCAGATCCGCCAGCTCGGGATTGCGGGCCAGGACCGGTCCGTGCATGTAGGTGCCGATCACCGAACCCTGCACCGCGCCCTCAACGCCGTCGCCCACACCGTTGCCGACGCCCCGGGTGACCCGGCCCAGGGCGCGGGCATCCGGCCCCAGAGTCGTTCCGCCGCGATGGTTCTCGAATCCCGTCAGCGGCAGGTGCAACCCCTCGGCGAGGGGCGTGGTCACCACCTCGCCGATGGCGCGAGTCTGCTGCGGCGCGGTGGTCACGTCGAGCAGGCCGACGCCGTCGACGCGCTCGCCCGCCGACGTCTGGTACCAGTTGCCGAGCACCTGGATCGCCGCGCAGATCGCCAGGACCGGAGCCCCCCGTTCGGCTGCCCGTTGCAGACCCGGATGCCGCTGCAGATGCCGCGTGGCGAGGCGTTGCGCCGAGTCCTCGGCCCCGCCGAGGGTGTACAGGTCCAGGGAGTCGGGGACCGGGTCGGTCAGGTTGATCGACACGACCTCGGCGTCGTGGCCGCGCATCCGCAGGCGCTGCCGCAGGACCAGCGCATTGCCGCCGTCGCCGTAGGTGCCCATCACGTCGGGCAGCACGAGCCCGATCCGCACGGTGGACTCAGACATGCGCGGCTCCCTTCGCCAGGGCGGTGTTCAGATCCCGGAACGCGGTGTAGTTGGCCAGGACCTCGACCCGTCCGGGTGGGCACGACGCAATGGCCCGGACCGGGTCCGCCACCAGCGTGTGCTCGACCCCGGCGTAGGTCAGCCGCACGGCCAGATCGGTACCGCGTTCGCCGGACGCCACCACCTGCACGCCCTCGAAGTGCTCGAACCGCACGTCCCACAGCCACGACAGGTCCTCCCCGTCGGGCACCTGCCCGTTGACCGCGATGACCAGACCGTCGACCGTCGGGTCGATCATCGACAGGGCCTCCTGCCAGCCGGCCGGGTTCTTCGCCAGCAGCATGTGCACCGAATGCGGACCCACCTGCACGGTCTTGTACCGGCCGGCGACCTCCTCGACGACACCCGCGGCGGCGACGGCCGCGGCCGGATCCGCGCCGAGGGCGACGGCCGCGGCCACCGCCTGCGCGGCGTTGCCCCGGTTGGCGCGGCCGGGCAGGGTCAGCGTCATCGGCAGCACCAGCCCGTCCGGGCCGTAGAGATTCTCGTCGTCGACCCACCAATCCGGTTCGGGTCGCGCGAACTCCGAGCCCGTGCTGCGCCAGTGTCCGTCCTCCCACAGGATCGGCTCGCCGGTGCGGGGGCAGCTGACCGAGTCGCCCGCCCACCCGGCGCCCGCCGCCACCCACACCACGTTCGGATGGTCGTAGGCGACGGAGGTGACGAGCACGTCGTCGCAGTTCGCGACGACCACCGCGTCCGGGTGCCGTTCGAGACCGGCCCGCAGCTTGCGTTCGATCATGTTGATCTCGCCCACCCGATCGAGCTGATCGCGGCTCAGGTTGAGCAGCACGATCGCTTCGGGGTCGAGGGCGTCCGCGACGTGCGGGGTGTGCAACTCGTCGACCTCGATCGCCGCGAGCGGCGCCTCCTGGTGGGCGACCAGCGCCGCGACGATGCCGGCGTCCATGTTCGCCCCGTCGGCCTGGGTGGCGACGGAGTCCATCGTCTCCAGGGCCGCCGCCGTCATCCGGGTGGTGGTGGACTTGCCGTTGGTGCCGGTGACCAGGACGGTGCGACGGCCCCGGCCGAGCTGCTCCATCAGCCGCGGATCGATCTTCAGCGCGACGAGACCGCCGATCATCGACCCCTTGCCGCGCCCGGCCTTCAGCGACGCCCACGAGGCGGCCTTCGCTGCGCGCAGCGCCAGCCGCCCGCGCCCGGTGATTCGAGTGCTTGTACCCACGTCGCGAGTTTTCCACAGCGGCGCCGGCATCGCCGCAGCGCCGCCGTGTCCGCGCCGTCACACGCCGCTGCGCCGGTGCGAATCGCTCACAGGACCGGCGGTGCCGGATGCGTCCCCCCAGGTGGCGTGGTCCCCTGGGGCGGGGAGGTGGTCGCCGTGGCGGATGCGGACACAACCAGCGGGAGCACGGGTACCTACGTCGTGGTGGGCGACACCACGGTCGCGCGGCGAGTCTGCGCCTCGCTCGTCGCCCTGGGCTGCGCCGTGCGGCACGCGCCGCGGCCCGACGACGAGGAGCTGCGGGCCCTGCTGGACCAGCCGCCGGTCGCCGGGATCGCGGTGCTCCTGCAGGACGACGTGGTCGCCCTGCGGTATGCGCTCGCCGCGGCGCATCTGCAGCCGGACGCACCGATGGTCGCGACGATCTTCGACCGCACGATCGGCGATCAGCTCGCGCGGTTCCTGCCGCAGTGCGACGTGACGTCGCCGGCCGACCTTGCCGCCGCGTCCCTGGCCGGGCCGTGCGTGGCACCCGACCTGCTGGCCGTGACCTCCACCCGCGAACCGCGCGGCATCCGCGCGGCCGGTGACGTGCTCGACGAGGTGCCGGTGGCGGTGCCGCGCCGCATGGTGTGGCAGCGGTGGGCCGGTCAGCTCACCGCGGTGCTGCGCACGCACGAGACCGGCACGCGCATCCTGCTGGCCGGGCTGCTCGGGCTGGCGGCGGTGCTGCTCGGCGACTGGGCGTGGCTGACCTTCGGGGAGGGCAAGGGAACGATCGACGCGTTCCACGAGGCAGTCCGCGTGGTCACCACGGTCGGACCGGCGGCCGACCCGCACGGCAACGAGGCCTACGCCGCGATCGCGTCCACCGCGATGCTGGCGACGATCGTGTTCACCGCCATGTTCACCGCCGGGGTCGTGGACCGGCTGCTGGGCCCGCGCCTGACCGCGCTGCTCGGCCCTCGTTCGCTGCCCCGCTCCGGGCACGTGATCGTCGTGGGCCTCGGGCAGGTGGGTCTGCGACTGTGCCGGGAGCTGCGGGACCTCGGTATCCCGGTCGTGGGCGTCGAGCGGGACACCAATGCGCGCAATCTGCGGCTGGTGCGCGACCTGAACATCCCCGCCGTGGTCGGCGACGGCGGCGACCGCCGGCTGCTCGAGCGGGTCGGGGTCCGTCGGGCGGTCGCGCTCGCCGCGGTGGGGTCCGACGACCGGGACAACGTCGCGGTCTCGCTCGCCGTCCAGGACATCGCACCGGGCCTGCGGCTGGTGTTGCGCGCCGGGGAGCGCGAGGTGCTCGCCGAGACGGGCTCGCTGCTGCCGCTGGGCGTGATCCGCGACGTGACCAGCCTGAGCGCGACCTACGTGCTCGCGCGCCTGCTCGGTCGCGAGCCGCTCGGGGTGGTCGCCGGGGCGGTGCATGTGCACCTGCGTCTCACGGACGGCAAGTTCGAGGAACTGCCGATCGCGTCGCCGGGTGGCTGCCGGCACGCGCCGGTCACGGGCGTGGGGACGGGCATGCGATAGCCGACAGTGGGTATGTCGGAAGGGTGGGTGTGCCGGCGGGGGTGGGTACGCCGGAGGGAAACCGACCCGAGGGAGGGATCGTCGCGATGCTGCTCTCCGTGGGCCACGGACAGCTCGACCGGACGCAGCTGGCCGAGCTGCTGCATTCCGCCGGCGTCGAGTCGCTGGTCGACGTCCGGCGCTTCCCGGGCAGCCGGCGCAACCCGGACCTGTCGAGCGACGCGATGACGCAATGGCTGGCCGATGCCGGCATCGACTACCGGCTCGAGCGGCGGCTCGGCGGCCGGCGACGGCTCCCCGCCGGGACGACGCCCGAGGACTCGTGGTGGCGGGTCGAGCAGTTCGCCGCCTACGCCGCCCACACCCGCACGGAGGAGTTCGCCGACGCGCTCGACGGGCTGCTCGAGGAGTCCGCGCGGCGCCGGACCGCGATGATGTGCAGCGAGAGCGTGTGGTGGCGATGCCACCGCCGCCTCGTCGCCGACGTCGTCGTGCTGCGTTTCGGCCGCGACGTCGAGCACCTCCTGCACGACGGCCGCCTCCTGGCGCACGAGGCGGCGCCGGGTGCCCGCATGCGGGCGGACGGGCAGGTGGTGTGGGACGGCTAGGTGTGATGTCCAGGCACGTTGGTCAGCCGGCTGATCGGTGGATGGCCGCCGAGTGCGGAGTGGGCACGGTGGTGATTGTAGAAGTGGAGCCAGGTGGTGAAAGCTTCGCATCGTTCGATGTCGCTGCGGTAGTGGTGGGCGTCGACCCATTCGTCGGCTAGGGTGCAACGCCGCAGAGCTCTGCGAAGGCGGCTTCGTCGCGGATGCGAGATCACGGGGCGAGGTCTTCACCGCAGCCAGCAGTAGTTACACAACCCGCCTACCGCCGTTTGACACACAGAGGCGATGTCAGGTCAGATTCGTCTGGCCGATGCGCACCACGGCGGGGACCGCCACGGCAGCTTCGCATCGAAGCGAAACGACGCCGAGTGTTCTGGCCGGAACCGCCCGGACAGATTGTGAGGAGCGGTGTCTCAAACGTGCCGGCACGTATCCCAGCTCGACGAGTCCAGCCGTAGGCGGTGATCCGTTTGGATCGGACGCTGTGAGCAGCCACCGTAACATTGCCCTTCGTGCGGTCCAGTGCTTCGGAGAACCAGTCCGTCAACGCTGCAGAAACCACGATCCCCGCAACTCCCTGAAATTCAGGGTGTTGCGGGGATTGTGAGAATCCGCCACTCGTGTGGAGGCCGACATCGTGGTTCGACGGGGGAAGAATCAGGCAGATTCGACCCATAGGTAATACGGACGTGGCAACAGATCATCGGGATTGAATGACAGCTCGTCCGATGCTCGGACCGACTGCGCCACAGCGGTGGCGCGCGGGTACACGATCACCGGATACATCACACCACGAGCCAGGACTTCGCTCTGGATCTCGTCCATGACGGGTTTCCGTTCCTCGAACGGCGCGGTGAGGCTCGACTTGTACTGTGCGTCCAGGTCTTCGAGGTCGGTCAGACCGAACGGATTGAGCGTGCCCTTGTTCGACACCGACGACGAGTACCACTGATCGAGATCCACCGCAGTCAGAGGGAAGAGGGCCGCCGGGAACTCGCCGCGCCGGATCGACGCGTAGTACTGCTGGGGTTGGACGTCGACCGGCTGCACGACGATGCCGCCCGCGGCGAGCATCTGCGCGACGGCCTCGAGCTGGACCCGCACCGGCGGCATGCTCGGCATGGGCATCGAGAAACCGTTCGGAAGGCCGGCATCGGCCAGCAGTTCCTTGGCGCGCTCCACGTTCGGGGGATGGGATTCGAGCGTGGGGTCGTGCCAGCGCGACACATCGGAGGCGAACCCGCCGATCGTGCTCGATGCTCTGCCCTGGAACACGCTCTGATTGAACCCCTCGCGATCGAGGAGCAGGCCGATGGCCTCCCGTGCTCGGGGATCGGCGAGTTCGGGTACCAGCTTGCCCGAGCGGTCCAAGATCCCGAGATCCCACTGGGAGGTGAGCTCGCTGATGACGGACAGCCCCGAGTCGGTGATGGCGTCGACCTGGTCGGGGGGGATCGTCCCGATGTCGATCTGTCCGCTCTGCGCCGCGTTCATCCGGGCGGCGTCGTCGGACATCACGTTCACGACGACCTCGTCCGCGTTGACTGCGGTGGGGTTCCAGTAGTCGGGGTTCGCGCGGAACACGTGCAGTCGCCCCTCCTGGTGAGCGGACGCGTCCCAGATCCACCCACCGGATCCCGCCGCATATCTGGTCAGAGTTCGAAGAGGCCAGACGTGCTCCGGAACTGCTGCCGAGACTCCTCGCGGCCGTCGAAGTCCCGATCCAGCTCGCCGAGGCTGAGTTCGAATGGACCACGGCGCCAGGCTCGGATGTCATTGACGCCGCCCGGAGCCTGGTGCGGGCGCCGCTGGAGACATGCATCATCGAAGGATCGGGCCACAACGTCTCGCTGAACTCTGCGGCAGAGTCCTACCACCGGCGAGTCGTCGATTTCGCATGCCGGTTCCGATCAGAAGAACCCTAGCTGTCGAGGCTTGTCAAGCGGGCAGGGTGAGGCCCGGCCGGTTTCTGTAGCTTCGACTGGCAGCGACCTCACACCGGACCCCGGTCGCGGACAGATCCCGATTCGACCCGAAAGCGGTTGGTCCGGCCTTGTGCACGACCGTCACCGGCCCCGGCAGATCGGTGATCCAGGGCCGGATGTGGTGGTCAACCGCGTCTGGGACACCTCGCCGGTGACGCTGTCGATGACCGCTGCCGCGACCTAACGTGCGTGCATGTCCAGTCCTACGAGCGGCAGACACCTGGGCCTCCTGCCACCCTCGGATAGACCGGGCAGGGAGGCTTCCTGTTCGGTAACCCACGAACATGGGTGAGAACGGCCCCGCAACCCCCGGCTCAACGCCAGCAGTCGCCCATACCGACTAGGTACCGGGCTCACCGAAACTGCCGTGCCGCCCGGCACCGCCGGCGAACCGGGACGCGCCCTCGAGCGTGTCGTGCGCCAGGGAGACCGCGCCGTGCCGGAACTCGTTGAGCAGGGCCTGGTCCTCGTCGAGCGCGTGCTGCTCGAGCAGCGAGAGGCGGTCCCGGCGCAGGCAGGTCTGCGGGAAGGCGGCGATCTCGGCCGCGAGCGCCCGGGCCGCGGTGAGTGCCCGACCGGCGGGGACGAGCCGGTTGACCAGCCCAATGCGCAGTGCCTCGTCGGCGTCGACGGCGCGGCCGGTCAGGACGAGGTCCATCGCGCGGCTCTCGCCGATGAGCCGCGGCAGCCGCACCGTGCCGCCGTCGATCAGCGGCACACCCCAGCGGCGGCAGAACACGCCCAGCACCGCCCCCTCCTCGGCGACGCGCAGATCGGCCCACAGCGCCAGCTCGAGCCCGCCCGCGACGGCGTGGCCCGAGATGGCGGCGATGACGGGCTTGGACAGCCGCATCCGCGACACGCCCATCGGCCCGTCACCGTCCGGGGCGACCCGGTTCGCGCGTCCCTCGCTGATCGCCTTCAGGTCAGCGCCGGAGCAGAAGGTGCCCCCCTCGCCGTGCAGGATGGCGACCGCCGCCTCGTCGTCGGCGTCGAAGGCTCGGAAGGCGTCGGCGAGCGCCTGCGCCGTCTCCCGGTCGACCGCGTTGCGGACCTCGGGACGGTTGATCCCGATGGTGGTGACGGGCCCGTCGCGGCGGACCCGAAGCGGATCGGACGTCATCGTCGTGATCCCCCCGGGGGCGGCGTCAGGCCAGCGCCTTGGCCTTGAGGGCCTGGTATTCGGCCTCGGTGATGGTGCCCGCGTCGAGCAGGGCCTTGGCGTCGGCGATGTGCTCGGCGGGGGACTTGCCGGCGACCTCGCGGATGTAACTGTCCTGGGCCTGCTTGACCTGGGCGTACTCCCGCGCGGAGCGCTCGGCCATGCCCTTGCCGTTGACGATCAGATAGATCAGGGCGGTCAGGAACGGCAGGAAGATCAGGAAGACGATCCAGATCGCCTTGATCCAGCCGGACTGCTGGTGGTTGCGGAACAGGTCCCCGATGATGGAGAAGAGCACCATCAGGTACGCAATGAACGCGAAGCTGATGATGATGAACCAGATGATGTCCCAGAAATCCATGTGACGCTCCCTTTCGTGGGGCACGTGCGGAGACGGATCCGAACCGAGATTCGCCCGGCCGACAAACGGACACGCGGCGGCACTCCTGCGAAAGAGTACCGCCGCGTTCGTCCGAATTCGCGCCGTTTGCCGCGGTGTTCGCGGGACCGGAGGGCTCAGTGGGCCCGGTTCACCGCCGAGACCACCGCGCGCAGCGACGCCGTCGTGATGGACGGCGCGATTCCGACACCCCAGACCAGGGCCGAAACCCCGTCGGGCCGGGTCACGTCCGCCTCGACGTACGCGGCCGCGAGGGCGTCGTCACCGGCCGACATGGCGTGCTCGGCGTAGCCGCGGACCGCCACCTGGTAGCCCAGGGTCTCCAGGGCGTCGACGAAGGCGGCGAGCGGGCCGTTGCCGGACCCGGTGATCTCCTGTTCCTTGCCGTGGTATTTCACGACCGCGGTGACGGTGTCGGTGCCGTCGTCGGTCTCGGCCGCGGCGACCTTCTGCCGGATCCGTTCGAGCGGGGTGATCGGGGTCAGGTACTCCTCGTGGAAGATGTCCCACATCTCCTTGGGGCTGACCTCGCCGCCCTCACCGTCGGTGACGCGCTGCACCGCCTGCGAGAACTCGATCTGCAGCCGCCGCGGCAGGTTCAGGCCGTGGTCGTGCTTCATGATGTACGCCACGCCGCCCTTGCCGGACTGCGAGTTCACCCGGATCACGGCCTCGTAGCTGCGGCCGACGTCCTTCGGGTCGATCGGCAGGTACGGAACCGCCCAGGTCAGGTCGTCGACGTCGGTGCCCGCCGCGTCGGCGTCGGCCTTCATCATGTCCATGCCCTTGTTGATGGCGTCCTGGTGGCTGCCCGAGAAGGCCGTGTACACCAGGTCGCCGCCGTAGGGGTGCCGCTCGGGCACGGGCAGCTGGTTGCAGTACTCGACGGTGCGGCGGATCTCGTCGATGTTGGAGAAGTCGATCTGCGGGTCCACGCCGCGGCTGAACATGTTCAGGCCGAGGGTGACCAGGCACACGTTGCCGGTGCGCTCGCCGTTGCCGAACAGGCAGCCCTCGATGCGGTCGGCGCCGGCCTGGTAGCCCAGTTCGGCCGCCGCGACGCCGGTGCCGCGGTCGTTGTGCGGGTGCAGCGACAGGATGATCGAGTCGCGCTTGGCCAGGTTGCGGTGCATCCACTCGATCGAGTCGGCGTACACGTTCGGCGTGGCCATCTCGACCGTCGCCGGCAGGTTGATGATCACGGGGTTCTCGGGGGTCGCGCCCAGGGTGTCGACGACCGCGTCGCACACCTCCTTGGCGTACGACAGTTCCGTGCCGGTGTACGACTCGGGGGAGTACTCCCACCGCCAGTTCGTGTCGGGGTGGTTCTTCGCCTCCTCGAGTACCAGTTCGGCCGCGTCGGTGGCGATCTTCTTGACCGTGTCCTTGTCCGCCTTGAACACCACGCGGCGCTGCAGGATCGACGTCGAGTTGTAGAAGTGGACGATGGCCGTGTGGGCCCCGGCGCACGCCTCGAAGGTGCGTTTGATCAGCTCGGGGCGGGCCTGCGTCAGCACCTGGATGGTGACGTCGTCGGGAATCGCGTTGTCCTCGATGATCTCTCGGACGAAGTCGAAATCGGTCTGGCTTGCCGACGGGAAGCCGACCTCGATCTCCTTGTAGCCCATGCGTACCAGCAGGTCGAACATGCGCCGCTTGCGGGCGGGGCTCATGGGGTCGATGAGCGCCTGGTTGCCGTCACGCAGGTCCACGGCGCACCAGGCGGGGGCCCGGTCGATGACCTTGTCCGGCCAGGTGCGGTCCGGCAGCGTGACCGGCTCGACCTCCTCGGCGAACGGCCGGTACCGGTAGGTCGGCATCGAGGAGTTCTTCTGCGTGTTCCACGCCGGCTGATCGGCGGGGGCGGGCTTGCTCGGCGGCGTGATAGTGCGCGAGCCGGAGGTGAATGCGTCGGCGGGTGACATGACGTAACTCCAAAAAAAGGGGACCGGTGAGTCCGGATGAGGATACGACCGGCGCGACCACACCCCGCGACGGGAAGCCGGTCTGGTCAGATCCCGCCGCGGCGGCCGAGGAGAAGCGCGCGCTGCATGCCAGGCAGTGTACTCGCTCGCCCCCGCCGGAGCCCACCCGGGATGCGGGGATTTCGCTGCCGGGGCCGGGCGGAGCAGGCCGTACGAACGTGACCCGATCGATACGGAGGGCGCTGTCGCGAGCCCCGCCGATCCAATACGTTGACCTCATTTGTCACGCAGACACCATTGATCACAGGAGTATCAGGGAAGACGCGTTTCGGTCACCCGGCCGGGAGGAGAGCTCATGAGGGTGGTCCGGTCGGCAACGACGTTCTCCTCAGCGCTGCTGCTCGCGCTCGGCTGCGCGGTGCCATTTGCCGCCACCGCTCAAGCGGAACCGTGCGGGGGCTCCGGGTCCGGAAGCAGCGGCTTCGGCAGCAGCAACCCCGGTGCCGGGACGCCGCAGGGACCGCTGCCTACGATCACCTCCGGGCCCACCCGCACCGTCGCCTGGGTCACGGGACCGCGCAGCCCGAACCGGACCGACACCCGCTTCTCCGTCTCGGGCACCGACCTGGGAATCATGTGGGACAACGGCGGGACCGGCCCAGGCCGGCAGGTGCTCGCGGCCTTCGGAGACACCTTCGGTGACTGCTCGGTCGAGGGCGACGAATGGCGCCGCAACATCCTCATGCGCAGCGGCGACACCGAGCTGTCGGACGGCATCGCCGTGCCCGACCCCCGACCCGGGGATCGCTACTCCGGGGCGCCGGTGCTCTCCTCCGACCCGAACTTCGCCCGCGAGGTCCTCGGCAGCGTCGGCATCGACAGGGTCGAGACCACCGTCGTGCCCACCGCCGGCATCTCGGTCGGCGGCACGCAGTACATCAACTTCATGTCGGTGCGCGCCTGGGGCGAACCGGGCGAATGGCGGACCAACGCCTCGGCCGTCGCGTACTCGACCGACAACGGTGAGACATGGACCGTCGACCCGGCCACCGCGCGGGTGAACACCCCCGTCGAGGTCCCCGGCGTCCAGCAACTGGCGACGGGCAACAGCAACTTCCAACAGCACGCGTACGTGAAGCACGAGGGCTACGTCTACGACTTCGGCACGCCCAACGGGCGCTTCGGTCCGGCCCACGGCTCGCGCGTGCCCGAGGCGCAGATCCGCGACCTCACCGCCTACGAGTTCTGGACCGGCACCCACTGGATCCTCGGCGGGATCGATGCGGCGGTCCCCGTCGTCGACGCCCCGGTCGGCGAGATGTCGGTGCACTGGACCGGCAGCACCTTCGTCATGCTCTACGGCAACGAGGAACGCGGGCAGATCGAGATGCGCACGAGCGCGCGGCCGGAGGGGCCGTGGAGCGCGCCGCGGGCGGTCGTCACCAGCGCGCAGATCGGCGGCCTGTACGCGCCGTACATCCACCCGTGGTCCAGCGGCGACGACCTGTACTTCGTCGCGTCACGCTGGAGCGACTACAACGTCATGCTGCTGCGCACGACCGTCGCGGGATGAGCCGCCCGTCCGGGCTCAGCCCCCGTGACGGATCGTCTCGCGCGGCTCGGCATAACGGACGGTCTCGTACCCGATGAGGACGAGCAGCACCGCCACCAGGATGCCGAGGGTCGCCAGCGCCGGGACGTGCCCCACCACGGGAAGGAGTGCGAGCAGGACGACCGCCGTCGTCGCCCGGGGAACCTCGACGCGACCGGTCGCGTAGGCGCGGAAGAACACCAGGGCGAGGAGATAGAGCGCGGCCCCGCCGTACAGGCCGGCCAGCGGCCAGCCCTGGAGGGGATCGGTGAGCCGATGATGGTTCCCGTCCCCGACGTAGGCGAGGATCTTCTTCAGGCCCAGCGAGAGCATGACGATTCCGATCACCATCGGCAGGTGGGCGTAGCTGTAGCAACGCTGGGCGATCCGGATCAGCCGGGTCCCGGTCGCCGCGTCGAAGACCTTCTCGACGGCCAGGGACGTGACGTCGAAATACGCCCACCACAGCAGCGCCGAGACGGACAGACCCAGCAGTGACGCGACGATGATCGCCCAGGAGATCGGCAGCGCCGCGACGCCGATCCCGATCGAGACGATCGACTCACCGAGGGCGACGATCACCATGAGTCCGTGCCGCTCCGCGAAGTGGCTCACCGAGCGGAGCCGCCACCCGGTGCCCCCAGCCAGGGTGCCGAGGTAGTCGCCCGCCAGGGCGAGGATCCACAGCACCGTCTGCGCGGGTCCGGACAGCTGCGAGGCGATCAGCAGGAACGCCGTTCCCGCCAGCATGCTCGGAAGGAATCGGAGCACCTGCCGCCGCAGCTGCGGATCGTCCCGGCTCAGGACGAGGAACGTCGACAGGTGGATCAGGCGCACGGTGAAGTAGCCGACCGCGAAGATCACCGGTCCGTCGAGGCCACCCGGCATGTCGTCGAACGCCTCGGGAATCGTCAGGGCGACGACGAACACGGCCCCCATCGCGGCGAACATCACCACTCGCATGAGGCCCTCGTCGGCGCGGGCGAGATTGCCCAGCCACGAGTAGCCGACCCACACCCACCACAGCACCGCCATGACGAGGGCGGCGCGCAGCACGTCGACGCCGCTGGTGTCCACCGCCATGAGGTCGGTGACCCGGGTCAGGGCGAAGACGAACACGAGATCGAAGAACAACTCGATGGGGGAGGCGGAGGAACGTTCGTCCACCGCTCGGACCTGCAGGCGTCTGCCGATGCTCACGCCGGAGATGCTGTCACCACCCGAGACCGCTGTCACGCCCGACGGTTCCGGCCCTCGCCGCAGGCCGGGAGCGGACGGCTGCCGGGTGCCGGGGCAGGTCGAGCCCCGTCCCTCCAGGCCGCATCGGTAAGCTGATCCCCTGGACTTGCACCCAAGACCCCGGAGGTTCGCCAGCGTGGCACTCGTCGTCCAGAAGTACGGAGGATCCTCGGTCGCGACGGCCGAGCGGATCCGGCGCGTCGCTGAACGGATCGTCGAGACCAAGAAGGCGGGCAACGACGTCGTCGTCGTGGTCTCGGCGATGGGCGACACCACCGACGAGCTGCTCGACCTCGCCCAGCAGGTGTGCCCGGCGCCGCCGGCGCGGGAGATGGACATGCTCCTCACCTCCGGTGAGCGGATCTCCAACGCCCTGGTCGCGATGGCGATCCACTCGCTCGGTGCCGAGGCGCGGTCGTTCACCGGCTCGCAGGCCGGCGTGATCACCACGAGCAGCCACGGCAACGCGAAGATCATCGACGTCACCCCCGGCCGCGTCCGGGCCGCGCTGGACGAGGGCAGTATCGTCCTCGTCGCCGGCTTCCAGGGCGTGAGCCAGGACAGCAAGGACATCACCACCCTCGGCCGCGGCGGCTCCGACACGACCGCCGTCGCCCTGGCCGCGGCGCTGAACGCCGATGTCTGCGAGATCTACACCGACGTCGACGGCGTCTTCACCGCCGACCCGCGCATCGTCAAGGACGCGCAGCGGCTCGAGAAGGTCTCCTTCGAGGAGATGCTCGAGCTCGCGGCGTGCGGCGCGAAGGTGCTCATGCTGCGCTGCGTCGAGTACGCCCGCCGCTACAACGTGCCCGTGCACGTTCGTTCGTCGTACACCACCAAGCCCGGCACCATCGTGTCCGGATCGATGGAGGACATCCCCGTGGAAGAGGCTCTGATCACCGGCGTCGCGCACGATCGCGGCGAGGCCAAGGTCACCGTCGTCGGCCTGCCCGATACCCCCGGTTACGCCGCGAAGGTGTTCCGCGCCGTCGCCGACGCCGAGATCAACATCGACATGGTGTTGCAGAACATCTCCAAGGTGGAGACGGGCAAGACCGACATCACCTTCACCCTGCCCAAGGGCGACGGCCCGCGCGCCGTGGAGCTGCTGAGCAAGCAGCAGGAGGAGATCGGCTTCACCCAGGTGCTGTTCGACGACCACATCGGCAAGGTCTCGCTCGTCGGCGCCGGCATGAAGAGCCACCCGGGCGTCACGGCGAAGTTCTGCGAGGCCCTCGCGGGTGCGGGCATCAACATCGACCTCATCTCCACGTCGGAGATCCGTATCTCGGTCCTCGTCGACGACACGGAACTCGACGACGCGGTGCGCGCCCTGCACGCCGCGTTCGAACTCGGCGGCGAGGAAGAAGCCGTCGTCCACGCCGGAACGGGACGGTAATCGCTGTGACCACTCTCGCTGTCGTCGGTGCCACCGGACAGGTCGGCATCGTCATGCGCACCCTGCTCGAAGAGCGCAACTTCCCCGCCGACCGGGTGCGGTTCTTCGCATCTGCCCGCTCCGCCGGCAAGAAGCTGCCGTTCCGCGGTGAGGAGATCGTCGTGGAGGACGCAGCGGCGACCTCCGACGAGGATCTGAAGGGCATCGACATCGCCCTGTTCTCGGCCGGAGCGACCCTCTCGCGCGCGCAGGCGCCGCGGTTCGCCGCCGCCGGCGCGACCGTCGTCGACAACTCCTCGGCCTGGCGCAAGGATCCCGAGGTTCCCCTGGTCGTGAGCGAGGTGAACCCGCAGGAGGCGAAGAACCCGCCCAAGGGCATCATCGCCAACCCGAACTGCACCACCATGGCCGCGATGCCGGTGCTCAAGGTCCTGCACGACGAGGCCGGACTGCAGCGGCTGATCGTCTCGAGCTACCAGGCCGTCTCCGGCAGCGGCATCGCCGGCGTCGACGAACTGCTCGGCCAGGCGCGCGCCGTCATCGGCGACGCCGAGAAGCTGGTGCACGACGGCAGCGCCGTCGACTTCCCGGCCCCGGACAAGTACGTCGCGCCCATCGCGTTCAACGTGCTGCCGCTGGCCGGCTCCCTGGTCGACGACGGCAGCGGCGAGACCGACGAGGACCAGAAGCTGCGCAACGAGTCCCGCAAGATCCTCGGACTGCCGGACCTGCTGGTGTCGGGTACCTGCGTGCGCGTGCCGGTGATCACCGGCCACTCGCTGTCGATCAACGCCGAGTTCGAACGTCCGCTGTCGGTGGAGCGCGCGAAGGAACTGCTCGCGAACGCCCCCGGCGTGCGGCTCGTGGACGTTCCGACGCCGCTGCAGGCCGCGGGCCAGGATCCGTCGCTGGTGGGCCGGGTCCGTCAGGATCCGGGTGTGCCGGAGGGCCGCGGTCTCGCGCTGTTCGTCTCGGGGGACAACCTCCGGAAGGGCGCCGCCCTCAACACCATTCAGATCGCCGAGCTGCTGGTGTAGGTTCTTCGCCCCCGAGGGGGAGGTTGCCGCGACACGTCGCCGGCAACCTCCCCCTCGTCGTTCTCGGTGGGGCGTCGACGCATGGGCGCGGCGTTACTCGTGCCGATTTCGCCGGCAGAGACGATCGGGACGCGTGTGTGTCCTCTGACGAGACCGGATGATCGGATTCGTCGAACGACGGCCGGTTCCCCTGAGCGAGCATGAGGTGGTCGTTGCTGGCGCCCGCTGCGATCATCGGCCAGACCAGGGCGGTGTCGTCGACGATGAGGTCGACGACGACGGGACGGTCTTCGATGGCGCGTGCGCGATGGTCTCCTCGAGATCCGCCTCGTGTTCGCAATGCAGCCGAGCGCTTCGGCGAGGAGGGCTAAGTCCGGGATGCGCCGCGAATGGGTGGCGAGGTCGACGCTCGAATAGCGGCCCTGGTAGTGGATTTGCTGGAGTTGCCGGACCATGCCGAGGTTGCCGTTGTTGATGATCGCGACCTTGGCGGGGATGCCTTCGACGGCGGCGGTGGCCAGTTTCCTGGTTGGTCATCTGGAAACATCCGTCACCGTCGATCGCCCAGACCTCCCGATCCGGGGTGCCGAGTCTGGCGCCGAGTGCGGCGGGAACGGTGTAGCCCATGGTGCCGAGGCCGCCGGAGTTGAGCCAGGTGCGGGGCTTGTCGTAGGTGATGAAGTGTGCGGCCCACATCTGGTGCTGTCCGACTCCGGAGAGGTAGATCGCGTCCGGGCCCGCCGTGCGTCCGATCGCATCGATGACGCGTTCGGGCGCCAGTGCGCCGGTGGGCGGGCGGGTGTAGCCGAGGGGGAAGGTGTCGCGTAGTCGGTCCAGATCGGCGTACCAGCCGGTCGGATCGGGTGCGGGAGGGCAGGCTGGGCGGGCGCGGATGTGGCGTATCAGGGAGCTGATCGTTGTCTTGCAGTCGCCGACGATCGGTACGTCGGCGAAGCGGTGCTTGCCGATCTCGGCCGGGTCGATATATCGACGTGGATGACCCGGTCGTCGAACCGTGCGTCGAGTGCGATCAGCAGGTCACTGCGTTGCAGGGCGGCGACGGCGGCGACGGTGCCGTGCATGCAGGGCATGCCGTAGTGCAGTCGGTGATTGTCGGGAACGCGCCGCGGGCCATGTGGGTGGTCACCGACGGGGATGCCGGTCAGCTCGGCGAGTTCACGCAGTTCGTTCGAGGCGTCGGCTTTGATCACTCCGCCGCGGACGTAGAGCACCGGGCGTTCGGCTGTGGCGATCAGGTCGGCTGCGGCCCGGAGCTGCTTGTCGTGGGGTTGCGTGATGACGTGGTGCCCCGGTAGCTGTCGTTCCGGGGGCCAGGTGAAGGTGGTGCGGGCTTGCAGGACGTCCTTGGGAATGTCGACGAGCACCACGCCGGGTCGGCCGCTGGAGGCGATGTGGAAGGCGTCGGCGAGGGCTCGGGGGATCTCGGCCGGGTCGGTGAGCAGGACGTTCGGGACAGCTTCGAGACGCAGAACTGTCGTAGGAACGTACGGGTCGCGAAATCCACTTCATCGATCGGAGTGGTGGTCACCATCGCCAGAAGGCGTTGGTAGAACACCGCGGGGGTGAGGCCGAATTCGGGAAGGATGTACTCGTCTCCTCCGCCGAAGGGGGACCATTTGACGGCGAATGCCAGCAGGGTGCGATCGTCCGGGCTCACGCTTGCTCCTTCCGGCTGTGGTGGGCGGTCAGGTCAGGTCGGTTGTGGTGAAGCCGCATTCGAGGATGTTCTTGACTGTGGTGAGGAAGCGGGCGGCGTCGGCGCCGTCGACGATGCGGTGGTCGTAGGTGATCGACAGGTAGGCCATCGAGCGCACGTCGATGCGGAGTTCACCGTCGGCTCGGATGGGGATCAGTCGTTCGACGACGGCACCGACGCCGAGGATGCCGGTCTGGGGCTGGTTGAGGATCGGGGTGTCGAACAGGGCGCCGCGGCTTCCTGTGTTGGTGAGGGTGAAGGTGCCGCCGGTCAGTTCGTCCGGGGAGATGGTGCCGGTGCGGACGCGTTCGGCCTTGTCGGCGATGGCCCGGGCGAGCCCTTCGATCCCGAGATTCTGGGCATCCCGGATGACCGGCACCATCAGCCCTTTGTCGCTGTCGACGGCGATGCCCAGGTGGCAATGGTCGAAATAGGTCACCTCGGTGACCTCGCTGTTCAGCGAAGCGTTCAGAATCCGGTGCTGCGCGAGCGCGTCGACGGCGGCCTTGGCGAAGAACGGCAGGAACGAGAGCTTGATGCCGGTGCGGTCGTAGAACTCGTCCTTGTGGGTGGTGCGCAACCGGGCGATGGCGGTGACGTCCACCTCGAACACCGTAGTCAGCTGGGCGGCGGTTTGTAGCGACTCGACCATTCGCCGGGCGATGGTGCGGCGGATGCGGGGCAGCTTTTCCACTGTGGTGTCGCCGGTCCCGGGGTCCTTCGGTTGTGGGGCAGCGTCTTTCGGTGTGGGGGGCGGTGCCGGGGGCGACGGCCGCAGGGGAGGAGCCGCCGCCGCCGGCGCCACCGGCGCCGCCGCGGCCGGGGGTGCCGGATTCGCAGCAGGCGCCGGGATGGGTGGCTCAGGGGGTGTATCCACCGATCCGGTGTCCGGTTCGGCGATGACGGCCAGGTCGGCGCCCACGGCGACGACGTCGTTCTCCTCGGCGAGGATGCGTTGCAGGACACCGGTGACGGGGGAGGGGATCTCGGTGTCGACCTTGTCGGTGGCGACCTCGAGCAACGGTTCTTCGGCGGTGACGTGGTCGCCGGGTTGTTTGAGCCAGCGGGTGACGGTGCCTTCGTCGACGCTGTCGCCGAGGGCCGGCATGCGCACGGTGGTGCCGGTGAGTTGTCCGGTGGTCATGGGGGTCTCTTCTGTTTCCGGTGATGTGTGAACGGTGCCGGGTCAGGGGAGGAGGTCGAGGGCGGCGGCGACGATGCTGTCGGTGTCGATGCCGTGGTAGCGGTAGACGTCGTCGAGGCCGCCGACCTGCCCGAACTTGCTGACGCCGAGGCAGGTGCTGCGCACCCGGTTGATGCCGGCGAGGAAGGCGAGGGTGTGGGGGTGGCCGTCGAGGACGGTGACCATCGGGGTGGCGCGGTCGGCGGGGAAGAGCTGATCGAGGATCCAGCTTTCCCCGGAGCCGCGACCCTGGCGGGCCTGCCAGGCCTCGAACAGCAGTCCGGGGCTGGTGAGGCACAGCACGTCGGCCGGCGCACCGGAGGCCTCGAGCCGGTCCGCGGCGGCGAGCGCTTCGGTGATCATCGCGCCCATCGCCACGATGGTGACCTGCGCGTTGTCGCGGCGCCGGATCGGGTAGCCACCGGCGACGACCTGGCGGCGGCGGCGTTCGCGGGCGGCCGGGTCGGTGGGCACGGCGGCGAGGGTCTGCTCGACCGGGCGGGTGGACAGCCGCAGGTACGCGGAGGTGCCGTCGGGGCGGCCGAGCCGGGCGAGGGAGGCGAGCAGGGTCCATTCGACGTCGAGCGCGAAGGCCGGTTCGTAGCTGATGCAGCCGGGTTGTTCGAGTCCGATCGAGGGGGTCTTGATGGACTGGTGGGCGCCGCCTTCGGCGGCGAGGGTGACGCCGGAGGGGGTGCCGACGAGGATGGACTGTCCGCCGGCGTAGATGCCGTACGACCAGGGCTCGAGGGCGCGTTCGACGAACGGGTCGTAGAGCACCCCGATGGGCAGCAGCGGCTGGCCCCAGCGGCTCCAGGTGGCGCCGAGTTCGCCGATCAGTCCGACCAGGTTGGTTTCGGCGATGCCGAGTTCCATGTGCTGGCCGGTGGGGCGTTCGTTCCAGTGCATGATCGTTTCGGCGTCGTCGGCGAACCAGTTGTGCCGTTCGGCCGCCGACCAGACCCCGACCTTGTTGACCCAGCCGCCGAGGTTGGTGGTGGAGCTGACGTCGGGGCTGACGGTGACCACCCGCCCGGCGGCGTCGGGGGCTTCGCGGGTCAGGTCCAGCAGGACCCGGCCGAGGGCGGCTTGGGTGGTGGCGGTGCCCTTGGGGGTGCGGCCGATATCGGTGGGAATCGTCAGGTTCGGCAGCGCCGGGGTCGCGTCGCGCCGCAGCCGATCGGCGGTGCTCTGGCACAGCTGTCCTGCTGAGGTGTCGGCCGTGAACCGGCCCCACGGGTGCTGCGGGTCCATTCCCAGGGTCGAGGCCAGTTGGGTGTATTCGTCGACGGTCAGCAGCGCGGAGTGGTTCTGCGGGTGGCCTTCGGTGGGCAGGCCGTAGCCCTTGATGGTGTAGGCGATGATCACCGTGGGGCGGGTGTCGTCGATCTGCCGGTACGCCTCCGAGAGGGCTCGAAGATCGTGTCCGCCGAGGTTGCGGACCGCGGCGGTGAGTGTCGCATCGTCGAGGGTGGCGATCAGCTCGGCGATCTGCGTGCTGCCGGGGCCGTCGCCGGGCAGCCGGTCGCGGACCTCGGCCGGGGTGCAGCGCAGCAGCCGCTGGTATTCCGGATTCGGCATGTCCAGGATGCGGGTGCGCAGCGCATCCCCGCCGGGTCGGGCGAACAGTTCTTCGAGCAGCGTGCCGAATTTGACGGTGACGACCTGCCAGCCGGCGGCGTCGAACATCTTCTCCAGGCGGCGGGCGGCGATGTTGGGCACCACCCGGTCCAGGGACTGGCGGTTCAGATCGACGATCCACACCACCTCACCGAGGTCGGTGATACCGGGATCGAGGATGGCCTCCCAGACCGCGCCCTCGTCGAGTTCGGCGTCGCCGACCAGTGAGTACTGCCGGCCCCGGCCGGTGTCGCCGAGGTGGGTGTCGACGTAGCGGCGGGCCATCGCACCCCAGATCGGGGCGGTGGCGCCGATCCCGACCGACCCGGTGGAGTAGTCGACCGTGTCCGGGTCCTTCGACCGGCTCGGATACGACTGCAGGCCCCCGAACTCGCGCAGGGTGGTCAGGTACTTCTCGTCCAGTTCGCCGAGCAGATAGTTGATGCTGTGCAGCACCGGGGAGGCGTGGGGTTTGACCGAGACCCGGTCCCCGGGCTGCAGGTGCTCGAACCACAGGGTGGTCATGATCGAGACCATCGACGCGCAGGACGCTTGATGGCCACCGACTTTCAGGCCGGTGGGGTTGGGGCGGACCCGGTTCGCGTGGTGGATCATCGAGGTCGACAGCCACAACACCCGCTGCCGGATCGCCTCGAGGGCGGCAAGGTCCTCGGACGCACCGGTGTGGTCGGTGGGGTGCGGGGTCACGGAGTCGAGGGACACGGGCAGGGACATCGGAATTCTCCTTGAAGACAACAACGCGGAACCGGGCAGGACTACTGCATCAGGTGCCGAGGGGAGCCGGCTCGGCCGGCGACGGATGAGACGCGGCCGAGCGGCGAAGGAATGGGGATGCCCACCGGATTGTGTCTGGGAGGCTGCCCGACCTGCGGGGTGTTACAACAGTCCACCAGCGGGTGTCTGTTTGCGCAATACTGGAACCGAAAATTGAGCATTATGCACCCCGCTGGCGGGTGTGGACGAAAGGGAGGTGGGCACTGTGCCAAGCACACACCGAGCCGACCGGATCGACGCGCGAATCCTGACCGTCCTGTCCGACGACCCCCGCGCCACCGTCCTGGCGGTGGCCGAGCGAACAGGTCTGTCCCGCAACACCGTTCAAGCACGTTTGAGCAAGCTCGACGAGGCGGGGGCGCTGCGCTCGTTCGAACGCCGCATCGACCCGGCAATCCTCGGGTATCCGCTGCAGGCGTATGTGCTCACCAACGTCACCCAGCGCAAACTCGACCGGGTCGGGGCCGCACTCGACGCGATACCCGAAGTTCTGGAAGTGCACGGCCTCAGCGGCGTCGCCGATCTGCTCGTCCACGTCGCAGCCCGGGACGCGGACGATCTGTACCGCGTCGCCGGGGACATCCTGAATATCAAGGGCGTCAAACGCACCACGACGGCCTTGGTGATGCGCGAAATGGTGGACTACCGGGTCCGACCACTGCTCGACACGCTCGCGGAGTAAGTAACCCACGATCACTCCCAGCGGAGGCACTCGGTGTGCTCGAGGCGCGGAAGCCGCTCGAACCACGGATTCTGCCCCGGGTAGCCGATGTTGACGACCAGCAGCGACCGCCACTGCCCGTCGGGGAAGAAGTCGGCATCGAGTGCGGCGGCGTCGAAGCCGCTCATCGGCCCGGCCGCCAGACCGCGGGCCCGGACGGCGAGGATGAAGTAGCCGGCCTGCAGCGCCGCGTTCAGCTGGGCGGTGGCCGACCGGACTGCCTCGTTCGATTCGTAGAGCGGCCCGAGTTCGGGCTTGAACGGCAGCAGCGTGCCCATATGGTCGTGGAACCGGGTGTCGACGGCCAGGATCGCAGCGGCCGGAGCCGAAGCGGTCTTGGCCTTGTTGCCGTCGTTCATGTGGGCGACCAGACGATGACGCCCGGACTCGGTGCGTACGAACACCACTCGCAGCGGCTGAGTATTGGCCCCGGTCGGTGCCCAGCGTGCCAGCTCCCAGATCTCGGTGAGGTGTTCGTCGGACACCGGGATGGGTGCGAAGGTGTTCGCGGTCCGCGCCGCGGTGAACAACGCCTCGAGCGCCCGGTCTTCGACAGGCTCGAGCCGGTGGGGTGCAGGGTTCTCGACGGTGTCGGTCACGGCAGTCCTCACTGATCTTGTGTCTGGCGAGAGCGGTGAAAGGCGTTGGCATAGTCGATGTACCAGTCCAGAGCGTCGGTATCGGCGACGGTGGCCCGGTTCAGTGCAGTCTCCGGCGGGGCCCCTTGGATGAGCTTCTTGATCGGCACCTCGAGGCGCTTGCCGGTGCGGGTGGTGGGTACGGCCGGGACGTCGACGATCTCGTCGGGCACGTGGCGGGGGGAGACCTCGGTGCGGATGGTGGTGCGGATCGTGTCGACGAGAGCGTCGTCGAGGTCGTATCCGGGGTGGAGTACCACGAACAGAGGCATGTGGTAGCCGCCGTCGGGGAGTTCGGCGCCGATGACCAGGGCATCGGCGATCTCGGGGAGGGCTTCGACGGCCTGGTAGATGTCGGCCGAGCCCATCCGCACACCGCCGCGGTTGATGGTCGAATCGGAGCGGCCGTGGATCAGGCAGCTGCCGCGGCCGGTGACGGTGATCCAGTCGCCGTGCCGCCACACTCCGGGAAAGGTGTCGAAGTACGCGTCGTGGTAGCGGTGACCGTCGGGGTCGTTCCAGAAGTAGATCGGCATCGACGGCATCGGCGCGGTGATCACCATCTCCCCGACCTCGTCGATCACCGGGTGTCCCTCGGCATCCCAGGCCTCGACGGCGACGCCGAGGCACGGTCCCTGCAGCTCGCCCGTGTACACCGGCTGGAGGGGATTGGCGCCGACGAATGCGGTGGCCACATCGGTGCCGCCGCTGTCGGATCCGAGATGCACATCCGGTGCGATCTCTCGGTAGACCCAGGCCCAGGTGGAGTCGGGCAGCGGGGAGCCGGTGCTCATGATCGACCGCAGGGAGCCGAGGTCGAAGTCCTCACCCGTTGTGGCGCCGGCCTTTTCGCACAGGGTCAGGTAGGCGGCTCCGGTGCCGAAACGGGTGACGCGTTCCTTACCGCAGATACGGAACAGGGTGTCGGGGCCGTCGGCGGTGGGGCTGCCGTCGTAGGTGACGATGGTCGCGCCGGTGACCATGGCGTCGACGAGCATGTTCCACACCACCCATGCGGTGCTGGCGGCGATGAACACCCGATCGGTGGGGCCGAGGTCGTAGTGCAGGGCGTTGGCCTTGAGGGATTCGAGCAGGATGCCGCCGTGGGAGTGCACGATGCCCTTGGGCAGTCCGGTGGTGCCGGAGCTGTAGAGGATCCACAGGGGATGGTCGAACGGCACCTGCTCGTACCGAGGTTCGGCGTCACCGGTGATCAGCTCGGCGAAATCGAGGACACCGACGGGAAGCGGTGCCGTGCTGTCGAGGTGGCGGACCATGATGGTGTTTTCGACGGTGGGCAGGTGGGCCTGCAGCTCGGCGAGCAGGGCGCGGCGGTCGACGGTCTTGTGGTTGAACCGGTAGCCGTCGACGCCGATGAGCACGGTCGGTTCGATCTGGGTGAACCGGTCCAGCAGTCCCTTGAGACCGAAGTCCGGTGCGCAGCAGGACCACACCGCGCCGACGCTGGCCGCGGCAAGCACCGCGACCACGGTCGGCGCGATGTTCGGCAGCACCGCCGCGATCCGGTCGCCGGGGCGCACCCCCATGGCGCGGAACTGTGCGGCGAGACTGGCGACCTGGGACACCAGCTGCGCCCGCCCGATCTCGGATCGGTGGCCGTCCTCGTCGAGCGAAATGATTGCCGGGCCGTCGGCGTCGATGTGCCGTAGCAGGTTCTCCGCCCAGTTCAGCCGCGCCCCGGGGAACCACTGCGCCCCGGGCATCTTGTCTGCGGCCAGCGCGGTGGAAGCGGGAACCGAGGCGAGGACGTCGAAGTACTCCCAGATCGAGGACCAGAATCCCTCCGGATCGGTCACCGACCATTGCCACAGCGACCGGTAATCGGTGGTGCTCACGTTCTTTTCGGTGGCGAGCCAGCGCTGGTACTGCGACATCCGGCAGGAGGCGACCCGCTCGGCAGCGGGAGACCACAACAGTTCGGGCTCGGGACCGGACATCGGTGGGTGTTTCCTTTCGGCTGGTATGCCACCCCGGCGACCGAGGTATGCGCTGGTAAGCGCACAGGTGTCGGTCGTCGGTCGCCGGGACGGCGTCGATTCAGCGGGACAGGAGGGTGCCGACGGCGCGGGCGAGCTCGTCGGCCGGAGCGGCGGCGCGCCCGGCGCTGCGCCAGGCGACGTGGTTGTCGGGGCGGACCAGGATCGCCCCGTCTTCTGCGATCTCGCGCAGTTCGTTCCACCGGCCGGTGGGATCGGTGTAGTCGGCGCCGTCGGCGATCGTGACGACCTTGATGCGGATCCCGAACTTCTCTTCGACCGTGTCGGCGGCGGTCACCCATGCCTCGCTCTGGGCACCGGTGACGAGCACGAAGGCGGTATCGGTTCCGGTGAGATCGTGGGTGGAGATCCGCCGGCCGTGGTGTTCGATCCAGGCGTGGGGGAGGCGGTGTCCGGGACGGGTGGTGGGGAAGTACACGCTGCCCATCGGGTCCCGCGGCGGAGCGTCGCTGCCGTCGGGCACCAGGGCGCCGTCCTGGTAGGCGAAGCCGATCTCGAGGTCGTGCGCCTGGAACTCGGTGCGCTGGGTGTTGGCGACCTCGAACGCCCGCGACCGGCGGGTTTCGCCCATGGGGGTGTCGGAGAAGAAGTCGCGGAACACCTGGGTGCGAAGCTCGAGGGGCTGATCGGGGCTCAGGCCGAGGCCGGCGTCGATGACCATGTGGTTGAGGAAGGTGAACATGGCCCAGTCGACGTTGCGCATGCCCACCAGGCGCCGTTCCGGCTCGTAGGTGTCGAGCAGTGCGGGCGAGGCGTCCCCCCGCAGGACGGCGGCGAGTTTCCACACCAGGTTGTGGGCGTCCTGGATCGCGGTGTTGAGCCCGAGACCGGTGGTCGGGGGGTGCCGGTGGGCGGCGTCCCCGGCGAGGAAGATCCGCCCGACCTGGTACTTGTCGGCGAGTACCCCTTCGAGGATCCAGTGGCTGACCTTGTGCACCTTCGGTTCGAGGTCGGGCAGCTTGAGCAGTTCCCGCAGCCGGGGAACGATGGCCTCTTCGTCGAAGCGGTTGGGGTCGTCCGGGCGGAAGGTGAAGTGGATGACGAACTCTTCCGAATGCTTGCCCCAGGTCGGTCCCATCGCGGCCATGGCGCCGCTGTGCCACGATCCGGCCCCTTCCGGGTTGACCAGCCAGGTGATCAGCACGTCGTCTTCCCAGTACTGCGACAGATCCGCGGTGAAATGGGTGCTGACCATGTCCAGGATCCCGGTCGGGCCTTCCAGCGTCACCCCCAGTTCGGGGCCGACGGTCTTGCCGCCGTCGGCGGCGACCAGGTACTGGGCGTGGACGGTGTAGGTCTGCTGCGTGTCCCGGTCGAGGATGACCGCATCGACGCCGTCGTCGTCCTGGGTGAACGAGACCAGTTCCCGGTGGAAGTGGATCGAGCCCGGTGCGCGCTGCTCGGCGTGCGCGCGCAGCAGCGGCTCGAGCCGCACCTGCGGGTAGTTGCTCGACAGGCACGGGCTGTCGTCGGCGTACTTGTTCTCGAGGCCGCCGCCTCCGAAGGAGTCGAGGGTGAACAGGGTGCGGCCGTCGAGTTCGCCGTCGCCGCCCAGGGAGGTCACCCAGCGGGTCTTGCCCATGTTCTTCGGCGGCGTGCCGACCTCGTAGATCGAGTCCGCGACGCCGTACTGCCGGAGCACCTCCATGGTGCGCTGGTTGAGGTAGTGGGCCTTCGGCAGCGGCGAGGTGCCGGTGTGCCGCTCGACGAGATGGTGGTCGATGCCGTGCTCGGAGAGCAGGATCGAGGTGGTCAGGCCGCAGCCGCCGCCGCCGACGACGAGTACGGGAACGGTGATGTCAGACATGGTGCGTGCTCCTGGAAACGGTGGTGAGGGGGTGGGGGCGGCTGGTGGCGACGAAGCGGTGGCGCATCTCGCCGATGCCCTCGGCCCGGCTGACGAGTTCGTCGTCGGTGCCGATGAGGCGTTTGGGCTCGCGGGTGAAGCCGATGCCCGCGGGGGTGCCGGTGAAGATCAGATCGCCGGGACGCAGCGGCACGATCGACGACAGGTAGGACACCAGGACGGGGATCGGGAAGATCAGATGCCGGGTGCGGGATTTCTGCATGAGTTCACCCGAGAGCACGGTGCTCACCTCGACGTCGTCACGATCGGCGAACTCGTCGGGGGTGACCAGCACGGGTCCGATCGGCGCGAAGCCGGTGAAGGACTTGCCGAGGGCGAACTGCTGCGGCGGTGGTCCGGACAGCTGCAGCTCGCGTTCGGAGAGGTCCTGACCGAGGGTGAGGCCGGCGACGTGGTCCCAGCCTTGCGAGACGGGGACGTGGCGGGCGTGTTTGCCGATGACCGCGACGAGTTCGACCTCGAAGTCCACCGAGCCGCCGGGGTGTTCGATGGTGTCGTACGGTCCGGCAATCGCGGCGGGGAACTTCGTGAACACGAAGGGCGCATCGGGCAATTCGAGACCGGATTCTTCGACGTGATCGGCGTAGTTCACGCCGACGGCGAAGATCTGGCCCGGCCGGGGAACCGGAGCGTGCAGCTCCGATTCGATCACCGAAGCAGCATTGGAGAAGTCCACTGTCCGGGCCCACGAGACGAACTCGTCCCAGCGCTCGAAAATCTGCTGGGGATCCGCAGGGAAGCGCCCGGCGCTGGCGGTTTCGACGTCGACGCCGCGTCCGTCCGCGACGAGGATGAGCCGGCCGGATTGATTTGCCACACGCATGAGAACGAGTCCTTCGAGAGACGATCGAGTGTCGGTATCGGTAGAGGCCGTCGGGTCAGCTGGTGAGCGCGACCATCGGATCGGGCAGATGGGGGCTGGTCTCGAGAGCCCAGGCATGGGTGGTGATCTCCGAGACCGGGGTGCCCATCGCGAGCGCCTCGCGCATCAACTCGGGGACGAACGACACACCGACGGGGTTGTTGCCGTATTCCGGCCCGTGCATGTACTCGGTCGCCTCCTCCGGTGTGGCGAAGTTGTCGATCTGCAGTTCGACGAAATTCCCGTCCGGGTCCTGGTAGTACAGCGACGTGGTCACCCCGTGCTGGATCGGCACCTTCGGTTCGATGCCCTTGTCCTTGAGCCTGTCGTACCGGTCGAGCAGATCCTGCAGGGTGTCGAAGGTGTAGGCGGTGTGGTGCATGCCGGCGGCTCCGGGGTTGCGCGGCGCCAGTTCGACGGGGGCGCCGAGCAGAGCAACGCGGTGATGCTCCTCGTCGAAGGTGATGAAGCACAGGCCGTGGCCCTCGTAGACCACGTGAGCGTCGAGGACGGTGCAGTACCAGTCCCGCATCTCGTCGAAACGACTGGTCTGCAGCACAACGTGAGCGAACTTGGGGGTGGAGGTCATCGGTGTCTCCTTCGGAGCTGAACGTGGTCGTCGGTGCGAGACCTCGAGCGAATCCGGGCGGACCTCCACGTGGGCCGCTCGGGCAACAGCGTGCTCCGGACGGGAACGCTGCTGTCTGTGGAAGCGACGGCGCTGCCGGGACGGATTCTTGATGTGGTCTCTGTCGTGTGATCTGTTGCACAATTCCATCCGATGTCGCCTTGTGCGGCTACGGGCTGGAAGCCAAGAAATCCGGACAGAGTTGGTCTGGAGCCCAATAGAGTCGTCTACTCACCGTGCCCGGGGTCGGATCGGAAGGATGCCGAAGTGCCGCATTGGACATATGAGCTCTCGGGAGCACGTGCACCCCAGGCCGAGGACGAGTGGCTGAGCCCGGATGCCGAGCGCGTCAGGGAGGCTCTCGGGGGCGGGGCGGTGACCTGGGCGGTCGAGGTCGGTCAGGACATCGCCGCCAGGATTGCCCAGAAAATACCGGCCCTGGCGGACGCGGCGGCTGTCATGGAGGCGGTGCGTCGTGCCACCACCTCCACCACGCTGCGCGCACTGATGTTGGTGGCCGGTCTCGGCGAGCCCGAAGCCACGCTGGCCAGTGCCGAGGTGGGCGAGATCGCCCGGGACTTCGCTCGTCGAGGTATGGCCCTCGACGATCTGCTGCGTGCCATTCGCGTGGGGTACGCCGTGCTGGCCGCGGCCCTGCTCGACGCGGCGCGCCTTGTGCTTCCGCCCACGGAGAGCAGTGCCGAACTTCGGCGGATCTCGGTGTTGCTCTTCGAGGTGCACGACGACTTCACGGCCGTGGCTGCCTCGGCCTTCATCGAGGAGCAGAGTGTCTGGGCGGCGGGGGTGTCTGCAGCCCGATTCGATCTGGTGAACCAGATCCTGGGCGCCGAGGACGTCGATCGGGTCCACGCCGAGAAGGTTCTCGGCTATGCGCTCGCCGGCCCCCACATTGCACTCGTCGCGTGGAGCGGACCGCACTCCATCCGGGATCTGCGTGCCGTCGTCGACACCGTCCTGCGGCAGCGAGGCGTCCCGTCGGCCTCGTTGGTACTACCGGTCGGGCTCCAGACGGTATGGGCATGGGGAACCATGACCTCCGGGAGTTCGCCGCACCGGTATGCGCTACCCACGTTCGACGATGCGTTCGTCGTGGTAGGGGAGACGGGCGTCGGGGTGGAGGGCTTCCGTCGAAGCCATGCCGAAGCCAAGGCGGTCGAACGGCTGATCCGCCTTCGCCCGGGTCAGGGTCCCTGCACCGTGGCCCACGAACACGTCGCACTCGAGGTGTTGCTCCTGTCGGATCCGGACGCGGCAGAACAGTTCGCATCGCGGCTGCTGGGCCCACTCGCGCAGCGCGAACCTCGCATGGCAGAGCTTCGGTCGACGCTGCGCCGCTATCTCGACATGGATCACAGTCTGTCCAAGGTGGCTGCGGCAGAGCATATCTCGAAGAACACGGTGACCTATCGCGTGCACAAGGCGTTGAATCTGTGTGGTCATTCGGGGGAGACGACCACCGACCTGCGTGCCGCGCTCCGCATTCACGAGTGGCTTCGAGGAGATCCGCTCGCCCGAGAATAGCGCTCGGCGGTACCGGCATCCTGCGTCCGCAGGTTGGTCTGGAAACCAAGGTTGGTGCGCAACCTTAGGCTGCGCACCAATGCGCAAGGCGCAACCCGTGCGGTCTACTTGTGTCCTAGAACACAGCCGGCCACCGCGGTGAGAGCAGTCGAAGCGGGTCCCGGCGCCCCATCCTCCAGACCCGCGGCATGTCCCGCGGTCGATCGAAGGACACGTCCGTTGACCTCGCTCCAGGAAACATTCAAGAACGTGATGGCGCACGTAGCCACCCCCGTCGCCGTCGCAACCTCCATGGACGGCGGGCTGCCTGTCGGCACCACCGTCAGCGCCTTCCTCTCGCTGTCGATGAACCCTCCGATGGTCCTCGTCTCCCTCGACCGGGGGTCCGAAACCCTCGAACTCGTCACCGAGTCGCGCAAGTTCGGCCTGAACATCCTGTCCAGTGACCAACACAGCGCCGCCCTGAAATTCGCCACCAAGAACGGCCTCGGCAAGTTCCACGGGGTCCGCTGGGACATCGACCACGACCTGCCCCGGATCACCGGTGCGGCCGGATGGGTAGCTTGCACCGCCGAACGGATCCTCGAAGGCGGCGACCACATGATCGTGCTGGGCACTGTCGTCGCCGCCGAGCAGCGCGACAGCGACCCCCTCACCTATCACCGCCGCACCTTCGGCACCCACTGCGCGCTGGAAATGGTGTAACCGGACAGTGCCGGTCGGCAGCGTCTATCGCTTCTGCCCTGTTCCCCAGCGCCGAATACCCTCGAAGAGAGGAAAGTCATGACCACTTCCGTTGCATATGCCGCTCTCCCGCGGACACCGTGGTCGACTGCAGCCGAGGGCATGCGCGCCCTGGCACGAGGCGAACTGATCATCCTGCGGCACGGTGCTCGTCTCGTGCTCGTCGGATGTGCAGGCACCGTGACCGCCGAGCAGATGGCCTTCGTCATTCGACACAGCACGGGATTCGTCCAAGTGGCCCTCCACGAGCGGGACTGCGACCGGCTCGGTCTGCCCGAAGCCACTCCGAGTTCGCGCGCACCGTCGGTGTGCGCATACGGCCAATGTGTTGCCGTCGACGCTTCGGCCGGAGTCACCACCGGTATCTCCGGGTCAGATCGGGCTCTCACCGCCCGCGTGCTCGCGGATCCCCGCTCGAGCGTCGACGACCTCAGCAGGCCCGGGCACCTCGTCCCCGTGCGGGTCGATCCGCGTGTCCTGTGCGAGCGACAGACAGTCGCCGCCTGCGCGCTCGCGCTGACCGATCTGGCACGGCCGGAATACTCCGGTGCGGTCTTCGCCGAACTCGACGGCATCAGCGACCCGGTGAACACCGCCGGTCCCCACGACGCCGAGGCACTGGCCGACAGCTACGACCTCACCCTCGTAGCACCCGACGAGCATCACGAACGCTCCCGCTGACCGCCACCCTTTTCCGAATCTCTTCCGATCCAGCCGATGTCGCGCACCCGAGGTGTGCGGTGCCGGCGTGGGTCAGCTCTCTGCGATCAGTTCGACCACCCCCATCCCGAAGCGAGGAAACCATGGACATCACCGCCGATCAACTGATGAGCCGCGTCAACGACCTGGTGCCGGTCTTGGCCGAACGCGCCCAGAAAACCGAGGAGAACCGAGCGCCGCTCGACGAGACGATCACCGACCTGATCGACTCGGGGATCCTGGCGACGCTTGCACCGAAAGCGTACGGCGGGCTCGAACTCGGTCTCGATGTCGCAGCGGACATCGTTCGTGCCATCAGCGCTGTGTGCCCGTCGACGGGGTGGGTCACCTCCTTCTACATCGGCGCGGCATGGCGCGTGAACATCTTCCCCGAGCAGGCACAGCGGGAGATGTTCGCGGACAAGCCCTACACCCTCACCGCCGGCACTGCCGCCCCGCTGCGCGGAGTGCAGAAGGTCGAGGGCGGCTACCGGATCACCGGCCAGACCGCCTGGAACTCCGGTTCCGCCCACGCCGAATGGTTCACCTTCGCAGGAGTTTCCATCGAGGAGGGGCGCCCGCCGGCGCCTTTGTGGTTCCTCGTTCCTCGCAGTGAGGTCAAGATCCACGACACCTGGTACATCTCCGGCATGGCCGGGACCGCCAGCAACGACGTCTCCGTCGAGGACGTGTTCGTCCCCGACTACCGGACCGGCCCGTTCGACCTCGCCCTCGCCGGCACGGCCCCCGGCATGCTGATCCACGAGAACCCGATGTACCACCTGCCGTTCCTGCCCTTCGCGATGGCGGAGGTGACCCCCGTCGTCGTCGGCGCCATGCGGGGGGCGACGAACGCCTTCGTCGACCGCACCCGTCAACGGCAGGGAACCTTGAGCCAGGAGAAGGCCGCCGGCAAGCAGGCCGCCCAGATGCGGCTCGGCCGTGCCCTTGCCGCGGCGGACGCCGCAGAGACTCTCCTGCACGCCTTCTTCGAACGCCTCACCGCACAGCGTCCCGAGCAGTCGGATCCGCAGGACCGGGCCGAAATGAAACTGAAGGCGGCGTACATGACCGACCTGTGCCGCAATGCACTCAACGACATGGTGCGCGGCATCGGCGGCGACGGATTCCGCACCGCCTCGCCGATCCAGCGCTTCCATCGCGACCTCAATGTCCTGGCGGTACACGCCTTCCTCGACATCGACACCGCATCGGAAACGATGGGTCGCTTCACCCTCGACCTCCCCGTCGCCGACCCGCTGCTCTGACACACCCGAATCGGTCCACCCACACGCCTCCAGGTGCGCGACGTACGAGCACCTTCACCGCAACGGAAGTGAACGCCATGACATCGGACACGACCTCCCACGATCTCACCGCCCTCGAGATCACTCGCAACCTTCTTCATGCTGCGGACACCGATATCGCGCGATTCTTCGGTTACTTCTCCACGGACTGCATCTTCCGCATGGGGAACAACGACCCGGTCGAAGGAAGCGAGGCGATCCAGCAGTGGGTGGCGTCCTATCTGGGATCGGTCGCCGGAATGCGGCACGTCATCCTCGAAGAATGGTCCGACGGGAACGTCACCGCCCTGCGCGTGGACGTCACGTACACGATGAACGACGGCACCACGTTCACCCTTCCCGCGGTCACCCGCACCCGCATCGAGGACGGGAAAGTGACCGAGTATCTGATCTTCATGGATCCCAGCCCGGTCGTCGCCGCGCGCTGACACCGAGAGGCGGCTGCTGCCGCAGACCTACCGGTGGCAGCCACCCGACTCGGTGACGCCACATCGCCCCACCCTGCGCATCCCCCACGCCCCGTCGTACTCCACGATCGCGTACGGGGTGGAACATCTCGAAAGGAACCACCGTGAACCATCCCACCAGTCGCGAGCCGGAACAGGACTCGGTCGGCCCCGAGTCGTCGTCGACGAACGCCGCCACGGCGATCGATGTGTCGTCGCGGCGACCGGTGGTGATTTCCGGCGCGGGCCCGGTAGGGATGATTCTCGCGCTCGAACTCAGCCTGCACGGGATCCGCAGCGCCCTCGTCGAACAGGCTCCGCAGACGACCCGCTTTCCGAAGATGGACCTGACGAATGCGCGCAGCATGGAGCTTCTCGACCGGCTCGGTCTCGTCGACGACATCCGGTCGGTCGGCGTCGCCCCGGAGCACTCGCACGATGTCGTCTTCTGCACCTCGATGGCAGGCCGGCAGGTAGGCCGCTGGAAGTACCCCAGCGTCGACGAGATGTCCGAGTGGATCGCGTCCAGGAACGACGGCACCACACCGGCGCACGCCTGGCAGCGGGTCACCCAGATCGAGGTCGAAAAGCTGCTCATGCGCCGCTGTCTCGCAGACGAGAACATCGAGGTTCTCCGGCCCTGGCGCGTTACCGCCGTCACCCAGGACGACAGCGGTGTCCGGATCGAGATCACCTCCCCGGTCGACGGCACCGTCCACACACTCGCGGCGGACTACGTCGTCGGATGTGACGGCGCCGCCTCGGTCGTGCGCCGCGCCATGGGGCTGACCATGGAGGGCGAGCGCGGCGTCATCACGTTCTGCCAGGTGCATTTCAAGTCCCGGGATCTCGAAACCCTGCACGTGCACGGCCAGTTCTGGCACACCTTCTTCGTCGGCGGCGGAGTCGGCGCGATCATCGCCCAGGACGAACGCGACACGTGGACGCTGCAGACCAGCGCCATCACCGACGGTGTGCGGACCGAAGACATCGACAAGCAGGAACTGCTGGACGCGGTCTGCGGCCGGCACCTCGACGTCGACGAGGTCCTGCAGAGCAGTGTGTGGCACGCGAACGTACTCGTCGCCGACCGGTACCGCCTCGGTCGGCTGTTCGTCGCAGGCGACGCCGCCCACGAGGTCATCCCGACCGGCGGATACGGACTGAACACCGGCATCGCCGATGCCGTCAACCTCGGATGGAAGCTCGCCGCAGTCATCCAGGGATACGGCGGCAACGATCTTCTCGACAGCTACGAAACCGAGCGTCGACCGGTCGCGGTCATGGCCCGGGACTGGTCGTTCCGCCATCTCGGCGTCCACGTCGAAGCCCAGCAGCTCGTCGACCGCGAACTCGTCGAAGCCGACACCGCCGAAGCAGACGAGCACCGGAACGCCCTGGAGGAGTACTTCGCTTCCCACACCGGTGAGCACGAGAGCTTCGGCGTGGAAATGGGGTATGTGTACGCCTCGCCGGTGATCGTCCGGGACGACAGTCCTGTCCCCGACAACGACGGTTCGACCTACATCCCCACCACTCTTCCCGGCGCACGCGCACCGCACGTGCGGCTGCCGGACGGCCGGTCCATGCTCGACGCCTACCGCGACACGTTCACGATCGTCAGCTTCGTCGGCAAGGACGCCGCGACGGAACTGGTCGATGCTGCAGCCGCGGCGAACACGCCCATTCGAGTGCTCGCGGTGGACGACGCCACGGTGCGCGCCGTCTACGAGGCCGATCTCGTACTCGTGCGGCCGGACGGTCACGTGGCGTGGCGCGGAAACAGCATTCCCGAGGATGTGTCCGCGCTGATCGGGTCGGTCACCGGTCGAGTCGACACATCCGCGTGCTTGGCCACTACTTCTGTTCGAGGACCACAGTTTTCGTGATCGGGGACCGTCCCTGGGTCGACGCCGTGACGTCGGCGAACTCGTCGGCGAGGTAGGCGCTGCTGCCGACGAGCATGATGAGCGCGCCCGCGATCCACGCGGTCCAGGCCGCGCCGTCGCCGGCGAACTGCCCGATCCACGGCGAGATGAACAAGATCAGGCCGACGACGGACAGGGACCAGTGGTCCTTGGTCGGATCCCGGGCGATCAGCGACCACAGGGCGTAGATCGCGGCGATGGCGCCCAGGCCGAGGGTGACGCCGGAGCCGACGGCGGTGGTGTCGAACCAGATCGACGCGGTCATGGTGACGATGCCCAGGATCAGGGCGATCGCTCCGGCGAGTGAGTTCGAGATCTTCATGTGCGTCCCTCTCTTCGAATCGCTACATGTTGCGTAGCTACATATAGTGTAGCGCTATTGTAGGATTGTCGTAAGTCGAGACAGCGGACAGGAGGGGGCGCATGCGGCAAGGTGAGGGGACTGCCACGCCGGAGGAACGCATCGCCGACGCCGTGCTCGAGCTGCTGCGTCGCAAGGGGCCCAAGGCGGTGACGATCGAGGCCGTGGCCGCACACACGGGCATGGCCCGCACCACCATCTACCGCCGCTACCGCGACCGGGACGAGATGCTCACTGCGGTGATGGAGCCGATCGCGCAACCGTCGCCTCCCGCGCCGGATGCCACCGCGCAGCAGGTGCTGACGTGGCTGGCCGAGCAGTCCCTCCGTTCGGTCGACGGGGGCGTCGGCTTCGGCGGCCTCGCCGCGCTGGTGACCGATGCGGATCCCGCGTTCACCGGTCTCATCCGCTCGGTGCTCGTGCGCCACCGCAGCACCTTGACCGAGGTCGTGCGACACCACATCTCGCGGGGACTGGTGCGAGCCGACCTCGACGTCGAAACATTTCTGGACTGCATCGTCGGTGCCTACTTCGCGGAACGGGCCCGGAGCGGTGACATCGACGCCAACTGGAACGAACGGGTCTCGCAGACGCTGCTGCCCGCGTTCGCGCAACCGTGAGCCGTCCTGGAACGAGCGAATGTACCCTTCCCCCTTGTAGATCGACGGAAGGGTACATTCGCTCGGCTGCAGGCGGCGGCCGCTAATCGAACATGCGGTAGACCGCCTCGACGACGACGGCGGGCCGCTCGCTGCCCTCGAGCTCGATCATGCCGTCGATCGTGATCTGCACGCCGCCCTTCGGCAGCTTCTCGAGCGACTTCAGCGTGGCGTTGAGGCGGACCTTGCCGCCGGCCGGAACGGGGTTGGTGAAGCGGACCTTGTTCAGGCCGTAGTTGACGGCCATGGTCACGCTGTCGACCTTCAGCACCTCGCTCCACATCGGGATGATCAGCGAGAGCGTGAGGTAGCCGTGGGCGATGGGGCCGCCGAAGGGGCTTTCCTTCTTCGCCCGTTCGACGTCGAGGTGGATCCACTGGTGGTCGTCGGTGGCGTCGGCGAAGGTCTGGATGCGGTCCTGCTCGACGGGCAGCCACGAGCTGACACCGAGCGGTTGCCCGATGAGTGCCTCGAGATCGTCCAGGGTGGCGACGTGGGTGGTGGCGGTGGCGGGAATGGTCATGGGAACTCCTCGGTTCGCAGGTACCGACGTCAACGCTCGATGCCGAGAACGCGCAGCGCGTTCTGCTTGAAGATCATCGGGGCTACGTCGGGTTTGATGTCGAGAGTGGCGAAATCGTTGCGCCATCGATCCACTTGGATGACCGGGAAGTCGGATCCGAACAGCACCTTGCGGCGCAGCATCGTGTTCGCGGCCTTGACCAGTTGCGGCGGAAAGTACTTCGGCGACCAGCCGGACAGGTCGAGGTAGACGTTCGCCTTGTGGGTGGCGATGGAGATCTGCGCGTCGACCCACGGTACAGCGGGGTGGGCCATGACGATGGTCAGATCGGGGAAGTCGGCGGCGACGTCGTCGAGCAGCATCGGGTCGGAGTAGCGCAGCTTGATGCCGTGCCCACCGGGCAGCCCCGCGCCGATGCCGGTCTGCCCGGTGTGGAACAGGGCCGGCACCTGTGCCTCGACGAGGGCCTCGTACAGCGGGTAGAAGCGCCGGTCGTTGGGCTCGAAGCCCTGCATGCTCGGATGGAACTTGAAGCCCTTGACGCCGTACTCGTCGACCAGGCGGCGCAACCGCTTGACGGCAGCCTTGCCCTGCAGGGGGTCGACGGAGCCGAACGGGATGAGCACGTCGTTGTTCTCGGCGGCGAACTCGGCGATCTCCTCGACCGAGTTCGGGGCGTGCCCGGTGGCCGACTGCGCATCGACGGTGAACACGACCGCGGCCATGTTCCGCTCGCGGTAGTGCTCGGCGATGGACTTGATGGTCGGGGTGCGCTCCTCGCCGGACTTGAAGTACTTCTCCGACGCGGCCATCAGTTCGTCGTCCATGGACCGGTGGCCGCAGCCGTCGATCTCGACGTGGGTGTGGATATCGAGGGCGTCGATCTTGTCGAAGTCGATGCCGTACTCGTAACGGCTCACTTGGCGAGCACCTCCTCGGGGAATTCCTCGCCGACGGACTCGACGCGGTCGGCGAACACGATGGGCCACTGGGCGGCGACGTCGTCGGCGGAGAAGCCGCCGTCGTGGAAGGCGGTGGCGGTCAGCTGCGGGTGCGACCACAGTGCGAGGCGATCCCCGCCGACGGAGAACGCCTGACCGGTGATGGCGGCGGCGTCGTCGGAGGCGAGGAAGGCGATCAGGCCCGCGACGTCCTCGGGGGTGCCCATGCCGACCTCGCGGCGGATGACCGCCGGCAGTTCGCCGGTCTGCTTCATCTGTTCGATGTAGGGCGCGAAGATCGGCACGGTCTCGGTCATCGCCGTGACGGCGACGGGGCACACGGCGTTGGCGGTGATGCCGGCGCGCTGCAGTTCCATCGCCCAGGTGCGGACCATGCCGACGACGGCGGCCTTGGCGCCGGCGTAGTTGGTCTGGCCGAAGTTGCCGCGCTGGCCGGCGGGGGAGCCGATGGCGATGATGCGCCCGCCCTCGCCCTGCTCGCGGAAGCGCAGCACGGCCTCGCGCACGCACGTGAAGGTGCCGCGCAGGTGCACGTCGATCACGGCGTCGAAGTCGTCGTCGGTCATCTTCCACAGCACCTTGTCGCGCAGGATGCCGGCGTTGGTCACCATCACGTCGAGGCGGCCGAAGTGCTCGACCGCGGCCGCGACGAGCTTCCTCGCCGTCTCTGTGGGGCCGACGGGGGCGACCACGGCGACAGCGCGTCCGCCCGCGGCGGTGATCGTCGCGACGGCGGCATCGGCGGTGGCCCGGTCGACGTCGTTGATCACGACCGCGGCGCCGTGACGGGCCAGCTCGGTGGCGTAGGCGAGGCCGAGGCCCTGTCCGCTACCGGTGACGACGGCGACTTTGTTGCTGAGGTCCACGAGATCCTCCGTTGCTCGAGCTGATGTACTCCCAATCACATAGGAACATCTATTATTGAAAAAGTCAACGATTGAGGAACTGTTACCCTGAGGGTCACGACGAAAGGCTGTCGGAATGGAACGTCGACGCGTCCTCGAGGACGACCTGGGATTTCTGCTGACGCGTGCCAGCGCGATGGTGGTGCGATCGGTGAACGAGGCCCTCGCCCCGCTCGGGCTGCGGGTGCGCCCGTACACGGTGCTCTCCCTCGCGTGCGACGAACCCGCCGGTGTGGCGCAGCGCCGCATCGCCGCGGACATGGGACTGGACCCCAGTCAGATCGTCGCGATCGTCGACGAACTCGAGAGCCGCGGCCTCGTCGCGCGCACCGCGGATCCGGGCGACCGGCGCAACAAGCTCATCGTCGCCACCGACGAGGGGCGAAAGCTGTGCGACGAGGCGCGCCGGCTCAGCGAGGAGGTGTCGGACCGGCACTTCGCCGGCGTGGACCCGGCTCTTCTCACCGAAATGCGCAATGTGCTCGGCCGCATGGTTTTTCCCGAGTCGGTGAACTCGGTCTCCTGAACGGCCGCGAGCCGCCTCGCCGACGGCGCTGGGTGCATGTCAGCCCTGCCGGGCAGGAGCCGACGCATCGATCGACGCCGGACGGGTGACCAGCCACAGCGCCGCCACTACGGTGCCTCCGAGTGCGGTCGCGGCAAGAGCGGCGGCGGCGGAATCGATCCACAGTCCGGCAAGTGCGAGGCCTGCCGGAACAGCCGCGGTCAGCACCCCCTCCGTGATCGCCACGGCACCGGTGAAGCGGGTGAGTTCGGTGCGGCCGAGAGCCAGGACCAGAAAGAAGAGCAACCAAAGCCCGGCCCAGGCCAGCCAGAATACGACGAAGAGCCGGCCGCCGTCGTACCAGGTGCGGGCGGCAAACCCGACCGCGGCCACCGCAACGAAGAGGGAGAACCAGCCCAACCCTTCCGGAGGCCATCCCGTCGCAGCGTTGATCCCGACCCACAGGTACGTGAAGCCGAACAGATAGAGACCGGCTGCCCCGGCGATTGCGGCGCCGCCACCGTCTGTGGTGACGATCAGGACGGTCGGGATCACCACCTGGAGGGTGCCGACGCACAGGTTCAGCGGCGCAGCGGCGCGGGCGGAGATCCGCCCGAGAAGCATGATGCCGTTCACGATCAGGACGGCACCGACGTAGAACAATCCGACATCGGTCATCTGCGGTCGCTTTCCGCCGAGGCGCCCGCGGTGCCGGGGCGTCCGAGCATCCCGGCACCGCGGACCCGTCGACTTACTGGGGGAGGATGTCCTTATCGAAGATGTCGAGCGGAATCTTCAGCGTGACAGCCGCGTTCGGAATGTCGACGATGCCGCCGACGTGCATCTCGCACGGTGCGACGCTGATGATCGTGTACGCCTGCTCGGGCGCGTAACCGAACTTACCGAGGTAGTCGATCGCCTGTTCGACGGCGTCGACCGCGGCCATAGTGGTATCGATGTACTTCTGCTCCCGGCCGCGCGCGGACAAACCGGTGAACGACAGGTACCGGGTACCGAAGTTCGGGTCGACAGGAGAGGGTCGCAGCATCGGGTTCCGCACCCCGTACTTCGCCATGCCACCCTTGATCAGGTTGAACCGCAGCCACGTGGACCCATCCATTTCGATGGCGTTCCAGGTGATTTCACCATCGCCCTCGGCGAAGTGAAGGTCGCCGCACGAGAAGAGCGCCCCCTCGACGAAAACCGGGAAGTACACCCGCGAGCCGCGGGAGAGGTTCTTGATGTCGAGGTTGCCGCCGTTCTCTCGGGGCGGCACCGTGCGCGCCGCCGTGGCGGCGACCCGCGCCCATTCGTCGCCCTCCAGGGTGCGCAGCACCGACGTCGCGATCGCGTCCTCCCGCGGGCCGGCCAGGCCGTCGGCGATCAGCGGATCCTCCCGCTCGTTCCAGATCTGCAGCAGCTCGTGCGACGGCGCCACGCCGATCACACCGGGGTGGCTGATCGCGGGGATCTCCACGCCCGGGATCTGCCGGCTCGTCGCGAACAGACCGTGCAGGTCCCACACCGTCTTGAAGCCTCGAGGGAACCAGCTCGCCAGTGGTCCGCCCATTCCGGGCAGGATGTTCGAGTATCCGATACCCGAGAGCGGCTGCACGTCCAGAACATCGACCACCAGTAGGTCGCCGGGCTCGGCGCCGTTGACGTAGACCGGTCCGGCGATCGGATGGGTACGGGTCAGGTCCAGATCCCGGATGTCCTGGTCCTCGTCGGCATCCTGGAGCTGGTAGTCGTCGTAGCCGGGGGTTTCGAGGATCACCTCGTCACCCGGATCCAGTTCGTGCAGCGGCGGAATGTCGGGATGCCAGCGGTTGTGCCCGAGCTCCTTCTGCTCGGCAAGGGGAACGCCCACCTCGCAGCAGAATCTCGGAACGCCGAGATCGCGGTTGGGGAAACGGGATACGCCCGAGCGCGTGAAGTCCACGTCGGCTCCGAGCGAACGGGGGAGAGCAACATCGCTTGACATCTGTCCGACCTCCAATGGGGGATGTGCGTGGTGCGGCTCACAATTTACTTCCATTTGGAACTGTGTCAAGTGGAAATAATCTCGGAGCGGACGCCGCTACCTCCGTGCGCAGGGGTGCGTGGCGCGCGAGGAAAGCTGCCGCGCGGCACGCGGCAGCATCCGTGAGTCACACGGGGGCGACGGTCAGCGAGTGGTGAGCTTCTCCAGAAGCGTTCCCAGTTCACGCAGCTCCGCAGGCGCGAGCGGGGCGAACGCGTCCGCGAGCGCGGCGGTCACCGCCGGGGCGAGTGCACGATGACGAGCGATGCCGCGGGCACTGAGGCGGACCATCATGCGTCGCCGATCGTAGGAATCCAAGGTCCGGTACGCCAGCGCGGCGTCGACGAGCCGATCGACCGTCCGGGTCAGGCTCGGCCCCGGGATGAGGGTGACGGCGGAGATCGCACTCATCGTGGCCTCTTCCACGGAGGCGAGGTGGTCGACCACCCGCCACTGGTCGAGGGTGAGATCCGACCCGGTGAGGGCGCCCCGCACGGCCGCGCGGACCAGGGCGGCCGCCCGATCGACCGCCAGCGTATCCACCATGACCGCGTCGTCCCGATCAGCCTGCACCATGGGCACCCCTTGCTGAGACATCGTTCCGAACGCAATACTTCCAGATGAATATTCCACCGCGCGTGCAGCGGCCGCAAGGAGGCTCGATGATGTCGAGGAGCTATCGCATCGGACTGGTCATTCCACTGCGCGGGCCGGGCGGAATCTACGGTCCGTCGTGTGAGGCCGTCGCGAACCTCGCCGCCGCGACCCTCAACGACAACGGCGGCATCCTCGCCCGCGAGGTGGAAATCGAGGTGATCGACGCGAGCCTGCCCGCGCCGGAGCTTCGCGCCGAGATCGCTCGACTGCTGGCCGCAGACCGCATCCACGCGGTGACCGGCTGGCACATCTCGACGGTACGCGAGCAGCTCTCCTCGGTCCTGGCCCACCGGATCCCGTACGTGTACACCTCCCTCTACGAGGGCGGCGAGTCGCGTCCGGGCATCATCTGTTCCGGTGAAACCCCGGGCCTGCAAATCGGTCCCGCGTTGCGATGGCTGCGGGAGCACGCCGGCATCCGGCGCTGGACGGTCGTCGGCGCCAACTACGTGTGGCCGCGACGGACCGTCCCCGCCATTCGCGCCTACTGTCACGAGCTCGATCTGCAGGTCGTCGAGGAGATCTACGTCGACTACGGCACCACCGACTTCTCCCGGGTGCTGCCGCGTATCGAAAAGAGCGGCGCCGAGGGCACCGTCATGTTGCTCGTGGGTCGTGACGCAGTCGCGTTCAACCGGGCGTTCTGCGGACGGGGTCTGCATCAGCGGCTGTTGCGGTTCAGTCCGCTGATGGAGGAGAACATGCTACTGGCAAGCGGGGCGGACGCTACCGAAAACCTGTTCGTCGCCGCGAGCTACTTCACATCACTCGTCACCGCGTGTGCGCAGGATTTCATGTCCGCCTATGTCCGTCGGTTCGGTCCGGGCGCACCACCGCTGAACAACGCCGCCGAATCGTGTTACGAGGGCGTGGCCACTCTCGCCGCGCTCACCGCCGCGGCCGGATCCAACACGATCGACGAGATCCTCCGTCACTCGGGCACATTGAGCTACGACGGCCCCCGCGGGTCGGTGCACGCCAGCGCCGGGTTGATGCACCAGGACGTGCACATGGCCGTGGCCGACGGGTACGAATTCGACGTCGTGGCCACGCTCTGACGCTCCTGCTCCGGGCGCAGGACTCCCGATGGTCATCAGCACAGGAGACCAGCCGGACAGATGCCATGCCTCGGTTCGAACAGGACTGGAAGCACATGCATTTCCGCGGGGATCCCGGGCGGAGCAGGAACACACCGGCCGGTCCCACGGCGCCTCGGCGAGGATCGGACTCAGCGAGGCCATGGGCCGTGGTCACGACGCCGGCGCGTTGCCGGCGAGGACTGGCGGCGCGGCGCGGTCGACGAGCCGCAGCTTCCACTCGGCAGCACGCACGGCTGCAACCGTGCGGTTGGCGGCGCCGGTCTTGCGCAGCACGTGCTCCAAGTGGGTGGACACCGTCGACGGGCGGATTCCCAGCTCCCGACCGATAGCGGTATTCGACGCGCCGTCACGCACCAGGCCGAGCACCTGCAGTTCCCGCACGGTCAGACCGTCGGGCGGTGGCACGACGCGCGCCCGCACGAGGACCCCTCCGCCGCGGGCGGGCGCTAGGTGGGCGTCGTAGACAATGCCGGTGGCGATGAGCAGGTAGTCGGCGGCGCGCCCGCGGCGACGCACCTCGGCCGCGACCGCACGCAGCCCGTCGCCCGCGGCTACGAGCGCGGCGGCGGCGGGCTCCGGGGGCGCGTCGAGGGGGCGGTCGATCGCGCCGGATGCGGCGACAACGAGCACGATCCCGCGCCCCGGATCTCGGTCAGCGGGGCCGGGCGCGGCAGCCGGGTCGACGACGCAGGCGAGGTCGGCGGCGAGCAGCGCCACCATGACCAGGTCTTCCCGATCGAACACCCGTCCACCGGCAGCGCTCAGGTTCAACATCCCCACATAGCGCCCGTCGGGGGCAAACAGGCATTGGCTGAGTCCGTCGGTGTACTGCTGCGGCACGATGACCTCGTCGAAGACGGGACCGTGGCGCAGCCGCGGGGGCACCGTGCACAGCTGCTGCGGCAGGCGCCGGCCGAGCATGTCGTCGAACAGCGGGTGGCGGGGCAGAAAGCGATTGATCGCGTCGACGATCGGCCGCGGGTAGCCGAGGCTGGAGGCGGTGCGGTGGCACCCGCGCGCCGCGTCCCAGCGAGAGATGGCGCCATGCGCGAACGGCACGCACGCGGACAGCTCGAACAGGACGCGAGCTGGGTCGGGCGGGCTGTCGTCGCGGGCGAGGCGTGCACTCAGTGCCAGCGCGGCCGCGAGGCGTTCCGTGTCGGCGCGGGACATGAGGTGATCATCCCCGGCGCGTCGCGCGTTGGCCAGGGGCATCGTTTCGGCGTTCGCGCATCGGTCGTTCGGCCGATGTTGTGTTACGGGCGTCACCCTACTGTCGGGCCGTTCGTTCCCCCGAATGGAGATCACCGTGGACATCAACGACTACACCGCGCACGACGCAACCGGCCTGGCCCGCCTCATTGCTGACAGGCAGGTGAGCCCGGCCGAGGTGCACGACGTCGCGGCGCGGGCGATAGACGCCGTCGATCCGGTTCTCGGCGCAGTCGCCGGCGAACGGTTCGCCACCCCACTCGACCACAGCAGCGACGGCCCGTTCGCGGGCGTACCGTTCGCGATCAAGGACCTCATCGCGCACGCGGCCGGCGTCCCGCAGCGCAACGGAAGCCGGCTGTTCGGCGACGGTCTCGTGCCCGCGGAGGACACCTATCTGATGGCGCGTTTCCGCCGCGCGGGCCTGGCCACCATGGCCGTGACCACCACGCCGGAGCTGGGGTTCAACGCGTCGACGGAGGCGGCCGCCGCGTACGGGCGCCCCACTCGCAACCCGTGGGACACCGACCGCAGCCCGGGCGGGTCGAGCGGCGGGTCGGCGGCGCTGGTGGCGGCGGGTGCACTACCGATGGCGCACGCCAATGACGGGGGCGGGTCGATCCGGATCCCCGCCGCCGCGTGCGGGCTGGTAGGCCTGAAGCCGACCCAGGGCCGCACCACCCCCGGACCCGAATACGCCGACCCGCTCATGGGCCTGGGCATCGAATTCGCGGTGACGCGCACCGTCCGCGACAGTGCCGGGCTGCTCGACGCGGTGCACGGCAGTGAGCCGGGCGATCGGTATCTGCTCCCGGCGCCCGAGCGCCCGTTCGCCGAGCTGGTCGGGCAGGACGTGCGGCCGTTGCGGATCGCGGTGTGCACCACCCCGTATGACCCGTCCCGCGCGGTCGACCCGCAGTCCGTCGCCACGGTGCAGGAGGTGGCGGCAGTACTCGAGCGACTCGGCCACCACGTCGAAGAGGCGGCCCCGCGTATCGACGCGCAGACCTTCGACGACGCGAACTTCACCGCCTGGTGCAGCTTCCTCGCCGACGGCGTCTACGCAACCGCAGAACTGCTGGGCGTCACACCCAGTCGCGAGCACCTGGAGGCGACGACGCTCGAGTGCGCCCGGTACGGCGCGATGCTCACCGCGCGCGATCTGTACGCCGCCGACCGGGTGTTCAACACGGTGCGCCGCGAGGTGGCACGCTTCCTCGGCGAGTACGACGTGCTCCTCACACCGACGACCGCGCAACCGACCGTCCCGCTCGGGCACCTCGACGCCGACAACCCGGAGCTGGACGCGCGCGGATGGTACGACCGCATCTTCGACTACGGAGCGTTCACCTCGGTGTTCAACACCACTGGGCATCCGGCGATCTCGCTGCCGCTCGGGCAGTCCGCCGAGGGGTGGCCGGTCGGGGTGCAGTTCGCCGGGCGCTACGGAGACGAGGCGACCCTGCTGCAACTGGCGGGCACGATGGAGCGGGCGATGCCGTGGGCGCATCGCCGTCCTCGCGTCCACGCCTGACCGGCGGCGGCCCCGGCGTCGAGGCGCGAACCGGGGCCGCCGCTCGCACGCCGCGAGTCCGAGCCGGCGAAAGACCTGGGTGCGACGGTGCCGGGCCGGTTCCACGCGTCTCTTTCGGTGAACCGCCCTCGATCCGCCCGTGGCCACATAGTCGTGGGTGCGCCGTTCGGGCATGCCCTGACGGCGCACCAGCGCTGACCCCGGCTCGTTGGTGAAATGGGCAGGGCGGGGCGAAGGTGCAAGGCGCAGCGAGACCGCTTGTGCCGCTGCCGAGGCGAGCAGGACCTCCGGCAGGGAACATGCCGGCTTGCTCCTGTCGGCGCGCCGCTTCTGGACGTTCATCGCGTGCTCGGAGTTCGGTGCCCGAGCATTTCGTGCGCTGGCACTATCGACCTTGTGGTTGCTGTAGCGGTGGCGATGCTCGCCGGGGTGCTCGTCTTCGCCGTGATGCGTCCGTGGGGACTGCCGGAGGTGTTCGTGGCACTGCCGGCCGCGGCCGCAGTCGTCGCATTCGGCGTCGTAACCCCGCACGAAGTAGAGCAGCAGCTGCGCACGCTGTTCCCGACCGTTGCGTTCCTCGCCGTCATACTCGTGCTCGGCCATCTCGCCGACGCGCTCGGCGTATTCGCGTGGGTGGCGTCGGTTCTCGTCCGGCGCGCGAATCACGACCCGCGACGTCTGCTCAACGCCGTGTTCGTCACCAGCGCCGTCGTGACCGCCGTGCTCAGTCTCGACGCCACCGTGGTCCTGCTGACGCCGATCGTCCTGCGGGCCGCGACGGCGCTGCGGATGTCGCCCCGACCGCACGTCTACGCCACCGGGCACCTGGCGAACTCGGCGTCGCTGCTGATGCCCGTCTCCAACCTGACGAACCTGCTGGCCTTCACCGCTACCGGACTCACATTCCTGCACTTCACCGTCCTCATGACGCTGCCGTGGCTCGCGGTGGTGCTCGTCGAGGGTCTCGTCTTCCGGTGGTTCTTCGCGCGCGACCTCGCCTCGTTGCCACCGCTGCAACCCGACCCGATACCGCCCGTGCACGCGCCGCGTTACGCGCTCGGGATCGTCGCCGCCACCCTCGTCGGATTCGCGGCGACGGGGCCGCTGGGGATCGAACCCGTGTGGGCGGCGGCGATGGGCGCGGCGGCCCTTGCCGTCCCGGCCCTGCGGCGGCATCGCACCACCCCTCGGCGAGTTCTCGCCGCCGCCGATCTGTGGTTCTGCGTGTTCGTCTTCGCGCTGGCCGTCGTTGTCGCCGGCGTCTCGTCCGGCCCCGTCGGCGACGCGTTGGCGAACGTGCTGCCCACCGAGCCGAGCCTCGGGGCGCTGCTCGGGGTGGCGGCCGCAGCCGCGGTGGCCGCCAACGTCGTCAACAACATTCCCGCGACGTTGATGCTCCTCACCGCTCTGGGCCCCGGGGCCCCGCCCGCTCTGATCCTTGCTGCGCTGCTCGGTGTAAACCTCGGTCCGAATCTCACCTACGTCGGTTCCCTCGCCACGATGCTGTGGCGACGTCTGCTCGAAGGCTCCGCCGGCCGTCCGGACCTTTACACCTACACCCGGCTCGGCGTGATCACGACGCCTCTCACCCTGGTCGTCGCGGTTCTGGCGCTGTGGATCGTCACCTGACTCCGCGTCGGACCTGACCGACCACCTCGGCGCAACCTCCGGGTCGACCCCGTTGCACGGTGCAGCGTCCCGGCTCCGGCGACCCGCCCTCAGCGGTGAACCGGCGGCACGTCCCGTTGCTCCAGCCGCAGATGGGCGGCGGGAATGACCCCGGGAAAGTAGTAGTGGCCCTCCGGAGACTCGACCAGATCCTCGGCATCGATCCCGTGGACCTCCCACACGTCGACCGCGCCGCCGGTGTTGTTCATCTGCACGAACCAGTCCCGCTCCCACTCGCCGGCGCAGAGGAAGCAGCCCTGCTGCTCGGGCCGTCGGCTACCGGCGATACCGGGCGCGGCATCCATCCGATTCCAGTCCAGACCGTATCGTGAGATGGAAGCACGGTTGAGCACGGAGGTGACGTGGTAGCGGACAGCCATCCGCCGACGGTAACAACGACGAACTATCCCCGGATAGTAGATTTTTTCGGAACCCCCGGATATGGAACGCCGCATACCGCACTGGGCTGAGGTGACTTCGATGCGAGAATTCCGTGCCCGGGCGTCACCTTCGCCAGAACAGGTGGTGCGTCACGCCGCTCGGGCTGGGCACGACCTCGAGATGGAACCGGTCGAGTAGCTCATCGGGTGACTCCCAGAGTCGTACTCCGGATCCGAGCTGCACCTGCGAGACTGCCACGTGCATGGTGTCGACGAGGTCGGCCTCGAGAAACTGCCGGATGGTGGTAGCCCCGCCACCGAGCCGGACATCCTTGCCCCGCGCCGCCTCCCGCGCCCGCTCGAGGACCGTGGCCGGGTCGCCGTCGACGAAGTGGAAGGTGGTGTCGGAGAGGGTGAACGACGGGCGCGGGTGGTGGGTCAGCACGAAGACCGGGGTGCGGAACGGGGGTTCGTCGCCCCACCATCCGCGCCACTCGTGGTCGTGCCAAGGCCCGCGTTGGGGACCGAACTTGTTGCGGCCCATGATCTCGGCACCGATATTGCGGGCGTAGTCCCGCGTGAAGTAGTCGTCGAGGCCACGGCTGCCGCCAGGGTCTGTGCGCATGGGCCAGCTCGCCGTCGCGCCGGCCCACGCGAACATCTCGCCAGGGTCGGCGTGTCCGAACGGCCTCTCGAGGCTCTGGTGTACACCGGCCCCGAAGCCGTCACACGAGACGGTGAAGTTCTGGACTCTCAGCAGCTGATTCACTCGGTTCCTCCCGCACTCTCGATGAGGATGATACGGAGATTGAGACTCCACGGGGCGGAGAAACTCATCGGTGGGAATGGCAATCATCCGAAATGCGGATCACCTCGAGAGATGAGTGATCGCAGGGGACCCCGGGTCCCTGGCCGTCGTGCCGCGGTTCGTCGAGTACTCGGGGCATGAGATGCACAGGTTCACCGAACCGACCCCCGCCCCCAGCAGTGTCGACATCATCGTCGTGTTCGTCGAAGACTGGGAGATCGAATGCTGCGGCACCGCTCCCGTCGTCGGAGACGACGCGACGTGGACGCTGACGTTCGTCGAGACGAACTCCGATCGAGGTAGAGCGTTGCCGGCCGGTGCCCGCTGGAACCGCGACAGCAAGATTGCCACCGCCGGCGGTGTTGAGGCGTACTGGCCCAACCCCGAGAACTCACGGACTGTCAGCGCGCGAGGGTACTTCTCGGCGACATGCCACGGCGGAATCGTGCCCGGCGGGATCAGCCCCACCACCGGACACGTGCTCGGTCTGTACTTGGAGGGCATGGAGTACCGGCGGACAGTCGGGATGTGGCAGCCGGTCCCCGGCACCCGGATCCTTCGGCGCACTCATCGCAGCCCGACGTGGTTCACCCGCGACCTCGACACCACGGGACGGATCGAGACCGGTGTGCTGATGGAGGTGGCGGTGCCGCGCCGATGGGCAACCGACTCGCAGCGATCCGGTTGAGCGCTGCGCACCGCCGAATGGGCGAACCGATGCGCAGGGATGGCCGAACGAGGGCGAGGCGTGCTCGATACGTCGTTGGAAGGGCAGCCGTCCCGGTACGGGCCTGGTGGCTGCACCTGCGCACAACCCCCTTTCCTCAGGGACCGGAGAAGATCTCGTGCCTGTGCCGTCCCCACCGGATAGCTGAGGCGACTACCCTTCGTCGATGATCGGTACTCCGAGGAGTGACTCGTGACAGGCGCGATCGGGCAGTCCCTACCGATCGCGGTCGGCCTGCTGCTGGCCGCGATGCCGATGGTGATGCTGTCGGTGCTCCTGGTCACCAAGCGGCCGGTGAGCGTGTCGTACGCCTTCGTCGGTGGCTGGGTTGCGGGCCTGCTCGTCGTGGGCGCCGTGGTGCTCGCGGTGGCGGATGTGATCATGCTGGCCGACGAGCCCACCTGGTGGGCCGGTGCTGTGAAACTCGCGCTCGGGATCGTGCTGGTCCTGATGGCTGTCCGGAAGTGGCGGGCGCGGCCGCAGGCCGGAGAGGAGTCCACCGTGCCAGGGTGGATGGCGGCCGCACAGACCATGACCGCTCGACGGGCTCTGCGTCTGGGGTTTCTGTTTGCGGCGGCGAATCCGAAGAACCTCGCCCTGGTCGCGGCGGGCGCAGCGGTCATCGCGGACGCGACTGCGCGGGTGCTCGAGCAGGTCGTGGCGCTGGTTGTCTTCACGGTCGTGGCGAGCCTGGGCGTGGCCGCCCCGGCCGTGGTTCGGGGCGTGTTCACCGACCGCGCTGATCGCGCGCTCGCCGTGGCCGATGAGTGGATGACCCGGCACCACGCGGCGATCATGGCGACAGTCCTTCTGGTCCTGGGCCTGGTTCTGATCGGCAACGGGATAGCTGGGCTGTGAGCCGCCGACCTTGGTTCCTCGGGACCTCAGGAACATTCCCGATCCCGATACGAGCGACATGAGTCCGGAAAGCGACACGCGAGTGTGGAGTGTCAGTCCAGCATTTCTTTGAGATAGGCGGTGATCATGGCCGTCAGCTGGTCCGCGATGACGTCCGGCTCGATGGGCGGCTGATCGAGCACGTAGCCGACCGCGACGTTCTCGACGGTGCGGACGAGCATCCATGCGATGGCCTCGGGATGCTCGATCGGGCGCCGGCCGGGATTGAAGCGCAGCCACATGGCCAGCAGCGCGTCGATGCGGTGTTCGAACGCGACCAGCCGGCTGTCCGGCGTGCGGGGGAGTTGCTCGATGAGCACGCGCAGCAGGCGGGGGTTCTCGCCGAGTGCCTCGAGCAGCACCCGCATGTTGGTTCGCACCGATTCGGTCCAGGTGGGGGCGTCGAGCGCACCGGTGAACACGTGCGAAATGCGAGCTTGCACCTCCTCGGTCCAGCGGTCGACGACTTCGGCCACGATGGCGTCCTTGCCGGGGAAGTACTGGTACAGCGATCCGGGGCTGATGCCCGCCGCGGCGGCGATCCGATTGGTGGAGGCGCCCTCGTATCCGTCGGCGAGCAGGACCTCCCGGCCGGCGGCGACGATGCGTTCGACCATCTCCTGCGAGCGGCGCTGCTGCGGTACGCGGCGCATCCGGCCCTGCTCCGCCGGTCTCACCGGCACCGTCCGGATGCGAATTGAACGCGAGTAATTGCTCGTGTAAGCATCGGCCCATGGTGGCACAGGAGATTCGACAGGACGCGCAGGCGGGGCGTTACCCGCACCGATACGCCGGCATCCGACCCAGAAACGAGCGCATCGGGCGGCCCCTGCGCGCCTACGCGCGGATCGGTGCCGTCGACGAGGAACTGCTCGACCGGATCGGCCGCCGGATGGTCGCCCGCGACGAGGTGGGCGCGGACCTGGTGCGCGCGATGCGCCGCCCCCGGACGAACGCCGAGCGGGTGACCATGGCGCAGTTCCATCGGGCGCTCGAGCACGGCATCGACGCGGTACCGGACGCGCCGGACGCACTGCGACGGTTCTTCGCCGTGGTCGATCACGTCCCCGAATGGGTGGACTTCGACCTGGTGGAGAAGGGTGCCCGGGCCTTCCGCCGGATGGGCCGCAGCCGCATCGACGTGCTGCTCCAGCTGTCGCTCATCGGCGGTTACCGGTTCGGTGGGCCGCCGGATCTGCTGGTCGAGACCGGGGGCCTGACCGGTTCGACCGCGATGCGACGCCTCGGCGAAACCCAGAAGTGGGGTACGGCGGTCGGCGAGCCCGGTGGGATGCGCCGGGACGGTGAGGGATTCAAGCTCACCGTGCACGTGCGCGCCATGCACGCGCTGATCAACCACCAGTTCGAGACCAACGGTCGATGGGACATCGAACGCTGGGGGCTGCCGATCAACCAGACCGACCAGGCGGCAACCCTGGGGCTGTTCAACGGCACGCTGCTGCTCGGCATGCGGGCGCTCGGCTACTTCGTCACCCGTGAGGAGTCCCGGGCGGTGATGCACCTGTGGAAATACGTCGGATGGCTCATGGGCATCGACGAGGACTGGCTGTTCGACACCGAACGCGAGCAGCACGTGTTCAACTACCACGTGCTGTTGGTGCAGGACGACGTCACGCCCGCGGGGGCCGCGCTGTCCGGGGCCCTCGTGGAGGGCCAGCGCACCCTCGACTACGACCGGTTCGGCGATGTGCGCGGCCGGTACGAGCGGCAGCGCCTGCTGAGCATGCTCCGGTACTTCCTCGGCGCGCAGAGCCTGCGGGAGCTGGGTCTGCCCGTCACCCCGGCATGGGCGGTTCCGCCGGTGGTGGTCAAGAACGTCGTCTTCTCCACAGTGGTCGCACGCACGCGCACCGGGAGGCGGTTCCTCGAGCGGCTCGGCGACCGGGCCGCACGGCGCGAACTCGCCTCGAAGTTCGGGGCGTCGAGGCCCGCCGTCGGCGCGCTGCCCGGCTGAGCTTTTCCCGGCCGCCCGCCGGGGGCCGGAGCGGTCGCGTCGTCCCGGTCGCTAGGCTTGTCCCGGCAAGCCGGACCGCCGGTCTACAGGAGCTGCGGGCGGCGGTCGTCGAGTGGAGCGGGTGAAGGACGTTGACGGACTCCGGAGAGCTGAGCATCGGGCCCCTTGTGCGCCCGTCCGACGGCAGTGACGACACGGCCAAGGTGGTCGCCGACCTCGTCAATGCCGTCTATGCGGTCGCGGAGGAAGGCATGTGGCCGGAGGGAGCCACCCGGACCTCGGCGAGCGAGATCGCCGAATTGGCCCGTGCCGGCCGGCTCTTCGTCGCCTCGCTCGGCGACCGGATCGTGGGCTGCGTGAAGGTGGTGCAGCTCGACGCCCGCGTCGCCGAGTTCGGGATGCTCGCTGCCGATCCGGAGGTGCGGGGCGCCGGCATCGGCCGTGCCCTCGTGCGGTTCGCCGAGGCCCACGCGGCACGGCTCGGGAGCGAGATCATGCAGCTCGAGGTCATCCAGCCGAGAGACTTCGAGCACGCGTCGAAGGTGTTCCTGTCGCAGTGGTATCCGCGAATGGGGTACGTGCCGGTGCGGACGGACGGGCCCGAGGTCATGTACCCCGAACTGGTCCCGCTGCTCGCGGTCCCGTGCGACGTCGTCGTCTACCACAAGCGGCTCGGCTGACCGGTCCGTCTCCGCGTGGCGCCCGGCGCGGGCGGCGGCGACGTGCTTCCATGGTCGGACGAGTTCCGCGAGGAGGCGAGATGACGAGCATCCGTATCGGCCGCCATGCCCGGCGCGCGGGAGCCACGCTGCTGTTGACGGCCGCGGCCGTCCTCGGTGCGTCCGGTCCGGCAGCGGCCCAGGACGAGTGGCCCCAGATTCCGTCCTATCCGACACCGATGGTGCCGTTCGAGACCAAGGACTTCCTCACCCCGGCGGACCTCGACTACTGGAATCCGCTGGTGAACCGGAATCGGCTCACGTCACCGTTCGGCACCGGCACCCGGATCGTCTGCGTCGGATTCCACGGCGTGACCACCGACTGCTGGCAGGCCGATCAGAACGGGCAGCCGCACAAGCTGATCCGGCTGCCGGCTAATCTGCCGAACGTCACGGGTTCGAGTCTGCCGGGCGGCGGGCCGGGACACTTCGTCTACCCGATCCTCTGAATCCGCACCGCGGGCATATCAGCCGGTGAACAACACCGCTGCCTGAGCCGGCAACCGCGCGCCGTCCTTGCGGCGGAACAGTTCCGCCGGCCGGCCGGCGCCCGGACTCGACATGCGCCCGGTGCTGACGAGAGCGTCGACCACGTGGCGGCGGAACGAATCCTTCTGCAGCGGAACGCCGAATATCACCTCGTACAACCGCCGCAGCTCGAGGACGGTGAACTCGTCGCCGAGCAGTCCGTCGGGATCCACGCGCTGCGCGTAGCGGGTTCGCAGATCCGCGACGGCCGCCGCCACCATCTCGGCATGGTCGAAGGCCAACGGCTGCTCGGCCTTTCCGTCGCGCACGCACACGAGGTGGGCGTCGCCCGGAAGGTCCTTGCGAGGCAACGCCGCGGCGTGGGCGATCGAGATCACCCATCCGCGCGGGTCCCGGTCGGGAGCGTCGAACACGCCGATCTGATGGAACCGGATGCCGGTGAGGCTCGTCTTGTCACGCAGTGCACGTCGGGCGGCGTCGGCGGCGCGTTCGCGTTCGTGGAGGAAGGTGCCGGGCAGGGCCAGGTCTCCGAGACTGTGCTCGACCACCAGCACTCGCAGTTCGCCGTCGGAGTAGGTCAGCACGGCGATGTCCACCGCGGTCGAGGGGTGCGGGTACTCGGCCAGCTTCCGGCCCGCCCCGTCCGTCCAGTCGCTCACGGTTGCACTTTAGCGTGATTTTGATCTAAGTTGATAGCGCAGATTTGATCGAAATGGTCGGCGGAGGGAGCGGGAAATGGCGTTGACGGCGCAGCAGTGTGACCGGGCGGTGGGGGTGCTTCTCGCGACGGCGGCGGGGGACGCCCTCGGTGCCGGCTACGAGTTCACTCATCCCGCCGCCGACGCGGTGATCGACATGATCGGCGGGGGCGTGTTCGGCTGGGAACCGGGGGAGTGGACCGACGACACCGCGATGGCCGTCGCCGTCGCCGAGGTCGCGGCCACCGGCGTCGACCTCGGCGGCGCAGCAGGTCTCGACGCGGTGGCCGCGCAGTTCGTGCGGTGGTTCGACTCCGGCCCGAAGGACATCGGCAACCAGACCCGCGCCGTGCTCTCGCATCGCCCCGCCGGCGCCGCGGCGATGCAGGCCCGCGCGCGCGCGCTGACCGGTCGCAAGGGCGGCAACGGCGCCCTCATGCGGACCGCCCCGGTCGCCCTGTCCTATCTCGGCTCGGGCGACGCGGACGCTGCCGTCGCCGCCGCCGGGGAGGTGGCGCTGCTGACCCACGACGACCCGCAGGCGGTTCAGGCCTGCCGGCTGTGGACGTATGCGATCCGCCACGCCGTCCTGCACGGCACCTTCGACGGTGTCCGCGGCTACCTGCAGGTCTGTCCCGCCGACGTCGCCGGTTACTGGGCTCCGCTGCTCGACCGGGCCGAGCACGGCACGCCCGGCGACTTCGCGAACAACGGATGGACCGTCCACGCCCTGCAGACCGCGTGGTGGGCGATCAGCACCACCGACGATTCCGACGCCGGGCACCTGCAGCGTGCCCTCGAGGCCGCGGTCCGCGCCGGCGGTGACACCGACACCACCGCCGCCATCGCGGGCGGACTGCTCGGCGCCCGCTGGGGAGCCTCGGCGGTCCCCGATCGGTGGCGGCGCATCCTGCACGGCTGGCCCGGGCACACCGCGCACGACCTGAACCACCTGGCCACGGACGCCGCGCGGAAGGGATACGACCGCCGCGCCGCCGTCTCCGCTCACCCCACCGAACTCCAGGAGCAATCGTGACTCTGATCGACGTCGTCCACGGCGACATCACCACCCAGCGCGTCGACGCGATCGTCAACGCCGCCAAGTCCTCCCTCCTCGGCGGCGGCGGCGTCGACGGCGCCATCCATCACGCCGGCGGTCCGGAGATCCTCGCCGCCTGCAAGGCCCTGCGCGCGACGACGCTGCCCAACGGTCTGGACGTGGGCGCGGCGGTGGCCACCACCGCAGGAAAGCTCCCGGCGCGCTGGGTGATCCACACCGTCGGGCCGATCTACTCGCCTCACGAGGACCGCTCGCACCTGCTGCGGTCGGCGTACATCCGCAGCCTTGCCGTCGCCGACACCCTCGGCGCCCGGACCGTCGCGTTCCCGTTGATCTCCGCCGGTGCCTACGGCTGGCCGAAGGAAGACGCGATCCGGCAGGCGGTCACCGCCCTGACCGCCGCCCGGACCGCGGTCGAGATCGTCACGCTCGTCGCGTACGACCGGAGCGTCGCCGAACTGATGCGCCGCACCCTGGCGTAAGGCGCTGGAGCCGGCGGCCGAATGTCACACGCGTTCAATTGGATCGAATGCGTGTGACATTCGGCCGCGGCGATCCTGCGGCGCTCAGGACATCGACGGTTCCTGCGACGGCAGGGTGAACACACAACTCTCCCCGGCCCCGAGTTCGCACACCTGGCCGTCGAGACCCACCCGGACGGGGCCGTGGAACCCTTCGGGCTGAGCGAGCACCGTCAACTCGTTGCCGACGATGCGCACCCGCAGTGGCGTGCCCCGGAACCGGATCGAGAAGGACACGCCGTCGAGCCGGTCCACCAGCCGGGGCCGGAACAGCAGCACGCCCTTGTAGACCCGGGCCCCGACGAAGCTGCTCTGGAGCAGGTCCAGCGTGCCGGACATGACCCCCATGTGGATGCCTTCCTTGGTGGTTCCGCCCTGTATGTCACTGACGTCGCTCTCGAGAGCCACCATGAAGCGCTCCCACGAACTGGGCGGGTGGATGTCGGCGAGCACGCCGGCGAACGTGACGTGGCTGAGCGTCGACCCGTGCGAGGTCCGTTGGTCGTAGTACTCGATGGTGCGCCGGGCCAGTTCCTGGTCGTACGGATAACCCAGCCGCTCGAACGTCGCGTGCAACTCGTCGTCGTCGAACAGGAAGAACAGCATCACCGTGTCGGCCTGCTTGGCCATCTTGAACCGGTTCGGATCCTCGCCCTCCGCCCGGAGGATGCGATCGAGCCGCTGGATGTTGGGGTAGGCGGCACGGTAGTGCTCCCAATCGAGCTCCTCGAGCTCGTCGTAGCCCTCGAACTGGCTGATGACCCCCTCGTGGAAGGGCACGAACATCCGCCGGCTCATGTCGTCCCACGTGTGCAGCTCCTCGTCGGTCACCGCGAGCTGGGCGAGCAGGGCGCTGCGGCGGCTGGCCGAGAGCGAGTCGAGCACCGACGGCACCGTCGCCATGATCCAGGCCACCATGACGTTGGTGTAGGCGTTGTTGCGCAGTCCGTCCTCGGACGCGCCGGGATGGCGCTCGTGGAACTCGTCCGGCCCCATCACACCGTGGATCTCGTAGCGTTCGCGCTCGGGGTTGAAGTGGGCGGTCGACGCCCAGAATCGGGCGATCTCGAGCATGAGCTCGGCGCCGTAGTCGGCCAGGAACTCCGTGTCGTCGGTCGCCTGCAGGAAGCGCCACACGTTGTAGAAGATCGCCGCGTTGACGTGCCGCTGATTGCGGCTGAGGTCTGGATCCCACTGTCCGGAAAGGGGATTGAGATGGACGGCCTGGGTCTCCTCGGTGCCGTCGCTGCCGCTCTGCCAGGGGAACATCGCACCGCGGTACCCGGCCTCCTCGGCCGCGGCCTGGGCCTCCGACAGCCGTCGGTACCGGTAGAGCAGCAGGCTCCGGGTCACCTCCGGCATCCGCAGGTTCAGGAAGGGGTAGATGTACATCTCGTCCCAGAACACGTGCCCCCGGTAGGCCTCCCCGTTGAGGCCCCGCGCCGGCACCCCGACGTCGTGCCGCGCCGTGTGCCGGGAACAGACCTGCAGCACGTGCGCCACGTGGAGCCGCAGCAGCAGGTGGGCGCGCGGCTCGCTGGGCAGCCGGACGTCGCAGATGTCCCACAGCTCGTCCCACGCCGCCTCGTGCTCGGCGTACGCGGCGGCGAAGTCGGGGTACCGCAGCACGTGCCGGCCGGACGCGGCCAGCGCCTCGGTGATCGCATTGTCCCGGGAGGTGAACAACGAGACCATCTTCTCCACGCGTGTCGGCCGGCCCTCCTCGACATCGAAGCAGAGCACCTGCTGGATGTAGTCCTCCATCTGGTACAGCGAGCGGTCCACCTCCACGGGTCCGTCGTCGTAACCTTCCCCGCGGAAGACCCGGGTGCGTGCGGCCTCGGCGACGTAGATGTCGGACTGGCGGGTCTGCACCCGCAGGGCGATCGTCTCGGTGCCGAACGTGCGCGGGGACACCGGATCCAGATGGCGCCCTTCGAGCTGCCGGTAGCGGGCGACGATCTGGTTCGTGACGCGACCGTCCAGCGCGGAGACCACCTCGATCTGCCCCGACCAGTTCTCCGGGACGAGCGTCCACTCGATCCCGGCCTGGTGGCTGTGGGCCATGCTCACGAAGCGGCGGCTCCGCAGCGTCGTCTCCCGCCCGAAGCGGTCCCGGAACCGCAGCTCGCGCATCACCGTGGCGAGCCGGATGTCGTAGGTGTGCCGGTAGGACAGCACGTCGACGTTGTCGAGCCGGACCGCGTCCTGGCCCTCGATGCGCAGCTTGAGGACGAGCCAGTTGGACACGTTGACCAGGTCCTCGTTGAGTACCGGGCGTCCGCCCATGATCGTGGTCTCGCGGTTGTAGATCCCGTGCACATAGGTGCCGGGATAGTGGATGGGGCTCATGTCCTCCCACTCGGCGGTGCCGCGCGTGCAGAAGTAGCCGTTCCCGGTGGAGGTCAGCGCCTCCCGCAGTCCCTCCGACGCGCTGTCGAACCGGTCGTAGTCGAGCTCGAACTTCGGCTCCTGCACGACGTTCCCTCCCGGACTCCCGTGGCGTGGTCCGCGATCACCGCGCCAGTGCGGTCAGAAAGCGCTCCACCTCGTCGACGGAGGAGAGCACGAACTCGGCGGCCGTGGTCCGGCCTGCCATCTCCGGATCGTCCGCCCGGCCGACGAGGATGCCGATCCCACGTCCGCGCAGCGCCCGGAAGGCGTCCTCGTCGGTGATGTCGTCGCCCAGGTACACCGGTACGGTGCCGGCGGAGTCGAGGTCGAGCACCTCGATCAGGTACAGCACGGCTCGGCCCTTGTCCCAGTCGACGGCGGGCGCGAGCTCGTACACCATCTTCCCCGGGGTGACCTTCAGCTCGCCGCGGTACTCGGAGAGCAGCCCCTGCACGACCGTCGCGATCCGGTTCCGGTCGGCGGGTTCGGCGAGCCGATAGTGCACGGCGACCGACGCCCGTTTGGGCTCCACCAGCGCCCCGGGGATCGCCCCGATCTCGGTGCGGAGCCGGTCGGTCACCGCCGCGACGAGGTCCGCGAACCGAGCGACGCGGTCGTCGGAGACGGAGCCGCGTTGCGGGGTCCAGATGTCGAAGCCGTGGCTGCCGGCCACCACCAGGTCGTCGATACCCATCAGCTGCTGCACCACCGCCCGGTCCCGGCCGGTGACGACGCATACCGGGCAGCGTGACGCGAGTTCCCGGACCACGGTGCGCATGCCGTCCGAGATCACCGCGTCCTCCGGTCGCGGCACGATCGGAGTGAGTACTCCGTCGTAGTCCAGGAACACCGCCGGCCGGCACTCCGCCAGCCGACGGGTCAGGCTTTCGTTCCCCAGCGCGCGAGGCAGATCGCGGACCGAAGTTTCCTCCATCATCGGGGCACCCCCTGTGGCGCGGCGGACGCCGCGCCTGCGGCACGGCCACGGTCTACCCTTCCACTGTAGGACCGTGTCGTGGGACGAGGGGGGTATCCCGTCCGTACCCGCAGTACGGGTGTGGGCACTACGACGGCCCGCGGGTTCGTAGACTTCAGCCATGACGTCCGGCGCAATGTTCGACCCCGCCGACGTGCAGCGCGCCGTTGCGGCACTGCACACGCCGGACATCGACCGGTGGGCCCACCGCTTCGAACTGTTATCCGACGTGAACCGGCTGCGCTTGTTGCTGTGCCTGCACCACGCGCCGGGCATCTGTGTCACGGACCTTGCCGCAGCCTTGGAGATGACCGGCACCGCGGTGTCCCACGCGCTGCGCCTGCTGCGCAACCAGGGCTGGGTGGCGGCGGAGCGTGAGGGTCGTATGGTGCGGTACCGCCTCGTGGACGAGACGGTCCACGAGTTGCTGCATTCGATCGGCGCGACCCACCAGCACGCCGGGCACACGCACCCGGACCGTGACCACGCCGCCCCGGAGAACGGAAGCATCTGATTCCGCGTCCCCGGGGCGGGCCCGCGGCCTATCGTGAAGACGAGCCCGTGAGGTGGGCGGAGTGGGGCCGCGATGCATGAATTGTCGATCGCGCAGAGCGTCGTGGACGCGGTGTGCGAGCACGCCGGCGACCGTCGCGTGCACAGTGTGCGCGTCGCGGTGGGAGCGCTGTGTGCCGTGATCCCCGACTCGATGCTGTTCTGCTTCGAGCTGGTCACGGTGGGCACCGTCGCGGAAGGTGCACGGTTGGACATCGAGACGCCCGCCGGTGTCGGGCACTGTCGGGACTGCGGGACCGAATTCGCACTGTTCGATCCGATTCTGTTGTGCTCCTGCGGAAGTGCCGATGTCGAAGTGCGGTCGGGCCGCGAGCTTCGCATCGTGTCGATGGAGGTGAGCTGAAGCGATGTGTGCCACCTGTGGCTGTGACGACGAGGCGGGGCCGCGGATCACGGTGCCGCACGCGCACGACCTTCCCCACGGCCACGAGCACGGCCACGAGCACGGCCACGAGCACGGCCACGGCCACGGCCACGAGCACGGCCACGGCCACGAGCACGACCGTGCGCCCGTGCAGACCGAGACCGTCACTCTGGAACAGCAGGTGCTCGCGAAGAACGACCTGCTCGCCGAGCGTACGCGAGGGTGGCTCGCGGGTCGCGGCGTGACGGCGATCAACGTGATGAGTTCGCCGGGGGCCGGCAAGACCACCCTGCTCGAACGAACGATCCGTGAGCTGTCCGGCTCCGCGCCGATCGCGGTGATCGAGGGCGACCAGGAGACCCTGCTCGATGCCGAGCGCATCCGCTCGACGGGATGCGCCGCGGTGCAGGTCAATACCGGTGCCGGATGCCATCTCGACGCGCAGATGATGCACGACGCGCTCACCGCCCTGGATCCGGCTCCGGGAACGCTGTTGTTCGTGGAGAACGTGGGGAATCTGGTGTGCCCGGCCCTCTTCGATCTGGGGAGCAGGCCAAGGTGGTGCTCATCTCGACGCCGGAGGGAACGGACAAACCGCTCAAGTACCCGCACATCTTCGCGGTCGCCGATCTCGTCGTCGTCAACAAGGTCGACCTGCTGCCGTATGTCGACTTCGAACTCGAAACCTGTGTCCGCCACGCCGGATCGGTCAACCCCGGCGTGGAGGTGCTTGCGGTGTCGGCCACCACGGGGGAGGGCATGGAGGCGTGGTACCGCTGGATCGCCGACCGCCGGTCGGGACGATCATGATTCGTTGACATCCCTCCGGAACGGGGCGTTAATAGAGAAAGCGCCGCGCAAGTGGGCCGAGGGTCGACTCCTGCGGCGCAGGAGCGTGGGGCGCTCCGGAAGGTGGTCGGCATGCCCACACCCGAGGCCCAGGCGGCCGAAGAGGCCTTGATCCACGTGTTGTGGATCAACGCCGGGCTCAGTTGCGACGGCGATTCCGTGGCTCTCACCGCCGCCACGCAACCCAGTGTGGAAGAGATTGCACTCGGCGCGCTGCCGGGGCTGCCGAAGGTCGCGGTGCATTGGCCGCTGATCGATTTCGAATGCGGCCCCCAGGGTGGTGCGGACGACTTCCTCGAATGGTTCCGCAAGGCGGACCGCGGCGAGCTCGAGCCGTTCGTGCTGGTGGTCGAGGGTTCGATCCCCAACGAGAAGCTGCACGACGAGGGGTACTGGTCCGGCTTCGGCAACAACGAAGAGACCGGGCAACCGATCACCACCAGCGAGTGGCTCGACCGGCTGGCGCCGAAGGCCACGGCGATCGTCGCGGCGGGCACCTGCGCCACGTACGGCGGCATTCACGCCATGGCCGGTAACCCGACCGGCGCGATGGGCGTGCCCGACTACCTGGGCTGGGAATGGAAGTCGAAGGCGGGTATCCCGATCGTGTGCGTGCCGGGATGCCCCATCCAGCCGGACAACCTGTCCGAGACGCTGACCTACCTGCTGTACCAGGCGACGAATCAGGCGCCGATGATCCCGCTGGACGAGGCGCTGCGGCCGCAGTGGCTGTTCGGCATCACCGTCCACGAGGGCTGCGATCGCGCCGGGTACTACGAGCAGGGCGACTTCGCCACCGAGTACGGCTCCCCGAAGTGCATCGTGAAAATCGGCTGCTGGGGGCCGGTTGTCAAATGCAATGTCCCCAAAAGGGGTTGGATGAACGGAATCGGCGGATGCCCCAACGTCGGGGGTATCTGCATCGGCTGCACGATGCCCGGCTTCCCGGACAAGTTCATGCCGTTCATGGACGAGCCGCCCGGGGGGAAGCTCTCGACGCGGGCGGTCGGCGTGTACGGCTCGGCCGTGCGGCAGCTGCGGAGCCTGACGAAGAGCACATTGGACAAGGAGCCGTCCTGGCGTACGCCCGGTACGGAACTCACCACCGGCGCGACCCGTACCTGGTAGTCCCGCCCCGAGAGAGGCAGCCCGATGACAGCCACCGTCCCCGATCCCGCCGCCGGCAGCAACCTGGTGGAGATGGCGTGGGATCCGATCACCAGAATCGTGGGCAGTCTGGGTATCTACACGAAGATCGACTTCGCGAACCGCGAAGTGGCCGAATGTCACAGCACCTCGTCGATCTTCCGTGGCTACTCGCTGTTCATGAAGGGCAAGGACCCGCGCGACGCGCATTTCATCACCAGCCGCATCTGCGGCATCTGCGGGGACAACCACGCCACCTGTTCCTGTTATGCGCAGAACATGGCGTACGGCGCCAGGCCGCCGCACCTCGGGGAGTGGATCGTCAACCTCGGTGAGGCCGCGGAATACATGTTCGACCACAACATCTTCCAGGAGAACCTGGTGGGGGTCGACTACTGCGAGAAGATGGTCTCCGAGACCAATCCGGGGGTGCTGGCGAAGGCCGAGAACACCCGGGCCCCCCGGGCGGACCAGCACGGCTACCGCACGATCGCGGACATCATGCGCTCGCTCAACCCGTTCACCGGCGAGTTCTACCGCGAGGCACTGCACGTGAGCCGCTCGACCCGGGAGATGTTCTGTCTCATGGAGGGTCGCCACGTGCACCCGTCCACCCTGTACCCGGGCGGTGTCGGCACGGTCGCCACGATCCAGCTGATGACCGACTACCTGACCCGGCTCATGCGCTACGTCGAGTTCATGAAGAAGGTCGTGCCCATGCACGACGACCTGTTCGACTTCTTCTACGAGGCGCTGCCGGGGTACGAGAAGGTGGGGCTGCGGCGCACCCTGCTCGGGTGCTGGGGTTCGTTCCAGGACCCGGAGACGTGCAACTTCGCCTACCGGGACATGGAGGACTGGGGCCGGAAGATGTTCGTCACCCCGGGGGTGGTCGTCGACGGCAAGCTGGTGACGACCTCGCTGGTGGACATCAACCTGGGCCTGCGCATCCTGCTCGGTTCCTCGTACTACGAGGACTGGACGGATCAGGAGATGTTCGTGAAGACCGATCCGCTGGGCAATCCGGTGGACCGTCGCCATCCCTGGAACCAGCACACCAATCCGAGACCGCAGAAACGCGATCTCGAGGACAAGTACAGCTGGGTGATGTCGCCCCGCTGGTTCGACGGCACCGACTACCTGGCCCTCGACACCGGAGGCGGGCCGCTGGCCCGGTTGTGGTCGACGGCGCTGGCCGGGCTTGTCGACATCGGCTACGTCAAGTCCACCGGGTCGAGCGTGCAGATCAACCTCCCCAAGACCGCGCTGAAGGGGCCGGTGACGTTGGAGTGGAAGATCCCGCAGCACGGCAGCAACACCCTCGAACGCAACCGGGCCCGCACCTACTTCCAGGCCTACGCCGCCGCGTGCGCCCTCCACTTCGCCGAGAAGGCGCTGGTAGAGATCCGGGCCGGCCGCACCAAGACCTGGGAACCGTTCGAGGTCCCCGACGAGGGCATCGGCTGCGGGTTCACCGAGGCGGTGCGCGGCGTTCTCTCGCATCATCTGGTGATCCGCGACGGGAAGATCGCCAACTACCATCCGTATCCGCCGACACCGTGGAATGCCAGCCCGCGCGACAGCTACGGCACACCCGGCCCGTACGAGGATGCGGTGCAGGGGCAGCCGATCTTCGAGGAGAACGACCGCGAGCACTTCAAGGGCATCGACATCATGCGCACCGTGCGCAGTTTCGACCCGTGCCTGCCCTGCGGGGTGCACATGTACCTCGGAGACGGGAAGACCCTCGAGAAACTGCACTCGCCGACCCAGTCGGTCACCGGGGAGTGACGGATGGAGCGATGGCGGGAGTCGGGTGAACGTATCGAGGCACTGCTGGACGCGAGCTCCGCGGCCGGGCCGGCGGCGCGCGAACGGGCCGAGGACCTGGTCCGGGAGGTGATGGGACTCTACGGGGCGGGACTCGCCGGAATCTGCGACGCGCTGGCCCGGTATCCCGGCGCGATGGACGACCTGGCCCGCGACGACCTGGTCGCCAGTCTGCTGCTGATCCACGGGCTGCACCCGCACGACGTGGAGACCCGGGTGCGCACGGCGCTGGACGGGGTGCGCCCGTACCTCGGGTCGCACGGCGGGGACGTCGAGCTGGTCGCGATCCGCGACGACGTGGTCCGGTTGCGTCTGCTCGGCAGCTGCCACGGATGCCCGTCGTCGGCGGTGACCCTGGAGCTGGCCGTGCAGGACGCGGTGCGGGCGGCGGCGCCGGAGATCACCGAACTCGAGGTCGAGACCGCCGGGTCCACGGGGCAAGGACTCATTCCCGCGGCGGCGCTGTTCACCCGGGTGCATTCCGATGTTCGTGGAACATGGTGTGCGGCGCCGGAACTCGACGAGATCCCGGAAGGTGAGGTCGGCGGCTTCGTCGTCGCCGGACTGCCGGTTCTGGTGTGCCGCGTCGCCGGTGAGCTCCTCGCCTACCGGGACCGGTGCCCGGTCTGCACCCACGCGTTCGCCGGCGCGGCGCTGCACCGGCGGGCCGGGGCCGGGGCGGACGCGGCGGTGCTGCGGTGCCCGACCTGTGCGGCGCACTTCGACGTGCGCGGTGCCGGGGTCCGGCTCGACGCGGGCGACGAACACCTCGAACCGGTGCCGGTGCTGGTGCGGGACGGCGTGCTGTCGGTGGCCGTGCCCGCCGGGGTGGCGTGATGCCGTCCCCCTTCGAGGTCCTGCAGCGTATCGCCGCACCTCGGCCGGCGGGGGAGCGCTGCGAGATGTGCGCCGTGGGCATCGGCGACGGGCACGGGCACGTCGTCGACGTGCAGGCACGCCAGCTGATGTGCGTGTGCCGGGCCTGCTGTCTGCTGTTCACCGATCCCGGGGCGGAACTGCGCTACCGGGCGGTGCCGGAGCGGTACCTGTCCTTCCCGGAGTTCGCGCTCACCCCCGGCGCCTGGGCGAGCCTCGAGATCCCGGTGAACCTGGCGTTCTTCTTCCGGAATTCGACCCTGGGCCGGACCGTCGCGTTCTATCCCGGCCCGGCCGGCGCGACCGAATCGGAGCTGCCGCTCGACGCCTGGGAGGCGCTGTGCGGCGGCAACCCGTCGCTCGTGGCCCCGCTGCCGGACGTCGAGGCGCTGCTCGTGCGGGTTCCGCGACGGGGCGCCGCCGACTGCCATCTGGTGCCCATCGACGCCTGCTACGCGCTGGTCGGCCGGCTGCGGCGGGTCTGGCGCGGCTTCGACGGCGGCACCGATGCCCGTGCCGAGCTCGACGCCTTCTTCGCGGAGGTCGCCCGGCGGAGCCGTCCCGTCCCGGCGAGGGGGCAGGCGTGACCGCCCTGGACTTCACGGTCGTCGACATCGCTCCCGAACCGTATGCCGCCACCCCGAGCCTCTCGGCGCGCCTCCGGATCCGGGAAACCACGGGTGCGCCGGTGCACAGCGTGGCGCTGCGCTGCCAGGTGCGCCTGGAACCGGCCCGCCGACGCTACGGTCCGGACGCCGAGGCCGCCCTGGGAGACCTGTTCGGCACCCGCGACCGGTGGGGCAGCACCCTCTCCTCGTTCGCGTGGTTGCAGACGTCCACGATGGTGCCGGGCTTCGACGGCGAGTGCGAGACGGCACTGCCGCTGCCGTGCACGTACGACTTCGAGGTCGCGGCCGCCCGGTATCTGCACGCCCTCGGCGACGGCGCGGTGCCGCTGCTGCTGCTGTTCAGCGGGACGGTGTTCGGCCGCGGCGGCGGCGGGGTGGCTGTCGAGCCGGTGCCGTGGGATCGCGAGGCCCGCTACGACCTGCCGGTCTCGGTGTGGCACGAGATGATCCGCAGCCACTTCCCCGGCACTGGGTTCGCCCGCATGGGGCACGACACGCTGGCCGCGCTGACCCGGTACAAGGTGGCGCACGGGCACACCGATCTCGACGCGGCGGTCACCGAACTGCTCGCCGCGGCCGAGGCGAGGCCGGCCGCGGCGACCGGCGCGGGGGAGGCGGCGTCGTGACCGTGCAGGGACAGGCTGATCGGGTGCGAGCGGTGGCCGACGCTGTGCTGTACGAGGGGTACCTGTTGTACCCGTACCGGGCGAGTTCCCGTAAGAACCACTCCCGCTGGCAGTTCGGTGTGCTCGGCCCGCCCGGCGCCGCCGCCGCGGGGATCGGCGAGGAGCCGGCGCTGGCCACGCAGTGCGTGCTGCGCCCACTGCGCGCCGACGCCACGATCGACGTGGTCGTGCGGTTCCTGCAACTGCAGACCCGCACGGTGCAGCGCCGCGACGGCGACGACTACATCACCGTGGCCGAACTGACCGTCGCGGGCCGCTCGTGGATCGGGTGGGACGAGGCCGTGGAATGCGAGATTCCCCTCGGGCCGCTGCCGGTCACCGAACTCGCCGTCCCGCCTACGGTTCCGGTCGCCGTTCCCGGCGGTGCGGACATCGAACTGCTCACCGCCGCGGACGGTGCCGTCACCGGCCGGGTGGTACGCACGCGGTGGCCGGTGCACGCCGTCGTCCGTGTGGAGCGGGGTCCGTCCGCCGGAACCGGTGCGCCGATGCGCCTGGATCTCGCCGTCGAGAACACCGGCGACGCACCCGTGGACGCCGCCGACGCGCTGCGACGGTCGCTGATCGGGGCGCATCTGATCCTCGCCGCCCGCGGCGGGCGGTTCGTCTCGCTGCTCGAGCCGCCCGCCGACGTCGCCGGCCTCGCGGACGAGTGCGCACACACCCGGTGTTTCCCGGTCCTCGCCGGCGACGCCGACCCCGCCACACCCGGCGAGTCCGCCACGCTGCTGGTGTCCCCGATCATCCTGTACGACCATCCGCAGGTCGCCGAGCAGAGTGGCGGGGACCTGTTCGACGCCACCGAGATCGACGAGATCCTCACCCTGCGGGTCCTGACCCTGACCGACGAGGAGAAGGCCGAGGCGCGGGCCACCGACCCCCGGGCCGCGCAGATCGTCGAACGCTGCGAGACGATGACCCCCGCCGAGATGCAGGCCCTGCACGGCATCCTGCGGGACCCGCACCGCGAGGGCGGGCTGATTCCAGAACTGCCCGACGGCGTCGACTGGTGGACCCCCGAGGCGGACACCAGCGTCCGGCCCGAGACGGACGGGGTGCTGATCGGTGGGATGCGGGTCGCGCAGGGCAGCCTGGTGCGGCTGCACCCGTCGCGCCGGGCCGACGCGCAGGACCTGTTCTTCCGGGACCGGGTGGCGCGCGTGGCCACCGTGCACGCCGACGTCGACGGCGAGACCCACGTCGGGGTCGTCCTCGTCGACGATCCGGCCGCGGACCTGCACGACTGGTACGGGCGCTACCTGTACTTCGCGCCCGACGAACTCGAGCCGCTCGGGAGGAAAGAGGAGCCATGAGATTCATCGGAATGCTGGCCACCGCGGCACTGGCCGCCGCGGTGATCGGCGGGGTGGTCGTGACGGTGCAGTCGCTGCCGGACATCCAGCGGTACCTGCGGATGCGCAGGATGTGACGTGGTGCGGATCCTGGTGGCGGGCATCGGCAACATCTTCCTCGGCGACGACGGCTTCGGCCCCGAGGTGGTGCGGCGGATCCCGGCCGACACACCCGGAACCCGGGTGGTGGACTACGGGATCCGCGGCATGCACCTGGCCTACGACCTGCTCGACGGGTGGGACGCGCTCGTGCTCGTCGACGCCGTCCCCGGGGCCGGCGAGCCGGGTGCCGTGCGGGTCTTCGAAGCCGACACCGCCACGCGGAGGCCGGCGGGAGTCGACGCGCACGCCATGGACCCGGCCGCGGTGTTCGCGAGCCTCGAGGCGCTCGGCGGGCAGGCGCCCCCCACCGTGGTGGTGGGCTGCCAGGTGGCGGCGGTCGAGGAGGGCATCGGGCTGTCCCCGGCGGTCGCCGCGGCCGTCGGCCCGGCCGTCGATGCCGTCCGGCGCACCGTGCGCCGCCTGCGTGCGCAGGCGCCGCCGGCGGGAGCCGCGGTCGCCGGGGACGAGGGCTGAGCGGTGTGCCTCGGCATCCCGGGACGGGTGATCCGGCGGCTCGACGGCTACGCCGGGCAGCTCGCCCTCGTCGACGTGGCCGGCGAGGAGCGCAAGGTGAACGTCGGCATGCTCGACGACCCGGACCTCGCGCCCGGCGACTGGATCGTCATCCACATGGGCTTCGCGATGGATCGGGTCGACGAGGCCGGCGCGCGGCGCGCGATGGAAGGGCTCGAACTGATGGGACGGCCCCGGGACGAACCGGGAGCGGCGCCGTGAACCCCGTGGCCGAGCGACGGCGCCTGGTGGTGCGTGGCGTGGTGCAGGGCGTCGGCTTCCGGCCGTTCGTCGCCGGGCTGGCCCGCGAGTTGCGCCTGGGCGGGTACTGCGGCAACGACGACTCCGGGGTGTTCCTCGAGATCGAGGGTGCCGCTGCGGATCTGGACGAGTTCACCCGCCGCCTGCGCGACGACGCACCGCCGCTGGCCGTGCTCGTCGACGTGGCCGCCGCCCCGCGAATGCCGCGCGGCGAGGACGACTTCCGCATCGTCGAGAGTCACCACGCGGACGGGGCGCGCACCCTGGTCCCGCCGGACGTGGCGACGTGCGCCGACTGCCTGCGCGAGCTGAACGATCCCGCCGACCGGCGCTACCGGCATCCCTTCGTCAACTGCACCCACTGCGGGCCCCGCTACACGGTGATCACCGACCTGCCGTACGACCGGCCGGCGACGACCATGGCCCGGTTCCCCCTGTGCCCGGGTTGCGCCCGCGAATACACCGATCCCACGGACCGCCGCTACCACGCCCAGCCGATCTGCTGTCCGGACTGCGGGCCGCGGATCTTCGCCGTACGCGACGGCCGCCGGATCGACGGAGACGCGGAGGTGCTGGCCACGGTGCAGGCGGCGCTCGCCGCCGGGGACATCGTGGCGGTCAAGGGACTCGGCGGCTTCCATCTCGTGTGCGATGCCACGAACCCCACCGCGGTGAACCGGCTGCGGGAGCGGAAACACCGGCCGGACAAGCCGTTCGCCGTGATGGCGCCGGACGTCGCGGCCGTCGCCGCGGTGTGCCTGCTGTCCGCGGCCGAGCAGGCCGTGCTCACCGCGCCGGCCCGGCCGATCGTGTTGCTGCGGGCCCGTCCCGGCGCGGCCGTCGCCGACGCGGTCGCACCCGGACTCGACGAGCTCGGGGTGATGCTGCCGTACACGCCGCTGCACCACCTGTTGTTCGCGCCGGTGCCCGGGCACGGGAACGATGTGCCGCGGCTGCTGGTGGCGACGTCGGGAAACCTGTCCGGTGAGCCTCTCTGCTTCCGCAACGACGATGCCCTGGCCCGGCTCGGCGGCATCGCCGATCTGTTCCTGATGCACGACCGGGACATCGCGGTGCCGTGCGAGGACTCGGTGGTCGCGGTCGCCGACGGCGTGGAACTGCCGCTGCGGCGCTCACGGGGATTTGCGCCGATGCCGGTGCTGCTCGGCGGCGCGGCGCCGGTGGTCCTCGCGGTCGGCGCCGAGGTGAAGAACACCTTCTGCCTGACCCGGCAGGACTACGCCTTCTGTTCGGCGCATCTCGGGGACATGGGCACGGTGGAGAGCCGGCGCGCCTTCGAGGCGTCGGTCGCGCAGTTGACCGCCCTGCACCGCGTCACCCCCGAGGTGGTGGTGGCCGACGCGCATCCCGGCTACGCGACCCGGGAGTGGGCCGAACGCTACTGCGAGGACCACGACGTCGAGCTGCGCGCAGTGCAACACCACCACGCGCACGTCGCGTCTCTGCTCGCCGAGCATCGCCGACTCGGTACCCCCGTGCTGGGGATCGCGTTCGACGGCACCGGATACGGCTGCGACCGCACCGTCTGGGGCGGGGAGCTGCTGCTGGTGGGAGCGGATCCCCGCGACGCCCGGCGCGCCGGGCACCTGCGGTCGTTCCCGCTGCCCGGCGGCGACGTCGCCGTGCGCACCCCGGCCCGGGTCGCGCTGGCCGTGCTGCGGGAGGCCGGCATCGAGGAGATCGAGGACCTGCCGTGCGTGAGCGCGCTCGGTGCCGCCGAACGCGCCCTGGTGGACTCGCAGCTGGCGTCGGGCGTCGGCTGCGTGCGCACCACCAGCGCCGGCCGGCTGTTCGACGCGGTGGCCTCCGTGCTGGGGGTGCGGCACCGGATCAGCTACGAGGCGCAGGCCGCGATCGAACTCGAGGTGCTGGCGCGCACCGCCACGGATGCCGCGCCGGTGCATTCGTCGCTGCGGGGGGACGAGCTGGACTGGGCCGGCACGCTGGCCTGCCTCGTCGCCGGCGTCCGGCTCGGGGTCCCCGCCGCGGACCTCGCGGCGGGCTTCCACCGTGCGCTGGCATCGGCAACAGTGCGGTTGGCGGCCCGGATCGCCGATGCGGCGGAGGTACGCACCATCGGCCTGACGGGCGGCGTGTTCCAGAATCGGCTCCTGCTGGGCATGGTGCGAACTATGCTGCAGGACAGAGGGTTCGAGGTTCTGACACACAGGCGGGTGCCGCCGAACGACGGTGGCCTGTCGCTGGGGCAGGCCGCGCTCGGTGCCGCGTTCGCACGCAGCCGGGCCGTGGACCCTGCCGGGACGGGACGAGCGCGATGACATCGACACACGACACCGAGCCGATCGGCGCGGAACTCGCCGCCGACCTCGCCGCGACGGCGCTGAGCCTGGCCCGCCGGTTCCATGCCGGGGCGACCCTGTGGGTGGTGTCCCCGCAGTGGGAGCCGCACGCCCATCACGTGGCAGTCGAGTTCGTGCACCCCGTGATCATGGGTAAACGGGCGTTGCCGTCGGTGTCGCTCGTGGAGCCGGACCCGGTCGCCCAGTGCCGGGTCGCCGCCCGCCCCGGCGACGTCATCCTGGCGGTCGCCTCCGCCGATCAGCCGGCCGTGCGCGAGATCGCCCGGCGCGCATCCGCGTGGGGCACCGACACCATCTGGATCGGCTCCGGTCCGCGGCCCGCGCCCGGTGCGGCCACCCACGTGCTGTGGGTGGACTCGGACGATCCGATGGTGCCCGCCACCGGGCGGTTCGTGCTGCTGTACCACCTGCTGTGGGAACTGACGCACGTGTGCTTCGAGCATCCAGGCCTGCTCGCCGACCCGGGCTGCACCGACGAGGTGTGCGTGACCTGCAGCGACGAGGGACGGCTCGGCGAGGTGATGTGGCCGGCCGACGACACCGACGCCGCACCGGTGCGGACCGCGGCCGGCCGGGAGCGGGTCGACGTCTCGCTCCTCGGCGACGTCGCGCCCGGCGACCTGGTGCTGGTGCACGGCGGCGTCGCCCTCACCAGACTCGACGCGCCGGAACTCGATGCTGGGGAACTCGATGAGGGGGAACGGCTGTGAGCACCGAACCGGACGGCACCGACTTCCTGTACCCGTTCATCGACGCGCAGGAGCACGACGCCACCGCCCTGTTGCGCGACCTTGCGGAATCGGCCCGCGGCAAGGCGGCCGACAGCGCGCGTCTGCAACGGGCTTCGCTGGACGAATGGGGCGAGGACCTCGTCGCGGCGGGGCAGCGCATGGCCGAGCGTTTCGCTCGCGGCGGCCGGCTCTACACCTTCGGCAACGGCGGCAGCTCCACCGACGCGGCGACCCTGGCGACGCTGTTCAGCCGGCCGGCCCGGGGACGGCCGGTGCCGGCCTGGTCGCTCGCCGCGGACCAGGCGGTGGTGACGGCGCTCGGCAACGACGTCGGATTCGAGCTGATCTTCTCGCGGCAGATCATCGCGCACGCGCACGGCGACGACGTCGCGATCGCCCTGTCCACGTCCGGCAACTCCGACGACCTGATGACAGCGCTGGCGGAGGCGCGGCGGCGGGGACTGCTCACCATCGGATTCGCGGGGCACGACGGCGGCCGGATGGCCGCCACCGACGATCTCGACTTCTGCTTCACCATCCGCTCGCAGAGCATCCACCGGATCCAGGAGAGCCACGCCCTGATCGGGTACCGGCTGTGGTCGGCCGCGCAGGAACACCTGGCGCGCGCGGAATCGGCGACGGGAGGCGGACGGTGAGCACATCGGCCGAACGCGAGGACCGGGTCCTCGAACGGATCGAGGCGTTCCGGCGGCGCCGGCCGCGCCTGCGCGACACCGTGATCTCCCTCTCGCACGGCGCGGGGGGCAAGGCGTCCGCGGCACTGGTGGATTCGGTGTTCGTCGAGGCCTTCCGCAACACCGAACTCGAGCAGCTCGGCGACGCCGCCACCGTGCGCCTCGACTCCGGGGAGAGACTGTCGTTCTCGACGGACTCGTTCGTCGTCAAGCCGCTGTCGTTTCCGGGCGGCTCGATCGGGCACCTCGCCGTGCACGGCACGGTCAACGACCTCGCCGTGTCGGGCGCGCGGCCGCGGTGGCTGTCCGCGGCGTTCGTCATCGAGGAGGGCTTCGAGATCGCGCGGCTGCGCGAGATCGTCGCCGACATGGCTGCGGCCGCCACCCGGTCCGGGGTCGAGATCGTCACCGGCGACACCAAGGTGGTGGGCCGGGGCGCCGCCGACGGTCTCTACATCAGCACCGCCGGGGTCGGCCTGGTTCCCGCCGGGCGCCGCCTCGGGGCCGACCTGGTGCGCCCCGGCGACCGCGTGCTGATCTCGGGGACGCTCGGCGACCACGGCATGGCGGTGCTGCTGGCCCGCGGCGACCTGGCGATCGAAGCGGACATCGCCTCCGACACGGCGCCGGTGCACGAGCTGGTGGCGGCCCTGCTCGCAGCCGCGCCGTCGACCCGGTGGATGCGTGACCCCACCCGCGGTGGCGTCGGTACCGTCTGCAACGAGCTGGCGCAGGCCACCGGCCTGGCGGTGGTGCTCGACGAGGCCGCGCTGCCGATCCGGCCGACGGTGACCGGGGCGTGCGACATGCTCGGCATCGACCCGCTGTACGTCGCCAACGAGGGCAAGTTCGTCGCGGTCGTCGCCCCGGACGAGGCGGACGCCGCCCTCGCCGCACTGCGGGCGTGCCCTGGCGGCGGCGACGCCGCGGAGATCGGGGAGATCCTGGCCGAACCGGAGGGCATCGTCGCGTTGCGTACCGCGTTCGGGGGCAGCCGGATCGTGGACATGCTCGTGGGCGATCCGCTGCCCCGGATCTGCTGAGGTGAGGAGAGACGCAATGTGCCTGGGAATTCCCGGCCGGGTGGTCGACATGGTCGACCCCGCCCAGCACCTGGCGAAGGTGGACGTCAACGGCGTGCAACGCGCCATCAGCGTCCGGCTGCTCGCCGGCACCGGCCTGCAGGTCGGGGACTGGGTGCTGGTGCACGTCGGCTTTGCGATGGCCCGGATCGACGAGGACGAGGCGAAGCTGACCCTCGATCAGGTGCGGAAGATGGGCGTCGACTACGTCAACGAGATCGAAGCCTTCAACGCGTCCGAGATCGCGTGAGCACCGGATGAAAGGCGGAGCAGGATCATGAAATTCGTCGACGAGTTCCGCGACCCCGCCGCGGCGCGCGCCCTGGTGGCCTCGATCACCGACCTCGCCGCCGGGGAGGAGTTCAAGTTCATGGAGGTGTGTGGCGGCCACACCCACACCATCTACCGGCACGGCATCGAACATCTGCTGCCCGCGTCGGTGGAGCTGGTGCACGGCCCCGGCTGTCCGGTGTGCGTGATCCCCATGGGCCGCATCGACGACGCCATGTGGCTGGCCGAGCAACCGAACGTGGTGTTCACGACGTTCGGAGACATGATGCGGGTGCCCGGCTCGCGCGGGAACCTGCTCGAGGCCAAGGCCCGCGGCGCCGACGTCCGATTCGTGTATTCCCCGCTGGACGCCCTGAAGATCGCGGTGGACCACCCGGACCGGCATGTGGTGTTCTTCGCCGTCGGATTCGAGACCACCGCCCCTTCCACGGCGGTGACGCTCGTGCGGGCGAGACAGCTCGGCCTGAGCAACTTCACGGTGTTCTGCAACCACGTGACGATCGTGCCGCCGATCAAGGCGATCCTCGAGTCGCCGGATCTGCGGCTCTCGGGATTCCTCGGACCGGGGCACGTGTCGACCGTGGTGGGACTGCGTCCCTACCGCTTCGTCCCCGCCGTGTACGGAAAACCGATCGTGGTGGCCGGATTCGAGCCGCTCGACATCCTCGCCTCGGTGCACATGCTGCTGCGGCAGATACGGGACGGCCGGTGCGAGGTGGAGAACCAGTACAGCCGGGTGGTGCGGCCCGAGGGAAACGTGCAGGCACTACGGCTGATGGCGCAGACGTTCGCGCTACGGCCGCACTTCGAGTGGCGCGGCCTCGGATTCATCTCGCAGAGCGCGCTCGGCATCCACCCCGACTACGCGGATTTCGACGCCGAGCAGCGGTTCTCGATGCCCGGCCTGCGCGTCGCCGACCCGAAGGCATGTCAGTGCGGCGAGGTGCTCAAGGGCGTCATCAAACCGTGGGAATGCAAGGTCTTCGGCACGGCGTGCACGCCGGAGACCCCCATCGGCACCTGCATGGTGTCACCGGAGGGGGCGTGTGCCGCCTACTACAACTTCGGCCGGCTGCACCGGGACACCGCGGCGCTGGTGGGGCAACGCGGAACGGCCTGATCCGTGGCGGTGGTGACTGAGGGGCAGTGGTGACTGAGGGGCAGTGGTGACGGAGGGGCAGTGGTGACGGAGGGGCAGTGGTGAGGGAGGGGCAGTGGTGACGGAGGGGCAGTGGTGACGGAGGGGCAGCGGCTCTTCGCCCGTTACGCCCATGCGCCGAACGCACTCGGCTACTGCGGCCCGGCAGGGGCGGCGGCCCTCGAGGCCGCCGCGTGCGGGCACGGCGACGGCGCGGCGGTCGTGGCCGCCGCCCGGCGGTTCACCGGAGCATGGCCCTACCAGGATCTGATCGCGGCCCTGGCCGGCCGGACCGACCCCCTCGACGCAGAGGTGGTGCGCGCCTACTGGACCGGCAACGCCCTGACGGACCGGATCGATCCGGTGGAGTTCGGTACCCGGCTGCTCGAGCGGCTGGGCACGCAGGCGGGGCACTACTGGACCCACCTGACACCCGAACTGCTTGCCGAGGCGGCCCCGACGCACGCGTTCCACGTGCTGGGGGTGTACCCGTGGTCGCGACTGCTGACCACCGGGATGCCCCAGCCGGTCCAGGTTCTCGATTCCTGCAGGATCCGCTGGGGCACCGTCGTCGACGTCGGACCCGACACGGCGACGGTGCGCAGCCGCCGGCTCGAGTTCGACGGTGCCCGCCTGCGTCTCGGCGCGGAACGCGCCGAGACGGTACGGCGCCGCACCGGTGCGGGTGTGTTCGTGCCGGGACTGCAGCTCGGCGAACATGTTGCGCTGCACTGGGATTTCCTGTGCGACCGGCTCGAGGAGGAGGAGGTGGGCCGGCTGGAGGCCGCGACGGTGCGGCAGCTCGACCGCACCAACGGCCGGCTCGCCGCGGGGTGACGGCGCTCAGCGCGGGTCGGTCTCCGGCAGGGTGAATCCCCACGGCAGTTCCAGCCGGTTCGCGGCGAGCAGGTCGGCGTCGGCGAGCAGGGCGGTGATCGGACCGTCCGCGACGAGTCGTCCGTCGCTCACGATCACGGCCCGGCTGCACACCTGCGCGGCGTACGGCAGGTCGTGGGTGACCAGCAGCAGGGTGGCGTCGATGCCGAGGAGGACCTCGGCCAGTTCCCGGCGGGCGACGGGATCGAGGTCGGTGGACGGCTCGTCCAGGACCAGAACGTCGGGCCGGCACGCCAGCACGGTGGCGAGGGCGACCCGTCGACGCTGACCCGCGGACAGATGCGCGGTGTTGCGGCCGGCGTGCTCGGTCATGCCGACCGCCTCGAGGGCCTCGCGGACCCGGGCGTCGAGTTCGGTTGCGGGAACGCCGAAGTTGGCGGGCCCGAACGCCACGTCCTGTGCGACGGTCGGCATGAACAACTGGTCGTCGGGATCCTGGAACACCAGTCCGACCCGTCGCCGGATCTCACGCAGGGTGTTCCGCCCGACCGGCAGCCCGCCGATCCGGACGGTCCCGGACGACGGCGCCAGTACGCCGTTCAGGTGCAGCATCAGGGTGGTCTTGCCGGCGCCGTTCGGGCCGAGGACCGCGACCCGCTCACCGGCGGTGACGGCGAGGTCGATGCCGTCGAGGGCGCAGTGCCCGTCGGGGTGGACGTGCCGTACCCCCGTCAGCAGCACGGCCGGCTCCGCGGTCATGCCGTCACCCAGGCGGCGGCGCAGACGGCACCGGCGACGGCGGCCGGCAGCAGGCCCGCAGCCCAGGCCATCGCGGTGGCGGGAGGACCGAAGGCCGGGACGGCACCGGTGAATCCGCGGGAGAGCATGGCCAGATGCACCCGCTCACCGCGCTCGTAGGCGCGGACGAACAGCCCCCCGATTCCCCGGGCCGTCGCTCCGATGCGGTGGAGGGTGCGTGGGTCGTCGCCGCGGGAGATCCGGGCACGGTGCATTCGGTTCGCCTCGGCGGCAAGCAGTTCGAGATAGCGCAGCATGAGCACCGCCATCGTCGTGAGCAGTGCCGGAACCCGGAGGCGGGCCAGGCCGGCGGGCAGGTCCTGGGCCGGGGTGGTGGCCGCGAGGACGAGGGAGACGAGCACCCCGAGGGTGCCCTTGACGAGGATGCCCCACGCCGCGTACAGGCCCGGAACCGACAGGGAGAACCCGAGGACGTCGACCCGGTCGCCGGCCTCGGCGAACGGGAGCAGGACGGCGAGCGCGACGAACGGAGCCTCGATCGACATGCGCGGCGCCAGCCAGGCGCAGCGGATCCCGGCGAGTGCGCAGATCGCCGCGACGACCGCGAAATGGAGGGCGAAGGCCCACATCGCCTCGCGCGGAGTGGCGACCACGACGAAGACGAATGCCGTTGCGGCGACGATCTTCACCTCGGTGGGCAGGCGGTGCACAGCAGTTGTCGCGCGTGCAGGCCCGCCCCGCAGCGCGGTGGTCACGGCCGCGCTCCCGGAGTCCTGTTCCCGGATGCGCCCCGTCGACGGACGAGGAGACGGAACAGCGCGGCGGCCACCGCCGAGGTCACGGCGACGCCGAGAACCCCGGCCACGCCGGTGGATCCGGTGTGGCCGCCGACCGTGTAACCGGCCAGCGGACCCGCGTCCCACGGATGATCGGTGGCCTCACCCGCAGGGCACTCCCCGGTGACCGTGGCGCTACCGTCGACTTCGACCACGGCACACCCCCGCGCGGTCGCGGCCTCGAGGCCGTCGGGGCTCGAATCGGCAAGGTACGACAGCATCCCCGCGCACAGGAACGCCGCCACCGCGAACAGGATCAGGAGACGCCGGCGCGTCATGCCGGTGCCCGGGTCGGCGGCCGCAGCGGGCGGAGCAGATGGACGATGTCGGGCCGCGCCCGTGCCACCGCGACGACGGTGACGGCGGTGATGAGTCCCTCACCGGCGCCGATGAGAACGTGGGTGCCGAGCAGGAACGCAGCGACGGTGCCGGCGGACCCGGCGGTGCCGCCGACCGCGTACTCGACCAGGAACCCGGTCGCCGCGGCGACCGTCGCGACCAGCGCTGCGGCAAAAGAGATCACGCCGAGGGCCGGTCCGCACGGGTACCGGCGCAGCAGCGGACGCAGCGCCACGGCCGTGCCGTACCCGGCGAGCACGCCGAGCAGGGCCATGTTGGTGACGTTGGCGCCGAGGGCGGTGAGACCGCCGTCGGCGAAGAGCAGTGACTGCACGACCAGCACGACCGTCAGGCACAGGGCGGCGGTCGCGGGACCGACCAGGACGGCGGCGAGCGCGCCGCCGAGTACGTGCCCGCTCACCCCCGGCAGGACCGGAAAGTTGATCATCTGCAGGGCGAAGACGAAGGCCGCGACGAGGCCGGCCAGGGGAGCGATGCGCTCGTCGAGCCCGGACCGGGCCCTGCGGAGCGCCACCGCGAGGCCGAGCGCGGCGACGACGAAGAACGCCAGCGAGGTCCGCGCGTCGAGCAGACCGTCGCTCATGTGCATGGCTACGACGTCCATCGGAAGAACCTCCGAGACGTGAGGATGCGTCGACGCGATTCTAGCTGCCCACCTGAACAACTGAACAGGCTTTCGGCCGTCGGGCCGGTTCGTCCCGTTCCGCCGGGACCTTCGTGCGGCGCGGTCCGCAGTGGGGCGTCCTGCCGTCTCCCCGGCGAGATCGACTGTCGACAAACGCGGCGCCGCGTGCTCGGATGGAGCGAGGGGGTCCATTCGTCGGAATGCTCGAATCCCCGAGGAGAAGCGATGAACGACGGAACCGGAAGGCAAGAGGAACCGCAGTCGGAGCGGGGTGCCCCCGGCTCGCGCGACATGGGCTCCACCGGCCCCGGAGGAGGGCCCGCGGACCGCCCCGCCGGCGCGTTCGAGGACGACGAGATGATCTCCGCCGACCCCGGCGACGCGGGATCGCATCGACCCGGGCACACCACGACGGTCGGGGATGCGGACGCGGTCGTCCCGCCCTACGAGGGGCGGACGGAGCGCGGGGATGTCCGTCCCGCGCCGGACGACAGGGGAGAGGCGAGCACCGGGGGTGCCGGACGGCCGGTGGCCGACGAGACCCGCAAGTCGGCGGAGCCCTCCGAGACCCCGGGTGGCGCCACGACGTCGCCGACCGAGGAGCGGCCCGCCGGGTGAGCCGACACGACCCGAGGTGACGACGAGGGGCCGGCCCCGCCCACCGGGCGAGGGTGCACCGCGCCGAGGACGCGCGCTGTTCGGGCGGACCAGGGAGCCCGGTGCGCCGGGGCGGCGTCAGACGAACGTGCGCGCCAGCACGATCGCCAGCGCGATCAGCAGTGCGACCTTGACGATCTCGAGCGCAACATAGGCGTAGTGCACCTTCGAGCGGGGTGCGTCCTCCCCCGCGAGGATTCGGTTCGAGCGGCGCGTCAGCGGCGGGCGGATCACCGCCACCTGGACCGCCAGCACGGCCACCGTCACGAGGAGCAGGATCCACCCGGTCGTGCCGGGCGACGAGACCAGGCACGCCGCGATCAGCATGAGGGCGAGGACCCCCTCCACCGTGTTGAGCGCCCGGAACACCAGGCGACCGATACCGAGTCCGAGGGGGATGGTGATTCCCGGCGCCCGGAACTTCAGGGGTGCTTCGAGGAAGGAGATGGCGAGCACCATCCCGAGCCAGAGCATCGGCACGAACAGTTCCACGTAGCGTGCGAGAGTTTCCATCACCCGTCCTCGACTGCTGTGAGCGGCACCTGATCGCCGATCCTAGTGGCGCCTGCGGCGACAGGGACGCCGGCCGCCCTTCGTCACGGCGAGAAGGGTGAGGACGAGGGCCGTCGCTGCGAGAGCGACGACGAAGACGACCACGTGGGCCGCACCCGCGCTGCGGTCACTACAGTCCTGACCGTCCTCGAATCACTCGTTGCGCAGAGGGGAGCGGGAATTCCGGCCACGGACGTGTGTGAACGATCGACCCGTGGCGGCCCGTTCTTGCTCGGCGGCCGAGACCGAGGAATGCTGCTGACAACTCGCGTTCGACAACGTTCACCGAAAGGATCGGTCATGCCGCGCATCGGTACCGCCGCCCGGGACCTCTACCGACGGGAGATGGCCGCGTCGAAAACTGCCGGCGACCCGCAGCAACGGTGGCGCCACCTCGAACGGGCGCACATCCTGTCCCAGCCGGATCCGTGGTTGCACACCTGCAATCACGTCGCGATGCTCGCCCTGGCGCTGCGCTGCCGTGACCGCCGCGAGGCCCTCGGGCAGGTCGTGCGGATTGTCGTTGCTGCTCCCGGTTCGATGACCGGCCGGTATCCCGAAGGCAACACCGGACGGGTCGCCGCCGGTCTGACGACCCCGATGCCGGTTCCGGCCGATCTGGCCCGGGCGCTGTCGGCGTAGTCGCCCACCCCCGGATTCGGAGGGGCGGACCCCGCTCACGACCGGCTCCTACAGGTGCACGGTCCCGCGGATGCACGTCGTGCTGTGTCCGCCGATCCACACCTCGTCGCCCGACGAGTGCACGGTCACGATGCCGCGGCGGCCGACGCGCGTCCCCTGGCTCGCCCGGTAGTCGGCCGGCGCGATGCCGGCGCCGATCAGCCACTGGGCCAGGCCGGCGTTGAGGCTTCCCGTCACCGGGTCCTCCTTGACGCCGACGGGCGCGGCGAAGGCGCGGACCTCGAACTGCTGCGGCGATCCCGGCGGGTAGGGGCCGACGACACCGAGCATCAGGTCGCGCATGTGCTGGTCGTCGGGTTCGAGGTCGAGCACGTCCTGCGCGGACTCGAGCAGGACCGCAGCCCAGCCGGGCCCGTTGTCGACCCGGTTGTGGGCCACGATCCGCTCGCGCGCGATCCCGAGGCCACGGGCGATGCGGGCCAGGTGGTCCTCGTCGAGGTCGCCGCGACGGACCAGCTCGGGGGCGCGGAACGCTGCCGACTCGTCGGTGTGGCGCAGTTCGACGAGTCCGGCTCCGCATTCCTGGACGAGAAGGCCCGGGGTTTTCGGCACGCCGCCGGCCTCGAGCCACGCGTGCGCCGAGCCGAGCGTGGGATGGCCGGCGAACGGGATCTCCGCGCCGGGGGTGAAGATGCGCAGCCGGTAATCGGCCTCGGGGGTCGTCGGGGGAAGAACGAACGTGGTCTCGGACAGGTTCGTCCACGCCGCGAACTGCGCCATCGCCTCGTCGGGGATGCCGTCGCCGTCGAGGACGACCGCGACCGGGTTTCCCCGGTACGGCTCGGCGGCGAACACGTCGACCTGCGCGAAGTTCCGGGAACGTGGCTGCACCATCGGCTGTGTCTCCTTCGTCGGTTCCGTCCCGACGATTGTGGTCGCGGCGCCGGCGGGGCGCATCCGAATACGCCGGCGACCCTGCGACGGGCTCAGTGCCGACCATCCGTTCCGCGACGCTCGCCCGCATCGGTCCGAACCACCTCGAGGCCGGCATCGATCACGTGCCGATGCGGCGCTGAACGACTGCGGCGCTGAACGACTGCGGCGCTGAACGACGAAGGGCGCGCAGGGAAGTCCCTGCGCGCCCTTCACGGTTCGAGGATTCAGTGCTCGTACGTGCTCAGGTCGCGGTCCTTGCTCTCCTTCGCCAGGAGGATGAACACCGCGCTCAGGACTGCCAGCCCGATCATGAACGCCGCGACCAGGCCGGTGCCGCCGCCGGCGGCCGCCTGCAGCGACGCGAGGATCACCGGCGTGAAGCCCGCGCCGAGCAGTGTCGCGCCCTGGTAGCCGAGCGAGGCGCCGGTGTACCGGGCCGCGGTGCCGAACTGCTCGGCGATGTACGCCGCCATCGGACCGTAGGTCGCGGACTGGCAGACGCCGAAGCCGAGCACGAACCCGAGCGTCACCAGGGCGACGTTGCCGGACGACAGTAGCGCCAGGATCGGCACGATCAGCACGACGAACGCGCCGAGACCGAACAGCATCACCGGTCGCCGGCCGACGCGGTCGGAGAGGCGGGCGAATCCGAGCAGGGTGAAGATCGCGACGAACTGGCAGACGGCGAACGCCAGGAGCGCCTGCGATCGGGTCACCCCGGAATGGGACGCGTACCCGATGGCGAACGTGGTGAACATGGTCTGGATGCCGAAGCTGGCCATGCACCCCAGGGCGACGAGCAGCAGGTTCCGGGGACGGCGCAGGATGCTCAGGATCGGCGGGGTCCGCCTGTCGACCGCGGTGGCGTCCACCTCGGCCTGCTTGGCCATCGCCTCCCGGAACAGCGGGCTCTCGGACACCCGGGCCCGGACGAACAGGCCGACGGCCAGCATCACCGCGGACAGCAGGAACGGGATGCGCCAGCCCCACGACAGGAAGTCGTCCTCGGGCAGCAGCGCCACCAGCGCCAGGGCGAGGGTGCCGAGCAGGGAACCGGTGGGTGCGCCGGCGTTGGTGAACGAGGCGGCGAAGCCGCGCCCCCGCCCGCCGACGTGTTCGAGGGACATGAGCGCCGCGCCGCCCCACTCACCGCCCACGGCGATGCCCTGGCACACGCGCAGCAGCACGAGAATGATGGCGGCCCAGGATCCGATCGCCGACGCCGGCGGGACGAGGCCGATGAGGAACGAGGCGACGCCCATGACCGTCATGGAGATCAGCAGCATCGACTTGCGGCCGTACCTGTCGCCGAAGTGCCCGAAGACGACGCCGCCGAAAGGACGGGCCAGGTAGCCCGCGGCGAACGTGCCCATCGACGCGATGGTCCCGGCGAGCGGGGACAGGTCCGAGAAGAACACGGGTGCGAAGACGATCGCTGCCGCGGTCGCGTAGAGCAGAAAGTCGTAGAACTCGATGGTGCTGCCCAGATAGCTCGACAGCACGACGCGTCGAACTTCCTTCTTTCTCTGGGCCGCAGTGATGTCCGCGGATGCGGTGACGGTCATGGGAGCTCCTGCCGTGGCGGTCGGGTCAGTGGGCGTACTGCTCGCGCAACTTGTCCTTGCGGATCTTTCCGGTGGCGTTGCGGGGGATCTCGTCGAGAACGAGAAGGGATTTGGGGATCTTGTACCTCGCGAGGCGCTCGCCGAGGAAGGCGAACAGCTCGTCCTCGGTGAGGGTGGCGCCGTCGGCGAGGGTGACGGCGGCCCGGCCCACCTCACCCCACTTCTCGTCGGGCACACCGAAGACGGCGCAGCCGAGGACGCCGGGCAGGTCGAGGATGGCGGCCTCCACCTCGGCGGGGTAGATGTTCTCGCCACCCGAGATGATCATGTCCTTGAGCCGGTCGACGATCGTGACGAAGCCGTCCTCATCGGGAACCCCCACGTCGCCGGAGCGGAACCAGCCGTCGCCGGTGAAGGCTTCGGCGGTGGCGTCGGGGCGATTCCAGTACCGCCGCATCACATTCGGGCCCGAGATCTGGATCTCGCCGCGTCCGCCGGGGGCGACCTCGGTGCCGTCCGGGTCGACGACGCGCACGTCGGTGAAGAAGTGCGGGGCGCCCGCGGTGCCGAGCTTGCGCTCGGCGTCCTTGGGCGTGAGGATCAGTGCGCCCGGGCCGGTCTCGGTCAATCCGTATCCCTGGCAGAGGCGGACGCCACGGGCGGTGTAGGTCTGCAGGGTCCGCGGCGGTACCGGTGCGGCCGCAACGATCCAGCGACGGATCGAGCTCAGATCGGTGCGGTTCCAGTTCGGGTGGGTGCTCATCGCGTCGAGCATCGTGGGCACCCCGAACGAGTACGTGACCCGCTTGGTTTCGATCAGGTGCAGGATGCGGCCGGGCTCGAAGCCCTCCTCGACGATCACGGTGCCGCCCTTGAGCAGGGTCGGCAGGGCGACGAAGTTCAAGGCGGCGGTATGGAAGAGCGGTGCGGCGACCAGGGCCACCTCGTCGGAGAGGAAGTCGAGATCGACGATCGGATTCATCACCGCGAACACCACGTTGCCGTGGGTGAGGACGACGCCCTTGGGCCGGCCGGTGGTGCCGGAGGTGTACATGATGAAGCACGGGTCGTCGTGCGTGACCGGGACGTCGAGACGGTCGGCGGGGGCGGTCGCGATGATCTCCTCGTAGCCGACGGCCCGGTCGTCGGGTGCCCCGTCGAGGACCACGCGCCGGGCGGTGCCGGCCGCGGTGGCGGCCGCGTCGGCGACGTCCGCGAGGGCGGCGGAATGGATCAGCACGGCGCTGCCGGAGTCGGCCAGGCAGTACTCCACCTCGGGGGTGGTCAGCCGGGCGTTGAGCGGCACGAACACGGCCCCGAGCAGGCCGGCGGCGAACAGCACCTCGAGGTAGGCGGGGTGGTTCGCGGACAGCAGCGCGACCCGGTCTCCGGGGCCGATACCCCGGGCGCGCAGGGCGTGGGCGAGCCGGGTGACCCGCTCGTCGAGTTCGCGGTAGGTGACGGTGGTGCCGCGGAAGTCGAGCGCGACCGCGTCGGGGGCCTGCCGGGCGCGTCGGTGCGGCCAGGTTCCGGTACCTTGATTGAGCACGGGATCTCCTCGATGCCTTGGGATGCGGGATGGTCTGTGGCCGAAGCGACTACGTCCGGGTGAGCCGGCGACCGACGATCTCCTTCATGATTTCCGTGGTGCCGCCGTAGAGGGTCCCGGCCCGGGAGTCCAGATAGTCGCGGGCGACGTCGTACTCCTTCATGAACCCGTAGCCGCCGTGCAGCTGCACGGCCCGGTGCACCACCTTCAGATGCAGTTCGGTGACCCACCACTTGGCCATCGCCGCCGTCACCTCGTCGAGCCGGCCGTGGGCGGCGTCGAGGATGCAACGGTCCACGAACACCTGCGCGATCTCGATTTCGGTGGCCAGTTCGGCGAGGTAGAAGCGGTTGGCCTGGAAGTCGGCGATGCGCTGCCCGAACGCTGTGCGGTCGGTGGCGTAGCGCAGCGCCGTCTCGAACGTGCGGGTCATCAGGGCCATGGAGGTCACCGCGATGCTGAGCCGCTCCTGCGGCAGGTTGTGCCGCAGATAGCCGAAGCCCCGGTTCTCCTCGCCGAGCAGGTTGGCGCGGGGCACGCGGACGTCGTCGAACACCAGCTCGGCGGTGTCCTGTGCGGACAGGCCCACCTTGTCGAGCGGGCCGTTCTTCGTGAACCCGGGCATGCCGTCCTCGACGACGAGCAGGCTCACCCCGTTCTTCCCGGCGGCGGGATCGGTCTTCGCGACGACGATGATCGTGTCGGCGAGCAGGCCGTTGGAGATGAAGATCTTGCTGCCGTTCAGCACGAAGTGGTCGCCGTCGGGAATCGCGGTGGTGGCGACGGCGGCGAGGTCGCTGCCGGCGCCGGGTTCGGTCATGGCGATCGCGCCGATCGCCTCACCGGCGACCATGGGGGCGAGCCAGCGATGGTTCTGCTCCTCGGTGCCGAGGGCCGTGAAGTACGGGGCGACCAGGTCGTTGAATCCCGACAAGCCCATGGTGACGGCCTGGGCGCCGACGCGGGCGAGTTCCTCGATGAGCACGGCGCCGAACCGGAAATCGTCGATGCCCCCGCCGCCGAACCGTTCCGGCACGGCGACACCGAGCAGGCCGAGCTTGCCGGCCTGCCGGTACAGCTCGCGGTCGACGCGGCCCGCCGCGGCCCACTGCTCGAGGTGGGGTGCGACCTCGCGCTCGGCGAAGCGTCGCGCGGTTTCGCGGAACGCGGCGTGGTCGGGTTCGTAGATGGTGCGTTCGAGCGACACGGCACTCATGGAGACGGCGGTCCTCCTTCTGCGACCTCGTGGTTTGTCGCGCAGATCACAGTAGACCAATAATGATTGAAATAGTCAACGGTTGAAATCCATCTGCTTTCCGGGTGGGCGGTGCCCTCAGCTGGGGATATGTGTCTCGGCTAAAAACTTGCAAGCAGTCTGGACTGTTTGTTGTTTTGCTGTTACCGTCCGTTCTTGTGACTCGAACCACATCCACGGGCACGGGGCGCACGCAGGCCGAGCGCACCGCCGTGACCCGGGCGAAACTCCTCGACGCGGCCGTCGACTCGCTCGTCGAACTCGGCTACGCGCGCACCACCACCCAGGTCATCGCCAAACGGGCCGGGGTATCCCGGGGTGCGCAGCTGCATCACTTCCCGACCAAGGAATCGCTCGTCGTCGCCGCGGTCGAGCACCTCGTCGACAAGCGCCTCACGGAGATCCTCGAGGCCAGCCCGGACCCCGAGCGTGGCCTCGACGTCCTCACCGACGCGTTCCGCGGACCGTTGTTCCACGCCGCGCTCGAGCTGTGGGTGGCCGCCCGGACCGATCCCACCCTGCACGAGGCGGTGATCCCCCTCGAGCGCAAGGTCTCCGACGCGCTGCGGGTCGGCTGCCTCGAGATCATGGGGGACCGGATGGGCCCCGACGGAATCGACCTGAGCATCGAGCTGGCCCGCGGCCTCGCCGTCGCCGCCCTGATGCGTACCCCCGAATCGGATCGTGAGATCCGGGAGCGGCTGCTCCCGGTCTGGAAGGAACTGGTGATGAAGTGAGCATCGAGACCCTCCCGCCGCACGTCCACACGCTCGTCGTGGGGGCCGGCTTCGGGGGCATCGGCATGGCGGCCACGCTGCTGCGTGAGCACCCGCGCGCCGACGTCCTCGTGATCGAGCGGGGCGACGACGTCGGCGGCACCTGGCGGGTGAACACCTACCCGGGCGCGGCCTGCGACGTGCCGAGCGCGCTGTACTCGTTCTCCTTCGCGCCCGAACCGGACTGGTCGAAGGCCCACGGCACCCAGGAGGAGATCTACGCCTACCTGCGTCGGGTCGCGACGGAACAGGGCGTCACCGACCGGACGATGTTCGGGTGCGAACTGCGCGACGCGCAGTGGGACGACGAGAACACCCGCTGGATCGTGTCGACGTCGCGGGGCGACCTCACCGCCGACGTGCTGGTCTCGGCGACCGGTGCGCTGTCCACCCCGACCCTCCCGAAGGTGCCGGGCCTGGAGATGTTCCGCGGCAAGATGTTCCACTCGGCAGAGTGGGACCACGGCTACGACCTGCGCGGCAAGCGCGTCGCCGTGATCGGCACCGGCGCCTCCGCGATACAGTTCGTCCCCGCCATCGTCGACACCGTCGGGCACCTGACGCTGTTCCAGCGCACCGCCTCGTGGGTCATGCCCAAGCACGATCACACCATTGCGCGTCCGGTGCGCGCCCTCTACCGGCGTTTCCCGCTCGCGCAGAAGGTCGTTCGCGGGGCCGTCTACGGGCAGAAGGAAACGTACGTCGTCGGGATGACACGGCCGTTCGCGCGCCGGTGGCTCGTGCCGTTGTTCGAGCGCCGAGCGCTGTCGGTCCTCGACAAGCAGGTCCCGGATCCGGATCTGCGGACGAAGCTCACCCCGGGGTTCCGGATCATGTGCAAGCGGATCCTGCTGTCCAACGACTGGTTCCCGGCGATCACCCGGCCCGACGTCACCGTGGTTGCCTCCGGGCTGACCGCGGTCACCGAGAAGGGTGTCGTCGACGAGACCGGCAACGAGTACGAGGTCGACGCCGTCATCTTCGGCACCGGCTTCACCGTCACCGAACCGCCTGTGGCCCGGCACATCCGGGGACGCGACGGCTGCACCCTGGCCGAGGCCTGGAACGGCAGCCCCAGCGCCTACCTGGGCGTCTCGGTCCACGGCTTCCCCAACCTTTTCCTGATGTACGGGCCGAACACCAACCTCGGCCACAGCTCGATCGTGTACATGCTCGAATCGCAGGCCGCCTACATCGCGGACGCCCTGCGCACCATGCGGTCCCGGGCACTGGCCACCGTCGAGGTGACCGCCGGCGCGCAGCGCGACTACAACGCCGAACTCGACCCCGCCCTCGCCGGCACGGTGTGGAACGCGGGCGGCTGCCACAGCTGGTACCTCGACCGCAAGGGGCGCAACTCGGTGATGTGGCCCACGTTCACCTGGCGGTACCGCGCCCGGACCAAGCGCTTCGATCCCGAGAACTACGTGACCCGTCCCGCTACCGAAAGGATTGCGGCATGACCCATTACGACGTTCTGGTCGTCGGGTCCGGCTTCGGCGGCAGCGTCGCCGCGCTGCGCGCGACCGAGAAGGGCTACCGCGTCGGCGTTCTCGAGGCCGGCCGCCGCTTCGCCGACGACGAACTGCCGAAGACCAGCTGGCGACTGCGCAAGTACCTGTGGGCCCCGGCCCTGGGCTGTTACGGCGTGCAGCGCATCCACCTGCTGCCCGACGTCCTGGTCATGGCGGGCGCCGGCGTCGGCGGGGGATCGCTCAACTATGCCAACACCCTCTACCGGCCGCCGGCCCGGTTCTTCCAGGACCCGCAGTGGGGGCACATCACCGACTGGCAGGCCGAGCTCGGACCGTACTACGAGCAGGCGGCGCGGATGCTCGGCGTGCGCCCGAATCCGCTGACGACCCCCGCCGACGAGGTGATGCGCTCGGTGGCCGAGGAGATGGGGGTCGGCGAGACGTTCACCACCACGCCGGTCGGCGTGTTCTTCGGCGAACCGGGGAAGACGGTGCCGGACCCGTTCTTCGGGGGCGCCGGGCCCGAGCGCACCGGCTGCACCGAGTGCGGCGGCTGCATGACGGGTTGCCGGGTGGGCGCGAAGAACACCCTCGTCAAGAACTATCTGTACCTTGCCGAGCAGGCCGGGGCGACGATCCATCCGCTCACCACCGTCACCGAGATCCGTCCGCGCGCCGAGGGGGGATACGAGGTCCGTGCCCGCAGCACGAACCGGATCCGCAAGCGCCACACAGTGTTCACCGCCGACCAGGTGGTGTTTGCCGCCGGCACCTACGGCACGTCGCGGCTGCTGCTCGCGATGCGCGAGACCGGTGCCCTGCCGAGGTTGTCGCCGCGACTGGGCACGGTGGTGCGCACCAACTCCGAAGCGGTGCTCGCCGCGACGGCGCAGGACCGCACCGTGGACTACTCCCGCGGCATCGCGATCACCGCCTCCTTCCACCCGGACGACCACACCCACATCGAACCGGTGCGGTACGGCAAGGGCAGCAACGCCATCGGGCTGTTGCAGGCCCTCCTGGTCGACGGTGGGGGCCGGACACCGCGGCTGGTGAAGTTCCTCGCGGTGGCGGCCCGCAACCCCGCCGCGTTCCTGCGCACCCTGTCGGTGCGGCGCTGGTCCGAGCGGACCGTGATCGCGCTGGTCATGCAGACCGACGACAACTCCCTCGAACTGGCGAGCACGCGCGGGCCGTTCGGACGCCGGCTCACGAGCCGTCGCGGGCCCGGCGCGCCACCGCCGGAGTGGATTCCGGTGGGTCACGAGGCCATCCGGCGGGTCGCCGGCAAGATCGACGGCGACGCGGGCGGATCGGTTGCGGACCTGGTCAACATTCCCATGACCGCGCACTTCCTCGGCGGCTGCGTGATCGGGGACTCGCCCGAGTCCGGTGTCGTCGATCCCTACCTGCGCGCCTACGGCCACGAGGGCCTGCACGTCGTGGACGGATCCGTGGTCAGCGCCAACCTGGGCGTGAACCCGTCGCTCACCATCACGGCGCAGGCCGAGCGGGCGATGGCGTTGTGGCCCAACAAGGGTGACGTCGATCCACGCCCGACGCTCGGATCCGGTTACGTGCCGGTCACTCCGGTGCGGCCGGTGCGCCCCAGCGTGCCGGAGTCGGCTCCCGCGGCGCTGCGCCTGCCGATCCATCCCGTCCGACGAGAGGAGGCCGCCCGTGTTGTGGAGCGTGCCTGAGAGCACCGACGAACGTACCGACTGGCCGACGTCCGCGCCGCCGCCGTGGTCGGCGCAGGCGCGCGCGGCCCTGTGGTGGCACCGCAGCGCGCCCGGGGCGGCCCAGTTCGGCCCCGGCGGCCGGACCCTGCCGTTCACCCTCGCGATGGTGGTGGACTACCTCGAATCGCCCGTCGGCCCCTACCGCGAGGTGCTCGCAAGTCCCGTCCTGCGCCCGGGACTGATCCCGGCGATGGCCGTGCCGTTCATCGCCGTGGACTCCGAGGCGTCCGTGCACGGCGGGCGCGAGCACTGGCATCTGCCCAAGGTGCTCGCCTCGTTCACCGGCGACGTCATCGGCCGGTTCTCCGCCACGGGCGACACATGGAAGGTGGACACCGACGCGACCCCGCGCGGTCCGGAACTGCCGATCGTCGGGGGACTGGCGTTCGCACAGCCCGAACCGGACGGCAGCCAGGCCCGCGCCACGGCACGGCTGAGGGGACGGTTCCGCTACGCCCGGGTCCGCGTCGAGGCGCAGGGCCCGACACTGGGACGGTGGCTGCTGCCGGGGGCCCACCACGGCATCGTCATCACGTCGGGCCGGATGAGCATCGGCCCGGCCCGGACGGTGCGCTAGGGAACCTGCGGTGAGCTCACGACGCCTCGCGCATCGTGAGCCCACCGAGTTCGACGACGTACTGTCCGGCTGCGTCGTCCCACGTCACCGAGTAGGTGGTGGGGTAGTAGCCGGACTGCTGATACGCGCTCGGCTGCCGCAGTTCCTCGTGCAGATCGGGCCGGGACGCCAGCCAGTCCCGGGTCATCATCGGCTCGATGAAGACGTGCCGGCCGTCCCACGAGCCCTGCAGGACCGTCTCGGTGAAGTGCCCGTGCGGCTCGGCGGTGTCGAGCCAGTGCAGTCCCATGTTGGGGACGGTGCCGAGAATCGGCTGGGGGTCCGACGGCGCGTAGCCTTCCGGGAGGTACTTCGGGTCCGGCAGCTTCGCCGCCCGCTCGAGATACCCGGGGACGAGCGGGTTGATCGACTCCACCGTCGCGGTGTCGACGAGGTAGAAGTGCACATCGAAGTGCGGCTGGTCGAACCCGTGTTCCGGATTGTGGCCGTGAGAGTTCCAGTCCAGCGTGACATGGTCGACGACCGTCGCGGGCGCCCCGTCGGGAACGTCGAGCACGTAGGCCTCGGTGGTGGGCAGCAGACCGCTCGTGAGGCCTTCGAGAGCGGCGGCATCGAGGCGGACGCCGATCGCGGTGGGGGTGTCGTCGGGTCCGACGGTGACGTACGTGTGCGCCGATCCGTTACCGACGGGGCGGGGCGGGCCGTCGACGGACGTGGAGCCCTGGGCTCCGGCCACGGAACCGACGACGAGTGCCGTCGCCGTCGCCGTCACGCCGACGACTCCGAGCACCGCGAACGTGCGAAGGTGCACCACTGTCACGACTCCTCTCGCATGGTGAGTCCACCGAGTTCGACGACGTACTCCTGCGCCTGGTCGTCGAAGCTCACCGAGTAGGTGGTGGGGTAGTACGCGCTCTGCTGATAGGCCTCGGGCTGTTTCACCGGCTCGTCGATCGTGGGGCGGGTGAGCAGCCAGTCGCGGGTGAGCATCGGCTCGATGAAGGTCCATTCGCCGTCCCAGGATCCCTCGATGAGGATCTGGGTGAAGTCGTACTGTCCCGGCGCGATCGGCAGGGTGCCGTCGACCCAGTGCATCCCCATCTGCGGGACGAGCGCCATCTCCGGCGGACCGGCGGGCACGTAGTCGGCCGGCATGTACCGGGCTTCGGGCATGTTGGCCGCCGCGTCGGCGTACCCGGGTGCGGCCGGGTCGATCTCGGAAATCTGCTCGGCGCCGATCATGTAGAAATGGATGTCGAAATGAGGCTGGTCGAACAGTCCCACCGGTTCGTGCCCGTGCGGGTTCCAGTCCATGGTCAGATGGTCGAACGCGGTCTCGTCCGCCTCGGCCGGGAACTCGAGCGTGTGCACCTCGAGAGCGTCGGAGAGGCCGTCGAGCGCCGTCGCCGAGAAGCGGACCCCGATCGCCGCGGGGGCACCGTCGTCGCCCTGCTCGACGTAGGTGCGGGCCGTGCCGTCGCCGACCTCGACGGTGGGGCCGTAGGAGTAGGGCTCGGATTCCGTGTCGGATCCGCTGGAGCAGCCGAGCAGCAGGGTGAGCGCGGTGCCGGCCGCGATCGCGATCCCGGAGGCGCGAGAGATCGGGTTGGTGCGCATGGCGAACCTCTTCCGGTGGGCTGAGAAGCAGGGTAGACCCGGCCGGCGGGTCCGTTGTGCGGAATCAGGCGATCGTGTGCGGACCGATCCCGCCCGCCTTTTCTTGACTAATTCCAGAAAATGGGCATACTGGGATCATGCAACGAGCGGATGAGCACCTCGACCCCCCGGCGCAACTGCGCTCCGTGGGTCTGCGGGTGACCGCTCCGCGTGTTGCCGTGCTCGGCGCGGTTGCCGCGCACCCCCATTCCGATGCGGACGAGATCGCGGCCGCGGTGCGGAGCGAACTCGGCTCCGTCTCCACGCAGGCGGTGTACGACGTGCTCAAGGCGTGCGTCGGGGCCGGGCTCCTGCGCCGCATCGAACCCGCGGGTTCGCCGGCCCGGTACGAGACCCGGATCGGCGACAACCACCACCACCTGGTGTGCCGCAGCTGTGGCGCGGTCACCGACATCGAGTGCGTCGTCGGAGCGGCGCCGTGCCTCGAACCCTCGGACGACCACGGCTACGTCGTGGACGAGGCCGAAGTGACGTTCTGGGGACTGTGCTCCGACTGTCGAGAGTCTTAGTCCCGCCCCATTTCTCCACTCCGACTACGACCCGCACCGCGGCGACGTGGCGCGGAGCGTGCACCCTTCCAGAGGAGGATCACCGTGACGAATCCCCGCCCCACCACCAACAACGTCGGCATTCCGGTCGTGAGCGACGACGAATCGCTCACCGCAGGAACGCAGGGCCCGGTACTGCTGCACGACCACTACCTGATCGAGAAGCTCGCCCACTTCAACCGCGAACGGGTCCCGGAGCGTGTCGTGCACGCCAAGGGCGGCGGCGCGTTCGGCGAACTCGTCGTCACGGGCGACGTCAGTGCCTACACCAAGGCCAAGCTGTTCCAGCCGGGCGCGAAAACCGAATCCCTCGTGCGTTTCTCGACGGTCGCCGGGGAGCAGGGCAGCCCCGACACGTGGCGCGACCCGCGCGGTTTCGCGGTGAAGTTCTACACCGAGGACGGCAACTACGACCTCGTCGGCAACAACACCCCGGTGTTCTTCGTCAAGGACCCGATCAAGTTCCCCGACTTCATCCACTCCCAGAAGCGGCTACCCGGTTCGGGTCTGCGCGACCACACCATGCAGTGGGACTTCTGGACGCTGCGACCCGAGAGCGCCCACCAGGTGACGTGGCTGATGGGTGACCGGGGCATCCCCCGAACCTGGCGCCACATGGACGGTTTCGGCTCCCATACCTACCAGTGGGTCAACGCCGCCGGAGAGCGGTTCTGGGTCAAGTACCACTTCAAGACGAACCAGGGCATCGAATTCCTCACGCAGGCCGAGGCCGACCGCCTCGCCGGCACCGACCCCGACTACCACCGCGCCGACCTCCACGACGCGATCGAGCGGGGCGAGTTCCCCAGCTGGACGCTGAAGGTGCAGATCATGCCGGTGGCCGAGGCGGAGGGGTATCGCTTCAACCCGTTCGACCTGACCAAGGTGTGGTCGCAGCGCGACTATCCGCTGATCGAGATCGGCACCTGGACGCTGAATCGCAATCCGCGCAACTTCTTCGCCGAGATCGAGCAGGCCGCGTTCGCGCCGTCGAACATCGTGCCGGGCATCGGCCTGTCGCCGGACAAGATGCTGCTCGGCCGCGTGTTCTCCTACGCCGACGCGCACCGCTACCGCCTCGGCGCGAACCACGCGCAGCTGCCGGTCAACGCGCCGAGGAACGAGGTGAACTCGTATTCCAAGGACGGCGCCATGCGGTACTCGTTCAACGACCCGGGCACCCCGGTGTATGCGCCGAACAGCTTCGGCGGCCCGCACGCCGACCCGCAGGCCGCCGGCGACGAAGGTTTGTGGGAGTTCGGCACCGAGGCGGTGCGGGCCGGCTACGTCCGGCATGCCGAGGACGACGACTTCGGTCAGGCCGGCACGCTGGTCCGCGAGGTGCTCGACGACGCGGCCCGTGAGCGGCTGGTGGGCAACATCGTCGGCCACATCCTCGGGGGGACCGCGGCGGCGTTGTACGAGCGGATCTTCGAATACTGGTCGAACGTCGACGCCGACCTCGGCAAGAAGGTCGAGGAGGGCGTGCGGGCGGGCCGGGCCTGACCTCCCGTCAGAGAATGCCCCACCAGTAGAGGAGGGTGGCCAGTATCCACACGATGACCGTCTGCATCACTCTGTCCTCCCTCGATACGGATTCTTCCTCCATCATCCGCCCGCGCGGCCGCGGCTGCCACGGACACTCCGGGCCGAAGGGGCCCCGTATCCACTTCGTTGCCTGCGGCCGCGCGGAACTCGGTCACCGCGTCGAGCGTTGAAGCGGGGGAGATATGTCCGAAGCACGGCCGGCGCGCGACGTCCGTCGCCGCCGGGAGGCACATCGACACGGATAGGAGCTCGGATCATGACCGGACCGATCACCAGCACGTTGAACCCGGACCAGCAGAAGGTCGCCGGGGACGCTCTGCAGGGCACCCTCGTCGACATGATCGACCTGAGCCTGATCGCCAAGCAGGCGCACTGGAACGTCGTCGGCCCGCAGTTCCGCAGCCTGCATCTCGCGCTGGACGAGATCGTCACGGCCGCCCGCACCTACACCGACGAGGTGGCGGAGCGCCTCACGGCGATCGGCGTCAGCCCGGACGGACGGGCCACCACCGTCGCCCAGGACTCCGGCACCACGGGTTTCGGCGCGGGCTGGACCAAGGACGAGCAGGTCGTCGCGGCGATCACCGACAACCTCGCGGCCGTCATCGGACGCCTGCGCGAGCGCATCGCGGCGACGGACGAGGCCGACCCGGTCACGCAGGACCTGCTCATCGCCCAGACCGCCGGCCTCGAGCAGACGCACTGGATGTGGCAGGCGCAGCTCGCCTGAGCCGTCGAGTGCGAGAGGGCCGCCCGTTCCCGCGGGTGGCCCTTCGTGTGCGCCGGGCGATCGAACACCTGTGTTACTGAAGTGTCGGATGTGATTGCTACGTTGGCATCGGTTCGTTCTTCGATCGAAAGGTGCCTGCAGCGATGGTCATGGGTCCCACCCACGCGGTGTCCGGGGCGCTGGTCGGCCTCCTCGTCGCCGACGTGCTGCCCCGCGAGTGGGGCGGGCCCACATCCACGGCCGAGACGTTCGCGTTCGCCGCGGTCTGCGCCGGTTCGGCCCTCCTGCCGGATCTCGACACGCCCCAGTCGACGGTGGCGCGGTCCTTCGGGCCGGTGAGTCAGGTCGCGGCGCGCGGCATCGACAACCTCTCGCTCGGTTACTACACGCTCACCAAGGGCCGCCGCGACCGCAGCCGTCGCGGCGGGCATCGCACGCTGACGCACACGGCCCTGTTCGCGGGCCTGCTGGGGGCGGGGGTGTCGACGCTTGTCGCCCGGTTCGACCGGGTCGCGGTCGTCGCCGTCCTGTTCGTCACGCTCGGCCTGGCGCTGCGCGGGCTCGCGGACGGATGGGCCAAGCGCAACGGCTGGCTCGTGGTGACCGCGACCTCGGCGGTGCTGTCGGTGCTCATGTGGAACTGGTTCCCCGGAGAGGTCGGTTCGGTGGGCCTCGGGGTGGCGGTGGCGCTGGGGTGCGCGACGCACTGCCTGGGCGACGCCGTCACCAAGGAGGGCATACCGTTCCTCGCGCCGTTCCTGCCGTGGCGCGGCGAGCGCTGGTGGGAGATCAAGATGCCCGGGTTCCTTGCCATCCGCGCCGGCGGCGCCTTCGAGCTGGCGATCCTCGGTCCAGGGCTGACGATCGCCGCGGTCGCGATGGCGGTGTGGTCGATCGACGGCGCGCCGGAACTCCTGCGGGAGGCCGTCGGCGTGTAGGTCCTCGAGGGTGCTCACCTGCGCAGCGACGCGGCGATGCGATACACGGCGGGCACTGTGTACGCCCAGTCCTGCAGCGACAGGTAGGCCGACGTGGGGCCGAGCACCACATGCCGCAGCCCGGCCTCCCCGAACTCCCGCAACCGCGCGGTGATCCGGCCCGGTGTGCCGACGAGGAATCCGTATTCGGTGACCTCCTGGGGCACCGCCGCGAGCGCCTCCTCCCACCGGGCCCGGTCGTAGCGTTCCGGGATCACGTCGACCGAGCCGCGGAACTCCGGCCCGAAGGGATGTACCGCGCCGGCCGCAGCCCAGTGCTCGGCAGGGAACAGCAGCGTCCAGTACCGCATCATCCGGCTGTGCAGCATCGCCTGCGCCCGCTTCTGTGTGGGGGCGACGAGGATGTAGGCCACCAACGCCGGCACGATCCGGTCGGGGTCGCGACCGGCCTCGGCGGCGGCGGTACGGATGCGTGCCAGTTTCGCCGCGTACTCGTCCGGGGTGCGCAGTGCGATGGTCATCGGCAGCCACCCGTCGCCGTAGCGCCCGGTCAACTGCAGCATCCGAGGTCCGTGGGCGGCGATCCAGATATCCGGGGTGCGCCCGGGTGGGGCCTGCAGGTCCATCACCGCCCCGTCCAGGTGGAAGTGCGTGCCGTCGAAGTCGAACGGGCCGTGCGAGTCGAAGCAGCGGCGGACGATCTGCACGGCTTCGGCGAGTCGGTCGACCGGGTGGGCCTGCGACAGCCCGTACGGGTCGATGTTCATCCGCTCCCCGCAGCCCAGGCCGAGGATCGGCGCGCGCTTGGTCAGATGCGCCAGGGTCAGGGCGGCCTGACCGAGCAGCACCGGGTGGCGCCGGATCGGCTCGCTCACTCCCACCCCGAGCCGCATCCTCCCCGCGGGGGCCGCCAGTGCCCCGAGCAGGGTCTGGTAGTCGAACACCTCGTGCGGACTCGACACCTGGTCGCTGAAGCGGGTGAAGGTCCTGTCCCACAGGGCGGTCGGGTAGAACTCCTGGAAATGGTCCCAGACGAACAGCGACGTCAGCCCGCCATACCTCGCCAGCGCCGTGACGACCCGCACCTCGCGCCACGGTGGGTCGGGCGGGACGTACATGCCGGTATCGATCGTGGTGGACGTCATGGCGTTCCCTTCCGGGCCTGTCCGTTCACCGGCGGCCGGCGGCGCTCTGTCGCCGCCGTGCAACGGCACGCTGTCGCCGCCGTGCAACGGCACTTGCCACTGTCTGCCCGTGACCGGGTGCGGGGCTAGGGTCCTACGTCCTCGCTCCGGTCGTGGACGGCGGCGTTCAGCCGGTTCGGCGGCGCATTACGGAACCACTGGCATCGAAAGAGAACTTGTTCTATTTTTGCTCTGTTTCTGCCTCTTCCCAGATCGGAGCCCAGCCCGGTGGACCCCCGCGACGCCCGGACGGACGGCGACCCCGCCTCGACCACGACCCTCAGCCGACGAGCCCTCCTCGGCGCCGCCGGTGCCGTCGCACTGACCGGCCTCGCCTGGACACCCGCCGGCGCGGTCCCGGTGGGCGATCCGCGCGCCATCATTCCGGCACCGCCGGAGTTCCCCGCAGACATCCCGCTGGCCCAGCAGCGCTTCGAGAATTGGGCCCGGACGATCCGCTTCGACGCGGTGTGGACCGCCACCGCACGCGATGCGCACGACGTCGTGCGCATCGCCGACTGGGCCCGCGCCCACGGCTACCGCGTCCGGCCGCGCGGCACCATGCACAGCTGGAGCCCGCTGACCGTCGTGCCCGGCGAGAGCGTCGAGAAGATCGTGCTGATCGACACGATGGTGCACCTGAACGCCGTCACCGTCGATCCCGCGGGAACACCCGCCACCGTCACCGCCGGCGCGGGTGCGAGCATCGAGTCGATCCTCGCCGCGCTCGAACAACACGGCCTGGGCTGGGCCAATGCCCCCGCGATCGGCGACATCACCATCGCGGGCGCGCTGTCGATCGGCGCGCACGGCGCCACCTATCCGGCCGCGGGGGAGCGTGCGCTCCCCGGCCAGTCGTTCGGCTCGCTGTCGAACCTCGTCGTCGCCCTCACCGCCGTCGTGTGGAACGCCGCCGCCGGCGCCTACGAACTGCGTGAGTTCCGTCGGTCCGAACCCGAGATCACGCCCCTGCTCGCCCACCTGGGCCGCAGCTTCGTCACCTCGGTGACCCTGCAGGCCGGGGCCAACTACCGGCTGCGCTGCCAGAGTTTCACCGACGTGCCGTGGCAGGAACTGTTCGCCCCGCCCGGTTCCCCGGGCCGTACCTTCGAGCGGTTCGTCGAGGAGTCCGGCCGCGTCGAGGCGATCTGGTTTCCCTTCACCGAGACGCCGTGGCTGAAGATCTGGTCGGTGTGCCCCGAGAAGCCACCGACCGCGCGCGAGGTGCACGGCCCGTACAACTACTTCTTCTCCGACAGCATCCCCGAGGAGGTCACCACCCCTCTCGGCCGGGTGGCGAGCGGGATGCAGGCTGCCACCCCGGCCTTCGGTGCCGGCCAGTTCGGGGCCGTCGCCGCCGGTCTCGCCGCCACCGGCACCGCCGACCTGTGGGGCTGGTCGAAGGACCTGCTGTTCTACCTGCGGGCCACCACGCTGCGCGTCATCGCCGGCGGTGGGGTGGTCGTCACGCGGCGCGCGAACATCGCCCGCGTCGTCCACGAGTTCACCACCTGGCTGCACGAGCGGATGACCCACTACGCCTCGCTCGGGCAGTATCCGGTCAACATGCCGTTCGAGGTGCGACTGTGCACCGTCGACGACCAGTCGGAGGTGCTCGTCGATTCGGCCGGAGCGCCGAATCTGTCGGCCGTGCGTCCCCGTCCCGACCGGCCCGACTGGGACACTGCCATCTGGATGAACGTCGTCTCCATTCCCGGCACCGCGGGGCAGTCCGCGTTCTTCCGGGAGATGGAGCAGTGGATGGCCGACCACTACTCCGGTGACTACGCCGCCTTCCGGTCCGAGTGGTCGAAGGGCTGGGCGTTCGACGAGCAGGGGGGGCACCGGGATTCGCGGTTCCTCGGCGAGACGATCCCGGCGATGTACCGCACCGGGCTGTCCGCCGACGAGGGCTGGGACGCGGCGCGCGCGGCGTTCGATCGGCACGATCCGCACCGGGTGTTCAGCAACGGTTTCCTGGACCGGCTGCTGCCGCCGGTGTAGGGGCCACGGGAGGGGGTTCCGGTACGGTCCGAGGGCACGGTTCGGTTTCGATCCGGCCGCTTGCGCCTTTCACAACTCCCACACCAGTCACATCCGTATACATTTGCCCCGTTCCATGTGAGTCGACGGTGGGAGCGACGTGCGGAAGTTCGAGACGGGGAAGAAGGCGGGCGGTCACCACGCGGCTCGACGCCACGTCCGCCGTGGATCCGTCGCGGCCGCGATGTCGCTGCTCGCCTTCCTGATCGCGCCGGCGCCACCCGCCGCGGCGAACCCGATCGTCGAGCCCGTCGCGGCCGACCCCAGCATCGTGCGGGCGCCCGACGGGGCGTACTACATGTACACCACGGGCGACGACTGGGGCGACGGCCGGGGACTGCGGGGGATGTCCGTCTTCAAGTCCTTCGACCTCACGGACTGGATGTACGTCGACGACGTGTTCTCCGAGATTCCCGGATGGCATCCGGCGAACAACTACGTCTGGGCTCCCCACGTGATCGAGTCGGACACCGGGTACAGCCTCTACTACGCGCTGCCGGACGGGGCGAATCCGTGCATCGGCCTCGCCACCGCACCCGGACCGGCCGGCCCGTGGACCGACCTGGGCCGCCCCGTGTTCTGTGCCGAGGACGTCGGCGTCCAGGGCACGATCGATCCGTTCGTGTGGGACGACGGCACGACGAAGACGATGTTCGTCGGGAACTTCAAGGGCGTCTACGCCATCCCGCTCGCCGCGGACGGAACCGCGCCCGCAGGCGAACCGGTCCGGGTCGCGGACGAACGCTTCGAGGGGCCGCACGTCGAATACCGCGACGGCTACTACTACCTGTTCCTCTCCTCCGGCCACTGCTGCAACGGCGCAGACACCGCCTACCGGGTGCTCGTCGGCCGGTCCGAGTCGTTGACCGGCCCGTACGTCGACCGCAAGGGTGACGACCTCGACGGCGGTGGCGGCGCGCTCATCCTGGCCGGCAGTGATCCGTGGGCGGGACCCGGGCACAACACGGTGGTGACCGACGACGCCGGCGACGACTGGATCGTCTACCACGCGATTCCCCGCGACGATCTCCAGCTTCCCAGCGGTGCCCAGCGACGGGAGGGCATGATCGACCGGATCGTGTGGGCCAACGGCTGGCCGGAGATCGGCGACGGGTCCCCGTCGTCGACCCGCCCCGACGTTCCCCGGACGGATCTTCCCGTGCGCGTCTCGCTCACGGCCGACACGGCCACGACGCTGCCCGCCTCGGGCGGGGTGATCGAAGCCACCATGCTCGTCGAAGCACCCGGCGACGCGCCCTACACGGGTCAGGTGTGGGGCAGCGCGGTCCGTCCGAACGGCGAGGAAGGCGAGCCGGTCCTGGGCCCGATCGACGTCGATCTGGCGCCGGGGGAGACCCGCGAGGAGCGAATCGCCTTCACGGTGAGCGACAGTGCGGCGAACGGCACCTACGGCCTGTACGCCTTCGCCGGCACCCACGGCGTGGAGACGGTCGAGTTCGGTGCCGTCACCGCCCGCAAATCCGAGGGGCTCTCGGACGTCGGCGAGTCCCTCGACGTGGTGACACTGCGAGTGCGCGAGACGGCCCGCTGACCGCGTGGTCCCACCCCGGCGCGCCGGGGCTTCGGCGCGACGGGGGAGCCACCCATAATCGAGGGATGGATCGAGCCTCCTATCCGGCGCTGTTGCGCGCAGACACCGAGCGGCTGCTCGCCGCCGGCGAAGGCCGGCTCGACCGGCCGGTCCCGACCTGCCCGCGCTGGTCCGTCGAACGGCTTCTCGGGCACGTCGGCCGAGTGCACCGGAACGCGGCGGGCTGGTTGCGCACCGGCGGTCGCACCGAGATCCCCCCGGCTCCGGCCGGGGCCGCCGTCGTCGCATGGGTGCGGGACGGACTCGAGGAGCTGACGGAGGCCGTGCAATCGGCCGATCCGCACGTCGACGAGCAGACCTTCGCCGGACCGCAACCGGCTTCGTTCTGGGTCCGTCGCATGGCGGTCGAGACTGCGCTGCACCGGATCGACGCCGAACTCGCCGCGGGCGAGGGCACCACGCCCGTCGACACCGCGCTGGCCGTCGAGGGCATCGACGAACTCTTCGGGGTACTGCTCCCGTTCCGTGCCCTCGGCGGCGCGGGGGCCCTCGGTGGGGCGGGGAGTGCCGGGTCGCCGGCCGGGTCGGGGAAGACGATGCACCTGCATGCGACCGACCCCGCCCTCGCCGCCGGCGAGGGCGAATGGTTGATCACCTTCGATGCCGACGAACCTTCCGTCGTCCACACCCACGCCGAGGGGGACGTCGCGGTCCGCGGGCCGGCGTCGGATCTGCTGCTCCTCCTGTGGAACCGGGCGTCCCTCGATCGATTCGACGTGTTCGGTGACGCCGCGCTGCTGACCCGTTGGCGCGACGAGGTGACGATCTGACGCCGATCTCGTTTACTGCCGTGCGAGCAATCGCTCGAGGTCGTCGAGAACGAGCATCGCGCCGGTCGGGCCGAGTGCGAGGAACCACGTCTCGTCGCTCACCGCGACGGCGCGCCCCTGCTGCACGGCTGTGAGGCTCGACCACAGCGGGCCGCCGACGACGGCTGCCTCGTCGGTTTCCCTGCCGTAGCTCGAGTAGAAGATCCGGTCGCCGTCCGCCTCCGTGATCGTTTCCGGGCTGACCTCGGCCGCAAGTTCCTCGATGTCCTGGACCGGCGGACGTCGCAGCCCGACGTCCTGCAGGATGACGCCGATGAACGAGAGGTTCCCGTACAGGCGGATCTTGCCGGACATGAACCGCACGAGCGAGATGCTCGGATCGCCCTGGATCGAGTCCCGCACCTCGTCGGCGCGGGTCTGGTAGGCGTTGAGGACGGACTCGGCCTTCTCCTCCTCGCCCAGCGCGTCCGCGACGAGCAGGAAATTCTCCTTCCACGGGAAACCGGGCCGGATCGAGAACACGGTCGGGGCGATGGCGGACAGCTGCGGGTACATCTTGTCCGCGCGGAGCTTGCTGCCGACAATCAGATCCGGCCGCAGCGCGCCGATGGCCTCGAGATCGAGGTTGTTGATCGTGCCCACGTCGGCCACACCGGCGAGCCGGTCCGCGAGGTACGACGGCTGCTCCGCCGCGCCCTCGGGACTCGCGAGGCCCACGGGTGTGAGGCCGAGGGAGAGGACGTCGTCGAGTTCGCCGCCGTCGAGCACGACGACGCGCTGCGGCTTGGCCGCGATCTCCGTCTCGCCGAGAGCGTGGGTGACCATGCGGGGGAACCGGCCGGGTTCCGCCTCGCTACCGAGCTTCGCCGTCTCCTCGTCGGCGGTGGCGAACAGCCGGCCGCCGGTGGCCACGTCGGTGTTGCCGGAGCCGGAGCCGGTGTCGCGGGTCGACTCGGCCGCGCCGCCGCACGCCGCGACGGTGAAGGTGACGAGCAGGGCCGCGGCGGTGAGGCGGCCGAGGTGTCTGAGCTTGTGCATGAGGGCAGGCTATCCTTGCCTCATATCCTCCGTGGCCCCACCCCCGGGAGGATCAACCCGTTGTCGGGGTCCCTCGCCGGCGGTTGCGCCGGTCGATGTGCAGGGTCCGCAGAACTGCCCGACGGCCGGGTCGCGGGGCTGCCGGCGGAACGGCCGGCGCGGTAGTCGGGGAGCGGAACTTCAGTTCGGAGGCGGTTTCCGGGGCGTCATCGGAGGTCGCGCGCAGGAATCGATCAGGCAGAGCGAGCTTGTGGATCGTGCGCAGCGTCAGAAGGTACTGCCGGACGAGCGAGCCGGTGGTGTACGGCAGATCGTACTTCTCGCACAGCGCCCGGACCTTCGTGGAGATCTCTGCGTAGCGGTTGCTGGGCAGGTCCGGGAACAGGTGATGCTCGATCTGGTAGCAGAGGTTACCGCTCATGAAGGCCATCACCGGACCGGCGTGGAAATTGGCGCTTCCGAGCGTCTGCCGGAGATACCATTCCGCCCTTGTCTCGCGCTCGAGCTCGACGAGGGTGAACTTCTCGGCGCCGTCCGGAAAGTGCCCGCAGAAGATCACCACGTACGACCACAGGTTCCGGAGCAGATTCGCGGCCAGGCCGGCCGTCAGGGTGCGCCGCCAGCGACGACCGCTGAGGGCGGGGAAGACCAGGTAGTCCTTGAGCGATTGGCGGACAACCTTTCCCAGCAGTGCCCGGTTGTGGTCGGTCTTCTCGGCCGCGCTGCCGGCGTGCTCGTTCACGGAGTGCAGACCGTGCAGTGCGATTCCCCACTCGAATGTGGTTGCCAACAGCAGGTTTCGCAGCGGTTGCGCCAGATTGCCCGGATGCCAAGGCTGATCGCGGGTGATCCGGATGACGCCGAAGCCGAGGTCGTCGTCCATGCCTACGACGTTGTTGAAGACGTGGTGGCGGTAGTTGTGGGAGTACCGCCACTGTGAGGAAAGCCCGGCCATGTCCCATTCCCACGTGGTGGAGTGGATCTCCGGGTCGTTCATCCAGTCCCACTGCCCGTGCGAGACGTTGTGGCCGATCTCCATGTTCTCCACGATCTTGGCCCCGGCGAGGGCCGTCATCCCCAGCACCCATACGGCCGGCGCCTTGCTGGCGCATATCATCAGCCGCGCGGCGACATCCAGTGCACGCTGGAAGGCGATCGCGCGCCGGATGTAGGCGGCGTCCGCCGCGCCGAGCGACTCGGTGACATCCCGGCGGATCCCGTTCAGCTCGTTGCTCAGAGCCTCGACGTCTTCCGCGGTGAGGTGCGCATATTCCTTGATGTCGGAGATCGCCATCGTGTTCTTTCCGTATCGAGTCCGCAACGCGCGATGCCGGATTCGGCCCCGCACGGCAGGACTGAATCAGTAGTAGTCGCGGCGGACTGCCACGGCGTACCCCGTGGAGCCGTGTGCCCGCTCGCTGTCGCTCGGCCCTCCGGGCCCGACGATCACGGCGGCGAGCAGGGGGTTCGGTCGCAGAACGTTGATCATGGCGGCCTCCGGGGCCTGGGGTGTAGACCCAGTCAACACCCGCCGCGCCCGAGGTGTCAACACTGTAGACATACGACATAGGGCTACAGTGGAGGCGAACGGAGAGGAGTCCGTGATGCCGAAGGTTCCTGCGGGCCGCTCGATCGGATTCGACGACGGCAGGTTCGGCAGGAACACTCGAGCCCGGGAATTGATCCTTGCGTCTGCGCTCGCGATCATCGATCGCGACGGCGTCGAGGGGCTTTCGATGCGCCGCCTCGGCAAGGCTCTCGGCCGGGATCCGATGACCCTCTACCGTCACGCGCCGAACAAGGCCGCCCTCCTCGACGGAGTCGCCGAAATCGTCCTCGAGCAACTGGTCGTCGACCCCCGCGACGGCGACTGGGAAGATCAACTACGCACGGTTGCAAGGGATTTCCGGCAACTTGCCCTCGACCACCCGCACGTGGTTCCGTTGCTGGTCACCCGCCCCCTGTCCACACCCCTCGCGCTGCGGCCGCTCGGTACGCTGCGTCCGCTCGAAGGCATTCTGACCTTGCTCACCCGGGCCGGATTCTCCGCGGCCGAGGCGTTGCACGTCTACCGGGCCTTGTTCGGATTCCTCCACGGTCACGTCCTCGACGAGCTGCAGGAACTCGTCGAGCAGCCCGAGGAGTCCGACGACCTGCTCCGCCTGGGACTGCATCGCCTGCCGATCGACGAATTCCCACTCCTGCGCAGTCTCGCGCCGATACTGGCCTCCTACGACGGCGCCGCCGAATTCGAACGCGGCCTCGACCTCTTCTTCTCCGGTCTGAGGGCAACACTGGACTCCGGGGGCGGCCGGCCGTCCGGATGAGCCGCCGGCGCCGGCCGGACCTACGAATCCGCCAGCGTGCGCATGATGCCGTAGGCGTGATCCGGTTCGGTGTCGGGGGGCAGGAGTACCAGCACGAGTTGGGTGCCGTTGCATCCGAGGAAGTACATCGTGTGCGGTGGTTGTCCGGGTGCCGGCTCGCGCAGTGCGATACCGCCGGAGTCGAGGTCGAACTCGTCGATTCGCTTTCGCGGTATCTGCAGGGCGTTCCAGTCGAAGCAGACCCGGGCAACGGGGCCGAGTCGCAGGGTGAGCGCGGAGATCAGGTCGTCCAGCTCATCGGTGAGGTTCGCGGTCCACGGGAACCAGGAGCCGTCGATCAGGGACGGTGGTGCCGAGTTCGGCCGGAGCAGGAAGCGGGGAGTCTGGGTCGGTGTGGGAAATCGAGCAGGGGGGCGGTGCGACGGTACGGGGCGCTCGGGCGGGCCGGAGCGATTCCCGTTGCTGTGGGTGATGGCGTGGTTGTGCGTCATGAGACGCTCCTTGCGCGGCCTCGAGGAGGCCGACTTGTCACCGGGAGGCGTCGAGCCGGGCGCTCGAGGCGGGGAACGTGCCGGTCTGCTCACCGTACTTCACGATCGCGTCGGGCGCGTCGTGCCGAGACCCGGAGAACGGGACCGGGGCCCCTTCTCCGGATGGAGAAGGGGCCCCGATCAGGTCCTTCACGAGTCGGGGTGGCGGGATTCGAACCCACGACCTCTTCGTCCCGAACGAAGCGCGCTACCAAGCTGCGCCACACCCCGTTTCGAACCTCGGTTAGCTTACAGCACGATCGGGGTGACGGTTAAATCGCCTGGTCAGTGCGGTGAAAACGTGCTCCGGGTGCCCGCGTCCGCGGTGCTGCGAGCCTGCTCGCGGGGGGCCGGGATCAGCGTCAGCAGCGTCGCCTCGGGCCGGCACCAGAACCGGGCGGGGGCCGTCGGCGACGTGCCGATGCCCGCCGACACGTGCAACCGCATGTGCGAGCCCCAGCGCGACACGCCCTTGACCCGCGACCGGTCCAGCCCGCAATTGGTCACCAGCGCGCCGACCAGCGGCAGGCACAGTTGGCCCCCGTGGGTGTGGCCCGCCAGCACGAGGTCGTAGCCGTCGTCCGCGAACCGGTCCAGCACGCGCGGCTCGGGGGAGTGGGTCAGCCCCAGCCGCAGATCCGCCGCCGGGTTCGCCGGACCCGCGACGGTGTCGTACCGGTCTCGGTCGATGTGCGGGTCGTCGACACCGGCCGCGCTGACGCGCACCCCGGCGATCTCGAGTTCGCGGTGCACGTGCGTTACGTCGAGCCAGCCGCGCTCGCTGAACGCGGCGCGCAGATCGCTCCAGGGCAGCGGCACGCCGTGTACGCGCTCGTGGTCGCGGTCGAAGTACTTCAGCGGGTTCTTCACCCGGGGCCCGAAGTAGTCGTTGCTCCCGAAGACGAACAGCCCCGGCCGGGCGAGCAGACCGCCGAGCGCCTGCACGACGGCGGGCACAGCCTTCGGATGCGCAAGGTTGTCGCCGGTGTTGATCACGAGGTCGGGTTCGAGGCGATCGAGTTCGCGGAGCCAGTTCTGCTTGAGCCGCTGCCCGGGCGTCATGTGGATGTCGCTCAGGTGCAGCACGCGCAGCGTCGAGGCGTCCGGCGCAAGGACCGGGAGCGTCACCTCCCGCAGGGCGAAGGCGTTGCGCTCGATGAGCGTCGCGTAGCCGAGGCCCAGGGCGGCGGCACCGGCCGCGCCGATCGCGGCACGTCGAAGAGTGGGAACGTCTGGCACGTCTCCAGCGTACCGCCGGGGCTCGTCCGCGCACGGGTTCGCGGGGCGCCGCGTAGCGTCGAGGCATGTCCGACACCACGTCCTCGCTCAAGTCCACGCTCCGCGCCGACCTCACGGCCGCGATGAAGGACAAGGATCCGCTGCGGATCACCACGCTGCGCATGCTGCTTGCCGCGATCCAGACCGAGGAGGTCGCTGGCAAGCAGGCGCGCGAGCTCACCGACGAGGATGTCGTGACGGTGCTCGCGCGCGAGGCGAAGAAGCGCGGCGAGGCTGCCGAGGTGTACACCGAGAACGGTCGCGGCGAACTGGCGGCGAAGGAGCATGCCGAGGCCCGCATCATCGACGAGTACCTGCCGACGCCGCTCAACGACGCTGAGCTGGCCGACGTCGCGGACACCGCCATCGCGCAGGTCGCCGAGGAGATCGGGGAGCGGCCCGGGCCGCGGCAGATGGGTCAGGTCATGAAGGCGGCGACCGCGATCGCCGCCGGGAAGGCCGACGGCAAGCGCCTGTCCGCCGCCGTCAAGTCGCGCCTGTAGCCGAAGACCCCGCCCGGTCGTCGCGCGACCGGACGGGTGACGGTCATCGTCCCGGGATGGGTGCCGGCGCGGCCGGCACCGTCGTGTCCGGCACCTGGCTCTCGGTCGGTCGGCCGGGGGTCGCGCTCGGGCTCGGTGGCGCGGCGCGCACCGAGCCGTCGCTGACGAAGATCGTCACCGTGGACCCCGGGACGGCCGACCCCGACGGGGAGACCGAGGCGACGGTGCCGCTGCGGCCCTCCGCCTTGACCGTCGTCTCCGTCACCTGGAAGCCGGCGTCGATCAGCCGTTGGCTCGCCTGCTGACGGTTCAGACCCACGACGTTGGGCACCTGGGCATTGCCGGCGCCGCGCACGTACTTCTGGTCCGCGGGCGGCAACTCGGTGGGCCCGAATTTGTTCGCGACGGGCAGCAGTGCCGTGAACCAGGTGCGGGCCGGCTCGGTGCCGCCGAACAGATTGCCGTCGGAGCACGGGCGCACGGGTCCGCTGCAGATCTGCCCCGGCGTGGGGGAGTCGCCGTAGGTGTAGACCGCCCCGGCCAGGTTGTTCGTGAACCCGACGAATGCCGACGACATGTGCGACTCGGTCGTTCCGGTCTTCGCCGCCACCGGCAGGTTCCAGCCCACCGATCCGGCCGCACCGGACGCCGTACCACCACCCGCGGTGTCCTTGCTCAGGGCGGTGGCGAGAGTGTCGGCCAGCCCCGGTTCGACGACCTGCTCGCACGCCTGCTGGGTGATCGGCACGGGCTTGCCGTCGCGGTCGAACACGGCGTCGATCGGCGTCGGCGGGCACCACTTGCCGTGCGAGGCCAGCGTGGCGGCGACGTTCGACAGCTCCAGCGGGTTCACCCAGGTGGGGCCGAGCGTGAACGAGCCGAGGTGCTGGGCCTTCTGCATGTCGACCATGCTCTGCTCGCCGAAGCCGGACGTGTTGGGCTGCGCGTACGAGCGCAGGCCCAGCCGCACCGACATGTCGACGACCGCGTCCACACCGGTGGCCTCGATCAGCTTGACGAAGGCGGTGTTGGGGGACTGTGCGAGCGCGTCCGGCACCGACAGCTTCGCCGGGTACGGTGCGGCGTTCTCGACGCAGTAGGTGGCCGGCGGGCATCCGGGGGCACCGCCGTCGCCGAGGCCGCGGGCGTTGTAGCGGGACGGCACGTCCAGCACGGCGCTGGTGCCGAGGCCCTTCTCCATCGCCGCGGCGACGGTGAAGATCTTGAACACCGAGCCGGCGCCGTGACCGGTCAGCGAGTACGGCTGCGGCTGCACCGTCTGCGAGGCCCCGCCGTCGAGGCCGTACACGCGGCTCGACCCCATCGCCAGGACGCGGTGCGAATCCTCCCCGGGCCGGATCACGTTCATCACCGTCGCGACGTCGTCGACGGTCGGGCTGGTGAACTTGTCCAGTGACGATTTGACCGAGTTCTGGATCTCGGGGTCGAGCGTGGTGCGGATCAGGTATCCGCCCTTGTCGATCTGCTCGCGCGACAACCCGGCCTCGGCCAGGTACTGCAGGGCGTACTCACAGAAGAACCCGCGGTCGCCCGCCGCGATACAGCCGCGCGGCAGGGTCTTCGGCTCGGGCAGGACGCCGAGCGGCTGCTCCTTCGCGGCCCGGATCTCGGCGGCGCGCTCGGGGATGTTCTGGATCATCGTGTCGAGCACGACGTTGCGTCGCGCCAGCACGCCGTCCGGATTGGTGTACGGGTTCAGCGCGGAGCTGGACTGCACCATGCCGGCGAGCATCGCGGACTGGGTGACGTTCAGATCCTTCGCGTCGATGCCGAAGTACGTCTGGGCAGCGTCCTGCACGCCGAAGGACCCGTTCCCGAACGGCACGAGGTTCAGGTAGCGGGTGAGGATCTCGTCCTTGGTCAGCTCGTCGTCGAGCGTCAGCGCCATCCGGATCTCCCGGATCTTGCGCGCGGGTGTCGTCTCGATCGCCGCGCGCCGCTCGGCGTCGGTCTTGGCGACCACGTGGAGCAGGTAGTTCTTCACGTACTGCTGGTCGATCGTGGACGCGCCCTGCTCGACCTGACCGCTGGTGGTGTTGGTGAGGAAGGCGCGGATGGTGCCCTGCCAGTCCACGCCCTGGTGTTCGGCGAAGCGTTTGTCCTCGATGGAGACGATCGCGAGTTTCATCTCGTTGGAGATCTGGTCGCTCGGCACCTCGAACCGGCGCTGGTCGTAGAGCCAGGCGATGGGGGTGCCCGCCGCATCGGTCATCGTGGTGACCGCCGGCACCACGCCCTCGACGAGTTCGGCGGAACTGTTGTCCACCGTGTCCGCGGCGCGGTTCGACACGTAGCCGAAGCCTCCGGCCGCCGGGAACATCACACCGGCCAGCAGGACTCCGCCCAGTGCCGTGCATCCTGCGAGCTTCGCCACCGTTTTTCCGATCGACACGCCTACACAGTACGTGCCACCCCGGGGCGCAGACCCCGGCGCACGCGTTCCCGTGTGCGCGTTGCGCTGGCAAAAGCCCTCCGACGTGCAGTGATGCACGGGCGTACCAGAAAAGTGTTTCTCCACCTTGCATCCGGGGAAGTCTTTACCTAGATTGAGTCCTCAGTGTGATGCAGATAACACCTGAATAGGAATGTGGTGCAGATCCGTCGTGCTACGCCGCCGATTCTGCGCGCCTTCCAGGACCCCGTGACACGGCGTTCGGAGAGTAAGGGGCAACTGAATGCACATGACCACCCCGATGGCCCGGCTCGACGTAGACCAAGCAGAAGCACGCATCGCATGGGTATCGAAAGCCCGATGCCGTGAAGTGGACCCCGATCAGTTGTTCGTCCGCGGCGCCGCCCAGCGCAAGGCCGCAGTCATCTGCCGGCACTGCCCGGTGATGCTGCAGTGCGGCGCCGACGCCCTCGACAACCGCGTCGAATTCGGCGTGTGGGGCGGAATGACCGAACGTCAGCGCCGGGCGCTGCTCAAGCAGCACCCCGAAGTCGACTCCTGGGCCGACTTCTTCGAAGCGCAGCGTCAGCACCAGAACGCCGTCTGACCGCGCACCCCCGAGACCCGCGAGGTTACGCCTCGCGGGTCATCTGATCCGCGACGGCGCGCAGCCCGTCGAGGTCCGAGACCTCGAACGGCAGCGACGGCACGCCGACGACCGGAACCCGCGGGTGCGCACTCGTGAACCGGGCCAGCAGCCGCAGCTCCCGCTTCGCCGTCACCGCCCGATGAGCATGGACCCGGAGCACGGCCTCGGCCGGCGCGCTCTCCTTCCGGCCCTGCTCTTCGAGCAGATCCGCCGCGGTCAGGGCGTGGTCGGCCGGCAGCGGGCACAGCGTGGGATGCGTGCGGTTGAGGATCAGACCCGCGAGCGGCATGCGGTCCTCGGAGAGCCGCTCGACGAAGAACGACGCCTCGCGCAGCGCATCCGGTTCGGCCGCGGCCACCACCATGAAGTGGGTGCCCGGCTGCTGCAGCAACTGGTACGTGCGGTTGGCCCGCTCCCGGAACCCGCCGAACATCGAATCGAGTGACTGCACGAAAGCCGAGGCATCCGAGAGCATCTGGCTGCCGACGATCGTGGAGACCGCCTTCAGGGCCAGGCCCATCGCGCCCGTGACCAGCCGCCCGAGCCCGCGGCCCGGCGCGGTGAACAACCGGATCATCCGGCCGTCCAGGAACGCCCCGAGCCGCTGCGGTGCATCGAGGAAGTCCAGCGCGTTCCGCGACGGCGGGGTGTCGACCACGATCAGATCCCACGTGTCGCTCGCCGCGAGCTGCCCGAGCTTCTCCATCGCCATGTACTCCTGCGTGCCGGAGAACGACGAGGCCACCGTCTGGTAGAAGGGGTTGTCGAGGATCTGCTGCGCCTTCTCCGGTGCCGAGTGCTCGAGCACCATGTCGTCGAAGGTGCGGCGCATGTTCAGCATCATCGCGTGCAGCTCGCCCTTCGCGTCCGGCCCCAGCTGCACGAGTTGCGGGCTGTTGTCGAGGGCCTGCACGCCCAGCGCCTGTGCCAGCCGCCGAGCCGGATCGATCGTCAGCACCACGACGTTGCGGCCCTGCTCGGCCGCACGCAGGGCCAGCGCCGCCGCGGTCGTCGTCTTGCCGACCCCGCCCGCGCCGGTGCACACGATGATGCGCGACGAGGGGTCGGCGAGGATGGATCGGACGTCGAGCGGGGGCGCGTGGTGCGCCCGCGGCGCGGTCACCGCACGCCCTGTTCGCCGAGCTGCTCGGCGAGTTCGTACAGCCCGCCGAGATCCACGCCGTCCGCCAGCGCGGGCAGATGCATTCGTGCCACGTTCACCTCGTCGAGTTGGGCGGCGCTGACCTGCTGCGCCTGCAGGGTGGATGCGTACTCGATCGTCTCGGTCAGCAGACCCGCGAAGTCCTCGTCGCCGAGGGCGACCCCGGCTCGGTCGAGCCCCTCGCGTACCGCCTCCGCGTCGATCCGGCCGGCGGCGGCCTCGTCGACCATCTCCTCGGGCAGGAAGTCGGGGGCGGTGCGGTTGACGATCACCGTGCCCAGCCGCAGGTCCGCCGCGAGCAGCTCGGCCACCGCGTCGGCGGTCTCCTGGACCGGCAGCGCCTCGAGCAGCGTGACCAGGTGGACCATCGTCTCGTCGGAGTGCAGCAGCCGCACCACACCCTCGCTCTGCGACCGGATCGGACCCGACTTGGCAAGGTCGGCCATCGCCTTGGTCACGTCGAGGAAGCTGCCGATGCGTCCCGTCGGCGGGGAGTCCACCACGACCACGTCGTACACGGGTTCGCCGGTGCGGTCGGTACGCACCACGGTCTCCTTGATCTTGCCGGTGAGGATCACGTCCCGCAGGCCCGGCGCCAGCGTGGTCGCGAACTCGATCGCACCGATCCGGCGCATCGCCCGTCCCGCGAACCCGAGGTTGTAGAACATGTCCAGGTACTCGAGGAAGGCCGTCTCGATGTCGATGGCGAGGGCATACACGGCGCCGCCGCTGTCCGTCGTGGCGATCTTGGTCTCGACCGGCGGAAGCGGCGGCACGTCGAACAGCTGCGCGATGCCCTGCCGTCCCTCGACCTCTACGAGCAGCACCTTGCGGCCGCCCGCCGCCAGGGCCAGGGCCAGCGCCCCCGCGACGGTCGACTTACCGGTACCGCCCTTGCCCGAGACGAAGTGCAGCCGCGCCTGCGCGGCCGTCGCCGGCCAGACGTCGTGTTCAGCAGTCGTTGATGCCACGACGTCGAGCCTATAAGTCCGGTGCGCATATAGGGTCGAGACATGAGCGAATTGACAACGTGGGAGTACGCGACGGTGCCCCTGCTGACCCATGCCACGAAGCAGATCCTGGACACATGGGGAGCCGACGGCTGGGAACTCGTGTCGGTGCTCCCGGGACCCACCGGCGAGCAGCACGTCGCCTACCTCAAGCGCCCGAAGGGCTGAGCCGCGTGGCAGCAGAGGATTCCGCGGGGCGGACCTGGACGGCGCGGCTCGCCGAACTGGGTCTGAGCCTGCCGCCGGTGGCGGCACCCGTCGCCGCCTACGTTCCCGCCGTCCGCACCGGTGACCACGCCTACACCTCGGGGCAGCTGCCGTTCGTCGACGGCACGCTCGGTCTCGTCGGCAAGGTGGGCGCCGACGTCTCGGCCGAGGACGCCAAGTCCGCGGCGCGCATCGCCGCGCTCAACGCGCTGGCCGCGCTGGACGGCCTCGTCGGCATCGACAACCTCGTCCGCATCGTGAAGGTCGTGGGCTTCGTCGCCTCGGCGGAGGGCTTCACCGGCCAGCCGGGTGTGATCAACGGCGCGTCCGAGCTCCTCGGTGAGGTGTTCGGGGAGGCGGGCGTGCACGCCCGCTCCGCCGTCGGCGTGGCCGAACTGCCGCTCGGCGCTCCCGTCGAGGTCGAGATCATCGCCGAGGTGCGCTGACGGGCGCGGGGTGAGCCGGATCTAGAGTGGGACGCACCCCACACCTTCCGACGGAGGAGGCCGGATCATGACGCTGGTTCACCCCGCGTACGCGCAGTTGCGACAGGTCACCGCCAATGCCGCGGTGGTGCTGGCGGAGAACCCGTCGATGATGACGCTCGACGGCACCAACACCTGGATCCTGCGGGCGCCCGGCAGCGACGAGTGCGTCGTGGTCGATCCGGGCCCGCTCGACGAGGCGCACCTCGCGCGCGTCGCCCGGGTGCCCGTGGCGCTGACCCTGGTCAGCCACCGGCACGGCGACCACACCGACGGCGCCGGACGGTTCGCCGAACTCACCGGCAGCGCGGTGCGGGCCGTGGACGCCCGGCACCGGCACGGCGGGGGAGCGGGCCTGGCCGACGGCGAGGTGATCGAGGCGGCCGGACTGCGTATCCGGGTACTCGCCACGCCGGGTCACACGGCGGACTCGCTGTCCTTCGTCGTCGAGGACGACCGCAGCGTGCTCACCGCCGACACCATCCTCGGTCGGGGCACCACCGTCCTCGACGACTCCGACGGCGACCTCGGGGACTACCTCGGGTCGCTGCGCCGGCTGATCGACCTCGGCGCCGGCTACACCGTTCTGCCCGGGCACGGACCGGACCTGCCCGATCTGGAGACCATCGCCCGCGGCTACCTCGACCATCGGGAGGAGCGGCTCGACCAGGTGCGGGCCGCGCTGCGGGTGCTGGGGGACGACGCCACGCCGCGGTCCGTCGTCGAGCACGTGTATGCCGACGTGGACCCGTCGCTATGGCCGGTCGCGGAGAAGTCGGTCAACGTCCAGCTCGAGTACCTGCGCAGCTTCGCCTGACCTCCCGAACGATCGAGGCCGGTGCATCGACGATGCACCGGCCTCGATTCGTGGAACGGGTGTTACCGCGCGCGGCGGGCGAGGCGCTCCGAGTCGGAGATGAGCACGCTCTTGCCCTCGAGCCGCAGCCAGCCGCGGTGGGCGAAGTCGGCGAGCGCCTTGTTCACGGTTTCGCGGGAGGCGCCGACGAGCTGTGCGATCTCCTCCTGGGTCAGGTCGTGCGTGACGCGCAGCGCGCCCGCCTCCTGGGTGCCGAACCGCTGCGCGAGCTGCAGCAGAGCCTTCGCGACGCGACCGGGCACGTCGGTGAAGATCAGGTCGGCCAGGTTGTTGTTGGTGCGGCGCAGACGGCGCGCGAGCACGCGCAACAGCTGCTCCGCGATCTCCGGGCGCTGGTCGATCCAGGCCTTGAGGGCGTCGCGGTCCATGCTCACGGCGCGGACCTCGGTCACGGTCGTGGCGGTGGAGGTACGCGGGCCCGGGTCGAAGATCGACAGCTCACCGAACATGTCGGACGGGCCCATGATGGTCAGCAGGTTCTCGCGGCCGTCCGGCGAGCGGCGGCCGAGCTTCACCTTGCCGGAGACGATGATGTACAGGCGGTCGCCCGGCTCACCCTCGTTGAAGATGACATGTCCGCGGGGGAAATCGACCGGCTGAAGCTCTTTGACCAGCGCCGCAACCGCCGAGGGTTCGACTCCTTGGAAGATGCCTGCTCTGGCCAGGACGTCGTCCACGTGCGCTCCTTTGGGGAAAATTCTCGTCGTCATGCTGCCGGGTCTGCACGACGTCCACGGGCGCCCGGACAGGCCACCTGCAACGCGTACGGAAACGAAGTCTACTGTGCGCGCACTCGGCATGAGTGATTGACACCACGACAGCTGCCGTGCCGTTCCTGCAGCAACGCCCACGCATCCTACCGATGCGTCCCGAAATCAGCTCGCGCGGCGCGCTCCCATGTCGGACTCCGCATCGTCGAGCTCCATGACGAGGACCCGCCGCCGACGGCGGTGGAACCGGGCGAGAGCGTGGGGGAATCCCTCCCTGGCCAGGGTGGCGACGTCGTCGTGGCTCGCCTTGTCGAGGAACTCCTCGACCTCCTGCTGGCGAACGGACAGACGGCTCAGCCGGGACTCGACCCGCTCCATCGCCAATGCGAACAGCATGAGCAGCACGGGGAAGAGTACGACAGCAAGAGCTTGCATACCGGGAAGTAAACACAAGAAAGGTCTCAGAAGCGACACAGCGCCGAATCCGCGACCGGCCGGGTACGTACAGTGGAGCAGGTGCATGCGACCCCGTCCGAGAGTCCCGACGTGCGCCGACGACGCGTGTCCGGAGGCGAGCGGAAACCCGAGAGCAGGCTCGCCCTGGTGCGGCGGGCCCGCCGCATGAACCGGCGGCTCGCCGAGGCGTTCCCCCACGTGTACTGCGAACTCGACTTCACCACGCCGCTCGAGCTGGCGGTCGCCACGATCCTGTCCGCGCAGTGCACCGACGTGCGGGTCAACCAGGTCACCCCGGCCCTGTTCGCCCGCTACCCGGACGCCCGCGCCTACGCGGAGGCCGACCGGGCCGAGCTCGAGGAGTACATCCGGCCCACCGGTTTCTACCGCAACAAGGCCAACTCCCTGATCGGCCTCGGACAGGCCCTGCTCGAGCGGTTCGACGGCGAGGTACCGCGCCGCCTCGAGGATCTCGTCACACTTCCCGGATTCGGCCGCAAGACCGCCAACGTGGTCCTCGGCAACGCGTTCGACATCCCCGGCATCACCGTCGACACCCACTTCCAGCGTCTCGTGCACCGCTGGAAGTGGACCGAGGAAACCGACCCCGTCAAGATCGAACACGCCGTCGGCGCGCTCGTCGACCGCAAGGAATGGACCCTGCTCTCGCACCGGGTGATCTTCCACGGCCGGCGCGTCTGCCACGCCCGCAAACCCGCCTGCGGCATCTGCGTGCTGGCCAAGGACTGCCCGTCCTACGGCATCGGACCCACCGACCCCGTGACCGCCGCCGCGCTGGTGAAGGGACCGGAGACCGAGCACCTGCTCGAACTGGCCGGACGGTGACCCGGTGCAACTGACCCGCGCAGGCCGCTGGAGCCTGGTGGCCCTCGTCGTCGTGGTGGCCCTGATCGTCGCGATCTGGCCCCGCGACGCCGACGACCCGGCGCCGGCCGCCGACGGTGGTCGCCCGACCGCGGCGCCGGTGGACCGCCGCGCCCAGGACACCCCCGAATCCCTCGCGCCGCTGCGTGCCGCGGCGGCGCTCGAGCCCTGCCCGGCCCCGGCCGGGAACGGGGCCGGGCCCCTCGCGGGGTTGCGGTTCGAGTGCCTCGGCGACGGCAGCAGCGTCGATCTGGCCGCCGCGCTCGCGGGCCGGCCCGCGCTGGTGAACCTGTGGGCCTGGTGGTGCGGGCCGTGCGCCGAGGAACTGCCCTACCTGCAGGAGTACGCGCAGCGTGCCGGTGACGCGGTTGCGGTCGTCACCGTCCACACCGACCCCAACGCGGCCAACGCCCTGTCCCGGCTCGCCGAGTACGCCGTACGGCTGCCGGGGGTGCAGGACGGGTCCGCGCGCGTGCAGGCAGCGGTGCAGTCGCCACCCGTGCTGCCGGTGACGGTGCTGATCCGGCCCGACGGTTCCGTCGCGAAGGTGCTGCCTCAGCCGTTCCGCAGCGCCGACGACGTCGCCGCAGCCGTGGAGAACCACCTGGGGGTGAAGGTATGACGCCGTACTGGCTGCGCCGCGTGTCCACCGTGGCGCCGAGCGATCCGCACCAGGTCAACCCGGTGCTCGACCGCCGCGCACCGAACGGGTTCACCGTCCGTCCGGCGGCCGTGCTCGTGCTGTTCGGTGGCTCGTCCGAACCCGATCCCCTCGCGCGGGGCGGTCTGCCCGCCGACGCGGATGTCCTGCTCACCCAGCGGGCGCCGACGATGCGTCAGCACAGCGGGCAGGTGGCCTTCCCGGGTGGCGCCGCCGACCCGGAGGACGACGGCCCGATCGCGACCGCGCTGCGCGAGGCGCAGGAGGAGACGGGCCTCGACCCGGCCGGCGTCCGTCCGCTGACGGTGCTGCCCGAGATCTTCATCCCACCGTCGGGGTTCGACGTCACCCCGGTGGTCGCCTTCTGGGAGAAGCCCACCCCCATCGGGGTGGTCGATCCCCGCGAGGCCGTCCGGGTGGTGCGGGTCTCTCTGCACGACCTGCTCGATCCGGACAACCGCTTCCAGATCCGGCACGAGCGCGGCTACCAGGGACCGGCTTTCCTCGTGGACGACATGCTCGTGTGGGGGTTCACGGCGGGGATCCTGGCGGGCCTGTTCGCGGTGTCGGGCTGGGAGATCGAGTGGGACCACACCGACATCCGTGACTTCGAGGTCACGCTCGCCGAGCTCGAGACAGGGGTGGTCGAACCGTGACACCGTCCGGATGGATCGACGTGCTCATCCTGCTGGTCGTGCTCGTGGCCGCGTCGTCGGGCCTGCGGCAGGGCGCGGTGGCGTCTGCGCTGGCGTTCCTCGGCGTGGTGCTCGGCGCGGTCGCCGGCATCCTCATCGCCCCGCACGTGCTCGTGCACGTCGAGGAGGGACGGATGCGGATCCTCGCCGGGATTGCGCTCATCGTCGTGCTCGTCATCATCGGCGAGGTCGCGGGCATGGTGCTCGGCCGGGCGGCACGGAGCAACATGCACAGCCCCGTCGCGCGGGGCGTCGACAGCGTGGTCGGGGCCGGTCTGCAGGCCGTGGCGGTGCTGGTCGCGGCGTGGCTGCTCGCGATTCCGCTCACCGCGTCGTCGCAACCGGAGATCTCGGCCGCCGTACGCGGCTCCCGGGTGCTGGCCACGGTCGACGTGCTGGCCCCGGACTGGCTGCGCGGCGTCCCCAAGGAGTTCTCGGCGCTGCTCGACACCTCGGGCCTGCCGGAGGTGATCGGGCCGTTCGGCCGCACGCCCATCACCGAGGTGGAGCCGCCGGACCCGAGCGTGCTCGCCAGTCCCGTCGCGCTCGACCTGCACCCGAGTGTGCTGCGCATCAACGGCGTCGCGCCGAGCTGCCAGCGTGCGCTCGAGGGATCCGGGTTCGTCGTCGCGCCCGAACGCGTCATGACCAACGCGCACGTCGTCGCCGGCACGTCGGCGGTGTCGGTGGAGACGCTCGGTGGGGCGCTCGACGCCGAGGTCGTGCTCTTCGATCCCGCCGTCGACGTCGCGATCCTCTCGGTGCCGGGACTCGACGTGGCGCCGCTCGCGTTCGCGCCCGCGCCCGCCGATTCGGGTCAGGACGCCCTCGTCCTCGGATATCCCGGCGGGGGCCCGTACACGGCGAGCGCCGCACGGATCCGGGAGACACTCGACCTGCAGGGGCCGGACATCTACCGCTCCGGCACCGTCGAACGGGAGGTGTACACCGTCCGCGGTTCGATTCGTCAGGGCAACTCCGGCGGGCCGCTCGTCGACGATCAGGGCCGGGTGCTCGGCGTCGTGTTCGGCGCGGCCGTGGACAACAGCGATACCGGGTTCGTGCTGACCGCGGCGGAGGTGAGCAGTCAGCTGGAGCTGGCCGACGATTCCTTCGCGGCGGTGGCGACGGGTACGTGCATCGCCTGAGCCGGGGCGTCCCTACAGTCCGGCGGCGAAGTCGAGCAGCGCGGCGGTCACGTCGTCGGCGCATTCCTGGTGGGCGTAGTGCCCGGCGTCGTCGATCATGAGCAGTTTCCGGCCCGGAGCGTGGCGGACGCACCGGCGCACGGTCGCAGGCAGCACGTACGGGTCCAGCGTGCCGTGCAGTTGCAGGACCGGCAGGGTCAGCGTCTTGTCCATTGCGGCCATGAACCGGCGTCCGTCCGGCCGCCATTGGCTGCGGAACGCCCAGCGCTGGTACTCGAGCGTGCAGTGCGCGGTGCCGGGAATCCGGATGGCCGACCGCATCCGCTCCGCGACCTCCCGGAATTCGTCCGACTGCTGCCACCGCGCGCCGGAACGGGCCTGCAGCAGTCGTTCGATCTCCCACCCGTCGTCGCGCACGAGCTTGCGTTCGGGCCGCCACGGCACCTGGTAGGCGAGGAACGTGGGCAGCAGCGCCGACCGCTGCGCGCGGTCGTGCAGCGCCGCGTCCCGCAGCGAGATCGGGTGCGGCGAGTCCACGAGGGCGATCGCCCGGACGAGCCGCGGGTGCAGCACGGCCGTCGCCCAGCACACCAGGCCTCCGTCGGCGTGTCCGATCAGCGTCGCCTCGGAGCAGCCGAGGGCGCGGATGAGGCCGGCGACGTCGCCCGACAGGGTCCAGCCGTCGTAGCCGCGCGGCGGCTTGTCGGAGTCACCGTAGCCGCGCAGGTCCACGGCGACGGCGCGGTATCCGGCGTCCGCGAAGGCGGTGAGCTGGTGGCGCCACGACCACCACAGGTCGGCGAACCCGTGCAGGAACAGCGCCAGCGGCGCGTCGGGGCCGGACGGGCCGGCCTCGACGGCGTGCAGGCGGATGCCGTTGGCGTGGATGTCGCGGTGCGTCCACGGCCCGGGGTACCGGACCGTGGACGGATCGGGGAGGGACACGGTGCCCTGCATGTGGAGGGTCAGCGCGCGTGCCGGGGGCCCGGTGCCGGCTCCGCGTCGTGCTGCTGCGGCAGGACGGTACGGGCCTGCCTGAGCGAGTCGATGGTCTTCTCCGGGGCGCGCAGCTTGCGCACCCGCAGGTAGCCGATCAGGGCGAAGATCGCCGTGACCACGACCATGATGAGGAAGACGATCAGGAACGCCAGCCAGCGGGGCGTCCAGATGTCGATCAGTTCGGCGAGGAAGAAGAAGAAGAAGAACGAGCTGAACACCAGGACCGCGAAGGCCAGGATGAAGAACAGGCTGCCCTGCAGGCCCTTCTTCACCTCCCCGGTGACCTCGGCCTTGGCGAGTTCGACCTCGGCGCGGAACAGCGTCGAGACCTGTGCCGTGGCATCGCGGACCAGGTCTCCGATGCTCGCTTCCTGAGGAGTGCGGGCGCGCACCTCGGTCAGCGGAATGGACGAGATGCTCGTCGGTACCCCGTCACCCTGCTTCCGGTTCCCGTTCGTCACGCTCACTTGTCGACCCCTCCAGTTGGTTCGTATTGACTACGGTGGGCTCGCCCACGCCGTAACAGTAGCGTCGATCCCAGCACCGAGGCGATCAGTGACGTGACGAGGACGGACGCCTTCGCGATCTCCGCGGGCGCCCCGCCGTCGATACCGGCGAGCGAGAGGTCGGCGATGAGCAGGCTCACGGTGAATCCGATGCCGCCGAGCACGGCGAGCGCCAGCAGGTCCTGCCACGCCAGCCCGGTCGGCCTGGTGGCCACGCCCACGCGGATCGCGAGCCAGGACGCGCCGAAGATGCCGACGGTCTTGCCGATCAGCAGGCCCAGCAGGACGGACAGGCCCACCGGACTGGTGAACACGTCACCGAGGACCTCACCGTTGATGGGGACGCCGGAGGCGAACAGCGCGAACAGGGGCACACACAGGCCGGCGGACCAGGGCTGGATGTCGTGGGCGAGCCGTTCGGCCGGTGCCTGCCGCTCGCCCGGGTCGGTGCGGACGCGGGTGAGCAGGCCCAGCACGACGCCCGCGATGGTGGCGTGGATGCCGGCCCCGTGCATGCCGTACCAGGTGAGCAGCGCCAGTGGGACATACAGCCACGAGGTCGTGATCCGCTTGTGCTGGGCGTACCAGTAGGCGGCGGCGCACGCGACGGTCCCGAGCAGCCACAGTGCCGCGATGGACGTGGTGAACAGGACGGCGATCAATGCGATGCCGATGAGGTCGTCGACGACGGCGAGGCTGAGCAGGAATACGCGCGCGCCGGTGGGGATGCGGGAACCGGTGAGGGCGAGGACTCCGAGTGCGAAAGCGATGTCGGTGGCGACGGGAATCGCCCAGCCGCGGTCCATGCCCGGGCTGCCCCACCCGACCGCGGCGGCGATGAGCGCCGGGAGCAGCACGCCGCCGCACGCGGCGATGACCGGCAGCAGGGCTCTCTTACGGTCCGCCAGTTCACCGACGACCAGCTCGCGTTTGAGCTCGAGTCCGGCGACGAAGAAGAACACGGCGAGCAGGCCGTCCTGCGCCCAGGTGCCGACGGTGAGGTTCAGGTGCAGTGATTCCGGCCCGAGGGGGAAGTCGCGCAGCGCCTCGTAGGCGGGTCCGAGCGGGGAATTGACCCACAGCACGGCCACGGCGGCGGCGACCAGGAGGATCGCGCCACCGACGGTCTCGGTACGCAGGTACCGGGTGAGTTCCGAGCGCAGTGGCTGGTTCACGAAGGCCTTTCGATTCGCGAATTCGGGGTACGCGGGGAGCGCCGCCGAACGGGCGTCCCGGCGTATCCCGGCACGAATCGTAGCCGTCGCCGACCCGGACGACCGATGTCCGATTTGATTCGCTCGGGAAAGGAAGTGTTCACTTTCCTAGCAACTGGGATCGATTCCCATCATGTGATTCTCTGGAGCTGGTTTCGTGAGCACTTCCCTCGACAACACCGCCGGCCGGGACGGATCGCTGGTCGCGGGAGTACCGCGCAGCCGCATCATCGTCGCGAGCACCGTCGGCACCTCGATCGAGTTCTACGACTTCTACATCTATGCGACCGCCGCCGTGTCGGTGTTCCCGCACCTGTTCTTCCCGAAGGGCAACGGCACCACCGCCCTGCTCGCCTCGCTCGCGACGTTCGGCCTCGCGTTCGTCGCCCGGCCGGTCGGCTCGATCCTGTTCGGCCACTTCGGGGACCGCATCGGCCGCAAGGCCACCCTCGTCGGCTCGCTGCTGACGATGGGCATCGCGACGTTCCTCATCGGAATCCTGCCCACGTACCACCAGGTGGGACTGCTGGCCCCCGCACTGCTCGCACTGATGCGCTTCTGCCAGGGCCTCGGCCTCGGCGGCGAATGGAGCGGCGCGGCGCTGCTGGCCACCGAGACCGCCGAGAAGGGCAAGCGGGCCTGGGCCGCCATGTGGCCCCAGTTGGGCGCGCCGATCGGATTCTTCCTGGCCAACGGCCTGTTCCTGATCATCACGCTGTTCCTGAACCACGACAACGCCGACCCCGACCTGGGCAGCGCGTTCCTGACGTGGGGCTGGCGGATCCCGTTCCTGCTCAGCGCCGTGATGGTGATCATCGGCCTCTACGTGCGGCTCAAGCTGGAGGAGACCCCGGTGTTCGCCCAGGCCGTCGCCGAGGGCAAGAAGGTCAAGACGCCACTGGCCGAGGTGTTCAGGACGAGCTGGCGTCAGTTGATCATCGGCACGTTCGTGATGCTCGCGACGTACACCCTCTTCTACATCATGACGACCTGGGTGCTCAGCCACGGCACCGGCAAGACCCCCGCCCAGGGCGGCACCGGCGCCGGCTTCCAGTACTCGGACTTCCTGGTGCTCCAACTCGTCGCCGTGCTGTTCTTCGCGGCCGCGATCCCGGTGTCCGGTCGTCTCGCCGATCGCCACGGCCGCCGCATCACGCTGCTGGTCATCACCGGAACCATCATGGTGTTCGGCCTGACCTTCGGGATCCTGCTCGCCCCGGAGGGCATGAGCGAACCGCGCATGCTCCTGTTCCTGATCATCGGCATGATCCTCATGGGCTTCACCTTCGGCCCCATGAGCGCGGTGCTGCCCGAACTGTTCCCGACCAACGTGCGCTACACCGGTTCGGGCATCGCCTACAACGTCTCGAGCATCCTCGGCGCGGCCGTCGCCCCGTTCATCGCGACGTGGCTCGCCACCACCTACGGCGTCGGCTGGGTGGGTGTGTACCTGCTGGTGGCCGCCGCGCTGACCTTCGTCGCGCTGCTCGTGATGCACGAGACCAAGGACCGCCACCTCGAGGAGGTGTAGGGCCGCTTCGCGGCCGGTGCGTCCTTCGGGCGGCTACGACATCCCGAAGGACGCACCGGCAGCTCCGCTGCCTACTTGCCCTGGGCGCGGATCGCCTCGAAGACCTTCGGGTCGACCAGGGTGGAGGTGTCGCCGAGCTCGCGACCCTCGGCGACGTCGCGCAGCAGGCGGCGCATGATCTTGCCGGAGCGGGTCTTGGGCAGCTCCGGCACGACGGAGATCTGCCGGGGCTTGGCGATCGGGGAGATCTCGGTCGAGACCTGGTTGCGCAGTTCCGCGATCAGCGCATCGCCGGTGTTCTCCACGCCCTCGCGCAGGATGACGAACGCGACGATGCCCTGGCCGGTGGTCTCGTCGGCGGCACCGACGACGGCGGCCTCGGCGACGGCCGGGTGCCCGACGAGCGCGGACTCGACCTCCGAGGTCGAGATGCGGTGCCCGGAGACGTTCATGACGTCGTCGACGCGGCCGAGGACCCACAGGGCGCCGTCCTCGTCGTAGCGGGCGCCGTCACCGGCGAAGTACCAGCCCTCCTCGGCGTACCGGGACCAGTAGGTGTCCTTGTACCGGTCCATGTCGCCCCAGATGCCGCGCAGCATCGACGGCCACGGCTGATCGAGCACCAGGTAGCCGTTGCCGCCGGCCCCCAGCGGCACGGCGTTGTCGTCGACGATCTTGGCGGAGATGCCGGGCAGCGGCGCCATCGCCGAGCCCGGCTTGGTGGCGGTGATCCCCGGCAGCGGAGAGATCATGATCGCCCCGGTCTCGGTCTGCCACCAGGTGTCGACGATCGGGGCCTGGCCGGCGCCGATCACCTCCCGGAACCAGCGCCACGCCTCGGGGTTGATCGGCTCGCCGACCGAGCCCAGCAGCCGGATCGAGGACAGGTCGTGCGCGTCGGGGATGTCCCGGCCCCACTTCATGAAGGTGCGGATCAGGGTCGGGGCGGTGTAGTAGATGCTCACCCCGTACTTGGCGATGATCTCGAAGTGCCGGTGCTCGTTCGGCGAGTTCGGGGTGCCCTCGTAGACGACCTGGGTCGCGCCGTTGCTCAGCGGCCCGTACACGATGTAGCTGTGCCCGGTGACCCAGCCGATGTCGGCGGTGCACCAGTACACGTCGCGGCCGGGCTTGTGGTCGAACACGTAGTGGTGGGTGTAGGAGGCCTGCGTCAGGTAGCCCCCGGAGGTGTGGATGATGCCCTTGGGCTTACCGGTGGTGCCCGAGGTGTAGAGGATGAACAGGGGATGTTCGGCGTCGAACGGCTGGGCCTCGTGCTCGGCGGAGGCCTTGTCCACCGTCTCGTGCCACCACAGGTCGCGTCCGTCGGTCCAGTCGACGTCGATGCCGGTGCGCTTGACCACCAGCACGTGCTGCACCGACGCCGCATCGGCGACAGCTTCGTCGGCGGCCGGCTTGAGCGGGGCGGCCTGACCGCGGCGCCACTGCCCGTCGACGGTGACGACGAGTTTGGCCTGCGCGTCGTCGATGCGCGAGCGCAGCGCGTGCGAGGAGAACCCGGCGAAGACCACCGAGTGGGTCAGGCCGAGGCGGGCGCAAGCCAGCATCGCCACGATCGCCTCGGGGATCATCGGCATGTAGATCGCGACCCGGTCGCCGGCGACCAGGCCCAGGTTGGTGAAGGTGTTCGCCGCCTTGCACACCTCGGCGAGCAGATCGTTGTAGGTCAGCGCGCGCGAATCGCCGGGCTCGCCCTCGAAGTGGATGGCGACGCGGTCGCCGTTGCCGGCGAGGACATGCCGGTCGACGCAGTTGTAGGCGACGTTGAGCTGCCCGCCGACGAACCACTTCGCCACCGGCGCGTCGGACCAGTCCAGCACCTCGGACCACTCGGTGGCCCAGTCCAGCCGGCGGGCCTGCGTCGCCCAGAATCCGAGCCGGTCGGCGTCTGCGGCGGCCTGCAACTCGGGACCTGCGTTGGCGGTGGCGACGAACTCGGGGCTCGGTGGGTACACCTGCTGTTCGTGGTCCTGCGCTGCGCTCGTCATGGTTGCGGGGCCTCTTTCCGGTCGGTCCAAACAGTTCGGGCACCTGTGAGGGTAGTCACCTGTGACCGACATCGCACCGTTGCATCCGGCTGCAACCTGGTCACTTTCGACGATCGGTCGGTCCCGCGCGACGGGCGGTCGGCCTCCGCGGCCAGTGGAACCGCGGGCGCGGGTGGTCGGCAACAGCCGGTACCGTCGGATGCCGTGACCGACCCCTTGCAGCCCCTGCTCGACCTGCCCGGAGTGCGCGATGCCGCGGACCGGGCGCGCGATGCTCTCGCCGAGGTGCACCGGCACAGGACCAACCGGCGCGGCTGGCCGAACACCGCCGCCGAGGCGTCGGTTCGGGCGGCCCGGGCCTCCGCCGCGCTCGACGGCGGATCGATGGAGCTGCCGCCGCCGGGGGAGGCGGGTGATCCGATCCTGGCCGGTGCGCTGCGGGTGGCGCAGGCGCTCGACGGCGACGGCCTGGCCGTCATGGTGTCCACCTGGCAGCGCGCGCCCCTGCAGGCCCTTGCGCGCCTGCACCTGCTCGCGGCGGCCGACCTCGTCGACGAGTCGGAGGCGCTGGGCCGGCCTCGCACGGAACCGGGCGTGGGGGAGCGCCTCGACGCGCTCGCCCAGTTGGTGACCGGAGGCACCCGGGCGCCGGCGCCGGTGCTGGCCGCGGTGGTGCACGGCGAGCTGGCGGTGCTGCGCCCGTTCGGTGTCGCCGACGGCGTGATCGCCCGGGCGGCGTCCCGCCTCGTGTCGGTCGCGAGCGGGCTGGACGTGCACAATCTCGGTGTTCCCGAGGTGAGCTGGATGCGTCGCGCCCAGGCCTACCGCGACGGGCTCGCGGGCTTCGAGTCGGGCACCGCGGAGGGCGTCGGGGGTTGGATCGTCTTCTGCTGCGGCGGGCTGGAAGCGGGCGCGCGTGAGGCGACATCGATCGCGGACGCCTTCGCCGGAGGATGATCCGGAGCGCGAATCGTCAAGCGTGTCACCGATTTTCATGCAGGTGACCACATGTAAGCGGGCGACGTCGCCGAATGACTTCGGTGGCGTCGCCCGCCGGCACGGACTGCCGAGTTACCAAGCGTGCTGCATGGGTTGTGTGTCACTGGCCTCGGCGAGGGTTCGGATATCGCTGGTTCGTCCTCGCAACGGGTGCGGGGTGTTCGCCTTCGAAGACCCGAATCTCGCAAGCCCACAACACTTTTGCCCTTATAGTGGCATCGGCTCCGCGTGGGTGCTCGGTGTCCGTGCTGGGAATTCCGGTCGGGAGATCGAACCTTCTCTTCCGATTCGCTCTTGGCCTTCCGTCCTTCCGTAACTCCTTTCTACTCCCGGTCTCCGAGGGGGGCAAGACCCATTTTCGGGACCGTCACCCGCGCGCCGCGAACCCTGGCCGGTGCCGCCGGCGCAGCGCGAGGTACGTCGCCGCGCCCGCCGCCACCGCGCCCGCCGTGATCGCGGCCGTCGCGGCGACGGCGGCCGGCGGCGTCGCGGTGAGACGATGCAGGAGCGGCACAGGACGCGTGAAAGTAAGTATCGGCCAACCCTTTTCGAGGGATTCTCGACGCAGTACCCGATCCGGGTTCACCGCGCGCGGATGGCCCACGGCCCGCAGCATCGGAATGTCCGTCGACGAGTCGGAGTACGCGTAGCAACGTGCGAGATCGTAACCGTACTGCAGCGCCAGTGCCTGTATCGCCTCCGCCTTGGCCTCGCCGTAGCAGTAGAATTCCAGCTCTCCGGCGTAGCGGCCCTCCTCGATCCGCATCCGGCTGGCGGTGCTGTGCGTCGCCCCCAGTGCCGCCGCGATGGGAGTGACCACCTCCTCCCCGGACGCGGACACGATGATCACGTCGTGCCCGCGGAGCTTGTGGTCCGCGATGAGATCGGCGGCCTCGGCGAAGACCAGAGGATCCACGATATCGTGCAGCGTCTCGGCGACGATCGACTTGATCTGCTCGACATCCCAGCCCGTGCACATCGCCGCGATGTGGGCCCGCATGCGCTCCACCTGATCGTGGTCGGCCCCGGACAGCATGAACAGGAACTGGGCATAGCTGCTCTTCAGCACCGCCCGCCGGTTGAGGAGTCCCTGGGCGAAGAACGGCTTGCTGAAGGCGAGTGCGCTGGACTTCGCGATGACGGTCTTGTCGAGGTCGAAGAAGGCGGCGATTCGGCCGGACTGGGTCGGGGCCACGGTCGCGTCGGTCACGGCACCACAATAGGTGTGACTGCTCCTTCCCGGTACGCCCTACGCTCCGGCCGGTCGTCCGGCCCCTCCACCTGCGCAAAACGCGCGACGGTCGAACCTGCACACTGCGTGAAATGCGCGACGGTTGAACTTGCAAATATCGGGTCGGGGCGTAGTATCGACGACACCTGGACATAGTCCAGGGGGTGTTCAGCCCGACCCCCCGGGGCTGAACATGACGACCCTCGCCTCCTCCCCCCCTGGCGAGGGTCGTCCTCTGTTCCGGGACCTTTCGGAGCCCGGCGCGTTCATCCACAGGCAGCGCGTTCATCCACAGATTCGCCGTTTCCCCCGGCAGCTACTTCCGGGGGAACCGGCCACCGCGCAAGCTGGGCGCCATGACCGATGTCCTGGCCCTCGTCGACGATCCCGCGCTGATGGCGAGCCTGCGTCGCGTGGCGGCCGCCTCCGACCGCACCGTCGGTGAGTCGGTGACGACACCGTCGCGCAGAACCTGGCTCGACGCCGGACTCGTCGTGATCGACCGCACCGCGGCCCTGGCATGCGCGCAGCAGCTCCCCCGGCGGGGCGGAATCGTCCTGGTCACCGCCGGCGGCGCCGACCTCCCCGATTGGCAGGCGGCCACCGCGGTCGGCGCCGAACACGTGGTGGGGCTGCCCGACGACGAGGTCGAACTGCTCACCGTGCTCGGCACGGCCGCCGAACCCGACGCGGGCGGCGGCCACGTCGTCGCTGTCCTCGGCGGCTGCGGCGGCGCCGGCGCGTCCACGTTCGCAGCCGCCCTGGCATGGACGGTCGCCGCCTTCCGGCGCAGTGCGGGAGCCCTCCTCGTCGACGGCGACCCCCTGGGCGGGGGACTGGACGTCCTCACCGGAATCGAGGACCGGCCGGGTGTCCGCTGGCCCGGTCTCACCGTCGATCGTGGCCGGCTCTCCGCCCGGACCCTGCGCGATGCGGTGCCCGAATGGCTGCCGGGACTCGGCGTGCTGTCCGCAGATCGCGAGTCCGCCGCAGAGCCGGCGCCCGCCGCGGTCACCGCCGTGCTCGACACCGTCCGCCGCTCCGGCGACCTGGTGGTGTGCGACGTGCCCCGCAGCCGCGGGCCCGCCGCCGAGGCGATGGTGGCCGCCGCCGACCTGACCGTGCTGGTGGTGCCCGCCCGCGTCCGCGCCGCCCTCGCCGCGGGGCGGGTCGCCGGCTGGGTCGCCGAACAGAACACCAATCAGGGCATCGTCGTGCGCGGCCCGGCCCCCGGCGGGTTGCGCGGCCGGGACGTTGCCGACGTGGTGGGGCTGCCGCTGATCACCACGATGCGCGCGCAGCCCGGGCTCGCCGCGGCGCTCGAACGCGGCGGACTGCGGCTCGGACGGCGCTCTCCACTCGTCCACGCCGCCGAGTCCGTCCTCGACGTGCTGACCGGACCCGAACCGGGCTCGCGGTGGGCGGCATGAGCGCCGTCCTCACCGCCGAGCTGCTCGACCGGGTCCGCGAACGGCTCGCGACCGAGGCCGGCGAACCCACGCCGGACCGCGTCGCCGCCGCGCTGCGTGCGGAGTCCGGCGGGGTTCTCGGCGACTTCGACCTACTCACGGCCCTGCGGCACCTGCAGACCGAGCTCTCCGGCGCCGGCCCGCTCGAAGCGCTGCTCGCCGAGCCCGGCGTCACCGACGTCCTCGTCACCGCCCCGGACCGGGTCTGGGTCGACCGCGGCGCCGGGCTGCGGCTCGCTCCCGTCGCCTTCCCCGACGAGGCGTCGGTGCGGCGACTCGCCCAGCGCCTCGCGCTGTTCGCCGGACGGCGACTCGACGACGCGCAGCCGTGGGTCGACGGCCGGCTGCCCGGGCACGGCGATTTCGGGGTGCGCCTGCACGCCGTCCTCGCACCCGTCGCGCAGGGCGGCACCTGCCTGTCGCTGCGCGTGCTGCGGCCCGCCACCCAGGGGCTCGACGCGCTGCGTGATCGCGGCGCCGTCGATCCGCACGCCTATCGGCTGCTGCGACGGATCGTCGCCGCCCGGCTCGCCTTCCTCGTCGTCGGGGGCACCGGGGCAGGCAAGACCACCCTGCTCGCGGCACTGCTCGGCACGGTGGACCCGGGCGAGCGGATCGTGTGCGTCGAGGACGCCGCCGAGCTCGCTCCCGCCCATCCCCACGTCGTGCGGCTCGTCGCCCGGGCCGCCAACGTCGAAGGCGTCGGTGAGGTCGCGGTGCGCGACCTCGTGCGGCAGGCGCTGCGGATGCGGCCCGACCGCATCGTCGTCGGCGAGGTGCGCGGCGCCGAGGTCGTCGATCTTCTGACGGCACTGAACACCGGTCACGACGGCGGCGCGGGCACGGTGCATGCCAACTCGCCGGACGAGGTGCCGGCGCGGCTCGAAGCGCTCGCCGCACTCGGCGGCCTGGACCGGGCCGCCCTGCACAGCCAGCTCGTCGCGGCGGTGCAGGTGGTTCTGCACGTGCACCGCACCCCCGACGGGACCCGCCGGCTGACGGAGATCGGTGTCGTGCAGCGGGACACCGTGTCGGGTGTCGTCGTCGCGCCCGCGTGGACCCACGAGCGCGGCACGGAGGCCGGCATGGACCGACTCGAAGAGCTCTTCCGCCGACGGGAACCGCGGTGACCGCGGCGGCCCTGTGCCTGGCCGCGGCCGTGCTGGTGGCGCCGGGTGCGGTCGCCACGCCGCGGCTGCGGGCACTGCGCACGACGGTCGCCGCCGGACGGTCGTGGCGGCCGCCGCAGGAGGTGACGGTCGGGCTGTGCGTCCTCCCGGCGCTGCTGCTCGGCGTCGCGCCCGCCGTCGCGGCGGCGGTCGTCGCCGGCACCGCCGTGCGACGGCTGCGGCGACGGCGCCGGGACCGCGCACTCGACGCCGAGCAGCGGACCCTGCTCGCCGGGCTCGAAACCGTTGTCGCCGAGCTCGAGGTGGGCACCCATCCGGCCGAGGCGTGCGCGACGGCGGCGCGGGAGACGACCGGGCCGACTGCCGACGCCTTCCGCGTCGCGGCGGCGCGGGTCCGGCTCGGCGGCAGCGCGGCCGACGGCCTGCGTGCCGCGGCCCGCGCGCCGGGACAGCCGGGGCTCGCCGCGTCGCTCGAGCGGCTCGCCGCGGCCTGGGAGGTGTCGGACCGGCACGGGCTGGCGCTGGCGCAACTCCTCACGGCCGCGCGCTCGGATCTGTCCGGCCGCATGCGGCTGCGCTCGCGCACCGAGGCGGGACTGGCGGGGGCCCGCGCGACGGCGACGGTGCTCGCGGCCCTTCCGGCGCTCGGTGTGGCGCTGGGGCAGATGATGGGGGCCGCGCCGGTGACGGTGCTGCTCGGCGACGGTCTCGGTGGTGTGTTGCTGGTGGTGGGCACCGTGCTGGCGTGCGCCGGACTGCTGTGGACCGATCGGATCGCGACGCGGGTGGCATCGTGACGGCGTCGCTGGTGTGCCTTGCCGTGGCGCTCGTGATCCTGCCGGACCTGCAGGCGCGACGGTTGCAGGCCCTCGCCGCCGGGGCCGCGACGTCCGGCGGAGCGGCCGACTCCGGCGGTGCGCCGGACGACCCCCATGCCGTGCCCGCCGCGTTCGACCTGATGGCCGCCTGCCTGCGTGCCGGCCTGCCGACGGCGACGGCGGCCCGGACGGTCGCCGACTCGGCGCCGCCGGCCCTCGCACGGGCCCTGCGTCGGGGCGCGGACCGGCTCGAGCTCGGGGCCGCCCCGACGGACGCGTGGAGCGGTCTCGGGGACGCGACCTCGGACGGCTCCGGCGCCGAGACGGAGGCGCTGGAGGCCTTCGCCCGCGCGGCGCGGCGATCGGCGCGGTCCGGTGCCCCGCTGTCGGGCATCGTCGCCGAGGTGGCGGAGCGACAGCGCGAACAGGCGGAGGACCGGGCGGCTGCGGCCGTCGAGCGTGCCGGGGTCCTGGTCAGCGGCCCGCTCGGGCTGTGTTTCCTGCCGGCGTTCGTATGCCTGGGCATCGTGCCCGTCGTGATCGGGCTCGCGGGACGCGTGCTCGGCGACGGGCTGTTGTGAGACGTCGGCGCGGACGGTCCGCGCCGAAGGAGGGGAGGAACCATGGTAGGCAACGTGATTCGGGTGGCGGCGCAGCGGCTGAGCGGTGCCGTCGCGGCGGAGGACGGCATGTCCACCGCGGAGTACGCGATCGGCACGATCGCCGCGGCGGCGTTCGGTGCCGTGCTGTACACGGTGGTCACCGGCGACAACATCGTCACCGCGCTCACCGGCATCGTCGAGCGCGCGCTGAACACGGCGGTGTGAGCGGGGACGACGGCGGGGTGACCGTCGAGGCGGCGATCGCCCTCACCACGCTGGTGAGTGTTCTCGTGCTGTGTCTCGGTGCGGTGCTGTGTGTTTCGAATCAGCTCCGGTGTCAGGACGCGGCGCGGGAGGCCGCCCGGCTCGCGGCTCGCGGCGACGGGGTGCGAGCGGTGGAGGTGGCGGCGCGGGTCGCTCCGGAGGGCGCACGGATCTCCGTGCGCCCCGACGGTGACCTCGTCGTGGCGACGGTGACGGCGGACGGTCCGCTGCTGCCGATGGTGACGCTCACGGCGGAGGCGGTATCCGTGATCGAACCGGAAGTGGCGCAGTGATATTCGGGGACGACCGGGGTAGTGCGAGCGTGCTGGGGTGTTTCGTCGCGGTCGCGCTGATCGTGGTCACCGGGCTGCTCGTGCAGACGGGTGCGGGGGTCGCGACGCGGCACCGGGCGCAGGCGGCGGCCGACCTGGCGGCCCTGGCGGTGGCCGGGGCGCTCGATCGCGGATCGGACACCGCATGCTCGGAGGCGGACCGGATCGCGGCGCGGATGCGGGTGCAGGTGCGCTCGTGCACCGTCGACGGCTGGGACGCCGTCGTCGAGGTCGGGGCCGAGGTGTCGCTGCCGGCTGGGCGGCAGGCCCGGGCGATCGCGCGGGCGGGGCCGGCCGGGTGAGGCGCGAGGTCAGGCGAGGGTGTCGAGCACCGCGCCCAGCAACGCGACCGCGCCGGCCTTGTCGAGCGGGTCGTTGCCGTTGCCGCACTTGGGGGAGTACACGCACGACGGGCAACCGGCGGCGCATTCGCAGGCCGTCACGGCCGCGCGGGTTGCACCGAGCCACTCGGCGATGCGCGCGTACCCGCGGTCGGCGAAACCGGCGCCCCCGGGATGCCCGTCGTAGACGAAGACGGTGGGCAGCCCGGTGTCCGGGTGCACCGCGGTGGACACGCCGCCGATGTCCCAGCGGTCGCACGTCGCCACGAGCGGCAGCAGGCCGATGGCGGCGTGCTCGGCGGCGTGCAGCGCGCCGGGTACCCGTTCCGGTCCGATCCCGCACCGGTCGAGCAGTTCGGGGGTGACGGTGTACATCACCGCGCGCGTCGGCAGGCACTGGGACGGCATGTCGAGGTCGGTGCTGTCGAGCACCTCACCGGACGGCAGCCGTCGCAGGTACGAGACCACCTGGTGGGTCACCTCGACCTCGACGAGGCCTACGGTCACCGGCCCGAGCGAGCGTTCCTCCGCCACGGCGGTCACGACGATGTCGGTGATCTCCCGCGCGGAGGTGGACCATTCGGGGTCCTCGGCGTGCACGAGCGCGATCCCGTCGTCGAGGTGCAACTCGTCGACGACGAACGACTCGCCGCGGTGCAGGTACACCGCTCCCGGATGCACGGTCGCCGGTGCACGACCGCCGTCGACGGTGCCGAGCATCCGTCCGGTGTCCGACTCGACGATGGCGATCTGGGTGCCGATGCCGCCGCGGATGTCGATGTCGGAGTGGGGACGGGTGTCCGGGGTGACGAACCAGCCGTGCGGGCGCCGCCGGATCGCTCCCTGCGCGGCCAGGGCGGCGAGCACGTCGGCCGCACCGAACTCCTCGACCTCGGCGTCGGTGAGCGGCAGCTCGAGCGCGGCGCACAGCAGTTGCGGGCCGAGCACGTACGGATTGGTGGGATCGGTGACCGTCGCCTCGACGGGCTTGTCGAGCAGCGCCGCCGGATGGTGCACGAGGTAGGTGTCGAGCGGATCGTCGCGGGCGACGAGCACGACCAGCGATCCCGCACCGCGGCGCCCGGCTCGGCCGGCCTGCTGCCAGAACGACGCGACGGTGCCCGGGAATCCGGCGACGACGACGGCGTCCAGGCCGGCGATGTCCATGCCGAGTTCCAGGGCGTTGGTGCTGGCGGCACCGAGCAGCCGGCCGTCCGCCAGGGCCGCCTCGAGCTCGCGGCGCTCCTCGGCGAGGTAGCCGGCGCGGTAGGCGGCGACCCGATCGACGAGCTCGGGGGCGGCCTCGGCGAGCAGCCGCTGCGCACCGAGAGCGGTGAGTTCGGCACCGCGCCGGGACCGCACGAAGGCGAGGGTGCGGGCACCCTCGACGACGAGGTCGGCGAGGATGCGGGCGGCCTCGGTTCCGGCGGCGCGGCGCACGGGGGCACCGTTCTCGCCGGTCACCTGCTCGAGCAGCGGCGGCTCCCACAACGCGACGGTGCGAGGTCCGTGCGGGGAGCCGTCCTCGGTCACCTCCCGGCAGGGCGCGCCGACGAGCCGGGACGCCGCGGCGCCGGGGTCGGCGGTCGTGGCGGAGGCGAGGACGAAGACCGGCCGGGCGCCGTAGCGCGCGGCGATCCGCCGCAGCCGGCGCAGCACCAGGGCCACGTTGGAGCCGAAGACGCCGCGATAGGAGTGACACTCGTCGACCACCACGTAGCGCAGCCGGCGGAAGAACCGGGACCAGCGGGCGTGCCCGGGCAGCATCGACATGTGCAGCATGTCGGGGTTGGTGAAGATCCACCGTGAGTGGCTGCGCGCCCACTGCCGCAGTTCGGTGGAGGTGTCGCCGTCGTAGGCGCACGCGTGCACGTGACCGAGTTCGGGCTCGGCGGCGGTCACCTCGGTGACGGCGCGCAACTGGTCCGCGCAGAGCGCCTTCGTGGGGGAGAGGTACAGCGCGGTGGCGTGCGGGTCCTCGGCGAGGGCGGTGAGCACGGGCAGCTGGTAGGCGAGGGACTTGCCCGAGGCGGTGCCGGTGGAGACGACGACGTGCTCCCCGCCGGCGGCGAGGTCGGCGGCCTCTGTCTGGTGGCTCCACGGCCGGGGCACGCCGGTGGCGCGCAGAGCCCGGACGACGGCGTCGGACGCCCAGTCCGGCCAGTCGGTGTGGCGAACGTCGCGGGCGGGCAGGTCCGCGCTGTGGGTGAGGGGATGTTCCGAGGCCGGCGTGCCGGCAAGCACCCGTTCGAGCAGTTCGTGGCCGAAGCTCGACGGCCCGTCGCCGACGGGACGGCGGTGCGGCGAGCTGGTCACACTGGGTACTCCGGAGGATGCGGTCGGGATGGGTAACCAGCGTAGTAGGCCATCGCTCCCGGCGTTCGGTCGGTGTCCGGTCGCGCGCGGGGTAACATCGACGTAACCGTACCGGCGAGTAATCCTACCGCCGGCATATACAAGATCAAATTTTCGGGCGAATTGTGCGCCCGCCTACTGTTGTCTGCGCCCGGAACGTGGTTCACTGACATCGGTCGCAGCTTCTGTGTTCGGTGACTTGAGAAAGTGCACGGCTCGCAGGATCGATGGTTGCGAGCGCGGTGCTTTGCTCTTCCTGTGGGGGGATCAAGAAGTACAGCGGTCGGAACCGGCCCGGCGGCTCGCTCGCCCGCGAACCGCCGCATCCGGTGTTAGAAAGAGAAGGAAAAGCATGGCACAGGGCACTGTGAAGTGGTTCAACGCGGAGAAGGGCTTCGGCTTCATCGCTCCCGAGGACGGCTCCGCCGATGTTTTCGTCCACTACTCGGAGATCCAGGGCAGCGGCTTCCGCACCCTGGAGGAGAACCAGCGCGTGGAGTTCGAGGTCGGCCAGGGCACCAAGGGCCCGCAGGCCACCGGCGTTCGCGCGCTCTGATCGTCGACGCTCCTGCCGGAGCCTGACGTGACTCGGTCCGCAGGGACCGAATCCTCGATCGTCCCCCGTCACCATCGGTGAGGGGGGACGATCTGTTTCTGCGGCAGGTAGCGGAGGAAGGGCGGGTGAGTGAGCCAACTGTCGTTCTTCGGGGCCGAGGAGATGCCCCCGGACCCGACCGACCTCGGCGGCCTGCTGGCCGCGCACGGCCACGCGGTGGTCTCCGGTGACGGCGCACGGATCTCCGTGGTCGTGGACGAGCCGTGGCGGGCGGAGGCGATCGCGGAGCTGATGGCGCAGGCCGCGCTGTCCCCGGAGGTCACCCGGACGGACGAGGGACACCCCCTGGTGCGCACCGCCGCCCTACCGGAACTCGTCCCGGTGGCGGCCGCATGGACACGGGGTGCGGTGAAGGCGGTGCCGGCGGGATGGGTGCCGGGCTCGCGAGCCCTGCGGGCGTGGGTGCTCGCGGCCGGCCGCGCCGAGGCCGAGGGCGAGCGCTACGTGCTGGGGCTGGATCCGCATGCCCCGGACACCCACCCGGTGCTGGCCCAGTCGCTGATGCGCGCCGGGATCGCGCCGACGCTGATCGGCACGCGCGGCGCCGCACCGGGCCTGCGGGTGTCCGGGCGACGCAGGTTGATGCGTCTCGTCGAGAACATCGGGGCGCCGCCGGACGACCCCCGCGCGCGGCAGATCTGGCCGCGCGTGCGGTAGGCGCCGCATCACAGGTGACAGGCCTTCCGTCGCAGGTGTGCGACCCTGTGTATGGCCGCGTCCGGGGAACGGGTCGGTATACATGTCGGGGAGAAGCACGACATGTCAGCGAACAGGGAAGGTGCGGGCAGCGCTGTGGCAGCACGGGACAACAGCACGTCGAACGGCTCGTCGGGCACGCGTCGGCTCGTGATCGTCGAGTCCCCGACCAAGGCGAAGAAGATCGCGCCCTACCTGGGCCGGGACTACGTCGTCGAGGCCTCCGTCGGGCACATCCGTGACCTGCCGCGCGGTGCCGCCGACGTGCCGGCCAAGTACAAGGGCGAGTCGTGGGCCCGGCTCGGCGTGAACGTCGACCACGGCTTCGAGCCGCTGTACGTCGTCAGTCCCGAGAAGAAGTCCAAGGTCACCGAACTGAAGGGGCTGCTGAAGGACGCGGACGAGCTGTACCTCGCGACCGACCCCGACCGTGAGGGCGAGGCCATCGCCTGGCACCTGCTCGAGACCCTCAAGCCGAAGGTCCCGGTCCGCCGGATGGTGTTCCACGAGATCACCGAGCCGGCCATCCGGGCCGCCGCGGAACACACCCGCGACCTCGACAACAACCTCGTCGACGCCCAGGAGACCCGCCGCATCCTCGACCGCCTCTACGGCTACGAGGTCAGCCCGGTGCTGTGGAAGAAGGTCATGCCGCGGTTGTCGGCGGGCCGCGTGCAGTCCGTCGCCACTCGGGTCATCGTGCAGCGCGAACGCGAGCGCATGGCCTTCCGGTCCGCGACGTACTGGGACATCGCCGCCACGCTCGACGCCGGCGCCGACGCGAGCCCCCGCTCGTTCGGGGCCCGGCTCGTCGGTGTCGACGGCGCCCGCGTCGCGGCCGGCCGCGACTTCGGACCCGACGGGCAGCTCAAGTCCACCGGCGTCGTCGTGCTCGACGAGGCGTATGCGCGACGGCTCGCCGAGGCCCTGCACGGTGTCGACCTGACGGTGACGTCGGTCGAGAGCAAGCCGTACACCCGCAAGCCGTACGCGCCGTTCATGACGTCGACCCTGCAGCAGGAGGCGGGCCGCAAGCTGCGGTTCTCGTCAGAGCGCACGATGCGCATCGCGCAGCGCCTGTACGAGAACGGCTACATCACGTACATGCGTACCGACTCGACGACCCTGTCCGAGAGCGCGATCTCCGCCGCCCGGGCGCAGGCCACCGAGTTGTACGGCGCGCAGTACGTGCACGCCACCCCGCGGCAGTTCACCCGCAAGGTGAAGAACGCGCAGGAGGCACACGAGGCGATCCGTCCGGCCGGCGACGTGTTCGCCACGCCCGGCGAGCTGCACTCGCGCCTCGACACCGACGAGTACCGGCTCTACGAGCTCATCTGGCAGCGCACCGTCGCCTCCCAGATGGCCGACGCGCGGGGCACCACCCTGACGCTGCGCATCACCGGCACCGCCGCGAGCGGCGAGGAGTGCACGTTCTCCTCGTCGGGCCGCACCATCACCTTCCCGGGCTTCCTCAAGGCGTACGTCGAGAGCGTCGACGAGGAGGCCGGCGGCCAGTCCGACGACGCCGAGTCCCGGCTGCCCAACCTGTCCGAGGGACAGCGCGTCACCGCGACCGAGCTCGATCCGGACGGCCACTCGACCAACCCGCCGGCCCGCTACACCGAGGCCAGCCTGATCAAGGCGCTCGAAGATCTCGGCATCGGCCGGCCGTCGACGTACGCGTCGATCATCAAGACCATCCTCGACCGCGGCTACGTCTACAAGCGTGGCAGCGCCCTGGTCCCGTCGTGGGTGGCGTTCGCGGTCATCGGGCTGCTCGAGGCGCACTTCGGACGCCTCGTCGACTACGGCTTCACCGCCGCCATGGAGGACGACCTCGACGAGATCGCGGGCGGCCACGAGCAGCGCACCGACTGGCTGACGAGCTTCTACTTCGGTGGTGCCCACGGCGCCGAGAACTCGGTGGCGCGCGAGGGCGGCCTGAAGAAGATGGTCGGAGAGAACCTCGAGGACATCGACGCCCGCGAGATCAACTCGATCCGGCTGTTCGACGACGCCGAGGGCCGGGAGATCCACGTGCGCGTCGGCCGGTTCGGCCCCTATCTCGAGCGGATGGTCCCCAATCCCGACTCCCCCGACGGGGAACCGGTCTCCCAGCGGGCGAACCTGCCAGACGACCTGCCGCCGGACGAGCTGACGCTCGAGTACGCGGAGAAGCTGTTCTCGACCCCGCAGGAGGGCCGGGTCCTCGGCGTCGACCCGGCCAGCGGCAACGAGATCGTCGCGCGGGAGGGCCGCTTCGGTCCGTACGTGACCGAGCTGCTGCGCGAACCGGAGCCGGAGCCGGAACCGGACATCACGCCCATCCCGGTCGAGGAGGCACCCTCGGCGGGCGGCACCGCGACTGGTGGTGGCACGGCCACCGTGACGAAGACGGCCGCGAAGAAGGCCGCGAAGAAGGCGCCGGCGAAGAAGGCCGCCAAGAAGGCGGCCGGCCCCATGCCGCGCACGGCCTCGCTGCTCAAGTCGATGGAACTGTCGACGGTGACGCTCGAGGACGCCCTGCGGCTGCTGTCGCTGCCGCGGGTGGTCGGGGTCGACCCCGCGACGGGCGAGGAGATCACCGCCCAGAACGGCCGCTACGGGCCGTACCTGAAGAAGGGCACCGACTCGCGGTCGCTGGCCGACGAGGAGCAGATGTTCACCGTCACCCTCGAGGAGGCGCTGAAGATCTACTCCGAGCCCAAGCGCCGCGGTCGGCAGGCCGCCGCCACGCCGCCGCTGCGGGAGCTGGGCACCGACCCGGTCAGTGGCAGCCCGATGGTGATCAAGGACGGTCGCTTCGGCCCGTACGTCACGGACGGCGAGACCAACGCCAGCCTCCGCAAGGGCGACGAGGTCGACACCATCACCGACGAACGCGCCTCCGAGCTGCTCGCGGATCGTCGCGCCCGGGGCCCGGCTAAGAAGACCGCGAAGAAGACCGCGGCCAAGAAGGCTCCGGCCAAGAAGACGGCGGCCAAGAAGACCGCGGCAAAGAAGACGACCGCGAAGAAGGCCGCCGCGAAGAAGGAGTGACCCTCCCAGGTGCGGCGGCCTATCCTCGCCGTGTGTACCGCGAGGCGGCGTCCGGCATACCCGGCGTGCTCGTGTGGACGGCGACGAGGACCGCGGGTACGGCCGGAACGTCCGTGCTGCCCGACGGCTGCACGGACCTGATCTGGCACGAGGACGGCTTCCTCGTTGCCGGACCGGATACCCGCGCCCAGTTCTCCGACCTGGGCACCCGCCGGGACCTGACTGCGGTGCGGTTCGGTCCCGGGGTGGGGCCGGCGGTGCTCGGGGTGGACGCGGCCGAGCTGCGCGACGCGCGCGTACCGCTGGACCGCATCCGGCCCGAGGCGTACGTGCGTCGCCTGGTGTCGGCCGCGGAGTCCGACCCGCTCGGTGCGCTCCTGCACGAGACGCGGCGCCGCCTGGACGGCGTCGACCGCAGCGTCGAGACGGGCATCGCGTCGCAGCTCGGCGCCGGAGCGTCCGTCGCCGAGGTGGCGACGTCGATGGGTTGGAGTGCGCGGCGGTTGCACCGGCACGCGCTGCGGGTCTACGGCTACGGTCCGAAGACGCTGGCGCGCGTGCTGCGATTCCGTCGCGCGGTCGGTCTCGCGCGCGCCGGCCGGTCGTTCTCCGACGTCGCGGCCGAGTGCGGTTTCAGCGACCAGGCCCACCTCGCACGGGAGGTACGCGCCCTCTCCGGCGTTACGCTCGGCGCGCTCGTTCGCTGAGCGGTCACGCGGGCAAGGCCGCGAACAGTTCGATGCTGTGCCCGTCGGGATCGTGCACGCTCGCATACCGCTGCTTCCAGAACGCGTCCCACGGTTCGAGCACGCTCGTGCATCCCGCCTCCAGCAGGTCGCGGTACGTCGCGTCCACATCCGCTGGTGAACCACAGTCGAACGCGAGTGCAGGACCACCGGTGCCCGGCCGGAAGCCCGGATGGAAGGTCCGGACCGACCCGAGGGTGTCCCACGCCAGGCGGAGCCCGCCCGGCAGCGTCGTCTCGTAGTGCGGTTCGTCGGAGCCGGCGGGCAGGTCCAGCCCGAGGCGGCGATAGCAGTCGAAGGAACGGGTCATGTCGGCGACGACGAGCCCGACCAGCGCGAGTTGTGCAGTCATGAGGGTGACGCTAGGCCGCCGCGACGTCGCCGTCTTGAAGGTTTCGGACGGCCGACGCACCGGCCGCGTCGGAGCCGGTCGCTACGCTGAGGCCATGCCCGGTGTCTTCGAACGTCTCGTCGGCCAGCGCGACGTGGAGACCGAACTGACCGCCGCGGCCACCGCCGCCCGCGGGGGCGGAGCCGGTTCTCGGATGACGCACTCGTGGCTGTTCACCGGGCCCCCCGGCTCCGGGCGGTCGATCGCCGCCCTCTGCTTCGCCGCCGCCCTGCAGTGCACCGACCCCGCGGCACCGGGCTGCGGTCACTGCCACGCGTGCAGCACCACCATGGCCGGCACCCACGGCGACGTCCGTCGGGTGATCCCCGAGGGGCTCACGATCAGCGTCAAGGCGATGCGCGACATCGTCCGGACCGCCTCGCGTCGCCCGAGTACCGGGCAGTGGCAGGTCGTGGTGATCGAGGACGCGGACCGGCTCACCGAGGGCGCCGCGAACGCGCTGCTCAAGGTCGTCGAGGAACCGCCCGAACGCACGGTGTTCCTGCTGTGCGCGCCGTCGATCGATCCGCAGGACATCTCCGTGACCCTGCGCTCGCGATGCCGGCACGTCGCACTCGTCACGCCCAGCCCGGACGCGATCGCCCGGGTCCTGCGCGAACGCGACGGGCTCGACGCCGAGACCGCGAGCTGGGCGGCGTCGATCAGCGGCGGCCACGTCGGCCGTGCCCGGCGTCTGGCCACCGACGAGTCCGCCCGCGCCAGCCGGCGGCGTGCGCTGGATCTGGCCGAAGCCGTGCTCCGCCCCGCGACCACGTACACCGCCGCGGACGAGCTGGTCCAGCGTGCCGAGGCCGAGGCGAAGGAGATCAGCGTCGCGCGCGACGAGCGCGAGACCGAGGAACTCCGGACGGCTCTCGGCGCCGGTGGCACCGGTAAGGGCGCCGCCGGGGCGCTCCGCGGTGCGGCCGGCGTCCTCAAGGACCTCGAACGCACCCAGAAGTCCAGGCGCACGCGGACCGAGCGCGACATCATGGACCGCGCCCTCATCGATCTGGCCGGTCTCTACCGGGATGCGCTGGCACGTTCCCTGGGCGCTTCCGGCACCGCCAACCATCCCGACATGGCCGAGCGTGCCTCCGACCTGGCTTCGCGGGCCCGGCCGGAGGCGTTGCTGACCTGCATCGAGGCGATCCTCGAATGCCGTGAGGTTCTCGCACAGAACGTCAAACCGCGCTTCGCGGTGGCCGCCATGGCGGCCCGGCTGAGCTCGGCATTCCGGTAGGCGGCGAGGGGTGGTTTGCATTGGACAGGGGGGTAGGCGCTAAACTCGTGCGCGCCGTCAGGCACGCTGCCTTAGCTCAGTCGGTAGAGCATTTCACTCGTAATGAAAAGGTCGCGAGTTCGATTCTCGCAGGCAGCTCGGAGCGACGAAGGCCCTTCACCCGGAAGACGGGTGGAGGGCCTTCGTCGACCGGGGGACCCTTCCGGTCCGCTCGCCCACGACGAAGTCGCCCGCCGGCGCCCTCCGTGCCGGATGATGGCACGTGTGCTTCTGGAAATTTTCTCGATCGTTCTGATCGTCGGCGCCCTGGTCGTTCTCATCCCCACCGCGATGCGCGTGTTCCGCCGGCGCGACGACGACCACTAGGTCGGTCTTCGCCGCTCGGCACCCCGCTCGGGCGGCGCCCCCTCAGTACACTCGACTTATGAGTGAGTCGTTGAAAGAGCGGGTGCGAGCGAAGATTCTGCGCCAGCGCGGCGAAGACGGCGGGCGCCCTCTCGGTGACGCCGAAGGGGACAACCCCCGGCTCATCGACATCGACCTCGACCTGGCGCTGCTGGAGCAGGCCGCCGAGGGCGATGCCGTCGTGGAGGAGCTGGCCGTGAAGTACTGGGTGCCCTGACTCGGTGCAGAAAAGCGGTCTGACCAGGCGATTTGGTGAGAGCGCAATGTTCACGTAACTTATTCCAGGTCAGAGCGACACGGACACCGACCCGGCCCGCAGGGGCCCGGGACAACGAGGTTGGACGCAGGCGCCTGATTGTTCGGTTCGGAATCTTCTGGTAGGGTTCTGGGCCGTTGCCGATCCCACCGAGCGCGTCGGGTTTGTTTTCGCCGGGTGGTGTGGGTAGGCTGGAACGGTTGCCCCGGAACGCCGCGGACCTCGGTTCGTGGGGTGATGGTGTGTGCGTGTTCTTTGAGAACTCAACAGTGTGCCGATGAATGTCAGTGCCAAAATATTTTTGGTGCGACCGCCTCTCTTTTCCGGGGGTGGTTGTTGCTGGCTGCCGCATTCTTCCGTCTGTGGTGGTCAGTGTTTTTTGCTGGTTTGAGTTTTTTGCTGGTGATTTGGCTCGATGTCTATGACTGATCGGCCCTTCGGGGTTTGATTGTGAGTCTTCAACGGAGAGTTTGATCCTGGCTCAGGACGAACGCTGGCGGCGTGCTTAACACATGCAAGTCGAACGATGAAGCCCAGCTTGCTGGGTGGATTAGTGGCGAACGGGTGAGTAACACGTGGGTGATCTGCCCTGCACTTCGGGATAAGCCTGGGAAACTGGGTCTAATACCGGATAGGACCGGCGGCCGCATGGCTGTCGGTGGAAAGGTTTTCCGGTGCAGGATGGGCCCGCGGCCTATCAGCTTGTTGGTGGGGTAACGGCCCACCAAGGCGACGACGGGTAGCCGGCCTGAGAGGGCGACCGGCCACACTGGGACTGAGACACGGCCCAGACTCCTACGGGAGGCAGCAGTGGGGAATATTGCACAATGGGCGCAAGCCTGATGCAGCGACGCCGCGTGAGGGATGACGGCCTTCGGGTTGTAAACCTCTTTCAGTACCGACGAAGCGCGAGTGACGGTAGGTACAGAAGAAGCACCGGCCAACTACGTGCCAGCAGCCGCGGTAATACGTAGGGTGCGAGCGTTGTCCGGAATTACTGGGCGTAAAGAGCTCGTAGGCGGTTTGTCGCGTCGTCTGTGAAAACCCGCAGCTCAACTGCGGGCTTGCAGGCGATACGGGCAGACTTGAGTACTGCAGGGGAGACTGGAATTCCTGGTGTAGCGGTGAAATGCGCAGATATCAGGAGGAACACCGGTGGCGAAGGCGGGTCTCTGGGCAGTAACTGACGCTGAGGAGCGAAAGCGTGGGTAGCGAACAGGATTAGATACCCTGGTAGTCCACGCCGTAAACGGTGGGCGCTAGGTGTGGGTTTCCTTCCACGGGATCCGTGCCGTAGCTAACGCATTAAGCGCCCCGCCTGGGGAGTACGGCCGCAAGGCTAAAACTCAAAGGAATTGACGGGGGCCCGCACAAGCGGCGGAGCATGTGGATTAATTCGATGCAACGCGAAGAACCTTACCTGGGTTTGACATACACCGGACCGCCCCAGAGATGGGGTTTCCCTTGTGGTCGGTGTACAGGTGGTGCATGGCTGTCGTCAGCTCGTGTCGTGAGATGTTGGGTTAAGTCCCGCAACGAGCGCAACCCTTGTCCTGTGTTGCCAGCAATTCGGTTGGGGACTCGCAGGAGACTGCCGGGGTCAACTCGGAGGAAGGTGGGGACGACGTCAAGTCATCATGCCCCTTATGTCCAGGGCTTCACACATGCTACAATGGCCGGTACAGAGGGCTGCGATACCGCGAGGTGGAGCGAATCCCTTAAAGCCGGTCTCAGTTCGGATCGGGGTCTGCAACTCGACCCCGTGAAGTCGGAGTCGCTAGTAATCGCAGATCAGCAACGCTGCGGTGAATACGTTCCCGGGCCTTGTACACACCGCCCGTCACGTCATGAAAGTCGGTAACACCCGAAGCCGGTGGCCTAACCCCTCGTGGGAGGGAGCCGTCGAAGGTGGGATCGGCGATTGGGACGAAGTCGTAACAAGGTAGCCGTACCGGAAGGTGCGGCTGGATCACCTCCTTTCTAAGGAGCAACTCCCGTCGGTGGGTCACACAGGTGACTCCGCCACGGGCAGAGCCATTTCGGATTCACACGTAATCCGGTGGTGCTCATGGGTGGAACGCTGACAGCTACTTCTCGTCCGGGTCCCGTTTCTGTGCGGGATCCGAGGAGTTATATCGGTGCACTGTTGGGTCCTGAGAGAACACGCGAGTGTTTTGTCAGCGACGATGATCGGGAACGAAGGGGTTGTTTCTTCTTCCGGTACCGGTTGTTGTGTGTTGTTTGAGAACTGCACAGTGGACGCGAGCATCTTTGTTGTAAGTGTTTATGAGCGTACGGTGGATGCCTTGGCACCAGGAGCCGATGAAGGACGTGGGAGGCTGCGATATGCCTCGGGGAGCTGTCAACCGAGCTGTGATCCGAGGATTTCCGAATGGGGAAACCCAGCACGAGTGATGTCGTGTTACCCGCGCCTGAATATATAGGGCGTGTGGAGGGAACGTGGGGAAGTGAAACATCTCAGTACCCACAGGAAGAGAAAACAACATGTGATTCCGTGAGTAGTGGCGAGCGAAAACGGAAGAGGCTAAACCGGATACATGTGATACCCGGCAGGGGTTGTGTGTTCGGGGTTGTGGGGTTCGATGTGTCGGTGCTGCCGCGCCGGCCGACAGTGAGAAATCGCCTGTGTTAGTCGAAATGGTCTGGAACGGCCTGTCGTAGAGGGTGAGAATCCCGTAGACGAAAACGCGGTGACTGTCGATTCGAATACCCGAGTAGCAGCGGGCCCGTGAAATCTGCTGTGAATCCGTCGGGACCACCCGATAAGCCTGAATACTCCCTGGTGACCGATAGCGGACTAGTACCGTGAGGGAAAGGTGAAAAGTACCCCGGGAGGGGAGTGAAATAGTACCTGAAACCGTGCGCTTACAATCCGTCGGAGCCTTCGAGCAGTTTGGTCTGCTGGGGGTGACGGCGTGCCTTTGAAGAATGAGCCTGCGAGTTAGTGGCATGTCGCGAGGTTAACCCGTGTGGGGTAGTCGTAGCGAAAGCGAGTCCGAACAGGGCGCATCAGTGGCATGTTCTAGACCCGAAGCGGAGTGATCTACCCATGGCCAGGGTGAAGCGACGGTAAGACGTCGTGGAGGCCCGAACCCACTTAGGTTGAAAACTGAGGGGATGAGCTGTGGGTAGGGGTGAAAGGCCAATCAAACTCCGTGATAGCTGGTTCTCCCCGAAATGCATTTAGGTGCAGCGTCGCGTGTTTCTCACCGGAGGTAGAGCTACTGGATGGTCTAGGGGGCCCACAAGCTTACCGAAATCAGCCAAACTCCGAATGCCGGTGAGTGAGAGCGCGGCAGTGAGACTGCGGGGGATAAGCTTCGTAGTCGAGAGGGAAACAGCCCAGATCGCCGGCTAAGGCCCCTAAGCGTGTACTAAGTGGAAAAGGATGTGGGATCGCTGAGACAACCAGGAGGTTGGCTTAGAAGCAGCCACCCTTGAAAGAGTGCGTAATAGCTCACTGGTCAAGTGGTTCTGCGCCGACAATGTAGCGGGGCTCAAGTACACCGCCGAAGCCGCGGCACTCGCACAACACCCCGGAGGGTCCACGGATCGTCCGGCAGTGGTGTGGGTGGGTAGGGGAGCGTCGTGCAGCCGGGGAAGCGCCGGAGTGATCCAGGTGTGGAGGCTGCGCGAGTGAGAATGCAGGCATGAGTAGCGAAAGACGAGTGAGAAACTCGTCCGCCGAATGACCAAGGGTTCCTGGGCCAGGTTAATCCGCCCAGGGTGAGTCGGGACCTAAGGCGAGGCCGACAGGCGTAGTCGATGGACAACGGGTTGATATTCCCGTACCCGTGTGAACGCGCCCCTGGTGAATCATCGGTACTAACCGTCCAAAGGGTGATCGAGTTCCTTCGGGAGCCGAGAGCCTGCTGCACGGGACCTTCGGTGGTAGTAGCCAAGCGATGGGGTGACGCAGGAAGGTAGTGGGGCCGGTCAGTGGTTGTACCGGTGTAAGCCCGTAGGGCGTGACACAGGCAAATCCGTGTCGCACACAGCCTGAGAGGTGATGCGTAGCCGAATGAGGCGAATTCCATGATCCTATGCTGCCGAGAAAAGCCTCTAGCGAGCTTTCACACGGCCCGTACCCCAAACCGACACAGGTGGTCAGGTAGAGAATACCGAGGCGATCGAGAGAACTGTGGTTAAGGAACTCGGCAAAATGCCCCCGTAACTTCGGGAGAAGGGGGACCAGTCCCGGTGACCGGACTTGCTCCGTGAGCCGGGGGTGGTCGCAGAGACCAGAGAGAAGCGACTGTTTACTAAAAACACAGGTCCGTGCGAAGTCGTAAGACGAGGTATACGGACTGACGCCTGCCCGGTGCTGGAAGGTTAAGAGGACCGGTCAGCGGAGTTCACTCCGCGAAGCTGAGAATTTAAGCCCCAGTAAACGGCGGTGGTAACTATAACCATCCTAAGGTAGCGAAATTCCTTGTCGGGTAAGTTCCGACCTGCACGAATGGCGTAACGACTTCTCTGCTGTCTCAACCACAGACTCGGCGAAATTGCACTACGAGTAAAGATGCTCGTTACGCGCGGCAGGACGAAAAGACCCCGGGACCTTCACTACAGCTTGGTATTGGTGTTCGGTTCGGTTTGTGTAGGATAGGTGGGAGACTGGGAAGCCCGCACGCCAGTGTGGGTGGAGTCGTTGTTGAAATACCACTCTGATCGTATTGGACCTCTAACCTCGGACCCTGATCGGGTTCAGGGACAGTGCCTGGTGGGTAGTTTAACTGGGGCGGTTGCCTCCCAAAATGTAACGGAGGCGCCCAAAGGTTCCCTCAGCCTGGTTGGCAATCAGGTGTCGAGTGCAAGTGCACAAGGGAGCTTGACTGTGAGACCGACAGGTCGAGCAGGGACGAAAGTCGGGACTAGTGATCCGGCACCGGCATGTGGAAGCGGTGTCGCTCAACGGATAAAAGGTACCCCGGGGATAACAGGCTGATCTTCCCCAAGAGTCCATATCGACGGGATGGTTTGGCACCTCGATGTCGGCTCGTCGCATCCTGGGGCTGGAGTAGGTCCCAAGGGTTGGGCTGTTCGCCCATTAAAGCGGCACGCGAGCTGGGTTTAGAACGTCGTGAGACAGTTCGGTCTCTATCCGCCGCGCGCGTTAGAAACTTGAGGAAGGCTGTCCCTAGTACGAGAGGACCGGGACGGACGAACCTCTGGTGTGCCAGTTGTCCCGCCAGGGGCACGGCTGGTTGGCTACGTTCGGAAGGGATAACCGCTGAAAGCATCTAAGCGGGAAGCCTGTTCCAAGATGAGGTTTCTCACCCCCTCGAGGGGGTAAGGCCCCGGCAGACCACCGGGTTGATAGGCCGGAACTGGAAGTGCGGTAACGCATGCAGGTGACCGGTACTAATAGGCCGAGGACTTACCACAAAGAAGCTACGCGTCCACTGTGCGGTATCTGAAACAACACACTCACACTCGCTGCGCGAGGAGTCGGAGTAAACGCTGCCCCCCAAGAAATGGGTGGGCCTGCGGCCCCGACCCCCGCGAACAGCGTGCGTGGGTCGTTTCACAGAGTTACGGCGGCCATAGCGGAGGGGAAACGCCCGGTCCCATTCCGAACCCGGAAGCTAAGCCCTCCAGCGCCGATGGTACTGCACCCGACAGGGTGTGGGAGAGTAGGACACCGCCGAACACCCGTTACCGGAAGCCCCCCAACCTCGTTGGGGGGCTTCCGGCATTTTTCGTGTCTTTTCCGGGGCGTCGCCATTCCCTTCCGGAAACCTGCGTTCACGGCCGTGACCGGGCCCCGTGAACTGCTCCGTTTCGTGTGAGAGTCGGTCATTGCGGTGCAGGCACCAGGTTGTACCGCTGGTAGCCCACGGGCATTGCCTCCTCGAGTTCCACTCGATGAGGGGACGGGCCGCTGTGCGCGGTGTGTCGGTGTTCGCCGGCTGGTTCGAGATGCTGAACGACGAATTTCTCCTGCCCTGGAGGTCTATCTCAGCGGAACAGCCCGGCGGGCTGGAGGCGAAGGCGACAGGAGTGGAGCGCCCGAGTTGCACCAGGTGAGCCGATTTTCGGGATGATCGCGTCATCGGTGCAGGTAGCAGCGGTGCGTGTTCGGAAAGTGGCACACTAACGGCTCGGTAGACTTTCGGTCCGTGGCCGCCTACATCCGCAAAGTCCGCACCGCCTCGGGAGCGACCGCGGTGCAGATCGCGGCCAAGCACGACCGCCGGGACAAGGTGCTCGAGCACCTCGGATCGGCTCATACCGACAGCGAACTCGCTGCCCTGCTCGAGACCGCTCGGGAGAAGCTGCTCGCCGGCCAGCAGGAACTCGACCTCGACCTGGGCACCACCAGCAGCGGACCGCCGACGATCACCGGGAAGCGGTCGCGGTGGCTGATCGAGGTCATCGACACCACCTGGCGACGTCTCGGCTTCGACGCGGTCGACAACGAGGCGTTCTTCCAGCTCGTGACGGCCCGCCTCGTCGAACCGACATCGGTTGCGGACGCGGGCAGAGTGCTGCGCGAGATCGGGATCGCACCCGCCCACCGCAACACCTTCGTGCGAACCCTGCAGCGATGCACCGCCCATGGTTACCGCGACGACATCGCGCAGCGGTGTTTCGAGCACGCTGCTACCGCGGGGGATCTGAACCTGCTGCTCTACGACGTGACTACGTTGTATTTCGAAGCAGACAAGGAAGACGAGCTCCGCAAGGTCGGATACTCCAAGGAACGTCGAGTGGACCCGCAGATCGTCGTCGGCCTGCTCGTCGATCGCACCGGATTCCCTTTGGAAATAGGGTGTTTCGAAGGAAACCAGGCCGAGACCCGAACGATCGTGCCCATCGTGCGGCAGTTCCAGGACCGCCACAACCTCGAGGGTGTGGAGATGGTCATCGCCGCCGACGCCGGGATGCTGTCGGCGACGAACCTGAAGGATCTCGATGCTGCCGGTCTGAAGTTCATCGTCGGCTCGAGGGTGACGAAAGCACCAGCGGATCTGGCCAGCCATTTTCACTGGAACGGTGACGTGTTCACCGACGGGCAGGTCATCGACACCGTCACCCCACGGCACGCCAAGAGCACCGTCAACGACATCAGTCGCCGCAGCGAACCGGTGTGGGAGCCGGCCGACACCTCGGCGTGGCGGGCGATCTGGGCGTACTCGACCAAACGCGCCGTGCGGGACAACCAGACACTGAACGCGCAGGAAGCCCGCGCCCGGGAAGTCATCGACGGCACCCGCGCTGCCCGAACACCCCGGTTCGTCAAGAGCACCACCAAGGGCAAAACCCTCGATACCGACGCTCTGGCCCGGGCGCGTTCCCTGATCGGCCTGAAGGGCTACGTGACCAACCTTCCTGTCTCGCTGATGAATCCGCAGGAAGTGATGACGAAGTATCACGATCTGTGGCACGTCGAGCAGTCGTTTCGGATGTCGAAGACCGACCTGCGGGCCCGCCCGATCTTCAGCCACACCCGCGATTCGATCGAGGCGCACCTGACCATCGTGTTCACCGCGCTGGCGATCTCGCGCTACCTGCAGGATGCGACCGGGATGTCGATCCGGAAGATCGTGCGGACCCTGCGGCCGCTGCAGGAAATCACCGTCACCATCGCCGGGCACGAACACACAGCCTTCGATCCACTCACCGACGACGCCGTGCACATCCTCGACTCCCTCGGCATCCCGAATCCCGGGTCAAAGTTGGCACACTAATTTGGTGCAACTCGGGACGAATTTCTCCTGCCCTGGAGATCTATCTCAGCGGAACAGCCCGGCGGGCTGGAGGCGAAGGCGACAGGAGTGGAGCGCACCCATGGTCATCGTTGCAGGACACCTCACCGTCGAGCCGTGGCGGCGCAAGTCCTACTGAAGCACAGGCGATAGGTGCCGCAGTCGGTGAGCGTCGATCAGGGAGAGGTGCGGGTTGGCGCGTAGACCGCCGGCGGCTACCTGCCCGGGTGCAGCGTGTCGACGACCTTCTCCAGTCCGATCAGCCTGCCAGTGCCTCGCGCCGCCGCCACAGCCGGGCAACCGTCCATGGCCCGAACACGAGCGAGATGATGTTGATCCCGGTCTCGACCGCCATGTCCGCAGTCATGTGCCGGTAGCTGCCGTGCTCGAGGTTCCACAGCGTGTCCATGGCCCCGAGGAATGTCATCGCGCCGCCGGCCGCGATCCCAAGCGGGATGGCGACCGCTCGTCCCCTTGTCAGGTGCCAGGCACTCGTTGCGAAGCTCGCGGCCATCAGTCCGTCGGCGGCCGGAAAGGCGTTCTCGAACGCGATATAGGCGGCATCGTCGGACGACCTGACATGTCCGGCAGTGAAGTAGTCGAGCCAGTACACCGCGACGCCGCCCGCGACGCCGCCCATCGCAACCGCGTGCAGCCGATCGCCCCACGTCGGCGGTGGTCTCATCACGCTCCCTTCAGTGCATCCGAGTATGGCGGCGGCTCTTCGCAGTTGAGGGTGTAGGGCTGGTCGGCGCGTCGGTGGCCGGGTCGGCCGGCGAGGTGCCGCCGGTCGGGGTCACCCGCCCTGTGCGCTGCTGCACGCCTTTCATTATGGGCGCGCGACGCACGACCGGCTCCGGCTGGGGTTGCCCTCGTCAGCGGGCCGGGTCGTCCTGGAACTGCCGGACCTCTTGCGAGCAGCGGCAGGCGACGGCGATCTTCGCGGCCCACTCGAGTGCCGCCTCCCGCGAGGGCAGCTCGAGAACGGTGTAACCGCCGTTGGGCACCTTGTGGCCGGGGTACGTGCCCTCGGTGACGGTGCCGTCACCGGCCACGAGCACCGGGTCTACGTCCTCATCGATCCCTCCGGCGAAGACGTACACGCCCGCCGCCTTGGCCTCGTCGATGACGGCATGGGAGGCTTCGACCACCGCCTCGAAGTCCTCCTCGGGGAACGCCATGGCCTCGCCAGGGAACGAGATCAGGTACTTCGCCATTCGAGGACTCCTCTGCTCCTGCCGCGTCATCCGCCGGCTCTTCTCTACGGCACCGCGCGAATGCCCAGCCCGATTGTGGCTCCGGCGCCCGACATGTGCTCGAGGTAGGGCGTCGCGACGGACCCGCAGAACCTCCTCGACGCTCTCCCCACGACCGCTTTCGCCTGTTGCGATGGACGGGTTCACCGGATTCGAGGCCGCCGCCGCGAAGAGCTCCCCGAGGCGGTCGCGGTCATGGCTCCCTTCCACCTTGCCCTCCTGGGCAAGCCGGCAGGGCCGCGTGGTGCCCCACCGTCGGCCTACGGTATAAATACATCTTGTGTCTATGTCGTATTCAGCCGCCGAGGCGGCCTACCGCGAGGTCAAGGAGCTGATCCTCTCGGGTGAGCTGCCCGGCGGGGATCTGATCAGCGAAGGGGAGATCGCCGCACGGATGTCGTGCAGCCGCACCCCGGTGCGCGAGGCCTTCCTCCGGCTCGAGGCGGAGGGCTGGATGCGCCTGTACCCCAAGCGGGGCGCGCTCGTCGTCCCGGTGGCGGACGGGGAGGCCGAGCACGTCGTCGATGCGCGACGGCTGCTGGAAACGCACGCCGTGCGCGCCGTCGCGTCGGCTCCGCAGGCGCGGGAACGGCTCGAGCGCACGTTGCGCGAATGCCTGGACACCCAGCGGGAGCTGGCCGAGCGCGGGGACGTCGGCGCCTTCAGCGGTGCCGACGCGGACTTTCACCGCAGCATCGTCGCGGCGGGCGGCAATCCGCTCCTCGACAACTTCTACGCAAGCCTGCGTGAACGCCAGCGTCGGATGACGGCGCGTTCGGTCGCTCGTGATCCGGCGCAGCTGCAGAAGATCATCGCCGACCACACGCACCTGGCGGATCTCGTCGCCGCCGGGGATGCCGACGCGTTCGACGAGGCGCTTCAGGTGCACATGCGTGAGGTGCACGGACTCGGAGGGGGACGACCGTGACCGCTACTACCACCGATCCCGGTCGGCTGCCGGCGCTTACGGAAACGGTCCCGCGCGGGACGTGGCTGCTCGTGGCCGCCGCGATGTTCACCGTCGCCTGGGGCGGCAACGAGTTCACGCCGCTGCTCGTGATGTACCGGCTCGAACACGGTTTCGCGCCGGTCGTCGTCGACCTGTTCCTCTTCGCGTACGTCCTGGGCATCGTGCCGGCCCTGCTCGTCGGCGGCCCGCTCTCCGACCGGCTCGGGCGGCGACCGGTCATGGTGCCCGCGCCGTTCGTCGGCCTGGCCGGTTCCGCGGTGCTCGCCCTCGGGGCGGACTCCGCGCCGCTGCTCATCCTCGGTCGCATCCTCTGCGGGATCGCCCTCGGTCTCGGCATGGCCGTCGGCGGCAGCTGGCTGAAGGAACTGTCCGATCCGCGCTGGGATCCGCGCGCGACTCCCGGTGCCGGTGCGCGACGGGCCGCGATGAGCCTGACCGCCGGCTTCGGGGTCGGGGCCGGGGTCGCGGGGGCCCTCGCGCAGTGGGCGCCGATGCCGAGCGCCCTGACCTACCTCGTGCACATCGGGCTGAGCGTCGGCGCCGGTGCGGCGCTGCTCCGGACGCCGGAGACGCGGCCGGCGCAGCCGGAGGTGGAACGGACTCCGCTGCGGGAGGATCTGAAGATCCCGGCGGCCGGGCACGCCCGCTTCCTGTTCGTGATCGCCCCCGTCGCTCCCTGGGTGTTCGGTGCCGCGAGTTCGGCCTACGCGATCATTCCGGCGCTGATGACCGGGCACAGCGGCGACGCGCCGGTCGCGTTCTCGGCACTGCTGTGCGTCGTGGCCCTCGGTGCCGGTTTCGCGATCCAGTCGCTGGGCCGCCGGATCGACACCCCGCGCAACGCCCGGGCCGTGGTGGTGGCGCTGACGCTGCTCGTGGTGGGGATGGTCACGGCGGCGGTCGCGGCCGCGGCACTGACCGTGCCGCTGGCGCTGCTGGCCGCGGTCGTCCTGGGGTGCGGCTACGGCATGGCGCTGGTGTCGGGTCTGCAGGAGGTGCAGCGCATCGCCGGCCCCGACGACCTCGCCGGGCTCACCGCGGTGTTCTATTCGCTGAGCTATCTCGGTTTCGCGGTGCCCGCCGCCATGGTGTACCTGTCGCAGACGTACCCGGTCCTGACCTACCCGGCGATGTTCGTCGTGGGCGCCGTCGCGGCGGCGGCGTGCCTGGTGCTCGTCCTGGTCAAGTGGCGGGCGCACCTGCCGGAGCGAGCACAGGCCTGACGCCTCACGGCTCGGGCATCGGCGGCAGTGCCTTCTCGGCGAGCCACGCGTCCCACAGCGGACGCAGCGGTGCATCCGCGAACCGCGCCGCCAGATCGGTGAACTGCTCGGTGGTGACGGTCCCGTGCCGGTGCTCGGCGGTCCACTGCCGCAGCAACGCGAAGAACTTCTCGTCGCCGAGGCGCAGGCGCAGCGCGTGCAGGGTCAGGGCGCCGCGCTTGTAGACGCGGTCGTCGAACATCAGCTCCGGGCCCGGGTCGCCGAGGAGGAGGTCCTGGGGTTTGCGGCCGAGCCCCCGGTGCGCGTCGGCGGCGATCGTGTGCGCCGACGGGCCGTCGGAGTTCTCCGACCACAGCCACTCCGCGTAGCAGGCGAAGCCCTCGTTCAGCCAGATGTCGCGCCACCGCGACAGGGTGAGGCTGTTGCCGAACCACTGGTGGGCGAGCTCGTGCGCGACGAGCCGCTCCTCGCTGCGGCTGCCGTCGCAGTGGTTCGCGCCGAAGATCGACAGGGTCTGCGCCTCGATCGGGATCTCGAGCTCGTCCGCGGTGACGACGACGCTGTAGTGCGTGAACGGGTAGGGCCCGAAGAGCCGGGAGAAGACGTCCATCATCTGTGGTTGCCGGCCGAAGTCCCGGTCGAAGTTCGCCTTCAGGCGCGGGGGATGCACCGCGTAGAGGGGCACCGGCCCGTCGGACACCCTGCGGGTCTCGTAGTTTCCGATCTGCACGGTGGCCAGGTAGGTCGCCATCGGTTCCGGCTGTTCGTACTCCCAGGTGGTCTGGCTGGCCCTCGTCGTCCTGTGCACCAGCGTGCCGTTCGCGATCACCTGGAAGGGCGAGTCGGCGGTGACCGTGATCCGGTAGCTGGCCTTGGCGCCGGGATGATCGTCGCAGGGGAACCACGATGCGGCGCCGTTGGGCTGACTCGCGACGAGCGACCCCTCCTCGAGTTCCTCCCAGCCGACCTCGCCCCAGGGGCTGCGGATCGGTTTCGGCGTTCCGTGATAGTGAACGACGATCGTCAGCACCCCGCCCACGGGAATCTTCCGGGCCGGAGTGACGACGAGCTTGCCGTCGCGCTGGGCGTACTTGGCGGGCCGGGATCCGTTGACCGACAGTTTCGTCACCCGCATCGTCGGCGCGAGGTCGAGCGCGAACTTGCCGCGTGCGTCGGTGGTGGTGGCGATGACAGTGGCCGTGCCGGTGAGCCGGTTGGCCACCACCCGGTAGGTCAGGTCGAGTTCGTACCGCGACACGCGGTACCCGCGGTTGCCGCTCCTCGGCAGGTACGGATCGAGCGGGGCGTCCGGCTTCGCGGTCCTGCCGTTGTCGCGCAACTTCTTCGGGTCGTTCCCCGGCTTCACTGCGGGGACCAATCGCTCGGGTGTGACCACGGTGCGATCGGATTGCCTTGCCATCTGCTCGAAACCGGAACGACGTCGCCGCGCATCACCAGCGAGGCGGGACCGACGGTGGCGCCGGCTCCGATTCCGGCCGCGGGCAGTGCGACGCACTGGGGGCCGAGGGTGGCGCCGGCGCCGAGCGTGACGGTGTCCATGGACATGATCCGATCATGGAACAGGTGCGTTTGCACAACACATCCGCGTTCCACCGTCGCGCCGTCGCCGAGGGTCACCAGGTCGGCCTCGGGCAGCCAGTAGCTCTCGCACCACACCCCGCGGCCGATCTTCGCGCCCAGGCCCCGCAGCCACAGGTTCATCACGGCCGTTCCGGTGGCGGGCCGGGCGAACCACGGCGCCGCGACGGTTTCGACGAACGTGTCGGCCACCTCGTTGCGCCACACGAACCAGCTCCACAGCGGGTGCTCCTCGCGGCCGATGCGCCCGACGGCCACCCACTTGGCGGTCACGGACACGATGCCGGCCACGGCGCCGGCAAGGATGAGTACGAGGCCGCTCAGCGCCGCGGCCGGGCCGTATCCCGCCGCGGCGGCCAGCGCCTGCAGGGCGAACAGGACGCCGAGGCCGATGCCGAACGTGACGATCATGGGGAGCAGGCGGAAGGTCTCGACGAAGCCGCGTGCCACCCGGAGCCGCAGCGGGGGCGCGAACGTGCGGCTCGAGTCGCCGTCGTTCGCGGCGCGGCGCAGCCGCACCGGTGGGCTGCCCAGCCACGAGGAACCCGACTTGGCCTTCGACGGGGCAGCGGAGAGCACGGCGACGAGCCCGTACTTGGGCACCCGGCGCCCGGGGGCGGCCATGCCCGAGTTGCCGAGGAACGCGCGCTTGCCGACCTTGGCCCGGGAGATGTACAGCCAGCCGCCACCGAGTTCGTAGCTGGCGACCATGGTGTCGTCGGCGAGGAAGGCGCCGTCGGCGACGCGGGTGAACTTGGGCACCATCAGCACGGTGGAGGCTTCGACGTCCTTGCCGATGTCGGCGCCGAGCAGCCGCAGCCAGCCGGGGGTGAGCATCGAGGCGTAGAGCGGGAACAGGAACGTGCGCGAGCTGTCCATCAGGCGCTCGGTCGCCCACACCTGCCAGCCGACGCGGCTGCGGACGGGGTGGTGGCCCTCGATCATGCCGAGGGACAGGGCGCGCACCGACAGCACCGTGAGCGCGGCGAACACGAACAGGGTCAACAGTGCGGCCACCGGCAGGATCGCTGCGCTGCGGAGCAACGCGTCGGTCAGGTCGGCGGTGTCGCGGATCCACCATCCGACCAGCGTGAGGCCGGCGGCGATCGAGACGATCGGCAGCGAGGCCAGCGCCACCGACGTGAGGCCGAAGACCGGCACCCACCACGCGGCGCGGCGCGGCGGCTCGTCGGGCCACGGATGTACGGCCTTGCCGACCTTCCGCGCAGGGGAGCCGGCCCAGTGCTGGCCGGCCTTGACGCGGCCGAAGACGGCGGAGCCGGCCTCGACCTCGGCGTTCTTGCCGATCTTGGCGCCTGGGGCGAGCGTCGAGCGGGCACCGACGGTGGCGCCGGCGCCGATCCGGATGGTGCCGATGTGGACCTCGTCGCCGTCGACCCAGTGGCCGGACAGGTCGACCTCGGGTTCGACGGAACAGCCGTCGCCGAGTTCGAGCATGCCGGTCACCGGCGGCAGGCTGTGCAGGTCGACACCCTCACCGACCTTCGCGCCGAGGGCGCGGGCGTAGTACAGCATCCACGGCGCCCCGGACAGGTTCACCGCGCCGCTGGCCTCCGACAGCCGCAGCGCCGTCCACAGCCGCAGGTGTTCGCTGCCGCCCCTCGGATAGGTGCCGGGTTCCAGGTTGCGCAGCAGCAGCCGCGTCCCGGCGACGGCGACGGACATCCGGCCGAGCGGGGTCAGGAACAGCAGGATGCCGAGCGCCACCCACCACCACGACACCGGCGCGAGCCACGGCAGGTCGACGAACAGCGCGAAGACGTTGTTCGCCGTCGCCAGCCATGTCACCCATTGCAGTCCGGTCAGGGTGGTGAGCGGCACCGTGATGGCCAGCTGCAGCAGCTGCGTCCGGCGTGGGACGGGGGTCACCTGCCGCGGCGCGACCACCGCGGACGGCGCGAGGTCGTCGAGGTACCCGGCCAGCGAGCCGAGCCGCGGATGGTCGTACAGTTCGGCGACGGTCATCGCGGGGTAGCGCTCGCGCAGGGCGGTCACCAGCTGGGCCGCGGAGAGGGAGCCGCCGCCGAGTTCGAAGAAGTCGTCGTCGATGCTCTCGATCGGGGTGCCGAGGATCGACACCCACAGTCCGGCGACCCACTCGGCGGTCGGGTCGAGACCCAGGGCCTCGGCGGAGTCGGCCTCGGCGCCGGGCAGCGGCCACGGCAGCGCGTTGCGGTCCACCTTGCCGGAGGTGCGGGTGGGCAGCTCGTCCACCAGCGCCAGCCGCGGCACCAGGGCCGCGGGCAACTGCTCGCCGAGCAGGTCGCGCGCGGAGGCGAGGTCGAACTCCGGGTCGGTGCTGGCGATGTACCCGACGAGGATCGAGTGCCCGGCCGTGGTCTTGCGCACGGCGGCCGCGCCGCCGGCGACGCCGGGCAGGTTCTGCAGAGCGTTGTCGACCTCGCCGAGCTCGATGCGCCGACCGCCGATCTTGACCTGATCGTCGGCGCGTCCCTGGAACAGCAGGCCCTTGCGGTCGAGGGTGACCAGGTCGCCGCTGCGGTACGCGCGGTCCCAGCCGAGGGTGGGCATGGGGGCGTATTTCTCGGCGTCCTTGGCCGGGTCGAGGTAGCGAGCCAGTCCGACGCCGCCGATGACGAGTTCGCCGGTACCGCCCTCGGGCACGGGCCGGCCGTCGGCGTCCACCACGGCGAGGTCCCAGCCGTCGAGCGGCAGGCCGATGCGGATCGGGCCCTTGCCGTCCATGGTTGCCGCGCATGCGACGACGGTGGCCTCGGTCGGCCCGTAGGTGTTCCACACCTCGCGACCGGGCACGGCCAGTCGCTCGGCGAGGTCCGGCGGGCAGGCCTCGCCACCGAAGATCAACAGCCGCACCGCCTCGAGCGCCTCGGCGGGCCACATCGCCGCGAGGGTGGGGACGGTGGAGACGACGCTGATGTCGCGGGAGACCAGCCACGGCCCGAGGTCCATCCCGGACCGCACGAGCGAGCGGGGCGCCGGCACGAGGCACGCGCCGTGCCGCCACGCCAGCCACATCTCCTCGCAGGAGGCGTCGAAGGCGACCGACAGTCCGGCCAGTACGCGGTCGCCGGGCCCGATCGGGTTCTCGCGCAGGAACAGCCGGGCCTCGGCGTCGACGAAGGCGGCGGCGCTGCGATGGCTGACGGCGACGCCCTTGGGGGTGCCGGTGGAGCCGGAGGTGAAGATGATCCAGGCGGCGTCGTCGAGGCGCGGGCCGCGCAGCTGTGGCGCGGGCGACGGCGGCGCCGTGCCCGGGCCGATGCCGTCGGCGGTGACGACGGCGGTGACCATCGCCTCCCCGAACACGAGTTCGGCGCGTTCGTCGGGGTCGTCCGCGTCCACCGGCACGTAGGCCGCGCCGGCCGCGAGGATGCCCAGGATCGTCACGTACAGGTCCTTGGAGCCGGACGGCATGCGCACGCCGACGCGGTCACCGGCGCCGACTCCCGCGTCGGCGAGCCGGTACGAGCAGGCGATGACCTCCTCGACGAGTTCGGTGTAGCTGAGAGTGACGGTGCCGTCGTCGACGGCCGGGGCGTCCGGGTGGGTGTCGGCGGTGGCCCGCAGGATGTCGACGAGGGTGCGGCGGGCCGGGGCGTGGGAGGAGCGAAGGAACTCCTCGGGGATGCGATACGACCGATCCGGATCCGTCGTGGGCTGGGCAGGCAATCGCATGTCCTTCTCTCGGCCTGGTGGTGCGTTCGTCCGGTTATCTCACGGTCAGATGGACGGAGGGTGAACATCGGGTGTGTCGGTGCCCACTCCGGCGGTGGAATCTCCCGCTCGACCCGACGTCGCGCTCCGCGGCGCGGCGTCCGACTCTGCTCGAAAAACCTTATCTCCCTTAAACTTCCGTTTGCGGGACGACGGCCTCCGCGATTCCGGTTTGACATCCGTGCGCGCTCCTGCAATCCTCTTCGGCAGGTCACGAGAACCAGCGACAAGCCCCGGCTAGCTGGTCGGCAACCCTCCTCCGCGGTGGGGTGCTCCGGGTGACGACCAGGCCGTGTTTCCACACCGGACACGGCAAGCGCGGATTCGGACCGTGATCGCACTCGGGCGACGAGGCGACCACCGGCGAATCCCTGAACGACGAGGGAACGTCATGACTGCTGCCGTACTGACCGCCGACACCTGCATCGCCCCGTTCGCCCGGGTCACCGGATGTGATCTGCAGGTACCCCTGGTCCAGGGTGGTACCTGCACCTACGCCAACTTCGACTACGCGGCGAGCGCGCCCGCCCTCGAAGCGGTCACCGAGCGGATCGCCGAGCTCCTGCCGTACTACGCCAGTGTGCACCGCGGTGCCGGTTACGCCTCCCGGATCTCCACCTCGAGCTACGAGCAGGCTCGTGAGTCGGTGGCCCGATTCGTGTGCGCCGCAGACGATCAGGTGGTGGTGTTCACCCGCAACACCACCGACTCCCTCAACCTCCTGGCCGGAGCCGTACCCGGCGACGTCGTGGTGCTCGACGTCGAGCACCACGCAAACCTGTTGCCCTGGAAGAACGCCCGCGTCGTCGAGGCCGCGGACACCGTCGCCGAGACGGTCCGCCGGCTCGTCGCCGAGCTGTGCAGCAAGCCCGCCGCGCTGCTCGCCGTCACCGGCGCCTCCAACGTGACCGGCGAGGTCCTCCCGATCGCCGAACTCGCCGACGTGGCGCACGCCTGCGGCGCCCGGATCCTCGTCGACGGAGCGCAATTGGTGCCGCACCGGCGGATCGACCTCACCGCTCTCGGCGTCGACTACCTCGCGTTCTCGGGTCACAAGCTCTACGCCCCGTTCGGTGCCGGCGCTCTGGTCGGACGCCGGGACTGGCTCGACGTCGCGGAACCGTATCTCGCAGGGGGCGGTGCGGTCCGCGAAGTGCGTCTCGGTCACACCGAATGGGCGTGCGCCCCGGCGCGGCACGAGGCCGGCACGCCGAACGTGCTCGGCGTCGCGGCCCTCGCCGCGGCGTGCGACGCGCTCGCCGGTTTCGACGCCGACGCCGTCGCCGAGCACGAGGAGGCGCTGTGCCGGCGCCTCCTCGGCGGGCTGCGCGACCTCGACGGCGTGGAGATCCTGCGGCTGTGGAGCGACTCGCCGGACTCGGTCGGCATCGTCACCTTCACGGTCTCCGGATTCGAACCCGGCGAGGTGGCGTCGTACCTGTCCGCCGAGCACGGAATCGGTGTGCGCGACGGCCGGTTCTGCGCACACCCGCTGCTCGCGCGGGTCGGCCTGCCCGGCGGTGCGGTGCGCGCCTCCCTGGGGCTCGGCAGCTCGTCCGCCGACGTGGACCGCCTGCTCGACGCGCTGCGCGGGCTCGTCGACGCCGGTGCCGGCTGGACCTACGCCAAGACCGACGGCCTGTGGGGACCGTCGCCCGAGACCCGTCCGGGTCTGGTGGAGTCCACCGCCGGCGCCGCGCAGTGCAGCTGACCGATTCCCGGGCGGACCGCCGGACAGGCACTGCCCGCCGGTCGAGCCGGCAGGTCTAGTCGACGTCGACGTCGACGGCCGCCGTGATGCGCATCAGCTCGCGGAACGTCGTGCGGAACAGCGTGCGCGGATGCCCGCCGGAGGCCCACAGCTCGGGGAAAGCGGCCAGGGCGGTGTCGACGTACGTGGTCAGGTTCGTCGGATGCCCGAGCGGTGCCACCCCGCCGACGGGCTGCCCGGTGACCTCGGTGACCACGTCCGGGGGCGCCGCAACGAGCGCACCACCGAGGCGTTTGCCCGTCCGTTCCGGGTTCACCCGATGCGCACCCGAGACCAGCAGCAGCACCGGTTCGTCGTCGAGCAGGAACACCAGCGACTTGACGATCGCACCCACGTCGACCCCGAGTGCGGCCGCCGCCTGCTCCGCGGTATGCACCGACTCCGGCTGGGTTGTGATCAGCCCGTGATGACCGCGCGCGATGAGCGTGTCGGCCACCCGAGCGGCATTCGGATGCAGTGTCCCGGACATGGTTCCAGCCTAGGAGCCCACCGCCGTCCGTGGCCCCGATCGACAGGGCTGCCCGCAGTCGGCGGTCAATACAGGGGAAAGCCGTCCTCCGGTCCGAGCATGCGCTCGAGCCGGGTACGGGTGATCTTGGCCAGTTCCTCCGTGCACGCTTTGCGCTCCGCCTCGGGTTCGTGCGCGAGGCGGTGGTGAAGATCCGTCAGCAGTTCCCCCGGCCCGCGTCCCTGGGGGCACCACAGGTAGCGGTAGCCGAAGCGCTCCTCGTAGGCGGCCGCCGCGGCTGTGATCGCGGTCATCAACGCCTCGTCCTCGTCCCACAGCGAGCACTGCTCGAGCCGCGAGGCGGTGCTGCCGCGCCGGCGTCCCACCACCGGGTGGCAGTCGAGGGCCTCCGCGATCTCCGCGTCGCCCAGCGAGAACAGGGCGGCGTCGGCTCGGGCGAACAGTTCCGAGTAGCTCGCGTAGGGCCGCCCGGCCGCCACCGACTGGGCCCAGGTCAGCGACGCGCAACACTCGTACAGCGCGTGGGTGGCGCCCCGCCGGGACAGGGCATTGAAGGCGCCCAGACCGATGCCCTGATGCATCAACATGGCAGTCGCTCCTTTGCGAGTCGGACCGTTCGTGTCCTCAGGATCCGTCCGGTTCGCGGCGGTCACCAGTGGGGTAGCAGGGAATTTTCGAGGCTGTAACGAGCGGCCGTCGTCGGCCGTCCGAAGCGCAGACATTACTGTTGAGTAATGACTGCAGATTCCCGCTGGAAAGCGTTCACCGTCGACGTCGCCGACCACGTCGCCCGCGTCACGCTGGTCGGGCCCGGTAAGGGCAACGCGATGGGTCCCGACTTCTGGACCGAGCTGCCCGTGCTGTTCGGCGAGCTCGACGCCGATCCGGACGTGCGCGCCGTCGTGCTCGCCGGCGCCGGCAAGCACTTCTCCTTCGGCCTCGACCTGCCCGCCATGAGCGGCGACCTGGGCAAGGTCCTCGCCGACAAGGCGCTGGCCGCCCCGCGCACCGAGTTCCACGAGATGGTCAAGCGGATGCAGGCGGCGATCACCGCGGTCGCGGACTGCCGCAAGCCGGTCGTCGCGGCCGTGCAGGGCTGGTGCATCGGCGGCGGCGTGGACCTGATCTCGGCGGCCGACATCCGCTACGCCAGTGCCGACGCGAAGTTCAGCGTCCGCGAGGTCAAGGTCGGGATGGTCGCCGACGTGGGCAGCCTCGCCCGCCTGCCGCTGATCATCGGCGACGGGCACCTGCGCGAACTCGCCCTCACCGGCAAGGACATCGACGCGGCACGTGCGGAGAAGATCGGTCTGGTCAACGACGTCTTCGCCGACGCCGACGCCGTTCTGGCGGCCGCGCAGGCCACCGCCGCCGAGATCGCGGCGAACCCGCCGCTGGTCGTGCACGGCATCAAGGACGTCCTCGACCACAGCCGCTCGGCGCGCGTCGACGACAGCCTGCGCTACGTGGCGGCCTGGAACGCGGCGTTCCTGCCGTCGGAGGACCTGACCGAGGCCATCACGGCAGTCTTCGAGAAGCGGCCCCCGGAGTTCCGGGGGCGGTAGAGGATGGACGGGTGCGACGGCATCCGGCCCTGACGTGGGGCGGCCGGCTGGTGCCGGTCGTCCCACTGTTGTATCTGGCGGTCTATCGGCCGTGGCAGCTGCGCTGGGGTGCGACCAGGACCGAAGTGGCTCAGCGGGTTCCGGGTGATGAGATCGTGCCCGGTCCGCACTGGTCGGCGACCCGTGCGGTGTCGATCGCGGCCGACCCCGAGGACGTGTGGCCCTGGCTGGTCCAGATGGGGGCGGGGGACCGTGCCGGCTGGTACAGCTACGACCTCGTCGACAACGGCGGGAAGCCGAGCGCCGGCGAGATCCGGCCCGAACTGCAGCGGCTCGAGGTCGGCGACCCCGTCCGGCTCGTCGCGGGTTCTCCGGCCGCCTTCCGGGTGGAGTCGATCGACCCCGGACGTTCGCTCGTGTATGCCCACTCGCACGACGGTGGCACGGTCACCGCCGTGCTGGTGCTGCGCCCGGACGGTCCCGGCCGTAGCCGGCTGGTGCATCGCGTGCGATTCCGCATCCCTCCGTCGCCGTTCGCTGTCGGCTGGGCCGCCCTCATGGACGCGGGGGACTTCGTGATGTCCCGGCGGATGCTGCTCGGCATCCGGGACCGGGCCGAGCGGCATGCCCGACGGCGCCGGGGCGGGCCGCCGCCTGTCGACGAAAGTCAGGGGGCCACAATGGATTTCCGGCTCATGATCCCGGTGCGCCGACCGCCCGGTGCGGCGTTCGCGCTGCTCGCCGACGTTCAGGAACACGTGGGTGCACCGGCGCGCACGGGCGTCCGGATGAGCAAATCTCCACTCGGTCCGACCGCCGAGGGCACCCGGTGGCACGAGCGGGTGCGGCTCGCGCCGGGCTGGTGGATATCCGTCGACAGCGTCGTGACCGCGATCGAGGAGCCGGAGCTGCTCGGGATGGACTTCCGGAGCGCCTGGTTCACCGGTCACCTCGACTACCGGATCGAGTCCACCCCGGGGGGATGTCTCCTGCGGCAGCACTTCGTCATGCGGTTGCCGCGCCCGCTGCAGTCGTGGTCGGCGCGGGTGGACGCCCGGCTCCGCCCGCGCCTGCTCGATCGGCTCGCCGAGGTCCGGGACGCGATCGAGCAGGGCGTGTGAGAACGCGTTCGGGCTCCGCAGCCGGGCGGCCGCGGAGCCCGAACGATGCGTGGTGTCAGTGCCCGCCGTCGGCCTTCAGGCGCTCGATCGACGCGGAGACCTCGGCCTCGGCCTCGGCGCGGCCGACCCAGTCCGCGGCCTCGACGTGCTTGCCCGGCTCGAGGTCCTTGTAGTGCACGAAGAAGTGCTTGATGGCGTCCAGTTCGAACTGCGAGACGTCGCTGATGTCCTTGACGTGGTCCCAGCGCGGATCGCCCGCGGGCACGGCGAGGACCTTGTCGTCGCCCCCGGCCTCGTCGACCATCTTGAACATGCCCACCGGGCGGGCCTCGACGATGACGCCGGGGAACACCGACTCGGGCAGCAGCACCATACAGTCCAGCGGGTCGCCGTCCTCGCCGAGGGTGTTCTCGATGTAGCCGTAGTCGGCGGGGTAGCCGAACGAGGTGTAGAGGTAGCGGTCCAGCTTCACACGGCCGGTTTCGTGATCGACCTCGTACTTGTTGCGCTGTCCCTTGGGGATCTCGATGGTGACCTCGAACTCCACGCCGTGTCCTCACTTGTAAGTCGATACGACTGCCGTATCTGCGGTGATGGTCCGCACAGAGGATAACGGGTCGGCGCTAGGCTGGTGGCGCAGGTGCCGGACCAGCGGGGCGGCCACCAGGGCGCGGGTTTCGCCGGAGCGGACGCCGCGGGATTCGACACAGCGGAGGCGTGTTGGCGGGGCAGGGCAAGAAGAAGCTGGGCACACTGGCGGGACGGCGCCGCCGGAACCTCCGGATCCTGTTCACCATCTGGGGAGCGGGAACCGTCGCGCTGCTCGTGGGGGGAGCCTTCGCGCTCTCCGACGTCCGCAGCGGGGAGGCCGCCGCCGCGATAGCGCCCGCGCCGGCGCCCGTCACCGCAACCCCGCAGGTGGCGCCGGTACCCGCCGACGCGCTCGCCCCCACCGCTCCCGCGCTGGCGGCCACGCTCGCACCGGCGCTGGGGAACGCGGGACTCGGCAACTTCACCGGCTCGATCACCGACGCCGCCACGGGCACCGTGCTGTGGTCGAAGGATCCCGCCCGGCCGATGATCCCGGCGTCGACGACGAAGGTCCTCACCGCCGCCGCGGCGCTGCTCGCCCTGCCCGCCGAACACCGCGTCACCACCAAGGTCGTCGAGGGTGGCCGGCCGGGGGAGATCGTGCTCGTCGCCGGCGGCGATCCCACCCTCACCGCCCGGCCCGTCGGCGAATCCGGCTTCTACGCCGGCGCCCCGCGCATCGCCGACCTGGTGCAGCAGATTCAGCGGAGCGGCACCGTCGTCGACACGGTGCTCGTCGACGCCGGTGCCTACGCCGGCGACCCTCTGGCCCCCGGCTGGTTCCCGGCCGACATCGCCGGCGGTTCCGTGGCCCCGATCGAACCGGTGATGCTCGACGGCGGCCGCCTGAACCCGCTCGAGGACGAGTCGCCGCGCACGCCCACCCCCGCCCTCGACGCCGGTCGGGCCCTCGCCGCAGCACTCGGTGCCGACCCCGCCCGGGTCGCCGCCGGCACCGCCCGGCCCGGAGCAGCCCCGCTGGCCGCGGTCCAGTCGGCGCCGCTGCGCGACCGGCTCGGGCAGATGATGGGCTACTCCGACAATGTCCTCGCCGAGGCCGTCGGCCGCGAGATCGCCGCGGCCGAGGGCGCCGAGCCGTCGTTCCGCGGCGCGGTCGACAGCGTCTCCGCGGTCCTGCGCGAGGCCGGATTCGACCTGACCGGGCTCACCCTCCACGACGTGAGCGGGCTGTCCGTCGACAACCGGATTCCCGCGCAACTGCTCGACGGGGTGATGGCCGCCGCCGCCGGAACCGAACAGGCGTCGCTGCGCCCGATGCTGGACTACCTGCCCGTCGCCGGCGCCACCGGCACCCTCTCCGAGCGCTACGCCTCGACCAATCGCGACGGGGCGGGTTGGGTCCGCGCGAAGACGGGCACTCTGTCACAGGCGAGCGGCCTGACCGGATTCGTCGTCGACACCGACGGACGGGTGCTGACGTTCGCCCTGTTGTCCAACGACCGTCCGCCGGGCGAGAGCCGGCCGGCCCTCGACGCGGTGGCGGCGACCCTCCGAGGATGCGGATGCCGATGACCGACCAGGACCGGACGCTGGGTGACGCGATCGACTGGAAGCTCGCTGCCGGGATCGGGGCGCGCCTGACCCGACCGGGCCCGGCGATGTCGCGCTACACCGCCGAGACCGTCTCCGCCGAGCTGGCGTCGGCCGCCGACCGCGCCGAGCCGCCGGTGCGGGAGCTGACCGGACTCGGTGACGGGCGGGACGTGCCGCCCGCCGCGGTCGTCGACCGGTCCGGCTGGGTGCACGCCGCCGCCAGGTCGATGGCAGACCTCACCGGTTCCGGGCCCGCCGACGGCCGCTGGGTCGGCAAGCCCGCCGGCGTGCAGGCCGGTGCGATGCTCGCGTACCTTTCCTCCGCCGTGCTCGGTCAGTACGACCCGTTCTCACGGTCTCTGCTGCTCGTCGCGCCGAACGTCGTCGCGGTCGAGCGGGCGCTGCGGGTGCCCACCGCCGACTTCCGGCTGTGGGTGTGCCTGCACGAGGTCACCCACCGCGTGCAGTTCGCCGAGGCGCCGTGGATGGCGGATCTGATGCGCGAGGCCGCGGCGGAGCTGGGCCGGACCGCGGAAGAGTCGTTCACCGACCTGGCCGGCCGGATCACCGGGGTCCTGCGCGATCGCCGGCCGGGCGAGGAGAAACCCATGGCCGAGCGCGGCGTGCTCGGTCTCGTCCGAGCGGTGCAGTCCGAACCCCAGCGCGCCGCACTCGACCGCATGCTGGCCCTCGGCACCGTGCTCGAAGGCCACGCCGACCACGTGATGGACGCGGTCGGGCCCACCGTGGTGCCCGCCGTCGCGCAGATCCGCCGGGCGTTCGACAACCGCCGGCGCCGGGCCGTGAATCCCGTCCACCGCATCATCCGCGCACTGCTCGGGATGGACGCCAAGATGGCCCAGTACGTGCAGGGCAAGAAGTTCGTCGACACCGTCGTCGAGCGGGCGGGCATGGCCCGGTTCAACGTCGTCTGGAGCGGTCCGGACGCGATGCCGACCCTCGCCGAGATCGACGACCCCCACGCGTGGATCGCGCGGGTGCTGGGCTGACGGTGTCGTCCGAGCGGCCGCTCCTGCCCGAGACCCCTGCCCTCCACGAGGTGCGCCTGGCCGTGCGGCGGTGGGTCGCGGCCCACGGCCGGTCCGTCGCGGTCGGCCTGTCCGGCGGCGCCGACTCGTCGGCCCTGACCGCCGCCGCCGTCGCCGAGGCGGATTCGGTGCGGGCCGTCGTCGTCGACCACGGCCTGCAAGCCGGCTCCGGCGACGTGGCCGCCCTGGCCGCGGAGTTCGCGCGATCCGCCGGGTGCGGATCGGTGCAGGTCGTCCGCGTCGCGGTGACCGGCCCCGGCGGACTCGAGGCGGCAGCGCGCGCGGCCCGCTACCGGGCGCTCGGCGAGGCCCGGGCGGGGTTGCCCGTGCTGCTCGGGCACACGCTCGACGATCAGGCCGAGACGGTGCTGCTCGGGCTGGGCCGCGGTTCCGGTGCCCGGTCCCTCCGCGGCATGTGCGAGTTCGACGATCCGTGGGGCCGTCCCCTGCTCGGGGTGCGCCGCGAGGTCACCCGCCGGGCATGCGCGGAACTGGGGTACGCGCCCTACGAGGACGCGCACAACAGCGACCGGCGCTTCACCCGGGTGCGGCTGCGTGAGGAGGTGCTGCCGCTGCTCGAGGAGGTGCTCGGGGGTGGGGTCGCGTCGGCCCTGGCGCGCACGGCCCGGCAGTTGCGCGAGGACGAGGACGCATTGGAGGAGCTGGCCCTGCAACTGCTCGCGGAGGCCCGGGCCGGGACCGGCCTGGCCGTGGACGCCCTCGCCGGCACTCCCGTGGCGGTGCGACGGCGGGTCCTGCGGCGATGGCTGCTCGACTCGGGGGCGTCGGCGCCGACGGACCGCACCCTGCGGGCCGCCGACGAGCTGATCGGCCGGTGGCGCGGGCAGGGCGCGGTGGCCGTGGGCGGCGGACCGGAGCCCGGCGTCAGGTTGGTGGTCACGCGTCGGCGTGGCAGGCTGATCGTCGAGTTCGTCGGCCGGCGACAGGGCGCGGACGACTGAGGGAAGGCAGGAAGAACCCGGTGTACGAGAACGACATCGCGTCGGTACTGATCTCCGAGGACCAGATCAAGCAGCGCACGAAGGAGCTGGCCGAGACCATCGCCACTCGCTACCCGGTGGGCGCACCCGAGGGTGACCTGCTGCTCATCGGCGTGCTCAAGGGCGCGATCTTCTTCATGACCGACTTCGCGCGGGCACTGCCGATCCCCACCCAGATGGAGTTCATGGCGGTCAGCTCGTACGGGTCGTCCACGTCCTCGTCCGGTGTGGTGCGCATCCTCAAGGACCTCGACAAGGACATCGCCGGCCGGAACGTGCTGATCGTCGAGGACATCATCGACTCCGGCCTGACGCTGTCCTGGCTCATGCGCAACCTCTCCTCGCGCAACCCGGCGTCCCTCGAGGTGGTGACGTTGCTGCGCAAGCCGGAGGCCGTGAAGGTCGACGTCCACGTCGCCGACGTGGGATTCGACATTCCGGACGAGTTCGTCGTCGGCTACGGCCTCGACTACGACGAGCGCTACCGCGATCTGCCGTACATCGGCACCCTCGACCCGAAGGTCTACACCGGCTGATCCGAGGTCGGCCCCACCGGATCGCGCGTCGACCGCGTCGGGGCCATGCCGCGCTGCAGTGCCCGCAGGTCGTCCTCCATGATGCGGAACAACCAGTACACGAGCACGAACGCGGCGATGCTGCCCACCGCCAGCACCCGGACCGCGACGAGAACCTGCTGGATCTCCTCGGGCGAGAGATACGTCACGCCGGCGACCCCGACGAGCGGCACGGCCGCCGCGAGCGCCAGGTAACGCACACTGCGCCGGTGCAGCCCCTCGAGTTCGCGGGCGTCCGTGGCGTCGGTCGCCCCGTGCGGCAGGAACGCCGGATACAACGATCGCACCATGTAGAAGGCGACCAGGAAGAACGGGTAGGCGACGGCGATCGCGCCGCACACCAGGATCGACGTGAGGAAGTGCGCGGCCGAGGGGCCGTCGATGTTGCCGCCGACGAAGTGCAGCGCGACGGGGAACGCGATGCCCGCGACCGTCCACAGGGTCATCACCACCGCGGCGACGCGGTCGCTGATCAGCAGCGCGTCGTGCCGGGCCCGGGCGAGTTCCACCGCGTTGTAGCTGCGGCCGCGGTGGAGGCCGCGCGGCACGGTGATCAGCCGTCGGCACAGGTACACGATGATCACCGTGCCGAGGGGGAAGGTGATCCCGTTGATGATCAGCGCGAGCTGTTCGAACTCGCGCTGGGTGTCCGGTGGGAGCCGGTCGACGATCAGGTTCGCATTGTGCTGGTAGTTGTACAGGGCGGCCAGCACGTTCGGGATCGCGATCGCGGCCGTGAGGATCGGCACCACGGGGCGGCGCAGCCGGGCCCGCCAGCTGTGCGGCGGCGGGTCGACGAGGTCCCGGGCCCGCGGATCGAGGCATAGGTCGAACTGCTGGGCCAGCTCCGCGCCCGACGCCCACCGGTCCGCCGGATCCGGCTCGAGGCACTTCGCGAGCACCCGGAGCAGGGTCTGGGGGCAGTCGGCCGGGACCCGCTCGCGTGCAGCCGCGGTCAGTCCCGTGCGGCGCCGCGCGAGCATGGTCTCGAGCGCGGGCAGGGTCTCGGCGCCCAGATCGTCCTCGCTGTTGGGCCGGCCGCCGGTGAGCAGTTCCCACAGCATCACCCCGAGCGCGTAGATGTCGCTGCGGGTGTCCATGTCCGCGGCGGTGCCGGGCAGCCCGGGATGGCACGCCTCGAGTTGTTCGGGCGACATGTAGGCCAGGGACCCGCCGAGGTACGCCACGGCGGACGTGCCGCCGACGGACTCGGCGAAGCTGATGTTGAAGTCGGCGAGCTTGGGCACGCCCTCCGCGGTGAGCAGGACGTTGGCCGGCTTGACGTCGCGGTGGAGCACGCCGCGCCGGTCGGCGTAGTCCAGCGCGGAGGCGAGCCGGCGGCCGAGCCACGCGACGGTCTCGGGCCAGGTCAGGCTCTCGAGCCGGCTGCGCACGGTCGACTCGGCGGGCCGGATCTCACCCTTCTCGGCGAGGGTCTCGTCGACGACGTCGAGCAGGAGCCGGCCGCTGCGCTGCTCCGGCGGGGTGGTGCGCACCCGGTGCAGCACCCGCAGCAGCGTCCCGCCCGGCAGATACTGCATGTACAGCAGCCGCAGGCCGTGTTCCGGCAGGATCCGCTGGTCGAAGACGCGGACGATGTAGTCGTGGTCGAGCTGGGCGAGGGTCTGCGCCTCGGTGCCGCGGTCGGGGGAGATCTTCACCGCGACGAGCCGCTGCATCGAGTGCTGCCGGGCGAGGAACACGCGGCCGAAGGCGCCGCGGCCGAGGTTGGTGAGCAGGTCGAAGTCGTCGATCCGGTTCCCGGCCTCGACGTCGTCGATGCCGGCGGGGACGCGGACCGGGAAGGGCTCGGTCGTCGCCTCGCCAGGAAGGACGGCCGCAGCCGTGCGGGTCGGCTCGGTGGTCGCATCGGCCGTGCGCGTGAGGTCAACAGGTGCGGTACGGGTGGGATCGGCCGCAACCGTGCGGGTCGGCTCGGCCGCAGCCGTGCGGGTCGGCTCGGCCGCAGCCGTGCGGGTCGGCTCGGCCGCAGCCGTTCGGGTCGGCTCGGCCTCGGTGATCCGGGTCGGGTCGGCCTCGGTTGCAGCGTCCGGCTCCTGCATGGCCATGCGAAATGATAACCACGTCGTGGCCCGTGACCGCAGGCACCTGACGCGACCGGGAACCCCCGGGTGGTCCCGGACGTTGATCCTTCGGACCGTGCGGCCGCGCGAGGGCAACGCTGCGCGTCCACGCGGTAACCTTGCGGTGTCCGGTTCGTCGCCGGACTCCTCGGGACGACCACGATGATGACCGCACTATCGAAAGGACCGGCCGGCCGGGCCGAACCTGTATGAACCGCAAGACAGTGTTCCGTAATCTGGCGATCGTCGCCGGCATCCTGTTGGTCATCTACGCCTTCAGCTACTTCGGCGACGACACCCGCGGTTTCGCCAAGGTGGACACGTCTGTCGCGATCGCCCAGCTCGACGCGAACAACGTCAGCCGGGCGCAGATCGACGACCGCGAGCAGCAGGTCCGCCTGTGGCTGAAGAGCGGCAACGAGGCGACCGGGGACAACACCGAGATCCTCGCGAAGTACCCGGAGTCGGCGTCCGAGCAGATCTTCGACAAGGTCGCCGGCGCGGGCCTCGAGAAGTTCGACACCACCGTCACCCAGGAGAGCTGGCTGACGTCGATCCTGCTGTTCGTGCTCCCGATGATCATCCTGCTCGGGGTGTTCTTCTTCGTGATGAGCCGCATGCAGGGCGGTGGCCGCGGCGGCATGATGGGCTTCGGCAAGTCCAAGGCCAAGCAGCTGTCCAAGGACATGCCCAAGACCACGTTCGCCGACGTCGCCGGTGCGGACGAGGCGGTCGAAGAGCTGTACGAGATCAAGGACTTCCTCCAGAATCCGGCGCGCTACCAGGCCCTCGGCGCGAAGATCCCGAAGGGCGTGCTGCTGTACGGACCTCCCGGCACGGGCAAGACGCTGCTCGCCCGCGCGGTCGCCGGCGAGGCCGGTGTCCCGTTCTTCACCATCTCCGGTTCGGACTTCGTGGAGATGTTCGTCGGTGTCGGCGCGTCCCGCGTGCGCGACCTGTTCGAGCAGGCCAAGCAGAACAGCCCGTGCATCATCTTCGTCGACGAGATCGACGCGGTCGGCCGCCAGCGTGGCGCCGGCCTCGGCGGGGGCCACGACGAACGTGAGCAGACGCTCAACCAGCTGCTCGTCGAGATGGACGGCTTCGGGGACCGGCAGGGCATCATCCTCATCGCCGCCACCAACCGTCCCGACATCCTGGATCCGGCCCTGCTGCGTCCGGGCCGGTTCGACCGGCAGATCCCGGTCAGCAATCCCGATCTCGCCGGGCGCCGGGCGATCCTGCAGGTGCATTCCAAGGGCAAGCCGCTCGACCAGAACGCCGACCTCGAGGGGCTGGCCAAGCGCACGGTCGGCATGTCCGGTGCCGACCTGGCCAACGTCGTGAACGAGGCCGCGCTGCTCACTGCGCGCGAGAACGGCACCGTCATCACCGAGGCCTCGCTCGAGGAGTCGGTGGACCGCGTGATCGGCGGCCCGCGGCGCAAGAGCCGCATCATCAGCGAGCACGAGAAGAAGATCACCGCCTACCACGAGGGCGGGCACACGCTCGCCGCCTGGGCGATGCCGGACATCGAGCCGGTCTACAAGGTGACGATCCTCGCCCGTGGCCGCACCGGTGGTCACGCGATGACCGTCCCCGAGGACGACAAGGGCCTGATGACCCGCTCGGAGATGATCGCCCGCCTGGTGATGGCCATGGGTGGCCGCGCCGCCGAGGAACTCGTGTTCCACGAGCCGACGACGGGTGCCTCCTCCGACATCGACCAGGCCACCAAGATCGCCCGGGCGATGGTCACCGAGTACGGCATGAGCGCCCGCCTCGGCGCCGTCCGCTACGGGCAGGAACACGGCGATCCGTTCCTCGGCCGCTCGATGGGCGTGCAGTCCGACTACTCGCACGAGGTGGCCCGCGAGATCGACGAGGAGGTACGCAACCTCATCGAGGCCGCGCACACCGAGGCGTGGGCGATCCTCAACGACTACCGCGACGCGCTGGACCTGCTCGCCGGTGAGCTGCTCGAGCACGAGACCCTCACCCGCAAGGACCTCGAGCGGATCCTCGCCTCCGTCGAGAAGCGGCCACGGATCACCGAGTTCAACGACTTCGGTGGACGCACGCCGTCGGACAAGCCCCCGATCAAGACGCCGGCCGAGCTGGCGAAGGAACGCGGCGAGCCGTGGCCGCCGGAAGCGGTGCGCCCGTCCTTCACCAAGCCCGCCCAGCCGCAGCCGCAGCCCGCGGCGCCGACGAACGGGCATCCGGCGCCGGTGCCGGCGCCCGCCTCGGAGCCCCTGCCGGGCTTCGGGCAGCCGCCGCACCCGGGTGGGCCGCGTCATGCGACCCGGCCCGACTACGGCGCGCCGGCCGGCTGGTCGGCACCCGGTTGGCCGCCGGCCGAGTCCGAGCAGCCGCCGCAGAGCACCTATCCTGGGTATCCGCAATGGACCCAGCCCGCGCGCCCGGCCGACGACGACGAGCGGCAGACCGGTAGGAACGTGGCTCCCGAGCCACCGCCGACACAGCCGTGGGAGGGGCCGACCGGTCCGCGCTGAGCCCGAGTCAACGAGAGTGGAGGTACGGTCTGGTGTCGGTGAATCACCTGGATTCCGAGACGGATTCCGCGTCGATCGGCGGTGACGGCGAGGTCCTGCGCAGCCTGGAATCGGGCCGGGTCTTCGATCAGGCCCGCGCGGAGGCGGCCGTCCGGGAACTGTTGATCGCGGTGGGGGAGGACCCCGAGCGCGAAGGTCTGCTCGACACCCCGGCCCGCGTCGCGCGGGCGTACCGGGAGATGTTCGCCGGCCTGTACACCGATCCGGACTCGGTCCTCGACAAGACCTTCGACGAGGGCCATCAGGAACTCGTCCTGGTGCGTGACATCCCGATGTACTCCACGTGCGAGCACCACCTGGTCTCGTTCCACGGGGTCGCGCACGTGGGCTACATTCCCGGCCGCACCGGCCGGGTGACCGGGTTGTCGAAGCTGGCGCGGGTGGTGGACCTGTACGCCAAGCGCCCGCAGGTGCAGGAGCGGCTGACCAGTCAGATCGCGGATGCGCTCGTGCGCAAGCTCGATCCGGTCGGGGTGATCGTCGTCGTCGAGGCCGAGCATCTGTGCATGGCCATGCGGGGCATCCGCAAGCCCGGGGCGAGCACCACCACCTCGGCGGTGCGGGGGCTGCTGCAGTCCAACTCGGCGTCGCGCGCCGAGGCTCTGGATCTGATCCTCCGCCGGTGAGCGCGCTCCCGAACCCCGGGCGCCCGGTGGTGATGGGCGTGCTGAACGTGACCCGGGATTCGTTCTCGGACGGTGGCCGGTACCTCGACCGCGACGCGGCGATCGCGCACGGTCTGGAACTGCGCGACCTCGGCGTGGACATCGTCGACGTCGGCGGCGAATCCACCCGTCCCGGAGCGGCCCGGGTCGACCCGGAGGTCGAGGCCGGGCGCGTCGCGCCGGTCATCGCCGCCCTGAGCGCCGCCGGCATCCCCACGAGCGTCGACACCATGCGCGCGTCCGTGGCCGAGGCCGCGATCGAGGCCGGCGTCACCATCGTCAACGACGTCTCGGGTGGGCGCGCCGACTCCCGCATGGCCGCGGTCGTGGCGTCGGCAGGCGTGCCGTGGATCCTCATGCACTGGCGGCCCGCGGGCGGCTTCGTGCACGCCGGCGGGTCCACCCACTACGACGACGTGGTCCGGGAGGTCCGCGATGAGCTGAGGGTGCAGGTGGATGCCGCGCTCACGGCAGGCGTGGAGCCGGCGAACATCATCCTCGATCCCGGACTCGGTTTCGTGAAGGACGCCGACCACAACTGGGAACTGCTGCACCGGCTGCCCGAGCTGACCGAGCTCGGCTACCCGGTGCTGATCGGCGCGTCGCGCAAGCGGTTCCTCGGGTCCCTGCTCGCCGCCCCCGACGGCACGATCCGGCCACCCGGCGGCCGCGAGGTGGCCACCGCGGTCGTGTCGGCGCTCGCGGCCGAGCGCGGGGCCTGGGGGGTGCGCGTGCACGATGTGCGGGCGTCGCTCGACGCCGTCGCCGTCGTCGGCGCGTGGCAGCGCGGCAGTGCGGCGGGAGGACCGGCGTGAGCGACCGGATCGAACTGCGCGGACTGCGCGTACGCGGCCACCACGGCGTGTTCGACCACGAGAAGCGCGACGGTCAGGACTTCCTGATCGACATCGTCGCGTGGCTCGATCTCGCGCCGGCCGCGGCGAGCGACGCCCTCGACGACACCCTGCACTACGGCATCCTTGCCGAGCGGGCCGCCGCGATCGTCGCGGGCCCGTCGCGGGACCTCATCGAGACCGTCGCCGGCGAGATCGCCGCCGACGTCCTCACCGATCCGCGGGTCACCCGGGTCGAGGTCACCGTCCACAAGCCGTCGGCGCCGATCCCGCTCACCTTCGCGGACGTAGCGGTGGTGGTCGATCGCACCCGGAGCGGCTCGTGAGCCGGGTGGTGCTGTCCATCGGGTCGAACATCGGGGACCGGCCGGCGCACCTGCGCTCGGTCACCGAGGCCCTCGCCGACCGGATAGTGGCCGTGTCGCCGGTGTACTCGACCGCGCCGTGGGGCGGGGTCGAGCAGCAGGACTTCCTCAACGCGGTCGTCGTCGCGGAGGACCCGTCGCTGGACTGCCGCGGCTGGCTCGAGCTGGGCCGGCAGCTCGAGGCCGCCGCCGACCGGGTCCGGGAGCAGCGGTGGGGCCCGCGCAGCCTCGACGTCGACGTGGTCACCTGCCACGACTCGGACGGCAGCGAGGTGCTCAGCGACGATGCCGAACTGACCCTGCCGCATCCGCGTGCCCACCTGCGCGCCTTCGTGCTCGTCCCGTGGTGGGACGTCGAACCCCAGGCGACGCTGACGGTCGACGGCACGCGACGGCCGTTGACGGAGTGGCTCGCCGCTCTCGACGTCGACGAACGCGAAGGGGTGCGCCGCACCGAGTACCGGCTGGAGCCGCCGCGGTGATGAAGGCGACGCGTATCCGGGACCTGCTGGCGCTGGCGGTGCTCGCCGCCGTCGCGGCGTGGTTGCTGGCGCGCGGCCTGTACGGCACGTTGCCGCCGATCCCCGTCTACGCGGGGGCGTCGCTGTACCCGGTGGCGATCGTCGAGGTGGTGCTGGCGTTCATGATCCGTTCCCGGGTGGGCAAGCACGAGATCGGCGACGGGCCGCACCAGTTGCATCCCATCACGGCGGCCCGCGCGGTGGCGCTGGCGAAGGCGTCGGCTCTGGTCGGGGCGGCCAGCGCGGGCATCTGGGCAGGATTCCTGCTGTACCTGGTTCCGCAGCGGCCGGTGCTGCAGGCCGCAGTCGAGGACAGCGCCGGGGTGATCGTCGGGCTGCTCGCCGGCGTGGCGCTCGCGGCTGCCGCGCTGTGGCTCGAACACTGTTGCCGGACACCGGAAGACCCGGACGAGCCCGCGACCTGACCGGGGCGGCGAATCCTGTGCGCTCGACTCTCGGGACCCGGCGGCCGCGCCCAGTAGTCTGGAACGCATGGGGACTCCGGTGCGAACGAGGAAGGGCCGTCGGTCACGGCGCAGCGCGAGTTCTGTGATCGTGGCGGCGCTGCTCGCCCTGGCGTTGATCGCGTCGCTGTTCCTGGTCTTCAGCGACAGCGTCCAGCTGCTGCGCGTCGGTCTGGTCGTCGCGTTGTGGGCCGCCACCGTCGGCGCGATCGCGATGACGAAGTACCGTCGCGAGTCCGCGCTGGACCGTGCCAAGGTCCGGGATCTGCAGACCGTGTACGAGTTGCAGCTCGAACGGGAGATCGCGGCGCGGCGCGAGTACGAGCTGACCGTCGAGGAGAAGGTCAGGTCGGAGCTGCGGATCGATGCCGACCAGATGGCGGCCCTGCGCGCCGAGCTCGGTGCCCTGCGCCGCAACCTCGAGGTGCTCTTCGAGGGCCGGCTGCCCGAGGACCGCGCGGCGTTGTGGGCGGGCCGGGGACAACTGCAGGAGCTCGGCGGCGGGAACTTCCGGGTGACGGCCGCGCCCCGTCCGGCAGGCCCGTTCTTCGCCTCGCCCGACGACGAGCCGGTGACCGCCGAGACCACGGTGGTCACCGACGGCGACACGACGACGGCCGTGCCCCGCCGGCCGGCGGGCGCGACGGCCGCTCCCGGCGGATCCGAGGACACGGAACGGCGGGACCGGACCGAGCCGGAGGAACCGGCCGAACCGGAGGGCCGGGCCGAGTCCGGGTCGCAGCCGGAGGAACCCGAGGAGCAGGCCGAGGCGGACGACGACGCCGAGCCCACGGGCCGACGCGCCCGGCGACGGCGGCCGGACGGTGCCGGCGGCGAGGGGGCACACAGCCAGGGCCGCACGGTCGCGGAGATCCTCGCCGCCCTGTCCGCCGAGCGCTGAGCGTTCGCCGCGCCGGGTGAGGCGCAGATCACGTTCCCCGGCCATGGCCGGGGTTGCTCGGGCCGCGCTATTGTCGGTCGGAACGTCTGGTACCCGCCGAGCGGGACTGGAACGAACGAGAGGACTCCCGTGACCTCCTTCGGGATCACAAACGAGCCTGCGCCTGCACGACTGACGGTCGGAATCGTTTCCGCCGGGCGGGTGGGCACGGCGATCGGCGCGGCACTCGAACGCGTCGGCCACCTGGTCGTGGCCTGTTCCGCGGTATCCGAACTGTCCAAGCACCGCGCCCGCACCCGGCTTCCGGACACCGAGGTTCTCCCCGTCGACGAGGTCGCCGCCCGCTGCGACCTGCTGCTCCTCGCCGTTCCGGACTCGGAACTCGGCTCGCTCGTCCGCGGGCTCGCTGCCACCGGCTCCGTCTCGCGCGGCACGATCGTCGCCCACACGTCCGGCGCGAACGGCGTCGGCATCCTCGCTCCGCTCACCGAGCAGGGCATCGTGCCGCTCGCCATCCACCCGGCGATGACCTTCACCGGCCACGACGAGGACACTGCCCGGCTCGCCTCGGCGTGCTTCGGCATCACGGCTGCCGACGACATCGGCTACGCGATCGCCCAGTCCCTCGTGCTCGAGATCGGTGGCGAACCGGTGCGCGTCCGCGAGGAGCGGCGCGCGCTGTACCACGCCGCGCTCGCGCACGGCAGCAACCACCTCGTCACCCTCGTGGTGGATGCGGTGGAGGCGCTGCGGGTGGCGCTCGAGGGTGACGAACTGCTCGGCCAGCAACTCGTCGACGACGCGCCCGGCGGTGTCGCCGAGCGGGTGCTGCAGCCGCTGTTGTCGGCGGCCCTCGACAACGCGTTGCGCCGCGGGCCGTCGGCGCTGACCGGACCCGTCGCCCGCGGCGATGCACAGGCCGTGGCCACGCACCTGCGGGTGCTCGGGGAGGTCGATCCCCGGATCGCTACCGGATACCGCGCGATGTCCCTGCGATCCGCGCAGCGCGCCGGAGCGAAACCCGAACTGATGGAGATCCTCGAAGGGGCTGATCACGGTGAGTGAAACGCAACAGGGCGGCTACGTGCGCGGCGAACTGACCGTGCACCACGACCCCGCCGCCCTGACCAAGGTCACCAAGGCGCTGCGTGGCGTCGGCCGCACGGTCGCCCTCGTGCCGACGATGGGCGCCCTGCACGCCGGTCACCTGGAGCTCGTGCGGCAGGCGAAGCTCACCGGTGCCGTGGTGGTGGTGTCCGTCTTCGTCAATCCGTTGCAGTTCGGGGCCGGTGAGGATCTCGACGCCTACCCGCGCACCCTCGACGCCGACCTGGAGCTGCTGCGGGAGGCCGGCGTCGAGCTGGCGTTCGTGCCGTCGGTGTCCGCGATGTACCCGAAGGGCCGGCGGACCGTGATCCACCCGGGGCCGCTGGGGGCGGAGCTCGAGGGTGGCAGCCGCCCGACGCATTTCGCGGGGATGCTCACGGTGGTGGCGAAGCTGCTGCAGATCGTCGCCCCCAATGTCGCCTTCTTCGGCGAGAAGGACTACCAGCAGCTCGCCCTGATCCGGCAGATGGTGGAGGACCTCAACTTCGACGTCCGCATCGTGGGCGTGCCCACGGTGCGTGAGCAGGACGGGCTGGCGCTGTCCTCACGCAACCGCTACCTGGATCCGGAACAGCGCCGGGTCGCCACCGTGCTGTCCGCGGCGCTGGTCGCCGGGGCGCACGCCGCCGCCGGCGGTCCCGAGGCGGTGCTCACCACCGCGCGCGAGGTGCTCGCCGCCGCGCCCGAGGTGGAGCTGGACTACCTCGAGCTGCGCGGCGTGGACCTCGGGCCCGCGCCGGAACGCGGCGACGGCCGGCTGCTGATCGCCGCGCGGATCGGCACCACCCGGCTCATCGACAACGTCGGTGTCGCGATCGGCACCGGATTCCTCGAACGCGAGACCGGCCCGGTCGACGCGTCCACCCCCGACGACCTGCTCACCCGCCGATAGCGCGACCGGCCCGAAAAAGCTGAGGAGACACCATGTTCCGCACGATGATGAAGTCGAAGATCCACCGCGCCACGGTGACCCACGCCGATCTGCACTACGTGGGTTCGGTAACCGTCGACCAGGACCTGATGGACGCTGCCGACCTGCTCGAGGGCGAGCAGGTCGCCATCGTCGACATCGACAACGGCAACCGTCTCGAAACCTATGTCATCGCGGGCGAGCGCGGCTCCGGCATCATCGGGATCAACGGTGCGGCAGCGCGTCTCGTGAGTCCCGGTGATCTCGTCATCCTCATCGCCTACGGCGTGATGAACGAGCAGGAGTGCCGCGACTACGACCCGCGCGTGGTGTTCGTCGACGCGGACAACCGGCAGGTCGAGCTCGGCAACGATCCGGCGCACGCGCCGGAGGGTTCCGGCCTGATCACCCCGCGCATGCTCGCCACTCTCGACTCCGGTTCGTTGGTGTAGCAGTGCTCCTCGCTGTCGACGTCCGGAACACGAACGTCGTCCTGGGTTTGTTCACCGGCAGCGGCTCGCACGCGAAGCTGTTGCGGGACTGGCGGATGCGCACCGATCCGCGCATGACCGCCGACGAGCTCGCGCTCATCTTCCGTGGTCTGCTCGGCGGGTACGCCGACCAGATCACCGGCGTGACCGCGTTGTCCACGGTGCCGTCGGTGCTGCGCGAGATCCGGGTGATGCTGAGCCGCTACTGGGAACACGTGCCGCACGTGGTCGTCGAGCCGGGTGTGCGCACCGGGGTGCCGCTGCTCGTCGACAACCCCAAGGAGGTCGGCGCCGATCGCATCGTCAACAGCCTTGCGGCACATCACTTCTACGACCGGCCGTGCATCGTGGTCGACTTCGGGACGTCCACGTGCGTGGACGTGGTCTCGGCGAAGGGCGAGTTCCTCGGCGGCATCATCGCCCCCGGCATCGAGGTGTCGATGGACGCGCTGGCCTCCCAGTCCGCGGCGCTGCGCAAGGTGGAACTGCTGCGCCCGCGCGCCGTGGTCGGCAAGAACACCGTCGAATGCATGCAGTCCGGTGCGGTTTTCGGATTCGCCGGGATGGTCGACGGGCTGGTGCGCCTGGTGCGTGCCGAGCAGCGCGGATTCGAGGGTGACGACGTCGCGGTCATCGGGACCGGCGACCGTGCGCCGTTGATCATGCCGGAGTCCGAGACGCTCGAGCACCACGAACCGGACCTGACGCTGGAGGGCCTGCGCCTGGTGTACGAACGCAATCTCGCACGGCGCGGCGCCCGATCCGCCGCTGTGGGTTCCGCCCGCCGCGATCCTGTGCAAGAATAGTCGCCGTGATCCGCTGCATGAGCGCCCAGGAGTGTTGTCGAGGCTGACGTCCGCCTCGATCGTTCACACATACCTGGAGTCACCCTCATGCGCACTGCGCTTGCTGCATCCTTCGTAGCCGCACCCGTTCACACTCTCCCGCTCACCACCGAGCGCACCTATCCGGCCGGGCTGGCTGCGACCGTCTCGCGCGGCGCGGTGGTCGTCGACATCCGCACCCACGCCGAACGCGCGGTCCAGGGCACCCTGCCCGGGGCGCTGGCCATCTCCGCCGAGCTGCTGCCCCGGCGCCTGCATCCCACCAGCGACGAGCGTCTGGCGGTGGCCGTCGACCGCGACGTCGAGTGGGTCGTGGTCTCGGCCTCCGGCGCGGAGACCGACGCCGTCGTCGCCGCGCTGCAGGCGCTCGGGCTGCGCCGCGTCACCGGCCTCGTCGGCGGGTACGCGGCCCTCGCGGCGGCCGGGGCGACCGATGCGATCGCCGCGGCCCCGCACGTCGAGGACGACGTGGCGCGCGTGACCGCGCACTGACCCGGCGGGCGCCGGCGCCCCGGGCACCTCGGCCCTGCGCAGGCGCTGGTCCTGCGCAGGCGCTCGAGGCGGTCCGATAGTCTGGTCACCCGTGAGTGATGCACCCGTTCAGCAGTCCGACGACACCCCCGAGCAGATCCGCATCCGCCGCGAGAAGCGCGAACGGATCCTGGCGCAGGGCAAGGACGCGTACCCCGTCGTCGTGCCCCGCACTCACACCCTCGCGGAGATCCGGGAGAAGTATCCGGACCTCGAGCCCGACACGACGACCGGGGAACAGGTCGGCGTCGCGGGCCGGGTCATCTTCTTCCGCAACACGGGCAAGCTGTGCTTCGCCACGTTGCAGGAGGGCGACGGCACCCAGTTGCAGGCGATGATCAGCCTCAACGGCGTCGGCGAGGAGTCCCTTGCGGCGTGGAAGCACGACGTGGACCTGGGCGACTTCGTGTTCGTGCACGGCGAGGTGATCAGCTCTCGGCGCGGCGAGCTCAGCGTCATGGCGGACTCGTGGCAGATGGCCGCCAAGGCCCTGCGGCCGCTGCCGGTGGCGCACAAGGAGATGAACGAGGAGACCCGGGTCCGGCAGCGCTACGCCGACCTGATCGTGCGTCCCGAGGCCCGCGCCAACGCCCGCATGCGTGTCGCGGTGGTGCGCGAGTTGCGCAACGCGCTCGAGCGGCGCGGCTTCCTCGAGGTCGAGACCCCGATGCTGCAGACCCTGCACGGCGGCGCGACGGCCCGTCCGTTCGTCACCCATTCGAACGCCCTCGACATGGATCTGTATCTGCGCATCGCGCCGGAGCTGTTCCTCAAGCGCTGCGTGGTGGGCGGCATCGAGAAGGTCTTCGAGATCAACCGAAACTTCCGCAACGAGGGTGCCGACTCCACGCACTCGCCCGAATTCGCGATGCTCGAGACGTACGAGGCGTATGGCACGTACGACGATTCGGCGACGATGACCCGGGAACTCATCCAGGAGGTGGCGATGGCGGTGTTCGGCACCCACGTCGTCACCCTCGCCGACGGCACCGAATACGACCTCGGCGGCGAGTGGAAGACGATGGAGATGTACCCGTCGCTGTCGGCGGCCATCGGAACCGAGGTCACGCCCGACACGTCGCTGGAGGAGCTGCACGCCCTCGCCGATCGGGTGGGTCTCGAGGTCCCGGAAGGCAAGGGCTGGGGCCACGGAAAGCTCGTCGAGGAGTTGTGGGAGCACCAGTGCGGCGACCAGTTGCACGAGCCGACGTTCGTGCGGGACTACCCCGTCGAGACCTCGCCCCTCACGCGGCAGCACCGCAGCAAGAACGGCGTGACCGAGAAGTGGGATCTGTACGTGCGTGGTTTCGAACTCGCCACCGGTTACTCGGAACTCGTCGACCCCGTGATCCAGCGGGAGCGGTTCGTCGACCAGGCGCGGCTCGCCTCGGCCGGTGACGACGAGGCGATGGTTCTCGACGAGGACTTCCTCGCGGCGATGGAACAGGGTATGCCTCCGACGACCGGAACCGGCATGGGAATCGACCGTTTGCTGATGGCGCTGACGGGCCTCGGAATCCGGGAAACAATCCTGTTCCCAATTGTTCGCCCGGCGAGGTAATTGATCGCATTCGTTTTCCGTATTGCCATGAATTGATTCCCGGGTATTGTTGTCTCGTACCGCGGGGGGCCGCGCTTCTTCATTCGAGAGGATTTGCAGCACATGGCAAAGAAGGTCACCGTTACCCTGATCGACGACGTGGACGGGGAGACGGCGGCGGACGAGTCCGTGGAATTCGGGCTCGACGGAGTCACCTACGAGATCGATCTGTCGGAAGACAACGCGGCCAAGCTCCGGGAGGAATTGGAGTTCTGGGTCACTCATGCCCGCAAGGTGGGTGGCCGTAAGCGCGCGAAGGTCGTGCCCACCGCGCCCGCTCCCCGCAAGTCTTCTCGCGGCGGCACGGACCGGGAACGTACCGCGGAAATTCGGGAATGGGCCCGCAACAACGACATGCCCGTCTCGGCCCGAGGCCGTATCTCCGCCGAAATCATCGAGGCTTACAACAAGGCGCACTGAGCCGGAAGCGCTGCCTTCCGTCCGACCGAGGCGATATCCGCGACAACTGTCGCGGATATCGCCTCGTCGTCGTGCCTCGCGGAATTCTTTGCTATTCGTTCGAGAAAAGAAACGGTCGGTCGGAACGGGGCGCCGCCGGAAGTGGAGACAGTCGGGAATCGGAGACAGTCGGGAATCGGAGACAGTCGGGAATCGGAGACAAGGGTCACACCCGCTCGGTATCCCGTCCGTCGCGGCGGAAACGGCGGTATCCCCGGGTAGCGTGTCGGCCATGGGAGAGCGGATTGCCGTCCCGGGTGAGACGTGCTGGCGGGTCGATCGTGCCGATCGCCTCGCCTGCATTGTCGACGCCGCCGACTATTTCCGATACGCCAAGTCGGCGATGCTGCAGGCACGGCGGCGGATCCTCCTGATCGGGTGGGACTTCGACACGAGGATCAAGCTCGAACCCGACCGGAAGACCCTCGAGGGCCCGAACCGGCTGGGCGCATTCCTCAAGTGGCTGCCGCACCGGCACCCGGATCTCGAGGTGTTCCTGCTGAAGTGGAACATCGGCGCATTCGCAGCCATCGGGCGCGGGATGACACCGGTCTTCGTGCTCAACTGGATGAGCGACCCGCGGCTCCGGCTCGAAATCGACGGCGCCCATCCCGTGGGAGCGGCACACCACCAGAAGATCATCGTGATCGACGACGCCGTCGCGTTCTGTGGGGGCATCGACATGACCGTCGATCGCTGGGACACCAGCGAGCATCCCGACCACAGCCGCTACCGGCGGGAGCCGAACGGCCGTCGGTACGGACCGTGGCACGACGTGACGACCGCGGTGGACGGCGCGGCCGCCCGCGCGATCGGCGAACAGGCTCGCGCCCGGTGGAAGGCGGCAACGGGGGAGGACCTCGAGCCGGTCGACACCGGGCACACCATCTGGCCCGACGGGCTGCGCCCGGCCCTGCGCGACGTCGATGTCGCCGTCGCACGGACCCTCCCCGAACTCGGCGACCGGGCGGAGGTCCGGGAGATCGAGGCCCTCTACCTGGCGGTGATCGCCGGCGCCCGCCGCACGCTCTACCTGGAGAGCCAGTACCTGGCGTCCCGGACCCTCGCCGAGGCCCTCGCGAAGCGGCTGCGGGAACCGGACGGCCCCCAGATCGTGCTGGTGCTGCCGCGCAACGCCGAGGGCTGGCTCGAACAGAAGGCGATGGACGGCGCCCGCCGCAAGCTGCTGCACCTGCTGTGGAACGCCGACGTCCACGGCCGGTTCGCCGCCTACTACCCCGTCACCGCGGGCGGGGCGCCGATCTATGTGCACGCCAAGGTCGTCGTCATGGACGACGTGCTGCTGCGCATCGGCTCGTCGAACCTGAATAACCGGTCCCTGGGCTTCGACACCGAGTGCGATCTCTTCGTCGAAGCGGACCACGAGGGCGACCACATCAGCCGCGCGGTGGTCGAGATGCGGGAGCGCCTGCTGTCCGAGCACCTCGGGGTGTCCCCGGCCGACGTCGCGTCCGCCGTCCGGTCCGAAGGTTCGCTCGTCGCCGCGGTGGAGCGGTTGCGCGGAGCCGGTCGGACCCTCGCGCTCTTCGAGCCGGGCACCGTCGCCGACGAGGACAGCCCCCTCGCGGAGAACGAACTCGTCGACCCGGAACGCGCCCCGCAGCGCATCGGACGGCGCATTCGCCAGCTGATGCCCCGCTGAGCAGCGTGTTCGCTGCTGGCGTACACGGAGGCGGGAACGCCGTGCCGACGTGCAGCGTTACCCCTCGTGACCGGAGTTGCCGCCGGCGCCGATCGGGTGGAGGGGCAGCGCCTCGAAACGGCGGCAACTAGAGTGTCAAGTGGGGTCGTGGAACCTGGTTCCACTCGACGACTCGAGTGCCGGAGCGAAACGCGGCAGCCGGGTCCGGAACGATCCGCGTACCGGACCTGTCGGCCGGAGAGTGTGAGGGAGTGCGATGTTCGAAAGGTTCACCGATCGCGCGCGGCGCGTCGTCGTCCTGGCTCAGGAAGAGGCCAGGATGCTCAACCACAACTACATCGGCACGGAGCACATTCTCCTGGGCCTCATTCACGAAGGCGAGGGCGTAGCGGCCAAGTCGCTCGAATCTTTGGGGATCTCCCTCGAAGGCGTCCGCAGCCAGGTCGAGGAGATCATCGGCCAGGGACAGCAGGCCCCGTCGGGCCACATCCCGTTCACGCCCCGTGCCAAGAAGGTGCTCGAGCTCAGCCTGCGTGAGGCGCTGCAGCTCGGACACAACTACATCGGTACCGAGCACATCCTCCTCGGCCTCATCCGCGAGGGCGAGGGCGTCGCGGCACAGGTGCTCGTCAAGCTCGGTGCGGACCTGAACCGGGTGCGCCAGCAGGTCATCCAGCTGCTCTCCGGGTACCAGGGCAAGGAGCCCCAGGAATCCGGCACCAGCCGTGGCGAGGCCGGCACCCCGTCGACGTCGCTGGTGCTCGACCAGTTCGGCCGCAACCTCACGCAGGCCGCGCTCGAGGGCAAGCTCGACCCCGTCATCGGTCGCGCCAAGGAAATCGAGCGCGTCATGCAGGTCCTGAGCCGCCGCACCAAGAACAACCCGGTGCTCATCGGCGAGCCGGGCGTCGGCAAGACCGCCGTCGTCGAAGGCCTGGCGCAGGCCATCGTCAACGGCGAGGTCCCCGAGACGCTCAAGGACAAGCAGCTGTACACCCTCGATCTCGGTTCGCTGGTCGCGGGCAGCCGCTACCGCGGTGACTTCGAGGAACGCCTGAAGAAGGTGCTCAAGGAGATCAACAGCCGCGGCGACATCATCCTGTTCATCGACGAGCTGCACACGCTCGTCGGGGCGGGTGCCGCGGAGGGCGCCATCGACGCGGCGTCGATCCTGAAGCCGAAGCTGGCGCGCGGCGAGCTGCAGACCATCGGTGCCACCACCCTCGACGAGTACCGCAAGTACATCGAGAAGGACGCCGCGCTCGAGCGCCGGTTCCAGCCGGTGCAGGTGGGCGAGCCGACGGTCGAGCACACCATCGAGATCCTCAAGGGCCTGCGCGACCGGTACGAGGCGCACCACCGCGTGTCCATCACCGACAAGGCGCTGGTCGCCGCGGCGAGCCTGGCCGACCGCTACATCAACGACCGCTTCCTGCCGGACAAGGCGATCGACCTCATCGACGAGGCCGGTGCGCGCATGCGCATCCGCCGGATGACCGCGCCGCCGGACCTGCGCGAGTTCGACGACAAGATCGCCGACGCGCGCCGGGAGAAGGAGTCCGCAATCGACGCGCAGGACTTCGAGAAGGCCGCGAACCTGCGCGACAAGGAGAAGCAGCTCGTCGCGCAGCGCGCCGAGCGCGAGAAGCAGTGGCGCGCCGGTGATCTCGACGTCATCGCCGAGGTCGACGAGGAGCAGATCGCCGAGGTCCTCGCCAACTGGACCGGTATCCCGGTGTTCAAGCTCACCGAGGAGGAGACCACCCGTCTGCTCCGCATGGAGGACGAGCTGCACAAGCGGATCATCGGCCAGGAGGACGCCGTCAGGGCTGTCGCCAAGGCGATCCGGCGTACCCGCGCCGGCCTGAAGGACCCGAAGCGTCCCGCCGGTTCGTTCATCTTCGCCGGCCCGTCCGGCGTCGGTAAGACCGAGCTGTCGAAGGCGCTCGCGAACTTCCTGTTCGGCGAGGACGACGCGCTCATCCAGATCGACATGGGCGAGTTCCACGACCGGTTCACCGCGTCGCGGCTCTTCGGTGCCCCTCCGGGCTACGTCGGCTACGAAGAGGGCGGCCAGCTCACCGAGAAGGTGCGCCGCAAGCCGTTCTCCGTGGTCCTGTTCGACGAGATCGAGAAGGCCCACCAGGAGATCTACAACACCCTCCTGCAGGTCCTCGAGGACGGCCGCCTCACCGACGGCCAGGGACGCACGGTCGACTTCAAGAACACCGTGCTGATCTTCACCTCGAACCTCGGTACCGCCGACATCTCGAAGGCGGTCGGCCTGGGCTTCACCAAGGGCTCCGGCGCCGAGTCGAACTACGAGCGGATGAAGCTCAAGGTCAACGACGAGCTGAAGAAGCACTTCCGGCCCGAGTTCCTCAACCGCATCGACGACATCATCGTCTTCCACCAGCTCACGCAGGATCAGATCATCCAGATGGTGGACCTGATGATCGGCCGCGTCGAGGTGCAGCTGAAGAACAAGGACATGGGCATCGAGCTCACCGAGAAGGCGAAGTCGCTGCTCGCGAAGCGGGGCTTCGATCCGGTCCTCGGCGCCCGGCCGCTGCGCCGCACGATCCAGCGCGAGATCGAGGACCAGCTCTCGGAGAAGATCCTCTTCAACGAGATCGGCCCCGGCCAGATCGTCCTGGTCGACGTCGAAGGCTGGGACGGCGAGGGTGCCGGAGAGAACGCGAAGTTCACCTTCACCCCGAGCGAGAAGCCGGCCGCGGTGCCCGACACCCCGGCGGTGGCCCTGGCCAAGGACGCCGAGTAGTCCTGCTCCGACGAACGCCGACGGGCGGCACCCACTGCGGGTGCCGCCCGTCGGCGTTGGTGTGTCCGGATCAGCGCCGCCAGGCCGCGGTGTCCCGCCCGGACCAGTTCGCGAGCCGCTCGACGGGGCTCGCGTCCGGCGCCGGCTCGACGGCCGCGCCGAAGGGAACCCGTCCGCCGCGCACGGAGGCGGGGATCTTGCTGCGCGCGACGACGAACGCGGCCTCCACGAGCACCGGATCCGGCTCGGCCGGCAGTCCCGTGGCGACGGCGAGATCCCAGCCGTGCACGAGGGCCTCGTTGAGATTGCTCAGCACCGCGGCGCGGCCGGGCACCGTTCCCCACGGCGCGACGACGGGCCGGTCGAGCAGGTCGTCGTCGCTCCACACCTTCCGGTAGTGGGCCTGCGCCCGCTCGAGTTCGGCGCGCCACGCGTCGTCGGGCACGCCGGTCAGGAACTCCGGAACGCTCAGCGGGTCGCCGTCGCTGCCGATCACGCGGCCGCGATCGACGGTGGCGACGAGGTGGCCGAGCAGCGCGCGCACGTCGTAGTCCGGGCAGGGCGTCGGGTCGGTCATCTGCTCGGGGCGGACCTCGTCGATCAGCGTGGCCACCCACGCCAGGGCGTCGCGGTAGAGGGGACGGGGGTCGGACGCGGTTCTCATGTCGGGCCTTTCGGTCGTGTGGTTGCTGCCGGACACGATCCTGCGCGCGAAACACGACACCTTCTGTCATGTATTTCTGGGAGAGTTCGGCAGGTGCGAGCCGATCGGTTGCTGTCCCTGGTCCTGCTGCTGCGACACCGCGGCCGGATGACCGCGCCCGCGATCGCCAGGGAACTCGAGGTCTCGGTGCGCACCGTGCTGCGCGACGTCGAGGCCCTGTCGGCGGCCGGGATCCCCGTCTACGCCGAACGCGGACGCGACGGCGGTTTCGCGCTGCTCCCCGGCTTCACCACCGACCTGACCGGCCTGACCGTCGACGAGGCGACCGCCCTGCTCGCGGCGAGCGCGTCGGCCACCCCCGACTCGCTCGGCATGGCCTCCGCGTTCGCCTCCGCGATGCGGAAGGTGACCGTCGCGCTGCCCGAGGCGCAGCGCACCGCCGCCGCGCGGGTCGGGGAGCGGATCGTCGTCAGCTCGTCGGGGTGGGTGGTCGATCACCGGCGGGACGAGCACCTCGGCGTCGTCCAGCAGGCCGTGTTCACCGATCGCCGCCTGCGCATCCGCTACCGCTCCCGTGGCGCCGAGGCGCGGTGGCGGACGGTCGACCCGCTCGGGCTGGTCAGCGCGGCGGGCCGCTGGTATCTGGTGGCGCTGCATCGCGGCGCCGAACGCACCTACCGCCTCTCCCGCATGGAACGGGTGCAACCGCTCGACACCGCGGCTCACCGCCCACCCGACGTCGACCTCGCCCGGATCTGGCAGCGGCGCCGCACCGAGTTCCGGGCCGGTCTGGGCACGGTCACCGCCGCGGTGCGGATCCGGGACCGGCGCCGGGAAGACCTCGCGGCGATCGCGATCCGCGTCGTCGCGCAGCGGCCCACCGGCGACGGCTGGTGGGAGGCCGAGGCGGAGTTCGGCGGGGCCACCCACGCCGGCGCCGCGATGTGGCAACTCGGCGACGACGCCGAGCTGCTCGGGCCGCCCGAACTCCGGGAGCAGGTCCGGTCGTCGGCCGAGCGCCTCGCCGAGCGGCACCGGTAGCCCGGCCCGTCACCGCGCCACTGCGGTTCTCGTCGCCGCATCGCCGCGGTCCGGGACGCGAGGGGCGGCGACGAACGCCTCCTCCGCGATCTGGGCCGCGTAGACCGCCGGGTCGATCCGCGCGACGAGGTCGGCGGTCTGGGTCGCCATGGCCCGCAGCGCGGTGAGTTTGCGGTCGAGCGCGAGCCCGTGCAGCCGGACGTGGACCGCGAGCCGCTCTTCGCGCACGCCCGTGGGGCGCTCGTCGCTCATGTACATGCCCCATTCCTCGTAGAGGTCCCGGAACCGGTCGAGATGCTCCACGGTGGGGGTGGCGTACAGCAGCCGGGAACGGCAACCGCGGTCACGCCAGGCCCGGGTGACCCAGCGGTGCACGGCGGTGTGGTCGGGGTGGTAAGTCATCCCGTCGGCACCGAAGGTCAGGATCGTGCCGGGGCGGACGTCGTCGAGGAGCCGTCCGGCCCACGCGAGACCGGTGTCCTCGTGCTCGGCGAGGGCACCGTCCGGCAGGCCGAGGACGTGGTGCTCTTCGACACCGAGGACGGCCATGGCGGCGGCCGCTTCCCAGCGGCGTACCCGGCCCAGCCGCTCCGGAGGCCACGATCGGGGGTCGGCGGTTCCGTGCTCGCCGGCGGTGGCCGAGGCGCACACGACGCGCCGGCCGTCGTCGCGGGCGGCGGCCATGACGCCGGCGGCGAGGTAGGTCTCGTCGTCGGGGTGGGCCCAGATCGACAGGATCGTCCCGGACAGGGGCAGGGATGTCGTCGCGTTCATGCCTCTCACGGTCCGTGCGGGCCCTGCCCCGGCGCTCCCGCGCGCTCTCGGCGCGCTGGGATCCGGTGGGAGCGCGGTGAGAGCAGGCGGGCGCATCGTCGTGGCCATGGACACCACACTCACCATGAACCCCACCCGGAACCGGACCGCGGCCGAGTTGCCGACCGAGATGCTGGAGCGGTTCCGATCCCGTGCCGGCGAACTCGACCGGTCCAACTCCTACTTCGACGAGGACCTTGTCGAGCTGCGGGCCGCCGGCTATCTCGCCGCCGCCGTACCCACCCGCTACGGGGGATGGGGCCTCGATCTGGCCCGGCTGGCCGCGAGCCAGCGGCGCCTCGCCCGCTACGCCCCGGCGACCGCGCTGGCGATGACGATGCACTCCTACTGGATCGGGATCGCCACCGAACTGGAACGCACGGGCGACACGTCGCTCCGCTGGATCCTGGAGGCCGCGGTGGCCGGCGACGTGTTCGCCGCCGGACACGCCGAGACGGGCAACGACATCCCGGTGCTGCTGTCGACGTGCCGGGCGCAGCGCGTGGCGGGCGGCTACCGGCTCACCGGCCGCAAACAGTTCGGCTCCAACGGTCCGGCGTGGCGGTGGCTCGGCGCGCACGCCGTCGACGCGGACGCGGCGGGCGGGCCGCACATCGTGCACGCCTTCGTCGAACGAGGCAGCGCGGGGGTGAAGGTCGTGGAGACGTGGGACACCCTCGGCATGCGGCCGACGCAGAGCCACGACACGGTTCTCGCCGACGTCTTCGTGCCCGACGACCGCATCGGGCGGGTCGTCCCCGCGGGCGACGGCAGCGACCCGTTCCTCGTGGCGATGACGATGTGGCCGCTCTCGCTCATGGCGGCGGTGTACCTGGGGATCGCCGACCGCGCCCTGGAACTCGCCGTCCGCAGCGCCCGGCGCAAGACCTCGGTGGCGATCGAGCGGGGCGCGTACGCGTACAACCCGTTCGTGCAGCACCGGGTCGCGGAGATGTATCTCGAGCTGGACGCCGCCTCGGCGACGCTCGACCGGTTCGTCGCGGACTGGGTGGCCGGCACGGATCACGGCGACGAGTGGGTGCCCAAGGTGTATGCGATGAAGTGGCGGGCGGTGGAAGCGGCCAAACGGGTCGTCGACATCGCCCTCGACGTGGCCGGTGGCGCCGGCATGTTCACCGGGAACGAGCTCGAACGCCTCTACCGCGACGTGCGGTGCGGGGGATTCCACCCCGGCAACGACGCGCTCACCCACGAACTCGTCGGCAAGTCGCTGCTCGGCATTCTCGGCGAACAGCCCAGGTGGTGAGGTCGCGGCTCCCGGCCCGGGCGGTCACAGCGCGCGGAGCGCATGCTCGGCGGCGGCCTCGCCGTCGAGCATCGCGCCGTGTCGTCGCGCCGCCTCGTACGCGTCGTCGCCGAGCTCGGCGCGCAGTCGCGCGCCGAGCTCGTCCAGGGCCACCTCGTCGGCGCCGAAGATGCGATGACCGGCCGCGGTCGCGCGCACGGCCCCCTCGAGCACCGCGGCGTCGCGGTAGCGGTCCAGGCGTTCGAGAAGCCCGGCGATCGAGCGCAGCATCGTCCACTGCGTCGACCACATCCCGGCGCGCCGCCAGTGCGGGATCAGGCGCCGGTACTCGTCGGCGGCGGCCGCCGGGTCACCGATCCGGGCGTCGATGGACGCCTTCGACGCGCCGGCGAGACCGGTCACGAACGAGGCGTTCGTCTGTTCCGCGATGTCCAGTGCCCGAGCGAAGCGCGCGCGGGCCCGTTCGACGTCGACTGCCAGATCTGCCTCCCCGGCGCAGTGCCAGACATACGCGGCGTGCGGGGTGCGTGCGTCGGCGACCTCGGCGAGGAGGGCCTCGGCCTGCTCGACGGCGGCCGGGTCACCCGCATAGCCCAACGGCAGCAGCTCGGTGGCCCGCGCCATGAGCCGCTGCGCCGGGTCGTTCGCGGCGGCCGCGGCGGCCCGCCGGTACCAGGCGGCGGCCTCGTCGAGATGCCCCTCGAACAACTCGTAGCTCCCGCGAACGGTCATCGCCTCCGCCGCCGGCTCGGTCTTCGCCCGCTCGACGGCGCGCAACGCAGCGGCGCTGAGCCGGCCCGTCTCGGCCACGTCGCCGGACATCCATGCCGCGTAGGCGGCCACCACCCGCACGCGCGCGGCGAACGGGCTCCGGCCCTCCGGATCGGCGTCGATCACCAGCCGCGCCCAGCCCAGCACGTCCGGTCGCAGCCGGAAGATCCCGTAGTCCAGCAGGGCATTGACGAGACGACCCGCGAGCGTGACCTCGTCGTGGTCGAGCAACCAGCCGAGCGCGCTGCGCAACTCCGGTACGGCGGCATCGATCTGCGCCAGGACCGGCTCGCCCGGCTGCAGCAGTCGTGAATCCGCCCGGTCGACCCAGTCGGCCAGGTGCCGGGCGTGCCGTTCCGCGACGAGGTCGACCCGGCCCTCGCGGGTGAGTTGTTCGGCGCCGAACGCCCGCAGCGTCTCGAGCAGCATGTACCGGCGGCCGGGTATCCGCATCACCAGCGAGCGCTCCACGAGGTGTGTCAACGCCGCGGTGACCGTCCCCGGATCCGTGCCGCAGACCGCCGCGGCGTCGGCCGCGTCGAACGAGCCCGAGAACACCGACAGTTCCGCGAAGGTCCGCTGCAGATCCTCCGCGAGCAGCCCGAACGACCACGACACCGCCGCGGCCAGCGACCCGTGCCGCGGCGACGTGCGGTACCCCGACGCCAGCAGCTCGAAGCGGTGGTCCAGGCCCGCGGCGACCTCCGCGACCTCGTGGGTGTGCAGGCACGCGGCTGCCAGCTCGATCGCCAACGGCAACCCGTCCAGGCGCCGCACGATCTCGGCGATGCAGGCGAGTTCTCGCCCGTCCGGCTCGAAGCCCGGGACGACGGCCCGCGCCCGCTCCTCGAACAACCGCACGGCCGGTGCGTCCTCGCCGTCGTACGACAGCGTCGGCACCTGGCGGACGTGCTCGCCTACGACTCGGAGCCGCTCCCGGCTCGTCGCCACGATCCGCACGTGCGCGCAGGTGGCGAGCAGGCGTTCGACGACAGCGGCGATCGGATCGAGCACGTGCTCACAGTTGTCGAGCAGCAGCACGAGCTCGGTGTCGCCCAGCACGTCGGCCACCCGCTCGGCGAGGGAGGTGCCGGGACGGGCGTCGATCCGCAGGGCGGCGGCGGCCACGTCGACCGCGGAGTCCGGGTCGGCAGTGGCCAATTCGCACAACACCACCGGCCGATCCGGTCGGGCGGCCCGGAGCCGGTGCCCGACCTCGAGGAGCAACCGGGTCTTGCCGACCCCGCCCGGACCGACCAGGGTCACCAGGCGCCCGGACTCCGCCAGCTCGGTCACCGCCACCGCCAGGGCGTCCCGGCCGACGAGCGACGTCGCCGGAACCGGCAACCGGCCCACCGGCGCCCACACCCGGTCGGCGGCACCGGCGAGCAGTTCCGCGTGGTGAGCCGCCAGTGCCGGCGACGGTTCGATGCCCAGCTCGTCGCCGAGCAGCCGCCGGAAGTCGTCGTAGACCCGTAGCGCCTCGGCCCGGCGTCCGGTCGCCGCGAGCGCCGTCATCAGCAGCGCGCGCGGCCGTTCCCGCAGCGGCTGCGCGTCGGCGAGCGCCACCAGTTCGGCAACGAGGCCGTCGGTGTCGCCCCGTCCGAGCCGCACCTCGGCCCGGACCTCGTGGGCCCGGGAACGCAGCTCCTCCAGCCGCGTCGCCTCGGCCCGGGCCTCGTCCACCTCGTCGAGTTCGGGGTAGGCGGGGCCCTGCCAGCGCGCGAGCACGGCGTCGATCTCGGCCGGCACGCCCGCATCCCCCGTCGCCCCCGCGCTCAGGGCCACCACGAGCCGGTCGGCGTCGACCTCGACACCGGCCGGATCGAGCCGATAGCCCTCACCGACGGACTCGATCAGGCCGTCGGGCAGACCACGGCGAAGCCGGAACATGTGGTTCTGCAGGGCGGCGGCCGGATCCGCCGGTCGCCTGGACGGCCACAGGGCATCGACGGCGGAGTGCGCCGGCACCACCCGGCCCCGCCGGAGCACCAGCAGTGCCAGCAGGCGTCGCTGCAGCAGCCCGTCGGGAGTGATGTCGCGCCGATCCGCATCCAGCACGCGGAGCGGGCCGAGTACCTCGACTCGCGCCCGGTCGCCACCCGTGACCACGGAACCATTGGACCACTCCCGCCGGTCTCCTGCCGAGACCCGGGGCCTTCACGTGCGATGCGGTTCCGGCGGATCGGCGGGCCGCATCCACAGCGCCGCGACGAGGAAGCACACCGCCCCGACGAACGTGCCGAGGTCCGCGAGCCGCGGCGCGAGTGTTTCGCCGGCCGGATCGATGTGGGCGCCGACGGCCGAGGCGCCGAATGCGAGCGAACCGAGCATGTTCAGCCACGTGCTGCGCCAGTTGCGGGCGTGCGGATCCCACAGCGCATCGGTGTCGGTGGTGGCCACCACCGCCAGTGCGCTGCTGACGAGGAAGCACACCGACCCGACGGCGTCGGGCCGCCACACCAGGTTCTGCTCCTCGGACGCCGTCAGGCCGGCGACGAGCGCGAATCCGGTGCTCACGTTGAACGCGAGTGTGCCCGCCCACTGCACCGCGGCCGACCACCAGTCGTACCGGTCCACGCGCGTCGCCGCGGGCGGGCGGTGCGTCAGCAGCAGTTGCACGGTCGCTGCCGCGGTGAAGAACCACGAGCCCACGAAGTAGAGCAGATTCGAGGTGGCGGCGGGGAGGACGAGCACGCCGCCGGAACCGGCGGCGAACAGGGCGGAGCCGATGACGAACAGCCGCGACTCGCGGCGCAGCGTCGGCCGGGTGAACACACCCGCGAACCTAGCGGGCGCGGCCCGCCGCCGTGCAGGAGGGGCGGCCCGCCGCCGTGCAGGAGGGGCGGCCCGCCGCCGTGCAGAACCGGAGCCGGGCCGCGCGACGTGGCGTAGGTTCGGCGGGGGAGGACACCCCACGACGAAGGGACCGATCGATGCCCACACGTACCGCTCGCACCGCCTGGAACGGTGGCCTGCAGGACGGCGCCGGACAGGTCGAACTCACCAGTTCCGGCCGCGCCACGTTCGACGTCTCGTTCCCCAAGCGGGCCGCCGAGGACGCCGGCGGCACCACCAGTCCGGAGGAGCTCATCGCCGCGGCACACTCGTCGTGCTACGCGATGCAGCTCTCGGCGCTGATCGCCGAGGCCGGCGGCACGCCGCAGAGCCTCGACGTCACGGCCGACGTCTCGCTCGGCCCCGACCCGGACGGCGGTTTCCGGCTCACCGGCATCAAGCTGACGGTGCGCGGCGAGGTCGACGGCCTCGATGCCGACGGGTTCGCGAAGGCCGCGCAGGGGGCCAAGGAGGGCTGCCCGGTCAGCAAGGCACTGACCGGGGTGGACATCACGCTCGACGCGGCACTCGAATCCTGAGCGATTCCACCACCGCGGGTGCGCACCCGCTGCGGCGACGACCGTGTCGTCCCCTGCACCCGCGCACCCGCGGTGTGGGTCACCGTCCGGCGAGCGCGTCGAGGTAGCGGCCCATCATCCACCGCTGAGCGAGCGGCAGGACCGGCGCGCCGAGGCGGGTGAACCATCGGCCGGGGCGGGAGACGGCGCTGATGTGGCCGAACACCGCGCCGTCGGACCGTCGCTCGACGACGAACGCCTCCTCACCGCTGACGGGGTGACCGTCGAGGGTGCCGTACGCGAAACCGCGGCGATCCGGCTCGTCGACGACGTAGACCACGCGGCACCACGCACCCCAGCGCGCCGGACCGAACGGTGGATCCAGCCGTACCTCCAGTCCCGCCCGCGGCCGCGGAGTATTCGCATCGACGCGAAACCCCGCATGCCGCTGCATGTTCCAGCTTTCCAGTGCCCGAACGGCGGTGCGGAACGCGACGTCGCCCGAGCCGAGGCGGCGGGTGAGGTGCGCGTGCCGGAACCCTGCCGGAACCCTGCCGCGCGTGGCGCCGACGTGCGGGTAGTTGAACGAGCGCTGCGCGTTCACGGCGGCGCGCTCAGCCCTGATCGGTGTCCTCGCCGGCGGCCTTCACGTCGAGCACGACCTCGAATTCGAGCAGCGACGCCCCCGACGCGACCGGCCGCTTCGCCTCACCGGCGTGCGCCTGCCGGGCCGGGCCGTCCCGCCACGCCGCGAACGCCTCCTCCGACTCCCACTGGGTCACCACGAAGTAGCGCGTCTCGCCCTGCACCGGCCGCAGGAGCTGGAAACCGAGGAAGCCCGGGGAGTTCTCCACGGTGTGCGCGCGATGCGCGAAGCGCGTCTCCAGTTCCGGGCCCGCGCCCTCGGGGACCTCGATTGCATTGATCTTCACCACTGCCATGGCGGCGAGCGTACTCCGCTACCTTGGCGGTTGTGTTGCACGACGAAGGTGGTTCCGGGCGGCCGATCCTGCTGCTGCACGGCCTGATGGGCAGCTCCCGCACGTGGCGCCGGCAGTTGCCGTGGCTGCGCGCGCACGGCCACGTCCACACCTTCGACGCCGCCGGCCACGGCCGTCCCGCCCCGGATCGGCTCACCACCGAGGCGTTCGTCGCAGACCTCGCCGCGCACCTCGACGGCATCGGTGAACCGCTGGTGGTGATCGGGCACTCGATGGGCGCCCTGCACGGGTGGTGCTTCGCCGCCGCGCACCCCGACCGGGTGGCCGCGCTCGTCGTCGAGGACATGGCCCCCGACTTCCGGGGCCGCACCGCGGCGGACTGGGCCGCGATGATCGCGCGGTGGCCGCAGCCGTTCCCGGACGAGGAGGCGGTCGTCGGCTACTTCGGCGACGTCGCCGGCCGGTACTTCCTCGACTCCTTCGAGCATCGGGCCGACGGCTGGTACCTGCACGGCGAGGTGGCCACCTTCCGCGACATCTCCGAGGAGTGGGGCGCCCGGCACTTCTGGGACCAGTGGCGGTCGATCTCGGTGCCTGCCCTGCTCGTCGAGGGGGAGTTCACCATCACCCCGGAAGGACAGATGCGGCGGATGGCCGACGAGCACCCCGGGGCCCGGTACGCCCGGATTCCGGGCGCAGGGCACCTGGTGCACGACGAACGCCCCGACGAATACCGCGCCGAGGTCGAACGATTCCTCCGTACCCTCGCCTGATCACGCCTGGCCGGCGAGGCCTTCGCCGGCGAGCGCGAAACGTCCGTCGTCGGTCTGTTCCACGAGACCGTCCACGAGCAGCGAGTGCAGCGCCCGGTCGCGCTGCCCCGGATCCGTGAGCCACACCCGGTCCAGCACCGGCCGCTCGACCGGGACGTCGCTCTCGCGCAGCACCGCCATGAGCTTGCCCCGCACCTGACGGTCGGTGCCCGTGAACTTCTGCACCCGTCGCGGCGGGCCGTCGTGGGCGGGCCGGCCGGCCTCCACCCATGCGCACCGCGGCAGCGGGCACCGGGCGCAGTCGGGCGAGCGGGCCGTGCAGATGGTCGCACCGAGTTCCATCAGGGCTGCGGAGAACGTCGCCGCCCGCTCGCGGGTTCGCGGCAGGAGCGATTCGACGTCGGCCAGGTCCCGGGTGACCGACGGATTACCGGGTTCGGCGGCACCGTGCACCGCCCGCGCGACGACGCGACGGACGTTCGTGTCCACCACCGGGACGCGCCGGCCGTACGCGAAGCAGGCGACCGCCCGGGCCGTGTACGCGCCGATGCCCGGCAGCGACAGCAGCACGTCCACGTCGGCAGGGACCACGTCGCCGTGCTCGGTGGCCAGGACCCCGGCGCACTCGTGCAGCCGCAGCGCCCGGCGCGGATATCCGAGCCTGCCCCAGGCGCGCAGGACGTCGGCCTGGCTCGTCGCGGCCATCATCGACGGCACCGGCCACCGCTGCACCCACTCCAGCCAGATCGGTGCCACGCGGGCCACCGGCGTCTGCTGCAGCATCACCTCGCTCATCAGGATCTGCCACCCGGTGACGCCCTCCTCGCGCCACGGCAGATCCCTCGCCTCGGCGGCGTACCAGCGCAGCAGGGCGGTCGCGTCGACCGGCATCTCTCACATCCTCCCGTCCCGTTGTCGGCCCGATTTAGCCCCGCGGTAACTCCACCGAGCGGGATGCGTCACAGTAAGGGATGGATAATGCCCTTATGCCTAACTCCAACCCCATATCCGCGTGGAAGGCCCTGACCGAGGGTAACCAGCGTTTCGTCAGTGGTACCCCGCTGCACCCCAGCCAGGGCATCGACCACCGTGCCACCCTCGTCAACGAGCAGCACCCCATCGCGGTGCTCTTCGGATGCGGCGACTCGCGGGTGGCCGCCGAGATCATCTTCGACCAGGGCCTCGGCGACATGTTCGTCGTGCGCACCGCCGGACACGTGATCGACAGCGCGGTGCTCGGTTCGATCGAGTACGCGGTCGGCGTGCTGAACGTGCCGTTGATCGTCGTGCTCGGTCACGACAGCTGCGGCGCGGTCAAGGCCACCCTGGACGCCCTCGACAAGGGAGACATCCCGCCGGGATTCATCCGGGACATCGTCGAGCGCGTCGCGCCGTCGATTCTCATGGGCCGCAACGACGGGCTGTCGACGGTCGACGAGCTCGAGGGCCGCCACGTGGTGGAGACCGGGAAGCTGCTCAGCCAGCGGTCCCAGATCATCGCCGAGCGCATCGCCAAGGGGCAGTGCGCCATCGCGGGCGTGACCTACAAGCTCTCCGACGGTCACGTCCAGTTGCAGGGACACGTCGGCGACATCGGTGTGACCGTCGACTGACGCGACACGCCGACCTCGGTGCGGCGACGCCTCGCCGGTGGCACATACCGTGTGAGGCGTGCTTGAACCGACCGGGCCGCTGCCCCCCGAGATCTACTGGCGTCGACGCGCGCTCGCCGTGGGTGTCGGCGTGGTCGTGCTCGCGCTCGTCGTGTGGCTCGTCCTGTCCCTGACCGGCGGGGGCGACGACCCGGAGCCCGACCCGGCGGCCGCCGGCGTCCTGACGTCCGAGACCAGCACCACCCGCACACCCACCAGCAGCACCGGGAGCGAGGAGGCCGACGGCGTCGCCGCCGTCGGCCCCGGCGGGTCCTCCGGAGGCTCCGATTCGGGGTCGTCGCAGTCGGGGTCGTCGCAGTCGGGGTCGTCGCAGTCGAGCACGACGTCGGGGTCCGCCGGGTCCTCGAGTTCCGCGGCGGCGAGTGCGTCCGCCGTCGCGGCCGGGCAGTGCCCGGACCAGTCGCTCGCCGTGCGGGTGACCGCGGACCGGCCCAACTACCAGGTGGGCGAGGAGCCCGAGTTCACCATCGTCATCACGAACATCGGCACGGCCGCCTGCGAGCGCGACCTCGGCGCGGGCCTGCAGCAGGTGCTGGTCTACTCGCTCGACGGCAGCCGGCGGTTGTGGGCGAACACCGACTGCTTCCCCGAGTCCACCGCCGATGTGCGCAAGCTGGCCCCGGGTGACCAGGCCGCCTTCGCGGTGAAGTGGTCCGGAACGACCTCCGAGCCCGGTTGCCAGGCGCCGCGGGAGCGGGTTCCGGCCGGGGCCTACACGGTGGTCGGCCAGCTCGGGGGCCTGCGCAGCACGCCGGAGCCGTTCAACATCGCCTGACCGGCCGACACCGCCCGACCGGCGCGCCGCCGTGCTCGCGGATCAGTCGTACGGGCCGCTGATGGACGATTCCGCCAACCGCGACAGCCCTTCGCGGATGTAGCGGGCCCACAGCCCGCCGATGCCCTCCACGGACTGCAGGTCCGCCGCCGTCGCCGCCAGCAGGCCCTGCAGGCTCCCGAACGAGCCGACCAGCCGATGGATCTGCGACGACTGCAGCCGCGGCACCCGATGCAGCACGCGGTAACCGCGCGGACTCGTCGCCGCGTCCAGCGCCTCGATCGTGCCCGGATACCCGAACACGCGCGCCAACGTCGTCAGATCCAGCAGATCGACGTCGGTGAGCCGGTCCAGCGCGGCGAGGGTCTGCTCGACGGCGACGAGCTGCGGCGCCTCGGTGCCGGCCAGATAGTCCCGCACGATCAGCTGCCGGGCCAGGTCGTTGTCGCCCACCAGCTCCTCGAGCTGCAGTGCCAGCTGCCGCCCGTCGGTGCCCAGTTCGAGCACCTCCTGTTCGATCTCCACCGAGACGCGGCGCACCATCTCGAGCCGCTGCGCGACGGTAAGTGCGTCGCGCAGCGTCACGAAGTCCTCGATCTCCACCACCGACAGCTGCCGGGTGACCTCGTCCAGTCGCGACTTGTAGCGCTCGAGCGTCGCGACGGCCTGGTTGGCGCGGGAGAGAATGGTCGCCGAATCGTTGATCACGTGCCGCTGGCCGTCGACGTAGACGGTCACGATGCTCATCGACTGGCTCACCGACACCACCGGGTAGCCCGTCTGGATCGCGGTGCGCTCGGCGGCGCGGTGCCGCGTGCCGGATTCGACGGTGGGGATCCGGTGATCGGGTACCAGCTGCACGTTGGCCCTGACGATGCGGCCGCCGTCGGTGGACACCACGACCGCTCCGTCCATCTTCGACAGCTCCCGCAGCCGGGTGGGGGCGAACTCCACGTCCAGCTCGAAGCCGCCGTCGCACAGCGCTGCCACGTCGTCGTCGAACCCGAGAACGATCAGGCCCCCGGTGCGGCCGCGCAGGATGCGCTCGAGTCCGTCGCGCAGGGCGGTGCCGGGCGCGAGCCGGGCGATGGTCTCGCGCAGCGTCACGGACGGTGCCACATCGGTCATCGATGGATCCTTCCCGTGTCCGGCCGGTGCGGCGAACGTCACTTCGTGTCGGTCCGCCGGGTGGAGCCGACCGAACCGCCGACTAGATTACTGCCCCATGAGCGGTACCTGGACCCTGCCCGACGACCTCACCCTTCCCAAGCTTCCCGACGACCATCCCGGGACAGGCGCGCCGATTCCGTCCCATTGGAGCAAGTGCTTCGGCTGCGGCGACGACCAGCCCGCGGGAATGGCGATGCAGTTCACGTTCGGCGAGGGTCTCGAGATCACCGGCATGCTCGACGTCGCGAACCGCTACCAGGGCGGTCCCGGCTTCATCCACGGCGGGATCCTGAGCACGGCGTTCGACGAGGCGCAGGGCATGGCATGCATGGTGCTGCGCCGGCCCGTCGTCACCGGCCACCTGCAGATCGACTTCGCCAAGCCTATCCCGCTCGGGTCGGTGCTCGAGCTGCGCGCCCGGATCGACGGGACGGTGCGCCGCAAGGTGTACACCAGCGCGGAGGCCCGCATCGTCGAGGGACCGTTCGCCGACCCGGACGTCGTCGTCGCGACGTCGCGCGGGTTGTTCCTCACCGTCGGCGCGCAGCACTTCGACAGGGCCAAGGACTTCGTCGACGGGGTACCCAGGTCGCCGCACGGCACCTCGTCCGTGTAGCCGCCCCGGTCATCACTCCGGCAGGAGGGGCACGGCCGGGTGCGGACGCCGGCCGAGCAGCGAGGCCGACGTGAGCGCCCGCGTGCCGAACCGGCCGTGCACGTCGTCGAGCACGGCGTCCAACGCGTGGCGGTCGACGGGCGGATGGCCGGCCGCCGCACCGTCGGAGGCCGGTTCGTCGAACGGCAGCTCGAGCTGTTCGGTGTCCGCGGAGTCGAGATTCGACACGGCCACGCCGATCAGGGTCAGCCCCCGATCGGCGACCAGCGGCCCCGCTTGCGCCAGCAGTTCCCGCGCGGCGCCGAGGACGACGTCCGTCCGGGCGGTGGGTCCGTGCAGCGTGTGCGACCGCGTCACCCGCGTGTAGTCGGCGAAGCGCAGGCGCAGCACCACGGTGCGACCGGGCCGCCCGGCCGCGCGCATGCGGCCGGTGACCCGTTCCACCAGCATCCGCAGCGTCCCGTCGACCTTCTCGGGATCGTGTCCGGCGGCGCTGCGGGGCCGGCCGAGGGCGTGCTGCGCGCCCATGGACCGGCGCCGGTGGTGGGGGCGGACCTGTCTCGGATCGTGCCCGTGCGCGAGCGCGTGCAGGTGACGTCCCATGGACGTGCCGAGCAGGGCGACGAGCTCGACCTCGCTCTCCCGCGCCAGGTCGGCCACGCGACGGATGCCGTGCGCGTGCAGGGTCGCGGCGGTGACCTTGCCGACGCCCCACAGGCGTTCGACAGGCAGCGGGTGGAGGAACTCGAGTTCCCGGTCGGGAGGCACCACCAGCAGCCCGTCCGGCTTGGCGACGCCGCTCGCGACCTTCGCGAGGAACTTGGTCCGGGCCACCCCCACCGTGATCGGCAGCCCCACCTGTTCGGCGACGTCGCGCCGCAGCCGGGTCGCGATGTCGGCCGGGGTGCCGCCGATTCGCCACAGCCCGGCGACGTCGAGGAAGGCCTCGTCGATGGAGACGGCCTCGACGAGCGGCGTGGTCTGCTCGAACACCGTGAACACGGCGCGGCTGGCCCGCGCGTACGCGTGCATGCGCGGAGGAACGACGATCGCCGCTGGGCACAGGGCGCGGGCGGCGCGCCCGGGCATGGCCGTCGCGACGCCGCAGGCCTTGGCCTCGTAACTGGCAGCGAGTACGACGCCACCCCCGCCCACGATCACGGGCCGGCCGCGCAGGCCCGGGTCGTCGCGCTGCTCGACGGATGCGTAGAACGAGTCGAGATCGGCGTGCAGGATGGTCGCGTGACCGGACACGAACACATGTTCGCATCCGGTTCCGACACGTCTACATGCCCAGCGCGGCGAGCGCCTGGCCGACGTTGCCGACCTCGATCGGATCCCCGGCGGAGGCCGGGGACCGCAACGTGCGGCCACCCACCGGGGCCGCCGCGGGTTCGTGCGGCACGATCGCGCGGGTGAATCCGAGCCGCCCCGCCTCCGCGATGCGCCGCCCGACCCCGGTGACCCGGCGGACCTCGCCGGCGAGGCCGACCTCGCCGAGCAGCACCGTGCCCGGCGGCAGAGGGCGCTCACGTGCGGCCGACGCGACCGCCAGGGCCAGGGCCAGGTCCGCGGCCGGATCGGTGATGCGCATGCCGCCGACGGTCGAGGCGTAGACGTCGCACTTGCCGAGCGGCAGCCGGCATCGCCGCTCGAGTACCGCCAGCACCATCGCGACCCGTGCCGCATCCAGGCCGCTGACCGCGCGCCGGGGTGCGGGGTTCTGCGTCGGCACCACCAGCGCCTGCAGTTCGCCGAGCAGCGGCCGCTTGCCGTCCATGGTGACGGTGACGGCCGTGCCGGCCACTTCCTCGGTCCGATGGTGCAGGAACAGGCCCGACGGGTCGCTGACACCGACGATGCCGCCCTCGGTCAGTTCGAAGCAGCCCACCTCGTCGGCGGCACCGAAGCGGTTCTTCACCCCCCGCACCATGCGCAGGGTGGAGTGCTTGTCGCCCTCGAAGTGCAGCACCACGTCGACCAGATGCTCGAGCGAACGCGGACCCGCCACCGCACCGTCCTTGGTGACGTGCCCGATGAGCAGCACCGGGACGCCGCTGGCCTTGGCGAGCGAGGTCAGCGCGCTGGTCACCGCCCGGACCTGGGTGACGCCGCCGGACACGCCCTCCACGTCGGCGGCGAGCATCGTCTGCACGGAGTCCACCACCAGCAGCGTCGGCTTGACCTGCTCGATGTGTCCGAAGATGGTCGCCAGATCCGACTCGGCGGCGAGGAAGACGCGTTCGTGCACCGAACCCGTGCGGTCGGCGCGCAACCGTACCTGTCCCGCCGATTCCTCCCCGGTGACGTAGAGGGCCCGGTCGTCGCTGCCGCGCCGCGCCCAGCGGTGGACCACCTCGAGCAGCAGGGTGGACTTGCCGACGCCGGGCTCCCCGGCGAGCAGCACCACCGAGCCGGGAACGACGCCGCCGCCGAGCACCCGGTCGAGTTCCTCGATGCCGGTGGGCTTCGCGTGGGTGGTCCGGCTGTCGACGAGGGTCAGCGGCGTGGCCGGGGTCGTGGGGAGAAGTGCCGCGGCCCCGGCGCGGGCGAGCGAGGTGCCGGGCCGCGACGCCACCGCGGCAGGCAGGGCCGGCGCCTCGTCCATCGAACCCCACGTCCCGCAGTCGGGGCAGCGGCCGACCCATTTCGCGACGGTGTGCCCGCAGTCGGTGCAGCGGTAGATCGACTTCGTCTTTGCCACCGCGTCAGCCTAGGGCCGGGGGCCGACACGAAACCGGGGCCCGGGGCGAGCGGAGTGCTCGCCCCGGGCCCCGGGTGCGTCGGGGGTGCCGGTCAGTGACCCTCGCCCTCGACCGGCGACTTCTCGGAGACGTTGCGCTCGACGTCCGGTCCGGCGTCGACCGGGACCTGCATGGTGACGTCGCCGGCCTCGGCGAAGGTGAACGTGACCGGGATGGTCAGGCCGGGGCGCACGCCCTCCTTCAGTCCGGTGAGCTCGACCTGGGCCACGGACGGGGTGTCGGAGGACTCGGCGGCCTCGGCGGGACGCGGGGACTCGTCGGTCGCGGCTTCGGCGGTCGCGTCCTCGGCGAGGGTTTCGCCGGTCAGGCCGGCCGAGATCGAGGCCTGCGGCTCGATGCGCAGGCCGGACACGCCGGTGGCGGAGGACGCGAAGTCGGTGGTGATGCGGGTCAGCTCGTCGGGGGTGGTCTCGCTCAGGTTGACCACGGTGAAGCCGAGCGCGGCCTTGCCGCCGGGTTCGAGGCTGTACTCCTCGGAGTCCGGGTAGATCACGTGCACGTTGCGCAGCGCGATGTTTCCGAGCTCGGCGCTGTTGCCGTTGACCGCGGCCACCTGGGTGGCGGTCTGGCTGATCTGACCGGCGCCGCAGGCGGACAGCGTGAGCGCCGCACCCGCGGCCAGGGCGAGAGCGGTCGCGACTCGGCGAGTCGGCGCTTTGGGAGCAGTCACGGGTTGTCCTCCACTCGAGTAAGGCTCGCAATCCACTAGGCAGAGTAGTAGTCGAAGGGCGCCGAGTCTGCGCCGGGGGCGGAAGTCGGGGCTTTCGTCCCCCTCGGGCCGCGTCCGCGGGGCCGCGAAGGGCCGCTCCGGGCGGTGTGTCGAACATCACCGGATGCACGTAACCGGTTGGCTGTCAAGTCCTACGCGCACGCGTCTGTGCCCCTGACCTGCGCCGTTGATGAGAGCCGGACGTAAGCACGTGTTAAACTCGAAGAATCGAAAGGGGCACGGGACACATGATTTTCAAGGTCGGAGATACCGTCGTATACCCCCATCACGGTGCGGCGCTGATCGAAGCTATCGAAACGCGCACCATCAAGGGTGAGCAGAAGGAATATCTGGTTCTGAAAGTCGCCCAGGGCGACCTGACGGTTCGGGTACCTGCGGATAATGCAGAATACGTCGGCGTTCGCGACGTGGTCGGGCAAGAAGGCCTCGACAAGGTTTTCCAGGTGCTGCGCGCACCGCACACCGAAGAGCCGACCAACTGGTCGCGGCGGTACAAGGCCAACCTCGAGAAGTTGGCCTCCGGAGACGTGAACAAGGTCGCCGAGGTCGTGCGCGACCTGTGGCGGCGGGAGCAGGACCGCGGCCTGTCCGCAGGTGAGAAGCGGATGCTGGCCAAGGCGCGGCAGATCCTCGTCGGCGAGCTCGCGCTCGCGGAGGGCACGGACGACGTCAAGGCCGACAGCCTGCTCGACGAGGTGCTCGCCGCCGCTTCCTGAGCGGCCGCGCGAACTGCAGAATTACAGATGAGCGATCGCAACGGGCCGGTCGTCGGAATCATTCCGGCGGCCGGCCGTGGTGTACGTCTGGGCGAATCGCTGCCCAAGGCGTTCGTCGAACTCGACGGGCGCACGATGCTGGACCGGGCAGTGGAGGCCATGCTGGCCTCGGCGGTGGTCGACCGCGTGGTCGTGGTGGTGCCGCCGGAGCTGGTGGCGTCCGTCGCGGCCACGGCGCCGGCGCGGGTGTGCGTGGTGGCGGGCGGCGCGGAGCGCACCGATTCGGTGCGCGCCGGGCTGGCAGCGGCGGAGGACGCCGCCTACGTCCTGGTGCACGACGCCGCACGCGCCCTCACTCCGCCGCGGTTGTTCGCCCGGATCGTGGTGGAACTGCGCGGCGGACGGTCCGCGGTGATCCCCGTGCTGCCGGTCGCGGACACCGTCAAGAGCGTCGACCGCGACGGCCGTGTCACCGGCACCCCCGACCGGTCCGTCCTCCGGGCGGTACAGACCCCGCAGGGATTCGAGGCCGGACTGCTGCGCCGCGCCAACGCCGGCGCCGGGGACGCGACCGACGACGCCGGTCTCGTCGAGCGCCTCGGCGAGGGCGTGTACACCGTCCCGGGCGAACCGCTCGCCTTCAAGATCACCACACCGCTCGATCTGGTCCTGGCCCGTGCCGTGCTCGCGGCCGGGGCCCCCGTCGGACAGGAGAGCTGAGTGCGCGTCGGGATCGGAACCGATGTCCATCCGATCGAGCCCGGACGGCCGTGCTGGCTGGCCGGTCTGCTGTTCGAGGACGCCGACGGGTGTGCGGGGCATTCGGACGGTGACGTCGCGGCCCACGCGCTGTGCGACGCCCTGCTCTCCGCGGCCGGCCTCGGCGACCTCGGTTCCGTCTTCGGCACCGGCCGGCCGGAGATGCACGGCGCGAGCGGTGCGGCCATGCTCGCCGAGGTGCGGCGCCTGCTCGACGGCGGGGGCTTCGCGATCGGGAATGCCGCCGTCCAGGTGATCGGGAACAGGCCCAGGATCGGTCCCCGCCGCGACGAGGCGCAGCGGGTGCTGTCCGAGGCGCTCGGGGCGCCGGTGTCGGTGTCGGCGACGACGACGGACGGCCTCGGCCTGACCGGGCGCGGCGAGGGCGTCGCGGCCGTCGCGACGGCACTCGTATTTTCGCGCGACGACGACCGGTAGGATGGCCGGTCGTGACCTTGCGCTTGTTCGACACCGAATCGCGGGCCGTGCGGGATTTCGTTCCGCTGGTCCCCGGCCGGGCTTCGGTGTACCTCTGTGGCGCGACGGTCCAGGGTGAGCCCCACATCGGTCATGTGCGCAGCGGCGTCGCCTTCGACGTGCTGCGGCGCTGGCTCATGGCGAAGGGCCTGGATGTCGCCTTTGTGAGAAACGTCACAGACATCGACGACAAGATTCTGCGCAAGGCCACCGAGGCGGGCCGGCCCTGGTGGGAGTGGAAGACGACCTACGAGCGGGCCTTCGCCCGCGCCTACGACCAGCTCGGTGTGCTGCCGCCGTCGGTGGAGCCTCGCGCGACGGGTCACGTCACCCAGATGGTCGAGCTGATGCAGCGCCTGATCGACGCCGGGCATGCCTACGCGGCCGACGGGAACGTCTATTTCGACGTGCTCAGCTACCCCGAGTACGGCCGGCTGTCGGGCCACCGGATCGACGACGTCCATCAGGGGGAGAGCGCGGGCAGCGGCAAGCGGGATCCGCGGGACTTCACCCTGTGGAAGGCGGCGAAGCCGGGCGAGCCGTCGTGGCCGACGCCGTGGGGCCGCGGCCGCCCGGGCTGGCACCTCGAGTGCTCCGCGATGGCCGAGTACTACCTCGGCGAGTCCTTCGACATCCACTGCGGCGGAATGGATCTCGTCTTCCCGCACCACGAGAACGAGATCGCCCAGGCCAAGGCCGCCGGCGACGGGTTCGCGCGGTACTGGCTGCACAACGGCTGGGTCACGATGGGCGGCGAGAAGATGTCCAAGTCGCTCGGCAACGTGCTGTCCATCCCGAACGTGCTCGCCCGGGTGCGGCCCCAGGAGCTGCGGTACTACCTGGGAAGTGCCCACTACCGGTCCATGCTCGAATACTCCGACGCCGCGCTGCACGAGGCGGCGGCGGGGTACCGCGGCCTCGAGGCGTTCGTCCTCAAGACCCGGGACCGGGCCGGCGACATCCCGGTAGGAACGTGGACCGAGGAGTTCGCCGCGGCGCTCGACGACGATCTCGGCGTCCCGAAGGCGCTCGCCGAGATCCACGGCCGGCGCAGCGAGGGCAACAAGGCGCTCGACGCCGGCGACCTGGACACCGCGGTGCACATCGCCGCGCAGGTACGCGCCATGCTCGGCATCCTGGGGGTGGACCCGCTCGACCCGCACTGGGCCGAGGTGGCCGGCCGCGACTCGGCGGCCCTCGAGGCCCTCGAGGTGCTGGTGGCTGCCGAACTCGACCGCCGGCAGACGGCGCGGGCCGCGAAGAACTGGGCGCTCGCCGACGAGGTGCGCGATCGATTGACGGCGGCGGGCATCGAGGTGACCGATACGCCGAACGGACCCGAGTGGTCCCTGAAAGCAGGGCAGTGATGGCTGGAAATTCTCAGCGACGAGGTGCGGTCCGCAAGGGCGGCACCAAGAAGGGCCAGGTCGTCGGGTCCGGCGGGCAGCGCCGCCGCGGCCTCGAGGGCCGCGGTGCCACCCCCAAGGCCGAGGACCGGCCGTACCATCCCGCCGCGCGGCGCGCCCGCGCCGCGGCGAAGGCCGCCGACAAGCGCGGCCGCAGCACCGCCGGCCGCAAGGGCGAGGACGGGCCGGAGATGGTGCTCGGCCGCAACCCGGTCGTGGAGTGCCTGCGCGCGGATGTTCCCGCGACGGCGCTGTACGTCGCGGTCGGCGCCGAGGCGGACGAGCGCCTCAAGGAGGCCGTGCAGCGGGCCGGGGACGCGGGCATCTCGATCCTCGAGGTTCCGCGCGGCGAACTCGACCGTCTCACCGCCAACGGCATGCACCAGGGCATCGGGTTGCAGGTCCCGCCGTACCGCTACGCCCATCCGGACGACCTGCTGGCCGTCGCCCACGACCACCACGAGCGGCCGCTGCTGGTGGCCCTCGACAACATCACCGATCCGCGGAACCTCGGCGCGGTGATCCGGTCGGTGGCCGCGTTCGGCGGGCACGGCGTGCTGATCCCGCAGCGGCGCAGCGCCGCGGTCACGGCGGTGGCGTGGCGGACCAGCGCGGGTGCCGCGGCGCGCCTCCCCGTCGCCCGGGCGACGAACCTGACGCGCACCCTCAAGGAGTGGCAGTCCCGGGGCGTCCGGGTCGTCGGGCTGGATGCGGGGGGCGACACCAGCCTCGACGAGTTCGACGGCACCGATCCGGTGGTGATCGTCGTCGGCTCCGAGGGCAAGGGACTGTCGCGCCTGGTCCGCGAGACGTGCGACTCGATCCTGTCGATCCCGATGGCCGGCGACGTGGAGTCGCTCAACGCGTCCGTCGCCGCCGGCGTCGTCCTCGCGGACATCGCGCGTCAGCGCCGCCTGCAGTAGTCCCGGATCCGCGCCGACGGTCGGCCGCGGCACCCATCGAGGTGGCGGCCGACCGGGGAACCACGCGGCCGGATGTTCCGGGGAACGGTTCCGTCCCCGACTGCGTCGAATCGGGTAGAGCGATCGACCGCGGACGGGGGACACATGGCACATCGAACCGAATTCACCGGACGGATCGAGATCGATCCTCCGCTGAACCGGCAGGAGATCGACTTTCTCGTCGCGTTCGCCGGCCCGGCGAGTGGCCCGCACCGGTCGCCCGCCGACGGACTGCCCAGGCGGGGGCGCCCGCTGTCGTGGTGCCAGTGGGTGCCCACCGCCGACGGCACCGCACTCGGCTGGAACGGCGGCGACTGCTTCTACTTCTACACGGAGTGGCTGGCCTACCTGATCGACACCTTCCTCTCGCGCCGGGCGCGGGTGCGCCGCGCGTCGCGGGGCCCGCGTGCGACGGTCCCGGCCGGATGCACGGGTTTCACGTTCGACCACGTGCTCGACGGCACGGTCGACGTCCGCACGCCGGCCGGTACGTTGCGGCGAATCACCGTGCGGGACAATCGCGTCGAGGAACACCTCGTTGCGGGCCCGGGCCTCGCGGTCCGGTCGTCGAGCGATGCGGCGGTGTCCTGACCGGTCGCGGGGTCACCGCGTGAGGGTGGCGACGAACCGCACCCGGTGCCCCGGCTCGAGCTGCGCGGCGACGGGAAGATCGGCGGGCACGACGACCGCGATCACCGGGTGGTCGCCGACGACGGGATGGTCGGCCAGGAACAGGATGGGGTTGCCGTCCGGGGGAACCTGCACCGAGCCCGCGACGGTCGGCTCCGGGCGGTCGGTCCCGCCCCGCGCGAGATGCAGCCTGCCCGGGCCGTGCAACCGGATCCCGACGCGGTCCAGTTGTGGCGTCACGGTCCACGTCTGGTGCAGCAGCGCGTGCACCGAACCGGCGCTGAACACCTCGGAGTGCCGGCTCAGTCGCACACGCAGCATCGCCGGATCCTCGATCGGGGCCGGCGGCGGGATCTGCTCCTCGATGGGCAGCTCGCCCGCCAGGGTGCCGACCGGGAGCCGGTCGCCGTCCCTGATCGGGGCGGGGCCGGTCCCGGTCAGGGTGTCGGTGGATCGGCTGCCGTGGGTCTCGGGCACGTCGATTCCGCCGCGCACCGCCAGGTACGAGCGCAGCCCCCTCGACGGGCTGCCCAGCGCCAGCACGTCACCGTCGTCCAGCTTCAGCATCGCGTAGTCGGCCTCGGGGTGGCCGTCGACGGTCACCGGCACGCGGGCGCCTGTCACCGCGACGACGTTCGCGCCGATGCTGCGCACGGTCAGCCCGCCGGCGGCGACCTCGAGGGTCGCGGCGGCGGGCTCGTTGCCGACCAGGCGGTTGGCGGCGTCGTGCGCCGCGCGGTCGGCGGCGCCGGACGTGCCCAGCCCGTGGTCCCCGTGTTCCGGCCGGCCGCGGTCCTGGACGGTGGTGAACATCCCGCTGTGGACGACTTCGAGCCCCTGCATGGGGAAATTGTCCCCGGAACCGCGGGGGTGCCGGGGGCGTCTTCGCGAATCAGCTCGCCGCGGAGCAGGGCGGTTCGACGGCGGTGACCAGCGGGCCGCCGGCCGGAACCAGGGAGCCGACGGCCGAATCGAGGTTGTCGTGCAGATTCAGGCGGGAGCGGGCCCCGGCCGCGGCGATCGTCCGGCGGACGCGTCCTGCCGGGGCGACGACGGCGACGGTGCCGGGATGGGCGGAGGTCGCGCGCAGGAGGATCGTGAGGCCCACTGCGCCGAAGAAGGTGACGCCGCCCATGTCGGCGACGAGGGCACGGCCGCGATGGGCGTTGTCGAGCGCGGAGCGCAGCAGGTGCGCGGTGGTCATGTCGATCTCGCCGGCGACCGAGAGCACGGCGTATCCGGCACGTTCCGACAGGGTGGCTCCGAAGGCCGGCGACGGTGCAGGGGAATCGGATGGAGTCTCGGGAGTAGTGGGGTCGATCATCGGCACGAACCTTTCGCTCGGGATGTCTCGACGCCGTGGATCCGACGCTGTTTCGCAAAAGTAAGCATGTCGCAGTTCGATAACGGCCCAGGACCGTGCTCCCTAGCGAAATGATCTCGAAAAGATAGCGATGAGATAACGGAGACGGGAAAGGTCTGGCAGAGGAGGGGACCGGACTGCGCGGAACCGGCCGCTTCGCCGCCCGAAAATCGCTCGTGCCGGCCGCCGTGCTCCTGCTAGCGTCGCGGCACCGCCTCCTCCCGAGTGAATGCCGACCGCCGTGACCACCCTCGACCTGACCACCCGCCGCTTCGCGCCGCTGATCCTCCTCAACGTCGCCACCCTGCTGTCCGCCACCGGCAACGGCATCGTAGTCGTCGCGCTGCCGTGGCTGGTGCTCGAGCAGACCGGCCGGGCCACCGACGCGGCGATCGTCGCGGGCGCGGCCACCGTGCCGCTGCTGCTGGCAAGCCTGCTCACCGGCACCGTCGTCGACCGGTTCGGCCGGCGGCGCACCGCCGTGGTCTCGGATGCCCTCTCGGCGCTGTCGGTCGCGACGATCCCCGTGCTCGCGGCCACCGTCGGACTCTCGGTGCCCCTGCTCGCCGCACTCGCGGCGCTCGGTGCCGTGTTCGACCCGGCGGGCATCTCGGCGCGGGAGTCGATGCTGCCGGCGGCGACCCGCGCCGCCGGGTGGTCGCTGGACCGTGTCAACAGCCTCTACGAGGCGAACTACAACCTCGCCTACCTGATCGGACCGGGTGTCGGCGGTGTCCTCATCGCGGCGGTCGGTCCCGAGAACACCCTGTGGGTGACGTCGGCGTGCTTCGTGCTCTCCCTCGTCACCGTCGCCTTCCTCCGGCTCGAGCACGCCGGCCGGCCCGACCGGGCCACCCGGCCCGCCTCGCTGTGGGCCGGCACCCTCGAGGGGCTGCGGTTCGTATGGCGTGACCGGTTGCTGCGCACGCTCGCGCTGGTCGACATGGTCATCATGGCGCTGTTCCTGCCGATCGAGTCGGTGTTGCTGCCCGCCTACTTCACCGGCCTGGACGCACCCGCTCAGCTCGGCTGGGTGCTGATGTCGCTGAGCATCGGTGGCCTGGTGGGTGCCCTGGCCTACGGCGCCTTCGCACCGCGCCTGCGGCGCCGCAGCCTGATGCTCGTCGCCGTCACGGTGCTGGGCGCGGCGACGACCGGCATGGCGTTCCTGCCGCCGCTGGGGGTCCTCGTGCTGTTGGGCGTCCTCATCGGCCTGGTGTTCGGCCCGGTGGGGCCGATCGGGAACTGGGCCATGCAGACCCGCAGCCCGGAGCACATGCGCGGCCGAGTCGTCGGCGTGATGACCTCGACCGCGTACGCGGCGGGCCCGGTCGGGATCCTGGTCGCCGGGCCCCTGATCGACGCGGCGGGTGTGCGGACGACGTTCTTCGCGCTGGCCGTGCCGATGATGTTCGTCGCCGCGGTGTGTTTCGCGCTGCCCGTCCTGCGAGAACTGGATCCCGCCCCGGAGTCCCGTGCGGCCTACCGGCCGTAGCCGCCCCCGCCCGGCGTCTCGACCACGAGCACGTCACCGATCCCGACCTCGACGGAGTCGCAGCCGGACATGTGGGTGACGGCGCCGTCGGCGCGCTCGATGCGGTTGCTGCCCAGCGCTCCCGGCTCGCCCCCGGCCATCCCGTACGGCGGCACGCGCCGGTGCCCGGAGAGCGTGCTGACGGTCATCGGCTCGAGGAACCGGAGCCGGCGCACGGCGCCGTCGCCGCCGCGCCACCGGCCGCCGCCCCCGCTGCCGTGACGAATCGTGAAGGCCTCCAGCAACACCGGAAGGCGCCACTCCAGTACCTCCGGATCGGTGAGCCGCGAGTTCGTCATGTGGGTCTGCACCACCGACGTCCCGTCGAACCCCTCGCCGGCGCCCGACCCGGAGCCGAGCGTCTCGTAGTACTGGTATCGCGCGTTGCCGAAGGTGACGTTGTTCATCGTGCCGGCGCCCTCGGCCTGCACCCGCAGCGCCGCGTAGAGCGCGCCGGTGACGGCCTGCGACGTCTCGACGTTGCCCGCGACGACGGCGGCGGGGAACTCGGGGGCGAGCATCGACCCGTCGGGGACGACGATGTGCAACGGACGCAGGCACCCGTCGTTGAGGGGGATGTCGTCGGCGACGAGCGTGCGGAAGACGTACAGCGCCGCGGCCCGCGTGACGGACGAGGGCGCGTTGAAGTTCGAGGCGAGTTGCGGTGACGTGCCGGTGAAGTCGATCGTCGCCGAGCGTGCCCGCCGGTCGACGGTGACCCGCACCGCGATCACCGCACCGGAGTCCATCTCGTAGCGGTACTCGCCGTCGTGGAGGCGGTCGACGACGCGGCGCACCTCCTCCTCGGCGTTGTCCTGCACGTGGCGCATGTAGGCCTGGACGACGTCGAGACCGAAGTGGTCGATCATCCGGCCCACCTCGACCACCCCGCGGGCGTTGGCCGCGATCTGTGCGCGCAGGTCCGCGAGGTTGGTGTCCGGGTTCCGGGACGGGTACGGGCCGCCGGTGAGCAGCGCGCGGGTGTCGGCCTCCCGGAAGGTTCCGTTCTCGACGAGCAGCCAGTTGTCGAACAGCACGCCCTCCTCGCGGATGTCGTGGCTGCCGGAGGGCATGGAACCCGGTGTCGATCCGCCTATTTCGGCGTGGTGACCGCGGGAGGCGACGAAGAAGAGGATGTGCTCGCCGGACCCGTCCGGCCCGGGGCCGAAGACGGGCGTGATCACCGTGACGTCCGGCAGGTGGGTACCGCCGTGGTACGGGTCGTTGACCGCGTACACGTCACCCGGCTTCATCGACCCGTGCCGGCGGCGCACCACCTCCTGCACGCTCGTGCCCATCGAGCCGAGATGGACGGGGATGTGCGGCGCGTTCGCGATCAGGTTTCCGTCCGGATCGAACAGCGCGCACGAGAAGTCCAGGCGCTCCTTGATGTTCACCGACTGCGCGGTGGATTCGAGGGTGGTGCCCATCTGCTCGGCGATCGACATGAACAGGTTGTTGAAGATCTCGAGCATCACCGGGTCGGCGTGGGTGCTAACCGCGGTGTCGTCGTGGGCGTGCACCCGGGTGAGCACGAGATGGCTCTGCTCCGACATCGTCGCCGCCCAGCCGGCCTCGACGACGGTGGTCGAGTTGTCCTCCGCGACGATTGCCGGGCCGGCCACGGCGTCGCCGGGGGAGAGGTGTTCGCGGCGGTGCAGGGGGGCATCGCGCCACGCGCCGTCGACGAACATCCGGACGGTGCCGCGCGGCGGGCGGGTGGGCTCGGGTGCGCCGCTGTCGTCGCTGCGGCCGCGTCCGAGCCCGGACAGGTCGGGTCGGCGCGTCGCCCCGACGGCCTCGACCGCGACGGCATCGACGATCAGCGGACGGTCCATGAGGAAGGAGTAGGTGCGCCGGTGCACGGCCTCGAACTCCGCGGTCATCGTCGCCGGGTCGGCGAGCGCGACGGGCACGGACGTGTCGGTGCCGTCGTAGCGCAGGTGCGCCCGGAAGGCCACGTCGATGCGTTCGGGGGGCACGTCCTCGTCGAGCAGTTCCGCGCGCGCCGCGGCCTCGAGTTCGGCGGCGACGTCGCGCAGCCGCGGCATCGCCTCGGCGTTCAGTTCGACGACGACGGACTGCTCGCGCATCGCGGTGGTGTCCGCGAGACCCATGCCGAGCGCGGACAGGACACCGGCCAGCGGCGGCACGAGGACGGTCCGGATGCCGAGCGAGTCGGCCACCGCGCAGGCGTGCTGCCCGCCGGCGCCGCCGAAGGTCGTCAACGCGTACTCGGTGACGTCGTGTCCCTTCTGCACCGAGATGCGCTTGACGGCGTTGGCCATGTTCGCCACCGCGATCTGCAGGAAGCCGGCGGCGACCTCCTCGGGGCTGCGGTCGTCGCCGGTCGCCTCGCGGATCTCGGCGGCCAGGGCGGCGAACCGGGCCCGCACCGTCTCGTCGTCCAGCGGTTGGTCGCCGCCGGGACCGAACACGTGCGGGAAGTGCGCGGGCTGCACGCGGCCGAGCATGACGTTGGCGTCGGTAACGGTGAGCGGGCCGCCGCCGCGGTAGCAGGCCGGCCCGGGGTCGGCGCCGGCGGAATCGGGCCCCACCCGGTACCGGCTGCCGTCGAAGTGCAGGATCGAGCCGCCGCCGGCGGCGACGGTGTGGATGTCCATCATGGGGGCGCGCAACCGCACCCCGGCGACGACGGTGTGGAAGACGCGCTCGTATTCCCCGGCGAAGTGCGACACGTCCGTCGACGTGCCGCCCATGTCGAACCCGATCACCTTGTCGAACCCGGCCAGCGCCGACATCCGGCTCATGCCGACGATGCCCCCGGCAGGACCGGAGAGGATCGCGTCCTTGCCGCGGAAGTGCATCGCCTCGGTGAGCCCGCCGTTGGACTGCATGAACATCAGCCGCACGCCCGGCAGTTCCTCGGCCACGCGGTCCACGTAGTGGCGGAGCACGGGCGAGAGGTACGCGTCGACGACGGTGGTGTCGCCGCGCGGCACCAGCTTCATCAGCGGGCTGGCGACCGCGGACAGCGAGATCTGCCCGAAGCCGAGACGCTCGGCGAGCTCACCGATCGCGTGCTCGTGCTGCGGGTACAGGTGGCTGTGCATGCACACCACGGCGACGGAGTCGATGCCGTCGTCGCGCACCTGCCTCAGGTCCCGCTCGAGCCGGTCGAGGTCGGGGGCACGCAGCACCGTGCCGTCGGCCCGGATGCGTTCGTCGACCTCGAGCACCCGCTCGTACAGCAGCTCGGGCAGCACGATGTTGCGCTCGAAGATCCGCGGCCGGTTCTGGTAGCCGATGCGCAGCGCGTCCCGGAAACCGGCGGTGATCACCAGGGCGGTCCGGTCGCCCTTGCGCTCGAGCAGTGCGTTGGTCGCGACGGTGGTGCCCATGCGCACCTGCTCGACGAGGTCGGCGGTGACGGGTTCGCCGGCGGGCACCCCGAGCAGCTCCCGGATCCCGGCGACGGCCGCGTCCCGGTACCGGGACGGGTTCTCCGACAACAGCTTGTGGGTGACCAGGGCACCGTCGGGCCGGCGGGCGACGACATCGGTGAAGGTGCCGCCGCGGTCCACCCAGAACTCCCAGCGCCCGGGTGTCCGGTCTCGTTCGCTCGCCTGCTCCGCTGTCGCCATGACAGCAGGTTAGCCACCGCGTGCGGGACGGCCCAGACCGCCGCACCTGGGCTCAGGCGGTGACGGCCGCGGCCCTGTCCGGGGCCGGCGCGGGCGCTCTGCGTCCGGTGCCGCGCCGGGTGCGGGCCGCGCCGATTCCGCGGCACACGAGATAGATGACGAACGCGATCGCCGTGATGAACGCCGAGACCGGCACGCCGGGCGCGAGGGCGAGCAGGATCCCACCGACCGCGGAGACCTCCGCGAAGATCACGGCCAGCACCGTCGCGGCGAGCGGGCCGCCGGCCACCCGGGACGCCGCGGCGGCCGGGGTGATGAGCAGCGCCATCACCAGCAGGGCCCCGACGATCTGCACGCCGAGGGCGGCGGTGATTCCGACCAGCACGGCGAAGACGATGGACAGCGCCCGCACCGGCACCCCGCGCGCGGCGGCGACCTCGGGGTCGGTGCTGGCGAACAGCAGCGGGCGGTAGATGACCAGCATGGTGCCGATGACGCCGAAGGCGCAGGCGGCGAGCAGCGCGATGCCCGTGCCACCCGGCGCGACGATCTGGCCGGTGAGGAGGGAGAACGCGGCGCCGGTGCGGCCGTCGTAGGCCCACAGCAACAGCACGGCCAGACCGAGCCCGAACGCCATGACGACGCCGATGACGGAATCGCGTTCACGGGCGCGGGTGCCGAGGACACCGAAGAGGATGGCCGCCACCACCGCCCCCAGCACGGCGCCGAGTCCGACGGAGACGCCGATGATCAGGGCCGCGGCGGCACCGGTGAGCGAGAGCTCGGAGGTGCCGTGCACGGAGAATGCCATCTGACGGCTGATCACCAGCGGCCCGATCACGCCCGCGAGCAGGCCGAGGATCGCGCCGGCCAGCAGGGCCTGCTGCACGAAGTCGTACTGGAGCAGGTCGACGGTGGCCTGCACGTCGAACATCCGGCCCATCGCGTCGGTGAACTTGCTGCTCAATGCTGATCCTCGTGATGGTCGTGGTGGACGCCCTCGCCGGGGCGTAGCCCGCCGGCGCTGCCGAGCGCGTCGATGGCGTCGCCGGTGCCGACGACGACGAGACGGCCGCGGATCTCGAGGACCTCGACGTCGGTGCGGTACAGCTCGGAGAGCACCTCGGAGGTCATCACCTCGGCGGGGGTGCCGATGCGGAACTGCCCGTCGACGAGATACAGCACGCGGTCCACCAGGGGCAGGATCGGGTTGATCTCGTGGGTGACGAACAGGACGGCGGTGCCGTGTTCGCGGCGACGACGGTCGATGAGGGACGACACGAGGTGCTGGTTGGCCAGGTCGAGACTGAGCAGCGGTTCGTCGCAGAGCATGACCCGCGGGTCGCCGACGAGGGCCTGCGCGATGCGCAGCCGCTGCTGTTCGCCGCCGGAGAGGGATCCGATCGGGGCGTTGGCGTAGGTTTCGGCGCCGACCTGCCGGATCGCGGCGTCGACGGCGCTGCGGCGGGTCTTCCAGTAGCGCAGGCCGGTGCCCCAGCGATGGCCGTCCACGCCGAGCCCGACGAGGTCGCGGCCGCGCAGGGGCACGCCCTCGTCGAGCGACTTCTGCTGCGGCACGTAGCCGACGTGCGAGTTGCCCGTGCGGGCAGGCGCGCCGGCGATCGTGGCGGTGCCACCGCTGAGGGGTAGCTGACCGAGCAGGACCTTCAGCAGCGTCGACTTGCCCGCCCCGTTGGGGCCGAGCACCGCGACGAACTCGCCGGGCTCGACGGTGAGATCGAGGCCCCGCCACAGGACGCGGTCGCCGAAGGCCATGCGGGCGTCGCGGAGCTCGACCGCGGCGGTGCGGCCGGCGGGCGTCGCGGGCGCGCTCGGTGCCGCGGCGGTGCCGCCCGGTGTGACGTCGGCCGGTGTGGTCACGGGAGTGATGTCCTTGCCCTGCTCGAAGGGTCAGCGGGCGGCGTCGAGGGCGGCGGCGAGCGCCTCGGCCGTCTGCTTCTGCCACTGAATGTAGTCCACGCCCGCGGGCAGGGTCTCCACAACTTCGACGACGGGGATGCCCGCGGATTCCGCGGTCGCCCGCATGTCGCGGCTGACCTTGTCCTCGGTCTGCGGGTTGTGGAGCAGGACGGCGACCTGCTTGTCGAGGAGCAGCTGGCGGGTCGCGGCGATCGCGGCGGGCGACGGGTCGGTGCCGTTCTCGACGGCGTTGGTGAAGTCGGCGGGCGTCCGGTCCTCGAGCTTCGCGGACGTGACGAGGTAGTAGCCGATGGATTCGGTCTGCGCGACGGGGGTGTTCGCGTGCGCGGCGGCGATCTCGGCGGTCACGTCGGTGACCTCGTGCAGCTGCGAGTGGAAGGCCTCGGCGTTGGCGCGGTAGGTGTCGGCCCCGGCCGGATCCAGTTCGGCCAGCCGGTCGGCGACGGTGTGCGCGACGGCGTCGGCGGCGGCCAGGTCGTACCAGACGTGCTCGTTGATGCCGCTGTGGTCGTGCCCGGCGTGCGCGTCGCCTTCCTCGGCGGCATGGGTCTCACCCTCGTGGGTGTCGACCTCGGGTGCGGTGCCGCCCGAGTGGTCGTGGCCGTCCTCGAGGTCGCTTCCGGTGCCGGACTCGAACAACGCGAGGGCGTCGACCGTGGCGGTGTCGGCTCCGGTGGACTCGAGGATGTCGTCGACGAACTGGTCGTAGCCGCCGCCGTTGTAGACGACGAGGGTGGCGTCGCTGATGGCGGCGGCGTCGGCGGGGCTGGCCTCGTACGAGTGCGGGTCGGCGGACGGCTCGGTGATCAGCGACTGCACCTGGGCGCGGTCCCCGGCGACGGCCTGCGCGACCGAGCCCCACACGTTGGTGGACGCGACGATGCGGATCTCGCCGGAGCCGGTGCCCGCCCCGTCCCCCGAGTCGCTGCCGCAGGCGGCGAGGGTGAGCGCGGCGGCGCAGGTCAAGCCCACGGTCGCGGTGGCGGCGCGCATTCGGCGGGGCAGTCGCACGGTTCCATCTCCTGTGATCACGTTCGGCCGGAGGGCCGGGGAGGTCGCGGTTCCCACCTTATTGGAAACCGTTACCGTTCCACTTTAGCGGATGTCCGGATCTGCGCCCATCCGGCCCGATTCGTCGCCGCGGCGCGGACCCGCTACCGTCCGTTCATGCCCAGGTCTCGTCAGCCGCGTCCCCAGGCCACCCTGGCGTCGATCGCTGCCGAGCTGAAGATCTCCCGCACCACCGTCTCCAACGCCTACAACCGGCCGGACCAGCTGTCCGCCGAGCTTCGCGAGCAGATCCTCGAGGTCGCCAAGCGTCGCGGCTACGCCGGTCCGGACCCGATGGCCCGATCCCTGCGCACCCGCCGGGCCGGGGCCGTGGGCGTGCTGCTCACCGAGGCGCTGAGCTATTCGTTCCGGGACCCGGCCGCGATGAGCTTCCTGTCCGGCCTCTCCGAATCCTGCGAGGCCGCCGGCGAGGGCCTTCTGCTCATCCCCGCCGGACCGGAACGCGACGAGGAGGAGGCAGCGCAGGTCGTGCACGGCGCGGCGGTCGACGGCTTCGTCGTCTACTCGGTTCCGTCCGACGATCTGTATCTCGCCGCCGTCCTCGAACGGAACCTGCCCCTGGTGGTGTGCGACCAGCCCCGCGGCATCGCGAGCGCGCCCCTGGTCGGCATCGACGACCGAGGCGCGATGCGCCGGCTCGCCGAGCACCTCATCGCCCTCGGCCACCGCCGGATCGGGGTGCTGTGCATGCGACTCGGCCGCGACCGGCACGACGGTGTCGTCGACCCCGCCCGCTTCGAGTCCGACCGCTTCCACGTGCAGCACGAGCGGATCCTGGGCGTGCAGGAGGCCCTGCGCGCGGCCGGCCTCGACCCCGCGAGCCTCACGGTCGTCGAGCGCTACGCGCACACCGCGGAGGACGGTGCGTCCGCCGCCGCGCAGGCGCTGGCGGCGAACCCGGCGATCACCGCCCTGATGTGCACCACCGACGTCCTCGCGCTCGGCGCGCTGGCGTGGGCACGCAGCGCCGGCCTCGAGGTCCCCGGACGGTTGTCGATCACCGGCTTCGACGGGATCGGCGAGGCCCTGCGCGAGGGCGTGACCACCGTGCGCCAGCCCCAGGAGGAGAAGGGCCGGCGCACCGGCGCCCTGCTCATGGCCGCGCCGTCACACTCCGGGGTCGCGACGGTGGAAACCCTTGCGACGGAACTGCTCATCGGCCAGACCACCGGCGTGCACGACGAGACGTCGATCTACGCCGAGTGATCGACGACCGACAGCGTCCGATCCGCCTCCGCCGGCGCCGCCGCGAGCAGCTGGGCGCACCGCAGCAGCCCGAGGTGGCTGTACGCCTGGGGATGGTTGCCGAGTGACCGCTCCGCCACCGGGTCGTACTCCTCGCTGAGCAGTCCCGTGGGCCCCGCCGCGTCGACGAGCTGTGCGAACAGCGCCTCCGCCTGCGGACGGGCGCCGACGAGGAGATATGCCTCCACCAGCCACGCCGCGCACAGGTGGAAGCCGCCCTCGGTTCCGGGCAGGCCGTCGTCGTGCAGGTAGCGGTACACCGTCGAACCGCTGCGCAGCTCCGCCTCCGTCGCGACGACCGTCGCGTGGAACCGCGGGTCGTCGGGGTCGATGAGCCCGGACAGGCCGATGAACAGCGTCGCCGCGTCGAGATCGGTGCCGTCGTAGGCCGCGGTGTAGGAGCAGACGTCCTCGTTCCAGCCCTTCTCCAGCACCTCCTCCGCGATCTCGGCGCGCAGCCCGGCCCAGTTGTCGCCGGCGGTGCGCCCGAACTTCTCGGCCAGCGTCAGCGCGCGGTCCACGGTCAGCCAGCCCATGACCTTCGAGTACACGTGGTGGCGCGGGTTGTCGCGGATCTCCCAGATGCCGTGGTCGGGCTCGAACCAGCGGCATTCCACGGCGGTGACCATGGCGCACACCAGCTCCCAGTCCCGGTCGGTGAGGGCCTGATCGTGCGGGACGCCTCGCTCCTCGCGGCGGTGCGCCAGCGCCGAGATCAGGTCCACGATCGGGCCGAACACGTCGAGCTGGACCTGCTGGCTCGCGGCATTGCCGACCCGGACGGGCCGGGAGCCGGCGTAGCCGGGCAGCGTGTCGATGACGGCCTCGGGCGGCAGCGCGCCGCCGGCCAGCGTGTACAGCGGGTGCAGGCGCTCGGGACCCGGCACGGTGTCGAGCACCCGGTGCACCCAGTCCAGGTAGGCGTCCGCCTCGGCGAGCGACCCGACGCTCACCAGGGCATGCGCGGTCAGGGCGGCGTCACGGAGCCAGCAGTAGCGGTAGTCCCAGTTGCGGACGCCGCCCATCTCCTCGGGCAGCGACGTGGTCGCGGCCGCCATGATGGATCCCGTCGGTGCGTGCACGAGGCCGCGCAGAGTCAGCGCCGACCGCTTCATCAGGTCCCGCTTGAGCGGCGGCAGGTCCAGGCCCGCCGCCCACTTCCACCAGTACTCCTCCGCGGACGCGCGCCGCTGCACCTCCGCGACGGGGTGTGGGCCGATATCATCGGTGCCGCAACGGAATTCGAGGATGATGTCGCTGTCGGACGGATCGACGACGGCGTGCGCGGTCTGATGGGCGCCGTCGGTGGTGATGTTCCACTCGACGCCGGGGGAGCGCAGCACGTACGGCTCGTTGAATCCGAGTACCCGCAGGCCGTCGGCCACGGGTTCGAGCCCGACCTGACCCTGCCCGAACTCGGGGCGCGGCGCGAACGTGACCACCGCCTTGGCCTTGCCGGTGATGACCCGGGTCAGGTCGGTGCGGCCCGGTTCGACGTCGTGCGGAAGGTAGTCGATCACCGCGAGGCTCGCCCAGCGGGTCACCGCCGTCATGGTGCCGTCGATGTAGCGCTGGCTCAGGGGCAGGGCCTCCCGGCTCGGACCGATGGTGAAGTGCCCGGCCGGTTCGCCGCCGAGCAGATGCGCGAACACCGCCGCGGAATCCGGCTCGGGGTGACACAGCCACGTCACCGTTCCGTCCGGCGTCAGCAGCGCCTTCGAGCGCGGGCTCGCCAGCATCGTCAGCCGCTCGATCGGGCAGGCCTCCGCGCCCGAGAGCCACGTGCGGCGCTGGTCGAGCAGGAACGCCAGCGCGGCCGCGACGTCCTCGACCGTGCCGATCCGGTACTGGGCGGCGGTCTCGCCGTCCCCGACCTTGACGCCTACGTCCGGGCCGTGGAGGGAGGCGAAGGCCTTCTCGTCCGTCACGTCGTCGCCGAAGAAGACCGCGGCGCTCGCCGATTCCTGGTGCCGGATGATGTCCAGCGCGTGGCCCTTGTCAGTGGGCACGACCGCCAGCTCGATGACGGCCTTGCCCTCGGTGACCTGCACACCCGGGTGCCGGGCGAGGTCGCCGCGGACCAGCGACAGTGCCAGCTCGGCGTCGGCCGGGTCGGCGTTGCGCACGTGCAGCGCGGCACTGGCCGGCTTCGCCTCGACGTGCACGCCGTCGTAGCGGGCGGCGATCGCCTCGAGCTCGGCGACGATATCGCGCAGCAGCTGCCGGGCGTCGCTGTCGATGGCGTGGACGAAGCCGATGTCGAACTCCGAGCCGTGGCTGCCGACGAGCTGCACCTCGGCGGGCAGGCGGGACAGGGCCGCGAGATCCTTCAGGGCGCGACCGGAGATCACGGCTGCGGCCGTGGACGGCAGGCCGGCGAGCGCGCGCAGGGCGCGGACCGACTCGGCGTTCGGGAACGCCTTGTCCGGATCCGAGACGATCGGCGCGACGGTACCGTCGTAGTCGGAGGCCACGAGGAGCCGCGGGGTCCGCGCCAGCGCGACGAGGGCGCGGCGCAGGTCGATCGGGAGGTCTTGGGCGCTCACTCACTCAAAGGTAGGTGATCCGGCGCCCGGCGTCGTCTCCCCTGTCCGGTTCGGGACGTGTTTCCCGTTACAGTTCCGCTCCTCGCGGCGCAGGTCAGCCTTCCTGGACCGGAATCGAGGCCGGACGCTGCGATCCGTCGCCGAGCAGCAGTTCGACGGTCAGCTCCAGCCGGCGTGCGACGTCGGTCGCGGACGAGCGCCGCGTCAGCCACGCCACGAGGTTCGACAACCACACGTCGCTGATGACGCGGGCGATCGCCAGTTCCTCCTCGGTGGGCTCGCCCTCGTTCATCGCGCGGGCGAAGAGCCGGTCCATGAGCAGGCCGACTTGATCGACCTCGGCGGCGGCCGAGGCGTCGGCGAACATGAACGCCCGGGTCATGGCTTCGGTGAGCAGCGGGTCACGTTGCATCGCCTTCGTGATCAGGCTCAGGATCAGTTGCATCCGCTCGAGCGGCGTGTGGCCCGGGGGGATCTTGCCCTTGCCCTCGATGCGCGCGAACTCGCGGCCGAGGGCCGAGACGAGCAGGTGCACCTTCGAGGGGAAGTACCGGTACAGGGTGCCGACGGCCACGTCGGCCTTCTCGGCGACGGAGCGCATCTGTACGGCCTCGTACCCGCCCTTGGAGGCGAGCGCCAGGGTGGCGTCGAGTATCCGCTTGCGCCGTTCCTTCTGGGCGTTGGAACTGAGATCGTCCTCGGTGAGGGCGGCCAGAGTTCCGCCGCCGCCGGTGGAACGTGAGCGGGACGATGTCGTCATCGAGATGTCTTCCTCTGCCTTGACTCTGAACCGGCTGTCATATTAGAACACGTTCTAGGCATCGTGTCATTCCCGAAAGGCGGAAACCCGCTGTGAGCATTGCCACCACCGAGGAACAGCAGGCCGCGCAGGCCTCTGTACAAGCCTGGGCGCGCGCCACAGCGCCGATCCAGAACCTACGCGAACGACCGGCGACCATGTGGCGGCCGGGGTGGGAATCGCTCGCCGACCTCGGAATCTTCGCCGTCGCCGTGCCCGAGGCCGCGGGCGGCGCCGGCGCCGGCGTCGTCGACCTGGCGACGATGCTCGAACAGGCTGCGCACCACCTCGCGACGGGCCCCGTCCTTCCCACCGCCCTGGCCGCGCTCGTCTTCGGCCGCGCCGCCGGCACCGACGGCGCCAAGTGGACGGAACTCCTGGCCGAGGGCGCCCTGCCGACCGCCGTCGCATTGGACGGCGCGCTCACCGCGACGACCCGGGAGGGCGGGTACGACCTCGACGGCGACGCGGGTCCGGCGCTCGGCGGCGAGCCGGGCGTCGCGGTCCTGGTCCGCATCGGCACCGACGGCGGGACCGAACGCTGGGCGTTGCTCGACGCCGACACCCCCGGACTGAACCTCGAACCCCTCGACACCCTCGACAAGTCGCGGGCGCTCGCCCGCGTGCGGCTCGCCGGCGTCGCCGTCACCACCGACCGGGTCGTCTGCGTCCCGGCAGGCCTGGTGCGCGACCTCGCCGCCACGCTCGCCGCCGCCGAACTCGCCGGCGTCGCCGGCTGGGCCCTGGCCACGGCCGTCGAGTACGCCAAGATCCGCGAACAGTTCGGCAAGCCCATCGGCTCGTTCCAGGCGATCAAGCACCTGTGCGCCGAGATGCTCTGCCGTACCGAGAAGATCCGCGCGGCGGCCTGGGACGCCGCCGTGGCGGCCGACGCGGCCCCGCACGAACTGCCCCTGGCCGCGGCCGTCGCGACCGCCGTCGCCCTCGACGCCGCCGTGCAGAACGCCAAGGATGCCATCCAGGTGCTCGGTGGTATCGGCTTCACGTGGGAGCACGACGCCCACCTGTACCTGCGCCGCGCCGTCGTCACCCGTCAGCTGCTCGGCGGCTCCGCCGCGTGGCGGGGCCGGGTCGCCGGCCTCGCCCGCTCCGGCGCCCGCCGTCACCTCACCGTCGACCTGAGCGCCTTCGACGACGAACGCGTGCGCATCCGTGCCGAGATCGCGCAGCTCCTCGACCGGCCCGGACCGCAGCGGCGGGCCGCGCTCGCCGAGGCCGGGTTCCTGGCCCCGCACTGGCCGCCGCCGTACGGCCGGGGCGCGCACGCCGCGCAGCAGATCCTCATCGAGGAGGAACTCGCGGCCGCCGGCGTGGACCGGCCCGATCTGGTGATCGGGTGGTGGGCCGTGCCCACCATCCTCGAGCACGGCACCGCCGAGCAGATCGACCGCTTCGCCCTGCCGACCCTGCGCGGTGAGATCGTCTGGTGTCAGCTGTTCTCGGAGCCGGGCGCCGGATCCGACCTGGCGTCGCTGCGCACCGCCGCGGAGAAGGTCGACGGGGGCTGGCGCCTGCAGGGGCAGAAGGTGTGGACGTCGCTGGCCCGGGAGGCCGACTGGGCGATCTGCCTGGCCCGCACCGACCGCGACGCCCCGAAGCACAAGGGCATCACCTACTTCCTCGTCGACATGAAGTCCGCGGGCATCACCGTCTCGCCGCTTCGGGAGATCACCGGCGACGCGCTCTTCAACGAGGTGTTCCTCGACGGCGTGTTCGTCCCCGACGAGTGCGTCGTCGGCCCGCTCGGCGGCGGGTGGAAGCTCGCCCGCACCACGCTCGCCAACGAACGGGTCGCGATGAGCGGCGGATCCTCGCTGGGGAAGGCGGTCGAGCAACTGCTGGACCTGGTGGCACCCGGCGACCCGGTCGCCGAGGACCGGATCGGCGGGCTCGTCGCCGAGGCCACGGCCGGGTCGCTGCTCGAGCTGCGGACCACCCTCGCGCAGCTCGACGGTCAGGACCCCGGCCCGGCGTCGAGCGTGCGCAAGCTGATCGGCGTACGGCAGCGCCAGGACACCGCGGAGCTCGCGATGGATCTCGCCGGTGCGGCCGGCTGGGTCGAGGGCCCCCTCGCGCGCGAGTTCCTCAACACGCGCTGCCTGACGATCGCCGGCGGCACCGAGCAGATCCTGCTCACCCTCGCGGCGGAGCGCCTGCTGGGCCTGCCGCGCGGCTGACGGGTGCTTCCACCCGCCCTGCCGAGGTGATACAACTAGAACACGTTCTAATCGAAGGTGGAAACGTGGACTTCGCTCGTGACGACACGCAGGAGGCCGTGGCCCAGGTCGCCGTCGACCTGCTCGCCCGCGACCTGAGGCCGGACGAACTGTGGCGCGCCCTCGCCGACGCCGACCTGCTCTCCCTCGCCCTGCCCGCGCGGCTCGGCGGCGACGACCTCGGCGTCGCCGAGGTCACCGCACTGCTCACCGAGATCGGGCGACGTGCCGCACCCGTCCCCGCCCTGGCCACCCTCGGCTTCGGTGTGCTGCCCGTCCGGATCCTCGCCGCCGACACGCAGCAGGACGAGCTGCTCGCGGGCGTCGCCGACGGCGCCGTCCTCACCGCCGCCCTCGCCGAGGTCGGCCGCGCCTTCCCGGCGTCCCCCGCCGCCACGGCGGTACCCGACGGCGAACGCCACGCCGTCACCGGGCACTTCGTCGGCGTGCCCTACGCGGCGACGTCGCGAAAGATCCTGGTGCCCACCGACGCCGGTGTGATCGCCGTCGAACCCACGGCGCCGGGCGTGACCCTGACCGAGAGCCCGTCGTCGGCCCGCGCCCCCGAGTGCTCCGTGCGGCTCGAGTCCGCGCCGGGCCTGCTCCTCGGCGACGGCGCCGACCCGGCCGCCGACGTCGCCGTCCTGTACCGCCTCGCCCTCGCGGCGGTCGGCGCCTACGCGGACGGACTGCTTTCGGGCGCAACGCAGCTCACCGCACAGCACGTGAGCACCCGGCACCAGTTCGGCAAGCCGCTCGCCGCCTTCCAGGCGGTGGCCCAGCAGATCGCCGACGTCTACGTCACCTCCCGCACCCTGCACGTCGCCGCGCTCGCCGCGGCCTGGCGGGTCGCGCAGGACGCCCGCAGCGCCGCCGCGGACGACGACCTCGACGTCGCGGCGTACTGGATCGCCACGGAGCTGCCGCCCGCCGTGCGCGTGCTGCACCACCTGCACGGCGGTCTCGGTGTGGACGAGACCTATCCGCTGCATCGCTATTCCTCGACCGCAAAGGATCTGGCGCGCCTGCTCGGCGGCGCCTCGTACCGACTCGACCTCGTGGGGGCCCGGTGTTCATCGATCTGACCGACGAGCAGCGTGCGCTGCAGGCGGAACTGCGACGGTACTTCGGGGACCTGATCTCCCCCGAGGAGGCCGCGATCATGCGCACCGAGCGCCACGGCCCCACCTACCGGGAGGTCGTGCGCCGGATGGGCAAGGACGGCTGGCTCGGCGTCGGCTGGCCCGTCGAATTCGGCGGCCGCGGCTTCGGTGAGGTCGAGCAGCAGATCTTCGTCAACGAGGCCGTGCGCGCCGACGTGCCGCTGCCCAGTGTCACCCTGCAGACGGTCGGGCCGACCCTGCAGGTCTACGGAACCGAGGAACAGAAGCGGAAGTTCCTGCCCGCCATCCTTGCCGGCGAGGTCCACTTCGCGATCGGCTACTCCGAGCCCGACGCCGGGACCGACCTCGCCGCACTGCGCACCACGGCCGTGCGCGACGGCGACCACTACGTCGTGAACGGGCAGAAGATCTTCACCACCGGCGGCCACGACGCCGACTACGTCTGGCTTGCGGTGCGCACCGGCAGCGCCGACTCGAGGCACCGCGGCATCTCGATCCTCATCGTCGACACCCAGGACCCCGGCTTCGGCTGGACCCCCATCATCACCTGCGACGGCGCGCACCACGTCAACGCCACGTACTACAGCGACGTGCGCGTCCCGGTCGAGATGCTCGTCGGCGAGGAGAACGAGGGCTGGAGGCTGATCACCACCCAGCTCAATCACGAACGCGTCATGCTCGGCCCCGCCGGCCGCGTGGGCGGGCTCTACGACCGGGTGTTCGCCTGGGCCCGTTCCCGGGACCTGCTCGGCGAACCCGACGTGCGGCGCGGGCTCGGCGAGATCCACGCGACGTTCCGGCTCAACGAACTGCTCAACTGGCAGGTCGCCGCCAGCGAATCCGAGGCGGTCGACATCGCGGACGCGTCGGCCACCAAGGTGTTCGCCACCGAACGCATCCAGCGTGTCGGCCGGCTCGCGGAGGAGATGGTCGGCCGGTTCGGGGATCCCGGCGACCCGGAGACCGCGGACCTGCTGCGCTGGCTCGACATGCAGGTCAAGCGGAACCTGGTGATCACCTTCGGCGGCGGTGTCAACGAGGTGATGCGGGAACTGATCGCGACGGCGGGCCTGGCCATGCCCCGGGTCCCGCGGTGAAGGGGGACGTGTCGATGAGCGCCGCCGTGCCGGGCCCCCACGACGAGATCCGCGCGGCCGCCGAACGCGTCCGCGCCGACGGGCCGTCCAAGCCGCGTGCGGGCCGCGACCGGGTGAACCTGCCGCTGATCCGCAACTGGCTCGAGGCGATCGGAGACGAGAACCCGATCTACACAGACGAATCCGCCGCGATTGCGGCCGGGCACGGCGGCCTCGTCGCGCCACCCGCGATGGCGCAGGTGTGGACCATGCGCGGCCTCGGCGCCAAGCGCGAGGAGGACGATCCGCTCCGCCGGATGACGGAGATCCTCGACGAGGCGGGCTACACGTCGGTCGTCGCCACGAACTGCGATCAGGTCTACCACCGCTATCTGCGCCACGGCGAGGAGGTGACCATCGAGTCCACCCTCGAGGACCTCGCCGGACCGAAGAAGACCGGCCTCGGCGAGGGCTGGTTCTTCACCACCCGCAGCGTGTGGAAGGTCGGCGACGAGGTGGTCGCCGAAATGCTCTTCCGCATCCTCAAGTTCGCGCCGCCCCTCCGCGAGACCGGCCGAATGTCACATTCTGTCGATTCAACCGAACCGGTGTCACATTCGGCCCCGACGGTTCCGGCGGACCTCGACCCCACCCGCATGCTGCGGCCGTCCGCGTCGCAGGACACGCGGTTCTTCTGGGACGGTGTCGCCGCGCACGAACTGCGTATCCAGCGGCGCCCCGACGGCACGCTGCAGCACCCGCCGGTGCCGGCGCTGTGGGTGGCCCAGGACGAGACGACCGACTACGTCGTCGCGTCGGGCCGCGGCACCGTCTTCAGCTACGTGGTGCACCACGCGCCGAAGGTGCCGGGGCGAACGGTGCCGTACGTCGTCGCCCTCGTCGAACTCGAGGAAGGCGTTCGTATGCTCGGCGAACTGCGCGGGGTGGACCCCGGCGACGTGCGCATCGGGACGCCGGTCGAGGCGATCTTTCTCGATTTCCCGGGCGACGACGAGACCGGCGGCGACCCCTGGACCCTGTACGCCTGGCAGCCGAGCGAGGAGCGCGCATGAACGCGGGAACGGTCACCGTCGGACAATCCTTGCCGCCGTTGACGATCCGGGCCGATCCGACGTTCGTCGTCTCGACGGCCTTGGCCACCAGGGACTTCCAGGACGTGCACCACGACCGCGACAAGGCGCAGCAGCGTGGGTCGAAGGACATCTTCGTCAACATCCTCACCGACACCGGGCTGGTGCAGCGCTATGTCACCGACTGGGCCGGTCCGCGCGCGGTGCTGAAGTCGGTCTCGCTGCGGCTGGGGGTGCCCTGGTACGCGTACGACTCGCTGACCCTGACCGGGACCGTCGCCGCCGTCGAGGCCGACGGGCGCATCACCGTCGACATCGTCGGCAAGAACGGTCTGGGCGACCACATCACCGCGAAGGCCGTCCTCGAGATCGGAGGCTCCACATGAGCGACCTGTCCCGCCGCGCCGCCATCGTCGGCATCGGCGCCACCGACTTCTCCAAGGACTCCGGCCGCAGCGAACTGCGCCTGGCCGCGGAGGCGGTGCGGGCGGCGCTGGCCGACGCCGGCCTGCGCCCGGCGGACGTCGACGGCCTGACCTCCTTCACGATGGACACCAACACCGAGATCGCCGTCGCACGTGCGGTGGGGATCCCGAGCCTGAAGTTCTTCTCCCGCGTCCACTACGGCGGCGGCGCGGCATGTGCCACCGTGCAGCAGGCGGCGATGGCCGTCGCCACCGGCGTCGCGGACGTGGTGGTGGTGTACCGGGCCTTCAACGAGCGCTCCGGGGCGCGGTACGGTCAGGTCAACACCGCGCTGTCCGCGCAGGTCAACTCCTCCGGCACCGACTACGCCTTCTCCTATCCGCACGGCCTGGGCACCCCCGCTTCGTTCGTGGCGATGGCCGCCCGGCGCTACATGCACGTCACCGGGGCCACCAGCGCGGACTTCGGGAAGGTCGCCGTCGCGGCCCGCAGGCACGCCGCGACGAATCCGCATGCCTTCTTCCACGGCAGGCCGATCACCCTCGACGACCACCAGAATTCGCGGTGGATCGCGGAACCGCTGCACCTGCTCGACTGCTGCCAGGAGTCCGACGGCGGCGTCGCGCTCGTCGTCACCACGACCGAACGGGCGCGGGACCTGCCCCAGCCGCCGGCCGTGGTGGCGGGGGCCGCCCAGGGCAGCGGACCGGACCAGTACATCATGGCCAGCTACTACCGTGACGGCCTGACGGGGCTGCCCGAGATGGGCATCGTCGGCCGCCAACTGTGGGAGCAGTCCGGCCTCGGCCCGCAGGACGTGCAGACGGCGGTGCTCTACGACCACTTCACGCCGTACGTGCTCATGCAGCTCGAGGAACTCGGGTTCTGTGGGCCCGGCGAGGCGAAGGACTTCGTCGCAGACGGGGCGATCGAGCTCGGCGGCCGGCTGCCCCTCAACACCCACGGCGGCCAGCTCGGCGAGGCGTACATCCACGGGATGAACGGCATCGCCGAGGGGGTGCGCCAGCTGCGCGGCACATCCGTCAATCAGGTTCCCGACGTGGAGAACGTACTGGTCACCGCGGGCACCGGCGTGCCGACGTCGGGACTGGTGCTGGCGAGGAGCTGAGGGCGCCGGTGTCCGCCCGGACCCGGGAGGATCCGGCCGGACATCACGGCCGGGAGCCGACCGGGACGGTATAAGTAGGACATGAATTCCGCCTCACACTCAGGCCGCGGCGACGCGGGCCGCGACGCCGACTGGGACGGACCGGCGCCGTCCATGGCGCCGGCGGACCTGCTGCACGACCCGCCGGTCACCCAGCGCGGGGCGCGCCGCCGCGCCGAGCTGATCGCGGCGGCCCGGGTCGTCTTCGAGCGGTCCGGGTTCCTCGACAGCAAGCTCACCGACATCACGCGTGAGGCGAAGTGCTCGACGGGGTCCTTCTACACCTACTTCAACAACAAGGAGGAGGTGTTCGCGGCCGTCCTCCAGGAGGCCCAGGAGGACATGCTGCACCCGGGGATGGGCCGGGCCGCGGGCACCGACGACCCGTACGCGGTGCTCGAGGCCAGCAACCGGGCGTACCTCGAGGCGTACCGCCGCAACGCCCGCCTCATGGTGCTGCTCGAGCAGGTCGCGAGCATCGATCCGCGCTTCCGCGAGCTGCGGCGCCGGCGCGGCGAGACCTTCATCCGGCGCAACGCGCGCAGCATCGCGGAGCTGCAGAAGCGCGGCATCGCCGATCCGGAACTCGATCCGATGCTCGCCTCGCGCGCGCTGTCGGGCATGGTCAGCCGCCTGGCCTACTCGACGCTCGCCCTCGGCGACGCCGAGCCGGTGGATTTCGACGTCCTGGTGACCACCCTGACGCGGCTGTGGGCCAATGCGCTGCGGATCCCGGAGCGCGCCGCCACGGCAACCACTTGAACTCGAGGTTTGATTCAACTAAACAGAGAGGCATCATCCCCGACGAGAGGAACGCCAGTGCACGTCGAAGGCAAGGTCGCCGTTGTCACCGGAGCCGGTAACGGGATCGGCGCCGCACTCGCTGCCCGGCTCGTCGCCGCGGGAGCGCGGGTGCTCGTCGCCGATCTCGACGGCGACGCCGCGCAGCGCGTGGCCCGCGAACTCGATCCCGACGGCGCCGGTCTGGCCGTGGGCGTCGGCGCCGACGTCGCCGACCCCGACCGGATCCGGGAGATCGTCGACCGCGCCGAGGCCGACCTCGGTCCCGTCGCGCTGTACTTCGCCAACGCCGGAGTCGCCGGGGCAGCGGGGCTCGGCGCCGACGAGTCGGCCTGGGACCTCGCGCTCGACGTGAACCTGCGCGCGCACGTGCGGGCCGCGCAGCTGATGGTGCCGCGATGGCTCGAGCGCGGCGAGGGCTACTTCGTGAGCACCGCCTCCGCCGCCGGGCTGCTCACCCAGATCGGTTCGGCCACCTACTCGGCCACCAAGCACGCCGCCGTCGGATTCGCCGAATGGCTGTCGGTCACCTACGGCGACAAGGGAATCCGCGTCAGTTGCGTGTGCCCCATGGGGGTGAACACCCAGCTGCTGCACGAGGGGGAGACCTCCGGCGAGGGGCTGGGCGTGGCGGCCGCGCGGGCCGTCACCTCCGCGGGGGCGGTCCTCGAACCGGCCGACGTCGCGGAGGTGGTGCTCGCGGGGGTCGAGGCCGAGCAGTTCCTGATCCTGCCGCACCCCGAGGTCCTCGACATGTACCGGATGAAGGGCGCCGACTACGACCGCTGGCTCACCGGAATGCGGCGCTATCAGGAACGACTGCTGGCCGGTATCTGACGAGCCGGGAAAACCGCTCGAAACCTGTCGGAGGTCTGTAGCACACTGGGGCGCACATCCGACGACGGGGAGGACTCATGGCCGACGCCATAGTCGCCGAGGGGTTGATCAAGAGGTACGGACGGGTCACGGCCCTCGACGGAATCGATCTGCGAGTCCCGGAAGGGACGGTGACGGCGCTGCTCGGGCCCAACGGCGCCGGCAAGACGACCACGGTGCGGGTGCTCACCACCCTGCTCGTACCGGACGAGGGCCGGGCCACCGTGGCGGGACTCGACGTCGTTGCCGACGCGCGCGCTCTGCGTTCGCACATCGGCGCCTCGGGCCAGTACGCCGCGGTCGACGAGTATCTCACCGGGTTCGAGAATCTCGAAATGGTCGGTCGCCTCTACCATCTGGGTATCAAGAGCAGCCGCGAGCGGGCGCGTGAGCTGCTCGAGCAGTTCGACCTGGTCGAGGCCGGGGACCGTCCGGTCAAGGGCTACTCCGGCGGCATGCGGCGCCGGCTCGACCTCGCCGGTGCGCTGGTGGCGCAGCCACCCGTGCTGTTCCTGGACGAACCCACCACCGGGCTGGACCCGCGGGCCCGGCTCCAGCTGTGGGAGGTCATCGACCAGCTCGTCGCGCAGGGGACGACGCTGCTGCTCACCACCCAGTACATGGAGGAGGCGGAGCGGCTCGCAGACCGGATCGCGGTGATCGACCGGGGCGTCGTGATCGCCCGCGGCACCGCCGACGAACTCAAGAGCCTCGTGGGCGGGGAACGCATCGAGCTGGGGGTCGCGGACGCCGCCACGATCCCGACCGTGCGCCGCGAGCTCGACGACCTCGCGGTCGGCGAGATCCAGGCCGACGCGGGATCCGGTCGCGTCACAGTGCCGGTCAGCGACACCGGCTCGACAGGCAGCGGCGCCGATGTGCTGGCCACGGCGCTCGGCCGGCTGTCCGCGGCGGGCATCCGCGTCACCGATGTGGCGTTGCGCAAACCGACACTGGACGACGTGTTCCTCGCCCTCACCGGGCACGAGGCGGACGAGAAGATCGAGGAGGCGGTGGGATGAACACGGCTCAGATGATGGTGTCGGACGGGGTCACCATCGCCAAGCGCAACGTCATCAAGATCAAGCGCGTGCCCGACCTCATCGTCTTCACGATGCTCTCGCCGATCATGTTCGTGTTGCTGTTCGCGTACGTGTTCGGCAGCGCGATCCAGGTTCCGGGGATGTCCTACCGCGAGTTCCTCATCGCCGGCATCTTCACCCAGACGGTGATCTTCGGGGCGACCTGGACCGGTCTGGGCATGGTCGAGGACCTGCAGAAGGGCATCATCGACCGGTTCCGCTCGCTGCCCATGGCGCCGTCCGCGGTGCTGGTCGGCCGCACCTCCACCGACGTGCTCATCAACGTGCTCAGCCTGGTGGTGATGTCGCTGACGGGCCTGCTCGTCGGGTGGCGGATCCACTCGTCGTTCGGGGAGGCCCTTGCCGGATACGCGCTGCTGTTGTTGTTCGCCTACGCGCTGTCCTGGGTGATGGCGGTGGTGGGGATGTGGATCCGCACGCCGGAGGTGTTCAACAATGCGAGCTTCATGGTGATCTTCCCGTTGTCGTTCGTGGCCAACACGTTCGTCGACATCTCCTCGCTGCCCCCGGTGCTGCAGACGATCGCGGAATGGAACCCGGTGTCGGCCCTGACGCAGGCTGTGCGGGAGTTGTTCGGCAACACCAATCCGGCGATGCCCGTGTCGGACGCGTGGCCGCTGCAGAACCCGATCCTGGCGTCGCTGCTGTGGACGGCCGCGATGCTGATCGTGTTCGTGCCCTTCGCGATCCGTCGCTACCAGAAGGCCGTCAGCCGCTGAGGAACCCTGGTCGACGCGCTGGGGTCGCGCACGGGCCGCGGCCCCAGCCGTCGAACGCGCTACGCGGTGCTCGCGGCCGGACTGGTGCACTTGCCCCCCGACCCGATGGTCAGTGGGAGGTGTGGTCGTTGGTGCCGATGCGGTGGACGTGGATGAGGTCGGTCGAGCCGATGGTGTTCGGGGGTGATCCGGCGACGATGACGACGAGGTCGCCGTGCCGGTAGCGGTCGAGTCGGAGGAGGGCGGTGTCGACTTGGCGGATCATGTCGTCGGTGGTGCGGACGGGGTCGACGAGGAAGGTCTCGGTGCCCCACGTCAGGGCGAGTTGGTTGCGCACGTCGGGCAGCGGGGTGAAGGCCAGTAGTGGCAGCGGGGTGTGCAGGCGGGCGAGGCGGCGGACGGTGTCCCCGGATTGTGTGAACGCGACGAGGGCTTTCGCGTGCAATCGCTCCCCGATGTCGCGGCCGTCTCCCGGCGGACGCACCTCACGCCACCCGCACGCACCCTGATGGACTCGGAAAATCATGCCGCAGTACGACTAGCGCGCTCGGGGGATGGGTACTCCGTCCGTACCGATCCACGTCGTGGGGAAGGGGCCATGACAGCTGAGAACCAGGGCGACCGAACCGACGTCGACAAGGCGTTGCTCGGGCACGCCACCTATCGCAGCCTCGGCGAACAGCGGCTCTCACCCGCCGAAGAGCGGTTCGAGAAGGGCCGCCGCACGATTGGGCTGTTTCTCGCGCCGCTGATCGCGATCGTCTTCCTCGCCCTGCCGATCGACATACCGCCGCAACAGCAGACGTTGGCCGGTGTGCTGCTCGGCGTCATCCTGCTGTGGGTGAGCGAGGCGATGCCGATCCCGATCACCGGACTGCTCGGTGTGGCGGTCGTGGTCTTTCTGGGGGTGGCGCCGGCCGACGAAGTCCTCGCAGCGTTCGGGTCGTCGACGATCTTCACTTTCATCGGAGCGTTCATCCTCGCTCAGGCGATGCTCAAGCACGGCGTGGCGCGCCGGTTCGCGTTCCGCATCCTGACCCTGCCGCGTGTGGGCCAGTCCACCACCGGGGTGATCATCGCCTTCGGCGCGATCACGTGCGGGCTCTCGGCCTTCGTATCCAACACCGCGACCGTCGCGATGCTGCTGCCCACGGCGCTGGGCATCCTCGGCGTCATCGCGAAACTCATGCAGAACCGCGGCGTCGTCGCACCCGACTTCGACCCGCTGCGCGTCCGGGTGGGCGCCGCGATCATGCTGATGCTCGCGTACGGAGCAAGCGTGGGCGGCCTGCTGACGCCGGTCGGGAGCCCACCCAACCTCATCGGACGCGGGCTCATCGAGGAGGCCACGGGAGAGCGGATCAGCTTCGGGCAGTGGATGGTGATCGCCATCCCGATCTGTCTGTCGATGTTCATCGCGCTCGCCGTCATCCTGCTGCGCCTGAACAAGCCCGAGATCCGACGTATCGAAGGCGTCGCCGACTACCTGGCGCAGCAGCGCGCGGAAATGGGTCCGCTGTCTCGTGCCGAGAAGAACACGCTCATCGCCTTCGGAGTCACGGTGACGCTGTGGATCCTGCCCGGTGTCGTCGCGGTGATCGCCGGCAACGACTCGGACCTCTACAGCACGATCAGCGACCGACTCGACGAGGGCATGGTCGCGGTCTTCGGGGCGGCGTTGCTCTACCTTCTGCCGACCGATTGGGAGAATCGCGAGTTCACGCTGCGCTGGCGAGACGCAGCGGAGATCGACTGGGGCACGATCGTGCTGTTCGGCACCGGCATCATCTTCGGCTCCCTGCTCGCCGACACCGGCCTCGCCGAGACGATCGGCACATCCGTCGCGGACTCGCTGGGCCTGACGAGCGTCGTCGCCATCACGGTCTTCGCCGTCGTGCTGGCCATCGCCGTATCGGAGACGACGAGCAACACGGCGTCGGCGGCGGTCGTGGTGCCGATCGTGATTCCGGTGGCGGTGGCGGCCGGCGTCAACCCCTTCGTGCCGGCGCTCGCGGCCACGTTCGCTGCGTCGTTCGGCTTCATGCTTCCGGTCTCGACGCCGCAGAACGCCGTGGTCTACGGCTCCGGGGCCGTCCCGATCACCACGATGATTCGAAGCGGGGTGGTCTTCGACATCGTGGGGGCGATCCTGATCATCGTTCTCCTGCCCTTGACGATCGCCCTGGTCGGCCTCGGCGCTGCATGATCGACCACACCGTCGTCGCGAAGGTCGACGTCCGGAGACTGCACGCGACGGGGGTGGACGTGGATGACGTTGGCGTGCAGCTTCGGTAGGGCAGCGCTCGCACCTCGTTCAGGAGGCCGGGGTCGTCGTTGCCGAGGGAGGCGATCGCTGCGTGCCGCGGCCCTTCCACCCGAAAGAGCCTGAGTGAACGGCCCGGAGCGATGCCGGTCGCCGTGGGATAGTGGGCCTGTCGAGCGAGTACAGGGAGCAGGCCCACATGCACGAATCGACCGGGAGATGACGATGAGTGGACCGGTGATCGACCCCCGCCGTCACGACGCGGTGATCTTCGACCTCGACGGGGTGGTCACCGACACCGCGGCGGTCCACGCCGCGGCGTGGAAGGAACTCTTCGACCGGTATCTCTCGCGTCGTCCCGAACGCGACGGCGAGGAGCATCGCGAGTTCACCGACGAGGACTACCGCAAGTTCGTCGACGGCAAGCCGCGCGTCGACGGCGTCGCCGATTTCCTTGCCTCGCGCGGAATCACGCTGCCGTGGGGGGACCCCGACGACGGCCCGGACGTCGAGACCGTGTGCGGGCTCGGTGCCCGCAAGGACGAGATGTTCCGCGAGCGGATCCACCGCGACGGTGTCCCGGTGTTCGAATCCAGCGTCGATCTCGTGCGCCGGATCCAGAGCCTCGGGCTGGGCACCGCGGTCGTCACCTCGAGCCGCAACTGCACGCTCGTGCTCGAGGCCGCCGGGCTCGCCGACCTGTTCGGCGTCCGGGTCGACGGCGTGGTCTCCGACGAACTCGGGTTGCCCGGCAAGCCCGATCCGGCCGCCATGCTCGAGGCCGCCCACCGGCTCGGGGTCCACCCGGCCCGGTCCGTCGTCGTCGAGGACGCGGAGGCGGGCGTCGCCGCGGGCCGGCACGGCGGGTTCGGTCTCGTCGTCGGCGTGGACCGGGTCCATCATCGCGACGAACTGCGGCGCCGCGGCGCCGACGTGGTGGTCGACGACCTCGCCGAGCTGGCGGTGCGCACCGGCGACCGGCGCATGTCGGAGATCCCGGACGCGTTGGCGTCGCTCCAGCAGCTGACCGCCTTGCTCGGCACACGCCGGCCCGCCGTCTTCCTCGACTTCGACGGCACGCTGTCCGAGATTGTGAACGATCCCGCGGCCGCCACGCTGGTCGACGGTGCGGCGGCGGTGCTGTCTTCCCTGGCGAGCGAATGCACCGTCGCCGTCATTTCGGGACGCGACCTCGCCGACGTGCAGACCCGGGTCGGTCTTCCGGGCCTGTGGTATGCAGGAAGTCACGGCTTCGAACTGATCGGCCCCGACGGGCAGCACCAGCAGAACGACGCGGCCCTGGCCGCCGTGCCCTACCTCGAGCGGGCCGCCGCCGCTCTGCAGGAACGGCTCGCCGACGTGCCGGGCGCGGTGATCGAACACAAGCGGTTCACCGTCGCCGTGCACTACCGCAACGTCGCTCCGGACCGCGAGGAGGGACTCGTCGCCGCGGTGCACGAGGTCGCCGCCGCCGAGGACCACCTCCGGGTCACGACCGGTCGCAAAGTCGTCGAGATCCGCTCCGACGTCGACTGGGACAAGGGCCGGGCTCTCGAATGGGTGCTCGAGCACGTGCGCGACGAGGACAACCCGATCCCGGTCTACATCGGTGACGACATCACCGACGAGGACGCGTTCGACGCGCTGGCCGGCACCGGACTCGGAATCGTGGTGCGCCACACCGAGGACGGCGACCGTCGCTCGGCGGCACAGTTCTCGGTGGACGGCCCCGAACAGGTCCGGCGGCTGCTGCAGCGGCTCGCCGAGCTGTGGGGCGAGGACCAGGAGGTCGGCCCGCGTCACGACGCCTGGACCCTGTACTTCGAGGGTTACGATCCGCCGGCCGAGAAACTGCGCGAGGCCGTGTGCACGGTCGGCAACGGGTACTTCGCCACTCGTGGCTGCGCCCCCGAATCCCGCGCCGGTGCCGTGCACTACCCCGGCACGTACGCCGCCGGGATCTTCAACCGCCTGACGGACGAGGTGGCGGGCCGCACCATCGACAACGAGAGCATGGTGAACCTGCCGAACTGGCTGCCGGTCACCTTCCGCATCGACGGCGGCGAGTGGTTCGACATCGACTGCGTCGAAGTGCGGGAGTACTGCCAGTATCTCGATCTGCGCCGGGCCGTGCTCACCCGGCGGTTCCGATTCCGCGACGGTGCGGGCCGCACGACGACGGTCGTGCAGCGCCGGTTCGTCGCGATGCACCAGCCGCACGTGTGCGGCCTCGAGACGACGATCGTCCCGGAGGACTGGTCGGGGCGGCTCGAGATCCGGTCGGAGGTCGACGGCGCGGTCCGCAACACTCTCGTCGAGCGCTACCGGCACCTGGCCGGCGATCATCTCCGATTGCTGCACACCGCCCGGTTGTCCGAGGACTCGGTGTGCCTGACGGTGCAGACCAACCAGTCCCGCATCCCCGTCGCCGTGGCGGCTCGCAGCACGCTCTGGCGCGACGACGAACGGATCCCCGCCGAGTACACCCTCCTCGACTCGGGAGGGCGGGTCGGGCACATCGTCGCGCTCGATGTCGCGGCCGGGGAGCCCGTGACCCTGGAGAAGATGGCCACCCTGTTCACCGGGCGTGACCAGGCGGTGTCCGAGCCGTCGGAGGAGGCCACGCGCTGGCTGGCCCGCACGGGGCGCTTCGAGGAAACGCTCGAGGGGCACGTACTCGCCTGGGTGCACCTGTGGGACCGCGTGGACATCTTCCTCGGGGGCGACGGCGAAGGCCTGCGGATAGTGCGGCTGCACCTGCTGCAGATGCTGCAGACGCTGTCGCCGAACACCGCGGATCTCGACGTCGGCGTACCGGCGCGCGGCCTGCACGGCGAGGCGTATCGAGGACACATCTTCTGGGACGAGCTGTTCGTGCTGCCGGTGCTGAACCTGAGGTTGCCGGGGTTGACCCGTTCGCTCCTGCGCTACCGCCACCGCCGCCTGGACGAGGCCCGCCGCGCGGCGCGGGAGGCGGGTCACAGCGGCGCGATGTTCCCGTGGCAGTCCGGCAGCGACGGCCGCGAGGAGAGCCAGCAGGTGCACCTCAATCCGAAGTCGGGACGGTGGAATCCCGACGCGAGCTGGCGCCAGCACCACATCGGGGTCGCGGTCGCGCACAACGTGTGGCAGTACTACCAGGTGACCGGGGATCTGGGGTTCCTCGCGGAGTACGGGGCCGAGATGCTGGTGGAGATCGCCCGGTTCTTCGCCGATCTCGCCACGTACGACCGCGCCCGTGATCGGTACGTCATCCGCGGCGTCATCGGCCCCGACGAGTTCCACTCCGGCTATCCCGACGCGCCCTTCGACGGGATCGACAACAACGCCTACACCAACGTCATGGCGGTGTGGGTGATCCTGCGCGCGCTCGAGGCGCTGGAGATCATCCCGCTGCGGATCCGCACCGAACTGGTCGATACCCTCGGCCTGACCGCTCGCGAGACGGCGCGTTGGGAGGACGTCAGCCGCCGCATGTTCGTGCCCTTCCACGATCAGGTCATCAGCCAGTTCGAGGGCTACGGGGACCTGGCCGAACTCGACTGGGAGGGATACCGGCGCCGGCACGGCGACATCCAGCGTCTCGACCGGCTCCTCGAGGCCGAGGGCGACGACGTCAACCGCTATCGCGCGTCGAAGCAGGCCGACGTGCTCATGCTGTTCTACCTGCTGTCGGCGGACGAACTGCGGGAGCTGTTCGAGCGGCTCGGCTACCAGCTGACGGGCGAAACCATTCCGCGGACGATCGACTACTACATGGCGCGGACGTCACACGGGTCGACGCTGAGCGCGGTGGTCCACTCGTGGGTTCTGGCCCGGGCGCATCGCGGTCAGGCCATGGAGTTCTTCGACCGGGTGCTGGCGTCCGACATCGCCGACATCCAGGGTGGCACCACCTCGGAGGGGATTCATCTCGCGGCCATGGCCGGCAGCGTCGACCTGCTGCAGCGTTGCTTCTCCGGGCTCGAGGCGCGGGGGGACCGCCTGGTCTTCGGCCCGGAGTGGCCGGAGGAACTCGGCGCGCTCGAATTCCCGATCTTCTATCGGGGGCACCACCTGCAGGTGCGGATCTCCGGTCGGCAGGTCGAGGTCAGTGCAGGTGCGGGCATCCAGCGGCCGATCGAGATCGAATGCCGCGGCCGGGTCGAACGCCTGCATCCGGGCGACACGGTCCGGATGCTCTGACGGTCCGGCCGTCGGCTAGAGCGGGCTGTCGAGCCACGAGTAGTCGACCCCGATCCAGCCGCCGGCCAGGCTGAGCGTGCCCAGCAGCCACAGCGTCATGACCACGATCGCGCCGGTCGTGAGCGCTCCCGCGCCCCGCACCACCAGCGACTGCTGCCCGAACCAGTGCATGAACCGGTCGTAGCGGCCCCGCGCGAAGTGCAGCAGACGGTGAGCCCAGGCGAACTCCGAGGCCAGGATCCCGAGGCCGGCGAAGACGATCAGCCAGCCCGGTCCGGGGTAGGGGATGGCGACGACGCCGGCCAGCAACACGAGCGCTCCGAAGGTACCGACGGTGATGCGGTACGTCAGATTCAGCGACGGGCGCGTCTCGATGCGCCGGCGCCAGCGGAGCCACCGCTGCTTCAGCCGACGCAACGGGGATATGTGGGTCCGGGCCCCGACCCGGTCGGGCGCAACCGCGTGCCGAATCTGTCCTTCACTCACGATCTACCGAGCCTGCTTCTCGTCATACCTGGGTGCCGTGCACGGCAGGGTCGTCTTCCAGTCTACCGACGACCGGCGGGTACGGCGGGGCCCGGAAACGCGGACCCGCACGTCGCGGCCGGTCCGATCCGCGTGGTCAGGCCGCCGCGGCGTCCGTCGGGGCGGGATTCGCGGCGGTGAGCCGGTCCAGGTAGGCGGTGAAGACGGTGCCGAGGGCGACCGCGGTCTCGATCGTGTCGAGCCCCCGTATCGCCGCCACGAAGGACTCGTAGACGATGGCCGCTGCCTGCGACGGGAACAACCCGCCCTCGTCGGCGGTCAGCACCCGCACCGCGTCGTCCACGCTGCCTTCCACCGCGCCGGCCACCGATCCGTGCAGCGGCACCGCGGCCGCCGCGGCGATCAGGGCGTCCGCCAGCGCGGAGGAGGGGAACGCCACCGCAGCCGGTGCGATCACCCGACGGAACATCGTTACGTTCGCCATGTCGAACCTCCCGTGGAATCTCCCGAGCCGTTCTGTCGAGTGGTACCCGTGCGGGCACGCTGTACACAGTGCCTGAGGGGACCGACAAGTTCCGCTGCCGGCGAGCGACTCGTCACGCCGCCAGGACGCGCCGGGCATCGGCACGTCCGGCATGCATGAACTCCGGCCAGTCCCGGGTGCCGAGGAACTGCCGGTAGAAGCCGACGCCTCGCACCTTCTCGTACGGAACCGGCTCGATCATCGTGACGTGGGAGGCCGAGCGCAGCCGCGCCAGGTTCTCCCGCGCCAGCTCGACCTGCTGGGACGTGCGCACCTGACCGGCGATGTAGAGGATGCTCGCGCGCCGCTCGGCCCAGCCGGTGGCGTCCTCGCCTTCGAAGCCGGGTGGGTAGAAGCCGTTGACGGCGAGGGTGACCTCGCACGGCTGCTCGAGGTCGAGCAGCGGGTGGACGGGGAAGATGTCGACGATCCCGCCGTCACACCAGTGGAATCCGCCGAGCTCGACGGGCGCGACGAACAGCGGCAGCGCGACCGCCATGTGCACGGCCCGGGCCACGGGCAGGTCGGGATACGTTCGTGGCCCGAGGTATTCGAGCCGGTTCTGTTCGATGTTCCAGATCGGCGCGTAGGCGGGTACGGGCATCGCGGCGAGAGTCATGTCGCCGAGCAGGCGCCGGTACGTGGCCTCGATCGCATCGCCGCGCAGGATGCCGGCGAATCCGCGGCCCACCGTCGGTGCGACGGCGAGCAGGCGACGCCAGTCGACGTCGAGATAGTCCTCGGGATCCAGCGCGAGGGTGAACTCTGCGACCTCCTCGGCGGGGACTCCCGCCGCGATCGGGAAGCCGAACAGCGCGGAACCGGAGCACAGGGAGATCACCGCCGGCCGGATCCCACCCTCCTCCATCGCCCGGGCCACACCGACCAGAGACGCGAGCGCTCCGCTGCCCCCTGTCGCGGCCATCGCGATCCGATCCCCCTCCTGCAGCCCGACCTGGAAGGGCTCGAACCGGGGAAAGGGGTGCAGTTCCCGGTCCGGCGTGCCCGAGGGCCGCTGCAGGGCCGCCCGCGCGACGTCGACGAGAAAACCGGCGTCGCTGCGCACGCCTTCGACCACGTCACGACCGCGGGAGAGGAGGTCGAAGTACTGGCGCACCCGGAAGATGTCGAGGACGGTGTCGAGCATGCCTCGACTGTGCGCGCGTGCCACACCGCGGGCCAGGGTCCTCGGTCCCGAATCCGTGCGGGATGCCCGCCGCGCAGCGGCTACCGGCCGGGGACGCGGCCCGATTGTGCCGCGGTGCGGAGCTGATAGCGCCGTTCGGCGTAGTCCAGGTCGTCGCGCCACAGCCGGGTGGCCGTGTGCCGCATGAGGGGGCGGAGGGCGGCGGCGGCGCGCCGGGTGGCGATGCCGAACCCGGGGCGAGGGGAATCGGCGACGACGGCCTCGACGATCGCGGTCCGGGGCCGCCCGTCCGGTCCGGCACCGAGGGGCGTCGCGTGGGTCTCGACCACGCTGCCCACGCCCTCGCCCGACACGATCCGCATGACGACGGTGCGCGGTTCCGGGCTGGTGAATTCGGCGCGCACCGGCACACCGATCCGGCCGGCGACCCGGAAGGTGACGTCGACGAGGAACCGGTCCTCGCCGTCCGCAGTGCCGCGGGTGGAGGGAGCCTCGACCACCTCCAGGCGGGCGAACGAATACGGGTGGAACCAGGCGCCGTGCCACGGGTCGAGGCGGTTGGCGACGATGTCGGCCGGTTCGCACACACCGACGAGGGTGGCCACCGCGGCGATGCGGGACCCGGCCGTCGGGCGAGTCGGGACGATCGGCAGTTCCGTCGGCTCCTCGCCGCCGACGTGATCGAGACGGACCCACACGAGCACCCCGTCGTCGTGGCTGGGGAAGGGCTTCCAGCCGTAGGCGCCGTCGGCGTCGAGGCGCAGCCCGTGCCAGCGGCAGACCAGCGCGCCGCAGTCCACCGCGGCCAGCGCCATCGGGGCGCCGAGGTGGGGGCAGGCGCCGGGGCCGACGAGCACCCGGTCGCCGTCGCGCCAGGCGACGAGTTCGATGCCGGCGATCGTGATGCCGAAGGGCCGGTCCGCGCCGATCTCACGGCTGGCTGCCACGACGTACCAGTTGCCGGACGGCCGGCGCTGGGCGCGGTCGAGGACGGCGGAGATCAGCTCGGGCCGTGCACCGCGGTAGGTGGGTTGCTGCGCGGCCCAGCGGTCCGGGTCGATGGGCCGGACGGGCCAGGTGTCGGGCCAGCGCCGGTACAGCGGATCGAGCACGCTCATGCGGGGTGCCTTTCCAGGGCGGCGAGCCGGCGCAGGACGGGTGAACGGCCCTGCGTGGGCACCGTATACAGGTCGTGTCCGGCCACACCCCATTGCGCGAGAAGGGAATTCGCGGCGTGCCACCCGGTGGTGGCCGCGCGTTCCATGAGGGCCACCGGCAGATCGATCCGGATGCCGTCGCCGGCGAGCATCAACCGCTCGTGCGGGGTGCGAACGGTGGGCCGTCGCGCGAAATCGCCCACCCCGAACAACGGGCAGTCCTGACGCCAGAGCGTGCGTTCCTCGACGACGCGGGCCGCGGCGGTCTCGGGATAGATCGCGTGCAGGCGCGCGAGCACCTGGGCGCGCACGTCGTCGGGCGAATGTGCCCCGCCGACAGCATCTCCCGTCGCGGCGTACGCGTGCAGTTCCACGACCGAGCCGCCGGTGCGGCGAGTCCAGGCCCGGGCCTCCTCCTCGTAACGGTCGAGCACGCTGACATTGTCGAGCGGGCGCAGGCCGCCGGTGCCGAGAAATGCCGGGCGGTCCGCGGCGACGGGACGGTCCAGCCACAGGCGCTGCACCAGGAACGGGGGCGCGGAACGCAATCGGTCCACCCGGGAACGCCATCCGGGATCGCCGAGATCCGGCGAGGCGTCGACGAGGGCGCGCAGCCCGGCCACATCGAGCGCGAGGACGAGGCCGTCGGCGTCGATGCTGCCGCCGGTGCCGTCGTGGACGCGGAAGGTCCGGGTACCGCCGAGTTCGACGCCGGTCACCGCGGTGGACGTCCGGATGCGCGCGCCGTGTCCCGCGAGGTACCGGCCGAGCGGCTCCCACAGGGTGGTGTCGAAGTTGCCGGTGGCCACGTCGAAGAGCAGTCCTCGGCGGAGCCGAGGAAGTAGATGTGGAACATCGTGGCCAGCTCGGCGGCCGACATGCCGGCCGGGGGAGCGAAGAAGCTGCGCGAGAACACCTCGAACGCCAGATGGTTGGCCGCCTCCGGAAAGCGGATGCGCTGCAGGAACGTCTGTGCATCGACGTCGTCGAGCCGGTCGTAGATCTCCGGCACGGACACGGTCGCCAGCGGGGCCGCCGCCCGCACGTCGATGCGCACCAGGTCCTGCAGCCGGAACGTGGGGCTGCGCAACGCGAACACCAGCGCGTTCCACGGAGGGGTGTTCGGGATCCCGCGAAAGGTGTCGCGCCGGCCCTCGCCGTCGATGAGCGGATAGTCGTCGACCGCCGTCAGCCGTTGCAGATCCGGGTCGGTGCGGCGCAGCAGCCGGCGCAGGTTGTAGTACTGCCGGAAGAAGGCGTGGAACCCGCGGTTCATCGCGATCCCGGTGCCGTCGTCGAGCCGCTCGTGCCACCCGCCGACTCGCCCGCCGAGGTGAGCCTCGCGTTCGAGCACCTCGACCTCCACGCCGCGCTCGGCGAGGGCGGTGGCGGCGGTCAGCCCCGCGATGCCCGCGCCGACGACCACCACTCGGGGCCGCTGCGGCAGATGCCCGGTGTCCGGCGCACCCCGAGAGGCGGCGTGGTGGGCGATCCGCCGATCGCTGCCGACGGCACCGTTCATATAGCTGCCCTCCTGCGGCGCCGGTCCGAATCCGGCCGTCCTGGTCGAACAGTGGCGAGGCCGAGCCTACCGCGGCAAGGCCCCCGGCGACGGCCGACGCGGTCAGGCGCCGAGCCGGGCCGCGTGCGACGCGACGGTCTCGAGATGTTTGTCCGCGGTGCTCAGATCCAGGTGGGCGTCGCTGAGGCCGTCGACGACCTCCCGCAGGTTGGCCTCGGCGGCGTCGTCGTCCGATACCGGATCCACCAGGTCGAACGCCTCGGCGAGGGAGCGCACGCGCCGGTCCAGGGCCTGCAGATCCGTGCGCAGTTCGGCGACCTGCCGGAGGAGATCGTTCATCGTGCTCCCTCCCCGTGCTGTGCGGCCGGCGACGGTCCGGGCGCGAGCATTCGGCCGCACGCTCACGGTAAGCCGGAACCGGGGACCTTCGAGGCGGAACCGCCGGCCTGTCCCTCCTGGTCCTGCTCTGCCTGGCGAGTTGTTCGGATGGCGGCGGGCCGCAGGTTCGGCCGTCGCCGCCCGCGACCGTCCCGGCGGCCGCAGCGTGCGACGTCACCGAGAGCGCCGGCCATCGCTACATCTCCGCTGTCGGTCGTGACGGCCGCTACTTCGAAGATCAGCATGGCGACCCGATCCTGATTCGCGGAGACTCGCCGTGGTCCGGCCTGGCGGACTGGTCGCCCGAGCAGGCCGAATCGTACTTCGCGAATCGTGAGGCCCACGGGTTCAACGCATCGATAATCTCTGCGGTCGCCGTCCCCGACAACGGCGGGCCGAGCGAGGAGGGAGCGACCTTCGACGGCATCCGACCGTTCGTCGACGGTGACATCACGGCGTGGAACGAGCGGTACTGGGCGCGTGTCGACGAGTACCTGCGGATCGCCTGCCGGCACGGGAACACGCTGTTCCTCTACCCGATGGACGGGTGGAACATCTCCGACGTGTTCGCGTCGGCGACTGCCGAACAGGCCGCCGTCTACGGCCGGATGTTCGCCCAGCGATACGCTCGGTTTCCGAACATCGTCTGGATGACCGGCGGGGACTATTCTCCCGAGACAGACGATCCCGCTGCGGGTTCCGACTCCGACCACGTGTTGCGCGGCATGCTCCAAGGGATCAGGGCGGCCGGCTCGGACAGGCCGTTCTCGATACAGCTGGGACCCCAGAAATCGCTCTCGACGGACAACCCCTTCTGGGAACCGTTGGCGGACTGGAACTTCGTCTACACATATCTGCCGACGTACAAGGCAGTGCTGGACGGTTACCAGCGACCGGCGGGCGCCAGGGACCCGCGTCCCGCCGTCTTCTCGGAGGGAAACTACGAGGGCGAGAACAACCAGCCCGACACGGCGCCGACAACCGACGAGACCCTTCGGCGCCAGGCTCTGTGGGCGTTGACCTCCGGATCACCGGGGGAGTTTCGTGGCTCCGACGACTGGGAGTTCCGAGACGGCTGGGAATCGCGCCTCGACACACCCGCCGTCACACAGCTCGAGGCCATTCGCGATCTGTGGGCCTCGTGGGCCTGGTGGCAGTTGGTGCCGGACGTCGACGAGCCGTTCGTGCTCGACGGGCGAGGCACCCGATCGACGGACGACGAGATGGTGGACGTCCTGGACGACGACTACGTCACCGCTGCACGCACCCCGGACGGCTCGCTCGCCGTCGTCTATGTGCCGACGCAGCGCACGATCCGGCTCGACCGTGCACTGACTCCGCCGGGAGCGACACTCGGCTGGATCGATCCCGCCGATGCCGCCGCGCCTTCGCTGCCGGCGGAGATCGATCGGGACGGAAACGTGGCCACCCCGGGGACGAACGTCGACGGCGACCAGGATTGGCTCCTGGTGGTCGAGGCGTGAACGGGGAGCCGGGTCCGCGCGTCAGATCATGATGGCGGCGATGGCTACGGCCACCAGGACGGACGCTGCGACTGCCAGCCCGAGAAGCACCGAACCGGTGACGGCGACCGCCATGGCTGCCGCCACCACGCACGCACCTGCCGCCGTGCCGGACGTGTGCCGGAGACGCGAGTAGGACTCGCCGGCGTCGTCGTCGATATCGGTCCGTAACCGGTGCCGACCCTCGCATGTATGGACCACTGATGTACCCCCTGCCGTACCACAGTGTGATCGCTCTCACATTATGCACTCATTTGTATCGCATCACAAAACGATTTCGCCAGTCGAACGCGTATCCGGATCGTCGCGGTGCTCCTCTCGTCCCCTGTTCGTGCACCGAGGGTGTGAATTCCGTCCGGGCTGGGTATCGGATACGGAGTCGGCAGGAAAGGAGACGGGCGGATGGAGACGGAACGACAGGGCGGCAACGACGAGCCTCTGGTCGCGCACCCCGTGGTGGCTTTCGTGCTGGACGGCGTGCTGGTGCTGGCCGTAGCCGTGGTGGGGATGTGGATGTTCGGTTCGCTCCTCTGGGCGGCACTCGGCGGGGCGTTCTGCGCGGCCACGCACCTGCTGTGCCGGGCCACGGGGAACTGCGGTGCGCCCTCGCGCTCCACGGTCACGCAGCCGGAGAAGCAGAAGTCGGTCCCGGTGGCCACGGACGTCCGAGCCGAGGTCGCACAGGCGGCCTGACGCTCGGTCCCGCGGGTTCGAGTCGCACGCTCACGACGCGTCCTCGCTGCGCGAGTTCGTCGGTCACGCGTGCCGATCCCTTCCCCGGGCAACGATGTTCCGAACGTTACCGTAGGTCTCCGGCAGCAGAGGAGACACGGAACCGCCTCCGCGGGGTGTCGTCGCGGCCTATCGTAGGCGTGCGGATCTCGTATGGGAGGACCCATGGCCGAACCGGTGTTCGAGGAGTCGCAGGGCGCGGGCGGACCGCCGCAGTTCGAGGGACTGCGTGCGATGTTCGTCAACTGCACGCTCAAACGATCGCCCGAGACCAGCAACACGCAGGGGTTGATCGATCGCAGTGTGGCGTTGATGGAGCGCGAAGGCGTCACGGTGGACCAGATCCGGGCCGTCGACCACGACATCGCGACGGGCGTGTACCCCGACATGACGGAGCACGGATGGCCGAGCGACGAATGGCCGCAGTTGTTCGACCGGATCCTCGCCGCGCACATCCTCGTCATCGCCGGGCCCATCTGGCTGGGTGACAATTCGTCGGTCACCAAGAAGGTCGTCGAACGTCTCTACGGCTGTTCCTCGCTGCTCAACGAGCACGGCCAGTACGCGTACTACGGCCGCGCGGGCGGTTGCCTGATCACCGGCAACGAGGACGGCGTCAAGCACTGCGCGATGAACATCCTCTACAGCCTCCAGCACCTCGGATACGTGATCCCGCCGCAGGCCGACGCCGGCTGGATCGGGGAGGCCGGCCCGGGTCCCTCGTACCTCGATCCGGGGTCGGGCGGCCCCGAGAACGACTTCACCAATCGCAACACCACATTCATGACCTACAACCTCATGCACACCGCCGCACTGCTCGTGCGGGCCGGCGGCTTTCCGGTGGGTGGCAACCAGCGATCGCTGTGGGACGCCGGGTGTCATCCGTCGTTCGAGAACCCCGAGCATCGGTGATGCCGGCACAGATCGGCGAGCGGGGGCCGGGGGCCGTGTGGTGCGCGCTCCTCCCGCTCGTGGTGCTCGTCGCCACCGGCTGTGGGGCGACGGGCGAGAGCTCCTACGATGTCGTCCCCGCGTCGGAACCTGCGGTGACCACGGCCGGAGAGCCGACGGTGATCACCACGGCGAACGGTCCCATCGGTGAAATGCTCTTCGACCGGAGGGACCAGGCGATCTACATCTTCGACCGGGAGGCCGGCACGGTCCCCGACTGCTACGGGGACTGTGCCGTGGCGTGGCCGCCGGTGCTCACCGTCGGTGCTCCCGTCGCGGCCGGTGACGCCGACCAGGGGCTGCTGGGCACCACGTCGCGCTCCGACGGGACCGCTCAGGTCACCTACGCCGGGCACCCGCTGTACTTCTATGCCGACGAGGAGCCCGGACAGGTGCTGTGCCACAAGGTCGAGGAGTTCGGCGGCCTGTGGCTGGCGATAGACGAGGCCGGCGTGCCACTCCCGTGACCGGGGTGACCGTCCGGTGGTGTTCTACCGTCGCCCGGGCGAACGTGAGCGGGTACCAGGAGTGGCGGGTGCACACCATTCGAACCCGCTATATTGGTCTGCGAACCAGATTCCTTGTTGCGCAACATATCTCGTGCGACGGCCCTCGTTCGGTGAGGGGCTTCCGCGGACCTTGGCCTGCGCGTCGAGTGCGGCTACCAGTACTGATGCCGTCTTCCGTCGGTGTCGGCGACGAAGATGACCGCGTCGGCGCCGTCCAGGTCCGCCGGGCCCAGCGGGATGTGGCCGGGCACGATCGGTTCGCCCGTGCCCGTCGACGGGGCAAGCGCGGCGCGCAGGGCCGGTGCCGGGAACAGGGCGCGGCGGGTGGTCGCCTCGGCCAACACGCCTTGGAGGGTGCCCGGATCGCTGTCGGGGTTGGCGTCGGTGGCCAGGAACACATAGCGCTCGCCGAGGGTGAGCCCGACGAGCGCGCCGGCGCTCCCCCAGCTCACCTCGCTCTCGCCGACCGGCATGTGGGACTGCGCACGCTGGAGGTGAACGTTGTGCGCGAACACCAGACTCGGCCCGCGTCGCTGCTCCTGGGCAACGATCGCGAGCAGGTTCTCGGCCATCATCTCGGCGCGCAGGCTGAGCAAGGTCGCGATGCGATCGGGTGCGGGACTGGCCATGGCGGCGTGATAGCGCAGCAGGCCCTGGGCGGTGCGCGCGTGCGCGACGGCGTGGTCGTAGCCGGTCGGGTCGGCGGAGCACAGGCCGGGTGCCGCGCGGCGCAGGGCGCTGGCGAGGTCGTCGGCGACAATGCGCAGGGCGTGAGCGCGATCGGAGTCGCCGACGGACGCTGCCGGGTCGAACATGGCCGCCTGGTTGGTCCAGTCCGCGTCCTCGCCGAGCAGCGCGTCGAGGTCGCGGACCGATGCGGGCCGCAGCGCCGCGGGCAGGTAGTCGTTGGCCGAGGACAGTGCGCGTCGCGGGCTCGGCGCCCCGGAGAACTCCAACGGCGCGTCGAAGCCGTGGAAGCGAACCCGATCCTGCGGCGCACGGCCGGCATTGTGCGCGCGGAGCCATTCGACGAGTTCGCGGTTGCCCGGCACCGCGCCGAACCCGTGGCTGAACCCGGTCGCGAGCACCGTGTCGATCTCCGCCGTTCCCCCGGCCACGTAGTCGTCGACGACGGACGCGGCGAAGACATCGGTCTCCAGCACGATCGACCGGTACCCCTGTTCGACGAGGTGACCGAGGAGTTCGTTGCGCAGTAACGGGAACGCCTCGATCCCGTGGGTCGGCTCGCCGAGGGCGAGCAGGGTCGGCGGCTCGGGCCGCGTGGCGAGCAGTTCGTCGAGGGCGCGGCCCAGGCTTGCCGGGTCGTCGAGTTGGCGGCCGATTCCACGCAGTGCTGCGGCAGTAGACATGAACACCCCTTGTCGGAAGGAACTGCCCTCGACGATATCGTTGAAGAATCGAGTGAAACTTCTGCGACTGCGACCAGGAATCCAGAGGTAGAAGCCTCAATCGGAGGTGCACGTTGCGACCCATCGACCTCGCCCGGGAACACGGGTTGTCCGCACAGGCGATCCGCAACTACGACGACGCGGGCATCCTCCCGCCGACCGAGCGCAGCGAGACCGGCTACCGGCGCTACACGCCCCTGCACGCGCAGGCTCTACGCGCCTTCCTCGCGTTGCGCGGTGGCCACGGGCACCGGCAGGCAACGGACATCATGCGTTCAGTCAACCGCGGCGACACCGAGTCCGCCTACCGGCTGATCGACGCCGCGCACGTCGCGCTGCTCGCCGAACGCGGCACCCGCATCGAGGTCGCAACGGCCCTGGGCGCCCTGTCCACCACGGCACCGACTGCTGTCCGCGGTGGACCGCTGACTGTGGGCGAACTCGCCCGCCGACTCGGCGTGCACCCGGCCACGCTGCGCACCTGGGAGACCCAGGGCATCCTGCGCCCCGACCGCGACCGGGCAACGGGCTATCGCGAATACGGACCGGACTGCGTGCGCGACGCCGAGATCGCACGGCAACTGCGCCAGGGCGGCTACCCGCTGTCCCAGGTCGCCCGGTTCCTCGAGTCGCTGCGCACGGCGGGCGGGGCGGACGCGTTGGCCGCCTTCCTCGGCTCCTGGCAGGACCGGCTGACCACGCGCAGCCGCAACCTTCTCGCCGGCGCGGCCCAGCTCGATACCTACCTCACCCTGCTCGACCGGACGCAGCAGGGGCGACCGACGACGTCGTGAGGGCAAGGGCCAAATCCTGGGGCCACTCCGCGCAGTGCCGGGTCGCTCGCGTGGACGCCACCGGTATCCCGTCTTCCGGAGGCTTGCCCATGCCTCAGCCTCATTCTCGACCGGATTCCATTGTCACGGATACAATTCCGTGCGAGTCGCAGTCGCGAACGGATCGTGCCGTTCTCATTCGGAAACCGTGCACGCCGCTGCCGCGCCCGCCCCTCCAGCATCGCCTCGCACACAGTCTGCCCAGCGTCCAAGTGCACGACGTTGCATGCCAGAACCCCGTCGCGTCGAACCGGGGACCTCGTCAAACCACAGCGATGGTGCATCCATTCCTATTTCGGTGCTCTTACCTCCTCCGGCTCCTTGTCCGGCCGCAGTCCCTTCCAACTCGGGTGGCGCAGACTGTCGCCGGTGAACTCGCGATACTCGACGTCCCCGACCAGCACCGGCTCGGCCCATCGGGCGGCCCGGACGACGGGCGCCGGAGGTATCACGTCGAACGGATCGCTGGGCCGCTCGAGTTCGTCGAGCCTCTCCCACAGGGCGCGCCGGCCGGCGGTGGTGAAGCCGGTGCCGAGGTTGCCGATGTGGACGAGACGGCCGTCGTCGTCGTGGGCGCCGAGGACGAGGGAGCCGAACGTCGGGCGGTGCATGCCGGTGCCCGGCAACCATCCCGCGATCACGGCTTCGGTGCTCTCGCGCAGGGCGGTCTTGATCCATGCCGGAGAGCGGCGTCCCGGTTGGTAGACGGAATCGGTCCGCTTGCAGACGATGCCTTCGAGACCGTGATCGCGGGCAAGGTCGAGGAGGATCTTCGTGTCGGTGCCGACCCAGTGCGGCGGCGTGCGGACCAGGGGGCCGGACACCGACAGGTCGACCAGCCGACGGCGACGTTCGAGGTACGGCAGCCGGGTCGTCGGCGCGCCGTCGAGCGCGAGCAGGTCGAATGCGTAGAACTCCACGGGGATGGTCCGGATCAGGGCCGCCGTCGGTTTCGCCACGTGGATGCGGCTCTGCAGCCGGGCGAACGCCGGCGCCCCGGACCGCGGATCGGGAGCGACGATCTCCCCGTCGACGACCATCGGCCGGCCCCGGGACACCGCCGACAGCGCGATCGTCAATTCCGGGTAGACCCCCGAGATGTCCTTGCTGTTGCGGCTGTAGAGCCGGCACCGCTCGCCGTCGCACACCGCCACCGTGCGGGCGCCGTCCCACTTCATCTCCACCGCCCAGCCGGTGCCGATCGGCGGCCGGCCGGGCGTGGCCAGCATCGGGGCGGGCACCGCGGAGCGGGAGGCGGGCATGGGTCGAATTATCCGGTGTGGCGTGCCCGGCTGCAGGGCAACTGTTCGGATCACCCTGTACCGGAATGAATTACACGCGTGTATTCCGCTGCGGTCCGGTGGCGCCGGTGCATTGCCGCAGTTTTCGTGCCGGTGGCGACACCTGTCGCTCGTCTTGACGAAACTCCTGCGGAGTGTCTACCGTCACATATATCCACTCAGCGGACATGCGTTCGCATTACGAACATACGGATCGAGGATCGGGTATGAACGAGCGGCACCTCGCCGGCCCAGACGAGTCTCAGGCTCGGCGCGCAGCCTTCGGCAGCTTCGTCGGCGCCGTCATCGACTGGTACGACTTCATCCTCTACGGCCTGGTGGCCGCGCTCGTCTTCAACAAGGAGTTCTTCCCCAACGTCAGCCCGGCCATCGGCACGCTCGCCGCGTTCGCGACTTTCGGCGTCGGATTCCTCTTCCGGCCGCTCGGTGGGGTGGTCTTCGGTCACTTCGGTGACCGCCTCGGTCGCAAGCGGATGCTGGTGCTCACCATCGTGATCATGGGAAGCGCCACTGCCCTGATCGGCCTGCTGCCGAGCTTCGCGTCGATCGGGTGGTGGGCGCCGGTCCTGCTCGTCACGCTGCGGGCTGTGCAAGGGTTCGCCGTCGGCGGTGAATGGGGTGGTGCCGCGTTGATGGCGGTGGAGAGCGCGCCACCGAAGAAGAAGGCTCTCTACAGCAGCGGCGTACAGGTCGGCTACTCCGTCGGCCTGATTCTCGCCACCGGATTCGTCATGCTGATGAGCAGCGTCATGACCGACGAGGCTTTCACCCAATGGGGGTGGCGTGTTCCGTTCGTCGCCAGCATTGTGCTCGTCGCCTTCGGCCTGTGGGTACGCTCCAGCGTGGAGGAGAGTCAGGAGTTCACCGAGAAGGTCGAGAGGCTCGAAGCGGAGCTCGGCGAGCAGAGCCGCAAGCGCATCCCCCTCGTGGAAGCACTGACCAAGCATCCCAAGGCTTTTCTGCAGATCATCGGTCTGCGCTTCGTCGAGCTGTTCTCGATGTACATCGTCACGACGTTCGCGCTCAGCTATTCCACCAACGAACTCGGCATGGAACGCAGTTTCATGCTCAACGTCGGCCTGCTCGTCGGTGCCCTCGGAATGGTGACCATCCCGTTGTTCGCGTGGCTGTCCGACCGGTACGGGCGTCGCCGGGTGTACATGCTCGGTTCCGCACTCGGCGCCGTCTGTGCGTTCCCGTTCTTCGCGATGCTCGAGGGCGGCTCGATGATCGGAACCGTCATCTTCGCGGTGCTGTTGGTCAACATCGCCCACGACATGGTGGTCAGCGTGCAGCAGCCGCTGTTCACCGAGATGTTCGGCGCCGAGTACCGATACAGCGGCGCCGGGGTGGGCTACCAGGTGGCCAGCGCGGTCGGGGGTGGGTTTACCCCCTTCATCGCGGCGGCCCTGGTCACCGTCTCCGGCGGGTCGTGGCACCTGGTGGCGGTCTATCTCGCCGGCGGATGCGTGATCTCCGGGATCATCGCCTGGCGGCTCGGACACGACCACGGTGACGCCGGCCGGGCCGCCCGGGCGTCGCGGACATCGACTGTCGCGACCGCGCCCTGAGACGCGGATCGACCGGAGGCGGCAACGGACGGGGCCAGGGGCGTGGGCGCTCGAAATCTCCTACGCGTAATGGCTTCTCGATCACGAAATGCTGCACGGATCGGTTGATCCGCCTCGCCGGGCCGGGTGCGGCCGAGCATGGAAGGGGAGCCGCCGGCACCGCGCACGGCTCATGGTCCGCTGATCGCGAGATCGGCCCCGATCCGCTGGGCTGCTTCCTGCAATCGGGAGACCACTCGTGCCTCGACGTCCGCGCCGGAATGCGCGATGTTCTGCAGGGAAGAGTTGAGCGCGGCGACGATCCGGCCGGTTCGGTCCCGGATGGGCACGGCGACGCCGCGAACCCCCAGTTCCAGTTCGTCCTCCGACAACGCCCAACCCCGCTCGGCCGTGGTCAGGATCTCGGCGCGCAGCCGGTCCGGGTCTACGAGGGTCTGCTCGGTGAACGCCCGCAGTTCCGTCGTCTCCAGGTAGCGGTCGAGTTCGTCGGCGGTAAGGCCGGACAGCAGGACCCGGCCGTGCGAGGTCGCGTACGCCGGGAAGCGCATGCCGACCGAGATCGCGATACGCACGATCCGCGGCGAACGGACTCGCGCGACGTAGAGTGCGTCCGATCCGTCGAGCACGGTGACCGAGACGGTTTCCTCGAGTTCGGCGGCGAGTTTCGCCAGGTGCGGTTCGGCCAGCTGCGGGAGCGCCAGCCCGGACAGGTAGGAGAAGCCGAAACGGAGAACGCGCGGGGTCAACATGAAGCGACGACCCTCCTGCCGCAGGAACCCGCGATCGACGAGGGTCAGCAGGATTCTTCGCGTTGTCGATCGGGTGATCCCCACCACCTGGGCCACCTCGCTGAGAGTGCGCTCCCGGTGCTGTTCGTCGAAGCACTCGAGCACCGCGAGCCCACGGTCCAGAGACTCGAGGAAGTACCGTTCACCGGCGGCCGATCGCATGAGCCAATCCTAGGCACGCGACGTGTCTTCGCCTGCCCACGGCTGGGCCTCCCGGGAGGCAGGCCGGTGCCGGATCACGATCGCATGGTTCGTGCCCGGCCGGTACCGTCGCCCCCGGCGAGGCCGCGGAGGTACACCGCGATCGGCCGGGCCAATTGCGCGACGCTCGCGGCGGTGCCGGCGGCGAGTCCCTCCAGCGACCGGGCGCCGAGCAGCCGGTCCACGGTCAGTCCCTCGGCCAGGCTCACGAGATCGGCAGCCGCGGAGTCGGCGTCGTCGGCGCCGCAGGCGGCCACGAGGTCGCGCGCGGCGGCGCGGGAGAACAGGGCGGCTGCAAGGCCGGCGCGTTGCTCGGCACCGATGGCCGGGTCGGTGGCCAGGGCATACCGCACGAGCAGATCCCGGCGGCGGTGGGCCAGGTCGCGGTCGAGTGCCGTCGCGACCGCGCGCGCGGCGGCGTCGACGTCGACCGGGGTCGTCGGGCGGGTGAGACCGGAGTGCTCGAACGCGTCGCGTGATCGCTCGGCGAGCCGGTGCACGGCGGCGTCGAGCAGGGCTCCGCGGGTGCGGAAGTAGTACGAGCACGAGCCGTCGGGCAGGGCGAGGGCGCGGTCGACGGCGCGGTGGGTCAGCGCGCGCAGTCCGTCGCGGGCGATCAGGTCGAGGGTGGTCTCGGCGATCAGGGTGCGACGGTCGGGGCTGCTGGCCATGATCCAACTCTACATATGTAGAGTACTCTACCAATGTAGAGGAGGTGGGATGGCCGAGGATCCGTACCAGCGGGCCGGCGCCGCCGCCCTGGGGCGGCTGCGCGGCGACCTCGCCGCGCGGCGCACCACCCCGCGCGGCGTCTACCTGTGGGGGCCGGTCGGTCGCGGCAAGACGTGGCTGATGGAGCGGTTCCTCGAGGCCGTGCCCGGTCCCGCGCGACGGCACCACTTCCACGGCTTCTTCGCCGGCCTGCATGCGCAGGCGCATCGCCTCGGCTCGATCGACGACGCCGTCGACGCCGCGCTCGGCGACGCCCGTGTGCTGTGCTTCGACGAGTTCCACGTCCACGACGTCGGCGACGGCATGCTCGTCGCGCGCGCCGTACGCATCCTTCACGAGCGGGGCGTCGCGCTCGTCGCCACCTCCAACTACCCGCCCTCGGGCCTGTTGCCCAACCCTCTGTTCCACCACCTGTTCGAGCCCACCATCGCCCTGCTCGAACGCCGGCTCGAGGTGGTCGAGGTCGGCGGGCCGATCGACCGTCGCCGCACCGGTACGGCCACCCCGGGCGACGGATTCGCCTCGGGTGAGTTCCTCCCGCCCGGCGCTCTCGACGTTCCGGAGCCGGGGGAGCGGCGAACCCTGCGACCGTCGGGCCGCGCACTACCCGTCCTCGCCGTGCGCGGCGACGTCGTGTGGTTCGACTTCGCCGACCTGTGCCGCGCCCCCACCGCGCCCGCCGACTACCTCGCCGTCCTCCGCGACCACGGCGAATGGGTCGTCACCGGTGTCCCGCCGCTGCGCGAGCTCGACGCGGACGCCCTGCGCCGCTTCGGCAACGTCGTCGACGTGCTGTGCGACGCCGACGTCCGGCTCACGGTGTCGGCCACCGTCGCGCGCGCCGACTTCGCGACGTCCGTCCCCGCCGAACCCGACGTCGACCGGCTGCTCAGCCGCCTCGCACTGCTCCGCGAACCCGACCGAGCCTGGATTCAGGACAGCCAAACCTTATAGACTGCCGCGGTGGTACCACGTTCTTCCGAGCTCGTCGACTGTCCGACGGTTCCGTTCGTCCGACATCTCGCCGAACACGGCGAACGGACCGCACTCGTCTGCGACGGCACCGAGATCACCTATCCCGACCTGGCCGAGCGGATCGCCGCCGTCGCCGACCGCCTCGGCACCACCCGGCGTCTCGTCCTGGTCGCCGGGGCCAACGCCGTCGACCCGATCGTGGCCTACCTGGCGGCGCTGTCCGCCGGCCATCCCGTGCTGCTCGTGCCCGGCGACCGGCCCGACGCCCTGGCCGCGACGATCGAGGCCTACCGGCCCGACGTCGTCGTCGACGGCGGCCGGATCGAAGAACTCGCCGACGGCACCACCCACGACCTGCATTCCGACCTCGCGCTGCTGCTCAGTACCTCCGGCTCGACCGGCTCGCCCAAGCTCGTGCGCCTCTCGCACCGCAATGTGCAGGCGAACGCCGAGGCCATCGCCGACTACCTCGACATCCGCGCCACCGACCGCGCGATCACCACCCTGCCGATGCACTACTGCTACGGCCTGTCCGTGCTGCACAGCCACCTGCTGCGGGGCGCCGGGATCGTGCTCACCGACCGGTCCGTCACCGACCCCGGATTCTGGGACCTCGTGCACCGGCACCGGGTCAGCGCCCTCGCGGGCGTGCCGTACACCTTCGACCTGCTCGACCGCGTCGGCTTCGCGGACATGGACCTGCCGAACCTGCGCTACGTCACCCAGGCCGGCGGCCGTCTCGACCCCGACCGCGTCCGCCGCTATGTCGACCTCGGCCGGCGCGACGGGTGGCAGTTCTTCGTCATGTACGGCCAGACCGAGGCCACCGCCCGCATGGCCTACCTGCCCCCGCACCTCGCCGCGGAGCACCCCGGCACGATCGGCGTCCCCGTTCCCGGCGGCGCCTTCCGCATCGACCCTGTGCCCGAGGCCGGCGACGGTGCCGGCGAACTCGTCTACACCGGGCCCAACGTCATGCTCGGCTATGCCACCGACCCGTCCGAGCTGGCCCTCGGGCGTGTCGTCGACGAACTGCGCACCGGTGACCTCGCCGTCCGCACCGACGCCGGGCTGTACCGGATCGTGGGCCGCCGCTCCCGCTTCGCGAAGCTGTTCGGCCTGCGCATCGACCTGCAGCGCATCGAATCCGTCCTCGCGCGCCACGAGCTCGTCGCGTGCTGCGCCGGCGGCGACGACGAACTGATCGTCGCCGTCCAGGGAGCCGACGCCGCGCCCGTGCGGGCGGTCGCGGCCCGCGCGAGCGGGCTGCCCGAGTCCGCGGTGCGGGTGTGCGTCGTGGCCGAGCTGCCCCGCACCCCCAACGGCAAACCGGACTACCGCGCCGTCGCCGCGCTCGGCGCCGCCCCGGAACCACCGCAGCCGGCGCCCGAGGCGCGGGCCGTGGACCCACGGCGGCTGCGGGCGCTGTACGCGGACGTTCTCCGCCGCGACGACGTCACCGACGACAGCACGTTCGTCGACCTCGGTGGCGACTCGCTGTCGTACGTGCGCATGTCGGTGCGGCTCGAGCGGCTGCTCGGGCATCTGCCCGCGGACTGGCCGACGACGCCGCTGCGCGAGCTGAGCCCGTCGTCGCGCCGGGCGCCGTGGGGCTGGCGGATCGTCGAGACCAACGTGCTCATCCGCGCCGTGGCGATCGTGCTCATCGTCGGCTCGCATCTGCACCTGTTCGCCCTCGTGGGCGGGGCGCACGTGCTGCTCGCGGCCGCGGGCTACAACTACGCGCGATTCCAACTGCCCAAGCCCCGCGCCGAGCGGCTGCGCACCACCCTGCTCAGCGTCGCCCGGATCGCCGCACCGGCCGTCGTGTGGATCGGCGCGGTGCACGCGCTCACCGGCGAGTACCGCTGGTCGAGTGTGTTCCTGCTCAACGGGGTGCTCGGACCGCCCGCGTGGACGAAGGAATGGCGGTACTGGTTCATCGAGGCGCTGGTGTACGCGCTCGTCGCGGTGGCTCTGTTGCTCGCCGTGCCGTGGTTCGACCGGCACGAGCGACGGTTCCCGTTCGCGTTCCCGCTCGCGCTGGTGGGCGTGGGCCTGCTGACCCGGTACGAGGTGCTCGGGCCGGACATGCCGACCAGTCAGATCCTGGCGTCGTACGTGGTGTTCTGGCTCTTCCCACTCGGCTGGGCGACCGCCCGGGCGACCGCGGTGTGGCAGCGGCTGGTGGTGTCCGTCCTGGCGGTGGCGACGGTGCCGGGGTTCTTCCATGCCGAAACCGACCGCACCGCTCTCGTGATCGGCGGCCTGCTCCTGCTGATCTGGGTGCCGCGGACCTGGTGGCCGGCGCTGCTGGTGCGGCCGGCCGAGGTGCTCGCCGCCTCGTCGCTCTACATCTACCTGACCCACTTCACGGTCTATCCGCTGCTGCGGGACATCGACCCGTGGCTCGCGTTCGCGGCGTCGCTCGTGGTGGGTGTGGCGTACTGGCAGCTGTGGGTGCGGCTCGGCCGGCTGTGGGGCCACTTCGGCCGGGTATCCGTCCTCACCATGCTTGCGCGGCGTGGTGCTACCCGCGCGCGTGAGAACGCGCGCGGGTAGCACCGGCGGGCGCGGATATCCGGCGCCTTCTCGTCAGGGCAGCAGCCGGTCGATGAAGCTGTTGCTGAATACCCGATGCGGGTCGAGTCGGTTGTACACCGCCCGCGCGGAGTCCCAGTTCTCGTCCGCGGGCACGCCTTCCCGGTAGGTGCCGGGCAGGACCTGCTCGATGACCCGCTGGTCCGTGTACGGCAGTTCGGGGCCGAACGCCCAGCCCTTGGACCATTCGGGCCGGAAGGTGGAGTCGGCGTTGTTGTAGTGACCGCGCATCCACTGCTCCATCTCGCGGTAGAACGCGAACATGCCGGGGGTGCCCGGCACCCCGAGCACGTTGAGCCAGATCGCGGTGTCCCACTCGGGGTGGTCGGGTCGCGGCCGGGTCGCGGAGATGGTCGGCGGCCCGGCGGACGGGACCCGCACGTCGTCGGGTTGATCGAGCCCGCAGCACCGGATCTCGACCGGGCCGTTGAGCGGGTACTGCCCCAGCGCCCGGTAGTGCTCGATGCGTTCGTGGAACCACTGCGTGAAGTCGTGGATCACGTTCGCGATGTTGGCGCGGTTGGTGAGGACCGCGCCGCCGCCCTCCGTGAGCCGCAGGGTGGTGGCCTTGATGTAGAACTGCAGGTCCTTGGACCAGCCCCAGATGTCGCTCGAGTTCGTGGCGGCGAGGCCGGCGACGGTGGTGTTGTAGTAGACCTGCCCGAAAGCCGGCGCGATGGCGGGGTTCCCGGCCGTCATCTGCCCGAGCAGGTCGGTGACGGGCTCGGGGACGTTGTCCGAGAACGGATAGTTGTACGGGCCGAACACCTCTCGGGACGTCACCGGCTTCTGCGGAGCGAGGGACCACACCTTCATCCACGGCTTGTCGGTGAACGGATACCAGATCGCCTCCGCGCGCCCGCAGGCCCGCACGAAGCTCTCGAAGGTGCGTCCCGGTGCTCCGGCAGGCGCGAACAGCTCGCGCCAGTCGATGTCGGTGTAGCTCTGGCACCGCATCCGGGTGTCCGGGCCGGCCTGCAGGGTGACCGAGGTGACGAACGTCCGGCCGAGGTGGGCGAGCAGCGCAGTGATGTCCGCGTCGGCGCGCGTGTAGGTGCGCAGCGCGTACTCGCTGCCGTTCCACGCCACCGTGGTCAGTTCCGTGACGAGATTGCTCAGCGAGCCGAAGGTGTGTCCCGGGACGTTCTTTTCGCCGTCGGCGGGCAGCGCCGCACCGTGCGCGTTGACGGCCAGTGCACCGGCGATGGACAGCACCCCGGGTGCGGGGAGGTTGGCCCAGCCGAGGCCGTGCCCCTGCAGCGCCGTGGTGATCGCGTCGAGTGTCGCTCCGGCTCCGGCGGTGACGGTGGCGGGGTCCGAACCGGAGTGCACCGACACCCCGTTCAGATGCGCCATCGTGTCCGCCAGGATCACCCTGTCCACCGGTGCGCCGTTGACGATGGTCAGCGGAGTCCAGCCGTGCATCGCGCCACGCGGCCGGACGGTGTAGCCGTGAGCGTGGGCCCAGTTCGCGAGCCGGACGACGTCCTCGGGACTGCGCGGGGCGCACGTCCAGATCGCGTCGAGCATGATCTCCTTGGACCAGTTCTGGTAGGCCTGCTGGTAGAGGGCGATGCCGTCGGGAAACGCGGCCGGGGTGGTCAGGGTGGCACCGGACGAGCCGGCCGGTACGGCGTGGACGGGGGTCCAGCCGCCGAGCGCGGTGGCGGCGAGCGCGCCCGCGCCGGCGGCGAGGAAACCCCGGCGCGACAGGCGCAGGGGTTCGGTGCGAATCGTCATGAACACACTGCTTTCTCACCGGCCCGTGGCGGGCCGGTGCTGGGGGAGGACGGGGTGTCAGGCGATGGTGAGGACCACGTCGGTGAGGGCGGGCGCGAGGTCGCGCTCGACCACCGCGGCGGTCGCGAGCAGCCGGTCGCCGGTGCGCCAGGCGCGCACCCGCAGGGTCTCGCCGGGAAAGACGACGCCGGCGAACCGGGCCGTGAATCCGTGCACGGACGCGGCATCACCGTCGAGCGCCGCGTCGGTGAGCGTCTTGCAGACGATCCCGTACGTGCACAGCCCGTGCAGGATCGGAGCGGGGAACCCGGCGGCCTGCGCGAACTGCGGGTCCGAGTGCAGCGGGTTGCGGTCGCCGCACAGCCGATACAGCAGGGCCTGTTGCGGCAGCGTCGCGACATCCACCTCGAAATCGGGTGCTCGGTCCGGCAATTCGACGGACTCGGACGGTCCGCGTTCGCCGCCGAAGCCGCCCTCGCCGCGGGCGAAGATGGACGAGCGGGCCGTCCACAGCGGGTTGCCGGCCGGATCCGTGGTCGTCGACTCCTGCACGATCACCGCGGCCTTGCCCTTGTCCCACACCTCGGCGATTCGGGTCACGGTGCGGCCCTTGCCTTCCGGTGGCAGGGGAGCATGCACCGTCACCTCCTGGCTGCCGTGCACCACCTTCGCCAGGTCGATCTCGATGCCCGGGAACGAGACCTTCGGCGGCTCGGTGGCGTGGAACGTCGCGGCGACGGTGGCGAAGGTGGGCAGGACCTGCGGATCGCCGTCGCGCAGGTAGCGCAGCTCACCGAGGTCGGTGGGACGCGCGCCGGCGCCGAGACCGAGGTGATAGAGCTGAACGTCGCTGCTGCTCCAGGCGAATTCCTGGGCGGGCAGTTCGGCGCCGAGTGCGACGGCGGGATCGATGGGCACGCGGGACCCTTTCTGTTCGGCGGACGGGGTTCGGCCGGATCGAGTGCGGCTCAGTGCTGTTGGGCGGTCTCGGAGATCGGCCGCGCGGCGGGCTGCTCCGGTCGGCCCAGGGCGTCGAGAACCGCGAGATAGGCGAAGGTCATGGCCGGGCCGATCGTGGCGCCGGGGCCGGCGTAGGTGTGGCCCATGACGGGACCGCTGGCGTTGCCGGCCGCGTAGAGACCCTCGATCACGGTCCCGTCCTCGCGCAGGACCCGGGCGTCGGCGTCGGTGCGCAGGCCGCCCTTGGTGCCGAGATCGCCGGGCACCACCTTGATCGCGTAGAAGGGGGCCTTGTCGATGGCGCCGAGGCTCGGATTGGGCTTGTTGCGCGGGTCGCCGTAATAGTGGTCGTAGCCGGATTCGCCGCGTCCGAAGTCCTCGTCCCGGCCCGCGCGGGCGAAGCCGTTGAATCGTTCGACGGTCGCGGTGAGGGTCTGCGCCGGCACGCCGATCTTCTCGGCGAGCTCGTTGATCGAGCCGGCCTGGACCACCACACCCGCCTTCAGCCACCGCTTGGGGAAGGGACTGCGGGGCGTGATGCCGGCGAAGGTGTAGCGATTGCGGTAGCGCTGGTCGAGGATCATCCAGCACGGGATGTTCTCGCCGGGTCCGTCGCCCCGGCCGTGGCGGCCGCCGTACATGGCGTGCACCGCCTCGACGTACGGAGCGGATTCGTTGACGAAGCGCCGGCCGGCCGCGTTGACCATCATCGAGCCCGGCAGGCTGCGCTCGGACAGGGCGAACCACGGGCCGCCGGTGAGCGGGAAGGACGGGCCCCACCAGGCGTCGTCCATGAAATCGACGGCGGCACCGAGAGTCTGGCCCGCGCGGATGCCGTCCCCGGTGTTGGCCTTCGCGCCGACGGTCCACTCGGTGCCGATCGGGGCGCGCTGATACTGCGTGCGCATCTGCTCGTTGTGCTCGAAGCCGCCGGAGGCGATCACGACGCCGCGGTGGGCCCGGATGGTGTGCAGCTGTCCGTCCGACTCGACGCGCACACCGCGCACCACCCCGTCCTCGACGACGAGGTCCGTCAGGGCGGTGTTGAGCAGCAGCGGAACCCCGGCGTCGCGCAGGCCGACGCGGAGTCCGGCCATGAGCGCCTGGCCGCGGACCAGCAGGTGCTTCCTCGTCGCGCGGGCCCACAGGTATCGCATGCCGACCTTCGCGGCGCGGACCGGTCCGCGCGGGTTGCGCATGAGGAGGTTGAGCCACTTGTAGTCGGCCTGGGTGATGACGAAGTTCGGCGGGCCCTTGACGTAGTCGGGCTCGAGCAGGGCGAGGTCGTCGCCGAGGCGCTTGCCGTCGAACGGCTTCGGCTCGACGGACCGCCCGCCGAGCCGGCCACCGGGGGCCTCGGGGTAGTAGTCGGAGTAGCCCGGCACCCACTGCAGTTCCAGGGCGCTGTGCTTCAGCACGAAGGACAGCATCTCGGGCCCGCGGTCGATGTAGGTGTCGATCTTGTCGGCGGGCACCACGTCGCCGATGATGCTGTGCAGGTAGGTGCGGGCCGAGTCCGGGGTGTCGGTGACCCCGGCGGCCCTCAGGGCCTCGTTGTTCGGGATCCACACCCCGCCGCCCGAGCGCGCGCTCGAGCCGCCGTAGTGGGGTGCCTTCTCGATCAGGACGACGCTCGCGCCCTGGTGCGCGGCGGTCAGCGCGGCGGTCATTCCGCCGGCACCGCTGCCGACTACGACGATGTCGTATTCCTGCTTGATCATGTAGAACACGTTATAGAATGATGGCGCGGTGAGTCCATCCCTTCTGCCAGGAAGAATCACCCGCACACCACGGGCCGAACGGAAACAGGTTGCAGAACATGCCGGTCGCCGGTGAACAGGAAGGAACCGCAATGCTGCCGACGCAACTGCGCACCCGGCTGGCGGACGAGCTCGAGGCCGCCGAACGCGACCGCACCCCCGTCGACCCGCTCGTGGCCCGGCACCCCGACATCGACGTCGTCGACGCCTACGAGATCCAGCTGATCAACATCCGTCGCCGGCTCGCGGCCGGTGCCCGCGTGGTCGGCCACAAGGTCGGGCTGTCCTCGCTGGCCATGCAGCAGATGATGGGCGTGGACGAACCCGACTACGGCCACCTGCTCGACGACATGCAGGTCTTCGAGGACCGTCCCGTCGACACCTCGCGGTACTGCTTCCCGCGGGTGGAAGTCGAGGTGGCCTTCGTGCTCGGCAAGGACCTGCCCGGCGCGGACTGCACCGAGAGCGACGTCCTCGACGCCACCGTCGCGTTCGCGCCGTCCATCGAACTGATCGACAGCCGGATCAAGGACTGGAAGATCGGCCTCGCGGACACTATCGCCGACAACGCCTCCTCCGCCGGATGGGTGCTCGGCGCGCAGCGGGTGGCGCCGTCCGGCGTCGACATCAAGGGCATCGATGCCGTGCTCAGCCGCAACGGCGAACGGATTGCCGAGGGGCGCAGCGACGCGGTGCTCGGCAATCCCGTCACCGCCGTCGCCTGGCTCGCCCGCAAGGTCGAGAGTTTCGGAGTGCGGCTGAAGGCGGGCGACATCGTCCTGCCCGGCTCGTGCACCCGGGCCGTCGACGCGCGCCCGGGCGACGAGTTCCACGCCGAGTTCGCGGGACTGGGCTCCGTCTCGCTCACGTTCTCGTGACCACCCGGTCCCGACTGCAAGGAGAAGCAATGGCCAAGGCAAGTGTCGCGATCGTCGGGTCGGGCAACATCAGCACCGACCTGCTCTACAAACTGCAGCGTTCGGACCTGCTCGAGCCGCGGTGGATGATCGGCATCGACCCGGCGAGCGAGGGCCTCGCCCGCGCCCGCACGCTCGGCCTGGAGACGTCGGCCGAGGGCATCGACTGGTTGCTCGCGCAGCCGGAGAAGCCGGACCTGGTGTTCGAGGCGACGTCCGCGTACGTGCACCGGGCGGCGGCGCCGAGGTACGAGGCGGCCGGCATCCGGGCGATCGACCTCACCCCTGCCGCCGTCGGACCGGCCGTCGTGCCACCGGCGAACCTCGGGGCGCATCTCGACGTGCCCAACGTCAACATGATCACCTGCGGCGGTCAGGCCACCATCCCGATCGTGCACGCCGTCTCCCGGGTGGTGGACGTGCCCTACGCCGAGATCGTGGCGTCGGTGGCGTCGGTGTCCGCCGGGCCGGGCACCCGCGCCAACATCGACGAGTTCACCAAGACCACCAGCCGGGGCATCGAGACCATCGGCGGTGCCCGCAAGGGCAAGGCGATCATCATCCTCAATCCGGCGGACCCGCCGATGATCATGCGCGACACCATCTTCTGTGCCATCCCCGAGGACGCCGACCGGGACGCGATCGCCGAGTCCATCCACCGCGTCGTCGCCGACGTGCAGGAGTACGTGCCCGGCTACCGCCTGCTCAACGAACCACAGTTCGACGAGCCGACCGTCGTGTCCGGCGGGCACGCCACCGTCACCACCTTCGTCGAGGTGGAGGGCGCCGGCGACTTCCTGCCGCCGTACGCCGGCAACCTCGACATCATGACCGCGGCCGCCACCAAGGTGGGCGAGGAGATCGCCCGCGCGCTCCTCTCGGCGGACTCCCTCCCCTCGAACTCCACCGTGAAGGCCTGACTCCGATGACCTCTTCGAACTCCGATCTCCGTCGCGACGACATCTTCTTCGAGCCGTCGTGGGACATCCGCGTGACCGATACGTCGCTGCGCGACGGCTCGCACCACAAGCGTCACCAGTTCGACCGGGAGGAGGTGCGCGCCGTCGTCGCCGCCCTCGACCTCTCGGGCGTCCCCGTCATCGAGGTCACGCACGGCGACGGCCTCGGCGGGTCCTCGTTCAACTACGGGTTCTCGAAAGTGCCGGAGCAGGAACTGATCAAGATCGCCGTCGACACCGCGCAGCACGCGAAGATCGCCTTCCTCATGCTGCCCGGCGTCGGCATCAAGGAGGACATCATCGAGGCGCAGGACAACGGCGCCTCGATCTGCCGCATCGCCACCCACTGCACCGAGGCGGACGTGTCCGTCCAGCACTTCGGGCTCGCCCGCGAGCGCGGGCTCGAGACCGTGGGCTTTCTGATGATGGCGCACACCGTCACCCCGGAGAAGCTGGCCGAGCAGGCCCGCATCATGGCCGACGCGGGCTGCCAGTGCGTGTACGTCGTCGACTCGGCCGGCGCGCTCGTTCTCGAGCAGGTCGCCGAACGCGTCGAGGCGCTCGTCGCGGAGCTGGGTTCCGACGCGCAGGTCGGCTTCCACGGGCACGAGAATCTCGGCCTGGGCGTGGCGAATTCGATCGCGGCGGTCCGCGCGGGTGCCAAGCAGATCGACGGGTCGGCCCGCCGGTTCGGCGCGGGTGCCGGCAACACCCCGGTCGAGGCGTTCGTCGGCGTATGCGACAAGGTGGGGATCAAGACCGGCATCGACTTCTTCGCCGTCGCGGACGCCGCGGAGGACGTCGTGCGCCCCGTGATGCCCGCCGAGTGCCTGCTCGACCGTCAGGCCCTGATGATGGGCTACGCCGGGGTGTACTCGAGCTTCCTGCGCCACGCCGAGCGCCAGGCCGAGCGGTACGGGGTCTCCGCCGCGGAGCTGCTGGTGCGGGCGGGCAAGCGCAAGCTCATCGGCGGCCAGGAGGACCAGCTGATCGACATCGCCCTCGAACTCCAGCGCGAACAGCAGACCGCCTGACCGACCGACCGAATGTCACATCGCGTCAATTCGATCGACGCAATGTGACATTCGGCCCCAACGGGTTTCGACGCTCAGCCATCCGGGTTCGCCACCGGTGGCGTCCTCACGGTCCATCAGCGAGGTCTGTCGCTGTTCGAATTCGAATCGCCGCGACCCTTCGAACACCGCACCGACCTCCTCGAACCCCGTTGCCGCCACCGGCCGTGTGCGACCGTCCCCGCTGCGCCGGAGCAGGCGATGACCCGTCAGACGGCTCCACAACACCTCGACCGCGGCCGCGCCCACCAGCAGGCAGGCCAGTCCCGGAATCGTCATCGCGAACAGCGCGCCCATCGTTCCAGGGTATCGAGCCGTGGAACGCGGCAACGATTCCCGGAGCGCAGGGGCGGGTATCGAGGGACTTCGCCGGTGCTCGCGCTGCGGAGCCCGTCCGGGGTGCTCTGCCCGTGGCCGGGTGGATGAAGGACGGTGCATGTGCCACCGACGCGGTCAAGCCTGCCCGGGCCGTCTCCGGCCCGGCCCGGCCCGACCCGACAGATGCCGCGATGTCCTGGCCGATATCCGGGGGGACCGTGAACCGATCGTGGGCGAGAGCCGCCACAGTCCGGTGGCGGCGAGAATGTGCCACAGCGCGTGGCCTTGCAGGACACTACTCGGCCGGCAGAGCGAGGTCCGGTCGCCGATGGTGCCGAGCACGGCGCCGGACGCGAGAAGCAGTGCCGCGACGATCGTCGTGCGGCGCAGGTGCGGACGGACGCGGGCGCGTTCCAAAGCGAGTCCCACAGTGACCGCGGCGAGCAGTGCCTGCACGATCGTGGAGGCACTCGAGCCGGCTGCGACGACGGGAACCATCACGAACGGAACGACGAGCCACCACCGCGGCGACAGCCGTCGGTCGAACCGGTCGGAAGCGGCGTCGACGGCTGTGTAAGCGAGCAATGTCGCGATCGGTATGTCGTGTGCGTAGGCCTGCCACGGCGGGTTCGGTCCGTGCGCTATGAGGGATCCGGCGCCGACCGCGATGACGAGGAGACCGTAGGTCACCGTCGGCGTGCCCTGCCGACGACGTGCGAGCACGGCCAGGCCGGCGATCACGAAGGCCAGGCTGGTGGCGGCAGCCGCTGGCTGCCCGAGAAAGCCTGCGTCTCGATAGAGCTCGCAGACGTTCGCCAGCATCATGGCTCGAGGCTATCCGTTACCGGTCCGCATCGGACATACACAACGGCAGCCGTCTCGACCTGGCTGTCGGGCCGAACGGTGCCGGGGTGGCCGGCGCCGGTTGCTCATCTCTTGGTTCGTCGACTGCCACCGTGCCAGTCCTGCTCCACTCCCACCTCGTCGGGAGCGACGCCGAGGCCGGGCAGCTGCGGCAGTTCGCGCAGGCTACGTTTGAGTTCGGCGAAGCCGGGGAAGCTCGTCAGCCCGACGACGTGGTCCCACAGGCGGAGGGCGTCCTCTTCGCCGGGTAGCCGGCTGATCACCGGCCCGAAGAAGGCCACGCCGTTCGGCGGCTGGAAGTGGATGATCGGCGTGCCGACGTCTCTGCCGGTCAGGCGCAGTGCCTCGTCGGTCTCCGCCTGGATGAGCGCATCGAGCGAGGGGTCGTCCAGCGCGTCCGCCACCTGCACGGGTAGGCCCGCCCGGGCCAGGATCGGCTCGAGGAAAGCCCGCGTTCCTTGCTGTTCCGGTCCGGCGGTGTTGTCGGCGTCCGGCGTGGTCTCGAATATCCACGCACCGAGCGCCCGGTACAGCGGATCCACCGCCTCGCGCCCGTGCTCCGCCCGCACTCGCGCCGCGACCCGGAGCAGCCGCAGCCCACTCGTGTGACCGGCTTCGTACTCGGGCGGGAAGTGAGTGTCGTAGTCGACGTGCGCGTTGATCAGGCGCAGCGAAATGAACCGCCAGTCGACTCGGAATTCGCGCTGGGCCGCCACCAGGCGCACCCACTTGCTGGTCATCCAGGCGAACGGGCACACCGGGTCGAAGTAGAAGTGGATATCCGCATCACTCATGCCTCGTCAGGCTACGGAGTGCTCGGGCGGTCGCCGGCACAGACACCCCTCTCGTCTGAGAGATCGTCGAGCAGAGAAGATTCGGATCGCGGGGTCGACAGGCCGATCGCCTACGGCTTCACAAGTCCCGTTCGGTAGGCGATGACGACCAGTTGCGCGCGGTCGCGAGCACCGAGTTTCACCATGGCATGGCTGACGTGGGTGCGGGCGGTGGCCGGGCTGAGGCAGAGTTCGGCGCCGATCTCGTTGTTGCTCATGCCCATACCTACCAGCGTCAGGACCTCGCGTTCCCGGTCGGTGAGGACCTCGAGCCGATGATCGGCGGCCTTGTCGGCTGTGCGCTGGGTGGTGAACTGGGCGATGAGGCGGCGCGTGATGCGCGGTGCGAGCAGAGCTTCTCCGGCGGCGACCACGCGGATGCCGTGCAGGAGCTCGGCCGGACCCGCGTCTTTGAGCAGGAAGCCGCTGGCGCCGGCCTGGAGGCCTTCGAAGACGTAGGCGTCGGTGTCGTAGGTCGTCAGGATGAGGATGCGTACGTATTGGAGCCCGTTGGTGGTGGCGATCTGCCGGGTGGCCTCGATGCCGTCCATCTTCGGCATACGGATATCCATGAGCACGACATCCGGGCGCAGGGCCCGGGCTTGCTCCACGGCTTCGGCGCCGGTTGCGGCTTCCCCGACCACCGTGATGCCGTCCTCGACCTCGAGGAGGATCTTGAAGCCGGACCGCACCAGATGCTCGTCGTCCACGAGTAGGACCTTGATCGGAGTGTCGCGGCCGGATGCGCCTGTCACCGGGTTCATACCGTCACCGATGGGGCCGGGGCCAAGGGCAGCCGGGCGGTGACGGCAAAGCCGCCGCCCGGGAGCGGGCCGGCGTCGAAGTCGCCGCCCAAGAGCTGACAACGCTCGCGCATCCCCACGATCCCGCGGCCGCGTGTGTCCGTGCCGGCGAACCCGGCGTCCGCACGGTCGGCGCCTCTGGCTGCTTTGTCGGTGTCCCCATCCGCACGCGGGCCGTCGTTCGTCACGCGGACTTCCACGGCGTCGGGGCCGTAGTTCAGGGCGACCGCGACCTTGGTCGGTCCGACATGGCGAATCACATTGGTGATCGACTCCTGCAGGATCCGGTACACGGCGCTGCCTACCGCGCTGGGTACGGGCGGTGGGGGTGATGTCGTCTCCAACTCGACGTCGAGCCCGGCTTCGCGTGCCCTGGCGGTGAGTTCGTCGACCTGCCCGAGCCCTGGGGGTGGGAGGCGGCCGTCGTTGTCGTCGCGAAGGACCCCGAGGATGGCCCGCATCTCCTGCAGGGCCCGGGAACTGGTCTGCTCGATGGCCTCGAGCGTCTGGCGTGCTTGTTCCGGTCGCTTGTCCAGTACGTGTGCGGTGACGCCGGCTTGGACGTTGATGATGGCGATGGCGTGCGCGACGGTGTCGTGGACCTCGCGCGCGATCCGGAGCCGTTCCTCGTCGACCCGGGCGCGTGCTTCGTCCTCACGAGAGCGTTCGGCCCGTTCGGCGCGCTCGAGTGCTTCTTCCGCGATCACTCTCCTCGAGCGAACGCTCTCCCCGAGGGCGGCACTCATGCCCGCGGCGCCGATCCGGAAGTACACCCAGCCGACGGCGGCTGGGGGTTCGATGTCGGTCGCGGCGATCAGCCAGACCGCGGCCAGTGCTGCGATGCCCACAACGGCCATCACCAGCGAGCGACGTCCGTCGCCGCGGGCGGTGAGGGTGTAGAGGGCCACGAACAGGCCCAGCCATCCGGGGCCGTCCGGGAAGTCGAGGGTGTAGTACACCATGCTGGCGAGCGCGGTCACGGCGAACACTGCGACTGGCCAGCGGCGGCGCAGGACCAGGACCGCGCCACCGGCGATCAACAGCAGGTAGCCGAGGTTCCCGAGGTCGGACAGGGGGCGCAGCACTGCTTCGGGCTCCCCGCTGTTGCGGACGACGGTGCCCTGGACCTGCATGACAGTGATGAATACCGCCAGCAGCACATCCTGCGCCCAGGCGGGCGGGCGGAACAACGTGACGCGATCCGGCATGGCGCGATCATATGGTTCCGGGTGGGAAAACAACTCCCGCGAACTGCGCGGCCGCCTACGTCGAGGAGCGTGGTTGCGCGCGAGCCACCTACGTCGAACTTCGTATCGGCTGCCGCCCGCTGTCCGAGGACACCCCGTTGCCGAGACGCGACGATCGTATGCGTCCGCTCAACGACGGAGGCCTCCATGAGCGCGGCCGGAACCCGTCGTTCGACCGAAAGGATCCGCAATGCCTGTCCTCGATTTGCTTGCCGCACCGGCGATCACGCACGTCTCCGTTGTCGCTGCCGGTTACGAGCTCGGCGTCGGGCGAACCGTGCCCACCGCGGCAGCCGTGCTGGGGCTGATCAGCGCCGTCGCCGGTGGGCTGGCCCTGGCCCGATCCCGCCGCACCGGCACCGGACGAGCTCGGACGATCGTGGCCCTGGTGCTGGGACCGATCAGCGTCATCGCCGGCGGGGTGCACGGGGCCAACTCCGCCGGTGGACTCGGCACCGGCAACGGGCTCGCCGGCGCCGTCCTCGCCGTGGCGCTCGGGCTGATCGGCACGGTCCTCGGTGGGCTGGCTCTGGCCCGCTCTCGTCGCACCAGCCGATCCGGTCACGATTCCAGGCCGGTGCCCGCGTCGTGACCCCCGCCCGCTCCGTGCACCGTCACCGAGTGCTGCGCGGGGCCTGGCGCCGGCTCGGCCCGGCGCAGCTGTCCGCCGCCACGGCCGCCGCCGGGCCCGGCGTTCCCCTGGTCGCAGACGGTGGCACGTGGCGAATCGAGCGCACTCGGGCCTGCGCCCACCTGGGCGCCCGCTGCCGACGCGGTGGGCCTTGCCGAGCCGACGCGGCCCGCGTCGGGGTGGCTGCGGTGACGAGCAGGACGAGCCCTGCCGGTGACGGGGAGTGTGGGCTCGCGGTGCGGTGACGTCGAGCACCGCGAGCTGGTGGCCGGGTGCGTTCTCGGTCGTGAGCGGCGGGCCAGGTGGTGCGATGGTTACCCTCGACTGATGGCGGCATTCCCGGAGTCCACGGTAGGCACGAACTCGGCGGTGGCGCGCCTCGAGAGCACCTTTGCCGACGAGTTGGCCGCCCTGGCGGTGCCGTGGCAGGGCGCTCATGCCCCCGACCCGACGTTGCTGGTGCTCAACGAGCAGCTCGCGGTGTCGCTGCGATGGGACGTGGAGGTGCTGCGGAGCGAGGTCGGGATCGGGGTGCTGTCCGGATCGACGGCGCCGGCTGGGGCCACGCCGGTCGCGATGGCGTATGCGGGACATCAGTTCGGCGGGTACGCACCCCTACTCGGGGACGGCCGGGCGTTGCTGCTCGGCGAAGTGGTGGGCAGTGACGGTCGGCGAGTGGATCTGCACCTGAAGGGCTCGGGGCCCACGCCGTTTTCTCGGGGCGGTGACGGCTTCGCGGTCCTCGGCCCGATGCTGCGCGAATACCTGGTCAGCGAGGCCATGTATGCCCTCGGTATTCCCACGACGCGTGCGCTGTCGGTGGTCGCGACGGGCCGCCGCGTTCGCCGAGACGGCGCCGAGCCCGGTGCCGTGCTCGCCCGGGTCGCGGCCAGTCACCTGCGGGTGGGCACCTTCGAATTCGCGGCCCGGCAGGAGGGGGTCCTGCAGCGGCTCGCCGACTACGCGATCACCCGCCACTACCCGGAGTTGACCGAGCTGCCGGCGACGGGTGAGGGCGGTCGCTACCTGGCGTTCTTCGAGGCGGTGGTCGAGGCGCAGGCAGCACTGGTGGCGCAGTGGATGCTCACCGGGTTCGTGCACGGGGTGATGAACACCGACAACACGACCATTTCGGGGGAGACCATCGACTTCGGTCCGTGCGCCTTCCTCGATGCGTTCGATCCGGCGGCGGTGTTCAGTTCGATCGATCACGGCGGCCGTTATGCGTTCGGCAATCAGCCCGCTGTCCTGAAGTGGAATCTGGCGCGCTTGGCGGAAACGCTGCTGCCGATGCTCGATTCGACGCCGGATGACGCGATTGCCGCGGTGTCGGCAGTCCTCGATACCTTCGACGCGCGTTACGAGGGCCACTACGCCGCCGGGATGGCGGCCAAGCTCGGGGTGGCCGGCACGCTCCTCGATCGAGCGCTGGTCGACGACCTGCTGAGGTTGATGGCCGAACACGGCGCCGACTGGACGGGCAGCTTCCGGGCGCTCGCGGACGAACTCCGTGGGCATTCGGCGCCGCTGCACGCCCTCGTCCCGCGCGAGCACATCGGGCCGTGGGTGGATCGCTGGCGGGGCGCCCTGAGCACACAGGGGCGTGGGACAGCGCAGACCGCGGACGCGATGGACGGCGTGAACCCGCTGTACATCCCGCGCAATCATCAGCTCGATGCGGCTCTGCGTGCCGCGGCCGACGGTGAGCTCGCTGCTTTCGAGAAGCTGCTCGAGGTCGTCACGCATCCGTTCGACCGCCGTGACGAGTGGTCCGACTACACCACACCCGCCCCGTCGTCGTTCAGTGCAACCTTCCGAACCTTCTGCGGCACATAACGCCCGAATACCCACCGCTGGGCACTGCTGTGTTCGTGTCGGGGGACTCCCTCGCCGGTGCTGCGCCGCCGGGAACGACGTCGGCAGACCTGGCGGAGGCACCCCCGAGGACACGGACCCAGCTGGTGCGGGGCGGGTTCAGCCGTCTCGCCCGGCGCCGCGGTCGGGGGCGCTCATGTCCCCGGTGCCGGGTATGCCGTCGGCGCGCCCGTAGCGCAGGTACACGGTGCCCGTCGGGCCGGCGACCGGCGGTGCGAGGAGGGTGAGGTTGGTGGGCACCGCGCCGGCGTCGAACACCTTCTTCCCGACGCCGAGCACGATCGGGTGCACCCACAGGTCGAGCCGGTCGAAGAGTTTCTCGCGCAGCAGGGTCTGGACCAGATTCAGGCTCCCGACGACCTTGACGTGCTCGTGCCGGTCCCGGATTTCGCGCACCGCGCCGGCCAGATCCGGGCCGAGCTGCGTGGATCCGGCCCAGGAGAGGTCGGGCCGACCGCGGGAGGCCACGTACTTCGGGACGCTGTTGAAGAGCGTGGCGATCTCGTGGTCCTCGCCGCCGTCCTGGTACGGCCAGTAGGCGGCGAAGATGTCGTAGGTCCGGCGGCCGAGCAGCAGGGCATCGGTGCCTTCGTAGGCGGCCCCGATCTGCGCGCCGGTGACCTCGTCGAGCAGGGGTGCCTGCCAGCCGCCGAACGGGAACCCTTCCGGGTCTTCGTCGGGGCCGCCGGGTGCCTGTCCGACGAGGTCGAGGGTGGTGAACAGTTCGATGTCGATCAGGCCCATGGCGTGGCTCCCGGTGAAGTGATGTGTCTCGGTCGCAAAGGTAGACCTGCGGGCGTCGGCGGACTCATCGCTGTGACGGCATCGAACTTCGTCCTCCTCGACCGGCCTCGCGCGGTGCATCGGTCACCACCGGTCCTGCGGCGTCCGTGCGTTGCCCGGCAGTCCGGGCTCGGCGGGCGGTGCACATCTCCTCACTCGCCTCGATCGGGGTGGGGTCGCGCAGGTCGTGCCGGAGAACGGCCGCCCATGCGGTCGGCGGCGTCGCGCGGACACCGCTGGGGGCAGTGCCCCAGCGGGCATGGTTTCCCGACCGGGTGGTGTCGGAGAAGGGCGCTGAGCAGTTTCAGCTCTTGACGTGACCGAGCAGTGGGCGAGTGATGATGTGGGGAGCTTCGGTGAGGATCGAGCCGACCACTGTCTCGCAGCTGCCGATGCCGTGGATCAGGCTTGGACTTGGCCGGCCCACCAGAGGCCGCCTTCTGCGGTGCCTCGGCGAACGTGCCGCTGCGCTGCTCGCCACCCGATGGATGGCATTCGACAGGATCACCCTGTGCCCCAAGAAAATCGGTTCTATCATCTCGGGCCGGTAGCCGGTAGCCGGTAGCCGGTAGCCGGTAGCCGGTAGCCGGTAGTCGGTAGTCGGTAGTCGGTCTGGTGGTCGATGGGGGTGGGGTCGTGGAAACGGTCGCGCGCCCGGGAAACAGTGCCCCTGACGGAGTGTTTCGACCGGATTGTAGAAGTCTCTGTTGCGCAACGATTTTCGTGTGACAGCACAGGGTGCTGCAGCTGTTGAACAACCGTGTCGGCTGAGTGCGCCGACGCACGCTCCGTCGGTGGCGCGTCGACGATGAAGGCGCTCAGACTTCGACGGCGGTGCCGCAGATGCCACATTCCTCCAGCTGCCGGCGCTTCCATCGCGCGACCGGAACGAAGAACAACGTGAACTGGCTGAATTCCCGGATCCGTGCCCACTGTGTGGTGTTGTGGCAGCGCGGGCACGTTCGGGTCTGCCCGGAGCCGAGGTGTTGCCGCTTGGTGCCGTATCCGAATAGAAGGAACACCACGCCAGCATAGAGCGATGCTGAGTAGACGGTCGTCAGGTGGCAACGGTCTCGAGGGATACCACGCGATGACCACAGCCGACGATATCGATCGGCACCAGTTGCCCGAAGACCGACTCGCCAGCCAACCCCGCCTGCCGGCGATCTGCTGTCGCCTCTTCCGCCGGCATACAGAAGCCGTGAGCCGGGTAGCCTCACGAGGACGAACATCGAGTGGAGGAAGGGCTATGACGACTGACTTCTCCGTTGGCGACCATGTCCGGTGGAACTCCGAAGCCGGATACGTCGAGGGCGTCATCATCAGGAAGCACACGAAGGACGTGGAGTTCAAGGGGCGCACACGGCGTTGCAGTGAGAGTGACCCTCAATACGAGATCAAGAGCGACAAGACCGAGCACATCGCGATGCACAAAGGCGATGCGCTGAAGAAGCTTTAGGGGGCCGGAATCCCGATGGTCACTCGAGACGAGACGAGCATCATCGACGCGGTCCGGGAGGCAGTCGCTGCCATCCCTCCGGGCTCGGTTGCCTCCTATGGCGATATCGGCAAGAGAATCGGGGCGGGTCCACGGCAGGTGGGCCGAGCGATGAGCCTGCTGGACGACAACGTTCCCTGGTGGCGAGTCGTCTACGCCGACGGAACAACCGCCTCGTGTCACGGCGGTCGTGCACCGGCACTCCTGCTCGAAGAGGGCACCCCCGTGGCCGGGAAGCGGGTTGACATGCAACGCGCTCGGCAAGGATGGATGGACTGACGATCCCTGACGGTGGGTCAGCTCGAGGAGTACCGGGTGCGGCACGTCTATCGGGTGTCGGCGACGGCGCCGGTGCTCGATTCGCTCGAACAACTCGCCGCTCCGCGGCGCGGCGACGTCAGTCCGGCACGGTGATCCGGCCGTCGAGCACCGCCTGCTCGATGCTTGCGCGCAGTTGCGGGCAGCCGTCTCGCAGGGCGCCCGGGGTCGCGTCGTCCCGGAAGTTCGGGCACACCGACGCGGGGTTCTCGCACCACTGCACGCTCGTGTGGTCGAAGCTGTTCTTGCGCACCAGCACGCAGGTGCCGCACTCGCGGCACCGCACCTCGTGCAGGCCCGAATCCAGGTAGTTGATCTTGTCGATGGCGGTCTGCGCGCGGACCGCCTCGACCCGCGCGGGCTGGCCGGCGAAGTCCGGGGCCTTCGCCCACCGGCGCGCCCGGGTCGAGGGATCCATCGTCAGACCTCCGCTTCCTGCTTGCCCTGTTCCTGCTCGGCCTTCTGCCGCGCGAGGTTCTCGGCGACCTCCGCCTGCCACGCCTCGTTGGCCTTGGTGGTGTCCACCTCGTATTCGAAGCGCTGCGTCATCTTCTCGGTGACGTCGGCGACGTCGACGTAGAACTGCTCGTACCAGCGTCGCAGCTGATAGACCGGGCCGTCCTCCTCGCACAGCAGCGGGTTGTCGATCTTGGTCTTGTTCTTCCAGATCTCGACGTCCTGCAGGAAGCCCTCGCCGATGCCCTCGGTGAACTTCGCGGCGAGCTTGGCCGACATCTCGTCGGACATCCCGGTCGGCTTCTTGACGATGATGCCGTACTGCAGCACGAACGAGTCGTGGGTCACGGGGTAGTGGCAGTTGATCAGCACCGACTCGACCTCGTAGCCGCCGTAGCTGTTGGTCATCGGATTGATCATGTAGGAGGGACCGTAGTACGCCGCGAACGACTTCAGCAGCGACTCCATGCCGTACTGGGTGGACATGCCCTTGTCGGGCCGGCCGCGGGTGTTGAGGTACTGCGCGGCGACGTGCCCTTCGAAGACGTTCTTGAAGTAGGTCGGGAACGCGTAGTGGATGTAGTAGAAGTGCGCCATATCCACGACGTTGTCGATGATCTCCCGGCAGTTGGCGCCCTCGATGAGGATCGAGTTCCACGTCCAGTCGGTCCACTCACCCGACCCGTACTGCTCGATATCGGGGATCGTGACCTCCGGCGGCGGGGGGTTGCCCTCGGGGTCGTTCCATACGAACAGCTGCCCGTTCTTCTCCATCGTCAGCCAGGAGCGGGTGCGGGCGAGCGGCGGCACGCGACGGGCGTAGGGAATGCCGGTGCACTTGCCGTTGCCGCCCCACCGCCAGTCGTGGAAGGGGCAGGCGACGGAGTCGCCCTTGATCTCACCCTGCGACAGGTCGCCGCCCATGTGCCGGCAGTAGGCGTCGAGGACCTTCGGGTCGCCCTGGCTGTCGGCCCAGACCACGAGCTTCGTGCCGAAGGCCTCGACGGCGTGCGGCTTGCCGTCCTTGAACGTCCTGGCGAGCCCGAGGCAGTGCCAACCCCGCGCGAAACGCGTGCGGACCTCTCCGACGTCGATCTCGCGAATCTGTGCCATTGTCCCCTCACTTCCCTTCGGTTCATCTAGTAGAACACGTTATAGAATATTGCGGCGATCCGGAAGCGATCCGGGACTTTCGTCCCACAGAAAAGACGCCGACGTGCGGTGATTCCGCGGTCTCGACATGAATGGGAACGTGTTCTAGTCTCGAAGCAAGCGATCATTTCCGGAACAGACGGGAGCGTCCAGTGGGCGACCACGAGAGCCACGAGGTACTGCAGCGGATCGACGCGCTGCTGCCCGCCCTGCGGGAACGTGCACAGGAGACCGAGGATCTTCGCCGCATCCCCGACGACTCGATCAAGGCGCTGCAGGAGACGGGGTTCTTCCGGCTGCTCCAGCCGAAGCAGTGGGGCGGCTACGAGGCCGACCCGGTGCTGTTCTACACGGCTGTCCGCAACATCGCGAGCGCGTGCGGCTCCACCGGATGGGTGTCCGGGATCATCGGTGTCCACAACTGGCACCTGGCCCTGTTCTCGCAGCAGGCCCAGGAGGACGTATGGGCCGAGGACACCGACGTGCGCATCTCCTCCTCCTACGCCCCGATGGGCGCCGGCGAGGTCGTGGACGGCGGCTACCGGGTCAACGGCGCGTGGGCATGGTCCTCCGGGTGCGACCATGCCACGTGGGTCGTCGTCGGTGGCCCAGTCCTCAAGGACGGCCGCCCCGTCGATTTCGGCAGCTTCCTGATCCCGCGCGCGGACTACGGGATCGACGACGTCTGGAACGTGGTCGGCCTGCGCGGCACCGGGTCGAACACGATCGTGGTCGAGGACGTGTTCGTGCCCCGGCACCGCTTCCTCAGCTTCAAGGCGATGAGCAACCTCACCGCCCCCGGCCTCGAGCGCAACACCGCGCCGGTCTACAAGATGCCTTGGGGCACAATCCATCCCACCACGATCTCCACGCCGATCGTCGGCATGGCCTACGGCGCCTACCGGGCCCACGTCGAGCATCAGGGCAAGCGCGTGCGCGCCGCCTACGCGGGGGAGAAGTCCAAGGACGATCCGTTCTCGAAGGTGCGGATCGCCGAGGCCTCGAGCGACATCGACGCCGCGTGGCGCCAGCTGTCCGGAAACGTCGCCGACGAGTACGCGCACCTCGTCGCCGGCGAGGAGGTCCCGATGGAACTGCGGCTGCGCGCCCGTCGCGACCAGGTCCGCGCCACCGGCCGCGCCATCGCGTCCATCGACCTGCTGTTCGAGAACTCCGGTGCCACCGCCCTCGCCAACGGCACGCCGATCCAACGGTTCTGGCGCGACGCCCACGCCGGGCGTGTCCATGCCGCCAACGACGCCGAGCGCGCCTATGTGATGTTCGGCGCCGGCGAGTTCGGACTGCCGATCACCGACACGATGGTGTAGGGAGACCGAATTGACTGCGACGGAAGAGATCACCTACGAGTCGACGTCCCGGTTCGCTCAGGTGCGCCACGACCTGCGGCTGCACTACCACGAGGCGGGGGTCGGACACGACACCACGATCGTGTTGCTGCACGGCGGCGGTCCAGGCGCCTCCGGCTGGTCCAACTTCGCCCGCAACATCCCCGTGCTGGCCGAGCGCTTCCACATCATCTGTGTCGACCAGCCCGGTTACGGCAAGTCCGACAAGCCCACCGAGCATCCGCAGTACTTCGTGCACAGCGCCACCGCGCTGAAGGACCTGCTCGACCACCTCGGCGTCGACGGGCGCGTGCACCTGCTCGGCAACTCGCTCGGCGGCGGTGCCGCGGTGCGGTTCGCACTGGACTTCCCGGACCGGGCCGGACGGCTCGTGTTGATGGGGCCGGGGGGATTGAGCGTCAATCTCTTCGCGCCCGACCCTACCGAGGGCGTTAAGCACCTCGGCCGGTTCGCGGCGCCGCCGGAGGGCCCGACCAGGGAGAAGCTCGAGGCGTTCCTCCGGGTGATGGTGTACGACCAGTCGCTGATCACCGAGGAGCTGGTCGAGGAACGCTTCGCCGCCGCGAGCACCCCCGAGTCGCTCGCCGCTGCGCGCGCGATGGGAAAGTCGTTCTCCGGACCGGACTTCGAGCTGGGGATGCTCTGGCGCGACGCGTACAAGCTGCGGCAGCGGGTGCTGTTGATCTGGGGCCGGGAGGACCGGGTCAATCCGCTCGACGGGGCACTCGTCGCGCTCAAGCTCATCCCCCGCGCCCAGCTGCACGTCTTCGGCGGCTGCGGGCACTGGGCCCAGCTCGAGAAGTTCGACGAGTTCAACCGCCTGACAATCGATTTCCTGACCGACCGGAGCGGTCGGGGCGAGCGAAGCGACGGGAGTGTCTGACATGGGTATCCGATCCCTCGCGTATCTGCGCATCGGCGCCACCGACATGGACGCCTGGCGCGAGTACGGGCTGAAGGTGCTCGGCATGGTGGAGGGCAAGGGTGTCCACCCGGACGCCCTGTACCTGCGGATGGACGACTTCCCGGCCCGGCTGATCATCGAGCCGCACGAGAGCGACCGGCTGCTGGTCGCGGGCTGGGAGACGGCGAACGCCGCCGAGCTGCAGGAGGTGCGCGACAACCTCGCGGCCGCCGGGGTCCCGTTCAAGGAGGGCACGGCCGAGCAGCTCGCCGACCGTCGTGTGGACGAGCTGATCGTGTTCCAGGACCCGTCCGGCAACACCCTCGAGGCGTTCCACGGGGTGGCGCTCGAGCACCGCCGCGTGGTCAGCCCGTACGGGCATCGGTTCGTCACCGGCGAGCAGGGACTCGGGCACGTCGTCCTGTCCACCCGCGACGACGAGGAGGCCCTGCACTTCTACCGCGACGTCCTCGGCTTCCGGCTGCGGGACTCGATGCGCATGCCGCCACAGATGGTGGGCCGCCCGGCCGACGGGAAACCGGCCTGGCTCCGCTTCTTCGGGTGCAACCCACGGCACCACAGCCTGGCGTTCCTGCCGATGCCCACGCCGAGTGGCATCGTGCACCTGATGATCGAGGTGGAGAACGCCGACGACGTCGGGCTGTGCCTGGACCGGGCGCTGCGCCGGAAGGTGAAGATGTCGGCGACGCTGGGCCGGCACGTCAACGACCTCATGCTCTCGTTCTACATGAAGACCCCGGGTGGCTTCGACGTCGAATTCGGCTGCGAGGGAAGGCAGGTCAAGGACGAGGAGTGGATCGCCCGGGAGTCCACAGCGGTCAGCCTGTGGGGTCACGACTTCAGCGTGGGGATGCAGCCGTGACCACCCCCGACGACGGTGGGATCGACCCTCGGGTCTTCCGGAACGTGCTGGGCCAGTTCTGCACGGGGGTCACGATCATCACCACCGTCGACGCGGGCGAGCCGGTGGGATTCGCCTGCCAGTCGTTCGCGGCGCTGTCGCTGGAGCCGCCGCTGGTGTTGTTCTGCCCGACGAGGACGTCGCGGTCGTGGTCCGCGATCGAACGATCCGGGCGCTTCTGCGTCAACGTGCTCGCGGAGGAGCAGCAGGACACGTGCGCCCGGTTCGGGTCCCGGGAGCCGGACAAGTTCGCCGGCGTCGAGTGGAGCCCGTCACCGCTCGGCTCGCCCGTCCTGACCGGATCCCTGGCGCACATCGACTGCACCGTCGAGACCGTGCACGACGGCGGCGACCACTGGGTGGTGTTCGGACGGGTGTCCTCGCTCAGCGAGGTGCGCGACGAGAAGGAGCGGCCGCTGTTGTTCTATCGCGGCCAGTACACCGGCATCGAGCCGGACAAGACCGTGCCGGCCCCCTGGCGCGACGACCTCGAGGCGTTTCTCACCAGTACCTCGGAGGACACCTGGCTCTAGGGGGCCGGCACGGCCGGCCGGACGGTTACTCGCCGGGCTGGGGCACCTGGATGCTGTCGGGCAGCTGGTCGCGGGCCCGGTCGAGTTGCTGTTCGAGCTGCTCGACCATGCGGTCGTTGTTGAGCACCGTCACCACACCCGCCACGTAGGCGATCGACAGCACGAGCGAGACGATGCTGAGCACGATGCCCGCGATGGCGACGCCGCGCCCGGTCACGCCGAGGCGACGTGCCGCGCGAAGGCCCACGATGCCGAGCACGAGCCCGACGAGGGACAGCACCAGGCCCACGGGGGAGAGGACGAGCGAGAGCACGCACACCAGGGCGGCGGTGCCGACAGCGAGTGCGAGGGCGGCGGCCACACTCGTCTTGGCCGGCTTCGTCGTCACCCGCTCCTCGAAGGGCGCGGCGGCGGTGGTGGTGCGGTCCGTCACCCGGTCGTCCGTGACCACGCGCTCGCGGCCGGGAACGGGGTCGCGGCCGGGAACGGGGTCTCGGCCGGCGGCACTGGCACCGGCGGGCTCACGTTCGATCATCGTCGGTCCTCCTGGTCGGGGTGCTGGCCGGGGGCGCCCTCGTCGACGTAGTACTCGGTGGTCACGACCCGCTTGTGGAGTCGCGGGCCGGGCGAGGGGGCGCCGTGTTGCGTTGTGTCACCGGTGCCACCGGGATGCGACGGTGTGGCCGACGGCGGAGCCGAGGTGGACACACCCGGCGCGCCTCCTTGCGGCGTCCGATGGGTCTCCGGTGTCCGGTCGGTGTCGCGCAGCCGATCGGCGTCGGGTGTCCGGTCGGTGTCCGGTGTCCGGTCGGTGTCGCGCAGCCGATCGGCGTCGGGCGTCCGGTCGACGTCCGGTGCACGACCGGTGTCGGTGTCGGTATCCGCCCTGTCGTAGTAGCGGTAGAGCTGCGTCTCCTCCTCGGGGGTGAGACGGCCGTCCTCGTCGATGTTCGGGGCGCCGGTCACCGTGTCCTTGTCGAACGGCAGACGGATGTCCTTGCCGTCCAGCTCGGCGACGTCGATCGGCACGAAATGCCGACGGGTGCCGAACAGGCCGGTGACGACGGTGATCCAAGCAGGGTTCCCGGTGCGGTTGTCGAGGTAGACCTCGCCGACCTTGCCGAGCTTGTCGCCGCCGGGTCCGTAGACGGTGGCGCCGACAAGTGCATCGATGTCGCTGTTGTTGATCATGGTGACCTCACCGATCGATTGTGTCTTCGAGTCGGTGGGTGCCCGCTGCGACGGGCGTCGAAACCCGAAGGCCGGATCAGATCGGTTCGGCGTCTCCGAAGGTCATCTGCAGACGGGGGATCGACGAGGTGAGCAGCGCGCGCCGGGGCAGCCCCAGCGCGCGCAGTTCGCCGGCGATGGGGTGGGTTCCGAGGCGCAGGGTGGCACCGCCGACGCGGCTGCGCACGCCGGCGGGATTCATCGCCCATCCGGTGCGCCGGGTGATCCCGTCCAGATGGGCGTAGGCCGTGACGGAGGCGGCGGCACCACGCCCGGGAACCGCGAGGCCCGGGCGCACCGACAGTTCCGCGATCAGCTGCCCGTCCCGGCTCACCGACGCGCGCTTGACGGCGCCGGCGTGGTCGGCGTCGAAGTCGGCGAGGATCTTGGGGAACCCCCAGATTCCCCGTCCTGCCGCCAGGGTGAGCTCGCCGTCGACGGGCAGTTGATGGATCAGGGCGCCGGCGCCGCCGCGGGCGAGTTCCCGCAGATCCTGCAGCACGGTACCGCCGCGCCGGCGATGGTCACGAACGAGGAAGCACACGCCGAACTCGTTGTAGGGTCCGAGATCTCCGTCGACGTAGTCCACGAACACCAGGATGCAGATACCGCGCCCCGGGCGGTGGTGCAGCAGTTCGAGTCCCGTGTGATCGATCAGGGCCCGAGCCGGGGCGGCGGGCACCGAGTACATCGCCATGAATGCCGTCGCGGTCCGAATCCGCACCGGCATCTCGATCGGGGTGCCCGAGATCATGTGTGTCGTCACGTCCTGCCCCTCTGCGCGAACCGATCGCGAACCCGCGACCGACCGGGTCCTGAATGAGAACGTGTTCTACTATTCGTGCTGCGTCCTGGAAGCGCAAGGTGATCGGCGAATACGCCCGGAAACGGGCAGCCGCGTGCCGAGGGGCGCGGCTGCCCGTGCGGGGATCGTCCGTCAGTCCGGCGCGCCGATGTTCATCTCGTCCGGGTGCATGCCGACGCGCGTGCCGTCGTCGAGGGTCGCGATCTCGCTCAGGTCGAGGTCGTCGAGTTCGAAGTCGAACACGTCGAAGTTCTGCGCGATCCGCGCGTCGTGGACCGACTTCGGAATCACGATCAGGCCGTTCTGCAGGTGCCAGCGGATCAGCACCTGGGCCGCGGACTTGCTGTGCCGGTCCGCGATGCGCGTGATGATCGGATCGATCAGCAGCGTGTTCGGCTTGGAATCGCGCCCCCACCCGGAATTGCTGGTACCGCCCAGCGGGCTCCACGATTCGACGGCGATACCGTGGTCGGCCGCGAAGGCGCGGATCTCCTGCTGGGGCAGGTGCGGGTGCAGCTCCACCTGGTCCACGGCGGGCAGCATGCCGCCGCGATCGACGAGCAGCTGCAGGTGGTGCGGCTCGAAGTTGCACACGCCGATCGCCTTCGCCCGGCCGGACCCGGCGATCTTCTCGAGTGCGTCCCAGGTGCGCAGCAACCGGTCGTTGTCCTGCAACGGCCAGTGGATCAGGTACAGGTCGACGTAGTCCGTGCCCAGGCGGCGGAGGCTCTCGTCGAACGCCTGCAGTGCCCGGTCGTAGCCCTGGTCGGCATTCCACAGCTTCGTGGTGAGGAAGACGTCCTCCCGCGGGACCGCGGAGGCCGCGATACCGCGCCCGACGCCCTCCTCGTTCCCGTACGCGGCGGCGGTGTCGATGTGCCGGTAGCCGGCCTCGTCGAGGGCGAAGCGCACGGCGTGTTCGGTCTGCTCGTTGGTGGCCTGCCAGACTCCCAGGCCGAGCTGCGGGATGGTGGTTCCGGAATTCAGCGTGATCACGGGAGTGCTCATCGTCCCAGGCTAACGACTGCCGGATCGCCCCGCGGCCCGAGCGAATGTACCCCTCACTCGATCAGGCCGACGCGATGGTTCATTCGCTCGGGCACGCGGGCGTCACATTCCGATCGCGGCCAGGAACTCGCGCGGCTGCCCGAACAGCTGGGCGGTGCCGTGGGCGCGCTTGAAGTACAGCTGCGCGTCGTGTTCCCACGTGATGGCGATGCCCCCGTGCAACTGGATCGTCTCCGCGGCCACCTGCTCGAACGCCTCCGAGCAGTACACCTTCGCCGCATACGCGTCCTGCGTATCCTGCGACAGCGCCGCCGCGTACGACATCGAGCGCGCGGTCTCCACCAGCGCGTACATGTCGGCCATGCGGTGTTTGAGCGCCTGGAAGGACCCGATGACGCGGCCGAACTGCTTGCGGTTCTTCGTGTACTCCACGGTCAGATCCAGCGCGGCCTGTGCCGCACCGACCTGCTCGGCCGACAGCGCGATCAGCGCGACGGTGCGCAACCGGTCCACGAGATCCGCCGGGCACGCGAGCGGCCGCCCGGTCACCCCGTCGAACCGCACCTGCGCGAGGCTGCGGGTCGGGTCCATCGTCGGCACCCGGCGCCGGGTCACGCCGGTCGCGTGCGGATCCACCTCGAACAGGGCGACGGCGTCCCCGTCGCGCGCGAGCACCAGCAAGGTGCTCGCGACGTCTCCGCCGAGCACGTAATGCGCGGTGCCGTCGAGCCGGTCGCCGGTCGCGGTCACCCCCGGCGACGACCAGCCCGCCGCCGAGGCCCAGCACACGGCCGCGATCTCCCCGGCGGCGATGCCCGGCAGCAGCCGCGCGCATGCTTCGGTGTCGCCGGACAGCAGCAGCGCCTGCGCCGCGAGCACCGCCGAGCCGAGCATCGGTGACGGCGTCAGCGTCCGGCCGAGTTCCTCGAGCACGACGTGGGTCTCGGCGAGCGAGGCGCCCACGCCGTCGTAGTCCTCGGGCACGGCGAGCGCCGCCACCCCGATCTGCTCGACCATCCGCTCCCACAGGCCGGCGTCGTAGCCCTCGGGCGCGGTGATCGCCTTGCGCACCGCCGACGAGTCGGAGTGCTTGGCGAGCAGGTTGCGCACCGACTCGCGCAGCGCGGCGCGGTCCTCGGTTTCGAACGTCACGACGCCTCCAGCGCGTCGACGATCCGCGCCCGGTGCACGTCGGGCGTGCCCCACGCGGTGACGAGGGCGCGGACCTTCGTCAGCCACAGCGACAGATCGTGTTCCCGGGTGTAGCCGATGGCGCCGTGCACCTGCAGCGCGGTCCGGGCCGCACGGTAGGCGGCGTCGCCGCATGCGACCTTGGCGGCAGAGACGTCCCGCGACGCCTGCGGCAGCCCGTCGCGCACCGACAGCGCCGCGCCGTGCAGCAGCGGCCGGGCCATCTCCAGCGCGACGGCCACCTCGGCGAGGTGGTGCTTGACGGCCTGGAAGGAGCCGATGGCCCGGCCGAACTGCCGGCGCTGCTGCGCGTACTCGGTGGTGCGCTCGAGCAGCGTCCGGCCGAGCCCCTGCAGCTGCGCCGCGGTGGCGAGCGCGCCGAGGTCGAACGCGGCGCCGAAGTCGGCTTCACCCAACGGCTCTCCCGCCGAGACGGGGAACAGCCGGCGGGCCGGGTCGACGGACTCGCGCGGCTGCCCGGGGGTGCCGACGGACACGGCTGAGCCGTCGACGTGCAGCACCAGGTCGGCGACGTCGGCGTCGACCGCGAACGGCACGTCCGGAGCGGCGGCGACTGTCGCGAGCGCGCCGGAGGTCAGGGCCGGCAACCGGTCCGGCGCCGCGGCCGCGAGCAGCACCGGGGCGACGGCGACGGTGTCGACGACCGGGCCCGGCACGGCGTGGCGGCCGAGTTGTTCGACGGCGACGACGAGGTCGACCGCGTCGGCACCCACGCCGTCGTGGTCCTCGCCGACGAGCAGGCCGCCGAGCCCGATCTCGGCGAGACGCTGCCACACCTTCAGACCGGGGCCGGTGTCGCCGGCGCTCCACGCGCGGATCACGGCCGGCATGTCGGACTTGGCGAGCAGCGCATCGATACTGGACGCGAAGTCCTCGTGGGAGGAGTCGAGCGCGAATCTCATCGGTCGCCCTTCGGGAGGCCGAGCAGGCGCTCGGCGATGACGTTCTTCTGGATTTCGTTGGTGCCGGCGTAGATCGGGCCGGACAGCGAGAACAGGTAGCCGTCCGTCCAGCCGTCGACCAGCTCGGCGGCGGCGCCCTGCAGGTCGAGCGCCGTCTCGTGGGCGGCGATGTCCCACTCCGACCAGAACACCTTGTTGATGGACGACTCCGCGCCGAGCTGCCCGCCGTCCTGCAATCGCGTGACCGTGCCCCAGGTGGACAACTCGTAGGCGCGCGCGCCGATCCAGGTGTCGGCGACGCGGTTGCGCAGGGCCGCGTCGCCGTGCAGATCCGACGACTTGTACAGCTGCAGCAGCCGGTCGGCGGTGGCGAGGAACCGCCCGGGGGAGCGCAGCGACAGGCCGCGCTCGTTGGAGGCGGTGCTCATCGCGACCCGCCAGCCCTCGTTCACGCCGCCGATGACCCCGGACGCGCCGGGGTCGGCGGGATCGTCGGGCACGAACACGTCCTCGAGGAAGATCTCGGCGAAGCCGGGCTCGCCGTCGAGCTGGTCGATGGGCCGGACGGTGACGCCCTCCGCGCGCAGGTCGAACATGAAGTACGTGATGCCCTTGTGCCGCTGCGCTTCCGGGTCGGAGCGGAACAGACCGAAGCCCATGTCCGCGAAGGACGCCCGGGAGCTCCACGTCTTCTGCCCGTTGAGCAGCCAGCCGCCGTCGACGCGGGTGGCCGTCGAGCGCAGCGACGCGAGGTCGCTGCCGGACTCGGGTTCGGACCAGGCCTGTGCCCAGATGTCGTCGGCGCGCGCCATGCGGGGCATGATGCGGGCGAGCTGGTCGGGGTGGGCGTGCTCGAACAGGGTGGGGGCGAGCAGGAAGATGCCGTTCTGGCTGACGCGTCCGGGTGCCCCGGCACGGTAGTACTCCTCCTCGAACACCACCCACTGCAGCAGCGAGGCGTCGCGGCCGCCGAGTTCCTCGGGCCAGGACACCACGGACAGCCGGGCGTCGGCGAGGGTGCGTTCCCACCGCCGGTGCTCTTCGAAGCCCTCCGCGGTGTCCATCGACTTCAGTGGGGTCTGCGGGACGTGCTCGGCGAGGAACGCGCGGACCTCGTCGCGGAAGGCGAGGGTTGCGTCGTCGAACTCGAGATCCACTACTTCGCTCCGTCCTGGGCCGTGGGGCCCGCGTTGCTCGCGGGGGAGGGGCGGGCGCTCGCCGCCATCGACTTGGCGTTCATGCCGCCGAGGGAGTCGGTGCCGACCTCGGCGTTGTGGGCGTGGGCGAAGTGGTGCAGGCCGAACACCGAGTCCATGCCGTTCCGCATGCCCATCTGGTCCTCGCACTGGTTGACGGCGCGCTTGGTCAGGGCCAGGCCGAACCGCGGCATCTCGGCGATACGCGCGGCCAGGGCGAGGGTCTCCTCCTCGAGCTTCTCGCGCGGCACGACGCGGTTGACCATGCCGACCTCGTATGCGCGCTGGGCGCCGAAGCGGTCGCCGGTGTAGAGGATCTCCTTGGCGAAGCGGGTGCCGAGGACCCACGGGTGGGCGAAGTACTCCACTCCGGGAATGCCCATGCGCACCACGGGATCGGAGAAGAACGCATCCTCCGACGCGACGATCAGGTCGCACACCCAGGCGAGCATGAGGCCGCCGGCGATGCACGCGCCCTGCACCATCGCGATCGTCGGCTTGGGGATCTCCCGCCAGCGGCGGCACATGCCCAGGTACACCTCCATCTCGCGGGCGTAGCGCTGGTCGCCGCCGGGCTTGTCGACGTGGTCCCACCACATGACGGCCTTGTTGTCGTAGTGCACGTGGTGATCACGCCCGGGGGTCCCCAGGTCGTGGCCGGCGGAGAAGTGCTTGCCGTTGCCGGCGAGCACGATCACCTTCACCTCGTCGTCCTCGACGGCCCGTTCGAACGCGGCGTCGAGGGCGTAGGTCATCACCGAGTTCTGCGCGTTGCGGTAGTCCGGCCGGTTGAGGGTGACGATCGCGACGCCGTCGCGCACCTCGTAGGTGACGACGTCGGGTTCGTAGGGGACGGTCATGACTTCTCCTCACGCAGAATGTTTTTCAGAACCTTGCCGGACGGGTTGCGGGGCAGGTGCCCGGTGAAGCGGACCGAGCGGGGCACCTTGAAGTTGGCCAGCTTCTCCTTGCAGAACGCGATCACGGCCTCCTCGGTCAGGCCGCTGCCCTCGAGGGCGACGACGTACGCGCGGCCGACCTCGCCCATGCGCTCGTCGGGCACACCGATGACCGCGACCTCGTGCACGCCGGGCAGGCGCATCAGCGCCGCCTCGATCTCGGCGGGATAGACGTTGAACCCGCCGCTGATGTACATGTCCTTGAGCCGGTCGGTGATGTCGAGGTAGCCGCGTTCGTCGAGGGTGCCCACGTCGCCGGTGTGCAGCCAGCCGTCGGCGTCGATCGTCTTGGCGGTGGCCTCCGGGTCGTCGAGGTAGCCGAGCATCACGTTGGGGCCCCGCAGCAGGATCTCGCCCTTGTCGCCGATGCGGACCTCGAAGCCGGCGGTGGCGCGGCCGGAGGAGGTGGAGACGGTGACGGGATCGTCGTCGGTGCGGCACATCGTCGCGACCACGGCCTCGGTCTGCCCGTACGCGGTGAGCACCGCGTCGAAGCTCAGTTCGTTCTGCATGCGTTCGACGAGCGCGACGGGCACGGGTGCGGCCCCGGTGACCGCGATCCGCAGGGACGACATGTCGAGTTCGTCGCGGCGGGGGTGGTCGAGGATGCTCTGGTAGATCGTCGGCGCCCCGGGCAGCACGCTGATCCGCCGGTCGGCGACGGTGGCCATCACCTTCTCGACGTCGAACACCGCCATCGGCACGACGGTGCTGCCCGCGAGCAGCGCCGCGACGAAACCGGCCTTGTATCCGAAGCTGTGGAAGAACGGGTTGATGACGAGATAGTTGTCGTCCGGCGTGAGTTCGGCGCAGTCCGCCCACGCCCGGGCGACCCCGATCAGCTGCCGGTGGGCGCTGAGCACACCCTTGCTCCGCCCTGTGGTGCCGGAGGTGAACAGGATGTCGGAGACGTCGTCGGGGGAGACGGCCCGCGCGCGGGCGTCGGCTTCGGCGCGCGCGTCCTCCGTCGCCGAGGCGAGGAACTCGTCCCAGTCCACCACGCCGTCGGCGGGGGCGTCGGTCCCACCCAGCGGGACCCGCACGACGGTGGGAATGTGCAGTTTCGGCGCCGCGGCGCGCAGGGCCGCGTACCGGTCGGTGCCGAGGAAGTCCCCGGCAACGACGAGGGCGCCGGCGTCGATCCGGTCGAGGATGTCGTGCGCCTCGTCGCCGGTGTATCGGGTGTTGACGGGGACGACGATGCCGCCGGCCCAGTGGATCCCGAGCGCGGCGACGATCCAGTGGTGCGTGTTGGGCGACCAGATCGCGACGCGTGCGCCGGGCCCGACGCCGTGGGCGACGAGGGCGGCGGCGAATTCGCGGACGTGGTCGCGCAGTTGTGCGAACGTCGGTTGCACGTCGCCGTCGACGATCGCGGTCCGGTCGGCGTGCGCCGATGCGGCGCGTTCGAGGGCCGCCGGTGTGGTTCTCGGTTGTGCGGTCACGGAGCTCCCTACCTAGCAAGTGCTTGGTAGGTTATCGTACAGACGTGCATCAGAGCGAGAGACTGGACGACACGGGTTTCGACAACGCCGCGTTCGCCGCCACGGTCCGGCAGTGGCTGGAGGACAATCTGACCGGCGAATTCGCCGAGCTGAAGGGCAAGGGTGGCCCGGGCAGCGAGCACGAGTACTTCGAGCAGCGCCTGGCCTGGGACCGGCATCTCGCCGCCGCCGGATGGACCTGCATCGGCTGGCCGGCCGAGTACGGCGGACGCGGCGCCACCCTCGAACAGCAGGTGATCTTCCACGAGGAGTACGCGAAGGCGAACGCGCCGGCCCGCGTGAATCACCTCGGCGAGGAACTGCTCGGGCCCACCCTCGTCGCCTTCGGTACCGAGGACCAGAAGCGCCGCTTCCTGCCCGGCATCCGGAACGTCACCGAACTGTGGGCCCAGGGCTACTCCGAGCCCGGCGCCGGTTCCGACCTGGCCAACGTCGCCACCACCGCCCGGCTCGAGGACGGCAAGTGGATCATCAACGGCCAGAAGGTGTGGACGTCCCTCGCGCACGTCGCACAGTGGGCGTTCGTGGTCTGCCGCACCGAACCCGGCTCTTCCCGGCACCATGGCCTGAGTTTCCTGCTCGTGCCGCTCGATCAACCGGGCGTCACGGTCCGGCCCATCCAGCAGCTCACCGGCACCTCCGAGTTCAACGAGGTCTTCTTCGACGACGCCGTCACCGACGCCGACCTCGTCGTCGGCGCCCCCGGCGACGGGTGGAAGGTCGCGATGGGACTGCTCACCTTCGAGCGCGGCGTCTCCACCCTGGGCCAGCAGATCGGCTTCGCCCGTGAGCTGCAGGGCGTCGCCGACCTCGCCGCATCCAACGGTGCCGCCGAGGATCCGCACATTCGCGAGCGGATCGCGCGCGCCCGCATCGGCCTGCGCGTGATGCGCGCCCACGCCGTGCGCACCCTCGGCGAGGCCGACCCCGGCCAGGCGTCGGTGGCAAAGCTGCTGTGGGCCAACTGGCACCGCGACCTCGGCAAGCTCGCGATGGACGTGCAGGGCCCGGCCTCGCTCGTCGGGCCGGAGCACGACCATGCCGGCAACCCGTCGGTGCTCTCGGATCCCGAGCATCTCGAGCTCGCCGAGTGGCAACGGCTGTTCCTGTTCACCCGCGCCGACACCATCTACGGCGGATCCAACGAGGTCCAGCGCAACATCATCGCCGAGCGCGTGCTCGGCCTTCCCCGAGAGGCCCGTCCGTGACCACTTCCCCCCTCGCCACGCCGCCCGTCGAGACCCCGGGCCACGGCCTGCTCGCCGGCAAGAAGGTCGTCGTCACCGCCGCCGCCGGCACCGGCATCGGTTTCGCGACCGCCCGTCGCGCCCTGCTCGAGGGCGGCGACGTGCTCGTCTCGGACTTCCACGAGCGTCGGCTCGGGGAGACGGTCGACAAGCTCGCCGCCGAGTTCCCGTCGCAGCAGGTCGACGCCCTCGTGTGCGACGTCTCCTCCACCGAGCAGGTCGACGCGCTGATCACCGGCGCCGCCGACCGGCTCGGGCGCATCGACGTGCTGGTCAACAACGCCGGCCTCGGCGGTGAGACCCCGGTGGTCGACATGACCGACGAACAGTGGGACCGCGTCCTCGACATCACCCTCACCAGTACCTTCCGCGCCACCCGCGCCGCGCTGCGCTACTTCCGGTCGGCCGGCCACGGCGGCGTCCTCGTCAACAACGCCTCGGTGCTCGGCTGGCGCGCGCAGCACTCGCAGGCGCACTACGCGGCCGCCAAGGCCGGCGTGATGGCGCTGACCCGCTGCTCGGCGATCGAGGCCGCCGAGTACGGGGTCCGGATCAACGCCGTCGCCCCGTCGATCGCGCGGCACGCCTTCCTCGCGAAGGTCACCAGCGAGGACCTGCTCGACCGGCTCGCCGCCGACGAGGCGTACGGGCGGGCCGCGGAGGTCTGGGAGATCGCCGCGACCATCGCCATGCTCGCCAGCGACTACACCACGTACCTGACCGGCGAGGTCGTCTCGATCTCCTCGCAGAGGGCCTGACCCGTGCGCGGTTCCGGTAGCCGCCGCCACCGGAACCGCGCACGGCAGCCTGAAAGGATGCCTCCATGACTCCTCCCAGAGACGATGCTGCCAAGTCCGGGCGTCGCGCCGAGTTGCTCGATATCGCCGCTCAGCTGTTCGCCTCGCGCGGGGTGCGTGCCACCACCGTGCGCGACATCGCCGACGCCGCGGGCATCCTGTCGGGCAGTCTCTATCATCACTTCGACTCCAAGGAGTCGATGGTCGACGAGATCCTGCGGGGATTCCTCGACGACCTGTTCGGCCGCTACCGCGAGATCGTCGCCTCGGGGGCGGACTCCCGCGCCACCCTCGAGGCGCTCATCACCGCGTCGTACGAATCGATCGACAAGTCGCACGCCGCGGTCGCGATCTACCAGGACGAGGCCAAGCGGCTCGTGGAGAACGAGCGGTTCTCCTACATCTCCGACCTCAACACCGAATTCCGCGACCTGTGGGTGGGGGTGATCGAGCGCGGCATCGCCGACGGCACGTTCCGGCCGGACGTCGACGTCGAACTCGTCTTCCGGTTCCTGCGCGACACCGTGTGGGTGGCCGTGCGCTGGTACCGGCCCGGCGGCACCCTCACCGCCGACAAGGTGGCGCAGCAGTACCTGTCCATCGTGCTCGACGGACTTGCCAACCCCTGAACCGACCTTCCCCGGAACCGACTAGGAGTCCCTCATGACCGAGGCATACATCGTCGACGCGGTACGCACCCCGATCGGCAAGAAGAACGGCGGCCTGTCCGCCGTCCACCCGGCCGACCTGGGCGCGCACGTGATCAAGGCGATCGTCGACCGCACCGGCATCGACCCGAGCGACGTCGACGACGTCGTCTTCGGCTGCGTCGACGCGATCGGTGGCCAGGCCGGCAACATCGCCCGCACCGCGTGGCTCGCCGCCGGCTACCCGCAGCACGTTCCCGGCGTCACCGTCGACCGGCAGTGCGGGTCGAGCCAGCAGGCCCTGCACTTCGGTGCGCAGGCCATCCTGTCCGGCACCGCCGACCTCATCGTCGCCGGCGGCGTGCAGAACATGTCGCAGATCCCGATCTCCGCGGCCATGATCGTCGGGCAGCAGTACGGCTTCGACACCCCGTTCGGCGGTTCGACCGGCTGGACCGAGCGCTACGGCGACCAGGAGGTCTCGCAGTTCCGCGGCGCCGAGATGATCGCCGACAAGTGGGATCTCAGCCGCGAGGACCTCGAGCGCTGGGCGTTGCAGAGCCATGAGCGGGCCAAGGCGGCCATCGCCGAGGGCCGGTTCGAGGGCGAGATCGTCCCGCTCGGCGACGCCACCGTCGACGAGGGACCCCGCGAGACGAGCCTCGAGAAGATGGCGTCACTCGCGACGCTCGTCGAGGGCGGCCGGCTCACCGCCGCCGTCGCCAGCCAGATCTCCGACGGTGCCTCGGCGGTGCTGCTCGCCTCCGACGAGGCCGTGCGCAAGTACGGCCTGAAGCCCCGCGCCCGGATCCACCACCTCAGTGCCCGCGGCGACGACCCGATCTTCATGCTCAGCGCGCCCATCCCGGCGACGCAGCATGCGTTGGAGAAGACCGGCCTGAGCATCGACGACATCGACCTGATCGAGATCAACGAGGCCTTCGCCCCCGTCGTGCTGGCCTGGATCAAGGAGATCGGCGCCGACCCGGCCAAGGTCAACGTCAACGGCGGCGCCATCGCGCTGGGCCACCCGCTCGGCGCCACCGGCACCAAGCTGATGGCGACTCTGCTGAACGAGCTCGAGCGCCGCGAGGGTCGCTACGGCCTGCTGACGATCTGCGAGGGCGGCGGCACCGCCAACGTGACGATCATCGAGCGGGTGTAGACAGGCGGCTGCGCCGCCGGTGTGTCCCTTGGGCTGTCAGGGCAGCCCAAGAGACACACCGGCGCGTCAGCGCAGGGTCGGATCGGTGACCCGGTCGCTGCTGCCGGCGGTGCGGAACGCGTGGTCGGCGAGGTCGGCGAGCGGATCGGCGGGCAGGACGTGGACGATCTGCTCGTGGACGATGCCCCCGTCCGGGCACCAGACGAGCACGCGCCGCGGTCCGGGTGCGACGCCGTGGGCGACCATCGAACCGGACGGTTCGACGGGCAGGCTGCGGGTGTGGCCGTCCGCATCGGGATCGACACGGCAGCTCTCCGGATGGACGGGCACACCGTGCACCGTCACCTTCACCCGCTCCCGGCCCGCGACGACGTCGGCGGTGGGCCCCGCCTGCGCCGTCGCCGGGACGGCCAGGGCCGCAACGATCGTGGACAGCGCCGCCGCCGTGACGCCTGCGGAACCGAATCTCATGGTTTCTCCCTCCCGTGCGGGCCTCTCCCACCCGCCCGGCTCAGCCTACGACACGGGTGGGCGCCGGCTCAGGACCGCAAGGACACCCGGGCGTGTAGTCCCTCCGGCATGAGGGTGAGCCGTTCGGCCACCTTCAGCCGGTAGGCGGGGTCCATCGCCAGGTCGTAGCGGCGCAACAGGGTTCCCAGCACGAGCGTGGCCTCGTGCAGCGCGAACTGCCTTCCTATGCAAGCGCGTTCGCCGGTGCCGAACGGTTTGTACACGTGCGCGGGCCGGGCCCGGACCCGTTCGGGCAGGAAGCGGTCGGGGTCGAACTCGTCGGCGTCGTCGCCCCAGACCGCCGGGTCGCGGTGCACCGCGGGCAGCAGCACGAGCACCCAGTCGCCGGCACGCATCCGGTATCGGCCGGCGAGGGTGGTGTCCACCCTCGCCTCTCGCGCGTACGCGGGCGCGGTCGGCCACAGGCGCAGCGCCTCGTCGAGCACCCGGCGGACGTAGCGCAGCTTGGCGATCTGCTCGAATGCGGGCTCGCCGTCGCCCCAGATCTCCTCGACCTCCGCCCGTGCCCGCGCGTAGGCCTGTGGGTCGCGCATCAGGTAGTAGAGAGCGAACGACAATGCGCCCGAAGTTGTTTCGTGACCGGCGACGAGGAAGGTGAGCACCTGGTTGCGGATGTTGATCTCGTCGAGCTTGTTGGGATCGTCCTCCCGTGCCGCCCGCAGCATCAGCTCGAGCAGGTCGTCGGGGGCGGGGCCGGGGGCGTCGCGCCTGCTGTGGATCACCGCGTCGACGACGTCGCGCATGTGCGCCCGGTCGAGGTCGTACTGCCGCTTGGCGGCGGGGAAGAGGAAGCGCCCGACGACCGGCACGGTGCGCAGCATGCTGCGCTGCGAGAACGAGAGTCCGCCGACCATCGCCTCGACGAACGGGTGCCGCGCCGCACGCTCGAACGGCTCGAACGAGTAGCTGAAGCCGCTGCGGCCGATGGTCTCCAGCGTCAGCTTCGTCATGTCCGCGGCGATGTCCACGTCGCCGCCGCTGCGCGCCGTACGGTCCCAGTGTGCGACGAGCTGGGCGGTGACGTCGAGCATCGTGGCGTGGTACCGGCGCATCGCCTGCTGGGTGAACGCGGGCATCAGCAGCTCGTGCGCGCGGCGCCAGTTCGGTTCCTCGTTGAAGGCGGTGAACAGCCCGTCGCCGCCGATCGCGCGCAGGGCCTCCACACCCGGCGCGAGGTGCTTGGCGAAGCGTTTCTCGTCGGACAGCTCGGCCGTGAGCTCGCCGGAGCAGACGAACACGAAGCGGCGGCCGAAGGCCGTGCGCTCGAACACCGGGCCGAGGGCCTTGTGGATTGCCATCGAGTTCTGCACCGGGGTCTCGAGCGACATGCCCAGGACGTCGCCGACGAGGGGGAGACGTTTCGGCGGGCGCGGAATTTCTGTGTCGAACACCCGTGACGTGGCCATGGCCATGCTCCGACCCCCAGTTATTGAATCCGTGTACAGTAATCACGCTACGCCGGGACGGACGGGTGTCAAGAACTAGATTGAGTCCGTGGCCCGATCCCGCCGACGACTCGATCCCGAGCAGCGCCGCGCGCAGCTGCTCGACATCGGCGCGCGCCTGTTCGCCGAGCGCGCCTACGAGGACGTGTGGATCGAGGAGGTCGCCGAACTCGCCGGGGTCTCGCGCGGCCTGATGTACCACTACTTTCCGACCAAACGAGACTTCATGGCGGCGGTCGTCCAGCGCGAGTCCGACCGGCTGCTCGCCGTCACCGAACCGGATCCGCAGCTCACCGTCGCCGAGCGGATCATCGCGGGCCTCGACGCCTACCTCGACTACGTCGCGTCGCACCGGCAGGGCGTCGCGGCGGTCAACCGGGCCGCGGACTCCGCCGACGCCGGTATCCGCGCGATCGTCGACGCCGAACTCGGCGTTCAGCAGGAACGCATCCTCGACGCGCTCGCCCCGCCCGACGACGAACGCGAACTCGTCGCGGTGGCCGTGCAGGGATGGATCGCCCTCGTGCGTAGCGTGTGCGTCGACTGGCACGATCACCCCACGGTCACCGGGACGCAGCTGCGGGAGCTCTGCCTGAATGCGCTGCGCGGCATGCTCGGCGGTCGCCTCGGCTGAGGACCCGGGTTACCCTCGGTCCATGTGCCGGAACATCACGGAGCTGCGCGGGCTCGAGCCGGCAGCGACCGCCGAGGAGATCGAGGCCGCCGCCCGCCAGTACGTGCGCAAGGTCAGCGGCGTCCACAAACTGTCCGACGCCACCCGCGAACCGTTCGAGGAGGCCGTCGCCGAGGTCACTGCCGTCACCATGCGACTGCTCGACCGGCTCCCGCCGCGCCGGCAGCCGCCGCCGACGGTGCCGCCGCTGCGCCGGCCGGAGGTGCAGGCACGGATCGCGGCGCGCGGCTGAACGACGTCGCACCCCGAGTCCCGCGGCGGCCGTCAGCCGGGCGCGTGTGCCGCTCCCGCGGCGCGGGCGTGCACCCAGGCGACCACCTGGGTGCGGGATCCGACGCCCAGTTTGTCCAGGATGTGTTCGACGTGCCCGTCGACCGTCCGGTGCGAGATCACGAGCTGATCCGCGATCTCCCGGTTGCTGAGGCCCCGGGCGACGAGTTCGGCCACCTCCTCTTCCCTGCGGGTCAACGGGGAGGCGGTGGGTGACGCGGTCGCCGATCCACCCGTGGGCATCCCGAGAGCCGTGTCGACAGCCTGCTCGATGGCCGGGTGTGCCGGCGGTGTCGACAGGCGCGCATACTTCTTCGCTCCCAGCGACTGTCGGACCCGCTGTTCCCAGTGCGCCGAATCACCCGTGATATGGGGACCGAAGGCGGCGACGGACGTGCCGAGTCGCTGCCACACCGCCCTGGCCGCGCCGAAGAGCGTGGCAGACCGCTCGGTGTGACCGACGGCTTCCGCCGCCCAGGCGAGAAGTTCGATCGACAGGGCGGTGCAGATCTTGTCCTTGAAGTCGCGCTGGATGTGCAGGGCCTGTTCCGCGGCGTCGACGGCGTCGTCGATCCGGCCGAGGTGGAAGTAGGCCAGGCTCGAAACCCACAGGGCGTACGCCTTGTTCCACTGCTCGCCGTGTTCGTCCGCCACGTGGATCACGTGTGCACACGTGGCGAGTGCGTCGTCGAGCCGGCCGTCGTAGGTCTGGGCCATGGCCAGCTGGAACAAGGCGGTGAGGGTTGCTGCGCGATCGCCTCGGGTGCGATGAACGGCGATCGCCGCGTCGTAGAGATCGATCGCGTCGGTGGTTCGTCCGCAGAACAAGGCGTGCAGGGCGGCCCAGTGGTCGTGGTGCGCCTGCAACTCGGCATCTTCCAGTTCGGCTGCGATGGATCCGCATTCGGCAAGATGAAGTGCGGCTCCCTCCCGGTCCCCCTGGATCAGGGCCGTCCACGCGGTCACCCACAGGACGTGGCCCCGGTCGCGAGTGGACCGGGGCAGTCGTTGCAGAAGCCGCTCGAGCCGGGTGCGGCCGTGGGAGAGGTTGCCTCCCGCGATCCAGTGATACCGCAGCGCCACGGCGAGGGCGGCCGCGGCCGACAGGTCGCTGTCGTCCCGTAGCGACCAGTCGAGCGCGGCCATGAAGTTCGGATGGTCGATCCGCCACCGCGACAACAGTTCCGATTGTCTCGGCCCGTACCAGTCCGCCGCGTGACGTTGCGCCCGCTCGAGGTAGTGGTCTCGGTGCCGCCGGTACAGATCGTTCCGTCGTCCACCGGCGTCGAGCAGCTCGTGCCCGTACTCGCGCACGGTCATCAGCTGCGAGTAGCGGAAGGCCTCTGCGGAACGATCGACCGTGACAAGCGATTTCGACACCAAACCGTCGAGCAGATCCATCACCTGTTCCGGGGGAAGGTCTTCGTCCCCGCAGATCGACTCGGCGGCTTCGAGATCGAAGCTGCCGGGAAAGACCGACAGCCGCGCCCACAGCGTGCGCTCCGGTGCGGAGCACAGTTCGTAGCTCCAGTCGATCAGCGCCCGGAGCGTCTGCTGCCGGGGCACGGCCGCGCGGTTGCCGCCGGTGAGCAGGGCGAAGCGCCGGTCGAGCCGTTCGACGAGCTGGGCGGGGGACAGGGTCCGCAACCGGGTTGCGGCGAGTTCGATGGCCAGGGGGATGCCGTCGAGCTGGATGCACAGCTGGGCGACGGCGTCGGCGTTGGCGTCGGTCATCCGGAATTCGGCGACCACGCTCTGGGTGCGCTCGACGAGAAGCGTGACCGACTCGAACAGGGCCAGGTCGGCGGCGCGGTTGCCGGTCGATTCCGTCGGGGTGCTCAGCGGCGGCAGCACGTAGGTGAATTCGCCGCCGACGCCGAGCGGCTCCCGGCTCGTCGCCAGAACGCGCACCTCGGGTGCGCCGGTGAGGACCGTGGTGACGAACGCGGCCGCCGCGTCGAGCAGGTGCTCACAGTTGTCGACCACGATCAGCATGTGGCGGTCCCGCAGGTGATCGAGGATCTTGTCCCGCACGGGACGGGTGGACTGGTCGGTGACGCCGAGCGCCGCGGCCGCAGCCGACGGGAGCGCCTCGGGATCGCGGACCACGGCGAGGTCGATCCAGCAGAAGGCGTCGCGGAAGGCGCGGGCGGAGCGGAGGGCGATCTCCTCCGCCAGCCGGGTCTTGCCGACCCCGCCCGGACCGAGCAACGACAGGAGCCGGGCCTGTTGCAGGCGGGCCCGAGCCTCGTCGATCTCCCGGCGACGGCCGACGAAGCTGGTCAGCGAGGGGGTCAGTCCTTTGGTGCGGGGCAGGGGGGACTCCATCTTCACGCTTCCCAGAGATAGTGGTCAGAACATACCCGAATGCGGTGTGACGCCCAACACAGGTATCGAAAGGGGTGATTTCCCCCGCGTGGGGGTGAGGTGACGCGGGTCATTGTCGTGGTCAGGCATCGAAGCGCCCCGAACGGGGCCGAATCCCTGTGACCGCGAGGAGCCCGCACCATGACCGAAACCGATTTCTCCGCTCCCGACGTCGACGTCGTCGTCGTGGGGGCCGGCTTCGCCGGCCTGTACGCCCTGCACAAGCTGCGCGACAAGATGAACCTGTCGGTGCGGGTGTTCGAGGCCGGCGCCGACGTGGGCGGCACCTGGTACTGGAACCGCTACCCGGGCGCTCGCTGCGACATCGAGAGCATCCACTACTCGTACTCCTTCGACGAAGAGCTGCAGCAGGAGTGGCGGTGGAGCGAGAAGTTCGCCGGCCAGCCGGAGATCCTGCGGTATCTCGAGCACGTCGCCGACCGCTTCGACCTGCGCAGGGGGATCACCTTCGACACCCGGGTGATCGGGGTGTACTGGGACGACGAGAACTCGATGTGGACGGTGCACACCGACGACGGCCGCAGCGTGCGCAGCCGGTACTTCATCTCCGGCGCCGGCAACCTCTCGGTCCCCAAGACCCCCGAGTTCGGCGGCATCGAGAACTTCCGCGGCGAGGTCCTGCTCACCGGCAACTGGCCGCACGAGGGCGTGGACTTCGCAGGCAAGCGCGTCGCGGTCATCGGAGCCGGTGCCAGCGGCATCCAGGCGATCCCCCTGATCGCCGAGGAGGCGGCGGAGCTGATCGTCTTCCAGCGCACCCCCAACTTCGCCACCCCGCTGGGCAACGGGCCGCTCGACCCGGAGGTGGAGACCGAGGCCAAGCAGAACTACCGGAGTCTGCGCGACGCAGCCCGCAACCACTTCCTCGGCGTCCCGTTCGACCAGGTCCAGCCCTCGGCTTTGGCCGTCGACGCGCAGGAGCGCCGCCGGGTGTTCGACGAGCGCTGGAACGCCGGCGGGTTCCGGCTGTTCATCGACAGCTTCCAGGACATCCTGTTCGACAAGGAGGCCAACGACACCATCGCCGAGTACATCCGCGAACGCATCCGCGAGCGGGTGCAGGACCCGGCCAAGGCCGACAAGCTCGCACCCGCGGGCTACGCCTACGGGACCAAGCGTCCCCCGCTCGAGACGAACTACTACGAGGCCTACAACCGCGAGAGCGTGCACATCGTCGATGTGAAGGACACTCCGATCGACGAGATCACCGCCACCGGGGTCCGGGTGGGGGAGCGCACGTACGAGGTGGACACCATCGTGCTGGCCACCGGCTTCGACGCCATGACCGGGCCGCTGCTGGCGATGGACATCCGCGGCCGCGGCGGACAGACGCTGGCCGAGAAATGGGCCTACGGGCCGCGGACCTACCTCGGCATCATGATCCACGGGTTCCCGAACCTGTTCACCATCACCGGGCCGCAGTCGCCGTCGGTGCTCTACAACATGCCGCTGGCCATCGAGGACCACGTCGACTTCGCCACCGACGCGATCGACTACCTGCGCGCCCACGAGCTCGACGTGATCGAGCCGACCGCGCAGGCCGAGACCGACTGGCTGCACCTGACCAACGAGATCGCCGGGCAAACCCTGCTGCCGCAGACGAACTCCTGGTACATGGGCGCCAACATCCCCGGCAAGCCGAGGGCCTGCATGGTCTACCTCGGCGGTGCCCCGACCTACCGGCAGACCTGCGCCGAGGTCGTCGCCGGCGGCTACACCGGCTTCGACACGACGAGTTCGCGCGCGGTGGTCGCGACCGCCGTCTCCTGACCCCACCGTCCATTCCCCGGAAGGAAATGCCATGGCACTCGACCACCACGTCGAGCAACTGCTCGCAGGACTGCAGGCGCAAGGACTGAAATCGTTCGAGAACATGTCCATCGACGAAGCCCGCGCGGTCGTGTCCACATTCACCGGCTTGCAGGCCCCGTCCGAACCGGTCGCCCGGATCGAAGACCTCCACTATGTCAGCGACACCACCGAGCTTCCGCTGCGGATCTACCTTCCCGAAGGGACCGGTCCGCGCCCGGTGGTGCTCTACTTCCACGGCGGCGGGTTCGTCGCCGGTGATCTCGAGGTGGTCGACGAACCCGCCCGGGCACTCGCGAACGAGACGGGAGCGGTCGTTGTGACCGCCACCTACCGGCGAGCCCCCGAACATCGGTTTCCGGCGGCCGCCGACGACGCCTGGGCCGCCCTGAACTGGGTCGCCGCGCACATCGCCGAGCACGGCGGGGACCCGGGCAACATGGTGGTGATGGGCGACAGTGCCGGGGGGAATCTGGCGGCCGTCACCGCGCTGCGCTCCAGAGATCAGGGAGGGCCGGCCCTTCGCGGACAGGTGCTGATCTACCCGGTGATCGACCCGAACGCTCAGCTGCCGTCCCGAATCGACTACGCCGACGGCTACCTCATCACCGCCGCGGCCCTGGACTGGTTCTGGGAGCAGTACCTGTCCGCACCGGAGGACGCCGACAACCCCTACGCCGTCCCCACCCGGGCGGACCGCGTGGACGGACTCCCGCCGGCCCTCATCCTCACGACGGAGAACGAGGTCGCCCGCGACGAGGCCGAACAGTACGGCGCTCGGCTGCGCGCCGAGGGTGTGGACGTCCGTACCGTCCGCTTCGACGGGTTGGTGCACGGCGTGTACTGGATGTCCGGCGCGGTTCCCCGCAGCCGCGAGTTGCGCGCCGCCGTCGCCGATTTCGTCAAGCGGGTCTTCGCCACCACGTCGGCGGCCTGACGGTCTTCCGCCCGGCGGAGGTGGTGTCGTCCGCCGGGCGCGAGGACCGGGTCGACCGGTCGGCTGCACCGGTGACCCGTACGAGCTGAGCGGGCCGGCCGCCCGTGTCCTTCGAGACCTACGTGCGCGACGCCGCGGAACGCGGGGCCTGGTCCTGACCGCGCAGCGCGGCCACTGCGTCGATCCGCTCCACGGCCTCGGCGACGATCCGGTCGATCAGCTCCCGGCAGCTCGGCAGGTCGTCGAGCATGCCGACGACCTGCCCGGAGGCCAGCACACCGGCGTCGGTGTTGCCCTCGACGAGCCCGGCCTTGAGCAGCATGGGGGTGTTGGCCGCCATGATGATCTGCTGCCACGTGCGGTCGCTCGCCCGCTTCATCGCGATGCCGTCCTTGACGAGCGTCGACCACTTCATCCCGGTCATGGCCTTGAACTTCGCCGCGTTCCTCGCGGCGGCGAGCAGGCCTTTCGCGTAGCTGCCGCGCTCGAGGCTGTCGACGAGGTCGGTGTTGAGCACACGGTGCGGCATGCCGTCGACCTTGAGGGAGACCGTGGTGTCCTGCAGGCCCCGCCTCAGGTACTCCTGCTTCACCGAGTCGGGCACGGCGCTGTCGCTGGTGAGCAGGAACCGGGTGCCCATGGCGACGCCGGCCGCCCCGTAGGCGAGCGCCGCGGCGAGCCCGCGCCCGTCGAAGAATCCGCCGGCCGCGACGACCGGGATGTCGACCGCGTCGAGCACGCTCGGCAGCAGCAGCGTCGTGGCCACCGGCCCGGTGTGCCCACCGCCCTCGCCGCCTTGCACGATCACCGCGTCGGCCCCCCACGAGGCGACCTTCACCGCGTGCTTCGCGGCGCCGATGGACGGGATCACCACGATGCCGTGGTCCTTGAGCTTGGCGATCAGTTCCTTCCTGGGCGCGAGGGCGAAGGACGCGACCTTGACGTTCTCACGGATGAGCAGGTCGATGCGCTGGGCGGCGTCCGACGCGTCGGCCCGGATGTTCACGCCGAAAGGCTTGTCCGTCGCCGCCTTCGTCTTCGCGACGGCGGCCTCGAGTTCCTCGTACGTCATCGTCGCCGAGGCCAGGATGCCGAGACCGCCCGCGTTGGAGGTCGCCGCGGTCAGGCGCGGGCCGGACACCCAGCCCATCCCCGTCTGGACGATCGGGTGCTCGATGCCGACGAGGTCGGTCAGTGCCGTCGTCAGGCGCGGGCTCATACCGCCACCTCCCGATCCCGCAGGCCGCGCGGATCGAGGACCTCGCGGATCAGGCGCAGCTCCTCGGCGGTGGGCTCGCGGGTCACGCCCGCCTCGTCGAGGCCGGCCACCTCGAAGGAGGTGTTCTCCGCGACCTGCTCCGCCGTGACCCCCGGGTGCAGGGCCAGTGCCCGCATCGTGTGGCCGGGACCGCCGAAGTCGAACGACCCGAGATTGGTGACCACCCGGTGCAGGTGCAGGTACTTGAAGGCCGGGTTGGCCGGGTCCACCCTGTCGTAGCCGACGCCCGAGACGATGTCGACCTTGTCGCAGAACGCGCGCGTGTTGTGCTTGCCGACCCAGTAGCTCGTCGGGTGGTTGATGGTGTTGCCGGGGGCGCCCCGCACGCCGAACATCTGCCGGGTGGGGTGCTGCAGCGGGCCGAACGCGGAGAGATTCTGGTTGCCGTGCCGGTCGATCTGGTTGGCGCCCATCACCACGTGGCGGCGGCCGGAGGCGACGACGTCGAACACCTTGCGGAACGGCATCCAGCCCTCGATCGGGCCCTTCGCTCCGAGGGCGGGAGTGTCCGCGAGGATCAGCGCCTCCCCGTCGGTGATGAGCAGGTCCGGTTCGGTGGTCAGCCGGGCGAGGCGGGCGCCGATCAGCGGCAGCGTCGCCATCGGGCTGGCCATGATTTCGCCTGCCCCGGCGAAGATCTCGGCGCATGCGATGGCGCAGTACTCGGCCCGGGTCACCGTGCCCGTCGTCGCCGGGGTGGTCGTGTCGGTCATGCCTGCTCCTCGGTGAAAGTCTTGACGGCGGCTCGGTAGTCGTCCTCGCTGCCGGAGAGGAACCGGTCGACGAACGCCTGCCAGGTCTGCGGGTCCTTCGCGGCCTCGGCGTAGTGGCGCTGGAATTTCTCGTCGCGGCCGTAGCTGTCGCCGGCGAGGGTGAAGTGGGCGCCGTCCGGTGCCTCCACGACCCCGTCGACCATCATGCGATTGAGGATGATCGACTGCAGCGGAACGGACTTGACGAGTTCCTCGGTCTCGACGATGCGCTCGACCGAGACGTACCGCTTCTCCGCCGCCAGGCAGTACAGGTCGTCGAAGTAGGGGTCGACGCCGGTGTAGGCGGCGTTGCCGTGCGCGTCGCCGATGTTCAGATGCACCAGGGCGGCATCGAGATTCAGTGCCGGCATCGCGATCAGCGTCTCGGGCGTGCCGGACGCGTCGGGGTACGGCGAGGTGACGGTCCGCAGCTCACCCTCCCAGAAGTCCGGGACGGCGGAACCGAGTCCCGCCCGGATCGGCAGGAACGGCAACCGGGCGGCGGCCGCCTCGAGGCCGCACTTGACCATGCCCTCGTCCATCTCCCGCGCGACGATCTCCCCGTTCGTGCGCGCCTTGGCGAACCACGGGTCGTAGAAGGGGGCCGAGTCGAGGGAGACGAACCCGTAGTACGCCTTCTTCACCTTCCCGGCCGAGCACAGCAGCCCCAGGTCCGGGCCGCCGTAGGTCACGACGGTCAGGTCCTTCACGTCCGAGCGCAGGATCGCGCGGACGAGCGCCATCGGCTTGCGCCGCGACCCCCAGCCCCCGATGCCGATCGTCATGCCGCTGCGCAGCTCGCCGACCACGTCGTCGAGCGACATCCTCTTGTCACGCATGGTGTTTCTCGTCTCCTGGTCAGTGGTTGGCGCGCGGCTTGCCGGTGGCGACGAACTCGTCGCGGTGCTCGTCCGCGATGCCGGCGAGGTTGAGTTCGAAGGTGAAGCCCTGCTCGAAGCGGTAGCTTTCCTTCACGTCCACCGGGTCGATGCCGTTGATGGCTTCTTTGGCGCACCGGATGACGCGGGTGTCCTTCGCCGCGATCTTCTCGGCGATCTCGCGGGCGGTGGCGTCGAGGTCGGCGCGCGGGACGACCTTGTACACCGAGCCGAAGTGCTCGAGCTGCTGGGCCGTGACGTTCTGCGCCGTGTAGTAGAGGGTGCGCATCATGTGCTGCGGCACCAGCCGGGCGAGGTGCGTGGCGGCGCCGAGAGCGCCGCGATCCACCTCGGGCAGGCCGAAGACGGCGTCGTCGGAGGCGACGATGACGTCGGCGTTGCCGACCAGGCCGATGCCGCCGCCGACGCAGAAGCCGTTCACGGCGACCACGACGGGGACGGCGCAGTCGTAGACGGCGCCGAAGGCGGCGGCGCAGCCCCGGTTGGCCGCGATGAGGGCGCCGTGGCCGTCGGTGGCCTGCATCTCCTTGATGTCGACGCCGGCATTGAAGCCGCGGCCCTCCGCGCGCAGGATCACCACGTGCGTGGCCGGATCCTTGCCTGCGGCCAGGACCGCGTCGGCCAGTTCGAACCAGCCCTGGGAGGGGATGGCGTTCACAGGCGGGTAGTCGACGGTGACCGTGGTGATGCCCGCGCCGTCGGTGGTCGAGGTGATGCCCATGGCAGGTTCCTAACGTCTGTACCGAACCAAGCGATTGCTTGGTAAGTTAGCACATGCGGGGCGCAGACCCCAGGGAGCGGAATCGTGGAGGCGGGGCGAGCATGTCGCCCGGATTCCCCGACAACGACATCTATTCGAGGAGAAGACAAGTGAGTGGACTGGTCAACGGGCGCGTCGTGATCGTCACCGGCGCGGGGCGCGGCATCGGGCGGGCCCACGCGCTGGCCTTCGCGGCCGAGGGCGCGAAGGTCGTGGTCAACGACATCGGGGCCGGAGCGGACGGTTCCGCGACGGGGGAGAGCCCCGCCGAGCAGGTCGTCGCGGAGATCCGGGCGGCGGGCGGCGAGGCCGTCGTCAACGGCGACGACGTGGCCGACTGGACCGGCGCGGAGAACCTGGTGCAGACGGCCCTGGACACCTTCGGACGGCTCGACGTCCTGGTCAATAATGCGGGATTCCTGCGGGACCGCATGCTCGCCAACATGAGCGAGGAGGAGTGGGACGCCGTGATCCGGGTGCACCTCAAGGGTCACTTCGCCCCGATGCGGCACGCGATGGCGTACTGGCGCGGGGAGGCGAAGGCCGGCAACCCGGTGGACGCGCGGATCGTCAACACCAGCTCGGGCGCCGGCCTGATGGGCAGCGTCGGCCAGGGCAACTATGCCGCGGCGAAGGCCGGGATCGCGGCCCTCACGATCCAGGCGGCCGCCGAGTTCGCCCGGTACGGCGTCACCGTCAACGCGATCGCGCCGGCCGCCCGGACCCGCATGACCGTGGGCGCGGGGGGCGCGATGGCCGAGTCGATGGCCGCCCCGGAACAGGGCTTCGACGCGATGGCCCCGGAAAACGTCTCACCGCTGGTGGTGTGGCTCGGCAGCGCCGAATCGAAGGACGTCACGGGCCGAGTCTTCGAGGTGGAGGGCGGCAGGGTTTCCGTCGCCGACGGCTGGCGGCACGGCGAGGCGATCGACAAGGGCGAGCGCTGGGATCCGAAGGAACTCGGCCCGGTGGTGGAGAAGCTGATCGCGCGCAGCGAGCCCCCGACCCCGGTCTACGGGGCGTAGGCAGCGAAGCTGCCGGTGCGTCCTTTGGGCGGTGGGAACGACCCGAAGGACGCACCGGCGGCGCAGCCGCCTACGCGGGCGAGCGGACGATGATGGTGGTGCCGGGGAAGTACGCGGCCAGCTCGGTGCGGGCGTGCTTGAGGGTCGCGGTGCCGTAGCCCTGCTTGCGCAGCTCGGGGTGGACCCAGATCGCGACGTCGACCTCATGGCCCTGCAACTCGCCGAACGCGAAGCCGACCGGCTTGGGTTCGGTGCCGGACAGGTCCTCGGCGACCAGCCACACCGCGGACTCGTCGTCGATGCGCGACAGGCCGGCGGCGCGCTCCTGTTCCACCCGCGCTGCACCCGCGTCGCCGAGCTGCTCCTCGCACCGGACGCGGAACAGCTCGCGGTCCGGCTCGCTGTCGCTGAACTGACGCAGCCGGAAATGGGCGCCGGTGGCGTAGGGACGCTCGGCGGGCGTCCACTTGAGCACCGCGTCGAGGTCGTCGAGCTCCTCCCGGATCTTCTTGCGCTCCGCCTTGGTCAGCCGCCGGAACGGAAGGTTGAGCACCGCTTCGGCGCAGAACTCGTCCGTGTCGAGCAGCCGCGCGACGGTCGCGACGGCCTCGGCCCTGTCGTTGCTCTCGACGATGGCATCGAGGACCTCGTGCCGGCGTTCGAGCGCGCGCAGCAGTGCCGCCGCGATCTCCCGCTTGTCGAGTACCTGATCGTGGTTCGCGGTTGTCATCGGGTGACATCCCTTCTCGAGAGCAGCTCGACCGGGCACCCCACTGGTTCGTGCCCGGTCGTGCCGGCTCCCGCGAGGGTCACTCGCACACCACCACCGGGATGACCCGATCCGTCCAGGACTGATAATTGTCGAAATCCGCGTACATTGCCACCAGCCGCGGCCAGTAGTGCGACCGCTCGTCGGGCGTCGCCGCCCGTGCCGTCATCTGCCGCACCCGGGACTTCACCTGCACGGTCACCCGCGGATCGGCCTGGATGTTGCGGAACCACAGCGGGTGCTCGGGCAGGCCGCCCTGGGACGCGACGAGCACCACCCGCTCGTCGTCCTCGAGGAACAGCAGCGGAACGGTCCGCGGCCGTCCCGTCTTCCGGCCCGTGGTGGTCAGCAGGCAGACGGGGATGCCCCACGGAAAGGCGCTGCCCACCCGCCACTTTCCCCCGATCCGGCCGCCGGTGGCCTGATAGGCCGCCACGTTGGCGCGCGACATCCACTTGATGATCGGCACGGTCCACTTCGAGTCGAGACCCTTCGGCGCAGCGGCCCCGTTCATGTCAGATCCGCTCGATGATCGTGCCGGTGGCCAGCGCGCCGCCCGCGCACATGGTGATCAGCGCAGTGGCGCCGTCGCGCCGCTCGAGCTCGTGCAGCGCGGTGGTGATCAGCCGCGAGCCGGTCGAGCCGACGGGGTGGCCGAGCGCGATCGCGCCGCCGTTCACGTTGACCTTGTCCATGTCGGGCTCGTGCACCCGCGCCCACGACAGCAGCACCGACGCGAACGCCTCGTTGACCTCGAACAGGTCCAGGTCGCGGATCGTCATCCCGGACTTCTCGAGGACGCGGCTCGTCGCCTGCACCGGGCCGTCGAGATGGAACTCGGGCTCGGCGCCGACGAGGGCCTGCGAGACGATCCGGGCCCGCGGCTTCAGGCCGAGCGCCGCGGCGCGGTCGGAGTCCATGAGCAGCACCGCAGCAGCGCCGTCGGAGATCTGCGACGAGGTGCCGGCGGTGTGGATGCCGCCGTCGAGGACCGGCTTCAGCTTCGCGAGCGATTCCGTGGTCGTCTCGCGCAGGCCCTGGTCGCGGGCGACGGTCTGCTTCTCGCCGGTGAGGGTGCCCTCCTTGTCGACGACGGGCGCGACGACGGGCAGCACCTCGCGGTCGAAGCGGCCCTCGTCCCACGCCTGCTTGGCCAGCGCCTGCGACCGGACGCCGAGCGCGTCGACGTCCTCGCGGGTGATGCCGCGACGGCGGGCGATGCGCTCGGCCGCCTCGAACTGGTTGGGCAGGTCGATGTTCCACGACTCGGGCCGCCGCGGGCCGGCGAGTTCGCCGACGTTCGCGCCGAGCGGCACCTGCGACATCGCCTCGATGCCGCAGGCGATGCCGACGTCGATGGCGCCGGTGGCGATGAGTCCGGCGATCAGGTGGTTGGCCTGCTGGGCCGACCCGCACTGGCAGTCGACCGTGGTGGCGCCGACCTGCCACGGCAGGCCGGCGTGCAGCCACGCGGTGCGGGTGATGTTGTTGGACTGCGCGCCGGCCTGGGTGACACACCCGCCGATCACCTGCTCGACGAGGGCGGGATCGAGGCCCGCGCGCTCGATCAGTCCGCTCTGTGCGGCCCCGAGAAGCTCGGCCGCATGCAGGCCGGCGAGCCAGCCGCCGCGCTTGCCGATCGGGGTGCGTGCCGCCTCGACGATGACTGGTGTGCCCACGGTGGGCTCCTTTCTGGTCCTTGTCCTCGCAAAGTAGAACAGGTTTCCGGGGCAGACAAGGCGGGGTCCGAATGATCGGGACTTGGCGATTCCTTGGCCTGCGGGCCGCCCTGTGCTTGAATGCTTTTAGAACGTGTTCCACATCACGACACGGTGCACTCGTCAGGGCAGGAGAGAATTCAGTGGCGCAGCCCAACATCCCCGAAGACATCGACTTCACCGATCCGGATCTCTACGCCGAGCGGATGCCGTTCGAGGAGTTCGCCGAGCTGCGTAGGACGGCCCCCGTCTGGTGGAACAAGAAATCCCCGGACGTCGGCGGATTCCACGACGAGGGATTCTGGGTCGTGTCCCGGCACGAGGAGGTCCGTGAGGTCTCCCGCCGGAGCGACGTGTTCTCCAACTGGGAGAACACCGCGATCCCGCGGTTCAACGACGACATCCCGCGCGAGGCCATCGAACTGCAGCGCCACGTCCTGCTCAACAAGGATGCGCCCGAGCACACCAAGCTGCGCAAGCTCGTCGCCCGCGGTTTCACCCCGCGCGCGATCAACGGCCTTCGCGACGAGCTGAACGCCCGCGCGAAGAAGATCGTCGAGGAGGCCTGCCGGGCCGGCGGGGGCGACTTCGTCACCCAGGTCGCCGCGGAGCTGCCGCTGCAGGCCATCGCCGAACTCATCGGCGTCCCGCAGGAGGACCGCGACAAGATCTTCGAGTGGTCGAATCAGATGACCGGCTACGACGACCCGGACAACACCGCCGACCCGGCGGCCGCGTCGATGGAGGTCCTCGGCTACGCGTACCAGATGGCCGCCGCCCGCAAGGAGTGCCCGGCCGACGACATCGTCACCACCCTGATCGAGGCCGACATCGACGGTGACGAGCTCTCGCCCGAGGAATTCGGCTTCTTCTTCATCGTGCTCGCCGTCGCCGGCAACGAGACCACCCGCAACGCGATCACGCACGGGATGGCGGCGTTCCTCGACAACCCGGAGCAGTGGGAGATCTTCAAGCGGGACCGGCCGAAGACCGCGGCCGACGAGATCATCCGCTGGGCCACGCCGGTCACGTCGTTCCAGCGCACCGCGCTCGAGGACACCGAGCTCGGCGGCCGGACGATCCGCAAGGGCGACCGCGTCGTGATGCTGTACGCGTCGGCGAACAACGACGAAGAGGTGTTCGAGAACCCCCGCACCTTCGATGTCCTGCGAGATCCCAACCCGCACCTCGCCTTCGGCGGTACCGGTGCGCACTACTGCCTCGGCGCGAACCTGGCGCGGATGGAGATCGACCTCGTGTTCAACGCGATCGCCGACTACATGCCCGACATCACCAAGGTCGCCGATCCGAAGCGGCTGCGCTCCGGCTGGCTCAACGGCATCAAGGAGTTCCGGGTGGACTACAAGACGCAGGGCGGCTGCCCGGTCGAGCACTGACCCGGGTGGGGCGGCGCCGAGAGATCGGGAATCCCCCGGCGCCGCCGCGCTTTCCGTGTGAGCGGGGCTGCGGGAGCCGGTGGCATGGGTGCACCCCGCCGAAATTGGGGGTGAGGGCGGGGTGCTCGCCCACAGTATTCGGCCGCCGAGGCGCCCCCGGCTTTCGGTCCTACTGGCCGGGACCTGTTTGCGCGACCGCCGCCGTGCCGGGTCCGGCCTGCGCGGGCCGAACAGCGGGACTCGGCGCCGAGCCCCGAGAGAACCCGCGCAGCAGGGGCCGTGCCTGTTGTTCCACCCAGTGAGACGTCTCCTCCCGCGCGCCGCGGTTGCGGAAATAGTGTCACGTGCTCCTGGAACGGAATCGGCGAAAGGCATCGAACATGGTGGAATGGGCGGAAGAATGCGACGTCCTCGTCGTCGGATCGGGCGCCGGCGGCTGCTGTGGCGCCTACACCGCTGCCCGCGAGGGACTGTCCGTCGTCCTGGTCGAGGCCTCCGAGTACTTCGGCGGCACCACCGCATATTCCGGCGGCGGCGGGGTCTGGTTCCCCACCAACGCGGTGCTGCGACGGGCCGGCGACGACGACACCATCGACGACGCCCTGACCTATTATCACGCGGTCGTCGGCGACCGCACCCCCCGCGAACTGCAGGACGCCTATGTGCGCGGCGGCGCACCCCTGATCGACTATCTCGAGGCCGACGAGGACATCGAGTTCACCGCCTACCCGTGGCCGGACTACTTCGGCAAGGCTCCCAAGGCCAGCGCGAAGGGCCGTCACATCGCACCGACCCCGCGGTCCGTCGTCGACGACCCGGAACTCAACGAATCCGTCCGCGGGCCGCTGGGTCGCGAGCGCAACGGGGATCCGTTGCCGGACAAGCTGATCGGCGGACGTGCCCTCATCGGCCGGTTCCTGCTCGCCATGCGCAAGTACCCGAACGTGCAGTTGCATCGGAACACCGCGCTCGAGGAACTCGTCGTCGAGGACGGCGCCGTGGTCGGCGCGATCGTCTCCCACGGCGGCGAGCGCCGCGCCGTGCGCGCCCGCAAGGGCGTCGTGCTGGCCGCCGGCGGATTCGACCACAACGACGAGATGCGCCGGGAGTACGGCGTTCCCGGGGCGGCCCGCGATTCGATGGGGCCGTGGTCCAACCTCGGCAAGGCGCATCGGGCGGCCATCGCGATCGGTGCCGACGTCGACCTGATGAGCGAGGCGTGGTGGTCCCCGGGACTGACCCATCCCGACGGGCGGTCGGCCTTCGCGCTGTGCTTCACCGGCGGCATCTTCGTCGACCAGGACGGCAACCGCTTCACCAACGAGTACGCGCCCTACGACCGGCTCGGCCGCGACATCATCGCCCGGATGGACGAGGGTGAGATGACGCTGCCGTTCTGGATGATCTACGACGACCGGGGCGGCGTCGTGCCGCCGATCGCGGCGACGAACGTGCCGCTCGTGGAGACCGAGAAGTACGAGGCGGCGGGACTGTGGAAGACCGCCGACACGCTCGCCGAACTCGCCGGGCAGATCGGAGTGCCGGCCGAGGCGCTCGAGGCGACCGTCGCGCGGTTCAACCGCCTCGCCGCCGGCGGCGTCGACGAGGACTTCGGCCGCGGGGACGAGCCCTACGACGTGGCGTTCACCGGCGGCGGTTCGGCGCTGGTCCCGATCGAGAAGGGCCCGTTCCACGCCGCGCAGTTCGGCATCTCGGACCTCGGCACCAAGGGCGGCTTGCGCACCGACACGGTCGGCCGCGTGCTCGACGGCGCCGGGACGCCCATCGCCGGGCTGTACGCGGCGGGCAACACGATGGCCGCCCCGAGCGGCACCGTCTACCCCGGCGGTGGCAACCCGATCGGCACCAGCGCGTTGTTCGCCCACCTGGCGGTCCGGCACATGGCCGGAGCATAGGAACGCCGCGACTCGTCCGGTCCCGCTCAGTGGGTCCTGCGTCACACTCGGAGCACTTCGTCCGTACGGTTCACATCGACGAACCGTAGGAGTTTTCATGAGTACATCGTTGGCACCCGAACGGGCACCCTCGACCCGCGCCGAACGCCGCTACGAGCGGACCCGACCCGTGTGGGCGGTGGTGGCCATTCTCATCGCCGTCGAAGTCATCAGCGCATTCGAGACGTCGATGATGTACGCGGCGCTGCCGACGTTCGCCCGGGTCTTCGAGGCGGACGCCTCCGCGGTCGGATGGACCGTGACGGCGTTCCTGCTGGTGGCGGCTGCCTCGGCGGCGGTGTGCGGCCGGCTCGGCGACATGTACGGCCGCGAACGGGTGCTGATGTTCGTGCTGGCCTGCGCTGCCACCGGCTCCGTCGTCAGCATGGCGTTCGGGACCCTCGAGGCCATCATCGCCGGCCGGGCGATCCAGGGTGTGGCCGGAGCGATCCTGCCGCTGTGCATCGGCCTGGCCCGCGAACACCTGCCGGCCGAGCGCGTCCCCATGGCGGTCGCGCTGATCTCCGGGTCGGCCGTCGCGGCCGGCGCGGCCTCCCTGCTGGTCGCCGGCGTCCTCATCGACCTGGGCGACTGGCGGTACATCTTCGTCGTCGCCGCCGGCTACGCGCTCGTCTGTCTCTTCCTGGTCGAGGCCGTGCTGCCGTGGCGGCGCCGCACCGCTCGGCGGCAACCGATCGACGTCGTCGGCGCGGTCGGCCTGGCGGTGTCGGTGGCGTCCGTCCTGTTCGGTCTGACCCAGAGCCGCTCCTGGGGCTGGAGCGACGCCCGCGTGCTGGGTCCGATCGTCCTCGGCGCCGCGGTGTTCGCCTGCTGGGTGTGGTGGGAACTGGGCCGGACGTCTCCGATCGTGAACCTGCGCCTGCTCGCCGAGCGCAACGTCGCCCTGACGATGCTCGCCGGGGTCGCACTCGGCGTCGGACCGATCGGCGTCGGGACGATGATCATCCCGATCATCATGCAGAGCCCGGCCACCGCGCCGTTCGGCCTGGGACTCTCGCCGACCTACGCCGGAACGCTGTCGTTCGTCGGCGCGATGATCGGCATGGCATTCACCCCGGTCGCGGGCAGGATCGCCGCCGCCGTGGGGGCGCGGACGTCGTTGCTGCTAGGCAGCGTGATGTTCCTCGTCGCGTGTACCGGGTTCTTCTTCTTCCGCGCATCGGTGATCGGCATGACGCTGCTGGTCGTGGCCGTGTCGGTGGCGACGGCGTTCGCGTACACGGCGCTGCCGAACCTGCTCGTCGAGTCCGTCCCGGAGCACAACACCAGCGAGATGGCCGGCAGCCAGACGGTGCTGCGCACCGCGGCGTCGGCGGTGGGCACCTCGCTCGCCTCGCTCCTGCTCGCGTCCCTGGTGCTGCCCGGGACGGCGACGCCGACAGTGGCCGCGCTCGGGGCCGTCTGCGCGATGCTGGTCCTCTCCTGCGCCGTGACGATCGGGCTGGGTTCGGCGATCAGGTATCGGCGGGCGTGATTCCCGGCCCGTCCAGCAGCGTCAGATCGTCGGAGACGTCGATGTCCCCGGGATCGGCGAGGCGCGTGCAGTCCAGCCGTCGCACCCGGTCGCGGTTGCGGGTGAGGAATCGCCGGGCTCCCTCGTCGCCGACGGCCTCGCGGGCCGCCGCCTCGGCATCGCGGCGGTCGAACACCACGGGATGCCCGGGGCGGTCCCCGAACACCGGCAGGGTGATCGTGCCCGGGCGGTGCGCGAGGAGTACGGTGCGGACGAGTTCGGCGGTGATGCCAGGGAAGTCGACGACCGTCAGCGCGATCACGTCGTGGCCGGTCGTGGCGTCCACCCCGCACCGCAGCGACGTCGACATCCCCTCGGCCCAGCGCGGATTGACGACGGAGCGGACGCCGGGCGGACACGCGGCGACGACGTCGCCGGCGTAGGCGCCGGCGACCACCGTGACCTCGTCGCAGCCGCCGGCGGTGAGCGCGGCCACCACGGTGTGCAGCAGGGGGCGGCCGCGGTGGGGGAGCAGCGCTTTCGCGCGCCCGCCCAGCCGCGTGCCGCCCCCTGCCGCGAGGACGATCCCAGCGACGGTCATGGCCGGACTCTAGCCGCGTGCTTCCTCGGTTGCGGGACGAACCGTCGCCATGGCCCGCTCGACCTCCCAGAAGGCGCGCAGCGACGCGATCCGGCCCGCGTCGTCGACACGGTAGACGAACACCCCCTCGGCGTCGATCACGTTGCCGCCGAGGGTCGTGCGGATGGTGCCGATGTTGACGCACTCGTCGCCGCACACCAGCACGTCGTCGACGAGGAACTCAAGCTTGTCGGTGTTCGCGATGGTCATGTCGTAGAACCGCGAGATCGCCTCGCGGCCGTGATGACCCTTGCCCTCCGGATCGAATCCGGACGGACCGACCGGGTCCTCGACGACACCGTTCTCGGCGAACAACGCGAGCCACTCGTCCTTGCGTTTGCCGCTTGCCGCCGCCTGCGACGCCCGCGCGGCGACCCGAGCCGGGTGTTCCTCGCTCATGCCGATGCCCTTCCGTGGATGTACCTGTCGGCGAAACGGTGCAGGGACTCCTGCTTCGCCTCGAGGGGACTGTCGAAGCCGTGCCCGTCGAAGATCCACGGCACCACGATGATGTCGGTGACGCCGGCATCCTCGAGCTCGGCGTACCCGGCACGGCCGAACCGGTCCACGCACACCGCCTGGATCTCGAACGGATCGTCGGCGCGGCCGTGTTCGGCGCGCAGCTCCCGCAGCCGGGCGATCACCTGCACGAGGTCGTCGAACCGGATCATCGCCGAGGTCCAGCCGTCGCCCACGCGCGCCGCCCGGCGCAGCGCCACGTCGGTGTGGCCGCCGATGTAGAACGGCACGGGTTCGGTGGGGGCGGGGCTCATCTGCAGCCGGTCGAAGTCGAAGAATTCGCCGTGGTGCTCGACCATGCCGCCGCCGAGGATGAGCTTGATGACGTCGATCATCTCGTCCACCCGCTTGCCGCGCCGCGCGTACGGCACCCCGCACCACTCGAACTCCTCGGGGGCCCAGCCGATTCCCACTCCGAAGCCGAAGCGGTTACCGGTGAGGTTGGCCACCGAGCCGACCTGGCGCGCCAGCAGCACCGGGTTGCGCGAGCCGAGCTTGAGGACCTGGGTGTAGAACCGGAGTGTCGACGTGACCGCCCCCATCGCGGCCGCGGCGATCAGTGGGTCCGCCCAGGGCGTGTCCTCGGTCCACATCCGCGACCCGTCGGGGGTGTACGGGTAGTCGACGGTCTGCTTCTCCATGTAGAACAGGGAGTCGGGCAGCGCGATCGACCGGAACCCGCACTCCTCGGCGGTGCGGGCGAGGCCGGTGAGCTGGTCGAGGGGCGTCATCGCGACGCCGACGGTGAAGTCCACCACGGTCCGTGCCTATCGTTCCGGTCGGTCCGAGCCGACGACCCACATCGAGAAGTACTGCGAGCCGCCGCCGTACGCGTGCCCGAGTGCCTTGCGTGCGCCGTCGACCTGATGCTCCCCGGCGCGCTGCATCACCTGCATCGCGGCCTCGGCGAACCGGATCATGCCGGAGGCGCCGATCGGGTTGGAGGACAGCACACCGCCGGACATGTTGACCGGCAGCTGACCGCCGATGGCCGTCTCCCCGGCCTCGGTGAGCTTCCAACCGGAGCCCTCCGGGGTGAAGCCGAGGTTCTCGAGCCACATCGGCTCGAACCACGAGAACGGGACGTAGATCTCGGCGCAGTCGATCTCGGTGAGCGGGTCGGTGATACCCGCGGCCTGCCACAGCGCCGCCGCGGCCATCCGGCCTGCCTCGGGGTTGACCTGGTCGCGTCCCGCATACGTGGTCGGCTCGGTCCGCATCGCGGTGGCGTGGATCCACGCGACCCTCCGGCCCTGCGCCTCGACCGCCGCGGCCGAGTCCTCGTCGCCGATCACGACGGCGCACGCGCCGTCCGACGACGGACACGTCTCGTCGTAGCGGATCGGATCCCACAGCATCTGCGACGCCTGCACCGACTCGAGCGTGATGTTCGGCTGCTTGAGGTGCGCGTACGGGTTCTTCGCGCCGTTGAGCCGGTCCTTCACGGCGACCATCGCGCCGATGTGCTCGGGTGCGCCCGATCGGCGGATGTAGGAGCGCACGTGCGGGGCGAAGTACCCGCCGGCGCCGGCGCCGACCGGCATGGTGAACGGCACCGGGGTGGACAGCGCCCACATCGCGTTCGACTCGGACTGCTTCTCCCACGCCACGGCCAGCACCCGCCGGTGCACGCCGGCCTGCACGAGGCTGGCGGCGACATTGGCGGTGGACCCGCCGACCGAACCGGCGGTGTGGACCCGCAGCATCGGCTTGCCGGTGGCGCCGATCGCGTCGACCATGGTCAGTTCGGGCATCATCACGCCCTCGAACAGGTCGGGGGCCTTGCCGATCACGACCGCGTCGATGTCGTCCCAGCCGACGTCCGAGTCGGCCAGGGCGCGGTCGATCGCCTCGCGCACGAGGCCGGACATGGACACGTCGTGCCGCTTGGCGACGTAGTGGGTCTGCCCCGTGCCGAGGACAGCCGCGAGTTGCTTGGCCATGTCAGTTACGTCCCTCCAGAACGGCTACCAGATTCTGTTGCAGCACAGGGCCGCTCGTCGCGTGTGCGAGGGCCCGCCCGGCCCGCCCGGCCATGATCGCCTGCGCGGCGCAGCCGATGCGCTCGAGGCCGCCGGAGAACATGGGGTTACCCGTGAGCGGGCCGCCGGTCGGGTTGACCGCCGTCGCGTCGGAGAGGCCGAGGGCCTCGCGCAGGATCAGCTCCTGATGGGTGAACGGCGCGTGCAGTTCGGCGACGTCGAACGCGGTGTCACCGCCGGTGACGGCCCGCGCGGCGGCCGACGCGGACGGCGCGGTCGTCAGGTCGCGGCCGCCGAGGTTCGGCGAGTCGATGCGATGCTCGATGCCCGTGATCCAGGCGGGGTTCTCGCACAGTTCACGGGCCCGGTCGCCGGCGGCGAGCACGATCGCGGCGGCGCCGTCGGTGACCGGCGCGCAGTCGTGTCCCCGCAGCGGATCGGCGACGTAGGGCCGGGCCAGCAGCTCCTCGACGTCGAAGTCGCCGCTGATCTGGGCGTTCGGGTTGTCCTTGGCGGCGGCCCGCGCGCGCACCGCGACCTGTGCCATGTCCTCCGCCGTCCACTTGCCGGCGTCGAGCCCGAACCGGGCCTGCAGCCCGGCGAGGGACACGGAATCGAGGCCGAGCGGGGCGACGAGGTACGGGTCGAGCTGCAGGCCGAGGACCTGACGCAGGGTGCCGGCCGACGACTTGCCGAAGCCGTACACCAGGGCGGTGTCGACCTCCCCGGTGATCAGCTTGACCCACGCCTCGTACAGCGCCCAGGCGGCGTCCATCTCGACGTGGGATTCGTTGATCGGCGGCACCGCGCCGATCGCGTCCACGGCCGAGATGAACGAGAACGCCCGGCCCGCGAGGTAATCGGACGAACCGGAGCACCAGAAACCGATGTCCGACTTGGTGATTCCCAGTTTCGAGTACAGCTCCCGGAAGCAGGGGACGAGCATTTCGACGCCGTTGGTGGTGCCGGTGGTCTCGCGCACGTGGGGTGCCTGCGCGAAGCCGACGACTGCGATGTCTGTCATGGTGGGCGCGGCTCCCTTACAGGTGGTGTTTGAAGGTCTCGTAGTCGGCGTCCGGTTCGCCGGTCGGCCGGAAGTACTCGATGTTGCGCAGCGTGTAGTCCCACTCCTCGCGCGGGCGCCACTTCGCCTCCACCCGCATGCCCATCCGGACGTCGGCGGCGTCGCACTCGAGGATCAGGTGCAGGAACGGGATGTCCGCACCGTCGAGCAGCACGTAGGCCGCGACGTACGGCGGCGTGATCTGCTGGCCGAGGAACGGCACGTTGACGATGCAGAACGTGGTGACGATGCCCTTGTCGGACACCTCGACCTGCTCCCGGGTGGGGATGCCGTCGGTGGGGTTCGCGCCGCGCGGCGGGATGTAGACCTTGCCGCCCGGTCCGGTGCGGCCGCCGATCAGCTTGCCCTCGGCCAGCGCGCGCAGGTAGTAGGACTCCTCGTAGGACGCGCTGTGCGTGTAGTGCAGATCCAGCGGCGTGATCATCATCGTCACCGGCTCGCCGGAGGCGTCCGTCCGGACCGTGACGGTCTCGGCCTCGCCCGGTTCGAAGGCTGCGATGTCACGAATGTGACCGGCGCGGTCGTCGGCCCACCGCACGCGTACCCGCATCCCGGTGCTCATGTCCTCGGGACCGGGGACGTCGACCGCGTGCAGCAGCGTCGTGTCGGCCCCGTCCAGCTGGATCAGCGCCCACGCGAACGGCCGGTCGAACGGCTGGCCCGGCAGCGGCTCGGGGTTCCACGTCCAGCTGCGCACCGTGCCGGACTGCCCCACCTCGACGAAGTCGGTGAGGGGTTCGTGGGTGACCGCGTCGAACTCCGGGGGCGGCACGAGGACGCGCCCGTCCGAGCCGCGGGCGCCGAGGATGCGCCCGTCACGCAGGCCCGTGACGAACGCGCCGACGGTCGGCCCCGTGGATCGGGTGTAGTCGAACTTCAGGTTCAGTGGTGCGCTCAGCGGCTTCTCCGCGATCGCGCTCTTTCCCAGGCTCACAACTTCGAGTAGAACAGGTTCTAGAGATGGTGGCAAGGGTACCGTCCGAGCAGCGGTGTCCCCGGTCCGCCCCGAAAGGAATGGTGTGCAATGAAACTGGGTCTGCAACTCGGCTACTGGGGGGCGCAGCCGCCCGCGAACGCCGGCGAGCTCGTCGCCGCCGCCGAGGCGGAGGGTTTCGATGCGGTCTTCGCCGCGGAGTCGTGGGGCTCGGACGCGTTCACGCCGCTCGCGTGGTGGGGCTCGGGCACGCGGCGGGTGCGGCTCGGCACGTCCGTCGTGCAGATCTCCGGCCGCACCCCCACCAGTTGTGCCATGCACGCGATCACCCTCGACCACCTCAGCGGCGGGCGGCACATCCTGGGGCTCGGCGTGTCCGGGCCGCAGGTCGTCGAGGGGTGGTACGGCGAACCGTTCGCCAAGCCGCTCGCCCGCACCCGCGAGTACGTCTCGATCGTGCGCAAGGTGCTGGCCCGCCGGGAGCCGGTGACCAACCCGGGCCCGCACTACCCGCTGCCGTACGACGGACCCGGCGCCACCGGGCTCGGCAAGCCGCTCAAGCCGATCACGCACCCGCTGCGTGCCGACATCCCCATCTGGATCGGCGCCGAGGGACCCAAGAACGTCGCGCTGACCGCCGAGATCGCCGACGGCTGGCTCGCCATCTACTACTCCCCACGCCTGGCCCCGATGTACGACGAGTGGCTCGACGAGGGCTTTGCCCGGCCCGGCGCCCGGCGCACCCGCGACGACTTCGAGATCGCCGCGACCTGCCAGGTCGTCGTCACCGACGACCGGACGGGGACCATCGCCGGCCTCAAGCCCGTCACCGCCCTGTACGTCGGAGGCATGGGCACCCCCGAACTCAACTTCCACGCCCAGGTGTACCGGCGCATGGGCTACGGTGACGTGGTCGACGAGGTGACCGCCCTGTTCCGCGCGGGCCGCAAGGACGAGGCCGCCGCCGCGATTCCCGACGAGATGGTCACCGAGACGATGATCATCGGCGACCGCGACGAGGTGCGCGCCGGCGTGAAGCGCTGGTCCGACGCCGGCGTGACGATGCTGCTCGTCAGCTGCCGCGACGCCGAGCACGTGCGCTCCCTGGCGGACGTCGTGCTGCGGTAGGCGCCCGCTTCCCCCGAGCGAATGTATCGTTCACCTCCTCAGATCGACGGGATGCCACATTCGCTCGGTGGGGAGGTTGTCCACAGTCGGCGAGTTGCTCCACAGATTCGACGAATGCACGCTCCGCGGCCACACGAATCCGATCGAGCGGCGCACTGTAGGTCCATGAGAAGGGGTGAGTGGGCAGGGGATCCAGAGGCACTGGGCCGGCTGGGCGACAGCGGTGTGGTTCGCGACGCCGTGCTTCGTCGTGTCGGAGTGTCGGGGTCGGCAATTCACGAGCGGTGCCGTCCGGGTGGTCCCTGGCAACGGCTGCTGCCGGGCATCGTGATGCTCGGAAACGGACCGGCGTCGGCTCGGCAACGCACGATCGCGGCCATGAAGTACGTCGGCGACGACGCCGTACTCACCGGACGATCGGCGCTCGGAGAACATGGACTGGCGGGAGAACAATTCGACGTCCACGTGCTGCTCCCGGCGAATCGTCGCGTGCAGTCGGCCGGATTCGTCCTCGTCGAGCGGACAACCCGAATTCCGGACCCTTTGATACGTAACGGCATCCGGTGTGCTCCCATCGAACGTGCCCTGCTCGACGCCGCGCGCCGGTGCACCACTCTCGATGCGACGCGGTCGTTGATCGCCTCGGCCGTCCAGCGTGGAGCGGTGTCGGTGGCAGCGCTGCAGGAGGAACTGGCGGAGGGGAGCGGGCGGGGTTCGGCTCTGCCGCGGCGGGTGCTCCGGGAGGTGGATGCCAACGTCCACTCGGTGGCGGAGGCGAAGGCCCGGGAGCTGTGGGAACGCAGCGGTCTGCCCGAGATGGTGTTCAACCGCGATGTTCTCGACTCCCGGGGCGGGTTCATCGCACGACCTGACGGCTGGATCGACGACGTCGCGATGGCCTGGGACATCGACTCCCTCGCGTGGCACCTGTCGCCCAAGGCGTACAAGGACACGATCGAGCGCCGGACCCGCATGCAGAACGCGGGCATCATCGTGCTGCCGACGGTCCCGAGTGCGGTGGAGCGGTCACCGAGGCGTGTCGTCGACGACCTGCGCCGGCACTACGAGCTCGCGGCCTCTCGGCCGCGGCCCGACGTGCGACTACGGACGGTGGTACCGGGCTGAGCGAATGGACCATACCGTCGGACTACGGAGGTGAGCGATACATTCGCTCGGCCCGGGCCTCCGGCCCGTCAGGCGCCGGTGAATTTCGGGGTGCGCTTCTCGGTGAACGCGCGGGGGCCTTCCTTGGCGTCGGCGCTCTTGAAGACCTCGGCGCCGAGTTTCGCGTCGATCTCGAAGGCTTCCTCCTCGTGCATGCCCTCGGTGTCGCGGATGGTCTTCAGGATGGCCTGGACGGCGAGGGGGCCGTTGGCGGCGATGGTCCCGGCGATCTCGAGGGCCTTGTCGAGAGCCTGGCCGTCGGGCACGACGTGGCCGATGAGGCCGATCTCCTTGGCCTCGGCGGCCTTGATGTGGCGGCCGGTGAGCAGGATATCGGCGGCGATCGTGTAGGGGATCTGGCGGACGAGCCGCACCGCCGAGCCGCCGAGGGGGAACAGGCCCCACTTGGCCTCGGAGACACCGAACTTCGCGCTCTCCCCGGCGACGCGGATGTCGGTGCCCTGGAGGATCTCGGTGCCGCCGGCGATGGCCGGGCCCTCGACCGCGGCGATCAGCGGCTTGGTGAGGCGACGGCCCTTCAGCAGTGCGGGCAGCCTGGACAGATCCCAGCCACCGCCTTTGCCCTTCCCGTCGCTTCGCTCGCCCTGCTCGAACCTGTCGCCCGGGGCCGACCGGTTCATCGCCTTGAGGTCGGCGCCCGCGCAGAACGCGCCGCCGGCGCCGGTCAGGATGGCCACCCGGATCTCCGGATCGTTGTCGACGCGGTCCCAGGCCTCGGCCATGATCGCCATCATCTCGCCGGACAGGGCGTTGCGGGCCTCGGGCCGGTTCATGGTCACGATCAGGACCGAGCCGCGCTGCTCGACGAGGCAGTGCGGGGCGTCTGCCGAAATGCCGGAAACTTCCGATGCGGTGGTGGACACTGAGGACTCCTGAGGGGTTGTGAACTGGATCTCATCCGGGTCTTGTCAGAAACGGTAACACGTTCTACTTTTGTGACGTGGCCCTTAACATCGCAGACCTCGTAGAGCACGCAATCGACCTCGTTCCCGACCGCGTCGCGCTCGCGTCGGACGGACGTGAGGTCACCTACGCGCAGGTGGAGGAGCGCGCCAACCGGCTCGCCCACTATCTGCAGGAACGGGGCGTGAAGCCCGGTGACAAGGTGGGTATCTACTCCCGCAACACCATCGAAGCGATCGAGGCGATGGTCGCGGTGTTCAAGATTCGTGCCGTGATGGTGAACGTCAACTACCGGTATGTCGAGAACGAGTTGCAGTACATCTTCGACAACTCGGACATGGTCGCGCTCGTCCACGAGCGCCGTTACTCCGACAAGGTCGCCGCCGTGCTGCCGCACTGCCCGCAGATCCGCACCGTCGTCGTGGTCGACGACGGCACCGATCTCGACTACGCGAGCTACGGCGGCGTCGACTACGAGTCCGCGCTGGCTCAGGGCTCACCCGAGCGCGACTTCGGCGAACGCAGCGCCGACGACCTCTACATCCTCTACACCGGCGGCACCACCGGCAGCCCCAAGGGCGTGATGTGGCGGCAGGAGGACGTGTGGCGCGTACTCGGCGGCGGCATCAACTTCATGACGGGCGAATACGTCGCCGACGAATGGGAACTCGCAAAGACCGGTGCCGCGAGCCCACCGCTGGTCCGTTTCCCGATCCCCCCGCTCATCCACGGCGGTGCCCAGTGGGCGGTGCTGCAGTCGCTGTTCAGCGGCGGCAAGGTGATCATGCATCCCGAGTTCGACGGCCACGAGGTGTGGCGCGTCATCGAGGAGCACAAGGTCAACGTCATCTTCATCACCGGCGACGCGATGGGCCGCCCGATGCTCGACGCGCTCGAGAGCGGACGTCCGGGAACCGGTGAGAAGTACGATCTTTCGTCCCTGTTCGCGATGGCGTCGAGCGCCGCACTGTTCTCCCCGGCGCTGAAGGAACGCTTCCTGGACCTGATGCCCAACACGGTGATCACCGACTCGATCGGCTCGTCCGAGACCGGCTTCGGCGGACTCGGCATCGTCGCCAAGGGCCAGGCCCACTCGGGTGGCCCCACCGTCAAGATCGACGCCTCCACGGCCGTGATCGACGATGACGGAAATCCGGTCGAGGCCGGCTCCGGGCAGGTGGGCGTGCTCGCCCGCAAGGGCCACATCCCCATCGGCTACTACAAGGACGAGGTCAAGACCAAGGCGACCTTCCGCGAGTACCACGGCGTCCGCTACTCGATCCCGGGCGACCATGCGCGGGTCGAGGCCGACGGCACCGTCACCATGCTCGGCCGCGGGTCCGTCTGCATCAACACCGGTGGCGAGAAGGTGTTCCCCGAGGAGGTCGAGGGCGCCCTCAAGGCCCACCCGGACGTGTTCGACGTCCTCGTCGTCGGCGTGCCCGACGAGCGCTGGGGGCAGCGGGTGTCCGCCGTGATCGCGCCCCGCGCCGGTACCCGCCCGACGCTGGCCGACCTCGTCGAGGTGGCCCGCACGCAGATCGCCAGCTACAAGATTCCGCGCAGTGTCTGGTACGTCGACGCCATCAAGCGTTCGCCGGCCGGCAAGCCCGACTACCGCTGGGCCAAGGAACAGACCGAGCAGCGCCCAGCGGACGACCACCACACCAACGGCTCCGCCGCGGCGAGCTAGAAGGGACCGGGATGCACACCGATCTCAGCAGGAAATTCGGCATCCAGTACCCGATCTTCGGGTTCACCCCGTCCGAGCACGTCGCCGCCGCGATCAGCCGGGCCGGTGGTCTCGGCGTCCTCGGCTGTGTCCGGTTCAACGACCCGGACGAGCTCGACGCCGTGCTCACCTGGATGGACGAGAACACCGACGGCAAGCCCTACGGGGTCGACGTCGTGATGCCCGCAAAGGTTCCCACCGAGGGCACCGCCGTCGATCTCGACAAGCTCATCCCCGCCGAGCACCGTGCCTTCGTCGAGCGCACCCTCGCCGAGCTCGGCGTGCCGCCGCTCGACGAGTCCGCCGAACACGCGGCCGGCGTCCTCGGCTGGCTGCACTCGGTCGCCCGCGCACATGTGGACGTCGCCCTCGAGCACCGGCCTGCGCTCATCGCCAACGCGCTCGGCTCCCCGCCGAAGGACGTGATCGACCTCGCCCACGAGAAGGGGGTGCCCGTCGCGGCGCTCGCCGGGGCGGTCGAGCATGCCCGGCGGCACGTCGAGAACGGCGTCGACATCGTCATCGCCCAGGGGTACGAGGCGGGCGGGCACACCGGCGAGGTGGCCTCGATGGTGCTCTGGCCCGAAATCGTGGACGCCCTCGGCGATTCGGCGGCGGTGCTTGCCGCCGGCGGTATCGGCTCCGGGCGGCAGGTCGCGGCCGCGCTCGCGCTCGGCGCGTCCGGGGTGTGGATGGGTTCCTACTGGCTCACCACCTCCGAATACAAGCTCGGCGCTGCCGCCGACGGCCCGTCGTCGGTCCAGCGGGCCCTGCTGGGCGCGACATCGTCGGACACCGTCCGCTCGCGGATCTACTCCGGCAAGCCCGCCCGCCTGCTCAAGACGAAGTGGACCGAGGCATGGTCGAAGCCCGATGCCCCGTCGCCGCTGCCGATGCCGTTGCAGAACCTGCTCGTGAGCGAAGCCCACCAGCGGATCGCCGCCGCGGACGATCCCGAGGTCGTCGCGATGCCCGTCGGGCAGATCGTCGGCCGGATGAACGAGATCCGGCCGGTCGCGGAGATCATGGCCGAGCTCGTCGAGGGGTACGAGCGGGCCGTGGACCGGTTGAACGCAGCACGGTGACGGACCGGTGGTGACCGTCTACGATCCCTTCGATCCGCAGTTCCTGGCCGACCCCTACCCGGCCTACCGGATGCTGCGGGACGAGGACCCGGTGCACCGCCACGTCAGCACCCGGAACGGCATTCCGCCGTTCCGGGTTCTGTCCCGTTTCGAGGACGTGTGGAACGCGGTGCGCGACACCGAGACCTACTCGTCCGCTGGGGGATTGACGTTCGTTCCCGACGAGATCGGCACACTGGGTCTCGCCCCGACGATCGTCATGCTCGACCCCCCGCGGCACGGGCAGCTGCGCAGCCTGATCGCGAAGGGGTTCACGCCCCGGCGCGTCGCGGCGCTCGAGGACGCCGTGCGCGGGTTCGTCCGCGGCCGGCTCGATTCGTTCGCCGGGCGGCGCGAGGTCGATCTGCACCGCGAATTCTCCTCGACCGTCCCGACGTTCGTCCTGGCGGAGATGCTCGGCGTGCCGGCGGCCGACCGGGCCCGGTTCGATCCGTGGGTCGCCGCGCTGACGACGTTGCAGGACAGCGGATTCGACGTGGCCGCCATGAGCGCACCCGACGCCGTCGCCGAGATGTTCGAGTACTTCTCGCGGCTGATCGGCGAGCGCCGCCGCGAACCCGGCGACGACCTGATCAGCGCCCTGACCACCGTCGAGTCCGACGGCGAATTGCTCACCGACTGGGAGATCCTCGGGTTCTGCTTCGTCATGGTGGCCGGCGGCAACGACACCACCGGAAACCTGATCTCGCACGCCGTGATGCTGCTCGACACCGATCACCGCCAGCGCGACCTGCTCGTCGACGAGCCTTCCCGGATCCCGGGCGCGTTGACGGAGACGCTGCGGCTGGAGGGATCGGTGCAGGGACTCGCGCGCACCACCACCCGTGACGTCGAGTTGCACGGGGTGACGATTCCGGCCGGGGAGAAGGTGATGATGCTCTACGGCGCCGCCAATCGCGACGAACGCGAATTCGGCGACACCGCGGAGAAGTTCGACGTCACCCGGCCGATTCCGCGGCACCTCGGATTCTCCAGCGGTCCCCACTTCTGCATCGGCTCGCACCTGGCGAAGCTGCAGTCCCGGGTTGCGCTCGAGGAGTTGCTGGCCCGGCATCCCCACGTGTCGGTCGATCCGGCATCGGGGGTGCGTCTGCAGTCGTCGTTCACCCGCGGCTGGGTGAGCCTGCCCGCCCTCCTGCGTCAGCCGAGCGGGAGGTTGTGGCGGTGAGCGGGAGTATGTCGCGGCATCGTGCGGGTGCGTCGACCAGGATCCTCCCGCTCGGAACGGGAACCTCCCTGTCACGACCCACGGACACGCCGCGCGTTCGCGACGATCGCGTCGTGGACGAACCGCGGCAGCCCGGGCGCCAGCTCCTCCCACTCGGAGGTGGCGGCGTCGCCGGAGACATACAGGGCCGCGATCTCGCAGTGCTGCTGCGGACTGCACGGGCCGAACCAGCGTTCGAGGTGGCGGCGGTGCTGCTCGGCGGCATCCATCGCTACCGGTCCGTCCGCCGGCTCGCCCGCCGCGATCGCCTCGACGAACGCTCGGATGTCGGCGTCGGCCTCGGCCTTGATCGTCTCCCAGTCCTCCTTGGTGTGCCCCGCGGCGCGGTGCGCCGCCCGCTCCCACTGGTCGTGATTCGGCCAGTCCGGCTCGGTGGCCGCGAATCGTTCGGCGAACCGGTCGGTTCCGAAGATCTCCAGTTGCTCCTCAGGGGTGAGCGATACACCCGTGCGCCGCGCCTCGAGCTCGCGATCGAGCGCCGCGAGCAGACCGATGAGGTGGTCCCGGCGCTGTTCGAGAAGCCGCCGCTGGCGGCGGAGGTGATCGTCGACGGTCGCGCCCGGATCGGCGAGCATGTCGGCAATGGCATCGAGGCCGAAGTCGAGCGCGCGATAGAACAGGATGCGTCGCAGCCGCTCGACGTCGGCGGCCGAGTAGAGGCGGTGGTTGCCGGCGCTGCGTCCATGGGGCACGAGCAGGCCGATCCGGTCGTAGTGGTGGAGCGTGCGCACCGAGACGCCGGCCATCCGCGCGACGTCCCCGACCGTGTACTCGCCGTCCACACGTCGATGATGCGCCGTCACGGCCGGTGTCGTCGCGCCGCCCGGGCGTGGGCGACGGCGAGCAGGCCGGGTACCTGTGCGGCGGTGCGCGCGCCCGGGTTCAGGATCGACACCCACCCCTGCGGCGCGTACACGGGATGGGGAAGCAGGAGATCGAGGGCGGTGTAGTCCACGGCGGCGCCGTGCCGCGCGTGCCCGGCCGGCGGGTGACCCAGCAGGTCGCGGAACTCGTCGCGGCCGACCGCGACGTTGAGCCGGAACACCCCCGTCCGGTAGAGGTGGGACGCGGTGTCGAAGCCGTCGTAATCGTGGACGACGACCGTGGCGAACGGGAACCTGCGGTCGGCGGGGGTTGTGCCGTCCGGATCGAAGAACAGGAAGGTGTCGCCCCACGCCTGCCGGGGCACGCCGTTGTCCTCCCCGGCCGTCGTCGCCACCACCCCGGGCAGGGCCGCCGCGACGTCGATGATGTCGTCCACCGTGAGGGATCGGGGTTCGTTCGTCGTCATGGGGCGGACGCTACGACCTGACGCAACGTCAGGTTCAAGTCCTCGTGCCGGATCGCCTATCGGCCCGATCCGGTGACCTGCGGCTGCAACTCGGCCGCCAGGTCGTCGGTCAGCGGCGTGAACTCGCGCTCGCCGCGGCGGCGGACCCATACCGGGTCGGCGCAGTGCCACCGCTCGGCGCTGAGTGTGCGGGTGAGGATCTTGAACGTGGCGGTGCGCGGGAAGTTCCGGCACACCCGGATCAGCGTCGGCAGCTGCTTGGGGCCGAGATCGCCCTGCGCGTCGAGGAACCCGGCGAGTGCGACGGGGTCGAACGCGGAATCCGCGGTCGGGATGACCGCGGCCATCACCCGGTCGCCGACCTGCGGATCCGGGACCGCGTAGACCGAGACCTGCGCGAAGCCCGGGTAGCGGAGCAGGGCCCGCTCGATCGGAGCGGCCGCGATGTTCTCGCCGTCGACGCGCATCCAGCCGGAACTGCGGCCGGCGAAGTAGACGAACCCGTCGGCGTCGGCGTAGCCGAGATCGCCGCTGTGGTACCGGCCGTCGCGCATCCGCTCGGCGTCGGCGTCCGGGTTCTTGTAGTAGCCGGCGAACAGTCCGGCCCCGGCGACGTTGACGAGCTCACCGGTCGCGACGTCGGCGTTGAGGATGCGGCCGTCGGCATCGAACTCGGCGACCGGACAGGGCGATCCGGTGTCCGGTTCGAGGATCCGCACGCCCTCGGGCAGCCGTCCCAGCGCCCCGGGCGGCGCATCGGGCGCCGCGGAGATCGAGATGCCGCCCTCGGTGGAGCCGAACCCGTCGACGACCGTCGCGCCGAACCGCCGGCGGAACTCGGCGATCGCGGGCGCCGTGCCCTCGTTGCCGTACATGATGCGCAGGGGATTGTCCGCCTCGCCGGGCTCCTCCGGGGTGGCGACGATGTAGGACAACGGCTTTCCCACGTAGTTGGCGTAGGTGACGCCGAAGCGGCGCACGTCCGGCAGGAAGCCGGAGGCGGAGAACCTGCGCCGCAGGGCGATCCCGGCCCCGGCTGCCAGCGCCACCGCCCAGCCGGCCATCATCGCGTTGGAGTGGAACATCGGCATCGACACGTACACGACGTCGTCGGCGCCGAGACCGAACCGTTCCGCGAGCATCACTCCGGGGCCGGTGATCTTCTCGTGGGTGCAGCACACGGCCTTCGGGTCGCCGCTGGTGCCGGACGTGAAGATCAGCATGAACAGATCGGTCGCGGCGACGGGCGCCGGCGCGGCGGTGGAACCGGTGTGGGGAGCGAGCAGATCGGCCCACTCGGCGGAGTCGACGTCGATCACCCGGACGCCGCCGAGGTCGAGTCCGTCCAGCAGCCGCGCGTTCGCGGCCTCGGTGAACACCACCTGGCAGTCCGCGAGCGCGATGTCGCGGGCGAGGGCCTGCCCGCGACGGGTGGTGTTCAGCCCGACCACCACCGAGCCGGACAGCGCCGCGGCGCCGAGCAGCATCGAGAACTCCGGCACGTTGTCCATGAGGATCCCGAAGTGCCGGGGTCTGCGTGGGTCGAGCAGTTCGTGCAACAGGGCGGCCCGGTCCCGGCCGGCCTGCACGTGCTCGCGCCACGACAGCGACATGTTCTCGAACTGCAGGCCACGATCGTCGACGGTGGCGAGCCGTTCGAGGAGCGCGGTCACGGTGGGGACGTCGGTCATGCCGGCATCCTGGGGCATCGCCGCGGCGGGTGGGGTGCCGGTTCCGCTGATCGGGACGCTCACGCCGGCGCCTCCGCGAGGGACGCGCCGAGGTGCCGCAGCTGCGCGGTGGCCGACCCGAGGTGGAACTCGTGGTGTTTGGCGGCCAGGAAGTACCGGTGCACGGGGTGGTCCTCGTCCAGGCCGACTCCGCCGTGGACGTGTACGAGTGTGTGCGCGACGCGGTGCCCGGCGTCGGCGGCCCAGAACGCGGCCGTGCGCAGCTCCCCGGTGTCGGGCAGCCCGGCCTCCGCGCGGAAGGCCGCCTGCCACAGGGTGAGCCGGGCGCCCTTGACGTCGATGTAGGCGTCGGCGAGCCGCTGGGCCACCGCCTGGAAGCTGCCGATGGGCCGATCGAACTGCACCCGCTCGCGGGCGTACCCGGCGGTGAGTTCGAGCGCCCGGTCGAGCACCCCGTACTGGTATGCGGCCGAGCCGAGCAGCCCGCGGTCGCGCAGCCACACGGTGACCGCGTGGCCGTCGGTGCCGAGCGCGCGGTCCCCGGGCACGGAGGCCGCGGCGAGGGTGAGCGTCCCGAGGCAGCCGAGGCCGGTGTCGTACTGGCGGGTCACGGTCACGCCGGGATCGCCGGGACGGACGAGGAGCACGGTGACGCCGTCGGGGGTCGAGGCCGGCACGAGGAACAGGTCCGCGGCAGGCGCGGCGTCGACGAGGATCTTGGTGCCGTCGACTATCCATCCGCCGTCGGCGCGACGTGCCGTGGTGGTCGGCGACGTGGGGTCGTCGTTCAGTTCCTCCTCGAGGGCGGTGGTGAGGATCTTCTCGCCGGTGGCGGCGGGTTCGCCCCAGTCGCGACGCTGCGCGTCGCTGCCGAACTCGGCGACAGCGGCGGCGGACACGACGATCGAGGACAGGTAGGGGACGGCGGCGACGCCGCGGCCGAGTTCGGTGAGGATGCTCGTCTGTTCGAGCGGTCCGAAGCCGTCGCCGCCGACGGACTCGGGCAGTGCCGCGCCGAGGATGCCCGAGGAGGCGAGCGCGTCCCACAGGGTGTGGTCGATGCGGTCGTCGGCGGCGTCGAGCCGGCGCAGGTGGTCGTTGGTGACGATCTCGGTGACGATGCGGCGGGTGAGGCCGGCGAGGTCCTGCTGCGCCTCGGTGAGGGTGAAGTCCACGGTTTGTCCCTTCCGGTGGAGTGTCAGCGCTTGGCGGGTGGCTGTCCGAGGGCGGTCATCGCGATGATGTCGCGCTGGACCTCGTTGGTGCCGCCGCCGAAGGTGAGGATCAGGGAGCTGCGATGCATCCGTTCGAGCCGGCCCCGCAGCAGCACGCCCGGGGAGTTCTGCCGCAGCGTGGCCGACGGGCCGAGGATCTCCATCAGCAGGCGGTAGGCCTCGGTGGCGAACTCGGTGCCGAACACCTTGTTCGCCGACGCCGGTGCGGGTCCGAGTGGCGCAGTGCTGGAAGCGATCTCCCAGTTCATCAGCTTCAGGTACTCGGCCTTGGCGTGGACCCGGGCCAGGTTGATCTGCACCCATTCCTGATCGAGGACGCGGCGGCCGTCGGGCAGGCGGGTGTGCTGCGCCCACGCGCGCACTTCCTGCAGCGCGGTGAGGATCGGGCCCGCGGAGGTGAGCGCGACGCGTTCGTGGTTGAGCTGGTTGGTGATCAGCGCCCAGCCGCCGTTCTCCGCGCCGACGAGCGCGGACGCCGGGACGCGCACGTCCTGGTAATAGGTGGCGCTGGTGTCGGGGCCGGCCATGGTGTGCACGGGCGTGCAGGAGAACCCCTCGGCGGTGGTGGGCACGATGAGGACGCTGATGCCCTTGTGCTTCCGGGCATTCGGATCGGTGCGGCACGCGAGCCACACGTAGTCGGCGTAGGCGATCAGGCTCGTCCACATCTTCTGGCCGTTGATCACCCACTCGTCACCGTCGCGCACGGCGGTGGTGCGCAGCGACGCGAGATCCGTGCCCGCCTCGGGCTCGGAGTAGCCGATGGAGAAGTGCAGCTCGCCGGCGGAGATCCTCGGCAGGAAGAACTCCTTCTGCTCGGGCGTGCCGAAGTGCATGATCGTGGGCGCCACCGAGTTGACGGTGAGGAACGGGACCGGCGCGCCGGCGATCGCGGCCTCGTCGGTGAAGATGAGCTGGTCCATGGCCGAACGGTTCTGCCCGCCGTACTCCTCGGGCCAGCCGAGCGTGAGCCAGCCGTCCTTGCCCATCTGCTGGACGACCTCCCGGTACACGTTGCCGGCGCCGTACTCGCCCGTGGTCGCGGCGAGCGCCTCCCGTCGTTCGGGGGTCATCAGGTCGGCGAAGTAGGCGCGCAACTGCGCGCGGAGTTCCTCTTGCTGCGGGGTGTACGCGATGTCCACGAACCGCTCCGTTCGTCGGGTAGGCAGCTGGTCGACGGCCGAGGACCGGGACCGGCTCGGCGATGTTCCCGAATCATTGCACAGAACTGAAACGCGTTCTAGCCTGGTTTTCGAGCCGTCGCGCCAGCCCGCGCGTCCGGCGCCCGATCGGTCGAGCAAGCGAGAAGCGAGGTCTGTTCATGGAGGTCAAGGTCGACTTCGATCGTTGCGAGGCGAACGGCGTGTGCGTGGGAATCGCGCCCGAGGTGTTCGATCTGAACGACGACGACGAGCTGATCGTCACGCACCCCATCGCGCCGGAGCGGGAGGAGGACGTGCGCACGGCGATCGCCCAGTGTCCGCGTGCGGCGCTGAGCGAGGCCTGACGGCGCCCCTTGTCAGAAACGAGAACACGTTCTACATTTCCGGGGGTCGCCGGAATCCGCGGCGACCACGAGCGCGGCGGCCCCGGGTGGGCCGCCCGACATCGCTAGGGAGAGCGCGTCCATGAGTGCAACCGGCAACGGTCTCGGCCCCGCAGGAAACGGTGCGACGGACGAGGGGGGCGTGGGTCTCGACGGCAAGGTCGCCGTCGTCACCGGCGCCGGTGCCGGGCTCGGCCGGGCGGAGGCCGTCGCGCTGGCCCGGGCCGGCGCCGCGGTGGTCGTCAACGATCTCGCGGCGACCGATGCCGTCGAGGACACCCTCGCCGAGATCCGCGACCTCGGCGCCGATGCGGCGTTCGTCGCCGGCAGCGTCGCGGAACGTGCCACGGCCGACGCGCTGCTCGCGACGGCACGGGAACGCTTCGGCGGCCTCGACATCGTCGTCAACAACGCCGGAATCGTGCGGGACCGCATGCTGTTCAACATGTCCGACGAGGACTGGGACGCGGTGATCGCCGTGCACCTGCGCGGCCATTTCCTGCTGTGCCGCAACGCGGCGGCGTACTGGCGTGGCGAGTCCAAGAAGGCCGGCGGTCCCGTCTACGGCCGGATCGTCAACACGTCCTCCGAGGCCGGCCTGCTCGGCCCCGAGGGGCAGGCCAACTACGGCGCCGCCAAGGCGGGAATCACGGCACTCACTCTCTCCGCCGCGCGGGGCCTGTCCCGGTACGGGGTGCGCGCCAACGCCATCTGCCCGCGGGCCCGCACCGCGATGACGGAGGGCGTCTTCGGTGCCGCGCCCGAGGGGGAGGTGGATCCACTGTCGCCCGAGCACGTCTCGGCACTGGTCGCCTACCTGGCGTCGCCCGCGGCGGACCGGATCAACGGCCAGGTCTTCGTCGTTTACGGCCCGATGGTCGCGCTCATGGCCGCGCCCGTCGTCGAGCAGCGCTTCGACGCGGACGTCCGGTGGACCCCGGAGAGCCTCGCCGAACGGGTCGGCGGCTACTTCGGCGACCGGGACCCCGCCCGTAACTTCTCGGCCGCGCAGGCGCTCGCCCTCTGACGTCCCACTAGGCGGTACCCGAAGTGACATGCAACGTTGTCCTTCGGTAATATGCGCCGTCCGGGGCCGATCCGGCTAGTGTCGGCCCGACCCCGGGCTCGCGTGTCGTCCGGCGATCCGGGCGCGTGAACGCGCGGCCGGAGGCCGCTCTGAGATCGTGTAGTACCTGTTCTAGTTTTGCGTCCCGCGACGCGGTTCGCGAAGGGGCGGCCGGCGCGGTTCCCGACCGAGTTCGGTCCCGTGGACGGGCGGCGGATCCGATCTCGCGGTCCACTGAATTCCCAGTTCGAACCCCGATTTTCCGCTCGACGCGAGCGCCGCCGGTTCGGTCGGTGCGGCGGGGCTCCCGCCCGCAGAGGTAGCCGTGTCACGCCGCGCCGCAGTGGTCTTTGACACGTGAACACGTTCTAGTTAGTATGACGCGGGTCACAAGCTGACCCCTCGCCGGCCTCGGCCGGCGAGCGAACCAACGGAGGAGGAGACGGTGGTAGACCTCCTCGAGGTACCGCTCCGCGCGGTCGGTGGATTCTTCGCGATGACGGGCGAGACCGCCCGGGCCGTGTTCTCCCGGCCCTTCCAGCGACGCGAGTTCGTCGATCAGGCATGGTTCGTCGCGCGGGTCTCCCTCGTGCCGACGGTCCTCGTCGCGGTGCCGTTCACCGTCCTGGTCAGCTTCACCCTCAACATCCTGCTGCGCGAGATCGGTGCCGCCGACCTCAGCGGCGCCGGCGCCGCACTCGGCGCGGTTACCCAGGTCGGCCCGATGGTCACCGTGCTCATCGTCGCCGGTGCCGGCGCCACCGCCATTTGCGCGGACCTCGCCGCCCGCACCATCCGAGAGGAGATCGACGCGATGCGCGTGCTCGGCATCAACCCGATCCACCGCCTCGTCGTGCCCCGGGTCCTCGCGTCCACCGTCGTGGCGCTGCTGCTCAACGGGCTGGTGTGCACCATCGGCATCCTGGGCGGCTTCGCGTTCTCCGTCTTCCTCCAGGACGTGAACCCCGGCGCCTTCGTCAACGGCATCACCCTGCTCACCGGCTTCGGCGAACTCATGATCTCCCAGGTCAAGGCCGGCCTGTTCGGCATGATCGCCGGCCTCGTCGCCGCCTACCTCGGCCTCAACGTCAAGGGTGGCGCCAAGAGCGTCGGCGACGCCGTCAACCAGACGGTCGTGTTCGCCTTCATGGCATTGTTCGTGGTCAACCTTCTCGTCACCGCCGTCGGCATCAAGCTGACGGGCGGGTGACCGGCACGGCGGTGATGTAGATGGCAGTGATCTCCTGGCGCTTCCCCCGCGTGCGGCGCCGTGTCGCCCGCGCCTCCGACTCCGTGGACCGGCTCGGCGAGCAGGCGCTCTTCTTCGGCAAGGCGCTCGGATACGCCCCGCGCGCGATCACGCACTACCCGAAGGAGACGGTCCGGCTGATCGCCGAGATCAGCATGGGCACCGGTGCGCTCGCCGTGATCGGCGGAACGGTCGTCATCGTCGGCTTCCTGACCCTGTTCACCGGCGGGATCATCGCCGTGCAGGGCTTCAGTTCCCTCGGCAACATCGGCGTCGAGGCGCTCACGGGCTTCTTCGCCGCCTTCATCAACGTCCGCATCGCGGCGCCCACCATCGCGGGCATCGGCCTGGCCGCCACCATCGGCGCCGGCTCGACCGCCCAGCTCGGCGCCATGCGGGTCTCGGAGGAGATCGACGCGCTCGAGGTCATGGCGATCCCGTCGATCCCGTATCTCGTGAGCACCCGCGTGATGGCGGGGATGATCGCGATCGTCCCGCTGTATTCGCTGGCGGTGATCGCGTCGTTCATCGCCAGCCGCTTCGCGACCGTCGTGCTCTACGGCCAGTCCGCGGGCGTGTACGACCACTACTTCGACACGTTCCTCATCCCCACCGACATCCTGTGGTCGTTCGTGCAGGCCATCGTCATGGCGGTCGCCGTCATGCTGATCCACACCTACTACGGCTTCAACGCCGGTGGCGGCCCGGTCGGTGTCGGCGTCGCCGTCGGCAACGCCGTGCGCGCATCCCTGATCGCCGTGGTGACCGTGACCCTGCTCATCTCGCTCGCGGTGTACGGGGCGACCGGCAACTTCAACCTGTCGGGATAGGCGCATGGACACACCTTCCTGGAAGAAGAAACTCGCGGCCCTCGGTCTCGTCGGGGGACTCACCGTCGCCGTCGCGCTGGCGCTGCTGATGTTCGCCGGTGCCTTCACCGCCACCACCCCGGTCACGGTCACCTCGGCGCGGTCCGGCCTGGTGCTGGAGCCCGACGCGAAGGTCAAGCTCCGCGGTGTCGAGGTGGGCCGGGTCCGGTCCGTCGAGCACACCCCCGACGGCGCGCTGCTGCAGCTCGCGATGGATCCCGGCCAGCTGCACCTGGTGCCGTCCAACGTGCGCGTGGCCATCGAGTCCACCACCGTGTTCGGCGCGAAGTTCGTCAATCTGCTCATGCCGGACGATCCGTCGCCGGTGCCGCTCCAGGAGGGCGCGATCATCGCGGCCGAGAACGTCACCGTCGAGTTCAACACGGTCTTCCAGCACCTGTCCGACGTGCTCGCGCAGGTCCAGCCGGAGAAGCTCAACGCCACCCTCGGGGCGATCTCCGAGGCCCTCAACGGTCGCGGCGACACCCTCGGCGCCACCCTCGTCGAGGCCGACGACTATCTCGCGACTATGAATCCCTCGCTGCCGCAACTGCAGTACGACCTCGCCGTGGCCGCCGACGTCACCAACCTGTACGCCGACGTCGCGCCCGACGTGATGAACCTGCTCGACAACGCCACCTCGATCGGCAACACCGTCGTCGACGAGCAGGCCAACCTGGACCTGATGCTGATGAACGTGACCGGCCTGGCGAACACCGGTCGCGACGTCCTCGGCGAGAACGAGGCGCAGCTGACCTCGGCGCTGGACCTGCTGACGGAGACCACGACGCTGCTCGGCGAGTACTCGCCGGAGCTGACGTGCTTCATCATCGGGCTCAACGACGCGCGAATCGCCTTCGAGCCCATGGCCGGAACCGGCAAGTACCCGGCCCTGATGCTGAGCACGAACTTCCTGGGCGGCGCCACCATGTACGACCACGAGAAGGACCTGCCGGTGGTGGGCGCGACGGGTGGGCCGAACTGCCACGGGCTGCCGGCCTTCGATCCCAAGCGCGACGGCCACGCCCCCTTCGTCGTCGCCGACACCCATCCCGTGCCGTTCCACCCGAACACCGAGACGTGGGTGCGGTACCCGACGATCTTCGGTTTCCTGTTCGGCGACATGCTCCCGGGAGGCGAGTGAGATGCCGGAGTCGCAGAGGCGGACGTGGACGCGCCCGGTGGGCCGGGCACCGCGGGGGAGCGGGGTGATCCGGTGAGGGCCACCACGGTCAAGTTCCTCGCGTTCACCGTCGTGATGGTGCTGATCTTCGCGGCACTGGCGATCGTGTTCAGCCAGGTGCGGTTCACCGGCACGCAGACCTATCACGCGACGTTCACCGACGTGTCCGGGCTGCAGGCCGGCGACAAGGTCCGCATCGCCGGGGTGCCCGTCGGGTCGGTCGACAGCGTCGACATCGGTCGCGGCAACCAGGCCGAGGTGTCCTTCGACGTCGACGCCGAGCACACGCTGCTGGCGAGCACCAAGGCCACGGTGCGGTACGAGAACCTGGTGGGCGACCGCTACCTCGAGCTGCTCGAGGGACCGGGTACCGGCGAGACGCTGCCGGCCGGCGGCACGATCCCGGTGGCGCAGACGGAACCCGCGCTCGACCTCGACCTGCTGCTCGGCGGATTCAAGCCGCTGTTGCAGGGCCTCGACCCGCAGCAGGTCAACGACCTGTCCGGCGCGCTGCTCCAGGTCTTCCAGGGGCAGGGCGGCACCCTGGTGTCGCTGCTGGGCAACACCAACTCGTTCACGAACTCCCTCGCCGACCGGGACCGGCTGATCGGCGACGTCATCGACAACCTCAACGCCGTCCTCGCCACCATCGACGAGAACGACCAGCAGTTCACCGAGACCGTCGACCGGTTGCAGACCCTGGTGAGCGGGCTCGCGCAGGACCGCGACCCGATCGGCACCGCCATCCCGCGGATCGCGGCCGGCACCGGGGATCTCGCCTCGCTGCTGCAGAACAACCGGCCGGACCTGCAGTCGGTGATCGCCGAGACCAACCGCACCATGACGCAGCTCGACCTCGGGCGCGACGACATCAACCGGACGCTCGAGCGGCTGCCGAACGACTACAAGAAGCTCATCCGGGTGGGGGTGTACGGCAACTTCTTCCAATTCTTCCTGTGTGCCAACACGTTCAAGTTCTCGGGACCGGACGGGACCACCATCCGTTTCACGTCGGCCGAGCAGACGACCGGAAGGTGCGCGAAGATCGAATGAGTCCGATCCGTGAACGCAATCCCGTGCAGGTCGGCATCGTCGGCCTGTCCGTCGCGGCCGCGACGGTGCTCGCCGGCCTGCAGTACGACCAGCTGCAGTTCCTCTCCGGCGGCCTGACCTACTCGGCGTACTTCGCCGACGCCGGCGGTCTCGTGCCCGGCGACACCGTCACCCTCGCCGGCGTCGACGTCGGCGAGGTCACCGACGTCCGCCTCGACGACCAGCAGGTTCTCGTCGCCTTCACCGTCCGCGACGGCATCGCGCTCGGCGAGGACACCGGGGCCGACATCAAGACGAACACGGTGCTCGGCCGCAAGTCCCTCGCGGTGCAGCCCTACGGTTCGGGGACGCTCGACCCGCGCGAGCCGATCCCGCTGGCGCGCACCGACTCCCCGTACTCGCTCACCGACGCTCTCGGCGACCTCACGACATCGGTGTCGGATCTCGACACGGAGCAGATCAACGACTCGCTCAACGCGCTGTCGGATTCGCTGCAGGACACCCCACCCGAGTTGCGCGGGGCGCTCGAGGGAATGACCAGGCTGTCCCGGTCCATCAACGCGCGCGACGAGTCGCTCGAGGACCTGCTGGCCCGCGCCGAATCGGTGACCGGCATCCTCGCCGAGCGCAGCGACCGGATCAACGCCCTCGTGGTGGACGCCAACGCCCTCTTCGGGGAGCTGAGCGTGCGCCGCGACGCGATCACCGAGCTGATCGCGAACATCTCCGCGGTCTCACGGCAGCTGTCGGCGCTGGTGCAGGAGAACCAGGCGCAGATGGCTCCCACCCTGGAGAAGCTCAACGCGGTGACCGCCAACCTGCAGGCGAACAAGGAGAACATCGCCGGCGCCCTCGACGGTCTCGGCCCGTACATCAGCGCGCTCGGCGAGTCCGTGGCGAGCGGTCCGTTCTTCAACGCGTACGTGTCGAACGTCCTGCCCGCGCCGTGGTGGAAGGCCTTGGTCGACAGCACGGTCGCCCCCGAGCTGCTGCAGCAGGACCTGCAGGACATCATTCCGAAGAACCCGCCGTCGATCACGAAGGATGGCGAATGAGCACCCACACCCTCGAGGCCCCCGGGGGGCGGCCCGGAAAGCGCCGCCGCCTGCTGATACCGGTGATCGCCGGTGTCGCGGTGGTGGCCCTGGCCCTCGTCGCATTCGCCGTGGTGCTGCCCGGCTGGGGGAAGCGCACGATCAACGCCGAATTCGTCTCCACGAGCGGCCTGTACGAGGGCGACGACGTACGCGTGCTGGGCGTGAGCGTCGGCACGATCACCCGCATCGAGCCGGGCGACGACCTGGTGCGCGTGCAGATGCAGGTCGACGACTCCGTCGACATCCCGGCCGACGCCAAGGCCGTGATCATCGCGCAGAGCCTCGTGTCCGCGCGCTTCATCCAGCTGACCCCGGCGTACTCGGGCGGCCCGCAGTTCGCCGACGACGCGACGATCCCGGTCGAGCGCACCGCCTCGCCTGTCGAATGGGACCAGATCAAGACGGAACTGATGCGCCTGTCGGAGGCGCTGGGCCCCCAGGGCCTCGACCCCCAGGGCTCGCTCGGCCGCTTCATCGATACCGCCGCCGAGAACCTCGACGGCAACGGCCTGACCGTCCGTGCCACGCTGCGCGAACTGTCCGACACCATGCACACCCTGTCGGAGGGGCGCACCGACCTGTTCGGCACCGTCCGGAACCTGCAGGCGTTCGTGTCGGTGCTCTCGACCAGCAACGAGCAGATCGTCCAGCTCGGTGGCCGGCTGGCGTCGGTCTCGGACGTCCTCGCCCAGAGCTCGGGCCAGCTCGGCACCTCACTCGCGGACCTCGACCTCGCGGTCGGCGACGTGCAGCGGTTCGTGCAGGACAACCGGGCAGCGCTGACCGAGTCGGTGCAGCGCCTCGCCGACGCCACCGAGGTGCTCGCACGCAAGCGGCCCGAGATCGAGCGGGTCCTGCACTCCGGCCCGACGGCGCTGGCGAACTTCTACGACATCTACAAGCCCGCCCAGGGCTCGCTCACCGGTGCGCTGGCGATCAGCAACCTCGCCAACCCCGTCGAGTTCATGTGCGGGTCCGTGGCCGCCGCGGCGAACGCCACCTCCGACCGCAGCGCGGAGCTGTGCCGCCAGCAGCTCGGGCCGGTCCTCCAGTCGCTGGCGATGAACTACCTGCCGATCATGACCAACCCCATCGCCGCGGTGGAGGCGTTCCCCGACCAGATCGTGTACACCGAACCGGGTCTCGAGGCGGAAGCCGAGGCGGCGGGCCGGGGCATCGCACCCGCGGACGCCACTCCGCCGCCGGCCGGGCCGCTCTCGGATCTGCCCACCGTGACGGTTCCCCCCGACCTCGGTGCGCTGTTGCAGCCGGGAGGAGGACGATGAGCACCCGAACCCGGCACACCCGCCCGGCACGGCGGTACGCCGCCGCCGCGATGGCGGTCGCGGCGTCCCTGACGTTGACCGGATGCGAATGGGAGGGGCTCAACTCCCTCCCCCTGCCCGGCACCGCCGGGCACGGCGAGGACGCCTACCAGGTACGGATCCAGATGCCGAATGTGACCACCCTGACGCAGAACTCGCCGGTGCGGGTCGACGACGTCCAGGTCGGCAGCGTCACGAAGATCGAGGTCGAGGACTGGCACGCGCTCGTGACGGTGGCCCTCGACGGCGACGTCGAACTCCCGGCGAACGCCACCGCCAAGATCGGGCAGACCAGCCTGCTCGGCTCGCAGCACCTCGAACTGGCGTCGCCGGCGGACGAGCCGCCGCAGGGCCGGCTCGAGGACGGCGACCTGATCCCGCTCGAGCGGGCCGGGGTGTACCCGACCACCGAGCAGACGCTGTCGTCGCTGTCGGTGGTCCTCAACGGCGGTGGACTCGCGCAGATCAACGACATCACCACCGAGCTGAACGCGGCGCTGAACGGGCGGGAGGACTCGATCCGGAACCTGCTGCCGCGGCTCGACGAACTCGTCGGCGCCCTCGACCGGCAGCGCGGCGACATCATCGCCGCGATGGAGGGCATCGATCGGCTCGCGTGGACGGTCGACGCGCAGAACGCCACCCTCGTCCGTGCGCTCGACGAGATGCCGGCCGCGCTGAACGTGCTGGTGGAACAGCGGCAGGACCTGACCACCGCGCTCACCTCGCTCGGCGAGATGAGCACCGTCGCCAGCCGGCTCGTCGAGAACAGCGGCGACGACCTGCAGACCAACCTGCAGGCGCTGGCTCCGACACTGCGTGCGCTCGCCGACGCGGGCAACGCGCTGACCGAGGTGCTCGGCGTGCTGCTGACCTATCCGTTCCCGCAGGCCGGCATCGACCAGGTGATCCGGGGCGACTACGCGAACCTCGCCATGACCATCGACCTCACCCTCGAACGGCTGGACCTGAACTTCCTCACCGGCACCCCGCTCGCCGGGCGCCTCGCCGGCCCGGAAGGCATCCTCGGCCGGGACGCCGGGCTGGCGGCCCAGTCCGCGGACCCCTTCCAGGCCCCACTCCAGCAGCCGGCCGCGCAACCCGCGCCCGGCCCGGCCGCAACCCTGTCGGTCCCCGGTCTGGGGGAGATCACCATTCCGGGGCTGCCCCCGCTGGGGGTGCCCGCGCCATGATGCTGTCGAAGTTCGTCCGGATCCAGCTCGCCATCTTCTCGGTGCTCACGGTGGTCGGGTTGCTGGTGATGTCGCTGCAGTACGTGCGGCTCCCGCAGCTGCTCGGCGTCGGCCGGTACACGGTGATCGTGGAACTGCCCTCCACCGGCGGGCTCTACCCGCACGCCAACGTCACCTACCGCGGCAACACCGTCGGGGTGGTCGACAAGGTGCAGCTGTCGCCGGCCGGAGTGGAGGCGATCCTGTCGATCGACAGCGACCGCTCGATCCCCGCCGACGTCGACGCAGCGGTCCGCAGCGTGTCCGCCGTCGGCGAGCAGTACGTGGACTTCGTTCCCCCGCAAGATGGTTCGAACGGGGAGCATCTGTCGGACGGCGACGTGATCCCGGCCGACCGGACGTCGGTGCCGCAGGAGGTGGGCGAGCTGCTCGACCAGGCCGACGTCCTGCTCGCCAGCATCAGCGACACACGGCTGCGCACCGTCGTCGACGAGTCGTTCGACGCGTTCAACGGGTCGGGGCCCGACCTGCAGCGGCTCATCGACTCGACCCGCCTGTTCGTGCAGGAGGCGAGCGCCGGCAGCGAGCAGACGAAGGCATTGCTCGATCAGCTCGGTCCGCTGCTCGACACCCAGGTCGTCACCAGCGACGCGATCCGCTCCTGGACGCGGGACATGCTGACGTTCACCGACGGGCTGCGGGCCGCCGACACCGACCTGCGGGCGGTGCTCGCGAAGGGGGCCGGGCGCCGCGGCCGAGGCCGAACAGCTGCTGCAGGACCTGCGGCCGACGCTGCCGCTGCTGCTGGCCAACATGGTCGGCGTCGGGGAGGTGGGCGTGCTCTACAACGCCGGCATCGAACAGATCCTGGTGCTGTACCCGCCGATGACCACGGCGCTGATCACCGCGGCCGGCAGCGGACCGGCCGAGGACGGCGCGGTCGTCGACTTCCACCTGCAGCTGCACGATCCGCCGCCGTGCCTGTCCGGCTTCCTGCCGCCCGAACAGTGGCGCAGCCCTGCAGACACCACGATGGTGGACACCCCCCGGCGAGGTGTACTGCAAGCTCCCGCAGTCGGATCCGAACGCCGTGCGAGGCGCGCGGAACCTGCCGTGCATGGAGTTCCCGGGCCGGCGTGCCCCCACGCCGGAGGCGTGCCGCAACGGGTACCAGCCCGAATACCTCGACAACCCGTGGCGGGGCGCCCCGACGCCCGTGCAGTCGGAAGGCGACATGCCGGTGCCCGCCTCGCACGCGACCGGGACGGGTGCGGCCGCGCCCGCCGGGGTGACGGCGCGCGGCATCGACCCGGCGACGGGAACGTACATCGGTCCCGACGGTACGGTGTACCGCAACGTCGACACCGGCCCCGAGACCAGTTTGGAGACGTACATGAAGGCGCAGCAAGGCTGATGGCGGACGAAGAGACCCCCACGACATCGCCGCCGGAGACCGGACCCGCCCGGCAGAGCCGGGTGCTCCCCGCGGTCGCAGCCCTGATCGTCCTCGCCCTGGTGGGCGCCGGAGTGTGGCTGTGGCTCGGCGCGACGGCCGACCGCGACCACGACGCCCGGCGGGCGGCGTACCTGCAGGCCGCGCGGCAGACCGTGCTGAATCTGACCACCATCCACCCGCAGAGCGCGGCCGAGGACGTACAGCGTCTGCTCGACGGGGCGACCGGTGACTTCAAGGCCGAATTCGAAGGACGCGAAGGGCCTTTCGTCGATGTGGTGACCAAGGCGAACGTGGACACCACCGGTGAGGTGATCGAGGCCGGAATCCAGGCCGAGGACGGCGCCTGCATGTCCTCGCTCGTGGCCGCGCGGTCGATGGTCAGCAACGCGGAACAGCCCGAACCCGAGCCCCGCGACTTCCGGCTGCGGGTGACGATCTGCGACGAGAACGGTCGGCTGCTGGCCTCGAAGGTGGATTTCGTACCATGACCGAGCATTCGAAGGACGAGGCCGTGACCCTCGAGAAGACCGACGACGCCGCGGGCGTGGAGGGCGCGGAAAGCGCTACGGCGCAGCCCGGCTCCGGGGGAGGTGCGCGCCGGATGCTGCTCGCGGCCCTCACCGCCGCGGCGATCGTGCTCGCCGGCCTCGTCGGCGTGGGCGTGTACGACAAGGTCGAGCGCGACGGCGCCGAGGCCGCCCGGACCGAGGCCCTGCAGGCCGCCGAGGAGCAGGCCGTCGCGATGCTCGCGTACGACCATGCCACGGTCGACGAGCAGGTCGCCGCCGCCTCCGACGGGCTCACCGGCGACTTCCGGGACGAGTACACGAACCTGATGAAGAACGTCATCGCGCCCGGCGCCAAGGAGAAGGCGATCACCGTGCAGGTGAGTGTGCAGGCGTCGTCGGTCGTGTCGGCCGAGGCCGACCGGGCGGCGACCCTGCTGTTCCTCAACCAGATCACCACCAGTTCCGTCAATCCCGAGGCGGTCAGCAGCGGCAGCCGCGTCCGCGTCGAACTCGAGAAGCACGACGGCCGTTGGCTGGTGAGCCGCCTGACCCCGATCTGAGCCGGGCGGACGGTCAGCGGCCGGGCAGGCGCACCATGTGCACGAAGAACCGGTCGATGTGCCGCACGGTGGCGACGAACCGGTCGAAGTCCACCGACTTGGAGACGTAGGCGTTGGCCCGCAACCGGTAGCTGCGCACCACGTCCTCCTCGGCGGTGGACGTCGTCAGCACGACGACGGGGATGGACGCCAGGTCGGGATCGGCCTTGACCGCCTCGAGCACCTGCCACCCGTCGTACTTCGGCAGGTTCAGATCGAGCAGCACCAGCGCCGGCCGCACGGCGCCGGCGTGGGCCCCGCGCCGGTACAGGAAGTCGAGAGCCTCCGCGCCGTCCCGGACCACGTGCAGCGTGCTGCCGATCTCGTTGGCCTCGAACGACTCCCGGATGATCAGCTCGTCCCCGGCGTCGTCCTCGACGAGCAGCACGTCGAGGGAATCGGCGGGCGTGGGCATGCGTTGTGCCGGCGTCCCGGTCGTCGCCTCCTCGACGTTGCGCTCGGACGACGACCGGACACCGTAGGCTTCGCGGTCCGGTGTGCTTGTCACTCGGGCTCGCCGACCTCCGCCGGCGCGATCAGCGCCGGACCGGCCGCGCCCTGATGCGCGAGTGCGTCGAGGAAGGAGCGCGCCCATCGGTCCACGTCGTGGGCGAGGACCTGCCGGCGCAGTGCCCGCATGTGCCGCCGACCGTCCTCGCGGGACTGGTTCAGCGCGGCCTCCATCTTGTCCTTGACGTCCTCGAGGTCGTGCGGATTGCACAGGAATGCCTGGCGCAGTTCCGCTGCCGCCCCGGTGAATTCGCTCAGGACGAGGGCGCCGCCGAGGTCGCTGCGGCAGGCCACGTACTCCTTGGCGACGAGGTTCATGCCGTCGCGCAGCGGCGTCACCAGCATGACGTCGGCCGCGACGAAGAACGCGATCAGCTCGTCGCGCGGAATGGGCCGGTGGATGTAGTGCACCACGGGCCGGCCCACCTCGGCGTACTCGCCGTTGATCCGGCTGACCGTCTGTTCGATGGCGCCGCGCATCTGCACGTACGACTCGACGCGCTCGCGGCTGGGGGTGGCCAGCTGCACCATCACCGTCTCGGCCGGATCCACCCGGCCCTCGGCGATCAGCTCGAGCAGCGCGTCGAGCCGGACGTCGATGCCCTTGGTGTAGTCGAGCCGGTCGACGCCGAGCATGATGTGCTTCGGGTTGCCGAGCTCCTTGCGGATCTGCTTGGCGCGGTCGCGGATCGACTTGCGGCGGGCCCGCTCGTCGAGCTGCCCGGAGTCGATGGAGATGGGGAACGCACCGACGCGCACCGCACGGAACCCGACCTGCACCACCCCGAGCTTCGAGCGCACACCCACGGTGCCGCGGGAGGTCTGATGACCGGCCAGCCGGCGCGCGAGGTACAGGAAGTTCTGGGCACCGCCGGGCAGATGGAAGCCGATCAGATCGGCGCCGAGCAGGCCCTCGACGATCTCGGTCCGCCACGGCATCTGCATGAACAGCTCCACCGGGGGGAACGGAATGTGCAGGAAGAAGCCGATGGTCAGATCCGGCCGCAGCATCCGCAGCATCTTCGGCACCAGCTGCAGCTGGTAGTCCTGCACCCACACCGTCGCGCCCTGTGCCGCCGCCTTCGCGGTCGCCTCCGCGAACCGGCGGTTGACCTCGACGTAGGTGTTCCACCACTCCCGCCGGTACTCCGGCCGGACGATGACGTCGTGGTACAGCGGCCACAGCGTCGCATTGGAGAAGCCCTCGTAGTAGTCGGCGATCTCCTGCCCGCTCAGCGGCACCGGATGCAGCTCGAGGCCGTCCTCGACGATCGGGTCGAGCTCGGCGTCGGCGACACCGGCCCAGCCGACCCACGCTCCGCGGTTGTTGCGCAGGATCGGCTCGAGCGCGGTGACGAGGCCACCCGGGCTGCGCTTCCATCGGGTCGAGCCGTCCGGAAGACGCTCGAGGTCGACGGGCAGGCGGTTCGCGACGACCACGAAGTCCGAACCACCCACGTGCATCGACTCCTCACCTGCAGCCACGTGGTGCTCCTCTGTCCTTGTTCGCCGGTATCCGCTCAGTCCGTCTTCGGGTTCGGCCCGATGCCGAGCATGGACAGCAGCATGCGGCATTCGTCCGCATCCTCCGCGTAGGCAGCGACGACACGCTGTGCCTGACGGGCCGTCTCGTCCGCGACGGGTTCGAGTTCCTCGTCGGGGATGTCGTTCTCGGTGGTGGCGTCCGCGGCCATGGTGGTTCCTCCCGGGCTGGCTGCTCCGTTCGAGCAGGTCATTCGTAGTGCGACTCTATGAGAACCGGCGACTCCGACGCCAGCCGCTCCACGAGTTAGGGTTGGCTCACTTCTGGGAGCGGGGACGGGGAACGGAGAGTTTCGTGTGGTGGGAGGCATGAGCAGCGACGGTGCTCGCCGGATCGATCAGGGGAAGGAGCCGGGTCTGCGGCTGCTGCGGCACACGATTGCGAACCAGCGGGTCGCGCTGGCGATCGGCACCGCGCTGGTCTCGCTGCACCAGGTCATGGAGACCCTCGTCCCCGTCGCGATCGGGGCGATCATCGACGGACCGGTCACCAGCGGCGACGTCCCGACGCTGGTCGTCGCCCTCGCGGGCCTGGCCGCGTTGTTCGTCGTGCTCACCTACTCGTGGCGTTTCGGCGCGCGCCGGCTCGTCGCGGCGATCGAGGCCGAGTCGCACCGGCTGCGGGTCACGGTGGCGCGCCGGATCCTCGATCCGCGCGGGGTGCGCACCTCCCTGCGCATCGGGGAACTCCTGGCGGTGGCGACCACCGACGCCGGGCGGGCCGCGCAGATCCTGCACGTGGTGCCCGCCACCGCCGCGGCGATCACCGCGGTGGCCGGGGCCGCGGTGGCGCTGCTGCTCGTCGACGTCCCCCTCGGTCTGCTGGTGCTGCTGGGCACGCCCGCGATCCTCGTCGCGCTCGACCGCGCCACCCCGCTGCTGACCCGGCGGATGACCGCACAGCAGGAGGCGGTGGCGCGGGCGTCGGGCCTGGCGACCGATCTCGTCACGGGGCTCCGACCGCTGCGGGGCCTCGGTGCCGAGCCGGCCGCCGCCCGCCGCTACCGGGAGGCCAGCGCGGACGCGCTCGCCGCGACGCTCCGCGCGACCCGCGCCGCCGGCGTCTACACCGGCACCTCGGCGGCGGTGAGCGCGCTGCTGTCCGTCGCGGTCGCGGGCGTCGCGGGCTGGGCCGCGCTCGCCGGCCGGATCTCGGTCGGCGAGCTCATCACCGTCGTGGGCCTGGCCCAGTTCGTCGTCGAACCCCTCGGGACGCTCGCCGCCCTGCCGTCGTCGTGGGCCGCGTCCCGCGCCTCCGCCGACCGGCTGTCGCTGGTGCTGCACGCGCCGCCGCTGCTGCCGGCCGGAACCGGGACACCGTCGGACGGCCGCCTCGTGTTGCGCGGACTCGGCTACCGGTCGCTGCGCGGGATGGACCTGACCGTCGCACCGGGGGAACTGCTCGGTGTCCTCGCCCACCGGCCGCAGGACGCGGAGGCCCTCGCCGACGTGCTGTCCGGGCAGGTGCCGCCGGAGGACGTCCGCGGTGAGCTGACCGTCGGGGGAGTCCCGCTCGGCGCGCTCGACCCCGTCGCCGCACGCCGGACCGTCCTCGCCGAACCGCACCACAGCGACCTGTTCGCCGGCACGCTCGCCGGCAACATCACCGCGGGCATGTGCGACCCGTCCGGGGGCATACCCCCGGAGGTGCTCCGCGCCTCCGCCGCCGGGCAGGTCGCCGACACCCACCCCGACGGTCTCGACCAGCGGATCGTCGACCGCGGCAGCAGCCTGTCCGGCGGGCAGCGACAGCGGGTGGCGCTGGCGCGGGCGCTGGTGCGGCGCGCCCCGGTACTGGTGCTGCACGAGCCGACCACCGCCGTCGACGCCGTCACTGAGCAGGCCGTCGCGGAGGGGATCGCGCGCGTCCGGCACGACGGGGGCGAGCACACGACCGTCGTCATCACCTCGAGCCCGGCGCTGCTCGCCGTCGCCGACCGCGTGGTCGTGGTCGACGACGGCAGGATCGTCGCCGCCGGCACCCACGCCGAACTGGCCGCCACACACCCCACCTACCGGGCGGCGGTGCTGCGATGACGGCGCACGAGTCCGAGCTGTTGCCGATCGCCTCCGCCGGACGGTCGTGGCGCTGGCTGGGGGCGCAGTTGCGCGCCGCGCCGGGCCGGGTCGCGCTCACCGTGGCGGTGTCCGTCGGGGCCGCGGTGGCCTCCGTGGTGCCGGTGCGCGTCCTCGGCATCCTCGTCGACCGGGTGCGTGAACAGGCGCCGATGGCCACGCTCGGGTGGGTCGTCGCGCTGATCGCAGCCGCGGCGGTCGTCGGCGGGGTGCTCGACGGCGCCGGCCTGCACCTCGTTGCGCGGCTGGGCGAGACGGTGCTGGCCCGGCTGCGCGAGACGGTCCTGGCGCGGGTGCTGCGCCTGCCCACCGAGACCGTCGAACGCGCCGGGCACGGCGACGTCCTCTCCCGTGTCGGCGACGACGTCGCGGTGTTGGCAAAGGCACTGGTCTCGGTGGTGCCGCAGCTGGTGGCGGCGCTGATGCTGGTGGTGGTCAGCGTCGCGGCCATGGTCGGGATCGACTGGCGGCTCGGGCTCGCCGGGCTCGTAGCGCTGCCGCTGTATGCGCTCGCCCTGCGCTGGTACCTGCCCCGGTCGGCGCCGCTGTACGCCGCGGAGCGGGTGGCGATGGGAGAACGGTCGCAGGCACTCGTCAGCAGCATGCACGGTGTGCGCACCGTCCGCGCCTACGGGCTCGACCCGGCCCACCTGTCCGGCATCGACGCCGCGTCGGGCCGCGCCCGCGACCTCACCGTCGGCGTGTTCGGCCTGTTCACCCGGTTCGCGGGCCGCGCCAACCGGGCCGAATTCGTCGGTCTCTCGGCGCTTCTCGTCGCCGGGTTCGTGCTGGTGCGGGCGGATGCGGTGACCGTCGGCGAGGCCACCGCGGCGGCACTGCTGTTCCACCGCCTGTTCTCGCCGCTCGGGCTCCTGCTCTTCACCTTCGACGACGTCCAGTCCGCGGGCGCCAGCCTGGCCCGCCTCGTGGGCGTCGCCGAGCTCCCGGCGCAGCCGCCGGAGCGCGACGGTCCGCGCGACGTCCGACGCGACGGTCCGCCGGCGCTGGAACTGGCCGGGGTGCGGCACCGGTACCTGCACGGGCCGGAGGTCCTGCACGGCGTGGACCTGAAGGTCGCGCCGGGGGAGACGGTGGCCCTGGTCGGGTCGACCGGCGCCGGGAAGTCGACGGTCGCCGCGGCCGCGGCCGGCGTCGTCACGCCCGCCTCGGGGGAGGTCCGTATCGACGGCCGGTCGCTCGGCGAACTCGGACCGCGGCTGCGTGGCAGCGTCGTGATCGTCAGCCAGGAGGTGCACGTGTTCGCCGGGCCATTGCTCGACGACGTGCGGCTGGCCAGGCCCGGCGCCACCGCGGACGAGGTGGCAGCGGCACTCGACGCGGTCGGGGCCGGCGAGTGGGTCCGCGCGCTCGGCGACGGCCTGCACACGGTCGTCGGCGAGGGCGGACATCCCCTGACCGCGGCCCAGGCCCAGCAGCTCGCGCTGGCGCGGGTGCTGATCGCCGATCCACCGGTGGTGGTGCTCGACGAGGCGACCGCGGAGGCCGGCAGCGCGGGCGCACGGGCCCTCGAAGCGGCCGCGGCCGTCGTGACGCGGGGACGCACCGCCCTGGTCGTGGCGCATCGGCTGACGCAGGCCGCGGCGGCGGACCGGGTCGTCGTGCTCGAGGCGGGCCGGGTCGTCGAGGAGGGACCGCACGCGGCGCTCGTCGCCGCCGGGGGCCGCTATGCGCGGCTGTGGCGGGCCTGGCAGGCCGGCGGCTGAGATGTGCTGCCAGGGCCGCGACCTGCGGTGCAGGGTAGTGTGGATCGGTCCGTTGTGCCCGTGCGGCCGTACGGCCGCACCCGTGCCACCCACCTCAGGAAGGTTTTCATGCCCATCGCGACAATCAACGGCATCCCGCTGAACTACCAGGTCAAGGGGACCGGCGACCTCGTCGTGCTGATCATGGGGACGGGCAGCCCCGGCCGGGTCTGGGACCTGCACCAGGTCCCCGCTCTGGTCCAGGCCGGCTACCGCGTCGCCACCTTCGACAACCGCGGCATCGCGCCGTCGGGGGAGAGCCTCGGCGGCATGACCATCGACGACCTGGTGGCCGACACCGCCGGACTGATCGAGCTGCTCGGCGGTCCCGCGTACGTGGTGGGCACCTCGATGGGCGCGCGTGTCGCACAGGAGCTGACGCTGGCGCGCCCGGACCTGGTGCGCAAGGCGGTGTTCCTGGCCGGGCACGCGCGCATGGACCAGTTCCAGCTCACCCTGACCGAGGGCGAGCGGCAGCTGTACGACAGCCGTGTCGAGCTGCCCCCGAAGTACCGAGCGGCGGTCACGGCCGTGATGAACCTGTCGCCGGCGTCGCTGGCCGACCCGCACACCGCGCGGGACTGGCTCGACGTGTTCGAGTTCACCGGCGGCAAGACGTCGCCGGGTGTGCGGGCGCAGCTGGGAATGGACCGCGAGTTCGACCGTCGCGCGGCCTACCGGGCGGTGCGGGTGCCGTGCCTGGCCGTCGGTTTCGCCGACGACCGGATGATCCCGGCGTACCTGTCGCGGGAGGTCGCCGACGCGATCCCCGGCGCGAGCTACCAGGAGATCCCGGACGCCGGGCACTACGGCTACCTCGAGCAGCCGGAGGCCGTGAACAAGGTGCTGCTGGAGTTCCTGGCGAGCTGAACCTCGCCGAGACCGGGATCGCGGCCCGCGGCGTGCCGGGTTTCACTCGCCGCCACGGCATTCCGCCGCACGACCGAGGTGCTTCGTGGGCGGTGGCGGACTCGTGAACCGGTGACACGGGTTCGGTGTCACCGGTTCACGGGTGAAAGAGGTGATCGTGTCACCTCGGTTCCGGCGGGACGGCTGCCGGGAGGGCGGGGTGCCGGGCTCGGCGTTCCGCTTCGGTGGTGCCGCCCCAGACGCCGTACCTCTGCCGGCTGTCGAGTGCATAAGCACGGCACGGGATTCGGACCGGGCAGGTGTGGCAGATCTGTTTCGCGGTGCGTTCCCGTCGTAGGCGGACACCGCGTGGCTCGTCGTCCGGGCCGAAGAACACGGACGGCTCGACGAACCGGCAGTCGGCGCGGGCGGTCCAGTCCTCCCGCTCGTCGCGGGACGGCACGGCGAGTTCCGCGGAGGCGCGGGCGGGCGGTGTGCTCATGGTCGTCGGTGGGGGTGTGAGTCGACACCGCACTGTCGTGCAGTACACGGTCTCCCTGCCGCGTGCGCCGGGAGAAGGTGCGGGGCCGTGTCTGTCCGGGCGCGGATCCCGGCGGTCAGTGCATGTGGCTGCCGCCGTTGATGTCGACGGTGGTGCCGGTGAGGTATGCGGCGTCCTCGGAGGAGAGGAACGTGATGACCGAGGCCACTTCGCGGGTGCCGGCGGTGCGGCCGAGCGGGATGTCGCGGCAGATGGCGGCTTCCTGCTCGGGGGTGCTGCCCACCCGGATGCCGGTGTCGACCGCTCCGGGGGTGACGGCGTTGACGGTCACTCCGGTGTCTCCGAGTTCGCGGGCGAGGGACTTGGTGAAGCCGAGGACGGCGGCCTTGGCGGAGGAGTAGGGGACCTTGCCGAAGACGCCGCCGCCGCGCTGGGCGGAGACGGACGACATGTTGACGATCCGGCCCCAGCCGTTGTCGATCATCGCCGGCAGGAAGGCGCGGGTCACCAGGTAGGTGCCGGTGGCGTTGACGGCCATGACCTTGTTCCACAGTTCGAGGGTGGTGTCGAGGAACGGCACCGGTGACGTGATGCCCGCGATGTTGGCGAGGGCCCCGACGGGCGGGAGGGTTCCTGCGGCGACTTCGGCGGCGACGGCGTCGTGCGCGCGCTGGACGGAGGCCTCGTCGGCGACGTCGATGTCGTGGCCGAACGCCGGGACGGAGTAGTCGCTGCCGATCTCCGCGGCGACCTTGGCGGACTTTTCACCGTCCAGGTCGAGGACGACGACGGCCCAGCCGTCTTCGGCGTAGCGGCGGGCGGTGGCGATGCCGATGCCGCGCTCGGAGGTGGCGCCGGTGACGACGGCGGTGCGCTGGGTGGAAGACATGGGTTTCTCCTCGATGGCTGTTGATGGCTGGGTCAGGGAATGAGGGGGGAGATGAGGCGGGCCGCCTCCGCGGTGCCGGCGGGGCGCTGCGCGTCGGTGATGTCGCGGGTTTCGAGTTCGAGGCTGAAGTGGCCCGCGTATCCGAAGGCGGTGAGGGCGTCGATGCCGGCGGCGAAATCGGCGGCGCCGTTGCCGATGCCGAGATTGATGTTCCCCGGGACGGCATCGCGCAGGTGCACATGGGTGATGCGATGGCCGAACAGGCCGACGAAGCCGACCGGGTCGCCGCCGGAAGCGACGATGTGGCTGAAGTCCATCACGATCCCGATCTCGGGGGAGAGTCGGGCGGTCAGTTGCGCGGCACGTGCGGTGTCGCAGCACAACCGGTACACGTGCAACGACTCGGTCCACAGGGCCACGCCGAACGTGCGGGCCGTGTCGGCTGCCCACTCCAATTGGGCGGCAACAGCATCGAGGTCCTCGTCCAATGACCGGACCGGGGTGTGGTCGAGGGCTCCGCACGGCAGGACCAGCGCCCGGGCCCCGACACCGGCGGTGAGGGTGAGCAGCCGATCGAGGTGACGTCTCCGCTCGTCGCGCTGTGCCGGGGTCAGGGGCAGGTTGAGGTCGCCGATGTCGCCGTTGACGCTGCGCACGCGCAGGCCCGACGCGGCCACCTCCTTGGTCACCTGTTCGACGCCGGCGGTGTCGAGCCCGAAGGGGACGTGGTCGCACACTCCCGGCAGGGCTCCGAGATCGATCTCGGCGAACCCGAGTTCGGCGATGGTGGAGAGCGCGTCGCTCAGCGCGAGGTGACGGAAGCTGATCGACGAGCAGCCGAGCCGGTCGTGGACCACGAGAACTCCTTCGAGGAAGCGGGGTGATGGGGACCACGGTAGAACGATTCACTGTCAACAGTCAACGGTCGAAGATTGACGGTTGACAGGGACTGGTGGCGGCGGTCACACTCGGTGCACACTGTTGACAGTCGACATCCACTGCCCGATCCCCACCGGTCCTCCCGGTTCGAAGAGGAGATGTTCATGAGCACCGATGCTCTCCGGATGCGTGGTCCCGTCCACGGCACGAAAGACGCGAAACGCGTCGCGATCGGCTCCTCGGTAGGGGCGGTCATCGAGACCTACGACTTCATCGGCTTCGGCACCGCCGCTGCCCTGTATTTCGGTACCGCCTTCTTTCCCAGCGGCGATCCGGTCATCGGTACCCTCGCCGCCTTCGCCACCCTCGGTGTCGGATTCGCGGCCAGGCCCCTCGGCGGCATCCTCGGCGGACACCTCGGGGACAGGATCGGGCGCAAGCCCGTCCTGGTCGCCTCCCTCATCGTCATGGGCCTGGCCACGTTCGCGATCGGCCTGCTACCGACCTACACCCAGGTCGGACTCGTCGCCCCGGCCCTGCTGGTGACGGTGCGGATCGTCCAGGGTCTGGCCTTCGGCGCCGAGTGGGGCGGGGCGATCCTGATGAGCTACGAACACGCCCCCTGGAAGGCCAAGGGCCGCTACACCGGCATCGTCCAGGCCGGCTTCCCGGTCGGACTGCTGCTGGCGAATCTCGTCTTTCTCTTCAGCGTGCACCTCGACGGTGACTGGGCGTGGCGCGTACCGTTCCTCGCCAGCATCGTCCTGGTTGCCGTGGGCCTGATCATCCGGTCCAAGGTGCCCGAGTCGCCGGTCTTCGAAGACGTCAAGGACAGCGGCGAGATTGCCGCGTCCCCGGTGCTCGAGTCGATCAAGAAGGACTGGCGCGACATCCTGCGCGGCATCGGGCTGCGGGTCGCCGAAACCGCCGGATACGCCGTCTCGATCACCTACATGATCTCCTACCTGCACACCAACGACCTGGCCGGAAAATCCGAAACGCTCCTGGCGCTGTGCGTCGCCTCCGCGATCGGCATCGTCGCCACCTTCGCCTGGGCCGCCCTGACGGACCGCATCGGGCGGCGCCCGGTGTACCTGGGCGTGTGCGCCTTCGCCGCCCTGTTCGGCGTGCCGATGTTCCTGCTGGTCAACACCGGCCTGTTCGTCCTGATCGTCGCCACGATCGTCATCGCCTACGCGGTGTGCCAGAACGCCCTCGCCGGCGCCCAGGGTGCCTGGTTCCCCGAACTGTTCCAGGCGGCGCGGCGCGCGTCGGGCGCCTCCCTGGCCTACCAGATCTCGGCCATGGTCTCCGGCTTCACCCCGTTCGTCACCACCCTGCTCTACGTCTCTCTCGGCTGGGTCGGCCCGGCCCTGCTGTTCAGTGCCTTCGGGCTGATCGGCTTGATCACCGCCCTGCTCACCCGGGAGACCTGGGGTGCGGCCGAACGTCGCCTCGCCGACGAGGCCACCCGCTCAGAAGAACACGCCTCCGGCCCCGGCGGCGCAACGCTGCGCCACCGGTCCGGGACGGCATCGAGCACCAAGGAAAAGGAACTGCTGTGACCACCACTGCGCACGCCGGCGCCGTCCATCGCGACCGCCGCCTCGCCGCCGTCCACGAGTTCGCCTACCGCCTCAGGCACAATGTGCTCGACATGGGCCAGGAACAGGGCCAGGGCTACGTCGGACAGGCCCTCGGCGCGGCCGACATCCTGGCCACCGTCTACGCGGAGCACCTCCGGTTCCGTGCCGACGACCCGGACTGGGCCGGCCGCGACCGGTTCCTGCTCTCGACCGGCCACTACGCCATCGGCCTGTACGCAGCGCTCGCCGAGGCCGGGATCGTTCCCCGCGACGAACTGCTGACGTACGGCTCGGACGATTCCCGCCTCCCGATGTCGGGTATGTCGACCTACACCCCCGGCATGGAGATCTCCGGAGGCTCGCTCGGGCACGGTCTCCCCATCGCCGTCGGAATGGCCCTGGGTCTGCGCCACCAGGACTCGCAGGCACGGGTGTTCAACTTCCTGTCCGACGGTGAGCTCGACGAAGGTTCGACCTGGGAAGCGGCGATGAGCGCGCACCACCACCAGCTCGGCAACCTGATCGCGATGGTCGACATCAACGCCCTGCAGGCCGACGGCCCGACCGCCGGGGTACTGAGCACCGAACCCGTGCACGACAAGTGGACCGCCTGCGGCTGGCGCACCTACCGCGTCGACGGCAACGACACCGGCGCCCTGCTCGGCGCCTTCGACGAGGCCGCGGCCGGTGCCGCCGTGCGCGGCGCGCCGGCGGTCGTCCTGTGCGACACGCGAGTCGGCAAGGGCGTGCCGTTGCTGGAGACCAGGGAGAAGGCCCACTTCATGCGCATCGACGAGCACGAATGGCAGATCTGCCGCGACCAGTTGACCGCCGGATACGACCTCGAGGATGCTCGATGACCACCACCGCCCCCAAGCTCAAGACGTCGGCGATGATCGCCTCCTTCGTCGACCCCGGCCAGAAGACGACCGCCGCGCCGTTCGGCCACGCACTGGTCGCGGCGGCACGGGAGAACGACAAGATCGTCGGACTGTCCGCGGATCTGGCCAAGTACACCGACATGCACATCTTCGCCGAGGCGTTCCCGGACCGCTTCTTCCAGATGGGCATGGCCGAGCAGCTGCTGCTCGGCGCCGCCGCCGGCATGGCCGAAACCGGACTGGTGCCGTTCGCCTCGACCTACTCGGTGTTCGCCGCCCGTCGCGCCTACGACTTCCTGTGCCTGGACATCGCCGAACCGAACCTCAACGTCAACATCGTCGGCGGCCTGCCCGGCCTGACCACCGGCTACGGCCCGAGCCACCAGGCCACCGAGGACATCGCCATCTTCCGGGGCATGCCCAACCTGACGATCGTCGACCCGTGCGACTCGGTCGACATCGAGCAGGCGGTACCACAACTGGCCGCCTGCGAGGGGCCGACCTATCTGCGATTGCTGCGCGGCAAGGTCGCCACCGTCCTCGACGAGTACGACTACACCTTCGAACTCGGCAAGGCCAAGGTGCTGCGCGACGGCAACGACGTGGTCTTCGTCGCCAGCGGCCTGATGACCATGCGGGCACTGCAGGCGGCGCAGGAGCTGTCCCGGCACAACGTCGATGTCGCCGTGGTCCACACCCCGACGATCAAACCGTTCGACGCCGCCACCGTGCTCGCCGAGATCGACACGGACCGCCTCGTGGTCACCCTCGAGAATCACACGGTCGTCGGAGGGCTGTTCGAAACGGTGGCCGCTGCCGCCGTCGGCGCGGGCCTGGGCCGGAAGATCACCCCGATCGCGCTGCCCGACCGCTTCCTCGACGCCGGTGCCCTGCCGACGCTGCACGATCGTTACGGCCTGAGCACCGACCGCATCGTCGCCCGCGTCCTGGACGAGCTGAGCTGACGCAGTGTGGACGGGCCCGCGCCGCCGCCGGCGCGGGCCCGTATCATTGTCGACAGACTGCTGTCGACAGTCGCCCGCTGACACCGCCTGGAGGCATCAATGGCCGCACAACCTGCCGCGCTGCTCGGACTGGAGAAGACCAGTTTGCGCCAGCAGGCCGTCGCGGCTCTGCGCAGCGCGATCACCAGCGGCGCCCTCGCCCCCAGCAGCCCGCTCGTCGAAACCGAGCTGTCCGAGATGCTCCAGATCAGCCGCGGCACCTTGCGCGAGGCCATGCGCCAGCTCCAGCAGGAAGGCCTGATCTCCGCCGGCGCCCGGGGCCGGCTCTACGTCCGCCACCTCGACGCCAAGGAGATCCGCGACATCTTCGCCGTCCGCGCGGCCCTCGAAGCCCTCGCGGTCCGGGAGCTCGCCGAGCTTCCCGACCGCTCCACCGTGGTCCCGGCCCTGCGCGCGGCGCTCGACATCATGGCGCGTGCCGAGCACGATCTCGATGCGCGCATCGAGGCGGATCTGAACTTCCACCGCATCCTCTGCCGTCTGACCGGCAACGAGACACTGATGCACTCGTGGCAGTCCCTCGAAGGGTCGATCCGCATGTCCATCATGTTCGCCGGCCTGGAAAAGGCTGTCGGCAACATGGACGTCGGACGGCACAGCGCCATCGTCGACGCCATCGAAACCGGCGACTCCGACGAAGCGGCCGCCGCCGTGCGTTCCCATATGAAATGGGCTGCAGCCAACCTCGTTTCGTAGCCGGTTTCCCTCCGGTACCGCCGGTCCGGCCGTCGTGGCGCTTCTCCGCGCCCGTTCGGACGGCGGAGTGGTCCCCGCGCTTCGACAGGCCGCCGACGCATCCCCGCGACGAGGGGCGCGCCGGCGGCCTGTCCTGTGCGCGCGGTTGATGAATATGGTCATATGTCTTGACATATATCGGGGCGATGTGTGAGGGTCGTCACTACGGATTAGCACGTGCTAAACCGCTCGGATTACATCTGCAGACTCTTCCCTCCATCCCGGGGTGCCGCTCCACCCCGCAGGAACGACAGGAATCGACGATGATGCGCACCCGCCGCGCCGCGACCACCATCGGTACCGCTGCCGTGGTTTCATTGCTGGCCGCGTGCAGCAGCACTGGTGGCCGTCCCGACGACTCCGGATCCGGCATGTCCGCAGGTACAGCCGACACGCCACGAATCACGCTCGCGATGGTGACCCACGCCCCGCCCGGGGACACCTTCTGGGACCTCGTCCGCAAGGGGGCCGAGGCGGCTGTCGCGAAGGACAACGTCGAGCTCACCTACCAGGGTGAGGACCAGGCTCCGAATCAGGCCAACGCGGTACAGAGCGCCATCGACTCCGATGTCGACGGGATCGCCCTCACCCTCGCCAAGCCGGAAGCGATGCAAGCGGGCATCGAGGCCGCCGCCGCTGCCGGGATCCCCGTCGTCGCCTTCAACAGCGGATACGACGACTGGAAGGACATGGGCGTCCTCGAGTACTTCGGACAGGACGAGAAGATCGCCGGCCGCGCTGTCGGCGAGCGACTGAATCGGGAAGGTGCCACGCGCGCCGTCTGCGTCAACCAGGTGCAGGGGCACGTCGGTCTCGAGGCGCGGTGCGCCGGTGTTGCGGAGACCTTCCGCGGCAACGTCGAGAACCTGTACGTGACGGGCACCGACATGCCCTCGGTGCAGGCCACCCTCGGCGCGAAACTGCAGCAGGACCCCACGATCGACTACGTCGTCACCCTGGGCGGCCCGTTCGCGATGGCGGCCGTCACTGCGGTGTCGGACGCCGGCAGCACGGCCGAGGTGGGCACCTTCGACACCAACACCGAAGTCGTGCAGTCCATCCAGTCGGGCGACGGCGTGCAGTGGGCGGTCGACCAGCAGCCCTTCCTGCAGGGCTACCTCGCCGTCGACTCGCTGTGGCTCCACATCAACAACGGCAATGTGCTCGGTGGCGGGCAGGCCACTCTCACCGGTCCTGCCTTCATCGACGCGGCCAACGTGGAAGCGGTCGCCGAGTACGCGGCTGCCGGAACACGCTGACATCGCTCCCGACCCACGAACCCGGAAAGGACCCACGGACATGACCTCTGCAGCCCTCGGCGTCGCCGTCATCGGCGGCGGAATGGCCGGCCGCGCCCACGCGGCGGGATACCGCCACGCCACAACCCTGTTCGGAACCGACCGCCCCGACGTCGATCTCGTCGCCGTGGCCGACGCCAATGCGGCCGTCGCCGACGATACCGCGAAGCGATACGGTTACCGGCGTGCCGAGTACTCCTGGCAGGCGATCGCCGAGGCGCCGGACATCGACGTCGTGAGCGTCGTCGTCGGCAACCACCTCCATCGCGAAATCGTCGAGGGCCTGCTGGCCGCCGGCAAGCACGTGTTGTGCGAAAAGCCCCTCGCGGCCGCCGTCGAGGACGCCGAAGCGATGGTCGCTGCGGCCGCCGTCGCCGAATCACAGTCGGCCGTCGGCTACACCTACCGGCGCGCCCCCGCGATCGAGGCGATCCGCCGTGAGGTCGCGTCGGGCCGCCTCGGCGAGGTGCTCCACTTCCACGGCCACTACTGGTGCGACTACGCACTGGACCCGACTGCCCCGATGACGTGGCGGTACCGCGGTGGACCCGGGACGGGGGCCCTCTCGGACATCGGAAGCCACATCATCGACCTCGGTGAAGTGCTGGCAGGTCCCGTCGTCGAGGTCGGCGGTGCGGTGCTCACGACCGTCGTCCCGGAGCGTCCCGTTCCCCTGGGAGTGACCTACGGTCACACGAAGGCGGCGGTGGGCGACGAGACGGCGGCGGTCGAGAACGAGGACATCGTCACCTTCAGTGCCCGGTTCGCCTCCAGCGCCGTCGGGACCTTCTCGATCTCCCGCGTCGCGCACGGGCTGCCCGACGGTCTCGGCTTCGAGGTGTTCGCCACGAAAGGCAGGGCCGCGTTCGATCAGTGCCGTCCGAGTGAATTCTCCATCTCCACCGACGATCTCGACCCCACGGTGAACGGTTCCCGCCGGGTCGTCATCGGACCGCAGCATCCGTACATCGCCGGTGGCCTGCCCATGGACGCCGGCGGTGTCGGACACGGAAAGGCCGAGTACTTCGCCTATCAGGCGCGGGCCTTCCTCGACCAGGTTGCCGGCATCGGCGATCTCGGTCCGCTGCCGACCTTCGCTCACGGCCTGCGCGGAATGCAGATCGCCGCGGCCGTCGTCGAATCCGCCCGATCCGGCGGCGCCGCCGTCAAGATCGGCTGACCACCACACCTGTTCGGCAACATCACCGTACGAAGGACCCCACCATGAAACTCGGTGTCTACACCGCCATCCTGCACGACCGGCCGCTGCGGCAGGCCCTCGAGACGATCCGTGACCTGGGCCTCGAAGGCGCCGAGATCAACGCCGGCGGCTTCATCGGCACACCCCATCTGCCCGTCGGCGACCTGCTCTCCGGGGCCGTGTCGCCCCAGGAGTACCTGGCGGTGTTCGACGAGGTCGGGGTCGCGCTGACCGGGCTGAACTGCAACGGTAATCCGCTGCACCCGGACCCCGACGTGGGCCCCGAGGACGCCGACGATCTGCGCAAGGCGATCCGTGTCGCCGCGTTGCTCGGAGTCGACCGGATCGTTGCGATGTCCGGCCTGCCCGCAGCGCACCCCGGCGGACGGTGGCCCGCATGGAATGTCAACACGTGGGACTCCGGATACCTCGATTCCCTCGAATACCAGTGGGACGAGGCGGCGGTGCCGTTCTGGAAGGAGATCGACGTTCTCGCCCGGGACCACGGGGTCAAGATCGCCATCGAGATGCACCCGCAGAACCTCGTGTTCAATCCGCCGACCATCAAGCGGTTGGTGGACAAGGTCGGTGCCACCCACGTCGGGGCCGAGATGGACCCGTCCCACCTGTTCTGGCAGGGCATCGACCCGGTCGCGGCCATCGAGTGGCTCGGGCCCCTCGTCCTCCACGCGGCCGCCAAGGACACCCGGATCAACGACAACTGCAAGATCGCCGGGGTCCTGGACGAGCGTTTCACCCGCATTCCCCTCGACGAGAACCCGACCGGGCTCGGGGGCCGGCATCACGTCAACAAGTGGCCGGAGAACTCCGCATGGGACTTCGTCGCCGTGGGCCGAGGGCACAACGTCGCCTTCTGGCGGCGCTTCCTGGATGCGCTGCGCGCGGTCGATCCGGACATGGCGGTCAACATCGAACACGAGGACGTGGAACTCGGTCGTATCGAGGGCCTCGAGGTCGCGGCGAGGACCCTGATCGAGGCATCCTCGGCGACCGTTCGGCCCTGAGAAGGATGTGCCGGCGCCTGCCGGGCGCCGGCACACCCGGTCGTACGCCGGACTTCTCTACGATCGCACCATGAACAGACCCGTGACGCAGGCGATGGTGGCCGCGCACGCAGGTGTTTCCCGAGCGCTGGTGTCCCTGGTGCTCCGGAACTCGCCTCAGGTGAGCGAGGAACGCCGGGCGGCAGTGCTCCGCGCGATGAGTGAGCTCGGTTACCGGCCGAACGCAGCGGCCCGCCACCTCGGTCGGCGCACCCACACCATCGGCGTCGTGATCCAGGACCTGCACTACCCGTTCTTCGCCGAGGTGGTCGACGGGATCAGCAGCGCAGCCGAGGCGGCGGGCCTCCAGGTGCTGATCAACACCGGATTCCGGAACCCCACCGTCGAGCAGCGCGCTCTCGACACCTTCCTCGAAGCGCGCACCGACGGTGTCGTGCTGATCGCCCCGCAACTCGCGAACGAGAAGATCGAGGTCGTCGGGGTGTCGGCGCCGACCGTCGTGGTGGGCCGGCCGGGTACGTCGGACCGGTTCGACAGCGTGCACACCCACGACGAGCAAGGCGCAATCCTGGCGACGGAACACCTGATCGGGCTCGGCCACCGCCGCATCCTGCACGTGGACGCCCCGCTCACGGATCGCAACGCGAGCAGCGAGGGCCGGCGCGCCGGATACACCCGGGCGATGCGCGGCGCCGGGCTCGCCGGGCTCGCGCGCAGTGTGCCGGACATGCCGGTGGACTACGCGGAGCTGGACACGATCGGCAGCCCCGATCCGTCGTGGTTCCACGACGGCGAACCTCCCACAGCGGTGTTCGCGCACAACGACTTCATTGCGCTGACCGCCGCACGCCGATTCGCCGTGGCGCGCCCGGCCGTGCGTCTCGCCGTGGTCGGGTACGACAACACGGCGCTGGCCTCCTTGTCCACGCCGGGGTTGACCACGGTGGACCAGCCGCGGCGACGGATGGGGGAGCTGGCGGTGGAGATGATCGTCGAACGCATCGGCGGTCGCTCCGGGGGACGGCACGAGACCCTCGAGCCGCACCTCGTCGTCCGGCAGACGAGCATCGCGCCGTCGGAGCCGGTCGAGCCCACGCGGTGAGCCGGGCGGCCCGGCCGGGCGCCTGCCGTCAGGACTCGATGGGCACCGGCACCCCACGCTCGAGCGAATCCTGGGCTGCGTCGGCCACCCGGGCGGCCGCCACCGCGTCCTCGGGTGTGCAGGGGTTCTCGCGTTCGCCCAGCACGAGTTCGACGAACGCCTGCAGTTCCGCGCGGTAGGCGTCGGCGAACCGCTCGGCAAAGGTGCGGTGCGACGGGCCGGCGGGGAACCGCACGCCCGGCTCCGCCGAGCGCAGGGCCGATCGTTCGTCGAGACCGACCATGACCGAGCCCTTCGAGCCCTGGATCTCGAGCCGGACGTCGTGGCCGGCGCCGTTGTAGCGGGTGGCCGAGACCGTGCCGACGGTGCCGTCGTCGAAGGTCACGACCGCCAGGGCGGTGTCGACGTCGCCGACCTCGCCGATCGCCGGATCGCCGTTGTTGGAGCCCCGCGCGTACACCTCGACGATCTCGCGGCCCGTGAGCCAGCGCAGGATGTCGAAGTCGTGGACCGAACAGTCCCGGAACAGGCCGCCGGAGGTGGCCAGGAAATCGGCCGGTGGGGGGAACATGTCCCCGGTCACCGCCCGCAGCGAGTGGATCCAGCCGAGTTCGCCTGCCTCGAGACGTCGCTTGGCTTCGAGGTAACCGGCGTCGAATCGGCGCTGATGACCGATCTGGACGACGCCGCTCCCGGCGCGGATGTGCTCGAGTACCGGCAGCGAATCGGCGACGCTGCCCGCGACGGGCTTCTCGCAGAACACCGGGATGCCGGCGTCGACTCCCAGGGCGATCAGCTCCGGGTGGGTGAACGTACCGGTCGCGATCACCAGGCCGTCGATGCCGGAATCGACCATCTCTGTTGGGCTGCAATGGAAACGAGCGTCCAGTCGCGCCGCGATCGTACGGGCACGGTCGGTGGCGACATCGGTGAGCGCCAGCTCCGGGGCCACCCCGCGATCGGCGAGGCGCCGCCGGAGGGCGGCGATGTTCTCGGCGTGCATGACCCCGATCCGGCCGACGCCGGCCAATCCGAGGGTGAGCGTGCGCGATCGAGTGGAGAGCATGGCGGGACCTCCTCGGTGGCGTGCTCTGCGGCGGGGGCGTTCGGGTGCTGTGCCGGACGGTGGGGAACTACCGCAGCGCACCGGTGCGGAACTGGGCCTCGCCCAGTCCGAAAGACCAGTCGGCGTCGCCGTTCTCGGTGATGGTGACCATCACGTCCTCCGGCCGTGTCCCGCAGTCCCGCTCGAGCCGCTCGGCGACGAGGCGGTGGAAGCGGAGCTTCTGTTCCTCGGGCCGGGTCCGGCTGAACACCTGGACGACGACGACGTCCTGCGACCGCGCGAAGCCGAGACCGGTGTCCAGGACGATCATCTCGTGCGGAGGGTGAGTGTGCACCAGCTGATACCGGTCGCGGCCGGGGACCGCGAAGGCGTCGACGACCGCGGTGTGGACGGCGTCGAGGAGCCGGGTGATCTGCTGCGGCGTGCGGCCTTCGACGAGGTCGATGCGAATCAGCGGCATTGCGTCGCTCCGATTTCCCGGAAGTCGTCCTCGAGCTCCTCGAGGCTCCGGCCCTTGGTCTCCGGAACGAACCGGAGGACGAACAGGAGGGAAACGATGTTGACGATCACGAACAGGCCGAACGTGCCGGTCGACCCCAGTGCCCCGTTGAGGATGGGGAAGGCGAAGGAGATGATCGCGTTGGTGGTCCACAGCACGAACACCGCGATGCCCATCGCGAATCCGCGGATCGTCATCGGGAAGATCTCCGAGAGCAGCAGCCACACGCAGGTGCCGATGAAGCACTGCACGAAGGCGACGAACACGATCATTCCCGCGAGGATGACGTAGCTGCGCATCGTCGACTCCGGCAGCAGGAACACCACGGCGAGGGCGGCCTGGGACGCCGCCACCCCGGCGAAGCCGGCGACGAGCATCCGGCGGCGCCGCACGAAGCCCAGCAGGACGATGCCGACGATCGTCATGACGACCGACGTGACACCGACGGCAATCGTGGCCACGAGCGAGGCGCTGACGCCGAGGCCGCTCTCCTCGAGGATGGTGGGGGCGTAGTAGTTCACCGTGTTGATCCCGGTGGCCTGCTGCACGACGGCGAGACCGCAGCCGATCCACAGGATCCGGCGCATCCACGGGAAGGCCTTCAGGTCGCGCAGGGCCGCGCCCTTGTCCTCCTGCACGTCGCGCTCGGCATGGGCGCTGATGACCGCGAACTCCTCCGCGGCCTCGGGGCCGGGCCGGCTCAGCTGCAGGACTCGTCGCGTGTCGTCGAGCCGGCCGCGGACCGCGTACCACCTCGGAGAGTCCGGCAGGACGAGCATGCCGACGAAGAGCAGAACGGCGGGTACGGCCGCGACGGCGAGCATCAGGCGCCAGACGCCGGGATCCTCCACGACCTGGTCCAGGACGGCGTTCACCGTGAACGCGAGCATCTGACCGATGACGATCATCAGCTCGTTCACCGTCACCATCCGGCCCCGGCGCTCGGCGGGGGCCATCTCGGCGAGGTACAGCGGGCAGGTCACCGCGGCGGCGCCGACGCCGAGGCCGAGCACGATGCGGGCCAGCACCATCGCCTGGACGTTGGGTGCCAAGGCGCAGCCCAGTGCTCCGACCAGGAACAGTGCCGCGCACACCAGCAGTGCGCCCTTGCGGCCCAGCCGGTCGGCGAGGCGACCGCCGAGCAGGGCGCCGCCGGCCGCGCCGGGGAAGAGCAGGGCGCTGACGACGGTGGCCTCACCCACCGGGCTCAGGGCCAGGTCGTCCTTCATGTACAGCAGGGCGCCCGAGATCACGCCGGTGTCGTAGCCGAACAGCAGCCCACCGAGGGTGGAGACGACCGTCAGGAGGGTCAGGAAGCGGCGGTGCCGAGGCGGCGCGCTGCCGGTTCCGGCGAGTGTGGCGGTGGGAGGCATGGATTCTCCTGGGGATCGATTCCGGCTTCCGCAGTTGCGGGGCGCAGGATGTCGGTCGTGGCGGCCGGACCCTCGGGCGGGCCGTTCTCACGTCCTGGTGTTCGACGTGCGCGGCCGTAACCGCGTGCGATCCGTCGAAGTCAATCTGAAGCGCTTCAGTAAAGCGCTGCAGGTACTACTATGAAGCGCGTCACCCCGTGTGTCAAGGCTCACAAAACCAGGAACGGAGTGCGATGCCGAACGATGCTTACGCCCGGCGCAACCGCCGGCCGACGATGGACGACGTCGCGGCGCGCGCCGGCGTCTCGCGCACGCTGGTCTCGCTCGTCTTCAGCGGAAAACCCGGTGCGGGCGCCGCGACCCGGGAGCGGGTCCTGCAGGCGGCGGAGGACCTGGGCTACCGCCCGGACAGCGCGGCCCGGTCGCTGGCCCGGGGGCGCAGCCGGACCCTCGGCGTGCTGATGGATGTGCACCAGCCGTTCCAGGCGGATCTGGTCGCATGCATCTACACCGCGGCGGAGGCCCTGGGCTACGAGGTGCTGCTGTCCGCCCGCGCGCCCGAGCGCGAGGAGATCCGGGCGATCGAATCGCTGCTCGGGCACCGGTGTGAGGGCCTGATCCTGCTCGGTCCCTACTCCGACACCGACGCACTCGAGGCTCTCGCCGATCGCGCGGTCGTGGTCGTCGTCGGCCGGGTGGTGCCGCACGAGCGGATCGACTGCGTGCACACCGCCGACGCCGAGGGCATCGCGCAGGCGGTGGGCTACCTCGTCGATCTCGGTCACGCCGATATCCACCACGTCGACGGCGGCAACGACCCCGGATCCGAGCAGCGACGCGAGGCCTACCTGGAGGCGATGCGGCAGCACGGTCTGTCGGATCGGGCGCGCATCGTCCCGGGCGCCCACACCGAGGAGGCCGGCGTCGCGGCCGGCCGCACGCTGCTCGCCGGCGACCTGCCCACCGCCGTTCTCGCCGGCAACGACCGCTGCGCCGTGGGCCTGATGGATCACCTCACCCGGGCCGGCGTCGACGTGCCGGGCGACGTGTCGATCATCGGCTACGACGACACCCGCCTGGCAGACCTCGCCCGGATCGATCTCACCACGGTCCGCCAGGATTCGGAGGCCCTGGCCCGGGCCGCGGTCCGGCTCGCCGACCGGCGCCTGGCGGACGCCGCCGCCGAGCCGACGGAGCTGGTGCTCGATCCGACCTTGGTCGTGCGGGGCAGCACCGGCCCGGCGCGCGTGCACGACCGGGCCGGTGGCTGACTCAGTTGTTCTGGGGGAAGCCCAGGTTCAGTCCGCCGTGGCTGGGGTCGAGCCACCGGGAGGTGACCGCCTTGCCGCGGGTGAAGAAGTGCACGCCCTCGGCGCCGTGGGCGTGGGTGTCGCCGAACAGTGAGTTCTTCCAGCCCCCGAAGCTGTAGTACGCCATGGGGACCGGGATCGGCACGTTGATGCCGACCATGCCGACCTCCACCTCGTTCTGGAAGCGCCGGGCAGCGCCGCCGTCGTTGGTGAAGATCGCGGTGCCGTTGCCGTATGGGTTGGCGTTGACCAGTTCCAGCGCCTCGTCGTAGGAGCCGACACGCACCACCGACAGCACGGGCCCGAAGATCTCGTCGGTGTAGACGCTCATGTCGGTGCTCACGTGATCGAGCAGGGTGGGGCCCAGCCAGAATCCCTGTTCCCCGCCGTCCGCCTGCACCGTCCGTCCGTCGACGACGACCTCGGCACCGGCGGCCTCGCCCGCATCCACGTACGAGGCGACCTTGTCGCGGTGCGCACGGGTGACCAGCGGGCCCATGTCGCAGCCCGCGGTGCCGTCCCCGGTGCGGATCGTGTGGGCCCGCTCGGCGATCTTGCCGACGAGTTCGTCGGCGATGTCGCCCACCGCGACGAGCGCGGAGATGGCCATGCAGCGTTCGCCGGCCGAGCCGAATCCGGCGTTGACCATCGCGTCGGCGGCGAGATCGAGGTCCGCGTCGGGCAGGACGATCGCATGGTTCTTCGCGCCGCCGAGCGCCTGGACCCGCTTGCCGTGGGCGGTGCCGCGCTCGTACACGTACTGGGCGATGGGGGTGGAGCCGACGAACGAGACCGCCTTGATCGCCGGGTTCTCGAGCAGTTCGTCGACGGCGAGCTTGTCGCCCTGCAACACGTTGAACACGCCGTCGGGCAGGCCGGCCTCGGCCCAGAGCTGGGCCAGCCACAGCGAGGCGGACGGGTCCTTCTCGCTGGGCTTGAGGACGACGGTGTTGCCGGTGGCGATGGCGAGGGGGAAGAACCACATCGGGACCATGGCCGGAAAGTTGAACGGGGAGATGATCGCGACGGGTCCGAGAGGCTGGCGGATCGAGAACACGTCGACCTTGGTGGAGGCGTTCTCGGTGAAGCCGCCCTTGAGCAGATGCGGTATACCGCAGGCGAACTCGACGACCTCCTGGCCGCGGGTGACCTCGCCGAGGGCGTCGTCGAGCACCTTGCCGTGCTCGGCGGTGATGAGCGCGGCGAGCTCGCCCTTGCGTTCGTTGAGCAGCTCCCGGAAGCGGAACAGGATCTGGGTGCGCTTGGCGAGGGAGGTGTCACGCCAGGTGGGGAACGCAGCCGCCGCGGCGTCGATCACCGCGCGAGCGTCCTCGAGATCGGCGAGGGCGACCTGCGCGGTGACCTCCCCGGTCGCCGGGTTGGTCACCGGGGCGGTGCCGGTGCCGGTTCCGGGGTAGGGCTTGTTGTTGATCCAATGGGAAACGGTCTGGGTGGCAACAGATTCGGTCATCAAGAATCCTGGTTCCTGTACTTGGCGACGTAGTCGCTCATGGTCTTCAGCTGGTAGCGGGAGACATCGTGGGCGTTCTCGTTCTCCGCGAACACGCTCGACACCATCACGGTGTCGTCGCGGTCGTAGAAGCCGATCTCGGCGAGGCCCCCGAAGAACTCGTCCCAGTCGACGTCGCCGTCGCCGATCTTCAGGTGCTGGTGGACACGGACCGCGTTGCCGGGGGGATTGGTGATGTAGCGAAGGCCGTGCGAGGCGTGATGGTCCATCGTGTCCGCGACGTGCACCAGGCGGAGCATGTCGCCGGCGGTCCGCATGATCTCCAGCATGTTGCCGCCCATGTGATAGGTGTGGCAGGCGACGTACACCAGTCCGAAGTTCTTCGAATTGATACCGCGGATCATCCGGATGGCGGCCAGTCCGTCCTCCACGAAGTCGTCCGGGTGCGGGTCGATCCGGACGTCGATGCCCTCGCGTTCGATGATCGGGACGAGTTCCTCCATCGACCGGTAGAACGCCCGCTCGGACTCCTCGGCCTTCTCCGGCCGGCCCGAGAATTCGGTGTTCATCACGTTCACACCCAGGTCGACCGTGATCTGGATGGCGCGCTTCCAGTACCGCACCGCGGCTTCACGCGCATCCTCGTCCGGACCGGACCAGCGCAGCACGGGGAGCACGGAGGCGATGCCGACGCCCGCGTCGGCGCACGCCTTGCGGAACTTGGCCACCAGCGCGTCGTCCGCCTTCGGGTGGTTGAAGAACGGGATCATGTCCACGTGCGGGGTCAGTTGCAGGTAGTCGTAGCCGAGTTCGGCGACGATCCCGGGCAGTTCGAGCAGCGAGTGGGAGTGGTGGAACGGGGTGGGATCCAGGGCGATCTTCACGGCGGTCACGCTCCCGGGACGGACGCGCGGTCCACCATGTCCACGGCGACCCGCTCACCGGTCTCGAGCGAACGGACGCCGGCCTCGCACACCGCCGCGGCGGCGTAGCCGTCCCAGGCGCCGGGACCGTCGACGTAGCTGCCGGTCTCGGCGCCCGACCGTACCGCGTGCACCCAGCGCTGGATCTCGGCGTCGTAGGCGGCACCGAAACGCACCCGGAAGTCCGGCGTGATGGTACCGCCCCAGACGCCGGGGCGGGTCTTGCGGACCAGTCCCACGTCCAGGCCGATCATCGCGGAGCCGAGCTCGCCGACGACCTCGGTGCGCACCTCGTACGCCAGGCCGGTGGTGACGAACGCCTCGACGTCGACGTGGCGGCCGGTCTCTGTGGTGAAGATGGCGATCTGGGGATCCTGCAGATCGGAGCCGGAGAGCGTGTTGGCCGTCGGCCTGATGATCTGCACGGAGGTGATCTCCTCGGCGAACAGGAATCGGGTGACGTCGACCTCGTGCACGATCGAATCCTTGACGATCATCGCGCTGTCGAAGTACGGCGGGACCGCAGGGTTGCGGTGCGCGCAGTGCATCACGAGCGGCTGTCCCAGCTCGCCCGCGACGAGGGTGGCCTTGAGCTGTTCGTACTCCGCGTCGAACCGGCGCATGAACCCGACCTGGATCAGCTTCCTGCCGAGCTGGGCCTCGCGCTTGACGATCTCGAGGGACGTCGCGGCGTCGGTGGTCAGGGGCTTCTCGCACATGACGGGCTTGCCGGCGTCGAGGCAGGCGAGCAGCTGCTTCTCGTGCGTGGGTCCCGGGGTGGCGAGCACGACGGCATCCACGTCGTCGGCGGCGATCGCGTCGAGCGGATCGGCGACGACGCGGGCGCCGGGCACGGTGGCGGCGACCTGCTCGGCCTTCTCGGTGAGGTAATCGTTGATCACGGTGACGCGCGCGCCGCTGATGCGGTCGGTGATGCGGGCGACGTGGTCGGCGCCCATCATGCCGACGCCGAGCACGGCGATGCGGAGATCGGTGTTGTCGGACATTCTCGGTGGCTCCTGACGTACTCAGACGAAGCGGACGGCTGGAATCCCGCAGGACCCCAGGTACTTTCGGGTGCGCTGTGCGATCGGCAGCGGGGCGTCGACCGGGCAGGGGTACATGTCCTGCTCGACGATGGCGAACACGTCGATCCCGAGCTGCTCGACCGCCTCGAGCAGGGGCGGCATGTCCGGGATGCCGCGTGGCGGTTCGGTCATCGCGCCGAGGCGCACGGCTTCGCCGAACGGCAGGTCCTCGGCTTCGACCTTGGCGCGGACCTCGGGATCGACCTGCTTGAGGTGCAGGTAGCCGATCCGGTCGGGGTGCTTGGCGATGATCGCCAGGTTGTCGCCGCCGCAGTAGCTGATGTGACCGGTGTCGAGGCACAGGTTGACGAACTCGGGATCGGTGCCGTCGAGGAACCGGTAGATGTTCTCTTCCGTGTCGACGTGGCTGTCGGCGTGCGGATGGTACTGGGCACGTACGCCGTACTTCTCGAACACGGCCTTACCGAGCTCGTTCATGCCGCCGGTCTTCTTGCGCCACTGCTCCGGCGTCAGGTTGCGGTCCTCGAGCACCTCGCCGGTCGCGGGATGCCGCCACATCTCCGGGATCACCACGACGTGGGTGCCGCCCACCGCGGCGGTGAGCTTGGCGACGTCCTCGATCTGGGTCCACACCGCGTCCCAGGAGTCGTCCCGGTGGAGGTGCTCGAACACCGTGCCGGCAGAGAGCTTCAGGTCGCGGGCCGCGAGCTCGTCGGTGAGCTGCTGCGGCTCGGTGGGCAGATAGCCGTAGGGGCCGAGTTCGATCCACCGGTAGCCGGCCGCCGCCACCTCGTCGAGGAAACGGGTGTAGGGCGTCTGCTGCGGGTCGTCCGGAAACCAGACGCCCCAGGAGTCGGGAGCGGAGCCGACGCGGATGGTGCTCATGTGGTGGGTGTCCTTCTCTTGGTGGGGGTCAGTTGTCGGTGGAGGACGATTCGGGCGCGGGTTCGGACGGGCGCAGGTAGGGACGCTGGACCCTCTTCCACGCCTCGTACACCTCGCGGGCCTGCTGTGTGGACTCGAGCGTCGAGGTCTCCGATACGGGGACGTCCCACCAGGATTCGCTGTCGGGTGCGCCGATGAGCGGGTCCGTCTCCACGTGGACGACGGTGGCGCGGTCGGACGCCTTCGCGGCCTCGAGGGCGTCGGCGAACTCCGCGGCGGTCGTCGCCCGCAGGACGTCCACGCCGAGGCTGGCGGCGTTGGCCGCCAGATCCACCGGCAGCACGCCGCCGTCCAGCCGGCCCCGGTCGCTGCGATAGCGGTACGAGGTGCCGAAGCGCTGCGAGCCGAGCGATTCCGACAGCGAGCCGATGGAGGCGAATCCGTGGTTCTGCACCAGCACCACGATCACCTTCACGCCCTCCTGCACGGCGGTGACGAGTTCGGTGGCCATCATCAGGTAGGAGCCGTCCCCGACCATCACGAAGACGTCCCGGTCGGGGCATGCCATCGCCACGCCGAGCCCGCCGGCGACCTCGTATCCCATGCACGAGTAGCCGTATTCCACGTGGTAGCCCTTGGGATCCCGGGTGCGCCACAGCTTGTGCAGGTCGCCGGGCATCGACCCGGCGGCGCACACCACGACGTCCCGAGGTTCCGAGATGGCGTTGACGAGCCCGATGACCTCGTTCTGGGTGAGGGCCTCGGCACCCGTCGCGACGTTCGTGCCGTGCACGCCGGGGGAGTAGACAGCGTCGACGGTCGCCTCCCAGTCGGCGGCGAGCTGCGCGACGAGGGCGCGGTAGCCGTCGGAGACGGCGTAGCCCGCCAGCGCCTCGTCGAGTGCCTCGATCGTCTCGCGGGCGTCGGCGACCACGCCGACGGCGCCCTGCTTGACCGCATCGAACGACGCCACGTTGATGTTGACGAACCGCACGTCGGGGTCGGTGAACGCGGTGCGGGACGCGGAGGTGAAATCGCTGTAGCGGGTGCCGATCCCGATCACCAGGTCGGCCTCGGCGGCCAGGGCGTTGGCGGCGGTGGTGCCGGTCGAGCCGATCGCTCCCACCGACTGCGGGTGGTCGTAGGGCAGCGAGCCCTTTCCGGCCTGGCTCTGCCCGACCGGAATCCCGGTGCGCTCGCAGAACCGCGCCAGCGCGTCCGTCGCGCGGCTATAGACGACGCCGCCACCGGCGACGATCAACGGCCGGCACGCCGACCGGATCGCCTCGGCCGCACGGGCCAGCGCTGCGCGCTCGGGCAGCGGGCGGCCCACGTGCCAGGTCCGTTCGGCGAACAGGGACACCGGCCAGTCGAACGCCTCCGCCTGCACGTCCTGCGGGATCGCGACGGTGGCGGTGCCGGTCTCGACCGGGTCGGTGAGGACCCGCATCGCGCCGAGCAGGGCCGCGGGAAGCTGCTCCGGCCGCCAGACCCGGTCGAAGAAGCGCGACACCGGACGGAAGCAGTCGTTGACGGTGACGTCCCCGGAGTCGGGACGTTCGAGTTCCTGCAGGACTGGAGCGCTGGCACGGGTGGCGAACGTGTCCGCCGGCAGGAGCAGCACGGGCAGGCGGTTGATCGTCGCGAGGGCGGCACCGGTGACCATGTTGGTCGAGCCCGGTCCGACGGATGCGGTCACGGCCCAGGCCTGGAGGCGGTCCTTCATGCGGGCGTAGGCGACGGCGCTGTGCACCATGGCCTGTTCGTTGCGGCCGAGCACGTACGGCAGGGAGGGCTCGCGCCCGGCGTCGAGGTCCTCGGTCTCGGCCTGCAGCAGAGCCTGGCCGAGGCCGGCGACGTTGCCGTGTCCGAAGATGCCGAAGCAGCCGGCGAAGAACGGGGTGCGCTCGCCGTCGCGTTCGACGTGCTGGGCGGCGAGGAACCGCACGGTCGCCTGCGCCACGGTCAGGCGCACGGTGTGCTCGGTGTCCGGCGTGCGGATTCCGGTAACCGCGCCGTCGCGGTCGGAGTTGATGGGCGCCACTGGTCTACTCTCCTGAGCTCTGGGGCGGGCGGCCGGTGTGGAGCGGCAGTCGGGGATCGATCTCCTGGTGTTCCCAGCTGGTGCGGAGCCAGGTGTGGGCGGGGTCGTCGCAGATGCGCCAGGCCCGTTCGGGGCCGGGTCCGGCCATCACGTTGAGGTAGTACATGTGGTAGCCGGGGGCCGCGATGGACGGGCCGTGGTAGCCGTGCGGGACGAGCACGACGTCGCCGCTGCGGACCTCCTCGAGCACCTCGATCGGCCGCTCGGGCGTGCCGTAGACCCGGTGGAAACCGAATCCTGGTGTGCCCGTGTCGCCTTCGTCGATCTCGAAGTAGTAGATCTCCTCGAGCTCGGACTCGGCGTCGGTGTTCTCGTCGTGCTTGTGGGCGGGGTAGGACGACCAGTTGCCGCCCGGGGTGATGACCTCGCACGCGATGATCGAGTCGGCGTCGAAGACATCCGCGGTGCCGAAGTTGTGCACCTGACGGCTGCAGTTGCCCGCGCCGCGCAGTTCGACGGGAACGTCGGCGGCCGGGACGTACCGGAACGGCATCCGGCGGGTGGCGCGGGCACCGCAGAGCGCGAAGCGGCCACCGGCCGCGCTCGCGACCCGGAAGGAGCTGTCGACGCCGACGTAGGCGAAGTCGGTGGGGCCGTCGAAGACGCTCCGGCGGCCGGCGAGCGTCACCGTCTCGTCGGCGCAGCGCACCTCGGCGGAGCCGGACAGCGGCACGACGAGGATCTCGTCGTCGCCGGACCGGTGCTCGACGTGCTCGCCGGGGCCGAGTTCGACGACCCACAGGCTGGATTCGGACCACCCGGCGGTCCCGGGGGTGACGGCCACGGTGAACGGGGCCTCGCCGGTGGAGCGGGCGGGCAGGTAGTACTTGCTGTTCACGGCGCTCACCGCACCAGCGAGACGGCGGTCGCGACGGCGCCGGCGACGTCGTCGTCGTGCGGGTACAGCAGGGTGCGCCCGACGACGAGGCCGCGCACGGACGGCAGGCCCAGCGCCTTCTCCCAGGCGGCGAAGGCGGCGTCGGGATCGCTGGGGTCCCCGCCGAGCAGCAGGGTCGGCAGCGTGGTGGCGTCCATGACCCGCTCCATCTCGTCGACCACGGGCAGTTTCATCCAGGTGTAGGCGGAGGTGGATCCGATGCCCTGCAGGATGTGGATCGACTTGATGACCGCGTCGGGCGACAGGTCGTTGCGGACCTTGCCGTCGACGCGCCGGGAGAGGAACGGCTCGAGCATAGCGATCAGGCCGTGGTCGGCGAGTTCGTCGACGGCCCGGGCACACTCGGTCATCATCGACAGGGTGCCGGGATCGTCGAGCGCCACCCGGCAGAGCATCTTCGCGCCGTTCATGCGGTACCGGGCGGTCGACGCGGCGGTCGCGCCGGTCATCCGGTCGTCGAATTCGAAGGTGGCGCCGGCGAGCCCGCCGCGGTTCATCGAGGAGAAGACCACCTTGTCCTCGAGCGCGCCGAGCAGCACGAGGTCGTCGAGGATGTCGGAGGTGGCGAGCACGCCGTCGACGCCCGGGTCCGCCAGTGCGGTGCGGAGCCGGTCGAGCAGGTCGGTGCGGCTGTTCATGGCGGTGGGCCGGTCGCCGACGGCCAGGGCGCCGCGGGCGGGGTGGTCGGCGGCGACGATCATCAGGCGCCCGTCGCCGCGCGTCGCGGGCCGGGTGGCCCGCGCTGCCCAGGCCCGTTCGATGGCGCCCGGATCCTCGGCGCGCAGCTCGGTGATCTCGCCGTAGGTCCGCTGGGGCGGGGTCGACGGCAGGGTGGAATTCTCAGACATTGACGGCCTCCGTGGCGGTCGCGTCGGCGAGGTGGGCGACCTCGTCCGCGGTGGGCATGGCGGTGGAGCATTCGAGGCGGGAGGCCACGATGGCGCCTGCGGCGTTGGCGTAGCGCAGGGTCTTCTCGAGCGGCCACCCGGCGAGCAGTCCGTTGATCAGCGAGCCGCCGAACGCGTCGCCCGCACCGAGGCCGTTGACGACGTCCACGGGATTGGGCGCGACGGTCACCGACTGCGAGCGGGTCTTGCCGAGCACGCCTTTGGGGCCCTGCTTGACGATCGCGAGCTCGACGCCGAGGTCGAGCAGGGCGTCGGCCGCGCGGTGCGCATTGGTCTCGCCGACGGCGATCTCGCACTCCTCACGATTGCCGACGGCGACGGTGACGTGCTGCAGTGCTCGCTGGACCTGCTCGGTGGCGGCCGCCGGGGAATCCCAGAACATCGGCCGGTAGTCCAGGTCGAGGACCGTGTGCCGGATTCGGCCGCGCGCCTCCCAGGCGGCGAAATGTGCACTGCGGCTGGGATCTTCGGACAGTCCGGTCACCGTCGCCCAGAACAGCCGCGCGGTGCGGACGGCCTCGAGGTCGAGGTGTTCGGGCTGGATCTGCAGATCGGGAGCCGATGGACGGCGGTAGAAGTAGAGCGGGAAGTCGTCGGGCGGGAAGATCTCACAGAAGGTGACCGGGGTGGGGTAGCGGCCGTCGGTGATCAGGTGCCGGGTCCGGACGCCGAGCCGCTCGAGTTCGGCGCGGACGAACCGGCCGAACGGGTCGGCGCCGATCCCGGAAATCAGGGCGCTGCTGCGCCCGAGCCGGGCCGCGGCAACGGCCACGTTCGCGGCGCTGCCGCCGAGAAACTTGCCGAAGGTCGACACGTCCTCCAGTCCGACGCCGGTCTGGAGCGGGTAGATGTCGACGCCGCTGCGTCCGATGGCGAGCACGTCCAGCGGGCGCTCGGTCTGCGTCTGCGTGGTGGTCAAGGCTGCACTCCCGAGAGATGATGGTGGCAGTCCGCGGGGATCGCGGCGTCCACAGAAACTGTGCGCCATGTCACCGGCGCGTGTCAATACTTTGTCCTGACATATTGACTTGCAATCAAGCGTATGTCCGTGTTCACATACACTTCAGCTGAATCCGCGGTCCGCCGGGCCGCCTCGCTGGAGATCGGAGTGGTCCGTGAGTGCACAGCTCGCAGTCGAGCTCGACCGTTCGAGCCCGGTACCGCTGTACTTCCAGCTTGCCCAGGCCATCGAAAAGGCCATCCTCGGTGGGGATCTCGCCCCCGGCGACCGGTTCGAGAACGAGCTCGCGCTGGCGCAGCGGCTCAATCTGTCCCGCCCGACCACCCGGCGCGCCATCCAGGAACTCGTCGACAAGGGTCTGCTGGTACGCAAGCGCGGGGTCGGCACGCAGGTCGTCCAGAGTCCCGTCCACCGTCCCGTGGAGCTGACCAGCCTGTTCGACGACCTCGCCCGCGCGGGGCAGACCCCCACCACGAAGCTCCTCGACTATCGGGTGGGCCCTCCGGCCGAGGAGGTCGCGCTCGAACTCAATCTCGGGCCGGACGCGGAGGTGGTGTCGATCCGCCGGCTGCGGTGTACCAACGGGGAACCGCTGGCGATCATGAACAACCACCTCCCGGTCGCGATCGCGCCGGATGCGGACGAACTCGAGGATCACGGCCTCTATCAGTCGCTTCGTGCGCGCGGCGTGCACATCCGGCTGGCCCGCCAGCGCATCGGAGCGCGAGCGGCCACCCGCGAGGAGGCCGGCCTGCTCGACGAGAAGACGGGCGCGCCCCTGCTCACCATGAACCGCACCGCGTACGACGACTCGGGAACCGCCGTGGAGTTCGGTAGTCACTGCTACCGCGCGTCGCGCTACTACTTCGACACCACCGTCGTCGACCGCTGAGAACCCGCGGGCGCCTCTCGTGATGTCGTCGCGGCCGGCGCCGGAGCGTGCGTTCCCGCGGGGCGCTGCCCTGCTCGTCGCGTGCGCACTGTTCATGGAGATGCTCGACGCGACCGTGCTGGCGACGGCGCTGCCCGCGATCGCCGCCTCGTTCGGGGTCGAACCCGTCGCGGTGAACGCGGCGATCTCGGCGTATCTCCTCACGCTCGCGGTGCTGGTTCCGGCGAGCGGGTGGGCGGCGGACCGGTTCGGGGCGCGGCGGGTCTTCCTCGCCGCCCTCGTGGTGTTCACCCTCGCCTCGATCGCGTGCGCGGCGAGCACATCGCTGCCGATGCTGATTGCGATGCGAGTCCTGCAGGGAGCCGGTGGCGCGATGATGGTGCCGGTCGGCCGGCTGGCCGTGCTGCGGCTGACGTCGAAGGCCGAACTGGTGCGGGCGATCGCGTATCTCACCTGGCCCGCGCTGACGGCCCCGGTGCTCGCACCGGTCGTGGGCGGGGCGATCGTGTCGGTCGCGTCGTGGCGCTGGATCTTCCTCGTCAACGTCCCGCTCGGTGTCGTCGGATTCTTCGCGGCCCGGCGTCTCGTGCCCGATCCGGGCGAGCGGTCCGGGCGCCGGCTCGACGTCGCCGGGCTCTCGGCCATCGGCGTGGGGGTCGCTGCGCTGCTGATCGCGGCGGAGAGCGTGCAACCGGCGGGATCGCACCGGCTGCGCGCGGTGTCGGCGCTGGGGATCGCGGTCGGCGCGCTCGTCTTCGCGGTGTGGCACCTGCTCCGGACGCCGAACCCGCTCGTCCGCCTCGACGTTCTGCGTATACCGTCGTTCCGGGTGGTCGCGGCCGGGGGCTCGCTGTACCGGGCGGTGATCACGGCCGTCCCCTTCCTGCTGCCCCTGCTGTTCCAGGTGCGGTTCGGCTGGTCTCCGTTCGTGTCCGGCCTGCTGGTCACCGCGCTGTTTGCGGGGAACATTGCGATCAAGCCCGTCACCACGCCCCTCATGCGCCGTTTCGGGATCCGCACGGTCCTGGTCGTGACGGGTGCTCTGTCGGTGGTGTGGCTGGTGCTCCTCGCGACGATGACGGCGCACACCCCGATCGCTGTGACAGTCCTGCTCCTCGTCGTCAGCGGCGCACTGCGATCGATCGGTTTCACCGCCTACAACTCGCTGGCGTTCGCCGATGTCGGCTCCGACGCGCTCACCGACGCGAACACCCTCCACGCCACGCTGCAGGAGCTTGCTGCCGGCATCGGTGTCGCGGTGGCCGCGCTGACCGTCACGGTGTGCGGGGCAGCGGTGGCTGTACGGCATTTGCCCGCCGGGGCCGAGTACTCGCTCGCCTTCGTCGTCCTGGCTCTGCTACTGGCACCGACGGTGTTCGAGAGCGCGCGGATGTCCCGCGCACTCGGTGCCGCGGTATCCGGTCCGGCTCCCGAGCGGGTGCGCCGCTGACGTTCGGAACCGTTGCCGAACAGTATCTTTCGAGTTCGATCCGCGCGGGGAGAGGCATGCGCGCGCTGAGGCCGAATTTGACATGCGGTCCTAATGTCAGAACAAACTATTGACATTGCGATGTGACGAGTATTACATCTTCCTCAGGGTCGGTCCGCGACTGTCGCCGATCGAGCGCACACAGATGAGGGAGACACGATGAGCTTTGGTAAGGGGTCGTCCCCCGGCCGGTCCGGCGCACGGCGTCGGCGGGGCCGGGCGCGGACGATCGTTGCGGGCCTGGGCGTGTTGGCCCTCGGCCTCGCCGCCTGCTCGAGCACCGGCGGCAAGCCCGACACATCCGGTGGCGGGATGGCCGCCGGGTCGGCGGACACGCCACGGGCCACCATCGCGATGATCACCCACGAGGTTCCCGGCGACACCTTCTGGGACCTGGTGCGCAAGGGCGCCGAGACCGCCGCCGCGAAGGACAACATCGAGTTGCGCTACTCGGCCGACCCCGAGGCCCCGAACCAGGCGAACCTGGTCCAGAGCGCGATCGACAGCGACGTCGACGGGATCGCCCTCACCCTCGCCAAGCCGGACGCACTGGCCGCCGCGGTGAAGGGCGCCGAGGCAGCCGGGATTCCGGTGGTCGCCTTCAACTCCGGCCTCGAAGCCTGGAGCGCGATGGGCGTGATGGAGTACTTCGGGCAGGACGAGGCCATCGCCGGGGAGGCGGCCGGCCGCCGCCTCACCTCGGAGGGGGCGCGCAAGACGCTCTGCGTCATCCAGGAACAGGGCCACGTCGGCCTCGAGGCGCGGTGCGCCGGTGTCGCCAAGGGGTTCGGTGGGCAGACCGAGATCCTCAACGTCAACGGCAAGGACATGCCGTCCGTGGAGTCGACGATCACGGCCAAGCTCCAGCAGGACCCGACCATCGACCGGGTGCTGACCCTCGGGGCGCCCTTCGCTCTCACCGCGGTCCAGTCGGTCGGGAACGCGGGCAGCGCCGCCCAGGTGGTCACCTTCGACACCAACACGGCCCTCGTCGGAGCGATCGAGGACGGCTCGGTGCAGTGGGCGGTGGACCAGCAGCCCTTCCTCCAGGGGTACCTCGCGGTGGATTCGCTGTGGCTGTATCTCAACAACGGCAACGTCATCGGCGGCGGCATGCCGACGTTGACCGGACCCGCCTTCATCGACCGGTCGAACATCGACGCGGTCGCCGCGTACGCGCAGAACGGAACCCGCTGATGTCCACCCAGGCAGACCTCGACCTGTCCAGTCACAAGGTCGTCACCGACGAACGCGTCAAGGAACAGAAGCGGCTGCAGCGGCTGCTGGTGCGCCCGGAGATCGGGTCCCTGTTCGGTGCGGTTGCGATCTTCGTCTTCTTCTTCGTCGTCGCCGCGCCCTTCCGCACCCCGGAGGCGTTCGCGACGGTGCTCTACGCCAGCTCGACCATCGGGATCATGGCGTGCGCGGTGGCCCTGCTCATGATCGGCGGCGAATTCGACCTGTCCGCCGGCGTCGCCGTCACCACCAGTTCGCTCGCCGCGTCGATGATCTCCTACAACCTGCACCTGAACCTGTGGGCCGGGGCGGCGCTGGCACTGGTGCTGTCGCTGGCCGTGGGGTTTCTCAACGGTTACCTGGTGATGCGGACCAAGATCCCCAGCTTCCTGATCACGCTCAGCTCGTTCCTGATGCTCACCGGCGTCAACCTCGCCGTCACCAAGCTGATCTCCGGGCAGGTCGCCACGCCCAGCGTGTCCGACATGCAGGGCTTCGACTCGGCGAAGGTCGTCTTCGCCTCCTCGCTGACCATCGGCGGTGTCTCGGTGCGGATCACCGTCCTGTGGTGGCTGCTCTTCACCGCGATCGCCACCTACGTGCTGTTCAAGACCCGCATCGGCAACTGGATCTTCGCGGTCGGCGGCAACCAGGACAGCGCCCGCGCCATCGGCGTCCCGGTCACCAAGGTCAAGATCGGGTTGTTCATGACGGTCGGCTTCGCGGCGTGGTTCGTCGGCATGCACCTGCTGTTCGCGTTCAACACCGTGCAGTCCGGGCAGGGCGTGGGCAACGAGTTCCTCTACATCATCGCCGCGGTCATCGGCGGCTGCCTGCTCACCGGCGGCTACGGCACCGCGATCGGCGCGTTCATCTTCGGCATGACCAACCAGGGCATCGTCTACGCCGGCTGGAACCCCGACTGGTTCAAGTTCTTCCTCGGCGCGATGCTGCTGTTCGCGGTCATCGCCAACAACGCCTTCCGCAACTACGCCGCCAAGAGGTGACTTCTATGAGTACCACCGCCCAAACCCCCACCCACGACGCCGCCTCCGGGGGCACGGTCCCGCTCGTCGAACTGCGCCACGTGGGCAAGCGGTACGGCAGCATCATCGCCCTGAAGGACATCAACCTGCGCGTCCACGCGGGGGAGGTGACCGGTGTGCTCGGCGACAACGGCGCCGGCAAGTCCACCCTGATCAAGATCATTGCGGGTCTGCATCAGCAGAGCGAGGGTGAACTGCTCGTCGACGGCGAGCCGGTGTTGTTCGGCTCGCCGAAGGAGGCCCTCGGCAAGGGCATCGCCACCGTGTACCAGGACCTGGCGGTCGTGTCGCTGATGCCGGTGTGGCGCAACTTCTTCCTCGGTCAGGAACTGCGGCGCGGGCCGCTGAAGACACTCGACGCGAACGCGATGCGGGCCACCACCAAGGCGGAGCTGGCGAAGATGGGCATCGATCTGCCCGACGTCGACGCACCCATCGGGTCGCTGTCCGGCGGCCAGCGCCAGTGCGTCGCCATCGCCCGGGCCATCTTCTTCGGCGCCCGCGTGCTCATCCTCGACGAGCCGACCGCGGCCCTCGGCGTCAAGCAGTCCGGCATGGTGCTGCGCTACATCACCGCCGCGAAGGAACAGGGATTCGGGGTCGTGTTCATCACGCACAACCCGCACCACGCCTACATGGTCGGTGACCATTTCGTCCTGCTCAATCGCGGCCGGCAGAAGCTGGACTGCACCTACGACGAGATCACCCTGGAACAGCTCACCCAGGAGATGGCCGGCGGCGACGAGCTCGAAGCCCTGACCCACGAACTGCGCCGGTGACACGCGACGACTCGCGGGCCTTCCGAATGGACGGCCCCGAGTCGTCGTCGAAATGCACGTGCGTGAGCCGTTCCGGAACGCGTCGTCGCGCTCTTCGGACTTCATGACGACATGCAGATGCAGCGCTGCCCGCACCTCATTTCGCCCGGCGGCGTGGATCAAGCGGACAATATTGCACAGAAACAGTTTCTGAGCTTTCAAATCGACTTCTGACCGCGAATCGGAGCCCACGGGCCTGGCGCCGCGAGCCCCTCGGCGGGACGGCGCCGAGCCGTCGAGGGCATGGACGCTCACCTCACTCGCCGTCTCCCGACCTCTGCGTCGGCGGCTGTCAAGAGCGCGATGTCAGCACGTCGGTGCCGGCAGCAGCGAAAGCCGGGGCTGTGGCCTGGCCGATGCCACGGGTAGGGGCCGACGGCGAGTGCTGTGCGGCTCTTCGGGTCGTAAGGGCTCATCGAATCGCACGGTCGACGACGTTCAGGCAATCCGGGCGCCGACACTCTGGTCGCGGCGAGGATCGGTCAGACAGACCAGGTGCGTCACCGGAGGCGTCACCGAGGATGAGGCACTGCCCGTCGAGGACTCATTCGTCGATCAGGCCGACAGGTGGGTGCGCAATCCTCGGGCCACGCCACGCGTGACGAGGTTCCGGTAGACGCCGACCGCCATGGTGAATATGCGTTCAAGCGCCGGGTCGTCCCCCCGCCGACCGTGTTCAGCCCGAACCGCGGCCCTCGTCTGCGCTTCCCGCGGCTCGCTGTTTCGTAGCCCTTACGGTCGTCGACGAAGTGGCGGTACCGGCGGCTTTGCGGTGCGTCGGCCCGTTCTGGCTGTGAGGTCGGCGTGACGTCTCCCGCATCCGAGGGACAGTTTCGTCGATGTGCAGGCTCCGACGAGTTGCTGGTGGCCGCCGCCGAAAGCGGAGGTTTGACGTGAAGCGTCAACCGTTTGTCCTGGCGCGCCATGCTGGTCGCGTCGCTGTGACCTGGTGCGCACTGGGGCTAGGCTTGGGGTGTGCAAGGCATGGATGTGCGTCAGCGTGTCGAGACGGTCAGTACGGACTGTCTGAGTACGTGGGTCGACGTCATTCGTGAGACTTTCGTCGCGCTGGATATTGCTCCGGCGGATTCGGCGGGGTTTCGCGGTTCGGTGCTGACCAGGCATCTTGCCCATTTGAGGGTAGCCGAGGTGGCATCCGCGTCTCAGGCGTTCGACCGAACGGCGCGGTTGGTTTCGCGTCAGCCGTTGGATCTGTTTCAGATCGGGATGGTGGTCAGCGGGGAAGCACAGCTGATCCAGGATGGAAAGACGTGCGTAGTAGGGCCCGGTGACTTCGCGATATACGAAACGTCGCGTCCGTTCACATGGAGTCTGCGTCCGGAATGGCGCCTTCGCGTGTTCACCTGGCCCAGGCGCACTGTCTCGCTGAATGATTGCGAATCGCAGAGGCTTACCGCAAGGACTGTGATGGCGGATTCTCCTGTCGGGCGCTTGCTTTCGCCCACGCTGTCGCGTCTGCTTGCTTCCGACTCGCAGTTCTCGCCGACTGGAGCGGTGCGATTGGCCGACCACGTGGTCGAACTGGCGATCACGGCCGCGCTCGAAGAATCGAGTATCGAGGTAGGAGAATCGGATTCGGACGAACTGTTCGCCAGGGCCTTACAGTTCATCGAATTGCACCTCGAGGATCCGGACCTGGGACCGCATTTCATTGCCCAGGCATTCTTCGTTTCCGTACGGACGTTGCACCGCTTGTTTGCCAAACACGGTGAGACCGTAGCGAACAGGATTCGCACTCGTCGTCTCGAGTCCTGTCGTCGGGCGATGACGTCGTCTCCCGACCGAACACTGACCGACATTGCCACCCAATTCGGATTCCTGGATCTGGCTGGGTTCAGCAGGGCGTTCGCGACGGCGTACGGAGTGAGCCCGAGTCGTTACCGCAACCTCCGCAGATAGCGGCACCGGACCGGGGTCGGGGCCGTTCGATGCATGCGCCATTGAATGGTGCCGGAATCTGTGGTGCTCGTCAGCAGACAGTGGTCGCTGTGCGATCAGCACTTGTCGTCGGAGTGGGCCTTCGGGAAGGGTGCGGCCGGCTCTTGCGGAGGGTTGTCGGGCCGATCCGCCTCCGATGAAGTCGGAGTCCTCGGTGATGTCGGTGACGCGGCTTCCTCCGAGTTTCCGACATGCACACCGTACCCGGACGTTACTCGAACCCGAGTTGCACCAAATTAGTGTGCCAACTTTGACCCGGGATTCGGGATGCCGAGGGAGTCGAGGATGTGCACGGCGTCGTCGGTGAGTGGATCGAAGGCTGTGTGTTCGTGCCCGGCGATGGTGACGGTGATTTCCTGCAGCGGCCGCAGGGTCCGCACGATCTTCCGGATCGACATCCCGGTCGCATCCTGCAGGTAGCGCGAGATCGCCAGCGCGGTGAACACGATGGTCAGGTGCGCCTCGATCGAATCGCGGGTGTGGCTGAAGATCGGGCGGGCCCGCAGGTCGGTCTTCGACATCCGAAACGACTGCTCGACGTGCCACAGATCGTGATACTTCGTCATCACTTCCTGCGGATTCATCAGCGAGACAGGAAGGTTGGTCACGTAGCCCTTCAGGCCGATCAGGGAACGCGCCCGGGCCAGAGCGTCGGTATCGAGGGTTTTGCCCTTGGTGGTGCTCTTGACGAACCGGGGTGTTCGGGCAGCGCGGGTGCCGTCGATGACTTCCCGGGCGCGGGCTTCCTGCGCGTTCAGTGTCTGGTTGTCCCGCACGGCGCGTTTGGTCGAGTACGCCCAGATCGCCCGCCACGCCGAGGTGTCGGCCGGCTCCCACACCGGTTCGCTGCGGCGACTGATGTCGTTGACGGTGCTCTTGGCGTGCCGTGGGGTGACGGTGTCGATGACCTGCCCGTCGGTGAACACGTCACCGTTCCAGTGAAAATGGCTGGCCAGATCCGCTGGTGCTTTCGTCACCCTCGAGCCGACGATGAACTTCAGACCGGCAGCATCGAGATCCTTCAGGTTCGTCGCCGACAGCATCCCGGCGTCGGCGGCGATGACCATCTCCACACCCTCGAGGTTGTGGCGGTCCTGGAACTGCCGCACGATGGGCACGATCGTTCGGGTCTCGGCCTGGTTTCCTTCGAAACACCCTATTTCCAAAGGGAATCCGGTGCGATCGACGAGCAGGCCGACGACGATCTGCGGGTCCACTCGACGTTCCTTGGAGTATCCGACCTTGCGGAGCTCGTCTTCCTTGTCTGCTTCGAAATACAACGTAGTCACGTCGTAGAGCAGCAGGTTCAGATCCCCCGCGGTAGCAGCGTGCTCGAAACACCGCTGCGCGATGTCGTCGCGGTAACCATGGGCGGTGCATCGCTGCAGGGTTCGCACGAAGGTGTTGCGGTGGGCGGGTGCGATCCCGATCTCGCGCAGCACTCTGCCCGCGTCCGCAACCGATGTCGGTTCGACGAGGCGGGCCGTCACGAGCTGGAAGAACGCCTCGTTGTCGACCGCGTCGAAGCCGAGACGTCGCCAGGTGGTGTCGATGACCTCGATCAGCCACCGCGACCGCTTCCCGGTGATCGTCGGCGGTCCGCTGCTGGTGGTGCCCAGGTCGAGGTCGAGTTCCTGCTGGCCGGCGAGCAGCTTCTCCCGAGCGGTCTCGAGCAGGGCAGCGAGTTCGCTGTCGGTATGAGCCGATCCGAGGTGCTCGAGCACCTTGTCCCGGCGGTCGTGCTTGGCCGCGATCTGCACCGCGGTCGCTCCCGAGGCGGTGCGGACTTTGCGGATGTAGGCGGCCACGGACCGAAAGTCTACCGAGCCGTTAGTGTGCCACTTTCCGAACACGCACCGCTGCTACCTGCACCGATGACGCGATCATCCCGAAAATCGGCTCACCTGGTGCAACTCGGGTCGAATGCCTCGAGCACGTGTTCACGAACTTCGGCACCGTGAAATTCGATGATGACGCGGAACGTCAAAGTTGTTGGCACTGAGGTGCAAACATGGTTCACTTCGGTCCCGTACCGTTCGAGTACCCCGAAGAACGAGTGATCGGCATCACGCCGAGATGATCACCTACTCGAACTGGAGCCCGAGATGCCACGGCATATACGAATTACCGATTCCGAACCACGGTTCGAGATGTGGTCTACCACATACCCGAAGGGGGTGACCGAGGTCTTGTTCGCCCAGTTCGGCACCCAGGCCGACACTCTGGAGAGGGCGAATTCCGCTGTCGAAGAACTGCTCTCACTGTTCGAAACGGATTTTCGTCCGACTGTCCTGGACCGCGGACAGTACATTGACGCCGATGGATTCGCCAACGCGACGTTAATGGCGTACTGGTTCGCGCCGCAGGACTACGAAAAATGGGCCGCCCAGGAAGAGGTCGAGAGCTTCTGGGCCTCGCGGTCGACTACCGGTCCCGTCGGCTATTACCGCGAAACCGCGATAATTCCCCGTGACCACATCGAAACCCTGTATACCCCGCACGATCCGAGGAAGTGCGACACCGCGGGGATTGCCCAGCACGTGGAGGTCGGGCCAACCAAAGTGCACGATTATTGGGGGTCGGCACGCGACCGCATCACAGCGTCCCGGACCGATGAGCTCGAAGGCGAGCTGTTCGAGTACGTCCCGACCACTCAGGAGACGTTGGGCAAGCACGTAACCGTCGCGGTCCCGGGAAACGTCTGCCTGATCCGTACGGCACAGGACTGGCGCAACAGCACGGTGTTCAAGGACGACTACTTCGCGAATGTCGATCCGATCAAGGATTCGGGGGTCGACTACCTCGCTACCCACCCCGAGACCGGCTGCCTGCAGACGCGCAAGGTTCGTGAGCAGTCACCGCAGGGAGAGCTCATCGACCGGGCCTGCACACTCGGCTGGTTCCTGTCATTGGAGCATCTCATGACGTGGTCGCGCGGCCATCGCAGCCATCTGGAGATCTACGGCGCATTCTTCCGCATGATGCAGGGCAAGGACGGAATTCCGATGGATATGTCGCTGTGGCATGAGGTTTCGGTGATCCCGAAAGGCAGCGCAACCGCCGAGTACATCAACTGCCACAACCGGACCGGCTTCCTCACCATCCTCGACCACACAGCGGCGCAGGTCGCGCTCTAGAGACGGAGGTAATTTCATGGCTTCACTGCTACCACCCGATGCCGAACGACTGGCCGCCCTCAGTGCGCACTACCGTTTCGGGTTGTCCGCCAACGACCTAGAGGAATTCGCGCCCGCGGTCGCCGCCACCCTGGCTTCCACGACGGCGATCGAGTGGCTCTACGAGCGCACGGACCCGCCACCGGCACACAGGGCCTGGGCGCAGCCCGAGCCGGAACACAACAGCCTGGGTGCATGGTATGTGACGGCTGACGTCACCGAATCGGCACGCGGTCCGCTGGCCGGGCGCACCGTAGCGATCAAGGACAACATCGCAGTGGCCGGCGTGCCGATGATGAACGGGTCTCGCACGGTCGAGGGGTTCGTCCCACGCTACGACGCCACCGCAGTCCGCCGGCTTCTCGCCGCCGGCACCACGATCAAGGGCAAGGCGGTCTGTGAGGACCTGTGCTTCTCCGGCGCCAGCTTCACCTCGCACCCGGGACCGGTGCGCAACCCGTGGGACGAAAGGCGCATCGCCGGGGGGTCATCGAGCGGCTGCGGTGCCTTGGTGGCCAGTGGTGCCGTCGATACGGCGCTCGGCGGGGACCAGGGCGGGTCGATCCGCATTCCCAGTGCATTCTGCGGAATCATCGGGCACAAGCCCACCCACGGCCTGGTGCCGTACACCGGTGCGTTCCCGATCGAGCGCACCATCGATCACCTCGGTCCGATGACCCGCACGGTGGCCGACGCGGCTGCCATGCTGGGTGTGCTGGCCGGTCCCGACGGGGCCGATCCCCGGCAGCCGAACCGCATCGATCCGGTGGATTACTCTGCAGCGATCCAGGATCCGGCGTCGGGGTTGCGAGTCGGGGTCGTCGTCGAAGGCTTCGGCACGCCGGTGTCGGATCCTGCGGTCGACGCCTCCGTTCGCGCCGCGATCGAGGTGCTGCGCGACGCCGGACTCGAGGTCGCCGAGGTATCGATTCCCTGGCATGCCGATGCCGTGCACGTATGGAATGTCATCGCGACCGAGGGTGCCGCTTACCAGATGCTCGACGGCAATGCCTACGGCATGAATACCGACGGCTTCTACGATCCGGAACTCATCGCCCACTTCGCCCGGCAACGCCTGGCACGCGGCCACGAACTATCCAGGACGGTCAAGCTGGTGGGGCTGTCCGGTCGGTACACCTTCGAGGTCGGCGGCGGGAAGTTCTACGCCATGGCCCGTCGACTTGTGCCGGACGTCCGTGCCGCCTACGACGCCGAGCTCGCCCGCTACGACGTGCTGGTTATGCCGACCCTGCCGTACACCGCGAGCGAGATCCCGCCGGCCGATGTGCCGCTGGCCGACTATCTGAACGCCGCATTGTCGATGGTCGGCAATACCGCGCCGTTCGATGTGACCGGCCATCCGGCGTGCACCGTCCCCGCCGGGCTTGTCGGCGGCCTGCCGACCGGCTTGATGATCATCGGCCGACGTTTCGACGATGCCACCGTCTTGCGGGTGGCGCACACCTATGAACAGGCGCTCGGCGGCTTTCCCGTACCGCCGGTCGCCACAACCCCCCGTCGAAGCCAGCGCGATCACCTAGGTGTCGACGTGGGACATCAGCACACACTCACCGACCGTCCGCGCATCGATCGCCAGACTGCAGAACCGGCGCCATCCATCGCCGGGATCTCCGGGTCTCGGCCCATCCAACATCGAAGGAGTCAATCATGACGACCACGCTTTCCGGCCAGCCAGGAAAACAATGGGGACTTCCTGCGCAGGCGTCCGTTTCGGACCGGGCGCGGGCCCTCTTCCAGGCGTTGGCAGCGAAGGACCTGGTTCCCGACGGCTACACCGAGAAGTGGAAGAAGACCTTCGAAGAGGAGTTCTCGCCTCGACGCGGCGCCGAGATCGTCGCCCGCGCCTGGACGGACCCGGAATTCCGTGAGCTGCTGCTCACCGACGGCACCGCCGCCGTGGGCCAATTCGGCTACCTCGGTCCGCAGGGTGAATACATCCGTGCCCTCGAGGACACCCCGACGCTCAAGAACATGATCGTGTGCTCGCTGTGCTCCTGCACGGCGTGGCCGATTCTCGGCCTGCCGCCGGCGTGGTACAAGGGGTTCGAATACCGAGCGCGTGCAGTGCGGGAGCCCCGCAAGGTCCTCGCCGAAATGGGCACCGTGCTCCCGGCGAACGTCGAGATCAAGGTCTACGACACCACTGCCGAGACGCGCTACATGGTGCTGCCTGTGCGCCCCGCGGGCACCGAGGGCTGGACCCGCGAGCAGCTCACCCGCATCGTCACCAAGGACTGCCTCATCGGTGTTGCGCTGCCGTCGCCGGACGCCATCGCCGACTGACCTGCTCGTCTCGTCCCTGAAGGAGTTCATGATGGATGGAATTCACGACCTCGCCGGGAGGCAGGGTTTCGGTCGCGTTCCGCACACGGCCAACGCCGATATCGGTGCGACGTTCAAGAAGGACTGGGAGCATCTCCCCTACAGCCTGATGTTTCTAGGCGTGGAGCTCGGCCACTTCTCAGTCGACGAGGTCCGCCATGTGGTGGAACGGATCGAGCCGCGTCACTACCTGACCACGCCGTACTACGAACGCTACGTGATCGGCGTCGCCTCCCTCATGGTCGAGAAGGGCGTGCTGACCCAGGACGAGCTCGAGCGGTTGGCAGGCGGACCGTTCCCCCTCGCGCTGCCGGCGATTTCCGAGGGACGTCCTGCGATCGTTCCTGACGCGCCCTTCGAGGTGGGCGAGTTGGTGCGGGTCAAGGACGACTTTTTCGCCGGCCATGTCCGTTACCCGGCATTCTGCCGGAGCAAGGTCGGCACGGTACAACACCGCACCACCGAGAGTTGGCCGTTCCCCGACTCGATCGGTCACGGTAGAGACGATGCGGGTGCTCAGCCGACATACGGCGTCGAGTTCGCCTCCGCGGAGTTGTTCGGCGACGACACCGACGGGACCGCCGTTGTCGTCGACCTCTTCGGCGGCTATCTCGAGCGCGTTGCCTGACGCCTCCGCCGATCCGACCGTGGCCCGGGTGGAGGCGTCGATGAGGCGCCTCCACCCCGACCCCGGACAGTAGTCAGCTCTTCCTGCTCGCCGATCTCGAAGAAATGGACCTGACGATGACCGACGAACGACTTGCGGTGACCGTTCTCTCCGGTTTCCTCGGAGCCGGAAAAACGACCCTGCTCAATCATCTGCTCACGAACCGGGAAGGCCTCCGTGTCGCCGTCATCGTCAACGACATGAGCGAGGTGAACATCGACGGAGCCGACATCGCTCGTGAAGTCACGCTCAGCAGATCGGAGGAGCGGCTGGTCGAGATGACCAACGGGTGTATCTGCTGCACACTCCGCGAGGACCTGCTCAGCGAGATCGTCCGCCTCGCCAGGGAACGTCGATTCGACTACCTCGTGATCGAATCCTCGGGCATTTCCGAACCGCTGCCCGTCGCGGAAACCTTCACCTTCATCGACCCCTCCGGGTTCGCGCTCGATGACATTGCCCGTCTCGACACGATGGTCACCGTCGTCGACGGGGTGAACTTCCTGCGAGACTTCAAAGAAGGGCGTCAGGTGCCTGCCGACTCGCCGCAGGATCAACGCGAGCTCTCCGATCTTCTGGCCGACCAGTGCGAGTTCGCCGACGTGATCTTGATCAGCAAGACCGATCTCATCAGCCAGCAGCAACTCGAAGAGCTCACCGCCATCCTGCGCCGACTCAACAGCGTCGCACAGATCCGCCCGATGCAGATGGGCCGGATCCCGTCGGGCTGGATCCTCAACACCGGATCCTTTTCCCTGACGCGAGCGGCCGCCGCCCCCGGATGGCTGCAAGAACTCAATGGAACCCACACACCCGAGACCGAGGAATACGGCATCGGATCCGTCGTCTACCGTGCCCGGACACCCTTCCATCCGGTCCGCTTCCACAAGTTCCTCCATGAGGAGTGGACGAACGGCCGGCTGTTGCGGGCCAAGGGGTACTTCTGGAACGCCGCCCGTGTCACCGACATCGGCAGTCTCTCGCAAGCAGGACATCTCATCAGACACGACTACGTCGGTCGGTGGTGGCGATTCATCCCGAAGCAATACTGGCCCGACGACGAACGCCGAGAGGCGATCACGACGGCATGGGACGAATCCGTCGGAGACTGCCGACAAGAGATCGTCTTCATCGGGCAATCCCTCGACCGCGACAACCTCATCGAACGCCTCGACGCGTGCCTGCTCACCATGGACGAGGTCGCCATGGGGATCGATGCCTGGTCCGAGTTCGCCGACCCCCTGGGCGACGGGTCTTTGGCGCCGGCTCACTCGGCCCGAATGTAGCTCGGGGCTGTGCACACGTCCTCGACGATCAAGGACCCGAGCTTTCGCAGCGTGTCGGCGGGGGTGGTGATGCACTACTGGAGCCATGACTGTTTCCTGACCCCGAACCGGATAATTGACGACACGGCCCAGCTCCGCGGGATTCCGTCTGTCGAGTCTCCGGTGAAGCGCTACGACCTGCGTGAGGACGGGCGCGCTTGTGCGACCGGTGCCGTGCCGACCGACCCGTTCTCCGATCACCGGGGATTCGGGATCAGCGTGCGTGCCAGATCCGCGGCGCCGATCCGCGAGGCGGATGCCCCCAGCTCGGCGACGCGGACCTGCGCGCCCCTCCGGTACCGGCCGCCGGTTCGCAGCTCGCCCGCCACGGCCCTCGCGGTGTCGAGGTAGAGATCCGCGGACTCGCTCACTCCGCCGGTCAGCAGGACGGCATCCGGGTCGTAGATGTCCTGGATCACCGCCAGACCGACCCCGAGCCAGTACGCGAAACTGCCGAATACGCTCAGCGCGAGGGGATCTCCGTCTCGCGCCGCGGCCGCCACCGCGTGCCCGTCCAGGTTGTCCGGAGCGGTGAGTGCCGCCGCGGACAGGGCGCCGGGCGCCCGCGGGTCCCGGCGGGCGAACGACACGGCCGTCTCCACCAGGGCCGTACCACTGCAGTACCGCTCCCAGCATCCCCGTTTGCCGCACGGGCACGCCCGGCCACCCGGAACAACCTGAAGATGGCCGAGTTCTGCTGCCACTCCGAAGCTTCCACGGTAGAGCGTCCCGCTCACCATCAGCGCCGCACCGATGCCGGTCCCGAGGGCGAGGGTCACCACGTTCTCACCCGACGCGCCGGCACCGAACCGGTACTCGGCCCACGCGGCCGAGTTCACGTCGTGCTCGACGATCACCGGGAGCCCTACGCGCGCGGTGAGTTCGGCGGCAACCGGAGCGTCGCGCCAGGGAAGGTGCGGGGCGAACGTCACTGTCGCTCGATCCCGAGCGACGAACCCGGCCACCGCCACGCCGACGGCGTCCACCGGATTCCCGGTGGCGAGGTGGTCGACCACCGAGACGAGCGCACTCGACAGGGCATCGGCGGAGGACGGTGTGCGCCGGTGTGTTTCGGCGAGGATGCGACCGTGCTCGTCCACGACCGAGGCGCGGATGTTGGTTCCGCCGACGTCGATCCCTATGGCATGCGGGGTGGTCTCGTCCGCGGCGCAGTCCGTGTCCGGTGCATGGAGGACCATCGGGTCAGCTCGCCACCGGGTGGGTGATCCGGTTCGCGCGCTCGCGGAGCGCGCCCCTGGCCTTCGCCTGCTGATCGGTCGCGGTGAACTGGGGGCGGCTGCGGCCGAGGAACGACCACGTCCACGACACCGTCGTGGTCAACCGGCTGCGGAAGCCGACGATGTAGGCGAGGTGCACCACCAGCCACAGGAACCAGCCGAGCGCTCCCGAGAGTTCGAGCCGGCCGACGGATGCGACCGCGTTGAACCGTGAGATGACGGCCATCGAGCCCTTGTCCCGGTACCGGAACGGCGTGCGTTCCGGGCGGGGGCGTCCCGCGGCGAGCGCTTTCACGTCGGCGACGATGGCTGCGGCCGCGTGCCGGCCGCCCTGGATGGCCACCTGGGCGACACCGGGCAGGCCGTCGCGGTTCATCATGTCGCCCACGACGAAGATGTCGGGGTGGCCGGCGACGGAGAGATCGGGTTCCACCAGGATTCGCCCGGCACGGTCGAGCTCGGCGCCGGTGCGGTCGGCGAGCACGGCGCCGAGCGGGCTGGCCGCGACCCCCGCCGACCACACCTTGCACGCCGCCTCGATACGCCGCTCCGAGCCGTCGGGCGAGCGCAGGGTGACGCCCTCCGCGTCCACGCCGGTGACGACGGCTCCCAGCTCGATCTGGACGCCGAGCCGGCCGAGGGCGGCGGCGGCCGCGTCCTGGAGGGCGGGAGCGAACGGCGGCAGGACGGTGGGAGCGGCGTCGACGAGCACGACCCGTGCCTCACGCGGATCGATGGTCCGGTAGGCCCCGGCCAGGGTGCGCCTGGCGAGTTCGGCGATCTCGCCGGCCATCTCGACGCCCGTGGGACCGGCACCGACCACGACGAACGTGAGCAGCCGGCGGCGCTCGTCCGGGTCGTCGGTCACCTCGGCCTGCTCGAATGCGCCGAGGATGCGGGCGCGGATCTCGAGGGCGTCGTCGATGGACTTGAGTCCGGGGGCATTCTCGGCGAAGTGGTCGTTGCCGAAGTACGACTGGCGGGCTCCGGCCGCGACGACGAGGCTGTCGTACTCGAGCACGGATTCCGTGTCGCCGTGCCGGGAGTGCACCGTCCTGGTGCTCGGATCGACGTCGTACACCTCGCCCATCCGCACCGTGACGTTGTCCTGGTCCTCGAGTACCAGCCGCACGGCGGGGGCGATCTCGCCCTCGGACAGGATCCCGGTCGCCACCTGGTACAGGAGGGGCTGGAAGAGATGGTGGGACGTCCGGTCGACGAGGGTGATGTCGACATCCGCGTCCGCGAGCGCGCGGGCGGCGAACAGCCCGCCGAATCCCGATCCGACCACCACCACGCGGTGCCGCGCGCGACGGTCCGACGAGCCGGTGACGGTCGCTTCCGAGACGGACATGGGGGAGCCCCTTTCGCGGGATGGGTGGTGTCCCGGTGCGATGTCCGGGCGCGTGTGACAACTGTGCTGCAGGTCACCCCATCCTGTCAAACTTTGTCCGGACATTCGCACTTTAAAATCTATCCCTCATGCCCCGGTCGACCGCGTCGCGCGCCGGCCGGCGCGCGACAGGGTCCCCGGACACGCGTTCGGGCGGAGGCGATCGTGTCGCCTCCGCCCGAACGTGACGGTCCTCGACGGATCCTCGAGGTCGCGGGTCCTACGTCTTGGGGACGCGGACGATGAGGGCGTCGCCCTGGCCGCCGCCGC